>OZ241866.1:0-4280859 GCA_965203155.1 Chloroflexota bacterium
ACGTCTCCAGACGGCAAGGCGTTCATTACCGGCAGTAGCGAGGCGTGGGGACAGGCGGCGGTCGCAGCCGGCACGGACCGGGACGCCGCTCATGCCGCGGCAAAGCGCACGACCGCGTTCTATACGGGCGAACCGGCCGACGCTGACTGATGCGCGTGCCTACGTGTAGCGGAAGGCGGGTAGGTCCAACGCTATCCTGAGCGCTTGCTCGATCAGGTCGAGTGCCGGCGACGACAGGGTCCCCCGGCGGCGCTGGAGCCGACGTTTGGAGATTGCGCGGACCTGCTCGCACAGCGCAACGCTGTCTACGGTCAGTCCACCTTCGCCAGCCCGCAGCACCACTTGGCTCGGATACACACGCCGCCCGGTTTGGAGAGTAGTGCATGGCACGGCGATGACGACTGAGCTGGCGTCATTGATAGCATCACGACTGATGATAATGACGGGTCTGCGGCCGGCCTGCTCGGAGCCGATGGTAGGATCGAGGAAGGCATCGTAGACTTCTCCGCGCCTCATCGCTGCTTCCCGGCGTGCTGTTGCTCACCGCCCTGATACGCCTCCCAGTCGGCTGGCGCGAACTCATCGCTGACGGCTTGCGCTTCATCGAGATACGCCTTATCGTCAGCCATGCCGGCGAACGCAGCGTCTATGGCAGCGCGCTCGATAGACGCCAGTTCGCGGCGGAGTGCGTTGACCACCAGCTCATTCCGGCTCCGTGCTTCTCCTGCCCTCACCGCTCGGTCAGCGGCTGTCAAGAGATCGGTTGGTAGAGTGAAGGTCGTCCGCGTAGTTTGAGCAGGCACGTGTTGCCTCCCAATATGATGGCATTTCTGCTATCAATTGTAGCGTCGCCGTGTATGCTAGGCAACGCATCGAACGCGATTCCTCTCGATACCAAGGGAGTCCGCACGCCTACCGTGACTGTCCGACGCAGACGAGAAAGACATAGCAGGAGCCACAGATGACCGAGGCCGTCTACAAGCTGAACCTGCCGCCGGAGACCTTTGTGCGTGTCCCGCATGGCGATATGCAAGAGTTCGTGGCCGCCGTGGCGCGGGCAGCGGGGCTGGTTGCCGACCGCGCCGCCCTCTTGGGAGAGCTGCTGACGGGCAACGATCTCCGGGGCGTCTTCAGCCACGGCACTCGCCAGATTTGCCGCTATGCGCCGATGATGCGCGACGGCGACCTGAACGTGAACCCCGACGTGAAGGCGCTCCGGGAGAGTCCGACGAGCGTCGTGATGGACGGCGACGGCGGCCTCGGCTACTTCCCGATGTACGAGGGCACCCTGCGGGCCATCGAGAAGGCGCGGGAATTGGGCGTGGCCGTCGTGCAGACGAAAAATCACGGCCACATCGGCGCTGCCGGCATCTACTCGCGGATGCCCGTGGCGCACATGATGGGCGCCTTCGTGACGGCGGGCGGCACGCTCAACTTGCAGCCCGGGCAGCCCGTCTACACGCCGGCCATCGGCTCGCCGGTCTCGATCAGCGCCCCGGCGGGCCGCGAGCCACCCATCGTCGTGGATTTCGCGCCCGTGTACGATCTCCGCATCTCGCCGCGCTGGCCCGAGCTGGCAGAGTGGATCCCGGGCACGATCTTCCGGTGCATCGGCCTGGGCATGATCGCCCAATCGTGGGGCGGCATCATGGCGGGCACGGCGTCCGCCGCCGGGCGGGAGCACCGCCGGCGCTACCGCGCCACCGGCCAGTGCGGGTTCGCCTTCATGTTCCAGGTGGGCCTCTTCACCGACCCGGACGAGTACGGGCGTGAGATGGACGCCCTCGCCGCGCGCCTGCGGGAGCTGGCCCCGCTTGAAGGCTTCGAGCAGGCGAGCTACGCCGGCGGGATCGAGGGTGAGCGCGAGCTGGAGTTCCGCGAGCACGGCATACCGGTCGGCCCCGAGCACCGGCACGACCTAGAGGCCATCGCAGCCGAGTTCGGCGTTGATGTGCCCTGGGCCAGGGGCGGGTGAGCCGAGTTCTCACCGCTCGTCCCCATGTATGTTGGTTTTTCGGCGACGGAAGAGTCTCCCTGTGGTAGGATGCCAATTGGAGCGGTGTGCCTTCGAGACGCCACTTGGAAGGGAGGGGCGGGACTTGGGTGTTTTCAACTGGCCCATTCGACTGGACAGCATGGACGGCCAACGGTCGTTGGAGATAGAGGCGATGGTTGACACCGGAGCCAGCTACACCATCGTGCCGGCACACCAACTGAAGAACCTGGGGGTGTCGCCCATCGACAAGATCAGCCTCGTGCTGGCCGACGGTCGGTCCGCGGAATACGACATCGGAGAAGCTCGCGCCACCATCAACGGGCGGAGCATTCCCACCCTGGTGGTCTTTGGGGAGGACGGCGCTCGTGCTCTGCTGGGGGCCTACACGCTGGAAGGGCTACGCCTGGTGGTGGACCCGGCTCATGGCAGGCTGGTCCCAGCCACCACCGCCTGGGCATAGCGGGCCGACTGCCGTTAAGCCGTTGAGAGGTGGGCCGCGGGTCGAGCGTAGCAGAAGTAGGCGCGCTGGGCAGCCGTCACGTGGCGGCGGCAGTGCATAGGCTTAAGACCAGTAGCCATCGCCTGAGAGTCATCCCAGGCGGACTACCCGCCGAGTATCTTTGCCACACGCGGATCGAAGACTTCCTTGAGCTTGGGCAGGAGGTCGAGCATCCAGGCCCTGATTTCCTCCAGCTTCTCTGGAGGATCGTCTATGGACCCATCTCTCCTGATATTGATGCTGGAATATGTGTACCTAATGGCGGGCACGGCGTCCGCCGCCGGGTGGGAGCACACCCGCCGCTACCGCGCGACCGGCCAGTGTGGGTTCGCCTTCATGCTCCAGGTCGGACTCTTCACCGACCCGGACGAGTACGGGCGCGAGATGGATGCCCTCGCCACGCGCCTGCGGGAGCTGGCTCCGCTCGAAGGCTTCGAGCAGGCGAGCTACGCCGGCGGGATCGAGGGCGAGCGCGAGCTGGAGTTCCGCGAGCACGGGATTCCGGTCGGCCCCGAGCACCGGCACGACCTGGAGGACATCGCGGCCGAGTTCGGCGTTGACGTGCCGTGGGCTGGGGGCGGGTGAGCGGACTGCTCACGGGCAGCATTCCTCGCTCTGACTTCGAATCCAGCACGCTGGCAGTGAACAGGCAAGGGAGCAACGGCTGAACGGTGGTCAGCTCAGCCGTGTATCGCAGGTTCGGGTCCTTTCAGAGGGGTGGGCATGGTCGAAGCGCGGCAGCCACGGATACTTGCCCTCGTCCAAGCCCAGAACAAAAATGTCACGTGGGAATTTATCGTTTGTGGCGTGGTTGTTTCGATAGCGGTACATTAATTGGGTGCAGAGAGCGTGACGCTCTGGTCGCAGCCTCAGACTTGGTTAGAGAGCGTACTACTCGGATCGGATTGCGACTCCATGAGACTAAAGAAAGCCAGGGTTCGGAATCACCGGAGCATCCGAGACAGCGGGTGGTTCGATATCGAATCTGAGAAAACTATCCTCGTCGGCCCGAACGAGGCCGGCAAGTCGGTGCTGCTTAGAGCGCTTGAGCAAATCAACCCACCCGACGATGTGCCAGGTTTTGACCAACTCCGCGACTTCCCGCGGTCCGCGCTTAACGATCTGAAGCTAGACAATAACAGTAGCGGTTCCATCACCCCCGACGAAGTGACTGTAGTCGAGGCGCACTTCGAGCTTGAAGACGGTGACCTACAGGTCCTTACGGAGATGGACCACGACTTTGCTGGTTGCACTTATGTGGTAGGCCGTCTCCTTAACAACGATTATTGGCATTCTTTCCATGGCGGTCCTATAGTTCCGACGTATGGGGATATCCGAAAGGACCTCTTGAGGTTGTCATCACACGTTAATGCGCATGCACATGCCTTAACGAACCCTGACGAGGTCCCTGAAGCAGCCCCTCGGCAGGAACTGAGAGCGATTACTGCCGAGTGGGACGATTCAACCGAAATCTCAGGAGGTCAAGCCACAACCCTCGGGCAATGGCTAGACAGTGTCATCCCTCTAGTTGACGAGGAGAACACGACCGAGGAGGACCGGCTGAATAGATTAACTGAAGCGGCCAATATGTCCGAGAACATAGAAGAGTCCCTCGAGCTGCTCCATGGACGTCTGCCGGTCTTCGTGTACTTCTCAAACTACTTCAGAGTTCACCCTAGGCTCCACCTACGCCTTCTCGCTGACCGGCTAGAAGGGAACGTCCTTGACGACGACCAGTATGACCGAGGAAACGAGTGCTTGCTCAAATTACTCGGCTTCGACGCACGCGAACTCTCCAACTTGGGTGACGCCGCCGAGCCTGGGCAGGGCGATCCGGAGGGCCTAATTGCTTATCAAAACCAACTCGATATGCGCAGATACAAACTCAGCGCCGCGAGCATCCGGCTAACTAGGAACATCAACAGAGTTTGGCGGCCCGATCCGAATAGAGCCGAGGCTGATAGTCTGCGTGTCGAAGCCGACCAGCAGTATTTGAAGGTTGTCGTCGAGGATGAACTGGGTGTGGAAGTCGAGTTGGACCAACGCTCCGAAGGCTATCAGTGGCTGGTCTCATTCTTCGTCGTTTTCTTCGCCGAAGCCGCTGACCGTCATCAGAATGCCGTCTTGCTGCTCGATGAACCTGGGTTGAGCCTCCATGGGCTAAAGCAGCGCGAGTTTCGTACCACCGTCTCTCGCCTAGCCAAGACCAACCAACTCCTTTTCACCACGCACTCGCCGTTCATGGTGGGACCAGATGAGCTCGACTTGGTCCGGGTCGTGGAGATGAAGGACCGAACGACCGGCACAGAGGTCCATACCACGGTCACCGCCGGTGACTCAACCGCGCTTTTCCCCCTCCAGGAGGCTCTCGGCTATGATCTTGCCCAGAGCCTCTTCAGCCAGCGGCGCAATCTGGTTCTCGAGGGACTTACCGACTGTTGGTACGTTGAGGCGACTGCTGCTCTTCTCAAGGCAGCGGGAGAGGAAGCGCTGAACGACAAGATTTCGCTAATCCCGGCAAATAACGCGGGCAAAGTGGTTTACTTCGCGACAATTCTTCACGCGAACAATCTTAAGGTGGCAGCTTTGTTGGACTCGGATGCGGCTGGCGACGCCGCCGCCAAAGTCGATACGCTCGTCCACACTTTGGGCAACAAGAACATCCTCCGAACAGTGGACTCCTACATAGGCGCCGTCAAGCGCCCAGAGATTGAGGACCTCCTAAGGGAAACGCTAATTAATGTGGCGAAAAATGAGCTGAACTGGGATATCGAACATATTGCTGGTCAGCAACCAGGACGGCCCATCGTTGACCTATTCGAAGCGGAGATCGGCGCGGGTACTTTCTCAAAGTACCGGCTCGCTAAGGCCTTCCTCCGTTGGACACAGAATCATGAAGCAGCGGATCTTACCGAGGACGAGCGAACTCAGTGGAAGGAACTCATCAATACCATTAATAAAACCCTGCAATAGGGCAGGAAGTTGCCGTTTCCCCCTAGTGAATGCATCTTGGTCTAGGAGTGGTCGCGGCGGTGGAGGTGGGGGCTTGCCAGAACCAGGACGGCTCGGTGAACGTTTGCTACTCGACAGCCGTCAGCGCGGTAGGGTGCCCGGCGGCTGCCGCCGTTAGATGCGGTAGAGCGCCTCGGCGTTCTTGGAGAAGAGCGCGGTCTGCTCGTCGTGGGTGAAGCCGGAGATGATTTCGGTGTAGGCGTCCACCAGCTCGTCATAGGTGCTCCAGAGCCAGTCCACCGGCCAGTTGGTGGCGAAGAAGCAGCGGTCCACGCCGAACGTCTCGATGGAGGCGAGCACGTAGGGCCTGATGCTGTCTACCGTCCAGTTGTTGTCGGCCATGCCGAGGCCGGAGATCTTCCAGCGGATGTTGTCGCAGGTGGCCGCGACGGCCATGCCGCCCTTCCATAGCCGGAAATACTCGTCCGTGCGCTCTGCGGGTAAGCCGGTGTGGTCCACGACGATCATGACGTTGGGGAACTTGTGTGCCAGGTCCCGGAGCTGCTCCATGTCCTGCCACGCGACGGGCATACTCGACACCAGGTTGTACTTCTCCAGCAGCGCAAAGCCGCGGTGGTAGTCCGGCTCGACGAGGTAATCGCCGTAGGAGAAGTCGCGGATGCCGCGCATGTTGGGCGACGCGCAGTGCCGCTCCAGCACCGCCTCGACGCCGGGGTCGCGCAGATCAGCGTGCGCGACGATCCCGTGCGGAAACCCGGTGCGGTCCGCCGCCTCCTGGAGCCATTCGGTCTCCGTGACCGGGTCCGGGCTGCCGATGGCGGCCTGCACGTGGACCGCCTTGGTGACGTTCGCGTTGCGGGTCTCGGCGATATAGTCCTCGGCGAGGTAGTTCCGCTCGGCGAGCTTCTGATTTTGCCACCCCAGGGCCGGATGCGGGACGCCGGGCTGCCAGTGTTCGTACACCAGCTCCGGGTGCTGCATATCGTAGAAGTGGACGTGAGGATCAACGAACTCCAGCTTATCCATGCGCGTATCTCCTAGAGTCGAACGGTAAGACGGCGCCGCCCCTACGGCAGGGAGTTTACCGTGACCGGGCGCCGGCAGGCTGCCGAGGCATGGTGATACTCACAAGAGGGCAAGGGCTGAAGGGCGGTGCGAGCGGCACGTCGGCAGAGGGCTATGATAGAACTCGTTGGATTCTTGAGCTTGTCTGCGTGTATTCGGAGGAGGGTAGATCCAATGCAATCTGGAGTGCTTGCTCAATCATCCCGAGTGCCTGCAACGACAGGCTGCCTCGGCGGCCTTTGAGACGGTTCTTCGATAGTACTCGGACCTGCTCGCACAGGACGACACTGTCTACAGTCAGCCCACCCTCGCCAGCGCGCAGTACCGCTTGGCTCGGATATACACGACGCCCGGTCCGGAAAGTAGTGCATGGCACGGCGATGACCACTGAGAGGACGGCATTGAGGGCATCACGACTCATGATGACGACGGGCCTTCTGCCGGCCTGCTCTGACCCGACGGTAGGGTCGAGGAAGGCGTCATAGACTTCTCCGCGCCTCATCGCTGCTTCCCGGCGTACTCTCGCTCGCCGATCTGAAACGCCTCCCAGTCGGCTTGCGCGAACTCCTCGCTGATGACTCGCGCTTCCTCGAGATACTCCTTATCGTCGGCCATGCCGGCGAAGGCAGCATCTATAGCGGCGCGTTCGATAGCTGCCAATTCACGACGCAGTGCATTGATCACTAACTCATTCCGGCTCCGTGCTTCTCCTGCTCTCACCGCTCGGTCAGCCGCGGTCAAGAGATCAGTTGGCAAGGAGACAGTCGTGCGAACAGTCTCAGCGGCCACTTCTGCCCTCCCGGTGTGATGGCGTTTCTGCTATCAACTATAGCATCATCGGGTATGTAAGACAATGCGTCAAGCCGTCTACCAGTTCGTGTAGGAGCCGTCGCGGCGGTGCAGGTGGGGGGCTTCCCAGAAGCGGAACGGCTCGCCCAGGACCGCCTCGTTGACCTCGACGCCCAGCCCCGGCTCGGTGGGTACGGCGTATCCGGTGCCCTCCAACTGCGGCTGCACGGGGAAGATGTCGTCGGAGAAGGTGAATTCGAGCGCGCGCACCTCCAGCCAGGCATAGTTCGGCACGGCCGCTCCGTAATGGACGTTGGTGGCCGTGCTGATGGGACCGAGCGGGTTGTGCGGCATCAGGTCAATGTAATGCGCCTCGCTCCACCCGGCGACCTTCATCGCTTCCGTGAAGCCGCCGACGTTGCAGATGTCGAGGCGCGAGAAGTTGGTTAGCCCCTGCTCGATGTAGGGCAGGAAGGCCCACTTGCTGGGGAACTCCTCGCCGATGGCGAACGGCACGTCGGTCATCTGGCGCAGGGTGGTGTAGGCGGCGGGGGTTTCGTCGCGGATCGGCTCTTCGAGGAAATCGAGGGTGGCCGGGGGCATCCGCTGGCAGAAGGAGGCCGCTTCGGCCACGCTCAGGCGGTGGTGGTAGTCAATGCCCAGCACCGGGCCGGAGCCGACCGCCGCCCGCACCTTGGTCAGCCACTCGGCGGTGAACGCCAGCGACTCGCGTGGTTCGTAGAGGTCCTTGTCGCCGCCGGTATCGGGATGGCCGGGCGTCGTGCGGATGGCCTGCCAACCGTCCTGGTACAGCGCCTGCACCTCGTCTACGAGCTGCGGTCCCATCGGTGATTTGGTGGTCACGAACCCCGGCACGTAGTCGCGATGCGCGCCGCCGAGGAGCTGGTAGACGGGGACGCCCAGCTTCTTGGCGACCAGGTCGTGCAGGGCAATGTCAATGGCGGAGATGGCGCCGGTGAGGATGCGCCCACCCTCGAAGTATTGGCTGCGGTACATCTCCTGCCAGAGCGCGCCGATACGCCGCGGGTCGCGGCCCAGCAGGAACTCGCGGTAGTGCTGCACCGCGCCTTGCACCGCCAACTCGCGTCCCGATACGCCCGACTCGCCCCATCCGTAGTAGCCCTCGTCGGTCTCGACCTTGACCAGTAAGAGGTTGCGGATGCCTTCCCAGACGGGATAGCACAGAATGTCGGTGATCTTCATGTCATGCTCCTTGCTAGTGGGTACACGCCGGCGTAGGTGCTGGATTATGGGCATCGCGGCCTGGCGGCGCAACGTTGGGGGGTGCTGGCCCCCCTATGGTCCCCCCGTTGCGACGGGGGGACGTCTATTCCCTCTCCCGTCGCAACGGGGGAGGGCGAGGGAGGGGGCCTGCGCCATCGGGCCAAGCATCTCGTGTACAATCCCGCGTGGTACGCGCAACGGCATTCGGCCTCGGAGGTATCGGACATGGCAGTAGAACGCATCGGAGTGGCGATCCAGGGCGCGGGCAACGTGTCTACGGAGCACCTACGCGCCTATATCAACAATCCGCATACCGAGGTGGTGGCTATCGGCAGCCGGACGCTGGAGGGCGCTGCGCGGAAACGTGACCAGATGGGTCTCAGCGCCGACTGTACCCTCTACGACAGCTTGGCCGATCTGCTGGCCAATCCGCGCGTGGACGCGCTCTCGATCTGCACGCCTTCGGAGCTACACGCTGCGGAGACGATCCAGGCGGCGGAAGCGGGCAAGCACGTGGTCATCGAGAAGCCGATTTCGGTTGATGCCGCCGACTTGCCGAGCATTCGGGCGGCGGTCGAGGCGGCCGGCGTGCGGACCGTGGTGAGCTTTGTGCTGCGTTGGAACCCGCTGGTCGAGACGATCAAGGCGCTACTCGCCGATGGCGCGTTCGGCGAGCCGTTTTTCGTGCAGACCGACTACTGGCACAACGTCGTCCAGTCGCGCTACCCCGGCGGTGGGGGCTATCGCCGGCATCACCCGATGAGCTCGTTTCTCGCCGGTGGCTGCCATGCGGTGGACATGGCGCGCTTTCTGATGGGCAGCGACGTGGTCGAGGTGTCGGCCTTCTCCTACGACGAGGAGCCGGACACACCGGCGCCCAAGACGACGGTCGCCATCGTCAAGTTTGCGAACGGCAAGATCGGCAAAGTCTCGGCCGGCACCGCGCAGTGGATGCCCTACGTGTTCAACATTGATCTGTTCGGACCGGACGGCTCGATCCGCGGGAACAAGCTCTACACGCGCAAGCTGCCCGGCCAGACCGATTTCGCCACGATCCCGACGATCCCCCCGGACAGCGGCGCCGTCGCACACCATCCGTTCCAGGAGGAGATTGACCACTTCGTGGACTGCATCCGCAGCGGCGTCGAATCGCACGTCAACCTGGCCGATGCGATCAACACCCACGAGGTATGCTTCGCGGCCGAGCAGTCGAGCGCCGCAGCCGGCCGGACCATCCACCTGCCGATGGGATCGTAAGCGTGGAGCGTGAAGCGTGAACAGTGGAGAGCGCCTCGTACCCGGTCCCGGTGTGAGCTACGGCTCGAACGGCATGGTGGCCTCGCGGTCCAAACGGGCCGCGGCGGCCGGGCTGCACGTGCTCCAGCGCGGCGGCAACGCCTTTGACGCCGCCATTGCCGTTGCCGGCGTGGAGTGGCTGACGCTCCCGGCGATGTGTGGCCTGGGCGGCGATATGTTCGCCGTCCTGTACGACGCGCGCAGTGACCGGCTGGCCGCGATCAACGGCAGCGGCGAGGCCGCGCGGCGGGCGTCCCGCGACTACTACGTGAGCCAGGGCCTCCGCACGATGCCGCTCGACGGCTGGCACGCGGCGGCCGTGCCGGGTGCGCCGCACGCCTACGCCACGCTCAACCGCGAATTCGGCACGCTGCCGCTCGGCGACCTCCTGGCTCCGGCGCTGACCTACGCCAAGGGAGGCATCATCGTCTCCGAGGATATGAGCCGGACCATCGCCGGGGCAGCCGGCAAGCTGGGGCAGTTTGCCGACAGCGCGGCGCTGTACTTCCCCGGCGGGACCGTGCCGCGCCCCGGCGACCGCTGGATGCTGCCTGATCTGGCGCGGACCATCCGGGCCTATGCTGAGGGTGGCCCTGAGGCGTTCTATTGCGGCGAGGTCGCGGCGGAGATTGTGCGCGCCTCAACGGCCGGCGGCGGCCTGTTCGGGCTGGAGGAGTTTGCCGAGCAGTCCACCGACGTCTACGAGCCGCTGCATACGCGCTATCGCGGCGTGGATGTGTACGAGACGGCGCCGCCATCGCAGGGGCTGCTGGTCTTGGAGTGGCTGAACATCATCGCCGGCGACGATCTCCGCTCGCTCGGTTTCGGCTCGGCCGACACGCTGCATCTGCTGGTGGAGGCCAAGAAGCTGGCCTTTGCCGACCGCAACCGCTACTGCGGCGACCCGCGGTTCATCGCCAACCCGCTGGACGACCTGCTTTCCCCTCAATACGCGGCCCGGCGGCGGGCCGCCATCCGTCCAGACTGCGCGAATGACGCGCCGACGGCGGGCGTGCTCCCGGAGCATGGCGGTGATACGAGCTACTTTGCCGTTGCCGACGGGCAGGGCAACGCGATCTCGTTCATCCATAGCCTCTCCAACCTCTTCGGGTGTGGCGTGGTGGCCGGCAAAACAGGCGTGCTGCTCAACAACCGCGCCGGTCGCGGCTTCACGCTGGAGGAAGGCCATCCGAACGTGATCGCCGGCGGTAAGAAGACGATGCACACGCTGAACTGTTATCTGCTCTGCCGCGACGGCCGGCCGTTCGTCGTCGGTGGCACGCCCGGCGGCGACTATCAGCCGCAGTGGAACGTGCAGGCGATCACCAACCTGCTCGATTTCGGCATGAACGTGCGCGAGGCGGTCGAGGCGCCGCGCTGGATCAGCGTCCCCGGCACCGACCCGGAGACGCTGGGTGAACCGTTCAGCTTGATCGTCGAGGACCGCTTCGACCCGGACGTGCTGGCCGAGCTGGAGCGCCGCGGCCATCGCATCCGCCGGGCCGACCCCTGGAGCAGCCCCGGCGCGCTCCAGCTCATCATGTTCGGCGCGGACGGCACCTTGCAGGGCGGCAGCGACCCTCGCGGTGGCGGCGCCGCCCTCGCCTACTGATGCTGACAGAATAATGGGAGACGACCCTATGACTGCCATGGCAGAGCAGTATGTAGTTGACAGTGACGGGAAGCGCACGGCCGTCATTCTGCCTATTGAGCAGTACGAGCGGTTGCTGGAAGACTTACACGACTTGTCCGTGATTGCAGAGCGTCGGGAAGAGGAACCGATTAGCCTAGAGGAAATGAAGCGACGGCTACTGGAGGATGGCCTGCTTTAGCTGGCGTACTTGCTCAAGTTCCTGCTCTAGCTCCTCGGCGGTTTCTGGACCTTGGGGGATGTCGTAGCGACCCATAAGCTCAAGAACCCCCCAGCGCGTTGTCCCAAGCACCTCAGCCGCGCGGCTCTGACCAATCCGACCGCGCCTCAGAAGCTCTACTACCAGGAGTTCCTTGGCCTGTGCCGCCGCTTCGTCGGGCGCGCCAAGCAGCGCGACGACATCTTCCGGCAGGTCCAGCGTCAGCACACGGGATGCCATCCGCGTATTCCCCTCCACACTTGCTGCGGTATGAGTATTATGCACCACAAGTCGCTGACGAGAAGGACGGCGGCTCCCACTACTTACCCACGCCGGTCTGGATGGCCTGGATGAGGGCGCGCAGTCGTCCGGGTGCCGGTTCCGGGGCGGGGGAACGCAGGAGGGCGGCACGGAGGGCGCTGCCGCCCTCGGTTGGTCCGAGCGCCGTCGTTAGGAGGAGGCGCAGGTCGGCATGCGCCTGCGCCCATTCGCGGTCCTGGAACAGGGCGGTGAGTAGCACAGCGCGTACCGTGTAGCGGTCCACCAGCGCGGTGCCGAGCGGCAGGGGCGGTGCGTAGGCGTGGGTGGCGGCGACCATGCCTGCAAAGGCCGAGGGCAGTGCCCCGCCGGGCGGGATGGCGCCCTCTCCTTGTCCCTCACCTCGGCTCTCCGGCGGAAGCAGATGATGATGGCTAGGGCCGGCTGCCTTGCCGAGGTCCTGGCGTAAGCCGGTCGAGGAGACCGCTGTTACCGCGCTCGGCAGCGGCAGGCTACGCACCCGCGCTGCGAACGGCCGGTTTTCGGGCCGGCTCAGGAGCGCGGCAAGATCGTCGGCCGTCGCGTCGTCGCGTGGGGCGACGAGAAACGATGCCAAGCGAAAAAGCTCTCTGAGCGCGGCGTCGCGGTCGTCGTAGTAGCGCGGGTCGAAGATTTGGACGATCTTGTCGTAGCCGACGAGAAACAGCAGGTCATCTAGGTCGGGCCATCGAGTGTGGACCGCCAACGCCTGGTCCACGTACAAGCCGCGGTTGAACAGGAGCACGCCGTAGCGCGGCTGATCCTGGACGAAGTGCCGCAGCGCGACGAGACGATCTTCGAGCAGCGTTCCGGCGATCTGCTCCTTGTCCACCGTGACGCGGGCCAGGCCGAGCCAGACCTCGGTGGCAGCGTTGGTTGCGAGGGCCGCGGCTGCCAGGGCCGCGTGCCCCTGGTGCAACGGATTGAAGGAGCCGGGCAGGATAGCTGCCCGGCGCTCGGCAGTTGGGGCGAGCGCCGGCTCGGAGGAGACGAGCGCTGCGTGCGGCGCGGCAGCGGGATCGAGGGACTCGACTGCGTCGTGGAGGGCTAGGAGCGTGGGAAAATGGAAGTAATCGGGAGGTCTCATCGGCTCTGATGGGTGCTAGTCGTGGGTTTGACCTAACCCCCGGCCCCTTCCCTCCAGGGAAGGGGAGTCTGGATTTCTGCTTTTCGCGGGCATGACGGACGGACGGCCCTTCAGGGCAAGTGAGCCATCAGCGTGACCTTTGGCCTCTTCCCTTTAGGGAGGGGGTTGGGGCAGGTCTATTCGCCTCAGCCGTTACAGCAGGCCGTCGTCCGCGGCTCGCTGGAGGACGACCTCGGCCAGCTTGCGGCTCGCCTCGTCCAGCATCTCCTCGCCGTCGAGGGCCACCGCGCCCAGCCCCTCTTCTTCCGTTGCCTGGTAGTAGCGGTCACGGATGGCGGTGGCCTTCGCGATCTCCGCAGCGGATGGCGAGAACACTTCGTTCAGCACCGCAATCTGCGCCGGATGCACCGCCCACTTCCCGTCGCAGCCGAGCATTTTGGCCATCTGGGCCGAGTTCCGCAGCCCATCCAGATCGCGGAACTTGCCGAACGGGCCGTCAATGGTCTGCAAGCCGGCTGCTTTGGCGGCCGTGACAATCCGCTGGAGCGCAAAGTGGTAGATGTGGCCGGGGTAGGCGAAATCGTGCGCCCCAATGGATAGCACGGGCATGTCGGCGTAGGCGGCGTAGTCGCCGGGGCCGAACACGAGCGCGATCAGCCGCTTGCTGGCGAAAGCGATCTCCTCCACGCTGGAGATACCGTTGGCATTCTCGATCTGTGCTTCGATCCCGATGGTATGGGTCAGGCCGAGCTGCTGTTCGAGCGAGGTCAACATAATATCCAGCGCCGCCACGTCCTCCGGGCCGCGCGTCTTTGGCAGCATGATGGCTTCCAGCTTGGCCCCGGCACCCTCCACCACGTCTACCACGTCGCGCACCGCCCACTGCGTAGACAGGTCGTTGATCCGCACGACCGTTGCCTTATCACCATAGTCGTTCTCGTTCAGCGCCTGGACAATCCTTGCCCGCGAGGCCACCTTTTCGCTCGGCGCGACGGAGTCCTCCAGGTCGAGAAACACGGCGTCCGCGTCGCTGTTCGCTGCCCCGGCCATCATGCGCGGGTTGCTGCCGGGCACGGCAAGCTCCGAGCGACGGCGGCGCGCCGGGCGCGGCGGCGCTGGGCGCCAACTCAACGGTGGTCCGTCGTAAGGGCTACCGGGAACCTGCTTTGCCATCACGTATTCCTTCCTCGTGCCTCACCCTGCGGCCCCGCTCCGGGTGCGGACGGGGGTGAGGGTGTTGTGTCGTTCGGATTATGTCACTGCGCCGACTGCTGCCGAGCTTACCAAACGTGCGTATTTGGAGAGCATCCCCGATTGGTACCGTGGTGGCGGCTCCTCCCAGGAAGCGAGGCGCTCTTGAAGCTCCCCGTCCGAAAGCCGAACGTCGAGCTTGCGATTCGGAATATCAATCTCAATCACGTCACCGTCGCGCAGCACCGCAATCGGACCACCTACGGCCGCCTCCGGCGCCATGTGCGCGATCATCAAGCCGTAGGTGGCGCCGGAGAAGCGCCCGTCGGTCATCAGCGCGACGTGATCGCCGAGGCCACGCCCCTGAATTGCTGCCGTCACGGCCAGCATTTCGCGCATCCCCGGCCCGCCTTTCGGCCCCTCGTTGCGAATGACCACCACGTCGCCTTCCCGAATATCGCCGGCAAGCACGGCCTCGAAGCACGTTTCCTCGCCGTCGAACACCCGCGCCGGTCCGGTGAAGGTGCTGTGCGCGGCCCCGCCCGCCTTGGCAACCGCTCCGTCCGCGGCGATGTTGCCGCGCAGGATGGCCAGCGTGCCGGTCTCACTGAGCGGGCGGGCGAGCGCAAAGGTGAGGTCCTGATCCGGCTCTTCGCGGACCCGGTTCAGGTGGTCGCCGAGCGTTCCACCGGCGACGTTGGGCGTGCTGCCGTCAATGATCCCGCCGTCCAGCAGCTCTTTCATTACCACCGGCACGCCACCGACCACGTCCAGATCGGCCATGACGTACTTGCCGGACGGCTTCAGGCTGGCCAAGTGCGGCGTGCGGTGGCTAATCTCGTCGAAATCCTCTAGCCGGAGGTCTACGCCGGCTTCATACGCTATCGCCATCAGGTGCAGCACCGCGTTGGTCGAGCCGCCGAGCGCTTCTACGGTAGCAATGGCGTTGAGGAAGGCGGCGCGCGTAAGGAAATCGCGCGGGCGGATGTCCTCGCGCAAAAGCTGCATCACCCGCTCGCCGGCTTGAAAGGCCACCACCTGGCGCCGCGCGTCAACGGCCGGAATGGAAGCGCTGCCCGGCGGGGCCATTCCCAGCGCCTCGGCCGCCGCGGCCATCGTGTTCGCGGTGAACATGCCGCCGCACGCGCCGGCGCCGGGGCACGCCCGCCCGACCAACTCGTCTACATCCTCCTCGGACATCTCGCCGCTGGCATGGAGGCCGGGCGCTTCAAACGAGTCCTGGATCGTGACCTTCCGGCCCCGGTAGATACCGGGCATGATGCTGCCGCCGTACACGTAGACACCGGGGATGTTCAGCCGTGCTAGGGCCATCAGGCCGCCCGGCTGCGTCTTGTCGCACCCGGTCAAGGTCACTATCCCGTCGAGGCGGTGCCCGGTCACGACCAGCTCGATGGAGTCGGCAATCACCTCGCGGCTGACGAGGGATGCGCGCATCCCCTCGGTGCCCATCGCGATCCCATCGGTGACGCAGATCGTCCCGAACTCGATTGGGGTGCCGCCGGCCGCGCGGATGCCTTCCTTGACCTTCTCGGCGAGGTCGCGCAAGTTGAGCTGGCAGGGGGTGACGTCGGTCCAGGTATTGGCGATGCCGATGATCGGCTTACGCAGGTCCTCCTCGCTGAGGCCCGTGCCTCGAAACATTGAGCGCGCTGCGGCGTGCTCGACGCCCATTGTTACTTCGCGGCTCCGCGCTTTCACGTCAACGGCCGTTGCTGCCATGTTGCCCATTCCTTGTTGCCAACACCATCAGGGGACGGCTCAGAGTATACGGCACGGAGAGGGGGGTGGGCTACGCTACGCAGTGCTGCGCGGCTCCGTCAATCGAAGAAGCGGTAGCGGAGGAGCGTCCAGAGCGTGTGGACCCCGTCGCGCCAGCCGATCTTCTTCCCTTCTGCAAAGGTCCGCGGCGTGTAAGAGATGGGCACTTGCGCAAGCCGGTAGCCGCGCTTGCAGATTTTCGCCGTGACCTCCGGGCAGAACTCGAACCGCGAGGCGTGCAGGTCCAAGCTCATGATGACTTCGCGGCGGAATACCTTGTAGGCAGTCGCCTCGTCGCGGATGAGACGGCCGTAGAGGACGGAAGCAACGGTGGCGAAGACCCAGTTGGCGATCCGGTGTCGGCGGAGCATCCCCTTGATCGGGCGGTGAAACCGCACCCCGTAGACCACATCCGCCTCGCCACGCTGGATTGGTGCGAGCAGGGCCGGGTAGTCGTCCGGGTCGTACTCCATGTCGGCATCTTGGATCAGCACAATGTCGCCGACGGCGTAGCGCAGGCCGATCCTGATGGCAGTGCCTTTGCCCATGTTAATCATCGCCTGATGGACAATGAGCACGTCACCGGACGGATCGTCGCGCAGCCGCTCGATCACGCCGACGGTCCCGTCGGTCGAGCCGTCGTCCACGACAATGATCTGCTTGCGGATGGGGACGGCCCGGACCCGGCGCAGCACCTCGCTAATCAGGTTTTCCTCGTTGTAGACCGGGATGACGACGGAGAGGAGCGGCGCTGCGGCGGCTGCACACCCCTCCGGCCGGTCACTACGTTCAGCCATCATCTGCTCGCCCGTCACTCGGACTGCGCTCGCCCCAAAGATACTCGCCGTTCGTTGGGTATGCCAACGGCTTAGACCTAACCCCCGGCCCCTTCCCTGGCAGGGAAGGGGAGTCATTGCGGCGACCGGCCACTGCTGTGTTCCAGGCATAGCGATCCGTATGGCGACCGTTAGCCCCTTCCCTTATGAAAGTTGACAACTTAATCGGGTAGTGGGATGTAGCCCCCTTTCCCAGCCCTACCCCCGCTCCGTCGGGGCCGGGTGCCGGTTCCCTCCCCCGTCGGGACGGGGGAGGGTGAGGGAGGGGGCCAGACCACTACCTAATCAAGTTCGCAACCTTCATTAGGGAGGGGGTTGGGGGTAGGTGTTGCCCTAGAGCGGAATCCGTTTCGGGCCACTGCGCGCTAAGGTGACTGCGGTACTGCCGTGCTCGAATGCCTGCTGCGCGGTGGCCTCGCGGTGCGCCTCCTGGAAGTCTTGCACCAGATCGCGGTCGGCTCCGCCTTCGGCGCCCTGGCGGCCGCTGACCTTGACCATTGCCGGGATGCGCGTCAGTCGTCCCAGCGTGACCACCTCGCCTTGATTGAGGCCTGGCAGATTGCTCAGGAGGCCCTGGGACACCACCTCGGAGGCGCGCTGCACCGCCTTTTGGTCGTCGGGATTGGTCAGGCGCATGATGAGCTGCGAGGCGCACTGCGAGAGGGTGTCGTCGGCGATCTTCGACGGTCGCTGCGTAATCACGATCAAGTAGACGCCGAACTTTCTGCCTTCCGCCGCCACGGTGTTGATGATCCGCGAGGCCTTGGTTTGCTGGTCACGCGGCCCGCCGCCGGGGACCAGATTGTGCGCCTCTTCCAAGACGACGAACACGGGCCACCGCAAGCGACCGCCGAGTGCCCGTTCCCACAGGTGGGAGAGCAGCCATTCGGCCGTGTAGGCCATCACGACCTTCTCAGTCCCGGCCAGATCAATGATCGTCGTCCTCATCGGCTCGATGAGCCGCTCGATATTGACCGTGGTGTGGCCCCAGACCGGGTAGCGTTCCAGCCGCCGCACGTAGCGCATGGCGTTGCGGGCGTCGCGGCGGAGGTCGGCATCCTCGCTCCCGGGCATTCCCCCACTCCCGTATTGGTGCTGGCGGTCCGGTGACTGCGGCGCCGGCCCAAGCGATTGGAGATTTTCGAGATAGGCTTCGGAGGCAGCGCCGTCGTCGCCATCGGGAGCCTCTACAGGGCCGGGCGTGGCTTGATCGGATGGCGCCTCTGGCATGGAATCGCCTTCATCCAAGGGGACACCGGCAAAGTTCGCTAGGTCTTGGGCGAGGTCCCGCGGCACAAAGTCAACGTTCCCATGGCGCAGACGCGCTACCGATTGCGTAATCGCGTCGCGGATGCGCGAGGCCGTTGTGGGCACGCCGGCGACGTCGGCGATGTCGTCGGCGTCCAGCTCAGCGAACCGGATCGTGTAGCTCTCCGTGGGGCCGACCAGCTCGTCGGGATACCGGCGCCCCTCGATGCCGGGAACACGGAGAATGGCGATGCGGTCCGCGTGTGGCGTCTTAGTCGCGTAGTGGTACGGACGGTCGGCGTCGGCCTGCGTCTTGCGTAGCTGCACGTAGTCGGAGTTGGGATCGAGGACGACGATGGTGGCGCCGAGACCGAGCAGGTCTTCGAGCAGCTTGCCGGCGAGATACGACTTGCCGGCGCCGGTTTGGGCGATGATGGCCAGATGGCGCGATAACCCGTTGGGGTCCAGGCGCACGTCCACGCCGCGGCGGTTAATCAGCGTGCCTAAGGTGATCGCGGACGCTTCATCGCGTGAGAAGAACGCGCGGAGCAGCGAGTCGGGAGCAGTATGGACCGGCGTGCCCGGCAGCACCATCATCCGCGCCTGCCGGACCACCCCGTCTTGCAGGTAGCCCAGCACGGTAGCCTCGGCCTGCACGCGCGGAGGGAGCGTTGCGTTCTGGGAAACGACCGTCTGTGCTTCCGCATAGTCGAGGTCTTCGCCAAGGGTCAGCACCTCGGCCCGGATGCCCGTCACCTGGGCGAGCAGGTCCACGGACTCGAACGTATCGTCCACCTGCTCGCGGGCGCCGTGAATGACCACGTATTCCAGCCGCGGCGGCACCGTGTCTTCAGCGGAGACGAACACAAAGCTCTGCGGCGCGGAGCGGCCGATGACAAATCCTATCGGCTGCTCGGACGACGCCGGAGCTGTGGGCGGGCTGTCGCTGGGGGTGAAGAGCTGCACCATTGGTCCTCTCCTCTTGGCCGGGCTTGCCGTGCTGTGCGGAAGTTTAACAGAAGTTCTACTATCGGTGTCGTGCAACCGGGTTGCGTCATTCCGGCGGGAAACTTGGCTGGTGGTAGAATGGTCTAACGGAGATAGTACGCGGTGAAACTCGGTCCGCGGCCGGCCTCCGCGGCCACGCGGCCGCGCACGGGGACGAGAGAGGGGGGGCCAATGAAGGGCCGCTACATGGAGCGGAGGTACCACGGGCATGTCGGTGCATCCGTCCTCGGCTGGTCGCTGATCGCCATTGGCGTGGTGGCGGGTCTCTTGTCAGCCGGGATGCCTTTCGAGGCGCTGTTCGGTGTGATTGGGATTGTACTCGCCCTCGTTATCACCGCCCTAGTCGTGGCGCTTGTGCTCGGCGCCCTCGGATTGGTCGGTGCAGCGATAGCCGCGCCGTTTGTCGCGCTGGTCGGTGTTCCGGTCATGGTGCTACGTGCCATGTTCCGGTCCGGTGGCGCGCCCTCTATGGACGCGCAGCACCGCCGCGAGCGTGCCGCGCCGCCGGCGCCAGCGGCGCAATCACCGGCGAGCCAAGACGCGGCGACGGAGATTCTGCGCCAGCGCTACGCCGCCGGCCAACTCTCGCAGAGCGAGTTCCAGGGGATGTTGATTAACCTGCTCAAAGAGCGCTACATCGCCGGAAAGATTGATCAGAGCCGGTACGAGCAGCAGCTTGAGGTGCTGTTGCAGCCGCCGCCAACGTCGGACCGGGTGCTGCGTGCGTAGTGCTCGACCACCGGCAGCGTGACTGAAAGCAACGGTCGCGTCCACGCCGCATCGGAGTGACACGTGTCTGCGTCGCTGGACTCACTGTTACCGACGGCGCAGCTGACCGTAGAGCCTGGCGGCCAGTCATTTCCTCTCAGGAACGACCACACCATCGTCGGCCGCGTCCCTACGTGCGACGTGGTCCTGCCGGATCATTTGGTCTCCCGGCAGCACGCCGAAATCCGGCGGGAGTCGTTCGGTTATGTCGTTCGTGACCTTGGGAGCAGCAACGGCACGTTTGTGAACGACCAGCGCCTGGGTGCCGATGAGTCCCGTCCGCTGCGGGACGGCGACACGCTACGGCTCGGAGCGAGCGAGCTGCAATTCCACGATCCGAGCGCCACGTTGCGCGTGCCGGGGCTGAGTGAGCGCGTAGCGGCCGCGCCGGTCTCTCTCGACCATCGCCGGCAAGAGGCCTATGTGCGTGGCCAGCCGCTCTCCCTGGCGCCCAAAGAGTTCGCGTTTCTGGCGCTGCTCGCCGAGCGGCCCGGTGAAGTGCGGCGGCGGGCGGAGATTGCGCGACTCGTCTGGCCGGAGTATGAAGGCGCAGTGAGCAACTACAACATTGACGTGCTGGCCAGCCGTCTCCGGCAACGTCTGAGCGCGGCAGCCGGGCCGGAGGCCGCTGGTTGGCTCGTGACCGTGAAGAAGCGCGGCTACCGCTTGGTGGCCGGCGCGTGAGCGGCTGGTGGCCCGGCCGGCCGGTGCTACGGAGGTGGACCGACCGCGTCGAGTTGATGGATCAGCCCGCGGTGTCGCCGCGCCTGCTGGCCCACAGCCTGGCCGACATGCGGCGCCTCAATCGGCTCTTCGGCTGGCAGCGGCCGGTGCTACGGGCAGTGCAGTCCCTCCTGCCCACATCCGGCCCCTGTACCGTGCTCGACGTGGCGACCGGCTCCGGCGATCTGCCGCTGGCGCTGGCCGGGCTGCTGGCACCTCGGCGCAGCTCCGTCCGCGTCATCGCCTCCGACGCGCATCCTACGGTGCTGCGGCTGGGACGGCACTATACGGCGAATAAAGGGCCGGTGAGTTGGGTCGGCCACGACGCGCGGCGGCTGCCGTTCCCGCCCGGCAGCGTAGACGTAGTTACCTGCGCGTCGGCGCTGCATCACTTCGATGAACCGGACGCGATAAACGTGCTCGCGGCGCTGGCGACGGTCGCACGCCGCGGCGTCGTAGTCACCGATGCGTCGCGCTCGCTGCTCGCGCTGCTTGCCGTGTGCGTGCTCAGCCGGTTTAGCCGTAGCCCATTGACCTGGCACGACGGGCCGCTGTCGGTGCGCCGAGCGTACACGGCCGCTGAAGCAGTAGCCCTCGCGCAGCGGGCCGGGTGGCAGCAGGTTCAGGTGCAGCGCCCCGACCCGTTTCGCTGGCTGCTGATCGGTCGGCCCCCCTATGGTCCCCCCGCTCCGCAGGGGGACGGGTGCAGCACGCTCATTCAGGCGCCGTCTGGTGCTGCATCGCCGTTCAATGCGGCGCCGTTACTCGCGCCGTTGACCTCCGGAGGTACGGCCATCTCCAGGTCCTCCTGAGAGATGATGGCAATGGATGACAACCGATCACCCGCTTTCAGTTTGATGAGGCGTGTGCCCTGGCTATAACGGCCGGAGAGCCGGATCGATTCCAGGGGCACGCGGAGCATGAGACCGTCGGCCGACGCGGCGAGGATTTCGGTATCATCCGACCGGACCGACGCGCAGCCGACGACCTGGCCGACCTTCTCGTTAGTCAGCAGGGCGCGCACGCCTTGCCCGCCCCGGCCTTGGGGGCGGAACTCGCGGGCCAACGTCTTCTTGCCATGGCCATGGTCCGTGACCAAGAGGAGGGCACCGGCCTCGTCCGCATGCACTAGGCCCACGACCCGATCACCCGCGGCCAGACGGATACCGCGCACCCCGCCGCTGGTCCGTCCGGAGCTACGTAGCTCGGTTTCGTGAAAGCGAATGCCCATGCCGGACGCGGTAACGACAATTACGTCGTCCTGACCGCTCGTGAGCAGCACGCCACACAGCGCGTCGCCGGGCTCCAGGCCCATCGTCTTCACGCCGGCTTGCCGGGCCGTCGCATACGCTGCCAGCGGAGTACGCTTCACCTCACCCTGGGTCGTCGCTTGGATCAGGTAGGCATCATCTTGGAATGCTGCCAGTGGCAGGACGGTGGCAATGCGCTCTTCCGGTTCCAGCGCCACAAAGTTGACCAAGGCCGCCCCGCGGGCAGTACGGCTGGCATCCGGTAGTTCGTAGACGTGGGTCCGCAGCACCCGGCTTTGGGTAGTGAACAGCAGCAGCGAGTCGTGGGTGTGGGTCACGAACAGACGTGCGACCAGATCGTCGTCGCGGGTGGTGGCGCCGATCACGCCGCGGCCGCCGCGGTGTTGCGCGCGGTAGTAGTGCAGCGGCATCCGCTTGACGTACCCGCGCTGCGTGACCACTACCGCGACGGACATGTCGGGCACGAGGTCGGCGTCGTCGAGCGATTCGCTCGCTCCGACGAGAATGCTGGTCCGTCGCTCATCTCCAAAGCGCTCTTTGAGGGCCAACAGCTCCTCGCGGATGAGCGCCCGGACTCGCGCCGGATCGGCGAGGATCGCCTCAAGGTCGGCGATGGTGCGGCGGAGGTCGGCGAGCTCGTCGGCGATCTTCTGCCGTTCCAGCCCCACCAACCGCCTAAGCTGGAGGGCGAGGATGGCGTCGGCCTGTGCCTCAGTCAGCCCGAACCGGTCCATCAGGGTTTGCTGCGCCGCCTCGGTCGTATCCGCGGCCCGAATGACGGCGATGACCGCATCGAGGTGGTCCAGGGCGATGGTCAGCCCCTCCAGCACGTGGGCACGCGCGGCGGCTCGCCGCAGGTCGTACTGCGTGCGGCGCGTGATGACCTCGTGCCGGTACTCGAGGTAGTAGCGCAGCGCTCGCCGGAGGGTGAGGACGCGCGGCTGGCCGTCTACCAGGGCGAGCATATTCACGTTGAAGGCGCTTTGCAGGGCGGTGTGCTTGTAGAGCTGATTGAGCACCGCCTGCGGCTGCACGCCGCTGCGGATGTCAATGGCGACGCGCAGCCCTTGGCGGTCCGACTCGTCGCGCATCCCGGTGATGCCGGTGATGACCTTGCGCGTCACCAACTCGGCGATCTTCTCCTGCAACGCAGCCTTATTCACCTGATACGGCAACTCGGAGATCACGATACGGAAGCGGTCGGTGCCACTTTCTTCCACGGTCGCGCGGGCGCGCATGACGACCCGGCCGCGCCCGGTGGCATAGGCGTCGCGGATGCCATCCACCCCGACGATGAGACCGCCGGTAGGGAAGTCCGGTCCGCGCACCAGGCGCTGTAGCTCCTCGACGGAAGTCTCGGGATTGTCAATCAGGCGAATTAGGCCGTCGGCCACCTCGTTTAGGTTGTGCGGTGGGATTTTTGTCGCCATGCCCACCGCGATACCTTCCGCGCCGTTGAGCAGCAGGTTGGGCAGCCGCGCCGGGAGCGCCAGCGGCTCCTGCTCCGTGCCATCGAAGTTGTCGTCGAAGTCAACGGTCTCTTTCTCGATCTCGACCAGCAGCTCCTCCGCAATCGGCGTCAGCCGTGCTTCGGTGTACCGGATCGCAGCGGGTGGATCGTTGTCAATGGAGCCGAAGTTTCCCTGGCCGTCAATCAGTGGATAGCGGAGGGAGAAGTCTTGGGCCATCCGCACCATCGCGTCATAGATCGCACCTTCGGAGTGCGGATGGAACTTTCCCAGCACTTCGCCGATGGTACGCGCACTCTTCTTATAGGCGCTGTTGGCACGGGTACCGCTGGACCACATCGTATAGAGAATGCGCCGCTGGACCGGTTTGAGGCCATCGCGGGCATCCGGGAACGCCCGGCCGACGATGACGCTCATGGCGTATTCGAGGTAGGAGGTCCGCATCTCCGCCTCGAACTGAATAGGGCGCACGATGCCGATGCTGTCGGTCATGGACCCTCCATATGTCCGCATTCCGGGCCGGCCGCGGTGTGCGGTGAGGCCGGTGAAATGAGTAGATCGGGGGACAGCGAGGCGCCGCCGAGCGTAGCCGGATAGTGGCTCTGGATACACGCTTCGGAAAGCGAAAAGTGCCTCATCTATGCATCGTAAGTATACCGTACTGCACTGCTCCGACACCGGGGATATGGGCCTGGCCGGGGGAGGTACGGGCCAAGTCGTAGGGGCGCAACATGTTGCGCCCGTCCCCCCGCTGCGCGGGGGGATCATTTGCTCGATGGTGGCGTCAGCGCAGGTCTTTGGCCCTCCCCCCGCTGCGCGGGGGGACCATAGGGGGGCCGGAGCCGGGCGCTACAGCCGGGGCAGGATGATGGCGAAATCAAGCCAGGCCACCAGGCTGCCGAGGAGCGTCCCGCCGGCGACTTGGGGGATAGTGTGCCGGGCAGCGCGTACCCGTGCCCAGCAGACGAGCGGCACGATGAGGATGCCCGGCAGCGCCGTGGGGCCAAGCACGTTGAGGAGTGCCGTGGCCGGGAGGGCGCTCCCGGCCGCGTGCATGCTGATCTTCCAGCGTTGGGTAATCGCCGCCATCAGAACACCCAAGAGCACATAGCCGAGGGCCAGCGCCCAGATGTGCTGCGGAGCGGAGAGCCGGATCAACACCACGGCGCCGATGGCACAGCTGAGGGTGCAGACGAGATAGGGCCGTAACCGCTCTTCCGTAATCACCAGCTCGATGCCACCGCGAATGCGCTGTCGCCGGACGAGCCAGCCGATGTAGGCGGTCGGAATAATGACCATGAAGAGCGCACTCACCAGTGCCGTGCGTGCCGCTACCAGTGGCTCGGCGACCAGATACGCGCTTAACACGACCAGCGCGCCGGTGGCAACCAGCGGCGGCATGAAGATGATGCCGACGAGCTTGGCCCAGCGGTGCTGCTCGGTCACAGTGCTCGGTACCGCCGGTGCGCCGGAAGCGGACGATAGGGCCAAATGTGCTGTGCTACCGGCGTCGTCAACCTGATCACTCGCTGCTTTCATAGCGGCCACTACGACCTCCACTCTTGCGAACCAAACGCACGTGCTCCAAGCACATGCCGCGGTCTACGGCTTTGCACATATCGTAGACGGTCAGTCCCGCAACCGAGACCGCCGTCAGCGCCTCCATCTCCACGCCGGTCTTCCCGGTGGTGCGTACCTCGGCTTCAAGGAGCAAGCGTGATTGGGCGCGATCCCAGTCGAAGCGCAGGGCGGCGCTGGTCAGCGGCAGTGGATGGCAGAGTGGGATTAACTCCGGTGTCTTCTTGGCCGCCATGATCCCGGCCACCTGTGCCACCCCCAGTACGTCGCCCTTCCCGAGTGCCGGGGCATCGTCGGCCGGCTGTCCTTCCTGCTGGGCAATAATCAACTCCAGTGTGGCCGGCTCCATCACCAACTCGGCCCGCGCGACAGCCGCACGCAGGGTATCGGGCTTCGCGCCCACGTCCACCATACGTGCCCGGCCGGCAGCATCAAGGTGCGTCAGGGGTCTAGGAGCAGTGCTCATTGTGCCTCCTAAGCATACCACGCCGCCGACCTGATGGTGGGAGGCCACCATCGCCTTCCCTTGTTGCGACCGGGAAGGGAACATCCCGTCCCCCGACACCGTTGCCGTATCCCTACAAGGCCAGCCGGCCCGGTGTGTCGCTGGTGGCCTGTTCGTAGGCGTGGGCGGCTTGGAGGAGGCGCTGCTCGGCGAAGGGTGGCCCCACAAGCTGGAGACCGGCGGGGAGGCCCTGGCCGGTGCGGCCGCAGGGCACCGAGATCGCCGGGAGGCCGAGGAGGTTGAAGGGGTTGGTGAGGCGGGTGAGAACGCGGCGCACGTCCGTGGGCGGTGCTCCAGGCTGTACGCGCACCAGGCCCTCGTCAATCCGGGGGGCCGGCACCGGGACCGCGGGGAGGGCGAGGAGGTCTACGCGCTCCCACACGGCGCGCATCCGCTCACCGATGACCGTGCGGGCACGCTGGGCGGTGAGGTAGGCCGTCGCGGGGAGCGCCAAGCCAAGCTCCAAGCGCTCGCGCACGTCGTCTCCGTAGTCGTCCGGGCGCGAGCGCAGCCACTTGAGGTGAACGGTGGTGGCCTCGGCGCGAATGATCGGGTCGAAGGCGGGGCCGAAGTCATCGAGCACCGGGAGTGAGACGGGCTGGACGCTTGTCCCGAGGCTACGCAGCGTGGAGATGGCCGCTTGGACGAGGGCGTGGATTTCCGGGTCTGCCTCGTCCCAACCGTCACCCTCAGGCACGCCCAGGCGTAATCCGTCTAGGCTACCGTCCAATTCAGCGGCGTAGGCCGGCACCGGCGTCTGTGACGAGGTGGCATCGGCAGGGTCGTGGCCGGCGATGGCCGCCAGCACCAGGGCGGCGTCGGCGACGGTACGGGTCATCGGCCCGACATGGTCCAGCGACCACGCCAAGGGCAGCAGCCCGGTCCGGGGGACACGGCCATACGTCGGCTTCAGGCCCACGATCCCGCAGAGCGCCGCGGGCAGGCGTACCGACCCACCGGTGTCGGTGCCCAAGGAAAACCCGGCCGCGCCAGCGGCCACCGCAGCGGCCGAGCCGCCGCTGGAGCCGCCGGTTACATGGTCGCGCTGCCAGGGATTGTGGACGGGGCCATAGTGTGGATTGACGTTGGTGATCCCATAGGCGAACTCGTGCAGATTGGTCCGGCCGATCCTGATGGCGCCGGCGGCCCGCAGGCGCGCCAACACCGTCGCTTCATGTTGGGGAATCCAGGAGGCGAGGATGCGCGAGCCGGCCGTGCAGCGGACACCCGGCTCGGTGAAGATGTCCTTGGGCGCGTAGGGAATGCCGTGCAGGGGGCCAAGAACCTGGCCGGATGCGAACGCCGCTTCGGCTCGGCGGGCCGCTGCCAGCGCTTGGTCGGCGTAGAGGTCGAGGTAGCAGTTGAGGTGCGGCTGCACGGCGGCGCTGCGGTCGAGCGCGGCCTCGACCAGCTCGACGGGCGAGACTTGACGGCGCGCGAGCAACTGGGCCGCGGCGGCGAGGGGGAGTGTGAGTAGATCGTGCCCGGTAGACATTAGCGGCAACCAGCTGGCCCTCGACGGTGGCTACAGCACAATGTCGAGCACGTAGAACCGGCGGTTGATCGTCGCGCGACCGCCGTGGGAGGCCATGCTGTAGGTTAGCTCGATGTAAAGCCGCCAGTTCTCGCCGCGGGTGTGCAAGAACTGCTCGGCCGGACCCAAGATGACGTAGCCGTGCTCCTTGGAGCGGCCCTCGTGCGGCTTGACGTCGTAGAGGTCCGGCAGCGCCTCATCCATCGGGCGTGCCAGTGCTTGGACGAGCTGGGCACGATCCATCTGGTCCGGCGGCAGGAGCATATGGAGCCGGATCGTACCGGTGCTCTGCACGTGCTCGTAGGATGGCGTCATACCTTGACGCACTTCACCGGAGGTTAGCTCCTTGTAGGGCTTGGGTTCGATTTGCTGCGCGTTGGCGTAGTCTTCCTCAACCTCGCGGATGTAGGCGTCGAGGCGGCGGCGGACTTCGGCTTGCTCCCGCTCCTGGCGCTGCCGCTCGCGGTTCCGAAACTCGCGAAACGGCGCAAGCAACTTATCGAAGAATCCACCCGTCTGTGTGGTGCTGCCGGCTTCACTCATGTGTGCTCCCCTTGTGCTACCTTCCCCGGTACTCACCCGGAGGCGACCTTGCCTGCATCTTAGCCTGCTTTCGAGTCAGCCGTCAAACGTGACCATGGGTTTCCGGTCCAATGTGGAGACCCACAAGCGCCGACAAGGGTAGGTTTTTGTCTGTATCAGGATTTTCGGGATGCAGGGATGAGCAGGATGGATTGCGGCTTGTGCCGCAATGACGGGGGATGACAATGGGAGTTGGCCCCCCTATGGCCCCCCCGCTGCGGCGGGGGGACGGGAGGCGGAGGAAGGCCAGGACGCGATGAATCACGCCCCTACAAAAAACCTACCCCTGTCAGCAGCCGGAGCTAGAGGCGTTGTCCCTGCGGAGGCCATGCTATGCTTGCCGGTGGCTACGGTGAGGGGAGGCTGCCGGGCCAAAGCTGCACGGCAGTTAGAACGATTATATCGTGCAGCTTTGGCCCGGCAGAGGCCGCCTCCAGTGGAGCGAGGCGACAGCATTGTGCCGTTAGCGCGATTTCGCTGCGAGGTAGAGCACAACCCGGTCGAGTTCGGGGAGTGCCTGAGCTGCTCCCGCGCCGAATCACCACCGCGCGGCCGGCGCTGCCAGTTCACCTATCCGCTGCTGCGTGCGCTCGCCCAGACCGATGCCGGCCGCGAGGGCATCGTGCTGTCGGCCACGCGGCTGACCGGCTGCACGCGCCAGACCGCGCTAGAAATGCTGGTTGACTATACGGCGTATCCCCACCAACTCTATCCCCGGCTGCGCGGAGCGCTGATGCACGCCGGCATCGAAGCACAGCAAGGGGACGATGAGGACATCATCGCTGAACGGCGCTTTCAGCGCAGCGCGGCACCGGAGGTCGTGCTGACCGGTCAGCCGGATGAGATTGATCTGCGCCGCCGGCTGATCGTGGACTACAAGACCGTCAAGGCGCTCCCGCGAAAGGTCCGCGAGGAGCACGTCTGGCAGCTCAATCTGTACCGATGGTTGGTGCAGGACGGGCAGGACCTCGTGACCGGGGAGCGTGTCGCCTACGATATTCAGCAGCTTGGCATCGTCTATCTGGCACCCAACGAAGTGTATAAGCGGCGCGTGCCGCTCCTGGACCTGGCGCAGGTGGGGCGCTTCGTCGCGGAGCGCGGCCGCGCCATCCTGCAGGCGCTCGATGGGGAGGCGCTCCCGCCACGGGCATGGGACCCGCACTCCCATCCTATCTGCCGCGGCTGGTGTGCGGTGCGCCAGCAATGCCTGGATGCCGGGGAGGATGGAACCGGCGAGTTTGCCCTGGACGGCGAGGCGATCCAAGAGCACGCGGTTTCCGGCCCCCACCCTAGCCCTCCCCCGTCCCGACGGGGGAGGGAACAAAGCCGTCCCCCCGCCGCAGCGGGGGGACCATAGGGGGGCCACTGGCCGCCGGCGTTGACGCTCGCCGGGGCACGTGGGTAGACTCCCGATGATCGGCTTCGGCCGATGGCACACCAGGTCTGCACCGCCCATAATCCAATCGGATTGTGCAGACCTGGCGCGTCAATACCACCGCTATCGAAAGGCTCTCGACCAATGTCCACAGCAGCACCGGCTACTTCTGCGCCGCACGTCGCTCAACGCATTCGGGCCATGGCTCCGTCACCGACGATGGCGATGGCGGCCAAGGCTGCCGCGATCCAGCAGCAAGGGCACAAGGTCCTCAACCTGACGCTGGGCGAGCCGGATTTCGACACACCGGAGCACCTCAAGGAGGCGGCGCGCCGTGCTATCCGTGACGGCAAGACGAAATACACGCCAGCGAGCGGCATCCCGGAACTTAGGGAGGCGATCTGCGAGAAGTTCCGGCGCGAGAACGGTCTGGACTATCAGCCTTCCGAGGTGATGGTCGCCGTCGGCGCCAAGCAGATACTCTACAACATCTGCATGGCGATCTGTGACCCGGGAGACGAGGTGCTGGTGCCGATCCCGGTCTGGCAGACATTCGTGGAGCAGGTCAAGCTGGCGGAGGGGAAGGCGGTGCTGGTCGAGCTAGGCAGCGATCACCGGGTCCGCCGGGCTGACCTGGAGCCGCACGTCACGGAGCGCACTCGCGCGATCTTCCTGAATAGCCCGAACAACCCGACCGGGGTCGTCATGGACCCGGACGAGGTGCGGGCCGTGGCCGAGCTGGCGGTCGAGCGGGGCATCTATTTGATCGGCGACGAAACCTACGAGCACTTCCTGTACGGCGATGCGACTCACGTGGTGCCGGCGGCGCTCGATGAGGAAGTGAAGCGCTGGACCATCGAGGTCAACACGGTCAGCAAGACGTATGCGATGACCGGCTGGCGGGTGGGCTACGCTGCCGGCCCGGCCGAGGTCATCAGTGCGATGGCGGCGCTAATGGGGCAGAGCACGACGCAGACGGCCTCCGTCTCGCAGTGGACGGCCGTCGAGGCGCTGACCGGCCCGCAAGACTGCGTGCAGGAGATGGTCGGCGAGTTTTCCAAGCGCCGCGAGTATTTCATCAATGGCCTGCACCGGATCGGGGTCGAATGCGCCTGGCCGGAAGGTGCCTTCTATGCCTATCCGAGCCTGCCGGCCGGCGAATCTTCGTCGCTGGACTTCTCGGACCGGTTGCTCACCGAGGCACATATCGCCACCGTGCCCGGCGCCGATTTCTACGGCGAGGGCAATCTCCGCCTCAGCTATGCCACCAGCATGGACGTGTTGAGCGAGGCCTTGGAGCGGCTGGAGCGGTATCTGGGCTAGGCGTTGTAGGCTTATCCCGCTGGCCCCCACCCTCACCCTCCCCCGTTCCGACGGGGGAGGGAATGTGCCCGTCCCCCTGCCGCAGCGGGGGGGGCCTAGAATTCCTTGAGGGCGGCGACGAGGGCTTGGATCATGTCGCGGCCGTCGCCGAAGAGCATGAGGGTGTTGTCGGCGATGAAGAGGGGATTGGGGATGCCGGCGAACCCGGGGCTGAGGCTGCGCTTGACGACGATCACGGACTGCGCCTCGTCCACGTTGATGATGGGCATGCCGGCGATGGGCAACGAGGGGTCCGCCTCGCGGGCCATGGGGTTGACCACGTCGTTGGCGCCGATGACGAGAGCCACGTCGGTTTGCTGGAAGGTGGAGTTGACCTCGTCCATCTCCTTCAGCTTCTCGTAGGGAACGTCCGCCTCGGCCAGCAAGACGTTCATGTGGCCCGGCATACGCCCGGCGACGGGGTGAATGGCGAACTCCACCTCCACACCCCGGTCCTCCAGCAGCGCCACGAGGTCGCCGACGACGTATTGGGCCTGGGCAGCGGCCATCCCGTAGCCGGGGACGATGACCACACGCCGGCTGCCGTCCATGAGCAGCGCCACGTCGTCCGGTGAGGCCGATTTCACCCGCCCGGCGTAGATGTCCTCGGTCTCGGCCGTGGTGGCGACTTCTGCACCCACGCCGGCGAAGATCACGTTGGTCAGCGAGCGGTTCATCGCCCGGCACATGAGGACGGTGAGAATGAACCCGGCGGTACCGACGAGGGAGCCAGCGATGATGAGCACACTGTTATTGAGCACCCAGCCGTGCCCCGCGGCGGCCAGACCGGAGTAGGAGTTGAGTAGGGCGATCACTACCGGCATGTCGGCGCCGCCGATGGGGAGCACGAGGAAGATACCGAGGACGGCGGCCGCGGGCACCAGGAGCCAGAACGGCAGCGAGGAGGTCGGGTCCAGGATCAGCCAGACGCTCAGGCCCAGGCAGATCAAGGCCAACACGACGTTGATGACGTGGCGGCCGGGCAGGAGGATGGGCCGCTCCGGGATGAGGCCCTGGAGCTTGCCGAAGGCGATGGCGCTGCCCGTCAAGGCGACACCACCGATCAGCCCGGCGGCGACGGAGGAGATGGTGAACTGGACCGATATTTCCTCGACAAATCCGCCCTTGAGTGCCTCTTCTAGTGCGGCACCGACGGCGAGGGCCGAGGCGCCACCACCGAAGCCGTTGAAGATGGCGACGACCTGGGGAACGCCGGTCATCGGGACGCGGTAGGCCATGATCGCCCCGATCAACGCGCCCACGACCAGCCCCACAATGATGATCTCGAAGCTGACGATGCGCTGGTCCAGCAAGGTGACTACGATGGCGACCAACATGCCGGCCGAGCCGAATAGATTGCCGCGCACCGCCCGGCGCGGGTGGGACATGTCCCGCAGGCCGAGGATGAAGAGGATTGCGGCGAGCAGGTAGCAGAGGTCTATAAGTGCCTGTGACATGCTAGGCCTTCCGTCCGCGGAACATGCCCAACATGCGGTGGGTTACGAGGAAGCCGCCCACCACGTTCGCGGTTGCCATCGCGACGGCGACTACTCCCAGAATGGTGGTGAAGAGGGTAAGCTGCTGGCCGGCGGTCACCAGGGTGCCGACCAGGGTGATGCCGGAGATGGCGTTGGCCCCGGACATGAGCGGGGTGTGCAACAGGGGCGGAACCTTGCGGATGACCTCGAAGCCCACAAAGAGCGCCAGCACGAAGATGGTCAGCGCCTTAACGAAAATGCTCAACTCTTCCATTAGGAGCTACTCCCTTCAGCGGTGTGCGCGGGCGCGGCGGGCAGGTCGAGTAGCTCGCGCACCCGGGTATTGCGGACCTCGCCCGCATGGGTGAGGAGGGTGTCGTGGATGATCGGATCTTCCAGGTTCAGTCGGAGTTGTCCGTCGGCAAACAGGTTGGCCAGGAAGGCGGCGATGTTGTTGGCATACATCTGGCTGGCGTGATAGGGGATGGTAGATGGAAGGTTGACCGGTCCCTCTATGGTCACGCCGTGGGCTTGCACGGTCTCCCGCGGCCGGGTCAGCTCGCAATTGCCGCCGCCCTCTGCGGCCAAGTCTACGACGATGGATCCCGGGCGCATGCCGGAGACCATCTCGGCGGTGATGAGCGTCGGCGCCTTGCTGCCGGGGACCGCGGCTGTGGTGATGACCACGTCGCTCTCGGCCACCACCTGGGCCATCACCTCGCGCTGGCGACGATAGAACTCCTCGCCCATGGCACGAGCGTATCCTCCGGACCCCTCGGCGCCCTCGGTCTCCAGGCCAAGCTCGACGAACCTGGCGCCCAGGCTCTCGACCTGCTCTTTCACCACCGGGCGGATGTCGTAGGCATGGACGACGGCGCCGAGGCGGCGGGAGGTGACGATAGCCTGAAGACCGGCGACACCGGCGCCCACCACGAAGACGCGCGCGGGCGTGATGGTGCCGGCGGCAGTAATCATCATGGGGTACATCTTTGGCAGGGACTCGGCGGCCAAGAGTGCAGCCTTATAGCCCGCGACGGTGGCCATGGAAGAGAGCGCGTCCATCGGCTGGGCGCGGCTGATACGCGGGACCAGCTCCAGCGCAAAGGCGGTGACGCCTCGCTCCGCCAACTGGCGGGCCGCCTCCGGCGCTCCCAGCGGATCGAGCAGCCCGACCACGACCTGACCGTCGCGCAGTAGCGCCAGGTCGGGGCCGGCGGCGGCCGGCCCATGGACGTACACGAGCACGTCGGCCGAGGAGAACAGCGCGGTCCTGTCCGGCGCGAGCCGGGCGCCCTGCGCCTCGAAGGCCGAATCGGGATAGCCGGCCGGCGCCCCGGCCCCCGGCTCGACGAGCATCTCCAAGCCGGCCAGTGTTAATTTCGGCGCCATCGCCGGTATCAGGGCCACGCGCCGTTCGTCCGGATACGTCTCCGCGGGTACGCCGACGATCACTTCAACCCCCACTTGCTAGGTCGGCTGCGAGACGGCCTCTGCGGACCGATGCTCAGTGCAGTGCGGGATAGTATAAGGTAGAGCCGTATTATGAGTCTCTGTTCGCAAGGGCCGCTCGCCGGCAAGGGCATCAGGCAGCCGCAACATCGGTCAGTGCGAAGTCCCGGCCCTTGAACAGGAGGGGTTCGCGGGTGGCTTCCGCCAGCGCGTAGGCAAAGCAGTCACCGAAGTTCAGCCCCGCCGGGTGGTTGCCCTTGCCGAAGCGCCGCCACGCGCGGCGCGCGGCTTGGGCGTGGTCGGAGGTGATCGGCACCAGCTCAATCGGCGCGCTTTCCAGGAAGAGGTCAAGCTCATGCCCAGCGGCGGCGCCGGCGCGGCTTTCGAGCACAATGGCCGCCTCCAGGAAGCTGGCGACCGACATCCGGCAACGCGGGGCCTCCGCTATCGTCCGCTCGTAGTGCTCGGCGTCCGGCTCGCCAAACAGGACCGCCAGGAGCGCCGACGTGTCAACAATCACTTGGGCAGCCCATGCTCGTCATAGAGGAAATCGCCATGCGCGACGGCTGATGGCCCATCGCGCAGCAGGCGAGCACAGCGTTGCCCGATGGCGTGCAGCTCCCGTACACGGGCCTCGACGCTGCGCTCGCGTCTCTCGCGCTCCAGACGCTCCTTGAGCGCGACCGTGATGGCGCCGGTCATCGTCTCGCCGGTAAGACGTGCCAACTCGCCGGCCAGGCGACAGGTCTCTTTGTTCTTGATGTTGAGGCTCATGGGAATCCTTGGGGTAGAACTACAGCTAACGTGTCTACCATAGTCCTTTCCACCGCCGTGTGCAACGCCAGCCGGGCGTTGGCGCTGGTGGCACCATCGCCGCGTATTCTCGTGCTGCGGACCGGCGCTCGTTGCAGTGCGGGATAGTATAAGGTAGAGCCACATTATGAGTCTCCGTTCACAACGGCCGCTGGTTGCGGCGCTGCCCCTCGCCGGCTACCGCGTGCTCGACCTCACCCGCGCATTGGTCGGACCGTATTGCACGATGCTGCTCGGTGACTTGGGCGCCGATGTGATCAAAGTCGAGCGCCCGGAGACGGGCGACGAGGCCCGGCACTGGGGGCCGCCCTTCTACGGTGGCGAAAGCTCCTACTTTCTCTCGATGAACCGGAACAAGCGGAGCGTGGCGCTTGACCTGAAGGATGCGACGGGGCTGCGGCTCTGTCTCGAACTGGCCGCGCAGTCGGACATTGTGATCGAGAACTTTCGCCCCGGGGTCGCGGACCGGCTGGGGGTGGGCTATGAAGCGGTGCGTGCGGTGCGTCCCGACGTGGTGTATTGCGCGATCTCGGCCTACGGTCAGGACGGGCCGGACGCCTGGAAACCAGGCTACGACCTGATTATGCAAGGCGAAGCCGGGATGATGAGTGTCACCGGCCACCCGGACGGGCCGCCGGTCAAGGCCGGCGTCGCGGAGACGGACATTCTCGCGGGGACCAACGCGCTGGCCGCCCTGCTCGGGGCACTGCTCGCGCGGGAGCGGGCCGAGCACGCGGGCACTGAGCCGGTGGCGCAGTACATTGACGTGGGGCTGCTGGAGGGGCAAGTCTCCCTGCTCGGGTATCACCTGGTGGGCACGCTGCTCTCCGGGAAGCTGCCGGGGCGGATGGGGAATGCGCTGCCCTATATCGTGCCGTACCAGGTGTTCGAGACGGCGACGTTCGAGATCACCATTGCGGTGAACAACGATCAGCTTTGGCAGTATTTCTGCCGCGCCGTCGAGCTGCCGCACTTGGCTGCCGATCCGCGCTTTGCGACGAACGGCGACCGGGTGCGCCACCGCGACCAGTTGTTGCCGGAGCTGGAAGCCTTGTTCAAGACGCAGCCGGCCGACGAGTGGCTGGCGCGGTTGGAGCAGGAGGGCGTGCCGTGTGGCCCGATCAATACGATGGACCGGGTGGCGGCGCATCCGCAGGTGCAGGCGCGCGGGCTGGTGCAGGAGCTGGATCATCCCATCGGCCCGGTGCCGACCACGGCGCTGCCCTGGCGTTATGGCCGGTCGGCCGACCGTGATGCTGACTCGGACGCGCCGCCGCGACCGCCGCCGTTGCTCGGCCAGCACACCGAGGCCGTGCTAGTTGAGGTGTTGGGCTGCTCAACGGAGGCGGTGGCTGGTTGGGCCAGGCAAGGTATTGTGCAACTGGGAAGCGCGAGGGGTTGATGGGTGGAGGAGGGTGCAGGCCCCCCTATGGTCCCCCCGTTGCGACGGGGGGACGGTGGCGGTGGTGGCACGGTGGCTGGGTGACAAGCGGCTTCCCTCCCCCGTCGGAACGGGGGAGGGCTAGGGTGGGGGCCTGTACCCTCCCCTGTCAGGGCTGATGCCGGGTGGAGAGGAAACGAGCGAGACACGATGGGTATGCTTGAGGGCAAGGCAGCGTTGGTCACGGGTGGAGGACGGGGTATCGGACGGGGTATCGCGCTGGCGATGGCGCGGGCCGGGGCGAGCGTGGTCGTGAACGACGTCGGCGCTTCATTGACGGGCGAGGGCGCCGATCATGGCCCGGCTAACCAAGTCGTGGCGGAGATTTGCGCTGCCGGCGGCGCGGCGGTCGCCAATACCGGCTCGGTCACGGACCACGCGCAGGGCCGGCAAATGGTCCAGGACTGCGTAGACCGGTTCGGCAAGATAGATATTGTGGTGCATACGGCGGGGATTCTGCGTGATCGGATGATCTTCAATCTCACCGAGGACGAATGGGACAGCGTGACGGCGGTGCATCTCAAGGGCGCGTACAACGTCATCCATCCGGCGACACAGCAGTTTCGTCAACAGCGTTCCGGCCGGATCATCGCCTTCTCTTCGACTTCGGCGCTCGGCGCACCGGGGCAGCCCAACTATGGCGCGGCCAAGGCTGGGATTCTCGGCCTGATCTGGTCGTGTGCCAATGCGCTGACCCGCTACAACGTGACGGCCAACGCGATCATGCCGTTCGCCGACACGCGGATGATTGACACGACACCGCGCGCGCAGCAGCAATTCGAGCAGACGGGGAAGTGGCCGAGTGAGCTGGCGGCGGGGACGGAGCGTGACCCGGAGAACGTGGCGCCGCTGGTGGTGTACCTGGCCAGTGACGCGGCGCAAGCGGTCAACGGCCAGGTCTTCGGCAGCTTCGGCTACGAGGTGGCACTGCTGGCGCAGCCGCGCTTTGTCCGCGGAATACGGCGCTCGCGGCGCTGGGAGCCGGAGGAGCTGCGCGACTTGGCACCGACGACGCTGGCCCGCGATTTGCAACCACCGCCGGCGGTTGGGGGAGCGTTCAGCCTGCTCGATCAGATTCCCGAGGGCGGCGACGACGTGGCACCTGGGGTTGAGTTCTGGGAGCTGGATTGACCGCGGGGCTGGCCCCCACCCTAGCCCTCCCCCGTCCCGACGGGGGAGGGGAGCCATTGGGGCGCCCTGTAGCCCCTTCCCTTCAGGGAGGGGGTTGGGGGTAGGTAGGCATCCCGGAGCAATAACGGCTATGGATACACTGAGCGGGAAAGTAGCCATCGTCGGCGTGGACGAATCCGACGAGATCGGCGTCGTGCCGGACAAGACGGCGCTCCAACTCCACGCGGAGGCGGCGCAGAACGCCCTCGCCGACGCCGGCATCGAGAAGGCTGAGGTGGACGGGCTATTCACCGCCGGCCTGTCTACTATCGAACTCGGCGAATATCTCGGTATCCGGCCGACGTACACGGACGGGACGAACGTTGGCGGCTCGTCGTTTGTTATCCATATCGGCCATGCCGTGAACGCCATCGCTAACGGACTCTGTCGCGTGGCGCTGATTAGTCATGGTCAGAGCGGGCGCTCGCGCCAGAGCGGCCCGCCTCCCGACTTGTACGGCCAGAACGTCGCGCAGTTCGAAGAGCCGTGGGGGCTGCCGCGACCGCTGGGCGCCTACGCGATGGCCTGCGCGCGCCACATGCACCGCTACGGCACGACGCACGAGCAGCTGGCCGAGATCGCCGTAGCGACACGCCAATGGGCGGCGCTGAACCCGAAGGCGCTGATGCGCGATCCGCTGACCATCAGCGACGTACTGGCGAGCCGCTGGATTAGCTGGCCGTTGCACCTGTTGGACTGCTGTCTGGTGACCGACGCCGGCGGCGCCGTGGTGCTGACGAGCCGGGAGCGGGCGCGAGATACGCTGAAGACGCCGGTTGCCGTTCTGGGGTTTGGGGAGCACCACGACCACGCGATCATCAGCCAGATGCCCGATCTGACGGCGGGGCCGGGGCGGGTATCCGGCGCCCGCGCCTTGGCGATGGCCGGCGTCCGCCACGACGACATTGACGTGGCCGAAATCTACGACAGCTTCACCTATACCGTGCTGCTTTCCCTAGAGGACTTGGGCTTCTGCCGGAAGGGTGAGGGGGGCGCGTTCGTCTCCGGCCAACGGACGGCGCCCGGCGGCGACTTCCCACTGAATACGCAGGGTGGTGGGCTGTCCTACACCCATCCGGGGATGTTCGGCATCTTCACGGTGATCGAGGCGGTGCGTCAACTGCGGGGGGACTACGCTGCCGCCGGCCAAGTGGCGCGACAGGTCCACGACGCGCGGCTCGCGCTGGTACACGGCACCGGAGGGGTGCTCTCGGCAACCGGTACGGCGATCTTGGGGGTGTGACCTGTGCGACGGCGGGGGGGAGCAGGCTCCCCCGTTGCGACGGGGGGGACGGCCTCTTCCCTCCCCCGTCGGGACGGGGGAGGGCGAGGGAGGGGGCCAGGGGAGATTCCGTATGGAGAAGGGAACACGATGACTGACGATGGCTACAGCAAACCGCTGCCGCGGCCCGACCCGGTGACGCAGCCGTTCTGGGACAGCGTCAAGGCGCACGCGATGACCATTCAGCGGTGTAGTGCCTGTGGGAGGTACGTGTTCTATCCACGGATGCATTGCCCTTCTTGTTTCGGCCGGGACCTGGCGTGGAGGCCGGTGAGCGGGCGAGGGGTGGTGCATGCCTTCACGATTGTCCACTACCACTCCACGCCTGCCTTTCGAGCGGACGCGCCCTACGTCGTGGCCCTGATCGAGCTGGACGAGGGCGTGCGGATGATGAGCAACCTCGTGGAGGTGACTCCCGATCCGCAACACGTGCGCGTCGGTCTGCCCGTCGAGGTGGTCTACGACGACGTAACGCCGGAAGTGACCTTGCCCAAGTTCCGGCCCGCATCGGGCGGATAACACTCTTTTGCCACAGAGCACAGAGTAAGGGCGCGATGATGAAAGTTGCTAACTTGATACGGTAGTGCGTTGGCCCCCACCCTAGCCCTCCCCCGTTCCGACGGGGGAGGGAAGCGACCGTCCCCCCGTCGCAACGGGGGGACCATAGGGGGGCCTGCTCCCTATCCCTGCGGAGCGGGAAGGCCTTGTAGCGTACCCTCTCTGTGGCTCTTCGTCAGCGAGACAGGTTGAACGAGATGCTGAACTATCTGGACATCGAGCTACCGGACGACGCCCGCCAACTGCAACAGCGGGTGCGACGGTTCGTGGAAGACGAGGCACTGCCGCTGATCCCGGCCTGTTTCGAGGCGCGGCGCTTTCCGACCGAGCTGATCCCGCGGTTTGCCGAACTGGGGCTGCTCGGCGGCACGCTCCCTATCCACGGGAGCGGCCTGACGCCGATGGCCTACGGGCTAGCCTGTCAGGAATTGGAGCGAGGCGATAGCGGCCTCCGCAGTTTCCTCTCCATTCAGAGCGCGCTGTGTATGTTCCCGATCTACTCCTACGGCTCCGAGGCGCAGCGGCGGCGCTACTTGCCGGAGATGGCGCGAGGGGCACTGATCGGCTGTTTCGGCCTTACGGAGCCGCTGCATGGCTCGGACCCGAGCGCGATGGAGCTAACGGCGACGCCTGATGGCGACGGCTGGGTGCTCAACGGCACAAAGACGTGGATCGGGAACGGCTCGCTGGCGGACATCGCGGTCGTGTGGGGCCGCACGCCGGAGGGTATTCGGGGGTTTCTCGTCGAGCGTGATCGGGCCGGGTTTGCCACTCGTGACATCAAGGACCGGCTTTCGCTGCGGGCGGCAACGGTCTCGGAGCTGACGTTCACCAACTGCCGCGTACCGGCCGACGCGCTGCTACCGGGCGCGGTGGGGTTGGGCGCCGCCTTGCGCTGTCTCACCGAGGCGCGGTTCGGGATCATTTTCGGCGTGGTGGGTGCGGCGATGGCTTGCTACGAGACGGCGCTGGCCTATACCAAGCAGCGGGAGCAGTTCGGCAAGCCCATCGCGGCGTTCCAACTGACCCAGCAGAAGCTCGTGGATATGCTGACCAGCATCACCCAAGGCCAGCTGCTTGCCGTGCAGCTGGGCCGGCTCAAGGCAGCCGGCCGGCTCCGCCATCAGCAGGTGAGCCTCGGCAAGCGGGCGAACGTGGCGATGGCGCTGGACGTAGCGCGGACGGCGCGGTCCATGCTGGGCGCCAACGGCATTCGCCTACACTACGGCGTGATGCGCCACGCCGTCAACTTGGAAACGGTGTATACCTACGAGGGCACGCACGAGGTCCACACGCTGGCGGTGGGGCGGGATGTGACAGGGCTGTCGGCGTTTGCGTGACGGCCCCCCTATGGTCCCCCCGCTGCGGCAGGGGGACGAGGGTGTTGGCGCCGCTGCGGCGGTGTATTCCCTCCCCTGTCGCAACGGGGGAGGGTTGGGGTGGGGGGCCAGACCGAGGCGCGTGCAACGTCCGAGAGGAGCATACCATGGCATCGCAGGAGCCGAAAGATGTATCTACCATCGCCGCGGTCCAGGCGCTGGTCGGGCAGGAGCTGGGGGGCAGCCCGTGGCTCACCGTCACCCAGGAGCAGGTGAACACTTTTGCCGATCTCACCAGTGACCACCAGTACATCCACGTGGACACCGAGCGGGCGCGACAGACGATGTACGGCGGGACCATCGCGCACGGCTACTTCACGCTCTCCTTGGTCACGCGGTTGAGCCGCGAGCGCGACGGCATACGGATCAACCTGCCGTGCCGCATGACGATCAACTACGGGCTTAACCGGGTGCGCTTTCCGGGACCGGTGCCGGTGGGACGACGGATTCGGCTCCGCACCAAGCTGCTCGACGTGGAGACCATCAATCCCGGCAAAGGACCGGACGGGCAGCCGCAGGCCCTCCAACTGACGTATCAGCAGGCCATGGAGGTAGAAGATCAGGAGCGGCCCGGGATGGTTGCCGAGACGCTGACGCGCATCTACTTCTAGTTAGTGGCTAGTGGTCAGTGGCTAGTGGGCCGCACGCACCGGAAGGGTTTGGGCTACAGAGTACACGAAGAGGAGGCAGAGGATGAGGCAGCAGATGGCAGCCGACCCGGCAGCGCAGGTCGTCGTCAAAGCGTGGACCGATCCCGCGTACAAAGCACGGTTGTTGGCGGACCCGCGCGCGGCGCTCAGGGAGCTGGAGATCGAGTACCACGAGGACATTGCGTTGGAGGTGTATGACAATACCGGCTCGATCCATCATGCCATCGTGTGTACGCCGTGCTCTTGCTATCCGGGATGGCTCACCGCGGCACCGACATACTGGAAGGCCCCGGACTACAAGGCCAAGATCAACCGCGATGCGGCCGGCACCTTGCTGGAGATGGGGCTGCGGCTGAGTGAGGGCCTGGAGCTGAAGGTTATTGACACCGACCCGGCACGGCGGGCGATGGTCATTCCGCCGCATCCCGATCCCGGTGGTCGGCTCAGTGCGGCGGAACTGGCCACGCACGTGACCGATCTCACGCTGGTTGGCCACGCGCGGTGAGGTGGGGGCACTGCCCCCCCTATGGCCCCCCCGTTGCGACGGGGGGACAGGAGTTGGACCTAACCCCCGGCCCCTTCCCTGGAGGGAAGGGGCCGTCTAGCAGCGAGCGGTAGCCCCCGCGCGAGCGGCCAGCGAAGCACGCTTCATTCTCCACTCTCCACCGGCCGGGCGGCGAGCTGGGTGGTCAGGTGATCAAGCAGGCCGCGCTGGGCGGCTGCGTGGGCGGCGCGCAGGCCGCTGGCAATGGCCGCGGCATCGGAGCGGCCGTGCGCGATAAAGACGAGGCCGCCTACACCCAAGAGGGGCGCGCCGCCATGCTCACGATAGTCGAGGCGCTGGGCCGCGCGACGCAACGCCGGTCGCAAGACCATTCCGGCGAGCTTGTAGTGGAGGCGGCTGCGGACGGCGCCGCGGACGAGGTCAAAAATGAGGGCCACCATGCCCTCGGCGACCTTTAGCAGGACATTGCCGGCAAACCCGTCGCAGACGACGACATCGGCTGCACCGGCAGTCGCGTGGCGTCCTTCCACGTTGCCGATGAAGTTCAGGTCACTGGCGGCAAGCAGGGGGTAGGTTTCCTGGACGAGCCGATTACCCTTGTTGGCTTCTTCGCCATTGCTGAGGAGGCCCACGCGCGGGTTCTGCAACCCGCACACGATCTCCATATAGGCGGCACCGAGGTAGGCAAAGTCCACCAGATGACGGGGCTGGCAGTCGGCAGTGGTGCCCACATCTACCACGAGCGCCGGCCCGCTCGGCAGCGGAAATACCGCACCGGCCGCGGGCCGGTCCACGCCGGGGAGCGGACGCAGCGTCAGCACGGCGGTCGCCATCGTGGCACCGCTGTTGCCGGCTGACAGGAAGGCATCGGCGGCACCATCGCGGACGAGGCGCAGGCCGACATGCACGGAGGACTGTCGCTGACGGCGCGCAGCATGAGCGGCATGGGCGTCCATGGCGATCACATCCGGCGCATGGACGACCGTGATGGGCAGTTCGGCGGCGCCGTCGGTGGCTGCTTGCAGCTCCCGCTCCACGACGGCTTCCTGCCCGACGAGGACGACATGGAGGCCATCGGCGCTATGCCGGCGGGCCGCCAGCACGGCGCCGCGCACGGTCTCGCTAGGGGCATGATCGCCGCCCATCGCATCGAGCGCTATACGCATAACACTCCTCGTTGCTGCGCTACGGTGGTCGGGCGCAGCAGCAGTTGCAAGCGCCCCTAGGTGCCACGGTGCGGATCGGCCGGCGAACCGGTTGCGCCTACCGCCGACGGCGGCGCTGGCGGCCCGGCAGGCTGCCGGCGCGAATCATACGGGCCAGCCGCGTGGCAAAGCCCGGCGCCCGCGCGGCCGTGATCCCCCCATGCAGGCGGTCTTGCTGAACAATACGACACACCGGACCCATGTCACACACGCCCATGCAGGAGACGGGAACAACGGACACATTGTCCGCGATGCCCTCCTGACGCAAGGCGTTGACTACGGCGGGGAGCGCCTCACGGGCGCCGTCCTCGTTGCATCACCCGCCCTGGCAGAACTGTACCGTCAAGAACGATTCCGTCTGGCTCTTGCGGCGGCAGTCCGGACAGAGTGCTGCAAACGAGCCGCCGCTTCACCCGGCTTCGCGGGTGGTGGTCGGTGCCCCACACTGGGGACACTTGGCCGGCTCATCCCAACTGAACATGCGTAGAGCGCGTTGCACGCTACATCGTCTCCATCGTTTTGTTGAGTGCCGGGCGTGGCACTCACCTCCCGAATTGTAGCGGCCCTGGGCCACTTGGTCCAAGGCGGTAGTCAGTGGCGGGGGAGGGAGAAGGGGTTGGATTCCCGCTTGCGCGGGAATAACGGTTTTGTAAAGGTCTCCAGGGGGGAGGGCAGTATGGCACAGCAATTCGATCTTGTCGTCATTGGCACCGGCGTCGCTGGCGCACCGGTTGCGACGGCCTGCCGCGAAGCCGGGTGGGAGGTGGCGCTGGTGGATGACCACCCGTATGGGGGTACGTGCGCGTTGCGGGGCTGTGATCCCAAGAAGGTGCTCGTCGGCGCGGCCGATGCAGTGGACTGGGCGCGGCGGATGGCGGGCAAGGGGATCGAGCCAGGGGGCGTCCGCATTGATTGGCCGGCGCTGATCCGGTTCAAGAATAGCTTCACCGGGCCGCGGCCGGCAGCGCGGCGGGCGGGATTCGAGCAAGCCGGTATTGCCTGCTTTGACGGGCACGCACGGTTTGTGGGTCCTACTACGCTCCAGGTAGGCGATGAGGAGCTGGAGGGCCGCCGCGTCGTGATCGCCACCGGCGCCAAGCCGATGCGACTAGGAATTGCCGGCGAGGAGCACCTCACCATTAGTGACGACTTCTTCGACCTCGCAGAGCTGCCGGAGCGGGTGCTGTTCATCGGCGGCGGCTACATTTCGCTGGAATTCGCTGGCGTCGCCGCAGCGGCCGGCGCGCAGGTGACGGTGCTGCACCGCAGCGAGCACTTGCTGCGGGGCTTTGACGAGGACCTGGCGGATCAGCTCACCGCCTACCTGCGGTCACATGGTCTCGACATCCAACTGGATACCGCCGTCTCCGGTATCACCGAGCAGGATGGCGGGCTGGCCGTCGCGGCGACCACGCCGGCCGGGCCGCGCACGTTCGAGGCCGACCTGGTGGTGCATGGGGCAGGGCGGGTGCCGAATGTGGATGATATGGGCCTGGAGGCAGCGAACGTGGCATTCGACCGCCGTGGCGTGCGGGTCAATGAGTACTTGCAGAGCGTGTCCAACCCGGCGGTGTACGCTGCGGGTGACGCCGCCGGTAGCCCTGGGCCACCGCTCACGCCAGCGGGAGGCGTGGATGCGGACGTGGTGAGTGCCAACCTGCTCCAGGGCAACCGGGCGACACCGAACTATGGGGTGATCCCCACGGCGGCGTTCACCAATCCGCCACTGGCCGGGGTCGGGTTGGGCGAAGGTCAGGCCCGCGCCCAGGGACTGCGGTTCAGTACGAACTACGCCGACGCCGCGCGGTGGGCGACAGCCACCCGCCTGGCGCAGCCGTGCTATGGCTACAAGGTGTTGATCGAGGAGGAGACGGACCGTATCTTGGGCGCCCATCTCCTCGGTCCGCACGCCGACGAGGTGATCAACGTGTTCGCGGTGGCGATGCAAGCCGGGATGACCGCGACGGTATTGAAAGAGATGCTGCTGGCGTACCCGACCACCTCTTCCGACCTCTACTACATGCTGTAGGGTGGGCGTTGGTCCCCCTATGGTCTCCCCGTCCCGACGGGGGGACGGGCACTGCCGGTGGCCGGCGGACTGTGCAGTGCCGGCGGGTCAACGGTACTATCCTGAGTGGGTGCTGGCCGACGCTGCGTCGCGTTGGGAACGATAAGAACGTGTAGCTTTGGGGCCGGCCAGGTGAACGAATGCTCGTAGTGGCACTGTGGATTGCCGGGCTGGTCATCGTCGGCTGGGCGGCGGCCCGGTGGGGCTGGCGCTTGGGTTCGGCCGACGTGGTGTGGGGCGTGGCGCCGGCGGCCGGTCTCGCGCTGGGGCTGGTCGCGGCAAACGCCCTGGCCTACATCGTGCCAGCCGGCTGGGCGGCCGGCCTGAGCACCGGTGTGCTCGCGCTGGCCGCAATTGTTTGGTGGTGGCGGCAGCGCAGGGCGGCTCCCTCCGACCACGCGGCGGACACGGAGCGTAGCGGGCCGGTGGACGCCGCCGACGTGCTCGTCTGGCTGGTCGCCGGGCTGGTGGTCACGGCGGCGGTGGGAGTTGGCGCCTTCGCTGCACTGCTGTACGACGAGGAATTGCAGCACTGGCCGCTGGCGGCGACCATCGCCGAGGGCAACTTCCCGCCGCGGCTGCCGTTCTGGCCGGACTGGCCGGCGGTGTATCACTACGGCTTTGCGCTGCTGGCCGCGGCGGTCCACCACCTCAGCGGACTGGCCGTGTGGTGGTCCATTGATGTCCTGACGCTGGTGGTGACGCTGGCGGTCTTCTGGGGGGTAGCGGCGCTCCTGCGCCGCGCCGGGGCCACGATGAACCTGGCGGTGGTGGGAGCGTTCTTCGTCTTTTTCGGTGGCGGCTGGGTGCCGGGGTGGTTTGCCCAGCGGATTCCCTTTTGGCTGACGCACGCCGAGGGGCCGCTCGCCGCGATGCAGGCCGATGAGATCGTCGTGGGCGAGTTGTTCAAGAGCTTCGCGCTGATCGTCCACGAGCATCCCTCCGCCCTGGGGCTGGTGTGCCTGATCGCCTATTGCCACGGCTGGCTTAGTGTGCAGCGCTCGGCACGCGAGCCGCGGGGGTGGTGGCTGGCGGCTGGCCTGCTGGTGCTGATCGGTGGGGCGGCGGCGTTGGCTGCGACGAGCGCATTCGTGCTGCTGCTGGCGGGGACGGCGGCCGTTGTCGGGCTGCGGGCCGGGCGGCTGCTGGTGGGGCGGCTGCGGCGGTCGGAGGCGGCGAGCGGGGACGGGGGCTGGTGGGCGGTGCGGCGCGATAGCGCGGTGCTGCTGGCGACGCTGGTGGTCGGATTGCTGTGCGGCGGCGCCATGACGGACTTACTGCTGCGCGCGCGCGGTCTGCCGGTCGGCAGTAGTCTCGGCTGGCGTAGCCCGCCGGGGTGGCCGCAGCTGGGCGAGGACGTGGGGCTGCTCGCTGGCGGGTGGTGGTGGGAGGTGCTGCTGGCGGAGTACGGCTTGCCGTTGCTGCTGCTGCCGGTGGTGATGTGGTGGTGCTGGCAACGGCCGACGCCGTTGAAATCGTGGCTGCTGGCAACGGCGGTGATCGGGTTTGTCGTGCCGCTAGTGCTCGAGTATGGGCGGGACGACGCGGCGATGGCATCGTTCAGCCGGACGGCGGGCTACCTCTGGCTGGTGCTCTGTGCGCTCACGGCCGTGGAGCTGACCCAGGGGCTGCGCTGGAACCGCTTGGCCTATGCGCTGCTGGGCGTCTTTGTGCTCGGCTCGACCTACATGGGTCTCAGCTTTGCGATTTCGCTGTGGCCGCCGGAGGGGCTGCAAGCGACGGCGCCGCCGCAGCGGCCGGCGCAGGTGCAGCTGGCAATGCGGGTAGCCGAGCTGGTCCCGCCGTCGGTGCGGATTCTCAGCGACAACCCGCGGTGGGTGACGACGCTGGCCGGGCGCTTGGCGCCGTCCACGCTGGCGCCGCACTTCGTCAACGGCGATACCGGCGACTACGCGGCGGCGATGCGGACGCTCGACGCGGCGGCCATCGAGCGGCTCAATGTGGCGTATCTGCACGTGTCGTCCACGCAGTACGGACGGTGGCCGCTGGCGGTGCGGACGGCGCTCACTGACCCGACGCGCTTCAAGCTGCTGGCGGTACGGGAAGTAGAGTGGCGATGCAACCGGCTGCGGGCGCGGGAATGGGTGGCGCTGTATGGCATCGTCGGCCGCTATGAGACGGCGGGCGGGGGGCCGCGCCGGGGCAGTGGCCCGACGGACCCGTCACTGGCCTACTGGCAGCCGCGCTTGCTGTTCACGCCGCTGTGCCCGGGATAGTGGTCAGTGGCCCCCTCCCTCGCCCGCCCCCGGAGCACGCTCCAGGGGAGGGGATGTACCGGGACTGGCCCCCCAGTCCCCGCTCCGCCGGGAGACGGGCCGTTCCCTCCCCCGTCGGGACGGGACCCGGTTCCCTCCCCCGTCGGGACGCTTAATACACGACACTTTTCCAGACGGGTGCGGGAGAGGCGTTGACTCATGGCAGCACCGTCCGCCATCCTGGGGTTGCAACTACCGGGAAGGAGACGGGCCATGAGCCAACGCCAGACATTGTATCAATGGCGCCAAACGGTCGGCCGCCACCTGCCGCACTTGAGCACCCCCCAGGTGAAGGTCTTGAGCGGCTTCAGCTTTGGGGTGGCCGCGGCGCGGTGCTGCACGCTCAACGCCGTCGCCGAGGCGGTACCGGCGCTGGGCAAGCCCGATACCGTCGAGCGCCGGCTGCAACGCTTCCTGGCCAACCCGCGCCTCGACTGGGCGCAGGGCTGCCAGGCGTTGGCCGCCTGGGTGCTCAGCCGCCTGGCCGGTCGCGGGCCGGTGGTGTTGCTGGTCGATGAGACCAGCCTGCAGGCGCGGCTCAAGGTGATGGCGGTCAGTCTGGCCTATCGTGGCCGCGCGATCCCCCTGGCCTGGTGGTGCTACGCCCCCACCCAGTGGCCGCTGGGCCAGGTGGAGTTGATCACGACCTTGCTCACCTGGGTCGCCACGGGGATTGCCAAGCAGCGCGTAGTCTTGGTGCAAGCGGACCGTGGGATTGGCACCTCGCCGGCGTTGCTCCGCGCCATCGACCGGCTGGGGTGGTACTACCTGGTCCGGGTGACCAAGCAGGTCCGGGTGCAGGTGGACGCGCAAGCACCCGTGCCCTTCACCCAGTTCGTGCCGCAACCCGGCACCACTTGGCACGGCCCGGTCGCGGCCTTCAAGAAAGCGGGCTGGATCCGCTGTTGGGCCCACGGCCACTGGCCGCCCGGGCACGCGGAGCCGTGGCTGCTCTTGACCAACCATCCGGACGCGCCGGGTGCCTGGTACGGCATGCGGATGTGGGAGGAACTGGCCTTCCGCGACTTCAAATCATACGGGTGGCAATGGCAACGTAGTCGGGTCTGGCGCGCCGAGCGGGCGAATGTCCTGTGGCTGGTGATGGCCCTGGCCTATGTGTGGATGCTCAGCCTCGGCACCCAGGTGGCACACACGGCGCGGCTCAAACGGGAGTTCACCCGGGGCAAGCAACCGCGGTTCAGCCTGTTCACCCTGGGGTTGCGGCTCCTGCGGCGGTGGTTGTTCCTGGGGCGCCGCCTGTCCGTGCGCCTCCACCTCATAGCCCAGCCCCCACCGCTCCCCAAAAGTGTCGTGTATTAAGCGTCGGGACGGGGGAGGGTTAGGGAGGGGGCCAGCCCATATACCCAAATCAAGTTCGCACCCTTCATCAGGGCAGGGGCCGGGGGTTAGGTCCACTCCCCCCCGTTGTCCTCTCCCCCACGCCCCCAATATCCCCTCACTGACGAGGGTTGGCACGTATGCAAGACCAGTCTGGAGCACATCCCGTGGCCCCGGAGGGGAGCCGTCTCCGCAGCATGCCGGCCACCAGCGGTGGCGTTGCCACCACGCCGAGGGCGCCGGGTCAGGACCGACCCCGCACCGTGCCACCCGGCACGACGCGGCCTGACCGTCCGCGCGCCACCCCACAGGCGCCGGGTTATGGTGTACCCCAGGCCACCTCGGCCTGGGCGCCGGATCATAACCGTCCGTGCGCCACCCCACAGGCGCCGGGTTATGGTGTACCCCAGGCCACCTCGGTCTGGGCGCCGGGTCATAACCGTCCGCGCGCCGCGCGGCAGGTGTCGGCCTCGTGCCGGCCCCACGCCGCGCAAAGGGCGCCGGGTCAGGAGCGACCCCGTACCGTGCTATCTGGCACGACGCGGCCTGACCGCCCGTGCGCCACCCTAGAGGCGCCGGATCAGGACGTACCCTGGGCCACCTTGGCCCAGGCGCCGGGTGCTGATCGTCCGCGCGCCGTGGCCACCATCGCGGCGGCCGCCGACGCCTCCCACGTCTTACCCCCGGCACCGGGACCCGACCGCTCCCGTCGGGTATCCGCCACCGGGCCACGCCCAACCCTCGTCACGCCCCCCACCCCGCCGCACCAGGAGCATGACCCATGCCTATGCCGGACACCTAACCAAGCGGCCGCCGCACTGAGTTGACACCGAACCGCCCGTCCCCCTCGATGCCTCCCCCGGTCAAACCGTCCCCCCGTCGCAACGGGGGGACCATAGGGGGGCCGATACCCCGACCGGGATAGGTGCGAGGCCGCCCGTAGCGGCGCGATGAATCGCGCCCAGCCGCCCGTCATTGCGGCGCAAGCCGCCATCTAGCCCCCGAGCCGCCACTCGCCACACCGCCCCCGCTGCCCTAGAGGGCAGCGGCGGACCGGCTCCGCCATCGCTCCCCTTCCCTGATGAAGATTGCGAACTTAACGAGGTAGTGGGGCACCAGCCCCTTTCCCAGCCCTACACCCGCCCTGCAGGGGCCGGTTCCCTCCCCCGTCGGGACGGGGGAGGGTGCGGGAGGGGGCCAAAACACTACCTAATCAAGTTCGCAACGTTCATCAGGGAAGGGGCCGGGTGACAGGTCAAAGCCGCACCACACCTGGCACTATCCGTGCGGCTTGGGCCTGTCAGGGGGTAGGTCCAACCCACCTCCGTCGAAAAACCTACCCCTATGAGCTGGCCCCCTCTCCATCGCAGAGCGATAGAGAGGGGAGTCTGCCATCGCCCGGCGCCTGCCCTGGCGGTCCGCAGCTTGACCGGATAGCAGAGAAATATATATACTCCTTCACATAGTTCAGCCGCATCCAGTACCCGGCGTGCAGCCCCCCTTGTGGCTCACGTTGGGTACGACGGCCGGTGATGGGTTGTCACTATCCTGCGCCGCAAGGGGGCTTCATGCGGAAGGCAATGCCGCGGTTCCTAGTCGTGGTGGTCACCGTGTTCCTCATCGGCGGTGCCGCTCCGGTCCGGGCGCAGGGCGCCTTCGCGCACGGCACGCCGCATCTCTGATTCGCGGACGAACACGGCGTCCTGCACTGGGGTGGCGATACTCGCGCCTTGGCCGGTCGGCACATCCTTTGGAACAACCGCGTGGAGGTGAGCTTAGAAAGACCCTGACAGAACTCCAAGCCAAAACCCGCGAAGCCATGACCAACGTGCAGAACATCCGCGACGACCGCACCTACAGTCAGGCCCAGACAAGCAACTACCGGGAGCATCTTCTACGGTGTCGAACCACCAAGAGGTTACAGCTAAGATGGCAAAGCAAAAAGGACGCAAGCACCCTCACAAGCGCAGCAAGACTAAGCGAGATCGAGAAAGCAAGTCTCGGTATAGAAAAATATCACCTGGCCTTCGCAATTCTAGGAGTAGTCCGGTGAACATTCACACCGAGAGTTTGCCCAAAAAGTAAAACTGCCCAATTGGGCACGAAAGGAGCAGTGAGTAAGCGCCTTGACGGCAGCGGGGCAGAACGGCGCTGCACACTGCGATCCGCTGGAAGTCGTCATTCGCGACGCGGCTCCGTTGGCGGCCGGCGAGCCGCCCGTCACTCCGACGAAAGCGGCAGTCTAGCAGCGGCATGTGACTGGCGCGGCTGTGCCAATGCGGGTACTGGCCCCCCTACGGTCCCCCCGCTGCGGCGGGGGGACGTGGATTCCTGCTTGCGCGGGAATGACGGATGTGAGCACTGCGGGAGGATGGGTGCAGCGTGCTGCGCCCTTACGGCTTGGCCGGTACCTACCCCTGGTGGGGGGTGTGCTAGAGTGTGGGTGAGGGGGCCGGGAGATGGTCAGGGGGGCGTTGCTGCTGGTGGACGTGCAGAACGATTTCTGTCCGGGTGGGGCGTTGGCGGTGGGGAGTGGCGACGAGGTGGTGGCGCCGCTGAATGAGTACATTGCCCGCTTCACGGCGGCCGGGCTGCCGGTGTTGGCCTCGCGGGACTGGCATCCCGAGCAGACGGTGCATTTTGAGGCGGGCGGGGGGCTGTGGCCGCCACATTGCGTGCAGGACACGGCCGGGGCGGCGTTTCACGCGGACTTGCGGCTGCCGGACGGTGCGATCATCGTGACGAAGGGTGACGATCCGGGCGAGGACGCCTATTCGGTCTTTCAGGGCCGCGCTGCGGGTGGGGCCGGGGCGGCGGAGGCGCTGCGGGAGCTGGGTGTCGGGCACCTGTTCGTCGGTGGGCTGGCGACGGACTATTGCGTGCGTTCGACGGTGCTGGACGGGCTGCGGGCCGGCTTTGGCGCGACGGTGCTGCTCGACGCCATTCGCGGCGTGAACGTGGCGGCGGGGGACGCGGAGCGGGCGATTGCGGAGATGGTTGAGGCCGGGGCGGCGGTGACGACGCTGGGGCGGTTGGAGCTGTCTGAGTAGCCGGATGGGTGAGTGGGCCAATGACGGGAAGCAACGGCGAGCGTGATGGCGGTGGGGCGCCGCGCAGCGGCCCGGAGCGGGTGATCGTGTACACAAAGCAGGGGTGTGGCTGGTGCTACGAGGTACTCAGTCTGCTCGATAGTCGCGGGATCGGGTACGAGGAGCGCGAGGTTTACAGCAATCCGCGGTACTTCGACGAGATGGTAGAGAAGTCGGGGCAGTGGCTGGCGCCGGTGGTCGAGATAGACGGGCACCTGCTGATTGATACGGACGCTTACGAGGTCGGGCGCTACTTGGCGCAGCTGGCGGAGTAGGGGAGTACTGGCCCCCCTATGGTCCCCCCGTTCCGACGGGGGGACGTGGATTCCCGCGCAAGCGGGAATGGCGGATATGAGCGGCGCCGGAGGGAGCGATGCTGCGTTATCCAGCACTCGTTGATGGTGAAGAGGGCGCCTATGGCGTGGTCTTTCCCGATCTGCCGGGCTGTGTCGCGATGGGACACACCATCAATGAGGCGCTACTCCATGCGGAAGAGGTACTGCGGGACTACGTGGCTGCAATGGAAAAGCATGGCTGGGAGATTGCGGCTCCGAGCGCATTTGCTGATGTGGACGCACCGCCAGGGAACATCCTCATCTTCGTACCCTTAGTACGCCGGCCAGCCGTCGCCTGGCTCGCGCGGCGTATAGCGCAACTGGCGTAAACAGGCGCTTGTATGGCTTGGAGTGGACCGCGCGATGTATGGGAGAGCTTGCGCTGGCGCCTGGGCGGCCCGCGCAGGCTAGTCCCCGGAATTCCCGCCGGGACACTCCCGGCGTGCCGGTCGCGGGTGCTCGCTATCGTGCTGCTAGTAGCCGGAGTCGCCGTCGTCGGGTGTGGTGAGACGGCGGCGCCGGGCGCGGTGGCGACGCAGCCGGCGGCTGAGGTGGCGGTGGCGCCTACTGCTGCCGCTGCGCCGCCGGCAACGGCCGCACCGGCGATCTCGGTGGATACGCGGACGCTGGTTGCTACGCAGCTTCAGGTGCCGGCGCAGTTTCAGCGGGGGCCGTTTGCGCGGTCGCGCGAGCTTCAGGTGGTCTCCGGGTTTCGGATCAGCGTCTTTGCGGCCGACTTGCCGGGGGTGCGGACGATGGCCGTGGCGCCCAACGGCGACCTGTACGCCACGCTGCCGAGACGGGGGCGGATTGTGGCATTGCCCGACCGCGATGGTGACGGGGTGGTGGATAGCGTGGAGACGGTGGCATCCGGCCTCGATTGCCCCTACGGGATGGTCTTTCGCGAGGGTGCGCTGTACGTGGCGCTGTCCGGGCAGGTCGTGCGCTACGCCTATGTGCCGGGCGAGTGGGCGGTGGGGGCGCCGGAGGTGATCGTGGACGGGCTGCCCGATTCGGGGTGCCAACCGCATCACTATCGGGGGCTGGCCATTGACGGGGCCGGGATGCTGTACGTGTCGTTAGGCTCGACGTGCAACGTGTGTATCGAGCGGGACGGGCGGCGCGGCGGGGTGATGCAGTACCGGCCGGACGGGACGGGCGAGCGGCAGTATGCGACGGGTCTGCGTAATCCGATTGGTCTGACGTTCGATCCGGCGACCGGCGAACTGTGGACGGTGGTGAATGAGCGGGACCTGCTCGGCGACGACATCCCGCCGGACATGGTGACGACCGTGCAGGAGGGCGCTGACTACGGCTGGCCCTTCTGCTATCAGGGCGGGGACGGTGCGTGGGTGGCGGATAGCCGGGTGCCGGCGCGCAATCCGTCGTGCGCGGAGCTGACGGCGCCCACGGTGCCGGTGCAGGCGCATTCGGCACCGCTGGGGCTGGCGTTCTACGGTGGGGAGCAGTTCCCGGCGGCCTACCGGGGCGATCTGTTCGTGGGCTACCACGGCTCGTGGAACCGGAGCGAGGCAACCGGGTACAAGGTGGTGCGGATCAGGTTCATCAACGGGCAAGCGCAGCCACCGCTCGACTTCGCGCGTGGCTGGCTGACGGGACCGCGCGGGCCGGCGGACGCATGGGGCCGGCCGGTCGAGCCGGTGGTTGGTGGCGACGGCAGCCTGTACGTGACCGATGACCGCACGAACGCGATCTATCGGATCAGCTACGTGGGGTAGCGGCTCTGACTAGGACTTTCCCCACTCACTATAGATGTGACCATTATCTGCTTTCCTAGGGGGTGTTTATGCGTTACGATATTGACTTGCTGACGTTCTCTGACGCGCTGTTACGGTCGAAGACCCGCGATGCTCTTGTCGCCGTGATACGCGCGAAGAAGATCAAGAATAGGCAGGATATATTCGATGCGCTCAATCGCCAAATACCTGATTTCTATGCCTCGAACTGGGATGCTTTGCACGATCTCCTGGGCAGTCTTTATTGTGTGCCGGACCATAAAGTGGTAATAAAGCATGATGGTCTCCCGGTAGGACTGACCTTCCCTGAGTTGAAGATATACCTTGAGGTGCTAATCGCATGCATAGAGTCTTGGCGCTCAGATCATGCCGCGGAGCATTCACGTACTTTTGGCTCTCCCATGCATGAGCTTGAGGCCATCTTCCCTACCTGGTGCCGCGCGCTCGCCGAAAAGACCCTGTACTGGGGACAGTCCAGAAGGTGAGCTATGTCGTCTCGTCAGCCGCTGATTACCCTGCTGACCGACTTTGGTAGCCGGGATACCTACGCGGGTGTGCTGAGGGGGGTGATCGCTGGCATCTGCCCTGAGGCTGCCGTCGTGGACCTGACCCACGCGGTGCCGCCGCAGGACATCCGGGCCGGCGCATTTCACCTGCTGGTGGCCTGTCCGTACTTTCCGGTCGGCAGTGTCCACCTGGCGGTCGTGGACCCCGGGGTGGGCACGGACCGTCGGCTGATCGCGGTAGAGGCCGGTGGGCACTTCTTCGTCGGGCCGGATAACGGACTGCTGCGCTGGATTGTGGAGCGGCTGGCTGCGGATGGCTGGCGAGCGGTGCAACTGACGGAGCCGCGTTATTGGCTGGCGCCGGCGAGTGAGGTCAGCCACACGTTTCACGGGCGGGACATCATGGCGCCGGTCGCGGCGCATCTGGCATCCGGCGTGGCGCTGGAGCGGCTCGGCAGCCCTGTCGGCGCGCTGGCGGGCGCGCCCTTGCCGCTGCCGACGCGGGATGGAGAGCGGCTGCGGGGCGAAATCCTGCACGTGGACCATTTTGGGAACGCCATCACCAACATCCGCCGGGAGCACGTATCCGTGCCGGGCGGGGTGCTGCGGGTGGACATCGGCCCCCACAGCCTGTGCGGTCCGGTCGAGAGCTATGCCGGCGCTGGCGTCGGTGATCCGTTGGTGATCTGGGGCAGCGCCGGCTTTCTGGAGCTGGCGGTGCGCGAGGGGAGCGCGGCTGCCGTACTGGGTATCAGGAGTGGCGATGCGGTGCGGGTGAGGGGTGCTGGCCCCCCTGTGGTCCCCCCGCTGCGGCGGGGGGACGGGAGATTCCCGCTTTCGCGGGAATGACGAGTTCAGCAAAGGTCCCCTTTCGCGGGAACGACGGAGGTGGGGCGGTGCGCCGTATAATGCTGCGGGTATTCCCGTTCACCGGAGGGGGATGATCTGTGCAGGCGGTGCCACTTAGTTTTTTTCATGTGCTTGTGATGTTGAGTGCCGGCGGGCTGCTGACCAGCCTGGCGGCGCACCTCCGCACGCCGCTGGCCAGCGGGTATCTGTTCTTCAACGGGGTGGTGCTGCTGGTGTTCATGGTGCTCGGCCTGTGGCTGCGGCTGGCCTTGCCGCTGCCGTCGCTACTGCCCTATGACGCGCGCGCGCCGTGGGTGGCGTATGAGCCGGTGCTGTGGTCCCTCTTCGCGGTCCTGCTCGTTGCTCACCTGCTGCTGGTCCGGACCGAGCGACCGCAGATGGCAACGCGAGTGGGGCTGGCGGCCGGCGGCGCGGGGTTGGCCAGCCTGGCGACCGGCGTGGCTGCGTATCTGCCGCCCGTGGCGACGCCGGGGGTGCTCTTTGCCCTGGCGCTGCTGGCGACGGCGGCGGGTACGCTGGTGCTAGGGAGCGTGTGGAGTGGCTGGATGCTGGGGCACTGGTATCTGGTGACGCCGCAGCTCTCACCGCGGCCGTTGCTGCTCATCAATGCCGGTCTCGCGTCCGCGCTGGGCTTGCAGGCACTCTTGGTCCTGAGCATGGCCGGGGTGGCCCTGTTCATGGCGCCGGCGGCGACCGGCCCGGCAGCGCTGCTGGAGCACTATCGCTGGTGGTTCGGGCTACGGGTTGGTATCGGGGTAGTGTTTCCGCTGGTGCTGAGCTGGATGATCTGGCGGACGGCCCGCACGCGCTCAATGATGGCGGCGACGGGGCTGCTCTATATCGCGACGGGAGCCGTGGTGAGCGGCGAGATCATCGCTCGCGTGCTGTATTTCATCGCTCGCGTACCGGTATGAGTAGCGCGACCAGGTCGCAGGAAAACTCCGGGGCAACCGTGAGCGGCGGTGGAGGGCCGCTTTCGGCCGAGACCTGCCGGGCCATCGCGGCGGCCTTGGGGGCGGAGTTGGAGACGGTACCGTACACGTATCGCGGCCGGCCGGTGTACGAAGTGCGCCTGGCGCTGCCGGCCGATGCCGTGGGAGTACGCATGGTGCTGTGGCCGGAGTTGTGTCGCGCCGACGTACACGTGGGTGATACCCCGATCGTCTTCAAACGGATCGAGGAGGTGGCCATCTATCCGGAGTTGGAGGTGATTTTCTGGCGCTACGGACCACGTGGGTTTTTGCTGGTTGCGCGAAACGGCAGGGTGGCGACGGCCTCCTGAGGCCTAGGAGACGGTCGTTGCGCGGGGTGGTGGTTGCGGCCGCGACTCGGAGGCCGGTAGACTGGTTGAATTAACCGTAGTCCGGTTGCTGCACTGGTGCTGGGTGGACGGAAAGGAGCGTGCAGATGAGCCAATCGGCCGATACGTTTGTCGGTAGCTCTCCCAGTGTCGCCCTTGATCCCACCAGCGAGGAAAAGATCATCGGCGAAGGCCTCACCTTCGAGGATGTCTTGCTGGTGCCCGGTCGCTCCGACGTGCTGCCGGCGGATGCCGACGTCGGCACGTTCCTGACCCCGCGCATTCGCTTGCAGGTGCCCATCGTGTCGGCGGCGATGGATACCGTCAGCGAAGCCCGCTTGGCGATTGCGCTGGCGCGGGAGGGCGGAATTGGCGTCATCCATCGCAACCTGCCCGCGGCGGCGCAGGCCGCCGAGGTGGACAAGGTGAAACGCTCGGAGGCCGGCATGATCGTCGAGCCGGTCACGCTCGGTCCCCATGACCTGGTGGGCGACGCCCTCGCCGTCATGGCGAAGTATCACATCTCCGGGGTGCCCATCACGGACAATGGTCGCTTGGTCGGCATTCTGACCAACCGCGACCTGCGCTTTCAGGACGACGTGGATCAGGAAATCCGGGCGTTGATGACCCCGATGCCGCTCGTTACCGCGTCCGTGGGTATCACGCTCGACGAGGCGCGGGCGATCTTGCACCGTCACCGGATCGAGAAGCTGCCGATTGTGGATGCGGAGGGGATGCTCAAGGGGCTGATTACGGTCAAGGACATAGACAAGAAGCTCCGGTTTCCGCACGCGACGAAGGACCAACGCGGCCGGTTGCGGGTGGCCGCGGCGGTGGGGGTGGGTGACGAGGGGCTGGAACGCGCGGACGCCTTGGTCGGCGCGGGCGTGGACGCGCTAGTGGTGGACGTTGCCCATGGCCACACCACGGGGGTCATCACGATGGTGCGGGCGTTGAAGCGCCGGTACAGCGATCTCGACGTGATCGCCGGGAACGCCGCGACGGCGGAAGGGACGCGGGACCTGATCGCGGCCGGGGCCGATGCCATCAAGGTAGGCATCGGCGCCAGCGCGATCTGCACGACGCGCGTCGTCTCGGCGGCGGGAGTGCCACAACTGACGGCGATCATGGAATGCGCGCGGGTGGCCGGCGAGACGGGCACCCCGTTGATCGCCGATGGCGGTGTCCAGTACAGCGGCGACGTGGCGAAGGCCATCGCCGCCGGTGCGGACAGCGTGATGCTCGGCTCGCTGCTGGCCGGTGTGGAGGAGTCGCCGGGCGATTTGGTGATCTTCCAAGGCGAGCACTTCAAAGAATATCGTGGCATGGGGTCGGTCGGCGCGATGCAGACGCGCGACTTTGCGCGCGACCGCTACGCCCAAAACGGCGTGGTGAAGACGGTGCCGGAGGGCATCGAGGGCCGGGTGCGGTATCGGGGCAAGCTGTCCGAGGTCGTCTATCAACTCGTAGGGGGACTGCGGGCGGGGATGCACTACGCCGGGGTACGGACTATTCCGGAGATGAAGGCACAGACGCGCTTCATCCGCATCAGCCCGGCGGCGCTGCGGGAGAGCCATCCGCACGACGTGGTCATCACGCGAGAAGCACCGAACTACGCAGTCAAGACGTAGTCCAGACTGAAGCGGCGTGCTCTCGGCCGGGGGACGGGCGCACCAGGTTGAACCCCTACGGCATTGGGGGCGGCCCTCTCCCAGGGAGAGAGGCTGACTGGGGGAGGTATTGGTTGCTGGAGGGCGCTCACGCGCTTGGCACCCAGGGTAGGGGCACGGCATGCCGTGCCCCTACGGCGCTGGCTTTGGCGTGTTTCACTTGTTTACCTACCCCAGTGAGAGGGAGCGAGGGGCTTGGCTTCCCGCTTTGCGCGAGAATGACGATTGGTGCAACGGTCTCCGTGCGCGGGATGACGGATGGGGGGTATTTTCGTTTTAATGGCGATGTAATGGCGATTTTGTAAAGATTTCACAAGTGGGGAGAAGACGGGCTTGCCGCGCTGCCGCTCCGGGAGGCGGGGACGGCGGTGTTCCCCCGTATCTGCGGTGGCTTGGGGGGCGCGCAGAGTATACTGAGGCAGTCTCGATAGCTGGGAGTATCGTAGGATCGCCCTACGCCCTGCGAGGGGGGACTGGCGCGAGGGACCATGTCTACGACGGCATTTGCCGGTACCGACGCAGCGGAAGACATTGGCACGGGCCGCGTGAGCCTCCGTGTGCGCTTGGTGACGGGTGCGGTGCTCTTGGTGCTCCTGACGGTGGGTGTCGCCGGGACCGTCAGCTGGTTTATTGCCGATCAGAAGCTGGTGCAGACGGCCAGCGACCGGCTGCGTGACGCTGCGAAGACGTTTGCATTTCTGTATGAGCAGCGGATCGAAGCCGCGCACAGCGTCGGCCAGCAGATCGCAGAGGAAGTGGTCCTCGCCGTCCAGCAGCACGAACTGGACACCGCCGCATCTACCGAGGACAAGGTGCCGATTGAGCAGAAGCGGGCGGCGATCACCTTAATCCTGGAGCCGATTCGCGATCTCCACCCGCACTATAGTCTGGCGGTGACTGATGCCAATGGGCGGGTCGTCGCCCGCTCGGCCCCGGAGGGGGCCAGGCTGCCGAATACAACGCTGTATCACTTACCCGGTGTGCCCCACGCGCTGCAGGGCGAGACCTCCCGGCCGGCGATTGTCTATCAGACCGATGGGCTGGAAAACACCTGTGCGCTGGCCATGTCGGTAGCTACCCCTATCGTGGGCGTCGAGCAGGGCCTCCTGGGGGTGGTGTACGTGGCGTATCCGCTTGACCAAGCCTTTACCGAGCAAATCAAAGACGACATCGGCTTGGATTCGAGTATCTATTGCTTGGATAGGCTCGCCGCCACAACCTTCCCGGGTTTGCAGCAGGCACTGGGGCAGTCGGCCGACGTGCGCGTGCGCGATGGGGTCTTGGGGCAGGGCAAATCGAGTGAGCGCCTGATCCGGGTATTCGAGGCGAACATGCTCACGCTGTACGAACCGCTACTCACACTGCCGGGCAAGCGTATCGGCATGTACGCGGTCGGCGTGCCGGCACGCACGCTGGCCGATGACCGCGAGTCGTTGCTGCGGGTCTTCTTGCCGGTGATTGGCTCCATTGCCTTGGCTGCGATTGCGGTTGGGTACGCGGTCGCCATGGGCTTGACGCGCCCGCTGCGCCGTCTGACCAACGCGGCAGAGCAGATCAGTCAGGGCGATTTGCAGACGCCCATTGCCGTCACCGGTGATGATGAAGTGGCGCTCCTGGCATCGCGGATGGAAGAGATGCGTCGCAGCTTGCAGCAAACCTACGAAAACCTGACCGAGCTGAACAAGCTCAAGGACGAGTATCTCTTCAGCGTGGCACACGAGGTGCGGACACCGCTGACGGCACTGCTTGCCACCGTCGAAATCCTGGCGAGCGACTACGAGCTGATGACGCCGGCCGAGCTACGGTCAGCGGTCGAGCGTATCGCGCGTAGCTCGGTGCGATTGAGCACACTGGTGGACAACGTGCTGGACGCCGGCAGTATCCGGGCGGGACGGTTCGATATTTATGTCACGCCGACCCGTCTCGACGTGGTGTGCGATCAGGCGATAGCGACGGTGCGTCCACTGCTCGAAGAGCGGGGGCAGCGCGTCGTGCGCGATCTCCCGGACACGTTACCACCGTTGTTGGCGGACCGGAATCGCCTCGTCCAAGTGCTGACCAACCTGCTGACTAATGCCATCAAGTATGCGCCCGTCGGCGACGATATTGTGGTCGAGGCTACCTGGCAGGGCGAGACGACGACAACCGGACAAGTGCGGATTGCCGTTACGGACCACGGGGCCGGAATTCCGCTCCCCGACCAGGCGACGGTGTTCGAGCGCTACTTCCGCTCCGCCACGATGCCCCAGGGATCACCGGGCACGGGGTTAGGGCTGTCTATTGCCAAGGCTATCGTCGAGGCCCATGGTGGTCGCATCGGCTTGACGAGCGACGAGGGGGTAGGGACAACCGTGTGGTTCACCATCCCCGTCGCCAGCGTCCCGGCCGAGGCACCGCCGCCGCTGCGCGAGCGCGAGGTAATCATGCGATGAGCGTGCTCGTCGTTGACGATGACCGGGACCTGGTGGATGTCATCACCTACATCTTACGCCGCGATGGCATCGAGGTGACGTCCGCCTTCGATGGCCAGCAGGCCTGGGAGCGCTTCCAAAGCGAGGCGCCGGAGCTGGTGGTGCTGGACATCACGATGCCCGGCTTGGATGGGGTGGAGCTGCTGCGCCGGGTGCGGGCGGAATCGACCGTGCCGGTGGTGATGCTGACGGCCCACCAGGACGAGCCGAGCATTGTGGAGGCGCTGGACCTCGGCGCCGACGACTATATCACCAAGCCTTTCAGCCCGCGCCAACTCGTGGCCCGCATCCGCGCGGTACTCCGGCGGGCCAGCACGTATCAGCAGGTGCTCGCCGGGTCCGACCGGGAGCTACGATGTGGCGACTTGGTGCTCGATACCCACTTACGGAGTATCACGCGCGGCGAGACGCAGCTGCGCCTGACGCCGCTGGAGTACCGCATTTTGCACTACCTGATGATTAACCGCGGTCACGTGCTGGCAAGCTCGGCCATCGTGGAGCAGGTCTGGGGCTATGAAGGCAGCGGCAACGAGGACTTGGTGAAGGTCCACGTTCACCGGCTGCGGCAGAAGCTGGAGCCGGACCCGGGGGAGCCGATCTACCTCCGCACCGTCCCCGGTGTGGGGTATCGCTTGGAAGAGCCGGCTGCAGAGTCATAGGCGGCGACGCACCGCAGTGCTTCTGCCCCCCCTATGGTCCCCTGACAAGGGCAGGTTTTTTGTGTAGGGGCGCAACATGTTGCGCCCACGTGCTCGTCATTGCGGCGCAAGCCGCAATCTAGGCCCCAGCCACCGTTCGCCACACCGCTCCCGCTTCCCTGGCGGGCAACGGCGGACCGGCTCCGCCATCGCTCCCCTTCCCTGCCAGGGAAAGGGCCGGAGGTTAGGTCCGACTCGCCGCCCAGCGAAAAACCTACCCTTGTGGCCTATGGCCCCCCCGCTCCGCAGGGGGACGTAGCTGCCGGGAGAGGGCGCCAGCAACGGAGCAGTGCCGCCCAACGTTCTAGGGGTAGGTGGTGGATTGGACCTAACCCCTGACCGGCCCCTTCCCCACCCCTACGGCGGTGGGTTCCGGCGAACGTGGGAATGGCGATCTTTGCAGAGGTCTCCAGAGGAGAGCAGTGGTATGATTGCACCGGAGATAGCACCCCCGGAGCTGGCGCCGGATGTCGAGCGCCGGTCGCGCCTCATTCCACGATACCGCGTGCTGCTCCACAATGACGACGTCAACGAGATGGGCTACGTGGTCCGCGCCCTGCAGAAGTCGGTGCCGTCGCTGAGCAGAGAGGCAGCGGAGGCCATTATGCTTGAGGCGCACGAGCAGGGTGTGGCTACCGTCATCGTCTGCCTACTGGAGTTGGCCGAGCTGTATCGGGACCGCCTGCGGACCTTCAAGCTGACCAGCACGATCGAGCGGGAGTAGCGGGCTGCCGGCTATGCTACGGCTACGCCGCTTGTTTGCTGCGCTGCGTCGTCGCGCAAGGAGTCGCCGGCGCTTTGCCATCCTCTCCTACTGCTTGCTGGCGCTGCTGCTGCTCGTCGCCGGCCGAGCAATCCCCCGTGATCCTCTGACGAGCATCAGGACAGCGCTCTTGGCGCCGGATTTCGAGGCTGTCCACGTGCGGGTCATCCTCGATCAGAAGCAGCGTACCCCCGACCCTACCGGCAGCACCGCGCCATACGGTACTGACGTGTCGCGCCTGATAACGCTGACGAGCGAAAGCAAGCTCTTGGCGCGGAGAGACGAGCTGATTCGTTACATCTGGCGTGATGAGGGGTTTCCACAACAAGTACCGACGTTGATTGCCGAGAATATCACCGACTCCGACTTTAGCGGCTTGGATAATCTCAAACGTATTGACCAAATTACGGTAATGATGGCCCATGATGTCAACTCTATCGTCTATCTCTTCCATCCGGAGCGAGATAACCGTAAGCTGATGATTTACCATCAGGGGCATCGCGGCGGGTTTCTCCTGGGCAAAGAAACGATTGCCTATTTCCTCAGGAAGGGCTATGCGGTCGCCGCGTTTGCCATGCCGCTGCTCGGTATGAACAACCGGCCGGTCGTGGAGCTACCGCGGTTCGGCAAAGTACGGCTGCACACGCACGACCATTTGCGCTACCTGGATACGGCCACATTCTCGTCGCTGCGGTTCTTCCTAGAGCCGGTGGCGATGCTGCTGAATTACGTTGAGGAAGCGCATGACTTTGAGTCAGTCTCGATGATGGGCGTCTCCGGAGGGGGCTGGACCACGACGCTGTATGCAGCCTTGGACCCCCGCGTGGCCTACAGTTACCCGGTTGCCGGCACATTACCGGTCTACCTCAGCTCGGAGGTGGAGATTGGGGACTATGAGGAGTCGCTACCGGAGTTCTACCGCATTGCCAACTACCTGGAGCTGTATCTCCTCGGCTCCTATGGCCAAGACCGCCATCAAGTGCAGATACTGAACTACTCCGACCCGTGCTGCTTTGGCGGTATCGGCTACCTGAGCTATGAGCCGGCAGTGATCCAGGCGCTGTCGGCGCTGGGGCCGGGTAGCTTTGAGGTCTATCTGGACACCACGCACCACGACCACGCGATCTCCGAAACGGCGCGACTGGTGATCTACGGGAAGGACAACAGGGACTAGCGGGCAGTGGTGCGGGCGGCTGGCCCCCCTATGGGTCCCCCCGTCCCGACGGGGGGACGGAGGGTGGCTGCGCCTGGATTGCCGATGGTCGCGCCGCCGTGCGGGGGAGCGGCGGGTGCTTGGCGTGCTGGCGCTGGCGGAATATCTCGTAGAGGACGACGCCGGTGGCTACGGCGAGGTTGAGCGAGTCAACGCGGCCGACCATGGGGAGGCGCAGTAGGTCATCGCAGGCGGCTGCCTGATCGGCCGATAGGCCTTCGCGCTCGCTGCCCATGAGCAGGACGAGCGGGGCGGCGTAGGACACGGCGTCGTAGTCGCGGGTGGCGGTGACGGTAGTGCCGACGAGGCGGTAGCCGTGCGCTTGCTTCCAGGCGCAGAGGTCGGAAAACGTCGTGCGGACCAAGCGTTGGGTACAGATGGCGCCCATGCTGGCACGCACAGCCGCCGGGTGATAGGGGTCGGTGGCGTCACCGAGGAGGATTAGTCCGGCGCCGCCAACCGCGTCGAGCGTGCGGAGGATGGTGCCGACGTTGCCGGGGCCCTGGGGAGCGTCGAGGGCGACCCAGCACAACTCGTCGCCCGGTCGCACGGCGGCGAGGGCGTGCCAGCGCTGGCGCACCACCGCCGCGAGGCCCTGCGGATGCTGGCGGGTGGTGAGGCGCTGCATCACTGCGGCCGTGACCTCCAGCCGAGGCACATCGCGGGCCACCTGCCGGGCGAGCAGGTCATGGGCAAAGTCGCTGGTCAATAGCTCCGGGGCGACGATCAGCGCGGCGATCTCGCTGCCACTGCGAACGGCCTCGGTCACGAGCCGAATGCCCTCGGCGAAAAACAGGCCGCTGCGGCTGCGCTCCTTGCGCGTGGCGAGCTTGCGGACCTGCATGATCCGCGGATTGCGGGGGCTGGCGATCAGCGCAGGTGTGGGCTGGTTGGGCATTGGTGGTTCCTGGCAGTGGCCCTGGCCCCCACCCCAGCCCTCCCCCGTCGGGACGGGGGAGGGGGTACGCCGCCTCCCGCTGGGGGGAGGGTGTACGCCGTCTCCGGCTGGGGGGAGGGCTAGACCGCGGTTACCGCTGCTGGCGGGGGTGGTGGAGGGCGTCGGGGTTGACGACGTGCTGGGGCTGGCCGGCGATATAGGCTAGGACGTTGTCCACGGGTAGGCGGACCTGATTGGCCGAGCCTACGTCAGTCACCCAGGCGATGTGCGGGGCCAGGATCGCGTTGTCGCGGGTGAGTAGGGGGTGGTTGGGCGGGAGCGGCTCCTGCCAATATACGTCGAGGCCGGCGACGGCCAGCGGCCCGTGGTCGAGGGCATCGAGGAGCGCCTGCTCGTCTATCAAGGCGGCGCGGGCCGTGTTCACGAGCAGGGCGCCGGGGCGTAGCAGCGACAGCTCGCGCGCGCCGATGATGTTGGCGGTGCGGTCGGTGGCGCGGAGGTGTAGGGACAGGACGTGCGCCGTACTGAGCACCTCGTCGAACGGGACAAGCTCGGCGCCGCAGGCGGCGGCCCGGTCGGGATCGTGGGTGAGGCTCCAGGCGATGACCTTCATGCCGAGGGCGGCGCCCATGCGGGCCACCTGCTGGCCGATCAGGCCGAGGCCAACGAGTCCGAGCGTCTTGCCGCGCAGCTCCCAGCCTTGCTCGTGGTACCAGGTGCCGCCGCGCACCTTGCGGTCGGTGAGCGGCAGGCGGCGGGCGGCGGCGAACATCAGGGCAATGGTCAGCTCGGCGACGGACTGCGTGGTGGCGCCGGGGGCATTGCAGGCGAGGACACCGTGCTCGGTGGCAGCCGGCAGGTCCACTTGGTCGGTGCCGGTACCGACGATGGCGATGAGCTTGAGGTTGGGCAGGCGGGCCAGCAGCGCGGCATCGAATACGGTGTAAGCGCGCACGGTGACGGCGACGTCGGCGTCCGCGAGGCGGGCTACCAGCTCGTCGAGGTCGGCGGCGCGGGTATCGTAGAGCGCCACGTCGCCGGCGGCTTGTAGTCGGGCCACTTCGTCGGGGTAGTCGGCGTAGGCGGGGGGATAGTCGTCGGGGATGACGATTTTCATGGGATCAGACCTCCTCTCGGTGTGGGCGTATTATAGCGGCTGGGGGATAGTTGATAGTAATACCATCAGAACTCTTGACAATATCCGCATAAGATGATAGGATAGGAGTGTCACCGGGATGGCCGGTGACGAGAGTGGATAGGTCGGCCAGTGACGGCCGGCACTACGAGCCGTAGGAGGTAGAGGACGATGGAGAACATCACGCGACACAATCCGTTTGGGACGGGGCGGCCACTGAGCGAGATGGTGGACAAGCTGTTCCGCGATAGCGTCGTGATTCCGCGGACGATGGATGGCGACGAGCGAGTCACGGCGGGCGGGGTACCCAGCCTGTACGAGACCGAGGAGGGCTACGAGCTGTACGTGGCCGTGCCCGGCGCACAGTCCGACAATCTGGACATTTCGCTGCAGGGCGACGTGATCTCGATCAGCGGCAAGAGCGCGTGGGCGGTGCCGGAGAAGGCGGCGGCCATCTGGCAGGGTATCCAGCCGCGCGAGTTCCGCTTTGCCTGGCGGCTGCCCGGCGAGGTAGAGGGCAGTGAGGTGAAGGCCAAGCTGGAGCAGGGCATCTTGCAGCTGACGCTGCCGAAGGCGCGTGCCCAGCGCCCGCGGCGCATCACCATCGAGACGAGCGGGAACTGAGGCGCACGCCTCACGCCCATACCTCACCCCCTGGCCCCCTCTCCACCATGGTGGAGAGGGGGTTTTGCCGCCCATCATTGGGTGGCAGGCTTGACTTTCTGCCGCGATTTCTTTATGATGCCAAATATATATACATGTAGACATCTTCCTGGCAAGGATGTAGGGGATGTCTAACGGTGTAGGGCACACAGACCAATGAGTGACCGCAGGCCGATACCCAGCGACGCGCCGCCTGACGGGATTGTGGCTTCATGCTCTCTCGCGGTGCGTTGCTGGGATGGTGCGGTTCGTTGGTAGTGAGCCACAATCCCGACTGCGAGGGGGCTTCCCTGTGGCTACTCGGAGACTGCTGCTCGCCACTACTGCATCCATCCCCGCCCTGGCTCTCGCCCACCGCGTCGGCGCTGCCACCACTCTCGATTTGTCGGCTGGCACCCCGGTCTACTTGCGCGATACCCCCCACATCTATCTCGTTGGTACCGACCAGCAGTTGCATTGGATCGGTGATACCCGGGCACTGGAAGGCAAGTCCGTCCTATGGGATCAACGGCAGACCTGGTCCTACGCGCAACTCATCCGCGCACCCCTCGGTGATCCCTGGCTCTCGGCCGGCCTCTTGAAGGATGGGGACCCGATCTACCTGGTCAAGTGGGAGCATGATTGGGAGCGTCCCAAGTTGCTGCACATACCGAGTATTCGCGATGTGGAGATATTCGGGATCAACGCCAGTAACTATGGTCGCTTTGTCATGGACAAGGCGAGCTGGGAGGCGCGGTACGGGTTCACGGTCGCCGACTTGCAGCATGACCGGCTTCAGCCCGCCACGTGGGGCCGGTGGCGGGGGCATGTACGGGGCTTGACGACAGGCTCAACTTACGACCCGGCAAAGCCTGATTGGGTGACTATCCAGCTCTTTCGCTCATGGCCGGTCCTCGGCTTTGCCATGCAACGCGGCACCGACCGGCTCTTTACCTTCCTTCCCTGGTCCCACTCGGACCTGAGTGAGGACCCGGGGGCCGGACATCCCCATATCGCCTATTCGATGCACGGACCGACAGCGCTGTCGGCGCCACAACTGTGGCGCGGGCAAGACGGTGGTTCTGCAACGTATCCGTTCCTCCATGCCTATCACACCGATACAACCGAGCGACCATATGCCCGGCAACTCCTTGCCACCATCATGCGCGGGGTAGCTCAGGGGAGCTACGATCTGACGATCACCTGGGAGCAAAATGGTCAGACGTGGCAGTGGGTAGTGGATGTGAGCGGGATCGAGACCGCGCTGGCCTGGCTGCGCGTGGAGCGATCCCGGCCTACTCCGCCGCGGAGTAGATACTTCGAGCCACCGGGGAACTGGTGTCCAAGTCAGCAGGGAAGCTCGTACACGAACCTGCCACCGGAAGACCAAGCACGCTGTAGTGCGGAGTAGGCCTACTTGTCGTGAAACTCAAGTTGGATAGCGATAACAGACTCGTCTTTGCGGGCAGTGCGTAACACATTGAGCAGATCGCTGCCAACCGGGGCCTGTTCGCCAAGTTGCCAGGCCGCGCCGCAATGCGGGCAGCCGAGGGGGACACTGCGCTTGCTGTCAATACGACAGAGCGTCGTCTCCTTGCATTTCTGGCAGGTCAGTCGGACATGGGTTACGTCGGTCGGTCTAAAGAGGATGCGCGTCTCACGGATCATCGGCCTGACTCCTTGTCTGATGGTAGCAGCGCGGCGCGAAGAGGTGGAGGCAGAGGGTGAAGCCGGCTGTGCCCACGCTGACGGACCTGCAGCACAACACGCTCCGCCAACTGGTGCAAGGCGTCTCGCAGACGGAGATTGCCCGGCAGGAGGGGGTGAGTAAGCAGGCGGTGAGCAGGCGCGTGCAACGCATTGCCAGGAAGCTGGGGGCGAGAAATACAGCAGAGGCAATTGTCATTGCCGTGCGGGCCGGGCTGGTGTAGTGATGCGGACGCCGGGAGGAGGATGCCGTGAGGTTCACCGCAAATGCACTGGTTGCTGTGACTCTCCTGATCGCGTGTGGCGCTGGGTGGACTGTCTATGATGATGCGCCAACGGTGATGCAGCAGATCGGTGGCTTGCTCCTGGCGATTGCGATCATCCAGGGTGGGCGACTACTTGCACAGTGGTTTGTCTGGATGGCCGAACACAATGAGAACACGCGCCAGTATCTGGACATTCTTTCACAGTTGCGAGGTATTGAGCGTGCCGTGCGCGAAGCTCGGCCTGAGAGAAAGAAGTGATGCTGGGGGTCCTGACGGTGGAGGAAGCCTGCCCGGAGTTGTAGGTTAGCTGGCTGTCTCGTTCGGACAGGATGGCTTGATCCGCAAGGAGCGGAGGCGCGCTTGCTGCAAGCGTTGCGGGAGTTGCGCCAGCCAAGTGGCGCCCAACCGTGGGGGCAGACCTCACCCCCCGGCCCCCTCTCCAACATTTGGAGAGGGGGTGTAGCGCTCGGACCGGGGCGACGAATGGCCCTGGATGGCAACTTTCGCGGCAATGGCAGGCGGCTGGGCGCGATGAATCGCGCCCCTACACAAACCTACCCTTGTCAGCCCTATGGTCCCCCCCCGCTGCGGCGGGGGGACGGGTGTGGTGTGCTGTGCGTCTACGGCGGGGGGGTACCGGGGAATTGGAGTGTTCCGCGCCGTGTCCGCGCGTTCTATGCCGTCCTCTTTGGTGTGAGCACCGTTGGCGGCTGGATCACGCTGGTTGTACTGACGCCTTGGGAAGCAAAGTCAATTCCCTACTATGGGACGTGTGTGTTAGTCAGTGCGGCGGGATCAGTGATAGTGGTGGAGACAGGAGCAGGCATCATGGCTATCGCAGAGGTGATAAAGGAGTGGCAGGCGAAGCGGTTGGAGGCCGCTCGCCGTGAGGGAGAACAACGGGCCGCTGCGAAGTGGATCGCGTGGAACGCTCGCCGTGAAGAGGCTGAACGGCTGAACCAGCCCTTTGACGAGCCGCCGCCGGAAACGGCGCCTACGGATACGCCGGGCCGCCAGCCGTGAGGTCCTGATAGCGCAGGCGCTTCCCGCAGAACCCGCGGGCCATCTCGGCCATTCGGTGACATGGGCATGGACAAAGCCTTGTAGCGTCTCGCAGTCCGTCCGGGCAACCGGCTCGGCGGCAATCTTCTTTGTCTCGCGGTCCTTGGCCCCGACGATGGCGGTCTTCCCGACGGTGCCACGCCGTCTTCAGGGTGCCGCGGCAACTGGATTGCGGCTTTCGCCGCAATGACGGGCTGAGGAGAGCTGAGGGTAGAATGAGGCGGGGGTTGAAACCTTTTGGGGTGTGGGTGGTCTAAGGGGCAGAGACCGGAGCGGCCGCGGGGGCCGCTGGCAGTGAAGCCGAGGTGGAGAGAGCGGTGGAGCAGCAAGGCGGAGGCTCGGACAGGGTAGCGGCCATCGCGCCGGGGGCGGATGAAGCCGACCTGGTCCGGCGTAGTCAGGGCGGGGACCAGCAAGCCTTTGCGGTGCTGGTGCAGGCCTATCAGGGGACGGCTTACGCGCTGGCTCTGCGGCTGTTGCGAAATCCCGACGAGGCTGCCGACGTGTCCCAGGACGCTTTCATCCGCGCGTGGCAGGCGCTGCCGCGGTTTCGCGGACGGTCGCGCTTCGGTACTTGGCTGTATCGGATTGTCTACAACCTCTGTCTGAACCGGCAGGACGCGCTGCGGCGGCAGGGGCCGCGGGTGGCGGATGGTGAGGCGGTCGCGGCGGCGCTGCCGGCCCGGGAAGGCGATCCGGTCCGCACGGCCGAGGCGGGGGAGCTGCGGGAATGGCTCTGGCACCAAGTGGACTTGCTACCGGAACGCTACCGGGCGGTGCTAGTACTGTATTATTTGCGCGAGCTGTCCTACGACGAGATTGCGGAGATACTGGAGCTGCCGCTGGGGACGGTGAAGACGCATCTGTACCGAGCCAAGGCGGAATTGAAGCAGCGGCTCGAACAGCAGTGGCCGGGGCGGCCGGCGGTTGATGTACCGACCGGTCCCGAGGACGAACCGCCCGCGCGGGTACACGTCCGGGTGGACCGACCAGCGATGCTAGACGGGAGCGGGATGCGATGCGCTTGGGTGCCTTGATCTGTGCGTTCACCCGCCGACGCTTGCCGGGGCTGGCGGCGCGGGCGGCTGCGGCCGGTGAGACGGCGCCGCCGCGCCACGTGCGGCAGTGCGCGGACTGCACGCGGGAGTGGGAACGCTGGCTGAGTATCGAGCAGGCGTTGTGGGCCGGCCCGGAGCAGGCGCAGACACCGGACCTGCTACCGGGGATTATCGGCGCGCTGCCGGCGCAAGAGGCGCCGCTGCCGCCGGCACAGCATAACCGGGTGGCGCAGTGGTGGCCGGTGGCGGCGGGGCTGGCGATCCTGCCGGCGTTGTTCATCGGCAGCGGGGACCCGGCGGTGCTGCTGGTGGCGGCAGTGGACTGGCTGGTCGGCGCCGCCGGCTCGGCGTGGGCCGCGCCGTTCTTGGATCTGCTGGGGCTGGTCGGCGGCCAGACGGCGTTGCTGGACTGGCTGCTTCCGCTCCTCGAACACACCGCGCGGACCGCCGAGATGCTGGTGCCGGCGTTGATTGCACTGATCGTGCTCAAGCCGTTGCTGCAACGGGTGGCGGCGACGGGGTAGGGGGCTGGACCTAACCCCCGGCCCCTTCCCTTATGAAGGTTGCGAACTTGATTAGGTAGTGGTCTGGCCCCCTCCCTCACCCTCCCCCGTCGGGACGGGGGAGGGAACAAGCTGTCCCCCCGTCGGGACGGGGGGACCTATAGGGGGGCCGGAGACTGACAGGCGCAGCGTGCTGCGCCCCTACAGCGCTCACTGCTCCGATTCTTCCTGTAGCTGGGCTAGGGCTGCGGCGATGTCCTCGTCGGTGGCGGCGCGCCACTCGGCGCTGCGGGCTTCCAGCGCAGCGAGCACCTGCCGGTTGGTCTGCCGTTGCGCGTGTAGGTGACGGGCCGCCGCGGTGACGCGCTCCCGGTGGCTGGCGGCCAGGGAGCCGTGCTTGCGGCGGACGATGCCGGCGAACTCGCCGGTTTCGACCTCGAGGCCGGCTTGCTCGGCGCGGCGGAGCCAGGCGCGGAAGCCGACGGGGCAGCGCAAAACTTCCTTTTCGCGGTCCCATTGTGGTCGGCGCTGCTCGACGGCGCGGGCCAGGGCGCTGAGGAGCGCCGCGGCGCTGGCCGGTCGCACGCGGCGGACGAGCCGATTGAGCGCCGGCGTGGCGTCCCACGGGGTCGGGAGCTGGGCAAAGACGGGGCGGTAGAAGGTACGCAGGGCACCGTGGAGGCCGGCGCCCAGCCGCCAGTAGCGCTCGGCCACCGCCAACTCGGCCGCGTTCAAGCGTCGGCCGTCGAGGGCCGCCAGCCGCTCCCCCTCGGACCAGCCTTCGAGCGTGCCCAGCATGGCCGCCGGTGCTACCGGCTCCAGGTGCGCCAAGAGCTGGAAGCCGTCGCTGCGGGAGCGCGTGGCCGGGGCACCGCGTGGTAGGCGGGGGAGCCGGACACCGGGGCGGACGTTGGCGAGCAGCTGGTGGAGCCAGCGGTTGAACGCGCTGTCGGGCGCGATGAAGATGCCTTCCGGGACGATGGTGCTGCCGACGTTGCCGGCCATCAGCGCGGCCAAGGCCGCATGGTAGGCAGCGGAGGGGGCCTGGTCGAGGATGGCCGCGGCGACCTCCGGCACTTCGGTGGCGATGCGCGGCAAGTTGCCGGCCAGCCGCGCCGCCGACACCTGCACCGGGTTGGCCGTATCGAGCGACGCCTTGAAGTCGGCGGCCTGGACGACCAGCCGGCCGCTGCGTCCCAAGGTGCCGAGCAGCAGGAGGTCCGGGGCCGACACGCCGGCGGTGTGGAGGGCCGGGCCGGCGTCGGGGCCGGAATCGACGCTGATGAGGTGAGTGATCGTGGCGGTGCGGCCGGCGCCGAGCGGGACGGACCAGGGTAGGCGCTTTTCCAGCAGGGAGAGGCCCAGCTCCTCCCAGCGGCGGCCGATCAGGGCAGAGGCCTCGCCCCAGGCGCCGATGAGGCGCGAATACTCCTCCGCTTGGACGCTGGCGCCTGGGAACTCGGCGATGGTGAGGAAGCGGGGCGGTAAGGGCAACGTGGGCTTGGAGGGACTGGGTCCGCGTACTTTGCGGGATGGTGATGATGATTTCCGTTGCACAACAATTCCCAGGGCAGCGGTACGGATCGGTGCGCGGGCAAAGCGCAGTCTGCCGGGCACGTGCGGGGTGAGGATACCATTGCGGGTGCCTGGACAGGTGCTGGCGGTGCGGTTAGCATGGGCGCTGATGGTGGGCGGGGGATGGGGGTGAGGGCTGGCCCCCCTATGGTCCCCCCGCTGCGGCGGGGGGACGGGTACGAGCGGGAGTACATACCGCGAGCAAGGCCGAGGCCCCCGACTACGCAGGGGGACGGGTGGTGCCCGGCGCGAATAGCCGGTATAGGCGCTGGTTGGCAGTGAGGAGTGGCTGATGGTGAGGCGTGTGGGAGTGGGGCTGATTGGGTGTGGGACGGTGGCGACGGAGCGGGTGGAACGCGCTTATCCGGCCTTGCACGAGCTGGGGGAGGTCGTGGCGACGTGCGATCCGGTGCCGGAGCGGGCTGAGTCGCTGGCCGGCCATGCCCGGCGGTCCGGCGCCGATTGTCGCGTCTATACGGCGCTCGACGATCTGCTGGGCGATCCGCGGGTGGAGGCGGTGGACATCTGCACGCCGCACCCGTATCACGCGGAGCCGGCCACCGCGGCTGCGGGCGCGGGCAAGCACGTGCTGGTCGAGAAGCCGATGGCGACGACGCTCGACGACGGGCGGCGGATGCTGGCTGCGGCCGAGCGTGCCGGGGTGATCCTGTGTGTCAATGAGCAGCTGCGGGTGCAGGAGCCGGTGGTGCGGGCGCGTGACATGATCGCGGCCGGCGAGATCGGCACGCCGGCGGTGGTGCGGGCGCATCGGATCGGATACCTGGAGGAGCGCTGGATGGTGCGCGGCTGGCGGCAGGACGCGGCGCAGGCCGGTGGGGGGATGCTGCTGGATCAGGGGCCGCACTATTTCGCCATGCTGCGCGTGCTGGCGGGGCCAGTGGGTGGTGAAGTGACGCACGTATCGGCGCTGGCCGGGACGGTGCGCGAGGATTGGCGTGCCGAGGATACGGCCGTGGTGGTGCTGCGTTTTGAGTCGGGGTTGTTGGGTGAGGCGCTGTACTGCTGGGCGACGCGGACGCCGGAGCGGGGGGCGGTCGGCTCGGCTTACGGCACGCGGGGCAGTCTGGACATTATCTCGGAAGAGGGCGGCCTGATCCTGCACCGCAGTGACCTGCCCGGGGGGCGGCAGGTGGTGATCCCCGATGACGGCTATGACCATAGCTATAACATGAGCATTGCCGACTTCCTGCAGGCGGTGCGGGGTGAGCAAGAAGCGGTCAGCACGGGCACAGAAGGGCTGCGGGACCTGGCGGTGGTTGAGGCGTGCTATCGGTCGTGGCGGTCCGGGCGGGTTGAGCGGGTCGAGGCCGTCGAGTAGGAAGGGCCGGACGGTCGGGGGTTGCTGGAAAGGATGGGGTGACGGATGAGTCGGGCTTGGATTTGGGACGTATTCGACAAATTGGACTGGTGCCGGCGGACGCAGTCGGATATGACGGCAGCGGAGCAGGAGTTCGTCGAGGCGACGGCGCTGGACAAGGACGGGAACTGGGGGCAGGACCTCGGGCGGATGAAAGCACTCTTGGACGAGCACCCCTCCATCATCGAGCGGGCCGGTGCGGTGGCCCTGTCTACTGCGATCCGCTCCAGGGAGCCGGATGAGGAAAGCGCCGAGGTGGTCCGGTTCTTGGTTGAGAACGGCGCCCGGTTCGAGTACCCAAAGGATAGCTTCAGTCCAGTGCATGAAGGGGCTTGGAGCACGGCGCACGGGCAGTTGGGCATCGAAAGGTTTCGCATCATCTTCGAGGCCGGTCTGGCCGACGCTGCACAGGTCGGTATCGAGCCACCACACAATGGCCTGACGTCCGGGCACCGGTCACTGCTGCACATCGCGGCTATGTTCGGCCATCCGGCGCTGACCGAGCTGCTGCTTGAACATGGGGCGGCCAAGGCCATTGAGGTGCGGCTGAACGGAAACGCCGATACGGCGCTCCAGCGGGCCGCACATGCGGGACTCTGGCGGGAGCGACGACGTGAGGTTGCCAAGATATTGCTCGCGCACGGAGCGTACTACGACATCTTCTCAGCCTGCGCTCTCGACGACGAGGCACGGCTACGGGCCTTGCTGGCAGAGGAGCCGGCCGCCGTGGGCGCCCGGCACTCCGACCGGACGACGCCACTGCACTGGGCCGCGGCCGCCGGCGCCGGAACATGCGCCGAGGTGCTCTTGGCCAGCGGCGCGGAGGTTGGCGCGCTCAACTCCGGCAAGAAGACGCCGCTGCACAAGGCCGCCGAGCCGCATGGCGTGGCGCCCGCCGACTGGACGTTCCCGCCGATAGAGCGGGGCATCGCGCTGCTGCTACAGCATGGTGCCGACGCCAACGCGCAGGACAACAAGGGACGGACGCCGCTCCACCTCGCCACCTACGGGGGATCTGCCGCGGTGGCTGAACAACTGATGGCGCTCGGCGCCGACACGACGGTCAAGAACAAGCGGGGCAAGACGGCGTTCGAGGTCGCCAGGATGGACTGCCTATACCTCAAACCGCGACCCACCAAAGCCAAGAGACGGACCGCAGGGCGTCGGCAGAGAGCGGGTTGACGAGAGAGGGGCAGACCGCGGTTCACTCTGATTGATCCGCTGCTGGGGGGAATGGCATGGCAGAGAGAACGCAGCTACAGGCCGGTATCGCGCCGGTGACGATCACGCCGGACCGGCCGCTGCTGCTGGAGGGCTATGGCTCCCGGGAGGGGCCGGCGACGGGCACGCTCGACGAGGTGGAGGCGCAGGCGCTTGTCCTGGACGACGGGAATACGCGCGCGGCCGTTGTCGCCGCGGACCTGTGCGGCTTCGAGTCGGATTCGGCCGAGCGGATACGAGTCGCGGCGCGGGACAGCGGCGTGCCGGGCGAGAACATCATGATTACGTACTCGCACTCGCACTCGGCGCCGCTGGTGACGCCGTTTGCGGCGGAGGTGGTTGACGGCGAGTACCTGGCGTGGATGGAGCGGACGATTGCGGAGGCGATCATCACGGCGAGCCGGCGGCTGGCGCCGGTCACGCTGGGCGTGGGCACTGGCGAGGTCAACTTCACGGTCAATCGGCGGGTGCGGACCGCTGCGGGCACGGTGATGCGGGCGAACCCGGAGGGGCTATCAGATCGCCGCGTGCGCGTGCTGCGCCTGGACCCGGCGGACGCGCCGGCGGCGCCGGGTACGCTCGGCGGCACGCCGTTACCGTCGGCCGATCCGGTCGCCCTCCTGTTTTCCTACGCGACCCATCCTGGCGTGCTGCGCGACGAGAGCTATCTGTATAGCGGTGAGTATCCCGGCGCGGCGCGGCGCGCGGCTGCGGCCATGTATAGCGCGAACGGCGGCGGCGCTGGGCCGCCGGCGCTGTTTCTGCCGGCGTGTTTCGGCAATCTGCGGCCGCACCTGCTGGCGCCGGACGGCGGCTTTCGCTCCGGTACGCAGCACGAGTTGACCGTGTTGGGGCGGATGCTGGGGAGCGAGGTCGTGCAGGTTGCCGAGCGCATTGTCGCAGCGCCGGTGAGCAGCATCGCGATGGGGCGGCGGATGGTGTGTCTGCCGTATAGCCACGTCCCCGACGCGGCCGAGCTACGGGCGGCCCTCTCCGGGCCAAAGGCGTTCTGGGCAGAGACGCTGCTGGATCAGATGGCACGCGGTGAGCGGCTGCCGGAGTCCGAGCTGGCGGAGGTGCAGGTGCTGCGCGTGGGGCGGCACTGGATTGTGGCACTGCCCGGAGAAACGACGCTGGAGATCGGCCTTTCGATCGAGCGCGGGCTGGTCGAGCGAGGGCTGGCCGACCCGACACAGGGCGACATGACGCTGGCGGTGGGCTACGCGAACGGGTACGTGGGCTATCTGTGCGCTGCCAGTATCATCACCGAGGGGGGCTATGAGCCGGCGACTTCATTCTACGAGTACCTGCGGCCGGGACCGTTCGGCCCGGAGGTCGAACCGGCGCTGGTCAATGGCGCTCTGGAGGTGGCGGAGGAGCTTGGGCCGGCGGAGGCGGGTTGGACCTAACCCCCGGCCCCTTCCCTGGCAGGGAAGGGGGGTCCGTGCGGCGACGTGGGTCAGGCTCCGGCCCCCCCGCTGCGGCGGGGGGACGGGCGCAGCATGCTGCGCCCCTACGGCTTGGCTCGGACTTACCCATGTCCCCACGCTTGCGCGGGAATGACGGTGGGGAGGCGGGAATGACGATTTCTGCAAAGGTCTGAGGAGGGGATCATGCCGAAGATTGCGCTTATCGGTGCCGGTAGTGTCGTCTTTGCCCGGCGTCTCACCATAGATATTCTTTCGTGGCCGGAGTTGGCCGACGGGACGATTGCGCTGATGGACATTGACGCCGAGAGCCTCGACGTGATGGGGCAGCTCGCGCAGCGTATGGTCCGGGAGCAGGGTCTGCCAACGGAGATCGTGGTGACCGAGGACCGCCGGCAGGCGCTCGACGGGGCCGATTACGTCATCACCTCGATTGACGTTGGTGGCCGGGAGCTACGGGAACGCGACGTCGCCATACCGCAGCAGTACGGTGTCTACCAGACCGTAGCGGACACGATTGGGCCGGGCGGCGTGTTCCGGGCGCTGCGGACCACGCCGGTTTTGGTGGATATTGCCCGCGACATGGAGGAGTTGTGCCCGCAGGCGCTGCTGCTGAACTACACCAACCCCATGAACATCAATATGTGGGCGATTGGCGAGGCGACGAGCGTGCCAGCGGTGGGGCTGTGCCACAGCGTTCAAGGTACGGCTGGACAGCTGGCACGGTACATGGGCGTGCCGTATGAGGACGTGGCCTACTGGGTGGCCGGGATCAACCATCAGGCTTGGTTTCTGGAGCTCCGCCGCGGCACCTATCGAGGCGAGGACCTGTATCCCCTGTTGCGGGAGAAGCTGGAGGACGCGGCGGTCTATGCCCAGGACCGAGTGCGTTTCGAGGTGTTCCGGCACTTCGCGTACTTCGTCACCGAGTCGAGCCGGCATATGTCCGAGTACACGCCGTGGTTCCGGCGCACCGCCGAGCTACGGGACCGCTTTACGCCGTCCGGTGGTGGCGGCAAGGCGGTAGAAGTGCCGGGTGGCGACGAGGCGCGGCGAGCGGAGCACTTCGACGAGATTCGGGAGGAGCTACTCAGCAGCGAGCCGCTGCCGTTCGAGCGCACGCACGAATACTGCTCGTTCATCCTGCACGCCATTGAGACGAACACGCCGTTCCGGTTCAATGGCAACGTGCCGAACGAGGGGCTGATTGCCAACCTGCCGGATGGCTGCAACGTGGAGGTGCCGATTCTCGCGGACAACGCCGGCTTGCATCCCTGTGCTATCGGTGATCTGCCGGGGCAATGCGCGGCGATCAATCGGACGAACGTCAACGTACAGGAGCTTGCGGTCGCCGCGATCCTGAACCGTGATCGGGAGGCGGTACACCAGGCGATTGCGCTCGACCCGCTGACGACGACGCAGTGTAGCCTGGATGAGGCGCGGCGGATGACAGACGAGATGTTTGCAGCCTCGGCCGACTATCTGCGGCTGTAGGACCGGGTTGGCAACATGGAGGGGGCGGGGATGAGCCAGCGGGTGCCGATACTGGTCTACCATCACGTGTATCCCGAGGGCCATCAGGAATTGGAGGCGCCGTCGGGGGAGCGGGCTACCGGGATCATCGGGGCAGCGGCGCTGCGGCAGCAGCTCGACTACCTGGTGGCCGAGGGTTGGGAAGTGGTCTCGACGACGCGCCTGGTGGATTGGCTGGAGCACGGTGCCGCCATTCCCCGGCGGGCGGCCGTGCTCCACTTCGACAACGGCTGGCTGGATACGTATACGGTGGCCTGGCCGATCCTCCGCGAGTACGGGCTGACGGCAACCTGCTATTTGATAAGCGCCTTGGCGGCGGCCACGGACGGGCAGCCGGTGGCGGTCTCCACCTCGACCGAGGGCGCGGTGGCCAAGCCCGGTCTTCGCTGGCAGCAGGCGTCCGAGCTGGTGGCGGACGGGTGGGAGATCGGGGCGCACACGGCGACGCATCCGCGGCTGGGCGAGGTGCAGGCGGCGATGGGTGACGCCGGGGTGGTGGCCGAAATAGAGCGCTCACATGCCATGTATCGGGAGGGGCTGGGCGCGGTGCCGGAGCACTTTGCCTATCCGAGCGGCTCGCGCAATGCCCGGACGGATGCTTTGCTTGCGCCGTACTATCGTTCCGTGCGGCGCTGGCACTTCACCAATCCGCCGCGGTGGACGTACACCGACCGCAGCACGTCACCGCTGGCGTTGGAGTGCCAGAATATTGACAACACGGTGTCGTTTGGGGACTTCGTCCGGCTGTTCGAGGGGGCGGCTTAGGGGGTACTGGCCCCCCTATGGTCCCCCCGCCGCGGCGGGGGGACGTAGATTGCGGCGGAAGCCGCAATGACGGATGGGTGTTATTTTCAGAGCAATGACGGGCGCGGTACCGAGGAGGTGGGTGATGGAATATCGGACGTTCGGGACGACAGGGTTGCGGGTCTCGGCTATCGGGCTGGGGGCTTTTCCGCTCTCCGGGATGCGCGAGCAGTCGGACGGGCGGATGCTGGGGTGGACGGGGACGGATGACCGCGAGGCGGTGGCGTTGATCCATCGCGGCGAGGAGCTGGGCGTCAACCTGATTGACACGGCGGAGTCGTATGGGGCCGGCCACAGCGAGGTCATCACCGGCAAGGCGCTGGCCGGGCGGCGTGACCGCTGGATCGTGGCGACGAAAGTGAGTCCGTTCACGCGGCCGGCGCCCAACATGGGGTCGGCCGGTACTCCGCTGACAGCCGCCACGGCGCGGCAGCGGATCATGGAGGCGTGTGAGGGCAGCTTGCGCCGCCTGGGGATGGACCATATAGACCTGTATCAACTGCACGCGGTTCCCGCCGCGCCGGCGATGCCGGACGTGATGGCGGCGCTGGCGACGCTGCGGGAGCAGGGGAAGGTGCGCTGGTACGGCATTTCCACCAACGACCACGCAGCGATCAAGCAGCTTCGCACGCTCGGCCCGATTGACGTGCTGCAGATCGGCTACAACCTGCTGGAGCGCGAGGCGGATAGCTTGTTGCACTGGTGTCGGGAGGAGCGGATCGGGACGCTGATCCGCGTGCCGTTGGCCAAGGGGATGCTCACCGGGAAGTACGTCGGGGCGCGGGCGGCGGTCGTGCCGGAGGACGACGTGCGCTACGACCGGTTCCAGCTGCCGGAGTCGGTGGATGCACTGAGGAAGCTCCCGCAGCTCGATTTCCTGGCCGCCGGGACGGGGCGGACGATGGCGCAGGCGGCGCTGCGCTTTGTGCTGGATCACCCCGGCGTGTCGTGCGTGATCGCCGGGGCCAAGAACCGGGAGCAGATCGAGTCGAACGCGGCCGCGGTGGAGGTGCCGGCGCTGTCGAAGACGGAAACGCGGCAGGCAGTGGCGATTGCGGACACGGTCCGCACGCCGGGGTGGACCTAAATAGTGGCGGCGGGCGGGAGCCGGGCCGGCCCCGTGTCCACCGCAAGCCTTGACTTGCCAGCAACCCAATCCGCACTGTATCCTATGCGCGTTGCCCTTGTAGCTTGGAGGAGCGCAGCAAGGGTGGGGCGCCTGATCGCTCGCCGGGCGTCGTGTCACACTGGGCGAGCATACACGCCGCTCCCTGCGGGGAGCGAGTATCTAGGAGGTACGCCGATGGCAGGTGTAATCCGCAGACGGTATCTGGGAGGCGCGGCAGCGGCAATTGGGGGGCTACTCGCCGCGGCCTGTGGTGAGATCGAGGTCCGCTACGTGCAAGGACCGGCCGGCCCGGCCGGACCAGCCGGCCCGCAAGGCGCCACGGGAGCGCAAGGCGCCGCGGGGGCGCAAGGCGCCACCGGGCAAGCCGGGGAGACGCAAGTCGTCGTCCAGGAGAAGGTCGTCACCGTCGAGAAGCAGGTAGTGGTCGAGGCGCAGGCGAAGGCGCCAATCAAGCTCACGTACCTGAACAAGCACTTCCCCGGGACGGTGAACTACGAGTGGGACAACCTCATGTACGAGCGGGTGGCCGAGGAGTACCCGCATATCGTGTTCGAGCACAGCCCGATCCAGACCTCGCGCAAGGAAGCGTTCATCGTGCGTGCCTCCGCCGGTGTGCCGGCACACATGGTGCAGAACGACTGGGGCGTGTGGCTGGACCTGGCGCGCGGTGGCAGCATCATGGAGTTGACGGACAACTTCAAGCGGGACAAGATCGTCCCGACGGAGACCTTCCTGCGCTGGTCGGTAGAGCAGTACAGCTACGCTGGCCGGATGTTCGGATTCCCGCTGTCGCAGTCGTCCGACTCGTTCCCGTACAACAAGGGCCTCTTCGACTCGGCCGGGTTGCCGCACCCGCCGACGGACGTTACGGACCAGTCTTGGACGATGGAGTCGTTCCTGGAGACGCTGCAGAAGCTGCAGCAGGCGCTGGGCGATGACGCCGCCGCGATGGGCAACGGCCATGGCTACCACTGGAACCGGGGTACCTGGTACGGCCACTCGTCGTGGGATGACGTTGCCATCAAGCCGACGATGGACCACGAACTGTTCATCAAGGGCAACCAGTTCTGGCAGGACCTCCGGCACAAGCACCGCCTGATCATGGATTCGGAGTTCTCGAAGGCGATCGGTGGTATCGGCAAGGGCTTCCCGGCAGGGAAGGTCGCGATGTACTACACCTGCTGCCCGCATAACGTCCTGCGTGACGCGAAGGCAACCGGTGTGGAAGCCGGCCTGGCGACGCTACCTTTCTCCGGCTGGGACACGAACGGCAATACCATCTTCCCCGGTCAGAACATCTCGGGGCGGGTGTGGCCGCACAACATGCATGTCGCCAAGGAGATTACGACGGAGGAGCAGGAGGCAGCCTGGACGTTCTTCATGTGGCTGGTGAAGGACCCGAAGAACGGCGGCCTGATGCCACCGTCGAACCAGCACATCGTGGCGCCGTACCTCGACGAGACGTACTCCGAAGCCGCCCAGCGGGACTTCGAGAGCATTACCGGGGTGGACAGCGTTGCCAGCAGCGCACCGCTGCAGAACGCCTTGACCGAGTATCCGAGCTTCTGCGGGATGCTGAAGTACGAGGAATACTCGGATGCGTGGAACGCGATCAAGGACGACTGGAGCAAGCACGAGGCCAACGAGATGTCCTCGGGCGACTTCTCGCGCCGTGCTCAAGAGGTGTTCGAGAACGCCAAGCTGGGCACGAACACCCTGTAGGAGCAGGCCCACTGCACCCCGGGTGCAGTCGCTTGCCAAGCACGCAACTGCGGCAGGTACCGGCGATCTCGCCGGTACCTGCCTGTTTTAATGGCTGTGCCACCTGGCCCCCCTATGGTCCCCCCGCTCCGCAGGGGGACGGGCCCAGCATGCTGCGCCCCTACGGGGTCGGGGCAACACGCCGGGATTGGCACGGGCGCGGGAATGACAAGTGGGACAACGGGATGAAGGGGGAGCAGCCAGCTACCGATTTGTCTGGGGTACCGGCCCCCCTATGGTCCCCCCGCTGCGCGGGGGGACGGGTTACACCACGTTGCGCCACTGTCCGTCAGGACGAGGGGGCAAGGTTGGCGCCTAAGGCCGCCCGTAAGGGGGCGAGGAACTCATCGTCACCGACGTGGACGGGGCAGGCGGCGCGCCGCGCCGCGGCGAGGGGGTCGAAGTAGCCTAGCGTGCGGGCCACGTCCGCCGCGCGCTCCGGGTAGGTCCGCAGGTAGTCGTTGAACTCTGCGAGGGGATAGTCGGCGGTCGCAGTGAGGGCATCGGCTAGGCGATAGAAGAGGGAGGGTGCGGCGCGCACGCTCGACACCTCCCGGCCGCGGAGGGCTGCCACAAAGAGGGCGATATCGTTGCCCGTGACCGTGATGGCGCTGTGGTCCACTTCCTCCGGCGGGCGGCTCAAGAGAAAGTCCACGGCGCGGCAAGCGTCGGCTACGATGCCGCGCCAGGCGTAGGCTTCCGGCGACTCAATGCCATCGGTGAGCAGGCCGGGATAGGCTGCTGCGTAGGGCCGGTCGCTGAGGCGTTGGCCCCGATGACACAGGGTCAGCACGGCCCGCTGCTCGGGCCAGCGGTGGTCCAGGTCACCCACGGGCACATGCACCACACTGCCGTAGCCGGCCAACTGCACTTCTACGCCACGCGGTCCCGCGCCGGCCGCTGGCGGCGGGGGCTGGACGTAGTACGCAAACAGGCGGTAGGGGCCGATACTGGTGAAGCGCACGCCGTACACCAGCGCCTCAGCCGATGACCGCAGCGGTAGCAACTCGACTTCGGGTGCCACCTCCGTGTGCGCCAACTCGGTCGCCACAGCGCCCCAGAAGGCATCGAAGTCCGCCGGCTCCGGTTGATGAGGCAGCGTCGGTGTCTGCATGGCATCCCCTTCGAGTCTTGGCTTGTTGCCCATGCGGGAGTATGGCGCGGGCAATCCGGCGCTAGGCGGTGATCTGAAGATGGTGGCGCATCCACGCCTGGACGTGCGGAGCGTGTTGCGCGCCGCCGGCGCCATGTCCCTCGCCCGGATAGGCGCGTAGCTCCTTGACCTCCGCGCCGACCGCCGCGAAGACGGCATAGCCCGTTTCCGGCGGACAGACGGGGTCGGCCAGCCCGATGTTCATGAGCGTCGGGCAACTGATGCGCGGTGCCATGTTGATGCCGTCGTAGAAATCGAGCGTCCGCAGGACGGCCGCGCGGCGGTCCGGATAGATGCGGAGGTAGTCGTTAAGCTCTTCATACGGATAGGTGTGGGTGAGGTCAATGGCCTCGCGCATCCCGCAGAGGTACGGTGCGCCGGGACAGGCCGCGCGGATGGCGGGATGCCAGGCCGATGTGACGATGGTCAGGGCACCGCCTTGGCTGCCGCCGGTCACGGCGATGCGCTCCGGGTCCACCTCGGGGCGGCTGAGGAGCAAGTCAATCGCGCGCCAGGCATCGCAATAGAAGCCGCGGTAGCCGTAGGTCTGGTAGTCGGTCAGGTTATGCGTGAGCAGACCGGGGTACCCGGGGTTGAAGACGCCGTTCGACCGCAGCTTGCCGCGCGGGGCCACTACCACGCAGGCATAGCCCTCCCGTGCCCACTGCTTGCCCGCGCCGAGCGACGGCTCACTGACGTAGCCCGGCATGACGGCGATGGTGGGATTGCGCTGGCCGGCGCTGCGGCGGGGCACGCAATACCAGCAGGCGATCCGCAGCCCCTCCCAGCTCGTGTAGAAGCCCTCGTAGACGACGACATCGTCGTCAGAGCGCAGTGGCACGAGCCGCACCTCCGGCTCCAAGGGAATGTCCTGGAGTTGATCCCAGGTCTCCTGCCAGAAGGCATCGTAGCCCTCGGGCTTGGTGACGGATGTGCCGTAGCCGGCCGGATCGCTTCGGTCATACGGCTGCCCGTCACGGTCTACGGCGCCTACGCGGCTGGGCTGAAGGTCCATGGTTGTGGCCTGCTCCTTGGTCGCTAGTGCCTCGTCGTCGGTGTAAAGGCCGCCGCACGCTGGCTGGCTCTAAGCCTAACCAGGCGATGGCGCTCGGTCAAAGAGGGTGAACCTGAAGCCTCAGGTTGTTATTCCCAGCGCAGACAGCTTTTCCTGTCGGTAGAGAGATAGGACATCATTCAGTGCCGCGAGATCACCACCAAGATAAGCCTGAAGCCAGCTCTGTAAGGCGTCCAGGAAGTCTGTGTCAAGCACTACGTTACGTGGTACTAGCCAACGCTGGTGAACCACTTGCAGACGGTCAAACCGCACGAAGCTCTCCCGAATACCATACTGGGCATCCGGAGGCATGTAGAAGAGTTGATTATAGGCATAGGCCTTTACTCGATCAATGAAGGTTTGTGAGTAGGGCCGTTTCGTGCCTCTTGTCTGGAAGCCATACAGCGGGGCAACGACAAAGCATTCATCGTGCTGGCGTGGGCGATCCTGCCAGGCATCGCATGGTGAGGACACGACGACGGCCGGTCGCCACTTATGACGGCGGACAACGTCTACCTCGTCGGAACGCTGACCGATCTCATAGACCGGGTAGCTTCCTTGGCGGTCACGGAAATGCTGAGTCCCCACTTGTCTAATAATGTAGCTCTGCACCATCCTGGCATTGATGTCTCCAGCCTCCAGAACTGAAATTCGTGCTGAGTCAAGCAGATAAATGGCGGCGGTATCGCAGATGCGGCCAGGTTCACATTGAGAATGCGCTAGTGGCCTTGGCTGCCGCGCGTAGAAGCGATCCAAGAGTTCGATCACGCCCCGGCCCTACTCTGCCTGCTCACGGATCGTTTTCGCTGCCTCCGGCGTGATCCGTACTGCTCGGCCGTCGAGGAGGCGGCGAGCCTGCGGCACCTGATCTTCGGCGTTGAGGAAGCGCATACCCTCCTCGTACACAGCGTCACGCGGAGCACGCGCTGGTCTAGTTCTGGCCCGGCGTGCTTCGCGCCGGCGAGCGAGCCGGCGTCGTAAGTCCGCGAGCACCTCATCCGACAGGCGGTGCGGCTCCCGTTGCGGCTCCGGATACTTTGGTGTGGCTCTCACTACTCGCGAGAAATCCAGCACCTCGCCCCGCGCCACGTTCTCCATCGGCTCCGTCCCAAAGTACACGTAATCGAGCAGCACCGGCAGGTCCTCCAGTCCCCATTGCTGCACAATGTGGTCCAGGATCACGCGGTCCGAGAGGGTGAGGATGTCGTCCACCGACACGTCCTCATAGCTCCCTCGCGCCACATAAGCTCTATGGCCGGAGGTCGTCATGGCTTCATCACTACCAAGATATGGCGCCAGAGCAGTGTCGTATGGTCCGTAGTGCAGAAACCGCCATTGGAGGCGCGTGAAGGGGTGGCCGTGAACTCGATAGTATTCGATGTCAAACAAATACAGCAGCTTTGCCATGCGGGTACGGGCAGCGGTGCCTTCGTGATCGCTCAACTTCTGGACGATATAGTCCACGAGCCGCTGAAGGTGAGGATGTGGCCGGCTAGACATGGTGGTAGTCATGGAACATGAATCCGATCACGCTAATGATTCTAGCGTTACCTGGTGCCCAGACACCAGCCCCTCATGCGGCACGCCGCTGGCCGCACGCTGCCGTGAAGGGTACACAACGTTCCGTATTGTCGTCCCGGACCTACCCCAACCCCTCTCCCTTATGAAGGTTGCCAACTTAATCGGGTAGTGGGATGTAGCCCCCCTATGGTCCCCCGCGGCGGCGGGGGGACGGGCGCTGCATGTTGCGCCTCTACGATTTGGCGCGTACCGCCCTCTGCCGGCGAGGTGGGCCGCTTGACGGTGCTGCGCGGCCGTGCTAGGATGCCATCAGTCGGCCGCTGCGGGCATGGTGTAGTTGGTAACACGCGACCTTCCCAAGGTTGAGATCGAGGGTTCGAGTCCCTTTGCCCGCTCCCAACGGTGACTTGGCTGCCACTTCGGTCTGCCGCTCGGCAGGCCCTTTTTTGTGTGTGGCCGACGCTGCGGTTCCCGACTGCGTTCACAAGCGCCGTTTGCCACGCCGACCGGACGCCCTATACCCCACCAAATGCGGTGATCCGCAGTAAGGACGTGATATGACGCACCTCATGGAGCAGGTTGGGGGCTGGATCGAAGAACTGATCGCCGCCATCGGCTATCCCGGCATTGTCCTGGTGATGGCCATCGAAAACATCTTCCCACCCATTCCCTCCGAGATGGTGCTGCCGTTCGCCGGGGCGCTGTCGGTCAAGGGTGAGCTGAACTTTTGGGGTGCCGTGGCCGCGGGAACCGCCGGCTCGCTCATTGGGGCGGTGGTGCTCTACGCGATCGGGTATGTGGCGCGGGAGGCCGGCGTGCGGCGGCTGGTGGCGGCCTACGGGAAATACGTCTTCATCTCCGAGCAGGACCTTGACCGGGGAGCAGCGTGGTTCGAGCGCTACGGTGAGGCGGTCATCTTCTTTGGGCGGCTCATCCCGATTATCCGCAGTATCATCTCCGTCCCGGCGGGCTATACGCGGATGAGCGCCGGTCGGTTTCTGCTGTATACCACGCTCGGCACATCACTATGGAGCTTTTTCCTGACCTACGTTGGCCGCGTCCTCGGCGAGAACTGGGCAGACATCCGGGACTATATGAAGCCCTACGAGAACGGCACGCTGGTTGTGTTGGTGCTGGTGGTCGTGGTGTTCATCGGCTGGCGGGCGCTGCGCTGGCGCCGGCAGGCGCCGGCCGAGGGGCCAGACGCCGAGGCGTGAGTCGTAGAGGGGCCACCCTTCCTGGCCCCCTAGTCCCTGACAGGGGTAGGTTTTCGCTGGGAGGCGATTCGGACCTAACCATCTGCCGGGCCCCTTCCTTTATGAAGATTGACAACTTGATTAGGTAGTGGTCTGGCCCCCTCCCTCACCCTCCCCCGTCCCGACGGGGGAGGGAACCGGCACCCGGCCCCTACGGAGCGGGGGTAGGGCTGGGGAAGGGGGGCCGGGCGGCGACCGGGGGCGACGAATGGCCTGGATTCCGGCCTGCGCCGGAATGACGAGCGCCTGGGCGCAACATGTTGCGCCCCTACAAAAAACCTCCCCTTGTCAGCTCCCTAGTCCTGCCCCATGCTGATGCACCGGGGAGGGGGGCGGCGGCCGGGCCTAGCTGCCCTGGGCTGCCGGTGGCTCGACCGGCGCGAGCGTCACGGTCGGCCCGCCCTCGGGGGGGAGGACGTACTCACTCAACCGCTGCTCCGTGAGCACGAAAATGCGGTTGCCGGCCTCGTCAACCCACACGTCGCGGATTGTTTCGTCTGGGCTGGCGGCTCCGACCAGCTCGCGCTCGAACTGCCCGCTCTTGGCGACCTGCACAATGCGATCATTGCCCGTGTCCACTATGTAGAGCGAGTTGATGGACACGCCGGTCGTGATCGCCTGGGGATTTTGCAGTGGACGCTCCAAGCCCTGCAAGGTGAAGGGCCGTGGCTCGCCGGTCCGGTACCGCGTGATGCCACCGGCGGCGGCGAGCACGAAGATGTCGCCGTCTATGGCGAGGTCGAGCGCCGTCACGATCTCAGCGGGTACCGATGTTCCAAACCACTCATCGGGCGGCAGGGCATAGGTCCCCAGTGCAGTCGGCTTCCAGCGCAGGAGCTGGTTGGCACCCGTATCCACCGCATAAAGATTGACTTGGTACGTTTCGAAGCCGAGGACACGCTGCCAGGCGGCCGATCCCGGCAAGCGCCCGGCGCGCATGGTGTTGTCGGCGGTAAGGAACCAGTAGTGGCCCGTACTGTCAATGGATACGACTCCATCGGTCGTGGTGACAAGATAGGCGAGATCACCGACGGTCTGACCGGCCTTATTGCCGCCGCGCTCCAGCAGCAACTCAGGTCCTTCACCGGGGCGCACGGCCAGCACTGCACGCGGCGCATCCAAGACAAAGAGGCGCTCACCAAAGCGGGTGACGGCCGAGAACTGCGTAGGACGGTTGATCTGTTCGGCGGAGAGGACGGATGGCACGGGCGGTGGCGGCGGCACCAGTGAGGCGATGCGGGTACTCTCTGCCTCAACGGTCGCCTTCAGCTCGGCAGCGCGCTCACCAGATCGCTCATCGAGGGCGTCAATCTTGGCGAGTGCCTCGACGATGGCGACCTGTCCCTGCTCCCGGTCGGTCACATTAGCCAGGTCAGCGACGGCCCGTTCGGCCGCGGCTAGGGTTTGGGGGGCCGGCGTAGATGGAACGGCCACCTCCTGATCTGGCGTCGGGCCGCTCAATCGGCTGATCAAAAAGATCAGGAGGATGATCACGACCAGACCGATGAGCATGATACGCAAACGCCCCTGAAGTACATCGTCCAGGCGCTGCCAAGCATTCGCAACCATCGCTGAAAATCCGGCCGCCGGCGCCGACGACACGGACCGGCCGTAGCCTGCTCGCGCCGGTCTCGGTCTGGCCGGCGGCGTATCGCTCCCGGCTGCGTCCTCCCACTCCGGCCCCAGGTCTTCCTGTCCCGCCGACCAGCCGGCTTCGCTCGTCGCTGCCGGCGCCGTGCGGACGACCAAGGCTTCGAAGTGGGGTGCGCCGCGCGCCAGGTGGTTACACAACCAAGTCGCAGCTTGCTCGGCGCTGTCCTGATCCAGGGCGCGCCGCACGTGGCTCGGACGCAGCCGGGCGGCAAGCTCCGAGGTGCTGATAAGCAATGTCGCACCCAGACGAGGCGTGGCCCGCGCGTGCTCGATCTCCAGGTCCCAGCGCCGGGCTTGCCCCCGCCGGAACGCCTCGCCCAGCGGTGCTGGTGCCGGCGTGTCCGGCCACATCCGTAGCGTGCCCTGTCCCTGCTGGAGGAGATAGACTTGCGCCGGCAGCAATTGCGCGAGCACCATGCCGTGCTCTTGGATCAGCACCGCACTGGCGCCGAGTGCGACAAGCTCACGCGCCGGAGCGAGGGCATGAGTTTCGAGGCGGACGCAGGCTGCGCGCAGGGCGCGGCTCAAGGCCGAGGCGGGAGAGGCTTCCGGCTCAGCCAGCAATGCGTGGACGAGGGCCTCGCCAAACAGGAGGCACGAGTCGTCAGCAACCCCTTCAACTACTAGGAAGAGATCGCTCGCGCCCCGGCCAACCGCTTCATCCGCCGGGAGGGGGTGATGCTGGGCCTGCGGAGACTCCGCACGACGCTCGCCACCCCACACCGAAGCTGCGGCCCACTCGATCCCACCACTTTCATTACTCATTGCGCTTGATATTACTCGTCTTGTCTCGCAGTTGACAACTACCCGGTCACTCCCTTATATTCTCGTAGAACAGGCGTTCTCCGAATGGCAGGTGTTGCGTAGGGCCTCGTGTACCGCAACACCGGACTTGGATGGTATGCCGGAAGATCGAACGAGGAGAAAGGCAAGCTGATGCAACCTCTCAGCGAGCGGCAGCAAGGTATCCTGCGCTTCATCGAGCAATACATTGAGGAACAGGGGCGACCGCCGACGAACCGAGAAATTGGTGCGGCGGCCGGCATCGGGTCGACAAGCCACGTTGACTACCATCTCACAGTGCTGGCCAAGAAAGGCTACATTGTCCGCGAACGTCATACCAGTCGGGGGCTACGGCTGGTGCATGGTCCGGCGGCGCCGCGGCCGCGCCTCCGCACCGTACCGGTCATCGGACAGATCGCCGCCGGCCAGCCGATTGACGCGATCAGTGATCCGGGCGACGTCATCCAACTCAGCGCCGACCAAGTCCCTCCGGACACGTATGCGCTGCGCGTGCGCGGCAAGTCCATGATCGAAGACCTGATTGACGACGGAGACCTGGTGGTGGTCGAGCCGGCACAAACCGCGCGAGACGGCGAGATTGTGGTGGCGCTCTTGACCGATGGTCCCACTGCCGAGGGGGCCGCCACGCTGAAGCGATTTTATCATGAGGGCGACCGTATTCGCTTACAACCGGCGCATCCGACGATGGAGCCGATCTATGCCGACCCCGCGCACGTCCTCGTGCAGGGACGCGCGGTCAGCATTATCCGCCACCTCCACTAGGAGGTGGCGGGTCCTGGGTAGCGGTACCGTGGCGCAGCGAGGTTGACGGAATCACCGCTGCCTTGCTAGACTTCGAGTTTGTACGGAGGTGGCCTTGCGTGCTGCCTTTATCCCCAAAGGCAGCGAGGCGCTCGCAAGCCGGCGCCACGATATACGGCTTGCGGGGGCGACGCGGCGCAGTTGGCGCCCAACGCCATAGCAAAAGGAAGTATGGGCGTGTACGCCATTGTAGAGGATCACGGACAGCAATACTCCTTACGAGAGGGTGAGGTGCTGGACCTCGCCCGTCGGGCGGCCACGCCCGGTGAACGGCTTGAGTTGGATCGGGTGCTTTTGGTGCGCGACGGCGACCGTGTCGCGGTCGGTCGGCCGACGGTGCCCGGTGCGCGCGTGATCGCGGAAGTGCTCGAGGAAGTTAAGGGTCGCAAGGTCACGGTCTTCAAGTACAAGTCGAGCGTGCGGTATCGTCGCCTGACCGGCCATCGGCAACGCTACTGTCGGGTGAAGATCACCGCCATTGTTCCGGGCGAGAGCGCCGGCAGCGAGGCCGCGGCGAGCTGAGGCGAGTGCCAGGGCAGCAGGGTCCTTGGCGGTAGCGAGAGAGGAAGAACGGATGTCCTCCAAAAAGGGTGTCGGGAGTACTAAGAACGGCCGCGATAGCGTCGGCAAGCGCCTCGGTGCAAAGCGATTCGATGGACAGTTGGTCCATGCCGGCGAGGTGCTGGCGCGGCAGCGCGGCACCCGCTACTATCCCGGCAACAATGTCGGGCTAGGGCGAGACTACACCCTCTTTGCGCTCGTATCCGGGCGCGTGAAGTGGGAGCACCGGCGACGCAACCAGCGCCAAGTCAGTGTCTACGCCGACTCGTGAGCGGCGGCCGGTAAGCCGGGCCAGCCGGCCGGGAACGTGCGTTGGATGGGAAGAGGCGAACATGGCGGAAACCGAGCGCCGCCGCGTAGTAGTCACCGGGATGGGGGCGATTACCCCGCTGGGCTTGGACGTGGCCAGCAGCTGGGAGGGGATCGTCGCGGGGCAGTCCGGCGTCGTACCAATCTCGACATTCGATACTACCGGCTACCCGTGCCGGATTGCCGGTGAGGTCAGGGGATTCGAGCCGACCGACTATTTCGATGCCAAGGACGTGCGACGCACCGATCGCTTTGTGCAGTTCAGCCTGGTAGCGACCCAGGAGGCGCTACGTGATGCCGGCCTGGAGATCACCGAGGAGCGGGCGGACGACACGGGCGTCTACATTGGTACCGGCATCGGTGGCCTGATTACGCTGACTGAGCAAATCAAGGTGCTCGACGCGCGGGGCGTGCGGCGGGTGAGTCCGTTTCTGGTGCCGATGATGATTGCCGACATGGCTTCGGGCCAGGTCAGCATAGACGTGGGGGCGCGCGGACCGAATATGGGCATCGTGAGCGCCTGCTCCAGTGGGGCACACGCCATCGGGGAAGCCTACGAGGTGATTCGGCGTGGCGATGCCGAGGCGATGATTACCGGTGGCACTGAAGGCTCCATCGTCCCCATCGGACTCGCCGGCTTCTGCGCTTCCCGGGCACTCACCAGACAGAACGACGAGCCGGAACGAGCCTCCCGGCCTTTTGACGCCAAGCGCGACGGATTCGTGCCGGCCGAAGGCGCTGGCATCATCATCCTGGAAAGCCTTGAGCACGCCGAGGCCAGGGGCGCGCCGATTCACGCCGAACTCGTCGGCTACGGCGCCACGGCCGATGCCTTCCATATCACGCTGCCGGCAAAGGAAGGCGCCGGGGCGCGGCGCGCGATGGAGCGGGCGTTACACAAGGCCAACCTCGAGGTATCCGAGGTGGACTACATTAATGCCCACGGCACAAGCACCGAGGCCAACGACCGCTTGGAAACGCACGCCGTCAAGACCTTGTTCGGGGAGTATGCGGAGCGGCTGCCGATAAGCTCCACGAAGTCCATGGTCGGCCACGCGCTGGGTGCAGCGGGTGGTATCGAGGCGGTGTTCACGATCAAGGCGCTGCTGGACGACACGCTCCCGCCCACCATCAACTACGAGTATCCGGACCCGGCGTGTGACCTGGATTACGTCCCTAACGAGGCCCGGCCGGCGCGCGTGGACATAGCCATGTCCAATAGCTTCGGGTTCGGTGGTCATAACGCCAGTCTCGTCTTCCGGGCTTATGCCCCCTGATACCGCCCGGCCGCTCCCGGAACGCCTCCACTGGCTGCGGGACCTGCTCGCGGCCGTTGAAGCTGCGGACCTCGCGGAGCTGGAGTTGGGCACCGGCGGGCTGCGCGTGTATGTACGCCGGCGGGTGACGACTGCCGGCACGCCGGCTATCGCCGCGGTGCCCCCGGCTGCGGCGCCCCCGGCCGCCGACAAGGTCGCGGCGGCGACCGCTCCCGTGACCGCGGCCGCTCCCGGCCAAGACCTGCTCACCGTCCGTACCCCGTTGACCGGCATGTTCTACACAGCACCAACGCCGCAAGACCCGCCGTATGTCGAGGTTGGCGATCCGGTCGAGGTGGATCAGGTTGTGGCGCTGGTCGAGGCGATGAAAGTCTTCAACGAGATTCGCTCCGAGCAGCGCGGGGTGGTGGAGCGCGTCGTCGCGGAGAACGGCCAACTGGTCCATGCCGACCAGCCGCTCCTGCTGCTGCGGCCGGTCGAGGGTGGGCCGGAGGGCGCGTCGCCGCTGGCGCCAATGTAGCGGCCTGGCACGCGGGGACATCGCGTCGTTGGTCATGCCGGCACAAGCCGGGAACGAGGCGCCGGGGTGTGGATGCTTCTCCGGTATTCCCGGCGCGTCACACTCCGGCAAGCTCTACACGTGGTATCATTGGCTGGCGCCCGTCCGCTGCTCCGAGTCCCACGATGGCAACTGTAGCTACGCCCATCACGCCCACCATGCGGCCCTACCGTCAGCAGGGCACCATTGACTACGCCCGCCTCGACTTCGATCCCCACGAACCCGTCCAGAAGCCTGACGCGATGGAACAAAACCGCCAACTGCTGGAAATCTTCGGTCTCCTCTCGGCCCACTTCACCGACTTCAACCGCCGGGCCGACGTTTTCCTCGATGCCAACACCATCCTCTGCTACGACCCCGCCAACCTCAACGTCCGTATTTCTCCGGACGTGTACCTGGCCTTCGGCGTGGACGCGCAGGCCATCCGGCCACGCAAGCTCTATCTGCCGTGGGAAGTGGGTAAGCCGCCGGATTGGGTGCTGGAGATCGCCTCGTCGAGCACCGGGCAGGAGGATACCGGGCGGAAGCGGCGCATCTATGCCCGCATCGGCGTGCCGGAATACTGGCGCTTCGACCCGACGAAAGAGGGTGAGTATCACGGGCAGAAGCTGGCCGGGGACCGGCTGGTGGGTGGGGTGTATCGGCCGCTGCCGCTGACCACCGCGCCGGACGGCATCCTGAAGGGGTACAGCCCGGTACTGGGGGTAAGTCTGTGCTGGGACAACGGCTGGCCGCGGCTCTATGATCCGGCCACCGCGCGCTACCTGGAGAGTTGGCAAGAGGTCGCGGCGGCGCGTGAAGAGGAGCAGGCGGCGCGCGAGGAGGAGCAGGCGGCACGCGAGGCTGCTGAAGCCCAGGTCGCCGTCGAGCAGGCCGCTCGGCAGGCTGCCGAGGAGCGCATCCGGGAACTGGAAGCGGAACTGCGCCGTCGTCAAGCGGCTCGGTAGCTTTGGGCCGCTAGGTCCACCGGCAGGACAGTACCCAAGCCTCGCCGGGCGAGGGGCAATGGCTGATAGCTAGCGGCTCGTTGCGGCCAGCTCGCGCAGCCGCGGGACGTTGCGGAGGACGAGCCGCCGGCGCCCGATGGCGATGATGTCGTTATTTCTGAAGTTGTCGAGCGCGGTCGTCACCGTCTCGCGGTAGACGCCGAGCATATCGGCCAGGTCTTGGTGACTCAGGCCACCGACCGTCGCGGCGGCAGGTGCCTCGCCCTTGCTATCGCCGGCGAGACGGAGTAGCAACGTGGCCAGCCGCACCGGCACGCTGCGGAAGGCGATGTCTTCCAACTGGGTCTCCAACTCTTGCATCCGCACCGCGACCAGTTCCAGAAGGCGCAGGGCGATCTGCGGCTTGCTGCGAATCAGCGCCTCAACGTCCCGCCGACTCATCACGCAGATCGTGCAGGATTCGGCCGCTTCGGCAAAAGCGTCGTACATCCCCTGGCCGATCATGGACATTTCCCCGAAGACCGTGCCCGGCGCCAGGGTAGCGAGCACGAGCTTGCGCCCCTCTGCAGACAAGCGATACAGCTGGACTCGTCCCTCCTTGAGAATGAACAGCACCTCACCCGTCTCGCCGGGGAGATAGAACACCCGCCCCCGCTCGCACGTGTGCATGGTGATCTTGCGCTCGATCTCGGCAAGCTCGGGCGGGGAGAGGTCCTGGAAGAGGTCGGTTTTGGAGAGATAGCCGATTTTCGCCGCGGTACGCTCGGCTCCGGTCAGCGCGGGCGTTGCCGTCATGGCTCGTTGCTCCTGCGAGTCTGCTCCAGCATAAGGCCGTCAGCATCATGGTAGCATGGAGTCCCCGGCGCCTACCGGCGCGGGCCGAGGGATGGTGGTGATGAGAATCAACACGGAGTACCTGGACCGCTGCATTGAGACGCTCGAACGTGCATTCGAGTTACTCCAGCAAAGCGATCCGGGTGATTTCACGTATGACATCTACCGGGCGGCCTCCGTCAAAGAATTCGAGCTTGTCCTAGAGCAGACCGGCAGTTTGCTGAAAAAGCGGATCGCCGGGTACTTCGCCTCCAACCGCGCGGCCGACCGTCTGACCTTCAAGGACATTTTTCGCCACGCCGCCAAGCACGCTCTGATTACCCCGGAGACCTGCGAGCGCTGGTGTGAGTACCGCGACAGTCGCAACGACACAGCGCATCGTTACGGTGAAGGCTACGCCGAGGCTACGCTGGAATTGTTGCCGCGCTTCATTCCCGACGCCAAGGCGCTCTCCCTGGTCATAGCGGAGGAGTGGGATGATTGAGCGCCTGGACTTGCAGCCGAGACACCGCAAGCAGATCGAGGCGATGCTGCGCGAGCAGCTGCCGGGCGTTGAGGTGTGGGCCTATGGCAGCCGGGTCAATGGCAGGAGTCATGGTGGTAGCGACCTTGACCTGGTGCTGCGCGGCCCGGACTTGCAGCGGCTGCCCAGCGGCAGGCTGTCCGATCTGGCGGAAGCCTTTCGGGAATCCAATATTCCCTTTCTCATCGAGGCGCGCGATTGGGCGAGGCTGCCGGAGAGCTTTCACCGCGAGATCGAGCGGGACTACGTGGTGCTGGTGAGAGGACATGAAGGCGCGTGAGTAGTGCTACTCTACGCTGCCGGAGGCGACTTCGTAGGCGCCTTGCACGCCCTTGACCGTCGCGACGGGGGCGCCGCTGCGATAGTAGAGCGAGCCGAAAGAGCGGGCCAAGGCGGTGGCGACCTCCGAGTGGGTGTCAATGAGGTTGCGGCGCTCGCCGCAGTCACCGGTGAGGTCGTATAGCTCGTCCGGCTCGTCCGGTGGCCGTAGCACCAGGCTCCAACGGTCATCGCGGATGCAGCGCTCGTGGCCGGCGTGATAGCCCGTAATCATGCGGTCGCGGTGCGCGGCGGTCTCCCCGCGTACCACGCGGTCAAAGCTGCGCCCATGCATGTCGGCGGTGAGGTTGGACCAGCCCATCATGGTGAGCAGGGTGGGCAGCACGTCGTGGAACTGAGCCAGCGCGCTAATCCGTTGGCCGCCGCCACGACCGCCGGGCAGCCGGAGCAAGAACGGCACCTTGAGCAGCTCGTTGTACAGGCGGTCAGTACCCTTGAGGAACTTGCCGTGGTCGGCCAGGGGATGGCCATGATCGGCGACGAGTAGGATGATGGAATCGTCGTAGTAGCCGAGGTCGCGGAGGGTGGTGAAAAGCTGGCCTAAGCAGTGGTCCACGAAGGCCACCTCGCCCGCGTACAGACCGCGGATGTGGCGGATTTGCTCCGGCGAGGCCCACTCGGCGGCCGGGCCGCCCATCGGCAGGATGAGGCGTGGTCCCCGGTAGGCCGGATCGGTGTAGGTATCCCAGTGCGATGGGGGGTCCCACGGCTCGTGGGGGTCGAAGCTATCAATCCAGAGGAACAGCCGGTCGTGGGAGCGGTTGCGCCGGAGCCAGGTGCGGGCCTCGTCCACGACCTGCGCCGGGAACCAACGCTGCTCCTCGGTGAAGGCATCGGTATTGGCGAGGAACTGATGTATCCGTTCGCGCCAGAGCGGCGGGTAGTGCGCGTTGACGTAATCGTCCAGGTTGCGCTGCGCCGGGCCGGAGTCGTAGGGGTCGTACTCCTGACCGCGGATCCAGCGATAGGAGTGGAAGTTGCGGTGAAAGTTCATGCCCGGCGCCCGGTAATGGTAGGTATCGGAGATCAGCCCGGAGACATAGCCTTCGCCGCGCAGTAGCTCGGTGGCGGTCACGTCTTCCGCGGTCAGCGGCTGCCAGGGGCGGTAGGGGAGGGTGCGTTGGCCGGTGAGCAGCGCGGTACGTACCGGGATCGTCGGGAAGGCCTCCGGGTAGATATTCTCGAAGATCAGGCTCTCTTGCCCAAAGGCGTCAATGTTGGGCGTTTGACAGGGCGCAACATCAGCGAACGGCCCCTGCCCCTGATGGTAGAGGCTGACGTGGTCCTGCCGTAGGCTGTCCAGCATGATGACGATGAGGTTCACTGGCTCATTCCTCTCGATGGTGTCGGGCAGGGGCGCTCCTGTATTGGTCGTCATGTCCATGCAGGCGAGGATCAACCTACCCCCCGGCCCCCTCCCTAAAGGGAAGGGGCGTCTGGGTTCCCGCGCACGCGGGAACGACGGATCCGGGGCGGCCGGAACGCCCGGACTGACACCGCTACCGTACTCTGCGGCGCCCTACTAACACATTTCACGTGAAACGACAAGCTATTCTGCCTCACCCCCGGCCCCCTCTCCATCGCCGAGCGATAGAGAGGGGAGTGGACCTAACCCCCGGCCCCTTTCCTGGCAGGGAAGGGGAGCCATTAGCGTGACCTTCGGCTCTGTCCGCTTAGGGAGGCTGTCGGAGGTGAGTGGGGTGATCTCTCGTCGTCAACTGGCGGGGAGAGGGGTCAGTTCGAGGCGTGTCTCGGTCGCGCTCGGATGCACAGCAAGAGCAAACTTGCCAACGCCGCTCAGAGCAATTTCGCCGATTTGGGGCTGGCTCTTCTCGGCAGCCTCGGCGAAGTGGTGGAAGAGGGTGAGGCCCGGGATTGTATCGAGAACGCCGCGCTCCACGTCTACAATCCTTACCTGGTCTGCCTCCGGGATCAGGCGCAGCGTGACTGTCCCACTGCGACCTTCGAGGGTGGTGATCAGTGCCTGGCTCAAGCGATGGCTGGCCTCGGCGGCCTCAACCGCACGAACCACCTCGGCCGGTTCCGGTGGGGTATGTCCCCCGGTGGCCAGGCCGCCGACAGCGAGGATGGCTGCCGGGGCGCGGATTGGTGCATCCGTTGCGGCCGCGAGCGCCAACGCCTGACTGGCCGACGCCGGCACTGTGCTCTCTTGTGTTCCGCTTCGGAGGCGAACGGTGGCTTGTGGTTCGTGGCTTCCTGCGGCGACATTGAGGTCAACGCTGGTCACGGTGACGTCGGCGCTGGTCAGCAAGTCGGCGAAGAAACGATAGTCGTCCGCCGGACGTAGATCGGACATATGTACATCCGATGTGTGCGTTTGGATACCCATGCCGGTACCCGGAGGGCCGGGGCGAGTCGAGCGCGGCAAGATGGCGCTCACCTGGTCGCCACTGAGATTGATGGCGACATACCGTTCGCTCTGCTGCGACTTGAGCAGCACGATGCCCGCGCGTTCACCGGCGCTCGTGTAGCGGATAGCTAACTCTTCAAGCTGTGCCATGATCTTCTCCTTTGCTGCGGCTCTTGATTGCTGCTTGGCGGTAGCAGGTTGCAGGGGCATAAGCCTCCTTTCATACGTAGGTCCGAGGATGCGCCGCAGACGCTTGCGCCCTTCCTGGATGCGCCCCTTCACCGTAGTGATCGGTAGCTCCACAACCTCGGCGATCTTGCGGTAGCGCAGCCCGGCCACGTAGTACAGTGTGAGGGCGAGGCGCTGCGGTCGCGGCAAGGCCATGAGGGCGCGGTTCAGGTCCCGGCGTAGCTCGCTGTGCTCGGCCGCGTGCTCCGGGGTCACCGCCCGTCCATCCTGCAGATCGCCCAAGGTGGGTGTATCGAGCGAGAGTGCTGGACGCCGCCGGCGATGCCAGCGCAGACACTCGTTGGCCACAATGCGGGCGAGCCAGCCGCCGAAGCGAGCCGGGTCGGCCAGGCTATCAAGGTGCAGATACGCGGCGAGAAACGCCTGCTGAGCAACATCCAAGGCATCTTCGCGGTGACCTAGATGGTAGTAGGCTAGTCCATAGGCCTCCGCCTGAAACCGCTCGACCAACTGCCCGTAGGCACCTTTGTCACCCATCTGACCACGGCGGACCAGGTCGGCAGTGGATGGGTTCACTACGTCACTCACAGGCGGCCTCCGTACTCGGCGCTGGCGAGGCGGCGGACTGGGAAGCGTCGGTGCGCCGCTGCGCCCCTCACAAGATACGATGCCGCGGGGCAGCGTTTGGGAAGAAGCCGGACGTGGGGGTATTGCCTCCCTATGCTCCCCCTGACAGGGGTAGGTTTTTCGCTGGGCGGCGAGTCGGACCTAACCCCCGGCCCCTTCCCTGGCAGGGAAGGGGAGCGCTGGCGGCGCCGGTCCGCCGCTGCCCTCCAGGGAAGCGGGAGCGGTGTGGCGAACGGGGGCTGGGAGCCTGGATTGCGGCTTCCGCCGCAATGACGAGCACGTGGGCGCAACATGTTGCACCCCTACACAAGAAACCTACCCTTGTCAGCCTATGGTCCCCCGCTGTTCAGGGGGACGTGGATTCTCGCTTTCGCGGGAATGACGGGGCCAGGGCATGTAGGGGGTCAGGCGGCGGTGGTGGTCCAGTCGAAGAGGACGCCGAGGTAGCGGTCCTGCTGATTGGCTAGTCCGGCGTAGGCATCGGCGCACTGCTCCGGCGGCAGGACGTGGGTCCGCAGGGGATCAACGATTAGACGGTCCGCGGCCATCCACTCCAGCAGTTGGCGGTAGTTGCGGGTGATGGAGTGTTTCAGACCCGGCGTGTCGGGGATGGGGTAGAGCCACTCCAGGGCACCGCGCAGTGTGATTCCCTGTAAGTGAATGCGGGTGAGCATCGGGGTGACGTTCATGGTGTGGTGGGCGCGGGGGCTGCCGAGCAGGATCAGCTCGCCGTGGCGGCGGGTCAACTCGACGGCCTCGGCGATCAGCTCGGAGCGCCCGATAGCTTCTACGGCAATGTCCACGCCATGGCCGCCGGTCCAATCGAGCACGGCGGCCGCGAGGTCGTCGGTCATCGGGTTCACGGTCCGGGCAATGCCGCACTGGGCGGCGATGGCGCGGCGCTCGTCTAGCGGGTCGCTGGCCAGCACTTCGGCGCCAGCAAGCCGGAAGAGCTGGGCGGCGAAGTTGCCGACCAGGCCCAGGCCGACTACCAGTACCATGTCGCCGGGGGAGACGTTGGCGCTGCGGACGGCCGTAATGGCGACGCCGGCCATCCGCACGAACACGGCCCGCCGGTCGTCGAGGCCGAGGGCGGCGGGAACCGGCAGGCAGAAGTGGCCCGTGTCCACCTTGGCGAGGGAGGTGTGGTTGGCAAAGCTCGTGACCATATCGCCAGCCTGTATGCCCTCCACCGCGCCCCCAACGGCGAGCACTTCGCCCAGGTGACCATATCCGGTAGGCCGGGGATACGGTTCCGGGCGGGAATCACCGGCCGGGCGATGCTCGCGCATGGTGGCCATCTGCTGCACCAGACCGGTGTAGCTGGCTCCTTCCGTCCCCGGGCTGATGACGCTGTATTTGCCACGCACGAGCGCTTCGCGGGGGCCGAGGGCCGCATCGAGGGTGAAGTCCTCCAACTCTACCTGCCGTTCGCTGGTGAAGACGACGCGCTTGCCTTGTAGTTGTTGGGTCACAGAAGCTACTCCTTACCGAATCCTATTGGCTTGGCCCCCCTATGGTCCCCCCGCTGCGGCAGGGGGATGTGGATTGCGGCTTCCGCCGCAATGACGGATGGGTGTTGTTTTCGTGCCACCGACCAGCGTGCTAGGCCGTGAGCTGTGCTTGGAGCGCGCGCGGCTCCGTGACCGGCAGTTTACAGGTAAACCGTTCGCAGACGTAGGCGGTGGGGCTGCCGCTGATCGTTTCACGCCCGGCCAGCAGCGGCACGAGGGCGGCGGCGGACGTGTCGTCCTCCGAGCGGAACGCGAGGACGCAATTGGGCAGGTAGGCCGCCAGCACCGGCCGGAGGAGATCGTCGGCCTCCGTCGTGCCGGGTGGGGCAACGATGGCCACCTCTTTGGGCGGTGCGAGGAAGAGGTCGAGGGCGCTCAGTAGGCGGCCGAAGGCGCTGGGGTGCTGGGACAGCGTATTGCCCAAGGCGCGAAAGAGTGCCAGCGCCGGCTCGGCGGCGTCCCAATCGCCGGTGAGTGCCGCCAGGCGGATGAGCGATTCGGCGGCTACGGAGTTGCCAGCCGGCGTGGCGTTGTCGAGCAAGTCTTTGGGCCGGGCAATCAGGGCTTCATGGTCGGTGGCGGTGTCGAAAAAGCCGCCGCCGGAGCTATCGAGGAATAGCGCGCGCATGGTGTCGGTGAGTGCCCGGGCGCGGGCAATCCAGACGGGATCGAAGGTTGCCTCATAAAGGGCCAGATAGCCGTCGGCGAGGTAAGCGTAGTCCTCGAGGTAGCCGTTGAGCGTGGCGCGGCCTTCCTTCCAGGAGTGGAACAGCCGTACCCGGTCGGCGTCGTCGGTGCTCCGTAGCTGCTCCCAGAGGAACTCGCCGTTCGCGATGGCGCGCTGGCGATAGTCGTCCCGGTCGAGCACGGCGCCGGCCTCGGCAAACGCCCGCAGCATCAGACCGTTCCAGGAGGTCAAGACTTTCTCGTCGCGGTCCGGCTTTATCCGCTGCTCGCGCACCGCCCACAGGCGTTGACGGGCACGCACGAGCGTCTCGCGCAGCTGCTCGACGGAAACTCCGGCCAAGTGGGCCACCACGTCTTCATCGCGGGGCACGTGGAGGATATTCTTGCCCTCGAAGTTCCCGTCGGGTGTGACGTCGTAGTACAGCTCCAAGAGCCGCGCTTCATCGGGCGGGAGCACCTGCCTGATTTCGTCGGGTGTCCAGACGAAGAACAGGCCCTCTTCACCCTCGCTGTCGGCGTCCTGCGTCGAGTAGAACCCGCCGGCCGGGTCGGTCATCTCGCGCTCGACGTAGGCCAGCACCTCCTCGACAACCTGCCGGTATAGCTCCTTGCCGGTGAGCTGGTAGGCGTGGAGGTAGACGCAAACGAGTTGGGCGTTGTCGTAGAGCATCTTCTCGAAATGCGGGACAAGCCACTGCGCGTCGGTCGAGTAGCGGTGGAAGCCGCCGCCGAGGTGGTCGTAGATGCCGCCGCGGGCCATGCTTTCCAGTGTCTTCTCCACCAGCGGTAAGAGGTGGGCGTTGGCCGGGTGCTGCGAGCGCCGCAACAGGAATTCCAGGTTCATGGGCTGGGGAAACTTGGGGGCGGTTCCGAAGCCGCCGTAGCGGGTATCGAACGCGGCACCGAGCGTCTGGGTGGCCTGGTTCAGCACGGTAGCCGTCGGGAGGGCGGTGTCATCATCCAGCGGGCGCACTTCCACTGCAGAGCGCCGGAGCAGGGTGGTGAGCTGCTGGGCGGTGCGGTCAACGGCGTCCCGCCGCTCGCGGTAGGCCTGAGCGACGCTTTGCAGGACGCGCTGAAAGCTCGGCATTCCGTAGCGGTCAACGGGCGGGAAGTAGGTCCCGCCGTAGAACGGCTCGCCGTCCGGCGTGAGGAAAACGGTCATCGGCCAGCCGCCATGCTGGGTGAGCGCCTGCACCGCCTGCATATAGATCGAGTCGAGGTCGGGACGCTCTTCGCGGTCCACTTTGATGTTGACGAACAGGTCGTTCATCAGCCGCGCCGTCGCCTCGTCCTCGAACGACTCCCGCTCCATCACGTGGCACCAGTGGCAGGCCGAATAGCCAATTGAAAGCAGGATTGGCTTATCCAGCTCGCGGGCCTGCTGCAACGCCTCCGGCCCCCAGGCGTACCAGTCCACAGGGTTATAGGCGTGCTGCAAGAGATACGGGCTGGTCTCATTGATGAGGCGGTTGGGCTGATGCGCCGGGTTGTCGGACACAGGATGCTCCCCCCTGGACGGTGGCTCGTGGTCGGTAGCCAGTGACCAGCACTGAAGACTGACCGGGTTAGATGGAGCCTAGCAGGCTCCGGAGATAGTTGTAGGCGCGGACGGCTTCGTCGTTGACCGTTTCAATTGTGTCCTGGCCTTCGCCGGCATCGCCAGAGGCGCGACTACCGCCGGCGCCAAGCGTCTCGACGATGCTGGGGCCGGCATAGCCGTGGTCGTTGAGGATGCGGAAGATGGCCGGGAAGTCCACATCGCCGTCGCCGGGCGAGACCGTCACCGAGCCGCCCTGCCCGCCGACTTCATCCTTGATGCACATGGCAGCGACGTAGGGCGCGAAGCTCCGTAGCGCCTGGACGGGGTCCTCGCCGGCGTAGTAGAGCAAGTTGCCGGGGTCGTAGCAGAGGCGATACCCCGGATGATTGACGCGCTGGACCGCCGCCAGGCAATCGGCGCCGGTGGTGGTGAGTCCGCCGTGCGGCTTCACGGCGATAGTGACGCCGTGCTCGGCGGCGTAGGGGGCGGCTGCGCGCATGAGGTCGAAGTAGCGGTCGTAGTTCTCCGGCCGACCGTGCCCCTGCTCCAGGATGACGCTTACGTTGAAGCGGACGGCCTGGTCTACCAAGCCATGCAGGCGAGCCAAGCCGGCTTCCCGCGGCGCGTCGAGGAGGATCGTGCTTACGAGGATGGCCGGAGCGAGGCCATGCCGCTCCAGTTGCGCGAGAACGGCAGATTCCGTCTCCGGGATGGCCGCGCCGTCGTCATCGAGCGGGGGCTGGTCGTGATTGAGACCGAGGAAGCCGAAGTGGTCGAACCCGGCGGCGGCGATCCCGGCCAAGGTCTCATCGAACTCGAAGGCGGCCCACGGACGGCTAAAGCAGCCGAGGGGGATATCCATAGTGTGCTCCTTATCACCAGGCACACCGAACGCCAATGAGGCGATGGTGCGGTGCAGTCCTGGCGGGTTAATTCTGCTGTTGGCGTTGGGGGGAGTTTAGCAGTCGCGTGCGGACCGGCCCCCCTATGGTCCCCCCCGTTGCGACGGGGGGACGGGTGCTGCTGGGGCCGCTGCGGCGGGGGGACGGGAGCGGCCCAGCCTATGCCTGCCGCGGCGAGGTGTTAGAGTTCAGGAGCGACTATGCCTGTCAGCGGGGAGGAATGGATGCCGCCGACGAACGATGCTGTGGCCCAAGGGATCACCTGGGACCTTTCGGATTTGTACGGAGCTTATGACGACCCGCGGATTGCTGCCGACGTAGAGCGGCTGCGGAGCGAGGCGGCGGCGTTTGCCGACACCTACCGCGGCACGGTGGATGTGGACGGCGGACCGTCGGCCGCGCTGCTGCTGGCGGCGGTCACGGCACTGGAGGAGCTACACGAGCGGAGCGGCCGGCTCCAGGCGTATGCCGGGCTACTCTACAGCGCGGATACCGGCCGGGACGAGCACCGCGATCTGGAGCAGCGGACGGAGCAGCAGCTGACCGAAATCCAAAATCTGGTGTTGTTCTTCGATCTGGAGTGGTCGCGCGTGGACGAGGCGACGGCTCAGGCACTCTTGGACGATCCGCAGCTCGCTACCCATCGCCACTATCTGGAGCAAGTGCGGAAGTACCGGCCGCACTTGCTGAGCGAGCCAGAAGAGCAGATTGTCAACGAGAAGGACCTGACCGGTCCGCTGGCTTGGGCCAGGCTGCACACCGAGATCACGTCGTCGCTGACGTTCTCGGTCGAGCGCGATGGTACGCCGCGCGACCACACGCTCGATGAGGTGCTGGCGCTGTTCCACCACCCGGACCGCGACCTGCGCCGCCGTGCCCATGATGCGCTCTATGCCGTCTTGCAAGAGCAAGGGGCCGTCTTGACGTATGTCTACGATACGTTGATCCAGGATCACCTCAACATGGACCGGCTGCGTGACTACCCGGACGCGATGGCGCAGCGGCACCTGTCCAACGAGGTGGACCCGGCGGCCGTCGCGGCCATGATGGAGGTGACGGAGGCGAACTACGGCCTAGCGCAGGCGTATTTCGAGCTAAAACGTCGCCTACTCGAACTCCCTGAGCTGCGCCTCTACGATCAATATGCGCCGGTCGGCAACGTGGACCGCGAGTACCCGTTCGGTGACGCGCGGGAGATGGTGCTGGAATCGTATGGGGCCTTTGATCCGCAGTTCCGGGACATCGCGCTGCGGTTCTTCGACGGGCGGTGGATTGACGCCGACCCGCGGCCGGGCAAGCGCGGCGGGGCCTTCTGCTGGTCGCCATCGCCCCAAACGCATCCGTATGTGCTGTGCAACTACACCGGCACGTTCCGCGACGTAATGACCGTCGCCCACGAGCTTGGTCACGGTGTTCACGGCTGGCTGGCGCGGGAGCAAACGCTGTTCAACTATCATCCCACGCTGCCGCTGGCCGAGACGGCGTCGGTGTTCGGTGAGATCGCCGTCTTCGACCGGCTGGTAGCCTCCGAGCAAGACCCGGCGACGGCGTTGGCGCTGACCTGTGCGAAGGTCGAGGACATCTTCGCCACCGTTTTCCGCCAAAACGTGCTTACCCGCTTCGAGCAAACCGCCTACGCGGCGCGCGGCGATGGCCGGCTCACGTCCGACCGACTATCCGACCTCTGGATCGAGGCCAATGGCAAGTATTACGGCGATGCCGTGCAGTTGACGGAGGGGTACCGCTGGGGCTGGTCCTACATTCCGCACTTCATCCACACGCGCTTCTACTGCTACGCCTACACCTTTGCGGAGTTGCTGGTGCTGGCGCTGTACAGCCTGTATCGCGAGCAGGGAAGCGCGTTCGTGCCGCGCTTTCTCGACCTGCTGCGGTCGGGAGGACGAGACACGCCGGCTGCGCTGCTGGCGCCGCTGGGGGTGGACTACCGCGACCCGGCATTCTGGGAGCGCGGCTTCGCGGAGCTACGGAGGCTCATCACACGAGCGGAAGAACTCGCGGAGACGGCCGGGGTCTAGGGATAGGCCCCCCTCTGGCCCCCCCGCTGCGGCGGGGGGACGGCGCTGCGGGCGGCCCTGGGCGAGCATGGGGCGGGAGGACGGCGGCACGGGCACCGCGGCTGCCACCGGCTGGCGGGTTCCCTCCCCCGTCGGGACGGGGGAGGGTGAGGGTGGGGGCCAGTAGTTCCCGCTCACCCCCTGGGAGAGCAGGGGCGCTATGCGCTATCCGATGGCGTTGCGTTGGATCACGCCGCAGGCAACACGGGCACCGGCGCCAGGGTCCGCACCGTAGGTGTCGGGCTTCTCGTGGACGATGATCGCGGAGCCGTCGGCGTCGAAGAGCGAATGGGCGGCGTCCGTCTCCAGCGTCACGGCAGCGGTGAATATATCGGCACGGACCGTACCGTCGGCTGCGGCGTAGACATTCGGCGTGTCACCGGCGTGGACCCCGCCTTCATCCAGGAAGCCGTGCCCGGTACCGCCGGGGTTGAAGTGTCCACCGGCAGCTGCGAAGCTCGGTGAGCAGGCGCCGAACTCGTGGATGTGGAAGCCGTGCCCGCCGGGCGTCAATCCCATCAAGTCTGCTGCGATCAAGACGCCGAATGGTCCTTGCGTCAGCGTGACCGTGCCCATCGCGGTGCCGTCCGGTCCGGTCAGCATTGCCGTGGCGCCATTGACCAGAACGTGCAGGCCGTCTTCCCCTCGATTGACCCACGTGCGGTAGCCGTCCGAGAACGCCGTCCAATTGTCGGCCTTGCGCCAGACCATGAGACCGCCGGTCGTGCGCTGCTCGGCGTTGCCGTAGGCGTCGAACCGCTGATTCTCCAGACACTCGCCGACCGTCGTCGGCCCTTCCGCCGCATCAATCATGCCTCTGAGCATCTCGAAACCCAAGATGAACTTGCAGTTTGACGGCGCCGTCTTGCTCGCCAGTGCCGGCGAGGCTGCGACCAATGTACCGACGAGGACGACAACAGTAAACCAGGGCAGCCTGTACCTCATGGTGAATCCTTTCGGGTGTCTGTCTGCCCGAATGTATCAGACCCTCAGCGTGCGCCGCAAACTGTTTGCGATCGGCGAACGTGGTGTAGAAAAGAGCGCACGAGATTCGCGTCTGTGCATGTGATTTCTGGTCACAGTCGGCTTCTTGCAGGAGGGGGCGATGTACGCCGCTGTGGCCGGTGAACTTGACGTGGTTGGGTGCCGGGTAGGGTGAGAGGGCTGTGATATAATCGGCCTTTGAACGCCAATGCTAATTGCAATTCTCTCGGACATCCACGGAAACTTGGAGGCCCTCGATGAGGTGCTGCACGACATGGGGACCGTGGATGCGATCTGGTGCCTGGGCGACCTCGTTGGGTATGGCCCGGACCCGGCGGCCTGTATCCGGCGGGCACGTGAAGGCAAGTTCATCTGCATCGCCGGCAATCACGACCTTGCGGCCGGCGGGAAGATGGACTCCTCGGAGGCGTTCAACAGCGAGGCCGATACCGCCGTGCAGTGGACGGCGCAGCAGCTCAACATGGCGGACCGCGCCTTTCTTGCCAGCCTGCCCACTGAGGAGCAGCACGGGGACTTCACCTTGGTGCATGGCAGCCCCCTGGACCCGGTGTGGGAGTATCTGACCAACGTGCGGCTGGCGCAGTTGAACTTCGATTACTTTGCGAGCCGCTATTGCCTGGTGGGTCACACGCACGTCCCGCTCATTTTCCGGCAACCCTTGCCCACGGCACGTATTCAGACCTGCGAGACCATCGTGCCGCAGCCCGATGAGCCGTTGTACCTCGACGACCGGCGGCTGATTATCAACCCCGGTGCAGTGGGGCAGCCACGCGACGGCCATCCCGAGGCCGCTTACATGCTCCTCGATTTAGATGCGGCTACGGTCACCTTGCGGCGGGTGCCTTACCCGGTAGACCACGTGCAGCAGAAGATGCTGCAGGCCGGTCTGCCCGAGCGCCTGGCCCGCCGGCTCGCTTACGGCTGGTAGCGGGCCGCCCTTGCTAGGGCGTCTCTGCCAAGTACCAGTCGGCCGGGTGCCTCCAAGTGGTGTGTGGCCTTCCTCCGGTCTCTCGCTCCGTAAGGGGACATGGATTCCGACCGGCGCGGAAGTCGTCGCGGCGGTGGGCTGTGACGATCTGCGTCCGCGCGTCATCTACAAGGATGAGGAACGATGACGGCTGCCGCCAATGCGACCGATAGCCAGCTTGTCCGCGCGGCGTGCGCGGGCCAGGCTGCTGCCGTCGCGGCCTTGATTGACCGGCATTGGCCGCTCGTACACAAGCTCCTGGCGCGGGCTATCGGCAATTGGACGGAGGCGGAAGACCTGGCCCAGGAGACGATGTTCCAGGCCGTGACGCGGCTTTCGGAGCTGCGCGAGCCGGAACGCTTCCGGCCGTGGCTCTACACCATTGCGCTCAATCGTGCGCGGCTCTGGTGGCGGCGCACGCCAGCGCGACGGTTTACCCAGTCGCTGGACACGCTCCTGGTGGAGACGCCAGTGACCGTCGAGCGCCACCTGGCTGGCGATGGCGCTTCTGCCGAGGCAGCCTGGGAAGCCAACGATCTGGCGCGGGCCATCGGGCGGGCGATCTCGGCCCTCCCACAGGAGCAACACCGGGCCATCGTGGCGCACTACGTGGAGGGGCTGACGTATGACGAGATCGCTACGCTGCTCGCGGTGCCGGCGAGCACCATCCGTGGACGGCTCTACCATGCGCGTGGCCGGCTGCGGCGCGAACTGGCACAGCTGACAAGCGAGGGCTACGCCGAGTTCGACCGGCCACCCTATGCACCCAGCGGACGCAAGCGACCGAGGAGGTTGGCGATGACGTATGTCGAGATGATCGTGGATTGCGTTCAGACTGACGTCTACCGCACGTCCCAGAAGGTCGTGCTCAAGGAGCCGGAGAGCGACCGCACGCTGCCCATCACTATTGGCCCGGCCGAGGCTCAGGCTATCGCCCTCAGGCTCCAGGAATCGGAATTACCGCGACCGATGAGCCACGATCTGATGCTAAACCTGGCGACTGCCTTCGGCGCTTCGATTCAGGAGGTGCGTGTCACCAAGTTGGAGCAAGAGACCTTTTTCGCGGCGGTTGTTCTCACCCGCGATGGCCAGACCATAGAGGTTGACGCCCGTCCAAGCGACGCCATCGCGCTCGCCTTACGCGCGCAGGCCCCTATCTACGTCCATACGGCGGTAAGGGAGAAAGCTAAAGCGCTTGCGAACCGGATTGAGCCACCAACGTGGCCGCTGCATACCGCTTCCGGAGTGCCCAAAACCTGGGGTGAGACACTGGTGTGGCCACCACTGCCCGATTGGGTAGCGCCGGAGACGCGCCAACGGCTGGCGGCGTGGGGCGGCAAGCTGACCGTGACCACCGTGCTGTTGGTACAGAATGTTCGTCTGTGGGCCATGTGCTATGGGACAGGGGCGGTGGAACTCTCACACGTGCTCATGGCAACGCTCTCTATTGATGGCAACGCTGCGGGGATCTTTGGGGGGCTTGTCTCAGATCCGAACAAGGGCTGGAGAGAGGCCATCGCACGTGTGTTCGTGAAGAGTGACCAACCGCTCCGAGAAGAGGCGGTGTGGACGCGCGAGACGGTGCAGCTTGTCGAACGGGCTGTCGGCGCAGCCGAGCGGTTGGGAAGCAAGCACCTCGGCACCGAGCACATCCTGCTCGCGCTGACCGAGGTAGCCGTAGCGGAGCCGGAGAGCGATCTCGCCAAGCTCTTCCAGGCGCTAGAACTGGACTTGGTAGAGGTGCGCGAAGCCATTGAATCCGCAGCGGCCGACGCCACTGCAAGCTCGGCAGTAACGCATCGGAGGATAGTGGTGACTATGCTTCTGGATGAGCCGGCGGCGGTTGCCGAGGCTAGTGAGGAGCAAGAGTGAGCTTGTCTGCTCGCGGCGCGCCGCTGCTAGGGCGTTCCCGCTCGCTCTACCAGCGCGGCGATGCCCATACCGCCACCGACGCAGAGGGCGGCGATACCGCGCGTGGCATCGCGTCGAGTCAGCTCGAAGATCAGCGTTGCCAGCACGCGCGCGCCGCTCGCGCCGAGCGGATGGCCAATGGCAATTGCACCGCCGTTGACGTTGACCTTGGCGCGATCCCAGCCCAACTCCGCCTCGACGGTGAGCACTTGGGCCGCGAAGGCTTCGTTCACTTCCAGTAGGTCAATGTCCGCCAGGGTCAGGCCCGTCCGGTCCAGCACGGTGCGGATGGCCGGCACCGGCCCGATGCCCATACGCAGCGGCTCGACGCCGACGACCGCTACCGATCTGAGCGTGGCCAGGGGCCTGTGGCCATGCTGAGCGGCCCACGCCGGTGACGCAACGGTCAGCGCGGTGGCGCCATCGTTGATGCCGGCGGCGTTACCGGCGGTGATGGTGGAGCCGCCGGCGAAGACCGGCGGCAGCTTGGCGAGCGCCTCCAGCGTGGTATCGGGGCGTGGGTGCTCGTCGGCCGTCACGCGGCGGGGCGGTCCGCGGCGTTGAGCCACTTCGACCGGGACGACCTCATCCGCGAAGTGGCAGGCGGCGAGGGCCGCGGCATAGCGTCGCTGGCTTTGCAGGGCGAATTCGTCCTGCGCTGCGCGGGTGATGCCGAACTCCGCGGCGAGGCCCTCGGCCGTGGTGGCCATGTGGCAGTCGTGGAAGGCGTCCCAGAGGCCATCGTGGAGCAGGACGTCGAGCTGCCGGGCGTGGCCCAGCCGCGCGCCCCACCGTGCATCGGGCAGCACGTAGGGCACCTGGCTCATGCTCTCCATACCGCCAGCCAAGGCGACCTCCGCCTCGCCGAGCCGGATAGACTGGGCGGCCAGGGCGACGGCCTGCAAGCCGGAGGCGCAGACTTGGTTGATCGTCATGGCCGGGACGCGATTGGGCACACCGACGCCCATCGCCACCTGACGCGCCGGGTTCATGCCGGCCCCGCCCTGGTAGATTTGGCCGAACACCGCCGTATCAACGGCGTCCGGCTCGATGCGGGCGCGTTCGAGGGCTGCGCGGGCGGCGACGGTGCCCAACTCGACGGCGGACAGGTCGCGGAACACGCCGCCAAAGCGACCGAACGGCGTCCGCGCTGCCGACAGGATGACTGGATGCGTAGCATTCACTGTGTCGTCTCCCCAAGGCTTGACGGGCCTCACCGCCGAAGGGCCTGGCCCCCTATGGTCCCCCCGCTGCGGCGGGGGGACGTGGATTCCTACTTCAGCCGTAACGCTCCAGGCTCTCGCGGATGATGGTGACTATCTCGTCGGTGGTCACGCCGAGGTCAACGCCGGCAATATCAAGAGGCGAGCCACCGGCCGGTTCCGGCTGCAAGACGAATGACCGGCCGTCCCGCTGGGCAACCTCCAGGAGCGACAGAAGAGAGAGCAGAAGTTTCACGCTCCTCACTATACCGCAGCTATACCGCAGCGAGGCGCATTGGCTCGGGGCGAAAGAGGCGGGGGGCCATTGGCCGGAGGGAGGCTTCGATACGCGGTCGGAAGGCCATCTGCGCGAGGACATCGCGCTCCAGGTCCACGCCGGGGGCCAGCTCCGTCAGAGTCAGGCCGTCGGGGGTGAGGGTGAACACGGCTCGCTCCGTGACGTACAGGACCGGCCGGCCGGCCGCCTGAGCAAAAGCGCCGTTGAAGGTCACTTGCTCGACCTGCCGGACGAGCTTCTGCTGCCGGCCCTCCTGCCGGATACGCAGTGCGCCGTCGTCAATCGTGACCGTGAGGCCGCCGGCGGTGAAGGTGCCGCAGAAGACGACCCGCTTGGCGTTCTGGCTGATGTTGACGAAGCCGCCCGCGCCGGGCATCACGCGACCGAAACGGCTCACGTTGACGTTGCCCTGCGCGTCAATCTGGGCCGCCCCTAGACAGGCGATGTCGAGGCCGCCGCCGTCGTAGAAGTCGAACATATACGGCGCGTCTATCAAGGCGGTGGGCATGTAGGAGGCACCGAACGAGAGGCCGCCGGCCGGAACCCCGCCAATCGCCCCCGTTTCGACGGTCAGGACGAGATCGTCCATGATCCCTTCCTCGGCGGCGACCGGGGCGACGGCCTCCGGGAGGCCGATACCCAAGTTGACGATGTCACCGGGGCGCAGCTCCAGCGCCGCCCGGCGGGCGATGACCTTGCGGGCGTCCAGGGGGTGCCGGGGTAGCTCCGGCAGGTCGGCGCTCGTATCGGCCACGTAGGCAGGATTGAACCGCTCGGCGAAGGTCTGCCAGTGCTCATCCGAGTCGGCTACGACGACCGTATCCACGAGGATGCCGGGCACTTTTATGTCGCGCAGCGGCAGGCGCGCGGTGCTCACCCGCTCCACTTGCGCGATGGTGCGGCCGCCGCAGTTATGTACGGCTTGGGCGATGCTCAACATCTCGCCGTAGACCGCTTCCCGCTCCATGCTAATGTTGCCGTCGGGATCGGCGGTCGTGCCGCGGATCAGGCCGACATCTAGCTCCAGGCGGGGGTAGAAGAGGTATTCGGCGCCGTTCAGGTGAACCACCTGCACCAGGTCAGTGGGAGTAGCCTGTGGGTTGATGCGCCCACCTTCCAGGCGCGGATCGGCAAAGGTGCGGAGACCGACCTGGGTGATGGTGCCGGGTTTGCCGGCGGCAATGTCGCGGAAGAGGTGGATGATGACCCCTTGCGGGAAGTTGTAGCCTTCGATCTTGCCGGCCAAGGCCAACTCACAGATGCGCGGAGCGAGTCCCCAGTGGCCGCCGATCACGCGCCGCAGCAGGCCCTCGTGTCCCAGATGATTGAGGCCGCGCCGTTCGCGGTCACCCTGACCGGCACCATAGATCAGGGTGAGGCCGCGCGGCCGGCCGGTGCGGAGGAAGCACGCCTCCAGCCCGGCAGTCAGCGCCTCGGGGTGGCCGATGCCGACGAACCCGCCGACGGCGACGGTCGCGCCGTCTTGCACCGCCGCGACGGCCTGGTCAACCGGCGCCACCTTGCCCGCAGTTGACTTGTTGCTCATGCTCACGTGTCGGTAGTGGTCGCGCTCCGGCGCGGAAGTTGTAGCACGAATGGGACGGCATCTGCATAGTGTGGCCTGCTGGCCTCCCTATGGTCCCCCCGCTGCGGCGGGGGGACGAGGGCAACCACAAGGGTTGCCCCTACAGCGGCCACCCGGCACTGCCCGAGCACCAACCATGTAGGGGCGCCCCTGGTGGTCGCCCTGGGCGCGATCAATCGCGCCCCTACGTCCAGCCTCGTACCTACCCCTTGTCAGGAGGTCCAACTGCCGTCTACGCATATACTATCGGGAGCAGATTGACGATAGGAGTGAACTATGCAGCGATTTACGGGCCGGGTGGCAATGGTGACCGGAGCGGCCACCGGGATTGGCTTCGGCATTGCCCGCCGCTTGGGGAGCGAGGGCGCCAAGGTGTTTGTGGTGGATGTTGACGAGGCCGGGGGGCGCCGTGCCGTCGAGATGCTAGAAGCCGAGGGGGTCACGGCCCGGCTGGCGGTGGCCGACGTGGGCGACGAGGAGGGGATCGCGGCGGCTGTGGAAGAGCTGATGGCGACCTGGGGACAGATTGACGTGCTGGTGAACAACGCCGGCATTGTCGGGCCGACCGCGCCGCTGTGGGAGCTTTCCGGCGACGACCTCGACCGCGTCTACCGGACCAACCTGCGCGGTGTGTTTGTCTGCTGCCGGTACGTCATTCCGCACATGCTCGCGCAGGAATATGGTCGGATCGTGAATATCGCCTCGATTGCCGGCAAGGAGGGCAACCCGCGGGTGGTGCCCTACTCGACGACCAAGGCCGGAGTCATCGGGCTGACCAAGGCGCTCGGCAAGGAGCTGGCCGAGACGGAGGTGCGCGTCAACTGTATTACGCCGGCCGTCGTGCGGACCGCGATTCTGGATCAGACGGACGAGGCGATGGTGGAGTACATGATTAGCCGCATTCCGATGAAGCGGACGGGGCAGATCGCGGAGATCGCGTCGTTGGTGGCGTGGATTGCCTCGGAGGAGTGCTCGTTCAGCACGGGTGCCGTCTTCGACATCAGCGGGGGGCGGGCGACGTATTAGTGGCCCGTGGCTAGTGGTCGGTGGAGCGGGGGAGGCTGCCACCCGTCATTCCGGCTTGCGCCGGAATCGGCCTCAGGTGGATGTGCTGGCGCAGTTTATTTGGCTGGCCTTACCATGTCGGGAAAGGCGGCATCTAAGCCGTGCTCCTCGCACCAGGCGCGTAGGGGCACGTCTTCGTCTTTGGGCAGGGAGAAGGCCATGTGGGTGGCCCAGGCGCCGAGCAACTGCCAGCGGATGGGGTCGTCCTTGACCTTGGCGATCAGCTCCGGGGGTTGGGTCACGAAGTCTAGGGGGCGGAGCCAGCGGTAGCTGTAGCCCATGAAGATGGTCTTGCGGGTGATGGTGCTGAGATTGGGGCCGACCGCGTGGAAGAGGCGGTTCTCGAACAGGACGGCATCGCCGGGATTGGCGAGGACCTCGATGGCACCGTCGGGGTCAACTGCGCCCTCCTGATGCGAGGGCCGGCCGAGGCGCTTGTGGCTGCCGGGGATGAAGCGCGTATTGCCACGGCCGGGTTGGCTGAGGTCGCTGAGGACGTAGCAAATCTTCAGGCGCATCCGCGGCAGCGGCTCCGGCAACTGGCGGACGGCAATGCCGCCGTCGCGGTGCCAGCCGATGGCTTTATAGGCGGCGGCCGTATCCGCCGGCTGGGGGGGCCGGACGATCACGTGCGAGGTGTCGAGCTGGACGTTCCAGCCGAGGATGTATGGCACCAAGGAGACCGTCTCCGGCCAGTCGAGCAGGGGGAGGAAGACATCGTCGTGGGCAATGCAGTTTCGTAGCTCGAAGGCACCGGCTTGGTTGAGCCGGTCCTCGCGCACGGCCTCCTGGTAGAGGCGATCTACCGTCGTGGACAGGCGTTCGATCATGTCCTGGCCCAGGACATCCGGCACGATGAGATAGCCGTTCGTCTCCAAGAAGCTCTGCTGCTCTTCAGTCATCGCCACGAACTGCATCGGTGTAGCCTCCTAGGGTCGCAGTCGCCGGGACGCGCCGGCACGATTCCTGGCAAGCATACGGTCTCGGCGGTGTGTGGGCAAGCCCCGGCACTGCCAACCCTGGCCCCCCTATGGTCCCCCCGTCCCGACGGGGGGACGGGCGCAGCATGCTGCGCCCCTACGGCATGCCCCATACCTACCCCTGTCAGGGGACCATAGCGGAGCGCGCCGCCAGCCCACGCCTCATCCCCTCCCCCGTCGGGACGGGGGAGGGCTAGGGAGGGGGCCTGCTCTCCTCCCCCGAATCCGCACGCCAGCGCTTGATCTGGGTGAGGCGCTCGTGGATGGTGGCTTCGGCGCCGTCGCGGCCGGGTTGATAGAACGGTCCCGAGACGCCTTCGGGCAGATAGTGCTGGCGGTAGCGCCGCGGGTCGTCGCTGGAGAAGTCGTGGCTGTACTCGTAGCCTTGGCCGTAGCCGAACTGCTGCGCGCCGCTGAACGAGGCGTTGCGGAGGTGGAGCGGCACTTCCAGGCTGGCGCCGGCCTCGATGGCCGCTTGCGCTTGCCACACGGCCTTGGCGGCGCTCACCGATTTCGGGGCCGTGGCCAGATAGACAGTGGCGTGGGCCAGGATGAGGCCGGCTTCGGGCAGCCCGACGCGCTCTACTGCCTCATAGGCCGCCGTTGCGACCACGAGGCCCTGGGAGTCGGCGAGGCCAACGTCCTCCGAGGCCGAGATCACCAGCCGGCGGGCGATGAAGCGCGGGTCCTCGCCGGCTTTGAGCATCTTGGCGAGCCAGAACACCGCGCCGTCGGGATCGCTACCACGAATGCTTTTGATGAAGGCGGAGATGGTCTGATAGTGGTCGTCGCCCGTTTGGTCGTAGCGCACCTGGCGGCGTTGGATGGCCGTCTCGACGGTCTCAACCGTGACGGGCCGGCGGCCGGTAGTGCCGGTGGGCGCGATGTCTACGGCCGCTTCCAGGCCGTTGAGCGCGATGCGGGCGTCGCCGCCGGAGGTAGCGACGAGCAGATCGAGCGCGTCGGCCGCCACCTCCACGTCCTCGCGGCCTAGGCCGCGCTCCCCATCGCGCAGGGCACGTTCGAGGAGCAGCTTGATCGTCTCGGCGGGCAGCGGCTCCAGTCGGAGGATGCGGACGCGCGAGCGGAGGGCCGGGACCAGATCGAAATAGGGATTCTCACTCGTCAGCCCGATCAACAGGACCAGGCCATCCTCGACGGCCGGCAGCAAGACCTCCTGCTGCGTGCGGCTCCACTTGTGGGCCTCATCGAGCACCAACGCCGTCCGGCGGCCTTGGGCGCGGCTGCGGCGGGCGGCCGTGAGGACGCGACGAAGGTCGGCGACGCCGGAGGTGACGGCACTGAGCGAATGGGCTTCAATCGCCAACGCGCGGACAAGAAGCTGGGCCAGACTGGTCTTGCCGGTACCGGGCGGTCCCCAGAGGATGACCGAGCCGAGGCGGCGCTGCTCTAGGGCGCGACGCAGCGCCTTGCCGGGACCGAGCAGGTGCTCCTGACCGGCGAATTCGTCCACAGTACGCGGGCGCATCCGCACGGCGAGCGGCTGGTGTGGATCGGATGGCGGGTCGAAGAGGGCGGGTTGGCCCGGCGCGACCGGCGGCTGGGGCGCATTGCGCGGCATTGGCGACCTCCGCGACACGCTGTGGGGAACCACACAGCGAGGCTGGCGGCTCCGCGCGAGGACCTTAACGGGTGAAGAGCGGCCGGGGCGCCAATTGGCCCCCACCCTCGCCCTCCCCCGTCCCGACGGGGGAGGGAACATATCGTGCCTCCACCGCAGCGGGGGGACCATAGGGGGGCCAGCACCGGCGGCTCCTACGAGACGGCGACCGGCGCGCGGCGGGCAGCGGGCGGGCTGCTCGATCTACGCTGCTTGGTAGTTGCGGTACGCGAGCGGCGACGCCGGACGGGGGTTGGCTCGGTGCCGTCGAGCGGCCGGTCGGCGAGCCGCACGGTCACTTCCCCGTTCTCGAACGTTGCCACCTTGGTCGCCACGCGGGTCAGGAACGAGAGGTCGTGGGTGGCGACCACCACGGTCCCGGCGTAGTCCAGCAGGGCCGCTTCCAGCATCGCGGTGCTGCGACGGTCCAGGTGGTTGGTTGGCTCATCGAGCAGCAAGAGGTTAGCCGGTCGCAGCAGCATCTTGGCGAGGGCGAGCCGGCTGCGCTCGCCGCCGGAGAGCTTGCGTACCTGCTTGTGGGCATCGTCGGCGAGCAGGAAGCGCCCCAGGATATTCATGGCCGCGGCCGTCGAGCCGGTACGCGAGGCACCGAGGGCTTCCTCAAGGACCGTCTTGTTTGGATCAAGGGCTTCGGCCTGGTGCTGGGCGTAGAAGCCGGCGCGGGTGCCATTGCCCAGGATCACCTCTCCGGTAGTCGGCTCTTCTGCGCCGGCCAGGAGGCGGAGCAGAGTTGTTTTACCGGCGCCGTTGGGGCCGACGAGGGCCACGCGGTCGGCACGCTCCAGCGTGAAGGAGACGTCGCGCAGTACGACGAGGTCATCATACGCCTTGGTGACATCCTTGAAGGTGATGATCTCGCGTGATCCGCGCCCACCGCCCAGGAAGCGGAAGTCAATGCTCTTCGGATCCGGCTTCGGCGCCTCGACCCGCTCCAGCCGCTCTAGCTGCCGCTCGCGGGCCTTGACTTGCGCGGCGCGCGTGGCAATGGCCCGGAAACGCTCGATATAGGTCTGCTGGCGGCGGATGAACTTCTGCTGGCGCCGGTAGGCGGCCTCGTGATGGCGACGCCGCTCCGCTTTCAGTCGGAGGTAGTCCGAGTAGTTGCCGGTGTAGGAGGTGGCAACGCTATCCTCCAGCTCGATAATCCGCTTGGCTACATTGTCGAGCAGTGCCCGGTCGTGCGAGACCACGATCAGCGAGCCGCGGTAGTCTTCAAGGTAGCCTTCGAGCCAGTCGCGGGCAGCCTTGTCAATGTGGTTGGTCGGCTCGTCGAGGAGGAGCAAAGAGGGCTGACTGACGAGGAGCTTGGCGAGGGCGATCCGCATTTGCCAACCGCCGCTGAATTCATCGGTCAAGCGGGGGCGGTCGTCTTGCGCGAACCCCAGGCCGTGCAGCACCTCGCCGACCCGCGCGTCTACCGTGTAGCCGTCGAGCCGGTCGTACTCGTCCTGCGCTGCGGCCATCGCCTCGACTAAGCGATCAATCTTATCGAGATCGCCACCAGTGGCGGCGGCATCCATTTCGTCTTGGAGCCGGGCCAACTCCGCGCGGGCCTTGAGCACACCCGGAAACGCCGACAGCATCTCGTTTTCGAGCGTGATGCCGAGCCGGCACTGGCTCTCTTGCGATAGGTAGCCGAGCGTGTTGTGGGGATCGAGCTTGACGAATCCGTCGTCGGCGCTGCGCTGGCCGGCGATGATCTCCAGCAGCGTGGTCTTGCCGGCGCCGTTGTCGCCGACCAGCCCGACGCGCTCTTTCGGCCCGACGAAGAAGGTCACCTCGTTGAGCACTTCCTGTCCGCCGTAGCGGATGGTGATGTTGTGGACGTGTAGCATGATGTGTTGTTCCCTCGGAGGCTGGGACCGGCGCCGGCGGTTGCACTGAGGCCGGCGGGCAGACGACAAGCGACGCGGGCGCTGCGCGAGGCGGGCAGGCTACCAAGACTCGCGAGGCGTGCCGCGTCGAGTGACCCTTGTATTATACCGCTAGGGTGTTGCCCGGTGCTGTGCGGGGCCGGGGCATGGTAGGCCGCGCTGCTCTAGGGTGGGGAATTGAGGCGGGATCAAGTCCCATCTCGCGTACATCCTCTAGCGCACGTGCGTAGTCCACGTCATCAATCGCGTTTGCCAACAGGAACTCAGCCCGGCGAGCAGGCGTATAAATCTCTACCATCGCTACCACATGGTATCACCCCCCCCCGCTCCGGCGCGTTATAGTTAGACGCCACAGTGGTTCCGGCGCGGCTGGTTGCAGGAGGGGGACGAGAGCAATGGGAGTAGCGGACTGCGACCTCGCCATTATCGGCGCCGGGCCGGCCGGCATGGCTGCGGCGCTCTACGCGGCTTCGCAGGGCATGGCGGTCACGCTTGTCAACGGCGGAGAGCTGCTCGGGTACGGTCTGCATGGCGCCTACAAGTCAAAGGGGATGTATGAGCTGGCCAAAGATCGGCTCATTGCGCTGAAGATGGGGCGCGGCTATGACCCGTCCGGCCCGGACGTGCGGTTTGACGAAATCCACGACCAACTCACTACCGGAACGGCGACGCTCACCGAGATTACCGTGGGTTACCTCGAGCAGATGAAGGTGCGGGTAGTCAACGGCACGGGACGCTTCGTAGACGCGCACACGCTCGAGGTCAATGGCGAGCAAATTCGGGCGCCCCACTTTTTGATTGCTACCGGCTCGCGGCCGCGGGTGCTCCCCGGCATGGAGGTGGATGGCAAGCTGATTATGACGAGTGACCACGTGGTGGATGTAGACGAGTCGTTCCGCTCGCTCACGGTGGTCGGCGCCGGGGTGATCGGCTGTGAGTTTGCCTCGATCTTCACCGCCTTCGGGGTCCACGTGACGCTCTTGGACACCGCCGACCGCCTGCTCAGCCACGAGGACCCGGACATCAGCGCGTTCATTACCACCGTCTTCACCCGCAATGGCATTGACGTGCGTTTTGGCGCGCGCACGCGCTCGGTGAGCACGGTCGGCGGCCGGGTGAGGACGACGCTGGAGGATGGATCAACCATCATCTCCGACCGGGCGCTGGTGGCCATTGGCCGGATCGCCTGCTCGGACACACTCAACCTATCCATGACCGGGATCGAGCCGGGCCGGGCGGGCGTGATTCACGTCAACGACAATATGCAGACGAGCGTGCCGCACGTCTATGCGGTCGGTGACGTTGGCGAGCGGAAGACGCCGCTTGATCTAGCCCTCGTCCACATCGCGGAGGCCGAGGGCCGGCTCGCCGTCAAGCACATGCTCCAGCAGCCCTCGACGCTGCGCTCGTCGCATATCCCGTTCATTATTTTCAGCATGCCGATGCTGGCCGGGGCCGGGCTGACGGAGACGCTAGCGCGGGAGCAGTATGGGGACGGCGTGCGCGTGGCGAAGTTCCTCAATGCGCGCAACCACCGCTACCATGCGATGCGGGCGTTCGACGGCTATGTCAAGCTGATCGTCGGTCCGCCGGGCGATGATCGTATCTTGGGCGTGCGGGCAGTGGGCGCCCAAGCCGATAGTGTCATCGGTGAGGCCGCGGTGATGATTGACAACGAAATCCCATACACCTATCTGCTGGACAGCATCCATGCCCACCCGTCGTTGACCGAGAGTCTGCAAAACGCTGCGCGCATCATCGCCGGCCGGCTGGTGCCGACGCTGTAGGGGTGAGGACAGCGAGCGTCACGGACGGGTGAGGAAGCCGGCGACACCGGCCACCACCAGCCCCGCTAGGCCGGCCACAAAGACGATACCGGCACCGACAAGCCGGACCCTTGAAGACAACCCCAGCAGCATGAGCAAGGCCCACACCGCCAGGGACGCGAAAATCACCAGGCCGGTCAGGACCCCGGTGAACCACAGTCCCACGCCCGTTCGTTCAAGCATCCCCAGAGTGACGACCATGACGGCCAGCAGCAAGAGACCACCACCCCACTGCGGGAGACGCTCGCGCCAGGGTACAGGCCGGGCCTCGGGAGGGATCAGCCGTTCATTGTCCGGCAAGGGTTGCATCGTTGCGCCCCCCAGCGTGCTCGGTGTCCGCTGTCCTCACGTCGCGCCGGCTTAGGCGGCAGCGGCGAAGACCTTGCTGACGACGGCGTTCGTCTTCACGACGTGCTGGCCGAGACCTAGCTCGCCCGGCTCCATGCCGAGGGCCAGACCGATCAGCTGGGGCAGATGGAGGATGGGCAGGTCGAGACTACGGTTGACGTACTTCGCCGCGTCGGGCTGTTGGGCGTCGAGATTGAGGTGGCAGAGCGGGCAGGGCGTCACCATGCAATCGGCGCCCTTGTCTTGGGCTTCGGCGAGGTGCGTACCGGCCATGGTCAGGGAGTTCGCCTTGTTCATCGTCAGGATCGGGAAGCCGCAGCACTTGCTCTTGCCGTAGTAATCCACCGGCTCGGCGCCGAGCACCTCGATAATCTGCTCCAGATAGGTGCCGCGACCGGGATGCTCGTCGAACGCCAGCACCTCGCGCGGACGCAGGATGTAGCAGCCGTAGAAGGGGCCGACGCGCAGCCCGGCCAGTGGCCGGACGACCTGCTCGCGCAGCCGCTCCAGGCCGTACTCCTCGACGATGATCCACATCAGGTGGGTGACGCGGCTGGTGCCGCGGTAGGTATAGCCATCGGCCGCGATGGCTTGATTGGCCTGCTCGCGGGCGGTGGCGTCGGTATCGAGGATGTGCTTGATCCCGCTCATCACGCCTTGGCACGTCGAGCAAATGGTGAGGATGGGCAGGTCCCACTGCTCGGCCATGGCGAAGGTGCGGGCATTGAGGGCCTGCGCCAACTCCGGGTTGCGCTCACTCAGCACGCCCGCGCCGGTGCAAGCGCCTTCCTTCATTTCCACCAGCTCAATACCGAGGCGCTCGGCGACCGCGCGGGTTGACTTATACAACTCGCGACAGGCGCCGCGCGACACACAGCCCGGAAACCAGGCGTAACGCAGTGCATCCATCGGTTGTTATGCCTCTTTCTGTGAAGTGGATTCGGCGACCTGCTGCTGGTGCTGCTGCTCGGTCTCGTCGAAGACGCGCCGCACTTCCCGCACGCTGGAGATTGGGCGGTGGATCGGGTTGGGCATCTTCCCGGCCATCAACATGCGGAGGGCCACAGGCATATTGCCGAGCTGATCCTTGACGTTGGTGAGCTTGAAGGACTTGACGGCCAACTGGGATTCGTCCAGCCAGCCGCTGTGCTCGACCGAGTCGGAGAAGGCTTTGCTGTGCCGGACGCCGTTGTGGTCCTTCAGCCCGGCATCCATCGCCATTTCGCGGAGCTTGACGATCCGCTCCATCGGCTCGACGCCCTTGGGGCAGACCTGCACGCACTCGAAGCAGTGGGTGCAGTCCCACATGCCCCCGTCCATGTCGAACAGGTCAACGAGGCGCTCTTGGGTCTTGTCGTCGCGCGGGTCGGCGGCAAAGCGGTAGGCCTTGGCGAGCGCGGCCGGCCCGAGGAACTTGTCGTCCACTTCGAGCACGGTGCATTCGGAGACGCAGGCACCGCACATGATGCAGTTCATCACGCCGCTGAGGTGCTGCATTGCGTCGTTGGGCGCGAGGTATTCGCGGCCGCTCTCCGGAGGACCATCGGGCTGGAGGTAGGGCTGAACGGCGCGGACCTTGTCCCAGAACGGCTGCATGTCCACGACGAGATCGCGGACGATGGGCTGGTTGCCCATCGGCTCGACGGTGACGGTTTCGCCGTCGGGTGCAATGTCTACGAGCTTCGTCTTGCAGGCCAGGGCCGACTCGCCGTTGACCTTCATGGCACAGGAGCCGCAAATGGCGCTACGGCACGAGCAGCGCAGCGTCAGCGTACCGTCCTGCTCTTCGCGAATCTGGATGAGTGCATCCAGCACTGTGCCCCACTCCGGCACACTGGTCTCATAGTCCTGGTAGTACGGCTCGCCCCCGGATTCGGGGTCGTAGCGGCGGACGCGCAAGCGTGCTTCGATAGCCAACGGTTCCTCCCGTCTACACCGCGCTCCCGGTGCCCTCCCGGTAGGGGAGCGGCCGGGGGCACGGTGCGCTCCGGTATTGCTCAGTAGGCACGCGCTTCCGGCTTCCAGCGGGTGATGGTCACGGGCAGGTAGGACATCTGCGGGCCATCCTCGGACCATGCGGCCAGCGTGTGCTTCAGCCATTCCTCGTCGTTGCGCTCGGGGTAATCGGTGCGGGAGTGCGCGCCGCGACTTTCGCGCCGATCCAACGCACTGACCGCGATCACCTCGGCGAGATCAAGCATGAACTCCAGCTCTAGGTGGAACACTAGGTCCAGGTTGAAGACCTTGCCCCGGTTCTCCACGGGCAGCTTTTGGTACCGCTCCTTCAGGTTGTGCAGCACGCCAACGACTTCCTGCAGGCCGGCTTCGTCCCGGAAGACGCCGACGTGCTTGTCCATCGCCTGGCCCATTTCCAGGCGCAGCGCCGCGGTGCGCTCGCCGTTGGCGGGGCGATCCATGATCTGCTGAATGCGGGCGTCCTCGTCGCGGAGCTTGGCGTCGCTGAGGGCCGCGAAGTCACGGGCGGCAGCGTATTCGGCGGCATCTTTGCCCGACCGTCGGCCGAAGACGATGGTTTCGAGCAGCGAGTTGGCGCCGAGGCGGTTGCCGCCGTGCAGGGAGATACAGGCAGTTTCGCCGGCGGCGTAGAGGCCCGGTACGGAGGTGGCGCCAATGACGTCGGTCTTGATACCGCCCATTTGGTAGTGCATCCCAGGACGGATGGGTACCGGCTCTTTGGTGAGGTCTACGTTGGCGATGTCGAGCGCCAACTCCCAAATCTGGTAGAGCTTGGTGCGGATCAACTCTGCGCCCAGGTGCCGGCAGTCGAGTAGGACGCAGCCGTCAACGCCTCGCCCTTCGTCAATCTCGGTCTGCTCGGCGCGAGAGACTACGTCGCGTGAGGCCAACTCCATCGCGTTGGTCGCGCCGTAACGCTCGTAGGACATAAAGCGGTCGCCGTTGGCATTGAGCAGGTAAGCGCCTTCGCCGCGGGCGCCCTCGGTGATGAGCACGCCGTTGGACTTGAGCGTGGTGGGATGGTATTGCACCATCTCCATGTCCATCAGCGGTGCCCCGACACGGTAGGCCAGCGCCATCCCGTCGCCGGTGCAGATCAAGGCATTCGTGCTCGGCTCGAAGACGCGGCCGAGGCCGCCGGTGCAGAGGATGACCGCTTTCGCGCGGAACAGTTCCAGCCGACCACTACGGATCTCCAGGGCCAGCACACCGACGCAGGCGCCGTCCTCCATGACCAGATCGGTGAGAAACCATTCCTCGTAGACCCGCACCTGCTCCTTCATCAATTGCTCGTACATCACGTGGAGCATGGCTTGGCCGGTGATGTCGGCGACGAAATAGGTCCGGGCAAAGGAGGCGCCGCCGAAGTTGCGGGTGCCCAACTTGCCCGTCTCGTCGCGGTTGAAGATCACCCCCATGTTTTCCAGCTCGACGATGTCTTGCGGGGCCTCGCGCACGCAGATTTCGATGGCGTCCTGATCGCCGAGATAGTCGCTGCCCTTCACGGTATCGTAGGCGTGCGATTCCCAGGAATCTCCTTCTTCCAGGGCCGCATTGACGCCGCCCTGGGCCGCGTTGGAGTGGCTACGGACGGGGTGGACCTTGGTGATAATCGCGACATCGGCGCCCTGCCACTGGGCCTCTAACGCGGCGCGCAGGCCGGCCAGCCCGGCGCCAATAACCAACACATCATGAGTAATCATCAGCGTTCGCTACCTCAGCGTATCCTTTCCGCTAACAAGCGCGAGCATCCCCAGGCGGGGCCTCGCGCCCAACCCGCAAGCATACCAACGAGCGTGCGGCACTGTCTACCAGTCTAGCCGATCCACCGGCGGCGTAGGAGGATGCCGCTGCGGGTCAGGTGCTATGTTTGTGGAGGCTGGCGCCGACTTCGTGCTCGGCTACAGCGAGTGGGCAGTAAAGCCAGTACGATGTCTATATCCACAACGTCCGATTTCTACTGCGACGAAGTGTTGAGCGGTCGTACAGCAGTGGAAAGGGTGGTCGAGACCAGCACGGTACTTGCCTTCCACCACACACGTCCGTACTGGCCGGTGCATATCGTCGTCATACCCAAGCGGCACATCGGCTCACTGCTCGACCTCAAGAGCGGAGATGCCCCGTTACTCCTTGAGCTGATGGCCGTTGTGAAAACGGTCGCGGCACAGGTCGTGGCGGAGCATGGCGGCTGCCGGGTCGTGACCAACCTTGGCAAGTATCAGGACTCGCGGCACTTGCATTGGCACATTGGCGCTGGCCAGCCGGGACGTTGAGCAGAGCGGGCAACCTATCTACGCTACAGCGGCCCCTCGGTGGCGCGGCGGTTGACCGCGGCAAAAGGCCGTTGCTATCCTCGCCTCGATAGGCCGGCGACGAGTCTGCCTCGCGCTCTGAGCTTCTCCGGCGGGACAGGATGGCTGTCCGTGGTGGTGAGCGGAGCGCCAGCTACATTTGCCACGGCAGTGGCGCGGAAAGGAAGCGGTTTGGTGCGGAAGAAGGTAACGATTATCGGCTCGGGGAACGTCGGCGGGACGACGGCGCAACGCTTGGCGGAGACCGGACTGGCGGATATTGTGCTGTACGACATTGTTGACGGGCTGCCACAAGGTAAGGCGCTCGATCTCGCGGAGGCAGGACCGGTCGTCGGTTTCGATGTCCAGATTACCGGCACGACCGAGTATGGTCCGACGGCCGACTCCGACATCGTGGTGTTCACCTCGGGTGCCCCGCGCAAGCCGGGGATGAGCCGCGACGACCTGCTGGAGGTCAACAAGAAGATCGTCACGGAGAACGTGGAGCAGGTCGCCAAATACTCGCCCGATTGCATCCTCTTGATGGTCAACAACCCGCTGGATGCGATGGCGCAGTTGGCGCTCCAGGTCAGCGGCTTCCCCGCAGAGCGTGTGGTCGGGCAGGCCGGCATCCTCGACACGGCGCGCTTCCGGACCTTCCTGGCCTGGGAGCTGCAAGTCTCCGTCAAGGACGTGCAAGCCTACGTCCTGGGTGGACACGGTGACGACATGGTGCCCTTGGTTAGCTATACGACGGTCGGCGGCGTGCCGGTTGGTCAACTCATTCCACAGGAGCGCTTGGACGCGATTGTGCAGCGCGCGCGTGATGGTGGAGCGGAGATCGTCGGCTTGCTCAAGACCGGCAGCGCTTTCCAGGCGCCGAGTGCAGCGGTGGTCGAGATGCTGGAGGCGATCCTGCTCGACCGCAAGCGCATCCTCCCCTGCTCGGCCTACGTGCAGGGGCAGTACGGTATCCACGATCTCTACGTCGGCGTACCGGTCAAGCTGGGCGCCGGTGGGGTCGAGGAGATTGTCGAGATTCCGCTGTCGGCGGACGAGCGCGCCGCCCTGCACGAGACTGCTGCCTCGGTACGCGGCTTGGTCGAGGCGCTGGGCTTGTAGAGGCATTCGTGCAGCAGTCAATTCCGGGCCGGCGGCTGTTTGGTGGGTAGCTTTCCACACACACGCGCCGCCGGCAGTTGTGCCGAGCGCGCATCGAAAACATACCCGTTTGCTGCCCCCGTAGCTCAGTGGAAGAGCAACCGCCTTCTAAGCGGTGGGTCGGGTGTTCGAATCACCCCGGGGGTACCCTTGGCCCTCAAGGAATGCATGATGCGGAACGCATTCACCGCTATTATCGAGCGAGACAGTGCGTGGTGCGTGGTACATCGCGTACTGTCCTGAGATTCCCGGCGCCAACGGTCAAGGTAAGACCAAGGACGAGGCGCAGAAGAGTCTTGCCGAGGCGAGATGATCCTCGCGGACCATCGGGAGGATGGACTACGTGGCGTGCCGGTAGGTAGCGAGTGTTGGTGCCACGCTGCGGCCGACCAGCCGCTCACGACGATGGCCGGATGGCTCCTTGTCATGGTAGCCGCCTTCCTGGATCGCGACGTTGCACGAGGGCAGCTACGAAAGCCGTGAGCGGGGCGTCGACGCCGAGCGCAATGGCGCGTTGCACGGGGCGGGTGAAGATCGCTTCGACTTCGAGCGGCCGCCGACGGATGAGGTCGGCACCTGTGCTGGGTATGAAATTTTCGGTTACGCCGGTGAGACGCATGGCCCGGTCGCAGGCAGCTTCGACGTCGGTGATCTGTTCGAGGCCGCGATCTGCGAGGTCAGCATTGGCGATTTGGGCGACTTCTTCCATCATGCGGCGCGCAAAGACGCCGAATGCGGGTGTGGTGGAGATGAACTCGCAGGGGGCGCCATCGGCGATGGCGGAGAGGCCGTTGAAGGGAACGTTCCAGAGCATCTTCAGCCAGCGGGCACGGACGAGACCGACGGCGGGACGTGCAGCAACGACGGTAGGCTCCCAGAGAGCGACGGCCTCCTGGACGGCTTGCGGGTCGTCGCCGTGGTGGCCGATGTCTAGGGCACCGAATTCCTGGTGGAAGACATGGCCGGGTTGCGGCCGGCTGGCGCCAATGAAGCCGAGACCGCCGAAGATTTGGTGTCCGGGGAGTGCCGCGGCGATGTCGTCCTCGATGCCGATTCCATTGAGAATGCCAAGTATGCGCGTGTGGGGGGCCAACAGCGGCGCAGCGAGACGAGGAAGGTGGCCGAGGGCGTAGGATTTGAGTGCAACGATAAGCCAATCGGCGGTACCGTGCTCGGCAAGCTCCTCGGGGGTGCGACCGATGGTAGGAGCAGGGAGATGGATGTCGCCGAGGTGGCTGGTAACGCGGAGGCCTTGCTGGGAGACGGCTGCGTAGTCGCTACGCATGAGGAAGCGGACATCGTAGCCGGCTTCGGCGAGGCGCGCCCCGTAGTAGCAGCCGATAGCGCCAGCGCCGATGACGGCAATGGATGGTGGGACGGTGGGCGGCATAGGCAGATTTTACCGCTGGCTGCGCCCGTTGACTAACTGCCTGCATCGAAGAGGCCGGTTTGCCTGCCGGTACTACCGGGGGCAGGGGTGAGGCGCGGCACATCCGGCGGGCTATACGAATCCGGCCTCTTGATCCGCTTGCGGGGCGCGGGAGCCGTAGTACAGACGCGCCGGGGCGTCTCCTGATACATACTGGCTGGGGAAGGTAGCCGGCAACTCGCGGCCGAGGAGGTTCTCGAGGCGCTGGCGACACTCGCTCACTACGGCGGGATGGTCTGCGGCGACGTTGCGGTGCTCGCCGGGGTCGGCGACGACATCGAACAGCCGGGTATCCTCGTCCGGCCGCTCACAGTCCACGATGTAGTTCCACTGGCGGTCCCGCACGCTGGCGTAAGGTCCCCACCCGGTAATCACGGAGTCACGACCGGATTGCGCCGCGTCCACCGCCGCGCCGGGCACGGTCTCCCCCCCGGCCGCGCGAATCAGTGGCCACAGGCTGCGGCCAGCGAGCGCCGCTGCGGTGTCGTCTCGATCAGGCTCCGCGATGTCGAGCATGTCGAGCGCGGTGGGCAGGATGTCGTGGCCTTGGACGAAGGTCGTCAGCTCCTGGCCACCGGCGACGCGGGACGGGTGGCGCACGAGCCAGTTGAGCTGCGTGGTATACGGGTGGAGGGCGGGCGCGCTCTTGCCGAAGCGGTCGTGATCCAGTAGCTCGGTACCGTGGTCGGACGTGAACATCACCACGGTGTCTTCGAGGCGGCCGAGCGTGGCCAGCGTATCCAGCAGGCGGCCGATCCATTCGTCCATGTAGGTGATCTCGCCGTAGTAGAGCGCCTTGGTGCGCTCCTTTTCCAGCTCGGTCCCGACCTGCGCTGCCGCCGGTGGCAAGATGAACTCCGTGCCCTCGAAATCGGGGCAATAGCGATCGGCGTAGTCGCGCGGCGGGTCCCAGGGTTCGTGGGGATCGAAGGCCTCCAGCCAGAGGGCAAACGGACCGTCGTCGTGGTTGGCTTCCAGCCATTCGATGCCGCGGCGGAAGACGGTGCCGGAGGTCAGGCCGTCCACTTGGGCGAAGGTCTGCTTGTTGAGCAGATATTGGATTAAGACGGCCTGTTCCTGCGGTGTGAACGGTCCCTTGACGCAACGCTCGGCCTCGGCGCGGATCGAGTCGAGCTTACCGCCCTGCCAGTTGTCGCTCTCCTGCCCGCGCACGAACTCCCAATTCACCCAGCCGCGCGTGAAGTTCATGGTGGGCTTGAAGATGTGGTACACGTCGCCGATCAGCGCCGTCTTGTAGCCGCGCTCCACCAGGATTTCGGCAATAGTCGGCTGCTCCGGGGGGATTTTGTGCCAGCCCTGAATACGTGGCCAGACCCCCTGCGTGTCGTATTCGTAGCGCCAGGGGTAAGAGCGGATGCCGGTCATGAGGGCACGGCGCACCGGAATGGTCGGCTCCCCCTCACCGAACGCCGCGCTGAAGCTGACGCTATCGCGGCGCAGGGCATCAAGGTTGGGCGTGTGGACGTGCGTGATGCCCCGATGATGCACCACGTCATAGCGCAGCGTATCGAGCACCATCATCACCAAGTTCATGCGCTCACCTCCTTGTTGCGGCTATCGGCAGCAAGCCCGTTAGGCTGCTGCTCTGTCTTCGACCACGAGGGAGCGCCCGACGGCTTGGAGCGCCTTCTCAACTTGGCCGATGTGGGAGCGGTGTCTTGGGTTGGTGAGCCTGCGGACAGCGCCCTCGCTCAGTTGCAGGCGGGAGGCCAAAGCAACATTGGTAATGCCTTGCTTCCGCATCGCCGTGTAGAGGGCCAGCTTTGCCGCGACGATGGGGGGCACGGGAACGAGCACCTGCCCGGCGGTCGCAGAACTCGGGACGGGTATGTCTTCACGACAGCGCACGTACATGCCCAACGCGACGGCCAAGCCATCCTGTGCCAGAGCGAGCGTTTCCTCCCTGGTCTTTGCGCCGGTGATAGCTTCGGGCACATCGGGGAAGGCAGCCACGAACCCTTCCCCTTCTTCGTGGTCGGGGGTCAAAGAACAGGGATAGGTATAGCGCATAGTTCAGAACTCCTTCCGGTTGATGTCAAGCTGCTTCAGCAGGGCAGTGAGCAGACCCTTGGACAACTCACCAGCCTTGACAATAGTGCGCCGGCCACCAAGGTATAACTCCCCATGACTGCCTTTCCCACGACCGGGGTTGTGTTGGAAGTCCAGCCTGTTCTTGCGAGCATAGCGCCTGGCCCCCCGCACAAATTCTCTTCCATCCATGTCGTTGCAACAGTATATAAGTGTACGATTATCACTGATGGCTAGGTTGTGCTCCAGGGCTCGGTGAGGCCGATGCGGATAGCATATTTGACAAGGTCGGTTTGGTTGTGGAGGTCGAGCTTGTTCATCGCGGCGGCGCGGTGATGCTCGACGGTCTTCGGGCTGAGGTGCAGCCGCGCGGCGATCTGGCGGATGGTCCGTCCCTCGGCTGCGAGCTGCAAGACCTCGCGCTCGCGGGCGGTCAGGGCGGACAGGGGGCCGGCGACCTCGGCGGGATCGAGTCGTTGGACATAATCCGTGATGACGCGCTTGGCAATGCCGGGGTGCAAGTAGGCGTCGCCGGCGTGGACAGCGCGGATCGCCGACGCCAGCTCGCGGGCGGCGCTGCGCTTGAGCACATAGCCGCTGGCGCCGGCCTGGAGCGCCTGTAACACATAGGTCTCGTTGTCGTGCATGCTGAGGATCAGCACAGGCAGATCGGGGTGAGCGCGTTTGATCTGGCGCAGGGCCTCCAGGCCGTTGAGCCGGGGCATTGTTACGTCGAGTACCACGACATCGGGCCGGGTCTCGGCCGTTTGCTGCACTGCGTTGGCGCCGTCATCGGCCTCCGCCACCACCACCATGTCTCCCATCGCTTCGAGCGACAGACGGATACCCTCGCGCAGCATGGCGTGGTCATCGGCCAAGAGCACACGAATGGGGGACGACCGGCCAGCGACCGCGCCGACGGGCGAGCGCGCTGCCGTAGTGGTCACCGGGCCGGCTCCTCGCTCTCGGTGGTGTTCGACGGGCGGGGGATCGTCACGCGCATGAGCGTGCCGCCGTGGCCGTCGGTGCGGCGCTGGACCACTAGCTCGCCGTCGAGGAGCGCGGCGCGCTCGCGCATTCCGAACAGTCCCAGGGGCGCGCTGGCCGCCGTTGGTGAAGGTGGAGTGCCGGAAGCGCCAGGCTGAGCGGCGGCAGCGCCCTCCGCTGGCGGTTGTGCAAGGAGGCGCTCGTCAATGCCGATACCGTCGTCCGCGACCTCGGCGGTCAGAAGCTGCTCGTCTACCCGCAGCCGGACCAGCACGGAGGCGGCGCGAGCGTGCTTGGCCACGTTGGAGAGCGCTTCCTGCACGATGCGGAAGATCGCCGTCTCTACCGGCGGGGCAAGGCGACCGGCGCTGTGCTCACCTGCGATCTGCACCTCGACCGGTATGCCGTGGTGCTCCTCGTGCGTGGAAGCCAGCCAGTGAACGGCGGCGACGAGGCCGTGATCGTCGAGGACGGACGGGCGCAGGGCCAGGGCGAGCTTCCGCAGATTATCGAGGGTCTCCTCGGCCAGCCGCTGTAAGCGGGCCACGAGATGGTGGGCTTGGCGGAGGCGCGGCACCTCTGCCGGCATCGCCTGGAGGCCGTGCTCCAGCCCCACGCTGAGGGCAGCGAGTGACTGCATTGTCTCGTCGTGTAGCTCGCGCGCGACCCGGCGCCGCTCCTCTTCTTGGGCCGCGATCACCTGGGCGGCCAGCCGCTGCATCTCGCGGTTTTTCTCGGCCAGGCGGGCGTTGGTACGTTCGAGCTGGCGCTGGTGCTCACTGAGCCGCGCCCAGAGACTGTTGAGCGCCTCGACTACGGCTTGGAGATCGGGGTCGCCACGCGGCTCGACGCGCACGTGCGGCACACCGTCGCCGGCCCGGTACCGGTGGATCGCCCGCCGCAGCAAGCGGATCGGCCGAAAGGCGGCATAGAGAATGAGCGCGGTGAAGATGACACTGAGGGATACTGCGGCAACGACCATCAGGACATGCACCCAGGGCGTAAAGGCTCCCGCCTCGACGAACTGGCGCGTCAACGAGGTGCCGATGATGGCACCGATGAGCACGACGATCAGGTTGGCGAGCAGCAGTTGGTAGAAGAGCGGTAGCCCGGTAAACAGCGCGCGCCGACGGGCCGGCGCGAGGCGCGTCGGCGTGGTGACGGTGGGCGACGCGGACTCTGGCTGTGCCATCGGTCGTGTCCTTGACGGCCCTTATCGTACCGTACCGACCGGAAAGCTGCCGTCACTGGTGGCTTGCAGCCGGGCCTCACCCCCCGGCCCCCTCTCCACACAAGCGGAGAGGGGGGGAGTCTGTCGGAGGTGGTCGCGGTGTGCTGCCCCCTACAGCTGGCTCCATGTCCACCGCTTCGGACCATCCGCCCCTGCTATACTGCCGCGGCTACTGCATGGGAAGGGAACGAATAAGATGCGTGCCGAGATCGTGTCGGTGGGTACCGAGTTGCTTTTGGGACACATCACCGATACCAATGCGTCGTATCTGGCAGAGGAACTGTCGGCTCTCGGTATTGACTGCTTCTGGATCAGCCAGCTTGGCGACAACTTGGAGCGGCTGACCGATCATCTACGTCGGGCCTGGAATCGCTCCGATCTGATCGTCATCACTGGCGGTATCGGCCCGACGGAAGACGACCTCACCCGCGAGGCGATTAGCGCGGTGCTCGACGAGGAGATGGTCGTGCAGCCGGACCTGGAGGCCGAGCTACGGGCGTTCTTCGCGCGGCGCGACGTGGTGATGCCGGAGCGCAACGTCAAGCAGGCGACCCTCATTCGCTCGGCGCAGGCGCTCGACAATCCGGTCGGGACGGCGCCGGGGTGGTGGGTGGAGCGCGACGGCCGCGTGATCGTGACGATGCCCGGGGTGCCGAGCGAGATGTACCGCATGTGGAGCAATGAGGTGCTGCCCCGGCTCGCGCAGCAACAGGGTGGCACGATCATCCTGACGCGCATCCTGAAGGTGCTGGGCCTCGGAGAATCCACGGTTGAGGAAATGATCCACCCGCTGCTTAACTCGACCAATCCGACGATTGCGACCTATGCCAAACAGGACGGTATTCACGTGCGGGTGACGGCCAAGGCGCCGGATCAAGCAGCCGCGACCGCGATGCTGGACGAGTTCGAGCCGGGGGTACGGGCTATCTTGGGAGCGTCCATCTACGGGATTGACGACGAGGCGCTGGCAGAGGTCGTTGCCGGCCTGCTCAGGGCGCGCGGCCTGTCCATCGCGACGGCGGAGGACTACACCGGCGGCTTGGTGGCCGGGGAGCTGAGTGAGGCTGCGGGCGACCGTTTTCGTGGCGGGACGGTGCTGCCGGTAGCCTTGACACCTGGCGCGATGGGGCCGATAGACGAGCAGGCTGCCGATCTGCTGGCGCAGAAGCGTGCCCGCGAGCTGGCGGTGGGTGCCATGAAGCAGTGGGATGCCGAGTTGGGGCTGGCGGTGACGGCAGTGGACGTACAGTTGTCGGAGCGCAGCCGGGGGAAGCGGATCGCCATTGCGCTGGGGCATGACGGAGACTGGGACGAGCATCGGCGCATCGAGACGACCTCGCCGGTCACGGTGCGCCGCCGTGCCGTGCTCTATGCCTTGAACCTGGTGCGCGAGGCGTTGCAGTCCGAGGGGTAAGCCACAGAGCACACTGAGCGCACAGAGTAGGTGATATACCGGCAGGCCCGAGCGGGCAGGCAATAAGGCCCCCATCCTGGCCCTCCCCCGTCTCAACGGGGGAGGGAACACGCTATCCCGCTGCCGCAGCGGGGACCATTGGGTGAGGCTGGAGCGCGGGAGATGCTGATACCGCTGCCGGGGCTGGCGGCTGCGGCTGTGCTGGGGGGAGCGGTCGGGCTGGCCGTGCGCTGGGCCGCGACGGTGCTCGTCCTGTCACGCCAGAGCCGCACCACGCCGCTTGACTGGCGCTGCGGCGCGTGCGGGGTGCGCCTGCCGTTCACGACTTGGGTACGGGCCGGCTGGTGTAGGCCGCGCCATCCCGACTGCCTCGCCGCAGACCAACCGGCGGGTGTACCGGTCTGGGTGCTGACGCCGGTGACGGCGGCGCTCTTTGGCCTCGCCGCAGCCGTGTTCGGGGCCGGGCTACAACTGGTGCTGGCCGGGGGCCTGATCGCGCTGCTGCTGGTGATCGCGGTGGTGGACGTGCAGTGCCGGCTCGTCTTGGATCGGCTGACCTACCCGGGCCTGGTCGTCGGTCTGCTATTCGCGTGGCTCTGGCCAGGGCTGGGCGTGGGCGCCGCGCTCTTGGGCGGGCTGGCGGCACTGGTTCTCTTCGGGGCGCTCGTGCTGCTCTACCGGCGCGGCATGGGGCTGGGTGACGTGAAGCTGGCGACCCTGATCGGCTTGTACCTGGGGTGGCCGCAGGTGCTCCCCGCGCTCCTGAGCGCCTTTCTGCTGGGCGGGTTGGTTGGTGTGGCGATTCTCCTCACCGGCGGATCGCGCCGGAGCACGTTCGCCTACAGCCCTGTCCTGGTGGCCGGAGCGATCTTTGTCCTGCTGGGCGGCGACACGCTGGTGGCCAGCGTGGCCGGGCAGTAGGGGCTATTCGACCTCGGCGATCAACTCGATCTCGACGGCGATGTCGCCCGGTAGGGCGCCCATGCCCACGGCGGAGCGGGCATGTTTTCCGGCGTCACCGAAGACCGCAACCAGTAGATCGGAGCAGCCGTTGATGACGGCCGGTTGATCGGCGAAATCGGGCGCCGAGTTGACCATGCCGAGCAGCTTGACAATTCGCTTGACGTGGCTCAAGTCGCCGACCGCATCCTGGATCGAGGCGATGAGCTTGATGCCGACATCGCGTGCGACCGCGTAGCCCTGCTCGACGGTCAGGTCGGCGCCGAGCTTCCCGGTGCGGTTGGGGAGGTCATCGCTGGGACCGTTGCCGGAGACAAAGAGCAGGTTGCCGGTCCGTACACTGGGGACGTAGTTGGCAATCGGCGTGGCGACCGGCGGCAGGGTGATGCCGAGGCTGGCAAGGTTCTCTTCCGGGGTCATGGTAGTACTCCTCTGCGGCGTGCTATAGCGTCGGCCATGATAACAGCTATTAGCTGTCAGCCGTCAGCGGTCAGCTTTGGCGCTGTGTGATGATGGACGATTGTCGTGAATCCATCCCCGGTACAGTAGCGGCTGCGCTACGCGCAGCGCGTGCCAGGCTGTCCCGGCGCGACTCGTTGGTGCGAGCCGAGTCACCGGCCCTCGATGCCGAGGTGCTGCTGCGGACGGTGCTGGGCCGGTCGCGGGCGGCACTCGTGGGGCATCCCGAGGCGCCGCTGGCTCCGCAGCAGTGGCAGCGGCTGGCGGGGCTACTAGAGCGGCGCGCCGCCGGTGAGCCGGTTGCCTACTTGACGGGTACCAAGGAGTTCATGGGCCTGCCGTTTGCCGTCAGCCCCGCCGTCCTCATCCCGCGTCCCGATACCGAGTGTCTCGTGGAGCGGGTGCTGGCGGTCCTGCCCGCTGACGGCCAACGCCGGGTCGTTGCCGACGTCGGCACCGGCTCCGGCGCGATCGGGGTCAGCCTGGCAGTACAGCGGCCGACGATCCAAGTCTACGCGCTCGACAACGACTCTCGTGCCGGTCACCTCGCGGCCGCAAACGCCCGCCGGCAGGGGGTAGCCGAGCGCGTGATGGTCCGCTGCGGTGACCTGTTGGTGCCGCTGCCGGAGGCCGCCGCCGTGATCGTTGCCAACCTGCCGTATATCCGCAGCGAGGTGCTACCGACGCTGCCGGTCTCGGTACGGGATTACGAGCCGCGCACCGCCTTGGATGGAGGAGAAGACGGGCTGGCGGTGTATCGGCGCTTGCTGGCGCAGCTCGCCGCGCGGCCCAAGCTACTCCATCGTCCCGGCCACGTGCTGTGCGAGTGCGACCCGTCCCAGGTGGACGCTCTGAGCGCCCTCGTGCGCGCGGCGCTGCCGGACGCAGGGATCGAGGTCGTCGCCGACCTCGCCGGCCGGCCGCGTGGTGTTCATGGGCGGGTCGGCTGTGGTTAGGCCCCCCTATGGCCCCCCCCCCGCTGCGGCGGGGGAACGGTCTGTTCCCTCCCCTGGAACTGGCTCCGGGGGAGGGTTAGGGAGGAGGCCGAGCAGCGCAGAGACCGGTCTATAGGTCGGCGGCGTCCGCGGTCAGTTGCCGGCCCAACGCGGTGACGGCAGTGGATAACTCCGCGGCATGTTCGTCGAGGCCGGCGGCCAACTCGTCGTAGCCGAGCGACTGCAACGTCTGCGGTAGCGTGGTACGCAAGTCGGCCAGGGCCGCTGCCACGGCTTCGGCGGCGCTCACCCCGGTCCGCAGCACGCGGTCGCCGCCCGTCCCATCGGCGTGGTAGAGGTGGGAGTGGGGATAGTGCTGAAAACAGTCGTAGCGCAGCAATTGCTTGCCCGCAGTGGCCGCGCCGAGCGACTGGCGGGCGATCACGCGCACGCTCGGCCCACGATCCCCGCTGATATACCGGAACGATGCCTCGAAACGCAGCGGCCCGGCTTCCCAGGTGCCGGTCTGTCGGTCGCGCTCGCCAACGCCCATCACTGGCTGCATGGGGCTTACCTCCCTATCATCGCCATCGTCGGTCCATGCCTTGCGCTTATGTCACCCTGACCGTACCGCCTGCGGGCGTTGCGAGCAAGCGACGCTTGCCTGTGGTAGTGATGCTCTCTACAATCGAGCAACACGACGCAGACAATCCCGCAACGGCCAGGAGGCAGGGATGATGGTCGCTCCCGCAAATGCTCAATCGCGTCCTACTGTGTTGGTCACGGGTGCCAGTGGCTACGTCGCCGCCCAGCTTTTGCCGACCTTGCGCGAACATTACGAGCTGCGGCTCGTTGACATAAAGGACGAGGATCGTGAGGGGCGGCGCGTCGAGGGGATCGTGCGGCACGATCTCCGCGAACCCGATCTGGAGCAGCATCGTTCTTTATTCAGAGGGGTCTCCGCGGTGGTCCACCTCGCCTTCAACCGCTCGACATGGCAGGACACGGCCAACGGAGCGACGTACTACGACGAGCGCACCAATTTGGACATGGCCTACTACGTGTACCAGCTCTCGCTGGAAGAGGGCGTGGAGCGCGTGGTCATGGCCAGCTCCAACCATGCGGCCGACTGGTACGAGAACCTGATCCATGCCGGTCGGAAGGACGTGGTGCTTCCGGAGGAGCGGCCGCTGGCCGTGGCGTTCTATGGGTGGGCAAAGGCGACGTATGAGCATCTGGGGTTTCTCTACGCGCAGGGTGCCTACGGGCGCAAGCTCGGCGTTGTCCAGATACGGATCGGGGCGCCGCGCGACTTGGCCCAGGCGAACTATGAGGGGCAGCCGACGCAGTTCAAGCGCGACCTGGGCGCCTACATCAGTCCGGGGGACCTGGCACAGCTATTCACCAAATCGCTGCAAGCGCCGCAGATTGAGGACAAGTACGGCATTCCGTTCCAGGTGTTCTACGGTATCTCGCACAACACGCGGGCTTTCTGGAGCATTGCCAACGCCCGGGAGGTGATCGGCTATGCGCCGGAGGACGATTCGGAGCAACAGTATGGCGACCTCATTGCGCGAATTCTCGCGCACTCACCCGGCAAAGTCGGTCACGGGATCGAATGACCGGTCCGTGGACGACGATCTTGAGTGCCGCCGATCTTATTGGTGTTATGGTGTTATGATGTTCGACATCGGGAGCGTTACGGGTGTGAGGTCGCGCATGGGGGCACATGATGGCAACGACTGAACCGATTGATCGCTTTGATTCGACCTCGCGCGGCAGCCGCCCGCCCCGCCGGGGCCGCCCCGGTGGAGGAGGCACGATGCGGCCGCCGGTACTCGGCGGGCTGATTGTCCTCGTTATCTTGGCGATCATCATTGTCGTGTTCATCGTGCTCACCCGGCGGGGGCAACCGCAAGCGGTCGAACCGGCTACCACGCCAGCGGCGGCCGTTATCACTCCAGCGGGGGGGATACCGCCACAGCCAACGCAGCCACCACCACCACCACCGACGGCGGTACCAACGGAGGTGGTGCAACCCACGCCGACCGTTTTCCAGTCTACGGAGGTGATCGGTCAATCTGCCGGTGGGCGTCCCATAGAGGCTATTCTGGTGGGCACCGGCGACAAGGCTGTGGTCTTCGTGGGTGCGTTGCAGGGCGGCGTTGCACCCAACACTCGCGACCTGGTGCAGCAGGCCGCCGACTTTTTTGCGGACAACCCGGGCCAAGTCCCCAGCGACATCGTGGCGATCTTTGTGCCGGACCTGAACCCGGACGGCACGGCAGCCGGGAATCGGCCGAACAGTCGCGGCGTATATCTGGGTAATAACTGGGATATCCGCTGGTCGGCCAACCCGCACACGCCGGAAGGGGTGAAAACGGGCGGCGGCGGCGCACAGCCGTTCTCCGAACCGGAGAGCGTGGCCCTGCGCGACCTGGTCCGGGGACGCCAGGCGCAAGTCGTGATCTTTTACCAAGCGTCAGTACCAAACGGGCTGGTGATCCCTGGCGAGGGATTAGGCACCGCCACCTCCACGGCCTCCCTCCCGATGGGCAAACTGCTGTCGGACGTGACGGGCTTCCGCATGATCCGCACCTGGGCAGACCGCACCATCACCGGCGATCCGAGCGACTGGATGGACCGCGAGGGGATCATATCTGCGATTGTCTTGCTGCCGGATAAGGTCAGCACCGACTGGACGCGGCAGCGCGAGGGGATGCTCGCGGCGATGCAGTTCATCAGCACGGGATAGGGCCTAGGAAAAGAGAGCCTGACTGAAGCGCGTTTTCGTAGTGTACGAAAAGGGTGGAGGTATGAGCGGCGATTCCGGGTCCGTTGCACCGAGCGAGCCGGCCCCCACTGCCTCGGAGCCGGCACGGACACTACGGGGCTATCTCGGCTATCTCAGAAGTCCGGCCGGATACGGTGTGCTTCTCGCGCTGTATGTCATCGTCGGCGGTCTTGCTTGGCTGATCATCCAATCCCAGCCCTCCAGGCAGCCTGTTTCCCTAACGATTGATCCCCTGCCGGCGGCCAAGCCAACCCTCGTTCCTGAGCCAACGGCCGTGCCGACACCGGTGCCGGCACCGGTCGTCGTCCGGCCGGCGCCCACTGCCGTCGTCCAGCCGCAGCCCCAGAGCAGCTATGTGGTCCAACCGCCGCCGCAGGGCAAGTTCATCCTGATCAATCAAGATCGGCAGATGATGTTCCTCTTCGAGGACGGTACCGAGGTGCAGCGTTACCCGATTAGCAGTGGGGTGCCCGGGAGTCGGTTGACGAACACGCCGCAGTGGACCGGCCATATATCGCATTACGTGGGGACATTCTTTGCCTACGGCGGTTATGCCGATCATGCCTGGTACCTGTTCCAGGACTTGGGGGACATTCTGATCCACAGCGCCCCGTATACCTATGTGGATGGCAAGAAGGTGTACCAAGACCTGGACAAGCTAGGCCAAGCGCCATCGTCGCACGGCTGTATCCGCATGAGTCCCGAGGCCATTGTGCAGTTGGGGCGCTGGGGGCCGCAGGGGACACTCGTCCACATTACCCCGTGGACCGGGAACGGCCCCGCCGGGTAGGGAGGGACACACCTAGCCATTCTCCGGCGGATCGCTCAACTCCGCTTCAGAGCTAGAGCGCTGGGTGTGTGCGGCCCGGAACAGCCGGACATACTCGACGCGGTTGCCGTCGAGGCTTTCCACGCGCAGCACGAGGTGACCAACCGATAGGCGGTCACCCGGTACCGGTATACGGCCGAGTTCGGCGAGGAAGAAGCCACCGATCGTATCGAACTCGTCGTCTTCAATCTGCAGGCCAAAGCGGGCGTTCACATCCTGCACGAGCGCGAGTCCGCCGATCAGGGCTTCCCCGTTGGGCAATGGCTCAATGGCGTCTGGGGCGACCTCCTGCGGGTCGAGTACCGGGCCGACCAATCGCTCGACCAGATCGTGGAGTGTGACTAGGCCGGCGGTACTCCCGTATTCCTCCATCAAGATCGCGATCTCCACCCGCTCGTTCTGCATCCTGGTGAGAAGAGCGCCGGCATGCATCGTTTCCGGAACAAGTAGGGCCGGCTGGACGATGTCTCGAAGGGTGGGTTTCGGGTTCGCCTGCGTCGCCGCTACCACTTCGACCAGATGCACGATGCCCTCGATGTGATCGAGGTCACCAGAGTAGACCGGGAGGCGGGTGTGGCGGCGCTCGACGCCGATGGCAAGGGCTTCTTCGAGCGAGGCCTCGATAGACGCGCAGACCATTTCGATGCGGGGGATCATGATGTAGCGTGCGGGCACCTCGTCAAATTCGAAGGCACGCTCGACGATTTCCTTCGCTTCGGCACCCACCAAACCGGCCTCACCACTGGCCGAAACCAGGTAGCGCAATTCCTCGACCGAGTGAACGCGCTCTTCCTCGGTCATCGGTTGCAGTCCGATGGAGCGCACGAGCAAGTTGCCCAAGCCGTTGAGCGTCACAATTGCCGGCTTGAATATGAAGAGGAATGCCTCGATGGGCCGGGCTACGGCGAGGGAGGTCCCATCGGGGCGCTGGATGGCGAGGCTCTTCGGCGCCAGCTCGCCGAGGACAATGTGGAGGACGGTGATGATCGTGAAGGCTATGATCGCGGCCAATGTGTGAGCACTGATGAACGCCCAGGTGTCGGGCAGGAAGTGCAGGCGCGGCTCGATGAGCGCAGCGAGCGCCGGTTCGCCAATCCAGCCGAGGCCGAGGGAGGCGAGCGTGATGCCGAGCTGGCAGGCGGCGAGGAAGGCATCGAGGCGGGAGATGACGCGCAGCACGGCCGGGGCCAACGGGTGGCCTTGGGCGGCAAGCTCCTCGATCCGGGTGCGGCGCACGGCAACCAAGGCGAACTCGGTAGCAACAAAAAAGCCGTTGGCAAAGACCAGCAGGATCACGGCCAAGAGCCTGCCAGTGATGTCGAGACCGGATGGATCATGCATAGCTGTGGGGTGCGCCCCAACTCGCTCCCGGTACCATCATACACCCTGCCGCCAGCTTGTGTGCTTGACAGCGGCGGGAAGTGGGTCAGGGTAGTTTTGTCGGCATACAGGATTTACAGGTCCGGCCTCTTTTTGACTGTGGCGGTCGTGTGCCTGTATACTCGGCTCTACGGCACTGTGGGGGTGCTTTAGGCATTCTGCGCGCCTCGGCGGCAGGGAGTACAGAGCCGAGAAGTGCTATAGTTGTTCCGTGACATGCGCTCATTGCCAGCGCAGTAACCGTTTACCTTAGGGAGGGAGTCGTCTTGCCCACTATCCAGCAGCTCATCCGCAAGGGACGGCGGCGGCCGCGCAAGAAGGTCAAGTCCCCGGCGCTCCACTGGTCCTACAATACCCAGCGCGGGCGTATGGTGCGGCAGCGACCGGCGCCCCAGAAGCGCGGGGTCTGTCTGCAAGTCAAGGTAATTGCCCCACGTAAGCCGAACTCGGCTAACCGAAAGGTCGCGCGAGTGCGGCTGACGAACAACATGGAAGTGACCGCCTATATTCCCGGTGAGGGACACAACTTGCAGGAGCACTCGGTGGTGCTGATCCGCGGCGGTCGGATCAAGGACGTCGGCGGCGTGCGCTATCACATTGTCCGCGGGACACTCGATACGGACGGCGTGGAGCCGGATACGGCTTCGGCGGTCAAACGGCCACCGCGCAATCGCGGGCGGTCGAAGTATGGCGTGAAGAAGCAGAAGGATAGCGCTGGCGTGCTCGCCTGATAGGCGCGAGAGAGAAGAGCATACGATGCCTCGACGAGGGACCATCCGCCGTCGTCCCGTACAGCCGGACTCGCGATACGGGCGCGTGGACGTGACGCAGTTCATCAACAAGATCATGACGCGGGGCAAGAAAAGCCTCGCCGAGCGGATCTTCTACGGTGCCATGGACCGGATCGCCGAGCAGCGTGGCGGCGATGCGATGGAAGTCTTCGAGTTGGCGATGCGGAACGCGACCCCGGCGGTTGAGGTACGCCCCCGGCGCGTCGGCGGTGCCACGTATCAGGTGCCGATGGAGATTCGCACCGACCGCCGGACCTCGCTTGCCATCCGGTGGCTACTCCAGAGCGCCCGCGCTCGGCCCGGCAGGACGATGGTGGAGCGGCTGGCTGCCGAGCTGCTCGATACGGCACAGGGGAATAGCGGCACCACCAAGCGGCGTGAAGACACGCACCGCATGGCGGAGGCGAATCGCGCCTTTGCCCATTACCGCTGGTAATCACCGCGCAGGAGCTTACTGGCCGTTCGCCTGCGGTGTTTGCCGCGCGCGGCCGACGCCACACCAACAGCATCAGGAAAGTACGGGTACGTGCCGCCAGCGAACCGATTGGCGGTATTTGGTTACCCAGGAGCGGAAACTATGGCTCGCGTAAGTCCGCTGGAGCGGACACGCAATATCGGGATTATCGCCCACATTGACGCTGGCAAGACCACCGTCACCGAGCGGGTGCTCTTCTATGCCGGCCGTATTCACCGGCCGGGCGAGGTCCATGACGCCGCGGCCGCTATGGACTGGATGGAGGAGGAGCGGCGTCGTGGCATCACCATTACCGCTGCTGCCACGACGCTGGTGTGGCAGGACCATCGCATCAATATCATTGATACACCGGGGCACGTGGACTTCACGGTAGAAGTCGAGCGCTCGCTGCGCGTGCTCGATGGTGGTGTGGTGGTCTTCGATGGAGTGGCCGGCGTCGAGCCGCAGTCGGAGACAGTGTGGCGACAGGCCGACCACTACAGCGTGCCGCGGATCGCCTTCATCAACAAGATGGACCGTGTGGGCGCGGACTTCCACCGCTGCGTGGGCATGATCCGCGACCGGCTGGGGGCGAATCCGGTGCCCGTTCAACTGCCGGTCGGGCAAGAGACGGAGTTCCAGGGAGTCATTGATCTCTTGGCGATGCGGGCCATCGTACACGGTGACGACCTCGGAACCAAGCGGCAAGTCATCCCGATTCCCGCGGAATACGAGGCCGAGGCCCAGGCCTACCACGACAAACTGGTCGAGGCGATTGTCGAGACCGACGACGAGCTGCTGGATCGCTACTTGGAGGGCGAGACGCTGCCGGCGGACGAGTTGCGGGCGGCGCTGCGGCAGGCGACGATCAGCACCACCCTCGTGCCGGTGCTCTGCGGGGCCGCCCTGCGGAACAAAGGGGTCCAACTGCTGCTCGATGCGGTCATTGACTATCTCCCGTCGCCGCTGGACGTGCCGCCGATCCGCGGTAGAAACGAGGACGATGAGGAGGTGGTCTGTCCGGTTGACGATGCGGCACCGTTCGCGGCCATCGCGTTCAAGATTGTGGCCGATCCGTATGCGGGCAAGCTCACCTATCTGCGGGTGTACTCCGGCACGCTCCGCACCAGCACATATCTGCTCAATGCCACGACCGGGAAGCGCGAGCGCCTCGGCCGGCTCGTCATGATGCACGCGAACGAGCGGGAAGATGTGTCGGAAGTCTTCGCCGGAGACATTGCGGCGGCGGTGGGCCTCAAGAGCACAGTGACGGGGCACACGCTCACCGATCCGGAGAATCCGGTCATTCTGGAGGCCATCAACTTCCCGGAGCCGGTCATTTCGCAAGCTATCGAGCCGAAGACCACCGCCGACCAGGATCGGTTGGGTATCGCGCTCGCACGGCTGGCGGAAGAAGACCCTACCTTCCAGACACGGACCGATCACGAGACGGGGCAGACGATCATCTCCGGGATGGGCGAGCTACACCTGGAGGTGATCGTCAACCGGATGCTGCGCGAGTACCGCGTCGGAGCCAACATCGGCAAGCTGCAAGTCGCATTCACGGAGACGATTACGCGGCCGGCCAGGGGCGAGGGGCGGTTCGTTCGGCAGACGGGTGGCCGTGGTCAGTTTGGCCACGCTTGGCTGGAGCTAGAGCCGCTGCCACGCGGGAGCGGGTTCGAGTTCGTCAACAAGATCGTGGGTGGGGCAATACCGAGAGAATACATCCCGGCGGTCGAGGATGGTGTGCGGGAGGCGCTGGAGAGCGGTGGGCCGCAGGGCTTCCGGCTGGTGGACTTGCGGGCCACACTCTACGACGGGTCGTACCACGAGGTCGATTCGTCGGAGATCGCGTTTCGCATCGCCGGGTCTATGGCGTTGCGGGCGGCAGTACGCGACGCTGCCCCGATGATGCTGGAGCCGATTATGCACGTGGAAGTTGTCGTGCCGGAATCGAGCCTAGGTGATATTATAGGAGACCTGAGCGCAAGGCGTGGTCGCGTCGAAGGCTTGGAAGCCGGCGCGGGCACGCACGTTGTGAAGGCTATGGTTCCGCTGGCCACGATGTTTGGGTACGTGAATACGCTGCGCTCGTTGACGCAGGGGCGTGGCACGTACTCCATGGAGTTTGCGCTTTACGAACCAGTGCGTAGCAACCGAGTTGAGGCAGCGCTCGCGTCGTCGTAGCGTCCCCGCGCGTGTCCTCAGCGGGAGCCGGTGATCAGAGAGACGGTATAGGAGCGGTCTCTCCAGAATTGAGTTCCCAAGGTTCCATCGCGGCGGTACAAGTGCATACGTGAACGCAGGTAGTTGGCTACTGCCGGCTTTATGGCAGTAGCGCGCTAGGACTCCGGTGTAAGGGGAGCAGGAGCGATCATGGCGAAGGCGAAGTTCGAGCGGACCAAGCCCCACGTGAACGTGGGCACCATCGGCCACGTGGATCACGGCAAGACCACCTTGACCGCGGCCATGACCAAGTATCTGGCCCTCACCGCCCACAGCAACACCGACTTTGTGCCCTTCGATGAAATTGACAAGGCCCCCGAAGAGCGCACCCGGGGCATCACCATTGCCATCGCCCACGTCGAGTACGAAACCGCCGCCCGCCACTACGCCCACGTGGACTGTCCCGGCCACGCCGACTACATCAAGAACATGATTACCGGCGCCGCCCAGATGGATGGCGCCATCCTCGTCGTCAGCGCCCCCGACGGCCCGATGCCCCAAACCCGCGAGCACATCCTGCTCGCCCGCCAGGTCGAAGTTCCCTCCATCGTCGTCTATCTGAACAAGACCGACCTGATGGACGACGAAGAGCTGCTGGAGCTGGTCGAGCTGGAAGTGCGCGAGCTGTTGAGCAAGTACGACTTCCCCGGCGACGACATCCCGGTCATTCGCGGCAGCGCCTTGGCCGCCCTGGACGCGGGCGACGACCCCAGCGATCCGGCCTACGCCTCCATCCAGGAGCTGATGGATGCGGTGGACGAGGCCATCCCCACCCCAGAGCGAGCGGTGGATCAGCCGTTCCTGATGCCGATTGAAGACGTGTTCGGGATCAAGGGGCGCGGGACGGTGGTGACCGGGCGGATCGAGCGGGGCCAGGTGCAGGTCGGCGAGACCATCGAAATCCTGGGCATGGGTCAGGCAGTGCAGTCGCGGGTGGTGACCGGGGTGGAGATGTTCCGCAAGATCCTGGACGCCGGGGAAGCGGGCGACAACGTGGGCTGTCTGCTGCGCGGGGTGGAGCGAGACGATGTGCAGCGGGGCCAGGTGCTGGCGGCGCCGGGGAGCATTGCGGCGCAGGGGCGGTTCCGGGCGAACGTGTACGTGTTGAGCCGGGAAGAAGGGGGCCGACACACGCCGTTCTTTCCGGGGTATCGGCCGCAGTTCTACATCCGGACGACGGACGTGACGGGCGCGATCGAGTTGCCGGCGGGCACAGAGATGGTGATGCCGGGGGACAACGTGGAGATGGGGGTGGACTTGCTGGTGCCGGTGGCGATCGAGCCGGGGGTGCGGTTTGCGATCCGCGAAGGAGGCCGGACGGTCGGGGCGGGGGTCGTGACCACGCTGGCGTAGGGCCGGCCACCACGACCGCAGCGTGACATTGGAGGAAGAGCTTGGCAGGGCAACGTATTCGCATTCGTTTGAAGGCCTTCGATCACAAGACTCTTGACGAGTCGGCTCGCCAGATCATCGAGGCCGCCCAGCGCACCGGCTCCGATGTCGCCGGTCCGGTGCCGCTCCCGACGGACATCAGTAAGTACACCGTCATCCGCTCGCCCTTCATTGACAAGGACTCGCGCGAGCAGTTCGAGATGCGGACCCACAAGCGGCTGATTGATGTCTTGGAGCCGACATCCAAGACGGTTGACGCCCTGATGCGGTTGAACTTGCCGGCCGGAGTAGACATCGAGATCAAGCTGTAGCACTGTCGGGCGGGGTGCCCGGCGACAAGTCCAAGCGGAGTAAGTGATGGCCAACGGGCTGATAGGCCGCAAGATCGGCATGACCCAGATCTTCGATGAGGAAGGTCACACCGTTCCGGTGACCGTCGTCGAGGCCGGCCCCTGCTACGTGACGCAGGTGAAGACGGTGGCGAGCGATGGCTACGACGCCATTCAGCTTGGGTTTGAGGCAGCGCAGCCCCGCAAGCTGAAGCAGCCCCAGCGCGGGCATCTCAAGGACCTGCCGTTCCTGCGCCATCTGCGCGAGTGGCGGGTGAAAACCCCGGCGGAGTACGAAATCGGTCAAAAGCTGGATGTGAGCATTTTCGCGCCGGGAGAGCGGGTGAGCGTGACGGGAACCTCGAAGGGGAAAGGGTTTCAGGGCGTGGTCAAGCGCCACGGTTTTCGCGGGGGGCCGCGGACGCATGGACAGTCGGATCGCCTGCGGGCGCCCGGTTCGATTGGCTCCGGCACGACCCTCAGCCGCGTGCAGAAGGGGCGCCGGATGCCTGGACGGATGGGTGGCGGCCGCGTGACGGTGCCCAACATCCTGGTCGTCCGCGCCGACCCGGAGCGTAACCTGCTGCTGCTGCGCGGTGCCGTCCCCGGTCCACGCGAGGGCTTGCTCTTGATTAGTAAGAGGCACCGAGATGCCTGAGGTAGCAGTGGTCACCGTCGCCGGTGAGTCGGTTGAGCCGGTCCAACTGCGGGACGACGTGTTCGGCATTGAGCCGCACGAGGCAGTGTTGCACCAGGCAGTCGTCCGTCAGCTGGCGGATCGGCGCCAGGGCACGGCGAGCACCAAGACCCGCGGCTTCGTGCGTGGCTCGACGCGCAAGGCCTGGCGTCAGAAGGGCACCGGCCGTGCCCGGCAGGGCAGCCGCCGCGCGCCGCACTGGCGTGGTGGGGGAGTGGTCTTCGGGCCGCACCCGCGGAGTTATCGCCAGAAGATGCCGCGCAAGATGCGTTCCCTCGCCTTGCGCTCGGCGCTGTCGAGTGTGGTGCGTGAGGAGCGCCTCGTCCTGCTGGACCAGCTCGGCTTGGACGCGCCCAGCACGCGCTCCCTGCGGGACATTCTCTTCCAGGTAGCGAAGGTCCGCTCCGTCTTGCTGGTGCTGCATGACACCATGCCCAACGTGCGCTTGTCGGCGCGTAACCTGCCGCACGTCCGCACGGTCGGCGCCGCCGGCGTGTCCGTCCTGGACCTGCTGCGTGCCGACCGGGTCGTGATGGCGGTCGCAGCGGCGCGGCAGGTGGAGGCGCGCTTCCCATGCACCAACGGCCGCGCCAGGGCAGCGGCGGCCGCGAACGGTGCCATGGCGACGACGGTGACAGTAGAGACGGATACGGCAGCGGTGGCGGAGCCATCCGAGGAGTAAGCGGTCGTGGTGGCAGAGCGTGAAGCGCAACTGTGGGACGTGATCGTCAGTCCCCGGATCACGGAAAAAGGGACCGAAATGTCGGTCCAGCACAAGTACGTCTTCAACGTGCGGCCGGAGGCGAACAAGCTGGAGATTAAGGCCGCGATCGAGCAGGCGTTCGACGTGGACGTCGTCGCCGTGAATACGATCAACATGAAGGGGAAGGTGCGTCGTTGGGGGCGCACGCTCGGTCGCACGGCGGCGTGGAAGAAAGCAATTGTGACGCTGGAAGAAGGCCAGACGATTGATGTCTTCGAGGGCTAATCGCCAGTGGCCATTGACGCGGATAGTAGCCTGACGCTAGGGAAGACTCATGCCTGTACGACAGTATAAGCCAACGTCCCCGGGTAGACGGGGGATGAGCGTCGCGTCGTTCGACGAGTTGACGACGAAACGACGCTATCGCCCCCTCTCGAAGCCGAAGAAGCAGCGGGCGGGGCGCAACAATCGGGGCAAGATCACGGTGCGCCACCGCGGTGGCGGGCACAAGCGGCAGTATCGCCTGATTGACTTCAAGCGCGACAAGATCGGCATTCCGGCGCGGGTGCAGACCATCGAGTACGACCCCAACCGGTCCGGTCGGATTGCGCTGGTTGCCTATCGCGACGGGGAGAAACGGTACATCCTGGCGCCGCACGGCTTGCGGGTCGGTGATACGGTGGAGTCCGGTCCGGACGCGGCAATCCGTCCGGGCAATGCGCTCCCGCTAACGCATATCCCGTTCGGTATGGACATTCACAACATTGAGCTACACATCGGCCGCGGCGGCGCGTTGGTACGCAGCGCCGGGGCGGCGGCGCAGCTGATGGCGCGCGAGGGCAACTATGGGGTGGTGCGGATGCCCTCCGGCGAGGTGCGGCGCATTCACGTGCGGTGCCTGGCGACGATTGGCCAGGTCAGCAACCCGGACCATGAGAGCATCAGCATCGGCAAGGCCGGGCGGAGCCGCTGGCTGGGGCGCCGGCCGACGGTGCGTGGCTCGGTCATGAGTCCGGCCGACCATCCGCATGGTGGTGGTGAAGCCAAGTCGCCTATCGGCGGGCAACCGAAGACGCCTTGGGGGAAGCCGGCGATGGGCTATCGCACCCGGCGACGCAAGTACACCGATAGGTTCATCATGCGCCGGCGCACACGCTAACGGAGCAGTAGGTACGAGCGGCAGTTCGTGCCGGGAGACGGAGCGAGAGGGCTATGTCGCGATCAGTCAAGAAGGGGCCATATGTTGATCCGAAGCTCCTGGCGCGGATCGAGAATATGAACCGGGGCCGGGGAGAGCGGCAGGTCCTCAAGACGTGGTCGCGGGATTCGACGATCTTTCCGCAGTTTGTCGGGCATACCATCGCCGTACACGATGGACGCCGGCACGTGCCGGTGTACATCACGGAGCAGATGGTGGGACATAAACTGGGTGAATTCGCGCCCACACGCAATTTCCGCGGTCATAGCCGCTCCGAGCGCACCACCACGGTAGTGCCTCGGTCACAGTGAGACAAGCATGCAGACAAGAGCAACGGCCCGCTTCGTGCGGATGTCGCCCCAGAAGGTGCGGCTGGTCACGCGCCTCATCAGCAAGCGCCCGGTTGATGAGGCGGTGGCGATCTTGCGCTTCACACCCAAGCGGGCGGCGCGGGTGGTGAGCAAGGTGCTGCTCTCGGCCGTAGCGAATGCCGAGAACAACTACGGCATGGACCGGGAGGAGTTGTACGTCGCGCAGGCCGTTGCCAACGAGGGGCCGTCCTTGCCGAAACGCTTCCGGGCCAAAGCGCGGGGGCAGTTCGGTACGGTGACGAGGCGGACGAGTCACGTTACCGTCGTGGTGGACGACGGTCGTTAGGGCGCCGACTGAGCGGTTGTTGCTCATCACTGGCGAAGGAGAAGCGAGCACATGGGTCGAAAAGTGCATCCCATTGGCTTCCGGGTCGGTGTGTATCGCAATTGGGAAGCCAAGTGGTTTGCGGAAGGCAAAGAGTACACGGACCTGCTGGCCGAGGACCTCGACATCCGTGCGTTGATCGAGAAGCGGCATCCGACGGCCGGCATCTCACGGATCGAGATCGAACGCAGCGTCAACGAGGTGCATGTCACGATCCATACTGCCAAGCCGGGCATTGTGATCGGGCGCCAAGGGTCTGCGGTAGAAGAAACACGCCGGATGCTGGAGCGGCTGACGCTGAAAAAAGTGCGCGTCAATATCATGGAAATTCGCACCCCGGAGCTTGACGCGCGCCTCGTCGCGCGGAACGTCGCGGAGCAGTTGGAGAAGCGGGTGTCCTTTCGCCGGGCGCTGAAGCAAACGGTACAGCGCACCATGCGGATGGGCGCCCATGGTATTCGCATCGGTATTGGCGGACGGCTCGGTGGCGCCGATATGGCCCGCCGGCTGACGGAGATTGAGGGCAAGGTGCCGCTGCATACCCTGCGTGCCGACATTGATTACGGCCGTGCCGAGGCACTGACGACCTCCGGGCGGGTAGGCGTAAAGGTCTGGATTTATCGGGGCGATAAGCTCCTCGAGGGTCGCAGCGATATGGACTACGACGACTCCTGGGAGCAGCGCCGTGATCGGCTCCGTGAGCGCGAGCGCGCCAGAGCCGCGGCCCAGCGGCGGCGGGAGGCCGTGCAACCGCCGGCAGCGGTGGAGCCGACTGCTGAAGTTGCCCCGCCTCCCGCCGCGACGGAGACAGCGGCGGACGGGGCCTAGTGCGGGTGCGCGCCAGCGCCGGTCCTGGCGCGCGGCGGACCGGGCCACAGTGGGAGTGTGACGATGTTGATGCCGAAGCGGGTCAAGTTCCGCAAGAAGCACCGCGGTCGGCGCCGCGGCCGCGCCCGCAAGGGCAACACGGTGGCGTATGGCGAGTATGGCCTCCAGGCGCTAGAGCCGTGCTGGCTGACCAGCCGGCAAATCGAGGCGGCTCGCCGGGCAATCACGCACCACATTCGGCGTGGTGGCAAGGTGTGGATTCGGGTGTTTCCCGACAAGTCCGTCACCGCGAAGCCGGCGGAAACGCGCATGGGTGGTGGCAAAGGCAATCCCGAGTTTTGGGTCGTGAGCATCCAGCCGGATCGAATGTTGTTCGAGCTGGCCGGGGTTCCGGAAACGTTGGCTCGTGAGGCGATGCTGCGGGCCGCGCACAAACTCCCGATTGCCGCCCGCTTTGTGGTCGGCGAGCGAGCCGGCGAGGCCGAGTTTGCAGTGCTCGGCCGGCGGATGGCGGCACAGGCCGCGGCCGAGGATGCAGCGGCAGCCGCAGCGGCGGAAGCGGCCGCGGCGGCAGCGGCACTGGAAACCGAGAGCGCAGAGTAAGCGATGGACGTGAGCGAATTGCGGGCCATGAGTGATGCGGATCTGCGGGAGCAGTTCGTAGAGAGCAAGCGCGAGCTATTCAATCTGCGGATGCAGATGGCCGCACGGCAGTTGGAGAACTTCCGCCGTATCCGGGAGGTGCGGCGGGACGTGGCCCGTGTGCTGACCGTGCTCGGCGAGCGCAGCCGTGCCGGTGGCGCGCAGGGCTAAGGGGCGCGGCGGTCAGCAGGCGGTAGCGCCTGTTGGCCGCTGAGGTGATGAGGAGTAGACGTGGTAAGAGGTCGGCGCAGAGTGCTTGAGGGGCGCGTGACGAGCGACCGTATGGACAAGACCATCATGGTGGAGGTCCAGCGACTCCGCCGGCACCCGCGCTATGAGCGGGTGGTACGGCGGCGGAAGCGGTTCATGGCGCACGACGAGGAGAACACGTGCCGCGTGGGGGACCTCGTCCGCATCGAGGAGTCGCGGCCACTCAGTCGGCGCAAGCGTTGGCGGCTGATTGCCGTCCTCACGCGGGCCGGTGAGCGGCGCGGGGCCAGCCAGCCAGCCGCAGCGGCGGAAGCGGCGCTGGAGTCTCCTAGTGCTGCGGAGCCGGCGGCCGCCGAGCCGGTGGCCGTGGCCGAGACCGCCGCTGAGGAGCCGGAGACGCAGGAATGATCCAGAAAGAGTCTCGGCTGCGGGTCGCCGACAACACCGGTGCCAGAGAGGTACTGTGTATTCGGGTACCGAAGGGGATGAACCGGCGATACGGCCACGTCGGCGACGAGATCGTGGCCTCAGTCAAAGATTCGACGCCGCAGGCCATTCCCGCGGCCCGCAAAGGGACCGTGGTGCGGGCGGTGGTGGTGCGGGTGGCGAAGGAATACCGGCGCCCGGACGGCTCCTACATCAAGTTCGATGACAATGCGGCCGTGCTGCTCAACGCACAAGGAGTACCGCTGGGAACACGGGTGTTTGGGCCGGTCGGGCGCGAGCTGCGCGACAAGGGCTTTATGCGGATCGTATCCCTGGCGCCCGAGGTGCTCTAACGACGAGAGGCGTGGCTTTCGGAATACCGGTCAGAGAAGGCAAGAAGCGTGGCTGCAAGAATCCGCAAGAGCGATACCATCGAAGTGTTATCCGGCCGTGACCGCGGGAAACGGGGCACGGTGGAGCGCGTCATCCCGCGGGAGCGGCGCGTGGTGGTCGAGGGCATCAATATCCGCAAGCGCCATACGCGGGCACGGCGCCCCGGCGCTCCGCAGGGTATTATCGAGTTCCCGGCGCCGTTGCATATCTCGAACGTCGCGGTCGTCTGCGAATCGTGCGACCGACCGGTGCGGACCGGCTTCCGGTTTCTCGCCGACGGCAACAAAGTGCGCTTCTGTCGGCGCTGCGACGAAGTGATCGCGACGGTCGAGTCCCGGCCACGCGGTGCGGCCCAGCCGGACGACGCGGAGGCAGCGGAGGCATAGGCGCAGCGGCTAGCGGCAGTCGGCAACGACGCCGGTAGCGAGGAGATCGTGCATGGCACCAAGACTGCTGGAGCGTTACCAAACCGACATTCGCCCGCAGTTGATGGAGCGCTTCGGCTATAAGAACAAGATGCAGGCGCCGACCCTGGAAAAGGTCGTGGTCAACATCGGTTTGGGCGAGGCGATTCAGGACGCGCGCGTGCTCGACGCGGCGACCAACGACATCAGTGTGATGACCGGGCAGAAGCCGGTGATTACGCGGGCAAAGCGCTCGGTCGCGGCGTTCAAGGTGCGGGAAGGCATGCCTATCGGCGCGATGGTGACGTTGCGGGGCCGGCGCATGTGGGACTTTCTGGATCGGCTCATTAGCATCGCCCTGCCGCGCGTCCGCGACTTCCAGGGCGTGTCCCCCGATTCCTTCGATGGGCGGGGGAACTATACGCTGGGTCTGCGCGAGCAACTGGTGTTTCCGGAGATTGACTACGACCGCATTGACAAGGTGCGCGGCTTCGAGGTGAACGTGGTCACGACGGCGAGGACGGACGAGGAGGGCCGGGAGCTGCTACGGCAGTTTGGGATGCCGTTCCGCAGCAGCGGGGCGGAGCCGCTGGGGTTTTAGCGGCGCGGAGCAGCACCGCCCGGCCCTCACCCTGACGTGTACTGGCGGAGGTAAAGTGGAGTATGGCGAGAAAAGCCAAGATCGAGAAGTGGAAGCGGCCGCCCAAGTACGCCGTGCAGCACCGCAACCGGTGTCGGTTGTGTGGGCGACCGCGCGGGTACATGCGTAAGTTCGGCCTGTGCCGCATCTGCTTCCGTGAAAACGCGCTCGAAGGCAAGCTGCCCGGCGTGAAGAAGTCAAGCTGGTAGGGAATGCCTCCGGTCGTAAGGAGTACTGAGCCGTATGATGATGACTGATCCGGTGGCTGATATGCTCACGCGGCTGCGGAATGCCTCGATGGCGGGCAACCTGACAACCACTATCCCGGCATCGCGCCTCAAGATCGCCATGGCGCGGATTCTGAAGGATACGGGCTTTGTGGAAGATTTCGAGGTCAAGGGGGAGCCGCCGCGCAGGAATATCGTGGTCCAGTTGAAGTACCTAGATGACAACGAGCCGGTGATCGCGGGCCTGAAACGAGTGAGCAAGCCCAGCCGGCGGGTATATCGCGGCTACAAGGACATCCCCCGCGTGCTCGGTGGCTTGGGGATCGTGATTATGTCCACGTCGCGGGGCCTGATGACCGGGCGCGAAGCCTTCCGGCGCCATCTCGGTGGCGAGGTCCTGGCATACGTGTGGTAGGTGTGAGGAGAGTCGGCGCATGTCTCGTATTGGTCGCCAGCCCATCCCGATTCCGGCAAACGTGACGGTGGATATCTCCGGTCAGACGGTCGAGGTCCGGGGGCCACGCGGCACGCTGGGACGAGAATTGGCCGTGCCCATCAAGGCCGCGCTCGAAGATGGTCGGGTCGTCGTGCGGCGTCCGAGCGACCAGCGCGAGCATCGTGCCCTGCACGGCCTCTCCCGTACCCTGGTAGCGAATATGGTCGAGGGAGTGACCAGCGGGTTCAGGAAGACCCTGGAGCTGGTGGGCACCGGGTATCGGGTGCAAGAGGCTGGCCAAGGTATTGTGTTGCAGTTGGGGTTCTCGCATCCGGTCGAGTTGGACCCGCCGCCGGGCATCGCCTTTAGTGTTGCTTCGACCACGCGCTTCTCGATAGAAGGCAATGACAAGGAATTGGTCGGCGAGACCGCTGCGCGGATACGGCGTATTCGCCCGCCGGAACCGTACAAGGGCAAGGGCATCCGCTACGCTGGCGAATACGTGCGCCGCAAGCCGGGCAAGGCTGCGCGGGCCGCCGAGTAGGGCCGCGCGAGCAAGGTGAGGAGTGATGGCTAAACCCAAGACGCGCGGCGAGGCGCGTAGAAGACGCCACCGGCGGGTGCGCCGCAAACTTGCAGGGATCGCCGCGCGCCCCCGGCTGAACGTCTTTCGTAGCCACCGGCACATCTACGCGCAGGTGATTGACGACGAGCGCGGCCACACGTTGGTCGCGGCCAGCACCCTGGACCCGGCCATTCGCAACAACGGTGCGACCCGGAGCAAGACGGACAGTGCGTTCCAGGTAGGCCAACTGGTTGCCGAGCGTGCGCTGGCCGGTGGTATTCGGGCCGTGGTGTTCGACCGCGGGGGCTACTTGTACCATGGCCGCGTCAAGCGGCTGGCCGAGGCGGCCCGCGAGGCCGGCTTGACGTTCTAGGTGCGCGGCTCGCGGAAACGGCGCTGGGAGTCGCGTCGGGTGCATTAGACGGCAGTATGTTGACGATGGAGCCGGGCAGAGGCAGTAGAGAGCTGGGGCAACATGACCAGAAGCCTATCAAGTATCAATCCGGATCAGTTCGATAACCTACACGAGCGCGTCGTGTCGCTCAATCGCGTGGCGAAGGTCGTGCGCGGTGGGCGGCGCTTCAGCTTCAGCGCCGTCGTGGTCGTGGGTGACGAATCCGGCCATGTCGGTGTAGGCATCGGCAAAGCGCGTGAGACAGCCGAGGCCATCCGCAAGGGCGTCGAGCGCGCCAAGAAGAACATGTTCGTGGTGCCGATCAACGGCACGACCATTCCGCATCCCATCGAGCGGCGGTTCAGTGCTGCGCGGGTGATGCTGAAGCCGGCCGGTCCTGGGACCGGCGTGATCGCCGGTGGCGCGGTGCGGGCGGTCGTAGAAGCCGCCGGCATACGGGACGTGCTGACCAAATCGCTCGGCTCGGACAACGCGATCAACGTGGTCAAGGCTACGGAGTCGGCGCTGCGCGAGTTGGTCACTCCGGAGCAGGTCGCCCGCAAGCGGGGGATCGAGGTCGCGGACCTGGAAGGCTAATCCACTGAAGGCAAGACGCTCATGAGCGCCAAATTACGCATCACCTACACGAAGAGCAGCATCGGCTATAGCAAGCGGCAGAAGGAAACGGTCCGCTCGCTAGGGCTGCGCCGCTTGCGCCAGAGCGTGATCCGGCCGGACAACCCGGCGGTGCGGGGCATGGTGCATCATGTGCGCCACCTGGTACAGGTCGAGCCGTGGTCCGATCCGGCGGGTGAAACAACCAAGGATGAGGGCAGATGAAACTCCACAAGCTACGACCACCCGCTGGCGCCCGCCGCACGCGGCGCCGCGTCGCCCGCGGCCATGGCTCCGGGCGCGTGAAGACCGCCGGGCGTGGCAGCAACGGGCAAGCCTCCCGCTCCGGCTTTCGCCGCCGGTGGGCCTTCGAGGGTGGCCAGACACCGCTTACGCGGCGGCTGCCGAAGCGCCGCGGCTTCAAGAACCCCACGCGAGTTGACTATGAGGTGCTCAACGTCGGATTGCTGGACAAGCACTTCGCGGCAGAGACCGACGTGACCCTGGAGCTACTCACCGCGCGCGGGCTGATCCGCCAGCGGGCGGCCCACCGGCCACTCAAGATTCTGGGTGATGGCACGCTCGGCAAGCCGCTCACCGTCCACGCGCACCGCTTTTCGGCGAGTGCGCGGACTGCCATTGAGGCGGTCGGGGGAACGGTAGTGCTCGTTGGGGTGGCAGAGCCGGCCGCCGCTGCCGCCGGTTCGGCTTAGACCGGAGCCGCATTTCTTCTACCATTGCCCAGGGACTGCCAGCGGTCGATGGCCTACTGAACCTGACAAGGGTGGCGCTGCTATGCGAACACCCTAACGCGAGGAAGGACGGCCGATGCTCGATGCCGTAATCCGCGCCTTTCGACTCCCGGACCTACGCCAGAAGCTCCTATTTACGCTGGTGATGCTCGGGCTGTTCCGGCTGATCGCACACATCCCCGTGCCCGGTGTCCAGCCCGACGCCGTCAAGGCCATCTTCGAGCAGCAGGCATTGCTTGGGATGCTCGATATGTTCTCCGGCGGAGCCATGACGAGCTTTTCCATCGCGGCGATGGGCGTCTACCCCTACATCACCGCGACGATCATCATGCAGCTGATGCAGCCCGTCTTCCCGCAGTTGCGGGAGTTGGCCCGTGAAGGCGAAGCCGGCCGGCTGAAAGTTGCTCAGTACACCCGGCTGCTCACGGTGCCGCTGGCGGCACTCCAAGCCTACGCACAGGGACAGCTGCTCCGCAACGCCGGTACTTCCGTGCAAGTGCTCCAGGACTTTGACCTCTTCAACCGCGAGACCTTCCTGCCGACGCTCTCCATTATCTGCACACTCACGGCCGGGACGATGTTCCTGGTGTGGATCGGCGAGCTGATTACCGAGAAAGGCATCGGTAACGGCATCTCGATCATCATTTTCGGCGGTATCGTCGGACGGCTGCCGGATACTATCGGCCGGACCGTCGCAGGTGAAGTAGACCTCGGCTCCGGGCTAGCGCGGTTGGCGGTGCTGGCCGGACTGGCACTGGTGATGATCGCGGCGATTGTGTATATGAACGAGGGGCAGCGGCGGATCCAAGTGCAGTACGCCAAGCGCATTCGCGGCAATCGGGTCTACGGCGGGACTTCGACCTACATCCCCCTGCGCGTGAACTCGGCCGGGATGATCCCCCTCATTTTCGCCACTTCGATCATGCTCCTGCCGGGGACCATCGCCACCTACCTTCAGGGTGTGCCAGGCCCGCTCGGCACGGTCTCGGATTGGACGCTGCTCGTGCTGGATGCCGACAGTCCGGGCTACTGGGGCGCGTATTTTGTACTCGTCGTCGCCTTCACCTTCTTCTACACCGACGTGATGTTCAATCAGCAGAACCTGCCCGAAAACCTCCAGAAGCAGGGGGGATTCATTCCCGGCATCCGCGCAGGGCGCTCCACCGCCGACTACCTGACGGGAGTGGTGCGTCACATCACGCTCGGTGGCGCGCTGTTTCTCGGTATCCTGGCCATCCTCCCGTATCTGGCGGGGCAGGTCTTTTCCCTCAGCGGTCCGGCGGCGCCCCAATCGGGCTTCACGCTGACGCTCAGTACCGCCGGAATGCTCATCGTTGTAGGGGTCATTCTCGACACCATGAAGCAGCTGGAAGCACAACTCATGATGCGTGACTACGAGGGCTTCATCCCGTGATGGCCGGCCGAAGCTGCACCGCTTGTGGGAAGGACAAGGCGATCTTAGCCGGGCAGATCGTCATTCTGCTCGGCCCGCCCGGCTCCGGCAAAGGCACGCAGGCACACCGGTTGGCAGCGCAAGGGAAGCTGTGGTACTTGGCAAGTGGTGAGCTTTTTCGGCGTGCGATTGCCAGTGGCGATGAAATGGGGCAGCGAGTCCGTCAGTACGTCGAGCGTGGCTTGCTCGTCCCCGACAATGTGACCGTGGCCGTCGTGATGAGCCACCTCGCAGAGCCGGAGGCCGCGGCCGGGGTGATCCTGGATGGGTTTCCGCGGAGCCGGCCGCAAGCAGAGGCACTTGATACAGCCCTCAAGGCCCGCAAGCGGCGCATTGACCACGTCCTGTACCTGAACGTGCCCCTGAATGTCTTGGAGGCGCGGCTCGTCGGACGCTGGCTCTGCCGCAACTGCACGGCCGTCTATCACGACGTTAGCCATCCGCCGCGCGCGGCGGGAGTCTGTGACAACTGTGGTGGGCAGCTGTACCAGCGCGTGGACGACCAGCCGGAGACGATTGCCCGGCGGTTGGCGACCTACGCGCAGACCACCGTGCCGCTCATTGCCTATTATCAGCAGCAGGGAGTCTTGCGCGAGATAGACGGCCATGGGTCTATCCAGGACATCACTGCGGCGTTGCTCAGGGAGATGGAGGCCGACCCTCCCTCCGGCGGGAACGACGCTTGACGCCGATGTCTGCCGATGAAGGGACCGTGCCCCGGCCGAGGGCGCAGCGCATGGTACAATCGAGGGGTGTGGTGCGGGCCTCGCTGGCCAACGACCTCTACGAAGTCGAGTTGGAGGATGGTCGGCTGGTAGTGGCTCACCTCGACTCCGCGTTTCGGCTGCAAGCGGGTCGCGTCGGAGCGGGGGACCACGTGCAGGTGGCCTTGGCCCGCTATGATCGGGGTCGCGGCCGTATCACCGGTAAGGAGGGTGCCCGCCGCTAGCGGTGGCGGGCGGGCCATAGTACCAGGAGTCGCAGTATGAAAGTCCGCACATCAGTACGACGGCGATGCGATAGGTGTCGGGTGGTGAAGCGCCACGGCGTCGTTCGGATTGTCTGCACAAATCCCCGGCACAAGCAGCGCCAGGGGTAGGAAGTGACCGGTGAGGTGGGTAGCCATACAGTTCGCTATTGACTACCACCAGGTGAGGAGGCAAGGATGCCGCGCATTGTTGGCGTAGATATTCCACTGGAGCGGCCGGTGTTGATCGGCCTGACGGCCATTTATGGGATCGGACGCTCGACCTCGGCGCAACTCTTGGAGCGAGCGGCCATTGATCCACAGACCCGGGTGCGTGACTTGACCGACGATGAGGTCGTGCGGCTGCGCGAGCTGATTGATCGTGATGTCGTTACGGAGGGCGATCTGCGCCGCGAAGTCCAACAGAACATCCAGCGGCTCATCGAGATCGGCTGTTATCGCGGTATTCGGCATCGCCGCAACCTGCCGGTGCATGGTCAGCGCACGCGCACGAACGCCCGCACGCGGCGTGGTGCCCGCAAGACGGTGGGAGGGCGCAAGCGGGTCGCGCGGCAGAAGTAGGCGGACACGGCTGGCCCCCACGCTGACACTCCCCCGCTGCGGCGGAGGGACCACAGGGGAGTGGTTCCTAGTTGATCGGGTCGCCGAGCGGGATAGCCTCCAGGTCGGTGTCGCTCACGAAATGGACCTGGTCCCAGCGGTACCCACGATCCGCAAACGCCGCGGCGGTCGTGACCCAGCGGCGTTTGCCTCCCTCGATGAGGTACACCTCTGCGCCGCTGCCCTTGACCAAGTAGCCCTCCTCGGCATCAAGCGCGAGCGAGCGCATCAGGCGGTCCGACACGGTTTGGACCTGCTCCCAGCGATACCCCCCGGCGGTCAGCGCCTCCAGTGAGGGAACCCAGACGCGCCGGTTGCCTTGCAGGACATAGACCGGACCGTGCGCGCTGCGGAGGAGACTGCCATTATTGAGTGCCGGCAGCGGTGCGCCCTCGGCGTAGCGCACCAACTCCACCGGCGTCGCCACCTGCGATACACCAGTGAGACGGAGCAGGAGCTGGGTCTGCGGGTCCGGGATGTGTCGCCGGAAGCCGTCAACGAGCACGTACACTTTGCCGGTGTCCGGGTCGCGCAGCAGGTCGCCGCCGAGCCGGTCCGGAGGCGACTGCGCGAAGTCGCGGCCGCCCTCGCGCAAGGCATAGAACCGCTTGTCTCCCCCAGGGACATACAGCCGACCGTCTGCACCCAAGGCTGGTGGGGCACGCAATCCGGACAGGGTCTTGAAGGTGCCGACGACGTTCCCCTCCGTTCCGAGGACGTACACGAGGCTGTCGCCGGCAGGAACATACACGAGGCCATTGGCGCCTACGACTGGACTGGCGTGGAGCGTGCCACCGGTCTGGTAGGTCCAGCGCAGCAGTCCGGCGGTCGTGTAGGCGACGACGCGGCCGTCTTCCGTCGTCGCATAGATGGTGCCGTCCGCGCCTAGCGCCGGCGTACCGTGTACGCGCGCGCCAAGCTCGGTTTTCCACAGGACGCTGCCATTGTCACCGTCGAGCGCCCACAGCTTCGTCGTGCAGAAGTAGACGGTGCCATCGGCCGCGACCACCGGGCCGGCGGTGATCGGCGCGTCGAGTCGGCTACTCCACAGCTTGCTCCCGCCGAGGCTGCCGGCATAGGCCACGTGGTTGTCGTCTCCCCAATACACCACGTCGTTGGCACCCACCGCCGGTGCGGTGCGAATGGTCCCGTCGGAGCGGAGGCGCGTGTGTTTGGTGCCGTCCGGATTCAAGATAAATAGCCCATTGGCCCCGGCTGGCAGGACGATCCGGCCGTCGGAAGCGATGGCCGGGGAGGCATGGATGTCATCTCCGGTGTCGTAGTCCCACAGCTCGCCGCCATCTGCCGTCGCCAGCGCATACAGGACGCCATCGCGCGCCGCGACGAGTAGCTCGCCGCGGTCGGTAAGCAGCGGCGTGGAGTCTACGGGTATTTCCAGTCTGCGCCTGCCGACGACTGTCGTCAGCTCGCGCTTCCACAGCTCATGGCCTTCAGGGTGCAGGGCGCGGACGATGCCGTCGCCCGAAGCGATGTAGATCGTGCCTTGTGCGTCAATGACCGCCCCGGCGGTAAAGGAGGCCTGGGCCAAGAAATACCACGCCAGCTGGGGGTCTATCGGCCCGGCTACTGCGGCGCGGCCGGTGTGGCGAGCGTCGCGCTGGTGCATCGGCCACGGACCGGGCGCCAGGCCGGCCGCCGAGGAAGGGCCGGGGAGGAGCACCAAGACGAGCGCCATGGTAGGCAGCAGTGAGCGTAGGAGACGCATATCTTGCACCATCCGAGAGAGTGTAGGCCGTGACCGTTAGGGTACCGTTAACTGGGTGCTAATGCTCTGTAAGAGTTGGACTGCCGGCGGTGCGAGCGGGTTTCGCATCCGTCTCTGGCCTCGCGTAGGCAGGAGCGGTACACTGAACAAGCAGCGCGTGGAGCAGCGTATCAATGGGCCGGCGCCGCTGGCATGAGGGAGGTCCGGAGACATGCCCAAGGGATACACCGGTCGGATTTTGCACGTAGACCTAGCGGATGAGCGCACCTGGATCGAGGAGTTGCCGGAGGTCGTGTACCGTCGCTATCTCGGCGGGAGCGCCCTCGCCTCGTACTTCCTGCTACGCGACATGCCACCGGACGCCGACCCGCTCGGCCCGGAAAATCTGCTCGTCTTCACGACGAGCGTCATCAACGGCACCCCGGTCTCGGGCGCCAATCGCTATACCGCCGCCGCGAAGTCGCCGCTCACGGGCGGGTTCGGCGAGGCGGAGGCGGGTGGTTTCTGGGGGCCGGAGTTGAAGTTCGCCGGGTACGACGGGATCGTTATTCATGGCGCGGCCACCAAGCCGGTCTATCTGTGGATCAACAATGTTGAGGCGCCGGATAAGCCGGGCGTGGTCGAGGTGCGCGACGCCTCGGATTTCTGGGGCAAGGGAGCGCAAGAGGTCCAGACCGGACTGGAGACGGAGCTGAAGGAGAAGCGCATCCGGGTGCTCCAAACCGGTATTGCCGGCGAGAACCTCGTGCGCTATGCGGCGCTGGTCAATGAGTGCCGGCATTTCCATGGGCGAGCGGGCCTCGGCGCCGTGATGGGATCCAAGAAGCTCAAGGCCATCGCCGTGCGCGGACGGGCGCGGGCGCTGCCCGAGGAGCCGGCCCGTGCCAAAGCGGTGATTACCTGGTTCCGGGAGAACTACGACCGCGACCACGACATGATGCATCTCTACGGCACGCCGCGCGGCATTCCTGCGTTGCAGGCCGACGGTATCCTGCCCACGCGCAACTTCCAGGAGAGCACGTTCGACGGCTATGCCGACATCTCCGGGCAGAAAATGGCGGAGACGATCCTGGTCAATACGGGCACGTGCTTCTCGTGCCTGGTGGCGTGCAAGCGCGAGGTCGAGGTACCCGAGTACGGCGTCACCGCCAAACACGGCGGCATGGAGTACGAAACCATCGCCGCGACCGGCACGCTGACGGGTGTGGGTGATCTGAAGAAGATCGCGCAGTTCAGCACCGTCATCAACGACTACGTGCTCGACTCCATTTCGACCGGCGTGGCGATTGCCTGGGCCATGGAGTGCTACGAGCGGGGACTCATCACCAAGGAGGACACGGGCGGAGTCGAGCTACGGTTTGGTGACAAGGAAGTGGTGTTGGCGCTCATCCACCAGATCGCCCGGCGCGAGGGTTTCGGCGACCTGCTCGCCGAGGGCGTGCATCGGGCTTCGCAGAAGATCGGTCGCGGCACCGAGGAATATGCGCTGCACGTCAAGGGACAAGAGCTACCGATGCACGAGCCGCGTGGCAAGAAGGGGTTGGCGCTGGCGTATTCGATCTCACCGACGGGCGCCGACCATATGGAAGCACCCCACGATCCACTCTACGAGGGCTTCAGCGCCGACGACACCAGCCCATTGACGCCGCTCGGTCTGATCGAGCCGGTGGATCGGCTGGACCTGGGACCGAAGAAGGTCCGGGCCTTCTACTACGCCCAGCTCGTCTGGAGCGCCTACAACTCGGTGGGGATGTGCGACTTCGTCGGCGTGCCGATTGGCGAGCTGGCCTTGAACCAACTCACCAGTTACGTCGCGGCAGTCACGGGCTGGGATGTCAGCCTCTACGAGCTGCTCAAGGTGGGCGAGCGTGCGAATACGATGGCGCGCCTCTTCAACTTCCGCTCCGGGTTTACGGCTGAGGACGACACGCTCCCCCAGCGCATGTTCGAGGGTATCGGGAGCGGCCCATTGAAGGGTGAGCGGATCGAGCCGGATGAATTCGCGCAGGCCAAGCAGCTGTATTACCAGATGGCCGGCTGGGATCACGGGACAGGCTTCCCCACCCCCGCGAAGCTCTTGGAGCTAGAGCTGGAGTGGGCGGCGCCGCCGGGCCACACCCCCGATAGCACACCGCGACCAGTCGGGGACTACGAGAGCACACGGCTCGGTATCAGCGGGCCGGAGTAGCGCGGCGGCCGGTGCTTAGACCCAAAGACCTAACCCCCAGCCCCTTCCCTGGCCGGGAAGGGGAGTCCGCGTGGTGCCCGGCTGCTTCGCTCTCCACCATTCCGGCACACGCCGGAATCCAGGGTGTCCGCAAGGGATGCTCCTACCGGGCTGGCCGCGCCGGGGCATGTTGGTCGGCGGCGAGCGTGCTGCTGCGCCGCACGGCTCCCGGTTGACCCTCTCCGAGCGGCAGGGGTAGAATCAGCCATTGGGAGTATTCCTGGTGGTGAGGAGGCGCGTGTGGGCGAGGGAGCCGTAACGGAAACGGATGTCACGACGCTCGACCGGTTGTGGCAGGAGTTCAATCGCAGCGACGATGCCCGGTTCGAGCTACCCCGCGACGATCTCGCGCTGCTGCGTCGGTTTGTACGGTGGTGCGGTCCCAACACAGCGCCGAGTACCGTGAACCCCAACCGGATTACGGACTTTCTCCAGGAGCAGCTGTCCTCGACCAAGCGTCCGCCCCGGGCGTACCTCCCGCCCTTGAAGAGCTTTTTCGCCTTTGCCCACGACCGCGGCACGCTCTCGGATAATCCGATGCGGTCCGTGCGCCTCCCGCGAGGGCAAGGCCGCACTGGGCGGACCGCCGCAGAGCGGACTGCGGACACCGAGAACAGCGTGTTGCTATCCGCGGAGAAGCTCGCCGAGTTTCAGGCCGAGCTTGAGCGACTGACGGAGGAAGAGCGCCCCCGTATCCTGCGTGATCTCCAGGAAGCCCGGGCAGACGGCGACCTGCGCGAAAACGCGGCCTATGACGATGCCAGAAAACAGCAGGGCATGGTCGAGGGACGCATCCAAGAATTGGAGCAGATGATCCGGCGTGCCGAGCTACTCGGAGACGGTGAGCAGCCAACGGGCAAGGTTGTGGTCGGCAGCCTCGTGGAGTTGGAGAGTCTGGGTAGCGGCGGCCATCGGCAGTTTCGTATTGTAAGCCCGGAGGAGACCGATCCGCGCAACGGCAAGCTCTCGTATCAATCGCCTGTTGGCCAGGGTGTTATGGGGCGCAGTCCGGGGGAGACGGTTGACGTGGAGACCCCCCGAGGCACTAGCCAGTATCGGATCGTTTCAGTCTCCTGAGGACAGGAGCAGTCTTCCAGCGCCGCACAGTTTCCCTGGATGGTGGTAATTGAGCAGGGTGTCGGCTCACGCAGCGACCTCGACTCGCGGCTGCCCCCGGCCATCGGCAAGGGGTAGTGCTCCCCCTCCCTTGGGACCGGAAGCCACCAAGCAAGGGCTATCGCACGCATGAACATTGCCCAGACCGCGTTCGTTCTGCAAGTCATTCTGGCCTTTACGGGCGCGTATCTTGTCGCGTTCTGGTTTGCGATGGTGATTTGGACATACTACGACATCCGTGCCCGTTCCCAGGACACCTACGTGTATTTCTTCGCTACCGCCCTGGTGCTCGTATTCCACGTGTTCGGGCTGCTGCTCTATTACATCCTCCGCCCCCGCGAAACCCTGGCCGAGGCCTACGAGCGCTCGCTAGAGGAGGAAGCACTGCTGCGGGAGATGGACGCGCGGCACGTGTGTCCGTCCTGCCGTCAGCGGGTCGAGCCGGACTTCCTGCTCTGTCCCCATTGTCGCCAGCAGCTCAAACGGAAATGCTCACAGTGCGACCACATGCTGGACCTCAACTGGGACATCTGCCCGTACTGCGGCCGAGCGGCCGACACCGGTCCGCAGACCGAGCCGCACCGGCCGGTCAATGCCGAGAGTGAGCGGAGCGGCCAGCGCGTGGGGGGAGCGGCGCCACGCGGGTAGCCCGGCCCCCTATGGTCCCCCCGCTGCGGTGGGGGGACGGTGCTCCCGCCGCTGGCGTTAGCCCCGGCGCTTGCTCCCGGCTTCCTACAGCGCCTTGACGCCGATGTTGCGGAAGGCCACCGGTGTACCGTGGTTTTGCAGCCCGATATAACCGCGCGGCAGCCGCTGGCGTAACTCCGGGTAGGCATCGAGGTTGGCATCCACCACGATCACGCCGTTGTGCCTGACGGACACACGGCGGCCGATACACGTGATCTCCAGCGCGTTCCACTCGCCCAGCGGTCTGGACGTATTCCGGGACGGGGCTACTGAGTCGTAGATCGCGGCGGTGGCCTTCATGTCGGTGGTGTGGTCGGGATGGTCAATAATCTGAATCTCCATGCCCGCGAACGCCGGCCGGCCCTCTTCACTGGTTCGCAGGAAGACGCCGCTATTGCTGCCCTGCTCGATCTTGTATTCCAAGCGGAGGACAAAGTCCTCGTAGACGCCAGCGGGCCGAATCCAGCCCCGGCCTTGGCCGTTGCAGATCAGCACACCGTCCGCCACCGACCAGGCGCCTGCCGTTGCGCCGACGTGGACCCAGCCGGTGAGGTCCTGGCCGTTGAACAGCGGCGCGAAGCCGGCGTCGTCTACGTTGTCTTGGGCGTGCAGCGAGCGTGGACGCCAGAGTGCGGCCAGCGCCGCCATACCGAATAGGGCCAAACGCACCATATTACCGTCCTCCTGCTACTCTGCTGCCGCTGCGTGCTTCACTCGTGCCGGCGGCAACGCCATATCCTACCCTGCCTGGAGGATATGCGGCCGGCGCAGCCGGTTGGTATACCGAGGGGACGGGGAGGCCGTCGAATGGAGGAGTACTACCGGCGGCGCGCGGAGGAGTTTGAGGCGGTCTACCATCGTGCCGATCCGGCACGACGCGCCGAAATCGAGCGCCTCAGCCGGGTGGGCCAGGAGGCGCTACGCGGCAGGCGAGTGCTGGAAGTCGCGTGCGGCACCGGGTACTGGACCCGGTTCGTCTCCCAGACTGCCAGGGAGATTACCGCGACGGATCGTGTGGAAGAGGTGCTCAACGTCGCACGGCGCAAGACCTATCATTGCCCGGTGGACTTCCGCCTTGAGGATGCCTACACATTGTCTTTCGGGGCCGAGGAATTCGACGGCGGCTTGGCAAACTTCTGGTTTTCACACATCCCCAAGCATAGGGTTGATCGCTTCATCGCAGGATTTCATCGCACCCTACGCCCCCAATCGAGCGTGTTTCTGGCCGACAATGTGCTCGTCCCTGAAGTAGGGGGAGAGCTTATCCGCAGGGCAGGAGACGATAATACCTATCGGCGTAGAACGCTGCGGGATGGCAGCGAGCACGTCATCATCAAGAACTACTACTCGGCGGAAGACCTAATCGCAATTTTCGGCCAGCATGTCCCCGGCTTGAGTGCTGCGAACGTCTTCATCGGTCAGCACTTCTGGTACATCACCTATCGGTTGCCGTGAGTGCAGTGCGGTGTATGACCAGAGGGCGCAGATGACCAGGCGGACGTTGCGGCCACAGTGGGGAGGCGCTGAGTCAGTCGAGGTACTCGCGGAGATGCGAGGAATGCATCGCGTCCCGCAGCTTGTCCAGTGCCTCGACCGCGATTTGCCGCACGCGCTCCCGCGTCAGCCCCACCACATGCCCTATCTCTTGCAGCGTGAGTGGCGAGTGCCGCCCGACGCCGAAGCGCAACTCGATAATGTGCCGCTCGCGCGGCGATAGCTTGGTCAGCAGGTGCTCCACTTCATCGCGCAACAGCGACTGCGCCGCTCCTTCGATTGGCTCGTCGCAATTCACGTCCTCGATCAGGTCCTTGAGTACACTGCTGCCGTCGTCTCCGACCGGGTTTTCGAGGGAGAGCGTCCGCCGGGAAGCGAGCAAGAGCTGGCGGACCTTGTCCCCGGGTAGGTCTGCCGCGGCGCCGATTTCATGCATCGTGGGCGGACGCCCCAGCTCTTGCTCAAGATGGTGGGTCACCCGGCGCAGCTTGCTCACCTTGTCAACGACGTGGATGGGCAGTCGGATGGGCCGCGACTGGTCGGCAATGGCCCGCGTGACCGCTTGCCTGATCCACCACGTCGCATACGTGGAGAGCTTGAATCCGCGCCGGTAGTCGAACTTGGCGACCGCGCGCATCAGGCCCAGGTTGCCCTCCTCGATCAGGTCAGGGAGTGGGAGACCCCGCCCCGTGTATTTCTTGGCCAGCGACACTACGAGGCGGAGGTTCGCGGCGATCATGTGCTGACGGGCCGCTTCACCGTCCGCGACGAGTACTTGGCGAGCGACGCCCTCGTCCTGGTCCAGGTCGGCACGCTCTAGCGCTTGCTGGGCAAGCCGGCCGCGCTCCATACGCTTGGCCAGCTCCACCTCCTGCTCGGCGGTGAGGAGCGCGTAGCGGCCGATTTCGTGGAGATAGAGTCGTACTGAATCGTCGGCTTCGGGCATCTCCCGGAGACCCGGCTGGGAGGCCCATGCGGCCTGGGTGTCGCCGCGCCTGATGCTGGGGCTGCTGACCGTCACGCGCGATCTCCTCGGCGCGACATGCCACGTGCGGTGGCACCGGGAGGACAACGGCGCACAAGCGGTGAGCCACCGCTTCGCTGCACAACAATGTACCCGGCCCTGAAGGGCCGGCCGGCACGACAACCTGGAGGCATGAAACGCTCTTTCAGGCCTACGGGGTAAGCTGACGGATTCGGGTAAGAGCAACCCTACGCGGACCAGGCACAACACCCGGTGCTACGATTCACCCCGGAAGTGCTTGCAATCCCCCGCTTCTCGCCGAGAGAACTCGGCCTACGCCGGACGGATGTCCGGGTTCTCAGGAAGCGTACCACGCTATCTCTAGGCTGACAAGGGATAATGTTAGCGATTGTCAAGAGTAGCCGCTAAGAAATTGTCGGGATTCAGTGTCCATCTGCCAACGACAACTAACCCCTACCACGCACTTGCTTTGCGATAGGCTACCAGTTGAGGCTCTACCTACTCAGGTGTTCCGGACCGCGGCGCCGAGCGGACACTGTTTGCAGAAGAGGCTATGGCTGTAGTGCTCGTAGAGCCGGATGAGGCCCTGCTGCTCGCGCGCCGTGCTGGCGCGGAAGCCGGTGCGCTTGCTCATCAAGCGCGTGATCCAGTTCTCCGCCAGGAGCGGGTGTTCGAGAAAGACGCTCCGGGCGTGCTGCCCGGTGCCCGGCGGCCCGTCACGCGCCACGGCCAGGGTGTACGGCAGCAAGACGTTCACCACGATGTCGGCGGCCCGGCTGGCGCCGATGAGAGCCGTGGGCGCTTCTGCGTCCGACCAGACGCCGAGCCGCCGGAGATACCGCACGACCGCGGGCGGTAGCGCCGGCTGCCGTACCAGCGCGGCGAGGACCGACCAGGAACGGGCGCGCTGCCGGCCGGCGCCAGTACGATCATCGGCCGCGAGGTGCCGGAGCACGGCCTGGCCCAGCCCCTGCGGCGGCCAGGAGACCGCCAGCGCGGCCAGCGCGACGATGCGTCGCACGGGAGCGTTGCCCGGCCGGGTGCGATTGGCTTGCCAAGGATGGTCGTGGGCGCGGCGTGGGGCTGCAACGGCACTTTGTGGCTCAGTTACGCCAGCGAGCAGCGGGAGTTGCCGCGGTAGCCGGCTTGGTGTAGGGGATATTAGCTCAGCGGCCGTGAGCAGGGTCATGGCGGCGCGGGCCAGCGTATCCGGGTAGTCTGGGCTTGACGGGGCTGCGCGCGGCAGTGCGGCCAGCGGCACGCTGCGAGCGAGCTGGCGCATAGCGGTGCGGTTCTGGCTGAACCCCAAGGCATCGGCGATGCTCTCATACAGCACCTGCTCAACGATCTGTGCAGCCGGCGGCTCCGGCTCGCCGTCCGGTGTGGCGCGGGCCAGGTCAAGACGGAAGATGCGGGTCAGCCAGGCCAGCCGAGTGTCGCCGGCGATGCCGATTACGTGGGCGGCCCGCTGGCGGTCCCGGCCTACCGCGCCCGGTAGCCGGCAGCCGTAGCTCCACAGGCCGGCGTCGCCGCGCTGGCGCCGGACCGGGCGTGCCGGCGGTGGCAGGAGACGCACTGGGTCAATGACGACACGGGGAATGCGGCGGCCGTTGGCGGCCAGCGTAGGAATGCCGGGGCGGTTCTCCACGAGGATGAGGTGCAGGGTGACGGCGTTGTAGCGCGGGTTCCGGTCGTGCCTGTGGGCCTGCCAGTCGCTCGCCCGATGGTGCAACTCGATCACGGCGCCGCGCACCGCTGTCCCCGGCGGCGTCTCCAAGACCGCTTCCACGAAATCCGGCCCGGCGTCGTGATTGACGCGGCCGGGGTGGCGTACCCGCCAGCGCGAACCGTCGTCGGCGACGAGCCAGCCGCCGGTAGCGCCCCGTCCGGCACGCCACCAGGCGGCCAACCGCGCCTCGGGACTGCTCCCTGACCGCCGAACTGCACTGTGAATCACGATAGTAAATATGCATGATAGCGTGTCGGCAGCGCTTCGTCCACTGGCCCCCACCCTCGCCCTCCCCCGTTGCGACGGGGGAGAGAACCACCGTTCCAGCGTCGCAGCGGAGGTGAGGGAGGCCTGGGTGGTCAGGAGAGGAGTTCGCGGGCGACGGCGCGGTCGTCCCAGGGATGCGAACGGCCGTTGATGATGATGGACTGCTCGTGGCCCTTGCCGGCGAGGAGTACCGTATCGCCGGTCGTGGCACGCTCGAAGGCGAGGCGGATTGCCGCCCGGCGGTCCGGGCAGCAGAAGAAGTGCGTTCCCTGGCGGGCACCGGCCGCCTCAGCGCCGGTGGCGATCCCCGCCAGGATCGCCTCGCGGTCTTCCCCACGCGGGTCCTCGTCCGTGAGGACGAAGAAGTCGGCGTGGGTGGCAGCGATCCGGCCCATCATCGGGCGCTTTGCCCGGTCGCGCTCGCCGGCGCTCCCGAAGACAGCGATCAGCCGGCCGGGTGTCAAGGGCCGAAGCGCGCGCAGCACGAGGTCGAGGCTTGCGGGGGTGTGGGCGTAATCCACAATGACCGCAAACGGTTGGCCGGCCTCGATCAGTTCCATGCGCCCCGGTGCTCCGGCCGTTTCGCAGAGGGCGGCCGCGGCGGCCTCGAAAGGACATCCCAGTACCCCCAGGGTGGTCAGCGCCGCTAGCACGTTCGCCACGTTGAAGGGGCCTACCACCCGTGGTCGGAGCTGCGCGCGGCCCCAAGGAGTCCGCACCTGCACGGAGGGGCGCAAGCCGTCGTAGGTGGCGCTGACGGCTTGCACGTCGGCCGGCCGGTGGAGGCCATACGTCGTGACCGGCACCTGCGCCAGCGAGCGCAAGTGGGTGCAGTGCGCGTCGTCGGCGTTGAGCACGGCGGCCTTGGCACGGGGGTGCAGCTTCGCCGGCACGCCCGGCAGCGGTGATTGCAACGCCAGCAGCCGCGCCTTGGCGGCCACGTACTCCTCGATAGAGCCGTGATAGTCGAGATGCTCGTGCGTGATGTTCGTGTAGACCGCGACATCCACTTCCATACCGTAAAGCCGATCTTGCGCCAGTCCGTGCGACGTGGCCTCGATCACCGCATAGTCCGCGCCGTGGTTCGTAGCCTGGGCGAGCAGATGCTGTATCTCCGGCGCCTCCGGGGTGCTCTGGCGGCTCTGATTGGGGAGCACCGCGGCGCCGGTGCCGAGACTGGCTGTCGAGACGTGGGCCGCGATGTGCCCCAATGCCTGGAGCGCGCCGGCAATGAGCGTCGTCGTCGTCGTCTTGCCGTCCGTGCCGGTGATGCCAACGATACCGAGCCGCGCGGCCGGCCATCCGGCACGCGCGGCGCTCAGGAGCGCGAGGGCGCGTGGTGGATCGCGGACCACCACCTGCGCCACGTCGGCCGGAACGGCGACCGGCCGGCCGACGACCACGCCGACGGCTCCCCGGTCGAGCGCCGCGGGGACGAAGTTGTGCCCATCGTGCTGGTAGCCCGGATGGGAGATGGCAACGAACAGGTCTCCCGGCTGCACCTGCCGCGAGTCGAACCGCACCGCGGCGATGGCCACGTCGGTCGTTCCGGTGACCGCGGCGTCCGGCAGTGTGTCCAGCAGCGCCGCGAGGGTGGGGGCGCCGCCGCTCTCTGGCTGCTTCATGTGTGGCGGCGCAGTATCCATTCGTGCTATCACCGGCGGCTGGCGAGGTACCATCATAATACAAGTGGTTAGCTGTCAGGCGTTAGCTTTCAGCTTGCAGCGGTGGTGGAAGCCGACGAGAGGCTGTAAGCATAGCTCACAGCTGATGGCTCACTAGGTTGTGTTGACATTTGGGACAGGCGGCGCTGCCACCAACCCCATGGGGTCGTGCTGGCCCCCTATGGTCCCCCCGCTGCGGCAGGGGACATGGATTCCCTAGACTCACAAACGAAGTGCAACACCAGAGTAAGGTGTTGCCATGGGCCGCCACTACACGCAGCTTAACATTGAAGACCGGTGTGAACTGGCCCGGCTACACGCCCAGGGGCGCTCGCTCCGGCAAATCGCTGCAGCTCTGGATCGCGCGCCATCGACCATTGCTCGCGAACTGAAGCGCAATACCTCCCGCCAACAGGGCTACCGGCCGCGGTATGCCCAGGAGCAGGCCCGTGCTCGGCGCTGGGGCGGTGCCCGCCTTGACCGCGATGCCGCCCTCCGAGCGCAGGTGCTCGCCCGCCTCAAACACGGCTGGTCGCCGGAGCAGATCGCGGGCCGGTTCCGGCGGAAGGCTGGCCAGACCGTGCTCGCCCACGAAACGATCTATCGCTTCATCTATGCCCAAACCACGCGCGCGAAGACCGGCACCGCTTGGCGCCACTACCTACCGCGTGCCAAGTGGCAACGGGGCTGGCGGGGGCGTCGTGGTGGCAGTCCCGCCTCCTTCATCCACCGCCGGCGTCCCTTGCAGGAACGGCCAGTCGCCGCGAGTGACCGCCAGTCTCCAGGGCATTGGGAAGCCGATCTGATGCTGTTCCGCACCTACGGCCAAGCCGTGCTGACCGTCCATGAACGCCACTCGCGCTTGCTGCTCGCCGTCCGGCCCCCTGGCAAAGCCGCCGCCCCCATCGCCCAGGCCCTCGCCCGGCTGCTGGGGCCCTTGCCCGCCCCCTGGCGCCAGACCGTCACCTTCGACAACGGCACCGAGTTCGCCCGCCATCACGAACTGCATGCCCTGGGCCTGGAAACCTTCTTCTGCGACACACACGCCCCCTGGCAGAAAGGCGGCGTCGAGAACGCCATCGGCCGCCTGCGCCGCGGGCTGCCCCGCAAGACCGACCTGGTTACCGTCTCAGCGGGGCGGTTTACGGAACTGCTGCAGTTGTACAATAATACGCCCCGCAAGTGCTTGGATTACCGGACCCCAGCAGAAGTGTTCTGGCAGGGACTGTTGCACTTCAAATGTGAATCCACCTTCTCGCTTGTGCGGGAATGACCGGGAAACATCAACAGACCCTAGCGCCGCGTCACAGGTGTTGCCGCCTCGGCTATGACATCGTCTGGTTGGCCGCGCAGGAAGTCGAAGTCGCAGCCCTCGGGCGCTTGCAGCACGTGATCGAGGAAGAGCTTGCCGTACCCGCGGCGATAGGCCAGCGGCGGGCGCTGCCACTCCTCGCGCAAGCGCCGCGCGATCTCCTCAGCCGGCACGAGCAACTCCAGCCGCCGGTTCGGCACGTCCAGCTCGATGAGGTCGCCGTCGCGGACCGCCGCCAGCGGCCCGCCCACTGCCGACTCCGGGGCGACGTGGAGCACCACGGTTCCGAACGAGGTGCCGCTCATGCGGGCGTCGGAGATACGCACCATATCGCGCACGCCCTGAGCGAGGAGCTTCTGCGGGATGGGCAGGTTGCCGATTTCGGGCATTCCCGGCGCGCCGACCGGTCCGGCGCTCTGCATCACCAGGACATCATCTGCCGCTACGGCCAACTCAGGATCGTCAATGCGGCGGTTGAGGTCGTCCGGCGACGTGAATACCACCGCGCGCCCGCGATGCGTCAGAAGCTCCGGCGAGGCCGCGGCATGCTTGATGACGGCGCCAGCGGGCGCCAGACTGCCGCGCAAGATCGCCAAGCCACCTTCGGCCGCCAGCGGCTCTGCCCGGCCGGCGATGGTATCGCGCCACCGCTCGTCCACGGTGACGGCCGCCAGGTTTTCGCCGACGGAGCGGCCGGTCACGGTGCGTTCATCGAGGTGCAACAGCGGCTCCAACTCCTTCATCACGGCCGGGACGCCGCCGGCCTCGAAAAACCGCTCCATTTGGTACTGACCGGCCGGCCGGAGATTAGCCAGCCACGGTGTCTCTCGACTGAGCCGGTCGAAGAGGTCGAGGGGGGTGTCAATCCCGAGCCGGCCGGCGATGGCCGCCAGATGCACGACCGCGTTGGTCGAGCCGCCCAGCGCATGGAGCACGCGGATGGCGTTCTCGAACGCGGCGGCCGTCATGATGTCCGACGGACGGACGCGCTCGGTGGCGAGACGCACGATATGCTGTCCCGACTGCTGGGCGAACAGGAGGCGGCGGCTATCCGGCCCGGGGATCGCTGCGCCGCCCGGTAGCATCATCCCCAACGCCTCGGATAGCGCGGCCATCGTGCTGGCCGTGCCCATGACCATACAGTGGCCCACACTGCGCGCCAGGGCGCTTTCGAGGGCTTGCATCGTCTCCGCCGAGACGTTTCCGGCGCGGTATTCGGTCCAGTAGCGGCGGCAATCCGTGCAGGCGCCGAGGCCTTGTCCGTCGAACCGGCCGTCGAGCATCGGGCCGGTCGTCACCATGATCGCGGGCACGTTGGCGCTCGCCGCCCCCATGAGTTGCGCCGGGGTGGTCTTGTCGCAGCCGCCGAGCAGGACCACCCCGTCGAGCGGCTGGGCGCGGATCATCTCCTCCGTGTCCATCGCGGCCAGGTTCCGCAGGATCATGCTGGTAGGCGCGACAAAGAACTCACCGAGCGAGATCGTTGGGAACTCCAGGGGTAAGCCACCGGCCAGCAGCACGCCGCGCTTGACAGCCTCGGCAATATCGCGGAGACCGCGATTGCAATGATTAAGCTCGCTCCACGTGTTGCAAATGCCGATCACCGGCCGGCGCAGCTCGTCGTCGCCGTAGCCCATGCCCTTGGCAAAGACGCGGTGCAAGAAGCTGCCGAGATCGTCGCCGCCATACCAGGCGGCACTACGCGCCGGTTGCGGGGGACGTGGCATGGTCATGGTTGTGCTCCTGACGGTTTGCTGGCAGTACACTGCCGTCGGCGCTGACGAAAGCGGACTGCCGGTGTAGCTTAACGCATTGGGCCAGTCGGACCGCTGGCGATGTGTCGCCGATGGCTATAATCGGACGCGCCAGCCGGCACGCGCTGGAGCACATGCCGATTCCAACTACACCTTTCTGATGAGCGGAGGCTCCGTTATGACGACAGCCGGACAACCCACTTTCGCAGCGGCCCGTGACCTCGCCCGCCAAGTGCTGGACGCCGCGCTCGCTGCCGTCGAGCCGGGCGCGGCGGTGCGAGCGGTGCTGCGCCGCGACGGGGACCGGCTCCTCGCCGGCGACCATGTGTACGATCTGGGAGCAGTGCGGCGGGTGTTCGTCGTGGGCACGGGGAAGGCCGGTGAGCCGATGACGCAGGCGGTTGCCGACGCCTTGGGCGACCGCCTCACCGCCGGCGCCGTGACCGTCAAGGAGGACACACTGACGCCGGCCGCCGGTGCGCTCGACCGCGTGCGGTTCACGGAGGGCGGGCATCCCATCCCGACCCAGGCGGCCATGGACGGCGCCCAGCGGATTGTGGAGCTGGCCCAGTCGGCGGACGAGCACGATCTGGTCATCTGCCTGATTTCCGGCGGCGGCTCGGCGCTACTGCCACTGCCGGTCGAGGGCGTGTCGCTGGCCGACAAACAGGCGATGAGCGACGTGCTCATCCGCTCCGGGGCAACCATCAATCAGATCAATACGGTCCGCAAGCACGTGTCGCAGGCCAAAGGCGGCCGGCTGGCCGAGTTTGCCGCGCCGGCGCAGGTGCTGACGCTGGTGCTGTCGGACGTCGTCGGCAATCCGCTCGACTTCATTGCCAGCGGGCCGACGGTTCCCGACTCGACGACGTTTGCCGATGCGCTGACCGTGCTCCGGCAGTTCGACGCGGAGCGTGCCGTCCCGGCCTCGGTGTGGCAGCACGTCGAGCGCGGCGCCGCCGGGCAGGTGGACGAAACGCCGAAGGAAACGGATACGGCGATCTTCGAGCGGACGCGCGCGATCCTGGTCGGCAGTAACGAGATCGCTGCCGAGGCGGCCCGCGCGGCCGCGGAGCGGCTCGGTTTCCGGACCCTCGTCTGGACGACCTACCTAGAAGGGGAGGCCCGTGAGATCGCCAAGGTCGCCGGTGCTATTGCCAAGGAGCTGGTGCAGCGCAACGCGCCGCTGCCGGCGCCGGCCTGCATGATCGCGGGCGGAGAAACGACAGTCACGGTGCGCGGCGATGGGAAGGGCGGCCGCAATCAGGAGCTGGCCGTGGCCGCCGCCGCCGCCATTCGCGGCCTGCCACGCACCTTAGTCGTCGCCGCGGCGACGGACGGATCCGACGCCCACCCGGATGCCGCCGGAGGCATGGTGGACGGTAGCACCGTTGACAGAGGTAACGGCCTGAACCTGGACCTACCGGCAGCCCTGGCCAACAACGACTCGTATCACTACCTGAACGACGTTGGCGATCTGCTGGTGACCGGGCCGACGAACACCAATGTCAACGACCTGCTGTTTGTCTATAGCTTTGCTGCATAGTGCCGGTGGCGCATCGTTCCGCGCGGGTACTCAGCCGCGGTGCCGCATGGACACAGCACCGCGGCGGCCGCTCGCCGGGAAGCCCACTGTCGGGACGGTACCAAGACCAAGACTGTGACCTACGATTATTCCTCGCGGCCGCCGCCGCGCTGGCGCCCGCTTCACGATAAGCATTCGCTACGCCGGCTGCGTGACCTGCGCGCCACTACCATCCTTGTGGCCCTGCGGGTCATCGCGGTCTGCTTTATCGTTGTGTTGGCCTACGTCTTGGTGGGCAATGCCCGGCCGCTGTTGGAGCGCGTGGCTGCCCCGGCCCCGGTGGTCACTCCCTTTACGCGCCTCGCGCCGGCCACCGTGCGCCAGGCTCCAAGCGCGCCCACGGCGACCGCCGTCCCGCTCGTGGTCTTGGTTCCCACCGTGGTGCCCCCAACTGCCGTCCCAGCACTGCCTCCGCCGCCGAAACGCGCTGCTGACGTGTCACCGACGCCGACGGAAGATACCGCTGACGTGACACCCGCGGCGGCGGAAGGCACGCCTGACGTGTCACCGACGGCAACGGAAGGTACCCCGGACGGATCACCGACAGCAACGGAAGGCCCCTCGAACGTACTGCCTACCATCACGCCCCTGGTGATAGCTACACCGACGGTAGCACCAACGTCCGTGGCTGCTACGCCAACGCCGGAGCCACCGGCCACGCCCGACGGTGTGCTTATCCACACGGTTACGCAGGGCGAATCGCTCTGGTCCATCGCCCAGAAATATCAGGTGCGGTATCCGGACCTGCTGGAAGCCAATCGGGACAAGATTGAAGACCCGGGGAAGATCACCGTCGGTATGGAGCTAATCATCCCCGCCTTGGGCACCGAGCTACCAACGGAGTAGCGATCACCGGATCGTCTCGCTCGTCCCGTCCCGACCGGCGCTATCCGGGTGACGACACCCGAAGCAAGAGACCGCGTGATGACTGTTGCGATCACCGGACTGGGGTACTTCGGGGCACGGCTCGCGCAACGGCTCCTGGCCGCCGGCACCCCGGTCATGGCCCTCGAAAACGGCTTCGCAACCGACGCGACAGCAGTGGGCCACCTAGCGCGGCAACCCGGCTGTCGTGTGATCGAAGGGTCGGTCTGCGATCCCGCTGCGGTTGACGCGCTACTGGCCGCCCGGCGCGTCCGGTGCGTCGTGCATCTCGCCGCGCAGGCGAGCGCTCATCCGGCCGCTGCGTCGCCAGCGTATACGGAGGAGGTCAACCTGCGCGGACCGCGCGTGGTGCTCGACGCGATGGTGCGCCACGCGGTGCCACGCCTGGTCTACGCCAGCTCGTTCCACTTGTATGGGCCGGACCTGGCCGGGACGATCACGGAGGACACGCCGCCCGGCGCGCAGGCGGATTTATCCCACCTCTCCAAGCTCTACGTCGAGCACCTGCTGGCCATGTATGCCGGAATGCATGATCTGACGACCGTCTCCCTACGTTTCGGCTTGGCCTACGGCCTCAGCCCGGTGATGAAGACCACCCGGCCGTTTATGACGGCGCCCAATCTTTTCTGCCTGCAAGCGGCGCGCGGCGAGCCGCTCCAGCTCCACGAGACCGCCCGCCGCGCAACGGCGCTCCTGCACGTGGACGATGCTGCGCGCCTGCTGGCGGCGGCGGCGGACTGGCCCTTGGCACGCGGGCATCACGTGTACAACGCCGCGGCGGAGGTGGCGAGCGTCGCCGCCGTGGCGCGGCTCGTGCAGCAGGCCGGCCGGCGGCGCGGCTTGGACGTGCGGCTCACCGGCCCCGGTGCGGCCGGCGACGAGGGGCCGGCGCCGTTCACGCTCTCGTCACGTCTCGCGCAATGGGACTGGCAATGGCGCAAGACGTTGGCGCAAGGGATTGCAGAGGTGCTGGGCTACTTTGCGGCGCCGGACCGTGGGGCGTAGGAGGGACTGGCCCCCCGCTGCGGCGGCGGGACGGCGTGTTCCCTCCCCCGTCGTGACGGGGGAGGGCGAGGGTGGGGGCCGAGTAGGGTACCGTTACCCGCCGGTGCTCTGCACCGGGTTCCGCAGCGTCCCGATGCCCTCGACGGTGCCCTCGACGACATCGCCGTCGCACAGGAATGTCTCGTCGGCGCCGTCCGGTCCGAGCGCCACGCCGGAGGCGATCAGGTCGCCGGGTTCGAGCGTGCAGTAGCGGGAGATGTAGGCGATCATCTGCGGCACGTTGAAGATCATCCGGCTGGTGTTCGACGAAATCCGCACCTCGCCGCTCACGACCGTTTGGAGATCGAGGTTGCCAATATCGGGCAGGCACTCCCGGTCCACGATCCAGGGGCCGACGGGGCAGAAGCCGTCCAGCCACTTGCCGTTCAGCCAGTCGAAGAACTCATACCGCTCCTGCCCGGCTCGCTCCGGCGGGAAGCGCAGCTCACGTGCCGAGACGTCGTTGATGACGGTGTAGCCGAAGATGTGCTCCATGGCCTGCTCCACCGGGATATCCTTGCCCGGCCGGCCGATCACCACGCCCAGTTCGATCTCTTCGATCAGCTGCGAGACGACGCCGTGGTAGGGAATAGGATCGCCCGGCCCGAGCAGCGCAGTGCTCGGCTTGATGAACACCTTCGGGGTGTCAACGTCCATGTCAACCGGGACTCGGGCGTCGGTGGGATGGTAGTTGGCGGCCAGGGCCAGTATCTTGCCCGGCTGTCCAACCGGCGCCAGCAGCCGCACATCACCGCGGTTGTGGTGGACCATGGCCGCCGCGGCCGCCTGTTCGAGGCCGCTGTGGTCCAGCAGGAGCAGCGGGCCAAGATCGCCCCCGGTCGCCGGAATCTCGGCGATCCGCTCGTCTTCCAGGATACCGACGGACGGGCCGCGCCCGTCCGGTGCCAGATAGCGCACGATACGCATGGTTTACCCCCTCACTCTTGGGCCGGTGTTCGGCCGCTTGTAGTCCGCCTCCGCACGACGCGCCAACGGTGGCTCCATGATACCGTCGGCGCCGCCCGTCGGCCAAGATAAGCGGGCACGCTTCGCTGGCCGGCTGGCGTTGGCGGTATCATGACAGTGAGCGGCTCGCTGGCGTGCGCCACGTGTGCCGCTGAGGTGTCATCCGTAACGGACTATGCAATCCACTACGCGGCCGGCCTTGCTGCTGAAGGCCCGACCGACTGCGACACAGCTTGCCGATCGTTTCCGCGACCCGGCGCCCGACGGGGTGGAGCTGTACCTCGACGTGCGCGACGTGAGTGGGGCGGACTGGCAGGAGCGGCTGGTCCGTGCCTGGCAGCGAGCCGCCGTGCCCGCGGAAACGGTCACACTGATCGAAGGTCCGATCCGGTCGCTCGATGGGGCGTATTTCGACCTCACTCGCGCTGCCGACGCCGACTACGAGCTGATTGACCGGCTGCTCGTCGCCGCGCGGATGCTGGAGGCGCGGGCTATCAATATCCACTGCGTTGCCCCATGCTCCGACCCGGAGCGCCTGGCGGAATCGGTGCGGGAGGAGACGCTAGAAGCGGCGCTCCCGTTCGCGCGCTGGTTCGCCGCGGCTTGTGCCAGGGAGCAGGTATGGCCACTCATCGAGAACATCCCGCCCGTAGGACGAATGCGGGAAGCGGCGTTCGTGTACACACCTATCGGGGTGGAGCCGCGCGACCTGGCCTGGTTCACGGCCAACGTCGAGGGGCTAGGCATCACGCTGGACACCTCCCACGCGCAGCTTTATATCAATGCGGCTTGCGAGCGTGTCGGCGCCGAGGCGGACCGGCCGGCGCTGCGGTCGGTCGTCGCTACGTATGCGGCGCGGCCGCATCCGACCGACTTGAACGATTATGTCGCGCAGGTCGCAGCGGGCATCCGTAGCGCCCACGTCTCCAACGCCCGCGGGCTGCTGGGCGAGGGGTTACGCTATGGCGAGGGCGACGCCGCGCTCGACTCGGTCGTGCGTAGTCTGGCGGCGCAGGCCGACTTTCTGGTGACGGAGCCGCTGGAGCCGGACCCCAATCACGCCGTGCAGATGCGCGAGTGCTGGCAGCGGATGCGAGCCGCGCTGGACGCCGGCCATGGTACGGAGACATGAGTGACCAGCGGCCGGACATTGACTGGGATGCCGTTGCGGGACGGCCGGCGCCGCGCCTGGAAATGCAGCGGCTCACGGAGCGGTTCGCCGGGCGCCGCGTCCTTGTGACTGGCGCTGCCGGATCACTCGGCTGGCCGCTGGTACATGTCCTTGCCACGCTCCCGCTGGACGAACTGACCCTCGTAGATGTCCACGAGCCGTCGCTGTTCAGCCTGCGGCAGGCGCTCGGCGAGCCGACGACGACCGACCGACCAACCGGCGCGGCGCGTGTGCGGTACGTCTTGGCGGACATTCGCCGGGCGGCGCGGGTCGAGTCCTTGCTGGAAGACCTGCGCCCGCAGGTGATCTTTCACCTCGCCGCGTGCAAGCACGTGCCGTGGGCGGAGGACGACCCGGTGGAGTTCGTGGCCACGAATGTCCTCGGCACGTTCCACCTGGCCCGCGCCGCCATCCGGCAGCAGGTCGAACGGATCGTGTACCCCTCTACGGACAAGGCGATTGCGCCGCCGAGCCTCTACGGGGTGACCAAGCGCATTGCCGAGGGAACGCTGCGTGCCGCGGCGTCGGCGGGAAGGCCGCACGTCACCATCTGCCGGTTTGTCAACGTCCTGGGTAGTCGGGGCGCGGCGTCGGAGACGTTTGTCCGGCTCATCGGCGAGGGCCGGCCGCTGCCGATTACCGACGCGCGGATGCGGCGGTACTGGATATCGCCCCGGCACGCGCTGGCTCTGCTCTTGCACGCGGCGCTGCTCGCCGGCCCGTCGCTGATGGTGGTGCCCGACGTTACCGACGAGCTGACGCCCATGGACATCGCCACGCGCCTCTGGCGGCAGCTACGTCCTGGCGAGGCCGGCCCGCCGTTCGTCGACTCCGGGGCGCGGCCGGGCGAGCGGCTCTCCGAACCGTTATTGCAAGCGGAGGAGCAGCTGGCGCCGCCGGAGGTGCCCGGGCTGCGGCAAGCGGACCAGCCGTCGGCGGCCGGCAAGATCGTGCCCTTTGCGGTGTGGGAGCGGCGGTGTGCTAGGCTGTCGAGCCAACTGGACCAACTGCCGGTGGAAGAGCTACGCGCGACGGTGTTTGGCTGGCTCGATGAAGATACGCACGGAGCGGGCAGCGAACGGGCGTAAGGGCGCGACGGGAAGGCTGCGCCCGTGACCGTCGAGGCTCTGCTGCCGCTCGCCATCGTATTCGCCACGTCGCTGGTGCTGGGGTTGGCGCTCACACCGCTCGCTGCCCGGCTGGGCGCCCGCTGGAGTCTCGTGGACCGGCCCCGGCCGGGCGAGATGCAGCGCATGGCGCTGCCCCGCTCCGGCGGCTACGCGCTGACGGTGGCCTATCTCGCCGGGATCGGCGTGAGCTTTCTGTTCGTCGAGCGTTTTCCCGACGAGCAGCGTCGGGTGATCGGCTTGCTCTTGGGCAGTCTCGCCGTGCTGCCGATAGCGTTCATAGACGACCGCAAGCGCCTCTCGGCGGCTCCGCAACTGGTGGCGCAGATCGGTCTCGCGCTCATCGCTGTGCTGTTCGGCAGCACCATTGCCACCGTATCGAACCCGCTTGGCCCGGCGCCGTTCGGCAGCCAGATCGTGCTGCCGACGGTGCTCGTGCTGCCCGTCACCGTCTTGTGGCTGGTGGCCATCATCAACACGGTCAACTGGCTGGATACGATGGACGGCCTCGCTGCCGGCGTCGGCGCCATCGCGGCCGCCGTGTTCGTGGCCCTCAGCGTGCTGCTCGGACAGTTCAGCATTGCGGTGCTCCCGGCGGCGCTCCTCGGCGCCTGTCTCGGCTTCATTCCCTACAACTTCAATCCGGCGCGCATCATCCTGGGCACATCCGGCTCGATGATGATCGGCTACGGGCTGGGGGTCATTGCGATTATCGGCGGCGCGAAAATCGCTGCGACGATTCTGGTGCTGGGCATCCCCATCGTTGACGTGGGGCTGGTCATCTGGCAGCGCAGTCGCGCCGGACGCTCGCCGTGGCGCGGGGGAGATAGCGCGCATCTGCCGCATCGGCTCCACCACCGCGGCCTGTCGCAGCGGCGGATCGCCTTGCTGCTCTACGGCCTGTGTGCGCTCTTCGGCTCCTTCAGCCTGTGGCTGGTGCGAGTCGAGAAGCTGTTCGCCTTTGTGGGGCTACTACTCACACTGGTGGTGCTGGTGGCGTTCGTCCGCCTGCGGAATCCCGGTGGCGTTGCCGGGCCATAGCGGCCGTCAGCACCAGCCGGCCGAACATGGCGAGCGCCAGTTGGCGGCGCCAGCGCCACGGCTGCCGGACCAGTCGAAACAGCCACTCCAAGCCGGCGTTTCGCACCAGCGGCGGCGCGCGGCGCACTTTGCCGGCCATGTAGTCGAGCACGCCGCCGACGCCCATGGCTACCCCCACGTCGAGCGTGGATAGATTGCGCTGCATCCACAGCTCTTGGCGCGGCGCTCCATAGGCAACGAGCAGAAGGTCTACGCGCCCGGCAGCAGACACGGCCGCCCGCGTGTCGGCATCTCCCGGTGGGGCAGCACTGCCGCCGAACGTCCCGACGATGGACACGCCGGGGTAGCGCGACCGCAGGCGCGCCGCCGCCGCCGCCGCCACGCCAGGCCCGGCACCCAACAGGAACACGCGCCAGCCCTCGCGGCGGGCATGGTCAACCAGCCGGTAGGCGAGGTCGGTGCCGCGGACCTGCTGGCGCAGGCGGAGACCGAGCAGCCGGGCGGCCAGCAGCAGCCCGCCGCCGTCCGGGATGGCGAGGTCCGCCTGCCAGAGCGCCGCCCGAAAGGCGGCGTGGCGCCGGGCGATGACCACGAACTCCGGGTTCGGCGTGACGACGGCCGCCGGCTTACCGGCCGCCATGAGCGTGCTGACATAGGCGGCCGCCTCGGCATACGTCACGTCGTCAACCGGTGTTCCGAGCAGATCGAGGCGTTTCATGGCCCGAGCGGCACAGACGGTGCGACCGGCGGTGCGGACCTGCCGTTTAAGCATACGTTGTGCCGAGTATAGTCCTGTGTGTCGCTGGCGTGCCGTCGCCTCTGTACCGCTACCGGCCGGAAGATCGTTACCAGGTTGGTATCCTTGCTACCCACACTGGTCTACGTCGGTCAGCCCCGAGCTATTGGATGAGGGAATCGAGTGCCTAGGGAGCGTAGTCGCGAGCACGATGCCGGAGAGACCGTGCCCGCCTACCCGAGCTTGCGCCGCCGTTCTGCCGGCGGAGCCACGGGCCTTTGGCAACGGTATACCTCCCTGCTGATCGTGGCGTTGCTTATCGGCGTCCCCCTCGGTGTGGTGGTCGGGACCGTACTGGTATTGAACCGGTATCCCCTCACACCGGCTGCGACGCGGCTGGCGAGCGCGGCGGTGGTCGTGCCGGAGACGGGAACGACGCAGCCAGCGGGGCCGCTCTTGCCCCAGTGGGCCGATAAGAACCGCGTCAACATCCTGGTCCTGGGAACAGATCAACGCCCCGGGGAAGACTTCGCGCCGCGGACCGATAGCATCATTGTCGTCAGCGTTGATCCGGTGACGAAAACCGCCGGGATGCTCTCCCTGCCGCGGGACTTGTGGATTAGGATTCCGGGTGCGGGTGAAAACCGGATTAACGTCGCCTACACGATTGGCGGGACCGACCGCGCACGCCACACCGTCGCGCATTTCCTCGGTGTGCCGATCCACTACCACGTGGTGGTGGGCCTAGCCGGCTTCCGGGAGATTGTTGACCTGATCGGCGGTATTGTCATTGACGTAGAGCGTCCCCTCAAAGACGATCACTTTCCCGACAACCACTACGGGACCCAGCGGATCTTCTTGCACCCGGGCTTGCAGCGGATGGATGGCCAGACAGCCCTGTGGTACGCGCGGACGCGCCACGCCGACAACGACTACCATCGCGTCCGGCGCCAGCAGCAGGTCGTCTTCGCGCTCAAGCAAGCCGGGCTCCAGCCGCACCTCCTCCGCCGGGCACCGGAGTTGCTCTCCATCATCGGCGAGCATATCCAGACGGACTTGGGGCTGCCGCAGGCGCTGGCCTTGGCGCTGTTGGCGAAAGACATCGAGTTGTCCAAGACCGCTCATCGGGTCATTGACGAGACCATGACGACGACAACCATCGTCAACGGCGGGACGCAGGTGGAGATACCCGACCAGGCTGCGGTGCGGGCGCTGGTGCGCGAGGTCTTTGGTGACGGCCGTCTCATCAGGGAGCAGGCCCGGGTGGAGATACAGAACGCGACGCAAACCAACGGACTGGCCGGCCGCACGTCGGCCTGGCTGCAAGCGCAAGGGATACCCGTCGTGGGGGTGGCCAATGCCCCGGCCGCCAAAGCCTTCACCGAGCTGATTGACTATTCCGGCAAGGAATATACGCGCCGCATGATCGCCGAGCGTCTGGGTATCGGCCCGGAGCGCATCCGCATCGAGACCGGCACCTCGACGGAGGTGGATATCCGGGTGATTCTCGGCAGTGATTTCACCCTGCCGGGGTCGTAGTATCGTCCTCGGCCCCCACCCTCGCCCTCCCCCGTCCCGACGGGGGAGGGAACAGGCCAGGCCCACTGCCGCCGCAGCGCCGGAAACGCCGTCCCCCTGCCGCAGCGGGGGGACCATAGGGGGCGGACTCCTCGGCCACGTGGCTCACCAGGTGCCTGCCTATCCTAGAGTCCTAGCGCTCGGCAAGCTGCGTGAGCAGCCCCATGCTCAGTGCCGGGTCCACGTTGATGATGCGCCAGCCGGCGGGGCTGTCTTCCGCCCCGTTGGTCGTGACGGTGAAACCGCGACCCGGCAGCTCACCGGCTACCTCGGTAAGCTCTGCATCCGTCCCGTAGGCCACGTGGTGCAACCCGCCGCCGGTGCGCTGCAGGAACTCCCAAAACGGCCCTTCCTCCCGGGTGGGCCTGATAAGCTCCAGGCCGCTGGAACCGTCGCCCAGGCGATAGACTACAAGCTCAATGCCCATCTGCTCCGTTGCATCAACGTGCGCGGTCGGCTCCAGACCCAGGCGCTCGCGATAGAATGCGACGTGTGGCTCCAGTTCGCCAAAGACATAGCCCACATGATGTATGCCCGTTAGCATTCCGTACCTCCCTCTTACCGTATACCGCTCGAAGTGCGCTGATTGCGCGTCGCCGGCCTGGAGAATTGTAGGCTATCCCGCATTTAGGCGCTGGCCCGTCGGGCGCTCTCGTGACCGACCACCAGCCCCACTACCCGGCGCGCGCCGGCAGCACGACACGCGGTCGCGCTGGCACAGAGCGTCGCACCCGTTGTCTTCACGTCGTCAACGAGCAGCACCGTCTGCCCCTGGAGCAGCGCGCTGTCCGGCCCGGGGCCGAACGCATCCTGCACGTTCAGCCAGCGGGCGCGGGCCGACAACCGCACTTGTGGCGGCGTATCACGGACGCGGGCCAGCGCCTTGTCCGCACACGGGAGACCGACTTGCAGGGCCAGGGCGCGAGCGAGGAGGATAGCGGGGGTCGAGCCGCGCTGGCGGGTGCGCGCCGGGTGCTGGGGCACGGGTACAACCACATCTGCGGCGCTGCGGCCGGCGGCCCATGTATCGGCGAGGAGCCGGGCCAGCGGCCGGGCCAGGTCGGTCCGCCCGCGGTACTTGAACCGCTGGATGGTCGTGCGTAACTGGCCGGAATAGGCTCCGGCGCTCCACAGAGCCGCCAGCACCGGGCGCCGGCTCGGGAGCGGACGAGGGTCGTAGCGCGGCTGCATGGTAGCCCGGCACGCCGCGCAGAAGGTCTCAGAGACGACACCGCAACCGGGGCAGCGTGATGGGAAGAGGAGATTGAGCAGTCCGCTCAGTCCCGCTGACAGCGACTGAAGTGCCTGTGGGACTCGGCGTCCGGGCGCTTGTGGCCCGCGCCGGTGGGGCCGGACTGCCCGAACGTGGGCGGATTCGATAGGGCGCGGATTATCAATGCGACTTGTCGCCATACTGATATTATACACATTATGTTCATAGTTTGTCGATGATTTGAGTCGCTTCCCGAACCCTGCCCCGCTCAACACAGTGGACTGATGGGCGACGGCCGGCCACCCGGCCGCCGCATAGGAGAGACCCTTCGGTAGGATTCGAGGGCTACTCCCAGCATGTACTTCCGGCGGTTTACGCAGCTTCGCGATTTCCGAGGTCGGACCCGGTGATAAGTCGGCACAGGCTAGGTTCTGCGAGCCGCACCGTCAACCAGCGAGCCCATGATGACTTCACAGTGTCCCAGGTCCGATTCAGCCATATGGGCACTTGTGGCTTCCGATTCTGTCCTCTGAGTTGGACATAGTCCCTATGTCTGCTGGCACTTCTATGCCGTCGTCATTGAGCAACTTCAGAATCTCAGATTGTCGTTCTACAATTTCCTGCCGCGAAAACGTATGAGCCAGCCTAAACAATTCCGCCAATGCTCGGCTGCTTGTGGTCGGTAGCTCGCGGCGGCAGTTCTTCAAGAGAATGCTAGAGAACGGATGATATAAATCGAAAAAGGTCTGAGGAGGGCTAGTCGGCGTAGTCCACGTCCACGCTATCCTCCATTCGCCAGTGAAAGCGCCTAGATCGAGAAATCGTCTCTCATTGCGATCAATACGAACCTTCTTAACTGCAACGCCGACTTCTCTTAAGCGACTGCTCAGTGGTTGAAGGTCTGCTCGTCCTAGCAGGACCATTTCCCAGTATTCACTAATCGGACCGAAAGACTCTCTATGCATAATCAATATGCAGGAATTCTTTTCGATTCCATGCTGAATGTGCTTCAGATAGTGATGATGTCGGGGCTCAACATAGAAAATCACCCCATCCCATTTTTCAAGCTCAGTAAGCGATCTATCTCTAAATCCCTCACTCGTAAGCGTACAGAACCTTGCGTGTTTTCTTGCAGCTGCGCTCAAGGATCGAGGTAGCCGTTTCAGCCGAGCGGGATAATAGGATATGTGATGTTGCCACCATGCAGAAGGCGTTAAGTCCCCACTTTTCTCGCACATATCTTCTATAATGTCGCTGTACAGCTCCGCGACTTCTTCCCAGACTCCAGTCGCATCTCCTGCAACTCTTGTGCGATCAGCAGTTAGGTTGATACGGTGCTCACCACTGAGGTTAAGTTCGCACCAACAGTGAGATGCGAATTCCGAGAAAGCTTCGTGAAAACTATCCACGGGGAATCCGCTCTGGCATACGCGGCTTCCGCCAATTAGCCTGTTTTTGTAGTCACCCATACCATACAGATTGTATGGGATCAGGCTGGTAAGGGGTGTTATGCCAAGTTGAATGCCGTGACGCTTCCGATCTACAAGAAGCTCACTGATACGTTCAGGACTCCAATCATGTGGGTACGAGAGTGTTTCCCTATGATTATAAACAATCTGCTTCAAATCTTCTGCTGTTGGTGCCAACCCCCGATCAACGACAGCCTCAGACTGCCCGTGCCGTGTAGTCACGTCTACGACGAATTCGAGATGCCTGGCAAAGTGGCGCACACGCTCCAGGACATCGTGCTTACCGACTTCCTTGGCCTTAAGGTGCAGACGAACAGTCGTCCCCGGCTCAATGCGAGTCCCGGGGCTCGGGACGAATGGCTCCGTCAGGCTGGCGATTTCCAGATGGACCGCATTGGCACCCGCCTTCTTCGTCTCGACCTCAATACGGTCGGCGAGCATGAAGGAGGATAGGACGCCAATCCCAAACTCGCTGATCGGTCGGAAGCTCCCCTCGAAATCGGCTGACTGATAGTAGCTGAATCCCACCTTCGAGAAGTACTCGCGGACGATGTATTCGTCCATGCCCATGCCGTTGTCGCGCACCTCCAGCGCTCGGCCGTCGTTGCCCTCAACGACTTCGATCTTCGGCTTCCATGAAGCTGGTCGCTGCTCGCGCGCCTCGCGACAGGTGTCCACCGCGTTCTGCAGCAGCTCGCGGATACAGGCCGTCTTGTCACCGTAGAGGCGTTCGCCCATGATCAGCTTCGTGATCTGCTCGTCTTGCAATTCAAACTGGATTTCGATGGGTAGATACCCGATGTGCTCGACGTTCAACTTCACGTCGTGGTAGGGCAGTGGATCAGCGAACCGGACCCCATCCCCAGTTTCATAGGGACGCCGCAACATACCGCGTAGGGTCGTGAGCTTGGCCTTGATGTCGCGTTCTAGCTTGTTCAGGCGGAGGTAGACCCCGTGGTTGTGGCAGCGACCCCCGATTACAATAACCCCCTGCTCGACTGCGACGCCGCTGATGGCGAGGTGCTTTGCCCACTCGGTCACGCTTGTCTCGTCGTAGAGTGTGACAACCTCGTACTCAGCCCAGGGTGTGCGGTGCGCCGTTGTGTCTAGTTCGTCGGCCAGCCGCAGGTAGGCTGCGAGCAGGTCGCGGCGGATGAGTTGATTCTGGCCAAATGGGACTTCCCCGAACTGTGTACGATCACTCAGGTCCACTTGGCGATGCCCCAGTGCAATACGTCCCACGATTGCCCCTTCGGCCGGTGTATCGGAAGCCCTCAGGCCCAGGTCCTTCCAGTGGTCTGTGATGTATCTCTCCGAGCGCTCGTGGTGGTGATCACGGACGAAGTCCTGCTTTGCTCGCCTCAGTATGTCGGTGTCAGCCGGATGCTCCTTCTCCCGATACTCAGCGAGGAACTGTTCCCATTCGTGACCTGAGGGAGCCCCCGGGCACTGCTCAACCATGCCGATGTCGTGTAGGTAAGCGGCAGCGAGGAGGAAGTACAGTTCCCACTCGTTGAGTTTTTCCTTAATCTCGTCGAGCATGAGCCAATCGAGGATGGCGATAACACCTTCCGAATGGCGGAGTGCATGATCGGTGAAATGCGGAAACAGGTCACGGAAGTGGTCGAGCCTATTCTGCGCCTCTCTTCGCACGTCGCGTTCTAGCCTGTCAGCTAGCTCCTCGCCATGCGGCTTGGCTCGCAGGGCCTCAATAACCTTCATAGTCGCTACCTCACCTTTCCGCGCGGGACGTCACCACAGGGGTTCCCACCTACTCTAGCATTCCTACCACGGGCAGCGTCTGTACAGGCTCTTAGTGGCGGATGTAATGACGCCATGCATACGGAACGGAGTCTGCTACGGCGACCACTAGGTCCAAATCTGGCGCGGACCGATACGAGCCGCGGGCGTCCTCACCTGCGGGCCATGCAATATACTGTCCGTATGCTGGCCGGCTTTCTTGGCTAGAGAGGTGGTCACGATGATCCGGGAACAGGGCAGCGTTTCCCAGCGACTACAGCGTTTTCAGCGGGACATTGACTACTATGAGTCCCACCGTGCAGAACTGCTCGACCGGTATCCGGAGCAGTGGGTGGTGATCTTCAACGAGCAGGTGGTGGATGCTGCTCCGACGGTGGAGCAAGCGTTGAGCGGCCTGCGGGCAAAAGGAGTCCCTCCCGGCCAGGGTTTGGTGGAGCATCTGACTCGCCATGACAAGTTACTGATCCTACCGTCATGATCCGCGGTCACTTTGCTACTCTCGGCACCAGGCGTCGTCCCTTTGTTATGGGGTCCTCCACTTCCCGACACTCAACCGTGACCTAGAGTTACGGCTACTCGTGGATACCGGTGCTGATCGCACCGCTCACGCCGAGAGGTTGCGAACGGAGTTCGGTATGGACTTTACTGCCCTCCGTCGCGGACAGCCGGGCACGAGTATAGGTGGACAGGTCGCAGTCCGCATCATCGAAGCCGTCCTGACCTTGGATAACGTTGCACAGCCGCTCACGCTGACGATTCTCGAACCGACTGCGCCTCCCGCAACCGGGGCAGCGTGGCGGGAAGAGGAGATCAAGCAGTCCGCTCAGTCCCACCGAGAGCGACTGAAGTGCGCGGGCGCCTCGGCGTCTCGGCGCTCGTGCTCCTTCCCGGTGGAGCCGTAAAAACCGGACATGGGCAGATTCGATAGACCACCGATCATCAATGCTACGAGGTGTCATATCTATACTATACACATTATGATCGTCGCAAGTGGAAATCCAGAACACCCACAAAGCTGGCGCTGCTAGAGTAGGGTCGAGTAGCCCCGCGCCACACGAGACGTTCGTTCGTTATAGCCATACAGAACCTTGTTTACTGCACCCAAGCTCTTGATGTTTGCCTCACTTGCGGCGGTGAGTTGCCCGTGGAGCGGGCCTCGCCACCCGGACTGCGCTCCAGCGGTTGGAGCGCGCCGGCGGCGGCTGCGCGCCGGTGCTGGGGTGTTGGCGCTCTTGGGGCTACTGCTGCTGTCGCAAGCCGCTGCCGCGGCGGCGCCGCCGGCGGCGGCCCTCGAAGTAGCACTGCCCAACGGCCGGCACTTCCAGCAGGCATCGGGCCATCCTGGTCTGGGCTTCGACATTGTAGATCTGCCGATAACGCCGGCCGGCGCGGCGCCATTGTGGAGTGCTGTCCATGCGAGGGGCGGCCCCACGTACCTCGGCTATCCCTTGAGCCGCGCGTTCATCGGCCGGGATGGATGTGTCTACCAAATTCTCCAGCGCGTGATTCTGCAAGTCTGTAGCGGCGGACAGGTCCAGTTCGCCAATACCTTCGAGCTGTTGGAGCACGCCGGCAAGGACCAGTGGCTGGCCGCGTTTCACAGCATACCGCCGCCGATCACCGGCGATGGCGCGACTTCATTCCAGCAAGCGGTAGAGATACGGCTGGGCTGGCTCACCAACCCGGCGCTGCGCGAGGCCTACCTGCAACCGCCGAATGGCGAGGCTGGGGCGTGGTCCCAGGCCGATGCCATCAACCTCTATGGCTTGCCGATGTCGCACCCGGTGGATCAGGGGCCATTCGTCAGCCAACGATTCCAGCGCATCGCCTTGCAATGGTGGAAAGCGGTGGGGCCGGCCGGTATTCGGCCGGGGGAGATCACGCCCGTCTTGGCTGGGCAACTGGCCGTCCAGGCTGAACTGGTAGCTGGGGTGGTCCGCCGGCCCCATACGCCGGGGACCACCGTCGGCATGCCGTTACCCGTCGTCGAGAACTGGCCCCCGGCCGGCGCGACACGGCCGACGCCAACTGTGCGCCTGCGGTACGGGTTTCAGGTGGACATGACCCACCCCTCCCACCACGCAGCCGCTATCCACTGGACCCGGCAAGCGCAGTTCGGCTGGATCAAGCAGCAGGTCCGCTGGAACGCCTTCGAGCCGGCGCCCGGTCAATACAGCGCCGAGCGGCTCCAGGCGCTCGATAGCATCGTTGCGGCGGCCGAGGGCGCCGGGCTGAAGGTCCTGTTCTCGGTGGCCGCGACGCCCCACTTCTACGCCGCCCAGATAGGCCAGCCGTTCTCGGTTCCCGACCGGCTGGCCGAGTTTCTGACCATGCTCGCGACACGCTACCGCGGCCGTGTCCACGCCATTGAGCCGTGGAACGAGCCGAACCTGATGGGGGAGGGCGGTGTGAGCCGGCTGTGGCCAGAGGGTCCGGGGGAGGTAGTGCTGATGCAGCGGGCAGCCTATCAAGCGATCAAGGCCGTGGATCCCGAGGTTATTGTCGTCTTCCCGGCGCTGGCTCCAACCGGCATCGGCGAGCAGCCGGGGTCCGACCGCAGCCAGGCGCTGGACGACCGCGTTTTTCTGGAGCACGTCTATCGGGTAAGTAATGGCGAAATCGGCAAGTATTTCGACGTGTTCGGTGTGCATACTTACGGTTACAACAACCCGCCCGGCGACTGGATCGACCGGCGGACCGTGCCGACGGCGGGGTTCAAGGGCCATCCCAGCTTTTACTTCTTGCGGTTTACGCAACTGCGGGAGATCATGCTGGCCTACGGCGACGACAAGCCGATGTGGGCTACAGAACTCGGCTGGACGAGCTGCCGCTTGCGGGCGGCCGGCCACGAGTTCTGCCTGGACAACAGCGAGGCACAGCGCGCACACTACCTGGTTGATGCGCTAGAGATGCTGGAGACCCAGTATCCTTACGTCCAGGCAGCGTTCATCTGGAACCTGAACTTCCGCTCGCTCGTACCGGAGACGGACCAGAAGTGGGGCTACGGTCTCATCAACCCCGATAACACCCCCACCCCCGCCTACGCCGCCCTCCGCGACTTCCGCGCGCGTACTGCCGCTTCCCCGTAGGGCCAGGCCTCACTCCCCAGTGTCATCCCCGGGTAGACCCTTCACCTGGGACCATGCCATATACTATCCATGGGTGGTCAGCTTTCTTGACTAGGGAGGGGGCACGATGACCCGGGAACAGGACAGCGTTTCCCAGCGACTACAGCGTTTTCAGCGGGACATTGATTACTATGAGGGCCACCGCGAAGAACTGCTCGACCGATACCCGGAGCAGTGGGTGGCGATTTTCAACGAGCAGGTCGCTGGGACCGATTACGACGCTGAACGCCTCCTGGCGCAGCTTGAGGAGCAAGGTACCCCTCTCGACAGAGCACTCATCAAGCGCCTGACGACCAAAGAAGAACTCTTCATTCTATGATTCGCGGCTACTATTCCGCAGCGGGAGGACGACGCCGGCCTTATGTGAAAGCGTTCTTGCGGTTCCCGTCTATCCGACATGGGGGTCTTGAGGTGGAACTCTTGGTGGATACTGGCGCTGACCGTACCATCCTTGCTCCGTTGGATGCGCTCAGACTGTCGAGGCGGTTTCGCGTTGACCTCACGACGCTGCCTGCTGGCACTCGCAGCACAGGCATCGGCGGCACTACTCCTACTCGCGTCGTCGAAGCCGTCCTGACCCTGGAGACCGTCGCGCTGCCGCTCACGCTGACTATCCTCGAACCGACGGTACCCCTCTCGCGCCCATTCCCTCGCTCTTGGGTCGGGACATCCTCGCCCACTTCGCGCTCTTTCTCGAAGATCGCACTGCCCGGGTGCTTCTGCTGGAGCCAGCCGAGGCCGAGGCACTCAACCTTCCCTAGCCAAGATGGGAATGGCGAGTGGGATGGCCCCCCTATGGTCCCCCGCACAGCGGGGGGACGGGGTCTGTGCCTGCGCCAGTCAGGAAAGACGGAGGATACTATCGGGGCGGCGTGTCGGCGTTGGCACCGATTTGGCTGCGGAGCCAGGCCTCGATGAAGGCGTCGAGATCGCCGTCGAGGACGGCCTGCGTGTTGCTGGTCTCTACGTTCGTCCGCAGGTCCTTGACCATGTTGTAAGGGTGCAGCACGTAGCTACGGATTTGGTTGCCCCATCCGGCCGACACCGGCTCGCCGCGCAACTGCGCCTGGGCGGCTTCCTGCTCTTGCAGCTTGCGTTCCAGCAGCTTGGCGCGTAGCAGGCGCATGGCGACGTCGCGGTTCTGGAACTGTGACCGCTCGTTCTGGCACGTGACGACAATGCCGGTCGGCTTGTGCCGCATTCGCACCGCCGAGGAAGTCTTGTTGACGTGCTGGCCACCGGCGCCGCTGGAGCGGAAGGTGTCCACTTCGATGTCGTCCGGGTTGATCGTCACAGTGCGGTCGTCCGGCACTTCGGGGACGACCTCGACCAGCGCAAACGAGGTGTGCCGGCGCCGTGAGGCATCGAAGGGGGAGATACGCACGAGGCGGTGGACGCCGCGCTCGGCCTTCAGATGGCCGTAAGCGTGGCGGCCGGCGCAGGCTAACGTGGCACTCTTGATACCGGCCTCTTCACCGTCGGAGCGGTCGAGCACGTCGGTACGGTAGCGTCGCTGCTCGGCCCAGCGCAGGTACATCCGCAACAGTATCTCCGCCCAGTCCTGGGACTCGGTGCCGCCGGCGCCGGCATGAACGGACACGATAGCCGTGCGGTCGTCGTAAGGGCCACTGAGCGCGAGCCGGGATTCGAGGGCGTCCAACTGCTCGTGCAACCGCCCCACGTCCGCCGCGATCTCGGCGATGATCTGCTGGTCGGCCTCGGCTGCGGCCAACTCATACAGCTCGGCCAGCTCGGAGTGCTCGCTGTCCAGCCGCTCCCACGTCTCCAGCTCGTCGCGCAGGCCAGAGAGCCGGCGCATGGTCTCCTGGGCCGCTCCGACATCGGACCAGAAGTCAGGTGCGGCGGCCTGCTTTTCTAGGCGCACTCGCTCGGTACGCTTGCTGGCGAGGTCAAAGACGCACCGCGAAGTGCTGGAGCCGGTCTGCGAGCGCGTGGAGCCGGGCACCTACGTCGGTCGTGTTCACAGTCATCTCTCTGCCTCCGCAGTGTGGTTGTCGCTAGTTGCTGCCTTGAGTGTGGCCAGGGAGCGAGTACACGGTGCTCTGAGGACCCGGGTCAGGATAGCCGCTCAGGGGAGCGGGCGGTCAGCGGCCGTGGCAGCGCTTGTATTTCTTGCCGCTGCCGCAGGGGCACGGAGCGTTGCGACCGATCTTCTTGCGGCGACCACCCCGCACGGTCGCCGGCGCCTGGGTGGCAACCTGCTCGACCGGGCTATTGGTGAACATCTGTCGCGGCCGACGATTGGCCTCGTCGAGCGCCGCAGCCCCGTTGGTGCCGCCCGTGGGGAGCGGTAGGTGGAAGAGCGTCCGCACGATGTTATGCTGCACGTTTTCCACGAGCGACTGGAACAGGCGGTACGCTTCAGACTTGTATTCGGTCAGCGGATCGCGCTGACCGTAGGCCCGCAGCCCAATGCCTTGCTTCATATCTTCAATGGCCGTGAGGTGCTCCACCCACAGGCCGTCAATGACTTGGAGCGCCACTTGCCGCTGGACTTGCGCCATCAGCGTGGTGCCGACCACCTGCTCGCGGGCCGTAGCGAGGTCCAAGGCGAATTCACGCAGCGTTTCCTTGATCTCCGTGCTGTCCTTGAGGTCCTCCAGCGTCAGGTCACGCATGACTGCGCCGAGATTATTGCCGTCTGCGGTTGTAAGACCCTCTACACTGGAGGGGAGGAGACTGGCGTCAGAGCCGGAACCGGCGGGTATTTCAGTGGTCGGTAGACCCAACAATGTGCTGAAGGCGTTCCATAATCCCTCGCGATCCCATTCTTCCTGCCGATCCGAGGTGCAGTAGGCCGCGACCAGCTTGTCCAACTCGTTGCCGATCAGGTCGCCGATGACCTCGCTGATGGATTCCGCTTCAAGCAATCGGCGGCGCTGGCCGTAGATGACCTCGCGCTGCCGGTTCATGACGTCGTCGTACTCGACGGTGTACTTACGAATATCGAAGTTGTAGCCCTCGACCTTGGTCTGTGCCGTCTCAATGGATTTCGTCACCAAGCCGTGCTCGATGGGCTGGTCGTCTTCCAGGCCGAGGCGATCAATGATTCCGGCAATCCGCTCGGAGCCGACAAAGCGGCGCATCAGATCGTCGTCGAGGGAGAGATAGAACCGCGACGAGCCGGGGTCGCCCTGCCGGCCGGCGCGACCGCGGAGCTGGTTGTCAATGCGCCGCGCCTCGTGGCGCTCGGTGCCGATGATGTGGAGACCGCCGGCAGCGCGGACGGCCTCGGTCGCGTCCGCATCGGGCGGACTGCCGCCGAGGATGATGTCAGTACCGCGGCCGGCCATGTTCGTGGCGATGGTGACGGCCTGCTTGCTGCCCGCCTGTGCGACGACCAGCGCTTCACTCTCATGCTGCTTGGCGTTCAGGACCTGGTGGCTAATCCCGCGCCGGTTGAGCATTAAGGCGAGCTGTTCCGACTTCTCCACCGAGGTCGTGCCGACGAGTACCGGCCGCCCAAGGTCCTGCATCAGCTCGATCTCGCGGATGATGGCCTCGTACTTGGCCGGCTCGTGCTTGTAGACCTGATCGGCGAAGTCCTGGCGGACCATCGGGCGGTGCGTGGGGATCTGGGTCACATCGAGGTTGTAGATTTTGCGGAACTCTTCGGCCTCGGTCGCAGCGGTACCGGTCATGCCGGCGAGCTTCTCATAGAGCCGGAAGTAGTTCTGGAACGTAATCGTGGCCATCGTCAGGTTTTCGCGCTGGATGCGGACGCCTTCCTTGGCTTCGATGGCCTGGTGCAGCCCTTCCGAATAGCGGCGGCCGTGCATCAGCCGGCCGGTGAACTCGTCCACGATCACGACGTCGGCGTTGGCATCGCGGCGGTTGCCGTCGAGCACGCGGCCGTCGCGGCACAGCACGTACTCGCTGTCGCGCTGGAACAGCACCTGGGCCTTCAGCGCCTGCTCCAGGTAGTGGACCAGGTGGTAGTTTCCTTCGCCGTAGATATTGTCCACGCCGACCTGGCGCTCGACGCGATCAATACCCTCGTCGGTGAGCGACACCGCCTTCAGTTTGAGATCAACGGTGAAATCGCGATCTTCGTGCAGTGTGTTCACGATACGGGCGAACTTGTAATACGTGTCAGGCGGCTCTTCGGCCGGACCGGAGATGATGAGCGGCGTGCGGGCCTCGTCAACGAGGATGTTGTCCACCTCATCCACGATGGCGTAGTGCAGCGGACGCTGGACCATTTGTGACAGTGACAAGACCATGTTGTCGCGGAGATAGTCGAAGCCGAACTCGTGGTTGGTGCCGTAGGTGACGTCGGCCGCGTAGGCTTCCTGGCGCGACACCCGGCGCCAGTGGTCGAGCCGCGGATCGCCGTGTTGCTGCGGGTCCTGATAGTCCGGGTCGTAGCGACCGCCGAACTCGTGGGCAATGACCCCGACGGAGAGGCCGAGCGCGTGGTAGATCGGCCCCATCCAGCCGCCACCAATGCGGGAGAGGTAATCGTTGGGCGTGACGAGGTGACAACCCTTGCCGGCCAGCGCATTGAGATAGAGGGGCAGGGTGGCGACTAGGGTTTTCCCTTCGCCGGTCCGCATCTCGGCGATCTTGCCGCTGTGGAGGACCATACCGGCCATCAGCTGCACGTCGTACATGCGCTGACCGAGGGTGCGCTTGCCGGCCTCGCGCACGACGGCGAAGGCCTCCACGAGCAGGTCGTCGAGCATCTCACCGGCGGCCAACCGGTCGCGGAACTCGTCCGTCTTGTCGCGCAGGGCGGCGCCGGACAAGGTCTCCATGTCCGGCTCCAGGGCATTGATCTCCGCAGCCGTGGTCCGCAGGCGCTTGAGTTGTCGGTCGGTGCCGGCAACCCAGCGCGAGACGCCCTGCCAGAAACGGTTGGCGCCGGTGACGGCTTTGGCAGTGGTGGGGGAAAACAGACTGACCATGATCGCCTACTCGCCTACTGAACGGGGGGCTGGCCCCCCTATGGTCCCCCCGTCGGGACGAGGGGACAGTCTATCCCCTCCCCTGTCGGGACGGGGGAGGGCCGGGGTGGGGGCCAAAACACTACCCAACTACGAGTCTACGACCGGGCAGCGGGCAGTGTCAATAGGCACCGGCAACGGCGTATGGGGAGGGCGTGCTACAATCGCCGCCAGTTGACCCGCTGATTTCGCCTACTGCCTCCGGTGGAGAGTGGTCGTGGCAACCAAGAATCGTACCAGCGCGGGAGAGACGCCAGCGCGTCGGCAGTATCTCTCGATCAAGGAGCAGCACCCGGAGGCGCTGCTCCTCTTCCAAATGGGCGATTTCTTCGAGACCTTCGATGAGGACGCCCGGGTGTTGGCCCGCGCGGCCCACGTCACGCTGACTTCCCGCGAGTTTGGTCGTTCCGGGCGGGTGCCGATGGCCGGCGTGCCGGTCCACGCGCTCAAGCATTACGTGCGTCGCCTCTTGTCCCGCGGGCACCGGGTTGCCATCTGTGAGCAGGTCTCGGAAGCCGGGCACGGTCTGGTGGACCGCCAGGTGACGAAGGTGCTCTCGCCGGGGACGGTTGCCGAGCCGGAGCTATTGGCGGCAGCGCGGCCGAATTATCTGGCGGCGGTCGCCGCAGCGCCCAAGCGGCGCCCGGGGTGGGGCATCGCGGCCGTTGAGGTCAGCACCGGTGCGCTACGCCTCGGCGAATGGCACGGGCCTAGCAGCGAGGCGGCCGCCGCAGCGGCCCTCGCCAGACTGGCTCCGGCGGAATGCTTGCTCCCGCCACGCACCGACTTGCCCGGCCGCCGCGCTCGGTCCGGTCAGGCTACCGCGCCGGGCGAGCAGCCCTCGCTGACTGTCGTGGACGCCGCGGCATTCGACGCCAGTACCGGTCGAGCCGAGCTGTGCGAGCTATTGGAGCTACGGTCCCTCGCCGCGTTCGATTGCGACCGGCTGACGCTGGCGCTGGCGGCTACCGGCGGCCTCTTGAGCTACCTGCGAACGACCAACGCCGCCCTCGTAGGCGCGGTGCAAGCGCCGGTGCGTCTCGACCGGCCAGGACACGTGCCGCTGGACGAGACCACGCTGCGCCATCTCGACGTGCTGCCGGCGTCGCGGCGTCACAGTGTGGCCGACGGGCGCGGGGTCCGGTCCCTGCTAGAGGTGCTGGATGCAACCGTCACGCCGATGGGGTCGCGCTTGCTGCGCGAGCGGCTGCTCACGCCGCTCGACGACCGCGCTGCGCTCAACCGGCGCCTCGACGCTGTAGCCCGGCTCATCGCGGCGCCGGCGCTGCGGAGCACGCTGCGGCTGATCCTAGAGCGTATCGGCGATCTGGAGCGCCTGATCGTCCGCGTGCAGCACGGCACGGCCTTGCCACGCGAGCTACAAAGCCTGCGAGTTGGCCTGCTGGCGGCGGCCGAGGTACAAGCCGCTCTGGCGCAACCGGACGCGCCAACTGACGCCCAAGAGCCGAGCGAGGCCGGTGAGCTGGTGGACGTGTGTGCCGGCCTCGACCCGTGCCAGGCGGTCACGACGCTCATCGGCACGGCGCTGCTCGATGCGCCCGGCGTCCCCGGCGAGGACAGCGGTGTGGCCGACGGACTCCCGCGCGTGTTTCGCCCGGCCTATAGTGCCGACCTCGACGCGGTGGTGGCCTCCATCGAGGCGTCGCGGACCTGGATTGCCGAGCTACAGGCGGTCGAGCGCGAGCGCACCGGCATCCGCTCGCTCAAGGTCGGATACAATCGCGTCTTCGGCTATTACATCGAGCTGACTCGCGCGGCGCAGCGCACGCACGGCGTCCCCAGCGACTACGAACGGCGCCAAACGCTGACGAACACCGAGCGGTTCGTCACGCCGGCGCTCAAGGAGCGGGAGGCAGAGCTGGCGGCCGCGTCCGGGCGCATCGCGACGCTGGAGCGCCAGCTCTTCGACGATCTCCGGCGGCAGGTTGCCGGCTACGCCGCGATACTGCGCCGGACGGCACGCGCCCTCGCCGTGCTCGACGTGGCGCAGGCGCTGGCTCACGTGGCCGCGGCGCGTGGGTACTGCCGGCCGGACCTGGTGGCGGACAAGACGCTCGAAATTGAGGCCGGTCGGCACCCCATCGTCGAGGCGGCGCTGCCACCCGGCGACTTTGTGCCCAACGACTGCACGCTGGCTGCGGAGGACCGGCAGATCATCCTCCTGACCGGTCCCAACATGGCCGGCAAGTCCACGTACCTCCGGCAGGTGGGCCTGATCGTGCTACTGGCGCAGATCGGGAGCTTTGTCCCGGCGACCAAGGCCCGGATCGGGCTGGTGGATCGCATCTTCACTCGCGTCGGCGCACACGACGACCTCGCTGGCGGCGCCAGCACCTTCCTGGTCGAGATGACCGAGACGGCGCGCATCCTGCACCGCGCGACGGACCGCAGCCTGGTCATCGTGGACGAGATCGGGCGCGGCACCGGGTCGTATGACGGGCTGGCGCTAGCACGGGCCGTGGTGGAGCAGCTGCACGAGGGCACGCGCTCGCGGACGCTCTTTGCCACCCACTTACGCGAGCTGACCGCGCTCGAACGGATGCTGCCGCGGGTGGTCAATCAGCGCTTCGATGTCGTCGAGGAAGCGGGCCGGCTGATCTTCCCGCACCGTGTATTGCTCGGCGCTGCCGGTCGGAGCTACGGCATTGAGGTCGCGCGTCTCGCCGGGCTGCCTTTGGAGACGATTGCGCGTGCCACGCAGTTGCTGGCCGAGTTGGAAGCGGTGTCCCTGCGTCCCACGAACGGGGCCACGACGGGGGGCGGCCATGCGGCCGCGCCGCGCCTGTGGCAGCTGCCGCTGCACGGTGAGGAGGGCGGCTCCGACGCCTTGACCGGCCTGGTAGACGAGCTACTGGCAGTGGACGTAGGTGCGCTCACGCCGCTGGCGGCGCTCAACGTGCTCGCGGCCTGGCAAGAGCGCGCCCGGCGGTTGGCAGGGGCAACAGCGTCACCGCCGGCTCCTGACTTGACATAGTGGCATGGTGGACGTTGCGCCGGCACGGATACAGACGCTGCCATCGGCGGTCGCTGCGCGTATCGCCGCCGGTGAAGTGATCGAACGTCCGTTGTCCATCGTGCGCGAACTGCTGGACAACGCGCTTGATGCCGGTGCGCGACGCATTGCCGTCGAGGTGGAGGGTGGCGGGCGCGCGCGCATCACGGTCGCCGACGACGGGTGCGGGATCGCCGGCCGCGACTTGCGTCTAGCCGTCGAGCGGTACAGCACATCCAAGATTGGCGCCGCCGATGACCTGCTGGCGGTGCGGACGTTGGGCTTCCGGGGTGAGGCGCTGGCGAGTGTGGCCGTCGCTGCCGACCTGACCATCATCAGCGCCCCCGCGTCCGGGCGGGCTACCGAGATCGTCGTCGCGCAGGGCCGCGTGCGCCGGCACGGTCCGGCCGCACGGGCACCGGGCACCACCGTCACTGCCCGGCACCTCTTTCGAGACTTACCGGCGCGGCTGTCCGCCCTGGTCGCGGCGCCAGCGGAAAATGCGGCCATCAGCCGCTTGATTCGGCGCTACGCGCTGGGCTACCCGGCCGTTGCCTTCACGCTGACCACGCACGGTCGGCCGACGCTGGCTACCAGCGGGAGCGGCGATCCGGCGGTCACGGCAACCGAGCTGTACGGTGCGGTGGCGGCGGGAGCGACGGTATTGACGCCGCGGCGGGACCAGGCCGGCCGGCGATGCGGCGGCTTGGCCGCCGGACCGCATTGCACCTACGCGACGCGGCGCGAGGTGACGCTGTTCGTCAACGGTCGCTTGGTCAACCATCCGCAGCTCCGCGCGGCTATCGAAGCCGGCTACCGCGACTTCCTGCCGCGCGGTCGTCATCCACTCCTGTTTTTGCACCTCCAGGTACCGCCGGCCGACCTCGATGCAAACGTCCACCCGACCAAGGCCACGGTACGGCTGCGCGACGGCGAGGGGGCCGCGGCACTCCTACGGGAAGCCGCGCGCGCGGCCGTTGAGCCGGCGGCCGGCCGGGCCGACGCCGGCGCCGCACTGGCCAGCTATCTGCTCGGTCCCCACACGGAGCCGCTGGCCGGCCTGGGCCGCCGACGCATTCGCGAGCGATCACCCGACCACGGGCAGCCGGGGTGGGTGACGGCGACGCCGGCGGCCGGGGACGCGGCTCGACCGGCCTGGCTGGAGGCTGGCGCAACGGGCGAGTGGATTGTGCGGGGACGCGACCTCGGCGCGGCGCGGCTGGTAGGCCAAATCCACGACACGCTCCTGGTGGTGGAGGGGCCGGTGGGCCTCTGGCTGGTGGATCAGCACCGTGCCCACGAGCAGGCGATCTTCGCGCAGCTCGTCTCCACCGCCGGCGGGCAACAGGCGGCGCAAACCGCATTAGAGCCGCTGGTGCTCCAGGTCGGTGCGGCGCATGCGCCGGCCCTGCATACGCACCTAGAGGCACTGGCGAGATTGGGTATCGTGTGCGAGCCGTTCGGTCCCGATGCCTTTGCCGTGCGCGCCGTCCCGATGCTTGCGGACGTACCTCGCCTCGGCCCAGCCATCCGCGACGCCCTGGCGGCGGCGAGTCCCACGTCGAACCGGGAGGCGTGGGAGCGCGCGCTGTGCGTTGACATCGCCTGCCGCAGCGCCGTCCGCCGCGGCACATCGCTATCCGACGACGCGGCGCGCACCTTGTTGGACCGGCTGGCCGCCTTGGCTGGCGACGATCCCGTCCAGGTCTGCCCGCACGGTCAGCCCCTCGTCCTCGCGCTGGCCGGCGATGACCTCGGGCGGCGCTTCGACTGGCGGTAGATTGTGTTGCTGGCCCCCCTATGGTCCCCCCGTCCCCCCGTCGGGACGGGGGGACGGGGGGACGGGGACGTGAGCGCCCACCCGCCTGGCCTGGTGACCGCCCCCCCGCTGCGGTGGGGAGACGGCATGTTCCCTCCCCTGTCGCAACCGTCGCTCCGCCGCCGGCGTTTCAGGCATGTACGGAGCATCGTCCTTATCCCCTCTACGCCATCGGATGTGCCCCCGTGGCACCGCCGCGCAACCCTGGGATAGAATAGGCGTTCTAATATTAGCGGCGGCCGCAGCGGCGGCGGGGAACGCAGACAACGGCGTCAGTCAACCGGGGCGGTGGCGGGGCAGCGTGGCCTGGACGCTCCGTCGCTCGCTGCGACCGCAACCATACCGACGAGGGGGTAGGCAGCGCATTCAGGCGATGTGACAAGGAAGCCGGGACGAGCGCACGGCAGCAGACCACGATCTTACCGACGAGATAAGGAGTACCAGCATGGCTAACGCTGTAGTTCACTGGGAGTTAAGCTCGCACGACGCCGAGCGGTTGCATCAGTTCTACACCGGCCTGTTCGACTGGCGTATCGAAAAGCAGTCGTTCATGGATTACCGGGCCGTCTTTACCGGCGGCAAGGGGGGCATTGACGGCGGCATGATGGATGTCGAGGACAGTACCCCGCCATACGTCACGTTCTACGTGTCGGTCGAGGACCTCCAGGCATCCCTCAGCAAGGCGGAGAGTATGGGCGCCAAGACCTGCGTCCCACCCACGCCTATTCCGAACGTGGGTACCTTCGCCCAGATCACCGACCCGGAAGGCCATCTCATCGGCCTCATTGAGCCGCCGCCGGACTGGGACGAGCAGGCCGGCAACCAGGCGCGGGAGGAGCGCGACGGCAACCCGGTCGTCCACTGGGAGATCGGCACGGCGAACGCCAAGCGGCTGCACGGCTTCTATACGGCGCTCTTCGATTGGCAGGTTGATACCGATAACCCGCACGGTTACGGCGTGGTGCATACCGGCGCCACGGACGGCATTGACGGCGGCATCTTCCAGACCGGAAACGGTACGCCCAACTACCTCACGTTCTACGTGCAGGTGGATGATGTCCGGGCTGCCCTGAGCAAGGCGCAGAGCCTCGGCGCCACGACCGTCGGCGCGGTCACGCCCGTTCCCGGCGTCGGCACCGTCGCCCACTTTGCCGACCCCGATGGGCACCTCGTAAGTGTCATTCAGGACGAGGTAATCGAGGTCGAGCCGGCGTAGAGGCGCAGCGTGCTGCGCCCGTCCCACGGTGGAAGCCGCAATCCAGGGCCATTCGTGGCCCCCCGGTCGTTCTGGGTTGCGGCTTCCGCCGGAATGACGCAAGAGGGTTGGTGGTAACACCCTGCCTAGTCCTCGACCAGACTGGTACTCTCCTCGACCTCAACCCTCAAGTGAAGCTCCCGCAACTGTGATTCCTCGACGATGTCGGGGGCCTTGAATAGGGGGTCAAATCCGCTCTGTGTCTTGGGGAAGGCGATCACATCCCGGATGTTGTCCCGCCCGGTCAGTACCATCATCAGCCGGTCAATGCCCGGTGCTATGCCACCATGCGGGGGCGTCCCATATTCAAAGGCCGTCAACAGTTGATTGAATCGCTCGGCAACCTGCTCTTTCGTGTACCCAAGCACCTTGAAGACACGCTCCTGCAGTTGCCGGGTGTGGATACGGATGCTGCCGCTAGCAAGCTCTTCGCCGTTGGCCACGAGGTCGTAGAGCCGGCCGATGACGCTGCCAGGGTCCGACTCGATGAACTGCTCGTGACCCTCTTTGGGCATGGAGAAGGCGTGGTGCATCGCGTCCCAGCGCTTCTCGTCCTCGTTCCACTCGAACAGCGGGAAGTCGGTGACGAATGCAAATGCAATGAGATTTGGGTCGGCGAGGTCCAGGCGGCGACCCATCTCGTGGCGCAGTAGGCTCAGGACCAGGTTTGTCGGCTTGGCCGGCCCCGCCATGATTAGAAGCATGTCGCCCATCTTGGCCTCCACCCGGTGGGCGATCTCCCTAACCTGGTCGAGCGACAGGAAGCGAGCGGCGGCGGAACGCACCTGTTCCTCCGATAGGTCGTCAACATCTCCGCTCCCAGTGAGGGCGATGGTCACGAGGCCCGGTGCGCCTCTCGCCCGGACCAAGGCGACAAGCTCGTCAGTCTGACGGCGTGAATAGGAGGCGCAGCCGGGAGCCTTGAAGCCCTTGACGATGCCGCCCTGCTCCAAGGCCGTGGTAAACACGCGAAACTCCGTCCGTGCTGCGATGTCGGAGAGGTCGGACATTTCCAGACCGAAACGTAGGTCCGGCTTATCCGTGCCGTAAAGGGCCATGGACTCGACGTAGGTGAGCCGGGGAAAGGGTCGCAGTATGCGCTTTTCGGGGAACAGTTGTGTCACCAGTTCGGTATAGAGTGTTTCTATGAGGCTGAGCACGTCGTCCTCTTCAACGAAGCTCATTTCCAGGTCGAGCTGTGTGTGCTCCGGCTGCCGGTCGGCTCGCGGGTCCTCATCCCTGAAGCAGCGGGCAATCTGGAAGTATTTCTCGAATCCTGCCGCCATGAGCAACTGTTTGAGTTGCTGCGGCGACTGGGGCAAGGAATAGAAACGCCCGGGGTAGAGGCGGCTGGGAACGAGGTAGTCCCGCGCACCTTCCGGCGTGCTCTTGATCAGTATCGGAGTCTCGACCTCGAGAAAGCCTCTTGCGCTCAGGAAGTCTCGAATGAACTTGACGACGCGATGGCGCATGATGATCGTGTCCCGCATCCCAGTCCGGCGTAGATCGAGGTACCGGTACTGCATCCGCAGCAGTTCGTCAACCTCGGACTCGTCATTGACATAGAACGGGGGTGTGCGAGACTCAGAAAGCACGGCAACCCGTTCGGACTCGATCTCCACCTTGCCGGTCGGGAGTTGCGGATTCTCGGTTTCCTCCGGCCGGCGCTCAACTGTTCCGGTGACCTGGATCACCCACTCGTTACGCAGCGACCCCGCGATACCATGGGCCTCCGCTGCGATGTCCGGATTGAATACCACCTGCACGAGACCTGCCCGATCTCGCAGGTCAATGAAGATCAGGTTGCCATGGTCCCGGCGTCGGTGTACCCAACCGGCGAGTGTAATGGTCTTGCCGATGTGTTCGGAGCGCACGTCTCCGGCGTTGATGCTCTTGAGCAAGGCTGTCTCCTTTCTGTAGCGATATAGCGTGAAACTTCGCGGGTTCGGGGTTGTGGCTCGTTGCCGATGACAGATCGGCATAGCCGCGAGTGTAGCGACGGTTGGCTATTTGCCGGACCGTCAGTAGAGGTGCGGTATTCAGGCTTGCTGCTGCTTGGCCCAAAGGAGGCGCGGCAGGACGATGGGTACCGAGAATCAGGAGGGGCGGCTGCCTTAGGCAACCGCCCCCGTGTGTGCTATCCGCTGCCGGCTGCGTTTAGCCCTTCGCGATGGGGGCGCGGATGATATTGCCCCACTCGGTCCAGGAGCCGTCGTAGTTGCGAACCTTGTCGTAGCCCAGTAGCTCGCTCAGGACGAACCAGGAGTGCGAGGAGCGCTCGCCGATCCGACAGTAGACCACGATGTCGCGGTCGGGGGTAATGCCTTTGCCCGCATAGACCTCGCGCAACTCGTCCGCCGACTTGAAGGTGCCGTCCTCCTCGTTGACTGCCGAGAGCCACGGGACGTTGGTGGCGCCGGGGATGCGTCCGGCGCGTTGGGCCGTTTCGGGGAGGCCCGGTGGCGCGATGATCTCGCCGGTAAACTCCGCCGGTGAGCGCACGTCCACGAGCGCGGCGCCCGCCTGCCGAATGTGCTCGCGCACGTCACCGTACAATGCCCGCCGGCCTTCGTCCAGGCTCCCCGCCTCGTAATCGGTGCGCTCCACCGCTGGAACGTCGGTCACGAGCGGACGACCTTCCAGCTCCCACTTCTTGCGCCCGCCGTTGACGAGCACGGCATCCTCGTGGCCGAACATGCGCGCGAGCCAGTAGGCGAAGGTGGCAAACCAGTTGTTGTTATCGCCGTAGAGGACGATCTTGGTGTCGTTGCCGATGCCGGAGGCGCGCAGCAGCTCCTGCCAGTCTTCGTGGGAGGGAATGTCGCGCTGCACTTGGGCTTCGAGCTGGGTAGTCCAGTTCCAGCCGACGGCGCCGGGGATGTGGCCGGTGGCGTAGGCTTCGGTATCCACGTCCACTTCCACGAGGCGCACACCGGGGTTATCCAGGTTTTCGGCAACCCAGTCCGTACTCACCACGACATCGGGATTAGCGTACTCGGCCATCTTCCTTCTCCTTCTCTGGGACGCTGCCACTACACGCGCACAGTGTACGTGAGTTTCAACGACCCCGACTACTCCCAAACGCGGATTTCCCCATCTCCCAGGCACGCGCCGCGGGCGAGCTGCGTCACCAGATAGGCACGGCTGACCGGCGGCGTGTGCAGATGCGCGAGCCAGTGCTCACGCTCACGCTCCGGGAGTTGGTCGCGCAGGGCGGCAACGGACAGGTGCAACAGGGTATCGTCGGCAGCGATGCCGAAGTCGAGCCGCCACTGCGGTCCTTGGAGCATGCCCATCGTATCGCTGCGAAAGAGCTTATAGCCCGGTCGCGTGCGGTACGGCGCCAGCACCGCCGCGTCGAACCACACTTGGGCCAGCTCCGGCCGGTTGCCGGCCACCAACCGGCGATAGAACACCAGCCGCTGGGCTGCTACCGCGTCGTTACTGGCCGTCACCGTCGTCTGCTCCCGAACACGCCGAAGCTGCCGCCCGCATTATGCCGCATCGCTCTTGCTCTCGGCGCACGGACGATAGCTACGAGCACCTGCCGCTATAGTTGAGTAAATCTATCAGATTACTCAGTTATAGCACCACCTACTCTAACACCGGGCTGTGGTACGTGTCAACGTGCGCTGCGCGGGCCGGCATCCCGGCTGTCGTCCTGGGAGGGACGCGCTGGCGGTCGTCCTTGCAGTGCAGCCGTGGCCAGCGACGTATAGACCGCGCCGCCGGGGCGCAGCTCACTGCGAAACAGCTCTACCGCGTCGGCGACAAACTCGCCGTATGACGCCGGCGGCGCGGCGAGCGCCCGTTGCAGGACGGTGAGCGGCGCGCCGCGGAGCGGCCGGCGGAAGCGAGCGATGGTGACGTGTGGTCGGTAGGACCGACTATCGAGCCGAACACCCAGGCGGTCCAGCCGCCGGGCCAGCCGGCGGTGGAGGCGCTGCAACTGCTGTACGTCGCCCTGTACGTTGGTGACGAGGACGCGCGGCCGGCGGGCGGACGGAAAGCAGCGCAGCCCTGTTGCGCGGAGCCGGAGGGATGGTACGCGAGCGGCCGCGGGGCTGCACGCCGCCGCGATGCGCTCAAGCGCAGTGACGGGCGTGTCTCCCAAGAAGTGCAGCGTCAGGTGCATCCCCGGCGGTCGCACCCAGGCGGCGTGCAGCCCCGCGGCCTGCAACCGTTCCTGTTCGTGAGTGAGAGCGGCGCGTAGCACCTCGGGCAGCCCCAAGGCGATGAAGAGACGCCATTCCTGCGGTGTCGTCCGCCCGAGGTTGGACATCGGTAATCGGCTCCTAGCACGGAGATCGGTGGAGTCGGAGGCCGGCGAGCGGCCGGTCTTGCTCACCTGCGATAATACTGATCGTCGGGCAGGGAATCTTGGGCAGAGGTGAATCCGGCTATGAAGATGGAGCGGCGACGCGATCTTGACCGCATTATCCAGGACCCCGCGATTATGGTGGGCAAACCTGTCGTCAAGGGGACGAGAATCCCAGTGGAACGGGTTATCCAGCACCTCGCTGAGAACCCTGACCTCGACGATCTCTTTCAGGCGTTCCCTCACCTGACCCTTGAGGATGTCAAGGCCTGTCTCGCCTACGCTCATGCCACCATCACGCAGGCGCAAGAACGGGCAGGACAGCTGGAGTTGGTGACGGCTGGTCCTGCTAGAGCATGATGTTCCTAGTGGATGAAAGTGCGGACGCCCGTATAGTTGCCCACTTGATCGCCTTGGGCTACGATGCCACACTGGTCGCCCGGAGCCATGGGCCAGGATTAGCCGATGAGAAAGTCTTGGCCGTCGCCCACGCTGAGGGGCGTGTCCTGATTACGGATGATCGTGATTTTGGCGAGTTAGTGTTCCGCCAGCAACGTCCACACGCAGGTGTCATCTTTTTCCGACTCGGTACTACCGTGCTGGCAGACCGGATTGAGCGCCTCAACCACATCCTCACCCACTACGCTGGCCAATTGGATCAGTTTATCGTCGTCACCGATCGGCGAGTGCGGGTGCGGTAAACATGGATGGCCGCTGATTGCTCGTTGCTGCGTTGCTTATAATGCCTGCGATGTTCAGCCGAGATGAGCCATTGGCCACCGGCAGACTGCCGCGCCGGGGCACCTTAGCGTCCCTCCGATGGCGCGGGTCGGCTGGTGCTCCTCCTGCCCAAGAAAGTAGCCCCCAATGAAGGTGCGCCGGGCAGTCTTTCCGGTCGCCGGGCGCGGCACGCGCATGCTCCCGGCCACCAAGGCCCTGCCCAAAGTCCTGCTCCCCGTCGTGGATCGTCCGCTCATTCAGGTCGGTATCGAAGAGGTGGTCGCCGCTGGCGTGAATGAGGTCGTCCTGGTGACCGCGAGCGGCCAGCAGGCCATCGAGGACCACTTTGACGCCGTGCCGCTGCTGGAGGCCACCCTCGCCGCCGAGCGGAAGCAGGATTTGCTGGACGCAGTGCGTCAGGCGACGGAGTTGGCAACGGTCATGTCCGTCCGCCAGCATGAGCCACGGGGTCTGGCAGACGCGGTGTTGGCCGCGGCGCCGCTCGTCGGCGACGAGCCGTTTGTGGTCGTGCTCCCCGACGACGTGATCTGCGGCGCAGTGCCGTGTACGCGGCAGCTGCTCGACGTGGCAACGATGCACAACGCCGGCGTGATTGCGCTCCAGCGGGTGCCGCGCGCAGAAACCGGTCGCTATGGCATTGTGGCGACGGAGCCGGTGGATGCGGGTGAGGGGCCGCCCGGCGCCGGAGTGCTGCATCGGATCGTGGACCTCGTAGAGAAGCCGGACCCGGCAGAGGCTCCCTCGACCCTGGCGATTGTCGGGCGCTACGTGCTGCCACCGCGCATTTTTCCCCTGATCGAGCAGACGCCACCGGGGTACGGCGGCGAAATACAACTGCCGGACGCGCTCCGGCTCTTGCTGGCAGAGCAGCCGCTCTACGGGTACGAATTTACCGGGCGCCGCTTCGACTGTGGCCAGTTGCTGGGCCATCTGCAAGCGAACGTCAGCATGGCGTTGGAGCGGCCGGACATCGGCCCGGAGTTCGCGGCGTTTTTGCGGGAGACTCTCGCCGCCATGGCGGCGAGCAGCGCCACCGGTGAGCGGGAGGAGCAAGCGTGAGCGTGCCCCTCACCGGCGATGAGACCGACGCGGTACCGAGCGCGCAGCAACTCGCGTTGGAGGCGGCCACGGCCGAACTGGTGCCGCTCATCGAGGACGCCATGCGCCGCGTCGTCGAATCGCGCCCGGCGCCCGCAGCGTACTACGGCATGATGCACTACCACCTAGGCTGGGCCGATGAGGAGCTGCGCCCGGCGCAGGGGCCGACCGGCAAGCGCACGCGCCCGTTGGTCTGCCTGCTGGCGTGTGGGGCGGTCGGTGGCGAGATCGAGGCGGCACTCCCGGCGGCGGCGGCGCTGGAGCTACTCCATAACTTCACGCTCATCCACGACGATATTGAGGACGAAGACGAGTACCGCCACCATCGGCCGACGCTGTGGTATCTCTGGGGCGCTCCGCAGGCCATCAACGCTGGCGACGGTATGCACGTCCTGGCCTACAGCGCCCTGCTCGACTTGACGCGCAGCCACGCCGACGCGCATACGGTGCTCGAAATTGTCCGGCTGCTCACCGAGACGAGCTTGCGTATCACCGAGGGACAACACCTGGACCTGGAATACGAGGAGCGGACGAACATCACGACCGCCGACTACCTCGATATGATCGCCCGCAAGTCGGCCGCGATCATTCGTTGCGCTACCGGCATCGGTGCGCGCTTGGGGGGTGGGACAGCGCAGGAGGTCGTGAGCCTAGAGCGGTATGGTGAGGCACTGGGATTAGCGTTCCAAATCTGCGACGATATGCTGGGCCTGTGGGGCACGCCGGAGCTTACCGGCAAGCCGGTCGGCGCGGACTTGGCGCGACGCAAGAAGACGTACCCGGTGGTCTATGCGCTCACCCAGGCGCGCGGAGTGGAGCGCACGACCCTCCAGCGTTTCTTCACGGCCGCCCAGCCTACGGCTACGCAGCTCGACGATGCGCGCCGGGTCATCGAGCGCCTGGGTGCCCTTGAGCAGGCGCAGCAGTTGGTAGACGACTTCTCGGACCGGGCGCGTGCGGCCCTTGCGCCGTTGCCCCTGAGCGCCGCACGGGAGGCCTTGCTGGAGCTGGTCGACCGCTTGGCCGTGCGCGAGTATTGAGCCGGAGCGGGTCTACCCCCGACCCCTTTCCTTCAGGGAGGGGCTTGGGGGGTAGGTTTGCTCATCCGCAGCGATGGAGGGAGGCAGGGCAATGGCACGAGTGAGGGTGGCTGTCGTGGGCTGTGGCCCCAAAGGGGGCCAGCACGCGGGCATTTTGGCGTCCTTTGATGATGTGGAGCTTGTGGCGCTCTGCGACCCGGTGCCCGCGGCCCGCGAGGCGTTGGGCGACAAGCACGGCATTGCCCGCCGCTATGCCGATGTCAACGACCTCCTCGCCGCCGAGTCGCTCGACGCCGCCTGGGTTGCGCCACCACCGCATCTCAACGCCGCCGTGGCGCTGCCCTGCCTGGAGCACGGCGTCAACACGTTTCTGGAAAAACCGCCGGGCATGAGCGCCGGGGAAACGAGCGGCCTGCGTGCTGCTGCAGCGCGCACGGGTGTGCAGGGGATGGTCGGCTGGAACCGCCGGATGCACCCGCTAATCGTGCAGGCGCAGGAGTTGGTCCGGGAACGTGGCCCCGTCGTGCAACTGGTTGGCGAGTTCCACAAGAGCCTGACCGCTTTCGAGCGACGGGGCAAGTATTCGGACTCTTTCCTCGACAACATGATGTGGGAGTCGATTAATCACTCCGTAGACGTGGTGCGCGCCATGGCCCAAAGCGAGGTAGCGGAGGTACATAGCGTGGTCCGCCGCGCCCTGCACAAGTACAAAGACGTCTTTGGCGCCCTAGTGCTGTTCGAGAACGGCTGCCTGGCGAACTTGATCTTCAACTGGACCAGCGACGCTCGGTTGGAGCGGTACGAGATTCATGGGCGGGACATCTCGGCGTATCTGGAGGGCGTCAACCAAGCCGTCGTGTTCTGTGACGGGGAGCGCCGCGAGCTACCGCGTCCACAAACGGGCGGTACCGAGGAGGAAGATCGCTATTTCCTGGACTGCGTCAAGAGCGGTGCTCGCGTGGAGCCGCCGGCCTGCAACCTGGACGAGGCGGTCAAGACGATGGAGCTGGCGGAGGCCATCCTGGCGGGGCTGCGGTCCTGATACGAGAGACCGCTACTCCGTTCCACGGCATAGCGGCTTGCGTCGCTGTCTCCATTGCCGCCCACCACTACCTCTCTATCGGCCCGTAGATAGGGCGATACGTTGCGGCTACCATGCTCTAAGCGATACCATGTAGGATGAGTTCGTTTAACTAAAAAACGTTGGAAACGATGCGATATATCTCTGAGGCGGTGCTGAGAGTACGGCGTTGTCTGACGCCGGGTGTGGGCGTAGTGGCCGGCATGTGCTTGGCCGCGCTGCTTGCCCTGACCGGATGTGACATCGAGTTGCCCATGTTGGAGTCACAACCGGAAGTCATCCTGCCGCCTGATGAAACCGTGCAGCGCGAGGTGGAGGCACAACCCACGCCGCAGCCGGGGCAGAAGACGGTCAAGGTGGAACGCGGCCCGATCACGCAAATCCTCCGGGCGAGTGGTCGCGTGGCTCCCTCACTGGAACAGACGCTCTACTTCCTGTCGAGCGGGCAAATGACGACGATGTACGTGGACACCAAGGAGGAGGTCACAGCCGGGACCTTGATGGCCGAGCTGGATACCGAGGGGTTGCAGCACCAGCGGCTCAAGGTCTTGGAGGCCGTGGAGCGGGCGCAAGTGCAGCTTGAGCAGGCGCGCGCCAAAAAGATCAACACGGATACTGCCAGAGAAGCGGCCGATGCCGCGACCGCGCGCATCAGGATGGAGCTGGCACGGTCGGAGCTAGAGGCACTTGAGCAGGGGGAGGACGCGGTTGCGCTCAGGGGAGCCGAGGCCGCCGTGGCAAAGGCGCAAGCCGACTTCGACCGGCTGACCAACGATCTCGCCACCCGCCAGATTGCACTCAACGCCGCGTATGCGACGTTGGCGGCTGCGCTGGCCGGCCCGGACCCGCAAGTGGTGGCAGCCGCGGAGCGCGGGCTGGAAGAAGCGCAGTTGCAGTTGGCCAAGGTCCAGGCTGGCACGAGCGCGGAGGCCATCCGGTCGGCAGAGATTGCGCTCGATGTTCAGCGGACTAGGCTGGACCAGCTCCAGGACGCGCCGCCGGTGGACCAATCGGATGTCAATGTGGCCCGCCTCGCGGTCGAGCAGGCCCAAGTCAATCTGGACAGGGCGATGGCCGAGCGTAGTGGGCGGACCGAGAAGGAGCGCCTGCGTACCGAGGCGAGTGTCCAGTTAGCACAGCTAGCCTTGGAAGCGGCCCAGAATAGCCTGGCCAAAGTGCTCGCCGGTGGTCCGACGCCGTGGGCCATGCGGCTGCAAGAGCTAGCGGTGCTGGGCGCGGAAAATGCGCTGCAACGGCTCCAGCGGGTGCAGCCGCTGGACATCCGCGCGGCAGAGTTGGTCGTCGAACAGGCTCAGACCAACCTTGCTGCCGCGCAAGAGGGTCCATCCGAGGATGCCATCCGTCGCTTGCGGCACCAGATAGCGCAGCGGCAACGGGCCGTGGCGGCCGTCGAGGCCGCCTTTCCCAGCGCCGAGGCGGCCTTGGCGGCCACCCAGGCTCGTCTCGCTCAACTGGAGCAAGGTTCCGAGGCTGAGGCGGCGTACCAACAAGCTCGCTACGATTTGCAGGTCACGGTGAGCGCCTATAACGCCGCTCGCATCCGCCTGGAGCAGGCAGAGCGCGCAGCGGAGCAGGCCGTGAAAGCGAACGCCTTGGCAATCCTTGAAGCAGAGCGTCGCGCCGAGGTGGCGGCGATGGACCTCGCCTGGGTGGACGAGCAGATTGCGAAAGCGCAGATTTTTGCTCCTTTCGACGGGATAATCGCCCGGATCGCGGTGCGTCCGGTCAAGAACGTCAACGCCTTCCAACCGATTATCAGGGTCTCCAACCAGGACGAGTTGGTCATTCGGGCCGGACTCTCGGAGAGCGATATTCCCAAGCTGGCGCTCGGTCAGACGGCCAAGATCACCATTAACGATTTTCCGGGGGTGATCCTGGAGGGAGTACTGGTTGGGCTGCCGGCCCAATATGCGACCGCCCAAGCCGACATTAGCGACAACAGCGCGATCTTCCAGGTGGAGTGGCCCAAGGCCGGCGCCGAGGTAGACATGCGCGCCCGGCTGGAGATCGCTATTCAGCATCGAGAAAATACATTGGTCGTGCCGACCCGTGCAATCCACAGCACCGGGCGCCGCCGCTACGTTGAAACGTTGGAGGATGGTGTCAAGCGCACGCGCAACGTGGAGCTAGGGATCGTCGGCGACGATATTGTCGAAATCCTCGATGGCCTCGAAGAGGGGATGGTCGTCATCGAGCGCAGCTAGTACACTGTCCCTCACGCTTCGAGAGGATGCGTCAGTGAGTGCCACCCAGCAACCCCGGCTGTGGCAGCCTTGGGCCGCCAGCCCCCTCCGGCCGGGCCGCCGCATTGGCGCGTACCGGATTGAGGCGCTCTTGGCCCGGGGGGGCATGGCCTACGTGTATCGGGCCGTCCACGTCATGCTGGGGCGGGCGGTAGCGATCAAGATTCTGCCGGCCGTCGTCGCAGCCGATACGGTCGCGCGCACGCGCCTGCGGCAGGAAGCGTGGTCGGTGGCGTCCCTCCGCCATCCGCATATTCTCGAAATCTTCGATGCCGGTGAAGTTGACGATCTGCCGTATCTCGTCACCGAGCTTGTGACCGGCGGCACGCTCGCAGACCAGCTACGCGAGCACCGCGAACCGGCCGAGCGGCTGCGCCTCGCGCTCACAACGGCGCAAGCCCTGGGGAGTGCGCTCGACTACGCGCATCGGCAGGGTGTGCTCCACCGCGATGTCAAGCCCAGCAATATCCTAATCACCGAGACGGGTCGCCTGATCCTGGCCGATTTCGGTCTGGCGCAGGTCCGCGAGGCCACGATCCGGGTCACGCAGCCGGGGGATTTCTGGGGCAGCCCTCACTACAGCTCACCGGAGCAGATCGAGGGCGGGTCCGTGACCGGCCGTGCGGACCTCTACTCGCTTGGTGTCGTCCTGTACGAGATTCTGGCCGGCCAGGTGCCGTTCGCTGCGGACACCCCGATGGCCACGGCGTTGGCACACCTCCACCAGCCGCCGTCGTCGGTGCATGACTTGGCCCCCGGCTTGCCGCCGAGTGCCGACGACATGCTGGCGAAAGGCTTGGCGAAGGCTCCCGAAGAGCGGTACCAGACGGGGGCGGCACTGACGGAGGCCATCGCTACCGTCGCCGCCGAGGGGGGCGCGACCGAGGCGCCGCCAACGTGGTCGCTGCCGGAGGCACCGCCCGCCGCGCTGACGCTCGTTGATGCAGACCCCGACGCGACCGCAATGCCGGCGGTCATGTCCGCGAGCGATGCTAGTGCATTGGACGTGGACGACGTGACGTTCGTTCCCGAACGGTCTCGTCCGCAGCGGCCAAGTGGGTGGCCGGTGGCTGCGGCCGCTGCGCTGATGCGGCTTGCCGCCACGCCACTGCTGCGCCTGACCACCGCGGTACTGAGTGTCGTCGCGGTCGTCCTCATGGCCGGACAACTGGCGAGCGCATGGCTGTTCGTCGGGGTGATTGATCCGGCGGCGCCCCGGGTGATCGAGGCATCACCGCCCGACGGCGCTCGCGGGGTGACCGTCCAGCCGGAGCTGGAGCTGCGCTTCAGTGCCTCGATGGATGCCGCCTCCGTTGAGGCGGCACTGGAGTTCGATCCGCCGGTACCGATGCACTACGAGTGGCAGAACGACGCAACGAGATTGCTGATCGTGCCGGCGCTGCCGCTGATGCCGGCCACCGAGTACATGCTGCGCCTCGGTCGCGGCGCGCGTGACCTGCGGGGAGCGGCTTTGTCCGGGGCACCAATCGCACGGCGGTTTACCACGGACGCGCCGCGGACTATGTTCTTGAATGTCGCGGCCAACGAGGCCACGGCGGTCGGCGGATACGGTGGGCTGGCATACCCACCGGTTGTCCCCGACATCCAGCAGGTGTCCAACATCGAGCAAGAGACGTATCCGCCGGCAATAACGCCGTCACCGCCGCCGTCGGGGAACACCGGCACCAACGACTCGACTCCTACGTCCTCCGGCACGCCCCCACCCGTCCCCCTGCCCCACGCGCAATAGCGGCAGACAGCCGGTTGCTTGTCACAGGGCCGCTGCCTCCTCCAGCACGCGCTCGCGGATGTGATCCCGGAGGCCCTGCTCCGTTACAACGTCTGCCTTGCCACCCAGGAGGTCGTTCAGGTCCCACCAGAGGCCGCCAAGATCGAGAAGACTGCGATCCGGTGCTAGGTCAACAAGGAAATCAATGTCGCTTTCCTCATCGGCCTCGCCGCGGGCGACGGAGCCGAATACCCGCACGTTCGAGGCGCCATGTTGGGCCGCGAGACGGAGGATCGCTTCGCGGTGCTCCTTGAGCAGTGCAGCAGGCTCCATTGCTCGTCCTCTACCAAATCATACCGCACACGCCCCGGCGCACCTAGCCTTGGTGCATCGCCAAGGCGGCCGTCACCTCGGCCCGGACGGTCCGGTCGAGCGATCTGCGGACGGTGGCGGTGAGCGCGCGCCGCGCCGCACCACCACCGAGGCGGCCGAGCGCCCAGGCGGCGTGGCCCCGGACGAGCGGGTGCCGGCCGTCGTCTGCGAGCACGCGGCCGAGGACCGGCACTGCCGCCGGATCGCCCGCGTTGCCCAAGGCCACGCACACGTTGCGCTGGAAGCCCCACAGTTTGGGGCGTGTAATCGGCGTGCCGCGGTAGCGGGCGCGGAAGCCGTTAGCGTCGAGGGCCAGCAGCGGCAGGAGCTCCGGGTAGGCGTCGTCCACGGTGCGGGGCCGCAGGGCAGCGAGCCGCGCCGTTGGCGCCTTACGGTTGACCGGGCACACCTCCTGGCAGTCGTCGCAACCGAAGACCCAAGCGCCCATCCGTGGCCGCAGGGCGCGGGGGATGGCCGCCCGCAGCTCAATGGTCAGAAACGAGATGCACCGGGGGCCGTCGAGCACGTAGGCAGCGGGCAGGGCATGAGTAGGACAGGCCTGGAGGCAGAGCGTACACGCGCCGCAGGTCTTGCGTAACGGCTGATCCGGCTCCAGGTCGAGGTCGAGGATGACGGCCGCCAGGAACGACCAGGAACCGGCACCGGGTAGCAGAATGTTCGTGTTCTTTCCGAACCAGCCCAGCCCGGCCCGCTGGGCGACGGGTCGTTCGGCGAGCGGGCTGCTGTCCACGAAAATCCGACTCTGCACCGGCCGGCCGGCCACCGCGGGCAGCCGCTCGACGAGCGCACGAGCCATGTCCCGCAGGACATCGTGGTAGTCGGCGCCCCAGGCGTAGCGCGCGATGCGGCCGCGCGGGCGCCCCGGCTCCGGCTCCGGCGGGGTCAACCGGGCCAGATAGCTGGCGCTGAGGACGAGGATGGACCGGGCGCCCGGCATTAGCCCAGTGGGGTGGGTGGCCCGCTGTGCTCGCTCGGCGGTGAACCAGTGTAGGCCATCCAGATAGCCGGCGGCGATGCTGGCTTTGATCCGGCGCTCGGCCTCGTGCAGCGGCTGCGCGTCGCTGATGGCGGCGCGGTCGAAACCGACCTCTTGCGCCAAAGCCTTGACACGCTCCGTCAAACCGGCGCTCATGGTGTTTGTAGCTTTCAGCCGTTAGCCATCAGTCTAGCAATGAGGCCGGCTGCTACGATCTAGGGGACGGGTACACACGATGGCTGAGGCTACGGCCCGCGGCGAGAGCAACGGCACGTCAGACGTGCAGGAGCTGCTCTATGGCCACGATCCGCTCCCTGGCATTGTGGCTATAGAGCCGGCCGGCCCCGGCTCCGTCACGCTCTACCGGCGGCCGGTACGTGACGGTCCAGGCCAGCCGGCGGCGTCCATCTTCACTGAGCTAGACGAGTTCCGCCCCTGGGCACTGGTCGCCGCCGCCACGCTGCCCCTCCTGGCCGCCGGGGAACGGCAGGTTGAGCAACTGAGCGGTGGGGGCCTGGATCACTTGGTCACGTTCGCCCGCTGGGCCGACTTGACCCATGCGTTGGCCGAGCTGCGGGCGCGGCAGGTGGACTACGTGAGTCCGCCATCGCTGGTGAGCCAATACCTCGTGCGGCGCGGGCGGACGCTCTTTGGCGGCATGACCTTCGATGACCTCCACCGCTTGCAGCTGGACATCGAGACCACGTCACTCCAGCCGGAGGCACCCGAGGCGCGGGTCCTGATGGTGGCGCTGACCGACAATCGTGGCTTTGAAGAGGTGCTCACGGACCAACGCGGCTCGGAAGCCGCGTTGCTCCACACCCTCACCGAGCGGATACGCGACCTGGACCCCGACGTGATCGAGGGACACAACTGCTTCGACTTCGATCTGCCCTATCTGGCGACTCGCGCGAAACGCCTGCGGGTACCGCTGCGGTGGGGTCGGGACCGCTCGGCCATCCGGGTCGGACAACGCACGGATCGGTACAAGGTTGGCGCTCGGCTACTGCCGACGACGCGGGTGCATATCCACGGCCGGCATATCATTGATACGTATCAGCAAGTGCAGCAATACGATACCGCCGGGGCATTGGAAAGCTACGGTCTCAAGGCGGTGATCCCGGGGCTGGGCCTCGAACGGCCGGGCCGGGTCTACGTGGATCGCGCGGACATTGCCGACGTGTGGCGGCGCGACCCGGAGCAGCTGCGGGCCTACGCGCTGGACGACGCCCGCGACGTGCGCGACCTGAGTGCCGTCGTGACACCGACGCAGTTTTATCAGACGCAGCTCATCCCCCGGACCTTTCAGGATGTCGCCGGCGGCGGCACGGGCGAGAAGATCAATGCGCTGCTGATCCGCGCCTACCTCGCCGCCGGCTACGGTGTCCCGCGGCCGGAGCAGCCGCAATCCTATCCCGGGGGCTATACCGAGGTACGGGCGACGGGCGTCTTCCGGCCGGTCGTCAAGTGCGACGTGGAAAGCCTGTATCCCGCGATCATGCTGCACTACCGCATCGCGCCGCGGTCGGACCATCGCGGCGTGTTCCTGCCGCTGCTGGCCGAGCTTACCCGCCGTCGCCTCGACGCGAAACAGCGGATGAAGCTCTCACACGGCGCCGAACGGACCTATTGGGACTCCATTCAGGGCAGCTTCAAAATCCTCATCAACTCGTTCTTCGGCTATCTCGGCTATGGCCGGGCCAACTTCAACGACTACGAGGCCTCGCGGCAGATTACCACGACCGGACAGCAGCTCATCAAGCAGGTCCTCGGGTGGCTGGAAGAGCGCGGCTGCCAAGTGATCGAAGTGGATACCGACGGCGTCTACTTTGTGCCGCCGCCGGAGGTGCGGGACGAGGCGGCGGAAGAAGCCTTGATCGAGGCAGTCGGCAGCCGGCTCCCATCGGGAATCCACTTGGCGCACGACGGCCGCTATCTGGGGATGCTCTCGCTGAAGCAGAAGACCTACGTGCTCGTCACCTACGACCGGGCCTTGGTGACGACGGGCAGCAGCCTGCGGAGTCGGCGCGATGAGCAGTACTTGCGCCGCTTCGCCGAGGACGCGACGCTGGCCCTCATTGACGGCGCGCTCGACGACGTGAGCGAGCTATACATCCAAGCCGCCGAGACCATTCGCGCCGGGGCGCTTGGCGTGGAGGACTTCGCGCGGCGCGAGAGCATCACCAGACGGACCTTCGAGAACCCGAGCCTGCGGCGGCTGGCCCAGGCAGCGCGGGGCGCGAGTATCGGTCAACGGATCACCGTCTACCAGCGGCGCGACGGCTCACTGGCGCCGACCGACGCCTACGCCGACGACGAAGACCGCGACTATTTGCTCCGCCGTCTGCACGATATGGCACGCCGTTTTGCCGTGCTGTGCCCGGACAAGGCCGAGTTCGACCGCCTGTTCCCGCGTCTCAAAGCCGCCGAGGACCCGCGTAAGCGCCTGGTCCAACCCAGCCTGTTCTAGGAGCGCTTGACCTCACCCACGGCCCCTCCTGACAAAGGTAGGTATTTACATGGATGGACAGGATGGGAGGATGTGTCGGGGTGGGTGAGTGCCCCCCTATGGTCCCCCCGTCCCGACGGGGGGACGGGACCTCGACAAAGAACTCGCCGCAGCTGCGCGGGGGGCGGGCGGGGAAGCGGGAACGCGCCAAGTCATTGGGTGCGACGGCTCCCTGCAAACCCAAGCGCCGAGGCATAGATCACACCGCCAAGGAAGCCGACTAGCGCCAGCACCGGCGGCCAGACATCAACGAACGATCCCATCGGAAGACCACCGGGCACGGCGTCGTTGCTCCATTCGATGAGCGCACCAACGAACGCCCCGGCGGCCGTCCAGGTCAGGACCATCCCGACTGGGCCGCGGATGCGTCTCAGCCATCCCTTCATGACTACCTCCTGATGCACTTGGGTGAGCGGTGGGAAGCGGCAACCGGACGAGGTGCCCCTCGTGCCGCCGGTTGGGGATTAGCCGTTGTCTACCAAGTGTGCATATGGGCCGGCGATGAAATCGTAGGGGCAGGTCAGGGCGCTGATGCCCTTGACGACGCGGGCGGGATTACCGACCACGACCGTCTCCGGCGGCACGTCCCGCGTGACCACCGCGCCGGCGCCGACGACCGCGTTGCGTCCAATCGTGATTGCTGGCAGCACGGTAGCGTTGGCGCCGATCTTCGCCCCCGGCTCGATGGTTGGCCCCTTGATACAGCGGGAAATCTCCGGGCAGCGCGGATGGGGAGCGTTCGTCAACACCACGCGCGGACCAATCCAACAGCCGGCCTTGAGGATGGTGTATTCCGGTACGAAGGCTTGCGAGTGGATACGGACCTGATCTTCGATGACCACGTGATGCTCGATCACGCTATGGCTGCCGACGGAGACGGCATCGCCGATGATATTGCTCTCGCGGAGGAGCGCACCATGGCCGGTCTGAAAGCCACTGCCAATGGTGTTACCGGCATAGATGACGGTATGGGACCGGATCGTAGCTGCCGGACCAATATACGTGGCGAGCGCCCCCGGGTCGGCGCCTTGCGGTGGCTCGCCGATGATGACGAAATCGCCAATGGTGCAGCCGGCGCCCATGTGTACGGCCGGATACAGCCGGAATGTCGTCTGCGGGGGATCAGCCACGTGATGGTCCTTCTCAGCCCCAAACTCGCCTCTAGCCACTCACCACTGACGTCGGCTCGTCGCTCCAGTCGAGCGTGCTGGCGGCGCCACCGGCGGCCATGCTGTCGGAAGCCGCTGCCAGCACCTTGACGACCTCCCAGCCATTGATGCCATCGCTCACCGGTTGGGTCCCCTGGCGAATGCAATCGAGGAAATGCGCCGTTTCCTCGCGCAACGGCTCGGCTTGCCGGATCCGCGGCACCACAAGATCGCCACTACGCATCAACAACTGATACTCACCATAACTCTCGAACTGGTCCCAGCGGCCGGCCGGCCGGCCGTTCCCGTCCGGCCCAACCCACTCGACGCCTTTGTCGTAGACCTGGACTTGCTGGTCGAGGTTCACGTCGTCGAAGACCACCATCTTGCGCGTTCCGACCACGACAACCTCGCGCACCTTGCGCGGATCGAGCCAACTGACGTGTACCTGCGCCGCTTGGCCGGCCACGAACTCGAAGTGCAAGAAGGCCACGTCTGCGATGGCGCTGCGGAGCAGGTGGAGACCTTGTGCAATCACGCGCGTGGGCCGCTGTCCGAGCAAGTGCAGAATGATGGCAATGTCGTGGGGCGCCAGATTCCACACGACGTTGACATCCTGGCGCACCTGACCCAGGTTCAGGCGCCGCGAGGTGACGTAGAGCACGTCGCCTAGCTCACCGTTCGTAATCAAGCCGCGAATATAGCGCAGACCGGGGTTATACAGGAAGGTGTGCCCGACCATCAGGGTCAGCCCCTGCCGGTGGGCCAGCCCCACCAACTCCGCACACTCGGCCGGCGATGTCGCCAGCGGCTTTTCCACGAGCACGTGCTTGCCGGCCAGCAGTGCTTGCCGCGCCAAGTCGTGGTGCGTTTCCGCCGGGGTGGCGATGGCCACCGCGTCAATGCCCGGAGCCGCCAGGAGCGCATTGAGCGACGTGAACGGTTGTATCCACGGATAGCGCTGCCGCATGGCCTGCACGCGGTCCGCTCGCAGATCGCACACCGCGGCCAGCGGCCGGCCCGGCAGCTCGGCAAAGTTGCGCGTCAGATTGGGCCCCCAATAGCCGGAGCCGACGACGGCGACCTGTGGCACGCCGGATTTCGTAGTCATAGCACCTACAGCGTATCCTGCCTCTAACCGCTTGGTCTACTAACGGTCCCCCTATGGCCCCTCCGCTGCGGCGGGGGGACGGTCATTCCCTCCCCTGTCGCAACGGGGGAGGGTGAGGGTGGGGACCAAGCAACCCCACCCCACATCTACACCCATCACTCTTCACTACCACCAGCAGGCGGCGATCCGTCCCAGGGGAGCAGCCGCCAGCGTGCCGGCTGCTCCATGGCCACATCGTAGTCCCGGCCGCGCCGCACAACCCGCACACGGTATAGGCGGTCATGGTAGTCCATCACGTCATCGCGCCGCGGGAGCGGGTGGTCACGATAGATATGCGATGAAAGGAAATACTCACCGGGACCGAGCAGCACCGGATCGAGCGTGATTTCCAGACAGCCATATCCCTGCAAGTCCAGCGTGGGGAGACCCTGTTCGTCACTCGTCAGGCCACAGGCCACTACGCCGTCCACACGTGTGATCGTCACGACTGCCACCAGATCATCGTAGGCGGCATGGCTCACATAATAAAGCCTAATGGAGGCCGGCTCGTTGCTGGTGAGCAGATGCGTTGGCTGCCCCTCCGATCCGATGATTTCAACGCGCTCGATCCGTACTTCCTGGGTACCGTAGCGGCGGCCGTCGGCGAGAGACTCGGCGCTGCGTTGTTGGTCTGCATCACTGTTCTGCTGGGTCTCCACCGCCTGATCCTCGGCAGGAATTGGAGTGTGCAGCCCCGGTTCACCTTGAGCCACGGCGGATTGCGTGGACTGAGTGGTCACCTGCACCAGCCGCTCGGCTTCCTGCTGGCGCACCGAAGCCTCGTACTGCGAGCAGACCTCTAGCGGGGCGCCGTCAGCGATAAGCTGCCCACCGTCCAGCCAGAGGATACGGGTGCAGAGGCGCTGAATGAGCGAAAGATTGTGCGACACGAACAGGACCGTCTTGCCGCTCTCACAGATGGTGCGAATACGGTCGAAGCATTTGGCCAGAAAGTAGCTATCTCCAGCGGAGAGCGCCTCGTCAACGATCAGAATATCCGCCTCGACCGAGATGGCCAGTGAGAACGTCAGCCGGGCCTGCATCCCCAGTGAGTAGGTCTTGAACGGAAACCCCAGGTAGTCGCCAAGCTCCGCAAAGGCGGCGATCTCGTCAAATCGCGCATCAATGTCACGCCGGCTGAGGCCAAGCAGCGCGCCCCCTAGATAGACGTTCTCGCGGCCGGTGAACTCCGGGTGGAAGCCCGTGCCCAACTCCAAAATGGTCTGGAGCGAGGCGTGTACTTGGATCGTGCCGGCGTCCAGCGGAGCCACGCCGGAGATGAGGCGCAGGAGGGTCGTTTTCCCCGCGCCGTTCCGGCCGATGATACCGACGACTTCACCAGCGTGGATGTCGAAGGTGATGTCCTGTACGGCCCAGCGCTGCTGGTGTAGCGACCGCCGCCGCACCAGCTCCCACAGGCGGTCCTCCTGCCGCGCATAGACCTTGTAGACCTTGCTCGCCTGCCGGGCCGAGATCATCACTGGCCGGTCGGCTCGTGTTGAGGAGCGGGTCATCGTGGCCCCCACCCCCACCCTAGCCCTCCCCCGTCGCAACGGGGGAGGGCACATGTCGTCCCCCTGCCGCAGCGGGGGGACCATAGGGGGGCCGGTACCCGTATCGCATGCATGATTCGTTGTCGCTGGAACAACCACTCGTCCCTACAGAATGTCTGCGAGCAGCCGTCGCGCACGGTCAAAGACCGCAAACCCCCCGACCAAGATGGCGAAGGCCGCCAGGCCAAAGGCCGCAACCGGCAAGGCGCCGAACGGCATCCCGGTCAGCAGCGCGCCGCGGTAGAGCGTGGCGAGGTGGGCGAGCGGGTTCAGCCAGATGATGGGACGGAGCAGGTCCGGCAGTACGGACTCCACATAGAAGATGGGAGTCAGGAACATCCCAACCATGAAGGTGATCTGGACCAGCTCTTTGATATCGCGGAGGAAGGCCCCCACGGCCCCCAGCAGCCACGCCAGCCCGACGGTGAAGGCGATTTGTGCCAGCAAGATCAGTGGCAGTCCGACGGCGCCCCACGGCAACCCGCCCTGGCGCCACGCCAGCACCGGCAAGAGCACGAGCAGCCCAATGAGTAGCGAGAGCAGACTGGCCGCCAGTGAATACAGTGGGACGACCTCCAAGGGAAAGCGCACATGCTTCACAAGCGACCGGTGGGTTGCCATCGCCTCGGTCGCGCGCGTGGCGACATCGGTCACTGCTACCCAAGGCAGGAGACCAAGCACGACGTACAAGGCATACTGATCGCGTGGTGCATCAGGCGCGAGGCGTGCCCGGAACACAAAGGCAAAGATAAAGGTATACGCAGCGACGAACAGCAGTGGATGGACCACCGCCCAGGCCAAGCCGAGCGTCGAGCCGACATAGCGCAAGCGCAACTCGCGCTCCGCGATGGCCCGCCACGCCTGGACATGCCGGGTAACACCGATCAAGCGCACGAGCAGCGGTCGCTCGTCCGGGCGTTCTCCCAGGTATTGCCAGGTCATGGCAGCGGAGTATAGCATTGAGTTGCAGGCGGTAGGAGTAAGGGTGAACCGTCCTCATTCCCCGGCCGCCGGAGGCGGCCAGGGGTGAGCCGCAAGCTCTAGTCCTTATATAGCAACGATGAGTCCCGTTTCTAAGCTGACAAGCGGCGAGCGCCACGTGCAGCGTGTATTTGACTACGAGCACCGCCGTGCCCGCGAATCGCGCCTCCTCGATATCCAGCCAGGCCTTGTCACGCAGTTCGTAGACGATGTGCAGCTACCGGCGACATGGTTTTCCGGCAAAGATGCCCTTGACGTGGGCTGCGGTACCGGACGCTGGAGCTACGCGCTCGCCGAGCTAGGTGCCCACGTGACGGCGCTCGATCTCACGGCGGCCGGGTGTCGTGCTACCCGTCGAGTACTGGAGCCATACGCCGCCGGGCGGGTGGTCCAAGCCAGCGTTGGGAGCTTACCGCTTCCGTCCGAGTCATTCGACTTCGTCATGGCTTGGGGGGTCCTGCACCATACGCCGCATACGCAGCGCAGCTTCGAGCGGCTGGTGCCGCTAGTGCGGCCGGGTGGCGTGCTGTACATCATGGTCTACGAATGGGCCAACCGCGCCAAGCACCTGTTGACGGAAGCGCTGCGGTTGGTGCTCCGCCAGCTTCCTGACGAGCAGCGCTACCACGTGTGCAAACACCTCATTATCAAGAATGCGTCTCGTGCTGGCAGCCTCCAACGCTGGCTCAAGGTCTACAACGGAAGCCAGGCCTCTGCTCATTATGACCTCGCAGCGATGCAATTCGACGCCTACGACGCCTACTCCCCACGCTGGAACCACGTCCACACCTGGCGCGAGGTCCGAGAGTGGTTTTTCCAGGCCGGCTTCGTGGACATCACTCTCACCAGTCCAGTGCGCTATACGGATCCGGACGAGGTGCGGATCAATGGCGAGTGTGGCGGCGCGGTCCATATGCGGGGCACGATGAACGCTAGGTCAGCACAACCTAAACCCCCATCGGATTGTGCAGCCCCGACGTGTCAGGAGCCGCTGGTCCAGTCCGGAGTGGAAGAAGGACGCTCATGACGTTGCCAGAAGCGCAGGATTCTAGGGTCAGCGCTGCTGCGCTGCTGGCGCGTCAGACCGCCGCACCGCGTATCGCCCACTTGTGCCCAGCCCCTCCACAACAAGCATCAGTCTCATGTCTAAGCTAACGAGCGGTGAGCGCCATGTGCAGCGCGTATTTGACTACGAGCACCGCCGTGCCCGCGAATCGCGCCTCCTCGATATCCAGCCAGGCCTTGTCACGCAGTTCGTAGACGATGTGCAGCTACCGGCGACATGGTTTTCCGGCAAAGATGCCCTTGACGTGGGCTGCGGTACCGGACGCTGGAGCTACGCGCTCGCCGAGCTAGGTGCCCACGTAACGGCGCTTGACCTCACGACGGCCGGGTGTCGTGCTACTCGTCGGGTGCTGGAGCCATACGCCACTGGGCAAGTCGTCCAAGCCAGCGTTGGGAGCTTACCGCTTCCGTCCGAGTCATTCGACTTCGTCATGGCTTGGGGGGTCCTACACCATACGCCGCATACGCAGCGCAGCTTCGAGCGGCTGGTGTCGCTGGTGCGGCCAGGTGGCGTGCTGTACATCATGGTCTACGAATGGACTAACCGCGCTAGGCATCTATTGACGGATACGCTGCGGTTGGCGCTCCGCCAGTTTCCTGACGAGCGGCGCTATCGCCTGTGCAGGTATCTCATTATCAAGAACAAGTGGCTCGCTGTCTGTCTCCACCCCTGGCTCAAGGTCTACAACGGCACTAAGGCTACCGAGCAGTACGACCTCGCAGCGATGCAATTCGATGCCTACGATGCCTACTCCCCGCGGTGGAATCACGTCCACACCTGGCGCGAGGTCCGGGGGTGGTTTAGCGATGCCGGCTTTGTAAACATCGCGCTCACCCATCCGGTGCGTTATACCGATCCGAAAGTGGTGTGGATCAAGGGCGAGTGTGGCGGCACGGTCCACATGCGCGGCACGATGAACGCCAGGCCGGCACAATCCGATAAGCACTAGGTGGTGCAGACCTGGCGTGTCAGAATCCGCTGGGCCAGTCCGGAGTGGAAGAAGGACGCTCATGACGTTGCCAGAAGCGCAGGATTCTAGGGTCAGCGGTGCTGCGTTGCTGGCGCGTCAGACCGCTGCACCGCGTATCGCCCACGTCGGCAACATCGCCAATAATGCCTATAGCAACGCTAAGTTTCAGCGGCGCCTCGGTCTTGCAGCGGACTCCTACAACTACGCTTTCGAGTTCGTCTTTGGCCATCCCGAATGGGAGGACGCCGACTTTGGAGAGCAGCTTGATTTGTACCATCCCCCGGATTGGCCGGCTCTACAGTTCACTAATGGCTACGCGCGTCCCCATTGGGCGCGCTACTTGAGTGGTCGTCCTGATCCATACGGCTACACCGGCTATGATGAAGCCCGGCGCGAGGCCGGTATCCAGGGCCAGTACCTCGACACAGGCCGGGTGTGGACTGCTGTGCCAGCTACCGGGGAGCCGGCGGGTCTTGGCCCCACTCTGATGCTACGATTGCGGCGTCTTGCTCACTCCTCCGCGCAACGATATGCGTCCTTAGCGCGGCAGGGCCAACTGACCCCGCGCGAGCGCCTGGAGTTTTTGCTCCTCATGCTGGTTCGTGCCGCCGTAGACAACGTGTCCTTGTGGCGTCTCCAGTTAGGCGTCGCCATGAATGACCGTCTGCGGGCCATTCGTTCCGATATGCGGGCCGTGGACACCCATTCGCACTTGACGCAGGCTGGACAGAGGTTGCGGCCGAGGAACTACTCCCGTCTGACCTGTTGGCGCTCGTTCCGGCCGCTGTCCCAGGACTACGATCTCAGCGTGCTGTATGGGCTGGAAGTGACCAAGGCGGGGTTGCTGCCGCCGGATCGTCCCTACATTGCCTTCGAGCACGCGACCATGCGGTCGCTGCCTTTCGAGGATACGGTGCAAGGGCGACTGCTAGCGCTCGGCTATCAACTGGCCGAGGCCTGCATTATCACCAACCCGGACGTGCTTAGCTCCGCGAAGCGTCTGGGGCTGCGGCACTATCGCTTCATTCCGCATCCGGTGGACGAGACGAAATACTGCCCCGGCGAGACACCTCTCGCCGACGAGTTGCGCCGTGAGCTTCGGGTGCCCCTGATCTTCTTCTGCCCTAGCCGCCACGAATGGAGCAATGGGTCGGACAGCAAGCGCAGCGACCGCGTGATCCGCGCTTTTGGCCGCTACGTGCGCGAGGCCGAGCCGGCGGGGTTGCCGGCAGCCGCCCTCGTGCTCACCAAGTGGGGCACCGACGTGCGGGCCAGTCAGCAACTCTGTCGTGAGCTTGGCGTTGAGGGGCGGGTGGTCTGGCTTCACCCGATGCACAAGATGCGCTTGTTGGAGTACTACCGAGCCGCCGACGTTGTGCTCGATCAGTTCCACGATGCCGTCGGGAGCTTCGGCACGGTGACGGTGGAAGCTATGGCCTGCGCCCGGCCCGTCATCATGTACTTCAACCCGCAGGTCCACGAATGGTGCTTGGAGGAGAACCCGCCCATTCAGTCCGCGCTCACCACGCCGGAGATCTATGGACGGCTAGTGGCGCTCGCCGGGAGCGCCGAGCGACGCGCAGCCGTCGGTGCTCAGTCACGGGCGTGGGTCGAGCGGTGGCACGGCTGGCAGCGTGTCGCCGAGCTGCACCTGGAGCTCTACCGCGAGGTCTTCGACCGCCGCGGCGACACGGTGGCCGTGCGCGCGCTGGAGGCTATCACCGCACGGCCACCAGCGTTAGAAACAGAAACGTAGCACGCCGCGGCCCGCAAGCGGTCGCTGCGCCTGTTCGTCTCTGGCCCCCTATGGCCCCCCGCTGCAGCAGGTGGACGCGGGGAGGTGCATCCCCTCCCCTGGAGCTTGCTCCGGGGGAGGGTTAGGGAGGGGGCCGGAGGTTGAGGTGGATGCGCCATGCTATGATGGTGCCGACCGGCGGTCGTTCCTGGCGAAAGAAGGGTTGCCGCGATGAGTACCACTGTCACACCTGTGTTACCGGAGACCGCTGCGCGGGCGGATGGTTCGCCGCCCATGAGCGTAGGCGATGCCATCCGCACCCGACGCACGATCCGGAGTTGGTTGCCGGACCAGCCGGTGCGGGAAGAACTCATCAACGAACTCCTCGAAGCGGCCCTCTGGGCGCCGTCGGCGTGCAACATGCAGCTGTGGGACTTCGTGGTTGTCACCAATGAGGCGACGCGGCAACAGCTCGAAGATGCCGTGCCGTTCGCCACCCAGGCGCCAGTGCTGATCTTCGTCTGCTACAACACGCGCTTCTCCGAGGGCAGCTTTGCCCATATTCAGGGCGCGTCGGCGTCCATCATGAACATGCTGCTCCAGGGCCATTCGCTCGGTCTCGGCGGCTTTTGGCAGGCCACCATCCACGACCGCGCCAAGCTCCACACGGTCCTGCGCCTGCCCGACGATGTAGAGGTGTTGGCCACGGTGCTCTTCGGGTATCCGGCCGAGCAGCCGGGGGCACCGGCGCGGCGCGATCCGTCGCATATGACGCACTGGCAGCAGTATCACCCGCGTCCCCGCCTCCCGTCGTCACCCAATCCGCGCGACTGGACCCTGGCCCAGGTTGCCGACTATCAGCAAGCCCGCATTCGCGCCGGACCCAAATACAATAAGCCGATCCGCTCCGAGTTCGAGGTCGTGACCGCGTTCGGTCGGGAAGCACTAGGTCAGGAGAATCCGCGTGTGTGGCTCGATCTGCTGCCATGCACCGGCCTGTATCTGGAGCATCTAATGCCGGCAGCGCCCGACGCCGACGTTCACTTCATTGAGCTGACCGAGCAGACTGCTCAGTTTGCCCAGCGGCGGTTGCCGCGCCCGGCCCAATCGCACCACTACGACGGACGGATTGACCTGCCGGACGCCAGTGTGGATGTGGCGACCTGCATCTTCCGCCTCGAAAACCTGCCACCGCCGGAGCGGCTGCGGCTGCTCACCGAGGCTCATCGCGTGCTGCGGCCGGGCGGCGCCTTGATCCTCGCCCACATCAGTCGGCATTCGTACTTCGCGTTGATGCAACCGATCCGCTGGCTCTTGGGCCGGCGCGACGTGCAATACGTCCTGGGGACCGACCCATCGCTCGGTCCGTTTGTGCCGTTGGCACCGCGCGACGTGGTGCGCGGACTGGCCAACGTGGGCTTCCGCCGCGAGCGTGGTGCCCGCCATTTCCCGCTGCCGCCGGAGGACGAGGCCCGGCACCGGGTACGGGCGCTGCGTCCGCCGCTGGCCTACGCGCAGTATCCGGTACAGATGCTCTATAGCCTCACTCGGCCGCTACATCGGCTGCTCGAACCGTGGAGCAAGCTCCAATTGGCCGTGTATCGCAAGTGACCGCGCCAGCGTTCGACCGTGCCGACTGGCCGGTGGCGCTCGCGCGTGTCTCCGACTACTGGGAGCGGCAGACGGCTCCCAGTGGCGAGACGCGCTGCACCGTCCATGGGGTCGAGCACACGGCACGTACCGCCACCTCCATCGTCGTTGACTTGGCACTCCAGCGGATCACCGGCCAGGACCGCTATTGGGAGCGGGCACTGCGGCGTGCTCAGCGCGTTGTCGCACGCCTGGTGCGTGACCCGGAGCACGGCGCGTGGATATTCGCGCCGGGGCGCCTGGACCCATATAACTGCTCCAACAATGTCATTGACAGCGGCGAGTGTGCCCGTTGTTTGGGAACCTTGCTGCTCTATGGTGACGGCCGGCTCGACGCTACGCTGCGGGAGCGCATTGCGGAGGCGCTGCGCCGGAACGCGACCACCTACCTCACCGACGCGGTGGTGACGAAAGAGGTCACCAATCAACGGCTGTGGGGCGCGATGGGCCTGGCGACCGCGGCGCGTGCGCTGGGCGAACCGACATGGTTTGCTGCCGTACACGCAAGCATCGAGCGGTCCCTCGCGGAGCAGCACGCGGACGGGTCATTTCCCTATCACCCGGAGCCGGAGCGTTTCGGTCTCCACCCCGGCGCGGCGGACGTTTCGGTCTACTACCAGGCGCGGGTGCTGACGTATCTGTGGCAGACCCTGGCGATGCTCGGCGAGGACGCGGGCGCGGTCCGCGGACCAACGCTCACGGCCCTCCGCCGCGGCTTGGATTTCCTGGCAGCGACGTATACGCCGGCGGGGACGAAATGTGCGGCGCTGGAGGGCAAGCGCTGGTTCTGGGCCAGCCCGTATGAGGTCGGGAGTCACTCGCTCGACGTGTATGCGCTGCTGCACGGAGCGGCACAGTTTGCGGATAGCTCCCTGAAGACGCTGGCAGAGCAGGCATATGCCGTTTGGCGGCAGCATCTAGCGAATATGGTGCTGGCCTGTCGGGCGCCGGCCGGCCGCGACGACTTCATCTGCCCGGACTTCCACGCTGCCGACGCCTCGTGGCTCAGTGCGCTGATCCTAGCGCTGCCCGGCCCTGACGGAGAGGGCGGACCTAACCCCCGGCCCCTTCCCTGCAGGGAAGGGGCGCCTCCGCGGGTGCGTGTGTTTACGGAGGCCGGGCTGGTGCGTCTTCAGACGACTGCGACAGTGGCGCTGCTGCGGACGCGCAAGCAGCCGGCCAACGTGCTGTATGGCGGTGGCGTCGGCGGTGGGAGCTTGCTCTACGTCGGTCACAAGTCCGGCAACTGGCAGGACCTCACTACGGCGGCGCGGGAGACGCCCATCAGCCCCGGCAATCTGACGTGCTGGCCCCGGCGGCGGCGGCGGGCGGGCGTGCAGGCGTTCCTGGCAGCCAATCGTCCAGGCCGGGAGCTACGCCAGTGGCTGTTCGTCGCCCGCATCCGCCGGCGACAGAGAGCTTTCTTCGCGGCGGCCCGCGCGCTCTGGCGCGGCTGGCTACGCCCCCTTTGGCACGCTTGGGATGAAGTCTACGCAACCCATTGGGCGCTCGACGCCGCGCCGACGCTGCTGCTGGACGGAGTGCAAGGCACGGTCCAACCGGCGCGACGTGATGGCGAGCCGCTCGCGGGTGTGACCGTGCAGCGCCAGGTCTCCGTCGAGAACGGCGCCGTGCGGGTGCGGGAGGCGATCTCGGTAGAGGTGCCGCTGCGCCGCCTGCTCTATGCAGTACCGGCAGCGGCGCGGGCGCTGCATACCGAGCCGGCCGCGCTGGCAGACGCCCGGCCGGCGATGCACGGCAACGTGTGCCACCTCGAATTCCCGCGGCGGATGCTCGCCGCTCCGTTGGAAGCGCAGATCGAGTACGTACTGTGAGTAGTGCCATCCCGATTCGACCGGGTGTGCTGGCGGCCGGCGGCTTTGTGGGACTTGCCATCCTCACCTACGCGCCGCTATTGCTCCTCGACCGGCTCTCGGTCAATGCCGACGTCTTTCTGGCCTATCTCCCGGCCCACCTCTGGCTGGCAGCGGGGCTGCGGACGGGTGAGCTTTGGCTGTGGACGCCGCACTTACTCACTGGCTTCCCGCTGGCCTTTACCGAGTACGGCTGGTTTTACCCGCCCACGTGGTTGGCGCTGTTGGTCGCACCCGGCCCGCGTGGCTATTGGGTATCCGTCGCTCTGCACGCTGCGGCGGCCGGGATCGCCACCTACGGGTTGGCGCGGTCGTGGGGCCGGTCGCCAGCCGCTGCGGGTATCGCCGGCGCTATCTATCAGTTGAGTGGGACTGTGGCCGGCGGTGCCGCGCTCCTGAACTTCGGTACCGTGTTCTGGGCGCTGCCGTTCCTCTGCTGGTGCGCGGATGGCCTGCGCCGCGCCGCCGCAAACGCGGACCGGGTCGCCTGGCTGCCCACCATCCGTCATTCCCGCGCAAGCGGGAATCCACCTTCGCTCCTGTTCCGTAGCCTGCTCGCCGCCGCCGCGGTCGGCCTCATCACCCTCTCTGGACACCCACAGTTGGTCGCGCTCGTGTGCGTCGGCGCCGGGGTCTACGCCATAGCCACGACTGCCGCGGAGACGCGGGCGAGCGGCTGGCGCGTCTGGATGGCCCCGGTGGCCTTGCTGGCTGCGGGCCTGGCGGCCCTGCCGCTGGCTGCGATCCGTATCTTGCCCACGCTCGAAGTAGCGGCCCTCTCGCCGCGTGGTCAGGGGTTGGAGGTCGCGGCGGCAGCGGTCGGCTCCGCCGCGCCATGGGCGCTCGTCACCGGGCTGATGCTGCCGGGCTTGGAGGTGCCGCCGGTGCTCTCGCCGACGTGGGTTGCCTATGTCGGCCTCGTCCCGCTGGCGCTCGCCGGCTATGCGGTATGGCGCTGGCAGGCGAAGTCACCCACCGCCTCCCGTCATTCCCGCGCAAGCGGGAATCCCCTTCCCGGCCACACGGTCCTGCTGCTGGTATTCGGCGCCGCCGGCCTCGTCCTGGCCTGTGGCGACTTCATCCCGCTTTATCCGCTACTACTCAAGGTGCCCGGCTTCACGCTTTTCCGCGATCCGACGCGCTGGCTCATCCTCTGGGTGTTCGCCGCTGCGCTGCTTGCTGCGGACGGCTACGATGCATGGCGTGCGTCCGGCGGAGTGCAGCACGCGACACCCTCCCGCGGCCGCGGCTGGTGGCCGCGGCTGGCCCTGCTGGCGGTGGTCCTGATCGTGGTCGGGCATCTCGTCGGCACCGGCGCGCTTGTATTCGGACGTGATCTCTTGCTGGAGCAGGTCGGACAGCCGCTCGCCCAACGCCTGGCCGACGATCCGACCCGCACCTTCAGCGCCGAGCGTTATGCGACCACGTTTGCTGCCTATCTGACTGGAGCACAACGCGCCCTCGATCCGCGCCAGCTTGCGGTACTAGGTCCGCTGGCCGGTCTCGTGGCGGTGGTGTGGTGGTGGCGATGGTCGCGGCGGACGCGGGCACGACGCGGACAGCCGGCTGTCATGCTGGCCGTCGTCAGCGTGCCGCTCCTGCTGTTCATGTGGTCGCGTTTTCCCACGGTCCCGTCCAGTGCCGGCGCCGATGAGCTGGCGCAGGTTGCCGCGCTGCCCGGCCTGCGCGAGGGCACTGCCCGCGTGATGAGCTGGAAACTGCGGGCGGCGGCGTATGAGCTGAACCTCGCCACGCTCGCGGCGCAGGGCAATGCGCCGGCCGCCACGTTTGCGTTGCAGCGCGCCGGCCTGACGCCGAACTGGGGACTGGCTGCGCGGGTGCCACAACTCGGTGGCTACGAAAACTTGCTGTCGGTGCGCCAGGCGGTGCTCTCGACCGCGATACACTCCGAGCGCGCCGTGCCGGTACCACTCCCGCAGCCTCAGTTTGCACCGGAGCAGTTGCCACAAGGATTGCTGGAGGCGCTGGCCGTCCGGTATCTGGTAGTTTCCCGCGACGCGCTGAAGAAGCCGCACCTGGACATGCACCGTTGGCGTCCGCTCGATACCGGCCCGAACGCCGGCTCGATGGAGGTATGGATCAATAGCCGCGCGCAGCCGCGGGCCTACCTCGCCTCGGCCGCACGCGCCGTCGGCTCGGCGGAGGCCGCCTGGGAAGCGGTCGCCGCGCCGAGCTTCAACCCGCGCCGGACCGTGGTGCTGGAGGGGGTGGCATCCGGCCCCCTCCCTAGCCCTCCCCCGGAGCAAGCTCCAGGGGAGGGAACACGCTCCCGGCCAGCCAGCAATCAAAGCACTCCTAGCTCGGCACGACTGACGAGCGACCGGCCGCAGCGGATAGCGATTGCGGTCGAGGCGACAACCGATGCCTGGCTAGTGCTCGCCGACGCCTGGTTTCCCGGCTGGACGGCGACGCTCGACGGCACGCCTACGCCCGTACTGCGTGCGAACCACCTCGTCCGGGCGGTGGCCGTGCCGGCCGGCCGGCATGAAGTCGTCTTCAGCTATGATCCGCCCGGCTACGCCACCGGCCGGACCGTGAGCGGCGGCGCGTGGGGCCTGCTCGGCGCGGCTCTCGTGCTGGCCGGGCTGCTCGGCCGGCGGCGACGACACCCTTAGCGAGTAAATATGACTCAGACCAAGTACGTCGTGATCTACACCGACGGGGCCTGTTTTGACAATCCCGGTCCTGGAGGCTATGGCATCGTGCTGCTCCATGGCAACCGCCGGAAGGAGTTGTCTGGTGGCTACCGGCGGACCACGAACAACCGCATGGAGCTATTGGCTGCGATAGTGGCGCTGGAGGCGCTGAAGCAGCCCTGCCGGGTGACGCTGTTGAGCGACTCGAAGTACGTGGTGGATGCCGTGGAGCAGGGCTGGGCCGCGAAGTGGCGGGCGAACGGCTGGAAGCGCAACAAGCGAGACCGTGCCGAGAATCCCGATCTCTGGGCGCGGCTGCTGACGCTCTGTGCGGAGCACAACGTCACCTTCAGTTGGGTGAAGGGCCACGCCAACGACCCCGAGAACGAGCGCTGCGACGAGCTGGCCAAGGCCGCCGCCAGGCAGCCGGGCCTACCGGCGGATGAAGGCTACGAATCGCGCTCCGCATCTAACCTCCGGCCCCCACCCTAACCCTCCCCCGTTGCGACGGGGGAGGGACATGTCGTCCCCCCGCCGCAGCGGGGGGACCATAGGGGGCCTGCGTCATCTCTCCGGCGCGGGCTGCGCGGCCTGTCCGCGGAAGAGTAGCGCGAACGCGCTCGCCGCGAGCACGTAGAGGAGCGCCGTTCCGAGGAAGCCGGGGCGGTAGCCGAAGGCGCTAATCAACTGGCCGCCGACGGCGGTGCTCAAGGCCGCCGCCAGGTTGTTGGTCAGCAGCAGCGCCGCCGTCACCGTGGCGCGGCTCGACTGGTCCACGATGGTCATGGCGAAGCTGTCACGCACCGGAAAGGCCATGTTCATCAGCGAGTTCCGTGTCACGTAGGCGGCGGCAGCGAACCCTAACGCCGGTGGAAACCCGATCAGGAGTAACAGCGGCACCGAGGCGAGCTGGGTCAGAGCAATGCTCAGGACCGGCCCTAGCCGCGTCGCCAGGATGGGCGCGCCCAGCGTCGCCACCACGCGCAGTCCCAGCGATACGGCGCTCATGGTGCCGAAGAAGGCCGCGGATGTTCCCAGTTCCTGCACGAAAAAGACGTTCAGGAAGGGAATCGTCAGCCCGGCACCCAAGCGGATCAGACCGTCGGTGGTGATGAGCTTGGCCAGTGCCGTCGTGCTGCGGCGCGTCAATCTCCAGCGCCGGATTTCGGGTGGTTGATAGGTTTCCTGCAGGAAGAACAGGACGGGCAGGGTGAAGGCTGAAGCGGCGCCGGCGGCCAGCAGGGTTGCACGGTAGGACCACACCTCCGAGAGCGCCAGCCGGGAGTCTTGCAGCCATTGCGGGACGTGCCCGCCAAGCAGATTGCCGACGATGGTGCTAACGAGAAAAAGCGCCGCCATCGTGCTGAACAGGTAGGTGCGCTCGCGGCGGGAGCTATTGTGCGCCAGGAACGGTGCCTGCGCGGCCAGGGCAATGGCGCCGCCGGCCCCGGCCAGCGCGCCGCTGACGAGCAGCAGGAGCGGCGTGGTGAGCACCATCTGGCCAAAGGCGCCGCAGCCGACGCCCACGCTGCCCCAGACGAGCGACCGCTTTGTGCCCCAGCGGTCGGTGAGGAGACCAGCGGGCAGCGCGGTAAGCCCGGCGGCGGCCGTCGTTACGGCGAGCAGCTGACCCAGGAACGCGGCGTCGAAGCCGAGCGCCTGGATATAGAGGTTGAAGATGATCCGCGTGACGCCGACGGTGAAGCCGCCGAGAAAGGCCACCCAGAGGTAGAGCCGAGCGTTGCGCGAAAAGCTGCCAAGGGCGTCAATATACGCCCGTAGCTCCCGCTCGGTCGTTGACCACAGCACACGGGCCGGTTCCATGTGATCGTGTGCTTCCGCCCGGTCGAGGATGCCCCCACCTTAATCCTCTCCCGTGGCGACAGAGGAGGGAACGATCCGTCCCCCCGCCGCGGCGGGGGGACCATAGGGAGGCCGGTATCCGCCCTAGCCCGCCACCTGCGGTAGCTCGGTGAGGGCTGCCTGGACCTTCTCCGCCGGGTATTCGTAGTCCTCCAGATCGCCGCCCAGATAGGCGTCGAACGCGCCCATGTCGAAGTGACCGTGCCCGGACAAGCCGAAGAGGATTGCCCGCGAGCGGCCTTCCGCTTTCGCTTGCAGCGCCGAGTCTATCGCCGCCTTGACGGCATGAGCGGACTCCGGCGCCGGGATAATCCCTTCGCTCTGCGCGAACTGGATAGCAGCGGCAAAGACGGGGTTTTGTGGGTAGGCCACCGCCTCGACCAAACCACTCTCGACGAGCTGACAGAGCAGCGGCGCGTCGCCGTGATAGCGCAGGCCACCGGCGTGGATGCCGGGCGGCACAAACGTATGACCCAAGGTATACATCTTGACGAGCGGGGTCAGGCCGACGGTATCGCCGAAGTCGTAGGCGTAGGAGCCGCGGGTCAGGGTGGGACACGCCGCCGGCTCCACGGCGAGGATGCGGGTCTGCTTGCCGGCGGTGAGCTTGTCCTGTACGAACGGAAAGGCCAGACCGCTGAAGTTGCTGCCCCCACCGACGCAGCCGATCACCTCGTCCGGCTCTTCGCCGGCCAGCTCCATTTGGCGCTTGGCTTCCAAGCCGATGACGGTCTGGTGCAGTAGCACGTGATTGAGCACCGAGCCGAGGGAGTAGTGGGCATCGTCATGGGTCGCGGCGTCCTCTACCGCCTCGGAGATGGCAATGCCTAACGACCCCGGAGAGTCCGGGGTCTGCGCCAACACTTGACGACCGCCGTTGGTCTGGTCGCTGGGGCTGGGGATGACCTCAGCCCCGAATACCTGCATCATCGAGCGCCGGTAGGGCTTCTGCTGATACGACACCTTGACCATGTACACCGTGCAGTCGAGACCGACGAATTGGCAGGCCATCGCCAAGGCGCTGCCCCACTGCCCGGCGCCGGTTTCCGTGGTGAGGCGCTTGATGCCCTCGGCCTTGTTGAAATAGGCCTGGGCGATGGCGGTGTTCAGCTTGTGCGAGCCGGCCGGGCTAGTGCCCTCGTACTTGTAGTAAATATGGGCCGGCGTATCCAGCGCCCGCTCCAAGCGCCGCGCCCGGTGGAGCGGTGCGGGACGGTAGAGACGATAGACTTCGCGCACCGGCTCGGGAATCTCGATCCACCGATCACCGGACACCTCTTGCAGGATAAGCCCCATGGGGAACAGAGGTGCCAGGTCATCCGGTCCGACGGGCTGCCCCGTGCCGGGGTGCAGCACCGGCGGGGGAGGCGCCGGCAGATCGGCGATGATGTTGTACCAGGCCTGCGGGATGTCCTGTTCACCAAGACGGTAGATCATCGGTTCGGTCATAGCACCAGCTCCTTTCTGCGGCGTCTACCCAATACACGGGCGCTCTGCGCCTCAACCCTTGTGCCGAGTATACGCCCTGAGCACCCGACACACGAGCGATGCCGGGGCCAGGCGGGCAGCAGGGTGTACACTGGAGGCTGAGGTGGAAGGGCGCTCGTGCTCCCGCTTCCTGATGGTGCAGCTGGGGTGGAGGAAACGATGTATACGACGATTACGGTGACGGCCATCTCGCTCAAGCCCAAGAAGTGGGACAAGGACTACAACGCCGAGAAGCTGGAGACGTACTTCCGCAAGGCTGCGCGGGAGCAGGCCGATCTCATCGTCGCTCCCGAGGGCATCTTGGAAGGCTACGTGGCGATGGATGTCATCCGAAATCCAGAGCGAGGGCGCGCCATGGTGGAGATCGCGGAGCCGCTAGACGGCCCCTATGTCCGGCGCTTCCAGCAGCTGGCCCAGGAGCTCCGCACCTGTCTCTGTTTCGGCTTTGCGGAGCGGATTGGCGAGGAGGTCTACAACGCGGCCATCTTCATTGACCAGGGTGGCGACATCTGCGGGCACTACCACAAAACGCAGTTGGCGGAAGGAGCACACGCCTCCTGGTACTTCGACCGGATTGGGCGGCGGATTCGGGCGTTCGATACGCCGCTGGGGCGGATGGGCATGGTCATCTGCAACGACCGGTCCAACCCGAAGATTTCCAGGACCCTCGTACTGGACGGCGCACGCTGCCTGCTGATTCCGTCGTATGGCACGAGGAAGAAATCCCAGAATGCCATTGTTACGGCGCGGGCGCGGGAGAACGGCGTGCCGGTGGTGCAAGCAAACGTAGGCAACAACCTGATTCTCAGCAAGGGAGAAGTGGTCGGGTACAAGTGGGGCTGCGACCAGATCACGACGGCAGCGGTGGAGCTGCCGGCGCTCCCGTCGGAGGCGGCGGCGCGCGAGGCGGAAAGCGAGTACATGGCGGAGCAGCCCGCCGCGATGGCGGAGCGCTATCGGAACACGATGCAGCGCGTCCGCGCCGGTCACTGGAATGGGCGCCCCGGCCACACCTTGTCGGCCGCGGAGACCCGCTCCTTCCGTCAGTGGGAACAGCGAGCACGGGCCGCCGCAGAGCACACAGAGTAGAGGCGGGTTGATTGGACCTACCCCCGCCCCCTGCTCTGGCAGGGAAGGGGGGCCGGCTGACTGGGGTAGGTATCGGTTGCTGGAGGGTGCCCACGCGCTTTGCATCCGTGCCCTGGCTGGGCGGCCGGATAGGGCAACCACAAGGGTTGCTCCTACATTGGGCACCCTCGCTCCGCCTGGAATAAGGCGCAGAAAAGGACTACTTCCGTGTTTGAAGCGCTGACCGAGCGACTACAGGGTGTGTTCCGCGGCTTGCGGAGCAAAGGACGACTGCACGAGGCGGACGTAGATCAGGCGTTACGCGAGGTGCGCTTGGCGCTGCTCGAAGCCGACGTCAACTTCCGGGTGGCGCGTACCTTCACGAACCGGGTGCGCGAGCAGGCGCTCGCCGCTGACGTGCTGGAGAGCCTGACTCCGGCCCAGCAAGTGCTCCAGATCGTAAACGAGGCGCTGGTGGAAGTGCTAGGTGGAGAGAGCGTGCCGCTCGACCTCACCGGGGCGCCGCCGACGCCGCTCATGCTCGTGGGGCTGCAAGGCCAAGGCAAGACCACCTCGGCCGCCAAGCTCGCCCTGATGCTGCGGCGCTCCGGGCAGCGGCCCTATCTGGTCGCTGCCGACGTGTATCGCCCAGCCGCCGTCGAGCAGTTGCTCACCCTCGGCCAGCAAGTGGACATCCCCGTCTACGAAGAGGGCACGCAGGCGAACCCCGTAGACATCGCTACCCGTGCCGTCACCTGGGGCCACCAGGAAGGTCATACGGCTGCGATTATTGACACGGCTGGCCGCCTGCAAATCAACGCCGAGCTAATGCAGGAGTTGACCGCGATGCGCGCGGCGCTCCGGCCGCGCGACGTGCTCCTCGTCGCCAACGCGATGACGGGCCAGGAAGCGGTCAACGTTGCCCAGCAATTCCACGAGCAGGTTCCTCTGACCGGTCTCATCCTCACGCAGATGGACGGCGACGCTCGCGGCGGCGCCGCGCTCTCAATCCGGTCAGTGACGGGCATCCCGATCAAGTTCATCGGTGTGGGCGAGCGGATCGAGCCGCTCGAACCGTTCCATCCCGACCGGCTGGCCTCGCGCATCCTGGGCATGGGGGACATGGTATCGCTGATCGAGCGTGCCCAGGAGACGTTTGACGAGCAGGAGGCCACGGCGCTCGAAAGGAAGATGCGGAGCGCCACCTTCAACCTGGAGGATTTCCTGGACCAGATGCAGAAGGTGCGCGGGATGGGATCAATGTCGCAGCTCTTGGAGATGGTGCCCGGCTTTAGCGGCCTCGCCAACCAGCCCGGCATGGCCGCGGCGCTCGACGAAGGCCAGTTCCGCCGCGTCGAGGCGATCATCTATTCGATGACGCCACAGGAGCGCCAGCAGCCGCAGATCATCAACGGCTCGCGGCGGCGCCGTATTGCCCGCGGCAGTGGCACCACCGTCCGCGAGGTCAACCAGCTCCTGAACCAGTTCCGGCAGATGCGGCGGATGATGCGCGACCTTGCCCGTGGCCGGATGCCCCGTGGCCTCCCTAGCCTCCCCGGCGGCGGCCTCTTCGGCTAGGCGGCCCACCCACCTGCCTGTGCCTTACACCAATCTGCTTGAAAATTGCCAGCAGTGCTGTGCTCTGATAGAGCACGGTATGTGGTTGACCCACGCTGTGCCTCGTGAGTATCTGCTCCCCGCTCGACACGCCGCAAGGCCCTCGAGCGGGGTTATTTTTCGAGACAAAACTGATGCCCGTTGAGCCTCGCATCAAACGAACCCGTGCTTTCATGGACTGCCAGAATCCGTACCACTAGGCCAAGGAAACCTTTGACTACCCACTAGAATCAATACCTACAACCGCTGTTTGGACACACGTGACTTTCGACCATAGCAGCGGCCGTGACACGCTACAGCCCACGCCAGAGGATCAGCGCGGCAGCGAGCAGGCTGATGGCCCCGTGCTCGACGAGGGTGCGCGGCGTGAGGCGGCCGGCGAGGTGCTGACCGAGGACCTGCACGAGGAAATACAACACGGTCAGCAGGAACGCGCCGCCAAGCAAGCCGTTGAGCGGCCAGTAGTTGAGCGCCCACGTCACCTCACCGACCACCAGCGCCGCAAGGGCAGCATAGGGCGCCAGCCGTAGATACGGCAGCAGGTCGTCGGTCAGACGGATGAGGCGCACCGCAATCAGAAACGTAAAGATGACGATGGCCGGCGCGTTGAATAACGTGCGTACCTTCAACTGGTAGATGGCGGCGTAGAGCGCGAAGACAACGACATAGCTGATGACGATGAGCGCCAGCGTAGACCATTGGTGATCGGTGGCATCGAGCCAATAGTGCTGCTCTGCCCAGGCAACTAGGATGAGAAGGACACCGAAAAGCGCCAGTCCAACGGCTACCCCACCTCCCGCCGCCACCAGACGCAGGAATAGCGCCGTCCCGATGATAAGCAGACTGGGCAAGATAAACTGGTCCCAGGCCGGCCGGTCTCGACCAGCGTCCCGCAAGATGAGGTCGAACCCGGCGCTGACCACCACCATCAACGCGAGGACCAGCAGCACGGCGAGCCAACCCGGCACAATGGCAACCAGCGCCATGCTCGCCAGCGCGATCACGACCAATGCGGCCATCGGCGGGAGGCTGCGCCGCGGGAGTGCGGTGAGTCGTGACAACATGGTACCCAGGGTATAGCCGACCGCACGATCTGCACCACTCCAGTGTGCAGCCGGCCGCCGGCGAGCGGCTGCGCCCACGATAATACTCCTCCCGGCGACATGGCTTGACTGAGAGTCAGGGGCAGCGGTCATGGGACGGGGCGCGGCGGTGGTACACTAGGCCGAGACCGGTTCGTGCCGGTTGTGTCGTGGGTCCGAAAGGTTTGCAGAGGGTATGGCTACTCGCTGGGCGCAGGCGGCCATGGACCGGCTCAATAGCCGGTTGGCACAGCAAGCACTTGACCCGGCAACGGTCCGTACCCGCCCCGAGCGCGCCATTCTAGTCGGCGTCGAGGTGCGGCACGGCACCGGAGAGCCGAACACGGACGCGCCCGGCGCTGCCGCGCTCCCGTTGGAAGACTCGCTCGCCGAGTTGGCCCTGCTGGCCAATACCGCTGGCGCTGAGGTCGCGGGGACGCTCGTGCAGCGGCTGAGGCGGCCGCATCCGGCGACCTACATCGGTCCCGGCAAAGTGGCCGAGTTGGGCGAGTTCCTGGCCGCGGAGCAGGCCGACCTCGCTATCTTCGATCTCAACCTCAGCCCTACCCAGCAGCGGAATCTCGGCGAGCGTCTGCGGCGCCGGGTGGTGGACCGGACGGCGCTCATTCTGGACATTTTCGCCCAACGTGCCCAGACCCGCGAGGGCCAGTTGCAGGTCGAGTTGGCGCAACTGGAGTACCTGCGCCCCCGCCTGAGCCAGATTTGGGAGGAGTGGTCCCGGCTCGGTGGTGCCGAGGCCGGCACCGGCGGCTCGCGCGGCGGCCGCATCGCTACCCGCGGCCCCGGCGAAACGCAGCTGGAAACGGACCGGCGCAGTATTGGACGGCGCATTGCCGAGCTGAAGAAAAAGATCGCGGCCATCAGCTCCCAGCGCGGACTGTATCGGTCCCGGCGCAAGGCCGGCGGCCCGCCGATTATCGCGCTCGTCGGCTACACCAACGCCGGCAAATCCACCTTGCTGCACGCCCTCACCAACGCCGACGTGCTGCGGGAAGACAAGCTCTTTGCCACCCTCGATCCGACGACGCGGCGCGTGCAGTTGCCGGGCGGACAAGCCATCCTGCTGACCGACACGGTCGGGTTCATCCAACGGCTGCCTACCAACGTCATTGCCGCGTTCCGGGCCACGCTGGAAGAGGTGGACGAGGCCGACGTCCTGGTCCACGTCGTGGACGCCACGCACCCTAATATGCGCGAGCAGATCGCCACCGTGGGCCACACGCTGAACGCGCTCCACATCTCGGCCAAGCCGATGATTACGGCGCTCAATAAGCTGGACCTGCTCCCAGCCGCCGCTAGGCGTACTCTGACTGCCTCTGCCGCACAATCCGCTGCCGGTCCAAAGGGAGAGGAGCCAGACGATCAATTTATGGAGCTGCCCAACCCGGTACCCATCAGCGCGACGCGCGGCGACGGCCTCGATGACTTGCTCCAGGTAATCCAAGCCACCATCGCCGCCGAGGACCAGGTCCAACTGCGGGTCCGCATCCCGTATCGGCTGGGCAGACTGGTCCAGCTCTTCCACACCTCGGGCACGGTCGAGGACGAGCAGTACGAGGTCCAAGGCACCGTCATCACCGGCACCGTGCCCGAACGGCTGGCCGCGACCTTTCTGCCCTATCAGCTTTAGGGGCAGCCGGCGGCCATGCCCGGCAGTGTGGTCAGCGCGCCCGCAGTAGTACGAGGGCAGACAGACCCAGTGGCAGGTCGGCCCGCCGTAGCCACTGCGCTTCCAGCGACAAGATTGCGGTCAACACCGCATTGACGACACCGGGCGCCTCCTGCACTTCCGACTCGCCGGTGTGGTCGCCGGTTTCCCGGCGGGCCGCCTTGGCCAAGCGTGCAGCCGCGGCACCCGGAAGCAGCAGCGTGTTCGCGTAGGTGCCGCGGACCACTTCCCACTGGGCCTGCTCGGCCTTGGCCCGTAGCTCACCGAGCCAGTACCGCTGTCGAGCGTGGACGGCCTCGTCGTGTGCGCTCCACAGCGCCGGTAGAGCCGGCACGCGCACCAACCCCCAGCCGCCCGGGCACACTACTCGACGTAACTCCCGGAGCGCCGCCACGTCGTTGGGCACGTCGCGATGATAGATCACGTCGAAGCTGGTGACGAGATCAAAGGCAGCGTCGGGATGCGGCAGCGCCAGGAGGGAGCCCTGACAGACCCGCTTCAGTTGGCGCTGCTGGCAGTAGGCGAGCGCATCCGGCGAGCGTTCCACGCCCCACACCCGGCCATACGGCGCGAGCCAGCGCAAGGCGCCGCCGGTGCCGCAGCCGGCATCGAGGATGCGGAGCGTGTCACCGGCGAGGGCGGGCGCGAGGAGCGCCTCGGCGATCCGGCGCATGCCCACGAACCACCAGTGCCGGTCTTCGAGCCGGTAGAGGCGTGCGTACTCGTCGCGGTTCATGGGTAGTTATCAGCTATCAGCCGTCAGCCTCCGCACTAGCGACCGGCAACGGTTTCGCGGAGCGCCGCCGCAACGTACTGCACGTCGTCATCGGTCAGCTCTGGATACAGCGGTAGCGACAAGATTTCCGCGGCCGCCTGCTCGGTGTGCGGAAGACTGCCGGGAGTGTAGCCCAGGTCCTGATACGCCTCCTGCAAATGCACCGGCACCGGGTAGTGTATCTGCGTGGCGATGCCGCGCTCGCGCAGCCCCGCCTGCACCCGGTCGCGCTCCGGCACACGCACGACATAGAGGTGGTAGGTGTGCGGCGCTGGCACCGGCTTGCACGATTCCGTGAAGTCATTGGTGGTGCAAGCCGGCGCGTCGGTTGCCCACGCGGCCTCGATGGGCACTTGGATTGTGCTCGGTCCGGCGTCACCGGCCAATGCTGCGGTATAGAGCACCGCCAGCCGGCGACGGCGGGCGTTCCAGCTATCCAGATAGGGTAACTTTGCTCCCAGGACGGCTGCCTGAAGCTCGTCGAGGCGGGAGTTGTAGCCCTTGATCGCGCTGTAGTAGCGCTCGCTCCAGCCGTAGTTCCGCAGCAGCACCAACCGCTCGGCCAGCGCCGTATCGTTCGTGACCACCGCGCCGCCGTCGCCATAGGCGCCGAGGTTCTTCGTGGGATAGAAGCTGAAGGCTCCCGCAGCGCCGAGTGTGCCGCAGCGCCGGCCGCGGTAGGCCGTCCCGTGCGCCTGGGCCGCGTCCTCCACCACGACCAGGCCGTGGCGCTCGGCCAGCGCGAGGAGGGGGGCCATGTCCGCCGGGTGGCCGTAGAGGTGGACGGGGACGATGGCCTTGCTGTGCGGCGTAATCCGCCGCTCCAGGTCCGCGCAATCCATCGTGTACGTGTGCGGGTCAATGTCTACGAAGACCGGGGTGGCCCCCGTGGAGGAGATCGCCACGGTCGTCGCCACGGCGGTGTGCGAGACGGTCAGCACCTCGTCGCCCGGCCCGATGTCGAGCGCCCGGAGCGCCAGGTGAATGGCCTCGGTGCCGGAGCCGACGCCGACGGCCCGCGCGACGCCCAAATAGTCGGCCCAGGCCGCCTCGAACGCCGCAAGCTCCGTGCCGAGCACAAAGAAGCTCGTATCCAAGACGCGCTGCACCGCCGCATCCAGCTCATCCTTGATGGTGAGGTATTGCGGCTTGGTCAAGAAGAACGGGATTTCGCGCTTCACTCGCCTCACTCCTGGCCCCCCCCTATGGTCCCCCCGCCGCAGCGGGGGGACCATAGGGGGGCCTGTACCCTACTCGGCCCCTACAAGCACTCATTTCGTTGGGCTACGGTTGTGCAGCGTCGGGCGGCAGGTACTGCGTTCGATACTCCCGGAAATAGGCGAGCGTGCGACGCACCCCCTCGGCTATATCCACTCGTGGCTGCCAGCCGAGCGCCCGCGCGATCTTGCCGGATTCGAGGTAGACACTCCCCACGTCAATGCGCTTCCGTTCGTCCGGAAATGCGCGGTAGACTACACGACCACTGCCGGCCACCCGCACGATCAGCTCGGCCAAGTCGCGCAGACTGATCGGTTGCTGTCCCCCGACGTTGAAGACCTCGCCGTCGGCGGCATCGCTGGCAGCGGCGAGCAGGAACGCCTCCACTACATCGTCAACGTAGGTCAAGTCGCGCAGTTGACGACCGTCACCCCATACTTCGATCTCTTGATCCTCAATGGCGAGCCGCAGCCAATAGGGAATAAAGGCCTGCCGCGGTCCGAGCCGGAGCGCCTGCCGCGGCCCATAGGTATTCGTCAGCCGGAGCGCGGTGGCGCGAATGCCGTAGACCTCGTGATAGAGGATGTGGTAGCGCTCGCCGGCGATCTTGTTGATCCCGTTGACGTCGGTTGGCCGCGTGGGATGATGTTCATCGGCCGGCACGTATTCCGGCCGGCCATAGACCTGCCGGGTGCTGGCGTATACCACCTTGACCGCGGGGTTGTGCCACCGGCAGGCCTCCATGAGCGCCAACTGCGCCCGGCAGTTGATCTCCAGGTCCATGAAGGGGTCGTTCATGCTGTCTATGTGGGCCACCTGTCCGGCCAAGTTGAAGATCACGTCCTGCTCGCGCACCAGCGAGCTGAGGCGGGGCTGATCGCGGATGTCCGCTTCAACAATGGTGAGCCGGTCGCGCACGTCATCCACGTTGAAGTAGTTGCCGCCGTGATGCGGGATCATGGCATCCACGAGCACTACCTGCGCCCCGAGATTGACGAGCCGCCGCGCCAGATTGCTGCCGATAAAGCCGAGGCCCCCGGTGGCGAGCACGCGCCGTCCGGCGAAGTGATGCGCCAGGTCCGTCTTACCCATAAGCCTCTAAACGATCAGCGCTCCCCAGCGCCCTCTTTCGCGCCGCCGGTGTTCGCCGCCGGCCGCTTACCCTCGCCCTGGATGACCAGCCGCCACCAGAGCACAAGGATGCCGATACCAACCGCCCACAGGCGGCGGAAGTTGAAGAACTGCGAGACGCCGTAGGCACGGTGGTAGTGGTGGACCGGCACTTCGACGGTGGAAAAACCGGCATCTTGCACCCGACGCATCAGCTCCAGGCAAATAACGCCGCTGTCCTGCGTCAAGGTCACGCGGTCAAAGATGGACCGGCGCAGCAGTCGGAAGTCGCAGTCGGTGTCGTGGATCCGCAGGCTGAAGAGCAGCCGGACCAGGTGATGATAGAGCCGCCCGATGATGATTCGGTGGAGAGGATCGTGGCGGGTAATCTTGTTGCCCATCACCAAATCCACCCCGCCTACCATGCGGGGTGCCAGCACGCGCAGCTCCCGCACGTCGTATTGCGCGTCACCGTCGGTATAGAAGATTAGCTCCTTCGTAGCCGACGCGAAACCGACGCGCAGCGCCCCGCCGTACCCGAGGGGTTGTTCGTAGCGCATGATCCGCAGCCGTCCGTCCGCTGTGACGGAGCTACGCCACAGCCGCTCATCCAATCGCGTAGCTCCGGCGTCAGCGCCAGCCGCGTAAAGTGTTTCCAGCTCATCGAGGATGTCGTTGGTGTAGTCGGTGCTGCCGTTCTCGACGACGATGACCTCGTAGTCGTCGGTTAGCTCGCGAAGCACCCGCATCATCTCGATCACCATCGAGGCGATGGTGCCGCCATCGTTGTAGCAGGGAAAGAAGGCCGAGATACTCGACCGGTGACACGCCAGAGGCGCACCCCCCCCCCCACCATCGTGCGCCTCTGGCGCTGTCAGCGACTCACTCATGGCCCGTTCCAAGGTACGCAGTGCCGCTGTTCACGGGGGCCGGCTTCCTTACGCCGCACGCCAACACCGCCGATCCGGGTGACACCTGATATAGTGTCCTTACATTTGGCAAGGTAGAACCATGCGTGAGCTTGAAGGCACGTTGACCCGTAAAGGGCAGGTAACCATCCCTGCTGCCATCCGCTCCCGCTTGGGCTTGAAGCCTCGGGACAAGGTGCGCTTCACGTTGGACGGGGACGTGGTGACCCTGCGACCGGCAACCTCGACGGTGCTGCGCGGCTACGGAAGCGTGCGGCCCCGGCACCGCCCCGAAGATTGGCGACAGGTGCGTGCCGCCATAGAGCAGGCCGCCGCCGAGGACGCGGCGAGCGAAGCGTAGCGCACCGATGCCTCCCCGCTTCTTGGACACCAACATCCTGCTCCGGTACTTGACCAGAGACGACGAGGAGAAGGCGCACCGCGCTCTGGCGTTGTTACTGCGGGTGGAGCGAGGTGATGAAGAGATCGTGACCTCGCCCATGGTTATCTTCGAGACCATCTTTACCTTGCAGCGCTACTATCGTCTACCCAAGGAACGGATACGCGAGCGTGTAGGCGACCTGCTCTCGCTACGGAGCCTGCACGTTCCCGATAAGCAGGTTTGCCAGCGCGCTCTGGACCTTTATGTGCGCCACAATATCTCCTTCGCCGATGCCTACAACGCCGCTTCAATGCACCAACGGCAGATGACCGAGATTTATAGCTGGGACACGGATTTTGAGAAACTGCCAGGGATTACCCGTGTGGAACCGGATGCCTAGTCGCCTCCACGTCCGCCGTTCTGGTGGACTGCGTCTCTAGCCCACTACCTCGGCGATAGCCGCTTCGAGCAGGTCCAGCCCGACCGCCGCTTCCTCTTCCGTGATGACGAGCGGCGGCGAGATGCGGACGACGTTGCCGTAGAAGCCAATCGGCGCGATCAAGAGCAGGCCACGCCGGTAGGCTGCCTCGATGATCGCGCGCGTAGCATCCGGCGCCGGCTCGCACGAAGTCGAATCGCGGACGATTTCCAGCCCCCAGGCCAAGCCGAGGCCACGCGCCTCGCCGACGCAGTCCAATCGCTCCACCATCTGCTGCAACCGCCGACTGAACAGCCCACTCAGCGCCGCTGCGTTCTCCGAAAGCCGCTCGCCGATGATGACCTCGATGTTTTCCAGCGCCACCCGCGAACAGAACGCATTGCCACCGTGCGTGCTGCCCATCGAGCCGGGACTCAGCGCATCCATAATCCGGGACTCGGCCACGACGGCAGAGAGCGGGACGGAGCTGGAGATGCCCTTGCCCAGGCAGAGAATGTTGGGCACGACGTCGTAGTGCTCGTAGCAAAAGAGCTTGCCGGTCCGGCCGAACGATGCTTGTACCTCGTCAATGATGAGCAGGATGTCACGGTCGCGGCACCACTGCGCCAGCTTCGGGAACCAGCCGGGCGGCGCCATCACCGAGCCGGCGGCGCCTTGGTAGGTCTCGGTGATGACCGCAGCAACCCGTCCCTCGGTCTCCGTCTCGACGAGCCAATCGAGATAATCGGTGCCGTGCAGCCGGCACGAGTCCGGCGTGCTGCCGAACGGGCACCGATAGCAGTAGGGAAACGGTGCAAAGACGACGCCCGGCAGGAACGGGCCGTAGCCGCGCGTACCGGCGCCTTGCCGGCGTCCGCCGATGGTCATGGCACCGAACGTCCGGCCGTGAAAGCCGCCGTGGAAGGAGATGATCTCGTAGCGTCCCGTCGCCAGCCGCGCCATTTTGATCGCGGCTTCCGTCGTCTCGGCGCCCGTTGTCAAGATGACGGCCTTGTCCAGGTTGGGTGGCGTAATCTCAACCAGCTTTTGCGCGAGCCGCACGCGCCACTCGCTCGGAAAGTCGTAGCAGTTGACTACCTGATCGGCCTGCTCGCGCATGGCGGCTACTAGCCGCGGATGCGAGTGACCGGCGTTGGCGACGACCACGCCGGAGGTGAAGTCGAGGAAGACGTTCTCGTCGGCATCCTCTACCCAGCAACGCTCGGCCCGCTGCCAGACGAGCGGTACTTGGTCCGTCATCGAGCGCGGCTCGTACTCCGCGGATAGGGCCAGCAGCGCTCGGCCGCGCGGGCCTGGCAGCTCCGTGCGGATCACGGGGCCTTTGAGCGCCGGTGCCGTGCCGGTAGCGCACGATCCTGCGGCAATCGGTGGTGCGCTGCCGGCGCCGTCATCTGCAACCATATTTCACCTCATTGGAACTGCCACTACCCCTCCGGCGTAGGCCCTGGGGTGATAGCATCCTAGAGTGTACCTGCGGTCACGCCTTGATGCATGGTGCTATGGTGCCGTCACCCGTGCCCCCTTTGCGTCATGCCGGCGGAAGCCGCAGTGACGAGACAGAAGCCGGCAGGAAAGAGCCATGAGACAAACGGAGACTGCCGCCCAAACCGCACCGGAGGCCCGCTACCCACGCACGATCCTGGGGACCGCCTGCGTGCCCTGGCGGGCGGACTGGTCCTTGGACGAGGACCTGTTTCGCGCCGGGGTGCGCGGGCTGATCGGACAGGGTATGAAGCACCTGTACGTCTTCGGAACCGCCGGCGAGGGCTACGCCGTCAGCGACCGGCAGTTCGATGAGATTACGCGCGTGTTCCACGAGGAGACGCGCGCGCCGGACGTACATCCGATGGTCGGGGTGATTAGCTTATCCCTCACCACGATTATCGAGCGGATCGAGCGCGCCGCTGCGCTGGAGTTTAGTGCATTCCAAATCTCGCTTCCCAACTGGGGAAGTCTCAGCGACCGCGAGCTACGCACATTCTTCCAAGAGGTCTGTGGCCGGTTTCCCGAGCTGCGCTTCCTCCACTACAACCTGCCGCGGGCGGGACGGGTACTCACGGCGGAGGATTATGTCCCGCTGGCCGCCGAGCACCCCAATCTCGTTGCTACCAAGTACGGCGCGGGCGAGCTGCGGACGGTGATCGGCCTGCTCACGCTGGTACCGCAAATCCGCCACTTCTTCACCGAGTTCGGCTTTGGCGCCGGTAGCCTGATCGGGCCATGCGGGCTGCTGGCCTCAAGCTCCACCGCCAACCTGGCCCGGATGCACCGGTACTATGCAGCCGGCGGCGCCCAGGACGCGGCCGCGCTCCGGCGCATGATGCGGGAGCTACGGGAGGTAGGCGCTGTGCTCCATCAGGCGGTTGGCGCGGCGGCGCACATGGACGGCGCGTATGACAAGTTCTTCAGCAAGCTCCACCAGCCCGACTTCCCGCTGCGGCTACTCCCGCCCTATGAGAGCGCGAGCGATGCCGCCTTCGAGCAGTTTCGCGCCCAACTAGCTGCGGACCATCCGCAGTGGCTACCCGGCGGTAAAGCGTGATTGGCAAGCCTCCACCCTCGCCCTCTCCCGTGAGACGGGGGGAGGGAACCGCCGGCCCCCCGCGAGGCGGGGCGACCATAGGGAGGCCGGTCGGTAGAGCCGCGAGGCGGTAAGCTGATTGCTCGATGCGCGTACACTACGTCTTCTCCCAGCGCAAGCTGCCGCTGCTCGCGCAGTGGCGTGCCGGGCAGCAGCCCGATACGCTCCTCTTTGGCTACAACCACCTCGCCGCGTTCGGCGTGCAGGCGACGGTGTGGGAGCCGACGTACCCGGCGGTGGGTCGTTGGGCAGCCCAGCAGATCGGGCGGCTCGGCCCGGACGTGCTCCAGCTCCGCACGTGGCGCCAGCTACGTCAGGCGGATGCGGCGCTGCTCATCGCCGGTTGGCCGCTGCTGTTGGTGAAGCGTCTCCGGCGCTGGCAGCGGCCGCGGATGCTCTGGCTCAACATGACCCTCTCGACACTGTTGCGCCGGCGGACGCCGCTGCAGCACGTGCTCCGCTGGGCACTGGGCGGCGCCGACGGCATTGTCTGCGTGGCGCAGGCGCAGGCGGACGACCTTGCCAGGCGTCTCGGGCGACCGCACCGGGAGCTGCCGGTGGTGCGGTCCGGGGTGGATGCGCGCTTCCACACGGCAGTACCGCCCGTCAACGACCGACCGACCGAACAGCAGCCCTTCATTCTGGCCGCCGGGCGCGATCCTGGGCGCGACTACGGCACGCTGATCGGCGCGGCGGTCCGGCTCGGCGTGCCGCTACGGATTGTTGCCGGCCGGGCCAACGTCGCTGGGCTGATGGCTGCCGGTAACGGCCACGGCGGGGCGGCACGAGCAGATCGGCGGCTCCCGGCCAACATCGAGCTGCTGCTGGACCAGCCCCCGGCCAAGCTGCGGGAGTTGTATCGTGCGGCAGCGTGCATCGCCGTCCCCACGCACGGCGACGGCTGGCCGCATGGCTCCGACTGCTCCGGTACGCTGGTATTGTTGGATGCCATGGCGACAGGTCGCGCTGCCGTCGTGAGCGAGCGGCGGGCGCTTGCCGACTACATCGTGCCGGGACGCGAGGCGCTGACGGTGCCACCCGGCGACGCGGCGGCGCTCGAGGCGGCGCTCCGGCGCTTGCTCGACGACCGGCAGTTGGCGCGCCGCATCGGCCAAGCCGGACGGGCGGCCATCGAGGACGGCCTGACGACCCGCCACTTTGCGGCCGGTCTGGCGCCGCTGCTGGCCGGCGAGGCACCCCGACCGGCGGCCGGGAGTGGGCCATGACGGCCACGAGCCGGGGCCGGCGGTGCTGGCATTGAGCCTCGACCAGCAGCTCGCCGCGCCACCGAGCGAGGACCGAGTCAACGTCGGTGACACGCTGACGCGGCACCGTCAATACGCGGAGCGCCTGGACGGGCTGCACGTGCTGGTGCGTTCGCACACGGGGGCTTCACTCCGGCACCTCGACGACCGCCTGGAGCTAGGGCCGCGGCTATGGTCGTATCCCTGCGCCGTTTCGCAGCGGTGGCGCTATCCGGCGGCAGCCTACCGGCTGGGCAAGGAGTTGCTCCGCACCACGCCGATTGACGTAATTACGGCGCAAGACCCGTCCCTCACCGGCTTGGTCGGCTGGCTGCTCGCGCGGCGGCACGGACTGCCGTTCAACCTCCAGATTCACTTCGACATCTTGGACAATCCGTACTGGCTGCTGGAACGACCGGCCAACCTCGCGCTACACGTCCTGGCACACTGGCTCGTCCGCCGCGCCGATACGGTGCGTGTCGGCACCACGCGCGAGCACCGCAAGCTGTGTGGTTACGGTCTGGCCCCGGAGCGGGTGACGGTGGCGCCCGTGCCGGTTGACCTGACCCGGTTCGTCAGTCCCAACGGCCGGCTGCTGCGGGACGCGCTGCTGGCGGGGCGCTTCACTCGTTTGGTGTTATGGGTAGCGCGGCTGGTGCCGCAGAAGGATGGGAAGACGCTGCTGAAGGCCGCCGCGCGGGTAGTCAAGGAGCGGCCGCAGACCCGGTTTGTGCTGGTCGGGCAGGGGCCACAGGAGCGGGCGTTACGCGCCTATGCCGACAAGCTGCGGCTCGGCGACCATGTACACTTCGCGGGTGCCGTGGACCATCGGGCGGTGGTGGCCTATTTCAGTGCTTGCGATGTCTTGGCGCTTTCGTCGCTCTATGAAGGGACGGGCCTGGTCTTGGTGGAAGCGGCAGCGGCGCAGCGCCCGGCGGTGGCTACCGACGTGGCCGGGGCGGAGGATGTCATTCAGGAGGCGCTATCGGGCTTCATCGTCCCCATCCGGGACGACGCTGCGCTGGCGGACCGCCTCAATGTCATACTGGACAGCAGCCGGCTGGCACGGACGATGGGGCACCGTGCCAGCGACCACGTGCGGGAGCGCTTCCGGCCGGAGGCGCTCCTGGAGCGGCTGATTGACCTCTGGACACGCACGGCGAGTCAGTGGTCTGTAGTCAGTGGTCTGTAGTCAGTGGTCCGTGGTTAGTTGGCGGGGCTGGGGCAAAGGTGAGGGACGGCATATCTCGTAGCGGCGGAGAGCACCTCCATGCGTAGCTGGGTGAGGCAGGCACTGTGGCCGCGGCAGTATGACCGGTCGAGCTATTTCAACGAGCGGTTCCTGGCCGGGCTGGATGGGATCGTGCTCGACATCGGCTGCGGCGCCTTCCGCGACAAATTCGCCCTCCCGCCGACCGCGCGCTACTACGGTCTCGACCTGTCCGGGCGCGCCAGTCATTTGCGGGGAGACGGCCATCGGCTGCCGATAGCCGACGGCTGTGCCGACTGGGTGCTGCTGGTCGCCGTGCTGGAGCACGTGAAGCGGCCGGAGGTCGTGCTGGCCGAGGCACGCCGGGCGTTGCGTCCCGGTGGATACGCCTACGTCGCGGTACCGTTCCTGCAGATGGAGCACGCCGCTGCCGACTACTGGCGCTGGACCGGGCAGAGCTTCCCCAGTATGCTCACGGCGGCGGGTTTTGACATCGTGGAGATGGGCACAAACGGCGGGGTGCTCGTCCTGCTCGACTACTTGCTCTGGCACGCCTTGCGGCACATGAAGCGGACGCGGGCTTGGCCGGTGCTGCCAGTGCTGCTCGCGCTCAAGGCGCTGGTGCAGCCGCTGGCCCGGCTTGACGACGGCGTTGACGACCCGCTATTTGCGACCTCCTTTCACGCGCTGGTGACGGTGCCGAGCGAGGCCGACCGGCAATCCGGTAGCGGGTCGTGGTGGCTTCAGTAAGGGCGAATAATGCGCTATGCATTGCGTCCTGCCACCGCTGGCGACTACGACTTCGTCTACCAGGTTAAGGCCGTCACGCTTAAGGAATATATCGCTCAGACCTGGGGTTGGAATGAGGCTGACCAACAGAGTCGCTTCAGTGCATCTTTCAACCCAACGCAGTGGCAGATTGTGCAGCTCGATGGACGCGACATTGGTGTGTTGTGCCTCGAGCGCGAGGAGGACGGTTTCTTACTCGCCAACATCGAGATTCTGCCACCGCACCAGAACCGAGGTATCGGCACCCGTATCATCGAAGACATCCTGGTGTCCGCGAGGCGTGACTGCCTCCCGGTACGCTTGCAAGTCTTGAAAGCGAACCCGGCGCGGCGGCTCTACGAGCGGCTGGGATTCGTGGTCACCGGCGAGACGGGCACGCACTATCTGATGAGGTGCCCACCTGAACTCTGCACCCAATGAAGGCCCATGTCTGATCCCGGCCGTCTGCTCTACCTGGCCAATGTGCGTATCCCCAGCGAGAAGGCGCACGTCTACCAGATTTTCCAGATGTGCGATGCCTTTGCTGCGCGCGGCGCCGCGGTGCGCTTGATCTACCCACAGCGCGCGAACTTGGACGAGCTACGGAACGTCGGTGATCCGGCGGCCTTTTATGGTGTCCGGCGCCCGCCCGCACTCGTGCAGTTGCCGTGCCTTGATCCGGTGAAGCTCGTCACGATTGACTTCCCGGCCCTTGGGAAGACGCCGCTCAATCCGGCCGCGTTTGCCGTCCAGACGGCGAGCTTTGCACTGGCCGCAACGGCCTATGCGCGTCGGAATTTAGGTGCCGGCCCGCTGATATACTCGCGCGACTGGCCGCTGCTGTGGCCGGTCGTCGTCGGCCCGCATCGGCCACGGTTGGCTATCTGGGAGGCACACGACCTCCCGCAAGGCCGCCTAGCCCGCCGGGCGCTGCGCCGTCTGCTGCCGCGCTTGGACGGGGTGGTGTCCATCTCGCACGGCTTGGCTCGTGAGTTGGCCGGGTGGGGCGGGAGCGCCACACCGCCGGTACACGTCGCGCCCGACGGCGTGGATTTGGAGCGTTTCACACCGGTGCTCTCCGCGACGGAGGCCCGCCGGCAGGCCGAGCTGCCGGCGGGTCGGCAGATTGTGCTCTATGCCGGCCACCTGTACCGCTGGAAAGGCGTGGACACGCTGGCCCGCGCCGCGGCGTTCCTCCCGGCGTCCGCACAGGTGGTGATCGTCGGCGGAACCCCGGCGGACCGTACCCGCTTTGCCGACTGGCTCCGCCGCGAGGGCCTCACCGAGCAGGTGCATCTCGCCGGCTATGTGCCGCCGACGCAGGTGCCTACCTATCTGGCTGCCGCTGACGTGCTCGTGCTACCGAACAGCGGCTCGGTCCCGATTGCCCACACGTATACGTCACCACTAAAGCTGTTCGAATACATGGCGGCGGAGCGGCCGATTGTCGCCTCCGACCTGCCGGCCTTACGCGAAGTGCTGGCGCAGGACAAGACCGCCTGGTTGGTGCCGGCCGATTCGCCGCCGGCACTCGCGGCCGGTATCGCCACTATCCTGCAGGACCCGGCACGCGGCCGGCGTCTCGCTGCGGCAGCAGCAGTGGCGGTGCGGCGCTACACGTGGGACGAGCGAGCCGCGCGCGTGCTGAATTGGACACAGGAGTTAGCCGCTCGGAGCAACCGTCATGCCTAGCTCACCGGGCAACCTCACGCTCTGCCGCTGGCTCTGCGCGCTGCCCGATCTGCACCGGCTCCACCCCTACTGGCGCGCGTTGCGCCGCGTGCGGGCCGCCGTGCTACGCCAGCGGCCCGGTTGTACCGTTGGCGGCGGTGTGACGCTGCATCAGGGCCTCTACTTCACGAGCAGCTTGCGCCTCCGGCTGCACGCCGGCTGCGAGATACGCGATCGGGTGCGCCTCGGTATTGATGAGCCGGTCGCGGGCACGACGAGCTTCGAGCTGGGGGAGGGCAGCGTGGTGCTATCCGACTGCCACCTCGACTGCTCGGCACCGATCCGCATTGGTGCCGGCGTCCATATCGGCCGGCGCACGCAAATCTACACCCATACCCACGATACGGCGCGGCGCGCTGTGCCCGTGCTGGCGGCGCCAATCCGGACGGCGCCCGTGACCATTGAGGACGACGTAATGCTCTACAGCGACGTGGTGGTGCTGCCCGGGGTCACCATCGGCCGGGGTGCCGTGGTGGCCGTGCGCGCCGTGGTGACGCGCGACGTGGCACCTTACCAGGTCGTCGGGGGTATCCCGGCGCAGCCCATCGGCGAGCGGCGTTGACGATTAAGCCGGTATCCTCAAGCGCCCCCTATGATCCCCCGCTGTGCAGGGGGACGGCGGGGGGGCGGATACCTCCCGGCGCGATACAATCCATCAGGAGACGGACGGCACTGTGACGGAGAGCCAGCGGCAGGCCACATCACTCGTAGCCCCCCGGCGCCAGCCGCACTGCACGCTCGGGCTGGCGCAGGTTTCACCGCGCCTCGGTGACGTGGCGGCCAACATCGAGATGCATCTGGCCTACATCGCGCAGGCGCGCGATGTAGGGGTGGACTTGCTCATTTTCCCGGAGCTGTCGTTGACCGGCTATTACGTCAAGGACCTGGTCCCGGACGTGGCGTGGCGGTGCGATGACCCGTCGTGGGAGCCGCTGTTGGCAGCGAGCCACGACCTGCCAATGCTGGTCGGCTTTGTCGAGGAGTCCGAGCGCCAGCAGTTCTACATCGCGGCCGCCTACCTGGAAGGCGGCCGGATCAGGCACGTCCATCGCAAGGTCTATCCGGCGACCTACGGAATCTTCGACGACGGCCGCTTCTTCGGCGCCGGCGACCGCATGAGGGCCTTCGACAGTCGCTGCGGACGCGCCGCGGTCTTGATTTGCGAGGATCTGTGGCACCCGGCCGCGGCCGTCATCGCTTCCTATGATGGCGCCGAGGTCCTGATCGGCATTTCCAGCTCGCCTGGCCGCGGTACGTCCGAGTCGTCGCCCGATCTCGATAGCGCGCTGGCCTATGAACGGATCGGCGCGTTCTACTCGCAGTTCCTGACCTGCTACGTCGTCCACTGCAATCGCGTCGGCTACGAGGACGGGATCAGCTTCTTCGGCGGATCGAGTGTGTTCGGGCCGGACGGGCAACGTCTCGCCCACGGACCGTACTACGAGGAGTGCCTGGTAACGGCCGAACTCTCGCCGGTACCGCTGCGCCGGCAGCGGAGCCGCCTCCCCCTGTTGCGCGACGAGCGCCTGGACTTGACCTATCGTGAGTTAACCCGCATCTACCGTTCCCACTACGATCTCCCATGACTACCAGCACCGACGAGGCCGCTCCGAGCACCTTCACCGTGCCGCCGGCGCTGGCAGTGCGTGCGGATCGAGGGATGCGCCTCAACGTCGAGTTGACGACGCGCCTGCTGCACGGGTTCATCCGGGAGGAGATTGCCAAGGTCGGGTACGAGCGTGTAGTGGTGGCACTGTCCGGGGGCATTGATTCGGCGTTGACGGCCTATCTGGCGGTCGCTGCGCTGGGGCCGGACCGCGTGCGGGCGATCATGCTGCCCTATCGCACCAGCAACCCGGCCAGTCTCGGTGACGCGCATCGGGTAGTCGAGGCGCTCGGCATTGACTACCGCATCTTCGAGATTACGCCAATGGTCGAAGCCTATACCGATTGGGAAGAGGCGATGACTCCCAAGCGCCGCGGCAACGTCATGGCGCGCGCGCGCATGATCGCCGTCTACGATCAGTCCGAGGCGTTCGAGGCCCTCGTCGTCGGTACCAGCAACAAGACGGAGTTGTTGCTGGGCTACGGCACACTCTGGGGCGACATGGCCAGCGCCCTGAACCCTATCGGCGACCTGTACAAGACGCAAGTGCGCCAACTGGCGGCTGCGCTCGGTGTGCCCCAGGCCATTCTCGACAAGCCGCCTAGCGCCGATCTCTGGGAAGGCCAATCGGACGAGAGCGAGCTGGGCTTCACCTACGAACAGGTGGACCAACTGCTGTACCTGCTGATTGACGAGCGATACTCGGCCGGCGAGCTGATCGCCGAGGGTCTCGATCCGGCCTTTGTGCGGCGAGTACACGCCCTGGTGCAAGGCTCGCAGTTCAAGCGCCAGCTGCCCCTGATCGCCAAGGTCTCGCAGCGCACGATAGACCGCGACTTCCTCTACCTCCGCGACTGGGGACGGTAGTATCTCATGCCGCGTCTTCCTCGTATCACTGGCAGCGAGTGCTTGCGAGCACTGCGTCGTGGTGGTTGGGAGGTTGTACGTACACGGGGAAGTCACCGGCAGCTTAATCATCCGGAGAAGCCCGGGCGCCGCGTGACGGTACCGCTGCACGCTGGCTGGACGCTTTCACCGCGTCTGCTCAACACGATTCTCAAGCAGGCTGACCTGACGGCCGACGAGTTCCGGGCACTCCTCTAGCCGTGGGAGACGACGGTGTATCATGTCTATGGAGAACCTTATGCGCCAAGTAACCATCGTCCTCATCCCAAGCTCAGGATATACCGATCCCTGGACGATCATCCTGCCACCCTATGGCTCGGATCGCCTGACGGCGCCATCCCGCAGCCTCGCCTTGCAACGTGCTCAGGCGGCGCTGCCCGAACATCTGGCTGCGCTCGCCGCAGCGGGCTTGGATGATCCGCCCGCCGGAGGGCCGGCAGCACTGGCTCGTGTCCAAGTGAACGATCCCCTACACCGCACGTATACCGTTGTGCTGGAGCCGGACGAGGAATCAGGAGCGTTTACCGTGACCGTGCCGCTGCTTCCTGGCTGTATTACGGAAGGGGCTGATCGTCGGGAAGCCCTGGCAATGGCAGCGGAAGCTATCGGTCTAGTGCTGGAGCACATGGCTGCCGAGAACGAACCGCTCCCGGCAGAGACGCGGCCTCCAGAGCTAGTCACGCTCACCGTGGCTCGGACCAGAGCGATGGCCGCGGCGATTGCGTGAACCAATGATCGCGTAGCTCCATGAGCCGCCTGTTTGTCGTCGCCACGCCCATCGGCAATCTGGGTGACATCACGCTGCGTGCCCTGGAGGTGCTGCGCGCGGTCGGTCACATCGCCGCCGAGGATACCCGCCATACGGCCAAGCTGCTGCGCCATTACGAGATCACCACGCCGCTCATCAGTTATCACGAGCACAACCGGCGCCGGCAGTTGCCGCGCATCCTGAGCTTGCTGGCTGAGGGCGATGTGGCGCGCCAAAGCTGCACGGATGGTGTCCAGTGTGGTGCGTCGTTGGCATCGTCAGTCGCGCTGGTCAGCGACGCCGGTACGCCCGGTATCAGCGATCCTGGCGCCGAACTGGTCACCGCCGTGGTCGCGGCCGGACACGAGGTCGTGCCTGTTCCCGGCCCCTCGGCGTTGAGCGCCATTCTCTCCGTCGCCGGCTGCGAGCCGGGGCCGGTTCACTTTCTGGGCTTTCTGCCCCGTAAGCGTAAGGCGCGCCGCGACCTCATCGCGCGCTATGTAGCCTTTCCGGGTGTCACCGTGTGCTTTGAGACACCACACCGGCTCCAGGCGGCGCTCGCCGACATCGCGACCGTTGCCGGGGCACAGCAGCTTGTTGTGGGGCGCGAGCTGACCAAGCTCCACGAGGAGATCGTGCGCGGACCGGCCACCGCGGTCGCGGCACAGCTCGCACGCAAGCCACCACGCGGCGAGTTCGTCCTGGTGCTACAAGGCACGGGAGCGGACGGTGGCCCGCCGCCGGTTCCTGCGGTGGGGCCGGCACTGCTGCGCCGCGACGACGCACTGCTGGCCCAACGTTTCGCCACGTTGTGCGACGAGCTAGGCGACCGCCGGCCGGCCCTCGCCCAGCTTGTCGTCGAGACGGGGCTGCCGCGCCGCGAGGTCTATCGCCGGCTGCATCAGGAGTGACGACAAGGGCAGCCGGCACTAGCTCCCGCGCCCGTGGAACGGGGGCGGAAGTGATCGCCCCGGACAAGGGTAGGTTTTTATGTAGGGGCGCAACATGTTGCGCCCCTCCCCCTACGCAGCGAGGGGATCATAGAGGGGCCGGATTCCGACCGCTACCCTCTGCTATCATCGTTTGCAATGCTCTTCGATACACACGCGCATCTCAATGCCCCGGCCTTTGCTGCCGATCTGGACCGCGTACTGGCGCGCGCGCAGTCGCAAGCGGTGTCGCAGCTGGTGGTAGTGGGCTATAATCTCGCCTCGAGTCGCCGGGCAGTGGCCCTCGCCCAACGCCATCCGGGGCGGTTGTACGCAGCCGTCGGGATCCATCCCCATGACGCCGAGCAGGCAGATCAGGCCAGTGTTGCGGCGATTCGGAAGCTGGCTGCCGAGCCGGGCGTAGTCGCTATCGGCGAAACCGGGCTAGACTACTACCGCGACTTGGCGCCGCGGGCGCGACAGCAAGCAGCCTTTGCCGCGATGCTCGATCTGGCAGAGGACCTGGACTTGCCCGTCATCATCCATAGTCGCGCGGCGATTGCGGAGGCGCTGACGGCGGTTGAAGAGCGCCGGCTGAGGGCCGGCGGCGTGCTACATGCGTTTGCCGGGGAGTCGAGCGACGTGGAGCGAGCGGTGGCTGCCGGATTGCTGCTCTCGTTTGCCGGGCCGCTGACCTATCGCCGCGCCGACACGCTGCGGGCGGCTGCCGCCGTCGTGCCGGCCGATCGGCTCCTGGTCGAGACGGATTGTCCATACTTGCCGCCGCAGCCGTGGCGGGGCCGGCGTAACGAGCCGGCGTACCTGCCGGCAACGGTCGAGACCCTGGCGAAGGTGCGGGGCATGACCGCGGCAGCGTGTGCGGCCCTCGTTACCGCGAACGCCGAGCGCTTGTTCGGTGGCGCCGGACGCACGGGGCAGAGGACAACAGCGTGACTACTGACGTTGACGACGCCAGGGCCGCACCCGTTCCCTCCACGCCTTTCGGCCCGGTGTTGTCGGAGCTTGATGGCGTCGAGGGGCGGCTCAACGCTGTCTCGGACGTTGAGCATCCGATCTTGGGGCAGACGCTGCGGCTGATCCTCGGCCCGGGGGGCAAGCGCCTCCGGCCCGCGCTGGTCCTGCTCGCCTCCGGCTGCAACGGTACGCCGCTGGACCGACGGGAGCGGCTGGCCGTCGCGGCCGAGCTGTTGCACACGGCAACCCTCGTCCACGACGACATTCTCGACGAGAGTGCGGCCCGCCGCGGCCGAGCCACGGTCAATACGGTCTTTGGCAACTCGTTGGCCGTACTGACCGGCGACTATCTGTTCGCCAAGGCTGCGGAATTCGTGGCGAGCCTGGATAGCCCAGCAATTATGGGCATCTTCGCCTGGGCAGTGATGGAGCTGTGTCAGGGAGAGATGCTGCCCCTAAGTCTCAACGGTGCTCCTGCTTCCGAGCGGGAGTCCGGAGTCACGGGGCAGCTACGCCGCTTGGAGGAGACCTACTTGGCCAAGGTACGCAGCAAGACGGCCTCGTTGCTGGCGATGTGCTGCCAGACGGGCGCGATGCTGGATGGGGCCGACGACAAGGTGGTTGCCCGGATGCGGCAGTATGGCCTGGAGTTGGGCGTAGCCTTCCAGATTATTGACGACATTTTGGACTTGACCAGCACCGAGGAAGCGCTTGGCAAGCCGGTAGGCAGCGACCTGCTCCAAGGCACGATGACGCTGCCGATCATCTATTTCCTTGAGGCACACCCGCAGCATCCCCTCGTGGACATCCTGATAACCGACGGCACGCCGACGGATGAGCATGATGTCCAGCAGTTTGTGGCTGAGATACGGGAATCCGCGGCCATTGACCGCGCCCGCGCGGTTGCATTCCGGTTTGGTGACGCGGCGACGCGCTGTCTGGAGGGGCTACCGACGAGCCAACACGGGACAGCGCTGGCCGAGTTGGTGCATTACGCCCTCAGCAGACAGTCCTGAGCCACCTGGCGTGCGGGTCCTGCGCTCGCCACGTGCCACTGGTGACACTGCGACCGGCTCCCGCGCTTCGAGAGGGGCACATGTTCTATGCAGCCTGAACGGCAGTCCCTGCCGGCCGATGACCTCCCGACCGGGCCGGCGCGGGCACAGTACGTGCGGACACTGTTCGACGCCATCGCCCAGCGGTACGACCTGATGAACCGGTTGATGACACTGGGGCGCGACGCTGCGTGGCGCAAGGTCGCCGCGTCGGCGGTCATCGGGCCGGAAACCCGGACGGTGCTCGACGTGGGTGCGGGGACCGGCGACCTCAGCCTGGCGGTGGCCGACGCCATGCCGGCCGGCGGCCGGATCGTGGCGCTCGACTTCGCCGCGGAGATGCTTGGCGTGGCCCGTACCAAGCTCCAACGGCGAGCGGCAGGGCAAGCCGGCCGGCCGGCGGTGGTCGTGCTCCCCGTGCAAGGAGACGCACTGGCGCTACCGTTGCGAGCGGACGCCTGCGATGCCCTCGTCACCGCCTTCACGGTGCGGAACTTGGCCGACTTGGACGGGGCGCTGGCCGAGTTTCAGCGCGTCTTGCGTCCTAAAGGCCGGCTGGCCTCCCTGGAGATCACCTCGCCGACAATGCCCGTGTTCCGCACGCTGTTCCGGTACTATTTCCGGCATGTCGTGCCGCTCGTGGGAGCAGCGGTAGCCGGTTACGGGGCGGCCTATCACTACCTGCCGGCTTCGGTGCAAGCGTTTCTCAGCCGTCGTCAGCTCCAACACCGCTTCCAGGCGGCCGGTTTTTCCCAAGTCACCGCCCGCCCTCTCGCGCTCGGCACTATCGCCCTCCACACGGGAACACAGGTGGTACATCCGCAGCAGCAGGCCGACCTGGTGACCGAGACGGTCCCCGTACACGAGTGGGACGACCTGGTCCTCAGCCTGCCCGGCGCGCATCTGTTGCAAGGGGCAGCGTGGGCAGCGGCCCGCGAGCAGTTGGACTGGACGCCGCAGCGGTTGGCGTTTCGTCGCGCCGGACGCCTGGTCGGGACCGCCTTAGTCCTGCGTCGCTCGTTACCGATACCGGGACTGGGCATCGGCTACGTCCCGAAAGGGCCGATCCTCGCCGAGTGGAGCCGCGAGGCCGCGGGCGACGTGGCGCGGGCGCTCGCGGCCTGGGCGCGGGACCAGCGCGTGCTGTGGCTCAAGCTCGATCCCGACATTGCGGCGGACAATCGCGTCGTCGCCAGCGCGTTGGCGGCCGCCGGGTTCCGCCCGGCCGCGGAGCAGGTGCAGCTCCCGGCGACGATGCTCGTGGACCTGCGCGGCAGCGAGGATGAATTGCTGGCACGGATGCACCGCAAATGGCGCTACAATGTGCGGCTGGCGCAGCGACGGGGAGTACAGGTCCGCGCGGGTGACACGGACGACCTCGCAACCTTCTATCGCCTGTATGAGGAGACGGCCGCCCGCGATCATTTTGTCATCCGGCCGCTGGACTACTACCGGGTCCTGTGGGAGCACTTTCGTCGGGAGCAGGGGGCGGTGCTGCTCTTGGCGGACGTGGCCGGCGAGACGGTGGCCGGCCTCGTGGTGTGTCGGTACGGCCGCCGGGCCTGGTTTCTCTATGGCGCCTCCGGCGCGCGCCACCGCCGCGATCAGCCAAATCACTTGTTGCAGTGGCGAGCGATGCAGTGGGCACGCGAGCACGGCTGCGATACCTACGATATGTGGGGCGCACCGACCGAGCTACGGGAGGATGACCCGCTGTGGGGGGTGTATCGGTTCAAGCGGGGGTTTGGCGGGCGCTATGTGCGCTGGCTGGGCGCCTACGATTATGTGCCGCACCCCCGGCTCTATCGCGCCTGGCAGGCGGCGCTGCGGCTCTATCGCCGCCTGACCATCCGGGACGGCGCGTAGCGGGTAGGAGGGGGGCCGCCACGCCGTCCGGCCCCCCTATGGCCCCCCCGCTACGGCAGGGAGACGGTGCGCTCCCTCCCCTGTCGCAACGGGGGAGGGTTGGGGAGGGGACTTGGGCGCTGCTACGTGCTCTGCAAGAGGGTCAGGCGGTCGTAGTCCAGATCGGCAGTCGGATCGTCGGCCGTCGTTGTGGTGAGGCCCCCCCAGGGATCCATGAGGCCGAATCCCAGCCCCTTGTAGGTCCAGTATGACCAGCTGAGGTCGTGTGCTTTGAAAAGCGTCAGTACGGAGCGCAGCCACGTCAGTTGGCTGCGCCGCGACGCGCGACACGAGGCTCCAAAGGAAGCGACGTAGATCGGCCGGTCGTAGATCTCTTGAAACGCCAGGACCGGATCGAGCGCCGCCGCCAGCGCGGCGCGGTCCCAGCCCCGCCCCACCTCGGCGCGCAGATAATCACCAATGGCGCCGTCCGGGTACGCCGCCGGCGTCGGGGCGCTGCCGGGATAGGGTACGGCCTCACGATAGGCGTCACCGTGTGCTGCGGTCGAGAGCTGTTGGTGGGTGAACAGCACCGGTTCATAGAAATGACAGGCGTACAGGGTGTTGGGGTCGCGTGTCGGGCGCAGAGAGTCAAACCCGGCGGGGCGGCCGCCGTCCGTGCCGCTGACTACGAGAGTGTGCCGGGTGTCCACCGCGCGGATGGCCTCGGTGATAGCACGGGCGGTCCGGTTCCAGGCAGCGGCGGTGATCCCGGTCGGCCGGTGAACCAGGTCATACGCCAGGGCGGTCTCCGGGCAACCGGCGTAGCGGGCGGCGACTGCGCTCCAGAGCGCGATGAGCCGTTGCCGGTCGTCCTCCCGGTGTAGTGTACTGAGCTGACCCGCCGGGCCCGCAGCACCGCCGATGTGTAGGGCAATGAAGCACTGTAAGCCGGCACGCTCGCACCAATCCACGAGCCGGTCTACCGCTGCCACGCCAGGCTCTCGCAGCGCCGCCCGCTCCGCGTCCCACAGGACCTGCGCTGCGACGGGCACGCGCACGTGGTTGAACTGCCACGTGGCGATCCGCCGGATGTCGGCTTCGCTCACGAAGGAAGCGACGTGCGCGGGTGTAAGCGAAGACTGCGACAGCCAGCCGGCGAGGTTCACTCCTTGCCAACGTGCCCTAGACATCGGTCGCCGCCATTGTAGCGGCGCGGCGGGCAGCGACCGTTATGGATGAGAAGTCAGGTGGCGTTCGATGTCCTCGGCGATCATGGCGGATGTGTCCAGACTCCGGCTGGTGAGTGGAGGTTGCGCCGATCTGTCGGGCCCCCTACTGACGCAGTGGCAATCCACACAAATTGCGTGTAGGATAAGTGCAAATCTGGACACTGTGTTCAGGCACGAAGGTTGCTGCTTAGGGGACGGGAATCTTGAAGCGAACGCAAATTGATATGAGGTGGGAGAGCTGTGAACAGTGAGTTCGTAGACGCGACAACCTACATTGGTAAGACTGTAGAAGTTAGGATAGACCGTCCTCTCGGTTCAAGGCATCCTCGAGAAGGGTTCATGTATCTAGCCAACTATGGCTTTATCCCCAATGTGCCAGCACCAGATGGGGAGGATCTGGACGCCTATGTGCTTGGCGTCTTCGAACCGGTAGAGACATTTACCGGGAAGTGCATCGCCGTTATCCAACGCTTAGATGACGACGACGATAAGCTTATCGTGGTACCTGCGGGGAAGGATTATTCCGATGAACAGATCATAGCCCTTACGGAATTCCAAGAGAGGTTCTTCGCACCGTTGGTGACACGCGGAACCAGACAAGTGTGATCTTGTCCCGATCGAATCGCTAAGGCTGCCCGCACTTTTTGCTGCGGCCGCTACTCCGCCTTCCGGCAACCCGTTAATCCCGCAGACATCGCCGTCCAGCGGTGTCTTGCTCGGTAACGGAGGGCACGTGCTCACGCACTAAGGAGTGCCGGAACTATGGTTGCTGCTGAACCGCAGAATCGATCCAACGGTCATGTATTGAAGAAGGACGTGCAAGCTCCACCTGCCGACGCGCCGGATGCTGCACCGGACCATACGGACAGTGACGGCGCCGGGCTGCGCGACAGCATGTTGCTGGGCGCTTTCGTCGAAGCACCCTCGCCCGCCACGGACGAGGCGGACGGCGCTCGTGGGAGTGAAGCGTCAAGCACAGAGACGCCCCCTCCTCAGCCGGCCGCTCCGCCGGGAAACGGCGCTAACGCGGGCCGGCAGTGGTATTCGGACGAAGAAATCGCAAACTGGATCGCCGATAGCGCCGGGCGTGATGGCGGGCATAACCCACGCAAACGGATGGGATGGCGCTGGCTGCTGTACATGGCGGCGGTGGGACCGTTTCTGCTGGTGGGCTTGGTCTTCACAGCGATAGCGCGTGTGTTCTTGCCGTCGCGAGTGCCGGTGTGGGGCTTTCGGCGGCGCACGGCGGCGCTGCGCTATTTGCTGGCCGTCGGCGTCTTGGCGGGCCTTGTGGCCGCGGCCGTACTACTGGTGGTCAACGACGGGCTACCTTTCCGCAGTCCAGCGGCAGATTCCGGCGTAGGTCAGGCCGCCGTGCCCCCGGCCCAGCAACAGCCACAAGCACCGGCCGCCACGGCGGTCGTCGCACCCCCGGCTGTGGCCGAAGCGCCGGCCGTGGAGACTGTGGCGCAACCGCAGCCGCAAGCGCCGACCCAGCAACAGCCACAAGCACCGGCCGCCACGGCGGCCGTCGCGCCCCCGGCTGCGGCGCCAGCGCCGGTAGTGGAGACCACGGCGCAACCGGCGCCGACCGCGGTGGCGGAGACGGCGGTGACGACGCCCGCCGTTCAACCGACGATTGTCACCGCACCGGCCCTGGTGGTCCAACCGGCTGCCAGCCCGGCAGCGGCCGAGACTACCGGCACCGCTTGGGTGATCGTCGCCAACTCCGGCGGGACGGGCGTTTTCCTCCGCCCGGAGCCGGTGTGGACCGCACGGTGGCGCGCGGAGCCGGGCGCTACCCAACGCGAAGGGGCCTATCCCCATCACGGCAATATCGCCTGGCGGGAAGGCACACGGCTCCAGGTACGCGGCCCGGAGGTAACCGGCACCGGTCCGCAGCCGGGTAGTAGCGCGGCCTGGGTGCCGGTACGTGACCCGGTCGGCCGGGAAGGCTTCCTGCCTGCACGGTATCTCCAGCAAGTCGAGGCGACGGCGCTTGCCGTGCCGACCACAGCCCCATCAGCGGATGCCCCCGGACAAGCGGACACGCAGTTTGTTGTCGTGGCCGGGACCGACGGCACCGGCGTCTTTTTGCGCCCCCGTCCGGAGTGGGCAACGCGGTGGCCGGCCGCGGCGGGCGAGACCAAGGAGCAAGGGGCGTGGGAGCACCACGGCTGGATTGCTTGGCGGGAAGGCACACGGCTCCAGGTGCGCGGCCCGGAGGTAACCGGCACCGGTCCGCAGCCGGGTAGTAGCGCGGCCTGGGTGCCGGTGCGGGACCCGGTCGGCCGGGAAGGCTTCCTGCCCGCACGCTACGTCGAGCCGGCCGACTAGACCGAACGCTGCACGCACACGCATCCCGACGAGTTGCTTGGCTACTAGCTCGTCGTCCCGACCCCGACCCTTTATCGCCGCTGTCCCGATAGCAGCAAGCGCACGCCTCTCGCGTACTCCCTTGTGCGGACATTCGGCAATTGTAAGGAGGCCCGATCTTGGTAGCACCGCGTCCTCGCCAGCGGCCCTACACGTCGAGGCGTCCGTCGGATGAGCCGGTCATTGTGGATGTCGAGCACCGGCGGCTGGCAGCGCCCGACGCTGCTCGGCCGCGGTCGGCCGGGTCCAACGGCACATGGACCAACCGCGCTGCTGCTCGTCCTGTGTCCGAGGAGCTTTGGCCCGGCGCCGCTCCTGCCAGGCACAGTAGGGCAGGCGGGCAGGTGTCGCACCCAATCTCATTAAGCGAGTGGGCAGCGGCCGGCGTGGCGCTTGGTGATGGCCCGCCGGGTCCTGAGGCGATCCCCGGCACGATCCTCAACAACCGGCCCGCGTCTCGCCGGCCTCGCCGGAGGCCCGCTCGGCGGCACCGGATGGGCGCAGATTCGTTGGCCTGGTCCGGGTCCGGAGCAGCACTTTCGGCACCGCTGGACAGCTACCCGAGCGCCATACATTCGCCCCCGCCGGCATTGAGTTGGTGGTGGCCGCTCTATCTCCTGCTCTGCGGGCCATTCCTGGCACTCAAGCGCGTCCGTCGGCCCCAGCGGGCCATACCGCGGACCTTGCTGGTGGTGGCAGCGGTCACTGGGGTCTTGGTGCTGGTTGCCTTATTGGTAGAACTACCGCAGCGCCGCGGCTCCGCGGTGCTGGCCCCAGTGCAGCCGACTACTATCGGATCGGGAGCCGGCACAGACGATGGGGCCGAGACGCCGCCCAGGGGGGGTACCCCGGCGCAAGACGCGAGCGCAGCATCCGCCGGCGGGTGGGTCACGGTTGCCAACACCGATGGTCAGGGTCTATACCTACGGCGCCAACCCGACTGGTCGAGCAAGTGGGTAGCGTGGCGTGAAGGCACCAATCTACACGTACTTGCGACCGGGGTGAACGGCACGGGAGCACCAAGCGCAAGTGGTACGGCGTGGTTACAGGTGCGCGACCCGGAGGGCCGAGTTGGATACGTCCCCGAACAGTACGTGACGCTGGCCGCCCGGCCTTAGCCCCTGACCGGTGGGGCAGACCTCACCCTCTGCCAGACCCTTCCCTCCAGGGATAAGGGCGTTATCGCGGTGCCCGGCAGCCCCTCCCCGCATTGAGTATAATCGCGCCACAGCGAGCACGTCCGGCCACGAACGAGGGATGTTGCACATGAGGAGGAAGCTCGTCGTCGCCGTGCTCGGCATGGCCGCCTTGGCCGCCCTGACCTGGGGACTGGTCACTGCCGGCGGTGGCGGCGCCTCCGCCACGAGTGCTGCGGACGTAGCTCACTACAAGGTGTCCATCACCAATGTGACACGAGGTCAGCCCCTGTCGCCCATCTTCTTGGCCACGCACGCGCCGGGCGTGGCGCCGCTCTACACGCTGGGACAACCCGCGAGCGCCAACTTGGTGGCCTTGGCGGAGGAGGCCGACGCGGCCGGCCTCTTGGGAGCCTGGAACCCGGCCATAAGCGAGCTAATTAGCGCGGCCCAATTCGTCACCGGCGACACTGGGCCGATCCTGCCGGGCCGGACGGTCACAGCCACGGTCACAGTCCGGGGCCAGGCGCGGTACCTCTCCCTGGCGAGCATGTTGTTGAACACCAACGATGGCTTTATCGGCGCGAACGGGATTGAGCTATACGACCGCCGGCTGACCTTGATCGGCTACGATGCGGGCAGCGAGGCCAACAGCGAGGACTGCGCCTACATCCCCGGCCCGGCCTGCGGCAACCACCGGCACGACGACACCGCGCCGGCCGAGGGCTACGTCCACGTCCACGCGGGGGTCCACGGCGGCGGCGACCTCGACCCGGCCCAGCACGACTGGCGCAACCCGGTGGCGGTCATGGTCATTAAGCGCGTGCCCAAGCCGCTGCCCTGCACGGACGGCAGCCGCGTGCTCAACGTCGGCTTCTACACCTATTTCGCGCCGGTGAGCTACAGCGCCGCCGAGGACCCGGCCGCCGCCGGCTTCAACACCCACCGGGGCTATGAAGCGGGCCTCTTGACGGCGCTGGAAGCCCTGGAAGACGCGGGACTGTCTTTCTCACGTCGCGGTATTGGTGTGTGGCCCGGCATCTGGCTACGGTCCGCCGGCGCGGACTACGATCTTGTCGGCGGGGGCATCACGATCATCGACTCGCGCACCCGTGACGCGACGGGGCAGCACGTCGTCAACTTTACGTCGGGCCATATCACGTTTCGTCAGTCGCTACTGGTGCGGGCCGCCGACGCGGAACGCCTGGCCACACATAACGACTTGACCAGCGACGTGCGCGTCGGTGCGCTGGCCGGCACGACCGGGGAGTTCCGCCTGCTGGAGCTGACGGGCCTCGTGGACGCCAATGGCGTGCTGGCCGCCGGTACGCGCGTCGAAACGCCAGCGGGCACGGTGATTGCCGATGGCAGCACGGGATACGTCATCACCGCTGCTGGCGCGTCTCCGAATCTGGCCGGGCGGCATCACCTCTATCCCCCTTCGGAAACCATGCCACAAGTGGCCTATCTCGGTGACACGTCCGGCGAAACGGAGCTGCTGGAGGCCCTCGGCGCCGGCAGGATAGACGCGCTGGCCAGGGGAGAGATCGGCAACCGAGACGCTGCCCACGCTGCCGGCGGTACCTTCGTGGTCACGGCCCTCGATGATGCGATTGAGCTTGGCGGCTTTACGCTGGCCGTGGCAGATGCGGCCTTGGCTGCTTGCCTCGACGAGAGGATCAACTGGCTAACGGATTATCGGCGGATCGGCTATAGCGAGTGGGTAACAGATCCGGCCGTGTTCCTCAAACGCGCCGCACTATGGAACCGGCAAGGGTAGGCCTGTCCATGCATTGTGCGCCCCTAGATCAACACGCCGTCACGGGCCACGGCAAGCGTAGTTGACCGTTGGTGAGTAAGTTCACTACAATATCTTGGTGGAGAGCGTCGCACGGCAGGTTTCGTGAGATGCCGGCAGTTATCCCCGTAGCTCAGCTGGACAGAGCGCTTGGCTACGAACCAAGAGGTCGGGGGTTCGAATCCCTCCGGGGATACCACAAGAACGCGGCCCGTCGGATTGTTCCGACGGGCCGTTTGCTTTGCCCCCTATTGTGCCCGTCGCTGTACTGCCGCCTGCCGGTTGCGAGGCTGTAATCTGCTCGCAACCGCCCCGGAACCTCCACACCGCACAATGGTCCGTAGCCACACCGCCGGTCGCCGCGCTGACTCCCTTTCCCTGATGAAGGTTGCGAACTTAACTAGAGTAGTGGCCGGGAGCAGGTCCCCTCCCCGTCGGGACGGCTGACAAGGGTAGGTAAACGAGTGGAAAACGCTACAACCGGCGCCGTAGGGGCACGGCATGCCGTGCCCCTCCCCTAGAGGCCCAGCGTGTGGGCACCCGCCGGCAACCAATGCCGTCTCTGGCCAGCCGCTGCGTCAAGGAGATGGCCTGTTCCCTCCCCCGTCGGGACGGGGGAGGGTGAGGGTGGGGGCCAGTTCCCTCTAACTGCGCGTCTGGTGGAGGCGATGTGAGTCGTTTAAAATCGGAATCGGGGACGGTTGCCGTGGAGGTCGGACGTGATGGCCGTTGACGTAAAGCAGATCGGACAAGCAGTCGAGGATCATAGTTATTTCCTGCGAACGCTCACGTTCGCGTTGGAGGAGGTGATTGTCGGGCAGCAATATATGATCGAGCGCCTGCTCGTCGGCCTGCTCACCGGCGGACACGTGCTGTTGGAAGGGGTGCCGGGGCTGGCAAAGACCTTGACGGTGACAACGCTGGCACAGGCGATCCACGCGCAGTTTCAGCGGATTCAGTTCACTCCGGACCTGCTGCCGGCGGACCTCATCGGGACGCTGATCTATAACCCACGCGACGGCTCCTTCACGCCGAAGAAGGGGCCGATCTTTGCCCATATCGTCTTGGCGGACGAGATCAACCGCGCCCCGCCCAAGGTCCAGAGCGCTCTCCTGGAGGCGATGCAGGAAAAACAGGTTACGCTCGGTGACGAGTCCTACGCCCTCGCGGAGCCGTTCCTCGTGCTCGCTACGCAGAATCCAATCGAGCAGGAAGGCACCTACCCGCTGCCCGAGGCCCAAGTAGACCGCTTCATGCTCAAGCTCAAGGTGACGTATCCCTCGAAACAGGAGGAGCGCCGGATACTGGACCGCATGGCCTCGACGCAGCCCAAGACGGACATAGCGCCGGTGGTGCAGCCGGAGGACATCTTGCTGGCGCGGACGGTGGTGGACGAAATCTACGTAGACGACAAGATCAAGGACTACATCGTAGACATCGTCCAAGCCACCCGAACGCCGGGCGACTACCGGCTCGACCTGGCCCACCTGATCGAATACGGCGCCTCGCCGCGGGCCACCATCGCGCTCACCCTCGGCGCCAAGGCGTATGCGTTCCTGCAGGGGCGCGGCTACGTCACCCCCCAGGACGTGAAAACCATCGGCCCGGACGTGCTGCGGCACCGGCTCATCCCGAGCTACGAGGCCGAGGCGGAGGAGCGGACCGCCGACGACTTGGTGAAGCAGATTTTCGACCATGTTCCCGTCCCGTAGGCCGGTGACGCGCCAGGTCTGCACAATCGAATGCCAGCGGTGGTGCAGACCTGGCGATCAGGAGACTCCATGATCCCTACCGAGCTGATGCGGCAGGTGCATCGTCTCCGGATTCTCACGGGGCGCGTGGTCAATGAGGTCTTTGCCGGTGAGTATGAGAGTGCCTTCAAGGGCCGGGGGATGGAGTTCGCCGAGGTGCGTGAATATCAGCCCGGCGACGAGGTCCGCACCATTGACTGGAACGTGACGGCGCGCGCCGGCGCCCCGTTCGTCAAGCAGTTCGTGGAGGAGCGGGAGCTGACCGTCATGCTGGTCGTGGACCTCAGCTCCTCCGGCCGGTTCGGCTCGGTCGGGCGGCTCAAGAACGAGCTGGCGGCAGAGGTGTGTGCGGTGCTGGCCTTTGCAGCCACCAAGAGCAACGACCGGGTGGGGCTGCTCATCTTCACCGCGCAGGTCGAGTTGTATATCCCGCCGCGGAAGGGCATCCGTCACGTCCTGCGGGTCATCCGCGAGCTACTCAGCTTCGAGCCGCGCGCCGCTCAGACGGACATCCCCGGCGCCTTGGACTACCTCGCCAAGGTGCTCAAGCGGCGGGCGGTGGTGTTCCTGGTATCGGACTTCATCGCCACGGATTTTCACCGGCCGCTGCGGCGGGTCAGCCGCCGCCACGATCTGATCGCCGTGACCATCGAGGACCACCGCGAGCGGGAGCTGCCGGATGTTGGGCTGATCGAGCTGGAGGACGCGGAGACGGGTGAAACGCTGCTGATAGATACCCGCAGCGCGCGCGTGCGCGACGAGTACCAGGCCGGCGCACAGCGGGAGGCCGAGCAGCTGCACAGCGACCTGCGGCGGATCGGGGCTGACTCCATCGCTCTCTCCACCGGCACCTCGTATGTGCAGGACCTGGTGCGGTTCTTCCACACACGGGAACGACGACGGTAGACCGGACGGGCTTGATGAACATCGAGCGCTTGGACCTAACTCCCGCTTCACCGGGGCCGGGAGCAGATTCCCTCCCCTGGAGCTTGCTCCGGGGGAGGGTGAGGGTGGGGGCCGGACCACTACCTAATCAAGTTCACAGCCTTCATCAGGGAAGGGGCGTCTGTGTGGAAGGAGGGGAGCCGGGGCGCGATGATGGTCTGCATCAGGATTTGCAGGATGCAGGGATGAGCAGGATGGATTCCGGCTTCCGCCGGAATGACGGGTGGCAGACGCCCCCTCTCCACAAGTGGAGAGGGGGTCGGGGGGTGAGCACCGCCCCGCTGCCTACGCCGCTCATGGTGGGAGTGCTCGTCGTGCTTGCCATGTTCGTCGTCGGCTGCGAGGTCGGCGAGACGAGTGCAGCGGAGACACCGGCGTTTGCCGTGGATCGCCCGTTCGAGCGCGGGCCGCTCACGGTCCATGTACGGCTCGACAAGGACACCATCACCATCGCCGAGCACCTGCGCCTCGTGGTCGTTACCGCGCTGCAAGAGGGCTATACGCTGGATGAGCCGCAGCTTGGTCAGCAGCTCGGCGGCTGGTCCATCGGCGACTACACGTCGGCACCGGCATCGCTCGACGATCAGGGCCGGCACGTCACGACGCGCGAGTACGAGCTGCATCCGTTCCTGTCAGGAAGCTATGAGATTCCGCCGCTAACCTTCAGCGTCCGCGCCCCCGCCGCTGGCGGCGACGGCGCATCGCCGGCCTCGTTCACTCTCACCACCGAGCGTATCCCGGTGGAGGTGACCTCGCTGCTCGACGACCAACGCCGCGAGCTGACCGTGGGACCGATCAAGTCGGTCGTCGCGCTGCCGTCCTCCCCGCGCACGTGGCTGTGGATCGCAGCCGCCGGCGCGGTGCTCGCCTTGGGCGCGTTGGGAGTGCTGTACGTCCGGCGGCGGCAACGGCCGGCCGAGGCGCTGCGCTACACGGCGCACGAGCTGGCATCCGCCAAGCTGGAGCGGCTGGTCAAGCGGAAGCTCGTCGAACGGGGAGAGGTCAAGGCGTTTTACCGCGAGGTGTCGCAGATTCTGCGCCAGTATATCGAGGATCGGTTTGCACTCCACGCGCCCGAACGGACGACGGAGGAGTTCCTGCGCGAGGCTCGGCGGTCGGCCGTGTTCACGACGGCGCAGGCCGACACGCTCGGCGACTTCCTCGCGCACTGCGATCAGGTGAAGTTCGCCGAGCTTACCCCGACGACGGCAGAGGTCCAACGGACGTTCGACACGGCCCGGACGTTTATCGAGCGGACCAAGGCCGAGGAACGGCAGGTCGTCGTCGAGGCTGCGGCCTAAGCGGGAGGCGTAACTGTGCGTTTTGCGGCGCCGCAAGCGTTTCTGCTCCTTACGCTGTTGCCGTTGGTGGCGTGGTTCTATCTGCGGCGGGGGCGCACGGCTACCGTGCGGTTTTCGTCGCTGCGGCGCGTCGGCACTCTGGGACGCAGCGTGCGCCTCTGGGCTAGACCGCTGCTACTGGCCCTGCGCTTGGCCGCGCTCGCCTTGCTCATCGTCGCCATCGCCCGCCCACAGACGAGCCGATCCGAAACGCGCGTGTCCACGGAAGGCATCGCCCTGGAGATGGTCGTGGATCGCTCCAGCAGTATGCGTGCGGAGATGGCTTTCGAGGGTGAGCGTCTGAACCGGCTGGAGGTCGTCAAGCGGGTCTTTACCGAGTTCGTCGTCGGCAACGGTGACGACCTGCCTGGCCGGCCGCACGATCTCATCGGCATGATCGCCTTTGCCCGCTTTGCCGATACGGCTGCGCCGCTGGTGCGAGCACACGATGCCCTAGTGCAGTTTGTGCAGGGCACCAAGATTGTCCAATACGAGGCGGAAGATGGAACGGCCATCGGTGATGCCCTAGCACTCGCCGCCGCGCGCCTCAAACGGGCGGAGGAAGACATTGCCCGCTGGACGGAACATGGCGCCGCCGACGCCTTCACGATCAAGAGCAAGGCAATCATTCTGCTCACCGACGGGCGCAACAATGCCGGTGACCTGACACCCGGCCAAGCCGCGGCGCTGGCCCGCGACTGGGGGATCAAGATTTATGCCATCGGGATCGGTGGCGGCGAAGAGTTCATCACCGTGCAGACCCCGTTTGGCGGCACCGTGCGGCTGCCGGCCGTCGGCATGGGCATGGACGAGGGCACCCTGCGGACGGTTGCCGAGGTGTCCGGCGGACGGTACTTCACGGCGGCCGACGGCGAGGCGCTGCGGAACGTCTATCGGGAGATTGACCGGCTGGAGAAGACGGAGATCGAGACACTGGAGTTTGCCCAGCACGATGAAGTATTCCTGCCCTACGCGCTGGCGGCGGGCCTCTTGCTGCTGGCCGAGATCGTCCTGGGCAACACGTGGCTACGGAGAGCACCCTAATGCACAACTCCGAATGGCTGCACGCCTTGTGGCTGCTCCCGGCGCTGGCGGCGCTCTACGCCTACGGCTTCCACCGCAAGAGCGTGGCGCTGCGGACGTTTATCCGGGAGCCGGGGCTGCTCCCGGTGCTGAACGTTTCGGTCAGCCGGCCACGACAGATCGCCAAGGCGGCGCTAGTCCTGCTGGCGCTGGGGCTGATCGCCGTCGCGCTCGCGCGGCCGCGGTGGAATCCCCAGCCGGAGCAGCTGCAACGCTTGGGGCGCGACGTGGTGTTCGTCTTAGACGTATCGCGCAGCATGTTGGCCGAGGACCTCGCCCCCAACCGCCTGGAGCGAGCCAAGCTGGCCATTGCGGACGTGCTGGACACTTTGGAAGGGGACCGGGTGGGGTTGGTGGCATTCGCCGGCACCGCCGTTGTGAAAAGCCCGCTCACGCTGGATTACAGCTTCATGCGCCTGGCACTGCGAGACCTCGCACCGGAGAGTGTCTCCCGTGGCGGCACGCTCATCGGTGATGCCATTCGCGTCGCCCTGAACGAGGTGTTCGACGACAGCGAGCGCGGATACAAGGACATCATCCTCATCACGGACGGAGAAGATCACGAGAGCTTCCCCATCCAGGCTGCCGAGCAGGCCGGCGCGGCGGGGGTCCGCATCATCGCCATCGGCCTCGGTGACGAGGGCGAGGGCCGGCGAATTCCCGTCACGGACGAGGCTGGCCGGCGGACCTTCCTGACCTACAGGGGCGAAGAGGTACGGACCAAGCTGGACGGCGAAACGCTACGCAAGATCGCTCTGGCGTCGGACGATGGGAGATACCTCAACGTCGCTACCGGCAATATCAACCTGGACGAGGTGTACGAGCAGTTTGTCGCAGCGGCGGAACGGCGCGAGCTTGAGTCGCAGTCGGTGATTCGCTATGACGAGCGGTACCAAGTCTTTCTGTTGCTGGCCCTGGCACTCCTGGTCGGCGAGGCATTCATCCGTGAACGCAAAACGACTTAGCACCGTTGCCCTCCTCATCGTGCTGTGGGGGGCCATGTTGAGCGCGTGTGCTCCCCCAAGCCTGCCCTCGACTGGGCCGGGGGCTGAGGTCGGCCGGGGCAATGCGCTCTTCGACCGGCAGGAGTACGCGGCGGCGCTGGAGGCCTATACCGCGGCGGCGGCCCAGCTGCCGGATTCGCCGGAGGTAGCCTACAACCAGGGCGTTACTCACTATGCCTTGGGCGACTACGGCGAGGCGGAGCGGCTCTTCCGGCAGGTAGACCGGACCGCGCGGGACTTGGGGCTGGTAGCAGCAGCCCGGTACAACCTCGGTAACAGTAAGTTCCAGCAGGGCATGGCGCAGCGCGAGGGTGACTTACAGCAGGCGCTCTCCATGCTGCAAGCGAGCGTGGCCTTTTACCAGGGGGCGCTGGAGCTTGCGCCGCACGACCAAGAGGCCGCCCGCAACATCGAGGTGGTCCGGCTGGCCATCAAGGACATCCTCGATCAACTGCAGGACCAACAGCGGGAGCAGCAAGCGCAGAGCGAGGTAGCCGAGCAACTCAGGGACTTACAGCAGCGTCAGGAAGAGGCCGCCGCCAAGTCGGCGCAGCTGGCGAACGAACCGCCGCCGGATAGCGCGTTGTCGGAGGCGCTGCGGCAGCTCCGGGAGGAGCAACAGCAGATTAGCGAGGAAACTGCCGCGGCCGCGCGGCGGCTTGATGAGCAAGCGGAGTCGGCGCAGCCGTCGGGAACGCCGTCACCGTCCAGCGCGCCGGATGCCAGCGACGAGCGCCGCCAGCAAGCTACCCAGAAGCTGCAAGACGCGCAGCGCCAACAGGAGCAGGCCACGGACCGGCTAGAGGGCCAGGAGCCGCAGTCGGCCGCCACCCACCAGCGCTCCGCGGCCGAGGACATCGCCGCCGCGCTGCGGGCGCTCCGCGATCCCAACGTCCAAGGGGCGGCCGGCGCTCCGCAGGCACAGAACCAGCAGGAGGAAGCTGCCCAACCGGCGCCAGGACAGTCCGCGCAGCAGGAGTCCGGCCCGGAGGAACAGGACCAGCAGCCGCAGGATGCCACGGCGGCGCAAATCTTGGATAAAGAACGGCGGGACCGGGCGGCGCGTGAGCAGCTACAACGTGGCACACTGCCGCGCACACCACCAGTAGAGAAGAACTGGTGAGCGGACCGATGCGACGACTGACGGCCATCGCAGCCACCGTAGCGGCCGTGGCAGCCGTGCTGCTTGTGCTGGCACTGACTATCCCGGCCTCCGGCGCGGAGCCGATCACCGTGCAGGCGGCGGTCGAAACTGACCGGGTCTATGCCGGCGAGAGCTTTGCCTTTCGAGTGATTGTCGAGGGCGCGACGCCGCAGGTCCAGCCGCAGCTCCCGGCGCTCGACGCCTTCGAGGTGGCGTATGAGGGTGGCCAAGATGTGTCATCGCACTCGATTTCCATTGTCAACGGTCGCAGGACCGAGACGGTCATCGAGCAGTATTACTTTCAATACCGACTGACAGCGCTCGCGCCCGGCCGGCACACCATTCCCGCAGCGACCCTGACCATAGACGGCCAAACGTATCGGACACAGCCCATCGCCATCACCGTTGTCCAGCCGACCGAGCACCAAGACTTCAAGCTCAGACTGGCGCTGGAAAAGGAGCAAGTATACGTCGGTGAGCCGGTGAAGCTCCGATTGACCTGGTACCTGCGGCAGGACGTGCGCGGGTTTGCGCTCTCCATGTCATTGACCGGTGCATTCGCGGCCGGCGACCCGGCGGCACCGGCCGATGCCCGGCAAGGCCTGCTTAGTGGGGAGTATGTGGCGGTGCCGTTCCTCGGGAGCGAGGCCCTCGCGCGTCGCGGGCAGGGCACGCTGAACGGGGAGCAGTTCACGACGCTGACGCTGGAAAAGGTGCTGATTCCGCAGGAGACGGGGCAATTTCGGATCGGTCCGGCAGCCGTAGAGTTGAGCGTCGTGACGAGCCAGGCGCCGAGCCGCAGTCTGTTCGACGATTTCTTCTCCGGCAGCTCGCTTTTCCGGAACTCACCGTTCAGCCGCGAGGCGACGCGCAAACTGGTCGTTCCCTCGAATGAGCTGAACCTGGAGGTGCTGCCGCTGCCGGAGCCGCGCCCAGCCAGCTTTACGGGCCTGGTCGGTGCCTACAGTATCGAGACGGCCGCTGCGCCGACCGAGGTCAACGTCGGCGATCCAATCACGCTCACCATCCGTGTTCGCGGTCCGGAGCCGCTCGGCAATATCCCCGCGCCAGCCTTGCACACGCAGGGCAGTTTGGTCGCAGACTTCAAGGTATCGGACGAGCCGACGACGCCGGTCGTGCGGGACGGCAGCGCCGTGTTCACGCAGACCATTCGTGCCCTCAACGACCGGGTGACGGCAATCCCGCCGCTCGACTTGAGCTACTTTGACGTGGACCAGGGCGAGTACCGAACGGTCCGGAGTGCGCCCATTCCGCTGGTCGTGCGGGCGACGCGCCAAGTCACCGCAGCGGACGCCGTTGGTGGGGGCGATGATGCGCCGGCGGCCGCCGAGGTGGAAACGCGCGCGGATGGAATTGCCCATAACTACGAGGATGCCGGGGTGCTGACGGATCAAGGTGTCGGGCTGCCGGAGCGGCTGCGCCACCCGGCGTGGCTGGCCGCGCTGCTGGCGCCAATGGCCCTCTACCTTGGCCTCGCCGCCGTACACGTCGCGCGTCGGCGGTCGGGGGCCGATACCGCCGACAGTCGGCGCCGCCGGGCGCTGCGCGAGGCGCGGCGAGAGCTACGCGCCACACACAGCGATGAATCTACGGAGGCGACGGGCACGAGCCGCGCCGTCCAGGGCTACCTGGCGGCGACGTTCGACGTGCCGGTCGCCGGACTGACTCCGGCCGAGGCCGAGCGCCTGCTGCGGGAGCGGGGCGTGCCACAGGCCGCGGCGGTGCGGGCGCTGCTGGAGCGGTGTGACGCAGCGCGCTTTGCTGGCCTCGGGCCGGGTGCTGCCGGAGGGCTATGCGACGAGGCGGAGCGGCTGCTCGGCGCCATTGACCGGTGGCTAGGGGCGAGGAGCTAGATGGCAGTGTCCTGGTCATGCGGGACACGGGTGGAGTACGAACCATGAGACGATTGATGGTGGTGCTCATCGCGGTCGTGGTCGCGCTGCTGCCGGCTGCCGGCCTCGCTGCCGGTCCGACACTGGCACCCGCGGCGCTGCGCGGTCTCTTGGAGCAGGCCAACGAGAAGTTCCGGCAAGCGACGCGGGTGGCACCGGAGGACCCGGCGGCGGCCAAGCTGCTCTATCAGGAGAGCATCGTCCGATTCGAGAAGATCATCGGCGCGGGCAACGTCCGCAACGGCAAGCTCTTCTATAACCTGGCGAACGCCTACCTGCTCCAGGGCGACGTGGGGCGAGCCATCCTGAACTACCGTCGCGCCGAGCGCCTGACGCCGGAGGACCGGAACCTGCAAGGCAACCTGGCCTTTGCGCGTAGTCAGGTGCGCGACAGCATCCCCGTACCGCCCCAGCGCCGGGTGCTGGATACGGTGCTCGCCTGGCACAACGGCTTGCCCGTGCTGCCCCGCCTGGTCGTCTTTGTGCTGGCTTTCGATCTGATCTGGCTGCTGGCCGCGCTGAAGCTCTTCAACCTGGTGCGGTTCTCGCTGCGCCTGCCCGTGGCGATGCTCGCCATGGTCGCCGCGCTGTGTCTTGGATCGCTGCTCGTAGCCGAAGTGGGCAGCCGGCGTGCGAACGAGGGGGTCATCGTGGCCGCGCAGGCCGTGGGCCGCAAGGGGCCGGACCCGGTGGGCTACGCGCCGAGCTTCCGCACGCCCCTCCACGCCGGCGTGGAGTTCGCCATCGTCGAGGAGCGCCCCGGGTGGTATCTGGTGCGCCTGCGAGACGACCGGGAGACGTGGCTCCCGGCCGCGTCCATTGAGCGGGTCTAGCCGCGCCCCGTCCCCCCGCCGCAGCGAAGGGACCATAGGGAGCCACCCCCCTCGCGGCAACCATGCGCGGGCGGCAGGAGGTCTCAGCGTGCCGGCGCCGGCGGCGCGGGACTGATGGGCACGGTGAGGTGGTCTTCACCTACAACGATAGTCCCGTCGAACACCGCCGCGGCCTCGGCACACATGCGCTCGCGGAGGCCGGGAGCGAGCACCTGCTCCGTGAGATGCACGAGCACGAGGGTACCCACGCCGGCCTCCTGGGCCGTCCGGGCCGCATCGAGATGACCGGAGCAGCTGTCGGTCATGCGCGGGTCGGCTTCCTCGCCGTTGATGAAGTGGCACATGTGCAGGAGCACATCGGCCGCTGCCGCCAGCTTGGTCAGGCGTGGCGTCGGTGCGGTATCACCGCTGTACACGACGCTCCCGCCGGCCGCATCCAGCCGGTAAGCGACCGAGTGCAGGTGCGGCTGGCAGTGGCGCGTTTCAGCCACCGTCACCTGCCAGTCTGACCGCTGGGTCTGCATCACCTTATCCCCCATCGAATCGCGCAGACCCAGCGTGTCATTGGCACCGGGCACGCTGGCCCCGTCCTGGACTTCCGTGACGAGCGGCTGCGGCCGCTGCCGCGGCAGCACGCCACCTCGCCGCTGATAGATCGCCTGGCTGCCCCCGTGCTGGGTCCTGCCCTCCAGGTCCGGTCCCCAGACCCCCGTCTCGTCGAAAAGCAAGCGCGTCATCCGCGCCACGCCGCGGGGCCCGCAGACCGCCAGATCGGGGATGCGACCGGCGCCTTGATCCCAGCGGGTGAGCACCAGGTAGGGATAGTCATTGCAGTGGTCATAGTGGAGGTGGGTGAGAAACAGGTGGGTCACCTGTGTGGGTGCGATGCCGGCTTCCAGCAGCCGCCGCACTGCCCCCGGGCCGCAGTCGAAGAGCAGCAGATCATCGCCACACTCGACCAGAAAGCTGGCGCCGGCCCGATCGAGCAGCGGGGTCGGCGTACCCGTACCAAGTAGCCTGAGTCGTAGGACCATGGTGGCTCCGTATTCGTCCTCTGCTCACAGTGCAGCTAGTGTGCCATAGCCGGCCCCCGTCATTGCAGCGGAAGCCACAATCCATGTTCCCCTACCCCAGTCGGAGGACCGGGCCTGTCACCTGCCGCGCCGGGAGACGCGGGCAACCACAAGGGTTGTGTCCCTACAGTGGCCTGGCCCTGCCCCCGCCCGCGTACTCGGCCGGCTACTGCTATCCTTTGCAGGACATTGCCCCCCTCGCGGTCACGGCGCAGGCCGGCGACCGGACGATAACAGCCAGGTTCTGCACAATCCGCAGGGGCTACAGCGGTGCCGACCTGTCTATTAGAGGCATGATCCAGCGCGTGTCCGTGCAGCTTCCAGCGGTCTACCACGCATTTCACCGGGCCACCTGGCTGCACGTGCTGGTTATTCTCGCTGCCGGCGCGGCGCTCCGCTGGCCGCTCTTGACTCTCGCGCCCTTCTTCACCACCGATAGCCGCTGCTGCTACTACCACTATGCCACCAACCAACTCCTCGCCGGCCAGCCCTTCGACTCCGGGTTGCACTTTCCGCCCGGCTATTCCCTCTTCCTCGCCGCCATCCTCGCGGTCACCGACGGCAGTACTGCCGCTGCCATACTCGTCCAGCATTTCATAGGTCTCGCTAGTGGGTTGCTGGTCTATCTCATTGGGCGCCGCTTGTTTGGGTCGCTGGTTGGTCTCGCGGCGGCGCTGCTGACCGTGCTCGATGTGGAGTTGGCGTTATACGAGCACGCGGTCTTGAGCGAGCCCCTTTTCACCGTGCTGCTGCTCTGTGGCTTGGCTCTGGTGCTGTTGCGCTGGCCCGGTTCCATCTGGCTGAAGGTGGCTGGCTTTGGGCTGCTGGCCGGTGCCGCGACGTTGGTCCGTCCCACCGGGCTATTGCTGCCATGCTTGGTGCTGCTCCTGCCGAGGCTGGGACCAGCGAGCAGTGCCGCGGGAGGCATCTCCAGGAATGCCTGGTATAGGCGGCTTTGGCGAGCCAGTCAGCGAGTACGGCTGACGCTGGTGGCTATCGTGGGAGCAGCCCTCATTGTGGTCCCGATGATGGTCTGGAATCAGCGGACGCATGGGGTGTTTGCACTCACCACGTCGCTACAGCGCAACATGCTCTATCGGATTGAGGAAGCCCCGGAGCGCCTGTTGCGAGGGCGTGGTGGAGGAGACCCGCTGCTCGGACAGAGCAAGGCAACCATCAGTCATCACCCCACACCGCCCTGGACAGGGCCATATGGCAGGCTGCTGGAGCGCTTTCATCTCTCGAACGAGGAGCTAGATCGGCTGCTGATGCGCGTGGCGCTGGACTTTGTGCTCGCCGATCCACTGGCCTATATCGGCGATACCATGCGTCGTCTGCCGCCCCTCCTGACTGGGAGTCACGCCACTGCATCTGATCGTGTGCAAGGTGGACGCCGGGAATACATCACCGCCGGTGGATCAGACAAGCTGGGCGTGAGCGCATACGACTATGCGACTGACCAGGCGGTCGCGCAAGCTTTCGATCAGCGGACAGAGTTCTTGCACTACAGCCGCTACGCCTGGCCGCTGTTAGCGTTGGCCGTCTTGGGAACAGTTTTCCGGCCTAGTCGTGCGCTGGTGCCGGCCGCTGCGCTGCTCTATGTGGTGCTTGTGTCGGTGGGAACGAACAACCCAGTGGTTCGCTTTCGCTACCCAGTAACCTGGGTGCTCTATCTCCTCGCCGCCGGCGGGCTGGTGGGACTTATTGCCGCACTTGACACAGCGCGAAGTCCCCGGTCCGGCTGGTGGATTCGACTCTGGCCGGGAGTGAACTGGCGGGCAATGCTGCGACGGGATCAAAATCCGTTGAGCATCGCCGTGCCCGTTACGGCAGTCATCGTCGCAGGACTGATGCTCGTAGCCAAAACAACTCCCTATCGCATACCGGTGACTATGACTATAACGACGGACCCTATTTCGGTGCCCAGTGCCCAGCTCGACCGCCTCGACTGGCACCTGCCGGCTGATCCACCACAACCCCGCCTCGTCGCGTTGAGCCTCCCGGACCAACTTGCGTTCGACCTCATCGGCCCGGACGGCCTGGTCCCGGATGGTCAGGCTGACGCCTCTTTGCTGCTTAGTGTCGGAAACGATGTATGGGACGTACAGAGCCACGTGCTCAAGTTCGTTGAGTTGGGGAGCACGAGCGGGCCTATTTGGGACACGACCGGCTGGTACCAGCCATTGCTCATCATCAGAATAGATGACGGCGAGTACCTATCGCAGCACACCGATCCCCGGAGCAAGTCGCTGAAGCTACAGATCGGCGACCGGCTGCTCGTGCTCGCCTACGCTCAAAGGCAACCAGTGACGCCCGAGCACTTCGGTGTCCTGCGCTTGCATCTGGACAGTGGCACCGTCTTGAGCTATCCGGTCGAAGCGGCACCGCTCGTGGTGCCCCGGCGAGACACCGCGCCAGCGCCGCAAGACTGGCTGGCGCAGCACGCTGCCGCGTCTGATCGTGTCGCGATTGTGCAGCGGGAGGTCGTCCGGGTAGTTGTAGCAGAAAGTGCCTTCTCCGCTGCGCCGTGGCGGATTGCCCTGACGTCTGGTGATCGAGCCGCGATCCGCAAGTGGCTGCACGCGGAGACGCTGGCGCGCCATGATATCCGGTACGTCTGGGTGGGGAACTCTGCGGCCCTCAAAGGTGAAGCGGCGACCGCCGTGCTCGACCCCACGCGCCTGCGTCCGGTGCTCCTCCAAGTACAGCCTGGCGAATGCCCGGTGCGCTGGCGCGGCTTGTTCGTCGTCGCTACCGCCGCCGCGGCGACCGATGCCCCGCTGGTGCCACTGACGATCCCGCACCCCCTGGCCGCTGATGAGTTTCAGGGCATGATTCGCTTTGGGGCCGGAGTTTCCAGGCCGCTGGCACCGGGCAACGCAGCGACGATGTCGCTGGACGTGACGAATGGGAGTACGCAGGTTTGGTACGGGACGTGCAGTAGCCCAACCTATCCGGTGGGCGTCGCCGTAGAGGCACGGCGCTCGCCGGCGGCCCCCTGGACGCTCATCGGCGAGGCCCTGCTGACCGACGACCTACCGGCCGGAGCGACGACCCAGGTGAACGTGGCGATCACGGCCCCACGTGAAGCAGGTCGGTACGAGCTGCGCGCACGCCTTATCCAGCGGCCGGATCGCGTCTCCCCGGCTGTGCCAGCGCTGGCCAGCCTGGTGGTCAAGGCGGGGAACGGGGGCTGACGTGTTGGCTCGGTGGTGCAGTACAGTCGCTATCCTTGGCTGCATACCTGGTGGGTAAGCAGAGACAAGAGTCGAGGCGGTAGATAGCCTATGCAGCTTCTCGGCCGGTTCAACGGGCTTGCCCGTGTTGGGGTGTTTCGCAGTACCGTGTGGCTGCACGCACTCATTATTGTCGCCGCTGGTGCTGCCGTTCGCTGGCCACTGCTGGCGCTGGCGCCCTTTTTCACGACCGATGGCCGCTGCTGCTACTACCACTATGCTGCCAACCAACTTCTCGTTGGCCAGCCCTTCGACTCGGGACTGCACCTTCCGCCCGGCTATTCCCTCTTCCTCGCCGCCATCCTCGCGGTTACCGGGGGCAGCACTGCTGCTGCCATGCTCATGCAGCATCTCCTGGGTCTCGCTGCCGGCTTGCTGGTCTATCTCATTGGGCGCCGCTTGTTTGGGTCGCTGGTCGGCCTCGTGGCCGCGCTGCTGACTGTGCTCGACGCGGAGCTGGCGGTATATGAGCACGCCGTCATGACCGAGATGCTCTTTACCCTACTACTGCTCTGTGCTCTGGCTCTGGTCCTGTTGCGCTTGCCCGGGCCCATCTGGCTGAAGGTGGCTGGCTTTGGGCTACTGGCCGGCGCCGCCACGTTGGTCCGGCCCACCGGGCTCTTGTTGCCCGGATTGGTGATTCTTCTCCCGGAACTGGAGCCTGCGAGTAGTCCCGTCCGGGCCACCAACGGGCATGCCTGGTACCGGCAGCTCTGGTACGTCAGTCGGCGAGTACGGCTGACGCTGGTGGCTCTTGTGGGAGCAGCCCTCATTGTGGTCCCGATGATGGTCTGGAATCAGCGGACGCATGGGGTGTTTGCACTCACCGCATCGCTACAGCGCAACATGCTCTATCCGATTGAGGAAGCCCCGGAGCGCCTGTTGCGAGGGCGTGGTGGAGGAGACCCGCTGCTCGGACAGAGCAAGGCAACCATCAGTCATCACCCCACACCGCCCTGGACAGGGCCATATGGCAGGCTGCTGGAGCGCTTTCATCTCTCGAACGAGGAGCTAGATCGGCTGCTGATGCGCGTGGCGCTGGACTTTGTGCTCGCCGATCCACTGGCCTATATCGGCGATACCATGCGCCGTCTGCCGCCGCTCCTGACTGAGAGCGGTACTACTGCATCTGGTCGCGTGCAGGGTGGACGCCAGCAGTACATCATCGCCGGTGGACCAGACAAGCTGGGCGTGAGCGCATACGACTATACGACTGACCAGGCGGTCGCGCAAGCTTTCGATCAGCGGACAGAGTTCTTGCGCTATAGCCACTATGCCTGGGCATTGCTCGCCCTTGCCATCTTTGCCGGAACCCGCTATTACGGCCGCTCTGCTCTGCTCGTGGCCGTAATCCTGGCTATTACCCTCGTGTCTGCCGGCACGATCAACGGCGTTGTCGTGCGGTACCGCTACCCGGTGACGTGGGCGATCTACCTCCTCGCCGCGGCTGGCGCAACCGGAGTGTTCAGCATGGTCCGGGCCGTGCTGACGACCTCCAGCAGTCGGTGGCGTGGCCTATGGCCTATGCCCCCGGTCTGGCCGACCATCCGGCGCGGTCAGCTGCCGGTGCTGGTCGCGATGCTCGCCACGACGGTCGTGCTGGCAGCCCTGACCGCGGGACACCGAGCCTTCACTCATCGCCCGCAGGTAGTTCGACCCCTGGCCACACTCAGCAGCACGGGGCCGCCACTGAGCGCGCTGCTTGCTGCGGCCCGTGCCAGCACCCCGCAGCTGCCACCAGCGCCACGGGCTGCGGTCTTGCTGCTCGCTGCCGACCAGGCCGTTGACATGGTGGGTCCGGTGGAGGACCGGCCGGATGGCCAACGCGATCATGCCGTCCTGCTCGCGCTCGGTCAGGAGGTGCATGACCAGCGCGTAACCTTCGTTGAGCTCCGGGCCACTGACGGGACCCTGTGGGATACGACGGGGTGGTACCGTTCTCTGCTTGTCTTCCAGTTGGAAGGCGGCGCGGTCCTGTCGCCGCGGGCTGTACCCGGGCCTTTGCCCCCGCAGTTGCTTGGCGGTGACCACCTTCTGCTGCTCGCCGCCGCGAGGCGCGGTCCACCCGACACGCCGGCCTTCCGCGAGGTGACGCTTCATTTCCGCGATGGCCGAAGCCGCACCTATCCGATTGATACTGCTCCCTTGCCAGCTGGCCGGGTAGCTTCTATCCAGGAGTTGATACCGGAGCAATGGCTGGCCCGCTACGCGGCACTGGACGCTCGCGTGGCCGTCATACACCGGGAAGCGGCCATGATTATGGCGGCGCGCTTGGCCCCCTACGCTGCGCTGGAGTCCATAGAGCTACCGGCCGACGACAGAGCCGCGATCCGCAAGTGGCTGCACGCCGAGACGCTAGAGCGCCATGCCATCCAGTACGTCTGGGGGTACTCGCCTGCCCTCAAGGGTGAAGCGGCGACCGCCGTGCTCGATCCCCTGCGCCTGCGTCCAGTGCTGCTCCAGGTATACCCGGACGAGGACGAGTGCCCGGTGCGCTGGGAAGGCTTGTTCGTCGTCGCCACCGCCGCCGCGGCGACCGACGTCCCGCTGGTGCCGCTGACGATCCCGCACGCCCTGGCCGAGAACGAGTTTCAGGGCACGATTCGCTTTGGGGCCGGAGTCTCCGGGCCGCTGGCGCCGGGCCGCGCAGCCAAGGTGTCGCTGGACGTGACGAACGGGAGTACGCATGTTTGGTATGGGACGTGCAGTAGCCCAACCTATCCAGTGGGGATAGCGGTGGAGGGGCGACGTTCAGCGGAGGAGCCCTGGACGCTCATTGGGGAGGTGCTGCTGACGGACGACCTGTCGGCCGGAGCGACAGCCCAGATTACGGTGGAGATCATGGCCCCGCGTGAGGTAGGTGGCTATGAACTGCGCGCCCGCTTGGTGCAGCGACCGGATCGCGTCTCGCCCACAATGCCAGCAACTGCAACTGTTCAGGTCAGAGCATGACTGCCCACGTTGTGCAACCTCGGACAAACCCTTCTGTTGGCCTCAACACTAGCGCCAGTATGAGGCCGATTTACTGCTGACCAGTTAAGGAGGTCACACATGACTCGCCCGCAACTCACGCCCAGGTTCGTTGTACTTGCCGCTATCTTTGCCGTCTTGCTCGGAGCCAGCGTCCCGCTGCCGTTGGCGTGGGCGCAGACGTGCGAGTTCCAGGCGGGTTTCAAGCTGCTACACGACCTGCTTCCCGATGTTGTTGGCGAGTGCCTGGAGGATGAGCAGTGGGTGGGAGATGGTACCCGGCAGCGCACCACGGGTGGCTTGCTCGTCTGGCGCCGGGCCGACAACTGGACCGCCTTCACCGACGGCTACCGAACCTGGAGCATCGGACCCCAAGGCGTGCAAGAGCGGTCGAACGCCGCTGGGTTCGGCTGGCAGCGCAGCGCCGATGACGGTGGCCTGGGCTTTGACACCATCCACCTGCCGGGTAATGAGCGCATTCGGGTCGGCATTCACCCGGACGGAGGGCATTTTGTCATCTATGCATACAACACTGTAACCGAAGCATTTGATCCGGTCTTGCAGTTGACCAATGTTCCCTTCGATTCTACGGGAAGTCGCATTGGTATCCCATACTTCTGGGGCAAGGTCTTCTTTCAGGTCGGTGATAAGCTGGGTAACGAGTTCTTGGAGTTTCGGATTCGCGGTGAGTTCCCCAACAACGAAGGGCGGGGAGTTGGTGGGTTTCTCTACCGTCCCGATGCAGATCAACTGAGCCTCTGGACCGAGAACTGGCGTAGCTTAGGCTTTGCCACCCTGAGCCGGTCGCTGGTGAATGCTGGCCTCGGCACAATGCGGCTGGCAATTGGGGCTGGCAGTCAATATGAAGACGTGCCGATCACCGTCGCTGACGCATACATTGTTTTCGATGCCAGTACCGTGGAAGGGACGTCCCAGCCCAACATTTCTATGGACAACAGTGTCTCGGCGCTCACCCTGTCGGGAGGAGAAGGTGCCGACGGTGGTGCCGGCCTTGTACTACACGGGGCAGAGGCAGCGGACAGTCCTGGCCACTTGTTCCTGACCACACCGGATCATGCCCGCACTGCCGCGGCGCGCGTTGAGGTTTCCAGTGGCGCCGATGCTACGGTCACTATGCATGCGCCAGCAGTTGCCGCGCGAGGCCTGAGTGTAACGGAGGGCCAGTATCTCCAGATCGCCAGCACTGACGACGCAGCGCCACCGGCAGCGGACTGCGACAGCGATGAAGAACGCGGGCGGATGAGCGTCGCCAACCTGCCACGTCGGTTCCTTCCCGGTACGCAGAGTCGGTTGTATGTGTGCCAGGGAGCAGCGCGCGGCTGGGACTACGTGCTGCTGTCGGATTAGGTTCGGTCTCGGGGCCACATCGTCGAGAACGCGGCCCTGTAACACCTCCGGCCTTCTGAGCCAAGTAGTTCTATAAGGCCGGGAGGATTTGGCAGCCTCGGCTGTGCCGGCCTAGCGGGGTTATCGAGAGATGCGCGTGACGCGAGCGGTGGCGCACGGTGCGCCGGTAACTGTCTCGGAGCTTGCCGATGACGGTGCCGGAGCCGCGCTGCCCATAGCCAGCGGATCGGGCAGTTCCGGCACGTCACCGGGGGCCGTCCTGGGCGCCGCCATCGAGCGCGACTTTGCAAGCCTTCAGCGCGCGGTGGAGTTGCTTGTATGGCGCTTCCTCGTGCGGCAAGGTCGTCCACTCAACCATGAGGTCCTCCGCGCTACCGCAGAGGACGTGCTTCAAGAGGCTATCGCGCGCGTCCTGCAGCGGGCGGCAGCGTATGATCCGCAGCGCTCGGCGCACGCCTGGGTGCTCGGGTTTGCCATCAAGGTGCTCCAGGAGCGGCGCCGGCGTGAGCACCGTGAGCGCCAGTATCTCGTCGCCGCTACCGGCGGTGCTGCCTCGGAGGCGGAGCACGCTGCCGACACCCTGCTGGAGCGCGTCAGCGACCTGGCAACGACCGACCGGCAAGGGCTGCTGGAGCTGCTTGATCTCGTGAGCGCTGCCGACCGACGAGTCCTCACGTTGCGGTTTGTCTACCGGCTGCGCGGGCGAGAGTTGGCGCAGGAGTTGGGCATCTCGCACGGCGCCGCGCGCACACGGTTGAGCCGGGCGTTGCGCCGCTTGGCCATTTCCTATCATCGAGCCGACCGGTTCGCCGGAGAGGAGGGCTAACAATGCCCGCTACCAAGGGCCTGGACCCTGAGCTACGGCGGGAGTTGGTACTGTGCCGCTACGTGCAGGCATTCGACCGCGGGGACTTGGCGGCCCTAGCCGACGCTTTGGCGCAGGCGGCGGACGATCCGGAGCTTGACCGCCAGATCATCGCGGTGAATACGGCTCTACACAGCGAGGCGGGCCTCCGGCCGTTGATGAAGCCGGCGGCGCGCGCCGCTCGTCATAGCCACGATGGGGAGCTTGGTGCCGAGACGGCCGGGGCCGCCGCCGCTGTGCCGGGCACCGGCGGCCAACCACGCGCACCAAGGCCGGCCGTCAATGGCCGGCGGAAAGGGGAAGAGCCGATGGAAGTTGCGAGACCGCGTTCCTGGTTCGCATGGCTGGCGTGGCTGACCGGCCAGTGGCGCTGGCGGCTGGCCGCAGCGGTGGCCGTCGTGGCGGTGCTGCTGGGAGGCGTGCTGGCGACGCCGACCGGCCGTGCCGTGGCGACGGAGCTACTTGGGCAATTCCGGGTGCAGAAGTTCGCGCTCATCACCGTCGCACCGCAAGACCCGGCGGCCAACTTCGCCAGCTTGGAGCAGCTCGGCACCGTACACGTGCCCGACGACATGCAGGAAGGTGGCACGGAGGCCACCAGCGTCGCCGCGGCCGCGGAGCAAGTCGGCTTTACCGTTCGGCAGCCCGCGCACCTGCCTTCCGGGCTGCCGGCAGACCCGCAGATCCGCACGACGCCGGCTTCCACGGTGAGCTTCACCGTGGATCGGGACAAAGCCTTGGCTTACCTGGCGGAGCAAGGCCACTCGGATGTCAACGTGCCGGACGCGCTGGACGACTCCACCATTCATCTGACCATCTCGGCAGCCGTGCTGTTGGTCTACGGCGACGATGCCGGGCAGGTATCGCTGGTGGTCGGTCAGTCGCCTAGCCCGACGGTGACTGTCTCCGGTAGTGCGACATTGGAGCAGTTCCGCTCGTTCCTGTTGAGCATCCCCGGCCTCCCAGCCGACACCGTAGACCAGCTGCGGGCAATTGACGACTGGACGCAGACGTTGCCGATCCCCGTGCCGCAAGATGCCTCCGTCTCCCGACACGTTACGGTTGCCGGGGCGCCTGGGGTCAGCATCCAGGATGCCCAGACGCGCCACGGCGTCGTGCTGTGGCAGCGAGACGGCATGGTGTACGGCGTGGGCGGGAGCCACGGTGAGCAAGAGTTGCTGGCCGTCGCCGCCTCCCTCCAATAGCGACCATGGCTGCACGTACCGATGGGCCGCTGCCCAGGGAGGTCGGCACAATCCCAAGGAGCTATGGTGGTGCCGACCTGACTGGGCAGGCCGAGCGGTCAGAGTGGGCCATCGAAACCGAGGGACTGCGGAAGGTCTATGGTCGCTTCGTCGCCTTGGAGGACCTTACGCTCCGTGTCGCGCATGGTGAGGTCTTCGGCTTTCTGGGACCGAACGGCGCCGGTAAGACGACGGCGCTCAAAATCCTGCTCGGCTTGGCCGCCGCATCGAGTGGTAGCGCGCGCGTCCTGGATCGGCCGGTTGGCGACCGGGCCGCGCGGCGGCACGTCGGCTACCTGCCGGAGCACTTCCGCTTTCCCGACTGGCTGACCGGCAGCGAGTTTGTGGATATTCACGGCCGCCTCGCCGGGCTGTCACGCACCGAGCGCCGCGAACGAGTCCCCCAGGCGCTGGCCACCGTCGGGCTGACGGCGGCGGCCGATAAGCAGCTCCGCACCTACTCGAAAGGAATGCAGCAGCGCGTCGGACTGGCGCAAGCCATTGTCCACCGGCCCACGCTAGTCTTCCTGGACGAGCCGACTTCGGCGCTCGACCCACTCGGTCGCCGCGACGTGCGGAATCTGATTAGCCGGCTCCGTGACGAGGGTGTAACCGTTTTCCTCAATTCACATCTCTTGAGCGAGGTCGAGCTGGTGTGTGACCGTGTAGCCATCGTGAACCACGGCCGCGTGGTACGCGCCGGCGCGCTGGCGGACTTGCTCGCCGGTGAGCACGTGCTGCGCCTCACGGTAGACCGCGCCACCGAGCAGCTCTGTGCGGCCCTCCGTGCGTGGGGCACCGTCGAGTGCCTGGATGAGCGAGAGCTACGGATCGTCACGTCGGGACCGGAAGTGGCGCCAGCGGTGGCCGCGGCGGTCGTCGCGCAGGGCCGTCAGCTGTTCGCCTTGATCCCGGAGCAGCACTCCCTGGAGGAGGTCTTTCTTGGTGCGCTCGCCGCCGCCGGTGACGCAGAGGACGCAACGCCATGAGCCATCCCGTCGTCCTCGTCGCCGAGCTGACGATCCGCGAAGCCGCGCGTCGGCGCATTTTCCTGGCTATTATCCTGCTCAGTCTGCTGTACGTGGCGCTCTTTGGCCTCGGATTCGGCTTCTTGATCGAGGAGATCGCGCGGGAAGAGGCGGCCCGACCGCCGTCGGAAACGACACCGCAGGCCACAATGCTGGTGCCGCCGATCATGACGACCCTGGGCATCTACGGCCTCAATCTCATGGCCGGTGGCGCAGCGCTGTTCTTGGGCGCCGGCACCATCTCCGGCGAAGTGGCGTCGGGACTCATGCAGGTGGTGGCCGCCCGGCCGTTGCGTCGCGGCGACATCGTGGTCGGCAAATGGCTCGGCTTGCTGGTCATTGCCACCCTCTACATGGTCGGTACGTTTGCGCTGCTGCTGCTCGTCGTGTGGGTGCTGTCGGGCTACGTGCCGCCGCTGCCGCTGCCGGCCATTGGGCTGCTCGTGCTGGAGATGGCCTTGCTGCTGGCCGTCGCCCTGCTGGGCAGCGCGCTCTTCTCCACGGTCACGAACGGCATCATCATCTTCATGCTCTACGGTGCCGCCTGGATCGGCGGGTTCATCGAGCAGATTGGCGCCGCCCTGCGGAGCGACCTCATGGTCAACCTGGGCATTGTCGTGAGCCTGCTGATGCCCAGCGACATCCTCTGGCGGGCAGCCTCGTTCTACTTGCAGCCGGCCCAGCTACTCTTGCTGCAGAACGCGGCGGCGAGCGGTACAGGCCTGCCGTTCGCTGCAAGCACCCCCACCACCCCGGCCATGCTGATCTGGGCCGGCCTGTACAGCCTCGCCGTGCTCGGCGGCGCTATCGCCGTCTTCAGCCACCGCGACCTGTAAAAGCGCGGACCTACCCCCAACCACCTCCCTTATGAAAGTTGACAACTTAAATCGGGTAGTGGGATGTAGCCCCCTTTCCCAGCCCTACCCCCGCTCCGTCGGGGCCGGGTGCCGGTTCCCTCCCCCGTCGGGACGGGGGAGGGTGAGGGAGGGGGCCAGACCACTACCTAATCAAGTTCGCAACCTTCATCAGGGAAGGGGCCGGGGGTTAGGTCCAATACCGGCCCCCCTATAGTCCCCCCGCTGCGGCAGGGGGACGGGCGCAACATGTTGCGCCCCTACGGCTTGGCCCGTATCTACCCCTGTGAGCCGCTGCGGCGGGGAGGACGGACAGTTCAGTTCCCTCCCCTGTCGGGACGGGGGAGGGCGAGGGTGGGGGCCGGATACCAGCCGCGGCTACCCGATGGCGGCGAGGCGCTCCGCTTGGTCCGCTTGCGCCAGCGCCGCGACAAGATCGTCGAGGGTACCGTCGAGGATGCTCGGTAGATTACTCGCCGTCATGCGGACGCGGTGATCGGTCACGCGATCCTGGGGAAAGTTGTAGGTCCGTATCTTCTCACTGCGGTCGCCGCTGCCAATCTGCGAGCGGCGGGCATCGCCACGCGCCACCGCTTGCTGGCGCCGCTGCTGATCGAGCAGGCGCGCACGCAACACCGCGAGCGCCTTCAGCCGGTTCTTCAACTGTGAGCGCTCATCTTGACAGGTCACCACCATGCCGGTCGGCCGATGGGTGATCCGCACCGCCGAATCGGTGGTATTCACGCTCTGACCGCCATGACCCGACGAGCGGTACGTCTCGAAAACCAGGTCCTCGGGGGCAATCTCGACCTCCACCTCCTCCGCGACCGGGAGCACGGCCACCGTGGTCGTGGACGTGTGGATGCGCCCGCTGGCTTCCGTCGTCGGGACGCGCTGGACCCGATGCACGCCGCTCTCGTACTTGAACCGGCTGTAGACACCACGCCCATTTACCTGGAAGATGACCTCTTTATGGCCGCCGATTCCGGTTTCGCTGAGGCTCACTAGGTCCACCTTCCAGCGCTGACGCTCGGCAAAGCGAACGTACATGCGGTACAGTTCGGCAGCGAACAACGCCGCCTCCTCGCCACCCGCGCCAGCCCTAATCTCCACAATGACCGCCCGCTCGTCATTCGGATCGGGAGGCAGCATGGCCAGCCGCAGGTCGTGGGTCAGCTGCTCCACCTGCTCTTCCAGCTCCGCAATCTCGTCGCTGGCCAATTCGGATAGCTCCGGGTCGTCCGACTCCGCCAGTACCGACCGCGCCCCCTCCAGCTCCTCGTCGAGACGACGCAGGTCCCGGTACAGCGAGACCCGTTTCTCTAGCCGGCTCTGCTCTTGGCCGTATTCACGCAGCAGCTTGGGGCTGGCAAGCGTTTCGGGCGCCGTGAGCAGGCCCTCAAGCTCCGTGTAGCGGGACTGGAGCTGGTCCAACTGATTAATCATGGTTGCCGTTGGCGGCATGATGTACCTCGCATCGGTGGTAAGTGTCTGCCCAGGAGCGTGTACCGCCGGCTAGACAGCTAACCGGGCGCCGGGCTGGCGGCAGCCGGGTGGTCCGCCTCATACGTTAGCAGCCGGCGCAGCGCCTCAACCGCCACTTCCACCTGGCTGGCGTCCGGTTCGCGCGTGGTCAGGCGTTGCAGCAGCAAGCCCGGGGCCATCAGCGCACGAATGGCCGCTCGGTGACGCCGAGCGGCGGCGAACCGCAGGAATTCGTAGCTCACCCCGGCGATCACCGGCACGAGCAGCACCCGCGAGGCCAGCCGCACGGGCAGCGCCGGACGACCCACCAGGCTGAAGATCGCAATGGACAGCACGACAACCACGAGCAGAAAGCTCGTCCCGCACCGTGGATGGACCGTACCGTAGCAACTCACTTGCTCCCGTTCGAGCGGCACGCCGGCCTCGAAGGCGTTGATCGCTTTGTGCTCGGCGCCATGGTAGGCAAAGACGCGGCGCACGTCGGCCAGCAGCCCAATTAACCCGATGTAGCCCAGCAAGAGCGCCAGCCGCACCAAGCCCTCGATCAGATTGCTGGCCACGGACCAAGGGATCAGCGGATCAACCGTGCGTACCAAGAGCAGCGGTAGGACGAAGAACAGGCCGATGCCCATGGTGAAGGCAAAGGCCATGGTCCCCCAGAGCACTCCTTGCGGCATCGCCGTCTCTTCCGGCGGAGCACTCGGGTCCCCGGCAGCCTGATGGTCGGCCGAGGTTGTGGCCGGCCCGTTCTCGTCGGGGTCCGGCTCCGCCGCCGCGGCTACGTTCGCGGAAAAGGCCAGTGCCCGCATACCCAGCACCAGCGTATCCCACAGCAGGATCATGCCGCGGATCAGGGGCAGCCGTGCCCAGCGGCTCCGCTGGCGTGCCGCGCGCAACGGCTCGACGTGGACCACGGTATGTCCCGCCGGATGACGCACGGCGACCGCCATCGCCCGGCGGCTCCGCATCATCACCCCCTCGATGACTGCCTGCCCCCCGTAGTTGGGGATCGAGGGCGCTGCCGTGCTCTCCATCCGCGGCCGTCCTATGGCTATGGCTGTCCTCCCGGCCCAACGCGCACTCGCCGCCCGCGCCTCCGGGCATACCGCCCACTACGTCAAAAGAAGGTAGGGCTGATCAACCCTACCTTCTCCTATCGTGCGCGTCGGTGTGCTAACTCGCGGTAGCTTCTGCTGTCTCGGCCACCGCCGCGTCGCCGGCGTCGGGTGCCTCTGCCGTGAGACCAAAGCGGCGATGGAAACGCTCGACCTGACCGGCGGAGTCGACGATGCGCTGCTGGCCCGTGAAGAAGGGGTGGCACGTCGAGCACAACTCCACCCGGATTTCCGGCCGCGTCGAGCCGGTTGTCCACGTGTTACCGCAGGAGCAAATCACCTTCGCGTCGTCATAGTAGCGCGGATGGATGTCCGATTTCACCCTAGTTGCCTTTCGTCTCTTTCGTCTGCGCCTCCCCGGCGATACTGTTGACACGCCAGGTACGGACTTACCGTGGTAAGTATATCACCCCGTCCGACAGTTCTTCACCCCTCGGCCCCCGCCCTAACCCTCACCCCTGACTGGGGTAGGTGCAGGCCTAGCCGCAGGAGCGCAGCATGTTGCGCCCGTCCCCCCGCCACAGCGGGGCACCTACCAGCCGCGTGAAATCCGCATCCCTATCCCTGACCTGCCCGTCCCCCCGCCGCAGCGGGGGGACCATAGGGGGGCCTGCAGCGCCGCCTCGCACCCATTCCTTGGCCCCCGCCGTTGCGGCGCCAGCCAATAGTTGACCGCTGATAGCTAACCGCTATCGCGGCGGTGCGAGTCGGCGCAGATCAACGACAAGCCGCTGTCCCAGACCGGCAAACGGCACCGACTCCACGCTGTCGCGCCATCCCGCCGCGCGCAGCAGCGCCACAAAGCGGCCGCCGGCCGCGCGCCGTGGCTCGGCCAGCCAGAGCCATCCACCCGGTGCCAGTAGCCGGGGCACGAGCGCCGCGAGCGGTTCCACGTCGCGCCGCTCGTACAGCACATCGGCCGCTAGCACCACGTCGTAAGGCGGCTCCAGCCACGCGCACGGGTCGGGACCGCGCCAGTTGCCCAGCTTGGTGACGAGCGAGACGCCGGCCAGCGCCCGCACATTGTAGGCGGCGAACGCCAGGGCGTCCGGCTCACAGTCCACGGCCAGCAGATCGGCGCCGGCGACGAGCGCCGCCGCTGCGGTCAGTCCCAAGCCGCAGCCCAGCTCCAGCACGCGCCGCCCGGCGAGGGCGTCGGTCGTCAGCACGGCCTCGGCGAGCACCTGCCCGGACGGCCAGAGCTGCGCCCAATAGGGCAGCCGGTCGTCGTCGTTGGGCTGGATCGCGTCAATGAGCGAGTCAGGATCGGCCGGCCCCAGCACGGACCACGAGCGCCCACCCACCTGCACCAGTGTCTGGTTCAGCCGATAGCGAGCCGCGAGCCGGTCGCGCAGCGCAGCCGCACCGTATACTGCTGTCTTGGCGGAGGCCTCTGCGCGTCGCTCTGGTGCGGGAAGTGGGCGGCCCCACAGTCCGCGTCGTTTCCGTGCCGCCTGCCGGCTACGCATTGCTCATCCCGGTCCCGCTACCACACTGCCTATGACCGTCCAACCGCCACCATCTCTCAGCCTCGCGCCGTCGCGGCTGCGGCGGGTCCACGCCGGCTTGCTGCGCTGGTATGAGGCGCAAGGCCGCCGCCTGCCCTGGCGGCAGACGCGCGATCCCTATGCCATCCTAGTCGCCGAGATGATGCTCCAGCAAACCCAGGTAGACCGCGTCGTGCCCAAATACGCGGCGTTTCTGGCTGCGTTTCCCACGATTGCTGCGCTGGCCGCGGCTTCGCGGGGCGCGGTGATCCGGCACTGGGCCGGGCTGGGCTACAACCGACGCGCCGTGTACCTGCACCGGATCGCCCAACAGGTAGTAGCGGACCACGACGGCAAGCTCCCGGCCGACCCGGTCATCCTGCGGACCTTGCCGGGCATCGGCCGCTACACCGCCGCGGCGGTCGCCTGCTTTGCAGCGGAGGCGCCGGTGGCAGTGCTGGATACCAACGTCCGCCGCGTGCTGGGACGGGTCTTTCTGGATACCTGGCTCAGCGACGACGAGCCGACGGAGACTCCCCCGGAGCGTACCGGTTGGCTCCTGGCCGAGGCCGCGTTGCCGCGTCGCGCGGCCTACGCCTGGAACCAGGCGCTCATGGACCTCGGTGCGACCGTCTGTACCGCCGCGCGTCCGGCGTGTCGCGTCTGCCCCCTCGCGCCGGTCTGCGCCTATCACCAGCGGCGCTTGACCACCGCCGAGCTAGGTCCGCTTTTCGGTCCCGCGGGCGACACGCCAACACGCCAAGCAGCGGAGGACACCGGGTCATACCATGCCGGCAACACTCGCCGGCAGCGTCCGTCCGGCAGTAGTGACGGCGCCGGCAGCCCGCCAAAGTCGGAGCCGTTCGAGGGCAGCCGGCGCTGGTATCGCGGGCGCATCCTCGCCAGCCTCCGCACCCTCCCGTGCGGGGAGATGATGACTCTCGCCCGGCTCGGCCCCCAACTCCGCGCCGACTTCGCGCCCGACCACCTAGCATGGCTCGCCGACCTCCTCCTGGCGTTGGTCAATGATGGGCTAGTGGAGTGCCGCGGCGACCTGCGCGGTACCGACACCGGCGCGCTGGCGGCCATCGAGGTGGCGCTACCCGCCTAGCAGTGGCCGGTGGTCAGTGCTCGTGGTCAACGGCTCGACACGAGGACAATAACCACGAGCCGCCATCCACCGCCGTAGAGGCGCAACATGTTGCGCCCACGTGCTCGTCATTGCGGCGCAAGCCGCCATCGAGGCTCCCAGCCACCGCTCGCCACACAGCGCCCGCTGCCCTGGAGGGCAGCGGCGGACCGGCTCCGCTGTGAGGGGGACCATAGGGGGGCCGGTTCTTGCAGCGTGCCAGGGGCTACCGGCGCCGAAAATGGGCCTGTGGTATAGTTGTATGGCCCACATGCCGAGATAGCTCAGTTGGTAGAGCACGTGACTGAAAATCACGGTGTCGGCAGTTCGATTCTGCCTCTCGGCACCATTTCCCCTTCAGCCAAACCCCAGTGGCCGTTTTGACCTCACCCTCTGCCGGCCCCTTCCCTCATGTAAGTTGCCAACTTAATCAGGGAGTGGGGCACCACCCCCTTCCCCAGCCCGACCCCCGTTACGACAAGGGAGGGGAGTCCGGTTCCCTCCCCCGTCGGGACGGGGGAGGGTGAGGGAGGGGGCCAAAACACTACCTAGTTAAGTGTTAAGTTCGCAACCTTCATGAGGGAGGGGTTGAGGGTAGGTGCGCTCACTCTCCCGGCATCGCTGGCGCCGACCGCGCCCAGCGGATGGCAAGGACGATGAAAAACACGCCCATGGCCATGAGAAACGCGCCAGCGATACCGATGATGAACCGGTAGACCTCGGCGTCGAACAGTTGCTGTCCGGCGCTGAGGAGCAACGCTATCGGCACGTACCAGCCGAAGTCCGCCATGATGTGGCCAACGTAAAAGGCGCCCAGCCCCGCGGTCCCGTGGCGGAGCGCCAGCGCCGTGTAGCCGGCACCGACCGTTGCCCACCAGAGCACCCAATAGGGATTACTCACGCTCACGACAACGCCTGTGAGAATGGGTAGGGCCGCCGCCGAGGCTGTTTGCACCTCGTCAAGGTGAACGGCGCCGATCCAGGCAGCCCGCACGAGATCGCCGCCCAGCACGAGCAGGACGATGCCACCGAGCGCCGCAATCGCCCGTAGCACCGTCGGATTGCGGATTGCTCGTGCCAGCCCTCGGGCCAAGGCCAGCACCGTGACCAACTCCAGCAGGGCGTGACCGAGCACCAACAGCGGCGCCGTCCAGAAGCCGGTGCGCGCGACGTCGCCGATCACCGCCGTCAGCAGCGGGCCTGGTGCGACGGCTCCCGACAAGCCGACGAGCAGCGAGGTAGCGAAAAGACCCCAGAGCACTCTCATCATTCGCCCGCTATCGGCCCTCGTTGGGTGTGCCGCCACAACGATACCGCACGGCAGCTTGGGGCGTGTCTGCAGAGCACTGCCCCCTATGGTCCCTGACAAGGGTAGGGTAGGTTTTTTGTGTAGGGGCGTGATTCATCGCGCCCCTACACCCGTCATTGCGGCGAAAGCCGCAATCCAGGGCTATTCATAGTCCCCAGTCGGGGTGTTATCCCTCCTCTCCCCTGGGCGAGGGCCGGGGTGAGGGCAGCCGGGGACGGCTCTGACTCCCCTTCCCTGGAGGGAAGGCCGGGGGTTAGGTCCAAACCCATCCTGTGTATCCTGTCCATCCATGTTTGCGTCTTGGTGGCTGCTAGAATGGCCGCGCCGTCTTGGCCCATAAGGAGATAGCACATTGACGAGCAACGATCCGCTGAGTATCGCCGTCGTTGGCTGTGGGGGGATGGCCGGCTCCCATCTGCGTGCGTACCGCGAGCTGGCGCAGAGTGCGCCGGGCCTCATCACGGTGAGCGCGACGTGTGACGTGGACGAGGCCCGCGCGCGCCGCGCCGCGGCCGCGGTTGCCGAGTTCCAGTCGGAGCCGCCGCGCGTGTACACCGACTACCGGCGGCTGCTCGACGAGCACCGGCCGGCAGCCGTTGACCTGGTCCTGCCGCACAATGTCCACCACACGTTCGTCGTCGAGGCCCTCGACGCTGACGCCCACGTGCTGGTGGAAAAGCCGCTCGCCATCAGCATGGCTGCGGGCCGGCGGCTCTTGGCGGCGCACGAGCGGGCGTGCCAGCGGTCGCCTGTTGTCTTGGCAGTGGCCGAGCAGTACCGGCGCCGGCTCGAGGAGCGCACGAATTACTGGGCCATCCGCGATGCCGGCCTCATCGGTGAGCCGCGCATGATCTTCTCACAGCGTGTAAATCTCAATATGGGCCTGATCGTCGGCACCGCCTGGCGCCACGACCGCCTCCTGTCCGGCGGTGGCTGGGTGCTCGACGGCGAAGTGCATACGTTCGACCTCTTTCACTACCTGTTCGGTCCTATCGCCACGGTTTATGCTGCGGTCCGGACGTTCGAGCCGCTCCGCTACCAGGACCCGCAGACACTTAGCGGCCCTACGCCTTCCGATGTTGAGGACGCCGCCATAGCCGTGCTGACCTTCGAGAGCGGGCTGATCGCCAACTTCACCTGGACCCAGGCTGCTCCGGGGAAGGCGTTCCAGCGCCGCCGCTACTACGGCAGCGACGGCTCGCTGGACGAGGATGGCCTGCACCGGCGCGATGGCACCGTCGTGAGCAGCGCGGCGCTGCAAGAGCGGTTCTTGGCGTCGCTCACCCCGGAGCAGAAAGAGACTTTGTTTCCCTACGACACCCGAGACCCGGTCGTCGTAGAGATCGTAGATTTCGTTCGCGCCATCCGCGACGGTACCGCGCCGGAGGTAGACGGCTGCGAGGGGTTGGCGGCGATGGCGGTGAGCGAGGCGATTTTCGAATCGGAGCACGCCGGTACGCCGATCAAGGTCGCCGATGTCGAAGCCGGCCGCGTCCGCGCAGCGCAGCACGACATTGACGCCCACTGGGGCCTGCTCTAGCCCGGATGCTAATTGTCCCCGACCTCGTGAAGAAGCCGGTGCAGCGTGGCGGCGCTGCGCTCCCAGGTGAACTGTGCGGCTTGTGCCGTGCCGCGCTCGATGAGCGTGGCGCGTAGCTCCGTGTCGCCGAGACAGCGGGATAGCGCGTCGGCTAAGGCTTCCACGTCGGTTGGCTCCACCAACAGGCCGGCGTCACCGACCACTTCCGGTACGGACGACACCGCCGAGGCCACGACGGGGCAGCGACAGGCCATCGCTTCGATACAGGGTAGGCCAAAGCCCTCATAGAGCGAAGGGTAGGCCAGCGCCACCGCTCCGGCGTACAGCAGACGCAGTTCGCTGTCGTCGGCGTCCTCGATCAGCCGGAACGAATCGGCCATCCCGTGGTCCTGCACTGCCCGCTCCACCTCGGCGTACAGCCATCCGCGACGCCCAGCGTGGACGAGCACGATGTCCTCGCCGGTCCGCTCGCGGAGCCGGCGCACGGCCGCGATCAGTCGGGGCAGGTTCTTGCGCGGCTGGACCGTGCCTACCGAGAGGACGTAGGGCCGGTCCAGGCTGCGCCGGCGGCGCATCGCTTCGAGCGCGGCAGGGTCGTCCACCGGCTGGAAGATCGGATCGGCAGCCGAGTGGAGTACAGCAGTCTTGTCCGCCGGTACGCCCAGGAGTGCGATGGTGTCTTGGCGCGTGTGCTCCGAGTCGGCGAGCACCAACGCCGCAGCCCGCACGGCCCGCGGCACCGCCGCCGCGAGGAAGGCGACCAGGCCGGGATCGTGCGTCTCCGGATAGCGCAGAAATGAGAGGTCATGGACCGTGACCACCCCTTTGGCGCGCAGCAGCGGCGGCAGGACGAAGTTCGGTGAGTAGAAGACCGCGCTGCCAGGCGCGCAGAGATCGGCCCAGAAAGGTACCCGCCAGCGATGCCACAGAACGGTCAACAGGCGCTCCGGCACGGGCAAGCGCCGCAGCGTTACTGCCCCTCTGGTGCGGACCGACTCCCCCTCTCCACAAGTGGAGAGGGGGCTGGGGGGTGAGGTCCCGGCATAGAGCAAGGTGTAGCTGTCGCTCGGCGCGGTATGGATGAGTGCCTGGACCAACGACCGGGTGTAGCGACCGACCCCGGCAATCTGCCGCACGCCCGGGGTATAGTCAATAGCAATCTTCACGATGCATCATCTCCGGGGTCCCCCTATGGTCGGCCCCCCCGCTGCGGCAGGGGGACGGCGATGCGGGCGACTGCGGCGGCGGGATGGACGGCGTGTTCCCTCCCCCGTCGCAACGGGGGAGGGCTAGGGTGGGGGGCCCTCGCCCCTACTTCGTGTGCTTGCTGATGAGGAAGACGGGCAGCCCGGTCACGATCAAGCCCCAGAAGCTGATCGAGCGATCCACCAACGCCACACCGAGCGCCACCTCCGGCGCCACACTGAACAGCGCCAGCACGCCTACCATACCCGTCTCGACGGCGCCCAAGCCGCCGGGTGTCGGGACCACGAGCAGCAGCGAGGCGGCGGTCAGGACGAAGAGCACCGACCCGATGGAGAGCGGCACGTGGAGCGCATGGAGCACGAAGAAGAGGCGGCCGGCCTCCGCCAGCCAGGCGAGGATAGTGAGTGTGCTGACGACGGGTAGAGCCTGGAACGAATTGAAGACACCGTGCTGGAAGCGCGAATAGTAGGCTTGGATTCGTGCGCTGAAGAAGCCGCTGACGCGCGGTCCACCGTACCGCAGGGCGAGCACGCCGGCGATGAGGACGGCGAGGACAATGGCCGCGAGCAGCTCCAACTGCATCAGTTCGGCGCCCACGCGGCCCCGCAGCACCAGCAGCCCACTCAACGCTAACAGGAGGATGAGGGCCAGCACGTCAATGACCCGCTCTGCGAATACAGTTCCCATCGCGCGCGAGAACGACACCTGGTCGGTGCGCTTAAGGAGATAGCCGCGGTACGCATCGCCGAGCTTGAGTGGTGCGATGCTATTGACAAACCAGGAGAGGTAGATAATCTCGGTCAGCCGCGCCACGGACAAGTAAGGGTGTCCCACGTTGCCCAGCAGCCGGCGCCAACGCAGCCCCCGCACCGGGAACGTGCAGACATACGAGCCAATCGCCAGCAGATAGAACCAGGGATTGGCGCCGGTGATGCTCGCCCAAGTGGCGTCGAGATTCACGTCGGCAGCGCGAACGACCACGACCAGGACTGCCAGCCCGACGACGAAGGAGATCGCCGTGCGGACGTTCAGCAGCCGACGCACCCAACTGTTGGATTCGCCTGCCGGCGGTGTGGTTACTGAGGTCACGCCAGCGCTCCCGAACGGCGGCTGACTACCGTCCCGCGCTCTGGCTGCACATGGTTAGCCGTCGGCGCGGTCGTCTGCTTCGGAGCGGCGGCCGCGTTCTCCAGCAGGGCCAGTAGTAGGCCGAGCAGCACACCGATGCCCTGGACAAAGAGCATGTCGAAGACACTATGGATTGAGTAGGCCGTCAGGCCGCCCAGGATACCTACCGCCAGCGCCCGCACCGCGCGGTCATGCCGGTTGCGGAGCGCGCGTCGTCCTACGTGGACGATGGCCAGCACCAACACCAGATAGGCTCCGAGGCCGAGCAGGCCCGTCTCCGCCGCGATGTTCAGATAGAGATTGTGCGCGTGGCCCAAGGGTTGCTGCCAGAATGGCAGCGCCACCTCCGGGTAGTAAGCATCGTAGTTCCCAACGCCGATCCCGGTCAGATAGTTGTCCTGGAACATGCGTAGACCGGCGTGCCATTGCGAGAGCCGCTCCAGCACCGACCAGTTCTCCGGGGTCGCCGGGGTACTCGCCACGGTCCGCACGTTGACGGCGGCCAGGGCCGCGTCCAGCGCCGGTTCGGTGACTCGGTCCGGCAGCGCCAGGCCTGCGACGATAGCGAGCACGAGCACGGCAGCGCCGCCGGCCAGCATGATGCGTCGCGTGGCACCACTGCCGAGCAGCAGGACCAGCAGCACCGCGCCGGCCATACCGAGCAATCCTCCGCGCGACAGTGAAGCGAGCAGCGCGCTACCGAGCACGATCATCACTAGACCGGTAATCGAGCGGATCCACGGTCGTCGCGCTTCCAGGTCGCCGAACGCCCAGAGCGCAAAGGCGATGGGGAAAAACAGGACCAGGTAGCCGGCGAACGGATTGGGCTGGCCAAACGTGCCGTGCGCCCGCATCAGCACACCGTTGACCAGGAAATGCGCCGGCCCAATTTGGCCGAGTGTCTGCACCAGCCCCACCGCTGCCTGGGCCGTTGCCGCTACCAAGAGGCCACCCACCACCCACCACCGCCAGCGAGTGACGCGCAGGAGCAACACCGTTACGACGTAGACGGCGAGCAGCTCGGCCCACTTGATGATTTCCTCCAGCGCAGACTCGATGTCCTGAGAGCGCAAGATACTCAACATAAGTACGGCGAGCAACACGAGACCGGGTAGGAGCAGCAGTGGACGCGGTAATCCGCGTGCCCGGCGCAGCGCGAGCAGCCCAGCAGCGACGTACAGCAGCACCAGCACTTCCGTGATGCTGACCCGGAACTCCCCTAGCGTCGTGGCGACGAGCGACTGAAAGGGCACCGACCAGGCGAGGAGGAACACGCCCACCAGCGGCTGTACCAGCAGCAGCACGAGCACGAGCACGCCAGCGACAACCGCGGCGGCCAGCAGGGGTGGGGCAACAGCAATCGCGCTGCCGAGCGCAAGCAGCCCCACAGTGCCCCCGATGCGGGACCACGGCCTAGACCCGGCACTGGATGCCGCCCGGGTTCCGTCCCGGATGCCGCGATATGCTGTCGCCAGTAGGCTCACGTTGCCTCGCTACCCGTCGCCCGGATTCTACACGCGAGGACCTTAGCGGTCCGGACGCCGGGCATACTCGGAGCCGCGCGTCTCCCGAAACCAGGCAATCGTCTCCGCCAGCCCGTCGCGCAGCAGCACCGTCGGTTCCCACCCCAACACCGTGCGAGCCTTGGTGATGTCCGGGCAGCGCCGGCCGGGGTCATCCCGCCGCACTGGATCGGCCTCGCGGACCGACCGCCGCGTGATCGGGGACCGCGATTCGGCCACCTCGACCACCAGCGCCGCAAACTCGCGTATCGTCCACTCGTCCGGGTTGCCGAGGTTGAACACCTCGCCGCGCGCTGCCGACTCGGGCGCCGCGATAACGCCCAGAATGCCGGCAGCCAAGTCGCTGACGTAGCAGAAGCTCCGTGTCTGCTCACCGGTGCCGATCACGACCAGCGGCTCGCCGGCGATGGCGTTGCAGATGAAGTTGGGCACAACGCGGCCGTCGTAGTGGCGCGTGCGTGGCCCGTAGGTATTGAAAATCCGCACAATCCGCACGTCCAGGTCGTAGCGACGGCCGTAGGCCATCGTCAGTGCCTCGCCGTACCGCTTACTCTCGTCATAGCAACCGCGGAGGCCGATAGGGTTCACGTGACCCCAGTAAGTCTCGCGCTGCGGGTGCTCTTGGGGGTCGCCATAGACCTCTGAGGTCGAGGCAAAGAGAAACCGACTGCCGTGCTGCCGCGCCAACGCGAGCAGGTGCTCAGTGCCGCGCGCGTTGACCGCCATGATCTCCAGGCTCAACCGCCGGAAGTCCAGCGGGCTGGCCGGGCTGGCCAGATGAAGGATCCAATCTATGCGGGGCAGAGTAGCGGGCAGCGCCTCGCTGACGTCGGCATTGACGAACGTAAAGCCGGGTCGGGCCATCAGCGCGGCCACGCTCGCGCGAAAGCCGGTGAGCAGATTGTCCAGACACCAGACCTCATGGTCGTCGGCAAGCAGCGCCTCACAGAGATGGGAGCCAATCATACCGGCGCCACCGACGACGAGCACACGCATGGCTAGGTACTCTTCTCCGGCGTGTTGGATGGTGACGCCGTCGCCCGTATGGCGGGAGGCGAGCCTGACGTATGTTGCATGAGCACGACCAACACGCCCGCACTAGCCCAACAGACGTAGGCGAGGTCCGGGAGGAAGTAGGAGTTGTCCACTAGCCCGTGTACCACAAAGTCGGTGAGGCTGCCGGCCAGCCCCAGCGCAAGTAGTTGCGAACGGCGCACTCCGTCCGGCGGGGCATTGGGTGCAGCGACGCCACCCTTCCGCATCAACTGCCACACGCCGCGGCCCCACGCCGCGAGTAGCCAGCCGAGTGCAGCGACACCCATTATACCCCCGCGCAGCCAGTAATCGAGGGCCAGGTTGTGGGGGTGCGAGACGAACGGCTCTTTCCAGGCGACACCCTCGCGGTAGGCCGGATAGGCGTAGAGAAACCCGTCCGGCCCAACGCCGAAGAGCGGATGGTCCAGCCCCATCCGCAGCGCGGCCTGCCAGAGCTGGAGGCGCAACGCCATCGTGCCGCCGAGTGGGTCTCCAATACTGCTCAATCGCTCCACGCGCGTTGCCAAGCCAATCCCCAGGGTAAGGACGAGCGCGAGGACCACGACCGCGATGATGAGTGTCCGGCGTCCGGCAGCGCCGCCGGGCTGTCGCGACACGAAACGCCGCCAGGCTCCCGACCTGGCACCGCCGCTGATTGCCAGCAAACCGATCAAGACCATGCTCACTCCGGCAGCGCTGGCCAGCCACGCTCCACGCGAAAACGAGAAGAGCAGCGCCGCGGCGATGATGCCGGTGCTCAGAAGCGCCACTCCTAACTGCCAGGTCGGCAGCAGCCGATTTCTGCGGCGGCGCTGTCCTGACGTATCCGCTTGCCCACTCCCGGTGTGGATGAGTACGAGGGCTATGGCGAGAGGGAGCAGCCGCCCCAGGAAGAGCGCGAGGTGGTTGGGGCTGCTGGCGAGGCCGGCGAGCCGCACGACGCCCTCTGCCTCGATCAGACCTTGGCCGGTAGCGCCGAGGGCCAGCGCCGCCGCTCCGGCGCCAACACCGCCGGCCACCAGTACCCAGGCCAGCCGGGTCGCGTCGCCGCGCCGCCGGAACAGCGTCACGATCAGCACCAGCAGCAGGGCCGGCTCCAGTACGACGACTCGTAGCTCGCGCAGTGCCAGCGTTGGTACCTGCGAGCCGATGGTGGCCACGGCCGCCGCCACAATCAGCAGCGCGGCCGGCCCTCCGAACATCCCCGGCCAACGCGGCCAGCGCTCGTGCCATACCGCTCGCCCCACGACAACGGCGACCGTTGTAATCCAAAGTAGCTCGGTCAAGGTCACGCGCCCTAGACCAAGCTGCACGGCATGGGCGTGCCAGGGGAGCAACAGGATGAGCAGATACACCCCGGTACGTGGGCGCCACAGGACCAGCAGCCCGAGAGACCCGGCCAAGGCCAGCGCCGGCCAGCCCGGTAGCAGGAGCATAGCCGTCACGGCGGCCAGAGCCACTACCAGCGGCCCGTGGTCCGTGCTCCGCCACCGGCGCAACAGGCCGTGGGACGGCTGTCCGTCCGCCGCTGCACGGAGGCCGTGCCAAGCGTCATCGCCATCCGCCGCTCCGGGGTGGCCTAGGAGCGGCGCCAGCAGCGGTGCAAGGCTGCGCCGCAGCCGGCGACGCACGCGCCAGAGCAGCGCGATGAGCGCCGCGCCCCACACGCCGTCCGTGATGAGATACGGGCCGAGCGGGCGCGCACGGCCGATCAAGATCGCGTCCACGCCGATAGCCGGCCCCGCGGAGGATTCGTACCGCCGGCCCGTCACGACCAGCTCCAGCTCATGGAGACGATCCGGGAGACCCGTAGCGATGGGAATGTGCTGCTGGGATAAGGCTTCCGGCCGGTATTGGTCGAGCAGCGCCCGGCTGGCGGGACCGGAAGGGAGCCGATTGGCCAACGTGGGCACGCCGTCAATCGTTACCTCGGCGATGCCCCGCCCCGGCCCCACCGGCGCCAGCAGCACCACGTCCGTGCCCCGGAACGTGAGGCGCAGCGTCACGCCGGCGATAGGGCTTTCCCAGTACCGCTGACCGCTGGCAGCCGGATCGAAGGTGTACTGGCCGGCACCCTCGATCAGAATGTCGGGGTGGCCCTCCTCGTGCCAGCCCGGCCCGAGCGCGGTAACGGCGCTCGCCGCTTGCAGCGCGGCGTACAGGGGACGCAGTCGCCAGTCGTCGTCCAGCAGGGCGAAGAACGCGGTCGGGTCGTCGGGATGGACGCCCGGAATACGGAGCACCCACAGCGCCATGACGCCGACGAACGGCCACTCGTCCCGCGCTCGCGCCAGCGCGCGCACCGTCGAGCGGCGCTGCTCGGCCACGGAGAACGATCCCCATGGTGAGGGGTGCCCTTGCCAACCGGTTGGCAGCGCGTTCCAGCCGAACTCCGACACCCAAATCGGCTTGGAGCCGTCTCCCCAGGCTTCCATCAGGCGCCGCGTGAGTATCAGGCGGGGAAAATTCGTGCGTTCGGGCGCGATGCGATGGTCGTCCGCATCGGTCCAGAGACCGTAGGCCATCACCGAGGCAATGTCGAAGAAGCCCTTGGCTCCATGCTCGTACATGCGTTCGAGAAAAGCGAGGTCGTCGAGGCCCCGGTCGCCGCGTTCGAGCGTCGGCGCGAGACCGGCCGCCAAGACACGGATCGTGGGGTCGGCTTCCTTGGCCCGCCGGTAGGCAATGCGGAGCAGCTCGACATACGCAGCGGGATCAACCGGACGGTCGCCCCACTCATGGTTCAGATTCGGCTCGTTCCAGATTTGGATGTGGGTGATCCGGCCCCGGTAGTGCGTGACGAAATCGTAAACAAAGTCGCCGTAGTCGAGGTAGTTCAGTGGTGGGTGGGTGCCGCTACTGCCGGGGGGACGCGCCCATTCGGGGGGACGATCCAGCCGCGCGATGATCTCGATGCCCTGGCTCCGGGCCGTGTCTACGATGTGGTCGTACTTCTCCCAGGTATTGCGGCCGGTCGCCTCGTGACGGTATTGCCCCTTGCGCCGTTCCAGATCGGTCCAGAGGAATTCCTGGCGCATCCAGCGGATGCCCGCCGCCCGGGCCAGCCGCAATGAGCGGGTCACTCCCTCCGGTGTTTCCAGCTCCAAGCGCGTGTTGACGCCTAGTTGCGCCACGGCGCGGTCCGCAATTGGCGCGGCCGGTAGGCCGTAGACGACGCCATCCTCGACAACGAGGCGATACAGCAGCAGCCCACCCGTCGTGCTGGCCAGCACCAGCAGCCAGAGTATGAAGGCTGCCGCATCCGGTCCGTACCGCCGATGCCACGTGGCTTGTGCAGACCGGGTGTCGTCGGCATCGGCGCCGCCTGGCTGCGTCAGCGGGGGACGTGGTGGGCGTAGCTCATCCGACTGTCCGTTCCGCGCCCCGTTGGCCTGCATCGGATTGTGCGGAACGGGTCTGTCATCGGTCATTGCGACAAGCGGTGCTCCCGACCACCAAGTTTGCACAATCCGATGCAGCGACGGCGCTGTGGGCTTGGCGAGCCGCCAAATCCTAGCGGATTATGCCGGCCAGGGGCATCACCAGCCGCGGCGCGCCGTGGCCGCCCGCTTGACCGTGAAGTACACCGGGCGCGGTGCAAAGTCCGGCTCGACCATGCGGAAGTAGTACTCGGACTGCGCCGGCGTTATGTCGCCAACCTGCCGAAAATACCAGATCATGATCGAGCCAACCCAGGGCCACTCACGCCGCGCGTGGAGCACCCCCTCGACCGTCCATTCCGCCTGCTGTTGCTCGGTGACCCGCCGCCAGATCAGTTGCTCCGGCGGCATTGTCGCCGGTGAGGCGTTCCAGCCGTATTCATTGAACCATACCGCCTTCTCACTATCACCGTGGCGGACCATCACGTCGCGCAGCAGGCGCACGCGCTGGAAGTTGAGCGTATCAGCGCGTGGTGGCTCCGTCGGCGACCGGTCCATCCCGTAGGCGTTGGCCAGCATAATATCGAAATAGGGTTGGGCACCGGCTGCGTAGAGTTGGTCCAGGTATTCCAGCTCGTTCAGATTGAACGGGCCGCGCTCCAGGTTGATTGCCAGCGGCGCGCAGAGCACCACGGCGTTGGGGTTGGCGGCCTTGGCCCGCGTATAGGCGATCTGTAGCAGTTCGGCGTAGGCGTCCGGGTCCACGCGCCCGGTCCACTCCGTACCGAGGTTCGGCTCGTTCCAAATCTGAAAGTGCTCTACCCGGCCCCGGTAGCGGTTTACCGTGGTCGCCACGAAGTCGCCGAAGTCGTCGAAGTCGTCGGGCGGATGGCTGTGGCGCTCTTGATTCGCGCGTGCCCACGCCGGCGGCCGATCCAGCCGCGCGATCACCTTCAAGCCATACTGCTCGGCGCGGGCAACAAGATCATCGAACTTGTTCCACGTGACCTGGCTATACTTCGTGTCCCAATACTGACCTTTGCGGGGCTGCTCGATCTCCTCCCACGGAAACTGCTGCTTGATCCACCTGATGCCGGCGTCCCGGATCATCCGCAGGGACAGGTCCTTCTTCCAGCCCTCGACCTCCTTGTGGAGGAAGGTATTGACACCCCAGGGGTTGCCGCTAGTGTGGAGAATGGTGCGCTCCACCGGCGGCTCCTCGGTGATCGTACACGCGCCGGCGAGCGCCGCGACCGTACTCAGGCCGGCGACTTGCCCGAAGCGGCGCCGCGACACTCCGATGCTCATGGTGCTTGCTCAGGACGCCAACGATGGGCCGTTGATGATGGCACCTTCCACCGGGAATGCGGGGAACGCGACGTTAAGGACATCCTCCATGTGCTCCACAAAGACAATCTCTAGCGCCTCCTGCACGTCCTCCGGCACATCGAACAGGTCCTTGCGATTGCGTGCCGGCAGGACGATGGTGCGGATACCGCCGCGATGGGCGGCCAGCACTTTCTCCTTGAGACCACCGATAGGCAGGACCCGACCGCGCAGCGTAATCTCCCCGGTCATCGCCACGTCGGCCCGCACCTCCCGCCCCGTGAGCGCGGAGATCAACGCCGTGGCCATCGTGATGCCGGCCGATGGACCATCCTTCGGGATTCCCCCGGCCGGCAGGTGCATATGAATGTCGCGGTGCTCGGCGAAATCCTTGTCCAGTTGGAGCCAGCGGCGCCGCGAGCGCGCAAAGCTCAGGGCCGCCTGCGCCGATTCACGCATCACGTCGCCGAGCTGTCCGGTCAGAATCAGCTTGCCCTTGCCGTCGAGCAGAGTCACCTCCACCGGCGCCAGATCGCCGCCGGCCGGCGTCCAATACACGCTCGTAGCGACGCCGACCTGCGCCTCTTTGTTCGCCGGCTCCTGTCGGAACCGGGCCGGGCCAAGGTGCGTCGCCAAGTCCCGCGTGCGGACGCGGAGCGGCGCCCCGTTGGCGTTGGCCTTCGGTGTCGAAGTGCCCTGCTCTGCCGGCTCGTCAGTGCCCTCGGTTGAGCCGTTCGTGGCTTCTGCTTGCTCGGCGACGTTGCGCGCGATCTTGCGGCAGATCGTGGCCAGCTCCCGTTCCAGGTTTCGCACGCCGGCTTCCCGCGTGTATTCGCGGATCAGGCGGCGGATGACCGGCACGCCAATCCGCACCTGATCGCGCCGGAGGCCATGCTCCTCCAACTGGCGCGGCACCAGAAAACGCTTGGCGATTTCCACCTTCTCGGCCTCGATGTAGCCGGGTAGCTCGATGACCTCCATCCGGTCCTGTAAGGCCGGAGGCACCGGGTCGAGAATGTTGGCCGTGGTAATGAACATCACCTGCGACAGATCGTAGGGCACCTCCAGATAATGGTCCGAGAACGTGTTGTTCTGCTCCGGGTCGAGCACTTCGAGCAGCGCCGAGCTGGGATCGCCCCGGAAGTCCATACCGAGCTTGTCCACCTCGTCCATCATAAAGACCGGGTTCATGGTGCCAGCCTGGCGCATCGCCTGGATGATCCGCCCCGGCAGCGCGCCGATATAAGTCCGGCGATGCCCGCGTATCTCCGCTTCGTCACGGATACCGCCCAGCGAAAGCCGGACAAAGGTGCGTCCCAAGGCGTGCGCGATGGACTGGCCGAGGCTCGTCTTGCCCACACCCGGCGCGCCCACAAAGCAGATGATCGGGCTGCGCGTGTCGGGAGCCAGCTTGCGGATCGCCAGGTATTCGAGAATGCGCTCCTTGACCCGCTTGAGGCCGTAGTGCTCGGCGTTGAGGAGCCGTGCCGCACGGCGGATGTCGAGTTGATCCGTCGTGCGTTTCTGCCACGGCACGGCCAGGAGCCAGTCCAAGTAGGTACGGATGATGCCCGTTTCCGGTGAGGCCGGGGGCATCATCTGGAGCCGCCCCAGCTCCTTTTCGGCTCGCTCGGCAACCTCTTTGGGCATCCCGGCGGCGGCAATGCGCTCGCGCAGCTCCCCGTTTTCCCGCGTCTGGGCATCCGTTTCGCCTAGCTCTTCCTGGATCGCCTTCAGCTGCTCACGCAGAAAGAACTCGCGCTGGCCTTCGTCGGCGTCCTGGCTGCGCTCCGACTCAAAGCGCGTCTCCAGCTGGAGCAGGTCCCGCTCCTTCTCCAGCAGCGTGTGAACGGCTATCAGGCGTGCCTGCGGGTCGAAGGTCTCCAACAGCGCTTGACTCCGGTCGAGCGGCAAGTCGAGGGAGTCCGCGATGACATCGGCCAGCCAGCCGGGACTATCCGTGTTCATCGCCATCACGTAAGTGTCATCATTGAGCTTGTCGTTGAGCTTGACGCACTCCTCGAAGAGCTTGAGCACCGCTTTCTGCTGGGCTTGACCGGCCGCTGCTGTTGCCGCATCGTCCTGCGGCACCTCATCGTCATCCTCGATGGGTTCCACCTCGGCCTCGATGAGTGGATCGAGGCGGCGGAAGTGCCGGACTCTGACGCGCCGCTGTCCCTGCACCAGGATGCTCGTGCGGCCCTCCGGCAGCTTGAGCTGGCGCCCGATGATGGCCTCGGTGCCGACCTCGAACAGGTCTTGATGTCCGGGTTCGTCTTCGGCGCCATCGCGCTGGGTGAGCACCAAGATGCTGCGGTCTCCGGCGAGCGCGCGCTCGATAGCGCGGAGGGACCGCTGCCGGCCCACGACCAGCGGCGACACCACGCGCGGGAACAGGACTTGGTCGCGTAGCGGTAACACCGGCAGGATGAGCGTCTTGATCGCTTCCGGTTCGTCGGCCGGCGGCTCATCCGCCGGCGGTGTATCCGGATCGGGCGCCGCCTGCTGCCGGCGCTCGGCGTCACTGTGCTCACTCGATACGTTCATTGCCATTCCAGTACCTAGGTGTTCATGCTACTTGCGCCGCGCTAGGGCGAGCGGCGCACCGCTGGTCAATCCGCTGCAGCAGCCGTCGTGGCGTATGCTGGAGGACCTCAGATAGCTCGGACTCCGGCAGACCCGCTCCCAGGACCACGTTCCGCGCCGTCGTGGAGGTAAGATAGTCGCCTGGCTCGTGCCCATCGCTATTAACGATCAGCGTCGCGCCGAGTTCACGCGCCAGCCGCGCGACGTGCCCGTTTGTCAGGCTGTGGCCGCGTTTCGCGGAAAGCTCCAGGTAGACGCCGTGCTCGCGTGCCAGTTGCACGTCCTCGGCGGCAATCAGCCCCGGGTGCCCCAGAATATCTACGTCCGGGCAGACTACGGCAGCATGATTCGTGCCCGCCACCACCGGCTCCGCGACGGATTCCCCATGCACGACCACCACGGCCGCCCCCGCCCGCCGTGCCCGCGCTGCCGCCGGGGCAATGACCTCCGGCGGCAGGTGGGTCAGCTCCACGCCCGGCAGGCAGCGGATGTCCCAATACCGCTCTGCCTCGGCGCAGTCTGCGGCCAGCGATTCGAGCAGCTGCTCGATACCGCCAACACCAATGTGGTCGGTGATAGCGATGGACCGATAGCCCAGTATATGGACGCGGCGGATCAACTCGATGGGTGACAAGGCGCCGTCGCTGAGAAAGCTGTGCGTATGAAAATCGTAGATCGGCTGGTCAGTCACTGAAGTACCTCCACTAGGGATTCTATAGCACGGCCTGACGCCTGGTGTCCTGCTTCATCCCGGATACTGGCCTTCACAAGGGGGGATTTGGGAGGCGGAGTAGCCCCCTATGGTCCCCCGCTGCGGCGGGGGAACGGATGCGTTCCCTCCCCCGTCGGGACGGGGGAGGGTTAGGGTGGGGGCCACTAGCTACCGATCACTAGCCACCGACCACTAGGCATGTCGGAGTTGCGGCCGGGCGGCGAGGATGACGAGGGTGCAGACGATGGTGAGGCTGCCGCCGAGGGCCACCGCGACCGGCGCGCCCCAAGCGGCAGCGATGATCCCGGCCGGGACCGTGCCCAGCGGCATCAAACCCATCAGCAGCAGGTAGATGCCGCTCACGCGACCGCGCAGATTGTCCGGCGCAAGCTCCTGGACGACGGAGCCGTTGAGCGTGGTGAACGCCGCTCCGGCCGCCCCGACGGCAGCCAGCGCCAGCAATCCGACCGGCAGCCACGGCGCCACACTGAGCACGATCAAGAAGACTCCATTCGCTGTTGCGACCAGCACGGTGGCGAACTGCTTGCGCCGAATACCGCGCCGCGAGGCGAGCAGCACGGCACCGACGAAGGCGCCGGTACCCATACCGGCGTACAGCAGCCCCAGCCCGCCTGGCCCGATGCCGTAGACATCGCGGGCAAAGGCGGGCAGCAGGGTCATGTAGGGCATGGCCAGCACAATCGGGGCAACGGCCAGCAACAGTTGGAACAGCAGCGGCTTGGTGCGGAAGCAAAACTCCAATCCTTCCCGTAGGTTGGCGAACACGCCGGCGCTGGCCCGGCCAATGCGCTTGGGGCCGGGTATCCGCATCTGCAAGACGTTGCCGATGGCCCAGAGATAGGCCAGGCTTTGGAAGGCGAGGCACCAGGCCACGCCGGCCACGCCCATGATGACCCCGGCCACGCTCGGCCCGATGACGCGACTCAAGCTCTGCGTGGACGAGAACAAAGCCAGCGCGTTGGTCAGCTTTTCTCGCCCCACGACTTGCGGAATAAGTGCCTGCCGGGCCGGAAGTTGGACCGCAATAGCGACGCCATGGAACGTGCTGGCAATCAGAATGTGTGTGATGGTGATGCGCTCACTGAAGATCAGGAACGTGATGAGGGCGGTGACGACGAAGAGGACCGTCTGCGACGTGAGGATGATGAGCCGCCGGTTGACGCGGTCGGCCAGCACGCCGGCAACGGGCGCCAACACCAGCGCCGGCGCCGTCCGACAGAATCCGGCTACTCCGAGGAAGAAGGGCGATCCGGTGAGATCGAGGATCAGCCAGCCGATGGCGACCTGCTGCATCCAGAAGCCCATCGAGGTGATGCTGTTACCCTGCCACAGGAGCCGGTAATCGCGCACCCGCAGGGCATCGAAGGTCGAGCCGGCCCATCGCGCCAGGTGCCGCCGCAGCCGCCGCAAGCCGAGCGCGCTCCCATCGGCCGCCGGCTGGGACCACGCGGGCAGGGGTGTCGGCTCTTCGACGGCGGCCGCCGGCGGTGGATCAGTCTTCATACATCACGACTGAGCGGCGAGCATGATCTGCGTCGTACAGGTCCCCGGAGCGGGGCAAACGGGAGCGCAGGTGGCCGCGCTCCGTAGATTATAGTGGCACGCTCTGGCCCCCTATGGTCCCCCTCGCGGCGGCGGGGAGATGGCGGCGTGGGCCGCTGCGGTACCAGGGGACGAGATGTTCCCTCCCCTGTCACAACGGGGGAGGGTGAGGGTGGGGGCCGGGGACGTGGATTGCGGCTTCCGCAAATGTCAACGCAACCTAGCCGCCGCGCAGCCGCGGCAGGCCGGCTTCCTGCCAGGCGGCGTTGAGCACGTCGTATGACTGCCGGGCGGCGGCGAACGGATCGTAGTCCGGCCGGGCCTGAACCTGCTTGCTGATCTCTACCGTAATCGAGCCGGTGTACCCGGCGGCATCCATCAGCTTGAGGTACCCTGTGTAGTCCATCTCCCCCTCGCCGGGGATCAGGAACTCGTAGTCGGGCAGCACGCCGCGCTCGTCCTTGACGTGAGTGTGGACGCTCACGGGCGCCATCGGCGGGACAGTTTCCTCCATACTCATGCCTTGGACGTTGAAGTGGCTAATGTCGAAGTTCACCTTCAGCCACGGCGAGTCAATCTGGTCAAGGAGCCAGAGCGTCTTGTCCGGTGAGTTCAGACCCTGGCCAACATGCGGCTCCAGCGCGATCACCACGCCCCGCGACTCGCCGTAGCGCGTCAGCTCGCCGATCCGCTCGACGGCCAGCTCCTTGTCGGCTTCCCAGTGCTCCGGGTCGCCGCCGGTAGCGGTATTCAGCGGTGGCGGCCCATCGGCCCCGGCCAAGTCCACGGCGAGGTCTACCTCCGCTTGCAGGCGCGCGAGGTTCTGCCGGTACTCGTCTTCAGGTGTGAGTATGGGGACATGTCCGGCCAGCGCCGAAAGGTCTACTTGGTAGTCGTCGTAGAGCTTGCGGATGGCGCGTCGGGCCGGCGCATCGAGCGTAGACAGCTCCGTGACCCAACCCGGAATGACGGTAAGCTCGACCGCCTCGAATCCCAGCTTGGCGAGATAGGGAATTGCCACGTCGGCCGGTAGAGTCGGCATCCCCCAGGTGCTATAGCCGAGTTGCATCATGGTGATTTGTTCCTTCCCTAGAAAGCCGGGAGCGACCCTCCCACGCCACAGGTAGAGATCGTCATGCTGATGATGACGAGGATGCCGATACCGGTCAGGATAGCAGCGGACCACCGCCGCCGACCACGGTCGGCGCGGCCCGCTCTGGGCAAGGTATTGGCGGACCGGGCGGCTTGTGCCCGCCGCTTGCTGGCAGTGGAACGCTTGCTTCGTGGCATAATGGTATCCAGACTCTCTGATGCCCGCGGCGGACCCGAGTCACCGGCGCGGTAGCGTCCGCAGCTTGCGGCGCATGCGTAACAAACCCCTGATGTCGGCGACAGCGGTAGGTATGATCCTGACGCGCGAGTCCAAGTCCTCTACCCACTCGACGGGCACTTCGGCGATGCGATACCCCAGATGCTCGGCGAGGAGCAGCAGTTCGGTATCGAAGAACCAGCTCGTGTCCTCGACCAGCGGCAGGAGCTTCTCCGCGGCACGGCGCGTGAGGGCCTTGAAGCCGCACTGCGCGTCGGAGAAATGATGCCAGAACAGCGCCTTAATCAGCAGATTGTAGCCTTGCGACAAGGCCTCTCGCCTGAAGGAGCGGCGGATGCGTGAGGCCGGCATCAGCCGCGAGCCGGTCGCTACGTCGCAGCCGTAGCGTAGGGTATCGAGCAGGGGGCGGAAGGCCAGCAGATTCGTCGAGAGGTCCACGTCCATATAGGACACGAGGTCGGAGTCCGTGGCCAGCCAGGCGTGCTTGAGTGCCCGACCCCGGCCGCGTTGGGCCAGATAGAGGTAGGCCACGTCAGCATATTCTTGTGCCAATGTCTGGGCTTCGGCTGCCGTCGCGTCGGTCGAGCCGTTGTCGGCAATGATGATATGGCACTCGTAGCCGGCAGCCGCGGCGACGTGCTCGTTCAGAAAGGCCCGCAGGATCAGCACTTGCCGCCGCAGCGTCGCGGCCTCGTTGAGCACCGGGATGACGACGGAGACGGTCAGCAGGTCCACTGGCTATTCCGTATACGCGCGTGCTGCTACTCAATGCTGGGCCGGGGTAGCTCCCGCGATCCGGCACGGTCGCCGCGATTATACCAGCGGCTGGCTCGCCGCTCTCCTGACGAGAATTACTCCGGTCATGGGGATGCTAGACTGGAACAGGGGGAGCATACGCATGGATAGAGTAGAGAAGTCTCGGCCGGCGTGGTTAGTAGCGTTGTGGGAAGAGCTGCACACACCCCTATCGGCAGCGGACAAGGCAGTACTACGCGAGGCTGGCCGGTGCATGGATGCCCACCGGGTCAAGCTGGGGCCCGGGGCCACAGTGCCAGAGATGGTTCGGGCAGAGCGTAGTACCGACCATGAGGGGGTTTGAGACCTACCGGCACATCGTTCCCGACACCAGTGTGGCTGGGAAGTGGTACTTGGACGATGAATCGCTCGTCCAACAGGCCCGGCTGCTTTTCAGAGCTTTCGAAACAGGGAAGTTGCGCGCCATTGTGCCGTCCTGTTTTTGGTACGAGCTTGGTGGCCTCGTGCGCCGATCGGAGCGACGGCGACGGATATCAGGTTCTGCGGCAAGCCGTATCATGCGCGATATTCAGCGCCTGCGGCTGCCCGAGCTTGATTGCCATCTGCTTCTTGTGGATGCACACGATGTATCGCGATCCTTCGACGTATCGCTCTATGATGCTTTCTTTCTTGTCACAGCCACCTTGACAGACTCGGCACTCATTACAGCCGACGCGCCCCTTTATGCTAAGACACGGGTGACAGGAAACGTCTACTCGCTGGAGGATATTCCCCTTCCAACGGAGTAGTGTGACTGCCGCTGCCACCGGAGGGATGGCGCTCTAGCCGACCGCGGCGACGCGGAACGGCTCTTCCACATAGTCCGGCTCGTCTTCGCTGGTGCTGAAGCCGGTAGTGTAGAGCCGGAAGTAGTAGCCCTCGGCATCCAACAGCTCGGCGTGGGTACCCTGCTCCACGAGCCGGCCACGATCCAGCACCAAAATGCGGTTGGCGTTCTTGATCGTCGAAAGGCGGTGGGCGATGATGAGCGCCGTGCGATCTTGCATCAGCCGATCCAAGCCCCGCTGAATCAACAGTTCCGTCTCCGTGTCCACCGACGAGGTGGCCTCGTCGAGAATGATGATGCGGGGGTCAATGAGCAAGGCACGGGCCAATGAAATAAGCTGCCGCTGCCCGCCCGACAGGTTGCCACCCCGTTCTTCGACAATCGAGTCGTAGCCGTCCGGTAGCCCGGCGACATACGGATGCAGCCCCACGAGCGTACTGGCCCGCACAATGTCCTCGTCGGTCGCCTCCTGCCAGCCATAGGCGATGTTCTCGCGGATCGTGCCGGCAAACAGGAACGGCTCCTGAAGCACGAGACCGATCCGCCGGCGCAAGCTCTCCTGGGTCACCTCACGCACGTCGTGCCCGTCAATCCGCACTGCGCCGCCGTCCACGTCGTAGAAGCGCATGAGCAGCCGGATAATCGTGCTCTTGCCGGCCCCGGTGCGCCCGACGAAGGCGAAGCGGGCGCCAGGATTGACCGTGAACGACAAGTCCTCGAAGACAGGTACCTGCGGATGGTAGCCGAACCGCACGTGATCGAACTTGATGTGCCCCTTGATCGCCGGTAGTTTGCTGGCATCGGGACGATCCGCCACTTCGATCTTGGTCTCCAGCAGGCCGAATATGCGCTCGCCCGCAGCCATCGCCGCTTGCAGCACGTCGAATCGCGTCGTGAGGTCCCGGATCGGCTCAAAGAACCGGGTGATAAACAGCATGAAGGCCGTCAGCACGCCGATGGTCAGCTCGGAGGCGGCATCACCGAGGATCCATCGCCCGCCAACCCAGAGCACCAGCACCGTGGCGGCGGCATCCAGCAGGTCCGTCACCGGGAAGATGCCCGCGTGTGGGCCGATGGTCGCGTAGGTGGCCTGGAGATTGTAGTCGTTCACAATGTCGAACTGGGCTGCGTTGCGCTCCTCGCGGCGAAACGCCTGCACAATCCGCATCCCCACGATGTTCTCGGCGAGGTTGGAGTTCATGTCGGCCACGGCCAGCCGCAGCCGCCGATAGGCATTCCGGCCGTACCGGGCAAAGAGACGGGCAATCACGTACATAATCGGCAGGACCGTGAACGTCACGAGCGTGAGCTTCCAGCTCATGCTCGTCATAATCGCAATCGTCCCGACGAGCAGAACGAAATCGGCGATGGTGCTCGTCAACCCTTGCGTCAGCACTTCGTTCAGCGCGTTGACGTCGGACGTTTGCCGCGAGATGACCTCACCGACCGCGGTCCGGTCGTAGTAGCGCAGCGAGAGCGCTTGCAAGTGCTTGAACAGTCGGCTGCGAATATCGAGCAGCACCCGCTGTCCGATCCACGAGAGCAAGTACGTTTGGGCATAGGAGGCGGCCCAGAAAACGACCAGCGAGGCCAGAAAGGCGAGGGCCGTCGTATTCAGAACACCCAAGCTGCCGGGCCGCTCGTCGGTCCCGATACCGTGGTCAATGGCCACCTGGACCAGCCACGGCTGCGCCATCATCATGCCCGAGACGATCATGACGAGCAGAAACGCGAGCACCATCCGGCGCCGGTACGGGTACAGCAGTCCGCCGAAGCGGCGCAGCACGTCGCGGTCGGTCAGGCGCCGCGCGTTCGGATCGTAGTCCGGCAGGTCGGCGTAGAAGTTCATCCAGCGGCCGCCCATGACTACCGCTGCTCCTTCCCCATGCCATCACCACGGGACGGGTCCCCGTTCGCGGCTCCGTCGAGGGGTGGTCCGTTGCTCGCTTCCGACTGCTGGCGAGCGGCCAGGTATTCCTCCTGGTCGCGCATCTGGACCTCGTAGATGCGCTGATAGGGACCGTCTTGGTGGATAAGCTCCTCGTGTGTGCCGCGCTGGACGATCTTCCCGCGCTCCATGACCAGCACCTGATCGGCGCGCTTGACGGTCGAGAGCCGATGGGCGATGACAAACGTGGTCTTCCGGTTCATCACGTCCTGGAGCGCCTGCTCGATACGGTATTCCGTCTCCATGTCCACGCTGGACGTCGCATCGTCCAGGATCAGGATGCGCGGCTCGACGAGGATGGCGCGGGCCAACGACACCCGCTGGCGCTGGCCACCCGATAGCATCGCGCCGCGGTCGCCGACCTGGGTCTCGTAGCCGTCGGAAAGCCGCGAGGCGAAATGATGTGCCTCGGCGCGTGTCGCAGCCCCCTCGACGGCCTCCTGCTCGGAGTCTGGACTACCGTAAGCAATGTTGCTTCGCACGCTCTCCGAGAAGAGGAACGGGTCCTGCGGCGCGATGGTCATGTGCTGACGTAAGCTCCTGATCGTGACGTCGCGCACGTCATGTCCGTCAATGAGCACCCGTCCGCGCGTGGCGTCGTAGAACCGGGGAATGAGACCGGTCAAGGCGCTCTTGCCGGCGCCCGTCTCACCGACCAAGGCGATCACTTCACCCGGCTTGGCAACGAGATTGATGTCTTGCAGCACCGGCACGCCCGGCTCGAACTCGAACCAGACGTGCTCCAAGCGCACCTCACCCTCGATTGCTCCTAGCTCGCGGGCGCCCGCCCGGTCTTTGACCTCCGGGATCGTATCAAGCACCTCGAAGATGCGTCGGGAGGAGGCGCCGGCACTGGCGACCATGTTGATGATCCACCCAAACCGGCGGCTCGGACCGATCAGGCGGTTGAGGAGGAACTGAAACCCGATCAGGAGACCGATAGTCACCGTCCCGTCGAGGACGAGCCGCCCGCCCCACCAGATGACGAGGATGGCCCCTAGCCCGGCAATGGCCGTGAGCAGCGGCTGGCGTAGCGCCATCGCCCGCGCCAGCCGGATGGAGCGCCCGAACAGCTCCTCGATGCATTGCTGGAACTTCGCGATCTCGCGTGGCTCTTGCGCGAACGCCTTCACGACGCGCACGCCGGTCGCGTTTTCGGCCATGATGCCGGTGACGGTGCCGTACTGCTGCTGCACCCGGCCATAGAGTGGACCGGCGACGTTCCCGAAGCTCAGGCCGGCCCAGATCATCAGCGGCAAGGTCACAATGGCGAGCACAGTCAGTTGCCAGCTCCAGAAGACCATCACCCCCAGCGTTATAAGGTAGGTCCCTGCGGCCACGACAAAGCCGGTCGTACCGTGCCCCATGAACCGCTGCACGGCGTCCACGTCGGAGGTCGCCCGCGCGATCAGCTGCCCGGTGTCCGCGCGATCCAAGTAGGCGAACGACATCCGTTGCAGAGCCGTGTAGACCTCCTTACGAATGTCGCGGGCGGCGCGCGCCTCGTAGACGTGAAAGAGCGAATAGTAGCCGTAGCCGATGGTCGCTTTGGCTAGGAACAGCCCCGTTGCGATCAGTAGCGCCGTGGTGAGCACGTCCGGGTTGCCCGCCGCGATACCGTCGTCAATCGCCCACTGGATTTGCCGGGGAATCAGCATGTCCACCGCGATGGAGAACAGCCAGCAGGCATAGCTGATGGCGACCAGGTGCCAGTAGGGGCGGAGATACCCCAGCACGCGGAGGATGTCCCGCCACGAGCCACCCTCGCCGGAGCCAAGCGTGAGCGAGCGCGGCACGCGCGTTCCCACGCCGCCGGTGCCGCTGCCCGTATTCCCGGAGCCGAGACCGATCATGCGCTTTCTACCGTCATCCCGGCTGGCCGGCGGCCACAATGGGGGTAGCGGCGCCGGTCCTGGTGGTCGGCCGCCAGGCGATGCAGGGGAAGATTCATGGTCATTCTAGCGGTGAGCATCAGCGAGGGTACCACGCTCGCAACTTAACAGCCACGTTATCGTTGTGTACGCTCAGAGTCGGAGCGGCTGGCCGACGATGCGAAACCGGCCGCCGAAGGCACAGAAAGCACCGATGCCGGATAACACCCCCGAGGCTGACCGGTGGCTGCCGCCCGCCGCCGCACAGGCCGGGCTGGCCGCGTTGCGCCGCCAGGGCGCCGGGCGCCGGCGCGGCCGCCTGTTCGTCCTCTCGGCGCCGTCGGGCACCGGCAAGGACAGTGTGATCGAGCGGCTGAAGCAGGACGCTGTAGCAATCAACTATACGTTGCACACGACCACGCGCCGACCGCGACCCGATGAGGTTGACGGCGAGCACTATCGGTTCATCACGCCGGAGCAGTTCCGTGCCGAGCGCGACCGGGGCGGTTTCCTGGAGTGGGCAACCTATCTCGACAGCTACTACGGCACGCCGCGTGCCCCGGTAGAGCAGGCACTAGCGCGCGGCGAGGCGGTGCTCGCCAAGCCCGACGTGCAGGGCGCGATGCAAATCCGTGACCGGTATCCTGATGCCGTGCTGATCTTTTTGGCGCCGCCGGACACCGAGGAGTTGGTGGTCCGGCTATCCGGGCGCGGCACCGAGAGCCAGGCGGAGCGACAGCGCCGTGTCGAACGGTCGCTGGCGGAGATTGCACATATCCCGCAGTACGACTATCTGGTCATCAACCATCACGGACGGCTCGACGACACCGTGGCCAAAGTCAAGGCCATCATCATCGCCGAACAACAGCGGGTGGGCACGGTGCCGAACCGTCCGTGAAGCGTCTCGAGGAGGCAAAGAACGTGGCAGCCCTAGCTATCAACGGCGGTAGTCCCGTCCGCACAGCGCCTTGGACACGCTGGCCGCAAGCCGACGAGCGCGCCCTCGAGTTGGTCACGGCGGTGCTACGCAGCGGTCACCTGAGCGACGATGGGCCGATGGAGCGGCAGTTCGCGGCCGATTTCGCCTCCTTCTGCACGGCAGCGCATGGCATCTGCGTGGCGAACGGCACCGTCTCGTTGCGCGTCGCGCTCGAAGCCGCAGGCGTGCAGGCGGGAGACGAGGTAATCGTGCCCGGCCTCACCTGGGTCGCCACCGCTGGCGCGGCCGTGGACATCAACGCCGTCCCGATCTTCGTTGACGTTGACCCGGAGAGCCTATGTATTGACCCCGCCGCAGCGGCGGCAGCCATCACGGATCGCACGCGGGCGATCATTCCCGTCCACCTTTCCTGCGCTGTCGCCGACATGGGCGCCTTGCTGGAAGTGTGTCGCCGGCACAACACATCGCGCACCGACGATGAGCGGATTTGGGTAATCGAAGATTGCGCCCACAGTCACGGCGCGCAATGGCGCTTGCCCGACGGCAGCGTGCGCGGCACCGGTTCGCTGGGGGAATTCGGCTCATACAGCTTTCAGTCCAGCAAGTCCCTTTCGACCGGCGACGGGGGCATTATCCTGACCTCGGACGAGCAGTTGGCCGACCGTTGCTGGTCGCTACGCAACGTCGGCCGGGCGCGCCATCCTGGCCAAGAGCCGGGCTACGGGAACAACTATCGTCTCACCGAGCTACAGGCAGCGGTGCTGCGTGCCGGCCTCGAACGGTTGCCGGCCGAGATGGCACACCGCCAGCGGAATGCCGACTACCTCACGAGCGGTATCGCCGACCTGCCGGGACTCCGCCCCCTCGCCCGCGACCCCCGGCTGGTCCGCCAAGCGTTCTACGGCTACATCATCCGCTACGATGCCGCGGCGTTCGACGGGGTGCCCAAGGCGACGTTCCTGAGCGCGCTCAAGGCCGAGGGCATCTTCTGCGCGCCGGGCTACTTGCCGGTCTACGAGCAGGAGTTGTGGCACATTGATCGCCGCCGCTTTCCCTTCGCCAGTCGGTACGACCCGGCAGCGGCCGACTACGACCCGCCGCACTGCCCGGTAGCGGAGCAGGCGTCGCACAACGAGGTCATTGCGCTCCCCCAGCCATTGCTACTCGGCTCGCAGTCCGATATGGATGATGTCCTCGCGGCCCTGACCAAACTCGTCGAGCACCGCGCGGAGCTGGCCGGCACAGCGGCGGCCAGTTTCGCGCGGCCCACGGCCGGGGATATATCCCCTCCCCTGGAGCTTGCTCCGGGGGAGGGCTAGGGAGGGGGCCAAGCGGAGTACCGGCCCCCCTATGGCCCCCCCGCTTCGCAGGGGGACGGGTGCTGCGTCCCTACGACTTGGCCCGACCCACCCTAGCCGGCTCTCTCAGAGAGTGCAGAGTAGCTGCCCCAATACGGCACAACGCCGATGACAGCCACAAACGACCAGGACACGCCGCCGAGTGCCGCACCCGCATTCGCGGCGGTCGCGGTGGCCGTGGCCGCATACAAGTCGCACGACCCGCGGCGCTTCACCTACACGGTGCCGGAGCACCTGCACGGGCACCTCCGGCCGGGGCATCTCGTGACGGTGCCGTTCGGGGAGCGGACCACCTACGGCCTCGTCACCGCGCCCGTGACGGAGCGACCCGACTTCGAGTTGCGCGCCGTCGAGCGCCTGCTACACCCGGCGCCGCTCGTCTCCCCCACCCACCTGGCCCTGGCCGTCTGGCTGGCGGATACCTACGTCACGTCGGCGTTCAGCGCCGTCCGCCTCGTGCTGCCGCCCGACTTGGACACCTGGCTGAAGGGAGCACTCAACCCCAAACCCGGCACGTCCGAGCAGCGGCGGATGCTCGCGCTCGCGTCAGCACTTCCTAGGCTCCTGCTCACACCAATCGCTGACATCCCGACAAAGCCGAATAGCCGTTGGAGTGAGACGTATCGCCGCTGGTATGAAGTCCTGAGTGATGCAAGTGGCACGATCTCTTGGCCCCGCATCTGCGAGGTGGTCGGCGAGACTGAAGCGCGCCTTTATCTGCGTCGCTGGCTTGACCGCGGCTGGATCACGCTCGCGTTCGAGGGGACGGGATGTTCCCTCCCCCGTCGGGATGGGGGAGGGCTAGGGAGGGGGCCGGAGGTCACCGTCCTCCACGCCGCGCTGCCGCAGACCCGCTTTGACCACTACCGGACGCTGATTCGCAGCTGTGTCGAGGCTGGACGGCAGGCGCTCTTGCTCGTTCCGGACCAGCGGCAGATCGGCCCGGCGCTCGACCGGCTCCGGCGCGACGATCTCCGGGTAGCTACCTGGCATGGGCAGCAAGGGCAGCGGGAGCGCTTGGAGCATTGGGCGCGTGCCCAGGCAGGGACCCTCGACCTCGTGGTCGGGCTGCGGTCGGCGCTCTTCGCGCCGCTGGCGCGGCTCGGTCTCGTCATCGTCGAGCAGGAGCACGACGACGCCTACAAGAACGACTCCACGCCCCGGTACCGCGCCTCGACGGTCGCCGTCGAACTCGGCCGGCTGACCGGTGCCCGCGTCATCCTGGGCAGCGCCACACCGGATGCCGCCACCTATTTGCAGGGACGCCGGGGGGTGTGGACGCTCGACCAGCCGCCGGAACGGGACACACCGCGGTCCGTCAAGGTCGTTGACCTGCGCCGCGAGCGCACGGTAGGCCGGCGCGAGCTGTTGAGCCGCGCGTTGCACCAGGCGCTCGGCGCAACCCTGTCGGCGGGCGAACGCGCTATCCTCCTGCTGACGCGCCGCGGGGCCGCTCATTCGCTGCGCTGCCGCGAGTGCGCTTACGTCCTGCGTTGCCCGCGTTGCGCGACGCCGGCGGCGGTTCACGGGCAGCGGGACGGCGCCGGCGGCAGACCACACCTGGCACCATCGTCTGCCGCCGGCGCGTCACCGGCGCGGCTGCTGTGCCACTATTGCGGCTCATCCCTGCATGTCCCGGCGCTCTGTCCCCAGTGCGGCGGGACGCGGCTGCGGGTGCAGGGACCGGGCACTCAAGGGCTGGAAACCGAGCTACGGACGCTGTTTCCGCGCACGACGGTCTTCCGCTGGGACGCCGATTCGGACTGGCCGCCGGGTGGCCCGGAGCAAGTGTTGGCGGCCTTTGCCCGCGGGGACATTGCCGTGTTGGTCGGCACCCAGCGGCTGCTGCGGATGCCGGGCCGCGTCGCCGCACCGCTGGTGGGGGTCGTTGACGCGGATACCGGGCTGCACCTGCCCGATTTCCGTGCTGCCGAGTGGGTGTTCCGTAGCCTGCTGGGCGCTGCCGCCCTGGCAGGAGACACCGACGCCCGGCCGGCCCGTGTGCTCGTGCAAACGCGCGAGCCGCAGCACTACTGCTTTCGCGCCTTCCTGCTCCCGCGGCGCGCGCCGTCCGGCCCCGGCGCCGCCCTGGACCCGGCCGACCTCCGCGCCGCCTATGCCCGCTTCATGGCAGCCGACGGCGTTGATCGGCGGGAGCTGGGCTATCCACCGTATGGCACCCTCTGGCGGCTGCTGTATCTGCACCGACTGGATAGCATGGCCGAGCGGGAGGCGTCACGCTGCGCGATCACCCTGCGAAACGCCGTCGCGGCGCAGTCCGCTCCCGCCGACGCCGCGGATGAGGACGAGGTGGAGATCATCGGCCCGGCTCCGGCGTACATCCGCCGGTTGCGCGACCGCGCGCGCTGGCACGTGCTGTTGCGCGGCCCACGTCACCGTCTGGCCGAGTTGGTGTCCCACGTTCCCCGCGGGTGGACCATAGACACCGATCCGACCACCCTGCTATGATCTTCCGCGTTGCCCGGACAACTGGGTAATGTCAACAGAGTCTCGTACCCGACCTCTCCAGTGACTCATCTAGGGCGAACGCTATGGCAATCCGACCGATCCTGACCGAAGGCCACCCCACGCTGCGCCAAAAGGCGAAAAAAGTGCGCCGCATTGATCCCTCGCTGCGGCGGCTGGTTGACGACATGTTCGAGACGATGCATGACGCCGACGGCCTCGGTCTGGCCGCCCCGCAGGTTGGCGTACCCCTGCGGCTCATCGTGATCGAGCACGAAGACGAGCGCTATGTCCTGTTCAACCCGGAGATTACCCGGCAGCGTGGCTCGCTCACTGAGGATGAAGGCTGCCTGAGCCTGCCGCGCTGGTTCGGTCCGGTCGCCCGCAGCGAGCAGGTGACCGTCAAGGGACGCGACCGTGCGGGCAAGGCCGTTCGCCTCAAGCTAGAGGGCCTCCTGGCACGCGCCATCCAGCACGAGGTGGACCACCTCGAGGGCACCCTGTTCACGGATCGGGTCGAGGACCGCGCGCAGCTCCGCTATGTAGACCCGGCTGAGGACACCGGCCCACAGCCCCCGGCCACCGACGCGGAAGGCCCGGCGGCCTTGGACGACCCGGATCAGCAAGCAGCCGCGTCGTAACATGTCTCGGCCTATCCCCGGCCACCGTCATTCCCGCGAAAGCGGGAATCCACCCCCCTCTCCCGCCGGGAGAGGGCCGGGGTGAGGGCGGCCGATCCGCCCCCGGAGGCGAGAGAACCTTGATGACACCGCCGCCACCGAGCCGCCCGGCGCGGGCCGTCTTCATGGGCACGCCCGACTTCGCCGCCGTCATCTTGCGGCACCTACTGCAACGGCCGGACCTGGTGACAATAGCAGCGGTGGTCACGCAGCCGGATCGCCCGGCCGGGCGCGGCCGCCGGCTGGAGCAGCCGCCGGTGAAGGAAGAAGCGGCGCGTGCCGGCGTCGAGGTGGTCCAGCCCGTCAGTATCCGCCGCCCGCGGTTTGTGTCGTGGCTACGGCGCGTGTCGCCGGACCTGCTGCTGGTGGCAGCGTATGGAAAAATCCTGCCGCCGGCGGTCCTGGCCATCCCGCCCCGCGGCGCGCTCAACGTCCATGCGTCGCTCTTGCCCCGCCATCGCGGCGCCTCGCCGGTCAGTGCCGCCCTACTCGCCGGCGATACGGTAACTGGCGTCTCGCTCATGCTGATGAACGAAGCGATGGATGCCGGCCCGGTCCTGGCCACGACCGAGGAGTCGATTGCCCCCGACGACACCACCGCGACACTAACCGCCCGGTTGTCCGCACTGGGTGCTACGCTGCTCCTCGACACCCTCCCGCAGTGGCTTGCCGGCGCGGTAACGGCACAGCCGCAGGACAGCAACCAGGCAACCTACTGCCGCCCCCTACGGCGCGACGATGGCCGGCTGCGCTGGGACGCGCCGGCCGCGTACTTGGCCCGTCAGGTGCGGGCCATGATCCCCTGGCCCGGCGCTTACACCTATTGGGAACGGCAGCAGTTCAAGGTGTGGGCGGCCACGGCGCTCGCTACGGATGCCGGTAGCGCCGCGCCGCCGGTACCCGGCACGGTCGTCGCGCAGGACCACCAACCGGCGGTGGTATGTGGCGAGGGACTCCTTGCGCTGGACCAGGTGCAGCTCGCCGGCCGGCGCCGGATGGCCGCCGCCGACTTCCTCCGCGGCCAGCGCGCCTTCCTCGGCGCACGGCTGGGCTAGTGCCCAGGGTTGGTGTCCTCTACCCTAACCGACAGGAGAGTGAATGACCGTCCCCCCGTCGGGACGGGGGACCATAGGGGGGCCGGTATCACCCCTACTCCACACCAAGCGCCGGTTTGCCCTGCCAGGTCGGCGCAACGACGCCGGGTGTCGGCGGCTGCCGGCGGCCATCCGCGTCGTAGTGCGTGTGGGTCGGTGTGCGGTGGGGGGTCACGGTCAGGTAGTACACCGCCGGCTCGTCGCCGATGCAGGTGACGCGGTGCTTTTCGTCGGGCCAGGCCACGACGGCCTGACCGGCCGTGGCAATCACCGTCTCGTCCTCGATCTCGAAGCGGACCGCCCCTTCCAAGACGACCCAGACCTCGATGCCGCCCGATTCTTCATGGCTGTGAAAGTTCCCTAGTTTCTCACCCGGCTCCGCGCGGATGAACCGCGCCCGCACCTCTGGCACGGCGACGGCCGTGCCCATCGGGTCATCGCGCCAATCGAACGTTCTGGCCGGCATGGTCGCAGCTCCTTCCGCATGTTACGCACAGTGTCAGACGGGGTGGGCCTAACCACCGGCCCCTTCCCCAGCCCGGCCCCCGTTACGGCAAGGGAGGGGAGTCCGGTTCCCTCCCCCGTCGGGACGGGGGAGGGCTAGGGAGGGGGCCAAAACACTACCTCACCAAGCCAGCCCCTTCCTTCTCAGGGAGGGGGTTGGGGGTAGGTCCGCCCGCTACATATGGATGGCGCGTCCCTCGGTCGCCAGGGCGGCTTCCTTGACCACCTCGCTCAACGTCGGATGTGCGTGGACCAGGCGTCCAAGCTCGTTCGTCGTGCCTTCGAGCAGCTGCACGGCGCCAACCTCGGCCAGCAACTCCGTCGCCTCGGGGCCGATAAGATGCGCTCCGAGGACCTCGCCGTACTGCGCGTCGGCCACGATCTGGGCAAAGCCGTTGTGGTCGCCGAGCGCCAGCGCCTTGCCCGACGCCTGGAGCGGGAACGTACCGACCTGCACCTCGTAGCCCTGCTCACGTGCTTGCGCCTCCGTGAGGCCGAGGCTGGCGATCTGTGGATGGGTGTAGACCGGCTTGGGCATGTTGACGTAATTGAGCGGCTCCGGTTCCTCGCCGGCAATCACCTCGACGGCGGTTTCACCCATCGCCATGGCCACGTGGGCCAGCGGCAGCTTCCCGGTCACGTCGCCGATGGCGTAGATGCCGGGGACATTCGTGGCCATCCGGTCGTCAACCGTGATCCAGCCGCGGTCGAGCTGCACGCCAACCGCTTCCAGGCCGAGATTTTCCGTATTGGGACGCACGCTCAACGCCACAATCGCGCGGTCGGCGGTCAGCTCGCGGCGCTCGTCGTTCTGAGTGAAGACGACCTGTGCGCGGCCCTCGACCGCCCGGACGGACTCCACCCGCGAGCCGGTCTCGACCTTGATGCCCTGCCGCCGGAAGGAGCGCTGCAACGCCTCCGCGAGTGTCGGCTCCATTTCGGGGAGCAGGTGCGACTGCATCTCCAGGATCGTCACCTCGGCGCCATACGCGCGAGAAAGGTAGCCAAGCTCGCAGCCGATAATCCCGCCGCCGATCATCACCACCGACTCGGGCATGGTTTCGGCGACGATGGCCTCCTTGTAGGTCATCACCGCCTCGCCGTCAATCTCCATCCCTGGGAAGACCAGCGGCCGCGCGCCGGTTGCAATGACCACGTTGCGGGTGGTCAGCTCTTGCTCGCCGTCCTCCGTCGCCACGACGACGCGGTCGCGGGCGGCGAGGCGTCCGGCTCCGCGCACGAGGTCCACCTTGGCCCGCCGCAGGAGGAACTCGACGCCTTTGGTCAGGCGCCCGACGACCTGCCGGCTGCGCGCCACCGCCCGCGCGTAGTCGGTGTGCAAGTTGTCCACGACAATGCCGAAGTCGCTCGCGTGCTTCAGCGTAGTAAGCAGGTCCGCGCCGCGCAGCAGCGCTTTCGACGGGATACAGCCCACGTTCAGGCAGACACCGCCGACGTATTCGCGCTCGACAATCGCGGCGCGTAGTCCCAGTTGCGCTGCCCGCAGCGCGGCGACGTAGCCGCCGGGACCGGAGCCGAGAATCACCACATCGTATAGCCTGCCCCTGGCCTGACCAGGGGGATCGGTATTAGCCACCGTGCTTACTCTTCCTTTCTCACGTGACGCGCCGGAACCGCCGGTATAGTCCGCTCATTGCCCTGCTCCCCTCTCCGCAGGGGGGAGGGGGCCGCTCACAAGGGTAGGTTTTTCGTGTAGGGGCGCGATTTACCGCGCCCAGGCGCTCGTCATTCCCGCTTTCGCGGGAATCCAGACCCCTTCATCGCTCCCCGGTCGCTGCGCTGCTCCCCTTCCCTGAAGGGAAGGGGCCGGGGGTTAGGTCCAACCCCCTCCCAGCGAAAACCTACCCCTGTCAGGTATTCCCTCCCCCGTCGGAACGGGGGAGGGCGAGGGTGGGGGCCATAACCAACTCCGTCACGCCGGCGTCCGGGAGAGGTCCAAGTCCAGCAGCAGCAACGGATTCTCCATGATCCGCTTCAGCTCGACCAGGAATGCCACGGCTTTCGCCCCGTCGCCGACCCGGTGGTCAACCGACAGCGTGACCCGCATGATGTCGGCAATGACGATTTGGTCGTCGCGGACCACCGGCTGACGAATGGACGCGGCGACCGCCAGGATGGCCGCCTGGGGCGGGTTGATGATCGCTGAGAACTCCTCGACATCCCGTGTCAAGGCGCCCATGTTGCTGATGGTGAAGGTGCTGCCCTCGAAGTCCTCGGGCCGATTACGGCCGCTGCGCGTGCGCTCGATCAGCCCCTTCATCTCGGCAGCAAGCTGGTAGACCGACTTGGTGTCGGTGTCATGCACAACGGGCACTACCAACCCGTCGTCCAGCGACACCGCGACCCCCACATGCACGCGCCGGAACCGCCGCACGGTGCCGTCTATGAACCAGGCGTTCAGGTCCGGGACGTTGCGGAGCGTGCGAGCCACCCCGGCGATCACCATGTCGTTGAGCGAGGGCTGGGCGGACTCGTCCGGCGCCAGCGCCACCAACTGCTTCCGCAGGGCCAGCGTAGCGCCCATGTCAATCGGTACCGTCACGTAGAAGTGCGGCGCCCCCGGCTTGCTGAGGGTCATCGCGCGGGCAATCGCGGCCCGCATCCGGTTCGGCTCGATGTCCTCATACTCCGGTCCGGCAGCTGCCGCTACGGCCGGGGCCGGCGCCGGTGCAGCCGGCGGGGGCGGCGCGGCGGGCGGTGCGGCCCGCGCGGCCTCGATGTCGCGGCGCTCGATCCGCCCCAGTGGTCCGCTGCCGGTGATACTCGCCAGATCGAGGCCGTACTCGGCCGCGAGCCGCCGCGCCAGCGGCGAGGCGCGCACGCGACCGGCCGGTGCTGCCGAGGTCGTCTCTTGGGCTGGTGCCTCCACTGCCGCACCGTTGCTCGCGGCGGCCTCGACGGAAGCGGGCTTCGCTGTGGCGGGCGCCGCGCTGACCGTGATGTTCAACGCCGCCAGGTCCACATCCTCGCCCGGTTGAGCGACGACGGCGATGGGTTCTCCCACCGGGACTTCCTCGCCCTCCTGGGCAACGATGGTATGCAGGATGCCGTCGTCGAAGTTCTCGACTTCGATGGTGACTTTCTCCGTCTCGATTTCTACGACCTTCTCGCCGCGCTCGACGGCGTCGCCTTCCTGCTTGAGCCAACGGACAATCTTGCCCTGCTCCATGTCAAAGCCCATCTTGGGCATCATCAGGGTTTTGGCCATAGTACGCTCTCAAACCTTAGGGGGAGTTTCCAGTGTACGGCTCACGGTCAACCGGCGCGTTGCTAACGTAACACCTCGCGCACGGCCTCGACGATGTGGGCGGCGGTGGGGATGATGGCCGCTTCGAGATTGAAGGCATAGGGCATCGGGACCTCGGCCATCGCCACCCGGCGCACCGGTGCGTCGAGGAAGTCGAACGCGCCCTCCGCAATGGTGGCGGCGATTTCGGCGGTCATCCCGCACGACCGCCAATCCTCGCCGGCGACAACGGCTCGCGTGGTCTTCTCGACGGAGGACACGATGGTTGCAGTATCCAGCGGTCGGAGCGTGCGAAGGTCCACGATCTCGGCCGACACACCCTCCGATTCCAGCGCGTCGGCTGCCTTGTGGGCCTCGGCCAACATGCGCGACCAAGCCACAATCGTTACGTCACGCCCCTCGCGCTTGACCTCGGCCTGACCGAACGGCACGAGGAAATCACCCTCCGGCACCTCCCCGCGCTCGCGGTAGACGGCGGTGTGCTCCAGGAAGATCACCGGATCGTCGTCGCGGATAGCGTTCTTGAGCAGCCCCTTGGCGTCGTAGGGTGTCCCCGGCGCGACGACCTTCAGGCCGGGCACGTAGGAGAAGTAGGCATCGAAGTTCTGCGAGTGGGTAGCCGACAGACTACCAAAGCCGTTCGGCGTGCGGACCACGAGCGGTACCTTGATCTGCCCACCGAACATACTGTAAATCTTGGCCGCGTGGTTGACGATCTGGTCCAAGGCCAGCAGGCTGAAGTTGACCGTCATCAGCTCGGCAATGGGCCGGAGGCCGCCCATGGCGCCCCCGACGGCCATCCCCACAATGCCGGCCTCGGCGATGGGTGTGTCCAGCACGCGGTCCAGGCCGAATTGCTTGGAGAGGCCGCTGGTGATCGAGTAGGTGCCACCGTAGGCGTCGTCGGAGATGTCTTCACCCAGAATACAGACCTTGTGGTCCCGCTCCATTTCCTCCTGGAGCGCGTCGTGGAGTGCTTCCCGCACGGTAATCTCCGCCATCACCCGCTCCCTGACTAGCCGCAGCTGCACGCTCTAATCGTCACCGCTGCGACCCAGCGTCGGCAACGCACCGGTGGGCCGGTCGGCCGGGTCGTAGCCCGGTACCGCTGTGGAATAGACGTACTTGTACGCCGACTCCATCGGCGGCTGCGGGCTTTCGGCGGCAAACTTGACGGCCTCATCCACCTGGCGATCTACGCGCTTGCGGATCAGTGCCAGGTCCTTGTCGCCGATACCGTTGCCGGCGATCAGCCGTTGGCCGAAGGCCTCGATGGGGTCGCGTTCCCGCCACGGCTTGACGTCTTCTTCCGTGCGATAGATCTCCGGGTCGGCGGTGGAGTGCCCACGATACCGATAACAGAGCGCTTCCAGGAAGACCGGGCCGCCACCGGAGCGAGCGTGCTCGGCAGCTTCCGCGACCGTATCGTGCATGGCCAGCACGTCCATCCCGTCCACCGGTTTACTCGGCATGTACGGCTCGGCCTTGCGATAGAGATCGGTCACTGCCGTTGCCTTCCGCAGGTGCGTGCCCATGCCGTATTCGTTGTTCTCACAGACGAACACGACCGGGAGCTTCCACAGCGCGGACATATTGAGCGCTTCGAAGAACTCGCCTTGATTGGTCGAGCCGTCGCCGAAGAAGCAGCACACGACACGATCTTCTTGCAGCTGTTTGGCTGCCCACGCCATGCCCGTGGCCAGCAGTTGGTGTGCGCCGACGATGGCCCAGCCCCCCCAGACATGACGCCGCGTATCGGCGAGATGCATCGAGCCACCGTGCCCCAAACTCGAGCCGGTGGCCTTGCCGTACAGCTCCGCCATCACGGCGTTCGGGTCCATGCCGCGCGCCAAGGCGTGGCCGTGGTCGCGGTAGTGAGTGATGATATGATCGGTGTCCCGCAGGGCGGCGATGGCGCCGACAGCTACGGCTTCTTCGCCAACGTAGAGATGGCAGAAACCGCGAATCTGGGCTTGAAAGTAAGCCTCGGCGCTGGCTTCCTCAAATCGCCGGATAAGGTACATCTGGCGATACAGTTCCAGCAGCCGATCTTTCTGCATCCGGGCTTTCCTCCTCGCATTGGACCGAGGCCGCGGCAGAGGACAAGGCCTCAGCCGACGTTGCTCGGCGCCCGTGCTCCATTGTAGCAAGCTACCCTAGCTCATTACCACATTGGCGCGGCTCCTGCGGCAACACGAGCGCGTCGTTGCCGCCCTGCGGGACACCGGCCGGTCATCACCGGGGAGTGCTCGGCCGGTAGAGCGCGTATCCGTACACGCTCTGCGGGCGCCGGATCCGCAGAAGCAATTCCCAGCCACTCGGCGCCAGGGCACGGGAGCTTAGGGCACGTACCCGCTGACCACCTAGGTACTCGGTCTGAGCCAGGAGTACCCCCGTGGGCGGGACGGGGAGAGGTGGCGCCGTTGAGCGCGGCAGGTCATCCTGCCAGGTGACCGGCAAGGCTTCCGTGACGATCCTCATGCGGAGACAGCTGTGGCGACTACCGAGACCGACCACCGTGAGCGGTTGGTCGGCGGAGAGCGTCCGCAGCGTAGCTACCAGGGCGGCGCAGCCGACGCCGCTCTCCTGACCGGCTTGGTACTCCCACCGCTCGTTCGGGCTGACTTCGGCGTTGGCCGGGTCCAGGCTCCAGCGCGTGGACAGGAGCAGCGCGGGAATGACCACGAGACTAACCGTTACCAACGCCGCGGCGCTGGCCAACGACGCACCACGGCTGGCGTTGGCCCACAGCCGCCGCCAGCCGTCAACGAGCCGGGGGGCGACCGTCGCCGCCGCGACAATCCACAGCGTCAGTGCCGGCAGCACATCCGGCGCCGACCCGCGACCGCCGAGCAGGTCCGTGAAGCCGGCCGTCACGGTGAGCAGCGCCGCTGCGGCCGCACACGCCCTCGCCGCCGGCGTGCCGTGTCGCACGACGAAGTAGGCTCCGATCACGAGGGCCACCCAGCCGCCAACCGGCAGATCGAAGACCAGGGTCCAGGCGAGGTTCCGCACGACGAGCAGCGCCTGGAAGAGGCGCGGGTAGCCTACGCCGACCAGCGCGGCCACCACTGCGAGGCCCGCGAGCAGGCCCAGCAGACCGCGCCGCGCGCGCAAGTAGCTGGTCAGCATCTTACCGAGTGTTCCGGCCCGGCTGCGCCACACCAGCGCGGCGAGCAGGAGTAGCGGGATCGCCGCCGCGACGGCGCCGTCCAGCAGTCCGGCGAGCGCGAGCAACGCCAGCCCCGGCAGCACGAGCGACCGGCGACGTGGCCGCCGGTAGGCGAGCACGACGCAGCCGACGGCGAGCACAAGACAAAGAGTCGCCGTCGAGACCGGCAGGGCCAGGCGGTTGGGAATGACGGCGAGCGGCGCGATGGCGTAGGCATAGGCCGCCACACTGGCCGCCAGTGGGCCGGCGAGCACCCGCGCAGCCCACCAGCAGGCGACAATCGTTGCCAGCCCGGCGATGGCGCTGGCCAGCCGTCCACGCTCGATGGCCCCCGGCCCGACGCCGACCAGGCGACGCCACACGACCGCCGGGCCGGCGCTCGGCTCGCCGGGGCCGTAGGTCTCCACCGCTTGCGATGCGGTCGGGGACATGCCGGCGCTGCACAATCCGATGGCTGCGAAAGCCGTACAGAGCAGGTCGTCCGGGGCGCGGGTATAGGCCAGGATGACCAGCTCCGCTTCGCGGTGAATCGGCTCCAAGCGGTCGTGTAGGCCGGGGAACCGCAGCAATCCACCAACCAGCAAGGCCAACCCCAGCAGGAGCACCGGCTGCCACCGCGCCAGGTGATGGGCCAAAGCCGCACGGATAGTGCCAGGTGTGGTGCGGCTTTGGCCCATCGGCACGTTCGGGATGCGAGCGTTCACGTTGCCCGTTAGGCTAACTTGCTGCCCGCGGGGCCGTCAATGGCGCGCCGGCCGGCACACCCTCTTCCACCAAGATGAGCGGTGAGCCACCGACGTAGTAGTAGCCGGGCGGATCGCCGCCGAACAGGTCGAAGTGGCGCGAAGCCGCTGCCAGCTCGACGGACCAGAACTCTTGGCCGCCAACCGTGACCGGCCGGATGATCTTCGCCGCGCCTTCCTTGCTGACGAGCCAGCCGTGGACGCCCACCTTGGGGAGCAGCACCGTGATCGGGGTCCCGGCGCCGTTCCAGAGCACGGTCGAGCGTTGGATACCGCCGGCAATGTTGCGCTCGAAGATGCCAGCGTGAACGTGCCAGGTGTAGCGCGGGGTGTACTGGGCCCACCGCGCCACCGGATCATCGGCCCGCTCCAGCACCTCCAAGCCGCGCGGCGTGGCGTCGCCCAAGTAGCGGGCAACCGTCTGGAAGGCCACGAACGCCGGCCGCTGTCGCGTCGCCGTGACGTTGCGCGGATCGTCGTGGTAGCGCACCAGGCCCCAAAGCTCATCGAACGGCCGGCCACCAAGCGCCGGGTAGCGATCATCCTGGAGCGAGTGGAAGAACACGCGCTCGTAGCCGGCCAAGCGGGCCAAGGTCAGCGCCTGGATGACGAACGAGGCCTGCTCGTCCATCGTGACGCGGAAGCCGTCGTTGGCGCTCTGCGGGTCCCAACCCGGCACGTTGTTGTCATCGAACGGCATGGCGTTGAACTCGGCCAGCCAGATAGGCTTGCCGGCGAGGCCCATGTCGGCGAGCCGCTGCGCGAAGCCACTACGGTTGGGCGGCAGCAGGGCCACCGCGCCGCCGCCGTGGATCCGATCCCACAGATCGTGCGGATTGCGGTAGATGTTGAGCGCCAGAGCGTCGAAGAAGCCGCCGTTCGCCGCCGCGGCCGGGTCGGCCTTGACCTGTGCCGTGAACGCCTCGAACCACGGCAGGCGTTGCTCGCCGCCTTCCTGCATGTCGCGGTGATAGCTATACGGCGCAGCGATCACCTGGGCGTTGGGATTGCCTCGCTTGGCGGCGACGTAGGCCGTCTTCAGCAGCTGGTAGTACTGCGCGGCCGAGCCGGCAAACGTCGCGTAGCGTGCATTGGGGCCGGTGGGAGGAATTTCTACTTCATTCCAGATCGCCCAGTGGTCAATCGTCCCGGCGCACTCGCGGGCAATAGCCTCGACAAACCGCGCCCACTTCTGCATATCGGGCACGCTATGGACACCGTCTGCCGGATTGAGCGCGGCGAACGCGGGGGTGCCGATCAGCAGGCCGAGCATCTTGACGTTCGCAGCCCTTAATCCGGCGTCAACCCACGGGCAGCCACGGATACCGCTGAGGTCGCCATCGCTCCGCTCGGCTCCGGACCAAAAGATGACCGCCCGGGACCAGCCCGCGCCGCTCTGGGCCAGGAAGCCGCTGGCCGCATAGCCATCGTTGACGCCCAGCCACTCGGCTCGTATCTGCGCGGCCGGGGGTGCCTGCGGCTCCGCTGCCTGCGGCGGGGGCGCCGGTGCGTCCATCGGGGCCGGCGGGGGCAGCGCGGCTGGTACCGGCGCATCGCCGGCTGCCCCCGGCCGGTGCGGCGTGGCCGCCCACTGCGGCACGAGGCCGGCTTCCTTGGCCAGGTCCCCGCCCAGCACAATCGTCACCGTGCCGGCCGACGCCCACGGTACGTCCTCCCGCCAATACTGGAACGCGGCCCGCTGCCCACGCACGACGACCACGGTGCCGTAATCCTTGATCCCCATCGGGAAGCCGTAGTGGTTCAGCCATTGCGGGTTGGCGAGGTAGCGCGCTTGTAGCGCTTGCCGGGCGACGCGCATCACCGTGGTGTCGCTCAGGCGGGGAGCGAAGATCGTCGTCAAGTGATTCTCGGTGATACTGCCAGGGCCACTGAACGGTCGTCCCTGATCGCTGGACCAGTCGAGGCTGGGCGGAATCTGCTTGAAGGTCTCCAACCACTCGTCCTGGCCGGCGGCGTGGAGCAAGTCGAAGACGTTGGCAAAATGCATGGTGCCGGTGGCGCTGTTCCATTGCAGTAGTGCCCGTTGGGTAGCCTGATAGGTGAACGGACCGTCCCGGTAGGGCTGGGAGGCGGGGTAGCCCAGCGCCGCAACCCCGCCCAGCGCGGTGAACCGGCTGAAGCAGGGGCAATCGCTCGTATCGCGGATGGCAAACCCGAAACCGGCGGGATGGTCGCCGCGGGTTTGGGTGTAGAAGTGCCCGTCCGCCAGCGGGAAATCGTCACCGGCAGACTGCGCGGCCGCGGGCGCCGCGGCCAGCAGTGCCGCGAGTACCAGCGCCGTCAGCAGTGCTCCGGCGCACGGAAGCTGGCGGGTGATCCTGTTCCGAGCCATGTAGCGTCTTCTTCTCCAATCGAGACGTGAGCTCTACCGCACCTAACCCCCGGCCCTATCCCCTCCACAGAGGCAGAGGGCAGGCCCCCTCTCCTGGAGCTTGCTCCGGGGGAGGGTGAGGGTGGGGGCCAAAACACTACCTAATCAAGTTTGCAACTTTCATCAGGGAAGCTCCGTCCCCCGCCACAGCGGCGCCCGCAGTCGCCGTCCCCCTGCCGCAGCAGGGAGACCGTAGGGGGGCCAGCCACTCTGCGACCGGATCACGGCATCAGCGGCCGTCCGGGGAGTCGAGCGGTTCGACGAAGACTTCAATCGTGCCGCCGCACGCCAAGCCGATGTCCCACACCATGTCGCGCGTGATGCCGAACTGAAGCAGTTGTGGCTGGCCGGTCCGCAGCACGTCGAGCGATACGTCAATGACGGCCGGCTCGACGCAGCCACCGCTCACCGACCCGGCAAACTCGCCGTGCGAGCCGACGGCGAGCTTGCTCCCGATAGGTCGCGGTGCCGATCCCTGGGTGTTGACGACGGTTGCGACGGCGACGCTGTGTCCGGCCGCACGCCAGCGCTCGATGTCGGGCAGTAGGTCACGCATCAGGCCTCCTCACGAGTGCGCCGCCCGATTACGAGGCAGACCACCCCGCAGCGGGCCATGTACGGCTTCACCGCTCGGTGTCCTCCGACCGGGTCCGTGTCACGGATCTTCATTAGGATGATACCGGCCTGAGAGGCAATGGTGAGCGGCGCCCGCGTATCGTTGCCATCACCTCGCAGAGCCGGTCGAGACTTTCCAGGTTGTGCGCCGGCAGGAACTCGTCAACGTGAGGCAGCGCCGCTTGTAGCCCCCGCGTCAAGGGCCGGTAGCCCGGCATCCCGAGCAGCGGATTGAGCCAGAAGAGCCGGTAGCTCGCCCGCTGGAGATAGGCCACTTCTTGCCGCAGCTGCTCCACGTCGCCGCGATCCCAGCCATCGCTGATGAGCAGGACGAGCGCGCTCCGACCAAGCACGCGCCGCGCCCAATGGCGATTGAAATGGCCCAGCGAATCGCCGATGCGCGTACCACCGGACCAGTCGTGGACCACGTCCGATACCGCCGCCAGCGCGTCGTGTGGGCGGCGCTGGTGCAGTTGGTGCGTGATATTGGTGAGACGGGTGCTGAACACGAACGCCTCCACCCGCGGTAGCTGCTGGCGTGCCGCATGGAGGAATTGCAGCAGCATACTCGAATAGATACTCATTGAGCCGCTGACGTCGCAGAGCAGGACGAGCGGCCGCGGCTTCTCCGCGCGAGCACGTTTCCTCCAGCTCACAAGCTCCCCGCTCGTGCGGAGACTGCGCCGGATGCTCCGCCGGAGGTCGAGTCGCCCGCGCACCGATGGCCGCAAGCGGCGCGTCAAGCGCGGCGCGAGGCGCATCCCTAATTTGGACATCAGCTGCTGGACAATGCGCTGCTCGTGCCGGTCGAGGTCGCTGAAATCGCGCCGCCGCAAGACTTCCGCGGCGCTGTAGGTAGCGCTGCGATCCACGCCGTCAACTTCATCGGCGGCTTCCTGCGACCCGTCCTGGCTGACCCCGTCTTCACTCTGAGCAGCCGCTTCCACCGCCAGGCGGCGCAGTTGCTCTTGCTGCTTGCTATCGGCCGGTGTGCCGTCGGGGTCGGGGTTGCCAATGTCGCCGCCGGCCTTCTTCAGCTCCGAGGCCGCTTCGCCGTTGGTGGCGTCCGGCAGCGCCGTCGGATCGGTGCCGTAGCCCTCGGCCAGTCGGGGACCGAAGAACTGGGCAAACACCACGTCGAACCGCGCTTGGTCTTGGTGTTGGGTGAGCAAAGTCACTTGCGCCGTGTGATAGAGGTCGTCCCGGCGCTTGAGCTGTGTGTGCTCGACGGCTTGCAGCAAACTCGTGACCTGGCCCGGCGCTACCGCCACGCCCGCCCGGTGGAGCGCACGGGCAAAGCGCACCAGATGCTGCACCAGCGCGCTGCCGGCCGCCGTGCTGCCCGCTTCCAGCGCCAGAACGTCGCTCGATAGCTCCGGCGGCAGGCAGGGGTGCAGTTGAATGCTCGTGGTCAGCGAACTGTGGCCGGTAGACAACGGTTTGTGCGGGCCATCGGCTACGGGCAACGGGTCACCGACGCTGCGCGCTTCTGGCATGTCAGCTTCCCGTCACGGCGTTGACCAGGCTCTTGAGCCGCTGACCCCGGACATGGGCCATGTCTTCTTGGTGCTTCACCAGGGCGCCGAGCGTCGAGTCGGCGTCGTCGTAACCGACCCGCCGCACGCCTAGCTCTACCAGCGCGCCGGCCCAGTCAAGTGTCTCAGCGATCCCCGGGACTTTGTACAGCTCTTCCTCGCGCAGGGCTTGTACGAACGCCGTCACCTGTCGCGCCAAGGTCGTGGCGATGTCGGGTACGCGCGTTTCCACGATCCGTAGCTCTTTCTCGAACGTGGGATACTCGATCCAGTGATACAGACACCGGCGCTTCAGCGCGTCGTGCAGCTCGCGCGTGCGGTTCGACGTGATGACCACCCGCGGCGGCTTGTCGGCGTGGATGGTGCCGATCTCCGGCACGGTGACTTGATAGTCCGCCAGCATCTCCAGCAAGAAGGCATCCAGCTCGTCGTCTGCCCGGTCTATCTCGTCAACCAGCAGCACCGGGGGCGCGGCGTCGGCCCCCGTCTCCAGCGCCTGCAAGAGCGGTCGCCGCACCAGGAACTCGGGGCTGAAGAGGTCCTCCAACCGGCTTTCGCGCGCGCTCCCCTGCGCCTCCAGGAGGCGGATGTGGAGCATCTGCCGGCTGTAGTTCCACTCATAGACGGCCTGGTTGATGTCTACGCCCTCGTAGCATTGCAGCCGGATCAGCCGTCCTCCCGTCGCGGTCGCCAGCACTTTGGCCACCTCGGTCTTGCCGACGCCGGCTTCCCCTTCCAAGAGCAGCGGCTTGGGCAGCCGCATCGCCAGGAAGATCGCCGTAGCAAGCGCGCGGTCGGTCACGTATCGCTGGCCGGCGAGCGTGTCCTGCACCTGCTCAATGGACTCTGGCATTGGCGGGAGCGGAGCAGAAGCGGGGCCTTGAGGAGACGTGGGGTCGTTCTCATTCACATTCATGGCTGCCACTGTACCAAATCCACTCCTACCGGCGAGATTAACACATTCCTCTTCCCGGCCGGCCGTGGTCAAGCTGTGGTGTCCGGGGAATCTTCCTGGCTTTGCTCGGCCGCCTGCGCTGCCCTTCTGATCTTGCCCAGCGCCATTTCGATGAGGCCGATGACAACGACGCCGACGATAACGTGGGCCGTGATGAAGGTGGCCCTCTCCGCGCCACTCGGCCAAAGGCCGAGACGAGAGCCGAACAGCACGAGGCCGAGGACCAAAGTGACCAGCGGCGACCACCACGCGATGCGGCCCATCATGCCGGCAGTAGCGGCCCCTCGCACCCACGGCCCGAGGACGACAATGGCCAACACGACGGTTGCCAGACCGAACAGCAGATGGAGCCAACGCCACAGGTCCCCGCCAACGGTTCCGGTGAAGAGACCCAAACCGAGGAAGAAGGCGGCGATAGTCACGATCCGCAGTGCTATTGCCAACACGTCAACTCCTATCTCCGGAGGCCAAGTCAGTACCTTTATGAAGGTTTGCGAACTTAACGAGGTAGTGGGGCACCGCCCCTTTCCCAGCCCTACCCCCGCTCCGCAAGAGCAGGGAGCAGGTTCCCTCCCCTGGAGCTTGCTCCGGGGGAGGGTGAGGGAGGGGGCCAAAACACTACCGTATCAAGTCAACGCCCATGAGGCGCTCGTCGCGGAACATCCCTGCCCAAAGCAGCGCCCCAAGCCAGCCAACCTTAACAAGGCATGGCGGGAGCGTCAACGTACCGGAGGCTCTACCAGCCTCGCCGGGGGAGGTGCGCGGGGACCATAGGGGGGCTGACAAGGGTAGTTTTTTGTAGGGGCGCGATTCATCGCGCCCACGACCCCGTCATTGCGGCGCAGGCCGCAATCCAGGCCCATTTCGTAACCGCCCGCCACCTAGACTCCCCTTCCCTGCATGAAGGTTGCGAACTTAACTAGGTAGTGGCAGGGAGCAGGTTCCCTCCCCCGTCGGGACGGGGGAGGGTGAGGGTGGGGGCCAACACACTACCTGATTAAGTTGGCAACTCTCATCCAGGGAAGGGGCCGGGGGTTAGCCCCCCCCTCGCCCCGAGTCACCCGCTTGATGGTATGGTGATGCACACGTGGCCGTCGGGCAGCCTGGAGCAAAACCTGAAGAATGGAGCGGCAATGAAGATAACGAACGTGACCGCGTACCCGGTAGATGACGGGAAGCCCGCACTCTTTGTCGTCGTGGACACGGACGCCGGCCTCAGCGGCGTGGGTGAGGCCGGGGCGACGCCGCAGATGCTCGCTATCGCCACCTACGTCGAAGGCCATCTCAAGCCGTTCTTGCTCGGCGAAGACCCGTTCCGCATCGAGCATCTGTGGCAGCGGATGTTCCGCGGCGGCTTCTTCCCCGGCGGCATCGTCGTGTCGAGCGCCGTCTCGGCCATAGACATCGCGCTATGGGACATCAAGGGTCAGGCGTTGGGCGTGCCCGTGTATGAGTTGTTGGGCGGCCGCGCCCGTGATCGGGTGGTGTGCTATCCGCATAACGGCGGTGGCACCATCGAGGCGCTGGTCGAGAGTTGTCTCCGCACCAAGGAGCAGGGTTGGAAGTTCGTCCGCTTCAGCCCGAACACCGCAGGCAATCTGTTCGAGCCGGCCCGGGCCGTGCGCGAGTCGATCAAAATGGTCGCGGCGGTACGCGAGGCCCTTGGTGAAGAGATCGAAATCTGCTTCGACGTGCATACCCGGCTGGACCCGGCGGATGTGATCCGGTTCTGCCGCGCGGTCGAGCCGTACCATCCCTTCTTTATCGAGGACCCCATCCGCAGTGAGAACGCAGCGTCGTTCCACCACTTGCGCCGCCACGTGTCGGTCCCGCTCGCTGCCGGCGAGCAGTACGCCAGCAAGTGGGAGTTCCGCGAGCTGATCGAAAACGACCTGATTGACTATGCCCGCACCGATCTCTGCATCGTCGGTGGGATTACGGAAGCCAAGAAGGTCGCCGGCTGGGCCGAAACCCACTACATCAAGCTCGCCACGCATAATCCGCTCGGACCGGTATCCTCCGCCGCCTGCCTGGCGCTCAATCTGGCCAGCAACAATGTCGGCGTGATGGAGCAGCCCCAAAAGCCGGGCACGGCGCTAACCAACGTCGTGCCGGTGCAGATGACCTGGGAAGACGGCTATCTGCTCCCGCCGGAGCGACCGGGCCTGGGCGTGGTGTTCGACCGCGAGGCAGCCGCGCGCTTACCTTGCCATCCCGTCCCCCGCGATCACCTCCACCGCGAGGACGGCTCCTTCACCAACTGGTGATCCTGGGAGCGATCACCTCACCCCCGGCCCCTCTCCACGTGTGGAGAGGGAGAGTTCACCGCCCGCCATCTCGTTCGTCATTCCCGCTCGCGCGGGAATCCCCGTCCCCCCGTCGGGACGGGGGGGCCATAGGGGGCGAGGCCCCGTCATTGCTATGAAAAATAGACGGTTCAGGCCGCGGCTCGTTTGACAATCGAACCTATCGGTGCGATGATGAGGTGATGACCGGCAAGGAATTCATCCGGCGAGCGAGACGCTACGCCAGAAAGCACGGCTTGGCGGTCGACTTTGATCCGCGGCGCGGCAAGGGGAGTCACGCCCGACTGCAAATCGGCCAGCGGTTCACTATGGTCCCGTATGGCGAGTTGAAACCCGGCACGTTCCGCAACTTGCTCAGGCAGCTGGGGATCAACCAGGAGGATTTCTAAATGCGCTATGCCTATCCGTGTATCTTGGAGCCGGAAGCCGGTGGTGGCTTCTCGGTGTCGTTTCCTGATGTGCCTGGGGCCTTGACCTGTGCAGACAGTCGCACTGACGCCCTAGTCCGAGCGGAAGACGCGCTGGTGGGCGCTCTTGGTGCCCACTTTTCCCTGCGTGGGGCAATCCCGTTGCCCAGCCCCATCCAGAAGGGGCAAGAGTTGGTCGCCCTCCGGCCGGTGGCCGCGGCTAAAGTGGCGCTCTACACTGCCATGCGCGAGCAAGGCCTGACGAACGTCGCGCTAGGGCAGCGGCTGGGGGTCAGCGAAGCTGCGGTCCGCAAGCTCCTCAATCCCGACCACCGTTCCCATCTCAGCACCATCGAAAAGGCGCTCCATGCCGTGGGCCTGGGCCTCGTCGTCGAAACAGTGCCCTGGCCGCTGGCTCCTGCACCGGCGGCACGGGCAGACCTTCTCTCCACCTAGAGACCTTTGCATAACCCGTCATTCCCGCTCGCGCGGGAATCCCCGTCCCCCCGTCGGGACGGGGGGACCATAGGGGGGCCACAGCCCCTCGCCTACGCGCCGCCGGCCGGCCGCAGCGCACTCGCCGGTACCTGCACAACACTGCTGGCCCCCCGGTCGAGCACGAACGGCGTGCCCTGTACATCTACCGCCAGTCCGGTGATCCGGTAGAACTGGCCGGCACCGTAGCGCGCCGACTGGCGCTGCGCGAGCAGTTGGCCTTCAGCCGAGTATTTCGCCAGCCACTTCTCGCTCGTGACGTAGACGTTCCCCGCGGCATCGGTAGCAACGGCGGTCGGCGCAACCGGATCGGTCTCCGGGTCAAGCGGGTCGGCCGTGATCTCCCAATGCAAGAGCGGCTGGCCGCTCGGCGAGAACTTCTGGATGCGGTTGTTGCCGCCGTCCGCGACGTAGACGTTGCCCGCGGCGTCGAGCGCGAGGCCCCGGGGCCAGAGTAGCTGTCCGGGGCCGGACCCTTGACTGCCCCACACCGCGAGCGGCTCGCCGGTGGGGGACAGTTTCTGGACCCGGTGCGCCCAGTACTCGGCGACGTACACGTTGCCGTGCGTATCCACCGCCACCGCCGTCGGATGATCGAGTTGCCCCGGCGCTTGCCCGTAGCTTCCCCACTGCGCCAGCGGCTCGCCGGTTGGCGAGAGCTTCTGAATCCGGTGGTTCCAATAGTCGGCGACGTAGACGTTGCCTTGAGCATCCAACGCGATGCTTCTCGGACCACGGAATTCCCCCGGCCCATCGCCGCTCGTTCCCCATTGGGCAAGCGGTTGGCCGGCCGTTGAGAGCTTCTGGATACGGTCATTTTGATAGTCCGCGACGTAGACGTGTCCGGCTGTGTCTACCGCGAGTCCCCGCGGGTTGTCGAACTCGCCCGGCAGGTCTCCGAACTCGCCCCAAGCCAGGATCGGGCCAGTCACCAGCGGGAGCGCAGCGCGACTCAGGCTCGCCACCGCCAGTCCGAATTCCCGCTCCCAAGCGGCCGGCTCGTAGACCAGGGCGCCGTAGTTGCGCCAGCTAACGCCGAACAACTCCAGGTCGGCCACCGACTGGATATGCAGCAGCCGGGGCACGGCGTCGTCGCTGGGCCAATGCACGAGGTAGAGCAGGGCACCGTCCTTCACCAGTCCGGCCGAGAGCCACGGATCGCCGCGCCGCAGGTCTTGCAGTTCGGACAGCGTGACTTCCGACCGTTGCCCCCAGTTAACCTGCCGCTCGGCCAAGGCGCGGGTATCACCGACCCAATGCAGCGTCTCGTCCTCGTCGGCGATCCAGAGGTGCGGCGTGCCCTGGAGAGAAACGACCGCGCCAGCAGTCAGTATCGGTCGTTGGGCCACGTCGGCCCACGCAACCGGCACGGCTGCCAGGCTGACGCCCACCAGCGCCAACAGCCCGATGACCACGCCGAAACCTCCAGCGCGGTATCGCCGGCGAGCCGGCATACTGCACCTGGGCCTGTTCAGGTGAGTGCCGCGGCAGTAGCAACGCATCGTGCTCTTCACTGCTTGGGATTATGGCGGCCGGCGAGCGTGCCGTAAAGCCCCGCCTCGTTCCCTGGACGGCTCCGGAGCCAAGAGAGCGCAGAGGAGAGAGGGACGGCGCGTTCCCTCCCCCGTCAGCACGGGGGAGGGCGAGGGAGGGGGCCAGTACAAGGGGGACAGAGTGTTCCCTCCCCCGTCGGGACGGGGGAGGGCGAGGGAGGGGGCCAGTAGCATTCCGCCGCTACAATCAAGAGCACTGACAGGCTTGGCAGCGGCGCCTATTCGCCAGGGAGTCACGAGGAGAAAACGACATGCCAGTGATGCAGGGAAAATACGCGCTTACCGGGATGCTCCAGGCCGAGGGCGTGGAGTACGTCTTCGGCAACCCCGGCACCAGCGAGGGCCCCTTCCTGGAGGCGCTCGCGGAGTGCCCGGACATCAAGTACGTCCTGTGTGTACAGGAAGGTGTCGCGGTGGGCATGGCCGATGGCTACGCCCGCGCCAGCGGCCAGGTCGGTTTCGTCAGCCTGCACATTGACAGCGGCCTCGCCAACGGTTTGAGCCTGCTCAACGACTCCAACTTCAGCGGCACTCCGCTCGTCGTCACGGCGGCCAACAAAGACGTGCGGAAGCTCGCGGAAGGACGCTCCGACCTCGCCCGCATGTGCGAGCCGTTCACCAAGTGGAGCGTCGAGATCACCCACGCCGAGCAGTTCCCGTCGGTACTGCGCCGCGCCTTCACCGCCGCACGCACGCCACCGACCGGTCCGGTGTTCGTGGGGTTCTCCGGCAACGCCCTCGAGGACGAGGCGGAGGTGGAGTTGGTGCCGTCACGTGCGGCCTGGAGCGCGGCCCGGCCGGACCGCGACGCCATCGGCGAAACGGCGGCGTACCTCGCCGGCGCCGAACATCCGGTGCTCATCGTCGGCGACCGTGTCGGTGAAGATGACGGTGTGGCGGAAGCGGTGCGCGTGGCCGAGTTGACCGGCGCGCGCGTGTACTCGCACCTGGGGTCGCACGTCAACTTCCCCACGGGCCACCCGCAGTTCATGGGCCAGTTCGTTCCCCGTAATCAAGCCACTCGTCAGGCGGTCCGCGCGGCCGATGTCGTGTTGGCCGTCGGCACCCACGTGTTCAGCGATCTTTTCTATCAGCCGGGCGCAACCCTGCCGGCTAGGGCCACGCTCATCCACCTGGACAGCGACGGGGATTCCCTCGGTCGCTCCGAGCCAACCCACCTCGCCATCCTGGCCTCGCCCAAGATGGGACTGGCCGAGCTTGGCGCGGCGTTGGGAGCGTGCCTGAGCCGCGCCGAGCGCAACGCCGCAGCGACGAGGCGCAGCGCCCTCGCGGCGCAGACGGCCGCGCAGGCGGAGCAATTCCGGCAGCACGTGGCCGGTGAGCGCGGCCGGCAGCCGATGGGCGTCGCCACCATGATGAGCGCCATCGCCGCGGCCCTCCCGGATGACGCAGTGGTCTGCAACGACTCCGTCAGCTCCGCCGGCATGGTCTACGCCGCCAAGAAGTTCAACGCGCCGGGGAGCTTCTACGCGGCCCGCGGCGGCGCCATCGGTTGGGGCATGGGCATGTCGTTGGGTATCCAGCTCGCGCAGCCCGACCGGCCGGTTGTAGCCATCGTGGGTGACGGGACCGCGATGATGACCGTGCAGGCACTGTGGACCGCGGCCGTCGAGAACATCCCCGTCGTCTACTGCATCTGCAACAATCGCTCCTACAACGTCCTCAAGGTCAACTTGGATCTCTACGCGCAAGTGGTCACGCAAGAACCGGATTATCAGCCCGCCTACCTGGGCACCGACTTCACTCACCCCTTCGACTTTGCCGCCCTGGCGCAGGCGTTCGGCGTCCATGGCCAGCGCATCGAGGACCCGGCGGAGATCGGACCGGCGCTGGAGCGTGCGCTGGCTTCCGGCCAGCCGGCCGTGCTCGACGTCGTGATTGAATCCTAGAGATTGAGTCCTAGATCAGGACTTTTGTGACCTCGGCCAAGTCCATCCGGTTCACGCGCCGGATAGCGGGCAGCACCGAGAGCGCGACGATGAGCAGCACGCTGATTCCTATGGCCGCATAGGAGCTAGGGGCAATCCACAGGTTCATCGTCAGCACGTCCGAGCTAAAGCTGTGCGTGACGTAGTAGGCCACGGCCGTGCCGAGCAGGAAGCCGGGCACCAAGGCGCCGGCGCCGACCAGCACGTTCTCCAGTACCATCATCAGTGCCAGGCGGCCACGGGTTTGGCCCAGGGTCCGCATCGTCGCCAGCTCGCGCTGCCGCTCCAGCACGTTCACCGTGACGGTGTTGAAGACAATCGCCCCGGCCATCAAGAGTGCCGCCCCGAGCAGTATTAGCGTCATCGTTTCGGCCAGACGCAGCATCTGGTTCCAGTCTTCCACCGTATGCGCCTTCACATTGACGCGCTCGACGCCCGGCAGGTCGTAGAGCCGCTCGGCCAGGCGCTCCGCTTGGCCGGCTGCGGTAGCGATCAACAGGCCGTTGTGGAGACCCGCCGTACCGGCCAATTGCTGGGCGTCCGCCAGCCCCAAGAAGAGGCCGCTGGTCCCCAACGACTCTTCGGTCACACCGGCCACCGTCAGCGTCGTCGTCCCCGTTGGCGTGTTCAGCGTCACCCGGTCACCGGCTGTAGCGTCAAGCGCCCGGCTGCCATAGAGCGACAGGATCGCGCGACCATCCCCCAAGCTGGCGCTCCGGCTGTTCGGTAGCTGAAAGCGATGCAGTTGCGTGTCGGTTGGGAGCGCCATGACCAGCACGTCTACACTCTGCCCAGCGTGCTCCAGTTGGCCAAAGCCTTCCAGTGTTGGCTCGACCGACTGCACTTCCGGCCACGCGGCCACGGTTTGCCGGACGATAGTGTCGGTCGTTGGACGTAGACTGACATCGAGGTCCCACCGTTCCGCCTGCTCGTACTGGCGGTCGAGCATGCTGGTCATAGTGTCGAGCATCCCGGCGCTGGTCAGGAGCAGCACCATCGCAAAGCTCACCCCGGCCACGGTGTAGAGTGTCCGCACGCGCGTGCGGAAGATGGCGCGCAGCGGGATGCGGAGCGTCAACGGCGGAGTCAGCACCAGCCGCAGCGCCCGCTCTACCCAGGGAATACTCCCCCTGACTAAAGCAACCTGCGGGTCCCGGCGCATGGCGGCCGCCGGCTGCATCCGGGCGGAGCGCCAGGCCGGCACGAGGCCGGCGATGAGCGCGATGACGATGCTCACTACGGCTGCCATGATGGGGGGCAGGACCTGGAGTTTGTGCTGGACCAGCGGGATACCGAGCGTATCGGCATAGACGCCGGTCAGCCCGGCCCCCAGCCAAAGCCCTAATGCGACCCCGGCCAGGGAGCCGACGAGGGCGATGAGCGCCGCATACGCCAGGTAATGGCGCAAGACGGTCCCCCGGCTGTAGCCCATCGCCATGAAGAGGCCGACCTGCTCCCGCTGCGCCTCGACCATGCGGCTCAGCGTGATGAAGATGCTCAGAGCGGCGACGATCAGCACCAGCGTGGGGAGGATGTTGGCCAGCTCTTCCCCTCCTTGCAGGTCGAGTTGCAGCGCCGCATTACTGGGTTGATCCTCTTGGCGCACCGTCTGAGTGAGGACATACGGTTGGAGCAACGCTTCCGTCGCAGCAATCGCCGCCTCACGCTCCCCTGAATTGCGGACCGTCACGGCAACATCGTTGATCTGCCCTTCCAGGCCGAAGAGCGCCTGAAGCTGAGGCAGCGGTACAAAGAACACCCCGAAGCGCCGGGCCGACGGCAGGATGTCCAGCTTGCTCGCCGCGTTGATCAGATACTCTGGACTGGCCGCGACGCCTAGGATCCGTAGCTCCTGCTCTCCCCGGGGCGTGGCGAACGTCAGGCGGTCGCCCGGTGAGAGGTTGTGGAACTTGGCGAAGTGGCTCTCTACGAGCACGACGTTGCGGTCCTGCGGCGTCCAGTAAGCGCCCTCCTGCACCAGCACGTCATTGACCGCCGCGCGGCGATCCGGGGGCAGGCCGATGAGCCGCGCGTGGACGGAGTGGCTGCCCTCTCGCAGCAGGCCGGTGTCGAGCACCACCCGGCCCTCAACTGCGGCGACGTTATCAAGTTGGCGCACGGCCGCGGCAGTTTCCTGCGGCGCGCTCTGCACGCCGACCGTGTAGTCGGCGAAACGCAATTCGTCATAGGTGTGCTGATACGACTCGTCCAAGTTGTCGAAGGCCGTCACCATCGTCACGAATAGGGCTGTGCCGAGCAGGACAATGATGGCGAGCGCCGTGAACTGCACCTTTTGGGCCAGCAAACCGCGGAGGACGAGGCGATGCCGTTTCTTCATGGCCTACCACCTGATCTCCGCCGGGTCTTTGGGCCGTGCGTGGACAATCTCTTCCTCGATCATCCCGTCGCGCAGCCGGACGACCCGGTCCGCCATGTCACCGATGACGCTGTTGTGCGTGACCAGCACGCAGGAGCGCCCTTGCGCCGCCGTCACCTCGCGCAGGAGTGTGAGCACCCGGATTCCGGTGCGGAAATCCAGGTTGCCCGTCGGCTCGTCGCACAAGAGCAGCGGCGGGTCCTTTGCCAGCGCGCGAGCAATGGCGACGCGCTGTTGTTCCCCGCCCGACAGCCGGCTGGGAAAATGATCCGCGCGTTCCGCCAAGCCCACCTGGTCGAGCAGCTCTGCGGTCCGCGCAGCGACGCGCTTGGTGTCGCGCTCGACCAGTTCCAAGGCAAACTCGATATTCTCGGCGGCCGTGAGCATCGGAATGAGGTTGAAGAACTGGAAGACGAACCCCACCCGTTCGCGCCGGTAGCGCGTCAGTTCGCGGTCCGCGCGGCCACCGAGGTGTTGACCATCAACGACCACTTGCCCGTCCGTCGGGGTATCGAGACCGCCGAGCAGGTTGAGCAGCGTGGTCTTGCCGGAGCCGCTCGGTCCGAGGATGACCAGGAATTCCCCCGCGCTGATGTCGAGACTGACTCCTTGCAGCGCGGCAACCTCCACCTGTCCCAGCGGAAAGCGCTTGTGGACCTCGACCAGCCGAGCCGCCACGGCTGCCCCAGGTGCGGCGGGCGGTGCCGCTGGTGCGTCAGGAGTTACGGTAGTCATTGCCTACTCCTTTCGGTCGGCGCGCATGCCGGCCAGCAAGAGCTGCATGGCCAGGGGAAACGTATCGCGCCAGCGTACCGTCTGTGGGTCAATCATCCACAGCAAGGCCAACCCTTCGATGATGGCCCCGATAATGGTGGCCGCAGCTTCCGTATCGGACAGGTGGAACTCGCCGCGCTCGATGCCCTGCCGAATGTGCGCGGCGAGCAGCTCGCGGTAGGCTTGGTTGTAGCCGGCCAGCGTGTGCTGCGCTGTCGGGTCCCGACTTGCCGTCGCGTAGAACTCGTGGATGATCGGAATCAGCTTCTCCTGCTCCTCCAACCTGCCCGCCAGCTGCTGCGTCAGCGCAAGCAGCCGCTCGCTGACCGATCCCTCGGCAGCGAGCACGGTTTCCACCTCCTGCACTTCCTGCTCGAAGAGATGCTGGAGCAGTGCCTTGGTAATGGCGTCCTTGCTCTCGAAATACCAATACAACGTGCCCTTGCTGACGCCAGCCTCGCGCGCGATGTCGTCCATGCGTGCTTTGTGAAAGCCCAACCGGCTGAACACCGCTATCGCGGCTTCGACGATCTGCTCGGTGCGCTCGGCGCTGACATCGGGGCGGGGTGCCATCGTTACCTCACATAACTGACTGACCAGTCAGTCAGTTATCATCCTACACTAGCCCCACCCTGCCGTCAAGTCGTCCGCCGCGAGCCATCCCCCGCGCAGCCCCCTTACCCCTAGCCCTCACTCCCCCAGACCCGTCATTCCCCCAGACCCGTCATTCCCGCGAAAGCGGGAATCCACGTCCCCCCGCCGCAGCGGGGGGACCATAGGGGGGCCAGGACCGTCATTGCGGCTGGCGCCGCAATCCAGGCCCATTTCGTGGCCGCTCAGCCGGCTTGGATTGCGGCCGCCCACCGCCCAGACGCCCCTTCCCTGATGTAAGTTGCCAACTTAATCGGGTAGTGGGGCACCACCCCTTTCCCCACCCTACCCCCTCTACATAGGGGCCGGGTGCCGGTTCCCTCCCCCGTCGGGACGGGGGAGGGTGAGGGAGGGGGCCAGACCACTACCTAATCAAGTTCCCAACCTTCATAAGGGAAGGGGCCGGGGGTTAGGTCCGCCTACCCGTTGTCGCCGCGGGCTAATGCCGCTTCCACCGCTGCCGCCAGGCGTTGCTCGGCGTCCGCGAGGCGCTGGCGCCGGTGCCGGGTCTCGTCGCGGTCGGCCGCGAGGGCCTGACGTGATGCCGCGATCTGCCGGCGCATCTCCGCCGGCCCAGGACTCCCGGTTGCCGTGCGCGTCTGCACGCACGCGGCAGCGTCGAGTCCGGCGGCCAGCTGCGCCGCACCCAACCCCACCGGCCGCCCCAGAAACAACATCGCCGCCCGATCGAGCAGCGCCGGGGTGGCATCGCGCGGCCCAATGCCTGCCTCCTCGGCGAGCCGCACCATGATCCCTACGGTTTGATGCGCCATCCGCCAGGGCAACCCGCGCTCCTGCACCAGGACCGCCGCGAGGTCCGCGGCCTGGCCCCAGAACGTGTTGCTGCGCTGGAGCATCAGGTGTACGTTGACGTGCAGCGTCGAGACGATACCCGCGAGCAGCTGCAACGCCCGCCGCACCTCGCCGAGCGCAGTCAGCACCTCTGGCCCGGTGTAGCTCACCGGCGAGCGCCCGCCCAGTTGCTTGCGGATAGCCTGCACCCGCTCTGCCGCCGAAGGATTGCGCTTCTGCGTCATAATGCTGCTCGTATGGCACCAGCGGTCTGCCATGCGGATCAGCCCGTACTCCTGCCCACACCACAGGATCAACTCATCGGCGAGCGCCCCCAGACTGGCGGCCAGCAGACTCGCCGCCGCGGCGCTTTCCCAGATGTAGTCGTGGTTGACCGAAGCGTCCCGCGTATTGCGAGCCGTCGTATCGAAGCCGAGCAAGCTGGCGGTGCGCTCCCGATTGACCGGGAAGCGCGTGGCCGTGCCCGCCGCTGCTCCCGCCTGGCTCACGTTCACCGTCCGATAGGCCCGATCCAGCCGTCGGAAGTCCCGCTCGGCCACACACACGAAGGCGTGCAGATGATGCGCCAAAGTCGTCGGCTGGGCCTGTTGGCCGTGCGTGTAGTACGGCATCACCGTCTCGACGTGCTCTTCGGCCAGATCGAGCAGTGCCGCTCGATAGTCATTCAGGTCGTCGGCGACCTCCAGCAGGCCGGTGCGAATCGGGAGTCGCTGCGCGATACCGGCCAGGTCCCAGGAGCTGCGACCGGCGTGGATGTAGCCGCCGACCTCCATCCCCAGCCGGCGGATCAGTGCCCCCTCCCCGAAATGCCGGCCGTCGCCGTGAATCTGTCCCGCGTCCCAGCCCTCGGCCGCCAGTTCTTGGAGGGCGCGCAGGCAGCGCGCTGCCGCGGCGGCCGGGACGATGCCTTGCTCACTGAGCATCGCGAGGTGTGCGCGATCAAACCAATGCACCGCCTCATCGGCCGCCATGCCGGCCGGCTGCACCGGCATTTTCAGCAGCGGGTCCTCCGGTTCCTGCAACCGGATGCTGGCTCGCCGATAGCCTGTGTAGGCGCGGTCATCGCCGCGCAATGATCCCCGGTCTGTCATTGCTCGCTCCTCCCCTCCCGATCACGGCTGCCACGGGAAGCATACCGTCCCCTGACAAGGGTAGAGTTTTCTCAGGGGCGCGATGATCGCGCCCAGGCGTTCGTCATTCCGGTCGAAGCCCGGATTCGGGTTTACTTGGTAGTCCCCGGTCGCTGCGCCGACTCCCCTTCCCTGATGTAAGTTGCCAACTTAATCGGGTAGTGGGGCACCACCCCTTTCCCCAGCCCTACCCCCTCTACATAGGGGCCGGGTGCCGGTTCCCTCCCCCGTCGGGACGGGGGAGCAACTGTGTTGGCCGTCAAGCCGTGGTGACCGCTGGAGGCCGCCAGGCGGCGTGATCGCGGAGCATCGCATTCAACATCGTCAGCAGCTTCCGCATCGCAGCCACTAGCGCCACTTTCTTCGCCTTGCCCGCCGCGCAGAGGCGTTGGTAAAACGTCTGGATCGGCCCTTGGTACCGCGTGGCGGTCAGGGTCGCCATGTACAGCACCGCCCGCACCGCGCGCCGGCCGCCCCAGGTGCCCCGCCGCCCGCGCCAGGTGCCACTGTCCTGGTCCAGGTCGCCGTCCACGCGGGCCAGCTCCCGCTGCAGCCAGCGGACATGGGCCTGGATGCGTCGCCGCACCCGGCGCAGGGGCGTCCGGGCCAACCGGTGTCGCTCGGCCGTCAGCTGCTGGACGACCTGGCGCCGGCGGGTCAACAGGGCCGCTAACTCCTCGGTCTGGGGAGTGGGCAGCGGGCGGACGGGTGGTCGCACGGTGGCCGCGAAGTGGGCCAGGACCTGGGCATCGAGCGCATCGGTCTTGGCGAGCCGCCCGGTCGCCTTAGCGAAGTCGCGCACTTGGCGCGGGTTGACCACCGCCACGGGCAGCCCGGCGGTGCCGAGCGTGCTGGCCACCAGCCGCTCCAGCCCGCCGGTGGCTTCCAGCACAATCAAGGCCGGCTGCTGGCGCCGCAACTGGCGCTGCAGCGTGGCTACTCCAGCCGGGTCATTGGGCACGGTCCAGCTCGCCGCTGGTGTGTCCGGGGTATCTGCCCGGCACACGGCGACGTCGAGGGTGGCTTGGGCCACATCGCTTCCGACCGACACGGCTGGTTGTGACATGCTCGCCTCCTGACGGGGTGCTGGTGCTGGTTCCCGCGGACCCAACCTTGTACAATCCGGGCTTGCCGACCGGCAGGGGCCCCAGCAACTGTGCGGGTTCTGGGAACCGCCAGGCGTGACGACCCACGCTCCCCCCCGGTCTTGGTGGACCTTGGGTCATCCGGTCTGTCACGCCCGGATAGCCAACGCTGACTACCACCCCCTAAGATACAAGGGTGAGGGTGGGGGCCAGACCACGCCCTCATCAAGTTGTCAATCTTCATGAGGGAAGGGGCCGGGGGTTAGGTCCGGCTCGCCGCCCGGCCAAAATCCTACCCCTGCCAGTGGACAATAGGAGGGCCAGCCCTGGAAGCTCCGTCCCCCCGTCGCGACGGGGGGACCACAGGGGGGCCAGCCGCCCGTTCAGGTAGAATAGTCCCGGCCCTCTGCCTGCCGACGGGCCTACTCGATATGGAAAGAGGCATGAACCGATGGGTAGCGAGCGTCTAGCCTACTTCAACGGCGAGCTGGTCCCGGAGTCCGAAGCGCGCATATCGGTCTTCGACTCGGCGCTCGTGTATGGCGATGTCGTCTTCGAGGTGACGCGCACCTTCAACGAGCAGCCGTTCCGGCTCCGCGAGCACATGGAGCGTCTATACGCTTCCATGCGCCTCGCCGAGATTGATTGCGGTCTGACCATAGACGAGATGGAGGCGGCCACCTACGAGACCATCGCGGCCAACCAAGGCCAGTTCAGCGATGGGTTCGACTTTCAGATTACGCACAATGTCTCGCCGGGACCACTGAGTATCTACCGCAGCATCTTTCCCGAGGGCCTGCGCCCGACCATCGTGATTAACTGTTTCTCGCTGGTCGGGCGGATGGTGAAGCTCGGCCCGCAGTACCGGACCGGTGTTCACGGCGTCATTCCGTCCCAGCGTGCAGTGCCGGCACAGTTCGTGGACCCCAAGGTCAAGAGTCGCAGCCGTATCTACTACATCCGCGCCGAGCATCAGGCGCATCGGATTGACCCGCAGGGTTGGGCGGTGCTCCTCGATGGCGACGGGTATATCGCCGAGGGCGTCGGGAGCAACGTGTTCCTCGTGCATGACGGCACGCTGTATTCGCCCGAAGGGCGCAACATCCTGCGCGGCGTCACGCGCAAGTGCGTGCTGGAGCTGGCCTCCAACTTGGGTATTCCCGTGCTGGAGCGCAACCTGGAGCCATACGACCTGCTCAACGCCGACGAAGCCTTCTTCACCTCCACGACCACCTGTGTCATGCCGATGACGCGCTTCGAAGGGCAAGCGCTCGGTGACGGCACCCCCGGCCCGATCACACAGCGCCTCATGGCGGCGTTCAGCGAGCTTGTCGGTCTCGACATCGTCGCGCAAGCCGAGGCCGGCGCAGCCCACGCCGCCAAGCTGGAAGCCGAGTAAGCCGGAATCCGGAAGAATCCTGGCCCCCTACCCCCCGTGCTGCTGCACAAGGGAAGGAAACACCGTCCCCCCGCCGCAGCGGGGGGACCATAGGGGGGCCAGGGACTACCGGCAACTAGCCACTGGCCGTGACCGGCACCCCCAGCGATGTAGCCACGTCCACGAGCGACTGCCAAATATCCTCGCCAACCGGGATGCCATCCCGCTGTCGGGTAGCCCGGATGCGCTGCTCCGGATCGCCCGGCACCAGCACCTCGTTGAACCCCGGCGCCGGCGGCACGGCCCGCAGCCGGGCGGCCAGTTCACCGGCTCGCGCCGTGAAATCCGCCAGCGGCTGGAAGACATCGGCGCGCAGCATCAGCATCGTCACACCCTGGTGCCGCATGAACGGGCCGCCCCGCGCCGGGTCGGCCAGCGCGTCGGCGCCCGTCATCACGCGGCTCAGCATCTCCACTGCCACCATCAGCGCGTAGCCTTTATGTCCACCGAACGGCAAATGCCCACCTCCGGCGAAGAAGTCCGCCGGGTCGGTGGTCGGTCGTCCCTCGTTGTCCACGATACTGCCGGGGGGCAGCGGTTCGTTGTGCTCGTGCGCGAAGATGACCTTGACGCCAGCGACCGCAGTCGTAGAGAAGTCGAACATGATCGGCGGATCATCGCCCGCCGGGAAGCCGACGGCCAGCGGGTTAGTGTGCAGGACACGCTGGCGCCCGCCATACGGCACGGCATGTGGTGTTTCCTCCGACTGCCCGCCGGCCCAGACCATCCCGATCATGTCATTCGCCGCCGCCAGCTCTACGTACTCCCCCAGTCGCCCGATGTGGTGCGCCTCGACGATCCCCGCCACGGCGACGTTCTGTGTGCGCGCCTTCTTGATGGCCACCTCCGCCGCATACTTCGCGGCGACGTGACCGAACGTCCAGTTGCCGGTGACGAGGGCGCTCGTCGGCGTCTCGCGGACGATGGCCGGTCGCGCGGCCGGCTGGATATAGCCTTCCCGAATGTGCTCCACGTAGCCCGGCAGGTGAAAGACGCCGTGCGTATCCACCCCGCAGAGATTGGACGCGACCAGCGCCTCGGCCATGCGGTCGGCGTTGCGCTCGCTTGCCCCCGCCGCCAGGAGGATGCTGCGCGTCAGGTCAGCAAGCTCGCCTGCGCTCTTGATCGGCATATTCGCTCCCTAATCTTGCCCGGCTAGGGCAGAGTCAGGTGTCCTGCATCCTCGTGCAGCGTACCCTTCCCAACCAAATCCGCAATGACGGAATCGATCTTCACCCTGGTACTTCTGGATACGCTCTTGAAGCCCAGCTTTCGCCCGGCCTCTGTTGCTGTATCTGCCTTGTCTATCCCATAGGAACGCTCTACCGTCATTTTGATGGCCTCGGCAATCTCTTCCGGTGCAATCCACTCAATCTTCTTTGCCCGCGGCGGCACAGCACTTCGGTCACGAACGATAGGACGGTTCATGTCTACCAGCCACAGGAACTCACCCTTTCTGACTATGCCATTGCTACTCGACACGTCCCTTATTGCCCATTCAAGAGTCCTCCTGATCCTGGCACCAATTCTTGAGATGCCGGCCGCGTCTGCAATTCTGCGGGCGACCGTATCAACATGCACCGGCCCCTCAACACGCACAACCTCGGTGATCGGTTCGCGTAAGTATCTCGCCGGGACATTGCCGAGATCGTAGCCGCTCGCAACGTGCGGCTGCGCCAGTTCGTAGGGCGGAATGACCGGCTCGCCGGTTTCTTCCTCCGGGTCAGTGCGCTGAATCTCCCGCTTGACCGTGCGCTTGGCTGGGCCGTCAATGGGTTGGAAAGCCTTCGCTTGCTCAATGGCCACGACCGCGCGTCGCAACTCGCGCTCCTCGTTGCGGAACCAGTCCGTACTCCAGATACGATGCAGCCGCCAGCCCAAGTCTCGGAGCACCTGCTCCCTGATCCTGTCCCGATCCCTGGCCGACCGGGAGCTGTGGTACCTAGCACCGTCACACTCGATGCCGAGCATGTACCGGCCCGGCCTATCCGGGTCCACGATACCGATATCAATGAACTTACCGCCGGCAGCGACCTCTTCATGCGCTTCATAGCCCAAGTCGCGGAGCCTGGCTGCAACCGCTTTCTGGAAGGGCGAATCGACCTCACGTTCCGACACCACGGGCATATTCGCGGGCAGGCTGCCCGATTCGGCATAGGCCAGGAAGTTCTTGAAGGCACGCACACCAACGGAGCGGGTACTACCGAGATTGATGTCCTCGGCGCGGAGATTGGTGAACACGTGGCAGCGCAGCCGTGCCCGGGTGATGATGACGTTGAGGCGTCGCTCGCCGCCATCCCGGTTCAAGGGGCCGAAATTCATGGTGACCTGACCATTGGCGTCGCGCCCGTAGCCCACGCTGATAAAGATGACCTCCCGCTCATCGCCCTGCACGTTCTCCAGGTTCTTGACAAAGAACGGCTCCTCAGGATGAGCGTTGAAGAACGGTTCGCAGGAAGCGTCCTGGCGCCGCAGCATTTCCAGTTCATCAAGAATGGCCCGCTCCTGGGCAGAGCTGAACGCGGCCACACCCAACGTCAGGTCGGGAAGCTGCCGCGCATGATCCATGACCGCCTTGGCAACGGCTTGCGCTTCCTGGCGGTTGGTGCTGCTCCGACCGCGGTCGTACACAGTGTCCGGAAGGTAGTGATACTGTAGTCCAATGTTTTCCTTGCCGGAATCCGGGCTAGGAAACACCACGAGTCTATTCTCGTAGAACTCCTGGTTGGATACCGCAATCAGCGACTCATGCCTGCTGCGGTAGTGCCAGCGCAGCATCCTCGCGGGACAGCCGGCAGTGCGTAGCAACCCGAGAATGCTCTCGATATCTGCGGTTTCACTACCATCGTCGTCGTCGTCCTCGCCGTGCGTGACGACATCGAAGAAACTGGTCGGGGGCAACTGTCGGTCGTCCCCTACCACCACCGTTTGGTCGGCGCGGAGCAACGCACCTATAGCATCTACCGGCCGTACCTGGCTGGCCTCGTCAAACACCACCAGGTCAAAGCTCACGCTGCCGGGTGCCAGGTAGGTTGCGATGGACAGTGGACTCATCATGAACACGGGCTTGATCGCCTGGATCGCATTGCCGGCCCGTTCCATCAGTTGCCGAATGGGCAGATGGCGGCGCTTTTTCTCGAACTCCCGGCGTAAGATTCGCAGTTGACCAGCTCCATTATGCTTCGGAAGACCTTCCCAGTGTGCGTAGGCAACCCTGGCCCGGTTGTGGCCCAGCACGAGGGTATCCATCTCACGGAACTGTTCTCTATGTGCTTCATAGCTACTGCCGTCGAAACCGGTAAGAGCCGGCCGTTCACCAAATGCGCGGGAGACAATGCGTTCATACCAAGTCTGTTCCAAACAGGTAGTCAGATGGTCAGCCGCAGCGGGCCATTCCTCTGCTAACTTTGTGATCGCGTGAAGCCCTTCCTTTTTAGCTGCCATCAGAGCATTATTGACGACCGCAATATCCTGTATCTCTTGTACCTGACTCGACCATTTCACTAGCGTTTCTTGCTGTTCATCCAGTGGCAATCCGGCCAATCCCTTGGGGTGTCCGAATCTCTTCCTGACATCCATATCGAGGGATTCCTGGACGATTTCCAAACAACCGGCATGCGATTCCTGGGCGTCCATAAACCGTTTCGACAAGTCGGAGGTATCACTTGTTTCCCGGAGTTGAGATTTCTCACGGATTGCATTGATGAGCGCGATCTGCCGTTCGATATCATCCGGCAGTTTGCTACTGCACAGCGTGGAAAGTTCCTTTTGGGCGCGGCGATATTCGGGGTAGAAGAATCGCAGACGTTTCGTCTTGTATTTCGAGAGCGTGGACCGAATGGAAAGAAGAAGGTTGTCCAATGACTGGCGAGCGGCGTTAATTTTCTCTCGTAATGAAGCCACATCGGACGGCAGCACTACCTGCAGCCGACAGCCTCTAAAGGGATGCTGCTTCAGGCTTGCGACGCGCCCCAGGCTGTGCTGAAGGTTGGCGACAACAGTATGTTTTTCCTGGAAGACCGCCCGTGACCAGGAGTCAATGCCGGCGATATCCGGTCGGGGGAGCGAGTCATTACCCACCGCCAAGCTCTGAAGGCGCAGCAGTTCACCGTAGGCACGGAAAGGAGTGACCCCCGTGCTCCCGACCGGGGTGTTCACCGCCTCGGCATATTCGTTCAGGTTGTCCTGAACGCGAGCTAGGGTGGTAAAATCGTCTTCTATCCCGGCGATATCCGGCTGTCCTAGCTCCCAGGTTCTTCTCAGTTCATCGAGCACGACTCTTTTGGTCGTTTTGTGGCTGTGTAGCTCCAGACAAGCATCGCCTAGCTGGAAATCATCGAGCCGGCGCTTGACAACCTCCAGGGCAGCCATTTTCTCGGAAACGAATAACACCTTCTTATTCTGGCTGATGGCCGCGGCAATGATGTTCGTGATGGTCTGGGACTTACCGGTGCCCGGTGGCCCCTGGATAACCAAATTCCCGCCGTTAGCCACATCGGATATCGCCAAAGCCTGCGACGAATCAGCGTCAACGACATGATGCGTTTCTTCAGGGCGCAAGTGATTGTCGAGATGGTCTTCATCGCCGATTTCCGATTCAGGTTCCGTAAATCCTTCCTCAAATAGGGCGCGCACGGTTTTGCTTTCCAGCGGGCCGGTCCCGGAAGGCCAGTTTTCGCTATCCAAATCCCGGTACATGAGGAGCTTGCTGAATGAGAAGAAGCCGAGCACGACACTTCTAGTGTCAACGGACCAGCGGTTCAGCCTCTTTATATTGCGCTCGACTTTGCAGAAATAGGCTGGCAGATCTAAGTCTTCCTCACCCTCCTCGCCATTATCGTGAAGATCAGGGAAATCAACACCGAACTCCGTGCGTGCCTTTTCACGGAACGAGATGTTTGCTCCCAACTCCTCGCCGGTATATTTTACGCGGAAGGGAGCACGGACGCTGGCTCGCTCCAGGCTGGCCGGGATCAGTACCAACGGTGCCCTACGCATAGTGTCGCTGGTATCCGATTCGTACCACTCGACCATTCCAAGCGCAATGAACAGAGTATTCACACCCTGTTCCTGGATTACGGTATTGGCCATATAGTAAGTGTTGAGCAGGCGTGCTTGTAGCCGATCGGATGGTTCATTGGTCTGTAAACGATTATCCGTGTGGCGTGGAGCGAGTTCATCAGGATTATCGTCGTCGTACTCTGGCTGACCTAGCTCGTAGTTCTCGTCGTCATCCGGGCGAGGTAGGAACGACATTCTTCGCTCCTCATGCACCAGAATGTCGAAGACGTTCGCCGGAATCTCGTCTATAACCTCTACTCCCCTGGATTTGAGGGCGCGATAGTTCAGTAGAGGGTTTCGGAGGCCCAGGTCCAGAAGCTCTTTTCTGGAGGCCTCAATTTTCGAGATAATCGCATCGGTTGCCATATCAATGTGCCCGCCAGCCACATTTTATGACATGGAGATAGCGGTATGCAAGCGGGGAGCCTGACAGGGCTACTAGCCTCCTCGCGTGCTACTCAATTTGCCTGCGCTTCGGCGCCACCCCGGACACCCCACCCAAGCCGCCGGAGACGACGAGGTGCTCGCCGGTCATGTGGACCGAGTCGTCGGACGCCAGAAATGTGGCAGCGGCCGCGATGTCCTCCGGCCTCGTCCAGCGACCGAGCGGCACGGACTGCCGCAGCCGCTCGCGCAAGTCGGCTTCCGGAATACCCATCACCGCCGCCCGCTCCGCCATGTTGGCTTTCTGGAAGTCGGTGTCCACCGGACCAGGGCAGATCGCGTTCACGTTGACGTGATACGGCGCCAGCTCGACCGCGAGGGTCTTGGTGAAGCCGATCACCGCCCATTTCGCAGCGTTGTAGGCCGACACGAGGGGCGGTCCCGAAATGCCGTTGATGGACGAGAGGTTAATGATCTTGCCGCTGTCCTGCCGCATCATCTGGCGTCCGACGTACTTGCTGCACAGGAACACCCCCGTGATGTTCACGGCCAAGACTCGATCCCACTCGGCCTCATCCAGGTCTACGGTCTCGACTACGCGCTGTCCGGTCCCGGCGTTATTGACCAGAATGTCAATCCGGCCGAACTCGTCGAGCGCCTGATTTACGGCCACCTGCACGGAGGCCGCCTGCGTGACGTTGCACTCCACCGCCAGGGCGCGTCTGCCCTTCGCCTCGACCTCCCCGACCGTCACCTGCGCCGTCTCCACGTCAAGCTCCGCGACGACGATGTGGGCGCCTTCATCCGCGAAACGCAGCGCAATCCCACGACCGATCCCCCGCGCCGCGCCCGTCACCAGAGCTACTTTGTCCGCAAGCCGCATTGCTCCCTCCCCTGACCACTAACTACCGGCCACTGGCTACCGACGATGTTGATGGAATGGCGCGAAATGGCGCACACTGTCCAGGCGTCGCAAGCCGCCCGGACTCTCGGCGGCGGATACCGCTGCTTGCCACGTCCGGGAGCGACACCAAGCATGATGGTTTAGGCGCAAGCATACCAGCGTATGCACGCTCATGGAGGTGAGTTGATGAGGTTCTGTATCACGGGCTACGGGAGCATCGCCGCCGTTCACCGGGATGCCCTACTCCCCATGGAAGGCGTCGAGATAGACTCCGTCGTCGGTCGTCTGATCGAGCCGACCCGCGAGTTCGCGGACAGCTGCGGTGCGCCGCTCGCCACGCTGGGCCTCGGCGAGGCGCTCGCGCGGCCCAGCGTGGATGCCGTGCTTATTACCTCGCCCAGCCAGGTTCACTACGCACAGGCCCGCGCCGCGCTGGAGGCGAACAAGCACGTGCTGCTCGAAATCCCGATGGCCCTCTCCTATGCCGAGGCCGCGACGCTGTGCGATCTGGCCGACGCGCGGGGCAAGACGCTCATGATCTGCCATACGGAGCGGTTCTGGGCGTCAACGATGGAGTCGAAGCGGAGGATCGTCGCCGGTGAGCTAACGCCCTCCCACATCCACGTCGAATGGCACTTTTTCCGGCGCGAGAACATCAACTGGATGGGGCGGCGGCGCAGCTGGACGGACAACCTCTTGTGGCATCACGGCGGCCATGTCGTGGACCATGCGATCTGGCTATTCGGCGAAGCGCCGGTGGAGGCCCGCGCGTTCTTTGGCCCGACGGATAACCCATTGGGTATTCCCCTCGATGTCTCGGCGCAAATGCGCTTTCCGGGCGGTGGCCTGGCGACTCTTGCCCTCAGCTACAACGCGATCGTGCCCGCCGCCGTGCAGCGCTATACCGTAATCGCCGAGGAAGACTTTCTCGTCTATGACGCCGGCCGTTTCACCGACCGCGACGGCAACGTACTGTCGGAGGAGACGAACGAGGACGCCGTGCCGCGGCAGAACGAGGAGTTCGTCAACGCCGTCATGGAAGGGCGCGAGCCGCTGACCTCCGGCCGCGAAATCCTCGGATCGTGCCAGGTGCTGGAGCAGATGGAGCGCGGCGGGAGTTGAGGCCTCATCCCCGGCCCGTCACTCTCGCGCCCGCGCGAATCCCCGTCCCCCCGCCGCAGCGGGGGGACCACAGGGGGGCCAGAACCGTCATTGCGGCTTGCGCCGCAATCCAACCTCCCGGTCGCTGCACGACTCCCCTTCCCTGCAGGGAAGGGGCCGGGGGTTAGGTCCACTTCGTCCCTACTCCAACTCCACGAGACGCAGCTTCGTCCAGCGGATGCCGCACCGGTCACCTTCCTGGCACCAGTGCGTAGCCAGGTAAGTGCCGTCTTGCAGCCGGATCGCAGTTGGAAAACCGAAAGCGAAGGCGCCCAGCTCCTCGACACCCGACTCGATGTCCTCCGGCCGTTCGTGCTGCGCCCGTGCGTCGTACAGCACGCCCTCGAAATGAACGGACCATTCGGTTTCGGTAAAAGTCACCAGGTTCATGATGATCGCCTGCTCGCCATAGCGACGGTTGTAAAGAACCAGTAGCCGGTCGCCGCCGAGCGGGATCGCCGTCATCGTCTGCCCAGCGATGCCGGTCGAGCGCGCCGGTCCCCACGTCAGCCCGTTGTCGTGCGATAGCGCAAAGCTGTCCGGTTGATCCACGACGTCGCCCAGGGTCACTGTCCAGGCCGTCGCGATCAAGTGGCCAGGCGCTAGCTCGGCCAGCTTCTGCTCGAAATAGCCGTAGCGCCGCTGCGGATCCTCAAAGACCACCGCGTGGCGCGGCCAGGTGTGCCCACCGTCGTCGGAGATCGCCACCAGCACCTGCTCGCCGAGGCGATCTTGGGCCGGCAACGTGGCCGCCGGCGCGAGCAGCCGGCCCGATGCGAGCGGCAGCACGCCATGAGAGATCTCCAGCGGACAGTCGGCCGGCATCGGCACGACCGATGGGCTGGACCAGGTGCGCCCGCCGTCCGTGGAGCGGCAGAGCACCGGTTCATTGCGAACGTGCCCAAACCCCTGATCGGCAGCGGGATAACTGCGGGCGCCGTAGGCAAAGACGGTCCGCTCGTCGGCCGCGAGGGTCAGTTTCAAGGCGGCCGTCGTGCGTGGCTCAGTGGTCGGGGCAAGGATCGTTCCCTCGAGGGACCAAGTCTCCCCGCCGTCGGTAGAACGCGCCCAGTCGGTGCCGCCATGAACGAACGCGCCGCCCCCCACGCTGAACGAGCAGAGGATGTCGCCGTCAGGCAGTTGTACCGCCTGGGGAAACGCCGAGTCACGCCGATCTATCCACCCGGTGCCAACGATCTCGATTCCCGGCATGACACCCTCCTCTCCTGGGCATGGCCGGTGATAAGGTTCCTCGCCATAGGACCCTCGCAGTTGACGTATTGTACGCAATTGTGTAGTATCCTAATACCCCCCCAGCGAATAGTATCGCTGGCCTGACGCCCCGCAAGGGGCGTTTCTCTTTTTGCGGAGCCGGCTGGTCATTCGGCATAGGTGACGGCCACCTCCCTCACCCTCGGCGTGCGACCACTGCTAACAGCACCGAGGGCCAGGCGGTATTGCACCCATTGGCCGGCGAATGCCGCCCCGTCCACTGCCTGACCGTTGGCGAACCACTCGGCACCGTTATCCGGCCCAATCCAAGCTGCCTGCTCCAGCCCTGCCGCCGTTGGCGCGAAGCGCAGCGTGGCCCGCACCCAGGTCTTCGGCGGCTCGTCCGCTTCCCACCCGATGGCCGTCACAGCGGCGTCCGCCGGCAGCTTGAACGGGCGCGACAGGTAATATTCTTCCGGCCCACGGTCTACGATGTTGCCCGGACCGACGGCCGTCATGCCGTGCGGCCCGGACGTGGGCAAGTGGGTCACGCGCTCTTCGCTGAACCCGCCGGGGCCGTTCCACCAGACCGTCGAAAAGCCCACGTGATCGCCTTCTACTTTGTGGTTGGCGACGGCCAGGTCAATCCAGCCGTTCTCGTTGAAGTCCGCAGCCACGCAGCCCGACGCCGAGTGGGTAAACAGGCGCGTGCGATCCGTGGCCGAGAAGCCCCGACCGGCGCGGTTCCAATAGACGTAGGAATCAATGTCGCGCACCCGGCCATCATGGTACGAGCACACGAACAAATCCAACATGCCGTCGTTGTTGAAGTCGGCCACGGCCATCGCGTTGATCGCATTCGCCGGCAGCAGCGTGCGCCGGTCCTCGCGCAGACCGTCGGGACCGTTCCAATAGATATAGGCGAAGGAGTCGTGTGGCGCGTCTCGTGAAGGCGCGTGGCCACCGATAATCAGATCAAGATAGCCGTTGCCGTTCAGATCGGCAGCCCGCGCACACGACCCGTGCCAGACCGAGAGGAGTTGGCAGCGATCCATGCTGAAGCCGTCCGGCCCACCCCACAGGATGAAGCTCCGGTCCGCAGCGATTTGCGGCACGACCAGGTCCAGCCAGCCATCGTTGTTCAAGTCGGCGAGGTAAATCCAACGCGGGTCGTCGTAAAGCGTGCCCTCGTGCTCCAAGCGGATGCGCTGCGGATTGGCGGTGTTGAAGCCGTCGGCGGTGCCGTAGTAGATTAGCAAGTCGGGATTGTTGAACCCGACGAACAGCAGGTCGAGGTAGCCGTCGCAGTTGAGGTCGGCACAGGCCAGGCCGTGCGCCCGGACCGTCGGCAAGCGCAGGTCCGGCGCACTCCCGAAGCCCTCCGGCCCGCCGAACAGCACATACGAGCCAGGATCGCGGCGCTGTGCGCTCTCGGCACAGTTCGCCAGCACCACGTCCACGTAGCCGTCGTCGTTGATGTCACAACAGACCGACTCGACGGTATCGAAGCCGGGCAGGTCCCGGCGCCGCTGCGGCGAAAAGCCCTCCGCCGACCCGAAGTAGATCGAGGGCTGCACGTCGCCGACGGCGTTGCGCCCCCAGCGGTTCACGAACAGGATTTCGGGACACCCGTTGCCAGTCGGCTTGACGGCAAAGACGCGCTGCGGGTCTTCCGTGCGGAGACGCACCGGCTCGCCTGTCACTCCGTCCTTCCCCCCGCGATACACCAGCGAGTCCGTCGTGTAGAAGTCGCCCGCGCGGCTCTGGCAGAGCACGATGTCGTCGTAACCGTCGGCATCAAAGTCGGCCACCGCCACGTCGCACGCCCGGTTGGAGGGCAGCCGGGCGCGGCGCGTGTCGTCGTAACCGTGCTCACCGCCCCAGTAGACCCAGGAGCACTCGCCACTGTCGTCGGTGTGCCGACAGGCCACGACGAGGTCCGGGTAACCATCGCCATTGACGTCGCCGGCGGCAATCGCCATCGGGCGTGTGCAGGTCAGTGTCAGCGGTGGCCCGCAGCGGCGTCCGTCTTGTACCGGTACGAGGTGCGCCTGTTGCGGCTGAGCAGCGAACAGATGCGGCACCCCTTCCAGCCGGACGACCTGCACCAGCGGAACAGGCTCTCCAGCATACTCCTCGTACTCGGTTGGTGCCTCTTGCGCCGCTGGCAGCGGGACCGGTGTGCGGCGATCCGGATCAAGGCCGTCCGGGCCACCCCAGTAGACGGTGAGCGAGCCGTCCTCGCGGCGGACTACCAAGTCGGCATATCCGTCGCCGTCCAAGTCATGCGCTGCGAGCTGATCTCCCTCGATTGGCAGGTCAATGTACCGCTTCGGCTCAAATCCCAGTTCACTTTGATAGAAGAGCCGCGTATAACACTCGGCACCGTGCCACTGCCGCTTGCAGAGAAAGGCCAGGTCCGGCCGCCCGTCGCCATTGAAGTCCCCGGCAGCAACCGAGAGACAGAGCGGCGCGGGGACGATCTGCTGGCGCCGCTCGCTCCACCCCTCCAGCGAGCCGTAGTAGATGAAGGCGTTGAGGTCCTGGCGGGTGCCGTTCAACGCCATGCCCAGCACGAGGTCGTCGTAGCCGTCTCCATTGAGGTCGGCGACCGTCCCCGACCGGGCGCCGTCCGACGGTAGCTCACTACGGGTGGGCGTCCCCAACGGATCGTGGTAGAGGTAGGCCGGCGCCTGCTCGTGGTGCTCCTGGCTATTGCAGAACAGCAGGTCCAGATAACCGTTCCGGTTCAAGTCGTATTGATGGATACGCTGCAAGACCCCGGCGCGAGAGACGTAAAGGTTCTGCCCGGCGTTGCCCAGCGTACCCTGCCGGAGTTGGTCAAAGCCGCGTGTCAGCCAGGTACGAGCGCGGCTCATGGTGCCCTTCCTATCATCGCGGTAGTAGGTGGCGATTGGTTTTTCGTATGGAGAGGCGGACCTACCCCCAATCCCCTCCCAAAGGGGGAGGCGCTAACAGTCGCCGTGCGGACCGCTTTCCCTGGCGGGCAGCAGTAACCGATTGCTGCATGGACTCCCCTTCCCTGGAGGGAAGGGGCCGGGGGTTAGGTCCAAATCCGCCCCTCCCGACCGGCTCAACGCCAGCCCGTTACTCACCCTCGCTCGTGTACCCCCACTCGTCCACGACTCGCTTGCTCGGCCGCAGGTTGGAGGGCGTCGTCAGCTCCACCCGGTTGCCGTCTGGATCACGCACGAACACGTACCGCTGTCCGTCGTGCCGCTCGCCGCTGCTCTCCGGCTCGTACCCGTGCGCCTTCAGCGTCTCCAGCGCCGCCGCGAAGTCATCCACCTCGAAGGCGGCGTGGTAGCCCGCCGACTGCCCGTCTGCCGGCTCGATCAGATGCATCATGGAGCCGTCGGCCATCCTCGTCCAGATGACCCGCTGGCCATCCACCATCGAGGGAATCACCTCCAGTCCGAGCACGTCTCGGTAGAAGGCCAGCGACCGGCGCCGGTCGCTGATGGGATAGCCGATGTGGTTGACCTTGGTCAGCTTGAATGCGGGCATGAGGCCCTCCTTCCGCACAGGTGCAGGCATTCTACCGTCCACCGTAGCGCGTGGGCACCCCTGCCCCCGTCATTCCCGCGCCCGCGAGAATCCACGTCCCCCCGCGTAGCGGAGGGACCATAGGCCGACAAGGGTAGATTTTTCTTAGGGGTGCGATTCATCGCGCCCAAGCGTTCGTCATTCCGGCTGAAGTCGGAATCCGGGCTTATTGGTAGCCCCGCCCCCGGTCACTGCGTGGACTCCCCTTCCCTGAAGGGAAGGGGCCGGGGGTTAGGTCCGACTCGCCGCGTCCGCAAGCATCCCCGTCCCCCCGTCGGGACGGGGGGACCATAGGGGGGCCAGCCCTACAGGTCGAGCGTCATCCCGTCTTGAGTAACCAAGACCTCCTCGCCGAGCAGACGACGGGCCTTCTCCGCCTCGCCCTCGGGATCGGCCAGGATCGCTCGCCCGTGATGGATGAACGCCAGCCGTCCGTAAGACTTGCCACTGCTGCACAGGTAGGCGCAGACATCCTCGACAGCATGATGGCCGGTCTCCATGAGAAAGAGGTCGCAGTCGTCGAGCAGCGGACCAAGCTCGCTCGTCGCGGCAGCGTCGCCCGAAAACACGACGGCCTTGCCGCCGGCCTCGATGCGAAACGAGAACGACTGCCACGGTTGACCTGCTTCCGGCTCCCCCAGATGGCGATTGTGCAGCGCGATCACCCGCAGATCGCCGTCGTCATAGATCACGCCGTCCTCGTACCGCCGTGCCCGAAGATCGAATCCCAAGTCCATCTCTTTGGCCGGCCCTCTGACGACGGCCTGCACGCCTTCCCAGACATAGAGATCGGGGATGAAAAGCGACACGGTCTTACCGGCCATGCGGGCAGCGCTCTCGGCATCAACGCGGCCGAGCTTGGGGATGGTCCAGATAAGGTTGGCTAACCCCCCAATGTGGTCAGTGTGCGTGTGGCTGATGAAGATTGCCCGCACGGACACCAGGTCCACCCCTGACGTATGGGCGGTATACGCGCAGCCTTCCCCGGCATCGAACCAGTAGACACCTCCCGCCCATTCGACGACAAAAGAGACGTGCCGGTAGCCGGGGACCGGCTCCGTGCCACTCCCGGTCCCGAGAAAAATGAGTCTCATGTCTTGATCCCTCGATCCCTCGCTGACTGGCAATCGCTCGCGTGTTGGCAGCCATATGATAGCGCGAATCCGTGCGGAGGGGTGGAGTGATTCCAGCCATTCACTCCGTCTTGCTCGTCATCCCCGCCCAAGCGGGAATCCATCTCCCCCTGCATAGCGGGGGGACCACCCTCTTCCCCAGCCCGGCCCCCTCTCCGACGGGGCAGGATGCCGGTTCCCTCCCCCGTCGGGACGGGGGAGGGCTAGGGAGGGGGCCAGGTCGGGGCCAGAACCCCACGAGCGCATCATGCAGCGCTGCCGCGCCGACAGGTAGACTGAAACTATGACGGCGACGGGCATTGCACAGCGACTACGCGCACCGTGGACACGCCGCGAGACTCCCGTTGCCCCGTCTCCCCACCCGCCGCTGGCGCTCGACGACGCCGTTGCCGGCGAGGAAGTGACCACGGCGCAGGGGCGCTTCTTCCGTACCCGCGACGTCCGGCCGGCGCGCGGCAAGTACGGTGGTGAGGCGCTGCGGGCCTTCACCGCGGTGCGCCCGTCTAGCCTGGCATTTCTGACCGCCGATGCGACGCTGACCTCCTTTGAGCCGCACCGCGCGGTGTTCCTGGACACCGAGACCACCGGGCTGACCGGCGGCACCGGTACTTACGCCTTCCTCGTCGGGCTAGGCTTCTTCCAAGGTGAGCGGTTCGTCATCGAGCAGTACTTTATGCGCTCGTTTGGCGAAGAGCGGGCGATGATGGCGCACGTTGCCGAACGCATCGCCGAGTTTCCCGGCGTCGTCACCTTCAACGGTCGGAGCTTTGATCTACCGCTGCTCCACACGCGCTTCATTATGAGCCGCCAGCGTCGCGCCGCCGCGCGGCTCGAGGCATGGACCCATCTCGACCTGCTCCCGGCGGCCCGTCACCTGTGGCGCGAAGCATTGCCAAATTGCAAGCTGTCCTCACTGGAGTCGGCCGTGCTGGGCGTGCGGCGCCACGAGGATGTGCCAAGCTGGCTCATCCCGAGCATCTACCTCGACTACGTGCGTACCCAGGACGCTCGCCGTCTGCGCCCCGTGTTCGAGCACAACCGCTACGACATCCTCACAATGGTCGCCTTGGGCAGCTACGCCGCGCGGATGCTGGCCCAACCGCTGGAGCTACGCCCCGGGCAGCCGCGCCAAGGAGCCGAGATCGCCGCGGTCGCCCGCCTCCATGAGCGCCGCGGGCAAGCAGCACGCAGCGTGCGGCTCTATGCGGCTGCCCTCCGGCAACAGCTCCCCGATGACCTGCGGGTGAAGACGCTGTGGCGTCTGGGCCTGGTCTACAAGCGTCAACGGGCTTGGCCGGCAGCGGCCAAGGTGTGGCACCGCATCGTGGAAGAGGAGCCGGCGCTGCGCTTGCCGGCGCTGATCGAGTTGGCCAAGCTCTACGAGCATCGCCGCCCCGATCTAGTGCGAGCGAAAGCATTGGCAACGCAGGCCTACCGGCTCTGGCAACAGGCACCCGAAGTCCACGGCGCGCGCCTACTCGCGTCGGTCGAGTCCGGTCAGCGACCACTCAAGGTGGCGTTGCTCCACCGGCTCAGTCGCCTAGAGCGCCGCTTGGCGCGCGCCGTGCCACCGGAACGGCCACCAGGAACCACCAGCTATGACTGATCCGGCACAAGCCGAAGTGACCGGCGACAATCCCACCACCTCAACCGAGCCTGTGGAGGGTGCCCCTTCTGCCGGACAGGAGCAGCCGGTCGCAGCCGAGGTGCCGTCGGAGCCGGAAGAGTACGTCCGCGTGTTGAGTGCGCTGGCGAGCGGTGAGGGGGCGCAAGCCATCGCCCGGTTGGAGCAGTTGCAATCGCAGCCGCCGGAGGCGCTACCGGAGCTGGCCGCTACCTACCTGAGCGGCATAGCGCATTTCGCCGCGCTCGACTGGGCCGGTGTCGTCGCACACCTGCGCCAATACGTCGTCAGCGGGCCCCCGGAGGACTGGCACATGCCCTGGGCCTACCTCCGCCTTGGGCAGGCCCTAGAGGAGCTGGGGCGCCTCGACGAGGCATCGCTGGCCTACCGCGGCTGTCTGATGCTGACAGCGCGGGAACGCTTACCGCGCCAACTGGCCTTTGCCCTGATGTCGCGGATCGCCGAAGAATCCCCCGGCGTATCCTCAGCGCCCTAAGCGGTGTTTGCATACTAGGTTCTGTTGACATTTCCCGGTCATTCCCGCGCAAGGAGACCTTTGCATAACCCGTCATTCCCGCGAAAGCGGGAATCTAGAGGCCGGGCCGTCCAGGTTAGCGGGAGGCGAGGCACCGCGCCCTAGCACTCAATCCGGGTAGTTACGCAAAGGTCTCCGCAAGCGGGAATCCACGTCCCCCCGCCGCAGCGGGGGGACCAGAGGGGGGCCAGAACCGTCATCGCTTGGCCCCCATGCGGACACACCGGGGAGGGCACGTGCGCTTGCCGACTGCTACGTTGCACACACGCCTTAGCTTCTGGCGCCGGCGGAGACGGTGAAGCCGTTCGTGTCCACGGCCTCACGAAAAGGTCCTTCCTCTAGCCCGACACCGAAGCCCGGCTCGTGCGGCACCGTCACCCAGCCGTCGCTGACGACGTAAGCGGAGCCGTCGAGGCCCGGCGTGCTGGCTTCATCCCACTCGACAAACGCAAACCGGCTGATGGCGGCTGCCAGATGCCCGGAGGCGTAGTTCCCGTAGTGCCCTCCGTAGTGGTGCGGCGCCGTGCGGGCGCCCCAGCGGTCGAGTTGTGCTCCTAGCTCCAGCCAGCGTGTGAAGCCATGGCTGAAGATGTCATATTGGACGACGTTGACGAGCCGCTGGCGGGCCATCTCCGGCAGGCGGGGTGAGGCGAGTCCCTCCCCATCCGCGATGAGCGTGGACAGACCATCGGCCCGCAGCCATGCTTGGAGGTCGCGGTACAGCACCTCATCTTCGTGAAACGCCTCTTCGAGCCAGAATATGTCGGCCTCCGCAGTCCCTCGCAGGAGTTGCTTGGCCAGATTGAGGTTGTAGCCGTTGTTCGCATCCATCATCACTGTCGCCTGCGTACCCACCGCCTCGCGCACGGCTCGCACCACGGCGATGTCCCGCCGCAGCCCAGGCTCCGGTTCCATGTGGCGGGCGCCGCGCCCCACCTTGATCTTGAAGGAGCGATGCCCCCGCGCATACCCCTCGCGCGCTTCGGACGCAATCAGCGCAGCGGCCTCTTGCTCGGACTCAAGGTGCAGGTCGTCGAAGTAGAGCGAGGTGTCGTAGCACCTGACGCGGAACGGCGTCTCGGGAGTGCCCCCGACGGTCGCTGCGACCAGCGCGTAGACCGGCTCCCCGGCGCGCTTGCCCGCCAGGTCCCAGAGTGGGAACTCCAGCGGTAGTCCGGCCCGGCTGGCCCCTTTTCCTGCGATGAAGACATCGGACAGCCGGGCACCGACCAGCCTCGCCGCCAACTCACGAGTGATCCGGCTGGCACCCCACCCGGTAGCGCCGTTGTCGGTCGTGATCCGCGCGATGCCCGGCCGGACGATGATGCCGTGCTCGCCCAGCCGCGCGTTGCAGCCGGCGTGCCGCGGCCGGCGGCCCTCCAGCTGCCCCCATTCGATGCGCTCGATCCGCGGATCGTCCATGTCTGCCCGTCCTATGTCGCGCGGGTGATGATGGCGTAGAAGATGAGAATGCCGGTCCAGAGCACTGGTGGCGCGAGGACGAAGCTGGCCGCGGCGAGGTTGTTGTCGTGAACCAGTTCGTGGGCCAGCCCACGCCGGCACCCTTCCCCGCCGACCTCGCACATCATGTCCTCATTGTGGTGGCTGAAGAACCAGTCACCCAGCTCCCAGCTGACGAGCGTGATAATCGCCGCCAATGAGACGTAGGGAGCGGAGCTAGCGATGACCAAGGGCAGCGCCGAGAGGTGCTTGGTGTACTCGCCGAGTCCCGTCACCAAGTCCACGGCCACAGCCAAGATGTTGTAGACGACAATCAGGACCAGCCCCCAGAGCAAGACCGTCTTACTCACGTCACTTCCCCTTTTCTGCTGGCAAGTCTGCCGGCTTGATCTTCGTGGGATTGGCCCGGCCCGGCGGTCAGTGGCGCCAGAACTTCACGTTGTCAATCGGGAGTATTTCGCACTGAAATGCCAACCGGTAGCCCCCGATCTCCACCAGGCGTAGCATCCACGGCGCTTCGGCCAGCGATGGACCGTAGTAGAAGGAGCAGTCGCTATATGCAGTGCCGACCGGGGTCAGCGCGGCGTGGGCGACGAGGTCGGACTCGCCCTCGACCAGCCAGAACGTGCCCTCCGGCCGGGCAGAGAAGGCCGTCCACGTGCCGAGACCGTCCGCCTGCACGTCATAACTGACCTCCGCCGCCGTGTGCTGGAGGTAGTCGTCGCGGTAGCGGGTCAGCTCCTCTACGAGGCCGGCGCTGCCCTGGACACCAAGATAGGCCAGCGCCGACTGCGGCTGGTCCCCCTCGACGAAGAGGATGCTGGCACTCTGGTCGGGCACAAGCAGGGCCAGCGTAAACGAGAATTGTCCGGCGGCATCCGGGATTTCGGCGCGGCCGACTGCCCCAACCTCATAGTTCAGGGTGAACTCGTCGGCGTCCCAGAAAGCCGGGTCGGCAGTCTCCACCTCCGCGACGTCGCCGCTGTGAAAGTCGCCGCCGATGGCCGCAATCAACTGGGCCGCTTCGTCGGTACGATCATGGTCGTAGCGTTCGCGGATGATCTCCCGGCGCTCGCGTCTCGATTCCTGCTCTGACTTGCTCCCGGCCACCAAGCGCCACGCCCTACGGAACAGCCCTCCACTACTCATAGTCACCTACCATTTCTTCTTCGGGGTTAGGGCACGGGTACACCGATGTATGGTGTCTCCGGCCGCGGCGTAAGAACATACTCACCGACACAGCACCCCAAGGTGCAACACCGGCGGAAGCCGCCAAAGCCTCGGGTGGGTACACGGATGCGCGGTACGCTCACACGCCGCGGTGCTTGAACGCGAGGCGGTTGCGCCGTGCGAGGCGAAGATACCCGAGGCGGCGCAGTGCCAGGCTGACGTGCAGTAGCCGCGCCCTGTCCGGGGCGGGTTTGCCCTCTGCTCACGGCGCTGCTCTCTGTAGTGGACGCGCCGCCGGCCCCGCCGACGGTCGAGCGTGTGGTGCCTCCGGTCGCTGCGGCGCCGGGCCGCGCTACGCCTTTCGCCGGCGGCGGTTTGGTACCCGGCCGTCCATCCGGCGCATAGGTCGTGTACCGGCGACCGGCGCGCGCCGGTACCTGCGCTTGATTCGGGTCAATCGTCACGGGACCACCGGCCGGTCTGGTCGTCACGACGGGCGGGCGGGGATAACCGAATACCCACGGCCGGTCGAACATCCACAGCCAGAAGAACGGGTTGTTCATCAGCCCGCCGTAGCCCGTGGCGAACCCACCGCTGTCGCGCACCCGCTGCTCCAGATCGGCCGGCACCGGCGGCGCCTGCACGCCGGCGGGCAGCAGCACCACGCTGACCGTTTCCACGCTGCCTTGTGAGACGTTCACCTCGCGCCCCTGGCTGCCAAGCGCGATACCACTCGCAAACGTCGGATCGTCGTGGATAAACGACAGGCCGTAGTCGCCGGCCGGCACATCGTCGAAACGATAGTACCCGGACGAGTCGGTGCGCGCGATGCAATCATCGCTCCGCCGCCCGCAGTCCAGTCCGCTGCCGGCGATCAGCACGGTGGCACCGGGGAGTCGCACCGGCGGCTCGGAGGTGCTGGGCATCCCCAATACCTGGCCCTCGATGTCCCCAGTGTCGGCGCCACACGAGGGGATCACCATGACCAGGAACACCCCGGACAGGAATAACACGAGCACAGCGAGGCCGGTGTTGAGGTTGCCCAGCAATTGCCCCACGGCGAAGGCCCAGCGTTTCCGCCGCCCGACGTGCGGGCCAACGCCGCCACAGAGCGGACAGATGCCCTCGTCATCCAGGCGACCGATCCGGCAGCGAGGGCAATAGATAGCGGCGCTCATCGTTGCCCGCTCCCATCAGATTGCAACCCATTGCGGTACCATGCGACCTTCTCGCGCCAAAGTATAATCCCTCGGCAAAGTCACCGCCGCCGAGGCCCTGGTATCGGTCCTGGAGGCTACTCGACAGCGGCAAGGCGCGAATAACGCTGGCAGTGTACCGTTGCCGACTAACGTGACTCAGGGAGCTGGCGCTGGCGCTGCCGCGTCAGCATAGTCCACCATGCCGAGGTCGGTCGCAGTTCCCGGGGCTGCAAGCTCAGACCGGAGAACACGCCGCAGATCATCCTGGGTGGCCACACCGTCGTTCATGAACGCGAGGCCCTGCTCAATAGCGCCGATGAGCCGCCCGGCGAGGGACTCCAGCGGCAAGGTGGGGAGTAGATGGACATGGCTGGCCGAGATGTCGGCTAACTCCGGCAGTGTGATCTCGGCAGCGAGATAGCGGCGTGTCGCATCAGCAAGCGTTCGGTTTACGTCCATGACAGACTCCACCCCAATTGAGCCACCGCAGCGAGTGTGGCTAGACAAGGGAAGTATACGACATCTCTTCAACGGCCTCGGCATATGGAGGGCCGTCCAGACCGGCCGGTACCAGATGAGGATCCGCCGCGACAGCCCCTGTCCCTATCCCGACGAGCCTCCCGGCACGCGCGCGCAGGAGCGAGAAATCCTTGACGGGCAGCGGTTGATCGCGCTGGTGCATGGCTACTGGCGCCCGGACGGCTCCCTTGGCGCCAGTGGCCGGCCTGATCCGCTGAAGGTGCTGCATGGCCGGGTGATGTACTTGTCTGGCCGGTCCTGGTACACCACCGGCCAAGCCGGAGCACAATGATCGAATGGTCGCCGAGGGGAGCGAGCGAGGGTCGTCGCATAGCTCCTGTGCTAGAGTGGAACACGAACCATTGGCTATGAGCCATGACAAACGATGACGTAGTGCGGCTTCTGGAGGCGATTGCCAATACCCTGGAGATCAAGGGTGAGCGTCCCTATCGCATCCGCGCGTATCGCCAAGCGGCGCAGCAGGTGGATGTGCTCGAGGAGGACGTGACGGCGCTCGCGGCGGAGCGTCGCCTGACCGCCATCCCGCGCGTTGGCGCCTCGCTCGCCGCCCGCATCCAAGAGTTCATCGAAACCGGCGAGTCGTCCTTCCTTGCCGGCCTCCAACGCGACACGCCCGCGACGCTGCTCGATCTCCTGGAGCTACCGGGCTTTGGCCCGCGGCGGGTCGCAGCCGTCCATCGGGAACTCGGCGTGACCACGCTCGATGAGTTAGCCACGGCGGCCGCAGCGGGGCGTCTCCGCACGCTCCGCGCCATCGGCCCGCGGCTGGAGCAGTCCATCGTGCGGGGGATTGAGGTGGTCAAGGACCGCCGGCGGCGCGTGCCGCTGCTGTGGGCGCGGCCGTTGGCCGAAACACTGCGGGCCAAGTTGGCCGCGGCGCTGCCGGGCTGGCCCGTTGCCATCGTCGGCAGCGTGCGGCGGATGGCCGAGCGCGTCGGCAACATTGATCTCCTCGTCGGCGCACCAGACGCGCCAACGGTTCTGGCTGCGTTTGCAGCCCTCTCTGACATCACTGCCCTGGAAGAGCATGGCGCGACTACGGCCGCCGGCACGACGCGCAGCGGCTTGTCCTGCCGCGTCATTGTGACCCCGCCGTCAAGCTGGGGCGCTGCCCTCGTGGCGACAACCGGCTCGCACACTCATCGCCGTCGCCTGCTGGCACTGCCCGGCGCCGCCGGCTGGCAGCTCGACGGCGAGCTTATCGTTGATGAACGAGGCCGGCCGGTCGCAGCGCCCACGGAAGCCGCCTTCTACCGCCTGCTCGGCTTGCCGGAGATTCCGCCCGTCCTCCGCGAGGACCGCGGCGAGATCGAGGCCGCGCAGGCCGGCACCCTGCCGGACCTGATTTCCAGTGCCGACATACGCGGGGACCTGCATGTCCATTCCACTTGGAGCGATGGCCGGCACTCCATCGAGGCGATGGCGCGGGCGGCGCAGCAGCGTGGCCTGAGCTACATGGTCATGGCCGATCACTCCCGGTCGTCCGTGATTGCCGGCGGCCTGTCGGTCGCGGCCGTGGCGGCGCAGCGGGAGGAGATCGCCGCGGTCAACGCCAAACTCGACGGCTTTCGCGTCCTGGCCGGCATCGAGCTGGACATCAAGCCGGACGGCAGCCTCGACTATGACGACGAGGTGCTCGCCACCTTCGATTTCGTGACGGCCTCGGTACATAGTGGCTTTGGGCAGCGCGCCGAGCGCATCACGGAGCGCGTGCTGGCGGCGATCCGCAGCCCGCACGTGGACGCCATCGGTCATCCGACCGGCCGGCTGCTCTCGCGCCGCGAGCCGCTCGCCCTGGACATGGATGCCGTGATCGCGGCGGCAGCCGAGACCGGCACGGCCCTGGAGATCAACGCCAATCCCGACCGGCTCGACCTCAATGACGAGTATGCACGCCAAGCGGCCGAGGCCGGCGCGCCGCTGGCGATCAATACCGATGCTCACGCAGTAGAGCACCTGGCATTTCTGGAGTACGGCATTGCCACAGCGCAGCGTGGCTGGGTCCGCCCCCAAGACGTGCTCAACACCCGCCCCCCGGAAGAGTTGGTCCTACAGTAATTCGAGAAGTGTCTTCAGCGGACGGAATGAATCCGCTTCGAAGTCCCAGATGCCTGCATCAGCGGCTTCACCCAAGCGCAGATCGGGCCGCTCTCTCGATGCGAGGAAGGCGTGCAGCCGTGCCTTTGCCAGCCACACTTCCCTTGGGCCGTCTACATTCGTCTGCTCGATGCACTCGAAGTACCCATCTACGCAGTCAATCGCCGGGTCGGATTCTACAGATTCCAGGCAGACATCTTCGATCATGCCGCTTTCCGCCTCATGCGGCACCACCAAGTAGCACACGCGCACTTTATCTTGGGTAAGCACTTCAAGCGGCCTGCGTGGGATTGGCAAGCCCACGGCTGACAGGGCACCGCGAATTCGGTCTTCTGCTCCATTCCGATTCGAGTTAACATCCGCCACTACGGCGAGTGACTTAACGCTTGCAAATCCAGATAATGCTGTGAAAGTTCTGAGGAATGCCCTCAAATTGTATTTACTTTTGTACTGACTGACCTGGATATCGGAAATCCCCAAGTGTCGGACTAATGCCCCGAAGAGGCGCACTTCATCATTGCCTTCGACGAGTACCTGCTTCGGTCGTTCGATACGCAATTCATCATCCACTTATCGAACCTCCATCCGATGGAAAATGGCCGTTTCCAGCATTTCTTTGTCGAAGCCCACTGCTTTGATCTCACCGTTGCTGCGTTGGAGCCGATAGAACGCAGATTCGCGCTGATCTTCCTCCCGCAGCGCCTCGTGCGCTGCCCTGATACATTCGGCGCTGTGCGTCGTGGCGAATACCTGCACATCGAATGCTCGTGCCATTGCCAGGAGCGTAGCGAATGATTCCTCCAATACGGTGTGGTGGAGACCGTTCTCGATCTCATCAATCAGAAGCAATCCTCCTGTAGCCGCACCCATAGCGAGTGCGAGGACAAACATGCGGTTCAACCCTTCTCCAAGTAACTGAATCGGCATGGGTCTACTCGACCCTTCGATGCTCGCGTGAATGATCGTAGTATTCCTGATGGCAATAGGAATGAGCCCCTTCAGCCGGGGTTCCAGTAGACGCAGGAGTCTCAGGATTTCGACATCTTTCCCTTCAAGCTGCAACTCACCAAACCTTGAGGCAACAGTCTGGAGGTCTTCTCGAACGAAGGACGCCATGAACACTGAATTCAGCCCTCCCGTCACCGTTTGTCGCTCTCCCCGAATACCTTCTCTCCCCCCGCTAGTGGCTTCAGTCGGATCAAATTGGACCGGATTCGGCATTTCTTGGAACCACCAAGCTCGGGATACATATTCCTTGTCATCGCTGTGCCGGTACTTGAACACAAACTCGAATTCACTCTCGGCTAACGGTCTTGTTGAGCGTTCTATACCGGCCTTTTCCTGGATGTCGGCACTAGAGGCTTGGATCTGTTTCCGCTCTTGCAGATATATCTCCAATTGACGCGCCAGGCTGCCCCAGTCGCCCTGTGCAGTTATCCTGATGTGCTGCTGGGTATTGAAGTTGCGGAAGAGGTCCCGGTAGAAGGTATCGGGGCCGGTGATCGGCAGTCCTCGATAGGCGTTCAGCCTCATGCCCAGTTCTGGTACATCCGGCCCACTGAGTAGCCAGAGGGCTTCGAGGAGCGCCGTCTTGCCCGCGCCGTTTTTTCCGGCGATCAACGTAATCCGCCCCAAGTTCTCCAGTGAGACATCCTTGAGGTTACGGAAGTTCGTTACGGTAAGCTCCGTCAGCATGGTGCGGCTCCTTGCGGATATGGCGCGGGGGCACGTGACTGGTGTCGGCGGTCTCCCATTCCCTGTGGCGCGCCGAGCGATGGCGCCACCCCCTCCGGCATCTCGTATTGTACCGCCTCTCAGTCATGGGCTGACTATCACTGCCTCTGCTTGCAACCGGTCTAGCCGTCGCCTGCCTGGAGTTTATCCCTTATGGCAGGACGCGGCCTCGCCGAAAATAGGCGCTTGTTGCCTGCCGCCGCGGCCGCTATACTGTGCGGCGGCAGCGGGTCAGTGAAGTTCTGTGCGTTACGGTTTCCCCTTGCCGCTGGTGGAACGCCGCAGCACCGACCTCCAATGACCAATCCAGTGTAGGCGCTGTGTCCCGTTCTACCCTTCAAGGAGGCCTGTAGGTGAGCTTTACCGATCGCACCCTGGTGTGTGCCGACTGTGGAAACGAGTTTGAGTTTTCGGCCGGTGAACAGGCGTTTTTTGCGGAGCGAGGTTTTACGAACGATCCCAAGCGGTGTGTCCCTTGTCGGTCGCAGCGCCGCCAGCAGCGCGCCAGCTATGGAGGCGACGCAGGTTACGGTGGTGGCGGTGGCGGTGGCTACGAATCTTCGCCCCGGCCTCCCAGACAGATGTTTCCCATCATCTGTGACGAGTGTGGTGTCGATGCAGAAGTGCCGTTTCAGCCGCGCGGCGACCGACCGGTCTATTGCCGCGACTGTTTCAGTCGGCATCGCGAAAGTAGCTGGGGGTAGCCCCGCGACGAGCACCGTGATCGAGCGGCGCGCAGATCGCTGCCGGGCTAGTATCCCGGGCAAGCTCTGAGTGCCGTGTTGCTGCTGCGTTTCTACCGTTGCTCCTCCGGCCGCAGTGCGGATGCGGGCGGGAGGGGATTTGTTATCCCTGCCAAGGCGCCTGGACGTTGAGTGTCGGTATTCGGGCACCTTGGTCGTGGCTCCCTTCCCCTGTCCAAGCCGGGGCAAGCTCCGTCCCCCTGTCGCAGCGGGGGGACCATAGGGGAGCCAACCTTTAGGAAACACGCATGGCCTCGGACGGCGGGATGAGTCTCCAGCCCGCAGCATTGCCCTACATCGGCAACGCAGCCGCGCGGCGGTTCCTGCTCGGGAGCTGGCAGGCCGGGCGCCTCGCGCACGCCTACCTCTTTGTCGGGCCGCGGCAAGTCGGTCGCCGGACATTGGCGCTCTGGCTCGCCCGGCTCGTCAACTGCCATGCGCCAGCGGATGCGGGACCGTGCGACCATTGCTCGGCCTGTCGGCGGATCATGCACGGCAACTACCCCGATGTCATGGTCGTGGAGCCGGAGTTGGACGAGTTCGGTGAGGTCAAGCGGGGCGTGGTGATCGAGCAGATTCGGGAGGTCGTCGAGCGGCGCGCGCCCTTGCGACCCTACGAGGGCCGGACCAAAGTCTTCATTATTCGCGGTGCCGATACGATGACGCCGGCGGCGGCTAACGCTTTCTTGAAGACCTTGGAGGAGCCGCCGGGCGACACGCTCTTCGTGCTCACCGCTGCCGATCAAGCGCGGCTGCTGCCCACCATCGTCTCACGGTGCCAGACGGTGACGCTGCGGCCGGTGCCCACCCGCACTCTGGCAGCGGCCCTGGCAGCTTGGGAGGACTGGCCCGACCGCGACGTGGAAAGCGCCGAGCTTCTTGCGCGCCTGTCCGGGGGATGCCCCGGCGCTGCCGTGCGCGCCACTCAGCAGCCCGACTACCTCACCGCGCGTCAGCACTGGCTCGATCAGGTGAGCGACCTGGTCTCTGCCGACCGGCATCAACGCCTGGCGACGGTAGCGAGTATGACAACCCGGTCGGCCGCCGCGCCGCTCCTCGACCACTGGCTTACCTGGTGGCGGGACCTGCTCCTGCTCCGCAGCGGTAGCGGGGAGGGGATCATGCATTGGGATCAGCGGGCCGTGCTCGCCGATCTCGCCGCGCGGCTCCGGCCGAGCGAGATCGCCACCTTCCTGCGCCGGATCGAGGAGACGCGCGACCGGATCGAACGAAACGCCAACGTCCGGCTCGCTTTCGAGGTGCTCGTCCTCGATATGCCCTACGTCGCCGACCCGGCGTGACGTGTTTCCGAGTGGTGTTCGCTGCATGGTAAAATCGCTGGGACGCCACACGGCGGGCCGTTTTGTGTTGACCAAGCGTGTATTGTTTTCAGTGTGGCCGGCCAGAACTCCCGCTCGGCTCCGGTGAACTCAGGAGGGAAGACTTGCCAAACTATGAGTATGAGTGCCTCGAATGCAACCATCGCTTTGAGCGGTTGCAGCGCTTCTCCGATCCACCCGTAGACGCCTGTCCGCAATGTGGCAGCGCCGTGCGCCGCGTCTTGCATCCCGTCGGGATCGTGTTCAAAGGCTCGGGTTGGTATGTCACCGATAGCCGGTCGTCCAACACCGCCACGTCTACGCCGACCGAGAAGAGCGAGAAAACCGACACCGACGCCAAGAGTACGCCGGAGAAGGCCAAAGCCAACGGTGAGGGCAAATCCGGGGCCAAAAGCGCGGCCAAGTCGGCGGTGGCCAGTGGTGAAAAGTAGGCGCTGCGCGGTGGCCGCGGCCTGGCTCGTTCCCAGCGAGACCTTTGCAAGATCGTCATTCCCGCGAAAGCGGGAATCCAGTTCCCCTTCCCCCGTGGGAGAGGGCCGGGGTGAGGACTGCCTACCCGAGTTGGCGGGGTGGAGGCACTGCCACCCCAGCACTCCGGCTGGGCGGGTATGCAAAGGCCTCGTGTCCCGGGCGGCGATCCCGGCCGTGCAGAGTGACCCCTGATGCGTGCCATCGTTCAACGTGTCACCGACGGCGCGGTGACGGTCGGCGGTGAGCCAGTGGGCCGGATCGGCCCGGGACTGGTGCTCCTCGTCGGCGTGCGTCACGGCGACGGTCCGGCGGCTGCGCGCTGGCTGGCCGAGAAGGTGGCCCATTTGCGTATCTTTGCCGATCAGTCCGGCAAGTTCAATCGGTCCGTGCTCGACGTTGGCGGCAGTATCCTGCTCATCAGTCAGTTCACGGTCTATGGCGACTGCCGCAAGGGGCGCCGGCCCAACTTCACCGCGGCGGCGCCGCCGGACGTTGCGGCGCCCTTGCTGGATACGCTGGCTGACGAGCTGCGTCACCGTGGGCTGTCGGTAGAAACGGGTGAGTTCGGAGCAATGATGCAGGTATCGCTGACGAATGATGGCCCGGTGACGGTGCTTGTGGACACCCCGGAGCGGCTGGACGCATGACCGCCGACACAACCTCCCCACCGCTGCGGCTGCGCGTGGTCCCAGATGGGCCGGAAGCCCTCGCCACCGTGCTCAAGCGCACCGGCCTAAGCGAGCTGGAAGTTGATCCGGCGGTTGCTGCGCGGTCGGCAGCGGTCTTTGATACGCCGGAGTTGCGCGATCTCTTGGCATCCGCCGGTCTAGCGCCGGTGCCGGCAGATGGGGGCCTGTCGCCGGAGCAGTTCGTCGAGCGAGTAGTTCGCCTGGTCCGCACCGCTGGCGATACCGCCCTCCGCCTGATCGCCGAGCGCCTCGACGGCGCCGTTCCCGCCGACCTGGAGACGCCGCCGGCAGAGATCGCCGCCGCCTATCAACAGGTGGACGCGCAGTTCGTGGCGGACCTCCGGCTCGCCGCTGATCGCATTCGACGCTTCCACGAGCATCAGCGGCGTCCCTCCTGGCTCGACGTTGACGAAGGTCTCGGGCAGATCATTCGGCCACTGGAGCGCGTCGGCCTCTATGCGCCATTCAGCACCGCGGCCTACCCCTCGTCGGTGCTGATGGCCGCGATTCCGGCTCGCGTGGCCGGAGTAGACGAGGTGGTGCTCTGTATGCCGCCGCGGCCCGACGGTCGCCACCAGCCCGAGATGGTCGTCGCCGCGGACATTGCCGGGGTAGACCGTCTCTTCAAGATCGGCGGTGCCCAGGCCATCGCGGCGCTGGCCTACGGCACCGAGGCCGTGCCCAAGGTGGATAAGATTCTCGGTCCGGGCAATATCTTCGTGGTGTTGGCCAAGAAGCGTGTCTTTGGGGATGTAGACATAGACCAACTCCCCGGCCCCACGGAAACCATGGTGGTGGCCGACGACACTGCGCCGGCTGATGAAGTGGCAGCCGATCTGCTGGCGCAGGCGGAGCACGATCTCGGCAGCGCCATCCTGATCACGTCGAGTAAACGGCTCGCGGCAGCGGTGCCGCCCGCGCTGGCGGAGCAGCTTGGCCCACTGGAGCGCGCCGACATCGCCCGCGAGTCGCTCGAACAGCGGGGCGGGATTGTCGTTGTAGCGAGCGTGGAGCGTGCCCTGGACCTGGCGAACGAGTACGCCCCGGAGCACCTCTGTCTGCTTGTTGCCGATTCCTGGTCCTACCTCCCGCAGATCAAGCATGCCGGCGGTGTCTTCCTGGGCCGTTACTCACCGGAAGCCGCCGGCGACTACGTAGCCGGCCCCTCGCACATCATGCCCACGGGCGCCACCGCGCGCTTCTCATCGCCGCTCTCCGTGGACGACTTCCTCAAGATCACGAGCGTATTCGCCCTCTCGGCCCAACAGCTGGCGGAGCTTGGCCCGGTGGCGGCGCGTCTGGCCCGCGCCGAAGGCTTGACGGCCCATGCCGCCGCCGTCGAACGCCGCCTGCGCTGACGACCGCCTCGCCCGTCAAACCCCGCGCGCGAATCCCCGTCCCCCTGCGGAGCGGGGGGCCATAAGGGGCCCGGCCCCCGTCCTTGCGGCGCAAACCGCAATCCAGAGCTACGCCAAGCAGCTAACCACGACGGGCTAAAGGTGAAAATTCAACTTGAGGCGCTAGACGAGAATTAGCTTGACAGCATCGCTGTGGTGGTGTAGTCTCAATTGAGGCGCTAGGATAGCAACGAGAGGGTTATATGTCTGGACTAACTAAAGAGCAGTCCGATAGGATATATCTTGCTCTAGCAGCAAAAGGTGTCTGGAAAGCCTGCCAGCTCTGCGGTTTTCAACGTTCTATTAGTAGTGGAGCGGCTGCGATTCAGTTTACTTCCGATATTACTATGTTAGGAAAGAGATTTCAACACGATAGATACCTACCTCTTATTGCTATCGTTTGTGATAACTGTGGAAATACTCATTTCTTTGATATGGGTGTGTTAGGTCTTATGGATTTGATCGAGACTAGGACGTAGTGCTATGTCTGAGGATGCATCCTCTAAACGAGAAGTTAGAAATGTTCCACACACTGTCCAACGTGTAGGAGAGCCAAAAATGTATGAACTAACTGACGACCAACTCACTCTTCTAGCTAAAGAAGATCATACCACAGCTTATGTTCTTGGCACCTTATTACTAGCTATAGCTACGGGTTCCTTTGGGGCTTCTAGTGCAGCACACGGAGAGTGGTTTGGTGCTTTGATTGCCGCAGGTATCGTTACGGTTACACTAGCTCTTTGCTTCTTTATTCAGTCTTTTTGGAAGCGTAATAATCTGGCAAGACGTATTGATGAGATAAAAGGTATCTCTAGTGGTAGTAGTGGTTTCAGATTGCGTTTACCCTGGACTTTCGATTAGCTGCGTTGGCAAGCCAGCGCCGCCATTGGTTTGGCTACTAGGGGTGATAATTCCCGTCCCTTGTGGGCACCCTGGCCTCTCCCGCCATTCCCCGTCCCCCCGCCGCAGCGGGGGGACCATAGGGGGGCCGGTACCCTACACCCCTTCCCCCATCCTGTCTATCCTGTCCATCCATGTAAACACCCCCGTTGCACCCCACCCCACCCCGTCAATATCCCCCTATTGAACGGAGGCTGACGAATGCGAGACAAGTCTGGCGCACAGCAAGCACCGGCTGGGAGCGGTCTCGGCATCACGCCGGCCGATCACGGTGGCATCGCCACCACGCCGAGGGCACCGGGCCATGAGCGACCCCCCGCCGCGCAGCGGGCGGCGGGGCATAGCCGTCTGAGTGCCGCCTTGCAGGCACCGGGTGCTGACGTACCCCTGGCCACTGCGGCCGGGGCGCCGGGTCAGTACTGTCTGAGTGCCGACCCGAGGGCACCGGGTCATGGCACACCTTCCGCCACCCAGCGGGTGGCGGAGCATGACCGTCTGAGTGCCGCCTTGCAGGCACCGGAGCCTGACTATCCGCGTGCCGCACCCGCCGCCGCGTCGGTCCCCGACCACCCCCACGTCTCGCCCCCGTTGGCGCCAGCGCACGACCGCTCCCGTCATGCGTCCATCGCCGCCGGGGCACCGCCAGCCTCCGTCACCCACACCGCCACCCTGGAGGAAACTGTGTACGATCGGCTGTTCACCGCGGACGAGGTGCAGGCGCTGCTGCAAGCGGCCTCCGCGTCGGTGCTCGATGGAGAGGTCCGGGTGCTCCAGGTACTCATTCGGCGCGTCTTGGCCATTCCCCCCGACCAGGCGCAACGCCGCGGCCGGCGGCGGGGCGGCGCCGGCCGGCGCTGGCAGCGCTCCGTCCTGTTCCGACAAATCGCCGCCATCGGCCGCGCCGCCGACGTGGTGCAGCGCCTGCTCAAGACGCAGCAGGTGCTCGCCAAGGACTCCCCGTCGGAGCTGTATCAGCTACTCGATGAAGCGGCCAAGTACATGGATGATCCGCCGCTTCCTCCCGAGCAGTTGGCTGCCGCACCTGACGAGCACGGAGCACCACTCAGCGATATCCCGACGTTCAAGCCCCTAACCTATCCCGATCCGCCCTAGTTCCCCATCCCCCACCCCGCGCTGACAAGGGTAGGTATTGGTTGCTGGAGGGTGCCCACGCGCTTGGCACCCAGGGTAGGGGCACGGCATGCCGTGCCCCTACGGCGCCGGTTTTTTGGCGTGTGCTACCCGTCTACCTACCCCAGTCAGCCCACCCCGCGGGGAGACCACAGACTGACTGGGATAGGTATTGGCCAAGCCGTAGGGGCGCAACATGTTGCGCCCACGTGCTCGTCATTGCGGCGCAAGCCGCCATCCAGGCCCCCAGCCGCCGCTCGCCACACGCCCCCGCTTCCCTGGAGGGCAGCGGCGAACCGGCTCCGCCAGCGCTCCCCTTCCCTGCCAGGGAAGGGGCCGGGTGACCGGTCAAAGCCGCACCACACCTGGCCCTATCCGTGCGGCTTGGGCCGGTCAGAGGTTAGGTCCGCCCGTCCCCCCGTCGCAACGGGGGGACCATAGGGGGGCCAGGCACTACCTAGCTCGGCGGCGCGCCGTTTGTGGGAGCACCGTTCGCGCGGCCGTTCGTCGGCGTATCGGCCGTGGCGCCAGCCGGGACACGACGACCGTTGGGCGCGGGTGTGCGGGCGCGCTCGCGGACAAGCAGGATGGGCAGGTGCCACCACAAGTTGCGCCACGCCTCCTCGACCTCGGTGCGCTCGGTATCGGACGGTGAACGCTGCCCGTACTGCGCGCGCACATACGACGCTGCGATCCGCTGCGCGGCGTCATCGGGCACTTCCATGACACTCTTGAGCCAGCCGTTGCGCTCCTGCTCGAGACTGCGTTGCATCTCGCGCGTCAGCGCCGCGGCGTACTCCAGCGGCGTCTCTGCCGGGCGACGCTTACGGCCGAACAACCCGCCGAGGAACACCATCCGCCGATAGAGCCGGCGGACCATCTCCCGCGAGGGCATCCGCCGCTCGCGCAGGAGACGTATGAGCCGATACAGGCCAAACACGGCCACAATCACAACAATAGCCGGGAGCACGTTAGGCAGGCTCGGTCGCCAAGAGGTGGCGGCGGAAACGAGATCCGCCCCACCGACGGCCGCGTCCTCCAGCCCCAGCAACAGCGCCAGTTCCTCCAGCTCTTCGTCCAGCGCCTCGTCAATGTCCGGATCCGCGGCCGACAAATCCGCCGCGCTTTCGGCGCGATTGATCTCCGGCCGGTATCCCGAAGGCTCGAAGGCAATCCAGCCATACGCCGGGAAATAGACCTCCGGCCACGAATGGAGGTCCTCCTCCGTGACGTCATAGCGGCCCGTGTCGTCGTTGAGCGAGCCGGCCACGAACCCCGTGGCGATGCGGGCCGGGATACCCTGCAAGCGTAAGAGCAGCACCATCGCGGAGGAGAAGTAGTCGCAGTAGCCGACCTTGGACTCGAACAGGAAGAAGTCCACGGCATCCCAGCCGTCCGGCACGACGGGCGTGGCCAGCGTGTACTGGTAGCGCCGAATGAACTGCTCGATGGAGACCGCCTTGTCGTAGACGGTCGCACGGTCGCGCGTCAGCGATTCAGAGAGTGAGAGGACCCGGTCGGTCACGTCGGGAAGCTGGAGATAGCGCTCCTCGATCCAGTCGGGGTACTCGGTGCTGGCCTGGCGTAGCTCGGCTATGCTTGGCTCTGGCACGATCGACTCAACAGCGTAGCGCAGCGAGGGCATGGCCGGGCGACGGGAGTAGAGCGCGGAAAAGTCGTTCACGTCGGCGTTCCCGGAGGGCGCCAGCTTCTGGTAGCGGATACTGAGCTCCACCGGTTCGACCGGGGTGTAGATCACCGTGCTCATGGACGGCTCGATGTCGAAGACGACCTGGATGCGCTTGCCCGTGATGCTCGGTACCTCGGTGACGGGCTGTTCCGGCGTGCGGTTCAGGACGACGGCATCGCTATTGCGCCAGCTCCGACCGGTGTAGGTGTCATACGTGCTCCCACGCCAGTAGTGCGGCTCCTGGGACAAGACGGACATGATCTTGCGCTGGGTGAGATCAATCGGGCCGCTGAGCACCAGCGAGCCGCGTGCTCCTTCCGCCGCAAACCTGGTCCCCGGGCTGGATATGCCGGCAAACAAGCGGTTGGTGACGTTCTCCAGCTCGGTCCACTGCTCACCAATGTAGCGCCAGAAGGCGATGGATAGGGGGTTGTTGATGACACGCGGACCAAGCATCGAGAGCAGCGCCAGCACGACAATGACCGCAAAGCTGGTCACAATAACGTCAAAGAGCAGCTCGCCCGGATAGTCAACGGAGAACTTCTCCCAACGACTACGGAGCGCGTACAGGTTGATGGAGACGGCCAACAGGAGCAGGCTGATGAGGAAGATGGCAAACGGCGCCTGCGCCTGACCGGTGTAGGAGGCGTTGGTGACGAGGGCGATGCCGGTCGGCAGCGACGCGATCACGACATCATGCAGCCGGAATAGACCCCAGGCGCCGATGTACCCCAGGCCCCACGCCAAGAGCGACATGAGCAGCAGAAAGATGCCGTTATCGGTGCTCGGTCGCGCGTACCAGGCCAGCTCCGACCACGTGGCGATCCGCAGCGCAAAGTCGCCGATCTCCGCCACCACTCCCTGGAGCGAGATGATCGGCGGCGGGAGCCCTTCACGGGTCTCACCCGCCTGCATCCAAGCGCCGGTGTCGGAGAGGAGCGTGCCGAGGCCACTGGGCCACGCTTGCGGGGTAGGGAAGATTTCGCCGATCACGACGTAGGCGAGCACCCCACCGATCAGGACCCCGGCCAGGAGTGCGCGCCAAGCCGCCCACGCCTGGCGGGCCACGACCAGGCCCACGGCGATACCGGCGAGGGCCATGGCGAAGAGTACCTGCGTTCCCTCCACCCAGTTGGCGGAGTGGATGGACCAGATGGTGCTCAACACCATCACGACGAGCAAGATGGCGGAAAACCAGCCCTCGTTGATCCGCCAACCACTCTGCGGCGGCAGCACCGTACCGCTGGCGTTCGTCTCGCCCAAAGCGCGCTCAGTAGGGGCCGCTGCGGCTCGAAGCATAGTTGTGCCTCTGCTTTACCTCCATCCACCGTGTGCGGACATGCCTCACGCTTATCGTGTCGGCACCACTCCCAACCCGCGTGTCCGCGCATCCTGCGCCTGCGCGCGCCGATGCTCGGCATACTGCCCCTTGCCGACGGCCACGGTGCGGAACGGCTGCCCCTGCATGACCACGTTGGCGACAATCCCCACGGACATCAGCTGGTCGGCGATGGGCTGTGCCTGTTCGGTCCCGCCGAACGACACTTGGTCCAGCAAGATCACGGCCGGAGTGGAGGCGCGTTGACGTAGCGACGCCAGCTCGCGTAGCCAGGTCGGATCGGTGCTCGGCGTAATAATCACGACGCTCAATCCGCGCTCCAGCGCCCGGCTCACCTGCTGCAAAATCGAGCCGAGCGGCTCGTGGCCGTCGGCGGTCACCGTCGCCAAGTCCTCCATAATGCGCCACAGCTGACGCGCACCCTTGCTCGGCTCCACTTCGGCCGGGTGGTCGCTCGACGCGATCAGACCAACGGCCTTGTTCTCGCGGATCGCCTGATAGGTAATCGCGCCAGCGAGCTTGACCGCGTACTCTTCGGTCGACTCATCGCCTTCACCGACGTGGACCGCAGCGTCCATGTCGAGAATGACCCAGAGGTTCCCGGAAGGCTCGAGATCGAACTCCTTGACTTGGAGCTGTCCCCGCCGGGCGGTGGAGAGCCAGTGGATGCGGTTCAGGCCGTCGCCGGGCGCAAAGTCGCGGATGCCGGCGGCGTCGGTCGTCACGTGGTGCGTCTTGAGGCTGGAGCGCGAGCTACCGCCCACGGTGCCATACGGCAGCGGGATACCCGGCCCCTCCATAATCGGCGGATACACGATAAAGCTGTTGACCTGGTAGTAGACGATGGACCCGCGGAAGATACCAAAGGGGTCGCCCGTCAGGATGCGTACCGGCCCGAGGGTATACAAGCCGCGCCGGCGGCAGACGGTCCGCGCATGGAACTGCCGCTCTTCCCCTGGCCCGATGCTCTCCACGACTCCGGGGTTGAAGTCGGGAATCGTCGAGTCGTCGCGCACCTCGACCCACAGTGCCGGCAGCCGCCCTTCATTGGCGATGACGAAATCCTCCTCGATCAGATCACCGACGACGGCCCACTTGGTACGCAGGCGACGTTGCACCGTGATATTTTGGGCCAGGCTACGGGTCCAGAAGAAGGTGATCGCCAGGAGACCGAGCAGGCTATAGAACAGGTAATAGATGATAGAGATGCCGGCCACGAGCGAGAGCACCAGCAGGAGCATCGCCAGCAAGGGCACCAGCGGGCGCTGCAAGCGAACCTCGGCCGTGGCGAGCGGCGCGCTGGGATCGGCAATCTCCGGCTGCGCGCCAAGCGCTTCTACCGTGGCTTGGGAGCTGTCGGGGGCGCCAGTCACAGCAACCATAAGTGCTGCTCAGTATACAGTAGAGCCGTCAACGCGCCTGTTGCATCCGTTAACATCGGGTTAAATGGTTGAAGTGATCGCAGAGGCCCCATCCTCATCCACTCCCGTCCCAACCGGAGAGGAAACCGCCCCGCGCTCGCCGCACCCGTCCCCCGCCACCAACACCGTAGGGGCGCAACATGCTGCGCCCGTCCCCCCGTCGGGACGGGGGGACCATAGGGGGGCCAGTGCCATCATCCGTAGCAAACACGCCCTAATGCCCGTCCGCTCGCAGCGTTTACTATGCAGAGCGCAGAGCCTACGGACCAGTGCGTTGGTCCAGGTAATCCTGGTGTGCCCGTGCGAGCGCACCGGACCGCACGTCTTTCAGTACGGTTCGTGTCCGAGCGGAGAGCGCCTGCGACTGTTGCAGGTTGGCAAGCGAGCCTTGGAACTGCGGCATGACGTAGCGGGCCACCAGCTCGTAGCTGTGGAGCATCTGCTCGCGTGTGGACCACTCGGTCGTTTGGATGAGCAGCCCGCCGTAACCCCCGCTGGCCTCGTCCAGGCGCTTGATCGCCGCGACAAGATCATCGGGCGTGCCCACGCACCACGCGCCGCGCTCTACCATCGCGTCAATGATCTTGTCCGCCGGGCCGTCAATCACCGGGTCGTGGCCGAGCGTCTGCTCGAAGTATTCGCGCTGGTAGCGCCCGGCACCGGCCCGCGCCTGCGCCAGCGCCTCCTGGCGGCTCTCGGCCAAGTGTACGTGCAGCACCAGCCGCCACTCGTCGCGGTTCATCGTCTTCCCATGTTCCGCGGCCACCTCCTCGGCGACGTCCCAGAATTCGCTCAACTTGGTGGTGAACGCGCCACCTCTGATGATCGTCACCGAGAGCACGGCGCAGCCATGCTTACCGGCAAGCACCATGCCCGACGGCGACTGGGCGGCGGCGACCGCAATCGGGAAGTGTGGCTGGGTGTACGGTCGCAGGTGCAGCAGCGCATCCCGCAGCGTGAACCACTCGCTCTCGTAGGTAATCGGCTCGGTGCTGGTGAGCAAGCGCATGATAATCCCCAGCGCCTCATCCATCCGGCGGCGCTGCGTGAGCGGCTCGATGCCCATCATCCGGGCATCCGTGACGAGCGCCCCCGGTCCGACGCCCATCATCACTCGACCACGGGTCAGATGGTCCAAGAGCACCATGCGGTTGGCGGCCATCAGCGGGTGGTGGTACGGCAGGCTGAGGACGCCGGTGCCCAGCTTGATATGCCGCGTGCGCTCGGCAGCCGTCGCGATGAACACCTCGGGCGAGGAGATCGTCTCCCACCCGGCGCTATGGTGCTCGCCAATCCAGGCTTCATCGAACCCGAGGTAGTCGAGCCACTGGATCAACTCCAGGTCGCGCTCCAGGGCCAGGGTCGGGTTCTCCCCCAGCCAGTGGAACGGTCCCAGGAAAATCCCGAACTTCATCCGCGCTGGCAACGTCATCGCCTTGTGCCTCCTCGCTCGGCCGGGCCGGAGTGATGGCCATTTGACCGTCGTGCCAGCCCACTATAGCCTGTGCGCCGCGCCACCGTACAACGTTGGTCGGCCTGACTCGCCGGCTGTGGCTAGGGCCGGGCCGGGTGTTGCCCCGCCGTTGCGCGTGCTCTACACTCGGCGGCAGGCCGCGCCGCCGGCCCAACCGGCGACCGATCTGTCGTGGAGAATGGTCTAGCGATGGTACAAATCCGCTGCGCCGACGTTCGTGACGAGCCGGCGATCATCCGTCTATGGAGCGATCACACGGCGTACCACCGCTCGCTGGAGGCCGTGTGGCCCCGGCGCTGGGCCGTCACCGAGCCGTTCGAGCGCACCTATGCACGGTTACTGGCGCCGGTGTGGGACGATCCCCAGCAGGTGGTCTTCATCGCCGAAGACGGATCGCAGCCCGTCGGGTTCGTACATGCCGCGTTGGTAGAGCCGGACCCCAGCCCAGCCCGCATCGAAACGCTTGTCGTCGCCGCCTCCCGGCGTGGCACGGGCGTAGGCCGAGCCTTGCTGGAGTTCGCCCTGAGCTGGTGTGCGGAGCGAGCGGCGGATGAGGTTGTGCTGGACGTGCTCGCGGCCGATAGTGCCGCCGTGCGGCTCTACGAACAGCACGGTTTTCATCGGGCGCTAACGGCCCACTTCAAGCCCGCCGATACTCCCGGGGCAGCGCCGCGGCCGGCTCAAAGCACGGTCCGCCGGGCCGGGGCTGCGGACGAGGCGGCCGTCCTGCGGATGTGGGACGCCGTGCGGCGGTTCCATCGTGAGCTGGAGCCGCACTGGCCGCGGCAGTGGGCCAACCCCCCGCCCGATATTCTGAGTTGGCTGGCCCAAGAGCTGCAAGCGTATTGGAATGACACTGGACATAAAGTGATCTTCGTCTACGACACCGGCCAGGAGCTAGTGGGATTTATCCGCGTCGCGCTGATGGACTCGTGGCTGTGTCCGGGGCAAGTCGAATCGCTCTACGTCCGCGACGACTACCGGGGTCAGGGTGTCGGTCAGGTCCTGATGGCGCAGGCATTGGCGTGGTGCGCGGCGCACGGGGCCGCGGAGGTCGGCTTGCACGTCAGCGCGTCGAACGCCGGCGCCGCGCGCCTCTATGCGCGGCTCGGCTTTCGGCCCGTCCTCCATACCTACTTCCGCGCCCTGCCGGCCGCCGGGGAGGACTGCCGCTAGGGTGTCCCAGCCGCGTGGCCGCTCGGCGGGGACTGCGGAGTGTCCGTGAAGATTTGGCGCACCAGCGCGGCAATCATGGCCACCCACGCCGATGGTCCGCCGCGCTGCTCTATGCTCACAAGCGGTTCACAGGCCGGGCTGGGATCAACAATAGGCGGCGGCACCGCCGTTGTCGGCTGAGAGGCGGCCGTAGGCGCCGCGATCACCTCCGCGTCTGGTGCAGTCTGTGGCGGCTGTGGGGTTGGGACGGGCGCTGGGGGCGCTATCGCTGGGGCGGGCATGGCGCTCCGCGGCGGGACCGCCGCCGGAAAGGTCCCCGCCTCGGCTGCCTGGTAGATCAGCCGGTAGACATCAACCATCGCGGCAACGGCACCATTACGGCTGGGGAAATCCGTGACCATGAGCACGACCGCGATGGGGCCGGTCGGGCCGGTGATGAGGGCAGCATCGTGCAGCAACCCCGGCAAGTCCCCCGTCTTGTGGGCGATGAGACCGGCTTGCTGCAATTCGGGTGGTACGCGGTCATTGATGCGCTGCTCGACCATTAAGTGACGCATGAAGGCCGCGTCATCGGGATGCAGCAGCTGCGGGTCGGCCGGTTCTCCGGCGATGAGACGCAGGAGCCGCTGCATGTCCGCAGCGGTCGTCGTAGGTGGGCTGGCCATTGAGGTCGCGTGCAGTCCGAGCCGCGCGACGGTTGCCTCGGAGCGCCGCCAGCCGATGCGCTGACCGATGAGGATGGCGCCGGTATTGCTGCTGACCGTAATCATCCGCTCCGCCGCCACGGCGGCGGGCATCGTCTCGCCAAGCCGCAGGGTGCTCGGTAGCGGCTGGAGCAAGGCCAGCCCCGCGGCGGTCATCGCCAGCCGCTCATTGAGATCGAGTTCGCCGGCCCGCTGCTGACGGAGCGCCTCCACCAGCAAGACCAGCTTGAACAGGCTCGCCGCGATCACGGTGCGGTCGGCATTCAGCGCAATCGCTGGCGCGGGTGCGCCGGGCACGCCCACCGAGACCGACCATTCTCCACCGGCGGCGGCCAAACGCTCCTGAATCGCCGCGCGCAGGACACTCAGGCCGCTCGCCGGGGTAGGTGGCGCGACTTGGCCGGCCGGCCCATCATCTGCCCAGCCGGGCTGGGCCAGGGTGCCGAACAGCAGGGCGGCGAGCAGCAGGGCGGCGCCGACGTGCCGGCGGCAGCGAAGCCGCGGTGGGTGGGTGCCCAGGTTGTGCCTGGTGCGAGGGCGAGTCTGCATTGCTCCGCTCCGCGGATAGACACTATTGACCGACCCGCAATTGAGTCGCTCTCCTAGTGAGAGTCTACGCAAGTGGGACGGCGGCGGCTTGCGGCGGCCACGACGCTAGCCGCTGGCGGCGGACCGCTGCGACCGGGATAACCGCAGGCGGCCCCCAACAAAGGCTGCCGGGAGCGTCAGCACGATGCCGATGATGCCCAGGAGGTCGGGCCGGTTGCTGAACAGCGCCGGGTTGAACAGCGCCAAGAGCGTTATCACGATGCCGACGGCGAGGGCGTGCGTCAGCTCGGCGCGTGGCGCCATCCGGGCCGCCATGTACCCACCGGCGGCCGGCGCCACAATGCTCAGGATGAAGATGGACGACTCAAAGGCCGCCGACTGACGAGCGACTTGCAGGCTGGCCGGATCACCGCTGGCCGCAGCTGCGACCATATTGGCAAAAATGGTCCCGCCGAAGAACACGCCGTAGCTCACCAAGCAGCCGTAGACAATGGCCCGGTATCTGAAGCGCAAGGTCCTGAATCTTGATGGCATACCGGTCTCCCAGGGCGCGGCGGCCGGCTAGGGCCGCTCATCATCGGTTACGGCGGCCCCTTCCAGCTGAGACACCCGCAAAAGGCCACCGGCCGCGGCTGCCGGAATCGTGGTGACAAACCCGAGGGCGCCCCAGAGGTCGAGCGGAACGCGGAAGAGCACTTGGAGGAGGATGCCCAAGAGCATCACCACGACGCCGACGGCCAGGGCATTCGTCAGCTCGGCGCGCGGCGACTTGCGAGCGGCCACGTACCCGCCGAGGATCGCCGCCGCGAGGCCCAAGACGAGGCCGGCCGCCAGAATGCCTGTGGACTGCATGGTGCTTTCCAAGCTGGCAAGGTCAGTGAGGTCAGCGGCGGTCGTGAACGCAGCTATCGCGATCACAATCCCCCCGGCCATGGATACGCCGATGTTGGCCAAGCAGCCGTAGATGATGGCCCGGGGGCTGAGATGCAAGGTGCTGATTCTTGCTGACATGCCTGTCTCCCTGCGCTGCGGTGGTGTGCTGTGCGCGGCACTAGCCGGTTGCCGTGGATCGCTCTAGCTGGGATAACCGCACCAAGCCGCCCGTCAGGCCGGCCGGGGTCGTGAGTACGATGCCGAGGAGGCCCAAGAGATCAGGCCGGGCACCGACGATCACCGGGCCGAGTATGGCTAGGGTCGTCATCACGACGCCGACGGCGAGGGCGTTCGTCAGCTCGGCGCGCGGCGCCCGGCGAGCCGCCATGTACCCGCCGAGGACCGTCGCCGCCAGGCCCAGGATGAATTGGAGCGCCACGAAGACCGGTGACTGGGCGGTGGCTCGCAGGCTGGCAGGATCGGAGCTTGCTGCGCCAGCGAGCAGGCCAACGAGCACTGCCGCGGCAATGGATGCACCGACATCCGTCAAGCAACCATAGACAATGGCCCGGCGGTTGAGATGCAAAGTCCTGAATCTTGATGACATGCCCGTCTCCCAGTGCGTGGCGGCGAGCCAATCCAGTGTGCTCGGAATAGGAACCCCGACAAGTTGCGTGTGTTGCGCCCCGGCGTGCGCGACATGCTACGCAGTATAGCCCGCTATGGCTGCCGGCCGCCGAAATGGTGTCGGCCGCGGGGCGGGGGCCGGCCCCCATCATTCCCACCGTCACATGCGTCATTCCCGCGAAAGCGGGAATCCACCCCTCTCCCCCTGCTGACTGGGATAGGTACGAGCCGAGCCGTAGGGGCGCAGCATGCTGCGCCCGTCCCCCACTGTGCGGGGGGGGCACAGGGGGACTGAATACCCTACCCCCAGGGGCCAGGGAGCGGGCCACTAACCGCGAGCGGAGCGCGTGACCCGCGCGGTAGCGAGGCGGGCGGCGTTCACGACGACAGCGACCGAGCCGACGTTGTGGATCAGCGCGCCGGCGACCGGCCCCACAAAGCTCAGCGCAGCGGCGACGAGGGCGCCCACGTTCCAGACCAGCGCCAGGCCGAGGTTCTGGCGAATGGTCGAGAGCGTGTGGCGGCTGAGGGTGAGGGCCGACGCGACCTGGCTGAGGTCATCGGTGAGCAATGCCACGTCGGAAACCTCCAGCGCGACATCGGTGCCGCCCACGCCCACGGCAATCGCCACGTCGGCCGTGGCGAGCGCTGGCGCGTCATTGACCCCATCGCCAATCATCGCAACGACTTCCCCGCGCGCTTGGAGCGCCTTGATCGCCGTCACCTTGTCCTCAGGCAAGAGGCCGGCCTGTACGTCCTCCGGCGGGATGCCGACTTGCTCGGCCAGCGCACGTGCCGTTGCATGTGAGTCTCCGGTCAGCAGCTTGATCGTGCCGATGCCGGCAGCGCGGAGGGTGGCGATCATCGCTGCCGCCTCCTCGCGCGGCGTGTCTGCCGCGGCCAGCGTACCCGCCAACCGGCCGTCAATGCCGACGCACAGCACCGTATACCCCTGATTCAGTAGCTCGTCCCATGCCGCCTCGTCGTTGGCCGTGCCGGCGATACCGAGATCAATGCTCCAAGCCAGCGAGCCAACAACCACGTGCTGCCCGTCAACCGTCGCCGCCGCGCCGCGCCCCGGTACGGCCCGGAATGAACCCGCGTCGGCGCTCAACCGATCTTCCACGCCAACCGCGCCGGCCGCCGCCAGGATGGCGCGGGCCAACGGGTGCTCGGAGCGCCGCTCGACGGCGGCGGCCAACGCCAGCAGATCATGCTCGGTGTGCTCGCCGTGTGCGATAGTGCGTACTACCGTCGGCTGACCGCGGGTGAGGGTGCCGGTCTTGTCGAAGGCAACGGCGGTCACGCGGCCCGCAGACTCCAGCCGGGCGCCGCTCTTGATGAGCAGACCGTGCCGGGCGGCGTTGACCACGCCGGCGATCATGGCGGTCGGCGTGGCCAGCACCAGCGCACAGGGACACGCCACCACCAGCACCGTGACCGCCGGCAGCCAGTCCCAAGCGCCCGTGATGAGGTAGGTCAACAGCAGCACGGCGGCAGCCAGTCCCAGCACCGCCGGGGTGAAGAACTTCGCGTAGTAGTCGGCCCGCCGCACGACCGGCGCCCGTTCCTCCTCGGCAGCGGCCACCAGTTGCCGGATGCGCCCGATGGCGGTCGCCGCGCCGATGCGGGTAGTGCGTACCTCCAAGGCCCCTTGGTGGGCGAGGCTACCGGCCAGCACTTCATCGCCGGGACCGCGCGGCTGAGGCACCGGCTCGCCGGTCAGAGCCGCCTGGTCCACCGCCGCTTGACCGGCCATGACCACCCCATCAATCGGGAGACGCTCGCCGGGGCGGATAATGACGATGTCGCCCTTGCGGAGCGCCGACAGCGGGACCTCTTCTTCGGTATCCTGGCCGCGCTTCCGCCGCGCCGTTGCCGGCAGCAGGGCACCGAGGCCCGCCAGCGCCAGTTCGGCCCGCTCGGCCGTGAAGTCTTCGAGCACCTTGCCGAAGAGCATCATAAAGGCCACCAGTCCGGCCGAGAGGTACTCGCCCAGGATCACGGCGGCGACGATAGCAATAGTCACCAGTTCATCTACGTTCAGTTCCCGCTCCAGCAACCCGCGGACGGCACCAACGGCGATCTTGGCCCCGCCGATGGCGACGCCCGCCAGGCCGAGCGCTGGCGCCAGCCAGTCCGTCTCACTGCCCGCCACGGCCGCCAACCACGATGCCTCGTCCACCGGAAGGCCGATGCCAATGCCCGCCAAGCTCGTCAGCCAGGAGGCGGTGATGAGCAGGATCGTTGCGGCGGAGGTGATGAAGTCCGGGCTGCTCCAGACTGCCCGGTACTGGGCCAGCTTGCCGAGCCAGCCGGAGGCCCCCTCTGCCAGCGTGCCGGTACCTACTTGTGCCGTCATGTCCATATCCCCCCTGGGGGTATATTCGCTTCGATTATGGTAGCGCACGAGCCGTCGGGTTGCAACGGCCGGCACGCAGCGCAGTCTATACTAGGTGCGGAGGGAGCTATGGGAACGGCTCGCCGAGCGGATCGGCCGGACGGCTCGTCGGCCCGCGCGGCTGACGAGCAGCACCCGCACGAGCACATCGGCTCGCCGGAGCAGTCCCGCGCCCTGCTGAACCGGTTGGCGCGACTGGAGGGCCACCTCGGCGGGGTGCGGCGGATGATCGCCGACGGCCGCAACTGCTCCGACGTGCTGATTCAGTTGGCAGCGGTGCGGGCGGGAGTGGACAAGGCAGCCCGCCTCGTGCTGGAGGAGCATATCGCCCACTGCTTGCGCGAGGCTGCGAGCAACGGCACCTCGGGCGAAGAATGGAACCGGCTGAAGGAAGCGCTCGACCGCTACATCTCGTAGCGTGGTGACGGCGCCGGACGCGCACCGCCGACCTCTATCGTAGGTGAACCTTACCATGGCAGCGGCCCAATCGCCACCGGTGCTCATCGTGTCGGGTGCGCCGGCAACGGGCAAGACGACGCTCGGCAAGCGGATCGCCAGCGAGTTTGCGCTGCCATTCCTGAGCCGGGACGACATCAAGGAGTCACTCTACGACACCATCGGCGCGGGTGAGCGCGATTGGTCTCGGCAGCTTGGCATTGCCAGCATTCAATTGCTCTTCTATGTCGTCGAGCGTCTGTTGGAGGTAGGTCAGGGCCTGGTGGTCGAGAGCAACTTCTACGACCGGTACGATACGCCACGCTTCAAGGCGGTGCTTGCACGGTACCCAGCCCGCGTGGCGCAGATCCACTGCACCGCCGACGCTCCCGTCATCGTAGCCCGCTATCGGGACCGGGCTTCCACGAGCGAACGCCATCCGGGGCATCTCGGCGCGGCGGTCCTCCCGGAGCTGCGGGCTGGCTTGCGCGAGGCAGTCTGGGGACCGCTGCGGCTCGCCGTCCCATGCGTCACTGTGAACACCACCGACTTTGCTACCCTCGACCATGCCGGGCTGTGCGGTGAAATCAGGCGCTACCTGGGCGCCGCGGGGTAGGTAGGGGCGCGATTCATCGCGTCCTGAAACGCCAGTGGATAGCACGGGCGCCATGAATGACGCCCCTACCCGACTGCGTACCCTCATTGCCCAAGAGAATCCAAAGATGTCAGCGGACGCCATCGTCGTGCGGGGAGCGCGCGAGCACAATCTGCAAAGCATTGACGTGGACTTGCCGCGCAACCGGCTCATCGTGTTCACCGGCCTCTCCGGCTCCGGGAAGTCCAGCCTCGCGTTCGACACCATCTTTGCCGAGGGTCAACGGCGCTACGTCGAGTCGCTGTCGGCTTACGCGCGGCAGTTCATCGGTCAGTTGGAAAAGCCCGACGTTGACCACATCGAGGGCCTGTCGCCAGCCATCGCCATTGACCAGAAGGGGATCAGCCGCAATCCCCGCTCCACCGTCGGCACGGTGACGGAGATTTACGACTACTTACGCCTACTCTTCGCGCGGACCGGGACACCCCACTGCCCCAACTGCGGCCGCGTCGTCACCCGTCAGACGGTCCAGCAGATGGTGGATGCCGTACTGGCCCTGCCGGAGGGCACCCGTTTTCTGCTCTTGTCGCCGGTCGTGCGCGATCAACGCGGCGAGCACCGGCAGGTCCTCGATGACGCCCGCCGCAACGGCTACGCCCGCGTGCGGATTGACGGCACGGTGTATCGGCTGGACGAGGAGCTTCCCTCCTTGGCCAAGACCAAACGCCACACGCTGGAGGTCGTCGTGGATCGCCTGGTCGTCCGCGGCGACCAGGGATCACGGCTGGCCGATTCGCTCGAAACGGCGCTCGATCTCGGCGGTGGGGTGGTCATCGTCGCCCCGGTCGCCGCTGAGAGAACGGCCGACGAGCTACTCTTTTCGGAGCACTTTGCCTGCGTCCACTGCCGCATCTCGCTGGATGAGATCGAGCCACGTACCTTTTCGTTCAATAGTCCGCACGGCGCCTGCCCGGACTGCACCGGCCTCGGCACCACCCAAGAGGTTGACCCCGATCTGCTCGTGCCCAATCCCGACCTGTCGCTCAACGACGGCGCTATCGCCACCTCGCTGATCTACCGAGAGTACCTGCCCGCGCTGGCCGCGCATTGCGGTTTCTCACTCGACGCGCCGGTTTCCACGCTGGACGAAGCGCAGCGCCACGCCCTGTTCTACGGCACCGGGAAGGAGCGTATTCCGGTTCGGTCCGGCTACCGTGGGCGGACGTATCGGGTGCGCTTCCCTGGCATTGTGCGCGAGCTTGAGCGCCGCTATCGGGACACCGAGTCCGAACAGGTCAAGGGCGAGATCGAGCAGTTCATGTTCAGTCGTCCGTGCCCGGCCTGTCGGGGAGCGCGGCTGAAACCGGTCGCGCTGGCAGTCACTGTCAGCGGGCGTTCCATTGCCGAGGTGACGGCCTTGACGGTCGCAGATGTCCGGCCGTTCCTAGACGGCGTTGCGCCGGAGGGGCCACAGGCGCTGATTGCCCAGCCGATTTTGCGCGAGCTACGGGTACGCCTGGCCTTCCTCGCCGACGTGGGGCTGGGCTATCTGACCTTGGATCGCGCGGCGGCCTCCCTCTCCGGTGGCGAGGCGCAGCGCATCCGGCTGGCGACGCAGATCGGCTCCCAGCTGAAGGGCGTCATCTACGTGCTGGACGAGCCGAGCATCGGCCTCCATGCCCGCGACCAGCAACGCCTCGTCACTACGCTGCTGGCCCTCCGCGACCTGGGCAACACGGTACTCGTGGTCGAGCACGATGAAGCCACCATGCGCGCGGCCGACTACCTGGTAGACATCGGCCCCGGCGCCGGCGAGCAAGGCGGCGCGATTGTGGCGACGGGACCGATCCCGGCCATCGTCGCAGCCCCGCGGTCGGTCACGGGCGCGTTTCTGGCCGGGCGGCGGTGCATCGCGCCGCCGGCGCAGCGCCGCCCGCCGACGGACACCGCGCTCACCATTCGCGGTGCCCGGCAGCACAATCTGAAGGCGATTGACGTGCGTGTTCCGCTGGGCTGCTTGGTGGTCGTAGCCGGCGTGTCCGGGTCCGGCAAGAGCACGCTCGTCAACGACGTGCTCTACCGCGCGCTGGCGCAAACGCTGCACCGGGCACACGCTCGCCCCGGTCGCCATGCGGCCATCGAGGGCGTCGAGCACCTGGACAAGGTCATCAACATAGATCAGGCCCCTATCGGCCGGACGCCGCGGTCCAACCCGGCGACCTACACCGGCTTGTTTACGCCGATCCGGGAGCTATTCGCCGCGACGCGCGAGGCCCGCATCCGTGGCTACAAGCCGGGTCGGTTCTCCTTCAACGTCAAGGGCGGCCGTTGCGAGGCCTGCCAGGGCCAGGGCACCATCAAGATCGAGATGCAGTTTCTTCCCGACGTGTACGTGCCGTGCGAGGTGTGCCAGGGATCGCGCTACAACCGCGAGGCGCTGGAGATTCTCTACCGCGGCAAGACCATCGCGGAAGTCCTGGAACTGACGGTTGCCGAGGCGCTGGACTTTTTCGCCAACGTGCCGCGCATCCGCAAGCGCCTCGAAACCTTGCACGACGTCGGGATGGGCTACATTCGCCTCGGCCAAGCCGCGACGACGCTCTCCGGCGGCGAGGCGCAGCGTGTCAAGCTCGCCACCGAGCTGAGTCGGCGAGCGACCGGCAAGACGCTCTACATCCTCGACGAGCCGACCACCGGCCTGCACTTCGCCGACATCGAGCGCTTGCTCGACGTGCTCCACCGCCTCGTTGACGCCGGCAATACGGTGCTGGTGATCGAGCACCATCTCGACGTGCTCAAGAGCGCCGATTGGATCATTGACTTGGGACCGGAGGGCGGCGACGCCGGCGGCGAGATTGTCGCTGCCGGACCACCGGACGTGATTGCCGCCACGCCAGCCTCGCACACGGGCGCGTTCCTCCGCCCGTCATTCCCGCCTCCCCCTCCGTCATTCCCGCGCCAGGAGACCTTTGCATAACCCGTCATTCCCGCGAAAGCGGGAATCCACGTCCCCCCGCCGCAGCGGGGGGACCATAGGGGGGCCAGTTGCGGCGACCGCCCTGTCGAGACAGCGTCGTGTATAATCCCTGGGGGCGGCAAGCTCAGTTGGATGTCGCTTGCCGCCGAGTACTCACGACCATGCAACGAACGGAATCGTTCCCAGGCGCCGTTGAGACCCACGGCCCACGCTGGGATGAGAGCGCAGGCACCGGCCACCTGCTCACCCGCCGTAAGATGTGGATCGGCGGCTTGGCCGTCTTTGCGGGCGTCGGCTACCTCGTCAGCACCGCGTTGGGCGGCAGCACCGTCTACTACCTGACCGTCTCCGAGTTGCGCGCGCTACCGGAGAGCCGGCGCAGCGAGCCGGTCCGGGTTGCTGGACACGTAGCCCCAGGGACAATTGTGGGGCTGGGCGGCAATGGGCCAATCCGCTTTGCGATTAGCGATCAGGCCGCGGGCGCACAGCACGTGTCGCCCCTACCGGTCGTCTATGGAGGACTGGTCCCCGACGTATTCAACGACAACATCGAGGTCGTCGTGCAGGGGCACTATACGGGCGAGCAGTTCGAGGCCACGATGCTGCTTGCCAAGTGTCCATCGAAGTTCGAGGCCGCCACTACGCCGTAGGGGCGCAGCATGCTGCGCCCGCACGTCCGATGCATACGAGCGATCTAGGCCAAGTTGCCCTGCTGATTGCCTTCCCCATCGCGCTCTTTGGCGCAGCGGCGTCCGTCGTCGGCGCGCAACGCACGATCCCCTCCCTGGTGGAGAGCGGCCGGCGGTCGGTGCTGGCGGTCGCGGCGCTGGTGTTCATTGCTGCGGTCATGCTGCTCGCGGCGTTCGCCGGCCACGACTTTGGCGTGCGCTACGTCGCCGAGCAATCCAGCCGCGAGATGCCCATGCGCCTGATCTTGGCCGCCTTCTACGGTGGTCAAGCCGGATCGCTCCTCTACTGGCTGCTCGTCCTCTGCGTGCTCGCCGTACTCGCCCTGCGGAGCCGTCACGCGCATCCCGCGCTCATGCCCTACGTGGCTGCTACGCTGCTGGTGGTCGAAGCCTTTTTCCTGCTCGTCCTGGCGTTCGTCGCCTCCCCGTTCGAGCGTTTGCCGTTCGTGCCGGCCAACGGGCGCGGGCTGAACCCGCTGCTCTACGACGACGGCATGTTGATCCATCCGCCGGTGCAGTTGGCCGGATACGTGAGCACGGCCGTCCCGTTTGCATTCGCCATCGCGGCGCTGGCCAGCGGCCGGCTCGGCAACGAGTGGGTGCTGGCTGCCCGGCGCTGGGTGCTCGGCGGGTGGGCCGTCCTGGGGTCGGGATTACTGCTCGGTGGGTGGTGGGCCTATCACGTGCTGGGCTGGGGCGGCTATTGGGGCTGGGACCCGGTGGAGAACGTCGCCCTGCTCCCCTGGCTCACGGCCACCGCCCTGCTGCACTCGCTGGCGGTGCAGGAGCGCCGGGGGCTACTGAAGGTCTGGAATTTCTCGCTCGTCATCGCCACCTTTGCCCTTTCGATCTTCGGGACGTTCGTCGTGCGGAGTGGTGTCCTCAGCTCCGTCCACTCCTTTGCCCAATCGGCCATCGGCCCCTTTTTCTTTATCTTTCTGGGACTGGTGCTGGTCGCCAGCCTGGCGCTGCTCTTCGTGCGGCTGCCACGGTTGTCATCGGCGGCCACGGTAGAAACGGTCTACTCGCGGGAAGCGACCTTCCTGGCCAACAACTGGCTGCTCATCGGTATCGCGTTCGCCACTTTTTGGGGCACCATCTTTCCGCTCATTTCGGAAGCGGTACGCAACGTCCGCGTGGCGGTCGGCACCCCGTTCTTCAATCAGGTCAACGGGCCGCTGCTCCTGGGACTCCTGGTCTTGATGGGTATTGGCCCACTCGTGCCCTGGCGCGGCGCCGGTCGAGCCACCGTCTGGCGCAACTTCCGGCTCCCGCTGCTCGGCGGCGTGATGACTGCGGTAGCCGCCGGCCTCATCACTGCCCAGATGCAGTCCTGGCTGGCCACCGCCGCGTTCGGCGTTGTCGGTTTCGTCATCGTCGGCGTCGTGCAAGAGTATTGGCGTGCTACGCGCGGTCAGCAAAAAGCGGCGCGCAGTAGCCTGCCGGCCGCGCTTCTGACCGTGCTGGGGCGGCACCGGCGGCGCTACGGCGGCTATTTGGTGCATCTGTCTATCGCCGGCCTGGCGGTCGGAGTGATCGGCTCGACGTTCTTCAACCTGGAGCGGCAGGTCACACTCCAACCCGGCGAAACCGTGACCATCGGCCGCTACGTGCTGACGTATCGCGGCATTGCCACCCAGCCCGGCCCCGGCGTGCGGACCGTCACCGCCGTCCTGGGCGCCGCCACCCAGGACGGCCGGCCGCTGGCCGAAATGGCCACTGTGCGCCGCTTCTACGATTCATGGGAGTCGCAGCCGGCCACACAGGTTGCTATTCACACGGTCTTCCCCTGGCTCGACGATCTCTACGTGGTGCTGGCCGGTTGGGACGAGCCGCAGTCGCCAACTATGACCGCTGGCCAGTTTGCCTTGCCGACGGGCGAGCCGCTGGCTGCCACCTTCCACATTTTCGTCAATCCCTTGGTGGCCGTCCTGTGGTTGTCCTGGCCGGTCTTCCTCGCCGGTGCCCTGCTCTCTTGGTGGCCGGAAACGACCGCCCCCGCGCTGGCTACGGCCTCGCGCCGGCTGCCCGCTCCCGCGTGGCTGCTATCGCGGCGCAGCGGCTACCCTTGAGCGGACGGCACGCTGGCCTGCCGGATCGAAGAACGAGATATGATCCTCGCCCTCGCGCTCGCCATTGGGATTGTGGCGCTGCTCTACGTGGTGTATCCGCTCCTCCGTACCGGCCAGCGCTGGACCGACACGTCGCCGCCAGAGGAGCCGGAGACGACTGCCCAACTGGCCGACCTGTTAGCCCGCCAGCAGGAGACCTATGCGGCGCTGCGCGAGTTGACTCTGGACTACCAAGCGGGAGCACTCGACGCTCCTACCTACCGGCGCCAGCGCCAGCGCTACGAACGCCGTGCCCTGGCCCTGCTCAAGGCTCTCGATCAGTGGGAAGCACGCGCCGACGCAGCCTTGGCCCGCCAGTCCCACACCACCGTAGCCCCAGCGGACGATACGCAAGGCAAGTAGCGGATGGAGATAATCAGTGGCTCCTCGCTCCGGCCGGGGAACAGCGTATTCCCTCCCCCGTTGGGACGGGGGAGGGCTAGGGTGGGGGCCACGCCAGGGAACAGCAGGATGAGGACGCGGCGCTGGCTCCTGCGTGGTGCCGGCTCTAGCGTGGCCGCGACCGCGCTGCACATGTGGAGCGGTTCGCGCGTGGCCATCGCCCAGTCCCAGGCTCCGCCTGGGACCATCCGTGGTCGCGTGACGCATGGCGTCAGTGGCGCGGCCCAGGACGCCGTCGAGGTGCAGCTCTGGTACCTCGACGCGGCCACCCGGAGCCGCCGTCTCGAACAGACGGTCGTAACCGACTCGGCCGGACGCTTCGAGTTTGCCGGGCTGGGCATAGCTCCCGCCGACCTCTATCAGCCGACGGTGACGTTCGGCGGTGTTGAGTACGTCGGGCCGGTGCTGCTTGCTGCCGGCAACGCCAACGCCGCGGCGGCAGCCGGCCAGATCGCCGTCGGCGCTGCCGACATAGAAGTCTTCGACGTGACCCATGACCCCGCGCGCGTGCGGTTGATCCGCAGCAATCTCATCCTGGCCCAGGTCAACGTGGCTGTGGGCGAGGTGTCGCTGATCCAGACCGTCATCGTGAGCAATCAGGGGCCGCAGACGTTCGTTGCCCAACCCGTGACGGCCAGTCCCGTGCGGATCGCGCCGCCCGTCGGCGCCGTCGGCGTGGCGCCGCTGACCGGGGTACGGCGCGAGGACATGGTAGTGACAGGCGATGGCGGCTTGGTGCCGGCAACACCGTTCCCGCCGGGCGAGACGCCGCTCACGATGGGCTACACGCTCGCCTATGCCGGGCCACGGCTGGCCGTCACCCTGCCCATCCTGCAGCCCATCGGTCAGCTCCGCGTCCTCGTACCGGCGCGGGGAGTGCAAGTGGAAAGTGACGATTTGCGCCCGTTCGGTGTCACTGCCCTCGGTGACAACAGCTTTACCGCGGTCGGCGCCACCGACCTGCTGCCCGGTACGCCGGTGCGCTTCACGTTGCTGGGATTGCCGCACCTCGAGCAGCCGGTGCTCTGGGGAGACCGACGACCACTGCAAGTGGGTGTTGCGGCCGCCGCGGCGGCCGTCCTGGCGACGCTTGGCGTGCTGGCTTGGGCCGATCCCCGCGGGCGACGCACCCCGGCCCCGACCCCGCAGCCGACGGAGATAGAGCGCCTAGTAGCCGACATTCAGGTGTTGGATGGCAAAGAAGACCCGGCCGCACAGCTACAGCGCCGCGCCCTCAAGGCCCGCCTCTTGGAGCTGTCCCCGGACATCTCTACGTCTGACCCACAGGCGCCCCCGCCTAGTGATAAGGAAGAGGCCGGGGAGTAGGCGCAGTACCGACTCCCCTATCATCCCATCGGTCCGCAATGGAGCCGATCCGGGCATCGGCAGCGTAGGGTACGGTGGTCAGCCGCGCGGCTATTTCCGGGCGGCCGACGGTGGAAGGATCACTGCTGCGTGGTCGTCGCAGCCGCACGGCGGCGTGCTGATGGTGGCGGCTCATCAAAAGGATCGCCGCGTTGCTCGGCGTGCATCCGCCGTTCGTTCCAGGCGTCCCACTCGGCGTCGGATTCACGCAGCGTCTCTGCTTGCGCCGCCGCTACCGCTCTGGAGATCTGCTCGCGCCGACGCTTCTCGCGCCATTCCTCGAACGCTGCTGCTAAGACCATCAGATACCTCCCTGTCTCCGTTACCACCATGGACACGGCTGCCGCCGTAATCGCCAGTGACGCCAAGACCTGCCAGAGTGCCGCGGGGTTGTCCACACCCTGCGCCACGGTCCATATTGTACCCGCGCCGAACTGCACGATAAAGAGCGCAAAGTAGAAATGCTTGACGCTCTTTCCGACACTCCAGATGGACTCGCGCTGCTCCCCAGTCAGGGGCTGCCGCTCGTCTTGGGCTAGTGCCACCGTGTACCTCCCCCAGTCCCGCCGGCCGCTGTTCCGGACGACGCGCCGCCAAGCCGATTTGGCATGTTGCCGCTTTCATCATCATTATATCATATCTAAAGTTTTCTTTCACTGCCAGGTAATCTCTTCGTGCTGCACTCCCGCCACCGATCACTGACCACTGGTACACTCTCGCGTGGGCCGAGCATAGGCACGGACGTGGACGGCAGCGATCTGTGGCGCATCCTCCTCCAGTGGGTGCATCTGCTCGCGGCCGTGGCGTGGGTAGGCGGCAGCTTGTTCTTTTGGCTCGTGTGGCGGCCGGCGGCCCGCAGCACTGCTGACGCGCCCGAAGCACCGCCGGAAGCACTGTCGGAGGCGAGCAAGCCGTCGTGGCGTGCGTTCGAGGCAGCGGTGCGGCGCGAGTTCCGCGATGTCGTGAAGATCGCCGTCGGCGCCCTCGTGCTGACCGGCGGCGTGCTGACGTTCGACCGACTGGCCGGCTCGGAGGCCAGCTTGCTCTACGGCATTGTGCTGGGCCTCAAGGTAGCCGCGGCGGTGGCGATGATCTGGCTGGTGGGGCTGCTCCGCCCGCGCCGGCCGGGCCGCGGCCCGGCCGGCGGCGTCATCCGCCACGCTCCTGAGCTGGTGCTCGTCCTGGGCGGCCTGACGTTCTTGCTGGCGATCATGCTCCGCTTCATACGCACGACCGGCAGTGGATGATGTCACGTGCAGCCGCTGACCAAGTGGTGTCCACCCGGATCGCCGGCTGGCTGCGGAGGTTTGCCTGGTCCGTCGTGCGTCGCGTGTACCGCACGGTCCGCGTGCTGCCCTTTGGTCACCTGGTCGTCGCCCTAGGTCAGGCAGTCAGACAACGCCAGGAGCGCACCCAGGCGCGGCGCTGGTCGCTGCGCGCCGTCCGGAAGGATGTGGCCTTCAACCGGCAGCTCGCCGCCAAGATCGCTATGGCAGTGCAGCAACGCGACCACCTGCCCAAGCGCCGCTTTCGCACTGCGACCTTTCACCATTTCTCCCAAGACAGGGCCAGCCCGGTGGCCCGGCAGGCAGCGCTTCAGCCGCGGGTAGCCACACTGCACCGGGAGCTGGACGAGTTGAATGGCTACCTTGAGGCCATCGCCATAGCGGAGGCCGGCTCGCCTATCGCCGCGGCCCTCCGCGCCTACCTTGCGCGGCGGCTGCGCCGGTTGCTGCTCCGGCTGGAGCAGGCCGCGGCAGCGTTCCGCGCTCCGTCAGGCGATGAGGCGAAAGACGGTCACTACAAACAGCACCGGCACCAGCACGCCGGCCCCGACCAGCAGCCGGGCTAGGGTGCGGTCGAGCCGGGCCGCCGGGATGGCCAAAACCAGGTTGCCCGCCCACACCAGCGTGCTGACGATAGGGAGGCGGAGGATGGAGCGCTTGTCATCAATGAGGTCGGGTTCGCCGAAGACATTGAAGTGGACGGGTAGCAGATCGGGGAGTTCGGGCAGACGGGCGAGCAAGCCGAGTAGCAGCGCCAGATTAATCGTCAAGCCGAGCAGCGCCAGCCACAGCGTCCAGGGGTCTCTCGGGAGTAGCATAGTGGGTTTGCAAACGCCGTTGCTGCTTCCTACGCCGGCGGCGCACCGTCTTGGTACACGGGAACGGACCAGGAGGCGTACTTCGGATTGTAGCCCCGCACGGCACCGAAGTAGATTCGCTGGAGCTGCGCCGTCACGGGGCCAATCTCGCCGCTGCCGACGGGACGGCGGTCAATCTCGATCACCGGTGAGACTTGGGCGCCGGTACCGGTCAAAATCACTTCATCCGCGACGTACAGTTCGCTGCGGCCCACCTGTCGCTCGACCGTATCAATCCCTAGTTCCTTGCGGGATAGCTCCATGACGGCGTCACGGGTAATGCCCATGAGGATGTTCTCCGACGGCGCTGGCGTTACCCACTCCCCATTGATGAGCAGGAAGATATTCTCCGCGCTGCCCTCGGAGACGTAGCCGGCCTGTGTCAGCATGATGGCTTCGTCAAAGCCGTTCTCCAGCGCCTCGGTCTTGGCGAGCGCCGAGTTGACGTACAGACCGGTGACCTTCGCGCGCGGCGGGATCATATTGTCGTCCATGCGCCGCCACGACGACACCGCCACCCGCACCCCGGCCTCGACATCAATGTAGGCGCCCATCGGATTGGTGTAGATGGTGAGCGCATCCGATACGTCATGCAGCCGCGGCGTGATCGTCTCCTCGTCTTGGAAGGCCAGCGGCCGGATATAGACATCTTCACGGTAGCCGTTCATCTCCACCAGCTGCCGCGTGATCTCACATAGCTCGTCCACATCGTGCGGGAGCTTGATCCGCATCATGCGGCACGAACGGTGCAGCCGATCATAGTGCTCGCGCATTTTGAGCAGATAGAGTTGCTCTTGGTCCGCGTTCCAGTACGCGCGGATGCCCTCGAAGACACCGGTGCCGTAGTTGAGCGCGTGCGTCATCACGCCAACTTTCGCCTCCGCAAACGGTATGAACTCGCCGCGGAAGTAGCATTGCACGGTGTCAGCAGGCATCAGCAGGGCCTCCTTACTGCTGGCAGGTATCATTAGTGAGGTAGGTCTACGAGTGAGCGTGTCAGCAGGCATCGGCGGGGCCTCCTTACTGCCGGATCGGGACGGCGGATCGCGGTTGTGACGTGCGGAGCCGGCCGACGATTATAGCAATCGCTTCAGTCGAGCGTAGCGTCGGAATCCGCCAGCGCATGTGTTAGCATCTCCTCTGTGAGATTCGACGATCTGCGCTCTTTCCTCGACTTCCTCGACGACCACGGCGAGCTACAGCGGATTACCGCGCCGGTTGACCCGATCCTAGAGATCGCCGAGATCACCGACCGGGTGTGCAAGCAGCACGGCCCGGCCCTGCTGTTCAGCAACGTACAGGGCAGCACCATGCCGGTCGTGATGAATACGTTCGGCTCCTATCGGCGGACGGCCTGGGCCTTGGGTGCTGACCGCTGGGAAGACCTAGGCACGCAGATCGAGGACCTGCTGGCCTTGGCGCTGGCTGGGCCGCCCCAGGGTTTTCGCGGCAAGCTCCAGGCACTGAACAAGCTCCGCAGCGTTGCCGGGGCCGGGCCACGGCTCGTCACCGCTGCACCGTGCCAGGAGGTGGATCGCGGTGACGACTTCAAGCTCTCGGAGTTGCCCATCCTGAAGTGCTGGCCCGACGATGGCGGCCGCTACATCACTTTGCCGCTCGTGTTCACGCACGATCCGAACACCGGCAAGCGCAACGTCGGCATGTACCGCCTCCAGGTCTTCGACGATAAGACGCTCGGTATGCATTGGCACCTGCACAAGGGCGGCGCCGAGCATTACCGGCACGCCGAGGGCGAGCAGCAACGGCTGGAGGTCGCCGTGGTACTCGGCGCCGCGCCGGCGGCGATCTACGCGGCCACTGCGCCGCTGCCTCCTGGCATAGACGAGATGGTGTTCGCCGGCTTTCTGCGCGGCAAGCCCGTTGACATGGTGCGCTGCAAGACGGTGGACCATAATGTGCCGGCGCACGCCGAGATCGTGCTGGAGGGCTACGTTGATCCGGCCGAGCGGCGCGTGGAAGGGCCGTTCGGCGACCATACCGGCTACTATTCGCTGGCCGACGAGTATCCGGTGCTGCACCTGACACGGATGACGCACCGGCGCGACCCCATCTACCCCTCGATCATCGTGGGGCGGCCGCCCATGGAAGACGATTATCTGGGCAAGGCGACCGAGCGCCTGTTCCTGCCCCTAATCAAAATGGTCGTCCCGGAAGTCGTGGACATCAATATGCCCTTCGAGGGCGTCTTCCACAATCTGGTCATCGTTTCTATCGAGAAGCGCTACCCGGGTCACGCCCAGAAGGTGTGCTACGCGCTGTGGGGCATGGGTCAGATGATGCTGGCCAAGCACGTCATCGTCGTGGACGCCGACGTGAACGTGCAGGACCTCTCGGAAGTGACCTGGCGCGTGACAAACAACATTGATCCGCGCCGCGATACCTTCCTGGTAGACGGGCCGCTCGACGCGCTCGATCACGCAGCGCCGCTGCCGCACTTCGGCAGTAAAATGGGTATTGACGCCACCCGCAAGGGTCCCGCCGACGGGTTCACGCGCCCCTGGCCCGACGACATCGTCATGTCGCCGGAAGTCCGCCAGCGCGTCGAGCAACGCTGGGAGGAGCTTTTCCCCGACGGACTGCCCGGCGTCGGGTAGCGAGGGCAACAATCCTCACTTCCGGCGCCGGAGGTCGGTGGGGAGTTCATGGGAAGGATAGACGAAAAGGAGCCGGACATGGCAACGACGATGACCAGGCTGCTCACAGCCGATGATCTGCTACGGCTGGATAGTCAGGGCGTCCGCGGTGAGTTGATCCGGGGGATGCTGCACGAGACCATGCCGACAGGATATGCACACGGTAAGATCGTAACGAAGCTGACCGTTTTATTAGGACTATTCATCATGCCCCGGAAGCTGGGGAGTTTGACGGCCTCGGACTCGGGCGTCTGGCTGGAGCGGGACCCGGATACGGTGCGTGAGCCGGACATCGCCTACTTCTCGGCGGCGAAAATCCCCCTAGAGGCGATGGATACCGGTTACGCCGAGGTGCCCCCTGACTTGGTGGTGGAGGTCGCCTCCCCTGGCAATAGCCGGCGAGAGGTCAGCGACAAGGCGCAGATGTGGCTCAGTTACGGCGTGCGCTTGGTGTGGGTCGTGCAGCCGGACACACGCACTGTGGACGTGCATGGTGCAGGATGGGTGGTCGAGACGTTCACCGAAAATGACACACTCGACGGCCTCGACGTGCTACCCGGTTTCACCTGTGCGGTCAGCGACATCTTCAACATGTAGTGTAGAGAGCATGTGACCACCTCTGCTGGGTGACAGTGCGGGTAACGGCGCAGGACATAGGAGTCCGGTGTGAGCAAGCTGCGCGTCTTCTTGGAAGCGATCAAGTTCGAGCACACGATCTTTGCCTTACCCTTTGCCTATCTTGGCATGTTGCTGGCCGCGGAGGGGTGGCCCACTTGGCATCAGTTCATCTGGATCACCGTGGCGATGGGCGCCGCGCGCACCATGGCCATGGCACTCAATCGAGTGATTGACCGCGAGCTTGACGCGGCCAATCCGCGCACGGCTGCCCGTGCGGTGCCGCGCGGCCTGCTCCAAGCACGCGATATGTGGCTGGCGAGTGGCCTCTCGCTCGTCGTACTTACCATCGCCGCCTGGCAGCTCAATCCGCTCTGCTTGCTGCTGCTGCCCGGGGCGGTCGTCGTCCTCGGCGTCTACTCGTATACCAAGCGTTTTACCTGGCTCTCGCACGCCGTCCTCGGTTTAGCGGACGGGCTGGCACCTATTGGCGCGTGGGTCGGGGTGACGGGCGAACTGTCGTGGCCGCCGCTGGTGCTCGGCTTGGCCGTCGCGGTCTGGATCGCCGGGTTCGATCTACTGTATGCCTGTCAGGACATCGCCTTCGATCAGTCGGCGGGCCTGTACTCGTTCCCGGCCCGGTTCGGTGTGCGCGCGACGCTGTGGACTTCCGGCGTCTTGCACGTCGCTACCGTTGCGCTGCTGGCCCTCGTGGGTGTGGTGCTCGGCTTGGGCCTCCCGTACTGGCTGGGCGTGCTCGGCGCCGCCGGACTGCTGATCTACGAGCATTCCTTGCTGCGTCCCAACGATCTGAGTCGTCTCGATCTGGCCTTCTTCAACGTCAACGGCTACATTGCCGTACTCTTGTTCGTCGCAACCGGGGCCGATCTGGCCGTCCGTGCCTGGTGGAGCTTTGCATGAACAGTGACAAGCTGCCGGTTGTCGTGGGTATCACCGGTGGCAGCGGCGCGCTGATCGCCCGCCGTGTGATCGCGTTGCTGCTGGAGCTGGGCTACCCGGTCATCGGCACGGCGACCAAGGCCGGCCGGCGGGTCTGGGTTGAAGAGCTTGGCTCCGATCTGTCGGATGCCATCCGCCAATGGGCAGCGCCCGTGGCCGGCCGGGGCAGCCTGGCGTGGCACAGCATCAACGACGTGGGCGCGCCGATAGCCAGCGGCAGCGTTGAAACCCAGGGAATGATCGTCGTCCCGGCCAGCATGGGCACCATCGCCGGCATCGCGGCCGGCATCGAGGACAATCTCGTTCTGCGCGCCGCCGGTGTGACGCTCAAAGAATGGCGCCCGCTCGTGTTGGTGCCGCGCGAGAGCCCTCTCTCGGCCATCCACCTGGAGAACCTGCACAAGCTGGCCCGGCTCGGCGTGCGGGTCGTCCCGCCGATGCCAGCCTTCTACCTGCGGCCCGTGACCGTGGCCGACGTGGTGGACCAGCTTGTGCCCCGGCTACTCTTGGCCTTGGGCATCACCGAAGCCCGCTCGCAGCTTGTGTCCTACGCGCCAGAGCTGCCTCACCCCGAACGGCGGTAGGAGCAAAGCAGGCTATGCCCGTCCCCTCGCTGCGGCGGGGGGAACTTATCGGGGGGCCGGTCTCCCGGCTACCCGGCACTCTGGCGCTCGGCCCATTCGATGAGGCGGTCGTCCAAGCGGCGCTCGATCTGCGCGGTGGCCAACTGCTCGTCAAGCCAGCGATTGATAGCGTTGGCTTTGATCTGTTGCAGTTGGTAGTCGGGTATCTCGCGCTGCGCCTCGCGCTCCTCGACGCGGATGACGTGGTAGCCGAATTGCGTCTGGACGGGCGGGCTGGTTGCCCCGATGGGCAGCGAGAACGCCATCGCCTCGAACTCCGGCACCATAATCCCGCGCGGGAAAAAGCCGAGATCGCCGCCCGCCTCCTTCGTACTGTTGTCGGTGGATAGCTCGGTGGCGAGCGCGGCGAAGTCCTCGCCGGCCTCCAGCCGCTCCACGACCGTCTGCGCTGCCGCCGCGTCGGCCACGAGAATGTGCCGCGCACGCACCTGCTCCTGCGTGGTCGGCACCTCGCCGAGCGCGTCGTTGAGCTTTTGGCGCAGCACCCGGGCCCTGGCAACCGACCGGATCAGCCCCGTATCGGACCCGATGACCTCCTGATAGCGGGCAAAATACGTGGGAAACGGGAGCGGCGTGGCGGTCGGTGCGGGCGTGGGCGTCGGCCCGGAGGGCGTCGCCGTGGGGCTGGGAACATCCGTCGTGCCGGTGGCCGTGGTCTCCGGAGTTGCCGTGGCGACTGGTGTGCTTGCCGCCGTCGGCGTCTGCACGATGGTCGGTGTTGCCTCGCTCAGACTGCCGGCGGCGGCCGTGCTTGTCGCGCCCGCATTCGCCGTTGCCGTTGTGTTTGGTGTTGCGGTCGGCCCCGGCGTCGGAGTGGGCAGTGGGTAGCCGATCATCCGCTTGATCTGGGTGTCTATTTCCGTCTCGGTCGCCGTCAGGCCGCGACGCCGGGCCTCCGCACCGATCAGTAGCTCTGCCACGAGGTCGTCTTGCAGTTGCTCCGGGAGGCCGATCACCTGCTCCAGCAAGAAGTTGTACTGCTGCTGAAGCAGATTGATGATGGCCTCCTGCCCTTCTCCCTCTGCCCTGGCCCGCTGGCGCTCAATCTGAGCACGCACGTTCTGGGCTTGAAGGAGCAGCCTACTGCGCTCGAACGCGAGCCGCTCGGCGTAGTCCGTCAGCGAGACCGAGTCCGTACCGACGCGGACGACCGACAAGCGCGGCAAATACACGTTCTCATAGAGGATGCCCCCGGACAACATCCCGACAACGGCCACGACGGCCACCGTGAGCAGGACGAACGCGACGCGGGACCGGAGCCGATCCTTCTGCGCTCGCGTGAGGTGAGCGCCCCAGCCCAGGATGAGCGGCCGACCGTCACGGTGGGCGGACCAGCCGATAGCCGTCTGGCGTTGCCGGCGCCGGCGGCCTTGTCCCTCGGCTCCCCCGCCGGGGCTGCGGCGCTCTTCCGATGGCCGGCGAGGCGAGGAAGAGGCCACGACCACATTACTCCTGCTGATCGGAGGTCAACTCGTTCCCTGGACTTGGGCCAAGGTCGGCATACGCTCCAGGGTACGCGCAATCCGGCAGCACCCGCGCCGCCGCGAGGGTAGGAAGAGAGCGATATACCAAGAGAGCTTCACAAGTCCTCAGCGGGTAGGCACATCTCGGAGACCGAACTGCATAGCGACCCGGATGTGCTCGCTCGTGGATGGCAGCAAGGCAAGAAACCTGGCCCGCTTGATAGCCGTTGACAGGCGTCGTTGGTGCTTCGAGCACGTGCCGGTCTTGCGTCGGGCTTGGATCGTCGCGCGATCCGTGAGGTAGTTGCGTAGTCGGCCGATGTCTCGGCAGTTGATCTTGTCCACCTTGTCCACACAGAAGGAACAGACCTTGCGGCTCTGCCGGCCGAACCGGCGCGGGCGCGGGCGGCGCTCGCCGCCACCACCACGCATCGGGGGCCGCGACCGTGGTCCTCGTGGGGCGCCGCGCGCTGGCGGGCCACCCACCGGCCGGCGCGGAGCCGGGGTTGCCTCAGCTTCTCGTGTGGTCGTATTCACCTCTTGGCTCACACTATTCTCCCATCTTTGTAGCCGGTGCTCTACACCGGCAAACACCGCTTCCTACTCCATTCCTCAACCGGAACCGTCAACGCTGCGGCATATCGCTCCTCGCTGCCGAATGGAGCAGGTCATCCGAACAGCTTGAGGAACGCGGCGAGGGTGGTGAAGCCGGCCAGCATCACGCCGGCGAGGGTCCACGTCATCAGCCGGAGCTGGCGCTCGAAGTCGGCCCGCTGGCGCTCCATATCAGCCCGCACCGCACTTCCGCAAACTCGGCAAAGCCGGTCTGCATCTCCGTCCGTACTGCCGCAAAGCGCGTATCCACATCGGCCCGTAGCTCGGCGAAGTCGGCCCGCAACTCGGCGAAGTCGGCTCGCAGCCCCGCAAAGCCGGTCTGCATCTCCGCCCGCAGGTCGGCAAGCTCGGCCTTGGTGGCGAAATGCGGCAGCCGGCCTTCGATGTGCCCGAGCCGGTCATGGATACCGGCCAGTATCTCGACGTCTACTGCCAGCGTTTCTGGCGCTGGGGCCGTCTCGATAGTCATAGCCTAGAAGGGCATATCGTCCGGGTCAATCGGCTCGCCGCCGAGGTCATCGCCACCACCACCGCTACCATCGCCGTCGGACCGTGAGCGGCGGTCGAGCATCTGCATCTCCAGCGCGACGATTTCCGTCGTGCGCCTCGTGATACCTTCACGGTCCTCGTACTGTCGCGTCTGAAGGCGACCTTCAATGTAGACCGAGCTGCCCTTGCTCAAGTATTCGTTGCATATCTCGGCCAACTTGCCCCAAGCAACGATGTTGTGCCACTCTGTCTCTTCGTGCTGCTCGCCATCCCGGCCGGCCCACCGGCGGTTCGTCGCCACCGAGAAGTTCGTCACCGCACTGCCGCTTTGCGTGTAGCGCATCTCCGGGTCGCGGCCCAGGTTGCCGATAATCAGCGCCTTGTTGAGGTAGCCGGCCATCGTTCTCCCCCTTGCTGTCCTACCGGTCGGCGCGGACGATGAGCGAGCGGATGACCGCGTTGTCGAGCCGTAGGCTGCTCTCCACGTCATGGACCGCGGCCGGATCGGCGGTGAAGTCAATCAGCACGTAGTTGCCATCACGATGCCCCTTGACGGCGTGATACATGCGTCGTCGCCCCCACGTATCCGTGTTGGTGATCTCGCCGCCGCGGCTCGTGATATACGTTTTCACCTGCTCAATCGCAGTGTCTAATTCGTCCTCTGCGAGGGTGGGGGCCAAGATGAAGGTCCCCTCATAAGGGCTTGCGGCCACAGTCACCATCCTTCCTCATACGCTCTGCGCCTGTTGGTGCCTAGCGAACTGCGCTACGAGTCTGCCGGCAGTCCGCACGCGCGGCGCTCGACGAACAGCCGTCGAACATCGGAGAGAGTATACCAGTCCCGTCGCCTGCGTAGCCGGGAAGATCGGCGCCGGCAGCAGATCGAGGTGGCCGGGAGAGTCGGAGCCGCCCTTGCTATACTGGCCCGGCGTGGTGTGGTGTCCCGGGGATCAGTCGTCGAGGCCGGCATCGAGACCGGCGTCAGTGTCTGCCGGTTCCCCGGCCAGATCGTCCGGCATCTCGCCACTTTCGATCTGGCCCACCATCTCATCGTAATCGGCAGGCAGGTCGTCACCGAGTTGGCTGCCGAGCTTGCGTGCCCATTGTGCCACGCTGCGTGGGTCGTTCTCGTCAACGCCGGCGAACATGCTGGGGTCGCTCAGAGATTCCAAGCGGGCCTCTTCGCTTTTCATCACGGCAAAGCGTGACACCAAGCGGCGCATGTCGGATGAGTCGCAGTGGGGGCAGTTGGGGTCCTTGACGGACGCGAAGGTCAGGAACAGGTGGCTGGACCGCCGCCCACACTGCCTGCACCGATACTCGTACTCTGGCATGACGGCCCTCTCGTCGGCGCAGTATACCAGGCAAGCGGCTAGAGACGGAGGAGCGATGCTGCCCCTCCCCCCGCCGCAGCGGGGGGACCATAGGGGGCCAGCAATCACATGGATAGCGGTAGTGTGCCTGCTGTGCGTCCGCGGGTGGTCTACGTCGCGCTGGGCAGCAACCTGGGGGATCGCGCCTCCTATCTGGCGGCTGCCCGCGACCGGCTACAGGCTGTCGGGGAGGTCGTCGCGGTCTCGCCCATCTACGACACGGAGGCGGTAACACCGGAACCACAGCCACGCTACTACAACCAAGTGGTCGCCTTGCGGACGGATCGCGACCTCCATGATCTGCTCTTGGCCTTGCAAGGCATTGAGGACGCGCTCGGCCGCCGGCGGGGAGCGCGTTGGGCGCCCCGGACGATAGACCTCGACATCCTCCTCGACGGTACGGCGGTGGTGTCGGAGCCGGACCTGATCGTCCCGCATCCCCGGCTGGCGGAGCGCGCCTTTGTGCTCATCCCCCTCGCCGACCTGGCGCCGGACCTGATGCATCCGGCTGCCGGGCGCACGATTGCCGACCTGGCGGCCGCGGCACCGGGACGAGATACCGTGTTCCGCCGCGGTTAGGCAGCCGGGACCGGCGCAGTGGGGCCGCGCACGTAGGTATCGCGCAGGATCGTGTTGGAGAAGCTGACCAGCATCACGAGCAAGAACGCGGCGCCGCTGATGGTCAGCACTACCGTGCTACTTATCACGTCGGCCAAGGCCCCGTTGAGCAGATTGGCGAGCGCCATCACTCCGCCGGCGTGGAAGGCATAGATGCTCGTCACCCGGCCCCGAATGGCATCCGGCACCAGCGCCTGCATCATCGCCATCGTGATCGCCATGAACGCTGCCTGCGAGGCCCCGATACCGGCGGCCGCGAGCAGTGCCAGCTCCAGCGTGGGGGCGATTGCTAACGCGAGGAGCGTCAGGCTGCTGGCAAAGCCGGTCAACAGCAACAGCTGACCACGTGCCCGCTGGTTGGATACCCCGGCCAGCGCAAGCACGCTCACCAAGGCGCCACCGCCGACCGCCATCATCAACGACCCGAAGACGGACCCGCCGGCCGCAAACTGCTGGCGGGAGAACACCGGCAGTACCGCCTCGAACGACATGGTGAGCGCGCAGTGCAGCGCGACCAGGACCAGCAGCGCGAACAGCACCCGGTCGTGGTAGACGTGCGTCAGCCCGGCCAGCAGGTTGTGGAGAGCACTCTTTGCCGGATCAAGGCGGCCCGTGGAGGCGGTCCGGATGCGGAGGACTTGCACGAGGCCCAGCGCGTAGAAGCCGGTGCAGGCGAGGAAGGCGCTGCCCGGCCCGGCGATGGTGAGCAAGAGCGCGACGATCCCAGGACCGACCAGCTTCGAGCCGTGAATCGTCGCGGAGTTCAGCGCCACCGCGTTGAGGATCAGCCCGCGCGGTACCAGATTGGGCACCAGCGCCTGCATCGTGGGCATCAGCGCCGCGCGAGCGATCCCGTTGACCAGGGACAGGGCAACGAGGTGCCAGACCTGCATAGTGCCGGTGAGGGCCAGGATAGCCAACAGCAGGTTGTGACCGAGGTTGAGCGCAAACGTGCCGGCCAGCAGAGTGCGCCGGTCGAGCTTATCCGCCAGCAATCCGACAAACGGCGGCACGACCAGCAGCGGAATCATCGCGGCGAAGGTGGTCACGCCGACCAGCATCGAGGAGTCCGAGAGCGTGAACACCATCCAGCCGCGTGCAACGATCAGCCCGGACGCGGCCGCCCCGCTCAAGAGGCTGGCAAACCAGAGGATGCGGTAGTCGCGGTAGCCGAGTGCCGGGAGGAACCGTGTAGCAACCGCGTGGCGCATGGCAGCGAGGTGGCTTGCGTCACCGCGGGCGTTTGCCATGCGCTTTGCCATCTATTGCGGCCGTAGAGTTAAAGAAAAAGCGCCTCCACGACTCGGCAGAGGCGCTCCGGCTGGCAGTGGGTACCCCGGGCGCGATTCGAACGCGCGACTTTTGGCTCCGGAGGCCAACGCTCTGTCCACTGAGCTACCGGGGTATCTCTTCTCGATAGTACCGCACGACACCAGGGCTGTCAAAACAGCTACGTCCGCACGTCCGGCTGATATGATCTATGCTGGGTGTGTTCGCGGCGCAAAGCCGTGGTCGCGGGGCAGAGCAGCGATGTCTTCAGGGTCCGTCGCCCTAGGGCTAGAGCGGCAGGTCGTGTTGCTGGCCGGTGTGGAGGGTAGGGCCGGCGAGGCCGTCGCGCGGGCATTCGCCGACTCCGGCGCCTGGGTCGTGGTCCATAGCTGTCAGGAACTCGACGGTACGAAGCGCATCGTGGACTGCGTCCGCTCCAACGGCGGCCGAGCCATGCCTGCCATCGGCGTAACGGACGATGCGGCGGCGGCGTGGACATTGATTGAGCGGATCGTCGTCGAATGGGGGCAGCTAGACGTGCTGATCTGCGACGTGGCCGGCCTCGCTACGCAAGGAGATAAGGCCGCCGCCGGCTCCTCCGCGCCGCCGGAGGTGGGGTGCCTGACTGCCGAGGCAATCGCGCGGATGCGTACATCGGGAGGCGGGCGGATTATCGTGCTCTTGCCGCCCGCCGTGGACCGACAGCCGGATCATGGCATGTCGCCGGAGCCGAGCGACGCTTGGGTGCGGAGCCTGGCCGCGGCGGCGTCCGCCGAGCGGGTGCTGGTCAATGCCGTACAGTGCGCCGAGGGAGTAACGGAGGCCGACCTGGCGCGCGTGCTGATGTACCTCGGCAGCGCCTGGAATACGGCCGTGTCCGGCTCCTGCCTGATGCTGCACGGTCGCAATGCAGCGGGACCGCCGCGCGCGGCATAACGGGAGAGGGCTGCCGGGGCTAGGGCAATGCTGGCCCCCCCGCCGCGGCAGGGGGACGGGCAGTTCCCTCCCCCGTCGCAACGGGGGAGGGCCAGGGTGGGGGCCGAGGGCAGGGCGTGCGGAGACACGATTCTTGACATAAGGAGTTACAGCATGGCCGAGACGATGGTCGCGAAAATCCTGCGGGACCATGTGGTGAGTGGTGAATACGCGCCGGGGAAGGAGCTGGGGCTGCGGGTGGACCAAGTGCTGCTGCAAGACGCAACGGGCACCATGGCCTGCTTGCAGTTCGAGGAGTTGGGCCTCGACCAGGTGCAGGTGCCGCTGGTCGTGCAGTACGTGGATCACAATCTGATCCAGCTGGACTTCAAGAACCCGGACGATCACCGCTTCTTGCAGCGGTTCGCGGCGCGCTACGGCATGTACCTCTCGCGCCCTGGCAACGGCATCTGCCACTACCTGCACGTCGAGCGGTTTGCGCGCCCGGGGCAGGTGCTCGTCGGCGCCGACTCGCACACGACGATGGCCGGGTCGCTCGGTATGATCGCCATCGGCGCCGGTGGGCTGGAAGTGGCCGTCTGCATGGCCGGACATCCCTTTGAGATTCCGTCCCCCAAGGTGCTCGGCGTCGAACTGCACGGCGCGCTGTCTCCCTGGGTGCAGGCCAAGGACATCATCCTTGAGCTACTCCGCCGCCGCGGCGTGAGCGGCGGGCTGGGCTTCATCTGCGAGTTCTACGGTGACGGCGTGCAGACGCTCAACGTCACCCAGCGCGGCACGATCTGCAACATGATCGCCGAGCTGGGTGCGACCGGGGGCATCTTCCCCTCCGATGACCGGGCCCGCGAGTGGCTGGTCTACCAGGGCCGGGAAGAGCACTGGTTGCCGCTGGCGGCCGACCCCGGCGCCAGCTACGACGAGACGGAAGTCATCGAGCTAGGCGAACTGGAGCCGTTGATCGCCAAGCCGTCCAGCCCCGGCAACGTCGTGCCGGTGCGCGAGGTCGCCGGAACGCCGACGGCCCAAGTCTGCATCGGGAGCTCGGTCAACTCCGGCTACGAGGACCTGGCCATCGCGGCGGCGGTCCTGGAAGACGAGGTGGTGTCCCCGGATTTGGTGATGACCGTCACGCCGGGATCGCGCCAGATCCTCGACACGATCTCTCGCAGCGGCGTCTATCGGGACTTGGTCCTGGCCGGGGCGCGGATGCTGGAGCCGGCGTGCGGACCGTGCGTCGGCATGGGGCAGGCGCCGCCGTCGGGCGCCGTGTCGGTGCGGAGCTTCGTCCGCAACTTCCCCGGTCGCAGCGGCACGCAAGACGATCTAGTCTACCTGTGCAGCCCGGCAACCGCGTCGGCCACGGCCCTGCGCGGCGTCATCACGGACCCCCGCGATCTCGGCGCAGAACCGCCGATCACGCTGGCCGACGGCAATCCCGCCGCCGATGACCGGCAGATCATCCCGCCGCTGCCGCCGGACGAAGCGGCCAAGGTGGAGCTGGTACGCGGCCCGAATATCAAGGCGGCCCCGGCGCAGACGCCGCTGCCCGACCCCCTCTCCGGCGAGGTGCTCATCAAAGTCGGCGATGAAATCTCGACTGGCGACATGGCACCCGACGGTGCCGTCGTGATGGCGCTGCGGTCGAACGTCGAGGCGATGAGCGCGTTTGTCTTCCGGCGCCTCGATCCCACGTTCCCCAAGCGAGCGCGGCAAACCGGCGGCGGATTTGTCGTCGGCGGACACACCTACGGCCAGGGGTCGTCTCGTGAGCACGCCGTCCTCGCCCCCAAGGCGCTCGGCATGCGGGCCGTGTTTGCCAAGTCGTTCGCCCGCATCCACCGCCGCAACTTGATCTCGCAGGGCATTCCGCCCTTCACCTTCGCCGACGAGGCCGACTACGACAGCGCCGCCCAAGGCGAGACCTGGGAGCTACCCGACCTGCACGCGGCGCTCCGCGACGGGCAGGACGAGGTGCAAGTCGAGGTCAAGGACACAGGCCGCACGTTCACTGTGCGCGCGGACTTCTCCGAGCGGGAGAGGAACATCATGCTGGCCGGTGGCCTGCTGGCCTACATCCGCGATCAGGGGCGCAACGGGACAGCCTAAGGTGAGCCAGCGCCGGCCTGTCACTCCCGCGAACGCCCGGAGAGTGTTGCAAAACCGCCATTCCCGCTTTCGCGGGAATCTACGTCCCCCTGCAGAGCGGGGGGCCATAGGGGGCCGTTCCCCCGCCTGGCCCCCTCCCTAACCCTCCCCCGTGCTGACGCACAGGGGAGGGAACTTGCCCTCTGCCAACTGGTGCTTTGCAGACATGCCCTAGCACTCTTTCGTGAAGAGATGCTGGGTGTGGCATCCCGGAACGTCCCGCTCTAGCGACTGCCTGAGTGCGGGCATTAGCCCGGGTACATCGAGAATAGCCTTGCTCAACGCTTCGCCGTTGAGCGTCTTGCCACTGTCTGACCACAGGACATCGTATGGTGCCAAGCGATCCGCGAGCAGGGATTGCATCGCGGCAGCGCTCTCATTGCCGCTGATCTCGACATAGAGCCGTGGCGTGAAGCCGCACTTCAGATAGAACTGCTCCGAATCGTCTGCGGCGCCCATGAGCAGTCGGACCTTGCCGCGCTGCCGTGCTCGCCGCTCGGCCTCGGCCAGCAGTGCAGTGCCAACACCCTTGCGTTGGTACTCGGGGAACACTCCGAAACTGCTAATCAAGAGACTCCCGTCTCTTCCGCGATCCGATGCCAGCAATGCACCCTGTACGTCGCCGGCTTCCTCGGCTACAAACAGCCACTCCGGGTTGCTGCCGAATTGGCTAATATCCTCGTCGAGATGCTGCTTCGCATGGGGCGCCGACCAGCCGTACATCTCCGCCAGCCGATTCTGGACGGCCACAAGCTCATCGAGCGATGCAAAACCACGGATAGTCATCGTTCACCTCGGTAGCCATATTCGGCACCCCGGGCTTTTCAGGCTCAGGATTCCCAGGATGAGGGGGACAAATAGGATCGGTTTCATCCTGCCGATCCGTCTATCGGACAAGCTCAATCCTAACAGACCGGAAGCCCGGTCGCGCAGTCGGTATAATGCGCTGGTTTCTCCCACACTCCGCCGAGAGGGTGAGTAGCGTGTACGACTTGCGGATCACCGGTGGGACCGTATTCGATGCCAGCCAGGACCTCGCGGCTCCGGCCGACGTGCTGGTGCAGGATGGGCGGGTCGTGGCGGTTGGCGCCGACCTGCCCGGCGAGGCACGCCAGACGCTTGATGCCACCGGGCGCTACGTCACGCCCGGTCTCGTTGATCTCCATACCCACGTGTACTGGGGCGTCTCCCATTACGGCATTGTCGCCGACGAGACGTGCCTACCGCGCGGGGTCACGACCGCCGTGGACGCCGGGTCCTCCGGCGCTGGTACCTTCCCCGGCCTGCGGCGCTATGTCATCGAGCAGCAGCGCACCCGGATCTACGCCTTCCTTCACGTCGCCTTGGCCGGCATGTTCGCGCAAGAGGTTGGCGAGTCCGCCGACGAGCGGCTACTCGACGTTGACCGGGCCATCAAGACCGTCGAGGCCAACCGGGATGTCATTGTCGGCGTGAAAATCCGCCAGACCGACCGCCTCGTCGGCTCGCTCGGCGCGCGCCCGCTGCGCGACGCCATTCGCGTGGCTGCTGCGACCGATCTGCCCGTCATGCTCCACATCGGGAACACGCCGGTACCGCTCGAAGATCTCCTAGCACTGCTGCGGCCGGGAGACATTGTGACGCACTCGTTCCGGGGCGCCGTCCGGGACGGGCTGCTCGGCCCGGACGGGCGCGTGCGGCAGGGGGTGCTCGAAGCGCGCGAACGGGGCATCAAGTTCGATATCGGCCACGGCAGCGGCAGCTTCTCCTTCGATTCGGCCGAGCGGCTGTTGGCCCAGGGATTCTTGCCGGATACAATCTCCAGCGACCTGCACCACTACTCCGTGACAGGGCCGGTCTATGACCTGGCAAACGTGTTGTCCAAGTTCCTGTTCCTCGGTCTGAGCTTGGAGCAGGTGTTCGCGCGGGCCACGTTGGCGCCGACGCAAGCAGTCACGTTGGCCGACGGGCTGGGCACGCTCGGCACCGGCGCGCCGGCCGACGTGGTAGTCTGGGAGCTACGCGACGAGGCCGTGACCTTCATGGACTGTCTCGGCCACACGCGCGAGGCCACGCGCCAGCTAGAGCCGGTTGCGGTAGTTCAGGGCGGTCAAGTCGTGCGGTCAGCGCTTGAGTAAGTTGTGTTGTCATTTGGGATAGAGAGGGAGCCATCAAGCCCATCCGTCATTCCGGCGGAAGCCGGAATCCAGCGCCGTAGGGGCGTCTCTTGTGGGCGCCCTGGATTCCCACGAAAGCGGGAATGACCGGGAAATGTCAACAACACCTAGTACGTGACCCGCCGGTCCTGGCGGTCGAGAAGAAGGGGATAGCGAGTATGGTGCCACGATTGTTGCCACCTGGTGGGCCGAAGGAGCAACTCCAGTTCGTGCTGGAGCGCGTGCGGGCGTTCCTCTCGCCGCCGACGGAAGGCTGGGGGGTGTGGAGTCCCGTGCTGTCGGAGTGGTTCAACCCCGGTAGCGACCGCCCCTACCACTATGCGCGCGCCGAGGCCGAGCAATTCCTGGGGCGAGCACACATGAGCTACCCCACCGGCGACTGGCGCCTCATGCGGGTGCCGCTCGACGAGAGCGGCGAGCAAGCCGGGCCGCCCGAAGAGGTAACGTCGTCCGAGCCGGCGGACGCGGCGTGAGACGGATCCGGCCCCCCTATGGTCCCCCCGCTGCGGCGGGGGACGGCGGCGCGGGCGTAGCTCCCTCCCCCGTCGGGACGGGGGAGGGCTGGGGTGGGGGCCGGTAAGCATCTCTTGTCAGGGGAGCGACCGATGCCGTTGGGCTACGACGAAGGGTGGACGATCCCGGCCGATGCCCCCTTTTACCCCCCACTGCCGGCCTACTACCGGCAGGTGCGGTTTCAGTTCGTCTTCTTCCGCGCGGACCCCGCTGCCGTCGCAACGTTCCTGCCGGCTCCGCTGGAGCCGGACCCGGACGGGCTGTGCGTGGCCGGCGGCCTCACGGTACCGTTTTGCACCCACTACGGCCCCTTCGACGAAGCCTTTGTACAGCAGCGATGCTCCTTCCGTGGCGAGCAGGGCTGGTATTGCTCGCACGTGCTCCACACCGGGCCGGCCGGTATTGCGGCCGGTCGGGAGGTCTACGGCACGCCCAAGGTGTTTGCCGGCATCACCGTCGAGCAGACCGAGCGCGTGATGTGTACCGGCGCGCGCATGGGTGGCCGGCCGGTGATGACGATTGCGTCCACGATGGAGGCGCCGTGTAGCCCGGAAGAGATGATGCGTCCGGCACCGTCCTGGCGGCTGAAGCTCATCCCCCGCGCCGACGGCCCGGGGCCGGCCATCAAGCAGTTGATTGACGGCGCTTCCGCCCAGCGGGACGTACACGTCCATGCCACCTTTCGCGGCACCGGGACGGTCGAGTTTGCGCCGAATCCGTTGTGTGACCTGACTCCGCTCGCGCCCCAAGCCTACGTGAGCGCGTACTATCTGGAGACGAGCTTTGCCGAGGGCTATGCCAACATCGTCCATGACTACTTGGCAGAGACGTAGCGGCAGGGGGATTGGGGACTGGCCCCCACCCTGGCCCTCCCCCGTCCCGACGGGAGAGGGAATGGACCGTCCCCCCGTCGGGACGGGGGGACCATAGGGGGGCCGGAATGACGCAAAAGGGAACGAGCAATGCTGCAATCCGACGTGCGGGTGCTGGAAGTCGAGCCGTACTTCTTGGCCGGTAAGGCCAGGACACCTCTCAAGTTCGGGAGCGTGATCGTCGAGGAGAGCACCTTTCTCCACGTGCGGGCGCGGGTCGAAACGCGCGGCGGTCGGGTAGCCGACGGCTGGGGGGCCATCTTCCTCTCCGATATGTGGAGCTGGCCCAGCCAGATCGTGCCGCATGAGCAGCGCGATGCGGCGATGCGGGCGGTCGCCACCGACTTCTGCGCGCTCGTCGCCGACACACCAGGCTACCACCACCCGATTGACCTCTGGATGAGCCTCGAAGATGACTTGGCCCACACGATCCGCGCGGTCGGCGAGCGCATGAACCTGGCCGAACCAATGCCGCGTCTGTGTGGTCTCAACGCCGTGTCATCCATTGACGCCGCGATACACGATGCGTTTGCCATCGCCAATGGCATCGGCGTCTACGATGGCTATAGCGCCGACTTCATGCCCTATGACCTGAGTGACCATCTGGGGCTGGCATTCGCCGGATGCTACCCGGCCGACTTCTTGCTGCCCCGCTACCGGCCGGAAGTGCCCGTGTTTCACCTCGTCGGCGGGCTGGACAAGCTGCGCCGCAGCGAGATCGAGGCCAGCGATCCCCAGGACGGTATCCCCGTGTCGCTCGACGATTGGGTAGAGCGCGACGGCCTGACGTGCCTCAAGATCAAGCTCTTAGGCACCGACTTGGCCTGGGACATTGAGCGCACTATCGAGGTGGTGCGCGTGGCACAGGAAGTTCATCAGCGGCTCGGCACGGGAAGAGCCGCCAACCTGCAAGTCTCGATGGACACCAACGAGCAATGCCCCGACCCGCAGTACGTGCTGGACTATCTACACACGCTGCGAGAGCGCGACCCGGCGGCCTATCGAGTGCTGCTGTACGTCGAGCAGCCGACGGAGCGCGACCTGCAAGCGCACCGCTGGGACATGCGCCCGGTGGCGGCGCTCAAGCCGGCCATCATTGACGAGAGCTTGACCGGCCCGGCCGACTACGATCTGGCGCGAGAACTGGGCTGGAGCGGCGTCGGCCTGAAGACCTGCAAGGGGCAGAGCGGCGCGCTGCTCGTCCTCTGCCGCGCCATCGCCGAAGGCGTGCCGTACACCATCCAAGACCTGACCAACCCGGGGCTATCGCTGATCCACGCGGTCGGCTTCGCGGCGCGCTGCCACGCGCTGAACGGTGTCGAGGCGAACGTTCACCAGTTCTTCCCGGCGCTATCCGTGCCGGAAGAGGCCGTGCATCCACGCATCTTCCAGCGCCGCGATGGTGTGCTCAAGACCGACACGCTCGGCGACACCGGCTTCGGCTACCGCGTTAACGAGATTGACCGCCCCATCTTCCGCACCAGGGACCTATAAGCAGCACACCTCATAGCGCGGCACGATAGCCTATTCCCACTCGACGGTGGCGGGGGGCTTGGAGGTGATGTCGTAGACGACGCGGTTGACGCCGGGCACCTCGTTGACAATGCGCGTAGCCGTCCGGCCGAGCAGGTCGTGGGGAAGCGGCGCCCAATCGGCGGTCATGTAGTCGCTGGTCAGGATGGCCCGCAGGGCGATGAGGTGGCCGTAGGTGCGGAAGTCGCCCATGACGCCGGTGCTCTGTAGCGGGGTCAGCACGGCGAACGCCTGGCCGAGCCGCCGGTACCAGCCGGCCGCGCGGATTTCCTCGATGAAGATGGCATCCGCTTGCTGGAGCGTGGCGACGCGCTCGGCGGTCACGGCGCCGACGACGCGCACGGCCAGCCCCGGCCCGGGGAACGGATGGCGCCAGACTAGCGCCTCCGGCAGGCCCAGCTCCGTGCCGACGGCGCGCCCTTCATCCTTGAAGAGATAACGCAGCGGCTCGATCAGCTGAAACTGCAAGTTGGGTGGCAGCCCACCGACGTTGTGGTGCGTCTTGATCCGCGCGGCCACATCGCCTTCCTCTCTCTCCCGCTGGGAGAGGGACGGGGTGCGGGTATTCGCTTCATCACCGCCGCTCTCGATCACGTCGGGATAGAGGGTGCCTTGGGCGAGGAACTCGACGGTGCCCAAGTTGCCGGCCACCCGCTCGAAGACGCGGATAAATCGTTCGCCAATGATCCGGCGCTTGCGTTCCGGGTCGGTGACGCCGTGCAGATGCCGCAGGAACTCATCTGCTGCGTTCGCCACCACGAGCTCGAACCCCAAGTGGCGCTGAAAGGTCTCCACAACGTCTGTGGCCTCGTTCTGGCGCAGCAGGCCGTTGTCTACGAAGATGCAGGTCAGCTGATCGCCGATAGCGCGGTGGACGAGCGCCGCCGTCACCGCCGAGTCCACGCCCCCGGAGAGAGCGCAGACAACCCGGCCGGCCCCCACACGGCGGCGGATTTGCTCGGTCGCTTCGGCGACGAACGAACCGGCGGTCCAACCGCCGGTGGCGCCACACAGGCCATAGCAGAAGTTCTCGATAAGCTGCTGCCCTTGTGGCGTATGGACGACCTCGGGGTGAAATTGCAATCCGACGCGCCCTTGGCTATCGGCCATCACCGCTGCCGGCGAGTTGGCGGACCGGGCCAGCACGCGGAAGCCGGGGGGCAGTGCTTCAACGTGGTCGCCGTGACTCATCCACACCGGTAGCTCGGCGGGCAGCCCGCGGAAGAGCCGCTGCGCGATGTCGGCACCGTCTTGCCCCTGCTCTGCTGCCTCCACGTGGATGGTGGCCGCGCCATACTCCCGCCGCGGCGCCGGGGCAACCGTGCCGCCGAGCTGGTGGGCCAGCAATTGCATGCCGTAGCAGATGCCCAGGATCGGCACGCCGAGGTCGAATACTGCCGGCGGCACCGTCGGAGCCGCGTCTTCATATACGCTGGCCGGGCCGCCGGAGAGGATGATTCCGATGGGCCGCAGCGCCCGAATGGTCTCTAGCGCGGCATTCCACGGCAGCAGTTCGGCGTACACGCGCGCCTCGCGCACGCGCCGACAGATCAAGCGACTGTACTGCGAGCCGAAATCCAGCACCACGATGGTCTCGCGGTCAGGATGCAGCGGTGGCGTTCCCATCTTCGACCGTTCCTTTTCGACCTGGAGCAGCAGCCGTCATTTCCGCTTGGACAGGAATCCACCCCGGCCGCCGGATTCCGGCCCCCCTATGGTCCCCCCGCTGCGGCGGGGAGACTTGGGCAACCCTTGTGGTTGCCCAAGCAGCCGGGTGACGAGGCGCGATGCAGGCCGATTACTCCACCGGCTCGGACACGTGCATCAGGACAAACCGCCACTGTGCTTTCCGGCGGCGGAGCACGCCACTCCAGCGAGTGGAGCCGGCAAATGGCGCGCCGCCGGCCGTGCCGGCCCACCACACCTCGTCGGCAAACCAGGCCGTGTCACCGGCCACGTGTAGGCAGAGTCGCCGCGATTCCAAGCGATTGTCCCGTAGCTCGCGGCTGACCTTTGCCAGGACCGCGGCGACGGCGGCGCGGCCAACATCGAACTCACCCGCCTCGGTGCCGATCTTGACCACCGGCTGCCAAGGCCCATCCAGATCAAAGAACGGCGCGAGCGGTGTGCCGGCCTCTAACGCAGCGTAATAGCGCCGCACTACGGCCTCGACGGCTTGGACATCGGCAGACACGTTCACGGCGATCCAGTCTATGCGATCAGCGATCAGCCGTCAGCCGTTAGCACTTAGCTTGAAGCAGGGACAGGATCACCTACAGGCCGAAAACTGCCGGCTGCCGGCTCTTCCACTGTATCCTGCCTGACGATGAGCGCAGCCGCACTTTTACCGCCCGTATGCCTGGTGCTCCTGGTGCTCTGCTTTGGTCAGGCCGCGCCCCGGAGCGGCCGGGGGCACCGCTGGCGGGAAGCACTGCTGGCCGGTGCCGTCGTCTGGGGCGTACTGGTCGCCGCGTTCACGGAAGGGCTGAGTTTGTTCGGCCTGCTGACCTGGCCGTGGGTGGTGGCGCTCTGGGGATTGGCCACGGCAGCGGCGTTGGGCGTGCTGTTGCTGACGAGGCGAGAGGGCCGGAGTGGTGAAGCCCCCCCTATGGCCCCCCCACTCCGCAGGGGGACGACACTCCCCTCCCCTGTGCGTCAGCACGGGGGAGGCCGGGAGGGGGCCAGAGCCGGGGGCCAGGATCGTATGGCCGTGCTGGCGATCTGCGGCGTGGGGGCTATTGTGGTGATCGCCGGCCTCACGGCCGTCGTAGCGCCCCCGAACACCTACGACTCGATGACCTACCACTTGCCCCGCGTGATGCACTGGATCCAAAACCAGAGCGTAGCGCACTACCCAACGCACATTCCGCGCCAGCTTCACTTTCCTCCCGGGGCCGAGTTCATTCTCACGCACCTACACATCCTGGCCGGCAATGACCGGCTGCTCAACCTGGTGCAGTGGCTCGGCATGGTTGGGAGCGTGGTCGGCGTATCGCTGCTGGCGCAGCGGCTCGGCGCGGCGGGAGCGGGACAGGTGCTGGCGAGCGTGGTCGCGGCCACGCTGCCGATGGGGATGCTGCAAGCCTCCAGCACACAAAACGACTACGTGGTGACCTTTTGGCTGGTCTGCCTGGCCTACTTCACGCTGACAGCGATCCGCAGGCCCGGCTGGGGCGTATCGGCAGCGGTCGGCGCAAGCCTGGGCCTGACGCTCTTGACAAAGGCGACGGCCTACCTCTTTGCCGCGCCGCTGCTGGTGTGGCTGCTGATCGGCTACGGACGATCCCTGGGCTGGCGCTGCTCCCGATACGTCCTCCTGATCGCCGCTGTCGCCATCGCCCTCAACCTCGGTCACTGGCTGCGGAACACCGACCTCTACGGCACACCGCTGGTCTGGCAAGGCGGAGCGAGCACGGCGTCCTATACCAACGAGGTCATCGGCGTGGCGACGCTGCTCTCCAACGTCATCAGGAACGCCAGCCTGCACGCCAGCGTACCCGTCGGCTCCGAGCAGGTGCGAGGGCAGGTGGGGGAGTGGATAGAGCGGGTACACGCGCTCATCGGGATAGACGCAAGCGATCCACGTACCACTTGGCAGCAGGTGACGACGCCGGCGCGTCAACAGTTCCGCGTCGAACCGTTTCACATGCACGAGGACATCGCCAGCAATCCGCTCCACCTGCTCCTGATACTGTACGCCCTCGCCGCGACCTGCTCGCACGGCGCGCTCAGAAGAGGGCCAGTACTGCTCTACGCGGGGGGGCTGGTGGCCGGTTTTCTGCTCTTCTGCCTGGTGCTCAAGTGGCAGCCGTGGCATAGTCGGCTGCACCTACCGCTTTTCGTCCTCTGGGCGCCGGCCGTGAGTATCGCGCTGTCGCGGGGCTGGTCGCGCCGGATCGGCCACAGCGCGGCGGCGGTGCTGCTGATCGCGGCGTTGGTGCTGATCGGCTACAACGAAACCCGACCGCTCTATGGGCCACGCTCCATCTTCGCTACCGGGCGCGCGGATCAATACTTCGCCACCAGGCCGTTCGGCGCGGACTATCGCGCTGCCATCGGCTATCTCAACGCGCAGCCGTACCGCCACCTCGGGCTGGTCTTGGGCGCGAACGCCTGGGAGTATCCCTTCTGGGCACTCCTCAAAGATGAGGGCGGGGCCAGTCCGCGGCTGGAGCACGTGCTGGTCGGCAACGTCTCCGGTCGTCTTGCCACGCAGCGCACGCGGCCCGCAGCCATCATCTGCGTCTCGTGTAGCGTGGCGCAGGTAGAGCGCGTAGGGAGCGGCTCCCGGGCGCTGCACCGGTTCGGGATCGTGACTGTGATCGAGCACACAGAGTAGTGGGCCGGGGCAGACTGGACAGAATCAGGGTGTCAAGAGGCTGGCTATGGCTTGACCGGCGAGGGCGGCGCTGGCGGTGAGACCAAGCCAGTAGATGCTCGATGTCAGTCGCCCCAGCGGTAGTCCTACCGGTCGGGAACGACCGTCGCTCGTACTGAGCGAGCGGACACGCTGGTGCCGCCACCGTGCCCAGATAAGCGCCCCGGCACAGCCGGCGGCAATCGCCAAACGAATCAGGGGCTGAAACTCCATTGCGTCTCCCCGTGCGATGATGTGGAGTGGATGTGGCGGAGACAGCGGCGTTGGCCCGGGCCGTCGGCAGCATTGGGCACCGCCATGTACCGCAGAGTGGATGCAGTGCCAAGAACGAGTGGTACGGAGAGGGAGTCGCAGCGGCGGGACGAGAACCGGACTTACTCGCGGCAAACTAGGCGGTGAGGCTGCCCTTGGTGCTCGGTACTTGGGCCGCGCGCCGGGGATCGAGCTGCGTGGCCATATCCAGCGTGCGGGCCAGGGCCTTGAAGACCGCCTCCAGCCGGTGGTGGTCGTTCTGTCCAGCCAGCACGCGCACGTGGAGCGTGAAGCGCCCGGTTTGAGTCAGCGATTCCAAGAAGTGCCGCCACAGGTCGGATTCGATGTTGCCGGTGGCCGGGCCGCGTAGCCCCAGATCGCAGACCGCATAGCCCCGACCACTGAGGTCCACGGCGACCTGGGCGAGCGCCTCGTCCAGCGGGACGAGCGCGTCGGCCATCCGTCTGACACCCAGGTGCGCTCCGAGCGCCTCGTGGAGGGCCTGGCCGAGCGTGAGGGCCACGTCCTCGACGGTGTGGTGCGCGTCAACTTCCAGATCGCCGCGCGCCTGCACGGTCAGGTCGAACAGGCCATGGCGGCCAAGCTGTGCCAGCATATGATCGAGAAACGGTAAGCCCGTCTCGGCCGTCACCGCGCCGCTCCCGTCGAGGGACAGGGCAACCCGGACATCGGTTTCGGCCGTTGTGCGGTGGACCGCTGCGGCCCGCGCTCCCTGATCGTCCATATAGCTCTTACCTGCTTGATGCCTGGCCCCCTCCCTCGCCCTCCCCCGGAGCAAGCTCCAGGGGAGGGGATGGACCGTCTCCCTGCGGAGCGGGGGATGGAAGGGAACCGGTTTACCTACTCTTGCGCCTCTTCTCGGCCCGCCGTCAAGCGGTACACATGAATCATACGCTGGATGACGGTGTATTGGGAAAGCACCGCGAGGATAATCAGGCTGACCACGGGAACGGGACTGGGTAACAGGAGGCCCACGCCGAGCACAACCATCCGCTCCGGCCGCTGGAACCAGCCGACCTCACATTTCAGCCCCAGCCCCTCGGCGCGAGCGCGGGCATAGCTCACCATCAGGGAGCCAAGCAGCGCGAGGTAGCAGAGGAGGGCGCCGAGCCAGTGATCGGTGCGCGTGAACCATATCAGCAGGCCGCAGAACAGCAGCGCCTCCGAATAGCGGTCCAACGTCGAGTCGAAGAACGCGCCGAAGCGCGTCTCCCGGCCGGCGACCCGCGCTAGGGCGCCATCGAAGAGGTCGAAGGCGCTGGCGACGAGCACGGCGAGACCACCGGGCACCAGCCAGCCGAGCGCCAGAATGGCCCCGGCCCCGGCATTGAGGAGTAGGCCGGCGACGGTCAGGTGGTTGGGCGAGACACCCCAGCGGGCCAGCGGGCCGACGGCGTGCTCCGCTGCCGCGCGGGTGCGCCGTTGGATTGCCTGTCGCCACCCGGTCATGTCGCCCGTTATCCTGGCGCCGTCACGCGGTGTTGGACATGATGGGCAAGGCAGTGTGTGGCAGGAGGCGGCGCGGTTGCTGCCGTTCGATGGTTTCCGCATAGAAGTCGAGCAGCTGCCGCGCGACGATGGGCCAGCCGTACCCTTGCGCTCGCGCCAGCGCCCGCCGCCCCATCTCCTCGCGCAACGCCGGGTCGCTGAACAAGCGGACAATGGCGACGGCCAACGCAGCGGGACTCTGCGGGGGTACAAGTAGCCCCTCAAAGCCGTGGCGCAAGACGGCGCGGTAGCCGTCAATGTCGGAGGCAATGACCGGTTTGCCGGCGGCCATGGCCTCCAGTAGGACAATCCCCTGGCTTTCCCGACCGAGCGCGGGAGAGACGAAGAGGTCACACGTCTGGTAGTAGCGGAGCTTGTCTTCCGTCGAGACAAAGCCCTTGAAGACGACATCGCGCAGGCCAAGCGCCGCGACAACCTGCCGATACTCCCGCATATCCTCTTCGTCAAAGGCCCCCACCACGATCAAGCGTAGCTGCGGGAAGTGGTGCCGCACATAGGGCAGGGCACGCAGGAGATAGACCAGTCCCTTCCGCTTTTCGAGGCGGCCCACAAAGAGCATGGTGAGCTTTCCGTCGTTCAGCTCCGGGAAGAGCGGCCGCTGCACGCGAAAGGCATCTACGTCAACACCGTTCGGAATAATCCGATAGTCGCCGGGGAAGTAGTGGCTCACGAAGTCCCGCGCGGCATTGGAGACGCAAATACGGCCGTGGATACGCCGGATGTAGCGTTTGAGGAGGGGACGGCCGTAGTAATACCCGAAATACTTCCGGCGACTGGCATGGAACGTGCCGACATTGACCGTGTGCGAGCGCCGTAGGACGGTGGGGGTTAAGGCCGGCACCAGCGGCTCGTGGAGATGGATAACGTCGAAGTTCTCGGTCTCGAGGATACGCTTGACGGCACGGGAGAGGTTCAGGGAGAGGGTGATGCGGGCAATAGACTGGTTCGCCGGGACACCGATGATGCGCTTACCGACGCGATACACATGCTGCATCCGCTCTTCAACATCGTCATGGGAGGAGGGCGCCAGAATACGCACCTCATGCCCGGCCCGCTCGAAGTGGCGGTTGAGGTACGAGATGTGCTCGGTAACGGCGCCCGGATAGGGGTAGTCATACGGCGACACGAGTGCAATTTTCATCGTTCGCTTGGTCGGCTCTCGCCGGCCACCCCCACGCTTCACGGTGTCTCTTAGTGTGGCACTCGCTGCGTCAACTCGCGCGCCTGTGCGCTCCCACACACATGATGATCGCTGGACGCGCTCACGTCAACAAAACTGTCGGGCGACGGTGAGGCGGGGAGGGCTGCTGCCGCGTCCTACCCCCGGGTGTGCCGGGCAGGCAGGCCGTCCCCCTCGGCCGACCGACAACTGCCGTCGCCTGGCTCCTGAGTAGTCGCTACCCGCTCAGGACTCGCCGGTTGGGCTGCAACCCGCGGGGCCAGGCGCACGCTGCGCGTTGGCTGGCCGGGGCCAGACCGGATGAAAGAGCACCCATTGCGTCGGGTCTCGTCTGATCGCAGCCTCAAGCGACGCAGCGACGCTCTGCATGATAGCAAGGATACGCTGTTCGGTGCCGCCGGTAGCCGCTGCGATGATGGGCGGCTCCACCCACACGGCGTACCGGCCGGCCGGGCGACGATGTACGTAGCAGGGGACAATCGGTGCTCCGGTGCGGAGATGGAATACGGCCGGGGCAGCCGGGAGTTGGGTCTCGCGGTCGCAGAACCGGACCGGCACCCCGTTGCCCAGCCGATCCCAGTCATTTATCAGCACGACAACCCCACCCTGCCGCAGGGTCCGCAGCGTCGGCCGCAGCGCGGCGTCGGCCGGGACCAAGGTCAGGCCGTGGGACGCACGCAGCGCCGAGACGTAGCGGAAGAGGCGTGATGACCGGACACGCTCGACGGGAACCAGGGTAGGGTGTCCACGCAAGGGCAGTGCTTGTCCGACGACATCGAGGTTACCGATATGACCGCTGACGATGATGACGCCGCGTCTGGCCGCGTGTGCCTGCCGGAGATGCTCGTAGCCCACCACCTCGATACGTTGGAGCAGTGTGGCAGCCGGCAACCGCCCAAGCTGCAAGAGGTCTACGTAGTTGAGCGCCTGGTGGGTGAGGGCAGCGCGGGCCGCTGCTTGCACGCCCGGGTCCGCCGCCGGGCGACCGTGGACAACCGCTTGGTTGGCCGTCGCCACGCGGAAGCCCCCGGCGCCCAGACCGGCCAGGAGCGACGCGAACGCCCGGGCGGCCGGATACGCTAGGGACTGCGGCAGCCACGGAGCAATGGTCATCCCCAGGCGGAAGAGCATTGTCGCTATCATGGCCGGGGGGCAATGGGCACCGGCCACATCGGGCGGAACATGTACCACTGGTCCGGGTGGCGGCGAATGATCGGCTCCAGCGTGTCCACGATACGCTGCATATTACGCCGCAGATCGCTCTCACGGTCGCCGGTCGTCTCACAGTGGATCGGCGGCGCCGCCATGATCGAGTAGGTGTTGTCGGGATTGCGCCAGCAGCCGCCAGCCAGAACCAAGGCATCGGTTTTCATGGCGAGCGCCGCTGCCCCACCCGGCCACCGGGTATCACGGCCGAAGAGGCGGACCGGCACACCGCCTGCACGCTCGTGGACGGGCCGATCAATAACGAGTGCGACGACCTCGTTGCGCCGCAGCGCCCGGAGCACCTTCCGGAGGGCATTCTCCAAGGGGATGGTGGCCATCCCGTGAGCGGTGCGGGTCTCCCGCACCAGCGCATCTAAGCGCGCCGGCTGAAAGGTCTCCGCGACGACCGACATCGGATGACGCGCCGCGACCACCGACCCACCAACATCCCAGTTCCCGAAATGCACGGTAACATAGATGACGCCCCGGCCGCGCGCCAGCGCCGCCTCGACGTGCTCCCAACCGATCAGTTGACTGACCTTTGCCTGCAAGTCGGCCGAGGTGCGAAACGGTAACTGGAAAAACTCCACCAGATACTTCGCATAGTTGTGAAAGCACTGCCGGGCGACTGTGCGTACCCGCCGGTCGTTCGGATGCAGGTTGAGCACTTGGGCAGCATTTTCGAGCGTCGCGCGGCTTTTGTCACCCCACAGATGGAATATCAACTCCCCCACCAACACGGCAAGACGATATTGAGCGGGGTTGGGCAGGACTGCCGCGAGGCGCTGGGCCACGCGCATTCCCCAATAGCTCCACATGTCGTTTGCCTCGATATGCATCAACGTCTACTACCCGAGAGGGCACCGGGCCGTCCATAGACGCATCCTGCCAATGTTGCTACAAGGGTAGCAAAGCCGCCGGGCAGCGGGCAGCGCCGCGAGTACACGCTATAATCCCTGTGGCCGGCGCCGGCCCTAGCTGAAAGCAGGCTCGCTGTTGTGTCGCCGTGCGACGTAACCGGTAGCACACCGAGCAAACAAGACTGAGAGGTTGGTGGATGCGTACTGCGGAGCAGGCCAAAGCCACAGCGCAAATCGCCCGGGGACTGGAAGGTGTGTTAGCTGCCGCTACACACATCGCTGAGGTTGATGGCGCCAATGGACGGCTGACCTTGCGGGGCTACGATATTCGCGAGCTGATCGGCCGGGTTACGTTCGAGGAAGTCGCGTATCTGCTGTGGTACGGCCGGCTACCCAACCGCCAGGAATACACCGCCCTCCGCGACGACATGAACCGCGCCCGTGACCTGCCAGCGGCGACCATCGCCGCGCTGCGCGAGCTGGCGCCGCACACGAGCGGGATGCACATGCTGCGGATGGCGGCCTCGATGTTGTCGCTCGACGACCCGGACGTGGACGATCTGGACATCAACGCAAATCTGCTGCGCGCCGCGCGGTTGCAGGCGCAGATTCCGGCGCTCATCGCCCACACCTGGCGGCTTAAGAACGGCCAGGAGCCGGTGGCCGCCAAGCCGGAGCACGGACTGGCAGCGGGCTTCCTGTACATGCTGGAAGGGGAAGAGCCGTCGCAAGCGCGCGTTGACGCCTTCGACGCCTACCTGGGTGTGATCGCGGAGCACGGCCTCAATGCCTCCACCTTCACCGGCCGGGTGGTGATCTCGACGAACTCGGATATGGTGTCCGCCTTGACCGCGGCCATCTGCGCGTTGAAAGGACCGGCACACGGCGGCGTGCCTGGCCCCGTGCTGAACATGCTCGAAGAAATCGGTACGCCCGATCAGGCCGAGCCGTGGGTGCGGACCGAGCTAGCGGCGGGTCGCCGGATCATGGGGTTTGGGCACCGGGTCTATAAGGTGCGCGATCCGCGTGCTGCGGTGCTGACGACAGCCGTCGAGCGGATGGCTGCCGCAACCGGCGAGCGCACCCTGCTCGACCTGACGCAAGCGGTCGAGCAGACCACGGTCAAGGTGCTGGCTGAGGTGAAGCCGGGCCGGGACCTCTACGCCAACGTGGAGCTATACGCCGGATTAATCCTGCACACCGTGGGGATTCCTTCCGAAATCTTCACCCCGATGTTCGCCATCGGCCGGACCGCCGGCTGGACCGCGCACATGGTCGAGCAGCTCGACGGCAATCGGCTGATGCGCCCACTCGCGGTGTACGTCGGCCCCTATGACCGCACGTGGCAGCCGATGGACGAGCGCGACTGAGGGGTTGGGGGCAGACCTACCCCCAACCCCCTCCCTGAAGGGAAAGGGGTGCCGGGCACCTTGATGACACCCCTTCCCTGGAGGGAAGGGGCCGGGGGATAGGTCCAACCGGAATCTCCACACGAAAACCTACTTACGTAAGACTCTCGCTCTGGAGTAATGAACCGGTATGACGGCCTCCGATCAAGCTGACGCCGCGCTGCTGATTCGGACCATCGTGGCCGGCCCGCTGGATAACAACGTCCTGCTGGTCGCGGACCGCACGGCCGGGGCGGCCATGGTGGTTGATCCGGCGCTGGGGGCCACCCAGTCGGTCCTGGCAACGGCCAGGGAGCTACAGGTCGAGATCGTCTTGATCGTCAATACACACGGCCATTGGGACCACGTGGCCGACAATACGCCGTTGGCCCACGCCACCGGAGCGCCAATCGCGATCCATACGGCCGACGCCGCGCGGCTGGGCCGGCCGAAGGGTGAGCTGGGACCGCTGCCGCGGGAGATTCAGCCGAGCCACGCCGACCGCATACTGACGGAAGGCGACACGGTCCAGGTCGGGGCGACTACCTTCACCGTGCTGCACACGCCCGGCCACACGCCGGGGGGCCTCTGCCTCTATAGCGATGTCCGGTCGCTGCTGATTAGTGGCGATACGCTCTTTGCCGGGTCCTACGGTCGCTACGACCTGCCCGGCGGCGACCCTGCGGCGCTGCGAGACAGTCTCGCCCGCTTGGCGGAGTTGCCGGCAGCGACGCAGGTCTACCCCGGCCACGGTGGCACGACCACCATCGGCGCCGAGGGCTGGCTGCCGCTGCCAACGAGATAGCGCCGCGCCTTCCGGCCCCCCTATAGTCCCCCCGCTTCGCAGGGGGACGGTACATTCCCTCCCCTAGTAGCTCAGTCCGGGGGAGGGCTAGGAAGGGGGGCTGGATTGCGGCTTGCGCCGCAATGACGGGGCCGGGCGGAGGCGAGGTCGCGCGCTGCTCTGTAGCTGACGATCCGGCTGCCGGCACCAGGATGGTAGAGTGTCGGCGCTACGTTAGCTCGCTAATGATCGCACTACCAATACCGGAGGAGGGATACGGATGAACGCGGGGGCACAACGGGTGCGGGAGCTGCTAGGGACACCAGGAATTATCGTCCTGCCAGGGTCATACGACGCGGTCTCGGCGCGGCTGATGGAGCACGCCGGCTTCGAGGTCGTCTTTACGTCAGGCTACAGCCTGGCTGCCTCGACGCTGGGGATGCCGGACATCGGTCTACTGACCGCTTCGGAAGTGCTGGACCGGGTACGCAACATCGCTACCGCCGTATCCATCCCGGTCATTGCGGACATGGATACGGGGTACGGCAATCCCCTCAACGTCGTGCGAACGGTACGGGAATGCGTCGCGGCCGGCGTTGCCGGGATCATCTTGGAAGACCAGGAGTGGCCGAAGAAGTGTGGCCATATGGAAGGCAAGCGAGTCATCCCCCGCGAGGAGCACGTGCAGAAGATACGCGCGGCTGTGGCGGCGCGCGGTGACTCCGGGCTGGTGCTGATCGGCCGCACCGACGCCCGCGCCGTCGTCGGCTTGGACGACGCCATCGAGCGGGGGAAGGCGTATCGCGATGCCGGCGCCGATATTGTCTTTGTCGAGGCGCCGCAATCGCTGGAGGAATTGCAGGCCATCGCGCGGGCCATCCCCGACGCACCGCTGTTCGCCAACATGATCGAGGGCGGCGTCACTCCCGTACTGACGGCCACCGAACTGGAAGAACTAGGGTTCAAGATGGTGGTCTTCCCGCTCTCGCCGCTCTACGCCGCCGCCGCGGCCGTGCAGGAGGTGGCCAAGCGCCTCAAGACTACCGGCACCACCGCCGGCAGCACGCTGCTCCCGTTCGGCGCCTTCAACGAGATCGTGGATGTGCCGGGTTGGCGCGAGCTAGAGCAGGAATACGTGGCCTGACCGTCCTCGGAGGGGCGCAGCACGCCGCGGAGAGGGGGCACAGGGAGCAGGGTGAGAATAGACGGGTAGGCGGCGCCGGGCTAGCCGTCCGCTTGCCGGCGGCGCAGCTCCGCCTCAAGCTGCCGTATTCGCTCCTCGGCAACCAGCCGCCCGGCCTGCTCGACGGTCGCACGGGCCTCGGCAGCATCCCGCTCGGCTGCGACCTCACGCCAACTCTCCAGGTAGGTGTTGGTCGCCGGGTCGTACAGCCGCAGCCGGCCTCCTGCCCAGCACAGACTCAATCCCAGCACTGGACTGTAGCCCTTGAGAATACCGTCCGGCTCCCTGGTCAACGCAATGGGCTGATACGCGCCGTCCACCAACCGCTCCCCGGCCAATGGTTGCTCGTAGTAGTCGTGCCCCGTCGGGTCGAAACGCCAGTATTCCGGTACCCCGATCCGCGCATACAGTTGCCGCTTGACCGTCACATCTTGCCGGGCGGTGCTGGCCGACGCCACCTCCACGGCCAAGTCCGGCGGCTTGCCCACCTCCCAGGGCAGGTAGAGCCTGCGCCGCCGGATGGCCGGCGCGTCCACACCAAAGGCCAGGTACACGTCCGGGGCCACCCGCACGTTGAGATCGGCGGAGTCGTAGCAGAGGATCGTATTGCTGCTGAGGAAGACATCCGGGCGCTCGCCGAAGTCGGTGAAGCGACTGGCGAGCAGGCCGAGCAACTCCTGGACGGCAAGTTCTTGCTCCATGGCGTCGGGGGGTAGCTCCCGCTCGTCGGGGTCGAAAGCGAGGCGGGCGTAGTCAATCTTGCCCTGCTCACGGTAGGGCCGCATCGTGGCGGCAGTCGTCGTCGGTGCAGTCGTAGCCATCACGAGTCTCAGGACGGCGAGAAAACCCCCTGGAACGATGGGTGGAGCAATCCAACTGTACCATACCGGCCGCCGGTTAGCGGCCCAGGGCCATCCGGTCGAGCCAGTCGTGGTAGAGGTCGCGGAGCGTTTCAGCCAGGGTGTAGCGAGGCTGCCAACCGGTCAGGGCGCGGAAGCGGCTGGCGTCGCACACGATACGGGTCACGCTGCCGGGCTGCTGCCGGGCCGGGTCCGGGCACACTTCCACCTGACCGGTGAGGCCGCTGGCCGATAGCAGCATGTCCATCAGGACCCCGATCCGCACACCCTGGCCGGAGCCGAGATTGTAGACCGCGCCACGCTCGCCGCGTGCGAGGGCCAGGACGTAGGCCCGCACCATATCGCGCACGTCGGTGAAGTCCACTATCGGCGTAAGGTTGCCGACCATGACCCGCGGCTCCCGTTGGCCGAGCTTGATCGCGGCCAACTGGCGCGCAAAGGCCGAGGCGACGAACGTGTCCGATTGTCCAGGTCCGGTGTGGTTGAACGGCCGCACGCGCACGACGTGACACTGCCGGCTGGCCGCGAAATGGTAGCCCAGCATGTCCTGGGCCACCTTCGTCACGCCATAGAGGTCCAGCGGTGCCAACTCGGCCGACTCGTCGGTGCGCTGCGCTCCCGGCGGGCCGGCGCCGTATTCCTTGCAGGAGCCGACGACCAAGACTCTGGCCCGATTGCCGGCAGCCACGACTCCCTCAAGTACGTGGAGCTGGCCATGGACATTCGCCGCCAGGATACCAGGGGGATCGGCGTGGGCGGTGGCCGGATTGCTCCACCCGGCGAGGTGATACACCACATCGGGCTGCACTTCCCGCACCGCCGCGATGACCATCGCCCGCTCGGTGATGTCGGCGGTCAGGAGACGCAGCGGGTCCGGCAAGGGGGGGCCGATGGGCGACGGGCGCGGCCGGTCCAGGCCCCAGACCTCGTTGCGGGAATCCTGGAGGCAGTACGCAGCCAGATGCCGCCCGACAAAGCCGCGGACGCCGGTAATCAGGATTCGCATTGTTGCTGGCTGCTGGCCTCAGCCTCGGCCGCTCCCTGGAGTAGGTGGACGGGTGGAGACACGGGTGCGGGCTATTATCGCCGCAGCGCTCAGTGCTACGCAAGCCGGGCCGGAGACGCGGGCAGCCGGCACGACGACACCGGCACTGCACAATCCGCCGGACATACGTAGCCGGTCAGGGCCGGATCACCGTGCCGTCAATGCGCCGGACGGGCGCCCAGGAGCCGTTGAGCGGATCGTCCGGGAACGGGAAGCGTTGCGCCAGCGCCTCGTCAATATCCACACCCAGCCCCGGTCGGTCACTGGGCCACATACAGCCATCGCGGATTTCGGGGCAGCCGGGGAACACCTCCTGGGTGTTCGCGCCAAAGGGGTGCTGCTCCTGGATACCGAAGTTCCAGACGGCCACGTCCAGCTGGAGGTTGGCGGCGTGACCCACCGGCGATACGTCGCCCGGTCCGTGCCAGGCGGTCCGCACGCCAAAGAACTCACACATCGCCGCCAGCTTGCGGGCCATGGAGAGACCGCCAATCGTCGAGACGTGGACGCGAATGAAATCTATGAGCCGGTCGCAGATGAGGGGCACGTACTCGGCCTGATTGACAAACAGCTCGCCCATGGCGATGGGCGTGCTGCACTGGGCGCGGATCATACGGAAATACTCGTTGTCCTCGGGCGCCAGCGCGTCTTCGAGGAAGAAGAGCTTGTACGGCTCCAAATCCTTCGCCAAGCCGACCGCCTGGATGGGCGGGATACGCTCGTGAACGTCGTGCAGCAGTTCGACCTCGTCGCCGCACTGCTCGCGGAGGTACGCAAACATCTTCGGCACCAGCTGGCAGTAGGGTGTCGGCTCCCACGCACCCGTTGGGTTGCCGACAGCGCCATAGGTGGAGAGGCCGGGGACGGCGGCCTGGCAGCGGACATAACGGTAGCCCTGCGCCATATACGCCCGCACCTGGTCCGCCAATTCCTGGAAGTCGCGGCCGGAGGCGTGAGCGTAGAGCGGTACCCGGTCGCGGCACTGGCCGCCGAGGAGTTCGTACACCGGCATACCGGCCCGCTTGCCTTTGATGTCCCAGAGCGCCTGGTCCACGCCGGAGAGGGCGTTATTCAGGACGGGACCACTGCGCCAGTAGCTGCTGAGGTAGCTCGTCTGATAGATGTCCTCGATGTCGGCGGGATTGCGGCCCAGCAGAAACGGCCGGAGGTAGTCATCCACGGCCGCCACGACGGCGAGGGGCCGCTGAGTGAACGTCGCGCAGCCCAGGCCGTACAGCCCCGGCTCGCTCGTCTCGACCTTGACGACCACCAGCCGGATACCGTCCGGCGCCGTGCAGATCGCCTTGACATCGGTAATCCGTAGATCGGGAACTCCGTGCTCGGCCATCGGCTTCACTCCTTTGCGGTACGGCGGCGGTGTCAACGTTCAGCGCTCGGCGGCGAATCCGAACAGGCGGGCCGGGGTGTCCCAGAGAATCTGCCGCCGCTCGTCGGGCGACAGGGGTAGCTCCTGCTCGATGTAGCGCAGAGCCGCGGCCAGCGGGACGAGCCGGGCGGTGCGCGGGTAGCCGGTGCCCCAGAGCATCCGTCCCGCTCCGAACCGGTCGGCCAGCACGCGCACGAACGGCCACGTATCCGCCCAGGGGAAGGCTTGCCGACTGGCAATCTGATAGTCCCCGATCTTGGCGTAGACATGCGGATAGTCGGCGAGGCGCAATACCGGGTCGAAACTCGGGTAGGGCGGCGCCTCGGTCACGTCGGGCTTGCCGATATGGTCCACGATCACCCGGACCTGGGGATGGCGCTCGATCATGCGGGCCAAGGCCGGGGCGTGCTGCGGCAGCATGTGGAATTGGAGGATTGCGCCGGTGGCGGCGGCCGCTGCCCAGAGGTCGTCATGCTCCGGGGCATCCACCCACCAGGCGCCGCGCGGCTCGCGGTCGTAGTAGAGCGGGTGGAAGCGAAAGCCGGCCAGCCCTTGGGCCATCCACCGCTCCAGGTCACGAGCGTTGGCGGGACTTTCCGGGTCCACGAGGCCGATAGCCCGAAACCGGCCGGGGTACCGTTCCAGGCACTCGACCATGTAGGTATTGTCCCAGCCGAACGCGCTGCTCTGCACCAAGACGCAATGGGCAATGTGATACTCGGCCATATCCTGGAGCAGCCACTCCACCGGCGCCGCGGCGTCGGGTGGAGACACCTTGCCATCGGCGGCGGGCCGGTGCCCGGGGGCGTCGTCCAACGGCCACACGTGGACGTGGGTATCTATGGCCTGGCGCTCGGCACGGTTAATCACCATTCCTTGCTCCATCATGCTTGCGCGGCAACGGCGGCGAGAGGCTACGCTAGTCGTAGTAATGAACCGGGACAGTCGGATGGTATACCGTGATTGCGAGTTCGTCACCCGGCCGAGTGACTATGCCGGCAGTTCGTTGACCAGCGACAGGCCCGTCTCCAGTCTGCGTGGCCAGTCGGGCGCGAGATGGCGAATGGGATTGGTGCATACTCGGAAGATGCAGACGGCCTCGCGCAGGTTCAGTGCCCGCTCGTCCCAGCCGAAACGTGCCAACGCGGCGGCGCGCAGGCGGCGATGATAGGCGCCACTGGCCTGCGCTTCGGATTCGCGCCCGAAATGAGCCGACCAGCGCAGATGGGCCAGGAAGTTGCCCACGTCGAGCAGGGGATCGCCCAGTCCGGCCTCCTCGAAGTCTACCAGCGCCAACCGGCCATCGGGGATACGGATTAGCTGATCGTCGTAGAAGTCGTTGTGGGCAACGCCAGAAGGCTGCCACGATTTGACGAACGGGTCCAACGCGGCGGTCGCTCGCTTGAGGGTGACGCGCGGCCCGGCTCGGTCCCGGAGTACCTGCCGGAAGACGCGCCTGGCCCGGCGGTACGCTCCTCGGAGACTGAACGGGCGATGCTCGTTTGCCGCGTAGGGGATGTCCCAGAGCCGCGCCAGATTGTCAAGGATTGGCTCCGGGTCCAGCGCATGACCCTTGCGGATGAGTCTGCGTAGGTTTTCCCCCGGTATCTCGGATAGCCATACGACGCCGCCCTCGGTCCAGCAGCCCGCCAGACGGGGCAGTGCAAATCCAGACTGTGTCACCAACTCCGCCGCGGCCAGCAGTCGGGAGACCCGTTCGGGCCGCATGACGCGCACGTAGAAGCGCACCCGGCCAAGCCGATGGCGCAGTACGGCGTGCCCGCCGGGCCTGTAGCGCACAACGCGCACGCGCACGCGCTGCACCGGGGCCGCGAAGACGTACTTGTCGAGCAACTTGGAGGCCGCGACGGCGGAGGCGGCACCGGTCAGCCCCGGGAGGTACGGGTCCTCCGGGTAGCGGAATAGCCGCGCCGGCCGGTCACGCGCAAGCTCGATAGCGAACTGGTCCTGCGTGACAAACTCATCCCGCAGCCACTCGGCCACGCAGGTAGCGATGGCGCGCCGGCCGGGGTTGTAACTGAGCTGTCGCAGGCGCAGGCGTTGCGGCCTTGTCTCCGGCTGGCCGAAACGGGAGCAGTAGGCGCGCCAGACCCACGCACTGTCAAAGAGGCAGGAGAACTCAGGCAAGCCCCGGTCCTGCGGCAAGGCCACTTGTGGGAACAGGGGCGGTGCAGTGAGCAGGTCCGGCACGTTACTCCCGCTTTACGCCGCCACGACCGTCGCCCGCGCCGATCTTAGTCGCTATCGTCGTCGGCAGTGTCGGCAGTGTCATCGGTGTCGTCGGTGTCGTCGGTCGCAGTATTCGTCACCGAGGTACCATCGTCGGTCGCCGTGGCGGTTGCCGTGGCCGTGTCACCGTCGGTCGCCGTGGCCGTGGCCGTCGCGGTGGCCGTGTTGGTATCGGTAACGTCACCGGTGTCGTCGGTCTCGGTATTGGTCACCGAGGTACCGTCGTCGGTGGCCGTCGCCGTGGCCGTAGCCGTCTGCCCGTCGGTCGCGGTGGCCGTCGCCGTATCCGTCGCGGTGTCGGTGTCGTCGTCGTCATCGTCGTTATCGTCATCGTCGTTGTCAACATAGCCGGGTGGACGGGAAGGCACTGCCGCCTTGTTATCCGGGGATGCCGGGTGCGATGTGGGCACCGGGGCTATCGGCGGCGTGGCCGCCGCGAGCGTGGAACGCTGAAGATCGGCAGCCGAGAAACCAAACCGGCTCTCCCAAGCTGGCCGCTCCAGCACAAAGGCGCCATAGTTGCTGGCATTGATCCCAAGCAACTCGACATCGCCGATGGATTGAATGTGAAACAACTGCGGCTCCGCCCAGTCGGTCTCCCACTTGACTAGATAGATCGGATCGCCGTCCTTGAGCAAGCCGGCAGACAGCCAGGGATCGCCACCCGGCAGAGTACGTAGCTGCTCCAGGCTCACCTCCACGCGGGTATTCCAGTTGATGTAGCGCCCGGCCAGGGCGCGCGTGTCACCGCCCCAATGCAAGACGCCTTGGGCGTCAGCGAACCAGAGATGCGGGGTGCCCTGGAGCGCGACCACCGTACCGTGAGTGAACGCTTCCCGTGCCTGGACCGCAGACACCGGAACAAGCATGCTGCCGATGAACGCAGCGATAGTCATAGCACTGAGCCACGACCGTACACTTTTCATGGGGAGCCTCCCTCGCGGCGGCGGCATTAGCACCAACTATCGCAGCATAATACAATAGTAGGCGCTCTTGCAAATTAGCCATTTTTAGGGGAATATAGCCACTAATGCACACACTTTGCATCAAGCGTGGGTGAATCCAAGCTATTTGTATCGGTGAATACGGGGCCTTTTGCCACACGATGATGAGATGATGATTACATCTAATCTGACGGTCAAACCACCGCTAATTCTGCGCGACAGGCACACGCCTTTCGGCTGCGCGGCGGTCAGCACCGGAGGGCGCCGATCTGCGTCTCGTAGTCGAACGGGAAGGCTCGCTCCTGGGCCAGCCGGAGGGCCTCGTCACGCGCGGCCAATGCCCGTTCGACAATCTCGTCAGGGTAGGCTAGCTCGACCCGGTGCTGCTCGAACTCGTCTTCATCGAGCACTTCCAGTACACCGTCCCGGTAGCAGCGAATATCAATGTCCAGATCAATCCAGCGGAGCGTCTTGCCGTCGAAGCTGGCGGGCATGGCCACGTTGCAGTACCACAACTCCGTCGCGCCGTCGCGGAAGTGCCAAACGTTGTACCAGCGATCCTCGAAATACAGTTCTACGGCGCAGGTGGTCTGCCCGCTCTGGACCCAGCGGCTGCGGTCCAGCACGTACACCGGCCTACCGCCGGGCACGACGGATCGCAGCAGGGACCCGGCGTGATTGAGCAACTCGCTCTCCCAGGCGGCCTGGACGGTGCCGTCGTACTTGGCCTTCTCGACACGTATGGTCCGTGGCACCGGCTGCTCCTCACTCTCTGGCCCCCCTGCGGCCCCCCCCCGCTGCGCGGGGGGACGGTCGTTCCCTCCCCCGACGCGGCGAGGGGATCATACTGGGGGCATGATACGCTTACCGGCCGGCGGGCGTAAGCCCGTGCCGGACCCCCGATCCGGTACCGGCCCGCGGGAGATGGAAGTATGACAGGCATGACGGCGGAGGAGCTGGAGCGCAAGGCCCTGCGAATCCAGGCGGTGGTCGAGGAGCACACACTCCAAGAACACGGCATGGTGCCGATGTTCGTCCGCTCTACGGACTACCAACTGCCCAGCGCGGCGGACTACCGTGGCATGGCGCCGCATCGCGCCCTGAAGGGGAAGACCGAAGCCGAGCTCGGGCTGCCGCCGATGCATGTCTGGCGAGCCTGGGAGAACACGTCCGCCAATACCGGTTACTACCTCGGGGCGATGTCGTACCGCTACCGCTGTACCCGCGATCCCGACGTGCTAGCGATCTGCCGCCGCACGTTGGCCGCCCTGAAACACATCTACGATATGGGCGCCGAGTTCGACGAGCCGGGGTTCTTGACCAAGCCGTATGGTGGTGTCGCCACCACGCAGTCCTCCGGCGATCAACTCCAGTGCGTGACCGTGGGCTTGGCTGCCTACCGCCATATCGCGGGGCCGGAGGACACCCGCACCATTGACGAGATGTTCACCGGCTTCGCCGACTATGAGATTCGTCAAGGGTATTGGCCGAAGCCGGGCGGGTACTTCGCGCACACGTTCGATCCGGGCGGCTGGGATTGGACCAAGGGCGACTGGGAGCACGGGGTGATCTACGCACCCGTGCTGTATCACGCCTGGCTCGCCACCGGTGAGCCACGGTACCTCGACGAGATTCAGCGCTGGTATCGGGCCTGCGAGAATGACACGAGGTGGCTGGGTGGGGTCAGTGGAGGGTCGAGGGTCGCTCCCGCGCGCATGTTGTATCTGCCGAGCCTGTTGATGGAGCTCGATCCGTGGCACCGCGACCGGTGGCGCCGCTTCATGGCCAACGCTTTCGCGGTTACAAAAGATGCTGTGCTCCTCGACGGCACCGCCTACTCGTCGGCCACACGCGACCCCCGGACGGGGAAGCTCATCCCAGTGGATCGCGGCTGGGGTGGTGGGCCGACGCGCACCGGCCGCAGCGCCGCCTTTGGCTGGGGGTGTGTCAACGCGCAGCGCTGGTTGCCGGGTGAAGACTTAGTCGGGGTGGCACGGACCATCCTGGAGCAACTCGACCTCGACACATTCCGCTTCATCATGCCCCTAGACCCGGCGCAAGAACTCCCCTCGGACTGGAAGATCGAGGGCGAACTGCTCGACCACGACTCGCTGGTGGGTTGGCTGTGGATGTATTGGGAAGGGCGGTTCCGCGGCTACTGGTAGGTCGGTGGGGGGGCTGGCCCCCCTATGGCCCCCCCGTTGCGACGGGGGGGACGTGGATTCCCGCGAAAGCGGGAATGACGGGGCGAGGCAGATATGCAGACGTTGCAGATCGGGCCGGGTGAGGGCTGGTCCTTCGTCGGGGGCCGCTGGCAGGACGGACCAGCGGAGTACGTGGTGCCGCCCGACGTGTGCTCGCTGCGAATGGCCATCTACACGGGCGCGGCCTACGGCGATGTGACGGTCGAGTGTGATTTCCAGACCGGCAACGCCGCGACCGGCGCCGGTGACGCCGGCATCATCCTCCGCGCTCAGAACGCGCGCCACCACTACTGGGTACATACCCCGTGGGTAGGCCAAACGACGCGGGCAAAGCACTTCTGGCTGGCGATTTCCACAATGGATGCCTCCGGCTGGGCGCGGAACCTCGCGTTGCAAGTAGTGCCCGGCGTGCCGGCAGAGACACATCGCTGGTACCGCTTGCGCGTCGAGGCGCAGGGGCCGCATATCCGCACCTGGGTTGACGGTGTACCCGGGCCGGCCGTGACCAATGACACCTACACTGCCGGCTGTGTCGGGATGGCCGGGTATGGCGAGTTTCGCTGTAAGGAGCTACGGGTGGCGGCCGGCCAAGCGGCGCTGCCCTTGGACTGGTCGCCGGACCCGCCGCAGATCGCCTGGTTTGCGCTGCTGCCGGACTTCCAGGGAGTCACGGACCGGCAGAAACCGCACAATTTGCGACGGCTGCCTGACGGGACGCTGGTGCTGACGTTCGACGACCGCGAACTGCACTACACCACGCGGTCGCACGACGGCGGTACAACTTGGGATGAGCCACTGGTACTGCCAGCGGACTGCGTCGGCGCTCTGCACGTCACGCGCGAGGGCCGGCTGTGGGCGTGCAATTTCGTCGAGGGCGCGTTTCGTCGGAGCGAAACGACGGACGCCGGTCGGACGTGGGGGCCGGTGGAGGAATACCCGCTGACGGAGCCGTGGCCGGATGATCCGCAACTGGGACCGAACTTCTACGGGCAGGGCATCTACGAAGCGCCCGACGGCACGCTGGTCGTGTTCCTGCACGGGGCCTTGGCCGAGAGTCACGAGCACGATCTCTATACGTGGGGGTCCTATAAGTCGCAGGTCTACTCGATCCGTTCCACCGACGGGGGCAAGTCGTGGTCGGCGCCGATGAACGTGGACGGGGTCCGCAAACAGGGCGGCGAGCGCGGTGTCCTGCCCGGCTGCCTGGACCTGATCGAGCCGGTCGCGTCGTTCACGGCGGACGGGCGGCTGCTGGCGTATTGCCGGCCGATCTACAGCCCGACGATGTGGCAGGCGACCTCCTCCGACGCCGCGCTGACGTGGGACGCCGTTGCCATCGGTCCGTTTCCCGGCTACTCGGCCGGGATGATCTGCACGTCGAGTGGGGCACTGCTGGTCGCGCACCGCTTCCCGAACACCACCATCCATACGAGCCTGGACGGCGGGCGGGCGTGGGACGCGGGTACGAGCGTGGATTGGCCGGTGTGGGCAAGCGGCAAGTTTGTCGAGGTGGCCCCGGACGTGGTGCTGTTCGTCTACCGGGACGATCATATCCGGTTCATGCGCGGCCAGTTCATCCGCATCACGGAGGACGGCCTGGAGCCGCTGCCGCGCGACTGGCAACCGAGAGAGGGGTGATTGACCGTACCCCCCAGGTCCTCTATGGCCCCCCGCAAAGCGAGGGCTGGACGCGGGGAGGCAGTGGGGACCGTCACCCCGCAGAGCCTCCTACTTTGCGCTTTGATAAACGTATAGATTATAGTAGAGCCGTTTCCGTTTGAGTTGCCCGCTCCGAGGGACGAGCACCGGTGCCCACCGACCGAGTATGGCTGGGGTAGCGAGGAGCAGCGGCACCAAGCGCCCCCAGGCCCACGTAGCCCCGACCAACGCCGGATTTCAAACTGAGCCACTACCGAAGGGCACACCATGAACAAGACACTCGGTTGGTTGAGTTGGCTGGTCACGGTCCGACCATACATCACGATCCTCGTCCTCCTCATCATTACTGTGTTGCTGGGCGCGGGGGCGACGCGGCGCGCACCGCCGCCGGAGACCGCGGCGACGCTGCCTCAGGGGAGCGCCATCGCCCAAGCGATGGATGAGATTGAAGCGCTCTTCGGGGACTCTAGCGAGGCCAGTGTCGTCACGCTCCTCTTTCGCGGGGAGGTGCTCACGCCCGACGGACTCGCGCAGATGGCCGCCCTGCTCGATGACATCGTCAGCGATCCGAGCGTGAGGGAGCTACTGGCACCAGTCAATCCGGTCGTCGCGCCCACATCGCTGGTCATGGCCCTGCTCCAAGTGGACAACTTCGATTCGGTCACGCGGGCGAGCATCGACGCTGCCCCCGGCCCTCCGGAGATCAAGGAGGCGCTTGCCGCGCTGACCGGCACCGACACGGACGGGACCCCGGTCGCGATCGCCACCATCCGCCTCCGCGACACGGGTGACGAGCGAATTCAGAACGCCGAACGGAGGATCGCCGAACTCGCGACCGAGGATGCTGGCCCGCTGCGCGTGAGCAGCATCTCGCCCGTGGTGATCGAGGATGAGTACAAGCGGGCCACGGAGGAGGGCATGTTGCCGCTGGTCGGGCTGGCGCTCCTGCTCATCGCGGCGCTGATCCTGCTCTTCGTGCGATCACTCTCAGATCTGCTGCTCACGCTGACGGGGCTGCTCATTGCGCTCATCTGGATCATCGGGGCGGAGGGCTGGCTCGGGCCGAATGCGCTGGGGCTTACCGGCCCGCCGAACTCGCTCACGACGATGGTGCCGATCATCGTAATCAGTCTCACGGTGGACTATGCGATCCAGATCGTCTCGCATTATCGCGAGCAGCGTGCTGCCGGCGAGCCGGTGGTGGCGGCCGTCCGCACGGGACTGCGGAACGTCACCATCCCGCTGACGCTGGCTGCGGTCACGACGGTTGTGAGCCTGTTGGTGAGCCTGTTCTCCCCGATCGGCATAATCGGCGACTTCGGTATCATCGCAGGGCTGGGCGTGGGGATGAGTCTGATCGTGATGCTGACGCTGGTCCCGGCCGGCCGGACGATCATCGACCGGCGGCGTGAGGCACGCGGCACGTTGCGACCGCCCCGTCCCATCTCGAATGCATTGCCCGGCGTCGCGCGGGTGGCGGAGTTGCTGGGGCGGGGAGTCACCCGCACGCCGGTGCCCTACATCATCGTCGTGCTCGCAGTGACAATCGGGCTTGGCTTCGCGGCCACGGGACTCAAGTCGGAATTCAACATCCGCGACATTCTGCCCAGAGGGGGGAGCTTGCTGGCGGATATAAACACCCTCGAGGCGGCCGTCGGTGGCTCAACAGAGGTAGTCAGTGTACTCGTCAAGGCCGAGGCCACAGAGACCCGCACACTGCTGAACCTGCACGATCTCACGACTGGCTTCGCGGATGAACGGCTCCGTCCGAGCGCGGCAGCAGGACCGATTCAGGCATCATACGAGCAACTCGTATTCGACTGGACCCACGACAGCGGGGAACCAGGCGACAAGTACGATCCGGCGCTTGCCGCGCTCTTCCGGGGAGCCTCGGTGGAAGTGGAGCTTGATCCAGCGTTGATGCAGGAGTTCATCGACAAGCTCGAGGCGAAGGATCCCGCCCTCGCACGCCTGCTGGTCAACGATCCGGATGGCGTTGACGCAATGCTGCTCCAGTTCCCGGCCTACTCGGACGATCCCACGCACACGAAGGTGATCCAGCAGGAGATCGAGGCGCTCTGGTTTGGCGAGGACGATACCATCACGGCGACTTCGGGGAGCATCATCTCGATCACGGTCACGGACGCCATCACGGAACGGCAGACCGAGGCGATCAGCACCACCGTCGCGGTGGCCATCGGCGTCCTCGCCATCTTCTTCTGGGTGACGGTGCGCCAGCCGGCACTGGCGGTCATTGCCGTGGGGCCGATCGTGCTCGTCCTCATCGCGGTGCTGGGCACGATGGCGCTGCTGGGTATTCCCTATTCACTCGTCACGTCGATCATCACGGCGCTCTCGATCGGGATCGGAGTGGACTACACCATCCATGTGATTCATCGCTATCGCGAGGAGTACTCCCGCGTGCGTAATCCGGAGCAAGCGGCGATCCAGACGCTGGCAACCACCGGTTCGGCGCTGCTAGGCTCGGCGCTGACGACGGCGCTCGGGCTCGGCGTGCTGGTGGCCTCGCCGCTGGCTGCGTCCCAACAGTTCGGCGTCACGGCGGCGATCACAATCGCCTACTCGCTGATCGTCTCCATTCTGGTAGTACCGCCCGCGATGACGGTCTGGGGCGCGTACCAGAACATGCGGCTGCGCTCGAACCTGCGGCGCTGGGCGAGCGAGCTTGACGCGAACATCGAGGCCATGGGGCAGCGGTAAGCGTAGGAACAGGACTCGTCGTAGACGACAAAAGGGGAGCGGCAGTACCGGCCGGCGACCCTAATGACGGAGTCAGCCTTGGCGTTGGCGCCGTTCGGCGGCCCCCATGGTGTTGAGGGTGTCGCGGCAGTTGATGATGGCTCCCGGCCGCCGCAGAGGCGGGACCATAGCTGGTCAAACGTGTAGCTCGCGCCGCTGCTCGGAGATAACGAACTTCAGCTTCTTGCTCGGTTTCATCGACGGCAGCGGGCTGAACCGAAGCTTGTAGTCCGCGGGGAGCACCTCTATCGTGAAGTAATGCGCGAGCATCAGCACGTTGATCGCCAGCTGCAGCTCCATCCACCGGGAGCCGAGACAGGTGTGCGTGCCCAGCCCATACGGAGCGTACCCGGGACTGCGATGCTCATTGCGCGGCGACCGATAGCGGTCAATATCGAACGTGAACGGGTCAGGGAAGACGTCGTTCATGTAATGCGAGGCCGTCTGGGCAACGTAGATCTGCGAGGCCACTGGGAGCTCGTAGCCCTCGACCACACACGAATTCATCACGTTCCGAATAGACATCGGGACGATCGGGTACATCCGCAAGCACTCCATGAGGAAGCGGCGCGTGACGTCGATTGCCGAGGGGGTGAAGTCCTCACCAGCCGGATCGCCGTTGGCAAACAGGGCATCGGCTTCACCCCGGATTTTGTCGTAGAGCGCCGGCTGTGACGCCATGGCATAGACCGCGAAGCTCAACGCATCGCCAAGGTACACACTGGCAATCAGCGCTGCGGAAAGAGCAAAACGCAGATTCGACTCCGGGAGGAGCTGCGGATCGCTGGCGTGCAGGCTGAGTATGTCATCCGCAAGGTCCCGCGGACAGCCGGCCCGCTGGGCGGATGTATGGCCACTTCCCACCCGTTCCAGCAACGTGTCGATTGCTTTCCCCCGGCGTTTCATTCCCGGGGTATGCAGCATGAATTTGGGCAGGACCTTCACAATGTGCGTGTTGAGCGCGCGCTCCTTGTACTTCATCAGATCGTCGATGATATCCTGCGAATCAACGCTGACAGAGAGCGGCGAGAGTTGGGCATTAATCATTCGGCGGCACATGCGGGTCGCAGAGAGGATGGCTCCAACCCTCCAATTCGCCATATATTTCCGGGCATGATGGTAGAGCTGATCCAGCTGCCCTTCCAGTCTCCGGCGAGAATACGCCGGTGACATGGACCTGCGAAGCCGGAAATGATCGGCGCCATCCAGGGAAGGTAATACTCCGGACGCGCCATAGATTCTCTCGAAGTCGCTAAAGTAATCCTTGGTTCTCAGATGCATGCGCCCGTTCCGTTGCACCCAGCGGTTTGTCTGGGGCCCAGCCAGGAAGATCATGGGTTTCACAAACGGCGGGCGGATCTCAAACACTGGGCCATACTCTTGTGCAAGCCCCGCGAAGAGCGCGGGAATGTTGCCATCGCGAAGATGTGGATTGAGCAGCAGCTTAAGCAGCGAGACCGCTGGAATTTCCCTGGCCAGGGCGGAATGTCGCAGCAACGGACCGGTGAGGTTGTGGGTGACCGCTTCAGCGATGGACCGGCCGATCAAGTCCAACTGGCAGATGAACCGGATGCGCTCCTCTGCCTCGTCGTCGAGCTGAAATATGAAGCGAAAGACATCGCACGTATTGATGAGGCAGATAATGATGACATCTCTCGGATCAGGAATCTCGTTGTTGAAGATCACATTGCTGATGCGCGTCTTGACGAATTGAACCGGAGTGCCTTCCGAGGAGCTGCTGAACAATTCCGTCTGCCAGGCAGTACGAGCCAGTGTCCAGAATTCGCCGTCGTGGTGTTCCAGGATCTGCTGGTCAACCAAGCGATCCAGAGTCAAATCAATGATAGGCTCCGCACGGGGCGCGAGCCGTTCGATCCAGTACCGGGCGTTCCGTTGACCCGGTTCGTTCGCAATTTCCTCGAGGACGGGGTCCAGCGCAGGGTTGCCTGTTTCTGTCTGATCCACTAGGAACAGGGATTCCCTATCCGTGTCAATACGCGACAAGAGGGAAAGTTCCGCGAGTACGGCGCCGATGATGGCACAGTTCAAATTCCAGCCGGGTACTTGGTGAAAGTAGCCGTTCTCTTCATTGAGGAGCATCAGGATAAGCTCTTCGGGCAAAATGAGCGGCTGGGTCGTCACACCGGCTGTAGAAAGCGTCATCAGTCCTGACCTCTCCGCATCCTCCCGATATCCCAAGAGCCAGCATGGCACTGCTGTTGGAATAACTATTACTGAATAAGTATATACTACACGCACCAGCGCAGTGTGCGGGAGGCAGCATCCTATGTGTGGTCGGTACATGATTACAGCCGATGGCCAACAGTTGGCCTTTCGCTTCGGCGCGGAGGCGCCGGCGGCCGGGGTCGCGGCCCGGTACAACGCCGCGCCGACGCAGCAGCTGCCCGTGATCGTCAATGCGGAGCCGACCAGAATCCAACTGCTCACCTGGGGCTTGGTGCCGGCGTGGGCACGGGACCAGACCGGCGGGACACCCCTCATCAATGCCCGCCTCGAAACCGCAGCCACGCGGCCGAGCTTCCGTGACGCTTGGCGGCAACGCCGTTGTCTCGTCCTCGCCGACGGCTTCTACGAATGGCAGCGCACCGCGCGCGGCAAGGTGCCGATGCGGATTGCGCTCAAGAGCAATCCGCCGTTTGCCTTTGCCGGCTTGTGGGAGGAATGGCGCGACTCCAGTGACGGCGCGGCGTTGCGAACCTTCACGATCCTCACCACCACGCCCAACGACCTCATGGCGCCCATCCACCAGCGGATGCCGGTGATCTTGCGCCCGGAGCAGGAGGCGGCCTGGCTCGATACGGATTTGGACCGGGATTGGCAGCGCGTCCTAGGACCGTACCCGTCCGATGCAATGACCGCCCACCCGGTGTCCTCGCGGGTCAACTCACCACGCTACGACGACCCCTCCCTGATCGAGCCGCTGGCCGCTACCGAACGGCCGCTGCCGCTGGGGCTGTAGCGGCCCGGCCTATGCAAGCCTTCCGTTCAAGGCCATGGTTGGCCCAGTGCGGGTGGTAAGATGGAGAGGGTTTGCTGGCCCCCTATAGTCCCCCCGTTGCGACGGGGGGACGGAGGATCCTGACAAGGGTAGGTAAACGAGCGGCACACGCCAAAACCAGCGCTGTAGGGGCACGGCATGCCGTGCCCCTACCCTGGGCGCATAGCGCGTGGGCACACGCCAAAACCAGTACCTACCCCAGTCAGGACGGAGGATCCCCTCCCCTGTCGCAACGGGGGAGGGTGAGGGTGGGGGCCAGGCCCAGGTGATAATCAAGGTGTCCTATCTTGCCCTCGACGTGGGAGACCGGCGTATCGGCGTGGCCGGCGCGGACCCGGAAGGGATCGTCGTCACGCCGCTGACCACCTTCACCCGGCGGTCGGACCGGCAGGTCGTGGCCGCCATCACAGCGCTGGCTGCCGACCGGGGCGCGGAGACGATTGTGGTGGGGCTGCCCTATACGCCGCAGGGAGAGATCGGGGAGCAAGCGCAACGAGTGCAGGACTTCACGCACCGCTTGGAGCAGGTGCCCGGCCTCACCGTCGTGTATTGGGACGAGCGGTACTCGACGCAGGAGGCCGGCGACCGGCTGCGCGAGACCGGCGGGCGCCGGCGGCGGCGCGGTCGGCCGGCACGAATCGCCGCGCGCGAGCGGTTGGATGCAGCCGCGGCCGCCGTGATCTTGCAGGACTATTTGGACGCCCTGAGCACTGCCGCATCGGCAAGTCACCGGCACGAGGCCGCCACCAAGCCCTACTAGCGACGTTCCATGCGTATCGTTGTCTTGTTCCTGGCACTGCTCGTCAGCACCGTCGTGGGAGTCGTCCTGCTCCTCCGCATGACCGGGGGGCCAGCGGCGCCGGCGGTTGAACAGGTGCCGGCCGGCCAACCGGACGATGCAGCGGTGGTCCCCTTTCTGGTCCACGAAGGCCAATCTACGGAGGAGATCGCGCAGGCGCTCCAACGCGCGGGACTGGTCAACAACCCACTGGTCTTCCGGGTGATGGCCCGGCTGCGGGGTGTGGACGGCAAGCTCCAGGCCGGCGAGTACCAGCTCCGGCGCAACATGAGCGTTGACGAGCTGCTGGTCGTGCTCCAACATGCGCCGGTGAAAGAGCTGACCGTCACGTTCATCGAAGGGTGGCGGATAGAGGAGTTCGCTGCGGCGCTCCAGCGTCGGCAGCTGCTCGACGGCTCCGCATTTCTGGCACTGGCCCAGCAAGGGGCCGCTACCTATTCGTGGCTGCGCTCGCGCCCCGACGGCGCCTCGCTGGAGGGCTACCTCTTTCCCAGCACCTACCGGCTGACCGAGGAGACAACGCCGCAGCAACTCCTCGATAGGATGCTGCAGAAGTTCGGGGAGGTGCTCACGCCGGCGATGCGGGAGCAAATCCGCAGCCAAGGGCGCACCATCCACGAGGTCGTGACGCTGGCGTCTATCGTCGAGCGCGAGGCGGTGCTGTCCGGCGAGCGCCAGCGGATCGCCGGTGTGTACGTCAACCGCCTGCGCGAGGGTATCGGCCTGTACGCCGATCCCACCGTCCAATACGCGCTCGGCTACCAGCCGAACGCCGAAACGTGGTGGAAGCGCCCCCTGCTCTTCCAAGACCTAGAGATCGACTCACCGTACAATACTTATCGGTATGCCGGGTTGCCGCCGGGGCCGATTTGTAATCCTGGTCTGGCCTCGTTGCAGGCGGCTATAGACCCGGAGGCACACGAGTTCTTTTACTTTGTGGCGAACGACGTGGCCGGCGACGGCTCGCACGTGTTCGCCCGCACCTTGAGCGAGCACGTACAGAACCAACAGCGTTACCAACGACTGGGCACGATAAACCGATGAGCCGCACCGTCGAGGTAAGGAGAGTGGGCCGTGTCAACCGCTGACCGCGTGGGCCGACTACGGGAAAAACTCCGCACAGAAGGCTGCGACGCGGTACTGATTACGCAAGCCGACAACCGCCGGTACGTGACCGGCTTCACGGGTACCGCCGGGGCCGTCCTCATCACCGCCAGTGCGGCGCGGCTGCTGACCGACTTTCGCTACATCGAGCAGGCCACGCAGCAAGCGCCGGAGTTCGAGGTGGTCAAGATACAGAAGATGCACGAGGGGGTTGCGGAACAAGCGGAGGAGCTGGGGCTGTCGAGCTTGGCCTTCGAGTCCGAGGACATGACCGTCAAGCAGCACACCGAGCTATCCGAAGCCTTGAGCGAGGCCGATAGCCAGGTAGAATTGCGGCCGGTGACGGACTGGGTCGAGGCGTCACGAGCATCGAAAGATGACAACGAGATCGCTGCCCTGCGGCGCGTGGTACTGATCGGCGACCGGACCATGGAGGACGTGGCACTCACGATGCGGCCGGGCATGACGGAGCGCGAGGTCGCCTGGCAGCTTGAGGTCGGTATGCGCGAGCGGGGAGCGGACGGCCTGTCGTTCGACATCATCGTGGCAGCCGGACCGAACGGGGCGATGCCGCACCACCACCCCACCGACCGGCCGCTGCAAGCGGGTGAGCCGATTGTCATTGACATGGGGGCACGCCTGGACGGCTATTGCTCGGACCTGACGCGCACGTTCGTCTTGGGCGAGCCGGACGAGCGCTTCTGGGAGGTCTATACGACGGTCCTGCGGGCGCAGCAGACGTGTGAGATGAGCCTGAAAGCCGGGCTGAACGGCGTCGAGGCCGATGAGCTGGCGCGTGAGGTCATCGAGGCGGCGGGCTACGGCGATCAGTTCGGGCATGGCACCGGGCACGGTGTCGGGCTGGCGATCCATGAGGCGCCGCGCCTCTCGCCAATCGCTTCGGACGATCCGTTTCCGGAAGGCTGCGTCGTCACGGTGGAACCGGGGATTTACCTGCCCGACTGGGGCGGCGTGCGGATCGAAGATATGGTCGTGGTGGGTGCGGACGGCATCGAAGTGCTCACCAGCGCCCACAAGCAGCCGACCGTGCCGCTGCCCCCACCCTAACCCTCCCCCGTTGCGACAGGGGAGGGGATTACCGTTCCCCGGTGAGAGGCAGGCGGTCGGGACACAGCAGGTACGAGACCGAGGAAGGAGCAGCAAGACGTGATCACTGCCGGCGAGCTACGGCGAGGCATTGCCATCGAGCTTGATGGTCGCCCGTTGGCTATCCTGGACTACCAGCACATCAAGATGGGGCGCGGCGGAGCGCTGGTGCGGCTGCGGCTGCGGGACCTCCGCGAAGGACACATCACCGACCGGACGTTCCCGGCGAGTGAGCGCTTTACGCGCATTCGTGTCGAACTGCGGCCGGTGCAGTATCTCTACACGGATGGCGACCTGTTCCATTTCATGGACACGGACACCTACGACCAGATTGCGCTCTCGCCCGCGGCAGTAGGTGAGGCGACCAAGTACATCAAAGAGGGGATGACACTCGACCTCAACGTCGCTGCCGACGAGGCCATCGGTATCGAGCTACCGCCCAACGTCGAGCTACGGGTGACCGAATCGGAGCCGGGCCTCCGCGGCGACACGGCGAGCGGGGTTACGAAACCGGCGACGCTGGAGACGGGGGCGGTGGTGCAGGTGCCGCTCTTCATTGGGCCGGGCGAGCTGATCCGCGTAGATACACGCACCGGGAACTACCTGGAGCGGGTGAGGGAGTAGCTTTGGCACGCCGCAACAGAGCAGCCAACGACAGCCGGCGGAGAGCGCGCCGGCGAATCGGCAAACGCCGCTTGTCGCGGGACGCAGGAGAACGGCTGGTCACAGCACTGCACCGCGACCTCCCGGCGGTCGTAGACCTCCTGGAAGGCACGGCGGTCGAGGAACTGCGAATCGAGCAGGACGAGACGGTCTTTGCCGTCAAGCGGCCCTTGGGCGTGGCTGCCCCGCCGGAGGTAGCCACCGCCGACTCCGACGCAGAAATCCCCAACGCAGACACCTCCGAGCCAGTCATCTCCGTCGCCGCCACGGAGCAACCATCACCGGCAGCGGCGCCGAGCGATGACGCGCCGCCGCCCGCCGAGAGCTGGACGATGACCGCGCCGTGCGTCGGCATCTTCCGCGCCGGCAGCCGTGCGGACACGGCGCCACGGACCGAGGTCGGCGCCACCGTGCAAGCGGGCGAGGTGCTCGGCTACGTCGAAGCGATGGGCGTGATGAACGACGTAGAGGCCAGTTGCGCCGGCCTGGTGGGCGAGATTGCGGTTGAGGACGGTCAGCCGGTCGAGTACGGACAACCGCTGTTCGTGCTCGGGCCTGAGGATGAGCCGGAGCAGGACTCTCCCGACGAGTGACTCTTGCTACGGGCATGATCGCGTCACAGGCGGCCCGTCGAGTGCTCGTGGCCCGGCCCGGCGCCCTCGGCGACACGCTGCTGGTCGCTCCGGCGCTGGCACGACTGCGCCAGTCCTGCCCTCACGCCCAACTTACGTACTGGGGCAACGAACCGGCTGCCGGCCTCCTACGCCAACTGGGACTCGTGGATCGGGTCGTCTCGTTCGAGCACCTGGCGCTGGCGCCCCTCTTCATCGGTGCCGGTGGTGTGCGCGACCCGGAGACCGCGAACCGCATCGGGCGACTGCTCGACCGTCCCGAGGCGGCGGTGCTGTGGCTGCGGCGGAGCGACGACGTGCGGCAGGCACTTGCCGCACTGGGTTGCACGACGGTGGTCAGCACACCGTCGCTGCCGCCGGGCGCACAGACGGACGGCACGACCGAGCCGGGTGCCGAGCCGCCCCACGTGGCCGCCTACCTCGTGCAGACGCTCGACGCCTGGCTTGGGCCGTGTCCGGGCAGCGCGTTATCCTGGCCGCGGCTGGCGCCGACGACGGACGCGCGGGTGTGGGCGCGCGCCCTCTGGCAGCAGCTAGGTCTCTCCGACGACCAACCGGTCGTGGCGCTGCATCCGGGCAGCGGCAGCGCCCGCAAGAACTGGCCGGCGGAACGTTTTGCATCCGTCGCCGCGCTGCTGGCCGCGCGGGACGTGGTGACACTCTTGATCGAGGGGCCGGCGGACATTGCGGCCGCGGCCCAGGTAGCGGCGCTGGCCGGGGAATTCGTCCGCCGGGTGCCGCCGGCGACGCTCGACCGGATTGCGGCGCTGCTCGGCCGCTGCCACGCCTACCTGGGCAACGACTCCGGCAGCACTCATCTGGCAGCACTCACCGGGACACCGACCGTGGCCGTCTTCGGCCCGACCGACCCTACGGTATGGCAGCCGCTGGGGCAGCATACCCTGGTGGTGCGAGCCGCCGGGCAAGGGGAACCGGCTTGGCCGGCGGTTGGGGAGGTGGCCGAGGCGGTGCTCGTGGCGCTGGATAGCGGACCTACCCCCAACCCCCTCCCTGAAGGGAAGGGGCTACCGGCCGCCGCGCGGACTTCCCTTTCCGGGAGAGAAGGGGCCGGGGGGTAGTTGCAATACCGGCCCCCCTATGGCCCCCCGCTGTGCAGGGGGACGTGGATTGCCGCTTGCGCGGGAATGACGGATAGGCATTATCTTCAAGGCAATGACGACTGCGTGGGTGCGCTGGTACCATAGGCGGCCAGCCGAACGCCTGGTGGAGTGTGAGAGGAGAATGGTGCGATGGCTGCTGTAGCGACGCGGGTGCTTACGCCGGATCAGATTGCCGCGTTCAATCGTGACGGCTTTATCGTGCTCCCGGACGTGTTGAGCGACGACCTGCTGGCGCGGCTGCGGTCCAACCTGGACGACCTGCTGCGGGACGGTGTCGCTACGGCAGCAGAGAACGCCGACTTCTCTATCGAGAGAACCGAGGGCGCCACGTCCATCCGCAAGATCAATAACTTCATCCGCTACGGCGAGGTGTGGTGGGAGCTGGCCGCACACCCGACGATCCTGGGGGCGACCCGTGACCTCATCGGAACGGACGTGCTGCTGCACCACACCAAGCTGATGGTCAAGCCGCCGTATGAAGGTTCGGCCAAGGAGTGGCATCAGGACCTGGCCAGCTACGCGCCGCGCGAGGCGCACCCCGGCCTGATCGCGCAGGGGCGGGCGGTGACGCCGGAGGACGCGCCGCTCATCGCGGCCCAGACGTATCTCGATGACTCCACGCCGGAGAACGGCTGCCTGCAATTCATCCCGGGTAGCCATACGTGGGGCTTGCTGGACGCCGCGACACTGTCGCGCGACGAGCCGATGCCCGGTGCGACCGTGGTCGAGGCACCAGCGCGGGCCGGGAGCGTGGCGCTCTTCCACTGCATGATCTTGCACTACTCGGCACCGAACCTCTCGCCGCACCCACGACGCGGCCCGATTGTCCAATACATGCCGGGGCCGGAGGACGTGCGCGTACCGCTGAAGGACAACTCGGCCAGAGTAGCCGGCCACGGCCATCGGTTCTAGGGGCCGGCCTATGACCGCTACCCGTCGGTGGGCCAACTGGCGATGAAGGCCTCCGTCTCGACACTGGCGGGAAGCTCGTTGAAGTAGTAGTACATCGGACTGGACTGGAAGGCTGGCTCGAACTGCTCTTCGTCGGACTGGAGATCGGCATCGAGCTGTTTGAAGCGGCTCCAGAGCGTATTGATCTCCTCGACGGAAAAGCGGTCGGCAAACTCGGGACCCCAGTTCAGACTGATCGAGTGTGACCCGTTGGCCCGCGACCGGGTGTCCTCAGTTACTTCGGTGCCGGGGATTTTCAGAACCCGCAGGTGGATTACGGCCTTGCAGAGGTAGATCGTCAGCACGGTCTTGCCGCTGGCGCCGGCGCCCGGCTGGAGCGCCTCCAAGCTGGCGCGGTAGGCCGCTGCGTCGCGGGAGATGACAGCGCGCAGGGCAGCTTCCGTGAGGTCTTGCAGGTGGGCGCTGCGCTGGTCCATAGTATCGAACCGCTCCCGCGCCCAGGGCGCCAGGCTCGCGGCGAAGGCAAGCTCCGGGTAGAAACCGAAGATGGTGTGGCCGCCGTGGAGCGTGCGGCGGAGCTTGGTGGTGTAGTCGCTGCCCCAGTGGATCAGGAAGTTGCTATAGATCACGCCGTCCCCGGCGCGTAGCTCGACCGGGATGCCGCCGGTTACCGCCTTCATTCTGTCCGCCGACAACTCGGCGTTTTCCTGGGCGGTATTCAGGCGCCGGTGGCTGCCGGGGATGACCCACAGCACGTTGTCATCGTATAGGGGCACGTTCCACTGGGTATACCGGGGGCCGTTCTCCAAGAAGTCGGCTTGGAGCGCTTCCAACGGAGCCATGTCTATCGGATGCACGTCGCGGTGCCAGCCGGTGCCGCCCGGATGGTCGCGCACCGGGCTGCACATCATCATCATCTGCGTCACGTTCGGCACGGGGTTACAGAGGAGCTGGCTGGCAACGTCGAGGGTGCGGTCGGCGACCCAGAAGTCCTCGACGACATTGGCGGTCTGCTCGTCAATCAGCCCCGGTCGCTCCATCATCACGCGGGGCTGGCGGGCCGTTTCCCACTGGCCGCCGGGGGGATCACCAGGCTGTCGCTCGCGTGCCCAGACGACCTTCTGCCGTTCCAGGATGGTCTCGCAACTGGTACGCATGGCGTCGAGCTTGTCCGGCGGAATGATCCCGGGGATGACAAGATAGCCTTGGTCCATGAACAGGTCTCGGTCTACGCGCATGTCCGTACCCTCCCTCGCCGGTCGCTCACCGGAATAATCGGGCCTACTCGCAGTATCCCACTTCGCACGCCTACTTTCAGCCGGGAAGCAGTAGGTCGGCTACCGCGAGTCTGATAGCAGAGTGCGAAGAGAGTTATCGGAGCTTACGGCCGCTGTGCGGCGCTTGTCAATCGGATCGCCTGGCGTGGGGGAGAGGGCTGCTGCCGGCGGTGCTCCGCTGAGTACGGGCCTACTCTGGCTGCGTGCGCTGTGGGGGATGCGCTCTTGTATGCTGATGGTGGCGATGCACCGGCCGGGCAGCATAGGAGGATGAGTATGAAGACGGTTCGGGACGTGCTGTGGCTGTGGGGTACGACAGTGAACGCGCTGGAGTACTATGGCTTTCGTCCCTCCAAGCTGTCGGTCGGCGAGGGGTTGGGCCTCCTGGGACTACCCAGAGCGATGATGTGTGGCCACTTGCCGCCGACGGAGGAGGAGTATGCTCCTGTCGCTGACTGCCGCGAACTGCTGTGGGAGATGAGCTTTGACGCCGGGTTCTCGTTCGAGCGGCCATTGGCGCCGATTGTGAAACTGCACGAAGACCACCCGAACGTCAATGGCGTGCTCTTGGACGATTTCAGCACGGCGGAGATCAGCCGTGGCGCGACGCCGGACGTGCTCGCGCGGATGCGGCGGGCCATGCCGGCCTCGCTGCAACTGTGGGCGGTCATCTACTCGATGAGTCTCGACATACCCAACCTGACCGAGTACCTCCGGCACTTGGACGGGATCAGCTTTTGGGTGTGGCACGGCAGCGACCTCCCGGCCTTAGCCGAACAGGCCGAGCAATGCTATGCGCTGAGTGGTGGCAAGCCGATGATCGTGGGCCTCTACTTCTACAATTTTGGCGAGGGCCGGCCACTTACGCCCGATGAGATGCGCGGGCAAGTGGAGACGGGGCTGGAGCTAGTGCGGGCCGGTCACTGTCGCGGGCTGTGCTTTCTCGCCTCCTCGATCATGGATGTCGGCTTGGAGGCCGTCGAGTGGACCCGGCAGTGGCTTGCCGAGCACGGCGACGATCCCCTGTAACATGATGGGGCGATGGCATGACGCTCCGGACGGAGTGCTCCGGCCGACTTGGAGCGGCCGATGTTTGGATTCCCGCTTTCACGGGAATGACGACTTCTGCGTGATGGAGGTGTGGCGTGAGTGTTGAGCGACTACGGGGACTGTGGCGGGAGGATCGGCCGGTCAGTGCGGCCTGGCTCTCGACGACCGATGGCCTGATCGCTGAGACGATGGCCCACAGCGGGTTCGACGTGCTGGTGCTCGATATGCAGCACGGCATGACGATCGGGCCGGATCGGGCGGCGGCCTGGCTGCAAGCCGTCGGGAACGCCGAGGTGGCGGCCCTCGTGCGCGTCCCTTGGAATGAGCCGGTGCATATCCAATACATTCTCGACGCCGGGGCCGACGGCGTGATCGTGCCGTTGATCGCCTCGCCCGCCGACGCGGCCAAGGCTGCCGGGTCCTGTCGCTATCCGCCGCTGGGGTTTCGCAGCTGGGGGCCGAACCGCGCCCGTTTTCGCGCAACCGGCGATTACCGCCTCTGGGCGAACGAGCAAGTGGTGTGTCTTGCGCTGGTCGAGCACATTGACGCCGTGAACCAAATCGAGGCGATTGTCGAGACGCCGGGTCTCGACGGCGTGTTCATCGGGCCAAACGACCTGGGCTTCAGCATGGGGCAGCTGCCAGGGGAGCACGACGAGCAGCACGCGGCCGCCTGCCAGCGAGTTGCCGACGTCGCGCGGGCGGCGAACAAGGTGGCGGGAATCTACAGCGGGGCCGACCCGGAAGATGCGCTGCGCTACGTGGCGCAGGGGTTCAACTTCTGCCCGATTGCCAGCGACGTGGGACTGGTCCGCGATGGCGCCATGGCGGCCATTGAACGCTTCCGGCAGGGCTGAGGCTGGCGGACTGGGTGCCGGTGAGTTAGTGAGGAGGGCATGATGGAGCTTGAACGGCCCGTTGTGACTGAGACGGTCGTACTAACGCTACAAGTGTGGCAGGAGGATGACTACTGGGCCGGTGAATGCGTCGAGTTGGGTACAGCCACTGATGGACCCTCCGCAGATGCCGTAATCGAGGAACTACAGGAGCTAGTGACCATCCACCTGAACGGCTTAGATGACATCGGTGAGCGTGAGCGGGTATTTCGGGAACGAGGTATCGCCGTCCACTGAATAAATGCGGCCGACGCTAATCTCCCCAGGGTGAGTACCGCCCAGCAGGCATGGGCCGCAGGGTCACTACTCGGCGTCGAGCCGGAGGCGTGCCCAGCGGACGCCGACGGCGGCATCGTCGCCAGCGTAGAAGGCCACCAAGATGTCACCATCCGGTAGGAGTACGGCGCGGGGATGGCCAAAGCGCCAGGCGAGCATATCCTGCCACAGCTCGCGCTGATCGCGCGGCGTCCCGGTGCCGGACTCGGTCCCGGCGGGGCTGGCGTACACGACAAGATCGCGGGTGCGGTCCCAGGTGCGGCCGAAATCGTGGCTGAGGGCGGCTCGGATGCCAGGGGGGTGGTGCCGGTGCGTATAGACGGCCACCAACTGCTCGCCGCCGACGGGGAGCGGTTGGCAATGCTGGCCGGGTAGGCCGGTCCCGACGGGTGTTGTCCAAGAGCGGCCATCCGGCGCACCCCAGGCAATGTGGATGTCGCGATCTTGGCCGGCGGCTGCATCGTGGGTCCAGAACATTGCAACGAGTTGGTTAGTTTCAGGGTGGGAACCGAGGCGCTGGTCCCAGTAGTAGAGCGCAGCGTCGGGATGCACGGCCACGGTGACGTATTCCGGCCAGGTCACACCGGCATCGGAGGAGAGGCGCAGGCGGGCGCCGGGCCGGGGGATGGTCCGGTCTTCGTAGGCTTTCCAGTGCTCATAGGGCTGGGCCAGCACGCCACCGGGCAACGCCAGGACGGACGAGGAGCAGGGCGAGGCCGCGACGTGCGGGGCAGTAGGTACCGCCCGCCGGTGGTCCCAGGTACGACCGCCATCGGCGGAGGTGGTGTGGAACACGCGCATCGGCAGCAGGCCCTGGGTCTGCGGATGGATCCACGGTAGCTCCGGGCGCGAGCGATCCACCCACAGGCTCGTGCCGATGAGCTTACCGGGAGTCAACTCCGCAATCGCGAGGCACTTGACCTCGCCCGGAGTATCGTCCCACGCTCCGAGGCCAAAGCCGTCGTGGCGCTGCTCCCAGGTCTCGCCCTGGTCCGTGCTGGCAAACACGCAGACGTGGCCATCCAACGAATCGCGGGCGGTGCCGCGTCGGAAGGCGACGAGCACGGTGCCATCATGGAGGCGGCTGATGGTCGTGTGGGCACAGACGCGACCGTGGGGCGGCCCCGCTGCCGCATCGTAGACGTGACCCGATCCGATGACGCGCATTGGCAACTCTCCTGCTATGAGTATAGCTGGCCCCCTCCCTAGCCCTCCCCCGTCCCGACGCTTAATACACGACACTTTTCCAGACGGGTGCGGGAGAGGCGTTGACTCATGGCAGCACCGTCCGCCATCCTGGGGTTGCAACTACCGGGAAGGAGACGGGCCATGAGCCAACGCCAGACATTGTATCAATGGCGCCAAACGGTCGGCCGCCACCTGCCGCACTTGAGCACCCCCCAGGTGAAGGTCTTGAGCGGCTTCAGCTTTGGGGTGGCCGCGGCGCGGTGCTGCACGCTCAACGCCGTCGCCGAGGCGGTACCGGCGCTGGGCAAGCCCGATACCGTCGAGCGCCGGCTGCAACGCTTCCTGGCCAACCCGCGCCTCGACTGGGCGCAGGGCTGCCAGGCGTTGGCCGCCTGGGTGCTCAGCCGCCTGGCCGGTCGCGGGCCGGTGGTGTTGCTGGTCGATGAGACCAGCCTGCAGGCGCGGCTCAAGGTGATGGCGGTCAGTCTGGCCTATCGTGGCCGCGCGATCCCCCTGGCCTGGTGGTGCTACGCCCCCACCCAGTGGCCGCTGGGCCAGGTGGAGTTGATCACGACCTTGCTCACCTGGGTCGCCACGGGGATTGCCAAGCAGCGCGTAGTCTTGGTGCAAGCGGACCGTGGGATTGGCACCTCGCCGGCGTTGCTCCGCGCCATCGACCGGCTGGGGTGGTACTACCTGGTCCGGGTGACCAAGCAGGTCCGGGTGCAGGTGGACGCGCAAGCACCCGTGCCCTTCACCCAGTTCGTGCCGCAACCCGGCACCACTTGGCACGGCCCGGTCGCGGCCTTCAAGAAAGCGGGCTGGATCCGCTGTTGGGCCCACGGCCACTGGCCGCCCGGGCACGCGGAGCCGTGGCTGCTCTTGACCAACCATCCGGACGCGCCGGGTGCCTGGTACGGCATGCGGATGTGGGAGGAACTGGCCTTCCGCGACTTCAAATCATACGGGTGGCAATGGCAACGTAGTCGGGTCTGGCGCGCCGAGCGGGCGAATGTCCTGTGGCTGGTGATGGCCCTGGCCTATGTGTGGATGCTCAGCCTCGGCACCCAGGTGGCACACACGGCGCGGCTCAAACGGGAGTTCACCCGGGGCAAGCAACCGCGGTTCAGCCTGTTCACCCTGGGGTTGCGGCTCCTGCGGCGGTGGTTGTTCCTGGGGCGCCGCCTGTCCGTGCGCCTCCACCTCATAGCCCAGCCCCCACCGCTCCCCAAAAGTGTCGTGTATTAAGCCGTCCCGACGGGGGAGGGAACATGGTGTCTGGCGGGCCAAGCGCTTCGCCGTCTCGACGGGGGAGGGGATTGTCAGGATCAGGATTTGGGGGATGGGAGGTTGAGCAGGATAGCTGCCCCCCCTATGGTCCCCCCGCTGCGGCGGGGGGACGGATTGGACCTAACCCTCGTCCCCTTCCCCGGCAGGGAAGGGGAGTCCGCGCGGCAACCGGGGACTATGAATGGCCTTGGATTCCCGCTTGCGCGGGAATGATGAAGGTGGCGGCGGGGGGACGGGAGGCCGGAGAGGGCAACCACCAGGGTTGCCCCTACGGCGGCTGCCCGGTGTGCTGTAGGCTATCTGCTGTCGGACCGGGAGGAGGTAGGACATGGCGACGATGGACGAGCTACGCGCGAACGTGCGGCGGAGCTTCCCGGAGCTTGACGTAATCGAGGACGCCGACCTGCGTGACAAGGTGGTGGAGGCGTGGGCCTTTGCGCTCTCGCAAACGGAATTCACCGCTATCGAGCAGATACGCGGCTCCGGCAACCCGACGACGCCACGGTTGAAGCAGGGCACACAGACCGAGCATTTGCGCGGCGTCGCTCGCATCGCGCTGGCGATGGCCGATTCGTTAGAGCAGGTCGTCGGCCCGGTGGGGATCAACCGCGATCTGCTGGTGGCATGTGCGCTGTGCCACGACGTTGGCAAACCGTTCGAGTTCAGCCCGCGCAACCAGGCCCGCTGGCAGGCCGACCCCGCCGCGGTGGGCTATCCCTCGATTCGGCACCCGCCTTACGGCGTCTACGTGGCGCTGACCGTCGGCCTGCCGGAAGCGGTCGCGCACACTGCGGGCGCCCACTCTGGCGAGGGTGAGCGCGTCGAGCGGAGCCTGGAGAACACCATCGTCCACCTCGCCGATCACGCTTTCTGGACGATCCTCGGGCGGGCCGAGGCGTTGACCGAAGTAGACTAACGGGAACCGAGGCGCGGCACGGCCAATGAGAGCGATGCAAGCCATCCGGTTGCGCCTCGCCCACACGTTCATCAACCGGGATTTTGCCCTGTTCATGGGGGGCAGCTTTATCTCGGCGATGGGCATGTGGTTCCGCACCGTCACCGTGAGCTGGGTGGCGTTCGAGCTGACCGGCTCGGCGTTTTACCTCGGCATGCTGACGTTCGCGCAGCTGGCGCCGATCCTCTTTTTCGGGCTGCTGGGTGGCGTGCTGGCCGACCGGGTGGACCGGCGGCGGCTGATGCTCACGGTCAGCACTGCCGTCACGCTCCTGAACACCCTCTTGGCGGCACTCGGCGCGGGCGGTTGGCTCAACCCGGCCATTCTGCTGGCGCTAGTGGCTACGCTCGGCCTGTGCGACGCCGTGATGTTCCCAACCTGGCAGGCCGTCATCAAGGACCTGGTGCCGACCGAGCGATTGCGTACCGCGGTCGCCGTCAGCTCGGTGCGCTTCAATCTGTCGCGGGTGCTGGCGCCGGCATTGGCCGGCGGCCTATTGAGCATCGCCGGACCGGCGGCGTGCCTGGCCGTGAGTGCCGGTAGCTCGCTCGGCATCATTCTCGTGACCTTGGCCATTCGCCCACGGAAGCTCACGGAGAGCCGGCCCGTGTCGTGGTGGGCGGCCATCGGTCAGGGCCTCGACTACACGCGGCGCGAGGTGGACGTGCGCCGGCTGCTGCTCGTGACGGCCGGGTTCGGCCTGCTGGTGCTGCCCCACCAAGCCTTCTTGCCCGCTTATACCGAGCGGCAGCTTGGCCTGGGTCCTGATGGACTCGGCACGCTGCTGACGGCCGGGGGAATCGGGGGGATCATCGGCGCGCTGGTTACGGGCAGCAGGTACACCGACAACCGGGAATACCGGGCGATGGGGGCCTTTACGATTGTGACCGGGCTGGGACTGCTGATCCTCGGTTTCATTCCGGCGCTCCCGGCGGCGCTGCTCGGAATGGTGATCGTCGGTATCGGCTCTATCGGCTTCTGGACCGCCGCGCAGTCCACGATCCAGCTGATCGTCCCCGACCGATTGGTGGGCCGCGTGATGAGTCTCTACGTGGCCTTGTCTGCCGGATCCATGCCACTGGGGAGCCTGGTGCTGGGGAGTATCGCCGAGCAGGGTGATACCCGGATCGTCATGGTCATCGGCGGCGCGAGCGCGCTGCTGCTCTGCCTGCCGCTGCTCCTACGGCGGCCGCCACCAGAACAACAGTGATGGCCGCCCGGCCTATCGTCGGAGGGCAACCGGGCCGGCGCGTGACTTGACCGCAGCGGTAGCGCGGCCTAGACTAGCGAGCCAAGGCGACTCATTGGGGAAGGACGGCACCGGCCGCAGGAGCCACCGACCGAAAGGTCTCAGAGGGGGAACGATGGCCGTGACCGCAGACGAGCCAGCCTACGATGTCCAGATCGAGTTCACCATGCCCGAGGCACACAATCGCTTCTGGGCTATTCCGATCCTGGGTATCGCCGTGAAGCTCATTCTCCTGATCCCACACATCATTATTCTTAGCGTCCTCGCACATGTCACCGCATTGCTCTTCCTCGTCACCTGGATACCGGTCTTGTTTGGTGGCCGGTATCCGTCGTGGGGCTATGCACTGACAGGCGGTACGTTGCGGTGGAATGCTCAAGTCGCCGTTTACCTCGTCGGCTTTACGGATCGTTACCCGCCGTTCCGCCTCGGCAAAACCGCCGCGGGCGAGGGGCCGTATGACGTTGAGGTGGACTTCACCGTGCCCGCGGCGCATAATCGCTTCTGGGCCATTCCGGCTATCGGTATCCTGGTGAAGCTCATCATCCTCATCCCGCATATCATCATGCTCCAACTGTTCTCTATTGCCGTCATGGTGCTCGCTCTTGTGACCTGGATTCCCGTACTGCTCAACGGCCACTATCCCTCCTGGGGTTACGAGTTCATCGGCGGTACCTTACGCTGGAACACGCGGTCCACGGCCTATTTCTATGGCTTGACCGACCGGTACCCACCGTTCCGGCTGAGTAGGTAAGCGGGCCGCAGGAGTTACCGACCGGAAGCACGCAGTAGAGGAGGAGCAAGATGGCCATGTCCGCAGACGAGCAAGCGTATGATGTCCAGGTAGAGTTCACCGTTCCGGAGTGGCACAATCGCTTCTGGGCCATTCCAATCCTGGGTATCGTCGTCAAGACTATTCTCCTGATCCCACACATGCTTATCCTGAGCATCCTGGGGCAGGTCGCCGGATTGCTCTTCCTCGTCACCTGGATACCGGTCTTGTTCGGCGGTCGGTATCCGTCGTGGGGGTATGAGTTGATCGGTGGCTATATGCGGTGGAACACCAATGCCAGCGCTTACCTCTACGGCCTGACGGACCGGTATCCGCCGTTCCGCTTCGGCAAGGCGCCCGAGGGTGAAGAGCCGTATGAGGTTGACGTGGACTTCAACGTGCCCGAGGAGTTCAATCTCTTCTGGGCCATTCCGGTCATCGGTATCCTCGTAAAGCTCATCATCCTGATCCCGCACCTGATCCTCATTTACGTGCTCGCCATCGTAGTCACAGTGCTCGGTCTAGTGACCTGGATTCCCGTGCTGCTCAACGGCCACTATCCCTCCTGGGGCTACGAAATCATCGGCGGGTTCTTGCGCTACTACCTACGGGTGGGCGCGTATACGTATGGCCTGACGGACCAGTATCCGCCCTTCCGGTTGGGGAGGTAGAGGGGACCGTGGTGGGGCAGGCCCCCTCCCTAGCCCTCCCCCGTTGCGACGGGGGAGGGAACCACGCTCGGCCGGCGGCTGCGGGGGAGGGCAACCACAAGGGTTGCCCCTACAGGGGTAGTGACCACACACCTGGATTCCCGCTTTCGCGGGAATGACGAATGTGGAGAGAGGGACGTGGTTCATCGGTAGGGAGGGAGGTGGCAGATGACACGACTGGCAGTGGGAATTGTCGGCTGTGGGGGCCGGGCCCGCGGGCACATGCAGGCGTTGCAGCAGTTCGATGACGTGGCGATGGTGGCCGTGTGCGACCCCATCGCGGCGGCGCGCGACAGGGCCGGAGACGAGTTCGGCGTGGCGCACCGCTACGCCAGCGTGGCGGACATGCTCGATGGGGAGCACCTCGACGCTGCGTTCGTCGCTACCCCGCCGCACATCAACGCTCAAGCCGCCCTCCCTCTGCTGGAGCAGGGCGTGAATACGCTGGTAGAGAAGCCGCCGGGGATGAACGTCGCCGAGGCGCGAGCACTGCGCGACGCTGCCGAGCGTTCGGGCGCTAAGGGCATCGTTGGCTTTCAGCGCCGGTTCAACTCGGTCCTGGTCCAGGCGCGCCAGATGATCGAGGCCCGCGGGCCGATTGTGCAGCTGGTCGGCGAGTTCCACAAGAGCATGAGCCGGATCGAGGCCGGCGGCACGTTCCCGCCGGCCGTGCTGGAGAGCATTCTGCTCGAAACGCCCATCCACTCCATTGACCTGCTATGCGCGCTGGCCGGCTCGGACGTGGCTGAGGTGCATAGCGTCAGGCGCCGCGCCCTCCACCGCTACGTTGACGTCTACGCCGCGCAGATCGTCTTCGAGAACGGCTGCGTGGCGCACCTCGTCGCCAACTACACCACCGACGCGCGGCTGCAACGCTACGAAATCCACGGCCGCGACATCTCGGCATATCTGGAGGGCATCTCGGAAGGCGTCGTCTTCTGCGACGGCGAGCAGCATACGCTGACGCTCGGCGGGAAGAACGACACGGCGGACCAAGCGCGCTTCTTCCTGGACTGCATCAAAGAGGACCGGCCCGTCACGCTGCCGGCGGCCACGCTCGACGAGGGCATCAAGACGATGGAGCTGGCCGAAGCGATTCTCGCCGGCCGCGAGCTGGGGGGCGCGGCATCCTAACGTGTGTCGCAGCGGCCGGCCGCGGGGTCATCGGTAGGGAGAGGAGTGGCAGATGACACGGCTGGCAGTGGGCATTGTCGGCTGCGGGGGCCGGGCGCGCGGACACATGCAGGCGTTGCAGCAGTTCGACGACGTGGCGATGGTGGCCGTGTGCGACCCCATCGCCGCCGCGCGCGACACAGCCGGAGACGAGTTCGGCGTGGCGCACCGCTATGCCAGCGTGGCGGACATGCTCGACGGGGAGCACCTCGACGCCGCGTTCGTTGCTACCCCGACCCACATGAACGCCCAGGGCGCCCTGCCCTGTCTGGAGCACGGCGTACACACACTGGTGGAGAAGCCGCCGGGGATGAACGTTGCCGAGGCGCGAGCAATACGCGACGCTGCCGAGCGTTCGGGCGCCAAGGGCATCGTCGGATTTCAGCGCCGGTTCAACGCAGTCTTGGTCGAAGCACGCCGGCTGGTCGAGGCACGCGGGCCGATTGTGCAATTGGTCGGCGAGTTTCACCAGAGCATGAGCCGGACCGAGGCCGGCGGCACGTTTCCGCCCGTCGTCCTGGAGAACATTCTGCTCGAAACGCCCATCCACGCCATTGATCTGCTGTGCGCGCTGGCCGGCTCGGACGTAGCCGAGGTGCATAGTGTCGTGCGCCGCGCGCTCCACCGCTACGTTGATGTCTACGCCGCGCAAATCGTCTTCGAGAACGGCTGCGTGGCGCATCTGATCGCCAACTACACCACCGACGCGCGGCTGCAACGCTACGAAATCCACGGGCGCGACATCTCGGCATATCTGGAGGGCATCTCGGAAGGCGTCGTCTTCTGCGACGGCGAGCGGCATACACTGAGGCTCGAGGGGAAGAACGACACGGCAGACCAAGCGCGGTTCTTCCTCGACTGCATCAAGGAGGACCGGCCTGTCACGCTGCCGGCGGCCACGCTCGACGAGGGCATCAAGACGATGGAGCTGGCGGAAGCGATCCTCGCTGGCCGCGAGCTGGAGGGTACGGCGTCCTGAGGGTTGCTGGCCCCCCTATGGTCCCCCCGCTGCGGCGGGGGGACAGCGGCGTGGGCCGCTGCGGCGCCGTAGGGGCACGGCATGCCGTGCCCCTACCCTGGATGCAAAGCGTGTGGGCACCCTCCAGCAGCCAATACCTACCCCAGTGAGTTGTCAGGACGGGGAAGGGTTAGGGTGGGGGACTGGATTGCGGCTTCCGCCGCAATGACGGGCGGTTGAGCGCGATGAATCGCGCCCCTACAAGAAACCTACGCCATGACGGGTGGAGCCGCCATGAAGGACGACGCGGCGCTGGTGGTGCTGGCGCAGAGCGGCGACCGCGCGGCATTCAACCGGCTGGTCGTGCGGTACCAGGACCGCGTCTACGGCCTCTGCTGGCGACTGACGGGCGACCCGGATACCGCCGATGACGCGGCGCAAGAGACGTTCATCGCAGCGTACCGGCACGTGCAGGACTTCCGCGGCGGCTCGTTTGCGGCGTGGCTCATGCGTATTGCCACGCGCCGGTGCTACGACGTGCATCGGCGGCGCCAACGACGCCCTTCCGTCTCGCTGGATCGGCCGAACCATCCCAACGACGAGACGGCCGGGCCGGCGGCCACGCTGCCCGATCCGCAGCCCGGCCCGGCGGCAGCGGCCGAGGGACGTGAGCTGGCGGCCGTGCTGCAAGCGGGGCTGCTCACGCTGCCGCCGGACCAACGCACGGCGCTCACCATGTGCGACATACACGGCTACGACTACCAGACCATCGCCGACAGTACGCACGTGCCGCTGGGCACGGTGCGGTCGCGGATTAATCGTGGCCGGCGGCGCCTGCGCGAGTATCTGGCCGGGCAGCGGGAACTCTTGCCCGATCCGTACCGTCATGCTTTCAGTGAGAAGGCCTCCTTGGAGTCGGCCGATGTGTAGGTTGTCCACGCGCCGCAGCGCCCGGTTCTTGACGAGGGTAGGTATGCAGCGTGCTGCACCCGTCCCCCTGCGAAGCGGGGGGACCACAGGGGGGCCAGACACCGCAATTGGCCCCCTCCCTAGCCCTCCCCCGGAGCAAGCTCCAGGGGAGGGGAAATACGCCTGGCCCTCACTCCGAACGATGGGGGTGCGGCCGTGAATACTCGTCAGTCACCGCCGGCTGCTGGCCACGACTGGGCTGCCGAACTGTTGTCGGCGCTCTTGGACGGTGAGCTGGACGAGACGACCGCAGCCGCGGTTACGGCGCACAGGCAGGAGTGCGCGGAGTGCAGCCGCGATTGGGCCGAGCTACGCGCCACCAAGCAGCTGCTCGCGGCGCTGCCGGCGGCTCAGGCGCCGCGCTCCTATGCCATCCTCGCAGACGATCTCGCCGAGCCGGACCGCGCCGGGACACCCTTCTGGCCGCGCCTGCTGGGGCTGACCTGGCGGCTATCGGGCGCTGTTGCCGTGGTGATTATCCTGATCGGCACCGTGCAGTTGGCCGGTATCGGTCTGGGCGAGGAGGCGGAAACCCAATACAGCCAAGCGGCTCAGGGCCGCCCCCCGGGACAGCTGGGCGCGTCGGAGCGGCCGGCGGCCCGGCAAGCGGCGGCTCCGGCCGGGCAACGCGGCGAGCGCGCCGCGGCCGGCGCAGCGGGGGCCGCGGACGCCGCTAGTCAGGCTATCGTTGTTGAGCGAGGGAAGCCGGTGGTCGTCGAGAAAGTGGTCGAGAAGGCCGTCACCGTGGAGAAGGCTGTAGTTGTCGAGAAGGTCGTGGAAAAGCAAGTAGTGGCGGCCGATGCCGCGCGCGCCCCGGCCCCGGCCGCCGCTCGCACCGCCACGCCAACGGTCAGCCCCACGGCAACGACACCGCCGATCGCGACTCCCGCGCCGCCCACCGCGGTCCCGACCCCGGCGCCAGCGGCCATGACCGCGCCGCCGGGAGAGCCGGCCGGCCCGACGTTTGCCCCGGGGGTGCTGTGGCTGATCGGCGGCGCCGTCGTGGTCGTCGTGGCTGGGGCGGCCTGGCTGGGAGAACGCTGGATCCGCGGGCGCGAGGGGTGACGAGACTCACCCCGGCCCTTTTCTAGGGCGAGGGGGCTTGGATGCCCGCTTTCGCGGGCATGGTGGGGAGCATGGCCCCCTTATGGTCCCGCACAAGGGTAGGTATTGGTTGATGGGGGTGCCCGGGCGCTTTGCACCCAGGGTAGGGGCACGGCATGCCGTGCCCCTACGGTGCCGGTTTCGGCGTGTTCCACTCGTTTACCTACCCTTGTCGACTCTATGGTCTCCCCGCTCCGCAGGGGGACGGGCGCAACATGCTGCGCCTTGAGCAGGCACTGCAACACATCGGCAGTGAACAGCCGGTCGTACACGGTTTCCTCCAGGGTGGTGGGATGGGTGACGGAGGCTGGCGGTGACCCGGCGACGACGGGTCCACGACGGGAGCGGTCGTGGCCCGATGCCAGCGGGGGCGAGACGGGGGAGTGGTCGGGGACCGACGCGGCGGCGCGGGCGGCGCCGGAGCGGTTGTGCTCCGGCACCGGAGGCGCGGCACTCAGACGGTCATGACGCAGCGCCCTAGCCGGAGTGGCGAGGGGTACGTCGGGACCCGGTGCCTGCTGGGCGGCACTCAGACGATCATGACCCGGCGCCCGCACCGCAGTGGCGCGGGGTACGTCATAACCCGGTGCCGTAGAAGCGGCACTCAGACGGCCATGCCCCGCCGCGTGCGGTGCGGCGGAGGGTCGCTCATGGCCCGGTGCCCTCGGCGTGGTGGCTGCGCCACCGCTGTTGGCCGGCGTGCTGCCGAGACCGCTCCCAGCCGGTGCGCGCTGTGCGCCAGACTTGTCTCGCATTCGTCAGCCTCCGTTCAATGGGGGGATATTGGCAGGGTGGGGCGGGGCGCAACGGAGGGAGGAAAAGGGTGGCGAGTGGGACCTACCCCCCGGCCCCCTCTCCAACAATGAAGGTTGCGAACTTGATTAGGGGGCGACAGGACTTAGGCGGCTGCGGGCTGCTCGACGGGCGTGGGCGTGGACGGGACGATGGGGTGCTCGACGGCCCAAGTAAGCCGGTCGTCCGCGACATCCACGCGGACGCGATCACCGGCGGTGTAGTCGCCGGCGAGCACCGCGCGGGCCATCGGGTTCTCGATCTCCCGCTGAATGAGCCGGCGCAACGGGCGGGCACCGTAAGCCTCGTCATAGCCCCGGTCCAGGAGCCAGTCACGGGCCACCGCCGTCAGCTCCAACTCGATGTCGCGCTCGGTCAACCGCTCGCGCAGATCGGACAGCAGCTTGTCCACGACCGCGCGGAGCTGCGGCCGCGTGAGCCGGTGGAAGACGATTGTTTCGTCAATCCGGTTCAGGAACTCGGGACGGAAGGTACGCCGTAGCGAGTCCATGATCCGGTCGCGCAGCTGCCGCTCGGCTTGATCGGCGGCGCTGTCGCCGCCAAAGAAGCCCACCGGCCCGGCTCGCAGGGTGAGGCCGCTCGTGCCGACGTTCGAGGTCATAATGATGACCGTGTTGCGGAAGTCCACGACACGACCCTGACCGTCGGTGAGCCGTCCATCTTCGAGAATCTGGAGCAGCGCATTGAAGACTTCGGGATGGGCCTTCTCCACCTCGTCGAACAGGATGACCTGGTAGGGCCGCCGCCGGACAGCTTCGGTCAGCTGACCGCCGCGGTCGTAGCCCACGTAGCCCGGCGGCGCACCGAACAGCCGGGAGACGTTGTGACCTTCCCGGTACTCCGACATGTCGAGGCGTAGCAGCGCGTCCTCGTCGTCGAAGAGATAGGCCGCGAGGCTCTTGGCCAGCTCCGTCTTGCCGACGCCGGTTGGTCCGAGGAAGAGGAACGAGCCAATGGGCCGGCGGGGGTCCGACAGCCCCGACCGCGAGCGCCGGATGGCATCGGAGACGGCCACAACGGCCTCCTCCTGCCCGACCAGGCGCTCGTGCAGCGCCGCCTCCAAGTGCAGCAGCTTCTCGGCGTCCTCGGTGTAGATGTTGGTGACGGGCACCCCGGTCCACTTGGCGATCACTTCCGCCACGTCCTTCGCCGATACCGACACGGCTGCACGCTCTGCCGGGTCGGGTTGCTGGTGACCGGCCAGCGCTTCTTCCAGCGCCAACCGCTCCTGACGCAACTGCATCGCCCGCTCGTAGTCACGCTCGACGGCCGCCTGCTCTTCTTCCGCACCGATCTGCCGCGCGCGAGCGATCTGCTGTGCGACCGCCGGGTCGCGCATCGAGGCCCGCAGACGTACCTTCGCAGCGGCCTCATCCATCACGTCAATGGCCTTATCGGGGAGGTAGCGGGCACTGATGTAGCGGTCGGCCAGTTTCACGGCCGCTGCCAACGCTTCATCGGCGATGCGGAGCCGATGGTGCTCCTCATATTTCGGCCGCAAGCCCTCCAGAATCTTGATCGCCGTCTCTTGGTCGGGCGGACCGACATACACGGGCTGGAAGCGCCGTTCGAGCGCCGGGTCCTGCTCGATATGCTGCCGGTACTCGTCCGGGGTGGTGGCGCCAATCGCCCGCAGCTGCCCGCGGGCCAGCGCCGGCTTGAGCAAGTTCCCGGCGTCAATGGCACCATCGCCCGCCCCAGCGCCGACCAGGGTATGCACTTCGTCAATGAAGAGGATGATCGTGCCCTGGGCGTCCTGCACCTCTTGGATGACGCCTTTGATGCGCTCCTCGAACTCGCCGCGGAACTTCGAGCCGGCCAGCAGCGCCCCGATGTCGAGCGCCAGCACCCGCCTGCCGAGCAGCGGCTCCGGGACGGTCTCCGCGGCAATGCGCTGCGCCAGTCCCTCGGCGATAGCGGTCTTCCCGACGCCGGGCGGACCGATCAGGACGGGGTTGTTCTTGGTGCGGCGGCTGAGGACTTCCATCAATCGCGTGACTTCCTCGTCACGACCGATCACCGGATCAAGCTGATTGTCCTGGGCCAGCTGAGTCAGGTCAACGGTGTACTGCGCGAGCACCCGAGCCTGGTTTTCAGCCGTGGGGCTATCCATCGGACGCGAGCCGCGCACGTCCTTCAGCGCCTTGGCGATGCGGTCGGGGGTCAGACCGGCCGGAGCGACCAGCCGCGCCCCGGCTCCACCTTCGGCCAACGCCGACACCAAGAGGTGCTCGGCGCCGACGAAGGCATCGCCGCGCTGACCGGCGGCGGCGAGCGCCGCATCCATGACCCGCTTGGTCCGCGGACCGAGATAGATCTGCGTGCCCGACACGCGCGGCTGCTGGGCCAGCAGGCCGCGCACCCGCTGGGCCAACGCCCGCCCATCGAGGTCCAGCTCTTTCAGGGTTTCGGGGATGACGCCTTGCGGCGCTTCCAAGAGCGCGACCAACAGGTGCTCCGGCTCGAACGTGGTGTGTCCGAACTCGGCCAGGAGGCCCTGACCACGCATGAGAGCTTCCTGGGCAGCATGGGTAAAGCGGTCAAGGGGTAACATTCTCCAAATCCTTGAGTGTGTTTGTTATAACTTTAGTGTATTTTATCGGCTCATATCTGTCAAGGTTGGGCATTGACAGCCCGGACGAGACGTGGGTAGAATGGCGCCGGAGCGACCTCCTCCCTCGGCTCATCTTCCGCCCATCGGCAGCGGCGGGCGCGGGGCCGGGGCCTCGCAGGCACACTCCTAATCCTCCACCGCGTGCTGGATAATACGTATGCGTAGTGACGAGATTCGCCGGCGCTTTGTCACCTATTTCGAACGGCAAGGACACCTGGCCCTGCCGAGCGCCTCGCTCATTCCCCACGACGATCCGAGCGTGCTGTTCACCTCGGCGGGGATGCAGCAGTTCGCGCCCTACTTCGTTGGTGCCGCCGCCCCGCCGGCGCCGCGGCTCGTGACCATCCAGCGCTGCGTGCGGACGGACGACATCGAGGAAGTGGGCGACGACACGCACCACACCTTATTTGAGATGCTGGGACACTTCTCCTTTGGTGACTACTTCAAGCGGGAGGCCATCGCCTTCGCTTTCGAGTTTGTGACCAAGGAGCTAGGGCTGCCGACCGACCGTCTCTGGGTGACGATCTTTGCGGGAGAGCCTGGTATTCCGCACGATGACGAGGCGGAAGCAGCGTGGCTGGCAGTGGGCATTCCGGCCGACCGCATTCGCACCTTCGACCGCAGTGAGAACTGGTGGGGCCTGGAGACCGGTCCGTGTGGACCATGCTCGGAGGTCCATTTTGATCTCGGCCCAGAGGCCGGCTGTGGCCTCCCGCTCGATCAGTGCGGACCGAACCACTGTAGTCGTTTTTTCGAGTTCTGGAACGCGGTCTTCAACCAGTACAACAAAGCTGCCGACGGCACCCTGACACCGCTCGAACGGACCGGCATAGACACCGGTGTCGGTTTTGAGCGCATTGTCGCTCTGCTCCAGGATAAACCGTCGGCCTACGAGACCGATCTCTTCGCACCCCTGATCGCGGCGGCGGCGGCGCAGACTGGGGTGACCTACGGCGAGGCATCGAACACGGACCTCTCGCTGCGGATTATTGCCGAGCACCTCCGCGCCGCAACCTTCATGGTGGCGGACGGTGCGCTGCCCGCCAGCGAGGGACGCGGGTACGTCGTGCGCCGGTTGATCCGCCGCGCCGTCCGGCACAGCCGCCTGCTCGGCAGCGAAGCGCCGATTACCGGGCCGGTTGTCGCGGCCACGCTCGACCGCATGGCGGAGCATTATCCGCACCTAGCCCAGAAACGCGCGCTGATCGAGCGGGCAACGGCCGACGAGGAGACACAGTTCGCGCGCACCCTCGACGCGGGCACGCAGCTTCTGGAAGCCGAGGTCGCCGCGCTGAAGGCGCAGGGAGGCACCACGCTGCCGGGCGATACGGCGTTTCGGCTCTACGACACGTTCGGCTTCCCGCTCCCGCTGACCGAGGAGATTGCGGCCGGGCAGGGCGTACAGGTGGATACGGACGGTTTCGAGCAGCGCATGGCCGCACAGCGCGAGCGCAGCCGGGCGGCGCAGCAGTTCGAGCAGTGGGGCGGTATCACGCTGCCGGCGGTCGAGGTCACGTTCGAGGGCTACACGGAGACCGAGGTGGACGGCGCCGAGGTGTTGTGGATCGGACCGGTGGCATCACCGGATGACGCAGACGCGGCTCGACGGGACGATGAGCCGGTGGACAGCGCCGCAGCCGGGACCGCGGCGATGATCGTCCTCGACCGCACGCCCTTCTACGCCGAGGGGGGCGGGCAGGTAGCCGATAGCGGGACCATCACCGGCCCGCACGGACGCTTCACCGTGCAGGACGTGCAGCGACCGGCCGGCGAGGTCATCGTGCATATCGGGGAGGTCGCCGAGGGCCGGCTGGCGGTCGGCGAGCGGGTCAGCGCCCACGTTGACCGCGAGAAGCGGGCGGCTACTGCGCGTCACCACAGCGCGACCCACCTGCTACACGCCGCGCTGCGGGCAGTGCTCGGTGAGCACGTCCAGCAGTCCGGCTCCTTGGTCGCGCCGGAGCGGCTGCGCTTCGACTTCTCCCACCGTGGGCCGCTCGGCCCCGACGAGCAGCGGGAGATCGCGCGGCGGGTCAACGCAGCGATTCGCGCCAACCTACCCGTGGAGCCGACGGTCATGCCGCTGCACGAGGCGTTGGCGAGTGGCGCCCTGGCGCTCTTCGATGAGCGGTATGGCGAGGCGGCGCGGGTGATCCGCATCGGCGATCTCAGCCGCGAGCTATGTGGAGGGACCCATGTGGCGCGAACGGGTGACATCGGCTCCTTCATCCTGACAGGGGAAGGGAGTATCGGCTCCGGCCTGCGCCGCGTCGAGGCGGTGACGGGGGCTGCTGCGGAGGCGCTGGCGGCCGATACTCGCGCTACGCTGGAGACGCTGAGTCGCACGCTGGGCGTGCCGGCGGCCGAGGTGGTCGGGCGCGTGGAGCAGCTGCAAGCGGAGCTTACGGAAACGCGCCGCCAATTGGCAGCGGCCGGTCGGCAATCCGACCAAAGCACACTGGAAAGCATCCGGCAAGAGGCCATCGCAATCAATGGCGCTCATGTCTTGGCGACCGAGGTCGCGGTTGCCGATATGCGGGCGCTGCGGGAAACGGGCGATTGGCTCCGCGACCACCTGCCTGGGCCGGCGGTGCTCATGCTCGGCACCACCCGGCCCAAACGACCGCAACTGCTGGTGGCTGTGTCGCGCGAACTGGTGCAAGACGGTCTCCATGCGGGCGCTTTGCTGCGCGAGGTGGCGGCGGCCATGGGCGCCAAGGGGGGCGGGCGGCCGGACATGGCGCAGGGCGGCGGCGGCGATCCCGTGCGCCTGGCGGCGGCGCTGGTTCACGGCCGCGAGCGGGCCATCGCGATGTTGCGCGGTGGTGACACGCCCGATCCGCATACGGCGCCGCAGCCCAAGTCGGCGCGGACCAAGCGGTCGGGTGACGCATCGTGAGCAGCCGTGGGCCAGCCGGACCACCACCGCAGCAGGAACGGCCGCGCACCGCAGCAGAAGCGCTGGCCGATGTCGCCGCCGGCTCATCGGCGCGTCTCCGTAGCGCCCGGACGGGGAGACGATCACAGAGGACTACGCGGCCGGCGAGGCAGCCCCGCGAAGCCGCGCCGACAACGAGGCGGGTACCGGAAACCACTCGGACGGCAAAGCAGCCGCAGAAAGCTCCGCAGCCAGCACGGGATAGCTACCGCCGCGTCGCAACCGGCACGACCGCTACGCCGGTCGAGCGCGACGTTCCCCGGCCGGCGTCGGCGTCACGGATCACGTGGCGGCCCGTCTTGGTGGCCGTCTTCACGGTCGTGCTGCTGGTCGCCGGCATGTTCTTCGGACTCCCCAGCGCTCGCGTGACGCTCCAGACAGAGCCGGTGGCGTTTACGTCCGACATGACGCTGATTGCCGATGCGCGGGTACGTGGGATAGGCGTTGCAGACGGCAAGCTGCCGGCGCGCGTGGTGTCCGTGGAAGCATCCGAAAGCCTGCAAATCCCCACGACGGGCCAGGACGCCGTACCGGAACGGAAAGCCACCGGCGAGGTGTTCTTTACGAACAAGCTCAGTAGCCGGGTCGTCGTGCCACAAGGCACGGTCGTGCAGGCGGGCACCGTCAGTTTTGTGACAACCGACGAAGTCGTTATCCCCGGCAGTGTTGCGACCGGATCGCAGCAGAGTTTTGGGGTTGGCCGCGCCAAGATCGAGGCGGTGACCGGCGGTACGGCCGGGAACGTCGCCCCGGAAGCGATCAAGGCCGTAGCCGGTCCATTGAGTGCGAGCCTGGTGGTGCGGAACGATCAACCGACACAAGGCGGCACTGACCGTGAAGTACGCTTCGTCACGGCCGGAGATCGCCAGCAGCTCTACAACACACTGCTGGCTACGCTGCGAGAGCAAGTGGAAGCGCGCCTGAGTGAGCGCGAGCGCAGTGGCGAATCGCTCGTCGTGTGGCCCGAACCCAATCCGGCCGTCACCGAGGAGGTGTACGAGCCGGCGGAGGTCCGCGCCGAGGCCGACTCTGTGCGCCTCCGCATGAAAGTACGCTATAGCGCCACGCAGTTCCACGGGGACGACGTCAACCGGCTGGTCAACGAAAAACTCGCCGCGCACGTGGACAGCATTGCACCCGGGTGGGTGGTGGTCAACGAGACATTGCAGGTCTCGCCGCCAGTGGTAGCGCGCGTGGAGGCGGGTGGTGCGGTCCACATGCAGATTCAGGCCCAAGGCCACCGCGAGCCGCACGTGGACGTGGGCCAAATCCGTAGCGATCTCGCCGGGCGCACGCGAGCCGCGGCGCAGGCGTATCTGGACGCCCGGCCCGGCTTCACCGGCCGCGAGCTGACCGTCTGGCCCGGCTGGCTCAATAGCCTGCCACGGCTGCCGTTCCGCATTGCCGTCGAGAAGCAACGGCTGGAAGTGGAGGGGGGCTAGCATCCTGGCCCCATACGCATCAAGCTAAGGGAAACGGGGAAGCATTCCTGGCATCATGTGGGTCGTGACCCCGCACACTTGGCGCCAGGAGCTTCCCCGATGACGACGATACCACACGTAGCACGGACGATGCGGACCCTCTTGACGGTGACGGCCGAGACCATTGCTTGGCAAACAGGCTGTGTGCAGCGCCGCTCCAAGCTCACCGGCGCGGGCTTGGTGCAGACCCTGGTCTTGGGCTGGCTGGCAGAGCCAGCGGCCACGCTGCAGCAGTTGGCCCAAATGGCCGCGCGGTTGGGGATCACCATTACGCCCCAGGCGCTGCAGCAGCGCTTCACGGCCACCACCGCGGCCTGCTTGGAGCAGGTCTTGGCGGCCACCGTGACCCAGGTGATCCAGGCCGCGCCGGTGGCGCTGCCACTCTTGCGACGCTTTCCGGCGGTACTGGTGCAGGACAGTACCATCGTCACCTTGCCGGCGGCCCTGGCTTCCCGCTGGCCCGCGAGCCGCGCGACGGCCCCCGCGCCGCGCGCGGGGCTCAAGCTGCAAGTGCGTTGGGACCTCTGCACGGGGCGCTTGCAGGGGCCCGTGCCGGAGCCCGCGCGCACCAATGACCGGCGGGCTACCCGCCGCCTGGGCCCCGTGCCCGCGGGCGCCTTGTACCTGGCCGACTTGGGGTATTTCTGTCTGGAAGAGTTGCACACCCTGGCCCAGCACGGCGGTTTCTTTCTCTCCCGCTTGCCGGTGCGGACGGCCGTCTTCCTGGCGACCGGGGAGCGGGTGGCACTCGGCCACTGGTTGCGCCAGCAGCACCAGGCATGGCTGGAGTGCCCCATCCGGATCGGCCACCGCCACCACCTGCCGGTCCGCCTGGTCGTCGCGCGGGTGCCCGCGGCGGTCGCGGCCACGCGGCGCCGCCGGTTGAAGCAAGACGCGCGCCGCCGGGGCCGCACCGTCAACCAGGCACGGTTGCAGTGGGCCGATTGGACGATCCTGATCACCAATGCGCCACCGACCCGGCTGAGTGTCCAGGAGGTGCTGGTGCTGGCCCGGGTCCGCTGGCAGATCGAGTTGCTGTTCAAGTTGTGGAAGCAGGATGGCTTGCTGGCCACCTGGCGCAGTACCCAGCCCTGGCGCATCCTCAGCGAGGTCTATGCCAAGCTGATCGCCGTCGTGGTGCAACATTGGCTGCTGCTAGTCAGTTGTTGGCAGTATCCGGATCGCAGCCTGGTCCAAGCGGCGCAGACCATCCGCCAAGAAGCGGTGCTGCTGGCGCGGGCCTTCACCGGGGTGCTCACGCTGCCCGCGGCGCTCCGGCAGATCGCGGCCGGTATCGCCGCCGGGTGTCGGCTGAACCGGCGCCACCACGCCCCGTCCACCTGCCAGTTGCTCGTGGCGCTGGAGGCGGGAGGGGCTTAAATTGATGCCTATGGGGGCTAGCATCCTGGCCCCCTCCCTGGCCCTCCCCCGGAGCAAGCTCCAGGGGAGGGAACTACTGTCCCCCTGCTGCAGCGGGGGACCAGTACCCTGACCGCGGTAGGTATTGGTTGCTGGAGGGCGCCCAGGCGCTTGGCGTCCAGGGTAGGGGCACGGCATACCGTGCCCCTATGGTGGCGTGTTCCACTCGTTTCCCTCCCCCAGCCAGCACCCTAGCACTCCGTCCAGGGGGTATGCACAGATCTCAGGTGTAGAGCGGGGGAGTCTGCCGGGCCGGCGGTGCTGGAGCGCCGTATTGAGCTCGCGCTCCAGGTGCCCTCGGGGGCCAACCGGCAGGGCTGGCACTTCGTCGTAGTCACCGATCCGGCCAAGCGCCGCGCGTTGGCCGATCTCTACCGCCGCTCATTCCGGGCCTATGCTGACAGCAATCGGACGCAGCCACCGTCGGGGGCCGCCGCGAACGACCCGCGGATCGCGCAAGCGCCGCGCGTCCGCCACCTATCTGGCCGAGCACATGCATGAGGTACCGGTACTGGTGATCCCCTGTATTGAGGGCCGCGCCGAGCAGGCGGGTGTGTCCGCCCAAGCCGCCCTCTACGGCTCGATTCTGCCTGCTACCTGGTCGCTCATGCTCGCGCTACGGGGGCGCGGTCTTGGGACGGCGTGGACGACGCTCCACTGGCTCGTTGCTCCAAGTGGTCCGCCCAAAGCCTCCTACTCCCGCTGCCACGTTTCAAGCGCCTGGTCGGGCTGCAGATAAAGCTCGCGGCCGAGCGGATCATTGCTCCAGCCTGGCGGAATATGGAACAGGCACTCCCGGCCATCGGTCCGGCTCCTCCTCCGGCACCAGCCGCCCGTGCCCGGCCTGCGGCGGTAGCTTGCGCTGGCGCGAGCGCCGGGCTACGCCGAGCAGCACAGCTATTCTACCACCCACCACCCGGCATCAGACACTCTCTGCTATAAACTCCAACCTGCTCGCCCGACCACCTTTGCTCCCGGCCCCTTCCAGCACATACGTCACCTCCTGCCCAACTATCGGGTTCACCACCACATTCCCCGACACCCGCACAGAACCTGAAAGCTGTGGCCCATCATAGGGCCATTCTTGGATTACTGCTCCCCCCACTTCACGTATCCGCAGGTCCCGCCGCACTGGAGAATGCCCTTGCGAGCTAGGGAAATAGGACCACGTGAGCCGGAATGGACCATCAGGATTCGCCAGCACCAGCGTAGAAAACACCTCCCACGATCCATTAAAGGTCGCCACCGATGTTTTCGGGGGTTTCCCGGGATTCCTGTCCGGATCCAGCACCGGCCCATTGACCCCCACCACCCGCACATAGGCTCGCGGTTGCGCCGACACCGCTGCCGACCACGCACTTTCCCCCACTCCATTCTCTGCCCGCACCTGCACCTCATATGTCTGCCCATTGGTCAAGCCAGTGATGATCGCCGAAGTGCTCGTTCCGGTATGGGACCAACTCAACCATGTCGTTGTCCCCGACTGGCGATACTGCACATCGTAGTCTGTGATTGCGGGCCCATTGTCATCCGGCGCAGTCCAACTCACACTCAACCGCCCAGACCCCGCCCGTGAGAGCGATGGCGCCGCCGGCGCCGCTGGCTTCGCTGGCGTCGGGGTCGGCGTGATGGTGGGGATGGCGGCAGTCACGGGCGTCGTCCACGCCCCCCACCCCTGGTTGTTCCGCGCCCGCGCCCGCACTTCATACGTCTGCCCCACAACCCCATCGAACCAGAAGAACAGCGTCCGGCTCCCAGCCGTGCCCCCGAGCTGCGTGGCCATCCATGCCGTGCTCCCCTGGCGCCGATACTGGCTTTCCGCCTGGTTCCGCAGCGCCCCCCCCGGGGCGGTGGGGAGCGTGACCACCACCGTGAACCGCGTCTCCCGCACCGTCACGGCCACCGTCGGCGGGACCGCGGTCGCCGTCGGGGTGGCCGTGGGCGTCGGCGTCAGGGTGGCCGTCGGGGTATCCGTCGGCGTGGCCGTGGCGGTGGCCGTGGCCGTGGGCGTCAAGGTGGCGGTGGCCGTCGCGGTCGGGGTGGCCGTGGGCGTCGGCGTGGCCGGCGCCAGCCACAGGTCGGTCAGCGCTGGCAGCCCCATGGCTTTGTACCGGTTCAACTCGGCCGCACTCGCTCGGTCACTCCCCAGCCGCAGGGTCGTGAGCGCCCGTAGCTGGGCCCCCACGGCGTAGTTGAAGAACGCCGGCCCCAGAGTGCCTAACCGGTTGCCCTGCAGATATAGATAGCGCAGGTCGGTCAGCCCGGCAAACAGCCCCGCCGGCAACGTGGTCAATTGGTTGTCGTGCAGCCCCAGATAGCCCAGCCGGGTCAGCCCGGCGAACAGCCCCGCTGGCAGCGTGGTCAACCGGTTGTCGTGCAGCGACAGATTGAGCAGACGGGGCACCCCCGCAAACTAGGTCGCTGGCAGCGTGGTCAACTGGTTGTGGTCCAGATACAGGTCACGCAGGCGGGTCAGCCCGGCAAAGTCCCCGGCCTGGAGCGTGGTCAACGCTTGGTTCCGCAGGTCCAGGGTGCGAATGGTCGCCAGGTGGGCTTCCGTGATCTGGGCACAGTCGGCGACCCCGGGGATTGCGTCTACTATAGCGTCGACCACTTTCTGGGTGCGACCTTGCAGCAGCCCACAACTGGTCGTCGCGGTGGCCGTGGCGCCCTGCCCAAAGGCGGTGCTGATCTTCCCCGGCAAGGGCGCCAACACCAGCAGCAGGGCCGTCAGCACGGCCAGCACAACGTCCCCGCCCCGCCGCGAGGTGGGCCGGCCGATTAGTTTTTTACATATGTGTATAGTAACGACAGCGCTCAAGGCACGGCGCAGTGGCTGCAGCAGCGTGGGCATAGTCCCCTCCTCAACCTGCCCCCTCCCGATGGGGCGGGGGCAGGCGCCGGGTACGTTGCCACTGCGCCGTGGCGGCCGCCGAATACGGTAGGTCTCGCGGCGGCGCCGCTCTACCACCAAATCTACATGAACGTCAAGTGCATGGCCGAGTTGTGATGTGGACTAGCGCACGGCAAAGAGGACTTTGCCGCTCCCGTCAACCTGGGCAGCCGGGTGTTGGGAGCTTCCTGCTCGCGGGGAAATGACCGGGAAAATGCCAGTGGCGCCTAGTGCCACAAGAAATCCAGCCAGCGGGCGATCTGGCGCCAGGGCCAACGGCGCGGGGGTGGCTCCTCGCGGGCCAGCACGTCGGCGATGACAATGGCCTGGGACTGCTCCAGCACTTCACCGGCAGCAAGCGCCAAGGCCAAGGGGCGCAGCATCGTGCCCGGCGCGGTCCGAATAAGCGAACCGTCGCGCTGCGCCACAGCCTCTAGGAACGTATCGAGCGCCCGCATCGGATCGAACGGGTAGCAGCGGACACCCGCTGTCGTCGCCACGCTCATGGCAGCGGGCGTAAGCGTGACCTTGACCGTTGGCGCCTCCACGACCAACTCCCACGGCGTCGTGAGGCTCATCGTGCCAGTGACCACGCCGGCAACCCCGCCCTGCAGGTGCAGCGCCGGATTGCGGCGCCGGGACAGCGCCGGCTCCACCGCGCGCACCCGGCCGGCCAGCAACTCCCAGGTATCGAGTAGCTCCGGCGGCGGGGGCGGCGGGGGATCGGACGAACGGGCGCTGCGGGCCGGATTGATCTCGTTGCTGGGGAGGCGATACCGACCGGCCAACGTGGTGATGGGACGGGCGGCGAGCAGTGCCCGGGCGGGGGGCAGGTCAGGCTCGTAGCGCACGGCATAGTCGAGCGCACAGGAGGCGCCGGATTGCTCGATCTGCCGCACGAGGCGGCGGCTCCCGGGGATCGCTGCCGCCAACGGCGGTGCCAAGAAGACGTGGAGACCACGCTGTACGGCATCGCCGGCGATGAGGGGATGATAGCTGGCGGGAGACGCCACGATCAGCGCGTCCAGGTCTTCGTGCAGCAAGACCAGCTCATAGCGCGTATAGACCCGCGCCCGGCTCATATGGCCGGCGGCCGCGGCGGCCCGGTGGTTGACATCGCACACGGCGCGCACGGCCACATCGCCGCGCCTGAGCAGGTGCGTGAGGTAGAGCTGGCCGCGCCGACCGGTGCCGACAATCGCCACGCGCAGGGTCATCGCTCTCGTATCTCGGCGGCAGGGCGTCGGGTGTGGGGGCTACAACCGCCTCCGGCGGCCCCCGACGGCACGCAAAGACAAGCCCCTGACTGTCGGCTGACAGTCAGAGGCAAGGGTAGTAGGCCTAACGGTACTATACACAGTACCACGTTTGAGTTGGTTGTGGCCCTGTGAATGCCAACGTCCCCCTTCAATAGTGGCCCCGGTCATGGTAGGAGGAAGGAAACGGCGGCGTTTGGATGGACACCACCTGCACATCCGTTCCCTCGACGTCCATATCGGCCAGCCTCTGCTCCGGCAGGTATCGTATCTTTGGCGAGTTAATCAGAAATCCGTTTGCCGTGCCCCACGATGAACTCACGGTCGCCTTGCGCCTCGTGCGTCATCCCGTGCCAGTCCCCGCCGCGGGCAAAGGACTGCCAAAGGACCTGTGGCGCCAAGTGGGCATGAACGTCAATGTGTCTCACGAATCAGACTCCATAGCGAGTGCGGGTCTTGAAGTCAACGCGCCTCAGCTTGGCGAACCCCTGACGCTGTTGTAGCCGGCTACCAGCAACGTCCCAACGATTCCAACGACGGCTATCACTAGGATGATAATGCGCCCATTGGATGCTGCCTGCCCATAGCGGGCCGATGTGGCCGCCAAACTCTGCCTGACTTCTGCAACCAGGCCGTCCACTTCCCCTTGCAGTCCGGCCAGAATTTGCCTGTTGGCTCCAATCAGTCTGCGCTCCCGCGCCACCATTGCCGTTCGCAACTTCATGGCGTCCAGGGCGCTGTTCTCTCCGGCGCCGGCGGCCAACAGCCGATTGGCAAGGGGAATCACCTCAGGATTCAGTTCCGGCCCGCCGCTCTCCGCAAGATACGCGATGCTACGCTCCATCCGCTGGGCCGCCGTATCGAAGGTCTCTTCCACCCGTGCCGTTAGCGCCGGAACCGTCAACCTGTTGGCAAAATCGAGCGTCCAGTAGCCTCTTGACACCGACTCCATCAGCGTGGCCAGATGCCAGTAACGAAGGAACTCCTCTTTGGACAGACGGTCAGAACCCGAGGGATTTCCAGCTCTGACATCGCTCCTGCCCGTCATCATGTAGTAGAACTGGTTGTCCAGGCTCGAACCGATGGCGGGAAAAAGCTCATAATTCGTGGAGAGGCTGAGCTCCTGCCAGTTCCGCTCCCCGACCAGAATGGCCTCCAACAAAGCCGGCCGCCGATCCTCAATCCTCGACACGTTGGCCGTCAGCCGGTTAACCTGCTGACCGATGCGCTCCACGCTGCCGTCATAGCCCCGGCCAGCCAGAGCCGTCAGCCGGTCGGCCAGCAACGCCGCATTGCTGGCGATGGCGGCCCTGGCCGCGGCTCTGCTATCGGGAGTCATCCGAGCGCTGCTGGCCACGGATGCCGTTGACGCCAGCGCGCTCGAGCTTCGAGTCACCTCCGCCGCCGCGGCCAGAACCTCAACGTCGCCGCGGCCCCGGCGCTCAGCCTCCAGATTGTCAATGACCAGCCACCCGGCCACCGCCGAGGCGATGATTATTGCCAGCGCGCCCAGGGAGCTGACCGCCAGAGACGCAGATATGCGCCGCCGCGACTGGAGGCCGGAGAAGCCGGCGACCAGCAGGGTCCCAACGATTCCAACGATGGCTATCACCAGGATGATGATGCGCCCATTGGACACTGCCTGCCCGTGCCGACCCGCGGCAGCCGCCGAACTCTGCTGGACCGCTGCAACCAGGCCGTCCACTTCCCCTTGCAGCCCGGCCAGAATTTGCCTGTTGGCCGCAATCAACTGGCGCTCCCGAGCCACCATTGACGCCCTCAGCCTCATGGCGTCCAGGGCGCTGTTCTCTCCGGCGCCGGCGGCCAACAGCCGATTGGCAAGGGGAATCACCTCAGGGTCCAGGTCCGGCCCACCGTTCTCTGCAAGATACGCGATGCTGTGCTCCATCCGCTGGGCCGCCGTATCAAAACTCTCTTCATTGTTGGCTAATCGCGTTGGGTCATCCTGACTGCTGAGATTCGCCGCCAGCAGGCTCCGGTGCGCGCTGAATGTCCACTCCATCAGTGTGGCCAGGTGCCAGTAACGAAGATACTCTTCTTCGGACAGAGTACCGGAGGTCGCCGGCTCAACGTCCCTGAAATCGCTCCTGCCCGTCATCACGTAGTAGAACTGGTTGTCCAGACTGGAGCTGATGGCCGGGAGCAGTTTCCAGTTGGTGGAAAAAAGAAGCTGCTGCCAGCTGCGTTCTCCGGCAAGGATAGCCGCCAACAAAGCGGGGCGCTCATCCTCAATCCGCGACACGTTGGCAGTGAGTAAAGCGACTTGTTGACGTATTCGCTCCACCCGGCCGTCATAACCCCGCCCTGCCAGGCCCAATAGACGTTCGGCCAACTGGGCCTCATTGCTGGCGATGGCGGCCCTGGCCGCGGCTGTGCTTTCGGGAGTCATCCGGGCGTTGGTTGCCACGGATGCCGCTGACGCCAGTGTGCCCGATAGCTTGTTTACCGCGGCGATGTCGGCCAGAATCTCGGCGTCTCCGCTGCTCCGGCTCTGAGCCTCCAGGTTGTCAATGACGAGCCAGCCGGCCACTGCCGAGGCGATGATAATTGCCAGCGCGCCCAGAGCGCCGACGAGCAGGGGCGCCGTTATGCGGGGTTGTGCCATCACCGCGCTTCTCCCAGATTGTTGACCAGGTGGTAATTCCCGTCATCTCCGATCACGGTTACAAACACCGCGTCCGACCCCTGGTTGTCACCCGGGCCGAACTGAAGGGTCAGCCCATCAAGGTCAATCGTCTCGGAGTTTCGCAGGGCGTCGAGGAAGCAGTCGCGGCTGACGTCCCGGCCACACTTTTCGAGACCCTCGATTGCCAGTCGCCCGGCCAGATAGCCCTCCAAAGAGACGAACCCCGGCACGGCATTGGCGTCAAACGCCTTCAGCGCGGCGCGATAGGCGGCCACTGCGGGAACGCCGGTGTCATCGGGCAGTGGCACAACCTGGGTGACGTAGACGCCGGCGCCATCCGGCCCCAACTCTTGCGCCAATGCGTTGCTGCCCACAAAGGACACCGCCATAAATATGGGGTCTATGTCCTCACGGGCCAGGTTAATCGCCCTGGCCACCGGAGCATACGCCCCAATCATGATGACCGCTTCGGGATTGGCCTCCACGATGTTGAAAACGGCGGCCTTTACCGCGTCGCTGTTGCGCTGGTAGTACCAGGACGCTACCGGCTCCAGGCTGCGCCGCCCCAGCGCGGCGACCACCCCGTCCAGCCCAGACTGGCCGTAGGAGTCGTTCTGATACATCACGGCGACGCGGGTTATCCCCAAGTCTTCAGTCAGGCGCGCCACCATCTCCTCCGCCTCCTGATGGTACGAAGCCCGCAAGTTCACCACGTTCTCCAGCCCGGCCTCCCGGAGGAAACCGGCGCCGGTAAAGGGCGCAATGAAGGGCACGTCTTCCGCGTTGGCCAATGGCGACGCCGAGCGGGAGGTGGGTGTTCCCACCTCTCCAATGAGCGCGAAAACGCGCGCTCTGTTAATCAGATTCAGCGTGTTGCCATAAGCCAGGTGCGGCTCATATTGGTCGTCCAGAGTTGTCAACTCCAGCATCCGGCCATGCACTCCACCCGCCTGGTTCTGTTCGTGGAACGCCGCCTGGATTCCCAACCGCATCCCCTGGCCCAGCGCCTGCGCCGGGCCGCTGAACGCGGCGGACTGCCCGAACAAAATCCGGTCGTCAGAAATGCCCGCATTCCCCTCATCCGCCATGGCCGTGATTGCCTGGGGGGCTGTTTCGGATTCGCTGTGAGGCGGGGAGGGGGACGATACTTGGCAAGCCGCCGCAAGAACCATAGCCATGGCTGCAATGGTGGACACCGCTATAGCTTTTGCGCTCCTGGCGGTTGCGATTGTGTATATCAACCTGGTCTTGATGTCCAGTGGCTCAAAAAGCTTCAGCAGCCGGGGCGTTCCCACTTCCCCGGCGAACAGGCCGCGGGAAGTATCGTCAAGTGGGTTCTCCCTGCCGTAGGAACGCAGCCAACCGCCAACGGCGTCTAGGCCAACCCCAAACGCGCACAGAATTTGTTTGTCGGCCATCTCAAATCTCCTCGCGGCGTCCCGTTGTCAATGCTCGCCCCGTCATACACCGGCGCTGTCAAGGGTAGCGTGACGTTGGGCCATTGGGGCGGAGCAAAAGTGTACCACCTTAGCGGAGACGCGGGCGCTACTGTCCGAGCGCCAGGCGGTGCTGGACGACGTGCAGACTACGCTGTACGGCATCGCCGGCGATGAGGGGATGGTAGCTGGCGGGGGACGCCACGCGCAGGGTCATCGCTCTCGTATCTCGGCGGCCGGGTGTCCGGGATGGGGGAGGGTCCGTCTCTGGCAACCCCCGACGGCAAGCAAAGACAAGCCCCTGACCGTCGGCCGACAGTCAGGGGCAACATGGGTAGCGCATGCGGGATTCGAACCCGCGATCTCCACCTTGAGAGGGTGGTGTCCTAGGCCGCTAGACGAATGCGCCACGCTCCATCGGAGCCACGCCAGACAACAACCCCGGTGCGCTAATATGTTACCATCATTGTTGCCCCTTGGCAATACCCCGCCAGGAACCGGGAGAGCACGGCAGCTTAGAGTTGAGGAGTTGCATGGCATCGGTCGTCAAGAAGCGTCGCCGCAAAATCAGGCGACATAAGTTCCGCAAGCGCCTGCGTCGTATGCGGCACAAGAACAAGTAGGCACGCCCGCGCGCGCCTCGCTTTCGCGCTCACCGCAAGCGCCAAGGGCCACGCCGCCATGATCCGCTTGCAAGAGTATGGCGCCGTTGTATGCCGCCAGCGGGTTGCACCCAGCCGGTCACCCCGTTAGCATGGGAAACGGAGGCTCCGAGCCACGATGCTCAGATTGCTGTTTATCCTGGCGGCGCTTATGATGCTGGGCATGGTCTTCGGACCGATGCGGCGTCATATCCTCCGCCGCCTCGACATCACGGCGACCATTCTGCTCATCGTGCTGCCGCTCATGGCCGCCGGGCGCCTCTTCTACACCGTGCAGCAAGGCGGATGGGAGGAGCGCGATAACATCGCGTTCGTCGTGCTCATCGTCACTGCCTTGATCGGCTTGTGGATCGGGCTGTGGTGGCTTACGAACACCTTGGAGCGGCGGCGGCCGACCCCTGGCGGCGGGCTGCCGCTTTTTCCTGGGGGCCTAGCGCAGCGCTGGCTCGGCCTCCCGGCCGTGCCGGCGGTGCCGGCGGCCGAAGTCGAGCGCAAGGGCCTCGGCTTGGCCCGGTTCACCGGCCGGCTCTGGGGACGCACGCGCGGCCGCCGCGGCGCTCGTCAAGGCCAGCGAACGCCGGCCAACAGCCCGGCGACTCCAGCGGCCGCCAAACCGGCAGCCACACCGGCGGCGGCCCCGGCCAGCCGCCGCGCCCGGACCACGGCCAAGCCACGGCAGTCGGCCACTGCAAGACGGTCAACGACCAGACGCCGCTCCTCCCGGCGGCGAGCGGCATCGTCCTCGAAAATGGACGACGCGGCCATGACCTTGGGGCGAATTGGCGGGCATTTATTCGGAAAGGCCGAGAAGGCAACTCGCCCCAAGACCTCGTCGTCCCGCCGGCGGCGCAAGTAGGCCGCGCCGTCGCGCTGCGGGCACCGTATACTGAGGCCACCAGCACCAGGAGCGTGAGTTATGGCCAAGCAGTACCGCGCCGCCGTCATCGGCTTGGGGCGCATGGGCAGCACCTTTGACGACGAAAAAGCCGCGTGGGACCGTGCGCCGCGGCCCCATGCCCACACACCCTGCTATCGGGCCGCCGGCGTAGAGGTGGTGGCCGGCGCGGACCCGCACGAGGGGCAGCGCGAGGCGTACCGTCGGAAATGGGGCATCGAGTCGCTCTACGCCGACTACCGCGCGATGCAGGAGCGGGAGCAGCCCGACATCCTGAGTATCTGCACGACCGCCAAGCCACGGGCGCGCATTCTGCTCGATGCCGTGGAGATCGGCGCCGCGCGCGGCCTCAAGGCGATCTGGGCCGAGAAACCCATCTCCATCTCGCTGGCCGAGGCGGACGAGATGGTCACGGCGTGTCAGCGGGCGGGGATCGCGCTCGCTATCGGCTGTAGCCGCGCTTGGAGTCCCATGTATAACCGGATGCGCGAGTTGATTGACGAGGGGGAGCTAGGCGATTTGCTCCAAGTGATCGGCTTCGGGCAAGCCGGCGTCTCCCACAACGGGAGCCATCTGCTGACCACGGTCAATCGGCTGTCCAAAGGGCGCGTGCAGTGGGTATTCGGGCACATGGAGAGCGACGAGGCCGCGGCCGGCGACATAGACTTGCAGGGGAACGGCTACCTGCATTATGACAACGGCGTGCAGAGTTTCGTGCGGATGATCGCGTGCGGCGGGGCCAACTGGGAGATCGAGGTTATCGGCACGCAAGGAGTGCTGCGTGCCATCGCCGATGCACAGCAGGTGCAGTTTTACAAGACGGTCGAATCGAGCCTGGAGGGACGTCGTGCGGAGCCGGCCCAGCACATCTTCCCGCTGCCGGCCGCCAGCCACAGCAGCAACACCCGCACGGTGCTCGACCTCATCACGTGCATCGAGACGGGCAAGGAGCCGAACTGTAGTGGCGACGACGGGCGGCACGCGCTGGAGGTGGCGATTGCCATGCGCGAGTCGCACCGGCGCGGCGGGACACGGGTGGCGCTGCCGCTGGCCGACCGCGCACTGCAGATCCGCTCGTCCGAAACGCTGCACGGAGACGACCCAGCCATCGTGCGGCGGGCACGTGCGGCCGCGCAGACGGCCGGATGACACTGCGGACCAGAGGCATGGTCAAGCGAAAGGAGGGCTGACGGAGTAGAATGTAAGTCCGAGCAGCGTTCGCGTGCGATCCAGCGTCTCTAACGACAGTGGACAACAGAGGAGTGACCCAAGGAGGACAGTCATGGTAGCTATGATCCGACGGAAGTATTTGGGCGGGGCTGCTGCCACGCTTGGCGGGCTGCTGGCCGCGGCGTGCGGTGAGCCGACCGTGCGCTACGTGGGCCAGCCTCAGGCCGGGCCAGCCGGGCCAGCCGGGCCAGCCGGCGCGAAGGGTGAGACCGGTGCCCAAGGCGCGCAGGGTGCGCAAGGTGCCCAGGGTATTGCCGCCACGAAGCCCCCGGAGGTGCAGGTCTGGCACTGGGCCGGGCCCCAGCACCGCTTCAGCCTGGCGAACACGGCAGTCGTCGAAGACTTCAAGGCCCGCAACGAGCGGGCGGCGCTGGTCGAAATTCAGACGGCGGGCGACGGTCGCGCCAGAATGTCCAAGATCAAGTCGTTCCTGGCGGCCGATACACCGCCGAACGTCTGGACGCCGTGGCAGGTGGAAGCTGCGGACCTGTTCTCGTTGGGCGCCATCATTGATCTGGAGCAAGCGCTCCGCACTAACCAGGATTGGGCCACGGTCAAGCCCAACATGATCCCGTTCCTCCTCAATGGCGTGCTGTGGAAAGGGCAGCAGACGTTGATGCCGATGTTCCCCGACCCACACGGCCTGGGCTACAACACCCACATCCTCAAGGAGGCGGGACTGGAGTTTCCGCAGGACGGCTACACCTGGGCGGACTTCATCGAGCTTGGACAGAAGACCTACGTTCCCGAGAAGCGGCGCCTGGTGGACTTCTACTATGATGGGCACCGGATGCTCTGGTGGATGGGCAGCAACGGGGGCTTCCCGATTGACGACACTCGCACCAAGCTCCAGTGGGACAGCGCGATTGCCCGCGAAACGCTGGAGTTCGCGCACGAGCACGCCAAACGCACGCGGCTCTTCATTGCCGGCTCGGAGTTCCATAGTGACAACCCGGAGCCGTACAACCATCCGAACGTGAACTTCAACAAGGGCGGGCGCCTGTCGAACATCATCAATCCCGGTACGGTCACACCGCCGCGCTATCCCGATATTGACCCCGGCGATGGCAGCGGCATCCGCGTGACGCATTATCCACTCGGCCCGAGCAACACCTCGAAGACACCGCTCACACCGGGCAACGTATTCGGCATGGTGGTGTTCAAGGTGCAGGACGAGGCGGCGCAGCAGCTCTCGGCGGACTTGGCCGCGTGGTCGGTGCGCGAGGACGTGCAGCTGATAGTTACGAGGGCCTCCGGGCACCCGCCTTCCAACCTGGCAGCCGCACGCAACCCCGGGATCAGCGAGGCGCTGAGGAACAACCCGATCCTGAACAAGCTGAACGAACTGGCGCAGTACGACCAGCCGACCCCGAACCCGCCGAGCTACTTGAAGATTCTGGGCATCGTCAAGGAGCAACTGACGAAGGTGGACATGGGTGAAGCGACACCGGGCGATGCGCTGCAGGAGGCACAACGCCTGACGCAGCCGTTGCTCGACGCGGACCTCAGCAAGTAAGGCAGCAGGTGGTACGCTCACGACCGGCTCGGTCGTTATGCAGAGCACCAAGCGCCGCCCGGCCATGGCCGGGCGGCGCTTCGTTTATGGTGGCTGGCCGGCCCCCACCTGCGAGATTCCCGCTTGCGCGGGAACGACGATAGGGGAGGATCGGCCGGGATGCTTCAGGTTGCAGGTTTCGCGGCCGGCGGTTATCCTTGATGCCACTACAGACCATCGGTATGGTCGGGCAAAAGGAGGGCCATCAGCGTAGCGCGTATTGCCGGGTGGCATGCGCGTGCGATCCGTCATCCATTCTCATCTCTAACGACAGCGGAGTGAAACAAGGAGGATCTATGGTAGCTGTGATCCGACGGAAGTATTTGGGCGGTGCGGCCGCCGTGCTCGGTGGGTTGGTGGCTGCGGCGTGCGGTGAGCCGACCGTGCGCTACGTGGGCCAGCCGCAAGCCGGGCCAGCCGGGCCAGCCGGGCCAGCCGGCGCGAAGGGTGAGACCGGTGCTCAGGGCGCAGCGGGCGCGCAGGGTGCGGCGGGTGCTGCCGCTAAGGCACCGCCGAATATCACCTTCTGGCACCGCATTGCACCACCGCACCGCTTTGGCTTGGCCGATCAGGTGGTGGTGAAGCACTTCAAAGAGAATCACCCCCGTGGCGCGTTCGTGGATATCCCCACCGAGAACTCGGGTGGGGCCGGCATGGACAAGATCAAGAGCTTCTTGGCGGCCGATACGCCGCCGAACGTCTGGACGCCTTGGCAGGTAGAGGCCGCCGACCTGTTCGCGCTGGGCGCCACCGTGGACCTCAACGCCGCCCTGCGGACGAACGCGGACTGGGGCAAGACCAAGGGTGAGATGATCGAGTTCCTGCTCAACGGGGTGCAGTGGAAGGGACAGCAGATCCTGATGCCGATGTTCCCCGACCCGCACGGCCTGGGCTATAACACGGCCATCTTGAAGGAGGAAGGGGTGGACTTCCCGGAGGAAGGCTACACCTGGGATGACTTCGACGAGATCGGCAAGGCCACGGTCCAGCGCGATGCGGAAGGCGTCACCCGCGCGCTGTGGAGCATGCGCTACAGCTTGTACTGGACCGTGATCGTCCTGGGGCCGATGAACGGGGCGTTCCCGCGCGACCCGACCGGGACCGAGTGGAAAGTTGACACCCCCGGCATGCTGGAGGCGCTGGAGTACGTGTACAAGCACCACCGGGAGCTGGGCTATGCTCAGACGGACATCGGGCGGGACGGGAAGTACTTCTTTAACAACAAGGCCAAGGTGACGGAGGTCATCAACCCCGGGACCGTGACGCCGCCGCGCTATCCCGACGTGGACCCCGGCGACGGCAGCGTCATTCGGGTGACGCACTACCCGCACGGGCCGTCGAACACCGAGAAGCAGATCACGACGCCGGGCAACTGCTTCGGCTGCGTGGTGTTCAAGGTCCGCGATCAGGATGCCCAGGAAGTGTCCGCCGATCTGGCGGCATGGTCGGTACGCGAGGACGTGCAGCTGCTGGTCTCGGAAGCCTCCGGGCACCCGCCGGCCAACCTGGCGGCCGCGCGCAATCCGGCGATCAACAAGGCTCTGCGGGACAACCCGATCCTGCAGCAGCTCAACCACCTGGCGCAGTACGACGTGCCTACACCGGCTGCACCAAGCATGGCCAAGATGCTCTTCGAGATCGGTGGCGAGATCTTCAAGCGGCTGGAGAACGGCGAGCTGACCCCCAAGGAGGCTCTCGCGGAATCGCAGCGGCTTACGGCACCGCTCTACGAAGAGGACCTCAAGCGGGGCTAGTCTCGACCGGCAGACCGGCAGTACGCCCACGACCCTGCGGGTCGTTGTGCAGAGCACCAACACCAAGCGCCTCCCGGCCATGGCCGGGGGGCGCTTTGCTTATGGTGGCGCGAGCGTTGGCTGGCCCCCTCCCTAGCCCTCCCCCGTTGCGACGGGGGAGGGAACACACCATCCCCCTGCGGAGCCGGGGGCCAGTGAGGTTGCAGATTGCACGGCGCATAGCTATGCTTGAGGCACTACAGGCCGCAGGTATCGTCGAGGGGAAGGAGGGTTGTCAGGGTAGTTGCCGCCCCACATGGGGAGCAATCGAGAGTAGCGTTCGAGTGGGATCCATTTCCGTCTCGCACGATACGGGAGTGGGCCAAGGGGGACCTATGGTAGCTGTAATCCGGCGGAAGTATTTGGGCGGTGCCGCAGCCACGCTCGGTGGACTGCTGGCCGCGGCGTGCGGTGAGCCGACCGTGCGCTACGTGGGCCAGCCGCAAGCCGGGCCAGCGGGGCCAGCCGGGCCAGCCGGCGCGAAGGGTGAGACCGGTGCCCAGGGCGCAGCGGGTGCCCAAGGCGCAGCGGGCAAAGCGGCAGAGCCACCGCCGAGGATCACCTTCACGATGAGCCATGCGCCGCCACACCGCTTCGGTCTGGCGAACCTCGCCATCGTCGAGGACTTCAAGGAGCGGCACCCCAAGGGTGCTCTCACCGAGATTCCGGCCGAAGAAAACGGCCGCGCCAACACGGAGAAGATCAAGACGCTGTTGGCCGCGGATACGCCACCGAACATCTGGACCTCGTGGCAGGTACCGGCCACGGACCTGTTCGCACAGGGCGCGACTATTGACCTCAACCAGCCACTACGCACGAACAAGGACTGGGAGAAGACCAAGGGCGAGATGATCCAGTTCCTGATGGAGGGGTCACAGTGGAAGGGGCAACAGGTGCTCATGCCGTCATACCCCGACCCGCACGGCCTGGGCTATAACACGGCCATCTTGAAGGAGGAAGGGGTGGACTTCCCGGAGGAAGGCTACACCTGGGATGACTTCGACGAGATCGGTAGGGCCACGGTCCAGCGCGAGGGGAACGACGTCACCCGCGCGCTGTGGAGCATGCGCTACAGCTTGTACTGGACCGTGATCGTCATCGGACCGATGAATGCGGCGTACCCGCGCGATCCGGCCGGGACGACGTGGAAAGTTGACACACCGGGCATGATCGAGGCGCTGGAATACGTGTACAAGCACCATCGAGAACTGGGCTACGGTCAGACGGACATCGGGCGGGACGGGAAGTACCACTTCAACAAAAAGGCGAAGGTGACGGAAGTCATCAACCCCGGGACCGTGACCCCGCCACGCTATCCCGACGTGGATCCCGGCGACGGCAGCGTCATTCGGGTGACACACTACCCGCACGGACCGAAGAACACCCAAAAGCAGATCACGACGCCGGGCAATGTGTTCGGCGTCATGGTGTTCAAGGTGCGGGATAAAGAGGCGGAGCAGGTGGCGGCGGAGCTCGCCGCGTGGTCGGTACGCGAGGAGGTGCAGCTGCTGGTGTCGGAAGCCTCCGGACACCCGCCATCCAACCTAGCGGCGAGCCGCAATCCGGCGATCAACAAGGCCCTGAAGGACAACCCGATCTTGAAGCAACTCAACCACCTGGTACAGTACGACGTTCCCACACCGCCCTCCCCCAGCATGGCCAAGATGCTCTTCACCATCGGGGGCGAGGTGTTCAAACGCCTGGAGGCCGGCGAGCTGACTCCCAAGACGGCCCTTGAGGAAGCACAGCGGCTCACGGCCCCGCTCTACGAAGAGGACCTCGCGAGGGGCTAACCTCAAGCGGCAGTACGCGCACGACCTTCCGGATCGTTATGCAGAGCACCAAGCGCCTCCCGGCGTGTCTGGGAGGCGCTTCGTTTGCTTGTTTGCGGTTGATGGCGCACAGTAAGGGGAGCCGCGGCGCGTGTGGCCCGGCCGCGCCGGACACATACCAGCGAGGGAGGCAATAATGCCGGACATGATGTGGCAGACGGCCAAGCACGAGGGGGTGGGCAATATCGTGCTGGAGCACGTGCCTATCCCGGAGGTGGGGCCGGAGGACGTGCTAACCCGGACCAAAGTGAGTCTCATCAGCCGCGGCTCGGAGTTGTGGCGCCGTTACGTGTACGAGGAGGCCCTGCCGCCGAGCATGATGGGCTACTCGACCACCGGGATTGTGGAGCGGGTCGGCGCGGACGTGCGGGACTTCTCGCCCGGCGATTGGGTGGTGGTCGGCGCGCCCCACGCCGAATACTCGCTCGCCTCGGGGATGCCGGGCAACCCTCCGGAGGTGCGTCCGCTGCACGCGGACGTCTCGCCGGACGAGGGCACCTTCCATCCCCTCTGCACCAGCTCGGCCTCGTGGACCAAGTGCGCGCAGATCACGCCGGAGGATCGGGTGGTTGTCTTGGGGCAGGGGATTGTCGGCAACTTGGTGATGCAGTTCGCTCGCCGGTACCGGCCGGACCAGCTCATCGCGGTGGACGCGCTCGACCTGCGGCTGCGGATCGCGCAGGAAGTCGGCGCGCCGGAGGTGGTCCATGCCGGGGAGGAAGACCCGGTGGCGGCCGTCCAGCGGCTGACGGGCGGCGAGGGCGCGACCATCGTGATGGACTGCGTGGGCGGCCGCGCCGGGTTGCAGTCCTTCGTACAGGCGCAGGACATGCTGGCGCGCGGCGGCCTGCTCCAGCTCATCGGCCTCTACCACGGCGCACCGCTGAAGCTGGAGGCGGGGAAGATCATGGGCAAGCGGTTGCTCGGCGGCATCCTGCCGGGGACGGACCGCGCGGAGGACGCGCGGGTGGCGATGGACGCGCTGGCGGCGGGCGAGGTGCGTGCCAAGCCGCTGATTACCCATCGCTTTGCGGGGACGCAAGTCAAGGAAGGGTACGACTTCCTCTACGAGCATCCCGATCAGGCGCTGGGGCTGCTGTTCGAGTGGTAGGGGGAGCGGCGGCCGGTCGTGGCTGGCCCCCACCCTCGCCCTCCCCCGTTGCGACGGGGGAGGGGATAGACTGTGCCGACCTCCCTAGCCATCGGCCGTTGCAACAGGGGAGGGAACACACCCGTCCCCCCGCCGCAGCGGGGGGACCATAGGGGGCCCGGCCGGATAACACCGGAGAAGGAGCGCAGAGATGGCCGACCTGATGTGGCAGACGGCGAAGCACGAGGGCGTCGGGAACGTCGTCATGGAGCAGGTGCCCATTCCCGAACCGGCCGACAACGAGGTCGTGGCCCGCACGCAGGTCAGCCTCATTAGCCGCGGCTCGGAGATGGGCGGACGCTATCTCCGCGAGGGTCTTGTTGATCCGCAGCGGATGGGTTACTCCACAACCGGGGTCATCCACCGTGTTGGCGCCGGCGTGAGCGAGTTTGCGGCCGGGGACCGGGTAGTCGTGACCGCGCCGCACGCCGAATACACGCTCCAGAGGGTGGACTATGCCGGAGACTTCCGGGTCTTTCAGCTACATCCCGACCTGTCGTTCGAGCACGGCACCTTTCATCCGCTGGCGACGAGCAGCGCCGGGTGGACACGCGCCGCCGGGATCACACCGGAGGACCGGGTGGTCGTGCTGGGGCAGGGGATTGTCGGCAACCTGGTGATGCAGTTCGCTCGCCGGTACCGGCCGGCCCAGCTCATCGCGGTGGACGCGCTCGATCTGCGCCTGCGTATCGCGCAGGAAGTCGGCGCCCCGGAGGTGGTCAATGCCAGCGAGGAAGACCCGGTGGCGGCGGTCCGGCGGCTAACCGGCGGCGAGGGCGCCACTATCGTCATGGACTGTGTGGGCGGCCGGGCCGGGCTGCGGTCCTTCGTGCAAGCGCAGGACATGGTTGCCGACGGCGGTCTGATCCAACTCATCGGTCTGTACCACGAGCAACCGCTGGACCTGGACGCCTCGAAGATCATGGGGAAACGGCTGATCGGCAGCTATCCACCGTCTACGGACCGGGCGGAGATCGGGCAAGAGGCAATGGCGGCGCTGGCCGCGGGAGAAGTGCGTGTCGAGCCGCTGATTACGCACCGCTTCGAGGGCCGGCAAGCGAAAGAGGCCTTCGATCTGCTCCACGAGCATATGGATCAGGCGCTGGGCGTGCTGCTCACCTGGTAGTGAGTGGGTTGGACCTAACCCCCGGCCCCTTCCCTGGCAGGGAAGGGGAGCGATAGCAATGCCAGCCCGCGGCTGCCGGCCAGGGAAGCGATCCGCACAGCGACTTGTAGCTCCTGACCGGAGTGGATTCCCGCTTTCGCGGGAATGACGAATGGGGGTGTGTGGCAGGCCCCCCTATGGTCCCCCCGTTGCGACGGGGGAACGGGCATAGCGTACTGCGCCCCTACGGCGGGGGATTGTCTGCATCAGGATTTTCGGGGTATGGGGATTATGAGGCTGGATTCCGGCTTTCGCCGGAATGACGATTTTGCAGAGTTCTCCTCGGGAGGTGCTCGCAGCCATGAGTAGAACGTTTCGGCTCTGGGCGACCGGCTGTGCCCACGTGGGCACGGACCTCAGCGAGGGTGGGCGGGAGAGTCTCGCGGAGGCTATTCGCCAGTCGGAACAGGGGGGCAGCGAGGGAGGGCCGCCCTTCGACTGGGATATTGCGCTGCATCTCGGCGACCTCTCGGGGAGCCAAACACCGCCGGAAGATGAGGAAGGGCAAGAAGTGGTGCGGCAGCTCGCCGTCTCCCGCAAGCATCCGCGGGAGCACTTCTACAATCTGGTCGGCAACCACGATGCGAGCGGACCCGATGAGCCGTGCCAGTGGTGGTTTCGCAAGTGGGTGGACCCGACCGGGGAGCACTCGGAATACTCCGGGGTCCATGCGGAGCGCCGGCCCTATCCCATCGAGGGCACGTGGGAGCGGTATGCGTTCCGCGTGGGAAATCTCCTGTTCTTGATGATGGGGGATCGCAACGATGGCGGGCCGCCGGTCGGTCGGGGTCCACGCGGGGGCTATCCGGCCGGGGCGGTTACGGGCGCGACGTTCGCATGGTGGCAACGCTTCGTCGAAGCCAATCCGGACGCGCTCATCATCTCGGCACACCACCACATGCTCAAAGAGACGACGGTGGCCTCGGGGCGGTGGGAGGGGATGCGCCAGGATGAGCAGGGGCAGTGGGGATCGTACTACCACGGCTACTTTGCCGACGGCGCACCGGAAGGCGCCTCTTACCTGTACTTCGTGGACGGGCAGCCGGATGCACAGGCGTTCGAGGGCTATCTCGCGGCGCATCCCGGTGCGATAGCGCTCTGGCTGGGTGGACATACGCATACCCATCCCGATGATCGCAAGGGCGGACGGTCGCACATCGAGCGCAAGTGGGAGACCCACTTTATCAACGTCGCGGCGCTGAGTCGCTATCACGGTGGCCATGACAGGGTGCCGATGAGCCGGCTGCTGACCTTCACCGAGGGGAGCGACGAGGTGCGCGTGCAGTGTTATCTGCACACGTCGGACTACGCGCCGCAGGGGTGGTATGCGCCGGCCGAGCGCACCCTGCGCCTGGCCAGGGCCTTCAGGCCGTGATGGGAGCCGCAGCGAAGTGCGCCACATACGTCCCATACCGCCGGGCCGCCGACGCCGAACGCCGACATACCACCGGTAGCAGGTATCCTTGAGTGCCGCCGCGCCGCGCGGCACGGGTGGACCTGCACCCGGCATTGGCAAGCGTGGGCGTCGGCCGGCATAAAGCACAGACCAGACAGCGAGGAGGAGCACTATGGGGGCGAAGTATCGGGTGGCGATTATCGGCACCGGGCGCATGGGCGGGTTGATGGAGGACGAGTTCCCGCCAGGGAGCCAGTTCCACAAGCCCTATGGTCATTTCAGCGCCTACCAGTCCATCGAGGAGACGGAGGTCGTCGCCGTCGCCAATCGCGGCGAGGAACGGCTGAAGCGGTTCGAGCGGCGGTTCGGCATCACGAACACGTATCTCGATTACCGGGAAATGATCGAGACCGAGAAGCCCGACATCGTGAGCGTGACCACCGCGTCGGTCCACCGTGCCGAGCCGATCATCTTCTGCGCGGAGCACGGGGTGCGGGGTATTTATTCGGAGAAGGGGCTGTGCGCGTCGCTGGCGGAAGCCGATCGCATCCGCGAGGCGGTCACGGCGAACAACGTGGCCTTCAACTGGGGGGCGATGCGTCGCCACCACGACGGCTTCAAGCAGTTGCGCGCCGCGATTGCGGATGGGGCCATCGGCGATCTGCTCTACGGGGTGATGTACAGCCGGACGGACATCATCAAACACCATCCGCATACGGTGGACCTGGTTTCCATGATGCTAGGCGATCCGACGCCGGTGTGGGTGGAAGGACGGCTGGCAGAGCCGGGGGAGGGCGATGTACCCGGCTCCAAGCCGTACCCGGAGTACGATGCGGCGGGACACCGCTACCTGCCACCGGCCGGGGAAGAGTTGGCCGATCCCATTGTCGGCTTCTTCCGGGTCGGCTATGCCGACGGGACGGAGGGGATATTCGTGCCGCGGCCCGGCAGCTTCGACGTGGACGTGCATGGCACGGGAGGCCGGGCGTATGCGTGGGACAACGGCGAAGAGTTCGTTGTGCGGGCCGCGACCAAGGGCGGCTCCGGAGTCTCGATGCAAGTGTTCCGGCCCGAGGGAGAAAGCCCGACGGCCAGCACGATTCGCAACATCATCCAGGAGTTGGAGACGGGCGAGCGCACCAGCGGGAACATTGACGTGACGATGCAGTCCGTGGAAGTGCAGTTCGGGATTGCCCACTCGCACCTGCAAGGGGGGGCGCGGGTGAGCCTGCCGGTCGCGGATCGCAGTCTGTATATCCCGGGTGGGTGAACCTACCCCCAACCCCCTCCCTAAAGGGAAGGGGCGCTCCCTCACCCCCGGCCCCCTCTCCACCATATGGAGAGGGGGAGTGTGGCGAGGGAGCGCCCCTACAGGAATGGCGGCGGGAGGGCGCGGATTCCCGCTTGCGCGGGAATGACGAGCCGGGGCGGGGGCGAGGTCGGCCGCGCTTGGGGTGGAGATCGAGAGCATTGGAGGGGAGCACGATGTCAGGGAATAGTGGATCGCTGCGGGTTGCGATGGTTGGGGTTCACCGCAGCTTGGCGCGCACGCCAGCCCATCACAACTGGGCGACGGCGTTCGACGCCGTGCCGGAGACGAGCATTGCGGCCGTCTTCGACCTGGGGGCGGAGGCACGCGACGAGTTTCTGGAGTGCTGGGGCAGCGATATCCCGGCCTACGACGACTACCAGCGCATGTTGGCGGAGGTGCAGCCGGACCTGGTGTGCATTGCCACGCGCCAGACGATGCACGCGGATCAGATCGAGCAGGCGGTGGCGGCCGGCGTGCGCGGCATATTGTCCGACAAGCCGCTGGCGACAAGCCTGGCCGAGATGGATCGGATTGTCGCAGCCTGTCGGAGCAAAGGCGTGCCGCTGGCTTTCGGCCTCGACCGGCGCTGGACACCGGCCTATCGCTACCTACGGCACGTGCTGGCAGAGGGGGCTATCGGCACCGTCACGAGCGTGCTGGCGTATGGCTTGCCGAACCTCATCAACCACGGCTGCCATTGGTACGACGTGATGCTCGCGCTGGCCGGCGACCCGGAGCCAACGTGGGTGAGCGGCGAAGCCGCTGACGCATCCGGCGAACCAGCCGACTCGCGCGCGCGCATGGACCCGACCGGGAACGGCCGAGTGGGGCTGTCCAACGGCGTCCACGGCTACGTGAGCGAGCATGGCGCCGCCGGGGGACTTTCGTTCGAGGTGCTGGGCAAGAACGGGCGGCTGCTGATCCTCGATGACGCGCGGACCGTGTACTTGCTCAACGTCGAGACGGGCGCCCAACTGGACGCCAAGCCAACGCACCAGCCGCAGCCGCTCGACCTACCGGCGCCCTCGGACGGTTGGACGACGGGGCCGGCGGCCGTGCAAGACCTCGTTCAAGCGGTTCATATGGGCGGCAGTACTGCCTGCGATATTGACGAGGCCCGGCGGGCCACGGAGATCGGGTTTGCGCTGCACGCCTCGTCGGTAGCAGCCGGAGCGCGGGTGGGGGTGCCCGTCGCGGATCGCTCGCTGCGTATCGAGTCGTATCCCTGGGGCAATGAGTGACGCCTTGGGGCGGCTGGCCCCCCTATGGTCCCCCCGTTGCGACGGGGGGACGGGACGGTCGGACGCAGACCTGGCAAGGTCAAGTGAGGAAGACTGATGATGACAGCGGCTGTTCCGCAGCCGGCCGATACGCCGGGGAAGACGGACTGGTTTGTCCATGATCGGTTCGGGTTGTTCATTCACTGGGGCATCTATGCGATGGCGGCCCGCCACGAGTGGGTGAAGCAGCGCGAGCAGATCACCGACGAGGACTACCAGCCGTACTTCGATCACTTCGACCCCGACCTCTACGACCCTGACGAGTGGGCCGCGGCCGCCAAGAGTGCCGGCATGAAATACGCGGTCATCACGAGTAAGCACCACGACGGATTCTGTCTGTGGGACAGCCAATTCACCGACTACAAGGCACCGAACACGCCGGCCGGGCGCGATCTGCTGCGGCCGTGGGTCGAGGCGTTTCGGGAGGCGGGACTGAAGATCGGCTTCTATCACTCGCTGATAGACTGGCACCACCCGGAATTCACAGTGGACGGGATCCATCCGCAAGCGAACGACCTGGCCTCTCGCGCGGCCAACGCGCAGCGCGACCTGGGCAAGTACGTCGAGTACCTGCACAACCAAGTGCGCGAGCTGGTCACGCTGTTCGACCCGCTCGACATCCTGTGGCTGGACTTCTCCTACTCGCAGCGCGATTGGGGCTGGAGCAAGGGCAAGGGGAAGGACGACTGGCAGAGCGAACGGCTGATCCGGATGGTGCGTGAGATTCAGCCGGACATTCTGATCAACAACCGCTCCGAGATCGAGCAGGACTTCCGCACGCCGGAGCAGTTCGTGCCGCGGGGGGGGCTGCACGCGGACGGGAAGCCGGTGATCTGGGAAGCGTGCCAGACGCTGAACGGCTCCTGGGGCTACGACCGGGACAACCTGGACTGGAAGGACCCGGACCTGCTCGTCCGCATGATCGTTGACGCCGTATCGAAGGGCGGCAATATCCTGCTCAACGTCGGCCCGACCGGGCGTGGCGAGTTCGACCCGCGGGCGCTCGAAACGCTGGCCGACATCGGCGAGTGGATGCGGCTGCACGGGCGAGCCATTTACGGCTGCACGCAGGCGCCCTTCAGCCCGCCGCCGGATTGCCGGTACACGTACAACCCGACGACCAAGCGGCTCTACCTGCACGTCTTCGCCTGGCCGCTCAAGTACGTCTATCTGGATGGCCTGCGGCAGCGCGTGGCCTATGCCCAACTGCTGAACGATGCGTCGGAGATCCGCAGACTTGACGCGCCGCAGCACCACGATAGCCCGGACATCGGCGCCGATACCCTGGTGCTGGAGCTTCCGATCCAGCCGCCGGACGTGGAGGTGCCGGTGATCGAACTGTTCTTGGAGGAGTAGGAGGCAGTGGCTCTGGCCCCCCTATGGTCCCCCGCTGCGGCAGGGGGACAGGCAGTTCCCTCCCCCGTCGGGACGGGGGAGGGCGAGGGTGGGGGCCAAGAGTTGATAGACAACCCGGTCGAAGTGCATAAGGAGGGAGCGAGGCAATGGGAGCGATGATGTGGCGGGCGGCGAAGGGGGAAGGCTTCGGCAACGTCTTCCTCGAGCGGGTGCCGATTCCCGAACCGGGCGACCAGGAAGTGCTGACGCGCACGCGGGTCAGCCTGATCAGCCGCGGCTCGGAGCTATGGCGGCGGTACGTGATGGAGCACCCGGTCAGTCCCAATGCGATGGGGTACTCCACGACCGGGACTATCGAGAGGGTGGGTGAGGGCGTGACGCACTTTGCCCCCGGCGACAACGTCGTGGTGAGCGCGCCACACGCCGAATACTCGCTGCGTCCGGTCCCTGAGGACGACCCGCATCCGCAGGTGCATCATCTGCACCCGGACATCTCGTTGGAGGAGGGGCCGTTTCATCCGCTCTCGACGAGTAGCGCCGGCTGGGCGCAGGCGCTCGAAATCACGGCAGAAGATCGTGTGGCCGTGCTGGGGCAGGGACTGGTGGGCAACCTGGTCATGCAGTTCGCCAGACGCTACAACCCGGCGCAGCTGATCGCCGTGGACGCACTGGAACTGCGCTGCCGGCTCGCCAAAGAGGTGGGAGCGCCGGAGGTTGTGAACGCGAGCGAGGAGGACCCGGTCGCGGCGGTGCGACGCCTGACGGGCGGCGAGGGCGCCAGCATCGTCGTGGACTGCGTGGGCGGGGCCGCCGGTATCAAGTCGTTCGAGCAGGCACAGAAGATGGTCGGCCGCGGCGGTCTCATTCAGGTCAACGGCAAGTACCAAAATGCGCCGCTGCCGCTCGACGTAGACAGCTATCAGGGCAAGCGCGTGATCGTGAGCTATCCGCCGAGCACGGACCGCGCGGAGATCGGGCGGATAGCGATGGCGGCCTTGGCGAACGGCGAGGTGCGCGTGCAGCCGCTCATCACGCACCGATTTGACGGCCAGCAACTGAAGGAAGGGTACGACTTCCTTTACGAGCACCCCGATCAGGCGATGGGGGTGCTGTTCATCTGGGAGTAGGGAGGTACGACACCTCACCCCCCGGCCCCCTCTCCATCGTTGAGCGATAGAGAGGGGGAGTGGAGCGGAGGCAGGTCGAGAATACTAGCCCCCCTATGGCCCCCCCGCACAGCGGGGGGACGGGCGCAACATGTTGCGCCCCTACGGCTTAACCCGTACCTGGCCTGGGGGCGAGGTCCGGGAGATGACAGGAGAGGTGAGGAACGATGGCAGACACGAGCGCGAAGCATCGGGTAGCGATCATCGGCTGTGGACGTCTCGGACAGAAATACGCCCAAGCCTACTCGACGTACCCGGATACCGAGATTGTCGCTATCGCCGAGTACAACGACGAGCGGCGGCAGGCCGTCGGCGAGCGGTTCGGCATCACGGCGCTGTATCCCGATGCCCATGCCTTGCTGGCGGACGTGGTGCCGGATATTGCGGCAATCGTCACGCCGACCAAGTTCTACAAAGAGGCGGTCATTGCCTGTGCGGAGGCCGGCGTGAAGGGCATCTCCACGGACAAGCCCATCGCCGGAAAACTCAGTGATGCCGATACGATGGTGGAGGTATGCCAGGAGCGCGGGATCGTCTACGCCGGGGGCAACCTGCAACGGGCAATGTCCGAGGTGCAGGAAGTGGCGGGGCGCATCCACGCCGGCCAGTACGGGAAGATCATCGGCGCCAGCATCCATCGCTGGGGGAGTGGCGAGATTTCGGGCGGTGGCTGCCAGCACGTCGCGGTGCTGACCCTGCTGGCGGGCGCGGAAGTGGACGAGGTGATCGCGTGGGGCACGCCCGCGGAGGCACTCGCCAGCGACACGGACGAGGGACTGATTATTAATGGCCGGTTCCACTTGTCCAACGGCCTCGACTGCGCGGTGTTCGGTATGGGAACGCCGTACCGGGGCGTGGACGTGTGGAGCGAGGACACGCTGATACGCTGGGACTGGGGGCCGCCGGAGATTTACCAGGGCTACGACGCGCACGGCGCGCGCCAGCGCATCGAGGCGCACTACGCGCCGTACCGCTGGAGCGAGTTCGGCTACCTCACTACTTCTATCCGGTCGTTTCTGGCGGCGGTGGAGACGGGCAGCGAGCTGGTCATCTCGGGCCACGACCTGCGGCAAGCGTTGGAGGTGGCTATCGCCGCGAAAGTGTCGGCGCAGCGCGGGAGTGTTCCGATCAAGCTGCCGCTGGCGGACCGCTCGCTGAGTCTCTATCCGCGCCGGTATCGCTGGTTGGGCGGCGATGAGGACGGCCTGCCGCAGTCGGTGGAAGAGGCTGCGGGCCGCTGAGCCGCGCCCGGTCTCTCGATACCCCTCCTCTGCCCTTACCGGCGCTGCCCAACCAAGAGATGGTCAACACCTTTGCTTCTCAATAGGCTCACTGAGGGGTGATTCTTGTGTGCGGTCCTGACTCCATAATCACCCTCACCTTGTATCCACACATAAGGATGTGCCTCCGCGAGACCGAAGAGCACTCGGTGAACTTGGTGATACGGCGAAGAGAGGAACGGTTGTCGTAGCTCTGCTCGGTACTTGTCCGGCCTCGGTGTAGCGTTGCGTACTACGTTATCGCTATCCAGGAGAATTTCCATCGCTCTGACCAGCGACCCTGCAAACGACGGCAGGTCGTCGCCAAAATTCGCCAAGTTGATGTCCGCGCCGTTGACGCCGGCATATATTTCCCAGACTGCGAGTGCCTCCCAGAAACGCTGGACAGGCGCCTCGCCAAAGAAAACGGCAAACTCGCGGGTCCGTTCCGTGCTGACCCGCAGTTTGGACGGTGGCGCTATACGGGTTTGCACATAGGTCTGATGTTGCTCCCATAGCGGGCTGCCATCCCAGGGAATGGCAGCCACATCAAGCCAACTCACGTGCCGCGCTTGCGGTAGTTGCGTAGCAAAGGCCGCGAACTCCCTAACGGTGGCGAGACGACCGGCAGCAGCCCCGGCCCGCGCGCTATTGAACGGGGTAAGGTAGGCTATCTGTATGGCAGATTCGGGAAATCTCTCCTTGAGGCCAGCAAGGTAGCTGACCAACTGACCAGGAGTAGCCGACGCATCTTCAGTCTTGACTTCAATACCCACAACGTGATTATGCGGCGCACTACTGCGGATACAGATGTCTATCCTCTGGCCCCGGCCCACGACCTCCTCGGATGAGACTTCCACGCAGGTTGGAATCGCCCAGTCCGGCGGTGCCACCAGCCGCCAGACTGCCCCGAACAACGAATGGTCGCCCTGCAAGCTGTCGGTTAACGCATCCGCGAGAAACTGTGAGTGGAACGGCTCCATGCGGCGCGTGGCCTTACCTATCGTCTCGAATATGTTCATGGCCCTCCTCGTTCCAGGCACGGTAAGTCACTACACGCAAAAACCCAGTCCGGCCTGGTATCGCCTGGGATCGCTTGAAGCAAGGCATTCCGTCCTCGGTGCGCCGCCCTGTTAGTATAGGTGCTGGCACGCCAATGACCCTCGCCGCAGCCATAAATCCGACCAGGAATAAGGGCACTCCTGGTCAAGCTAGGGATAGGGGCAGTTGATGGTCCTACGGGTAGGGATAGATACGGGTGGCACGTTCACCGACTTGATCGGTGTGGTGCAGAACGAGCAGTCGGACGGCTCCGGTCGGCTGATCGTCACCAAACGGCCCTCGACACCGCGCCACCCGGAGGCGGGGGTGTTCGAGACGCTGGCTGATTCCGGCATCAGCCCTGGCGAGATCGACTCCTTGATCCTGGGGAGCACGATGGCGATCAACATGCTCCACACGCGGAGCGGCGCCAGAGTGCTCTATCTGACCACGCAGGGCTTCGAGGACGTGCTCTTCATCCAGCGGATTAATCGTCGGTTCCACTACGACCTGGATTGGGTGAAGCCGGCGCCGTTTGCCGAGCGGCGCGACTGTCTGGGCGTGCGCGAGCGGATCACCAAGGACGGCGACGTGCTCATCCCGCTGGACGAGCAAGAGCTGGCCCGCCTGCGGGCGGTCGTGGCGGAGCGCCTCGTCGAGGGCGGCGGCGGCGACCGGCCGGTGGCTATCGCCATCAACCTGCTGTTCTCCTATGTCAACCCGCAGCACGAGCAGGAGCTGGCAGCGTGCTTGCAGCGCGAGTTCCCGGACGTACCGGTATCGCTGTCGCACGCCGTCGCGCCGATCTGGCGGGAGTACGAGCGCGGCAGTACGACCGTCGCCGATGCGTACATCAAGCCGCACGTGGCGGCCTTTGCCGGCAGTCTGGAGCGAGGTCTGCGGGAGCGTGGCTTGGCAGCGCCGTGGGCGTTGATGAAATCGAACGGCGGCACGATGCTCCCGGCAGCCGCACCGCAACAGGCGGTCCAACTACTGCTCTCCGGGTTGGCCGGGGGGATCACCGCCGGGCGCTATTTCGGGGAGCTGGCCGGGACGGCGGGTCGAAACGGCACGGCCGGCGCGTCAAAGGTCATTTCCTTCGACATGGGGGGCACGAGCACCGACGTGGGGCTGGTCATTGACGGCGAGTACGGCTACACAACGGAGTATCAGGTCGAATGGGGTATTCCGGTCGCGGCGCCCTTCATTGACATCACGACGATTGGCGCCGGTGGTGGCTCGCTGGCCTGGGTAGACAAGGGTGGCTTTCTCAAGGTCGGTCCGCAGAGCGCCGGCGCCGATCCCGGTCCGGCGTGCTACGACGCCGGCGGGACCGACGCCACCGTGACCGACGCGAACCTGGTGCTGGGGCGGCTCAATCCCGACTACTTCCTGGCCGGGACGATGGCGCTGAACCGGGAGCGGGCGAGCGCGGCCGTCGCCGGCATGGGCGGGCGGGTGAACCTGGAAACAGACGATGCCGCGCTGGCCATCGTGCAGCTGGCGAACGAGAGCATGGCGAACGCGCTGCGGCTGCTGACGGTCGAGCGGGGCATTGACCCGCGCGAGTTCGATCTGGTGGCCTTCGGGGGCGCCGGCCCGCTCCATGCGGTGGCGCTGGCCGAGGCGGTGGGGATAGGCCGGGTGATCGTGCCGCCGCACGCCGGGTTGACTTCCGCCTTGGGTACGCTGCTGGCGGACCTGCGGGTAGACCGGTCGTGGACGCACGCCTATCGCTCCAACGACCTGGACGTGGCGCGGATCAACGCGCGCTTTGACGAGCTGACGGAAGCGGCCCTGCGGGACCTACGCGCAGAAGGCTTTGCCAGCACACCAACGGTTGCTCGCTCGATCAGTATGCGGTACCTGGGGCAGAACTACGAGCAAGACGTCCCGGTGCCGCCCGGTCCCATTGGGGAGGAAAGCATCGCCGCCGTAATGCAGCGATTTCACCAGCAGCACGAGGCCTTCTACGGCTACAGCATTGCTGGTGAGATCATGGAGTTGATCCATTTCAACGTGAGCGTGATTGGCGCGACGCCCAACGTGACGCTCCCGCGGTGGCCGGCCCGGACGGAGGGCGGCGGGGCGGCCAGCCCGCGGTCACACCGGGAGGTACACTTCGCGGAGTCCGGGCGGGTGCGCTGCCCGATCTACCGGCGCACGGACTTGGCGGCCGGTGCGGGGCTGACGGGGCCGGCGATCATCGAGGACGCGGATTCGACGACGCTGCTGCCAACCGGACGGCGGCTGACCGTCACGGAGCATGGGCTGCTGGTGATTGAGGTGTAGGGTGAGCGGGGCGAGGGGTGACCCTCACCCTCGCCCTCCCCCGTTGCGACGGGGGAGGGAACACGCCCGCCCCCGCAGCGGCTCACGCCGCCGTCCCCCTGCCGCAGCGGGGGGGCCATAGGGGGGCTAGCTCCCACTACCTGATTAAGGTAGCAATCTTCATCAGGGAAGGGGAGTCCGCGCGACGACCGGGGGCTATGAATGGCCCTGGATTGCGGCTTCCGCCGCAATGACGGGCGCTTGGGCGCGATGAATCGCGCCCCTACAATGAGGAAGATGGTGAGTGGTGATGGCAGCTACGCAGAGCGTGGATGGGGCGGCGAGTGTGGCGGGGTCGCAGGTCACGCAGAGCGTGATCCACAATCGTCTGGTGATGATCTGTCGGGAGATGGGCATTGCCATGATGAAGACCTCGTATTCGACCATCTTCAACGAGGGCCTCGACTTCTCCTGCGTCATCTTCAATCGCGACGGTGAGATGATCGCGCAGGCAGAGTTTTGTCCGGCGCAGCTGGGGGCAATCCTCTTCACCGTGCGCTGGGCGATTGACGAGTACGGTCTGGAGAACTTCGAGCCGGACGACGTGCTGATCCACAACGACCCGTACCGGGGCGGCTGCCACATGCCGGAGCACACGATCATCAAGCCAGTGTATTACGACGACGAGCTGTTCGGGTTTGTCGCCAACATCGGGCACGTAGCGGAAATCGGGGGGATGGCGCCCGGCTCCTTCGCGGCGACGGCCACCGAGGTCTACCAGGAGGGGCTACGGCTACCGCTGGTCAAGATCATGCGCCGGGGCGAATACGTACAGGACATCTGGAAGATCATCCTGGCCAACCACCGGACGCCGCGGCACACGTGGGGCGACTTCCACGCGATGATCGGGTCGCTGCACATCGCGGAGCGCCGGCTGCACGAGCTGCTGGATCAGTACGGGGTTCCCATCATCAACGAGGCCTGCACGGCGCTGATGGACCACGCCGAGCGGTGGATGCGGGAAGAGCTACGGCAGATACCGAACGGCGAGTATTCCTTCGAGGACTGCGTGGAGGACGACGGCGCGACGAGCGACCCCACGTGGATTCGGGTGACGATGGTGGTTCGTGACGACGAGATCATCGCCGACTTCAGCGAGTCCGATCCGCAGGCGAAGGGGATCGTGAACGCGACCTACGGGGTGACGGCCTCGGCGACGTATAATGCGCTCTTCCACGTGACCGATAACGAGATTCCGCACAACTCCGGCTGCTACCGGCCGATCAAGATCATCGCGCCGCCGGGGACGGTGATGAACGTGCAGCATCCGGCGCCCTCGGTCGGGGGGAACACGGAAACGCACCCGCGCATCGTGGACATCATCCTGGGCGCGTTGAGTCAGGTGATACCGGAGCGGGTGGCGGCTGCCGAGGGCGGGACCTCGTGCAACTTCCTGTTTGGGGGGCATCACCCGGAGACGGACCAATACTACGTCGTGTACAGCTTCGAGGGTGGGGGATGGGGCGCGCGGCACTACAAGGACGGGAACAACGTCGTCGTGGTGCCGAATGGGAACTGCCGGAATACGCCGGTGGAAGTGTTCGAGACGCGCTATCCCTGGCTGACGCACGCCTACGCGCTGGTGCCGGATTCGGCCGGGGCGGGGGAGTTCCGGGGCGGGCTGGGGGCACGGCGGCTGCTGGAGGTGGTGGCGCCAGCAGAGATCACGGTCAGTGCGGTGTTCGAGCGCATGCAGGTCAACCCGTGGGGGCTGCTGGGCGGGGGCGAGGCGACGACCTCGGCGATCCTGGTGCAGAAGCGGGGGGATGACCGCTTTCGCACGTTTGCGGAGGTGTATGGCACGGTCAGCGCGGCCAAGTTTGCCAACTGCGTGGTCGGGCCGGGGGACCGGATTCTGATTCAGTCACCGGGCGGGGGCGGCTATGGGCCACCGGCGAGGCGGGACCCGCAGTTGGTGCTGTCCGACGTGGAGCAGGGGTTCATCTCCGAGCGGGCGGCGCGGGAGGTGTACGGGGTGGCCGTCGAGCGCGACGGCAGCCGGTACGCGGTGAACGAGGCGGCGACGGCCGGGCTGCGCGGGGAGTAGGGGGCGGCGGTGGGCTACTGGGAAGACCTGGAACTGGCGTGGTGGGATACGAACGTGGTCAACTGCTCGTTCTGCGGGCAGATGATTCCCAAGCGGCGCTGGGTAGCGGAGGTTGACGGGGAGGTGCGGAGCTTCTGCTCCCTGGACTGCGAGCAGCTTTACGTAAGCTACTGGGTGCCGAAGCACGGGCATACGGTACCTACCCCCAAACCCCCTCCCTGAAGGGAAGGGGCCTGAGTAGGAGCGGGCCTCACCCCCCGGCCCCCTCTCCACCAAGTGGCGAGGGGGTGATGGCTCAGTTGTAACGCCTTACCCCCCGGGCTGAATGCTCAGATTATCAGTTGCGCGCCTCTAGGTCGTTTCTTGCCGCCGTGGACGGATGGCTCGGCGCACCACTTGGCAGCGAGGCGGCGGATGGTCAAGGGGTTACACCGATGAGCACCAATGGGACTGCGGGGACACCGCGTCCTTGCCGCAGCACATTTAGCAGGTCACGTTCATAGTACGGGACACCAGAGGACATCTCTCGTTCTAACTCTTTCATAAGTAGTATTTTCAATGCCGACATCAATGATGCCCGCGACGAAAAAACTGAGGTGTTTCACGAACAGATCATGAGCTACGAATGCGTACTTACCAAATTGGACTTCTACTGCAATCCGGTCCTTGACAAAATCAGTCTGATTGTAGGACATGATAGGGGTCAGCCCAGCAGCCTCGATAGCCTGCTTTTGCTCCTGCTCCGGGAGCGTATAGGGGCCGCGCAATAGCTTCTCGTCAGCGGTCACCCAGAACATGCTGCGGCGCTCACTCCACCCGCGCTTCCGAAATCCCTCCAGAAACGCCCGGTTCATGTCAGTCGGAGAGAAGAGCAACCTGCCAGGCATGGTCTTTTCTTTCGAGACCTTGGTCTGGCAAGCAGAAGCATCAACTTCTGCTATCACCGTCTGCACTTCTTCCCACACTTGATCTGCATCAGTCCCTCCATTGGGCTTCTGCGGTTCATAGATGGGCTTACCCATCGGTCTTGTACGGAGACTCCCTGCGTATAGTGCTCCGACTCGGCGCCACGCGATGTCCACGTATTCCGGCACAATGTCGCAACCGTAAGCAGCGCGGCGGTGCATTAGTGCCGCAATGATAGACGACCCGACTCCCATGTAAGGGTCGAATACTGCATCACCCTCATCGGTCATGGATAGGACCAGACGCTCTACTAATTCAACGGGAAACTGGCATGGGTGTATAGTCTTCTCCGGGTGATTGTGTTTGACGTTCGGAAACTCCCATACATCGCTTGGGTTTTTTCCTTTCGGGTTTCCCGAAAGTTGGCCAATTTTGGGGCCTTTGAAATGGCGCTTGTTAGGATATTTCGCCGGAACCCTAATCGGGTCAAGATGCCAGGTGTAGTCATCACTCTTTGTCCACCAATTGATAGTCTCGTAGCGCCCGGACAGGCGTCGTCTACAGTGAAGCCCGTGCCCAAAGTGCCAAACGATTCGGTTACGGAGCTTGAGACCACGATTGCGGAATACAGGATAGAGTATCGCATCAAGCGGGACGATTTCTCCGTTGTGGACATAGTTTCTGACCTGCCAACAGAGCGACCCCTGGGGATGGAGGAGGCGCACGCACTCGGTAATCACGCGCTCCTGTGCCGCCAGATACGTGTTGAGTGAACTCTGGGCCTCCTCATAGTCCTTTCCTAGATTATAGGGAGGGGAAGTCACGATCAGCTTCATCTGATCATCATGGAGCTTCTCCATGAATGCAAGGTTGTCTTCACAAGCCAGATGAAGCGTGTTCGGCTGGAGTGCCATCATCCCCTCCTCATTCTGCTTCGATACTACTGCGAGAGCGAACGTCCGTCAAACGCCACTGGCCGCTTCTCGGTTGATTGGCAATCAGGCCCCGACACGGCAGCATCTTGCCGGTAATACCAGCATGGGCTGCAGCAGATGGCCCAAGGCGTTGTTGGCGTTCGGCTCGGTCTGGCGCGGCATGGGGCAGCCCTCTCGTCACGCACGCGGCGGCAGGATAGTGAACATCCGTTCAGGGATACCAGGTGCGGCGGCGGGGATGGATTGCGGCTTGCGCCGCAATGACGAGGCGGAGGGAGGCAGGGGGCGGGGTTAGGTGCTGGCGCGGAAGCTGAAGAGGTGGGCGTCGCGGAGGGTGAAGGCGAGGCGAATGCGCTGGCCGGTTAGCTCGGCCAGACGGCGCTCACCGGGCCAGCGGAGGGGGGCCGGGCCGATCAGGTGGCGGGAGGGGACGTTGCCGATGAACTCGGCGCGGTCGGGACCGGCAAAGCCGGCGATGGGCTGTCCCGCCTCGTCCAGGACCTCGACGAACAGGGCGCCGCCGCCGTCGAGGGGGTAGCCGTCGAGGTGGCGGGTGGTCGAGGCGTTCAGGAGGAGGTCGCCGCCGGGCCAGGTCAGGGGCTTGGTGAGCAGCTTGCCGTCCTGCACGCCGGCCGAGAGGGAGACAAAGCGGTCTTCGGTGATGGTGGCCATGCCGACCACGCCGTATTGGATGGGACCCTGTTTGACGTGCGTATGCGCGCCGGTGCGACCGCCGAAGTAGAAGCGGAGCTGGTTGCCGACCGGGATGGGTGGGGCGGAAGAGCTGCTGGACCAGCGCTGATTCCAGTAGTAGGTGGGGCCGATGAACGCTTCGCGGGGGACGGGCCAGTGCCACTGCCGGAGGTCGTGGCTCCAGCCGAGGACGATGTCAATGAAGTCGGGGATACCGTTGTAGCGCCAGAGCAGGCCGAGGAAGAGATCGGCGTAGGGAAAGGCGGTCATGCCGTAGTACTCGACCTCCGGGCCGTCCACGAGGTCGGGCTTGAGCAACGTGTCGAACGGGGGAAAGCGCCGAAAGTCGGGGCTGCGGGTGATGCCGACGGAGCGGGCGCCATATCGCTGCCGGCCGTGATGGGGCTTGAGCAGCAGGACGTATTGGCCATCCACCTTGTGAAACAGGATGTTCTGGACATCGCCAACGGGCGACAGGAGTGGGTCCGGCAGTGGGGTCCAGCGGTAGCCGTCGCGGCTGGTGGCGCAGCGGATGGCGCCGCCCTTTTGCCAGAACAGCTTGAAGGGCGCGGCGGGGTCATCCGGCTCGTGCATGACGCTCGGATGCACGATGCCGGTCATGACGATATTGTTGTCGCGGCTGCCCCGATACTCGACGGTGCCGACGATGGGCCGGTGCCAGCGCAGGCCGTCCTCGCTCTCGGCGACGCAGACGAGCGACGGTTGGTTCGGATTGAACGTCGAGTAGTACATCCGGTAGACGCCATCGAGGCGGAAGACGGTGCCGTAGAAGATGAGGTCGGTGCCTTCCCAGGGCATGTCGGGGCGCAGGAGCGGCTCGGGATAGACCTCGGCGGGATACCAGCGGCGCTGCAAGCGGCGCTGCTCGGCAACCCAGGTGTCGTCGAGGAACAACTGGCTCTTGGTCAGGTCGGGCTGGGTTTGCATGGTGGCACCGAATCTCGCTCTTTGTGCGCCGGGGGCTAACGCTAGTGGCGGTGGAACTCGCCCTTCACGGTGATGCCGATACGGACGGCGGGCTTGTCGCCAAGGACGCGGATGTAGTGGAAGGTGTTCTTGGGCGCGAGGACGAAATCGCCGGCGCGGGCGATGACCGGCTCGTCGTAACCTTCCATTTCCCAGGAGATTTCCCCCTCCATCACCACCCACCATTCGTCGTGGAGGTGGTAGTGCCGGTCATTGGGGGTGTCGGGCGCCTGGTAGATGACCGCTGCCTGCATCTCATCGGTGAGCGTCAGGAGCGTGGACCAGGGTGGTGGTCCCATGCGGGCCTTGATGGCTTCGAGCCGGGCGTGGAGTTGGCCGGGGTTGAGGATTGCCGAACGGGGCTTGGCCGGCGGACGGCTTTTGGGTGGCGACGCTACTGCGGTCATAGGCGCTACCTCTCTTGGTGGTATCAACGACGAGCTTTATGGGTGTGACGCGGCGCGCACGGCTTGCACTGCCTGATCGGCCAAAGCCTGCGCCTCGTGCGGCGCGAGGCCCGCCCGCTCGGCAACTTCACTGGCTTGGGCAAAGAACCGGCGGCGGGCCCGCCGCCGCTCGTAGGCCTCAATAGTCTTCTCCACGGTATGCGTATCCTGAGCGTGGGCTGGGCTATTATCACAGACTACCCGTAGGGATGCCATCCGGCTGGCAGCGGATCGGTGCGTCCGCAAAGCACCGCGCCGGGGTGGAGCGTGTAGACTGAAGCGCGCTGCCCGGTGGACGGCCGACCGTGGCGCCGCCAGCCAGCGGCACAAGGCTGCACGAGGAGGCACGATTGTGAGCGATACCGATGCCCTGTCCGTCGAAGTGGGGATGATCTCTTCGCCCCACCCGCACGCGCCCATGCATGTCAAGACCCTGGAGGTGCTGCCGGAGGTCACGGCGATTCACGTGTGCGGAGTCGCCGACGAGGATACCGACGCGCTCGGCGAGGGCGCGACCAAGGTGCAATCCGTGACGACGAGCGTTGACGAGCTGCTGGCGCGACCGGAAGTCGCGGCGCTGGTGGTCTGCGTGCGTAACGACCTCTGTCCCGACATCCTGCACGCGGCGGTGGAGGCCGGTAAGCCGGTGCTGTTCGAGAAGCCCGGGGCACTCACCGCCGCCGACCTGCGAGCCGTGGCGGAGCGGGCGCAGGAGCGGGGCTTGACGATGAGTACGTTCTTCCAGAACCGCTGGAACCCGGCAATGCGCGATGCGGTCGAGATCTGTCGCAGCGGCGCGCTCGGCAAGATCATGGCGGTCGAGGCGCGGATGGTGACGTCGCAGGTGCGCTACCGCAACCCGGGGCATTGGCTCTTCCGCAAGGACACGGCCGGGACGGGCATTCTGTCGTGGCTGGGGTGTCACTACCTGGACTTGCTCTGCTACTTCCTGGACGACCGGGTAGTGGAGGTCGCCGCGTTGGTCGGCCAGCAGAATCCGGAGCAGATCGAGGTCGAGGACACGGCCTGCCTGGTGATGCGGTTCTCCAGCGGGGTATTGGGCACGCTGCACGCGGGCTATCACCTGATCGGGAGCGCGGCCGGGTATTCCGGCGCGGCCTACGACACCTTCATAGGCTTCCGCGGGACGGACGGCTACCTGCGGCTGCCGCGCGAAATGGACGGGTTCACGGTCCACAGCCTGGCACCCGGCTGGGAGGGAAAGGGGAAGCAGGACCGGGTCTTCGAACCGGCGCAATCGCCAGCCTACGGCGGGGTGAGCGGCGAGGAGTTCTTGCGGGAGTTCTTGAGGGCATCGTGCGCGGGGGAGCCTGGGCCGGCGCCGATTGACGCTGCGGTTCACGTGCTCGAGATCATCGAAGCGGCCATCGAGTCGTCCGATACCGGGCGGACGGTGCGTATTGGGTGAGGCTGGGTGGCTGGCCCCCCTATGGTCCTCCCGTCGGGACGGGGGGGACGGGGTTGAGGCGGGACGGGAGCGATGGGGATGGGACTCGGAGGGCAAGTAGCGGTCGTGACGGGCGGGGGTCGTGGGATCGGGCGGGCGACGGCGTTGGCGCTCGCCGGTGAGGGGGCCGGCGTCTGCGTGTGCGCCCGCACGGCCGAGGAGATCGAGGCGGTCGCGGATGAAGTGCGGCGGCTAGGGCGCCCGGCGCTGGCCGTGCCTTGCGACGTCGCCGATACAGCGCAGGTGGAGGAACTCGCGGAGCGGACCATGGCGACGCTGGGCCGAGCCGACATCCTGGTCAACAATGCCGGTGGCGGTCAAGAGAAAAACCCGGTGGGCGCAGACGACGTGGGCCGCTGGCGGCAGACCGTCGAGGTCAATCTCATCGGCCTCTACCTGGTGACACGCGCATTTCTGCCGCATATCAGCGCCGACGGTGGGGGGAAGATCATCAACATCGGATCAGGAATGGGGCATGCACCGGTGCCCGGCAACTCCTCCTATGCGGTGGCGAAAGCGGGGGTGTGGATGTTCACGCAGGTGCTGGCGCGGGAGGTCTGGGAGCAGGGCGTGGAGGTCAACGAGATTGTTCCCGGGCCGGTGGCCACGCGCCTGACGGCAGGCCAGATGCGCGTCGGCGGCCCACCTCCGTTTGACCCTAGCGAGCGGGTCAAGTCGCCGGAAGAGGTGGCTGATCTGGTGCTGTGGCTGGCGACGCGGCCGCCGGGTGGGCCAACCGCGCAATCATTCAGTCTCGCCCGCCGACCGCTGTAGCGCGGCAGGCGGTCAGGAAGTCGCGGTTGGAGGCGGTAAAGCCGTGCTGCTGCTCCACTTCGCGCACGGCAAGCTCGGTGGCCTGTAGCGTGTGCAGGGTATCCGGGAACTCTACGCCGGTAGTGGCATCGCGCAGGAGGATGGTGTTGTAGCCGCGATCCTTCATGGCGCGGATACCGTAGTCCTTGCCCAGTACACACCAATTGGTGGCGAATCCGACGTAGAGCAGGTGCAAGATGCGGCGGTCCTGTAAGAGTGCGTGGAGCTGGGCGCCGGTGGCAACCACGGCCTCGCCGGCCTGCACATCAATGTGCGGTGACATCGCCAAGCGGTCTGCCCAGTGCGGTGGACGGCCCGGCGCTTGCTCGCGGGGGTTGCGGTAGACGGCATACGGTCCGGTGCGGCTGCGAAAGGCCGGTGGCGGCCACTGCGGCGGCGGGGCGGGTGGCGTGTCGGTGGCGGGGTGGTCGCAATGCACTTGGGGATACCGCTCGGCTACCCGATCCGAGGGTGCGTGGACGATGGACAGGCCCACCTGCCGCGCCGCCGCCAGGACCGGCACGATGGCGGTGAGGGTGACGTGCTCCGCGCGGTCGCGCCAGGACTCGATGAAGTGCGTATTCCAGATGTCCACGAGCACGAGGGCGGTCTGCGCCACCGGCAGGGGCATGGAGAACTCGCGCCGGCGGAAGTGCTCTTCGCGGCAGGCTACGCCGGCCGGCGTGCTGTCCTGGAAGTAGCGTACCGTCAAATCCAGCGTTGTCACGATCAGCTCCTCGGCCCCCCTATGGTCCCCCCGTTGCGACGGGGGGACGGGCGCGGCGCGGCCTGCTGCGGCCGTACACGAAAAACCGACCCTTGTGAGCCTATGGCCCCCCCGCTGCGGCGGGGGGACAGTCGCTTCCGGCGCGCCGCCTCCGGTGCGCCTTCATTATTCCCAATGGGCGGTGCGCGGTACAGTACGTGCGGACCTGCTGGCGTGGACGCGAACGCCGGAGCGAGATGTCGCCCCGGCGTTCGTGCGCGCTTCGGGAGGCGCCGCGCTTGGGTCTACTACTCTGTAGTTGAGTCCCCGTCCAGCTTCTCACGCAGCGCCGCGAGCTCCCGGGCGGCAAGCTCCCTGCCACCAACGCCAACGGCGATGGCGGCAGCAAGGGAGAGCGCGCCAAGGGGCAGGGCAAAGGCGAGGATCACGATCTCGTTGGCAATTCCCATCCCGCGCAGCCCGATCGCTGCTGCAAAAGCGATGATTACGACTCGCGCTATCACCGCCACCGTGCGCGCCTGGCTCATCCCGCTCGCAGTCACGGCGTTGGCAACGAGATTCGCGAGGAACAGGCCCACCGCGATGATCACCAGTCCGAACAGGATCTGCCCGCCAAAGACGACGAACTGACCGGTCAGGTCGGAGAGGCGGTCGAAGCCGAGGAGGTTGACTGCCTCCATACCGGCCGCGATCAACAACACCGTGAACACAAGTGAGCCCACAATGCGCGAGGGCGTCGCGCCGGCGGCGTCCGGCCTACGCAGCCCAAGGCGCACGATCAGGCCATTGAAGCCGATTCCGGATAGCAAGCCGGTGACGAGATCGGAGACGATGCGTCCTACCACGTAGGCGATGGCGATGACCGCACTCCCGGCGAGGATGTTCGGGACGGCCGCGAGCATGCGATCGAGCATGTTGCTCGTCGGTGCCGCAACGGCCTCGATCTGGAGCGCATTCAGCGCCGAGACGATCACGGGGATCAGGATGAGGGCGTAGACCACAAGTCCGATCAATTCGGAGAGTCGCTGGGTGCCGTTCTCACCAGTGAGGCCGGCGCGCTCGCCAATGCGGTCCACGCCAAAGGAGCGGGTGAGGTTGGTAAGGATGCGTCGGAGGACGCGCGCAACCAGCCAGCCGACGCCCAGGATGATCCCGGCCGCTACCAAGTTGGGAACGAACACAAGCACGGCTTCCACCATGTTGCGGACAGGATCAGTCAGTCCCTCGATGGCGAGCACACCCAGGATGGCGGGCAAGAAGAGCAGCAGAGTCAGCCAGAAGCTGGCCTCGCTCAGGGCACCGGAGACGCTGACGTCGGTCTGTTCGCCGACCTGTTCGCCGAGGCGACGGTCAACGCGGGCGAGCAGCAAGGCGCGCGCCACGAGTGCCCGCAGGATCCGGGCGGCAACGATGGCGGCCACTAGCAGCAGTGCCGCCCCAACCACGCGCGGAATGAAGGCAAAGATCTCATTTAGGGTTTGGTTGAGTGGTTCGCTGACCTGATCGAGGGCGAGGGTCTGGAGGGCAGCGACGGCCACCAGCAGCATACCGACCCAGAACACGGCACTGCCGGCTGCTCGCTCGGCCCCGGCGGCCCCTTTATCGCCACCGAGCAACTCGGCGAGGACACCGTCGAGCTTCACACGCCGCGACACGCTACGCACGATGCGCGACGCAAGGATCGCCAGTAGCCAGCCGACGATGACGATAGCTAGCGCACCGATCACCCGGGGTAGGTATGGGCCGAACACCTCCTGGAATGCTGGATCGAACCACCCCTCGATCATGCTGATTACGTCTTCCACGGCTCTCCCCCTTTCGCCGGTCTACCGGCCCGCCAAGGACTCAGACTGCTTCCCGCTGCAGTAGCGAGTTGGGAATGGTAATGCGCACGCCAGCGTCGGTGCGTAGGACGGTTGCCAAGATGCCAATCGTTTCGACCTCCGTTTCCTCGCCGCGGAAGCGGACCCGCTGTCCCTCGATGAGGGTCTCTTCGACATAGCGGGCGGCGGCGATGTTCTCAAGCACGCCGCGGGCTGACAGGATCCCTCCGACCACGACCAACCCGAAGAGCGCAGCCACGCCGAGCGTGATGAGGGCGACCGGCAGGGTCGTGGCAATGCCCATCGCGTCAACGGCACTCACTGCGGCGGCGGCAACAATCGTCCCCTGCGTCGCAGCGCCGACGAATTTCGGCGGGACCGGGCCACGCACGGCCAGCGCGGCCGCCAGCGCCCCGGCCTGACGACCGGCCACGACGCCAATGAGCAACAACGCCAGACCGACGCCTACCGTGGGCACCGTATGGATGATGCTGTCGGCGATCTCGCCGAAGTATTGGAGGCCGGCCACGGCGGAGGCCTGGATGGTCACAATGATGAATACCACTGCGAAAGCGCATCGGCCCGCCAATTCAGGCGCGCCGACATGCAACCCGGCCTTCCTGAGCGCCTGAGCGACAGGCTCCAGGCGCTTGTCGCCGACGCGCCGCACCACGGCCGCAGTTGCCCGCGAGGCAAGACGCGCTCCGACGTACCCCGCAATCAGCAGCAGCAACACTTGCAGCACCGGCAACAGGGCCGCGGCACCCGCCGCAATTAGCGCCTCCAGCCGCTCCGCACTCACCAGGCCGCTCATCGTCCGCTCCCTCCGGCGGAGGTAAGCATGGCGCCTATCGCGCCCAACGCGCGCCGCGGGTACGAGCGTCTCCGCAACTCCCGGATGGCGTTCGCAGCGGGGGTGCCGGGAATGTCGGAACGCCGCTGGCTCAACAGTTGACCGGCCGAGAAGTACCTAGCGAGATCCCGCACTTCGGACCCGCAGACCGCGCAATCGGGCAACTCGCCCGATCGGAGATAGTGGTGGGCCGCAGCCTCGGCGCTGTCTTCATCGAGGTGCTGATGCCTTGAGATCGGATTGGTGCTCATAGTGGTACCTCGCCTATCGCGGCGCGGAGGACGGCGCGGGCGCGGCTCAATCGCATCTTCACGGCATTGCTACTGATGTTCAACAGGTCCGCCGTCTCGCGGGTGTCGAACCCCTCCACATCGCGGAGCAGTACAACGACACGCTGGCCCCGGGGAAGCATGTCGAGCGCGGCCTCGAAGCGTTCCAGAACGTCGCGCAACTCCGCCTGCTCAGCGGCGCCGGGCCGCGGATCCACGGCATCGTCATCGGCCTCGCCAAGGTCCAGCGGGCGGACGCGACGCAGTTGATCAATGCAGAGGCGGACACAGGTTTGCCGCAGCCAGCCCGGTAGCGCCGCGCCGTCGCGCAGTGTTCCAATGCGCTCGTGTGCTCTCAGGAAGGTCTCTTGAACGGCGTCTTCTGCATCCACGGGGTTCCGCAACAGCCGCATCGCGGCAGCAAACAACATGCGCTCATGGCGCTGGATGGCGACACTCGCGCCGGACAAGTCGCCCCGCTGCCACCGGTGAACCAGTACCTCGTCCGTGATCGCTGCCGCCGCGACAGGTACGGCGATAGTTGGTCCAGCGGTGCGAGTGTAGTCGTCGGGCTGCACGTGGCACCTGCCTCCAGTTTTATCGTGCTCTACCTAGTACGACGCAGCCTTATGTCGAAAGGTAACAGGTTCCACACGCGAATGAGGTCGTATACTGATGCCGGCTTTGAGCGGAGTATATGCTGACGAGAGTCGCTGGCCCCATCATCCCCCTCGAGTCGGCACCAGCCAATACCGGTGTGGGAGAAGGCATCGGCCGGCAGCGGTATGCGCGTGGCACACGCGAGCTAGCGGTCACGTACACTCGACTGTGCGCGTCAGACGCGGCTGAGGAGGTACACCGATGGGCAGAGCAATGCCGATGGGCTACGTAGCGGAGCCGGCGCGACAGGTGCCGGTCGCCTACGACGTGGATGTCGCGGTCGTCGGGGGCGGTCTCTCCGGGATGTTCGCCGCGATTGCGGCCGGCCGGCAAGGGGTACGGACCCTCGTGCTCGACCGCTTTGGCAGTCTCGGTGGCAACCTCGGCCCGGCGATGATCGTCGGCGGCAGCATCGCGGGCGAGGCGCCGGTCACGCTGCCAGGCGGGCTACAAGGCATCCCCAAGGAAGTGAATGACGAGATGGAGGCGCTCCGCTCGGAGACGGGTCACAAATATGCCGACATTCCGAATATCATCTCGCACCTCGCGGCGCAGAAGGCCCTCGCTGCCGGAGTTGAAATCCTGGTGCCGGTGTGGGTAGGCGATCCCATCATTGAAGCGCAGCGCGTCACCGGGCTGTTCGTCGAGGGGAAGTCGGGGCGGGTGGCCGTGAAAGCAAAGGTGGTCATTGACGCCTCGGCCGACGCCGACGTGTGCCGGCGGGCGGGAGTACCGGTCATCACCGACATGCCGCCCGATTCCACGATGGCCCCGCTGATCCGACCGCAACATCTGCGTCCCGAACATATTCCCTGGAACGACACGGCCATCTTCTACCTGCTGGCCAACGTGGAGTTCGACCGCTACGAGGCGTTCTGCGCCAGCGAGGTCACGCTCAACGCCGAGGACCGGGCGTGGCAGGCGGAGCGGGAGCAGTTTCCGTTTACGCGCCAGCCGTTTGCAGACGCCATGATTCCGCTGCTGCGGCGCGCCTGGGAGCGGGGGGAATATTACTACCAAAAGACGGTTGATACCCACGTCCACATCAACACGCCCAACTTCTGGATGTGGCCGTCCGAGAACGGCTTGGTCGGGAGCCGGATCAACATGGGCGGCGCTATTCGACGCGACGACATGCACCAGCACGCGCGTCTGGAGACGGCCATCCGCATGCATGTCTTCGAGACAGCGCAGTTCTTCCGCCGGTACGTGCCGGGGTTTGAGCAGGCCTACCTGCTGCTGGTGGCGCCGTACTTCGGTGCGCGCGGCGGGCCGCATATTGACGGCGAGTACACGCTGACGCCGCAGGACGTGTACACGGGCCGGAAGTTCGACGACGTGCTGTACCGCAACACGCACGCCGGACAACCGCACACCGGCGGGGAACCGTCGGGGTTTGATACGCCGTATCGGTCGCTGCTGCCCAAGGGCCTAGACGGTCTCTTGGTCACGGGCCGGGCGTCGGCGTATATCCGGCGCGGTCACGATCCGGGGGCGACGCGGGCGCGGCCGGCGCTGATGCAGCTCGGCGAGGCCGCCGGGGTGGCGGCGGCGCTGGCGGTCCAGGACGGGGTGGAGCCGCGCGACCTCGAGGTCAAGAAGCTCCAGCAGCACCTCCTGCGGCAAGGTTTCTACCTCGGTGAACCGGCGCGGCTGGCGGCGTTGGGGCTGACGGTGGCGTGAGCGCCGGGCGGACCACCGGCAACGAGGAGGAGCAATGTTCGACGGCTTCACGCGAGCGAGGGTCGCGGCGAACGGCGTGTCCATCAACGTCCGACATGGGGGGAGCGGGCCGCCCATCTTACTGCTGCACGGCTATCCGCAGACCCACGTGATGTGGCACAAGGTCGCGCCGATGCTGGCCGAGGACTACACGGTGGTGGCGCCGGACCTGCGCGGCTACGGCGACAGCGACAAGCCACCGGCCGCGGAAGGGGACCTGAGCGTCTATTGCAAGCGCACGACGGCTCGGGACCAGGTGGCGGTGATGGCGGCGCTCGGATGCGACTCGTTCCACATCGTCGGACATGACCGCGGGGCACGGGTGGCGCAACGCATGGCGCTGGACCATCCAACGCGGGTGCAGAGCTTCACGTCGCTCGACGTGGTCCCGTCGCAAGCCGCGTTCGAGCACATGGACAGCCAACTGGCCTTCGCCTGGTTTCACTGGCACCTGATGCGCCAGCCGGCGCCGCTGCCGGAAACGCTGATCGGCAACAGCGCCCAGGTTTATCTCGACTTCTTGCTGGAGCGCTGGTGCGCCACCGACGGCGCGATCACTGCGGAGGCGTATGCGGAGTATCTGCGGTGCTTCAGCAATCCCGAAACGATCCGGGCGACTTGCCTCGACTACCGGGGGGTTGAACTCGATCTGCAGCACGACGAGGTGGATCGGGGACGCAAGCTCGACTGCCCAATGCTGGTGCTGTGGGGTGGCAACATGGCCAAGCGGCCGGGCTGGCAGACGGGCGCCAGCCTGGACATGCTCACGGTCTGGCGAGAGCGTGCCCACGATGTACGCGGCCGGGCGCTCGACTGCGGTCATTTCCTGGCCGAGGAACGGCCGGAAGAGACGGCGGCAGAGATTCTGGCGTTCCTCGCCACCGTGCCGGGGTGATCTCGCGTTATGCTGGCCCCCCTATGGTCCTCCCGCTGCGGCAGGGGGACGGCGGCTGGTGGCGCTGCGGCGGGGGATGGCACGTTCCCTCCCCTGTCGCAACGGGGGAGAGTGATGGTGGGGGCCAGGACGGGGACATGGATTGCGGCTTCCCGCCCCGCAGAGCGCAAGTACCGAGCAGACGCTATACTGAGCGCACATTCCGGCAGTTAGGGAGGAAGCGATGCGACTGGCGATCTTCGAGAGTGCCGCGGACCTCGGGCAAGGCAATCTGCGGCTGGGGGTAGTGGATGGCGAGCAGATACACGATGCGACCGATGCGATGCCGGGGCTGACGGCAGCCGCTCTCGGCAGCCAAGGCCTGGGGCCAGTGATTGCGGCGTGGGACCAAGCGGAAGCGGCCTTGCAGGACGTTGCCGGGGGCGGCGGCGGTGTGGCCCTGAGCGACGTGCAGCTACGCGCACCACTGCGTCCGACGACGATCATCTGCTGCGCGGGCAACTACATGGAAGGCGAGGACCGGCCGAAACGGCCGCTGAACGGCTTCATGAAGTCGCCGCAGGCGGTGATCGGTCCCGGCGATACGGTCAATCTGCCGCCGCACGACTGCTCGATCTTCCATCACGAAGCCGAGCTGGCGCTCGTCGTCGGGCGCCCGGCGTTTCGGATCACCGAGTGGGAGGCAGCGAGCCACGTGTTCGGCTACACCGCGTTCATTGACGTCTCCGGCCGCAGTTGGCCGCCGACGAACGCGGGAGCCAGCTTTCTGGGCAAGTCGTTCCACACGTTCGCGCCGCTCGGACCGGTCGTGGTTACCGCCGACGAGGTGGGCGATCCGCAGAATCTGAGCGTGAAGCTGTGGGTCAACGACGATCTGCGCCAGGACTACAACACCGACGACATGGAGCATCCGATCCCGACGGTACTGGCCTGGGGCGCGGGGGTCGTACCGCTGCTGCCGGGCGACGTGATCGCCTGCGGGACCAACCACCACGGCCTTAGCCCGCTCCAGGAAGGGGACGTTTGCCAGATCGCCATCGAGAATATCGGCGAGTTCTCGGTGAACGTGAGCGATCCGCTGGGCCGTTCCTGGCCGTGGCCGGAATAGCTGATAGCGATCAGTCATCAGCGGGGGGCGTCCGCTGGCCCCCCTATGGTCCCCCCGCAGCGGCGGGGGGACAGCGTATTCCCTCCCCTGTCGCAACGGGGGAGGGTGCGGGTGGGGGCCACGACTCCCCCACCGCTGTTCAACGCCCGTCCCAGCCGCTCTGCTCGTAGAGCTGCCAGATCGTTTGTAGCGATTTCAGGCCCTCGCGGCCGTCCGTGAGCGGGGTTTGGCCGCGCTCGATGCAGTCGAGGAAGTGGTTGATCTCGCCGAGGGTGGCCCAGCCGGCCGGCGTCTCGCCAGGGCCGGGGGGCGGGAAGATTTCCTCGCGCTCCCGGCCGCGGACCACTTCTATCGTCGTGTAGTTGCTCACGAGCAGGGCCTCGGGGCAGTGGATGTGGATGCCGTCCAGCACGGCGTGGCGCATGCCCCAGCTACAGTCGTAGGACGCCAGCACGCCATCGGGAAACTCCAGGACGGCGTGCGCCGTGCCCTCGCCTTCGAGCCAGTCGGTACCGCGCCGCGTGCCGACCATGGCGACCTTGACCGGCAGCGCGTCGAGGTACCACTGGATGAGATCAATGTAGTGGCAGCCGTGGCTGAAGAGCACGCCGCCACCGAGCTGATCGCGTCGCGCCGCCCAGTGCCGGATACGACCGGCGGGATCGAGAAAGCCCTGGGTCCAGGCGCTGACCTTGAAGGGCGGGCCGTAGCTGCCCTCGACGAGTAGCTCTTTGAGGCGAGCCGGGGCAGGACGAAAGCGCATGGTGTAGGCAACCATCAGGCGGCGGTCAACCTCGTCGGCCACGCGGATCATCTCGCGGCACTCCGCCTCGTTCATCGCCATCGGCTTCTCGACCATGACGTGCTTGCCGGCCCGCAACGCGGCGATGGTCTGGGAAGCGTGGAGGTGGTGCGGGGTGCAGATGGTGACCGCATCTACATCGTCGAGTCCCGCCGTCCAGTCGGTGATGGCGCGGCAGCCCACCTCGCCAGCGAGCTGCCTGGCTCGGCCTCCGTCCACGTCGGCGACCCACGCGAGCGAGCAGCGCGGGGCCGCCAAGTTAGTGCCGTGCGCGTGCGAGCTACCCATCCCGCCACTACCTACAATGCCGAGCCTCAACATCCCTGTCCTCCGGTTGCTTTTTCCGTTCGCGTAGCCGGCGGCGGCACAACGTATGGGCTGCCGACCGGCGCCGCTGCCAGTATGCGGCGGCGGCTAGGCGGTGTCCACTGACCTGGCCACCGGCCCCCCTGACAGGGGTAGGTATTTGTCTGCATCGGGATTTTCAGGATGCAAGGATGAGCAGGATGGATTCCGGCTTGCGCCGGAATGAGGGGGCGGGGGCTGCCCTCACCCTGAAGGGAAGGGGAGTCATGGCTGTGACCGGCCGGCGCTTCCCTATTAAGGAGGGGGGGAGGTATGGTACAGTCCGGCGGGTTTCACGGGGTTGGCGCGTGGCGCGGGCAGCGTGGGGCTACGGGGACGCAGGAGGCTTGGAGTGGGAGAGCAGGGCAGGGCGGCGGCGCTGGTGAAGCGGTTCGGTGTGGCGCCGATCATCAACGCCGGGGGGCCGAATACGCTACATGCCGGCAGTCGTCCGCGCGACGAGGTGCTGGCGGCGATGGTGGAGGCCGCCGGGCTGTTTTTCAGGATGGATGAGCTGGTCCTCCGGGCCGGGGAGATGATCGCGGCGGCGGTCGGCGCCGAGGCGGCTACGGTGACAGCCGGTGCGGGGAGCGGGCTAACATTGCAGTCGGCGGCGGCGATCACGCGCGGCGACCCGGAGAAGATCGCCCGCTTGCCGGACACGCGCGGGATGGCCAACGAGCTCATCATCCAGCACCGCCACCGCTTCGTCTACGACCACCTGTATCTCACCCCCGGCGCCCGGTTTGTCGAGGTGGGTGATGCGAGCGGGTGCGCCCCGGATGAGCTAGAGGCCGCGATTACGGACAAGACCGTAGGACTGATCCACCTGGAGTCGTCGTTCAAGCAGGGGGGCAGCGTTCCGTTGCCGACACTGGCCGAGATTGCCCATCGCCACGACCTGCCGGTGCTGTGCGACGCGGCCTCGCGGCTGCCGCCGCGGGCCAATCTGACCAAGTTCCTCGACGAGGGCGCCGACTTGGTGAGCTTCAGCGGTGGCAAGGCGGTGCGCGGGCCGCAGAGCACCGGCATCCTGCTGGGCACGAAAGACTGGGTGGAGTGGGCGAGGCTCAACAACGCGCCCAATGCGACGGTCGGCCGGGCCATGAAGGTATCGCGGGAGGAGATCGTCGGCCTGGTGGCAGCCGTCGAGGCGTTCGTCGCGGTAGATGAGGCCGCGGAGATGGCGGAGTACCGCGAGCAGATGCAAATGATCGTGGATCGGATTGCGGACATTCCTGGTCTGCGGGCGGTGGTCGAGCACAACTTCGACCACGTGATGCCACACGCGGTCGCCTACCTGACTCAGGCGTGGCGGGGGCCGAGCCGGGAGACCATCCACGCGCGGCTGCTCGCCGGCACGCCGCGTATCTACGTCTCGATATTCGGGGTATCGGACGAGATCTACGTGGACCCGCTGAACATCCAGCCGGGCGAGCTAGAGATCGTGGCGCAGCGATTTGAGGAGGAACTCCGGGCCGCGGCGGGGGAGGGGTAGCCCTGGCCTTTATTCATGCGATAATACGACTGTCCCCTAGCCCGGGCGGAGGTGAGCAGCGCGATGACAACCGCAGCGCGACACTATCGTGACCGCATCAGCCAGGACCCGCAGGTCATGGTGGGGAAACCGGTGGTAAAAGGTACCCGTATTCCCGTGGAGTTGGTGCTCGCCAAGCTGGCCCAGAATCCTTCGCTGGATGAACTGTTTACCGACTATCCCCGGCTCACGCTCGAGGACGTCAAGGCGTGCCTGGACTACGCCAGCGCCCTCACCTCGCACCCTGGGTAGGGGCACGGCATGCCGTGCCCCTACGGCGCCGGTTTTAGCGTGTTCCACTCGTTTACCTACCCCAGGGGGAGATGGTTAGGTGCAATACCGGCCCCCCTATGGTCCCCTGACAAGAGTAGGTAGATTATTGGCCAGGCGGCGCGTCGGACCTAACCCCCGGCCCCTTCCCTGGCAGGGAAGGGGAGTCGGCGCGACGACTAGGAGCAATGCATGGCCCTGGATTGCGGCTTCCGCCGCAATGACGATGTGGGAGACATGATCTGGCCCCCTGTGGTCCCCCTGTTAGTACGGGGGGACGTGGATTCCCGCTTGCGCGGGAATGACGGGGTTCGCAAGGGTCTCCTTGCGCGGGCATGACGGGCCGAGGGGCTGCTACCAGCCGGGGTTGAGGGTGGTGCGGGTGGCGAGGACGCCGTGGCCATCGGACAGGATCACGCCGTCGCGTAGCACCCAGCGGGTGTTACTGAGCGCGGCGACGTCGGCGCTCACGTCACCGTCAACGACGAGCACGTCGGCGAGATGGCCGGGCGCGAGTAGCCCAATCAGACCGTCCAGACCGATAGCCGCGGCCGAACGGCCGGTGATGGTATGGACGGCCATCTCCGGGGACAGGCCGGCGTGCGCGGTGACCACGGCAACCGTGCGGGGGAACTCTTCCACCTGCTTGATCGGTGCGCTGGCGTCGCTATTGAAGACGATCCGCACTCCCAGATCATGCTTCTGCCGCACGATGTCACATTGCTCGCGGAGGCGGGCCGGCAGGTCGGACTCCGGCGTGCCGGGCGTGATGCCGCGGGCGGTGTTGCCGATGGTGATGCTGATGTAGGTACCGTGATCCACGAACTGCTTGGCCACCTCCGGCTCAAAGCGCGTGCCGCCCTCGGGGGTGTTCCAGCTACAGTGCTCGATCATGTCCACGCCGGCCGCCATACAGTTGAGGTGCCCGGCGGCACAGTGGGAGTGGGCGGTGGTCAAGCGCCCGGAACGTCCGGCCTCGGAGGGGGTACCGAGGCGCCGGGCCTCGCGCACGATGGCCGCGAGTTGCTCCGCATCGTACTGGGGCTGGGCGGTATTGGTCCCGACGGTCATGCCGCCACCGGTAGCCATGATCTTGATGAAGTCCACGCCCTCGCGGATCAACATGCGCGTCGCGCGGATGACGTCATCGCGCGAGTCGGCTTCCAGGCCACACCACCAAAGATGCCCACCCGTCGTGGTGATGGGCATACCGCTGGCCAGCAGCCGCGGCCCGCTGATAAAGCGACTGGCGATCAGGTCGCGGATGCGGAGGGTCACGAAACCGGGCGCGCCGCAGTCGCGCAAGGTGGTGGTGCCGCCGGAGAGCGCCGCCTGGGCCGCCTGGATGACGCGGCCACCGAGCAGCGTCAGGTCATCGGTTTGCGTCTGCTCGATGATTTCGGGGACGGCGGCCGCTTTCCGCGTATTGAAGGCGAGATGCACATGCGTATCAATGATGCCGGGGAGGACGGTGCCATCGCGGGCGTCGAGCTGCTGCTCATCCGGCACCGTCGGGACTTCGGGGGCATCCTCCGGGCCGACGAAGGTAATGACGCCGTCCTCAATCACGACAGCGGCATTGCGTACCGCTGGCTGGCCGCTACCGTCAATTAGACAGCCGGCCCGGATCACTCGTGGTTGCTGGCCTAACATCTCCCGTTCTTCTCCTCACGAGGTAGGCCCACAGGGCAGCGGGGCGTATCGGGCCGCCGCTGCGGTGAGCGGAGTAAGCGTATCAGGGTGCGTGGTGCGAGGGTATAGACTCAGTGGCTGCGACCGCGGTTGTGCTGCGGTACACTCGCTGAGGAGAGGAGAACGCGATGGGTATGTATCCGTCCCGGCGGCGCCTCGGCGTCCACAAGGTCGCGGTGCGGGAGGTCGAGCACCTGCGGGTCCACTATGATCCGACGCTCTACATGTACGGTCCCAACCGTGGGGGCATCTGGAACTTTGGCGACGGTGAGCTGGCCGTGGCGTACCTGGTGGGGCCGGTGGATTACGAGGCCCCGCTGGCGCCGCTCCGCACGGGCCGGCACGCCTATCCGATCACCGAGCGCGGGGCCAAGGCGGGCGGCGTGCTGCTCAGTCGCTCGTTCGACTACGGTCGGACCTGGCCCGATAGCGAGCGTACCTGGATATGGCACAACGACCGGACGTTGGAGGAGATTCTCGACTGGCTGCGCCCGGTGGCGCCGGAGGAGCGGGAGCAGATTGATCTCACCGACCCCGATGCGATCATTCATTTCTGCCACGGCGAGTACTTGCAGTTTCCGTTCGGCGGGCGGATGCTGAACGCCTCGCCGCGCGAACCGGGCATCAACTTTCACCTGGGTCGCCGCGAGCATCCCCCGTCCTTTTCCCTGCGTAGCCGGGACCGTGGGCGGACGTGGGAGCGCCACGCCACGCTGATCGAGGGGCCATCGTGGGCGCCCGACGGCGGGCTGCTCTGTGTGAACCTGGGGCACGTGCAGTTCGACAACGGGGTGCTGGGTATTGTGGGCAGCACTAACCACCGCAACACCGTCTGTTTCTACGTGAGCTACGACCACGGCCTGAGCTGGCAATACGTGAGCGAGGTGGCCAGCGCGCGGCGGGCGCCCGACTACAAACACGGCTACAGCTACTTGGGGGTGCATCGGCTGCCCGATGACCGGCTGATGTGCCTCATGCACCAGCTCCCCGAAAACTGGCCCCACGTGGCGTTTTCGGAAGACGACGGCATGAGCTGGTCGGTGCCACGCGCGATTGTCAGCCCCGGCACCTACAGCTTACCCCTCACCGGCCCGCTGCCGGACCGGGCACCTGGAGATCGCAGCGGCCCGCGGTACCGGTCGCCGCGGGGTCTGGTGCTGCGCGACGGGCGCATTCTCGTCTTGTTTGCCCGCCGCGAGTATCCGGCGCGCGGGGGGCGCGGGATACTCGGCGTAGTCAGCGACGATCTGGGCGAGACCTGGAGCGAGGAGTTTGTGATCCGCGGTGACGCCTACACGTGGGACTTGGGCTACGAGGTGTTCACCGAGCTGCCGGACGGACGGATCTTCACCGCCTACTGGATCACCACGCAGGAGAGCGAGGAGCCGGTCCCCGAGTCGGCGTGCGTGCGGTATATCGCGGGGAGCTTCTTCCGGCTGGAGTAGGGGGGCGGGGTTTAGCCGAAGCCTTGCGAACAGGATGAAGGGAGGAGTGTACTAGGCCGTGTCCGATACGCTGCCATCAACAGCGCCGTCAGTTTCCACCTCAACTGCCTCGCCAGTGCCGTTTTCTGGTGGCGGAAGCTGGGCCAACGGGAACTTCGCAAGCGACTCACCGTCTACTTCAGTAACAAGCACCTGCGTCTCGTTCGGGAGACCACGCTCTGGCAAACTGTGTAGCTTCTCAAGTAGCACTTTGGCCAACTCTGGCGTGAGCGCAGAAGATTCCTTCATCTGGTTGATCTGCGCCGCTGTCTCAGCCACAATTCTGAGCATGTCAGCAGCCGCAACTGCATTTTCAATCCTGGTCAACTCAGGATTGATTATCCTGTGCCAAAGCTCGATGATCTTGTTCCACACCTCATCGGGCACATTCTTGAACCAAGCTACAACAGATCCAGACTCGATACGCTCGATAGTGATTTTATTGACTATGTCGCTGTCACCCTTATCTGTTGCTGCGACTATGAACCAAATATCCAGCAACTCAAGCGAAGCGATTACAGTCGCGATGCTGAGGGAGTCTTGTCCCACAAATTTCAAGGTGAGTTGGTGAATGGTATCGTCGCTATCTTCAGCAAACGCTAGCCACGCTCTAACACAAGCATCGGCTCCCGCCTTAGCAATATTGAAGTGTTGTATATTTTCTATCACTTCATTTACGCCGTCCAATGTTGTATTTCTAAGGTCACTTCTCACATTATCGTAGATATTACGTGACGACATCAATAGCTCTAGTGCGACATTCGATAAGTTGATGAAATCTTTGGAAAGCGGATCATGAAAGCTATGAATAGCGGACAGTCTTGCTGTTTTCTCGCTTCCTGAGGTTGATATTCTCGAAAGACGCCTCACAATATCATCGTTGATTATTCGCTTTAATCTCGCTTCAGAAATTTGACCATGTATGTTCTGCATCAATGCTACAACATCCTTCAGGTCATCCAGCCAGTCACCTTCCAGATCACTCAGTAGACTCTGGGCAACCTTAGCTTCTTCAAGGGCAACGGTGACACGCACAATACTTCTCCTTCCCTGCCGGTTGAGTTCTGGATCACTATACCAATTCAGCGTGGAACGAGCACGTCATCCTAGACATTGTGTGGGGCCTTCATTCATGGTACCCAGAAGCTCTACAGTCCCTGAGAGGCGTGGCTACCGGAAATGGGTAACCCAGGCACCCTTGTTGGTTATACTCGTGCGCCGTTAGCCCGGAGGGAGGCTTACGATGGCCGGCTCATTGGTGGGGAAGAGTGCCGCGCCAGGCCCGCACAACTACACGGGAGGCGGTGGTGCGGGCCTGGAGTCGGCAGTGGCGCTGGTCACGGGTGGCGGCTCGGGTCTCGGTCGGGCGACGGCGTTGGCGTTTGCCCGGGCCGGCGCTAGGGTTGTCGTTGCCGACGTGGATACCGAGGGGGGCGCGGAAACGGTCCGGCGAGTCGTGGCGGCCGGGGGCGAGGCGCTCTTCGTGCGGACGGACGTCGCGCAGGCTACCGAGGTCGAGGCGCTGGTCCGCAAGACGGTCGCCGCTTATGGCCGGCTAGACTGTGCCTTCAATAATGCCGGTGTCTCGACACCGCAGGCCGGTGGGGGCGGCCTCATCCACGAGCACCCGGAGGAAACCTGGGACCGGGTCATCAGCATCAACCTCAAAGGGGTATGGTTGTGCTTGAAGTACGAGCTTAGGCAGATGCGCCGGCAAGGGGGTGCGCGCCATTGTCAACACGGCTTCGATCTATGGCCTGGTTGGCTCCGGCCGGGGCGGTAGCGCCTACGCGGCCAGCAAGCACGGAGTGGTGGGCTTGACCAAGGCGGCTGCGTTGGAGAACGCGCAGGAGGGTATCCGGGTCAATGCGGTGTGCCCCGGATTCATCGAGACGCCGATGGTGGAGCAGCTCTTTGCCCAGCGGCCAGAGCAGGAAGAGCAGATGGTCGCGGCGCATCCGCTGGGGCGGCTGGGCCAGCCGAACGAGGTCGCGGAGACGGTCGTGTGGCTCTGCTCGCCGGCTGCCTCGTTCATTACCGGGCACGCGCTGCCCGTAGACGGTGGCTACGTCGCGCAGTAGCGAGAGGAGGACGAACAGTGCAATTGGGGGCTGTCTTTCCACAAACCGAGTTGGGCGCCGATCCGGTCGTGATCCGGGACTACGCCCAAGCCGTCGAGGGCTTGGGCTACCACCATCTGCTGGCCTATGAGCACGTGATTGGCGCGCATCCGGACCGCCTCACCCACGGCTGGCGGATGTACACGCACGAGGACCAGTTTCACGAGCCGCTGGTACTCTTTGGCTATCTGGCGGCGGTCACGCAACGGCTCGAATTCGTGACCGGCATCCTGATCTTGCCGATGCGGCAGACGGCACTGGTCGCCAAGCAGGCAGCGGAGCTTGACGTGTTGAGCGGCGGTCGTCTGCGGCTGGGGGTGGGGATTGGACGGAACCGAGTCGAGTATGAGGTGATGAACGCGAGCTTCCACGACCGTGGCCGGCGCAGCGCGGAGCAGGTGCAGGTGCTGCGCGCCCTGTGGACGCAGGAGTTGGTGACGTTCGAGGGGCGGTGGCACACGATCAGTAATGCCGGTATCAATCCCCTGCCGGTGCAGCGGCCAATTCCCATTTGGTTCGGCGGCGGGGCCGACCCGGTGCTGCGCCGGATTGCACGGCTGGGCGACGGGTGGTTTCCGCAATTCCACCCGGGCCAGGAGGCGGAGGAGTCGGTCGCGCGCTTGCACCGGTATGCGCGGGAGGCCGGACGCGACCCTGCGGAGATCGGCATCGAAGGCTCGGTGACGTTTGCCGGGGGGAATGAGGACGAGTGGCAGGCTCGTGCGGCGTGGTGGCAGACACTCGGCGCGTCCTACTTGATGGTGAACACGATGGGGGCGGGCTTGAGCACGGCGGACGAGCACGTCGCCGCCCTGCGTCGTTGCCGGGAGGCACTGGCCGGGGTGTGAGGTGGGGCAGCTTGGCGCCCATCCTCACCCTCCCCCGTTGCGACGGGGGATTGGACCTAACCCCCGGCCCCTTCCCTGGCAGGGAAGGGGGGTCCGCGTGCCGCAGCAGGGTGATTTGGGATTCCCGCTTTCGCGGGAACGACGATTTTGCAGAGGCCTCATCTATATAGGAGAGGGGCAGGAGGCTGACACGGTGAAGCTCGAATCGAAAGAATTGCTCAAGCGGCTTGGAGCCGGCGAGGCGGTCGAGGCGGTCTGCGCTGCCGGCGGGCTGACTCGCGCGGAGTTCAATGCCTGGTGGCAGGAGGAGACGCGGGCACGTGTGCCCGAACAGGGCGGCAGTCAGCGGGTTGTGGTCAACGGGGTGGTCAGGATTGACCGCAATCGCTGGGGTATCCCGCGCATCTCGGCGGAGACCGACGAGGACCTGTTCTTCGGCTTCGGCTACGCGATGGCGCAGGATCGCCTCTTCCAACTCGACTACCTGCGGCGCAAGGCGGTGGGACGGCTCTCCGAAATCCTCGGCCCCGATGGCTTGGGGCAGGACATCGTTGCCCGCACGCTCGATCTTCGCCGGATTGCGGAAGCCGAATGGCGGCAGACGCCCGACGAAACCCGGCGGCTGGTGACGGCCTTCTCCCACGGCGTCAACGCGGTCATTGCAGCGAGCGGGGACCGGCTGCCTATCGAGTTCGATCTGCTGGACTACGCTCCTGAGCCGTGGTCGCCGGTGGACTGCCTCACCATCGCCGGTGAGTTCCGTGCCTACCTGACGGTGCGCCTGCCGGTGATCTTCATTCCGGAGCTGGGCAAGCGCACCCTTGGCGATGGCGCGCTTTACCGCGCGTTCCTGGAGGGCGAGGCCGACGACGAGAGCATTCTGCCGCCAGGCTCGTATCCGTCCGACACAGGCGGGACGCAGCCCGTCGGTGCGGCGGTCGGTGACCCCGACGAAGGGCTAGGTAGCAACAATTGGGTGATTGCCGGATCGCGGTCCACGACTGGGAAGCCGATGGTGGCGAGCGATCCGCATATCGCCTTCGCGGCGGTATCGTGCTGGTACGAGGTGACGCTGGCCGGCGGCTCGTTCAACGTGACCGGCATGGCCTACGCCGGGATGCCGGCGGTGATGTTCGGGCGCAACGAGCGCGTGGCCTGGGGCATCACGAACAACATCTGCTCGCAACGCGACCTGTATCAGGAACGCACGGACCCGGCACACCCTGGCGCCTTCCTGTACGACGGCCAATGGGAACCGGCGCGGGAGCGGGTCGAGGAGATCACGGTGCGGGGCGGCGACACGGTTCGGAAGACGATCCGCGCGTCGCGCAACGGTCCCATCGTGGACGAGCTGCTCCCCGCACGGGCGCGCGCGAACGGCCCGGTATCGCTGCGCTGGCTGGGTACAGCTTATTGCGGTTGGCTGACGTCGTTGCTGGCGATGGATCGAGCCGAAACGGTTGCCGGACTGCGGGAGGCGGTGCGGGGCTGGCGCGTGCCGACGTGGAGCCTGGTTTTGGCGGACGACGCGGGCCACATCGGGTACCAGGCTACCGGCCAAATTCCGGTCCGCAGCGTGGAGGAACGGGACTACCGGCCCGGCTGGGACCCGGCTCATCAGTGGCAAGGCTTGATTCCGTGGGAGGGTATGCCGCGGTTGAGCGACCCGGAGCGCGGGTGGATCGCTTCGGCGAACAACCGGACCGCGCCCGCCGACTTCCCTTATCCCCTGTACGGTCGCTGGGCGAGCGGCTACCGCGCCCGCCGCGTGCGGCAACTGCTCGAAGCGCAAGCCAAGCACTCCCGCGACGACTTCGCGCGGATGCACCAAGACGTGCTCTCGCTCCGCGCCGTGGCCTGCGTACCGGCACTGTTGCAGGTGCTTGCCGGGAGCGACGACCAGCGTATCCGTGAAGTAGCGGAGCACCTGGCAGCGTGGGACTGTCGAATGGAGACGGACCGCATTGGGGCAACGATCTTCGACGTATTCTTCGGCCACTGGAGCCAGCGCGTAGCCGCGGAGCGGTTTCCGGACGATACGGCTGCGCTCGTCGCCGGAGCGGTCGCCGGGCTGGCCACGGCGCTCCTGGCAGCCGATGAGGCCGGCTGGTTTGCGGACGGCCAGCGCGAGCCGGCGATTGTGGCCGCCTTGGTGGCGGCGCTGGACGAACTGACCGGCCGCCTTGGTCCGGACATGACGGAGTGGCGCTGGGGCCAACTGCACAAGATTCACCTGCGCCACGTGCTCACACAGCGCGGCGACCTCGGCACGCTGCTCGACCGCGGCGGGAAGCCGGTGCGTGGCAACGGGATGACCGTGTGCAATACGGGCTTCGATCCCAACTGGGGCGCGGCGATGGGCGCCAACTACCGCCTGATCTCCGACCTGAGCACCGATCCGCCCGGGCTGTGGGCGGTTGACGCGCAGGGGCAATCGGGACACCCCGGCAGCCCGCACTACGGCGACCAGCTCACGGAATGGCTGGCCGGCCGCTACCACTACCTGCCCCTGGATCGGGTCGCGGCCGCGCAGCAGACGGTGACGACGTTGACATTGACGCCGCGTGTCTAAGCGCGGTGCCGGCCCCGACGGGGTGACTGCCTCTGACAGGGGTAGATCCAACGCTCCACAGGGGCGTACCTAACCCCCGGTCGCTGCCCGGGGGTGGCGAATGACGCTGGATTCCGGCTTCCGCCGGAATGACGGTTTCGCAATGGTCTACGTGCGCGGGAATGACGTGCCGATGCGGACGGACAACCCTGGTTACGAAGAGTAGGCAGCGCGCCGCGCGAGGTTCTCGCGCTTGACTTCAGCGCAAGCACGGTTCACTTCACGCTCGATCTCTTCGGGAGGCACATCCTTGAAGGCTTCGCGCATTCTATCCAGGATTTTGAAGCGCTCGCGGCGGTCCGCGTCAATGCGTTCCCGGCGCTCACGCCGAGAGACGGTTGCTGTCACGATACCCACCTCATGCCTACCACGACGCCGCTATACCGGCGCACCACGCTGCCCACAAGTGTACCAGCGAGGGCGGGAGCAGGTGGGTACGAGGTAGGTACAATAGGTGGCCCGGCCGGGATGCGCTGCGTGGACCGGTGATGGGCCTACCCCTGCCGGCGCGAAGAGCATCCATGGGCCGTGAACGCTGGGCATTTCTGGCCGCCGCCCTATCCAGCCTCGGCTGGGCCTCCATGTATCCGGCCGCAAAGGTGGCGCTGGTCGAGGTCGAGCCGCTGCATATCGTCTGGGCGCGTGCCGCCGTCGCCGGGCTGGCACTGGCGCTCATCACCATTGTCTCGAAACGTGGTCTGCGGAGCGGCTGGGCGCAACTGCGGGCCGAGGGCCGGACGCGGCCGTGGGGCTGGCTACTGCTCGGACTGCTGAACTTTGTCGGCACCTCGCTACTGGTGCTGTCGGCCCAGCGGTTCCTCCCGGCGTCGGTGAACGGCCTGCTCAACAACACGTCCCCGCTGTGGCTGGCGCTCGCGGCGGCACTGCTCGGTCGTGCCGTACACCCGAGCCGACTGCTCACGGGATCGCTCATCGCGCTCGTCGGCGTGGGCCTTGTCGTGATCGGCGCGGACACTGCGGCGGGTAGCGGCCCCTGGTGGCAAGCGTTTGCAACGGCCGACTTGCGCGGGGTCGGCCTCTCGCTGGCCGGCAGTGTGCTCATTGCGATAGCGACTATCGTCGCGCGGCGGGTGATGCCCGGTCGAGACGCCATAGCCGCTACGTCACTGGCGTGCCTTTGGGCAGCGCTGGTGCTCACGCCGCTCGTGTTTGCGTTTGCCGGCGGGTTCGCCTTCTTGGGTAGCGTCTCCCCCGGCACCCTGATCCTGCTCCTGCACATGGGGCTGTCCAGTACGGCGTTCAACTTCAGCCTGTGGTTCTATGCACTGAGCGTCCTCCCGGTGACACAGGTGGCCAATCTTCAATACCTCATCGCGCCGTTGGGCGTGGCGTTGAGCGTCATCTTCCTGCGCGAGCCGCTGACGTTGACGCTGGTGGTCGGCGGGACGGCCATTGTGGCCGGCATCGTCATTGCCCAGCGGGGCGCCGAGCCGGTACCGGCGGCGATAGCGCAAGAACGGAGGAGGTTAAAAGAGGTAGGGACGTGATTCATCGCGTCCAGTGGCCCGTCATTCCAGCGGAAGCTGAAACGGGGCGCCATTCGTGGCCCTCCGGCCGGTCTGGATTGCGGCTTGCGCCGCAATGACGGGGAGCGGGGAGAGTGGAGGCACCGTGGCGCCGTTGGAAGGGCGCAGCGCGGTCGTGGGCACGTGGCTGCGGTGATAGAACCGGGGCACGCGGGCTAAGAGGCGGGTGACGACCTCGTAGTTGGTGCTGCCGCTGGCCGCCGCTGCATCTTCGGCAGTGATGGACACTGCGCCTTGCTGCCCGATGATAACGGCCGCATCGCCTTCCTGGATTCCGCGACCATCGCGGCAGTCCACAATGAGCTGATCCATGCACACGCGCCCTACAATCGGACACGCCCGGCCGCCGAGCAGCACGGCGCCGCGGTTGGAGAGGGCGATGCTCAGGCCGTCGCCATAGCCGGCGGCGATGGTGGCAAGGCAGGTGGCCTGCGGCGTGTGGTACGTGCCGCCATAGCTCACCGGCGTGCCGGCCGGCACATGGCGCAGCCGGATGACGCGCGTCCTGAGGGTGAGTACGGGACGGAGGGCCGACGCGAGGGATGACACGCCGGCAGCATGCCACCGATCTCCATTCAATTGTGCGCCGGCGGCACCACTGGCATCGGTCGTATGCAGACCGTAGAGCGCCGCCCCGACGCGCACCTGATCGAGATGCGCCGCCGGGAGCGCCAAGGTCGCGGCGCTGTTGGCCGCATGGAGTACGGCCGGGACGATGCCGGCCGCGCGCAGCCGGCCGACGACATCCAGAAAATCAGCCAACTGCTGCCGCGTAGCGGTCAGGTCGTCCGCATCGGCCGTAGCGAAGTGGGTGTAGAGACCTTCGACTGCCAGCCCGGCGATAGCCGCCACGACGCTCGTGAAGGCAACCGCCTCGTCCGTCAGGAGGCCAAAGCGGCTCATGCCCGTATCCACCTTGACGTGTACGGGCAGCACCCGCCCGGCGGCGCGCGCCGCGTGGGCGAGGGCGTGGGCCAGATTCAAGTCGTGGACGGTCGGTGTGAGCCGCAGGGCAACGCAGCGTCGCGCGCCGGAAGGCGGCACCGGTCCCATCACCAGGATCGGTGCGGTGATGCCCGCGCTACGTAGCTCGACGGCTTCATCCAGGCGCCCCACCGCCAGACCGTCTGCGCCGGCCGCCAGCGCCGCCGTTGCAACCGGCACGGCGCCGTGCCCGTAGGCGTTGGCCTTGACGACGGCGACGAGTCGGACGCGCGGCCCGATGTGGGAGCGCAGCACCCGGACGTTGGTGGCGAGCGCATCCAGGTTGACTTCCGCCCAGATGAGCGCCTCCGGGTCGAGGCCGGGCCGGTCCGGCGCCACCGCCGCGCCGGCGCTAGTCGGCAGCGGCGCACGGACCGCTGCCGTCCGGGGCATCAGTTCTGCTGCGTTTTGCACCACGGGATTACCTACCTCCTGGCTAGGCTCCGTTGATGTTTGCGCTAGAAGGTGGCTCCACCAACGCCTTACGTCATGCCGGCTTTCATGGGAATGACGGATGAGCGTTATTTCCAGAGTAGTGGCCGGGAAATGCCAACAGCGCCCAGTGCATCAACGCTGGAGTTATTGCCGCAACGGGTTGGTGGCGCTAGCCGCCTCGCAGGTGGCGGATGGCGGCCGGCAACTGCGGGAGTAAGTCGCTCGCCGCTGCGCCCGCCACACCGCGCTGCGCGCGCACACGCTCGCCGGCGGTGCCGTGTAGCCACACGCCGAGCCGGGCGGCTGCGTGCGGCGCCACGCCCTGGGCTAGTAGCCCGACGATGGTCCCGGCCAGCACGTCGCCGGTGCCGGCGGTAGCCAACGCCGGGTTGGCAAAGGGGAGGACCGTCACCAGGCCGTCCGGGGCGGCCACAACGGTCGGGGCGCCCTTCAAGACTACGATCTGCTGCCAGCGCTGCGCGGCCTCCCGTGCGATAGGGACGCGCTGCGCCTGCACTTCAGCAACCGAGCAGCCCACGAGCCGGGCCATCTCACCAGGATGGGGGGTCAGGATGCAGCGGCCAGGCGCCAGCTCCGACCAGATGGCCGTACCGGCGAGCGCGTTGAGGGCGTCGGCATCTACAACGATTCCATAAGGTTGCTCGCCCCCTGTAGCCAGCCAGCGCACAACGGCCGCCACAAACTCGTCTACACCCGGCGCGCGGCCCAACCCCGGCCCGATCAGCACCGCATCGTAGTCCTCGGCAGCGGCAAGTAGCGGCACGGCTGCCTGGGGGCCGAGGGAGCCGGGCGTCTCGTCGGGGAGGGGCAAATAGGTAGCGTCGAGCAGGGGGGCGCCGACAATCGGCTGGATGCTCGCCGCCAGGCCCAGGGTCACGAGGCCGGCGCCAACGCGGCCGGCAGCGCGCGCGGCCAGCCCCGGCGCGCCCGTGTACTGCCCGCACCCGCCAACCACGAGCGCCTTGCCGAACGTCCCCTTGTGGCTGAACGCCGGGCGCGGCGGCAACTGCGCGGCGAGCGCCGGGGCCGTCGCAAGCACCGTACTGACGGGGACTGACGCCAGCATCTCGGCCGATAGTGCCAAGTCCACGCCCTGTATCCGGCCGACCAAGCCGGCAGCGGGCGACAGATAGAGGCCCAGCTTCGCCGGCCCGGTGGAGATCGTCGTATCGGCGGCAAACGCCACGGGGTCGGCCTGTCCACTGTCGCTGTCAATGCCGCTGGGCACGTCCACGGCGACGGTGCGCGGCCACGTACCCCGGCGTGCTTGCCGGACGGCGGCGAGCACTTCCTGAGCCGGCCCGCGCAAGGGCAGGGAGGCGCCGATGCCCAAGATCGCATCAACGACCACGCTGGCCTCCCGCAGCCACGCGGTGAGTTGGTTGCGGCCGGTATCGGTCGTGCCGGACTGCACGACGGCGCCAGCGGCCTGTGCTGCTGCGATGAGAGGGTCAGCGCCACGGTCACGCACCAGATAGATGCGCGTCGCCCGCGCATACGGCGCCAAGGCGCGCGCGACGATCAGACCGTCGCCACCGTTGTTACCGGACCCGATGAGGTAGAGCAACGTCTCATCGGCGAGGGCGCGCCGCCGGGACGACATACTCCGTTGTGCCGGTCCGGCCGAGCAGGAGCCGAGCCAGCGCCGCAGCACCCGCGCCACGCCTAAGCCGGCGGTTTCCATTAGCGCTGCCGGCGTGATGCCGCGCGCAAAGGCAGCTTGCTCCAGGGCACGCATCTCGGCGACGCTGACCAAGCGCTGATCGGTCGGTGGCAAAGCATCAGTTGACATAGTTGCTGCTTTCAGCCTCCGGCTCTCTTACTCGTCCCCCTGCCGCGGCGGGGGGGCGGTCTGTTCCTTCCTCCCCCATCGCAACGGGAGATGGTGAGGGTGGGGGCCATCGGCGGCACCCGCTACCGCGCTGCCACCATCGCCACGGCGTAGGCACGCGCATGGGTGAGCGAGATGGCCCACTCCAGGAGACCGAGCGCCTGCGCGCGCGCGGCGGCGCGACCGTGCAAGGCGACGGTCGGCTTGCCCCGATGATCGGGCACCACTTCCATGTCGCGCCAAGCCAGGCCGCGAATACCCGTCCCCAACGCCTTGGCGACCGCTTCCTTGGCCGCAAACCGGGCGGCAAGCTCCGGCACGCGCCCCCGGCAGTACGCCAGCTCGTCCGGCGTGTAGACGCGCTCCAGAAACCGTTGCCCGCGGCGCGCGATCACCCCCTCGATACGGTCAATCTCGATCATGTCCACGCCTACGGTCAGCATAGTCCTGCCTTCAGCTTGATTTGCAAACGGCACCGGCCCCGTCCGCTGGGGAGGGCACCTCAGTCAATGACCAGTCGCACATTACGCACCGCGCTGCGATAACTCCAGCCGGCAGCCAGCACTTCGAGGCGCTCGATGTGCGCGGGACGCGGCACCAGACCCAACAGGTTGACCTCATAGGACGACCATTCACCGGCCCGGACTTGCGTAGCCGCACGCACCGGCAGGTCGTCGCGATTGTGGATGAAGAACCCATGCACCCACACAGTGTTCGTGCGATTGATGTCCTCGTATATGACCCGCAGCATCAGCGGGTATTCCGTACCGGCAAAGCCGCCCCCCGATAGCGAATGGGTGTCTACGCGCACCTCGGCGGACAGCAAAACGGAAGCGGTATCCGAGAGGTCACGGCCGACGTTCTGCCGAATGATCGTCTCACCGTGCCCTTCACCGACGCGCTCGAAGGAGACCTTGCCCTGGCCGGCCTCGATTGCCCAGGAGACTTGACCCGGCGGCTCTCGCTCGGAGAGGTCGAGTACCGTCCAATGGCTGGGCCGCCCCGGCTGGCCGGCTGGCCCCGGCACCCCGTCTTGCAAGCTGCCGTTCTTCAGCACGTCGCGCGGAATCGGCAACGGCCCGACCGGCGCAGCGTCCTTCAGTATCTGGGCACGTTGACCAGTGCCCACCGGCAGGCTGGCGCCGGCAGCGTGGGTGATGGCCTTTCCTACCCGTACCAGCACGGTGCTTTCATCGGAGGTCACCACTTCCAGAGAGTAGCTCCCATCTTGCAGGCCCACCAGTCCGGAAGGAGTCTGCACCTCGAAACTCCCTTGGAGCGTCTCATACGGCGGTTCGTCGGGCGCTACGCCGACGTGGACACGCCCACGTTCCAGACGCAAGACGACGGTGCGATCAACCGGGCCGAAGCGCCCGCGGCGCAGCTGCACTACCTGGAGCGTGGTATCGGGGTAGAGGAGGACCGTGCTGAAGTCGAAGAGGCGCATGAAGACCCGCGTGCCGGCACTGGTGCGGACGGTGTCACCCTCATCAAAGATGGGAACTTCCGGCAACTCGATCCATTCGGTGTGGCCAGCCCGCTGAATGAAGCCGACGCCCTCGATCAGCCGGCCGAAGCCCTGATTAATGACAATGGCATTGCCGATATACCACCGGACGGCGTACCAGCCGCCGAGGACAACCCCCAGGAATAACACGGTCGCCAGAAGCAGCAAGCGCCAGGCGAGCCGCTCGGCTTGCCGAGGCGCGCCGGTGAAATCGCTGACAACCGGCAGAGCGCGTGCCAGCGGCGTCTCAACCGCCGACGTAAGCTCGGCCCCCGGAGAAGCAGCAGCCCCACGTCCAACCACTACTGGCCTCCAGATATGCTCGTTAGGATAGGTTTACCGGCTGGGACATGATCCGGACCTCATCAGCAGCCCTTCGGCCGGGGCTTTAACGAGCGAGTGCTGCGATCCGGGCTATGAGCGCGGGATAATCAGTCCGCTCGGCCGCGCCTCGTGCCCTGGCATTCCTGCCACTCCCGGCCCTCCTGGCGCGGTCGGGGCGGCGGCAGCCTCAGATCCGGGCGTCCATAATCCCGCCAGCGCACCCTGGCCCTGTTGACGCTGGAACTCGGCCGGGTCCACGCCGAGGGCGCGCGCCACACTCCGTTGCGTGAGACGCAGGACCCAAGGGTGGTCCTCGGGCGGGCGGCCTTCCGGCTCCAGCGCAAGCGCGGCGGCGAGCGCCAACTGCGCCGGCCAGCGCCGGTCATGGCGCACGAAATGGTAGGCCATCTCCTCTAGGCGGCGGCGCCAGCGCAATCCTTGCTCACTACGGAACTCACTCGTCACAACCTCACGGATCGCCACCGACATACGATCACGCTCCGCTTCCGGGGGCAGTGAGAGGGTGCTCGTCTCCCGCTCGCGAAAGACAGTCGTGATCGGCCTCACGACATCTTCGGGAAGATGCCAGCCGCGCATTTCCGACTCGTCGAACACCTCCGGCGACCGATCAAGCAGGTCCGGCCGAAAGCGTACCTCCGTGGCTTGCAGATAGTCGTAGACAGGCGAGGGCGGTGGCTCCGCCGGGCCGGTGAGGTAGCGGCCGTAGACGGCATAGTCGGCCGGAACGCCGCGCTGCTGGGCGATGGCCGCTTGCGCGGCGCTCGTGAGCAGGTGCAGCGCGTAGGGCACCGGCACCTCAGTGACCAGGAAGGTGCCGCGCGCCTCCATTTCCGAGCGCGCCCGGGCAACTTCCTGGTCGAACTCGGACCGAGACTGCCGCGTAATCGTGAAGGACTGTAACCGTCCACTGTCGTAGACGACGCCGTTGGCCGCCGAGCGCCCGGAGCCGGGGATATCCAGCGCCAGCCAGAGTAAGCGTGCCCCATCCGGGTCACAGGTGCTGAGGAACGCCGGCCCGGTAGCCACCGGCGCGGCAGCCGCGCCGACCGGCTCGTCGCGTGGAGCAGCCTCGGCGTGGATGCCAGCTTGCTTGAGGCGGTGGAGCGCCCGCCGCGCGCCCCGGCGCACCTCACGAGGCCGCTCTCCGGCGGCCAAGGCGCTGGCCAAGTGGGCCGCGGCCGGGAGCCGCACCGCACCCAGTGCCTCGGCGGCCGCGCCGGCGAGCGGCCACGGTGGCGCCGCCGTCAACTCCTCCATGAGGCCGAGCGCCGCATCCGGGTCGTCCTGGGCCAAGGAGCGGAAGCTGGGTGGCAGCGACGCCGGCCCAGCACGGGCCAACGCCGCGCGGGCGTCATCAGGCGAGAGGCCGGCCAGAGCCACCACCAGGCTGCTCCGACGCGCGGCCTTGGTAGCGGCACGGGGCGGACTGCCCCGGCGGCTGCGTGACCGTCTCCGCGCTACTGGTCGAGCGATGCCGAGTCCTCCTCTACGTCGCGCGCCCGCTTGCGACGACGTTTGCGGATCACTTCCACCATCGGCGTCGGCTCCAACGCTTCTACGACGCGGTGCGCTTTGGAACCGGCCGCGGCTTTCTTCGGCCGGCGCCGTTCGCGGCGCTGCGGAGTCCTTCTAGGCATATCCTGCACCTCCCGAAGGGCCGCCAGCGGAGTATCGCTGGCTTTCGTGCCGAGGACGGGATTCGAACCCGTATGGCCCATACGAGCCGAGGGATTTTAAGTCCCTTGCGTCTGCCAGTTCCGCCACCTCGGCCAATCCGGCTCAGGCGGGCGGAACCGCCAGGCGGCGACGAGCCGGCTTATTCTACCAATTTTGCTCCTATGTGAGGTGAGCGGGGCCGGGCTTCACCCCAGCCCGCTCCACGTGTGGAGAGGGAGGCTGGCGGGGATAGTCGTGGAGGTAGCCGGCCAGGGTGCCCGACCCCGGAAACACCATGGCCTTGGCAAGGCCACCGCCAGGCATGAAAATGACGGCCGTCGTTGCGGCTTCTGCCGCAGTGACGAGACGACGAGAATGACAGGCGGCGGACTTGTCCCTTCGCGGCACTTGTGCCGCGGAAACGCCGCGGCAGCTTGAGTGCTGGCAGCCATCCTTACTATAATGTGGCTGCCGCTTGTGAACTATTTCGCAAACCTGCCGCGCGGCTGATCTGCTTGGGGAGGAAAGCGTGGCCAACACCACCGACCAGGATAGCCTGGAGCGCAAGCTGTACGACAGCCGGATTTGGCGCTCGATCTTCCGCTATGGGTATCCCATAGACCGCCGCAACCGGATTATGACGGTTGCGAAGAATGTCTTCCTCCACCTCCACCCGAACTTCGTGCCGCGAGGGGCCGTCAAGCTCACGTATACGTGGTGCCTCGGTGGCCTGTCGTTCATGATGTTCCTCATTCTCACCGTGACCGGTGTGCTGCTGATGTTCTACTACGTCCCGTCGGTGGAGCGGGCGTACCAGGACATCAAGGACCTGGAGACGGTCATCATCTTCGGCATGTTGATGCGGAACATGCACCGCTGGGCAGCGCACGGGATGGTGATTACGGTGTTCCTGCACATGTGTCGCGTCTTCTATACCGGCTCGTACAAACCGCCGCGGGAGTTCAACTGGGTGGTGGGGGTGATTCTCTTCTTCCTCACGGTGCTGTTGAGCTTCACCGGCTACCTGCTGCCCTGGGACCAGCTCGCTTTCTGGGCGGTAACGGTGGGGACGACGATTGGTGGAGCAGCGCCCATCGTCGGCGATCAGGTCAACCTGCTCCTGCTGGGCGATGCCCAGATCGGCGGCAACACGCTCATCCGCTGGTATACCCTTCACGTCATCGCGTTGCCGCTCTTGCTGGCAGTGTTCCTGGCGGTACACTTCTGGCGCGTGCGTCAAGACGGCGGTCTTTCGCAGCCTCTCTAGGCGAGGGAGTGGTGAGTGGGCCATTCCGCCTAGCCGCAAAATCGGGGCAGAGGCGCTCACCGGACCATAGGAGATTGGGCAAAAACGGGTGAAACCTAGCGGCAGCGGCGCAGCTTTGCCGCCCCCAATGGGGAGAGAGGTACGTTGACTATCAACCGTTGTGGAGAAGAGCTATGAGTGGACCGCGCCCGCTCACGGTGAGCACCGCAAACGACAAGTCACCCTGGATCGGGGTCACGCCGCCCGGGGAAGACACGGCGATTGCGGTCGGCGAGGAGGTGGTGTTCTGCACACAGTGCAAGAACCCCCACCACGCCAGCGCGTGGGAGGCGAACAACAACACCTGTCTTACCCCTGACTGCGGCCGGGAAGCGCCACTGCGTCGTCGCCGCCGGCGACCGGCGGCCGCCGCGGCGGCAACGGAGGCCGCACCGGCTGCGGCCACCACGACAGCTCCCGCTGCGGCTCCGGCAGCTGACGCCGGTCGCCCGGCAGCCACGCGGGCACCTCGTCCGGCAGCACGGCGGCCGGCGCGGCGGACCGCCGGGGCGGCTTCATCGGCTGCTGCGCTCCGCTCGGCGGCGCGGCGCGCGCAGGTCAACGTGACCGTCTGGCCGCACCTGCTGATGCCGGAGTTCTTGGCGACCGCGCTGCTGACGGTCGGCCTGATCGTGATGTCCTGGTTCATCAATGCGCCGCTGGAAGAGCACTCCAATCCCAATCGCACGCCGAATCCTTCCAAGGCGCCCTGGTACTTCATGAATCTGCAAGAGCTGCTCTTGCACATGCATCCGGGGCTGGCGGGCGTGATCGTGCCGACGATCATCCTGATTATGCTCGCGGCGATTCCCTACATTGATGTGAACTCCGAGGAGACCGGGCACTGGTTCACCTCACCCGTCGGAAAGAAAATCGCGATCGTGATCGCGATCTACACCGCCATCGTCACCGTCGGCTTGGTGGTATTCGACTACTACATCGGCGTGCGAGAGTTGATGGGGGCCATTAACCCGGAGCTACGCACCGGCATGGTGCCCGAAGTCATCATCCCCACCATCATCATGTTCGTCTTCTCCTACGCGATATGGTTTATCATCCGTCCGTTCAAGCCGACGATCCGGGAGGTGATGATCGCCTATTTCACCGGTTTCGTGGTGGCGTGGGTAGTGCTGACCTTCATCGGCACCGCGATGCGCGGGCCGGGCATGGAGCTTTACTGGCCGTGGGCGTTACCGCCACGCCAGGCCTAACGCCGGGAAACAGCTTGCCTCGGTACGAGATACGGGAGAAAAGTTGATGGCAACCACAGCGGCAGCCCAGAGAGCCGGGGCCGCGACCGTGCCCCGGCGCGGCGTGCTGGCCATATTCGGCCTCGGCACTATGAGCCTGCTCACGCTGCAAGCCCTCGTCGCGTTTGTCGTGTTCTTCTGGCCCCGCAAGCGCGGCGCCTTCGGCAGCGTCATCTCGATGGGCAAAGTTGACGACTACGCGGTCGGCTCCGTCACTTACAAGATTGACGGGAAATTCTACCTGGTGCGGTTAGCCCAAGGGTTCATCGCCTTGTTCCAGACGTGCCCCCACCTGGGCTGCACCGTGCCCTGGCGCGAGACCTTCACGTGGGACTACGAGGGGAAAGACATCACGGGGCTGTTCCGGTGCCCGTGTCACGGCTCGACGTACCTGCCCAACGGACAGCTTATCTTCGGGCCGGCGCCGCGGCCACTTGACTACATGGCCACCAGGATTGACAATGGCGAGGTGCTCGTGGATACGGGAGACATCCAACTGCGCTCGAAGCACGAGGCCGAGCACGTCACGCCAGCCTAGGGGCAACACGAACATACCATTGGCGGTGCCGGGAGGCGGCCGCCCAACTTCTCGATGAAGGAGCAGTAGGTGCTCACATTCGTCATCGTCGCAGTGGCACTCATCTTTCCCGTGGCCGTGATCCTCGATTCTTGGCGCCGGCGGCGGGTGGAAGTGCCGGAAACGGGGAGCGAGCAGGAAGTGGACCTGCCCCTGACCCAGGGCAACGGCCGCAAGCTGCTGTTCGGAGTGATCCTCATCATAGAAACCTTTCTGCTGATGATCGCCTACGCGGCCAACGAGCCGGGCCGGCAGGAGGCCGCGGCCGCCGTACAGCACGATTTCTTGGTCGAGCGCGGGGCGCACTCCTACGTCAGCCTCTGCATGAGTTGTCACGGTCTGGAGGGCCAGGGCTTCCTGGAGGGTGGACCGGGGGTCTATATCGGGCGGCCGCTCAATACCGGAGCGTTCCAGATCGAAAACACGCCCGACAACGCCGAAGCCTTCGAGGAGACGCGCGCGTTCCTCTATAAGACGATCCAGAACGGACGAGAAGATACCCCGATGGTGGGGTGGGGCCTGGAGAACGGCGGCCCGCTCAACTACGAGATGATTAACGAGCTGGTGGCGCTCATCATGAGCGGCGAGTGGGAGCTGGTGGAGCACTTCGCCGAAGCAGAGAGCTTGGCGACGCCGACGGCACAGCCCACCGAGAGCGAGGAGGAGTTGGGCAAGGTGCTTACCGTCTCCGTCTGCGGCGCCTGCCACGCCATTGATGGGACCGATGCCATCGGCGTCGCAGCCCCGGCGCTCGACGGCATTGCCAGCCGCCAGATTGCCGGCGTGCTGCCCTTCAACCGCGAGAACGTGGTGCGTTGGATACAGAATCCGCCCGGGATCAAGAAAGGCTCGCAGATGCCGCCGTATCCGCTGCCCGAGGAACGCTTGCAGGCCATCGCCGTCTACCTCGAAACCCTGAAGTAGGGACGGGCGGCCGGTCGCCAGACTTGCAGCGCCGGAGCGGCCATGGCCGGCCCCCGACCTTGGCTCCACGGCAGCCTGATGTCTGAGGACACACCCCATCTGACGGTGGCCATCGCCGCCTTCAACGAGGAGCATCGTCTGCCCCAAGCGCTCGACCGCGCCCTCGCGCTGCTCTCCACCTGGCCGCAGACTTTTGAGGTCGTCGTCTGCGACGATGGCTCGACCGACCGCACGGCCGAGCTGGTGCAGGATTACGCCCACCGGGGCGTGCGGCTGGTCCGCTTGCGCCGGAACCAAGGGAAAGGGGCGGCGGTGCGGGCAGCGGTCTTGGCGTCGCGCGGCGAGTACGTGCTGTTCTCGGATGCCGACTTCTCCACCCCCATCACCGAGCTACCGCGCGTCCTGCAACCGCTCGAATCCGGCGAGGCGGAGATCACGATTGGCTCCCGACGTCAAGCCGACGGGACGGACATGCGGGCGAGCCAGCCGCGCTACCGGCGCACGTTCGGCAAGCTCTTCCACGCTTTGGCCGCCCTGATCGCGGTCCGCGGCATCGGCGATACTCAAGCCGGCTTCAAGGCACTGCGTGGCGACGTTGCCCGCGAGCTGTTTGCCTGCCTGGAGCTAGACAGCATCGTCTTCGACGTGGAGCTGCTCTACCTCGCCCAACGGAGCGGCTACCGGGTGCGCGAGGTGCCCGTCCGGTGGACGGACGCCGGCGGCTCACGGATGCGCGTGACGCTCCCCCACGCCGCGCGGGTGCTGTGGGACTTGCTCCGCATCCGCTGGCTGCACCGCGGCGAGCGCCGGACGCAGGCCGGACCGCCCGCATAGATGTGAGGAGCCTGGCCCCCCTATGGTCCCCCCGCTGCGACGGGGGACGGCGATTGCCCGCTCGGCAGGGGAACGGGTGGGGGCCGGTCCCCGACTACGACCTGCCGCACATCACTATTTGACTCAGGGCCGGACCATCCTTAGACTGTCGCTAACACCCGGCCGAGGGTCAGTGACTCCCTGGTGTGCCGCCGCACCGGCGACCGACCGCCATGCTGTCGGCAGGTCCCGGGCGGGGCATACCCAGCGCAGAAAGGGGATGATACCGTGGTGAGCACACAGGAAGTATCCGCGACGATTAACGGCACCACCCGGATGGCCGAGGTTGAGCCGCGCACCCTCCTCGTTCACTACTTGCGAGATGCGTTGGGCTTGACCGGAACCCACATCGGCTGTGATACCAGCCAGTGTGGCGCCTGCGTCGTGCTGATGAACGGCAAGACCGTGAAGTCCTGTACTGTCTTTGCGGTGCAGGCGGAGGGAGCAGAGATCACGACCATCGAGGGGCTGGCAGCGATGGCGCCCCAGGATGGTGGCCTGCACCCCTTGCAGGAAGGGTTCTGGGAACAGCATGGCCTGCAATGCGGCTTCTGCACTCCCGGCATGATTATCTCCTCCTACGAAATCCTGCAACGCCATCCGGACCCCAGTGAAGAAGAGATTCGCGAGGGTCTGGAAGGCAACCTGTGCCGTTGCACCGGCTACCACAACATTGTCAAGGCCGTCCAGCACGCCGCAAGTCAGTCGGCGGGCTAGGACCGCCGTAGCCCTACTGCCGGGGAGTGGGCTGCCGGGGCGAAAGGCCTGACGGCCCGCAAGCTCCCCAGAGTTCATTGAGTGCGAGGCATCCGACAAAGGGTGAGAGGAGGGCAACCATGGCCGTCAGTCGTCTATTTGGAGCCTCGGTCCGGCGGCGCGAAGATCCTCGTCTGATTACCGGTCAAGCCACCTACTGCGATGACATCCAGCTTGCGAACATGGCCTATGCGGTGATCGTCCGCAGCCCCTACGCCCACGCCGGTATCACCAGCATAGATACCAGCGCAGCGGCCGCTCAGCCGGGGGTCATCGCCGTCTATACCGGCAGCGACCTGGAGGGCCGCGTGGGCAGCATTCCGTGTGCATGGCTGATTCCCGACTCCGACCTCGTCGTGCCCGACCACCCGCCGCTGGCCACAGACCGCGTGCGCTACGTGGGTGACGGCGTGGCGGCCATCATCGCCGAAACGCGGGCCGCCGCTGTTGATGCGGCGGACCTGGTGGAAGTCGAGTACGAAGAGCTACCGGCCATCGTGGATCAGGAAAAGGCCACGATGGAAGGGGCGCCCCAGCTTCACGACGACGTGCCGGCCAACACCGCCTTCCGCTGGAAGATGGGTGAGTGGGACGACGAGGCGTTCGAGAATGCCGAAGTCACCGTCAGCCACCGGTTCCACAACCAGCGCCTGATCCCGAACTCGATGGAGGCGCGCGGGGCCGTCGCGCAATGGGACGCCGGTGCGGAAGAGATGACGATCTGGGTCACCTCCCAGAATCCGCACATCCATCGCGTGCTCATGTCCGGGGTACTCGGTATTCCGGAGCACAAGCTGCGGATCGTCGCCCCGGAGATCGGTGGCGGCTTCGGCAGTAAAATCCACCACTACCCCGATGAGGCCATCGTCGGATTCGCCGCCAAGGAGCTGAACCGGCCGGTCAAGTGGTCCGAAACCCGCAGCGAGAACTACCTCGCCACGATCCACGGCCGCGACCACATCCAAGACGTGGAGATTGCGGCGACCAAGGACGGGATGATTACCGGCCTGCGGGCGAAAGTCTGGGCCAACCTCGGCGCGTACCTCTCCACGGCGGCGCCAGGTGTGCCCACAATCCTGCACGGCCTGATGTACTCCGGTGCCTACAAGATTCCCAACATCTCCGCCGACGTGCTGGGTGTCGTTACCAACACTACCCCGGTGGACGCCTACCGCGGCGCCGGCCGGCCGGAAGCGACGTTCCTGGTGGAGCGCCTCGTGGACATGCTCGCTGCGGAGTTGGAGATGGACCCGGCGGCCATCCGGCGGAAGAACTTCATCGGCGCCGACGAGTTCCCGTACACCGTCGCGACGGGGATCACCTACGACAGCGGCGACTACGATACCGCCTTGGACATGGCGCTGGAGATGGTGGACTACGACGGCTTCCGCCAAGAGCAGGCGGCGGCCCGCGAGCAAGGTCGCTACCTCGGTATTGGCCTCACTACCTATTCCGAGATTTGCGGTCTCGGCCCCTCGGAAGTCGCCGGCGCGGTGGGCTTCCAAGGCGGATTGTGGGAGAGTGCGACGGTGCGCGTCCACCCGACGGCCAAAGTGAGCGCCTTCACCGGCGGCAATCCGCACGGGCAGGGCGAGGAAACCACCTTTGCCCAGATCGTTGCGGACGAATTCGGCATCCCGATTGAGGACGTGGAGATTGTCTACGGCGATACGAGCAAGATTGCGATGGGCTGGGGCACCTACGGCAGCCGCACGACGGCCGTCGGGGGTACGGCCATCGCGCTGGCGGCGCGGAAGGTCACGGAGAAGGCCCGCCGCATCGCCGCTCACCTCTTGGAAGCCGACCCGGACGACGTTGAATTCATGGACGGCAAGTTCTTCGTCCGCGGTGCGCCGGAAAGCGCGCAGACCTTCGGGGACGTAGCGCTGCAAGCGTACCTGGCCTGGAACTTGCCTGACGACATCGAGCCGGCGCTGGAAGAGAACAGCTTCTACGACCCCTCCAACTTCACGTACCCCTTCGGCACGCATATCGCCGTGGTGGAGGTGGACGGGGACACCGGGCAGGTGGACCTGCAACGGTACATCGCCGTGGACGACTGCGGCAACGTCATCAACCCGATGATCGTAGACGGGCAGGTCCACGGCGGTGTCGTACAGGGGATCGCGCAGGCATTGTACGAGCAAGCCGTGTACGACAAGGAGACCGGGCAGTTGCTCACCGGCTCGCTGATGGACTATGCCGTGCCCAAGGCCGGGATGGTCCCCTCTATCGAGACGGATCGCACGACCACGCCGTCGCCGGTGAACGCCATCGGCGTCAAGGGGGTCGGAGAAACCGGCACCATTGCCGCCGGCTCGGCCGTCATCAACGCCGTCGTAGACGCGCTGGCGCCGTTCGGTGTGCGCCACATTGACATGCCGGCGACTCCGGAGAAGGTGTGGCGCCTGATCGCCGAGGGCAGCCAGAGCAACGGGAGTGAGGGTGAAGGCGAGAGCAAGGGCGGCTGGCGTAGCTGGCTCAACCGATTGCGCTAACGGTCTGAGGGGAGCGTTGAGGAACGCAAGAGGCTCCGTATCGCACCTTCGGCCCCTCGCATCTAGGCGGGGATCGGTGGGAGTGGTCAACCAGAGACCATAGGAAGCGCGGAATCTTCGGAAGGAGGCAACCGAGATGATCCCAAGCGCGTTTGCATACGAAACACCGTCCACTGTCGAGGAGGCCGTGGCGCTGCTGGCCGAGCATGGCGACGACGCCAAGGTACTGGCCGGAGGGCATAGCCTCATTCCGTTGATGAAACTGCGCCTGGCCGCGCCGGAGGTGCTCATAGACATCGGGAGTATCGAGGGGCTGTCCGGCATCAGCACCGACAACGGTCGGGTGATGGTGGGAGCCGGCACCACGCACAGTACCCTGGAGGACTCGGAGACGCTAGGAATGGCGTGCCCGCTGCTCCAGCAGACGGCCGCCATCATCGGCGACCGCCAAGTGCGTAACCTTGGCACCATCGGCGGCAGCCTGGCGCACGGCGACCCGGCCGCGGACCTGCCGGCTGCCGTGTTGGCGCTGGAAGCCGAGCTGACGGCCGTGAGTGCGAACGGCAGCCGCACCATCGCCGCCGACAGCTTCTTTACCGGCCCGCTGATGACCGCGCTCGGCGACGACGAGCTGCTGACGACGATCACCGTGCCGGCCACGTCCGGCCAGAGCGGCGGCGCCTACGTCAAGAATGCCCATCCGGCATCGGGGTACGCGCTCTGTGGCGTCGCTGCCGTCGTGACCGTCGGCGCTGATGGCAAGTGCGAGCAGGCACGGATCGGGATTACCGGCGCCGGGAGCACGCCGATGCGAGCCATGGCCGCCGAGGCCGCGCTGACCGGCCAAGAGCTAACCACCGACAACATCGCTGCTGCCGCCGGGCAGGCCGCCGAGGGTCTTGACCTCAACGACGACCTGTTTGCGTCCGCCGAATATCGCGGCCACCTCGTCCGCGTCTATACGCGGCGGGCGGTGGAGCAAGCGGCGGCACAGGCGGGGAGCTAGTAGCTCCAATAGGCGCGACTTGCCGGACGCTCACTTGTCCGGGCCATGGCGCTCGGAGCACTAAACGACATAACTGGCGAAACTCCGGTACGGCGGGGTGAGCCGCCGGCTCCCTCGCTCTATGATCCAGCGAACACCAGGAGGCTGCAACTATGACGACCGCAACGCCGAGCCTGCCCAAGTTCGTCGGGGCACCCATCCGCCGGCGCGAGGACCCGCGACTAATCCAGGGGGGAGCCACCTACGTTGACGATGTGCGGATTCCCGGTGCATTGCACGCGGCGTTCGTGCGGAGCACGGAGGCACACGCCCGCCTGACGCGCGTGGATACCAGCGCGGCCGCGGCGGCCCCCGGCGTGGTCGCAGTGCTCACGGCGGCCGATCTCGAAGGTCAAATCGAAAACAACATCGCCGCCTTTGCGGCCGTGGAGGGTATGACGGAGACGGGGCTGCCGTTGCTGGCCACGGACACCGTGCGGTGTGTTGGTGAGGCCATCGCGTGTGTGGTGGCCGAGGACCCGTACCAGGCCCGCGACGCGGTTGATCTCGTCGAGGTGGACTACGATCCGCTGCCGGTGGTCATAGACATCGAGCAGGCGCTCGAAGCAGACAGTCCGCTGGTCCACGAATCGATGGATAACAACGTCTCTTTTCGCACGGTCGCTGAGGCGGGAGATATTGAGGCCGCTATCGCGCGGGCCGACCGGGTAGTGAAGCTGCGCTTGGTCAACCAACGCCTGTTGCCGCTGTTCATGGAGCCGCGCTGCCTGGCAGCCGACTACAACGTGGCGTCCGGACAGTTGACCATCTGGGCCACGAGCCAGTTCCCCCACCTGCTGCGGACCCAGTTCTCCAAGCTCTTGGACATCCCCGAGCACAATCTGCGGTTGATCGTGCCGGAGGTCGGCGGGGGGTTTGGAGCGAAAGCCAACTTCTATCCCGATGAGGTGCTGACGGGGCACTTGGCCGTGCGTTTCGGCCGGCCCGTGAAGTGGGTTGAGGACCGGAGCGAGGACTTCATCACGTGCATTCATGGGCGGGATCAGATTGACTACATCGAGGCACCCGTCACCAACGACGGCAAGCTGCTGGGCTTACGCATGCAGGTACTGGCCGATCTAGGTGCCTACCAACACGCCACCACCCCGGCCATCCCAGGACTGACGGCGGGGATGGGCAACGGCTGTTACGACTTCCAGGACTATCACGCCGAGGTCGTCGGCATTTACACGCACAAGATCGCTACTGCTGCCTATCGCGGCGCCGGCCGGCCCGAAGCGACTTACATCATCGAGCGCACGATGGACGCCATCGCTGGCGAACTGAACCTCGATCCGGCCGAAGTACGGCGCCGCAACTTTATCCAGCCGGATCAGTTCCCCTACACCACGCCGCCCGGTAACGAATACGACAGCGGCGACTATGACGCCTCGCTGGATCGGGCGCTGGAGATGATTGACTACGACGCCTTCCGGCAGGAGCAGGCCGCAGCCCGTGAGCAGGGCCGCTACTTGGGGCTGGGCCTGTCCTCCTACGTCGAGATTTGCGGGTTTGGTCCCTCGAAGGACCTAGCCGGTATGGGCGGCTGGGAGAGCGCCACCGTGCGCGTGGACCCCAATGGGAACGTGACGGTGCTCACGGGCACGTCACCGCACGGCCAGGGGCAGGAGACCACGTTTGCCCAAATGGTTGCCGATCAACTGGGCGTGTCGCTCGACGACATCGTGGTCCTGCATGGTGATACCGGCCAAGTCCAGTACGGCGTCGGGACGTTCGGCAGCCGCGGTATTGCGGTGGGTGGGCCGGCGGTCCACTTTGCGACCGAGAAGGTACGCGACAAGGTGCTCAAGATCGCAGCACATCTACTGGAAGCGGCTCCGGAAGACATAGACTTGGCCGCTGGCCAGGCACACGTCCGCGGCGTGCCGGGCCGCAGCATCGCGTTTGCCGACGTGGCCGCGGCGGCGATCACGCACGTTGACATCCCCGAGGGGTTGGACCCGGGCCTGGAGTTCACGCACTTCTACGATCCGCCGGGGTACACCTTCCCGTTCGGCACCCATGCCTGTATCGTCGAAGTGGATGCCGAGACCGGGCAGGTGGAGATCAAGCGCTACGTGGCGGTGGACGACTGCGGTACGGCCATCAACCCCAAGCTGGTGGACGGGCAGGTCCACGGGGGGCTGGCGCAGGGGATCGCGCAGGCGCTCTACGAGGAGATCGTGTTCGATGGTGAGACCGGCCAGTTGCTCACCGGGTCGCTGATGGACTACGCGGCGCCGAAGGCCGGTATGCTCCCCAGTTTCGAGACGGACCGGACGGAGACTCCCACGCCGAATAACATCCTCGGCGCCAAAGGGGTGGGCGAGGCCGGGACCATCGGCTCGACCCCGGCCGTGGTCAACGCCGTCATTGACGCGGTGCGACCGCTCGGCGTGACCCACCTCGATATGCCTCTCAAACCGGAGCGTATCTGGCAAGCGATCCAGCACGCCAGCGCCTAGGCGGTGCTTGGCCCCCTCCCTAACCCTCCCCCGTGCTGACGCACAGGGGAGGGAACACACCGACCCTCTGCGGAGTGAGGGGGCCGGACACCTATTAGCGTAGGCTACTCGGCATCCCGCCGGAACGCGGCTAACTGCTCGCGCTCTCTTGCGATTAACTCCGGTGGGGTAATGTTCCGGTGGTCAGCGAGGCGGTCAATTTGCTTCGCAGGACTGGATTGGTAGCGGCCCAAGTCGCCCGGACGCAGCGTGAAGATCTGTGCTCGGGGCGAGAGCCGATGCACTATTTGTCCCAGATAAAGCATGACCAGGCCAGTAGCCCGGATTGGATCGTGACCAACGCCATCTGCGACGACAAGGGTGAGGCGCGTCCCAGACAACACCACCATCTCGCGCGCTAGCTGCAGGATGTTCGCATCGTTGGTGATGAAGCCATCCACGTCGCCGCGGTGGTTGAGGGCGTCGAGAACCTGCCAATCATCGTAGTGCTGGGTGAGATTGGCATCGTAATCGGCAAGTCGCGTGAGCCGGAGGTGCTCAGGCCACGGCAGATTCGTTACCTGCCAGGGGAAGTTGTGGTCCAGCACAAAGTGTGCGTCAATGGTACCGTGTCGCTTGGCTACGCAGCCTGCCCAACAAGTGACTGCTCAAGATCAATCGCTTGCTGCAGGGCATGGGGAGAAGCCTCCGGGTACATCGCACTTATCTGCTCCGTCCCATAGCCGCTGTTATGCAGGGTGTAGATGGTTGCGGAGGTGATCCGGGTACCCATCAGGTGCGGCTCACCGTGTAACTTGCCGGGGACAATACGCAGGAGCGAACGAGGCTCCAATAAGTCCGGACCGGTGCGGTAGGGGGCTACCAATACCAAGTCGAGCATTTCCGGCCACCCCGCTTGAAGGCCTGGTGTTGCTCGCATAACCCTCCTATCATCCTTGAAGAATAACTCCCCCCCCTGTGAGACAAGTACCAACTCCTGCAACCGCTCACGAGGCCGGCCTTGCTTGTCAAGCTCCCGGAGCGCCTGTCGGATACGCTGCATACTGGTCTTCTGCGGCTGTGCGTCGCCCTTAACGCGGCGCAGCCAATCAATGGCCCGGAGGGACAGCAAATCGGCCCATGACCAGAGCCGCACCCTGGGATGAGGGGAAATCGAAGGACGATAGAGGCCGGTACGCGCCCAATAATGGAGGGTTCTCTGGGGCACACCCGAGAGCGCTGCAGCGCGTGGGGCGGCGTAGACACCGCGTCCCACTTCGACGTATTCGTGCGAGCGTTCCATCATGCTGCAACCCTGCCCGTGAGCAATCCCGGCCAGAGTGTAGCACCACAGCGGCCCGTTGGCACGGTCTCACCCGGTATCCGTTGCGGAGTACGGGTTAGCGGAAGCTGCGGCGGGGAAAGACCGGCCAGACGGCTTCGACGTGGTCGTTACGCACGCCATATAGCTCGTCGTGGAGGAAGACGGTCATATCGCCGTAGCCGGCGTAAATCACGATCTTGTCGCCGAAGCGCGGCGTGTCATTTGGCGCGTCCAGGCTGATCGTGCCGTGCTCGGCCGACAGCGCGATGCCCGTCACGCCGGCGATGTCGCGGGGCTGCGGATCGGTCAGCGGCCGGCCCAGGGCCTTGAAGCCGGAGTCTACGATGATCCGCTGCGAGTCGGGACGGCTCACGACGGTAGCCAGCAGGGACAATCCAATAGGGTGGTCTATCCACTTGCTGTATTCCATGTCGCAGAAGATGCCGCCACCGGCCTGCACCTCGGTAATCCCCGGCAGCGTGGCCGTGACCTGATAGGTCTGGGTTCCACCACAGCTCACGATCTCGCAGGGCAGGCCGGCGGCTCGACACTGCTCCGCCGTCGCCACCAACTCCTCAATCGCGGCGGCAATCGCTTGTCGCTTGGCCGCCGGATCGGGAATATCGGCCGCGTGGCCCTCCCAGCCCATCAATCCGCACAGCGTCAGGCCGGGGAGCGCATGGACTTGGTGGGCCAGGGCCAGCGCCGGGTCCCGCGGCAGCACCCCGGAGCGATCCATACCCACGTTAAGCTCCAAGACCACGTTGATCTTGACACCGCCGGCTTGCGCCGCCGCGTCCATGGCCAGTGCCTGATCCGCGCTGTCTATGGCGACGATGACGGTGGTGCCGCTACGCACCAGCGCGGTGAGGCGCTCCAGCTTGCGCCGGCCGACCAGCTGGTTGGCAATGAGAATGTTGTCAATCCCCCCGGCCGCCATCGCCTCGGCATCGCCCAACTTGGCGCAGGTCACCCCAATGGCGCCGGCGGCAAGCTCCTGTTGGGCAATCCCGGGCACCTTTACGCCCTTGGTGTGTGGCCGCCAGTTGACGCCGTACTTGGCGAAATAGTCGGCCATGCGGCGAATGTTGCCCTCCATGACATCGAGATCAACCAGCAGAGCCGGGGTATCCAGCTCCTGTACGGGCTGACCGATCAGATCCGTCTGCGCTGTCATCGTTACTCCTTGTCTTGGGTTTGTCGGGTTGAGCGTACCACAGAGGCGCCAAGCAGCCTCGGCCGGCGTCTCTCGTCAAGGGCACGGCAGGTATTCACCGAAGCCGACGCCGGGCAGCATCAGGTCTTCATCCCCAGCATTGTCATGGTGGAGGCCGTCTATCTCGCGGAGCGGCAAAGGACAAGCATCCGGCGCCTACATTCGCCGAACCGCCTTCAGGCGTCGAGCCAGAGCTGGCCGCGCTGCTTGACGCGCTCCAAGCGGCGCGGGTCGAAAGGTGGCGGGGGCGGGTAGCCGTGGGGCTGGGGCGGTTGGGCATCCGGCCCGAGGAGGGCTTGGACGGCCGGGTTGGTGTAGTAGGCGGTGTATGTCAACTCGACTAGCGTGCGGAACGGTTCGGGGTGCTCCGCCTCGACGGCGCGCAAGACGGCGACGCGCGCAGCGGCCGATAACGCTGCGAACGGGGACGTGGGACCAGCATCACCCGCCAGTTCAGCAGGGCGGGCTTGGGCGCTCGCGTCCACGGCCGCCAAGACCGTGAGGACGTGCATCTGCAACGGCGGCCGCGCGTGGAGGTAGCCGTCCACGGCAGCGGCGCCGCCGGCCTCACCGGCGCCTGGCAGCCCGCCCTCCGGTGGCACAAGCTCGTCCTGAATCGCCGTGAGGGTCGCTCGCTGCGCTGCGGCCAATATCCGATAGCCGCCGTCCTGGCCGGTCATGAGGCCACCTCGGAAAAGTTGTCGGCGAGCCAGTCCGCGGTGCGGAGCGCCAAGGCTTGGATGGTACTGGTCGGGTTGATCGGCGCACAGGTCACAAACAGGCTCCCGTCTACAATGAAGAGATTGGGAACGTCGTGGGTGCGCCCCCAACGATCCGTGACGGAGTGCTGGGGATCGTCACCCATCCGCGCGGTGCCCATCAGATGCCAGCCGGAGTTACGCAGCGGCGACTGGGTGAACACCGTATGCGCCCCGGCAGCCTCAAAGACTTCGGTCGCTCGCGCTACACCAAAGTCGAGCGCACGCTTACTATTCTCGCTCAACGTGTACTCGATCCGCGGGGCCGCGATGCCGTGTCCGTCCCGGAGCACTGGGTCGAGAGTGACGCGGTTATGTGGCTCGGGCAGGTCTTCCACCATCACGGCCACGGTGAGGGTATACCCAAACCGCTCGCGCCAGGTGCGGTGATGATCGGCGCCCCAGGGCACCAACTGGCCCGAGAAGGAGCCGAGCGCCGTGCCCAGCGGCCCGACATCGCGGGCGAATTGCAGTTGGAGGCCGCGCACGAAGCCGCGACTGCGGTCGGTTTCGTAGAACTCCTGGCAGTGGATGAGCAGACCGTCCGGTCCACGGTAGCCGTTGATCCGCTCCGGGAACACCCCGCTCACAAACGCCACCGGATGGAACATCAGGTTCCGGCCGACCAGCCCGCTGTCGTTGGCCAAGCCGTGCGGAAAGCGGGGTGAGACCGAGTTGAGGAGCAAACGCGGTGTGCCAACCCCGTTGCCGGCGAGCACGACCACCCGCGCCGCTTGGCGGTGCTCGTTGCCACCTTGGTCATAGAACACGACGCCATCTGCGCGACCGTCTGCATCTACCGTAATCTCCCGGACGCGGGCATGGGTCACGAGGCGCACGCCCTGGGCGAGGGCAGCCGGCCAGTAGGTGACGTGGGCGCTGGACATGGCGCCGATAGGGCACCCCATGTCACACGGCCCGCAATTGTTACACACGCTGCGACCGTCACCGTGCGGCACGCCAATGAGGGCACAGTCCGACGGCCACCAATGCCAACCCAGCTGCTCCAGCCCACGGACGTAGACCTCGCCGGCGCGGTCGAGGCCGAGCGGCGGCGACTGCCGGGGCTGGCGGGGAGGGTTGGCAGGATCGCCGTGCAAGCCGGTGACCCCGATCATCGCGTCGTTCTGCTCGTAGTACGGCTCCAGGTCCCAGTAGGTCAAGGGCCAGTCATCGGCAACGCCATCGAGGCTGTGGACACGGAAATCCGAGGGGCGAAAGCGCGGAAAGTGCCCGCTCCAGTGGATGGTACTGCCGCCGACGGCGTTGAACATGAGCGGGACAATCGGCGTCCGGTCCACGTTGACGGGGTAGTCTTCCGGGCGCTGGCGAACATTCGGGTCCTTCGCAAAATCGGTGGCCCGGTGGTGCTCCCAATCGGGCCGGTTGTGGGGATACGATTGCGGGTCCACCCAGCCGCCTTGCTCCAGGCAGACGACGGATAGCCCGGCTTGCGACAACGACCACGCCACCGCCGCGCCCGACGCCCCCGCGCCGACAATGAGCACGTCCGCCACGCCATCCTGCGCCGACAACGCCACCCTCCTCCCGGCTCGACCACCGCGAGCCGGACCGTGCGCTTCCGGTACAAGCATAACCGGCGAATGCCCGGCCAGGCCACTGCGCTTGCCGGAAGCAAGCTCCGGCGGTACACTCTGAGTTGCCAGCGCCGCACCGGCCCCTATTGTTCATGGCTCAATGCGGCGCACAAGCATTCGCTCTCAATCATTCTCGATATAAGGTTCGAGTGCTTGTGGTATGCACAACAGCGTATGTGTACTCTCGGAGTGTCGTGCAATGCCCCCGGCGGCGCACGATAGCCTCCGGCTAACCTGATGCGTATGGAGGTCTGTGACCATGATTGAAGCGGATACCCAAATTGCCGACCGCCTCTGGGAATTCACGCGCATGGAGCGCCAGTACCGCGTGGTCGGCGAGCAAGCAATGCAGAGCACCAATGATCTGCTGCGCTTCATCGAAGAACGCAAGAGCAGACAGCGCTCGCTCCCCAAGGTGCGCCCGACGGATCGCGCGGCCTATGTGCAGCGGGCCTGCGACGTCGTGCTGGCCCTAGACGAGCTTACGCCGCGCAGCCGTTACGTGCAGGCCGGCGCGCTCTATGCGGCCAATGCCCTCAGTGGGGAGGCCCTGCGCGCATTGGCCGACGAGGGCAGCGTGTCGCTGGAGAACTTTCAAGAGCTATTCGACTTGGCCGGGGAGGCCTTGCGTCTCTACGACGAGGTGTCCTTCACCCGACCGGTGGCCGGGCCGGCTGTCGAACTGTACCTGGAGCTGGCCGCGATCTGGGCCGCCAGCGACGGCTGGCACTACAGCGAGTTCATGGCGGAGTTCGCCGACACCAACAACGTCGAATCGGACCTGATGCGCTGGCAGAAGTACCTCCCACCGGTCCGGGTGGCGCCGCTCGCAGCGCGGATGCGCGTGTTGTTTCTGGCCGAAGTGCTGCGCCGGGCCGGCTCAGGGGATGAAGAAGCCTGGGCACGGGCGCAAGAGAGCTACGAGCAGGCCGGGAACGACATCGAAGCGGCCGTGGATGCGGCCAGCGATCAAGAGATCGCGGACGGTTGGGATGTGCTCCTGGATCGTGTCCGTGCGGATGGTGAGGCGAAAACGGTCCCCCTCACGCCCTTTGCCGTTGATATGGTGCTGGCGCAAGCCTACGACGGGTTCGAGCCGGAACCCGATGAGCCACCGGCAACGTCGGAAGCCCTTGTCCGACTGCTCAACACACATGAGGTGGGCGCCGATCTCCCTGGCGATCTGTGGCTGGGCGAGCGGGAAGCGCGGATCAATGAAGCCTATCGGCAGCGGCGACAGGAAGAGGAGCTGGAAGCCTACCTGGAGCATGGGCGGATTAGCGTGGAGCAGGCCCTGTCACTGGCGCCCTCGATTGACGCGGTGCGCCGGCGCGTCCGCGCCTGTCGGTCGCTACGCTTCCTGGCACTGACGGTAAGCAGCCTAGGGCTGAAGTCCAGGAGCACCCATCTATCCTCCACCCCGCCGGCCGGGGTCCACCCGCTCATGGCCGCCCTGAGCCTCGAAGACCTAGAGGCCATCGGCGGCGACTCCGTGCGGTTCTTCTCGCTGGAAGTGCAGGCCCAGGATCGGCAGCAGCGCGTGGTGCCCGACTTTCTGATCGGCGGCCTGGAGAAGGCGATCTTCGTCTGGCTGGAGTTGCGGGCGCGACGGCAAGCGCAGACCGAGATCATCCCGGTCAAAGAGTTCACGGCAGCCGCCAGCGGCGAACTGGAACGCCTGCTCCTGCGGCCGCTCGTGGGTGAGGAGGATTTCGTCACGCTCCATGGACACGTCTACTACGTCGTCCAAGTCGCGGAGCATAGTGGCGTGCAAGGGCGCCAGGAACTGGACGAGTTCCTCACCACGCCCGGCACGCTCGAACCGCTGCGCGCCTACCACGCCCGCGGCAGTGGCGAGTGGAACGAGCGCGTGCGCCGGCTGCTGGCCATGCTGGCCCGGAACGAGTCGCCAGGCATCCCACCAACCACTATGGACGCCCCCACCTTGCCCCCGCTACGCACGAGCGAGCTGAAGCGTCGCCGTCGCTTTCAGCGGTCCACCTAGGGGGCTTGCTACTCGCTATCGGACATCAGCTTGCCACCCGAGGCCCACTCATCGCGCTGGACTTCCTGGAAGACCACCGAGGTCCCGCCACGCGGCGCATTCAGGTGCTCCACAATGGCCTGCGTGATCGCCTCCGCACACGCCCGCTTCTGATCCACGGTGCGACCGGCCAAGAGCTGCACTGTCACGTGGGGCATTCGCTCACCTCTCGCAGCGTCGTTCTCGCGTGACCATCAGCATACGGCGGGCAGCGCAGTCCGTCAAATCATCGCCGGCTCACCGGCTGGCACGCGCCGCGCTGTTGCCCGTTGCCGCGCCCGCTGTTACGCTCTGCATACCATGAGCAGACCATAGCCAGGCCCCCTCCCTAACCCTCCCCCGTGCTGATGCACAGGGGAGGGGACCAGTTCCCGGCGCGTGCGGAGCGTTGGGGGGTAGGTTGGCAAGGTCAGAATCATCGAGTTGGCAACGGATAGAGCGCCGATGACCGATAGCGTAGAGCAGGACACCACGCAGACGGACCGCACCAATCATCGGCCGAGCCGCGAGCAGCAAGTCGCACGCCTGCGGACGCTCAAAGCGGCGGCGCTCGAAGGCGGCGGCGCGGCCCGGATCGAGCGCCAGCACCAGGCCGGTAAGCTGACTGCCCGCGAACGACTGGACCTGCTGCTTGATCCGGGCACGTTCGAGGAGTTGGGCACGCTCGTTCGCCACCGCTCGTCGGCGTTTGGCGTAGACGGCAACCGTCCGCTCGGCGATGGGGTCATCACCGGCTATGGCCGGATTGACGGGCGGCCAGTCGCGGTGTTCTCCCAAGACTTCACGGTCTTCGGCGGATCGTTGTCGGAGCCGCACGCGGAGAAAATCTGCCGCGTCATGGACCTGGCTACCCGGAACGGTATGCCGATTATCGGCCTGAACGACAGCGGCGGCGCGCGTATCCAGGAAGGGGTGGCCAGTCTCGGCGGCTACGCCGACATCTTCGTCCGCAATACGCTGGCCTCCGGGGTCGTGCCGCAAATCTCCGCGATCATGGGGCCGTGCGCGGGCGGCGCCGTCTACTCGCCGGCGATCACCGATTTCTGCTTGATGGTAGACGGCACGAGCTACATGTTCGTCACCGGCCCGGACGTCATCAAAGCGGTCACGCACGAGGAGGTGACCTTCGAGGACTTGGGCGGCGGGCTGGTGCATAACGCGACGAGCGGCGTGGCCCACTTCCTGGCAGCATCGGAGCCGGAGTGTTTGCACCTCACCCGCCGGCTGCTCGGCTTCCTGCCCTCGAACAACCTGGATGATCCACCCGTCGTCCCCACCGGCGATTCGCCGCAGCGGATGGACCGCGCGCTGGATACCATCGTGCCGGAGCAGCCCAATCGGCCCTACGACATGCGGGCGGTGATCCGGTACATCGTGGACGATGGGGACTTCCTGGAGGTGCAGGAGCGCTGGGCACAGAACATCGTGACCGGCTTTGCCCGGATGAATGGGCGCTCGGTCGGGATCGTGGCGCAGCAGCCGACCGTGCTCGCGGGTGTGCTGGACATTGATAGCTCGACGAAAGGGGCGCGGTTCGTGCGCTTCTGCGACTGCTTCAACATCCCGCTGGTGACGTTTGTGGACGTGCCGGGGTTTCTCCCCGGCGTGGCGCAGGAGCACGGCGGGATCATCCGGCACGGGGCCAAGCTGCTCTACGCCTACTGCGAGGCGACGGTGCCCAAGGTGACGGTGATTACGCGCAAAGCCTACGGCGGCGCCTACGACGTGATGAGTAGCCAGCACGTGCGCGCCGACTTCAACTTCGCCTGGCCGAGCGCCGAGATCGCCGTCATGGGGGCGGAAGGCGCTGTGGACATCATCTTCCGGCAGGAGCTTGCCCAGGCCGCGGACCCGGCGGCGCGGCGCCAGGAGCTGATCGCGCAGTACGAGGGGCAGTTTGCCAACCCGTATAGCGCCGCCGAACGGGGCTACATTGACGACGTGATCGAGCCGCACGAGACACGCCCGCGCCTGATCGCCGCGCTCGACGTGCTCCAAAACAAGCGCGACACCAACCCGCCGAAAAAGCACGGCAACATCCCGCTGTAAGCCAGTGGCAAACTAGGATCGAGCACCCGCCCACTCACTCCCGTCATTGCGGCTTTCGCCGCAACCCAGGGCGCTGCCGGGGCCGAGCGTGTAGCGTTACAATAGATGTCCGGAAACAAGGGTTGACCATGAGCGCAACGAGCACCTACCAGCCGATGCTCTCACTAGGAATAGCCGGGAAGTTTCCGTCCACGCGCTATCAGGGCAGCAAGGCCAAGCTCGCCAACTGGATTTGGGAGCAAGTCTCGGACCTCGATTTTCTGACCTGCTTGGATGCCTTTGGCGGTACCGGCGCCGTTGGCTACCGCCTGAAGCAAGAAGGCAAGCAAGTAACGTACAACGACTGCCTCCGATTCAACTACCGTATCGGCATAGCACTCATCGAGAACAGCTATGCTCGCCTTACGCCTGATGAAGTGGAATGGCTACTTCAGAGCCATCAGAGTATTGCATATCATTCATTTGTCGAGGGCAATTTCGCCGACATTTACTTCACGAACGAAGAGAACGCTTGGATTGACCAAACCATCACTAATATCCATCAGATCACCGATCCGTACAAACTTGCTCTTGCTTTCTTCGCTCTTTGCCAGTCCTGTATAGTGAAGCGACCATATAATCTCTTTCACCGCAAGAATCTCTACATCCGACTAGCCGATGTGAAGCGATCTTTCGGCAACAAGGCTTCGTGGGACAAGCCATTCGACGAATGGTTCCGTATCTTCGTGCAGGAAGCGAACGAAGCCGTCTTCGACAACGGGCAGCGAAACGTTGCGCTGAATATGGACGCCGCCGCCGCTCCAAACGAGTACGATCTAGTCTATATTGATACTCCTTACATATCCAGTAAGGGGTCATCCGTTGACTATCACTGGTACTACCATTTCTTGGAGGGTCTGGCAATGTACGATACTTGGGGCGAGATGATCGACTATAGTTCCAAGCATCTTCGGCTGAAGGCACGTCAAAGCGAATGGGGCGATAAGCGAAAGATTTACAATGCTTTCGATAGCGTGTTCAGGAGACACCAGGACAGCATCATCGTCGTCTCCTATCGCAGTGACGGCATCCCCTCCGAGCAGGAGCTGCTGCTGCTACTCCAGCGATACAAGCGCCACGTTACAGTCTGCCACTACGGAGAATATCAATACGTGTTGTCAACCAACGGCAAGTCAAGGGAGATTCTTCTGATTGGAACATAGCTCCCATGCGAAACTCGAACAAGGAAGCGGTTGGGAAATGAACGCAGAGGCATTCAGGGGAGCTCTGGCCGGGCACTTCAACAGATTTACGGACGCCTTGGCTACAGACACCGGCGACTGGGTAGTCAAAGGGTTCATTGACGTATATCGCCGCATTTATACAATCTCAATAGATACAAAAGTGGTGTCCAAGATCATCGAGTTGATGTTATTTCCCGTTATCTCCCGGTTCGCCGAGGATCACGGATTCAGATTAATACTGAGTGAGCATCAAAACCACTATCCTGATATCAGCTTCCTTGCTCCAGACGACAGCAAGTTTGCACTTGACCTGAAGAGCACATATCGAAAGACCCGGCATTCCGCGAACGGCTTCACCCTGGGATCATTCACCGGCTACTTTCGACAACGCGAATCCAAGAAGAACATTACTTTCCCATACGAGGAATATAGCGGGCATTTCATCCTCGGCACGATCTACAGCCGTGTGGACAGCGCGGTTGACGAACGCCATGTTTACACAATTGACGATCTCCAGAGCATTGTATCCGTAATCGGCGATTTCACTTTCTTGCTACAAGAGAAGTGGCGCATCGCCGGTGAGCGGCCCGGGAGCGGAAACACCAGAAATATCGGCTCGATCAGGAGTATTCGGGGCCTGGTGGATGGCAACGGGCCATTCGCACCCCATGGCCCGGACGTGTTCGATGACTACTGGACGAACTACCTAACACCGGATATGGCACGAGCCATCGACTCGCCGGTCCCGTATCGGAACCTTGACGAATACTGGCAATGGCGCGCTCGGATTCCGCGGCCCAAGCCAGTTCCGCGGCACGCTTCTCCGCCTGGGGAGTGAGGGGCGGTTGATCGCTCCAGAGTGCGCCGGCAGTGCGCGCCACAACACTGGCAGCCATGATGCTACTATCCTAGCACGGAAGTCGTAGGGAAGAGTGGCCGCGCCCACGTCAGCGCCCCTCGGTATTCCGTTGACCGGCCTCCATATGGTCCCCCGCTGCGGCGGGGGGACGGCGAGTTCCCTCCCCCGTGCTGAGGCACAGGGGAGGGCGAGGGTGGGGGCCAGCCAGTAACGGTGAATGAAGCATGTTCCGGAAGCTGCTGATTGCCAATCGGGGCGAGATCGCGGTGCGGGTGATCCGCGCCTGCCGCGAGCTGGGTATCAGTCCCATCGCCGTCTACTCCGATGCCGACCGCACGGCGCTCCACGTCCGGCTGGCCGACGAGGCTTACAGTATCGGGCCGGCACCGGCCACGGAGAGCTATCTCCGTAGCGCGAACATCCTCGCCGCGGCCAAGACGGCCGGTGCCGAGGCCGTCCACCCGGGCTACGGCTTCCTCTCCGAGAGCGCGGCCTTTGCGCGGGAGTGCGCGGCGGCGGGGCTGGTGTTCGTCGGGCCGCCCCCGGACGTGCTCGCGGCGATGGGCGATAAGGTAGCCGCGCGTCACTTGGCGGCCGCGGCCGGCGTACCGACCGTGCCGGGCACGACCGATCCGTTGCCCGACGATCCGGCCGCCGCGGCGGAGGTCGCGGCGCAGATCGGTTATCCGCTGCTTCTGAAGGCCGCCGGTGGTGGTGGCGGGAAAGGGATGCGGGCCGTTGCGACGCCGGACGAGCTGCCGGCGGCGCTGGAGCGGGCGCGAGGCGAGGCGGCGGCGGCGTTCGGCGACAGCCGGGTGTACGCCGAACGGCAGGTGCAGCGGCCCCGACACGTCGAGGTGCAGATTCTCGCCGATACACACGGCAACGTGCGGCATCTCGGCGAGCGCGATTGTAGCTTGCAACGGCGCTTCCAGAAGCTGATCGAGGAAAGCCCAGCGCCCGGTCTGCCCGCGGCGACCCGGCAGGCGCTGTGGTCAGCGGCCGTGCGGCTGGCGCGGGCGGCCGGCTATGTGGGCGCCGGCACGGTCGAGTTTCTGGTAGAAACGGCGCCGGTGGGGCAGGAGAGTAGCTTCTACTTTCTCGAGGTTAATGCCCGGCTGCAAGTCGAGCACCCGGTCACGGAGGTCGTACACGGTGTGGACCTGGTCCAGGGGCAAATCCGCATCGCCGCCGGCGAGCACCTCGCGCCGCAAAGCGGTACGGTGCCTACCGGCGCCGCTATCGAGGCGCGCATCAACGCCGAGGACCCCGACGCCGGCTTTCTGCCGTCGGTCGGAGTAGTGCGTATCTTGCGGGAACCGTCCGGGCCGTGGGTGCGGGTGGATAGCGGCTGTTTTTCGGGCCAAGAGGTCACCACCTACTACGACGCGCTGCTGGCAAAGGTCATCGCGTGGGGGCCGAACCGCGAGACGGCGCGGGTGCGCCTCCACCGGGCGTTGGCGGAGTACCGCTTGGCCGGCGTGGCGACGACCATCCCGTTCCTGCGCGACGTGCTGGCGGACGCGGACTTTGCCGCCGCGCGCCTCAGCACGTCCTTCCTGGACGAGTACCAGCAACGACGTGCCACGCCGGGCACTGCGGACGGCGCGGCAGACGCGCCGGGAATCGCCGCCGTTGGCGCGGCGCTGCACACGCACCGGGAACGCAGCCAACAAGCGACCACGGCGGCCACGACGCCGACCGGCTCGCGGTGGCAGGCGGCGCGGCGCGCGGCGCTGCGGGCTAACGGCTGACGGCTGCCTGCCCCGGCCACGTTGGCTATCATCAGGCCATGCAATTCACGGTCGAAATCGGCAACCGGCAGTGGGAGATCGAGGTCGAGCCGGGCGCGCCGCCGGCGGTGCGCGTGGACGGCGCGGCGGTGCCCGCTACGCTGCACACGGTAACCTCGGATCGGGCGGGTGCTGTCGGTCACTATATGCTGCTGGTAGGCAACCGGGCCTACGAGCTTGCCGTCACGCCATTGTCCGACGGGGAGCTGGCGGTGGCGGTGGATAGCGACCTGGCCATCGTGCGGATCGAGGACCCGCTGACCGCTGCGCTCCGGGCGGCCGGCACGCGCTCGACGACCACACAAGGGGAGCAGACCATCCGGGCGCCAATGCCGGGCCGGGTGGTGTCCGTGGCGGTGGCGGCGGGGCAGGAAGTAGCCGCCGGAGCAGCACTGGTGGTGCTCGAAGCGATGAAGATGGAGAGCAGTATCACGGCGCCCTATGCCGGTACCGTCGAGCGGGTGGGGGTACAGCCGGGTCAGACGGTCTCCCGCGACGAAGAGCTTGTCGTACTGACCGCCGAGCCGGCACCGGCTTGAACTACCTGGAGGGTGCCCACGCACTTTGCGATCAGGGTAGGGGCACGGCATGCCGTGCCCCTACGGTGGCGTATTCCACTCGTTTACCTACCCTTGTCAGGCTTCCCACTCCCCATAGCACTGGCCCTTATAATGATGGCCGAAAGCGCCGGGGGCGCTGGCGTATACTAGGGGTGACACGCCAGGTCTGCACAATCCGCTGGAAATAGGTGGTGCAGTCCTGGCAGTCAGGGAAGCCGGCCCTTCGCGCGGAGCCGGTTTCTGACTGGATAGTCTCCACCACCTACCACGTTCTACGGTAGCTGAGGCCGGGGACATCGCCCCATTCGCCCGGCGTACTGCGCGCCCTTCCCCGACTCGGTCTGCCTGCGGTAGACGGCACTGTGAGCAATGACATGCCAGGACGACACAAGCGGACGGACGCGATGGTGTAGTCCTGATGGTCAAGAGAGAACAGCATGAACGAGATGAGCGCCGCTGCCGGCACCGACACCCAGCGCCAGCAAGCGACACCGGCGACCGCACTACCAGCCGTCCCGGCGGGAAACGCCAACCAGCCGCCGCGACCGAGCCGGCGGCGGCGCTCTCGGCGGCGGCGCGGCCGTAGCGCAAGCGCGGGCACCGGGCCGGGCGGCCCGGTGGCGGCGCCACCCGCCAGGCCGGCTCCGGCGGGCCAACCGGCGGCGGCGCCCCGCGCGCTCACTTGGGACCCCGAGGTCGAGCTGACCGCCGACCTGCGGGACGTGCCCACAGACAAGCTCGCCGCCCGCATCCGGCACGTGCTGGACCAAGTCTCCAGGGAGGTGACGCTCATCGTCTGGATTCACGACCGCCCCGACGCCACTCCCGTACTACCGGTCATCTACCAGGAGCTACGCGCCGCCGGTTACTACTCCGATACGACACGGTTGCCACAGGGCGGCCAGCGGATGCGGATCAGCCGGCGCCGCTGGGGCCAGACTGCCACGCCACCGAGCCAAGACAGCACTCCCAAGACAGCACCGTCCGCCGCGTCACCCTGAGGGTGGCTCGGTGCTCGCCGAAGTCTACTGCAGGGGACTTGTTTGAGAAGTGATCAAAGTATAGGGACTGTATTTTCCCACTGCAAGAATTCCCACGGACGATCTAACCAACAATTCCTATTATAGTCGTGATTGACGAAAGAATATGATGATCTGGCCCAAATGACACAAGGTCTTCATCTTTGAAAAAGTATTGCATTATTCCAGAGAACCACTCTAAAGGTATTTGATTGACAGCGTTTGGATTGTGGAATAGCTGTAGTTCATCCGACCAGTACTCTTCATAGGAGGAATCCCCAACATCTACGAAGAATCTTTCGCCGACCACCGCGCTTGGATCGGGATCAAGTTTGTTTCCCATTCGAAAGTACTTGTAGTTTTCCTCAGCAAAACCAGCCACAACGCCCATGCGATCGAACTTCGCTACCGTTCCGGCATTTGAGAATAGAACTGCAGATATATTCTCTGCACCTGGTAGGTCGAAGAAGGCAGATGGCACGACCTTGCCACCATAGCTATGAGATGACACCACCGCCGACTGAAAAACGAGCCTTCCATCCTGTATTTCCCATGCGACTCTGTACCCGTAGAGATAGCGCCATAGCGCAGACTGGGTGTACAGCATTGAGCCGAATTCCATATCCGTCGCAGGTTTATGGAAGTCGGCGATTGCAAGGATAAACGGCTTGCCTTTAGATTGGCTGAGGTCCCAGTAATGCTTACCACCCGGGTAAGTCTTGTCAAACTTGCTCCTCAGACTCGATCCGAACTTCATCGGCATATACTCGTTGAGAAAGAGATTCCTCCCCTCCGGGGTCTGGGGGTTAGGGTGATCCGCAAGAGGCCCCGCCTGAGACGGCGCCGTAGTCGTGGCCTCTACAGTGAAGGCTCCCCCCGGCGCGCTGCATGCGAAGTCAGGAGGGTCAGGTCGCTCAACATCGAGTCCCAACTCACGAAACGCAGCCCAAAGATAAATCTCCCAGAGCCGTTGATCGAACTGGTCCTGCTGGAACGCGCGCACGAAATCCGAATCGGATCCCGCGACCCAAGGGCTAAGTTCCTTCAATACGGCGCGGGCAGGAGCACGCCCCGGCTGCTCGACAAGCTCCCTAAAATAGGGATGAAGCAAGCGGCGATCCGTTCCCTCCGATACTTCCAGCAAGTCGAAGGATGTAGGAGGTTCATCGCCCTGCACCCCAAGTTGACGGAAATCTCCCGTTACGGCAGTCTCTGCGATTGCTACCCGAAGTTGAGCCATTGCTCGACGTTCGGTGGGAATATCGGTCGCTACTCTGAATGCACGGAAGCGCCCGATTCTATCACGTGCGAGCATGATCCATCCGTAAACGCCATCAGCCAAGTCATGGATCACGGTCCCGATGATATTCTCATCAAGATCTGCCCAATACGACATCTCATCACAGACTAGGGGGCTGATAGATGATCGTGTCCCAGTAGTGTAAAGATGGAATCTCGCACGAGTTATGGATTTAGCCATCAGAACCTCGTGGAAATGGTCGTTTCCTGCCATATTTTGGCATTAGCGCTAGTTTCTGATTCACTAGGGGTATCTCACACCCCCCTCTATTTATCATTGTAGCAGCTTAACAGATGTCGTGCAGTAGCTACGAACCAACCGAAAGATGGCGGCGACAAGACTTAGAGGGATTCCACCGCGAGTCAGTCTCGGAGGGTCTCCGTGCGTGATCGTGCTCAGGCGGCTTGCCGGCGCAGAGCGGTTCGGGTACCCTTGGCGGTGGCGGGTTCTCACGCCTGACCCTCTGACCGGGCACCTGCGCTGTCCGGCACACGCGAGGGCAAAGGGGATTGGTGTCCTCGAGCCGACGGTGATTGTTGGAGCACTTCTCACCGGGTAGCTCCGGTGGCGCAGGGGCCGGGCTGCTCTCTGGAGAAGGGGTTTCAGCGATGACCAAGCAAAAACACCTCAAGCAACGTATCCGCGCCCGGATGGCACAGACTGGGGAACGCTACACTACCGCCCGCCGGCATATCGTCGGCGCCTCCGCGGACAGCGCTGCTGACACTTCACCACCAGCACCGGGCCGGCTGCACTTTCCAGGTATCCACCCGGAGACGACCGCGCTGCGTATCCTGCTGGCGAATGCGGATGTGCGGGCGCCCCATACCGGCGAGTATTTCAGTGAGCCGATGGTGTTCGGCATCGGCGGGGGGATTGGCGCGGGTGTCTTCAGCTTCTTCTACGAGGCGCACGACTTTGCGAGCTTCTATATCGCCGGACGTCACCTCTGGCAGGACAACCACACCTATCTGGACCAGGCCGCGCAGCGGTTCGGCGTGACGCCCACGTTCCAGGAAACCGGCGGGGCCAAGACGGCCGCCAAGCAACTGGCCGGTGCGCTCGCGGCGGGCGATCCGGTGCTGGCCTGGGTGGCGAGCGCTCACCTGCCATACCGCGGGATGCCCGACTACTGGAGCGGCGGCGACTACCACGTCGTGACGGTCTATCGCCTCGACGAGACTCACGCGCTGATCGGCGATCTGCTGGACGAACCGGTCGAGATTGCGGTTGCGGAGCTGGCGGCATCCCGCACGCAGATCAAGAAACAGAAGCACCGGATCATGACCATAGCGCCTGGTCAACAGCCCGATCTGCGCGCGGCCGTGTACGCAGGGATACGCGCCTGCTACGAGGGGCTGGCACAGCAGCGCATCAAGAACTTCACGCTCGATGCCTTCAAGACGTGGGCCGCGAACATCCATGGCGGCCGGAGCAAGCAGAGCTGGGCGCGGCTCTTCCCGCCCGGCCATCGCCTCTGGTTTGCGCTCACTTGGGTCTACGACTGTATTGAGCACCAGCACACCGGCGGCGGGCTGCTGCGGCCGCTGTATGCCGACTTCTTTGCCGAAGCCGCCGACGCGCTGGACGACGACACGCTACGCCAACTCGCCGCACGCTACGCCGAGCTAGGACAGGGCTGGAGCGACATAGCGAGCGCCGCGTTACCCGACGACGTGCCAGCGTGCCGCGAGGCCAAGTCGCTCATGGCCCGGAAAGAAGCGTTACTGCTGACCGAGGGCGCCGCGGCAACCGACGAGATCAAACGCATCTGGACCCGCCTCGACGAGCTACAGGAGGAGGCGCGAGCCGAGTTCCCCCTTACGGCGACGGATTGCGGGCACTTGCTGTCCGATCTGCAGCAGCGTATTCGCCGGATCTACGATCTGGAGTGCGCGGCGCACGAGGCGCTGGGAGCGTACAGCGGCGCATAGAGCACCGGCAGTCAGCGCGAGATTGAGCTACTAGCCCCCGGGATACAACCACATGCATGAGCGAAACTATGACCTGCCTCGCACGACATAATCTCTCCGCAGACGCAGACCGATGAGCACCGCCAACCCTCACGCCAGGACAGGCCCGCTGCTCGCCGAGATCGCCGATTGGGCGCCGCAGAAGATTGATGATCTACCGTTCTACATAGGGCTGGGTCGCCAGTCGGGCGGCCCAGTGCTGGAACTGGCCTGCGGCACTGGCCGCGTGCTGCTGGCTATCGCCAGAGCAGGCGTACCGATCACCGGGCTGGATGTCTCGCCAGCCAGTCTCGACCGCTGCCGGGACAAGCTGCGAGCAGAATCAGCGGCAGTGCGGGGGAGAGTGGCGCTGGTCGCGGGAGACATGACCGCCTTCGCACTGGATCAGACCTTCGCGCTCGTCATCGCGCCATGGCACGCCTTCTCGTATCTGGCAACCGTCGCAGACCAGATCGCGTGCTTGCGCTGCATCCACCGTCATGTGCGGGACGATGGCCGGTTTGTCCTCGACCTACGCAACCCCGGCCTTGGCGACTTGGCTACTGCGGTTGAGGGTGAGGAGCATACCGTGGAGCCGCCATTCCCACTACCCAATGGGCGTCACGTGGAGATTCGCGGTCGGGACAGGAGCCATGACCGCGTCCAGCAGATAGAGCACGTCGAACGCAGCTACCACGTCACCCATCCCGATGGTCGGCATGAGCACCTCACGCAGCAGTTCCCGTACCGCTACCTCTTCCGTTACGAGGCCGAGCATCTATTGGCGCGCTGTGGCTTCGCCGTCGAGCACCTCTATGCCGGCTATCGGTACGAGGAGTTCGGCTCAGTCTATCCCGGCGAATTGCTGTTCTTCTGCCGCAAAGCCCCTAGATAGGGAGCATCTGACTGGGGCGACAGTCTCACGACAGGCGATGCAAACACCGGACGAGGTCTCAGGAACTTCAACTGGCCTCAGCCGCCTGCCGCCAGCAGGACCCGCTGTGCTACTTCCGGTAGCTCTATTGGGGCGAACATGGCGGCCGGATAGAGATAGCCGTCAGGCTCTGACCGATCCTCATCAACGACGCGGAGCATGTGGTGCGCTTCCGCATCCGGGTCGGACAGCGTGCGGTACACCTTGCCCACGATGAGGCTCGCCGGGTTGTTGTCATTGTTGATGCAGATTACGAACTCGCTCATCGTATCTCGCGCTGTGACTGTGCGTCGCACCAGCACATCTCGATGCGCTTCAGGAGACAGTCCGCGCCAATTTGCAAATCACGACAACGACTGTTTTTCTTCGGCAATAGCACGGTGGTCAAAACCTTCTACTCGTTGATATTTCAGCTCGGAAAGTAGCTCCTTCTCAAGTTTTCGATGTCTCTTCTCAAGAGAAACAAGCGTTACCTGGAGGGATAGTGAATCCGGGTCTTCTGCGATCTCCTGATGGAGACTCGCAATTAGATCATCGGTCTTCCGTAGCTGTTCTCGCAAGTGGGCGGCAATACTCATGTTACACCTCCTAGAACACTAACTACCGCAATACCCTTCGGCTCCCGACTCCCAACTGCGTAGCCCCAGGTCTCTTGCCAATAAGTATATCGCTCCATCCCCTTGCCATAGTCCGGATGTCCCTGCGGATACAGAGTAAAGTAGTAGGCATCACACTGGAGAGCCGCGTAGCCTTCCGTGACCAACCATCGAATGACTCTCTCCTGATTCGGTGTCATCGCGCTGCCAAAAGAACATATTGGGAAATCAATATCCTCAGGGTCTATCTTCTCAGTTAGAAAGCTGCCATTTACCCAGACGTCACACTTAAGGCCGCAATCGCGCATCATTGATACCGCTTGCTCAAAGTTAGTCATCAAGCGATTCCGTGTCCTTGATAAAGGAAATCCCTCAACACACAGTTGTCGTAGTTGTCCTAATGTCAGGATATGCATGCCTGGCACGAGTAGTGGACGGAACTCATCCCTCTGCGACGGCACACCTCCTGCCATGGGAAGACATGATACATACGCCCAATCTCAGGTCAAGCTGCATCACGTTACTCATTCTAGCTCGCACGGCTACTGTGCGTCGCGGAGGCGTGGCTCAATGGCGCGGCGCAGGGCGTCGGCGGTGGCGTCTACGACAAGCGGGGGGTTGGCGAAGGAGCAGTGTAGCTGCTTGCCGTGGGAGACGACGTGGGTTTGGGTGGTGAACTCTTCCCACAGGTCGCCGTTGTGGTAGCGCACCGTGTACTCCGGATCTTTGAGCTGATTGCCGGTCAGGATGGCTACGACGTCCTCATCCGGCTGCACCGGCACATCGGTTCCCTCATGGATGAGGCGCCGGATACCGGCCAAGGTGGTCGCGGACGCCGGCTCACAGCCGATACCGTCCGAGCCGATCACCGCCTTGGCATCGGCGATGGCTTGCTCGTCCACTTCGGTACACCAGCCATCGCTCCAATCCACCGCGCGGCGGGCTTTCTTCCAGCTCACCGGCGAGCCGATCTTAATGGCCGTCGCTAACGTGCGCGGATGCACGCTGACCATCCGGTCGGGGTGATCGTGGAAGTAGCGGTAGAGCGGAGCCGCGCCTTCCGCCTGGACGATGGTGATGTGCGGACGCTTGTCGAGGAGGCCGAGGTCGTCCAACTCGCGCAGCGCCTTGCCATACGAGGAGCTATTGCCCAGGTTACCGCCGGGCACCACAATGCGGTCGGGCGCCTGCCAGTCGCACTGCTCCAGTAGCTCGAGGATCACCGACTTCTGACCCTCAAGGCGGTACGGATTGACCGAGTTGAGGATATAGATGCCGAGCTGGGGCGCAATCTCCATGAGGAGCGACTGAGCATCATCAAAGTCGCCGCGCAGTTGGAGGGTGAGGGCGCCAAAGTCGAGCGCCTGCGACAGCTTGCCAAAGCTAATCTGGCCCTCGGGCACGAGCACGATGGCCAACAGGCCGGCGCGGGACGCATAGGCCGCGAGGGAGGCACTCGTATTGCCGGTGCTCGCGCAGGCCACCGCCCGCATCCCCAGCCGCCGCGCCTGCGTGACTCCGGTGGCCATCCCGTAGTCCTTGAACGAGCCGGTGGGACTGAACCCCAGATGCTTGAAGCGTAGGCGACCCACGCCAGCATAGGCGGCGCTACGGGGTGCATCCAAGAGGGGAGTGTCTCCCTCGGGGTAGGTGACCAACTCCGAGAGTCGCCGCCAGAACGGCAGCAACTCACGATAGCGCCAAACTCCACTGCGGTCCACCGGGCGCAGCGACCCTCGGCGCCGACGCCACCGGCGCCGCAGCTGCTCAACGGTCAGCGTGGGACGGGGATAGACGACATCGAGCAAATCACCGCACTCGGGGCAGCGATAGATGACGGTATCGAGGTCCTGCAAGGCGCCGCAGTTGATGCACCGCAGCCCTTTGGCCGGTGCCCACGGCGCCCACCCGGCACCGCCGAGCGTCGTGGCCGTGGCGCGCAGCTGCCGCTCGTTCAGCGTCGCCGGCCCCACGCGCGGCGTTTGCGTGACCATTGGTGGACCTCGCTCCCCAAGACAGGCGCACTGCTGCCCCTACGGCCAGCCGACTCCCCGGCGCTCCCATTATAGCCCGCTCGCTCCCGGCGGCAGATGGCCTGACGAGCACTTGGGCCATCGCCGGCAGGCCGATCTATCGCTCGACATAACAATATGAACGGCTCATCAGGGAGAACAGGTCCGACAGGAGTGCTGATCGGTTCGTCATTCACATTGAAGCACAGGATAGGTGGCACTCCATCCTGTGCTTCTGCTCACCCTACGAATCCTGATACGGACAGAGCGGCATAGGGTCTCGCCGCCGGTCACACCCGAACACGCGGGAATCCACGTCATCGGCCACCGGATTGCGGTTTGGGGCGCAGTGACGGGCGACGAGATCGGCTGGCGGGGCGGGCAGGGGGGAGGGGGGAGGCGGCAGGGGAGCGTGTAACTAGACATAAATTACCATGATCGTGGTGGACATAACTGGCGGTTTGAGTTTTACATAAATGTGTGCATGGTGACCCGCCGCGATCCGTTCGCCATGTCCCGCGGCAGCGCGCCGACTTGTCGCTGTGCGGCGTGGCGGCAGCACGGGCCAAACATGACGTGTCGGTGCAGGGCGCATAGCGAAGCAACACACGAGACGTTGTGTCGTCGGCTACGGGAGTGATCGGGAGTGATGGTCGGCCGGCACCCGCTTCTCGCCAGCGTCTCCCGTGCCTCTCCGACTACCCTAACGACTGTCCGGACGGTGCTCGGTGGCGCCTACCGCGCGCAGCACGACGACGCACGATCCACTGCGGCACTGCGACGTTCGCCAGCGACGACTGCGCGGACGGCGCTTGTGATCCCGACTGCCTGCCCTAGCAGCATCGCGGCTTGCGCGGGAATGACCGGCCATAGGGACGCGGGCCACGGGAATGGCGATGGACCACCCGGAGCTATTTTGTGCAAGCTAATTAGCCTTAGCTTTACCGTAACTATGAGGCAGGCTGGGGACACCGCGCGCGTGCTGCGTCCCTACCTACGTGCATCCGCTCCGCGGTGGCTGGGCGCAATCAGGCATTATAGGTGCGGCCGCAGCGGATAGCGCGCGCTGCCGGTAGATTGATCCGGCCGGAGACGAAACAAAGTGCCGCCAGCCATGCCTAGCTCTCAACGTGACAGTCCGCGGATACGACTCGCCGGCGCAATCGGACCGTGGTCCCACGACCTCACTGCCCTACTGGCGCGGCCGGCGTTCCGGCACCTGTGGCTCTCCACCTGTGCCTCCAGCTTCACGCTCTGGACGGAGGTGATCGTCACCGGCTGGGTGGCGCTCCAGCTTACCGGCTCACCCTGGCTGGTGGCCATGACCGGCGTCGGTCGCGCCGTGGCGATGCCGCTGATCGGACCGTTGAGTGGCACCCTGGCGGACCGACTGGATCGCGTGCTGTTGGTGCGTATTGCCGAGGGGGGCAACCTCGCCGCCCTCGCCCTGCTGGCCGGGACGCTGCTCACCGGCCACGGGTCCTATTGGCTCCTGCTGCTCATCACGTTCTGGTTCGGTGTCAGCACCGCGTTGGCCTGGCCCTCGCGCCGTGCCCTGCTGATGGACCTCGCCGGCTCCGAATACCTGCTCTCGGCGGTCGTGTTGGAGCGCGTAACTCAGTCGGTGGCGCGGGTGCTCGGCCCGCTGCTCGCCGGGGCACTGCTGGCGCTGTGGGCGGACGGCGCCTATGCCGCGCTGGTGCTGTTCCCGGCCCTATCGCTGCTCGCGTTGGGCCGGTTGGCTGCGGTGCGGAGGGCCGATGAAGTCACCCCCGCCCCAGTCTGGCGCCAGCTACGCGAGGGCTGGGCCTACGTCCGGGGCGAGCCGGTCATCTGGGCTGTGCTCCTGATGACCGTTGCGATGAACGGCTTCGTCTTCCAGGCCAAATTCCTCTACCCGGTGTTCGCGGAGGACGTGCTGCACGTCGGGCCGGTCGAGCTGGGGTGGATGGGCGCGGCGAACGGTATCGGCGCACCGCTGATGCTGTTGCTGCTGCCGCGTCTGAATCGCGAGCGGTCGTATGGATGGACCCTCGTGCTCGGTGCGGGTCTGGCCTCGCTGACGCTCGCGGCGTTTGCCAGCACCACCAGCCTACCCCTGGCCATCGCGCTTCTGACGCTCAGTGGTCTGGGCCAGGCCGGGTTCGCAGTGATGCAATCCACGCTGATCCTCAGTCGTGCCGAGCCGGCGCTGCGGGGCCGGGCTATGGGGCTGCTGGTGCTGGCAACGGGCAGCACGCCGCTCGGCTCGCTGGGGGCCGGCGCGGTGGCTGAACGGTGGGGCGCGCCGCTCGCTATCGGGGCCGGCGCCGTATTGTGCGCGATACTTGTGGCGGCGATTGCCTGGCGCTCGCCGCAGCTCCTACGGCCCCGCCCCGTGACAATCCCGGCTCCGGCAGCGGCGGGCTAACGTTGGCATCGGAGATGACTATGGCACTCGAACACCTCATCGTCCACAAGAGCAGCGACGACCTCTGTGCGTTCCCCGACATCATCCGTCTGCACAATGGCGACCTGGTGACGGTCTTTCGGGAATCTGCAATCCATCCGCCCAGCGGGAATCCGGACAGGCCCCAAGATGCGAAGATCACCCACCACCACGTCATCACCGGCTCGCGGGTGGCGCTGGTGCGCTCCACCGACGGCGGCGGCACGTGGGACCCGGCCAGCCGGATCGTGGTAGACGCTGGGAACGACGCGCAAGACCTCAACATGCCTTTGATCGCGCAGCTGACTTCAGGCGAGCTGATTGTCGTCAATCACCGCTGGTTCGTGAACTTGACGGAGGTACAACTGGCGGCACTGCGGGGGAAGCGGAGTATTCGTACTGGCGCCTCCCGTGCGGTCAATAACTACGTGTTCGATAGCCTCTACTGCATCCGATCCAGCGACCAAGGCTTTACCTGGGGCGAGCCGCAACCGGTACAGGCGTCGCTGCCCTATGGGCCTTGCATCGGCAAGACGGCAATCCTGGAAATGCCGGACGGGACCTTGCTGATGCCGCTATACGGGCCGGCGCCCGCCGATCCCATTGGACGGATGTTCATTGACCGCTCCACGGATGGCGGGTACACCTGGGGACAGCCAACGACCGTCGCCTACGACCCGGAGCAGCGCGTTGACTTCCACGAGCCGCCCCTACTCCTGCTCCCCAGCGGCAAGCTACTCACCATGATACGGACCAGCGGCGCCGACGGGTATCTCTATCAGGCCTACTCCACCGACGGCGGCTGGACCTGGCAAGGGCTGCACCGCACGGCCATCTGGGGATTTCCGGCCCATCTGCTGCGGCTGCGGAGCGGCCGGATTCTCTGTGCCTACGGCTACCGGCGGGAACCGTTCGGCGTGCGCGCGGTCGTCAGCGAGGACGAGGGCGAGACCTGGCGGCTGGACCGGGAGCTGGTTATTCGCAGCGACGGGCAGCACACCGACTTGGGCTATCCCGCCTCGGTCCAGTTGGAGGACGACCGCATTCTCACGGTGTACTACGTCCACGACGACGACGGAATTCGCTATATCGCCGGCAGCATCTATACCGAGGACGATCTATGAGGGCACTAGCTCTTGATCGCGTGGTAGCCGGCATCCACGTGGATGATCTCCCCCGTCACGTCCTGGGCGAGGTCGCTCACGAGGTAGGCCGCGGTGTCGCCAACGTCCCGCGTGGCGATGTTGCGGCGCAGCGGCGTCTTCTTGGGAATGGCCCGGTACAGCTGGGTGAATCCTGGTATGCCTCTGGCCGACAGTGTACGCATCGCGCCAGCGGAAATGGCGTTGACGCGCACGTTCCGCTCCCCTAACTCGGCGGCCAGGGCACGCACAATAGACTCCAGGGCCGCCTTGGCGACGCCCATGACCTTGTAGCCCAGGACGGCCTTCTCGCTTCCGTAGTAGCTGATCGCTACCACGCTCCCGCCGCCCCGCCGGCGGAACAGCGGCTCCGCTGCCCGGGCCATCGCCAGCAACGAGTAGGCGTTCGTCTCCATCGTCGCGTGCCAGTCGGCACGGGTGGTATCTACAAAGCGACCGTGCAGTGCAGCATACGGTGCGCCGGCAATCGAATGCACGATGAAGTCGAGGCCGCCGTACTCCCGGTCAATCGTGGCCAATGCACGGGCGACCTCATCATCCTGCGTAGCGTCCATGCGTACTACCAGCGCGTTCGGCAGGGTCTCCGTCAGTGCTCGAACGTGACGCTCCCAGCGCGGCTGACGATACGACACCGCCAAGCGAGCACCGGCTGCGCCAAGCACCTGCGCGATGCCCCAGCCCGTACTATGGCGGTCACGCACCCCGGCGATGAAGCCTACTTTGCCGGCCAGCAACTCACTCACCGCGACCATTAGTACTTCCCTTCTGCGCCGCTCGCTACCGGAACCAATCGTAGTGAAGGCCGAGCGAGCGGTCTGCGAGCGGCAGGTCTACTCTGACGCCCCCCTGCGCGGAAGACTGCTTGAGCGCGACCTCGACCTCTAGGGCAACGGCGACGCGGCGGCCGGAGTTCTTCGGCTCGTCGAGCCGGCCCTCCATGCAGGCGATCACGTCATCAAGCGAGTAGATTGCACCGTAAGGAGGGACGAAGTTGGGCTGCGGCCAGGGCATCTCGACTCGCTGGTTGGGCGCCAGGCCGGCCACGTGCTGCCAGAGCCGCCACCCCTGCTCGTAGCTGTAGGTGATCTCGCCCGCGGAGCCGGTGATGCGAACGCCCGGCGCACCCGTGCGGTAGTGGACTACCTGGCCGTCGGCGGTCACCATCATCCCCTGGCCGCCGAACTCATCGCTACCGCTTTCCCGGCGCGGCTCGTCGCCAATGCCAATCACCCAGGCCGGGGCGCTATCCACAAAGTACGACCAGTTCTGATGCTGGGCACCGGGCCCGCTGGCCTCGATGGAGACAATGTCGCCAATGGCGCCGCTCGTGACCAGCGCCTTGGCCTTGGCGAAGGACGGATGCGTGGTACTGATGGCGCCGCAGCTCAGGGCTACACCCGCGTCGGCGCACGTCTTGACCATCCGGTCGGCCTGCTCCAGGGTATTGGCCATGGGCTTTTCGGTCACGATGCCCTTCGCACCGTGCTCGACCGCGAGGCAGGTGAGGTCGGCACGCATCTTGGTATTCGTGGCAACGGCAACGACATCCAGCCGCTCTTTGGCCAGCATCTCGGCTGCATCGGTGTAGACGGCCGCGATACCGTAGCGCTGGGTAAAGGCCGTCAGGCGCTTGGCATCTCGGTCCGCCGCCGCGACAAGCTCAACCTCGGGGCGGTCCCACAGCGCCTCACAATAGGAGCTAGGCAGCCCTTCGTTCCCCGGATGCTCGTGGTGGCGTATGCTGTGGTGGACATCAAGCGCCGGTGTGGGCCGGTCTACGTCATCCACGTCAAACCGGTCGGGAATGCGCGCTGCCATATCGTACAGCATCCCCATCCAGCCGAGACCGATCACGCCGGCACGGTACTTCGCCATGAGGCCTCCTTAATTCGCCGCCGCGGCCGGTCGCTCTTAGGCGGACAGTCCCCGGCTAGCTTGATGCTGGGCGGACGCGCTGTTCGTAGGCCGCCAGGTGGATGGCAACCTCGTCGCCGGGGAGATCGCGCTCGCGGAACGCCCGCACCGTAGCGAGCGCCGTGGCTGCCGACTCGCCACGATGCTTGATGAGGTAGGCTGATAGGGCCGTACCGGCCCCTCCATAGCCCGACCCTCAGTGCAGGAGGACCTTATCGCCGTCGGTGGCGGCCGCGTGGACGGCCTCGACGGCGCGATCCAGTGCCTCCAGATCGTCGGACACACCGGGCGAATGAACCGCACTCATGCCGAGCGTGGCAATCGTGTCGTAGTCCGGGGTGGTCTGCGTGACCGAGACAATCCGCCGGATACCTGCACCGGCAACATAGGCCAGCTCGTCGGGATTGTCCGGCAGCCCCGAGACCGCAATGGAATCTGGCTCAAACCACTTGAACAAGCGCGGTGGTGCGTGTGCCGCTGGCGTGCTCACCATCTTCGTTGCTCCCTTCCAAAGTTACGACAGGAGGACGTGGAGTATGCAGAGAATACTACTGTATTCCCGGCGTTACGTCTGCGTGGGCGAGTGCAGCTCCAGTGCTAGATGACTTCCAGATAGTTCAGGTCCGGTAGCGCCGGGAACGGGGCGTGCGGCTCGGTCTGGTACCAGATTGCGGTCGAGGCAATGTCGTCCTGCAAGGGCAGATAGCGCCCCTTGCCAGCGAGCGGCTGGCGCCAACCGAGCGCTTGGATTGTCACGCGCAGGTCTTGCTTGAACCGGATGGGGTCGAGCACGTGCCAGCGGTACAGCCCGAAACGCTGCTGGGTCCGGCTCACGCCTTCTGGAGAGATCACTTGGGGCATCCCTAGGTACGGCGTGGTGAACACCCCATACTCCCCGGCCGGGAAATGGAACCCCCAAGCGCCACCAAAGTAGTCCTCGGTGCCGGTGCCACAGATCGTGGGCCACTCCCGGTCGCCATCGAGGTAGAACTTGATCTCGCCCTCGCCCCACCAGCCGGTATTGTTGACGCCCCAGGCAATGTAGGTGCCAACGTAGTGTCCTTGGCCCGCCACGCCATCCAGCAGCGTATGGACTTCCCGATAGGGCAAAGGATTGTTCCGCCGCCACTGCGCGTGGAAATAGGCCCGGTCAGCCGGCACCTCCGTCAGCGTGTAGTTGATCTGATAAAAGAAGTTGCGTACCTCGTCGGGGCTGAGGTTTTCGATGGTGACGCGAGCATGACGGCGGAACGGCATCTCCCAGTAGCTATTGAAGCCCCCGGCCGGGTTGACCGAGATCGGCAGGGAGTTCACATTGCAGCGCTCGCCCCAGCCACTACAGAAGAAGTCCCCTAACGGCACCTCGACCGACGGGCTGTCCTCGTGATCCCAATAGCAGCGCAGGATAAGCTGCCGCCACGCCTCCGGCTTGACCGTCATCCACACCTGCTGAATAGCGCCCGGCCCCTCGATATTGGCCAGCTCGACCACGCTGTTGCCGGGTAGATGGATGCAAGGCGAGACTTTCCAGCCCGGCCCCAGCTCCCGCGCAGCCACGGCGCCCGTTCCCTCGGTCGCCATGCCGCCTTGCCCTTTGCCGCCGGTGGGGTTCTCCGCGCTGATCGAGCGGGTCTCGGCGTTGGAGAGCCGCGCGAGGTTGCCAAGATGCAGCCCCAAACCGTTGAACGTGATACTCATACTTCCTGCCCTCCGCGCGGCGCGGCCGCCTCCAAACAAGCAGACCTGCGCCACTACTTATGTCAATGGGATGCGCTGGTTGGACCGGGCTACCGACACATATCGCCGGGGCCGGCGACCAACAGCCAGGTATTCTAGCCTACTCCGTTGTTCACGCTCTGACCGGAGGGGAGGCCATGGAACACCCTACTCGCCGGGGCGATAGTGCTTGACACCAGGAGAAGGAAGACACTATGGTGATGATTGTCAAGTACGTGATGTTCATTACTCGATATTGCTCCGGGGCTTGGAGCAGTGGTGACACACCACCTTTCCCCTGAACGGTGTGACCACTACACGAGGAGTTGCCCGGCCATGACTACGACACCCGCTGATCCATGCGCCGAAGATGAGCTACAACGCTACGACGTAGTTCCCCGTAAGGCCCACCAATACGCGATGATTGCGCTGATCGCGGCTGGGTACGTTGTCGGGGCGGCAATCGGCGCCTGGCTGCTCTTCATCGCCGCGGTATGCATGGTGCTGGGGCGATTCTGGCGACCGTTCGACCCCTTCCGCGTGCTCACCGCCGCCGTCCTGCAACCGGCCGGTCTGCTGCCACGGCGGATGGTTCACGAGGACCGTGAGACGCGGCGGATTGCCCGCGTGCTGGGAGGCGTTGTCTTTGCCGTCAGTGGGGCGCTGCTCTTGCTGCTCCCCGGTCTCAGTTGGCTGGCCTGGACCTTGACGGGACTGGTGGGCGTGATGATCCTGCTCGACGCGGCCTTCGACCTCTGCGCGCTGTGCTTCGTCGTCCACCACTATGCGCGCTTGACCGGCAACAGCCGGGGGCCATCCAATCCGGCCTGAGGGAGGAGCATGCCCCTCGACCGCTTGCTGGTCGTGCTCCTGGTCATAGCCTTGGTGGTGCTGGCTGGCTTCATCGTGCGCTGGTGGACACGCCGAAACGCTGCGGCCGTCCGCGCGCACCTCGCCCCACTCCCCCATCCCGCCACCGAGTCAACTGCTCCGGTCACGCTGCTGAACTTCAGCAGCCCCCACTGCAGTACCTGCCATCGCGTCCAAAAACCGCTGGTGGACAAGGTCAGCGCCCAGTTCGCCGGCCAGGTGGCGGTCGTAGAGGTGGATGCACTCGCACAGGCAGACCTAGTCCAGGCCTACCGCGTGCTCACCGTTCCGAGCACGGTCATCCTCACCGGCAACGAGGTGCAGGACGTGAACTACGGCCTTGCCTCCGCTGAAACCCTTGACCGGCAACTCCGCGCCGCCCTCACGGCAACTGGGTAGCAGCTGCTGGTCTTCATTAAATTCGCTGAGGCCACCCGGAGGTGGCCTCGCACCCTGCCCCCGAAGTGACAGGGGGATTGCCTACGTCATAGGCAGAACGGAGCGGAATTGCCAAGGGGATTATCGGCTTCCAGGTCGGGCCAGGCAGCTAGATGACGGCTGAGGCGCCACCGTCAATGTTGACGGAGGTGCCGGTGATATAGGCGGCACGGTCGGAGACGAGGAAGGCTACGAGATCGGCGACCTCTTCAGCCTCGCCAATGCGGCCCAGCGGCACGTTCCAGCCCACTGCCTCGTACAACTCCTCCACCGGCCGGCCGGCGGCTTGGGCCTGGCGAATGATCTGCATGCTCTTGATGGACCCAATGCAGACCGTATTCACGCGGATGCCATCGCGGCCGAACTCTTTGGACGCCGCCTTGGTCAGGGCGATGCCGGCGGCTCGGCTCACGCTCGTCGGCACCGATTCTGCTGGCGGCGCCTTCCCGCCCGGCGTCGTCATATTGACGATAGCCCCGCCGCCAACCCGGCGCATTGAGGGCACGACAAGCCGGATCAGCCGGATGGCCGCCATCAGCTTGAGGTCGAGGTCCTCTTGCCAGTACGCATCGTTGGCAGTCAGCAGCGACTGCGCCGCCGAGCGCCCGGCATTGTTGACGAGGATGGCAATATCTCCGAACTGCTCAATCGTGGTGTTCACCAGCCGCTCGAGGTCGCCGGGCACCGTCACGTCGGCCGCCACCGCCAGCACATCCTGGCCCGTGGCCGCCTTGATTTCCTGCTGCGCTTGATCCAGCGGCCCCTGGCGCCGCGCGCAGATGGCAACGTTCGCTCCTTCTGCCGCCAGACGCTCGGCAGTCGCCCGGCCGAGGCCCTCGCTGCCTCCCGTGATGAGGGCAACCTTCCCTGCTAATCCTAGCTCTAGCGCCATCGTCCGCTCTCCTTTCGTCTCGTTGTACCGCCCTGCTGCGGAGGTACCCGCATCCCGGCCCGCTGCCGCTGGGCAAGGGTGCAGTAACGTGTTTTCTGCCCGCTAGGGTACCAGCAAGGAACTGCGCCGGTCGGCTGCCGGAGTCCAGCACTGTAGAGGCAGCCCTTGCGGGCGCCCCGCCCCCCTGCAACCGAAACCTTGCCCTACTCCGGCATGTCCCAATAGATAGAACACGCCGGTAAAGACTACCAAGTCCTGCGGGAGGGGCCACCATGAGCAACGATGAGACGACCGTGATCCGTACCCAGGGCTTGAGCAAGGTGTATAAGGGCGTGACGGCGCTCCAAGACCTGGACTTGACCGTCCGCCGGCACTCGATCTGCGGGTTCCTGGGACCCAACGGCGCGGGCAAGACGACCACCATCAAGCTGCTGCTCGGATTGATCCGGCCAACCGGTGGCACAGCCACCGTGTTCGGACACGACATCGTGACGGAGAGCACTGCAATCCGCCGGCGCGTGGGGTATCTCTCCCAGGAACCGCGCTACTATGACCACTTCACCGCGCGGGAGACCCTCCGCTTTGCGATGGGCTTCTTCTACAGTGAGCCGAAAGCCAAGATCGAGGCGCGAATTGCAGAAACCCTGGAGCTGGTCGGCTTGGCGGACAAGGCCGACCGGCCGATCCGGGGCTTCTCCGGCGGTGAGATGCAGCGGTTGGGGATTGCCCAGGCCCAGGTCAATCACCCCGATCTGCTCATTCTCGACGAGCCGGCATCTTCACTCGACCCGATGGGCCGGCGGGACGTGCTCAAGATCATCGAGCGGCTCCGTCACCACACGACCATCTTCTACTCCACCCACATTCTGAGCGACGTACAGCGGGTGAGCGACACGGTAGTCATCCTCAACGACGGGAAATTGGTCACGGAGGCGCCGATCCAAGACCTGCTGCGGGGGAGTGAGGGCAGCGTACACGTCTTGACCATGCGCGGCGATTCCCGCAACGCCGAGGCGCGCGTCCGCGACCAGCCCTGGGTGACGGCGATTACGGTCAGGCCGCAGGAGGATCAAACAACGTGGGAGGTACACGTCACCGATGACGCCGCCGCCGAGGACCGGCTGCTGCGGCTCGTGCTCGCCGACCGGGGCGTACAGGTGACTGCGTTCGGTCGCAAGCAGTATGAGCTGGAGGAGAGCTTCATGAAGCTGGTCGAGGAGGGGCGCGATGGTTAGTGCGAGCGTTAAGCTGAACGCAGTGCCAGAGCGCGGCTGGCGCAGCGGCTTGGGCCATATGCTGCGGTGGGAGAGTGCGCGCTGGTGGCACACGCGGCAGTGGTGGATCCAGATGCTCCTGTGGACCGGTGTCATCAATGGCTATCCCGGCCTCATGGCACGCCTAGATGACAGCGGTGAGGGCATGATGTTGCTCATCGTGTTCCTGGGAATCTTCGCAGCGACCGGCGTCCTGGTGATCGCACAAGGGACCATTATCGGGGAGAAACAACTGGGAACAGCCGCGTGGGTGCTGTCGAAGCCGCTGGCCCGCAGCGCGTTCATGCTGGCCAAACTGGGCGCCAACGCGCTGGCAATCCTCGGCATCATGATCGTGCTCCAGGGCGTAGTGGGCTATGCCCAGTTGAGTCTGGCAGCCGGGGCACCGCTGGCAGTGCTGCCCTTTGCGGCAGCACTGGGCCTAATGAGCCTCTACTTGCTGTTCTTCCTCACCTTCACCGTGCTGCTGGGGACGATCTTCCGTAGCCGCGGACCGGTGCTGGGGATTGCCTTTGGGCTGCTGATTGGTGGGGCGCTGGCAGATGGTCTAACGACGCTGCTGCCGAGTGGGCTGCCGGGAGTAGCCATAGCGGTGGCGGGTGGCCATACGCTCCCGGCATGGTGGTGGCTCACGATCTTACTGGTGGTCGCCTATACCATCGCCGCGGTAGGCGTCGCCTTGTGGCGGTTCGGGCGGGAGGAGCTCTAGCCGGCCGGGGGGAGGGCTAGCCCCCCTATGGTCCCCTGACAGGGGTAGGTTTTTCGTGGGGAGGTGGGTTGGGCCTCACCCCCCGGCCCCCTCTCCATCGCGGAGCGATAGAGAGGGGGTGGGCCTCGCCCGCTGCCGGCCAAAGCCGCACCGATGGTGCCAGGTGTGGTGCGACGATTGGCGCTAGATTCCCGCTTTCGCGGGAATGACAGCTGAGACGAGGGGGTGGGCGCGATGAATCGCGCCCCTACAAAAAAACCTACCCTTGTCAGCCTATGGCCCCCCCCGCTGCAGCGGGGGGACGGCGCGTTCCCTCCCCTGTCGGGACGGGGGAGGGCCAGGGTGGGGGCCACAACTACCCGGCGCTCACGAGGTCCTTATACGCCCGGCCGTCCTGCAGGATCACATGCAGGCGGGATTGGTCTTGCAGGAGCGCGATGTCTGCGAGCGGATCGCCGTCTACGACCAGCAGATCGGCGAACTTGCCGGGCACCAGCGAGCCGGTGCTATCGTCCACGCGCAAGGCTTTGGCTGCGCCGCTGGTTGCGGCGACGATGGTCGCCATTGGCGAGAGGCCCCCCTCCACCATCAGCTGTAGCTCGATGGCGTTCAATCCGTGCGGATAGAAGGGTGTGCCGGCATCCGTACCCAACGCCAGCGAGACGCCGGCCTCGATAGCCATCTTGAGGCTCTGTGCGTGGGCAGCGCTGGTGACGTGGAACTTCTCCACCACGTAGTCCGGGAGGGCGGCCTCGTCACCGTGCTGCCGGACCTGATAGCTCGGCGTGAGCGTGGGTACGAGGACGGTCCCCGCCTCCCGCATGAGCTGCACGGCCTCTTCATCCAACATGGTCCCGTGTTCGATGGTGTCCACCCCGGCGCGAATAGCGATCTTGGCGCCTTCCGCCCCGTGAACGTGCGCCGCGACCGGCTTTTTCATCTTGTGGGCCTCGGCGATCAGGGTTTGGACCTCCTCCACGCTATATTCCGGGACATCGGGCGCCAATTGAGGGTCCATTACGCCGCCGGTCGCGCAGAACTTAATCAGGTCCGCGCCGACCTTGACCTGCTCGCGCACTGCCCGCAAGATTTCGGCCGGCCCGTCTGCAATGCGACCGGCGGTGCCGTCAACGCGCGACACGCCCGGCGGGAGCAAGTCAACGTGGCCACTGGTGGCGGTAATGATCCGGCCGGAGGCGAGAATCCGCGGACCGGGGACGAGGCCGGCATTGACCGCGTCCCGCAACGAAAGAGCCAAGCGGCCCGGCGCACCGACATCGCGGACGGTGGTGAAACCCGCTTCCAAGAGGTTACGCGCCGACACGGTCGCCTTGATGGCCATGTATTCGGACGTCTGTTTCAGGAACACCGACTCGAAGTCCTGCTCACCGGCCAGCATGAAATGCACATGAGCGTCCATCAGGCCGGGCATGATCGTCCGGCCGCCTACGTCGAGCACCTCAGCATCGAGCGGCAGACGCGCCAGCGCGCCGGCCTCGGTGATGCGCCCATCGTCGCCGATCACGACGCTCGCGTTAGGAATTGGGTCTCGCCCGGTCCCGTCAATGAGCACACCACCGGTCAGTGCTTTCATTCCTGTCCTCTCCTCGTAACCTGCGCCGCACTACAATGAGAGCATCATAGCAAGGCTGACTACTGGGCAGTCTCCGGCTCATCGGACTCGATGACACGGAGGGATGGACCTGACGGGGGCAGGTAACAGGTAGGGGCGTCATTCATGGCGACCTCTCAGCACGCTATCCTCCCTGGGCGCGATAAATCGCGCCCCTACGACTTGGTCCGTACCTGCCCTATGATACCCAGGTATCATAGGTAGCCGGTGAACTGTACTTTTTGTCTCAGAATTACAATTGGAATCTCAATGCGATACCAGACCGTGGTAAGTGTGTAGCTCCGGTGCCACAATGAAGGGGGGCGAGGCTATCGGTTCCGGCTGGCCCGGCTTGGCCTCAGCTCGCTTCTGCGGGCCAGAGCGCCGGGCTGTCCAGATACGCGCGGATGGCTGCCGGGTCGCGCAGGAGCGAGAGCACATGCTGTTGGAGCCGCGCACCACCTGCACCATACCCGTAGTACGTCTGCCATTGGCGAGGTACCCGGGCCAAGTGGAGGTGGAAGTACCAGTTGAACGTGCTGATGCCGTCGGCTCCGTCAGCGTAGAGGCGCAGGGCGAGCTCGCAAAGCTCCCGCTTGTATCGTTGGAGCTTTGGCTCATCGGTGGGATTGATCGGCCCTTGGAACGATCCCTCGTCACCGAGCCAAGCGGGCAACGGGAACAGCGTCGGATAGATGCCTACATCTTTGTCTTGGACCAGAGCAGCGAACTCGCCGGTGTGCGGCAAGCCGGGCCAGCGTGGCCAGAAGAGGGTGGGACACACGTAGTCCACTAGTCCCAACTCGATCCACGTGCGGACATCCAGCCCCAGGTCCCGGCAGGACGGGTTGGAGTGTAGCGATCCAATACCGGGAAACGCCGCTGCGCTCGGTGGCGTTTCGAGCGCTGCCCCTACACGCACGCCCAACAGCAGCCGCGCCCGGCCTTTGCGCCGGGCGGTCTCGTCGAGCATTGCGCGCGTTTGGGCCACCAAACGGGTCAGGATGGCGTAGTTGCGTCGCGGGCTGGAGATCATGCGACACCAGCGGCGGAAGTCGAGCTCGATACCGTCAATGTCGTAGCGGTCGGCAACCTCGGTGAAGATCGCCAGGCGATGCTTGAAGACTGCCGGGATCGCCGGATCAAGGCAGCCGGCCCATCGCTCCGGCGGCGCGTCCGCGGAGGAGGGCCGTGACTCAGGATCAAGCGGGATACGCCATTCCGGGTGTGTACGACCGAAGTCGGAGAGCCGGTAGGTGTGACCGTACCAATCCTCGGCATTCATCCGATAGTCGGCAACCACAGGTACGGATCGCTGCCGACAAGCCTCGATGGTGACGGTCAGCAGGTCCGTGCCCGCCGCGCGGACCTTGCCCATAAAGGCCGCTTGTGCCTTCGCGTTGGCTACGGCCTGTTCCCGCTCCGGCCACGCCCGCTTGGCGACCTCGACGAGATGCTTATCGAACATGTTATCCACGTCGGTCGGGTAGAGCAGGGCTTCCGGTAAACCAACATCTTGGGCAAAGACTCCCGGCCGCGCGGCCAGGATCGCGTCGAGCGTCCGCCGATAGGTGTCTATGGTGCCGGTGGCACCCATTCCGAGGATGATATTGTTGATGTCGTTGTTGAACACCGTCCCCAGGCACTTATTGTCCGGCAGGGTTGCGGTCATCTATCACCTCCTCAGGGGTAACGGGCAGTGTGCCACGATCATGGCAGGTAGTATGATGCTTGGCATGGGAGGGAGTAGCCATGAAGGTCACGGACATCGAAGTACACGAGATCGGCCTCGAATACCAGGATGCGCTGGCCTACGAGTTCAGCCACTACTACCACATCTCGGGGCGCACCGTCTACGTCGTCCATACCGATACGGGGCTGATCGGGTTGGGCGAAGGCCATACGACCGAGCCGCAAGAGGTTCTGGACCGCTATATCGGGTCCAACCCCTTCGACTGGATCGGGGACGAGACCTCCCTCGGCCTCGGTACGGCAATGTACGACCTGATGGGTCAGGCCGGCGGGGTGCCCGTCTACAAGCTGTTCGGACAGCGGTACCGCGGGTGGGTGCCGGTATCGAGCTGGACGGTGTCCACGCACCCGGAGCGGATGGCGGCGGCGGTCACGCACTATGCGTCCCGCGGGTATACGTGGCTCAAGTTCCATCTCTCGCCCTGGGAGAACGTCATCGCGCAGACCGAGGCGATGCAGCACGTCGCCCCGGAGGGGTTTCAGATCCATTACGACTTCACCATGCAGGGGACCGACGACCATATGGTCGCGCTGCTCGACAAGCTGGCCGAGTTCCCCATCGCTGGCTGTTTTGAGGACCCCCTGCCCTCGGAGGACATTCCCGGGTACATGGCCCTGCGCCAGCGCTCGCGGCTGCCGGTCGTCTTGCACCACACCCCGCTGCAGGCCACCTACGAGGTGCTGATGGGTGCTGCCGATGCCTATATGCTCGGCCACTCGAAGATCGGCGACGCGATGCGCCGGGCCGGCCTCTTCGCCGCCGGCAACCTGCCCTTCATGCTGCAAAACGTCGGCGGCACGATCACGCGGGCAATGACCGTGCATATGATGGCGGCCTTTCCTTCCGCCACGCTGCACACGATCAGTTGTGCCGAGACATGGCAGAGCGACGTAGTGCAGGAGCGGCTGGAGCCGATCAATGGGCTGGTGCGGGTGCCGGAAGCGCCGGGCTTGGGGTTGACGCTGGACCGCGCGGAGCTGGAGCGGCTGACGCGGGTGCCGCGGCAGGAGCCACAGCGGTGGATCATCAAATCCCGATTCGAGAACGGCACCAAGCTCTACGGCCTAGCTGACCATCGAAACAGTTTGCACCTGGTCCGCCCGGACCTGAGCCGTGTGCTGCCCATGCGGTACGCGGAGCCGATCACCACGGAGTACTGGGACGACGACGGCACGCCGGAGTACGCCGCGATGCTCGCACGGCTCGACAAGGAAGGCATGGTGCTGGAGGGATAGGCCGCCAGTGGATTGTGTAGGCTGGTATCGTCAGTAGCAGGTCTTGTGAGGCCCAGGCGGGTCGTCCCAGGATTGATATGACGATGAGCACAACGGTCATTAGCCGAGACGGCACGGTCGCTGAGAGGGTGCGGGCTGGCGTGCGTCGCAACCTCTGGACATATGCGGCCTATGCCGTCGCAACCGACGAGGACGAGCGTACCGAACTGATTGACGGGGAGGTGCGGGTAGTACCGTCGCCGCTCACGATCCATCAGGACATTGCACTGAGTGTCGCGGCGACGCTGCGTACACATGTGCGTCGCTACCACTTGGGACGGGTGCTCATCGCACCAACCGACGTGGCACTCGCACCGGGGCAGACGCTTGTGCCTGACGTGCTGTTCGTCGCCGCGGCGCGCGTGGACATCATCACCGCTACCCACGTCGTCGGGCCGCTCGACTTGGTGGTCGAGGTGCTATCGCCTGGTACGGCTACAAATGACCTCCCCGGTGGGCGCAAGTTTGCGCTGTATGCCCAGGCAGGCGTGCCGCACTACTGGGTGATTGATCCCGACAGCGTGGAGCTGCGCGTATTCACCTTGGACGCGGCCGGGGGCTACGTCGAAACGGGGCGCTATCGTGGCGATGAGACCTACGAGCCGCCACTCTTCCCCGGCCTCACGATCCAGCCAGCGGATTGGGAGCAGGCACCCTAGGGCACGCCTGCAATACCGGTCCCCCTTGTCGCAGACAATGGTACTATCTCTGCTAATCCACACGCGCCACGATCTCGGGTGACTACCCCGGAGGAGGCACAGACGATGAAGGTGCTACTGCGCGAACGCGATCTCTCCGATGACTACATCCGCTTTGCAGCGCAGGTCGGCTGCGACGGCTTCGACATTCACCAAGAGTACAACGTGCCCGGCGTGGCCGAGCGCGGCTATGCCGACGAGCAGGGAGTCCGGGCGCTGCTGGAGAAGCTGCGGCGACACGGGCTGGGCGTCTATCGGGTGGCACCCCCCACGCCTGAGAACTACCTGCTCGGTCGGCCCGGCGGCGAGGAGGAGGTAGACAACCTGTGCCGCACACTCGAAGCCTTGGGCAAAGCCGGCGTCCCCTTCATGTCCATGCCGCTGCACCTGGACAATCCGGGGTATCGCGGCGCCGTGCGGGGCGTCCATCGCGGCGGCTATACCATGCACGCCTTCGACCTGGCGGTGATGCGGCAAAACCTGGCGGCCAAGCCGCCGGAGCTGATGGTGGACGTGGAGGCGCACTTCGAGCGCAGCGTGCGCCTGTACGAGCGGCTCGTCCCGATTGCGGAGGCGCTCGACATCCGGCTGATCCTGCACCCCTCCGATCCGCCCCTCCCGGAGGCAGAGTTCTCGCCGCGGCGCTGGTCACAGATTCTCGACGCGGTCCCGAGCACGCACAGCGGTCTGCTCTACTGCATCGGCACCCGCTACGAGTCGGGCACTAACATCGTCGAGAATATCCGCGCATTCGGCCGGCGAGGGAAGATTTTCCACACCCACTTCCGCAACGTGCGCGGCACTATCCCCACGCACGGCGGCTATGAAGAAGTGGCATTGCACGACGGCGACATGAACATGTTCCGCATCCTGCTCACGCTCCGAGACATCGGCTTTACCGGGGGCTTGCAGCTCGACCACATGCCGGCCTACGACGACGACAACCGCTTTCAAGGCATGGCCTCCGCCTACGCCGTCGGGTATGCCAAGGCACTGCTGGCCGCCCTGGAAGTCAGCACGAGCATCAAGCCGGGCGGGCCGTTCTCAGTCAACAACCTACACTGAGCGAAAGGAGCCTACGCTATGAGCGCGCAATCGAGGCGCTATCGGGCCGGCATCATCGGGTTGAGCGGAATCGCCGCAAACCGGCAGGGAATAGAGTCGCACCCGGCCCTGGGGAGCCTGCAAGGGGGTAGCCACGCCGCCGCCTACCATCTGGTATCCCGGACGGATGTCGTCGCCGTCTGCGAGCTACGCACGGAGCTGTTCGATACCTTCCGCAGCACGTGGGGCGACGTTTGGCCGGAGGTCCGCACCTACACCGACTACCGCGAGATGCTGGCGCAGGAGAACCTCGACGTGCTCTCAGTGGTCACCTCCGACCATCTGCACGCGGACATGGTCGTTGACGCGGCTGCTGCCGGAGTGCCCGGCATCTTCTGCGAAAAGCCCATCGCCACCACCTTGGCCGACGCCGACCGGATGATCGCCGCCTGCGAGCAGCACGGGGCGTTGCTCTCCATTGATCACACGCGGCGGTTCCGGGGGCTGTGGTACGAGGTGCGGGAAATGGTGCGGAGTGAAGCGGTGGGCCGCTTGCGGGCCATCGTCATGACCATGGGCTATCGGCGCTCGATGCTGTTCCGCAATGGGACGCATATGATTGACACGTTGAGCTTCCTGAGCGACGCCGAGCCGGAGTGGGTCGTCGCCGAATTGGACGACGGCTTCGAGAGCTACGGCCCCGTGTATGCCGGCGACGGCGGCACCGATCCGCGGACCGATCCGGGCGGGTACGTGCTGCTGCGGTTCCGCAATGGGGTCCGCGCCCAGATCACCATGCCGCAGACCGAAGACGGCTCAATCTTCGGGTTTCATCTGATCTGTGAGCGTGGCAGCATCTTCGTCAACGATAAGGGGGCCGAACTCTGGGCGCCGGGCGCCGATGCGCTCACCGTCGAACGGCAGACGATGGCGGTCCCCGGGTACAGCTTTGGGGGTCAGCGAGCGGGCATCGAGGAGTTGGTGGAGCATATCGCGGCCCGCGAGGCCGGGCGCGAGCCACCGGCGCCACTGCTCTCACCGGGCAACGCCGGCCGGCAGACACTGGAAATCCTACTGGGCATCCTACGCTCGCACCACGAAGGCAACGCCAAGATCACCTTTCCCCTCGCCGGCAACAGCTAGGGGGACGGCGGTCCCCTCCCCTGTGCCTCAGCACGGGGGAGGGTGCGGGTGGGGCCAAGCCGGGGACACGGAAAGGCAAGCACCGAAAGGAGCAAGCAGTATGAACACTTCAGGACAGCCGGACCGCTATCGCGCCGGGATCATCGGACTCAGCGGGATTGCCGCAACGCGGCGAGGCTTTGAGTCGCATCCAGCCCTGGGGAACGTGCAGGTCGGCAGCCATGCCGCCGCCTACCACCTCGTACCCGAGACGGATGTCGTCGCCATCTGCGAGCTACGCACGGAGCTGTTCGATACCTTCCGCGACACATGGGGCGACGTCTGGCCGAACGTCCGCGCCTATACGGACTACCGCGAGATGCTGGCGCAGGAAAACCTCGATCTGCTCTCGGTGGCTACCTCCGACCACGTACACGCCGACATGGTCGTTGACGCCGCCGCTGCCGGGGTACGCGGGATTTTCTGCGAGAAGCCCATCGCTACCACGCTGGCCGACGCCGACCGGATGATCGCCGCCTGCGAGGAGCACGGCGTCGCGCTGTCCATTGACCACACGCGGCGGTTCAAGGGGCTGTGGCACGAGGTCCGGGACTTGGTGCGGAGCGAACGGCTGGGGCGCTTGCGGAGCATTACCATGTCGATGGCATATCCCCGCGCGATGCTATTCCGCAATGCCACCCATACGATTGACATGCTGGGGTTCCTGAGCGGCTCCGAGCCGGAGTGGGTGGTCGCCGAGCTGGATGACGGTTTCGAGGACTACGGACCCGTGTACGCCGGCGATGGGGGGCACGACCCACGGACCGACCCGGGCGGCTATGCGCTGCTGCGGTTCCGCAACGGAGTGCGCGCCCAGATCATCATGCCGCAGACCAAGATCGGCACGATCTCCGGGTTTGAGATTATCTGTGACCGTGGACGTATCCACGTCGGCGACCACGGAGCCGAGGTGTGGGAACCGAGTGCCGACGAATCGGCGGCCTACCAGCGGACCCTGCCGACGGCGCCCTACAACTTCGACGGCCAGCGCTCGGGTATAGAGGAGCTTGTGCAACACGTGGCGGCCCGTGACGCCGGGCGCGAGCCACCGGCGCCATTGGTCTCGCCGGGGAGCGCCGGCCGGCAGACGCTGGAGATCATCCTGGGCATCCTGCGCTCGCACCACGAGGGCAACGCCAAGATCAACTTCCCCTTAGCCGGTAGTCGGTAGTCGGTAGTCGGTAGTCGGTAGCCCATGATGCACGCCGCCGTCGTAGGGGCGCAACATGTTGCGCCCCTACGACGGTCAGTTCTCCCCCTGGGCGATGGTTGGGATGAGGCGGCCACCTCCTCTTCACCCATCCTGTCTATCCTGTCCATCCCTGTAAATACCTACCCCTGTCAGCCTCAGGGAGGGGGGTAGGTATGCCTATCCACCACGCAGGGTCAGGACGGGTCTTTGAGGCCGCTGCCGGTGAGGCACGCTACTACCGTTTCGTCGGGGCCAACGACCCCCTCGCGGGCCAATGCCGCGAGACCAGCCAGCGGCACGGCCGCCGTCGGCTCGACATCCAGCCCTTCGAGGGTTGCGAGCAGCTCACGATGGGCGATGATGGCCGCGTCGTCCACGGCGACGGCGCTCCCGGCGCTCTCGCGTAGAATGCCGAGGATATGACGACCACGGGGCGGCGCCACCACCTCGATCCCGCCGGCCACCGTCGGCTGGCGTTCAATGGGCGCCGGCTCATCGCTGCCCAGTTGGTAGGCGGTCACGAGCGGCGCGCAGCCGGTAGACTGCGCCACGTGCATCCGGGGCGCGGACTGCACCCAGCCCCACGACCGCCACTCTTGGCAACCGCGCCACAGCCCGACGAAGAGCGAGCCGCCACCGACCGGCAAGATCATGTGGTCCGGCGCTCGGTAGTCAAAGGACTCCAGCACCTCGTAAGCTGCGGTCTTCATCCCTTCGGTGAAGTAGGGATTGAGGTTGTGCGCCGCGTAATAGCTTTCACCATCACTGACGGCAGCGAGTGCTGCCGCGGTGACATCGGCGCGGGTGCCCTCGATGCGCCGCACGTTCGCGCCGGAACGCTCGATGGGCCGTACTTTGGCCGTCGGAGCCGCTGCCGGGACAAAGATGTCGCAGGCAATGCCGGCTCGCGCACTGTAGGCGGCGATAGACGCGCCAGCGTTGCCGGAGGAATCCTCGACCATCCGGCCGACGCTCCATTCAGCAGCTTTCGCCACCACCACCGCGGCGCCACGGTCCTTGAACGAGCCGGTGGGTGAGACGTACTCCAGCTTGGCGTAGACGCGGCGTAGGCCGTGGCGCTCGCCCCAACGCGGCAAGGGGACGAGCGGCGTGTCGCCCTCGCCAAGCGTTACCGGTGACGCGCCAGCAGCGCGGAGCGGCAAGAAGTGTGCGTAGCGCCAGAGGCCGGTGCCCTGGAGACCTTGCGCCAGCGCCGCTGCCCGATCCGTCGTGAGCGCAGCCGGCCATTCGTAGTCCACGGTAAGCAGGCCACCACACACGCACGCCCAGAGCGGCTCGGGGTCGGCGTAGGTTGCGCCGCACGACGTACAGCGCAGCGTTACGGTCGGGTGAGCAGGAGTACGCTCGCTCGGTGCAGTCATCGTGATACTCCCAATTTTCATGCGTTCCGCTGATGGGGGAGGCTGCCCCCTGCCCTAGCCCTACTCTCGCTCCTTAGCAGCCGGGAGCAGGCCCCCTCCCCATCGCAATGGCCGAGGGCCAGGGAGTCGGCACAGTCTATCCCCTCCCCCGTCGGGACGGGGGAGGGCTAGGGAGGGGGCCAGACCATTACCTAGTCAAGTTCGCAACCTTCATTAGGGAAGAGCCCGACAGAGGGTTAGGCCCAACTCCCCTCCCTATTCCGTGCGCTCGGTGTTCTCCGTGGCGGCCAGCGCCGTGAGGCCGTCGGAATCGCGTAGGTAGAGGTTGCGAGCCGGGAAGGAAATCTCGATACCCACCTCGTCATAGCGCTGCTTGACCGCTTTGATGAAGCGATGTTGGAGCAGGCGGCTCGTCGGCCAGTCCTTGGCCCGCATGATAACGACGTAGTTGATGTTGGAATCGGCAAACGCAGTGTAGCGCATGATCGGCTCGAAGTCGGTCGCTGCCCCTGGCGTATCGCGCACCAGCCGGTTGGCCACCTCCAGCGTGACCTGCTCGACCTGCTGCAGATCGCTGTCGTAGGCCACGCCATTGCGAACGTACACCGACACCTCATCGTTCGGCATCTGGTAGTTCGTCAGGATGCTCTCGGCCAGCTTGCCGTTCGGGACAATGAGCAGGTTGTTGGCGAACAGACGGAGCTTGGTCGTCCGCCAGCCTACGTCCTCGACAAACCCTCGCTGACCACCATCCAGCTCGACCATATCGCCCACGCGGACAGTACCGTCAATGAAGATACTGAGGCCGGCCAGGAGGTTAGCGAGGGTGTTCTGCGCCGCGAAGGCCACCGCGATGCCGCCGATCCCTAGACCGGCCAGCAAGGGCGCTACCGACACCCCCACTTGCTCCAGGATGACCAGCGCGCCGACGACCACAATGGCGCCCGTACACGTCCGCTGCACCTGGGGCACGACGGATTGCAGCACCCGCAGCTGCTCGGGTGTCTGGAGCCGCTGCTCCAGCTGCTCTGTGAACACATTCACGAAACTGCGCGCCATCCGCACCACGGCGATGAGCGCCAGTCCCAGGACTAAGGCTCCCAGCCACACCGCCGGGCGCCGGTCGTCGGCAGCCCAGAGCGAGAGGTTGGCGAGCGCCAGATAGGCACCACCCACCACGATCATCAACGGCACAACGACGCGGATGTCATCCAGGAATCGGATCACGACCTGCCGCCTGAGCTTCTCGCTCTCGGACGACCGGAGTCGGCGGCTCACGATCCGGCGCAGCCACCACACGCCCCCGGCGAGGAGCAGCGCGAGCGCCACGAGGCCCAGCGATCCGGCCGCCCGTGTGGCCAAGAACGTGCTGGCCGTCTCCCACTCCATCGCTCCACCTCTCCGATGATCTTACGCCCCCGGACATCGCCTATCAATACGACCTGGAACTGCGGAAATCCAGCCTCGCTTCCGGCAGGTATGATACTCGGTGTCATAGCGATACGAACTGCCGACGGGAGGCGCCAGCGATGCAACCACCGGATGCCTCGCCGCTCGTCCGGACGGCTTGGCTCGCCGACCATCTCGACCATCCCGACGTGCGGGTGGTGGACGTGCGTTGGCGTGCCCGGTACGAGGCCGGGCGCGGGATCAGTGCCGACGATGAAGCCGGCTACTTGGCCGGGCACATTCCCGGGGCGGTCTTCGTCGGTATGGTGCGCGACCTCGCCGCCCCACAGAGCGACGTGCCCGACCGCCTCGTGCCGCCGGCGTCGTTCGCGCAGGTGATGGAACGGCTCGGGATTGGCAACCACACCCTTGTTGTGGCCTACGACGACATGGTGCTGCCCTTGTCGGCAGCCCGGCTATGGTGGGCATTGTCCTACTACGGCCATGCGCGCGTGCGGGTGCTCGACGGCGGCCTGCGCCGCTGGCGCGCCGAGGGCCGCCCTGTGTCTACCGAGGTAACGGCGCCGCCGCCGGCCACGTTCACCCCGCGACCCCAGCCGGATTGGCTCGCCACAAAGGCCGCGGTCGTCACGGCGCTCGATCAACCCGACGTGGCCATCGTGGACTGTCTCGCAGCGGATCAGTACCACAGCAGCGCAGCGCACCCGTGGGGCGACCGTCCGGGCCACATCCCCGGCGCCGTCAACGTCCCCTACCTGGCAAACGCCGATCCCGCTCTGGCAACGGCGCCCACCGCCGCACGTGATCGCTTGCTGGCAACCGAGCGGGTGTTGTCGTACTTGCCAAAGGACGACTTGACCTCACTCTACGCCGCTGTGGGCGTGACCCCGGACCGCGAGGTGATCGCGTACTGCGGTCGTGGGTTTGCAGCGGCCAGCGGTATTCTCGCCCTCACGCTGATCGGTTACGAGCGCGTCCGGCTCTACGACGGCTCTTGGGCCGAGTGGAGTGCGGACCCGGCTCTGCCGGTCACCGCCGGGCAGTGAGCGGCCCCCTCCCTAGCCGCGGAAGAGGAAGTAGAAGACGGCCAAGCCCACGACCGGCACGGAGATGACCAGCGCCACGAGCGCAGCGGCGATCCAGCCCAACCCCAAGGAAGTGCCGAGCCAATCGAGCAGCCCGAAAAAGGCCAGGGCCGCCACAACCAGGAACCCCTGCACCACCAAGCCCCCTTGGGCCTCGCGCCCTACCCGGCCGCGCAGCCGATAGAACCAACCCCGCAGGCCGGTCGCCACGAACGTCGGGTCGCTCGGTGATACCTCCGGTAACTCCTGGTCCTGCAACGCCGCCAGCACGTATTCCACCGAGCGTTCGGTGCCGCGGTCGAAGACTACCGTGTAGTGGTACCGGGTCGCTATCCGGCCCTCGTAGGGCACGTCGTCAGTATCAACTGCCACCAAATCCCCGAGGATCTCCAGGTCGGCCGCGCTGCTGTCCCGGAGGAAGTGCAGCTCAACCGTGGTTTTCGCCGGCAAGTGCCGAAAGCTGAAAAAGCTGAGATTCGTCTGACTGATGGCCAGGCCCTCAACGTCGGGCACCAGCCGCGCCAGGTCCTCGCCGGGCACCAAGGCTCGCACTTGGAGGCGACGGGCTTGGTCTTCGCTCAAGTCCAGCATACCAGGAAGCTGCACCGGGGTACGTCGTAGCTCGGTCACTTTCACCAATTAACTCCTCGATAGGGGCGTCGTTCATGGCACCCGGCCAGGTACACTGCTCTCCCTGGGCGCGATAAATCGCACCCCTACGGTACGACCTTACCTATTCACTCTAGGCAGGCGACACACGGCCCGTCAACCGACTGTTAGTCAGGCGGCGGCGGCAAGGGCGGCAGCAGAGGCCGGCTTGGGTCCTGATGAGCAGTGGACCGTAGATTTTACAGTGAGGAGAGTGGGCTGGTCTGCGGCTTTCGCCGCAGTGACGATGTGGGTGCCGGTGGTCGGAATGATGAGCGGCTAACCGTCCCCGGCGACGACCTGCTCGGCTCGTTCGATGAAACGGATCAGGCGTACACGAAGCGCAACGACATCGTTGGGAGACCGGGTCAGACGCACTCGATCCGGGCCGTGATGGCCACTCCAGAGCCAGCGCAGAATCAGGAAGGCCCACCGGGTCGCCAAGAGACGGTCCCACACCATGAGGCGCAACTCAAAGTGGTCATCTCCCGCTGGCCGGCGATAGCTGTTACGGAGCCAAACATGCTGCCCTTTAGTGAGGCTCGACAGCGCCGCGTGCCAGCGCAGGTCGGCCAAATCGAGGGCCGGGTCGCCCCACCCGCTGTATTCCCAATCCACCCAGCGCACACGGCCATCATCGCTCCACACAGCGTTCGCCAGGTTCGGGTCCACGCGGCAGAGGCGCAGCGGCACACTCTCCCGCCCGGGGTCCGCGGCGGTGGTGGCGACGAATGCCGCGCAACCGTCCACCAACTGAGCGAGCCGGTCATACAGGTCTCGTCCCTGCGGATCGGTGGCCACCAGCCAGGGTCCGTACTCGGTCAGGAAACCGCGAAGCTCGTCGAGATACGGCGCGAAGTCAAACCAGTGGAACCACCCGTCGGATAGCTCAACGTGCTTGAAGTCCTCCGGCCGGAGGGTGTGCAGGCGTTGGATGCTGCCGATGAGCGCGGCGAGTTGCTGGGTCGTGAGCGGTGGAGCGAGCGGATCGCCGGGCAGCCAGCGGTAGACGACCGTCGGGTAAGGCAGGACGGTGCCGCTTTCGTCCAGCCAGAGCGGCGACGGCGCGATGTCCAGGCCGGCGGCTTGCAGCAGGCGCAGGGCGCCGTACTCGCGCGCCGCCCGCCGGCGATCATCGGCCACACACAGCTTACAGGCGTACCGCTGACCGCCGGTCTCTACGCAGTACAGCGCGTTATTGGCCCCACCAGTCATCCGGCGCACCGTCACGCCGCGTTCGGTCCAGGTATGCGCTCTAGCAGCGTGAGCAGCCGCAACAGCGGGTAACCAATCCGGCGCTGTGCTCATAACTGGTCTCCGTGGGGGTGGCGCTCGTGTCGCCGCACTCCATCCAAGCGAACGAAACCGGCAGCCACCAGGTTAGCGCCTACGCTGCACGCGGTATCATAAGCCGCCGTTCGCACGGAGCAGTCTGTCAAAAGCCCCGCGCGAGGGCAGCGGAGCGGCGCTGCACACCGCCGAGGAACTCAGCCAACGATGAACCTCTGGTACCACCCCGACTTCCGCAAGTTTTGGGCCGGCCGAACGATCTCCCTCTTCGGTTCAGAGGTCACAGTGCTCGCACTGCCGCTGGCCGCCATCCTGACTCTCGATGCGACACCGGCGCAGCTGGGCATTCTCACGGCGGCGGCGACCCTCCCGTCACTCCTGGTCAGTCTTCCCGCTGGCGCCTGGGTTGACCGTCTGCGCCGACGGCCGGTGCTCATCGGGGCCGACTTGGGGCGAGCGCTGCTTTTGGGTTCGATCCCACTCGCCGCGGCGCTCGGTCTCCTACGCATCGAATACTTGTACCTCGTCGCCGTACTTGCCACCGCCCTGACCGTGTGCTTCAACGTGGCCGCCGACTCATACTTGCCAGCCCTGGTACCACGCGGCCAACTGGTAGAGGGCAACAGCAAGCTCGCGGCGAGCGAGTCGTTGGCGCAAATCGCCGGGCCGGGTGTTGGCGGGGTATTGGTGCAGGTCATTACCGCACCCTTGGCGCTCCTAGTAGATGCCGGCTCGTTCTTGGCATCGGCGCTGTGCCTCCAATTTATCCGCACCGACGAGCCGGCCCCGCCCACGGGCGATCAGGAACAGCGTATCTGGCACGAGATCGGCGAGGGACTACGCTTGCTGGCGAGAGAGCCGGTGCTGCGAGCCTTTGCTGGCTGCTCGGGCATCCTCAACGGCTTCGGCGCCATCTTCGATGCGCTCTTCAATCTCTACGCCCTGCGCCACCTGGCGCTGTCACCGGCACTGCTGGGCGCGATCTACGCGCTGGGCAGCGTTGCTTGGTTGTTTGGCGCAGTGCTGGTCAACCGCGTGACGCTGCGGCTAGGTCAGGGACCGACGATGCTGCTGGGAGCACTCCTGATCGGCGTGGCGAACGTGCTGGTCCCGCTGGCTGGCGTCCTGCTAGGGGCCGCACTGCCGCTGCTGGTGTGCCGATCCTTGCTCCTGGGGATTGCCAACCCACTCTACAACGTCACCAGCACCAGTATGCAGCAAACGCTGACCCCGCCGCGGCTGCTGGGGCGCGTCAACGCGAGCATGGTGTTCATCGGCGTAGGCACGTCGCCGCTGGGGGCGCTGGTCGGCGGTATACTCGCCGAGACGCTCGGTGTAGGGAATGCGCTGCTGATTGGCGCCCTTGGCGGGCTGCTCGCCGTGCTCTGGCTGCTACTCTCGCCGGTACGCAGCCTCCGGCAATCTCCTTCCTAAAAGGGAACAAGCTGCCGGGCACCGCGCGGACTCCCCTTCCCTGGAGAGAAGGGGCCGGGGGTTAGGTCCAAACCACCCCATAGGCATCAATTTAAGCCCCTCCCGCCTCCAGCGCCACGAGCAACTGGCAGGTGGACGGGGCGTGGTGGCGCCGGTTCAGCCGACACCCGGCGGCGATACCGGCCGCGATCTGCCGGAGCGCCGCGGGCAGCGTGAGCACCCCGGTGAAGGCCCGCGCCAGCAGCACCGCTTCTTGGCGGATGGTCTGCGCCGCTTGGACCAGGCTGCGATCCGGATACTGCCAACAACTGACTAGCAGCAGCCAATGTTGCACCACGACGGCGATCAGCTTGGCATAGACCTCGCTGAGGATGCGCCAGGGCTGGGTACTGCGCCAGGTGGCCAGCAAGCCATCCTGCTTCCACAACTTGAACAGCAACTCGATCTGCCAGCGGACCCGGGCCAGCACCAGCACCTCCTGGACACTCAGCCGGGTCGGTGGCGCATTGGTGATCAGGATCGTCCAATCGGCCCACTGCAACCGTGCCTGGTTGACGGTGCGGCCCCGGCGGCGCGCGTCTTGCTTCAACCGGCGGCGCCGCGTGGCCGCGACCGCCGCGGGCACCCGCGCGACGACCAGGCGGACCGGCAGGTGGTGGCGGTGGCCGATCCGGATGGGGCACTCCAGCCATGCCTGGTGCTGCTGGCGCAACCAGTGGCCGAGTGCCACCCGCTCCCCGGTCGCCAGGAAGACGGCCGTCCGCACCGGCAAGCGGGAGAGAAAGAAACCGCCGTGCTGGGCCAGGGTGTGCAACTCTTCCAGACAGAAATACCCCAAGTCGGCCAGGTACAAGGCGCCCGCGGGCACGGGGCCCAGGCGGCGGGTAGCCCGCCGGTCATTGGTGCGCGCGGGCTCCGGCACGGGCCCCTGCAAGCGCCCCGTGCAGAGGTCCCAACGCACTTGCAGCTTGAGCCCCGCGCGCGGCGCGGGGGCCGTCGCGCGGCTCGCGGGCCAGCGGGAAGCCAGGGCCGCCGGCAAGGTGACGATGGTACTGTCCTGCACCAGTACCGCCGGAAAGCGTCGCAAGAGTGGCAGCGCCACCGGCGCGGCCTGGATCACCTGGGTCACGGTGGCCGCCAAGACCTGCTCCAAGCAGGCCGCGGTGGTGGCCGTGAAGCGCTGCTGCAGCGCCTGGGGCGTAATGGTGATCCCCAACCGCGCGGCCATTTGGGCCAACTGCTGCAGCGTGGCCGCTGGCTCTGCCAGCCAGCCCAAGACCAGGGTCTGCACCAAGCCCGCGCCGGTGAGCTTGGAGCGGCGCTGCACACAGCCTGTTTGCCAAGCAATGGTCTCGGCCGTCACCGTCAAGAGGGTCCGCATCGTCCGTGCTACGTGTGGTATCGTCGTCATCGGGGAAGCTCCTGGCGCCAAGTGTGCGGGGTCACGACCCACATGATGCCAGGAATGCTTCCCCGTTTCCCTTAGCTTGATGCGTATGGGGTTAGGTCCAAACCACCCCTCACTCCCCTCCCCTTGACGCCCACCTGGCAATCCTCGCATTGTTATGTCAACTATGCGAGGGCGCGCTACGTCTTGAGTAACCGAGCACTAGCCGCCTTGCCGCAGCTTGCTCTTGGGAGGCACCGTTCCACTCGCAAGCAGTTGACGATGCGCTTCCTCGACGGTAGCGAGCACTTGACTGGTGAGCGGCGCCAACGCCGCGCTCATGTCCAGCGTGATAAGCTCCCACGCCACTTTCCGCTTGTCCAACTCGGCCTGCTCCCACCAATGGAGCACTGCCGCTTCCGGCACCTGCTTGTCTCTGGTCCGATTGCGCTGAACTACCACCTCACGTGAGGCCCAACAGTAGAAGTCGAGGAAGATGACCCCACGGCTGGCGGCGAACCGGCGTAGCTTCTGCATTGCGCCTGCCTCTTCTGACGAGAGGATCAGGCCACTGATAATGACGCTATAGCGGCAGCGAAGATAGCTCTCGGCAAGCATGACGAGATTGCGATACACGAGCGCCTTATCCGGCTCGCCAGGGACGATCTCCCAGTTGAAGAGGTCGGTATCAATGGTCGCGATACGCTGGTCGGCCGCAGCCTGCACTGACTTTGCGAGGGTGGTCTTCCCCACCCCGGCCGGCCCACGCAAGACCACCAAGAACTGAGGATATGCTCGCGTATCACTCATGGTGCCGCTCACGGAGGACAGACGTAGAGGGCCAGAGGATGCTGCTGCGGTAACGACACCGCGCCGCCCGGTGGCTCAGGCGAGGTCGAAAAAGGCGGCGACGGAGCAACGGAAGTCGGGGAGCACCTCACCGCCGGTGATCTCGGCGCCAGCGGGCAGAATCACCGGCGCTGCATCCGATGTATGGATCGTCACAGTCTCCGTCTCAGGATCAACGATCCATACCAGCCGCACGCCTACCCGCAGGTACTCCGCAACCTTGTCTCGCATCTCCGCCGCCGTATTGCTCGGCGAGAGGATTTCTACGGCCAGATCAGGCACGACCCGGCCATACGTTTCCCACTCGTCAGATGGTGGCAACCGCTCTGCCCGTACAAACGCCACGTCAGGCTGACGCAAGGTATCCGGATCACGGGCTAACAGGTGCTTTGCATCCCCAGGTGTCAATTGTCCCAACCGGCGCTGCCGCACATGCTGCCCCAAGAGCAGGACAATGTTGATCTCGATTACGCCGTGTTTGAATCCCGTCACCGGCACCTCCACCAGCCTGCCCCGCACCAACTCATAGCGCTTCAGGTCGAGCGGCAACGCCATGAACTCGTCGGCGGTATACAGCTCGTCAGCAGCCACCGGCAGCACTGCGGGCGCGGCGGCCGTCCTCGTAGCCTGCATCACGGTCACTCCTCGGTCTACGTTGGCATTGATGACTACACCGACTTGCATCCTATTGTATCGCAGCAACGCACTCACGCTCGTGCCCTGAAAGGTCTGGCCTCTTTCCTCGCGATCTCGAAGGCGTTCTTACCGCGCTTGTTCGGCACCATTGGGTCGGCGCCGGCCGCCAAGAGCGTCTCGGCCGCGGCGACCCGGCCCTCATACATCGCCCGATGGAGGGGCGTGCGGCCCTTCTTGTCCTGGGCATTCAGGTCAGCGCCGTGCTTGGCGAGGCAGCGCACCATATCGGACTGGCCTTTCTCGGCGGCCAGTTGCAGTGGTGTGCGCTTGGCCCTGTTCAGCGCGTTGACCTCGGCTCCCTCTGCCACCAGCAACTCCGCGCACTCCACTGCTCCCGCCCGCGCTGCCCAGTGCAGCGGCGTCATGCCGTAATCTTCAGTGGCACCCACGACGGCGGGATCATCGTCAATAAGCTCCCGCAGCCGGCGGGAATCGTTGAGTCCACACGCCGAGTAGATGTCGTAGTATGCGCCGTCCGCGATCAGCACTCGCGCGACCGCGCGCTTTCCTTCGGCCCGCCACACCTGCTTGTCCCAATGACTTGGCGCGGCAGCTTCCTGCAGAGAGGTTGTGCCCCGCTCCCCGTTCCCTTTGATCGGCAACTCGTGGTGAACACCGACGCCGTAGCGGATCAAGAGTTCGGCAAGCTCCGCGTATCCGCCCCAGGCGGCCCAATACATCAGGGAGAGGTTATCGGGCCAGCCGATGTGCGGCTTGCGTACCGAGACACCCGTCGCGTCCGCCGCACCCGCCTCGAACACGGCCCGGAGGGTGTCTACCATACCGCCCCACGCCGCCTCGTGCAGGACGTTGTACTCGGTCGTCTCAATGTCGAGCGACACGCCCCGGTCGAGGAGGAGTTGTACGGCCGGCCCACACCCCTTCATGCCGATCACAACCTGGAGTAGCTGTGCGCCGATGCGGTCGAGCACCGCCGGCTCGTCGGCCAGAATCTCCTCCATCCACGCAATGTCCAGTGCCCCGGACCAGCGTGTCGGCGCCGGGCCCATCGCCGCGGCAATGAGCTGCTCCTCAGCGGGTGTAAGCTCCACATGCGCTTCGTTGCGGCGAAACCAGTTATCTCGGAATAGCTTGACCGCTGCCGTGGTGTCCATGTGCTCTCCCTCAATCTCACCATACGATCCAGTACCATCAGCATACGGAGCGGCACTGGCACCACACCAGTTGCCCCGCGGATGGGGTAGAGTCAGCGCGGCAGTGGCGCCAGCCGGCGGGGCAAACGACACGTGTGCCCGTCCCACCTGGAGACAACTACGATGCCTGGACGTGTGCTGCTGACCTACCATCCCGCCTACACGGGTCGCGGCTTCTCACCGCTGCCGCGGGCCTGGGAACGCTACGGCACGGCCCGGCAGTTCTTCACCGCTTGCGGCTTCGATCCACTCCTAGCGGAGGTTCAGCAGGAGGCCGCGCCGCTCGATACGCTGCTCACGGTCCACGATCCCGACTACCTCGACCGGCTGCAAGCGGCGGATCGCCGTGGTCATGGGACGTTGGACGGCACCGCCACCCCGGCCTGGCGCGGCGTCTGGCAACGCGCGCGCCTTGCCGTCGGCGGATCGCTGGCCTGCGTAGATGCCATCGCGACGGCCGGCGCGGCCCACGCTTTCAATCCCGGTGGTGGACTGCACCACGCGCACCGAGACCGTACCAGCGGCTTCTGCCCACTGAACGACGTGGTGATTGCGGTCCGACACGCCCAACAGCACTATGGCTGGCGCCGGATTGCCATCATTGACATTGACGGTCATCACGGGGACGGGACGCAAGAGCTGCTCTATGGCGAGGACGTGCTCACAGTATCGCTGCACCGCTACGACGGACGTTTCTTTCCCGGCAGCGGCCACTACGACGAGCTAGGCTGGGGGCCAGGACTGGGCAGCAAGGTAAACATCCCGCTTCCCCGTGGCACCAGCGACACTGCCTACCGTCATGTCTTCGACGCGCTGGTGCCACCGCTCGTCCAGGCGTATCGCCCACAGGCAATCATCTTGCAGTTCGGAGTGGATGGCCACTACCAAGACGCGATGGTGCGGCTAGGGTTGACGTTGCGTACCTTCGCGCATATCGCCCGCAGCGTCCACCGGCTGGCGCACCGCCTCTGCGCCGGACGGCTGGTAGTCGTCGGCGGTGGCGGCTACAATCCCACCGTCGTAGCCCGCTGCTGGGCCACGCTCCTGCTGGCATTGCTGGAGACACCCGCGTCCGTTCGGGCCAACGCCGCCGCCCTGATTGGCACGGACAAACCTCCGGCAACGCGTGGCCTTGCAGCCGGCGACGCTGCCTGCCTCATTGCCGCAGTGCAAGCACGGGCCTTTCCGTTCTACAATTTAAGGACAGCGGCGATCACCACATTTGTCGAGGCCCCCAAACCGATACCGCCTACCGCCCCCTGAGCATCGTGAGGTACAGATGAGCAGAGAGGAACCGCCGGAGCGTATCTACGAGCCTACCGACCGGCTGCGTCGGCATATCTACCGGCTGCCGTTTCACAAGCAGGTCGCCCTGTTCATCGTACTGGGCCTCGCCTTCGGCATATTGGGTTTCATTTACGTCGTGATTATGGTCCAGTTCCTGTTCTAGCGGGCACGCTGGTCCGGCCGCGACACCCGGCACACGGTTCGCCGGCTCGCGGCCGGGCGTCCATATGGGTGGGGAGTAGCGCGATGTGGGCCTGGCGTTGTCACCTACGCCATCTATGGTGGTTCCGTGACCGCCGGTATCGGCGCTGGCGGCTGGAGACCTTTGGTCTCTACGCACCGTCGTTGCCGCACGAACGTCCTTGGTGGCGCGTCAACCCAGCGGCGCTACGCGCGTTCGGGCGGCAGTTCCCCGGCTACCTCGGCTGGGTGCGGCGCCTGCGCCTGCTCGGCCGCGCCGGCCCCGGCGCACTCTGGAACGACCGCCTGCGGTCGGGAGACTTGGCCCGTTGGCGGGCGTGGCACCGGCAGCAGCAAGCCGATAAGTGCGCTTGACTAGGATAGGTACGAGCCAAGCCGTAGGGGCGCATGCTGCGCCCGTCCCCCCGCCGTGCGGGGGGGCCATAGGGGGGCCAATAATACCCCGGCCCCCGTCATTGCGGCTTCCGCCGCAATCCATAGCCATGCGTCGCCCTCCACCGGCAGGACGACTCCACAGTAATCCGTCCACCCCAATCATGCTGCCTGAGTACCTGATACCCGCCGCGACATGCGCGCTGTGGGCAGACTGGTGTGCCGCTTACGTCCGCTGATCGTCCTCCGGCGCATGCTTGTGCTGGGGCTGCTCCCGGTCAATCTGGTGTATATTTGTATGGATGTGCCGACCGAAGACCCCAGAGTGCGTCCTGCTATTCGGACTGCTCCTCGCCCTGCTGACGAGCGGCACACCAGTAGCGCAGGCCACCTCCCCCGGCATCCTCATCACCGAGGTCCAGGCGGCGAATACGCGCACGGTGGCCGATGACCAAGGCGGCTACTCCGACTGGATCGAGCTGCATAACCCTACGGACACGCCCGTCTCCCTTGCCGGCTACACCCTCACCGATGACCCCGACGAGCCAGCCAAGTGGACCTTGCCAGTTGCTACGCTGGCCCCGGGCGACTTTCTGTTGGTTTGGGCCTCCGGCCTCGATCAGGTGACCCCGGAAGGCTGGCACACCAGCTTCCGGCTGAACCGCGGCGGGGAGTATGTCGGCTTGTTCGCTCCGGACGGACAGCTGGTAGACGCGGTGACGTTCGGCGCACAGGAAGCGGACATTTCGCTGGGCCGGCTGGGCACGCTATCCGACCGGTGGGTGCCCTTCCCCTTCCCAACACCCGCCGCAGCCAATACGACCCGGCATCGCTGGCGAGCACCACCAGACGCACCACCGGTAGAGATCACGCCAGGCAGTGGACGCTTTACCGGCCCGGTGACGGTGCAACTCTACCCGCCGGCACCGGGGAGCATCGTGTACTACACGCTGGATGGGTCCGATCCGACCGTGGACGGGCAGGAGTATACGGCACTCCTGGAGGTGGCGGAGACGACGGTGCTGCGGGCAGTAGCCCTGGACGATGGGGTGCCGGTGAGCGCCGTAACCACGGCGACCTATCTAGTGGGGGAGAGCACTAGTCTGCCGGCCCTCTCACTCGTCACCGCCCCGGCCCACCTGTGGGGCGAGGCGACGGGAATCTACGTCAACCCGGAGGAGCGCGGGCGGAACTGGGAGCGGCCGGTGACGGTGGAGTGGCTGTCACCGGAGGGAGCGCCGGGCTTCAGCGTGGGAGCGGGACTCCGCATCCACGGGGGCGGGAGCCGGAGAGAATCTACCAAGCGGTCGTTCCGGCTGTACTTCCGGGGGGCATATGGACCACGCGAGTTGGCCTATACGCTGTTTGGGACTGAGCCAGGACAGACGTATGACCGGCTGGTGCTACGGGCGGGAGCCGATGACGGTTGGCAGTGTCGGGGCGGATCGCGGTGTGTGGCAGAGGCGGTGTATGTGCGGGATCAGGTAATCCGGGACCTGCACGGGGCGATGGGCCAGGTAGCTGCACGGGGACGCTGGGTGGAGGTGTACCTGAATGGGACCTACTGGGGGCTATACAACCTCACCGAGCGCATTGACGAGCGCTTTCTGGCTACGCACCTCGACCACGACGATTGGGACCTAGTGGAAGCTGCCACTGAGGGGCACCCGAACGAGCACGTAGCGTGGGAGGAGCTTGCGGACTGGCTGACTAGTACGGACTTGAGCGTGGCAGCCGAATACGAGCAAGCTCTACAGCAGTTAGACATCGAGAACTTCACTTCCTTCATCATCCTCTGGCTGTGGGCCGGGGGCCATCATTGGGAGGTCGACGACTGGTACGCTGCACGAATGCGTGGTCAGCCTGACGCCCGTTGGCAGTTGTTCATGTGGGACGCCGAGGCGGCCTTTGACTTGGATCAGGATACCAATCCGACCGAGGTCGTTTCCTCCAGTCCGATAGCGCTTAGCAGCGCCCTACAGAGTTTCCTGGCCAGCCTCCTCGCGAGTCCCCAGTATCAAGCCTATTTCACCACCCAGGCTGAACAGCATCTGGCCGGGTCGCTAGCCACCGAGTCCGTGCGAGACCGTCTCGCCGCGCTCGCCGTCGAGCTGCGCCCGGCAATGGCGGCGGAGGCAGCCCGCTGGCTGCCCGATCAAGAGCCGGCAGCGGCGGTGGCACAATGGGAAGCGGCGCTGCAACGAGTTTCGGATGGACTGGAGGCCAATGCACAGCGGCTACGCCACCTCAGCGACCCGGAGACCCTGCGACCACTGCTCCCGCAACTCCCGGTGCCGGTGCATCCGGCACCGCTGCCACTACTGCCGCCGGACACCCGGATTGCCTTCCTGGTGGGACAACCCACAGCGTTGATAAAAGGTGATGCTGCCATCGTGTCCCATCTGAAGGCGCGGGGCGCCACAGTCACCGTGCTCGGCGCCGATGGCAATGCATCTGACCCGGCGAAGATGGCCGCGAGCCACAACCTGCTCTTAATCAGCTCCACAATCGAGGACACCGACTCGGCAGCGCGCTATACTCAAACTACTACGCCGCTCATCTTCTGGGGACCGCGGCTTCTACCAGCAACACAGTTGACACCCCAGGGGAGCACGCGCAATCACGAAACCTACATTCGGATTGTAGACACTGACCATCCGATCACTGCGGGGCTACCCACGGACCAGCAACTCTTTGCGGTGCGGCGACCTGATACGTTCAGTATCGCCTGGCCACGCAAAGGACCAGGGGTACAAGCACTGGCAATGCAGAGGTTCGGTGGTGACTATGCGGTCTTGGCGGCGGAAGTAGGTGCGGAATTGGTCAATGGGCAACCGGCACAGGCCCGCACCGTCTTCTTGTTCTGGCATGACACCACGTTTCACCGGAGCACGGGCGAGATGGTCCGGCTCTTTGACCGGGCGGTGGATTGGGCGCTCGGCCTCCCCGCTGATGATGGCGCTTGAGCGAGCGACGGGCGACGGGCGCGCGTTGGCGCTTTCCAGCGTCTCCATCCTGCTAGACTTGGGCCGATGCAAGCCATTGTGATCGGCGCCGGTCGCGGCCAGCGCCTCATGCCCCTGACCGCCGAGCAGCCCAAGTGCTTTGCGCCGGTGGCGGGTCGGCGTATCCTGGACTGGATTTTGGCGGCGCTGGCGGCCGGGGGCTTCGGGCCACGCCGGATCGCCTTTGTCGGCGGCTATCAGCTACCCCGCATCCGCGCCGCCTACCCCGAGTTCACCTACTACGAGAACGTGGCCTGGCCACGGAACAACATCCTCGCCTCGCTCTTCTACGCCGAACCGGCCATGACCGACGGCTTCGTCTGTACCTACGCCGATATTCTCTATCGCCCGCACGCCGTAGAGCGGCTGATGGATAGTCGCGCCGACATTACCTTAGTGGTAGATACCGACTGGCGCCGGCGGTACCGTCAGCGCTCGCAGCACCCGGAATCGGACGCCGAGAAAGTGCTGGCGCAAGGCGACCGCATCACCGGCGTGAGCCGCCGCATCCCGGCAGCCGCAGCAAGTGGTGAGTACATCGGCGTCGCCAAGTTCAGCCCGCGCGGTGCCAAATTGCTCCGCGAGCACTACCACCGGGTCGTAGCCCACTACGGCGACCGGCCGTTTCAGGGCGCCGCCTCGGTGCAAACCGCCTACCTGATCCATCTCCTGCAAGAGATGCTGGAGCAGGGGGTAGCGATACACAAAGTGGATACACACGGCGATTACTACGAGATTGACACCACCGAGGACTACGAGATCGTGTGCGCGGAATGGCGATGATGGCCCCCCAGGTCGGCATAAGCGGGCAACTCTTCCCCACCGGCGTCGTGGGCAGTTTGCCGCGGCCACAATTCCTGCGCGATTTGCTCGATCCGCGCGCCGAAGGGCACACCCCACCGGACGTACATGCGCGGCGGCTCGACGCCGCAACGCAGTACATCATCACGATGCAGGAGGCCGCCGGCCTCGATCTGATCTCCGACGGCGAATGGCGGCGCCGGTCGTATTTCGGCGTGATCGCGGAGATCATGCACGGTTTCGCGGCCTATGTCGTAGACGATGAGCTAGGCCAGGCACGCCCCTTCCACACCGTGGTCGAGCCAATGACCCCGCGCCGCCCCGGCCGTATCGCGGAGGAGGCCCGCTTTCTCGTCCGGCACACCGACCGGATGACCAAGGTCTGCCTACCGTCGCCGTACCTGTTGGGGCAACGGCTGTGGGAGCCGGAGCGGTCGCGCCGCGCCTACCCCACACGGGAAGCGTTCATGCAGGCGCTGGTACCGGTGCTCAGGCACGAGCTGGCGGCCGTTGCCCGGACCGGGGTGACCGTCGTGCAGTTCGATGATACGAGCTTGTGTGCGTTAGTTGACCCGGCCAGACGCGCGAGCTACGCGGACCCAAGCTACGAGATTGACCACTGCGTGGACCTGCTCAACGCGGTCATCTCTGGCGTGCGCGGCGTCACCATCGCCATTCACCTGTGTCGCGGCAATGCCGGCCGACTGGGCTGGAAAGCGGCCGGCGGCTACGAAACGCTGGTCCCGGCGATGCAACGACTCAACGTGGATCAGTACGTCTTGGAATACTCGATCCCCGTGGCCGGGGACATGAGTGTCTTGCGTGCCCTCCCGGATGACCGGACTATCGGGCTAGGCTGCGTGGACGTGCGCGGCGAGCAGATCGAGACGGCGGAGACGATTGCTGCCCGCGCCGAGGCAGCGCTGCGCTACGTGGACGCCGAGCGGCTCTGGCTCAACCCCGACTGCGGGTTTGCCCCCGGCTCGGCGGCCAACATCCCGATAGACGAGGCCTACGTCAAGCTCCAACGGGAAGTTGCCGCCGCTGCCCTGCTCCGCGAGCGCCACGGCTCATAGTGACCTCGGATCGAAGGACTCGAGCAGAGTCAGAAAGTCGCGGGGACTGAGCACGCTGATGCCACGATAGCTACCCAAACGTCGCAGGCCGGCGTCTCCAGTCACCAGATACGCGGCCTTTCCACTGACCGCAGTAGCCAGCACCAGGTCATCCTCTTCATCGGGGGCAATACCTTGCACCTCTGCGGTGATCGTCGTCAAGATCGTCTCATGCCGCAACAGGGCAAGATTAGCCGCACGCTGTCGAGCGGTAAGCCGCCGCCGAAAGTACGGCCGCTCCAAGACGCCAGTGAGCACTGTGAGGATATGTTCTGAGACGACCAACTCGAACGCACCGTGAGTCCATTGTGCGAGCAGTTGTCCTGGCGCACCGGTCCGACTGACATAGCCGAACGCCAGAACATTGACATCGAGCACCGCCCTAATCACGAAGTGCCAGCCGCGTGGTCGGTCTGCCGCCGCATTGCCGCGCGGACTTCTACCACCGCCTTGTTCACCTCGCGCTCAAGTTCTTCCGGGGGCACATCTGCGAAGGCCTCCCAGATCTCCTCCAACGCTTTGAATCGCTCGCGGCGTGCTGCCTCATACCGCTGGAGGTGCTCGAAGTCGTCAACGGAGATCAACGCCGCCACCGGAATTCCGCTCTTCTCCACAATCACACGGTTCTCGCGCCGGTAGACTTGCTTGACCAGCCGGCTCCACTGTTGTCTGGCAGTAGAGGCGTTCACCGTCTGCACCTCGACTTCTCTTTCACGCATGTTCATGCCCCTTCTCCACGCTGCCGCGTACACGATTGTACAAGATCGTACAGAACGTCGCGGGCGCCTTGATCCGGCGTCGCCGCAGCGCGAGACAACTCCAAGAGCACGGCGTTCCGCCCCGTTCAACGATCAGCACACGGCGGTGGCGATTGTGCGAGTTGCTCGGCGGTGAGGAGCGCCGCGTCAATGCCGCGCGTCAGCGCAGTGAGATACGTTTCGTCGTGGAAGCCCGGTCGCCACGGGACGAATAGCTCGTCGCTCACGGCCACGAGCACCCCGGCGCGCACGCCACGAACCTGCGCGACGGCAAAGATGGCCGCCGCTTCCATCTCCACCACCGCGACACCGGCCGCCTGATGCCGCTTAATCGCGCCAGCCGTCTCCCGGAATGGTGCGTCAGTCGTCCAGGTTGGGCCGCGCACCGGATTGGCACCACACGCCGCCGCGCTTTGCAGCAGGAGGTCGCCAATCTCGGCGTTGGCACACGTTGGGACACCGGCCGGGAGGTAGTGGTAGGACGTGCCTTCCTCGCGAACCGCGTCGGTCACGACGACGGTGCTGCCGAGCGGGAGGCTGGCCCGCAGGCTGCCGGCCGACCCAACGACCAGAACCGTCTGCACGCCGCGGACAAACGCGCTCTCCAACACCAGGACGGCGGTCGGCGCGCCGGCCGGCAGCCGCACCACGGCTATCGGGTGCCCCCCGTCCGGGGTCTTCCCGATAGCCGTACCCCCGACAACGGCGGTGCCGTCTTGACGGGCCGGTGGCGGTGTGACCCCGGTGCGGGCGGCTAAATGCTGGTAGGACGCACCCTGGAAGGTGGCAACCAGCACCGGCGGCAGTGCCAACGACTCCGGCGTGACCCCATCACGCCTGCACCGGTCCGCGAGTAGCAGCTCCGGAGTGATATGCGGCGGCGAAGGATCATACGGCCACGGCATTACGGCGAGGCCTGGTACCTAAGCACAGGAGAAGCCGTAGCGCAACACATCAGAATTGCCATCCTTCCCTTTCCATAAAACCCTCCAAGTTGGTGTAGTCCACGCCAAAGTGCGCGCACACGTTGGGAATCCTGGCAGCGTTCGGTCTGTCTGCTTCCTCGGTAACTACACAGCCACCTATCTCCCACGCCTTAGCGATAACGAACGGGTCCGCCACAGGTGTTCCCTTGAGGAGCGCCTTCTGTGTCACAAGCTGAAGAAAGTGAGAATTGTGAAAGATGCTGGCAACGTGGCTCTGCTCTTGCGGGCTAGGGGTCGTGAATAGCTCTTGGTGCAAGGCACACCATTCTGTGAGTGTCTCTAGCCTTGTCCCTAGATTTCTTTCGATCTCATTCCTCACTTCACGGACGGAGACCAACCGACCAGCCGCTACCATCTCATCGAACAATGCCCAGAGGGTGGGAAAGACAGACCGGTAGTAGCTTCCGAACAACTGGCTGAAGCTGCTGGTGTCGAACACGTAGATAGTCATTCGACATCCACGGCTCTATGTAAGGATGACTCCAGGCCAATAACCTGGCTAGCTTTCACGTCCAGATAGCTCGCAAGCTCTTCCAATCCGTAGCTCCCTCGATAATAGCCTTTGAACGCTAGCTCCAAGTACTTTTCACCGAGATACGTGGCCTTGGTATGGTAGAAATTTCCACCTCTCCCGGATGGGCGGTTCTCCATCCCCTCTCCCTCGGAACGCCATCGCTCAACAGTATCCCGGTAAAAACTGCTATCCACCCAACCCCTATCCCGGTACTTCCTCAGTATCACCTCCCGGCTCACAAAATATCGCTCACTCAAACGGCCAAGTGATTCGTCGTCACGCTGCCAAGCAGCGGCATGTTTCATGAAGTCGTCTGTCGGGACCAGGAATTCGTTGGCGAAGCGGTTGCAGGCCACTTCCTTTCTGTGGTCCTCTCCTTCGAGAAAACGAAGATAGTACGTTACGTCAGATCGCTCAATGTGGTTAAATCCCAGAAGAACATGCGCCAACTCATGGAACAGGGTAAAAATCTGACGCACTTTGGGCTGACTATTGTTCAGGTAGACTATCGGTAACTCATCGTGAACATAGCAAAAACCAGCTACGTCACTCTGCCTGAAGGGCCTCTTGAACACCCACACACCTGCATCCTGCACCCGGCGGCGCCATTCCTTAAGGGCCTCATCATAGGACCGCCATTCGGCCTGTTCCTCCGCCGTCACACCCAGGTACTCTCTTACCTGGGAGGCCCCGTCTACTGGGGCATCGTCGTGATAGGAGAGCTGCACATCTTCGAATATCCTCCGCTCGGCAGGATTGACTCCAGCAGTCAATTCCATCAAGTCAAGCTGCCTGGCCCGCGCTTCCCGGAGAGCGTAGAGGGTGTCTGGATCCAGGGTGGCGATATCTTCCTCGGGGAGACTGCGGAAGCGGCGCTGCGGCTGCTCTTCTTGGGGCGGCTCAGGAAAATAGAAGATGGCTAAGGGACGCTTATAGATCTCGTAGGCGAGTTTCTCTAATTGAACATAGGTGGGCGCACCGGCTCCCGTCTCCCAGGCATCAATGTCGCTGGAGTCCTTCTTCATGCGTCGAGCGACGTCCTCCACCGAATAGCCCGCTCGCTCTCGCGCCCACCGCAGCACCGCCGGTACGATGCCTGAAGCTCGCTCGCTCTTCACCGCCGTCTCCTTCTCAACCTGAAGTAGCTCAGACCTCGTAGGCGGTCCAGGTGCCCAGGCAGCCGTGGCCGCGGCGCACGTGCAGCACGCCGGCGGCCGGGTCGGCGACGTAGCCGGCGGTGGAGTGCATGCCCTCCGCCCCGTGACGACAGATACCGCCCGGATCGCCTTCATGGTCCGCCAGGATCGTCTTCATGGTGTCCACCGTGATCCGGCCCCAGTGCTCCTGCGTGAGCTTACGAATACGGTCGAGGCGCGGGCAGGAATCGGCCAGCGAGTTCGTCTCGAACGGCGCAAACTGCGCCGTGACGTAGTGGTTGGTATGTAAGCGAGCGTCGGGATGCTCGTCGGTGTAGACGGCGATCCCTTCCGGTCGCGCCTCGATGTCGCCAATATTCCCCTGCCCGTCGCACAGCACGACATTGCCCGCCGAGCAGACCCGGTGGTCACGATAGAGCTGCACGCAATCCGCCACCGTGCGCTGCTCCAGGGTGAGGCGCTTGAGGGGATAGTGCGGCAGGCCCGGCTGCCAGGGCGCATCGTAGAGCGCATTGGCAAAGTGTGCAACACCGGACTCGTTCAGCCCGGCGTAGCCGAGCTGTCCGGCAAACGTGACCATCACCGCCCGCGGCCGGCCATCGGTCGGCTCGACGCGCAGCACGATGGTCACGTCGGCATACTCGGGGGCGAGGTCCTGGTTTTGCCCGGCCAGCGTGCGTCCGTCGGCGGTGGCCGCGCCGGTCAAGGCAAAGGCCGTGCAGCCGCCGTCCGTAGGGGCGTGCGCGGCTTCGGCGCGGGCCTGGCAGAGCACCGCCGCCTCGAAGGAGATACCCGCGCCGTCGGCCAAGCCGCGCACCTCCTCGACAAACGCCGGACTGAGCACCTCCAGCCGCGGGATGAACTGCCTGGCGTTGCGGCAGAGCGTATCTCTGGGTAGCCCGGTGAGGTGCTCGATCCAGAGCAGGTACCGCTCGACCAGCGGAGCGGCCTGCTCGCCATGTTGCCGCCCCAACTCATAGCTCGTCCCACGAACGGTCACGACGGGAAAAGCATGGGTCCGGTTCATTCGCTCAATCCCAAACGGCGTTTGCCACAGAGCACACCACTCGGCCCCCACCATCCCCCTCTCCCGGAGCCAACTCCAGGGGAGGGAATATACCGTCCCCCGCTGCGGCGAGGGGCCATAGGGGGCCGGTCGCTACCGATGATCGCGAAACTGCCGGTAGTGGCGATGGTAGTAGAGGAGGGGCTGCGCCTCGGGCTGCAACAGCTCCGCCGCCGCGACTGCCCCGACAAAGATGGTATGCGTCCCTTGCGGGTACCGCGCGACCACACGACAGTCGAGGTACCCCAGACTACCTTGCAGAATGGGCGCTCCAGTCGCTGCCTGCCGATACGCGACGCCGGCAAAGCGGTCCGCGTCGCGCTCCGGGTAGCGGCCGGCAAACAGGTTGGATAGCTCCTCTTGGCTCGCACTGAGCACGTTGACGGCGAAGACGCCACTTGCCTCAACCAGCCCGTAGGTGTGCGCGGCGTGGTCGGCACAGAAGAGCACTAACGGTGGCTCCACCGTCAGCGACGAGAACGAATTCACGGTCATGCCGTGGATCTCGCCGTCGTGGCAAGTCGTCACCACCGTGACACCGGTGGCCCAGTGGCTCATCACGTCCCGGAACGCAGCATCCGACACCGCCATCACTCGCCCTCCCCCAGCCGAACCGCTCGACCGCAGCCGGCACCGCTCCGGCGAGAGTATAGCCCGCTGGACCGGAAGCTGTCGGATAACCCAGCCGCACGGGGAAGCCGTGCCTCGCCCCCAGCCCCACCTGACAGGGATAGGTACACACCAAACCGTAGGACGCAACATGTTGCGCCCGTCCCCCTCTCCCCGCGGGAGAGGGCCGGGGTGAGGTCCGCCCGCGCCAGCCCCCCGGAGGCAGAGCACCCACCAGGGATGCCTCTGCAATGCTGTTTGCCAATATGACCAAAGACGGTTGGCCCATCCCGCACTGCCCTAGAGGTGTTTTGCCAGATTGACCAAGATGCTGCATACTCCTGGCATGACCTCGTTCGGCTCACTCCTCCGCGCGCACCGGCAACGCGCCGCGCTGTCACTGCCGGCCCTGGGGCGACTGGTGAGGCTCGACTTCAGCTACCTGAGCAGGCTTGAGCGTAGCCAGCGCGAGCCACCCCGCCGGGCCACCATCCTGGCGCTGGCGACGGCCCTGGACCTCACCAGTGAGGAGACCGATACACTCCTGGTAGCGGGAGGTCAGCTACCGCAGGCGCTGGCCCAACTCGGCCCCTTGGATACCACCGTCAGCCAGCTCACGGCCATCCTCACCGACCCCACTATCCCCGCTGCCGACCGCCAGCGGTTCCGGCAGATCATCGCGCTCCTGGCCGCCCAGTGGCACGGCCGTTGAGCGGAAACCGCCATCGCGTCGCTGTATGGCAGCCGCCGCTCCGCTGCCGCCGGCTCGTATTCGGCGCGAGTGCCATGCTACCCTAGTGCTGCACAGGATTTGCGATACTAATGATCGTATCGCTGGTGATATTTTGTGCACCACCTGGTACACTCGTGGTGCGGCGACCGAGGTCTGACGAGCGAGTAGCTATGTCGCAACAGCATCATATTCCGGGTATGACGCTAGCGCACAGATCGCACATGGTGGATGGAGCTATGTCCTTAGCGCATAGTCGGAGCGGCGGCGAGGTGCAGCCATGATCTGGGGCCTCCCTACCCGTCTGCGGGAGCACCCACTGCTGTACGACTGGAGCGCCGACGGCCAGAAGCTCTACGGCTGGCTGCGGCGGCGGGTGTGTCGCGGCGAGGCTAGTTCTCCCCGTGAGGCGCGCGAGTGTCACGCGCAAGGCTTCCTAACCGCCTACGCGACGGCGGACCTGCTGATGGCCCAGGCCCTACCCGTGAGCCGAAACACGATCACCAAACTGATCGCCGATATGCGGCGGCGCCGGGTGCTTGCCACGCGCAACGTCGGCCACGGGCACGTCTTCCTGCTGGGCGAGTGGGAGGAGCGGCCCAGCCGCCTCGCGGACGCCCAACCGCTCTATTGGGAGGTGTTCTACCTGGACGGATTGCTGGCGCTGTGGCAGAGCCAGCAGTCCGAAGGTATGGAGGGAGGTGCCGAGCGCCGCTGACCGGACGGTACTGCCCTACCCGCCCTTGTCACAGCCACCACGCATCATCGCACGACGAGGAGCTATCTTATGGAACTCGAGTCCCACACGCTTCAACTGATGGGCGTCTATCGCTCGATCTACAACCGCTTGGTGCGGCCCGACGTCACCCTACCCGTCCGCGACTACTTCCTCACCCGCTGGGCGCCCCGGCTGGGGGGAGATCTGTCGCTGCTCATCATCCAGCTGCGCCGCCTCTGCCTCACCCAGGATGGCCAGTCCGTCGAGCTATCCGCGGCGAAACTCGCCAGCCTCGTCGGCATCTCGGAGCGTACCTTGCGGCGCCACTTGACCGACGAGCGGCTCGCTCCCTTTGTCCAACGGCAGCATCAGTGGCGCTATGATCCGTCCGTCGGCCACGGCGTCCAGGCGCACAACCGCTATATCGTGGCGCTCGACGACCCGCTCACCGAAGAAGACGAGCAGCTGGCCGTGGCGCTGGCCCAAGATACGGACCGCCCTCCACGCGCCGAAGAGCTGAGTGGCCTCCCCGTCTCGCTCGGAACGGCCCGGCGCCCCGCGGCCACCAAGCCGATGCCGCCGCCGGCAACGACCAACACGGCGACCACTCATCCCCACAGTAGCCACGAAGCGCCGGCGACCAGCCGGAATACCCCACGTGTGCCCTTTGCCGGACAACCTGACCGGCAGGAAATGTCAGCCGGTCAATCTGACCACCTTAGCCCAGCGGCCAGGGTAGAGCAGCCACCGGCCAGCAATGAGCCGGTCAAACTGGCCGACACGATTCGTCGAATCGGATTCGATAGAGAATCGATTGTGAGACACGCACAACAGGCGACATCCGTACAGCAACGCAAGCATGGTCCCGTTGACCTGCTCGTTGAGCGTCCCGACTGGCGCGAGCAGGTAGAACACGCCGAGGGAGTGTTAGGCGAGACCGGCGCATCGCGCGGCTTCTACGTGAAGGTGCTACGTGCCCTGGAGGCGCAGGATGCCATGAATATCTGGGAGCGTGCGCTCGGCCTCGCCCGCGAGCAGGATGCCGCCAGCATCCGCCGGTCGCGCGGCGCGCTGTTCAACACGCTCGTTCGCCGCCTCGCCGCCGAAGCCGGGGTGACCATCTGAGTTGCCGGCGTAGGCCTGGTATTATGTGCTCGCTTGCGTCTGCCCCACTCCCCTACCGACAGGAAATGCGCCATGCTTAGTACGCAACAGCTTGATCTGATCCGCACGCGGGCGACAGCGCCCGCCTTTGCCGCGGCAATGCGGCGGCTGCACGCCGACGTGGCTTGGACGTTCGAGCGGCCGCTGTATTTGCCCGAACGCCCGGCCGGCTACTACCACGAATTCTTCTGCCCGGATCATGCGGTCCAACTCGAATACGACCCCACTAGCCCCCATCGGCATCGCTGCCCGGTTGACGGGGCGTGGTTCTCCGGTGATCCGTATGACGCGGCGTGGCACTGGTCCCTCAATCACGACCTGACCGAGGCAGCGTTTCGGCTCGCCCTGTTGTGGCAGATCGCCGGCGCCGCCGAGCACCGGGACAAGGCGCGGGATATTCTGGTCGGGTACGCCGAGCGGTATGCCGACTTCGAGCATGAGAACGGCCGGTCGGTGAAGGGCAAGGTCACGTTCAGCGCCCTCGACGAGAGCGTTTGGGTCATTCCGCTGGCCTGGGCCACCTGGTTCCTGCGCGAAACGCTCTCGGCCGCCGACCTCACCACCATCCGCGAGCGGCTGCTCATCCCGGCAGCGGAGCACCTCCGCGTCAACCGGCTGAACCGGATTCACAACGTCGAGAACTGGATCAATGCGGCGATTGGCACCATCGGGATCGTGACCGACCGTGCGGACCTGACCGAGTGGGCGCTGTCCGGCCCGGTGGGGTTCTACAATCAGGTGACGCAGGGCATCCTCGCCGACGGTGCGTGGTACGAAGGCTCGGCAAGTTACCACTTCTATTCGCTGGCTCCCCTCCTCTGGCACGCGCGGGCGAGCGAAGGTACCCAGACCGATCTGCGGCCGGTCCCGCAGATCCGCGCGATGCTGTCGGCGCCGTTCCAGTGGGCCTATCCCGACCTGACGCTGCCGGCGTGCAACGATTGCTGGTACCACAGCAGTCTGCTCGACGAGTGTGGGCACGGTATTCCGTCATCGGCCGGTTTCTACGAGGTCGCCGCTGCCTGGTACGACGACCCGGCATATTGCGGCGTGCTCCGGCGCACCTACCGCGAGCGGCCGCGCGATACGGTCGAGGCGCTGCTCTACGGTCTCGATCCGCTGCCGGCCGAGGATGTGCCCGCGCCGGCGAGTGTTCACCTACCGCCCTCGGGCTACGCGGTGCTGCGTCACTGGGGCGCGCACGAGGACGAGCAGCCCTACCTCCTCCTGAAGTACGGGCGGCACGGCGGCACGCATGGGCATCCCGACAAGCTCACCATGCTGCTCATGCTCGATGACCAGCGGTTGTCTCCCGATCTCGGTACCCCCGGCTACGGCATTGGCCTCAACGACACCTGGTATCGGCATACCCTGAGCCACAATACGGTCCTGCTGGACCAGACTCCCCAGCCGCCCGGCCGCGGTGAGCTGCGGTGCTTCCGCGCCCCGGAGGATGGACCTTTCGGCATTGCCGATGCCGCCGTCGCTTGGGGCGAGCCGGGACTCTATGGCGATGCCCGGCTCCGGCGCGTCTTCCTGGTGGGACAAGGCTACTTTCTCGACCTCTTCCTCGTGGAGCGGGAGGAGGCGGGGGAGATAGACTGGGTGCATCACAATCGCGGCGTGTTGACCGCTTCCTTCCCAAGCCAGCCCTTGGCGCCGGGTGCGGAGGCGAGCGAGGGGTATGCTCACCTCACCGAGGCTTCCCAGTGGGCCGGCACCGCTGCTGCCACGCTGACCTTCGCCGGAGATGGTGCCGGACTACGGCTGCATTGCAGCGGCGGACCGCCAACCCAGGTCGTTACCGCGCACGGCCCGGACAATCCGGCGTCGGAAACCATGCCCGTGGTCATTCGCCGGCGCTCCGCCCAGCGCACCTGTTTCGCGGCGCTCTTTAATCCCTACCGTTCGCAGCCGACTGTCGAGCGCGTGACGTGGTGGGCGGCACAAGACCCCCACGCGCCGCCGCTGGCATGTCTGGTGGAGCGTGCGGAGACACGCGACCTGTGGCTGCTGGCGGCCGATGCGGAGACGCAGCTCACGGAGCTACCAGCGGCCGACCACGTCTTCACCTATCCCGTCGAGGCCGATGCCTAGTGGCCCGTGTACTGATAGCTGACCGCTGACCGCTAATACCCCGCCAAAGGAGCACTGTATGCGTATTGACAAGCTGGACGTGTACTACGTCTCGATGCCGCTCATCTATCCTTGGCGGACAGCCTACGGCGTGGACTACGACATCCATTCCGTGCTGGTGAAGGCCACCAGCGGCGAGCATGTGGGCTGGTCCGAGTCCACGCCCTTCTTTGCCCCCACGTACTTGCCGGAGAGCGCCGGCTCCGTCTACTACCTCGTTACGGAGGTGTTCGGGCCGCACGTCGTCGGCCGCGACTACGAGACCGCTGCCGACCTGAACCGGCGGCTCGACGTGTTCAAGGGCAACAGCTTCGCCAAGGCCGCGCTCGAAATCTGCTGGTGGACGTTGGAGGTGGCACGGACGGGGACGCCATTGCATCGTCTGCTGGGTGGTGAGACGCGCGAGGTGGTTGCCGGCGCCGATTTCGGCATTCAGGACTCGCTCGACATGCTGCTCGGCAATATCCAGCGGGCCGTAGACGCCGGCTTTCCGCGCATCAAGCTCAAAGTCGCCCCGGGCTGGGACCTCGACGTGCTGCGTACCGTCTGCGCCACCTTCCCCAAGATGACCTTCCACATAGACTGCAACGCCGGCTATACGCTCGACGACCTGCCGTTCTTCAAGGCGATTGACGGGCTAGGGCTGGCGTTCATCGAGCAGCCGCTGCACTACGCCGACGTGCTCGACCACGCGGAGCTGGCCCGGCAGATCGAAACGCCCGTCTGCCTCGACGAGACGATCACCAGCGTCAAGGCAGCGGAGCAGGCCATTCAGGTAGGTGCCTGTCAATATATCAACATCAAGCCGGGCCGCACCGGTGGCCTGTCGAATTCGCTGGCCGTCCACGATCTGGCGCAGGAGGCCGGTATCCCGGTGTGGGTTGGCGGCATGTTGGAGAGTGCCGTCGGCGCCGCGTTCTGTATCGAGCTGGCGACGCTGCCCAACTTCACCTACCCCGGCGACGTGTTCCCCTCGTCCCGCTTCTACGAGCGGGACCTGGCTATACCGCAGCTAGAGCTGACGCCGCAGCTGACCTTCGAGCCACTTACCGGCGGCTTGCCCACCCCCGACCCGGAGCAACTCGCCAAGCTGACGGTCCGCCACCAATCCGTGGTGCCTCCGGCCTAGTTAGTGGCCCCCACCCTAACCCTCCCCCGTTCTGATGCACAGGGGAGGGAACGCGCTGTCCCCTCGCCGCAGCGGGGGGACCGTTAGGGGGGCCACTACCCTACTTGGCACGCGCGGCAATGCGCCGCCGAAATCTTTATGTCAACCCCGCTCCGTGTCTCGCTCTGCCAGAATGAGCGCAGCCGCGGAACGTTTGGCTACCGCCGGAAATGCCGCTGACTCCCTTTCCCTGAAGGGAAGGGGCCTGGCAGAGGGTGAGGTCTACCCCGCCGCTGCGGAATCCTCGATCACTTTGCCGTCGGACATCTGGATGACGCGGTTGGTGCGCTCGGATACGCCGGGATCGTGGGTGACGATGATGAACGTCTGGCCGTGTTCCTGGTTCATCTTCTGCATCACTTCGATGATCCCGGCGGCCGTCTGCGTGTCTAGCTCGCCGGTCGGCTCGTCGGCCAGCACGATAGCGGGATTGCTGACAAGCGCACGAGCGATGGCGACGCGCTGCTGCTGACCGCCGGATAGCTCGGTGGGCTTGTGCCCCATGCGGTCTTCCAGTTCGACCGCTGCCAGCGCCTCCCGCGCCCGCTCGCGGCGGTACCGGTTGCCCACGTTGGCGTAGCGCAGCGGCAGGGACACATTCTCCTCGGCGGTGAGGATAGGCACGAGGTTGTGCTGCTGAAAGACAAACCCAACCTTCTCGCGGCGGATGCGGGGGAGTTGGCGCCGCGGTACCTGCGTGATATCAACGCCGTCAATGATGACCTGGCCGCTCGTCGGGCGGTCGAGACACCCGATCATGTTCAACAGCGTTGACTTCCCCGATCCTGAGCGCCCCATGATGCTCATGAACTCGCCGCGATGGATGACGAGGTCCATGCCGGCCAAGGCATGAATTGTCTCCCCGCCCATCTCGTACTCACGCCGGAGATCGCGCAGCTCGACGATGGCGTTGTTAGTTGTTGGCGCGGCGACGGCGCTGCGCTCGGCGCCGTTCTCGGCCGCCGGCACTTTCCCCGACCGTAACCAAGATGGCATTCTCATGCTTCTTCTCCTGGACTGGCTCTGCTGAAGTTGGCTGGTTGTGGCCCTCCCCCGTCGCAACGGGGGAGGGCGAGGGTGGGGGCCAGTCCCCGCGATCTCAGTTGTCGTCTTGCGGCTCGGGCGGCGGGTTGGCGTCGGTGAAGTCGACCTTGGTGGTCATGCCGGGACGCAGCCCCGGCACCTCCTCGCTGAGGGCCACCGTTGCCGTATACATCGTATCGCCACCGGAGACGGTCTCCCCCAGCGGATCAATCCGCGCGATGCTGCCCGTCAAGGAGCGCTCCAGCGCATAGATAAGCACCTCGACCAGCTGGCCGGCCGCCACCCGCGCGACGCCGTTTTCGTCCAGGTCGCGCGTCTCGATCACCAGGCGCGACAGATCAACCAGCGTGATGACCTGCGTACCGGCGCCTACGCGCTCGCCCTCCTGCAGAGAGAGGGCGGCCACGGTCCCACCGAACGGCGCCCGGAGCGTGGTGTTCTCCAGGGCTTGTTTCGCGCTGGCGAGCGCCGTTTCGGCACGGGCCACTGCCGCTTCCGCCTCTTCGAGCGCGGCCGCCGTCGGCGGCGCCTGCTGCAACGCTAACTGGGCCTCCGCTTGCGCCAAGCTCTGTCGGGAGGCGACGATCTCGTAGGGCCGGGTGGCCTGCAGCCGGTCGAGGCTGGCCTGTGCCTGATCCACGGCGGCTTGCGCCGTGGCCAGGTCGCTGTCCGAGGCGGCCGCAAAGAGCTTCTGCCGTTGGGCTTCCGCCTGGACCACGGCTTGGCGAGCGACCTCCAGGTCGGTCGCGCTCGGCTCAAGCAGCCGCTGGCGCTGGGATTCGGCCTGGTACATGGCCTGGCGGGCGGCTTCCAGGTCGGCAGTGCTCGGCTGGAGGAGTTTCTGGCGTTGGGACTCGGCTTGGACCACGGCTTGGCGGGCGGCTTCCAGGTCGGCGGCGCTCGGTCGCAGCAGGCGCTCCAGGTTGGCTTGCGCCTGCGCTAAGCCGGCCTCGGCCTGCGCGATCTCGGTTTCGAGGGCCGAGCCGACTTTGGCGAGCGTGGCGCGGGCCTGCTCGACGGCCGCCTCCGCCGTCCGAACGTCGTAGGTCTTGGGCGCGGTGAGCTGCACCAGCGTGATCTTCGCTTGCTCGACGGCCAGTTCGGCCTGCCGCAAGGCCCATGGCGTGGCGCCACTCCGCACCTTGGCCAGGCTGTTCTGTGCGACCTGGACGGCTAGCTCGGCTGATTGTACGTCGGCGTCGGCCGCCGCGATCTGCGCGCTACTGACTCCGCGCATATCGGCGGTCGACTCGCGGCCGGCACGGGCGCGGTCGAGACCCACGAGCGCCTGCTGGACGGCCAGTTCGGCTGCCCGCACGTCCTCGGCGCGGATCGAGCCATCGCGGAGCTGGGCCAGCGCGTTCTCTGCCGTATCAACGCCAGCCTGGGCCGCGGCGATGTCGGTAGCGGTCGGTCCGGCTTGGAGCTGCTCCAACCGGGTCAGCGCCGTCTCCAGACCGGCTTGGGCGTTCACGAGGTCGCCACCCTGCGCTGCTTGGCGCGCCGCCGCGAGGCGAATCTCCGCTTGGCGCACTTGGGACTCCGCGACTTGGAGGTCTTCGGCGCGTGGGCCGTCTTCGAGGGCAGCGAGACGTGCTTGGGCGGTGGCAAGGGTAGCGTCGGAGACAGCCAGGTCTTCGGCGCGTGGGCCGTCTTCGAGCACGGCGAGGCGCGCTTGGGCGGTAGCGAGCGCGGCATCGGCAGCAGCCAAGTCGGCGGCGGTCGGACCGTCTTCGAGCGCGGCGAGGCGGGCTTTGGCGGTTGCCAGCGAAGCATCAGCGATGATGACATCTTCTTCCGACGGCCCTTGCATGAGGGCGGCGAGGCCGGCCTGGGCAGACTGAAGTTGAGCGAGGGCAGTCTGCTCGTCCGCTGCTGTCCCGGCTTCGAGCTGGGCCAGCCGGGCCCGGGCAGCTTCCACGGAGGCCTGGAGCGAAGCGATGTCCTCCGGGCGCGGCCCGGTGCGGAGTTGGTCGAGCGCGGCGTGCCGCGCCTGCACGTCGTTTTCGGCCGAGCGCAGTTGCAGCTCGGCGTCGGCCGCATCGAGTGTGGCCAGGACGGTGCCCGGCTGCACCAACGACCCTAGCTCGACGGGCACCTTCGTCACCGTGCCGCCGATACCAAAGCTGAGTTCGGCCTCCTTGGCGGCAACCACAATGCCTTCCGAGACCAGCGGGTCCGGTTCGGCCGTCGGCGTTGGCTCGGTGACGATATCTTCTCCGCCGGTGAGCCGGGAACCAATCAAGCCAATCGCCACGCTCACGATGACGAGCAGGACGATCCCGATAATGATCCGACGCATAGTGCTCTCCTTCTACGTTTTCTTAATCGAGGTCTTGGTCAGCAGGTTAGGTGCTACGGAGTGCCTGCACCGGGTCGAGCCGCGACGCGCTCCAGGCGGGATACAAGCCGGCCACACCGCCGATGGCCACCGCAAACGCCATCGTGAGTCCGACCAGGCGCAGTGTGATGAGAAAGAGCGACGCGCCGGAGAGGGCATCGGCAAAGGCGGCATTGAGCACTTGGGCGAGGATGGAGCCGAGCACAATGCCGACAATCCCACCGAGCAGCCCCATCATCGCCGCTTCGAGCAGGTATTCCCCCACGATAGCGCCATCGCTGGCCCCGACCGCCTTCTTCAGCCCGATCTCGCGGGTCCGCTCCCGTACCGACATAATCATCGTGTTCACCACCGATAGCCCGCCGACAATCGCGGCGAGCAGTGAGCCGCTGAGCACGATGGCTTGGAAGATGGCCATGGCTTGGCGGATATCGGCGATTTGCCGCTCCGGCGATTCAGCGGTCACGTTAGGCACCTGCTTGGTGATCCGCTCGGCCACCTCTTCGGTAAGCTGCGGCCGCTCCGGGATGACGGTGATGCTGCCGACCACCCAGAGCGGAATACGCTGCACCCGGCGCACCGTTTCGAACGGTACCACGGCAAAGTTATCGGGAAAGGTCTGCGTGCTCTCCATCACGCCGACCACCGTGAGCTTTTCCTTGAGCCAAATCAGCGTGTCGCCGACCCCCAGCTTCTTGTCGGCGGCGACGTTTGCTCCGAGCACCGTCTTGTAGGTGTCGCCACGCTCCAGCCAGCGCCCGTCTCGGAGGCGAACGCCCTTGAAGAAGAGGGTGTCGTATTGCGGTGCGATGCCGAACACGGATTGGGGGGGGCCGAAGGTAATTCCCTCTTCCTGGTCGTCCTCGTCTTCGATCAACGTGCTCCCCAAGCTGCGGACAACGGCCCGCACGCCGTCAACGCGCTCGATCCGGCGGACGGTCGTCAAGTTGATCTGCTTCGTGGAGTTGACATCAATGGTGTTGCCGGCGATCTGAATAGCGCCGTCAATCTGCCGACTGAAGTTCTCGGTCATGCCGCCCATGACCGTCAGTGCAAACGTCCCGATGACGATGCCGAAGATCGTCAAGCCGCTCCGTACTTTGCGCCGCGCGATGTTCCGAATCGCCTCACCCATGCCGTTCCCTCTTCCTGCCGCTCCGTTCTCTAAGACAGCCGCGCTCGCGCGTCGGTTTCAGCGCGCGGCGCCGGCTATGGATTGCGTCCCATCAGATATTCTTGGCCCCAAGTAGTGAGGATGTTACACCGGCTCGCTCTGCATACCCCGCCCGCTGATCGCGGTGCCGGCCGTGTGTCGGGCCACCGGACAAGAGTAGGTGCGCGCCAGGCCGTAGGGGCGCAACACGTTGCGCCCGTTCCCCCGCCGCAGCGGGGGGACCATAGGGGGGCCAGCCCACGCGCCCGGCCTTTGCTATACTGCCGCCCAAGAGCGGATGGGTGAGGTGCGGGGAGGTGTGGCCCCCACCCTAACCCTCCTCCGTCGCAACGGGGGGACCATAGGGGGCCGGAGCCTCGGTACATAAGGATAATTCGGATGAGCGTAGCTATGCGTCAGCTTTACGCTGCAGCGGACGAACGCTTGCGGCAAGATGAACCGGTCGCCGTGACCACCGTCGTCGCTACGCGCGGCTCGACTCCGCAGAAGGCCGGTGCCAACATGCTCATCTTCGCCGACGGCGCGATGCTGGGCACGATTGGCGGCGGCTGCGTCGAGGCCGACGTGTGGGCGGAGGCGATGCGCCTGCTCCGTGCCCGGACCTCCGGCCTGCGCGAGTTCGTGCTCGCCGACGACCCGGACGATCCTGGCGGCGACGTGTGCGGCGGAACGATGGAGGTCTTCATTGACGTGCTGACCCCCGAGGCGGAAACCGCGGCGTCGTGATGGCTACCCCTTCCTATGCTGGCCGGATGGCCGCCCTGCTGGATGAAGAACGGCCGTTTGCCCTCGTGACGGTGATCCGGGCGCGCGAGGTTGCGGGCTACGTCCCCGGGCAAAAGCTCATCGTCACCGACTGCGGCACGGTCGAGGGCGACCTGCCCCCCGGCGCCGTGCGGGCGGCCATCGCCGCTGCGGCGCCGGCGGCCATCGCCAGCGAGCACATCCGGCTGGCCCGCTTCACCCCCGACGGCGCACCCCTGCACGCGCGCAGTGGCAGTCTGCGCCAGGCCGAGCAGCGGGAAGGGGCCATGGTCGAGGTTTCCATTCAGCCCCACTTACCACAAGAGCACCTCATCATCGCGGGCGCCGGCCATATCGGCGAGCCGCTCACGCAGATCGCCAAGGTGCTCGGCTACCGAGTCACGATCATTGATGATCGCCCGCACTTCGCCAACCGCGAGCGCTTTCCGGACGCGGACCGCGTGATCGCCGCGGATTTTGCCGCGACCATGGCGCAGCTGCGGCTCCATATGCGGACCTATATCGTGCTGGTCACGCGCGGACACGAGCACGACGAGGCTATTCTGGAGCAGATCATCAATTCGCCGGCTCCGTACATCGGCATGATCGGGAGCAAACGGCGCGTGCTGGTCGTCTTCGAGCGGCTGGTGGCCGAGGGTATTCCCGACGAAAAGCTGCATCGGGTGTATGCTCCTATCGGGCTGGACATCGGTGCCCGCTGGCCCGAAGAGATCGCCTTGGCGATCATGGCCGAGATCGTGAACCTGCGGCGGGGCGGCGGGGCGCCTTCACTGGCCCTCCGAGCACAGCGAGCCGCTGACCACTAGCCACTGACCACTGACCAAGAGGCTGATATGCAACAGCAAGCGTCAAACGGGAACGGCGCCGTGTTCCCGCTCAATCCCACGCGGGAATACCCCACGCTCGTGCGCGGCGAGGGCATCCACGTCTACGACCAAGACGGCAAGGAATACATTGATGCTATCGCCGGCATCGCCGTGGCGCTCGTAGGACACGGCGAGCAGCGCGTGGCGCAGACCATCGGTCGGCAGGCCGGCACCCTGACCTACTGCATCTCCAACATTTTCAGCAATCAGCCGGCAGAGGCGCTGGCCCGTCGTCTGGGTGCGCTCACGCCCGATACATTGCAACACTTCTTGTTCACGTCGGGCGGCTCCGAGGCGACGGAAGTAGCCATCAAGCTGGCGCGCCAATACTATCTCGCCCGCGGCCAGGAAGAGCGGCACGTGGTGATCGGCCGGTGGCAGAGCTACCACGGCGCCACTTTGGGCGCGCTCTCCGCCACCGGCCACCGCGGGCGGCGAGCGAAGTTCGCGCCGTTGCTGCTGGACTTCCCGCACATCGAGCCGAGCTACTGTTATCGCTGTCCGTTCGACAAAACCTATCCCGACTGTGCCCTAGAGTGCGCTACCACGCTGGAGACCGCGATCCAAGCGGCCGGGCCAGAGCGGGTGGCGGCCTTCATTGCCGAGCCAATCGTGGGCGCAGCGGCCGGCGCGACCGTGCCACCACCGGAGTATTTCCCCATCATCCGCGAAATCTGCGACCGCTACGACGTGCTCTTTATCGCCGACGAGGTCATCACCGGGTTTGGTCGTACCGGGAAGACCTTTGGCCTGGAGCACTGGTCGGTGACGCCCGACCTGATGACCATGGCCAAGGGCATCAGCGGTGGCTATGCCCCCCTCGGTGCCGTCGCGGTGTCTGATCGCGTGTGGTCGGTGTTCGCCGAGCAGGAAGTGACCTTCGACCACATCTTCACCTACGCAGCCAATCCCCTGTCGGCCACCGTCGGGTCCGCGGTGCTCGACATTTTGGTGGCAGACGATCTGGTGCAGCGGTCGGCGACGCGCGGGGAGTACCTCTTCGCGCAGGCCGAGCGGTGGCGCAAACATGCCATCGTCGGCGACATTCGCGGTCGTGGCTTGCTGCTGGGCGTGGAGCTTGTCGCTGACCGTGCGACCAAAGAGCCGTTCCCGCCCGCGGTCGGCGCCAGCGCGCGCCTGGCGGCCCACTGTTTCGAGCGCGGCCTGGTGATCTATCCGGGGAGCGGCTGTGTGGACGGAGTCCGCGGCGACCACTTCTTGCTCTGCCCGCCGCTGGTCGTCACCGAGGCGCAGATTGACCGCATTGTCGAGCTACTCGACCAAGCCCTCGCGGCCACGGCACGTGAGCTGGCTAGTGTCTAGGAGGCTGGCCCCATTCCCGGCCCTCCCTCGTCGCAACGGGGGAAGGGTGGGAGAAAAGCCGAGTGGGGTGAATGGCCCCCCTATAGTCCCCTCCCTTGTGCGTGAGCACGGGGGAGAGCTAGGGTGGGGGCCACGACCGGCTGCCTCCTACAAACGCTGGCTCGGCTCCGGCTCACCTTATTAGCTGAGGCGCGAGCGCTCATCCTCTTGGGCCGTCAGTAGGCGCGTGTGCCACTCTAGTTGCTGGCGGAGCCGCTGATTGTCTTCCTCCAGCTCCGCTACTCGCTGCTTGGTGAGGGCCGCGTGTTTCCGCTCGGCTTTAAGCTCGTATTCCAACCGGCGGCGCTTACCGCTGGCGAGTTTGTCAATGGCCGTGGTGATGATGCCGGTAACGCAGCCAATCGTGACGACTGTGACGACTGCGGTCCAGAATCCCAAATCCATGCTCTCCCCTCTTCCTGACCACGCGCCGCGAGGCCGGAGTACCTGGCTGGACAGTGCGTGTGGACCGTTGCCCTATCCATTCTACCGCTGGATGCAGCATGGGCAGTGCATCCAGCGGCCGCTTATGCGGAACGGCCTGCCGCGGCTACTCGTTCTTCTTGGAGAGGCTGGGCTATGGAACACGACCTCTTTCTAATTTACCTACTCACCGTCATCGTCTCGTTCACTCTTTCCTATCTTGTCATCCGGCTGCGGCGGGAGGCCAAGGCGGCGGCCGCGCGGCGCCAGGAGCGGGGCAATACCGGTGCGGCACGGCAGCGGTGAGTGGTCATTTTCAGAGCAATGACGTTGCATGCTACTTGAGGAACAGGGCAATAAGCGCGGCCATGAGCGTCATCCATGCGCCGACCATCACCACAATGAGTATGTTGAACCGGCTGTTCATCTCAGTCCACAGCCCGCCCATAGACTGGTGTATCTCAGTTCGCAAACCCTTGCAGGCCATTGAGCCGGCTGATCCGCCTTTTATAGTCCCGTGGGGACGGGATGGCCCCTACGCGGCACGAGGCTCTCTGAAGCTGCTCTAGGGAGGGCCAAGCAGTTTAGCGATACTTCCAGGTAATGCGGCCCTTGGTGAGATCGTATTCCGATAGCTCGATCCGGACCCGGTCCCCCACGAGCACTCGGATGTAGTGCTTACGCATCTTCCCACCAATATGCGCCAGCACGCGATGCCCGCCATCCAGTTCTACCCGGAAGACGGCATTGGGCAGTGTCTCTTTGACCAGTCCGTCAACCTCCAGCGCTTCCTTACTCGGCACGCACACCCTCCTTCATCCGGCGACTGACCGTCTGCACGATATCTCTAGCATATCAGTGGACTAGAGACGCTTCAACCGCCTTACCCCTCCCGCATAGCGGGGGGCCATAGGGGGGCTAGGTTCGCCTCGCCGCCCAGCGAAAAACCTACCCTTGTGAGAGGGCTGGAGTGGGGGCCGGAGATTAGCCCGTCTCGACGGTGACGGCCGGTGGGTGGGCGAGGTCTTGGTAGCGCGCGTGGAGGTCGGCGTCTTGGGCGTTGCCGCGATGGATCAGGACGCGGTAGCGGAAGGTCAACCGGGCACCGTCTTGGAGCAGCAAATCGCCGCGCTGCGCCGGGTCGCGCGTGTAGTCGCGGAGGCCGAACGGGTTGGCCGTCATCAACCCGTAGTTGCGGACGTGCCAGTGCGTCGGGTGGCGGGGGTTATCGGGGTGGTCCATCAGGCAGATGCCGAGCGTCTGGCCGGCGACCGGCCCGGAGTAGTCGCACCACTGCGCCCGCTTGCCCCACGTCTCCGCCTCTTGGATGCCCCCGGCGGCGTTCTCGATACGACCCGCCTCCTTGGCATCCATGCTGGTCGCTACCCGCACGGAGATGAGGCCGCCTTCTTTGGTGTCGCCAAAGATCACCGCGCCGGCGCTGGCCCGGAACGCGAGCGCCGCATCGAGCAGCCGCTCGTCGTCGGACGTGTGGTAGACGGTCACGGTGCGCCGCTCGGTCAGCACCACCGCGCCCGCGGTATCGAGCCAGTCCAGCGCCTGCGTAAAGCTCCCTAGCACCGGGCCGGAGGTCAACCGCTCGAAGCCGCGGTGTCGCATTGTGGCGTGTCCGGGGACCTCATTCCAGTTGTTCGATTCGTTGACCTCGCCGTGTGCGAAATAGAGGCCCCGGTGGTGTGGATGGTCGGTCGTTTCGCCCGGCACATCCGGCTCCATCGGGAAGCCGCGTGTCACGAGCGCACCGCCCGGCCCGACGACAGGATGGAAGTAGGGCCGGGCCGGCACCTCGTCGTAGTGGTAGGAGGTGAAACGGTCGCCGCCAACCGCGATGTCCAAGTGCGTCCCATCGCGGTCGGTCAGCGTCACGCCGGCCGGCGCGTCGCTCTCGTCAGCGGCGACGACGGTGTAGCGGCGGGTTTCGCCAGCTGGGAGGTCGTCGAGGAGCCAGGCCAGCTGCACCTGTCCCGGCTCGGCCGCCGGCTCCGTCTGGCAGGCTGTCAGCCGGCCGCTTTCATCGCGGAGGGCCACGGCCCCCTCGGCCGCTGCGGCCGGCAGCGTCGCCAGCACGGGGCAGTTGTGCCGCCGGTGAAAGCCGGCCTCTACGACGACAGTGGTTGCGGTCATAGGTGTGTACCTCGTGTGGCCCCCCTACGCCCTCCCCGCTGTGGCAGGGAGACAGCGGGCGTCGGCGGGTCGCATTCCCTCCCCCGTCGCAACGGGGGAGGGCTAGGGTGGGGGCCAGGCTTGCTCAGGCGCAGTCGGGGTGCTCGTCGCCCCAGCGACCGAACGCCACGTCGTTTTGCCCGTCCTGGTTGATCTGGGACATCCGCTCGCGGGCGTCCAGCCACATCTGGGTCCAGCGTTCGGGGTCGCGTAGCTCCGTCTCGGGATTGGCGCGGCTCCGCGCGACAAAGCCGGGGAACAGGTGCCGGCCGGTCGGCTCGCCCGTGGGGTTGTAGCGCAGATCGAAGCTCCAGCGGACCTCCTCGCTGACGTTGGGCAACGAGGAATGGACCGTCCGCTTGTGCAAGAAGACCACGCTCCCGCGGTCCAGGGGGATCGGCTTGGCAATATCGGCCGCGAAGAGCTTCTCTGGAATCTGGCGGCCGGCCGCCGGCGTGAGCTTGTTGCCCATATAGTTCAGGCAATGCGTGAGTAGGTCACCCTTGTGGCTGCCGGGTACGACCCGCAGCGGGCCTTTTTCAATCGGGGCATCGAGCAGCGGGAACCAAACGGTGAGCATCTTGGTGTCGTCGGCCTCCGATGTCACCACGCCATGATCCTGGTGCCAGGCCGTCATGCCGATCACTGCGTCACCGTGCTCGTTCTTGGGGAGGTACTGTTCCGGTGGCTTGATCCGCACGTGCTGGACCGGATTCGAGTAGATCTCCGGGCCGATGAGCGATTCGATGACATCAAGCAGCGGCTCGTAGACAAAGGCGTTGAACACGGCCGGGCCGGTCCAGAACGGCGTATCGCGCTTGACGCCGCTGAACGGCAGCGAGAAGTCGTAGAACTGCTGATGGTTCTTGCCGGTCTCGGCCGAGATGCGCGTGATGCGCTCGCTGAAGGGTAGCTCTTCGTAGCGCGAGGCAATGTCGCCCTGCGTGTACAGGTGGTCGGCGAGCCTATCGAGCACGCCGTGGTACTCCTGGATGACCGGATCAAGGACGGCCTCGGGGTCCAGCACGTCCTCGACGACGATGTAACCCTGTTCGTTGAAGCTGTCAACCTGCGCTTGTGTCAGCGATCCCATTCTACTCCTCCGTCATGACACCAGGCGGCCTGAGAACAATTGCCGCCTCCCGTCAAACGATGATGGTACACCATTCCGGCCGTCAGGTCACGTGCCTCGGCGGCATGAGCGGCGGCGGCCCGTATTTACCCCGCTACGGCGGCCGCGTGTGCCCGCTGCATGTACGCCAGACTGTCGCGGGCCACGTTCTCCGGCCCGGGGCTGAAGTCGAACGCCTCGACCGACATCCAGCCGTCGTACCCGATCTCGTACAGGGCGCTGAAGATCTCCACGAAGTCGGTGTCGCCGGCGCCGGGGCCACCGCTATTGGCGTCATTGGCCTGGCAATAGGCCGTGTACCCCTTCGTGGAGTGGATAATCTCGGTCAGGCTCTGCTGCTGCGTTTGCGTTTGGGCAGCCAGACTGCGCCCGTCGAGAATGAGGCGCAGGTGGGGATGGTTGACCTCTGCGATAATGCTGATCGCCTCGTCCGTCGTGCGGACAAAGTTCGACTGCGGTGGCGGGAGCGGTTCGAGGCAGATCGTGACGCCGGCATCCGCCGCGGCCGGCAGCGCCGCGTGCAGTATCTCGATGAGCGCGCGTCGGCCGTCCTCGATGCTCACCCCCTCCGGCAGGTTGCGCTGCTGCGGCGACCCGAACACCATGAACCGGCCGTCAATGTCGGCGCAGCAGTCCACGAGCGCGCGCAGATAGTCCGCGGTACGCCGGCGCACGGCTACGTCGGGGGACGTGGGGTACAGACCCTCCGTCTGTGCGAGCAGGAAGTGTAGGCCGGTGATTTCCACGCCCACGTCGGCCGCGAGCCGGCGGATGGCGGCGCGCTGCCCGGTCGTGACGTCGGTGATCCGCGGCGCCAAGGTAAAGGCCGCCACCTCGATCCCCTCGTAGCCTACGTCGCGCAAGAAACGGAACTGTCGCTCCAGCGGCCAGTCTTCAAGGAGCTCGTTGCAGCAGGCAAATCTCATGGCATGACCTCGTGCGTGTGATGCGGCTCCTGACGTGAGCCGTCGGCGGAGTCCGGTTCCGTATCCACCAGCGACTGGGCGAAGTGGATTTGACGGGCAATCTCCTGGAATCCCAGCTTCCGATATAAGTAATCACCAACGCTATTCTGCACCAGGGTCTCGATCCGCGCGAGCCGCAGGCCCTGCCGCCGGAAGGAGGCCAGCGCGTACTCGATCAGCCGCGTGCCCAGGCCCAGCCCACGGTAGCCGCGTGCAATGCCGATATTGGGGATGCGCCCCGTGCTCGTGCGCTGGGACACCGCGGTTGTAATGTAGCCGATCACCCGTCCGTCCAATTCGGCCACATAGCACGTCGCGGCCTGCTCGCGCACCTCGGCGCCGACCGCCGTGCTCTTGATCGTCTGCCAGGAGAGCGGCCGGAGTGGACCGAACCGCTGCTCGATGACTTCATCAATGGAGACGCCCCGGAACGCCTCGGCCGTGATGGCCTCCACGGCAGCCTGATCCTCCGGCCGCAGGCCGCGAATTTCGACCCGTGCCAGATCGGCTGCCGACACGTCGGAGGCCGGCGCAGGGCTATCTACGCTGTCCTGTGACTGAGCCATGGTCGGTGTGTCTTTGCCTGCTTCTCACCTACACCTCGGCCTCTTCCCCAGCCCTAGCCCCCGCTCCGCCGGGGCCGAGACTAGGTTCCCTTCCCTGGAGCTTGCTCCGGGGGAGGGCGATGGTGGAGGCCAAAACACTACAGGGAGGGTGGTAGGTCTGCCGCTGCGGGATTGTACCAGGCTAAAGGGAGGGGGAGGGCTGCAAGCGGGGGAGCGTGCTACACTCGCCGGTGCATGGAGAGTGGACCCGACCTGACCGGGGCGCTATCCCCGGACCGCGAGTTGGCCCGCCACGCCGCGTTTGCCCTCTATACGCTGCTGTGGCTCGAAGCGACCGCGGCCGTACCGCGGCGGCTCGGTCCCGCCGATCACCGCCGCCGGCCCGACACCGCTGACATGGCCGGGCCGGAGGTGTTGGCCGAGACGCTGCGTGAGGTGGCGGCCCGCTGGCCGCAGTTGTTTCCGTATTTCGCTACGCCGGGCGCCTGTGACGCCGTGTCCGGGGTTGCTCCTGAAGCCTGGCGGCAGCTCTTGGGGTGGCTGCGCGCGCAACCGTTGGCCGGTACCGAGCCGCAGGCGCTCTACGAGATCGGCCTGATGGTGCTTGGGGTCGCTTTCCCGGCCGTAGACATCGCCACGATCCGCGATCTCCCGGTCGGTCGGCGCAGCCGTGTAATGGAGTGGCCCAACGCTGCCGGTTACCCGACGCTCTTGCTGGCGACGTTTCACCCCGACTGGTTTGCGGCCGACCGGGTGCGTCTCTACGCGCAAGGAGACGAGGCTACGGTGCTCGCCGCGTGGGCGCTCACCCTGCTCCATGGTGACCCGGGCTGGCCGGCGGCGACGCTGACCACCGTCGCCGATCCGACCGCGGAGGCGCCCGATCCCCAGGCCGGGGAGTGGCTGCTGCACTACCGCCTCCACGACGATCTCGACGACCGGCTCGCGCACCTACCGGCGGGACAAGTGCTGGACATCTGAGTGGTGTGGTGGCCCCCAAACCGTGTGAGAGCCGGCGAATTCGGAAGATGCCGGTGTAACACTCCTGCTCCTTGGGGCCAAGCATATCTCAGTGGAGAGTATCCCCGCAGTGCTTGGTCCACGGAGAGACGGAAAAAAATGTTGGAGCTATTGGCCGACACGCTTGAGGACCTGCACGCGATCACTGCTCATTTCCCAATTGCGCTTCTGGTTGTGAGTGCCGGGGTGAGTGTTGCCATACGCATCAGGTCCAGTGCCCACTTGCACCATACCTCCTGGCTGTTGCTGTGGATCGGCACACTCGGTGCGATCATTGCCAGCGTAACCGGCCTCATCTCTCACTTCCCTTATGAAGAGACCGAACTCCATGGCGTGATCGAGGTGCATCAGATGTGGAGCTTTGCCGTGACGGGGTTCTTCATCGTGCTGACAGGCTGGCGCTGGTTTTCTCGCAGAAGAGGAGCGGATGTCGGCACAACGCCGCTGTATCTGGTCGTTATCTTGGTTGGAATGGTGGGATTGGTTCTATCCGGCATGACCGGGGGCGATCTAGTCTATGACTATGGAATAAATGTCAGGGGGGTGAATCCGCTGCTGGGTCGGTGATAAGGTGCCCCGCGGCAGCGCTGACCGCCGTCATTGCGCTTAAAAACACCACCTGCCGCCATTCCCACGTGCGCGGGGTTGACGGCAGGTGAGCCGGTTGATGGCGCGGTGGCCGGCCTTATTCCTTGGGCCAGCCGGCGGGGATTTCGTTGGCAGTGAGGGCGGCTTGGATGGCGGTAGCGGCCTCCGGAGTCACCCAGGCTTTCCAGGTTTCGACGTTGCTGTTCAACCACCAGAGGGCGGCGTCATTGGCGTCGGCATCCGGGTTGTCGCTTTGCCAGGCGGCGACCTCTTGATAGGTGCTGATGTTGAAGTCCCACGCCCGCAGCATCTCTACCACGTCGGCAGCCCTGGTCAGAATCTCAGGGTGTACGGCAATCAGGATAGTGGCATCTTCATAGGCGCACGCCTTGGTCGTGAACCAGCACTCGTCGCTGTACTCCGGTTCTTCGAGCCGGACCAGGTCCAGGACCAGGGCCGGATCATTGGTGCCCCACTGGTAGCCCAGCCACGGCTCCTTCTTCTCGTAGGCACCATAGAGGTCGGCGTTCGCCGCCGCGCCATCACCCGGATTGACGATATGTACGTGATCCTCAAGGCCATAGCCCTCGATCTGCTTGGCGTTGACCTCCTCGCAGGCCCAGCCGATGACGCAGGACACCAGGCGTGCTTTGCCGCCCGTTTCCGCTGTCGCAAACAGTTGCTTGAACTTGTCGTCCTTCAGGTCCTCGATGCTGTCCAAGTCGGGATACTGCTCCTGGAGGTATTTCGGGATCACGAACGCCGACTGCCAATCTTTGCCCAGGCTCAAGCCCACGGAAACCACTTCACCGGCGGCTTGTGCTTCCATCCAGGCTTCGTCCTGGTTCGGCAGCCAGATTTCCATGGTGACGTGGCTGTCACCCCGGCGCAGGCCTTGGAACAGGGGCAGCGTAGCACCGAATACCACTTCGGTAGGATAGCCGTAGCCCTTTTCGACGAGGTACTGCGCGATGCGGTTCTGAACCTGGGCGCTGGTCCAGTTCAGGTCGCTGAAGACGATGGTCTCTTTGGCCTCGGGAACCGGTGTTACCTCGACGATGACCTCCTTGGTCACCTCCACGGTCTCCGGATCCCCACAGGCACTGAGCGGAATCAGCGCCAGTACCAGCATCATCAATACGACGAGCCGCTTGGTCCACATGGGGGCCCCCCTTTACTGTACGTAAGGTGTGTAATCCTGCACGGTTGAGTATAGCAGGCGCCGCTTATTGTTAGCCGACGCTCAGAGCTTCCTGCCGCTTGCGGGCCACCGACTGGGTGAGGCGGTCCATGACGATGGCGAGGAAGACGATGGCCAGCCCGGCGATGGCACCATTGCCCGGCTGGTTCTTTTGCAGTGCCCGCAGCACGTTATCGCCTAGCCCGCCGGCGGCCACCATGCTGGCGATAGTCACCATGGCCAGCGCCATCAGCGTCGTCTGATTGATGCCGGCCATGATGGTGGGCAAGGCCAGCGGAATCTGGACTTTGGTCAGTATTTGCAGGGGTGTTGCGCCGAACGAGCGGGCCGCTTCCACCGTTTCGGCGGGCACCTGCCGGATTCCCAAGTTGGTCAAGCGGATGACCGGCGGGACGGCGTAGATGATGGTGGCGAAGATTCCGGCCGGTTTGCCCAAGCCGAAGAAGAGGATTCCCGGGAGCAGATAGACGAAGCTGGGCATGGTCTGCATGCCGTCCAGGATGGGGCGCATCAGGTTATCGGCCAGTTGGCTGCGGGCGGCCAACACCCCCAGGGGGAGGCCAATGAGTACCGAAATAGATACTGCCACCACCATGAGCGCAATCGTGTCTATGGTGTTTTCCCAGAGATCCATGAATCCGACGAAGAGCAGCGCAAAGGACGTGAAGGCCAGCAGCTGCCAGCGTCCCACCGCAAAGGAAAGGAGGGCCAGGCCGACCACGATAGCGGGCCAGGGCACCCACTTCAGCCCCCTCTCGATATACACCAGGGCAAAGGTGACAGCCGTGCTCAGGCTCTCGAACAGCCAGCTCCCCTCGCGCGTCAGCCACGTGACCGCATCGTCAATGGCGCCGCCGGTGACCTCGCGGACCGTTTTCTCTAGCGTGACGCTGCCACCACCGGAAGTTTGGACTGTGGAGCTAGACACGGTGGTAGGGAACTCCATCGCCGTGCCCCACAGCAGCAGACTGGCCAGCAGCACGACAATAACCACTGCCAACCCGGCCAGCCAACGGTAGAGCGGCCGGTGGAGGCCGCGCGTATTGCGCGGCGCTGGGGTTGCCGTACCGGATTGCGCGTTTTCGGCCTGGGCCATGTTAGCCCTCCTCACTGCCTGCCGACAGACCGGTCAGCAGGACGCCCCGGCGAATCTCGCCCAGCAGCCCCCCGTTCTCGGCAACCACTGCAATTGGATATTCGGTCTGCGCCGCGAGCGGGATAATCTCTTCGATATAGGTTTCGGGATTGGTGGTTATCGCCGGGGTGATCGGGGCGCCCTCCAGCGATCCCTGCCGCTGGGTGGCGAGGGCCTCGGCCTGCGCCTCCGTGAGCAGCCCCCGCAGGGTGAAGTCGCGCCCGATCAGGAATGCCGCGTCAAGGCCGTGACTCTGCATGGTGTGTAGTGCCACGCGAGGACCCTGCCGTTCGTACACGACCACGCTCGGCTCCTGCATGATGGCCTTGGCCTGAATGACCTTGGACCGAGACACGTCCTGGATAAACTCGGTCACGTAGTCGTCGCTCGGCAGCGTGACGATCTCCTCCGGCGAGCCTTCCTGAATAATCTGCCCGTCGCGCATGATGGCAATGCGGTCGCCCAGCTTGAGCGCCTCGTTCAGGTCATGCGTGATGAAGATGATCGTCTTGCGAAGCTCCGTTTGCAGCGAGAGCAGCTCATCCTGCATCTCGCGGCGGATCAGGGGGTCGAGGCCGCTGAACGGCTCGTCCATCAGCAGCACGTCCGGGTTGACCGCCAGCGCTCTGGCAATCCCGACGCGCTGCTGCATCCCGCCGCTCATCTCCCGGGGGTAGTAGTTTTCCCAGCCCTTCAGTCCCACCGTCTCGATGGCCTCGGCCGCCACCCGGTAGCGCGCCGCCTTGTCCAGGCCTTGTATCTCCAGGCCATAGGCCACGTTGTCCAGCACCCGGCGGTGCGGCAGGAGGCCAAAGTGCTGGAAGACCATCGCGACTTTCCCGCGGCGAAACTGGGTGAGCTGGGCGGGCGAGTAGGTGCAAATGTCTTCACCGTCGAAATAGATCTGCCCCTTGGTGGCTGCGGTGAGTCTGATGAGGCAACGCACCAGCGTTGACTTGCCGCTGCCCGACAGCCCCATGACGACGAAGATTTGCCCCCTGTCCACGCTGAAGGACACGTCCCGCAGCCCCACCACCAAGCCCAGCTCCGCTTGGATCTCCGCGCGGCTCTTGGCGGCGTACTCCGGTTGCAGCGCGTGCTCCGGATTATCGCCGAATATCTTCCAGAGTCCGGCGACTTTTATCTGCGTAGCCATATCGCTCCATGCTGAAGAAGAGTGCGCTTACGTCAACGTATCCGCCCCTAGTTATACCAGCCGGAGTTGAAAGTCGGGCCACTGTGCTTCGTCACCTTCATACCAGCCGGAGCCGAAAATCAGCCCGTCGTGCCTGACGACCCAAGAGTGTTTGACATCCTGCTTGCCGGTCTTGGGGTTGAAGAAGATGTAGTCTACCCACAGGCCGTCCTCGGTCGCGCCCAGCATCACTTCGCCGAACCGGTAGCCGGTCGCATCCACGCCTAAGCCCTCCTTCACACCGCGGCCGAGCAGGGTTTGGTTGATATGGGCGACCACCGTGCCCTCAGCATTGAGGATAAAGATGTACCATTCCCCGGTTGCGCTTTCCGGGGAGTTGTAGTATTTGAGAGTGGCCTCCCGACCATCGCGATCATAGCGCTCCAACGCTTGCTGCACCAGGTCTACCGTGAATTCCTCCCGATCCACCAAGTCAACGCTATCGTCATCGGAAGAGGAGAAGAAGACGATGAGTACGACAGCCAGCGCGACAGCGGTTAAACCGGTTGCCAATCCGCCGAGGAGCCAAACGTTACGCATTGCTGCCTCCTACGTGGAGTTGCCCTTCTACGACCCGGCGGTTCCAATGTGGGAGGAGAGCTGCCCTGCGTCCACTCTGAAGGCCACGCCCCCCAGCCCAACTGCCAATCCCAGTTCCCGTCTGAATCCTAGCATGGCTCGAACCTGGTGGTTCTCGCCTCCTTGTCCAGAGGCTCTCGCTTCCAGACTCGTCTCTACCCTTGTCGGTGTACCATAACAGGTGGTACAACCATGGAGAGAAGGTCGGCAGGTCCCAGGAAGGACTCCCGTGAGTAGACTCTTGCGTCATTTCGGAGCATCGGTGGCCGGGCTTGTCGCGGCTGCTGCCGTGGCTTGCTCATTTACGGGGGAGCCGGCCGGACCGGTGGGTGAGAGCGCACCGACGGCTTCATCCCCACAGACCGCGGCGACTGCGCTGGCGCCAGCCGCAACGCCGGAGCAGACGGCGGCGCGGGCGCCGACTGCCGCGACGGACTACGACTCCACGGAGAACATGTACTTGCTCTTCTCGGGCCGTGACCACATCCCTGACGACACGCACCAGGCCATTTCACTCGCCGTCGCCAACAACGACAAGTCCATGGTCCCGCTGATGATCGAGATGCTCCGCTTCTTCGGGAACCGGGAGCTGGTGATAGAGACCACCACGGCGCTCTCGGCAATAACGGGACAGGAGTTCGGTCGGGACTTGGATGCCTGGAACCAATGGATGGAGTGGCTGGGCAAGAATGCTGACGAGTACCGTCCCCCCGACGGATACGTGCAGTGGAAGAGCGCGTTCATGAGCCTGATTGACCCCAGGTTCGGTGAGTTCTTGGCGCCGGCCGTGCAAGGCTCGCGGATCAACGTATTCGAGATCGTGTGGGGCGGTGTCCGTCCCGACGGGATCCCGGACCTTCAGACCCCCCCGGTCGTTGCGGCGGGCGCTCAGGACTACCTGCGACCGGGCGACCGGGTCTTCGGCGTGTCCATCAACGGAGAGCACCGGGCGTACCCACTCCGCATCGTGAACGCTCACGAGATGGTCAACGACGTGGTGGGGGGCGAGCCTATCGCCCTGGCCTACTGAACGCTCTGCGGTACCGGAATCGTGTATTCCGCCAAGATCAACGGAGAGCCAACCACCTTCGGCACATCGGGGATGCTGTACCGCAGCAATAAGGTCATGTACGACCGGTTGACCAACTCGCTCTGGAACCAGCTCACGGGGGAGCCGGTCATCGGTCCGTTATGGGACTCGGGGATAGAGCTTGACTTCTTCCCGGTGATGCTCACGACGTGGGAGGAGTGGCTGGAGCTTCATCCCGACACGACGGTGCTGGACCAGGAGACGGGCGTGTATCCCGCCGGATTCTACGTGCCGGAGGAGGACCCGCGGGCGATCTACTATGCCTACTTCAACGCGCCTGAGACGATGTTCCCGGCCCCTGACCGGGACGACCGGCTGGCAACAAAGGACGTTGTGCTAGGGGTCCAACTGAACGGCAGTTACAAGGCGTACTCCTCCGCAGCACTGCGGGAGCACCGCTTAGTCAACGATGTGTTGGGCGGCGAGGAGATATTGGTGCTGGGGTCAGCCGGCAGCGAGGGCGCGAGGGCCTACTATCGTGGCGGCAGGTCGTTCAAGCTGGTGCCGAGCGACGGCGGCGTTCAACTCGGCATCCCGTCCGTGATAGCGGACGCCGACGGGGGGACATGGCAGGTGACCGAGCAGTTTCTGGTCAACACGGCAGACGAGTCGGAGAAGCTCGCGCGGATACCCACGCACATGTCGTTCTGGTTCGGATGGTTCCAGTTCCATCCGGACACGGAGTTGTACACGGGGCCGTGACCGGGGCCGTGACCGGGTTGCTCCGTGTCCTCTGGCGCTCCGACACCTCTCTCCACCCGCTGGACCATCACCTGTTCGCCGCATCTTGAGCGGACATGTTCGCTCGATAGCGACGGCCATTACGCCGGACGTGCAGGCTGACAGATTCTGTTGAGTGCTATTCCTCTTCCGGGAACAGCACCACCCGCACGTAGCGGTCGTCGGTGAGGTAGCGCTCCGCGGCAGCGGCCACCTCCTCCAGCGTTAGAGATTCCAGCAATTCGTCGAAGGCGGCTATCTGGTCGAATGGCTCTCCGCGGCGCGCGGCGATGCGTATCTGATTGAGCCAGAAGCTGTTCTCGCGCAGGGCCTCCTCTCGCCTGGTCCTGAACAACTCCTTGGCGGTGTCCAGGTACGTCTGCTCGCCGCCCATCTGCAGCCAGTCTATCTGGTCGAACACCTCGTCCCGGAGTTCCTCGACGCGGTCGGGGTCGCTGCCGAAGAGGACGTAGATCTGGTACTCGGGGTCCGGGAGGGTCTGGGTGCCGGCGGTGTTGACGTTGATGCTGTAGGTTCCGCCGAGAGCCTCGCGTACGCGCTCGCGCAGCCGGATGCCGAGAATCTCGCCAGCCACGTCGATGGTGAGCGCCTCCTGGCGGCTCCACTCCAAGTCTCCGGCGTACACCAGCAGCGTCCGGCTGCGCGGCTCGAGACCGCTGCGTACCACGTGGTCCTCCAGACCTGGAGGCGGGTCGACTCCGTGGTCCTGCCACTGCTCGGCGCGTCCGGCGGACGGCAGGGCGGCCAGGTAGTTCTCGGTCAGCGAGCGCAGGGTGTCCCAGTCGAAGGCGCCAACGAAGACGAACGTCGCGTCGCCGAGGTCGGCGAAGCGGTCGGAGTAGACGGCCTCCGCGGTCTCCATGTGCAGTTCCTCCAGCACTTCGACGGAGAGGGGGCGCCCGCGGTGGTGTCCCTGGCTCAGCAGGGAGTTGGCGTAGTTGAAGAACACCCAGTCCGGATCTGCGGCGCGGAACTCGGCGACGCTGTGGAGCCTTGCCTCGTATCTTGTGAAGTAGTCGGGATCGAGCCGCGGCTCGGTTGCGTACAGCGTCACGAGCTGGAACAGGGTCTCCAGGTCCTCGGGAGAGGCGTTGCCGCTGAAGCCCTCGAACAACTCTTCGATGTACGGGGATACCGAGACCCGCTTGCCTGCGAGTAGTTTATCCAGGGTCACGCTGTCGTGGGGGCCCGCTCCGCTGCCTGAGATGAGCTGGGCAGCGTAGGTGGCGGACTGGTGGTCTTCGTCCGTGACGAGCGAGTGGCCGCCGGGGCTGAAGGCCCGGAACAGCACCTCGTCATCGCGGAAGTCGGTCTGCTTGGCGATGACGGTGACGCCGTTGGACAGCGTCCACTTCACGGCGTCGATGGACTCGATCCGCTCTTCGGCGGTGATGGTCCCCGGCTCCGGCAGATTGGCCAGCAGCGGGATGTCGCCGACGTCGTCGGCGTAGGGCTCCACCGCCAGGGCGTGGGCCGTCTGTAGCTGGGTCAGCAGGGCCGTGCCGAGCTCGTCGTCGGTGCCGGCGACGTCGGTCTCCTCGGGACGCACCACCAGCAGGGCCAGGTCCTTGGTCTGTGCCCAGGACCGCGCCACGTCGGCGAACTCGGCCAGGGTGATCCGTGGCAAGAGCTGCTGGTACAGCTCCCATTCGGCCTCGATGCCGGGGACGGGGTCTCCGAGGAAGAAGTGATCGGCGTACGCGCCGGCGAGAGCCGTGGAGGGGGTCTGGTCCCGCTGCTTGTACTGGCTCTCGATCGAGTTGAGCAGGTTGCTCTTCTCGCGCTCCAACTCGCCCTCGGTGAAGCCGTGCTGGTGGGCACGCTGAATCTCCTCGAGCATGGCCGCGAGGCCGGCCTCGACGCCGTCGGTCTCGACCCAGGCCGAGAACGTGGCGATGTCAAGCGTGTAGACGTAGTTGTAGCGGGTCGCGCTGGCGGTGATGTACGGTGGTTCAGCGACTTGGCCGCGCTCGAACAGCCGCGCGTTGAGCATCATGAAGGCGAGCCTTCCAACGATAGTACGCCTGAAATCCGCCTCGTCCTCGACCGGTTCGGGGTCGTACTTGCGGATGAGCACGAACTGGGTGGCGGGAGACTCGGGGTCGGTGAATACCTCGATGAGCGGGGTCTCGTGGCCCGGAACGTCAATCTGCGGCCTGTCGGTGGATTGTCCGATGGCGGCGCGCTCCTGTGCGGCCTCGCCCTCGGGCGGGGGCGCGAAGTACTGCTTGATCTTGGCTTCGATCTCCTCCACGTCGAAGTCGCCCACGGCGACCACCGCCATCAAGTTGGGCCTGTACCAGCGCTCGTAGTAGGCCCGCAGGGCCTCGACGGGGGCGTTCTCGATGACCTCGGTGAGGCCGATGGGGGCACGGCTGGCGTAGAGCGAGTCGCTGAAGAGGAGATCGAGCAGGTTCTGCTGGAGGCGCGAGTCGAATCCCTGGGAGAGGCGCCACTCCTCCAGCACGACGCCGCGCTCAAGCTCGACCTCTTCCGGTTCGAGCGCTATGGAGAAGGCCCAGTCGCTGAGAATCTGGAACGCTCTCTCGGTTATCTCGGGATCGTCGGTCGGAATCTCAAAGAAGTACAGGGTGTCGTCGAAGCCGGTGCGGGCGTTCAGGTCAGGGCCGAACGTGCTGCCGATGGACTCGAGGTACTCGATGATCTCATGCTTGGCGAAGCGCTCGGTGCCGTTGAAGGCCATGTGCTCCAGGAAGTGGGCCAGGCCTTGCTGGTCGTCCGTCTCGAGGACGGAGCCGGCCTTTACGGCGAGCGAGATCTGGGCCCGGCCGATAGGCTCCTCGTTGTGCCTGATGTAGTAGCTGAGGCCATTGGAAAGAGTGCCGCGAATCACCACTGGATCAAAGACCAGCGGAGCATCAGGCTCAAATGCCGGCACGACCGCTAAGTCGCGCTCCCAGTCGAATTGCTCGGTATTGAGCCGCTGCTGAAGTCCCAGCGGACCCAGCACCCACGTGCGGTGACCATCGGTGAAGGAGGTGTGGTTGGTGGCCTTCTGCCAGACGAGTAGGCCATTCTTCGTCCGCTGCAACGTGACGCCCTTGTTGGGATGATGCTGCTCGTTCTCCACGCAGTCGCCAACCGTGTCGGGGATCATGGCGTGCAATGCCTTGAAGCCCAGCACGAACTTGCAGTCGGCCGCGGCCGCCGCCGCCCGACCGGCGCCGCCAACGAGGGCGAAGAGCAGCGCGGCCAAGACGACGATGACGGCCATGGCGAGTGGCCAGACCACTGCCCGTGAGCCGATAGGTGTACGTAGAGTCATCGCTTCCTCCCTAATTCGCCGGTATTCTGTGCTTTTTCCTCAGCAGTTCCGCCGAAAGCCTGGCGGGCAGCAGAGTGCCTGAACACATGCCCATGACAGGCAGGGCTATCGTAAGGGGCTTATCCGCCCAACTTGCAACTACCGGCGCGGCAGGCGCCGCTTGCTTGGGAGACGGAGTAGCGGCTGACGCGGGCGGTGGTCATGTACGGTTCGTTTCGGGATTATCCCCAGAAGAATGGTAGCAGAATCCGATTTCCGGTTCATTTCCGCTCCAGCGCCCGGAGTTGCCGCCCACCGCCGCTTGCTATGCTGCACCCGCTCAGGAGCGTGGGTAGTACAAGTGGGAGCGCGGACCGGCGACATTCGAGCCTACGTCTGACACACGGGGTAGTCGGCCCGGGCCGGCAAGGTGCTCACTGGATAAGGCGGTCCCAGCGCTATGCGCTCGAAGAAGCCCGCGTCCGCTGCCGTCACGTTGCACCGGTAGTAGCCGCGCGCCTGGAACGTCGCCACGTCCGGCACGTGCCGCCACTGACCCAGCGCCGCATCGTAGGCCAAGATGCGGTCATCGCCACCATCGAAGCGCCGCACCAGTTGGTTCGGCCACGGATACTGGTCGTCTAGCGGGATCGGCAAGATCACCCCCACCGGGAACGTGTACTGCGTATTCACGATGGCCCAGGGGACGGCATAGACCAGTGGGCTGTCGGGCGCGATCCAGCGGCGCACCACTTGGCCGTCACGTTCGCGCCGGACGACGGCATAGGTCTGTCCGAGACTACCGTCGCGCACGAACCCGCTAGTTATGATCCGCTGGCCGTCGCGGCTGATCGAGCCAACACCGACCTCGACTCTGACATCAGGCTGGTCGGGCCGCTGGAGTAGCAGTGATTGGGCCAGAATCGGCCCACCAATCCCGGCTTGAGGAGCGTGGCCTGCTCCGAACGCCGCGACGTCAGCCGGCGCATGCTGGAGGAGAGCGGTGCGGCTGCATATGCTCACAGTATAGCCGCCGTCAGCATAGGCGCTGTCGTGAGCATAGACGATGTACGTCTCCCCTTCCTTGAAGGAGAAGCCGCAGCTGCCGCCAGTTGGTGGGGTGGTGACGTACATTTCCTCATGCACCGTGCCCTTCCACACAGTACTTACATTGAAGCCGATCGTGGTGAGGTCTTCTCGGGAAAGAGGCGCTGCATTGGGGTGAAGGGAGTGTTGGATCGAGACGACTCTTCCCGTGAAGACGGCAGCGAACTTCCTCAACTCTTCGGAAGGAGAGCCGGGTTCGGCACACTTGCAGGCGTGAACCTGCCCCGGGTTTCCAAGGAACCAGAGGAGACTCAGCGTGAGCGCAAAGCTCACGACGCTCGAAAATGAGAACGTGCCGCCATTCGCTGCTGGCTCTGCAGGAATTGTCGCCACGACCTACTCTCTCCCTATTGATTCACTATTCCGGGGCGGGGCACGTCTCCAGTCCGATCCCTAGATGATTACTGGGCAACCACGCCCGTAGCAGGAATCACATACCTAAGTGATAGCAGCAGAAGTTCCATGGTGTCAGGCTTGGGACTGCCCCGCTAGGTACGGATAGGCATTGCGGGGGAAAGCTGGAGGGTTGGGTTTGAGAGTCTACCAGCGAGAGTAGGCGTGCGGCGGTCCTGGACGCCCACTTTCAGTGGCTCATGGCCGGCCGTTGAGCAACGAACGGTCGCGCTGGTCGTGCTGGGACGGGACTCTCTCGTCTGGGTTCGTGTGCCACATGTGCGGCCGGCCCACTAGAACGTCAGGTTGAACTGCAATCTGAAGGTTCTTGATTTTGTCCAGTTAGGTGGGCCAACATGTCCTGTACTGCGAACTTTTCGCTGGGAGGTCGCGCTGTAGGGGAACGACTGTCCTAAGGTGGCAAGCTCATCGTCAATGCCCTGGCTGGGCGCCAATGGCAGTATCTCCGTGCCACCGACTAGGACAGGGCAATCGCATTCTCAGCGTCGTGTGCTGCGGTAGGCTGCCCACCGGCAGGGCAACCTGATGCTGGTGCGAGGCAATCATGGGTACGGAGGCCGCGGCACATTGAGCCGGTCATCCGACACCTGGCCCTCAATCTGCTCAAGCAGGAGCCGACCTGCAACGCCTCTATCCGTGCCAAACGTAAACGGGCTGGCTGGGACAATGATTATCTGCTCGCGGTCGTCTCGCAATAGGTATGGAGAATGCGATTGCCCTGCGTCTCGGATACAGCTGGCTTGACTAATGCTAACGCATTGCATTAGAATTAGTCAGAACAGGAGGTGGAGGAGAAAATGGGACATAGTCTATTGAAGCGGAGGTCAGTGGCCATAATCGCAGCGATTGCGGCTTTGGTCTTCGCTGTTGCCTGCGACGAGCCGGAGCCGGCCCCAGCGGTCGACACGGCTGCTAGGGAAGCTCCCGCGACCTCCGGGCCGCCAGTCCAGGTGGTGACAACCACCAACTTTGTGGCTGATTGGGCGCGGGTGGTAGGTGGAGACAGGGTGGAGGTCTTCAGCCTGCTGCCAGTGGGTGGCGACCCGCACCATTTCCAGCCCGGACCCCGCGACGTTGCCAGGGTAGCAGATGCGGATCTCGTGTTGTCTGTCGGCCTCTACCTGGAGGCCGCTTGGCTGGCGGAGCTCTTGCACAACGCAAGTGCAGATGAGTCCAAGATAGTCGCGCTTGGTGAAAGCGTCGATCCGATCGAGTTCGCCATGGACGATATGCATGGCGACCACGAGGATGAAGGCGACGGTGACCATGGCGACCACGAGGATGAAGACGACGGTGACCATGGCGACCACGAGGATGAAGACGACGGTGACCATGGCGACCACGAGGATGAAGACGACGGTGACCATGGCGATCATGAAGGGCACGCGCACGGCACTTTCGATCCTCACTTCTGGTTCGATCCGATCCGAGTGAAGATCGCAGTCAACGAAATAGCCGCTCGGCTTTCGGGTATAGAACCTCAGAACGCGAGTGTCTACTTCCAGAACGCCTCAGAATATGGGGAGAAGCTCGACGAGCTTCACGCCTGGATCCAAGGGCAGGTTAGCACTGTGGAGCCGGAGCGCAGACTGCTGGTTACATCGCACGACAGCCTCTCCTACTTTGCAGAGGCGTATGGGTTTGAGGTGGTTGGTCTGGTCATTCCGTCTCTTTCAACTCATGTGGAGCCCTCTGCGGAGCACATTGCGGGGGTGGTCGAAGTGATACGGGAACATGACGTGCCGGCAGTATTTGGCGAGACGACAGTCAGTGACAGGCTGGCACAAGCCGTGGCGAGGGAGACTGGCGCGGAGCTGGTCCAGCTCTATTCGGGATCGCTTGGGCCAGAGGGCAGCGGCGCAGACACGTACCTTGGCATGGTGCGAACAAACGTGGAACGCATTGTTGGGGCATTGAAGTGAGCACCGATCCGAACTTACACAGAGCGAGCATGTCGCTTCACGGCGTGACTGTCGAGCTCGATGGGCACAGGGCCCTGAGCAACGTCACCTTCGACGTGGATGCGGGGACCCTAATGGGCGTTGTAGGCCCGAATGGCGCCGGCAAGAGCACTCTGTTCAATGCTATTGCCGGACTCCTTCCGGTTCGCCAGGGGAAGGTAACCCTTCACCGTGTAGACAAGGGAGGTGGGGCGTTGGCGTACGTGCCTCAGCGAGAGAGCGTCAACTGGCGGTTTCCCGTGACTGTGACGGACGTTGTAATGATGGGCCGGCGCTGCAGACTTAAATGGTTCCGGCGACCCGGGAAGAGAGATCGAGAGCTAGTCAAGGAGTGCATCTGCCGTGTGGGCCTATGGGGCCATCGCTCTGCTCTCATGACGGAGCTTTCGGGTGGACAGAGGCAAAGGGTGTTCGTCGCCAGGGCGCTAGCCCAGGAGGCAAGTGTGCTTCTGTTGGATGAGGCCTTCAGCGGAGTTGACGTAGGCGCCCAGGAAGGCCTCGTCGAGGTCCTCCGAACACTGCGGGATGAGGGGCGCATTGTCTTGCTGGCGACCCACGACCTGACCAACCTGGCCAGCCGCTTCGACGAGGTCTTGTGTCTGAACTGCCAGGTGTGCGCCTGCGGTCCTCCCGAGCAGGTGTTTACGTCCGAGGTTATGGAGCAGCTGTATGGCGCCCACGGTATGCGTCTCACAATGGACGGGGAGCGGTAGAAAGAAGACGTGATAGACTTCCTTGTCGCCCCGCTTGAGTATGGCTTCATGGTGAGAGCCCTGATCGGCTCGATACTTGTGGGCGTGATGTGTCCGCTGGTTGGTGCGTACGTCGTCACCAGGAATCTCGCCTTCATTGGGGACGCTCTCGCCCACGCCGTGCTGCCGGGAATGGTGCTTGGGTTCATAGTCGGCATCAACCCGGCCATAGCCGCCATCCCAACAGGGGTCTCCGTTGCCATACTGGTCAGAACTGTGAGCCGGCGCGCGGGCCTCAGCACAGACACTTCCATAGGCATTCTCTTTGCAGCCATGTTTGCCCTGGGACTTGTGATGCTTGCAAGTGCGACGACCATCAGAGTCAATATGGAAGACCTGCTCCTGGGAAAAGTATTGGCCATATCTCCGACCGATATCTATGTGTCCCTCGGGATAACCGTGATTGTCATCCTGGGGCTATTCACTCTTCACCACTGGCTGCTGTTTGCGAGCTTTGACCCCGTGGGATCGCAGGTTGTCGGTTCGCGTTCCAGCTTCGTCGACTACGTGTTCCTGGTTATGCTTGCCCTCGTTATCGTAATAGGGATTCAGGCGGCAGGTATTGTTCTTGTCATGGCAATGTTGGTAACACCTGCTGCCGCGGCGTATCTGTTGGTCAGGCGTTTTGTCTCGATGATGATGATGGCCGCGGCGCTGGGGACCGCGTCCGCCGTGACAGGCCTCTACATCTCCTACCACTTCAATGTGCCCGCCGCTCCTGCTATGACCCTGGTCGCAAGCGGGATATTCGCACTGGTAGCCTCATTCAGGCGACGAGCCCCCGCCTGAGAATCCTATTCTGGAAAGCAGCTCGTCATCAGCGTCCCCTACGTCGGCGAAGACCTGATCCGCAATCGCAGCCAGACGATCTTGCGAGACAACGGCATCTTCAGGGCGTCTCCATCGTCCACTGTAGCCATATGGGGGTTCGGTGCCCCAGGAGAATCTCTCAGTCATACGCCATGACTGATGGCGAACACGCTGTTCATGACCGCCGTCACGGAAGCGGAGGCCCGCAGCGGCATCGCCCTGTTGCCCGTTGGAAGGCGGCGGCGTGGGCTGGCTGCCGCGGCCGAGCGTGCCTTCGGTGTTCTGTTCGCCGAACGTATCTTGCCCTTCGGCAGTGCGGCCGCCCGCGCATATGCGATGATCGCGGCGGGTCGCCGTGCCGCTGGCCGGCCAATCAGTCAAGCCGACTGCCAGATCGCCGCCATCGGCCGCTCCCGAGGGGCACGGGTTGCGCCCCGGGATGTGGATGACTTCGCCGGTTGCGGGATCGAGGTAATGACTCCGTGGTCGGCCGACCGAGTAGAGGGCACACCGGCCTACACTAGGCTGTTCTGGGCTAAGGCGTCCCCTGGTCGGGAGCGGGGTCCGGAGCGCATTCACCTGCTCGAGTACCACCTGGCCGATGTCGGCGCCTGCTTCGAAGCACTGCTGGTTCAGCCGACGATCCGGCAGTCGCTCACCTTGACCCGCCGGTAGCCGAATGGTGCCCGCGACCCCAGGAAGAACCCCCGCGCGGCGGCTTCGCGCATGCCGCGGGTGACCTCCTGGGCCAGGTTCTCGCTGTAGAACTCGTCCACGCTCTCGCGGCCACGGAGAGGTCCACGTCCTGCCGGTCGCTGGACACGCGGGCATACAGGGCCGCCGGGGTGGGGGGGGGGCACCTGTTTTCTCACGCGATGCCCCTTTCGGTATTCGTATCAATTTTCAGGCTGCCGCCACGCGCACCCAGACAATTCCGTCAACGTGCTCAAAGTGACTATCCGCCGAAACCAGGTCGGCTCCGGTCTCCATCGCGTGGGCGGCGATCCAGACATCGTTGGTCGGAATGGGGCGGCCTTTCGCCCGCAAGGCCGCGGCTATCCTGGAGTAGCGGTCCGCGGTGACCGGCCCCACGTCCACGAAGGATGAATAGGGGCTGTCGAGAAATGAGCGGAGGTCGGCGGCATTACGCTCGAAGCGCGTACCTCGTCGGAAGCCGTACATCAACTCGCCGACCACGACAGCGGAGAACAGGACCTCTTCGGCCCTCCGCACCAACTCCGCAACCTCCCCGTGTCCCCGCATCAGCAGGGAGTAGGCATTGGAGTCCAGGAGCACCTTCATTGCCAGGCCGCCTCGTCAATGGTCTCGAACTCCTCCAGGGCAGCCTGCAGCTCATCCGCATCCACCTGGGTCCAGGTTCCGATCAGATGGTCCCATGCAGTGCCCACAGTATCCGGCCTCGCTGAACCGTCCGCCAGACCGGCTCCCTTGCGGAGCAGCTTGAGTGCGGCTTGGTTCAAGGAGACTCCTTCCCGCTTTGCCAGGCGGCGCAGACTGGCGCTTAGGTCGTCGTCGAAGCCTCTGACCGTGATTTGGTTCAAGGGCGTCACCTCCGGTGATTCAAGAGTGATGCTATGTGCATCATTCTACTCGGCACGTTCTGGCGGGTCAAGGCTCATTTGGCTCGAGCCTGACGCCGGACCGGAGCATAGGTTGACGATGCTGGAGGCTGGCAGCATGGCGGGAGGCTGCCCGTGTACCGGAGAACACGTATCTCGGCGTGTGGACACCCCTACGTTAGCAGCCGCCACGCTACCAAAACGCTGATGACCAGCAGCACGAACAGCCCGGCAGCGACGAGGCCGAGCGTGAGCGCCGCCCGGCGCATGCGCCTGTGCGCGGCGCCCTTACGGCGCATTTGAGCGTTCAGTCCCATAGATCCGCAGTTCCGTATGGCGGGCAAGCACGTCGAAGTCGGCGTCGTTGTGCAGAATGGGCGCGCCGGCACGTATGGCGGTGGCAGCGATGAGGCAGTCGATCAACCTCCGTACAGTCTCTCCTTGCCGCCGGCAACGACGATAGAGCGCGGCCGCATCGTCGTAGTCCGCCGCCAGGGTTGGTATCACCGCCGCTCGCGCCAGCAGCCGCCGCAGGCTCACCAGGTGGGACTCGTCCCGTGCTCCGGCCAACACTTCCATCCGCACCGCATCGCAGACGGCAATCTCTTCCGCCAGCAGTTCGTCAACGACATGGCACACCGTAGTTCCCGTGTTTCGCAGGAACTCTATCCACGCCGAGGTATCGATCAGTATCACGGTGCGCGGTTGGAACGCATTGCGTCGAGGTCGCCCTCCCATCCGATACCTCGAAGAGCGCGGGCTTCATCGACCGAGGCGGGTTCGGCCGCCAGCATCCGCAGCGCGAGGTTGATCGCTTCGCGCTTGGTGGCGAGCCGGTAACGCCGCATGACCTCAGCGCAGGCCTGATCGTCAATGTCCACGTTGGTGCGTGTCATACACGTATCATACACCCGAAGGTGAGGGCTGGCCAGCCCTCCTACGTGAACAGGCGCCATGCCACGAGAACACTGATGACCAATAGGACGACCAGCGCTGCGACGATGAGGCCCAAGCCTGAGAGCCAATCGTCTCGTCCTGCCGTGCGCGATGCGCTCCTTGCGATACGCCTCCGTCAACTCCTCGTATGCGGCTCTGCTGGCGGATGCGGCGTTGGAAGACTGCGGAAATGGCCCCGTCGTCCGCAACTTGCAGCCCCCATACGATCTAGTGGGATGATGAGGCTGCATTAGCTCCATCTATTGCCCGACAGGACGCATGCGGTGGTAGAGCGCGTCCCAACGGTATGCGGTCAGTTCAGCCAGCGCCAGTCGTGGGGAGTCCAGCTCCCAGAGGCGGGCCGCGACTCCCCTGGGGTGACGGGCGCGCAGTTCGTACTCCAGGTAGAACGGTATCTGGAGGCCGCTGGCGATCAGCTTCCCCACGGCGTCGGGCGCGATGGTCGCCTCGCGGCGCGTTCCGGTCGTCGCCTTGAACTCCAGCGTCTCGGATTCGCCGGAGGCGGCGAGGGTTATGATGTGGTCAGGCGTCATGGCTGTGTCTCATCATCGTTTGTCGCTGCGGCGTCTAATTCCTTCCCCAGTATCAACGCATTCCAGTCTGGCTCCCTGCCTTCGTCCAGCCGTTTCAGAATGCCTCTGCGACAAAGATCCTGAGCGTTTGCAAGAAGTTCACGTGTTTCCTCCGTAATCGCCACTGTGCTGGCATGGACTATCCTTGAAGCCTGGCTGTATGCCTTGTGGAGTGTCTCCCTGTACTGAAATCCCTCTTCGAAGTTGGCACCCAAATGCCAAGCCCCACGTGTTGCAAGGCGAAACCCTAGTTCATCCTGTATACCTTTTAAGTACAAAGCTTCCAATGCGATTCGCAAGTCAATGAAAGAGTCCTCAATGTCTATCTGTTGTTTGGAGCGCCCCCAGCGGCGAATAGCCAGAGTGACATTGTCGTTTAATTGCCCGCCAGGTAAAAACTTGGGAAGCAATTTCGTGACAAGATCCAATTCCTCCTGAGTCACTAAGCAGGTCCTAGAGGAGAATTCATCTCCCCGGGGCAGCGTATACCCCGATCCCGCACCAAGTACGTCGAGGGGGCTGAAGTCAAACCAATAAGTCAACGATCTGACACGATTATTTGTAACCAAGCTCAGTGCGTCACAGAGTGAATCAAGCGAAGGACCCAGAGACCCATACGCCCAGGTCTCCTGATGGTCCGGCCAAGTTCCGCCTGGCTTGTATAGACTTGGACGACATTGGGTATCCATAATCAACTTAGTCGCGCCCGCCATTCGCATAATTTCCACATCTATGCTGATGCCGTCAGGCAATTCATTAGCGAGCGCGTCTGACGATTTGGGCAACTCAACGAATCGAATCCCGCCATCCATCATCAGTGGCTCAGTAACTGAGATACCGGATAGTACTGCACATGTTTTGTACTGGATTGGTGTCCCTCTTTCCCAATCACAAAGCAATTGAACTAGTTCCTCTGGCCCTAATATAGCGGCGGCGCGAACTAAGTCCTGTGCATACTCAGAGATTTGCGGATTGCTCTTGCCACCCGCAACAAGAGTAAGGCCAAGCCCGATACGCTCGTTGTGGATATAGTTCCTCAAGAAGGAACGGAGACTATCGGCCAACTCTGCGAGCAGGCCTTCCTTTATCTGGGTTTGGGCAGCTGTAATGTTCCGCCGAGCAAATCCCTTACTTGCGTAGTACACCTGGCGCAATTGGCTTCCTGTACATTGGAGGCCTGCCTCCGGAAATCGAACCGGAGCCGGGACAAGAAAGGTCGCCTGCTGAACGGCTTTCTCCAGCAAAGTTGTAAGATCCCGCTCAAGACCGGTAAGCTCAGTCATGCCCGTGCCCTCTCAGTTCCCGTCAACCTCAACACCCCCACCCGCACCTCCCCCGTCATCAGCTTGTGCAGCAGCGCCTTGAACAGGTCTTCCAGCACGGCACGTTTCACGTTTCCTGCGGTGCAGGTCAATCTTGCCACGTGTAACACCTTGCCCATACGGGAATTACATGCCTAAGTGACAGCAGCAGAAGTTCCATGGTGTCAGGCTTGGGACTGCCCCGCTAGGTGCGGATAGGCATTGCGGGGGAAAGCTGGAGGGTTGAGTTTGAGAGTCTACCAGCGAGAGTATGCGTGCGGCGGTCCCGGCCGCTCCCTTCAGTGGCCCCTGGCCGGCCGTTGAGCAACGAACGGTCGCGCTGGTCGTGCTGGGACGGGCCTCTCTCGTCTGGGTTCGTGTGCCACATGTGCGGCTGGCCCACTAGAACGTCAGGTTGAACCGCAATCTGAAGGTTCTTGATTTTGCCCAGTTTGGTGGGCCTAAGGGGACTGTACGTGGTACCACGTTTGAATTGGTCGTGCCCCTGTAGGTTCCCAAGTCCCCCGCCTCCGTCTTTACACCCGATGATTATAGGAGGTCGCAGTAGGTGGGGCAACTCGACCGCGCCGCAACACCCCAACGCGGCTTAAGCCCACAGCCAGTCAAGGTCCGAACAGGCGAGCTTTCCCTTGAAGTTCTCGATATTATCCTCGACGTTGAGGATCAGGCAGCGGTCATTGCCACCGTTCTGCTCACCCCGCAATCCCCGCCCGATCAGCTGGAAGTACAGGTTGGGGCTATAGACCGGCCGGGCGACGATGATCGCGCGGGTCTTCGGCGCGTCAAAGCCTGCTCGGAATACGGCGTAGTTCACGAGCGCCTGTAGCTCCCCGGCCCGAAACGCCTCGGCAATGCTGCGTCGGGCGGCGGCGTCGGTCCCGCCGCTGCGACTGGGACGCTAGCCAGCGGCGGCGAAGCGGTAGGCAAACAGGCGGCCATTGCGGAGCCAGAAGCGCAGGCGCACCTGCTGGCCGACCAGAACGCGCAGGTCTTCCCGTTCTGCCCAGGTCACCCGCCAGTCGATGCTATTCGCAGCCAGCGGTTGGCAGCTCCTACGCTCGTAGCCCGGAAGGGCGCGGCCGTCATCGCCGATGACCTCGACGGCGAGCTCGCCACCGATACAAGCCGCGTTCACCAGGAGTTGCTCGCCACCCACCGCGACGGGCTCCGTCACGAGCTGTCCTTCGTCGCGCCCGGCCGCGAGTGCCACGAAGCGATCTCGTCCGATCACCGTCCGGCCGATGGCCCCATAGGCCGGGGCGACCCGATGTCCCGTGGAGCGCCCGTGATAGTAGAGCCACAGTTGGTCGCCAACGACGTGCGGCTGATTGCACGCGAAGCTCACCCAGACGGAGTCCCAACTCCCCACCGGTCCGACCGGGAGAAATGGCGCGCGGTTCCCCACCCGCTCCCAGTGGACGCCATCCACGCTCGCCGCCAGTTGCACGTCCAGGTGCTCGCTCCCGGTGTGGTACACCTCGAGGAAGCCTAGATACCGCGCGCCATACCGGAACGGCACCATCCCGTAGAACTGCGTGGTGTCGGGAGGGTCGTAGTCGTCGGGCTTGATGATCGTGTGCAGCCGCGACCAGTGGATGAAGTCGTCGCTTTCTGACCACGCAATGACCCGCTTGCGCCGCAGTCCGGCCTTGTTATCGGGCATGTTGTTGTGTGCGCGGGTCGTCAGGACGTACCGACCTGTGCGCCGGTCGTGGTAGATGTTCGTGCGATCCCCCTGGGCCGGCAGCACTGCGGCGGCGCGTCGCTGCCAGTGGATACCGTCGGGGCTGAACGCGGCGTACTCCCCCCAGACCGTGTGGTCGGGGTTGTTCTGTTGGAAGATGGTCTTGTAGCGCCGGGACTCCTCGGCTGCCGGATCGTAGATAACGCCGGTAATGTCCAGCAACCCATAGCCACCGTGCGCGGCAGCGAAGTCCCGGGGATGATAGACGATATTGTTGGCGGAAGAACCGCGAAATTCAACTAGGCCGAAGTTGGGTTTCTCCCACCTCGTGCCGTCAGCTGAGAGGGCAAGACAGAAGGAGTACCGATCGGCGGCTGCCCAGTTCCGGTTGTAGCCTTCATACCAGAGTTTCCATTGGTGCTCTTCCGGGACGTAGAGCACCGATCCCCAGGCCAGGACGGCGGTCCCCTCCCAAGGCTGGTCGGCGACGACCAGAGGTTGCTCGCGTCCCTGGCGAGGCTGCTGGATGATCCGTTCGAGACCCCACTGATCCTGGATGTCGTGGTTGTCCACGAGCAAGTGCAGATGGGGGTCGCGAGTCGGATCGTAGCCGGCTGGGGCAACGCTCTCGGTCATTGACTGGCTCCTCTTGGCCTACGCCACGGCCCCAAACCTCAACGCCAGCGATCCGCTGCTCCGTTACACTGGTTGGACCGGCTATGGATGTCGGTGCTGGTGCTTGGTTCTTACTGGGAATTGATCGTATCATAGTGGCTTTCGACACTCCACAGGCCGGTTTAGCCCGGCACGTGGACGCGGCTACACTACGCCACGTGACGGGACCTCAGGGGCGATGCACAGTACTACGATGGAATTGGTGGTGTCCCTCTGAGAGTGTCCAAGTCCCCCGCCGGCAGTATCGTGCTCGGCAAGTATGGGCGTCCAGAGTGGGTGAGGCGGCACCACCATACCTAGTCTGCTAATCCGTATGGTGGGCGGCTCCTCCAGCCCATCAAGGGCAGCTTGGCATAGTGGACGCTACTCTACCGAACCGCCCTAACCACGACCTCCACACTGGCTGCCGCCCGCCGGCCCATTGCTGGCGGTGCCGTCGTGGTACGATGGAGTAGACGCACAGACGGAGGTGCAGGCATGGCCACTATCACGGTCCGGAACCTCGACGAGCGCCTACAGCAGCGCCTCCGCCTCCGGGCGGCCCAGCATGGCCGCTCGATAGAGGAGGAGGCCCACGTCATCTTGCGAGACGCGCTCGGGCAGGAGACAGCCCCCGTAAAGAACCTCGGCACGGCCCTCCACGAGTTGTTCAAGCCTTTCGGCGGCGTAGAGTTGGATATCCCGCCACGAGAACCGATGCGGGAACCGCCCCGATTTGACTGAGCCAACGGTGATGATCGTTCTCGATACCAATGTCGTCTCGGAATTCATGCGGGACCACCCACAGCCGGAGGTCCTTGCTTGGCTAGACCAGCAGTTGGCGAACACGCTGTTCGTGACCGCCGTCACTGAGGCGGAGGTCCGCAGCGGCGTCGCCCTGTTGCCGCGTGGCAGACGGCGGCGTGGGCTGGCTGCCGCGGCCGAGCGTGCCTTCGGGGTCCTGTTCGCCGAACGTATCTTGCCCTTCGATAGTGCGGCCGCCCGCGCGTATGCGGTGATCGCGGCGGATCGCCGTGCCGCTGGCCGGCCGATCAGTCAAGCCGACTGCCAGATCGCAGCCATTGCCCGCTCCCGAGGGGCACGGGTTGCGACCCGGGATGTGGACGACTTTGCCGGCTGTGGGGTTGAGGTAATGAATCCGTGGTCGGCCGAGTAGAGGGCATACCGGCCTCCACTAGACTCTTCTGGGCCAAAGCCGACCGCCAAGACCGGCGGCGTATCCACCTGCTCGAGCACCACCTGGCCGATGTGGGTGCCTGCTTCGAGGCACTGCTGGGCCTGCCGACCATCCGGCACCGGCTGGCCCGCACCGCTGGCCTCGACGACCTTGACGACGCAACCGCTGCGCGTCTGGCTGTCTTCGCCGCCCTGCACGATATTGGCAAGGTGAACGTCGGCTTCCAGGCGGGAATCTGGCGCCCGGCGGACCTGGCGGGCAAGAGGAAACCGCCGCGCACTGGACACACGGCAGACCTGGTACCCGTGCTTACCGGTGATGATAGGGAGACCGCCGCGTGGTTCTTTGAGGCGCTGGGTTGGGATGGTGGCGTTCTCTCCTGGGACAACGATGGCGGCGTGACCGCGTGTGCGTTATTCGTCGCCGCGTTGTCGCACCACGGCACGCCACTGAATCTGCATGACAGTAGGTCGGCTAACCCTCCCGTCTGGCGCGCCTTTGGCGAGCTTGACCCGCGACGCTGTGTCGAGCGGATCGGCAAGCTGGTGCGCGAGTGGTTTCCGGCGGCGTTCGACCCGGACGCGCCGTCGCTGCCGTCCGCTCCCGCCTTCCAGCACATGTTCCTCGGCCTCTGCAACTGGGCCGACTGGCTTGGCTCCAACGAGGACTGGTTCCCGTTTGTTGACGAACACCGAGACGACTACTTCGAGGCCGCCCAGCGACAGGCGAAGCAGGCCATCAGCGCCATAGGGCTGCATTTGTCCGATCAGCGGAACGGCTTTACTGGCGTACCGGGGTTCGGCGCGCTGTTCGACATCCCCGGTGCGCCCAAGCCCAACGCCATCCAAGCGACTGCACAGCGCACGCCGCTGGATCAGCCACTGGTCATCATCGAGTCCGAGACCGGCTCCGGGAAGACGGAGGCCGCACTCTGGCGCTTCGCTCGCATGTACGAGCGAGGACTGGTGGACGGCCTCTACTTTGCGCTGCCCACGCGCGCGGCCGCCGTCCAGATTCACGGGCGCGTCGAGCGCTTCATCGGCAAGCTGCTCCCACAGCACAGACCGTCCGTCGTGCTGGCCGTCCCAGGCTACAAACCCGACCCGGACACTGCCGACGTAGCATTGGACTACGACCACGGGGCGGCCGGCGAGCCGGAGCGTGACCGCCCGTGGGCCAGCGAAAATCCCAAACGCTATCTGGCGGCGCAGATCGCCGTCGGCACGGTAGACCAGGCGATGCTGGGGGCGCTCCAGGTGAAGAATGCCCATCTGCGGGCCGCGTGCCTGGCGCGCAACTTACTCGTGGTGGACGAGGTCCATGCCTCCGATACCTACATGAGCGTCATTCTGGAGCAATTGCTCGCTGACCATATCGGCGCCGGCGGCTATGCCCTGCTGATGTCCGCCACGCTCGGTTCAGCCGCCCGCTTGCGCTGGCTCTTCCAGCCAGGCCGCACCAGCGAGGCCCCGTCCCTCTCGCTGGATGACGCGATCAAGACCGCGTACCCGGCCGTCACCATACCGGGCGACGGTTGTGAAGCGGTCGTCCCGGCCGGCGAGAACGACCAGGAGAAGCATGTCCGTATCGCGGCGGTGCCCAGGATGCACGACTTTGCCGACATCGCTCACCGCGCCCTGAAAGCGGCCGGCGCCGGCGCCAAGGTGCTGGTGGTGCGTAACACGGTTGACTACGCCATCGAGACCCAGGAAGCGATAGAGACGCTGGCCGGCCCTGGTGAAGAAGGGCTGCTGTTCACCGTCTGCGGCAAGCGGACGCTGCATCATGGCCGGTTCGCCGCCGGAGATCGCCGGCTGCTGGATGCGGAGGTGGAGCAGCGGCTTGGCAAGCAGCGGCCCGGCGGTGGACACATCGTCGTCGGCACGCAAACGCTGGAGCAATCGCTGGACATTGACGCCGACTTGCTGATTACCGACCTCTGCCCGGTGGACGTGCTGCTCCAGCGCATCGGCCGCCTCCATCGGCATAAGCGCCACGACCGGCCGGCCGCCTATGCGACGCCCGAATGCCTCGTCCTGACGCCGCCGGACAACGACCTGTCCCCCTTGCTGAAGTACACGCCGAACGCAAACGGCCTGGGGCCGCACGGCCACGTCTACGGGAGCTTGACCATCTTGGAAGCGACGCGGCGGCTGATTGACGAGTATCCCGAGTGGGACATCCCGCAGATGAACCGGCTGCTAGTGGAGCGGGCTACGCATCCGCAAGCCCTGTGCGACATTGCGCGGGAGATGGGCGACGAGTGGATTGTCCATGCGAACGAGGTCAAAGCCGAGGCATTCGCGGACAGCACCGCTGGCCGGCACGCCATCATTCAGCGCGACAAGCACTTCCTGGATCAGGAAAGCGCTTTTGCTGGTAGTGAGGAGCGGATCCGCACGCGCCTCGGCGATGACCGGCTAGACGTAGCTCTCGATCCCTCTCCGCCCAGCCCATTCGATGGCGCGCAGCAGATTGACAAACTGGCGTTGCCGATGCACTGGCTGATGCCCGACGATGAATCTGATGCATCCAAGCTGGCGAAGCTGGTATCCGAGCCGGTAACACCGTTGCTCGCAAGCGACGGCTTCAAGTTCAGCGTGGGCGAGCGCCACTTCCGCTACGGCCGCCGAGGGCTGCGCCGCCTCTAGCCGCCGCAGCCCCGGCGTCCGCAACCCCGCGCGTGCGGGGGAACCAATGTGCGATGTGTTGGCATCGCCCTACGAAGTGGTCTATCCCCGCAGACGGACGCGGGGAACTGGTGTGGTGGCTTGACACCTCGCGCCTCCATCATATACCATAAATCTTCGCAGGGCAATGAGAATAGCGCGGTAGTGGCGGAATTGGTAGACGCGCGTAGTCAGGAGCTACGTGGCCTGTGGCCGTGTGAGTTCGAGTCTCACCTACCGCACTTATCCCCATGGCCTGTGGCCGTCCGATTGTACCAGCTTGGCTAACTTCGGCTGGTCACTCAAATAAGTGAATCCCGTAGAACACACACGGCGCAACCACCGTAGCAGAACATCCGTTCTGAATGATGATACCCCATAGCGAGGACGAGAATCATGTTCAATATCCTGACCGAACCGCTGATCCGCATGGACACAGCAACCGACTCCCGTGTACCCGCCACGCTGCCGGAGGTCTACGCCGCGCTGATGGCGGACAGCATAGACAGCTTCCCGGCCCTGCGGCCGCACCAGCGCCACGCCTGGCACGCCTTCCTCGTCCAGCTTGGCGCCCTGGCGCTGCACCGCGCCGGCCGCGGTGAGCCGCCGGCCGCTGCCGCCGAATGGTGCGAACTGATCCACGGCCTCACGCCTGGCTACGAGAACGACGAACCGTGGCAGTTGGTCGTCGAGGACATCACCAAGCCGGCCTTCATGCAGCCGCCCGCCTCCGTGCCCGGCAAGCTCGCCGAGTACAAGAGCGCGGTCGAGACGCCCGATGAGCTAGATATGCTGGTCACGTCGAAAAACCACGACCTCAAGGCAGCGATCACGTCATCGGCCACCATCAACGACTGGCTATTCGCAGTGATTACGCTGCAAACCGCGGAAGGCTTTGGTGGCGCCGGCAACTACGGGATTTCTCGCATGAACGGCGGGCTGGGGTGCCGGCCCGCTTTCACCCTCGCTCCGGCTTTGGGGCCAGAGATTCACACCGTGCGGCCGGGAATTCACGTGCGCCGCGACATTGGGGCGCTGGTGGAATGTCGCGAGGAGTTGCTGAACGAGTATCCCATGTATCCACGCGATGGCGGAGTCCGGTTGCTGTGGGACCAGCCTTGGGATGGGACAAAGGTTGAGGCCTTTCCCCTCAGCGACCTCGATCCCTTCTATATCGAAATCTGCCGGCGTATCCGGCTGCAAGCCGATCCGACTGGCCGCGTGAGCGCCCTCCGTGCAACCTCGAAAGCGGCCCGTATTGAGGCCAAAGCGTTGAAGGGCGTCACCGGTGATCCTTGGACGCCTATCAACACAAAGGAGAGCAAGTCGCTAACCCTGCCCGGCGGCGGCTTCACCTACAAGAAAACCGTTGACTACCTCTCCGCCGACTGGCAATCGCCGCGACTGTTCAAGCTAACCGCTGCCGAGCGCCGCTCCCCACAGGACATGCTGCTGGTCGCGCGTGGGATGGTGCGTGGTCAGGGCAAGACCGAGGGATATCACGAACGGACCGTCCCGTTTAGGAAGGATGTGCTGGCACGCGCCTTCGGCCGTGCTGGTGGTCTTGAGAAACTGGGTGAGATCGCCCGGCAGCGTATCGAAGAGGTTGGCAAGGTGCAGGGCATTCTGCGGCACGCGGTCTCCGTGTTTGCCGCCGGGGGCAGCACCGATAGCGTCAGCAAAGAGCACCGCGCGCGTGCCAACCCCTGGGCCAACAAACTTGATGAGATCGTTGACACGACGTTCTTCGACGTCCTGCAAACGGAGTTCGATGCTGCCGAATCCGAGCGCAAAGGTATCCGCAGCCGGTGGCTGATGAACGACGACAAGGACGGCGTAGTAGACCACGCTCGACAAATTCTCCAGGATGCCGAGGATTCACTGCCTTGCCCGGCCATCCAGCGTTACCGGGCCAGGGTGCGCGCCGACAGCGTATTCGAGGGGCGCATCCGTGGGCCCAGTGGTTTGCCATTTCTGTTCGACGATGAAGGAGGTAAGTAGTGGCAACTGAGGGAATGGCCGAAACTCCCCACCGACCGGTGCAGGACCGTTCGTGGGACGGGATAGCCGTCAGGCTCGCCAACTGCTTGGCGGCCGATGATTTCGAGCGCGGTGACCTGGCCGAGTTGCGCCGCATGGACCCGGACACGCCGGACGCGGCCGCCTTCTGGCGGCTGATGGCGCAGCAAGACTTGCTCGGCAGTCCGACTATCGAGCGCAAGTGGGCACTCGTCCTGCACGGCTTGGCGCTGATGACTCGCACTGCCGGCAACGACTTGGCCAGCCGATCAGCGCACGCGCCGAAAACGCCCATCGGCGAGGTGTTGTTCTATGGCGATGATCGGGGCAGGACATCCGGCTTCTACAGCCATACGCGCCTGAACCGGCTGCTGACTGCGCGCGGCCCGATGCTGCGGACGCTGCTGGCATGCATGTTCCGCATGTTGGGCGCCAAAGGATGCGTTTTCGACTGGTATCCGATGGCTCGTCTGATCCTCAATGAGGGTCACAACGAGGAACGAGCGGAATACGTTCGCCGCGACATAGCGCGGCGCTACTACTGGGCGGAGAACCGCGCGAGCCGCCCGCAGGACTAGGAAGCGAACACACAGTAAGGAGGCATGAAGTGACTATCCCGAGGTTTCTGCAGATCCATACCCTACATTCGTACCCGGCGGCATTGCTGAACCGCGACGACAGCGGCCTCGCCAAGCGGCTGCCGTTCGGTGACGCCGTGCGTACTCGCATCTCGTCTCAGTGTCTCAAGCGCCACTGGCGCGTGGCAGACGACGAGTTCGCCCTGCACGGCATTCCTGGTACCAAGGCGGCGGTGCGGTCACGGAATGTCGTTGACCGTAAGGTGCTGGACGGCGTGAGTGAAAGGACCGGTGCTTCGGAGGAAGTGCTGGAGGCGGTCGAGTTGGCCTTCCAAGTAGGAATCTATGGTGAGAAGGGCGATACTGAAGAGGGACGACAGCCTCTGCTGATCGGGCTGCCGGAAGTAGAGTACCTGCGAGAAAAGGCCATTGCTCTCTGTAGCGCGTACTCCGAAGACGTTGAGTCTGCCGCGGAAGCGGCTACGGGACTGTTGGTTACCCAGGATCAGATCACGAGAGCAACGGGGAGGAAAAAGACCGATCTGAGAAATGCGCGCAAAGCCGCAATCGCGCTGTTCGGCAGTGACCAGCTTGGAAACTTCGAGGCCTTTCGCAAGAACACCGAGTTTCCTGGCGGGTTAGAAGGCGCGCTGTTCGGTCGCATGGTCACATCCGATCCCGGCGCGAACATTGATGCGGCCATCCACGTGGCCCACGCCTTCACCGTCCACCAGGAGGAAAGCGAGAGTGACTACTTCTCGGTGGTGGATGACTTGCAGCGCGAGGATGAAGATCCTGGCGCGGCGCACATCGGTGATATGGAGCTGACGGCGGGACTGTTCTACGGCTACGTCGTCGTGGACGTGCCGGGGCTGGTGTCCAACCTGACGGGTTACGATGCCGGGGAGTGGCAGAGCACCGACCGGACGCTCGCCGGTCAGGTGGTAGAGCACCTGGTGCAGTTGATCGCCACCGTCTCGCCGGGGGCCAAGCTCGGCTCCACCGCGCCCTACGGCTATGCCGACCTGCTGCTGATCGAGGCCGGCTCGCGCCAGCCGCGCAGCCTCGCCAACGCCTTCCGGGCGCCGGTAAAGGCACGGACCGATGCTGCCGTGACTGCCCTAGCCGACCACCTGTCCAAGCTGGATGCCGCCTATGGCGCGCGGGAGAGTCGGCGCGTGATGGCGGTTGACGATTGCAACCTACCCCAGGCGGAGCGGCTCTGCCTCGATGACTTGGCTGCCTGGGCCGCGCAGACGGTCCGGGATGGCGAGGCCGGGTGAGCCATGCGGCACCTGCTGCTCAACCTCGAAGCGCCCTTGATGGCGTTCGGCCGCGAGACGATAGACAACTATGGCGTCATCCGCGAATTTCCGGCGGCGTCCATGCTCACCGGCCTGCTGGCCAACGCGCTCGGCTGGCGGCGCATCGAGCGTAAGCGCCACCAACGGCTGCAAGACCGGCTGGTGTTCGCTGCCCGCATTGACCGCGAGCCGGCCGGCGGCGTGCGCCTGACCGACTTCCAGACCGCGCAGCTGCACAAGAAAGATCAAGGCTGGACCACTCGCGGCATTCCCGAGGGCCGAGCCGGCGGCGCCAACACCTACGATGCGCCCCACCTGCGCTACCGCGACTACTGGGCCGATATGCGCGTGACCGTCGCGTTGCGCCTGGAGCCGGACGCCGACGGTGACGGACCGACGCTCGACGACCTCGCCGCGGCGCTGGACGAACCTCAGCGGCCGCTGTTCATCGGGCGCAAGCCGTGCTTGCCCTCCAGCCGCCTCTGCCGGGGCTTCAGCGAGGGCCGTACCGCGCTGGCGGCGCTGATGGACATACCAATAGAGGCACCGACAGAGGAACCGACGAGAAGCGCCGATGAGTTGGTACGGCTGCTCTGGCCGGCCGGTGAGGACACGGCGGCGGACGACGCTGCCAACCGGACGTACCAGTTGACCGACGAGCGTAACTGGCAGTCCGGGCTGCATGGCGGCGGGCGTCAAGTATGCGAGGGCACGCGGCCGGTCGCTAAGTTCCCGCCCGCCGCATCGCAGGAGGAGACGCAGCCATGACCACCGCTGCACCGCTGCACATGATCCGGGCCGACCTGGATGTCAAAGCCTTCCACCGCTGGGCCGGTAGCAAGGGCCTCATCGCCCGGAACACGTTCGATCCCGGCTACGCGCTGCACCACCTCTTGGTCCAGAGCTTCGGCTGCGACTGGGCGCCCCAGCCGTTCCGCGTCATCATCCCGCGGCCGGAACGGGGCCGCCAGCGGCGCGGCACGCTCTACGGCTACGCGAAGTGCGAGGCGGCGGCGCTACGCGAGGCGGCGGAGACGTATGCCTGCCCGCTCCAGGCCCAGGTGCTGCCCGCCGCGAGCATTGACAGCAAGCCGATGCCCACGACCTGGCAAGCGGGACAGCGACTCGGGTTCGAGGTGCTCGTCCGTCCGGTGGCGCGCCCCAAAGAGCGCCGCCTCAACACGCATGGCGGTGGTATCCGGCGTCCTGGTGCAGAAACCGACGTGTGGCAGTGGGAGGCGATCCAGCACCCGCGGGGCACGATGGCGCGTAGTCGGGAGGAAGTCTACACCGAATGGCTGGCCGCGCAGCTGACACGGCGTGGTGGCGCGGAACTGGAGCCGGGGAAGACGCGGCTGACCTCATTCCAGCGGGTGCGGACGGTGCGGAAGCGCCGCACCCACGCGACGGAGGGGCCGCACGCGGTGCTGCAAGGCAATCTCCGGATCAACGATGCCGACGCCTTTGCGCGACTCGTCACGCACGGGATCGGCCGGCATCGCGCCTACGGCTACGGCATGATCCTGCTCCGTCCACCGCGCCGGGCCACCGGCCGGTGAGCGGCTGCCGCCGCTTGACGTACCTTAACAACCGGCGGGGCAAAGCCACACCACACCTGGCACCATTCGTGTGGCGTTGACCCGCCCATAGAGGTATTCCCCGCGGCGGCGGGGACAGACCGAGGTGACCGATGCTACCGCGCGACCGCCTTGCAGCCGCAGCCGGGGGCACCCCCCTGCTGCGCGGCCGGCTTGGGTTGGAGACGGCCCGGATCCCCCACGCGGACCGCCATGGGCTGCTCTGGCTGAGTCGGGGTGCCCTGACCGTCCGGGACGGCACCTTGCGCTTCGAGCGCCAAGCCGCCTCTGATCGGGACAGCGCGCTCGACCACGGTGAGTACGGTATTCCGTTCCAGTCCCTTTCGATGATCCTGCTGGGTCCCGGCTCGACGGTGAGCCACGACGCGCTGCGCTTGCTGGCGCGGCACGGGACCGCGCTCGTCGCGGTCGGCACGGATGGTGTCCGGTGCTACACGGCACCACCCCTGCTGCCGGACACCTCCGAGATCGCCCGCCGGCAGATGTGGGCCTGGGGCGATCCCCAGGGCAGCCGCATTACCATCGCCCGCAAGATGTATGCCATGCGCCTGGGTGAGCTGCTCCCGCACCAGAGCCTTGATGTCCTGCGCGGGATGGAGGGCGCCCGCATGAGGCGGACGTATAGGAACCTCGCCCAACGCTATGGCATCACCTGGCGGGGGCGGCGCTACGACCGAGCGAACCCGCTGGCGGCAGACCTGCCCAATCAAGCCATCAACCATGCGTCGGTCGCGGTCACGTCGGCGGCAGTGATTGCGGTTACTGCTGTTGGCGCCATTCCTCAGTTGGGCTTCATTCACGAGCACAGCGGCGACGCTTTTGCGTTGGACATAGCCGATCTGTTCCGCGACACGATTCTGCTACCGGCCGCGTTCACCGCAGCACGGGAGGTCACAGCCAACTCGAAACTCGATATCGAGCGGCACACTCGGCGGACCACGGGCAGGCTGCTCCGCACCGAGGCCGTCATCCCCAAAATGATTGACCGCATCAAAATGCTGTTCGAGGACGTGCCGCCTCCCGAGCAGCGGCAGCAACGTCAGCCGGCGCCGGTGAGTGAGGTACAGCATGACCGTCGTCGTCACGATTAACGTCGAGGCGCGGTATCGGGGGTTTCTCGCCTCGGCGATGTTGGAGATCGCGCCTGGCGTGTACACCTCGCCCCAGATGACGCAGGGGATCCGCGAGCGGGTGTGGGAGGTGCTGGCACAGTGGCATGGGGAGCTAAAACAAGGCGCGATAGTGATGACGTGGCGTGACCCGGCAGCGGTGGGCGAGCAGCAAATCCGGACCCTGGGCGCCGCGCCCAAAGAGATTGTAGATGCGGAAGGCGTCTACTTGGTGAAGTACCACTAGCCTCTTGCATATGTCGGCTGTCGGAATCAGCGAGAAATAGTCCAGAGACCCCTGCGAGCAGCAGTGGAAACACTGTACACTTGTAGGGGTTCCCCCGCACACGCGGGGATAGACCGACGTGCCGATGGTGAGGACCGGGGTAGCAGTCGGTTCCCCCGCACACGCGGGGATAGACCGCCGAATTTCTTGTGCGCCGGGTCCTCCGAGTAGGTTCCCCCGCACACGCGGGGATAGACCCTATTCCGACACCCCAGTCGGCGCTAGAACGGAGGTTCCCCCGCACACGCGGGGATAGACCCTGCCGGCTCGCAAGAAACACGTGACCGGTGAGGGTTCCCCCGCACACGCGGGGATAGACCCGAGGCGTCCGCACGTCCTGGCGGCCGCCGCGGGGTTCCCCCGCACACGCGGGGATAGACCTCTGGAGATTGTCTGGATACCACGAATCCGGCCGGTTCCCCCGCACACGCGGGGATAGACCCTGTGCGTTTGCGCCGGTACCTTAGCCCTAGTAGGTTCCCCCGCACACGCGGGGATAGACCCTCCCCCACACCGACCGCCACGGCGCTCCCGCCGGTTCCCCCGCACACGCGGGGATAGACCTCCGCAGCTTGCCGCGCACCGGGATTCGGAAGTGGTTCCCCCGCACACGCGGGGATAGACCCCGGCAACGTCCTAGAGCAAGCCAAGGCGGCCAGGTTCCCCCGCACACGCGGGGATAGACCGTCCATAACGCGCGCGGCGCCAACGGCGCCTACGGTTCCCCCGCACACGCGGGGATAGACCCCAGGCCGCAGTGTGGCCCAGAAGCGCGGCTTGGGTTCCCCCGCACACGCGGGGATAGACCCCATATGGGATGCCAATCGTTGCGCCTGCATGGGGTTCCCCCGCACACGCGGGGATAGACCTGGACCGCGGTCGCGCTCGCCGGTTACGTGTTTGGTTCCCCCGCACACGCGGGGATAGACCTGTGTAGTGGCGATATGGGGCACGCTGCCTGATGGTTCCCCCGCACACGCGGGGATAGACCCTCGTATGACCGCGTCTTCTCGTGGTGCCCGCTGGTTCCCCCGCACACGCGGGGATAGACCCGGCTCGCTACAGGCCTTGCTGCGCTCGCCATAGGTTCCCCCGCACACGCGGGGATAGACCCGGGCCGCGGTCACGCTCACCCGTGATATGGCTGGTTCCCCCGCACACGCGGGGATAGACCTCGCTGCCCACGCCGGCTGCGCACAATGTCACGGGTTCCCCCGCACACGCGGGGATAGACCCCGCAAACAGAGCCACCGACGGCGTCTCTACGTGGTTCCCCCGCACACGCGGGGATAGACCGGCCAAAGTGGTGCTCCCGCCGCCAGCGGGAGTGGTTCCCCCGCACACGCGGGGATAGACCGCCGGCAGGCTGCTCGTCCTGGCCACCAACGAAGGTTCCCCCGCACACGCGGGGATAGACCGCTAGTGGCGCCGACGCCCATATGGGAGATCATGGTTCCCCCGCACACGCGGGGATAGACCGCCCACGACGGCGCTGCCGCTTCATAAGGCCACGGTTCCCCCGCACACGCGGGGATAGACCGCCCACGACGGCGCTGCCGCTTCATAAGGCCACGGTTCCCCCGCACACGCGGGGATAGACCCCAGCCACTCCACGATGATGTTGATATCACTAGGGTTCCCCCGCACACGCGGGGATAGACCTGGTCCACCATTCGCCGACACTAGGGAGGACTGGGTTCCCCCGCACACGCGGGGATAGACCGATAAAGCCGAGGTGCGTCTGTGGGATAGGCCGGGTTCCCCCGCACACGCGGGGATAGACCTCCGGTTGCCGATGAGACAAAGCCGGCCGCCGCGGTTCCCCCGCACACGCGGGGATAGACCGGCCGCTACTCCCCGGCGGCCGCGTTGGTCGTGGGTTCCCCCGCACACGTGGGGATAGACCCATCAGCCGCTCGCCAACGGGTACCGACTGCTGGGTTCCCCCGCACACGCGGGGATAGACCTCCGGTTGCCGATGAGACAAAGCCGGCCGCCGCGGTTCCCCCGCACACGCGGGGATAGACCGGCCGCTACTCCCCGGCGGCCGCGTTGGTCGTGGGTTCCCCCGCACACGTGGGGATAGACCCATCAGCCGCTCGCCAACGGGTACCGACTGCTGGGTTCCCCCGCACACGCGGGGATAGACCCGACTCGTTTGCCCTCACCCATCTTGCCGTTGTCCCATTGTAGCCCTATTCCCGCTGTGGCCAATTTTGGCCATCCTTCTCTGGGGTACTTGGCCACCATCCCCCTGGCTGCGTCGTAGCCAATTGGCCAACTCCCAGGGAAGGACGTGGCCAGCGCCTTGGAACCAGCCCTAGTACCCAACTGCTTGCTGCAATGACACCACGCGACCTGCCGGCACCCCCATTTCCTATCTGGTAGCGCGGGCAAGTGACCCACCGGACCGCCACCGGGAGTCAAGTGCGGATTCCTGTACACGTCCGTGACAGCGGTGCCACCGCCGCGATTTGCGGGTCCTATAGGGGAGGGCACATGTGCCCTCCCCCACAAGGCATTCCGCCGGGAGAGCGGAGTCGGCATCCTGGAAGGCATGATCACCAGGCGGTCCCCTGCCGGCCAGCGCCGCCTTGACACCGCCGCGCGAATGCGCCATAGTTATGTAAGACTAAGTCGCAAGAGGAGCGGCCATGAAGCGGACGACCGAGACCATCACGTTTTCACTACCCCCAGCGATGGCGACCCAGGTGCGGGCCGTGATGCAGGCGGAAGGCCGCACCATGAGCGACCTGGTGCGTGAGGCCCTGCGCCTCTACATGGAGGAGCGGGAATGGCGCCAGACCGTCCGCTACGAGCGGCTCCAAACCCGCCGAGCGGAGCAGGAACAAGAAGCAGGAGATGACCCCGATGCGTAACCAACCGGACCTCACCCCGGCGGCCCTCTACGCCCGCGTGTCCAGCGACCGGCAGGACGTGGACCTCTCCGTGGCCGCATCGCTGCCCGGCCACAATTCCGCGCGATGCTGGACGAGACCAGCCGCTCGCAGGCCCCCTTCCAGGTCATCCTAGTCTGGAAGTTCTCCCGCTTCACCCGCAAGCGCGAACATGCGGTGGCCTTCAAGGCCCTGCTGCGGCGTCGGGGCGTCAAGGTGGTCTCGATCACCGAGCACGCCGACGACTCGCCCACCGGCAAGCTGATGGAAGCGATCATTGAGAGTGTGGACGAGTTCTACTCCGAGAACCTGGCGCAAGAGGTCACGCGGGGGATGCGCGAAGCCGCCGCCCGTGGCTTCTGGATGGCCAGCCGCGCGCCCTACGGCTACACCCGCGTGCTGGTACCGGACGGGGCCAAGCAGCGGCCCAAGCTGGCGGTGGCGGAGCCGGCCGCCGGGGTGGTGCGGCGCCTGTTCGCATTGGCTGACCGGGGGCAGAGCCTGCTGGACATCACCAAGACGCTGAATGCCGAGGGGGTGGCCAGTCCCACCGGCGGGCGCTGGCTGAAGACCACCGTGCAGAAGGTGCTCACCAATGAGGTCTACACCGGCACGCTGGTCTGGGGGGCGAACGCCAAAGACCAGGCGCCGCCAGTGCGGGTAGCGGACGCCTTTCCCGCCCTCGTGTCCGCGGCGCAGTTCCGGCGGGTGGCCACTCTGCTGGCGTCTCGCGGGCCGGCCAAGGCGCATCCCCGGCGGTCCGCCAGTTCTTACCTGCTCAGTGGGCTGGTCAAATGCCGGCGCTGCGGGCGGGCGCTCACCGGGCAGGCGGCCAAGCGGGGGCAGTTCGCCTACTACGTCTGCCAGTCGCTGATCCACCGGGGCCGCGAGGCGTGCGATGCCCCCCGGCTCAACGCCCGGCGCTTCGAGGGGCTGATTGTGGAGCAAATCCGCGACAGCATTCTGACGGCGGACAACCTCCGGGCCCTCGTGCGGCTCGTGGATGCAGAGTTGGCCGGGGTGGCCCAGGAGCAGCGGCGGAAGCTGGCGGGACTGGAGACGGAGGTGGCGGAGGTGCGCCGCCGGCTGGACCGGGTGTGGCAGGTGGTCGAGACCAGCGACCTGGACCTCGCGGACGCCACCGAGCGGATCAAGACGCACCGGGCGCGGCAGGAGCGGCTGGAGCGGGCGGCGGCGGAAACGCGGGCGCAACTGTCCGAGCGCCGGGTGGTGCTGGATGACGTGGAGGCCATCACGGCCTTCGCTCAAGACCGACGGGTGTTCCTACAGGCGAGCGACCACAGCGAGGCACGGGCCTTCATAAAGTCTTTCGTCAAGGAGATCGCGGTGGCTCCTGGCGCGGCCACCATCCGCTACGCCATCCCGCTGCCGGAGGACCGTCAACTACCAGTCGGGGACACGGCAGCGGAGGCGCTCCAGACCCCGGTACTGTCTACAGTCCCCTCAGGTGGGCCGGACTGGACAAAATCAAGAACCGGGGTCGCCTCCCTGGTCACCCCGTCCGCCGGCATGGGGACCGTGTACGTCAGCGTGGCTGCATCGTCCACCACCTCGATCCGCTGCACGAAGTTGCGCAGCAGCGCCTTCCGGTCCGGGAACGTGCCCCGCTGCAACAACGCCCGAAAGTCCGCCACGTATTCCCTGATCTCCGCCGTGCCGGGCAGTTCCACTTTCCGCTGCGCCAACTGGTGCTCGGCCGCCTCCCGCGCCGCCGCCAGTTGGTCCTGCCGGTGCCGGAGCGCCAGGATGCGCGGCGACAGCGCCGCCAGCGTCAACGCACTGGTCTCCAGCGCCTCGTAGAGCCGCTCCAGCCGGCTGCTCACGTCGGCCAACTCCGCGTCAATGGTCTGCAACCGGCCGGCGACCTCCCCGGCCACGGCGTCAATCTCCTCGGCCACCAGTGTCACCAACTCGGTGATGGTTGCGTCGTTGAGGATCCGGGCCTTGATCGTGTCCACGACGAACGCCTCCACCTTCGGTGCGCTCAGGTAGCGGGCGGTGCAGGTGCCGGCCCCCTCCCGTTGCAAGGTGCCACAGACGTAGTAGGCGAACCGGCCGCTCTTGGCCCCCTGGCCGACATAGGCCTTGCCACACACCCCGCAGCGCAGCAGCCCGCTCAACAGGAATGTGCTCCCCACCCGGCCCGGCCGTTGCATCGCCGGTGCTCGCTCCTTCAAGGCCCGCTGGACCTGCTCGAACAGCTTCCGCGTCACCAGCGCCGGCCAGGCCCCCGGTACGCGCACCGGGTCCGGCGCCTGCGAGCCGGTGGTGGTGCGGCCCCAGACAGCAGTGCCGGTGTAGGCTTCGTTGGTCAACAGGTAGTGCAGCGCGTTCTTCCGCCAGCGTTTGCCGCGATTGGTGAGGCCACGGTCGTTCAACGCCTTACAGATTTCCTTGAGGCCGTGGCCCCGCAGCGAGCGCTGGAAGATGTCCTTGACCACGGGCGCCGCCGCCGGGTCCACCGCCAAGGTGGGGCGCTCCTTCGCCCCGTCGCTCACCTTGACGCGCCGGTAGCCGAACGGCGCCCGCGATCCCAGGAAGAAGCCCCGCGCGGCGGCTTCGCGCATGCCGCGCGTGACCTCTTGCGCCAGGTTCTCGCTGTAGAACTCGTCCACGCTCTCGATGATGGCCTCCATCAGCTTGCCGGTGGGCGAGTCGTCGGCGTGCTCCGTGATGGAGACGACCCGAATGCCCTTGCGCCGGAGCATGGCCTTGAACGCGACCGCGTGCTCCCGTTTGCGGGTAAAGCGGGAGAACTTCCAGACCAGGATGACCTGGAAAGGGGCCTGCGGGCGGCCACCGGCCTCCAGCAGCTTGCGGAACTCCGGCCGGTCGGCGACGCGCCCGCTCTCGGCCTCGTCCACATACTCGCGGACCACGACATAGTCGTGCTGCGCAGCGTAGTTCCGCAACGCCCGCAGCTGGGCGGCCACGGAGAGGTCCACGTCCTGGCGGTCGCTGGACACGCGGGCGTAGAGGGCCGCCGGGGTGGGGGCCGGTTGGTTACGCATCGGGGTTGCCTCCTGTTGCAGCTTGCTCGGCGGCGCGCCGGGCCTGGAGCCGCTCGTGGCGGATGGACTGGCGCCATCCCGTTCTTCCAGGTACAGGCGCAGGGCTTCGCGCACGAGATCGCTCATGGTCCGGCCTTCGGCCCGCATCACCGCCCGCACCTGGGCCGCCATGGCCGGGGGGAGCGAGAACGTGATGGTCTCGGTGGTGCGCTGCATAGCCGCTCCTAATACTACTTAGTCTTACATAATTATGAGGCATCCGCGCGGCACTGTCAAGGCCCTGGCGGCGCGCGGGGGGGCCGGCCAGCGTCCCGGGCGCGGTAGTCCTGCCGCCCAGCGTACCGACCCCGCACCACGAGCGGAACGCCTTGGGAGGGGGGGGCACGCGCGGCCCCCCTTATAAGGCCTGGTATTCGCGGGGGTGTCCCCGCTGTAATGGACGTGTACAGGAATCCGTACTGGGGACCGCTTGGCCGCGTGGTGGGTCATAGACCCCCGCTACCAGATAGAAATCGGGGGCCACCGGGGGGCAAGTGGCTTCATTCCAGCAAGCACCCGGGGAGGAGGGCTGGTTCCAAGGCGGGAGCCATGTCCTTCCCTGGGAGCGGCCAACGGTGGCCACGACGCGGCCGGGAGCTGGTGGCCAACCGCCCCAGGGAAGCGCGGCCCTACAGGACGGCGGCCGGTGCGTAGATGAGCGAGGAGCGCAGCATGGAGACCCAGACCCCCAGTCTGGAGAGCGTGCAGGAACTGCGGCTGCTGGTGCTGCTGCACGACTTGGTGCGGCAAGAGGGGCGGACGGGAGCCGCCACCGTGTTGGGCGTTCACCGCAAGACGGTGGCGGCAGCGGTGAACACCGGCCGGTTGTCGCGGCGGATGCAGGACGCCCTGGAGCGGCACCTGCTGGCGGAGCAGGTCGCCGCTGCTCCGACCGCAAGCGTGGCGGAGGCCCGTCGCCAGTGGGAGCAGCACTTGGAGGGGGTGCTGCGGCACCAACGCGAGGAACTCTTGGCGGCCATCAGCGCGCAGGGCCAGCACCTGCGGGACGAAGCTGCACAGCGCGCCCTAGACATGGAGGAACGGTTAGCGGCGCTGGAGTCCTGCCAGGGCGCCGGGGGCGTGGCGACACCGCTTGGGCGGGAAACGGGGGATGCGCCGCAGGTCGCCCCCCAAGTCGTCACCGCGGCACCGGCACCGGGGGAAGCAGCGGCCTTTGGCGTGGCGGCCCCACTCATTGTCCAGTGGCGGCGGGCACGGGAGGCGCGGACCGGGGCGACAGACCACCTGACCGCCGTGCGCGCGGAGGAGCGGCTGCGGGAGTTGGAGTTGGCCCTGATCGGGGCCTACCACCTGACGCTGCCGCCAGCGACGTATCCCTGGGACACCCTCACCCGGCGGCACCGGCTGCGCCGGGTGCTCACGCTGGGCTGGTAGTGAACGGCACCGCCGCCGGATGGTTGCCCCATGCGTGCAAGCACTTGGCGCGGACCGGCCGCAATCCCTTGTCATTGGCCAGCCGGAGCCGGAATACTGAGCGTATTGTCAGGCTTTGCCAGGTCTTCCCGCCTTAGAAACCTGGGGGTCCGGCCCTAGACCCGGGCGAGACCGAAGGGATCGAGCCTTGCTCTCCCGACGGTCCCCATGAGGGCACCGCTGCTGTGACGCAGGGAGTTATCCCATCGCCAGCAGCTCAGTCCAGCGGGTGACGTGCCACCGGCACGGCGCTCCCTGGGCCTGAAGGTCGGCGTGCGTATGGCGCGTTGACCACCCGTTGCTGCCGCCCGCTCGTCACCGCGGCAGCAACCCCAGCACCCGCTGGTCGCTGCACCCCGTGGCGCCCGCTATCGCTCCCCCAGCGTGCCCCCGGCGGTGCCGCACCCCACGCCCCAGCGCGGCCCCGCATCGTGACACCCCTGTCTCCACTCCCCCTCAACACGACCCCGGTCGGGCAGCAACCCGCCTCCCAGATGGGTTGGCCGGGGTTCCCCACGCGCCGCGTCCCGCGGCAAGCAACCGACGGTGGACAGCGCGGGTCTCGCACCAGCCGCTCCCAGCAGCAGTCCCCGTGCGCCGGATGCCCACACGGACCACCCGAAAGGAGGTCAGACCTGGACAGTCCAGCACCAAGCCAACTGGTCGCGGCGCACCACCCCGACCACCGCGATGAGGAGGTTTCGATGCCCACGACAGAGCAATACAAAGGAGGTGCAGCATGGTCGTAGCCCAACAGCACGTAGACCTGGTGGCGCTCAAACAACGCCACCCGCTGGCCGAGGTGGTGACGGCCGCCGGGGTGCAACTGCGGGGCCAGGGCCGGGTCCGCCAGGGTCTGTGCCCCTTCCACGACGAGACCGCCGGCAGCTTCACGGTGTACGGCGACACGGCCCGCTTCCACTGCTTCGGTTGTGGCGCCAGCGGCGACGTGCTGGACTTCGTGCAGCGCACGGAGGGGCTGACCCTGCCGCAGGCCATCCGGCGCCTCGACGGGGGAAATGGGACGGTGTGCCAGGTTGCCGCCCCACGCGGGTCGCGCGCCACCCCGCTGCCCCCGCGGGACCCGGCGCTGCTGACGGCGGCGGCCCGCTGCTATCACCGGGCGCTGTGGCGCTACCCCCAAGGGCGGGCGTACCTGGCCACGCGCGGCATCAGCGCGGCCACGGCCAAGCGGCTGGGGCTGGGTTATGCGCCGGGGCACGGGCTGCGCGGTGCCCTGGCGGGTGCCGGCTTCGCCGCGGTGCAGCAGCGAGCGTCGGGACTGTTCGTCGGGCGGGGTGCCGAGCGGTTCGCCGGCATGGTGGTGGTGCCGGCGGTGCGTGACCGCCAGGTGCAGTGGCTGGCGGGGCGGGCCATCACGTCGGATCGCACCCCGCGCTTCCAGACGCTGCCCGGCCCGAAGCCGCTGCTGGGCCTGGGACGCCTGGGTGCGGCGCCGCCGCGGGTGGTGCTGACCGAGGGGCTGTTCGACTGGCTCACGCTGGTGGAATGGGGCCTGCCGGCGGCTGCGGTGCTGGGCACCCAGGGCCTGGACCGGGTCGCCGCCGCCCTGCGCACCTGCCCCCGCGTGGTGCTGGCCTTCGACGCCGACGACGCGGGTCGGGCAGCCGCGGCGCGGCTCACCGAACTGCTGGGGCAGCGGGCTACCACCATCACCCTCCCGCCAGGGGTCAGCGATGTGGCCGACCTGGCCACCCGGCCGGATGGTCGCGCGGTGTTCCGGCGCCGGCTGGCCACCGCACAACGGCCGCGGTAGCCGGCGATCTCCCGCCGGCCCCCAGCAGCGCCGCCGCGCGCGGCACCACCTCACCGGGACGCTCCCGCGTCCCACCGCCGCGCGCGCCGGCGCTCCCCAGCCGGTTCCTACCCCCCCGTCCCCCGGCGCCCCCCAGTTCCCGCCCCTGCGGCCCACCGGGCCGCTCCCCCAGGGGTCAGTGCCGCGGCCGCTGGCTCCCCCGGCCGGCGGCCCCCTTGCCCTCCGCACCGCCGCGCGCGACCCCCACTGTGAGCGGGCTGGCCCAGCCCCGGACTGCCCCCGCTCGCGCCCCCGCACGCCGCCGACCACCCAGGACCGACAACGCAGAAAGGAAGGAGCACCTCATGTCCAACGCAACCCACAGCCACGAACGCAGCAACGGTGTCCCCGCCGCAGCCGCACCCCTGGCGAGGACGGAACCGGCCGGCGATCCAGTGCCCGACCGCCAGTGGACCGGTCTCGCCCCCGCCGTCACGCAGCAGCTGGACGCGCCCCTGGACCCCAGCCTCGTCGCGCAACGGAAGGGCCGCGCCGGCCACACCTTCCCCTATCTCCCCGGGCGGGTCGCCATCCAGCAGGCCAACCGCCTGCTCGGCTTCGGCGGCTGGGGCTATGACCTCGTGGGTGCGGTCACCCCGCGGGACATCACCACCCGCGACGCCCAGACCGGCGCGGTCGAGCACACCACGGCCTATACCGCCACCGTCCGGCTGCACGTGCCGGGCGTGCCGCCGCGGACCGACGTGGGCTTCCAGGTGGTGGCGGAGGAGAGTGCCCAGGGCCACGAGACGGCCTACAAAGGCGCCGTGACCGACGCCCTCAAGCGGGCGCTGCGCACCCTCGGTGCCCAGTTCGGCAACGATCTCGCCGGGGACGGCGGAAACGGGGCTGCCGACACCTGGGCCGCGTCGCTGCGCCAGACGCTGCTGGCGCTGGGCGCCCAGCAGGGCTTCGACGCCACGCAGGTCCGCACGGCCGTGCGCCAACGGCTGGGCCAGGACCTGGACGCCGTGCCGGCTGCCGCCCTGCTCCCGCTGGTCGAGGGGGCCGCCCGCAAGCTGGCCCCGACCACCACACCCGCACCAGAGAGGAGGGACGACTGAGCAGTCACCACCACCAGTGCAGCCGGCCAACGGGGCCGCTCCCGCCGCGGAGGGGGCGGCCCCGCTTTTGTTTCCCACCACCCCGTCTGAAAGGAGCGTGCGATGACCACCACCACTGCCTACGAACCACCCACCACCTCCCTGCTGGCGGCCCTGCGCCAAAACCTGCCGGTGCTGGGCGAACTGGCCCTCCGCTACGAGGTCGAGACCCAGCCCCCTGGTGCGCCCGCCGACTGGCCGACGATCTCGTGCCCCGCCGACGTGCAGCAACTGGTGGGACCGGAACTGGCGCCCCTGGTGCAGGAGCAGCTGCGCGTGCTGCTGCTCAACACCAAGCACCGCGTCATCGGCCAGCGCGTGATCTACCAGGGCACCGTCGACGCGGCGCGCATCCGCGCCGCCGAGGTCTTCCGCCCGGCCATCATCGCGGCCGCCCCCGGCCTCATCGTCGTCCACAACCATCCGTCCACCGACCCGACGCCCAGCCCGGCGGACATCGCCGTCACCAAGGAGCTGGCCGCGGCCGCGCAGCTCCTGGATATCGAGCTGCTCGATCACATCGTGATCGGTGGCGACCGCGCCGTGAGTTTGCGCGAGCAGGGCCTGCTGCCCAGCGCCGGCCCGTGAGGGGCCCCAGCCAACAACGAAAGGAGCATGGACATGACCAGCACGCACCCCATCCCGCCGACCACCCTGGACCCCGCCACGCTGTACACGATTACGGCCGGCGGCTTCACCGCCACCGCCGACGCCTTCGCCCGCGACCCGGCCACCGAGGGCCTCTGGTTCCTCTCCCTGGTCGGCGCCCAAACTGCCCTCAAGGCCATCTGGGCCGCCCTGCTCAAGCAGCCCCCCGACGTGGCGCACCTCATCCCAGGCGCCGAGGGCACCGCGCTCGCCGGCAGCTTCCAGCGTTGTGTCATTCCCGCCCACACCGTCGGTACCTGGACCACCAAGCTCACGCGCCTGCCGGTCTGTGGCGGCTGGCACGCCCTCGTCTACACCACCCTCGCCGAGTACGCCACCGAGCGCGAGCAGTTCCTGCTGCTGGCCCCACACGAAGCGGACGCACCCCAGTTGCACCATCGCTTCCTGGACCGGCGCAGTTCCCTGCCGCTGCACCACTCCTGGGCGTCCTGGCTCTGGCAGCGCGGCCTGGCCCAGGAGGAAATCGTCCCGCTGCAAACCGCCGGCCTCGTCGCCTACGACTGCCGACCCAATGCCGCCGCCCTCCAGGCCGACCTCACCCACGCCGTCGCCGCCGGCACGCTCACTCTGCCGCCAGAGGCGGGTGCCGGCAGTTGCCCATCACGCAGTGACGCCACCACCAACGCCGAGAAAGGAGACTCACCATGCGTCTAGCCGCTCAAGCCAAAGGGGGCTTCTATCCCACCCCGCCGCGCGTGCTCGATCTGCTCGTTACCCTCCTGCGCCCACCGGCCCGGCTTCCCGCTCGCTACGATGGCACCGTCCGCCTGCTCGATCCCTGCTGCGGCGCCGGGGCCGCCCTGGCCCACCTCACCAGCCGCCTGCACCCGTACACCACCCTGCCCCTGGAGACCTACGGCGTCGAGTTGCACCAGGAGCGGTCCACCCAGGCCACCAGCCGGCTGGACCATACCCTGGCTACCGACCTCTTCGCCGCCGCCATCGCCAACCGCGCCTTCGGCCTGCTGCTCCTCAATCCCCCCTATGACCGTGCGCCGCGTCACGCAGCATAGGATCCCCGGCCTAGCCGGGAGGAACTCGGAGCCTGTTCCTGGGCCAACCGACCCACCTCAAAGCGAAAGCGGCGGGGGAAAATAGCCTGTCGGTAAAGCGGCTACAGCCTGAAAGCGATGTAAGGCTGGTTCCGCAAGGCCCGCGCGATACGGTGAAAGCTACACTGCCTGAACCCCAGTCCCCAGCTGGTGATCGGGAGCACCCGCCGGTACCACGCTTGTATCCCGGCGCCACGTCGTGCCCTGGCCGGTGGTCGTGACCAGGGTAACTCCGCGACGTGGACGATGACCGATGCGGTCTATTCAAGGGGGCGAACGGGGCACCTACAGTCGCGCTCGAAACGTCCTATGCTGACGGAACGCGGGATTGCCTACGGGGGGCGACCCCTAGGGCAACGGAGTCCTCGTAGTAGTCGGCGCCGGGGAAAGCCCGGTACATGGCGAAGGAGGACAGGTGATCGGCTCGCGTGCGCTGTGCGGTGCCCGAGCGGGCACAGGCCAAAGCAGCGCCGCGGTCAGCCCAGCAGCCCGTACCGGCTGGCTGGGTATGGATCACTGGAGAGCCGGGTGCGGTGAAAGCCGCACGCCCGGTTCGGGAAGGGGGGGACGGAAAAGTGGTTTGGCGTCAGCCAAACCAACTCGCCGGCCTTCTACTTCACACGACGGGGAAGAAAAACGCAGCGAGCACCGCTTCCTGCGCCACTGCACTCGCTACCTGGCCGAGCACGGTGTGTTGGTCTTCATCGTGCCCCGGCGCCGCCTGCCGGTCTCGGCTCGCTTCCTCGCCGCCCACTACCGGCGGCTGGCCTGCTGGGCCTTCCCGCACCCGGAGCGCGCGGCCTTCGACCAGGTCGTGCTCACCGGCTGCCGGCGCGCCCGGGCCCAGCCCGACCCGGCCGCCGAGCAGCAAGTCCACCGCTGGGCGGAAGAAGAGTTGCGGGAGCTCACGCCGGCGCCCACGCCGCTCTACACCGTGCCGGCCACCCCGGCTGGCGAGTTGCTGTTCAGTACCCGCACCGTTGATCCCCTCGCGGCCGCCGCCGAGGCCCGGCGGACCGGGTTGTGGACCCACGCCACCGTCACCGATGCGCTCTGGCCGCCGCAAACCCCGCGCCCCCGGCCGCTGCTGCCGCTGCGGCGCGGGCACCTGGCCATGCTGGTGGCCGCCGGCTTCCTGGACAACCTCTGCCTGGAAGCCAATGGGCAGCGGCTGCTGGTGAAGGGGCGCACCGCCAAGGAGTTGGTGCTGGTGGAGCGCACCCGCGAACAGGAAGTGCGCCGCGAACGGCTGCGCACCACCGTCGTCGCCCTGGACCTGCACACCGGCACCATCACCGACATCGCCGCCTAGCTTCTCCCTATCGGCACCTCGGCCCGCTCACTCTGCATCGCCCCACCAGCCCACGCGGCCTCGCCAGTCCCCACACGGGACCGGCGGGGCCGCGTCTGTTTTTGTCCGGCCCCGGAGTTCCCCGCTACGCCCCCTCACGACAAGAAAGGAGCAGGACATGAACCTCAGCACGTTCCTCGAGACCTACAAGGCAGCCATCGCCCAGCGCGTCGTCGAGTCCTACCCACCCCAGTACCGGCCCACGCGGGACGCCCGGCCGCTGCCCCCGCTGCTGCGCAGCCCGCTCGGGGCGCAGGAGACCGCCATTCGCGGCACGGCCCACTCCCTGGCCACCCAGCGCGGTACCACCGTCGTCGGCGAGATGGGCACCGGCAAGACCTTCATCGCCACCGCTGCCGCCCACCTCGCCGGCTTTCAGCGTATCCTGGTGCTCGTCCCGCCGCATCTCACCCGCAAGTGGCAGCGGGAAGTCGCAGCCACCATCCCGGACGCCCGCGCCGCCATCGTCACCTCGATCACCGACTTGGAGCGGCTGCGGCGCACCACCGGCGCCGGCCCGCTCTTTGCCATCATGTCCCGCGAGCGCGCCAAGCTGTCCTACCGCTGGCAGCCCGCCGTCGTGTCACGTTGGGCCACCGCCGACGGGCAGTTGCTGCGGGACGAAGAGACGGGTGAGCCGTTCCGTGTGCCGTGCTGCCCGGTCTGCGCCACCCAGATAGTCACCCCCGACGGCGTGCCGCTGACGGACACCGAGTTGGCCCGCCGCAAGCGCAGCTGCGGCCACTGTGGCGCCGCCCTCTGGCAGGCCGACCGCCGCGGCCCGCGCCGCTATCCGCTGGCCGACTACGTCAAGCTGCGTATGCCGGGCTGGTTCGACCTGCTGATCGCCGACGAGGTGCATGAGTACAAGGGCCGCGGCAGCGCCCAGGGGATCGCCGCCGGCATTCTGGCCGATGTCTGTGGCACCTCCCTGGCCCTCACCGGCACCCTCGCCGGCGGCTACGCCAGCACCCTCTTCCACCTGCTCTACCGGTTCTCCCCGGCCCTGCGGGCCGAGTTCGAACATCACGAGGAGTCCCGCTGGATCGCCCGCTACGGCTTTGTCGAGCACACCGTCCGCCGCCCGGCCGACGAGCCGCTGGAAGACGGCCGCCACAGCCGCCGCCGCCGCTATCGCACCGTGATCCGGGAGCGGCCCGGCCTGGCCCCGGCCGCCCTGTTCCACCTGATCGGCCACACCGTCTTCCTGCGCCTCGCCGACGTGGCCAGTGGCTTACCGCCCTACGCCGAGCAGGTGCGCCTGGTGGGCCTGGACGACACGCCGGATGAGACCGGCTACTCCCAGCGCAGCGCCTACCAGGCCGTCTTCACCACGCTGCGGAAGGCCCTGGCCGACGCCCTGGCCCAGGGGTCCAAGCGGCTGCTGGGGGCCTACCTGCAAACCTTGCTGGCCTATCCCGACGGCTGTACCCGCGGCGAGACGGTCTTCGATCCCCAGACCCAGCGGCCCCTGGTACAGGTACCGCCCCTGTCCGAGGAGCGGGTGTACCCCAAGGAGCAGGCGCTGCTGGACCTGGTGGCCGCCGAGCGGCAGGCCGGGCGCCGGGTACTGGTCTACGTCACCCATACCGGCACGCGGGACATCACCGGGCGCCTGGAGACGTTGCTCACCCGGCACGGGGCGCGGGTGGCGGTGTTGAAGGCCGACGCGGTGAAACCCGACCGCCGCGAAGCGTGGGTGGCCGAGCGGGTGCAGGAGGGCCTGGACGTGCTCGTCTGCCATCCCCGGCTGGTGCAGACCGGGCTGGACTTGCTCGAATTCCCGACGGTGTGCTGGTACGAGACGGACTACTCGGTCTACACGCTGCGCCAGGCCTCGCGCCGCTCCTGGCGGATCGGGCAGACCCGGCCGGTGCGGGTGGTCTACCTGGCGCACCGGCAGACCTTGCAGGCCGATGCGCTCACGCTGGTGGCGAAGAAGCTGCAAAGCTCCCTGGCGGTGGAGGGGGAGCTGCCGGAGGACGGGCTGGCCGCCTACGGGGATGACGGCGACGACCTGCTGCTGGCGCTGGCGCGCCAGATCGTCAGCGGCGAGGCGGCGGATGCGGAGCCCGTCCAAGCGGTCTTTGCACAAGCCCAGGCGGCCGCGGCCGACGCCGAGGCGCTGCTGGTGGACGACGGATGGCAGGTCGGCGCAAGCGAGCCGGTGGTAGTAGAGGCCCCTGCCAAGGGGGCGAACGGCACGGGTGCAGCGGCCGTAGCGGCCAACGGCCACGGCCGGCGCGGCACCGCAGCAGCGCAGCAGCAGGAGCCGATCTCTTGGGCGGAGTTCCTGGCCCAGGTGCCGGCGCCGCCCAAGCGCCAGCGCAAGCAGCCACCGGCATCCCTGCCGCTCTTCGAGTGGCTCGTGGCGCAGGAGCGGCAAGCGGAGCTAGCGATCAGCCAGTCTGCCTAGCTTCCAGCCCGGCGCGGGATGCTGAACGTCACGACACCGGGAGGCCATCGCATATGTAGCGATGGCCTCCCGCTCGTCCATATCTGCGGGCTTTTTGCGTTTCACCCCGCATTACTTGGGGAAGCCGTCCCCGAATCTACCTGTATGCGGGCCCTTTGTGTTTCATCACGAGCCACTTTAGGCAGACGCTGCTTGTCAGGCTAGGGGCGAGTCATGACGCAGGTCATGGCAGTTCTCACCCCCATTCCAATGGCGTACCGCAGTAGCCCCTTTCGTTGAAGCTACGAACCCAGGCTATGAAGTCTCCAACTACCTCTTGGGGAAAGTTGCATCTATGTCCTTGCGTGCTGTGGCAAACGGTTTCGCCGCGAAAACGAGGGAGCAGCGGTCCAATGCCACCCCAGTAGATGAAATCGTCGCTGATGAGAATACGGTCGACCTGCGTGTCGTTTCGGATATTTCTTTCATTCTTCGATCCGTCGGCGTGACTGTGATGGGAATCAATCTGACACCACTCACTTGTGCTCTCGTCGCGGTAGTAGATATTGTCACCGAAGGCCTTCTTCAGGCTTGCGGACATTTCAGGCCGTTTGCAACGAAAGCGGCGGTCCATCCAGTATTCACCGAACGACATTCCTTCTGTGACCCGCATTGCGTAGACTAGGTAACCATCCCGCCCTTTGGATTTCGAGCCGGTGCCAATTATCCAGTCTCCGACCTTAGCTCTCTTGCGTATCTGAGGTTTGCACGTCGCTAGGGTGCAGAAACCATAAAACGGATTGGGAGCGAACCCGTAGTCCCTTGCTACGATGTACGAGTACAGCCTGTTACCCATACTACCTCAACGGCACGCATAACGCTCGATCGCACGGTAGTCCCACGCGGATCCGTCCGGCTTCCGCCATTCGTCGGAATCGCCGTTGATCGCATCAACGATACTCTCTCCGTTCCATCCAACAACTGCATCACCGTAACGGTCGAGTGCTTGAGGTACCTCACAATCCTTTGCTCCCCATTCCCATACCCCAACAACCCTCTTCCCTTGCTGGTGGGCATATTCTATTTCCCAATCCACCCACCGACTGTGCCTGGTGTCTGGAGATATGTACACGACCAGCACACTTGCCCATCTGATGCGAGGGGCCAGTATCTCATACTTGATGTAGTCCTCGTTGGTTGCGGAATTCGGTTGGTCTGAAGTGACCGACCCGTTTCGAACAGTCATTCCCTGTCGTTCCGCGATATCCTTGATCCTGGCGATACCTCTATCGTCCTCGTGTATGTGACTGATGAAGACGTTTCGAATGTCCTCGGGCATGGTCTGCCTCCCTTCTATTTGGTTACTGCACGGAATGTTCTGCCGAAATATGGGACTCGTCGCCGCCTAACGCTGGCAGCCCCTCCGTCTCATGCTCCTACGTTAGTATATCAGCCCCGCTCTTCTCCAGCAGGTGCAGGGACTGTGGCCGGTAGAAGCAGCGGATGAAGTTGATCTTGTAGCCTGCTTTGACGCTCTCCGGCGCGTTCCAAGAGTCGCGGGTGTAGGCCGGTACCTCTCGGTGCAGGAAGGCTGCCGTGCCGCCGGCCTCTGTGCGTGGCACCTGCTCCGTAGCGCGGAGGACTGGGTCTGGGTTGTATTACAGAACGCCTGGGCCGCCGGTGATGGTGGTTGGGATGAGGCCGCCCCCGCGGATCCGCCTTGACGTGCATCAAGAGGACTCGCTCACTGGCTGGCGGCACAGTTTGCGAGCGCTCGGCCCCGTCTTTGAGCTTCTTGATCGCCGTCGTCATCTCGGGCCGTTCGGGGCACCACCCCGGAGCCCGCATCGGTCCCTCGAAGGTGACTCTCGGCAACCGAAGGAGACGTTGGGAAGTATGTTCGATTAATCGATCTCCTCGAATGCGTAGCGGCTGAGACCACTGCGTGGCGTCAATGAACCGTACCTCACTCCGGCGATGCGTCGGTTTGCGGTTGCCCGAGATCCAGATAAAGGTGGTGCTGCTGGTGTTGCAGAGCATGTTCCGGGAGAGGACGACGATAGCCCCGAGCCATTGATCGGTGATGTGCTGGATAAAGATGCTGGTGCTCGGTCCATTCCCGCCGGAACGCCACCTTAGCTATCTACAAACTCCACAGCCAGTTTCCAACAAGCGAAGCCCGACGGATAACCGACCATCGTTACTGGGATGGAGGATGTTCAGCAGTCGCGGCAGGTAGAATCACTCTACCTTGACGTCCTTGCGAGCCACCGTGTCCAAAGCAACTGATACACAGGGCTAGTACATGAGAGCATTGCCCTTGCCGCCGCGTCCGTCTGCCCACGCCGCCGCAATGCCTCAGCGACGAGGACTGTACATATGTTGCGGTAGGACTGAGGAGCGGTATCCCAGGTGGCTAACCCTTCAAGTTCGTCCTCCTTTAGTTGTGGGTCAATCATCTGCTCAATTCGTTCCTCCAGTTCTTTAAATGTACGATCCGAATCTTCCTTCGGAAGAGCAAGATGATCGGCGTTAAGGGGAGTTTCCGAGAGAAAACTCGAACCCAGCACATGGTTCACATCGTCGTCATATACATGCAAGCTGTCACTAATCTGGTTGTAGGAGCCACACTCGACATTCAGCCATCCGGCTAGAATTTCTTGCAGACAAGTGAACTGAACCAAATTGTATGGCAAGCCACGAAAGCCATCGTTGCTTCTGATGACCTGTAGCCACTCTAGTTTGCCGTCACGAATCTTCGGCATTGATAGCACGTTACAAGGGATATCGAGATTAGCTGGCATGCCATCCGCCCGTGGCAAGTCGATGTTAGAGTCCCAGATCTGTAGGACGACTTGCCTAGTGTCGGGAGTCCCTGAAAGGGCCTGGAACGCCCGCTCCAACTGGTCGACACAAAGATGACGGCGAAGGCGATAACCGTATGCTCCATGTAGTTCTGGTCCTGGACCAACGAAGTCCTGAAGCTGCTTGTTCCAATGCTTAAGAAAGGCCATGTCACGCCTACCGGCCAATATCCACACGACCTCCGCAAGGGCAAACGCCGGGTTTAGGGCTGGCAGTCTTGACAAAATCCAACGCTGGCGTGGGTCCGAAATTGAGATAGCAGCGTGCAGGATTTCTCTCGTCTTGCCTCCTCGACTGGCCTGAATACGAAAGGTATCAGGCTGCCGGAAGGCCTGAGCTACCTGCCGCCACACGTCCTCGGCGGATGTTCCCTCAAAGACAGAGATCATTCTGTACTTCCACTGCCAGGAATCAGATCGTTGATCCCCCACTTGGGGGGATACCAGTATGCAATAGGTTTCTCCGAGGGACGGTAGAGCTGCTTGATGCGCTTTCGGTTATTGATTCCCTTAACACTTGGATACTTCACACGCGCGTACTTAGAGACCTCGCAGAAAAGATTCTGACAGTCAATGAGTTGTAGATTACGCCCTCCCAGTGTGCGGAACTTTAGCGCCAGCCTCTCGAACTCCTGTTCTTGCCGCTCTGTTACTAACCTGATGATATCCACCTCACTCATACCTCCTAGATCAGTAAAGCACTTACGAATCCCGTCCAATGCTCCCGGCCCTGGCACCACGAACTCCATTTCAGAGAAGTTCGTGAGGTTGCTATAGTTGATGTCCGTTGCAAATTGATAGGCAAGAAAACTACCAACCGTAGGATACGATCGGAGTACATCGAAGGCTTGCCTTATGCCAGAGGCAGCGACTATCCTCCGTGGTGCTTTATCCTCCATCATTCTTTCAAGGAGCTTAAGGTGATTGCGATGCTTTTGGGGATATCCAAATGAGGTCCTTCCTGATGGCATGATGTAGGCACCCGAATAGATTGTTGCGCCGGATGAGCGGGCCTCAGACAAGATCTTGTCGTATTTTGCGAAGGAGTAGTCTGCGTAGGTAACGGTTCCTAGATGTTCCTCCAACATTTCCCACGTTTCGATTTTGTTGAAGAGCTTGAACAGGATAATGCGAAAGAACAATTCCTCTGCACTCTGGTCTCCCGTATAGATTACTTGCCGGATAAGGTATTGGCTCACTCGATCTGAGGCGCGGTAAGCATTGGTGAACTTATACCGGGCAAGGATAGGATCAGTCGTCCATGGGGGGAGAAGTCCATCCATCTTGCGGAAGAACACCTCCTGGCGTTCCGCAGCGAACTGCCAATAGCTCTCGTACACGACGGACGGCCGAGCCGGGGTCAGAGTTGTCAAAACCGATGGAGCCTTCTCGCATGGGAGGAGAGGCAGCTGTTCCACTTGCTCTTGGTAGAATGCGGCTTGACCTGTCAAGACCTCATCCCACGCGAGGGGGATTAGGTCTCGTAGCGTCGTGAGTAGTTGGTTGAGGGACTGTTCCACTGACTCGTCGTTCTTGATGAGACAGACAGGGTAACAGGTACTCTCCGTTTCAAACAGGGCCCGGTAGCCCTGCCGGAGTCGTGCTCGCCTCTCGCTCTTGGAGCCCCCCTCAGAGCGATCAATCAGAAAGAGAGTTGCGGGCTTGATGCCATTCCATTGAAGACGCTCTACCTGAATCATGGCGTCCAAAATAGACTGTGGAATTGCGGACACGCATCCGTAGACCCACGTCGACCACCAGAACCGATCTAGGATCACCCAACGTCCCTCACTAAGGGCCGGCACGATGCGCCGTTCTATCGTATCCAGATGGGCAGCGATATGGAGCGCTTGGAGGCAGGCGGCAGAGAATTCGCCCAAGCCAAACGCGTCAGGGTCATGGTGGAGGTCGTAGACCAAGCGGCCTATAGTCCCGACCTCCTTCCCTGGAAATGTCAGGTACTCACAGGGGATACCGATTGCTGTGAGCGTTTTGGCGAGAGCCTGAGAAAGCGTAGACTTCCCAACGCCATCGGGCCCCTCAAATACGATCAGTTGGCCGAGACCGGAGCGATTAAGCATAGACACCCTCATCGACTGTGAAATCAGCTACACCTGCAATCTCTGTCAAGGCTGTTTCAACCCGCTCAACTAGCCCCATCAGGGCCCGCTTAGGCCTATCATGGACCGCCGGTGCCGCTATACAGCTTACCTGACGTAGAGCGAATCTCCTCTCGCGGGACCGCGTGTGTTTGTCCAGCACGCCACCCTACCGCGGCGCCGCAGAGGATATACAATAGGCATGCCCTGCGCGTTGTGCTGACATCATTCACGGCGCGATGCGGATGGACCGCAGTGCGCGGACCCTCGGTCTCCCCACAACAGACCCGCAGTCGAGCGCAATAGGACCCCGGATAGACCCCAATAGGACCCCGATGCGCCCCCGAGGCGCTCAGGAGGTCTAATCCGCACCCCAATCAGTCGCGCATCCGTATCCACCGCGCCGCTGGACCGCGACCAATGGACCTTGCGAGCCCACGCTCTCTCAAGCCTGCGAGGGCGCGTCTCACCTGCCGTTCGCTGGCCTGCGGCGCCAAGCGGGTGCGAATCTCACGCAATGCCAGGCCGTCATCCGAACGAGCCAACAGGGTCAGAATCGCCGCTTGCCGGGCGGTCAAGTCCTTTCGACTGCGCCCTCCCAGCACAGAGCGGCCGTGTCGGAAGCGGACGGTCACACACCCTCCGGCGTCCTCGATTTCGGGGCGTTCCAGACCGGCTAAGGTCGCCAACTCGGCCATCTTCAGGGTGCCGCGCCCCCACTCTTCAATGAGACCACGGCGATAAAAGGTTCGAGCGATCAGCGGGTTCCACGGCAGCGACTCGTGCGGCAGGAATAGCTTCTCAGGCGTTAACCCGAAATGCAACGAGCCGGAGGAGGTCACCTCCAAGCGGTCATCGTACACCGCCAGACCCACGGAGCCACCACCGATGGAGTAGTCCCGATGGCATAGCGCGTTCGCCAATGCCTCGCGCATTGCTAACGGTGGGTAGAGCGGTTCGTCAATCCGATCAAAACGATCGCCTTCGATCCGCCCGGCGATGGGGAGAGTCTCGCGCAGAAATCGTTCTGCACTCGCTAGGAGCACGAAGGCGTTACCGTGGAACTGTCTATTGTCCAGAAACTCGGTGCGGTCAACGCCGCGAAAACGGGCCACCCGCAGCAGGCACTGCGGCATCTCCAACTCGATGCGTTCGGCATTGCCGAATAGCGCCACCGCCGCGCGCAATACCACGCCTTCCCTGAAGAGGCCCAGGCCGCGCAGCAGATCGGCCGGTTCGCGAGTCCCCGGGTCTTCCAGCCGTCCCCTTTGGATTGCCTCCGTGACCGTGCGTCGAATCTCGGCCGCATCGAGGTCGTCCACCGACCATCCGCTGGCAGGCTGGTTTTCCCAGCGTAGTTCGCTGTGAATGCGCTCCAAGAGCATCAGGTTATATTCGTGGGCGGACAGCGCCACGGTCGTATTGCCCACCCGGCGATAGGAGGTGCCTCGGTATTGGTACGGCCGCGCGGAGCCTTGACTCACGCTGACCACAATCACATCATGGCCTCCTCCTATGGGAATCCGCTCGACCGCCGGAAAGGCCGGTGGCTCAATCCGTTGTAGCTCCGCGCTCACCTCCTCTATGGTTCGTTCGCTCACCTGCTGGCCCGCGACAGCTCCATCCGGTGCAACACCAAACAGTACGTGCCCGCCCTCTTGGTTGAGCATGGCACACACGGTTCTCATGGCCTCGCGGCGGGTGCCGGTTGTGCGCTTGAACTCCAGCCTCGCCGACTCGCCGGCGGCGGCCAAGGCGCTGATTTGGTCAGGTGTCATTGGCGAAGCTCACTCGCGTGCGCGTGGAGGCGCTATCTGAAACGGACGCTGAGTTGGCGCCAGCCCGCTGTTTTCCGACATCGTACTGTCTCCAATCAGGCACATGCGCATTCAGCAGCGCCTTGAACAGCTTGCCATGGTTGGGCACCCGCAGGTGCAGTAGTTCGTGAGCAATGACAAAGTCCTGGAAGCCGACTTCCTGGTCGCCCAGATCAGTTGCGAGGGTGATAATCCCGGCTGTCGAGCACGATCCCCACTTGCGCGTCATGTGCTGCACGCGCACCAGCGGAGTCTGCACCTTCAGCCGCAACGCCCACGCTTCGACCCTTTTGCAGAGGGCCGCGCGTCGTTCGTCACGTGTCCGCATCGCTGCTCTCACCCAACAGGATGGCGATGATCCGCTCCACGACGTTGCCTCGTTCGTCCGCTGGCAGTCGCAGCAGCGGCTGGTAGAGCGCCGCCCGGAGCCGCCGCCGCTCGTCCAAGTTGACGGCGGCGTTGGGAAAGCGCTGGAGCAGCGTGTCGGCCAACTGCCCCAAGTCCTCCGCAACAATGCCAACGGTCTGTAGATGTGCGTCGTCCTTTAGTGCCCAATAGACACCGAACGCACGCGGCGAGAGCCCGCTGTCCCCGGCGGCCATAGTGGCGGCTTCCTTCTCCTGTGCGAGGGCCGCCAACAGGTCCATCGCCGCCAGCCCGGTGGTCGTGCGTTCCTCGAGGCCCTTCAGGATATGTTCCGCCCGTTCCTTCAGTGGCCGGAGTACTGCGGCCAATTCTGGTTCGTGCTCGACTTCCTGTTGGAGGCCGCGCACGAGATTGAACACCTTGGCCTCGTCCGAGCCGGCCTCCCCGCGAATCGCTTCCAGGGTCCGCACATCGAAGGGTAGGGTCTTCGTGAGGGAGCCAAGACTCTCCACGGTAGCGGTTCGCTCGACCAGCCGTTGCGTCTTCCGGGCAAGGTCGGCCACAAAGCCCGTTTGGCCCGCGTAAGCGTTGCGGACGATGGCGTAGAGTTTGGCCAGGCGCGTAAACGTGCCGATATGGTCGCGCAGTTCCGCCGACGGAGAGAGAATCTCCCACAGCGCCTCGATGTCCTTGTAGGCGGCGAAGAACTCCTTGCGTGCCTCGGGCGTTAGGAAACGCTCGTATACGATCTGCTCCAGCCGGAGGTCGGCACTCGCCTCGTGGAAAGCATAGGGGGCCGGGGACTCGGAAACGCGATCTGGCTTGCCCTCATCCCCGGCTTCGCCGTCGAGATAACGGCTCTTCGCGGCGGCGAGCTTGTCGTGCAACTGCTGCATCAGCAGGTCGAGGTCCTCGATGGCCCCGCTCACGTCCGACGAGTCGAACTGCAACGCCTGCTTCAACTCGCGCAGCACGCCCACGAAGTCAACGACGAGGCCAGTGCTCTTGCGGACACCGTTGGCGTCAACGTAAGGCCGGTTGACCCGTGCGATGGCCTGGAGCAGCACGTGGTCGCGCATCGGCTTGTCCAGATACAGGCAGTAGAGCAGCGGCGCGTCATAGCCGGTCAGCAACTTGTCGGTCACGATGAGTATCTGCGGGTCCCCGTCCGCCCGCTTGAACAGCAGGCGTGTGTCGGCCTCCTGCTCCGATGAAAGCTGGAACTCGGCGACCAGCGGACGGTCGAAGGGGTCAGCGGGATTCGCGGTATAGACTGGCGCCGTCCAGGCGGGCGGGAGTAGCTTGTCGAGTGCGCGCTTGTACTTGGCGCAGGCCTCGCGATTCACAGCGACCAGGAACGCCTTGTAGCCCAGCGGGGCGACGTGTTCCTGGAAATGTTTGGCGACGAACGCAGCAACCTGCTCAATCCGGTCATCGGCGGACAGGAAGGTACGCAGGCCCACCGCCCGATCCAGGACCCGGTTGAGTTCGTCTACATCGGTGACCTCTTCCATCTCGGCGAGAGCGAAGAACTCCTCGTCGAGCCGCTCCGCTGGTACCGTCATCGTACTCGGCGCCATCGTGTGGCGGATCGGCAGCGTCGTCTCGTCCTCGATAGACTCGGCGATGGTGTATTTGTCGAGGTAGCCCTGCTCGTCATCTACCCCGAAAATCTTGAACGTGCCCTCGCCCTGGTAGGTTCTGGCGACCGGTGTCCCGGTGAAGCCGATGATCGTCGCGTTGGGCACCGCCGCCATCAAGTAGGTACCCAGGTCCCGCGCCACCGAGCGGTGCGCCTCGTCAATAAACACGTAGATGTTGTCGCGGGTGTTGGCGTTCTTCTCGATGCCCTCGAACTTGTGGATCATGGACAGGATCAGGCCGCGCTTGTCGGTCTTGATGAAGCTCTGGAGTTCGGCCCTGGAGCCGGCGCGCCAGACTGGCACATCCTGCTGCCGTATCTCGCCGAGCAGCCGTTCGACCCAGCCCTTGAGCTGGCCTTCCAACTCCGTCCGGTCCACGACCACGACCACCGTCGGCGTGCCGAACGCCGCCTTGCGTTCCAGGATCAGGCGGGCGGCGGTGAGCAGCGTGAACGTCTTGCCGGACCCCTGGGTGTGCCACACGAGGCCGCGCCGCTTCGCCGGCTCCGCGCAGCGCTCGACGATGCGATCAACCGCGCGGCGCTGGTGCTGGCGCAGCACCGACTTTCGGGTCTCACCGTCCTCGACGTAGAACAGAATCCAATCGCGCAGCGTCCGCAGGAAGTCGGTCGGTTCGAAGAACGACTGCACCGCGAACCGATAGCTCTCTTCCGGGCGCTCCTTCCAGCGTGCCATGAAGCGACGCGAGACGTTCCAGGTGACGCCGTACCAGTAGTCCAGGAGCTGGGTAACGTTGAACAGCTGCGCCGTGCCCAGCAATTCGGGCGTCTCCCGTTCGTAGCGCCGCAGTTGGGTAATGCCCCGCTCGATGGCGTTGGCATCCGAGGGGTTCTTGTGCTCGACGATGGCGACCGGTACGCCGTTGACTAGGAACATCACATCGGCGCGGTTGCCCTTCCGGGCGGGAGGCTTGAGCAGCCACTCCCAGGTTACGTGCAGGACGTTGGCCCCTACCGTGCTGAAGTCAATCAGCCGGACCTGGCGGTGCCGCTGCTCGGCCTCGTCGTACCACTGCCGCTCGCCACGCAGCCAGGCCAGCATCTCGCGGTTGCCCTCAATGGTGGGCGGAAGTGCTTCGAGGCGCTCAAAGATGGCGCGGACGGCGTCGTCGGTCAGCCAGGGATTGAACCGCCTGAGCGCCCCTTCGACTGCCTCCCGCAACAGCGTCCCGGCCGGCCCGCCGCGGTAGGCGAGCGCGACCGGCGGCGCGAGCGGCGTCCAGCCCACTTCCGCCGCGTGGCGAACCATCGGCAACTGGACGGTGTCGGCTTCGGTTACGTTGAGTTCAGTCATGACCCGGTGCCGTCATAACGCCCCTAATGACGCCTCCATGACGCCCCCATCGCGCCCCCGGCCCAAGCCTCCAGCGCGTCAACGGGCCGCGATCTGTGACAGAAGCCCCGCATACACTATGGGATGGCTTACCCTTAGTATCCGCCGACTACCCAACGTGCTCCGCAAGCAACGCGCGCACGGCAGGCACGAGCTTGCTGGGAATCTTCATCACGGTCTGTGTGGAGTCCTCAAAGGCGGCCTCATCCTCGGCGACCGCCTCCTCCTCGGTCAGCGCCTCATAGTGTTGCAGGACGCGTCGGACGCGCTCTTCATCCCATCCCGGCGGGAAATTGGTCGTGCTCTTCATCTCCCTCTCCTTCTCATGCGCCTCCGAAAGGCGGCGAGCGGTTTGCCTCTCAGCTCGTAGGCCGTGATGACGAAAACCTGGTCAGGCTCTCGGTCAGGCACATAGATGACCCGGAGGTACCGTCCGCCGGAAGTTCGACCTACCGCAACGCGTGAATCCTCCCGACCGGGCCTGTCCTCGCTCGGCGACACCAAGACGTCCTCAACTTCGCTCTCCTCGACTCCATGAGACCATATATGAGGTAAGCCCGATTCCCGATCAATATAGAATCTGAGATACACGGCTTAGGCCTCCAGCCACACTCTCAACACAGCCCCGCACCACACCGAATAGTACCTGCCCGCCGCGCTGGTTCAGGAAAGCGCACACCGTCCTCGCCGCCTCCCGGCGCGTCCCGGTCATCGCCTTGAACCCCAGCGTCTCGGACTCGCCGAACGCGATCGAGGCTGCGATTTGCTCAATATTCATCTGCGCGCACTTCCTACCCGAAAATGTCCTGCTTCAGGTCGTCGAACACTGCCATCCCAGGTTTGACGAGCGGGGCGAGTGTGTCACGCATGAAGGTCTTTGTATTGTTTCCAGGGTTGGCAAGCCTCAGAATGTCCTTGCATGCGAGGTAAATTTCACCACTGGCCGGCTTCAGATCGTCGAGATCATCCCCAGTCCTCTCGTCAAGGATGCGTTTCTTTTCAGCTAAGAGTTCATCAACCTTATCGGCTTTCCCGACTGAAAGGGCGAGTGCCCCTAGAACATCGTCGTCGAATAGGTAGGATTCCAGATTGCGGCGTGACAGCACCCGCACGCCGTCCCGCTTCAAATCATCAACTTCTTGCGGCGATCTAGCGTCGCGGTCAACGAGCCTGACGGCTTGGGTGCCTTGGGTCAACACACCAAGGGCATACGCGATACCACGCTTGTCGTCAGCAACTTCGTCAGCATTCCCGCCTGGGACGAATTGGGTTTCTGGGAGTTCAGCCTGGAAGATGCGTTGATAGCACCGGGCGTCATGCGCGTAGTTCCGGCCAGATGCCCTGTTTCTTGGTTCGCCTTCACAAATGACTACCCGGTCGGGAGCCACAAGAGCCGCTAGGTCGTCAAGTGCAACCTCGTAGGTGGTGTTCCAGAACGCACGGTCTGGGACCGTCGGTTCAATCACCACCGACTCATCAAACTCGTGTCCACCAAAGTCAAGAAAGACGACGCTTCCGGGATTCTCTGCTTCTATGCCCCGCGCCCGGCGCATCATTCCGATGGAGTGCGTCGCCAGCATCAACTGACAGTTGTCTGGAATTAGATCGTATAGGACTGACAGTAGCTCCGCCTGAAGGCGCGTGTTCATGTGTGCCTCTGGCTCATCAATGCAAAACACGGTGTCGTCGTAATTACGCCGCGCGACGACCAGATCGAGGATCAAGTCAAATACGGCCTTTTCACCACCTGAGAGATTCTTGAATGAAAACCCTCGGCTCGTCCCCTTTGTGAAACGGAACGTTCCATCATCAAGCGGATTCCCAAGGCTGTTCAACTCCAGATCGGGAAACAACCGGCGAAGTGGTGCTCGAATATCTCCGATGCTCCTTTCTCGGTACTGGTCGAATGTTGTGATTCCTTGCTCACGGCCGTACAAGTCTTCAAGACCCTGGCCTGCCATTGTCTGATAATTCCGCTTAACGGCCTCATCATTGTCAATCATACGGGTGATTCGCTGCTGGTCCAGTGGATCACCGATCCGCTCCAGTTGGCTGACCTGAAAATCGGGATCGTTTCTGTACGCGGTTCGTACATAGAGAACCTTCTTCCGCTGTTGTTCACTCAGGTTGTTCGTCCCGTGGATTGCCACCGAGATATTCTGTGGATAATAATTGCCATCGGTTCGTGATGCGACCTTGTTGTAGTAGTCTCTATCCCAGTGTATACCGCGGTCCGACACCTGTTGGTGCCAGATGTGGAGTGCGTCGAAGAAGGACGACTTGCCGCACCCGTTTGGCCCGGCGAGCATGACCAGCCGCACGGTTTCAGGGATACCCACAATAGTCAAGTCTGTGAACCGTCTGAAGTCTTTGATTGTTGCACTCTTGAGTTTCATGCCCCGTCACCAATGGGTTTAGATGTGTCCTTGGGCAGAGTCGTGCTGTCGGCTAGCGTCGAAAGGTCAAGCTCTCCCACCTGTATCTCCCCCGTCATCAGCTTGTGCAATAGAGCCTTGAACAGGCCTTCCAGCACGGTGCGCTTCCTGCGGTGCAGATCAATCTTGCGGTCGATGACGTTGAGGATGGCGACGATTTCGCGTTGTTCTCTGCGACTTGGCGGAATGGGGACATTCAATGGGAGCAAATTCTTCTTGTTTAGTTGGGGGGTAGGTCCCGGGTCCGTAATCGTGCGAAGGTCAAACATCTGAAACCATTGGAAAAGATAGCGTTCGTCAAGCTCGGCTCCGGCTACAACACCTATCACATTGGGGTCAAAGGCCGTCCACTCGTTTGAGATTCGTTTTTTGTTCGTTGCAATCGCGGCCCCTCTCTTGGGAAACACTATCGTGTGTGGCGGGGCACAACGGCGTTCGGCGATAGCCTTGTCCACCATTCTCTCAAGGACTGCGGTCTGCAACTCCACTTCGTTGCCAGGCAGGTTCATATCAGCAACTTTGATTCCTAGGACCCTCACTGTTTCGCTCAATACAGAGTTCTGTGCATCTTGCAGTTCGGAATATGACATCCGAGTTGAGATTACGTCCGCGTACCGGCCGAGTTGACCAAGGTCCCAACTCTCCGGTATCGGCCCGATCTCCGTCTCCTTCTGCGCCTCACCCCGCAGGCCGCGTGTGAACAGCGTGTGCATCGCGGATCGCTTCATGTCTGTGGTCACGTGAAGCTGCTCATCTTGTAGAGAGAGAACGTCGTCGATCTGCTGAAGTGTCCGGGCGATGTTGCGCTGTTCTCTGAGCGGAGGCGTTGGAATCTCCCTTTCTTTCAGTGCTTTGAAGTGCCTATTGTATCCACGACTTGGTAGATTGATCGCTTTGCAGGCGTAATAGAAGAACAACGGCTCAATCCCGGCTTTGGGTTTCAGTAGTTGTGTTCCATCGGCCCCTCGCACAAAGGGGAAATCTACATATTTGAACGAGCGGGTATGGTCCCCGAATACAACAATCGGAAGGTTCTTCGAAATCAGGCCGCTGTCATCGTTGGTCCATCCCGCAATCAGACCCTGCCCTTGGTCAACTATCGGATAGTTGCCAGACGAGCAATAGTCCCGAGCAAGGACCTTCGGTACCTTGCCCAGGGCGATGCGCTCCAAACAGCTTTCTACGGTTGCCGTTGGCCACTCAGACATATTTTCCCTCCTCTGCGAGTGGCGTGAGCATCCTCAAGACATCGCTGGTCAACTCAATATCCTGATCATTCAAACGGCGGAGTTCGTCGATCATAGAAGGTATCGATCTAAGGCGATTGTCGTCCTCGGTTCCCACCCACCGGCTTGGGCTGAGGTTGTAGTCGGCTTGCTCCGCCTGCTCTCGCGTGATGATGGCAATCTCGCCCTCGACCGGCTCACCCTTCAGGAACGCCGCGGCCAGGGGGCGGATGTCCTCCGCGGGGATGAAGTTCTTGGGGCGGCCTTTCCGCACGCGCCGGCTGGCGTTGACCAGCACGATTTTGTCCTTCCGCGCCGCCGGCTTGCGCTTCGACAGCACGACGACCACACCCGCGGCGCTCGTGTTGTAGAAGAGGTTGTCCGGCAGCAGGATCACGCCGTCAATCAAGTCGTGCTCCACGAACCACTTGCGGATGTTGCGCTCCTTGTCCTCGTGCCTGGCGCCGGAGCCGCGCGTCAGTGCGCCGGTGTCGAGCACCACCGCCGCCCGCCCGCGCTCGTTCAGGCAGGCGAGCGTGTGCTGGAGCCATGCCCAGTCCCCCTTGCCGGTGGTGATGCCGCCGGCGGTACGGAAGCGGTCGAACGGATCGCTGGCGAAGATGTCCGGGCTGAACGGCTGGTTCCACATCGGATTGGCGACCACGATGTCGTGGGTATTGATCCGGCCTATCGCGTCCTTGAACTTTGGGTTAATCATGGTGTCGCCGCGGGCTATCTCGGCGTCCATGTCGTGGATGATCGCGTTCATGTGGGCAACGGCGTAACCGTCGGCTCGTAACTCCTGGCCGCTAAGCCTGAGCGGCACCCGGCTTGTAGGGTCGAGTTCACGCGCCACCAACTGAAGCTTGATGAGCAGCCCGGCCGAGCCGCAGGCGTAGTCGTGGCAGTCCTCGCCGGGCTTCGGGCGCAGCAAGTGCGCCATCAGGAAGCCGACCTCGGTGGGGGTGAAGAACTCGCCCGCACTCTGGCCGGAGCCTTCCGCGAACTTACGCAGCAGGTACTCGTAGGCCCGGCCGAGGAAGTCGGGCTGCACGTCCGCGAGGCCGAGCCGGTAGCGGGGATCGGAGAAGGTCTCGACGACGGCAGCGAGCTTGGCCGGGTTGACATCGCGCTCACCGTTGCGCTCGGACGCGAAGTCTACGAGGTCAATGACGCCGGAGAGCGACGGGTTGTGGCGGACAACCAACCGCACCGCCCTCGTCAGGTGCTCACCGATGTCCTTCGGGCGGGTGCTCCGCCCTCGGTCGTCGAGCGGCCACACATGGGACTCGCGGCCGTTGATTACACCCCAGCGTGCTTCCTGAGGCAGGTAGAAACGCAGCAGCTCGTGATCGCTCTCGGCGATCTCCTCTGCCACCGCCCGATCTCCATACTCCTCGGCCAGCCGCTCGATTTCGTCGTCGAAGACATCCGACAGGCGCTTGAGGAAGAGGAGCGGCAGCAGGTAGTCCTTGAACTTTGGCGCGTCCTGCTCACCCCGGATAGAACAGGCGGCGTCCCACAGCATCTGCTCCATAGGTTTGGTGGAGGGAGCGGCCGCCCGGCGGCGGGAGCGCCGGCGAGTCACGCGCACTGCGGCCGCGGCTCCGTCGCCGGCTGGCTCGGTGGTGTCAACCCCGGCTTCAGCGGCAAGCGCGGCGATGGCCGTCCGCGCCGCCTTCTGGGGCATGGTCGTGCCGCCCTCCCAGCGATTCACTGTAGTGAATGAAACGCCGAGCCGCTCGGCGAGTTGCTCCTGCGTGAGGTCGAGCCGGGCACGGATGGCCTGGAGGGTTGAACTAATGGCCTGTGTTTCTGTGATGTCTGCCATATCTGCAATATAGCACGCGGCCACCAACTGGTCAACATCTCTGCTCACCAGCGGAGCCGCGAGGGCCTGTCCGAGGCTACTCGCGGCCTCCTCATGGCCTGTGGGTAGCGCCGCCAGGCTCACTAAGGAGTTACCTTGCCCGCCCGGCGGTTATCCAGATGAGGCTGGCAAGAGTGTGTATCTGGGTTGAGACGCCGCCGTCAGACGAGGGCATCGTCCTCGTCTATCCCCTGCGTTCCCGACGCCGTTTCCGCGGATACCACCGTGGGCCTTTCCAATTCCTCGCAAACCTGACGCGCGAATTGTCCGGGTTGATTTTCTTCCGGCACCCGTAGGCGCTGTCAATCCAGCCGGCCACTTTGCTCGGTGACTCACTCCAAGCGTACAGTCGGGCGAAGCCACACTCAACGTTGTCATGAAGTCGCGGGGGTATAGTGCCTGGGTGATAGTCGTCCTCACCGAAATGCGGGTGTGTCGGCAGGAGGATCCCAAGCAGGCCAGACCTGGGATTAGCCTCGCTGTCGCGAACTGTGGCGGCGATCTCCCAGTCGATGTGCTTCCTGCTCCATGTGTCCTCTCCGATGAGAACCACGGTCACAGTCGAATCGCTCAGGTAATGCTCACGGATGCGGCGGCTGATTTCGTCCAGATGCAAGCCCTTCGGGATGCTCCCTAGTTTGACCGACCTGGAATCCATGAGGTCGTACACATCGGCAAACAGGCGCTCGAAGCGGTTGCGGTACCCTTGGTCTTTGCCGTGGTGATAACTGACGAAGACCTTATGTCTTGGAATGCGTGGCATCCAGCTTCTCTGTCAGTTCCGGTACCTCGGCGACCTCGGCAAAAAGGTTGGCATATTGACCAAGTTGCTCCCTCGTCTTGTTGAGCGATGCAAAGAAGTCGCGGCGGCCCGGCCACTCGTTCTCGCCCAGACTCGGATTCTCCCGTTCCCAGGACTGGAACTTTGGGTGCCAGTCCGTAAGCAGTGGGCGCAGCACGAGATTGAGCATCGAAATGGCGAGGTAGCCAAAGGATATCTCCTCTCCCCATTTAGGCCGGGCTACAGTAGGGCCAGACTCCCTCAAGATGCTCCTTGTTGTGTCGAACAACGAGTAAATGGAAGTGAGGGCTTCGCGAACCGATCCTTCCTCTGGTGAGAAGCCGCCAAGGGGTATTCGGGTCATCAACTCCACATAGAGTGCCCAAGCCGCCTGTACCTCGGCATCATCTGGTTTCCACGTCCCTCCAATACCACCGATTCCCGGTAGCCTGAGGTTAAGTCTTACGTTGACCAACTTGGGCATCTAAGGCACCCCCGCAGATCTGGTGTTCGCCCCGGTCCGCTGTTCCGTAGTCGAGTCCGTGCAGATGGCAATGAGATGGAACCTTCAGAGATATGGGCGCTTTAACGGCTGATAGCGGCTCGGCTAGCTCCGGCTTCTGTTTTCGACGACCCACTTGTTCGCAGCCATGAAGTCCTGTAGCCGCGGCAGTTTCTGGAGGTAAGACGGAAGTTGCTGGTTTGCCAGCGGCTTATAGAGGGCCTTCGGCTTCCGGTACGGCGTCGATACTCCGATCTCCCAAGGCACCCACCACGAGCCTTGTGTACCGTCTGAGACAACTATCACCATCGTGTCTGCGTTAGTGATAGCTTTTATTAGTGCTTCGTCTAAGTGAATGTCGCCAGGGTCTAGCGTGTCGTCGTGGATGTCGATAAATACCTGCCGCCCACGCTGGTCAAGGTACATGGCAAGCTGCAGTGCCGTGACTTGGTCACCATGCCGGTACGACAAGAAGACGTCTGCTCGCTCCGCGTGGGTCGTGTAAGCACTCATCTGGACGATGCCGGATAGCTGCTGTACGCCCCTCGTCCTAGCCAAGTTCATGCCGTAGGTAATAGGCACAGTCTCTCCCTCGTGAAACTTCCGGTAGTGTGTAGACCGTCAGAGTGTATTGTATCACACCATTCACTGACCTGAGTTCTGTCGTCAATGACCGCCTCGTTCAACCCCAGTCTTATTGGTACTGTTGCCTCTCCTCGAAGACCTGCACCTGCGACTCAACCACCCTCCTACCATAGCCCCTCAGCTAGAGCGCACCTGCCTATGCACCTTCGTCCCATACCCAACGAGCTAGCCGGGCACCCTCGGTCATCCCACAACATGTGCAGGCTGCCGGAATTACGCCATGCGCTTTCGGACTTGAAGCGACGACCTTGAGCGGCGGGTGACTCGACTGGTGCAGGAGGACCCGAGTCCCCATAGCAACCCTTGCCCTCGGCAAGGCGGCGGAGTCCCGGCCTGGACACGCTCCGGCTCACTGACAGGGAACGGCCCGCTAACTCTTGGCATCGCTCTGTAGAGTAGCGAGCGGTGGATGCCGGCTGAGACGCTTCAGGCAGGCCCGTGGCTATAAGGCCAGCCGAAAGCTCAGGACGAAGGTTCTTGATTTCGTCCAGTTAGGTGGACCTGGGGGGATTCGAACCCCCGACCTACTGAATGCCATTCAGTCGCGCTCCCAACTGCGCCACAGGCCCGTACACGGACAAGTATAGCCGAGGAGCGGCGCCGCGGCCACGTATCACCGGTCACCCCCGCGGCGCTGGCTCGCCCCCGACGATCCACCGGTCCACGCTCCCACTTTTTCGGGGGGACAGATTCAGCGGATCAGGATTGCGGCGGCGCTGGTGCGCGACCCGCGGATCGTGTTTCTCGACGAGGCCACCAGCTGGCTCGACGCGAGCAGCCAAGCCCAAGTCATGCAGGGGATCGAGCGCCTCGCCGCCACCCGCATCGTCATCGCCCACCGGCTGTCCACAATACGTAAGGCGGAGCGCATCTACGTGCTACACGCCGGGCGCGTGGTCCAGGAGGGTAGCTTCGACGAGCTGTTCGAGACCGAGGGCCGGTTCCGTACTCTGGTGCAGCGACAAATGACGTGAGCCGGCTGGCCGCCAATTGCACGCTGGCTACGGTCACTTATGGCGTCTCAGGAGGGTCAACCCGGACTGTAATGATGTCGGTATCGTGATATTGCTGGTGCTTGACGGACGAGGCGTAGCTTCGCAGCAACCGGAGCGAGATTTCATGCTCGGCCGGCGTTTCCGTGTCGTGCTGCTGAAGCTGGCGGACCTGATCCTCGATGTTCTCTTCGTTCCCGCTGCCGATGAACTCCAGGTCCGCCACCGGGCCATCGCTAGAGGCCACAACGACCAAGCGCCGTTCGTCATCGGGCGCATCGTCTGCGTCCAGGTTCAGCTCCAGGTCCAGCGGGGCTAACGTCAGGAGCGTCTCTTCCGCCACGGCGCTCAACCGCTCCTGCATCGCGGTATCCCAGCCGCGGCGCGTGACGAACGTGGCGATAAACTCGTTTAGCTCCGGCAAGGCGTCAATGTGGAGCCGGGACTGAAAACGCATGCGCCGCGGGTTGGTGAGCTCCAAATAGAGGATCATCACTATGGCCGCAAGGCCGCCGGTGGTGACGCCGCTCTTCAGCAGCGTTCCCCAGACCGGGCCAAGGTTGGGTAGGTGGAACAGCCCGAACTGGAACGCCGCGCCAATCCAGAAGCACACCCCCGCAACGACCACTTTCTGCCGGTTCTGCTCGGTCTGGATCACCGTCTGCGCGCCGTCAACGAACAGCGTGCCGGTCACCAGGATCAGGTAGCCCGTCATCACCGGCCCGGGGATGGTGCTGAGGAGCCCGGACACCTTGGGCAGAAACGCCAGCGCGATGAATATGCCGCCGATGCAGTAGCCGACTCGGCGCGACGCGACACCGGTGATCTGCGTGAACGAAACGATGCCCGGATTGATGATGTTGGGCACCGCGCCGACGATGCTGGCAAGCAGATTGGTCACGCTGGCGCCCGCCAGTGCTCCCTGCACCTCCCGAAAGTCCACCGCCCGATCCTGACGCCATGAGACCCGTTGCATGGCAATGGCTGCGCCGTTCGTCTGAATGGAGATAATCACGCCGAGGAACAGAAACGCCGGTAGGAGTGTCCAGAAGGGGAGGCCGAAGTCGAGTCCCAGCCCCGGCCACTCGCTTGGCAGCCCCACCCAGGGTGCCCGCAGCATCGGCTCGATGTCGTAGATGCCGAGCGCGGCGGCCACGACGCAGCCAACGACGATGCCGATCACCGGTCCCCAGAGCCGCAATACTGCCGAGCCGCGCAGGGTGAGCGCGGCGACGACGACCAAGGTCGCCAGCGCGGTCAGCGGCGCTGCTACCGGCTCAACCTCCGCTGCCCGGTCCAACAGACCGAACACAACGGAGGCCAGCGTGATGGACAGAATCATCATCACCGTGCCGCCCACGGTTGGCGTGACGATGCGCCGCAGAATGAACAGCCACTTGGAGATTGCGAGCTGGGTGACCGCCGTGACGAGAACCAGCGTCGTCAGCGTTGCCGGCCCCCCGTCCACTACCGCCGTGATGCAGAAGGGGATGGAGAAAGCCGCCGTGAACATGGGCAGCACGGCCCCGGCGCCAACCGTCCCTAGCCGCCGTACCTGCAGCAACGTGGACACGCCCACGACTACGAGCGAGGCGAAGACCATCCACACCAGGTAGGAGTTGCCTCGGCCCGATGCTTGCGCCACGATCACCGGTGTGACCAGCAGAGTGGCGGAGGCGATCAGGCTGAACTGCACGCCGAGGCCCAGCGTGGTCAAGAACGACGGACTTTCGTGTGCCTCGTAGCGGGGATGCTGAGAAGCTGTGGCCGCCAACGTTGTCTCCCGGCGCCGATCAGGTGGTGCGCCTCACGGCATCGTACACAATACCACAACCGCGCTGGTGGTCGTCCTCCGAGTGCCGGGGCCGCCGGCTATAGTGTTGTGCAACGCACACCCTGGAGAGCAGTCGAGCAGACGCCTCCGCACCGCCCACCGGAAACAGGAACGTCAATGGCACGCTGGCAAGCCGTATGCTTCGATCTCGATGGCACGATGTATGACTGGCGGCTCTGCTGGGAACGGAGCACCCGGCAGACGATAGCCGAGCATGTGAGGCAATTTCCCGCCAGTGATGATCAAGACTTGGCCGCGGCTGTGGCCACCTTCAGCCACTACGGCCGGGTGCTCTTTGCCGAATTCGACCGTGGCCGCCTGGACGTATGCGCGGCGCGGCGTCTCAACTACGTGCTGACGGCGGCAGCGTATAACTGGGACACATCCGAGCAGGCTATCGAGTCCTTCCTCGAGCGTTACAATACACTTCTCGTCGCCACAGTGAAGTCTCGGCCGGGCCTCACGCCAACGCTCCGTATGTTGAAAGAGGAGCACGGCCTGCCCCTCGGGGTTATCACGAACGGTCTTGCCAATGAGCAACGCAGAAAGCTGTCCATCCTGGCAGTGGAAGCCTATTTTGAGCCGGCAGCCGTCATCGTGTCCGGCGAGCATGGTTATGCCAAGCCCGATCCGCGTATCTTCCGCGCGGCCCTCACCGCCCTGCGCGTTGCGCCAGCGGAAGCCTTGTACGTGGGAGATGCCTGGGAGAACGATGTGGTCGGAGGGTTAGAAGCCGGGTTGGATGTCGCATGGTTCAACCCCGACGATGCGGAGCGCCCGACGAAGCTGCCACCGTCGCGGGGTACACTGTACGAGGTTACCCGTCTGGAGGAGTTGCTGGCGCTTGATGGTCTGGCCGACGCCACGTAGAGGCAAACGACCGTTCTCGCCGGTGAGCTTTCCTCTCTTGCCAGGCTATCTCCCGTGTACTCTAGGGTCTGCAACCAAGGGTAAGGAGGGACCGACCGATGCAACGTGCGACGACCGACGTGCTCTACTTCGAGATCGGGGCGGATAACGCGCCGACGATGCAAGTGCAGCCGGGCGAAGAGTTCGAGGTGCAAACCCAAATGAACGGCGGGCCGTGGCTCGACGACCATCCCGACGGAGAGGCCTTGCGCCGGAGGCTGCGCGGGGGCAACCCGTCGAGCGGGTGCATTTATGTCGAGGGGGCGCAGCCGGGCGACATGCTCTCCGTCCACATCGGCGAGTTCGACATTGACCCCATCGGCTTCACCCGCTTCCGCGGTGCCAACGGCGCGATGCCGGCGTGGCTGGGCGGCAGCGGCATCGGCGAGCATTCCAAGATCGTGCAGATCAAGGACGGCTTCATCGAGTGGTGCGACGGGCTGCGCTTCCCGACCGCGCCGATGCTCGGCTTCGTCGGTGTGGCCCCGGAGTATGAGCGCTACACGCACAGCTGGGCCGGCTACTGGGGCGGCAACATGGACGTGCAGGAGGTCACGACCGGCTGCACCGTGCAATTGCCCGTGTACGTGCCGGGGGCGCTGCTCCACGTTGGCGACATGCACGCGCGGCAGGGCGACGGCGAAATCTGCGGCGCCGGGGGGATCGAGTCGAGCGCCCTCGTGCGCCTCCGCTGCGAGCTTGGCCCCAAGCCGGCAAAGATGTCCGGGCCGCGCCTGGAAAACGCCACGCACATCATGACCGTCGCCTGTGCCCGCCCGGCGGAGGACGCCTTCCGCGCTGCGCTGGAAGCGATGATCTTGTGGCTGGAAGAGGGCTACGGATTCGACCGCGGCGAAGCGTATCTGTTCCTCGGCCAGGTGCTCGAAGCCCGCGTGACGGCGTTCGTCAACCCGACCTTCTCCTATATTGCCAAGGTCCCCAAGCAATACCTCCCGCCTCCGGTGTAGTCGTGGGGCCGGGGAGAGGACGGCCGGGGGTGAGGTGTGACTCCTAGCGCAGGAAATTGAGCGGGTTGACGTAGCGTCCGTTGCGGATCACCTCGAAGTGCAGGTGTGGTCCGGTGGAGTACCCGGTGCTCCCGTTGTAGCCGATGACGCTGCCCTTCGCCACGAGCTGCCCCGCCCCGACTTCGAAACTCGACAGGTGGCTGTATCTCGTCTCAAAGCCGTTGCGATGGTTAATCACCACCTGATTGCCATAGTTCCCGTTCCAGAAGGCGCTCCGTACCACGCCACCGTCGGCGGCGTAGATCGGCACCCCATGGTTGGCGGCGATGTCAATGCCGGGATGCCTGACCGTGAAATAGGCTGAAATCCAGCCCCGCGCCGGCCAGCGGAGCAGCCCGGTGGCGTATCCGGGGGTGAGCTCCGGGATGGGGAGTCGGCCGCCCGGCACGAATAGATACGTCCCGACCAAGAGTTGGGCGCCCGGTTGCAGTTCGTTGGCGATGACGATGACTTCCGGGTCCACGTCGAACTTCTTGGCAAGAGATTCGAGCGTGTCCCCCTCCTGCACCGTGCGCCCGGCGCCCGGCACGGGCGGAATGCGGAGTTCTTGCTCCGGCTGGATGGTTTGATCCGCTTCTAGCTCGTTCGTCCAGAGTAGGGGCCACATCTCCATGCCGTAGCGCGCGGCGATGGCCGAGACGCTGTCGCCTTGCTGGACGATGTAGGTCCGCATCTCCCCGCTCGACTGGGAGCCACTTTCGACCTCCCGCACTTGATATTCGGGTAAGGCGAGGCTCTCGGCCGGGCTATCGGCAGCGGTGAGCAGCGGTTGATCTAGCGGTTGATTGGACGCTCGCTCCAGCGACGATGGCGGCTGGATACGGCCAAAGCTCACCACCAGGAGCACAATGGTCAGCACCGCGAGGTGAGGGCCGATGCGGAGCAGTTGATCCGCCTGCCCGGCGCGTACCCACACCGCCGCGAGGCCGTTGCGCGGTGTCGCGGGTCGGTGTCCGGGGGAGTGGTGGACGGCGTCGCGGGGCAAGGAGGTGGGCGATAGCACCTGTCCGGCGAGCGGCGTCTGAGGGTCAGGCGCGCGCGCCCGTGTACGGACCGGTCGCGGTGTCCTCGTCAGTAGCTCCGACAAGCCTTACCCCTGATGCAGAATCTATGGCCCTCAACCACCGCGTTGTGCGGACTGCTTATCGGTGCAGTCCCCTGAGGGCTAAGGCCGGGCGGGTCATGCCGGCCGGCACGATGAGCGATGCTACCATGCCGACGCCCGGCTGTCGAAAGCGGGAACCACGGTCGCCATGTCGGCTACAATCCCTGTAGTGGTGACTGGTGTCATCCGCTTCCGACGACGACTTTCCTCCTCGCCACCCGCCTCAACTCTGCCGAAAGGTGAAGCGCCGCCCATGAGTAACGTCACTGACGCCCCCAGCCGGCCGGATTCCGCACCGGCCGCCCCTATCCCCCGCTCTGGGGGTGCGGCGGTGGACGCCGACGACGAGTTCGTCCCGCTGCCCCGCCGCCAGGTCGTGCTCACGATGGCCGGGGTGATGGTGGGGATGTTCCTCGCCGCGCTGGACCAGACGGTAGTCAGCACAGCCTTGCCGCGCATCGTCGCCGACCTCGGTGGTCTCGACCGCTTTACGTGGATTGCGACCGCGTACCTGGTGGCCTCGACGACGGCCGTGCCCATTGTCGGCCGGCTGACCGACATCTACGGCCGGAAGTATTTCTATCTCGCCGGCTTGGTCGTCTTTCTGCTTGGCTCCGTACTCGCCGGCCTGAGCCAGACGATGAACCAGCTGATCGCCTTCCGCGCCCTCCAGGGGCTAGGCGGCGGCGTCATCTTTGCCAACGCTTTCGTCTCCATTGCCGACTTGTTTCCGCCGGCAGAGCGAGGAAAATACCAGGGGTTGGTCGCCGCCGTGTTTGGCGTCGCCTCCGTGGTCGGGCCGACGCTCGGCGGCTTTCTGACCGATACCCTCTCCTGGCACTGGATTTTCTACATCAATCTGCCGCTGGGTATTCCGATCATTGTGTTGTTCATCATCTACTTTCCAAATACGGGCCGTGACAGCGGCAAACGTCAGATTGACTACCTGGGCATGGTACTCCTGATCGCAACCGTTGTGCCGCTGCTCATCGGCCTGTCCTGGGGAACAACGGAGTACGGGTGGCTCTCGGTGCAGGTCCTCGGTTTCCTGGTCTTTGCCCTCGTGGCGGGGACCCTGTTTGTCATAGTGGAGCGGCGGGTCGCGGAGCCGATCATGCCCTTCTCGATCTACCGCAACCGCACCGTCACCCTGGCGCTGCTCGCCATCTTCCTGACCGGGTTCGGGATGTTCGGTGGCATCATCTTTGTGCCGCTGTTCTTCCAAGGCGTGCTCGGCGCCTCGGCCACCAACAGCGGCGCCTTCTTGACCCCGATGATGCTCGGGATGGTCTTCGGAGCAGCGGTTTCCGGCCAGACTCTGTCCCGGTTGGGCGGACGCTATCGTCTGCAAGGGCTGATCGGGACCGCGATCATGGGCACCGGGATCGCGCTCGCCTCGCGCATGACCGTTGATACCGGCTACGTGCAGGCGGTAGTCAATATCGTCGTGATGGGCGTAGGACTGGGCGTCACGTTCCCTGGCTACACCATTGCCGTGCAGAACGCCGTGCCCTATCGCATCGTCGGCGTAGCGACCTCGGCAACCCAGTTCTACCGCTCTATCGGCGGCACGCTCGGCCTCGCCGTGCTCGGCTCGGTGATGACCAACCGTTTCGGTGCCGCCCTCGCCGACGCCGTGCCGCGGCAGGTCGCCGGTGCCGTGCCCCCGGAGTTGCTCGGTCGGCTGCAGGAAAGCCCCCAAATGCTGGTTGATCCGAGCGCCACGGCCACCCTCGCGGCCGCGTTCGCACGCTTGGGGCCGAATGGCGCGGCCTTGCTCGAACAGGTGCTCGCCGGTGTGCGGAGCGCGCTCACGGCGGCGATCTCCGACGTGTTCCTCGTCAGTGCTGGCGTCATCGCGCTCGCGTTTGTCGCCACGCTGTTCTTGAAAGAGGTGCCACTGCGCGGCCGGCGCAGTGTCCCGGCTCCAGCCGACGCGCTGTAGCCTCAACGCTACGCGGCCGCAGTGGTCCGTGCGCTCGCGGTGACGCGGCCGATGGCGGCGAGCGCGAAATCAACGTCATCGGCCGTGATGCCGTAGTGGGTGACGAACCGCGGCCGTTGGCCGCCGCCGACCAGCACGCCTTCCGCGGCCAGACGGGCGCTGAACTCGTCACCGCTGAAGAGCGCCGGGTCGAGGTCGGCAAAGACGAGGTTGGTTGGCACGTCGTCCGGGTTGATGGACAGGCCCGGCAGCGCGGCGAGTCCCTCCGCCAAGCGCCGGCCGTTCGCGTGATCCTCCGCCAGCCGGTCAATCATCTGGTCCAGCGCCACAATGCCGGCGGCCGCGATCACCCCGGACTGGCGCATCGTGCCGCCGACCAGCTTGCGGATGCCGCGGGCGCGCTCGACAAAGTCCGCGTCGCCACACAGCAACGATCCGACCGGGCACGAGAGACCCTTCGAGAGGCAGAACGAAACCGAATCCACGTCGGCAACGAGGTCGCTGGCCGGCACGTCCAGCGCGACGGCGGCATTGAACAGGCGGGCGCCGTCCACGTGGACGCGCAGCCCGTGCTCGTGCGCGAGCGCGCTCGCGCTCCCGACCGCCGCCGAGCTGAGGGGGGCGCCGTTCTGCTGGTTGTGCGTGTTCTCCAGGCAGAGCAACGTCGGTCGTCCGTCCTCGCTCTCGCGCACGGACCGGATTGCCGCCCGCACCTCAGCGGGGTTCATCCGCCCGCGCTCGGTGGGTATCTCGTAGGGCTTGACCCCGCCGTACACGGCGATACCGGCCGCTGCCTTGAGCGAGGGATGGCAATAGGCGCCCACGATCATGGTATCGCCAGGCTCCGTCTGGGTGAGCGCCCCGACGAGATTGCCCATCGTCCCGCTCGATACCAGGACGGCCGCTTCCTTGCCAAGCCGCTCGGCCGCCAGTGCCTCCAATCGCTTGACGGTCGGGTCCTCCCCATGCCCGTCATCGCCCACCTCGGCGCTGGCCATCGCCGCGCGCATCGCGGGCGTGGGGTGGGTCACGGTGTCGCTACGTAGGTCAACTACACGAGTCGGCATTGGTCGGCTGCTCCCTTCCTCACCCGCCGCCGTTGCCGGCAGGCCGGGTATCTGGGCTGGCGCCTTCCGCGCCACTACGGCGTTCGGCCGATTGTACCGCTATCGGCGGTCAGCCGTCAGCTATCAGCGGGAGTAATCGTCATTGCGGCGGAAGCCGCAATCCAGCCTCCGTCTCCCTGCCCTGCGAGGGGACCATAGGGGGGCCAGCGGGTGAGGCGGCAATCGCGGCTGGGAGCACAGGAGCGCGGAGCTACGCAACGCGCTGGAGCTTGTTGACGTAGTCGTGTCCTGCCGTCGGTGGTGGCAGCGGCCGTCCGTCCTTTCGGTACAGCGCGACCACCTCTTCGACGATGGCGCACAACTCCTCGAATACCGCCTTTTCGTCAGTCCCATGGCAGCCACCGTAGACCAGTCCCGGGGCGCTGCCCACGTAACACTGGTCCTCAGCGGACCATTCGACAAGTTTGACGTACTTTGCACTATCCTTCATCGCTTGGATTCCTCTATCGCGGTCCGTACCGCTCGAACATGATAGCTGACGGCTGATAGCTGACCGGCGATTCAGGTATGGTTGCCGGTGTACGTTCCCGGCGGCGCGCTGTGTGGTGCGGAGGCGGCCGCCGAGCGCGTCATCTTGGAGGTGAGAGATGAGTGTACGCATCACGGATGTCGAGGTGATTCCGTTACAGGTCCCGTTTAGCCCCCGCCACGCGACCCACATGCAGCGCCTGGGCGGCGACTGGTCGCTGATCGAGGTCTGGCGCGTGACCACGGATTCCGGTCACGTGGGCTACGGCGAGACGATTGCCGAGTACACCTGGGGACGCAGCTCGGCCGAGCTGGCGGCGGCGGTCCAGGGGCGCAACCCCTTCGACTTGCTATGGGACAACGCCTATGGTGCCGGACTCCAGATGGCGCTCTGGGACGTAGCCGGCAAAGCGGCCGGCGTGCCCTGCTCCCGTCTGCTGGGGCCTCCGGTCCGCGAAGCGGCGCCGATTTCCTGGTGGTGCCTGGACATGGCCCCCGACGAGTGGGCCACCGAGGCCCAGCTTGCCGTGAGCCGCGGCTACACCTCGATCAAGCTCAAAGGGCGGTCCTGGCGCGATGTCCTGACCCAGATCGAGGCGGTCACGCAGGTCGCGCCGCAGCTCGACATTGATCTCGATTACAACAGCACGTTGGCCAACGCCGGGACCGCGGTGCTGCACCTGCGTGAGTTGGAGCAGTTCTCCAACGTCAAGATCGTGGAGACGCCGATTCCGCAGGGAGACGTGGCCGGCAACCGGCAAATCCGCTCCCAGACCCGGTTCCCCATCGCCATGCACTTCGGCAGCCCGCCCATTATGACGGCTCTGGCCGACGACGTGTGCGACGGCTTTGTCATCGGTGGTGGCGTGAAGAGCGTCCTCGATCAGGCCACCATCGCCGCCCAAGCCAACAAGCCGTTCTGGCTCCAGCTGGTCGGCACCGGGCTGACGACGGCCTGGGCCATGCAGCTCGGCGCGGTCTGCACCCACGCGCAGTGGCCGGCCGTCACCTGCATGCACATCTACAGCGATGATCTGCTCGCCGAGCCGTTGGAGGTCGTGGCGGGCTACGTGCGGGTGTCCCAGGAGCCGGGGTTGGGCGTCGAGGTGGATGAAGACGCTTTAGAGAAGTACCGGCTGGATAGCTTCGACCAGGCCAAGCCTCGCGCCCGGCAGCTCTATACCATGACTTGGGCCTCGGCGGACGGCAGGCCCGACCACACCGGCATGGTGGCCGGCGACGAGAGCGACCTGCACCGTGAGGTCGAGCATGGTAACCTCCCCCGCTTCGTGTCCGGATCGAGTTTCGAGCAACGCGCCGACGACGGCAGCGCCGAGTTCGACCGCTGCTACCGCGCCGCGACCGGCCGCGTGGTGTTCCAGTAGCCTAAAATATGGGAATTACACGCCTAACTATATAAGCCACCCGAACCTGCTCGACCTGCCATACCCTAACATGAACCAAACCGTACAGAGGCAAATAGCCATGACCGTTGACGAGGCCGCTCGCATACTGTGTGACCTATATCAGGATGCGGAAGATGAAAAGGTTTGCTGCATTCATCTATTTGGTATTGCATATGCCGATGAGCTTGGTGATATGAGCATTCCGGAGGTCGTGAAGCGGGCCGGGATTCCTAATTCGTACAGCTCTGAGGTGAGCAAGGGCCGCAAATTGGGACAGTACGTGGTTCTGAACGATGAGGCGGTTAGGCGGTTCAACTTGCCACAGGCAACGTAAGGAGGCATCGCGATGGTAGTAGCAACACTGGAGCGTCCGGCGATTGCCGGCGGTACGCCGGTCCGGACGGCGCCGCTGGCCTCGATTGGCGATTCCAGCGGGCGAGACGTGGGCGACGAGGAACTGGCCCAGCTTACCGAGGTCATCCGTTCCGGCGCACTCAACCGGAACAACGGGACCAAAGTCCAGGCGCTGGAGGCGGCTTGGGCCGAGCGGCACGGGGTCCGCTTTGCCACGGCCGCGACTTCCGGCACGGCCGCCATCCACGTGGCGCTAGGGGCGCTCCATTTGGAGCCGGGTGATGAGGTCATCACCACGCCGATCACCGACTGGGGCACGGTGGGGCCGATCCTGGCGCAGAACTGCGTGCCCGTGTTTGCCGACATTGACCCGCGCACCTACTGCCTCGACCCGGAGCAGGCGGCGGCGGCGATCACGCCGCGCACCCGCGCGATCATCGCGGTCCATCTGATGGGCCAGCCGTGCGATATGGATGCCTTCCGCGCCCTCGCCCGGCAGCACAACCTCTATCTAATCGAAGACTGCGCGCAGGCGCACTTCTCGACCTGGCGGGGCCAGGTGGTCGGCTCCATTGGCGACATCGGCTGCTTTTCCTTGCAGCAATCCAAGGTCATCACGACCGGCGATGGCGGCATGACAACCACCGACGACCCGGAGCTGGGGATGGGCTTGGCGTTCTTCCAGGATAAGGGCTGGTCACGCGGCCGGGTGATACAGGGCATGCGGGTCTACAAACGCTTCGGCCTGAACTACCGCATGACGGAGCTGCAAGGGGCGGTGGCGCTGGCGCAGCTGGCCAAGGGCGACCGCCTGGCCGAGCACCGCCGGAAGATTGCTGCTCATATCACGGCCGGCATCGCCGACGTGCCCGGGGTGCATCCCCCCTATGTCGCGCCGCAGGCCGTCTCGTCCTATTGGCATTACATGCCGTCAATTGATCCCGATGTCTTGGGAGTCGGCGGCGCCGAGTTCGCCAAAGCCTTGAGCGCCGAGGGGATCGGTACCGGCGCCGGGTATGCGGCGGCGCTCTACTTGCAGGACATGTTCCAGCGCAAGCAGGTGTTTGGGACCAGCCATTTCCCCTTCGACTACGGTGATCGGAACCTGGATGACGTGGACTACTCGCCCGGCCTCTGCCCGGTGTCCGAGAAGCTGGCCGACAGCACTCGCAGTAACAGCATGCGCCTGCCGTGCCACGAAGGCATCACCGAGGCCGACGCCGACGACATGGTGACGGCCATCGCCAAGGTCGCCCACTACTTCGCCGAGCGGTAGCCGGGCACTGGCCCCCCTATAGTCCCCCCGTCCCGACGGGGGGACGGTGCTTCCGGCGCCGCGGCGGCGAGGGGACGGCTGTTCCCTCCCTTGTCGCAACGGGGGAGGGTGAGGGAGTTGACAGAGGTAGTTTTTTGTAGGGGTGCGATTCATCATGCCCAGGCGCTCGTCATTCCGGCTTCCGCCGGAATCCAGGTCTCCTCCTCCCTAGAAATGAGGGTTGAAGTGGATATAGCCTATCTGAATACCCTGACATCCCGCTTTCGAGAGTTGGGGATTGATCTTCACGATGGGTTGTCCGAGGCAGAGGTTCAGCGGGTCGAGGCCACATTCGGCTTCCGATTTCCACCAGACCTGCGCCAGGTGCTTCAACACGTGCTTCCGGTCGGTGGGGTACCCCCGAGTGGCGACCCAGTATTCGGCAGCAGTGATGGTGGTCGGACATGGGAGGAGTTGGATGTAATCCACAGCACCAGTACGTTCCCGGACTGGCGACACGGACCTCACGATGAACTAGCGTATATGTTGGACGGCCCGGCCGATGGGATATGCTTTGACATTGAGTACAACGATTTCTGGATGCAGGAATGGGGGCTGCGACCGCCGGAGCTAGCCGATTGCTTTAAGCTGGCGCGAGCGCAGCTTGCTAAGGTGCCAACTCTCATCCCGGTTCACGGTCACCGATATATCCCGAGCGAGCCGCAATGCTCGGGAAATCCGGTATTCTCGGTCGTACAGACTGACATTATCTATTACGGTAGTGACCTGGCGAGGTACTTCTACAACGAATTCGAGGTTCCGCTACCGGAGTGGGCAGCAAAAGAAGAGCGCTCCATACGGTTCTGGGACAAGCTGCTGTGTTAGAAGTGTCTAGTCACATTGCGTTGAGGCGGTCATCATCCCGCCCCAACAGAGCGCCGCTGCGGCGGAGCGTGGCGACCTCCTCGGCGGTCAAGCCCAGCAGCTCGTGCAGCACGGTCTCGGCGTCTGCGCCGTAGGCCGGGGCGGGACCGCGGAGTGAATCGTCGTAGCCGCCGGCCTTGATCGGATTGCCGGGGACCGGCAGCCGCCCCACGCCCGGCTGCTCAAGCTCCTGAATCATTCGCCGCGCCAGCAGGTGCTCGTCCTGGAGCAGGTCGCTGATCCGGGCGACGCGCGACGCGGGGATACCGGCCGCCTCCAGCACTGCGAGCCATGCATCCGTCGTGCGCTGCCGGAAGGTGCCGGAGAGCGTGTCCGTCAACGCCTGCACGTGGGTAGTGCGGAGCGCGTTGGTGGCGTAGTCGGGATGATTGAGCAGGTCCGGGCGCTCGATAGCTGCACACAAACGCTCCCACAGCGCCTCGTTGCCCGCGGCGACGACGATCTCGCCGTCGGACGTAGGGAAGGAAGCGAACGGCGTGATCGCCGGGTGCCGGCTGCCCAGCGGCTGCGGGTCCTCGCCGGTGGCCCACGCCCGCGCCAGGGCGTTTTCGACGACCGTCACGGCCGCATCCTGCATCGCCAGATCGAGGTAGCAGCCCTGCCCCGACTGTGCGCGGCGATACAGCGCACTGACGATGCCGATGACCGCGTAGAGCGCCGGAATCAGATCGCCGACCGACGCACCCACGCGCACCGGCGGGCCGCCTTCCGGCCCGGTCAAACCCATCAGCCCGGACGCGGCCTGGATGATGACGTCATAGGCGCCGTGCGATGACCGCGGACCGAACTGCCCGAAGCCCGAGAGGCTGCAATAGACGATCCGGGGATTGCGGGCGCTGAGGGTGGCATAGCCGAGACCCAGCCGGTCCAGTGTGCCCGGCCGAAAGTTCTCCAGCAGTACGTCGGCTTGCTCCGTCAGCCGCCGCGCCAAGTCGAGACCCTGCGGCTGCTTCAGATCGAGCGCCAGTCCGGCCTTGCCTTGGTTAACGCCGATGAAGTACAGCGAGTGCTTGCCGGCGAACGGGCCGAAGCCGCGGGCCTCATCACCGCCGGGTGGCTCGATCTTGATGACACGGGCACCCAGCTGCGCCAGGAGCATGGCCGCGAAGGGGCCGGCCAAGACCCGCGAGAAGTCGAGCACCACGACGCCATCGAGCAGCCGGGCCATGTTGCCAGCAGTATAGTCGTTGCGGCGCTACCGCCACAGGTCAGGAGCCAGCCTCATCGCGGATGGGGATGCCTTTACGCGGCTCGCTCGCGGGCCAATAACTCGGCTCTGGTCATAGCGCGTCTCCTGCTGCCGGTGGGGCTTGCGCTACACCCTCGGCATCAATGCGGCAGCGAGGCGCCGCCGCAGGCTGGTGTTGCACCCACCCACGGCAGCGCCTCGGGCTTATCACTGCGATCAGCCGCTCACAGTGCTATAGGGCGAGGCTCTCGTCGAGAAGCACCTGGGCCTCGCGCTGCGCCTGCTCCAGCGCCTCGCGCGGCCCCGCTTCACCGGCCCACACCCGGCGCAGCTGCGTGGTCAGGATGCCGTAGCACGGCCAGTACTTCGGATAGTTGGGGTAGGGATCGAAGAACGGATTGACCTCGATAAACGGCCAGTACTCCGTGTCGCCGGAGAACTCATTGATGTACTCCTGCGACTCGGTCACCGCCCGCGACGCCAGCGGCACGTTCGTCTCTCGGGCGAAGATGAACTGGCCATCACGTCCCGCGCCCCACATGGCGGCCAACGCTGCGGCGTGCTGGGCATCTTCGTCCTCGTGCTTGTAGACGTTGAAGGCGTAGGCGGCGCCGGTGGTATAGGGCGTGCCGGCCGTGTTCTTCGGGCCAATAGGGAACTTCGTCGTGGCGAAGGAAATGTTGTCCTTCTTGTAGAGCGTCAGGCGAGCCGGCACCGCAAACTGGAAGACCACCTGCTGTTGCGGCAGGAGCTCCTTGTAGCCACCGCCGCCGGACCCGTCGTGTGGCTTCTGCAAGTTCTTCTGCACCAGGCCAAGCTCCCATTCGAGTGCTTCGAGACCCTCCGGCGAGGTGAGCGTCACCTTTGTCACCTCATCATTGGTGAACTTGCCGCCGTTGCTGCCGAACCACATCATCCAGTGGGCCGTGACCCAGGCGCTGTTGTAGCCCCAGATGTCGGGCGGCTTGGCCGCCTGCTGCGCCATGCCTAGGAATTCGTCGAACGTCCAGCCCTCTTTGGGCTCCCCGAGGCCGGCCGCCTGGAGCAGCGCCGGGCTGTAGTACATGTTGAAGTAGCTGTTGTAGGCCGGGATGCCGTAGAGGAAGTCCTTCCACGTGTTCGACTTCAGGAGCTGCGGATAGATCGTCTGGCGGATTTCGCCCCATTCCTTCTCCGCCCTCAACTGCTCGTCAAAGTTCACCAAGCCCCCGGTGGTGTTGAGGTCACTGCCATTGAAGTTGTAGGAAACGGAGATGTTCGGCGGGGCACCGGCCGCAATGGACGTCTTGAACTTGTCCAGGCTCACGGCTTGGGCGTTCTGACCGATGAGCAACTTGTAGCGGCCCTCGCTCTGCTCCTCCCAGGCCTTCATCACGGCCGTAATGCCGATCTGCTCGGGGTGCGAGGGCCGGGACTTGTTCCAATACTCCACGAGTACCTGAGTGAGACCGACCGCTCCGGCGGCACCCTGCGCGCCCTGCTGGCCGGTAGCGCCCTTCGGCCCTTCCGGACCGGCCGGCCCGGCTGGCCCGCGGGCCTCTTCGGGGGAGCCGACGACGCGCACCGTCGGCTCACCACAGGCGGCGAGCACCACTCCTGCTGCCCCAGCCAACATCGCCAACGACGTGCGCCGTGTCACCGCTCTACTCGTCTGCGCCATGGGAAACCTCCTTAAGTAGTGGTAGCTGGCACTGCTCGTGCCTAGCGAGGCCGCCTCTACTCTAAATGAGGGTCGGCGGCTACAACAGTGCCTATAGTAGCGCCGTCTGCCGGTTTATGCCAGCGGCAGCGAGAGTAATCGTCAATGCGGCGCAAGCCGCAATCCACGTCCCCCCGCCGCGCGGAGGAACCGCAGAGGGGCTAGGGTGAGGGTTGCCATGTTCATCTCCTGCGGTGGCCTGGACGCCAGGCCCGGTGCTTCCCGCCCCCGCAGCCATCCATAACCCACTCCCGTCAGGGGGACTCTCCCCCGTGCTACACTGAGGCGAGACTGCGCGACCGGGGCGCCGATGCAGGAGAGCGACCATGGTGACGACGACGCCTACACTGCCGCCCGCGCCCGACGCCGCGAGAGTATTCTATCCCGAATCGGATGGCCAACCCGTGGCTGAAACCGATGTCCACCGCACCCTGATGTTCGAGTTGATTGGCATGCTCCAGGCGTTCTTCCGCGCTGATCCGCACGTCTACATCAGTGGCAATCTGTTCCTGTACTACCAGGAAGGCGATCCGCGGCAGGTGGTCGCGCCTGACGTGTTTGTGGTCCAAGGCGTTCGCAACCGACCGCGGCGTATCTACAAGCTGTGGGAGGAAGGCGTGGTCCCGGCAGTGGTCTTCGAGCTGACCTCGCGCGGCACGCGGCGGGAAGACCTCCGCAGCAAGTACGCCCTCTACGAGCGGCTGGGCGTGACCGAGTATTTCCTATTCGACCCGCTGGGCGAGTACTTGCGGCCGCCATGTCGGGGCTACCGTTTGCAGCAGGGACGGTACCGGCCGCTGCCGGTGGGGGAGGATGGATCACTGTGGAGCGCCGTGCTGGGGCTGGCACTCCACGTGCGTGGTACGCAGCTGCGGCTGTACGACCCGGCGGGCCAGCGGTGGCTCCCGACGCCGCAGGAAGAGGCGGCGGCGCGGCGCGCGGCGGAAGAGCAGGTGCAGGTGGCGGAGGAGCGGGCCAGCGTCGAGGCCGATGCGCGGCAGGTGGCGGAGGAGCGGGCCACTGTCGAGGCTGACGCACGGCGGGTGGCGGAGGAGCGGGCCACTGTCGAGGCTGACGCGCGGCGGGTGGCGGAGTCGCAGATGGCCGCCGCCGAGGCGGAGGTGGCGCGGCTGCGGGCGCTGCTCAGTAGCCGCGACCAGTCCTCGTGATGAGCCGCACCGACCTCCCCCGGCCCCTCGCTGATAGCTGACGGCTGAAGGCTAGGAGCTATCAGCGACTACCGCGAGGGAATGTACATCGTGCGATTTTCTACCGGGAACCCGATACGACGGCCGTCTTCCAGGTGCGATTGGGCCAAGGCGAACAGAATCTCGGTCCCGCGGTGTGTACGCTCGATGTTCCCGGACGTTGCCTCCGGCGTGTCCGCTGCGATGGCCGCGACCAGCTCACGGATGGCAATGACCGTATCGCTCTCGTCCTCGAACGCGGGGAACGGCATCGGCTCTGAGCGGAAGATGCCCGCCTCGGCAATGCGGCGAGCCTCGTAGCTGCTGTTGTTATCCGAAGCGTGCGCCAGCCCGGTGGTACCGATGAGCGTGAATTGATACCAGCGTCCACCATTGGCCCAGATCGTGGCGTCGGTGCCGTCGGTAAAGCGAATATAAGCGGCGGCGAGTCGTGGGTCGCTCCCGCTGATACTCTGTCCGCACCAGCGGTTGGCTGCCGCGTCGTAGTACCCGTCGGTGTGCTCCCCGTCCGGCCCGGTTTCGGCGTGAATATAGCCCTGGGCAAACTCCGGATCCGGATCGCCAAGCAGATGCATGGCCGTATCCACCATATGGCTTTGGCCGTGCATCAGGCCGCCCATGCCGCAGTTGATGATGACGCCGCGCACTTCACCCAGTTCACCGCTGGCGCCCATGTCGCGCATCTTGCGGTAGCCTGGCCGGTACCGGCGTCCGGCCCCGTAGTTGAACGCGACCCGGTGCCGCTGGCAGGCTGCGCGCATGGCGTCCGCCTCGGCCAGCGAGCCGCACAGCGCCTTTTCCACGTAGATGCCGCGGGCGCCGTGCTCGGCGGCGAAAACGGCGACTTCCGCGTGCAGTCCGGCCCAGGTGGTGACGCTCACTAGGTCGGGCTGCTCGCGCTCGATCATCCGGCGGTAGTCGCTGTAACGGCCCGGGATGTCGTAGCGATCACAGAACCGGTGCAGCTTATCTTCCAGCGGATCGGCCGCCGCGACCACCCGACAGCCGGGCACCGCCTGGTAGGCGCTGGCGTGCCCCCACGGCTTGAGCCAGGCGCGGTCGCCGGGACCCCGCTCGTCGTCAATCGGACCGGCTTTCCGCCCGGCCCCCACGATCACCGCTCGATATTCCCGTGTCACGGTTGCCTCCTCCCGCCATGAATACCGACGTAGTGTAGCAGCCTGGACCTCAACTCCTCCGACCTGGACCGCCCCCCGCATTGCCAGAGGACGGCGGCGCATCGGTTGCATGCTCCCTCCCCTGTGCGTCAGCACGGGGAGGGCTGGGGTGGGGGCCAGGCCATTAGCGCGCCGTCAACACCTCGCGCAGCCGCCGCACGACGGTCGTCATCTCGGCGGAGGTATCCAGGTTGAACGGGTTGAGTAGGAGGCTCCCCTGAGGGGCGAGGCCCTGCCCGACCGCGATGATCGGGTCGCCGGCGGCCAGCGCGTTGACCGCGGCGATGGCCGTGATGCCGAGCCGGGCTTCGTCCAGGTCCAAGCGCACGCTCGGAAACCGCTCCTCCGGTCCGTCGAGTGTGGTCACTGTGACGTGGCACAGGCCGGCCAAGTCACTCGCCAGGCGGTGTGTTCTTTCCACCAGCCGCTGCCGCTCGGCGTCGTGATCGAGGGCCAGATAGCGTTGCAGCGCGGTGACGAGACCGACAACCTCCTCGCGTCCCACCTTCGCCACCCGCCCGATCCCCTGTCCGGGCGGGCCGGCGACCACGCCCTGCTCCAGCAGATGCCGCCACGTCCACGTCTCCGGAAGCACGTCCATATCCTGATGCTGCAACGCCACCGAGCGGATGAGGTCGGCCCGGCCGGCCAGGATGCCGGAGGCCTGCGGCCCGCGCAGCGCCTTGCCGCCGGAAAACGTCACGAGGTCGGCGCCCTCGGCGATGAACCGCCGCAGGTTTTCCGGTGGCGGCAGCGCGGCGGCGGCGTCTACGAGCACGGGTACGTCGTGGTCATGGGCGATCTGCGCGACGGTAGTCAGCGGCAGCGCATCGGGCGCCGCCATCACCGGCCATAGCACGCACGCGGTGCGGCGCGTGATCGCCGCGGCCAGCTCCCACGGCTCGGTCGGTCGCGGTGTGGGGTGGCCCAGACCGCCGACCTCCACCAGCCGGACGCCTACGGTGCGGACCGCGTGGTCGTAGCTGTTGCGGTGTACGCGCTGCACGACCACCTCGTTCTTCAGACCGCGTGTATCCGGCAGGCGATCCATCGCTGCGGGGTCCATCTCCGCCACGCACGCTGCCGTACCCAGCAGTAGTCCGGCGGCCGCCCCGGCGGTGACATAGCCGTCCTGGGCACCCGTCGCCGCGGCGATGACCCGCCCGGCGGCCACTTGCAAGTCCTCGATCCGCACGAAGCTCTGGGCTGCGGCGGCCATGGCGGCCAGCACTTCCGGCGGCATCCGCGAGCCGCCGAGCCGGGTGAGTGTGCCGGCGGCATTGATGACCGTACATACCCCGAGGTCGTCGTAGACAGTGCTCATGGTTGTCTCCTACAAGCCCGCCGGCCCTCGCCCCGCTGGCCTCCACACTGTCGGGGCGTGAGGTGCCTCGATCATGGTCCAAGTGAGGGATCTATGGGTGGTGGGTAGGGTTCTCGATTCAACTCGAAGAAGGCTCGCCGGTCATCCTGATTGAAGGCAAGCAGGTCATTGTAGTGGTTGCGGAGGACGGACGCTATTTCTGTCGTCGAACAATTACCGCTGTCTCTAACGTGGATGGATTCCGGATAGAGGTCTCGCAACATCTCCTTCAGTTATGGTGATAGGTTCTGGTCGAACAGTAGTCTCATACCGGAGGGAGAGATGCCAACCGCTGTTCCTGGGCGGCGGCAAACGCCAAGCAGGCCCGAATGTCCTCTGGCCTCAAGTCAGGGAAATCGGCCAGGATTTCGTCCTCGGACATGCCCGACTCTAGGTATTCCAGGACGTCGTAGACCGTAAGGCGCAGGCCACGAATGCACGGCTGTCCCCCGCGCTTGCCCGGCTCGACGGTGATAATGTCGGTGTAGTCCGGTGACATACTGGCTTCCCCAGCTGGTCACCACTATACAGCATAGAGTTGGTGACCATCATACCGGGCCTGCTACTGGCAGTTGCCCTCACCGCAGCCCCTTCTCCACGCATACGGAGAGGGGGCTGTGGGTGAGGCCTGCGCTTATCGAGCGTTGACGGTGATCTGCTGCACGCCGTTGTTGCCGTAGCCCAGCCGGTTCCAGGGCACGTCGAGGGGCTGCACGTTGCCCGCTGCGTCCGTCGCTCGGACGAGCAGCGTGGCGGCACCGGCGGCGCGCGGTGTCCACTCCAGCGACCACTCGCACCAGGCCCACTGCCCTGGCGCCGCCGTCAGCTCTGCATCCTGCCAGCTTGTGCCGCCATCGGTGCTGACGGCTACGCGGGTGACTGCGCCATCGCCGGACCAGGCATAGCCGCGCACGGTGACCGGGGCGCCGGCCGGCACGGTGTCGCCGTCGGCCGGTTGCGCGAAGGTTGCTTTCACGCGCATGGTCCGGACCGGCGTTGATGCCTCTCCGGGCACCTCGTAGATGTACTTGGTCTTTTGGAAGAATCCGGCATACGGCTGGTCGAGTACCTGTAGCTTGGTCAACCACTTCACCGAGGCCATCCCGTACCAGCCGGGCACGATCAGCCGTGCCGGAAACCCGTGCTCGTCGGGCAAGGGCTGCCCGTTCATCTCGTAGGCGAGCAGCGTATCGGGATCGAGCGCCTTGGGGAGCGGCAGGCTGCGCTCGAAGGGAATCTCCCGGCCCAACGACTTCTCGTGACCGCGATCCGTCCCCTCGCCGAGCACCTCTTGCGCCTCGGGCCGCAGGCCGGCCGCATTGAGCACGGTCGCCAGCGAGACGCCGCGCCACTCGGCCGTACTGACGGCGCCGCAGTCGAACTGAATGCCGTCAGCCGGCGGGTCCAGGACGCTGCGGTTGTTGCCGGCGCATTCCAAGGTGGCGATCACGGTATGGGACGGCAGCGCCCGTAGCTTGTCCAGCGTCAGGGCCAGCGGCCGTTCGACCGCGCCCTCGACGGACAGCCGCCAGCCCTGCGCCGCCAGCACCGGCGTTGGCAGGAAATGGCTGCGGGTATAGAAGGCGCCGGGTGGCGTTTGCCAGCCTACTTGCGCCGTTAGTGGGGTCTCACAGCCCTCCGGATGCCCGGGGACCGGTACTCGTTGGGGGGTAGCAGTAGCACTCACTGGTTTTTCGTCCTTTCTCCATGCTCGTGCTCGTGACTATACCGGGGCTGCCCCGGCCGTACCACTCCTTGCACCGAGCCAGTATGGCGCACAAGCTGGCACCATTGTAGCGCCCGTCGGGCAACCTTCCCCGGCGGCGGCCGGTTAATGTTCACTGACCGTTCTTCATGATGACGACGTGGACGATATGGCAGTAGACCCCTCCGAGCAGATCGCGGCCTTTCGGACGGCGTTTCGCGCCGCGGGCACCGCCGAGCGCGCCGCTGGACAAAAGGCGTATCTCAAGAGCGAGTTGGCCTTTCATGGCGTGACCGTTCCCTTCATACGGAAGACGGCCAAGGCCTTTCGCCGCGAGCGCCGCGATCTCGGCCGCGAAGACCTGTTGGCCCTGACGGCCGCGCTGTGGGCTACTTCCTACCACGATCTGCGCTCGCTCGCCATCGCGCTGCTGGAGTTGTACGGAGACCTCCTATTGGCCGGCGATATGGCGGTCATGCAGGGCTTGCTCCGGCGCTGCCATACGTGGGACCATGTAGACTGGCTCTCGATCAAGGTCGCCGGGCGTCTCGTGGACCGCCATGCTCCGGCCAAGCGGGTGTTGCCGGTGTGGGCTGAGGATGAGCGCTTCTGGCTGCGCCGGGCCGCGTTGCTCGCGCTGCTCGATCCGCTGCGCGCCGGGCGCGGCGATTTCGGGCTGTTTGCGCGGCTGGCCGCCGGCATGGTGGAGGAAAAGGAGTTCTTCATCCGCAAGGCGATTGGCTGGGTGCTGCGAGAGGTCGCCAAGCAGCGACCGGAGTTGACGTATGCATTCCTGTCCGAGCACATCGAGCGGGTGTCGGGGCTGACGTTGCGCGAGGGGGCCAAGTACCTGCCGGCGGCGCAACAGGCGGCATTGCGGGAACGCTACCGGGTGTAGCTGCACCGGCGCCGGTGACGGCAGATACACATGATCTTGCACGGCAGGGAGGCCGGATGAAGATTTCCGATATTGAGGTGATTGAGTTCCGCACCTGGAAGACGGGGCACGGTACCCGCTGGGGCTACGGCGTGGAGGGCAAGCGCCGACCGGCCACGAATGCCATCACCAAGATTAGCACCGACGACGGCGCCGCCGGCTACGCGCTCGGCGGGAACCGGGACGTGATTGAGGGCCTCATCAAGCCCTTGCTACTAGGCGAGGACCCGCTGGACCGCGAGAAGCTCTGGAACTGGCTGGACCAGTTGACCAGCCGGGGGCCGAAGCTGGCCGAGCGCGACATGGGGCTGGTGGACTGTGCGCTCTGGGACTTGGCGGGGCGCGTGACCGGATTGCCGATCAACAAGCTGCTCGGCGGCGCGCGCGACAAAGTAAAGGCCTATGCCAGCACGGCGCCGAACCTGGGGCCGCCGGAGGTCTACGTCGAGCACGCGCTCGCCTGCCAGCAGCGCGGCTACAAGGCATACAAGATTCACGCCTATATCTGCTGGAACCCACACACCGCACAGCCGGCTCCCCAGCTACCCGGCTTCCCGCGGGAGGACCTCGAGGTCTGTCGGGCCGTCCGCGAGGCGGTTGGCGACGACATGGTCCTGATGCTCGATCCCTACGGGGTGTACACGCTGGAAGAGGCGCTGTGGGTGGGGCGCGAGTTGGAGAAGCTGAACTTCTACTGGCTGGAGCACCCGATGATCGAGACGCGAATGGAGCCGTATCGTCGCCTCGCACGGGAGCTATCTATCGCGATCTGCTCACCCGAGCACGCACCCGGCGGCCTGTTCAGCCGGGCCGAGTGGCTGTTGCAGGGTGCGGCCGATATGCTGCGGACCGACATCTACTACGGCGGCATTACCGGCTGCTGGAAGCTCATCAACGTCTGTCAGGCGTTCGGGCTGCAATGCGAGCTGCACATGAGTGGCTGGGCACACGCCCAACTGCTGGGAGCGGCGCCGGCCTCCACCTGCGAGTATTACGAGCGGGGACTCCTCAGCCCTGGCAAAGATGACCCCCAAGCCGTACCATATCTGCGAGGCATTCCCGACCCACTGGATGACGAGGGCAATATACTGGTTTCCCAGCAACCGGGCTTGGGATTGGACATAGACTGGGACTACATCACCGAGCACCGGATCAGGTAGCAAGGGCTAACGTATTCCCTCCCCCGTCGGAACGGGGGAGGGCCAGGGAGGGGGCCAGACAAGAGTACCGGGTGGGAGCTATACCCACCCCCTACCCCCCGGAGGGAGGCAAAAGGATGCTAACGGACGAGCAAGTCAAGTTCTATCACGAGAACGGCTACTTGGGCCTGGAGAACATCGTGCCGATGGCGCAGATCGAGGAAGCGCGCCGCGTCGTTGAGGAGCTGGTCGAGCAGTCGCGCACCGTGACCGAGCACACCGCCGTCTACGATCTGGAGCCGGAGCACACGGCAGAGCGTCCACTCCTCCGCCGCATCAAGGCCCCGACCAACGTCCACCCGTTCTTCGATCAGTTGATGCGCTCCGACGCCATTCTCGACTGCCTGGAGCCGCTGATTGGCCCGAACATTCGCTTTCAGGGCGACAAGCTCAATATGAAGACGGCGGCGATTGGGAGTCCGGTCGAGTGGCACCAGGACGTTGCCTTCTATCCGCACACGAATGACGACCTGCTCGCTGTCGGCGTGGCGCTCGACGACTGCACGCTGGAGAACGGCTGCTTGCTCGTCATTCCCGGCTCGCACCGTGGTCCCACCCTGGACCACCACCAGGAGGGCTACTTTGTCGGTGCGATCTCGCCGAGCCGCCAGGACGTAGACCTCACGCAGGCGGTCCCGGTCGAGGTGCGTGCCGGCGGCATCTCCATTCACCACGTGGCCGCGCTGCACGGATCGGCGCCGAATACCTCCACACGGCCGCGCCGCCTGCTGCTGTATCAGTACGCGGCCGCCGATGCCTGGCCGCTGAGCGGGACACCGGACTACGCAGCGTTCGACGGCATGATGGTGCGTGGCGAGCCAACGAGGGAGTTCCGCCAACTCCCGCATGCCGCAGTGCGTATCCCCTCACCGCCGCCGCCGCGCGTTGGCTCGATCTTCGAGCTTCAGACCCAGCTCAAAGAGACGGTATTCGCCGACCGCAAGTGAGACCGCGATTAGCGCCGCCTGCTCCCGCCGCCGGCCACTCCGTGGCTCTCAGCGCAGGAAATCCCTCATCGCGGATAGCGTGCGGATGATTCGATCCGGTTGCACGTTGGCCGTCTTCGGGAGGCCGGTACCGGCGCCATCAATCCAGATGGAGAAGATGCCCAGTCGCTGCGGTGTTGCTACCTCCCATTCGAGGTTGTCGCCTACCATCCACGTCTCGGAAGGAGATGCGTCGAGTTGCCCGATGGCGTGCAGGTACACTCGTTCGTCGGGCTTGCCGGCTCCGAACTCCTCCTCGATCAGGATATAGTCGAAGCAGGACTCCAGCCCGAACCGTTGAATCTTGCCCCGTTGCATGGCGGATGTCCCGTTCGTGACCAGAGCCATGCGGATGCCCTGTGCCCGGACGTAGGTCAGCGTCTCGATAGCTCCAGGGAAGGGGCTGACCACCAGTTCACGCTGCACCGAATACGCATGAGCGATCTCATCGGCCGCCGCCGGGGACGCGAGGCCGAGCAAGTCAAGGGTGCCTCTGACGACCTCCCGGCGGGCGCGCGGGAGGTCTAGGCGGCCGCGGCGATGGCGTTCGGGATCGCCCCAGTACCATTCGCGATACTCATTGATGGCTTTCATGAATTGCTCGACGTCTAGTCCACCCAAGCTGCCAGCGTGCTCCGCGATTACTGAGCGCCATACTCGATCGGCACTGCCGTCAAATTCCAGGATGGTGTCGTCCAAGTCGAACAATATCGCCCTTGGCCCAGGCTCACTCATCGGTGCGCCGCACCCCTTCCCTGGGACGCCGTTTCCCAAGGCATCTCCCGTCCCCAGACTATGCTAACGAATAGACCAAAGTGAGACCTTTGCATAACCCGTCATTCCCGCGAAAGCGGGAATCCAGGCACCTGTACGCCCGCCCGCTGACTCCCCTTCCCTGCCAGGGAAGGGGCCGGGGGTTAGGTCCGGCTCGCCCGCCTGCCGGGCCAGGACCAGTGGATGAGGTCGTCGCTCCAGGCCAGTGCTAGGCTGGACTCCCCGTGCGTCTCCTGTTCCCGCACGCCTTCTTCCGTTGAGCCGTGATAGAACAGCACGTACTTGCCCACGCCCGGCTCTGCCCGCAGGTCCAGCACGTGCCCAGCCGAGAGTCGTCCCCGCGCCCACGGCCAGTCTTTGCTCTGTCCCAGCGTCCATATGCCCAAGTCGCGCCATTGCAGGAGGTCCTTCGAGCGCTTGATCCCGACGCCGTTGCGCGGGGCGTGGATCAGCACGTATTCGTCGGCCTCCCGATCCACGAGCACGCAGACGTTCTCGCCGGCGACCACCTTGTCGTAGTAGGTCCAGGTCTCGAAGTCATAGGTGTAGGACAAGCCCATGCCGTTCTGCTTGAAGCCGCACCACCACTTGTGCGGATGATCCTTGTCGGGGAAGAAATAGGCATCAATCATGCGCCCCATTTCGCTGACCGGCACGTGCGGGCCTTTGACGCGCAGCAGCTCCGGCTCGCCCCAGTGCTCCAGGTCCTCGCTGGCCATCTTGAAGATGCGAGCGTTCTGGTTCGCGCCCGGATCGTCTACCGGGCGGGGATACGTCTGCGTACCGAGCAGCCACTGGTCGCCGTAGCGGATGACGTTGCCGGGGCTGGAGTAGTTGAGGTTGAGGTCGCGTGGCGTAAATAGCTGCGGCTCGGTCCAGGTGACGAGATCGGTGCTCTTCGTCACGGCAAGCTGACAGTAGTAGCGCTCCCCCGGTTCTCGCCGCACGTGGCTGTAGAACACTCGAAAGACACCCTCGTGATAGTGCCCAGCAGGGTCGCGATGGGCGACATGCCGATTGCCCCACACGAAGACGGGGTGTGGGATCGCGTCCCAGTCAATGGCAGTCTTGGGTTTCTTGCCTCTTGCCTTCGCCAACATGATTCTCCCCGATTCTAGGGATAGGCACGACGCCAGCAGTGCTGATTTGTTTCGAGCCGCGGGAAACCGGCTGTGCCGCTATGATAGGGAGAACCCGGCGCATCGGCAACAGGCGGCCGGGCGCCGGCGTAACCGCTGCAATCCCGATGGAGGTGCTCACTATGCTCACCCTCGACGACATGATCCGTGATCCCTACGCGACCCTAGGCGTCAGGAAGGTCATCAACGCGACCTGCCACACGACGCGGGTTGGCGGCACGCTGATCCCCGGTGAGGTATTGGATGCGATGCGGGCCGCTGCCCAGTGGCACGTGGACATGGAAGAGCTGCAACGGGCGGCCGGGCGCGTCATCGCGCACTACACCCATGCCGAGAGCGGCTACATCGTGTCGGGGTGCGCCGCGGCGCTGTTGGTCGGTACGGCCGCGATCCTTACGGGCACTGACCCGGTCAAGATGCAGCAACTGCCCCACCTCGCCGGCACCGGTATGAAGGACCGCGTGATTGCCCAGCGCTTTCCGCGCCAAATCGCACCGGACGGCCGCGAGTACATCCACTACGGCTACGCGCACGCGCTGAAGACGACCGGGGTGCAATTCGATGAGATAGGGAACGGTGGCCCGGCCACCCGGGACGAGCTGGCAGCCGCCTTCGGGCCACAGACGGCGCTCGTCTATTGGGGCACCGGGCAGCTACCGGGCGAGTTGACGGTGAAGGAGGTCGTGGAGATGGCGGATGCCCACCAGGTCCCGGTGCTCGTGGACAACTCCAATCACCTCCCACCCAAGGAGAACCTGTGGCGCTACATTGAGGACGGGGCCGCGCTCGTGGCCTTCTCCGGCGGCAAAGGGCTACAAGGGCCGCAAGGGTCGGGCATTCTGGCCGGCCGCGCCGACTTGATGGAGGCGGTCGCTATGCAGGCGTCGCCAACACAGGGGATCGGCCGCGTGTGCAAGGTGAGTAAGGAGGAGGTGGTTGCACAGGTGGCGGCCCTCATCTGGTGGGCGGAACAGGATGACGATGCGCGCCTGGCCGAGCATAACCGCAAGACGCAAAAGCTGGTAGACCTGTGCCAGGGACTGAAGGGCGCGAGCGCGGAGCTACACTTCCCGGACCGCATTGGACGGCCGTTCGCCTCGATGTACCTCGTCGTGCAGCCGGAGAGCGGTCACACGATGGACGGCGTGATCGAGCAGCTACACGCTGGCGAGCCGCCGGTAGCGGTCAAAGGCGGCGACGATCCGGCGCACCCGGCAGCCATCCGCTTCGACGTGCGCGTGTGCGAAGACTGGGAGATCGAGGCCATCGGCCGGCGGCTGCACGAAATCTTCGGCTCGTAGGGCCGCGCTGAACCGCGTCCAGTCCCAGGGCCGTCGCATTCTTGGCTCCATTGCTCCCGTCATTCCCGCGCAAGCGGGAATCTAGCCCCCCTTCCCTGGCAGGGGCCGGGGGTAGGTCCACTCCCCCTCTCTATCGCTCGGCGATGGAGAGGGGCCCGTCAGAGGGTGCGGCGCGCGGAAAGATTGGACTTGCTCTGAGGCCAACAGTATTTGCATGCCTGGTGCCGGTGAGTATACTGGATGCTACGAAGCCCATGTCCGTGTGGATAGGAAAGGAGGTAACGAGCGGCGACCACGGACAACCAGTCATGTTCGGTGTGTACACAGCCGGATAGGAGGTTGTTATGGCACGTGTGATCCGCAGACGGTATCTCGGTGGCGCAGCCGCAACGCTGGGTGGCGTGCTGGCTGCTGCTTGTGGCGAGATCGAGATTCGCTACGTCCAAGGCCCGGCGGGCCCGGCCGGGCCCGCTGGTGCCCAGGGTGAACGTGGTGCTACCGGTGCGGCCGGCGCCAAGGGTGCAGCCGGGGCGGCCGGACAGACCATCGTAGTCGAGAAGGAGAAGCCGGTCGTCGTCGAGAAGGAAGTGGTGAAGGAAGTCGTCGTCGAGAAGCCGGTCGTCGTCGAGAAGGTGAAGGAGGTCGTCGTCGCCCCCAAGACCGGCCCGAAGAAGATCATCTTCGACACCGACTGGGGGGAGGGTACGCGGGCCGAGGTGATCAAGCGGGCGATGGCGTACTACAACTCGTTGCACCCCGAGGTCACCGTGGACGTGCGGATTGACGCCGGGGCGGAGCAGGCCAAGAGTGGATCGGTGTTTGCGCGGACGGCGGTGCTGATCGCGGCCGACGACATGGGCGACCTGTTCCTGTGGGCCGGCTACGTCTTCGTCTACTGGGCGAAGCGGGGGCTGTTTGCGGACCTGACGCCCTTCATGAAGCAGTGGGGCCGCACGAGAGACATGTACATCGGCGCGCCGCAGCACCAGATCTGGCCGTATCCGAACGGCAAGATCTGGGGGCTGCCGTTCCAGGGTGGTACGAGCGACTGGATGTACAACAAGTCGGTGCTCGACCGGCACGGCATCGAGCCGGACGAGAACTGGACCTTTGACGACATGCTCGATGTGGCCAATCAGGTTCAGGAACCGGATAATGGTCTGTGGGGTTTTGAAAGCCCGGAATTCCACAATGTACTGCTCACGATGTACAACATTGGTGGGGAGAAGGGGACCAACAACGGGGAGAAGTACCTCTTCGACACGCCGGTGGGGCATCAGGCGATGCAGTTCTGGGAAGACATCGTCCACAAGCAGCGGTTGGCGCCGCGGCCGCAGGACCACCAGACGGCGGATGGAAAGAGCCAGGGCTGGAGTCGATGGAGGGGGAACTACTTGTTCTGGCTTGGTTACCCCAGCGCGGCAGCCCGGAGGGCGATGACCGAAAACAACTTCGAGGCGCAGATGATGTGGGCGCCGAAGTGGCCGGCGAACGGGCTGCGGGCCGTGTGGGGGGGCGACCAGCCGCACATGGTGACCAAGTTTGCCGGTTCCCGCGGCGTGCTGGCGGAGACGGCCGAGCTGGCGAACGTCCTGTCCGGCCCGGAGGTCTCTCAGATCGTCGTGGAGCACGGCAACACGGCGCCGATTTGGAAGGCGACCTTCGACTCGGACGCGAACTTGGATTCGGCGCGGTGGCGGCGGGACATCATCATGGACGGGTTCAACTACCGCTATGGCGACCAGGCGCAGGAGTTCTGGTACCCGATGTTGCGGGCGTGGGAGCCGCTGTTCTTTGAGGTGTTTGAAGGCAAGATCTCGGGACTGGCGGCAATGGCGGAGGCCAACCGCCTCTGCGATGTGATCGTCAGCCTCAAGACGCTGCACCCGACGGCCGACGTGTTGCAGGCCAAGCTGGGTTAAGCCGTAAGTCGCGCGTCGAAGCGGCAAGGCGGGGCTGGTGCCAGCATCCTGGCACCGGCCCCTTTGTTTTTCTGCGGGGGTGAGGAGCACGGGAGAATGCATTTGCTCTAGGGCCGCGAGTTGTTGCGAACTTGTTGCAAGATTGGTGCCAGTCCGTATACTGGTGCTACGCAACACATATCCGTGCGGAAGGAGGCAACGAGCGGAGACCACGGATAACCAGTCGTGTTCGGTGTCTACACAGCCGGTTAGGGAGGAAGTTGTCATGGCGCGTGTGATTCGCAGACGGTACCTCGGTGGCGCCGCCGCCGCGTTGGGCGGCGTGCTGGCTGCTGCTTGTGGCGAGATCGAGATTCGCTATGTCCAAGGCCCAGCCGGGCCAGCTGGACCCGCTGGCGCGCAGGGTGAGCGCGGTGCCGCCGGTGCCGCCGGCGCCAAAGGGGCGGCCGGGGCGGCCGGGCAGACCATCGTGGTCGAGAAGGAGAAGCCGGTCGTCGTCGAGAAGGAGGTCGTGAAGGAAGTCGTCGTCGAGAAGCCGGTGGTGGTCGAGAAGGTCGTCGAGAAGGTCGTCGCTCCGACGACCGGCCCGAAGAACATCACCTTCGACACTGACTGGGGCCCGTCGGGCCCGCGGGCGGAGGTCATCAAGCGGGCGATGGTGCTCTACAACGAGATGCACCCTGAGGTCAACGTGGACGTGCGGATTGACGCCGGGCGTGAGCAGGCCAAGAGTGGCTCGGTGTTTGCACGGACGGCGGTGCTGATCGCGGCCGACGACATGGGCGATCTGTTCCTGTGGGCGGGCTACGTCGTCGTGTACTGGGCGAAGCGCGGGCTGTTTGCGGACCTGACGCCCTTCATGAAGCAGTGGGGTCGCACGCGAGACCAGTACATCGGTCCGCCCCAGCACGAGATCTGGCCGTACCCGAACGGCAAGATCTGGGGGCTGCCGTTCCAGGGTGGTACGGGCGACTACATGTACAACAAGTCGGTGCTGGACCGGCACGGCATCGAGCCGGATGACAGCTGGACCTTTGACGACTTGATTGATGTGGCCACGCAGGTCCAGGACCCGGAAAACGGGCTGTGGGGCTTACCCACTCCGGGCTGGAACACGGTGCTCAACACGATGTACAACATTGGCGGAGAGAAGGGGGCCGACAACGGCGAGAAGTACCTCTTCGATACGCCGGTGGGACATCAGGCGATCCAGTTCTGGGAAGACTTGATCCACAAGCACCGGGTGGCGCCGCGGCCGCAGGACACCCGGACGGAGGATGGCAAGAGCCGGGGCTGGAGCCCGTGGAACGGGAACTACGTGTTCTGGATGGGCTACCCCAGTGCGGCGGCCCAGCAGTCCATGACCGATTCGAACTTCGAGGCGCAGATCATGTGGGCACCGAAGTGGCCGGCGAACGGCCTGCGGGCCGTGAGCGGGGGCGACCAGCCGCATATGGTGACCAAGTTTGCCGGCTCCCGCGGCGTGCTGGCGGAGACGGCCGAGCTGGCGAACGTCCTGTCGGGCCCGGAGGTCTCTCAGATCGTCGTGGAGCACGGCAACACGGCGCCGATTTGGAAGGCGACCTTCGACTCGGACGCGAACTTGGATTCGGCACGGTGGAACCGGCACATCATCATGGACGGGTTCAACTACCGCTACGGGAACCAGGCGCAGGAGTTCTGGTACCCGATGTACCGGGCGTGGAATCCGATCTTCCGCCAGGTGTGGGAAGGCGAGGTCTCGGGGCTGACGGCAGCGGCGGAAGCCAACCGCCTCAACGACGTGATCGTGAGCCTGAAGACGCTGCACCCGACGGCGGACGTGTTGCAGGCCAAGCTGGGCTAGCGGACCGAAAGCTGCGTGGCGGGGCCGGTGCCAGCATCCTGGCACCGGCCCCTTTGTGTTTCTGCCGCGGGGGAGGAGCCGGGTGACGGGCCAAAGCCGCACCACACCTGGCACCAGCCGTGCGGCTTTGGCCCGTCAGGGGGCGGAGAGTGTGGAAGATTGGACTTGCCTGGAGTCCAAAAGTTGTTGCATACTTGACGCCAGCCAGTATACTGGTGCTAGACAACACATATCCGTGTGGGAGGGAAGGAGGCGACGAGCGGAGACCACGGATAACCTGATCCCGCGTGTGCCCCCAGCGGCAAGGATGGAGACTGCCGGAGGGGGTCACGCACAGTCGTGTTTCGGCGTACACAACCGCTAGGAGGAAGTTACTATGGCACGTGTGATCCGCAGACGGTATCTCGGTGGCGCTGCCGCCGCGTTAGGTGGCGTGCTCGCTGCTGCTTGTGGTGAAGTCGAGATTCGCTACGTCCAAGGACCGGCGGGCCCCGCCGGCCCCGCTGGTGCCCAGGGTGAACGTGGTGCCACCGGCGCTGCCGGCGCCAAGGGTGCAGCCGGGGCCGCCGGTCAGACCATTGTGGTCGAGAAGGAGAAGCCGGTCGTCGTCGAGAAGGAGGTCGTGAAGGAGGTCGTCGTCGAGAAGCCGGTCGTCGTCGAAAAGGTGGTGGAGAAGGTCGTCGCTCCGACGACCGGCCCGAAGAACATCACCTTCGATACCGACTGGGGCCCGTCCGGTCCGCGGGCGGAGGTCATCAAGCGGGCGATGGAACTCTACAACGAGATGCACCCCGAAGTCAACGTGGACGTGCGGATTGACGCCGGGCGTGAGCAGGCCAAGAGTGGCTCGGTGTTTGCACGGACGGCGGTGCTGATCGCGGCCGACGACATGGGCGACCTGTTCCTGTGGGCCGGCTATGTCTTCGTCTATTGGGCGAAGCGGGGTCTCTTTGCCGACCTGACGCCTTTCATGAAGCAGTGGGGCCGCACGATTGACGACTACATCGGCGTGCCGCAGCACGAGATCTGGCCGTATCCCAACGGCAAGGTCTGGGGGCTGCCGTTCCAGGGTGGTACGGGTGACTGGCTGTACAACAAGTCGGTCCTGGACCGGCACGGCATCGAGCCGAACGAGAACTGGACCTTTGACGACGCGATCGAGGCGGCCAAGCAGGTTCAGGATCCGGAGAACGGTCTCTGGGGCTTTACCACCCCGAGTTGGGGCACCGCGCTACTGACGATGTACAACATTGGTGGGGAGAAGGGTGCCGACAACGGGGAGAAGTACCTGTTCGACACGCCGGTAGGGCATCAGGCGATCCAGTTCTGGGAAGACATGATCCACAAGCACCGGGTGGCGCCGCGACCACAGGACACCCGGACAGAGGATGGCAAGAGCCGGGGCTGGAGCCCGTGGAAGGGGAACTATGTTTTCTGGACGGGCTACCCGAGTGCCTCGGCCCAGAAGTCCATGGCCGATTCGAACTTCGAGTCGCAGATCATGTGGGCACCGAAGTGGCCGGCGAACGGGCTGCGGGCAGTAAGCTCGTTCGACCAGGCGCACATGGTGACCAAGTTTGCCGGCTCCCGTGGCGTGCTGGCGGAGACGGCCGAGTTGGCGCACCACCTGTCCGGCCCGGAGGTCTCCCAGATCGTCGTGGAGCACGGCAACACCTCGCCGATCTGGCGAGCGGTGTTCGACTCGGACGCGGCGCTGGATTCGGCGCGGTGGAACCGGCACATCATCATGGACGGGTTCAACTACCGCTACGGGAACCAGGCACAGGAGTTCTGGTATCCGATGTACCGGGCGTGGAATCCGATCTTCGCCAAGGTGTGGAGTGGCGAGGTCTCAGGGCTAGCGGCAGCGGCGGAAGCCAACCGGCTCGCCGACGTGATCGTCAGCCTGAAGACGCTGCACCCGACGGCGGACGTGTTGCAGGCCAAGCTGGGTTAAGCTGTAAGTCGCGCGTGAAGCTGCAAGGCGGGGCCGGTGCCAGTATCCTGGCACCGGCCCCTTTGTTTTTCTGAGGGGGTGGCCCCCACCCTAACCCTCCCCCGTTGCGACGGGGGAGGGAACATGTCGGTCCCCGGTCGAAGCGATACCGGAAGCACCGCCCCCTTGCTGCAGCGGGGGGGCCATAGGGGGGCCGGAGGACGCTGATGGAGCAGAGCAGGTGAGTACCGAGGCGACAGCGCGTACCTGGCGGCAGTGGCTCGGAGTGTGGGCGCTATGGGCCTTGCTGGCGGCTGTGGGCGGGGTCGCCGGTGGCGCCGTGACCTGGTCCTGGGCTACCGAGGTGCTCGCGCGTGGCTTTATAGCTGCGGGCCGGACCGCCGAGGTGGCCGCGGCGCTGGCGCTGGCCGGGCTAGTGACCGGCGCCGCCGCCGGAGTGGTCGGCGGACTGGGCGAATGGCTGCTCCTCCGCCGCTGGGTGTCTCGCGCCGGCCGGTGGATCGTGGTCACGGCCGTCGGTCGGGCCGTGGGCTGGTCCTTGGCGCTGACCGTCGGCTGGCTGTGGAGCGAGCTAGTGGTCAGCAGCACGGGTAGTGGCGCGGCCGGCATCCTGGGGCTGGACGTGGGCGGCCTGGTGGGCGGCAGCGTCGTTGGTCTGAGCCAATGGATCGTGTTGCGCCGCTGGGTAGCGCGTAGCCCGCTCTGGATAGCCGCATCGGCGGTCGGCGGCGCGGCGGGTATCGGCCTGAGCCAATACGTTGCTCAAGCCGCTGCCGGCGGTGTCGTAGCGGGAGGCCTGGCCTGGGTGAGCGCGGTGGGCGTGGCCGCGGCCGGTGTCGGTGCCGTGACCGGCGTGGCCCTGGTGCTCCTACTCGCGCCACCGCACGGTCACGCCCGGCAGCCCGCCGCGCGGCGAATGGACCGGCTGCGCCGCAGCGCGCCGGCCGTGGTCACGGTGCTGCTAGTGAGCGTCGGGCTGGCCGTGCCCAGCTGGTACTACGCCGCCGTGGTGCAATCTACAGCTATCCGGCCGACGCCCACCCGCCTGTCCCAGACGCGCTTGGAGGCGGCTGTCGCGGCCGCCGGCTCCAAGATCATCATCGCCGGCGGCTTGGTCCTCGACGTCAGTGGCGGGAGTAAGAATCTGGAGCCGAGCGCGGCGGTAGACATCTACGATACGACGACCGGAATGTGGACGGCCGCCGAGCTGTCTCGCTCGCGCAGCATGATCGCTGCGGCCGGGGTCGGGAGCACCGCCCTCTTCGCCGGCGGCCACGACGGCAGCGTAGACAGCGCGGTGATAGACATTTACGATGGCGCTACCGATACCTGGACCGCGGCCAAACTGTCCGAGCTACGTACCGGGGTCGTCGCGACCACCGTGGGGGCCAAAGTCCTCTTCGCCGGCGGCTGCCTCAACGATAGCTGCTCCCGCCTATCCAAGGTCGTAGACATCTACGATACCGCGACCGGGGACTGGACGACCGCCGCCCTTTCGGAGGGCCGCGACAACCTGGCGGCCACGCAGGTCGGCAGTAAGGTCTTTTTCGCCTATGGTCCCGGCGCCGTTGTCGAGATTTACGACGATAGCACCGGCGCGTGGAGCACCGCCCCTCTCTCCCAGGAGCGAGTAGGGCTGGTCGCTACCAGCGTCGGCTCCAAGGCGTTCTTCGCCGGAGGGCAGATCGGCAAGTATCGTGCCGACAGTGGCCGCGTGGACATCTACGACGCCAGCACCGATACCTGGAGCACCGCCAAACTGCCCTGGGCCGGCGGTGCCGACCTGGCGGCGGGGACGGTCGGCTCCAAAGCCTTCTTTGCCGATGGGCCGCGGGGCATCGTGGATATTTACGATGATCGCACCGGCACCTGGAACACCGCTCCCCTCTCACAGCGGCGGCACGGGCTGGCCATGGCCATTGTGGGCACGCAAGCCTTGTTTGCCGGTGGCCATGACCTCAGCCAATATAGCGACGTGGTAGACGTGTACGACGCCAGCACCGGCGACTGGACGACGACCACCTTGTCGGAGGGGCGGCTCTTGCCGGTAGCCGGCAGCGCCGGCACTGCCGTCGTGGTCGCCGGGGGCAATGCGGACCGAAATATCAGCGGCGTGGTGGACACGTTCGACACCGCTACCGATGCCTGGACCGATGCCGGCTCGAACCTCCGGCGCCTGCTCCGCGACCTCCGCGAGCGCGGGAATCCCAGTCCCCTTGCGGTGCGCTAAAAAGGGGCCACTACCTAATCGCGGTCCGCTTGCCGCCGGCGTAGCGCCGCCTCAAGCTGTCGGATGCGCGCCTCGGCCGCCAGCCGGTCCGCCTGCTCGCTGGCAGCACGGTGTTCGGCGGCCTCACGCGCTGTCCGCTCCCTCAGCCGGCCGGCCTGCTCGCTGGCCGCACGGTTTTCAGCGGCCTCGCGCGCTGCCCGCTCCGCCAGCCGCTCGGCCTGCTCGACAGCAGCTTGGGCTTCGTAGGCGGCGCGCTCCGCCTGCCGCGCCGCCCGTTCCTGCCGCCAGTTGGTCAGGTAGCTGTTCGTCGCCGGATCGTACAACCGCGGCCAGTTGTTATCCCAGCACAGACTCAGCCCCAGCACCTCACTGTACCCCTTGAGAATACCGTCCGGCGCCGTGGTCAGCGCAATGGGCCGGTACACACCACCCACCAACTGGTCGCCGGCCAGCTTCTCCCCGTGATACTCGCCATCCTGCGGATCGAACCGCCAGTATTCCGGGACCCTGATGCGGGCATAGAGGTCTCGCTTCCGACCCACGTCCTCCCGGCCGGTGCTGGCGGAGCCGATCTCCAGCACCCAATCCGGCGGCTTGCCCACCTCCCAGGGCAGGTAGAGCTTGCGCGGCCGGATCGCTTGCGCGTCCACGCCGAAGGCCAGGTACACGTCTGGAGAGACGCGGACGTTGAGGTCGTGGGGGTCGTAGCAGAGGATCGTGTTGCTGCTGAGGAAGGTATCGGGTCGTTGGCCGAAGTCAGTGAACCGACTGGCGAGCAGGCCGAGGAGCTCCTGCATGGGCTGTTCTTGTTCCATCGCTTCGGGCTTCAGGACCGGTTCGTCGGGGTTGTAGTCGAGGCGAGCGTAGTCAATCTCGCCCTGCCGGTGGTAGGGCCGCATGGTCGGCGTGGGTGCGGCTGCCGTGCTGGTCATGGTGAGTCTCGGAGCCGGGCGTGAATACAGAGCGATTATAACGCACACGCCTGGCGCCGCGGTGGGCCGCGGTGGGCCGCGGCATGACCCTTGTCGGCGCCGGCTACTCGGGGAAGCTGTTGCTGCCGGACGGCGCATGCCAGAGGTCCGGCGCCGCCGGGTGCAGCGCCGCGGCCCAGGCATCGAGCACGTTTCGGTCCGCCTGATGGCGCGCCACCGCTTGCTCGACCGCCGCGCCCGACCAGCCGGCCCGGACCAAGGCGTCCAGTTCGTCGCGCACGGCCGCGCAGGACGGATCGGTGGCGCGGTCGTGTAGCTCTTGCGGGTCGTCGTCCAGGTTGAATAGCACGGGAGCCGCATACCCGTGGTAGCGCACGAGCTTCCACGGGCCGCGTCGGATCATCCGACTGGGCGGGAAGCCGGAGACGTGCATACTCTCCGCGTAGACTTCCGGCTGCCACCCGGCCGGCGGGCCGTGTCCCTCCAGCAACGGGGTGAGTATGCGGCCGGATGTGTGGGGTAGGGCCGGTGCCCCACCGAGCGCCGCAAACGTCGGCGCCAGGTCAATGAGGCTGACCGGATCGTTGACCGTTGTCCCACTCGCAAACTGCTCCGGCCAGGACGCGATCAGCGGTACTCCGACCGAGCCTTCGTAGAGGGTACTCTTGTGCCACAGCCCCAGCTCGCCCAGCATGTCGCCATGATCGGAGGTGTAGAAGACGGCCGTTTGGTCGCGGAGACCCGTCTCGTCGAGCGCGGCCACGATCTGCCCGACCGCCTCGTCAACCATCGTCACCATGCCGTAGTAGCCGGCCCGCGCCGCGCGTTGCTGATCGGGCGTGGCCTGATCGAATCCCTTGTCCTGGCGCCACGTCCGCACGGCCGGATGCTGCGCCGCGCGTGCGCCGGCCGGCACGGACGGCAAGACGACCCGGTCCACGTACTCGTCATAGAGCGGGCGGGGCGCAATGTAGGGAGCGTGCGGCAAGACCAGACCCACCACGAGGCAGAACGGCCGGTCGGACCCTTGCGCTGCGCGGTCACGCACAAAGCGGACGGCGGCCGCGGTCACGTCACGGTCGTAGGCTTGGAAGCCGGTGCGACCCGGACCGACATACTCCAGGCTGCTCCGGCTCTGACCTTGCGAGGAATAGGGGATGTCACCCAGCGTGCGGTGGGGATGGCCGTCCGTTGGTCCGCTGACGTCGCCCATCACGCGCTCGGTGAAGCCGTGGCGCTGGTCCGGCCCCTTGAAGTGCATGCGGCCGGACAGAACGGTGTCGTAGCCGGCAATCGCGAGGGCGTGTGCGAAGGTGGGAATATCTGAGGCAACGGTGCAGCTGTTCGACCACACCTGGATCGCGGAACAGCTCTGGCCCGTGAGGAAGGTTGCCCGCGATGGTACGCAGAGCGGTGATCCGGCGTAGGTCTGCGCGAACCGCACGCCCTGCGCTGCCAGCCGGTCGAGGTGCGGCGTGCGGATGATCGGATCACCGGCACAGCCCAACACCCGCGGGTTGTGCTGATCGGACATCACGACGACGAGGTTGGGACGCGCTTGTTCCGGCATGGCCGGTGTGCTCCTTAGCGATTAGCTATCAGCCGTCAGCCAGCACCCGCGGCCCGTCGTTCCCGGGCACCCGGGAATCCACGTCCCCCCGTCGGGACGGGGGGACCACAGGGGGGCCAGTCCCAACCGAATCTTACCGCAGGACCGCTCCTGGTAGCATCTTTACCGACGAACGCGCCGGACAGAAAGGAGCGGCTATGATCGAGGTATTGAACGGCGTCCCGAATCCGCGGGTCGAGGAGGCCGTCCTGTTCGCCTTTGACGACGTGAGCATCCCGTTCACGGCCGGCTTGCGGCGGCACCTGATCGGGAGCAAGCAGCGCGGTCGCAACCCCGTGGTTATACCGCCCGGCCCGCCGGGCAGCCCGGACGATTCGCGGACGCGGTTCTATGGGACCGTCATTCCCGTTGGCGACACGCTGCGGATGTGGTACATCGCCGAGAACAGCCTCGACGGGCCGCGCGAGTATCGCACCTGCTACGCCGAGAGCCGGGACGGCGTGCATTGGGAGCGGCCGGACCTGGGGTTGATCGAGTTCGATGGCAATACCGCGAACAATCTCGTTGATCTGCTCGGTGGCGCGAGGGGGATCGTCGCGCTCCCGATGCTGTACGAGCCGGACGACCCCGATCCGAACCGCCGCTACAAGGTAGCTTTCGAGTGCGGGCAGTACGCCGGGCAGTTGTCCGTCGCCTACAGCGCCGATGGCCTCCGTTGGACCGAGTCGCCGAACAACCCCGTCGGCGGCTACATGGAGATGACCGGCATCATTCGCCACAACGGCTGCTACTACGTGAATGGCCACGGCGGCGCGCATTTCAGTGTCGCCCGCAACCTGGTCACCTACGCCTCCTACGATTTCGAGCACTGGACGCAGGCATCCTGTCTCGGTTTCTATCGGGACCGCTTGCCCGTCCTGGCGATGCAGGATATTGCCTCGCGGGGTACGGCCGGGGAGCAGGTGCATTTGGGCGCCGGTCTGTGGGACCGTGGCAACGTGATCCTGGGGGTCTACGATGCCTGGCACGGGCCACCGAGCGGAGATCGGATGCAGGTCACGATGGACCTGGGGCTGGTCATCAGCCACGATGCCCTCCACTACCGCGAGCCGATCCCCGAGTTTCGCCTGGTCCCGGCGCTGGAGGAGCAGGCCGGGTCGGGCACGCTGAAGCCGGAGGCGGGTCTCCCACCGCTGACACTCGCGCCGTCACTCAGCCACGGTCAGGGGATGCTCAACTGGGGTGACGAGACGATGCTGTGGTACGAGGCGTGGGTAGACGGCGGTATTCGGCTCGCGCGCTGGGAACGCGACCGGCTGGGCTATTTGCGCGCGTTCAATCCCGAGGAGCACGGGTGGGGGCTACGCGCGGTTGATGACCGCCACTGCATCACCTGTCCGCTGCGGGTGAGCGAGGGGGCGGCGCGGGTCTATGCGAACGTGGACCGGGTGTGGGAGCACAGTGAGTTGATCGTCGAGGTGCTCGATGAGCAGTTCCGGCCACTGCCCGGCTACTCCGGGGAGGCCTGCGTGCCGCTGCGGGAGCCGGGGCTACGCCAGCCGGTGGTGTGGAAGGGCCGAGACAGCGTGAGTGACATTGCCGGCCCGTTCCGGCTGCGGGTGACGTTCGGCGGGGTGCGGCCGGAAGATGCCCGCCTCCACGCCCTCTACGTCGGCGAGTAGCTATCAGCTATCAGCCGTCAGCCTAGTGGCTGACAAGTGCAGGTACTGGTCAAATCGTAGCGGCGCAGCTGCGCCCGTCCCCCCGTCGAGACGGGGGGGCCATAGGGGGGCCGGCCCTCGCCCCGGTCAGACGCGCTCCTCCGGGGGCACGTCGGCGTAGTCCTGCGGGTCGTAGCCGATGGCGCGGCGCCCGTGCTCCAGATCATAGAGCGGCCAGTTGCTATTGGAGACGCCGAACACGACCGCAAACGGCACCTCAAGCTGATCGAGCGGCGCGATGATGGCTCGCTCGAACACACGCGCCGCGTCGCCGTGGCTGAGGTGGTGGGGATGCTCCGGCTGGTCGCGCTCCAACCTGAAGTTGCCAATCCGCACCGCGACGACTTCCAGCCCGTGCTGGCTCGCGTAGATGTAGCCCAAGCCCTCGCCGAACACCTTGCTGAGGGAGTAGAGGCTCTCTGGTCGCGGGAGCATGTCCATCGTGCGCTGTATCTCTTTGGGATACGGCGCGAGCAGCCCGGCGCGGCTGGCATAGGCCAGGCGGCGCACCCCGTTCTGCCGCGCCGCCTCGAAGACGTTGTACGTGCCGATGAGGTTGTCGTGCAGCACCTCCTCCCACACGTGGGACATGCCGGCGAGGTGGATGATCGCGTCCATCCCCTCGCTCGCCTGGCGGACAAGCTCGTAGTCGGCCACGTCGCCCACGGTGGTGCGCGCCAAGTGCGGCATGGGGGCGCGATCCAGCCCGTATAGCTCGTAACGGTCGTGCAGCGCCTTGACCAGGGTGGTTCCAACCTTGCCCGCAGCGCCGGTAATCAACACGCGCATCCGTTCTCCTCCTCGCTCCGTCGTGTTCGCCACTGGTACTACGCGCTCTCGTCCCAACTAGTGATGAAATCGTCTACGCCGAAGTTGGCTGGCATCTCGTTGGACACATACCGAGACTCACTGCCTTGGAAGCCGGGTGTGGAGTGCGCGGTCGCGTCCTGGAGTCTGGCGTCGAGTGGCGCAAAGCGCCGCCACAGTAGCTCCGTCTCCTCCGGCGAGAACCGCGCGGCGAGGTCCTCCAAGAGGTAGAGGCTGACCCGCTGGTCGCCGACCGCTACGGCCCGGTCGTTGCGCGGCAGGCTGGCGATCTCCGGCCGTTTGAGGTCGCGGATCTGCGCGGCCTTCTTCGAGAGCAGCACCACCGCGACCATCCGCCCCGTCTCGCCGGGATGCAGCAGCGCCAACGTCTCGCGGAAGGTGGCCGCGTCCTTGGCCAGCATGGCGCGGAACAGGGTCTCGATACGGTCACGTTCATGGGCGCCGAGCTGGGCAAAGCGCTCGAACTGCGCTCGCGACGCCGGCGACAGGTGCTTGGTGAAGCCCAAGTCCCAGTAGAAGTGCGTGTCGTAGGGGTAGAGCGCCCCGCCGAACGACCGATAGCCGAGATGGATGGTGCGCCGGTGCTTGGTGCTGTAGTCGCTCGGCCAGTGCAGGATCAGGTTGCTGTACACGACGCCGTCGCCGGCCTTGAGCCGCACCTGCACACCGCCCGGCAAGGGCGCCCGCGGGTTCGCGGTTAGCAGGCGCTCTTCTTCCACCGTGTTCGGGCGCCGATGGCTGCCGGGCACCACCCACAGCACGTCATCGTCGTAGAGAGGGATGTTCCACTGGACGTAGCCCGGCGCGTTGGCCAACATGTCCGCTTGGAGTCCCTGGAGCGGTGCCAAGCGATCAGGAACCACGTCCCGGTGCCAGGGATCGGGACCGTGATCGGTCGCCGGGTTAGACATGAGGAACATGCCTACGGGCGCGGCCTCCGGCGCCTGCATCAACTGGCGGCTGACGCCCAACGTGTGGTCGTGCAGGTTGAAGTCCACGGTATCGGCGGTGGCCGCGTCCACGACGGCGCTGAGTACGATCCGGGGCTGCTTGGACTTGTAATCCATCGCCACCGGCACGTCCCAGTCCAACTCGCCGGCCCAGATGCGGTGCTGGCGCTCGACGATGGTTTCGTAGCTGGCGCGCAGGCTGTCCAACTGCTCCGGTGGGACGACCTGCGGCAGGATGATAAAGCCGTCGTCGAGCAATTGCTGCGGATTTACCTGCATTGGTCCACCCCGCTTCCCGTCCCCCGGCTCCGTCATTCCCGCGTGCGCGGGAATCCATGTCCCCCCGTCGCAACGGGGGGACCATAGGGGGGCCAGCCCCCATCTCCGTCCCCGCTGAGGATACCATCGCGCGGACGTGCGGTCTCGATGGCGCGTCGCACGGCCGGCGCTATACTGGCGGGAGTCGAGCGTGTGTGCCGGCCGCCATTGCGGGGGGTGGGAGACTGATGGCAACCAAGCGACCGAAGAACATCCTCTTTATCTGGACCGACCAGCAGCGGCCCGATACGATCGGTGCCTATGGCAATCCCGATGTTGACACGCCCCATCTCGACCGCCTCCTGGAGCAGAGCAGCTGCTTCGATCAGGCGTATTGTTCGCAGCCCGTCTGTGCGCCGGCGCGTGCGACCGCGGTGACCGGCCTCTACCCACACACGCACGGGGTGGTTACGAACGGTATCCCGCTCAACCCGGACATCCCGGCGATTGCCGAGCTACTGCGACCGGCCGGGCTGGTCAGCGGTCACATCGGCATGTGGCATCTGGCGCACAAGGCGCAGCCGCTGCGTCCCCAACGCGGGTTCGAGCGGTTCTGGGTCAGCACCGAGGACCAGTACACCGCCAGCCACGCGGCGGAGGGTTATAGCTCCTATCACGACTTTCTGCTCTCACAGGGCTACACGCCGGCCGATCCCCACGGAGACGGGACGATCTTCGCCCGCGCGACGACGACACGCCTGCCGGAGGAGGTCTCCAAACCCGCGTTCGAAGCCGCCGAGGCGATCCGGTTTCTGGAGACGTATGGCGATGATCCATTCTTGCTCGTCGTCGGTATCCACGAGCCGCATCCGCCGTGCCACAGCCCCTTCGACGACTTCTACCGGCCGGAGGACATGAGCCTGCCGGAGTCGTGGTACCTGCCGCTGGACCCGCACGCCGCGCGGCACTGCCATACCGTGCGTCGGATCTACGCAGAGGAGGACTTCAAGGACATCAATTCCAACGACGAGTGGGGCTGGAAGGAAGCCAAGGCGCGCTATTGGGGGCTGTGTAGGCTGGTGGATCGGAGTGTAGGCAAGGTGCTGCAGCGCCTGGAGGACCTGGGCCTTGCCGACGATACCATCGTGGTCTACACCGCCGATCACGGCCATCTGCTGGGTGAGCACCGGATGTGGAACAAGGGCGTGCCCTATGAGCCGTCGGTGCAGGTGCCGCTCCTGCTGCGCGTGCCGGGGCTGGCGCCGCGGCGCATCACCACGCCGGTGAGCCTCGTCCGCCTGATGCCGACGCTACTGGAGTTGATGGGATTGCCGATCCCGGCGCATATCCAGGGCACGAGTCTGGTGCCATTGCTCAACAGCGGCGACGCCGCGCCGGACGAGGAACCGGTCTTCATCGAGTGGAACGGGCCGTGGAAAGGCGGCGGCGTCTACTCCGACGTGGCGGTGCGGACGATCCGGCAGGGACGCTGGAAGCTCAATGTCTCTGCCAACGGCGACTGCGAACTGTACGATCTGCAAGACGACCCGGAGGAGCTGCGTAACGCCATCGTAGATCGGGGGCGGGCGCAGACCGTCGGCCGGCTGTTCGACCGACTACGGCAGTGGCAACAGGAGACGGACGATCCGGTCGTGTTGCCACACCCCTTGGGGAACTGATGACATGAATGATCCGCATCTGACGGGCCAGAGCCGCACGGATAGTGCCGGGCATGGTGTGGCTTTGGATCGTCACCGGCCGCGCTACCACTTCCTGCCCCCGTCGGGGTGGATGAACGACCCCAACGGCCTCATCCAATGGGAGGGGCGCTACCACCTGTTCTACCAGTACTCTCCCGAGTTCGGCGACGTGCCGCCCTCGCGCCGTGCGGCCACCCTCAAGCACTGGGGCCACGCCGTCAGCGACGATCTGGTGCATTGGGAGCACTGGCCCGTGGCCCTCACGCCCACGCCCGGTGGTCCCGACAAGGACGGCTGCTATTCCGGTTGCGCGGTGGACAACGATGGCGTCCCGACTCTCGTCTACACCGGCGTGTTCCCGCAGTGTGCCTGTATTGCGACCAGTACGGACGGGCTGGTGACCTGGACGAAGCATCCGGCCAACCCGGTAGTCGCCGCGCCGCCGGACGGACTGGCGGTGCCGGGCTTCCGCGATCACTCGGTATGGTCGGCAGCGGACGGCTGGCATCAGGTGATCGGCAGCGGTATCCGTGGCGTCGGTGGCACGGCCCTGCACTACACGTCGCCGGACCTGATCCACTGGCGCTATCGCGGGCAGCTCCTCACGGGTGATGCGGAGCTGACCGGCGCGATGTGGGAATGCCCGGACTTCTTCCCGCTGGATGATCTGACCACCAGGTCTGCACCACCTTGTGCTCCGCAGGAATTGGATGGTGCAGACCTGGCGTGTCACCAGCACGTACTGATGGTGTCCGCGCATCCGGGCGCTACCGCCGTCGTCTATTGGGTCGGTCCGTATGCGGCTGGCACCTACGATGGTGTGTACCGGGGCCGGGTGGACCTGGGCACGTGTTTCTATGCGCCGCAGTCCATGCACGATGAAAAGGGGCGGCGGCTGATGTGGGGCTGGCTCCGCGAGGGCCGGCCAGCGGCTGCCCAGCAGGCCGCCGGCTGGTCGGGCACGTTCTCCTTACCGCGCGTGCTCGATCTCGATACTGCGGGCCGGCTGCGGTCGGTGCCGGCCCCGGAGCTAGCGGCGCTGCGCGGCCGGCGCCACACGGTTGGCGCGCTCGACCTCAACGGTGACCGGTCGCATACGTTGCCGGGAGTCAGCGGCAGGTCTCTGGAGATCATTGCCGAGTTCGCCCCCAGTGCAACGGGCAAAGTCGGCCTCGGCGTGTACTGCTCGCCCGACGGCGCCGAGCAAACGCAGATTACCTACAACTTCGTGAACGACCGCCTGGAGCTGGATTGCCAGCAGTCCAGCCTCGATCTTGCGACGGACCGCGGCGTGAGCGGCGGGCCACTCTTCCGCGACGCGAACGCTCCCCTGCGCCTGCACGTATTCCTCGACGGCTCGGTGATCGAGGTCTTTGCGAACGGGCGGGCAGCGGCGACTCGGGTCTATCCCACCCGCCCCGACAGCGTGGATGTGAGTGTGTTCGGTTGCGAGCCGCGCGGAAGCGAACTGTACGACATCCCGGCAGACCTGCGGCTGACGTCGCTGGAGGCCTGGGAGGTGAGCGCCATCTGGGACGGTACAGAGGTGATCCCGGAGCGGTTGTAGGGCAAGGCTGTTCAACCCCGCCGCAGCCTCAAGACGAAACTCCCTCCCCGGCTCAAAGGTCTAACCCGTTAGTCAGCCTGGAAACGCCCAATTGGAATTGGGCCATAAAGGGAGGGAGTACCGATGGACAGACAAAGCGACCTCGACAACCACGCCAACCAACTCAATCCCAACAACGACGCCTATTGGGAGTCGCGGGGCTACGACGAGCGTCCCGATGATTGGGATGAAGAGCCAGAAGAGCTATCGGATCGTGATGTGAAGTCGGGAAGGTCCCAGGATTCTGGGTCGAAGAGCCAACCATCGAAGAAGTAGAGCACTCGCCCTAGGTTGTGTTGACACTTCTTCTAGGGTCACTCTGGGGGCGGCGTAAGCACAGCCGTACTACCAGCGTGTGAGCGGGTGGGCGCGGCCGGCGAGCGGCAGGGGTACCCGCTCGCCCGTGCGGTGCGCGTCGTAGACCGCGTGGATCATCTCCAGCGACCAGCGGCCATCGTGACCGCTGCTCAATGGCTTGCGATCCTCGGCGATGGCTGCGAGCAGGTCGCGCACGATGTAATGGTTGCCCGTGTGCTGGCCACCGCCGCCCGCTGGCGAACCGGGCGGTGGCGGCAACGGGTCCACCTCGACCTGCTCCCAGCAAGCATCGCCCGATTCGTCCACGAGTGGGCCGGAGTACGGCCGCGGATAGCGATGCAGGGTCCGGACCCGCAGGCTCAGGATGCCCTCGCTGCCGCAGAGGTCGAAGCCGAAAGCCGGTGAGCCTTCATCATCGGCGAAGTTGGTGCCGGCGTAGCTTTCGTAGGTGGCGATCACACCGTTGGGGAAGCCATAGGCTGCCCACAGACCGTTACCGGCGATCAGTCCGATCTCACCCGCGCCCTCCTGAACATCGGCGGCGGCAGCTTCGCGCCCGTCCTGGGTGACGCGGGCTTGGCACCACTCGGGATCGGCGTTGGTCATAAAGCGCATCTGGTCAAAGATGTGGGTGCCGAGGACCATCGTGTCCTGCCCACCACCGCGCGCGTCCATCTTCCCATAGCCCCGGATCAGACGGAGCCGGCCGATGGCGCCCTCGTGCAAGAGCTTGCGGGCGTGGACGTGGTAGGGCGAGACGCGGTTCTGGTGTGCGATGGCGATTTTCACGCCCTTGGCGTCCGCCGCGGCCAACATGCGGTCCGCCTCTTCGAGCGACTTGGCGATGGGCTTTTCGGAGTAGATGTGCGCGCCCACTTCGATTGCCGCCAGCCAGAGGTCGTGATGCACGTCCAGCCACGACGTTGCGACCGCGACCAGGTTGGGGCGCTCTTTTTCCAGCAGCTCGTAGGGGTCGGCGTAGGTCCGGGTGGCGCCGCTGCGGGCCGCCGCAGCGGCACGGCCCTCGGGGTCGGGGTCGGACAGCGCCACAATGTCTACGTTCGGAAAGCCGGTGAAGGCGATGTCGAGACTATGGCCGTAGTTTCCGCGGCCGGTATGGCCGAGGACGGCAGCGCGATACTGCGGTGCGGTGCTCATGAGCTGAAACCTCTCGTCGGCTCGTAGAATGTGTACCGAGCTTACCAGCTAGGGCGGAATCGGGGTATCTCGCGGGCCTCACCCCCGGCCCCTACGGCGCCGGTTTTGGCGTGTTCTACCCGTTTACCTACCCTAGTCAGGGACCATAGGGGGAGCGGCGCTCACGGTGCCGTGCTGTGCCGGGGTAGGCTACACTAGGGCGGCCGTGTGCGTGCTGGGAGGGGATGTAGGCGGTGAAGATCGGCGTTGTCGGTGCAGGTATCTTCGGCATTGCGGCGGCGCTGGCGCTGCGCGAGCGCGGCCACGCGGTTGTCGTCTTCGACCAAGGGCCGGTGCCCCATCCGCACGCTTCTTCCACCGACGTAGCCAAGGCGATCCGCCGGACATCGTATGCCGGCGCCAACGAAACGTATGTCGAGCTGGTTGAGCGGGCTGCTCGCCAGTGGCGGAGTTGGCAGACGCGCTTCGGCACGACGGTGTATCACCGGACGGGCGGCCTCACCATCCTGCCGAGCTTCGATCCCGGCAGTCCCATGTACGAGAGCTGGCGCTACCTCCAAGCGCGTGGCGCCACCGATGCCGAAGTGCTCACGGCGCCAGAGATTCGCGCTCGCTTTCCACAGTTCACCGTGTGGGACGACGAGGTCGGCTTCTACGATGGGTGGCGGGGCTACCTGGAGAGCGGTCGCGCGGTTGCCCAGTTGGCCCGGCTGGCACGGGCGGAGGGGGTGGAAATCCACGAGGAGACGCCGGTGCTGCGCGTCGAGGACGAGGCTGGTGGCGGCCGGGTGGTCGTCGCGCATGGCGCGCATACCTTCGACCGGGTTGTCGTCGCTGCCGGTGTCTGGATAGGACGCCTGCTGCCCCAAATCGGCCGCCACGTGGAGGTCACGCGCCAGCAGATGATGTTTATCGAGGTCGAGAACCCCGGCCGTTTCGTCGGCGGAACGCTGCCGGTATGGAGCATGGAGCCTGATACGGACTCCTGGTACGGCTTTCCGCTGCTCCGGGAGGGCTACGTCAAAGTGTCCAAGGACCTGCTCGGGGAGGTCGTGGACGCGGACGTTGACCGTAGCAGCACGACGGAGTTTGTCGAGCAGGCGATGGCTTTCCTGCGCGAGCGCATTCCGGAGATGGCCGCCGGCAAGGTGGTCGGGAGCCGCTCCTGCCTCTACGCCAATACGCCGGACGACCATTTCGTGATTGATTGGGCGCCGGGGTCGCAGCGCATTCTGGTCGCCGGTGGCGGCAGCGGCCACGGCTTCAAGTTCGGCGGCTCCATCGGACCAGTCATCGCCGATGCCGTCGAAGACAAAGACAACCCGTTGGGCCGGCTGTTTCGGATTGGTGAACGGCTGCGAGCCGGGGACCGGCGGCAGTCGCGGGTGGCGCGCGGCTTTGCCCAGCCCCTTCCGACCGGTGGCTAGTGGAGCACTGGCCCCCTATGGTCTCCCCGTCGAAACGGGGGGACGAGGTGTTCCCTCCCCTGTCGGGACGGGGGAGGGTTAGGGAGGGGGCCTGAGGAAAATCCCGAACGGCGAGGTGTACCTACGCTTATGAGGGGCCAGGGACAGAGCCAGGAGGTCAGGAGACGATGATGGAACCCGATGTGACCGCCAGACGCCTGTATGACCAGGCCATCGTCATTGATGGCCTCAACGTCAGCAACTGGGACAGCCCGGCGGTGTTCCGGAGCTTGCACGCCGGCGGCGTGACCGCCATCAACGCGACGATAGCGACGTGGGAGAACTACCCCGAGACGCTGGACACCATCGCCGCGTGGCTCCGGCGCTTTGGCGACTACGAGGACGTGCTCGCCCAGGTGAAGACCGTCGCGGACATCCGCCAGGCCAAGCAGGATGGCAAGGTGGGCATTATCCTGGGGTTCCAGAATGCCACGCCCATCGAGAATGATCTGGACCGGCTTGCCGTCTTCCACGCGCTTGGGGTGCGGATCATCCAGATGACGTTTCACGAGCGCAACCTGCTGGGGAACGGCTGTTACGAGCCGCGGGACGGCGGGCTGAGTCACTTCGGCGTGGACGCTGTCCGGGAGTTGAACCGCTTGGGTGTCCTCGTTGACCTGTCGCACTGCGGCACCCGTACCACGCTGGACACCATCGAGCAGTCGGAGCGGCCGGTCGCGTGTACCCACGCCAACGCCCGTTCGTATTTCGACGTGCCGCGCAACAAGACGGACGAGGCGCTCAAGCTGATGGCGCAGCGCGGGGGAGTGGTGGGCGCGACCGCGATAGCCGGATTTCTACGCACCGGCTGGAAGTCCACGCTCGACGACTACGTGGACGCGATTGACCATCTGGTGCAGATGCTCGGCATTGACCACGTAGCCATCGGGACGGATTTCACGCAAGACCAGCCTGTCTCCTTCTGGCGCTACGTCGGCTCGCAGCAGGGCACGAAGTACCCCTCCGTGTGGACGAATACCGCTCGTCCCCCGTCAGTCAACCAGCCGGGCCTCTACCCGCGCGACTTGGAGACGCCGGACAAGCTCCCCAACCTCGCCGCGGCGCTGCTCAGGCGCGGCTACAGCCCAGCCGACACCGACAAGCTCCTCGGCGAGAACTGGCTGCGTCTGTTCGAGACGGTGTGGTCCGAGTAGCGCGCTGGTGGCAGCGGTCGGGTGAGCGGCGGCTTCTGACCTAACCCCCGGCCCCTTCCCTCCAGGGAAGGGGAGTCTGCGCGGTGGCCGGGTGCTGCTGTCCTCCTGGGAAAACGGTCGGCACGACGACATTTAGTCCCTTCCCTGATGAAAGTTGCCAACTTAATCGGGTAGTGGGGCATCCCCCTTCCCTAGCCCTATCCCCGCTCCACAGGAGCCGGGAGCGGGTTCCCTCCCCTGTCGCAACGGGGGAGGGCGAGGGTGGGGGCCAGGGTAGGTGCGTTTACCCCCGACTTGGCTCGCTCATCTCGGCGCGCGCCTTGCGGGAGAGCGCGGCAAGGTGTCCGTCGTTGGCGAGGCGCTGCTCCAAGTGCCGCATGCGGGCCGGGCCGGCGGTCCGCACCATCACCTCGCCGTAGGCCCGCTCGACCCAGAAGCGGGCGGAGTTGGCGATGTCCTCGCGCAGCGCATCCAAGTCTTCCTCGGCGTGGCGCTGCTGCATGTTGATGGTGAACATGCGCCGGCGCGTGCCGCCACCCCAGGAGCTGTGCTTGAGGCAATGATTGAAGACGACGAGATCGCCCGGCTCGCTCTCCAGCGGGTAGGCCGGGACGCCGCTGCCGGACACGCCCCACCAGTCCTCGACCGCGCCCCCGTCCCGCGTGTGGCGATAGCCGGCCTCCAGGGCCTCGGCAAACGCATCCCCGAAGCGGTGGCTGCCGGGCACGACGCGCAGGCAGCCGGTGTCGCGGGTGACCGGGTCCAGGTAGAACGCCATCTTGAGCGACACGTACTTCTTGTCCCGGTAGCCGTCGGAGTGCCAACGGGTATCGCCGACGTAGTAGTTCCCGTCGCTGCCAGTGTAGTTGAAGTCGTCGCCGAGCAGAGCGCTGCCGATCCCGGCGATGCGCGGGTCGTCGAGCAGGCCACAGAGATACTCGTGCTGGTCTATGAACGGCACGAGCGCGGAGCGCTGCTTGTGGTCGTGGGGCCGCCCATCGTGTCCCCCGCCGTGCGCTGCCCAGACTTCCTCGAAGGCGTCAGTAATCGCGTCGGCCTCTTGGGCTAGGAGGCCGGGGAACTCGAGAAACCCAAAGGTGTCGAAGAATTGCAACTGCTGTGCGGTGAGGTTCATCGGATCATCCCTCCTCGGTATCCAAAGAGCGCGCCTTCACCGGGCGGCCGGCCCTGCGCTCAGGTCATCACGAGGCCGCCACAGACGTTGTACGATTGCCCCGTGATGTAGCCGGCATCGTCGCTGGCGAGGAAGGAGACGAGACCAACCACGTCGGTGGCCACCTCGGGCCGGCCCAAGGGAATGGTCGCCGTGCGCCGCTGCCAGGCCTCGCCGGTCTCCCAGCCCTCGATGGCGCTCCACTCCTCGTCCAAGGAACGCCAGAACTGTGTGTCCACGATGCCGGGGCAGATGGCGTTGACGGTGATGCTGTGTGGGGCGAGGTCCAGGGCGGCGCACATGGTCAACTGGATGACGGAGGCCTTGCTCACGTTGTAGTGCGCGGTGTAGGGGTTGCCGCGCCGGCCGGCGATGCTGGCGGTAGACAGAATCCGGCCGCCGTCGCCCTGCGCGATCATCTGCCGCGCGGCGGCTTGGATGCCAAAGAAGACGCCCTTGACGTTCACCGCCTGCATCCGGTCCCACTCCGCCTCGGTGATTTCCAGCATTCGCTTGGCCTGCCCGTAGCCGGCGTTGTTCATGATGATGTCGAGCCGCCCGTGGGCGGCGACCGTCCGGCTGACCAGCTCGTCTACCTGCGCTTTCGAGGTCACGTCCACGGGGAGCGGTGTGGCCCGGCCGCCGGTTTGCCGGATGCTATCGGCGACCTCCTCGGCCCCGGCAAGATCGAGATCGGCGACCACGACGATGGCGCCTTCCTCGCCGAACCGTTCGCACATAGCCCGCCCCATCCCCGCCGCGCCGCCGGTGATGATCGCGACCTTGTTCTCCAGCCGTTGCGCTGCGCTCATGTTCTAGGCCCCCGTCCGCTTCCTGCCGGCATCGTCTCACCGCCCGCGGTGCCGCCGAGTATAGCAGCCGTCAGCTATCAGCCGTCAGCCGGCCCCCGCTCTCACCCTCACCCGTCCCCCCGTCGCAACGGGGGGACCATAGGGGGGCCGGTCCCATCCCGGCAGAACCCCAGGGTACAATACCTGGTGCGAACGGACCGAGAGGGAGCGACCGGATGGAGCGCGGCGAGCAGACGACGACAACGGTGCGCTTGGCAAATGGCGAAGTGCTCACGATTCGCGTGCTGGAGCCACCGCTCGGTGACTACGCAGAGCGTATTCAGTACTCGTGGCGCGACATCCGTGAGTTGCTGATGGCCGGCGAGCTGGTGGACACGAGCCTAGACCGCTTTATCGTCGGTGAGCTACAGGGTGAGTACGTCGGCAGCATGACCTACGCCACTCCGCGCCGGTGCAGCGAGGTGGCCGTGCTCGGCATGGTCCAGACGCGGCCGGACCAGCGCCGGAAGGGCATTGCGACGCAGCTGCTCCGGCAGACCATCGCCGACTTTCGGGCGCTCGGCGGGATCGCGATGTACCTCTGCACGACCAATCCCAACGCCTACGCGCTCTACTATAAACAGGGCTTTCGACCGCTCATCGGCGACGGTATGCGCTACCTGGCGCCAGGATGCGAGGACTTCGACCGGACCTACTTCGTACACGACGGTCCGGCTTCAATTCGACCGGGCACGTGGGGCGACCTCGCCCCGGTGTCGTCCCTCTACAATCAACCGCAGCCCGACTGGTTTATCAAGGACTACCCCCGCCGCGTCTTCCGCGACATACGCTACGAAGGGCATTATCGGCGGGTGTGGCTACCGACGCAGGAGCGGCAAGGGACGGTGCTGGTGCTGGAGAACCGCCGCCAGCGCGTGGTCGGCATCGCCAGCACGGTAGCGGTTGACAGTTATGTCGAGCAGCATACGCACGTGGTGGACTGCTGGGCTTGTCCCGCCTACCTCGCGCAGCTCCCGGAGCTACTCTCGGCCGTGGTAGAGCGTGTACGCGCCGCCGGCGCCGAGGCGCTCCAGGCATACCTGGCGGACAGTGATCGCACCAAGCAGCAAGTCTTCGAGGAGGCCGGCTTCCGTGAGGAGGCCCGGCTGCGCGACCGCCTCCGGGTTGATACGGCGCCGGCGACGCGCCAAGACCTGCTCGTCTACTCTCAGACGCTGGGCCGACGCACGTCGCCAGCGCACCCCGAGTCAGCCTTTTACGGCGCTCGTCCCGCGTTCCAGTCGCGACGCTGAGTGCTGGCCCCCCTATGGCCCCCCCGCTACGCAGGAGGACGAGATGTTCCCTCCCCTGTCGCAACGGGGGCGGGCGAGGGTGGGGGCCAGCGTCGCCCCGGTGCTCGACATTGGAGGCACGGTGCATTAGAGTAACTGGCAATCATGGCGTGTGATCGGGCACGCCACAGGCAGGAGGTTGCTCCCATGTTTGTGTATGTCGGCACCTATACCGGGCCAGGAGAGGGTGAGGGGATCTATGTCTATCGTCTCGATCCCTCATCGGGCGCATTGACCCCCGTGCAGACCGTCAGCGACGTGGATAATCCCTCGTTTCTAACGCTGCACCCACGACTGCCGTTGCTGTATGCCGTCAGCGAGTCCGGGCGTGGCGATCAGCGCACCGGCGGCAACATCGCCGCGTTCGCCGTTGATCGCGAGACGGGCATGTTGACCGCGCTGAATAGCGAGCGAACGGGCGGTACGGGCGCGTGCCACCTCATTGTGGATGCAACGGAGGGGTACATCCTGGTTGCCAACTACGGCAGCGGGCACGTGACGGCGATGCCGCTGCAAGATGATGGGCGGCTGGGCGCGGCGACGGACGTGGTGCTGCATGAAGGGCGGGGGCCAAGTGAGGAGCGCCAGCGGGGACCGCACGCGCACTTCATCACGCAGGACCCCGGCGGTAACTACGTTCTGGCCTGTGACCTAGGGATTGACCGGGTGATGGTGTATCGCCTGGACACGGCCGCCGGGAAGTTCGTCCCGAACGATCTCCCGTATGCCCAAGTCAGTTCCGGCGCCGGGCCGCGCCACCTGGCGTTCCACCCCAGCGCACGTTACGTCTACGTCATCAACGAGCTGGACTCAACGATGTCGGCGTTTGCGTATGACGCTGATCGTGGAGTCTTGGAGATCGTGCAGACCGTCTCGACGCTGCCCGACGACTTCAGCGGTGAGAATACCTGCGCGCAGATCGTCATGGCTCCGTCCGGCAAGTTCGTCTACGGCTCCAATCGCGGGCACCACAGCATCGCCATCTTCGCCATCAACGAGGCGACGGGGCGCCTGACGCTGGTCGGGCACGAGTCGTCGCGGGGCGAGACGCCGCGCAACTTCAACCTCGACCCCACCGGCAGCCTGCTCCTCGCGGCCAACCAGGACACGGATACCATCGTGGCCTTCCGGGTTGATGCGGCGACCGGGAGGCTCCAGGCGACCGGAGAGGTTACGGACGTTCCCGCGCCGGTCTGCATCGTGTATGGCGGCGCGTAAGCCTGCCCCCCTCTGCCCCCCCGCTACAGTGGGGGGACGGCGTGTTCCCTCCCCCGTCGCAACGGGGGAGGGTTGAGGGTGGGGGCTAAAACACTACCCCATGCCCGAGAGGAGTAGGCTGCATGTTAGACCCGTCACCCCCATACAGCGTTGCGATTGTGGTGGATGCTGCGGCTTCCGAACTGGAACGGTTTGCCGCCGCCGAGCTATCGCATTATGTAAAGCGGTTGTTCGGAGCGGCCGCCCACGTGACGGCCGAGCCGACCGGCGGCGACGATGCCGTGATCCTGCTCGGTACGCCGGAGACCCTGCGCTACACCGGCTTCGATTTCCGGGAGCTGGGTGAGCAGAGTTTCCGGGTGTCCCGCAGCTCATGGGCGGGGTATCCGGCGCTGCTCCTCGTCGGCGGGAGTCCCCGCGCCGTCATGTGGGCCGTCTACGATCTGGCGGAGCGCTGGGGCGTCCGCTACCTGTTGCACGGGGACGTGTTCCCCGAAACGCCGGCGCCCTTCTGGCGGCCGCCCGGGGAGAGCGAGCACGAGCCGGCGCTGCCTATTCGCCAGTGGCGGATCATCAACGACTTCGCCTGTGGGCCGGAATCGTGGAGTGTGGCCGACTATCGCCCGGTGATAGACCAGTTGGCCAAGCTAAAGTTCAATCGGCTGCACTTCTCCCTGTGGCCCTGGCAGCCGTTCGTGCATTACGCGCACAAGGGCATCGAGCGCCGCACCGCATATCTCTGGTTCGACTACCACTATCCCATCACCGACGACATGATCGGGCGCGAGCTGTTTGGCGATCAGGACGAGTTCTGGAACCCCGATTTTCCCCTTCGCCAGGGCTACGCGGAGATGCTGGAGGCGGGGCAGCAACACGTCCGCAGCCTGATGGATCATGCCCGGCGGCGCGGCATGGAGTGCATCCTCAGTACCAACCTGACGGAGTTCATGCCGGAGTTCGCCCCACTGCTCCCGGGCGCTCAGCGGGTGCGTCAGCTGGCCGAGCTTACGATTGTGCCCGGCACCGATACGCCAGTGGACGATCCGCAGCTGACCGAGCTGGCCAGCGTGGTGCTGCAAGCCACCGTCAACACCTATCCCGAGGCGGACGCCATCGCGCTCGGCATGACGGAGCACCGGCAGTGGATCGGCCAGTATGAGGCTGCGTGGCGGGAGCTGGACCGCCTCTACGGTATCGAGAGTGTGCAATCGCTCGACGCAGTGCTGGCGGCGGCACGCCAGCGCACGGGCTACGCGGGCGGAACGGAACGACCGGTCGAAGAGGTCAAGGGTGACATCACCTCGCTCTACTTCTACAACCGGCTGCTGCGCGAGCTACCCGTCCTGGAGAATACGAGCCGTCCCGATATGCGCTTCATCTTCAACGGCGTGGCGGAGGAGCTGTTCTCGGTCCTGCCGCGGCTGCTGCCGGCCGGGTGGGAGCTGATGAACAACGTGGACTATACGCCGGCCCGCATCCTCACCCGCCGCGAGGTGCTGCGGCACACGCCGGACCCCGACATCCCAGTGACCCTCATCCACACGCTGCACGACGACAACGTGGGCGTCTTGCCGCAGCTGGCTACCGGCTCCTTGCACGAGCTGACCCAAGACATGTACCGCCATGGCTGGGCGGGCTTCTCGACGCGCTACTGGCTCGTCGGCGATCACGACCCGTGCATTGCATATCTCGCCAAGTCGGCGTGGGACCGGGACACGACCCCGGAGGCGGTCTACCGGGACCAGATCGCGGCACTGTGGGGTGAGGACTGCGTAGAAGACATGTTGACGGTATTTCGGGAGTTGGAAGCGGCCACGGTCACGTTAGAGTGGCACGGCATGGGGCTGACCTTCCCGGTGCCCGGCATGATAATGAAGCATTGGACGCCCGGCGACTTCCCGGCGGAGCTGGTGGAGGTGCGTGAGCGGTATTGGGTGGCGCTCCGGGCGGCGCGGCGGGTCGCCGCCGCGACACTGCCACGCGGCCAGGACGATGCGGACTACTGGGTGGGCCGGTTCGAGTTCGGCATCGCCTATCTGGAGGCGTTGGAGGCGGTTCGCAGCGCAGCCAACGCCGAGCACGAGCAGCGGCCCACGGACGCGCGGCGCGCGGCGGAAACGGCCCTCGCCGCCGCGCGCCGCGCGTTGGAGGCTTATGCCCGCGTCGCCCGCGACCAATCGGACCGCGGCGCCATTGCGACGATGAACGAATACGTTTTCCGGCCGCTGCGGGCCAAGCTGGAGGAGCTGCAAGCGGCGTAGTGGCTAGGGATGGGACCGTCTGATAAAGGTGGGTGTTTCTTGCGGCGTGCAAAAAGCGCCGGCCGCGTCCCCTGCGGCGCCAGGTACGTGTACTATAATCCCTCGTACCCACGCCCGGCCCCGAGGCCTCTATGACCACCACCACGACCGCCGCGCCTGCGCTCCCTACCATGCGGCCCTACCACAAACAGGGCGAGATTGACTACGCTCGCCTCGACTACAATCCCGACGAGCCGGTTCTGAAGCCTGACGCGATGCAACAAAACCCCCCGCTGCACGAAATCCTCAGCCTGCTCGCCAGTCGGTTCACCGACTTCCAGCGCCGGCCCGACGTCTTTCTCGACTCCAACACGATCCTCTGCTACGACCAGGATGACCTCAACGTCCGCGTCTCCCCGGACGTGTACTTGGCCTTCGGCGTGGACGCGCAAGCCATCCGGCAACGCAAGCTGTACCTGCCCTGGGAAGTGGGCAAGCCGCCGGATTGGGTGTTGGAGGTGGCCTCGGTCAGCACCGGCCGGGAGGACGTGGGCCGGAAGCGGGAGATTTATGCGCGAATCGGCGTGCCGGAATACTGGCGCTTCGATCCGCAGGATGGCGAGTATCACGGAGAGAAGCTGGCCGGGGACCGGCTGGTGGCCGGGGGATACGAGCCTATCGAGTTGACCACGTTGCCGGACGGCCTCCTGAAGGGGCACAGCGAGGTGTTGGGGCTGAGTCTGTGCTGGGATGACAACTGGCCACGGTTGTACGACCCGGCCACGGGCAGCTACCTGGAGACCTGGCAGCAGGAGCGGACGGCGCGCCGGACCGCCGAAGCGCAGGCCGCCGTCGAGCAGGCCGCGCGCCTGGCGGAGCGAGCGGCCCGCCAGGCGGCCGAAAACCGTACTGCTGTTGAGCGGGCGGCCCGAGAGGCGGCCGAGGCGCGCATCCGGCAGTTGGAGGCCGAGTTGCGCCGTCGGCAAGCGGACCGCTAGCCTGGCGCCGGCATGACGGCTGCCTGGGTGCCATGAATGGTGCCGCGGCAACTTCCCTACCCCTGTGAGGACGGGACCATAGGTAACTGCCTGACCGATAGCGGCGCGGTGTTCTCGCCGTGCGGCCGGTACCGTTACAAGCTCTGGCGGGTGTGGGACTGCGACCGGCCGTTGGGTTGTGTCATGTTCCTGATGCTCAACCCATCCACGGCCACGGATGCCGAGGACGACCCGACGATCCGCCGCTGCATCGGCTATGCCCGTTCCTGGGGCTATGGTGGGCTGTACGTCGGCAACCTGTTTGCCTATCGTGCGACAGACCCCACTGAATTGCGGCGCGCGGCTCACCCCGTCGGACCGGATAACGACCGGGCGCTCCGCGCAATGGTGGCGCAGTGCGGGCTGGTGGTGGCGGCGTGGGGTAGCCACGGAACCAGGTATGGCCGGCGCGTGCATGAAGTCTTGAACCTAGTGGAGGAACCGCTCTACTGCCTCCGGCCGTTGCGCTCCGGTCACCCGGCGCATCCGCTCCGTCAGCGCAAGGACATCGGGACTCCCTTACCGTGCCTGGACGTTGGCCGGCTTACCCTAGCGTAGCGGAGACGCCGAGGCGGGCGGCGAGCTTGTTGAAGTCGGCGATGTCGCCGGCGTGCATCGGGATGCCCTCGCGTCGCCGGCGCTCGGCCAAGAGCCATTCGATCTCGCCCGGCACGTAGACGCGCTCGTGCCCCGGCGCCGGCGTGCCGTTGCGAATCTCGTGGATGCGCTCGTCAATCTCCGCCTGGAAGTCGGACAAGCGCACAAAGTGCTCCACGTTGATGGCCATGAGGAAGTGGCCGGGGCGGTCGGTATCGAGGTCGGGAAGGTCACTGTCGCGTGATTGACCGCTGGCGACCAAGAAGCCACCGAGCACGCTCATCACCAGCGAGAGCGCAGAGCCTTTCGCCCCCAGCGGGAGCACCATGGCGGCCTGCGCCGCGTCCTCGGTCGGCTGGCCGGCGGCATCGAGCGCCCAACCGGGGGGCAACGGCTTGCCGTCGCGTTGCGCCAGACTGATCTTCCCGAACGCCACGACGCCGGTCGCCATGTCGAGCACGATAGGCGGCGCTTCACCCGCGGGGATGGCCCAGGACAGGGGGTGGTTGGCCAGCAGCGGGGTGATACTGCCAAAGGCGGCCATATTGGCGCGATGCACCCGCCGCCCGGAGGTGGCGAACCCGATCATACCGGCGGCCGCTGCCTGCATGGAATAGTAGGCCAGCGCGCCGGCGTGGCTGCTGCGGCGCACCCCGACGATGCCGACTCCGCTCTGCCGGGCCTTCACCAGCGCCAGGGCCATCGCTTGCTTGGCCGCCACCTGCCCGATCCCGGCGTTGCCGTCGGTGATGGCCATGGCCGGTGTCTCGCGCACGACGGTCAGGCCCTTGGCCGGGTCCATGCTCCCGGCCTCCATCTCCCCGATGTATCTGATGATCGCGCGCGTGCCGTGCGAATGGACGCCGCGCAAGTCGGCCTCCACTTGGATGGAGGTCAAGGTGTGGGCCGCGTCCTCCGACACGTTGGCGGCCTGCAGGACCGCTACCCAAAAGGCATACAGCGCATCAGCCGTGACGGTGACGGTGGCTGGCTCCGCGCTCGGCTCGGACTGCGCGTTCATGGTCTGTTGGCTCCTTATGACACTCCGGTCGCTGCGTGTTGGTCAAGTGTCGCTGATGGACCGCCACGGGGCAAGCAGGTTGGCTTGCGACGGCCGACCTCGTATCCTCTAGGGTAGCGGATACGCGCGGCGCAGCGACCGTGCGGCCGAGGCAGCAGAGTTATGACGATGGACGTGCCTTGGGCGATTACGCCGGAAAAGGTGGCAGCCGTGGTGCAGCGGATCGCCAGCCTGGCACGGCCGCGGCAGGTGATTCTATTTGGCTCCGTGGTAAGGGGAGAGGCGACGGAAGACAGCGACGTGGACATCCTCGTCGTGATCGAGGACGAGACGGTAAACGCGCGCCAAGAGAGCGTTCGGATTCGACGAGAGCTTGCGGACATCTCGATGCCGATGGACATTTTGGTCGTCTCGGAACGGCGGCTGGCGGAGTTGGCCCATGCTCCGGGCCTGATCTACCGCGAGGTACTGCGCCACGGGAAGGTGGTCTATGAGTCCACCGAGTAGGCGATCCGTTCCCGGCGTTCCAAGTGAATGGCTAACTCATGCCCAGAGCGATATCAACCTCGCTCGCTTGGGTCGCGGCCGAGTTAACATCCTCCCGGCGCAGGTTTGCTTCCACGCCCAACAGGCTGCGGAGAAAGCACTGAAGGCTGTGCTGATGGCAGCTACATTGCGTTTCCCATTGTCCCACGACATTCAGGAGCTACTAAAAATTGCCAATCAAGGAGGCCTCGCTGTGCCGCCGGAGGTCGCCGAGGCGGTTGCACTCACGCCCTTTGCAGTGGAAGCTCGTTATCCAGGTTATGCGGAGGAAATCACGATGGTAGAGGTAGACGCTGCTATTCGCACCGCAGAGGTGGTCGTTGATTGGGCTGCCACGGCAGTCACCAGCGTTGGCGCAACTACTTCCGCTGAGGATGATGGTCGCGTTGCGGACTGACCACACCCAACGTCACACAGCGAAGGAGGAGAACGATGGCCGAACGGTTTGCGGGCAAGGTTGCGATTGTCACCGGAGCGGGCGCCGGCATCGGGCGCGCCACCGCCGAGGCCTTTGCCGCCGAGGGCGCAGCCGTCGTGGCCGCCGACTGGGATGAGCCGGCGGCGCAGGCGGTGGTGGCGGCGATAACTGCCGATGGTGGTCAGGCGCTGGCCGTCCATGCCGACGTTTCGCAGGACCGCGACGCGGCCCGGATTGCGGCCGCGTCGCAAGACGCCTTTGGCGGCATTGACATCTTGTTCAACAATGCTGCTGTTCAGACCTACGGCTCCGTGTGGGAGCTGCCAGAGGAGGCCTGGGACCGGACCATTGCGGTCAATCTGAAGAGCATCTACCTCGTCTCGCGCCACTGTATCCCGGTGATGATGGAGCGCGGCGGTGGCTCGATCATCAATACCGCATCCGTGCAGGGGTTGGCGAGCCAGCGCAATGTGGCCGCCTACGCGGCGGCCAAGGGCGGCGTGATCTCGCTCACGCGCAACATGGCCCTGGACCTGGGCGGTCACAACATCCGGGTGAACTCGGTCTGCCCCGGTGCGATTGATACGCCGCTGCTCCGTTGGGCCAACACCATCTTTGGCGCAGAGGCCGATGATACGGAGGATATGGGCGCGATGCACGCGCTGGGCCGGGTAGGGCGGCCGGAGGAAGTAGCCAAGATCGTCCTCTTCTTGGCCTCGGACGATGCCTCGTTCTGCACCGGCGGCGCGTATTTGGTGGATGGCGGTCTGCTGGCGCCCTTCAACGGCTTCAACGCCACCGATGAGGGGACACTGTCGCCGGACGCGCTGCACCGGCAGTCCGCCGCCTCGCGGCGAGCCTGACGCGCCAATTCTGCATGTGGCACAAGCCCCCTCCCCTGTGTATCAGCATGGGAGATGGTTAGGGGGAAGGGGGAAGGTCGGAGTGATGGCTGTCGCCCGGGTTCAACGTCATACCTACTCGGCAAGTGCCGAAGCCACGGCGACAAGAACGGACAAGCGAAGCGGAATACGGCTGGAGCGGCGTTGCCTGCCGAGTAGGCCGCGAATTGACAGGCCTACACGAAGCTGTATATTATGCCACCATCGTGTTTGGGGACGTCTTCTGACCCTGAAGACTTCCAGTGTGGGAACAGGATGAAGGGGGAACTATGACAGAAGAGCGTATGCAGGGGGCCGGAATCTTCGGGCGGTTCTTGCAGCCACACACCGATGAGTTCTATTTGCTCTTCAGACTGGCCTTCGCCGTCCTACTTGGGCTGCACGGCGCCCAGAAAGCGTTCCTGCTGTGGGACTTTCCCGCTGACGCAAATCCGAACGGGATGGGCGCACTGGTGGATATTGCGGCCTGGGTAGAGCTTATCTCGGCATTCCTCATCGGGCTGGGCATCCTGACCCGACTGGGAGCAGGCGCTATTGTGGTAACGATGATTGTCGCTTATTTTGGAGTACACGCCCCCCTCAGCCCGGTCTGGCCCTGGCCGCATCTGTACCCCAATCCTCCCGACGGGGGCAATGCGTTCGTGGCGCATGGTGGCGAGGTGCCGATCCTCTTCTTCATCTGCGCCGGCATCATCGGTGTCCTTGGGAGTCGCAAGTGGGGTATCGAGCGGCACCTGTCCAACAAGGAGCTTCTGTAAGGGGCCGTCTGCCCTCCCCGTGCGCTACGGAGGCGATTGACCGAGGGTCAGAGTCCGGTGCCACAGACCGGTAGGTACGACGCGCTCGTAGTCGGCGCGGGGCCTAACGGCCTGTCGGCCGGAATAGCCATCGCGCAGACGGGACGCTCGGTGCTGGTCGTGGAGGGGCGGGACACGGTTGGAGGAGGCGCCCGGTCCGCCGCCCTGACTCTGCCCGGATTCCTCCATGACGTATGTTCGGCGGTTCACCCACTGGCAGTAGGCTCGCCCTTCTTCTCCACGTTACCGCTGGCCGACCACGGCTTAGACTGGGTGCAGCCTCCCGCGCCGCTGGCGCATCCGCTGGACGACGGCACGGCCGTAATGCTGGAGCGCTCGGTCGAGGCGACCGCCGCCGGCCTGGGGGGCGATGCGGCGGCGTATAGGAGCCTGTTTGGCCCGCTCGTGAGGGACTGGCGCCAGCTCGTCGCGGACCTCCTGGGACCGCTGCGCGTGCCGCGTCACCCGCTGGTGACCGCCCGTTTCGGGCTGAACGGACTGCGGTCTGCGCTGTCGGTGGCGCAAGCCCGCTTCAGCGGCGAACGTGCCCGGGCGCTGTTCGCCGGACTGGCCGCACATTCGGTGCTGCCGCTCGAACGCCCCCTCAGTGCCGCGTTCGGCCTCGTGCTGGGCGCCGCCGGTCATGCCGTCGGCTGGCCGCTGCCACGCGGCGGGGCGCAGCAAATAGCCGAGGCCCTGGCCTCCCATCTGGCCTCCCTCGGCGGTCGGATCGAGACGGGCGTGCCGGTGGAGTGCTTGGAGGACCTGCCCTCCGCAGCGGTCACCCTCCTCGACATGACGCCTCGGCAGGTCATCACGCTTGCCGGGCGACGCCTGCCCCGCTCCTTTTTACGCAAGCTGGAGGCGTACCGCTACGGGCCTGGGGCCTTCAAGATGGACTGGGCGTTGAGCGGTCCGGTGCCCTGGAAAGCCCCGGAGTGTGCGCGGGCGGGCACGCTGCATCTGGGCGGCCCGATGGCCGAGGTCGCCCAGGCCGAACGTGAGGTCTGGAGTGGGCGTCATCCGGACCGGCCCTTCGTGCTGCTCTCCCAGCCGAGCCGCTTCGATCCGTCCCGGGCGCCCGGGGGCCGGCACACCGCGTGGGCCTACTGCCACGTGCCCAACGGGTCCGACTTCGACATGACGGGGAGGATTGAGGCACAGGTGGAACGTTTCGCGCCGGGGTTTCGCCAGTTGATCCTGAAGCGGAGCGCCCGGCCGCCAGCGGCATTGGAGGCGTACAATCCGAACTGCGTCGGCGGAGACATCAACGGTGGTGTTCAGGACCTCGGCCAGCTCTTCTCCCGTCCCGCCCGCCTGTTCAGCCCCTACAACGTCCCCTCGACCGACCTCTTCATCTGCTCCTCTTCGACGCCGCCCGGCGGCGGTGTGCATGGCATGTGCGGTTACTTCGCCGCCCGGGCCGCCCTGCGCCGTCTTGATCGCTGACACTGCACCACAGGACAGGCGCGACAGTGAACTGCCATCGTCGGTCGAGGGTACACGACCCGGCCCGCTGGGCTTCGTTGCGCGCCCGGCTCGGCAGGTTTCAGTATACGCTGCACCCACCTAGGATTTCAGTGGTGGTCGGTCATTGAGCCGGCCGGCCGGCTTGCTGCCGAGGCACACATCCGGCAGCTTGAGGCGGAGCTACGCCGTCGGCAAGCGGACCGCCAACCTCGCGCCGGGCGCATCTACGCCCAGGGAGCGCCAGCCATACGGTACGCGGCGTCAATCAGCTCCACGGCACGCAGACAGTCTCGCGGTGTCGCTATCGGTGGGTCGCCGCGACGGAACCGCTCGATAGTCTCGGACAGCAAGGTATCGTAGCCGGCCAGGGCCTCTGCTGACGTGGCCAACTCCTCCTCACCCGTCGCGCGAACGATGATCGCGCCGGCCCGATCAAAGCGGAGGATCGCCTCGCTCCCCGCAATCCGCAGCTCCATGTCCGTTCCCTCGGTCGGGTAGGTGTAGCCGGTTTCGAGCGTGCCGACGATCCCGCTGGCCGAGCGGAGCGTGACGGCGGCGTAGTCCTCGATGGCAGCGGTGTGCCCGCGGAAGCTGATGGAAGCTGCCGTAACCTCCGCTGCCTCGCCGGTCAGACTGAGAAAGACATCGAACGGATGCGGTCCCAGGTTGCGGAGGCAGCCGCCGCCGCTGATGGCCGGGTCGAGCATCCACGGGCTGTCGTACTCGGGATAGCGGTTGAGCGTGGGCCGGATGATGCGGAAGTGCAGATACACCGGTGTGCCGAAAGCGCCCTCCGCGAGCATCGCCTTGGCGCGGGCATAGATCGGACCGAGCCGGTTCGGCAGCGCCACCGCGACGTACAGGCCCTCACGCTCGATCCGCTCCACAACCGGACGTACCTCGTCGGCGTGGCGGCCCATCGGCTTTTCCGTCATGAAGGGCAGCCCGTAATCAAGGCACAGCCGGTGCAGTGACGGCATGGTCGCGTGCGTGCCTAAGCTGAGAGCAAAGTCGGGCTGCTCCGTCTCGATCATCTGCCGCGCGTTGGTGTACGCAGTGGCACCGACGATGCCGGCCCGGTCCGCGGCCACTACCGGGTCGTCGTCGTGGACACCGACGACCTCGACCGCCGGCATCCGGGCGAATAGGCGTAGATAGGCCGCGTCGAAGGCGCCATGCCAGTGACCGGCGCCCAGCACAACGATCCGCAGTGCCATGTTTGTCTCTCCTCCCGGCGTGGTCGTGCGGCAGCCGGCGCCGGGGCCGCGTATAGTCTACCTGCCTGGCCGCTCCCGCTGGCGAGCGTCAATGCCACGAATCCACCTCCGCGGACGGTCCGTTTCCCAGCCCTATCCGTTACGGAGGTGGGAGTGGGACAAGATCACCATGAAGAGATACGTGGCATTTCTCCGGGGCATGAATCTTGGCCGGCGCCGGATCAAGAACGGCGAGCTTTGCTCGTGTTTTGCGGATATGGGGTTCTCCTCGGTTGCGGCGTTCCTCGCCAGCGGAAACGTGATCTTCGATGCAGCGCTCGATGATCCGGCCAGCGTGAGTGCTCGGATCGAAAAAGGGTTGCGGCAAGCACTGCACTACGACGTGCCCACGTTCCTACGCAGTGCTGACGAGGTCAGGGCCATCACGCGGTATCAACCGTTTACGGCCGCCCAGCTTGAGTGTTCCAAGGGCAAACCCCAGGTGGCGCTACTCTCCAAGCAACCCACGCCGGCGGCTGCGAGGTCCGTTCTGGAGTTGAGCACGGCCGCGGACCGGCTCGACATTCATGGTTGTGAGCTGTTCTGGCTCCCGAGCGGCGGACTGAGTGAATCTGAGCTTGATCTGAAGCGGATTGCGGCGGAGCTTGGCCCCATGACTATCCGCACCCGGAATACCCTGGAGCGCCTAGTCGCCAAGTATCTCAACTAGGTCCGGGCGTGGGTGAAGAAGCGCCGAAGGTTGCAATTATGCATTTGGAATGCACGATTGCAACCTAAATCGGCGCGGCGCACTCAACTCCCCGTCATTGCAGCGCAAGCTGCAATCTAGTGTTGGCAGTCCAGACTGTGGCGGCGGCTGCGACAAGATGGCGGAAGTGAAGGATGGCAGTGCCCCTCCCTATCGCTCGGTGATAGGGAGGAGGCCGGGTGACAGGCCAAAGCCGCACCACACCTGGCACCACCCGTGCGGCTTTGGCCTGTCAGGGGTGAGGAACGGCCCTAGCCCTCGTCCTGCTTGATCTGTTGGCTCAGGTAAAGCTCCACGCCGACCTGCCCGATGGTCTCCAGTTGGGTCTCGAACCAATCCACGTGGGTCTCCTCGTCCCGGATCATCTCTTCGAGAATGTTTCGCGTGGTGTAGTCCTGCACCTCGCTACAAAGGGCGATGGCCTCGGTGAGCGTAGCGACGGCGTGCTGCTCCAGTGCCAGGTCCAGTTGTAGGTTCTCCAGCACCGTCTCGCCGACCCGCACGCGGTTCAGCCGCTGGAGGTTGGGTACACCGTCGAGGTAGAGGATGTGGTCAATGAGCTGCTCCGTGTCCTTCATCTCGTCCATGCTGATGGTGCGGATGTGGTGCGCCAGACGCTCATAGCCCCAGTTCTGGCACATTCTGGCCTGGACGAAATACTGGTTAATCGCCGTTAGCTCGTTGGTAAGAATCGTGTTCAGCGCTTCGACAACGCCCGGTTTCGCTTTCATTGATGTCTCCTTCCTCCTGGATATAACCAGTATACCGGAGAAAGGGGCAGTTAGTCTAGCCGGACTCTCTATATTTTGCCGGTGTTATGACTGGTATTTTGGTAATACTTATCATCGTAATCAAGCTAGGCACAGCCACCGTGTCAACGCCGGCTAACTACCGTCAGACGGAGCCGGATTGGGCGAGGCGGGGCGCAGGGGAAGCGAGCGGGCCGGCGAGTGCGGGCAGCAGGCCGGCGCCGTTGCCACCGGTTGGGGCGAGCAAGTCGTCAATATCGTGGAGGCACCGCCCGCAAGCCGCTTCGTCGTCGAGTTCGAGGGCGGCGATCACCGTGGCACTGGTCCTGCCCTCCTGCCCGACTGCCCGCTGAATGTCGGCCTCAGTCAGGCCCTTGCACAGACACACGTACACGGCCCGTACCTCCTCGCGGCAGTTGGTATAGACGAAACAGCAGTATTAGGGATAGCATATATGTACGCCGCGCGGCAATAGAAGCTATGGCCATAGCCTCGCCGAATAGTCACCGTGTGCCTCCCCGGCGCGCCAGTGCTCATCGGGAAATGTAAGTCATACCTTCTTCCCGTAATTCGCCTTGACGAATCTCAGAACATTATGATAAACATATCTTCGGAGTTCGTCAAACCAAATATCGGAGCGTGGCCCGACAAAACGGGGCCGTCCACAAGGAGGCAGAGGGTGATGGCAGGAGTGATCCGCAGACAGTACCTGGGTGGAGCCGCCGCCGCGGTCGGTGGGCTGCTGGCAGTGGCGTGCGGCGAACCCGAGGTGCGCTATGTCGACAGGCCGGTTGATCGAATCGTGGAGAAGGAAGTCGAGGTACCCAGCGACCCTGGCGCGCTCGTCGTGTATTCGGGCCGCAGTGAGAGTTTGGTGGGGCCGATCATCGGCCAGTTCAAGGAAGCGACCGGCATTGACGTGGCGGTGAAGTACGGGAGCACCTCGCAGATCGCGGCGACGCTGCTGGAGGAGGGCCAGAACAGCCCCGCCGACGTGTTCTTCGCTCAGGACCCCGGCGGGCTGGGTGCGGTCGCCAACGAAGGTATCCTCAGTGCGCTGCCCGCCGAGATTACCGATCTGGTGCCGACTTGGGCACGGTCGCCCGAAGGGCAGTGGGTCGGGTTGTCGGGTCGCGCGCGCACGGTCGTCTACAACGCCAAGACCCTCTCGGAGGCCGACTTGCCGGATTCCGTCGCCGGGTTTACGGACGCGCAGTGGAAGGGGAAGGTCGGCTGGGCGCCGACCAACGGCTCCTTCCAAGCGATGGTCACGGCGATGCGGGTGCTGTGGGGGGAGACGCAGACAGGGGAGTGGCTGCAAGGGATGCAGGCCAATGACGCCCAGGTGTACCCGAAGAACACACCCCAAGTCGCGGCGGCGGCAGCGGGGGAGATTGACGTGGGCTTGGTCAACCACTACTATCTGCACCGCTTCCTGCAGGAGGAAGGAGACTCCTTCCCCGCGCGCAACTATCACCCGCGGGCCGGTGGTCCGGACAGTCTGGTGATGGTCGCAGGGGCGGGTATTACCGGCACGGCCAAGAACCGGGAGAATGCCGAGAAGTTCCTGAAGTTCATGCTCTCGCAGGTGGGGCAGCAGTACTTTGCCGGGCAGACGTTCGAGTATCCCTTGGTGGAAGGGGTGAAGACGAACCGGCTGCTGACGCCGCTGGCCGAGATCAAGCGGCCGAACATAGACATGGTCGCCCTGGCCGACCTGCGGGGCACCCAGGAGTTGCTGCGGGGTCTCGGCATCCTGCAATAGTGACGCACCGGGTTTGCACAGTCCGACATGACGCCGGCTTGCACAATCCGATGGGAGACCGGGGAGTGTAAGCCGGTGTGTCCGGAGGTGAGCACGAGTTGACAGCCGGTCCCTCTCGTCGAGCCGCGTCGCCGCCCCTCGTGGTGCTGCTGCCGGCGCTCCTCGTGGGGCTGGCCATGCTCCTGCCTCTGGTGTATCTCATCATCCGCAGTGCCGGCGCCAGCGAGGCAGCATGGGCGCTGCTCTTCCGCCCGCGGACCGCTGTCACCTTGGGACGTACCATCCTGCTGGTGGTTACCGTGACCGCCAGCTCCGTAGCGATAGCCGTGCCACTCGCCTGGCTGACCGTCAGGACGGACCTCCCGCTGCGGCGGCTGTGGTCGGTGCTCACGATGCTGCCGCTGGTGATCCCCAGTTTTGTGGGCGCGTTCTTATTCGTCTCGGCGTTGGGGCCGAAGGGCCTCCTGCAACAGTTGCTGGCCGGGCCGTTCGGCGTGGACCGGCTGCCGGAGATTTACGGGTTGCCCGGCGCGACCTTGACCCTGACACTGCTGAGCTATCCGTATGTGCTCCTCACGTTGCGGGGGGCGCTGCGTAATCTGGACCCGGTTCTGGACGAGGCCGCCCGCAGCTTGGGCTATGGAAACCGGGCCGTCCTCTTTCGCGTCACGTTGCCCCAGCTACGCCCGGCGCTGGCCGCCGGGTCGTTGCTGGTGGGCCTGTACACCTTGAGCGATTTTGGCGCCGTCTCGCTGATGCGGTATCCGACCATCACCTGGATTATCTTCCAGCAGTACGAAACCGCCTTCGACCGGACCATCGCAGCCCTGCTCTCGCTGGTGCTGGTGGGAATGGCGTTGGCCATCCTGCTCGTGGAAGGGTATGCACGTGGCCACGGTCGCTACTATCGGTCCGGGGCCGGCGCGTCGCGGCGCGCGAAGGCCATCCAACTGGGTCGCTGGAAGTGGCTGGCGTTGCCGCTGGTGGCTGGCGTGACGCTGGTGGCGTTGGGTGTGCCCAGTGCTATCCTGGCCTACTGGCTGGTCAGAGGCGTTGGCGCCGGCGAGCCGCTCTTGATTCTGTGGAGTGCCACGCGGAACTCCCTGCTCGTATCGGGGCTGGCGGCGCTCGTCGCCGCAGCCTGCTCGATCCCGCTCGCCGTGCTGGTGGTGCGCTACCCGGGGAAGCTCAGTCAGGCGTTGGAGCGGAGTAGCTTCACCGGCTATGCGCTGCCTGGGATTGTCGTAGCCCTGGCGCTGGTGTTCTTCGGCGCCACCTACGCGCGGCCGGTGTATCAGACGGTCTGGCTGCTGGTGTTTGCGTATGTGGTGCTATTCTTTCCGGCGGCGTTGGGCGCAACACGCGCGGCCATGCTGCAAGTCAGTCCCCGGCTGGAAGAGGCGGCCCGCGGCCTCGGACGTAATTCCCTCCAGGTCATGCAGACCATCACCGTGCCACTGATCGGCCCCGGCGTGTTGATGGGCGCGGCCTTGGTCTTCCTCGTTACCATGAAAGAGCTACCCGCGACGCTGATTCTCGGGCCGCTGGGCTTCAAGACCCTCTCCACGGCCGTCTGGTCGGCGGCTTCCGAAGCCTTCTTCGCCCAAGCGGCTGCCCCGGCGCTGGCGCTAATCCTGATCTCCTCGGTCCCGATGGCCTTTCTGGTGCTGCGCGAGCGCAGCCTGGCGCCAGCCGGAGGCGGGAGGCCGCCGGCATGAGCCAAGCTCCGTTAGTGCCGGTCGTCCGGTGTAGCGGTGTGACGAAGCGCTACGGCGCGGTGGCAGCGGTGGATGGCCTGAGCTTTGCGCTGCAACCGGGCGAGATCCTGTCCATCCTGGGTCCCAGCGGCAGTGGCAAGACCACGGTCCTGCGGCTGATCGCCGGCTTCGAGAGTCCCGACCGCGGCGAGATTCGGATTCAGGGACGGGTTGTGTCCGGGCCGGCGGTGCATGTCCCGCCCAACCGCCGGAACGTGGGGATGGTGTTTCAGGAGTACGCACTGTTCCCCCACCTGACCGTTGCCCAAAACGTCTCCTTCGGGCTACGGCGGATGTCTCGCCAGGAGCGCGGGCGGCGGCTGGCGGAGGTCTTAGCCCTGGCTGGTCTTGGCGGGTTGGAGAACCGCTACCCCCACGAGCTATCCGGGGGGCAGCAGCAGCGGGTAGCGCTGGCCCGGACGATTGCCCCGCGCCCCATCACGGTGCTGCTGGATGAGCCGTTCAGCAACCTGGACGCGGGCATGCGGCGCCGGCTGCGTGAGGAGGTCGCGGACATTCTCCGGGCGCATACCATCGCGACGGTGTTCGTCACCCACGACCGTGAGGAGGCCTTTGCCATGGCTGACCGCATCGGGGTGATGAACGAAGGACACCTGGAGCAGCTGGATACCCCGGACCGCATCTACCACGCGCCCGCCACCCCCTTCGTGGCCCAGCTGGCCGGTATGTGTGACTTCCTCCGAGGTGAGGTGCGCGATGGCGTGGTCGTCACAGAGATCGGCAGCGTGCCCTATGCCAGCGACAACGGGCCACTCCCGGAAGCCTCCCCGGTGGACCTGCTGGTCCACCCCGACGACTTGCGGGTGCTGCCGCAGCCTGAGGGCACAGCGGTCATCCACGCGCGGGAGTTTCGAGGAGGCGAGACGATTCTCGTGGTGCGACTACCGTCCGGGGCCACCGTGCGGTGCCGGCAGCGCGCCTCGACCACCCTGGTCCCTGGGGCAACAGTGACGCTGGTTCCGGATCAGGACCGGGACTTTGTGGCCTTCCCGCAAGCGGGACGCCGGCAGTGAGCCGGCACGGTGTAGCGAGCGCGCCGCCTCGTCCTCCCACGCGACGATAGCCGCCAACGTCCCCCTTGGCGCCAATCCACACGGATATTAGCATTGACGATCCTGATCTATTCGTATAGACTAACTCTCATACATTGTGTAGACTATTCACGGCATCCGCGAGGCCCTGCGGGCCTCTGCCTGGAAAGGGAGCAAAACATGGAGGTCGTCCAGGTCCAGCGCTTGTACCGGCGCCGGCAGTCCCACGAGGCGGTGCTGGTGCTCACAGGCTGCCAGAGCGGCGACGAGATCAGCCTGTCCATCCCCGCGTGTCAGGCTGTGCCCTTGGCCTTGGGGGCGCACGGGCTGCACGAGCGCTGTGGGCTGTATCAGCTGTTCGTGGCGGGCGTAAAGGCCCTCGGCGGTGCATTCAGCTCGGTGCTGCTCACTCTTGACCAAGCGGAGGGAGCCAGCGCCTCGCTCATGCTGGTCGAGGGCGTCAAGAGCCGCTGGGTTCGGGGTGACGTGGTCGAAAGCGTTGCCTTGGCGTTGCATCTCGGTCTCCCGCTCTACGTGGCGCACGGCAGGGCTACCCAGGTTGATGACGATGCGGTGGTGGCGGACGACAGTACCGGCGTGGAGATTCCGTCGGTTTTCCATGAGGCCCTCAGCGACCTCATGGTCGAGGACCCACCTGAGCACCACCGGGACATCGGGAACGCCGGCACTGAGCCGGCCTAGTCACTCTGCACCGGCCGCGAGGCTCGGTCCGTCCAGGTGGACGATGCTCTCGCCGAGATAGGTAGCTGTCCTTTGTAGAAGGGGCCATCGCAAGACGCGCAGAAGTGTACGCCGCTGCCGATGAAATCCTTCTCGCCGGATACATCCAGATTCCGATAGCGACTACCCGTGGCAATGACGATGGCGTTGCAACTGTATTCATCGGCTTGTTTGCGTAGCCGTTCACTGAATTCGAAGCCGGTGATCGGCTCGGGGAGGCCGGGCGCATTCTCCAGATAGCCGGTGAAGTTCGCGTTGCCACCAACGAACTCGCTCTCGATGACGAGTGTTTCGGCCCCCTCGCGTGCGGGGAAGATGGAAGCAGTGAGGCCGGCCGGTCCGCTACCGATGATGATGAGCGGCCAAAACTTGCGCTGCATGCTCATGCGAATGTCGAGGCTCTGGGCCAGTTCGGCGTTGCTTGGCTTGAGCAACACCTCGCTGTTCTTGGCGGACAGTTACCACTAACCGCCATGCGCCTGGCATCGGATTCGGAGACGATCTCGACTGGGAGGCCGCTCCGATACGATCCCATCCACCAACGAATCGGAATACCGACACACCCGCTTACCGCAGGTGGGAGATACCTTGGGTTTGGGCCTGCACTGTAAGCCTAAGCACACGGCCGCACCCCACAGATCCTACATCCGACTGAGGGCCTTCACATTCAGCGGTAGCCCAGCGGCCATGAAATACACGTCATCCGCCGCTGCGGCGACGAGCTGGTTCACTCGTCCCAGCTCGTCGGTGTAGACACGTCCCAATTCGGTCGGCGGTATTACTCCGAGTCCCACCTCATTGCTGACGATGATCCAGGAGGCCTCGCCCTGCCGATAAAGCCGCAGCAGCCGTTGCGCCTCCGCCGGGATGTCCACCCGCGGGGACTCAGTGCCCCAGCTGCTCAACAGCAGGTTACTGACCCACAGCGTCAGACAGTCGAGCACTACCATGTCGTACCCCTGCAGGAGCGGCGCCAGTGCCGTCACCGGATCAATAGGCGCTTCAATAGTGTCCCATTCTGCGGGTCTGGTCTCCCGGTGCGCCTGGATACGTGTCGCCATCTCCCGGTCGCCAGCCTCCGCGGTGGCCAGGAAGAGCACGCGCTTTCCCCTCGCCGCTAGCCGTTGGGCGTAACTGCTCTTCCCGGCCCGGACTCCGCCCAGCACCAGGATCAACCGCTTGCTCATGCCGTCCTATCGCTGATAGCCGTGGCCAGGCATAGTGCGATTCCAGAGGTCGAGAACGCACCTGTCAAGCACCTGCACCACTGTACGGACCTCCCGCCTGCCGGGCGTGCTAAGGGCGACGGGCGTATGCACTGGCATCCGTCCGTTTCGGCTCCACACTGTTTCATCGCACCGCACCGCCCCCCTTTCCCATACCTTCTCGCCGTGTGGCCCTCTACCAGAATGGGGCTTGGAGCAGTCCGGGAGCCGAGCGGAACAAGACGATTCCTAGCAGTAGCACCGCTACCTCCGCCACCTCATTGACCGCACCATAGGTGTCGCCCGTCATCCCCCCCAGCAATCCGCTGGTCCACCGGCCCAGCGCCAGCGATACCCCGACCGCCGCGCCCAGCAGCACCAAGCCGGCCACCCCGAGCAGCAGCCCACCCGCGGCCGCGGCCGTGGTCAGTCCGAAGGCCACCTGCCACCAACTGCGCCCCGCTTGGAATGACGTGCCGAGACCCTGCGCTCTGGCATAGGTGAAGACGGCCATCGCCGCGACCATCCCAAACCGCGACAAGCAAGGAAACAGTACCAGCAGCGCGGTGCGTACCTCCTGCGGGATGCTTGTCAGGAGCGTCCACTTGAGCAGCAATAGGCTCACGCCGCCGACCACCGCGAATGCCCCTACATGGGGGTCTTTGAGTATCTCCAACCGCTTGGCCCGGCTGTAGCCGCCGAACAATCCATCACAGGTATCGAGGAACCCCTCCGTGTGTAGTGCCCCGGTCAGCGCCAGCAGCGCCGCGACCAGCAGCGCTCCAACCACCGGCAACGGCAGTGCCTGCCTAGCCGCGAAATCCAGCCCCGCCAGCATGCTGCCCAGCACCAGGCCCACCAGCGGGAAGTACGCCCGCGCCGGCCCCAGCTGTGCCGCGCCGCCGGGCGCCAGCGGCAACACCGTCAGAAAGCCGATAGCCAGCCGCAGGCTGCTCAATCTTCCTCCGTGGTGGCTACTGCCGGCTCACGTTCTGACACGCCGGCCTCGCCGAACGTCGCCATTTCGGTCAGACACGCCGCGGCGGTCTCGATTATGCCCATCGCCAACACGGCGCCCGTCCCTTCCCCCAGCCTCATCTCGAGGTCGAGCAGCGGCCGCGCCCCTAGATGCGACAGCGCAATCCGATGCCCGGTCTCCGCTGAAAGGTGGCCGGCTATGATATAGTCGCTCACGTTAGGGCACAGGCCACGTGCGATGAGACCCGCGGCGCTCGAAATGAATCCGTCAAGCACCACGGCCCGTTGCGCGAGCGCGCCTCCCAGCACCACCCCGGCGAGCACCCCGATCTCGAACCCGCCGACCTTGGTCAGCACGTCCAACCCATCGCCGGGATCGGGCTGGTTCGCCTTCAGGGCACGCTCAACAGCGGTGATCTTGTGCGCCAACTCCCGGTCGGTTCGCCCCGTTCCCCGGCCCGTCGTCTCACTTGGCGGTCTCCGTGTCAAGGCTGCCGTGATGGCACTCGCTGGTGTGGTGTTGCCGATTCCCATGTCGCCAGTGCCGATGAGGTCGGCTCCGCGCTCTGCCGTTTCCAGCGCCAGACCCACTCCGGCACACACGCATGCCTCAGCCTGCTCGCGCGACATGGCGGGGCCTTGCGTGATATCAGCGGTCCCGCGCCCCGTTCCGACGATGTAGAGGTCCGGGTGGTCAGGCAAGGCCGTGGCCACTCCCGCATCGACAATCACCAGTTCCACGCCCGCCTTACGCGCCAGCACGTTGATTGCCGCGCCGCCCGCCAGGAAGTTCAGCACCATCTGCGCGGTAACTTCCTGGGGATAGCCGGTGACGCCCTGCCCCACCACACCATGATCGCCAGCCGCTACGATCATCGTCTTGCCGCGCGGCGCTGGCCGCTCAGTCCCGAAGATGCCCGCTAGTTGGATGGACAGTGCCTCCAACTGGCCCAGGCTGCCGAGAGGTTTGGTGAGCCGTTGCTGCCGCCGCCCGGCAGCCCGTTTTGCTTGGCGGCTGACCGGTCTGATGCGCGCAATCACATCGCCGAGCGTCAGCACGGGGGTGGCGTTCGACCGGCAGCGGGACGGCATTCAGTACACCTTGCCGGTTCCGACCGGGGCCGGGCTAACCAAAACGGCCGGAGTACCTAATGCTAGGGCGTTTGGCTCCTCGAGCAGGACTCGAACCTGCAACCTAGTGGTTAACAGCCACCCGCTCTACCAATTGAGCTATCGAGGATCGCCGACTACCTAGAGTATACCAAGTCGAGGCGGAACGCTCACGGCCTCGCCGTGGAGCCGAGAGATTAGGCCGCCAGCCGCACTATTGCCGTCCAGTGGCCGCGTTGCTGCCGACCCAGTACCCCGCCCCCCGGTGTATGATGGCCGGCAACGCAACGGCTGAGAGGAGGCCACCGATGCCTGTCGTGTACGGCGGCGACCGTCCCAAATACCGCACCAACCCCGGCGCGGTCCAGCATTACCTGGTCAGTAAGTCCGTCGGCGCCTCGGCGGTCTCGATCTGGACCTCGGAGTGGCAGCCGGGCGGTGGTCCCACGACCAAGCACACGCATCCGCACGAGGAAGTCTTTCTGTTCCTGGCGGGCACCGGCGAGGGCGAGGTTGGGGACGAGAAAGTCACCGTTCGTCCCGGCGTGGCGGTCATCATCCCGGCGCATACCGTCCACTGGTTCCGCAATACCGGCACCACGCCGATGCGCCAAGTGGTCGTGCTGGCAGCGCCCGATTACGACGGCCCCACCGGCCCGGCGACCGTAGTGGACGACCCGCGCCCGCTGGTCTGCCTCGATCCGTAGCGTCTGCCGTCCGGCACACCGCGCAATCGCTGCGCCTAGACCTACGCCGGGCCGTCGTCCGCGGCAGCAGCCAACTGGCGGGCCGTCTTCCGGCACGTGGCGGCCTTGAGCACCATGTCGCGCGTCGCATTTTGCAGGCTGGCCCAGGCGCCCCAATCGGGCTGGCCGCGCCGCCGGCCGGCTTCGCTGCGGCTGAGTTTTTGCAGCTCGTTCGTGGCCCGATGGACGATGAGCGCTAGGGCGAGGACGGCCGCTGCCGGCTCCTGCTCGCGGGCAATGGCCCGCACGTGACCGTCAATGTCCGGGGGGAGGGTGGCTGGGCTGGGCTGCGTCATGATGCCTGCTTTCCTTGTCCGTGCCGGATTCCCGCGTTCGCGGGAATGACCGGGGAGTGTAAACACTGTCTAATCGAGCGGTTGCCGCCCGCCGAATCCGGTGTCAAGCTCGTGCCAGTAGGAGATCGTCTCCTCGCCGACGCGCCAGCAGAGATAGATTTCCCGCCCTTCCCGCAGCGACCGAAAATCAACCAAGCCCAGCTCCAGGTCTTTGACCTCGCAGCCGAGGGCGTGCAGCTCCTCGACGGTTTGCTGGGCTTGACGCAGGGCGCGTCTAGCTGCTACCTGCGCCTGCTGCAACGTGTCCGCGCGGTGGCCGTTCCCCCGCACGGTTTGCACGGCGTCCGCGAGCTGCCGTTCGGCCGCGAGGTAGTCCCGCCGTTGTTGCTGGGCGCGAGCCATCAACTCCCGCACGCGGGGCAGCAAGGCGAGGGCTGCTTCGAGCGTGAACAGGCGTGGCATAGTAAAGCCATCTTAGCACAGCAGCCTGGCCGACCCGGCGAGCGCCGACGGTGAGGGGAGGCCGGTGGGCGCCGGCAAAGGCGCAGCGTCAATGCGCTCCGGGGGAGTGCGGCCGCGTGGTAGGAACCGTGGTGGAGGTGTCCCGTTTGTATTTTTGTGGTAATATGGCGGCGCCCATCTCGCTGCATACACAGTTAGGGTAGTCGCTGGCTGGTCAGTGCCGACCGCCGCGATCAAAGTTGGCACTCACCGGAAGTCTCGATAGGAGTATGAGCCAGTGGCCACACCACATCGCACATTCAGGGCCGTCTGCTTCGGAGGGGGCTGCGGCGCAGCCCAGGTCATGCAAGGGCTGGTCGACTACACGGATAATGTAACGGGTGTGATCGCTGTGACCGATTCCGGTCGCAGCACCGGCGCAGTACGGAATACCCTCCGTGTGCCGGCGCCCGGCGACCTGCGTAACGCGATGGTGACCCTTTCCCGCGCCGATCCTCTCCTCCGAGACCTGTTCCAGCATCGGATTGTCAGTCAGCGCCTCAACGAGTTCAATGGCGTGGCGTTCGGCAACCTGTTTATCGGCGCCTTGGCGCAGATGACGGGTAGCTTTGAGCGGGCGGTGCTGGAAACAAACCGTATCCTGCAATCGGCCGGACGTATCTTGCCGGTCACCCTCACGAGCACGCATCTCTGCGCCGAGTTGGTAGACGGCACCTTGCGGTACGAGGAAGTCAGCGTGCGCGGGCTGGACAAACCCTCCATTCAGCGCGTCTTCCTCCGCGATGAGGAAGCCGAGGTCTATCCCGGCGTTGTCGAGGCACTCCACGAAGCCGATGTGATTACCTTCGGGCCGGGCAGTCTTTTCACCACCGTCATCGCCTCGCTGCTGGTGAAAGGGGTGCGCGAGGCCATCGCCGAGGCCCGAGAGCGTGGTGCGCGCACCGTGTACATCTGCAACACCACCACCCAGCCTGGCCAAACCGATGGTCTCACGGCCTACGATCACGTGGCCGAGGTGGCCTCGTATCTCGGAGCCGATCTGCTCGACTACGCGCTTATCAATACCGGAATACCTGCCGAGGCTACCCTGGAGCGGTTCCGGCGTAACGGTCTCTTGCTGCTGGCAATTACGCCGGAAGAGGTGCGGAAGATCACCGAGTTGGGTGTCCAGGTGGTTGCCGGAAGCATGATCGAGCAGCGCGACGCGGAATACGTCTTGTGGAATAAGCAAGACGCCATCCGTCACGATCCGGCAGCGGTCGCCCGTGAGTTGGTGGAGGTCTTCAATCAACCGCGTGCCCAGGCCGTGCCGGTGGGCGAGCGGTCTGCGGAAGAGGTACCGCAGGCGGCAGTGGTCGCCCATGCCTGGAACCGCGCGTAGCGGAGTCGTATGCGCGGCCGGGATGCCGGATGAGCCGGCTGCTGACGCAGCAAGCACCTCGTTGGTGATCCGGTCTTGGTACACCCGGTCCTCGTTGCGCTTACGTGGCCGGCTCCAGTCGGTCGGTGATCCTGGTGTATAAGGACAATCAATGGCGGGAATCCCCTTGCACATGGCCCCGACGGCCCCGGCTCCGATGGAGTATCGCCATGTCGGCCGCTCCGAGCTAGTGGCCTCGGCGATTGGCTTCGGCTGCCGCCCCCTCGGCGGCGCGTTCGGTCCGGTCAGTGAGGCTGACGCCATCGCCACTATCCGGCAGGCGATGACCGTGGGCATCAACTGTTTCGACACTGCACCGCGCTACGGCTTCGGACGCGCCGAGGAGCTGCTGGGGCGGGCACTCGGCCGCTGGCGCCAGGAAGTCAACGTCATCACCAAGGTCGGGTATACGTGGGACCCCGGCGACCCGGCGCAGACGGCCCGCCATGATGGCAGCCGCGCCGCAGTCCTCGACGGTGTAGGCGGGCTACACGCCAGCTTGCGCCGGCTCGGAACAGATTATGTAGACCTGCTACTCGTAGACGCTCTTGATACACGGACACCTACCGAGGAGTCGCTGGCCGCGTTGGTCAGCGCACGGGATCAGGGCAAGGTGCGCCATATTGGGGTCGCCAACTTCAAGGCCGCGCAGGTGCTGGCCGGCTTGCCGCACGCGCCGCTGATCGTCAACGAGGTGGACTATCACCTCTTCGACCGGCGTTGGGAGCAGGAAGTCTTCGAGACCTGCCGCATGTTCGGCATCGGGGTAGTCGCCTCGGCCACGTTGGCCGCTGGCTTGCTCACCGGCACGCTCACTGCGGAGATGACCGTCTCCGAGACGGACCCACGCCGTAGCGAGGCCTCCTCGCCGGACTTGTTTGCCCCGGAGAGCTTTAAGCAGAACCTCGCCGTCGTCGAGCGATTGCAAGGCCTCGCCCGTCGCCACCGCGCCAGCGTCGCCCAGCTGGCGCTCGCGTGGGTGCTCCACCAGCCGGCGGTGAGTGTGGTGCTCGTCGGCATGTCTCATCCGAGCGAGGTCGTAGAAAACGTTGGCGCGCTCAACGTCCGGTTGACCGAGAACGACCTCGCAGAGATTAAGACGATCATGGCGGACGCCGCCGGTGTCCCCGATACCTTGCCGGCGTAGCTGCCGGCGCTCGGCTTTCCGCAAGCATCCTCTGTGCCTCGCCCCTGCTTGTCATTCCCGCGAAAGCGGGAATCTAGCGTGTGCCCCGGGTGGCGTGGCTTCCTGCGCTCATGGGAATGACGGACTTAGGGCCAGGGGCCGATCTTGCCAGCATCCGTAACGCTGGTACGATAGCATCGGCCGGGAACCTCCTGGGACCGCTCCCCGCACGGTCCTAGGCGGTCGTCTCACCGGCATAACGCTACTGCTTGATCCAGCGGCAGCGGGAGAGGAACGCTGGCATGAAGTTGGGCCTGCACTACGAGATGGCGCGACCGGAGCTGAACGATCACCTCCTGCTCCAAGAGACGATGGAGCAGATCATCCGCGCCGATCAGGTCGGCTTCGATTACGTGTGGCTCGTGGAGCACCATTTTATGACCGGCTTTTCGGGGTCCGCGTGCCCCGAAATCGTGTACGGCGCCCTGAGCCAGCGCACCGAGCGCATCCGGCTGGGCCTCGGCGTCATCGTACTGCCCTACCACCACCCCATTCGAGTAGCAGAGCGGGTCGCCACCCTCGACCACTTGGCCGAGGGCCGGGTGGACTTTGGCACCGGCCGCTCCGGCGTCTACGAGCTGACCGGCATGGGTATAGACCCCAGCCGGAGCCGCGAGATGTGGGACGAGTCGCTGACGATGATCCCACGGATTTGGGCGGCGGACTGGTTCGAGTGGGAAGGCAAGTTCTGGAACGTGCCGCCGCGGCAGGTGCTGCCGAAGCCCTACCAGAAGCCCCATCCGCCGATCTGGGTCGCTGCCCTGCAAGCGGCGACCTATGAGCTGGCAGCAGAGAAGGGCATCGGCGTCCTGGCGATGGGCGCCAGCGATCCGTCGGTCCTGGAGCCGCACATCACGGCCTATCACGATGCCGTCCGTCAGGCTATGCCGGTCGGCGACTGCGTCAACGCGCAGTGGGCCAGTCAGACTATCGGCATCTGTACCGAGGACAACCGCGAGGGCCGCGAGCTGGGCACCTTATCAATCAAGAACTTCTTCGGCCCCGACCGACCGTATGCCAAAGGTGTAGAGGACATTTATAGCCGGTTGTTGCAGCAGTGGGGCGGCGTCCCCGATCATCTCCAGGAGGACTTCATCCGGACCGGGCAGCCGCCGGGCGGTGAGGGACAATCGGCAGAGGTCACGAACTTTATCGCGCACAAGGTCTGGGAAAAGGTAGATGCCGATACGCTCTGCGACCGGGCGGTGATTATCGCCGGCGACCCGGACAGCTGTATCGCGGCGCTCAAGAAGCACGAGGCCGCGGGCACCGATCAAGTGCTGATCTCGATGCAGACCGACACCGTGCCGCACGAGGTCGTTGTGAAGTCCATCGAACTGTTCGGGAAGTACGTGATCCCGGAGTTTGCGGATTCGTGAACGCACGGCCGAATGGCCGGTAGCGGGTGTATCATAGCGCCGGCCGGAAGCGAGCGGCGGGGGGAACCGGTTGGACCTACCCTCAACCTCCTCCCTAAAGGGAAAGGGCTACAGGCCCTCTTGCGGACCACCTTCCCCGGAAGAAAGTGGCGGCCGCTCGCCGCCGTGACTCCCCTTCCCTGGAGGGAAGGGGCCGGGGGTTAGGTGCCAAACGCAGCTATACGGAAGTGGAGGCATACATGGCACTGACGCAAGCCGAGGTAGCGCAATTTCACGAGCAAGGATTCCTCATCGTGGAGGACCTGCTCACGCCGGACGAGGTAGCCGCCATGCGCGCGCGGGCGGAGGAGATTGCCCAGCCCGATTCGCCGGAACAGTCGCGCGTCTTGCGGCAGGTCGAGCCGGCCGTGGCCCGCGGTGAGAAGGAAGCGGACGACTACGAGTTCTCGTTGCGGAAAATGGCGGCGTTGGCCCTGAGCCGCGATCCGGTTTTCGCGGCACACGCCCGCCGGCCGCGGATCGTAGAGATCGTCACGGCGTTGCTCGGCCCGAACCTGGTCCTGTACCAGGACCAGCTCTTCATGAAGCCACCGCGCGTCGGATCGCGGCAGCCCTATCACCAGGACCAGCCCGCCGGGTTTGACATTGATCCGCCCCAGCACTTGGTCAGCTGTTGGACGGCGCTGGACGACTCGACGGAAGAGAATGGCTGTCTGTGGTACTTGCCCGGCTCGCACAAACTCGGCGCCCTGAGCCGCGAAGAGCGCGTCGAGTACGAGGCGCGGGCACAGCGCGGGGAGCTAGGCGACGCGGTGCCACTGGTGATGCGTGCGGGTGGCTGTGGCTTTCACCACGGCTGGCTGCTCCATGCGAGCGGCATCAACCTGTCCGACAAGCGTCGCCGCGGCTATGCCACGCACTACGTGCGCTCCGAATGCCGCTATGTCGGTCCACCGCCCAAACCGGCCCGCCTCGTCGAGCTAGGCACGGACTTTCTCCAGGTCGCGGGCCAGCGGTTCCCAGGCCGTATCTAGCCCGCGACGATACACTACGCCAGCACCGACGACACGCCAGCGTACACAATCCTATTTCGTCGTCAAGGTGGTGCTTATGAGCGAGTTGGTCATCCTCGGGTCCGGGGGCGCGTTTGCCACAGCCACGCGCAGCAACCCCTCCGTCGCCCTGCTGCACCGCTCGTCTACGTATCTCTTCGACTGCGGCGAGCCGGTCGCGGCGTCGTTATATCGCCACGGCATCTCGGTCACGAGCGTGCGGAGCATCTTTGTCTCGCATCTGCACATGGATCACCTTGGGGGTCTGCCGCAGCTCATCAATGCCATCCGGCTGATGAGCCGAAACGTTGATCCCACCCGAGGCACGGGGTTGCCCTGGTCTATGCACGTCAAGTCCGACTGGCATCTCCGCAATCTCCGGTTTCCTCGGTCGCCCGATGGGACAACCATTGACACCACGCTGCCGAGCGAGATCAGGCTGCATCTCCCCGCATCCGCGATCGCACCCTTTCAGGAATTTCTGGCTGCCTGTATGTTGGGACCAGAGCGACTGCGCTTCGAGCTAGCTTGGCCGCCTATTCGCCTCGGAGAGATCCATGCCGAGCCGGGACTGAAGGTGACGGCCACCCGTGCCACCCAGCTACCCCAAGAATGTTTCTCTTTCGTGATTGAGCTGGAGGGTCGCAGAATCATCTACTCGGGGGACCTCGGTGGCTTAGATGACTTGCGGCCCGTCATTGCCGGGACGGATCTCCTGTTGCTGGAAACGTCGCACTTACGACCGGCGGTGGTCGCGTCCTTCCTCCGCGAGACGCAGCCGCAGCAGACGGTACTCGTCCACGTACACCCGGGAATGGAAGACCGGGCGGTCGCACTGGTGCGGGAGGTGGCCGAACTCAACGTGAGTGTGGCATACGATGGGCTGCGAATCGCGCTGTAGGCGCGGCACCGATTGCACCGCGATGGAGGCACACGATGTCCGGACCGCAGCCGATCGTGCTGACACCGATAGGCTACGTGCGCTCACCGATTGACGACCGTGAGGTCATGCCCAACGACGGGGTGCCGGCCAAGATCGAGTTGCTCCCCGAGTTTGCGGACGGCCTCGGCGACATCGAGTCGAATAGCCATCTCATCATCCTGGGCTGGTTCCACCAGGCGCACCGCCATCGCCTCACCGTCACCGGCAAGAGTGGCCGGCCGGGGCGGGAGCAGCGTGGCGTGTTTGGCCTGCGGTCGAGCACGCGGCCCAATCCGGTGGCGCTCAACATCGCGCGGCTGGTGCATCGGGACGGTACGGTGCTCTCCCTGGAGCGCCTGGACATGATTGACGGCACGCCGGTCGTGGACATCAAGCGTTATTCGCCCGGCTGGGATGACGTGTTCGCCGCGCGCACGTCCCGGCAGCTACGACCCTTGCCGCCGCCGGATGCGGAGCTGGTCGAGATACTACTCAACGAGGTCGAGCACTTTCACGGCACCATTAACGCCGGGGCGCGCCGCGCCGTGCGCTTGATCGCCGATTTGTGCAGTCAGTGGCAGATCAATCCCACCGACCCGGCGCTGACCGTGACCATCCCGATGCGTCAGGGTGCTGCCGTGGACGGCAGCGTCGCCGATAGCGTGCAGGCGCTCACGCGAGCGACGTTCGGCTCCGGCCGGCTGCACGTCTGCGGAGGGACGGCAGTGGTGCTGCAGTGGCGCGAGCTTATGGTCACAGCGACGCCCAACGCCCCCGAGCCGCCGCTGGTCATGCGGTGGCGCGAGCGCACGGTTGCAGCGACGCCCACCGCCACGGAGCCGCCCACCGACTACGCAGCGCTGGCGGCGATACCGCTGACCGATCTGTGGACGCTGGAAGAAGCGTCGGGGTAGGGACGGGCCTGTTCCCTCCCCCGTCGCAACGGGGGAGGGCGAGGGTGGGGGCCAATACCAGTGACCAGTGTAGAATTAGGGTAGAGAGCCGGTGGTCGTAGGAAAAGGGAAAGGTGCGCGATGGTTGCAGCAGTGACCCCGACGCAGGAAGACCATATCCGCACCCTTGATGAGCGGGAAATCCCGGCCTATAACCGCATGAGGACTGAGTTGGAAGCCAACCACCTCAACGAATGGGTCGTTATACATGGCGGGAAGCTAGTCGGTGCCTATGCCACCTTTGAGGCCGCCGCCGAGGAGGCCACAAAGCGCTTCGGCCATGAGCCGTACCTCATCCGACAGGTAGGTGCCCGTCCACTACGCCTGCCGATTTCCGTCCAGTTGCGTGGCCGCGTCCATGCCTAGGGCCACTTACGGGTTCCCTACCAATCCTGACCTGTTGGAACACTATGGGCCGACCATCGCGGTCCAAATCGGGTACCACGACCGCGATGGTGCTCTTCAACTCTCTCCGGATGTGTATGATGCGTTGGTGGATACCGGCGCAGATGCGAGTTGTATCGACTCAACACTCGCGGCGGAACTGAACCTGAGGATCGTAGACAAGCAATATGCGGCCGGAGTCCTGGGGAGCGGCCTCGTCAATGTATATTCCGCGCAGCTATACATCCCCGATTTGAGTGCTGGGTTCGTTGGGGGATTTCCCGGTCTCCCGCTTGCTGCTGATGAACTGCCCCATGCCGTGATTATCGGCAGGGACTTCCTCCGGCATTACACGCTGCTATATGAAGGCCGGACGGGTGTCTTCACCATCAGCAACGACTAGATAGGGAACGGTGAGGCCGGTTCTGCGTTAGGTCCGGCCGGCGGACCAGAACACGCCGTTGGCGAGGATGGTGTGCAGCTCCGGTTGGAAGTAGACCGGGTACGTCTCGTGGCCGGGCTGGAAGTAGAAGATGCGCCCGGCGCCACGCTGCCAGCAACAGCCGGAGCGGAAGACCTCGCCGCCACCCAGGAACGATGAGATAAACACCAGCTCATCCGGCGGCGGGATGACAAACCACTCGGCGTACATCTCATCCTGCGGAATGACGACGTATTGCGGTATGCCGGCGGCAATCGGGTGGCTCGGCTCGGCCACGTAGAGATGCGCCGGCTGGCCGTCTTCGCGCCACCCGCCGAGGTCGCACGAGGTGCCCATCAGGGCCTTGAAGGCCCGCGAGTGGTGGGAGGAGTGGAGCGGCATGAACCCCATCCCGCGTGCGGTCACGTGGCGGACGATACGCGCGACCGATTCGTCGGTCACGTCCCGGTGGCGGCCGTGCCCCCACCAGACCAGCACGTCGGTTGCCGCGAGCGCGGCCTCGCTGAGACCTTGCTCGGGATCGTTGATCTCGGCCGTCTGCGCCACGATGCCGTCCCGCTCGTTCAAGGCGGTGGCGATAATCCCGTTCATTCCGTCGGGATAGACGGCTGCCGGTTCGGTGCGCTCGGACCAGACCAGCACGCGGATTGGATCCGTAGACGGCATACCTACCTCCCTCACGGTACGCTTCCGCAGCGCCCGTGCGACCACGCCGCGCGCCCGCGAGAGCGCCGCGTGGAGCCGGGCAGTGAAGCTCCTACCGGCCATCATTGTACCCAACGGTGTGTGCCGGAGTGTTAGCGCCAGACGGCGATGATGGCGCCCATGATCGGGAGTGCTACCAGGTAGTAGCCGTTGTTGATGAGCCAGAGACGCAGCGGCCGGGCCTCGAATGCACCCCAGGTGGCGCTGGCGGTGGCAATGAACACGACCGCCCAGAGACCCAAGATGATTCCGTCGAGTATGCTGCTCGCCCCGCTCAACGCAGCGAGTACCGCCAGCACGTAGGCGCTGATAAGCGAGGCGGCAATAGCAATGGAAAACGCCTGAACCTGATTCGCTTGCGCGGAGATTTCCTCGGCGGTCTTGCCAATGGCGGCTAGCCAGGCGTTAGAGAACAGCACCGGCGAGTACCACACGGCCCCCAGCGCCATGGGCACGATGGCGGCGACGACAACGGCGAGATAGTTCACGTCCAGCGTCCACATAGCGTTCCCCTCCCGGCTCTCCCGACGGGTGCAGGCCGCGGCCTACCCCCCCTCAGGGGGAAGAACGGGCGGCGGTGCGGCGCGGCGCGGCGGCCGCTGTGCCGGAGCGCCGGGAAAACCTAGCCGTGCTTGTCGCGGAGCAGCTGGGCACCCTGACACATGGCCTTGAGCTTGAGATAGGCCTCGTCGAAATCCATGGGGTTACTGCTCGACGGGGCAAAGCCGCAGTCCGTATTCAGGGTGATGCGCTCCTTGGGCACGTATTCCATGGCGGCCTCGACGCGAGCGACGACCTCTTCGGGCGTTTCGACGTGGGTATCGGTATGGTCAATGACCCCCAGCCCCAGAATCTTGTGCTCCGGGAAGTCCTTCAGCACCTCGATCCCTTCCGCATCCGGCGTGGCGAACTCCATCGCAAAGCGATCCACGTTCATCTCTCCGAGCGCGCCGATAATCAAGTCGTATGGCCCACGGGTCCCGTGCCGCCGGTTGTAGTGCGCGTGGCAGAGATGCACGCTGAGGAAGACGCCCTCGATACCCTCCGTTGCGCCGTTGACGCCCGCCACTGACATCGCGATCTCGTGGTTGACATCGGTAATCCCCTCGCGCTCGCGGTAGCGCGGGTCTACGAGCAGGGCCAGCCAGGGGTCGTCGAGCTGAACGGCCTGGACACCCAGCGCGATCAAGTCCTGAATCTCCTGGCGGATGATCGGCACGCACGCCTCCATGAAGTCTTCCCAGGTCGCATAGGCAGCCGAGGAATGCTCCTGGCTCCACATGCGTCGCGCGACGGTATACGGTGAGGGCAGCGACACGTTGAGTCGCGCGTGCGCGTGATCCTTCAGAAAGGCGGCTGCTGCGGTGGTAATCGGCCGCCGCGGCCGTAGCTCTGCGGTGACCGCCGGGTAGGTCAGCGCCGAAGTCGAGGAGGAGCTGGCAAGAATGAGATCGGTGGTGAAGCCGTCCACGGCCTCGGTGAACACCTTGACGTAGCTCTCGCGCCGCCACTCGCCGTCCGAGATGAAGTCGAGGCCGGCCCGCTCCTGCATCCGAATGGCCGCCGGGATGGCAGCGTCGAGCAGGACATCCGCATCCGCATCGCTGACCCGCCCCTCCTTCCGCTCCTCGATAAGCTCCCGTATCCACACCGGCCGTGGCAGGCTGCCGACGACCATCGTTGGGAAGAGGTAATCGGTGGGCAGAGTGACCATGGTCTTGCTCCCTTCGATCTCCGAGATAGGAAGGAGTGCGCGTAGGATTGTCCGTCGCGGGTGGCTGGATCATGCACTAGGGTATCGCTTTGCGCGGCGCCAGGCGAGTGACCGGTTGGCGCGGGCGGCGGAGGCGCGGTATGGTCACACTGCCGGCGGCTCGCGCTCCGTTGCACCTGGCGAGAGCCGAGCAGACACCAGCCCTGGCTGCTGCCTAGTGTACTACTCCTCCAGTTGCCAGGGTCGCCGGTCAAGGTAAATTCGATACACGGCACAAGGAGGGTACGATGCGATCACTCGCGGCATTGGTGGCGCGCTGGCAATGGATTGGCGCCGAGCCGACACACGGCTCGCAAGGCTCGACTCGCGCCGGGGATGCTGCCAGGCACGCGGTTATCGGCGACGTAGCGGACGAGTTGGCGCAAGCCCTGGATAGTGGGGACACCTCCGCTCTGGCGCTCGCGTCGCTGGTCGGCTCGCTGCGCGAACGCTCGCAGGCGGCGCAAACGGAAGCCGCCCAGGCCGCCAGCGCAGTTCAGGACCCCGCGGACATCCCGACCGCCGAGTGGCTGGGGCGGGCGGCGGCCTACGCTTGGTGTGCGACCGACCTCGAACCGTTCGCCGCGGCCGGGCACGAGTAGGAGCGGGAGGCGGTCTATCCTCTCCGCTGCGGCGGCCCGCCGGCGTGTTCTCTCCCCCGTCGGGACGGGGACGCAACGGCGCCGCGTTGTCAGTCTCTAGCCAGCGTGTTCCCTCCCCCGTCGGGACGGGGGAGGGCTAGGGAGGGGGCCAGCCAGAAGGAGGGCAGCGTGGGAAAACGACTCCAGGATAAGGTCGCAATCGTGACCGGCGCCGGGGCGATTGGGCCGGGCTGGGGCAATGGCAAAGCCACGGCCGTCTTGTTCGCGCGAGAAGGGGCCAAGGTCTTTGCCGTTGATCTGCACCTGGCCGCGGCGGAAGAGACGAAGAAGATCATTGACGCTGAGGGGGGTAGCTGTACCACGCATCGGGCCGACGTCTCGCAGTCGGCGGACGTTGCGGCCCTGGTCGAGCGTTGCCTGGAGACCTATGGGCGCGTTGACGTGCTCCACAACAACGTCGGTATCGTCGAGGTCGGTGGCTGTGTCGAGGCCAGCGAGGAAAGCTGGGATCGGGTCAACGCCGTGAACCTCAAGAGCATCTTCTTGACCTGCAAGTATGTGCTGCCGCAGATGGTACGGCAGGGCAGTGGCGCTATCGTGAATATCTCCTCCATCACGGGAATCCGCTGGCTGGGCGTGCCGTATGTGTCGTACAGCGCGACCAAAGCGGCGATTACCCAGCTGACGCAGAGCATCGCGATGCAATACGCCAAGCAAGGCATTCGCGCGAATTCCATCCTGCCGGGTCTGATGAACACGCCCATGGTGGCGCAATCGTTGGCCGACGCCTACGCGGATGGGGACGTGGAGGAGATGCTGGCCATCCGCGACAGTCAATGTCCCACCGGCAAGATGGGCGATGCGTGGGACGTGGCCTACGCCGCGCTTTTTCTCGCCTCCGACGAAGCGAAGTACATTACGGGCACACAGCTGGTCGTAGACGGTGGCCTGACCTGCAAGATCGCGTGAGATGGCGTTGGCCGACACCGCGGCTAGGTGTAGGTTTGCTCGGCGATGCCGGCGGCGAGAAAGCTGTAGCCGCTCTCCTGCTCCGCCGCCGCGGTGCCGTCGTTGCCCTGGAGTGCCCGCAGTCCTACCCGCGTCGCCACTTCATCGTGATTGTCTCGGACGGCCCGGAACCGCTGCTCGATACGGGTGCGGGCATCGAGACAGAACAGATGCGCCAACTCTCGCACTTCGGGCCGCTCACGCTCCCCAAAGCTCTCGGCGTATGAGCAGACGGTTGCCATCATAAACAGGTCAATGCCGATCTCGGTGAAGCGCACGATGCCCGCTTGGCGCCGCGCGAAGTCGTTGATGAGGTCCAGCGTGGCTTGCTGGAACGAGGCGGCATCGCCGTCTGCGGCAAAGCGACTGCGCCGCCGGACGTACTCCGGCAGCGTCCGCATCAACTGCTGAAAAAGCACCCGTGCCAACCGCTTGCTGGTGGTCTCGACGTAGCGCAGGTGTGCTGCCAGCTGCGGCGCGGCCAGTTGGCTCACGGGTGTTGACTGTGGCAGCACTTGCCGCAGATACCAGGGCAGGTAGTGCTTGCTCAAGTTGCCGAGAATGACCGGAAAGCGGTCCTGCGTGTTGAGCAGCCACCGCAAGGCCAGCTTGATGTGCGGGGCCATGACCTCGCGGGAGATAAAGAGCTTCATAATCTCGCTGGCGCCCTCGACAATCACGTAGAGCCGCCCATCACGCAGCAGGCGCTCCATCGGGAAGGGCGTTTCCCCGGCGCGCTGGCGTAGCGAGGCGGCCTTTTCGTAACCCCGGCCGCCCCGGAGCGCCATCGCACGGTCCAGAATCTGCTGGAGGTACAGGGAGCTGACGAGCTTGGCGATGGCGCTCTCTACCCGGAAGTCAACGTCGTGGCGCTCGGCGTAGGCCGCCACGAAACTCACGACCGCCTCGGATGCGAAGAGGTGGGTGGCGATGTGCGCCAGCTTGTGCGTATTAAGCTCGTGCCGTCCGATCCGGTCACCGAGCTGCTGCCGTTCAGCCGCCCAGCTCATCGTCGGTGCGTAGACCTGCTTGGCCATGCCGAGACACATGGCGGCGACGCTGATCCGGCCGGTGTTGAGCGTCGTGAGCGCGATCTTGAGACCCTCGCCGATTTGCCCTATGACGTTCTCTGCGGGTATGCGGACGTCGGTCAGCCGGAGGTAGGCGTTTTCGAGGCCTCGGAACCCCATGAACTCGCAACGCTGCACCACCTCAACGCCGGCTGTCTTCATGGGTACGATGAAGGCGGTAATACGCCCGTCCACTTTTGCCATCAGCGTCATGTAATCGGCTATAGTGCCGTTCGAGCACCAGAGCTTTTCGCCGTTGATCCGGTAGTGTGGGCCGTCGTCGTGCGTTTCGAGCACCGCAGTCGTCGTCATGTTGGCCGGATCGGAGCCGGCCGCCGGCTCGGTGAGCGCAAAGGCCGAGACCTTACCCTGAGCCAGCAGCGGCAAGTACCGCCGGCGTTGCTCCTCGGAGCCGAACAGGATGAGCGCCTGGGCGACGCCGACGGATTGGTGGGCCGAGAGAATCAGCCCCAAGGCCGGGCTGACGCTGGCCACCAGTTGCAAGACGCGGTTGTAGTTCGTCAGCGACAGCCCTTGCCCGCCGTACTCCTTGGGAATCTTGAGACCGAAGCAGCCTAGCTGCGCCAGACCGCCGAGAACATCGCGGGGAATGTGTCCGGTGCGTTCGATGGCGTCGGGGTCCACCCGGTCGTGCAGAAACTGCGCGACGTTGGCGCAGATTGCGTCACCGCGGCGCTTGTCTGCCTCCGCCTGTCTGGGAAACGGGAAGAGCAGCTCGAACTTGGGTTGCCCGTCGAACAGGGTCCCGACAAAGCTGGGATGCACGATGTCATCGCGCGCCGCTTCGATCTCGCGGATACTCGTAATCAGGTCAAATCCGGGCATTCAGCCCTCCTTACTGTGGTCGTCATGCCCCGTCCCCCCTGCGAAGCGAGGGGGCCATAGGCTGACAGGGGTAGGTTTTTTGTAGGGGCACGGCATGCCGTGCCCCTACCCTAGATGCAGCGCACGCGGCTGGCACGAAACGACCAATACCTACCCCAGTCAGGGGACCATAGGGGGGGCGTTTGGCACACCCGTTCTCGTATGGTATGAGTGCGGCGCCGGTCATTCCAGCCGCTTGAAGGAGCACGCCATGTCCATGACCATCGTTGGGCAGCGTACACTGCGGAAGGTCCTCGAGCATCATGCGCGAACGCAACCGGACAAGACGTTCTTGATCTTCGAGGATCATCAGGAGCAGAGTCATCGCTATACGTACCGGCAATTCGACCGGATCGTCAACCGGACCGCCAACGGCCTGCTCGACCTCGGCGTGACCAAAGGCGACCGGGTCAACCTGCACCTCACCAACTGTCCGGAGTTTCTCTTCTGCTGGTTTGCCATTGCCAAGATCGGCGCCGTGATGGTGCCGACCAACCCGCTCTCACCGCTCGACGAGCTGACCTACCCGGTCAAGCACTCGGAGAGCAAAGTATCCGTGACCCAACCCGACCTCCTGCCGACCGTCGTCGCGCTCCGCGAACGGTGTCCGACCATCGGGCAGATTATCCTGACCGGCTCGACCGCGGCTGCGCCCGGCGTGCTGCCCTTCGATCAGTTTGTAGCCGGCCGGTCCGACCGGCTGGCTCCGATCCCGGTGGGCCCCCTGGACGAAGCGGCTATTCTGTACACGTCCGGGACCACCAGCCTCCCGAAGGGCGTGCTGGTCACACACGCCAACTACATCTACCTGAGCGAGGTGGTTTCCAAGCTCACCCGCCTCGGTCCCGAGGACCGGCATTTCATCACGTTACCGCTCTTCCACGCCAATGCCCAATACTACTCGTTTATGACCTCGCTCAACGTGGGCGGCAGCGTGGCGCTCATGCCCCGGTTCAGCGCCTCCCGGTTCATGGTGCAGGCCGCTCGCTACGGCGTTACGATCACCAGTCTCTTTGCCGCCCCCATGCGGATGATCCTGGCCCAGCCACCGGCCCCGACCGACCGGGACAACCGCTTTCGGATGGTGTTTTTCGCCCAGAACATCACGGAGGCGCAGCTGGCGGAATGGGAAGCGCGTTATGAAGCGCCGCTGCTACAGATCTACGGCATGACCGAGACGATGGGCCAGCCCCTCACCAATCCGCTCGACGATACCAGGGACAACATGAGTATCGGCCGCGTGACCTTGGGCTACGAGTGCCGCGTCGTGGATGAGCAGGGACGCGACGTGCCCGTGGACACGCCGGGGGAGTTGCTGGTGAAGGGCATCCCTGGCGTGACGATCACCAAGGGCTACTTCAAGAACCCCGAGACGACGGCCGAAACGATCCGCGATGGCTGGCTCCATACCGGCGATGTCGTTGCGGTGAACGAGGAGGGCTACTTCCGGTTCGTGGACCGCGCCAAGGACATGATTAAGCGCGCCGGTGAGAATATCGCCGCCGGCGAGGTGGAAGCCGTCATCAGCCAGCACCCGGCGGTCGCGGACGTGGCGGTAATCGGTGTGCCGGACCCCATGCGCGATGAGGCGATCAAGGCCTGCATCATCCTAAAGGAAGGCCGAACCACCACGGCCGACGAGATCATCGCGTTTTGCGCGGAGCGGCTGTCCAAGTTCCGCGTACCCGAATTCGTAGAGTTTCGGAGCGAGTTCCCCCGCACCTCCGTCGGCAAAATCCAAAAACACCTCCTCCGCCGCGAGTCGGAGGCGCAGGGGCCGTAGGGGCGCAGCATGCTGCGCCCGTCCCCCCGCCGCAGCGGGGGGACCATAGGGGGGCCGGACCCTGAAGTTGTCGCCGGCTCCGTCCCTCCCAGTACGCCTGTTGCCTGCCTCCTCATCCGTCATTCCCGCGAAAGCGGGAATCCACGTCCCCCTGCCGCCGCGGGGGGGGCCAGCACGCCCCAATGGGGTTGGTGGCCGCGCCGCCTGTTCCAAATGTCAACACAACCTAGTGACCTCTACGCTGTGGGTAGCTCCAAGTGTCCGCCAATATAGCCGATTTCGACCTCATGTGTGCTCTCGTCGAAATAGAAGTGAATGCGTCCCTTTCTCCCATTCAGTTCGCCACAGTTAGTATGCCAGAAGAAATATCTCTCGCAGTCGTGATGAGACTTGAAGCGACGTTGTTCACGGAACTTTGGATCACGCTTCACTCTATCGCCCTCATCTCTCGCATCACACTTCCATGGCGGCATAATTCCACCCTTAACGCGCCATTCCATAGCGGATTCATCAAGCAAATCCAACCTTTTCTCGACCCTCTGCAAGTCATCACTATGTAGATTCTCATAGTCATCGACCGCGTCCGGGCCGAATTCGAGATGCGGAAACCTTGTTTTTCTTTTGAGTTCCTTGGACGCTTCAGCCAGGCCTTTCTCTAGACTGGACCTCTCTGCCTGGAGTTCCTGAACGAGGGTCTCAGCAGCCTTGCGGGCATCGTGCTCCTGATCGCGTTTGGCTTTGGCGGCGTCCAAATCTCCCTTAAGGCACTTTATCTCTTTGTCATGTTGATCGAGTATTTTGGCCTTTTCAGATTCCATCTCAGCTAGGCGCCTCTTTGATTCAGCATTTTCCGCTTTATCTCTACGCTGACGCCGGCGCTTATGGGTATGCCGCTTGCGTTGCCCATGGGCACGCCGACAGGCCACAAGATGGCCCACAGGAATACGGATAGGAAGATCAGTTCGCTCTTGCTCGTTTTCGATAGCCCCTTGGACCACTTCAACGATACGACGGAGCAGCGCCTTGAACATAATCCTCCCTTGGCTGGTGCGAACGCCACGCGCTCACCACTTGAGCTACCCGCCCAGTCGCGCCAGCCTAGCACACTCTCTGCCGGCCTCACCTACCGTCATTGCGGCGCAAGCCGCAATCCACCGGCGGGTAGATGATGTAGCGTGGGGAGGCTTGGCCCTCTCCCCAGTCAGCCTATGACGCCCCCAAGCGCACGGATGCTGGAGCGGCTAGGAGCCAGATGGCCTATGGTCGACTTCAGGTAATCTAGAGCGTCACGCGCTTCCGATATCTCCAACTGGTGTCGATGGTGCAGGACTCGGTTCCTATTCCGTCGCATTTCGTCAAGTCGCCTCCGCTGTTCTTCGCTGATCAATGCTATATGTTGTTCGCATGCAGCCATCAGCATATGTTGTAGCCCATCATCAGCCAACACTGTTTTTCGTTCTAGGGCACGGCGCAGGTTGAGTTCCAAGACGCTCATCGCATCTATGAAGGCATAAGTGGGCTCATCCTTACGGAACAAGCCCCAGGCGCCGGCCAGTGGGCCATTCACCTGTAGCGTGTTCGGTGCCCGAACGTCTTGTCTTACGTTGGACGCGGCAGCCAGCCTATCCTTTAGGCTGGAATTCTCTGTCTGGAGGGTCCGAGCATAGTTCTCAGCAGCAATGCGAGCAGCGCGTGTCGGAGCAAGTTCGGCTTTGGTAGCAGTCAGTTGTTTCGTCAAGTCAGCTTTCTCAGCCGCGAGTTCCTCGCGAGCCGCGCTTTCTCGCTCAAGTTCGGCTTTGAGGGCAGCCAGGTTTTTCGCTAGGCTTGAATTCCCTGCCTGGGGTTCCTGAGCGTTGGTCTCAGCAGCAATGCGAGCCGCGCGTTCCCGCTCGCGTTCGGCTTTGGTGTCAATCAACTCCTGCTCAAGTTTCTTGATGTGCCCCTCATTGCGAGCGCGCTCCTCTTCGCGCCCCTTTCGGCGTGCTTGTATAGTTGCGCCGCGAACCGCACTGCTGCGAGACTCAAGTTCCCGGGCATGACGAGCTTTGATATCAGCTAAATGTTCTTCAAAATTAGCCTGCTCCTGAGCATGTTGGTCTTTGGTAGCAACTAACGCTGCCTCCAGTTCCTTTATCCGAGCATCAGCGGCAGCCTGCGGCTCGGTGACGGACGGGGTGCCGGTCTTGATGGCGTCGGCGAGCGCCTCGTGGATGTCGTTGTACGTGCAACTCCCCCAGCACTTCAGGCCAAGCCCTCCGTCCTTGCCCTCCCAGATGCTGATGAGGTCGTCCGTCTTGTGTGTGGACACGGGACAGTCGGTGTAATAACCGCCAACTGCCCAGTTCTCGGATGTATGCTCCTGGCGCTTCACCCAGGCTTTCACGTCGGCCCAGTCCAGGGTGATCCGCTGCCGGCTCGTGTACTGCCGGCGCGTGGCCGGCTGCCTCTGCTGGCGCTGCTGGTAATTCTTCAGCCACTCGATCCCATACTTCTCCACTGCCCGCATCAGCGCTTGTACTTTGCGCGGGCTGGCATCCTGCTCGACGACCTCACGCACGGCCTGTTCGATCTGCTCGTTCGTCATCTAGCCCTCCGCGTTGCCCCCAGTAGCACGAACGGCGCCCGGCGCGGCAGCGGTGCCCCCGCGCCAGATTGTGCAAGTATAAATATCTGCATCCCGGCCGGCCAATTCTGTAGGGTACTCCTGGGGGTACGTGGGAATGACGGGCCGGTGGAGACTGGATTGCGGCGCAAGCCGCAATGACGGTGCGGAGGATGGGAGGCGTCCGGGGTCGGCCGGAATCCAAGAAGTGGTCAGTTTAGGTGTATGGCAACATCACGGAAAAGTGGCATCACCACCTTGCCGTACCGTACCACAGGCGGATTGTCACCAAGGAGCAAGGAGCTATGGTCGTTTAATGACGACCCTGCCGGTAGTTCCGGTGTATATCATGGTGAAACGCCTGAGAAACGTTCTTCCCATAAGCGCCACGTGTGGCAGCCCACCAGCAGCCAGATGCACTCCGGCAAATCGGCCATAAACGGTGAAGTTTAGTGTTGGGATGTAAATCTGGGCGAGATGCATATTTGCCTCAAAAGACCCCTGAACACCGCCGATGACTCCTCGGTCAACAATTGGCAGGCGCAGTGCTGCGGCAAGTTTGGAGTCTATGCAGCTTGCCATCGCTCCAGTGTCTACGAGAGCGGTGTGGATGTCGGGCGGCAGCTTGGGCCGCTGACCGGAGCGGAAGTGAGAGTCGAAGCCGATTTGTACCTCCAGTGTTGGCCCAGAATTCACCAGAAAGTCAGGACGGTCAGGGAATCCGCATTCAGCTTCAGGCATGGACCGGCCTATAGAGGATAGAAGCCGGCAACTGTAGTGGAGGAGCACCGACCTGTCTGATGAGGTAGGGGCCACGCCCGAAACGCTCCACTGCGGACTCTGCTGCCGCCTCGAAAGTCTCGTATGTACCGACTAACTCCTCATCGTGAAAGACGACCCACTTACCGAGATAATCCATCTCCAGCTCGCCACGACGGCGCTCGTAGGCGGCGATCTCTTCGGAAAGTTTTGCCATGGCGCGTCTCTCCTGTCTTGCTGTCAACGTCGGAAGTAGAGGCCAGCGCAGCAGTAGCACCCGGCTATCCGCCAGCTTACCACAGACCCGCACGATGGACTATCGGCTCAAAGAGCAAAGGAGGAATAACGAGATTGGGCACGTATAGAATATACTGCCTCATCGGAGGTGCCTGTTCCTATCCGGCCCGGAATAGGTATCCTGAGCACCGGACCCCGTTTGGCCGAGCGGATGACGTAAAGGAGACGAATGATGGAAACGCGCACGCTGGGCAGGACCGGTCTGCCGGTCTCGGCGCTGTGTTTTGGGACGTGGGAGATCGGTGGCCTTTCCTGGGGGCCGATTGCGGCCGAGGATGCCGTGACCCTACTGCGCCAGGCGCTCGACCTGGGGATCACGACCTACGATTGCTCGGACGCCTACGGCAACGGTCGCTCGGAGGTCTTGCTGGGCGCGGCGTTCGAGCGGCACCGGCACGACGTGATCTATATCACCAAGGCCGGCTACATCCCCGGCATTGACGGCGCCCAGACGGTGCTGCACTGGCAATACCAGAATCACTCCCCCGACTACCTGAAAATAGCCTGTGAGATGAGCTTGCGTCGGCTCCACACCGACTACATTGACGTGTACCTGCTCCATGACACGCCGGAGCACGTCTTGGAGCAGCCGGAGCCGTTCGAGGCGCTGCGCGAGCTGCAACAGGCCGGAAAAATCCGCTCGTGGGGCGTCTCGCACAGCGCGAGCGGCGCCGCGACCGCCATCCGCGAGCAAGGTGTTGAGGTCGTCGAGTTCCCGTTCAGCCTGCTCGATCAGAGTCCCCTCGACGTGCTATTCCCGCTGGCCGAGCAGCATGGCACGGGCCTCCTGCCGCGCTCGCCGTTCGGCGGCGGCTATCTCTTGGACTCGGTTGTGGCCGCGGCGCGGGCCGGCCGCGAGCCGTTCAAGCAGCACGACCGCCGGCGCGCCACCTCGGCCGAGCAGCTGCAAGACATCGTGCGGAAGGCCGACGCCTTGAGCTTTCTCGTCGGCGACGGGGCGGCGCCCTCCTTAGCGGCCGCGGCGATGCAGTTTGTGCTGTCGTTCGAGGCAGTCGGATCAATGGTCACGGGGATCATGGGATCGGAGGAGCTGGCCGCGAACGCCGCTGCGTGTAGCCCGTCCGCCCTGACGCCCGAGCTTGTGCAGCGTGCCCGCCAGCTCTACGCCGCCGGCTTTCGCTAGGGTGTACGGCCGTGTGCCTGCCCCCCTATGGTCCCCCCGCTGCGGTGGGGGACGGCGTGTTCCCTCCCCCGTCGGAACGGGGGAGGGCGAGGGTGGGGGCCGGTATTCACGGCAATGACGGCAGGAGAGAGACTATGATGGACCTGGACGAGCTACGCCAGCGCATTGAGAACGAATACCGCCGCCGCACACCGCGGTCGCGCGAACTGCACAAGCGTGCCCAAGCCTGGCTGCCTGGCGGTGAAACGCGCACCGGCACAGTGTTTGCGCCCTATCCCACCTACATGGAGCGTGGAGAGGGCAACTACCTCTACGACGTGGATGGCAACCGGCTGCTCGACTTCACGAACAATGCTACCTCCCTCATCCATGGCCACGCCCACCCCGCGCTGGTCCGGGCCATCCGGGAGCAGGCCGCCCGTGGTACCGGCTGGCACGCCCCGCACGAGTCGCAGGCGCGGCTGGCCCGGCTGCTGTGCGAGCGCGTGCCGTCCCTAGAGCGAGTGCGTTTTTGCAACTCCGGGACCGAGGCCAACATGAACGCGATCAAGGCCGCGCGCGCGTGTACCGGCCGCGACCGGATCGTCAAGATGGATAGCGCCTATCACGGGAGCTACGAGGGCGTCGAGTTCGACGGCGCGGGGGATAGCGCGAATGGCGCCACGCCTACTGCGCGACCAGCGCCGACATCGCGTGGGGTGCCGCGCAGCATGGCGGAGAACGTACTCACGATCCCTTTCGACGACTGCGACGCTGCCCGCCGGCTCGTTGCGCGGCATCGGCACGAACTCGCGGTCGTATTGGTCAACCCGATCGTGACTCGGGCTGGGTTGCACCTGCCGTCGCCGGGATATCTCGCGTGTCTGCGCGAGGTGACGCGCGACAATGACGTGCTGCTGATCTTCGACGAGGTGATTACGCTGCGTATCGCCAGGGGCGGCGCGCAAGACTACTATGGGGTGGTGCCGGACCTCACGGCGATGGGCAAGATCGTCGGTGGCGGCTTGCCGGTGGGCGCGTTCGGAGGCCGGGCCGACATTATGGAGTTGTTTGTCGCTGGCGATCCGCCGCCGGTGCCCCACGCCGGCACCTTCAACGGCAATCCGCTCACGATGGCGGCCGGGCTGGTCTCCCTGGAGCTACTTACGCCCGACGCCTTTGCCCGGCTCGCCGCCCTCGGCGACTACCTCCGCGGTCAACTCGCCGCTGTGGTCGCCGACTGCGGCCTGGCGTTCGAGGTGAACGCTATCGTCTCGCTGGTCTCGCTCGATCTGCCCCGGCAGCCAGCCGCCGATCCAATCGCCGCGGCCGGCGCTAAAGAGATACAGCGGCTGATCCACCTGGCGCTACTCAATCGCGGCATCAAGGCCACCGGAATCCTGGCCGTCTCGACGGTCACGGGCGAGGCGGAGATTGACCTGCTGGCCACTGAGCTACGTGCCGTACTCACCGAGTTTCAACCGGCGATTACGGCCGCTGCGCCGTCGCTCTTGCGGACGCAGCAGGCAACGGCACAGCCGGTGTGAGGGGTAGGAGCGATGGCTATTCAGACCGTCACTGGACCCATTGACCCGGAGGCACTCGGTGTTACCCTGATGCACGAGCACACCCTCTGCGATCTCTGGGCTGCCGGTGGCTGCACCACCTACACCGGCATCCTCGACGATGAGGAGCTGCAAGCGGAGGAGTTGGCACGGTACCGCGAGGCCGGCGGCAACGCCGTGGTGGACGTGACGACGGGCGGGGCCGGTCGCAACCCCGCGGGGATGCGGCGGCTGGCCGAAGCCACCGGCCTGCATATCATCATGGGTGCGGGCTGGTACCGCGAGCGGGTCTATCCCCGCGAAATCTACGAGTTGAGTACCAATCAGCTCGCCGACCAAATCGTTCGTGAGTTTGCCGACGGCGCCGACGGCACCGGGGTCAAGCCGGGGATTATCGGCGAGCTAGGCACGGAGCGTTTCCATATCACGCCGGCCGAGGAGCGCGTGTTTCGGGCCGGGGCGCGGGCGCAGCGAGCGACCGGTGCCGCCATCACGACCCACACCACCCACTTTGGCGAGCTCGCGTTGGAGCAAGTGGCGCTGCTACACGAGGAGGGCGTGCCGTCCGACCGGATCATCGTCGGGCACGTGGGCGAGCGGCGCGACATTCGCCTAGAGCAAGCCATCGCCGCGACCGGCGCCTACGTGCAGGTAGATCACGTCGGCTGGCCGTCCAGCGCTGGTATGCAGCAGGAGCATCAGCGCGTCCGCACCGTCGCCAACTTAGTCCGGGCCGGCCACCTCGACCAGCTCCTGATCTCGATGGATATTTGCCGGACCACGCTGTTGCACTGGCACGGCGGGCATGGCTACGATTACTTGCTACGCGAGTTTGTGCCCCTGCTGCACGCCGCGGGCCTGACCGAATCCGACGTGAGGAAAATCCTGGTGGAGAACCCGCGCCGGGTGCTGACCTGCTGACCGGATGTTGCGACTATAGTTGTGAGCACCGGCGACATTGAGTAAGTGCCATGATCTTCACAATCGGTGGTCTGACCGTTCACGTTCGTCGAGCAAGCGAGGAGTCTCCGAGCATTAACACGGACGAGTTCCAGTTGAGTCCCAATGCGCGCAAAATCCTCGGACTTATCGCGGAGGGTCACAGCTACGAACAGGTACTGAAGACCGACGAGATGCTGACCTATCTGGATATTTTCAATGCTGCGGGTGAGGCACTAAAACTAACAACAGGCAAGAATAAAGACTACCATCAAAGGTTGTTAGAAATTCGCAAATCTTATCCGCGAGCGTATGAGAAGTGGACTCCTGAAGAAGAGGCACGACTCACCGAGTTATTCGAAGCCGGCACGCAGACAAATCATATCGCCGCTGAACTCCAACGCCAGCCAAGTGCGATCCGGAGTCGTCTTGGGAAATTGGGGCTAGTAAAGGACTGATGTGATGGCAGGCGAGCAGTCGGCGGCTCCGGTGAAGCAGGACAAGCTCGACGCCTATCGCGCCGCCCAACGCCGGGGCGTGGAGTGGCTGCTCCGGCAGCTGCACGACGACGGATCGCTCGGCAAGCCCGAGCAGGGCTATCACTTCTACCGCGCACCCTGGACCTTCGCCGTGACCGGCGAGATGGCCGCTGCCAGCGCCGTCTGCGGCTGGATCAGGCGCCACATGCTCACCGCCGACGGCCGGATTGAGGGGCCGTATCGTCTCTTCGAGGATGCGTATGCCTACCGCAACTCCGCGTTGATCGTCGGCGCGCACATGGCGCTGCAATACGATCTGAGCTACGGGCTGCTGCCCGACCTGCTTTCCTGGCGCGATCTGCGTTCAGGTGGCTTTGCCAACGACCGTCTCGCCGACGGCAGCAAGAGCGACGACATGGACCTGCCCTACACCTGCGGGCCGGGGTTTGCCTGCCTCCAGACCGGCGCCCTCGAACCGGCGCGGGGCGTGTACCGGTATCTGCACGCCCTCTATGCAGCGCAGGATGAACTGCCGCAACGTTTCTACTACGCCTGGTCACGTGCCGAGCAAGCTCCCATCCGCGAGTTCCCCGCGGAGCGGCGGACGGCCTATCTCGTGGAGAACCAGGTGGACCGGCCGCAGCGCTGGACGATTGGAGGTATTGCGGCCGGCTTTCTGTGCCGGCTCTACTTGGTCGAGCCGCGCGAGGAGTACCTCGCTCTTGCCCGCCAGTACCAGGCGTTCTCGATGCGTGCGACCGAGCACCAGTTCAAGTATGCACAGGTGTGCAAGAGTAGCTGGGGTAGTGCGCTGCTGTACCAGATCACCGGCGAAGAGGCGTACCTGCACTGGACCTATCGCATGGGTGACTGGTACGTGCGAACCCAGCAACCGGCAGGACACTGGCACTGGCCGCGCTATAAGACCCTGGGATCGCAGATCGAAGTGACCCTGGAGTTCGTCATGCACCTGGATACGCTGATCGCCGGCCTCGCGTCGCGGCCGTAGCTGCCGGGACTTGCCACCGAGCATCCAGGGCGTTATGAATGGCGCTCCTATGACCAGGACCAAGGAGGATTCCTGATGCTGGTTCTCGTCACAGGCGCTACCGGTCGCATCGGCTCCCATCTGACACGCGCATTGGTCCGGGCCGGGCATACCGTGCGTGCCCTCGTCGTGCCGGGTGACCCGCGCGCCGCAGCGATTGGCGGTCCCGGCGTCGAGCAGGTCGTTGGACGGTTGGAGTCGCTGGCCGACGTGACGGCAGCGGTGCGCGGTGTCACGGCGGTGTATCACCTCGGCGGGGCGCTGACCTCGCGCGGGAACACGGACGAGGAGTTCTTCGAGTACAACGTGCGGGGCACCTTCAACCTCCTGATGGCGGTGCGCGATAAGGCACCGCGCCTCCGTCGCTTTGTCTATGCCAGCAGCGACGCGGTGTACTTGCGCGGCGGCACGCACGGCGCCTGCTATCTGCCCATAGATGAAGCGCATCCGCGGATACCGGGGACGGTCTACGGCGCCAGCAAGGTGAGTGCCGAGGAATTGTGCCTGTCCTTCTGGCGCGGCTATGCTATTCCGGTCACGATCCTGCGGTTTGGCGCCACCGCCGATGCGCGCGAGCTGGTCACGCCCACCAGCACGTTTGCCCGCTGGCTCTTCCTGCGCGCCGCCACCGAGCATTTGGCCCGTGCATCCAGCCTCGGGCCGGAGGAGGCCGAGTCGTCGGCGATCCTCCGGGGCCTCGACAACGGCACTGAGCAGTTGGTCGTGCTGGCCGATCGCGACGGCCGGCCGGAAATGCGGCAATGGGCGGATGCGCGTGACATCGCGGCGGGCTGTATGCAGGTGCTGGACGCGCCCGCTGCAGTTGGGGAGGCCTACAATCTCAGTGGCGCAGCGCCCTTCTCCCTCGATGAGTTGGTGCGGTACATCGCAGCCGAGCTAGGCCTAGGCTACGTGCGGGCACGCCTGCCGATAGCGCGCGCCGCCTGGTACCACAGTTCCGCGAAAGCGCGGGATACGTGGGGCTATAATCCGCGGCGGACCGTCTTCGACATGGTTGACGAGGCCGTTGCCGCACTGTAGCCCGCGCGTGGCCCCCTCCCTCGCCCTCCCCCGTTGCGACAGGGGAGGGAACACACCGCCGCCAGCCCCAGCAGCACCGGCCCTGGTCCCCCGCCGCAGCGGGGGGACCATAGGGGGGCCAGCCACACCCCCCGTCGGTTGCGTTACAATCCGGCTATGGCTACGCCGAGTGTCGCTGATCGCACGCAGCACTTCACCGAGTCGGTCATCCGCGAGATGACCCGGCTCATCGCCCTCCACCATCCCGACGACGGCATCAATCTGGCGCAGGGGTTTCCTGACTTTCCGGCGCCCGACGAGATCAAGGAAGCCGCTATTGCCGCCATTCGCGGCGATGTGAACCAATACAGCGTGACCTGGGGAGCACCGGCGTTGCGGGCGGCCGTCGCCGACAAGGTGGCTCGCACGATGGGGCTGGCCGTTGATCCTGACCGCGAGGTCACCGTGACCTGCGGGGCGACGGAGGCCATGATCGCAACGCTCCTGGCGACGGTCAATCCGGGCGACGAGGTGGTCATCTTCCAGCCGTTCTACGAGAACTACTGGCCGGATACCGTGCTCGCCGGCGCCAGTCCCCGCTTTGTCACCCTCCACGAACCGGATTGGCACATTGATCCCGACGAGTTGACCGCTGCGTTTGGCGCGCGCACCCGTGCGGTGGTTATCAACACGCCCAACAATCCCACGGGCAAGGTGTTCGGCCGCGACGAGTTGGCGCTGATCGGGCGGCTGTGCGAGCGCTGGAACGCGCTGGCCATCACCGACGAGATTTACGAGCACCTCGTCTACGAGGGAGAGCACATCTCCCTGGTGACGCTGCCAGGCCTACGCGAGCGCACCGTGACGATCAGCGGTATCGGCAAGTCATACAGCGTGACTGGCTGGCGGGTGGGCTATGCGGTGGCGCCGCCGCCCCTGACTGACGCCATCCGCAAGGTCCACGATTTCCTGACCGTCGGCGCACCGGCGCCCTTACAGGCCGCAGCAGTCGCTGCGCTCGGTCAGCCCGACTCGTACTATCGTGACTATCTGGCCGACTACCGCCAGCGCCGCGACTACTTGGTGGCCTCCCTGCGGGACGCGGGGTTTGGCTGCCAGCCCCCGGCCGGCGCCTACTACATCATGGCCGACATGAGCCGGTTCGATTTTGCGGACGACGTCGCTTTGGCCCACTATCTGGTGCGCGAGCGGGGGCTGGCCGTCGTGCCCGGCACGAGCTTCTACCCACCCCCACCACCCGACCGCCCCGCTCACGACCGGCCGGGCAGTCAGCGCGTGCGCTTCTCATTCCCCAAGCGCATGGAAACGCTCCGCCAAGCCGCTGACCGGCTGACCGGCCTGCCCCGATCCGCGGGTTAGGAATAGCTGCCTATCGGCCCGCCGTGAGACGGTCGAAAGCGGTCTCAGCCCCGCCGCTTCAGCACGGAGGCTGTCAGATCGGATAACCGGCTTCTTTGTTGTCCTTCGTCATCGAAATTCGCCGGGTCTAACCACCGCTGGAAGGCCTCCTTGAGTTGGGGCCATTCCGTGTCAATTGCGGCATACCAGGCCGTATCACGGTTGCGTCCCTTGACAACTTTGGCCTGTCGAAAGACACCTTCGAATGACAGCCCGAGACGCTGTGCCGCCCGGCGCGACGCCGCATTTAGCGCATGGCACTTCCATTCATAACGCCGGTACCCAAGCTCAAATGCCTTGTGCATCATAAGGAACATCGCCTCAGTGCCGGCCGTAGACCCCTGCAGGAGCGGCGAATAATGGAGGTGACCCACTTCAATCGAACCGCTCGCGGGATCAACATTCAAATAGCTCGCCACGCCAACGGCTCTATTGGTGGCTACATCAACGATGGCGTAGTACGTAGGATCGGTGCTCCGGCTATTCAACTCTACCCACGCGCGATAGCTCTCGATTGTCTTGAAGGGGCCATACGCAAGGTATGTCCAGCTTCTTCCCTCTGCGTCCAGCGCGTTAGCGCGAAAGAGGCTTGTAGTATGGCGGGGTGGATCAAGCGGCTCCAGGCGACAATACCGCCCAACTACTGGTTCACGCGGTGGTATCGGCGGTGGAGTCCAGTCGGGAACTTGGAAGCCAACCGGTTGACCTAGGCGATTGATTTCGTACATCGTTGGTCGCTCATTCCAGGGCTGTTGCCCAAACGTCACCGTGGGAAAGCACGGGCATAATCGGTTCCTACATTGACACGCTCGATCTGCCGTTGGGTCGGGTTGAGTAGGTCGTCGGTCAGGACGGTGCGCTGGAACGCTTGCAAGGTGATCCGCCGTCCTCTGTCTGCACCTTTGTCCACCAGCGCTTCCAGCGGCTCGGTGATGGGCAGCCCGACGTCGTGTAACCAGCCACCAGGGAAGCGGTCTGTCCGACTGATGTATGCCCAAAACCGCGCCGGGACCACGTGACCTGGCGCCGGCGACAGGTCGGCGGTGAAGGGGATGAACACTGAGCCGTCGGTGAGCGTGGCAGTCGGACCCGTGAAGCCGGCAGGTGGAGCGATCCGCGCCTCGGGCGCCGCGTGCGTGCGGAGGTCCGCGTAAGTGATCGTGGATGTGTCGCCGCCGATTGGCAACTGTGACCCGGCTTGTACCAGTTCATCTACCAGTTGGCCATACTGGAAGCGCCACTCCGGGGGCAGCGCAGTATTGGCACTATGGTCTTCAAGTCTACCCTTCTCGAAGAGTTGGACCGGCAGACCGTTCGAGATACCGGCAGGACCTACTGCTCGTCCCAGCGTGATCTGGGCGATGACCTGCCCCAGGTAATCCAGATCGGCACGTGCTTGCGGCTCCGTCAGGCGGAGTTCTCCTCCGTGCGAGGCGTGGTTCCGCCGCGAGCGCATGTTGTCCAGCCGCTTCTGCTGTTCCGTGGTGATGTAGTCTTGCTCGGCCGCCATCTGCAGCAAGTGGTATAGGTCTAATGGCCGATTGCCGTTCGGCATCAGTGGGTGTCCCAAGGCTTGACGCAGGAAACGTTCCAAGGTTCCAACGGCAGTGGTAAAGGCGGCGGTAGGCTCTTGCTTGTAGAGCAAGCGCCAGGATTCGGCCAGAGGGCCACCTCGGTGCTGCGGCGCGTTTATTCGTTCCCAGGCCCCCCGAGCTGCTTCTAACAGTACCTCGACCATCATCCCCCCACAGAAGGTGCAACCGTCCTCCTCTAGCCAACCGAGCTACCCGCCCGGCCGCGCCAGTCTAGCACACGCTCTGCCCGCCAATGCCGGCGGAGTGTTCCTGGTGGGCGGCCTGGATTGCGGCGTGCGCCGCAATGACGTAGGAGGTGAGGCACAGAGCGGGGCCGGCGGCTCGCTAGTAGGCGGCCATGATGATCTGCATGCCAGCACGCATCCGCACCCGCCAGTGGGCCTCAAGCTCCGCGGTCCACTCGGAATCCAGCGCCTTCACCGTCTCGCAGATGCTGTCCAGCCACAACTCATAAAGCCGCGGCGCGATATTACGCTTGGTCCGGCTGTGCGATTCCCCAAGTTGGTTCACCAAGGCTCGCATCTCCGGGTCCGCCACGTCCCGCGCTACCATCAGAGACACCGAATCACGGAGCAGCTTGCGTTGCCTGGCGAAGTCCGTCCGGGCGAAGTGGGGTGCGATCTCGGGCGAGGAGTGCAGGAAGGTGTTGTAGAACGTATCCGCGAAGTCTCCCGTTGCCTCGCATCGTTGGAAACTGCGATACACCTCGTCATTGGCAAAGCTGCCCGGCGTTCGCATGGTAGCGTCGTCATCCAACTCCCTAAAGAAGTCAACACGGCAGCGCAATCGGCCCGTGAGGTGTAGTTTGTGGGGCACCCGTGGGTGGATGATGATGAGGTCCGGTGCCGAGACATCGTGCTCGTCGCCGGTCTCGAGGTTCACAAACCGCACGCTGCCCTCGAATACGTGCAGCACGCCCCACCGCCCGGGGGCGAGGGTATGCTCCTGCTGGAGAGCGGCTGGAACCGTGTCTTCCGTGAAGTTGAGCGAGCCACTGCTGGGAGCTAGTCCTGCTGGAAGTCGTTCGGTTGCCATTGCCATTTCACTCCCCAAGGGCAACATCAGCGAGTGGAGTATCCTCGCTAACGATATGTGTAGCACGGTGGAGGCAGAACCAAGACACGGTGACGAGGGATATTGGCGTCAATCAAGACCACCAGGCTCATGGGCCGCCTCCAGTTCGCGCGAGAGCGTCGCAGCATCCGGTGGATCCTCCACCTCCAGCCTCACCAGCCGTTCAACTGCCTGTCGGCGACGCTCCCGCATGACCTCTGCTTGCCGCCGCTGCTCCGCGTCCAGCCGGGCCATGTCGCGCTCCTTGTGCGGATATGTATGCATGGAGACAAATATGCGGCACACTACTGTCTCCCGTCAAACCGGTCGTCGCGCGGACTCCCCTTCCCTGCAGGGAAGGGGCCGGGGGTTAGGTCCAATCCGCCTCTCCAAGCACGCCTTGAGCCTGTTTCCCCGGTTTACCTACTTCAGTCAGGAGGGGCCCGTCAGAGGGTGAGGCCGCTAGGCCGGGGATAACGGGCAAGGTGAGATGCGAGGGATACTCGCCGTTGTGAAAGATGGTCTGGGTGGCTGGCACCAGTTCGGCGTCCATGCCCGGTCGGTGTCCCGTGTTGGGGTTGCGGTCGAAGCGCGGGAAGTTGCTGCTGGATACCTCGAGCCGGATGCAATGTCCGGCCTTGAAGACGTTGCTCGTATCCCAGAGGTCAATCTCGTACCGGTACACCTGCCCCGGCCGGATGAGCGTCGGCTGCTCCAGCGATTCGCGGTAGCGGGCGCGGCACAGCCCCTCGCAGAGGATGATGGCCTTGCCGTCCGGGTGGACATCAACGAGCGTGCCCGTGAAGTCCGTATCGGGTGCGCTGGACGCGGCGTAGAGCGTGAGCGTCACCGGCCCCGTCACCTCGACCGGCTCAACGAGCGGCGCTGTCGTGTAGACGAGCACGTCGTCGCGCCCCTCTACCGCCCGCCGGTCCCACGGGCCGCTGTCGTCGAGGAACAAGATCGGGCCACCTACCGTCGGCACCGGATCGTCCGGATCGTAGACGTATCCGTCGGTCGGCTCATCGCCCGGCGGCGTAGTGGAAATGACACCATTGCCGGCGAGGGAGTTGGCCCCGCCGCGGCTGTGCAGGAAGTAGCGGGTGTATTGGGTGCGGGCGAGCGGCCACTCGTGCTCGTGGCGCCAGACGTTTGCGCCCATCACGAAGAGCCGGATCGGCGGCTCGTCGTCAATCCCGTTCTCCACGCCCTTCAGCCGCCGGTCGTACCAGCGCAGGTGCTCCGCGGTGATGTCCATAGCCGCCTGGCCGCCGAAGCCGATGGCCCCGAACGGCTCCGCCGAGCCGATGTTCTGGTGGCTCCAGGGACCGACCAGCAGTTTCGTCTGTGTCCTCGCTTCAGCGGAGCGGGCGTGCTGCGACCACCCGCGATAGAGCTTGAAGCCTTCATGCACCAGATTGTCGTACCAGCCGGTGATGAAATAGGCCGGCGTCTCGACCTCGCCGTAGCGGTCGCGCAGGCTGTAGCTCCGCCAGAACTCATCGAACGTGGAGTGCTCGATGACCTGCCGATAGAAGGGCAGGTCTACGATGTCGTCCAGCGCCGAGACGAGCGGCAGGCGCCGGTACAGCTCGTCGGAGTTCATCAGTCGGCGCGTGCCCCACTGCATTGTCCGGCCGGCCATGTTGATGAAGTTGAGCGCAATGTGGAGCTGGAGGGCACCATCCACGTAGAAGTGGCCGAAGTTGTCCTGCTGGCCGGCAATCGGCACCAGTGCCCGCAGGTAGCGGCTGCGGAGCGTCGCCGGCAGGGTTTGCGTGAAGCCGAGGTAGGACACGCCGAACATCCCGATGGTGCCGTCGCACCAGGGCTGGGCGCCCAGCCATTCGTGGGTATCGTAGCCGTCCTCGGTCTCGTGGATGTACGGCTCCCAGGCGCCGTCGGAGTCGTGCCGTCCGCGGCAGTCTTGCATGGCGACGGCATAGCCGTGCTCGATAAACGGCACCGCCCAGGCCAGATAGCGGTCCCACTGATTGTCGTAGATCGTGCGGATCAGGAGCGTCGGAAAGGGTCCGGGCGCGGTGGGCAGGTAGATGTCGGTCGAGAGCAGCACCCCGTCGCGCATCGGTACCTTGACATCGAGACGCACTCGGAACGGCTGTGCCGGTTGTGCCGCGTACAGCGTACTCATCGCCTCCTCACCTCAACTCCCTCCGTCCCCCCGTCGCAACGGGGGGACCACAGGGGGGCCAGCCCTGCCCCTCCCCATCCATGTAAATATCCCCCCGTTGTTTTCCCCCCACGCCCCTCAACATGTCCTATCGTTGGGAAGTGGCAGATGCAAGACCATCCTGGAGCACCGGGCACCGCCCGGCAGGGAATCACTCGCACCGTCGTGCCGGCCGCCCGCGGTGGCGCGGCCGCGCATCCCATGGCGCCGGGTCATGACCATCCCCTCGCTACGCCGGTGAGGCTGCCGGGTCAGGACCGTCCGTGCGCCGTGCCGCCAGCGCCGGACCACGACCGGTCCCGCGCCCGGCACACAAGGGCGCCGGGTCATGAGCGACCCCCCGTCGCGCAGCGTGCGGCGAGGCATGACCGTCCGAGCGCCACCCCACAGGCGCCGGGCCATGACGTACCCCTCGTCACCGTGGCGAGGGCGCCGGGTTATGGCCGTCCGAGCGCCGCGCCGAGCGTGCCGGTCCCGGACCGGTCGCGCTCCGCGCAAAGGGCGCCGGGTCATGAGCGACCCTCCGTTGTGCCATTGAGCGCGGCGGGGCATGACCGTCCGCGCGCCACCCCACAGGCGCCGGGCCATGACGTACCCCTCGTCACCGTGGCGAGGGCGCCGGGTCATGGCCGTCCGAGCGCCGCGCAGTTGGTGCCGGAACACCAACGGTCCCAGCACGCGCCTATGGCGCCGCCGGGTCACGCCCTGGCGCGCGCCGGCACGTATGTGCCTATCGCCATCGCTCCCTTGCCGGCCCGCGTGAGCCGGCTGTTCCAGGCCCGTCTCACTGCCACTCCCAGCACCCTGATCTACCCGCACGCCCATCGTCTCCACCGTCATTCCCGCTTCCCCCCTCGTCATTCCCGCGCAAGCGGGAATCTACGTCCCCCCGTCGCAACGGGGGGACCACAGGGGGGCCAGCTCCAGTCCACCCACCAAGTGCATCCTGCCATCCAGATTCCGCCCCGCCCGCGGTCTTGCTCCACCGCGTATACGGGCTTCCGTCTCCATCACCCCGCCCGCGCCCCGCCCGCCGCCGCCGTCCCCCTGCGGAGCGGGGGGGCCATAGGGGGACCAGCATCCCCTCGGCTCCCTCACCGCCTCTCACCTCCTGCCGCCCGGATCGCTTCCAGCGCGGAAGGGTTTTCGAGCGAGGAGACGTCGCCGGGATCCTCCGCGAGGTAGGTGGCGCGGATCACGCGGCGCATGATCTTGTTACTGCGCGTGCGCGGTAGCTCAGTGACGAAGTGAACCGCGGCCGGCCGGAGCGGTTTGCCCAGTTGGGCGGCCACGGTTTCGGCGACTGACGCGACCGTCGTGCCGGCGCTGGCCGCCGGCTCGCGCGTGGGGACGGCGAAAACGACCACGGATTCGCCCTTGATCTCGTCGGGCACGCCGATGGCTGCCGCCTCGGCGACGGCGGGATGCGTGACCGCTGCCGACTCGACTTCGGCCGGGCCAATGCGCTTGCCGGCGATCTTGAGCGTATCGTCCGAGCGGCCGTGGATGTACCACGAGCCGTCGTCTTCGATCAGCGCCCAATCGCCGTGTGCCCACACGCCCGGCCAGCGCGACCAATATGTCTCCAAGTAACGCTCGCGGTCCCGCCAGAAACCGTTGGTCATTCCCACCCACGGCCCCCGCAGCACCAGCTCGCCGACCCGTCCACGCACGGGCTGCCCCGCCTCATCCACAACGTCGGCAGCCATCCCCGGCACCGGTCCGGCAAAGGCGCACGGCTGCTGCGGCTCGACGGTCGTCGCCGCGACGATCCCGCCGGAGATTTCGGTGCCGCCGGAATAGTTGATGAGCGGGCAGCGCCCCCCACCGACCTGCCGGAAGTACCACCACCACGGCTCCGGGTTCCACGGCTCGCCCGACGCAGCGAGGGCGCGTAAGCCGGAGAGATCGTGTCGCGTCGGACCGTCGGGGTCGGCACGCATCAGGGCGCGAACGCCGGTCGGGGCCAAGCCCAAAGTCGTAATCCGCTGCCGCGCCGCCGAGCACCAGAGGCGGTCGGGCGCCGGCCAGTCAGGCGCGCCATCGTAGAGGAAGACCGTCGCGCCGAGCAGCAAGGCGCCGGAGATGAGCCACGGTCCCATCATCCAGCCGAGGTCCGTGTACCACCACACGCGGTCGTCGGCTTGGATGTCGAAGCAGTGGGCCATGTCCTGCGCGGCCTTGATCGGAAAGCCGGCGTGGACGTGGACCGCCCCTTTCGGCCGGCCGGTGGTGCCCGACGTATAGATCACCATGTACGGCGCGTTGGATTCGGTTTCGACGGCGGGCAGCGAGTCCGGTTGCTGCGCCACCAGCTCGTGCCACCACACGTCGCGGTCCGGCTGCCAAGGAAGGTCCTTTACCCCGGCCCGCTGCACGACCAGCAGCCGCTCGACACTCGGCGCGGCGCGGACGGCCGCGTCGGCCACCTCCTTGAGCGGCACCACGCGACCGCGCCGGAAGAAGCCGTCGGCGGTAATCAGCAGGCGCGCTGTGCAGTCGTTCAGGCGCGAGGCGACGGCCGGGGCCGCGTAGCCGGAGAAGATGGGTGTAAAGATCGCCCCGATGCGCGAGCAGGCCAGGGTGGCAATCGCACACTCCAGGTTCATCGGGAGGAAGATGCCCACGCGATCACCGCGACGGATGCCCAGCGCCCGCAGCGCCCCGGCCGCCCGGCTCACCTTGACCAGCAGTTGTCGGTAGGTGAGCGTGCGGGTCGTCCCTTCTTCACCCTCCCAGACGAGCGCGGGACGGTCGCCAGCCGGGCCATGGGCGTGGCGATCCACGGCGTTGCTGACGTAGTTGAAGCGACCGCCGGGAAACCAGTGAGCAAACGGCAGCCCGTCCGAGAGGTCCAGCACGCGGTCCGGCTGGCGAAACCAGGACAGGCCCAGATCGTGGATCACCGCCTCCCAGAACCAGGCCGGATCAGCGCCCGCCCGCTCGCGCAGCGCGTCTACCGTATCCAGCCCTACGTGACGCATGAAGCGCAGGAGACGGCTGCGCCGGAGCTGCGCGGCGCGCGGCCGCCACGCCGGATCGCTATGGCGCGGCGGGCGCTGCGCTGCTCCCGCGGTGACTGCCATATCTATCAACCCACCTCCCGTCATTATTGCGACGGAGGCCGCAATCCACGTCCCCCTGCGGCGCGGGGAGACCATAGGGGGGCCTATACCCTCCTCGGCCCCATCCCTAGCCGTCCCCCTGCCGCAGCGGGGGGACCATAGGGGGCCGCCCCTTCCTGCCGAAAGCTCTCGAAACGCTCGGCAATCCGCGCCTCGGTGGCATCGCCATCGTAGACGACCAAGCGCGCTGCGACCTCCAATTCATCGCCCCGGTTGATCGCCACGCGCTCCCGTGCAAACGGGTTCACGTTCAGCGTGCCGTACTCGCTCACGTGCCAGGGGTGTCCGGCGGCCGAGGGGTACGGAAACACGGCGACGCCGGCTCGCCGGCCGCTGGGAACGGTGCCCGCCACCGCCACCCAATCCGAGCACTGGTCGTTGATGGCCTCGCTCCCCGTGCGTCCGTCGGCATCCAGCACGGTGCCGCCGTCAATCACGCGCAAGCCCTCGGCGAACCGGACCCCCAGATAGGCGTGACGAGTAGGCCCGATACTGAAGTCCCACTCGGTGGGTCGCAGGTGTGAGTGGATGTCCAGGTAGTGAGCGTCTTGGCCAGTTATTATGTCGAGCATCCGTGTCTCGATGGCGATGGTCCGCCGCGGCCGCGCGCCCCACTCTTCGGGGCCTTGCCACTCCAGCGTTTGGGTGATCCGTAGGTGGTCGTCAGCAAGCTCCGTGCTCTCCATGCCCACGCTGAGGATACGACCGGGCGCCCGGCCCTGGAAGGTCTCGCCCACGTAGAAGTTGTAGGTCGCGTCCTCAAAGGCGTCGTCGGCATAGGGCAGCCGGCAGTAGACGTGATCGGCGCCAATCCAGACCGACTGATGGTGGGGATGATCTATCGGCCCGTCGGTCGTGACCGCGACGCCGGCCGGGGTGTAGAGCGGGTAGAGATAGGCGCGGAACGGCCCTTGATTCAGCGCGGTGATCCACCGTCCCCGCCACCGCACCAGCACCCGCCGCGCCTTGGCGAACGCCCCGAGGGGCAGCGGGATTGACTCTTCCGTGACCTCGAACGACGACATTGCGGTTGGCCTCCCTCGCCGGCCGGCGCGAGTAGCGTGTGCCGTCACCTTCCGCAGAGCCTACGCAGGAGTAAGCGGCGCTGTCAAACCGCGCCGGGCAGTTATGCAAAGGTCTCCTGTGGGAGAGGGCCCTAACAAGGGTAGGTAAACAGGTGGAACACGCCACCGTAGGGGCACGGCATGCCGTGCCCCTACTCTGGGTGAAAGCGCGTGGGCCTGCCAGTATCCAAGACCTCCCCTGGTCAGCCGCTACGGCCGGCCGAGCACAGTTCCCTCCCCCGTCGCAACGGCCGAGGGCCAGGGAGGAGGCACAGTCTATCCCCTCCCCCGTCGGGACGGGGGAGGGCCAGGGAGGGGGCCAGCCCCGTCCACTATGCGGTAGTATGTGACACGTCAGGCGCACTGGGACAGTCAAGTACGGCAAAGGGGGATGCAGCTATGAGAATCCGGCAGTGGAGTGGGGCGCTGGGCCGGCGGAACGCGCTGGCCGCCATGGTGTGTACGGTGGCGCTGGTCGCCTGCAACGGCGATGGTGGCGGCGAGGCGATGGAGGGCGAGTGCGTCGAGGTCCCGGCGACCGTCACGACCGCGACCGTCGCGTTGACCAACGGCAACTCGTTCACCTTCGAGATGAATCGCACGGCGGCCCCGAACTCCGTCCAGAACTTCATTGACAAAGCGCGCTGCGGCGCCCTCACCGGTACGATCTTCCATCGCGTGGAGGACTGGGTGATCCAGGGCGGCGACCCGGCGACCAAAGGGGAGCGAGGCAAGGACTACTATATCCAGGGGGCCGATCAGCCCCAAGGCAATGTCCCGGCCGCCGGCCTCGGTGGCGGGAAAATGCCCACGGAGACGAGCGATCAGCCGTTCGAGGCCGGTGCGGTCGGCTTTGCGCGTGGCAACGACCCGGACCTCACGAACGATAGTCAGTTCTTCGTGCTCAGACAGGATGCCCGCCATCTCGACGGCGGCTACACCTATATCGGCAAAATCACGGCGGGGCTGGAGGTCGTGCGCGCTATCCAAATCGGCGACAAGATCGCCGGCGTGACCTTCCAGTAGCACCGCCGGGGGGAACTGGCCCCCCTATGGCCCCCCCGCTGCGGCGGGGGGACGGGTGTGTCTCCTTCCCCGTCGCAGTGGGGGGACGGCGTGTTCCCTCCCCCGTCGCAACGGCCGAGGGCCAGGGAGGAGGCACAGTCTATCCCCTCCCCCGTCGGGACGGGGGAGGGCCAGGGAGGGGGCCAGCCCCCCGCACGGCCGGCCAGCAAGCGGAGCAAACGGTGATGGGTGCGGATGAGCGGGATCAGGTAGCTACGCCCTCCGGTCTGCCGGTGGCGCCGGTGTACCACCCGTCCGAATTGGGAGACGGGCCGCCGGCGGAGCGTCTCGGCGCGCCGGGCGCGTTCCCCTTCACGCGCGGTATCTACCCCACGATGTATCGTCGGCGCCTCTGGACCATGCGCCAGTACGCCGGCTATGCCGATGCGACCGAATCCAATCGGCGCTACCGCTATATGCTCGAACAGGGACAGACGGGCCTGTCGGTGGCCTTCGATCTGCCCACTCAGCTCGGTTACGATCCCGACCACCCCCTCGCCGTCGGTGAAGTCGGGCGGGTTGGCGTCTCCATTGCCAGCGCCGACGATGTGGCTGCGCTGTTTCGGGACATTCCGCTCGATCAGGTCAGCACCTCGATGACCATCAACGCCACCGCCGCCGTGCTCCTGGCCTTCTATATCGTCGCGGCCGAGGAGCAGGGCGTGTCCGCGGACAAGCTGGCCGGCACGCTCCAAAACGACATTTTCAAGGAATACATCGCTCGCGGGACGTATATCTACCCGCCGGAGCCGTCGCTCAGGCTCGTCACCGACACCATCGAGTATTGCGTCCACCACCTACCGCACTGGAATCCCATCTCGATCAGCGGCTACCACCTCCGGGAGGCCGGCGCGACGGCTGTGCAGGAGTTGGCCTTCACGTTGGCGAACGGTATCGGGTACGTGCGCGCGGCGCTGGAGCGCGGCCTGAGTGCCGACAGCGTGGGACGGCAAGTGTCGTTTTTCTTCTCCTGTGACCGCGATTTCTTCGAGGAGGTCGCCAAGTTCCGTGCCGCCCGGCGTCTGTGGGCCACGATCATGCGCGACGATCTTGGTGCCGCCGAGCCACGCTCGGCCATGTTGCGCTTCCACACGCAGACTGCCGGTAGCTCGCTGACGGCGCAGCAGCCGCAGGTGAACACAGTGCGGACCACTGTACAGGCGTTGGCGGCGGTGCTGGGGGGCACGCAATCGCTGCACTGCAACGCCTGGGATGAGGCGCTGGCCCTCCCAACGGAGGAGAGCGCCCGGCTAGCCCTACGCACCCAGCAAGTGCTGGCCCACGAAACCGGCGTCACCGCGACCGTTGACCCACTGGCCGGCTCGTACTACGTGGAGTCGTTGACCGACGAGCTTGGAGCCAGGGCCGGCGAAGAGCTGGTGCGGATCAAGCGGCTGGGCGGGGCACTGGCGGCGGTGCGGAGCGGACACTACACCCGCGCTATCGAGGAGAGCGCGTATCGTGCCCAGCAGGCGGTCGAGCAGGGCCAGCGCATCGTCGTCGGCGTAAACAAGTATCGGGATGATACCCCGGCGCCAACCGGCGAGCTGCTGCACGTTGATCCGGCGGTCCGCGACCGGCAGAGTGCCCGCCTGGCCGACGTGCGCCGCCGGCGCGATCAGCAGCAGGTCACGGCGGCGCTAGAGCTTATCCGCACGACGGCCGCAGGCGATGGCAACTTGGTGGCGGCCCTGCTGGCCGGTGCGCGGGCGCGAGCGACGCTGGGCGAGATGTGCGACGTGCTGCGCGACGTGTTCGGCGAGCACCAGCCGTAGACGGGTTGGGACGCGCTCCACGACACCGCCTGGACTGTGTACGATGCCTACGCAAGCGCGGATCGAGACGATCAAGCGCGTGGTCGCCCAGAGACAACGCGGATTGGCGGTCGTGCTGGAGGACATCCACGACCCCCACAACGCCGAGGCCGTCCTGCGTACCTGCGACGCCGTTGGCGTGCAGGATGCGTATTTTGTCTTCGAGCAAGAGGAATACTACGATCCAAGACGGATCGGAAAACAGTCTTCGGGATCGGCGAACAAGTGGGTGGACTGCCATATCTTCCATTCGACGGCAGCGTGCATCGCACGGCTCAAGGCGCTCCGGTACGAGAGCGTCGCTGCCGTGGTGGAGGGCGCCGATGAGTGGATCCATGCCAGCGACTTCACGGGGCAGCGCCTCGCCCTATGGTTCGGCAACGAGCACGCCGGCCTCTCACCGGCGGCCATCAAGGCGGCTGATCGCCGCGTCTCGATACCGATGCGCGGCATGGTGCGGAGCCTCAACGTCTCCGTCACCGCCGCGATCTTCCTCTATGAGGTCGCTCGCCAGCGCCGCGCACACCCGGCCGCATACCGACTGCTGCCGGATGAAGTAGAGCAGCTATGCAAAGCCTTCCTGAAGCGTTAGGCACAGCGCTGCCTGGTGCCGTCCTGGACCACATCGGCATCGCGGTGCGCGACCTTACAGCGGCCAGCCGGACATACTCGGCCCTGCTCCCCGGCGCGTTCTGCGTCGGCCCGATCCACGAGGTTCCGGCGCAGGGAGTGCGCGTCAGCTTTCTGACCGGCGCGGGGACCAAGCTGGAGCTACTGGAGCCGCTGGATGACGACGGGCCGCTCGCGCGGTTTCTGGCGCGCCGCGGCGAGGGGCTGCACCACGTCTGTTTTGCGGTGGCTTCCATCGAAGCCGAGCTGGCGCGGATGGCGGCCGCTGGCGCCGCGCTGGTTGATCGAACACCGCGGCCGGGGCATGGCGGTCGGGTGGCGTTCGTCCATCCGCGCGCCGGCCACGGCGTCTTGCTCGAACTCTTGGAGCGCGATGGTGAGCCGGCGTAGGGAGTTGGGCCGGACCGCAGTCCCCGGCCCCCGCGCCGCAAGTGGACGGGAAGAGTCGACCGCCCGTCATTCCCGCGCAAGGAGACCTTTGCATAACTCGTCATTCCCGCGAAAGCGGGAATCCAAGCTCCCTCGTGAGGAGTTCGACGCCCTCGCCGCGCAGTTCCGGCGCGCCTATGTCTCACGCCGGGGCAACGCTACTGCTTCTTGACCGGCTATGCTGAAGGGGACGATGTATGCCAACGGGCTGATGGGTGCGGCAGCCATGATCTTCGATGCTGCTGGCCGCGTGCTGCTGGTGAAGCAGACCTATGGAGACTGCAACTGGGCATTGCCCGGCGGGTATACCGAGCCACATGAGAGCATCGTGGACACGGCGCTACGCGAGGTACGGGAAGAGACCGGCCTACAGGTGGTCGCAGACCGGCTGGACGGTATCTATTACGGCCAGCAACGCGACTTCCATCACTTCGTGTTTCTCTGCCGCACAGTGGGAGCGGCGGCAAAGCCACGTCCCTCCTCATCCGAGGTCGCAGTCTGCACGTACTGGCCTCCTGAGGCACTGCCGCACCCGATGAGCGATCTCACCAGGCGATTTATCCGGGACGCCGCAGCGCGAGACGCCGTATCAGTAGCAGGAACAACGCCACTCCCCGTGGTCGTGACCTCTGGCAACTGGCAAGAACGAGTCGAGACTTCCCGCCGCCGCCTTGTCGCTCTGGCAGTAGTGTTCAATGCTGATGGTCGGGTGCTGCTCGTCAAGCAGACCTATAGCGGACGCTATTGGGCCTATCCGGGGGGCTTTGTCGAGGCTCAGGAGTCGATCACCGCGGCGGCGGTGCGGGAGACCTGGGAGGAAACCGGCTTGCACGTGGTTCCAGAGCGCCTGTGTGGGATGTACTACTCAATGGAGCTTAACTCGCATATCTTCGTCTTGATCTGTCGGCTAAGAGACGGCAGTGGCCCACCGACGCCCTGCTCGCCGGAGGTGTCGGACTGCGGATACTGGTCCCCGGACGCCTTACCGGAACCGATGCACGACGCCGGTATCCGATTTATGCGCGATGCTGTATCCGGCCACCCATGCACGTTACCGGTGACGATCCGGCCCGGTCGCTGGTTGGAAGCGGAGACACCTCAGGACTGCACACCTGGCTGTCAGTAGGCCGATGATGGATGATCTTGCCCAGCGTGTGCTCACCGGCGACCGCTCGGCCCTGGCGCGGGTGATGACGCTGCTGGAACGGGACGACCCGACCGGCCGCGCCGCCTGGCAGGCGCTCTATCCTCGCACCGGCCGCGCGCAGCGTATTGGCTTGACCGGGCCGCCCGGCGTGGGCAAGAGCACCCTGGTCAGCCAGCTTGCCCGGCACTACCGCCAGCAGGAGCAGACGGCCGGAATCGTTGCCGTAGACCCGACTAGCCCGCTCACCGGCGGGGCACTCCTCGGTGACCGCGTGCGGATGGGCCAGTTGGCTACCGACACCGGCGTGTTCGTGCGGAGCATGGCCAGTCGTGGCCAACCTGGCGGACTGGCCGCCCAGACGGCTGCGGTCGCCGATGTGCTCGATGCGGCCGGTATGGACCACGTGCTGATCGAAACGGTCGGCGTCGGCCAGGAGGCATTGGCGGTCGTCGGAGCGGCGCATACGACCGTGCTGGTCGGAGCGCCGGGCCAAGGCGACGAGGTGCAGGCGCTGAAGGCGGGCCTGTTGGAACTGGCCGATGTCCTCGTCGTCAACCAAGCGGACCGCGACGGTGCTCCCGCGCTGGCGGCTGCTTGGCGCTGGGTGATTGAAGGCGGTGCCAGCCACTCACCCGAGACCGGCTGGCAGCCGCCCGTTATCGAGACCGTGGCGACGACGGGGCAAGGGGTACCGGCGCTCGCAGCGGCCCTCGACCGGCACCGCGCCTGGCTCGCGGACGGCGGCGGCTGGGAGCGCCGCGCCGAGCGCATCGCCGGCGAGCGAGTGCTGCGTGCCCTCGCGCATCACCTCCTGGAGACCACACGCCGGCGGGCGACTGCCAGCGGCACCTGGGACCGGCTCATCGCCGACGTAGCCGCGCGTCGCCTCGATCCGGCCACCGCCGCCGCGCAGCTCGCCGCTGCGGCCTTGGATAGAGAGCCGTCAACCGACCCGGCAGGATAGTTCGGGTAGTGAAGCAGTCAAGGCACCCCGCCGCCGGAGGCTGAGAGGGGTAGGTACGGGCCAAGCCGTAGGGGCGCAACATGTTGCGCCCGCTCCCCGCCGCAGCAGGGGACCATAGGGGGGTCAGTTGCCCGCCATTCCCGTGAAAGCGGGAATCTCCCCCTCTCCGGTCTGTACACGCCTGGGAGAGGGCCGGGGTGAGGGTAGTCGGGGCTTTCGGCACCCGCGACACGCCCCGCTGGCCGTCCCCCGATTGAACTGTGCGGTCACTCGATACCGTGTCGTCACGCGCCCGGCCATCGCCGAGCCGCTGTGCCAACATCGCCAGTGCGTATCCGGCAGAGTTAGCCTATACTAGCTAGAGAACAGCACGCCGGGCCGCGCTGAACGACAAGCCGGGGGAGCATTATGGCGCGCACCTATAAAGCCGTCCTGAATGGTGACCGTGTAGAATGGCTCGACCAGTCTCCCGAAACCGATGAGCCGATCCCGGTGCATATCATCGTCCCGGACACAGCGCAAAGCCAGCTTTCCCAGCCCGCAGGGAGCAAGGCGGGAGCGTTGCTCCGGATGCTGGCCGACAGAGGCGCGTTCGCCGACATAACGGACCCCGTGAACTGGCAACGCGAGCAGCGCAAGGATCGTCCGTTGCCCTACCATGATTGCGATGCTGATTGACAGCAATGTGATTATCTATGCTACACAACCGCAGTATGACGACTTGCGGCAGTTTATTGATGGGATTAGCCTATCAGTCTCGGTGGTGAGTTATATTGAGGTTCTTGGCTACCATCGGTTGGACAAACCTCAGCGGCAATTGTTAGAGCAATTTTTCCAGGGCACCGACATGCTACCGTTGTCGGATGCGGTGATGCGCCAGGCCGTCCGCTTGCGCCAGCAGCGCCGTATGGGGCTGGGAGATGCGATTATAGCGGCTACTGCACTGGTGCATGATCTCACGCTGGTAACGCATAACGTTCAGGATTTCCACCGGATTAGCGACCTCAGATTGCTGGACCCACTCACAGTGCCTTTGAGGTAAGCCCTGTTTCGGAACCGGTTGAGCCGCTGCACCAATATCGCCGGGCCGGGTCTAGGGGAGCATGATGATGAACTGCCCCTGGAGTCTGCCCCACCACCGTTCCCCGCCGCAGCGGGGGGCCATCGTAGTCGTCCTGCGCCTTCAGACGATGGTCTCGCTGTCGAGCAGCGCCTCGGCTTTGGCGCGGTCGTCGGCGGTCAGCACGACCGTCGCGTACTCGCCATGGCGATTCAAGAGGTGGAGGCTTTGGATGTTCACGGCCGCATCCCTGAATCGCGCCGCTATCTTGGCCAGGGCACCCGGTTCGTCCCGCAGCTTGATAATCAGGGCGTCGTCGGTGACGGCCCGGTAGCCGGCGTTCATCAGCGCGTGCAGCGCCCGGTCGCACTCTTCCGTGGTGAGGATGACGAGGCCGCTGTCACCCCGGCCCTCCGTGTTGATCGACTCCAGGTTGATGTTTTCTTTGGCCAGGACCTCGGTGATGTTCGCCAGGACTCCGACCTCGTTCTGCACCGTGACGATGATTCTCTGCATGGCAATCCTCCTGCGGTTGCTCGCGCGTGCCGTTACTGCGCGCAGTCGGCGACGATCTCGTCTACCATTGCCCGCGTTACCTGGGGCATGGTGATGATGTGGGCGATGTCTTCATAGGGGGCGATCTGCCACTTGCGGACCACCTCCGGTGCGGGTTTGGGGAACACGACCGTGACCGAATGCTCATTGCGCCAAGCCGGAATACCATGCTCGTTGAAGCGCTCGACCGCATACTGCGCCACCGCCAGCATTTCCGTCACGATCTCCCGAAACCCATCCCAGCCGTGCTTCCGCAGCGCGTACCAGAGCATGAGTGGCGTCAGTGCGTTGCGTGACCCCATCAGGGTAGTGTCCAGTACGCCCACGTACTCGATTGACCGGGCGATGCGGGCCACGTAGCTGCGCTTGGTCAAGGCCACGCCGCAAGGCATTGGGCAGCCGATTAGCTTGTGACCGCTGATTGCCATGCTGTCGAACCCGGCATCGAACCCGTAGGGTTGCGGATGCTCCACGAACGGTAGGATCATGCCACTCAACGCCGCGTCGCCGTGAATGTAGTAACTCGTCACGGCCAAATCATCGAGGATTTCCCGCACCTTGCCAACGTCGTCCACCGCGCCTTTCATCGTCGTGCCGATGTTCGCCATGAAGATGACCGGGACGTCTCGGTTGATGCGTATTGTCTCGTAGAGATCGAGGTAGTCTACCTCGCCGTTGTCCTGGCTCTTGAGCATGATATTGCGGGCCTTCAGCACGCGCAGGAGCTTGACCACGCTGTAATGCGTATCCTGGGAAAAGTAGACCACGCCGTCCGGGAAAAGCTCGCGGCCCATGTACAGCCCGTACATATTGCCCTCGGTCCCGCCGGAGGTGACGTATCCCCACGCTTGCTCCGAGTCCAGGTGCAGCAAGTTGGCAAACTGCGCGATCACTTCACGCTCTAGCTCGTGGGTGTTGAGGCGAAAATTGCTGTCGTCAAAGGGATCGCCGACATTGTTCACGCAATACTGGAAGAAGGGAAATAGCTCCGAGTAGTCGAAGTTCAGGTTGCAAGGGTAGCCAGCGAAGCTGTGCGATAATTCCTCGATCTTGCTCAACAGGGAATTGAGGCGCACTTGGGCCTCCGCCTCCGTTTCGCTCATGTCTTGGAATCCCTCAGCGGTGCTCTATAGAACTGTACACCAACGCTCCCACGCATCGCGCAGTGGTGCCCACCGCCCGCTATGGTCGCACTACCAACACGCCCGCTTGGTAGACCGCTGCGACGGCATGGAGTGCCCGCATGTCCTCGACAGGGTTGCCGTTGACGACCAGCAGATCGGCGAGCTTGCCCGCTTCGATGGTACCGATCCGGTCGCCCCAGCCGATGGCATGCGCCGGTACGGCCGTCAGCATCTCGATCACGTCGAGCGGTGGAAAGTCCCCGTAGTCCACCAGCGCTTGCGCCAGATACGACAGATCGTGGAAGTCCTCGAACATGCCGTAGACCGAGTCCGTCGCAAAGCACACCTGCACACCCAGGTCGCGCATCCGCTGCATCAGCGGCCAGCGTTCCTTCATCGTCTCTAGGCGGGCGACGGTCACGGGCCGGGAGCTACCGGCCAACTCCTTGTCCTGGTGGAACACCTCCCAGGGCGGCCCAGCCGCGATGCTGGCCACCAGGCCCTGTTCGGCCATGCTCTCGACAACCGCCTCGTCGAACGCGAGTGTCTCACCGTCCAGGTCCAGCCAGGCGCAATGCTCGATGGTGTCTATTCCGGCCTCGACCGCTCGCCGGATGCCTTCGGTACCCAGCGCGTGGGTGGCGACGTGGCGCCCTAAGCGGTGCGCGTCCTCGACGATGGCGCGTAGCTCGGCGGTGGAATACTGTGCTCGACCGATGACGCTGCCTGGCGTGCCGCGCCCGCCGGTGGCACAGACCTTGATAAAGTCCACGCCCTCCTTGACCAGCCTCCGCACGGCCCGGCGCACCTCCGTCACGCTGTCGGCCTCGTAGCCCAGGCGCCAGATGTGCCCGGCGGTGGTCGTGATCGGTGGGCCGCTGGCGAGAATGCGCGGGCCGGCAATAATCCGCTCTTCCACCGCGTCCCGTAGCTCTTGGGCGTGGTGTCCGCGTGCCGCGCAGTCGCGGACCGTCGTGACCCCGGCGGCGAGCACGCCCTGCGCTGCCTGCACGCCTTGGAGCAGCGCCCGCCCATCCGTCACCGGCACGTCAGGCAGCGGCGTATCCGCCCCCCGCCGCAGGGTGAGATGCACGTGGGCGTCAATCAAGCCGGGCAGCAGCGTCGCGCCCGCGTAGTCCACCTGTGGGATCGCCGGATCGGCCGGCGGTGGCACCTGCGCGACCGAACCAACGGCTGCGATCCGCCCGTCCTCCACCTGCACCGCCGCGTCCTCGATGACGCCGTTGTCCACGCCGGTCAGCACCCGAGCGGCGCGGAGATAGAGTGTGCTCATAGGCTACTCCTAACGTTGTTTGTCGAGATGGTTGCGCTCCAACAGCGCCCCCCCTATGGTCCCCCCGTTGCGACGGGGGGACAGCGCGTTCCCTCCCCCGTCGGGACGGGGGAGGGCTAGGGTGGGGGCCAGTCCCCCACTCCCCCCACTTGCGCTACACGCGGTTGCGGTCGGCGACCTCGCGGACAATGGCGGCAGCCAGCACACAGTCCTCCGGCTCGTACTTCTCGCAGAACGTACTCCATCGGAGCCAGTTGTCCAAGTAGGCACGGGAGTTGGGGCAGGTGGCGCTGCTGTACGTATATGTGCGCGAGGCCGGAGGCATTGCGTAGGGATACATCTGCTGCGCGGCTTTCTCTTGGAGGAATGTGCAGGCGGCCGGCATCAGATAGTACCGCGCCGTGCCGATGCCGGGGATACCGGCCGCAGCGCATTGCTCGCCGAACTCGTCGGCGGTGCAGCGGAAGGCCGCGGGATCAATGCTGAAACCCACCATCCAGGCCGAGTACACGTCCACGTAGTCGGGGATGGGCAGGGGAATAATGCCCGGTATCACGGCCAAGTGCTCGGTCAGCAGTCGCGCCATGCGGTCAATGTGGGCAACCTGCTCGCGGATGATTTCGAGCTGTGCGAGCGTGATGGCCGCGGTGCAGGTGGGCATGCGGAGCGCCGTGCCCTCGGCCGTGTGCATCCGACCGAAGCCGGGCCGGTTCTCCGCACCCCGGCTGTGGCCGAGGAAGCGTGCCCGTTCGGCGAGCGCGTCGTCGTTGGTCACGAGGCAGCCGCCCACATCGGACCCCAGCGTCTTCTCCGAGTCGAACGAAAAGCCCGCGGCGTGGCCCAGCGTGCCGGCCAAGCGCCCCTTGTACTCACCGAACACCGCCTGGCACACGTCCTCGATGACGACCAGATTGTGCCGGGCGGCCAGCGTGTTGATCGCGTCCATATCGCAGATAATCCCGGTCATATGCACCGCCAGGATCGCCCGCGTGCGGTCGGTAATCAGCGGTGCGATGGTAGCGGCGCTGATGTTCACCGTGCCTGGCTCGACATCGGCGAACACGGGGATGTAGTGCTCCTTAATCAGGCCCATGATCGTCCCGTAATCCGTCACCGGACTGACGATCACCTCGTCACCGGGCGCGAAGTCCAGCGCCATGGCGAGGAGGTAGAGGGCCGGTGTGCAGCCGGGCGTCGCAATGCAGTGCTCGATGCCCATTTCTTCGGCAAATCGCCGCTCGAACCGGCTCGTCATGTCCGAGCGAAGGCCGCTCTCGACCACTTCCTGGAGGTACTGCATCGCGTTCGGACCCATTGTGCGCGGGAAGGTGGTCGGGAGCTTCCCGGTCAGCCCCTCGAAGGCCGCAGCGCCGTACTGCGCGCGCTCGATCACGGTCATCGGTACCTCTCCTCGCTCATAACTGGGTGCCCGGCTCATGCGGGGACGATCTGGACCAGGCGGCTGCTCGCCAGGTCCAGATCGGCGAGCAGCTTGCCGTTCCGGCGATAGGTCGGGTGCGGACGACCGTCTACCTCGATAGCGCGAGTGGACGGCGGCAGGCTGATGGTCACGGTGCGAGAGTGTACCCCCGGTGGTAGGTCCGCTGCGCCGATCCGATAGCGGTCCGGCCCCTCGGTCGTGATGCGGGTGTGGCGGCGGGTGTAGCGATAGTCCATTGGCGCTTCCACCGGCGCCAGCCACACCTCGTCGCCACCCTCCGCAACCACCGTGGCGATCCGCTCGCGGAGTTGGTCCGCCGAGCAGTCCTTGTTGGGGTGGACTGGTACTTCCAGCGGGCAGTGCAGGTAGTCAATGATCCAGCCCTGGTCGCGCTGCGCGTGCCGGATATTGCGGAAGGGGTCGAACTCCGAGAAGAACGGTCCGTAGCCCTGGTGGTGGAGAAAAGTGCGGTTCATCCACAGCAGGTCCTCGTCGTCGGGCCGGTTGAGCGCATCGGTAATGCTCATGGCGCCGAGGTAGCCGAAGCGCCGGCAGCCGGCCAGCGCACTCTCGTTCATATTCACGTTACTGCCCGGAGCGCAGTAGACCGTGACCGGCTGGCCGGCGGCTTCCTCCAATACTGCCTTGGCCTTCCCTAGCTCTAGGTCAACGGTGTCGGCGTTGACCGCGCCATGCGACCAGGAGTGATTGCCCACGCCCCAGCCACGTGCCACCATCTCGCGTAGCTCCGCGGCGCTCATCTGCTTCATGCCGTTGTAGCTGGAACTGCCTACCCGCCGGACTTCGCCGATCTGCCCGACGACGACCTCTAGGTGTCCCGGCACGCCATACTCAGCCAGGATGGGAATGGCGAAGCGGTGCAAGTCGCTCAGGGCCTCGTCGAAGGTGATGGAGTAGACCCAGCGCTTGTCGCCGCGCCAGGGACAGACGGAGATGCCGTGCTCTGAAACGGTCATTAGTGCCTCCTGCGCTGACGGAGATGTCCCTGAGGGACTCACCCATCGGCCCCCCTATGGTCCCCCCGCTGCGGCGGGGGGACGGCGTATTCCCTCCCCTGTCGCAACGGGCGAGGGTGAGGGCGGGGGCCAGCCCCGCACCCCGGGCGGCCCGGATTGCGGCTTTCGCCGCAATGACGAGCGCCTAGCCCGCTTGCTGCCGCGCCGCGGCGACGGCGGCACAGGCAGCCATATATTGCTCGAAGCCGACGGTATCGCCGATTTTGAGCTGGAACTCCTTCAAGGCCGTCTGCGTCACCAGCCGCGCCTCCCACGTCTCGGGATACTCGACCGCCAGCGTCGCTTCACGGATGAGGAAGATTTTGTAGCCGTAGGCCAGCATCTCGACGGTCGCGGCGGCGGAGTGCATGATGCACATATTCGTGGCAAAGCCGGTGTAGACCAGGTTCTTGATGCCCCGGCGGCGACAGATGCGGTCGAGCTGCCGCCCGGTGACAATGACCTGATCGCCGGCTTCCGGCTCGCAGGAGGCGGCAATCCGCATATTCTCCCAGCCGTCCCACTCCTGGTAGCCGCGTCCGTGGGTCCGCTCGGCGCGTTCCCGTTGCCAGCCCGGATTGGCGGACCGCATGGTACCGTTCTGCGCGCGCGCGGCGCCGGCTAGCTCGTCGTCATCGAGCAGGTAGCGGTGCGAGTCGTACTGGCGGGCGATGTTGTATGGCTCCACGTGGAAGATCGGCAGTCCGGCGGCGCGCGAGGCGTCAATGGCGGGGCGGATGTAGCGTTCGCAGATGCGGATGGACTCGGCCTGCGTCTCCGGGAGGCCCATATCTACGAGATAGCGGTCGGGGACCGGTGGACCGTTGACATCACCGACGCTCCAGAGATGCAGGGCCACAAACCCCGTCTCCTGGGGAGCGAGGTCGTAGGGGCGTTCGACCCAACCGGCTTGGGCCAGGCTCGGCGTCTCCCAGTGGGTGCCGCGCAGGTGGAGCGCCACCGTAGTCAGCGTTGCCATACCGCCGTCTTCTGTCCCGGGCGAGGATGCCCGGCACTATAGCAGACCGAGGCGGCATAGAAATATCCGCCGTTCATCCATTGCTGTTCCCGCCTGATGCTCTTCGCTTGCTATCAGTAGGCACGGGCGACAATGGCACGGCGATAGGCGGGTTGGCCACACCAAGCGCAGGGGCCGGGGTCATCCGGCAACCGGGCAAACTTGCCGTTGGTGCGCTCGACTGGAAAGCAGCGCACGGTGGCGCGGGTGTTCTGCTGCATGTCCTGCGCGCACGCCACGTCCTCGCACCAGCGGGCGAAGGCGTAACCCGGTGTCAACGCCGCTGCCAGCGCCGCTCGGTCGTCCACGGCCTCGGTGCGCTGTTCGCGGAAGGCGTGAGCACGCGCCCGCAGCGCCGCCTGGGCCTCGTCGAGTAGCGCCTGCACGGCAGCGGTGAGGCCGGAGAGAGGGATGGAACGCTTCTGGCCGTCGTGCCGGCTAGCGGCAATGGCCTGGCCCTTTGCCACGTCGCGTGGGCCGATCTCCAGCCGCAGCGGGACGCCGCGACGCTCCCATTCGAAGTATTTAGCACCGGGACGCACGCCCGTCCGCTTGTCCAGCGCCACGCGCAAGCCCGCATCGTGCAGCGCGGCTTCCGCTGTTCGTGCGGCGTCGAGTGCGGTGCGTGCGCTCGACTCGCTGCGGCCGAGAATAGGCACGATGGCGATCTGGACCGGCGCCAGTACGGGTGGGAAGACGCAGCCGATGTCGTCGCCGTGGGTCATGACGACACCGCCGATCAGGCGGGTGGATACGCCCCAGGACGTGGCATAGACAGGGTGGGCTTTACCGTCCTCTGCCTGGTAGGTGACATCGAACGCGCGCGCAAAGTTATCGCCAAGATCGTGGGAGGTGCCGGCCTGCAGGGCGCGGCCGTCCTGCATCATCGGCTCGATGGTAAAGGTAGCGTCGGCGCCGGCAAAGCGCTCATGGGGCGGCTTCTCGCCAGGCAAGGGCGCAAGTGCCAGCACCTCTTCGGCGAAGTCCGTGTAGACGCCGAGCACGGTGAGGGCGAAAGCACGAGCATCCTCCGGCGTGGCGTGGGCAGTGTGGCCTTCCTGCCAAAGGAATTCGGTCGTCCGCAGGAATGCGCGCGGACGTTTCTCCCAGCGCACAACGTTGCTCCACTGATTGAGGAGCAGAGGCAGATCGCGGTGGGAGTGAATCCAGCGTTTGTAGGAAGCCCAGATGATGGTCTCCGAGGTGGGGCGGACGACCAGTGGCTCTTCGAGTTGGTCACCGCCAGCGTGAGTCACCACGGCCAGCTCGGGTGAAAAGCCCTCGACATGCTCGGCCTCGCGCTGGATGAAGGACTCGGGGATGAACAGCGGGAAGTAGGCGTTGCGGATGCCGATGGACTTGAAGCGGTCGTCGAGCAGGCGCTGGATGACCTCCCAGATGGCGTAGCCGTTAGGGCGGAGGATGATGCAGCCGCGTACCGGCGCGGACTCGGCTAACTCCGCCGCGGCGATGACATCCTGGTACCAGGCAGAGAAGTCGGTTGCGCGAGGGGTGATCTTCACCGACTCCTGAACGGGCGCGGGCTGCTGGGGTGGTTGGTTCATGGCTAATCCTTGACCACCGTCCCGTTCGCACCGGGTGGGGGGAGGGCGACGCCGCGATCTTCGGCGACGATCCGCAGCCCTTCGAGCAAGCGCGTCAGCGTGCGCTCGCCGGCACGCCGGCCGCGCTCGGCCTCGGCGAGCAGGCCGCGCGACACCCCGACGGCGCGGGCGGCCTCGGCTTGTGTCATCCCCAGGAGCTTGCGTACCGAGCGCACCCGCTCCGGCGATAGCGCCCCGTTCCGCTGCGGGAGCGCCGCTGCATTGGCCGGGGCCGCCGCTTCCAATCCGAGCGGGCCGCGCAGATGCTGTCCGGTGAACGACTGCGATACGGCCGCCACTTCCTCCGGGGTGCCGGTGGCAATGACGCGGCCACCATCCAAGCCGCCCTCGGGTCCTAGGTCAATCAGGTGGTCGGCGGTCTTGATGACATCCATGTTGTGCTCGATGACGACCACGGTGTTGCCCGACTCGACGAGCCGCTGGAGCACGTCGAGCAGCTTCTGAATGTCGGCGAAGTGCAGCCCGGTGGTCGGCTCGTCGAGCACGTAGAGCGTGCGCCCGGTCGCCGGCCGGCATAGCTCTTTGGCCAGCTTGACCCGTTGGGCCTCGCCACCGGAGAGCGTGGTGGCCGGTTGCCCCAACTGCATGTAGCCCAAGCCCACGTCCACGAGCGTTCGGAGCACCTTGTAGACGGCCGGGATGTTGGCAAAGTGCTCTACGGCCTCGTCAACCGTCATGGCCAGCACGTCGGCAATCGTCTTGCTCTTGTAGGTCACTTGCAAGGTCTCGCGGTTGAACCGCTTGCCCTTGCAGACTTCGCATGGCACGTACACGTCGGCGAGGAACTGCATCTCAATCTTCTTCAGACCGTCGCCCTTGCAGGCCTCGCAGCGTCCGCCCTTGACGTTGAAGGAGAACCGGCCGGGCTTGTAGCCGCGGATGCGCGCTTCGGGCGTCTTGGCAAAGACGGCGCGAATGCCGTCGAAGACGCCGGTGTAGGTCGCCGGGTTGGACCGCGGCGTCCGGCCGATGGGGTCCTGCGTGATGGCAATGACCTTGTCCAGATGCTCCAGTCCCTCGATGCGGTCGTGCCCGCCCGGGCGGACCTGCGTCCGCATCAGCTGGCGCGAGAGGGCCTTGTAGATGATTTCGTTGACGAGCGTGGACTTGCCGGAGCCGGAGACTCCCGTCACGCAGATGAGCAAGCCCAGCGGCAGGCGCACGGTGAGGCTCCGCAGGTTGTGCTCGCGGGCGCCATGTACGGTGAGCCAGGCGTCGTTTGCCGGTCGCCGCGTGGTCGGAACGGCGATCTCCAGGTCGCTGGCCAGGTAGCGGCCGGTGAGCGAGGCTATGGACGCAGCGATGGTGGCGGGCGGGCCGGCCGCCACCACCTCGCCCCCGCGGACACCGGCGCCGGGACCGAAGTCAATGATGTGGTTGGCGGCCAGCATCGTCTCCAGATCGTGCTCGACGACGACGACGGTGTTGCCCAGATCACGTAGCTCTTCGAGAGTACGCAGCAGCCGGCCGTTGTCTCGTTGGTGCAGGCCGATACTCGGCTCGTCGAGGATGTAGAGCACGCCGACGAGACCGCAGCCGATCTGGCTCGCCAGCCGGATGCGTTGCGCTTCACCGCCGGATAGCGAGGGGGCCGGCCGGTCGAGTGTCAGGTAGTACAGGCCGACGTTGAGCAGAAAGCGCAGCCGCCCACAGATTTCGCGCAGCAGATCATCGGCGATGATCCGGTCGCGCTCGTTCAGCGCAACGTGCTCGAAGAAGCGTAGTGCCTCGGCGATGGACATGTGCTCGACGTCAACGATGGACCGTCCGCCCACCGTCACGGCCGCGGCGGCGGCTTGTAGCTTTGTGCCGTGGCACGTCGGGCACGGCTGCCGGCTCATGTATTGCATATACCGCTGACGCGCGTACTCGGAGTCCGTTTGCGCCAGGCGCCGTTTGAGGCGCGGGATAGCCCCTTCCCATTTCGTCATGAACGTGCCGTGCGACCCACCGCGGCCCTGCCACTTGATGCCTACCCGCTGGCCCTTGGCGCCCCACAGCAATACCTGCTGCTGATCCTCCGTCAGCGACGCGAAGGGGGCAGCCATATCAATGCCGAAATGAGCGCAGACCTGCGTTATGGAACGCTTCAGCCACGAGTTGCGGGCGCCGGGGGCCAGCCGGTCGCCCCAGGGAGCGATGGCGCCCGCGTGCAGCGACTTGCGGTGGTCGGGCACCACCAACCCTGGGTCAACCTCGCTCCGGGTGCCCAGTCCGAGACAGTCGGGGCAGGCGCCCTGGGGGCTATTGAAGCTGAACATCTGCGGTGAGAGGTCCTCAAAGCTGAGGCCGCACCGCAGGCAGGCGTTGCGCTCCGAAAAGAGGATGTCGCCGGGGCGCGGGGCCAGTTTCGTGGCGCGGGCCGCACCTCCCGTCCCGCGCTCTGCTCGCGGTGTGGGAGAGTCTCGGCGCGTCGTGGCGGCGGCGCCTTCTCCCTCGAGGATGGCGGCCATTACCGCGCCGTCGCCGTGCGCCAGCGCCGTCTCGACGGAGTCGGTGAGGCGTGAGCGCTCGGCGTCCAGTTCCTCCGGGTCGTCGGTTGGCTCCAGCCGCAGGCGATCCACGACGATCTCGATTTCGTGCTTCAGCCGCTTGTTGAGCTTGATCGGCTCATCGAGCCGGTGGACTGTGCCGTTGACCCGTACCCGCGCAAAGCCCTCCCGCCGGGCCGCCTCGAACGTCTCTTGGTATTCGCCTTTGCGGAAGCGTGCGACCGGCGCGAGGATCAGGAACGAGCAGGGCCGCGGTCGCGCCATAATCCGCTCGACGATCTGCTCTGCGGTCTGGCCACCTACCCGGTCGCCGCACGAGGGGCAGTGGGGAATGCCGACCCGCGCGTAGAGCACGCGCAGATAGTCGTGAATCTCGGTGACCGTGCCGACGGTAGAGCGCGGGTTGCGGGAGGCCGTCTTCTGCTCGATGGAGATGGCTGGTGAGAGACCGCCGATGTAGTCCACTTTGGGCTTCTGATTTTGGCCCAGGAACTGCCGCGCATAGCTGGACAGCGATTCAACGTAGCGTCGCTGCCCCTCCGCGTACAGCGTGTCGAACGCCAGGCTCGACTTGCCCGAGCCGCTGACACCCGTCAGGACGACAAGCTGGTCGCGCGGTATCTCGACGGTGATGTTCTTGAGGTTGTGCTCCCGCGCGCCACGAATGATGATCTTCTCTGGTCGCATCGCCTCGGCTGCACTTTCTCTGAGGATGCTCACCGGCACAGCGGCCGCAGCCCGCCCGCCGAACAGCCGTTCTACACGGTCTGGCAGTGACAACGGAGCAGGCGGGATTGGGTTGCAGTGCCTCTCCCCGGCGGAGCGGATTGGAGGTAGGTGTGCTCATCCACGCAAAAGCCTACCCTTGTCAGGTAGGATATACCGTTGATGCCGTTAGCGCCGAGGCCTAGCGCTCCCCGTGTCTCTCCCTGAGCCTGAGCACCACACCGCCACCATCGCCGGCACACGCCTGCACTATGTCACCGCTGGCGCCGGGCCGACGTGGCTGCTCATCCACGGCATGATGGGGTCGTGGCGCAACTTCGCCGCCTGGTGGCCTCTCCTCACCGCTCATTTTCGCGTGGTCGCGCCGGACCTCCCTGGCTGCGGCCGGTCCTCCGAGCTGACCGGCTCGCACACGGTTGCAGCCAACGCCGACGTGCTCTGCACCCTCGCGCAGCAGCTGTCGGTCGATCCGACCGGTGTTGCTGCGCTCGGCCTCGGCGCGGCCCCGGCCATCGCCGCGCTCGGCGCCGGGCTACCGGCCCAACACCTAGTGGTCTATGCGCCGGTCTACGGCCCGACCACCGTGCGAACACGCTTTCGCCTCCTCGCTCGCCTGGCCCAACAGCGCCCGGTGACGGCCGGTCTGGCCTGGCTGTCGCGGCAGGAGCGCGTGTTGACCTTGCTGCGGCGGTGGCTGGGGCAGGAGGGGGGTGTTCCTTCCGACCTGCCCCCCGGCCCCCTCCCTGAAGGGAAGGGGAGTCATGGCGGCGACCGGGCCGTTGCCGATGTCCGGCAAGCCTCGGTCCGCGCCGCCGTGGAGTTGGTGTACGATGCCGTCACGTGCGATCAGCGGAGCCGGTTGGCCCGGCTGGCGCTTCCTACCCTCGCTTTGGCAGCACCTGACGATCCATTGCTCCCCGCCGCGGCGTCGTTTGCCCTGCCCCACCTGATGCCTCGCGCGGCAGCCGTGTTGCTGCCACCGGCACGTCACGGCTGGCCGCCACACGTCGTTGTGGCGCAACTGGCGGCCATTGCGCGGTTCTTGGGCCTGGCTCTCCCCTCACCCTTCCCCAATGCGGCCGGGGAGGGAACACGCCGTCCCCCTGCCGCAGCGGGGGGGCCATAGGGGGCTGAAATGCCGGTCGCCGCTATCCGAGTCGAGAGCGGGCGTCGCGGTAGCAGCCTCGCATGTCCTGCGGGAGCAAGTGGGCAATGCTCTGCATCACGACCGTCCGTACCCACTGATCGCGCCCGACGCGAGTGACATCGGGCGGCGGCGTGAGGTCCAGCGGCGCGCCGAAGGTGGCCGTCAGCGCCCAGTCGTGCTCGGACCGTTCCGTGATGCCCACGGGCACGATGGCGGCGCCGGTGCGCGCGGCTAACAGGAGAAGCTCGCCGGTTCCCGGAAGTGCTTCGCGTAATACCGGGCTGGCGGTTCCTTCCGGGGAAAGACCGACAATGTGTGCCTGCTCGTCGTCGCTCCGCAGCGCCCGCAGTACCGACCGCAGCGCGGCAGCGCGGGCAGCCGTTTCCTGCGGGGCTATCGGCAACGTGATGAGACCATAGCCCCGCGCTACGCGGCCGATTACCCACCGCATGAGGGCGCCCGGCACCGGGAGCGGGCCGTAGCGCGTGCCGCGCGTCTCGGCCGTGATGAGCCAGTGGACTTCGGCGTGCCGACCGCGCCGTTGCCGAATCGCGTGGCTCACCAGGAACGTGCTCCAGAAGGTCCACAGCCCCGGCCGTTCGTAATGGTTTATCACCAGCAGGAGCGGGCCGCTCGTGGGCAGATGCTCCAGTCCTACAATCTGCGGTGGAATAGGCAGCGCCCGCAGCGCCCGCGTACTCTCGGCGGCAAACGAGCGTCGTCTGCCGAGGACGAGGAGGTCCAGCCCCAGGGTCAGCGCCTGCCAGCGTGGAAAGGAGTAGCGTGCGAGGGGCGCGGCCATGATTCGTGCTACCGGCTGCGGCGACCACGTAGGTAGAGGGCAGTGCTCATCGTGGCATTGACGGCCCAGTGGGCCGCGATGGCGCCGACCAGCGATCCGGTCTGCGCGCGGACGAGGCTGAACACGCCCCCGCCGACAGCGGTTGCGGCCATGCCGCCCAGGATCAGCAGCCAGCGGGGGAGCAGTGCCCCGTGGCCGACGATACCGCTGTTGGCGCGGGTGACTGCGAAATGCGCCAGCCCAAAGGCCACGTTCGACCAGATCGCGCCGCGCCACGGCCCCAAGTGGGCGACCAAGCGCGGCTCCAGCGCGCCGCGCCAGGCGGCCTCCTCGGGTAGCGCCGTGAAGAGGGGTATCTCTACAAGCACGAGCCGTAGCCACGCCCACACGGTCAGATTGGTGTACGTGGGGTGTTCTACCGGCCGAGCCAGGACGACCGGACGCAGGAAGAAGAAGATCGGGATGACCGCCAGCAGGAGGCCCCAGACGGTCCCCTTGCCCCATTCGACGGTGAGTCGTAGGGGCACGGCATGCCGTGCCCCTACATCGGTTGCTGTGTCGTTCGCTGGGCCGAGCGCGTAGGCCAGGGTGCCGCGGCGGTCGAGGAGCAGCGCGGCCAGGAACCCCAGCAGTAGCCCGATGGTTTGCCCGACGCCCGACGGCGTTGGCGCCTCGGCCCTCGTGGCGCGTTGCTGTAGGAAGAGACCGTTGGCGTGGGCCAGCAGATAGGCGGCGAGTGCCAACGTCTTCAGCCACTCGCCGGCCGGGGCTGTGCCACTTTGGCTACCATCACTCGCGGTAGGTGTCATCACCGGAGAGGCCCCTACTGACCGCCTTTATAGCTGAAGCATCGGTAAGGGCTTGCGGCCGGGGCGCTCGCCGCTCGCGGCCAAGGGAGCCGCCTGCGGCAAGCCCTCATTGAGGCTGCCCGACCGATAGCCTTGCAGGTCGAGCGTGACATAGCGAAAGCCGATTTCTCGTAGCGCGGCGACGACCTGCTCATGGACGCCATTGCTGAAGAAGCGCGGCATGTCCGCGGGCGGCACCTCGATGCGGGCCACCTCGTCGTGGTGCCGCACGCGCATCTGGTGGAAGCCGTGCCGCAGCAAGACCATCTCCGCGCGGTCAATCTGCTCCAGCTTTTCCTTCGTCACGCGCGAGCCATACGGAATGCGCGACGAGAGGCAGGCGAGGGCCGGCTTGTCCCAAGTAGGCAGCCCCAGTTCGTAGGACAGGGCGCGGATTTCGGGCTTGCCCAACTCCGCTTCCAGCAGCGGTGCGCGTACACCCAACTCGCGTGCAGCCTGCATCCCCGGCCGGAAGTCGCCCACGTCGTCGAGGTTGGCCCCGTTGGCGACGTGCGCCAAGCCCTCCTGCTCGGCCATGGGCCAGATGGTCGTGTACAACTCCTCTTTGCAGTAGTAGCAGCGATTCGCCGGGTTGCTGGCGTAGTCTTCATTCACTAGCTCGGAGGTTTCCACGAGCAGGTGCCTGACCTCTAGCTCGGCCGCGAGCTGCTTGGCAGCGGCCAGCTCGCGCGCCGGCAAGCTCTCGGAGACCGCCGTCACTGCCACGGCGCGATCTCCTAGCTCGTCGTGGCAGACCTTGAGGAGCAGGGTGCTGTCCACGCCGGCCGACCATGCGACCAGGACGCTGCCTAGCTCGCGCACAATGCTCCGCAGGCGTGTGTACTTCGCCGCAATGTCGGGTGCAAGCTGACGGTCCGGTGTCTCTATCGTCATAGCCATGTGTGCCGCCCCTCGTCTCCCGACCTAACCCCCGGCCCCTTCCCTCCAGGGAAGGGGAGCCATGGCGGTGACTGGTCGCCGCTCTCCTCCAAGACAAGTGGTCCGCACCGCGAACTCTAGCCCCTTCCCTGAAGGGAGGGGGGTGGGGGTAGGTCTACAGCCATTCTAGCAGAGGAGGGTGATGGTCAATCGGCGACGATTTGCAGCGGCTCGGGGATGATCTCGTCGTCTTCGATGCGGTAGGCGTTGACTTCCGGCGTCTGCGGCTGGCGCAGCGACACGATGAGGTGGTAGATGCCGGGCCAGCGGCGCGCGTGGCCGACGTCGGTCACGGAGGGGTAGGCCGGTGAGCGCGGGTGCGAGTGATAAATGCCCATCTCCCAGCCGTGCTCCTCCAGCGTGAACACGTGCAGCAGGTCGCGGGGATCAACCTCGAACCGGATCGTTGCCTGCGCGGCGACGTTGCGTGCCCGATGCACGTGAGCCACCCGTAGGCCATCGGCTGTCGTATCGGCGCCGAGCAGCCCGCAGGCCTCCTCCGGCTCGCGCTCGCGGGCGTGGGCGAGGATGTCGTCCAGCAAGCGTTGTGGTAGCTCGATCACGATGTCGCTCAGACTTCAATGGTCTCGTCGGTCAGTGACAAGCCAGGACTGCACAATCCGACGATCATAAGGTGGTGCAGTCCTGGCCTGTCAGGATGTTGTGCAGCCGTTCCGTGTCAATGCTCCCACCACTGACCACACAGACGGTCCGACCCCGCTGCGCGGCAGGCGTGGCCAACGCGGCCGCCACGGAGAGCGCTCCCGCCCCCTCGACAATCAGCTTGTTCTTGAGCGCCAGGACCTTGATCGCCGCCTTGACCGTGTCTTCCGAGATCACCATGACCTCGTCAACCACCTGGCGCAGCACGGGATACATCTCGTCGAAGACCAGCGGTGCCCCGCAGCCGTCACAGATCGTCGGTTGGGCGTCCACCCACATCGGCCGGCTCTCGGCAATACTGGCGTGCAGGGGGGCGATATTGGTCGGCTGCACGCCAACGATCCGCACGGAGGGATTCAGCGCCTTTATCAAGCCGCCGATGCCGGCAATCATGCCGCCACCGCTGACCGGCACGTAAACCGACTCGACCGCGGGATAGTCGGCCATGATCTCCCGGCCGATGGTGGCATTGCCGGCGATCATCCACGGGTTGTCAATCGGACTGATGAAGCAGTACGGCTCCTGCCGCCAGCGTGCCTCCAGCAGGTAGCCCATGAGGTCGTCGGACGGTACCAGGACTGTATCCACGCCGTAGCTCTGGAGGGCCGCGATCTTGCCGGCTGGCGCCGTGTCGAGCAGGAGGGTGCGCGCGGGGACGCCGAAATGCCGGGCCGAGTAGCCCAGCGCTTGCGCGGTATTGCCGGAGCTGATCGTGCTCAGGCCCTGCTGTCGTTCCGCCGGTGTCAGCGCCGCCGCCCAGTTGAACACGCCGCGCAGCTTGAAGGAGCCAATCGGCTGGAAGATCTCCGGCTTGAGCAGGATGCCGGTCGCGTCCTGCCCCCCGTGGAAGGGAATGAGCGGGGTATGGACGACCACCTCGCCAATCCGCTCGGCGGCCGCATCCACCTCGGCGACGGTGGGCGGCTCGACAATCGGGCCACCCCATCCGGTCGGCCGACTGGCTAGGTCTTGCATCCGGTTGCTCTTTATGGCGGTTAGCGGCTGGCGACCGGCACGGTTGCGGCGGCCGGAGTAGCAGTGCCGTTCGTGGCAGCGCCGACGGCTACGGTTTCGGTCTCCTTGGTGGGAGGCGGCACGCCGCAGAACTCCTCGTAGTCAATCAACTCGTTGATCGTCGGTGTCTCTCCGCAGACCGGGCACCCCGGGTCGCGCCGGGTGCGTAGCGTCCGGAACTCTACGGCGAGCGCGTCGAAAAGCAACAGCCGGCCGATCAGCGGGTCGCCGATGCCGAGGATCAGCTTGATCGTCTCCAGCGCCTGCATACTGCCCACAATGCCCGGCAGCACTCCCAGGACGCCGGCCTCGGCGCAGCTGGGTACCGCTCCTGGTGGTGGTGGGGCCGGATAGAGGCAGCGGTAGCAGCCGTCACCGGGCATGTAGATGCTGACCAGCCCCTCGAACTGGTTGATCCCGCCGTCCACCAGTGGCTTCTTCAGGAAGTACGCAGCATCGTTGGCCAGGTAGCGCGTGGGAAAGTTGTCGCACCCGTTCACGATGATGTCGTAATCCGCGAAAATCTCCAGCGCATTGTCGGCGTGCAGCGGCACGTCGTGCGCGATGACCTGCACGTCGGGGTTGAGCGCCGTGAGCGTTTCCCGGGCCGAGTCGACCTTGGGTCGGCCCACGTCCTTTTCCTGGTGGAGAATCTGCCGCTGCAAGTTCGAGAGGTCCACCTCGTCGAAGTCCACGATCCCCAGCGTGCCCACGCCGGCGGCCGCCAGGTAGAACGCCGTCGGCGAGCCGAGGCCGCCGGCGCCGATGAGCAGCACCTTGGCGTTGAGCAGCTTGCGCTGCCCCACCGGCCCTACCTCCGGCAGCAGCAGGTGACGGCTGTAGCGCCGGACCTGCGTCGGGGTGAACGGCGTGCCAATCGCGCCGCCGGCCAGCGCCGGAATGAGACTCACCTCATCGCCGGGCTGCAACGGCGTGTCTTGCCCCTGGAGGTCTTCGATCTCCTCTTTGTTCACGTAGATGTTGATGTAGCGGTGGAGTTGGCCGCTGTCGTCGTGTAACCGCTGATCCAGCTCGGGGTAGCGCTGCGTCAGCTCGGTGAGCAGTTCCGCGATGGTGGCACTCCCCGCCTCGACGTAGGCCTGATTGGCGGTCACCGACCGGAACGGTGTCGGTATGTAGACCGTGACGCTCATCGTGCGTCCTCCTTTGTCACCTGATCTCTGTATGCTTCTTAGTGTAGCCGCTGCCGTTGCCGGATCGCAGCCTCGCTACGGAGCAAGGCTGAGATAGCGCTCGCCGGTGTCGGGCAGGATCGTGACGACCGTCTTCCCGGCACCGAGGCGGCGCGCGACGGCACAGGCCGCGTACACGTTGGCGCCGGCCGAAATCCCGACCAGCAACCCCTCTTCCTGCGCCAGCCGCTCCATCATGGCGATGGCGTCGTCGTCGCTGACGGCGATGATCTCGTCCAGCAGCGTGCGGTCCAGCACGCCGGGCACGAAGCTCGCGCCAATGCCCTGGATGGCGTGGGGCCGTGGCCGGCCGCCAGCCAGTACCGGCGAGCGCTCTGGCTCGACAGCCACGAGAAGCACGTGCGGGTTGGCCTCCCGTAACACCCTCCCAGCCCCCGTGATCGTGCCGCCGGTGCCCACGCCGACCACAAAGGCGTCAACCTTTCCCCCCGTCGCGGCTACGATCTCCGGCCCGGTGGTACGGGCGTGGATTTCGGGATTGGCCGGATTCTCGAACTGCTGAGGCATGAAATAGCCCTGCTCGCGCACCAGCTGCTCGGCTGCAAAGACGGCGCCCGTCATGCCTTCGAGTGCCGGCGTGAGCACGAATTCGGCCCCTAATCGCCGCAGCAGCTTGCGCCGCTCCAGGCTCATGTCCTCGGGCATGGTCAGCACGAGCCGGTAGCCCTTGACGGCCGCCACCAAGGCCAGGCCAATGCCGGTGTTGCCACTGGTCGGCTCGACAATCGTGTCGCCCGGCTTCAGCCGTCCCTCCTGCTCCGCCGCTTCGATCATCGCCTGAGCAATGCGATCCTTCACGCTACCGCCGGGATTACGACTCTCCAGCTTGCCGAGGACCTGCGCCCTCCCCTCGCCGGGCACGCGCTGTAACTGCACGAGCGGGGTGTGGCCGATCAGGTCCAGGATGCTATTCGCTAACTGTGCTTCACTCACTAGCGCACTCCATGTGTTGTAACGTTCCGAAGATGCCATCCGGCTAGATGTAGTACCGCGACTGGGCACTGAGCACACGCTGTCGGTTGAGCAAGTCCTCGATGGTGGTCTCTTCCAGGATGCGCTCCATCTCCTGGCGTACACGCTGCCATAGCTCCCGCTGTACTCGCACACTCGGTAGCGAGGCGGCCATTTCGTTGTTTGGCGGCGCTGGCCCCAGTAGCTCGCCCTCCAAAGCCAGCAACACCTCCGTCAGGCGGATGTCGCGCGGCGGGCGCTGGAGCTGATGGCCGCCGCGTGGACCGCGAGTGCTACTCACGAGACCGGCCTTCCGCATGACCGACAGCAGTTGATCGAGGTACGACTGTGGTATCTCCTGCCGGGCAGCGATGGTTTCGCACCGCACCGGGCCTTGCCCGGCACGCTCGGCAAGGTCGAGTAACGCCCGCAAGCCGTAATCGCTCTTCAGCGAGACACGCATACCACCCTCAGCCCAAGGAAGGGGGCGTTGCCACTGGTAGACTCTGACGAGGCGCTTGCCAGTGCCGCACCATCCTCCATACACCTAATGTTGAGTTGAATACTAAGAATTATAGAAAGACGCCCGCAGGATCGTCAATGTCGCGCGGCTGCGACGGTCCGGAGCGCCACGGACTCTTGTCAAGACTGTGGCAGTGGCCGGTGGCATGGTTGCTGCTGGCCGGCAGCCTTGTCTTGCCACTCGCCGCCTGCGAGCAGGGCCCGGCGGCGGGGCCGGACGTGACTCTGCCCGCCGTCATCGCCGTGCCCACCGAGGCGGCGACGCCGGTGCCCACAGCGCCTCCCACCAGCCCCGCGATCCCCACCTTCCGGCCTGCTGTCGTCGCCACGTCAACGGCGACGTCAACGGCAACCCACACCGCTACCGTCACCCCATCGGCAACCCCGGAGCCATCACCTACTCCACGCCCCACAGCGGTATTCTCCGCCGAGCGGGCGATGGATCACGTCATGGCCTTGGCGAGCGAGATTGGTCCGCGCGTTGCCGGGGAAGAAGGCGCAGAGCTGGCGGCGGAATACATCGCCGAGCAGTTTGATTCCTACGGCTACGAAGTCCATCGCCAAATCTTCGAATATACCGTATTGGATGATAGTGGCAGCAAGCTGGACCTGCTTCCGGATGGTGCCAGCATTGCCGGCCGTGCTCTGCACTACTCGCCGGCTGGCAAGGTGGAAGGGCAGCTGCTTCCGGCCGGTCTCGGTCGCCCCGAAGACATGCCGGATGGGGGATTCCAAGATGGTATTGCCCTCATTCGCCGGGGCGGCGGGATTAGGTTCAGCGAGAAAGTCTTGGCGGCGGCGAAGGCCGGGGCGAGCGCGGTTGTTATCTACAATGACCGTGCTGGACCGTTCCGCGGTGATCTCGGAGAGCTGATGCCCGTGCCGGTGTTGGGCCTGGATGGTCAATCGGGCCAACACCTTGTTGAGCAGACATCGCGCGGCCCGGTGTCGGTCCGGGTGACTGTCGCGGCGGCGACCGTTGAGCGCGTCACTACGAATGTGATCGCCGAGCGTCCCGGACTGGGTACGCGGGTGCTGTTGATCGGGGCACACTACGACTCTGTCAAGGACAGCCCCGGTGGTAACGACAACGCCTCCGGGATGGCGGCCCTCCTCGAGCTTGCTCGCGTACTCTCGACCTATGCACTCCCCGAGGACCTAACCCTGTACTTCGTCGCCTTTGGTGCCGAGGAAGATGGCCTGCACGGGAGCCGGTACTTCGTAAACCGGCTGGATGCGCAGCAGCGACAGTCGTTCGTCGCGATGCTCAACTACGACATGATTGGCGTCGGTGACGTACTCGGCGTGGGTGGTAACACCGAGCTTACGGAGCTTACCGCCCGGCTCGCGCAGCAGCAAGGGTGGACGGCACAACGACTGGGAGTAGAGATAGAGCACCGCAGCGATCATGCCCCGTTCATCGCTGCCGGGATCCCGGCGCTCGTCTTCCACGCTCCGCGCGATCCCCACTACCACACGGAGAAAGATACTCCCGACCGTATTCAGGCGGGCCATCTGGCGCAGTTTGGTCGGCTGGGCCTCGCAGTGGTTCAGCAACTCGTGGCCGAGTGAGGGGGAGCAATGCCTGGCTCGCACGAGCAGGATGACGCGCAACGCTTGGCAGCCATGTGCGCGCCTGTCCGGGCCAGGGTTCAGGCCGGCGAGCCGGTCAATCGGGCACGGGAATGGGCACTGGCGCTCGTCGCCCGTCTAGGACCGGGACCGCGCCCCCCGCCCGGCCCCATCGCCGCTACAACGCCGCGCGTGCTGCTCATCCGCCCCGACCACTTGGGCGATGTACTCTGCACCTCGCCGGCGGTGCAGTGGATGCAATCCGTGTGTCCCTGGGCAACGATCACCTACATGGCCGGGCCGTGGTCGGCCGAGGTAGCCGCCCGGCTACCCGGCGCGTTGAGAGTCTGGTCCTACCCGTTTCCGGGCTTCGCACGATCCGGCCCGTCCGGCCCGCTGGCGCGAATCCTGCCCTACGTCCGACTGTGGTGGCTGGCGCGCCAGGTGCGCGCGGCGCGGTTTGATCTGGCCGTCAATCTTCGCCCGGACTTCTGGTGGGGGGCAGCCCTGATGTATCTGGCCCACATTCCCCGGCGCCTCGGCTACCTCACGCCGGGCACGGCGCCGTTCCTGACGGACAGCCTGCCGCCGCCGGAGTCATTGACCGCCGGCTCTGAGCAATCCGACAGCGGTCAAGATGGTGTGGAGCTGGGGCTGCACCAGCACGTCGTGGAGCACAACCTGGACCTGGCGGAGATTGCCCTGGCAGAGCTGGGACAGGGGTATCTCGACCGGCAATCGCCGCCGGTGACGCTGGAGCCGACGGAAGAAGATCGCGCTGAGGCCTTCCGGCTCTGGGCGCTGCACCGGCTCGATTTCCCGCGGCCGGGCGCAGAGTGGACCATCCCGCCGGTGATTGCCGTGGCGCCGGGCGCGGGCAGCCCCGCCAAAGTCTGGGCGCCGGAGCGCTGGGCGTTGGTCGTTGACCATCTCGCCGGCCGCTACGGTGTGCGGTGTCTCGTGACCGGCACCGCCGCGGAGAAGCCGCTCGCCGAGCGCCTCGTGGCGGCGCTGTCCACGCCGGCGGCCGTCGTTGCCGGCGAGACCTCGGTGGGCGTCTTGGCGACTCTCCTCCAACAGTGCCGCCTCGCTATCGGTCCCGATAACGGCATGTTGCACCTGGCCGCGGCGATGGGTGTGCCCACCGTGCGTCTCTTTGGCCCCGCCGACCCGGTGCTCTTCGGCCCGTATGGACCGACGGCGGCGGATCGCCAGGCGCACGCCGTTGTGCAGACGCCGCGGGCCTGTGCCGCGTGTGGCTACCTCGATCTGCCACTGCCGACGCAGGAGATGTATCCCTGCATGGGCGATATTAACGCCGGGGAAGTCATCGCCGCGGCGCTGCGAGTGTGGGCGGCAACGGAGGGTGACGTGCCACGGCGGCGGGGGCACGCGACCGCTGACTGAAGGTGTCGGCTCGTGATCGTGAAACGTCCACCGGCGAGCACACAGCGCCTCCTGGGACGCCTGGCCCGCACGGTGAGCGAGGCGCTTTTGGTGCGCTTGTTCGGGCTGCTGGGACTGCTTGCTCAGTGGCGGCGGCCCGCTCGCGGCCGCCGGCCGGCGCCGCAGCGCATCTTGCTGCTGCGGTTTGGTCTACTGGGCGATGCGGTACTCTGGATTCCGGCCTTGCGCGCCGCGCGGCGTCTGTTCCCGGCGGCACGGCTGGAGGCCGTCGTCTCCACCTATCAATACGCCGTCCTCAGCCGCTTCACGTATGTTGACCGGTTCATCGTGCGGGATACCGACCACTTCACCCGGCCGGCAGCGTGGCTCCGGCCGGCGACGTGGCGGTCGTTTGCCGCGTTGGTGCGCCTACTCCGGCGGCGACGCTACGACCTGGTCCTGAGCTGCTATGGACGGATGGGCGCGCGGCTGGCGCTGTTGAGCGGTGCTCCGCTGCGGTACGGCTACCGCGACGAGGCCGATCCGCGCGTCTTCACGCACGCCCTGCCCGGCGGCCGGTATCAGGAGCCGCTCCACGAGGCGGCCTACAGCGTGCGCGTCGCCTCCGCCGCCGCGTCGGCTGCTCAACCCGGCAGCGCCGATGACACGCCAGCGGACGACCTGTCGCTGACGTTTCCGCTGACGGCCGCCGAGCGGCAGCGAGCCGCCGACCTGCTCGCCGGCGTGCCGCACGGGATTCCGCTCGTCGCCATCCATCCGGGGGCGGCGAATGGCGCTGCCAAGCGTTGGCTCCTGGAGCGTTGGACACACGTTGCCGACACATTGGCCGGCGAGGGCGTGCAGGTCGCGCTCCTAGGCGGCGCGGACGAGCGCCCATTGGTCGAGCGCATCGTCGCGGCCATGCACCACCCGGCGCTGCGGCTGGACGGAGCCACCCGCACTCCCGGCGAGCTGGCGGCGGTGCTCGCGCGGTGTCACGTCGTCGCGGCCGGCGATACGGGGCCGCTGCATCTCGCCGTGGCGCTCGGCCGGCCGGTGGTCGCCATCCATGGCCCGACGGATCCCCAGCTCACGGGACCGGTCCCCGGCGCACGCGCCCACGTGCTGCGGACCGCAATCCCGTGTAGCCCGTGCTACAACCTCCGCGTGCCGGCCGACTGCCCGTTGGGACATACGCTGTGCATGCGTCTCCTGCCGGCCGAGCAGGTCGTGACGGCGATCAAGGCCATGCTTGCGACTGACTGCTGACCGCCGGCCACTGCTATTGGTCCGGGCTAGTATGATTACTTGGCACGTCTGCTGTAAGCGTCGCGGCGCTGCTGGAGTACCCGCTCGGCCTCGCTAGGAGCGCGGGGCCAGGAGCAAAGGAGGCGAGGACACATGCGAGGGATTGTTGTTCCTGAGGCACGTCGCGTAGCCGTGCGTGAGTTCCCCGATCCCGAACCAGGACCCGGCGAGGTGGTGGTGCGCGTCAGGATGGCAGCCATCTGCGGGTCCGACTTGCACTGGTACCGCGAGTTCACGCCGGGGCGTACCGGCCCAAACCAGATTGTCGGGCACGAATCGGTCGGTGAAATAGCCGCCGTCGGACCCGGTGTATTCCTCCCCCGCGTCGGTGACCGGGTGGCGCTCTACCACATCAGCGGCTGCGGCGAGTGCCCGGCGTGTCGGGCGCGGCTTCCCAAGGAATGCTGGCGGGGCGTTGAGCGCATCCCGCAAGGGGCCGATGCAGACTACCAGCGGATGAAGTCGTGGAACGCGCTGCCGCTGCCGGACGCCTTCTCCTGGGAAGAGGGCACCGTGCTCGCCTGCAACTATGGCACCGGTTACGCCGCGTTGAAGCGCGGTGGCGTATCGGCCCGCACGACCTTGGCGGTGTTCGGTCTCGGCCCGGTGGGACTCTGCACGGTGCAGGCCGGAAGTGCGCTCGGTGCGCGCGTCATCGCGGTGGATGTCGTGCAAGAGCGGCTGGACTTGGCGCGCCAAATGGGTGCCAGCGAGGTCGTCAACGGCAGTGAGCAAGACGTAGTTGCGACACTGCGCGACCTTTCCGGGGGCCGTGGTGTGGATGCAGCGATTGACACCAGCGGCAACGCCGTAGCACAGACGAACGCCATTGACGGCGCGCGGCCGCGCGGTACGGTCGTGTTTGTCGGGATCAAGCCCGAGGCGACCGTCGAGATCAAGGTGTTCGAGCAGGCCGTACTCAAACAGCTCACTCTGGCCGGCTCGTGGATCTATGACATTGACGAGTGGCCGGAGATGCTCGCGTTCGTCCAGCAGCACCAATTGCCGGTACGGGACATTACCGGTCCGACCTATGCGCTCGACGATGCTTCCGAGGCCTTTGCCGTCGCCGATGCCGGCAGGAGCGGCAAGGTGCTCTTTGCCGTGAGCTAGCGTAGGTCGCAGTCGTGCTCTTCTTGCCGCACGCCCGGCGCTAGCGCCGAGTGTCCCAGGTATTCCAATGGGTGCGGTCGCGTCCGGGTAGGCGCTGGGCGGGCCGGAAATCCGTGCCGCGGAAATAGGCGACCGGAATCAAGGCCACCTGCGTCACGCTATCCGGTATGTCCAGGATCGCTGCCGCCTCGCGCTCGTAGACGAGGTGGAGCGTCGTCCACGCCGTTCCGAGACCACGCGCCCGGAGCGCCAGCATGAGCGACCAGGTAGCGGGAAGGATCGAGCCGTAGAGGCCGGCTTGAGCGGACACCCCCGCGTGCTCGGCGCGTCCCTCGATACAGGGGATCACCAGTACCGGTACCTCGTGCATGTGCTCGGCGAGGTACGTGGCCGATGCCCGCACACGCGGCGCTTGGGCGATCCGCGGATCGTCCGCAGCGGCGGCTCCCGGCGGTGGCTGCGTCCGATTGCTGTCAGCATAGGCCCGGAATGAGCGGCGGTAGAGGTCGGCCAACGCGCGGCGCTTGGTCGGATCGGTGACCACGACGAAGTGCCAGCCCTGCCGGTTGGACCCCGAGGGCGCCTGGAGCGCGATCTCGATACAGCGCTCCAGCACCGCCGGCTCGACGGGGCGCTCTAGGTCCAGGCGCTTCCGCACTGCGCGAGTCGTTGTCAGCAGGTGGTCAACGGTAGCCAAGTCCATCGGCATGTCTCCCTCCCTCCGTCCGCCATGGTCCACTGCGCGGCCGGGTACACGTCCGGCGGTCGTGGCGCTCTAGTGTATACACTCGTTGCGAGAACACGTGTATCAGGGGTAGGCAATCATGGCGAAGATGACGCAACAGCGCGTGCTCATCCTCTGCACGGGCAACTCGGCGCGGTCGCAGTTGGCCGAGGGGTGGCTGCGGGCGCTGGGCGGTGCGCGGTTTGCGGTGTTCAGTGCCGGCACCGCTCCGAAACCGGCGGTGCATCCGCTGGCGGTACAAGTGATGCGCGAGGCGGGTGTTGATCTGACCGGACACCGGCCCAAGGACGTGCGACGGTTTCTCGGTCAGTCGTTCGACTGCATCATCACCGTCTGCGACAACGCCCGCGACACCTGCCCCGCCTTCCCCGGGGCGCAGCGGCAGTTGCACTGGTCTCTGCCGGACCCGGCCGGTGTTGCGGAGCCGCAGCGGGCAGCGGCTTTCCGGCAGACCAGCGCCGAGATTCGCCGGCGCATCCGGCGCTTCATCGCCGACCAAGCCGCAGCGTAGCCGGTGAACTGTCGAGCCTGCACCACATTGATACCAAGCGCGCTATGTGCTATATCGATCTGGGTTGATATACACTTCTGAAGAAATTTTGACTGAAGAGGGAGAAGATTGCAGGAAATAAGCGACAATACATCGGAAAAAATCAGAGCAGAGAGGAGATAGAGTAATTATTGAGTATTGGTTTAGTGACAAGATAAGGCGGCAGATTAGGGATCGTGTGTGAGGCGATCCTGATGCACGTGATCTGTCGGAGTTAGAGGAAGTCATCGCCAAGCCGGATAGGGTTGAGGAAACTAGAGACTGGCGAGAAGGCAGGAGCAGCCCTGCTACTGGCTACGTTCGCGCCGACGGCCACTATGTTATCATCAACGACGATACCGGTGAGATTGTTCAGGTCAGTGATACCCACAACCCGGGTTGGAAGGGGCCGTGGGAACGATGACACGTGAAGAAGCCCTGAAGGAACAGTACCGCTCCAGAGGGCGGATGGCGGGAGGCGAGTTGCTCCTGCGACAACCCGAGGCACTGAGGTTCATTGAGGGTTGCAGGGCCAGGGGGTTGGCTATTCTGGGCATGGACTTCTTCGAGGAGCGAGGAGCCCATCTCGTTGCCCACACGAATGCGGCAGATTACTCCGCCCTCAGCAGGCACCCTCACGCTGTCGAGCGGATAGCCGACAAGGCGAGGGCACTCATCAAGGATGGCCTGCCCGGCATACCGGGCGTGGTTGAATGTACCGACTGGGTAACGTTTGTCCTAGCCGAGGAGACAGCGTTTACACAGCGTCGTCCCCAGGTACGTTCACATACCGGAGACAGGCCGGCTATCGCGCCTGCTGCAAGATAGCCTCGGCCTGGCTGGCTTCCCAGTCGGCCAGGAAACGCTCCAGCCCGATGTCCGTCAGCGGGTGCTTCATCATCTGCTCCAGCACCGCGAACGGCAGCGTCACGACGTGCGCGCCACACTTGGCCGCGCGAACGACATGCAGGGGTGCGCGGAGGCTGGCCGCGAGAATGTTGGCCCTGATGCCCTGCACGCGGAATATCTGGGCCAAGTCGCTGACGACCGCCATGCCATCGTGCGAGATGTCGTCGAGGCGTCCCAGGAAGGGGCTGACGTAGGTTGCCCCTGCCAGGGCTGCGAGCAAGCCCTGGTTCGGAGAGAAGATCAAGGTCGCATTGATTGTGACGGGATCGGGGCGATCCGTGAGCGCCTTGATGGCGGTCAAGCCCTCGGGAATGGTGGGGATTTTCACCACCACGTTCGGATGCCAGGTGCGGATGTCTTCACCCTGTTCGATCATCCCCTCCGCGTCGGTAGCCGTGACCTCGGCGCTGACCGGTCCATCTACGATGTCGCAGATTTCGAGCACCCGGTCGCGGAAGTTGACGCCCTCTTTGGCGACGAGCGAGGGGTTAGTCGTGATGCCATGCACGACACCCCAGCGGACGCCTTGCCGAATCTCATCCATGTTAGCCGTGTCCAGAAAGATTCGCATGGTCCTCTCCTCTCATCCACGGTCTTACCCACTCACCAGCGAGTAGGTTCCGCGCCAGCGAAACATCATCGCGCTGCTCATAGCACACCTTAGCGTGAGTGCGTACAGAAGGCAAGTCGTGATAGGTATGGGAGCCGAAACGTCGGGCCGGGCGGTCACATCTCCGAGCGCCAGCACTTGTCCTGAAGATATAGATAGACGTTAATATATAACCGTCGTTGCCAGCGTGTGCTACCATCGAGCCGCCGCCGCTGAACGTGAGCTTGGAGCAGTGAGCACAGCCCTCCTGAGATACCGCGGGAAACCGCTACCGGGGCGTCGCATTCCGCTCCTCACAGCTATGCTCGTGGCGCTCGTGGTCTTTCCGGCGCCAGTGGTAGCCGCGCCGCCGGTTGGCGCGGCGGATGTCTACTTCCGGCCGGCGTCCGTGGCGACAGCGGTCGGTGGTCTGTTCATTGCCGATGCTGTTGTAGATGCTGCCACCGAGGTCGAGGGCGCGCAGGTGGTGGTTGTCTATGATCCGGTGTACCTTGAGTTCGTGTCGGCACAACTGACCGGGCCGCTAGCTCATCACCTCAGCAGTACACACGACGCTGCGGCCGGGCGGCTGTTCTACGCCGCCGGTGCGTTGGGCGGCCGTTTTCCCAGCGGTAGCTTTCCGCTGCTACGGCTGGCGTTCCGGCTGAAGGCGGTGCCCGCAGGTCCGCTGGAGGTCTTGATCTCTCGCGAAAGTCGTCACCGGACCATCATTGCCGCCGCAGGTACCAATGTACTCCGCGAGACCCGACCGTTGACCGTGGCGGTGGACCCAACGCAGTGTCGGTTCTTCCCGGTGGAAGGCACAGCGCCGCTGTTCGAGCGGTTTTACACTGAGCACGACAGTCTACGGTTGCTGGGGCGACCCCTGGGCAGCGCCGGTGTCTTGAATGGTCTACCGTTCCAGTTGTTCGAGAAGGGGCGTCTTGAAGACCATAGTGCCAACCCCACGCTGCCCCCGGCGTGGCGCTACCAGTATGGCCTGCTGGTGGATGAACTGGTGCAAGCCGGCGTACAGCTACCAATCGGCGGTGATGCCTCCACGCTCACGTATGCGGACCTACACGCGCGAGCGGCGCCGGAGGAGCGAATCGCGCCGCCCGCCGGCTTCACCGGCCTGACGGCGCTGCTCCCCGACGGCTCGGTGTTCGTTCCCTTCACCGCCGACCTGTCTTCGGCTCCGGGTCACGTGGTCGCGCCGCGGTTTTGGTCATACATCAATCGGCAGGACCTTTTCCCCGGCGGCTGGCTGCACGACATCGGTCTCCCCATCACCGAGCCACTGGAAGCGCTGGTGGATAAGGGGCCGGATAAGGGACGGCGGATTATCATTCAGGCATTCCAGCGCGCCATCCTGACCGACGATCCGCTCAACCCACCCCAATGGCAGATTGAGCGGGCTAACGTCGGCACCGACTATGCCTGCGCCTTCCCGGAGCGGCGGGGCGGCTAAAATTCAGTAGCGGCAGGGCGGCCGCATACAGGACTAGCGGATTCATGGATGGCAGCAGCACTACTACTTGGTATAAGTCGGTGAGGAGGGGAGCACGATGAAGATTACGGCGATTGACATTGCGGTCGTAGACGTGCCCTACATTGCGCCGGTCCGCGCGGTGGGCTGGGCCAACCCGCCCTTCGTCGTGGTGCAGGTCCGTACCGACGGTGGGCTGGTCGGGCTGGGCGAGGCATGGGGCGTTGAGAAGTCCGCAGTGGAGCAGACGGCCGAAACGTTCTTGGGCACCGACCCGCTGACGCTGCCCTTGCAGACCTGCGACCGCCCCTTTCAGTCGGCCCTCTACGACCTGGCCGGCCAAGCGTTGGGGGTGCCCGTCTGGCGCTTGATCGGGGACCAGCACCGTGACCGCGTGCCGGTTGCCTACTGGTCTTGCCACATGCCCCCGGAGGCGACGGCGCGAGAGGCCGAGCAGGCAGTTGCCAGAGGCTTTACGGTACACAAGCTCAAAGCCCGCTCTTGGGACGCGGTTCGCCAAGCCGAGCTGATTACCAAAGCCGCCGGCCCCGACTATGCGATCCTGTTTGATCCCAACACCGAGTTTCGGCATGTCTCCACTGCGGTCAGACTGGCTCGCGAAATGGAGCCGTATAACGTCGAATGCTTCGAGGACCCGGTGCTCAAGCATGATCTCGGCTGGTACCGGCTGCTGCGCCAGAAGCTCGATATTCCGCAGGCGCTCCATCTGAGTAACCCCAACGATGTCCTCCAGGCGGTCCGGAGCGAGGCGGTGGACCGCTTCAACTTGAGCGGGAACGTCGCTACCATCCTCGCCTGCCATGCTATCGCCGAGGCCGCGCAGATACCGGTGTGGCACCAGATTGCCGGCCTGTCGCTCGGCATCCAGGCCACATTCGCCGTCCATGTCGGCTGTACGCTCAAGCAGGCCACGCTTGCTTCCGACGAGCTACCGTTCATCCATGAGAACGACCTGATCGGTGGCGCCTTGCCGGCCGAGCAGGGCCATTTCCAGGTGCCGGCCGGTCCGGGCCTCGGGGTAGAGCTAGACACGGCGGCGCTCCAACACTACCGCATTGACTGAACCGGTGGGGCTCACCTCCAACCCTTTCTCCATAAGTGTAGGGAAGGGGGAGTCCGGCGGAAGCGGGCGGGAGTGAGGCAGTGAGCACCGCGCTATACTGAGACCCCAGGCCAGGGTAGCCGCCTACGGGTAGCCGGCCATTCCGCCTGCCGAGAGAGGACTATGCAGCAAACTACTGGCGCCAACGCAGTCGCACAGGCCCTCACCGAGGCCGGGGTGCAATGGGTGTTTTCGCTCTCCGGCAATCAGATTTTGGACCTGTACGATGCCCTGCTCGATACCGGGATCAAGCTGATCCATACGCGCCATGAGGCCGCGGCGGGACACATGGCCGATGCTTGGGGTCGTCTGACCGGCCGGCCCGGCGTCTTCCTGGTGACGGCTGGGCCGGGTCATGCCAACGGCGCCGTGGCGGCCGGTGTCGCCGGCGCGGCCGAGTCGCCGTTGCTGTGGCTGAGTGGCGGCAGCCCCTTGGCGCAAGCAGGACGCGGCGCCTTTCAAGAGCAGGACCAGGTGGGTCTCGCGGCGCCGGTCTGTAAGGCTGCCTGGTGTGCCAATGACCCCCAGACGCTACCGCAGTTGATTGGTACTGCTCTGGACCTGGCTGCTGCCGACCCACCCGGCCCGGTGCATGTGACCATCCCCACCGATATTCAAACTGCCACGATAGCCGGGGAGGCGGACGCAGCCGCCGGCTCTCCACAGGAGGGGGTGTCCGGCGCGGCCGATGAGGCGGCGGGTATTGAGACGATTGTGGCGCTGCTCGCGGACGCCGCGCGGCCGTTGGTGCTCGCTCGTCCCTCGCTGGACCGCGGACAAGCCAGGCGTGACCTCGATACCTTCCTGGAGTTGACGGGCATTCCCGGCGTGATCGTCGAAAGTCCGCGTGGCCTGAACGATCCGGCGCAGCCGGGCGTGATCGGGGCGCTCGGACGTGCCGACGCCGTGCTGCTGCTCGGCCCGGCCGACTTCTCGGTGGGATTTGCCGCTCCCGAGGCACTGGCTCCCGGTTATCGCGTGGCTCAGATTGCCAGCCCGGGGGAGCCGGCAGCCGCCGCGGCCGGTGTTGTCCTACGCACGGGTGTGCGGCGTGGATTGGAGCGGCTCACCGCCGCTGCTGCCGGCCGCACCTGGCCGCGCCGCGCCTGGTGGCAGCCCAGTCTGCCGGACGATCCCCGCGGCGATCATCGGCCTCCATCCGAGGACGGCATCCATGCGCTGGAGGTCTGTCACGCGGTGCTAGATCGCCTGGGGCCAGGAGACTGCGTGATATCGGATGGTGGGGAGTTCGGCCAGTGGGCGCGCTTGGCAACGGCTAGCGCCAGAGCGGCGGGGACGACGGTCGTGCTCAACGGCAAGCATGGCTCCATCGGTACGGCCGTGCCGTTCGCGCTCGCGGCCAAGCTCGCCCGGCCGGCGGCCCGCATCGTCGCCTTCTCCGGCGACGGCGGTTTTGGCTATCACGCCCTGGAGTTGGATACGGCGGTGCGTTACCGACTACCGGTGTTGATCGTCGTCGGCAACGACGCGCGCTGGGGCTCCGAATGGCACCAGCAGATTGACCGCTATGGCGAGGACCGAATCTTCGAGACTGCGCTCCTACCGACGCGCTACGACCGGCTCGCTACGGCGCTTGGCGCTGCCGGGGAGCGTGTCGAGACGGTAGCCGCGCTCCCGGCCGCAGTGGGCCGCGCCTACGAGGCGCTCGCAGCCGGCCGGCCTTACCTGCTCGACGTGCGTATCGTCTCCCTCCCCGGCCCGGCGCCCTCACCGTAGCGCCGGTTCACCATCCACTGACCTGCCTGGGGAGACAATATGCCCTCTGCCGACAAGCCCTGGTGTTCCTCATGGGACTAGCTCTGGTCCCTGCCGCCCCTGGCTCCGTGCGATGTAGGACCAGTCCAGCACCGTGATGCGGCCGTCGCGGTCGAGATCAGCCGTCGTGCTGTAGCCGGCCTCGCCGGCAAAGCGACCGAAGTGCGCGCGGAGCGCCGCGGCGTCTTGGGCGTCAATGCGGTCATTACCGTCCAAATCGCCGTCGCTGACGGATCCGAAGCGCACGGTACGGGAGGAATTCCGGCGCAGACGCACGCCGCGCTGCTCACGGCTCAGGCCGCCGGCCGGCTTGACGTTGACATCGAACGTCTCGTCGCTCACGTCGCCGAGCGAGACTGAAAAGCGCCCATAGTCATCGGTCTCCGTCGTGACCGTGAACCGTGCCGCCCTACTGGCCGGATCACTGCCAGCGGGATAGAAGCGCACCGTGACGGCGGTCCGGTAGCTGGGATGCGGTGGAGAGGCTCGGTGATCCCAGCGCAGTTCACCCACGAGCACGGCGGCCGATGTCGCCGCCGGCCGGGGCTGGGTCGCTGGCTGGCTATCTTTGGGCGGTGCAGGTGGTGAGACCGAAGTAGGCTTGGGTAGAGCGGTAGCAGTGGCCATGGGGGTGTTTGTGGCGGTAGCGGTGGCGGTAGCAGTGGCCATGGGGGTGTTTGTGGCGGTAGCGGTGGCGGTAGCAGTGGCCATGGGGGTGTTTGTGGCGGTAGCGATGGCGGTAGCGGTGGCCATGGGGGTGTTTGTGGCGGTAGCAGTCGCGGTGGGTGAATAGATAGGGGTGTTGGTCGGTGTGGGAGTGAGCGTGGGTGTCGGCGTGACCGTAGGGGTCGTGGCAATCACCGTCTGGGCGGCGGGGAGGACGTGCAGCTTGCCAGCGCCCCACGGCGCGCTCCACGGGGTCGCGGTGCCCATGTGCGCGGCGGTGTACTCGTCGCGCTGCGCCGTATTCCGGAGCAACGCTGCTGCCTCCTCCGGTGACAGTAGCGGGTTGGCTTGCAGTAGGAGTGCGATAGCGCCGGCCGCGTGCGCGGCGGCCAGACTCGTGCCTTGACGCATCACCTGATGGGTACTGGCGTAAGGCGCCGGGTCCGGCATCGGGACCCGGATCGCTCGTGCCCCGATGATCGGCTGGCCCGGCGCGGTGAGATCGGGTTTTTTGCGCCCGTCGCGTGTGGGTCCCTGCGAACTGAAGTGCGCGACGCCACCAGGAGTTGGTATCGGTGTTGCATGACTTCGGAGATCCGTCGTGCACGACGGCGGCATGGGCAGGGGGAGGGCGTCGCAGGGCCACGTCAGGCGCGTGGTGTAGGCGGCGACCGTAACGGCACGGGCGGCGTTGGCCGGCTCGGTCAGCGTCCGCGAGGCGTCTCGGCCGCCCGTCGTGCCGCCGAGTCCGGTCCGGTAGAACGCCAGTTCACCGGCGGTTGTCCAGGCGTCCCAACGTACCGTGCCGCTGCCGCTGACGCGACGCAGCTCGCCGAGCCAGGCGCCGCTCTGGCCGCCGGACGGCCGGGAGATGGTCAGCGACAGGTGGTTCAATGTCGTGTGGACCGGGTGCGGCGCAGCGGAGGCGTCCACCGTGAGCGTCGTGGTGGCACTGCCGTCTTGCACCGCTACGGCGCCCGTTTGCGCGCCCGGCGAGACGGTAGCGACCGGATCGGTGCTCCCCGCCTTGAAGAGGCTGAATTCCCATTGCTCCGTGGCCGGATACCAGAGTGAGAAGCTGCCGACGCCTTCAGCGGTGAGTTGGAAGGCAAACTTGGATGAGGTTCCATCGGCTACCGTACCGAAGGCGTGCTTGAGGCCATTGCCGGCATTGCCCGCTGCCACGACAAAGATCACGCCGGAGCCGGACAGCCGATCAAGCTCCCGCTCGACGGAGTCCGTGCCATCGTGCGGGCCAAAGTCGGAGCCGAACGCATTGAGGATGACCACCGGCCTTCTCAACGCCTTCGCTTTCTCGATGATCCAACTCCAGGCCCGCATGATGCTGGCCGATTCGAGATCAGAGCGGACGATCAGCAAATCGGCATCGGGCGCCACGCCGCGGAACGTGCGGCTGCTATGCGAATGTCCGGTACTGGCGGCGACCGAGGTGATATGGGTGCCGTGTCCGCAGCCGGCCGGGACGTCACACGTCGCGCCGGGGAAAGTATCGTCGGGCAGGCGAGCACCTGTCGCTGTATCAATGATCTGGCCGGGCAGTTGGTTGGCTGTCAGCCACCCGTTGATGTCGCTGGCAGCCCATTCGCGCCCAGCCGGCGAGACAGTGCCCGTAGTGGCACACGGCGCATAGTCAGTGACACTACAGGTCTGGTCGAGCAGATGCAGAATACGAGTAGTGCCGTCGGCATTGCGGAGATCGGGGTGACTCCAGTCCGCGCCGGTGTCTACGACCGCGATCAGGACACCGTGGCCAGTGAGCGGCTGTGACGAGGGGCCGGATAGCGTCCATGCTTCCACAGCACCGGTTGCCGGCACGCTCGCGTCCACTACGGGGCGGTAGGGACGCGACGCCTCGACGTAGGAGACACCGGGCAGGGCCGCGAGACGCTCTAGGTCGCTTGCCGCGATGCGTGCGACATACGGGGAGCCGGAGCCGGCTCGTGCAGCCAATGTGGCCCCCATCTGCCGTAGCACGGTTGCCACCGTGGCGTCGCCGTGTACGAGCACCCACAGCCGATCGCTGTTCTGACCGCCAGGACTGCACAATCCGCTGGGGTTCAAGGTGGTGCAGTCCTGGCGTGTCATCCGCTCACGACCTCCTGGCGAATCGGATGCTGATAGTACACCTCTTGCTACTTGGGCCGCAGCGGCGCGAGGAGCAACGGTGAGTGCGCGGAACGCCGGGTCCAGTTTCCGATAGTGTGCCGGCAGCATCGAAGGCGGTCGGGTGGGAGTAGCAGTAGGGCTTGCCGTCGGCGAGGTGGTTGGGAGTGGGGATGGAGTACTGGTGACGGTCGGGTAGGCGGTCGGGAGCGGTGCGGGTGTAACGGTGGCAGTGGGTGAGGCGGTTGGGAGTGGAGATGGGGTACCGGTGATGGTCGGGGAGGCAGTTGGAGACGGAGAGGGAATGCTGGTGGTGGTCGGCGAGACGGTCGGGGTCGGGGAAGGAGTGGCAGTAGCAGTAGGCGAGGTCGTCGGGAGCCGGGAGGGGGTGCTGGTGATGGTCGGGGAGGCAGTTGGAGACGGAGAGGGAATGCTGGTGGTGGTCGGTGAGACGGTCGGGGTCGGGGAAGGAGTGGCAGTAGCAGTAGGCGAGGTCGTCGGGAGCCGGGAGGGGGTGCTGGTGATGGTCGGTGAGACGGTCGGGAGCGGTGTGGGAGTGCTGGTGATGGTGGGTGAGGCAGTTGGGGACAGGGACGGGGTGTTGGTGGCGGTCGGCGAGGCCGTTGGTGGCGGCGAGGGAGTGTCAGTGACGGCCGGTGAGATGGATGGGAGTGGTGAGGGAGTGGTGGTGGGCGAGGTAGTTGGGGATGGGGAGGAGGTGCCGGTGGCGGGCGCCGTAGCCGTCCCAACGCTGGTACTTGTTGCGGTCTGGGTCTCCGTAGGCGTGGCAGTAGGTACCTCGTTTGCCCACACGTGAGGCACCCCGCGGACCAAGATCAGCACGGAGCCGATGCCGAGTGCGAAGGCCACCACGAGCGCGGAGGCCAGCGGGTGAGCGGTGCCAGGGGAGCCTAGAGGCATCGGGAGACGCCAGTAGCTTGCTTATGTTCGCACCGCCGCCAAGGCGGCAGTGAAAACGTCGAACTTAGCCGTCATACGCGCAGTTTTCCTTCAGGCACGCAAGCCGGATCGCTGTAACACTCGGTACGATGATAACGGTTTCCCGAGAGCAGATGAGCGAGAAGCATCTACACCTCCATGTGGCCAAGTTTGCCAGCCCGCATAACCAGTGTCCCGCCGCTACCGCTGACCAGATGACGATGGTGGCGCAGCGCATGACTGGCCAGCGGCTGCGCGATCAGGAACTCATTACCGAGGATGACTCGGGTCTTCGATTGACGGCGGTGGTTCGTTGAATTCACCGCCGTTCTGCTCTGCTGCCAGTCTACGGGCATTCCAAGCAGACCACGCCTCGTGAGCATCCATCTGGCCTTCCACCCGGCCTTCCGCCCGGCCCGCCTGTGCAGCCTCTTCCCTTATCTTTGCTCGCCACTCGTCCCTCTTGTCCAACGCCCAACTTGCCAGTACCATGACGGTTCCTCCGATCTCAGTGACTACGATTGATACTGTTGCCGTAGCCACAGACAACGTGGCGAGCAACCCCCAAAACTCCTCCAGGGTCTTTGCCCCACCACTGACGAGTATGTAGCCTATGCCGAGGAGCATGAGGACTGTGAAGAGCCAGGAGTAGAGATTCCTCACATCCTCCCGCACACTCCAGATGGATACACGTGGGGAGCTGCGGTGGTCTGCATTGCTACACATCGGTCAGGTCGAGAGCACCCATTGTTCCTGCATCCTCGCTCCTAGCCCACACCGCAACCGCTGCCGGATCTTTACAAATATATGCCGAGTGGATTATTTCTGCAAATCGCTGGAGGTGCTGCATCCGACACCGTCAGCCCGACACATGATCTGCTTGATTATACCGGAGTGGTCAGATCCAGCGGCGGAGCTTGAAGAGGGCCAACATGCCGCCAACGACCACGATCATCAGGACGCCGGCGAATACGGCGGCCCAGGGGTGGCCGGCAAAGGGCAGTCCAGCGATGTTCATGCCGTAAATCCCGGAGATGACCGCCAGGGGCAGCATGATAGTGGAGATGATCGTCAGGGCGCGGACGACCTCGTTGGTGCGCTGGGTGGCGAGGCTTTCGCTGGTCGCGGCCAGGCCGTCAATGACTTCCTGATAGTCGGCGAGAATGTCGGCGGCGCGCTCCAGGTGGTCGAGGATGTTGCCCCAGTAGAGGTCGAGCGCCGGCGGGAGCTGCGGAATGGCCTCGCCTTCAAGGCGGGCCATCACGGGCAGTATGGGGCGCAGCATCCGGCGCAAGGCGATGATGTCCCGACGGACGAGCGAAATCTCGTAGACGAGCAGGCGGGAAGGCTGCTCAAACAGCTTGGCCTCAATCGTATCCAGCCGGCCACCGACCTTGTTGAAGATGGGAAAGAGGTAGTCGCCGAGCTGATCCAGCAGACGGTACAGGGCGTGCGCGGGACTACGACCGAGCAGGGCACGCGCGCCCGCCGGGCCCACTAGGGCTTGATCGAATTGCTGCGCCATCGGCTTGAGGCGGCTGTCGTGGACTGTCACCAGGTAGTCGGTGCCCAGAAAGACGTGTACCTCGGACGGGGTGGATACTTGCGCTTGGCGGTCGTAGACCGGGAAGTGCAGCACGAGCAGGAGGTACTCGTCATGCACGTCCAGCTTCGGACGCTGGGAGCGCGTCGTCAGGTCTTCGATGTCGAGGGGGTGGAAGCTGAAGCGGCTACGCAGCCAGGCGAGCGCCGGGCCGTCCGGCTGGCGGATATCAACCCAGACGACCGCCCCGTGCTCGACCACCTGCACGGCAGCCGGCCCATCTGGTTGTGCCGGCGCGGAGGGAGCCGGCGGCCTGGACCGCAGAGGCGCTGCCATAGCCACTGTCCGGTTGTCGAGGACTGGGAGGTTCTGCTGGTGTCATTGCCGTAAATCGTGGGTCTCCGTCGGCCGGCCAACGCGGTGAGACCCCCCCGGAAGTGTACCGCAAGGGACGCCGCTTTGTCCGTCGCAACCGCTGAGAGTGTTGGGTGGCAACGGCTGGCCGGCCTGCTTGCGCGTGTCTACCGAGGCGGTTACACTTTGCACTCGCAGCAAAGACACACGGTAAGGGGTCCGATGGCAATTCTGGTGCAGAAGTACGGCGGCTCCTCGGTGGCCGATGCCGATTGCATCCAACGGGTTGCCCAGCGCATCGCCGAGACCGCCCAGGCCGGCCACCAAGTCGTTGGCGTGGTCTCCGCGATGGGTGATACCACCGACGATTTGATTGCCATGGCGCGGCAGGTCAGCGCCGATCCGAGCGACCGCGAGCTTGATCTGCTGCTCTCTACCGGCGAGGTCATTTCCTGCACGCTGATGGCGATGGCGCTGCGGAGCCTGGGGCGGTCGGCCGTGGCGCTGACCGGTCCCCAAGCCGGCATCCGGACGGATGCGGCCTTTCGGCAGGCCCAGATTGTCGAGATTAATCCCGAGCGGATGCTGCGCGAGTTGGAGCAGGGCACCATCCCGATTGTCGCCGGCTTCCAGGGGATGACGGACGATATGGATGTCACGACTCTTGGTCGTGGCGGCTCGGACACCACCGCCGTGGCCGTGGCCGTGGCCCTCAAGGCCGAGTATTGCGAGATCAACACGGATGTCGAGGGGGTGTACACCGCCGACCCACGGCTGGTGCCGACCGCGCGCAAGCTCGACGTGATTCGCTCGGATGAGATGCTCGAATTGGCGCGCCATGGCGCGCGCGTGATGCATCCGCGCGCCGTAGAGTTGGGGGACGTATATGGTATGCCTGTTGTGGTGCGGTCAAGTTTTTCTACCGAACCGGGAACGTTGATTAGTCGAGGTGACGATATGGCGCTCGAAGCTCGCCAGCGCGTGCGGGGGATTGCCCACGATGTGGATGTTGGCCGGGTGACACTGGCCGCCGTGCCCGACCGGCCGGGGATTGCGTATGCAGTCTTCGATGCGCTCGCGCAAGCGGCGATCAACGTGGACATCATCGTGCAGGACATCGTGCAGGACGTGAACCACGAGAAGGAATCGAATCTCTCCTTTACGGTCGGTCGTGATGATCTGGAAAAGGCTGTCGCCGTCGTGCGCCCGGTGGCCGCGGAAGTCGGCGCGCAGGACGTACACGCCTCGGCCGACCTTGCCAAGATCAGCATTGTAGGGTCGGGCCTGTCCCTCGGCCCGGGGTATGCCGCCCGCATGTTCGGGGCGCTGGCCGAAGCCGGTGTCAATATCACGAGTATCACGACCAGCGAAATCCGCATTACCTGTCTGATTCCCGAAGCCGACGTTCCCCGCGCTGCGCGTTCCTTACACGCCGCCTTCGACTTGGACGAGGAGTCACTGACGGACATTGTAAGCTGAGTACGGCGACGATTTGCTCCGGCGCGTTGCAATCACAGGGCAGCAGGGACTAGAATGGCAGGGGAGCAGCCGACGGCGGTGTGAGTTCTGCCGCTGGTGGTAGAGGGGCAGTGTCCGGGCACTGAGGAACAACGATGGTCGAGATGATCGTTGACAGCATTCGTATGGACATCCACGGCACGGCCCGGATGGTCGTGCTCCGGGAGCCGGATAGCGACCGTATTTTGCCCATCATCATCGGCCCGGCCGAGGCGGAAGCCATCTATATCAGGCTCCAGAAGGCCGAGGTGCCGCGGCCCCTCACCCACGACTTGCTCGTCAATGCGATTGCGGCCCTCAACGGCGAGATCATCCACGTGCTCATCAACGATCTGGTCGCCGAGACCTTTTACGCCCGCATTGTCTTGGACGTTGATGGGCGCCACGTCGAGCTTGATGCCCGGTCGAGCGACGCGATAGCCGTAGCCGTGCGGGCGGAAGTGCCGATCTACGTCGCCGACGCGGTGCTGGAGCGTGTCGGTAGCGACGCGCGCGATGCCGAGTCCGAAGAATCGGAGCAGGGCGAGGGCAGTCAGGTCGAGCAGGATGAGCGGCTCGATGTCTTCCGCGACTTCATCGAGCAGCTCGACATTGACGATCTAGGCAAGGGCAAGTCCGAGCGTTAGCTCCGCGCGGTGCCCCGGCCAGCGCCTGGCTCTCGTCGGTTTGTAGCTCTGGGCAGTCCTCTACTGCCGGTGCCTATGGGAAATCGTGTGTGCAAGGGATACGCTCGGCTACCGATTCGGGGAAAACAGCGGTAGAATAGAGGCGCGAACGTGTCTGGTGCTGGGGTCGGACGCGGCCAAGCATGGCTAGGGAGGTGAGAACCCCATGACTGAACAGGCGACTACCTCGGGGAACGGACAGGTGGCTGAGAGCACGACTGGGACTTGGGACCTCAAGAAGGGGTTGGCCCAGATGCTCAAGGGCGGAGTCATCATGGACGTGGTGACGGCGGAGCACGCCCAGATTGCTGAAGAGGCCGGCGCCGTCGCCGTGATGGCGCTGGAGCGGGTGCCGTCGGATATTCGCGCTCACGGGGGGGTCGCGCGGATGAGCGATCCGGAGCTGATTACCCAGATTCAGGAGGCCGTTACCATCCCCGTGATGGCGAAGGCCCGGATCGGCCATTTTGTCGAGGCGCAGGTCCTCGAAGCCATCGGCATTGATTACATTGACGAATCGGAAGTGCTCACCCCGGCGGACGAGGCGCACCACATCAACAAGCACGCCTTCAAGGTCCCGTTTGTGTGCGGCGCGCGCGACCTCGGTGAGGCGCTGCGGCGGATTGGTGAAGGGGCGGCCATGATCCGCACGAAAGGCGAGGCCGGCAGCGGCAACATCGTCGAGGCCGTGCGGCACGCGCGGATGGTGCTCGGCACGATCCGCCGCCTCCATGATCCGTCCCTGTCTAACCATGAGTTGATGGCTGAAGCCAAGCAACTCCGTGCGCCCTACGAGCTGGTCGAGGAAATCCACCGTACCGGCCGCCTGCCGGTGGTCAACTTCGCTGCCGGCGGGGTGGCAACCCCGGCGGACGCCGGCCTGATGATGCAGCTAGGGGTGGACGGTATCTTCGTCGGCTCGGGGATTTTCAAGTCGGAAGCGCCGGATCGGATGGCCCGCGCGATTGTGCAGGCGACCACGCACTATAACGATCCCGAGATTCTGGCCGACGTGTCCAAGGGGCTGGGCAAGGCGATGCCCGGGATCGAGCTAGGGACACTGGAGCCGGAAGAATTGCTGGCCAAGCGGGGCTGGTAGGCGGTGCTCCGGTGCTGCCGGCACCGGAATACGCTGATAGCTGATAGCTGATGACTGAGCGAGACAACACGACTATCGGCGTGCTGGCCCTCCAAGGCGATTTTGCGGAACACGTTGCTGCGCTCTCCCGCTTGGGGGTGACGGCGCGCGAGGTGCGCTTGCCCGAACACCTGGAAGGCCTCGATGGCCTGATTATTCCCGGTGGTGAGAGCACGACCATTGGCAAGCTGGCCGTGCGTTGGGGCCTGGTGGAGCCGCTGCAAGAGCTGCTGGCTGCCAACTGGCCGGTCTGGGGCACGTGCGCCGGCCTCATCTTTCTGGCGCGCGACGTGGTCGGCGCCTTACCCGACCAGGTGTTCCTGGAAGCGATGGACATTCGCGTCCAGCGTAACGCCTTTGGCCGCCAGCGCGAGAGCTTCGAGATTGATCTGAACCTGTCCGTGATTGGACAGCCACCGTTCCGCGCCGTGTTTATTCGCGCGCCGCTGATTGAAGCGGTGGGGCCGGCGGCCGAGGTGCTGGCGCGCTTACCGGACGGGCGTATTGTGGCGGCGCGGCAGGAGCACCTCCTCGCCACTGCCTTCCACCCCGAGCTTACCGACGACCTGCGGATGCACGACTATTTCGTGTCCATCGCCCGCGAGGCCCGCCGGCGGCGGGGAAAGTAGTCGGGAACGCTGATTCCTGCGTTGCGCGGGGATGGCGGGCGGGAGCAGCGCCCTAGGCTGACTCTGACTCGGCTTTCTTGCGTACTGCCTCTTCACATTCGGCGCGCACGCGGCGCAGACCACCGATCAAACGTGAAAGTGTCTGTTGGCCGGCCCGCCGCCCCCGCTCGGCATCGGCGACGAGACCCCGCGAGACCCCGAGCGACTGCGCCGCTGCCGCCTGTGAGAGGCCCAACGATTGGCGTAGGGCGCGTAGCAAGGGAGACGAGCACTCGCCGGCCTCCAATGCTGCCGCCACGTCCGGTGCCAATGCTTGCAGTTGGGGCTGCTTCGCTTGTGCCGACCGACGCGATGTGCCGGTACGGCGGCTCTGCCTGGCAGCGCCTTTCTTGCGCGGCGCCGCTTTGGCCGCCGGCGCGGTTGCTTCCGCCGTATCAGCCGCCTTCGCCTTGCCGGGCGCGGCGGTGGTTGCCGCTGCCTTGGTTTGCCGGCGGGTCGTTGTCGTCCGTCGCTTCCTGGTTGAGGTCCGCTTTCTACCACCGGAGAGAGACGCGGCCTCCATGGCCGCTGCGATGGCGGTCGTTCTGACCACCGCTGGCGCCGCGTCCCCAGCGATCTCGGCCAGCTGCTGCACAAGGCTACTATCTACGGAGAACGCGACGAGCCGACCACCATCCGCGTCGCCCGGCGCACTTTCGCTCTGACTGTTCGGTGGTAGCCCCTTGGTCTGGAGACTTGGGACTCCCTCGGCCACGGCGCGTGCCAGGACCTCGCCAATCGCTCCCGGCGCTTCTGATCCGGACCGTGTTTGCAGCCAAGCAAGCAGTGTCGAGTCGACTCGGCACATGAAGAGGCGCCGCAAGCCCTGCCGCCCGAAACTCAGTTTTTCCGATTCGCTCTCTGCCGTGCCGGATACCGTGGATGTTGCCGGGGATTCCCCACCCATAGACTTCTTCCTCACACGCTAGGTAGTCGCGGTGGTGCCGCTCCTCCGACCCACCAGCACCTGCTCCTGGCGCATGATGGGCTGGCCGGCGCTGTCTGCGCGCAACCGGCGCCATTGTAGCACGTGACGGCCGCTTGGTGTCGGTTTGGGGGCTAAATGTACAGGAGCCGTTCTCCCTTGAGCGCCCGCTCGGTGAGGGCGAGCACCTTGAGCAAGTAGGAATCTACGGCGGGGATGAACGACCGCGCCGTCAGCTCGTGCTGCGCCGCGAGCCAGCGACCGTTCTCGCCGGCGGCGAGGCCGGGCAGGGTCAGTGATTCGGTCGCGCCCGTCAAGAGTGCCCGGCCGGCGGCGACCGGGAGGTGCGCCAGCCCCATCACCTCGTCGGGGCAGGGGCTGTAGTCGGAGAGCGCCCGCTCGTCGTGCAAGAAGTACGTGTCCTGAAACTCGCGGTCAATGATGGCCCCGGTGGCGGTCACTTGGCGCGTGACGGCGATGCGGACGCCCAAGCGGATAAGCTGCTCCGGCTGCGCTTCGACCCCTAACTCCTCGGCCAGCTCCCGCACGCCCTCGGCCAGGGTTTCGCTAGGGCGATAGTGCCCGGCGGCGCTGATGTCCCAGCGGCCGGGCCACGTGTCCTTGCCCAGAGAGCGTTGCTGCAGGAGTACGGCTGGCCGGTCGGCCGCGTCGTGGGCAATAATCCAGCAGTCGAAGCACCAGTGCCAATCGCCGTCGCGGTGGACGGCACCCCGCGGCTTTTGTCCCAGCAGCGTCCCGCTCTCGTCGTAGATCGGCAGCAGCTCGCCGGGGTCATCCGCCGGCTGATCCCCTATCATGCAGCAACTCCTTGGCGCGCCTGGATACTATACAGTTGCCGTTCCGGCTACAGTCCATTCAACCGCACGAATAGCGTCCGTTTCGTTGGTGCCTTTCTCCAGTGTATGCTAACGCTGGCCCACATTCTGCGCCGACCGTCCGGTGAAGGGAAGTAACGCAACGTGGACGCCGAGGGCTTCTTTGCCAAGCTTGTAGCCCAACAGCACTATCAAGGCGGCTTGGCGCATGAACAGGGAGGGCGCTGGGCCGAGGCGCTGGAAGCCTACCGCGCAGCGTGTGCCGGCGATCCGCAAGTCAGCCTCTACTGGCTGGCGCGAGGGACCGCGGCGCAGCGGCAGCGGCAATGGGACGAGGCGGCACACGCCTACCGGGAGGCGCTGGCGCTGGCGCCGGCCGATCCGGTCGTCCTGTACAACCAGGCGTTGCTGTTTCTGGCCCAGGGAAAACGCGAGCCGGCCCGCCGCAATCTCGAAGCCGTGCTGCGCCTGAAGGGTGAGCGTCTCGGTGACCGGGCCGCCCTCGTCCATGCCCGCCTCGGCGATCTGGCCTTACAGGACGAAGACTACCCCGTGGCCGAGGCACATTTGCGTCAGGCATTAGTACGGAAGCCGGACGACCCCTATGCCACGGCCGCGCTCCACGCGCTGCCGCGGTTGCGTGAATTTGCGGCGCCCTATGACCAGGATGGCCGGTTGCCGGCAAAGATCGGTATCTACGCCTATTGCGGTGCGCTGCTGTTGGGCTTGCCCGGAGATGACGGAATCACCATCCCGGCGAGCCGCACCGGCCAACTCGACGGGCACGCCGCGGTTGCAGCGGTGTTGCGGCGGCTCGCCGACACCGTGCTGGCGCTCCGCTGGCGCTTCGACGCGCTGGTACCGCTTGATGCGCCGGCCTGGCCGCTCACGCTGGCCTTGGCGCACACCCTCGGCACCCCTGCCGTCCGGTGGCCACAGAGCCTTCAAGGGGGCAAGGTGCTGGCGCTGGCGGTGACGATAACGGAGACGGGCGCGAGCGATCACGCCGCTCGCGCCGCGCAGGAGCACAGCGACGCGGCGTTGCTGGTCTCGCTGGGGCTGCACGGACGTCCCTGGCGGGTGCGCCCGCAGCCGCACGTGCTCTGTGCGCCCACTCCCGTCATGCTGCCGTGGGCCGCGGACGAGGCCGCAACGGCGCCTGACGACCAGGTGCAGGGACGCACTTTGGCCGACCTGACCGCTCGGCAGCCGCCGGACGAGACGGCCGCCCGCCAGCGCGCGTGGTACCGCGAGCACGGCCGGCTACGCTTCGACCTCGCACGCTTTCGTGGTACGTGAGGTGGTGTGGGCTGCGCCGACGATGCCGCTTCCTGGTATACTGGAGCTTGTATTTGCAGCGCGTTGGGCAGCTTTAGGTCGGTTGTTCGGGAGCAGTAGGGGCGCGATTAGTCGTGTCCCAGGGCGCCATGAACGGCGCCGCTACGGCCAAGGTCAGTAGCCCGTAGCCTCGATCCTGGTCACAAGCTACCGGCCACTGGTCACTGAAAGTGTGAGTAGATGGTAAAGCGTACCTATCAGCCGAAAGTTCGTCGTCGTCACCGGGTACACGGTTTCCGTAAGCGCATGCGGAAGCTCGCCGGGCGGCGCGTATTGCGGGCGCGGCGGCTCAAGGGCCGGCATAAACTCACGGTCTAACACGGCGCCAAGCAGGTATGGGCGCCTGACCCTGACGCCGCCCGCCATCCGCCCCGGTCGCTCCCCACTGTGCAGCGGCAACAGCCTGGCGTGCCGGAGCCGCATAATCCCATGAACGGTTGTGGTGCGGCGCGGCCACCGCCACGCGAGCCGGGTGGGCTGTCCAGTACCGAGATCAGGGCCGTGCGCCGGCGCGGCCGTACCCGCCGGGCCAGGCTCCTACGGCTCTACGCGCTGCGTACCACACGCGGGCAGACGCGGCTGGCGCTGACCGTCTCCGGTCGGCTCGGGAAAGCGGTCGTGCGGAACCGCCTGCGCCGCCGCCTCCGGGAGATTGTGCGCCTCACGCTCCCGATGGTGCCGGATAGCTGGGACCTGCTGCTCATCGCGCATCGTGAGGCGACGGCGGCGAGCTTCTGGGACTTGCAGGCCGACATCCACCGGCTGTGGCGACGCACCGGCCTCACCTCCGAGCGACCGCCGCTGGGGCCGCAAGGCTTGCGGAGTCTTCAAGCCCGGGCCGCCCAATGGTATGCTCGGAGAAGCCAACAGGTGCCTGGATCGAGATGACCGATACGTCAACGGTAGCTGCGCCGAGCGGGCGCCGCGCGCCGCAGCGGGAGCCGTCGGAGGCGCCTGCCGGAGGGGAAGGCACCGCAGCTCTTGAGGAGGCCCACGCGCCGCCTGGCATAGTACGGTGTCTGCGCTGGCTGGTCCTGGGAGGCATTCGGCAGTATCAGCTTCTGGTGTCCCCGTTCCTGCCCAACACCTGTCGCTTTGCTCCGACCTGCTCGGACTATGCCCACGAGGCCATCGTCCGGCATGGTATACTGCGCGGAGTGTGGCTGGCCCTCCGTCGGATTCTGCGTTGTCATCCCTTTCACCCTGGCGGTTACGACCCGGTCCCCTGAGCTATTGGATCAGTGGGAGGCCAGTGTAGGTCACTGTCAGCGGTTATCAGCGTTACCTGGCTGCCCTGGCCCGTCATAGCGGCGAAAGCCGCAATCCAGCGGCGTGAATGATGGATCCCTGCTTGTGCGATACTGACGGATGAGGTACCAGGCATGACGGATCACCTGCGACTTATCCCTGGAGGTCTCTAGTTTTGGACAGAACGGAAATCTGGAATACCTTCCTCGTTGACCCCCTCATTAACGGCTTGGTGTATATCGCCGAACTCACCGGCAGCGCCGGCCTCTCCATCATCATCTTCACGATTTTGATTCGCCTCGTCCTGTTGCCGCTGTCGCTCAAAGGCACCCGATCCATGAAGGCAATGCAGGCGATGCAGCCGAAGGTGGCCGCGCTCAAGAAGAAGTACGGCGACGACAAGCAGAAGGTCCAAGAAGAGACGATGAAGCTCTACCGGGAGGAAGGGGTCAATCCGCTCGGTGGCTGTCTCCCGCTGCTGCTCCAAATGCCCTTCTTCTTTGCCTTCTACCACGCCCTGATCAATCTGGGTAATGAGCAGGACGAGCGGTTCAACCTGGCCTTCCAGGAAGGGTTTTTGTGGGTCGAAAACCTGTCCATGCCGGACGTGCTGGGACCGGAATTAACCGGTCTGGGATTTCCCTTGCCCTGGCTGCTGCCCCTGCTCGCCGGTGGTACCCAGTGGGTACAGCAGCGGATGATGACCACGCTGTCCAATGATCCTCAGCAGCAGATGCAGCAGCGGATGATGATGTTCATGCCGTTGATGATTATCGTCATCGGCGTCAACTTCGGTGCTGGCCTGGCGCTCTATTGGGTCGTGCAGAACCTCTTCGGGATTGTCCAGCAATACTTCATTACCGGCTTGGGGGCGCTCGACTCGGACGTGCAACGCATCCGAGGCTTCATGGGTAGTGAGTCGGCGACCGGTACCGGGGCGGGGGCTGGGACAGGCCCGGCCAGCGGAGGCAGTCGCGCTGTAGATTCCCGCTTGCGCGGGAATGATGGGCAGGGGGAGGCCAGTGCCGATGGGCCGGCTGCTCCGGCGGGACCGCGCGGCCTCCTCGATGGAGACTGGCGGGCTGGGCTGCGCCGATTGCTCGGGACCGCGGAGCCGGAAGTGATTGAGGATCGAAGTGAACCAAGCGAGAGGTCACCGGGAAGACGGCGGCCCTCTCGTCGCCGTCGGGGGAGGCGGGCGCGTGGAAAGCGTTGAGGAAACCGCTCGCACGGTGCATGAAGCGGTGCGGCGAGCGTTGCAGCAGCTGGGCAAAGCGGAAGACGAGGTAGACGTGACCGTCGTGTCGCGCGGTAGTCCACCGCAGATACTCGCATTTGGCGCCGAACCGGCGCAGGTGCGGGTAACGGTCAAGCCCGAGACACCGGAGCCGGCGGCAGAGGAGCCGGCATTACCACCGGTTGACGACGCGGAAGACGCCGTGGACGATGCCGACCTCCAGGGTACGCGCGATGCCGAGTTTGCCCAAATGATGCTGACCGAGCTGTTGGATCGCATGGGGTTGAAGCTCGACATCCAAGTGCGCTCGATTGATCCGGTCACGCTGAACGCGGTCGGTCCCGGCGTTGCGGAGCTGATCGGGCGGCGCGGTACCACCCTGCGCGCACTCCAGTTCGTGTTGAGCATGATGGTGAACAAGCAGTTGGAGCGGCGCATCCGGCTCGTCGTGGACGCCGACGGCTATCGGCAGCGCCGGGAGAACCTGCTGGAAGGCATGGCGGAGCGGCTGGCGCAGCGCGTGCGGGTGACTCGCCAGCCGATGGCTCTCGAACCGATGCCGCCGAACGAGCGGCGGATTGTCCACTTGGCACTCGTGGACGACCCTGAGGTAACGACCGAGAGCGAAGGAGCGGGCGACGACCGCCGCGTCGTCATCAAGCCGCGCTGACGTGCCATCTATTCCAACTCATTGCGGAGGCTGCACTGGAGGGCTGGAGGCATGGGCGAGAAGTCGTGGCCCCCACCCTAGCCCTCCCCCGTGCTGACCCACAGGGGAGGGAATACGCCGCCATCCAGCGCAGCGGGCACCTTCACCTCGGCCCCCCGCGGGGCAGGGGGCTGGAATGACGGATGGGTGTTATTAAGGAGAGCGCCCCGGGACTTGAGCCAAGTGCGGACGTCTTGCCCGCCCCGCTGGCCGGCCCGGAGTTCGTCGCCGTAGGCCACGTGGCCCGCGACCACACGCCGTCCGGCTACCGCTTGGGCGGAACGGCGGCCTACGCGGCCTGCACGGCCGCGCGGCTCGGCCTGCGCGCGGCGCTCGTCACACGCGCGGCCCCTTTTGCGCCGCTTGACGCGCTGGCCGCCGAGGTGGCCGTCTACAATGCCGGTTCGCCGCGCTCAACCACCTTCGAGAACGTCTACGAGGGCGGTCAGCGGTGCCAGTATCTCCATGCGCGGGCGCAGCCCCTCACCGCCGCGGACATCCCGGCTTCCCTACGGCAAGCGCCTATGATGCTGTTCGGGCCGGTTGCCCAGGAAATGCGGCCCGACCTCCTCGACTGTGCGAGCAACGCGATGGTGCGTGCGGTAGCTCCGCAAGGCTGGCTGCGTGCCTGGGACGCGGACGGCCTGGTCCGTGCCGTGCCGTGGCGCGAGGCCGAGTCCCTACGCGGCCGTTGCGACGTGCTGGTGCTCAGTGTGGACGATCTGGCCGTTCCGAGCCGCAAGGATCGTGGGAGGGGTGGTACGGCTCCGGCCGGCCAGCCGCAAGGTGTCCCGCAGTCGCTGGCGGCGTGGCAGCGGCTGGCGCCGTTTGTCGTCATCACACGAGGGCGTGAGGGGGCCGAGGTCTATGCCGAGGCGCGGCTGATCCATCGCGCCCATGCCTACCGGGCCATCGAGGTTGACCCTACGGGAGCCGGCGATGTCTTCGCAACGGCCTTTGTCATCGGTCTCCACCAACGCGACGATCCTGTCTGGGCTGCGGACTTTGCGTGCGCCGCGGCCGCGTTCGCTGTGGAGGCGCCAGGTCTCGACGGCATTGTGACGAGGCTGCAGGTCTTGGAGCGTATGGCAGCCGACGACCGCGTACAGTGAAGCGAGATCGAGCCATCCAGTACACTTGGCGGCGAATACTCGCGCTGGGCAAGGAGTAGCTTGATGCAGAAGTCAATCATGGCCACCGGATGTATGCCGCGCACCATGTCGTTGCCGGAGCAGTTTGAGTTGGCGGCCGAGGCCGGTTTCGATGGGATCGAAATTGCCCTGAACCAGGAGGGCTTTTTTTCGTTCGATGGGCCGGCAGCCGATACGGCTGCGGTCGCCGCGCTCGCCGCGCGCACTGTCCCGGTCTCCGGCATGTTGGCCGGGCCGATGTGGCAGATTTCGCCGACGGCCAACGATCCCTCCGAGCGAGCCGAGGCGGCCCGACTGGTCCGCCAGAGCATTGCGATAGCACCCGACCTCGGCGTGGATGCGCTGCTCTTGGTGCCGGGGACCTGCAAAGAGGACGTGCCCTACGAGATCGCCTGGGACCGGGCGCAAGCGTTCATTCGCGGCCTGCTCCCCGACTGCGAACGGCACGGCGTCACGCTCGCCGTGGAGAACGTGTGGAACAAGATGCTCTACACGCCGATGGAGATGCGCCTCTTTCTCGACCAGATCAACAGCCCCTACGCGGCCTGCTACTTCGATGCGGGCAACTGCGCCGCGTTCGGGTGGCCCCAGCACTGGGTCAGCTGCCTCGGCGAGCGCATCAAGCGCGTCCACGTCAAGGGGTTCCGTTCGAGCGCCGGGCGGGATGCCAGTGGCTTTGTGCGGTTACTCGAAGGGGACATTGACTGGCCCGCGGTGTTTGCGGGCTTGCGTGCTATTGACTACGACGGCTGGGTCACGGTGGAAATCGGCCCCTACCAACTTGACCCGCGCAAGCACGTCTTCGATCTGTCGTCCGATTTGGACGTGCTCCTGCGGCTCTAGCGCGAGCGCCAGGGAGGAGGCAGATGTCGTGGAATCGGAACCGCGGCGTGCAACCAGGCAAGAAGCGGAGGCGGTTGATGCCGTCTACCAGCGAGTGACCGCGTTACTCAACGAGCTACAGACCGCTCGCCAACAGGTTGACCATACCGAGTTGTTGTCCGTGCTCGACGGATTGGTCAACCGCCAGCTTACTTTGGAAGGCGAGCTGCGCGCGGCCATCCAGCGGTACTGCGGCCACGGCTACGGCGGCGCGGAGCCATATTAGCTGATAGTTACTAGCCGTCAGCGGTCAGTCATCAGCCATCGGTCGGAGTGCCGGAGGCCAGGCGGGGCCATCTTCTCGGCCACGCTCGAACTAGCCAGATTTCCGTGAACCTGTTGTGCGAATCGGAATCTATCTTGTGAATGGATGAAACGGCGAGACTAGCAGAGAGCGATGCGACCCTGGTCAGAGCCGCTCGATCTGGTAACGATCACGCGTTTGCGGTGCTCGTCAACCGACACAGGCGTCTTGTGTTTTCAATGACGCTATCGGTGTTGAAGGACCAGGATGATGCCGAAGATGCCACGCAAGAGTCCTTCGTCGTTGCATACAGGCGTCTGGCTGACCTGGAGGATCCTCAGAAGTTCCCCTCCTGGCTTTACTCTATTGCTCTCAACGTCGTTCGTAAGTGGTTGAGAAAACGGAAGCTGATGGGCCGCGGGATCTCCAGACTGACGGAAGGCACCGGTCGGGCAACAGAATATGCTGCCCTAGGGCAGGCGCGGGCCACGTGGGTTTCTTGAAGCAGGCGATGTCCGCGCTGTCTCCCGCCGACCGGACCGTGGTGACGCTGTACTATCTCGTCGGGTTGGCCCAGAAACGGATTGCGGAGATTCTTGGTATCCCAGCCGGAACGGTAAAAAGCCGTCTACACAGGTCGAGGAAGCAGCTAAAGGGGAGGTTGGCGACCATGGGCGAGGAACGTCGAGACACATCGAGTGAAGACTATGGAAGAGCCATGATTGCTGGAATGAGGGGGACTATTCCCTGGCAGAAGCTCCTTGAAGACGGTGGTACTGAGGGTTGGAGGGCCGGCGCCAGGAGCAAGGGGCCGATCGAAGATGGGTGGGAGCGAACCAGAAACACATTCGTCGGTGAGGATACAGACGGTACGACACCCCCTCTGATTATTGGGGATATCTCCTGGCGTGACTTCGAGCTTTCCCTGCTCGTTACACCGATCTCTGGAGGAAATGCTCAAGTGTTCTTCCGGCTATCAGAGGACGAGCGGTCCTGGTATCTGTTCGACTTCATGCTGGGGTGGCAGGCGGTGCAGATCTGCAAACGTGATCCGAACGCGATGACCAAGCTCAGCGTCGTTAATTTCCCCATCGAGTGCGGTCAGGAGTACGACGTTCAGATCGCTGCTCGTGGAGCGTCGCTGACGTCATACATAGACGGGAAATTGGTAAACCAGGTCACGGACTTCTCACTTGAGTCCGGGGCTATTGCCTTGAAGGTCTGGTATTGCAGAACAGCCTACCGAGATCCAAGAATCCGATTGATGCCAGGAAGCCTCTCTCCGCTGGCAGGAGTGCCGGAGGCCAGGCGGGGCTAAAGGGGGATGCAAGGAAGATGGGTGTGCCCAACTTGGTCGAAGCGGAGGCCGCCCTGAAGCGGGTGGAGGCGGAGACTGCTTTCTGGACAGGGCACTATCAGGAGTACGTTCGGAAGTATCCTGACCAATTCGTTGCCGTGCATGGTGGCGAGGTCGTGGCTGCCTCACCCGATCTAGAGAGTCTGCTCCAACAGCTCGCTGCTCGCAGCCTGAGCGTGCAAAGTGTGAGCGCGCGATTCGTTGCCTCCAATCGCTACCGTTATCTCCTATGATCTGCGCTACTTCGACCTCATGCCTGCGATAACCCGCACGGGAGTAGTGCGAGGGGTGTCGCCCACCTCGCACACGATGGCGTGGGGATCGTGCTTCACGGCATTGAAGGCTACGTTGAAGTCCTTGGCATAGAGCACCAGTCAGCCGTGCGAAATAGCCACGTACTCGCCATGATGCTCACCGAATTCGCTTCGTAGCGACTCGTAGGCTGACAGGTTGCGCCCGCTTTCCACCCCACTCACCGGCATGTCACCTCCAGTTCATTATTACCCACGCCCGTAATCACCTCAAGCGGGACAAGGCCGCCGGCTGGCCTTAGCGGATGACGAGGCCGATGCCGAGGAGGATAATAGCGCCGCCGGCCAGCGCGAACGGCGTGGGGTATTCGGCGAGGAAGAGAGCGCTCAGGAGTACGCCCCCAAACACTTCGCCGGTGGCAATCAGGTTGACGGCCGTCGCCGGAACGCGCCGCAGTGCCGCGTTGTAGAGCGTGTGGCCGATGCCCAACGGTCCGATCCCGAGGAACACCACGGCGCCCAGCGCCGGCAGGCTGTAGCTGCTGCCGGGTGCGGCCCAGAGCGCCAGCGGCGTCAGCCAGAGTGCCCCCCAGGTGTAGACTCCGGTGGCGTAGTCGTAGAGCGGGTAGCGCCCACGGACCGACCGCCCGGCGACCGAGTACACGGCGAACGTCAGCGCCGAGCCAATCGCCAGCGCGTCACCGAGCAGTGCGCGGGGACGGATGTCCGGCTCGACGCCGGCGAGCACGGCTGCGCCGATTACTCCTAGTGCCACACCCAGCCACCGCGAGGGCGTGAGGCCTTCCTTCAACACGACCCGCGAGAGCAGGGCGATGAAGACCGGCGCGGTGTAGACCAGCGCCAAGCTGTGTGCGACGGTGGTGAACGATAACGACGCGATGTAGAAGAAGAAATGGAGCGCGATGGTGAGGCCGTAGAGGGCAAACTGGCGGCTTATCAGCGGTTGCCACCGTATCCGATGGCGGCTGACGGTGGCGATGACCAGCACCGTCAACGCCGCTAGGAAGAGGCGCCACCAGGCGATTTCCAGGGAGGAGATCGTGCCGGCGACCCGGGTCAAGACCGGACTCGTGGAGAACAGCAGCACCGCGGCCGCTGCGAGCGCATACCCACGCCGCCGGACCCGTCGTTCATCCGGTGCAGGAGCGGTCGGCTGACGTGCCATGAGCCGTCTAATGTGCTCGAACGGCCGACTGCGAGCTTGGCATCCCGGGGCGCGGCCCGTTAATCCTGAAGCTGCCCATTGGCGCCGTCTTGACCATCGCCGGGCCGGGCGAATGGGCGCGTTACCACCGCCGCCGGCACGTCGGGCGTGGCTACCTCTGGGGGCAGCGCGGCTGCGCCGGTGCGGTAGGCCGGCAGTGAGCGGACGCTGTACTCGCTGCCGCCGGTTATCGACTCCAGCAAGGCGCCGACCGTATCCAGCGAGGTCAGGCACGGTACTTGATGCTCGGCGGCGGCTCGCCGGATTTCGAAGCCGTCTTGCAGCGCCGGTCGGCCGCCGGTGACGGTGTTGACGACCAGGTGGGCGCGGCCGGCCCGGATCAAGTTGATGATCGCCTGATCGCCGTCGGTCAGCTTCCCTACCGCGGTCACGTCGTACCCCAGCCGCCCGACCAATGCTGCCGTCCCGGCCGTCGCGTACAGGCGGTAGCCGGCGTCGCCCAAGGCGCGGATGATCGGCGCGGCCTCGGCCTTGTCGCGGTCGGCGATGGAGAGGAGCACGCCGCCTTCCGGCGGGAGCGAGACGCCGGCCGCCATCATGGCCTTGCGTAATGCTGGCGCAAAGGCGCTGTCCACGCCCATCACTTCGCCGGTGGACTTCATCTCCGGCCCCAGGAAGGTGTCTACGCCAACCAGCTTGGCCATCGAGAACACCGGCGCCTTGACCGCCACCAGCGGCCGCGCCGGCCACAGCCCGGTGCCAAAGCCGAGGTCGGCCAGGCGCCGGCCGAGCATGACTTGGGTGGCCAAGCGGACCATCGGCACGCCGGTCACTTTGCTCAGGAATGGCACCGTCCGCGAACTGCGCGGGTTGACCTCCAGCACGTACACCTCGCCTTGGTGCAGCACGTATTGGATGTTGATGAGACCGCGCGCCTCCAGGCCGGCGCAGATACGGGTTGTGTACTCGACGAGTAGCTCAGTGTCCGACGCGGTGAGGTGGATGGGCGGATAGACGGCGAAGCTGTCTCCGGAATGCACGCCGGCCCGCTCAATATGCTCCATGATGCCGGGGATCAAGGTGTCGGTACCGTCGCAGATCGCGTCAACCTCGACCTCGCGGCCCTGGAGGTACTTGTCAATCAAGACCGGGTAGCGTTGGTCCTGCGTGAGTAGGGCCGTGACGAAACGCCGCAGGTCGTCGGGCGTGTTGACAATCTCCATTGCTCGGCCACCCAATACGTAGGAGGGCCTAACCAGCACGGGATAGCCAATCAGGTTGGCGACCGAAACGGCATCCTCAACCGACGACACGCCGGACCCCGGCGGCTGGGGAATACCGAGCCGATCCAGGAATAGCTCGAACTTCTTGCGGTCCTCGGCGAGGTCAATGGTAGTCACGGATGAGCCGAGGATTTGGACCGGGGCAGCCTGCTCTGCCCCAACATTGGTCTTGGCCAGCGGCTCGGCGAGGTTTATCGCCGTCTGACCGCCGAACTGCACCACCACCGGCGGCCAGCCTTCGTTGGCTAGGATTTCCTGCACGCTCTCCTCGTCGAGACTTTCGAAGTAGAGCCGGTCGGAGGTGTCGAAGTCGGTGCTGACGGTCTCCGGGTTGGAGTTCAGCATGATACTCCGCACTCCGGCATCCTGGAGTGCCCAGGCCGAATGCACCGAGCAATAGTCGAACTCGATACCCTGGCCAATGCGGATGGGACCGGAACCGATCACCGCCGATGACCGCGTAGCCTGCACGGCCTGGACCAGCCCGTGTTCGAGCGGTTCTTGCGTATCTCCGCTTTGGCCGGCGGGCGGCACCGCTTCGTTTTCCAACTCGTAGGTACTGTAGAAATACGGTGTCTGGGCCGCGAACTCGGCCGCGCAGGTGTCTACCATCTTGAAGACGGGCCGAATACCCCACTCCTGGCGCTGCGCCCGTACCTGTTCGGGCAGGCGGTCGGCCAAAGTGCCGAGGTGCGCGTCGGAGAACCCCAGGCGTTTTGCCTCCCAGAGCAGGGCCGGAGTTAGGTCCTCGGCGAGCAGGCGCCGCTCCATCCGGTAGATGCGCTCCAAGCCGCGGAGAAACCAGCGATCAATCGCCGTGCGCTCCGCCAGCTCGTCTACGCTGACCTCGCGGCGCAGGGCCGCCATGAGCGCCCAGAGGCGCAGGTCGTGCGGCTGCTCGATATGGCGCCAGATGTCCGTCATGCCCGGATCGTCGCTAGGAGGTCTGGCCGCCCCCTCAGTCCCCCCCCGCTCCGCAGGGGGGGAGGAGGGAGAAGTCTGCCAGGTCGGTGCTTCCCAGAGCAGGGCGCGCCCGCCCATTTCGAGCGCGCGCACCGCTTTCTGGATGGCCGCCTCGAAGGTGCGGTCTATCGCCATCACCTCGCCGGTGGCCTTCATCTGCGTGCCGAGAATTCGGTCGCCGCCGGGGAACTTGTCGAACGGCCAGCGCGGAATCTTGACCACGATGTAGTCCAGCGCCGGCTCGAAGGCGGCTGTTGTCTGGCCGGTGACGGCATTGGGTATCTGGTCGAGTGTCTTACCGACCGCGATTTTTCCCGCTACCCGCGCAATCGGATAGCCGGTGGCCTTGGAGGCCAGTGCCGAGGAGCGCGAGACGCGCGGATTGACCTCGATCACCCGATACGCGAACTCATGGGGATTCAGCGCAAACTGGATATTGCAGCCGCCCTCGATGCCCAACGCTCGGATAATCTTGAGGGAGGCCGAGCGGAGCATCTGGTATTCCTTGTCGGAGAGCGTCTGGCTCGGCGCGACCACGATGGAGTCGCCGGTATGCACCCCCATCGGATCGAAATTCTCCATGTTGCAGACGGTGATGCAGTTGTCTGCGCCGTCGCGCATCACCTCGTACTCGATCTCTTTCCAGCCGATCAGCGACCGTTCGACCAGCACCTGCCCAATCGGGCTGGCGTGTAGTCCCCGCTCGACGACGGTGGTGAAGTCGTCCCAGCCCTGTGCCACGCCGCCGCCGGTGCCGCCGAGCGTGTAGGCCGGCCGGATGATGAGCGGAAAGCCGATCTGCCGGGCAAAAGCCTCGGCCTCGCTCACTGAGGTGACGATCACGCTTTCCGGGACCGGCTCGCCGATCTCCTGCATCAACCCACGGAACAGATCGCGGTCTTCAGCGCGCCGGATGGTGTCGAGCGGCGTGCCGAGCAGTCGCACGTCGTACCGATCCAGCACGCCGGCCGCGGCGAGGTCCACGGCTAGGTTGAGGCCGGTCTGCCCGCCGAGCGTGGGGAGCAGACCGTCGGGTAGCTCTTGCGCGATGATGCGCTCGACGACCGGCACCGTCAGCGGCTCGATATACACGGTGTCGGCGATGTCCTCGTCGGTCATGATCGTGGCCGGGTTCGAGTTGACCAGCACGGAGGTGACGCCCTCCTCGCGCATGGCCTTGCAGGCTTGCGTGCCGGCGTAGTCGAACTCGGCGGCCTGTCCGATCACAATCGGACCGGAGCCGAGGATGAGCACCTTTTGCGGGCGGTAGTGGTCGTTCGTCATAGTCTTCAGCTGATAGCTGGCAGCCTATCGCTCCTCCATCAAGTCCATGAATTCGTTGAACAGGTATTGGTTGTCCTGGGGGCCGGGTGAGGCCTCCGGATGGTACTGCACGGAGAAGACCGGTAGCTCGTGGTGCCGCAGCCCTTCGGCGGACCCGTCGTTGAGATTGACGTGGCTGACGGAGAAGCCGCTGTCGGCGGGCAAGGAATCGCTATCCACTTGGAAACCGTGATTCTGCGACGTGATGTGGACCCGGCCGGTGCGCTTGTCGAGCACGGGATGGTTGGCGCCACGATGCCCGAACTTCAGTCGGCTGGTGGTCGCGCCCGCAGCGAGGCCCAAGAGCTGGTGGCCCAGGCAGACGCCGATGAGTGGCAGCCGGTCGCGCACGACCGGTCCGCGGGGGCCAATGAGCGTCCGCAAGGTCTCAATGGTGGCTTCGACGGCCTCCGGGTCGCCGGGGCCGTTGCCGACCAGCACCCCATCCGGTTCGAGCGCCATGATCGCCTCGGCCGTCGTCGCATACGGTACGAGCACCGGCTCCAGGCCGCGCCGCGCCAACGACCGGGGTAGGTTGTTCTTGATCCCGCAATCCACCAGCACGACCCGATGCTGCTGCGTAGCCCGGCGTGGCTCCGGCCACCCGTCCCACGAGGTATCGTCAAACGTCGCGGCCTCCGGGATCGTGACCTGTCCGACCAAGTCTTGCTCGGAGAGCGGAATGACCCGTTGCGCTGCCGCGACGAGGGCGGCGCCGGCTTCACTGGCGCCGGGCGTTCCGCCCCGTAGCCAGGCGGCGGGATCGCGCCGCGCCGCCGTGGCGAGGTGCTCGTCGGCCGGGACCAACTGCGCGCGCCGGGCGCCGTAGGTCCGCAGATGGCGGGTCAGCGCCCGCGTATCGAACCCCTCGACCAGCGGGATGCGCTCGGCTGCAAGGTATGCGGCCAGTCCACCCTCGGCCCGCCAATGGCTCGGCGCCGGGCAATATTCGCGCACGATTAGTCCCGCCAGCCACGGCTGGCGCGACTCGGCGTCGCCATCGGTCACGCCGTAGTTGTTGATGAGCGGATAGGTCAACACGACAAGCTGACCGCGATAGGAAGGATCGGTGCAGGTTTCCTGATAGCCGGTCATGGCGGTTGTGAAGACCAGTTCTCCGGCCGCCGCGAGGGGACTCCCGCTTTCCCGGGAGCGACAGGACGATGGGGTGCTGTCATCGTTGGTTGGGACGCCGTAGCCGAAGGCGGTGTAGCCGTCTTCGAGTGCCAAGATGTAGGGCAGTGGCTCCGGTTTGCTTGTCACGACGCTACCTCCGCCGCCAGCCGGTAGACCGGCTTGCCACCGACGAAAGTATGCGTCACCTGGCTGGGCAGGAACACCCCGTCGAGAGGCGTGTTCCTACCTAGCGAGCGGAAGCGGCTCGTATCTACGCACCACTCGCGCTCCGGGTCGAATATGGTCACGTCGGCAGCAGCGCCGACCGCCAGCGATCCACCGTCCAGCCCGAAGATGTGGGCCGGGCCGCTCGTCAGCGCTTCGATGGCCCGTGCTAACGGCAACTGCTCGGTCTCGACCAGGCTCATGATGCTTCCTAGCGCCGTCTCGAACACCGAGATGCCGAAGGCCGCCTCATCGTATTCGCACTCCTTGTCGGCGATGGTGTGCGGAGCGTGATCGGTCGCAATGACATCAATCGTCCCATCGCACAGTCCGGCGATGAGCGCGTCTACATCTTCGCGGGGCCGCAATGGCGGGTTGACTTTGGTGCGTGTGTCGTAGGGGGGTAAGCTCGCCGTGGCCGACCACCAGTGTCCGGACACCAAGTCGTCGGTCAGCGTCAGATGGTGCGGCGTCACCTCGGCGGTGACGTGGACACCCTGCGCTTTCGCCTGGCGGATCAAGTCTACGCTGCCGGCGCTGCTGACGTGGGCCACATGCACGTGCGCCCCCGTGATCTTGGCCAGGGCAATGTCGCGGGCGACGATGACCTCCTCCGCCGTCCCCGGCCATCCTGGCAGGCCGAGTCGCGCGCTCACCGGCCCCTCGTGCATGACGCCGTGATGCGAGAGCGCCGGATCCTCGGCGTGTTGGATGATGGGGCGGCGGACGAGCAAGCTGTACTCCAGCGCCCGGCGCATGACGCCACTGTCGGTGAGGCACGCGCCGTCGTCGGAGAACCCGACCGCGCCGGCCTCGGCCAGCTCGGCCATCTCGACCAACTCGCGGCCGGCCTGCTCGCGGGTAATGGCGGCAATGGGATGCACGCGCACGATGCCCTGCGCCGCTACCGTGCGGGTGAGTGCTTCGAGGACCGGCGCCGTATCCAGCACCGGCAGCGTGTTGGGCATACAGCAGACCGTCGTGAAGCCACCAGCGGCAGCGGCGGCAGTACCGGTGACAATCGTCTCTTTGGCCTCGTAGCCCGGCTCGCGCAAGTGGCAGTGCAGGTCAATGAAGCCGGGGCAGACGATCTGCCCGGCGGCCTCGACGACTTCGGCCTCGTCGGCGTTGAGATTGGGGCCGACGGCGGCGACTAAGCCGTCGCGCAGGAGCAGGTCGCCGACTTGGTCGAGCGATTGGGCGGGGTCAATGACCCTGCCGCCGCGAATCAGCACGGGACGCGGTGCGATACTCACCCGACCGGACCTCCTTGACCACCGGCCAGCAGGTACAGGAGTGCCATCCGCACCGCGAGGCCGTTCTGAACCTGCTCCTCGATGACCGACTGCTGGCCCTGCGCGACCTCGGGTGTGATCTCGACCCCCTCGTTCATCGGCCCCGGGTGCATGACTAACGCATGGCGTCTGGCCGTCTTGAGACGGTCGGTAGTGAGACCGTAACGCTGGCTGTACTCGCGCAACGTGGGCAGCAGCCCGGCCGATTGCCGTTCCTGCTGGAGGCGCAGCGCCATCACAACGTCCGCGTCGGCGAGTGCCTCGTCCAAGTCGTAGGTGATATGTACCCAGCCCCGTGGCTCGCCGGTTGTGGCTACCTGGGGCGCGGCGCGCACCGCCGTTGCGACGGCCGCGGCCGGCTGCCCGGCGTCCGCCGTGGTGGCAGCGTGGTCACCGCCGGGGCGGTTGGATAGCTGCGCGGAGCGGCCGTTGGCGCCGACGCCGTTGTGCCCGGCGGTGGCCGCGGCGCGAGTCAAGTAGGGCTGGCGTGCTGGCTGCCCGGTGACGGCCGCGACGAGGTCGTGCGGCACGAGGGTTGGCGGACCGCACAGGGTCACGTCCGCACCCATCCGCGTGAATCCCCACAGGTTGGAGCGCGCCACGCGGCTGTGCAGAATGTCACCGACGATCACCAGCTTCAGCCCGGCCAAGTCGCCGAGGTGGCGGCGCACCGTGAATAGGTCGAGGAGCGCCTGGGTGGGGTGCGCGTGCCACCCGTCGCCGGCATTGATGACCCGCGCGGCGATGTGCTGGCTCACTAGGTAGGGCGCGCCGGAGGACCGATGTCTCATAACGACCATATCGGCGCCCAGAGCTTGCAGGGTCCGCGACGTGTCTACGAGCGATTCGCCTTTGTCTACGCTCGATCCCGAGGCTGTCATGTTGACGACGTCGGCGCTCAAGTTCTTGGCTGCCAACTCGAACGAGACGCGCGTGCGGGTGCTGGATTCGTAGAAGCAGTTGACGATGGTCGTGCCGCGCAGCGCGGGCACCCGCTTGATGGGGCGCGCCAGCACGTCGCTCATCGCCTCGGCCGTATCGAGCACTGCGCCGATCTCGTCGGCGGTGAAGTCGTCCAGATCGAGAACATGCTTCCGTCGCAATGTCATCGCTTTGCTCCTTCCCGGCTCAGGCACACTCCGGCCTATCCCCACGCCACTACGGCTCTACCGGATCGCGTCGTCCCGGTCGCAGCAGCACCGCGTCCCGCCCGTCGGTCTCCAGCAGGTGTACGTCTACGCTCTCATCGCGGGCCGTCGGCAAGTTCTTGCCCACGTAGTCCGCCCGCAACGGTAGCTCGCGGTGTCCGCGATCAACCAGCACGGCCAACTGAATCCATTTGGGTCGCCCATACGCGAGGAGCGCGTCGAGGGCGGCGCGCACGCTGCGTCCCGTGTAGAGCACATCATCAACGAGGACCACCCGCCGACCGCTGACGTTGACGGGCAGGGTCGAGCGGCGCATGGCCCGCCGGCCGCCCCGCAGATCGAGGTCGTCCCGATAGAGGGTCACGTCCAACTCGCCGACCGGGACCTTGACGCCCTCTACCGTCTCAATGTGCTCCGCCAAGCGGCGCGCGAGCGGGACACCGCGGCTGACCACGCCGACCAACACGAGATCATCGGCGCCGCGGTGCCGCTCCAGGATTTCATGGGCGATCCTGACCAGCGCGCGACGCACGTCCTCGGCGTGCAAGATCATCTTGCCGCCGCCCTGCGTGGCAGCCGGCACACCGTTCGGTTGCGCTTGCCCCTCAGTCATCATCGTCGTTCGGCGCCTCGTCGCCTGTGTACGCGATCCTTGGTGTCGCTCGCCACCGGTACACCTCCCCGGCCGGTGTGCAGGGACACGCTGAGGCGAGGGAACGGAGCAACGCGGTCAACGGCGATAACCGCTGGATGAGTGGAGTGTAGGCGCGGCGAGACGCGCGCCGCACGCAACGGAACCATGCTTATGCTCCTTGCCGCCTCACAGGGTCGGCTTAAAGGTGCGAGGGTGCGAGTGACCGGACCGGGTTGATCGCGGTCTGCCCCAACCATAGCGCAGCGACCATGGCGGCCGCAAGGCCGGCGGCGCGGCGGCGAGACTGCCGTCTCACCTCCCCGGCTCGCCTCGTCACTGCGGCGCAAGCCGCAGTCCAAGTTCCCACCTTGCGGCGACTGGCGCGGCGGCTCATAATGCTCTAGCGGAGGAAGGCGTATGGAATGGGTATGGGTGCCCGTCGTGGCCATTATTGCTGGGGTTGCCAGTACAATGTATCGCACTTATGTCAAGGTGAGAATAGCAGAGCACAAGCGGCAGGCGGCCAGCTTGCCGGCGGACGTACAGGAACGGCTGGAGCGCCTTGAGTCGCGGCTTGCCGAGATGAGCGAGGAGCAGCGGCAGCTGCGGTCCGAGCTGGAATGGCAGGGGAAGCTGCTGCAGCAATCCTCGGAGAAGTGATTGTCTGGCCTGCCCCCCCGGCCCCCTCTCCACATATGAGAGTTGCCAACTTAATCAGGTAGTGTGTTGGCCCCCACCCTCACCCTCCCCCGTCCCGACGGGGGAGGGAACCTGCTCCCTGCCACTACCTAGTTAAGTTCGCAACCTTCATATGTGGAGAGAGGGCGTATGGTGGGGGGCGGGGCGCGGTCAATCGTGCCTCTACGGGGAATGTTCACGCAGTCTTCTGAGTGTGTGCTAGGCTGCACGCGAGCGAAACCGGCGGCGTAGCTGCCAGGTCAAAGAGGCGAGGCCGCGTGGCCTCATGCCTCGCTGCGCCCATCGTTTCTCCGACCGGCTGACTAGCGCCGCACTGCAACGTATGGAGGAGTCAGGGGAATCATATGACAGGTCTCGATGTTATCATGGCGATCCTCGCCCTGGTCGTCTTGGGAATCTTTGGGTATTTGGGGCGGCTGACCATCCTGACCGTGCAGCGGTGGCTGCTGGCGCGGCGGGAGGCACCGCTGCTACCGAATGATCTGTCCGAACGGCTACTGCGGATCGAGCGCCGGCTCGGTGACGTGGAGGAAGGGCAGCGGCAGCTGCGTACTGAGGTAGACTGGCAAGGGAAGCTGTTGCGGCGGCCGGATGCAGAATGATACGGCGCCGCACGCTGATGCCGGTGAAGGAGACTGCACTATGGCGACGACCACTACCGCACGCACCGTTCGGGTGAGGGCACAGCCGATTACCGCCGAGAATTTCGCTCCCTATGGCCGGCTGGTCACAGTGGAGCGGGGCGGCTTGAGCCTGCGGGAGGGTCATTTTACGGCCCGGCTCATGACGGTGGAACGGGTTCCGCGGCGCCTCAACCGCATCAATCGCCACCTTGACCACACGCAGCTGTTCATCCCGTTGGGTGGTGCGCCATTTGCGGTGTTCGTGGCGCCGCCCGACGAGCCGGTGGACGGCTTCGACCCAAGCAAGATCGCCGCCTTCACGACCAATGGGCAGACGGCCGTTATCTTCCACGTTGGCACGTGGCACATCGAGCCGCGTGCGCTCGCAGGCGATACCTGCCAGCTCGTCAACGTCCAGAGCAACGTATCGCCGCAGAACACTGAGCTTATTGCGGTTGAAGACGAGCTAGGCGTGACGGTCGAGCTGGCCGTCTGACGTTGCTCCGAGGTCTACAATGGCAGCCATAGTCACACCCACCACGCCCGCCATGCGGCCCTACCACGAGCAGGGCACCATTGACTACGCCCGTCTCGACTTCGATCCCGACGAACCGGTCCTGAAGCCTGAAGCAATGGATCAAGAACAGCCCGTCCATGCAATCCTCGGCCTGCTTGCCAGTCGGTTTACCGACTTCGAGCAGCGTCCTGATACGTTCCTCAGCAGCAACACGATCATCTGTTACGACCCTGCTGACCTCAATGTCCGCGTCTCCCCGGACGTGTATCTGGCCTTCGGCGTGGATGCTCAGGCGATCCGACAGCGCAAGCTCTATCTGCCCTGGGAAGTGGGGAAGCCCCCGGATTGGGTGCTAGAGATCGGCTCGGCCAGCACCGGGCGGGAGGACACAGGCCGGAAGCGGGAGGTCTATGCGCGGATTGGTGTACCGGAATACTGGCGTTTCGATCCGACGGAGGAGGGGAAGTATCACGGGCAGTGGCTGGCCGGGGACCGGCTGGTGGATGGGGTGTATGAGCCGATTGAGCTGACCACGGCGCCGGACGGCATTCTGAAGGGCTACAGTGAGGTGCTGGGGTTGAGCCTGTGCTGGGACAATGGCTGGCCGCGGTTGTACGACCCGGCGAGCGGCACTTACCTGGAGAGCTGGCGGGAGGTGTGGGACACCAGGGAGGCGGAACGGGAGGCGCGGGAGGCGGCCGAGGCACAGGCTGCCGTCGAGCAGGCCGGCCGGCTGGCGGAACGGGCGGCTCGCCAGGCGGAGCGGGCCGCCCACCAGGCGGAGCGGGCTGCCCGCCAGGCTGCCGAGGAAAGAATACGGCAGCTTGAGGCGGAACTGCGCCGCCGGCAAACGGAACGATAGCTGCGCCAGGTGTCACTGTCCCGCTAGAGTAAGCTGCCATCCGGTGGGTGATCTCCGAACGGCCGGGTTGGAGTTGTGATGAGTATGGCCTCAGCAAGGGGAGCCGACCGGTCGCCGGGGGCATTGGCCATCCAGGAGGAAGAGTATCGTTTCAAGGTGCTCTGGAACCAGCGCTTACTGCTGGGCTACAACAAGGGCTACCTCCAATACGGGGACTTCTATAAGTCCAAGCCGGATATTCACCCGGTCTACTCCCCTAGCGGGCGGCCCCTCACGACGACCGGCGCGCACCGCTACAACCATCACCGCTCGCTCTGGATTGGCCATGCGCGGGTCAACGGCGTCAACGTCTTTCACGACAACAACCCGCAGCGACCCAATCTGGGCCACATCGTGCTGGAATCCGCGACGCCGGAGGTGCTCGCTGACGGCACGGCCGTGGCGCTACGCACGCGCAATCGGTGGGTACGACACGATGGGCCGGCGCTGCTCACTGAGCGACGCGACGTGATTGTCCGCGCTGCCCGGCACGGGGGGCACGCGCACGCCATTGACCTGACCTCGGAACTGATAGCCAGTGCCGGGCCGATCACCCTCGAACGGGACACCCATGCGTACCTCGGCTTGCGCGTGGCGGACAGCATGGACGAGGAAGACGGTGGTCAGCTGCTCAACAGCAACGGGCAGCGCGGCGAGGCGGGCTGCATGGGGCAGGTGGCCGACTGGTGCGATTACAGCGGCGGGGTGGCCGGCGCGGCCGTGGGGGTGACGATCATGCACCACCCCGACAATCCTCCGACGGCCTTCTTCGCTCGTGCCTACGGGGCGCTCTTCTCCAACCCGACCCTCCTGACCGAGCTACACATTGCCGCCGGCGACCACCTGGTGCAACGCTGGCGGATTCTGCTCCACGAGGGCGATGCATATTCTTTCGACCCTGCTGCTGCCTATCGAGCGTACCGGGCAGTTGCTCCGGCGCAGTGTTGAGGCACAGCCCCCTAGTCGTCGAACAGGGCGCTGACCGACTCGCCGAGGTGGATGCGGCGAATGGCCTCGGCCAGGAGCGGCGCTACCGAGAGGACGCGGAACGAGGTCGTGCCGTTGAGCTTGTGCCGGCTCGGTACCGTGTCGGTGATGACAATGCCCTCGAAGACCGACGACTCCAGTCGCTCGACGGCGCCGGCCGCGAGTACGGCATGGACCGCGCCGGCGAAGATGCGCCGGGCGCCGTGCTCGCGCAGCAGATTGGCAGCGCTGACCAATGAGCCACCGGTACCGATGATGTCATCGAAGAGAATGACATCCTTTCCCTCGACATCGCCGATCACGTTTACGGCGCGGACCGTGCGTTCGTCGAGCCGCTCCTTGTCAATAATGGCCAGCGGCAAGTCGAGCCGGCGGGCGTAGCGCCGGACTAGCTTGGCGCGGCCGACGTCCGTGGCTACGGCGACGACTTGGCTCATGTCCAGACCCTGTTCGCGGAACGCCGCCGCAACGATTGGGAGCGCCGTCAAGTTGTCGCAGGGACAGGACATGAAGCCCTGAATCTGCGCGGCGTGGAGGTCAATTGTCAAGACCCGGTCGGCACCGGCGGCGAGGAGCAGATCGGCTACGAGGCGGGCGGTGATAGCGATGCGCGGCTGGTCTTTCCAGTCGGACTGCTGATAGGGATAAATCGGGAGCACTGCCGTAACCCGCTGGGCCGAGGCGCCCTTGCAGGCGTCAACGAGCATCAGCAGCTCCATCAGATGGTCGTTGACGGGTTCGGTAGATGACTGCACGACGAACACGTCGGCTTCGCGGACGTTCTCCCGGACTTGCACGTAAGTGCAGCCGTTGTAGTACTTCGTCGTGAACGATTCGCTCAACGGCCGACCCAACTCGGCACAGATGGCCTGTCCGAGGTCGCGCCCGGCTGTCCCGGCGATGATGCGGATACGATCACCTGCGGTTGCTGCCATGTTCTCCCTCTAGCTTCGGTCTCAGCAAGGCAGGTGTTGCCGGTGCAACTCTGCTGCACTCAGGATCGGGCCGGGCAACCGTGCAAGTGGAGGAGGCACCAGGCACCCTCCTGCCCCCATCGCCCGCTCCCCCGGCCCTCGCGAGTGGCCCCCCTTGGGGGGTGCAAGACACTGCCACTCGTACAACGACCGGGATAGTATGGCAGGTGCGTTCCATGGCCGGCTACCGGCTACGATGTGTAGCGAAGCGCCGGTTGGCAGTGTCCGTCTCAGCAAATGCCCGCTGCATCGGCTACCCTTGTGTCATCCGGCCCGATGACCGCGCAACGGGCCGCTGGCCCGGCTCGTTGACAACGCCTGGAGCGTAGGGATAGGTTGGCACACGTACAGGATCGTCGCGCCGTGCCGCCGCGCCGTATCGCCGCGTGGCTCTTTCTGCTCCTGCTGTGTGTGTATCTGCTGTCTCTCGGCGGCACCCCGTACTCTGCCGACGGCCATTTCGCTTTTGAGATGGCGAAGTCCCTTCTGCTGGACCCGGCCCATAGCTACTTTCACCGCTTCCGTAGCGGCTTCATCCGCTGGGGCATGATGTCGCCGGTGCTGGCCCAGCCGCTGGTGTTGGCCGGTGAGGTAGTCGCCCGGCAGGCGCCGCAGCGCGACGAGTTGGTGGTTAACGGGCATCACTACCGCTTGGAGGTGTGGCCGATAGTGGGGCCACCCAATGGCGGTGACCGGCAGCGGTCGTTCGAGGTGGCGCTGCCCCAAACGGTCAGTGTCTCCGAAGTTCACCTGATCTCGTTCCTGTCCAATGCGGCGGCAGTGCCGGACGGCGCATCGGTCGCGTCCGTGCGGCTCACGGGAGCGGGGCAGCCGATAGCAGAACTGGCGCTCCAGGCCGGTCGCGATACCGCCGAGTGGGCTTGGGAGCGCCCGGACGTGCGCCAGCGTGTGGCTCATGCTAAGGCGCCAATCGCGGGGCAGTGGATCGGGCAACCGCTGGGCCGCTACTACTACGCGGTGCTCCCGGTGGCCCCGGCCGTGCCGCACACCGGCCTAAGCGTGGCCTTCACCGGCAGCGTCGGCACCCTGCACGTGATGAGCCTGGCGGTGCGCGATGCGGCGACCGGAGCGGTCATTGATGTCCGCAACGGTAAGCGGATTTGGTCGCAGCGTCAGAACCGAGACATCTTTTTGCGTCTCGCCTATGCGGTACTGCCCGCGCTGGCGACCGCTGCTGCCGGGGTGCTGGTGTATGCGCTCGTGCGGACGCTTGGTTACGCGGCCCCGGTAGCAGTATTGACGGCATTGGGCTATGGCCTGGGCACGATGGCTTGGCCCTACGCGAAACTGGACTTCACCGAGCCGCCGGCCACCGCCTTTGTCTTGCTGGCCACCTTGCTGCTGACCTTGGCGTGGCGCCGGGCGCTTGACGGGCCGGGTCTGCCCAATCGAGGGGAAAGCGGCAGCGCGGTAAGGGCGCAGCATGCTGCGCCCTTACAAGCGTCGCCGGTCCTGCTTGCAGGGCTGGCCGGGGTGAGCTGCATCGCCGCCATCGCTACCAAATACGTCACCGCGTGCTTCGTCCCCCTACTGCTTATGCATGGACTGCTGCTCGCCACGGGGCTGCCGAGCGGTCGGCGCCTCGGCGCGGCCGTTCGGTTGCTCGGCGCGTTCCTGCTCCCGATCCTCGCGCTGGGTATCGTCGCCCTCGCCGCCTCGGTGGTCGTCGCCGGCGGCCCTCCGGTGCTCCTGACGGAGTTCATCGGCGGGCTACAACGCGGCTGGTTGGGACTTCCGCCCTGGATCGGTTTTCGTGGTCTGGTCTTTAGCCCGGGGAAGAGTCTGTTCCTCTACTCGCCGTTCCTGATCCTTGGTCTGGTGAGCATTCCGCTGTTTGTCCGGCGGCACGGCTGGCGGGGCGCCCTCTATGTCGTCGTGCCGGTGCTCTTCATCGCCATCTACAGCCTCAAGCGCGTCTGGGACGGCGGCGGCTGGGGACCGCGGTACATGGTCCCGATGGTGCCGTTTCTCGCCATCGTGGCGGCACCGCTCATCGCCGCGGCGTGGCGGCACGTGCCCGCAATGCGCCAGCAGCGCACGATCCTATGGAAATCGGTGGTGCGCTGCTGGCGACGTTGGCTGCTGTTGTCCTTTCTGCTGCTGGCGGTGCTCGTACAGGTGCTCGGTGTGGCCAAGGACTTCAACCTGTTCGCCTCGATGTACCGCCAACACCTGTATCCGCAGCTCCCGGATGCGGGAGCGTCGCTGGGCGGGCGGGACTACCTGGAGTTTCTGGACGGACCGGGCTTGCGCCGAGCGCCGCAGACTCCGTTCGAGGCGCGGACCGATACGCCGGCCCGCGATATTGGGTACCTCTACGGGGTCGGTCGACTCGACATGGAGATCACCTTCCGCGAGCGGCGCACCACCTGGCTCTCGCTCTATACCGTTGATTTCAACCGCCAAAGCCGGCGGCAGACGATTGTGCTCCGTGATAGCCGTGGCGAGCGGCGCTATCGCCAGCACGATCCGTTCGAGGAGGGCGTGTGGTTAGGCTGGCAGGTGGAAGGCAGCCCGGAGCAGCCGGTCGAGATCACCGTCATCCAGGAGGGACACGACGTTGCGGTACTGTCGGCCCTCACCTTCGACCCGTTGCCGGTGGACAGTCGGTGGTCCGACGAACCTAGGACCGACCATGCGACTCAGGGGCGCTGGCGCGACCGTTACGGCCGCGAAGGATTTGTGCTGTTCGCCTGGCGGGGCGATCACTCGGACGCGGTGCAGCTCCCACCCTACATCGCCGGGTACAGCGGTGGTGAGCGCGTCAATATCGTCACGACCGAGGAGAGCGTCGCGGAGGCCGGTCTGCTCTACGCGCCACCGTTCAGCCCCTTGCTCAACCATGCTTGGCTGTTGAGCGCGGATGCGGTACGGATCGTCTGGCCCGGACGGCTGGACCTGCTCCAGCGAGTGCTGGCTGCGCCCCCGTGGCGGTGGTGGGGGCTGAACCTGCAACTGTCGCATCCTGAGTTCGGCCTCGGCCTGAACCTGTGGCCGGCTCGACTCTACGGCGACTACGGATCGCACGATAGGCTGCTTGCGGCCGTGATTGCCCTGTTGGTCGTTATCGAAGGGGGGTTGGTCTTGGCGGCGCTTGGCCTCCTGCGCGCGCTGCAGGCGGTGTCACCAGCGCGTGGGTGGCTACGCGGCTGGCCGCCCTGGGTCACCGTAGGCAGTTTGGCGCTGGCGCTGACGGCTTACAATGTCGCCCAGTTCCGGTGGGGATAGAGGGGGCTGCCGCCTGTCGTTCCTATCTTCTCGTTCGTCACTTTAGTAACGGAGGGTATATGTCTGAAAGGAAATCACGCGATGTTCGCCACTCTTCTAAAGGGCGTCCTCTTTTCTGGCGTATAATAAATGCTATCAGGAATACGATTAGTAAATCAAACATGATGGAATTCAGTCCCAGTCCAGACTTTTGGAGAGAAAGTGATCTAGAGAGCAACAGGAGATCTGCCCCCCCTGAGGATGAATACATAGACCTGCGGTGCATCTGGGGAGTAGAGTTCTACACTCCCACACATGTGGACACGCTTCTTGATGGATTTCGGAAATTGGGATGGGATAAAGATAGACACTCAGAAACTCAGGAGAACCTAGTTGGTTGGGTGCAAGATAAGCGCCGACATTTCTATGGTGGTTCTTGGATCAGATTGGGGGCCATTGGGCCTATTGGGGGGAATAATAGTTCTCCATGGTATAGTTATACGGCTCCATTACCAGAGGGAGTGAAATGTGCAAGATTTGCGTGCTACTCTATCACATCGTCCCTCACGTGTGTCGTCATGTGCTTCGAATTTGATGAGGATTTTAGAGGTCGTTTTGATGAAGCGCTGAGACTAAAACGGCAAACACGAACAAAAACTGTGAAACGATTCCATCGAATCTACAATCCTGAAAAACAGAAGTTCGATGATGTGCTCCGGATTCGCAGTGGAGTCGCAAATCTGGCTATAGGGTGGTTTCGAGAGAATCTCCCAGGGGTATTTTCTTCTGGTCTTCTTGGGGACGAACTGCCGATCTGTGAGTTTGCCACGCTACGCAGAGACAGACCCTTCCCAGCAGAGAACCACACAATTGATTACCTGCGCCTACTGGGCCTAGATTTTTCTACTGAATTATGGCGAAGTATAAATAAACCAAGTCTGAAATTTGCCCCTCAAATATCGGGAGGAGTGTTGGGTAGTAATCGCCAACATCATTCGATTCTTGTAGCTAGAGAGCAGGATTTTGAAGAAGAAGAGATTAAGAAAATTGATAGCCTAGACCGTACTACTGACTCCACTGATGAGAGGATCAGTCTTCTGGTTAGCAGATGGGCTATCCTCTCTCTTCTTGAAGGATACGTCAGAAGCCTCAACAATCTCCGTGACTCCGTTACAACTAGGTTTGGGGGCTACTCGCGTCAAAATTCGCTTCGTGCTCTGCAAGCACTTATCTATGATATTTCGTATAAAGTAGATATTTCTGCGGTTACAGCCGATCTAGTCTCTTCCACTAGGGAACCTTCCAGGTTTTGCCGAGGTATGGAAGGTTTTGAGGCATGCTATGAATGGATGCACCAGCACAATTTCGATGAAAATATCTGTTTTGCAGTCGGCGAGCGTGCCACGTGGATTCATCAAATGGATCGCTCTTTACGCGATCATTTGACACAGTATGGATCACTACTGGCAGCAACAGAGAACATCAGAACACAGAACTGGATTCTCTTTCTCACAATCCTTGCGACTATCTTGGCGGTAATCTCGTTGGTGATAAGCGTCGATATTGGCAATGCTATATCAGTATTTCTGTATTGGCTACGGAGTCTTGGAGTGGCTTGATGCCGATAATCGGAGTCGAACTCTACAAGCACGGAGGCAGCCCTACTGGGGAAACGGCCCAGTCCGCCTCCCCGGCGGCTGACATCCCGGCCCCCTCCCTTGGGGAGGGGAGCATACGCCCCGCCGGTCTCTGCCGCACTCCTCCTCTTCACACGGTGAGAGCTATTGCCGTCCCCTTCTCTGTGCTCTCTGTGTGCTCTGTGGCTAAAAAGCCGGGAATGGCATCCTTAAGGCGCTGGAATCCAGCTTGCATTGGGATTGATCTGACGTGACTCGGAGCCTCACGCCCAACGCCCGTCGTCCCGTCGCGGCGACGACGGCTGCCGGCCTCGTCTTCTGCGTCTTGCTTTCCGCCTATGTGCTGACCGGCGGTGGCGAGGGGTACAGCGTGGACGGCCGGTTCGGCTACGAGATGGCGCGCTCTATCGCCTTCGACCCGGACCGGAGCTATCTCGGAGAGTTCCGGCGCAACTTTGCGCGCTGGGGCATCGTGATGCCGTTGCTGGGCCAGCCGTTGCTCCGGCTTGGTCACGTGATCGGTGTGGTCGCGCCACCACGCGACGGTCTCTACCTCGATGGTCAACTGCACGTGCTCCGCGCATGGCCTCCCTTGCCCCTCAACGGCACCGCCGCGCCGATTCGGGTTGACCTTCCCCAGCCGGTATCGGTGACGCACCTGCGGGTGGTCTCCTACCTCGCTTTGGGCACGCGCATCGCTCAGGGCACAACCGTCGCCGAGGTGCGACTGGTGGATGGTGAGGGCCGCGCGACCACGGAGCCGGTGCGTGCCGGGCTGCACACCGCCGAGTGGGCCTACGACCGGCCGGGCGAGGCCGCGCGCACGCTGCATCGCCGCGCTCCGCTAGTCGGCCACTGGGACGGCGTGCCGGAGGCCAATCTCTATGGGGCTACGATCCCTGTCACACCGGCCGTGCCGGCGGTGCGCGTAGAAGTCCATCCGGCCGCGCTGTCCAGCGCCGGTGACGCGGTGCTGTTCGTGCGCGTCGTGGCGCTCCAGGATGGCCGGAGCGGTGCATGGGTCACTGTGCCCGGAGGGCCGCGCCTGGGTAGTGCCGATCAGACCCCCGCCTTTTTCGAGCGCCTGGGTTATTCGCTGCTGAACGGGTTTGCGACCGCGACGACGGCCGTGCTGTTGTTGGCGCTGGTCGTGTTGCTGGGCTACAGCATCGGGGCGGCGGTATGTGTGGCACTGGGCTTTGGGTTGGGGACACTCGCCTGGCCCTACGCAACGCATGACTTCTCCGAGCCGACGGCCGCTCTCTTTCTGGTAGCGGGCACAACGGCCATCTATGCTGCGCGTCGGTACCCGCGGTGGGTACTCGGGCTGGGGATCGCCGCTGGCGCCGCGTTCGTCCTGGCCGTGGGGGCGAAGTACACGGCAGCGATCATCATTCCGCTGGTTGTGTTGCAAGCCGTGTGGCTCGGACTGCGACCGGCCGCAGCGCCGCACGAGCGGCGCGTGGCGCTGGCGCTCGTGCTGACGCTGGCGCTGCTGGGCCTGCTCGGGCTGCTGGCGATGATTGCCGTGGCCGGGCGGGTGCCCATCGTCCTCGGCGAGTGGCTCGGCGGATTGCAACGCGGCTGGCTCAGTCTGCCCATCTGGATCGGGCTGCGTGGGTTGTTCTTCAGCCCCGGCAAGAGCCTCTTTCTCTATGCTCCGGTGCTGATCCTGGCAGTGCTGGGAATGCCCGCGTTCTGGCGCCGCCACCGGACGGAGGCGCTGCTCTTTCTCGTGGCGCCGTGGCTCTTTGTCGTGGTGTATAGCATGAAAAGTGTCTGGCACGGCGGCGGTTGGGGACCACGCTACCTCGTGATGATCGTGCCCTTCCTGGCCGTGACGGCGGCGCCGGTGGCTCAGTCACTTGTAAACCGCGGCGGCTCGCGCTTGAGCGGTCGTCTACTCCGCGTCGGCTGCGGCCTGCTGCTGGCGCTTTCGTGTGCCGTGCAGGTCCTGGGCGTGACCAAGCATCCCAACCTGTATCCGATTATGTTCCGTGACCACATCTTGCCGCAACTCGACGAGCACGGCACGGCTTATGGTGGACGGGACTATTGGGAGGTGCTGGGGGGGCCGGGGCTGGTGCGAGCGCTGCGCGACCCGGAGTCCGGCGAGCGCCGCCTGGGATACGCTTACAGCGAACCGCCCGAAATACCCGTTTCGCACACTGCGGCGGATGGCAAGGTGGTGTTGAGCACGCAGTCACCCCTGAGTATCAGCATTGCGGTTGCCGAGCCGATGGTATTTCGGCTCTCACTGTACGCGGTGGATTGGGACCGGCGCGACCGGCGGCAGAGTGTTCTCGTCAAGGATGCCCGCGGCTGGCGACAGAGCCAGCTGGACCGCGACTTCAGCGAGGGGGTATGGCTGCGGTATCCGGTCGAGGCGACCCCGCTGGCGCCGGTGGATATCTACGTGCAGGGAGCCGGTCCGGATACGGCGGTCCTCTCCGCGCTGGCCTTCGACCCACACGATGGTAGCGAATGGGATCAGGCGCCCGTATTCGATACGCAGATGGCCGGCCAAAGCCGCACGGATAGTGCCAGGTGTGGTGCGACTTTGGCCTGCCCACCCGCGCAGTGGTCGGACGGCTACGGTCGGGACGGCTACGTCTTGCTCGGCTGGAATGAAGATCGGAGCGACCGGGCCAAGCTACCCGACTACGTCGAGCGGTATGACGGCGGAGATCGGGTCAATCTGGACACGCGCGAGCTAGACATTTCCGAGACGCCACTGCTGTACGGCTTGCCGTTTACGCCCCTGCTCGGCCACCTCTGGTTTCTAGGTGCCGATGCGGTGGGGGCAATCTTCCCGGACCGCCCGGACCTGTTGGAACGCGCGCTGGCCTCCCCGCCCTGGCGGTGGTGGGGGCTGACCGTGCAACCGCCGCATCCCGAACACGGCATGGGCCTCGATCTGTGGCCGGCGCGGCTCTACGACCATTTCGCCTCGCACCCGCCGGTGCTGGGGATCGGCGCGGCCGTCGTGCTCCTGCTGTGGACCGTGCTCATCATTAGCGTGGCCCGCTTGCTGACCGTGCTCCGGCCCGGGTCCGGCGGCCGCCGGCTCGCCGGTTACATGTCCCTGTGCTTGCTCCTGCTCTACGCCGTCGCGGTGGTGCGAACCTAGAGATGCTGCCGGGGACATAGGCGCTGCCAACCGCTGCGTAGTGCCAATACAATACCCCACAGGCCGGCAGCATACGTCAGCAGCAGGAACGGCTCGGCCGCGTGATAGTACCGTGCCCGGTCGGCATTCAGCAATACCGACACTAGAAGCAGGATCACACTTAGACCCAACGGCACGAGTGCCGGCCGCAGCCGCTGAACCACGAGGGACGACACTGCACACGCGAGAGTGAGCGCGAGTGTGAGGAGTGCCGGGAGCATGTCGGGACGAAAGAGACGTGTGATCCGGTCGACGCGATTACCGGCCAACTCCGCGATGGCGGCGAACTCGTCGCGGACGCCGAAGATGGGCGAGCGAATGTTGAGCAGCTCTTGTTGGTCATACAGGTCGTGGACCCGCTCCTTGGCAAAGCCGCCGCGCCACATGCGTTGGAGTCGAAACCAGGTCCGGTCCAGGTAATGGGTAGGGTGACGCGCGACCACGTCGAGCGTCGCTGCCGTGAGCAGTGCTGACGCGGGAACAGTGCCGAACTCCGACTCGACTCGCTGCCACGCCTCCCAATATGAGGCGTTCCTGTCCTTCTCGGCTTGCAAGAGCAGGAGCACCCGCTGCACGTCCGGGTTGCGCTCTGATGGACAAACGCCGCGCCAAACCTTGCACAAGCCGTGCGACTTGTGCTCATTATCTTCGCTGGTGGCCCATGTATAGGTTCCTTCTTCCTCCCAGAGTCGCACGAGGAGTTGCCCCGGGGTGTTGCTGAGGCCGATGTAGCGGTGATGTAGCCAGTTGTGTACTAGCCATGGGGACACGATTATCCCAAAGATCGCTACGAAGACCAGGATACGCAGCCATGTCCGATACCGGTGGGCGCCCTCATACACTAGCAGCAACAGGCATACGGCGATGAGGGCCGGCTGGATGATTAGTCGGGTCAGCGCCGCCAAGCCGAGGATAGCGCCAGCCGCGACGACGGTCCACCAGCCACCGCCGCCGTGCAGCATCCGCACGGTGAGCAGCACAAAGAGCAGCGCCAGGGGGATGAACAGCGCCTCCGTGTAGATGCCATGCTCGATGATGAGCAGATATCCATTCGCGGCCATACCGAGCGCTGGCAAGAAGGCCAGCAGGGGTGGCAGAAACACTCGCCCGACGGCATAGGTAAGCAGCACGGTGCCAATGCCCAGGAGGTGTTGGACGGCTACCACCGCGAGGAAGTCGGGGCCGAGCAGAATCTGCACCCCGGCGACGAAGGTCGAGTAGCCGGGTGGAAAGATGTAACTTAGTGGTGCAAACGAAAAGGCTGTGCGGATTGTCTCCGCAGCCTCCACATACGCGCCGCTATCGCCGATCACAAACGCCGGCGCGCGGAACATGATGCTGGCTCGGAAACCCAGCGCCACGACCACGCTGGTAGTGATACAGACTGCATCCGCGTGCGTGCGTAGCCAGGCGTACCAGCGCCTTATCGCATCGGCTCCGCGACGCGCCAATGCGGCGCTACGCTGGCCCCAGAGCGCCGCGCCCAAGCTGAATGCGGCGCAAACCACTCCCGCCATAAGCAACTCACTGGGACGCAGGGCGCCGGTAGATAGACCAAATAGCCGGTTGCTTACGACCCAGGCTGCCAGCAGGATGCCGGCGACGGCGCCAGTGACCCAGAGCGTCTTTCGCTGCCATGGTCGCACCGTGGCGGTGGGGATGCCGGCTACCCCCGATGCCAGCAATAGGCCGACGAGCACCCCCAGCAGGAGCAGCGAGGCCGGGTCAACGAGCCGTGTCCCGGTAACGAGTTCAAGGCTGGCCGCGAGCAGTCCCAGCGCCATCGGCAGCGCGAGTGCGGCGACGGTGAGGCGCATACGTGGCCTGCGCCGCCCTGGACGCGCATGATGGTGGGCGGGACGGGGCGCGGCTGGTGTCGTCACCGGCCCCCACCCTCCCCCTCCCCCGTTGCGACAGGGGAGGGAACATGCCTTCCCTCTGCCACCGCGGGGGGGACATAAGGAGACCAGGCGGGTGGTGGCTCGTGCTCTACGGCCTGGGTGATCTCGTCGAGCCAGACGACCATCTCGGCGGTGATGTCGTTCTTGAGCACTTCGCTTCCCGGCAGGGACCAGTAGCCGGCCGCGGATTGCGCTGCGATGAGGTTGTCGCCCACGCGGACGGCCAACTCCCGATACTTACGCTCGCCGGTCAGCGTATAGAGCACCGCCGCGGCCCAGCCCACCTTGCCCGCACGCAGTAGCCGGAATAGATAGTCGCTGGCTCCCTCTGCGAAGCGCATGTACTCCTTGGCCAGTGCCAGCCACTCGCCTTCTCCTGTCGCTTGGTAGAGCCGTGCCAGGAAGCCCCCGGCGATACCCGGATGGAAGAAGAACTGATCCCGCTCGGCGTCGCGGCTCATCACGTAGCGGATTTCATCATCGGGGTCGGGATTGGTGTGCAGCCCCTCGGCGCGGCTGTAGACCGAGTAGAGCTGCTGTGGATAGTTGGGCTGGGCCGCTATGAGCGTTTGCATCCAGCGTCCGACCCCGCGCGCTACGTCCAGCCGGCCGGTGTAGAGCGCCGCCTGTCCCGCTCCGCTGACCACCCAGAGGTCTTGCTTGGTGTGGGCGTCGCGCTCGGTGGGGCTGGAGTAGAATCCGCCGCTCTCCGCGTCCTGGAAGTCTAGGAGGAAGTCCATGCCACGCTGGGAGAGGTCGAACTGCCCGAGGCGGTGTGCCCCGATAATGACCCAGGAGTTGTAGTAGATGTAGGCGTACTCGGCGTGCAGAGCGGCGTATCTGCTCCCCGGCCGGGGCCGTGGCCCGAAGTCCCCGGCTGCGGTCATGCCGTGCCGGCGAATCCAGGCGCACAGCCGGTTTGCCGCGTTGGTCTCACCGCAGACTTGGAAAGCAGCCGGCACTTTGTAGTATTCGATTGCTCCGAGCGCGGGATCGCCAAAGCTGCCATCGTGGTGCTGATGCGCCAGCAGGTGGGCACAGCCGCGGTCTCGTGCCGCGCGAAAACGCTTCATAGTCTTGATCTCCCCCCGGTCTGGCCCCCTATGGTCCCCCCACTCAGCAGGGGGACGGGCGCACCGGGCAAGAGCTTATAGCAAGTCTCCATGGTCCCCCGGTCGGTCTGGATTGCAGCGCAAGCCGCAATGACAGGGGGTGGGCGCAGCATGCTGCGCCCCTACGGCTTGGACTGTACCTACCATATGTCTCATGTGTCAGTTCCGGCTATGGCGCTTGGCGCTGGCGCATCCGCAGGAGATCTTCGTTCGTCAGAAACGGCTCATACGCTGCAACGAATTGGTCGAGCGTCTCTGCCACCGTCGCGGCGGTCGTATCGAGCACGATCCGCTTCTGAACCAGCGAGGCCGCTACTTCTGCCTCGAACCGCCGGAGCACATACTCGATGTCTTGCTCCCGAACAACCTGGTGCGGATGCGGATTCTCATGCATCCGCTGGCGGATCGTTGCCGGGGAGGCCTTGAGCAGCACCAGCACCACGTCCGGCGCGAGGTCGAGGATGCGCCGCTCCATCTTGCGGGCCATCTCCGACCGCTGACCGGCCGGGCTACGTGCCGGCGCAGCGCTCTGCTCTCCACCGTAGCCGTAGTAGAGTGGGGCGTAGACGGCCTCTTCGATAAAGGGCGCCATTAGGTTGTGGTCGGGCTTGGTGTAGAAGCTCGGTGAGATGTGATACTCAATCATGAAGCGCTGCAACATCTCCTTGGCCTGCGGGTGCAACCCCAGCAGCGACTCCTGCGCCTCCGGCTCCAGCTCCGTCGAGGGGATGGTGTGATGGTCGTGGAAATGGGCGGTGGCCCCGATGGTCCGCTCGGCCCAGGCCATGATCTGCGCTGCCAGCGTGGTTTTCCCGGCGTATTCGCAGCCGGTCATCAAGAGATACATGGTTGCCTCATCTCTGCGCGAGTGTTCACAATGCTGTCGGCGGTATCCTGCTACCCGGCGGCCAGGGCCGACACATGTGACAGGCGCTATTGTAGCGATGATCGGGGTTTGGGGATAGGCGGTCGGCCGCGCTACGAGGTAGAGTACCGGCTATGGGTATGCTCGTGGGGGTAGACATCGGCGGGACGTTCACCGATGTTCTGACGTTCGATGAGCAGCGGCGGCGGCTGCACGTCGCCAAAGTGCCCACCACTGCCGGCGACCAGTCGCGGGGGCTGATCGCGGCTCTCGATACGCTCCGGGTTTCTTACCCGAATATCGCGCTGGTGACGCACGGCACGACCGTTGCAACCAACGCCATCCTGGAGCGCAAGGGGAGCCGGTGTGGGTTGATCGCCACGCGCGGTTTTCGGGACATCCTCGAGCTGCGGCGCCGCGACCGGCCGCACCTCTACGGCCTGACCGGCTCCTATGAGCCGCTGATCCCGCGGGACCTGCGGTGCGAGGTCACCGAGCGCATCTCCGCCGAGGGTACGGTGCTCACGCCCTTGGTGGAGGCCGAGGTCATTGCCGTGGGTGAGCGGCTGGCCGCTGAAGGCGTGGCGGCTATCGTCATCAGCTTTATGAACTCCTACGCCAACCCCATCCACGAGCTACAGGCCAAAGCCATTCTGGAAGCGCGCTGGCCGGACCTCTACGTCACCGCCTCGGCCGACGTACTCCCCGTGTTCCGGGAGTTCGAGCGCACCAGTACCGCCGCGGTCAATGCCTACGTCCAGCCAACCGTCAGCGGCTACTTGGCCCGGCTGCAAGCACGCTTGAGCAGTCACAGCTCCTCTGGCGGACTGTTCATCATGCAGTCCAACGGCGGGATGATGTCGGCGGCAGCGGCCCAACGTTATCCGGTGCATACGGTGCTCTCCGGTCCGGCTGCGGGCGTCATCGCGGCGGCCAACCTCGCCAGCCAGAGCGGCGTGGCGAACCTCATTACCTACGACATGGGCGGGACCAGCCTCGACGTGTCGCTGGTCGTCGGTGGCCGGCCGCTGACGACCGGTGGGATGGAGCTGGAGTTCGGTATCCCGATCATGGTGTCCATGGTTGACATCCATACCGTCGGCGCGGGTGGTGGGAGTATCGCTCGCGTTGATCCCGGTGGCATCCTGCGGGTGGGTCCGGAGAGCGCCGGGGCCGAGCCGGGACCGGTCGGATACGGACGCGGCGGCACCCAACCGACGTTCACCGACGCCCAGCTTGTGCTAGGCCGGATCAACCCCCGCTACCCTATCGGCGGTGCCGCCGACCTCGCGTTTGACGTGCCCAGGGCCAGGGCGGCGATTGTCGAGCGGGTCGGTGCGCCGCTCGGTCTCGCACCGGAAGCGGCGGCGCAGGCCATCATCACCGTCGCCACGAACCGGATTGCGGGGAGCCTGCGGCGTGTCTCGGTTGATCGCGGGCACGATCCACGCGACTTTGCCCTGTTTGCCTCCGGCGGCGCCGGGCCGCTACTGGTCAGTGCGCTGCTCCGCGAGCTGGGGGCGGCGCAGGCGTTGGTTCCCTACGCGCCCGGCATCGCCTCGGCCTGGGGCTGTGCGATTGCGGACCGCCAGCACGACTTTGTGACAATGCTGAACCGGCGGCTCGCAGACCTGGACCTGGATGAAGTCGCACGGTGCTTTGCCGAGCACGAGGCGGCGGGCCGGGCGCTGCTCCGACAAGAGCCGCTCCCGCTGGTCGAGACCCGCATTGTGCGGGAAGCCGAGCTGTCGTATGAGGGGCAGACCCACGTGGTACGCACGCCGCTGCCGGCCGGTGAGTTGACGCACGAACGGATTGCGGCCAGCTTTCGCAGGGCCTACTTGCAACGGTATGGGCAGACGGAGGAGTCCTTTGCCGGCTTGGGTCAGCTGCTGGAGCGCATCCCGATCCGGCTGCTGAACCTGCGGACGGCGGTGATCGGTGTACGGCCCAGCCTGGCGCTCAAGGACTTCTTGCCGCGACCGGCGACCACATTGGACGAGGCCTACAAGGGCACGCGGCCCATCTACGTGGCGGACCGGTTTGTCGAGTGCCCGACTTACGAGCGCGCCCGGCTCCCTTGGGGTGTTCAGGTGGATGGCCCGGCGATTATCGAGCAGCCGGATACGACCATCTGGCTGGAGCCGGGGATCGCGGCCACGGTGGATGAGGCGGGGAATCTCCTACTGGAGGTGGCGTGAGGCATGGCCGTTGACCCAATCACCCTGGCTGTCCTACAGGGCAGTCTGGAGCAGATTGCCGACGAGATGGATGCCACCCTGGAGCGGATGGCGTTTTCCCCGGTCATCTCCGACGGGTGGGATCGCGCCAGCGGGATTTATCACCCGGACAACGGTGAGGTCATCATCCAAGGGCCGCGTGGTCTGCCGAACTTCATCTACGTGATGGAGTTCACCGTCCGCTCCGTGATCGAATGGGTGACGGACATCACGCCCGGCGATGTCTACATCGTGAACGACCCCTACCTGGGGGGTACCCATCTGATGGACGTGAAGATGGTGAAGCCCTTTTTCTATCGCGGCGAGCTGACCGCCTTTGTGGCGACGAGCGGGCATTGGCCCGACATCGGCGGCCGGGTCCCCGGCGGCTTCTCCACCCGGGCCACCGAGGTCTACCAGGAAGGGCTGCGCTTGCCCCCGGTGCGGATCATGGACCGGGGCCGGCTCAATCGGGACGTGCTCGACATCATCTTGCGGAACGTGCGCGTGGCCACCGAGCGGCAGGGCGACATCATCGCCAAGATCACGGCTCTCAACGTCGGTACCGATAGGCTGACCGCCCTGCTCGACCGCTACGGCAAGGAGACGGTGTTCGAGGCCATTGCGGAGATGAAGGCGCGCTCGGAGCGGCTGATGCGCTCCCATATCGAGACCATTCCCGACGGCACCTATGCGTTCACCGACCATATTGACAGCGACGGTATCGAGTGGGAGCCGCTCGTCATTCACCTGGAGATGACTGTCAAGGGCAGCGACGTACAGCTCGACTTCTCTCGGAGCAGTCCGCCCTGCCGGGGGCCGCTGAACAGCGTGCGGAGCACGACGATGGCGGGGGTGTATATCGCCGTCAAGCATATCTTTCCCGACGTACCCATCAACGCCGGCTGCTTTACGCCCTTCATCTTCGATCTACCGGAGACGACCTTCCTCAATGCCCAGCCGCCGCGTCCCGTTGCCGGCTGTGCCTCGGAGGTGTGCCAGCGGATTATTGACGTGGTGTTCGGTGCCCTCAGCCAAGCGATTCCCGAACGCTGCTATGCGGCGCCGATGGGTACCGTGACCAATCTCTCCGTCGGCGGCGATGACCCTGAGCTAGGCCCCTACGTCTTCTACTCGTTCATCGGCGGCGGGTACGGTGGCAACTTTCTCACCGACGGGCTGACCAACGGCAACCCCACGATTGCTCTCGCCCGCACCCAGGCGCTGGAGATTTTCGAAGCGCGGTACCCGGTCTTGTTCACGCGCTACACGATCCGCGAGGGATCGGCCGGGGCCGGCCAGCGCCGCGGCGGCTTTGGCGTCATCTTCGAGTTTCGGCTGCTCCGGGGACTTGCCGCCGGGTCGCTCTTGGGGGAGCGAGGGCGCTTTGCCCCGTTCGGCATCCTGGGCGGCGGGGCGGCCGAGCGTGCCAAGCACACCTTCGTGTTGCAGGGTGAGGAGCATCGTCCGGCGCACATCACCAAAGACGAGAACGTGCCGATGCAGCCGGGCGACAGCTTGCGCTTGGAGACGCCCGGCGGTGGCGGCTATGGCAGCCCCCTCGACCGCTCCCCGGAGCTGGTTGTGCAAGACGTGCGGCGCGGCTACTACGACTCTGACATTGCCCGGCGCGACTACGGCGTCGTCATCCGGGCAGAGGGCGGTGAGGTGGACGGCGCGGCTACGGAGCGGCTGCGGGCCGCGCGGCGCGCCTGACAGCACACGTCCTCGCCGGCTACAGTTTCGGTCATGCTTCTCTTCTCCTCGGCGCGGGAGCGGCGTCTCTGGCTGTGGACGCTGGCCGTCGTGGTGGCGATCTACTCCACGCTCGGCCTCGCGCAGTCGCTCGTCGGGACACTCCGCGAGCACGGGCTGTTTGACGCCGCCCTCGATGTGACCCTGGTCCTCTTTGTCTTAGGCATGATCCTCGTGATGGCGACCGTCATCACGCAGGGGCTGAAGGCGCGGCCAGGTGGAGCGGAGATTGTCGTCGCGTTGGGCGTAACGGTTGCCTACCTGCTGGTGTTCACCCGGATGGCGATCCCCACGGAGCGCTCGCACCTCATCGAGTACGGCGTGGTGGGGGTCTTCATCTATGCGGCGCTCGCCGAGCGCGTGAGCCAAGGGCGCCGCGTCCCGCTGCCGCCTCTACTTGCCATCCTGGCGACGTCGGTGCTGGGTCTGCTCGACGAGTGTATCCAAGCGTTTATTCCCAGCCGCGCCTTCGATCCACAGGACATCCTGTTCAACGTGCTCGCGGGGACCATGGCGGTGGCTGCGAGCGTCGCACTGGGGTGGGCGCGGCGACGGACGAGGTCCCGCCGAGCGCAGCAGTGGGAATGAGGGGGGTGCGATGAATCGCGCCGCTACGGGAGTGGGCGCCAGGGAGCGGGCACGGCATGCCGTGCCCCTACGGCGGTGAATGCCCGCGTGCGTGGGGATGGTGAGGGGGAGAGAGCCAATGACCGTTACCGAGCCGGACGTTAGCTATTCGCCGTCGCTCAATCACCGCTACGTGATGGATGCGCTCACGCCCGCGCTGGCCTACGACGGCGGCGACGTGCGGGCCTGGCAAGGCCGGCTGCGGCGCAAAGTCACAGCGTTGCTCGGTATGCCCGCCGGCGACCGGGTGGCGCTGGACGTGCGCTCCCTCTGGCAGCGGCAGCATCCGCTCGGCACCATCGAGAAGATCGTCTTCCGGGCCGAGCCGTATGCGGACGTGATGGGGTATATCTGCCTGCCCAAGTCCGCGACACCACCTTACACCTGGTTCATCTGCGTCCAGGGCCACACGACCGGAGCGCACGTATCCATCGCCGTTGACCGCGAGGATAACAGCGTACCCATCGCGGTCGAGGGTGATCGTGACTTTGGGCTGGGCTGCATGGCGCGTGGCATCGCCGCGCTCTGCATCGAGCAGCGGTCGTTCGGCGAGCGCCGCGAGCGGCACCAGGAGCGGGTGTCCACTCATGGCTGCCACGACGCCACCATGCACGCGCTGATGCTCGGCCGCACGCTGCTCGGCGAGCGGGTGTTCGACGTTGACCGTGGCCTTGATTACCTGGAGACCCGCGACGACGTGGACTGGTCGCGGGTCGGTATTATGGGCAACTCCGGTGGCGGCACCGTCAGCCTTTTCTCCGCGGCGGTGCTGCCGCGGCTCCGGTACGCGATGCCATCCTGCTACTTCTGCACGTTCCGCGATTCCATCATGTCCATCTACCACTGCGCCGACAACTACGTGCCGGGACTGCTCCAATACGCGGAGATGGCCGACGTGATGGGCCTGTTCGCACCGCGCCCCGTGGTGCTCGTCGCCGGAGAGCACGACGCGATTTTCCCTGTCGCGGCCACCCGGCGCGCCTTTGCCGACCTGCAGGAGGTCTACGCCGCGGCGGGCGCGGCCGACCGCTGCCATTTGGTCGTTGGTCCCGAGGGCCACCGCTTCTACGCCGACGCCGCGTGGCCGGTGATGCTCCAGGAGCTGCAACGAGCGGGGTAGTGGGGTGGGGGGTTAGGTGAATACCGGCCCCCCTATGGTCCCCCCGCCGCGGCGGGGGGACGGGCTATTCCCCCCTGGAGCTTGCTCCGGGGGAGGGCTAGGGAGAGGGCCGGGATAAGTTCGTGTGTAGAGAGGCGTATCCATGAAGATTACGAGCGTCGAGACCTTTGTGGTGGATGCTGGCTGGCGCCCCTGGCTCTTCGTGAAAGTGGCCACCGACGAGGGGGTGGTGGGGTACGGCGAGTGCAGCGATTGCTGGTCGCCGCAGCCGCACGGGATCGTCGGTACCATCAAGGACCTGACGCCCCTGCTGCTCGGCCAGGACCCGCGTCCATACGAGCGGCGGGTCTGGGACCTCCAGTACAGCACGCGGCAAAGCCCCGGCGGTATCGCGGCCAAGGCGATTGCCGGCATCGAGTGCGCCCTCGTGGATATCACGGCCAAGGCGCTCGGTATCTCGGTGGTCGAGCTGTTCGGTGGCCCGATGCGCGAGCGCATCCGTGTCTACTGGTCCCACTGCGGCACGACCAGGGCACGCTACGCCGAGCACGTCGGTGCGCCGCCGATCAACACGCTGGCCGACATCGCGGAACTGGGGCGGGAGGTGGTGCAGCGCGGTTTTACGGCCCTCAAGACGAACGTGGTCATCCCGCGCGAGCAGTCGGAAGCGGGGTTTGGTGAGCTGGCCGGACTCGCCGGCGAGGTGCAGGGTACGGACCAGATCGTCACCATGCCGCTGCTGCGGCATATCGAACGGCTCATCGGAACCTTCCGCGACGCCGTTGGCCCCGACGTGGAAATCAACCTCGACCTCAACTTTCTCTTCAAGCCCGAGAGCGCCACGCGGATTGCACAGGTGGTGGAGCAGTTTGACCTACTGTGGCTGGAAGTTGATATGTACGACCCCGCCGGTATTCGACAGATCAAAGAGGCGACGACCACCAAGATTTGCACCGGCGAGAACCTTTTCCACCCGCGAGAGTACCTGCCGTACTTTGAGCAACGCGCGGCCGACGTGTTCATGGTGGACGTGCCGTGGAACGGCTTTAGCCAAGCAAAGAGGGTCGGCAACCTGGCCGAGCTATTTCAGTACAACGTCGCTCCGCATAATTACTACAGCCACCTGGCGACGTTCGTCGGCGCGAGCCTGTGTGCCGTGCTGCCCAACGTCCGCATCATGGAAGTGGACGTAGACGATGTGCCGTGGAAGGACGAGCTCGTCACCAACCGGCCGGAGATCGTCAACGGTGCCATGACGGTGCCCACCGGCCCCGGCTGGGGTACCGATCTCAACGAGGACGTGGCCAGAGCGCACCGCTGGGGCGGCTAGCGCCCGCCCTGGACGGGAGCGAATGAGGGATGCTTTCTGGACGGTGCGCGTTGGTAGGCGAGTGGTCCGCAAGGAGGGACGAGCGACTATGTTGCTAGTGGAAGATGGACAGGCGCGAGCCACGATTGTCACCGGCAGCAGTCCGTCGGCTGCGGAGGCTACTGCCGCGCAAGAGCTTCAGACCTATCTGTGGAAGCTGGCGACCGCTGCCGGACAGGAGGCAGAGAAGCTGCCGATTGAGACGGAAGCAGCGGCGCCGCCGGGCGCGCTGATCTATGTCGGTCGCAGCGCGGCCGTGACGCGGTTGGGCGTGGATGTTGACGACCTGGAGACGGCGCACAGCTTTACGATTCAGACCCACGACGACAGTCTCGTGCTGTGTGGCAAGGGTGACCTGGGTACCGAGTACGCCGTGTACACGTTCCTGGAGCGATACTGCGGGGTGCGGTGGCTGTGGCCGGGGGAGACGGGAGAGTGTATCCCGCCGCGGCGCACCATCGAGATCGGTGCGATCTGCGACCGGGAGGACCCGGACTTCACGCTGCGGGTGCTCGGCTCCATGGCGCCGCTGCCGGAAGGGACGCCGGAGCCACTGTGGAAGAAGCGCAACAAGGTCCAAACGGTTAGCGGCTACGTGCCCGGGCACAACTGGGCCAAGCTGGTGCCCCCGGACCAGTACGGGCCGACTCATCCCGAGTATTTCGCCCTGGTGGACGGGAGCAGAGAGCAAGACTGGAACGCCTACGATGGTCAGCACGGCTATCAGCTCTGTACGACCAACCCCGACGTGGTGCGGCTCTCGATAGATTACGTGCGCCGGTTCTTTGACGAGCACCCCGACGTGGACATCTACAGCATTGATGCCAACGATGGGGCCGGGTGGTGCGAATGTGCCGACTGCCAGGCGCTCGACACCGGCAAAGTCCGGACCATTCCGTCGAGCGGCGGCGCGGAAGACGGATCGGAGGCGCGGCCGATCATCACCGACCGGATTTACACGTTTGTCAATGAGATTGCGGCGGCGGTGAAGGAGACGCATCCCGACAAGTACGTGCTGCACCTCGCTTACTCGGACTACATCGAGCCGCCGGAACGGGTCCGGCCGCTCGATAACGTGGTCGTGCAGATCACGCTCAACTGCGAGTGTCACTACGACCTGGCGTACAAAGAGGACCAGTGGCGGCTCATCCGCGCGTGGTCGCAGGTGACGCCCAATCTGATGTTGTACGAGTATTTCAACCACACCTGGAAGCTCCAGCTGCCGCGGGCGATACACCACTCCGTCGGAGCATCCATTCCCTACTATCGGCAGTGCGGGGCGCGATTTTTCTCCGCGCAGGCCTCGGACGATTTCGGCAACGAGGGACTGACCCTGTACCTCGCCGCCAAGCTGCTGTGGGATAGCAGCCTCGACGTAGACGAACTGGTCGCCGACTATTGCGAGCACGCCTTTGCCGAGGGCGCCGCGCTGGGGCGGCGGTACTTTGCGCGGCTGGAGGCGCTGTGGGACGCGGCGCTGGCCGAGCTAGGCCCGCGCTGGGGCGGCAATCCCCACGTCTACCTGGCGATGCTCACGCCGGAGACCGTTGCCGAGCTGAAGGGCTACCTCACCGAGGCCCTCCGGCTGGCGCAGTCCGCAGCGGCGCAAGAGCGCATCCGGTTCTTTCTCGACGGCTGGCAGTTCTACGAGGCCGAGGTGGAGGCCTTCCACCACCTCCGGGACCTGGCCGAGCAGGGCATCATCACCTACCCGGTCGGCGCGCCGTCGTGGAAGGGCACGGTTTCGGACCTGACCGCGCTCGATGTGCCGGAGGCGGAGGCGCGGCGCCGGATCGCCGCGACGATCCGCGCCTGGGAGGCGCGTGATCGGGCGGCGGAGCGGCTCGACGGTCGGTTTATCATTGACGTGGTGCGGATGCGCGCCTGGAACTGCATGGACTGGCGCTTTCATCCGGTGAAGCACCTGCAGCGGGCGCTCCAGTGCTGATGGCTGGAGGGATGGCCCCCCTATGGTCCGCCCGCTGCGGCGGGGGGACGGCGGCTTGTGCTCGGTGGCGGGGCGCGCGAGGGGTGTTGGCGGGGGGAGCCAGCGCCCGCGACGGAGCAGGTCTGCGGGCGCGGCGGTACCTGGGTGGCAGGATGCACTTGGTGGGTGGACTGGGGCTGGCCCCCCTGTGGTCCCCCCGTTGCGACGGGGGGACGGGGGTTCCCGCTTGCGCGGGAATGACGATGGGGGAGGCGGGAATGACGGTGGGGGAGGCGAGAATGACGGTTGAGATGGTGGGAGTGCGGGTAGATCAGGGGACGGGGAGTGGCAGGGACGCGGGGCAAGACCACCTGGAGCAGCCGGCGCATGTGCGCCGGCAAGGGCGCGGTGGCGATAGCAAGGGTGGCACTCGGACGGTGATGACTTGGCGTCGTGGCCGTAACGGCCAGCCGTGCGCCAGCATCCGGTGCCTGGAGGGTGGCACTCAGACGGTCATGCCCCGCCGCACGCTGGGCGGCGGAGGGTTTGCCATGACCCGGTGCCCTCGGGTCGGCACTCAGACAGTACTGACCCGGCGCCCCGGCCGTGGTGGCCGGGGGTACGTCAGCACCCGGTGCCCGCAACGCGGCACTCAGGCGGCCATGCCGCGCCGCGCGCAATGCGGCGCGGGGTCGTTCATGACCCGGTGCCCTCGGCTGGGTGGCTACGCCACCGCTGTTGACTAGCATGATAATGCGAGTGGGTCCCTGCCGGGCGGTGCCCGGTGCTCCAGGATGGTCTTGCATCTGCCACTCCCGTCAATAGGTGCATATCGGCCGGGGGTGGGGAGATGACAACGGTCTGGGGGGTGGAGAGAATTGTCAGCATCAGGATTTGCGGGATTAGAGGATGGGCCGGATGGAGGGCCGCAATCCAGAGGGTTGAGTGATGAAGAGGCCTTGCGTATATATTCTCGCCAGCAAGCGCAACGGCACGCTGTATGTTGGGGCAACATCAAACCTCGTCCAACGGGTCTGGCAGCACAAGCATGATCTCGTAGAGGGCTTTACCCAGCGTTACGGCGTGCATACGCTGGTCTGGTATGAGAGTCATGCCACGATGGAGAGCGCCATTGCACGGGAGAAAAGGATCAAGGAATGGAAGCGGCCATGGAAAGTTAGATTGATTGAACAGGGTAATCTGGCATGGCGCGACTTGTATGAGGATATCGTCTGATGTGGATTACACCGTCATTGCGGCGCAGGCCGCAATCCAGTAGACGGGGGCCTGGACTGCGGCCTGCGCCGCAGTGACGAGACGAAGGGCCGCCGCGGTGAGGCAAGGAGATTGATATGTCCGTAGCCCATGATTATGCGTTCCAGCGCTGGATTGAGCGGGCCTATGCGCGGCAGGAGCGTCCGCTGGACTTCCGGGCGCAGACGGTGGCGGAGTGGCGGACGTGGCGGGCGCGTCTGCGCGAGAAGATCGAGGCGCTGGCCGGCATGGTGCCACCGCCGCCGTCCTGCGATCTCGCCCCGACGGTCGTGGAGCGGACGGAGCTGGTGGATGACGGCCTGATCCGCGATAAAGTGGTCTATCAATCCGAGCCGGACGTCTGGGTGCCGGCCTGGCTGCTGCGGCCCCGTGACCCACCGCCGGCCCGCTTGCCGGCGGTGCTGGCGCTGCACGGTCACGGTGGACGGTGGGGCAAGGGGCAGGTCGCCGGGGTCGCGGAGGAGCACCCCGTCGTGCGCGAGCATATCGTCAGCTACAACTACGACTACGGCCGGCAGTTTGCGCGACGGGGCTACGTCGTGCTCTGTCCCGATGCGCGGGTGTTCGGTGAGCGCGCCGTCGGCCGGTGGTCCCCGGAGGACCCGGTGCGCGGCTACGATCCGTGTGACCGCGCCGGCAACCAAGCGGCGCTCTTGGGCTTTAGCCTGCTCGCGCTGACGGTCTGGGACGACCGGCGCGGCATTGACTATCTCCAAAGCCGCCCGGACGTGGATCCGGCGCGGATCGGTGTGGCCGGCCTCTCGTTGGGCGGCACGCGCACGACGTTCGTGAGCGCCCTCGATGATCGCTTGCAGGCGACCGTGATTAGCGGGTACCTCAATACCTTCAAGGTGTACGCTCTCGACCAGGGATTGTGCGGCGGCCAATTCGTACCGGGGCTGCTGCGCTGGGCGGAGCTACCCGACGTGACGGCCTTGATCGCTCCGCGCCCACTGCTGATCGAGGCCGGTATCCAGGATGACGGCTTCCCGATAGCGGCCAGCCGCGCGGCGCACCGGACCTTGGAACGGGCTTATCGGCTCTTGGGCGTCGAGAATCAGTTGTGGCGGGACGAGTTTGACGCCGGCCATCGCTGGAGCGGTCGCCTCGCCTATGAGTTCATGGACCGCTACTTGAAGGAGTAGGCGCGACTGGGGGTAGGGGATGATGGCCCCCCTATGGTCCCCCCGTCCCGACGGGGGGACGGCGGCGTGGGCCTGGATTCCCGCTTTCGCGGGAATGACGATTTTGCATAGGTCTCCCGGAGGTAGCAAGCAAAGAAGATGAGCCTCACCATCCGCGGCACGGTCTATGACACCGCGACCGGCGGCGGGGTCGGCGGTGTCCCGGTCTCCAACGGCGAGGCGGTGATCCGGACCGATAGTGCCGGCCGCTACGCCCTGCCTGTCGAACCGGGGAGTCATCGCTTCATCACCGTCACGGTGCCGGATCGCTACCGAGCGGAGGGCGCCTTTTTCCATCCCATCGGCTCTTCCCGGCAGCCCCCCGACGACGTTGATTTCCCACTCATTCCGGCGCCGGAGCGTGCCAGCCGCGAGTTTTCCGTGGCGCATATCAGCGATACCCATGTGACCGTCGAGGCCGAGGATCGGCGGCAGATCGCGGCGCTGATGGCGGACGGGTCGCCGCCCGCGGACGATTCCCAGGCCGCGCTGCGCTGGAAGCTCTACACGGCGTCTCCCTGGCACGAGTACCCGTCAGAGGCGCAGTTGGCGGACGACCTGCGGCGCGTGAGCGCGGCGGCGGCGCCCGATCTGGTCATCGCCACCGGCGACCTGACCAACGTCGGCACGCTGGCCCAACTCCGCAGCTATCGGGCGGCCACCGAGTCGGGGCCAACGCCGGTGTGCTCGGTGTTTGGCGGTCACGACGGGAATGAGGAGCGTATCGAGGTGCAGGCCGGGTCTACCTATACCCGTCACTACGAGTCCGTCCTCGGCCCGGCCTACTACAGTTTCGATTGGGGCGGCCGGCACTTCGTCGTCTATGCGAGCGAGGAGGCGTTCTTTTCGGAAGAGGATCGGGCGCGCAAGGAGCGGTGGCTGTGGGCCGACCTCGCGGCGCAACCGCCGGGGCAGGGGATCGTGCTGGTGCAGCATACGCCGCCGCCGCCGGCGATGCTCGACCGCCTAAGCCGGTACGCGCTGCGGCTCGTGCTGCACGGTCACGCGCATACCAGCAAGGTGTGGTCCTATGGGCAGACCGTCGTGCTGGGGACGCCGACGCTCTGTTTCGGCGGGATTGATGGCCGGCCGCGCGGCTTTCGCGTTGTCCGCTTCACCGACCAGGGAGTCCGCGCGCACTTGGTCGCGCTGCCATCGGCGGAGCGGCTGCCCGCCGCAACGGCGCCGGCCGAGATCGCGCTGGGCAACGCCGCGCAACCGCTGCGGCGCCGTTGGCAGTGGCAGGTGCCGGGGGGCATTCACCGGGCGGCGCCGGTGTGTCAGGGCCAAGACCTGCTGGTCAGCCAGCAAGATGAAGCCTATCCCGGCCAGAGCGGGCTGGCGTGCCTGGAGCTGGCTACGGGGCAGCTGCGCTGGCAGGTCCGCACTGACGCGGTCGTCAAGAATAGCGTTGCCGTCGCGTCTCCGCCCGCAGGTAGTCAGCGTAAAGACGAGGCCGGCAGCTGCGTCGCCGTCTCGGTGACCGGCCAGGTCTCGGCGTTCTCTCTGGGTGGGGGCGAGCTGCTCTGGGAAACGGCCGTGCCGGGGTATCCGGACCAGGCCATCTGCGCGTCGCCGGTCGTGGCCGACGGCGTGGTCTACGTGGCAGCGACGAACAGCTGCGCGGCCTACGATCCGGAGACGGGCCGGCGCTTGTGGCACACACCCTTGGCGCCAGGCACCGGACGGTCCTACGCTGTCCCGCGGCTCTATGGTGAACTGCTCATCGTCCTGATTCCGAGCCAGGGCTTTCTCGCCTTGCGTCGAGCCGACGGCGCCATTGCCTGGCAGCGCCCGTTTCCGGTCAAGTATTACTGCGCGGGGCCGGTCGTGGCCGGCGACCGCTTGGTGTGTGCGGATGAGGACGGGGGACTGGCAGTGTTGGCGGCGCGCTCCGGAGAGACGGTCTGGGAGCGCCCCGGCCTGCTGGGCAGCTACGCAGCGGGACTGGCGGCCGATGCCGCGCATATCTACGTCACCACGGCGGCGGGGGAGGCGCAGAGCTATGCGCTGCATTCCGGTCGGCGGCGCTGGCGCTTCCAGGCCGGTGAGGCGCTCTTGGCCATGACCTGCTACCGCCGGCAGGGCCGCTCGCTGCTGGCGGCCCCGGTGCGCTGGCGCGATTACGTCGTTGTCGGTGGCTTGGACGGCCGGCTCTATCTCTTGGACGAGGCCTCGGGCGCGTGCGTCGGCCGCGCCGCCTTCGGTGCGCCGATCAGTGCGGCGCCCTGTCCGACGGAGACGGGACTCTGCGTGGGGACCTATGACGGCCGGCTGTTCCTCTATGCGGAATAGGGGTGGATTGGACCTCACCCCTGACAGGCCCTTTCCCTAGATGAAGGTTGCGAACTTGATTAGGTGGTGGTCTGGCCCCCTCCCTGGCCCTCCCCCGTCCCGACGGGGGAGGGAACTGGCACCCGTCCTCTACGGAGAGGGGGAAGGGGGTGGTGCCCCACTCCCTGATTAAGTTGGCAACTCTCATGCAGGGAAGGGGAGGCTGGGCGGCGGCCGGGGGCTACGAATAGGCCCGGATTGCGGCTTGCGCCGCAGTGACGGTGCTGGCCCCCCTATGGTCCCCCCGTTGCGACGGGGGGACGTGGCTTCCCGCTTGCGCGGGAATGACGGGGGTGGGGCGCGATGAATCGTGCCCCTACAAAAAACTTGCTTCTGTCAGATAAGGGTGTCCCGGCCGCGCTGCCGGTTGCTGCCGGTGCATGACATGGGTACAATGTTGCGGGCTGGGCACCGGCGAGCGGTTCGACTGCGCCGGCTGGCAAGGCCGGACTGCCGGAGCGGGAGCGGCCCGCACATGCTGCTCGGCTATACTACAGGCGAGGAGGGGCCTGCCACGGGCACGCTGCTGGTGCGGTTGGTGACAGTTGTGCTTGGACAGCGGTGCTGCTAGGCAGGTGAAGTGATCGTGCGCGAATTTGACTATTACGCCCCCGAGACACTTGCAGAGGCGACTGCTCTGCTGACGGAACATGGTGCGGAGGCCAGGATCATCGCGGGTGGGACGGACCTGATCATCTTCATGAACGATAAGGTCATGGCCCCTCAAGTCGTGATTGACGTTTCACGCCTCCCGGACTTGACCGGGCTGAGCTTTGATCCCGAAACCGGCCTGCGGATCGGCGCGGCCACGAAATACCGGACTATCGAGCTGTCGGCGGAAGTCAAGCAGCACTACCCCTACCTACAGCAGGGTGCCGAGGAAGTCGGCTCCGTCCAAATCCGCAACTTGGGCACTCCCGGCGGCAACATCGCCACGGCTTCACCGGCCGGAGACTTCCTGACCCCGCTGCTGGCGGGCGCCGCGACGGCGCGGCTGGCCAGCAGCCGGGGCGAGCGGACGGTTGCGCTGAACGAGTTCTTCTTGGGGCCGCGCCAGACGGTGCTGGCCGACGACGAGATCATCGTTGATCTGCACCTCCCGGCTCCGCCACCGCGCACGAGCGGGTTGTATATCAAGCATTGCGAGCGTCGGCAGATGGACCTCGCGTTTGTAGGGGTGGCGGTTTCCGTGACCCTGGCGGCCGACGATGGCGTGGTGCAGGATGCGCGGATTGCGCTCGGCGCCGTTGCACCCACCCCCCTGCGGGCCACCGCTGCCGAGGAGGCGGTGCGTGGCAAGTCGCTCGACGATGCCACGCTGGCCGCCGCTGGGGGCTTGGCCGCGGAGGTGACGAACCCGATCTCCGACGTGCGCTCCTCGGCAGAGTACCGGCGCACCATGACCGACGTGTTGACCCAGCGGGCACTGCGCCAGGCCGCGGCGCAAGCGGCTGCTGCCTAGCTGTGGGCCATCTCCAGCGCAAGGAGTGTAGGAGTGAAGCGACAAATCACGCTCGACATCAATGACCAGCCGTATGAGCTGACGGTCGAGAACCGCACCCGTCTGCTCGATGCCGTCCGCTATGCGGCCGGACTGACCGGCACGAAAGAGGGCTGCTCCACCGGTGACTGCGGCGCCTGTACGGTGCTGATGGATGGTGCGCCGATCACCTCGTGCCTGACCTTGGCCGTCGCCGCCGAGGGCAAGAAGCTCACCACCATCGAGGGTATCGGCGCCGACGGTACCCTGCACCCGGTACAGGAGAGCTTCATGGAGCTGGGCGGTCTCCAGTGCGGTATCTGCACGCCGGGCATGATCCTCTCGTCGGTTGCGCTGCTGGAGGGCAACCCGCAGCCGACGGCGGACGAGGCGCGCTGGACCTTGGCCGGCAATCTCTGCCGCTGCACCGGCTACGACAAGATCATCAAGGCGGTGTTGAAGGCTGCCGAGGTGCAGGAGACGGCGGCGAGCTAGTAGATTCTCGATAGGCAACGGGGGGCGGTATTCGTAACGCCCCATTCACCGGTATGGACCGGTAGGGATCGGAAGGAGCAAAGGGCATGGCTCAGGTACTTGACCGGCAGAGCGTCGCGACGAACGGGGAGACCAACGGATTCACGGTCGTTGGCCAGAGCACCAAGCGGGTGGATGCGCTGGAGAAAGTGACCGGGCGCGCGCTGTACGCTGCTGACGTGTCGCCACCGGGGATGCTGTGGGGCGTCTTCCTCCGTAGTCCCCATCCCCATGCGCTCATCAAGAAGATTGATACGAGCAAGGCCGAGCAGTTGCCCGGGGTCCTGGCGGTGATTACGCAAGAGTCGCTCTCCACGGACCAGGCGCTCGTCGTCGAGGAGGAGATGCACGCCACCCGCCGGGTGCAGACGCTCTTCGCCCAGGACAAGGTGCATTACGAGGGCGAGAAGGTCGCGGCCATCGCTGCGACGACCAAGGAGTTGGCGGAAGAGGCGGCAGACCTGATCGAGGTGGAGTACGAGCCGCTGCAAGGATCGGGGCACGTGCTCGACTCGATCAAGGAAGCGATGCCGGTGATTAACGAGGGCACCGAGCTACTCGACGCGCCGGCCGATAACCCGTGGGGTGTGATGAAGCTCAATAACGTCGCCGGCGAGCACCATAGCGTCGAAGGCGACGTGGAGGCCGGGTTCGCGGAATCGGACCGCGTCTATACGCACACCTTCTACATCCCCCGCGCCCACCAGACGTACATCGAGCCGCAGGTAACGGTGGCCGACGTGGATGTGGGCGGGAAAGTGACCGTGTGGACGAGCACGCAGGGGCCGTTCGGCGTCCGTAGTAACCTCGCCAACTCGCTGCGTCTCCCCACGAACAAGATCAACGTCCACGGGATGACGATTGGTGGCGGATTCGGCGCCAAGTTCGGCGGCATCGTGGATACCTATGCCGTGCTGCTGGCGCAGAAGTCGCGCCGGCCGGTGAAGATGGTGTATTCGCGGCACGAGGAGTTCGTGGACGGGCGGCCGGCGCCCGGCGCCCACATCACGATCAAGACCGGGGTCAAGAACGACGGCACGATTGTCGCGCGGCAGGCGTGGGCGCTGTGGGATACCGGCGTTGGCCAGGGTGGTGGCTACGCCACGATGCGGACGAAGGGCGTCTACAACGTCGAGCATTTCAAGTTCGACGCCTTCGACGTGAACACCTGCAAGCCGGCGCCGGGGGCCTACCGGGCGCCGGGCGCGCCGCAAGCGACGTTCGCCGGTGAGACGCAACTGAATATCATCGCGGAAGACCTGGGCATTGACCCGGTTGATATTCGCCTCAAGAACATGCGCGAGGGCGATCAGATTGCCTTCAAGGAGACGCTCCAGGCGGTTGCGGACGCCGCGGGCTGGGCTGACCGCACGTCGGGGCCGAACGAGGGTTGGGGCGTGGCCGTCGGCGAGTGGACCAACGGCGCCGGGCCGGGCACGGCCGTCGTATCCGTGCATGACGACGGCTCGGTCCACGTGTTCTCCGGCCTGATGGACATTACCGGCACGGATACGGCGATGGCGCAGATCGCCGCCGAGGTGCTGACGGTGCCCTACGACGACGTGACGACCGTGCGCGGTGATACGGACTCGGCGCCGTTCGCCACCGGCAGCGGCGGCTCAGTCGTGACGTTCAGCATGGGCAACGCGGTCAAGCGGGCGGCCGAGGACGCCAAGCAGCGGCTCCTCGAGTTGGCTGCCGAGCATCTGGAAGCGCCGCTAGAGCTGCTTGAGCTGCGCGATGGCGCCGTCGTCGTCAAAGAGAAGCCCGGTGAGTCCGTGTCCATCGCACAACTGGCGCAGTTTGCGCTCCGCGAGCGCGGCGGCCCGGTGATGGGCAAGGGCACGTTTGCCAGTCAGCCGAGCGCGACGACCACGGCGGCGCAGATCGGCAAGGTCGAGGTGGACCCGGAGACCGGCAAGGTCTGGATCCGCGAGCTCTACAACTCGCTCGATGCGGGCAAGGCGATCAACCCGATGGCGTCGGAAGGCCAGATGGAAGGCGGCTTGGTGCAAGGCTTTGCCTGGGGCTTGATGGAGGCCATGCAGTACGACCGGGATGGCCACAACCTCAACCCCGGACTGCTGGACTACCGTCTGCCGACCACTGTGGACTTTCCCGACATCGCCAGCGTGATCGTCGAGGAGCCGACCAAGAACGGCCCCTACGGTGTGAAGGGTATCGGCGAGCCACCGATTGCACCCGGACCGGCGGCGCTCGCCAGCGCGGTCGCCGATGCTACCGGGAAGTGGATCATGGAGCTACCGCTCGTGCCGGAGCGCGTCTATCGCGCGACCCACGAGTCCTGAGTGTTCTCGCGCGAGCAGCATGGTCGTGACCGAAGGGCCGGGTGTCGTGAGGCGCCTGGCTCTTTCGATAGCTTAGGGGTTGGACCTAACCCCCGGCCCCTTCCCTCCAGGGAAGGGGAGTCACTGAGGCACCCGGTAGTCCCTTCCCTTCAGGGAGGGGGTTGGGGGAGGTCCGCCTGGAGAGCGAGCATGAAAATCGAGGTGCATTTCTTCGGCGACACGAAGCGGTTCTTGCCGGCCGATGCCAGCGGCCGGAAGGCCACTGTCGAGATTGCCGCCGGTAGCAACGTGGACGCGCTCTGCGATCACCTCGGCATGGGCGATGAAGCTGTGGTCATCATGGTCAACGATGTGCAGCACCATCGCGGGACGGTACTCAGTGACGGTGATGCGGTGACGTTCCTCCCTTCCCTCGTCGGTGGCGAGCTGGTGGGCACGTAGTTCGCCGGTGCCCTTATTATAATTCTCTATTAATTGCGAAATTCTTTATATTTGTGCATACCTTTGCCAACGCCGTACTGAAAAATGGTTGCCTTGGAGGCCAGTGCCGCGCCGTGAGCGTTGGAGCAACACATGCGTATTTCCTATAGCTCCCGGACGCTCTCCGGGGACATCTTTGGCGGGATTACGGCAGCGGTCGTGGCGTTGCCGGTGGCGCTAGCCTTTGGCGTCGCGTCGGGTCTCGGCCCCGTCGCCGGCATATACAGTGCCATCGCCGTCGGCTTCTTCGCCGCGGTATTCGGCGGCACGCCCTCCCAAATCTCCGGCCCCACCGGACCTATGACCATCGCCATGGCAGTGATTGTCACCCAGCATGCGAGCACCCTCCCCGAAGCCTTCACCATCGTCATGCTGGGCGGTCTACTGCAAATTGCCCTCGGTGCTCTGAGAATTGGCAGCTTCGTCGCTTACACGCCGTACTCCGTGATCTCCGGGTTCATGTCCGGCATTGGCATCATCATCATCACCATTCAGGTCCTGCCTTTCATCGGCGTCAGCGCCGTGTCAGGAGGGCCGCTCAACTCCATCCGTGCCTGGCCCGATGCAGTGGCTCGCCTCAACGTGGATGCCCTAGTTGTCGGCGCCGTGGCACTCGCGGTGAACGTCTTCTGGCCCGGCCGCCTCCGCAGATTTCTACCCGCGCCCCTTGCCGCCCTGATCGCCGGTACGCTGCTGGCGTTTATCTGGTTCAGCACCGCTCCGGTCATCGGGGCCGTGCCGACGGGCCTGCCCCAGCTTCAATGGCCGGTGCTTGCCCCTGGTGTCCTCGTCGGCTTCTTGCAACCGGCGTTCATTCTTGCACTCCTCGGCTCCATTGACAGTCTGCTGACCTCGCTGGTGGCCGATGCCCTCACCCGCACGTCTCACAACCCCAACCGCGAACTGGTGGGTCAAGGCATCGGCAACGTCGCCGCGGGGCTGGTCGGTGGTCTCCCCGGCGCCGGAGCGACCATGGGCACGGTGGTCAATATCCGCGCCGGCGGCCGCACTCCCGTCTCCGGCGTCTTGCGCTCGGCTGTCCTGCTGGCGCTGGTTCTGGGGATCGGGGAGATCACCGAGCCTATCCCCCACGCCGTGCTCGCCGGCATCCTGATGAAAGTCGGCTGGGACATCATTGACTGGCGTTTTCTCACCCGCATTCGCCACATCCGGCGCGATTATCTGGTCATTATGGTGCTCACGCTCGTCCTCACCGTATTCGTTGGCCTCATTACCGCTGTGGCTCTGGGACTGATTGCGGCTGGGATCGCCCGCGCCAAAGAGTCCGAGCGGCTGGAGCTTGACAGCGTGGTATCCGTGCCGCTGCTGGACCAAGCGTTTTTACCCGATCGGACAGCCGCGGCAGACGAGATGGGAGCGGGGGAAGCGGACTCCTACCAGGCTCGGGTCGGGCTTGTTGCCCTGCGGGGTCGTTTTTCCGTTGCCTCCGCCAATGAACTGGCGCGGGTGATTGGTGCGGACATCCAGGAGCACGAAGTCGTCATCTTCGACTTCTCCAGAACCATCCATATGGACGACAGCGCCGCCTTGGTCATGGAGCAGCTCATTGACAGCGCCGCCGAAGAGAACACCGCATGCGTGGTGGTGAACATCTCCGACTCGGTTGCCAAGACCCTCAACTCCATCGGCGTTTTCGATCACGTTCCGCAGGAGCGCTTCGTCGGGAGCTTGGAGGAGGCACGGGCGCTCGTGCAACGCATCCTCGACAACGGGGGCTGATACTGAACCTACCCCCCGGCCTCTTCTCTTTAGTGAGGAGCTACCGCAAATCCCTAGCTCTGTAGTGTCCACGCTCAAGCAACGCGCTCCGCAACTGGTCGCGTTCGTCAGCGAGTGATGAATCTTCAGATGATTCTTCAAGAGCCTTCAACGCATGGTCTACTACTCTGTAGCCCGACAGGCTTCCTGATGATCCCCGAACCAAGAGTGTGAGGATTTGCAGCGCTCGGATAGATGTAGGTCGAGACGAGGCCTGTTCCGCCACTGCCGATGCCCAATCGAGGTTACCCTGAGCTTTCTGGCATGTCTCCAGAGTCAGTCGCTCCCACTCATCGGGATCAAGTGTTGGCACTTCCACCCACCACCCAAATCCTCGCAGTGCCTTCTGTCCGGCTTCCATTCGGAGGGCCTGCTCCCAAAGTGCGATGCCACGCCGTACATGCTCTGGATCTGTATCCTCGGATCGGATCATTCTTGCAGCTGTCTCGCCGCTTGCTGATATGTATTCGGGGCCGAGGCTAGCTAGATCTCGAACGCACGATGCTGGATCGTAGCCTGGAATGTCCCAGAATAATCCCAATAAGAACCCTTGAATAGCGCGCTCTGACTTCCGCCGCATTGCATCGAGGATGTGGCAGCGGAAATGTTCGAGCATCCATTCGTTCGCGCGACCCCACCTAAGCCAGAGGTCAATGGTCATCTGAGCGAGACCGGGCGGTGCCTTGCTCCCTAGCAGTAGATCAAGATTCTCCTCAAACCACTTAGGACAGACTGCCTGGAGGAACGGGATTCTGGAGGCTAGGATTGCGCGATGTTCTTCTCCGTCCCTGCCTTCAAGTCCTAAGCATTCGGTCAGGATAGTCAGAGCCTCGTCTGGAGCAACCCCACAGCGCTTGTTTTCGTAGTCGATAAGGTGCAGGATGGTTTCTACTGCCCGTGTACAGGAGCGGTTAATGGCAGAAGTTAGTGGATCATCTTCTTCGCTGAATGAAGAAGGTGTTTCTCTATCTCGAGCTTCTTCGATAACTATCGCCCATACCTGATTAGTAGCGGTTGCCTCCAAAGGAAGATGTTGCCTTGCAAGCGCATTGATAAAGCCCATTCCAGCTTCATCAGTCTGACTCCAGTCGGTATCGGCATCAAAGCTGTTGTGCCCCATGGGTTCTACAGGCCAGGGATGCGTTCTGGTGAAAACGACGGCCTCTATGATCGAACCTGCAGTGTCTGTTAATTCCTCTACGCCAGCTTCCAATCCCCTTAAGAAATGTGCGATATAGGTTGGATGCTTAAGTCTTGCCACTATCTCAACAGGTGATTTTGCCCATTCCCGTGGATTCTTCCCTACGATCTTCTCCAACTGTCGCCCAATACCACGAGGACTACGCAATTCCCAAGAATCTACCTGGTTGGGTCTCCAGGCCGCTATCAGATCCGCCACCTCCTCAGGTGTCCTGGCTTCGAGGTCGTGTGTGTCAAACGGAGAGTTCGGCCCCGACCTGGTCGTAGGCCTGGGAGGTGGACGAAGCCAATCGTCTCGTTCAACACGATTATGTGCCGCGCCAAGGATGGCTTGGGTCTCCCTCCAAGAGACAGCTACCTCGGTTGGCAGAACCACCGACCAATACCAACGCCGGATGAGATCATCTGGCACACGATCTTCCCGAGTAATGATTCCCAACAAAGCTAGTTCGGGAGGTGAGCCAAGCGCCTCTTGCCACAGGCTGACCGTGGAGCCTAGTCCACATTGTTCAATGATCGAGTCAACCAACAGTACATCGTCAGTAGTTGGACGCCTTGTCTGGACCGCTTGGGCGATGAACTCTATAGATTCCTGACACTCGGGTTCCTTCGCACTGGTTCTCAGCCACGCCTGGATACGGTTTCCTACCTCTTCTGGCAGTCCATTAGTCTCTTCCAGCAGGCCCTCAAGCGCAGAACCTAGAGTAATGACCTTTCTAAGTGCTCGAACTAGTGTATTTAGAAGTCTCCAAGCTGGTTTAAAGTCATAAGATGAATCATCACTTATCGAGGTGATGGATGCATGAATGATAAAGTAGAATGGAGTATCATTCTCCATCCGAGCACGCAGCTTGTGTTTCAGGAGTCGTATACGATTAATGCAGTTATCAGAGTTAATTCCCTCAACTAACGCGTTGAGAACATCGCTCTCAAAATGCTGGTCGAGCGCGGCGGCAGGATTCAGTAGTAGGTCAGCAAACGTTTCGACGTGTGGATGAGATGATTCGATGCGCCTCAATGCGAGGAAGGACAAGTTGCATATGTCTGGTGCGTTTGGTTTGCGCTCCAGACAGCGAATTAGTGTCTCGTGCCCGATTTCCCCTGCTTGAAAGGCCGCGTCGGCTAACGAGGGAATTCCCCGCTCTGTCGAAGACCAACGGTTCCAGGCTCTCCCAAGCCAATCCGCTATGTGTGTTCCGTAGCGGTCACGGAGACGGCTGATCATCATGGCACCAAGCCATCGTTCACCACCATTCTCAGGGGGATCCAAGAGTCCATGGTCCATCATCAGATCCAACCATGCGGGACTGTTCACGCATGAAGCGAAAAAGCTCTGATCATGTGGAGTGATTAGGTGTGTGCGGAGGGTCGCCACATCTGTACTTGATGGTTGGTCGAGTGCAGCAATGTGCTGTATCTGTTCCATACGAGAGTCTACTGAAAAGAGGCTAGAGAGGACATCAATAGTACGTCGGAAATATGGCGCAACGTAATCAACGGTAATGAGTTCTGCATTGGCTGATGTGTGAACCATCGTATGAATATCGTCTATTAGCCGTTGGTACTCCGTGAATGCATTAACATTCCGTGTCAGCGGGGACAGTCCGGTCCTAGACTCGATAATACCCCGTAGCCTCTCTGTGTGGACACTGTCTCGACTATGGAAGTTATCAAGTTCGCTGATGGACTCGAGCAAGTCATCCAACGCTTGCTGTTCATCCATTCCTGTCAAGCCACGAGCCCGTTTATAGCGAGTGGCGGCAGCGACAACGTTGCGGGAAAGATGACGCCATGGCCGATCGGTAGATTCGGCTTCTGCCGATCCGGCCGCACGGGGAACCTCGACCAGCGCTTCTCGAATGCAGTATGCAATGACCTCACCGACTCTCGGAGCGCAAGGGCGTGAGGCAATCAGCGCGTCCGCGGTCTTCAAGAATTCAGCAGCACGCGCTCCGTGGTTCCCGAAGTCGCTGGCTAGTCTGTCGAGGACAGACGTGTCCATTGGCGGCCTGAGTGTTGGAATGTCCATGGCGTCAGCCTCAACTGCCGACCGGGTACACCCGGTCGGTTCGTACTGCGTGCAAGAAGCGCGAAGAATTGCGCCGGCTCAGGCGGCGGCTTTGCGCCAGAGGTGGTAGCCGGTGGCGCCGAGGAGCGGGATGTCGAGTGCGTTAATGAACGGCCACAGGAGCGCGTGCGTGTCGCGGGCGGCGCCGGCCGGCTCATTGTCCGGGAAGAAGCCGACGAATAGCCAGTTCCAGAAGAACCAGACGGTCACGACAATGGAGACGTAGAAGAGCAGGTTGACTTCCAGGTAGTCACGGGTGACGGAGCCGTCGGACCCGTTCGCGTCCAGTGCGCGCTTACGGAGGACGTTCACGACCAGCACGATAATGATGGCAATGGCCTGCAGCCAGTTGACAGTCGGCCAGATCGGACTACCGGTACCGTTGGACCAGATCAGCGTGGCCCAAAGACTCACGGCGATCACGGCGGCTACCCCGACAACGTAGATTCCGAGCAGACGGTGGAGTATGGACATACGGCACCTCCTCGCTATGCCTGTGGGGGTGCCCCGGCGGAGGCCCGGCAGGAGGCGGCAACGCCGGGATGGAGTTGGTGGCAGGGGTGGGACTTGAACCCACAACCGGCGGCTTATGAGTCCGCTGCTCTGCCGTTTGAGCTACCCTGCCGCACGCTACCAGTATAGCAGGTGCCACCACCGTCAACCGAGCGTCCTGATATTCGGATCGGCAGGTTGCTGGCGAGGCGCCGCCAGGTGTCTGCCGTTAGAACATAAGGTCGTATTCTGCGGCTACATTACAGCAACGGAGAGCAAGATGGGCAAACCGGTCGTACACTTCGAGGTCTTGGGCAAGGACGGAGACAGGCTCCAGCAGTTCTACGGCGATCTTTTCGAGTGGAAGATCACCGCAGACAATCCGATGAACTATGGCCTCGTAGATACGCAGTCCGAGGCGGGCATTGCCGGCGGTGTGGGCGAGAACCCCGAAGGGGCCGGCGTCACCTTCTTTGTGCAGGTGGAGGATTTGCAGGACTCGCTGGACAAGGTGGAACGCTTGGGCGGCCGGACGCTCATGCCACCTACCGACCTGGGGATGGTCGAGCTGGCGTTCTTCGCCGACCCCGAGGGCAACCGTATCGGCTTGGTCAAGGAGTAGGGTGTCACTCCGGCCCCCTATGGCCCCCCCGCTGCGGCGGGAGCGGCCTATTCCCTCCCCTGGAACCGGCTCCGGGGGAGGGTGAGGGAGGCGGCCAGGGGGCGTGTGGAGAGACGTACTTACGTCTGTCTACCTCCGGGGCAGTCCGGTCGTTGTAGCGGATAACTGGCAAAGGGGCCGGGAGGTCACGAAAGCGACCTTGCGGGGGCAGCCGCCGCGTGCGGCTGCCCCTGCCCTGTTATAGGGGGGGGATGGAGATGACGAGTGTCGCGGCGCCGGTGCCCGGTTGCGAATCATGCGCGTACACCAGTGGAGAGCGACATGCGCCAGGCGGCCGGGTATACGAGAACGAGCACTGGCTGGTTGAGCACGTCGGTAGCCCGTGGGTTACCGGTACAATGGTGGTCAAGACTAAGGCGCATCGTGAGGCGCTGTGGGAGCTGACACCCGACGAAGCCGGATCGCTCGGTCCCACGTTGCAGGCGGTATCGCGGGCGCTCGTCGCGGCGCTGGGCGCGGAGCGGGTGTGGCTCTTCATGGCGGTGGATGCTCCCCCATACCACGTCCATATGCTGCTGCTGCCCCGCTACCCGGAAGGCGACCTGCCGGTGGAAACGGCGGTGGCGTTGGCCGATGCTCAACGCCTGGTCCGGCAAGCCACTGACCGTCTGGACCAGGTTGACACGGAGGCGCTGAGTGTTCGTGCCCGCATCGCGCTGCTGCAAGGGGAATTCGACCACGGCAAGGCAGTGCAGGCTGCCGGCAAGGTCCGTGACTACCTCGCGGTACACTAACGCCTGCTGCCGGGAGGCGAAATCCAGATGCCTAGAGCCGCAGCCCGCGCACCCACCTGGATTCCCGCTTTCGCGGGAATGACGAGGTATGCAACGGTCTCCTGGCGCGCGAATGACCGGGGATGTCAACAACGCCTGCTGTCGGGAGTGCGTAGGGAGGAGCTGCTGACGGATGAAGGACCCGCTCCAGCCGGTTGACCTGCGGCAGAGTGTCCGCCGCGGCCTCGCGCATATCTGCGCGGGCGTGGATCGCCAGCGCGATTGCCGGCCGTATTTCCGCTTCAACCTCAAGGAGTCGCCCGTCTGGGCGCAACATGAGGCCGCAGACACACCACATACGGTCGGCCGGTTTCTGCACGCGCTGGACGTGTGTGCCGAGATCACCGGACTGCCCGACGACCCGGAGCTATTGAACGGTCTGCGGTCGCAGCTGTTCGCAAGCTGCGACCACGGCGACGGCTTTGGCTGGGACGACATGGGCGACCCGCCGCTCGCGTTCATGCACCACCAGCGCGAGGTGCTGTTGGGTCTGCTGGCGCTCTGGCGCCTCGACCACGACCCGCGCGCCAAGCGATATGCTCAGGCGCTGGTCACGGCGATGGAGCAGGCAACTCGGGTGCTGGGAACCTATCCGGGACGGAGGCTGGGACCGCAGGGCTGGCAGGAGCCGGACCACAACCCTCCCTCGACCGCCGGCCGGGCGATCAGTGCGCTGCTGGCCTATACCCGCACTTTTGACGATCCGCGCGGTAGCGTACTGGCGGAGCGGTTTGCCCGGCACGTGCTGGCGGTCAGCTTCGAGGGGCATGGGGCCTTGACCGCCGCCGCGGGCGCGCATATCCACTCGATTACCGGTACCGTTGCCTCGCTCGTCGAGCTAGGGCTGGTGACGGGCCAGCGCGAGCTTATAGAGCGTGCCCGGGCGATCTTTGACGTGGGCCTCTTGCCCTACTGCACCCGGACCGGCTGGGTTAAGGAGAGCGCGACGGCCACCTATGGGCGAGGAGAAGCCAACTGCACCGCGGACATGATCGAGGCGGCTTGCCTGCTGGGGAGTGCCGGCTACCCCTCCTACTATGAAGACGCCGAGCGGATGCTCCGGAACCACCTGCTCGCCTCCCAACTGGATGATCTCTCCTGGGTGGTGGAGAACACGGGCCTGGCGAACACCGCGCAGCGGGCCTACGAGGACCTCCGGCGCCGTGCCCAAGGGGCATTCTGCTTCGGCGAGCCGAACGGCTTCCACTCGTACAATTCCGACCTGACCGGTGCCGCGCTCCAAGGTATCGCGGCGGCGTGGCGTCACATCGTGACCGTTCAGGATGATCGGCGGCTGTGCGTCAATCTGCTGTTCTCGCGTGAGCACGACGCGGCGCGGATTGTCAGCCGGCTTCCGCAAGCCGGCAGCGTAGTGATTGAGGTCAAACGCGCCCTAGAACTGCACGTCCGCATCCCGCCATGGTGCGAGCGGCAGTCGCTTGCCGTGACGGTCAACGGCAACGCTGCCGGCGTCTCGCTGGTGGACGACTATCTGACGGTGGGGAGCCTGGTAGCGGATAGTCGGGTTGAAGTGACCTTCGCGCAGCCGGAGTTCGTGACCCAGGAGCGCGCCCTCGGCTACACGCAGCCCTATCGCGTGCAGTGGATCGGCAACACGGTGGCCGCGATGTCGGGGGCCGGGGGACCGGTACCGCTCTATCCACCCTTGGACCCCGCCGAGTGATCCTGACAAGGGTAGACCTTTTTGTATGGCGCTGCCTACTCCCGGCCACTGGATTGCGGCGCAAGCCGCAATGACGGGTGCCTGGGCGCGATGAATCGCGCCCCTACACAAAAGCTACTCCAGTTGGGCTGAGTGACGGGTGTCGGCGCCCGCACCGGCCGAGCGATCATGCCGGCTGGCTCGCAGCGCCGCGGCCAACCGGTACAGCTCGGCAAGCTCAGGCAGGTTGGGCCAACTGGTGCGTAGTCGCCGCACCGCTTCCTCGACCGGTACACAGGCCACCTCGATGACCTGCTCACCGTCGGGATGATTGGTCGGGGCGCCAACGAGCGCAGCCTCGCCGTAACCGACGACCCGGTAGGATTCCGGGTGCGGGAGGTGGGGACGATACGGTGCTGGCGTGGATGACCAGCAGTGCCAGGCGCCGAAGGGTTTGTATGTCAAGAGGTGGGCGCCGGCTTCCTCCAGCAGCTCACGGCGGATCGCGTCCAGGTACGTCTCGCCCGGCTCCAGCGTCCCGCCCGTAAGGTCCCAGACCTCCCGCTGGCGATGCAACATGCGGATGAGCAGGCATTGTGTCCCGATGAACGAGACGGCGTAGACATTGCTGATCAAGTTTGCGGGCGGCGGTGCAGCGCGTAGCTCGAACTGCCAGCGCTGCCTATCTCCGGTTCTTACCTGAGCGAGGTAGGGGTAGTCCTTGGTGCTGATCGCTTTGCTCATTGTCCTGCGGCCGCAGTCTTGACTCTCCGGGGAGCCGCCATTAGAGTGCGAACGGGCGGGCATATGTCTTATTTCGGCTGTGTTGCTGGTAGTGTATCAGCAACGGTGGGGTCCTGGAGACGGTATAGGGAGCAATGAACGGGATACACTGGCGCGGGACATTGGCGGAAGTCATCGGCACGTTCGCGTTCGTGACCATCGGAGCCGGAGCGATTGTTGCTGCCGACCAGGCCAACTTAGGTGCAACCGGTCTGATTGCGGTGGCCCTAGCGCATGGGCTGGGGCTTGCCGCTATGGTCAGTGCCTTTGGGCACATTTCCGGAGGGATATTCAACCCGGCGGTCACGGTTGGTCTCTTGGTCGGCCGTAAGATCGGTCTCGCCGACGCGATAGCCTACATTGTGGGGCAGCTTATCGGTGCTACCCTCGCTGGTCTCTTCCTCTTGCTGACGTACACCATCATGGGTGGTTCCGTACTTGACGCTGCGAACGCCACCAACTTGGGGACACCGTCCATCGGCCCCGAAATGGGCATCTGGGGCGCGGTGCTGCTCGAAGGGGGGATGACCCTGTTCCTCATGCTGGTCGTGTACGGCACGGCTATTGACGGGCGGGGACCCAAACTGAGCGGCATTGCCATTGGCCTGGTCGTCGCCGCCTGCATCCTGCTCGCCGGTCCGCTGACTGGCGCCTCGCTCAACCCGGCGCGCAACTTTGGCCCCACGCTCGTCTCAATGTTCTGGGACAACTGGTGGGTCTACTGGGTTGGCCCGATCATCGGTGGCGCCATCGGCGGCCTGCTCTACAGCAACCTCTTCCTTGCCAATGGCGACGACTAGGCGGGTTGGCGGCTGAGTGCTTGGCCCCCCCCGGCCAGGCCCCCTCCCTGTCCCTCCCCCGTTGCGACGGGGGAGGGAACTTACTCCCTCTGACAAGGGTAGGTTTTTCGGCAGAAGGCGGTGCGGACCTAACCCCCGGCCCCTTCCCTGCCAGGGAAGGGGAGCGCTGGCGGAGCCGGTCCGCCGCTGCCCTCCAGGGTTGGTGGCCGCACGCCTGGATTCCCGCCTTCGCGGGAATGACAGTCCGATGACAGTCCCTGGCGCGATTCATCGTGCTCCTACGCCCCGGTTGCCTTACCTCCGGAAGCGCTCATCGCTGGCGATGGGTTCGATGATCGTTTCCGGGGCTTGCACCTCGTGGAGGAACGCAACGAAGGCGGCGTGTAGCTCGCGGGCCACCTCCGGCTCGCTGTCGTAGACGTTGTGCTCCTGGCATGGATCGTTGGTGGTGTCGAAGAGGCGCGGCGCGGCTCCCGGTCCGTAGAGCATGGCCCAGCCCGGCCGCTGAATCATCGTGCGTAGTCCCGCTTGGGCGCTCCCCGGCCCGACCGGAGTGGCGAGGCTGGTCGTCGAGATACACACCTCGCGCACGTGTTCGGCGTCGCCGCGCAGCACCGGCAACAAGGACCGACCGTGCCGGGTGCCGGGGGCGGCTACGCCACAGAGGTCGAGAATCGTCGGCATGAGGTCGGCTGCTTGGGCATATGCCGAGAGCACCTGCCCCCCAGGTATGCCCGGAATACGCATCAGCAGCGGGACGTGATTGAGCACCTCGTAGAGCGGGAAGGTGCCTTTGCCGATCCACCCGTGCTCTCCGAGCACAAAGCCGTGGTCGGCGAGGAAGAAAATGGCCGTGTTTTCCCGTAGGCCAAGGTCGTCTACCGCTTGCAACAGCTTCCCGACCCAGCGGTCCACCATCGTCACTTCGGCGGCGTACAGCGCGCGGCAGTGGTGTAGCTCGGCGTCGGAGAGTACGTCGGTCGAGCCGTAACGCGGATAGATGACCGCTTCACCCGTGTACCCGGGATCGTAGAGGTCCACGTAGCGCGCCGGTGGGTCCCACGGCTCGTGCGGATCGAACGTGTCAATGTGGAGGAAGAAACGGTCGCGGCCGGCATTCTCCTCGAGCCAGCGGATCGCGGTGCCGAAGGTCTGCGGCGCGAAATAGTCCTCTTCACTGCGCCGGTCGGCGACGTTGCGGAGGTACTGCCCTACGACCGATCCGTCGGGATAGCGCGGATTCGAGCGTAGCTTCTCCGGCGCGCAGGGTAGCTCGACCTGCACAGGCGATGTCCGGTAGCGGTCGCCCTCCTGCCCGCGGGTCCAATGCCAGGCGGTGTAGCCGCGGTCGTAGTGATAACCGTCGCGGAGCAGGTTGGGCGTGTCGAGGATGAACATTGAGGTATAGCCGGCGTCGCCGAGCACCTGTGCCAGCACGATCTCGTGCGCCGGCAGCGGCTCCCAGCCGCGCGTGTAGGTACACACAAAGCGGCCGGTCAGCAACTCGTAACGGTTGGGTACCGTCGCGTAGGAGCCGGCGTGGGCACGCTCGAAGAGCGCCCCTTCGGCGGCGAGCCGGTCGAGGTGGGGGGTGTGCATCCGAAAGTACGGCGGAACAGGCGGTCCGCCATTCGGGTTCCGCTCGCGCCATAGCTCCTGATAGACGCGCACGTGGTCGGCGCGCAGACTATCCGAGACGATCAGGATAATGTTCATGTGGGCCTCCCTCGCGCTCAGTATGCCTGGTGCGGGCACCAGAAGAGGGCGGTATAAGGTTGCGAACTTGATTAGGTAGTGATCTGGCCCCCTCCCTCACCCTCCCCCGTCCCGACGGGGGAGGGAACCGGCACCCGGCCCCTACTACCCGATTAAGTTGGCAACCTTCATCAGGGAAGGGAAGCAGCGCGGCGACCGGGGGCGACGAATAAGCCTGGATTCCGGCGGAAGCCGGAATGACGAGCGCGTGGGCGCGATTCACCGTGCCCCTACAGGAGAAACCTACCCTTGTCAGGGCTAGGGGGTGAAGTCAGCCGGCCGCGGCTGCGGATGGGCGCGGTGGGGGGATCGGGCGGCCCTCCTCGACATCAATGAGGTCTACCCAATGAGTGATGTCCGTGCGGTGCGGCGCGCGCCGCTGCACGGCCACGACGGCATCGGCATAGGCTGGCCGTGAGAGGTCGGGTTCGATGGCCATGAACGCTGCGTTCCAGGCCTCGATAGCGGCGGTGGTCTTGTTAGCTAACTTAGCTTGCACAAAGGGCGCGATTTGCCCGTCGTCTGCCGCTTGGCGCACGGCGTCGGCGACCTCCTCGGCATTGGTGTCGAGAAAGTCGAAGACCCGGCGGTCCATCGGGCAGTCGTAGATGTACTCGCCGAGGGTACCGGCCAGATGGGCACGCGCTTTGTCTACCGAGCGGCCGATCATCATGAGACCGGCGATCTTCTCCCGGCCGCTGCGCGGATACTCCTTTGTCAGGTCCATACCCTACCTCCTTCGGGTGTCCGGGCCGGCAAAGGCCGCTTGCCCCAATAACGCTTCGCCCCCGCGAGGCGGACCTCGCCGGAGCAAGGAGCACGAGCACTGCCCTTCCGCCATGCACGAGCAGGAGATTGCGACCACTACTGCCGCGGAGCGTAAGGACTCAACTGCGTCGCCGGACGCGACGCTTCTCCGTGGGCATCACCTTGAACCGGATTACCTTCTTATCCGGGTGCAGGGGGTAGCGCAGGCGCATGTTTAGCTCTTTCGAGGCGAGCGTCAAGCGCCGCTTGATGGCACGAGTCGACTCGCCACTTTCCAGCGGCAAGTCAATGGTTACACCCACCTTGTACTTTTTGAGAAAGTCCTTATAGGGGGTGAGATCAATGCGGTTGGTACGCTGCTGGGGGCTGGGGGTCTTGACTCTCTCTGCCTTGTCAAATAGTGGCATGTCTCTTCGCTCCTCCTGTCTGTAAGCCTGTTGCGGGCCTAGTATATACCTTGCTCACCCAAGTGTGCAACACCTATAGGCGCTACACCTACTGCAAACCCACTGTGCCTGCTACGACATGCAGCGAACCGGAAGACGGCATCCGCTTAAGGTGATAGGATCATGTGCGCCGGGCACATTCTACGGTGCAGCATATGAATGCGTACACAAGCGATGCTTGTCGGTTCCGGCATCGAGCGCCAAGCGGCTGCCTGTAGCCGCTTCATCGGCGGGCTGACTCATACTGCTTCGCCGGCCCTATGCTGCCGTTGCCAAGCGCACCTCGCGACTACCTTGCTCCAATGAGTGCAGTGCCGCTTCCTGGAAGGCCACTACCTCCAGCATGTCGGCGGGTGCGAGCGGCGCTTTGCCGCTTTGGAACGCAGCGACGATGCGCGTCAGTAGCTCGCGGTAGATGTCTGTCGTACCGATGGCGGTTGCCGTGACCTGTTTTTCACCGTAGACCGTGACACCATAGGGTGAAGCACCACGTCGCAGGCCACGGAAGACGCCAAAGCGCCCATCGGACCACTGCCCTACGGCCACGTCCCCGTCGGCGTTGGAGATCAGGCGCACCGTCTCGCAGCCGCGGCCCATCAACTGATACATCACTTGTACCCCGTGGACCCCGTAGTGGAAGAGACCCGGGTTGCCCGGGTCCAGGGAAGCCGGACCATGCACGCTGACGCCGGTCACCGCGCCGATCTCGTCGGTGCTGGCTTGGAGGGCCTGCACCTCCGGCGCAAACCGCAGCGATGATGACGACCACAGGAGTAGGCCACGCTCCGCCGCCTCCGTCAGCAGTATCCGGGCATCGGCCACCGAGCAGGCGAACGGCTTATCCACGAACAGCGGTAGACCGGCCTCAAGGAACGGCCGAGCACGCTCCACATGCACACTGCCCTGCAAGGACTCGATCAGGACGGCGTCTACTTGGCCGATCAGGTCGGTTGCCGCCTCGACGATGGTGACGCCGTACTCCCGTAGCTGCTGGGTGAAGCCGGGAATGCGTTCCGGGGACATCGCGGAGGTACCCGGATAGGCCGCGACGACCTTGGCGCCGTCAACCCATTGGTCCTCCGCAACGTCGAGATGATTAAGGCGCTGCGTAAACGCGACAACGTGACTCGTGTCACAGTCCACCAAGCCGATTCGGATCGTCATGCGCGTTGCTCCTCTCGTGTACGGACTACGATATTAGTCGAGCCGCGGGCTGCTAGGGCGCGACCGTCACCGCCTTGCCTTGTTGGGCCGATTGCCAGATGGCGGCGGACAGCTTCGCTACCCGTAGCCCGTCTTCCGCCGTGGCCGCGACCGGCTCCTGCCCACGGATCGCGGCCAGGAAGTTCGCGTCGGGCGTCGTTTCCGCGGGCGGCGTAGGCAACGGTGTTGGCGCCTCGTCGCCTTGCCGGCGCCATTCCAGCCATGGGCGCTGGTCCGGCTGTCCGATCATGCGGTAGTAGAGTGTCCCTTTGCTCCCGTGGAACGCGATGTCTTCCCAGACGTGCGCTTGGATGCCCGGTGAGTTGCCGACGATGGCCAGCGTGGCAATTGCCCCGCTGTGAAACTGCACGACAATCGCAGAGTTCACGTCAACGTCGAGCGTCAGCGTCTGTTGCAGCGCGAACACCCGCTCCGGCACCAGCCCCGTCACGTGCAGCAGGATGTCAACGAGGTGGCTCCCCGAGTCGTTGAGCTGACCGCCGCCCGATAGCTCCGGCTTGACGCGCCAGGGAAGCTCTCGCTGGCGCATGACCGTGTGCCACGGCTGGTCTTGCTCCGCCGTGATGAACTGAATGTCGCCCAGGCTGCCATCGTCAATGAGCTGCTTGATCTGCCGAAAGGTAGCCTCGCCGTGGCGCTGATAGGCAATCGCGACGACCTTCCCGGTCGCGTCGCGTGTGGCGATCACCTCCTCGGCCTCGGCGACCGTGTTTACCATCGGCTTTTCGACGAGCACGTGGGCGCCAGCGTGTAGTGAGTCGATGATGTGACGGTGGTGGAAGGAGTGCGGCGTGCCGATCACCACGGCCTCGGGCTGCACGGCGGCGAGCATTTGCGCGTGGTCGTCGAACGTCGGCACCTCGGCCAGCGTCGGGTCGGCGGCTCGCGCCCGGTTCCGCGCCGCTGCGACGGGATCGGTGAAGGCGACCAGCGTGGCGTCGTCGTGCTGTAGCAGTAGGCGTAGATGGCGCCCTACCATGATGCCACCGCAGCCGATGAGCGCGACACGAATGGGATCGGGCATCAACATACCTCCAAGCGCCGCGGACAGAGACCGCAGGCATTCTAAAGGGTAACGCTGCGGCAATCAATGCTAGCGGTTCGTCGTCGGAGGAAGTAGAGTGGCGTCATTCCAGCGCCGGCTAGCTGGGGCTGGCGGAGAGGGCAAAGCGGAGGATCGCTGGGAGGCCCGTGGCGAGGACGGACCACGCGGCGCCGCGGTCTGCGCTGACGTAGATCGCCCCGTCCATCGTGCCCAGGTAGAGGCGGTCGGGCACCTGGGGATCGGCGGCGAGGGCGGGGGCACTGGGGAGGGGAGCGGGCAGCCCGCCTTGTAGCTCCTGCCACGACTGACCGGCGTCGGTCGTCCGGCAAACGACACCGCCGGTCTCCGCGGCGGGGATACCGAAGAAGCCCCGCGCCGTGTGGGTGACGAGGGTATAGGCAACGCGATCATCCGCGCAGTCTACGGCAATCGGACGGGCGTACCGGCGCGGGAGGCCGGCGTTACACTCACGGAAGTGCGTGCCGTCATCCTCGCTGCGATAGATGCCGGCCGGTGTCGCGGCCCAGACCACCTCCGGCTGCGATGGCGCAATCGCCAAGCCGTGGAGGTCAGGGTTGATGCCCTCACCGACCAGTGACCACGACCGGCCGCCGTCCTCGGTGCGTACCAGGCCGCCGACCTCGATGCCGGCCAGCAGGCGACTGCTGTCCTGCGGGTGTGCGGCAAACCACATGACGTGCGGCGTGTGCGGTGGGAGGGGATAGGTCCAGCTATCGTAGCCGGGGATGTTCCGCAGGGTGCCCGGCTCGACCCACGGTCCCCCGGCGTCCTCGCTGACGTGTACGGCCGCCGGGTCCGTCCCGGCAAAGAACGTAGTGCCGTCGGCCGAACTGGCCAGCGCCGTGACTTGACGCGATGTCAGCCCCTCATTGGCTGCCACCCAGCTACGGCCGCCATCTACGCTGCGGATGACGCCGCTGTCGTGCTGCGGGCCGAGCGGCGTCCGCATCGGCAGGCCATAGTCGGGGGTGACTGCCGCGCAGATATGGCCGTTACTTACCGCCAGCGATTCGACGCTGTGGGCCGGCCCCAAGCGGGACACGGTGCCCGTTGTGCCGTCTACCTTGACAACGCCGGCGGTCGTACCACAGTAGATCGAGACGGATCCGCGGTCGGACATCGCATACCTCCCATCATTGGCGGTGGCAACTGTTGTGCTGGCCCCCTCCCTAACCCTCCCCCGTCCCGACGGGGGAGGGAATAAACCCTGCCCCAGCGTTAATCCGACGACTGCGGCCGGTAGGGATAAATCCAGTTGGCGAAAGAGCGCGGATTGCGCGACTGCACCCACAGGCGCCCCTGCCCGTGGAAGCGCATCAAGAGCTGGTCCGAGAAGAGGAATGACCGAATGCGCCGGGCCTTGGTCAGCTCGTATTCGAGCGTTGGCTCCCAGGCAACGGCATGGCCATTATCCACAACGTAGCTGCCGTTGACCTCGACCTCCTCGATGTCACCATAGCTGTTGAAGAACATCGTGCCAGTGCCGGAGGCGCGCAGGATAAAGAGACCTTCGTTGAAGAGACCACGCAGCCCTTGGAAGTCCGAGTTGCATTCCACGTCGGGAGTAGAGGCGAGGTAGGCGCCCCGTTCTAGGTACAACTCGCTGTGGTCGAGCACATAGGGGACGATGTCGCCCGGCTGACCGGGTGCCAGACCGAGCAAGCCAGCGCCACCTTCGGCCTCGTAGGTGTTCTGGAAGAAGCTCTCTCCGGCCCCCACACTGCGCTTCAAGCCGGCGAAGAGGCCGCCGCGCGTCGATGTCGTGACGTTCAGGTTATCACTCATCCACACCATCGCCCCGGCCTCGGTCACTACCTGCTCGCCCGGGTGCAGTTGCACCTCCAGCACGCTGTAGCTCGGCTGGCATTGGATTTCGTACTGCATGTCACGCTCACCTCTCTGGCAGCATCGGCCCCAGCGTTTTCCCGAATTCGTCCGGATTGTGGCTTTGGACGAAGATCGTGCCCCGTCCGGAGAAGTTGAGTACCAGGCCCTCACCGGCGAGCCACGACTGAATCCAGCTACTACCGGCCTTGCTGATACTGTAGTCGAGGCTGTCTTGGAAGGCGACCACGTGCCCGGTGTCCACGGTCAGATTGCCGTCAAGCTCGATCTTATTGATGCGCCCGAACGACGTGACCAAGAGCGGTCCGTGCCCCGAGACGGCCAGAAACGACAGCGATTCGCCCGACACCATGCCGCGAAACCCCTGGAACTGGGTATCGAGGGACAGGTCGGCGGAGGAGCCGAGGTAGCTGCCGCCGGCGCACAACCATTGGCTTGTGCCGTCGCTCTCGATCATGGCGACCTCGCCTTGCAGGGTCGGTGCGAGGCCGACTTCGCCCGGTTGGTGGTCCTGGGCGGTGTAAGTAGAGAAGAAGAAGCTCTCGCCGGCCACCAGACGCTTGAGGCCGCCGAAGAGGCCGCCGGTGCCCTTCTGGCGGGTCGTCACGTCAATATCAATGTTGTCCGAGGCGCGAAACAGTGCCCCGGCCTCGGAGACGAACTGCTCGCCGGAGCCAAGGCGCACCAGCGCCCAGCTAAATGCGCCCGTATCCATCACTTGGATATCCACTGGCCGCTCCTTTCGCGCGGGAGATTGCGCCTCGCCGCCCGGTCTCGCCAACCCCGAGGTGCCCCTGTTGTGCTCCCAATGGTATATCGCCGGCCACGACTACTTCCTGCCAAGGGGGGTCAGCCAACCGGCCACATCGGACAGCGTGCGGCTCTGGAGATAGAGCTTGCCGGCGCCGGAAAAGCGCATCACCAATCCCTCGCCGGATAGGACGGTGCTCTTCAAGTTGCCCATGCCGCTAATGGAATATGAGAGGCCCGGTTCCCAGGCCACGACGTAGCCGGTGTCTACCAGGAAGGTCCCGTTGACCTCCTTTTCCAGCACCGCACCGAACGAGTTGTAGAAGACTTCGCCGTGTCCCGTACATTCGATGAAGAATCCACCCTCGCCGGAGAACAGGCCGCGCAGCCCGGCAAAGCGGGTCTTCAACTCGACGCCCGGCGTGCAGGCCATGAACGAGCCGGCGGTCAGGATGAACGAGTCGCCGTGGAGGGTGCGCTGCTGCACAGCCCCCGGCACGGTCGGCGAGAAGGTGACGCTGCCGCCGTTGGGATGATAGTACTCGCCGACGAACAGCGATTCGTCAGCCACAATCCGGCGAATAGCGGCCCGCAGGAACCCACCCATCAGCCGGCCGTTGACGGCCACACCATCGTCCATCCAGGCCATCGCGCCGCCCTCGGCGATGAACATGTCGCCGGGCGCGAGGTCCACGGTCAACTGTCCGTAGTCCGGGTTTCCTTCGATACGATACTCCATCCTGCAAGGCCCTTTCCGCACGGTAGGCGAGGCAAGTGAGGCCACCGCGCCGGGCGAAGGGCCGTCCACTCCAATCCTCCGGCCGAGGGGGCCGTGGCCGGCCTGCCAGCGCTGGCTGCCCTACGATACGTGCTGTGCGGCACGGTGTCAATGGATACGAGGTACTGGCCGGAGACCATCCTGGTGATACCAGCCTCGACCCGCTGCGGTTGCTATTCGGCAGTTCAGCACGGCTTGCCGGCGTTAGCGGTCAGGACGGCTCCAGCAGAAACAGCTCCCGCAAGCCGCCTTTCAATTCTATCCGATCGAGCACGTCGAAGCGCTGGCGCAACTCGGCTTCCCAGCTCCCAGCGGTATAGTCGGCATAGTCCTCTTGTTTGTTTGCCAAGAGCTTCCGGAACATTTCGTCGTCGCGTCCGACGAACTCGATAATAATTGTGGCGTTCAGGTTGTGCAGCCAGTCTATAAACAGTGCCAGTGGAATGTTTGCCGTGACGCGCATATGATGTATCAGTGCCAGGCAGAGCACCATATCGGGCCGGCACCGGTCATCAAAAGCCGCTCGCTCTCGCCCCGCCCAACCCTGCCCCGGCGAGAGATTCGCCAGGTCCATCACCAAAGGGATGATGTTATTCGGGCCGGCGGCCCGGGCTTCGCGGTAGAGGATTTCGCTCGCATCCTGGTCGCCATCTACGGCAACAACCGTGCCCGAGTGCTCGGCAGCGATACGGGAGAAGACGCCGGTGTTTGCGCCCAGGTCCCAGGTCAGGGCCGGACGACGCGCCGCAACATGCCGCAGCACAAAGTCCTTTTTCCGCTCGAAGTCCGCCGCGCCGTAGGAATGACTCTCGGCGTACTGCGACCAGTCGGAGTGCCGCGGCTTATAGGACAGTCTCTCGATGAGCCGCTTCAGGCTGTCCAGCAGCGCGAACAGCGCTATCCGGGGCTGCCGGCGAGCGCGCGCGGGGGGCGGCTGTCCGCCACGCTCCCGGCGGCGCAGGCCGTGCTCGGCCCTAGCGGGGAACCAGATATGCGACGGGACGCCGCGCTTGAACCGCCGCAATCCGTAGAAATACCGGACCGCTTCCTCCGGCGGGATGCCCTCCAGGCGCGAGCGGAGTAGCGGCTGGAACGGGATGCCCAGGTGTGCCGTCAACAGCAGCGGCGTCAAAAAAGCAGCGCAGAACTGGCGATAACCTCGCCAGTATTCGCCAGCCTCCCAAGAAATGAACGACGGTATGTCAATGAACACTGGCCGCGTGCCGGCCCACTGCACATTGAACGGCGTGGCATCCTTGAGCAGCCATCCGTTCCTGGCGGCCGTCTCCAATAAATGTAATTGCAGCAAGGCCGCATCCTTGAGCATGGAGAACGGCCACTCGTAAGGCCAAGTGACGAAAGCCACAGGCTCGTGCTCGGCGACGGCGCTCCAGCCCGCTGACAGGACATGCTTGGCGTCGGGGCTTGCCCGGTCGAGCAGTCTGGTCGGTACTACCTGGCCGCCAGCGGCCAACGCCTCAAAAAATGGCTCACCCAGCAGCTTTTCCAGCATCGCAGCGGCGGCTTGGTCCAATCCCCGGACGATGCGCTCATCACCGGCTTCACTGAATACCCGGTACACGCGCCCCGCCGGGTCCTTGAATGACCCGCCGTCAGACCGCAGGTTAGCGGTCATCGGCCTGGTCATCGGTGCCACTCGCCACTTCCCCCAATTCAACCTTCTTATTCTGCCGGAAAACCCACTGCTTCAAGCGGTTAAGATAGACCCGGGCGAGGTAGCCGCCGGCGGCCAGAACGCCCAGTACGGTGGTAATGATGAAACCGGCCGAGCCAGGGTCAACATAGGCGAGCAGCAGGATCATCCTCACCGCACTGAAACCAATCATGTCGGGATCGCCATCGTTGGCGCGTTTGGCTCCCGCTATCGTCAGGGAGCTCTTCCTTATTGTCCGTTTTCTACTCATATAGGAACTCCTCATAGCTGTGGTTAGTGTCGTAGGGAATAGCGGGTACTCGTGGCGTCTTGAGCACACTTTGGCCGCCGGACACACAGCGCAGAATGGCATGAACGCCATCCAAGGCGGTCATATACCCTTTGCTCAGAGTTTCGTCAAAATAGGTAGCACAGGCGTCGGGAGGATACACGCCGCCGAGCACGCCCAATTTGTCCTGGACGACAAACGTCGGGGCGTCTTCGAATGACACTCCCTGGGATAGCCCGGGACCATGGTCTCCGTATACATACAAAATGGCATCGGGATCATTATGCTTCAGGTGCTCCAGAATCGCTTCCAGATCGCGGACCGCAGATCCATTGCGGAGACTCCGGGTGTAGCGGCTGATGAAAGCGTTGCGCTTTGCCTGGTCATGGTACCGGTAGTCATTGAATGTATGCTGCGGCCCATCAAGATGGGCCATCAGGAATTGAGGTCGATCACTTGCGATCAGACCTTTGGAATACTCGATATACTTGGCAAGAGAGCGCCACCCAACTCCTCTCGGCAGTGTGCAGTACCCCCAAAATGCGATGGACTGTATCGAGGAGCTCAAATAACCGCAGACACTGGGATCAGTACGGTTGGTGTAGTGGTCAATATAAGGGCCTTTGTAGCGTCCAAGCCACGTAGAATGGTAAAACGAGCGAGTTTCGTAGCCATTATTTCGCAGTATGTCGAGCAATGGACTCGGCTGTACCCCCGAAAATAGATTATACCGATACTTGTAGCTTGCCCCCGCAAACATTTCTTTATCAAGTGCAAGGATCAGGTTGAGGCTATCTCTTGTAGTGGTTCCCTCGGAGAAGAAGTTGGGAAAGCGGCGGAAATGGGCCTCGAACAGGTCGTGAAACAGCGAGGCGTCAGTACCGAAATGCTTCCTGAGCAGTGATCTCGGAATCAGTGACTCGAAGGATATGAAATACAAATTAGGTTTCTTGCGAAATGAAAGACGTTGAATGTTCGATATATCTACTTCCACCGGCCTGGTGGAATCGTAATGTTCCAGGAAGTGCCTGCCGAGAACGATTCCGAGTCCAATCAGCGCCACCGCCGAGAAGGCGACTCCTGCCCAGCGTTGCTGATCAATGACCCGGAAGGCGACATACATAGCAAACAAGGCCGCAACACAGATCGTGATCAGACTGTAATGGTTCTCGGCAGTATAGAGGTCCGTGTGAATGATGTACGCCGTCGCGCCGCTGGCTAGGACGACTAGCGACAGAATGGCGTTCGCGATGAGCTTGAGCCTGGCGCTCCGTAGGAGGAACAGCGAGCCGACGAGCAGAGGGACGTTGACGGCGGCGCCAAGAACCAGGATGGCCGTGACGTCATAGGTAGAAAACGTATTGGCAGACTCGGTGTAGGTCAGCGCGAAGGCCAGCCCAACCAGGAGTATCGCAAACGCGAACTTGTAGAGAGGTGGAGATGAGGGTGGGAGGGTGGAGAGCTTCCTCAGCATCATCTGTTGGTGGTCCAGTCAAAGGGATTGGGCAAGGCTCAATTGTCCCTGGCTTCGATAGTCACAGCGGGCAATCCTTCAAGTTTGCAGAGAATAGCACACGTGGGTCGGCCGTTGCCAGTCATGCGGAGGAGTTGTCCACGCAGCCCAGCGATTTGGGCAGCGCGGTCAGTCTCCCCGTCTGCTGCCTTGGTCGCGCCTCGTGGCCTCCTCTACGGGCCGTCCGGGGATCATCAGCCTGCAGCTTCTGCGACGGCTGCGCGGAGCGTGGTCGCCACCTCGTCAAGCTCGGATTCGCGGATGACGAGTAGCGGTGCCAGTTTTATTCCGGCGGAAAATCCACCGCTTCAAGCGGTTAAGATAGACCCGGGCGAGGTAGCCGCCGGCGGCCAGAACGCCCAGTACGGTGGTAATGATGAAACCGGCCGAGCCAGGGTCAACATAGGCGAGGAACAGGATCACCCTCACCGCACTGAAACCAATCATGCCGGGATCGCTATCGTTGGCGCGTTTGGCTCCCGCTATCGTCAGGGAGCTCTTCCTTATTGTCCGTTTTCTACTCATACAGGAATTCCTTATAGCTGCGGTTAGTGCCATGGAGGCTTCGGATGTAAGACTCTTGCGGCGTCTTGAGCGCACTTTGGCCGCCGGACAAACAGCGCAGGATGGCATGAATACCATCCAAGGCGGTCATATACCCTTTGCTCAGAGTTTCATCAAAATGGGTGGCGCAAGCGTTGGAAGGGTACACGCCGCCGAGAACGCCAAATCTGTCCTGGACGACAAATGTCGGGTTGTCTTCATATGACATGCCCCGGGTGAGCCAGGGGCCATGGTCTCCGTATACATACAAAATGGCATCGGGGTCATTGTTTTTCAGGTGCTCGAGGATCGCCTCCAAGTTGCGGGTCGCAGATCCATTGAGCGTCTGAGAGTAGCGTCTGATTTCGGCGTTGCGCTGCGCTTGGTCAGCGTGTCGGTAGCTGGGGTAGTCTGTGTGCCCCGGCACGCCAATATGGGCCATCAGGAATTGAGGTCTCTCGTTCGCGGTCAGAATCTCGAAATGCTCGTCAAGAGATCGCCACCTAGCTTCTCCGGTAAATGTGCAGTATCCCCAAAACGAGATCGGCCGTATCACGGTGTCCAACAAACTGCAAATACCGGCATCATTATCTCTAATGTAGTGGTCAATATAGGGGCCTTTGTGTCGACCCAAGTACGTAGAGTGATAAAAATACGAAGTGGTTTCGTAGCCATTAGCCCGCAGTATGCCGAGCAACGGACTCGGCTGCACTCCCGAAAATAGATTGCTCCAATACGTATAACTTGATTTGAAAAACATCTCTTTATCAAGTGCCAGGATCATATTGAGACTTTCTCTTGTGTCGTCACCGTCGGAAAAGAAGTTGGGAAAGCGGCGGAAGTTGGCCTCGAACAGATCGTGAAATGACGAGGTTTCAAGGCCGTAGTGATTGCTGAGTAATGATCTCGAAATCAGTGACTCGAAGGATATGAAATATAGATTGGGTTTCTCGCGAAACGAAATATGTTGAATATTAGACATGTCGACTTCCACCGGCGTGGTGGACGTGGTGGGATCGTGACCTTCCAAAAAGTGCCCGCCAAGGACGGTTCCGAGTCCGATCAGCGCCACTGCCACGAGCGTGACCCCTTCCCAGCGCTGTTGATCAATGACCCGGAAGGAGATGAACAAGACAAACATGGCCGCGACACCGATCGTAACCAGATCGATCTGGTTCTCGGCAGCGTAGAGGCCTGTGTGGATGATATAGGCCGCCGTCGCGCCGCTCACCAGGACGACCAGGGACAAGATGGCGTTCGCTATGAGCTTGGAGCACCGTAGGAGAAACGGCAAGCTGACGAGCAGCGGGACGTTTACGGCGGCGGCAAGCACCAGGATGGCCTTGACGTCAAGGGGACCGTGATGTTCCAGGAAGTGCCTGCCGAGAACGATTCCGAGTCCGATCAGTGCCACCGCCGCGAGCGTGACTCCTCCCCAGCGCTGTTGATCAATGACCCGGAAGGAGACGAACAGGACAAACAAGGCTGCGATACAGACCATAATCAGATTGGGCTGGTTTTCGGGAGCGTAGAGGTCTGTGTGAATGATGTACGCCGTTGCGACGCTGGCTAGGACGACCAGCGACAACATGGCGTTCGCTATGAACTGGGAGCGCCGGAGGAGCAACAGCGCGCCGACGAGCAGCGGGACGTTTACGGCGGCGGCAAGCACCAGGATGGCCTTGACGTCATCGGTGGAAAACGTGTCGGCAGACTCGGTGTAGGTCAGCGCAAAGGCAAGCCCGACCAGGAGCATCGCGAACGCGAACTTGTAGAGAGGGGGGAGGGGAAAGGAGAAGAGCTTTCTCAGCCTCATATGTTCGCTTTTCTGTCCGATGGAATTGGGACCAAGGCTCAACCGGCCCTGGCTTCGATAGGCACAGCAGGCAACCCTTCAAGATTGCGGATGATAGCACAAGTAGATTGGCCTTTGCCGGGTATATGAAGGTGTTGTTCACGTAGCCGAGCAGGTCAACGAGTTCCGCGTTATCCAAAGCACTGGCCAGCGCGATCAGTCTCCGCGTCTGCTGCCCTGATCGCGTCTCGTAGCCTCCTCATTCGGGCCGTTCGGAGACGATCAGCCCGCAGCTTCTGCGACGACTTCGCGGAGCGTGGTCGTCACCTCGTCAAGCTCGGATTCTCGGATGACGAGCGGCGGCGCTAACATCACGATGTCCTCGCGGAAGCGCGTGAAGAGGCCGCGCTGGCGGCAAGCGCGTATCACTTTGGCCCCCAACTGGCCGGCCGGCGCTGCAACACCGGGCTGAAACTCGACGGCGGCCATCATGCCCAGCCCGCGGACCTCTTTCACGGCCGGGTGGTCGGCCAGCGGCGCGATGCCGGCTTGCAACTGCTCCCCGAGCGTGGCGCCCCGCTCGACCAGCCCTTCCCCTTCGATGATGTCCAGGTTGGCGAGGCCAACGGCGCAGCAGGTGGCGTGACCGGAGTAGGTGAAGGCGTGCATGAACTTGGTCGTGGCCGGTTGCTCGTAGAGCACTTGCCGGATGCGGTCGGAGATGATGACGCCGCCGAGAGGCATGTAGCCGGAGGTGATGCCTTTGGCGAACGACACCATGTCGGCCTCGACGCCCCAGTGCTCTAGCGCAAACCACCGTCCGGTCCGGCCGAACCCGGTGATAACCTCATCGGCGATGAGCAGCACGTCGTACTTGCTGCAGATGTCGCGGACGCGCGGCCAGTAGTCGGCAGGCGGTGGGATCACGCCACCGGCGCCTTGCACCGGCTCGCCGATGAACGCCGCGACCGTGTCCGGCCCCTCGGCTACGATCTGCGCTTCCAGCGCGTCGGGATCAAGGTTGGGGATGTGGCTGAAGCCCGGCGGCTGCGGGCCGAAATGCTTCCAGAACACCGGTAGGCCGGTGGCCGAGCCGGCGCCCATCGTCACACCGTGGTAGCCCAGTGAGCGCGAGAGAATCTTGCGCTTCTCCGGCTTGCCTTGCAGGCTCCAGAAGAACCAAGCGGCCTTGAAGGCCGTTTCGTTGGACTCGGCACCGCCGGTGGTGAAGAAGATCGTATTCAGCGTGGGGCCGGTGAGTCGCGCCACCCGCGCCGCCAACTCGATAGCCGGCGGGTTCGACGAGCCGACGTAGGCGCTCGTGAAGGCCAGATCGGTCATCTGGCGCTGGGCCGCGTCGGCCAGCTCGCGCCGGCCGTGGCCAACGTTGACATTCCACAGGCCCGAGAGGCCGTCAATGTAGCGTTGCCCGTCCACGGTCCAGAGCAAGGCGCCCTCGCCGCGGGCAAAGATGAGCGGGTCGGCATGGTCCGCCGGATGGTGCTGCGGGTGTAGAAGATGCGCTTGGTCCAAAGTGCGGAGATCAACGGCTGTCGCGGTCATCTATTCCTCCGAGCGCGGCATCGGTCCCAGGCAATGTGTCGCGCTTCACTATGCCATGTAGAGAGGGCTGAGGCTGCGGGCCCGCGCCGTACACGAGCCAATGGGGCCGGCTGGGGAAGCTCAGTCGCTCACCTGGAATGAATAGAGCTTGGCGTTGCGGAGGTGGAAGTCCAGGCGCACGTCGGCGTGTGCGAGGGCGCGGAGGTCGCGGCCATCTTGCCACTGCACCGGAATGGCGATGCCGTCTCCCTTGATCGGCTGGCAGTCGTCGGGAGAAAACCCCTCGACGGAAGTGCCGTCACGCTTGACGAAGCCCACTCGTAGCTCGCCGTCAGGTGCAACCGTCGCATTCACGTGCAGGTGCCGGCCGGCGAAGCCCAACGGGCGGGTCAGTAAGCGACCCTCCTCGGCGCCGGCGTTGATCGAGGCAAAGCCATCCAAGCGCAGCGTGGCCAGACCGGTGTGCGCTTTGGCCGCGGACATGTATCCGCGGTTCGCCGCATAGTACAGCCACAGTTCGTCTCCGACCCGCAACATCGAGGTAATCTTCATCTGCTCGCCGTCCCACGCTGGACCGTCGAGATCCAGCGCCATGAAGGGTTGGCCGGCGCCGACGCGCGTCCAGTATTTGGCATCGCGGCTGCAATCCAGCTCCACGCCCATGCAGTGATTGACGTTCGGGTGCTCCGGCTCATAAATCCAGCGCACGCCGATATACATGCCTTCGTAGGGGAACGCCGTGTGGCCATAAATCTGGTGATCCGGATTGCGGGCCGCAAGGGTCGGGTGTGGCCGCGTCCAGTGCTCCAGATCGTCACTCTCCATCATCCCCCGGCAGCGGATCGTGCCGGGCAGGACAAACTTGACGTCGCCGATGTATTTGTGACGATACGGGTCCCACCAGAAACGGCAGGTATCCCCGATACCGGTCTGCGGATAAAATCGGCCGTAGAGATACGGCAGGATCGGCTTGGCGAACCCGCCGTCACACGTCCAATGGATGCCGTCGGGTGACGTGTGGAGGTGGTAGGCTTCGGGAATGACCAGTCCCTCCACGCCCCGCTGCCCTTGCCGGCGTAGGCACACCACCGCCATGCCCTTGAACCGCTTCCGGGGGTCCTCCTCTTCAGGCTCGTAGAATACGCCGTGCATCGGGCCGTAGGGCAGCACGACGTTCTCTTCCTCGATACCCTCGACCTGGTGCAAGTTCAGTCGGGGGCGCTCCCAGTGGATGCCGTCATCCGATACCGCATAGCTCATCCCGCACCGGATTTCGTTCCCCGGCCCCCAGTCGTGCCAGTCGGAGATTGACCAGTACCACATGCGGAAGTATGGTGACTCGTCGAAGGGGAGCACTTTCAGCACGAAGGCGTGCGCGTTGCCGGCGGCCTCTAGGACGGGATTGCCGGCATAGCGCACCGGCTGATGGACTTCTCTGGTCACGTTCGAGACCCTGGCGATCAGGGCGTTATCCACGAAGAGTTGGCGCTCCGGGCCGATCTTGGCCGCGACGATGTCCATGTCCAGCGGGAACATGAGGCGCTCGTTTGCCAGTTGTCGCCAAACCGGCAGCGCGTCCTGCACATCGAACGGCTCGGCCGGGAGGCCGCCGGTGGGGTCCGCAGGGTTCACGGTAGTCATGGTGCAAACTCCCTTCCTCGTCGGATCCGGCTCATTGTTGAAGTGGTGGGGGTATCGGCCCCCTGTGGTCCCCCCGCTGCGGCGGGGGGACGGGCGCAGCATGCTGCGCCCCTACTCTCTCCCCTCTCCGGCCGGGCGCGCCGTCGTGGGTGGGACGTAGGCGCGCAAGCGCAGCAGGTCCAGGAGCGCCGGGGCGACCTGCTGCGCCGGTACGTCCACGTATGCGGGTAGCTCTTCGTCGGCTGCGTAGCGAGCCAGTGCGGGCAGCAACTCGGTGACCGGAACGGCTGCCGGGCTGCGGCCGGTAGTGGGCAAGTAGCCCAACAGCCGCAGTAGCTCTACCGTTTGGCGGTGTGTGGCCGGCGACAGCGCGCTATGCGGTCGGTTGTCGTGCGGCGTGGCCCGCTCGCGATGCAGGGCCAGCAGGCGGTGGAGCGCAGTAATCGGCGTCGGATGGTCGTCTACGCGCAGGTCAATGGCCCGGTCATTCAGCCCTTGAGGACCGCCCCGCGCCCGGACCACAAGCAGCGCGGCGGACTGCTGGCCACGACGGTCGCCGCCGGCGGCTTGGGCCGCCGCGAGCGCGGCCACCAGCCACTCGGCGAGGTCGTCACTGCCGCGGTCGCGGACGTGCTCGAACGTCTCGGTCAGCGCCGCGAGCACGTCGGCGCTCGCCAGCATGTTGCCCTGGCAGGTATAGCCCTCGCCGGCACGCGCGCCGGCCCAGGGGATACACTTCGCGCCCGTGTAGTTTGCGGTACGTCCATGCCGATCAACGATGCCGATTTGCCGCCAGGCCCGACCGGGATCGGCGGCAGTGATCTGGGCCAGCACGGCATCCGGCGCCCGGCCCTGCGCCAGTCGGTCCAGGCTGGCGGGGCCGTAAGCGACGTTGACCCGCGATTGGGTAGCGACAGCGCCGACGCCGGCCCGTGCCCACGGCACCACCGCGCCGACGGCGAGATACTTTGACTGCGTTGCGACACCCCATGATTGCGTGCCCGGATCATAGGCCGCAATCGAGAACGTCCCGTGCAGTACCGGTGGTATCATGGACTTCCTACCTCCTCTGTCCCCCCTATGGTCCCCCCGCTGCGGCGGGGGGACGGACCGCACCCGTCGCACCGGGGGAGGGTTCGGATGAGGGTCGTCACGACCCGCCGATTTTCTCCTGCACCTGCGCGAGCACGGCGTCGCGGACCGCGCCGGCTCCGGACAGTAGCTCCGTGAGCGCCGCGTCCGTCGTGGCCACGAATTCTCGGTCACGAGTGTACGCCAGATTGATACGCACATTGAGCGCGGCGCTCTGCAACGCCGCCTCGGCCAACGCGGCTGCAACGCCGGCATCGCTGACGAGGTTGGGGTTTCCGTATTCGGCGGCCGTCGCTGCCAGGTCCAGTGCGCGGCGAGCGGCCTGCGCCGTTTCCAGGGGCACCGCCGTCGCGCCGCGGAGGGCCACTTGCAGCGCGGCGCGACGCTCCCGCCGCTTGCTGCCGGTGGCACGGGGAAGACGCATGGCCGCCGACACTGCGCCATAGGCGCGGGCGTCGTCGTCGGCCGCCTGCAAGAGGGTCTGCCGCAGGTGCTCGCTCTCGGCCAGGAGCGGCTCGATATGCGGCCACGAGTCCTGGTAGCGGGTGCGCCCCAGCGTGAAACGGGACACCATGCTCAACAGGGCCGCCGCCAGCGCCCCGGCCAGCGCCGCGGCGCCACCGCCGCCGGGGATAGACGCATCCGAGGCCAGGGCGTCCAGGTAGTGTGCGAGCGAGGTCTCGGCTGCGGGGAGCGAGTCGTTGCTGTCGTTGGTACCGGCTTGGCTCATTGGTCACCTCGTATGGGGCCGCGGCAGGCGCGGCCGACTGCACGTCGCTCTCCATGATACTGCGGCCGGCCTGCGCTGCACTGCTCTTGGATGGCGGCGCAAGCCGCGAGGACGGGGCCGGGGCGCGATGAATCGCGCCGCTACAGCGGGGCGTGACTGGGGTAGGTATTGGTTGCCGGAGGGTGCCCACGCGCTTGGCGCCCCGGGTAGGGGCACGGCATGCCGTGCCCCTACGACGCCGGTTTTGGCGTGTCCCACTCGTTTACCTCCCCCTGTCATGGGGATGATGCGGAGACGATATTCTTGTCGGTGGGTGTTGATGGTAAAATCTACGCGCAGACGATGGCGCCGGCTGTAGCTCCTGCCATCGTACCTCGCGGATCACGTTCGCAGCGAGCAGACCACAGGACTATGGGCGCTATTCTCGTCACCGGCGCAGCCGGCTTTATCGGGAGCCATGTGGTCGAGGCGCTGCTGGCGCGTGGCGACTGGGTGGTCGGTGTAGACAACTTCGACCCCTTCTACTCCGCGGCCCGCAAGCGCCGCAACCTTGCTGCTGCCATGGCCCAGCCGCGCTTCCGGCTGGTCGAGCATGATATTCGCGATGGGGTCGGGCTGGCTGCCTGCTGGGAGCAGGCGCTCCCCCCGGCAGCGCCGGCAATCAGCGTCGTGGCCCATCTCGCGGCGCGGGCCGGGCCGCGCTCCTCGCTCGGTCAAGAGCGGCTCTACCAGGACATCAACGTGCGCGGCACGGTCGAAATCCTGGAGTGTGCGCGGCGGTTTGGTGTACGGCAGGTCGTGCTCACCTCCACGTCATCGGTCTATGGCAACAGTCCGCGCAGTCCGTTTCGGGAAGACGACCCCGCCGACCGGCCGCTCTCGCCCTACGCCGCGACAAAGCGGGCGACGGAGGTGATCGCGCACGCCTACCACCACGTCTATGACTTGCCGGTGACGATCCTGCGGCCCTTCAGCGTCTATGGGCCGCGGGGCCGACCGGATATGACGCCGGCGCTCTTTGTCGTGCCGGTCTGGCGCGGCGAGCCGCTGGTGCAGTTCGGTGACGGCTCCGCCGGTCGCAACTACACCTACATTGATGACATTGTGGCCGGATACTTGGCGGCGGTGGATCGGCCGCTGGGGTACGAGATCATCAACCTCGCCAACTCCCAGGAAGTGACGTTGGCCGCGTACTTCCGGGTGCTGGGTGAGCTGCTGGAGCGGCCGCTGCGGATTGAGCAACGCCCCATGCCGGCGAGCGACCCGGAGCGTACCCGCGCGGACATCGGCAAGGCTCGCCGGTTGCTCGGATACGAGCCGCGCACCTCCTTTCCGACCGGCCTCGGGCGCTACCTCGACTGGTTTCGCGCCGAGCTACGAGCGGTACCCGACTTCCTCGCGCAGATGACGCCGCCGGGCTAACGGCTCCGGCGGCGGGGTCGTGCTTGTGGCCCCCTCCCTCGCCCTCCCCCGTCCCGACGGGGGAGGGAACACGCCGCCCGCCCGCCGCGCGCGTTGCCGTCAGCGGTCAGCCTGTCACCCCGTCGGGACGGGGGGACCATAGGCTGACAGGGGTAGGTTTTTCGCTGGCCGGGGGTGGGGCCTCACCCCCGGCCAGGCCAAAGCCGCACGGATAGTGCCAGGTGTGGTGCGGCTTTGAACTGTCACCCGGCCCCTTCCCTGGCAGGGAAGAGGGAGTTGTGTGGCGAACGGTGGCTGGGAGCCTGGATTGCGGCTTGCGCCGGAATGACGAGGGCCTGGGCGCGATTCATCGCGCCCCTACAAAAAACCTACCCTTGTCAGGGGGGCTGGCCCCCTCCCTCGCCCTCCCCCGTCCCGACGGGGGAGGGAACTCGCCGTCTCCCTGCCGCGGCGGGTGGGGGTGGGCTGGGTAGTACAATGCTCCTGCCATTATCGGCACACAGGTCGGCCGTCGTGCTGCCGCGGTGCGTGCCGAGCGCGTTGGGCTGCAACGCTGGGTGGGGAGAAGGAAGCTATGGGTCAGGACCCGCAGGCGCAACGGCCGGCGGCTGAAGCTGCGAGCCGCGAGACCTCTCTAGCGGCCGGGGACGACGCTGCGGCGCAGCGTGGTGATCGCCTGGTCCCGAGGCCGGAGCTGCAAATGCTGGTGCCCGCCGTGCGTAGCGTGCTGGCGCTGGCGCTGGCGCTCGTGATCGCGGCACTCATCTTGTTCGCGCTCGCCGAGCTGCGTGGCGTCCTCGTCACGCTGATGGTGGGAATTATCTTGGCGGAGGCGCTGCGTCCGTCGCTGCGGACATTGGAGGGGTGGGGACTGCCCCGGTTTGCCGCGCTGATCGTGGTACTACTCGCCCTGTTGAGCGTGTTTGTTCTGTTGATCGTGCTGGTGCTGCCCCCGGCGCTCGTCCAGATTAATCAACTCATTGCGGCCATGCCTGACTATCTGCTGCGATTGCAGGCCCTCTTGGCGATTGCCGAGATGGAATACGATCTCGTTGACTTGGCGCTGGAAGGGGCACGCGCAGCGGGAGGCCAATGGCTTGCCCGGGTCCCCGGCCTCGTAGGGCAGATTATCTCCGTACCCTTGGCGCTGTTTTCGGCCGTCTTTGCCGCTGTCACCGGAATCCTGCTCGCTGTGTTCTGGTTGAGTGCCACCCAGCAACTGGACCGCACCCTGGTGGAGCGGCTGGAGCCGACACGGCGCCAGCGAGTGCGGCGGATCAGCCGGGCGATGCGCGAGCGCATTGGTGGATGGGCGCGGGGCCAATTCATCATGATGGTGGCTATCGGGGGCGCCTCATTCCTCGTACTGCTCGTGCTGGACGTGAGCTTTCCGATTCCGCTCGCGCTCTGGGCCGGTCTCACCGAGTTTATCCCGTTGCTTGGCCCCGTGCTGGGCGCAGTGCCGGCGATCTTGGTGGCACTGGTCGATTCTCCGACCAAGGCGCTGTTGGTGGCGCTGGCCTATCTCCTCATTCAGCAGGTCGAAGGCAACTTTCTGGTGCCGAAGGTAATGGAGCGCGTCGTGGGCCTGCATCCTTTTCTCGTGTTGGCGTCGGTGCTGATGGGTGGTGCGCTGCTCGGTATTCTGGGCGTGCTGCTGGCGGTACCCGTTGCCGCCGTCGCCGACGCGCTGGTGACGGAGCTCATTTTCGAGCCGGCCGGCCTGAACGAGCCATCCGACGAGGGGGAGACACACGACGACGGGGAGGCGGCCGGGCCGCTGGCGACCAGCCGCTGGCGACGAGCGCTGAGGTTCCTGAAGCTGGGAGCCGGAAATGCGAGGTGACGCACTTGGTCTGCACAATCCGACGGGGGCAAAGGAGGTGCAGAGCGAGTGGTCAGGAGGAATGATGTCCACGACCTATCGCGCGGCGGGTCATCGGCTGTGGGGGCATGGGTGTCTGTCACGCCAGGGCCTACAAACAGGTCGAGCAGGTCGAGCTCGTGGCGGCGGTGGATCCGCTGGCGGCGGCGCGGGATCAATTCCGGCAGAACGTCGGTGTGCGGCAGGTCTTTGCCACGACCGAGGAGATGCTGGCCGCCGTGCAGCCGGACCTCGTGAGCGTCTGCACCTGGCACCCGCTCCATCCGACCCCGACGGTGGCGGCGGCACGCGCCGGCGTCAAGGGGATCATCTGCGAGAAGCCGATGGCGATCAGCCTCGGCGCGGCCGACGAAATGCTGTCCGCCTGCGCGGAGGCACGGCACAAAGCTGGTAATCGGCCATCAGCGGCGCTTCACGCGCGGCTGGGAACAGGGCCGCACACTCGTCCAAGCCGGGGCGATTGGTGAGCCGGTCTGGGTCAATGCGCGGATCGCCGAGGGGCTGCTCAACTGGGGCACCCACACGATTGACGGAATCCGTTTCGTGCTCGATGATCCCGCTGCGGAGTGGGTGATGGGCGCGGTGGAGCGCAACACCGACCGCTACGAGCGCGATACGCTGATTGAGGATTCTTGCCTGTTCCTGGTCAATTTTGTCGGTGGCGTCCAAGCCTTTATCGAGTCCGACCTGCGCCGGGGACGGGGCGACCGCCGGTGCCTTTCAGCTTCGCGGCACCGCCGGGATGCTCGACGTGGCGGAGTCGCAGGTGCGGCTGTTCAATGCCTCGACCGGGGGCTGGCACGACGTACCGCTGGGCGATGATGCCGGAGGGTACCCGGCCATCGGCGACCAGACGCACGTCGCCCAAGTGCAGGAGCTATTGGCCTGGATTGAGGGTGGCCCCGAGCATCGTGGGGCCGGCCGCCGGGCGCGGGCCACGGTCGAGATTATGATGGCGCTCTACCAGTCGGCACGCGAGCACCAGGTCGTGCGGCTGCCCCTCACGGAGCCGGGTAATCCGTTGGAGCTCATGGTGGCGGAAGGGAAGCTACCCGTGCGGGTCCCGGGGCGCTACGACATCCGCGATCCCCAGCGGCGTGCCCGGCAGCGCGCGCAGCGGCGCTGAACGCTAATTCAGCAAGTATTCGCGCAGCGTAGAGCGGTCAACGCGCCGGCGCAGCCGCTTGAGGGCGCGATCTTCGGCCTGCCGAGCGGCCTCGCGCGAGATGCCGAGCGCCCGCCCGACCTCGCCCAGCGACCGGGGCACGCCGTCACTGAAGCCAAAGCGGGCGCGCATCACTTCTTGCTCGCGGGGAGTGAGTAGCTCGAAGAGGTGATCCACGTCGGCCCGGAGCGCCATGTGGGTGGCAGCGGCGCTCGGGTCCGCACTGTCGCCGTCCACCACCGTATCGCCAAGCTCCTCGCTCGCGTCGTCGTGGACGTGCAGGTTCAGGGAGATGGGTGGCTGGCTCGTCCGCCGCAGCCGCCGGATGTCTTCCGGCGTGCGGTCCATTGCCGCAGCGATCTCTTCCACGGTGGGGGCGCGACCAAGCTGCTGCTCCAACGTCGCGTGGGTCTCCTCCACCTTCCAGGCCAACTGGACGGCATGGACCGGCATCCGGATGGTCCGGCTGGTATTGGAGAGGCCGCGCTGGATGGCTTGGCGGATCCACCACACGGCATACGTGCTAAACCGGACACCGCGCCGATAGTCGAACCGGTCCACGGCCTGCATGAGTCCGATATTGCCTTCCTGGACGAGGTCGCCCATCGGCAGGCCGGCGGTGCGGAACTTGGCCGCGACGTGCAGCACCAGCCGGAGGTTGGAGGCGATCATTTGCTGTCGTGCCTGCTTGCCGGCCTCGACGAGGGCCGTGAGCGCCTTGTGTTCAGCGGGACCGTGCTTGCTGGCAACCAGGCGCTCCTCGGCCTCCCGGCCGTCGGACATGGCTTTCCCGAGGCGCTGCTCCTCCGACTTGGGCAAACCACGCGAGTTGCCGGTGTCGTGGAGATAGAGCGCGACCGAGTCGAGGAGGTCTTCCGGTTGCAGCGCGGGACGTGCAGTTGCTGTGGAGGGCGAGGTCGCAAGGGTGGGAGACATGAGGCCTGTTACTCCTTTGCACTACCTGCGTCGGTCCGGCATCGTTGCCGAGGCGGTACGTCGTGCCGCCTGTGGACCGTTCGTCGTCACCTGTAGCCTGCACCAGAGTACTCGATGCACCTGAAGGGCCGGCAGGCTTCGGCTGGTGATTATGGGGAGGTCAACTGGAGATCATCTGGAGTTTTACAGTCCCATTGCCGAGAGGAGCGGCGGCAGCAGCGGCTACCGCCGGCCGCCGGCGAGCTGGGTGGCTTCGGGGAGGCGGCGCAGCGTGAGCATCGCCACGGTGCCGAGGGCCGGACCGATGGCGAGCATGACGAAGGCGGCGGGCCAGCCGGCAGCTGCGACGATGAGTGGCACCAACTGAATCGAAACCATCGTGAGCAGGAAGCCGACCGAGGTCTGGATGGTCAGCGCTGTGCCGGTGTATTCCGGGGGACTCAACTCGGTGATCGAGGCGGAGAACTGGGCCGAGTCGGCGACGACGGAGACTCCCCAGATCAGCAGGATGGCGATGAGCAATGGAAGTGGCGCGGCGTGAAGGATCGCGGCCAGTATAGCCATGCTGCCGCTCACGATCATCGCGGCACTCGTTGTCGTCGTGCGGCCGACGCGGTCGGCGCCGGCACCGGCCACTAGGCACCCGATCCCGCCGCTGCCGACCACCGCAAAGGCGAGCAGGGCGGCGAGGGTGGTCGAGCCGCCGCCGGCAGTCACTCTTTCCGCCAGGAAGATCGGTACCCACGTCCACATCGCGTATAGCTCCCACTGGTGGCCGAGGTAGCCGAAGTTGGCTAACCGCAGACCGCGCCGGGTGAAAATGGAGAGCGCAAAGCGTGGGTTGAACTGGGCACCGGCGCTGGCAAACGGTCCTTCCCGAAATAGGAGTGCGACGATCAGCCCGCCCACGATGGCAAGCGCCGACGAAACCAGGATCACGTTGGCCCAGGAGAATGTCTGAGCACCAGGGTTACACCATCCGATTGCGGCCAAGAGCGTGCAGACCTCGCCTGTCGTCGCCAGCGACCGAACGAGGTGCGGGGCCGCCGATCCAATGGTCAGCGCGCCCACGACGAGGCCGATGGCGAGGCCACGATGCCGTCGGGTCCAGGTGGCGGCCAGCTTCATGCCGGGTGGGTAGACGCCGGCGAGGCAGAAGCCGGTCAGGAAGCGCAGCGCAATACCGGACGGTAGCCCGGTGGCGAGGAACGCGAAGCCGGCGTTGGCTGCCGCACCCAGCAACGCGCTGATGACGAAGAGGCGCCGGCTGCTGACAATGTCCGGCAGGTTGAGGACGCCACTCACGGCGGTGCCGGCGACGAAGCCGATTTGCACGGCCATCGTGAGCCAGGCGGCGCTCGCCACCGACAGGCCCCAGGCGTCCTGCAGGGCCGGCGATACGGCCGAAGCGCTGAACCACAGCGACATGCCCAGCACTTCGGCCAGCGCGAGCAGTCCCAGGTTACGCCACTGCGCGCGGCTCCCTTCAGGGGAGTCGTTGCTCGTAGGAGGGGCTGCGGGCATGCTGCTTGTGACCATGGCGGCTCCAGCCGTCATTGCGGCGGAAGCGGAAACACTGGCCCCCTCCCTCGCCCTCCCCCGCTGCGACAGGGGAGGGAATGCGCTGTCCTCCTACCGCAACGGGGGATCATAGGGGGCCGGAGACGGTTCCGCTAGGCAGCCCGCTTTGTGGGCGGCTGGAGCAGCTCCAACGGGCTGCCGTCGGGATCGCGCAGGTAGACCGCGTAGCCGCCCTTGTTGACGCCGGCCGTGATCTCAACCGGCGGCGAGACGAACTTCGTACCGGCGGCTCGCAACTGCTCATAGAGCACCGGCAGGTCCTCGACCACAAAGCAGAGGTGTCCGACGCCGGGGTCGTTCGTCCGCAAGGGGGTGGCTTGGCCTGGGTGGCTCTGATACTCGATCAGCTCCAGGATGTGGCCGTCCGGCACGTCGAGCTGCAAGTAGACGATATGGAGCCGCACATTCGGAAAGCCGGTGATCGTGCTCAGGTACGTATCCGTCGTGCGGCGGTCCACCACTACCTGCATCCCGAGCAGGTCGCGGTAGAAGACCAGCGACCGCTCCATGTCGCTGACGGTAAAGCTCGTGTGGTGAAAGCCCCGTACAACCATGCTAACGCTCCTTTGCTGCGCTGCGTGTACCGGCCAGCCGCCCGATAGGCCGGCGGTAACCCGGCCAGCTTATGATACGTTGCGCCCGCGACAGCGGCGCCGGAGTCCGAGGTCAGCGAGTACGTCAGTAGGACTACGCGGAATTAGAGGGGAGCACGCAACCGGCCGATCCACACGCGACGGCCTCGGCAATAGCTTCTTTAGTCACGGCACCGCGCCATTCGGCAATAATGGCTTCCCAAGCCATGCCCATGGCTACCTGCTCCAGCACATCGGCAACCAGGATGCGTGTGCCGCGAAAGGTGAGCTGCCCGTGACAGATAGCAGGGTCGGCAACGACGTAGCGTCCTAGAACTATAGTCTGCACTGTGCTTCCCTCTCTATCCACTCGAAGATGTCACGAGTTGGCAATGTTCGGAATTGGTTCAGGCGTCTTCTGCGTTGTGCTCGTTCTCGATAGCATCAATCATGGGTGTGGTGACTTCGATGAAATGGCGGAGCGTTTCGGCCAATGTGTCGGCAAAGGAGTCGTCGAGCGCACTGCCGCGGTGCGATATGATAATGCCTCCGTTGCTCATCCTCTGATTATCAGAGATGTGCAGATCGGAGATCCTACTTGTCACCAAGTCCTTAATCTCACTGCCCCAGTATCCGAATCCCAGGTCAGCCTGCGACGTATCTGGAGCATTCTCATCCTTGTAGTACAGGTTAACAAAGTAGCGCATCTTCCAGTTATCCCAAGGCGGCCGCGAATACCACAAGTGATAGTAACGATATCCCCCGTACTCGCCCGCCCATCGGCTGTGCCTATCCGGCTTGATCTCATCCGGCAAGCCGCTCACGGCTCGTTCGGCAACGCCCCGGAGAAATCTCGTAACGGCATCGTTGCGGCGTCTTGCAGCGGTCTTCGCCGCTAAACTGGCGCCCCGAATGATGGGTCTGTTTTCGTTTGGCGATTCGCCGATACCGATGACGTACTCGTCTACCCCGGGCACGGGGATAATCGTATTCGCTTGGATGTACAGTGAATCGGTTTTCTCGTCCTTGTATGGCGTAAGCTGGATGCAGGTTATCAGGTCTTCGCCTGGGGCTTTCTCGTTCAGCCAGAGAGCGGCAGAGGTTACTTCCGGAGCGAACCGATGACTTGCCAGGATGATGCGCTGGTCTTTGTTCAGAATACCGAGGTCGTCAGCGCCAAGGTGTTGCAGCAGCTTGTTTAGCGCCTCTTCTTCGGACACCTCTTCATAATCGGCAAACATACGGATGATGTCCTCCGCGCCAGCGCGATGCAGATAGCTGGCGTACTTGATCGCCTGCCAGTGGGCGTCCGCGCCCGTGTCGTCGCGCTTCAACTCAATAACGACCAGCTTTCCGTCCACATCCACCGCTAACAGGTCGAGCCGCTCATCCGTCCGGTCGAAACCGCTGAACTCTTTCCCGATTATCAGCAAATCTTCACCCAGAATACCGGGGTTGGCGGCGATCCACTCCTGGATGTCCCGCCGCTCTTGCAATCCCAACTGGGCGAAGTTGACCTCTTCAATCCGCTCGGATTCCTGGCTCTCGGGGTTGATTCTGAATAACTGCGGTTCGGCGCTCATATGCGTCTTCCCCTATACCGGAGTCTGTGCAGGGTACCGATGCCTTGCCATGCACGTGTCGAAACACGCAGCCGGAGCATCACGACACGCGGTAGAGGTAGGCGTCCTCAATAAACTGGCCGTTGACGAGACTCGTGGTCAGTCGTCTCCCGGCTATGTTCTTCCGGGGCTTCAGGCCACACCGCAAGGCAGTGATGAGCGGATCATTGTGCTCGCGGACGGTGGTATCCCACAATATCATCGGCAAATCCGGTTCAGCGGCTCCGTTGTACAGTAAACGTCGAATACGGAGATATGCCTTCCGGCGGCCGGCTTTCGTCACATAGGGAGAGGCGAGCACAAGGAGCCATTGGTTTGATTCCGAGGTGTACAGCCAGAACGAGGCGACTAGCTCGAACCCATCTTCATCGAGTCGTCTCGTTAGATCGGCGCCGGCATCGATCATCTGCGGTGTAAGCGCTTCTTTCACCACCACTTCTTGATACATGGCAACACTCCGTACTCTGGGCCCATGACAGCACCGTACAACCCCACTGCCAAGTCTTCTGGGATATCTGGCCAGTAACGTGCTTCCTCGGACCAGCCTTTCACGGCCTTCCAGTTCGCATCGAACGGCTCCTCCAATGCGGCACGTTCCCGAAAAATCTCTTCCAATCCCGCTGTCCTGGCGAGACTAGATAGGTTATGCGTGTAGCTTGCGTTGGCTATCCTCCGATCCGGAAAATCGTACTGCCGCGTAGCTTTTGCTATGCACGCCTTGAGGGCGCACTCAACCGCATACCCTGCCAAGTAGTACGCGCCTTCCCAGCAGTTGTTTTCGAGTAACACCTTCGCCTCTGCAATCCGTAGCTCTGCTAGTCGTTGCAGATCGGAGCGATTCATGCGTCTGTGCCAGCTGCGTATTGGGTGCCGGGGTGGGAGGCAACGCTCGATTAAGTATACCGAGGGGGCTACGCGGAAGTGGGTGGTAGTACGCAGCCGGCCGGTCCGCACGCGGCGGACTCGGCGGCGCGCTCGCGGGTCAACTGCTCTTGCTGCCACGCATAGTCAATCGGCTCGTTGAACCGCTCAGGATGGAGCAGTGCCCAGATTTGCTTGCGGATCACGAAGTTGTCCGGGTCGTAACGTAGGGCTTTGCGCCAGGCAGCCGCGGCCTCCTCAATGGCACCGCCCTTCCGCAGCTCCAAGCCGAGCTGCCAAGCGGTCTCGATCAACTCGCGCCGCAGCGCCGCGGTCTCGTCGGGAGGCTCAGTTGCACGCGCTGTATCCGCCGGAAGCGCCTCACCGTGGAGGAGACGGGCGATAGCAGCGCGGTCGTCGTCGTGCTCGCAGCTGAAGCCGCCCAGCTTGCGATAGCGGACAATCTGATCGGCGTCGAGGCAGATGCCATTGGGAATGGCGCGGAAGTTGTAGGCCAGCGCCAGCCGGTTCTCGGCATCCACGACCGTCGGGAACGTGGCGCCGGCCCGCTCCACCCACGGCCGCGCGGCCGCCACTCCGCCAGCGTCCATCGCTACGCTGACCAACTCGAAGCCGTCACCGAGCGCGTCGCGTTGCTGCGCGTAGAATTGCTGCCACCCGGGCAGCTGGGCGCGGCACGCTCACCAGGAGGCCCAGAAGAACAGCAACACCGGCTTGCCGGCAAGACTCCGCAGCGATAGCGTGCCGTCGTCCGTCCGCGGGAGTGTCCAATCCGGCGCCCGTTGTCCCACCTGGGGGCCGATGGAGGGGGCAGTGACCGTGACCATTTCCAAGCTCCTTGCATTGTGCCCGACAGCATTCGGCACAGAGCGCCGTGGAGCAACCAGCGTAGCATCTGGCCCTGCTCCGGCGCTCTGCGGTACGCAAGGCATTCTAGCGCATACCTGGTCGTCGTTCCGGCCCCCCTATGGTCCCCCCGCTCCGCAGGGGGACGGTGTGTTCCCTGCCCTATCGCGACGGGGCAGGGTGAGGGCGGGGGCCAGACCGGGGACGTGGATTCCGGCAGGTGATTATGCTGCGTCGGTGCCGACGGTGGCGAGGTCGCGCCAACGGGTGAGGCCGTCGGTAGCGCACAAGCCGGCGTGGTGACGCACGTGTAGCAGCCACGGCACCAAGCCCTCGACGGGGTGAAAGTAGAGCAGATGCAGCGCCTTGGCGGACTTGCTGCCCGGCCGTCCGGCGGCCGATGGTCCGTAATAGGCGGTGGGCAGCTGAAAGAGCGTATGGCACTGCACACTCGTCGCGCCGCGTAGCCCGTACTCCACTGCGATGCGCCCGGAGGACACGTCGCCGGTGCCGGACAGCTCCGGCAGGGCGTCGAGCCAGCCCTCAGTACGTGCCTGCTTGCGGGCAGCGTCGAGGACGGTGAGGTTGCGGTAGCTCAAGTCCGGGCCGCCGTAGGCCGCGCCAACGGTATCGCCAACGCGGCGCCGAGGATCGAAGAGACGGTTGGCGTAGGTGACGTAGTCGGCGCGCTGCTGGGGAGGCGCCACGGCCAACTCGCGGAGCATGGCGACCTGGAAATCGTCGTCGAACAGGGTATTCATCACCTTCATGCCCACGGTCACGTCCGCCGGGTCCGGCAGCGCCTCCTTGACCAATTGCGGTACCGCGCGCAGCCAGTCGAGCGTCTGTGCGCGCTGACTGGCCAGGTCGGAGCCGGCGAGCGTGGGGCTGAAGTCCTTTTCCAGGATCAGCGGCCCGGCCGCGCCCGCAGCACGCCAAGCCGCGGCCAACTCGCGGGTCGTGTAGCGGTACTCCGCTGTCCGGTACCCGGCCTCATCCGGGCCGGGCAGGTGGTACTTGCAAGAGGGCGCGACGACCATCCCGGCGTCGTTGCCTATGTGTATGGCCGTCTGCACCAACTCCAGGTACGCTGCGAACGGCTCCGACCAGCCGCGCCCCTTCCAGGTGATGTTCCAGCCGAGGCGGGCGACGTGCCGGCCGGCCAGCGGCTCGATGGACATGTGCGTTTCCGGCGTCGCCCAGGCGGCCATCGCCTGCTCACCGCCGACGTCTTGGGCGATCACCGTCTTCAGCACGACAAAGCCCAGGCCGGCGGCTGCGTCGGTCTCGACTTGGCGCCGGTTGAGGGAAAGCTGCCCGGAGGCTTTCCCGACGGGACTGCGCGTAGGCCGCCCGGCGTACTGGCCGGTTATGTCGAGCTGATAGGCGCTTCGCAGGTAGGCCGGTAGGTCGCTCTCGACTAGGGCGGCGCCGCGTTCCCAGTCGGCTAGGAGGCGTTGGGCTTGTGCCGGTGGTAGCCGCGGCGCGGCCGGCAGCATGAACGGCGGTTCGGTGGGCTGCGTGAGCGTGGCTGTTGCGTTCATTACCCGGCTACCCTACCGAGTGGGCGCGGTGGGGGCAAGACGCGCCTCATCGGCTGGCTGGCCCCCTCCCCCGTCCCGACGGGGGAGGGAACTCACTATAGGCCCGGTCCGCGGCTGGGGGCAGCTCTCTCTGCTAGGATGCCCTGCGATGGATGGTGCGAGCGTGGTGGTGCTGGGCCGGTCATGGGTGCGGAGCGTGTTGCTGCCGGTACTGGTGGTGGCGCTCTGCGGTGCCTGCACGGTCGGGCCATTCGGGCCGCAGAATGAGGCGTTCGCTACACCCGATCACACGGTCAAACCGGCGGGACCAACGCTGCCGCCCTCGCCGACGGAGCCGCCGGCAACGCCAATATCACCGACCGTGCCACCACCCACAGTGACCGCCGTGCCGCCGACGGCTACCGCGCTCCCACCCTTGCCCACGGCGCAACCGGCCACCGCGACGGTGCCGCCGGCGCCAAGTCTCCCTTCACCGACACCGACGGTTCCGGCGCCCCCGCCGACGCGGCCGGCGCCGACTGCGACCGTGCCACTGCCGACGGCCACGCCTGCGCCATCCCCTACGCCCGCCCGGCCGGTGCGCCCGGCGCCCGGCCAGTATGGGCTGACTGCGGTGGCGTCGGGGTTCAGACGACCGCTCTACCTCGCCGCGGCGCCGGGTGATACCGATGGGCGGCTGTTTGTTGTGGAGCAGGACGGGACCATCATCACTGTGCGTGATGGTCGGCGCCAGGAGCCGCTCTTTCTGGACATCCGCGACCGGGTACACGCCCTTGCTAACGAGCAGGGGCTGTTGAGCATGGTCTTTGATCCCGACTTTGCCGCCAATGGTGCGTTCTACGTCTACTACACCGACTTCCGCGGCGATACGGTCGTCGCGCGCTATCGGCTCGCGCCGGATAACCCGGCGGTGGCCGATCCCGGCAGCGAAGAGGTCATCCTGCGGGTGGAGCAACCCCACTCCAACCATAATGGCGGCTTGGTGCTGTTCGGCCCCGACGGCTACCTCTATATCGGTCTTGGTGACGGTGGCTCCGGCGGCGACCCCCAGGGTCATGGGCAAGACCCGCGCACGCTGCTCGGTACCATCCTGCGCGTTGACGTGCGCCGTAGCTCTACCTACGTCGTTCCGCCGGACAATCCCTTTGTCGGCCAGTCCGACCATCGCCCGGAGATTTGGGCCTATGGACTGCGTAACCCCTGGCGCTTCTCGTTCGACCGCCTCACCGGCGATCTGTATATCGCCGACGTGGGGCAGAATGCCTGGGAAGAGGTCAGTTTTCAGCCGGCGAGGAGCAAGGGTGGCGAGAACTACGGCTGGAACGTGTACGAGGGTTCGGCGCTGTTTCAAGGCCCGCCGCGCGCGGGGTTGACGCCGCCGATCAGCGAATACGGACGCGATGAGGGCTGCTCGGTGACGGGTGGATACGTCTACCGGGGCCGTCAGCTACCCGCGCTCGTCGGTAACTACCTCTTCGGCGACTTCTGCACCGGGTTCGTCTGGGCACTGACGCCGCAGGCCGACGGCACGTGGGTGCGTACCCTGCTATTCGACTCCAACGCCCAGATCACCTCCTTCGGCGAGGATGCCGACGGCGAGGTACACGTCGTGGACCGTCAGGGGACGATCTACCGTATCACGGCAGCGGGCTAGGGGAGCGTGTATAACAGGAGCGCGGTGCGCCTTTGGTGCCGCGGCACAAAGCGGCCGGTTGGGGTGTAAGAGGGAGTGATGATGGCTACGCAGGTGAGTGGCGGAGACCGCGCGGTGTTGTCCGAGCTGGAAAGGCTGGTACGGGAGACCTACACGCTGTGGGACGAAGAGTGGGTGGGCTTCTCCTGGCGCAACTACACCTACGACCACGTCCAGCGCGTGCGGGCGTTGGGGCGTACTATCGGTGCGGAGGAAGGCGCGGACGACCGCGTGCTGAACTTTGCCGGCTTGCTGCACGACATCACCAAGGCCTATGACGGCGAGATCATTACCGACGCGCAGGGCAACCGCGTGCTGGACGAGAACGGCTTCTGGCAGAACGAGACCTTGGTGCCGGCCCGCGAGAACATCGTGACGGAGGCGTATGACCGGCTGGACTTGGCCGGACAACTGCACAATGTCTCCGGTGCCACGATGGCTGATTGGCTGCTCTCGGAGCGGGGGTATTCGGCCGATTTTCGGGACGCGGTAGGGGCGGCTATCGAGGCGCACTTGCTGGCGGACAACAGCGCGACCGTAGAGGGGCGGTCGCTGTACGATGCCGACACGATTGATGCGAACATCGGGCTGCCGGCGTTCTACCGCAACATTCAGATCGGGATGCGCCGCCAGGATGTGACATTCGCCGACCGCGGCGAGTCATTTCCCGAATGGCTGCGAGAGAACTTGGAAGATCATTTGCACGAGTACCTCACGGATCGGGTTGCGACCTGGATTGAGGGGAAGCGGCGGGACTTTATCCCGAAGATGACTACGGCAACGGGCCGGCGCGTCGCCGAAGAGCGCGTTGCCCGCTTTACGCGAATTCTTGCCGATCTGCACCACGAGCTTACCGACCTCGAAACGGCCTTGGCGCATGGTGGCAATGCCGTGGTCCATTACTTCATGGAGCATCGGAGCAACCCAATGCTCTCGGAGCAGTTGGAACTGCTGGCCAAGCAGTGGCTCCGCACCCACCCGGCGGAGGAGGGTGCTGCGACCGGCGCCGCCAGCTTCCTCATGGCGCTGCGGCACGAGGTCGAGGGCCGCGTCTGATCGCACCTCATGCCTCCACCCTAGCCCTCCCCCGTCGCGACGGGGGAGGGGAGTCATGGCGTCGAGTGACCGCCGCTTCATTCCAGGGGAAGCGATTCGCACGGTGACCCTTAGCCCCTTCCCTTATGAGAGTTGCGGACCTGATTAGGTAGTGTTTTGGCCCCCTCCCTGACCCTCCCCCGGAGCAAGCTCCAGGGGAGGGAACCTGCTCCCGGCCCCGGCGGAGCGGGGGGCCATAGGGGGCCGGAAGCTGACTGGGTGAGTGGATTCCCGCGTGCGCGGGAATGACCGTCGGCGGACTCCTCTGTCCAAAGCAAATGGCCCCGCTCCGAGAGGAGCGGGGCCACAGTGTTGTCTGGGCCGCGATGCCGTTTGGCTGCGCTATGAGCGCCGGTAGGCTGCGTCGGGCGACCCCTGCAGGGCCTGGTCCACTGCGACATCCGCCTGCTGCGCGAACTCGCGCACGGACAGCTTGCCGGACCACATATCCCGTGCCAGGAAACGGTGCGCGTTGATCCACGGCAGCGTGTGCGGGAACGGCGGATAGCTCCACACCATGTGCTGGAAGCTCTCCAGCACCCGGTCTACGTTCTCCGGTGGCTGCCGCAGGAAGTGCTCCTTGCTATGCACGATGGACTTCTTGGACGGGATACCGCCCGGTAGCTCTTCGGACAGGATTTGCCCCATCTCGTCCCCGGCCATGAAGAACAGGAAGTGGGTCACCTCATCCACCACGTCGTGCCGCTCTGCTGCCCTGAGCACCATGTGCGGCTGGTCGAACACACCGGCGATCTTCTTGCCGGTCCGCTCTAGCATCGGCAACGTGGCGATGTCAAGCTCGAAGCCATCGTTATCCAGGGTGTTCTTGTAGCGGCCCCAGGGCACGCCACTGCCGGGGCCAAAGGCAACAACGCCACCTTCCTTGCTCAACTTCTCGCGCCACTCGTCGTACTTGGGCGCGACCCCGTGCTTGAAGATGAGGTCGTGATACCACTCCAACATCGCCAGGCCGTTGGGGGTATCGAACCCGGATTTCGAAAAGTCCTCGTTGAGCACTGGGGCGTCCCACAGGAGATAGGTGTGCCAGAAGGGGACATCGCCGAAATAGACGCCCCAGATGTTCTTCTCCTGGTCCGTCACCGTCTTGGCGATCTCCGGCATGTCCTCCCACGTCCAGTCTTCGGGTGGATACGGCGCGCCGGCGTTATCGAAGATCGTCTTGTTGAACTGCCAGTACTGGACATTCCACTGGAAGGGCATCCCGATCTGGTTGCCCTGATAGAGGGCCGTCCAGGGTGCGTAGTAGTGGTCTTCGATGTTGTAGCCGAGCTTCTGGACGGCGGGGCTGACGTTCAGGAACGCCCCACGCGACGCCCACAACTCGACGGCATACATCTCCCACAGCGTGATGTCACCTTCGGTGCCGGCAGCCATGGAGATGACGACCTGCGAGAGGTTGTCGTCTTGGCCGGGCACAAAAAGCCCCTGGATCTTCCACTCGGGATGCATCTCATCCCAGATCTTCAGCGCACGGTCAATCGAGGCGGCGCGCTTGGGCGAAACCCAGTCGGTGTGGAACCCGATGGTCTTCGGCCCCTTGGTCATGGCCGGTTGGGGCTGCGCCTGGGTCTGGGTCTGAGCCGCTGGCTGCTGGGCTGCCGGTTGCGTCTCGCCACCGCCAGTCTCTTCCGTCTCGCCGCAGGCGGCGGCCAAGAGGCCGCCCAGCACGACTGCGCTGCCACCGAGGTACTTTCGCCGCGTTATCTCTGCCATGGTCCCTCTCCTCCTTACCGGAGTACCCTCGCCTCAGTCGGTATCAGTCACTGACCGGGGATGGTTGCTGCTCCCAGTCGAGAGCGGCCGCACCAGCACGTCTCTCCTTCCTATCCCCATACCCGACGGCCGGAACAATTGCTCACGGTCACGTTAACCGATGGTACGGTTGCTGTCAAACGCGCCGCACCTCCGACCGCCGCGCTCACAAGAGCAGGTTTTTCGGCAGGAGGCGGTGCGGACCTACCCTCCGGCCCCTGCCCTGATGAAGGTTGCGAACTTAACTAGGTAGTGTTTTGGCCCCCACCCTAGCCCCTCACAAGGGTAGGTTTTTCGGCGGAGGTGGGTTGAACCTAACCCCCGGCCCCTTCCCTCCAGGGAAGGGGGGCGATGGCGGTGCCGGTCCGCCGCTGCCCTCCAGGGAAGCGGGGGCGGTGTGACAAGCGGCAACTGGGGGCTGGATTGCGGCTTCCGCCGCAATGACGGGCGGCTGGGCGCGATTCATCGCGCCCCTACAAAAAACCTACCCTGGGCGCCAAGCACGTGGGCGCAGCGTGCCGTAGCCCGCTACTACACCCGGCCGGGGAACTCCTGCCCGGCGACAAGCAGGTAGTGGCGATTGCCGTGGACGGCGCCGTTGCGGATGTGGACGCCGTCGGGGCTTTGGTAGTGGTAGTTCTCCCAGCCCGGATCGTTGGCAAAGTCACCGTACCGCGACTCAGCATCGCAGTAGTGCATCGCCCAGCCGCGGCGGTGCCGGCCGGTCTCGTTCGGCCCCGTGGCGTGCATGGTCCAGCGGTCGTGGAAGGCGGCGTCGCCCGGCTTGAGCGTCACCAACTCCGTCTGTTCAAGCTCCGCTGCCGTCAGCTCTGCCGCCACGCCCTCGTCGAACCGCACCTGGCCGTAGTCGGCGGTGATCGGGACATAGTGGAAGCAGCCGTTCTCCACGGTCACTTCATCGAGCGCGATCCAGCAGGTCACGCTGCGGCGGTCGTACTGGAAGAAGCCGTCCTGATGGAAGCGGTTGGCGCCCCCATAGGTGCCTCCATCGTTGTACGGCGGCTTGTTGTACAGGTGGTCGAACCACAGCTTGAGGTTGGGTGCGAGGAGTTCTTGGAGCACCTTGACCACGTTGGGGTGGGCGGCAAACCGCCGGAATACCGCATCGTTGTCGGCCAAATGGTTGATCGTACCCCCGAAATGGTTCCAAGGGTTATCGGAGGCCTTCGCCGCGGCCGCGGCGGCCTCGTCAACCGGATGCTGCCGCGCCGGGTACACCCGGTCGCCGCGGCGCGCGTAGCGCCCGACGATCTGCTCCTGCGGCATCTCCACGTAGTCTTGTGACCGCGCATCAGCGACATGACCCTCCTGGCGGTGCAGATCCGCCAACCGCTGGCGCTCGGCAGTGTCGCGCTGCTGGTAGTCGTCAATCTCGCCGATGATCTCATCCGCGCGCTGGCGCAGCGTCGCCACCTCGTCGGCTGCAAGGAGGCCCCGCACCACCATGAAGCCGTTCTCCCGAAATTCCGCGTGCTTGACTTCGGACAGTTCCATGTTTCCCTCCTACTTCTGACCAGGGCCCTTCGGACGCAGTTAGGCAAGAGCAGTCATCGTCGGCGTAGGGATACCAGCTTTGTGGCCCTCCTGTAGATGAGCCATGCTACCATACGGAATCATCCCCTGGCCCCCTCCCTCGCCCTCCCCCGTCCCGACGGGGGAGGGAATAGACTGTGCCGCCTCCCTGGCCCTCGGCCATTGCAGCGGGAGAGGGAAGTGACCGTTCCCCCGTCGGGACGGGGGGGCATGGGGGCCGGAGCCTGACCGGTGGCGCACGTTCCATCCCTCCACGCACGCATCCGCCTGTTTCCTGGTTTACCTACCCCAGTCAGCGGTTAATGTGAAGCTACTTCGTCCGCTGCCGTCAGCGCGCGCGGGAGGCCGTTGCGATAGGTGTCGGCGACAGCCGCCAGTGATACGTCGAGATAAGGTGCCAGGTGGAACCGGCTGCCGCCGGTTGTCCCCAGCGGCGTGAGGGGTACGTCCGACGCGGCGGCCAGGGCGGCGAGATCGTCCCAGTGCTCGGTCGGGAGCGAAACGACGATCCGCGCTGGCGATTCGCCGAAAAGCACAGCATCGGCGCGAATCTCTGCCCCGTCTGCCGGACAGGTGGCATCGAGGCCGATGTCCGGTCCGGCGGCCGACAGACAGCACTCGGCCAGCGCGACCGCTAACCCGCCGTCGGAGCAGTCGTGGGCCGAGTGTAGGAGGCCGCGCGCTATCGCCGCGCGGACGACGGCCTGCACTGCGGCCTCGCGGACCAGATCAACTTCCGGCGGACGCCCCACCACTGCGTCGTGAATGGTTGCCAGGTACTCGCTGCCGCCAAGCTCGTCGCGTGTTACACCGAGCAACGCGACGCGGTCGCCGCTACGCTGGAAGTGCGCTGGGCAGTGGCGGCTTACGTCGTCGAGCAGGCCGAGCATCCCGACGATGGGGGTCGGGTAGACGGCCTCATCGTCCGTCTCGTTGTACAGGCTCACGTTACCGCTGATGACCGGGGTGCCCAAGGCTTCGCAGGCTTGGGCCATGCCTTCGATGACCTGCTGTAACTGGTAGTAGATGTGCGGTTTTTCGGGATTGCCGAAGTTGAGGCAGTTCGTGATCGCCAGTGGTCGCGCGCCGGTGCAGGAGACGTTACGGGCTGCTTCGGCCACGGCGGCCCGGCCGCCCATGAGCGGGTCGAGGTAGCAATAGCGGCCGTTGCCGTCGGTGCAGACGGCTAACCCCTGCTGTGAATCGCGTAAGCGCAACACGGCCGCGTCGCCCCCCGGTGCTTGGACGGTTGCCGCTTGCACCATATGGTCGTACTGCCGGTAGACCGATTGCTTACTAGCGATGTTGGGCGCTGCGAGGAGGGTGAGGAGGGTGGTATTCAGATCGTCCGGGACAGGCACGGCGCTCATGTCGAATGCCTGCAGGTGGGCCAACTCGGGGGAGGGCACTCCCTCGCGCCGGTACAGCGGTGGGTTGGTCAGGAAAAAGGTGGGCAGATCGGCCACGACCTCGGTGCCGTCACGCACGACCAGATGGCCGTCATCGGTGACTCGCCCGATGAGCGCCGAGTGCAGCCCCCAGCGGTCGAAGAGCTGCTGGATGCGCCGCTCCGCGCCGGGACGGACGATCACCACCATGCGCTCCTGGCTTTCGGAGAGCATGACCTCATACGGGGTCATGCCGGTCTCGCGCCGGGGCACCTGCGCGATGTCCAGCTTGATGCCGCCGTTGCTCCGGGATGCCGCCTCGACCGACGAGCTGGTCAGCCCGGCGGCGCCGAGGTCTTGGATACCGACCACGTCCGGGTCCTGAGCCGCTTCCAGGCAGGCTTCGATCAGCAGCTTTTCCAGAAAGGGGTTGCCGACCTGCACGACGCCGCGATGCGATGCTTCGGGGTCTTCCACCGAGGCAAAGGTGGCGCCATGAATACCGTCGCGTCCGGTGTCGGCGCCGACCATGAGCACGAGGTTGCCGGCCTCCCCGGTGCAGGCGCGGACCAGGTCGTCTACCCTTGCCACACCGACACACATCGCGTTGACGAGCGGATTGGCGCTGTAGCTTGGCCCGAAAACGACTTCACCACCGACCGTAGGCAGACCGAGGCAGTTGCCGTACCAGCCGATACCGCCTACCACGCCCTCGAACAGGTGGCGGTTGCGGGCAGTGGTTGGTGGCCCGAAACGCAGGGAATCGAGCGCCGCGATAGGCCGGGCGCCCATGGTGAAGACGTCGCGCACGATACCGCCGACGCCCGTGGCGGCCCCTTGAAACGGCTCGACGGCGCTGGGGTGGTTGTGGCTCTCGATCTTCATGACGACGGCGAGGCCATCACCGATGGCCACCGCGCCGGCGTTCTCTTCACCGGCTCGGATCAATACGTGCTCGCCGTCGCGGGGGAACCGGCCCAAGAGGGGCTTGGAGTGCTTGTAGCCGCAGTGCTCGCTCCACATCGCTCCGGCGATGCCTAGCTCCAGCGGGTTGGGTTCGTGCTCCAGGGTTTGCACGATGCGCCGGTATTCGGCACGGGTGAGCGCCACCTCGCGCAGCTGGGCATCGGTGATGGGTGCGGTGGTCGGGTCATTCATCGCTGGTGGTCACGCGGCCTCCGACGGTAGTGATCGGAGGGGAAGTGTGCCGATGAAGAGGGACAGCCCCTCTCGATCCAAGACTTCCAGCTCGTAGTCCCGTGCGAGTTTAGGCAGTTCGGCATCGTTATCGGCAATGTAGGCGTCCAGCCAGACTCCCAGTGCCGGCTCGGAGGCTTCATATACTGAGAATTGCACTTCGGGAAATGCACGGCGGATGATGGTCCGGAGGTTGGCGACATGCTCCTGTACCCGGGGATCGGATAGGTGTGTGGGGACAAGCTCGTGCGGCTCCGGCGGTGGGGGGCCGGGGAATACATCCTCGAGTTTCATCTCATCACCTCTTCGACAAGATGCACCAACCTACGGGCGTGGGTCAAGGCCGAGCGTGCGCGGCGCCTACCAATGCCAGCGTAGTTATAGTCGGCTTGCCTACGTAATTCTATGGTGTCACTCAACACCTCTCGCAATGCCGACGGGTAGAGCTTGCGACGGCCGACGAGCATCCCGCTAAAGCGGCTCTGTACGTACTTGTGTGACCAGCGTTCCCGGAGCGGCTCGCCGGCGAGCAGCAGGGCGGCGATTGCTGCCTGAAGCAGCGCGTAGTAGGCACCGCGCGTACAGGAATTGTAGCGGCCGGCCGCAAAGTCGGCTTCCGCCGATGCCAGGCTTTCGCGGGCCTTTGCCGCGTAGCCGGTGGTCGCTTCGCTCCGACGCAGCTCCCAAGTCACGATACCAGCCTGGAGATGTGCATCACGCGGCTACGGCTAGCGCGTTCACAGCGGATTGCCACAGCGGCAGGCCGTCGCTGCCGCCGAGTAGCGCTTCGCTGCACCGTTCCGGGTGGGGCATCAGGCCGACGACGTTGCGCTGCTCGTTGCAGATGCCGGCGATGTTCGCCAACGCGCCATTGGGGTTCGCTGCCGCGGTGACGTGGCCCTGGGAGTCGCAGTAGCGGAAGACAATCTGGCCGCGGCGGTCGAGGTCCGCGAGCGTGCCGGCGTCAGCGTAGTAGTTGCCTTCGCCGTGGGCAATGGGCATCCGCACGATCTGCTCGGACCGGTACTCGCTGGTGAACGGCGTGTCGGTCTGCTCGACGCGCATGTGGACCCACCCGCAGCGGAACTGCAACGATTGGTTGCGGAGCATGGCGCCCGGCAGCAGGCCGGCTTCGAGCAGGATTTGGAATCCGTTGCAGATGCCGAGCACCAATCCACCCGCAGCGGCGAACGCACCGATTGCCGGCATGATCGGTGCGAAGCGGGCGATGGCGCCGGCGCGCAGGTAGTCGCCGTAGGAAAAACCGCCGGGCAAGATGATGCAGTCGAAGCCACTCAGGTCGGTGTGCTCGTGCCAGATGTATTCGACCGGCTGTGCCAGCACGTCACGCACGACGTGGAATACGTCGGCATCGCAGTTCGATCCTGGAAATACCACCACCCCGAACTTCATCAAGGTCTCCTAGTTATAATGGCCGCGATGCTCCCTACCACGCTCCAGTCAATCAAAGTCATCACTTTGCCCCACTACCATTAGAGTTGGGAGAACACCCCATCCCGAAGGCACAATACCACCCGTAAAGAAGATATAGAAGTGCAGGTTGTTGCGCCCTTTCTCGTAGGCGCGGGCTTGCTCGTGGACGATATCCGGGTTCGGATGATGGGCGACCACGTTGCCGTCGAGGGCAAAGCCATCGCTGTCCCGCTTGGTCACGTGAACGGCGACCCATTCGTTGGGATACTGCTCTTCGATTGCCGTAAGCTCCGGGATACGACCCATCATCCACCATCCTGCGGAGCGGGCGCGAGGCGTGCCAACTCTAGCGTGTAGTCCTCGATCAGGGGATTCGCCAGCAGCCGCTCGCACATCGCCGTGACTTGGCGCTGGGCCGTAGCTTCATCGTCGGTATCGAGTGTGAGCACCAGGTACTTACCCACCCGCACACTCTCGACGCCGGCAAACCCCAATTGGTGCAGCCCCCCGCGTACCGCGAGGCCCTGTGGATCGTTGATGCCGGGCTTCGGTGTCACCCGGATATGCGCTTGCAGCATGGCTGTCACCTCAGTCCAAGAGCGCGATCATCGCTGCGGCGGTTAAGCCGGCCTGGCGCGTGATGCGTTTCTGGAGACCTCGCTTGAGATGCCCTGGATGGATGGACGGGGCCGGATATGCTTTTACGCGACCTCGCGGCCGGTCAGGCGGCGGAGCGCATCGGCGTATTTCTCTTGGGTGCGCGCGACCACCTCGGGCGGGAGCGGCGGGGCCGGTGGCGCTTTGTCCCAGCCGGTGGCGCTGAGGTAGTCGCGGACGTACTGTTTGTCGTAGCTGGGCGGGTTGCTGCCCGGTTCGTAGGTCTCCGTATCCCAGAAGCGCGAGGAGTCCGGCGTCAGCAGCTCGTCAATCAAGATCAACCGGCCCTCGGCGCTCCCGTTGTCCTTGACGATGCCAAACTCCAGCTTCGTGTCGGCGATGATGATGCCGCGCTCCCGCGCTTGCTCTGCCGCAGCCGAGTAGACGGCGAGTGTCGCGTCGCGCAACTGGGCCGCGAGCGGGCGGCCGACCATTGCCTCCACCTCTTCGTAGGTCAACGGCTCGTCATGCCCGGTTTCGGCCTTAGTGGTTGGCGTGAAGATTGGCTCCGGGAGTTGCTGGGCCTCGATCAACCCCGCTGGCAGCCGAATACCGCAGACGGTCCCCGACTTCTGGTACTCGGCCCAGCCGGAGCCGGTGATGTAGCCTCGCGCGACGCACTCGACGTCAATCCGCTCGGCCCGTCGCACCAACATGCTGCGACCGGTGAGCTGGGCGGCGTGTGCTTGCAACTCCGCCGGATAGTCGTCCACATCTGTTGTCAGCACGTGGTTGGGCAGGAGGTCCTGGGTTTGCTCGAACCAGTAGGCGGAGAGCTGGTTGAGCACCTTGCCCTTCCCGGGGATCGCCGTCGGCAGCACCACGTCGAACGCGGAGATGCGATCACTGACGACGATCAACAGTTGGTCGTCCAGATCGTACATATCGCGTACCTTGCCGCGTGTGAGTAGCGGTACGCCCGGCAAACTCGATTCCTGCATCGTTCGCAACCTCCTTGAGAGTGGTCAGTGGTTAGCAGTCAGTAGCCAGTAGGGGTGCGGTGAATCACGCCCGGTCGGTTGTCACGCCGGTGCCGGCCGGAATCGCTCATGCAGGATTGTACCCTGCACCGCACGCGCTGAACATGGCGGCGGCCTCTCCGCTCGGCACTCCGGCTTGCGCCGGAGTCCAGCGGCCGGGGGATGGCCCCCCTATGGTCCCCCCGCTGCGGCGGGGGGACATGGATTCCCGCGCAAGCGGGAATGACGACCCCCCTCACGATAGCAGCCCGACGCGCTGAAACGCCGTATCAATATGGGCAAAGTGGTAGCTCTCGTCGAACAGCGCGCCCACCTCCGCCTCCGACAGTCGCTGGCAGACGGCCTCGTCTGCGAGCAGCAACGCTTGGAAGCTGGCCTGCTGCTCCCAGGCGGCCATCGCGTGGCGCTGCACGATCTGGTAGGCCTCGGTGCGGGTCATCCCCGCCTCGATCAGGGCCAACAGCACGCGCTGGGAGTGGAGCAGCCCATGCGTGAGGTCGAGGTTTTGGCGCATACGCTCCGGCAGCACGCGCAGCCCGTCCATCACGCCGGTGAACAGGCGCAGCATGTAGTCGAGCGCACAGCAGGCGTCGGGCAGGATTACCCGCTCGACCGACGAGTTGGAGATGTCGCGCTCGTGCCACAAGGCGACGTTCTCCAGCGCCGCCACCGCGTAGCCGCGGAGCACCCGCGCGAGGCCGCACACCCGCTCGCAACGGGCCGGGTTGCGCTTGTGCGGCATGGCTGACGATCCCTGCCGCCCTTTCTCGAACGGCTCTTCGGCCTCCAGCACTTCGGTCCGCTGGAGGTGCCTGATCTCGGTTGCCATCTTGTCCAGCGAGGCGCCCACGATGGCGATGGTGCAGACGAATTCGGCATGGCGGTCACGCTGGACGATCTGGTTGGAGACCGCCGCGGCCGTCAGACCGAGCGCCTGGCAGGCATAGGCCTCGACCGCCGGGGGCACGTTCGCATGGGTGCCAACCGCCCCGGAAATCTTGCCCACGGCCACCGTCCGCCGCGCGGCTTGCAGCCGCGCCAGGTTGCGGCGCATCTCCTCAACCCAGATCAGTAGCTTGAACCCGAAGGTCGTCGGCTCGGCGTGGACGCCGTGCGTGCGGCCGATGGTTGGCGTGTCTTTGTAGGCCAGGGCCTGCCGCTCCAGGACGGCGACGAGCCGTTGAACAGCCTCGATGAGCAGGTCGCTGGCCCGCACCAACTGGAGCGCCAGCCCGGTGTCCACGACGTCGGACGATGTCAGGCCGTGGTGTATCCACCGCGACTCCGGCCCTAAGCTCTCGCCGAGTGCTTGCACGAACGAGGCCGTGTCGTGGTCGGTCACTTTCTCGATCTCGGCCACGCGCTCCAGGGTAAACGTGGCCTGCCTGATCTTGGGCATGTCGTCCGGGGGAATGACTCCTTGCTCTGTCCAGCCCTCGCAGGCGGCGATCTCGACATCCTTCCAGGCGTCCATCTTGGCCTGATCGGACCAGATCGCGCCCATCTCCGCGGACGTATACCGTTCGATCATCGTGTGTCTATCCTCATCTTAGGGGCGTCTGTCACGGGGCGGTCCGTGCCCCTACTGCTTGGTTGTCCGGGTCGGGAACATCCAGAAATGCTGCGTCGGCCTCGTTTTCGATCGCGCTTGCCGGCTGGAGTGGGTCGTGCCCGGTGGCCTGGTAGACCTCGGCCCGTTCGCGCGTTAGCGCAATCGCCTGCGCGGATACGTCCGCTCCGATGAAGGAGCAGCCGTGCTTCAGCGCGGCAATCGCTGCCGAGCCGCTGCCCACGAACGGATCGCACACCACAAAGCCAGGCTCGACGCTGCCGCACAGCATCGCCGCGAACACTTCGACCGGCTTCTGAGTGGGGTAGGCGGCGCGGTGAATCCGTCGGAAGCGCCATACGTCGGGGATGTCCCGGCGCGAGAGCTTGCGCTGTCCTTTCGTAGCAAAGAGGACGTACTCGTGGCGCCGACGGAAGTAGTGCCCCATCCCAATCGCAATTTTATCCCAGGTGATGAGATTCTTCACGTCGAACACCTCGCGCACAATCGGGCCGAGCGTGAGCAGCGAGTAGCTGTCGAACATGATGTAGAGGTGGCGATTATTGCGGAGGACACGCTTGCATTCCGTCAGGAAGTGGCGGTAGGTAGCGGGATCGTCATGGAATTCCTGAAACCACTTCTGCTCCGCAGTATCGTTCTTGCTTTTGTAGTGCCCAACGATCCTCCCGTGACCGAACTGCAAGTGCCGGTTCATGCCGCTGTAGGCCGGATCGGTGACGATGATGTCCACGGAAGCGTCGGCGAGTGAGCGTAGGAAGTCCAGGCAATCCATCTGCTCCAAGCGCACCGTCTCCGGCGTGTGTTGCTGTTGACGCACGCCTCACTCTCCGGCCGCCGCTTAATCGGACTCGCTCGGCCGCGCCATGCTGCCGCCGGACCTCCGGCAATGCAGAGGCCTCGCCTGGTTAACGGCTGTACCGGCGTGCGGCTGCGGTTAGGAGCGCGGCCGGGCCAGGTTGGCCTTGTACGCGGCGAAGGCATCGCGCAGGCGCTCGTCCTTCACGGAGAGAATCTGGACCGCGAACAGGGCGGCGTTACGGGCGCCGTGGCTGCCTACGGCCATGCAGGCGACCGGGACTCCGGCCGGCATCTGCACGATGGCGTAGAGCGAGTCGAGGCCGCGTAGCTCGCTGCCCGGCAGCGGGACCCCGATTACCGGCAGGGTGGTCAGCGAGGCGACCACGCCCGGCAAGTGGGCGGCCATGCCGGCGGCGGCGATGATGACCTCGACACCGCGGTCGCGGGCCGTGGTCGCGAACTCGCGGGTGGCATCGGGGTTGCGGTGCGCGGAGACCGCCTGGAACTCGTACTCGACCCCGAACTCGGTGAGCAGCGCGCGCGCATCCTCCAGATATGACTCGTCCGACGTACTCCCGATCACAATGGCTACCTGCGGCATGGCGTGTCCTCCTCGCTATGCAGTAGGTGGTAGGCTAGGCCCCCACCCTGGCCCTCCCCCGTCCCGACGGGGGAGGGAACACGGCGTCCCTCGCCGCACTCCATCATTCCCTGCGGTGGCTTCCATCAGGCCGCTGTGGTGGCGGCGATCTCGCGGGCGCCGATGTCGCGGCGATAGTAGCAGCCCGCAAACTGTACGCGCTCGACGTTGCGGTAGGCTACATCGCAAGCTGCCGCCAGGGTTGGACCTGTCCCTACGACAGTGAATATCCGGCCACCGGCCGTGCGGATGGCACCGTCGGCGGTTGTCGTTGTACCGGCGTGGAACAGCAGCGCCTCGTCGCCCCACGAGTCCAGCCCGCTGACCAGCTCGCCGTCGCGCACTGCCTCCGGGTAGCCCGCCGAGGCGAGTGCGACACCGCACGCGGCTCCGTCGTGCCACTCGATGGGGACCGTGTCCAGCCGGCCGGCCAGTGCGGCCAAGGCAAGCTCGACAAAGTCGCTCTTGAGCAGCGGCAGGAGCACCTGCGCTTCGGGATCGCCCCAACGGGCGTTGAACTCGATCACTTGGGGGCCGTCGGCGGTGAACATCAGGCCGGCATAGAGCACCCCGCGATACGGCCGGCCGGCGGCGGCCAGCGCCTCGACGGTTGGCTGCAGGATGCGTTGTCGCACGTCCTCCAGCACGTCCGGCGGCACGAGATTTGTCGGGGCGTAGGCGCCCATGCCACCGGTATTCGGACCGCGGTCGCCCTCGCCGATACGCTTATAGTCGCGGGCCGCGCCGCTGGGCCATGCCCGCTCGCCGTCGCAGATGGCAAAGACGGACGCCTCCGGTCCTGTGAGACACTCTTCGATCAGGATGCGGTCGCCGGATGCGCCGAAGACCTGTTCTTCCATCATTGCCGCTACGGCCGCGTGGGCCTCGGCGCGGTCGGCTGCCACGATGGCCCCTTTACCGCGCGCCAAGCCGTCCGCCTTCACGACGACGGGATAGTCGCGCCCCGGTGCATCGAGATAGCCGTGCGCCGCGTCCGCTTGGTCGAAGACTCGGTATGGCCCGGTCGGAATGCCGTGCTGGGCCAGCAGGTCTTTGGCGAAGACTTTGCTCGCCTCGATCTGTGCCGCTGCCGCCGTCGGGCCGAACGCCGGCACGCCGGCCGCCTCGCAATCGTCAATCAGCCCCATGGCGATTGGATCATCCGCTCCGACGATCACCAAGTCCGCGCCCGCTGCCCGCGCCCAGCGAGCAAAAGACGCTCCATCAAGTGGGTCCTGGGAGACGGTACGACCGAGCAGCGCCATGCCGGGGTTGCCTGGCGCCGCGATCAACTCCGACACCAGCGTGCTCTGGCTCACCTTCCAAGCGATTGCGTGCTCGCGAGCGCCGCTGCCAGCGACCACTACCTTCATACGCCTCTCTCCCCGTCGAGTAGTGTACCGGCATGGGGCGCCGTTGTCTCGATGCCGGCCGCGCGGCGCGTATTCAGCCCCAGCCTCGACTGTGTTGGCGCAGCAGCATGCTATCGTTAGGGTTGGACGTTCATGGACTTGCTCGAACTCGCGGCACTCACTGCGATCATTGTCGCTATCCCCGTCACAGTCATGATGCTGCGACGGATTATAAAAGGTGTGCGTTGGTGTTGGCGAGTATGGGTAAGATGGCGTGAAAAAGGACTTGCAGATGCGATAATAGATACTAAGAAGCTTGTACCAGCTAATGGATTATGGAGAATAAATATTGCGAAACAGTCACTGCATCTTGAGGCCACAAAGGCGATATCACCACTGGCTGTAGCGACCAAAGCTGCTATTGGATTTCACCAAATTACTGGTGTTTTCGTCACCGTGCGAAAGTCACCAGGGTTAGAGTATCGAAACTCCACGCCGGTGTTAGTGCAGTGGGACAATAAGCGCGGAGCAGAGGAAACATGGATAGCCGTCGAGCGAAGTCGCTATCTCGCCTATACACCGCCGGATACTGACCGTTTCATGGCGGCGTTGCACCAGAGGAAGCGACTGACGCTCATCTTCGCGCCAGATGTTCGCGGGGGAGCAGTCGTGGTCTTCGATGTTCACGGCTTTGCATCATCGCACCGGGCCATATCTGGTTAGTTAGGTATGTAGTTCCCTCCCGTCCCCCCAACTGGCCTACGCTCTAGTTACCGGGCCGGGGATGGACTGTGGCTCCCCATCCCCGCGTCATAGCTTCACCCGGTCCGCTATGCTCTCGCCATGCTGCGTCGCGTAGGGTATGCGTTCCTGGCCATCGCCATTGTGGCCGCAATCGTGGTCCTCACCGTGGCTATCACCCTGCGCGTGCGGCCCGATGGCGGCGACACGGGTGCTTCCGGTGAGGCAGGTAGTTCAGAGCAGGACACTCCGACGGTACGAGTCACCCGGGTTGTTGACGGCGATACGGTGGATGTGTGCTGCCCGCAGGCGCGGGTACGGCTACTCGGGATTGACACGCCGGAGCGCGGCGAGTGGCTGTTCCAGGAGGCCACCGCGATGACCGCCCGCTTGACTACCGGGCAGTCGGTGCGGATGGAGCGGTGCGAGGAGGAAGAGGACCAGTACGGCCGGTTGCTCCGGCACCTGTTCGTCGGCGAGCGCCACGTTAATCGGGAGCTGGTCGCCGCCGGTCTTGCGCGAGCGTATATCTTTTCGCTCCGGCTCAACCCCTGTTACGCTGGCGATCTGCTTGCTGCCGAAGGCGCCGCCCAGAGAGAGCGGATCGGCCTCTGGCAGCGTGGCGTGCCGTGAGCGGCGGCTACCGCTCCGGGCGATCCGGATTGCGGCGCAAGCCGCAATGACGGGGGGCGAGCGATGATGGTCCTGGCCCCCCTATGGTCCCCCCGCTGCGGCGGGGGGACGGGGCGGTGAGGCACAGCCCTCCCCCCTCGCGTCTGTTTTATGCAGCATCAAAGCCGTTTCGCAAACACGCCCTAGCCCGCGAGGATGGCGTTCTGCGCCTTGGCAATCGCGGCCGTCGCCTCCGCGACCGACTGCGTGCCCTCCCACACCGGCGCCATCCCCTCGTCAAAGGCTTGCAGCAGCCTATACCGCGCCGGATGCAGCGGCAGATCGCGCGCGTGCTCCAGCGCCGCCACGATTGCATCGCCACCAAAATAGGGCGCGACCTCCTGTGCGACCGAGCGCCGCGCCGGTGGCGGCATACTGGGCAGGGTCACTCGGCCTCGGCGGACCGTCCCGTGATGGAAGGCCCGCTGGGCCTCCGTGCCGGCCCACCAACTGAGAAAGCTCCAGGCCTCGTCCGGCACGCTGGTCGCAGCGCCCAGATGAAACGCTGCTTGTGGGAAGAGCCAGTTGGCCGGCTTGACCGGGCCATGAGGAGCGGCCGCCACGCCATACTTCAGTCCGTGTTCGGTCTGTGGGATAAGCAGTTGGCCCGTAAAGCTACGGGGACCGTACAGCAGTGCCAGCCGGCCGGCACTGAATAGCTCATCCCCGCTCGCCTCGTCGGCCGGTGGCCACACGGCGTGGGTATCGCGCTGCTCGAAGAGCCACTCCAGCGCCTCCCGCGCCGGTGGCTCGTCCACCAAGCTCTTGGTCAGGTCCGTGTCCACAGTGTCGCCGCCGTTGGCCCGGATCCAGGGGATCGTCGCCGGGTAGTTACGATTCACTCGATGCCAAGTTAACGGAAAGCCGTAACTGTGGCTGAGCGCAAATCCGTAGACGGGTTTGCCCCCCCGCTGGCCAGTCAACGCGCGGGCACGGTCGAGGAGGTGCTGCCAGGTCCAGTCACTCGGCGGCGTGGACACGCCAGCCGCGGCCAAGAGGTCCTGGTTGTAGAACACCAGCTGCGTATCCACATGGGTTTGCAGCGCATACAGGTCGCCGCGCCAGGTGCTGTGCTCCAGAACCCCGGGCCAGAAGTCGGTGAGGTCGTAGCCGTCGCGCCGGATGAACTGGTTCAGCCCCAGCAGTGCCCCCTGCGTCACCAGCAATGGAACGGCATCCCCGGACCACCAGGGCACCTGCACGATATCCTGATCCTGGAAGACATCTGCGGCTTGGCCAGCAGCAACTGCCTCCCGGAAAGCCTGGTACATTCCGGGGATATCTGCCCAGTTTAGCCATTCGATGGTCAGGTGGGGGTGCGCCTCGGTGAACGGCGTCGTGTACTGGCGGAACTGGTTTACATTCCACGCGGCGCCATAGCCTCCGCCAGGTATGTAACGCACCCGGACAGGGATCTGCCGCTGGGTCTGGCGGGGGAGGTCTGGGTCTGGCCGCTTGGGGGCCACCGGCCGGTCCTGGGGTTCCTGGGAATCCTGGGGGGCACCGGCGGGCACGATGTCGCACGCGGCGACTAGCAAGCCAGCGCCGAGCGTGGCACCAATGCCGAGATACTGCCGCCGGGTCATCACTGCCATCGTGGGCCTCCTTCCGATCAACAGAAGACAGGCTGACGAGCGCTACCCCCACACGGCGAGGGGCCAGCCGCCCCCTCACCTGAGATCGGCATTACGATTAAGCGGTGCAGTTACACTGTATGCTCGTCCGTGCAGCGCGCAAGAGCCGGCACAGTAGCCCCCCGGGTAGGGTCTCAGTTTGAAATCTGCTGCTCGCCCCCCGGAGCGGGCAACTCAAACGGAACACGACTACTATAATCTATATGTTTATCAAAGAGCAACATCGTAGGCGCTGCGGGGTGGCGGTGGCTCGCCGCCCTGATAGGGGTGGTTGCTGGAGGGTGCCCGGGCGCTTTGCATCCAGGGTAAGGGCACGACATGCCGTGCCCCTACGGTGGCGTGCTCCACTCGTTTCCCTGCCCTTGTCAGCAGGGGAGAGGGGATAGGTTCCCGCGGGCGCGGGAATGACCGATGGGGACCATTTTCAGAGTAGTGACGGGGGCCGAGCGATGACGGTCCTGGCCCCCCTATGGTCCCCCCGCTGCGGCGGGGGGACGGGCGCAGCATGCTGCGCCCCTACGGCTTGGCTCGTACCTACCCCAGTTAGGCTACTCCGCCGGGATCAGGACGACTTTGCCTTCGCTCTTGGCCCGCGCGGCGGCAAACCCGTCCGCCCATTGTGTGAGGGGGAGCACGGCGGTAATCAGAGGGGTGGTTTGCACTTTGCCGGCCGCCATCAAGTCGAGCGCTCGCGGCCAGGCCGTCGGCACCTGGCCAAAGCTGCCGAACAGCCGCAGCTCCTTGATGATGGCCGCGTCCAAGTCTACGTGGACCGACTTCCCGTAGAGGCCGATTTGGAGCAGTGTCCCGCCGGGCTGCGCCAGCCGCACGCACTGGTCGAAGGAGGGCGCGGCGCCAGCGCACTCGATCACCAGCGGCGCACCTTGTCCATCAGTCAGGTCGGCGATGATGTTGTCCACGTCGTCGCGGGTGATGTTGTGGACGTGTGGGATGCCGACCTGCCGGCCCAAGTCGAGGCGGCGTTGGTCGTCGCTCGTGCCGAGCAGGACGACCTCGGCGCCGGCGGCGCGGGCGATCTGGGCCGCGACCAGCCCCATCGGCCCCGGCCCGGACACGACGGCCACGTCGCCGGGCGCGGGTGGCGCGTAGTCGAGGATGCCGTGGGCGCAGCAGGCGACCGGTTCCGTCATCGCGGCAGCGAGCGTGTCGAGGTTTTCCGGTAGCGGGAGCACGCGGTGGGCCGGCACCTTGACGTACTGGGCAAAGGCGCCGTTGACGTGGGTACCGATGGAGCGGCGCTCGGTGCAGAGATTCGGTCGCCCGGCGCGACACCGTTCGCAGGTGCCACAGATCGAGAAGAACGGCTGCGTCGTCACGCGGTCACCGACGCCGACTTGGTGGACGCCGGCTCCTACCGCTGCCACGTGTCCGGCCGTCTCGTGGCCCAAGACGACCGGGGGCACTGAGGTATACTCGTCGGCCTCGATGTGCAGATCGGTCCCGCAGATGCCGCACCCGGCGACGGAGATGACTACTTCGCCGGGACCGGGTACCGGGTCGGGAAGGGTCTGGAGTGCCAGGTGGCCTGGGCCGCGCGCAGTCTTGACGAGCGCCTGCATCGTCGCTCTCCTCCCATCAACCGCAGCCACGGTCGAATCATGGGCTGCGGCACGGTCAGCGGGTGTCGAATCGTCGTCCGTCCGGCGTGATGACGGCCAGGGGACGCAACTCGTTGTTCGGTGAGAGCCGCGCTTCCAACTTGACCTCCTGCCGGCTCAGGGCGCCCTCAATCGTGCGGGCGTCCTCCTCCGCTGCAAAGAAGCGCACAACTTGGCGCTCCGTATCTCCAGACTGTGTCGGTAGCTCCACCGCCAGATCAACGTAGGAGCCGCGCAGTAGCTCCGCCGGGTCCACGGCCACGGCGTCCAGGGTCACGATGGGGTAGTCCTCCCACCGCGCCTCGGTCAGAGAGGCGAGTGCGACCATGACGGCGAGACCGGCGAGGACGACCATGAGCGGCAGGATCCGCCAACGGTCGTAGAGCCGCAGCCGGCCCATTGGTGTGTTGCCGGCCGCCGTTCCGGCGTCGGGCGTTGCCGTTGTCATGCCCGTACTCCTCATCCCGCCGTATCTGCGCTGCTCCGGCCGGTTCCTCGCTGGCCGAACGGCAGCCACCGGCGTCCGACTGTGCTGAAGAGCAGGATCACGCCCACGCTCAGGAAAGTCAGCCCGCGCAGCAGCAGGCTTACCTGCTGGACGTAGGCGACGATCAAGAGCAGCAAGCTCAGGACGATCACCAACGCCCAGATTACCCGGGCGACGCGCCCCGCCGATGCTTCGGCCTGCTGGGCGAGCAGGACCACGATCCAGACGGCGCTCAGGACGGTCAGGCCCCATTGCGCGAGCGCGACGAGTAGCCCCTCCAGCACATCCGGCTCGACGGCGGCGATGAGCCGCGCTACGGGCAGCCAGAGCACCCAAGCGACGGTGCCCGCCGCCAGCGGGGCACCAGGACTCAGCATCCACGAGCGTTGCGACTGGATCGCCGTGTCATTCCCGGTCCGCAGCAGGGGCACCCGGTTGAGGAGGTACCAGGCTGCCGCGACCGTGAGCAGCCCGGCGAGCAGGATGCCGGCATCCGCGAGCGGCTGCACCGTGGCCTCGACGAGCCTCGCCTCCGTGCGTACCTGGCCGACGCCGGCAAAGGCGCCGGCGATGGCGTAGAGCAGCACGACCCAGCGTAGTGTGTACCAGAGCGGCTCCACGGCCTCGTGCTGCCGCTGGAGGCGCAATAGCCAGAAGACCATCACGATGGCGGTCACCGTTGCGGTCAGCCACCACGTACCCTCATAGATCAGGAGCGGGACGATTTCCGTCTCGACGGCGATCAAGCGATCCCAGAGGTTGAACCAGAGCAAGGCTACGCTGACGGCGATGACGTATATCTGGGCGAGCAGCCAGGTGCGGGCCGGGGTCTGCCAGAGGCGCCAGGCGCAGATACCGATAGCGACGACGGCGGCCGCCACTCCGACCAGTGTTCCTTCGAGCACTGGGCCTGGGTACTCGCGCGCGAGGATAATCAGGCCGCTGCCCAGTCCCAGGCCGCTGAGGAGGGCGAAGAGGGGGGTCCAGTAGCCGCGCGTGCGGAGGGCCAGCGCCAATCCCATCGCGTAGAGGACCCAGTAGTTCAAGCCAAAGTCACCCCATTGCCCGGCGACCAACTCGTCGTGCAGCCACACGACGCCCAAGCCGGCCGCCGTGACCCAGCCGGCGGATGCCAAGAAGGTACTCCGCCGCAACTCGAGGTAGATGAGCGTTGGCACGAGGGCGACCAGCAGCAGCTCGATCCAGTCGCGGATGGATTGCTGGGTATGTTGCGAGATTACCGCCGCGAAGCCGAGCAAGCTGGCTGCCACGATGGCGTCTACAAACTGACTGGCGATGTGTCGCCAGCCCGGACGCTCGACGCGCGGCGCGGCGTAGGCCGCCAGCGCACCGGGTATGGCGACTAGAACTAACCGCAACTCGTAGGGGATGGCGCTCCAGTTGGCAGCGACGACGAGGAGCAGCCCAATCGCCAGCAGGCCCAACCCGGCGCCCAGCACAATCGTCGGGAGGAGGATGCGGGTTGCCGCCTCCGATGGCTCGTCAGCGACGGCAAAGCCGTAGCGTGCGCCGAGGGCGGTGCGCTGCGAACGGGTAATCAGTCCGTCGGCGACCCACCGCCCGGACTCGGCGTCGAGCCACTCGACCGGTGGACCGGCGGACGGCGTGGCGTCGGCCATCAACTCCGCTCCTCACTCCCGCCAGTTTCCTGCGGCCACCCAAATCTCACGCCAAGCCGGAGCGAGGCCGGGGACTGAGGCAGTTCACGCTACCCCTGCTCGATGGCCTGCTTGAGCGCTTGGAGGAACTGCGCGGCGGGTGCCCCGTCCACGATGCGGTGGTCGAAGGACAGGCTCAGGATCACCATATACCGTACCGCGATCTCGCCAGCCACGACAACCGGCCGCGGCACGATCCGTCCCACGCCGAGAATGGCAGACTGTGGCGGATTGATGATGGGGGTGAAGCCGTCTATATCGAGGGTACCCAGGTTGGTGATCGTGAAGGTGCCAGCCAGCAACTCGTCCGGGCTGAGGCGATTGGTGCGCGCTCGGTCTGCCAGGTCGGCCGCTTCACCGGCCAAGTCGGTGAGTGACTTGGTGTTCGCGGCGCGCACGACCGGCACGATGAGGCCACTGTCGAGGGCAACGGCCACGCCGATATTGATTTCCTCCCAGCAGTGAATCTCCTCACCCACCATGCTGGCGTTGAGCAGCGGGTGGTCGGCGAGGGTGCGAGCGAGATGCCAGACGATCAGGTCGTTGTACGTGGGACGGGGGCCGTCTGCGTCCGCGGCTTCCTGCGCCAGAGAAGCACGACGGTCACGCAACGTCGTCGCGTCGGCCTCGGTGAAAATTGTCAGTTGGGCCATGTCCCGCAGGCTGGTGCTCATCCGCTCGCCAATGACCTGGCGGATACCGCTGACCGGAATGACCTGCTTGGTGGTCAGCCCGGTCGCCTCGGCCGGTGCCGGGGCGGCTGGCGCCGCCGGAGCTGCCGCGCTCGCTTCCGCCGCAGCACGGACATCGCTCTCCACGATCCGGCCCCGCGGACCGGTGCCGGTGACGGTGCTGAGGTCCACCTCCAGCTCTCGTGCCAGGCGGCGAGCAACCGGCGAAGCCATGACGCGCCCGCCGGCCGCTGCCGGCGGCGCCGGCTGGCCGGGGCGCTGGGGTCGTGCTCGAGGCGGCGGGCGTCTGGTGGTCTGGGAGGTGGCAACCGCCTGACTGGCCGCCGTGCCGCGCTCGGCGTCCGCTTTGGCGGCCGCGACCGCGGCGGCGAGGTCGGCGTCGGTGTCTTCGGGCGCGGCAATAATGGCGAGCAGACCGATCACTTTGACCGAATCGCCGGCTTGGGCTTGGACGTGGGTCAGCCGACCGCTGGCCGGTGCCTCGACTTCGGCGTTGATCTTGTCGGTCTCGATCTCCAGGAGGGCTTCATCCGCCTCGACGGAGTCGCCCTCCTGCTTGAGCCAGCGCGTGATCTTGCCTTCGGTCATGGTCAGACCGAGCTGCGGCATCTTTAGTGGAACGGGCACCTGGCTCCTCCTCTTTCGGACAGCGTTCTGTTGTGGGTGGTATTTGGCCCCCTCCCCAACCCTCCCCCGGAGCAAGCTCCAGGGGAGGGAACCTGGTCCCAGCCCCTGCGGAGCGGGGATAGAACTAGGCAAGGGGACGGTGCCCCACTACTCGACCAAGTTAGCAATCTTCATCAGGAAAGGAGACGTCAGCCCCTCGCCGTCTTCGTCCGTTAGCTGACGGTGCGGTAGATGGCGTCGAGAATCTGATCGGGACTCGGGATGGACGCCGCCTCCAGGTTGGCGCTGAAGGGGATATGGACGTTGGGGTTGGCTACGCGCAGCACCGGGCCATCAAGATAGTCGAAGACGTTCTCCTGCACCTGTGCAACCAACTCGGCGCCAAATCCGCAGCGCTCGGCAGCCTCGTGGACGATGACGACGTTGTGTGTTTTCTGGACCGATTGCAGGATCGTATCCAGGTCCAGGGGGACGAGCGTGCGGGGATCAATCACCTCGACCTCGACCCCCTCAGCGGCCGCCGCCTCGGCAGCCTCCAAAGCCATGCCGACGCACCGTTGCAACGCAACGACCGTCACGTCGCCGCCCTCGCGGCGGACGGCGGCCTGCCCGAACGGGATCGTGTAGTCTTCGTCGGGAACTTCACCAGTCTCGGCGTATTGCACCTTGTTCTCGACGACGAGCACCGGATTGTCGTCGCGGATGGCCGTCTTGAGCAGGCCCTTGGCGTCGGCTGGGGTGGAGGGCAGCACGACCTTGATACCGGGCACGTGGCAGAACCACGATTCCAGGTAGGCCGAATGCTGTGCTGCGTTCCCGCGACCGGCGCCGGCCATCGTGCGGATCACGAGCGGGAGCCGGGCCTTGCCGCCGAACATGTATTTCATCTTGGCTGCCTGGTTGACCAACTGATCCATGGCAATGGTCAGGAAAGTCATGTACATGATCTCGGCGACCGGACGCGCGCCCACCGCCGCGGCGCCGACCGCCGCGCCAGCAATCGCCGCCTCGGAGATCGGCGTGCCGATCACCCGGTCGCGCCCGAACTGGTCATAGAGGCCTTCGGTGACCGCGTAGGCCGAATCCTTCACGTCCTCGCCGAGGACGAACACCCGTTCGTCGCGGAGCATCTCTTCCCGCAGTGCCGTGTTGAGTGCCTTGCTCGTCGAAAGCGTTGCCATCGCGCTTACTCCTCCGTAAAGATGTCCGTGAAGATCAACGACTCGTCGGGCAGCGGGCTTTCCTCGGCAAATTGCAGGGCGTCTTCCACTTCCTCACGCGCGGCGGTGTCAATCATCTCCGCTTCCGCGTCGGTCATGATTCCGGCTGCAACGAGGTGCTCCTGGAAGCGGCGGATCGGGTCGTGGACGTACTGCGCTCTGACCTCCTCGCGGGTGCGGTAGACCTCCTGATCGCCGACGAAGTGGCCTTCCCAGCGGTAGGTCTTGCACTCGACCAGCGAGGGTCCGTCGCCGCGGCGCGCCCGCGCCACGGCGTCCCTGATCGTGCGATAGACGGCGAGCACATCTTGGCCGTCAACGATATGGCCGGGGATGTTGTAGGAGTCGGCGCGGGTGGCGATGTGCTCGACGGACGTATCCTCCGTTACGCGCTGGAACTGCGCGAACTGGTTATTTTCACAGATGAACACCACGGGCAGCTTCAGCACGGCGGCGAGGTTGATGGCTTCATGGAACGCGCCTTGGTTGGCACCGCCGTCGCCGAAAAAGCTGGCGGTCACGCGGTCGCTGCCCAACTGCCGATTGCCGAGCGCCGCACCGGTGGCGATGGGCAAGCCGGCGCCGACGATGCCATTGGCGCCGAGCACGCCGAGGTCGAGGTCGGCGATATGCATGGAGCCGCCTTTCCCCTTGCAGTAGCCGGTGGCCTTGCCCATCAACTCGGCCATCATCCCGCGCATCTCCATGCCCTTGGCGAGACAGTGGCCGTGACCGCGATGCGTGCTCGTGATGAGGTCGTCGTCCCGGAGGGCGGCGCAGACTCCGGTCGCGACGGCCTCCTGGCCGACGTACAGATGGACGCTACCGTACAGGCGCGCCTCCATGAACAGTCCCTTCAGCCGCTCCTCAAAGCGGCGAATACGGACCATCGTGCGATACATGGCAACGAGCTGCTCTTGGTCCAGCCCGGCCAGGTCAGCGGTCGTTGTCGGTGCCTCTGCAACTGCGACCATTTGGATGTCACTCCCCTCTGCCGACAAGCCTGTGCTGTCGGTGACTCTGCGTGGCGTGAGCGTGGAAGCTCCTGGCAGGTGACTATCGCACACGGACACGACTAGGGCAACCGACTGGGCAAAGCCGGCGGGAACAGGTGTGCCTGGAGGCAGCTTTGCCCCCGCCGCGTTGGCCAGCAAGGTACCAATGCGTTGGTAGTTGGGGCAACTTGGCCGAGCGCCACGGCTACCGGACTGATAAGCGGTACAATCGGATGCAGCCAACCATGAGGAGGAGCGAGCGATGGCAGGTGGGCAAGCCGTACACGAGCAACCGACGCTGCAGGGACAGGTCGCGCTCATCACGGGCGCCGGGGGCGGCATCGGCCGCGCGACCGCCTTGCGGCTGGCGCAGGCCGGCGCGCGGATCGCGGCGGTTGACCTGAACCTAGATGCCGCGCAAGCGACTGCCGCGGCCGTGTCCGCCGCGGGCGGGGAGGCGTGGGCCGCGGCGGCTGAAGTGACGGACGCGGAGGCTGCCGCGCAGACGGTCGTGGCGGTCGTGGCGCATTGGGGCCGGCTCGATGCGCTGGTGAACGCGGCCGGTATCCTCCGCACCGGTACGGCACTGGAGACGACGCCGGAGGACTGGCGTCTGGTGCTGGAGATCAACCTGACGGGCACGTTCCTGTGGTCGCGTGCCGTCCTGCCGCACCTGCTGCGCGCTGGCGGCGCCATCGTGAACCTGTCGTCACTCGCCGGCCGCACGAAATCCATCCTCGCAGCGCCCAGCTACGCCGCGTCGAAAGCCGGCGTGATTGGCCTGACAATGACGATGGCCGGGCACCATGCCAAGGAGGGAGTGCGGATCAACTGCATAGCGCCCGGCCCCACCGAGACGACGATGATTACCGCGCTGCCGCCGGAGCAGTACGAGCAGGTCATGGCGGCGCTGCCGACGGGGCGGCTGGCCACAGCGGACGAGATCGCGGAAGTCATCCACTTTCTGTTGAGCGACGCCGCCAGCTTTATCACGGGCCAGTGCATTGACGTGAACGGCGGCCTCTTCATGGGGTGATTGGTCCCGGTGGGTTTATCGTGAGTTTGTGATGGAGAAAGCGGGGAGACCATAGGGTGCCCTGTAGTCCCTGCTTGGCCCCCTCCCTCGCCTTCCCCCGGAGCAAAGCTCCAGGGGAGGGGACTTACCCCCTTCCGACCGGTAACTTTGTAGACACGGGCTAGGCCGGGGTTGGGGTGACGGTGGGGTGGGTGATGCTGCTCGACGATGCCTGCTGGGCGGCAGCGACGGCTGCGCCGCCGACCGGCGGGAGCTGTTGAATGAAAGGCAGCGCCTCGGCGAAAGAGCCGACCGGGACGATCTGTACGGTACGGGCGACTCGGCGCGCTTCCTCGACGTTCTCCGCTGGCACCAGGAAATACGCTGCGTCGGCTTTCTCGGCGGCGCGGACCTTGTACGGGATGCCGCCGACGCTGCGGACCCGTCCGTCCGTGGCCAGCGCACCGGTCCCGGCGATGCGGTGCCCGCCGGTCAGGTCACCGGGCGTCAGGGTGTTGTAGAGCGCCAACGCGAACATCAGCCCGGCCGACGGCCCACCCAGGTCTTCGGATTGTATCTTCAACTCCTGCGGAAAGGAGTATTTGATCCGGTAGGTGGCGATCTCGACGCCCATCAGGGCGCGTCCCCGTTCCTCAGGATGCTCGCCCAGCGTGGTCGTGAGCGCCAGGGTGGCGTCGTCGCGGCGCACCTCCAGCGGCAGCCGATCACCGGGCCGGTGCGCGCGGATCACAGCAATCAGATCGTCCATTGTGGTCACGGGCCGTCCGTCGGCCGCCACAATGACATCGCCAACGGCCAGGATACCCTGCGCGGGGCTGTCGGCCCGGACATCGCGGATCAGCGCGCCTTGGCCGTCTACGCCCACATCGAAACCGGCGGCGCGGAAGGCGACTACTCGCGCCGCCATTTTGCTGTTGTCCATCATCGTGTCCAGCAGCTGCCGGTACTCCTTGCGGGACAGATGCTGTGGCCGGGCTTGCTCGCGCGGGATGAGTCCGGCTTCCGGGTCCGCTTGGGCATATAGCCACTCCGCCACGCTGGCCGGGTTGCTATAGATCGAGGTGAGATAGAAGGCGCCCTCGGTCTCCTGTGGGGATGGCTCGATTAGTGTGTTGGTATCCGTCACGGGGCCAGGCATCAGCAATTGGTACGGCGTCGGTATCCAGAAGCACAACATGGCCAGCAACGCAACGATATTCGCGGCCAGCGCTATGAGGATTATGCGCGGGCGGTCCGCCAGCCAATGCGCCGCGCGCCGCACTCTTGAGCCTCGCATATCGGAGCAGCCTTCCTCAATACTATTGTGACATCTCCGACTGTGTAATGGGAGGCTTGGAGTGGTGAGTGACTTCCCCACTTTGCAGGGGGATGAGGGCAACCACAAGGGTTGCCCCTACAGCCGCTACGCGCGGCCAACGGCGTTGCCGACCTGGATTCCCGCGTGCATAGAAATGACGGGTTGACGGCACGGAGGTAACCGGCCAACGCGGAGGCTAGTCGTCGCTGCGTGGGGCGGCGTTGGCGCGACTGGGGCGGGGCCGCTGGGAAGCGCGGCGCAGGCGGCTACGGCGCGTGGGCCGCGTCGCCGGTCGCGCGGGCTTGCTGCCGTCCTGGGCGGCGTTGCTCTGGTGCAGCGGCAACTGCGTGCGGTGCATCGGTAGCGATGAGCGCCCCAGGGACCGGTAGACGGCGGTGCCGGGTGTCTCGGTTGGAGCCGTATGATCGCCGCCGCCCCCACTCCGGCCCAACGCCCGATAGGTTGCGCCGCTGGCCAATGCATTGCTGCCGGATGTGGTGGTTCCGAGTGATGACCACGGTCGGGCCGATAGCTGGAGCGGTCGCCCCAAGCCGGAGGCGACCGGTTCGATGCTCGGCGTATCCTTGCCGAGCGCCCGGTAGCTGGCGCTGCGGGTGAGACGCGAGGCCTTGCGACCGCCCGTATGAGCAGACGGCTGCAGTTCGGTCTCCGCGCTGCGGCGGGACCGTCTGACTCTGCCGTTATTGCTATGCGCGGCGCTGCTGCTGCGCGCCGCCGGCTTGCGTGCCGTGGTCGAGGTGCGGTTGGTGGGACGTTGCGTTGTGCTCGTGCCCTTGGCAAGCCGCTGGCTGCGTGCGCGGCGGCGCGGCCCAGGCCCGGTGGAGGAGGCCTCGGTGTGCTGGCGGCGTCTGGTCAGGCGCGGCTGGGCCGGGGCAGTCGGAGCGCTCTCCTGACTGCGGCGGGCGGAGCGTCGTCGCACCAGCCGAGTGCGGGCTGATCGGTGGGGGCGCTGTCGGTGGGATCGTAGCGTTGCTTTGGGGGCGCCGGTGGTGGTTGGATCGCTCGGCGCATCTCCGGCGGCGGGTGCCGCGTCGGCAGCGGCAGGTTTGGGGGAGGCGGTCGTCGGCCGCGCGGCGTCATTGTCCGGCATGTAGTCTGCTCCTCGCCCTCGCTGGATTACGGTACCGACAGGTGGCTCCACCGGCGGCGTCTGGCGCAGCTAGGCCATATGCGTGCAGTTCGCGCTGGCTGCCGCGACATGGTGAGGTTGGCGCACCATGGCTGGCCGATTGCGGCGCACGTGGCGCCCGTAAGGTGGCCTGATGCTGTGATCTGCGCCGACAGTCGCGTATCACGCTGTCGGCGACGAGCTATTCATCGCGTGAGAAGCCCCGGTACACGTGCGTTCGCCGGAGCGACAGATGGCTCAAGAACGGTGGGATCGGGCGGTTTGTTTTTGGAGTTATTTTAAGGGGTAGCCCACAGAGCAGTATGCCACACTATACGTTATATGCTCGACTACCGCAACCTGGATTACCCGGGGCCGGGGACCGCTGCTACGTGCTAGGATTGAGGACGAGATTGGCTGCAAGGAGGAGCGTCATGAGCGTCGAGGTGGGACAAGCGGCCCCGGACTTCGAACTGGCGGCAGCAGGAGGCGCCACGGTCAAGCTCTCCGACTACCGCGGTGACCGTACCGTGCTCCTGGCTTTCTATCCCAAGGATGACACCGGCGGTTGCACCATCGAGATGACCACCTTTCAGCGAGAATACGCCCGTTTTCAGGAATTGGGGGCCGAAATCCTGGGGATCAGCGCCGACTCGGTGGCTTCCCACGATCAATGGTGCGACAAGCTCGGCGGCCTGTCGTACCCGCTCTTGGCCGATACGCAGCGCGCGGTCATCGAGCAGTACGATGTCCTCAGTCCGCAGGGGGCCGTGGCCCGGCGGGCGCTCTTTGTCGTGGACCGCGAGGGGACGGTGCGCTGGAAGAACGAGAGCTACGATGTGCGTGATTCCGGTCAATACCAGGCGCTCCTGGACGCGCTGGCAGCGGTACGGGAGTGACGCTGGTCCGTGGGTGCTCACTGCATGGGGGCCGAGTAGGGAGGGGGCCGAGCGATGACGGTCCTGGCCCCCCTATGGTCCCCCCGCTGCGGCAGGGGGACGGGCCTTGCAACTCTTGTGTCCCTACTCCAGGCGACGGTCCCCCCGCTGCGGCGGGGGGACGGGGCGATGCAGCACATGCCTCCCCCTCGCGTCTGTTTTATGCAGCATCAAAGCCGTTTTGCACACACGCCCTAGAGTCTCCTGACCGATGGCTGCCACTGAATTGCCGTCCGCAGCCGCGGCGCCGCCAGCGGGGGCGGCCAAGAGCATCGCGGTCATTATCCCGTCCTGGAACGGCGCGCACCTCTTGCCAAGCTGTCTCGACGCCGTAGCGCGTCAGACCCGCCGCCCGGAGCAGGTTATCGTCGTGGATGACGGCTCCACCGACAACACGGTGGCGCTGTTGCGACGCGAGTATCCATGGGTGGCGCCGCTGGTGCTGGCGGAGAACGGGGGGTTTGCGCGGGCGGTCAATGCCGGGCTGCGCGCGGCGCGGGGCGAGATCGCGGTGCTCTTGAACAACGACGCCGAGCCGGAGCCGGATTGGCTGGCGGCGCTCTGTGCGCCGCTGCTGGCGGACGAGGAAGGCAGCTTGGTGTCCTGCGCCTCGAAAATCGTCTTGGCGGATCGTCCGGGGATCATCCATTCGGCCGGAGACGGCTATGGGCGCGATGGCGTGCCGAGCAATCGTGGGGTCTGGACTAGAGATGACGGTCGCTACGACCGACCGGAGTGGGTGTTTGGCCCCTGCGCGGCCGCCGCCGCCTACCGCCGCGACGTGGTACTGGCTGCCGGGGGCTTTGACGAATGGCTCGGCATGTACTGTGAGGACGTGGACTTGGCGTGGCGCCTGCAACTGCGGGGCTATCGCTGCCTGTACGTCCCGCAAGCGCGAGTGCGCCATCAGTTGTCGGCAACGGGTGGCGGGCCGCTGGCGAGCTACTATTGCGGCCGAAACTTCCTGCTGGTGGCGGCGATGAACCTACCGGGTCCGCTGCTCCGGCGCTACTGGTGGCGGGTGCTCGCGGCGCAGCTGCGGATTGCGGCGGAAGCGCTGTGGCATAGTCGCGAGCCGGCGGCACGGGCGCGGCTGCGGGGGCAATGGGCCGGGCTACGGGCGCTGCCGGTGGCGTGGCGCCGCCGGCAGCGGCGTCAGGCCGCGCGCCGCGCCGCGCTCACCGCTCTGGATGCCCTGCTGATATAGCCTCGTGCGCCGCTGGCTTGGCCGCTATTTTCACAGAGGCGTATACTGGCCAGGTTGAACCTTGTCCGCGAGAAGAAGAGAGTCGCACGCATGACTACGCAGTTGCCGCACGCGACGGCCGCGGACGGGTCGGAAGAGGCCATGCTCCGCCAGCAGCTCGTGGTGGCCCGCGAGCACCAAGCTGCGACGAGCGAGATCCTACGCATTATCAGCCGCTCGCCTACTACTGATCTCCAGGCCGTGCTGGATGCTATTGCGGCGCAGGCGGCCCGGTTGTGTAACGCGCGCCTGGCAGCCGTCTCCCGTGTCGAGGGTGGTGGCCTGCGTCTGGCCGCGCATCATGGGGCACTGCCGGTGTCCCGGAGCGGTGAGGCCGGCGCGGCGGCCCGGACGCCGGTGGACCGTACATCGGTTAATGGCCGCGCGGTCGTAGATCGCCGCACGCTGCACATCCATGACTTGGCCGCCGAGTCAGATGACGAGTTCCCGACGGCGAAGGCCCTGCAGAAGCGGGATGGCACGCGCACCATTCTAGTGGTTCCCTTGCTCCACGATGACTCCGCCATTGGCACGATTTCGGTGCGCCGGCAGCGCGTGCGACCCTTCACGACACCGGAGATTGCGCTGCTCGAGACGTTTGCCGACCAGGCGGTGCTCGCGATAGAGCACACACGCCTCTTTCAAGAGTTGGAGGACCGCACGGTTGCACTGGAGCGTTCGAATGCGGAGCTGGAGCAGTTTGCCTACGTGGCCTCCCACGACCTGCAGGAGCCGCTGCGGACGGTCAGCAGCTATGTCCAACTCCTCGCGGAGCGCTACGCCGGCCAGCTCGACGCGCGTGCCGACCGGTACATCGGCCACAGCGTGACAGCGGTGGAGCGGATGCATACCCTCATCAACGACTTGCTGGCCTACTCGCGGGTCGGGACGCGCGGTCGTGACCTGGCGCCGACCAACGTGGCCAGCGTCTTGGACCATGTGCTGGAAGGGCTGGCGGTGACGATCCGGGAGACGGGGGCAGATATCACCTGGGATCGGCTGCCCTCGGTGCGGGCGGATGCGACGCAGTTGGGGCAACTCTTCCAGAATCTGCTCGGTAATGCTCTGAAATACCGGAGTGAGCGCCCGCCACGTATCCATATTGGCGTCGAGCGCCGGGGGGGGCACTGGCAGCTCGCCGTGCGCGATAATGGGATCGGCATTGACCCGCAGTACGCGAAGCGCATCTTTCTCGTCTTTCAGCGCCTGCATTCGTGGGATGAGCACCCGGGGTCCGGCATCGGGTTGGCGATCTGCGAGAAGATCGTGGAGCGGCACGGCGGGCAACTCTGGGTCGAGTCGCAGGTTGGGCAAGGGGCGACCTTCTTCTTCACGCTGCCGGTCATGGGGGATGATGACGGATGAGTGCGCTGGAGCAAACGGCCCCCGTAGATATCCTGCTGGTCGAAGACAATCCTGGTGACGTGGACCTGACTATCGAGGCGCTGGAGAGCGCCCAGATTGCGAACCGCCTGCATGTCGTCAACGACGGTGAGGCAGCCCTGTCGTTCCTGCACCGGGAGCGTAAGTATGCACAGGTGCCCCAGCCGGCCCTCATTCTGCTCGATCTGAACTTACCGAAAAAAGGTGGGCGCGAGGTGCTGGCGGAGATCAAGAGCAATCCTCGCCTGCGGCGTATTCCGGTTGTTATCCTGACGACCTCTTCGGCCGATGAAGATATCCAGGGGGCCTATGACCTGCACGCGAACTGCTATATCACCAAGCCCCTGGGGTTCAGGCAGTTTTTTCGGACGGTACACGCGATCGAGAATTTCTGGCTCACCATGGTAAAGCTGCCCGGGGCTGTCCACCAGCGGTAAGCATGGCCCGGCAGTAGCCAACAGCACGGAGGGACCTATGACGAGCGATCAGCCCACTATCAGCGTACTCGTAGTGGAAGACAATCCGGCCGACGTGGACCTCATTAAGGAGAGCCTCGGTGCGGCGACGGAGGCGCACTTCGAGGTTCAGACCGAAGGCCGACTGGAGCGCGCCCAGCACCAGTTTGCGATTCGGGTGTTTGACATCGTACTGCTCGACTTGGGGCTACCGGATAGTAGCGGGCTACGCACGTTGGAGACGTTCCTCGAGTGGGACACGGGCCTCCCGGTCGTGGTACTGACCGGGCTGGCGGAGGATATCATCGGCACGCAGGCGGTGGAGCTTGGCGCGCAGGACTATCTGGTGAAGCGGCTAGAGAGCTTTAAGGGCCTGCCCGCCAACCTCCTGGCAGTCGTGGAGCAGCATCGAGCACAACACGCCGCGGCATCGGGTGGGCCGCTGGGCTGGCTCCGGCGGCTCTTCGGCGGCGGCTAGGCGCCGTTGCCCGTGCCCCGGTCACTGCTCTGGCGCTGAAAATAATCCCTGGCCGGCCGGCGCCGGCTGCTCAGGCCAGGGGTGAGTTGGTTATTTACGCAATAGTAGTTGCCGCAGTAGTAGTTATTAGCTATAGTTGTCTTACCTAGGGATATGCCGCTGCGGTTGGTCGGTGGTCGCCCAACGCCATGGTAAGCGGGTGGGCCGACTGCGGGCACCGTAGTCAGCGCCAGGAGGGGGCGCCGGCGCCAGGCCTTGGTCGTGGCGACGGCGAGAGACAACGAACAATGGTTGCCGATAGCTGGCTCGATCAGCAGTTCGATGCTTGGCTGCACCGGCGGATCGTGGAGCAGATGCCGCTGGCGGTGGCGGTGTGGCAGGCGGAGACGGACGATCCGCGTGGCTTGCGGCTGGTGTATGTCAATCCCCATAACGTGACGGTAGTGGGCGCTGATCTGTCACCTTACGTGGGCCTGCATTTAGTTGAGGCATTCCCGAATCTCACCCACACTCAGTTACCCGGCCGTATTTTTGCCGTGGCTACGGAGCGTGAGTCGGAGTACCACGAGATCTATCGGTCCGGCAGTGCAGACGCTACTGAGAGCTGGCTGCGGCTTGACGTGCGGTCGTTGGGCCGGCGCTGTGCCTTGGTGTCCTATACCAATGTCACCGAGCAGCAGGCGGCAGCAGCCACCCAGTGTGCGCCCGGCACCAACGGCGGCTGAAACCGGTCCGCCCATGGCACCTCCCACTCGGAGCAAAGAAGGAGCGCTACCCGTGCCGGATACCGGTCGTGGTGGTGGCGAGACACGGCGAGACAATGATGGCTGAGAACCACCCCTATCAGCAGGCTGGCGTTGAACTGCATCAGCAGATTGTGGAGCAGATGCCGCTGGCGGTGGTGGTCTGGTGGGCGGAGACGGACGATCCGCGCGACTTGCGACTGGTGTACGTCAGTCCTCGTGGCACAGCCGAAACGGGTGCGGATATGACCCAATTCGTGGGCCTGCGCTTCAGTGAGTCGTTCCCGGCGGCCTACGAGACGGATTTGCCGGACCGTTACTTCGCGGTAGCCACGGGGAGTGAGCCGGAGTACCATGAGGTCATTCGGTACGGCGACGAAACGATTGCCGAGAGCTGGTTTCGGGTTGACGCGCGGCCGTTGGACCGGCGCTGTGTCCTGGTGTCCTATACAAATATCACCCCGCAGCAGGAGGTGGCCAGTCGGCCGGCACGGCCCGCGCCCGGGATGGCCGTGAGCGAGATTAGCGAGATCGTCGGTGCGGCTATCGGGAATGTCGAGCAGTGGCTCTATCAGCGGATCGTGGAGCAGATGCCGCTGGCGGTAGTGGTCTGGTGGGCGGAGACGGACGACCCGCGCGACTTGCGGATGGTGTACTGTGGCCCGCATAGCACAGCGGTCACGGGCACCGACATGTCGCAGTTCGTGGGCCTGCGCTTCAGTGAGTCGTTCCCAGCGACCTTCGAGACGGATTTGCCGTACCGCATCTTCGCGGTGGCCACGGGGAACCAGCCGGACCATTTCGAGGCCTTTCCGTATAGCGACGAAAATGTGCCCGAGGGCTGGTTTCGGGTGGAGGTGCAGCCGATGGGGCAGGGCTGTGCCTTGGTGGCCTACACCAATATCACCGAGCAGCACCAGGCGGCCGCCTCGCTGCGGCGCCGGCGGCGGGAAGCCGCCACGCTGGCCGAGATCGGCCGGGTCATCAGTGCCTCGCTCGACATCCAGGGTATCTATGAGGCCCTGGCAACCAGCGTGCGCCAACTGATCCCCTATGACCGGCTGGCCGTTGCGACGGTGGACCTGGCCCAGGACACGATCACCACGGTCTACAATAGCCAGGAGCCAATCATCCCCCGGTGGGCCATTGGGAATACGGTGCCGCTGCGGGGTGTGGCGTCGGAAAGTGTGGTGCGGACCCGCACGCCCCTGCTGATGCAGGCCGCGACGGAGGCCGACCTGCTGGCCAAGTTCCCCGGGGCGCGGGAAGGCTTGGAGCACGGGATCCGCTCGACGATTGTGGTGCCGCTGATCGCCCGGGACGAGGTGGTCGGCGTGCTAGTCATGCGCGCCGGCAGGATGCAGGCCTTTACGCCGCACCACCTGGTCCTGGCGCAGCAGGTGGGGATGCAGGTCGCGGGCGCCATCGCCAATGCCTGGGCCTATGTGGCGCTCAAAGAGGTGGAAGTGGCGCTGGTGCGCTCGAATGCGGAGTTGGAGCAGTTCGCATATGTGGCGTCGCATGACCTGCAAGAGCCGCTGCGGGTGGTCGGCAGCTACGTGCAGCTGCTGGCGCGGCGCTACGCCGGCCAACTCGACGGGCGAGCGGACCGCTACATCAGTCGCAGCATCGCCGGGGTGGAGCGGATGCGGACGCTGATCAACGACTTGCTGACCTACTCGCGGGTGGGGAGGCGGGGGCTGGAGCTGACGCCGACGCGAACGGAAGCGGTGGTGGCGGAAGTGCTGGAAGGACTGGCGGTGACGGTCCGGGAGACGGGGGCCGAGATCACGTGGGATCCCATGCCGGTGGTGCAGGCGGATATGACGCAAGTGGGGCAGCTATTCCAGAACCTGCTGGCCAATGCGCTGAAATACCGCAGTGAGCAGGCGCCGCGGGTGCATATCGGAGTGGAGCGGCAGGGACAGCGGTGGGGGTTTGCGGTGCGGGATAATGGGATTGGGATTGATCCGGCGTATGCGGAGCGGATCTTTCTGGTATTTCAGCGGCTGCACACGCGGAACGAGTATCCGGGGACGGGGATTGGGCTGGCACTGTGCCAGAAGATCGTGGAACGGCACGGAGGAAAGTTGACGGTCGAGTCGCAGGTGGGACAAGGGGCGACATTCTCCTTCACGCTCCCGGCGGTAGAGAGGTGGGATGGATGATTATCCGTGCGTTGGAGTCTCCCATTGAGATGCTGTTGGTCGAGGATAACCCGGACGACGTGGACCTGACGATTGAGGCCCTGGAGGACACCAAGGTTGCGAACCGTCTGCATGTGGTCACGGACGGCGTGGCGGCCTTGTCGTTCCTGCACCGCGAGGGGAAGTATGCCCAGGCACCCCAGCCGGCCCTTATCCTGCTGGACCTGAACCTGCCAAGGAAAGATGGGCGCGAGGTGCTGGCGGACATCAAGGGTGATCCTGTTCTACGGCGCATTCCGGTGGTCGTCCTGACGACCTCGTCGGCCGAGGATGATATCCAGCAGGTCTATGACATGCATGCCAACTGCTACATTACCAAGCCTGTGGATTTCGAGCAGTTTGTGCGAGTGATCCAGGCAATTGAGAATTTCTGGCTCACAGTGGTGCAATTACCCGGTAGCCAACAGCAGTAAGCGAGGAGATGGGAGTAACCGATGACTGATGCTCAGCCCACTGTCCGCGTGCTTTTGGTGGAAGATAACCCCGACGACGCGGACCTCATCCAGGAGGGCCTCAGCGAGGCCGCGGAGGCACAATTCGAGGTCCACGCGGTGGACCGATTGGAGCGTGCCCAATTGCAGTTAGCGGCCCGAGAGTTTGACATCGTGCTGCTGGATTTGGGCCTGCCGGATAGTAGTGGGATACAGACGGTGGAGACGGTCTTGGAGTGGGACACGGGCCTGCCGATTGTCGTGCTCACCGGGTTGGCCGAGGAGTTCATCGGTACGCAAGCGGTGGAGCTTGGCGCGCAGGCCTATCTGGTGAAGCGGATGGAGAGCTTTGACATCCTGCCGGCAAACGTCCTGTCGGCTTTGGAGCGGCATCGAGACCAGCACGCCGATGCTTCGAGTGATTCGAGTGGACTGCTGGGAAGGCTCCAGCGGATCCTGAAGGCTGGTTAGGATATTGAGTAGTGTCTCAGTTTGAAAATGTCAGCCCGGCAGCCGCGTGCCGGGGCAGCCTTATGCCGTGGCCCGCCGCGCGGCTGCCGGGCTGACCGTGCGGCGCTAGCTCGCCCCGACGCTCCACCGGTCCACGCTCCCGCTGCCGGTGCTCACCGCCACCCTGTAGAGCATCCTAGTAGAGCATCCTATTTGCTCTTGATAAACGTATATATTATCGTAGTGGTGTCCGTTTGAGCGGTCCGGGGACTGTGTGCAGTTTGTGTAGGTGTGCCAAGCGATTGGGGATTTCGGATGCATCGGGGCGTAGACAGTCAGGAGCGCCCGGTGGTGGTAAGCGCGGACCGGCAATAGCCAACAGGAAGAGGGACTTATGACTAGCACTCGCCCCACCATCAACGTGCTCTTGGTGGAAGACAACCCGGAAGATGTATGTCTCGTCCAGGAGAGCCTCGGCGCGGCGGTGGAGGCGCAGTTCGAGATCCACATCGCGTGCCGCCTGAAAGAGGCCCAGCATCAATTAGCGGCCCGGGAGTTCGAAATCGTGCTGCTGGATTTGAGCTTGCCGGATAGTAGTGGGCTACGCACGCTGGAGACGGTCCTGGCGTGGGATACCGGTCTCCCGATTGTGGTGCTCACCGGGCTAGGAGAAGTGACAACGGTGCTGTACACGATGCTGCACACGCTCCACTATTCCACCGATCAACCGATTGTGGTATTGAGCGGGTCGGCCGAGGAGAGCTTGGACACCCAAGTGTTGGAGCTTGGTGGTCACGCCTATCTGACGAAGCAGCTAGAGAGCTATGACCGGCTGCCAGCCAGCCTCCTGTCGGTCGTGGAGCAGCACTAAGCCCTGGCCCCCACCCTCACCCTCCCCCGTTGCGACGGGGGAGGGAACATATCGTCCCCCGGCGCCGCAGCCGCCCCCGTTGCGACGGGGGAGGGGACGCGCCGGCCTACTCTGCGCCTCACCATTTGCCGGGCCAAAGCGGCACCACACCTGGCACTATCCGTGCGGCTTTGGCCCGGCACCCGGCCCTCGCTCCATCGCCGAGCGATAGAGCGGGGGAGTCTGCCGCCCGTCACTCCCAGCGCTCGTTCGTCATTCCCGCTTGCGCGGGAATCCACGTCCCCCTGCGGAGCGGGGGGGCCATAGGCTCATAGGGGTAGGTTTTTCGCTGGCCGGGGGTCGGACCTAACCCCCGGCCCCTTCCCTGGCAGGGAAGGGGAGTGATGGCGGAGCCGGTCCGCCGCTGCCCTCCAGGGAAGGGGGGCCGGGCGGCGACCGGGGGCGACGAATGGCCTGGATTGCGGCGCAAGCCGCAATGATGAGGGCCTGGGTGCGATGAATCGCGCCCCTACAAAGAACCTACCCTTGTCAGGGGGCCATAGGGGGGCCGGTCGGTGCAGTCGGCCGATCATCTCTCCTGTGGTGGGTTGAGACAATCTCGGCCCGGCAGGCATCTATGTCTATAGGGAGGGTGATGGCTACCACCGACGCATCCGATGGTCACTTGGTCCGCCAAGCGCGGGCGGGTTGTGCGAACGCGCTGGCCGTGCTCGTCAGGCGGCACTGGTCCGTTGTCCATAAGCTGCTCGCGCGGGCCACCGGCAACTGGATCGAGGCCGAAGACCTGGCGCAGGAAACCGTGCTTCAGGCGGCCACCCGGCTGGCGGATCTGCGCGAGCCGGAGCGGTTTGGGCCGTGGCTGTACACCATCGCCCTCAACCGAGCGAGGCGCTGGTGGCGGCGCCGCCGGACCCGCCGGGTGCCGCAGTCGCTGGAGGCGCTGCTGGCGAGTACCCCGGCAGCGATTGAGCCGCACTTGGCCGGCGAGAGTGCCTCGCCGGAAGCGGCCTGGGAAGCGGCCGACCTGGCCCGGACCATCGGCCGGGCGCTCTCGGCGCTGCCCAAAGCGCAGCAACAGGCCATCCTGGCGCACTATGTCGAGGGCCTGACGTATGGCGAGATCGCGGCCTTGTTGCGTGTGCCGGCGAGCACGGTCCGCAGCCGCTTGCAGCACGCCCGCGAGCGGCTGCGACGCGAGCTGGCTCCGCTCGTAGCCGAGGGCTACGCGGAGTTTGCCCGACCACCCTACGCACCGAGTAGTCGCGCACGAGCAAGGAGGCTGGCGATGACGTATGTAGAGATGACGGTGGACAGCGTGCATGTTGCCGGTGGCGGGCGGCCCGGTGTGCGGCACGAGCCGGCCGCGCGTGCCGTCGTGCTCAAGCGGGTGGATGCGCCGGCTGCCGGTGAAGATGTACTCGCCGAGCCGGACAAGCGGTATCTGGCGGTCGTCGTTGCGCCCTACGAGCTGGATGTCGTCACGGTGGCCCGGCGACCGGCGACGCCGCGACCGCTCACCCATCGGCTCATGCTGGAGCTGGCCACGGCCGGAGACGCCACGATTCAGGAAGTGCGGCTCACCGAGGCCCACGATGACATGCTCGCCAGCGTCATTGTCCTCAACCTGGGCCGGCGCACCAAACAGGTTGAGGCGCGTCCCACGGATGCCATCGTCCTCGCGCTCCAAGCGGAGGTGCCGATCTATGCCCATACAGCAGTGTTAGCGCAGGCGGGGATCACTGCGCCGGATGCTTGGGAGGAACGGTTACGGCACACGCGCGCTTCCCTTGAACGAGTGCTTGGGGATAGCCCGCACCCGCTCAGTAAAACGGCCGATAAGGTCTGGATGCGGGAAACGGTGCGCCTCGCCGAGCGGGCCGTCGCGGTGGCCGAGCGTTTGGGTCATCGGCGTCTGGGCACCGGCCACGTGCTGCTGGCGATGGTAGACCTGGCCGAGGCCGAGCCGGATCACGACCTCGCCTATCTCTTCAAGGAGGATGGCGTGGACGTTGCGGTGGTCCGTCAGGCGGTCGAGGCGGCCGTCGAAAACGAGCCGGACCTGCTGGCGATTGCGCGTGTGGCTGACGGGACCTAGGCTCTGGCCCCCACCCTCACCCTCCTCCGTTGCGACGGGGGAGGGGACGCGCCATCCCTCGGTGCCGCAGCTACCCACGCCGTCGTCCTCCCTGCGGAGCGGGGGACGACAGGGGGCCGGTAACTGCTATCGTGTCAGGCTGATAGCTAGGCCTATGTCTTCTTTGTCGCAAAGCAAGCCGTTTCGGCAGCAGCTCCGGGAAAGCAGCCGCCTGCTCCGGCTGGCGGTGCGCCTGGCGTGGCGCTCCAGCCCGCGGCTGGCACTCGGCATTCTGCTATTGCTGCTGCTCCAGTCGTTGCTGTCACCGCTCCAATTGGTGTTGTCGCGGGCGGTGATTGACCGCGCGGCGCTGGACCTCGGTCTACTCACGGCCGCTGCCGGGCTGGTGGCTGAATGGCCGCTCGCGGTCTGGATCCTCCTGGCGGCGGCGGGTGTTGCCGTGGGGCAGCTGATCCAGCCCTTTGCCTCGACGTTCCAGAGCATGGCCGGCGACCGGCTGACCGGCTACGTCACGGAGCAGTTGATCCGCACCGCCAATCGCTGGCACGGCATCGCCCGCTTCGAAGACCCGGCCCTTGCCGACGACTTGGAGCGCGCCCGTGGACCGGCGAGCAACTCCGGCATGAGCATCATGGTCTATGGGACCGAGCTGGTCGTGGCGCTGTTCACGGCAACGGGGCTGGCAGTGGTTCTGCTGGCATTGCATCCCGTCGTACCGGTGCTATTGGTCGTCGCCACGCTTCCACTCGTGGCGCGGGAGTGGGAGTACCAGTATCACACCACGCGGACGCTCTATGACCAGACCCCGGAGACCCGTCGGCTCGTGTACGCCCGTGATATGCTGCTGCTGCCGGAGCCGGCCAAGGATGTGCGCCTCTATGATCTTGGCCCCTTTTTCCGCACGCAGTACGACACCATCTTCGCCGGTGTCGCGGCGACCGTCAATCGTCTGCGGCGCCAGTTGATGACCTCGGTCGTCCTCACCAACGTGCTCGCCGCGGCGGCGGTTGGCGCGGTGTACGTGTTCGTCGTGTGGCTGGTCGCCACGGGGCAACGGACGCCGGGCGACCTGGTGCTGTACGGCGGCGCAGCCACCATGTTCCAACAGCGCCTCACCGCGATTGGCTACAACCTTGGCTTTCTGCCGCGGATGCTCAGGTACCTCCCCAGCCTCTTTCGCGTGCTGGAAGCACCGCCCGACCTGCCGGTCCCCGCGTCCCCGCGCCCCGTGCCGCCGTCTATCCGGGCCGGCATCACCTTCGAACACGTGGCCTTCACCTACCCCGGCCAGTCCGAGCCGGTGCTGCGAGATGTCTCGCTGCACCTGGGGCGGCACGAGTCGGTGGCGCTGGTGGGCCGCAATGGCGCCGGCAAGACCACGCTCGTCAAGCTGCTGCTCCGCCTCTACGACCCGACGGCGGGGCGCATCCTGCTCGACGGCGTTGACCTGCGGGAGTTCGACCCGGCTGCGCTGCGTCGGCAGATGGGGGTGATCTTCCAGGACTTCGTGCGCTACGAACTGACCGCCGGGGAGAATATCGGCCTGGGTCAGGTCGAGGCGCGGCACGATACTGACCGGCTGCACGCGGCGGCCGCGAAAGCCGGCGCCGACGCGGTGATCGCGGCGCTCCCGAACGGCCCGGCGACGCAACTTGGCCGTCAATTCGGCGGTCGTGAGCTATCCGGCGGCGAGTGGCAGAAGCTGGCGCTGGCGCGGGCCTTCGTGCGCGACTGCGCGCTCCTCGTGCTGGACGAGCCGACCGCGGCGCTCGACGTGCAGACCGAGTACGAGGTGTACCAACGCTTTCAGGAGCTAACCCGCGACCGCACGACGTTGCTCATCAGCCATCGCTTCTCCACGGTGCGGATGGCCGACCGCATTCTTTACCTGGCAGACGGTCGTATCCAGGAAGCCGGCACCCACGCCGGCCTCATGGCCCACGACGGCGCCTACGCGCGGCTCTACCGGCTGCAAGCCGCCCAATACCTCGGCCAGGACGGGACGGGGGCGACCGCATGAACGTACCGGCGACGCTGCGTGGCCTGCCCGCGGTGCTGCGCCTGTATGGGCGCGGGCTGGCGTTGCCGATTAGTTCTGCACCGCTCGCTGGCGGCGCCTTTCTTGTGCTCTTGGCAATCCTGTCACTCCTGCCGGTCCTCCAGGTCTGGCTGGTCAAGCTGCTGCTGGATGCCATTGCCGCCGGGGTGGGTGGCGATCAGGGGGCCGTCGGTGGCGCCGTGACCCTGGCCGTCATCTACGCGCTCACGCTCGTCGTACCGGCTGGCCTGCGACCCGTGCAGGCGGCACTGTCGTCGTGGCTGCAGGACCGCTCGGTAGTGGAAGTGGACCGTCGGCTGATGCAGGCCGGTGCCAGCCTCGTGGATCTGTATCGCATCGAGCGCCCGGCCTTCCACGACGAAGTGACAATGGCGCGAAGGGGATCAATGTTGGCCGCGGTGGTGCTCACGATGCTGCAACAGATCGTCGGCACCTTGCTGACACTGGTGGGGTTATTGATCCTGCTCGGCCAACTCCATCCCCTCCTGCCCCTCGCGCTGGTCGTCGTGAGCTTGCCGCATCTTTTTGCCGAGCTGCGCGTCGGCATCTTGCAGCACCAAGCGCTGCAGGATCAGTCTCGCCCGGCCCGTGAGATGGACTACTGCGCTCGTGTCACCACTGAGCCAGCGGCAGCCAAAGAAGTGCGGGTCTTCGGCCTAGGGGACTTCTTCTGGCAGCGCTTCCGCGAGCGCTTTGCGGTGGCGCTGGCCGAGGTGAATCGTATTCGGCTCGCGGGCCTGCGGTTCTCGACCGTCTTCAGCGGCCTCTATGCGCTGGCCCTAGCCGGCGGCTTCTGGTACGTAGTGACGCAGGCGCGCGCTGGTCAGCTGACGCTGGGCGACGTCGTCCTTTATCTCGGCGCCGTGCAGCAAGTCCAAGGCCTCACCTACTACTTCATGCGCGGACTCGCCTTTCAGCACGAGCTATGGCTGCACCTGCGGACGATCTTCGGTTTTCTGGACGGCGCTGGACCGGTGATTACGCTGGCGCCCCCGGGGCAGGGCCACACCGCCCCGGCCCGCCTCCAAAGCGGCATCGAAATGCGTCAGGTCGGCTTTCGCTACCCTGAGAGCACCCGGACCGTCCTTGCTGACGTGAGCGCCGTGTTGCCGGCCGGGCAGGTGACGGCGCTGGTTGGGGCGAACGGCGCGGGCAAGAGCACGCTCGTCAAGCTGCTCACGCGCATGTATGACCCCGATACGGGTGCGGTCCTGCTCGACGGGGTGCCGCTCCCGGCGTATGATCTGGCCGCGCTGCGCCAGCGGATCGCGGTCGTTCACCAGGACTTTGCTCAGTTCTCCTTGACCTTCCGCGAGAACATCGCCGTCGGTGCCTACGCGGCCGGCGGGGGCGACGGTCGCGTCGAGCAGGCGGCGCGGTGGGCGGGAGCCGACGAGATCGCTGCCAAGCTCTCCAAGGGCTACGACACGCCGCTGACCCGAAAGTTCGAGAGCGGCGTCGAACTGTCGGGCGGTGAGTGGCAGAAGGTCGCGCTGGCGCGGGGCTTCGTGCGTGACGCGGCGCTGGTGATCCTCGATGAGCCGACGGCGGCGCTGGACGCCGAGGCGGAGTACCGGCTCTTCGAGCAGTTCCGGGAGCTGGTCGTCGGCAAGACGGCGCTGCTCATCAGCCATCGGTTTTCGACGGTGCGGATGGCCGATCACATCATCGTGCTGGAGGAGGGCCAGGCCATCGAGGCCGGCAGCCACGATGCGCTCGTCGCGCAAGGCGGGCGCTACGCCACGCTGTACGAGATGCAGGCCGGGCGCTATCGGTAGCGATCAGCCATCAGCTACTAGCCGTCAAATTTTCCGCCTCGAAGGGCGCAAGGTTGATCTCCGTACTGCCCAAGACTTGAGCCGCTACTTCCGGGACGAGGTCCTGGCAGAGGCGGAAGTACGCTATGCGCGGGAGTGACGGCCCCCCTATGGTCCCCCCGCTGCGGCGGGGGGACGGGCGCAGCATGCTGCGCCCCTACGGCACGGCCGACCAGGCGGGTGGTGAATGTGTCCCTGGATTCCCGCGTGCGCGGGAATGACGGATCGGGGGGCGGGTGCGTTTCCTCCTCCGTCCCAACGGGAGAGGGCAAGGGGAGCTGCGGCTGGTGTAGCGAGTGCTATACTGCGACGCGATGCCTACGTGGATTCAGCGGGTGCTGTCGGTGCTTTTCGGGTCGGGGTCGGGTGGCTCCGGGGATGACGCGCTCTGGTTTTATGTCAAGTGTCGTGCCTGCGGCGAGATCATTCCGGTGCGGGTCAACCCGGCGAGCGACCTCGTGCAGGAGTTCGAGGGCGCCGGTGACATGGTCAGCGGTTATTCGTTGCATAAAGAGGTGATGGGACGCGGCGGAAGACCCGGCCGGCCGTGCTTCCGGTTACTCCAATTGGACGCTGACTTCGATAAAGGGCGTCAGCTTCTCGATGTGCGCGTAGACGGCGGCGAATTGGTGGACGAAGCGGCCTATGCGTCCCAGCAGCAGGAGTTGGCGGACGTCCAGCCGACCGAATAACCCGTGCCGATGACTCCCCCGATGGCGCTCTCCCGGCTCATCATGAGGCTGCCAGCGCGTCAGTGGCGCACGCCGGCACTCGTGGTTGCCGCTTTGGTTGCGGCCTGGCTGGTGGGCTGGTACGGCGTGGCCCGCTCGCCGGTGTTGTTGGCCGGGGCGCTCGTAGCCGTGCCCCTAGCGGCGGCGGTGCTCCGCGACCTCCGCATTGCCCTGGTCGGGACTATCGCGGTGATTGCCCTGCTGCCGTTCGGGGTGGCTCCCTTGCGGCTGGGTGCCTCGCCGACGCTACTGGAACTGGCGCTCCTGATGACCTTGGGCGGCTGGCTGGCGCGGCGTGTAGCGACCGGCCACGGGCCGGTGCGGCTCACCGTGGCCGGTCCGTGGATTCTCCTCTTCCAGGCGACGCTCATCGCGGCGCAGATCGCCACCCTGGCGCAGAGCGGCTCGCTGTCCGTCGTGCGGATGATCTTCAAGCTAGAGCTGGCGATCCTCTTCTTTTTCGTCTGCGTTGCCCTTGCTAACAGTGATAGCTGGCGGCGCTTGTTCCTCCGCAGCTTGGTTGTCATCGGCGCGTGCGAGGCCCTGATTGCCCTGGTGCTATTCGCGGCTCCCCGTGAGCTGGCCTTACGGGCGCTCCTCCGGCTCGGTCTGCTGGGGTATCCCACCGACTCGACGGTGCTGCGGTATTTGCCGGATACCGACCGCCTGCGGGCGACCGGTACGGCGATTGACCCGAACGTGCTGGGGGCACTGCTGATGATCGTCGGCGTCATCGTGCTGACGCAACTGCTGGCTGCCGAGCCGGTGCTGTCGCGCCGCTGGCTGGTCGTCGCGGCGGTGGTGGTGCTGCCGGCGCTGCTCGTGACCTTCTCGCGTAGCTCCTGGCTGGGGCTGGCGGCCGGAGTGGGACTGACGGCGCTGGTGCGCTACCGGCGTCTGCTGCCCTTGATGGGGGCCGCGGCGGTGGCGTTCGTGCTCTGGCCTACCACGCAACGGTACGCCCTGCACCTGCTGTCCGGTCTCCGCGCACAGGACCGCGCCGCGGCGATGCGATTGGGCGAGATGGAGAACGCCTGGCAGATCATCCAAGCGTATCCCTGGCTGGGTATCGGGTTCGGCGAGGCGCCGACGATGACGCTGTATCCTGGTGTCTCCAATGTCTTTCTGACGTTTGCCGAGCAGGCCGGTCTTATCGGGATGGCGGCCTACGTCGCTGCGCTGACCGTAGCCCTGGGGACCGCCACGATCCTCTGGTGGCGCCATCGGGCCGCGCCGGGCGCCGACCTCTTGTTGAGCGTACTGGCGGCGCTCGCCGGGACGCTTGTCGCCAGTATGCTGGATCACCATTTCGCCCGCTTGCCGCATCTCGTGGCGCTCCAATGGGGCTTGATCGGCCTGGCCTTGGCTGCGGCCTACGATCTGGGCGCTTCTTCCCGTCGGTCCCCGGCTCACGATGATGGCCAGTGACGGGTTGCGCTTGGGCCTCGACGCGCGGCTATTGGCGTACAACCGTGGTGGGATTGCACGCTATATCACGTCGTTGGGCCGTGCGCTGGCGGCGCTCCCGGCGCCGGCGCCGTTTGCTGACCTGGTAGCGATCTACCATCGCAAGGACCGCGCACGGGCGCTGGCGGCGAGTACCGGATCGGGGTCCGGCACAGGCGGCTGGCGGGGCCTAACCGCATGGACCCCGCCACACCACCGGATCGAACGCTGGGCACTGGCGCTGGAGCTGGCGCCGCGCGGCTTGGACTTGCTGCACAGTCCCGACCACGTGCCGTCGGGGGCCGGCCGGGCGCGCTCCGTGGTCACGGTGCATGATCTCTCCTTCCTGCTCTATCCCGACACGCATAGCCCCGACTCGCGTCGCTACTACGCTCAGGTTGCCTGGACCGTCGAGCGGGCGGATCGGATCATCGCCGTCTCCGAGGCTACGAAGCGTGACTTAGTGCGCGAGGTGGGCGCCGATTCCGCCCGCATTCGTGTCGTGCATGAAGCTGCAACCTTCGACGCCGACCACCACCGCACTCCTCCTTACACGGTGGAGAGGGGCCTGTCAGGAGGTGAGGCGCCAGCGCCCTTTGCCCAGCCGTATGTGCTGTCTGTGCAAGCGGCTATTGAGCCGCGCAAGAATATCCCCCGGTTGATCGAGGCATTCGCGCAGGCACGCCGCGCTCACCGGGCACTGCGCCTGGTCGTTGCCGGTGGTCCCGGTGCCGATGAGCCGGTCGTGCGGGCTGCGGTGGCCCGGCATGACCTGGCGGCAGCGGTGGACTTCCCTGGTGTGCTGTCCGAGAGCCTGCTTCAGGCCAGCTACCGCGGCGCCCTGGCCCTCGCCTATCCGTCGCTATACGAGGGGTTTGGCTTACCGCTGCTGGAGGCCATGAGCGTGGGGACACCGGTCGTCGCCGCGCAGGTGTCGTCGCTGCCGGAAGTCGCTGGTGACGCGGCGCTGCTCGTAGATCCATTGGATGTGACGGCACTCGCCGGTGCCTTGGTGCGGATCGCCGGCGACGCGCCGCTCCGTGCCGACCTCGTGGCGCGCGGCTCCCGGCGCGTGCGGCGCTTCTCGTGGGAGCGAGCGGCGCAGGAGACGCTCGCCGTGTATCGTGAGGCGTTAGGGTGAGGTATCAGCGATTAGCCGTTAGCCTTCAGCCCTGAGCCGTCAGTGGCACGAGCGATGGGGAGGGGCTGGCCCCCCTATGGCCCCCCGCTGCGGCGGGGGGACGGTCGGGAGCCGGGCCGAAAGCTGACCGCTAATCGCTGACCACTGCAAGTTACGAAACCATGCGTATCCTCATTATTACTCCCGACTGGCCCTACCCGCCCCATCAAGGGACGGCCCTACGCAACTGGCAGCTGCTCCAGGCGGCGACGAGCGAGCACGAAGTCCACTTGCTCGCGCTGGCGGCAGCGCTACCCACGCGAGAGGCGGAGCAGGCGGTACGCGCGGTCACGGCAGGCGCGGCCTGGCTCCCGGCCCCGCAGCGTAGCTCATGGCAGCGGCTGGCCACGCTAATGGGTACGCCGCTACCGGATATGGCCCGCCGGCTGTGGTCCCCGGCCTTGGTAGCGCTGGCGGCCGACGTGATCGCCACGGCGCGGGTGCGGCTGGTGCAAGCGGAAGGGCTGGAAGTAGCGGGGATGGCCCTGGCCGCAGTCGCTCGGGCGCAGCCTCGTCTCGGCGGTCGGCGGATACCCGTCCTGTTCGACGACCATAACGCCGAGTGGCTGCTCCAGCGCAGCGCGGCCCTCGTAGGCCTGCGCCAGCCGCGGCGGTGGCTGCGGATGCTCTATTCCCTGGCACAATGGCAACGCCTCCGCCGCTACGAGGCTGCCCTCATCCGCGCTGCGGCGCTGACCACCGCGGTATCGCCCGAAGATGCAGACGCCCTGTCGCGTCTCGCCGGGCGCCCGGTGCGCGTGGTGCCGAACGGTATCGCCGTGGATTCCTGGCGGCACGTTGCCGATGTCCCGCTGGAGCAACGGGTCGAGCCGTGTACGCTGCTGTTCACCGGAAAGCTGGACTATCGGCCCAACGTGGATGCGCTGTGCTGGTTCTGCACCGCGGTGCTGCCTCGGGTGCGTGCCCAGCATCCGACAGCACGGCTGCTGATTGTCGGCCGGGACCCGGTGCCGGCGGTGCGGGCGCTGGCTGGTCCGGGTGTGGAGGTGATCGGAGAGGTCCCGGAGATACAGCCATATTTCGCGCGCGCGGCGGTGTATGTCATTCCGATGCGGATGGGCAGTGGCGCCCGCATCAAGCTGCTCGAAGCATGGGCGGCCGGTGTCCCGGTGGTCGCGACCACCGCCGGGGCGGCCGGATTGGCCGGCCGCGCGGACGAGCACCTGCTGGTGGCCGACGATCCTGCTACCTTGGCTACGCAGATCGGGCGCCTGCTCGTGGGCCCGGCGTTGGGTCAACGCCTCGCCGCGGCCGGCCGCGCGCTCGTCGCCGCGCGCTACGACTGGTCCGTCATCCGGCCGCAGCTGTTGGCGTGCTATCGGGAGCTATGCCCGGACGAGTAGGAGCTGAGGGCTGGCCCCCCTATGGTCCCCCGCTGCGGCGGGGGGACGAGGGTTCTGAGGAGAGTTGTGGTCGTTTCGTTGGTGATGACGGTGCTGGATGAGGCCGGCTCGTTGCCGGCGCTCCTGGAATCGATCTTGGCTCAGGAGCGCCGGCCAGACGAGGTGGTGATCGTTGACGGTGGATCGTCGGACCGGACGGTGGCGCTGGCGCACGACTTCGCGCGACGGGTTGCCCCTGATCTGCCGGTGCGTGTCGAGGTGCTGCCAGGCGCCAATATCTCGGCCGGGCGCAATCGCGCCATTGAGCTGGCGCAAGGCGACATTATCGTCGTGACCGATGGTGGTGTAGTCCTGCACGCGGCGTGGCTGGCGCGTCTGGTGGCGGTGCTTGAAGGAAGTACGGACGGCGATGCCCCCGCTGATGTCGCGGCCGGCTTCTTCGTCCCGGCGCCGCAGAGCAGCTTCGAGCTGGCCATGGGAGCGACGGTGCTGCCGGCCGTCGAGGACATTGAGCCGGCCACGTTTCTGCCCTCCAGCCGGTCGGTTGCCTTCCGCCGCGCAGCCTGGGAACGGGCCGGCCGGTACCCGGAATGGCTCGACTACTGTGAGGATGTGGTGTTCGACCTGGCCTTGCATCGTGAGGGCATACGCCAGCGGTTTGTGTCTGATGCGCTCGTCGCGTTCCGGCCCCGGTCCAGCTTGCAAGCGTTCTTCCGACAGTATTACCGCTATGCGCGCGGCGACGGCAAGGCCGACCTCTGGCGCCGGCGACATGCCGTTCGGTACGGCGTGTATCTCGGTGCGCCGCTGGGCTGGCTCTTGGGTGCCCACTGGCCGGTGCTGCGCTGGCTCATCGCCGGAGCGATGCTGGTGTATGTTCGCCGTCCCTATCAGCGGCTCTGGGCGCTGGCCCGGCGAGTGGCGAGTGCAGAGTGGCGAGTGCAGAGTGGCGCACCTGACTGGTCAGAACCGCATGACACCTGGCACCATCCGTGCGGCTCCGGTGGGTCACTTGGCCGGTTTCTACGGGCAGCGGCGTGGGTACCGCTGATCCGCTTGACGGGCGATGTGGCGAAGATGATCGGGTATCCTGTCGGTGTCCGGTGGCGGCTGATGGGCCGTCATCGGCAACACGGCGAGTGACGGCGATGACGACACAGCAACCTCAGGACGAGACGGCGGTGGTGCGGCCGGGGCAAGGGCCGGGTGTCCCTACGCTGTCCATCGTCATCGTCTCGTACAACACCCGGGAGTTGTTGCGGGCCTGCCTGCGCTCGGTGCAGGCGAGTGTGCTTGACTGCGCCTACGAGGTCTTCGTCGTGGACAACGGCTCACGCGACGGCTCACGGGAGATGGTGGCGGCCGAGTTCCCGGAGGTCGTGTGCCTGGCCGAGACCGGAGAGCGCGGCTACGCTGCGGCGAATAATCTGGCGCTGCGCCGCTGCCGTGGCGCCTACCGGCTGTTGCTCAATCCCGATACCGAGCTACCGAGCGAGGCGCTGGCGACGATGTTGGCCTTCATGGACAGCCATCCGCGCGTGGGCATCGCCGGCCCCAAGTTGGTCAAGCGCAACGGGCGCCTCGACTTGGCCTGCCGGCGTAGCTTCCCCACGCCGACCAACGCCCTCTATCACTTCCTCCGCCTGCCCCGGCTGTTCCCGGCGCATCCTGCCTTTGGCGCTTACAATCTCACCTTCCGCGATCCCGACCGGTCCTATGCAGTGGATTCGGTATGCGGGGCGTTCATGCTGCTGCGTGCGACGATGCTCGGCGAGATCGGGTTGCTCGACGAGACGTATTGGATGTACGGGGAGGACCTGGACCTGGCGTTTCGCGCCAAACGGCGTGGCTGGCAGGTATATTACAATGCTGACGTGGAGGTGAAGCACTACAAGGGGGAGAGCAGCAAACAGCGGTCACTGAAGTGTACCTACGAGTTTTTCCGAGCAATGCACATCTTCTACCGGAAGCACTATGCCCCGCAACGCCCGGCAGTTGCCAATGCCTTCGTCACCGCCGGTATTGCGTTGCTCGGAACGGCGTCACTGGTCGCTGACCGCGTGCGCCCGGCGGCCTTGCGGCGGGTTTCCTCGTAGGGAGAGGGGTTGGTTGCCGCAACCAGAAGCGGGCTGATCCGTTAAGCGGCCAAACCAGAGCGAGCCGGCGGCGTTGTCGGTATTATCTAGGCCAATGAGCACGACCGAAGCGGACCGGAGCCGCGCTGCCCACCGGGAGGACGTGCTGTCGGCTGCGGCCGCGCCGAGCCGGGAGCTTGTTACGCAGCCGGCGCAGCGCTTGGCTGCAAATCCGGTGCCGATCCGGCGACGGAGCAAGCTGGCGTGGACCCTCTCCCCCGGCGTGCTCGTCGTCACCGATGGCGTGACCATTCTGCTGGCCTTCCTGCTTGCTCACCAGTTGCGCTTCGGGCTGGCGATTCCCCCACCGGCCGTACCGCACACGCTGGCCTCGTATACCGGCTTTGTCGCCATTGCCATCCCCACCATCCTCATTGCGATTGCGACTTCCGGGCTGTACCAGCGGAGCAATCTGCAATCCGTCGCCGAGCAAGCCTCTCGCCTGTTCATTGCCGTCGGTGGTGGCGTGGTGTTTACGGTAGCGGTGGGAGTGTTTGTCCTGCGCGGCCCCACCGAGTCGTCGCGGCTGCTCATCATCTACTTCGGGATACTCAGCCTGGCGCTGACCGGGTCCGGGCGCTACGTGTGGGCGCTCTGGCGTGACTTCCTGGGTCGGCGCGGCGTGTTGGCGCGTACCTGCTTGGTTATCGGGACCGGGCCGGCGGCGGAGCGGGTGGTCGCGCACTTGGCGCGGTCGCCAGCGCTCGGCTATCGCGTGGTGGGGTTTGTCGAGGGGAAGAGCGCGGCCGATACGGAGGCGGCGGAGCGGCAGCCGGTGCTGGGCAGCCTCGACGACCTCGATACCGTGCTGCGCCGCGTCTATCCCGACGAGCTTATCATCGCCGACCCGGACCTCACCCACGCCGAGATGCTCCGTATCTTCGATCGGGGCATGATGGTCCGCGCGCGTATCCGCGTCTTCCCGGACCTGTTCCAGGTGATGATGAGCGATGCCAGCTTGGTCAACCTCCGGGGGTTGCCCTTGATCGGCGTGAAATCCATTGAGCTACAAGCGTGGCAGCGCACGGTCAAGCGGTGGTTCGACGTGGTGGTGGCCTCGGTCGCCTTGGTCTTGGGGGCACCGTTCCTGCTCCTGCTCGCCCTACTCGTTAAGCTCAACTCGCGCGGCCCGGCCCTATTTATTCAGGAGCGGGTCGGACTGGATGGCAAGCGGTTCCACGCCATCAAGTTCCGCTCGATGACCCGCGATGCCGAGGGACAGGCGGGACAGTATTGGACCGTGCGTAACGACCCGCGCGTGACGACGTTCGGCAAGTTCCTGCGGCGCTCCTCCCTGGATGAGATTCCACAGCTGGTCAACGTGATCGTGGGGGACATGAGCATTGTGGGACCGCGCCCGGAGCAGCCCCGGTTCGTTGACCGCTTCAAGACGACGGTGCCTGACTACACTAAGCGCTTGCGCGAAAAGGCCGGCTTGACCGGCTGGGCACAGGTCAATGGCTTGCGTGGTGATGTTTCGATTGAAGAGCGCACGAAATACGACCTGTATTATGTCGAGCACTGGTCACTATGGTTGGACCTCAAGATTATCTTCCGCTCGATCCTCCGCATCATCCACGACCCTAGCGCCTACTAACGCCGCTGGATACCATCACAGCGCCTCATCCTTCCCCGGCAGTTCTTCGCAATTGCTCAATATCCAGCTTCGTCATGGACAAAAGGGCTTCCATAACTCTTTCGGCGCCCCTTTCCATCAAATCGGGTAGGATCGCCGGCTGCACCTGCCACGAAATGCCAAACCGATCCTCGAGCCAGCCACACTGACCGGCGCTGCCGCCTGCTGACAGCTTGTCCCAGAAGTGGTCTATCTCTTCCTGCGATTCACATTTGACGACGAACGATATTGCAGGCGTGAACTTGAACAGTGGGCCTCCATCCAGTGCCGTGAACTTCTGGCCGTATAGCTCGAACTCCGCCAGAGCGTTCCCTTTGGCGGGACCGGCTGAAATCCGGCTGATGTTCAGAATCTGCGCTTCGCGAAAGACGGAAACGTAGAAGTTGGCGGCCTCTTCAGCCTGGTTGTCGAACCACAGGCATGGACTGATCTTGTCATTCGCTACCATCGTGATTCGCCCCTCTCTTTTCTCCATGTCCCGCGCGTCGCTCAGATGCATGGCAAGCCGCTGAGGCTCGCCAGTTATTCGGCAGAGCTGAAGTCGGCCAATACGCGGCTGATTTCACGATCCAAGTCAGATTCTGAGAAATGCACCGGACGCTTGGCCGAACCTGGCCCTCGACTGGGCCACCGCCGCTGTAACGCCTTTGCGATTTTGGCAAACTCCCTGTCTTTAATGAGTTGGGAACGCTGGCCGGAACTCAAGCGTAGGAACCAACGGCCAAGTGCGCTACGTAACTTCGTCGTGCGGAGTGACTCCCGGCGCTGAATCTGCCGCACATTCGACAGGCTGCCTCCAAAGGCAGCCATCGCGTCTTCAAGGTCCTGTTCTTGCAGCCACAGACCCGTTGCGAAGATATCACGCTCAATCCGCTGCGGCTCAAGCTCTCTATCTGGAATGAGTATCCGCCACCGTTCTTCGGGTTCACCGGTAGAGCGGACTCCGAGGCGGCACTTGCGGGCTATGGCTAGCCAGAGGTACGAGCGCCGCTCTGATGCCACGTGTGGAGACTGGAGGATGACGGACTCCGCTACTGCTCTGCCGATAGCCCATCGTTTCACAAACTGCTGGCTCCTGCTTCGGGAATCGGGACTTGCCGACGCGAGTTCCGCAGCTCGGTCAAGCATTTTGTCGATCTGGGTGTCAAGGTCTTCAGCTTTAGCACGGTACTCTTCACCACCTAGGCTTGTACTCCAGTCAGTCTTGATCCTGCTTGTAAAGCGGCCGTCGGCATCCCGATCCCATATCTTGACTGGCATCATTCCAAGCCCTCAAAAATCTCGAGCATGTCCGCGACAGACTCGCGCCACCGTTTCATATACCCATTGGGGTCTTCAGTGCGCTCAGAATGATAGAGTTCTTCGAGCCGGTCGATCCGCTCGCAATAATTACCCCAGTGCTGAGAGGGCACACCACGCGGCCGGTTCTGCTTAAGTTGCTCCATCCGCGAGGAGTCTCCGCTAGCTAGAGGCGCGAGTGCCCATTCGAGGAGACCATTTGCACACACCTCAGCGATGAAGGACAATTTGCCGGCGAGTTTCGAGCTCTGGCGTTGAAGCTCCGGCAAGTGGCGGTAGAGAGGGTATTGCTTGGGGTAAACCAACACTGAACTATCGGAGGATGGATCTTCGAGCCGCCACATCGCTTGAACTTCTTCCCCCTCATCGGACACCAACTCGAACGGCAGTCGAGTACGGCGGTTCCCACTGGGATTGACCTCCACGTAGACCGGCTGGCTGGCGTGGGCAATCGGTTCTTCGAAGACTGGTGACCGGAGGTCTGCACGAAGATAGTAACGACCGGGCTGGAGAACTATATGAGGCTCTGGCCTCACTGGGTGAGACGATGAAGTGTATACTCGCCGCCGCTCAGACACGACGGCCTGCCTATTGGGGACGTCACCAGCGGGGACTCCTTTGAGGTTGACTTCTTTGCCATCGGCAAGCAACTCTTCCAGGCTCGCGTCAACCTCCAGCATGGTGTCATCGGCGGCCCGGTTCGTCACGGTGACCTGTACGGCGATCTCGTCGCCGTTGTTGATCCTTTGCTCACCCTGCCGGGTGACGTTCTTGACGGATACGGAAATCGTGTGTGGTTTGGGCTGAGGAGGGTCGGGGGGATCTGTAGCCACATACAGGCGCCGCATTGCCGAATCAACATCTTCCCCGCCGCACCGAACTCTGGCTTGCAGCTTCCATTCGTCCGGTTCGGGGACATGGATCTTCCCCTCACCGGCACGGCCTTGGACGATCTGATAGTTTCCGAATTCGGTGACGGCCCTGCCGTCCTGAACTATGGTGTCCCTTTTCTGAGCGACTGGAGCGGGTTGCGAATCGCCGTCACGGTAGATTTCCAGTGAGACATCCACCCACTTCGAACCTCGGACCGGCTCACACTCCACAGTTACGCGAACGTTGCGTATGGTTTCACCCCAGTTCACCCTTGCGGACTTTGGCCTAGGGAAATCCAACTCCAACTGACAACTCCAGTTGATGGATTCATCATTGGTTGGTTGTGTGTTGCCGCTCTTGCGCCTTCGACGGGTGGACCCGGCGCCAGAAGCGAACACCCCGAGGAACTCGGTAGCGACATTCTGCTCACGCTCCGAAACATCATGCACCTCTGCTTCGCTACGCCATCCCCTCTCCTCCGCGAATTGCCTGACTGCACGGCTAACCTCCTCACGAAATCTCCTCACCAAGGGGTTTCGGCCATCGAAACTCTCGTGCTGTGGTCTCTCGGTAGTCTTAAGTTCCCGCTCAAGTTGGACATCGAATTCTACAAATCCCCGAAACCCGCCTCGGTGTTCTTTGGGGATGTACTCTCCAAAATCAAGGGTTTCGATCCACTGCTGTCCCCGCAGGACCTGGACACCGCTGTACTGTACTCCGTACCCGTCTATCTCGTCCCTTCCTAGGTTTTCGTCGTGGAGAAGGACGATCCGCTTGATCTTCAGGCCGTCCACAACAGGAATCTGCTCGCCGACTGACACCCGGCTGTCTCTATTCTCCCAGGGTTCATCTCGCCACCAACCTGGCACCCCAATCGTCTCCGACTGTCCCCGATCATCAACGACGCAGATTTCCAGCCCCCCGATCTGTATTGCACGCCACCAGCAGCGCTGAAGCCATCGGTGGAGTTCGCCTCGACGTATCGCGTCGAGAGCTTCCTCAGAGAGGTATGGAACGATAACCCGTGTGCCCGGCTGTTCGATGGGATTGAGTTGCAACGGGGCGGCGATCCCATCGCCAGTGTCGTAACCGTCCGAGACTATCTCGCGCGCACGCGCATTGAGAAAGGGTGGCTCCAATACCCTGTCTGCGGGCATGGCGTATCGGACGCCCAGACGGTATTCCCCGTCGGCTAGGAGTGTGTCGTAGAGCATCAGGTGTCTCTCAAGTCGGTTGCCATTAGAGTCAGTTGGCTGCGAGTGGTAGAGGAATGCGGACTTGCCTTGACCGCGTGATCCGATAGCGTCCCGTTGGTCTTTTCTCGTGAAGCCCTGCCCTTCAAAGGCTGCCCAGTTTTCCCCCGCTTCTAGCTCCGGACCTCGCTCATCACGTTGCTTTCTCGGCAGTATCGGTCCTTGTAGCCCGGTCGTCCCGCTGTCAGTGACCGTCAATAGATGGCAGGGCCTTCCACCCACTGATCTTTGATGTAGACGGTACTCGACGCGAACCACACCTTGGCGTTTGGCGTCCTTAGAATTCTGAACGGGTTCCTGTGCGAGCGCCCGGAGGGAGCCCATACCATAGCTTCCAATGATGTTTTGGATGACTTGCACCATGTCCGTGGATGTATCTACAAAGGCCATTATGGCTAAACCTCCCCGTGCCTTTTCCCGCCAGCCTGTTTCATGCGGAGCCGCGGCGTCCCTTGCGGGCTCCGACGTTCTTAGCATTGGGATAGTCTTTCCTCAGCGCATAGAATCCTTTCCTTACAGGACGAACGAAGCGCTCGTCATCAACGAGCCGCGCCACGAGGCTGCTGGCTGCGTTGTCTCCACTCAACTCACCACCACGTTCCCGGACCTCGTGGGCTAATTCCTTGTAGTGCATCGGTTCGCCTGAACGCTCGCCTAGGATTGCTTCAACTATGTCCATGAGGCTGCGCCCCGCCGATGTAGCCTTTGCTGACGGAACCGCCTCCGTGGCCTCACTTGTCCCCAGCAGGGCTTCGACATGGCGAAGACGCACCCGGATTTCCTGTAGCCGTCTCTCACCGGCCGCGATGCGTTCCTGGAGTGTCTGCCGCTCCTCATCGAGCCGGGTCTTTTCCGCTTGCAGCAGTGTATCTAGCTGTGACATGACAACCCCCGAGCATCCAGCGAAGAATATAATACACGCAGACTGGATCATTGTCAAGAAATCAGTCTGTGATTTAAGGAATCTGATGATAGACCAGTATCATAACGGTGACCTGCCCGTGTTCCGACTGATTCTGAGGAGATGCCCGCACGATACGGTAGCTGGCAAGGACGTCCGATCCGGTGATCGGTTGCTGGTGGACTGGAGCGCCTGCCAGTTCCGAGAGGACATCCTTGGTGTGAACGCCTACCGGGGCCAAGAGCGGCTGCGGCTAGAATGTGGTATGCTGATTCTTGGTTAGCACTCTTGGGGGGCGAGTGCTAAGGAGGGGCATAGTGGCGACACCGGACGCGCTGCCGCGCGACCAGCTTCCCCCGGCCCTCAGTGATCGCAAGCGGTTGATCCTGAAGGCGATTGTGGAGTCCTATATCGGCTCCGCTACTCCCGTCGGGTCCGGACAGGTTGTGCGCGAGTATGTCCCGGATGTCAGCTCGGCCACGGTACGCAACGAGATGGTCGGATTGGAAGAAGCCGGCCTGCTTGTCCAGCCGCACACCTCGGCCGGGCGCGTGCCCTCGGAAGGCGGCTTCCGCTACTTCGTGCGCCAACTGATGGAGGAGCGGGCGCTGACGCGGGCCGAGCAGTCCACGATCAGACGGGAGCTTTTCGCGGTGCAGCTGGCGCGTGAGGAGTGGCTCGATGTGGCGACGACCTTGCTGGCGCGAGTGGCCCGCGCCGCGGGGATTATCAGCGCTCCCGTGGCCGTGCAATGCCGGGTCAAGCACGTCGAACTGTTGGCTATTCAGGAGCGCCTGGGGCTGCTCGTCTTGGTCTTGCAGGAGGGCACCGTCAAGCAGCAACTCATCGAGCTACCGGAGGACACCACCCAAACGGACCTCAGTGCGGCCAGCAGTCGCCTCAATCAGCACATTCACGGCCTGAGCCGCAGTGAGCTGGAGGCGCTGACTGCGCCCATGTCCGATCTGGAGGCGTTTATCGCCGCGCGCTTGGTGAGTCTCATGGCCCAGATTGACGAGCACCAGCGCAAGGAGTTCCACCACACGGGCTTGGTCGAACTGCTAGAGCTACCCGAATTCCAGCACCCCGCGCAGGCGCGGCGTATCGTGCGCCTGCTGGAGCAGCCCGAGGAGCTGTTCGGCCTGCTAGAGACGCTGCCTTGGTCGGAAGGTATGCATGTCCTGATCGGCGCGCGCGGACCGCGCACGGCTATCTTGCAGGACTTGGGCCTCGTCGTGTCCTACTACGGTGTCGAGAGCGTGGCCGGCGGTTTCGTCGGTGTGCTCGGTCCGATGCGCCTACCCTATGCCGAGATCGTGCCCGTCGTCCGCTACGTGTCGCAGGTGATGACGGAGTCGCTCGACGACCTGCTTAGTCCTGGCGCGAGGTAGCCGGCGCAGTGCCTGTGGTGGCGTGCAGTCGAGCTACGAGAAGTCGAGAAGTGTGGAGGTAGAGAAGGCTACATGATGACCGCAGAATCGGTCCCACCGGCGGAAGCGCAGCCGGAGCAAGAAGAATCGTCCCCCGAGACTACGGAGGCAGCGCCGGCAGCAGCCGGACCGTCCGTGGAGGAGCTTCAGGAACAACTCGCCGCGGCACGTGCCGAAGTGGATGCGATGCGTGACCGCTGGCAACGGTCGGCGGCGGATTTCAGCAACTACCGGCGGCGTCAGCAGTTCGAGCAGGAGGAGGCGGCCAAGTACGCCGCAGTGCCGCTCCTGACCGACCTACTCCTTACTGTGGATAACTTCGAGCGAGCCTTTGCCGCGCTGCCGGGCGAGCTGATCCAGCTCACCTGGATCCAAGGTATCGAGCAAATCGCGCAACTGGTGATGCAAACGTTGCAGCGGCACGGCGTCCGGCCCATTGACGCCCAAAACCAGCCGTTCGATCCGCGTTACCACGAAGCGGTGATGCACGAGGAGGGCGAGGGCGCCCATACCGTCTTGCAAGTCTTCCAAAGAGGCTACACTCTCCACGAGCGCGTCTTGCGTCCAGCGTTGGTCAAGGTTGGACCGCCGCCCGAGGAGCAAGAGCAGCCGGCAGCAGACCAAGACACCCCCGCCGCCTCCGGTGACCCGGAAACCGACACCGCCGGGGATGCCGGCGAGGCGGCTCCCGCAACGGACTAAGCGGCTATGCCTCGGATCATCGGCATTGATCTCGGTACCACCAACTCGTGCGTCGCCGTCGTCGAGGGCGGCCAGCCGGTGGTGATACCGAGCGCAGAGGGCAACCGCACGACCCCCTCCGTGGTGGCCGTGCCCCAGAGTGGGGAGCGCCTAGTGGGTCTCATGGCCCGGCGCCAGATGGTCACCAACCCGGAGCACACGATCATCTCCATCAAGCGCTTCATGGGCCGGAAGGCCACGGACCCGGAGGTCCAGCGCAGCCGCGAGTCGGTCCCGTACCGCGTGACCGATACCGCCGGCGGCGATCTGCGCGTGACTCTGCGAGAAGCCGACTATGCGCCGCCGGAAATCTCGGCGATGGTACTGCAAAAGCTCCGCGCCGATGCCGAGCAGTACCTGGGCGAGCCGGTCGCGCAGGCGGTCATCACGGTTCCGGCGTACTTCAACGATAGCCAGCGCCAGGCCACCGAGGATGCGGGCAAGATCGCCGGGTTGGAGGTGCTGCGGATCATCAATGAGCCGACGGCCTCGGCGCTCGCCTTTGGCCTGGATCAAGCAGACGACCGGAAGATCGCGGTTTACGATCTGGGCGGCGGGACGTTCGATATTTCCATCCTGGAGCTTGGCGACGGTGTGTTCGAGGTGCGCTCCACCAGCGGCAATACGCACCTCGGCGGCGACGATTTCGATGATCGGATTGTGGATTGGCTGATCGCCGGCTTTGCCAGCGAGCATAGCGTGGACTTGCGCCGCGACAAGATGGCCCTCCAGCGGGTCAAGGAGGCCGCCGAGAAGGCGAAGTGCGAGCTATCGTCGGTGCTCCAGACGGAGATCAACCTGCCGTTCATTACGGCCGACGCGACCGGTCCCAAGCATCTCAACGTCGTCTTGACGCGAGCCAAGGTCGAGCAGCTGGTCGGTGACCTGATCGAGCGGACCGAGGAGCCGTGCCGGCAGGCGCTGACCGATGCCGGTCTGAAGCCAGGTGACGTTGACGAGGTCGTCCTGGTCGGAGGCCAAACCCGGATGCCGGCCGTGCGCGAGCTGGTGACGCGCGTGTTCGGAAAGGAGCCGCGCAGTGGGGTCAACCCGGACGAGGTGGTGGCCCTCGGCGCGGCGGTGCAGGCGGCCGTGCTCGCCGGCGACGTAGATGATGTCGTGCTCCTCGACGTCACGCCGCTGTCTCTGGGCATTGAGACGAAGGGCGGCCTCTTCACGCGCCTCATCGAGCGCAATACGACCATCCCCACGTCGAAGACGCAGACCTTCACGACGGTCAGCGACAAGCAGCGCACCGTGGCCATTCACGTCCTGCAAGGCGAGCGCGACCTAGTCGCCCATAATCATTCCTTGGGCCGTTTCGAGCTAACGGACCTGGCGGAAGCGCCACGCGGCACACCGCAGATAGACGTGACTTTCGACATTGACGCCAACGGGATCGTCAAGGTGGCGGCGCGAGACCGGACCAGTGGACGCGAGCACGCCATCCCAGTGACCGGCGCAGCGGGGCTGTCGGAGGAGGAGATCGAGCGGATGGTCGCCGCGGCGCGGGAGCACGCGGCAGCCGACGCGCAAGCGCAGGAACTGGTCGCGGCCCGGAACGTCGGCGACGTGCTGGCCTATCGCGCCGAGCGCACGCTCGATAAGGTCGGCGGGCAGCTCTCGAAGCAAGAGCGTCAGGCACTCGAAACGCAGATTCTCGATCTGCGGAGTGCGCTCGTTGGCGATGATCTCGCTATCTTGCGCGAACGATCCGCGGCGCTGCGGGCGGCGCTGCTCAAGACGGGTGAGCGGGTGTACCATGAGCCGGTAGGGCAGGAGGAAACCGGCGACGGGCAGCCGGCGGCGGCAACGGATGCAGCGGCCGCCGAGCAGTCCGGCCCGACCGCAAGCGAGCCGCCTACCGAGGGAGACCGATGAGCACCACCAAACGCGATTACTATGAAGTGCTAGGCGTGCCCCGGTCCGCCACGGAGGACGAGATCAAGCGGGCGTATCGTCAACTGGCCCGCCGGTACCATCCCGACATCAACAAGACGGCCGAGGCCGAAGACCGCTTCAAGGAGCTTGGGGAGGCTTACGAGGTCTTGCGCGACCCGGAGAAGCGCCAGGCCTACGACCAGTTCGGTCACAACGGGCCGCGCAGCCCGTTCGGCCCCGGTGGACCTGGAGGGCCAGGTGGCGGCGTGGACCCCTTTGGCTTTGGCGGGGTGGCCGACATCTTCGAGACGTTCTTTGGAGGTGGACCGACAACCCGCCGGACCGGACCGCAGCGCGGCGCCGACCTCAAGATGTCGCTCCAATTGGAGTTCGAGGAGGCGGTCTTTGGGGGCGAGCGCGAGGTCACGGTCACGCGCGACGAGCCGTGCCCGCTGTGCAGCGGCACGGGCGCCGAGCCTGGGTCCGAACTGTTGGTCTGCCCGACCTGCCAAGGCGCCGGGCAGGTACGCCAGGTGCAGCAATCGCTGCTCGGCCAGGTAGTCACGCGGAGCGTGTGTCCCCGTTGTGATGGCGAGGGGCAGATCGTCGAGCAGGCCTGTCGCGAGTGCCGCGGCTCCGGCCGGATGCAGCGTACCCGTGCGCTCCAGGTGACCATACCGCCCGGCGTTGACGACGGCACGCAAATCCGCGTCCCCGGCGGCGGCGACGCCGGCGAGCGCGGTGGGCCACCGGGCGACTTGTATATCGAGCTGGAAGTTGCGCCACATCCCTTCTTCCGACGCGATGGGCAGGACATTCACCTCGAGCTGCCCCTCGATGTGGCGCAGGCGGCACTGGGTACCGAGATCGAGATTCCGACCCTCGGCGGTTCTGAGAGGCTGAAGATTCCCGCCGGGGTGCAGGCTGGCCGGACCTTCCGCCTGCGCGGGCAAGGGATCGCACACGTCCGGGGCGGCGGCCGGGGCGACGAGATTGTCACGGTGCGTATTGTGGTGCCCCAGGACCTCACTCCGCACCAGCGCGAGCTATTCGAGGAGTTGGCTGCGACCTTCGAGTCCGACCGGTCGCGCGGCGAGGAAGACGAGGAGCACAAGGGCTTCTTCGACAAGCTCCGCGGCGCGATCCCGCATTAGGGCCGGGGGATATGCAGGCGACTTTGGCCCCCTCCCTAGCCCTCCCCCGTACTGACGTACAGGGGAGGGAAATACCATCTCCTGCTGACAAGGGTAGGGAAACGAGTGGAACACGCCACCGTAGGGGCACGGCATGCCGTGCCTCTACCCTGGGCGCAAAGCGCGTGGGCACCCGCCAATAACCAATACCTACCCCAGTCAGCAGGGGGAGAGAGAGGGAGCTAGATTCCCGCATGCGCGGGAATGACGAGTTAGGCAAAGGTCTTCCCGTGGGAGAGGGCCGGAGTGAGGGCCGTCAGGTGGCTTGACTGATTTAATATCAGGGCGTATACTCCTATTGAGCCACTTAAGCAAAAAAAGGGTCAGCACTGCTATGCCACAGCACGACGAGGACGCACTCACGCGAGTATTCCGCCGGATGGGTGAGCCATCCTGGTGGATTTTGCGCGTATTGAGCGCCACCGAACCCATCCCCGGCATTGAGATCATCCAGCGCGTGCAGCGCCTCTTGGCGACGGCGGACTACCCGATGAAGCGGCTCGATCCGGCCACACTGCACTACGCGCTGAAGCGCATGGATGACGACGGCCTCATCCGCGGTGAGGGTGACCGGGAAGTCGAGGTGCCGGGGCCGCGGGGGACGGTTCGGCGAGTCATGCGCCCGGTGTACGTGATTACCGGCTTGGGCGAGGTTGCACTCGCTCGTCGTCGTCGCCTCGAAACGTTGCCTACTTCAGCGGCCCTCGGTCCCGGGTGGGAACAGTTGGCGGCTGAAAGGGTGCGATGATGGCCGCGCCGGCCATTCCCGTCCGGCTCGGTTACGCATTCGCTACAGCCGGCGACGCGGCCAAGGACATGGGCCGCCTGCTCGCCGGCCTAGCCGTCTACGCGGTTGCTTTTACTTGGGCGGTTGTGGCCGTCTGGCTGTGCTTCGGCCCCGTCGCTGCCCTCTGGCAGGCACTCGTCGGCGGGCTGCCGTCAATATTGGCGACATTTGGCGGTCTCATCGTCAGCGTGGTCATCGCCCGGCGACTGCTCCGCCTGGGCGACCGCCTGATGCATGGGGCGGACGTAGCCGATGTTGACGACCGACCCGTTGCCCCGCGTGCCAGTGTTCCCTACGACTGGGTTGCCCACAACCGGCAGGTCATCCGCGCCGTCCGCCAGGCGCACTACTGCCGCACGCAGCAGTTTGACCGTTTGGCCGCGTTGGAGCGGGAGGAGCAGGCGGAGCGAGCCCAGGCGGTCGTGTCAACCCTCGAAGTTTCAACACCAACGGGTGCCGACTCTGCCCACTGGCATCGAGCGATAGGCTCGTGGATCGCGCCGCTGAAGATGGGCTGGCTCGTGCTGCGCGTACTCGTGGCCCGCCGGCCGCGAGTGGCCGCGTCGGGTGTCGTCACGCTGGAGAGCGCCGTGCAGCAGGCGGAGACCGCGCTGGCGACCGTCGCGCACGTCGTGCCGTCACCACAACGGGCGGCCATCCTGTCTACGGCCACTGATGTCATCCAGTGGGAAGCCACGACACCGGAGGCCGTCGGACCGATCACACGGCGGCTCAGCTATGACATGATCGCTGCGGGGATGCGCTCCCACCTGGAGGTCCTCGCTCCGGCCGCTACCTTCTGGCACACGGCCGCCAGCCCGTTCCTCGCCGCCGGTACGGTGGTCGCCGGGACAATCACCGCGTTGGTGCTGCTCGGTGAGTTCAGCCTTGCACACCTCACCGTCCTCCCGCTGATAGCCCTGGCCGCCCTCGTCAGCGCGGCGGCGGTCGTCGGCTGGCTGACGGTCACAGCCCTCGACCGAGACTGGCGCCAGCCGTAACTGCGCCGTGCTGCTCCCGGCGCCCAACCGGCTGAGTTGGAGTCCTCAGCTTTCTCCTGCCTCCGTCACAGGACTAAGAGTTGAGCCATTGAAATGTCACGGCTACAGTAGACTTGATTGATCTCATCAAGAGCATCCCGGTAGCTGCGTAGGTAGGGTAGTTCTTCACGGGGAGGGGCTATGACCGGTACGACTCGGCGGTGGTATCTGGGGAGAGCCGGGATTGCACTGGGTGGTCTCCTGAGCGCGGCGTGCGATCTGAGCCTACCCTTGCCGGGACAGACCACTCCCAAGAGCACCATCCGCTTCCTCATTCGCAACCATCCCAGGAATCAAGCACACCGGCCGGTGCAGATTGAGGCATTCGCCGGGAAATTTCCCAACATCTCGGTGGAGATCGAGTGGCATGCGGCAGAGTTCGAGTTCTTCATCCCGGAAGATACGCTTGCCTCGCGAGTTGCTGCCGGCACTATGCCGGATGTGTTCGAGCTTGGGGCGTTCTTTGTGCCGCGTGCTGCCCGGGAGGGCTGGACTCACGACCTCTTGCCGCTACTGAAGCAGGATCAGGACGACGCCGACGACTTCTACCCGGCGGTCCTGGCCGCTGGGCGCTACGCTGGCACGCAGGCGGCCCTGCCCGAGGCCTGGTCCCCGCACATCATGTACGTGAATCGCGGCCTCTTCGAGCAAGCCCGGCTGCCATTGCCCGACTACACCTGGACCTATGATCGGTGGCTGGAGGCGGTGGCACGACTCACCCAAGCGGAGGCCGACCCGCCAATCTGGGGTGCGGTGTATTCAACCTGGTTTACACCTCTGCTCCATACCCTGTGGGCATGGGGTGGCAGCCTGCTCAGTGCCGATGGGCAGCAGTGTGCGCTGGACTCCCCGCCGGCGGTAGCGGCATTGCAGTGGATTGCCGACCTGTGGCTCAAACACCGGGTCGCGCCATCACCGGCCGATCTGAGGCGCCTGCGTAGCAGCGCGTTCTCGTTGTTCCCGACCGGTCGGTTCGGACTCATGCCACATTTCCACCTCACGCCAAACATCGCCTGGGTGGTGGAGCGGGATAGCGGCGTGCGGAAAACCCCTGGACTCGACTGGAGCGTGCGGGAAAACCCCGAGTTGGACTGGGCGGTGACGACGGTGCCCATTGGTCCTGCCGGCCGCGAGACTTCCGCTTGGCCAGAGAGCTACAGCATCGCTGCCGGCGCCGCCAATCCCGATAGTGCCTGGGCATGGCTGAAGTTCCTGACGAGCAGGGAGGGCTTTGCGGCGGCGACGGACCTGACTGGGTGGGTCGCCTCGATTCCTGAGGCGCGACGCCTTGCGCTAATTGAAGCGCGCGGCGTCATGATGCCGGCTCGCAAGTCGCTAGCCGACCACCCCTTGTTACAGCAGGAGGCCTGGATGACCGAGCGTGGCGTCCTCCCCGCCTTTATCGAGACTGCCAAGACCCTGCGACCACCACAGCATATCCCCAACTACGCCGAGGTACTACCAGCGTTCATACAAGGCTGCCAACCGCTCTGGGCGGGCATACAAGATGCTAGGCGAGCCATGGACGATCTGGTTCCCACTATCAACGCGCTGCTTGCGAAAGCACCGTAATGCTTAACAGATGCCAATTTCGGAGTGGGGCGCAATAGGCTGGTAGGGGGGCATTATGAACGTTGCTTACTTGATTAGGTATTGTTCCGGCCCCGGTGGAGCGGGGGCCGGGCTGGGAAAGAGAGCGGTGCTCCACTCCCTGATTAAGTTGGCAATCCTCATCATGACACCCAGGGGGCGCGATTGGATTGATCGCGCCCCTACACAGAAATCCACCTCTGTCAGGGCCAAGAACGGGGGTCTGTGTAAGACTTGCTGCTGTGCTGCCATGAAGGTCCGGGAACTCGCCGCCAGGACGGGGTTGAGCGTTGCTACCGCCGCGCGAGCCATCGGACGATGCAGCCCTCGTGCGCCGGCTCCAAACCGGTACGCGCGAGCAAGTACACGCGGCCTTCCAAGTCTTGGTCGAGCGATACCAGCCGCGCATGTTCTTGCACCTGGCAGCCAAGGGGCTGACCCACCCGGAGCAACAGGATGTTGCCAACGAGACCTGGGAGCGGGCCTGGCGGCGCATCGGCGACTTCGAGTACCGGGGTATCGGCATCTTTGCCTGGCTCCGCGCGATTGCCAATCACGTGGCCCAGGAGCAATTCAAGCGCCGCTTCTTCGGCACTGCGCTCGGTGCCGCGCAGTTCGAGCTGGCCGATCCTGCTGCCGACGATCCGGAGACCTCCGTTCTCCAACGGCTCACCGTGCAGGAGCGCCGGGCCGTACTCAGGCAGGTGCTCGCCACCGCGCCCCGGGATTACCGCATCGTTATCCGAGCCTACTTCTTCGCGGAGCAGACGACGCAGGAGATCATGGCCCGTCACGGCTGGTCGCGGAGTAAGGTGTATACGACGAAGTTCCGCGCGCTCGCGTGGCTGCGCGAGTGCTTGATCGACTCTGACCGCGCCAACGACATGCCAACACTCCATTAGCGTTGTAGACTACGTAGGAGATAGCAGCGAGGAGCACCCGTGACACCGGAAAATGAGGCTCTCAGAGGCGAGCTACTTTCAGCGTGGCTCGACGACTTGCGCCAGGACCGTCCGCCCCGGGAGCATCCGGCAGTGCAGATGCTCCCTCCCGACGACGTGGCCGAGGTGCTGCGCCTGGCGCGATGGCACAAAGGCGTCTTCTTCCCCTCGCGCCCGGCTCCAGAGCCGGCGGACGAGTCTCTGCCGGAAGTGACCGATATGGACCACCTCACCTCGCTCGTGACCACCACCGGCGTCTTCATGCGCCGTGTAAGACTGGCGCGGCTGCGCTCATATGGAGGTAGCGCGAGGTCGGCGGAAACAGCCACGCAGCCTCCCGATGACGCGGCCCTTTACGCGGCGTACCGCGGCAGCGTGTGGTAAGTCCCGACCCCCTCGCGCCACCACTCCCGGCGAGTCACCGGCGCAGCAAGGAGGGACGATGACCACTGACCCGCAGCCGAGCATCCAAACCGCAACGGCGTGCCCCACGCGGCCCTTGAAAATCACCGATGTCCAGGGCCTCAGGAGCGCGGAGGGGTACGGAGACCCCGCCGCCCTCTCCCCGGACAGCACCCTCGTCGCCTTCACTATCCGGCCCTTTGGCCGGCGGCCAGACAACGCGGCCGCCGAGCGCGGTGTGCCCACGCATGGCGTCAACCTCGAGCTTTGCATCGCCGCATTGGCCGATGGCGCTTGGCGCTCGCTCACCTCCGGCTGGGGCAGTAGCTGGGGGGCGCGGTGGTCGCCCGATGGCCGTTGGCTGGCGTTCTGCTCCGACCGCAACGGTGTCGCGCAAGTCTGGCTCTGGGACCGCGAGTCGAACGGGACGCGCCTCGCCTTTGCCGATCCGGTCCAGGTGTGGTTTGAGTTCGAGGTGCTCCAATGGCTGCCGGACAGCACCCGGCTGGTGGCCAAGCTGCGGACCGCCGGTTGGCAGCCGCCCCCACGACGCGAGCCGCCGGCGCCGAAGGGCACGCGCGAGGTCTGGGTCTCGCCACCGGAAGCGCCGCCGACCTCGCCCACCGGTGAGAGCCGGCCCTGGTATGAACAGAGCCGCGGTGATCTGGCGATCATTGATATACGGACCGGCGAGGTGCAGCGGCTGGCAACCGATCTTGTGCTCAATCTGTCCCAACTCTCGCCCGACGGCCGGTATCTTGCGGCGTCCTGCTACGATCCCGCCTACTGGAAGATCGAGTCCGATGATGGTAACAGCGTCTTGTCCGATCTCCACCTAATCGCGGTTGACGGAACGCGGCACGATGTCTTGCGGCGCCAGGTGCCGATGTCGTTCGGTACTACCTTCTCCTGGTCGCCGAACAGCGACGCGCTTGCCTACCATACCTACGGCGGCGGCCCCGGACGGGTCGCGCTGCTCGCGCTGGACGGCACCGAGCGCGTGCTCGACGATGGGAGTGAGGTGGATTTCGGCCAAGAAGAGCCGTATCCACCGCCGCTGTGGTCGGCCGATGGCCGGTTTCTCTATTGCTGGAGCGTAGATTGCCAGGTCTACCGCTTGGCGACCGACACGGGTGCCCGGCAAAACATGGCGCCCGATCAGCAGGACTATCGTTTACTGGGCCCGATCTATCCCCTGACCGGCATGATCGCCAGCGATTTCGGGCGGCCGGGCACGGTCGTCGCCGTGGGCCGGCACCGCCGCACGAGCGGGGAGGCGCTGCTGCGACTGACGGGTTGCGAACTGGAGGAGGTGCTGCCCAACAAGGAGCGCTCGCTGCTCGACGTGGCCGCTCGGAGCGACAACGACGGCCGCGTCATCGTCAGCACCGTCGAGAGCCAGAATCACCCCAGCGAGCTATGCGTCATTGACGTGCCCGCCGGCACCGAGCGCCGCTTGACGGACCTCAATCCCCACCTCGCTCACGTGCCGTTGGGCACCGGCCGGTTGCTCACCTATACCGCAGCGGACGGGAGCGCGCGGCGGGCGGCGCTCTTCCTGCCACCCGACTATCGGCCCGGGCAGCGCTACCCCACGATTGTCAACACGGCCTTCGGATACGGCGGCGTCAGCATGTTGCGCTCCTTTGGCTTAACCGACAGCGGCAGTCTCCACCTGTTTACGACGCGCGGCTACGCCGTGTTGCTCCCGAATGTCCCCGCGCAGGGAGCGGACGCGATCACCGCGCGCACGCTGGAAGACGTTGATGCGGCGGTAGAGCAGGGCTATAGCGACCCCGAACGGCTCGGCGTCATGGGCTTTAATCTCGGTGGCTACGCGACCTGCTGCATCATTACCCGCACCGAGCGGTTCCGCGCGGCCGTGGCGGTCGACTCGTTCACCAACCTGATCTCGTGGCCGCTGCACATCAAAGCCAACCATCTTAGCTGGCTGCCATACGCCAAGGAGCACGAGACCCACTTGGGCGGCACGATCTGGGAGGTGCCGGAGCAGTACGTGGAGAACTCGCCGCTCTTCCATCTCCACCGCGTCACCACGCCTTTGTTGCTGCTCCACAGTACCGAGGATGCGATCCCGATCGGTCAGAGCGAGGAGATTTACGCCGGCCTGCGCCGGCTGGGCAAGGTGGCCACGTTGGTGCGCTACTACGACGAGGAGATGGGCCTCTGGACCTGGTCACAGGAAAACCTGGAAGACCTCTGGTACCGCAGCATCGCCTGGTTCGACCGGTATCTTTGAGGCTGGCCCCCCTGTGGTCCCCCCGCTGCGGCGGGGGGACGGTGGACCTAACCCCCGGCCCCTTCCCTCCAGGGAAGGGGAGTCCGTGCTGTCCCCAGTGAGCCTCACCCCCCGGCCCCGGTCAGCCTATGTTCTTCCGCCGGGGAAGACTGACTGGGGTAGGTAAACGAGTGGAATACGCCCCTACCGTGGGTGTAAAGTGCCTGGTCAGCCGCTACGGCGGGCCGCGCCGGCGTGTTCCCTCCCCGGTGCGTCAGCACGGGGGAGGGTTAGGGTGGGGGCATCCTTGGCTCGCTATTCCAATGTCCCCGTGTCGTCTAGCGCCGGGCGCTCGAGGCGGAGGTGGTACGGAGGCTCCATCACGGCCAGTTGTTCCTCGCTCATTCCTTCTACAAACGCCGCTGGCCAAGCCGCGTAGTGTTTGGCGTAGGCGAGATTGCCCGGTGAATAGCGGATCAGGATTGAGCGCCGCTGATGCTCGCTCTGCCAGGGCAGAGTCCCATGGGTTACGGCCTCGGTGAAGATCACCGCGTCGCCGGCCTTGCAACTAATCTGCTTGACGAATTCTTGGTGCTGCTCGTAGGTCCTCAATTCCTGGGGTAAGGCGAAGTTGCACTTGTGACTGCCGGGAACCAAGCATAGGCCACCATCACCGGGGTTGACATCGGTGAGCTGCCACGACACAACGGTCAGGCCATTGTGCATCCGTCCGTCCTGGAAGATGTAGTACTGGTGCGGATCGAACCCCGGCCCCGACGAACCATGCAACTGGTGTCCTTCCGCTCCCCGGCGCATGGCGATCAGTGACGGCAAATGGTCCAGGCGGAAGCCTTTGCCCAGGATGTCATGCAGGTAGGGCACAATGCGGGGATGGGCCAGCATGTCCCGGAACGGCTCACGCCAGGGATGCTCCCACCCCAGCATCCCACTCAGCTCGCCGCGACCAGTGATCCCACGCAACGCCTTGGAACTGCCCGCCAGGGACTGTGTGCGCTCGCGGATCCCGCCCGCATAGTGGTCAATGGCCTCGTTACAGCGCGCGAGGGCCTCCTCGTCGAGCACATTCTTGACCACAATGTAGCCGTTAAGATCGAACAGATATTTCTCGTCTGCGTTCATGTTCATGTGCTCCACCTCCTCGGGGACGGTTGGATACGGGGCTAGACGGCAAGCCTATTATACGGAGTGGCGCGTGGCCGCGCGTCGGGGCGTCCCTTGTGGGCGCCCCGACGACGGCGGATTGCGGCTTGGGCGGGAATGACGGGGCGGAGAGTGCATTACTGGCCCCCCTATGGCCCCCCCGCTGCGGCGGGGGGACGGGGTAGCATGCCCATGCATACCGTCCGCTGAGGCCCCCCCGCTTCGCAGGGGGACGGGCGCGACAGCGGTTGCCAACGCTTGACGCGCTGTGCGGACGAGCCGTACAGTGTAGTTGCACCATTTAATCGCAATGCTGATCTCAGGTGAGGGGGACGGCTGATCCCTCGCCGCGTGGGGTAGCGCTCGTCAGCCTGTCTTCTGTTGATCGGAAGGAGGCCCACGATGGCAGTGATGACCCGGCGGCAATATATCGGCATTGGTGCCGCGCTCGGCGCCGGCTTGGTGGCCGCGGCGTGTGATATTGTTCCTGCGGGTGCTCCCTCTGAAGACGCTCCCCAGGAGCAGCCGCCAACCCCCAAGCGGCCAGGACCGGACCTCCCCAGCCAGACCCAGCGGCAGATCCCCGTGCGGGTGCGTTACGCAACCGGAGGAGCTTACGGCGCTGCGTGGAATGCGAACCATTTCCGCCAGTACACGGCGCCGTTCACCGAGGCGCACCCCCACCTGTCCATCGAATGGCAGACCTGGTTTGAGGACCGCGGAGTTTGGGAGGGGTTCCGGGAGGCGCTTGCTACCGGCCAAGCCGGGGATGTCATGCATGATCTCGTGCATCTCCCTTGGTGGACCGGGGATTCCGTTCCGCTCCTGGTGATGCAGGGGGCGCTGCTGGGTCTGAACCAGTACATCCGGCGCGACGGCTACGACCTCAGCGACTTCTGGCCAGGCGCTCTGTGGTGCAGTACCTGGCGCGGCGACCTGTACGCGCTGCATACCCATGTGGATACGCAGCTGATGTTCTACAATCAGGACCGCTTGGCCGCGGCCGGCGTATCCGCGCCGCCGAGTGATTGGACCTGGGAGCACCTCCTCGACCAAGCCCGCGCGCTGACCGGCCACCGGGGGGGCAAACCGGTTTATGGGTTTGCACTCAGCCGTGAATACGGCCCTCCGCTCACAATAAACTTTGCCAATCGGGCGGAAGGGTATAGCTATAGCTACCCGGCGACGATTCCTTGGATTTGGGCGAATGGCGGCGACATCGTGGATGCCGACGTGACCAAGAGCCTGGTGGACGAACCACCGGCGCGCGAAGCGCTGGAGTGGCTGTTCGAGCAGCGCGACACCCATGCCGTGTGGCCGAGCGCCGACGAGGTGAGTGGGGATGAACTGTTCAAGATTGGCCGGGTGGCGATGCTGTACGCCGCTCGCAGCTTCACAGGCCCACTGCTGGTCCCGCAGGCCGAGTACGGGCTGAAGTACGGCCTGGCGGCCGCGCCGCATGGCCCGGTGACGCCGGCCAACTGGCTCTTCTTGCAGTCGGCGTTTCATCTGGGCGCTGCGACCAGTGTGCCGGACGAGTCCTGGACCTTCCTGAGCTGGTGGGCAGGGGAGGAAGCACAGCGCGCCTTCCAGCAGGGGACGGTTCGCAAAGGCCGGGTGCCGCTGCCGAGCATGCCGCCACCGGCGCGGCGCTCGGTCGCGCAGTCGGTGGCGCCGTATTTTGGTGGCGATGCAATCGTGCCGGCGCTGGAGCACGCGCGTGATCTGCCGCTGCATCCGGCGCGAGCGAAGCTCTTGCAGGCCTTTGACGAGGGGATGGCGCCGGTGTGGGAGGGCACGCAGTCGGTGGCGGAGGCAACGGCGGCAATCGCCAAGGCGCAGAACGCCATCCTCGCGGGGTGAGTCGGACCTATCCCCCGGCTCCTTCCCTGCCAGGGAAGGGGAGTCCGCGTGGCGCTCTGGATTGCGGCGCAAGCCGCAATGACGGTTCTGGCCCCCCTATGGTCCCCCCGTCCCGACGGGGGGACGTGGCTTCCCGTGTGCGCGGGGATGACGGGCGCAACATGTTGTGCCCCTACGGTGGGGGGCCGGGGGGTGAGGGCTAGGGGGAGGGGGTGTTGCGTCGGTCTTGGCCGGCGGAGAAGAGGGTGCCGGGGAGGTTGCGCTCCTGGGCGCCGATGATGCCGATACCCTGAAGCTCTTCGGGGACATCCTCCGTGATGGCGCCGTCGGCCATGATATAGGTCTCGTCGGCGATCTCGCTGATGGTCGGGTCGTGGGTCGCCATCATAATGGTCACGCCCTCGTCGTTCACGATGCGGCGGAACAGGAGCATGATCTGGAGGCCGGTGACGCTATCAAGCTCGCCGGTCGGCTCGTCGGCCACGATCAGCGAGGGGCGGTTGACGAGGGCGCGGGCGATTGCGACGCGCTCCTGCTCGCCACCCGATAGCTCGAACGGCCGGTGGCCCATGCGCTTCGACAGGCCGACCAGCCCCAGCACCTCGACGGTGCGCTCGTGGCGCACGCTGGATTTGACGCCGGCAATCCGCAGCGGTAGCTCTACGTTCTCATACGCCGACAGCACCGGCAGCAGGGCAAACGTCTGGAATACAAACCCAATCTCATGGCGCCGCAGCTTGGTCAGGGCGCCATCGGAGAGCTTGTTCGTGTCTTGCCCCTTGATCGCGGTCGTACCACTGGTTGGCCGGTCGAGGCCACTGAGCAGATTGAGAAGCGTGGTCTTGCCCGACCCGGAGCGCCCGCGCAGGGCGACAAGCTGGCCGGGCATCACCTCGAGTGTGACATCGCGGACGGCGACGACTTCCTCACCGCCCAGGCGATACACGCGACTGACATCCTGACAGGCGACAATCGGCGGCTCCGACGGCGCGTCATCCGGTTTGGCGCCAAACGTCTCGGCAAGGCTGACGGCATTCATCATTGATCCTTAGGATACGGCCGCTGGTGTGCCGCTGAAGCTGGGGACGCGCCGCTCGACGGGGCGTACCACAATCCGCCCGTCCTCCAATTCCACCCGGACGCGATCGCTCATCCCCAGCTGCTCAAGGAACTCACGCGGTATCTGAATGCGACCGGCGGCGTCCATGACGACGAACTCGTCGTGCGTCTGCTCGGTGTCCGTGCTGCCCGCTCGCCGGACAGTCTCGGTGCTCGTCCGGCCGTCGCGGATGGCCACGACGCGGTCCACGCGGAAGGCAATGGCCGGATCGTGGCTGACAATCACGATGGTCGTCCCGTACTGATCGCGCAAGCGGCGGAAAATCTGATAGATGCTCTTCGCCGTGGCCGTATCCACCTCGCCGGTCGGCTCGTCGGCCAAGAGCATTGGCGGCTTGTTGGCCAGCGCGATGGCGATAGCGACGCGCTGCTGCTCACCGCCGGAAAGCTGCGAGAGGCGATGGCGCATCCGCTGGCCCAAGCCGACGGCATCGAGGATTTCCTCCGCCCAGTCGCGCTGATCGCGGAACGACTTGCCGGCGATATTCATGGGCAGGCGGACGTTTTCCAGCGCCGAGAGATAGGGGATGAGGTTGCGGGAGCTTTGCTGCCAGACGAACCCGACGGTCTCGCGCTTGTAGCGCATGAGGCCATGATCGTTCAGCTTCAGCAAGTCGAGGTCGTTGACACTCACGCGCCCGGCGGACGGGCGGTCGAGGCCGCCGAGGATATTCAGCAAGGTGCTCTTGCCGCTGCCACTATTGCCGATAATGGCCATCATCTCGCCGCGCTTGACAATCAGGTCCAACCCTTGCAAGGCGACGACTTCGAGGTCGGCGACCTTGTAGATCTTCACGAGGTTGTCACAGACGATCATCGTGTCGCGGGGCACGACGAGCGCCCGGCGGTCTTCCTCGCTGAGGATTGATTGCCCGTCGTCGCCGCGGCGGCCACCGGGCCGCTCCGCGGGCAGCGTGGCACGCTGCGGTCGTCGTCGAGCGCCAAAGATCGTTGACATCTTCATCCGGTTTCTTCCCCGAACTTGATGGCCTCGTGAATCTTGAGCCGCGTCAGCATCCAGATGAAGGCCGGTATGGCCACCGCCAGCACAGCGCCGATGAGTATGTATATTTTGCCAATGTCATCCCAGGCCGTCATGGTGATGAACTCCGGGATGCCCCCGTGTCTTTCGACCTTGAGCTGGAGGAAGGGAATGAAAATCTTGCCGGTGATGAAGCCGAGCGCCGTGCCGGTCAGCACGCCAATCGCGATCAAGAAGCCCTGCTCGAACACGAACAGGTTTATCAGTTGGCCGATGGAAAGCCCAATCGCGCGCAGAATACCGATCTGCTGGAAACGGCGCTGGAAGGACAGATAGGAATAGAGCATGAAGCCGACGATAGTGAGCAGCGCCGAAATGAGGAACCCGGCCGTCAGAATGCCGAATATGCCCGTGCGCCCCGGATCGTCGCGCAGCCGCACGGTCAGCTCGCGGGCATCGAAGAACCGATGGATCAGGAAGCCGCCTGCTGACAGGTCGTTGACGATGGCCTGCGGATGGATACCCGGGATCGTCTTCGCCCACACGTCGTAGGGGAGCCGCCCGGTCTTATCGAACAGGTAGTCGAGGTTGACGATCACAAAGTTGTCCGTGTCCGGCCACAGACGCGGCCAATAATAGGTCACACCGACTACCCGCAACTCCAACTGCTTGTTCTTGACCTGCAAGCGGACAGGATCGCCGAAATCGAGCTGGAAGTCCCAGAAGAGTCGGCTGTCCACAATGGCGCCGCGGTCGTCGGCACCCAACCGATTGAGCAAGGCGACAAAGTTCTCCGGCGCAAAGTCGTCGCGCCACCAAGAAACGCGAGCAAAGTCGGAAGTGTCAATGCCCATCACCACGACATCGCGGTGTCCGCGGGCCTGCCCTGTGATTTGTACACGTCCATCTTCCTCGTAGACGCGCGTCGCGTCTATCACGCCGGAGACATGTTTGTGCTCCTCGACGGGAATGAAGTTCCACTCTTGGCTAATCTCATCGTAACGTCCCGACTCGGACAGAAACAAGTCCGAGCCGTTGGTGTAATACACGCGATCATTGAAGTTACGATCCAGGGTTTGGGCGACGGAGGCGCTATACGTACCGAGCGCAAGGGTGAGGATGAGCAGCATCACCAGGCGCGTGTACTGTCCCGGCATCCGGCCAATCTGGCGCAGGCCGAGCAAGACCGAGACACCCCAAATGCGACCGCCGACACGGGCGAGAATTTCGATGAAAATCGGCAGGATGCGGAGGAAAAACAGCGCCGCTGCGAAGACGAAGAGCGCCGGCACTACCAAGAGCAGCGGATTGGAGAACACACCGCCCTCTTCGCCAAGCGTGATAAGCGAGCGTTGCTCCCGCAGCAGGTAATAGCCGTAGCCCGCAGCGCCGGCCACGATGAAGTCGAAGAAGAAGCGCTGCAAGACGGCCCGGCGGGAGGTCCGGGCAACGTCTTGCTTGTAGGTGACGATGCTGAAGCGGGCGGCGGCAATGGCTGGGAGTAGCATGGCCAAGATCGAGAGCGCCACGGCCAGCGCCGCATATTGATAGGTCTGCGTGGTCAAGTTGATCGGCAGCAACTCGCGGTCGGCAAAGACCAAGAAGGTGTAGGTGCGGCCGATGAACTGGGCGAGTACTACCCCCAAGAGCGGCCCCACGAAAACGGCGAGAATACCCAGGAGGCCACCTTCGGACAGGTAAATGCCCAGGACTTGCAGGTTGCTACCGCCGCGGCTCTTGATAATGGCGATCTCATTGCGCTGGCGGTCCACGATCATGCTGGCCGAGATCACGATGTAGTAGAGGACGATGCCGACAATGGGGGCGGCGAGCACGAAAAGCAGGATTGTCAGGAAAAAGAGGCTCCGCTGGAAGTCCAGGAGAATGTCCTCCGGCGAGAACTCCATGCGAACTTCGCCCAACAGGTTGGTCATGCTGGTACGCATGTTGACCAGCCCGCTCAGGATGGTGCCGACGTTGTTGGCGTGGATCGCCTCGACATCGAAGAGCTGGAACCAGGTCAACTCCTCGACGGCATCGGGGTACTCGCCCATCATGTGCTGGATGTAGGCTTCCTTGGGGAGCAGGACCACGGCGTTGAAGTAGTCGAGCTGGTAGAACCAATAGTCTTCGACGGGGTCTTTGGGCCACCAGCGTCCAACGATCTTGACGTTGATCGGGATGCGCTCCCGGTTGCGCTCGAAGACGTAGACGATGGTTTCGCCGACATCAATGCCAAGCTCGTCCATCCCCTTGGTGGTAATCATCCCTTCGATGGCGCCCTCGGGCGTCTTGGCTATCTGCGGGAACCGACCGTCAATGATGGTGGAGTGGTCTTGGACATCCTCCATGAAGGCGATGTAGCCGTAGCCGGCAAAGTCGCGGCCCTGGAGGCTCTCTTCGTCGAGGCGCAGGAGAATGGGTAGGGAGTCGGTCTGGGCATAGCTGGCGTAGATTTGCCGGGGGATGCCGAGCATCTGCTCGGATTGATCCTTCAGCAGGGAATCGGCTTCGCGGTATAGCTCGGGACTGACGCCCTCCGGCTCGTCCGGCACGACCGGCGGGGTGGGTAGCGGCGTGGCACCGGTACCGGCGCCGGCGCCGCCGAGTCCCCCGCCGCCACCACCACCACCCTGTGCCGCTTGCACCGCTTGCTGCGTGATTTGGACCGGCGGGTCCGGCGCAAACCAGCGGAGCATGATGCTCGACTTGGGCTGCGCGCGCTCCTCCGGCTCCTCAAGCTGCCGATGGAGGAGCGCGGCGCTCATCCCCTCGGCGTACAGGGGGATACTGGTAATCAGCGTGACGGTAATCACCTGACCGGCGATGATGGCCAGCATCAGGTTGAGGTTGTTGAGGATCCGCTTGAGGATCATCCACAGTGTGGAGTAGGCCCTCAGTAGCGGCAGGAAGAGCACCATTGTCATTCTCTCTAGCGGCACAGCAACCAGTGCTGGCGACTTGGCCAAGACGGTCAGCTAGGACCCAGCCAAGATGACCATACCCTCTTCCACACCATCTTTAATCTCGGTCTGGCCGCCACTGGACAACCCCGGTACGACGTTGCGCGAGCGTTTGACCGGTACGCCGTTGATCTCGTCATTGTATTCGACGAACTGACGCTTGCCGACCGTCCGCACGGCGGCCTGCGGGACCAACAGCACGTTCTCTAGCCTCTGCAAGATGATCTTGACGCGGGCCAGCATCCCGATCTCGACGCCTGGCCCCGGCCAGGGCACGTCAATCTTAGTCGAGCGGTCGGGAATCAGGCCCGTCTGGGTGCGGACCTGCCCTGGGATGAGCGTGATCTTGCCGAGGATGACCTGATCCGGGAACTGGTCCTGCATACGGATCTCAACCTGCTGGCCAACCGCGAGACGATGCAGATCGCCTTCGCCAATGTCGGCGCTGATGATGAGCTTGGTCGGGTCGGAGATAAAGATGACCGGTCGGTAGGCGGCAATCGTGTCGCCGGGGAAGATGTCTACGCGGGTAATCAGGCCATCGAAGGGCGCGATGAGCTTGGATTCGAAATCCCGACCTTCGAGCTGCTCCAAGTCGAGGCGGGCCTGCTCAAGGCTCTTCTGTAGTGCCTGCACGTCGAACGCATGACTTTGCAGCGTGCGCTCGTGGCCGGCGTGCTGATCAGCGAGCCGGTCCTGTGCTCGTTGCAGGCTGATCTTGGCCAACTCGATGCGGCGCTCCTGGTCCTTGATCGCCACTTGCGATGGCCCGACAAAGAGGTCTTCGAGCCGAGCTTGGGCCGCTGCGAGGTTGGCTTCGGCGCTGGGGATCGCCGCCTCCGCGCTGGCGATGGAAAGCCGCAAGGTGCGGATCTGATTGCGGAGTGGGGCCAGGGCTTGCTCCGTAGGTGGCGCGAGTAGGCTGTCAAGCTGTGCTTGGGCTTTGCGGATGTTCAACTCGGCCTGTTGGATGTCGAACTGATCGAGGGTGCCGAGTCGCTGCAGCCCCAACTCGGCGGCCTCGACGGCTTGCTCGGCCTGACGGATTGCCCACGGCGACGGCCCCAGCGATTGGAGCTTGGTGTAGGTGTTCTGGGCACGCTGAAGGTTAATAAGGGCCGAACGAATAGCAGCATCGGACCGCGGTGTGCCGGTCGAGTCTAGGATGGTATTCTCGTAGTTAATCTGCGCTTTCTCAACGTCCAAGCGTGCGTTCTCCAGGTCCTGAGGCAACACGCGCGGAGCATCGTGCAGCTGAGCCAACTGTGTGCGGCTACGGTCTACGGCGATCTGGGCGGCTCGGACATCTTCCGCACTCGGACCCTGGCGCAGCTTCTCCAGCCGCAGCTGGGTGCTTTCCAGCGCGGTCTGCGCGTTGGTTATCGCCAACTCCGATGGTGGTGCGAGCGCCGCCGCGAAATCGGCCTGTTTGGCTGCCAGGTCGGCCTTCTTGCCCTCAATGTCTGCATGCGCCCGGTCGAGCGCCGCTTGTGCCGAGACGATGGACGCTTCGGCGCTCTTGATCGCACTCGCCGTCGGTCCGACACTCAGCAATTGCTCCAGGGCTAGCTCGGCTTGCTTGATCCCGATCTCGGCTTGGAGCACAGCCTCCTCTTCTACTCTGGTGTCGAGCTGCGGCTCTTGGGCCAGCCGGGCTTGCAACCGCACCTCGGCCTGCTCGAAGTTGACGCGGGCTTTGGCAATGCGTAGCTGGAGATCACCGGTTTCCAGCTCGGCGAGCACGTCGCCCTGCTTGACCGTCCGCCCGGATTTCACATTTACGCTGCGGAGGCGGCCATCATTCTTGAAGAAAAGCTGCGATTCCCGGGCTGCCGTGACCCGCCCCAAGTTCGTGATGGCCTCGACCAGCGTGCCGCGTGTGACCTCGGTGGTCGGACGAGTTTCCTGGACGCGCGTCCGCTGGAGTGGCGTAGGAGTGGGCGGCAACGGCGTGAATACCGTTGGCGCGTCACAAGCACTGAGGAGGAGGAGCCCTCCAAAGATCAACGCCAGTGTCGTGCGTCTCCACACCATGATGTCCTCTTTACCGATGGTAGCTGCGACGCGATCCGCCGATGGCCCTCAACACACTAGCGGCTCACCAAGGCCCGCTCATCAGCAGGTCTTCAGCCGTGAGTGACTGGCGACGGAGTTGATTAACCAGTTTAAGGGAGCACAATCAACACCGTCAACCGGCCAACCGGCAGTGCTATCCGCACACGATTCCTAGATTGTACCGCATGAACGTGGCCTACGGCATCCTGTGGGGCGAGGCAGTAGCGACCAAGGGGCGGATCGGGGAGTGCGGCTACTTGGCCGCCGGACGCGCCGCTCGGAGCAGCGGTAGCAGGCTGAGGAGCGCCGCCAGCAGCACAAACGCAGCCACGATCAGGATGACCGGGCTAATGCCGATAAAGTCGGCCAGCGCAGCGGCGAAGAGAATGGGGATAACCGACCAGACACTGTTCAACACGAACAGGATGGCAAAGATTCTCCCCCGCAGGTGTGGGGCCGTTGCCTCTACCAAGACCGTCTGCGCGGGCACCATCACCAGGGCAAACGCGCCGCCAATCAGCAGCGCTACCAGGCCAACCAACCCGGCATAAACCGCGACCTGCCAAGGGAGTAACGCTAGAGGACCACCGCTGGCCAGCGCGGGTGTCACCTCTTCGAAGAGCGGCCGCACGACGGTGAGCGCCGGCAGCGTGACGGCCATGGCCATGAGGCCGGCGAACACGAGCCGCGTGCGGTTCCACTGCTGTCCCCAGTGGCCAATGGCGGCACTGGAGAGGAGAATGCCCAGCCCGGCTGGACCGAGCACGTAGCCGGCGTCCTCGGGGCTGAAGCCGAGCACGCGCGAGACGTAGCCTGGCCCCAGAGTGGCCAGCAGGTAGACAATCGCAATGGTCACGCTCAAAAGGACGAGCATTGTCCGCACGGCGCGGTTGGTACGCAAGAACTCGAACCCGATGCCCAAGTCGCGCCACAGGGCGCCGCCCCGCAAGGCTTCAAGCAGGGCTATGTGCGGGGGGGGGAGGTGTTGCTCCAGGCGGGGCATGAGCGCGACGGCGAGGCCGGCGAGGGCGTAGGCGGCCGTGATGACGGCAAACAGGCCGAGCGATCCAGTGAGCTTGAGCATCGTCGGTCCCAAGAGCACGAATCCCAGCACTTGGGTCAACGTAAACGACATGTTGAAGAGCGAGTTGGCGGCTAGGAGGTGGCGTCGGGGCATGACGAGGGGGATGGTCGCGATTTCCGCCGGGGCGAAGAACTGGCTGACCGCCGAGTTGAGCATGGTCAGCGCGTAGATCGCCAGTACCGAACGGTCGGTGGCGAGAAAGGCCACCACCAGTAGGGCACGGCTCAGATTGGTGAGGACCAGCACCCAGCGCTTGCTGAGACGGTCAACGAGGGCGCCGGCCGGCGGACCGAGGAGTAAGGCAGGGATCGTGAAGCTGGCGACGACCAGACTGACACTCGTACTGGAGTTGGTCAGGCGTTCGACCTCGACGATCAAGCCGTAGTTGAGGGCGTTTTGGGCGGTCTGAGAAAAGATTTGGGCTAGCCAGAGCAAGAGGAACGGCCGCTGGCGCAGCACCGGCCCATAGCCGCGTCCCTCCGGCCGACCCGGTGGCCCGGGCGGCGCGCCGTCCAGCGCAGCGGCAACCGGCGGCTTGGCAGCCGGGGTTGAGGTACTCACTGGCGGTCAGCTCCTGCCAGTTGGGGGCCACGGGAGACGAAGCGCTTGATGCGGCGCTCCAGCCGTGATCGCGGCAGGAGGACGCGACGCTCGCAGGTCTGGCAGCGCAGCCCAATATCGGCGCCGAGGCGCACGATGCGCCAGGTATCGCCCCCGCAAGGATGCATCTTGCGGAGCTGCACCACATCGTCGAGCGCAAGCGTAAGTACCATACCAACGAGTGCTCCGTTCTCAGCCCTAGAGATGGTGCATCAAGCGTCAGCGAGTCCTAGCTTGATTACAGAGATCGCGCAGCCGCCGCGCGGCGTCGCGCGCGGCGGTGGCGAAATCCGGCGCGGGAGAGGCATACAATACCTGCCGCGCCACGTTGATCAGCGCCAAGGCACCGCCTTTGGTGGCCGCGGCGGCGGCAGTCGCAGCATCGCCTCCTTGTGCTCCGACACCAGGTACCAGGATCGGTGTTTCAGGGCACAGTGCCCGGATGCGAGCCAACTCCCGGGGCTGTGTCGCACCGACCACTAACCCGGTATTGCGGTGGGTATCCCACGATTCTACGCGGCAGGCGACCACCTCGTACAAGGGTGCCCCGTTAACCGGCAGGTCCTGTATCTCAGTAGCCCCGGGGTTCGAGGTGCGGCAGAGGACAAAGGTGCCACGGTCCGGGCGGGCCAAGAACGGCTCCAGCGCGTCACGACCGAGGAAAGGGCTAACGGTTGCGGCGTCGAACGCATACACATCGAAGAGCGCCTGTGCGTAGCGTTGCATCGTGTTGCCGATGTCACCCCGCTTGGCATCACCGATCACTAGCACACCGTCCGGCACGTGCCGGATCGTCTCGCGCAGGGCGGTCATGCCGGGGGGGCCGAGCGCCTCGTAGAAGGCCAGGTTGGGCTTGTAGGCACAGACGAGGTCGGCTGTGGCGTCAACAATGGCCCGGTTGAATGTCGCGGCCGCGGCGGCGGCATCGCTTGCAGCGGCACGCACGCTCGCCGGTGCCAACTGCGGGTCGTAATCCAGACCGATGCACAGGATGGTGTCACGGCACGCGATAGTCTCGGCCAAACGAGCGCGGAAGCTCCTCATCGCGGCAACCTGCTGCGGGCTGTTGGCAACGCCAGAGCCGCACTACCAAATGAGCGGCGGTGGTACGGCTCTGGCATCGTCACCGACACAGCTCGTCGGCCACGACTGCCTGAACGGCCAACGTTCAAGAGCCCCACAATAGTATTCACCGTCGCACCAAGGGCGCCCGGTGTACCTGCTGCCACCAGATCGGGCCGCTGCGGCCGCTCGACCGTTGCCTGCATAGCCTGATACACCGACCAATCGGCATCGGAATCATATGCTGGCTCCCCCTGTCCCCGGCGCATCAGCCGATCCCGGATGACCGCTGGCGCCGCCTCGACCCAGACCAGGAAGTACGGCGCCCCGGCAGCACGAGCAATACAGCGTAGGGTGCGGCGTCCCGGCGCAGTCAGATTGGTTGCATCAAACAGCGTAGGATAACCATTGGCCAGTAGCACACGGAGTACCGCATGGCAGGTCCGGTACACACGACCACTCTCGGCCGGCGAGTACGTTGGCTGCGGAACAAGCGCCTTACGCACCGTATCCGTGCGGACGATGACCACTGCGCGTTGGGCAGCAACGGCGGCGGCGAGGTGCGATTTTCCGGTGCCGGGTAGCCCGGCCAACACAACCAAGGCTGCCGGGCCAGCGGAGCGCGCCGGCAACTGCAACGTATTCCACACCCGGCGCGGCAGCGGGGCGGCGTTCATGGACACCACCCTACGGGGCTGAATCTGCGCCCGTAGCACAGCGTCAAGCTCATCACGCGCCTGTTCTACGGGCACGGGCCACCAAGCACGTCGCAGGTAGCGGCAAGATCAGGTCGCTCGCTTCATGGATCTATTCGTCGCGGCTCACGACGGCGGCAGGGGAGCTCCCAAGCGGATCGCATTGAGCGCCTCATCGCTCAACACCACCAGGTTCTCCCACCGATAGCCACGGACGAAGAATGTCGTGAGCGTCGGGATCCACCGCCGCAGGCCACTTTCGATCACGTAGACTTTGTCACCGGTACTGCCCTTGACAATGCTGCCCTCGACAACTCCGAACGGTAGGCCCTCGGGAATGCTACGGAGGAAGGTCGGGTCAATCTCGGTGACCAGGTTCCACTGGAAGCCGCGCGACACGAAAAGCTCCAGCGTCGAGATCCAGTGCCGCTGGCCGTCTTCGATCTCATAGATCCTCGACCCGCCGATTGCCCGCACCAACGTACCTTCCGGCAATACCGCCGGGATGCGGGCAGCCACGAAAGCCGGCACGTCAATCACGGCATGCCACTGATAGCCACCTGCTACGAACGCTGCCGGTGAGGGGATCCACTCCCGCCGGCCGCTGCGAATGACGTAGATCGTCCCGCTCGGCTCGCGGATCAGGCTGCCCTCGCGCAAAGCCGGAATTGGCTGGCTCTCGGGAATGGGGATGAGCTGCTCCGGGCGGACGTCCGTCCAAGACCCCGGGCCGACATCCAAGAGGGCCGCGGTCGTCGGATCGGGCACCCAATGGCGCCGGCCGGCTGCTACCAGATAGACCCGTCCAGTGGTGAAGTCGCGCTGAACGGTGACAGTCGTGGCCACCGTTGTCGCAGCGGCCGTAGTGGCCACCGCAGCCGTCGGATCACCCTCTTCCAGCGCGTAGAGCCGGCGTCCTTTCGTGCCAACGTACAGCGTCCCGTCGGCACCGAGCGCCATGGCAGCCGCGATTTCGCCCTCAGTATCGAACGTGCTGAACAACGCGCCGGTCGGAGAGAGCACGTAGACCTTGCCGTCCAGCGAGGCCACGTAGACGTTGTCACGGCCATCTACGAGGGCCGGGGCCTCAATGCCCTTGTCGGTGACGAACTCCCACGTGACAGCGCCGGTACGCCCATCAACCGCGTAGAAGGTTCCGTTCTCCGAGCCGATATACACCGTGCCGTTGGCCCCGAGCGAGGGCGCAGCACGCAACTCCTTGCCAGCGCTGAGGACGGTCTTCCAGCGGAGTGCGCCCTCGGCATCAATAGCGTACAAGGTTCCGTTGGCCGTGCCGATGTAGGCCGTATTGTCAGGACCGATAGCGGGACCGGCATACGCCGCACCGTCGAGACCGAACTTCCAGCGGTCACCCCCATAAGCACTGCCGTTGAAGAGCTCCTTCGCGTGTGAGGCCCAGAAGACCGTGCCGTTCGGGCCGCGTGCCGGTGCAGCCGTCACTTCGCCATTGGCCCCACGGATACCAAGGTCCCTACCCCTACTGCTGACTTGGAAGACGTCCCCCTCATCAGCACCAAGCAAGATGCAGCAATATTCACCAGCCAAGAGCGCCGGGCCACGGACCGGGCTATCACTGCGTGCGTATGGTGAAGACGACACAAAGAAGGTCCACTCTAGATCGCCGTCGTCGGAATCGATGGCGAGAATTCGACCATCCTCAACACCGACGATGATATTGTCGTGCCCGTCAATCGCTGGCGCTGTGATGTCACCACCGTCAGCAGCCTTACCGTCGACCTCAAATTCACGGACATCAACCTGCCACCGCCTGGTGCCATCAGGACGCACGGCCGTGAGGTAATCATCGGCCGGGGCATATACCGTCCCATCCTCCGCAATCGCCAGCCCGCCAATAATCGGGTCCTGAGTGTAATAGACCCACTTCTGGCGTAGCGATACCGGTCCGTTGACCGTGGTGCGACCGGTACGCTGGGGATCGTGCTGAAACTGTGGCCAAGGCGATTCCTCTTGGGGGCCGACCGCAGCGGCCACCGGTACGGTCACCGCGATAGCGAGTAGTGCAGCGAAGACCGTGACAACGATACGGCGCATCTCGGTCACCATGATGCTCTCCTTAGCCTGACTCCCGTGGACTTACGATAAAGGTACCATGGGCTGGATCAAGCACTGCAATGAGCACTTCGCCAGCAATGATCTCACCAAGCATGGCCGCCTCCGCGCTGCCCAAGGGTAGCAGGCGGCCGCCGGTACCATCACGGTTACGGACTCTGGATGCTCAGGAGCTCGACCTGAAATACCAACGTCGCCCCGGGAGGGATGGACTGCGTGCCATCCGCTTCGGTAAAGCCGCGGTCGCCGTAGCCTAGCTCGCCCGGGATGACCAGCTTGCGATGGCCCCCGACCCGCATGGTGGCTACTCCTTCATCCCAGCCAGCGATTACCTTGCCCTGGCCCAGCGGGAACCTGAAAGGTGCCCGGCCCTCGGCCCGGGAGCTATCGAACTGCGTGCCATCGGTCAGCCAGCCCGTATAGTGGACTCTCACCATGTCGCCCGCTTTCGGGGTTGGGCCGTCGCCTTCACGCAAGTCGCGGTAGCGCAGGCCGGATGCGGTGGTGGTGAACTGCTCGTCGTCGGTCAGCACTGGGCCGTCCAGTGCATCGGGGTTCACGGCCTCGCTGGCAGCGTCTTCACTATCCCCGCAGGCGCCAAGCGCAACGGCGGCTACAAGCAGAAGCAGTATAGGCCAGATACGGAAGCGCATCGTCACCCCTCCTCAAACTATGACCGCCATGACCGTAGGTTACGGTGATACATTCGGCCCACACCCCGGAAGCGCCATCAGGCGGAGGGCGGCACCCGGAGTAAGGAGCGCGCGGGCAAAGTATACCTGCGGCGGCCGGCAGAGTCGCAACGCGCGATCTTCAGCGGCCGGTCCTGGCACAGTATGACGTCGCCTGGAACCGACGCCGTAGCGTGATTGGCAGCACGTGCCTATGGAGTCCCCTGTTGTCTCTGCTGCTGTTTCCGTCGCCACTCCTCTAGGATCGAATTCTGCTCGCTGGCAATCGCGACCGTTGCCTCCGCTACCGATTGCTCTCCTTTCCACACCGGCAGCAGGCCCCGGGCGTAGGCGCGTACTAGGTCGTACCACTTCGGGTGCAAGGGCAGTGGCCGCGCATAGGCCAGCGCAGCGAGCGTGGCGGCGCCATAGCGATCTCCGAGTTCGCCCGCCAGGGATCGCCGTGCCGGCGGCAACAGGGGGAACTCGAGGCTGTTCGACTCGGCTTGGAACCGGCGCTGGGCTTCCTCACTCGTCCACCAGCGGAGGAAGCGCCAGGCATCGTCCGATACCCGCGCGGTCTTGCTCAGGTGGTAGGCACCAGGGAATTGGTCCAAGAAGCTGGCAGACTGGCGCGGCCCCCGCGGTGGCTCCGCCAGAGCAAGGTTGAACTGCGGCACACGACCGAGCGCTTGGATGAAGGCTGGCTCACTGAACCAATAGGCAGAGAGCATCGCTAGGCGGCCATCAAGAAAGAGCTTCACGACATTAGTTTCATTGGCTCGACTGAAGTCCGCTTCCCACAGCGTGACTGCTTGGCTCCGGGTAAGATCACTGAGCCAATGCAGTGCTCCTTGGGCCTCGGGTTGTGCTACAAGGCTCTCGCTGCGATCCGCACTGAGCATGGCGCCACCGTTCGCCCAGACCCACGGCAGCGTGGAGAATGCTTGTACTTCGAAACCGAAGCCAAAGGTCGGCTCGGGTTGCTGGCGGTCGGTCAACTTCCTGACAGCGTCGCTGAACTGCGGCCAGGTCCAGGCCGTCGTGGGGACGACGAGTCCCGCGCTGGCAAAGAGCGTCTCATTGAGCCAGAGCACAGTGGGTCGCACCTCGGTGTGCAGGCCATACAGCTTGCGCTGCCACTGCAGGGCCTCGATGGTCCCCGGCCAGTAGTCGGAGAGATCGTATCTGTCGCTACGGATGAACGGGTTGAGGTCAGCGGCAGCGTCGCCAATGAAGAGGTGTGAGGTAAGGTCCAGCAACAATTGCATTACGTCATAGAGGACGCCCGCGCTGTGCAGCTGCTCGACTTGCTGCCCCGGACTGGGCGAGGCCGGGTCGTGGGTCAGGGGAAGGGGCTGCCAGTCCACTGTGAGCAGCGGATGCCGGTCGGTGAACTCTTCGGCCAATAAGCCTAGCACGCCGCTGTGTGCATCCAACCACTCGGACCAGGTCACCAGCACTTGGACGGTGCGTGGCGGGACGGTAGTCGTGGGTGCTCCGGTCGGCGGACGAGGTGGCGCTGGAGAAGCCGCCCCTGGCGCTTCCACCTGCGGTCTGCTGGGCAGCCGCAGATCACACGCCGCTGCCAGGAGGCTACCCAGTGCGGCGGCCGTACCACGCAGGAAGCGCCGGCGGCTCATCCTCATCACTGAGGCCTCGTTTCACCGTCCTGTGCCGTATGTGTGGGTGCTGGCAAACGCGCCACTGCCTATCGTCCCAGCAACAAGCGGCCTGGTCACGGACGGGTCGTGCCGGTGTAGGTCGGGGTGATTTCCTGCGCGATCTTCTCTAGCTGCGCGACCAGCTTCCGCGCCCCGTCACCCGGCGCCTGCTGCTTTCGCACCACCACGGCCTGGAACGTGGCCTCGATCGCCTGGCTGACCGCAGCGTAGCGCGGGGGGTTGAACGGCGGCCGGCCGTAGCGCAGCCAGAGCGCAATCACCTGCTGAGTGTTCGCGCTCTGCAGATAGCCCCGGCCGAGAATGGACTTGCGGGACGGCACTGCCCAGCGCAGGTTCGTATAGGAGTAGAGCGTCTCCGGCTCTAGGAGCATCGCCAGCAACTCCCAGGCATTATCGGGAGTGGCCGATTGCGTACTCACGTGCAGGACGGCGGTATGGGCATGGACCAGCGGCTGCGCGGAGCGACCCCCCGGCAGCGCGTAGCGCGTGCTGCCCGGCACCGGGGGCCCGCCGACCAGCGTGGATTCCGGCGTGGTCCGCCCGGCCGCTGCCGGCGGCGGGCCGGAAAGCGCCGCTCGGCGCTGCTCCACTTCCGCCGTCGCCATGGCTGTGCGGACTTCAGCGGATGGCGTTGCTTGTTGCTGTGGTGCTGCCTCAGGCGGTGGCGGCGAGGTTGGTTGCCATTCGTACCGGCGCAGGAACTCCTCACTCTGCGGCGGCAAGATCGGCAGCCATGCATGGGCCACCTTCCCTTTGTCAAAGTCGCGGTGGTCAATGAAAAAAGAAAACGGCTCCTGGGTTGACTGTCGTTCGAGCGACACCACGCCGGCCGGCTGCGCGGCGGCATTGAGGTCCCGGAGCCAGTCCAGCACCACCTCCGCCTCGTGCTCTAGCGCCGCGACCTGCCCACCGTCGTAGAGCGTGACACCCGTTAGCTGCAGCAGCCACCAGAACCAGCGGCTATGCGGCAGAGACAGACCCGCCCGAACCAACTCGCCATCCCTCACCAAGGTGGACCGAAAGGCCGTATCGAGCAGCGCACCCCAGGTCGTGGGTGGCTGACCGATCCCCTCGGCCCGCAAGACGTGCCGATTAAAGTAGAGCGTGTAGACTTGCGAGAAGAGGGGCAGCCCCCACTGCACGCCCGCCGTCTGTCCGGCGAGCCAAGCCGGCTGGACAAAATCATCGGCGTGCGGCAGTTGCCTGTGCTTGATCCACCCATCGAGGCGGTGGGCCAGCCGCCGCCGGATCAAGTCGGTATTACGCAGATCGTCGGTCTGGAAGATGTCCGGGGTGGTGCCGGCCCGGTGCAGCTCTAGGGCCCGGTGCAGCGGATCGTGATGGGAGTCGAAGGTGACCGTGCTATCCGGGTAGCGCTCCCTGAAGGCGGGGGTAACGGTCGTGTGGAACCATTCCCGGTCAGGTGTATATGGTCGTCCATCGGGACCCGTATAATCCACGGGGCCTGCAGTGTACATGGCCCCCCTGATCCACGGCCCATACAGCACGCGGAGGGTTACCGGGGCCACTCGAGGAAGTGGCAGCCCGGTCTCCCGCCAGCGCGATTCGGTGAGGGAGCAGGCCGCACCAAGCACGCCACCCAACGCGGCGACGGAGCGGGTCAGGTACTGCCGGCGGGCAAAACGTGCCACGCTGCCATCCTTACCATACGGCCATACGGAAGTACGACGGAAGCACGCAGCGCGAGGCCACTCCTATCGGCACGGATTACAGACTACTGTACCAACAGCCAATAGGTGACTCACCACCATGCAAGGGGGCCTTTGCGTAACCACGCGAATAAAGTGCTAGGCGGCAGTGACTCGCCTCCTGCCAACCTGGGCAGCGCACCTTTTAGATTCCCGCTTTCGCGGGAATGACGGTCTTGCAAAGGTCTCCTTGCGCGGGAGCGACGGACGAGAGGGCGGGAAGGACGATTTCGGCAAGGGTCTTCTAAGGACGGGAGCCACGTTGCCGCTCCGGCATTATACGCTGACAGTGATGGGGGCCGTCACGTAGCATTGGACCGAGGGTAGAGTTGGCCGGTGTGGCCGCTGGAGGTGGGGATGAACAGTGCCGTCGTCTGGACCGTGGGGAGCTTTCTGGGCGGCCGTATGCTGGAGCGCGTCGTCGGGGCGGCGCTCGGCTCGGCCGGCGGCCGGCGGTTGATGCAGCGCTGGGACCGGCGTGAGCTTACCCCGTTCGAGCATCGGATACTGGCGCAGCAGTGGGCCGGCGGGATTGCCAAGGCGGTGATTGCCGCCGGCCCTATCGTGGCAGCGGTGATGAGCTTGCGGAGCAGTGTTGACTCCGACAGTGCAACCGCCACGGAGGAAAAGCCCTTCGATTGGCCGCGCGCCATCTCCCGGACGGCCGAACTGCTGTTGGCCTTGGGTGCCATTCTCAAAGTGATTGGCGAGTACCTGGAGCACCGCGAGGCGGTGGCGGCGGAGCACGAGGACTGAGGCGGTAGCTGAGGGTCGAGGCTGAGAGCGGGGGGCTAGATCTGGCCCCCCTATGGTCTCCCCGCGGCGGCGGGGGGACGTAGATTCCCGCTGGCGCGGGAATGACGACTTTGGCAAAGGACTCCTTCCGCGAGGACGGCGAGGGAGGGGGCGTCGAGACGGCGGCTGCGCTATGCCAAGAGCTTGCCGGGATTGAGCAGGCCTTTCGGGTCTACGGCTTGCTTGAACGTGTGCATCAGTGCCATTGTGGCCGGGTCCACGTTCAGAGGCATGAACTTGCGCTTCATAATCCCGACGCCGTGCTCCCCGGAGATCACACCGTCTAGCTCGGTCGCGGCCGCGATAATGGCATCGGCGGCGGCTTCACCCCGCCGTCGTTCGTCGGGATCGCGGCTATCGAACAGCACATTGGGGTGCAGATTGCCGTCGCCAGCGTGACCGAACAGCACTACCGGCACGCCGTATTCCTGGCCGATCTCCTTGACCCGCCGCGCCATTGTCGGGATTGCCGGGCGCGGCACACAGATGTCTTCGCCGATCTTGTCCGGGCGCACGCGGCCGAGGGCGCCCGTAATCGAGCGCCGCGCCGTCCAGAGCGCTTCTGCCTCGTCTGCCGTGGCGGCTAGGCGGACCTCGCGGGCGCCGGTGGCCAGGCAGAGGTCGCGGACCCGTGCCGCGTCGCGGTCGGCCTCGCGCTCGTCGCCGTCGGTTTCGATGAGCAGGATGGCCTCCACGTCGAGCGGTAGGCCCAGGCCACGGTAGGCCTCCACACAGCGAATGGCGATGTCGTCCATCAGCTCGATCAGTGCGGGTGTAATCCCCTCGCGCAGGATGATGGAGACGGTGCGCGTGGCGTCCGTAAGCTGCGGGAATACGGCCAACAGCGCCCGCCGCGCCGGGGGCGTGGGAATCAGCCGGACTTCAACGAGCGTGATCGCGCCGAGTGTGCCCTCGGAGCCGATAAACAGGGACAGCACGTCCCAGTCCTCTTCGCGGCGGAGCGAGAGCACCTCGCCGTCGAGCAGCACGACTTCCAGCGCCTGCACGTAGTCCTGGGTGACGCCGTATTTCAGGCCCCGGGGGCCGCCCGCGTTCTCGGCCACGTTGCCGCCGAGCGACGAGACCTTGAAGCTCGACGGATCGGGCGGATAGAACAGCCCGGCCGGCGTGACCGCCGCGAGGAGATCGCCCGTGAGCACGCCCGGCTCGGCAATGGCGCGGCGGCGGGTGGTCTCGATGGCCCGCAGCCGGTTGATGCGGCTGAGGTCAAGCACGAGCTCGTGCTTGAGGGGCACACAGCCGCCGGATAGGCCGGTGCCACTGCCGCGCGGAATGATGGGCAGGTCGTGGGTATTGGCATAGGACAACAGGGCCGCGACTTGGCGCGTATCCGCCGGCTGGACGACGGCCAGGGGCGGTGTGCCGCGCAAGACGGTCGTGCTGTCGTAGGAGTAGCCGAACAGCGCCGCCGGCTCGGTAATCACCCGTTCCGGACCGACGAGCCGGCCGAGGTCGCGCCGGACGGCGGCGGCGTTCGGAGACGGGGCGGCGGTCATGGGGCGGCTCCGGGGATGGCCTCCCTACGGTCCCCCCGCTGCGGCAGGGGGACGGCATGTTCCCTCCCCCGTCGGGACGGGGGAGGGTCAGGGTGGGGGCCTGGATCGCGGCGCAAGCCGCAATGATGGATAGGTGTCATTTTTTTGGTGCCGATGCCGACCATCTGAGCGCTGCACCTGCTGCCTGGATCATTAAACCAATAAACGCGGCCGGCGCTTCCCATTCGCATCAGCGCAGCCGTTCGCTATAATCAGTGGTAGGAATCACAGCAATACGGCCCGATCGCCGATCCTCACAGTGCCAGTGGCCTGTTTTCCTCACTGCTTTGGTCAACTCCCTCCCCGGGCTGTTTCTACGGCGATCCGGCCGGGAAGGATGGCGCATTGCGCCCGAATCGTATGAATGCTCAGTATCGTCGCCCCGAGTCCATGCCCAGCCCGCCCGTACACGCAGTCTCCTACGGATCCGTCGCCGTCTTCATTGACTGGGACAACTTTGCCATCGGCCTCCGGGAAGAGATGCCGGAGCGGCCGCCCGACCTCGGTCCGGTCTTGCGCTGGGTGCGCCAGCTAGGGCCGGTTGCCGTCTGCCGCGCGTATGGCGAATGGCGCGATGCCGCCGAGCGGCTGGCCGTCTATAGCGCCGGCGTCGAGGTAGTCTATGCCCCGGTGCTCCCGTTAGCTAGTGCCCCGGCGCGCTCCAACGGTGGCAAGAGCCTGGCCGATACGGAAATGGCGGTGGACTGTGTAGACTTCCTGCACCTCATTCCCGAAATCGCCACCCTGGTCATCGTCTCCAGCGATAAGGACCTCATCCCGATCCTGCGGTTTGCCCAGCGTCGTGGCCTGCGCGTATTCGTCGTCGGCTCGGACCGAACGGCCGGTGCGCTGCGCGATCAGTCCGACGACTATGTGACGTACCGCACGTTGCTGGAGCAGGAAGGTGAGGCGGTCACGACTCCGCCGGTACGGCCGATGGAGGTTCCACCGGGCCGCTTTGCGCGGGCGCCCCGGCTGACGCCGGCACGCTCGATGTTGGCGAAGCCCACGGCCGAAAGTGCCGAAAGTAGCACTACCGACGCCGATACCGGTAGCGCTGCCGGCCCATCGCGGGCCACGCTGCGTCGCCGGCGCGGCCGGCGGCGGCGCGGTGGGGGCACGGGTACCGCAGCCCCGGCAGCCAGCGCCGCGGCCGCGGCACCGAAAGCCGACAGCGCGGAGGCGCCGGCCACGCCGGCGGCGGCAGCCAGCGAACCGGACCCAGCGATGGTCGCACCGCCGCCGGACGATGCCGACGCGCCCGTGCCCGACAAGCCCGAACCGCCTAGCGCAGACGCGCCAGCGGAGGCGGCGGCGCCCGCGGCCGACGTGCCCAGCAAGCCTGAACCGGAACCAGCCGCAGTGGCCGAGGAAAGCCGGCCGGCATTGACGGTGCTGCCCGGTGAATCGCTCTCGCGCCTGAAGACGGCAGCGCCGGCGGCAGAGTCGGCCCCGGAAGCGCCGGTCGAGGAGGCCGCTCCGGCGGCCGCAGCAACCGAGGAGTCTGCGCCAGCACCAGCCGAGGAGAGCACGGAAGCGCCTGACGAGCCAGCGGCCGTTGAATTAGTCGCGCCGCCCGCAGCCGAGGGTACTCCACCGAGCAGCAACGGGGCGACCGCCGAGGGAGATGCTACAACCGCCGCTCAGGCCGATGGCACTGCTGAAGCGCCGCCGGCAGAAGAGAAGAAGCCCAAGACCGCCACTCGCCGGCGCTCTACTCGCCGGCGCTCCAGTTCGCGCGGCAAGACCAGCACGGCCAAGGCCAAGACAGCGAAGTCGGCAAAAGCCGCGAAATCCACGGCGAGCGATAAGAAGAAGGCTGAGGCCAAGCCGGCGGCCGAAGCGTAGGGCGTGTCTGCAAAGTACCGGCCCCCCTATGGTCCCCCCGCCGCGGCGGGGGGACGGGTGGTAGCCTCCCTTGTGCCTGAGCACGGGGGGACGCCATGCATGACGCCGACTGTCCCGACCATCGAGGCGGCCACGTCCGCGGACGTTCCGGCCATCGCAGCGGTGTTCGCGCGGGCCTTTGTCGAGTACCGGCTGGCCCTCGGCTGCGATACTCCCACCTTGGCGCGGCTGTGGACACCGCTCATCGCGGCACGCCTCTCCAATTGGTACGTTGCTCGTGCGCCCCGGTCCTACTGCCCGGAACGTGGGCCAGTGATCGGGATTCTGGCGGTAGAGACGCACGGAGAAGTTCACGAGTCGGCTGGGCACGGGATGCGGACGCTGGCTCTCTGGCGGCGGACACTCGGCATCGGGGGGCTGCTACGTGCCTGCTATGCCCTGCTGCCCCTGGCCATTGCGTATGTGCGTCGTCCGCCGCGCAGCGATGAACTGTACGTGGCCAACCTGGCCGTGGACCCGGAGTATCAGAACCGGGGTATCGGGCGCCGGCTGTTGGCTACCGCCGCAGAGCGGGCGCACCAGCGCGGGTACCGGCGGCTGTCACTCCACGTCGCTGCTTCCAATGCTGCGGCGCTGCATCTCTATGAGAGCGCCGGTTTCTCCCGCGAAGTGACCATCCGGCCGCCGTATCAGGGGCCGCTGGGCATTCCGGCCTTTATCGCGATGCGTAGCGGTTAGCTATTAGCTTATTAGCTATCAGCCGTCAGCTTGCAACGGTGGTAGTGGCCGGTCCTGACAGGGGTAGCTCCCCTATGGTCCCTCACAAGGGTAGGTTTTTCGCTGGGCGGCGAGTCGGACCTCACCTCTGACCGGCCAAAGCCGCACGGATAGGGCCAGGTGTGGTGCGGCTTTGACCTGTCACCCGGCCCCTTCCCTGGCAGGGAAGGGGAGCGCTGGCGGAGCCGGTCCGCCGCTGCCCGCCAGGGCAGCGGGAGCGGTGTGGCGAACGATGGCTGGGAGCCTGGATTGCGGCTTGCGCCGCAATGACGAGGGCCTGGGCGCAACATGTTGCGCCCCTACACAAAAAACCTACCCTTGTCAGCCCTATGGTCCTCCCGCTGCGGCGGGGGACGTGGATTCCCGCTTTCGCGGGAATGACGAGTTATGTAAAGGTGTCCTTGCGCGGGAATGATGGGGCGGGATGGCTGGCAACTAGTAGCCCTTCGTCTTGTCTACGACGTTGATGAGCGGTTGGCCTTGGGCAAACCGGCGGGCGTTCTCGCGCAGAATCTCCACCGCGCGGCGCTCCTTGTGGAAGGAATGCCCGGAGGAATGCGGCGTGATGAGGCAGTTGGGCAGGCCCCAGAGCGGGCTGTCGGCGGGCAGCGGCTCGATTGGCGTCGCATCCAGCCCGGCGTAGGCCGGGCCACACCGGTCGTCCTGCAAGGCCGCCACGAGGTCGTCGTGGTCCACCAGCCCGCCGCGGGAGACGACGATGAGGCCCGCGTCCGGCTTCATGGTGGCGAACTGCGGGGCCGAGAGCATGCCGCGGGCCTGTGGTGTGTACGGCGCGGTCACTACGACCACATCCGCTGCCGCCAGTAGATCGTCGAGCCGGTCCAGGGGCCAGACCTGGGCCAGCGCATTGTCCCCGGCGACCGGCTCGCGGTCCACGGCGATGACCTCCATCTCGAAACCGCGTGCGCGCGCGCCAACTGCCCGCCCAATCCGGCCGTAGCCGATAATGCCGAGCGTACCGCCGGCCAGCTCCCAGGACACCGCCCGGACGCCGGCCGCTTCCCAACGGCGCGCGGCTTGGGCCTCACGGGCAGTGAGCAGGCCGCGACTAAAGGCCAGGAGGAGAGCAAAGGCGTGCTCCGCGATGTTGGGGGCGTGGGCGCCGCGGGTGTTCGTGATGGTGATGTTGCGCTCGCGTAGCTCTGGGCTGGACCATAGCCGCTCGACACCGGCACTCGACGTTTGTATCCAGCGGAGCCGAGTGGCGTGCGCCAGCGCCGATGCCGGTGGCCAGCCGTAGATGCCGTCGGCGTCGGCGATCTCGGCACGTAGGGTCTCGTCGTCGAAGGCCTCGACAACCGTGACGCCCTCGTCCTGCAGATCGTCCAGCAAGTGGAAGAACCGGCCGTTCGCCGTGGTCGCAAGTACGAGCTTCATTCCCGCCTCCTCGGGTTGGTGCTGACATTAGGCTATGCTGCACGTTACACTATAGTTGAGGCACGCAGGCATGGCTTGACGGCGCACGGGACACCGCCATCAGTGCGCCAAGCCGGTGCCCTTGCTATCGCTGCGAGCACAGGCCAAAGGGAGGCAGATGCGTATGTTTCGCTTCATATTCGGTACATGGATAGGGCGCTTACTGATGTTCTTGGCGGCGGTCGGTGCCGCGGCGTGGGGGGTTCGGCGCTTCCTCGGCCTCGGTGAATCGGAGTCCGACGACTGGACTCCCTCCCCGGAGGAGCCACCCTCGGAGGCAAGCACCGGCTCCACCGACGTGGATGCGAGCCTGCTCGAAATCCTGGCCTGTCCCGAGGACAAGCAGCCAATCGTGAAGATGGACGACAAGATCGTCTGCACGAACTGCGGCAAGCGTTATCCCATCCGCGACGGCATCCCGGTCATGCTGATGGATGAGGCCGAGGAAGGGCCGGTCCCGACGGAGGAGGAGGTCGCGGCAGCACGAGCAGCGGTGAAAGGCGAGCCGGCAGCGGCAGGCGCGGCCACCGAGGAGACTACGGCGGCGAGCGCCGCCGCCGGTGACACCGACCAAGCGGCCGAGGGCGCGGAGAAGCAAGCCGGCTAGGTAATCTCCCTGCGTCGCAGCGAGGCGGACCTAACCCCCGGCCCCTGGATTGCGGCTTCCGCCGCAATGACGGAGGCTGCCGGCGGTGGGTGAATACCGGCCCCTCTATGGTCCCCCCGCTGTGCAAGGGGACGGAGATTCCCGCTTACGCGGGAATGACGGATGGGGCTGGGGGTGGCCGGCGGCGAGCACGACGATGGCTGTAGAGACCGCAGAAGTAGCAAGCCCGCCCGCTGAGACGCGCCGGCCGGAGGGCGGCGAGCGCAAGCAGCGTCCGCGGACAGCGGGCGGGCGCTACGGCACCATCGTCGCGGGGAGCGCCCTCTTCCTGCTGGGCGGCTACTGGGACGTATCCTGGCACATCATCATCGGCCGCGACACCTTCTGGAGTCCGCCGCATCTGGTGCTCTACGCCGGCATTATCGTTATCCTGGCGGCGTGCGGGTCGGCGGTGGCCCAAGCGGCTGCGGCTGCGCGTGGTCGGGGGCCGGCGCTACCCGGCCCGCTGGTCACGCTGCCGTTCGGCCTGCGCCTGCCGCCGGGCATCGTGGTCACGCTGGTCGGGGCCGGGATGGGTTTGGCTTCGGCGCCGATTGACGACACCTGGCACCGGCTGTACGGCTTGGACGTGACCGTCTGGAGTCCACCGCACATCATGCTTGTCGCCGGCATGGTTATCGCGCCCTTTGGTGCGCTCATCGGCCTCACGGTGGAGACGAACCGGCGGCTGCCGACACGGCTGCGGCGCATGTGGCACGACACGGGTCAACTCTGGCGGATGCCCCGTAGCGAGCTAGCCGCCATCGCGGCAGGTGGGGTGATGTTGGCGACCGCGCTGGCCGTGCTGACCGAGTACGACTTCGACTTGCCGATCTACCGGCTGGTCTATCACCCAATCATCCTGTCCGCCTTGAGCGCGTTCATCCTGGTCGCGGCGGCGCGAGCCAGCGGGCGCATTGGCGCTGCCACCCTGGCGGCGCTGGCCTATACGGCGATGCGGCTCGCCGTTCACGTTGAGCTGGTGCTGCTCGACGGCATTCGGCCACAGGTTCCGCTCGTCCTTGCCGCGGCGCCGATCATTGATCTTGTGCTGGTGGGGCTGCCGCTGCGGCCACTGTGGCTACGCGCCGCGCTGGCCGGTGCCGGCTTCGCCGGGGCCTTGGTGGCGGTGCAACTGCCGTACTTGCAGGCGTATGGCTGGGTGCAATGGGAGCCGGAGATGCTGGCGGTGGCCGCGCCGTGGATGTTGGGCCTTTCGGCGGCGGGCGCCGTCTTGGGCTGGCTGGTCGGGAGCACTTTGCGGCCGGTGCATGAGGCCCCGGAGGACTGAGCAGGCAATGCGTACCCTCGCGGTCGTCACGATCCTCGTGCTGGCCATTACGATAAGCGCCGGCTTTGGTCCGCAGCGGCAGCTCAGTGAGCAGGACCAACCCGTCGCGGGACGTCTCTGGCTGGAACCACAGGTGCCGCGGGTCGGTGAGTCGGTGTTGATGCGGACCGTGCTGTTCAACCTGGAGAGTCCGCCGCCCTTTCCGCTGCCCTACGAGAGCCCGCGGGGCGGCGATACCGTCGTTGGCCTGCTCATGCCGACCGGTCGTACCGGCGAATACATCACGAGACTGACCTACACACAGCCGGGGCGTCGGTGGATCAACATTTACCTAGAAGGCCCGGAGGGGCGCCTGGCGCTGAGGACCGCATTCTGGGTCTTCACCGGCGACGAGGTGCCGGAGGGGCGGGTGCCGGAATCGCTGGCGGTCGTCGTCAGCCCCGAACCGGGTGGGGAAGCGGGGCTGCCCCCCTGGCTGGAGCCGGCCACCTACGCTGCCATCGTCGCGGTCATCGTCGCCGAGTTGGCGATCATCGCCTGGTCCCTCTTCGTCGTGCGCCGCCAGCAGCGGCTCGCTGCCTAGCGGACGACCACACGACGACGGTCCGTCACTGGCATACCGTCCGGATGGCGGTCCCGTATCGGAGTACGGGACATGCTTTCGCGGGAATGGCGAGTTATGCAAAGGTCTCCATCGCGGGGGGCCATCCCCCTCTACCGGAACCAGTCGTACACCATGCCGAGCGAGCGGTCCGCCAGCGGCAGCGCCACCCTGATGTTGCCAGCCCGATGCGATTCGCGCAGTCCGATCTCGATCTCCATCGCGTCGCGTACCCGCCGCCCGCTCACCCGTGGCTCGCCGCCCTGCTCGTGGCAGCGGATCACGTCTTCAACGCCGTACAGTATTGACCACTCTCCCAGCACCTGCGGCTCCGGAAACGCCATCTCCGCGCGTGTCGTGCCCCCCGGCCCGTCCACGTCCAGCCACAGCCGAAAGTGCTTCCAATCGAAGATCAGCTCTCCGCGCTCGCCGGTGATGCGGACCTGCGGCGCGCCCGGTCGCAAGAACCCCGGCACGCCGTTGGCGAACTGGATGATCCCGGTGCCCTGGAACTCCCCGTTCCGTCGCACGGCCTCCTCGTCGTCGCTCACGCCGATCACCCATTCCCCGGGGCTATCCACTAGGTAGATCCAAGCGTTGTGCTGTGCCATTGCACGGGAGGTCTCCATGCTCAGGATGGTGCCGAGTGTGCCGTCGGTGAGCAGCTTCTGCGCCTGCACAAAGCCCGGATGGTTGGGACTGATCGCGCCGCACGCCAGCGGCACCCCCGCTTGCTCGCACACCTCGACCATCCGGTCGGCCTCGGCCAACGTCAGCGTCATCGGCTTCTCGGTCATCACCGCTTTGGCGCCACATTCGACCGCCAGCGCCGTGGCATCCGGGCGAAGGGCAGCATGTGCAGCGATGGCGACCAGGTCCAGCCGCTCCCTGGTCAGTAGCTCCCGGTAGTCGGTATACAGCGCCTGTACCCCGTGATGCTTCCCAAAGGCCGCCAGGCGCTCCTCGCTCGGGTCGCAGCCGGCTACCAACTCCGTCCGTGGGTGCCGGCGCAGCGCCGCGGCATAGCTCGCGGGCAAGCCCTCCTTGCCGGGATGCTCCATCGGCGGGATGTCGGAGTGGTCGCGCAGGGGCGGCAGCTCGGTCGGAGTGCCGTCCTCATCGCGCACCGAGGGCGGATACGGCAGCGAAGCGTCGTAGAGCCAGCCCATCCGGCCCAGCCCGATCACCCCGGCACGATACGTTGTCATGGTGCTTCCTCCTCGTCACGCTCCATACAGCCAACTCGTCGGCACCGCTCGCAGCCGGCGCTCCTGCTGCTGCTCGACCCCGTCGGCGGTCGGCGTGTAGTAGCCCGCGTTGTAGAGCAGGTAGGCCGTGTCCCCGGCGAACGCGACGTCGGGATAGTGGTAGAGGGTGTAGCCGTCCGCCAAATCGCCCAGGTTGTCGGCTGCCCGGACCATTCGCAGCGCGGGGTCCGGCCGGACCTGCGCCACGTCGGGCAGCCCCGGACTGAGGGCCAGCGTGCGGTGGTGCTCCCACGTGCAGCCGTCGTCCTTGGAAATGGCCGTGGACAATCGTCCCCGCCGGTAGCCCCGCCGAATCTCCTCGCCGGATACTTGGTTCCAGATCACCAGCAAGTCGTCGGTACCGGGCAGGCGCGCCAATCGGCACGGTGAATAGGAGCTTGGCAATTCCGTCACCTCGACGGTGCTCCAGTTGACGCCGCCGTCGCGGCTAATGGACTTGACGATGCGGCCCACCGTCGAGCGGCCGAACAGCAGCACGCTCCCGTCGCGCAACTCGGCTGCGACCGGCTCGTCTACCGGCGTAACGCCCTGGTAGCCATCGCTGAACCAGCCCATCAGCTCGTCGCGGCTGCGCTGCCAGGTCTGCCCCTCGTCATCGGAGTAGTAGACGAACGTGATGTCCATCTCCGGCCGGTGGGCATGGCCCTCGACCGCGAAACGCTGCCCGCCCAGCCGGCCCCAAGCGTGGGTCCGGGCACCGCGGTCGGGGTGACTGCCGGTGAAGATCCACCGCACCGGCAACAGCAGCCGTCCGCTGCTCAGTTGGATCATCGCGTTGTGGTAGCTGGGCGCATAGACGCCAGGGAGGTTGATGCGGACTTCCGGCAGCCACGTTTGCCCCTCGTCGCGGGACAGCCGGATGAACATGCCGAAGTCGTCGTGCGGGCCGGTCGTCGGTTCGAGCCGGGCATAGGTGATGGCGAGTGCCCCCGATTGCAGTCGCAGCAGCCCCGTCGAGTGCGCGCCGCCGTCCAGCGCCGCCCCGTGCTCGTCCACGGCCGCCGTGAAGTCACCCCAGGTCCGGCCGCCGTCTGCCGAGCGGGAGAGCTGCAAGCGGCTGCTCAACAGCAGCAGTTCTCCCGTCGTCAGCTCGACAAGGCTACAGTGGCCTCCGTCAACGCTGATGTCGAACGGCTCTTTGACGGCGCTCGTAGTCATCGTGCTCCCCCTTCAACTCTCGGCGGCGAATGCCTCGGCGAGCGCGAAGGCGTCGTCCTGCGGCTCGTAGCCGAGCAGCCGCCGCGTGGAGTCCAGTTCCATCGCCGGATAGCGATTGTTCGACAAACCATGCACCACGGCAAAGTCGAGGTCATCCGGCGCTGCTAGGCAGCAATCGAACAGCCGGCTGAGGTCCGCCGCCGTCACCACCCACGAGAGCGTCCGGTGGAAGTCCGGGCCGTTGGGATCGAGCCGCTCGCGCAGGCGCTCCGGGGGTGTGAAGCCCCCAATTCGCACCGCGATGCAGGAGAGACCGTGCTGGGACGAGAACGAGGCGGCCAGCGCTTCCCCCCAGGCTTTGGTGGCGCCGTACACGTTGCCCGGCCGCGCCACCATGTGCGTATGCGCTTGCACGCCGCGCGGATAGCCGATCACTGCGTTCACACTACTGGCGAAGATCACCCGGCGCGCGCCGCACTCGGCGGCCGCGGCGTAGATGTTGTAGGTGGCCTTGATATTGCGGTCCAGCAGCGTCGCGTAGAAATCGGCCGCCGGGTCCGGGTCCGCCGCCAGGTGGAGAACGGTGTGCGCGCCGGCCACCGCGCGCCGCGTCGCGTTCATGTCCGCCAAGTCGCTCGTCTGCACCTCCACAGCGCCCGGGTCGTCAATCTCCCGCAGGTCCTGGAGGCGGAGCCGCCATGGCGTCTTGTTCGCGGCCAAATGTCCCCGGTAGTACGTGCCAATGCGCCCGGCGGCTCCAGTGATGAGCAGCAGCGGCTGCTCCGCCGCTCCCGGCCCACCCGGCTCTTGCGTCGCGCTCATCTCCCTATCCTGTCCATCCTGCCCATCCATGTCAATACCACCCTACAGCCAGTGTGTCAGCGACCACATCACCGCCGACCGCGTGAAGGTCGTGTCCAGCAACCGCTCCGTCTCCTCGATGGGGTCATGCCCGTAGCGACGCACGTAGGCGGCTTCGAGTTGGCGCTCTAGCGCCGTCGGCTCCCGTAGGGGTAGCTCTACCCAGGTATTGCCTCGGTCGGCGCTCTCGCGTATCGCCAGGCACAGCTCCCAGTCCCGCAGCGCATTGTCCACTCCGTAGGCCGGGGCGCCACCGCCGGTGATCGCCGCGTGGAAGCTGGTCAGGATGGCCGCTTTCGCTACGTCGTCCGGGCTGCCGATCCGGTACGCATGGAAGGGGTTTTCCCAGACCACCGGTGGTTCGGTATCCACCCGAACGTGCCGGAGCACCCGCTTACCCCCGCGCTCGTCGTACACATCCTCGATCTCGTAGGTCCGCTCTTCCGCTCCCTGCCAGAAGACGCAGCGGGTGTGTTCCAGCACCCCGTCGGTGCCTTCGATCTGCCAGCCCTGGGGATAGGTGCGGAGCGGAAAGGGGCGGGGCGCCTTCTCGAAGAGGCACGTCACGCCGTTGGCAAACTCGATGGCGCCGCTGTCCCACCGCACCGTCGTTTCCTGTTCGCCGCCATAGGCCGTGTACGGCGCGGCCGGAACGGTGCCGCTGTGGCCCAGCACGCGCGTCGCCGCTGCGCCGATCAATTGGCGCACGCCACTGAAGCCGTGATACTGCCCCGTCTGGTACCACAGCCGCGCGTGCGTCACGGTGCCGAGGTGCCCCGCTGCCAACAGGCGCTGCTTGAGCTGCTCCTGCGGCCACACCCAGACTTGCTCGGCGACCTCCCACAGCACGCCGTTGTCGCGGCACGCCTGCGCGATAGCTGCGGCGTACCGCCGCGTGTGCGCGACCGGGATTTCCGTCAGGACGTGGATGCCGCGTCGCGCCGCCGTCAGCGCGATCACGACGTGCGAGTCTTTCGGCGCTAGACTGAGCACCACGTCGGGCTGCTCAGCCGCGAACAGCTCCCGCACGTCGCTGTAGTGCGCCTCGGCGCCATAGGTGGCGGCCGCCTGTCGGCTGACCTCCGCGTTGCGGTCACACACCGCCGCCAGGACATAGTGGTCCGGTAGGCGGGCGATGGTGGCGAGGTACTGCCGCGCCCGCGAGCCGGGCTGCGCGCCGGCGCCGATCACGGCTATGCGTAGTGGGCGCATCGAGACACCTCCTTCCCAGATGATAGGAGTAGCGTTGCCCCTATCCTACCGTAGAAGGAGGTGGCTGACTGGGGTAGACACGCGCCAAGCCGTAGAGGGCCAGTCCAGCGATCAATCGCACCCCTACGACCCGGAGCGGGGGAAGAAGATGGAGAAGACCGCTTCCGCCCGCCCGTCGTAGTAGTGATCTTTGAGCACGACTTCCTTCTCCATGCCGACTTTGCGGTAGAGCGCGTGGGCGGCATGGTTGTCGTCGTGCGTCATCAGGAAGAGCTTGCGTAGTCGCTCGCCACGCTGGGCATAGAAGTGCTGGGCGTCCTCGACCAGGCGGTGAAATAGCTCGCCGCCGGCGCCGTTCATCCGGTATGCCGGCAGCACGGCGATCCGATCCAACTCCGCCAGCCCATGATGCGGAACGCCGTGCAGGTACCAGGAGCTAACGCCGACGACCTCATCCCCTGCCTCGGCCACCAGGTACCGGTGGCCCATCTCGATTTCGCGCCGGTAGGCCGCTTGCGCTTCAGCCATATCGGCCATGTTGTAGGCGGCGAGCAGGACCCGCGCTGCCTGCTCCGTGTCGGCTGCGGTACCTACGCGAATGCTGACCTTCATACCAGCCCGCCCCTTCTCCTCCACGTCGTCCAGCCAGGTCATACCGATGCGTAATAGATAACGGGTATCTGGACGGCCGGAGGCGCCGGGCGGCCGGTGCCTCCGGCTCTTGCCCCCCATCGGCGCCGTGACTAGGTTGTGTTGACATTTGGGACAGGCGGCGCTGCCACCAACCCCATTGGGTCGTGCTGGCCCCCCTATGGTCCCCCCGCTGCGGCAGGGGGACAAGGATTCCCGCCTGCACGGGAATGACCGGGAAATGTCAACAGAACCTAGCGCAGCGGCGGGGCGTAGATCAGCCCGCCGTTGGTCCACAGCTCGTTCGGCCCGCGCGGCAGCGTGAAGGACAATCCTTCCGGCCCCAGATAGCGGTCGTAGATCTCACCGTAATTCCCGACCGCCTTCAGCACGTCTACGGCAAAGGTCGGGCTGAGACCTAAGTCGGCCTGGCCGAACTCGCCTTCCGTGCCCAGCATGCGCCGAATCTGGATGTTCTCGTGGTTCTTCATCTGCTCCACGTTGGCCTGCGTGACCCCGAACTCCTCGGCGTTGATGAGGACGTACAGCACCGTCTTGACCAGGTCCAGCCACTGGTCATCACCGTGCGGCACGACCGGTGTCAGCGGCTCCTTGGAGATCGTCTCCGGCAGGATGATATGCGCGTCCGGGTCTTTCAACGCGCTCCGGATCGCCGCCAACGCCGACTTGTCGCTGGTGCGGGCATCGCACCGGCCCTGCTCATAGGCGCTTTGGACGGAGGCGGTGTCTTCAAAGATGACGGCCTCCAGCTCCAGGCCGTGCTGCCGGGAGAAGTCCGCCAAGTTCAGCTCGGTCGTCGTCCCACTGGTCACGCAGACGGTCGTGCCACCGAGCTTCAACGCACTCTCGATGCCGCTGGCCTTCGGGACCATAAAGCCCTGGCCATCGTAGAACATCACGGTCGTGTAGTTGCCCCACTGCGCGTCTCGTGTGCTGGTCCACGTGACATTGCGTGCCATGAGGTCTATGTCACCCGACTGGATCGTGGGGCCACGCTCGGCCGACGTGACGGGGATAATCTCCACGGCCTCGCCATCGCCGAAAATAGCGGCAGCCACCGCGCGGCACAGGTCCACGTCGAACCCGACGTTGCGACCATTGGTATCCAGGTAACCGAAGCCGGCCAGATCGGTGCGGCCGGCGCACACGAGCTTCCCCCTCGCCTTCACCGTCTCCAGCCGGCTCCGGGTCTCCGCCGCGGCCGGCTGCTGCCCTTGGGCAGCGACCTGCGCTTGGAGCGCGGTGATCCGAGCATCCCTATCGGCCAATTGTGCTCGCAGTGCGGTCGTGTCGCCCCTCTCGCCGCCAAGCTCACAGGCCGTGAGCACTAACGCCATACCGATTAGCAGCACTGCCCGGGCGACGCTTCCTATCATCGCTGGCTACCCTCACACCCCCTTAGCGCAGCGGCGGAGCGTAGATTAGCCCGCCGTTGGTCCACAACTCATTGGCGTGGCGTGGCAGCGTGAAGGATATTCCCTCCGGTCCCAGGTAGCGGTCGTAGATCTCACCGTAGTTCCCCACCGCCTTGAGTACGTCTACGGCAAAGGTCGGGCTGAGACCTAAGTCGGCCTGGCCGAACTCGCCTTCCGTGCCCAGCATGCGCCGAATCTGGATGTTCTCGTGGTTCTTCATCTGCTCCACGTTGGCCTGCGTGACCCCGAATTCTTCGGCGTTAATCAAGACGTACAGCACCGTCTTCACCAAGTCCAGCCACTGGTCGTCGCCGTGCGGCACGACCGGTGTCAGCGGCTCCTTGGAGATCGTCTCCGGCAGGATGATGTGGTCCTCGGGATTCTCAAAGCCGCTGCGAGTGGCCGCCAGCGCCGACTTGTCGCTCGTGATAACGTCGCAGCGTCCCTGTGCATAGGCGCTGTCCACCGCCGAGTTGTCTTCGAAGACGACCGTCTCTGCCTGCAAATTGTGCTGCCGGAGGAAGTCCGCCAAGTTCAGCTCGGTCGTCGTCCCGCTGGTCACGCAGACGGTCGTGCCGCCCAGCTTGAAGGCACTATCAATACCCTTGTCCTTCGGGACCATGAAGCCCTGACCGTCGTAGAACGTAATGACGGTGAAGTTGCCCCACTGCGAGTCGCGCGTGGTGGTCCATGTCGTGGTCATGGACATCAGATCCAGATCGCCGGCCTGCAGGGCGGAGCTGCGTTCCGACCATGCCACCGAGACGATCTCCACCGCATCTCCGTTGCCAAAGATGGCCGCGGCGACCGCCCGGCACAGGTCCACGTCGAACCCGAGGTTGCGCCCCTCGGAGTCGAGGTATCCCAAGCCGGGCACGTCGTTCGGCGCAGCGCAGGTGAGTTTCCCTCTGGCCTTGACCTTCTCCAGCCGGCCGGCGGTCTCCGCCGCGGCAGCCACCGGCGCGCCTTGGGCAGCGACCTGCGCCTGCAACGACGCGATCTGTGCGTCCTTGCTGGCCAGTTGCTCTCGCAGTGCGGTCGTGTCGCCGCTCTCACCGCCCAGCTCGCAGGCCGCGAGCACCAACGCCATACCGATCAACAGAGCCGTCCGCACGATCTTTCTTATCATCGCTGGCTACCCCCACACTCTCTTAGCGCAGCGGCGGGGCATACAGCAGCCCGCCGTTGGTCCACAACTCGTTCGGCCCGCGCGGGAACACGAACGAAATCCCTTCCGGCCCCATGTAGCGGTCGTAGATCTCGCCGTAGTTGCCCACCGCCTTGAGCACGTCCACGGCAAACGTCGGCTTGAGACCCAAGTCCGATTGGCCGAACTCGCCTTCTGTGCCCAGCATCCGCCGAATCTGGATGTTCTCGTGGTTCATCATCTGCTCCACGTTGGCCTGCGTGACCCCGAACTCCTCGGCGTTGATGAGGACGTACAGCACCGTCTTCACCAAGTCCAGCCACTGATCGTCGCCGTGCGGCACGATCGGCGTGCCCGGCTCCTTGGAGATTGTCTCGTCCAGGATGAGGTGTGCGTCGGGATCGTGGAACCCGCTCCGCACGGATGCCAGCTGCGACTTGTTGCTCGTAGTGGCATCGCACCGGCCCTGCTCGTAGGCCGTGTAGACGGAGGCGGTGTCCTCGAAGACCACCGCCTCCAGCTCTAGGTTGTTCTGCCGGAAGAAGTCCGCCAAGTTCAGCTCGGTGGTCGTGCCGCTGGTCACGCAGATAGTCGCGCCACTCAGCTGCTTGGTGCTGGTAATGTCCCGATCCTTGCGGACCATGAAGCCCTGGCCGTCGTAGAACGTCACGGTCGTAAAGTTGCCCCATTGCGCGTCCCGCGTGGTGGTCCACGTCGCCGTGCGTAACAGGATGTCCACCTCCCCTGACTGGATGGTGGGGCCGCGCTCCGCTGCCGTGACGGGAATGAACTCGATGGCCTCGCCGGTGCCGAAGATGGCAGCGGCCACCGCGCGGCACAGGTCGGGGTCAATTCCGATGTTGCGCCCATTGGCGTCGAGGTAGCCTAGACCAGGCAGGTCCACCCGGCCGGCGCAGACGAGCCGCCCTCTGACCCTGACCCGCTCCAGCCGGCTATGTGCCGGCTCGCCTGGAGCGGCGATCTGCGCTTGGAGCGCGGCGATTTGGGCATCCTTGCTGGTCAGCTGCTCTCGCAGCGCGGCCACGTCGCCGCTCTCGCCACCAAGCTCGCACGCAGCAAGAATGATGGTGCAGGCGACGACAAGCATCACCCGGATCGTGTGCTTGAACACGTTCGTTGTAGCCTCCTCTTAATATCTCTTATTATATCCTCTGCATACTGGCCGGCGGAGGAAATTGCCGTCCCCCGGTGGAGCGGGTGCGGGTACTCCGCTTGGCCGCCTCAGCCGAACTCCGGACGCACCACGGTGCCCGTGGCGACCGACTTATACCCCGCCAGGAGCGTCGCGACATGGGCGCGGCCCGCTTCCACGTCCGCCCAGGCCGGCTCGTCGCCATCCAGCACCCGCACAAAATGGTTGACCAGCGCATCGCTGGCGTCGTCACGGTTGAGGATGCTCGTGCCGCGATCCGCACCTACACCGCTGCATAGCTCCGCCGTCTGGCGCCGCAGATCGAGCAGCAGCGTCCCCTGGGTACCAATAATCGTGAGGTGGTTAGCCCCATTCAGCGGATGGCTCGCCCGCCCAATGCGCCCCGTTGTGATCGTGGCGATGGCGCCCCCGGCCAGCGTCAACTCCATAGTGGCGAAGTCCTCGACACCACGCTCCGCGTGCGCGTCAAAGAAATGCGATCCCGTCCGCGCGAAGACCCCCTCTATCGGCAGGCCCGACAGGTAGCGGATATGCACGACGGCGTAATAGCCGATCTCGTACAACTCGCGCTTGGCGATGACGCTGTGGCCCGACTCAGTCGGGTCGCTGCTGCCGTCCGGCGTCCGGTAGGTCCAGCGGCCGAGCGGTGCCGGCGGCGCCGGTGGCTTATCCGTGCGGTCCGGCTGACCTTTGGCAAAGTGTACGTCGGCGTGAATGGCGAGGATGTCGCCAATCCTGCCCGCTGCAATCCACCGCCGCGCCTGCTGGATATGGTCGTAGCCGAGGTGGCTGACAATCGAGGCCTGCTGCCCGGTGCGGCGCACCATCTCCACAATCGCCGTGCAGTCGGCGACGGTGGGCGCCAGCGGCTTATCCAGCCAGAGGTGCTTGCCGGCTGCCGCGGCGCGTGGGATCAGATCACCGCGGCGCTCGATCTGCGGGCACACGCTGGCGACCTCCACACCCGGCCAGTGCAGCGCCGCGTCCACATCCTCGATATACGGCACGCCTAGCTCGTCGGCCAGCTCCCGGTTGCGCTGGACCACGAGCGGCTCTTGGCCCGGATCATCGGCCAGCACCAGCACCCGCAGCCGCGGATGCTGTGCCATGCCCGGTGCATAGCCGCTCTGGTGCATAGCGTTGCTCAACAGCGCGACGCCGTAGACGTGATCGCTACTCATCGTTCTCATCCTCTGCCACGTCGCGCACAATAATCGGTTCGCCGCTCTCTACCGCCTGTTCGATGTGACTCATCAACTCCAGGACCTCGCGCGCCTGCTCTACCGAAACCGGCGGCGCGGCGCTGCCCGCGGCGGCTTGCACGCATCGGTCGGCCCAGCGTGCCAGCGCCGGCCCGGCGTCCTCCTCGCCATAGGTGCCACCTTTGCCTTCTCCTGCAGGCAGCATGACCAGCGCCGTGGACGCCATCGTGTCGTAGAAGGCGCCACGATTGCCTAGCACCATCAGCTCGCTGACCGGCGGCGTGCCCGGCGCTGCCCCGAGTGCCAGCAGCGCGGTCACGCCGCCGGCGTAGGACACGCTCACACTCAGGTGGCGCCCGCCGGCGCTCTGGCCGTACACGGTAGCGACCAAATCGTTGGCAAGGCTATTGGCCAGCGCGAGTTGCTCGGCCAGCGGCCATAGTGCCTGCGGGTCGCTTCCGAGCTGCGAGGATCGCAGACAGACCAGCCGTCCCAAAGCGCCGCTGGCCAGCGCGTCGGCAGCTAGACGCGCGCTGTTGGTGTGGCCGGCGCCGCCGCCGCAGAGCAGCGTCACGTTGGCCGCCGCCGCCTGCGCCGCGACCGAGTCCAGCTCGTCAGGGTTCGCTGTCAAGGGGCCGGCGCACCACACGTGGAGGCCGGCTGCGATACATTGCTCGGCCAATTCAGCCGAACTCACCTCCTCATCGAGAAAGCACACGACATCTGCCGCGGCCGTTGGTTCGCCGGCGAGCCAATCTTTCACCGCTGACAGATCGCCATCGTCGGCGGCACACTCGGAGGTCACTCGAAAGCTCGCAAATTCGCCGCTCCTCCGCACGAGCTGCCGGACGCTGGTGGCGGTACCAACGACGGCAAGGCGCAGCGGCTCTTGCTCATCCATACTCTTACTCCCAGGACAAGGATAGACGACCAGGTACTCCCGCGTCAGTGGCGAGGTCCAGGCGGCATGATGCTCCACGTCTCCCGCCGCAGCGGGGGGGCGCAGGCTGACAGGGGCAGGTTTTTCGCTGGGCGGGGGTGGGACCTCACCCCTGACAGGCCAAAGCCGCACGGATAGGGCCAGGTGTGGTGCGGCTTTGACCTGTCACCCGGCCCCTTTCCTGGCAGGGAAGGGGAGCGCTGGCGGAGCCGGTCCGCTGCTGCCCTCATGAAGGTTGCGAACTTGATTAGGTAGTGGTCTGGCCCCCTCCCTCACCCTCCCCCGTCCCGACGGGGGAGGGAACCTGCACCCGGCCCCTACGGAGAGGGGGGCTACATCCCACTACCCGATTAAGTTGTCAACTTTCATCAGGGCAGCGGGAGCGGTGTGGCGAACGGGGGCTGGGAGCCTGGATTGCGGCTTGCGCCGGAATGACGAGGGCCTGGGCGCGATGAATCGCGCCCCTACAAAAAACCTACCCTTGTCAGGGGGGCGCAGGGGGGCCGGACACCACAGCAAGTACACTCTACTGGCAATGGCCGCTATTGAAGCCGATGTCGTCGTGGCCGGCGGCGGGATGGGTGGGCTGACCGCTGCGTGCAGCGCGCAGGAAGCGGGCGCCCGCACCGTGCTGCTCGAAAAGGCGCCGCGCATTGGCGGCTCCGCTGCCGCGTCCGGGGGCACGATCTGGTGCGCGACCGACCTGGCAGGCTGGCTCTCGGTCCAGCCGGGTGGCGATCCGGCGCTGGGTCAGGCGCTCATCGCCAGCTTTTTCGAGGGTATCCCCTGGCTCCGGCGGCAAGGCGTTGACCTCGTGGAGCAATCCCTGGACACGCCCTACCGCTTCCGCCGCGTTATCTACGCCTGCCAACCCGACGCTGCGACCGCCATGACGGCGCTCGCGGACCGCTTCACCGCCGGCGGCGGGACGCTCATCGTCGGGACCGGGTTGCGCGACCTGCTACTCGACGGCCGCGGCGCCATCAGCGGCGTCCGGGCGCTGGGCCAAGCGGGCTTTGCCACCGTGAAGGCCCGCGCCGTGATCTTGGCCACCGGCGGCTTTCAGGGCAGCCCGGAGCTACGCGCCCGCTATCTGGGTCGCTGGGCCGATCAAATGGTGCTGCGGGGCAATGTCTACAGCACCGGGGACGGCTTCCAGGCGGCGCTACGCGCTGGCGCCGCCACCGCCGGGCCGTTCAGCCGCTTCTATGGCCATATGGTGCCCGCGCCACCGGCCAAAGTGGGCCTGCACAACTTCGCCGCCGTCAAGCCGGATTTCAGCGAGTACGCCGTCTTCGTCAATCTGCGTGGTGAGCGTTTCGACGACGAGTTCCTGGGCGACGAGGTGACGGTTCACGCGGCCGCGCAGCAGGAGCAGGCACTGGTATTCCTGCTCTACGATGAGGCGGTTCGCACGACCTACGCTGCGCCGCAGCACGATGGCCGCGACGCGCGGGCGGACCGCCTCCAAAGCATCCGCGCCGCCGGCGGCGAGATTCTTGAGGCGCCCTCGTTGGCCGCGCTGGCCCACGAGACGGCAGCCCGCTGGGGTGTTGCCCGCGACCGGCTGCTGGCTACCCTGGAGGAATACAACGCCGCTGCCCGTGCCGGCGACGGTGCCGCCCTGCCGATTGTGAAGTCGGGCGGCTTGCTGCCCCTTGAGACGCCGCCGTTCTACGCGCTACGCTGCCTGCCGGGCATCACATTCACCTACGGCGGTGCCCGCGTGAACGAGCGCGCGCAGGTGCTCGATACGAGTGGGCAGCCTATCCCCGGCCTCTATGCCGCTGGCGCCGACGTGGGCGGCGTCTACACGCGCGGCTACACCGGCGGCCTGGCACTCGGTCTGGCGTTCGGGCGCATCGCCGGCCGCGCCGCCGCCTATGCGTAGCGCCAGGCGATCTACTCTGCCCGACCCGTCATTCCCGTATGCGGAGACCTTTGCATAACCTCTGGGTTTGCCTGACAATGGGGACAGCAAAGCGGCCGCAGGTGGGACTCTCCCCAATACGGGGACGTGGATTCCCGCGAAAGCGGGAATGACAGGCCGGGGGTGAAGCGGAAGGGAGGGCGGCGATGGGGACGACGAGCGGTGAGCTGGCGCTGCTCGGTGGTGAGCCGGAGGTGACGTGCCCGATCCCGCTGTGGCCGGCGGTCGGGGATGGCGAGATTGCCGCCGTGGTGGCGGCGCTGCACCGCTCGCGCAGCGACGTGCAGTACCTCAACTCCATGCCGGGTGGTGGCCCGGTCGCGGCGCTGGAAGAGGATTTCGCCGGACATTTCGGTGTACGGTACGCCATCGCATCTGCCTCCGGCGCGGCCTCGCTGCATATGGCGCTCTACGCGGTCGGAGTCGAGGCCGGCGACGAGGTGATCGTCTCGCCGTACACGTGGGGGCAGACGGTCTCGCCCATCCTCAATCAGGGGGCGATCCCGGTATTCGCGGACATCGAGCGGGCGACCTATACGCTCGATCCGCAGGCGGTCGAGGCGCGGATTACGCCCTACACGAAGGCTCTTCTGGTCGTCCACATCTTCGGTCAGCCGGCCGATATGGACGGCATCCTTGCCGTCGCGCGGCGGCACGGGCTGCCCGTGATCGAGGATTGTGCCCAGGCGACGGGCGGGCGGTACCGGGGGCAATACGTCGGTACCATCGCCGACGTGGGCTGCTTCAGCTTCGGCGACGGCAAGCAGATCATCGGCGGCGACGGCGGGATGGTACTGACCAACGATGCAGGAATCTACGAGCGAGCGTGCGCGATCGGCTCTCACCCGGCACGCCAGGAGCGCGACATTCAGGACCCGGCGCTCACGCCGTACATTGACAGCCTGACCTACACCTATCGCATTCACCCGCTGGCGGCGGTCATCATCCGCGAGCAGCTGCGGCACATGGATGCGTGGAATGCCGAGCGGCGCGCCAACCACGAGCGGCTGTCGGAGGGGATTGCCGGCGTGGGCGGGCTGCGGCCGGTGGCGGAGACGGCCGGCGGCGAGCACGTCTATCATCGTCACAGTCCGACCATAGTTCCGAACGAGCTAGGCGGCGTGGGCCGGGCGACCATCGTGGCGGCGTTGGAGGCGGAAGGCGTGCCGGCCAACCTGGGCTATGTGCAGCAGCCGATCCACCTGCGGGCGCGGTTCCAGGACCGGGCGTATTTCTTCGGACGGCAGTATCCATGGGCGGCCCATCGCAGCGGTCGGGGCGCGGACGCGGTGGCCTACCGTGCCGGGGACTGCCCGGTGGCCGAGCAACGCTGCGCGACGGAGGAACTCGACCTGCTCGGCATGACGGCGCCGGCCTGGCGGGGCGACCTGGGCGAACTGGTGGACGAGCACGTGCGCGCGGTGCAGAAGGTGTTCGAGCCGGCTAATCTCGCGGCGCTGCGGGACCGGGAGCGCGCGCAGGCCGGTGACTAGACTCTGTTGCGATGTCGGCGGGCAGGCCCCCACCCTCACCCTCCCCCCGCCGCAGCGGGGGGACCGTAGGGGGGGCTATTGGGACGAGAAGGAGGAGATCGTGGGAATGCAACCGTCCCGCTTGGAGCACAGCGTTCTTCGCAAGCAGGCCGGTACGTATGCGGCCTTTCCGGTGATTGAACTGCTGGCCGATGGCCGCTTGGCGGTGGCCTACCTGTCGAATGATGCCAACATCAGGGATCATTACGGGTTCGGCGACTGGACCGTCGTGACCTCGGCCGACGGCGGCGTTACTTTTGCCCCCGCCGCACCAGACGACATGAGCATCCCGTTCAACTGGCCGGGGACCTCGCCGCGCGAACGGTACGACCGCTTCGCCGGTGAGATGCCGGACGGCACGCTGGTCACTGCGGGCGGCGTTGGATTCGAGGAGGCGCCGGCGGATCGGGTGGAGGAAGCGAGAGCGGCGGGGCGGCTTGTCTCGACGCATCCGTTGCGCGACGACTCGACGGTGCTGCTGGGTGGCAATCGCGTGTTCGTGCAGCGGTCGCACGACGGCGGCCGGACCTGGGAGCGCCAGGAGTGGGAAGTACCGGGCGCGCACCGGCTGAACGGCTTTCCGCGCTGCACCGTGCTGGCCGACGGGACCGTACTGGCGCCGCTCTACGATGGAGGGGACGTCGAAGCGGACCGTGTGCGGGTGCTGGTACACCGCTCGGAGGACAACGGGGCACGCTGGCAACTGCGGCTGGTGGGCAGTGGGGCGAGCGGGGGGTACGGCGACGAATCGGCGCTGGTGGAAACGGAGCCGGGGCATGTGCTTTGCCTGATTCGCCAGGCGCCGCAGCGGCTGTCCGAGGCGTGGTCGGACGATGGCGGGCGCACCTGGTCGGAGGCGATCTACACGGACATTTGGGGCTACCCGCCGCACTTGCTGAAGCTGCGCGACGGGCGGATTCTGTGCTCCTACGGCCACCGGCGCGAGCCGCTCGGGGTGCAAGCGGTTATCAGCGCCGACGGCGGGCGCAGCTGGGACCTGGAGCACCGGGCGATCCTGCGCGGCGACGGGGAGACGGTGGATTTGGGCTATCCGATCTCGGTGCAGCTGCCCGACGACAGTATCTTCACGGTGTACTACATGACGATTGGCGGCATGACGCACGTCGCGGCGACGCGATGGGAACTGCCGTGGGAGTGAGAAGGAGCAAGAGAATGAGCAGAGATGCGAGGACGCCCGAATACTTGACGACGGTCGCTATCCCGGCCGAGACGGTGGCCGAACTGGGCTTCGGTGTAGAAGCGAACGTGAGCGCGGCCGGGGAGGTGGGGATGCCGGCCAGCCATGCGCCTTACCTGTTCAGCGTGCATCTGCCGGCGGGTGACGACGCCGGACGGTTGAACTTGGGGGCCTTCGACGATGCGCGCCGGGAGGTGAGCATCGAGACGGTGCAGCGCGCGATTGACGTTGCGTGCGAGGCCGGCGCTGGGCGTGGCGTGATCCACTCGATGGGCATTGTGTCGTTCGAGGGGGAAGAGGTCGGCGACTGGGACCGGACGGTGGCGGGGTTACAGCGGATCGCGGACCACGCCCGGACGCGAGAATTCGAGCTGGTGCTGGAGAACGTGGTGTTCTACTGGCCGCCCGTGCCGGAGCACATTCCGGCGGAGCGGGCGGACCGCAGCCAGTGTCTGTACCAACTAGGGCGCGACCCGCAGGAGTGGCGGCAGCTGTGGGCGGCGATTGACCGCGACAACGTGCGGCTGTGCCTGGATACGAGTCACGCGACGACGTGCGCGGTGGCGACGAGCGACCTGGCGGCGCAGGCGCGGCGGGTGCAGGAGTTCCTCGACGTGGGTGGGGAGCTGATTACGCACGTTCACTGGTCGGACAACTACCTCGGGGGGCATCGCGGTCGCAACGACTCGCACTTGCACGTGGGGCAAGGAACGCTGCCGCGCCCGTTCCACGCAGGGGTGAAGCGGCTGGCGGCGGTGAAGCACCTGGAGCACCACAGCACCGTCGAGGAGCTGCGGGACGAACTGGCGTTCATCGAGCAACTCTGACGTGGCGTGTAGGGGAGGGCAGGATGAGTAAGGTGGAGGACACCCCGCTCGTAGCAGAGAGTCCACCTGTGCCTCCGGCCATCGCGGCCCAAGTAGAGGCCTACATGCACAAGCCGTACCACAAGGTCATCTCCGGTGATAGTGACGACGGGTTCCTGGTGCAGGTCGTCGAGCTGCCCGGCTGCATGACGGCTGCCGAGACGGAGGCCGAGGCCCTCGCGCAGCTACCGGAGGCCATGTCCCTGTGGCTAGAGACGATGCTGCTGGACGGCAATCCTATCCCGGAGCCGGACCAGGAGCCAAGGTACAGCGGCCGGCTGCACGTGCGGATGCCGAAGAGTCTGCACGAGCGCCTGGTCCACCAGGCGAAGCGCGAGGGGACAAGCCTGAATCAGTGGGTGGTGACACTGCTGGCGCAGGGCGCGGGCACCTCCGGTTGAGTGGGGTGAGCGGCGGCAAACCGGCTCTTGGATTCCCGCTTTCGCGGGAATGACAGGTAATGCAAGGGTCTCTACGGGAATGACGGTTTGCAAAGGTCTCACGTTGAGAGGAGGCTGGCTATGACGACGGTGGCGGCGCCGGCGAGCGGGGGGACGGTGTCTATTGAGGCGCTGGAGGCGGACTATGCCGCGCGGAACCCGCGGTCGCGGCGGCAGTATGAGCGGGGGCGGAGCGTGATGCCGGGCGGGGTGGCCAAGGGGGCGTATTTCAGCAAGCCGTATCCGCTGTTCCTGGTCTCGGGCGAGGGGTGCTACGTCACGACGCTGGACGGGCAGCAGCTACTCGACTGCGCCAACCACCACACGGCGGGGATCCTCGGACACCGGCATCCGGCGGTGCTGGAGGCGGTGCAGGAGCAGCTGGCGCAGGGGTTTGCGCTGGGTGGACCCACAACGGTGGAGTATGAGCTGGCGCGGGAGATGACGGAGCGAGTGCCGTCGCTGGAGCGGGTGCGGTTTGCCGGGTCGGGGGGCGAGGCGGCGCAAAACGTGCTGCGGCTGGTACGGGGGTGGACGGGGCGGCAGAAGATCGCCAAGTTCGAGGGGGCGTTTCACGGGCGGGTGGACGCGCTGGAGGTCAGCGTCGGCCCGCCGCTGGACGAGGCAGGTGCGGAGTCCGCGCCGCGGGCGGTGCCGCAGGGGCGGGGGTTTGATCGCGGGGCGGCGGAGGATACGGTGATCCTGCCGTACAGCCACCCGGAGACGGTGGAGCGGCTATTGGTGCAGCACCGCGATGAGCTGGCCGCGGTGTGGCTCGATCCGCGCGGGGGTGTCCTGGACGCGGACCGGGAGTTCATCCGCCACATGCGGGGGATTACGGAGGAGCTCGACCTGCTGCTGGTGATGGACGAGGTGGTGGCGTTCCGGGTGGGGCCGGGCGGGCTGCAGGAACAGTGCGGTATCCGGCCCGACCTGACCACGTTCGGCAAGATCATCGGGGGCGGCTTTCCGATTGGCGCGTTCGGGGGCCGGGCCGACCTGATGGACCTGCTGGACGACGCGCGCGGCGGCACGGGCTACATGCACAGCGGGACGTTCCACGGCCATCCGGTCTCGCTGGCGGCGGGGCTGGCGACGCTGCGGACACTGACGCCGGCGGCGTATGAGCACCTGACGGCGCTGGGCGACGAGCTACGGGCGGAAGCGAACGCGCTGTTCGGGCGGCTGGGCGTGGCGGCGCAGGCCGTGGGCGACGGATCGCTGTTCGGCATCCACTTCACGGCGGAGCCGCTGCACAATTACCGTTCGCTGGCGACGGCCGACGGCGAGCAGGCGTACCGCACGTACTTGCAGCTGCTGGCGCAGGGCGTGATGCTGTCGTCGGGCCTGAGCATGTGCGCGCTGTCGCTGCCGATGGACCGCTCGCACGTGGCGGCGGTGCTGGCGGCGCTGGAGTGGGCGGTGGGTCTGACCTAACCCCCGGCCCCTTCCCTGCCAGGGAAGGGGAGTCACGGCGGGGCGCGGGAGGGGTGGTTGAGCGGAAAGCCCGTGGCCGCGGTGGAGCAAGGCCGCGGGTGGGGCGGTCCTTGGATGGCAGGATGCACTTGGTGGGTGGTGTGGGTGGACTGGGGCTGGCCCCCCTGTGGTCCCCCCGTTGCGACGGGGGGACGGGGGTTCCCGCTTGCGCGGGAATGACGATTGAGGGGGCGGGAATGATGGTTGAGACGCTGGGTGTGCGTGGCGTGGTTGTAGATGGTGTCTCGGTGGGCTGGTGAGTAGATCAGGGTGCGGGGATTGGCAGGGTTGTGGGGCAAGCCCTCCTGGCGCAGCCGGCGCTTGCCGGCCGGCGAGGACACGGTGGCGCTGGGTGCGGCACTCGGACGGTGCTGACCGGCTGCCTTGGCCGTGCTGGCTAGGAGTAGGTCGGCACCCGGTGCGCGCAAGGCGGCACTCAGACGGTCGTGGCCTGACACTCCCGCCGTGATGGCGAGGGGGCGGCCATGACCCGGTGCCCTCGGGTCGGCACTCAGACAGTACTGACCCGGCGCCCCGGCCGTGGTGGCCGGGGGTACGTCAGCACCCGGTGCCCGCAACGCGGCACTCAGGCGGCCATGCCGCGCCGCGCGCAGTGCGGCGTGGGGTCGTTCATGACCCGGTGCCCTCGGCTGGGTGGCGGTGCCACCGTGGTTGACTAGCATGATGATGCGAGTGGGTCCCTGCCGGGCGGTGCCCGGTGCTCCAGGAGGGACTTGCAGCTGCCAATCCCCGTCAGTGGTGCATATCGGCGGGGGGTGGGGGAAAGACAACGGCCTGGGGGGAGGCAGGGCTGGCCCCCCTGTGGTCCCCCCGTTGCGACGGGGGGACGGAGATTCCCGCTTTCGCGGGAATGACGATTGAGAGGGTGGGGTTGGCGCGGGTGGTATCATCGGCCAATGGTACGACCCTCCCTGCGACGGATGCTGTTGAGTTGGCTGCCGTGGCGCCGGCCGGTGCCGCCGGCGCTCGTGGGCACCCTGGCGCTCCTGCGCCTGCTGCCGCGGGTTCATCTAGCGCGCACGATCGGCCTCGCGGTCGTCGTCCTGCTCAATATGCTCCTGCCGATCGGGCTGACCGTGGTCACGGGGCTGCTGATCGGCTCCATCCCGGCCGCTGCGGAGGGAGGGCTCGACTCGCCGGCTGCGCGGCTCACGCTGACCTGGTTGGTGGTCGCCGGCGTGGCCATTGTCGCCCTGTGGGTGCTGGGCCCGGCCCAGGAGGTGCTCGGATTGGCGCTCGGTCGCTACCTGGATCTCTATCTGCAGGAGCGCGTGATCGAGGCCGTCGGCCGGCCACACGGGATTGCCCACCTCGAAGACCCGGACATCCTCGATCAGATACAGGCGGCGCAAGGGGTCGGCATGACCTACTACCGCCCAAAGCAAGCGGTGAGGGCACTGGCAACACTGGTTCCGAGGTGGATCGTGCCGGCCGGCTCGGCGCTGATTCTCGCCGCGTTTCACTGGGGGGTAGCACTGATCATGCTGCTCCTCGGGGCACTCATCGCTTACTTCAGTCATAGTGAGTACATCCGGATAGCCAACGTCGGCTTCGGCCAGGCGGCCGACGTGCGTCGCGCCCGATACTTCAGCGATCTGGCGCTCACTCCAGAGCCGGCGAAAGAGGTGCGCATCTGGGGGCTGCGGGACTGGCTGGTGGGCCATTTCGAACGCGAGTTCCGGCACGCGATGGTGCCGCAGTGGCACGAGCGCCGGCTGGGGCGACCCATCATCTGGCTGATGACCCTCGCCAACGCCGCCGCCAACCTGGGCGCGCTCGCGCTGCTGGCATGGGCCGCCACGCGGGGCGACATCGGCCTGGCTGCATTGGCCGTCTACGCGCGGGCAGTACTGGACAGTGTGCGATGGAACGCCACCGACCAGAACGCGAGGCTGGCCTATGCCGTGGTCTCCCTGCTGCCGGTGTTGGAGCTCGAACGGCGCTTCACCGACCGTGACCAGCGCGGCAGCGGCTATCGCCCGGCGGCCGGCAGCCCGCACGAGGGCATCGAGTGCCGGGGGCTGACCTTCCGTTATACCGGCCAGACCGACGACGTGCTCGACAGCCTCGACCTGTCCATTCCGGCCGGGCGGTCGCTGGCCATCGTGGGCGCGAACGGCGCCGGCAAGACCACGCTGATCAAGCTGCTCTGCCGGCTTTATGACCCGTCGGCGGGCAGCATCGTGGTGGATGGGCGTGATCTGCAGGACATGGACGCGGACGCTTGGCAAGCGCAAGTCGCCGCTATTTTCCAGGACTTTGTGCAGTACCCGCTGACCGCCCGCGAGAACATTTGGCTGGGGGCGCCGCAGGCCACGCCTGATCCGGCCGCCCTCACTGCCGCGGCGCGCAAGGCCGGGGCGCTAGAGCTGATCGAGGGCCTGCCGCGGGGGTGGGACACGATCCTGTCCCGACGCTATACCGACGGGGCCGACCTCTCCGGCGGGCAGTGGCAGCGAGTGGCACTGGCCCGGGCGCTGTTCGCGGTCGAGAGCGGAGCACGGCTGTTGATCCTCGACGAGCCGACGGCCAACCTGGATGTGCGGGCGGAAGCGGCGCTCTACGACCGTTTTCTGGAGATCACGGCCGGGCTGACCACGATCATCATTTCGCACCGGTTTTCCACGGTGCGGCGGGCGGACCGCATCTGCGTGCTCGCTGGCGGCCGGATCACCGAGCAAGGCACCCACGACGAGCTGATGGCGTTGGCCGGGCAGTACGCCCAGATGTACACCCTGCAAGCGAGTCGGTTTAGCAATGATCCCAGCGTGCCGCTCGACGCCGGGGGGAACGGGCGCAGGGACATCAGCGAGGCGGCGCTCCAGTTGGGTGAAGGGACCGGGGCATAAGGCCATGGGCGAGCACGTGCGGGGTTTTCGGGTGCTCATGTCCTTCGGCCTGCGGGCGGCCCCCTGGCAGGCAGTGGTCTTCCTGCTGTCGGCCTTTATCACGGCCTTACAAGGGCTAATGGTTCCGGTTGGGCTGAAGCTCCTCACCGACGCGGCGGTCGCACTCAACCCGCGCGATGGCCTCGTGGCGGCCCTCATCCTCGCGCTCACCATGGGGATCGCCGGCATCAATCTCTGGGTCTACGCGACCTTGCTCTTCACCGTCGTCGAGCGAGCAGGGGTGCTGATTGACAAACGGCTGATGGAGTTGACCGCTGGTATCGCCGGCCTGGAGCATCACGAACGCCCCGACTACCTCGACGAGGTGGCCATCCTGCGGGAGCGGCGGAGTAATCTCGCCTGGATGAGCAATGCAGCCGCTGGGATGATCCGAATTGTAGTGCAACTGGTGGGGAGTGCCCTTCTCCTCGCCAGCCTGCACCCGCTGCTGCTCCTGTTGCCCCTATTCGGGTTCGGCTCTACGCTGGCCGAACGACGTGGCCTGGCCATCAAGCGACGGACGGACCAGATCACCGCCGAGCGGGTGCGCCTGCGCGAGCAGCTCTTCGGCATCGCCACGTCCGCCGAGGCCGGCAAGGAAGTGCGGATCTTCGGCCTGCGGGATGAGCTGTTCACCAGGCACCGCGCGGCGTATGAGGCCCAGATGCGCGACCGCGAGCGCGGGGACTGGCAGATCATGGGACTGCAGACCGCGGGATCGCTCCTCTTCGCTACCGGCTATATCGGCGCCATCGGCTTGGTGCTCGTCCGCGCGATCCAGGGTCTAGCCACGCCGGGTGACGTGCTGCTCGCCATCAGCCTGGCCGCGCAGATGAACGCAGTGGTGTCTCAGGTGATCTCCTACGGAACCGGCTTCGTGTGGTCCATGAGTGTTGCGCGGCGCTATCTCTGGTTGGAGGACTACGCCCAACGCAAGCAGGAGTTCCTCGGCGAGCCGGTGCCGGTGCCGGCGCAACTGACGCGGGGGATCACAGTCCGGGACCTCACGTTTCGGTACCCCGGCACGGAAGCACTGGTGCTGCGTGGTGTCACGCTGGCGCTGCCGGCGGGCGGCGTGGTGGCGTTGGTCGGCGAGAATGGGGCCGGGAAGACGACGCTGGTCAAGCTGCTGTCGCGGTTCTATGAGCCGGACACGGGCCGGATCGCGGCCGATGGCATTGACCTGCGCCGCTTCCAGGTGGACGAGTGGCGACCGCGGTTGAGCACGGGCTTCCAGGACTTCAGCCGTTTCGAGTTCGTCGCCCGCGAGACGGTGGGAGTGGGGAACCTGCCGGCCATTGAAGAGGTCCCCGCAGTCGAGGCGGCGCTGGTGCGCGCCGGCGCCGACGACGTACCGGCCACGCTCCCCGCCGGCCTGGAAACGCAACTGGGCCGGGACTGGGAGGGCGGGGTGGATCTCTCGGGCGGTGAATGGCAGAAGCTCGCGTTGGGGCGGGCCTTCATGCGGCTGGACCCGCTGCTGGTGATCCTGGACGAGCCGACGGCGGCCATTGATGCACAGACGGAGCACGCGCTCTTCGAGCGGATTGCCGCCGAGGCCCGGCGAGACGAGCGCCGGGGGACGGTGACGATCCTGGTGTCGCACCGATTTTCGACGGTGCGGATGGCGGATCATATTGTGGTGCTCGACAAAGGGCGCATTCTCGAACAGGGCAGCCACGACGAGTTGATGCGGAACGAGCAGCTCTACGCCGAACTGTTTCGCTTGCAGTCACGGGCCTATCGGTAGGGCGAGGAGTACGACGACGCCCGGGCATACGGCCAGACGCGAGATTCCCGCTTGCGCGGAAATGGCGGGGGGGGCGGGCCTCACCCCCCGGCCCCCTCTCCAACATTTGGAGAGGGGGTGTATGCCGGCTGGCCCCCCTGTGGCCCCCCCGTCCCGACGGGGGGACGGGGTAGACCTACCCCCTGACCCCCTCCCTCAAGGGAAGGGGCTGGATTGCGGCGCAAGCCGCAATGACGAGGTGGGATGACTGGTAAGGTGGGGGGGATAGGGGCATTGCTGGCCCCCTATGGCCCCCCCGTTGCGACAGGGGGACGGAGCGGGCTGGTTGGCAGGGACTTGGGTGGTAAAGTCCACTTTCATGCGCTCCCATAACTATCGCGTGCTACGTCTCCAGTTGTCTCTACGAGGCGTTATTCTGAGTATCGTAAGACGCTTAGGTGTAAGAGTGAACTCGATGCGGAACCCGCCAAACTCCTCTTGCCAGTTGCAACTGGCCTTGGCTTGGAGATGCTTCCTACGCCTGTTCGGAAATTCCTGTAACTGCGCTATGTGTCTGCTTACAATTCTGCGCGTCTTCACGTCGGCTCTTTCGATGAATCTTCTGGCTCGCGCTTCCAGGTACAGCGTCTGGGCAGACACTTACAACCCCAATTCCTGCTTTACGTCCTCCCATGCAGTCACGTTGCCGGCCTCGGCGCTTTTTCTGGCAGCCACAAGATCGCTCAGAGCGTCCGGATCGGAGTATAACTCGGCCGTGGCGAGCCAGTTTCTCAAGGCATGCCACGCAGCCGTGTCCTCGATCACGTCCCAGGAGAGGGCTACCGCTTGAGCCAGACTGCGGAGGCAGTCTCGTATCTCGGCGTCGTCGAACTGCGACATCATGTGTTCTATTTGTTCATTTGTCGGAGCAGGCTCTTTTTCTTCATGCCAGTTGTCGCGGGTAGCCCGGAGATCAACAGGCTGTACGTCGGACTGCGTAGCAGCCGGGTTCGTCTCTCCCATCGTGCCCTCCCCTGGCAATCGCGCCATGCAGAGTCTACTTTATCTGGTGTCGAACGGACAATGCCGGGCGCGACGCCACGTGGGGCATACGGCCATACGCTAGATTCCCGCTTGCGCGGGAATGACGAACGGGACGGGGGCTGGCGGGTGAGGGGGACTGGCGGGGCGGTGGCCTGGATTGCGGCTTGCGCCGCAATGACGAGGTGGGGGGACGGGCGCAACATGTTGCGCCCCTACGGCTTGGCTCGTAGCTGGCGCGGTTAGGAGAGGGAGGGGTGGTAAGGTTGGGGCTATGAGTGACGAGGGGTTGCGGTTTCGGCCGCGGGTGGCGGTGGTGGATGCGAACGTGGCGCTGGGGCACTGGCACGATCAGCTGTCGCCGGCGGCGGATGCGCCGGGGCTGCTGGCGACGCTGGACCGGCACGGGGTGGAGCGGGCGGTGGTGCATTACGTCTACGCGCAGACGAAGAGCGCGGTCGAGGGCAATGAACTGCTGTTCGAGGCGATTGTGGGGCAGGAGAGGCGGCTGATCCCGCAGTGCGTGGTGTCGCCGACGGATGCGTCGCTGGCGCAGCTGCGGGACTTCCATGGGCGGGGGCTGTTGCACAGTGTGCGGCTGCACGATCTGGGTGGAAGAGGGATCGTGCCGTTTGCCGATTGGGTCTATGGGGAGGCGCTGTCCTGGCTGCAGGAGCAGGGGATTGCGCTGTGCGTGCCGCTGCCGGAGGTGGACGCGCACCAACTGGCGACGACGTTGCAGGGCTACCCGGAGCTGCCGGTGGTGCTGGCGGGGGTGCATTACCAACACGTGCTGCTGGTGCGGCCGCTGATGCGGCTGCTGCCGCAACTGCACCTGGAGTTGAGTCGGCACGAGACGCTGGGAGACGTAGAGGCGCTGTGTGCGGAGTTCGGCGCGGAGCGGCTGCTGTATGGGTCGTGGTATCCGCGCTATGAGATGGGGCCGATCCTCTATTACTTGCACCACACGACGCTGACGGAGACGGAACTGGCGCTGGTCTGCGCGGGCAACGCGGCGCGGCTGCTGGTGGGGGAGGGGGCAGCGTGATCGGCGGGATCGAGGTGATTGACTTTCACGGGCACGCGGGCCTGTGGGACGGGACCGGGATGGTGGACGACGTGGACCGGATGGTCGCGGCGATGGATGCGGTGGGGGTGGACCGTTCGTGCGTGTTCGGCATCTTCCACCTGGACGGGCGCCGGGGGAACGATCGGACGGCGGCGATCATCGCGGCGCGGCCGGAGCGGTTTATCGGGTTTGCCTACGTGTCACCGCTGGCGACCGATACGATGCTGGACGAGCTGACGCGGGCGATTGACCGGCTGGGCTTTCGGGCGCTGAAGCTGTACGCGCCGTATACGCCGTATAAGATCAGCGACCGGGAGTGGGACCCGATCTATGCCTTTGCGGACGCGCGGGGGCTGGCGGTGCTGCACCATACGGACGAGCGGTGCTCACCGGCGCACTTGGCGGCGGCGGCGCGGCGCTTTCCGAACGCGCGGTTTGTGGCGGCGCATAGCGGGAACACGCCGCCGGCGCGGAAGCTGGCGATTGCCGCGGCGCGGGAGCTACCCAACTACTATCTGGAGACGGCCTCGACGTACCGCACGCCGGGCGTGACGGAAGAGCTGGTCGCGGGGGCGGGGGCGGAGCGGGTGGTGTTCGGGTCGGATACGCCGCTGATGGATCCGCGACCGCAGATCGGCAAGATTATTACGGCGGACATCTCGGATGCGGCGAAGCGGTTGATCCTGGGCGAGAACGCGCGGCGGTTGCTGGGGTTGTAGGGGGCTGACCTACTCCCACCCCCCCTGCCTGACGAAAGTTGCTCACTTGATAAGGTAGTGGTCTGGCCCCCTCCCTCACCCTCCCCCGGAGCAAGCTCCAGGGGAGGGAACCCGCTCCCGGCCCCGGTGGAGCGGGGATAGGGCTAGGGAAGGGGGAGGCCCCACTACCCGATTAAGTTGGCAACTTTCATCAGGGAAGGGGCCATCGCCTGTCGGGGACGGGGATGAGGTGAGTGAAGGCCCCCCTATGGTCCCCCCGCTGTGCAGGGGGACGGGGATTCCGGGGGGCGAGCGGCGAGGGGGAGGGAGACGAGCGTGACGAGTGCCACGACGACTGCGCGGAGTCGTGACTTTCAGGAACGCGCCGCCAGGGTGTTCGGCGGTGGGACGCTCTCGATCTGGAAGCTGCCGGACGACGTGCCGATCACTGTGTCGCGTGGGCAGGGGGCGCACGTCTGGGACGTGGACGGGCGCGAGTTTGTGGACTACCTCATGGGATCGGGTCCCATGCTGCTCGGCCACTGCCATCCGGGGGTCATGGCCGCGGTGCAGACGCAGCTGGCGCGCGGCACCCACTTCCACCTGAATAACGAGCGGGCCGTGGAGTTTGCGGAGCGGGTCGTGGCGGCGGTGCCGTGCGCCGAGGCGATCAAGTTCACGTCGAGCGGCACGGAGGCAACGTTCTATACGCTGCGGCTGGCGCGCGTGGCGACCGGCCGGCAGCTGGTCCTGAAGTTCGAGGGCGCTTTGCACGGCAGTCACGACTACGCGGTCCAGAGCACCGCACCGGCGGCGCTGAGTCCGTACCCGCGCGGCGTGCCGGACTCGGACGGCATTCCGCCCGGGGCGAGCGAGAGCGTGCTGATCGGCGAGTTCAACGACCTCGGTGGCGCACAGCGGCTCGTGGAGCGGTACGGCGCGGACCTGGCGGCGATCATCGTCGAGCCGTTGCAGCGCGCGCTGCGACCGGAGCCGGGCTTCCTGGCCGGCCTACGAGAGCTTGCGGATTCGTGCGGCGCGCTGCTGATCTTCGACGAGATCGTGACGGGCTTTCGGTTGGCGTGGGGCGGCGCGCAAGAGCGGTACGGCGTGATTCCCGATCTCTGCACGCTGGGGAAGGCGTTTGCCGGTGGTTTTCCGGTGGGTGCCGTCTGTGGACGGCGCGATGTGCTCGATTTGACCCAGGCGAGCCGGCGGGGGCAGGCGGCTTATGCGTGGTTCGGTGGCACCTTCAACGGCAATCCCATCGGGGCGGCGGCGGGGCTGGCCGCACTCGACGCGCTGGCTGCCGACGGGGTGTACGAGCGGCTGCACCGGATCGGGAACACGCTCCGCGCCGAGCTGAACGCGCTCGGGCGCGAGGTGGGGCTGCCGGTGCAGGCTATCGGCGACGGTCCGGTGTCACAGGTGTTCTTCGGCGCCGGGCCGCTGCACAGCTACCGCGACACCCTCGCCACCGACCAGACGCGGCGGATGCACTTCGGGAACGAGCTGCTGCGCCGGGGTATCCTGGTCAATCCGGGTGAGAAGCTGTACCTCTCGCTGGCACACAGCGATGCCGACCTGGATCGGTTTCTGTCGGCCGCTCGTGGTGCGCTCCAGGCGCTGCGGTAGCCGTGCTTCCCTCTACTGCTCTCTGACAGAAGTCTGCAATTTCCGTCAAGTAAGGGCCGGGGGTGAGGTGCAATACCGGCCCCCCTATGGTCCCCCCGTTGCGACGGGGGGACGGGGATCGTGCCCGGCGCGGGGGAGGGCTAGGGAGGGGGCAGCGGCAGACCGGGTTTTTTCACTCGTCCTGGCCGAGGCCGGGGCCGACGAGCACCTTGAGACGCTGTCCGCTGCGGGCAACCTCGAAGGCTGTGTTGATGTCGGCCAGCTCGAAGCGCCGGCCGATGAGCGGCTCGATGTCCAAGTGGGCGAGCCACTGCGCTGCTGCATGGAAGTGGCCCCGGCCGCCATAGACGCCAACGAGGCTGAGATTGCGGGGGTGGAAGTCGTCGAGGTGTAAGGGGAGGCGCGCCGCAGTGGGATGCACGCCGATCATCACCACCCGGCCACCGTTGGCGACCGACTGCAAGCAATCGGCCAGCGCGGCTGGGGCACCAGCGGTCTCGAAAGCGACTGTGGTGCCGGCCCCCCCAGTGGCAGCCATCACCGCGGCCGCGAGGCTCCCGTCGCTTGGGTCAACCGCCTGGTCCGCGCCCAACCGCAGCGCCAACGCTCGCCGGTCCGGGTGCGGCTCGGAGACGATGACCCGCGCCGCGCGGCTGCGGTGGGCCAACTGGAGCGTCAACAACCCCATCGGCCCGGCGCCGGTGAGGAGGGTGGTCGCGCCCATCGGCAGCGCGGCGGTCTCGACGGCGGCGACAATGCACGCCAGCGGCTCGACAAACGCGCCGTGCTGCACGGGCACACCGGCGGGCAGGGGAAAGAGCCGGTCTACCGGGACCACGACCTGCTCGCCATAGCCCCCGCGCGACAGACAGGCGACCGGCGTCCCGATCTCAAGTCCGGTCACGTCGGGGCCTAGCGCGACGACCTCGCCGCTGAACTCGTGGCCCATCATGCCGGGAATGTCCGGCCGGGACAGGCTGCCGTCAATGGCATGTACCTCGGTCTGACAGACGCCGCAGGCCCGGACCTGCACGCGGGCCTCGCCCGGTCCCGGTTGCGGCACCGGCTCCGTGCTGATCTCGAACCCTCGTCCGACAATCAACGTTGCCTTACGCATGATTCACCACCTTTCTCCCTGACAGGGGCCGGCGGGTCGCCCGTCCTTTTCGGACTCTAGCCTACTATGGCCGGCACTCCGTTAGGACTCCGGCAAGGTTAGTGTATCGCCTGTCTCGCGTTGCCAACGCAGCAGCCTGGCGTAGAGGTCGCGGCGCACGTCGTGGTTGCCGGGGGATATCAAGGAGGCAAGGCGGTAAACGGAGGCGACCGCGTCCATCCGGCGGATTAGCAGCGTCAGCCATTCCCTGGAAATCGGGTAGGCCCGAATAAGGTCCGAGGCGTCTCGAGACCAAGAAATCGGGGTGTCTCCCTGATGCCGTTGACCTTATGCTGCCCCTCCGCATACAAGCTCATAGGCGGAGTGCGGTTCTCGCTGTGAGCATAAGGCGGGTGTGGTGCCGCCGCCCCGGGTGTTAGTGGTTAGCCGTCCGTCCGCCGACTATATCTTTGGCAATACCTGTGTGCCAGCTTCCCTGTGCTAGTCATAATCGCGTCTTCCGCCTCCATGCGATTAGGACAAATGGCGCATATTTCAGAGTTTCGTAACTGAGAGTAGATCTCCTTCGTGGTGTCCATCGCATGCTCTGGGTCGTCGATGACTCTGTTCATTGCGCGATACCAAGATCGGAATCTCCGGTCCAAACTAGACGCCCTCGTCCTGTCTCTCGACAGGGCCTCCTGAAACCCGCGTCTAAGCATCACATCGGTTGCGGTACGGCGCAGGGACTTGACGAGAAGACCTTGATCCCCTTCGGCCAAGCCTTCCCACAACGCATCCAACTTAGGTCCGACCTCCGCAAACCAAACCAGCTCGACGTCTGCCAGAACCTCTAACCTGTTCCGTACCCATTTCCCTTGAGGGTTATCAGAATTTCCCATCTCGAATCTGCAAAAGGCTTCCCGTTGAAACACCCGCTTCGTCCACCTGATCGCAATGTCGATTTCATCACTGAACCTAGCATCCTCACCCATTGACAAGGTTCTGTGTGCCTCCATCTCATCATTAAGAAATGCGCGGAAAGGGGTCCGATACTGGCTTCTTCTGTGAAGCATGGCGTAGAAGCGAAGGAGACGCTCGCGATGTTTCATTCTCTTGTCAGGTTCAGGTCTACTAGGATTCCAAAGTTGCAGAAAATCCAATTCTTCACTCTTCCGCCTTATAAATTCGTTGTAGGGCCCCCGAAAAATACAGTTCCGCAATTCCTGTGGATTGAGACTCATGGACCCCGCGTTTAGTCTGGCGAACAAGGCGTATTTCAAGTCAGGGTTTACTTCTTTGGGTAGCGAAACCACTTGCAATTCAGTGTCCCAAAGCTGTTTTCGTTCTTCGGTGGACAAAGCCGTGATTACTGTCCCATTCAAGTCCTGCAATACTTCCAGTTGGCTGAGACGAAGTTCCGGTGACGTCCTTAACTGAACAGGTAACTTTCCCCTTACTAGTGGTTTCATATACCTAAAAATAGTCTCCAGCCTCTGATGTCCATCGATAACCACCCATTGATCGTCCTGCTCTTGGGCAAGAAAGATTGGAGGTGTGGGGAATCCGAGCAGAAGAGACTCTATATAGCGGCTAGCGCGTTCACTATTCCATACGTATTCACGCTGGAAATCAGGTTGCAAGTCAATTGACCCGCTCGCGATGTCACCCTGAATGTCTCGAACAGTCCGTCTGTTCCATTCAGCTTTCAGGGTGTCGTATCCTTCGGGCAACTCCAACCGCGCAGTATCGTCTTGGGCGTCCTCATCACGAGTCTCGTCATATCCAGTCATGTCAATCTCCGGTAGTGTCTCCGTTTGAAATCCGTACCCGGGCGGCAGGCACCGGTGCGCGGCCCCCGGAGCGGGCCGCTCAAACGAACGCCACTACGATAATCTATACGTTTATCAAGCGCAAATAGGATACTCTATGAGGGTGGCGGTGAGCACCGGCAGCGGGAGCGTGGACCGGTGAAGCGTCGGGGCGAACTAGCGCCGCACGGTCAGCCCGGCAGCCGCGTGCCGGGGCAGCCTTATGCCGTGGCCCGCCGCGCGGCTGCCGGGCTGACATTTTCAAACTGAGACACTACTGATTGTTGTAGTATACACACGTGCTCATGCGCCGGCCTGAGGCGGAGGTTACAGCCAGTCAAAGCCCTGCCAGCCGGGGAGGGCAGCCGACTGGCGGACCCAAGTCTCCATCTGCTCCTCGTCGAGCTGGCCTTCGTAGATGTCTACCCAGCGCGAGTCCGGGTCCTTGCCGGAGCCGGGTGGGACGGGTCGCAGCGATGCGCCATTGAGGAAGGTCACCTTTACGTAGCGGGTGAAGACGTGGTAGCTCACGAACCACCCTTGGCCTTCGATGCCATACCAGGGCGAGTTCCAGCGCACGGCCTTGCGGACGTTGGGCACGGTACGCACGATGAGGTCGTCGAGGCGGCGGCCAAGATCGCTTTTCCAGCCGGGCATGGCCGCGATATAGGCCTGCACGGGGGCGTCGCCGTCGGCCTTCGCGATCTGCGGGTTGCCGCCGGAGAGGAGGACCGGCTTGGCGCTGGCGCGCGTGGCGCCGGCCTGCTTTGACTTCCTGGACATCTTGCTGGCCATTGCGTTTACTCCAATGCGCGGTTCGCGCGGCCGAATTGGTCGGGGAGAACCTGACAGTCGAGCTTTGCTGGGCCGGAATCTGCTCCCTGGCCCCCCTATGGTCCCCCCGCTCCGCAGGGGGACGCGCGTGGCAGATAGATGGGCGGCTACTTCAGGTAACGCCGCATCAGTTGGCGTAGTTCCGGGGGCATCCGCGCGGCGGTCTCGGGCCACAGAGGCTCTTCGTTCTCCGTGACGAAACGGTTGAACCATGGTGGGTAGTAGGCGATATTCAGGCCCATGCGGATTTCGTTGCTGACGTTCGCGCCATTCATATGGAACATGCCGCCGTGCCATAAGGCGACCGATCCCCGTCGCCCGGTGAGCGGGACGGTCAGCGGGCTGTCGTTGGTCAAGTCGGGCGGCGGACGCTTCAGTCCGGACTTGTGGCTCATGGGCACAATGCGGGTGGCGCCGTTTTCGGCGGTGAAATCGGAGAGCATCCACATGGAATTGATGAGCCAGGGGAAGTCGGGCAGCCGGTGGAAAAACCGGGCATCATCGGCGTGCAGGCTGCCGGCCGGGCAGCCCGGCCACGACGGCTTCGAGCCACCGCCGGGCGCGCGCGGGTCGGGGCCAAGAAAGTGCTTGACTATCGCCAGCACGTCCGGGTGGGCCGTACATTCCCACACCCGATCATCAATGTTGTGCAGGCCGTACAGGGTTTCGTAGCGGTACTCGACGCTGTAGTGGATGGGATGCCCGCGAAAGGCTGCCTCGCGCCGTTGGGGGTCGGTGTGCAGCACGAGGAACCGCGCAGCCATATCCTCGGCTTGGGCGGCCGGGATGCGGTCTTCGAGAATGCAGTAGCCGTAGGTATCGAGATGCCCGATGGCCGCCGTGACGTCTTGTTCCATGGCTGCCTCCCCCTGCCGTCGGCGCCTCACGAGTCCTAGCGTACCAGGATAGCACGGCACTGCGCCGGCACTCGCATTTGCCGTGTCGGCTCAACGGCTGGGAGCAACTGAATCATCCAGCACCTTGAGCATGTCGCGCGCGCAATACACACGGCCTCGACTGGCCGACCAGGCCAGCGTGACAATGCCGGCTGCCTCAAGTCGTTCGATGGCGCGGCGCGCCGTGGTGTAGGCCACGTCCAGCCGCTCGGCGAGTCCGCCCACGCTCCAGAAGGGCCTCTCGGCAAACAGCTCAAGCACCCTTTCCGGCTGCCTGGACCGGCTGCGTCCAAGCCTCTTTCTCCAGAGCGCGAATAGATCATCAATGCGCCGAATCCGGTTGAGGGCATCTTCGGCTTGGAGCGCAACACCCCGCAAGAAGTAGGCCAGCCACGCCTCCCATTCCCCGTTCTGAGTCACTGCGAGCAGCCGCGCATAATACTCCTCGCGCGTGGCCTCGAAGTAGGCACTCAAATACAGCAGCGGCGATGGGATGACGTTGCGCTCGATGAGCAGAAACGTGATGAGGAGACGGCCGACACGGCCATTGCCATCCAGAAAGGGATGGATTGCCTCGAACTGTGAATGGACGAGCGCGGCATGTACTAGCGGCGGGAGTGCATCGTCATGGAGGAAACGCTCCCAGGCGTCCAGGCAGCCCATCAGCTCGGAGGGCGGTGGCGGCACGTAGGTCGCGTCGTTCAGGGTGCAGCCGGGCGGGCCGATCCAGTTCTGGCTGCGCCGGAACTCGCCGGGCGTTACCACTTCGCCCCGCACGCCTTGCATCAGCCTTTCGTGCAGCTCGCGCACGAGGCGCAGCGACAGCGGCAAGGTACACAGGCGTTCCAGGCCGTATTCAAGGGCAACGACATAGTTGGCAACCTCCTGCAGGTCGGCGGAGCTTCGTGCGACCACCCCGCTGGCCTCGGCGGCGAGTAGCTCGCCGAGCGTCGCTTGGGTGCCCTCAATACGGCTGGAGAGCACGGCTTCCCGGCGGACAAACGGCCGGATGAGGAGGTGTGGACTGGGTAAGCGCCGTCCTTCGCCTGCCAGCCGGCCGACTGCCCGGTCCGCAGCCGAGAGCGCGGCGACAAGCGCCCCGTCCCACGCGATGCGTGGCGGCAGTGGGTCCGGGACATAGGCCCGGTACCCACCCGGGCAGTTGACCAGGCGACCGTGGGGACGCCGTTTCCGTTCGGAGGCAGGAAGCATGACCACCTCGTATTAGCGGAAGTGAAAACAACGAGGATCGTTATTTTCGATAGAGTGCCGATTCGCAAATAAGGATAGCAGCAAGCCGGCCTAGCGTGGCGGCAAGGAGACCGATACGCGGTGTTCTCGTCAGAGCAGCGCTAGCCCGGCAGCAACAGCGGCCCGGCCAAGGGCGGCATCCAGCGTGGCGAGTGCCGCTTGGCGTCTCTGTGCCAACTCCAGATAGAGAGCATCGTAGAAGGTCAAGCGGTGTGTTCTGGCCAAAGCGAACGCGGCCTCGGGACTCGTGTCCGTGCTTACTGGTAATTCCCGCAAGTTAGTCAGGCGCTCGTTCACCTCGTCCCCAGTAATACGGCCCCGCCGCTCTGCCATAAGCAGCGCGTTCCGCACCTCGAACTGCCAGTGTTGGGGGACAACTGCCTCGTCAGCTTCAAGACGTGTCAGTATGGCGTCCGCTCGCGGCGCCGACTCGTCATCGAAGAGCCAGGCCGCGGTAACCGACGCATCAAGAACGAAGACCCTCAAAACCGATGGCCGTCATGGCGCGCGGCGAGGATCTCTGCGGTGGACATGTCAATTCGCCGCCACAGGCGGCGGCGTTCTCGGAAACGTGCCACGGCCTCCTGGCGCTGGGCTCGCTCCTGCTCCTCGGCCGGAACCAGATGGGCAACCGCTTTGCCATGGCGCGTGATCGCAATGGTCTCGCCGCGCTCGACCGTCCGCAGCAGCTCGGCCAAACGGGTCCTGACCTCCGTCGCTTGCACTTCACGCATAGCCCCAACCTCAATCGTTAGAGGTTTCATTCTATCACGGGGGCGCATATATTCGGCCTCATGGCCCATGTCTCTGTAGTGCGGCTTCACCCCTCGTACCCACACGCAGACAGCCACTCGCAGTCAGCGAAAAAGAGGAAGGCTTGCCCTGGGATAGCTCCCAGGACAAGCCTTGGCTCCCACACAATGGCGATAGGCTGCGGCCCCGCCCGGCTCGGATTAGCGGGCGATACCGAGGCCAGGTCGCGGCTGCGCCATTACCGGCTCCATCAGCCGGTCTAGCTCCTCCACGATGTCCTTACTGGACGGGGCAATGCCCTCGGTGATCTTCCGGGTGGTCGTATTCTCGATCCTCCAGAGGTCCCGCACGCGGAAGTTCCACGGTCCACCGCCCTCGTAGGAGCAGTTCTCGCTCTCCGTTTCATCCATCGCTTGGGCCTTTGTCAGGGCCACCGACTTGGGGATGTACGGGCTTTGCTGGAGGCGCTCGTCGTGGTAGACATCGCGCCGCCCGTTCAACGTCGTCGAGCCACGTTCTTGCAAGCCGCGGGCCACGCTCCACTCGCGGCCGGTGAACTCGATCATGAACCGGAAGGCCTCATCGGGATGCTGGCTGGCTTTGTTGAGGTTGGTGGACGCTGAGGTCATCCAGCCGCCGCGCCGGCCTGTAGGCCCCTTGGGTTGCAGGATCGCACCATACCTGTAGCTCGGGTCTTCCTTGAGGTACTTGACCATGGCCCCCGTCGCCCCTAACCAGCCGCGCGCAACCATGGACACAGTGCCCCGTCCGAGCGTGTCGTACGCGCCACCGAAGGTTGACGGGTCGCCGCCGAGCTTCTTCAGTGCGCCGGGGGTGTAGACCTCCCCGATCCGCTTCCAGATCGCATCGGAGTACCAATCGAGGGCATCCTGAAACTTGGCATCCTTGGCAACCAGGAACTCCCGCTGGTCTTCGTTGAACAGCTCGGAGTCGAAGGCCCGCACGTAGCCCGGAAACCGTTCGCCGGCGAAGTGGTTCTCACCGAAGCGCATACCCCAACGCTCGACCTGGTCGCCTTTGACGATCTTCAGCTTCTCGGCGGCGGCAAGCATGTCCTCGACCGTCCAATCGTTGGTTGGATGCGCCAGCCCCACTTCGTCGAAGTGGTTCTGGTTGTAGTAGAGGATGAAGCCGAATACCTGGCCTTGCCACGGCATCGAGAACTGCTTGCCATCAACAAAGTGGGCATTCCAGGTGGCCTCGTAGTATTCCTTCGGATCCACTTTGTGGGTCTTGACCAGGTCGTCAATCGCCCTGGTGATCCCATGCACGAACCAAACCTGCGGGTCCTGACCGCCCATCCACCAGGTGTAGATATCCTCCAGGTCGCCAGCGATAGAGCGAGTGATGACATGCTCAGTCATCTTGGCCGTATGGTGGATTTCAACGTTGATGTCCGGGTTCTTCTCGTGAAAGATCGGCAGGAGCTTCTCGGGATGATCCACGAGATAGTTCGCCGGGGCCAAGATAGTCACTGGGACCTGCTCTTTGGCCTTCATTGGCTCCGCGGCCGGGGCGGCCTGCTGCGGCGCTGCAGCCGGGGCCTGCGTCCCCCCTTCCTCAGGGCCGCAGGCAGCCGCATAGAGGCCCACTGCGGCGGTCGTAAGACCGAGAACAAACCTGCGACGTGTCAGGTTAAATGTGGCAGACATGTGCTCTCCCCCTCCTTGCGTTACGGTGCCGGTCGGCAACCGCTGCACTCACACTCCCGAGCGCACGGTACGCCCGGGCCAGCGGGATACCGTGTTTGCATGACGGTATCCCAACCGAGGCTGAATCCACGTTAACGCCTCGGCTTGGCGGTGACAATGGACAGAGCTTCGAATTTGGAGGAAAAATCCGCCACGGACCGCTTAAAGGAGTACCAAACCGCTCGGCAGCGGTTTGCAGCACCCTAGTTAGGGCGCGGCGGCGCTCCGAAACAGGGAGCGGTACTGGCGGGGTGGGCAGCCTTCTCTCGTCTTGAATACACGGCTGAAATAGTAGGGGTCCCGGTAGCCCACCAGGCGGGCTACCGCAGCCACCCGCAGGTCAGTGTTGCGTAGCAGCGAGCGTGCTTCCCGGAGGCGCACGTCGTTGACATAGGCCATGACCGTGCGGCCCATCTGGCGGCGGAACAGCGTGGCGAGATAGCTCGGCGACAAGTCTACGACCGCAGCCAGCCGCCTCAACGTCAGCTCAGCACCGTGGTGGGCCTGGATATATTCGGTCAGGTGTTGGATGTACCAGCTTACCTTCTGGGTTCGCGCTTCAGGAATCCTGTCACTCGCCCCGGTCTCCGCCAGCGCACGCAGGATGCGTGCGGTCAGCGTCAACAAAGTTGCACAGACGAAGAGGTGGGAGTACGGGCGCTGCACTTTGAGCTCTCGAGTTACGAGGTCAAGCTGAAGAGCGATGGGGGCCTCGAGATTTACAAACTGCGATACCACTCGGGACACGACTCCCCGGCGCCGCTGAGTATAGAAGCTATCGTACACAACGACCCCACTGGGAGTCGCCAGCCACCAGAGCGTCCGGAACGGAGTCAGTTGCGGCGCGGGGTGGAGTTGGTGTGCTTGCCCCGGCTGTACGATACATGCACTGTTCGGACCTAGCGAGATGCGATGACCAGCCACTCGCAGCAAGCATTTGCCAGCCACGACCCAGCAGACCTCTGGAGTCTCGTGGGCATGGTAGCCTGTTGGGCCGTTCCGTATTCGGCGGGGTCGGAGTGGGGGCTGGGGCAGTGGCGGGGCTGTTTCCGCTTGAGCAGCATCTACGAGGAGGAACTGCATACTCCCGGTTTCCAACTGTGGCACCAGGACCTCGCGCAGCAGGCGGACAATGGCGGCAGCGGATGCAGACGGTGCCGGAGTGCGCTCGGGGGTAGAACCGGAGCGTTGCTGATCCATCGTTTGTTCGCCGGGTTAATAGCAGAGCACTAACTCCCTGTCTAGCCCGGTGACCGCCGCTCGGGTAGCGGTCTTCGCTCGGTGGCCGCGCCGGTCCAGCACCGGCCACGGTGTGTGCAAGATGTCCCACTGAGAGGCGCTAGTAATATGGGCTGCCTCAGGTGGTAGCAGTGTCCGGGAGCGAGTGCAATCCCTGGTCGGCTTGTCGTGCGGCGCGTTGACCGCCGGGGATATCCACGCGCGTCAGGAGCGCCATCCCGATGATGAAGAAGGCGATCACGGCGAGGATAGCGAGGCGGCTGGAGCCGGCCAGCACCGAGACCCACCCAAAGATCGTCGGCCCCAGGATACCGGCGAACTTGTCGCCGACGGCGAAGAAGGAGAAGAACTCCGCGGACTTGTGCCGCGGGATCAGACTGGCATAGAGCGAGCGGCTCAGCCCCTGACTGCCGCCTTGCACCATGCCCACGAGGATCGCCAGCGCGTAGAAGTGCAGGGCCTCCGACATGAAGAAGCCGAGCACGCTGACGATGATGTACACCGACAGACCGAGATAGAGCGCACGCTTGGCACCTACCCGTCCGGCCAGGAGGCCAAAGAGGAAGGTGCAGGGTATCCCGACAAACTGCACCAGCAGAATAGCGCCAATGAGGTCGGTTTGCCCCAGACCGATCTCCGTGCCGTAGACGGTGGCCATCCTGATGATCGTGCTGATCCCGTCGTTGTAGGCCAGGAACGCCAGCAGGAACAGGAAGGCGTGTCGGTAGCCGCGGATTTCGTGGAAGGTCTCGACCAGCCGCGTGACGGCTACGCGCACCGGATTCAGGCTGATGACTTCATCCGGTTCCAGTTGCCGCGGCGGTTCGGGGACCCGACGGAAGAGCGGAATCGAAAACCCCGCCCACCAGAGGGCGACGCTGACAAAGCTCAGGCGGGTTGCTACCTCCGCATCGGCCAAGCCAAACGTGCCGGGGGCCAGGATCCACGCCAGGTTGATCGCCAGCAGCACTCCCCCACCAAGATACCCCAAGGCATAGCCGGCCGTGGAGACGCAATCTATCTCGTCCTCGCGGGCAATGTGGGGGAGCAGGGAGTTGTAGAAGACGTTCGCGCCGGAGAAGCCGAGGTTGCCGAGCACGAATAGCAGCGAGGCAAGCAGCCACGCGCCTTGGCCGATGAAGAACAGCGTGGCGGTGGCCACAGCGCCCAGGGCCAGGAACGTGCCGAGCAGCCGCTTCTTCGCGCTGAGGTAGTCGGCAACGGCGCCCAGCACCGGTGTCAGCAGTGCCACCAGCGCCAGGGCGACGGACGTCGTGAAGGCGTATCGCTGGGTCGCCTCGTCTCCCGGCAGGTCGGCGGCCGCGACGCTGGCGTAGAAGATGGGGAACACGGCAGCGAGAATCGTGGTGGAAAAGGCCGAGTTGGCCCAGTCGTAGAGTGCCCAGGCGCGCAACTCCCGCCGGTGCAGCCCCAGCGTTCGCAGCCAGCGGGGGCCGCTCGTCGGGGTTACGCCGGCCGGACCGTCGCTCGGCGCCATTGCATCCGCTGACATGATCGCCCCCTTTTCACATGGGCGCTTACACTAGCTTCAGGCCGAGTGAAACGCCCGGTCGGCTTGCTGTGCATAGCGCTGGCCGCCGGGCACATCCACGCGCGTCAGGAGCGCCATTCCGACGACGAAAAAGGCCATAATGGCGAGGATGCTAAGGCGGCTGGAGCCGGCCAGCAACGAGACCCACCCGAAGATCGCCGGTCCCAGGATACCGGCAAACTTGCTGCCCACGGTGAGGAAGGCGAAGAACTCCGCGGACTTGTGCCGGGGGATCAGGCTGGCATAGAGCGAGCGGCTGAGGGCCTGACTGCCGCCGATCACAGCGCCGACGAGGATCGCCAGCGCGTAAAAGTGCAGGGCTGTCGTCATGAAGTAGGCCAGCACGCTGATCAAGACATACACGGACAGGGCAAGATAGAGGGTGCGCTTGGTGCCCAAGCGTCCGGCCAGAATACCGGCGAGAAAGGTGCAGGGCATGCCGACAAACTGCACCACCAGAATAGCGCCAATGAGATGGGAGCGCGCCAGACCGATCTCGGTGCCATAGGCGGCGGCCATCCCGTTGATCGTGCCGATCCCGTCGTTGTAAGCCAGGAAGGCGAGGAGGAACAGGAAGGCGTGTCGGTAGCCGCGGATTTCGCGGAACGTCTCGACCAGCCGCCTCACGCCCACCCGCACCGGGTTCAGGCCGGCGACTTCCCCCTCCTCCAGCCGCCGCGGCGGCTCGGGCACACTCCGGAAGAGCGGAATCGAAAACCCCACCCACCAGACGGCGACGCTGACAAAGCACAGGCGGGTCGCCACCTCCGTGTCGGCCCAGCCGGATGCGTCGGCAAACAGGATCCACGCCAGATTGACGGTCAGCAGCAGCCCGCCGCCGAGGTAGCCCAAGGCGTAGCCAGCCGAGGAGACACGATCCATCTCATCTTCGCGGGCAATGTGGGGCAACAGGGAGTTGTAGAAGACGTTGGCACCGGAGAGGCCGAGGTTGCCGAGCACGAACAACAACGAGGCAAACAGCCACGCGCCTTGGCTGATGAAGAACATCGTGGCCGTAGCCACAGCGCCCAGGGCCAGAAACGTACCCAGCAGGCGCTTCTTGGCGCCGAGGTAGTCGGCCACGGCACCCAGCACCGGCATCAGCAGCGCGATCAACGCCAGGGCAGTGGACGCCGTGAAGGCGTAACGCGCCGTTGCCTCGTTCGGCGGTAGGTCGGCGGCCGCGACATTGGCATAAAAGATCGGGAAGACGGCGGCGCCGATCACGGTGGCAAAGGCCGAGTTGGCCCAGTCGTACAGCGCCCAGGCCCGCAACTCCCGCCGGTGCAGTCCGAGTGCTTGCAGCCAGCGCCGACCGCTCGCAGCGGTTACGCCGGCCGGATCATCGCTCGGCGCCGCTGCCTCCGCCGGCCCGGTCGCCTCCGCTTGAGCAGCACTCATGAGGCGAAAATGGGATTGCTCCACGCCGAGCGACGCTGCCAGTCGGTCGCCTGGACCCGCACGTACCAGGCCCGCCCGTTGTCGTTACTCGGTGCCGGGGGCGGCGATACCGAGAGGGTAGCCTCGGTGATCGTGGCGCCAAGCTGGCCGCGGGCGATGGCAGCCGCATTGTACGCGCAGTCGTGCTCGCCATAGGCCAGCAGGTAGATCGCCGCGCAGGGCGACGTCTCGACGTGAATGCGTAGCGCGCCGTCCTCCTCGCCGAGCACCTGGACCTGTCGTAGCTCCGGGCCGCTGGAGGCGTAGAAGTGGCCCTGGGCCAGCGCCGCGGCGATGGCCGCCGGCGTGGCCGTGGGCGCACGCACCACCACCCAGCCGAGACCGCGGTCGAGCGTGCCCCAGTGGGTATCGTCGGTGGCAATGCCCCACCACTGGGCGCCACGCGCCAGCGTCTCGTCCCACGCTGCCAGCGAGTCACCCTTCTGGGACTCCAGATGAGAGGCCCCGTTGTAGACCTCCATGCCGAGGGCGCCGTCTTGCGGATCGTCACTCCACAGGGCCAGCAAGTCGGCGGACGTGAGGCCCGACCAGTAGGGATGGGCTACGAACACCGTCGCGCCAACCGAGCGCAGGAAGGACACCGACTCGGTGGCCAGGGTATGCGGGGACGGCAACGTTGTCCCCGGCGGTACGTTGATTCCCAGGAGATGATACGCTGCACCCAGCTCGCCGCCAGCAGCAGTCAGCTCCGTCGAAGGCACGAGACACAGTCCTTTGGGATCGAGGCCGGCCGGGTCCGTAACCCGATCGTGGTCGGTGATGGCGAGGAACCCGTAGCCGTTGGCGGCGTGCCAGTCCACGGTCTGCTGGGGGGTGGGCTGACCATCGGACTCGGTAGTGTGACAGTGGAGCGCGCCCCGGTACCATTGCCCCGGTACCTGCCAGGGAGTGGTGTGCGGCGTCGGCGGCGCGGCCCGGTCCGGACTTTGCATGATGCTCTCCTCGCTCGTAAGGATAACGCACGCGCCGCTCCCGGCCAACAGGAGTAGCGGGGGGGCCATAGGTGAGCCGGACCGTTGCCGGTTACTTTGATGGGTAATCCCGGGGATGGTTAGCAGAGACCCTTTTGGCGCATCTCCAGCAATCTTTCCAGGCCCCGGCGTCCTAGTCTCGATTGCTTACCACTCAGTAAGCCCATCAACGTCCCCTGAGGTATTGACCGACCACCTTTATTGGGAACAATGACAGTGACGGTCACACCTTCAATCCGTTTCCGCAGGGCGATCCCATGCTGTGCCCGACGCTTGGGGCGTATGCTCCAGCCATCACACCGGACGAGCAGATCAATGAATTGAGCGCCGGTGAGCGCCGGCAATCCTCTCGCCATATGGACAACCGGTCCCTAGACGGGCAAGGACACGGGCGCTGCGAGGGATGCTTGCTGGAAGTTGAAATAGACGTTGGGGTCGGCGGCAGAAGTCGGCGGTGGAGGAAGCACCGCCGAGGATTGTCCGGCTCTCCACGTCACAATGCCGTGTGTACGAAAGAAGCGGTCGCGCTCTCCCGATTCCTCAAGCTCGTCGAGGTGTTGACGGATCAGTAGCGGGAGCTCGTTGTGAACCTCCTCAAAGGTATCACCAAAGGTCACCGTTCCCAACTCGACGCACTCGCCGAGCCAGCAGTCGTCTTCCTTTCGCACGACAAGCGTGAGCGTCACCATCTCTTGCATTGCCGGTGTTTCCTCGCTCCCCCACAATAGGAATTGTCTAGCAGCGAGCGCACCGCCGCTACCCCATCGCACAATCAGTGTAGCATTACCATCCAACGGGAATATCCTGGCCTCCCTATGCAGGGGGATAGCATATTTCCTGCCCTGTGCGTCAGCACGGGGAGGGATAGGGTCTGACAGGGGTAGGTTTTTCGCTGGCCGGGGGGTGGACCTAACCCCCGGCCCCTTCCCTGGCAGGGAAGGGGCGTCTATGCGGCGACCGGGGGCGACGAATAAGCCTGGATTCCGGCTTCCGCCGGAATGACGAGGGCCTGGGCGCGATTCATCGCGCCCCTACAAAAAACCTACCCTTGTCAGAGGGTTAGGGTGGGGGCCAGGTAGCTACACAGGAACATGAAGGAGGGCAGGGATGGAACCGGCGGTTATCAATCGGAAAACGCTCTTCTGGACCGGCGAACACTGGATCAACTTTCTGCGGCGACCCGGCGAGGACGCGCATAGCGGCATGGTCAGCCTGTACCACACGCACTACAGCGCGGCCGGCGCCGGCATTGTGGCGCTGGTCCACGTGGATGCGCCGCAGCGGTTCACGGCCATCTGCACCGATAATCGAGCGTTGGTGCCGTTTATCCAGGAGCACTGGCCGCGCGGACGCATCCCGCCCTTCGACGACCCGGACGTGCCCGTGCTCGCTGCGACCTTCCGGCGCGGCGGCGACATCCGGCACGATCCCTGCTGGATCATTACGGTGGAGGGACACGAGATCGTCGCGCGTTGGACGGTCACGCAGCCGCCGCTGGTGATGACCAGAGCGGGAGCGGGCGAGGACGCGGACCTGGATATGCACTCCGCGCTGTTCTTCACCGACGAGGCCGCGATCATGTTCGACGGGCAGCCGGCGGACGGACTACCCTACATGTCGCCGCACTGGGCACCGCTGTTGGGTACGGCGCGTAGCTCGTGCGTGTTTGCCCTGGCGGAGACGATGATGCGGTAGGCGCAGCTCCGTGTCGCAGCGGCAGCATCCGCAGCACTATCCTGGCGAGGTGGAAGCAACGTGACGATGAGTGATGAAGCGCAGATCGTCGCCGGCGACGGTATTCTGGATACCCTCGGCGATCACCTCCGCAGCGCCGGTCTGGACGGCAAGGTACACGTCATCTCGGATCGGCAGGTGTGGTCGCATTGCGGGCCAACGCTGGCGGCAGGGTTGACCGCGCGGGGCTTCGCGGTCCGCAGCAAGACCATCGCGGGCGGCGAGCACACCAAAACGCTGCGGGAGGCCGAGGCGCTCTATACCTGGCTCGCGGCGGAGCGGGCGGAACGGCGCGATACCATCGTGGCGCTTGGTGGCGGCGTGGTCGGTGACCTGGCGGGCTTTGTCGCCGCCACTTACCTGCGCGGTGTCGCCTTGGTGCAGGTGCCTACGACCGTCCTCGCGCAAGTGGATAGCGCCATCGGCGGGAAGACGGCCGTAGACCTGCCGGCCGGCAAGAACCTCGTCGGCGCGTTCCACGAGGCGCGGATCACCCTGATTGACACCCGCACGCTCGACACCCTGCCGGTCCGCGATCTGCGCGCCGGGTGGGCCGAGGTGCTGAAGACAACGCTGCTCTTCGATCCGCCGCTGTTCGAGCGGTTGGAGGGCTACGATGCAACCGACGTGCCGCCCGATCTGCGTCGTGAAGTGGTCGCGCGCTGCGCCACGTGGAAGCAGAAGCTCGTGCGCGAGGACCCCAAGGAGCGTGGCCCCCGTATGCTGCTGAACCTGGGGCACACCATCGGTCACGCGCTGGAGGCCGCGACCGGCTACACGCGGTACGTCCATGGTGAGGCGGTCGCTATCGGCCTCGTCGGGGCGGCGTGGTTGAGCGCCGGGGTGGGCGGGCTACCGTCGGTCGAGGCGGACAGGATCGAGGCAGCGTTGCAACGCTCGCAGTTGCCCGTGCGGTACGACGAGGTCACGCCGGAGGCAGTCTGGGAGGCCGCGCAGTCGGATAAGAAGGTCAGCAAGGCCACCATGCGCTGGATACTGCTGGAGGCGATTGGCCGTCCGGTCATCCGGCAGGATGTACCGGAGGCCGAAGTGCATCGGGTCCTGGCGGACCTGCGGGCGGCCTGATTCGCCACAGAGGACATGGGGAGCACAGAGTAGGGCTACGGCGTGCGGTAGGGTCGGCCCCCTCCCTCACCCTCCCCCGTCCCGACGGCTTAATACACGACACTTTTCCAGACGGGTGCGGGAGAGGCGTTGACTCATGGCAGCACCGTCCGCCATCCTGGGGTTGCAACTACCGGGAAGGAGACGGGCCATGAGCCAACGCCAGACATTGTATCAATGGCGCCAAACGGTCGGCCGCCACCTGCCGCACTTGAGCACCCCCCAGGTGAAGGTCTTGAGCGGCTTCAGCTTTGGGGTGGCCGCGGCGCGGTGCTGCACGCTCAACGCCGTCGCCGAGGCGGTACCGGCGCTGGGCAAGCCCGATACCGTCGAGCGCCGGCTGCAACGCTTCCTGGCCAACCCGCGCCTCGACTGGGCGCAGGGCTGCCAGGCGTTGGCCGCCTGGGTGCTCAGCCGCCTGGCCGGTCGCGGGCCGGTGGTGTTGCTGGTCGATGAGACCAGCCTGCAGGCGCGGCTCAAGGTGATGGCGGTCAGTCTGGCCTATCGTGGCCGCGCGATCCCCCTGGCCTGGTGGTGCTACGCCCCCACCCAGTGGCCGCTGGGCCAGGTGGAGTTGATCACGACCTTGCTCACCTGGGTCGCCACGGGGATTGCCAAGCAGCGCGTAGTCTTGGTGCAAGCGGACCGTGGGATTGGCACCTCGCCGGCGTTGCTCCGCGCCATCGACCGGCTGGGGTGGTACTACCTGGTCCGGGTGACCAAGCAGGTCCGGGTGCAGGTGGACGCGCAAGCACCCGTGCCCTTCACCCAGTTCGTGCCGCAACCCGGCACCACTTGGCACGGCCCGGTCGCGGCCTTCAAGAAAGCGGGCTGGATCCGCTGTTGGGCCCACGGCCACTGGCCGCCCGGGCACGCGGAGCCGTGGCTGCTCTTGACCAACCATCCGGACGCGCCGGGTGCCTGGTACGGCATGCGGATGTGGGAGGAACTGGCCTTCCGCGACTTCAAATCATACGGGTGGCAATGGCAACGTAGTCGGGTCTGGCGCGCCGAGCGGGCGAATGTCCTGTGGCTGGTGATGGCCCTGGCCTATGTGTGGATGCTCAGCCTCGGCACCCAGGTGGCACACACGGCGCGGCTCAAACGGGAGTTCACCCGGGGCAAGCAACCGCGGTTCAGCCTGTTCACCCTGGGGTTGCGGCTCCTGCGGCGGTGGTTGTTCCTGGGGCGCCGCCTGTCCGTGCGCCTCCACCTCATAGCCCAGCCCCCACCGCTCCCCAAAAGTGTCGTGTATTAAGCGTCCCGACGGGGGAGGGGGCCGACCGTCCCCCTGCGGAGCGGGGGGACCATAGGCTGACGGGGGTAGGTTTTTCGCTGGCCGGGGGTTGGACCTGCCCCTCTGCCGGGCCCTTCCCTTATGAAGATTGACAACTTGATTAGGTAGTGGTCTGGCCCCCTCCCTAACCCTCCCCCGTCCCGACGGGGGAGGGAACCTGCACCCTGCCTCTACGGAGAGGGGGGACGGGCGGCGACCGGGGGCGACGAATAAGCCTGGATTCCGGCTTCCGCCGGAATGGCGAGGGCCTGGGCGCGATTCATCGCGCCCCTACAAAAAACCTACCCTTGTCAGGGGACCATAGGGGGGGCCGGAACCCGGTGACGGTCCCAGCCTCGCCTCGCCACGGACCACTGGCCGCCGATCACTCGCCGCACAGGAAACGGCGCGGGTTGTCGGTGAGGATGCTGTCGAACGTCGCGGCCGACACGCCGGATTGGAGGAAGCGCGAGCGCAGGGTGCGGAGCAGGTGGGCGTAGCCGTGGCCGCCGTAGCGCACCAGGTCCGTTCGGAAGCAGATGTCCTGAGCCAGGAGCAGACGGTTGCCATAGCCGGCCTCCAAGAGGCCGAGCACGACCTGTATGCGCTGGGCATCGGATGGGAACTGGATGTTGGCGTGCGGGTAGTACATCTCGCGGCCGAACGTATCGAGCGACAGCCAGTAACCGCGCCGCGCAAGCTCTTTGTACGCGGGCAGGTCGTCGAGAAAACGCACGTCGAGGTGGCTAATCATCGTCCGGCTCGGCTCGATGCCGGCGGTTTCCACTGCCTGGACGGCCGTCTCGGCGCCGGCCCGATACCACGCGGGGTGGATATTGATGGCGCAGTCCAGCTCGCGCTGCACCTGCGCGGCGGCGGCGAGCACGCGCAGCTCCACCGGCGCCGGCGGGTTGCTGACGCCAAGCTCGCCCATCAGACCGGCGCGGATCGTGGTTCCGTGCATACCCTCTAGGAGCGCGCGGCGCATCTCATCGGCCAATTCCTCGGTGGATTGATCGGTAGCCGGGTGGTCGGCGTAGGACGTAGCCAAGTAGTAGCCGGTCCCGGCGACGATGTGGAGGCCAGTATGCTCGGAGACCGCGACCAACCCGGCCGGGTTCGGGCTGATGCCGACGGTCGTCACGTCAATGATGGTGGCCCCGCCGGCGGCCTTGTAGTGCTCCACCTCCGCAACGGCGGTGGCGAGGTCCTCTTGCGCCAGGTTGACGCGGCTGTTGAAGGGATGCGAGCGCAGCCACCACAGGCGGTCCGGGGTGATCGGCCCCGTGGCGAACGTGCCGTCCGGGTCGTCCTCGGCCTGGGAGTAATAGCAATCCAGGCGGAAGAAGAGATGCTCGTGCGCCAGCGTGATTCCTAGCTCGTCGGCGGGGACCGGTCCCCGCACGGTCATCACGGTCGGTTGTGCCACGACGGCCTCCTTCGTTCGGGGCGCAGTTTGCTACGCTCTTGCTGCCACTCACGCTCGTTGCCGCCCAATTCACATCAGCCGCCGTTGCCTAGGCGACGGGGGTGGTGGCTCTACAAAGCGTAGTATTGTGTCAGGCGGGAATGTACCACGCCTCCTTCTCGGACTCTTCCCAACAACGAGGGTGGACTCTCGCTCCATTCGTGCCAGATGGCTCTTAAGACGACCCGAATGGAATAGGACTTTATCAGAACGCATGAATTCTTCAACTGACTCGAACGCTATCGGTTGATCCATTCCAAACTCGGAGATTAGGGCACGCTCAAGTTCCTTGAAGTCCACAACTCCTGATTCGAACGAGAGTTGGCCTAGTTTGTCGCTCCGGAAGCTGTAACCTCCGGTCGGTGCGACTTTCCACATGGCTTGTTTCATCTTATCGCAGCCCTGATCGTTTTGGGTGGCGAAGAACAATGCGTACTTCAGCTTATCGCCATCGTATAATTCAAAATGAAGGACGTGGCGTGCTCCTGATAGCTTTAGCTGTTTTCTATATAGACCGTAGAAGAATTCCTTTCTTTCCTTGCTGTCAGGAATGTCTATGCCCTGTCTCCAATCTGAACAGCCAAAAAGATCGTCAAGGTGGAGTTCAAAGTTAGGATGATCCTTAAATCGGTCTATGAATTCATACATGAAGGATACGTAGACCTCTGTGCTAGGATACTGCATCAGAGCATGTATGTGTTCCACGCCGACTCCAGACACGCCAAATGGGTCAATCATGACAAAGGTGGGGACGCGATGCGAACTGATAGAATTGATGAGCTTTGGAAATACATGAGCGAACGTGTCATTGTATGTACTGATCTGGCAAATGGACGGAACGGCACCTTTCTTTCGTTGACGAGCGATTACCTCATTCAGGTGATCGAAGCGGTCACGGTCCTTCTCAATGAATACATAGTCAATCTGTCCGATGAACCTGTGCTTTGAAGAGTGTTGGGCAAGGGCATTCAGCGCAATAACAGGTGAGCCAGACTCTCCGTTCTCGTATTCGCCGGGACCTGCAAAGGCATCTACGAACATCGCTCTCTCAAACGTGCTCAATATAATGGGCAGCCATGCGTCCATGTAGGCCCGCAAGACCATGTGCTTGCCACGTGTATGATCGTCAAGAGGCCATAGCGTCGTCGCAGGAGGCATTCGTCACCTAAGTTCGGGATGTCCCGGGATTTCAACCCATGTCGCGCCGTCCAGTACGGCATCGGGTCCTGAATGCTTGCCGCGCCGGCCGCCTAGCTGCTTAAGGAAGAAAGCCACGTTTGCCTTTGCGGACTGGTCGCGGAGGTCGCGTGCCCAGTTCAGGTCCATCGGCCTTGCGCGAGGCCCGCTCTCCCCGCCGGCAATTACCCAGTGGAGGGTGCCATCCTCCAGCCACGGGGTGAGGTCAAGTCTCTCCAGCAGGGGTTCCGCAGACACAAAGCGGACAGCGGCGGGGACCCGTCGCAGCACTGTCAGCCGGGGCGCATACTTCTGACTCTCTACGGAGGTGCCCATCCACACGTTCTCCGGCCATTCGCCGAATCTGCTTTGACCGTGACCTTGCCACCAGCCGGCGGCTCTGCCCGGCCGCTTGGTGAGCACCTGGAACACGTGCTGGTGCGCTTCTACCATGACGGCGAAGACATCCGAAATGAAGTCGTACTCAACGTGCGGGTGGAACAAGTCGGACATGCTGTTGACGAACACGCGCCGGGGGCGCCGCCATGACAGCGGCGCTCTCAGCCGCTCTGGGAGCATTTGCACGCTGTCGGGTGCGGTCTCGTACCCAGGGACGTCCATGGCCCGCAGCCTGGGGTATAGCGCGAACATGTAGCAGTTGTCGCATCCGGGGGAGACACGGGAGCACCCCGTCACAGGATTCCACGTTTCGTCGGTCCACTCTATCGTCGAGGGCATTTCCGCTGCTTCCCCTTGCCCATGCAAGACTTGGAGCCAATGCGAGTATAGCGCATAAGTTCTAGTTCGACAACCTATCCCGCTTGGCCAAATGGTCAGCCACAGCATGACCACTTCTATGGCCTGCCTTTGGTGAGACTTAGCGTACCGTACTGCGAACTTTAGGAGGCCACTCACTTCTCCGCATCGCCGGTTGCCTGGAGCGGCTGCTCAAAGCCTTCCAGTCTTTCTCGCAGTGCAGAGACGCTCGCCTTGATATGCTGTCCCGCCGTATCTATGACGATACTGGCCGGCCAGGGTTCATACTCACGGGCGCACACCTGCTGCCACGTCGGTAATTGGTGCCCGGCGATGTCAGCTTTCCGTGACTCGACCCTGCGCCGGTGCTCCGCCTGGTCGGAACAGACGATTTCAATCTCGATGCACCGCTGGCCGGCCCGGTGGGCGACTTTCCGCCAAGCGGCTCGCGTTACCTCCACTGGGTTCACAGAATCGGCTATTACGGTGTGTCCCAGTCTCAGGTTATCCTCAGCAATCGCATAAGCGACCACGTACCCCTCTGGCCCCGATATCGTTACGCGGGCATTACGCAACGCCTGCTCTATGGAATCGATGCGTAGATGAACGGCCTTAATGCCCCGTGCCAGTCCGGTGGCAATTGCCGTTTTGCCCACCGCGGGCAGGCCTCCGAGAATCAATAACATCAGATCGTGGATTCCAAGCCTTTTGCAATCTTCGGCGGCGGTCGTAGGGGCTGAGAGGGTCACGAAGGTCTATGGGTCTTCATCGGGCGTCGTGCTGTCCGGCAGGGCGCGCAGGACCTCGCGGACGAGCTGGCGCTCGGGGACGGCGCCCACGATCTCTACCCGGTCGTTGACGACGGTTTTGGGCACGTTCATCACGGCATACGCCTGGGAAAGACGGGGGAACTCGTTGGCCTCGATCACGTCGGCCGTGATCTGCTCGCAAGCCAGCGCCATCCGGTGGGCCAAACTGGCCACCTGGGGACAGTGTGGTCAGGTGGGGGTGACGAACACCTGGAGGTGGAGCCGTTCGTCGGTGCCGTCCAGCACCGTGCGGAGCCGTTCCAGGGTGGTGGCACTCAATGACGGCGTACCCTGCGAGACACCGATGATCGAGTCTACCAGCGTCGCAAACTCGTAGCCTGACGGTAGCCCGAAGAACCGCACCCGTCCGTCCGGCTCGCCGTCGGCGCCCCGGAGCACGAGGGCCGGCACCTTGTCCACGCCGGCCGCGGCGGCTGTCTCCGGTTCGGCGTAGAGATCGTGCTTGGTCAGCGTCAGCTGCGGCGATAGGTCGGCGACCTCGGTGAGCAATGCTTCGGCATCGGCGCAGGTGACACACTCTTCGCGGCCGGGGATATACAGCCCGTACCGCGGCGTCGTGAACAGTTGCAACGTCACCGCACCCACTAGCTCATCTTGAAAACGCTGCTCCAGCAGCGGGCGGTCCGCGTCGCTGATAAACGCCATCGTTGCGCTCCTCCGGGGGTGAGGCGCGAACGACCTTCCCCCACACAAAAGCCTACTCCGGCAGAAGTATAGGCGACTGACAGTGTGCCGAGGCAAGGGTCGGAGCGTGGCGATCCGGGTAGCGACGGTAGCATTGACCGGGCAGCGGCGGTAGGCTGAGAGCCATGGATCCTTTCTTGCCGCTCCAACTGCTCCTGTGGGCCGCTGCCGGCGCCGCGGTAGCCGGTGAAGTCGTGGGCTGGCGAGCACGCCGGGCGCGGCGCCGCTCGCGGTGGCAACGCCGGCTGCGTGGGGTGGCCGTCCTGTTCCTCGTGGCGGCGGTGCTCTGGTTCGGGATCGTGGTGCTGGATTTCCTGACCTTTGTGCGGTCGCCGGAGCCTTGATGCGCCGATACGGGCGCCCGGTACAGGTTACAATCGGCTCCGCTATCCGCACGTTCGCGGCCGCAGTTGTGGCCGGCCGCGCGGCGGCACGCTTGGTCCGCAGCGACTACCCGGTCTGCATCATCAAAGCTCCATCGGACCGCGCAGACGGGTCATGCCAACGATCCATTGGGGTTTTATGACGCGCCAGGACGAGAGCGGCAGCGACTCGGCGGGGCAGCCACCGCCATGGGCGGTGCTCACGGCCGAAGAGTTCGCCACCTGCCAGTTGGAGTGGGCCGCCGCCGAGCCACCGCCGGCGCGGCGCGGCCGCCCGTCCCCGCCGGTCGGTGAGCAGAGTACCGCCGGTCCGTCAGCGGCGCCGTGGAATATCGTTGCGCTCGGCGATTGCCGCGACGTGCTGCAAATGTGTAGCTCCGAATCGGTGGACACGATCTTCGCCGATCCGCCGTACAATCTCCAGCTCAAGAAGGCCTTGATCCGGCCGAACCAAACGCTGGTCGAGTCGGTGGATGCAGAGTGGGATCAGTTCAACACCTTTCAAGACTACGACCGCTTTACCTATCAGTGGCTCCAGGCGTGCCAGCGCGTGTTGAAGCCGACGGGTGCGATCTGGGTGATGGGCACCTACCACAATATCTATCGTATCGGGCGCCTCTTGCAGGACCTCGGGTTTTGGATTCTCAACGAGGTGTGCTGGATCAAGACCAACCCAATGCCCAACTTCCGTGGCTCGCGCTTCACGAATGCCCACGAAACGCTCATCTGGGCCAAGAAGTCGGAGACGGCGAAAGGCTACACCTTCAACTATCAGGACATGAAAGCCGCCAATGGAGGCAAGCAGATGCGGAGCGACTGGGTGCTCCCGATCTGCACCGGCAAGGAACGGCTGCGCGATGACCACGGCCGGAAGGCGCATCCGACCCAGAAGCCGGAGGGTGTGCTAGAGCGCGTCATTGCGGCCAGCACGCAGCCCGGACAGTTGATCCTGGACCCGTTCGCCGGCACCGGCACCACCGCCGCCGTCGCTGCCCGCCTCAATCGGCGGTGGCTGATGATCGAGCGCGAGCCGGCGTATGTCGAGCTGATGCGCGCGCGGCTCAGCGCGCCGCTCGGCCCGCCGCGGCCTCCTCCCGCCCGGGGGAGGTGAGCGGATTGGATCGGACCCCACCCCCGCGCGGCCTTCGGCACAGTGATGGGTGCGCTCGGCAGCCATGCTGCGGTACAATGAGCGCTGTTAACTTGCGACAAGCCGACTAGGAGTAGAGTGCCTTGCCCTAGGCACAGCGCCTGTAAGGCCTAGGGGAGCGCGTGCGAGGGAGTACACAGGATGGCCAATACCGAGGGTCCGCCGGCTACGGGTGGTGCAACCGGCGAGTCGCCGGCACCGGCGGCGCCACCGCAGCGCCTACACCCCTACATTGATCCACCGCGTTACGAGCAGCACCTCGAAGAAGTGCATGGTCTGGTGATCCGCCCCAAGGCCGGGGAGATCGTCGCTATTCCGGAGCATCAGATGTGGATGTTGACCGTAAAGGAGCAGTATCGGACCAAGAAGGGGAAGGTGCTGCCGGCGGACACGGTGCTGCGCGAGGTGCGCGGCAGACGACCCTATGCGCTGGTGGAGTTGTATCGCTTCATTCACCCGGACGACAGCACCAAGGAGCAAAGCCCGATGCGTCGTGGCCGGCGCCGCCCGCCGCCGCGGCGCTGAGGCAGCAAGGCGGAAACGACAGGCGTTCGGATTGCAGCCGGTGCCGCAATAACGGGGCGGCGCCACTTACCACGAGCCACGCACGAAGCCCCGCGGCGCCGGCTCCCGGTCGGCTATACTACTGCTGCCGGGTCCTCTCACCTCGCTGGCACGAACCGGCTGTCCGGCACGAGGTCTCCGATGGCAACCAGAACCACACTCGCATCCCCACCGCCCGGCCCATATGCGCGCCTGGAACCGCTGCCCGACCCGCCGCGGATACCCGATATGCAGCAATATGACCGGCTCGTGGCGTTCGATAGCATCCTCCGCGCCCACTTTGCCCCGCGTACCGATGTCCTGATCTCCGGCCAGGGCTACCTCCGGCGTGAGGCTGACAATGACACGGAGCGGCTGGCGCCCGACTGCGTGATCGCGTTCGGGGTCAACCCCGCCGCCATCGTGGCGCGCAACGGCTACGTGATTAGCGAGGTGGGGAAGCCGCCGGACTTTGTGCTGGAAGTGGCCTCGCGGAGCACGGGGCGGCGGGACTACACGGTCAAGCGGGCCGGGTACGCCGGCTATGGGGTGCAGGAATACTGGCGGTTTGACCATACCGGCGGCCGGTACCACGATGCGGCGCTGGCTGGTGATCGGCTGGTGGCTGGGGAGTACGAGCCGCTGCAGATCCATGAGGAGCCGGGAGGTCTGAAGTGGGGTCATAGCCCGGTGTTGGGCCTGGACCTGTGCTGGGACGAGGGCGAGTTGCGGGTACACGACCCGGTGGCCGGGGAGTATCTGCCGACAGCGCCGGAGCTGCAAGACCGGGCTGCGGCTGCGGAAGGCCGGGCCGCGGCCGAGCAGGCCGCCCGCATGACGGCGGAAGACCGGGCGACTGCCGCTGAGGCGGAGTTGCGACGGCTGCGGGAGCAACTGCGGCGGCTGCAAGCGGAATAACCCCAGCGGCGCAAGACTGCCGCAGTATGACCACTCCGCTCCGCAGGGGGACGGTGGTGTGTGAGCCTGGATATTCTTCGGCGTAATGACGGGAGGGGAAGATGTTACTGGAAGGTCGCACCGGGCTGATTGTCGGGCTGTCGGATAGGCACGGATTTGCCTGGTCCATCGCGCAGGCCCTGGCCGGCGCCGGCGCCGCGCTGGTGTTGAGCCACGAGCCGCGTCACGCGCGCCGCGCGCCGGAGCTGGCGGCCGCCCTCCCGACGAGTGCGACCACGGTCCAGCTCGATGTCACCGACGATGCCGGGATTAGCGCGGCCTGCGAGCAGATCGGGGCGGAGCACGGCGGGCTGGATTTTCTGGTTCATGCGGTGGCCTTTGCGCCACCCCAAGCGCTCTTGGGCCGCTTTGTTGATACGGAGCGGGAAGCGTTTCGCATTGCACACGACGTCAGCACCTATTCACTCATTGCACTGGCCCGCGCGGCCGAGCCGCTATTCGCGCAGCGCGGCGGTGGCAGTATCGTGACGCTCACCTACTACGGCGCGGAGAAAGCCGTGCTGGGCTATAAGGTGATGGGGGTCGCCAAGGCGGCGCTGGAGGCGACCGTGCGCTATCTGGCTGCCGAGCTAGGGCCGGATAGCGTTCGCGTCAACGCGGTCTCGCCCGGACCGCACCGCACGATCTCCGCTCGCGGTATCCCCGGCTTCATGGATATGTACCGGGCCTTCCCGGAGCGGGCACCGCTGCGCCGGCACATCGAGGGGGCCGACGTGGGCAACACGGTGCTCTACCTCTGTAGCGACCTCGCCCGCAGCGTGACCGGCGAAGTGATCCACGTCGACTCCGGCTACCACGCGACGGGGATGTAGCTGGCCCCCCTATGGTCCCCCCGTCCCGACGGGGGGACGGTCTCTTCCCTCCCACGTCGGGACGTGGGAGGGCCAGGGACGGGGCCAGACCAGTTCTACCCCTAGTAGCGGCTGGGGGCGTAGATGTCCTCACCGCGGTGCAGCCGGAGCGCAATGTCGTAGGTCTGCGTCGTGGCGCGGCGCGTGGGGCTGTGGGCCGCCTGCCAGCGGGCAATCGCCACGAGCACCTGCCAGCTTTCCGCGCGGCGTCCGACCGCGACCAAGTCGTGATAGAGCCGCAAGCCCTCCTCCAGCATTTGGAAGTCGTGGAAGTTGGCGTCCTCCCGCAGCACGGACCGGCCGAGAGCCGCCAGCAACGGCTGCGGCTCGTGGCCGAGCGTGAGATAGCGGTAGACGACGGCGCCGGCTTCGTCCACCTGCGATTGCCGGTCGCAGAGCGCGAGCAGCTTCGCGGTTAGCGCCTCCGGGTCGGTCGGCTCGGCGGCCAAGGTCTGCTCGCTCGGCAGGCGGGCCGGCGGGATATTGAGGAATCTGCCCAGGTAGACCACCATCGCGCCATGCAGCACGCCGCGCGCCAGTTCCGGCGAGGGCGCCCGCTGGGCCATTTGGGCCACCGACTGGCAGTAGGTGAAGTGGTGCAGCACGGTGTCCCAATCGCCGAACTCGTTGCTGGTCGGAAAGCGCGTCAGACGCAGCGCCGAGGCGTAGGCGACAGCTTGGGCCGCGTCGGCCAGCGCCATGCCCCCGCGGAAGGCAGCCATGAGTGCATCAATGGACGCTGCCGGGTCGTCCTCCAGCAGGGTGTCCACGAGGGTAGTTTCCCACTGCCCGGTCGGCGTAGCATCGAGATCGAGCACCGCCGGGAGCTGCGCGGTGGCCGGCTCGACGATAGCGGGCAGATTGACCGGATGCTGCCAGGAGTTGCGCTCCTCCTCGCGTGAGGAGGAGGCGATCTGCGGGACGATGTTGGGCAGTACCTCCGTCGCCTGCTCCCAACCCACAAGATCGAGTAGCTCGTAAGCCTTCGCAATCGTGTCCAGCACGTGGCTGAAGTCGCGGTAGTAGTGGTCGGTGCCGGCGGCGCACAGCATCGTCGCCACCTGCTGCGGCGTCGCGCCCTCGGCGATGGCGGTACGGAGCGTGCGCTCGGCCGCATCCGTACTCCGCACCTCGATGAACTCGCGGAACCACGCTTGCAGGCGCTCAATGGACACTTGGCGCACCGACAGCGGATCGAGGTCAAACGTCGTGCGCTGGCCGCTCGCGTCGGACCCAACGCGGCGGACGCCGTGATAGAGGGCCAAGCACCGATCATCCGGCTCCAGGTCATCGAGGACGTGTGCCATGGCGGTGAGGATCGTCAAGCCGTCGCCCCAGCCGTTAGCGTTGCGACTAGAGCCGAAGCGGAGGCCGTGACGGGCCGCGCGACCGACGATTTCGGCCGGCGGCGTGTCCAAGTCGTGCAGTCCCAGCACGGCCTTGGCCTGCACCAGGGAGATATTCTGCTCCAGCCCCTCGTCGAGCCGCCCGAACCAGCGCTCGCGCTCCTCGTCCGCATCGGCGCCGTTGGGGTAGACCCATACCTGGCCGTCCTCGATCTCTACCGGGTAGGCCCGCACGTTATCGGCGAAGAGATCGAATGTCCCGCCGCTCTGGAGGTCGAACCGGGCATAGTGCCAGTTACAGGTGAGGACCCCATCTTTGCAGGTACCGCGAGCGAGGGGAAAGCCCATATGGGGACAGCGGTTATCTACCGCGTAGGCCTGATCTTCATGCCAGAACACGGCAATGCCGTGTCGAGCGCCGATGGCCGTGCCGGAGACGGTGAGCACCCCGGCGGCCTGAAGCTCGGCAACGGTGCCGGCAGTGATCCGCATGGCAGTGTCAAGGGCCGGCGATGCAACGGCAACCATGATCTTCTCCCTTATCGTTCGCCACTCCCGCGGGCGCAGAAATCCACGCGCCCTCTTCACACCGTACCACTCGGCATGACGGCGTGTCATCCGCTAAGGCACGGCCTCAGCCGCTTGCAATAAGCCGGGAAGTATAGTAGTCTGCCTGCAAAGCGAGGGTGATATGGCTACTGAAGGAGCGGGCGGCCCGGCTGCGAAATACTGTCGGAACTGCGGACAAGTCAACCCACGTGCCGCGGCGCTGTGCTCCCGCTGCGGCGGGACGACCTTCAGCGACGTACCGGCTGACGAGGGCGTACAGCAGGTTGCGGAAGAAGAACGAGAGCAGCAAGTTTGGGGCACCTTCGGCACAGTAGTCCGCGTCATCGCCATCCTCGTCTGGATCGCGTTACTGAGTTTCTGGGGAACGCTGTGGATGATCGGACCGGTCTGGAAGCTTGCGGGTTGGGCACTCATCGGCGGCATCTATTTCTTTGTCCTGCACGATAGGGTGGTCGAGTTGATCGCCCGTCTGCTCGGCCGGCAACCAGAGGAAGTCTGAGGCTACGCTCCCGCAGCGTGTGTCTCAAGGAAGCGGCACGACCGGACGCTCTATCCACGGAAGCAGTACCCTTGCGCCGGCTCCGGCATGTCCCTCTTGTTCGTCTATTCTTGTCGGTCTATCCTGCTTCCCGGCACCCTCGTCCCCCTCGCACCACAGACAGCAGACGTGGTATAGACGAGGTATACACGCCCCGCTCATACCGATACATGCTGGGAGCCGCATGACGCACGGAGCGCTGACTTCTCCCAAGGTCTGGGCCATCGGCGCCGTGGCGCTGGCCACGGTCCTGACGAGCATTCCCTACGTCTACGGTGCGCTCTATGCGGACGCCGACCACCAATTCACCGGTGTTGTCGCCTGGCACGGTGATGTGTTCTATTACCTGGCCCAAATGCGCCAATTCGGCACGGCGCTGCTCATTGCCATTCCGGTCACGCCTGAAGTCCACGCCCCGGTGCTGTTCAATGGGCTGCTCGGACCACTTGGCTGGCTCGCGCAGTGGACGGGAACGCCACCGCACTTCTGGTACCTGCACGTGCTCCGCGTCGGCGCCTTGGCCGCGATAGCGATGGCGGTGCTGGCGCTGGGGGCAACTGCCGGTCTATCGCGGCGCGCGCGCATTGTCGCGCTGCTGCTGGCGCTGTTCGCCAGCGGGTGGCGCTGGCTCGTTTGGGTGGCGCCACCCGGCTCACTGCTGGACGGCCTGCCGTACTGGCGCAAGATTCACGAGGGGAGCGCGCTCCAGCAAGCGATGACGCTCCCCCACTTGGCCCTGGCGAGCGCCTTGGTCTGTGCGGTCCTGCACTTCTTTCTGCGGGGCTGCCAAACCGGCTCCCGGCGCTCCTATATCGCTGCCGGCGCCGCTTTGGCCTACTTGTGCAGCTTTCACCCGTTCGAGTTCTTGCCGTTGTGGCTGACGTTGGGCCTCTTGGCCGGACTGCTGGCGTTGGGCGCGAGAGTACCGGTTGCCGCGGCCGGGGGTAGTGGCGGTGTGGCCGGAGTACGGCTTGGCCTGTCAGCCGGCGTGCCGCGCGTGCTGGAAGGCCTCTGCTGGCTCGTACTGCTGCCGCTGCCGATGCTGGCCTTCTTTGCCATCGCTTCGCGTACCAGCCCAGTCCTCCAGAACGTCAGTACGCAGATGAGCGGTGGCCCCACGGAGGTCTTGTTTCTGCTGGTGTATTACGGCCCGCTGCTGCCCCTGACGCTCCTGCTCCCCTTGTTGGCACCGGGTCTGCACAATGCCCAGGATGGCAGCGGGCCGCGCATCGCTCGCGCGACGCTCATCGGGTGGGTCGTGGTGGTGCTGCTGCTGGAGGTGTTCCCGGTGGTGCCCATGCCCTCGCATTTCCGGGTGGGTCTCCATTTGGTGTGCGCTATTCTCGTTGCCTGGCTGCTCGTTGACACCTGGGCCGCTGGGCGCACGCGACGGTGGCTCGCTCTGGTCGCGCCGGCGCTGCTGCTCCTGCTGTCGGTCCCGGCCTCGGCGCTCTACTTCGAGCAGCTGCTTGGCGACATCCGGTTGCACGCGCCAACGTTCTACCTGCCTCGCGACGAGCACGCAGCGCTGTCGTGGCTGGAGACGACCGGGACCGCATCCCAGCCGACGGTCGTGCTGGCGGACAGCCCCGCCTTCAACATCGCTATCGCGCCGTATACGGGTGCGCGCCCGGTCCGCGGCCACAATGCGATGACCGTGCGGGTGCGCGAGAAGGACGGGGCAGTCAGGCGCTTTTTCGACCCGAACACGTCCCGGGAAGAGCGGCGTGCCTTCGCCGCGCGGCTGGGCATGACGTATGTCGTTGTCACTGCGGAGCGGCCCATCGTGCGCCGGATGCTGGCCGCGCAGTGGCCGCTCGCCTTCCAGAGTGGGAGTATCAGCATCTACGAGGTCCGTGGCGATGCCACCAGGTGAGCCGCGTGGTGGCGCCGGGGCTGCGCGGCTCGACCGGCTCGCACCGTTCATCAGTGACCGCTGGCCGCTGTACCTCACGCTCTGGCTGGTGCTGGTCGCGGCGGCGCTGTTCCCAGTCGTCGCAGACCGGCTCGCCGCACCGGACGAACCACCGCTTGCTCCGCTCCTCGCCCGTCTTCCGAGCCTCACCGGTGAAGCCGGCGCCATCCGGCTGGCATGGAGCTACGACCTCTCCCGTTCGCTCCTCGCCACCAACCGCGCCTCGCCCCTGCCCCAACATCCCACGCTCTTGCACCCCTGGTGGTGGGTGTTGGCGCAGGTCGGACGTGGTCTCGAACGCGCGGCGCCGGACCTCAGATGGGCCGCCTATACCATTCTGTTCGCGGCCGTACTGATACTGGGACTGTGGACCTTGCTGCGAGCGATCCTACCGGACGGACGCACGCGCGCCATCGCTGCCGTCTTGATCGTGCTCGGTGGCGGCTGGCGCTGGCTGCATTTTGCCGGCGTCGCGCTCGACCTCGTTGACCGACCGTGGTTCTATCGGCAGTTTTGGAGTGCGCCGCTCGCCGCGCTGGAGCAGGGTACTGCCTTTGGCAGTCCCATCGTGGACACGTGGATTGCGCCCGAGCGGCTCGCGATTGTAGCCGCGCAGGCGGTGCTGCTCGCCTGTACGGCCTGCGCGCTGCGCGCCAGCTCGTGGCGCACTGCCGCCAGCGGCTGGGTGGGCGCCGGCGTCGCGCTCGCCGCTGCCCAGCCGCTCACTCCAGCGACATTCCACGTCGCAGCACCGGCCACTATCCTGGCGGTGCTGGTGGCGGCCGGCTCCGGTGCGCCGACAGCAAGACAGCGGCTGCGGCTCATTGCCGGTATTCCCCTGGTACTCGGCTTGGCCTGGCCGGTGTACCGCTGGTACCTAGACCTGCCGCAAGTAGAGCCGGCGTGGGCGTACCTCTGGGGCCATCCCAACTGGCTGAACCCCCAGGATTTCTTGATACCGCCGGGTTTTGTGCTCCTGACCTTGGGTACCGCGGCCGCCGGCGGGCTGGCGTGGGCCGTAGCGCGCGTTGCCGGTGCCGACACGCGGCTGTATCCGCACACCGCGGCGCTGCTCTACTGCTGGGCACTCTGCGGCGTCTTTCTTCTCGCATTCCCGCTGGGGTATGGAGACGTGCGTCCCCTGGACATGGCGACGCTGGCCGTCCTGCCGCTGGCCGTGCTCACCGCCGATCTCCTGTCGGTAGGCTTGGCCGGCCTGTTATCGCGGCGCAGCCACCTGTTCGTCGTGAGCTTGGCACTCCTCGCCGGTGTGCCGAGCATTGGCGCTTACGCCGCGGCCGTACACCAGCACGTGAACGCCAATAGTCTGGCGCTGTCCGGGGCGGATGCTGCCGTCATTACCGAGCTACACCGGCGCGGCGCGCTTGGCGATCTCGCGTTCAGCAACGATGAGCAGCTTGATCGGCTCATCCTGTCAGCGACCAACAAGCGTATCGCCAGCGGCTGGCTCACCGAGCTGCGGGGCCATATGAAGGCGCTGCGTCGGCAATTCTTCGTCGAGCCGGCAACGCTGCAACGCCAAAGCGAACTGCTCGAGGGGCTTGGTGTCCGGTTTCTCCTGTACCACCAGGGCCGTGGCCGGCCGCCGCACCCCTCGCCGCTGTTGAGACAGGTCGCGGCCGGGGACACATTGACCCTGTGGGAGGTACAGCCGCCGCCATTCGAGCCACTCAGGCTGGCAGCCGGCGATCTCGTGCGCGACCCGTTCGGCCAAATTTATGTCTATGACGGTCGCCACCGGCGCTGGATACGCGACATCGCCACCTTCACGAGTCGCGGCTACCGGTGGGAGCACGTCCAGCAGGTCAGCGGCTGGCAGCTCGCAACCATTCCGGAAGGCTACCCGCTGCCCAAAACCGCGCCCCCTCCCGACTAGCGCCGGAACCCAGGGCCATTCGTGGCCTCCCGGTTGGTCTGGATTGCGGCTTGTGCCGCGACGACGGGCGCAACATGTTGTGCCCCTACGGCGGATGCGCGGCCGCTCCTGCTCTGCCGCAGAGGGAGGACGGCGGGGTTAGGTCGAGCGTGCTGGGAGCCGCACGACGGAGCGGGTGTCCGAGGCCTCATAGATGGCGAGCGCCACGTCTACGGCCGTGCGTCCCGATTCGCCCGTGATCCCCGGCTCGCCATCCTCGTCAATGGCCCGGATGAGGTCGGCGACGTGCGCCGCGTGGCCCACCGGCTGATCCGACTCCGACCCGTCCGCCAGCGGCACCGGCTCGCCGCCGATCTCGACCAGCACCTCTCCACGGCGGTCATCGAGGTGAATGTTGCCGTCCGTGCCGTGAATGCCGATGTGCGAGGGTAGGCCGCGACGGGAGAGCGAGGTGGTGTACGACACCGTGGCGAGCGCGCCGCTGGCAAAGCGCAGGGTGGCCGCGAGCGTATCCTCGGACTCGATGTCGTGCCGGAGCGTATCCCAAAACCCGGCGACCTCGACGACCGGCTCGCCCATCAGCCAGAGCAGCAGGTCCAGGTAGTGGACCCCCTGGTTCATCAGACAGCCCCGGTCGAAAGCGATCGTTCCCCGCCAGCCGGCGCTTTGGTAATACTCCGGGGCGCGATAGTCCTTGCCGACGAGGTCGGCAAAGACGATCTTGCCGAACTTGCCCTCCTGGAGCAGCTGCCGGAGCTGCCGGTTGACCGGCTCGGTGCGGCGCTGGAACACGCAGCCGAGCTTCACTCCGGCCTGCTGTGCCGCCGCGATAGCAGCATCGAGCTGGGCGTGGGTGATGCCGAGCGGCTTCTCGCAGAGGATATGCTTGCCGGCCTGCGCCGCCGCAATCACCCCGTCGCTGTGCGCGCCGCTGGGGGTGCAGATGCTCACCACGTCAATGTCGTCCCGCGCGAGAAAGGTGTCAATATCATCGGTCGCAAATGGGATGTCCAGCTCGGCCTGGCGCTCCTTGGCGCGGTCCAGGATCAGGTCATACAGACCGACGACCTCGGCACGCGCATCGTTCGCTCGCACGCCGTTGATGTGGCTGGGGGCAATCACTCCACAGCCAATGATGCCCCAGCCGTAACGCTTCACCATGCAATCGCTCCCCTCAGACTCAATTCCCCCGGCACGTGTGCCGCACGCTAGACAGCCAGCCACACGGTTCCGTAGCCGGCAGCCGGCGTTGCGGACTCAGCGATACCCGCGCACTATGATACACCCCTCGCTGCCGCTCTCAGCCTACGGGAACACGCCGTAGCCGGCGGTCGAGAGTGGACGCCCGGCGCGCTACACTAATGAGGTTGCGCGCAACTCGAAAGGAGCATCCAGTGAGACATCTCTCGACAATTCCTGCGGTGATCGGTGTTATCTTGGTGCTCGCCCTCGCCGGCTGTGGGGGCAGTGAGCACGAGTCGAGCGAGCATGAGCACGGCGAGGGCGGTGAAGAATCCGGCACCCAACTCGCGCTGAACGAGACCTACGACGAGGTGCGAGCCGGCGCTCGCCTGGTCCTGTCGTATGACTCGACCGCCAATGCCTTCACCGGGCGCGTAGAGAACACCACCGACGCCACGCTCAAGCAGGTCCGGGTCGAGGTGCATCTCTCGAACGGGACCGAGCTGGGACCAACAACTCCGGTTGACTTGGCGCCCGGTCAAGCAACGGATGTCGTCCTCCCGGCGGCCGGTCAGTCGTTCACCTCCTGGAGCGCCCACCCGGAAGTCGGCTGATTCCGCACCAAGAGGAACGCCGCACTCGGGCGTCCCCCGCCTGGATTCCCACGAAAGCGGGAATGACCGGGCGCTGTATCAGAGGCCCAAGGCACTCCTCCGTCTTGAGTGGCAACCCGGCGCGCTACACTAATGAGGTTGCCCGCGGAGTGAGGAACGGCGCGATGGGAACACAATCACCGGCGGCGCTCGCAGTGGTCTCCGACTACGTGGCGGCCATCGCCGCCCGCGACAGCGACGGGATGGACCGCTTACGTGCGCCGGCATTCGTGCTGGACGCCGTGCCCGGCGATGCGTTCCAAGAGAGCACCGTGCAACCCTTCTGGGCAGCGTGGTTCACCGGCTTCCCCGAGCTTGACATGGAGATAACCCGCACCGTCGCCGCGGCAGAGGTCGTCGTGACGCAGTGGGTATTCACCGGCACGAACAGCGGGCCGCTGGAGCCGCCGTTGTTCGAGCGGCGCGTGGCGCCCACCGGCAGGACGATCCGCCTCCGCGGCGTATCCGTCTACGACGTGAGCGATGGCCTCATCCAGCGGGAGACGATATACCTCGACCACGCCACGCTGTTCGTCGAGTTGGGCGTCGAGCCGTGAGCGCCCCGAGGGTTCCCGCCAACTTGGGTCGCGTGGTCGTCGCAACGGAGGTGGTGACCTCCAGCCTGAGCGAGCGCCGCGCCCGCAGCACCATACTGCTCCTCTCAGCCAGCGTGGGGATCGTGATGACCGGCTTCGGCATCATCATGCCCGTCTTTGCGCGCCGGTTGGGCGAGTTCGGCTCGGGCGTGGAAGCGCTGGGGTTGATGACGATGTCCTTTGCCCTGGCGCAGTTCTTGGCGGCACCGTTCATGGGCACGCTGGCCGACCGTTTCGGCCGCCGACCGCTCATTCTCACCTCCCTGGCCGCCTACGTCGTCGCCAATATCGGGTTTCTCCTGGCGCCGACGGTCGCAGTGTTCACCGCAATACGGGCGCTCGAAGGGGCGCTGACGGCGGGGCTGTTCCCGGCGGCGATGGGCGTTGTGGGCGACGTCGTGCCGGAACGGCAGCGGGCGCAGTGGGTCGGCATTGTCATGGGCAGCTACGGCGCCGGCTTCATCTTTGGGCCGGTGATCGGCGGCGTGCTCTACGACGGCTGGGGATTTGCCGCTCCGTTTGTGGCCTCGGCCGCGCTGGCAGCCGTAGCATTGGCCGCGGCGAGCGTGCTGGTACCGGAGACACGCCCGCACACGGTACGCCGACGCGCTGCCCTGCGGCGCCAGCGGGACGCTCATCTGGGGCCGGCAGAGGGCGGATCGGTCTGGTCGTCCCTGCCGAGGCCGCTTTACTTCTTCGGGACGCTGCTCGCGCTCGACTTCGGCGGGGTCTTCGCCTTCGCCTATGTGGAGCCGCAGATGGTCTTCTATTTCTATGATGAGCTGGGCTGGAGCACCGTGCGGTTTGGCGTGGTGATCGGCGTCTACGGCCTGGCGATGGTGATCGGTCAAGCCGGCCTCGGGAAAGCGAGCGACCGTTTCGGGCGGAAGCCGGTCATCCTCGTGGGACTGCTGCTCACGACGACCTTCTACTTTGGTGTCGGCTTCATCACCTCGTTCCCGCTGATGCTCTTCGTGGCGCTGGCAGCCGGCTTGGGCGGCGCGCTGATAGCCCCGGCATTGAGCGCCTTGTATCTCGACATCACCGCCGCGCAGCACCGCTCGCGGGTGGTCGGGATCAAGGAATCGTCGGCATCCTTGGGTGGCGTGGCCGGCCCGCTGCTCGTCGCGCTGTTGAGCGGCCTGCTCACACCCCAAGGTATCTTCGTCAGCGCCGGTGTGGTGGTGCTGGCGCTAACCGTGCTCGCCATTGTCGGCCTGCGCGCACCACGCGGCACCATCGCAGCGCCGCGCAGACTGTGGGTGGGTATTAGATAGGAGATGACGATGGCCGTAGGGCGCTTCCTGGTAATGATCGGCATGCTGGTATGGCGTCGTGACGACGGAAGGTATCTGCTTCTGCGTAGAGCCTCGACCAGAGACTACGCCCCCGGGCAGTGGGAGACCGGCTCCGGCAGACTCGAGCAGGGCGAGGGCTTCGTTGACGCGCTACGTCGAGAGTCCAGGGAGGAGTTGGGCCGGGAAGTGCGCCTTGAGTGTATCTTGGGCACCACTCACTTCTACCGGGGCGATGCGGTACCGGAGAACGAGATGGTTGGCCTGAGCTTCGGCTGTTCTATTCCCGACGCGGCCGGTCTCAGAGTAAGCGACGAGCATTCGGAGCACAGGTGGGTCACGGCGGATGAAGCGCAGGCTCTTTTCCCAGCCGGCCACTGGCTGCCGGCGCTGATAACCCGGGCCGAGGCGCTACGGAGCCTCATGCCGGAAGAGCTGTGCAGGCTGCACTGGGAGGGCGACCTCGAGTTCTAACGCCGGGGGAATTGGATTTTCGGACAACTCTGGCCATGTGGATCAAATGCTGGCCAGAGCACGCGCAGCCCGCCTCCCGGCGGCGTGGTCGCTCGGTCAGGGCGCGGCCACGGTATCGGCAGCCATGGGGGCGGCTACGCCGTTGCGATGGAAGGCGGCTGGCTTGGTGTTGCTGCGGAGCGTCTCTTGCTGATAGGCGAAGGCGTTATGGGCGTGGATGGACTCGGCGGCTTCGCACTCCGCCGCAAACCAGGCGATGTCCGGCGCTTGCCGCAACGCGACGACCGCGTCGCGTAGCACGTCCTCGACGAACTTGGGGTTGTGGTACGCGCGCTCGGTCACATACTTTTCGTCCGGCCGCTTGAGCAGCGGGTACACCTCACAGCTCCCATGCGTCTCCAGGTCGGTGATGAGGTCCTCCAGCCAGAGCGACGCGCCCGGCACCGGCCGCACCTTGACGCGCAGCCACGACCGCTGGCTGTGGGCGCCGACCACGGAGATTTCTTTGCTGCACGGGCAGAGCGTGGTCATGGGCACCTCGACGCTGGTGACGAGATCAACGCCCGCCGTCGTCAGGCTGCCCGTAAACCGGCAGGCATAGGGCATGGCACTGCGTTGCCCGGTCACGGGCGAATCCTTGTCCAGGAAGAACTGAAAGCGCACGTCTACGTGGGCGCTGTGGGTCTCCAGCCGGCGACGCGCGTCGGCCAGCAGGTGCTCGATAGCCTGTGCCGACCATTCCTGCTCCCGCCACTCCTCCAATAGCTCGACAAAGCGGCTCATGTGGGTGCCCTTATCGTGCGACGAGAGGTCCACACTCAGGGCAATCGTGGCGGTGACCGGCTGGGCGTGCCCGTCCTGCTGTAGCACTCGGATGGGCAGGTGGAGGTCCTTGATTCCAACACGTTGAACGGCGACTTGCCGCGCGTCGGGCTGCGCTTGTACGTCTTGCATCGTGATACTCGTATCGTAGGGGGGAGGCATGTCGGCGAAATTTCGGTTAGACGGGACTGTAGCACGGCGTAGCCCGCTTTCACAATCCAGGCTTACGATAGCTGCCCGGAATCACGGCACTGCCGGCCGGCTCACAAGCGTATACATCGCCGGCTAGCGGATGTATCCCAGTTGCCTCAGTGCAGCACGCAGATCACTCTCGAACCGCCGATAGGCCGGCACCGCCCTGAGTCGAGCGAGACCGACACGCTCGCCAATGGCGTTCAGGTACGTTGTTACTTGATGTCGGCGCCTCCTGCTTCCACCGACAGCTTCCCGCAGGGCATGACCGAGCACCTGCTTTGGCTCAGTGAGGCGCTCGACTTCCTGCGGCCGAGCAGGAAGTCCCAAGCCCTCGTCGTCGAGAGTGGTTCCGAAGGCTCCTCGTAAGGCGTCTCCATCGGCGAGTGCCCAGGCCTCGGTTTCTCGGACCGGTACGATGGCAACGCCGCGCGTGTTGCTCAACTCCTCCTCCTGCCGGATCAGTTGAGTTGCCGGCTCTACGCGCTCCTGACGCGCTCTGCCGGCATCGCCGTTCGCGTCAGCATGGATGAAGAGGATGTGGAAGGCGCCAATGTCTTGACGTGCAGCTTCGAGAATCCGGGTTGCCCGGCTACTGTCTCTATACGCTTTGGGGGCATCAAGTTCTCGAACGCCCCCGATCTCTATTACGTCATTGGCGCAAAGCAGACACAGATCCTCCACCGTGCGGTACAAAACGCGGCCAAGTAGTCGGTAGTCTGTTGAGCCTTCCGCGAACAAGGCTAATCCAAGGTAACGCACGTAGCCTAACCCTCTCGATCAACCGTAGCCAGATACTTACCCACCGGTTTCTTTATCGGTAGTATTGATGTCTTACGGCTCACCGACTTAGTGTGCGGATCAACACTGCTTCTTACGTCAGAAAAATTCATTTCGTAGTCCTTGAGCGCAGCAAGCAGAACCGGGGAATGGCTATTCACGAGTAGTTGAGCAAGCGGATCATCTCGATCCAACTCAGCACACTAGGGTCGGTTGCGAGGTCGCGGAGCCGCCCGATCAGAGACTTCAGCCGGAAGGGATGCACACCATTCTCCGGCTCCTCGAAGCAGACCAGCCCGCGCTGTCGAGGATCATGCATCAAAGTCAGCAGTGCCAGTACGCGCAGGGTGCCATCCGATACGACCCGCGAGCTAAACGGTTGCCGGTCCCGCATCGAGAGATCAACCCGATACTCCTGACTCCGCTTGTCTTCCACCACATCCAGGTCCACCACGCTAGGGATGATGTCCGTGAGGTCCGCCGAGATGTCGGCAAGTGCGCCTGACGACCTTGTGTCGGTTCGAGTCTCGGCCTTGATACGGGCCAACACTCTGGCCAGGTTCTTGCCGTCCGCAGCCAGTTCCTCCGGGCCAATCGCCGGGCTAGGCTCCCGCAGTGCCGCAGGATCGAGCTGCAGGAATCGCCAGGAGCGCAACTCCTCGCGCAAGGCATAAAGATGGGGGAATTCGGCGCTGGTGATGCTGGAAAGGACGGTTGCCTCGGCTGCATCGGCTGGCCGCTGGCGGCCGGACCGAGAGTCCTGATGAATCTCGAAGCGCGTACTGCCTTCTGATTCAACCGTGGACAGCCAGGGAGTTCTGCGGCTATAGCGCATGAAAGCTCGCTTGAACTGTGGCGCCGGCTTCTTGCCGCTGGGGCGCCAGCGGTCCGCAGAGGCGAGGATCGGTGCTGCCTCCTCCCATGTTGTGACCAATCGCTCAATACCCCGGGCATCTCTCCGCCGCTCGATACGGACCTCGTAACGGACCCTAGTGTGCTTGAGTTGTACCGTGGCGCCCCACTGGTCGCGCACCTCGGGCGCCAGCAATACCTCGACGGCAAAAGCCATCGCCTCTCCGGGAGCGCCATCGGAATGTCTCCGAAACAGCTCGTGTGGCTCGCCGCGCAAATCGGTGACGGCCGTTCGGAGGTCCGTATCGGCCAGACGGGAGAGCAAGCGAATGGCATCGAAGAGGTTGGACTTCCCGGAGGCATTTGGTCCCAGGATCACGGTCAAGGGACCAACGTCCATACCGAATTTCTCGAACGACTTGAACCCGTCAAGCTCGATGCGCGTGAGCATCGTTCTTTCTCCCAGCCGCTACTCGACGGGATGCCAGGCGCGGTTGCTGCGCTGCAGCAGCATGTCGGCGGCGGCCGGTCCCCACGAGCCGGCGGTGTAGTTGGGGAAATCGCGTGGGGGCAGCGCCTTCCACACATCGAGGATCGGGGTGACCACCGACCACGAGGCCTCCACCATGTCGGCACGATTGTAGAGCGTGGAGTCACCGTTCATGCAGTCGTAGAGCAAGGTCTCGTAGCCGGTGCTGGGTGAGGCCTCACCCAAGGTCTCATACTGAAACTCCATCTGCACCGGCACCACCGTCACGGTCGTCCCCGGTCGCTTGGCCTGAATACGCAGCGTGATCTTCTCGTCGGGCTGCACGTGGATCACCAACACGTTCGACTCCAGATCGTGGACGGCCGTATCGGCGAAGAGGCGCAGCGGCGCGCGGCGGAAGGTAATGACAATCTGCGTATCGCGCTTGGTCAGTCGCTTGCCCGAACGGAGGTAGAAGGGCACGCCGGCCCAGCGCCAGTTGTCAATCGAAAGCTCTAGCGCTGCATAGGTTTCGGTCCAGGAGTTCGGGGAAACGCCAGGCTCCTGCTGGTAGCCGGGCACGACCGCGCCGGCAATCGTGCCCGCCCCGTACTGCCCCCGCACGGTCTGCTGGAGCACCTGCTCCGGGGTCATGGGCCGGACGGCTTTCAGGACCTTGACCTTCTCGTTGCGGACCGAGGCCGGATCGAACGCCGCCGGCGGCTCCATGGCAATGAGCGTGAGCAGTTGGAAGAGGTGGTTCTGGAGCATGTCGCGGAGCGCCCCGGCCGTCTCGTAGTAGCCACCCCGACCCTCGACTCCGAGACTTTCGGCGACGGTGATCTGCACGTTGTCTATGTAGCGTCGGTTCCACACCGGCTCGAAAATACCGTTGCCGAGGCGGAAGACCAAGATATTCTGGACGGTCTCCTTGCCGAGGTAGTGATCAATCCGGTAAATCTGCTCCTCGTCAAAGACCTGGCTCATCCGGGCGACCAGTGCCTGGGCGGAATCCAGATCGTGACCGAACGGCTTTTCCACGATGACCCGGCGCCAGCCAGTCGCCCCCGGCGTGGTCTCGGCCAGCTCTGCCTGCCCAAGATGGTCCACAATGACCTCGAACAAGCCCGGCGGTACGGCCAAGTAGTAGATGTAGTTACCCTCGGTCTCCCATTCGGCGTCAACCTCGGCCAGCAGCGTGCGGAGGCCGGTGTACGTGGCGGGATCGTTGATGTCACCGCACACGTGGTAGAGACGTGGGAGCAACGATTCCACGACGGCCGCATCAAAAGTCCCGACATTGTAGGTCCGTACCGCCGCGGCCATCTGCTCTCGAAAGTCGCCGTGTCCCCACGGCTGGCGCGTCACGCCGACGATGACCAGGCGCCGGCCGACCAAGCCGTGCTCGACGAGATTGACGACCGTCGGCAGGAGCAGGCGCTTCGTGAGGTCTCCGGCGGCGCCGAAGATGACCAGCACACACGGCGGCGCGAGTCTCCCGGTTGGCTCAACCATGCTTGCCTCCATCGGCGGGCCACGCTACAGCACCCGGCGCCTGCCTCCGCTGGCCTTCTCACGTTAGCGCGGCGTGCTCGTCATGCCGCTGGGCGGGATCGGGTCGGCAATGACAATGCCGCCGGGCGCCGGGACGCGCGAGAGTACCTGGCTGCCCGGCGGCACGATCTCGTCAATGGCGGCGAGGTCAGCGTCGGTCAACTCTACCGACAGCGCGCCCAAGTCCTCGCGGAGCTGGTCGGGTGTGCGTGGGCCGAAGTTGGCAGCCGTGACGCCGGGCTGGGCCAGCAGCCACGCGAGGGCCAGCTGGCTCAAGGACAACTGCTTGGCCTGCGCGATGGCCTCCAGCCCTTCCAGGACATCGTAGGCCCGTTCGTGCTCGGCCGGGTCCACGAGCGTGCCGCGCCGGGCAAACCGCGAGTCGGGGGGCATGGGCTGGCCGCGGCGGTACTTGCCACTGAGCCAGCCGCCACCGAGCGGGCTGTAGCACACGACGCCCAAGCCATAGGCCTGGCAAAACTGAAGCACGTCACCCTCGACCTCGCGGTTGAACAGGCTGTAGGCCGGCGCCTCGGTGACGAAGGAGGCAAACCCCAGGCGGTCACTGGTCCAGAGGCCCTGGCACAGCCGCCAGGCCGGGAAGTTGGAGGTGCCGAAGTAGCGCACCTTGCCCTGCCGGCGCAGGTCGTCGAGGGCACGCAGCGTCTCCTCCAGCGGCGTGGTCGGATCGTGGAGATGGAGTTGGTAGAGATCAATATAGTCGGTGCCCAACCGGCGCAAGCTCGCCTCAACCTGGGACATGATGTGGTAGCGGCTGTGGCCCCAGTCATTAGGACCGTAGTCCATCTGTCGCCCGACTTTGGTCGCCAGCACGACCTGATCGCGGTGCCCGGCCACCGCCTGCCCAAGCAGCTCCTCGCAGCGGCCTAGACTGTAGGCGTTGGCGGCGTCGAAGAAGTTGATACCCACGTCGAGGGCCGTGCGGACCAGCCGTTGCGCCTCGTCAGCGTCGAGCAAAGCGCCAAAGTAGGCACAGCCCAAGCAGAGCCGCGATACTTTGACCCCGGCGGTTCCTAGATTCACATATTCCATGTCCGTGTCTCCTCAGACGGCATGTTCGGCGGGCTGGCCTCCTCATACCTTACCCCCGGCCCCTCTCGACAAGCGGAGAGGGGATTGCTGCCGGAGGAGGGCGGGAGTGCAGCCGGACGGTCCCGTTCGTTCACTGGGGAATACCGTAGGCGGCGAGGGTCGAGCGGGCGATGCCGTCCCAGCCCAAGCCTTCCGCGCGCTCCCGCGCCCGTTGCCCGGCGCGGCGCAGGTCGAGCGTGCGCGCCAGCTGGAGCGCGTGTAGCAATCCATGCTCCCCGTGCGGCTCGTAGACGATGCCGCAGCCGTGACCGCGCAGCAGTTCCGGCAGGCAGCCGACCGCCGGCGCAATCACCGGCCGGCCAAAGCCCAGCGCCAGGATCGCGGAGCCGGAAGTAAGGGTGTCGAGGAACGGCAGCACCACCACGTCGCTGGCGTTGAGGTAAATCTGCATGTCGTCGGCGGGGATAGCATCGTCGTAGGACTTCACTCTCAGCACCACCCGGCTGTCCTCCGTGGCGCTGTCCGGCAGCCCGCCGTGGTAGGTCCGGTGAATCCGCCCGGCGATCAGCAGGCGGGCATCCGCCGCGTCAAGCGTCGTGAACGTCTCGATGAGGGGGGCCACGCCCTTGTAGGCGCGGATGTTGCCGACAAAAAGGTAGACGAAATCGTCCGGGGCCAAGCCCAGGGACTCGCGCGCGTCCGCCGGGCTGATCGTGTTGCGGTACGGCGTGATGAACTCCCCATGCGGAATGATATGGACCCCGTGCGTGCGCCCGAAGTATTCGTCCAGCAGCTTGGCCGCCTGTTCGCAGTGCGCGATGACCGCGTGCGCCAGCCGGCACGTGAGCAGGCGGATAACATGGTCAATCCAGGGGAACGCCATCTCGTGGGGATACAGGTTGTGCATCGTCCACACGATGCGATAGCCCCGCAGCCAGGCGACGATCAGCGCAGCGCAGAAGCTGACGAATTGCAGCAGCGCGGCGGGCAGGCGCTCGGCCGCATAGTGCGGCGCAATCCAGTTGAAGTGCATCGCTTGGATGTCGCTGCGGAACACGTGGTGCCAGAGGTTGAGCGATCTGGCCACCTCCAGCGTGACGCCGTGCTGCTCCAGCGCCTCAGCGAGCAGCCGCGCATAGGGATTCCCGAACTGACGGTCCATGTTGCCGGGGCCACCCCAGAAGAAAAGGACCTTCATCGCCGTTCCCCCTTGGCCCTGCGCCCGGTTGTCACATCCGCACCTGCCTCATCCATCCGCCGGGAGTGCCACTGTCCGTCCGGTCTGCGACGATTCGTAGGCCCCGGAGATGACCTGCGTCGCCAGCAGCCCGATCTCGCCAGGGTACGCCAGCGGCTCGCCGGCGATGAGCCGGCGCGTCACGTCGTCAATCAGGGGCATGTGGACGTTGTCGGGCGGGGTGAGGACCAGCTGCTCTTCACGCCGGCCCGTCTTGAGCAGCAGGTGCCCGGCGGCGAGCGGGCCGGCGACGATGCTGCCGGCGGTGCCGTGAAGCTCGATCTCGATGTCGTCGTGCCGCCGGTCGGCATGTACGTTCCAGTTACCGGTGAGCACCGCGTGGCACGAGCTACCGGCGCCCGTCGGATCGGGAAAGCGCACGAGCAGCGAGGCTGAGTCTTCCACGTCCCAGGTCCGCGCCAGCGTGTCGGTCATGGCGCTGACGGCGCTGGGACGGCCGAGGAAGTAGCAGAGCAGGTCGAGGTAGTGACTGCCGAGGTCCATCAGCGGGCCGCCCCCCGACTGCGCTTTGACCGTCCGCCAGTACTTCGTATCGGTGGGCTGGAGATCCACCCACGAGGACATATTTACGCGGGCCAGTACCACCTGCCCAATGGCCGCCTCGTCTATCCACTGCCTGATGCGCCGTATCTGTGGGAGATACCGGCGATAGTAGGCCACGGTGAACTGCACGCCGGCGGCCCGGCACTCGGCGACCATCCGGGCGCCTTCGGCGTCGTCGAGCGCCATCGGCTTCTCGCAGAGCACGTGCTTGCCGGCGTCGGCCGCCGCGAGCGTTTCGGGCAGGTGCCGGTCTACGGGGCTGGCCACGTAGACGGCGTCAATCTCCGGGTCGGAGACAAAGGCATCAAGGTCGGCATGGGCACGTTGCGCGCCGAACTCGGCCGCAAAGCGCCGGCCACGCTCGGCGTCGGTGCTATAGAACGCGGTGAGCGCGGCGAGCGGGTGGTCCCGGATGGCCGGAGCAACGCGCTTGCTCGTAATGTCGCTACAGCCGGCAATGCCCCATCGCAGCGGCATACCTCCTCCTCCATGCGCCGAGGCGGCAGACTACCCAGCGAGCAGCCTGAGGCGGCGCAATGCAGGCCAATGATAGCAGCGGCGAGCAGCGTCGTGGGATAGGATGGTTAAACCTACCCCCTGGCCCTTTCCCTGGCAGAGCAAGGGAGTCCGCGTAACGCCCGGTAGTCCTTTGGCTGGCACTCCTCCGGGCCGTGAGTGGCGGGACGGCGATGCCACCAGGCCCAGAACCGCAGTACCGTCTGGGCGGCGAAACCGGCGGCGAGGGCGACGATGAGCAAGGGGACAACATGCCGCCAGTCGGTGCGCGACAGCGGTGGCGGACTCGACTTGCTCGCCATCGGTCAAGCCGGCCCTCGCAACCGCTGATGCGGCCGCGAGCAGCAGCGGCGGTTAACCTGCGGTAAACCTGGTTTTAACATCTGCTCTCATCACCATACCGTACAATGGAAGATAGCCCGATCCAGTGGGGAAGCTGGCCCCCCTATGGTCCCCCCGCTGCGGCGGGGGGACATGGATTCCCGCGCAAGCGGGAATGACGGGGCGGGCAGGCGTGCTAATCTTCTATCAAGGTTCAGCGGGGGCATTCAAGATGCTCACCGGACAAGCATCTCCTGGCGTGCGCTGCCGTAGGGGCGCAGCATGCTGCGCCCCTACAGATGACGCCCGTATCGCCGGGTTGAAGCGCGGCAAGCTATGAAAAGGCAGGCATTCACGAGGAACGGAGCACTCGGCCGGCTGGGGCGGGCGGTGCGGGGTGGGCAGCGCGCAGCTCGGGCGGCCGTGCGCGCCGGCTGGCGGTACCTCGGCGCGCCGCCGGCGCCGTCCGGTCCCGGTGCGCGCCGCTTTCGTCCCGCCGGGGAGGCGTCGGCCCTCGAAACGGCTCTCATGCCGTTTGCCGCCCGCTTGCGGCTCACCCGCGTCGCCGCCAGCTTTCCACGGGCGCTGGCTTGGGCTACCGGGCTGACGTTGGGGCCGGCGTTGCTGGCGCGACTGCTCGCCGGGCCGCTGCCGGCAATGGCCGTGCTCGTGCTCCTGGCGGCGATGCTTTTTGCCGTGCTATGGCTGCGCCTCGTGCTCCGGCCGGTTACCGTGCTGGAGGCGGCGCGGGCGTGCGATCTGCGGCTGCGGCTGCGGGAGCGCCTCGCTACGGCGGTCGAGCTGCTGGAGGTGGGGGCGACCGGTCCCGTCGCGACGTTGCAGCTTGCCGACGCGCAGAGCGCCATGGGCGGTCTGCGGCCGGCCCAGGCGTTTCCCTGGCACGTCGAGCAGCGTCACTTGATCGCCAGCGGTGTCCTCGCGTTGATCGCGGCGTTGCTGATCGTGTGGCCGTCCGTGTCGTCGCCCACTTTCGGAGACGATGTCCTGTCGCTTGCTGACCCGCTGAGTAGCGATCAGCAAACGGCCGATGAGCAGACCGAATCGATTCCGGGCGACAGCCTGGGGGGCTTGACGGCACCACCGCAGGAGGCGGGGCAGATCGAGCAAGGCCTCGATAGCGGGAGTGAAGAGGGCGCCCTGAGCATCCCGGAGCAAACGGTCAGCCAGGAGTCGCTGGCGCAGGCGCAGGAGGCGGCACAGGAGGCGGCCGAATCGATGTCGGAGCGGGTCAACGCGCGCCGCCAGGCGCTACAAACCCTCGGTCAGGCCTTGCGCCAGTCGCCGGCCGGGCGCAGCGCCGGCACGATGCTGTTGCGTGAGGATTATGAGGCAGCGGCGACGGAGATGGTCGGGCTGGCCAACGCGGTGAGCGACCTGAACGATAGCGACCGCGACAGTCTCTCCGAGCAACTCGCCGCGGCAGCCCAGCAGATGGCCGACGAGGATCCCAACCTGGCCGATACGACTCGTCGCGCGGCCGACGCGCTGCGCCAGTATCAAGACCTGACCGCCAGTACCGCGCTGATGGAGATGGCCCAACAGACCGCGCAAACCGGGCAGTTGTCCCAGGAACAGGAGCAGTTGGCGCAGCGGGCCGAGCAACTGCGGAAGGACCAGGCGGTGGGGTTGCCGGGCGAAAGCGTGCAGGCGCCCGGCAACCAACGAGGCGAGCGTCGCGCGCTGCCGGAGGTCGGTGATCCGACGGAAGGGCTGTCCAGCGCGCAGGAGGCCGGCGCAGCGAACGCCGGCAAACAGCAATTCACCACCAACCCGTCCGGCGGGCCGGGCGATGCGGAGGGGAAGGACGCGGCGGAGGGCAGTACGCCGGGGCAGACGGTCGGACGGCGCGACCAGTCGCGGCCGCACCGCCTCAATGTAACCGGCGTGCGCGTCCAAGTGGACGCCCAGGTTGGGGAGGGCCGCACCGTCTGGCGGCCGCCGCGACCGGATAGCCCGCAAACGCGGCGGGGGGCGGAGGTGCCGCTGCCGTTCCGGGGTTTGGGAGAGGCCGTGACCCGCGCCTGGGACCCGAATATCGCCAGCACCGTCTCGGGTACGCTTGAGGATGCGCTACGACGCTACTTCAGCCCGGCGGCGGATCAATCGCCACCGCCGGCACCGGATCAGCGCCGCACGACGCCCAACATCGTCCCGCCAGCCGTGAACCGTTAGGTCAGCATACACACCGGAGCCACTACGCCATGATCGCTTCCCGCACCGATCCGCGATCCGACGCAGCGGTCGGACGCTTTCAGCAGATCGCCGCTTCGATTGCCAGCGAGGTTGCCGCCGTCATCGTGGGACAGCACGAGGTGCTGCGCGGGGTGCTGATTGCCCTCTTCGCCGGCGGCCACGTGCTGCTCGAAGGGGTGCCGGGGGTGGGCAAGACGCGCTTGGTCCGCACGTTGGCGGGGACGCTGGCGCTGCGCTATCAACGCATTCAGTTCACGCCGGACCTGATGCCGGCCGACATCACCGGCACGAACATCATCGCGGAGGACGACAGCGGCGGGCGGCGGTTTCGGTTCGAGCCGGGGCCGTTGTTCGCCAACGTGGTCTTGGCCGACGAGATCAATCGCGCGACGCCGAAAACGCAATCGGCACTGCTTGAGGCCATGCAGGAGCACCAGGTGACGATTGCGACCCAGGCCCATCGGCTTTCGGCGCCGTTTATGGTGCTGGCCACGCAGAATCCGATCGAGATGGAGGGCACGTATCCCTTGCCCGAGGCGCAGCTCGACCGCTTCCTCTTCAAGCTGCGGGTGACGGTGCCTGACGAGCAGGAGCTGGTGACCATTCTGGCACGCACGACCGCGGAGCAGGAGCATGAGGTGCGGCGCGTCGCTACGGGCGATCAGGTGCTGCGGCTCCAGGAGCTGGTCCGCGAGGTGCCGATTGCCCAACACGTCTTGCAGTACGTCGCCCGGCTCGTGCAGTCCACCGATCCGCAGCAGCCTAATGCGCCACGGATTACGCAGGAATACGTGCGCTACGGGGCCAGCCCGCGCGGCGCCCAGGCGCTGGTGCTGGCCGGGAAGGTCAACGCGCTCATCGAGGGAGCCTATAACGTCTCGTTCGACGACGTGCGGGCGGTGGCGCATCAGGCGCTCCGCCACCGCATCATCCTGAACTTCGAGGCGGAAGCGGAGGGCGTGACGGCCGACGACGTGATTGACCAACTGGTCATGGCGGTGATTCCGGACGAGCTGGCGGTATGAGCACGGTGGCAGTGGCGGCAGGTGGGGAGCGGGACGCGCCAAGCACGCGGCGTCCCTATCTGGACGAGGCGCTGCTCCGCAAGCTGGATCGGCTGCGCCTGATGTCGCACCGCCTGCACGCCTCCGGTAGCCACGGGGGGCGGCGGAGCCGGAAGCGGGGTACTTCCGTCGAGTTCGCCGACTACCGGGAATACACGCCCGGCGACGATCTGCGGCAGATTGACTGGAACATCTACGGCCGTTCCGACCGGCTGTACGTGAAGCTGCGGGAAGACGAGGAAAGCCTGGCGATCTATCTGCTGCTCGATTGCAGCCGCTCGATGGATTGGGGGCAGGCCAACAAGCTGGCGTTCGCCCGCCGGGTGGTGGCGGCGCTGGGCTACGTGGGGCTGAACTCGCTCGACCGCGTGGGCGTCTACGCCTTCAGTGACCGGCTGCATAGCCCGTTTCCGCTGACGAGTGGGCGGGCGCAGGCCCGGCGGCTGTTCGACTACGTGGCGGAGATCGGCCCGGCCAGGGAGACCAATATCCGGCAGGCGCTCTACTCCTTCGCAGCGCTGCACCGCCGCAGCGGGCTGGCGATTGTCCTGTCGGACTTGATGAGCGCCGGGAGCCAGGAGGGGCTGACGGCCATCCTCGACCGCGGGTTCGAGGCAGTTGTCATGCACGTGCTCGACCCGCAAGAGACCGATCCCGAGGTCGAGGGTGAGGTGGAGCTGGTTGATCGGGAAACCGGTCGCACCAAAACTATCACCGTTGATCCGGTCACGCTGGAGAACTACAAGATACAACTGGCGGCGTGGCTGCAAGAAACCGAGGCGTTCTGCCGGCGGCGCCAGGTGAAGTACGTGCCGATAAGCTCGGCAACGCCGCTCGACGACGTGCTCTTTCGACAGCTGCGCTTGCATCGGGTGTTGGTGTGAGGGGACTGGCCCCCACCCTGACCATCCCCCGTTGCGACGGGGGAGGGAAGCCGCCGTCCCCTTGCGGAGTGGAGGGGCCAGGGGGAGCCAGATGGTCTGGATTCCCGCGAAAGCGGGAATGACAGGCTCCGCAGGCACGAGGCAGGACTAGGACGGGAACGACGTGAGTGTGCTCTGGCCGTGGGGACTGGCGTGGCTGGGGGTGGCGGGCGCCATCGGCGTGCTGTACCTGTTCAAGCCGCGGCAGTTCCGCGTGGAGTTCTCCAGTCTCTGGCTGTGGGAGCGGTCGGGGGAGGAAGAGCGCATTCGGAGCCTGTGGCAGTGGCTACGGCGCCATCTGCTATTGATCTTGCAACTGCTGGCGGCCATCCTGGGCGCCCTGGCGTTGGCGCGGCCGGCGGTCGCGGCGCTGGTGCCGACGACGGGCCACGCGGTGCTGCTGGTGGATGCCTCCGCCAGTATGCTCGCCAGCGACGGGACGCCGACTCGTCTCGATGAAGCGCAAAGGCAGGCCGTAGAACTCTTGGCTGCACTGCCGGGCAGTCATCAGGTGTCGGTGGTGCAACTCACCAACCGGGCCGAGGTGCTGCTGCCAGGGAGCCGCGACCGGGCGGCGGCGCGGGAGGCCGTGCGGCGGCTGCGCCCGGCACCGACTACGACCAACCTGGCGGAAGGGCTGGCGGTCGCGGAGGGTCTGATCGGGCGGGCGCGACGCGGCGACATATACCTGTTCACCGACGCTGCGTTTGCGGTCGGCGCGCTGCGGCCGCCGGCGGGAGTGGGGCTGCACATTGTCCCCAGCGGTGCCGGGCGCAGCGACAATCAGGCGGTCGAGACCGTACAGGCGCGCCGGGACACCGCCGGGACCGTGGAGGCCTTCATTCGGGTACGCAACTACGGCGATACGCCGGTCAGCCAGGAAGTGCTCGTGTTCGGGAACGACGAGTTGCTGGAAGGGCAAACGATGCAACTCGACCCCGGCGCTTCTTGGGAGACGGTGATGACGGGCTTCCCGGCGGGAACCGAGCGGATCGAAGTGCGCCTGGACCGGTCCGATCTGCTGGCACTCGACGACGTAGGCGTGGCGCTCGTCGAGGCGGCACGCCCCGTGCGCCGGCTCCTGCTCGTCGGCTCGCAGAGTGATTCGCTGGAGCGCGTGCTGCGCTCGCTGCCGCAGGTCGAGGTGACCAGCGTCGCGGTCGAAGAATATGACCCGACGGCGGTATTCGATCTGTACGTCCTCGACGGCTGGATGCCGGCGGAGCCACCGCCGGGACACTGGCTGCTCATTGATCCTCCCACCGGCCAAGAGCTGGTGCCGGTCATCGGCGCCTTGGGGTCCGGTAACGCGCTCGGTGAGAGCCTCCAGGCGCCCCGCATCGCCTACACGCAGCCAAGTCCGCTGCTCCGGTTTGTCGAGCTGAGCGGGGTGCAGGTCTACATTGCGCGGCGCCTGAGCGTGCCGGAGTGGGCGGAGGCAGTCGTCGGCGCTCGTGAGGGACCGTTGATCCTCGCCGGCTATCCCGGCATCGAGGGGCAGCGGGCGGTGGTCTTCGCGTTCGAGCTAAACCCGATCAGTACCAATCTGGTCAATCGCTCGGTGTTTCCCGTGTTGATGGCGAACGTGCTGGACTGGCTGAGCGGCACGAGCGGTACGCGCACCACCGGCATCAGTGGCGGCGAGGCGCTGCTGATAGACCCGTTGCCGCGCGCCACCAGGGTACGCATCGTCACGCCGCGCGAGCGGATCTACGAGTTCGACGGTCACGAGCGCTTCCGGTTCGTGGACACCTTTGCGCCGGGTGGCTATCTCGTATCGCAGTTTGCCGACGGCGAGCTGATTGCCCAGGAGCGCTACCTAGTCGGCCAGATTCCCACCGCGGAGTCCGATCTGCGCCCCCGGAGGGCGGTGGTCGAGCTAGCGGCCGGGTCAACGACGGTGGTGGCGCCCCAGGCAGCCGAACCGGTAGAGCAGGAATGGTGGCGCTGGCTGGCGTTAGCGGTGCTGGGGCTGCTCGCCGTGGAATGGTGGTGGTACCACCGTGCCTGACCTGTTCACGCACCCGCAATGGCTCGCGCTGGTGGCGGTGGTGCCGCTGTTCGTCTGGCTGCTGCGCCGCCGGCCGGCGCGCCGCAGCGGACACACCATCGGGCGCGTGGAGCGTTGGACGCCGCTGGTGCCGCGGCTGCTGGTGATCCTGCTGCTGATCCTCGCCCTCGCCGGTCTGAAGCTGCCCGCGCCGCCGCAGAGCACAGCGACGGTGTTCGTGATAGACCAGTCGGCCAGTATTCCCAACGACATCCAGGCGGCAACGCGGAGCTGGGTGGAAGGGGCGCTGGGCACGGCGGGGCCGGACGATCTGGCCGGCATCGTCACGTTCGACAAGACGGCGCGGGTGGAGTTACCGCTGGGCAAGCACCGTGAGCATAGCGCGTGGCGGGTGCCCAACGGTGGCGAGGGGACGGACCTGGAAGCGGCGCTCCGTTTGGCCGCTGCGTTGTTGCCGCCGGCGGAGAGCGGCCCGCTGCGGCGCATTGTGCTGTTGACCGACGGGAACGAGACGCAAGGATCGGCCGAGGCCGCCTTGCTGCGCCCGGAGCTACGGGGGATCGAGATCGCCGTTTGGTCGCTGCCGCCCCCGCTGCTCGATCCGGCGCTGACGGCGCTGACGGCGCCGCCGGCGGCGCGGGAGGGCGAGCCGCTGGAAGTGCGGATCGGCACTTCGACTGCACAAGAGGTGACGGGGCGGCTGCGCCTGTGGGCCAACGACCAGGTGATCGCGGATGACACCGTGACGCTGGGGCCGGGGCCACGTGAATACGTCGTTACTCGTGAGGGGCTACCGGCCGGCTTCTATGGATTACGCGCGACGCTGGAGGTTGACGAGGATCGCCGGGAGCAGAATAACGAGGTGGCCGGATTCACCGTGGTTTCGCCGGCGGCCCACGTGCTGCTGGTCGAGGGGCAGGCGGGCGAGGGCGCGGCGGTGCAGCAAGCCTTGAGCGCAGCGCAGATCACTACGCAACTCACGCAGCCGAGCGAGCTACCGACGAGCACCGCGCAGCTAGAGCAGTACGATGGCGTGGTGCTGGTCAACGTCGCTGCCGGGGCGATGACGACGAGCCAGATGGGGACGCTGCAACGCTACGTCGAGGACTCCGGCAAGGGGTTGGTCAACATCGGTGGCCGGGCCAGCTACCAGCGCGAGGATTTCGCCAACAGTCCACTGGAGGCGGCGCTGCCGGTCTCGATCTCGACGCCCGAGGACGATGAAGTGGCGACGCTGGCGCTCCTGCTGGTGCTGGACCGGTCGGGCAGCATGACGATGGCGGACGCACGCCAGGGCAAGCTATCGCGGATTGATCTCGCCAAGGAGGGCGCCATCCAGGCGGTGCGGACGGTGCAGCTCGGAGAGTACGTGGGCGTGATGGCCTTCGACTTCACGCCGTATTGGGCCGTACCGCTGCGGCAGCTGCGGACCACGCAGGATATTCAGGATGCGGTGATCCGCATCAGCTTGATTAGCGCCGACGGCGGGACGAACATCTACCAGGCGCTACGGGACGCGCGTCTGGCGATTGCGCGGACGCAGGCGCAGGTGAAGCACATCGTCCTGCTTTCCGATGGTGAGTCGAGCGAGGACCGCTTCAGCTCGTTGCTCTCGCGCATCCGGCAGGACGGCATCACGGTATCCACGGTGGCGGTGGGCAGCGATGCCGGCACCGCGCTACTGGAGAGTATCGCGCAGGCTGGGCAGGGGCGTTACTACTTCACCTCGACGCCGGACAACATCCCGCAGATCATGACGAACGAGGCGCGGCTGGCGGCGCGGTCGCAGGAGCAAGAGCGCACGTTTACACCGCGCATGGTCGCCTCGGCGCCGGCCGTCAAAGGGATGGACCCGCTGGATTGGCCGGAACTCACGGGATATATGCGGGTCAACGCCAAGCCGAGTGCCGAAATTCTGATGCAATCCGATCTCGGCGACACCATCCTGGCGCAGTGGCAACTGGGGCTCGGGCGCTCGGTGGCGTGGATGGCCGACGCCGGTGAGGAATGGGCGGCGGCGTGGCGGGACGACGCGGCGTTTGCGCGGCTGTGGCCGCAGGCGGTGCGCTGGGCGATGGCGCCGCCGGCGCCGGCCGATCTCCAGGTCACCATCGAGACCGATGGCGACCTGGCAACCGTCCGCGTCGAATCGCGTGAAGCGGACGGGAGCTTTCGGAACTTGGCGGCGACGCGCCTCGACGTGGTCGGGCCGGACGGCGAGGGGCGGGGGCTGGCGGTGCCGCAGGTGGCGCCGGGGAGCTACGCGGTTACATTTGCGGCGGCAGAGCGCGGCCCCTATGCCGTGCAGGTGACGCACACGGCGGCCGACGGCACGGTGATCGCGCAGACGACGACCGGTTTTGCCATCCCGTATGCGCGTGAGTATGCTGCCGCGCGGGCCAACCGCGTGCTCTTGGAGCGGCTGGCGGCGGAGACTGGAGGGCTGCGACTGGACAGCCCGGCGGCAAGTTTTTCGCGCGATACCGTGCGTGAATGGCAGTCCCAACCGCTCTGGCCCTACCTTTTCGCCGCGGCCCTGGTACTGTTTATCGCGGACGTGGCGGTGCGGCGCTTCCGGCTGACACCGACCGATCTGCCGGCCGCGGTGGGCGCGCTGGCAGGGCGTCTGTGGGCATGGCGACCGGCGAGATGGCGGGCGGCGCTGCGGGGACTATCGCCGCTGCGGGCCTCGCGCTCCCGTCCCCGGCTCTGAGGGCTAAGGACTGATGTTAGGACAACGACCAGCCGACGCCTACCGTGCCTACCGGTCCCGATCCTCAGGATCGCGACAGTCTCCACCGCCGCGCAAACGCCGCGGCCGGGTGGCCGAGGTGGCCATCATTGGGCTGATGGTGCTCGCGGGGCTGTTCGTGGTCGTGGTCGGTTTCTGGGCCGTCACCCTCGATGGCGGGCGCGAGGCGGAGCCGGAAATACAGCCCACGCCAACCCTGGGCGAGCGACCGGAGAATTGGCTGCGCGTGCTAGTGCAGAACGAAGCCGGCGAGCCGTTTGCCGCTGCCCAGGTGGAGTTCCGCGACCGGCTGGATCAGGTCGTGGCCACGCAGCTTACGGATCAGGACGGACGCGCCGAGGCACTGGTGACGGTGGGGGCCGACTACTCGGTGGCGGTACGCATACCGGGCTATGAGGTGGCGCGGTTGCCCGATCTCGTAGTCGCGCAGCAGGACACGCCGCGCCATACGGTGACTGTGCAGCGCGCGCAGGGAGCGGCCAGCGTGGCGCCGGCGGCGGTCACTCCCGCGCCCGCCGCCGGGAGCGAGGCGGCGGCACCAGCGCCTACGCCCAGCGCCGGCGGCTCGGAGGTGACCAGCGCCGCGCCGACGGTGAGCGGTGGAGCACAGACTGCGCCGAGCGTGAGCACACCGACGTCCGCGGCGGCCGAGACCGCGGCGGCGGCGCCAACGACGGTACCGGCGCCGGTGCCGCAACTGATCGTGGCGCATCCCGATGCACGCTTCACAGCCATTGATCCGGCGAGCAATCTCGCGTTACGCACGAGCGAGCCGCTAGGCACGCAGCGTTTCCCGTTACTGGCGCAAGCGCACAGTCCGGGGCGGCTGTGGATTGGGCCGCGGGGTAGCAATCAAGTCTTCGCATTCGATCTAGCCGAGATGACGGTGGCAGACGAGATTATCGTGGGCGAGGACATGATAATCACCGGACTGGTTGTGTCCCCCGCGGGAAATCGGCTCTGGGTGGGTGGCGTGCAATCCAACGAGAACTCTCAGTTCTTCGGCCGGGTTTTCGAAGTGTCCACCGCCGCCGATTCGTTCGGAGAGGTGCTGCGCCGGATCGACGTTCCGCTCACCGTGAGCACAATGATGGCGCGGGCGGATGGCGAGATGCTGTATTTACTTCACCGGCCCACGGGCCGGATGCTGTTCTTCCAGCCGCAGGATGGCCAGACAGTGTTGGAGGTCAGCATCCCGGATAACCCTCCACCGGGGTCCGCTCCCCCCACGCAGCAGGCTTTCTCACGCTTCATCAGGTCGACCTTCATGTTCGCGCTCGATCAGCAAGAGCTATTCGTCGTGAATCCCACGCAAGAGCGCATTATTGCGATTAGCGCCGACACGGGCGAGCCGACACGGGTCTTCGAGGTGGGGCCGGGGGTGGCGGCGATTGGGGTACACCCGGAGGGCAAGCACCTCTACGTCGCCAACCGGATACTCGGCATGATCCAGCTGGTGGACTTGGAAACGGCGCAGGTCGCGGACGCGATCCCGGTGGGGCAGGCCCCGCGGGCGCTGGCCTTCAGCGCCGACGGGGCGCGTGCCTACGTGGCGAACCAAGGCTCCGATAGCGTTTCGGTGATTGACGTGGCGGAGCGGCGCGTCAGCGACACCATCGCGCTGGAATACACGCCCATCAACCTGATCTACGCGCCGTAGTCCACTTAGGCAGAGGATGAACGAGCGATGGACTTGGGATTGCAGGGCAAGGTTGGCCTGGTGACCGGCGGTAGTCGGGGGATCGGACGCGCCACCGCGCTGCGGCTGGCGGCCGAGGGGTGCGCGGTCGGTATCTGTGGCCGAACGGCCGAGACGCTGGAGTACACGGTCGGGGAGCTACGCGAATTGAATGTGCCGGCGCACGGCGTGGTCGCCGACGTCACAGTGGCCGGGGACGTAGAGCGGTTCGTAGACGAAAGCGCCGCGACCCTTGGCGGTGTTGACGCGCTGGTAGCGAACGTGGGCGGCTCATCGGGCGGCACGCTGCTGGAGTCTTCTATAGACGACTGGCAGCGGACGTTTGACTTGAACCTGTTTCATGCCGTCCGGGCCATCCGGGCCGCTGTGCCGCATATGGCAGCGCGTGGTGGTGGAAGTGTGGTCAACGTGGCGTCCATCTCGGGGTGGAAGCCGGCGCCGCGGGCGCAGTACGGGGCGACCAAGGCCGGGGAGATATTCCTGGCCGGCGCGCTGGCGTGGGAGCTGGCGCCGCAGCGGATCCGCGTGAACACCCTCAGCCCCGGCTCGACGCTCTTCCCCGGCGGTGGCTGGGCGGTCCGGCAGACGGACGACCCGGAGGGCTTTGGCGCGTTCGAGCGCCGGGAGTTCCCGTGGGGACGGCTCGGCACGGCGGAAGAGATTGCCGACGTGATCGTCTTCCTGCTGTCGCCGCGGGCCAACTGGATTAACGGGGCGCACATTCCGGTGGACGGCGCCCAAGGCCGCCCGTCCATGTTCTAGGTGCGCTGGCCTGGCCCCCCTAATGGTCCCCCCGCCGTGCAGGGGGACGTGGATTCCCGCTTTCGCGGGAATGACGATTTTCAAAAGGTTTCCCGGTGGGCGGCGCCCAGGACGCCCCCTCGGTGTTCTAGCGGCCCCCTAGCCGCAGGGGGACGGCGCCGCGGGGGCAAAGCAAAAGCGCGGGGTCCGGTTTTCCGGACCCCGCGCTTGGCGGTGGGGTTAGGCGTAATGCCTAGCCCTGCATCATCTTCACGTCTTCGTCGAGCGCGATCTGGGACAGGCGCTGGGCATCCTCCAGACCGGCCTTGGGGCTGACTTCCTCCAGCATGATCTTGGGCAGGGCCTGATGGACCGGCCCGGTGATCTTGCTCAGAGACGGCAGGCTGGGCCAGCGGTACCCGTAAGGCGCGAGGGCCACGAAGCCGGCCAACTCGGGGTCGGTCTTGAGGTAGTCGTTCAACTCGGCGGACTCCATCGTCGCCCCGCTGACGGGGATGGAGGTGGCGTTGATAATCATCTGGATTTGCGCCTTCGGCGCATTCATCCACATGGCCACCCGCGCGGCTGCACTCCGCTCCTCCGGCTCAATGTCCTTGAACACAATCAGGTTGTGTCCACCGTTGTTGGCGAACACGTTCTTGCCCGTGGGATGCACGGGGTTGTGGATCACGCCAAATGGCGGCGCGTTGTTCTTGCGCATCGTGGGAATGCGGTAGGGGCCCTGAATCTCAAAGATGACATCGTTGCGGGCTTGGCGATACTGCTCACCCAGCCCGTTCTTGCCGTCTTCGCGGACGCGGATGATGTTGTTCTTGAGCAGGCCGAGCCAGAACTCCATCACGTCCAGCGACTGCTGGGTATCCACCTGCATCTTCCAGGTGCTCTGGTCAATCGGCAGCATTCCGGTGGTGCCGAGATAGCTGGTCCACCAGACATAGTGCCAGTGCAGCGAGTACGGGAGGATGTTCTCGTCACTGGTGAACTTCGTCGCCTTCTCGATGAAGTCGTCCCAGGTCCAGTCCCACTGCGGCTCTTCGACACCGGCCTGCTGGAGCCGGCCCTTGTTCCAGATCGTGCCGTTGTTATTGGTGTAGCCGGGCATACCGACCAGCTTGCCCGCCCACATACTGCTGACGATGATCGGCTCGAAGATGTCGGCCCGCTGCTCGGCCCAGCCCTTCTCGGACTTCAGCTCCGCATCGAGGTCAATGGTCGCACCAGAGGCGTAGTACTCGGCAACGCCGGTATAGCCGGTGTAGTACATATCCGGCGGCGTGCCACCGGCGACCAAGGTCAAGATCTTCTCTTTGTTGCTGCCACCGGTACCACCACCGGCGCCCGCCTCGGCATTGCTGAGGTCCACCAGGATGCCAAGCTCCTTGCCGAGGGTCTCGTTGAACTCCGTGAAGTTCTTGGCCCGAGCAATGCTCTCCGGGTGGGTAGCACTCAGATTGGACCAGTAATGGAGTACCACGGCCGACTTACCCGCTGCGCCCGCTGCGCCCTGGGCACCCTGAGCGCCGGTAGCGCCCTTGGCCCCGGCTGGGCCAGCTGGGCCGGCCGGGCCAGCTTGTGGCTGACCCACGTAGCGCACGGTCGGCTCACCGCACGCGGCGGCTACGAGGCCGCCCACCGCGGCGACGGCACCACCAAGATACTTCCGACGGATCACACCTGCCATGTCGTTTACCCTTTCTTGGTTAGTTGGCCTACTCGGCCCAACGAATTCGCTCGAACTGCTGCTGAATGGGCAAGCCCTCGATCTTCTGTGCCGGCACCCCTCCTATTCGCAATTCCTGGCCTCTGGTTCCCCACTCAACCAACCGGTGCGTGCAGCAGCCGGCGTGGGCCAGTCTCGGTCGTGGACTGACAATACGAAAATGTATCTTATCTCCTGGAAAGTGTCAACCAAATGGCCAGGCTACGCCGGACACGCTCGAGGAGCGGACCGGCTCACTGCTAGTCCAAGTGGAAGGCCTCTTCCAGCCGGATTAGCCCTTCGTCGGCGTGACCACCGCCGAGATTCTCGAAGAACGGGGCCATGTCCTCCTGCCAGCGGGTATTGACCTCGCGCTCGGCCATGCCGGCGAGCGCCTGCTCGAAGTCCGGCGTTTCCACGTACCCGAACAGCAGACCGTCCTCGCTCAGGAAGATCGAGTAATTGTGCCAGCCGGTCTCGCGCAACGCCTGGAGCATGTCCGGCCACACTTCCCGATGCCTTTCCTTATACTCCTCCAGCCGCTCCGGTCGCACCTTCAGTAGAAAACCCACGCGCTCCATCGTCTTCCTCCTCCGACCGGTGCTGGCGTTGCTCTGCATCACCAGCCCCAACCAGGCTTGATCCGGCCGGCGGCAAAGCAGCATACTACCGAAGAACGGCCGAACTCCAGGAGTCAATCGGTGATAGTTGGGGTAAGCTCGCTCTTCATCGCCGCTGCCATCATATTGGGCATACCACTGGCCTTCACCGCCGGCATCGTATTCAAGCGTTTCCCTATAGTCGCCGGGGTCATTATAGCCGCATACCTCACCCTATGGACGCTGGTCACGGTAGTCGAGAGACTATGGGGCGCACCCCTGGACCCGGACACGCTGCTGTACACCACTCCGGAGCGCTTCGTGAGAGACAGCCTGACCATGACGGGACGTGTATTGACCGGGGCGCTCCTCAGCGCCTCCCTCGGTTCGCTCATCGCCGCGCTGCCGTCGAAAACAAGGCCCGGCTTGATAGTCTGCTACGTGGTGGTGGAGGTCGTGCTGAGAACGGTCTTCCCCGGTAGCATCGCCACCGATTTCAGTCTCTCGGGTCTACTCATCGGACTGCTCTCAAGATACCCCGAGCACTCGTGGCAGTTGTACGTCGGGGCAACACTGTTGGTCGCCGTATTGCTCCAGGTCGGCCGATACATGGTCGCACACATGAGGGCGGCAGGGACGGAATCCAGGACCATTCAGGGCGCTGCGGTCGGTTCAGATTCCCGTGCAAGCGGGAATGACGGGAGGTAAGGTGGCCCGGATTGCGACTGCCGCCGGAATGACGACGCGCCGGTCGGTACCGGTGGGCTAGGTGAAGCGGAAGACGTTGAGTGCCGTCTTCCCCATGATCCATTCGCGGTCGGTGTGGTCGCGTAGCGCCGGGTGCTCCATGACGCCGTGTAGGGCGTTGCGATAGCCTTCCCGCTCGCTGACCGGCGGATAGTCGCTGCCCCACATCATGCGCCGCGGCCCAAAAGCGTCGTAGGCCAACTCCAGCAACGGCGGGACGTGGTCGAACGCGAACTTGGTCCGGAGCACGGGTGGTCGGGCGCTGATCTCGCCCAAGCCGCCGACCTTGATGTAGGTATTCGGGTAGCGGGACACGGTGAGCGCCTCTTTGTAGGTGGCGTAGGGTGGCTCGGCCCCAATGCCGACGCCGGCGAGGTGCTCGACGATGATCGGCATTTGCGGGAACGCGGCGACGGCCTCCGCGAACTCCCGGCTGGCAAAGCCGTCCGGCTGTCCGAGCGAGCTGACGACGAGGCCCAGCTCGGCCGCCTTCCGCCAGATCGCCAGCGGATCAGCACCGGGAGAGCGCACCGTCGGTCCGAGCCGCACACCGCCGGCCCCGGCTGCGGCCCACCGCTCCAGGGTGGTCGGCGCGTCGGGGGCAGCGGTATCTATGACGACCACGACGGCAAATCGGCCGGGAAAGCGCTGCACGCACTCCAGCAGGTAGGTATTGTCGAACGAGCCGCCGTGCCCGATGAGCGCGGCCTTATCCACGTTGTTGAGGCTCAGCTGATAGAGCAGTAGCTCTATCGGCTCGAACCAGTTCCGTCCGGCGTGGCAATGGGTATCCACGACGATCATTGGTGCGCTCCTGCCCCCCCTACGGTCCCCCCGCTGCGGCAGGGGGACGGTTCGTGGCAATCCTCACGACGGCTCTCCCGTGCCACAGGGGGACGGCCTTATCGTAGCCGGCGAGCGGCCCGGTTGTCACCTGGCCGGGGCCGGCTGGGTGGTGGACTGGAGACGCAGCAAGCCGGGGTACCACCAGGCGACCAGTGTGACCATCACTGCACAGAGCAGCGCGCTACTGCCGATGGCCGCCGGTGCGCCCCACTGCTCGGCGACCAACCCCTGTTCGAGGTTGCCCAAGGGGGAGCTGCCAATGGCGAGCGTGACCAGGCCCATCGCCCGACCGCGCATGGCCGGCGTTGCCTGGCTGAGGACGAGCGTCGCCTGCATGACGGAAAAGCCGGCATGCCCGAACCCGGACAGTAGCAGGAGCACCAGCGATAGCCAGAGAACGGTGGAACCCGCAAAAAGACTCAGCCCTACCGCGGTCACGAGTGAGCCGCCGACAAATACCCAGCCTAAGCCACGGGCGCGAGACACTTGGGGCAGGAGGAGTAAGCCGAGCGCGCCGCCCAGCCCGTTGGCCGCGGCCAGCCAGCCAAGCTCTACCGGGCCGACGTGTAAGACGTGCTCAGCCATCACGGAGAAGAGCTGCTGGGCGGGAAAGGTAAAGAAGTTCATCGCCACGGTGATGAGGATGACGGCCCAGATGATCTGCTCCCGCCGGACATAGTCGAATCCCTCGCGCAGCTGCCGCCAGGCCGAGGCGGTCTGGGACGATGATGCAACCGGGCGGGGTACAAGGCCGCTCACGGCTACGAGGGCGAGTACGGGCAGCACCATCAGCGCCCCGAACGCGCCACTGCCCCACGCGGCGAGCATTGGTCCGGCGAGCAGAGGGCCGAGCACGCGCGTGCCGGACATCGTGGCGCTTTCGAGGACGGCGGCGCGGAGTAGCAACTCCGGACGAGTGAGATCGCCGAGCAGCGAGCGGCGAGCGGGCCACTCCACCGACCAACTCACGCCGAAGCACACCGACACGACCAAGATTTGCCAATAGGCGCCGTAGCCGGCCAGGAACGCGCCGGTAAGCAATGCGAGCGGGACCAGCTGCCCCCACAGGCCGAGGCGGACCATTGAGGCGCGGTTGTAGCGGTCGGCGAGCATGCCGCTGAACGGCCCGACCAGCGGCAAGGGGGCGGCGCGGCAGACGCCGGCGAGGGCGACGAGCCACGGTGAGCCGGTCAGCTGTAAGGCAATCCAACTGGTGATGGTCAGCTCCATCCAGCGGAAGAGGTTGGAGGCGCAGGAGGAGAGCCACAAACGCCGGAACTGCGGCACGGCCAAGGGGGCCGCGACGTTACCCATCCACGGCCCAAGCGGGCCGGCGAGGCGCAGGCGGCGGCCGGGTTGAAGTGGTGTTGAGGGCGGCATGGGCGTGCAACTCTACCGCACCGTCTTGGCTGGCCCCCTCCCTAACTCCTGGCCCCCTCCCTAACCCTCCCCCGGAGCAAGCTCCAGGGGAGGGGATGTGCAGTTCCCCGGCGCAGGATGGAGTCCAGGGGCCGGGGGTGGCCCCCCGCTGCGGCAGGGGGACGTGGATTCCCGCTGGCGCGGGAATGACGGGGAAGTGGCGTGACAAATCGCGGTGGCAGCGTCATTATTAGTCCGCCACCGGTCCGTACAGTAGGTAGAACTAGAGAGGGGTAGCGATGACCGCAACAGGGCGACCGGACGTTGCCATCATCGGTGGGGGCGTCATGGGGTGTGCGCTGGCGTATTACTTGGCACGGGCCGGCGAGAGTGTGATGCTGCTGGAGCAGAGCCGGGTCGGCAGCGTGCCGTCTGCGTCCGGCGCCTCGGCGGCCATCGTGAACCTGCTCGTCACGGCGCCGGACGCGCTGCTGCACCAGTCACTGCTGACACACCGGCTGCTCCCGGAGTTGGCTGCGGACCTATCGGAGCGAACGGGCATTGACATTGGCCTCACGCGGCCCGGCAGCCTGCGGCTGGCGTTCGACGACCGGGAGCGCCCCGAGCTGGAAAGCATCATCGGGCGGTACACCGCCGTGGGCTACGACGCCGAGTGGCTGGACGCGCCGGAGGTCGGTGCCATCGAGCCGGGCGTCTCGCCGCGCGTCTGCGGCGGCGTCTACGTGCCGGGCACCTACAGTCTGTACGCCCCGCACTATGTGCGCGCGCTGGCCGCCGGGGCGGCCGCGCATGGGGCGGTGGTTCGGCAGGGTGTCCCGGTGACCGGGCTGCGGCCCAGCGGGGATCGCGTGGCGGCGATCAAGACAGTGGAAGGGCAGATCGAAGCGGGACATGTCGTGCTCGCCACCGGCGCGTGGACGGGCATGGTCGGGGCGTGGCTGGGCCTGGATGTACCTATCGGACCGCAGCGCGGCCAGATCATGGCCGTCCAGACGCGGCCACCGCAGCCGCACGTCCGGCAGATCCTCTCGCACGAGGACGGCTATATCGTTCCCAAGCCGAACGGAACCGCGGTGGTCGGAGGGACACGGGAGCTGGTCGGCTGGGACGGCCGGCTGACGCCGGGCGGCCTGGGCTTTCTGGCCAACCTCGCGCATCATCTCGTGCCTACGTTGACCGGGAGCACGGTCAAGCACGTCTGGTACGGCTTCCGACCGCTGCGCCTGGACGATGGCCCGCCGCTGGTGGGGCCGCTGCCGGGCCTGAGCAACGTCAGCATCATCGCGGGACATGGACCCATCGGGATCACGCTGTCGGCAGCGGCCGGGTCGCTCCTAGCGCAGTCGCTGCGGGGGGAGGAGTCGCAGCTTTCGCTTGCGCCGTTCGACCCGGCCGGCAGCGGCATTAGTGCGGCGTGACAGCGCAACAGCGTCAAGCCGACAGCGCATACCCCAACGTGCGCTCTGGTTCGGCCGGGGCGCCGCGTTTCAGCCAGAGAAGCGGCGTCTCCTCTTCCCGCTCAGGATTCACCCAGACAATTGTCCGTAGCTCGCCAACTTGACCCGCAGCCTGGCCAAACAGGCCCCGCACACGCTCGTCAAGCGAGGCTACGGTACGGTCGGTAGCGAGTGTCGCCTCGATCAGGCACGCATCCTTGTACATAGCATCTCGCGCGTTGTCATCAGGCGCTACTTCATCAAGTCTGTCCCGCAAGGCTATGTCCGCGGCGAGAGGAACGAATCGAAACTGTCTACGCCCTACCATTGAAGCCCGCCATTCATATGCGAACTGCGACTGGTGCTCATCCCATTCAGCCTTGATCTCCGGTGTCATCACGAGAACATGGCCCACATCCCGGGCGTCTTCGAGGAAGTCTCGGCAACGTGTCGCGGTTGGATGGGTCGCTCTTGGGCCGCCAGCAGACTTGGCTACTGAGGCGTCAATGACGAGGCGTTTACTTTCGGGCACGGGCCTGCTTCCACAGCACTAGCTCGGCAGCGTCGAGATAACGGCTCTGCGACTTGAGCGATACGTCGGCAAAGTCTTCGGGCCAGTCGCCGAACGCGCCGGCCTCATCGAGGTCCGCGGAGGTCACCGTGGTCGCGCCGTCGTTGCCGCGCTCGAACCAGTGGAGGGCTACTCGGTCGGGTGGTAACTTGCCCTCGGCTACGAGCGTCTGCACGCCGAGCAGCAGCAGGGAGCTGTGCGTCTCGACGACGACGCGCACGCCGCGCTGGGCCGCGTCGGCCAGCAGTTGCGCCAGGGCGACTTGGGCGCGGGGATGGAGGTCGCGCTCCGGGTGCTCCAGGTAGACCAACTGCCCCGGTATTGCCGTCAGCAGGGCGACGAGTGCCGGTAGCACCTGCGACACGCCAACGCCCATGTCGGCGATATTCACCAGGTCTTCTGCACCAACCGCTTGGCGCTCTGGCAGGGGGGATGCGCGTAGCTCAATCTCTACATCGTTGAGCCGCACTGCCCTGATTCGCCAGGTGAGACCGAGCTTCTGGAGCGCCTGACCCAACTCCGCGACGCGGTGGTCCTGCGTGTCCTGCCAGGATTCGATGATGCTGGCGACATAGTGCTCGAATGTGCCCTCATACTGAAGGCGAGACTGAAAGTCAGAACCCGCCGCCTTGTAGGTGCGGGAATTGTCTCTCAACGCCGGCACGTGAATAAACCGCGTGATACAATGTCGGAACGGAGAACATAGTCCGTCATCAACCCAAGAAAACACTGCTACGGGTGATCCTACAGATGATGTAAGGCCAAGAAAACAGCGATTGCGTACTGTTTCTATTTTGTTAGATTCTCCCATTCTTAGGAATACTCCAAATTGCTCCTTCTCGACATCCCTAATCACTTCCTCTATAATATCATTATCAGTAATCTCCATCTCCGGACGCAGTGGGTAGTGCGGCCACCTCGAAGTACGTATCTCCGAGATGTCAATTCCCTTACCCTGCTGATACTGGTAGGTTTCAGCCAACCATGCATCACCTTGTATGCTTAGTCCGACAGTGAACTTTGCTCCGTCGAGATCAATCGGTATCCCCCTATCGCTGCGGCGCCAAGACAAGAATTGCTCGGCGGAGGTGAAGTGGACGTTGGGGCCGTCGAGCTTCAGGGGGCCGGGGTCGTAGGTGGCGTCGAGGGTCTGCTTCATCATGAGGAGCGGCTGCATGATGCTCGACTTGCCGGAGTTGTTTGCGCCGGCGAGGATCGTCAGTGGACGCACGGCGATACGCTGCTCGTCGTAGAGCGACTTGAAACCCTGGACGGCGATCTCGGTGATGCCTGCGGGGGCATCCTCTTGGCGCTTGCCGGCCGACTCGTCTGCGCTCATCGGGTGATCCTCTCGTATGCGCCGCGGCGGTAGACGCGCACGATACATTCTAGGGGATGGCTCGGCAGCCGGGGCGGCGGTATGATGCTCGGACCGCTGCATAGGGGAGGAGAAGCGATGGGAAGCGCATATCGGGCCGCCGTGATCGGATTGGGACGGATTGCCAGCACGTTTGACGATGAGCAGGGGCCGTGGAGCGTGTGGCGCGGGCCGCACGCGCATACGCCGAGCTATCTCGCTGCGGGTGTGCCGGTGGTGGCGGGAGCCGACCCGCACGATGGGCAACGGACGGCCTACCGCCGGAAGTGGGGCATCGAATCGCTCTACGGCGACTACCGGGAGATGCTTGAGCAGGAGCGACCGGACATTCTAAGCATCTGCACGACGGCCAAGCCGCGGGCAGACATTTTGCTGGAGGCAGTGGAGATTGGCGCCTCGCGGGGGCTGAAGGCGATCTGGGCGGAGAAGCCGATGGCGCTCTCGCTGGAGGAGGCCGACCGCATGATTGCGGCGTGCCGGGAGGCGGGAATCGTGCTGGCCATTGGGTGTGCACGCTCCTGGAAAGCGAGCTACAACCGCATGCGGGAGCTGATCGAGGTCGGGGAGGTGGGCGACGTGCTGCAAGTGATCGGTCTGGGCCAATGCGGGCTGTCGCACAACGGCAGCCACCTGCTCGCCACGGTCAACTACCTGGCCGGGGCGCAGGCGGAGTGGGTGTTCGGGCACATCACGAGCGACGAGGCGGCCGCCAGCGACGACGATCCGCAGGGCAACGGCTACTTGCAGTACGCGAACGGCGTGCAGGGCTTTGTGCGGACGATGCCGTGCGGCGCCGCCGATTGGGATATTGAGGTGATCGGCACCAAGGGCCGGCTGCGCTCGCTCAACAATGGTGAGCAGGTGGAGTTCTGGAAGCTGGTGCCGTCCGGCTTGGAAGGGCGGGGACTGGAGCCGGCGCAGCACATCTTCCCGCTGCCAACCTCGACCGAGAACGCGAACGTGCGGTGCGTGCGTGACCTGATCGTGTGTATCGAGACCGGCAAGGAGCCGAACTGTAGCGGTGAGGACGGGCGGCACGCGCTGGAGATCGCACTGGCACTGCGCGAATCGCACCGCCGCGGCGGGACACGAGTGGCGCTGCCGCTGGCGGACCGCTCGCTACACATCCGCTCGCTGGAGACGCTGCACGGAGACGAGCCGGCCGCTGTGCGCCGTGCCCGTGCGGCAGCCGCTGCCGCGCAGGCAGCCACCGCCAGCTAGGCGGGCGGCGTTGGCGCCGAGCGTCTGTGGTATCGTGGGGGCGACGCCGGCCGCAGAGGGGCGCAACGACGTGAGGAGCAGGAAGCAATGAGCGTTGAGGTGGCGGCGACAGTAGAGCAGGAACTGACGGCTGCGGGGGTGGTGGCCACCTTGAAGCGGTGCGGCCTCACACATCTGGTCTGGCTGCCGGACAGCGAGGCCGGCTTCCTGCACGCTGCCCTCACCGCAGACCCGGACCTCACGTTGGTCCCTGTCTGCCGCGAGGGGGAGGCGATGGCCGTCGCGCTGGGCCTGATGGTGGCGGGGCAGCGTCCGGCGGTCGTGATCCAGAATACCGGCTTCCTCGAATCCGGCGACTCGGTGCGGGGCGCGATGCTCGACACGGGCTTCCCCTTCTTCCTGATGATCGGCTACCGGGGCTGGCACGCTGGCGAGCCGATGACCGATTCGGCCGGGATTTACACCGAGCCGGTACTGCAAGCGTGGGGCATTCCGTACTACTTGGTCGAGGACGACCGCGACTTACACCGTATCGAGCAGGCCAGCCGGGAGGCGCAGGAGGGCAGCAAGCCGGTCGCAGTGCTGATCGGTCGGGAGTATCGTTGAGGGGGGTACTGGCCCCCCTATGGTCCCCCCGTCCCGACGGGGGACGTGGATTCCCGCTTTCGCGGGAATGACGGGCAAGCAAAAGGGCCGCCCGACGAGATAGAGGGTAAGAACTGATGGGTGATAGTGGGCGGATGTCGTATTTGGACGCGCTGGCGGTGCTGGAGCGCCGGCGGCGGGATGAGATTGTCGTCACGACGATGACTTGCTCGCGGGTGTGGGCGTATCTCTCGGAGCACCCGGAGCTGGACGTGTCCTTTGGCGGATGCATGGGCAAGGCGTCGTCGCTGGGGCTGGGGCTGGCGCTCGGCCGGCCAGACCGGCGGGTGTGGGTGCTCGACGGCGACGGGTCGCTGGTGATGAACCTGGGCAGTCTGGTGACGATTGCCCAACAGGCACCGGCCAACCTGATACACGTGCTGCTGGAGAACGGCGTCTATGAGGTTACGGGCGGCCAGCCGGTGCCGGGCGCCGGATTGGCCGACTTTGCCACGATGGCGCGCGCCGCCGGCTACCGGTCGGCCTACCGCTTCGATACGCTGGCGGCGCTGGAGGCGAGCATGGACGAGGTGCTGGCGGCGCCTGGCCCGACGTTCGTGACGCTGGTCGTCGAGGAGGCGGGCGCGGCACCCCGCAAAGCCTACCCGCCCACGCGCCAGGCGCTGGCCGCGCTCCGCGACCGGCTCGCCGCGGCCTAGGGCGCGTCTGCAAAGTATCAGCCGGTCGGTGGGAGAACTGGCCCCCCTATGGTCCCCCCGCGGCGGCGGGGGGACGTGGATTCCCGCTGGCGCGGGAATGACCGCGAGATGGGGGAGAGGGGTGGATGGCGTGAGTCGGCCAAGGGCGCTGTTGGTCATGGGCGGCGATCCGATCCACGATTCGCCGGAGCACTACGAGCTGCTGGCGGGGCTGTTGGCCGGGCCGGGCGGTCTGAACCTGCACATCGTTGACGGGCTGGAGCCGCTCACCCGGTTGACGCGGAGCGACTATGACCTCATCGCCATGTATCGCGCCGACCGGGAGCCGGCGGCGGCACCGTTCGCGGCATTGTGGGACGTGGTGCAGGCCGGCACGCCGTATCTTGGCCTGCACGGCGCAGCGTTTACGGTCCAGCAGGTACCCGGTGGTGCGGAGGCTATCGGCGCGAGGTACGAGGAGCCACATCTCCGGCGGCAGCCCTTGAGCGTGCGGATTGCGGACAACGGGCACCCGATTACCGCTGGCGTGAAGTCCTTCACTATCGAGGACGAGCCGTACCGCCTGACGCCGCTCGTGCCGGCCGCGCTGCGGGTGCTGGCGTCGTACTCCGACTGCGCGCTCAACCGCGAGACGCGCCATGGCGTGATCGCGGCGCAGGGAGACTGGCCGGTGCTCTACACTAGGCGGCTCGGCGCCGGGTGGATACACGCGAACGTGCTCGGACACGACCGGCAAGCGTTGACGCACCCGGCCTACCGCCGGCTCGTCGTGCAGGCGGTGGGCTGGCTGTTGGCGCGGGACGGCGGGTGAGCGCGGCGGCGGGTGTGCGGGGGTATGGATTGCGGCTGGCGCCGCCGGCCAGGCTCTGGCCCCCCTATGGTCCCCCCGCTTCGCAGGGGGACGGGCCAGCCCCTCCTGCTACAATTCATTCCACCGGCCACTGACCTCCAAGGACACATCTATGATAATTGAGCTTACCCCTGATATTGAGCGCCGACTGGCGGAACAGGCCCGTAAGCTGGGGACTACTCCTGAAAAGCTCGCCCTCGCCAGCCTACGGGAGCGTTTCGGGCCAACAGCAGTTCACGACGCGCCGGCAGAGACACCGGGGTCGTTAGCGGATTTCCTCCAGGGGCATATCGGTGTCCTCCATAGCAGCGAACACGTTCCCGGCGGCGCGCACATGTCGAAAGACAGCAGCAAGAAATACGCGGCCGGCCTGCTCCGGCAACATCGCCGGAGGGAGCGATGACGCTGACGGATACCGGCCCTCTCGTCGCCTTGCTCGATGCCGATGACCAGCACCATACCGCATGCGTCGCCGCCTTGCACCGCCTACCACCAGGGCCGTTGCTGACCACGTGGGTATGTCTCACCGAGGCGATGTACCTGCTTGGCGCAGTTGGCGGTTATCGCTATCAGGCGGCCCTTTGGGGTCTACGGGCGAGAGGCCGGCTTGCCCTGCATACCCTCACGCCAGCGGAAGCCGACCGGATGGCAGCATTGATGGAGCAATACCGGGATACACCGATGGACTTGGCGGATGCATCGCTGGTAGCGGTGGCGGAAAGCCGGTCCCTGCGTCGCGTGTTCACCGTTGATACGGACTTCTACATCTATCGTCTTGCCGACGGGTCCACGCTGGAAGTTGTGCGCTAACAACGCCAGAGTAAGCTCGGAGTGGCGCGAAGCGGATATATGTCTTGAGGATGAAGGTCGTTTCGTGGAACATCGCTCACCGCCATGAAACCTGGTCGTGGCTGCTCGACATGGATGCGGACGTTGCCCTGTTGCAGGAGGCGGGGGAACCGCCGCCGGAGGTCGCGGGGCGAATCGAAACCGACGGTGCGCCCTGGTTGACGGCCGGGGCAGACGTTTATCGGGCAAGGCGCTGGCGCACCGCGGTGGTCAAACTGTCGGAGCGCGTCAAGGTGGAGTGGATCGAGGCGAAAGCTCTCGCAGTGGCGGGGCCTGGGGAACTGGCAGTCAGCCGCCTGGGCACGCTCGCCGCTGCGACCGTGACGGCGCCCGGCAGCGAGCCACTGGTGGTTGTCTCCATGTATGCACCCTGGGAGTCACCGCACGCCGCCACCAGCAGCGGTTGGATTATCTCGGACGCCTCGGCCCACCGGGTAGTTTCCGATCTCTCGGCTCTCATCGGCAGTGAGCGCAACCACCGCATTCTCGCCGCCGGGGACCTCAACATCCTCCACGGCCATGGGGATTACGGCAGCGCCTACTGGGCCGCCCGGTACGAAACGGTGTTCACGCGGATGGCTGCGCTGGGGTTGCCGTTCGTAGGTCCGCAGGCGCCGCACGGGCGTCAGGCGGACCCGTGGCCGGACGAGCTGCCACCAGACAGCCGCAACGTTCCCACCTTTCACTCCTCCTATCAGACGCCGGCCACGGCGACGCGCCAGTTGGACTATGTGTTTGCCTCCGAGAGCATGGCCGATGCGGTGCGTGTTCGCGCCCTTAACGAGGTCGAGCAATGGGGTTCCAGCGATCACTGTCGGCTGGTGATTGACGTGCCGTAGCTGCACACCGCTGCCCGCTATGCTCATAGGAGACCTTTGCGTAACTCCCCGGACAGAGTGCTTTGGTGGCAGTGACTCCACGCCCGCTAACCCGGGGGGCCGGCTCTTGGATTCCCGCTTTCGCGGGAATGACGGTGTTGCACAAGTCTCCTTGTGCGAGAATGACGACTGCTGCAAAGACTCACAGGCGGGGTGGGGCAAGCGACGCTTCACGCGCGGGGTAGGACCGGGGGTGCGGACCGTGCTCCCACCGGCGTCATATCTTGCAAAGCTCCCTGCTGACAACGGGCTTGCTCTCCCGCAGCCGGGCAGGATTTAACCAACTCTTTACGCCAGAGTAGCGGTGCCTCGGTATGCTTTGGCACAGGGTTTGAGGGGCCGGCAATCATGGGGCGCTTGGCGGCACGGCGGCAGAACGATCAGCTATCGGCGTCTGGTCGGTCAGCCCTGCTGCTGGCTGCGACGGTTGTGGCCCTGCTGCTGGTCTGCCTCAGCGCTGCGGTTGCTACGGCCCAGTCCCGCGAGGAAGCACTCGCGGACTACCAGGTCGTCAACGGTCACTACTTCACGCAGGCCGGTGGCGATCCCGACGGCGACGCGGGTTTCCGCATCACGGACGAGAATGGCGTCAACTTCGCCAGCGAGTTCAAGCGGCTCGGTGGGGTGGAGGCACTGGGCTACCCGATCTCGCGCCGGTTCGAGTGGGACGGCTTTACGACCCAAGCGACGCAGAAGGGCGTGCTGCAATGGCAGCCGCAGACCAACCGGGCGGCATTGGTCAATCTGCTCGATGCCTTTGCCGATGCCGGCCTGGACTCCTGGCTGGAGCAGCACGCGCAGGTTCCCCCCCAGCAACTGTTCCATGATGAGACCGAGCTGATCTTCGAGGAGGTCGTCGCCGCGCGGTTGGCCTACCTCGACGGGTATCCGGCCCTGCGGAGGGTGTACCTCGCCACGCCCAACTATCTGGAGCGCTACGGACTTCCAACCGCTCCCATTGCCGACTTGGGAGCGGTCCGCGTGCTCCGCACGCAGCGAGCGGTGCTCCAGGAGTGGCGGGTGCAGGAGGACGGCGCGCTCCCCGGCCAGGTGACGGTGCTCGACGTTGGCACGCTCGCCGCCGAGGCCGGCCTCATCCCGGCCGAGGCAACGGTCGCGCTGCCGGCCAGCGGGACGCTGGCAAGGCTGCCGGGTAGCCCGCCGGTGCGCGTCGAAGATACGCTCCTGGCGACGCTGCGCGCGGTGGTCGAACGCGCCCGCAGCGCGGTGGTGAAGCTGACTGACGGCCGGACGGGCGCCGGCTCGGGGGTGTTATACGACCCTTCCGGGTTGATCTACACCAACTACCACGTGGTCTCCCCCCTGGTGCGGTCCCGGTTCCAACTGCACGCCGAACTGGCGGACGGGCGGACCTTCCCGGTCCGGGTGCTGGCTGGTGACGACTGGACCGACATCGCCGTGGTGCAGATCGAAGGTGACAATCTCCCGACCATACCCATCGGCGATTCGCAGTCGGTGCAGCCCGGCGACTGGATTGTGGCGATTGGCTATACCCCGTTATTGCCGGGGATACCTAGCGCGAAGGTTGGTCAGGTGGCCTCGATGGCGGGCAGCATCCAGATTCGGGATAACTATCCCCAAACCGGCATGATCGAGGCCGATCTGTTTCTCTCTCCGGGCGACAGCGGCGGGCCGCTCGTCAACCTGCGCGGTGAACTGATCGGTCTGAATGCAGCGATCCGGGTGATGCGCCGGGGGCAATCGCTGACCAGCTTTTCGATCCCGTTGGTGCGTGTGCAGCAGATCGCCGCGCAACTGCTCTCGCCGGAGGGGTTGCCACGGCCGCAGTTCGGGTTCCAGCCCAGAAGTATGAACCGGCGCTTGGCGGCGGAGACCGGGCACCGGATCAGCTACGGCGTGTACGTCCACTCCGTCCTGCCGAACTCAGGTGCCCAAGCCGCTGGGCTGCAAGCGGGCAGTGTGATTATCTCGATGGGAGGCCAACCGGTAGACAATCTCAGCGTCCTCCGCCAGTTGATAATGCAGTATGCGGTGGGTGATGAGGTCGAGATCGTGGTGGTTCTCCCCACGGGTGAGCGCCAATCGTTGACGGTGCGGCTCGGCCAACGTGCGGCGCTGACGTAGGGGCAGGCCGCACCCCTCGGCCCCCACCCTCGCCCTCCCCCGTGCTGACGCACAGGGGAGGGAACACGCCGTCCCCCGGCGGAGCGGGGGGACCCATAGGGAGGCCGAGGGCGAGGGCCAACCCGCCTCTCGCCGAAAAACCTACCCCGGTCAGCAAGGGGCGTGCTGCCCGACGAACGCTACGATCTCCTCGTATGAGGGCTTGTAGCCGTCTAGCGTATCCACGTGCAGCGTAGGCACCGCCAACTCCAACGGCTCCGACTGGCGCCAGTCTATGCGTAGCGCCCCGGAGCGCACGCGCGCGATGCGCTCGTGGTCGAAATGGACCGGATGACGCTCGCCGCGCTCGAACCGGGCCACGTAGCGCCGGACGTTTTCCTCCGAGGGGACGACACAGTGGACGATCACAGCCTGACACGCAGCGAGCAAAGGGCGCAACTGGTCCTCCGCCTGACCACGCCGGTACGCTTGGTCCAGCACCATCCCTACCCTCGCCCGGAGTAGCTCGTCGGCGATGGTGTAGAACACCCCAACCGCGGCGCGCGTGAGTGCATCGCTTTGTGCGAGGTCCGCCACCTCGAGATGGTCGGCGAGCACCTCCTTCAGGCCGTCCCGCTCCAAGAGGGGCAGCCGCAGCGTGTTCGCCAGTCGCCGCGCTAACGTCGTCTTCCCGCTCGCTGGCGCACCGTTCACGATGACCAGTAGCGGCAAGGCGTTTCCGTCCGACGGTTGTGTTGGAGGTGAATCCGGCATTCCGATCCCTCCACGTGTGCTTTCCGGCGATAGTCGCCGCAGCGCCGCAAGTGCTTCTCTCCGGTAGTTCTAACGGCTACCACGGTCGGCTTACTACATTACTCCTCACCCCGGCCCTCTCCACACGTGGAGAGGGAGTGGTGGCCAACACATGGTCCGACATGCGAGCAACCGGACCGGTGCGATCTCGTTGTCAACGTTGAACGGCCCGGGTGGCCGTGTGGGGTGTGGGTGCAGACGACGGCGTGGCAGCCGTTTTCCGCCAACGACCACCGCCACGTGGACCAAGACCGAATCTCAACGGGAGTATCACCATGACAGGACAGCCGCACTTCACTCCGGCATTATTCACGTTCTTGCGCGAGCTGCGCGAAAACAACAATCGGGAGTGGTTCCGGGGGAATAAAGCGCGCTATGAGGCAGACGTGCGCGATCCGCTGCTGCGGTTCATCGCCGACTTTGCGCTGCCGCTGCACGAACTGAGCGCGCACTTTGTCGCCGATCCCCGGCCCGTCGGCGGGTCGCTCTTTCGGATTTACCGCGACGTGCGGTTCTCAAAGGACAAAAGCCCCTACAAGACGCAGGCCGCGGCGCACTTCCGTCACGAGCGCGGCAAGGACGTACACGCGCCCGGCTTCTACCTGCACCTGGAGCCGGACGACGTGTTTGCCGGGGCTGGCATCTGGCATCCCGATATGAAGTCGTTGACGAGAATTCGGGACGCCATCGTGGCCAATCCAGCCGGCTGGCGGCGGCTGACGTCCGATGGCGAGTTTCGGCGGCGCTGGCAACTAGCGGGGGACTCGCTCAAGCGTGCGCCCAAAGGCTTCGATCCCGATCACCCGCTTATCGGGGACCTGCGGCGGAAGGACTTTGTGACGGTGACTTCATTTACCGAGGCGGCTGCCTGCGCTCCCGACTTCATGGACCAGTTGGCACAGGCGTACCGTACCACCGGGCCGGTGGTCGAGTTCTTGACCACCGCACTGGGGCTGCCCTATTAGCCGCGGGGCAGGTGCGGCTGGGGACTACGGCTCCGACGGTTTATCCGTGTGCCCCGGGTCTTGCTTCCCTGGTTCGGCACTCGCGAAATTTGCCAGGATTTTCTGGGCGGTCTCGAAAAAAGCGTTCAACTCCTCCGGACTAATGCCGGCCAAGAGCATGGCATTGTGCTCCTGCGCTCGACGCGCCAGCTTGGGCACGAGCATTCGCCCTTCCTCCGTCAAACTCAACCGCACTGTGCGCCGGTCGCTCCGCAAGCGGCGCCGGTCGATCAGACCACGCTCATTCAGCCTATTCACGAGCCGGCTAATCCGGCCGGCGTCGACCGGGATCACCCGTGCCAGCCCGGTGACAGTATCCGCTTGACCGGCGAAGCACACGCTGAGGATCGTGTATTCCACCGGGATAATGGAGAAGGGGGCCAACTGCTGCGCCATCCCTTTGGCGACCGCGTTCACCAACCCGGCCACACACTGACCCAAGTCGCCGGGCGGCACGGACGGCGGAACCATCTGTTGCTCCTATGTTTAGGATTCCAATGATTGGTGCGGCAACGATACACGCACCAGTCAAGTGCATCCAAATAGTAGCACCTTCCGCAATCTTAGGCGTTAGGTGCAGCACACCCCGCCGAAGGCCGAGGGTGCGGCGGATACGCTAGACCTATCCGTTCCGGCCCGCCGCTGGCGCCGATCCGCAGCAGGCGGGCCGGAGAGCGCCATCCCCGCTTAGATATCGGAGTAGAGGTGGAACTCATAGGGGTGGGGGCGCAGGTTCACCGCGTCCACCTCCGCCTCCCGCTTGTAGGCAATCCAGGTGTCAATCACGTCCTGGGTGAAGACCCCACCGCGCAGCAAGAAGTCCTGGTCTGCTTCGAGCGCACTCAACGCCTCTTCCAGGCTGCCCGGCGTGGACCTGACCTGCGCTGCCTCTTCCGGCTCCAACTCATAGATGTCAACATCCATCGGCTCGCCGGGATCAATCTTGTTGATGACCCCGTCCAGGCCGGCCATGAGCATGGCCGCGAAGGCGAGGTAGGGATTGCAGGACGGATCGGGGCAGCGGAACTCCACGCGCTTGGCCGCCGGGCTTTCGGAAATGACCGGGATGCGGGCGCACGCCGAGCGGTTGCGGGCGGAGTAGACGAGGTTGACCGGCGCTTCATAGCCGGGCACCAGCCGGCGGTAGGAGTTCGTGGTCGGAGCAGCGAACGCCAAGATGGCCGGCGCGTGCTTCAGCAGCCCACCGATGTAGTGACGGCACATCTCGCTGGTCAGCGCGTAGCCGTTCTTATCGAAGAACTGATTGACCCCATCAATCCAGAGCGACTGATGGACGTGCATGCCGGAGCCATTGTCCTCGAACAGCGGCTTGGGCATGAAGGTCACGGTGTAGCCATTCTGATAGGCGACGTTCTTGATGACGTACTTGTAGAGCATCACCTGGTCGGCCATGTGGACCAGGGTCTTGAAGCGCATGTCAATCTCGGCCTGGCCGGCCGTAGCGACCTCGTGGTGCTGCACCTCGATCTCGATGCCGGCCTCGATGAGCTTCAGCACCATGTCGGTGCGGAGGTCCTGGAGCTTGTCCATCGGTGGCACCGGGAAGTAGCCGCCCTTGTAGCGGGGGCGGAACGCGAGATTGGGGGTGCTGTCCCCGCCGGGGGAACTGTGCATCCCGTCCGCGCCGCTATTCCAGATCCCCTCTTCCGAATCGATGTAGTAGAACCCGCTGTTGGCGGTCTGGCCAAAGCGCAGGGACTTGAAGATAAAGAACTCCGCTTCCGGCCCCCAGTAGCTCGTGTCGGCAAGTCCGGTGGTCAGGAGATACTGCTCCGCCTTTTGGGCCACGTAGCGGGGATCGCGCGAGTACAACTCCTTGGTAATCGGGTCCACGATGTTGCAGACCAGGCTCAAGGTCGGCGCCTTGTAGACCGGGTCCACAATGGCAGTGGCCGGGTCCGGTATGAGCAGCATGTCGCTCTCGTGAATCTGCTGGAAGCCGCGGATGGAGGAGCCGTCGAACCCGGCGCCGTCCACAAACAAGTCTTCCGTCAACTCACTGATCGGCATCGAAAAGTGCTGCCAGAGGCCGGGCAGATCAATGAACTTCAGATCCACCATGGCCAGACCCTTTTCTTGCGACCACGCAATGAGGTCCTTGGGGTCCGCAGAGGGTGCTACGTTACCGTTTCCTTGGGCATCAGCCATGTGTTACTCCTTCCGTACTCCGTGGGTTGGCCGGCAGCCGCTCACCGTCCCTCGACGACGGGCGGCACAGGGTAATGCTGCCGAGCGGCGGCCGGATCGGGCTACGTACAGGCCGCCTAGTGTGCCGCGCCTGGCGCTTGTGCATAATGCACAAGTGGGCGACACGCTGCCACCTGCTACTATCCCCTACTATGGCCCGTCCCGTCTACCATGTCCTAAGCACCTTGCCGGTAGCCTGGTGGGCCGGCCGTCGCTGGGGGCCACTGGCAGCGTGCGCCGCGGTGATTGGCGGAGTGGGAATTGATATAGACCATCTCCTCGACTACGCCCTCGTCCGACACACCCGCCAAGCCAACCACCTAGTCGTGCTATTACACGGGTGGGAATACCCCATCGCGCTGCTGGGTTTGCTTGCCTCCGGCTCCGTCGCGCGCTGGCCGCAGCCGGCAATGGCGGGTACACCGGCACGTCGCGGACCCCGGCCGCCTTGGGAGATACTATTGGTAGTGCTCACAGTGGCCTGGACCATGCACCTCGCCCTGGATGCCGCCACCAATGGGCCGCGGCAACCGAGGTTCTATTCTCTGTTCTATCGCTTGCGCTGGGCCTTCAACGTGCGGCGCCACGGCTGGCACGAGGAGTTCGATCTGCACGGCTGGGCGGAGCAAGAGCACCAGCCGTGGTGGCAGTACCTCTACTAATCCGGGTACCTCCCCCCCGTCGCTGACAGGGGTAGGTATTTGTCTGCATCAGGATTTTCGGGATGCAGGGATGAACAGGATAGATTCCGGCTTCCACCCCTGGCCTGAGCGGCCAGCGCAGACGGAATGGCGGGGGCTGGCCCCCCTATGGTCCCCCCGCTGCGGCGGGGGGACGGGCGCAGCATGCTGCGCCCCTACGGCTTGCCTCGTATCTACCCTGGTCAGCCCACCTGTCGGAAGTGGGTCCGGCAACAGCAGGGCGCCGGTGGTTGCTATACTTGCAGGAGTGTCGGAGGGAAGCGACCTTTACCTACCCCGGTGAGTGCCTGCCCTCGGAGCAAGTGGACAGAGGAACTGCGCCCCACGGCGCCGAGCAAATTCCCACTATGCGGAACCGCAGCCTGACGCTGACGCTGGTCCTCGTGCTGGTCGTTGCTACCTTTGCGGCATGGGTGGCCTGGCCGGGTAATCCGGGGATCAACCTCCGGCTTGGCACAGCGGTCATCGAGCGAGACGTGCGCGTGGTGCAGGGCCTCGACCTGCAAGGCGGTATTCAGGTGCTGCTGGAAGCCGACCCTCCCGAGGGGCAGGCGGTGACACCGGAGGCGATGGAAGCGGCAAAAGCGATCATTGACCAGCGCGTCAACGCGCTCGGGGTGGCCGAGCCGGTCATTCAGCTCCAGGGCGAGCGGCGCATCGTAGTGGAGCTGCCGGGCCTGGAAGACGAAGCGGCGGCCATCCAACTGTTCGGCGAGACGGGGCTGCTCGAGTTCATTGACGTTGGCGATACACCGCCGGCCGCGGGCACCCGGCTCACCGAGGGACAATACCCCACGATCCTGACGGGGAAGAACCTGCGGTCGTCAGAGGTTGGCTTCGACGAGTTCCGGCGCCCCCAGATCAACTTCCAGTGGGACTCCGAGGGAGCGGGCATATTCTCCGAGCACACCAAGAACAACATCGGCCGGTTTCTGGCGATTACGATGGATAAGGTGGTGCTCTCCACACCGGTCATCAACGATCAGATTTCGGACAGTGGTCGGATCACCGGCCAGTTTTCCTTGGAAGAGGCCCGCCGCATCGTGATTCAACTGAAATACGGTGCCCTGCCGATACCGATGAAGATTGTGCAGCAGCGCAGCGTGGGGGCTATCCTCGGCCAGGACTCGGTGGAGAAGAGCATCGTCGCTGGCGCGGTAGGGTTGGCGCTGGTGGCCGCGTTCATGTTGATCTACTATCGCTTGCCGGGCCTCCTGGCCGTGGCGGCGCTCGCCATGTATGCAGCGGTGGTGTTTGCGCTGTTCAAGCTCATTCCCGTCGTGTTGACCTTGGCCGGTATTGCCGGTTTTGTGCTTTCTATCGGGATGGCGGTTGATGCCAATATCTTGATCTTCGAGCGGCTCAAGGAAGAACTGCGGGCCGGACACTCGCTGCGCTCGGCGCTGGAGGCCGGCTTCGCGCGGGCGTGGACCTCGATCCGCGACTCCAACCTGGCCACGCTCATCACCTGCGCCATTCTCTTCTGGTTCGGGACCGGCATCATCAAGGGCTTTGCCCTAACGCTGGCTATCGGCGTGCTGGTCAGCATGTTCACGGCGATCACGGCGACGCGGACGTTCTTGCGTCTCTTGGTGCGGGTACGGGGGGACTGGCCAGCCTGGGCCTTCGGAATCAGCACACCGCCGCCGCCGCCGAGTGAGCGTCCGTCGGTGCCGGCCGAGGTGCATTCGTAAGAACATGGTGAGGAGTTGAGGCTGGCCCCCCTATGGTCCCCCCGCTGCGGCAGGGGGACGTGGATTCCCGCTTTCGCGGGAATGACGGATGAGCGTTGTCCGTATAGCAATGACCGGACAATGGCAACGGCGCCGAGGATATTGAGCACGAGCGATGTTTGACTTCATGGGCCGGCGGAACTGGTTTTTCCTGCTCTCGGCAGTGATTATCGGCGCCGGGTTGATTGTGCTCGCCGTGTTCGGCCTCCGGCTCGGCATTGACTTCACCGGCGGCTCCATGCTGGAGGTGCGCTTGAGCGAGCAGGCGCAGCCGGCCGAGATCAAGACCGTCTACGCCGCAGCCGGGTACCCTGAAGCGCGGGTGCAGACCACCGGCGACGCCACCTTTATCGTCCGTACCCGCGACATAGCCTCGGCGGAGAAGGAAGCGATCAAGACGGCGCTGGGGGGGCGGTTCGGCGAGGTTACCGAGCTACGTTTCGAGGTCGTCGGGCCGGTGGTCGGCGGCGAGCTGACGAGCAAGGCGGTGATCGCCGTGGCCGCCGCGTGCGTGATGATCTTGCTCTATCTCTGGTGGGCCTTTCGGCAAGTTGACCAAGCCTATCGGTACGGAACGTGCGCGATCATCGCGCTGGCTCACGACGTGCTGGTGGTCCTGGGGGTGTGGGCCATCCTGGGCCGGGTCCTGGGCTTCGAGCTGGATGCCCTGTTCGTCACCGCTATTCTGACGGTGGTGGGCTACTCGGTTCACGACACGATTGTGGTGTTCGACCGCATCCGCGAGAACTTCGGCCGCTTCCCCGGCGAGTCGTTCGAGCGCGTGGTGAACTTCAGCGTCAACCAGACGCTTGACCGGTCACTCAACACCTCGCTGACCGTGATCTTCACGCTGGCGGCGCTGCTGCTACTCGGCGGCGTGACGATCCGCGAGTTCGTGCTCGTGCTGCTGATCGGCACCGCGACCGGCACCTACTCCTCGGTGTTCACCGCGAGCACGACGCTGGTGGTCTGGGAGAACGGCCAGTTGGCTCGCCTCTTCCGGCGCCTCACGTTCCGCTCCGCCGCTTCGCAGGAAGCGGGTACCTGATGGGCGGGAGGTGACCCCGTAGCTGGCCCCCACCCTGCCCCTCCCCCGTGCTGAGGCACAGGGGAGGGAAGCGGCGCCCGTCCCCCTGCGAGCGGGAGGACAATAGGGGGGACCAGGGCTGCTGCTAACGTGGGATGGCGGCGTGGGCGGGAAAGCCATGCTGGTCGCGGTGGTATTGGGAGTCGAAGAAAGTCGTGCTCTTGAACCACTCGTGCCGGCCGTCGGTCGCTTCACGGCGCACGCGCTCGCGCAGGGCGGCTTGCTCGGCCGTGCTCATCGGCACAAAGTTTCGCGCGATGGCGAGGTCTTGGGCGAGGTTGTCGAGGGTCTGCATCCCACAGACGAGCGTGGTGATGGGCTGGGAGAGCGCGTAGCGGCGACACTGCTCCGGGGAGAGGCCGGCGGCGGTGATGAACTGACCGTCACCACCCAGCGATTTCATGCCCAAGGCAGCGATGCCACGACGGCTCAACTCCGGTAGCACCTCGCGCTGGAAACTGCGATACAGGCTATCGAAGACGTTGATCGGGAGCTGACAGGAGTCCCAGGGATAGTCAATGTCGAGCATCGCCCGGAGGATGTGCGGGCTTTTGTGGCCCGTGAAGCCGAGGTAGCGCGTTTTGCCGGTCTCCTGGGCAATCAGCCCCGCTTCCAGCGCACCGCCCGACGCAGCCAGCCACTCGGGGTCGTTATCGTAGTTGCACTCATGGAACTGCCAGAGGTCTACGTGGTCGGTGCGGAGGCGCCGCAAGCTCTCCTCCAACTGCTCCAGCGCCGTCCGGCGGTCGCGCGCGCAGACCTTGGTCATCAGGAAGACGCCATCGCGCCGACCGGCGAGGGCTTGTCCGAAGCGGCGCTCGCTGGCACCGTCGCCGTAGTCCCAGGCGGTATCGAGAAAGGTGATTCCCTCGTCAATCGCCGTCTGGATGAGGTGTATGGCGTCCGCCTCGCCGACCGACGGGCGCACTAAATGGCCGCCGCCCAGGCCGATCATGCTGACCGGCTCGCGGTGGCGGCCGAACGGGCGGGTGGCGATGCCGGCACTCCGATCTATAGTCATAGGCCCCCGTTTCAAGGCACAGGTCACAAGACAAGCGCCGCATCCGCCGAGAGTACCGGGTTAGGAGCGGCGGGCCGGCACAGGACGTTGCAGCTCGACGGCATCGCTGCCGGACACCGAGGTGACGCGCGAGGCGGCCGTCTCCGTCTCGACTTGCGCCGGACGCGGCACGACCCGCCAGAAGCGTGGCAGCAGCTCCGGCCAGCGGGCCAGCACTTCCTCGGCCCGGCGGCTCTCGGTGCGCTGGTAGTGGCGGGCGATGAGTGTGCGTAGCGCCGCTTCATCGTCTTCGGATTCCACGCGCTCCAGGTCTACCATCTCGCGGTTGACCTGGGACGGGAAGCGGCCGGTCTCGTCGAGCACGTAGGCGACGCCGTGCGACATGCCGGCGGCGAAGTTGCGCCCGGTCTTGCCGAGCACGACGACCATGCCCCCGGTCATGTACTCGCAGCAGTGGTCACCGACACCCTCGACGACGGCCGAGGCGCCGCTGTTCCGCACGGCAAAGCGCTCCCCGGCGCGGCCGGCGACGAATAGCGCGCCGCTCGTGGCACCATAGAGGACCGTGTTGCCGACGATGGTGTTCTCACCGGCCGCGAAGCCGGCCTGCTCCGCCGGTCGAATGACGATCTCGCCACCGCCCATGCCCTTGCCGACGTAATCGTTGGCTTCACCGGCGAGGCTGAGATGGACGCCGGGCGCGAGAAATGCGCCGAAGCTCTGTCCGGCGGTGCCGTTGAACTGGAGCCGCGCCGTCCCCGGCGGGAGTCCGATGTCGCCATAGCGGGCAGCGACGGCACCGCTGAGGCGCGCGCCGACGGTGCGGTGGTGGTTGCGGATGGCGTAGCGACCCTCGAACGGCTGCCCGGTCTCGACAGCCGATTTCGCATCGCTCAGAAGGCGGTCGTCCAAGGGTGTGTCGCCGCGGTCGTTCCGCTCCTGGAGACAGCGCCGCGGGCGCGTGCCTTCGGGGTCGAGCTGTTGCAGGACTTCGCTGAGGTCCAGCATGAGCGCTTGCGTGGCATCGGTTAGGCGGCGCTGGCGCAGGAGGTCGGTCCGGCCGACGATCTCCGCCACCGAACGGTAGCCGAGCGAGGCCAGGATTTCGCGCACCTCCGTAGCGACCAGCGTGAAGTAGTTGACGACCATCTCCGGGGTGCCGCGGAACTTGGCCCGCAGGTCTTCGCGCTGGGTAGCGACGCCGGTGGGGCAGGTGTTCAGATGGCACTGCCGCGCCATATCGCAGCCAATCGCCACCAGCGCCGCGGTGCCAAAGCCGTATTCCTCGGCGCCGAGCAGGGCCGCCACGATCAGGTCGCGCCCAGTCTTCAGCCCGCCGTCGGTCCGCACGCGGATACGTCCGCGCAGGTCGTTCATCACGAGCACCTGCTGGGTTTCGGACAGGCCGATCTCCCAGGGTACGCCGGCGTTCTTGATGGAGCTGAGTGGGGAGGCGCCCGTCCCACCGTCGTGGCCGCTGATGAGCACGTAATCGGCGTAGGCTTTGGCGACGCCCGCCGCAATCGTGCCGACGCCGGTTTCCGCGACGAGCTTGACGCCGACCCGTGCGCGGGGATTGGCGATCTTCAAGTCGTAGATGAGCTGTGCCAGGTCCTCAATGGAATAGATGTCGTGGTGTGGCGGTGGCGAAAAGAGCGGGATGCCGGGAATGGCATGGCGCAGGCGGGCAATGAGCCTGGTTACCTTATGGGCCGGAATCTGTCCGCCCTCACCCGGCTTCGAGCCTTGCGCCATCTTGATCTCTAGCTCCTCGGCAAGGGACAGATATTGCGGCGTCACGCCGAAGCGGGCCGAGGCGACCTGCTTGATCTTGCTGTTCGCCCAGTCGCCGTTGGGGAAAGGATTCCACCAGTCCGGGTCTTCACCGCCCTCGCCGGTGTTGGAGCGGGTGCCGAGACGATTCATGGCCACCGCCAGCGTGCGGTGGGCCTCGGGAGAGAGCGAGCCGAGCGACATCGCCGTGCTATTGAACCGCTTGATGATGGCGCTGACCGGCTCGACCTGATCCACTGGGATCGCCGAACGGTCGGAGCGGAACTCCAACAGGTCACGCAGCGCCGCCGGCGGGCGGTTGTAGACGAGGTCGGTGTAGCGGCGATAGTCGTCGGGGTCGCCCGTCGTGGCGGCCTGCTGCATCTGCTGGACGACGACGCGGTTGTAGCCGTGGTACTCGCCATCGCGGCGGAAGCGGACGAAACCGCGGTTGGGCAGCCGCCAGCGCGCGCGCTCGTTCGGCGGCTTGGCCGGCGCCGCGCTCGGTGGCGGCCAAGCCTCGGCGTGGCGCCGCAGCACCACGTCCCCGATCTCGGGCAGGCCAATGCCGCCTATCGGCGACGGCGTGCCCGTAAAGCACTCATCGGTCAGGTCCTGGGAAACGCCGACCGCCTCGAAAATCTGGGCGCCGCGGTAGCTACTGAGCGTCGAAATGCCCATCTTGGACATGATCTTGAGGAGCCCTTGGTCCACGGCCTTGCGAAAGTGCTCCATCAGCTCGGCGGCGACGGCGCCCGTGTAGCGCCGGTCGCGGACCAACCGGCGCACCGACGCGAGCGCCAGATAGGGATAGATAGCCGCCGCGCCGTAGCCGAGGAGACAGGCAAAGTGGTGGATGTCCCAGGCATCGCCCGTTTCCACCACTAGGTCGCAGCGCATCCGCAACTCTTCGCGGATGAGGTGATGGTGGACCGCGCCCAAAGCGAGCAGGCCGGGGATCGGCGCGTGGGTCTCGTCTACCGCCTTGTCGCTCAGGATGAGTAGCTCGACGCCGTCCGCGACCGCCGCCACCGCCGCGGCACGTAGCCGGTCGAGCGCCGCCGGGAGGCCGGCGGCTCCTTCCGCCAGCGGGAAGACGGTCGAGAGCACGCGCGACGACATGTAGCCGGAACGCAGGCGGGCCGCCTCGTGATCGAGGAGGATCGGGCTGGCGAGATGGACGAGCCGGGCATGGTCCTCGGTCTCGTCGAACAGGTTGCGCCGCCGCCCGACGTAGGTATCAAGGGACATAACCAACGACTCGCGCAGGGAGTCAATGGGCGGGTTGGTGACTTGGGCAAATCGCTGGCGGAAATAGTTGTAGAGCGGACGCGACCACTGGGAGAGCACGGCCAACGGGGTATCGTCGCCCATGGACCAGACCGCGTCCTTGCCGTCGGCGCCCATCGCCTCAATGCAAAACTGCAAGTCCTCCGCGGTGTAGCCGAAGGCGCGCCACAACTGCGGCAGCGCGTCCTCAGCGACGAGGGCTTGGTCGCCCGGTTCGTGCCCATTCTGGTCCGCCGTAGTCTCCAACCGCATCACGTTCCGCCCCACCCATTCGCCGTAGGGGCGGTGGCGGGCAACGCGATCCTTGATCTGGTCGTTGCGGAGCAATTCCTGCCGCGCGGTATCTACGGCGATCATCTCGCCGGGACCGAGGCGGCCCTTCTCCACCACCTCGGCTTCGTCTACGGCAATGACACCGACCTCGGAGGCCATCACGACCAAGCCGTCGCGCAACACCTGATAGCGTGCGGGGCGGAGGCCATTGCGGTCGAGCGTGGCCGCTATCGTGGTGCCGTCGGTGAACGCCAGGGCTGCCGGGCCGTCCCACGGCTCCGTCAGCGCGGCGTGGTATTCGTAGAAGGCCCGGCGCGTGGGGGCCAGGTCGGGCATGTTTTCCCAGGCTTCCGGCACCAGCAGCAGCATGGCGTGGAGGATGTCGCGTCCCGAAAGCTCGATGGCTTCGAGGGCGTTGTCGAGACTGGCCGAGTCGCTCCCCCCAGGGACGCAGATCGGCTTGAGCCACTCCACCTGCTCGCGCCAGACCGGCGAGGCCAACTCCGCTTCGCGGGCAGCCATCCAGTTGCGGTTTCCTTGCAGCGTATTGATCTCGCCGTTGTGCCCCAACTGTCGGAACGGCTGCGCTAAGGGCCACGTCGGGAAGGTGTTGGTGCTATACCGCTGATGGAACAGCGCCAGCGCGGTCTCGAAGGTGGGGTCGCGGAAGTCGAGGTAGAAGTCCCGGAGCTGTGGCGCCACGAACAGGCCCTTGTAGACAATCGTGCGATGCGACATGGAGGGGATGTAGAAGCTGCCGATCCCCTCGTTGGCGACGCGGCGCTCGATCTCCTTGCGGGCGAGATACAGCGTGCGCTCAAACCCGAGGTTCGAGGCGCCGAGGGGCCGGCCGAGGAGGAGCTGCCGAATGTTCGGCTGGGTGGCCGCGGCCTTCTCCCCCAGCACCTCGCTCTGCACCGGCACGGTGCGCCATCCGATCCGGCGGAGGCCGTGGCGCTCGACGACCCGCTCGATGATGCTCCGGCAGCGGGCCGTCACCTCCGATCCATCGTGGGGCAAGAACACCATCGCCACGCCAATGTCTTCCGGCGGCACATCGCCGTGTCCGAGCCGCGCCGCCTCACGCGCGAAGAGCCGGCAGGGAACTTGCGTCAGTACGCCGGCGCCGTCACCGGTCTTGGCGTCGGCATCCACGGCACCGCGATGCGTGAGATTGATCACGCTCTCCAGCGCCAGGTCCAGCACGCGGTGCGACGGCCGGCCGCTGAGGTCGGCGATGAAGCCGACACCGCAGGAGTCATGCTCTGCTTGCGGATCGTATAGGCCGCGCCGGGGCGGCAACCCGGTGTCGAGCGCCGGTTGTCGGCGGGACGGTATGCCCGCGGGGTGCCGTTTCTCTTGCGAATCCATCCGTGTGTTCAGCACTCCATCCCAGGTCCACTACCTAGGCGCGAGAGGGCAGAAAAGCGGCCCAACACCACTCCAACTCCCTCACGGAGCTCCGAGTGTGTGGACCGCATCGTCTCTCGGTATAAACGTAGGACAACCGTTGGGAGGTTACGAGCGTAATTCAGGATCGCTCCCGGCAGGCCCGTTCCTGCATTCCGGCCCTCATTGGCCAGGGTCCCAACAAGATGCCCTATTCTTTGCGCTTAGTATAGCTGATTGGCCGCCGCTTTGGTTGCTGTCTGCGCCTGCGGCGAGATTCCGGCCCCCCTCCCCTATGGCCCCCTCCGCTTCGCAGGGGGACGGGAGGTAGGCTGCTAGGCTGCAAACCGGCGGTCGGTGGCGACAATGACCTGATCGCGTACCGGGCCAACGGCAACGATGTCAACGGGCACACCCACAAACTCGGCGATGCGGGCGAGGTAAGCGCGGGCAGCCGCGGGGAGCCGCTCGAATTGGCGGAGGTCCGAGGTTGGCTCCTGCCAACCCGGCAAGTCTTCATAGACCGGTTCTACCCGTTCCACAATACGAGTGGGTGGGAGCGTGTCGTAGGTCCGGCCGGTTTGCGGGTCATGGTAGCCGGTGCAGATGCGGAGCAGCGGGAACGTGTCGAGCACGTCGAGCTTGGTCACGGCGAGACGGCTGTAGCCGTTCAGCAAGGCGCCGTACCGCACGGCGACGAGGTCCAGCCAGCCGCAGCGGCGGGGGCGCCCGGTGGTGGCGCCGAACTCCCAGCCTTCCTCCGGGCCACCGCCACGCAACTCATCCGCCAACTCGCCATCCAACTCGGTCGGGAAGGGGCCGGCGCCGACACAGGTGCTAAACGCCTTGACCACACCGACCACGTCGGTGATGGCCCAGGGAGGGATACCGGCTCCGGTCGCGCCACCGCTGGCCAGCGGGTTCGAGGAGGTGACCCACGGGTAGATGCCCCAGTCGAGGTCGCGCATCACGCCCAGCTGCCCCTCCAGGACAACGCGCGCCTGGCGCTCTAGCGCCGCTTGGACAAGCGGTACGGGGTCCACGATGCGGTCGGCGAGCCGCTGCGCGAGCACACCGTATTGGGCGGCGATTTCCTCTGCGTCAGGCACCGGCGCCTGGTAGACGTGCTCGAATAGCGGCGCGCGCGCGGCAATGGCCTGCGACAGGCGCTCTCGGAAGTAGGGCGGATCAAGCAGGTCGCCAACCTGCAAGCCGATGCGGCCGACTTTGTCGGTGTAGGCCGGGCCAACGCCGCGGTGGGTCGTGCCGATAGCGCGGTCGCCGCGCGCGGCCTCGTCGAGCTTGTCGAGGTCTATGTGATAGGGCAGCACCAACTGGGCACGCTCGGAAATCCGCAGGCCATCCAACGAGATGCCGCGCGCGGTCAACTCGTCCAGCTCATCCAGGAGCGCCTGCGGGTCAACGACGGTACCGCTGCCGATGAGGCAGGTCACGCCAGGCTGGAAGATGCCGGCCGGGACGAGGTGGAGTTTGAAGACCCCGTGATCGTTGACAATGGTATGGCCGGCATTGTTCCCGCCTTGAAAGCGGATGACAAGGTCGGCCTGCTGGGCAAGGAGATCAACAATGCGCCCCTTGCCTTCATCTCCCCATTGGGCACCGACAACCGCCGTGACCGACATATTCACTCCTTCTACTGAGACCGGCTCCCGTTTTGGCCTCAGAGAATGTAGCAGTGCCAGCCGCAGACAACAAGCCGGAGTCCGCGCCGATGGACATCGCGCGAGCGCGGGCATTACGAGGTGTGGTGGTCGAGTGGTTAGGGGGCGAGCGCGAAACCCTGGTGGAGCGCTTGGTCGGCGAGCGTGAAACCTTGGTCGAGCGCGAGGAACCATAGCAGTCCCAGCGCCACGCCGCGGGCCGGCACCTCGGGCCGCTGGGTGAGGAAGCGACGCTCGAATGGATTGGTGAGATAGCCCATTTCCAGGATGACCGCTGGGGTATCTTGGCTGATGGCGTGGTGATAGCGCCGGCTATTGAAGGCATAGTAGCCGGTCATGTTGGAACTGACGTTGGGACTCCGGGGCAATCTCGTGACCGCGCCGTAACTGTTGAGCATGTGCTGGAGCAGGGCCTCGTCCAGCGGATTGCGGTCAATGATCGGAGCGCGACGCCAGATCTCACGCCATGCATTACGGCTGATGGAGGTGTTGGGATTCTCGCGCCGCCAGCGGAAGAGCCAGGCCCGGTCCCGCCACTCGGCACGGGCGGCCTTGAAGCCGGCCACCTGACTACTCGTGGCCCCGTCGGCGTGGAGACTGACAAAGGCATCGGCGAGATAGCCGGGTGGGATTGTCGCTGGTAGCAGATCAACGGTAATACCGACGGGGGCGAGCAGCGCGCGCACCTGCTCGGCGACCGGGAGATTGACCTCCACCTCGCTCACGCCCGCGGCGTAGGCGCCGGTCTGCCCACGCAGACGCCGCAACTCGTCAGGCAGCTTAGCGGCCTGCCAATGACCCACTTGCAGGCCGACATGCGGCACACCGGAACGACCGACCTCAACCGGACCCGGGGGCCGCGGCGCTGCGAACGCCGGCGGCGCGCCCGCCAGCCACTGCGCGATGCCGAGTGCTCCGCCCGCAGTGCCCAGCGCGACGAGAGAGCGCCGGCTCAACCTTGCCCGCGCAGAACTATCGGCACCGTTGACGCGCTGCGGCACGCGGGCTATCCTCCCTTTTCGGAGGTGAGCATAGTGCGGTTTGGCTTTAATCCGCGGTTCATGCCCACGTCGCGGGCCGGGATGGTGCATCAGCTGCGGGAGGCGCTGCTGGTGGCCGAGCGGCTGGAGTTCGATGTCATCGAGTTTTCGGTGAGCACGATGATCTTCGACTACACGCTGGGCACGGTCTTCGGTGGTGAGTTCCTGGACCTGCTGCAACGGGCAACGCCTCGCTTCCACGTGAATATCTTTCCCTTCGACCCGCGGGAGGGCGAGCTAGGGATGAGCGACCCCAGCCCCTATCCGCGCAGTCTTGCGCTCCGTCGGCTGATCCACGTCATCGAATTCTTCGAGGCCCAGCATCCCATGGGCCTGTATATCATCCACGCCGGGGCAATGCAGCACGCGGGAGAGACGCACCTGGCGAGCTTGCGCCAAGCGTTGGCTGCCCTCGACATACTCTACCCAGGATTGCCTCTGGCGATCATCAACGACGGACAAGGGTCGGTCTTAGGCCGTCCGCGCGTCTTTCTGGAGCTGCTCGACGCTACACCGAACCTACGCTTCGTGCTCAATACCGGTTTGGCCTGGCGCGCGGTGGACTACGACCGCGACGGCTATGCGTGGCTCCTCCGCAGCCTGAAGCGGTTCGATGACCGTCTGGCGGAAATCCATTGGAGCAGCGGTGCCCCCGGCGCCGGCCCCAACCGGCCGCTGCACGTCGTCGCCGACGACGGACTGGATATTGTCAGGACGCTGGGCATGGTCGGTCGCAATCCGGCGCTGGTACACCTCTTCGAGACGGTTGGCTCGCACCAGCACGCCTTAGCGCGCGAGCGCCGCTGCCTCTACAACGCACGCATGGTGTATTGACCCCGACCGGTGACACTGAACGTTACCCGGTAACTATGCCCGGCGCGCGCCAAGGCGCTGTCACCCGGGTGTAAAGATTTGGTTAAACCCTGCCGGGCCGGCGATGGTACATGCGTTCAACGCGCCCGAACGCAACCGGTGGGTTGCGCTCGGGCCGGCTGTACGGCACTGCGTACACGACCAACGATCCCCAAAGGGATACAACGTCAGGCCAGCCGGCGAGGCGCAAGCAAGCACACGCACAACCCGGTGCGCCGGAGCCGGCGCACCACCAGAAACCCGCTAACGCTGCGCGGGGCGATTACCCGTCAGCACTGTCGGGACTGTGCCGCTTGGACGAGAAGCGAGGACAAGCGGTGACCGATAAAGCGATGATCGCGCCGTGCTTACCCGACCAACTCCACGTTCACTGCCCGCTGCCCACGCCCGCGGACGTCGTCAGCAATCTCAAAGCTGACGGCAAGTCCTTCTTCCAGGCTGTCAAAGGGGAAGGTGCTCATGCCCGTCGCATGGAAGAAGATCTCTTCGCCATTTTCCATCCGGATAAAACCAAAGCCGCGGTCTCGAATGAGCCGCACGATTGTGCCGGTATTCACGCTCGGTGCCTCCTACATCTTGCCAGGGTAGCAGCGACTTGGTGGTGAGGTGCGTCGGCCCCACCCTCTTGCTGCCGACGATCCGGTGTTGACTGCACTACCGAGGCGGAGTGTCCACCGCTCTGCCTGGCCCTCCGGTTCCTGCGCCAGCAGGGTAAATGGACCTAAATGGTATGCGCGTAGCGAACGCTCTACCACCGGATTCTGCCGTAGCCCCGGGCCATCTTGCCTCATAGGGTAGCCTAGCCCGGCCAGAAAAGCAAGAAATCGGGCGGATTCAGGCTCCCGGCAGCCGAATGACACCAGCGGCCCACAGGATACCCACGACAACGACAATGATAACCACCGCCCCGATGATGATGTCGAGGCGGTCTGCCGGTGGCTCGTCGGCGTCGGTAGGCGGCTGATAGTCGGTCACGGTACTGGTAACCGGGTGGGTGCCTACACGCCTAATAGGCGAACAAGCGCGCCGGCAAGTTTATTGGGATCATGGCGGAGCACGATCAGGCGCTCGGCCCCGGCCACCGGCCGGCTCAAGCCGGGCGCCACGGCGACCTGCTCGGCCATCTTTGTCACCAAGTCGGCGCCGACGACGACGGCACCTTCGGTCATGGCCAGCCGGCGCAACTGACTACCGGCCGAGAGGAGGGGCCCATTGGGCCGCGCCGCGGCCTCGTGCAGCACCGGCTCGGCCAACACCGCTGCATATTGCTCCCGCACACTCTGGTCGGCCGTTGCAGTGTTGACGAGCACGTAGTCGAGCGTAAAGCCACCGTACATATGGATGGCGCGAACGAAGTCGGTGACGGTGAAGCCATCGGTTTGCCCCGGCTCGGTCATCAGGTTGGCAATGAGAATCTTCTTCGCCCGACTGACCTGCAACGCTTCGACAATCGGCTGCAAGAGCAGATTGGGGATGACCGCGAGGTAGAAGCTGCCCGGCCCAAAGAGTAGGATATCGGCCTCACGGATCGCGGCCAAGACCTCGGGATTGACCGGCATAGACAGCCGACGGACGAAGGGGCCAGGAGCGGCCAACACCGTCTGCTTGTCTTGGTCGGGAGGCATGAGGAACACGCGCTTGATCGGCACGCCACTCCGTCGCGCGCGGATAGCGTCCGCATTCTCCAGGAGTGTGCCGTGTGGTAGCTCGGCACACAGCTCGACGGTACCCTGAATGGGCATGAGCATCGTCTCGCCGGTCTGGGTCGGTAGCTGACCGGGGATAACCAGCCCCGACTGCTCCGTGACACTGGAGATGGCGATCAGCCGATGGGCAAAGGCAAAACTGCGAGCCTGGAGGGCCACGAACCCCCGGTGTCCGGCAAAGGCGACGACCGTCGGGAGGCGTTGCGGCAGACGGTAGTTGTAGACCAGGTCAACGAGGCGCTCGTCATTGTAGGGTGCCTGTACCGCGCTGACAAGCGAGCGATTGAGCTGAAAGACGGCAAAGCCGCTGAGGCCGAGACCGGAGCAGAGGAACAAGGCACCGCGCCACGTCCGGTCAATGAATTGCAGCGTGAGGTAGTACACGAACTCCGGGAACGGCTGCGTGCGATACACGTCAACGAGAAAGAAGGCGATGCCGAGCGCGGTGGCGGTGAGGGCGATGAGCAGCAGGAGCACCCAGCGCTTGACGTGCAAACCGGGCCGCGACCAGCGAATGAGGTCGTTGATCCACGCATCGAGCGCGACCAACCGCTGGGTTAATTGCAGGCGCAAGTCGTAGAACACGGCCTACTCGCCCCCTACACCGGGCTACCCCCCACCGCACGTGTACCATCGTAGCATAACTCGCGCCCAGTGCCGAGCGAGGGCCATCGCATACCACCGCGCAGCGAGTGGGAGTGCGGCCGCCATAGATGACCACGCTTGTCAGCTTGCTCGGCGGGCTTCCAGTGCTCCGACGATTAGCTCGTTGGCGGTGCGGGGATTGGCCTTGCCGCGCGTGGCACGCATCACCTGACCGACCAGGAACTTCGCCGCCGCTTTCTTGCCACCGAGGTAGTCGGCAACGCTCTTGGGGTTGGCGTCGAGGGCCTCGGCGACAATCGTCGCTAACGCAGCAGTGTCGCTCACCTGGGACAGACCGCGCTGCTCGACGATTTGCACCGGTGGCGCTCCCGATTCGAACGACGACGCGATTACCTCGGGCACGCTGCGGACGGAGATCGTGTCGGCCGCCACGAGCTTGACGACCGCGGCGAGATGGGCGGGTGTGAGCTTGCTGTCGGCGACGGCAGCGGCGCCGCCCGCGAGCCGCACCACGTCGCGGAGGAGCCAGTTGGCAACCGGCCGGGCGTGGTCCGGGCCGGCTGCTTTCACGGCCTGCTCGTAGTAGTCGGCGAGCGACCGGCTGGTCAGCAGTAGGCCGGCGTCGGCCGGGGAAAGCGCGTACTGCTCGACGAACCGCTGCCGCCGCGCCGCCGGTAGCTCCGGGAGCTGTGCGCGAACCTGCTCCACCCACTCGCGGCTCAACTCGAGCGGCGGGAGGTCCGGCTCGGGGAAGTAGCGGTAGTCGTGCGCCTGCTCCTTGCTCCGCTGGCTGACGGTCACACCGCGCTCCTCTACCCAGCCACGGGTCTCCTGCTCAATCCGCTCGCCGGCGGCGAGAGCGGCGGCCTGCCGCTCGGCCTCGTAGGCCAGCGCCCGCTGCACGGCGCGGAACGAGTTCATGTTCTTCACTTCGACCTTGGCGCCAAACTCGTCGGAGCCGCGCGGACGGAGGCTGATGTTCGCGTCGCAGCGGAACGCGCCATCCTCCATGTTGGCCGTCGAGACGCCGAGATGCCGCAGCAACAAGCGCAAGGTCTGGAGGAAGAGGCCGGCGTCCTCGGGCGAGCGCAGGTCCGGCTCGCCGACAATCTCCATCAACGGCACGCCCGACCGGTTGACATCCATCAGCGAGTAGGTTTCGCCGAGGTCGTCGCGGCGGTGATACAGCTTGGCGACATCCTCTTCGAGGTGGACGCGGGTGATGCCGATGCGCTTGTCGCCGTAATCGGTCTCGATGTCCAGCCAGCCGTGCTGCGAGAGCGGCAGATCGTACTGCGAAATCTGGTAGCCCTTCATCAGGTCGGGGTAGTTGTAGTTCTTCCGGTCGAACTTGGTGTACTCCGGTATCTCGCAATTCAGCGCGAGGGCGGTCCGCACGGTAAACTCGACCGCCTGCTCGTTGATGACCGGCAGCGTGCCCGGCAAGCCGAGGCACACCGGGCAGACCAGGGTGTTGGGCGGCGCGTCGGCGTACTGCGCCTCGCATGTACAGAACATCTTGCTGGCGGTGAGCAGTTGCGCGTGGACTTCCAAGCCGATCACCACCTCGTAATCGGTGGTCGTCGCGGCGCTCGCCGGGGCCGTAGTTGTTGCCATCATCGTGTCTTGCTCCCTCGAACCGGAATGGGAGTGGCTACTTCTGCGCTGTTCTATTGTCGGAAAGTCCGCGCGTCGGCGCAACACGCCAGTTCAGGTGTCTCACCCCGGCCACCATCCGCTGGCGAGATTCCCGCTTTCGTGGGAATGACCGATTTGGGCGTGATTCCCACGCCATCCCGTCAGGGCCGGTGGTACTGATACTCCTCGACCCAGGCGCGTAGCGTGGCCTCGTCGTGGGGGTAGCGCCGGGCGATGATGTGCCAGGGGAGGCCCAGTCGTTGTAGGCGGATAATCCCCTCGACCAACTCGCGCCAGGTGGTGAGGTCGTAGCCGGCGTGGCTGCCCAGCGGCGGTGCCAGCGGGAGCTGCTGGAGTAGCTCGACACAGCTACGGGCAACCTGGAGTGCTTGGTCGGCCTCGTCCAGCCCATCGGCGGTATCCAGCCCTGAGGTGCTGACGCGCGTGCCGCTGAGTGGTCGCCAGCGCAACTCCACGGTCACGCCGGCCGCCGGGCAGGCGCTGCGCTGCCGCCATGCTTGCAGCACAGCCACGACCTGCTCGTTCCCGAGCGGGCGCACGAAGCGGCAGCCGGGCCACGTCAGACGCTCGGGGAGGTGCGTGGCACTACGCCCGGCCCAGTGTGGACCGATGGCTTCCAACTCGTAGTCGCCCCACTGGGCGCCAAACTCGCGACCGCTGCACCGGACAGTGGCGGGCAGGGCCTCCGGCGGCCAGTCGGCATCGGCACGTAGCTCCTGGGCTTGCGTCTTGAGCCAGCCGTCGGGCAGGTCGGCGAGCAGCGCGTCGAGGCTGGAAGCCCAGTGCAGTTGTAGCTGGGATGGCGCGGCGCCGGTAGAACTGGTCATCGCTGCCTCCTCGGGACGAGACAGACGAACGCACGTCAGCCCTTATGATACGCCACCGCTACGGGGGATGCACCTCCCCGGCTTCTCATCCCCGGCTCTTCCTGAAAAGGGCAGGTATTCCAGCCACAGAACGGATGCGCTGCCGCCAGCCCGGTCGTGGCAGGAGGCACCGGGCAATGTACTCCCCATGGGGCGCCTCCAAATCCACGGCTAACCCTCGCTCCTGGGCTAACGCTACCAACGCCGTGCCTTGCAGCGAAAGCAGGTCACCCGGCTCCAACCGGGCCACCGCCCGCGTTTCGCGGAACTGCTCACTCAGCACCACCTGGAGCGCGGCTGACAAGGTGCCCGCATCTCCATCCACGATGGCCCGGCAGGCCACGATCCCCTGCACGTATATGGCCCATGTCTCCCCCGCGCGGCCTAGCTGGCTCGCTTGCTCCGCCCAGTGGCGACACCCGGCGTCGTCTCCAGCCACCAAGTCACGCAATGTGCAGATGTACAGCCGTTCGACGGGGTGGCGGTCGGACTGCGGCTCGTTGAACTGTTGTATCAGGGTCGAGCAGTCCTGACGCTGTCTGGAGGAGCCGGCTAGGGCGAGGCAGTGAAGGGCATCCTGCGGATCACTTACTCTAGTAGACCATCGGGCTTGGGCGCGAACTTCGGGATCGTCCGCCCGCTGGGGGAGGGTGTACAACTGGTGATAGAGTGTGCAAGCGTGGGTGAGATGCGCGCGTGCGGCCCGTGCCTCGCTGAGCCAGGCCTGGCACAATCCCACTTTCTTGGCACCCCCGGCGGCCAATTTGATCCGAACAACAACAGCCAGTGGGGCAGGCGGAGGGGTCAGGCACTCCTGCAACCTACTGCGGTACGACTTGATGTAGTCGTCCCGCAGCGCCTTGACCTGCGCTCGCTTGGGACGTGGATTACGGGGCGGCATCTCGCTCGTGCCACCGTCCAGCCGGATATTTTCCCGCTCAATGCCTATTCTCCACAGAGAACGCCACCACCGGCTACTATTCCAGTCGATATCTTCGATTTCGACGCCTGCGGATTGGAATTCACTCTGCGTGTGCCGCACTCTGTCCACGTAGGCCTGCCCACCTTCTGGCGCGGCGCGGATGGCTCGCAGCCGTTCGTTCGGCGCCGGGTCCCAACCAAACTTACTCTTCGCTTCCTCTGGCGAGACCTGCACCAACTTCGGCCACCCTCCACCGTGATACTCGGGGTGAACTCTATACGCTCTCCATAATCTCCCTGTCTCTGGACACCCGTAAAGGGTTTCCCATGTATCGCGGTCGTCAGCCAATTCGTGCAAATGACTGTGTTTGTACACCTCGACATCAGAGTCGATGTGTTCTATCTCTGCACAGCGGCAGGTGATTGTCCAACTCCCTACCAGCACCTCAGCACCTCAACTCTACTCCGGCGTTGTAGCAATGAGCGGCGATACTGCCATGGATGAGCCTACCGGATTTCGGCGATTGCCGGAACGACGGGCGGCGTGGTGATTTGCCTTGCTGCGAGCGGTCGGCGCTCAGAGGGCGGGGCGGGCGTGGGCGTGGGGTTGGCTCTGCTCGTAGGCGTGGGCGACGCGCAGGAGGGTCGCTTCGTCGAAGGGGCGGCCGATGAACTGCACGCCGACGGGGAGACCGGAAGCGTCGAAGCCGCAGGGCACGCTGAGGCCGGGCAGGCCGGCGATATTCGTGGGGATGGTGAAGATGTCCGAGAGGTACATGGCGAGCGGATCGGCGGTCTTCTCGCCGAGCCGGAACGCCGTCGTCGGGGTGGTCGGACCGACTACCAGGTCGCACTGCGCGAAGGCCGTATCGAAATCCTGCTTGATGAGGGTCCGCGCCTGCTGCGCCTTGCGATAGTAGGCGTCGTAGTAGCCGGCGGAGAGCGCGTAGGTGCCGAGCATGATGCGGCGCTTCACTTCGGCGCCAAAGCCACGCTCGCGGGCGAGGTCCATGGCGCGCCACATGTCGGCCTCGTCGGTCGCGGCCAAGCCGTATTTGACGCCGTTGTAGCGGGCGAGGTTGGCACTGCATTCAGCCGGCGCGATGATGTAGTAGGTCGCCAGCGCATATTCGGTGTGGGGCAGGGTCACGTCAACGACCTCGGCGCCGAGCGCGGCGAGATCGGCAATGGCCTGCCGGACGAGGCGGCTGACCTCCGGCTCCATGCCGGCGATGAAATACTCCTGGGGCACACCGACGCGCACGCCGCGCACGTCGCCGGTGAGGGCAGCGCGGAAGTCGGGCACCGTTTCCGTGCTCGCGGTGGCATCGCGCGGGTCGTGGCCGGCGATGGCCTGTAAGAGCAGGGCGCAGTCCTCGACATCGCGGCCGAACGGGCCGATCTGATCGAGCGAGGAGGCAAAGGCGACCAAACCGTAGCGCGACACGCGGCCGTAGGTGGGCTTGAGGCCAACCACGCCACAGAGCGCCGCCGGCTGGCGGATCGAGCCGCCGGTATCCGTGCCCAGGGAGACGAGGCATTCGCCGGCAGCGACGGCCGCCGCCGAGCCGCCGCTCGACCCGCCGGGCACGCGGTCGAGGCCCCACGGGTTGTGGGTGGGGAAAAAGCCGGAGTTCTCGGTTGACGAGCCCATGGCGAACTCGTCCATATTGGTCTTCCCGACGATGACCGCGCCGGCAGCCTGCAAACGGGCCACCGCGGTCGCGTCGTAAGGGGGGATGAAGTTTTCGAGGATGCGCGAGGCGCAGGTGGTGAGGGTGTCACGGGTACAAAGCACGTCCTTGACGGCGACCGGGATGCCGGTCAGCGCCGGTGTCGTGGCCGGGTCATCGGCGGCGAGGGCGGCATCGGCCGCGCGGGCTTGCTCCAGGGCACGCTCCGCCGTGACGGTGAGGTAGGCGCGGACCTGCGGCTCGACGCTTTCGATGCGGTCAAGCACAGCTTGGGTGAGTTCGATTGACGAGATGTCGCGGCGGAGCAGGCGCTCGCGCGCGGCATGGGCAGTGAGGTCCCAGAGCGCGGTCACGGCTGGCCTCCGACACGAGCAGTCTTGGGGGCCGCGGACCTAACCCCCGGCCCCTTCCCTGCAGGGAAGGGGAGTCTACGCGGTGAAGGATTGCTGACCACGGGTTACTCCTCCAGCACGGCCTGGACCTTGAAGTAGTCGCCGTCGCGCTGCGGCGCGTTGCGGAGCACGTCCTGCGCCGGCAGGGAGGGCCGCGCCGTATCGGCACGCATGACGTTGGTGCCGCCGATGACCTGGGCGGTCGGGGGGATGTGGGCAGTATCGAGCTGCTGGAGGCTGCGGAAGTGCTCCAGGATGCGCGATAGCTCCGCTGCCAGCCGCTCCTTCTCCGCGGCACTGAGGCCCAGGCGAGCCAGCGCCGCGACGTGCTCCACCTCTGCTTGGCTAATCACTGCGACCGCTCCTTGGACTGGGTGATGCGGTCCTGGCCCCCCTATGGTCCCCCCGCTTCGCAGGGGGACGGGGATTCCCGCTTGCGCGGGAATGACGGACCGGCCGGCACCAGAACGGCGGTTCTTGGCCGACAGCGCGTAAGAGTATAGCAGCACCTGGCCTGGAACCGATACAATACATATGTATGTTCGGAATCAATCTTCTGACCGCTCTCAGCCGGCCGCTGACGGAGGGCCGGGGCTGGCTTGCACACCGTCTCGCCACGCGGTGGGAGGTGCTGGAGCAGCACCGGCGGGTGTCGGTGCCGGTGGTGGTGGCGCTGTCCTTCCTGGCCGGGGTGGGAGGCGCGGCGCAGGGGAACGGCGTCGCCGGTGCGCTGATCCTGAGCGGAATCGCGGGAATCGTCCTAGCGGTGCGTCTGGGGCGGCGGCCGTGGTGGTTCATCGGTGGGCTGTGTCTGCTGGCGAGCGCGTGTGGGGCCGCGCGCTGGCTGCACCACACACCACCATCGACCCCGGCCGACCTGGCGTTTCACGTCGAGCACGCGCAGGCGGTGCGTGGGATCGTCACGGCGCCGCCCATTCAGCGGGAGCGCAGCCAGCAAATCACCGTTGGGGCGACGGAGGTAGAAACGGAACGCGGCAGGCAGGCCGTTGAGGGCCGGGTGATGGTCTGGGCACGGCCGTACCCGGCCCTGCACGTCGGTGACAACGTGACGCTGGTAGGCGCCCCACAGCAGCCAGCGGCAGCACTGCCGGCCGGGTACGCGGCCTACTTGGAGCGCAGCGGCGTGCAGGCGGTGATGTCGTTTCCGCGCGTCTACGTGCGGCGTGCGGAGACACCCGGCGGCTGGCAAGCACGCATGAGCCGCCTGCGGCTGCACCTGCGCCGCGTCATTGACACCCACCTGCCGGAGCCACACGCCGCCCTCGCCGCCGGCATCCTGCTGGGCCAACGGGCCGATATTCCGCGCGGCCTGAACGAGCAGATGCACCTCACCGGCACGTCGCATATCATCGCCATCTCGGGCGCCAATCTCACGATCATTGCCGGGCTATTGAGCTTGGTCATCCGGCGTAGCGGACGCACGCTCGCCGGGCTGGCCGGGCGGCTGGGTAGCGCACCGGCGCTACCCCTGGCCTGGCAGTCAACGGTGATCGCGCTGCTGGCCCTGAGCGCCATTTGGGCCTACGCCTGGCTCGTCGGCTGGGGCGCGTCGGTCGTGCGCGCGACGGTGATGAGCTCGCTGGTTTTGGCCGCGCCGGTGGTTCAGCGGCGGTCGTTCGCCGCGATGTCGCTGACCTGGGCGGCCGTTGCGATGGTTGCCGTCCGGCCGACGACACTGTGGGACGTGGGCTTTCAGCTTTCCGTCCTCGCCACGGCGGGCATCCTGTTCCTATCACCGGCGCTCCAGACGCGGCTGCACCGGCTGCCGGGCTGGCTCGGCGAGCCGCTGGCGCTCACTCTCGGCGCGCAGATCGCCGTACTGCCGGTGCTGATGGTGACGTTCGGGCGCGTGTCCCTGATCTCCCCGGTGCCGAACGTCATACTCGCCCCGCTGTTCGCGCCGATCATGGTCAGCGGCCTCGTGCTGCTGGCATTGGGCGGGCTGGTACCGCTGCTGGGGCCGGCGCTGACCATCGCCACCGACCTGCTTGGCTGGATACTGTGGGCACACCTGACGGTGTTGATCGAAACGGCGCGTCTGTTCTCCGGCGTGCCCGGCGCCGCGTTGACGTTGCCGCCGTTGCCGCCGCTTGTGGCGCTGCCCGCCTATCTGGGGCTGGCAGGGATGGCCTGGCGGCTGCGGCGCCGGCCGGGGACAGCATCGCTCGCGACCATGGGGAGTGGCGGCTGGGCATTGCTGGTGCTCGTGGGGTGTCTGGTGGCCGGGGTTGCCGGCTGGAACCTGATCGCGACGCGGCCGCCGGGGGTGGCGGAGCTGTGGCTGCCGGCCGTGGCGGACGGGCGGCTGGCACTCCTGCGGCTGCCGAGCGGCGCCACGGTGCTCATTGACGGCGGTGCAACCCATACGGCAGCCGTGCAGCTACTCGGCCGGGCGTTGCCGTTCTGGCAGCGACGGGTGGACATGGTGATCGCGACCGATCCGCGGGCCGCAACCCTGACCGGCCTACTGCCGGTCCTGGAACGGTACCGGGTTGGTCGGATACACGACGCGGGCGGCCGCTACTCGTCGGCACGCTACCGGCGGTACGAGCAGGTCATCGGCGAGCGGCGGTTGCAACGCCAGTCGGTGCGCCCCGGGGACCGCATTCCGCTGACCGACGACATGGTGCTGGAGATTGCGGCCGCGGAGCCGCTACCCGCCGCCGGCCGCCGGAGCACGACCGGCAACCCGGCCGCCGCGCTGGGCCTTGCTATCCATACGCACGCCGGCACGATCCGGCTGCCCGGCGGCGCGCACCAACCGGGCGCCGGGCACGCCCCGGCGGACACCGTAGTCATGGTGCGCTCGCTGGGGGCCGGCGCCGACCACTCGACGGCGCTGACCGTCGTGCAAGGGCAGCGGCTCGGTCTACTGCGCGCCGGGCGGCCGGTGATGTCCGTCGGAGGGGGGTTGCGCCTGCTGGTCGGGCCGGGCGGGGTGGCCGTCCGGCCCTTCTCCACTTGAGGGACACTGCCAACGACACCATACGGGCGCTTGCTTGACGCGAATACTGCTCAAATGTATAGTATTCGCAGAGGACGAGCGGGCGCGTCCGTAGGACAGCGAGGCCAATGGAGTGGGAGAGACAAGCAGAAAGCACCCTGAACGCATGGGCAGCGGCCGCGCAGGAGGGCGACGAGGCGGCCCGGCTGGCGTTGCTCCGGCAGTTCGATCCGTTGATCCAGAGCACTGCGGCCTGGCTCTGGCGCGGCGTGACCCGGTCGCGGCTGACCAATCTCTACGAGCGCGCCGACCTCACGCAGGAGACCAAGCGCTTGTTTCTCGAACTGGTCCAGGAGCACACGCCGCGGCGCGGGCGTTCCTTCACGCCCTTCATCGTCACGATGCTCCGCTGGCGCGCCCGCAACTTCCTGTCTCGGGCACAGCGGCGCCGGACACCGGGGCGGCGCCAACGTATTGACGATGAGGAGACGTTGGAGAAAGTGGCGCAGTTGGGCCACGCGCTGTTCCCGGACCCGGCGGCGCTGGGCCTACAACGGGCGGAGCTACTGGCTGCCATGCAGCAACTCACGCTGCGCCAGCGGCGGTTGCTGTATCTGCACTACTGGCACGACGTGCCGGTCGCGCGGCTGGCGGCGGCCTGGGGTGTCAGCCAGCAAGCGATCCGGCAAGCACTGCAACGCGCCCACCGTTCGTTGCACCGCCGCTTGGCAGCCGATACCGCGCCGCCATCGGCTCCAGCGCCGGTACCGGAGCTAGTGGCCAGTGGCCGGGGGCCAACTCACCAGCCACTATCATACGGAAGTAGCAACGTGCCGGGCCGGTGAGGCGGGGGAGTGCGTTGGGTAAGTAGGGGACTGCGAGATTCCGAGCGGCAGACTGCCCGATAAGGCAAGAGCGCCCTAGGATTCGAGCATCGCGGTCGGGGTCCGGGCAACTATGGCCTCCCGACCGCGTTCCCGCTGCTCCCGATCCCACGTGACCAGCGGCACACCCAAGCGGCGCGCCAGAGCAACGTAGAGTGCGTCCGCACCACGCAGGCCCAGGCCAGCCGCCAACTCCGCCCCCAGTCGCGCCAGTTCAATATCCACCGGGATGGGCCTAGTGCCGGGGAACTGCTGTAGGGATGCTATGGCACGAGTGCCTAGATCAGGGCGACCCGTGCGTCGGGAGATCGCGCCTGCTACCTCGGCCAAGGCCAGCGCCGGTGCTACGATGGTCTCCTCGTGTGCCACCTGCCGGTCAAGCCAGCGCCGGCTGGGCTGGTGGTGGACATCATCGAGGACAAACCGGCTCACCCAGACGCTGGCATCAACAACGTACACGCTACAGCTCTCGCCGTTGCTCCTGCACAGCCTCCGCCGCGGTCACCCCAGCCGGCCAAGCTGCACTGATCTCTGCGGCCAGCGCATCCATCTCTGCCCGGACCTGGGCGGCCTTGGCTCGCCGGCGGTCCGGTAATGGGTGTACCTCGACCGGCCGCTCCGCACCGGAGCTTAGAGTCTCCGGAGTGGCAGCATCGGGTGCGGGTGCCGTCATGGTTGTCCCCTCGCAGCAACTCTAGTACAGGATGGTACGCTACCGTCGAGTGTCATAGGCTTTTGTGCCTAATATACCAGGGTGGCCAGGATTATTCACCAAGGACACCGTTGCCACCGCAGCGGCGCGGTGTCAATAGAGTGTTGTGATCCCCAGGAACGCGGCCGGGATGAGGAAGAACACGCTGACGACGTAGGCGAACGCCAGCGGTTTGCGTTCGCTGGCCATCGCCGCGAGCTTTTCGGCCCCCAGCAGCGGTATGCGGGCCAGCCATGGGATACCGTAAATCACCACGACTCCGCACAGATTGTAGATGAGGTGAACGAGCGCAATCTGGAGTGCGGGCAACGCTTCCGCGCCTGAGACGGCGGTGGCGGCGAGCAAGGCCGTGACCGTGGTACCGATGTTGGCGCCCAGGGTAAACGGATACACCTGGGTCAGCCGGAATACACCCGCGCCGGCCAAGGGCACGATCAGGCTGGTGGTGGTGGAAGACGACTGGACCAGCACGGTAACGCCCGTGCCGGCGGCAATGCCGGCCAGCGGTCCGCGCCCAATTGCGAAATGCATGATCTTCCTGGCGCGGCCGACCATCAGGGCCTTGAGCAGCTTGCTGATGAGGGAGATCGAGATGAAGATCAGGATGACCCCGACGATAATGGTCAGCAGGCCGTCGAAAGGGTGTGGCAGGACGTGTGTCCACTGCCCGAACAGCTTGATCACCGGTTTGGTGGCGCCGCTGACGAAGTTCAAGTGGCCGCCTCCGTAGGAGCCGCCGCCGACCAGGAGGTTGCCAATGAATAGTCCCAATCGTTCGAGCGGGTGAAAGAGGATTTCCAACGGCAGAAAGATGACGATACTGAGGAGATTGAAGAAGTCGTGAATGGTGGCGGCGGCAAAGGCGCGCCGGAACTCCTGCTTCTCGGCCACGTGGCCGAGACTGACCAGGGTATTGGTAATCGTCGTGCCGACATTGGCGCCCATGACCATGGGCACGGCAATCACCACGGGCAGGCCGCCCGCCACCAGCCCGACGATGATGGACGTGACGGTACTGGACGATTGAATGAGAGCGGTGGCGATGATGCCGACGAGCAAGCTCAGGAAGGGGTTGGTAGCAAACGCAAAAAGCTCTTGCGCCCGCTCGCCGGCCACGGTCTTGAAGCCCGCGCCGATAAACCCGACGGCGAGAATTAACAGGTAGACGAGCACCAGCACGCTCACCCACCGCAGGAGCGTGCTGCGTTGCCACCAGGGCTGCGTGGCCTCGATCTGCTGGGTCAGCGATTCATTCATGCCAGGGGCCTCTTATGCCGGCTGCGCTGCGCGTTGGACGTGGATTGATAGTTCTCTCGCCTACGGATTTACACCTGACCGCCGGTAGGAGTACTACAGCAATAGATAGTCCCGGGAGCAGCGCCGGAGGGACGAGTATACCGGCTGGCCCCCCGAATCAGTCCCCGGCGGCCGGACTATCCGGCAAGATTGGCAGCACACCTACCTATTAACAGGCCTTGTCGGCTACACTACTAGCGTGAGCAAGACCTGAGTAGCTCATTGATCCCTCATGGTCATCGAAACAGCGCCGGCCGAGCCGTGGATTAGCCCTAGTGCGCCGCAAGAGCTGCGTGCTCAAATGGGGCGTCCGATGCCGCTCGAAGGCCCCCTGGAGGATGCGTTCGGGCGCCGTATCCGCAATCTGCGGGTCTCGCTCATTGATCGCTGTAACTTCCGCTGCACCTACTGTATGCCGGCCGAGGGCTTGGAGTGGCTGCCACGCGATGAAATCCTGACCTTTGACGAGATCGAACGGCTGGTGTGCTTGGCTGTCTCCTTGGGAATCGACGAGATTCGCCTCACCGGCGGCGAGCCAACTTTGCGTCCACAGCTACCGGAGTTGATCGCGCGCCTCTCGGCTATTCCTGGACTGAAGAGTCTGGCCCTAACCACCAACGGGTTCTTGCTCCGCAAGCTGGTTCCGGACCTGGCGGCAGCCGGCCTCACGCGCATCAACGTCAGTCTGGACACGCTGGACGCGCACAAGTTCGCGGCGATCACGCGGCGGAACGCCATCAAGGCGGTGCTCGACGGGCTGGAGGCGCTGGAGGAAGTGCCGAGCATCCACCCCATCAAAGTCAACGCGGTAGCCGTGCGGGGCTTCACCACCGACGACGACATTCTCGCGTTTGCCGAACTGGCGCGGCGCAAGCCCTACGTCATCCGCTTCATCGAGTTCATGCCCCTCGACGCCGACGGCCATTGGGACCGGATGCAGGTTCTGAGGGGCGATGAAATCAAGCGCATAATCGAGTCGGTCTATCCGCTCGTGCCGGTGCGGGTCGGTGCAAGTAGCACGGCTCGCGTGTATCGCTTCGCCGACGGCAGCGGCGAGATGGGCTTTATCAATCCCGTGAGCCAGCCGTTTTGCGCCTCCTGCGACCGCATTCGCCTTACCGCCGACGGGCAGCTCCGAACCTGCCTGTTCTCCATTGACGAGACCAACCTGCGCGACCCTATGCGGATTGGTGCTCCCGACAGTGAGCTGGAGTTGCTGCTGCGCCATGCTATCTGGCGCAAAGAGCTGAAGCACCATATCAACGAAGGCCCGTCCTTCAAGCGGGCTTCTCGCTCGATGTCGCAGATCGGCGGCTGATTAGCCGGCGGCGCGATTTCCGTCCCCCCTATGGTCCCCCCGCTGCGGCGGGGGGACGTGGATTCCCGCTTGCGCGGGGATGACCGGGAAATAGCAACAGAACCTAGCCGTCAGCCGCCAGTTATCAGCTTTCAGCCAGTTGTGCGGCTTCCACCGCAATCCAGGCATCCGTCTTGTCCGTACCCGGATTCCGGTTCCCCTATGGTCCCCCCGCTTCGCAGGGGGGCGTGGATTCGCGTGTGCGCGGGAATGAAGGGGCCGGCTGACGGCCGATAGCTGATAGCTAAAAGAGCGGGTACATAAAGGGGGCAACGGCCGTCGTTTGGGCCAGGAACACGAGGGCTGCCAGGAGGAGCAGCAGCAGTAGCAGGGGAATGGCCCACCACAGCTTATGCGCCCACAGCAGCTCGAACAGTTCGCCAACCGTACCGAGCACCGCGCCGGTTTGTCCTAGCGCCCGCGATCCCTTGCCGTCCGCCATCGTTTCCCCGCCGCGCTTCTGGCTGCCAGCTTAACCTAGCGGCTCAGGATAGGGTACACCGGGCCTCACCCCGGCCCCCTCCACCAAGTGGAGAGGGGGATCGTAGATGAGGCAGGCAAGGCTCACCCGCTATGCCGCATCTAGCGGGTGATGAGGAAGTCACCTATCGCCAGTGCATCCAAGTCGCTGCGCTCGAAGGTCGCCAGCGCGTCGGTGGGTGTGTTGACGATTGGCTCGCCACGCAGGTTGAAGCTCGTATTGAGAAGCACCGGCAGCCCGGTCGCGGCCGCGAATCGCTCGATCACGCCGGCATAGCGGGGATTGACCGCCGCATCCACCGTCTGCGGCCGAGTCGTGCCGTCAACGTGGGTAATCGCCGGCAGGCGGGCGCGCTGACCGGCCAGCACGTCCACGACGTAGAGCATGAACCGCGCCGGGTAGGCGGTTTCCGGCTCCGCCAGGTCGAAGTACCGGCCGGCGGCGGGCAGGGAAACGGACGGTGCAAAGGGCCGGAACGGTTCGCGGAGCTTGACCTGACGATTGACGCGGTCTTTGATCGCTGCTTGCCGCGGATCAGCGAGTATGGAGCGCGCGCCGAGGGCACGCGGTCCGTATTCGAACCGTCCCTGAAACCAGCCCAATACCTCGCCGCGCATCAACCGCTCGACAACCACCGCCTGCACCGCCTCCATACTGCCCAAGCTCCGGTAGGCCACACCGGCCGCGTCGAGCGCCGCCCGGATTTCCTCCGGAGAGTACTCTCGCCCCCAGTAGGCATGATCCATCACGAACGACCGGGGTCGTCCGAATACGGCGTGCTGTGCCCAGAGGGCCGCGCCCAGCGCGCCACCGCTATCGCCGGCCGCCGGCTGAATGAACACGCGCTCGAACCGACTCTCACGGGCGAGCCGACCGTTCGCCACGCTGTTGAGCGCGACACCCCCGGCCAGGCAGAGATTGGGCAGGCCCGTGCGGTCATAGAGATGCCGGGCCATCGCCAGGAGCGTCTCCTCACAGACCCGCTGAATACTCGCCGCCACGTCGGCGTAGTATTGCTCGACCCGCTCCTGGCGGGGATCGCGCGGCGGGCCGAACAGCGCGACGAACTTGGGGCTGTAGGTGTGCTGCACCGATTGGTGGAAGGAGAAATACGACATATCCAGGTGCAAGCCGCCGTCCCGGTCAACCTGCACCACCCGGTGTACCTGGTCAACGTACTTGGGCCGGCCGTAGGCAGCCAGGCCCATCACTTTGTACTCGCCTTCGTTCACCTCGAACCCGAGCCAGGCGGTGAAGGCGCTATAGAGCAGGCCGAGCGAATGCGGAAAACGTAGCTCATCGGTCAACCGCAGCGCCGTACCCTCACCGACGCCTAGGGCCGCGGTCGTCCACTCGCCCACGCCGTCAACGGTCAGGATGGCTGCCGCGGCGAACGGCGAGCAGTAGAACGCGCTCGCCGCATGAGACAGATGATGCTCGCAAAACAGCAGCCGCTCGCTGGGTAGCCCAAAGCGGCCCCGCAGCTTGGCCTTCACCCACAGGCGGTCGAGCAGCGCGGAGATCATCGCCTCGCGGAAGTAGCGGAGCGACCGGGGCGCCGTCGCGACGGCAGTCAGCAAGACCCGCTCGAACTTGAGCAGCGGCTTCTCGTAGAAGACTACGCAGTCGAGGTCGTCGGGGCGCAAGCCGGCCGTTGCCAAACAGAAGTCAATGGCCTGCTCCGGCCAGCGATTGTCGTGCTTGATCCGCGAAAAGCGCTCCTCTTCCGCCGCTGCGACAAGCTGGCCGTCTACTAACAGCGCCGCTGCGGCATCGTGATAGAAGCAGGAGATACCGAGAATCCGCATCAGAACTGGCGCCGCGCCCAACGCTGGAGATCGGGAGGCTCCGACCGTACACGCCACGCGGTCCGGTCGGGCGGCGGCGCGCGCAGGCGCAACGGATCACTGCGCCAGCGGAGCAGCACTCCGAGAGGGATGATGAGGAGCACGTACACCACGGAATACAGCAGGCGCGCCTGCCACGTCGCCACGACAGCGGCGAAACGACGCCAGCGGCGCCAGCCGGCACGGGGCGATCCACCGGCTTGGAAGAGGACGATGCCCCAGACGGCGACCAGCAGGCCTAAGATTGCGCCGAGCAACCGCTGCCACCCGAAACCGGGGCCACCAACACCCCAGTCAGCGGCGGCCAGCGTGGTGACGAGCAGCGCCAGCCCGGCCGCGGAGATCAGCAGGGACACTACCCTTCCGAACATCGCCGCCCTACTCGGTCACTTCCCGGCTCGGACTGGCCCCCTCCCTCGCCCTCCCCCGTTGCGACAGGGGAGGGAACATGCCGGCCCCCGCCAGAGCGGCGCCAGCCTCGGCTGCCCGCAGTGCGGGGGGGCCATAGGGGGCCACCTCGCCTACGCGCTGCGCGCTGCGGCCCGATAGACGTAGCCCCCGCCAGCCAAGAGGACCACGCCGGCGACGGTCCCGACGATCTGTTTCCAGCCGAAGCCGGGCACCGAGAAGGGCATCAAGTCCGCGCCAACCGAGACGATCAGCACGATTGCCCCGACCACCAACAACTCCACACCAATCGCCTTACGCCCCATTTCAACTCCTCCCGCACACTAGGCAGACTACCACCCATCAACCGCACTGCGCTCCGCAGCCCCATCGCGCCGTACACAGGCACCCGGCAGTATGACGTACAATAATTAAATAGGTACGCCCCTCCGTGTCGGTCTCTTTGCGGATAGACACGGATCCCTACCCGCCAGCCCGGTAGGGATGGATACCCCGGCAGATTCACCAGTCCGCTAGTAGGATACTATCTTCCGCGTGACGCGGCCTATCCCTGGCAGTGACCGGTCATGGGGGGCGAGCAACAGCGGCGGTGTTTCCGGGCGAAGATAACGACCCGTACCAGGCAAGCTGCCATGAACGGAAAGACGGCGCGGGGGCCGGCACGGCCCCCGTTCGAGCTTATCGAGCACCCGGCCGACGTGGGCATACGAGTCTACGGCCGCGACCTCGCCGCGCTGTTCGTTCATGCGGCCTTGGGCCTGTGCGCGCTCATCACTGATACCGATACCGTCGCGGAGCGGGAGACACACAGCGTCGAGGTCGGAGCACCAGATCGGGAGAGCCTGCTCGTCGCGTGGTTGAGCGAGGTGCTGTGGTTGATCGAGACCGAGGACCTGCTCTTCTCGCAGTTTACGATTGAGTCTCTCTCCGATACGGCGCTCGCGGCGGTTGCTCACGGTGAGCCGGCCGATCCGCAGCGGCACCCCTATCGAGGCGCTATCAAAGCAGTGACGTATCACCAACTGGCTCTGCGCCAGCAGGCCGGCACGTGGAGCACGAACATCATCTTTGACGTCTGAGGCGAGTACTGGCGCCACAGAGGGTGAAGGAGCACGACGATGAGCCGACGTTCCTCGCGCCGCCGCGGGCGTGGGCGGCGCCGTGGACGCGAGCAGCAGCCCGCCATGGACACCCCGACCAAGTTCGAGCCGGTAGCCGGATTCCCGCCACCGCCCGCGCCCCAAGCGAGCGCACCGACCGACACGTGGCCGGTCGCGGTTGACGAGTGGCGCTGGGACATCCCGGTGGGTGCCCAGGCGGGAATGCGCGTGCCGGGGCGGGTCTATGCCAACGACACACTGCGCGAACTGCTCCAGGGCGACGGCTCGGTGCGTCAACTGGCCAACATGGCAACGCTGCCGGGGATTCTCGGCCGCGCTCTGGCGATGCCCGATGTACACCAGGGCTACGGAGCGCCGGTCGGCGGGGTATTTGCCACCGACGCAGCGACCGGCGTCGTCTCGCCCGGTGCCTGCGGGTACGACATCAACTGCGGTGTGCGACTGCTGCGTGCCGACCTGGGCGAGGACGACCTGCGCGGCCGGCTCGACCGGCTGGCCGATGAGCTATTCAGGCAGCTACCGAGTGGCTTGGGGAAGGGCAGCGGCCTCAGCAAAGGTCAAGGCAAGCGCGAGCTGGCGCTGACACACGGCGCCCGCTGGGCCGTCCGGGCCGGGCTGGGCTGGCAAGCAGACCTGGAGTATTGCGAGGCCGGGGGACAGCTGCCGGGTGCCAATCCGGACGACGTGAGCCACCGGGCCTTCGAGCGGGGACTGGGCCGCATCCAATCGTCGGATCGGGGCGGCGGACAGCTTGGCTCGCTCGGCGCCGGCAACCACTTTGCCGAGGTTGGGGTCGTTGACGCCGTGGCAGACGACGCGGCCGCCGCGGCTTTCGGACTGTCGTTGGGGCAAGTGGTCGTCTGGATTCACACCGGATCGCGCGGACTGGGGCACCAGATTTGCACCGACTACTTGCAGACGGCGCAGGTCGCCGGCGCGGCGTATGGAATCGAGCTACCGGACCGGCAACTGGCCTGCATGCCGATCCGGTCCGAGGCCGGCCGGGCCTATCTCAGTGCGATGACTTGCGCGGCCAACTTCGCGTGGGCCAACCGGCAGGTGCTGGCGCAGCTGATCCGCGAGAGTTTTGCGGCGGTGTTCGAGCAATCGGCGGAGGCGCTGGGTATGCACCCGGTCTACGACGTGGCGCACAACATCGCCAAGTTCGAACGGCATCGTATTCCCGGTGAGCAGGGCCCGACGCGGAACGTGCTCGTCCACCGCAAGGGCGCCACCCGCGCCTTTCCGGCCGAGCACGCCGAGCTACCGGACGCCTACCGCTCGGTCGGCCAGCCGGTGCTGGTACCCGGCGACATGGGCCGCTATTCGTATGTGCTCGTGGGCACGCCGCAGACGATGACCGAGACATTCGGCTCGCTCTGCCACGGGGCCGGTCGCCGGATGTCGCGCGCGGCGGCCAAGCGGGCCACGTCCGGTAAGGAGCTGGTCGCAGCCCTACGGGAGCAGGGTATCGTCGTCCGTGCCGGCTCTATCCGCGGCGTTGCGGAGGAGGCGCCGGACGCCTACAAGGACGCTTCCGAGGTGGTAGGGACGGCCGTCGGCGCCGGCCTCGCCCGGACGGTGGTCCGCACGCGGCCGGTCATTGTGGTCAAGGGGTGAGTGGCTGCGGCGGGGGGCTTGGCCCCCACCCTAACCCTCCCCCGGAGCAAGCTCCAGGGGAGGGAATAGACCGTCCCCCTGCGAAGCGGGGGGACATATAGGGGGACCAGCGCCGCCTTGTCGCTTTTTTATATGTCCGCGTATACTTAAGTTGGCGTCTAGCGACGGGCTTGACACGGCGGCAGAGCAGGAGGAGCGATATCCATGGCGGGAAATGGCGCTGCGTCGCCAACCTTGGTGATCGAGGATCTGCACGCGGCTATTAATGGCCAGGAAATCTTGCATGGGATCAACCTGACTCTGAATAAGGGCGAGGTCCACGCCATCATGGGACCGAACGGCTCCGGCAAGAGCACGCTGGCCTACGCATTGATGGGCCATCCGACCTATGAGGTCACGCACGGCCGCGTGCTGTTCAAGGGTGAGGACCTGCTGGAGATGGAGCCGGACGAGCGGGCCAAGGCCGGCCTCTTTCTGGCGTTTCAGTACCCGACCTCCATTCCAGGCATCAATATGGGCAACTTCCTCCGCCTGGCGGTGAAGGCGCGGTTCGGCGAGGAGCGAGCGCGTCAGTTCCGCAAGCTACTCACGGAGAAGCTCCAGCTCTTGAAGATGGACCGCTCGTTCATGCGTCGGTATCTCAACGACGGCTTTTCCGGAGGCGAGAAGAAGCGCTCGGAAATCTTGCAGATGGCGTTGCTGGAGCCGGAGTTCGCTATTCTCGACGAGACCGATTCGGGGCTGGACATTGACGCGCTGCGGGTCGTCGCCGACGGCGTGAACGCCCAGATGAGTCCCGATCTCGGCGTGCTGGTCATCACCCACTACCAGCGGCTACTGAACTATATTGAGCCAGACTTCGTGCATGTGCTCCTGGGGGGGCATTTGGTACGGTCGGGTGGTCCGGAGTTGGCCTTGTATTTGGAGGAGCACGGCTACGATCCGCTCATCAAGGAGCTACGCACGACAGACGAGGCGGCCGTGTCGGAAACGGCCGACGGAGCCGGTATCGAGAGCGCGACCGAGATGCGCGAGCATAGCGTGGTCGGCGGGGACGAGCACGATCCCTTCCGGTCACATGGTCGGACTGCCATTTAGGTAGGTGAGCGTTCAAGGAGTAAGAGCATGGCAGCAGAGATAGCGGTAGCAGCACGCGACCCGGAAAAGCTGCGCTTGATGCAGGAAGCGGCGGCGCAGCTGCCGACCGAGTACTCGGCCGGCTGGCACGACGACGTGGAGTACACCTACCGCTCCGAGCGGGGGCTGAACCGGCGGGTCGTCGAAGAAATCTCTTCCATGAAGAGTGAGCCGGATTGGATGCGCCAGTTTCGCTTGGATGCGCTGGAGCATTTCGAGGCGCGGCCGATGCCGCAGTGGGGCGCGGACCTCAGCGGCGTGGACTTCGACAACATCCACTACTACATCCGTCCCACCGAAAAACAGGGGCGGACGTGGGAAGAGGTGCCCGACGACATCAAGAACACGTTCGACAAGCTGGGCATTCCGGAGGCGGAGCGCAAGTTCCTCGCCGGCGTGACCGCCCAGTACGACTCGGAGGCGGTCTACCATAGCGTCCGTGAAGAGCTGGCCCAGCAGGGCGTCATCTTCACCGACATGGATAGTGGCCTGCGCGAGTACCCGGACCTGGTGAAGGAGTATTGGGCCACGGTTATCCCCTACAAGGACAACAAGATCGCTGCCTTGAACTCGGCGGTGTGGTCGGGTGGGTCGTTCGTCTACGTCCCGGCGGGGGTTCACGTCGCCATCCCGTTGCAGGCCTACTTCCGCATCAACTCGGAGGCCGCCGGGCAGTTCGAGCGGACCCTGATCGTTGCCGAGGAAGGCAGCTACGTCCATTACATCGAAGGCTGCACGGCGCCGATCTATACCGAAGACAGCCTGCACTGCGCGGTCGTCGAGCTGATGGCTAAGCCGGGTGCGACGATCCGCTACACAACCATCCAGAACTGGTCGAACAACGTCTACAACCTCGTCACCAAGCGTGCGGTGGCCCAAGAGGAAGCGACCGTCGCCTGGATTGACGGCAACCTGGGCAGCAAGGTGACGATGAAGTACCCGGGCGTCTATCTCACCGGGCCGAAGGCCAAGGCGGAGATCGTCTCGGTGGCGATGGCCAACTCCGGGCAGGTGCAGGACGCCGGCGGCAAGATTTACCACGCGGCGCCGGAAACCTCTTCGACCATCAACTCGAAGTCGGTGACGCTCGGAACCGGCCAGGCGTCGTTCCGTGGCCTGCTGAAGATTTACAAGGGCGCCGAGAAGTCGGCCTCGCAGATGCGTTGCGATGCCTTGCTGTTGACGCCGGACTGCCGTTCGGATACCTACCCAACTATCGAGATTGACGAGGAGGACGTGTCCATCGGGCACGAAGCGACGGTCTCGAAGGTAGGAGAGGAGCAGTTGTTCTACTTGCAGAGCCGGGGTCTCTCGGAGGCGGAAGCGGTCACCCAGGTGGTGAACGGGTTCATGGAGCCGTTCAGCAAGGAGCTACCGATGGAATACGCGGTGGAGCTTAACCGCCTCATCCAGCTCCAGATGGACGCTGCCGTCGGCTGAGGTGCTCGTCATTTCCACCGCTGCCCCACCATTGCGATGAAAACAACGCCTACCCGTCATTCCCGCTTTCGCGGGAATCCACCCTCTCCCTCTGGGGGAGGGCCGGGGTGAGGGCAGCCGGGCCAAGGGCGGCCGGCGAGTAGGCATCCCCATTTCCTGAGGAGAGTACGTGTGAGTGTAGCCTCACCGGTGCGGACCGTCGTGCGGCGACGCCGCCGGTCCGTGGCACGCAAGCCAACTATCACGGCGGCTGTGGTCGCCGCGCTGAATGCGTCGCGCGACGACCCGGACTGGGTGCAAGACTTGCGTCGCGCGAGCTTCGCCGCGTGGGAGCGCCTGCCGCTGCCGACCGCGACCACGGAAGGCTGGCGGCGTACCGACCTGCGGCCAATCACGTCACGGCTGCACACCGTCAAGCCGGCAGCACCCCGCAACGACCGGCACAACGCGGAGCTAGGCGATCTCGACGCCGGTCTACAGGAGGCGCTCAATGTGCGCTTCCCGGTGGGCGGGCTAGTCGTCCAGCAGGACTCCACCAACGTCCACCGGACCCTCGCCGACGAGTTGGCACGCCAGGGTGTGCTGTTCATGGACATCCATGCGGCCGTGCGTGAGCATCCCGATCTGGTGCGACCCTATCTGATGAATCTTGTGCCGGTGGGCTGGCAGCCGGGCGAGCCGTCCAATGCCGGGAAGTTCGAGGCCCTGCACGGCGCCTTCTGGTCGGGGGGCGCGTTTATCTACGTCCCGCCTAATACGGAGGTCGAGCTACCGCTGCGGATGCTCCAGTGGACCGGCACGCCGGGCGTGGGCAGCTTTCCGCATACCGTCGTTGTCGTTGACCGCAACAGCAGCGTGACGTGCGTGGAAGAGGTCCACTCTCCCACTCTGCCGCCGGCGGCCCCGCCACTCTTTACCAGCGGCGTTACCGAACTGTACGTGGAGGACAACGCGCGGCTCAACTTCCTGTCGCTGCACGAGCAAGCGACAGAGGCGCATACCTTCATCACGCAGCGCTGTCGTCTGAGCCGCGATGCGTATGTCAACTGGGTCGTGGTCGGGATGGGCAGCGCCTATACCCGGGCGACGGCCGACGTGGTGCTCAACGGCCGCGGCGCTAACGCCGAGATGCTGGGCTTGGGGTTCGGTAACGGCACGCAAGTCTTCGATTTCCACACGTTGCAAGACCACGCGGCGTCGAATACCGACAGCGATCAACTCTACAAGACAGCGATGCAAGACCGGGCGCGGCTCGTCTACGAGGGGTTAGTCGTAATCCAGCCCACCGCCAGTGATTCGAATGGCTACCAGGCCAACCGCAACCTGCTCCTCAGCAAGACGGCGAAGGCCGACTCGATTCCGATGCTCGAAATCAAGAACAACGAGGTCAAGTGTACGCACGGCTCGGCCACCGGACCGGTGGAGCCGGAGCACCTGTACTACCTGCGGACCCGCGGGCTGCCGCGCGACGTAGCCGAGCGCCTGATTATCCAAGGGTTCTTCGAGCCGATTGTCGAGCGCATGGGCGTCGCGGCTCTGCAAGATCATCTGCGCCAGGCCATAGATCGCAAAATCGGCGGCGTCGAGCGCGACACGGGGTAACCGATGGCAGTGGAATACGTTGTCGTTGGCGAGGTCGGAGACCTGAAATCCGGGCAGGTGATGGTCGTCGAGATTGACGACTATCGTATCGCGGTGTGCAATCTGGACGGCACGTACTATGCGATTGACGACGTTTGCACGCATGACGGGGGGCCGCTCGACCAAGGGCAGTTGGAAGGCGACGAGATCGAGTGCCCGCGTCACGGCGCACGGTTCAACGTGCGGACCGGCGCAGCGACCATGATGCCGGCAGTCGTGCCGGTCGCCACGTATCCGGTGGTCATCGAGGATGACGAGGTACTCGTCGGGCTGCCGGCGTAGGGGATAAGGCGGCAAGGAAAGTCGAGGACGAGGACAGTGGTAGTAGAGACGCCCTCGGCGACGACGCTCGACCTCGCTGCGCTGCGGGAGGACTTCCCCATCCTCCGCCGCCGGATCAACGGCCGGCCCTTGGTCTACTTGGACAACGCCGCCACGTCGCAAAAGCCGCGACAAGTCCTCGACACACTCGTCCACTTCTACGAGCACTCCAACGCCAACATCCATCGCGGCGTGCATACGCTGGGCGCGGAGGCGACCGGCGCTTACGAGCGGACGCGCACGCTGGCCGCCGACCTCATCGGGGCGGCGAGCAGCGACGAGATCATCTTCACGCGCAATACGACGGAGGCGATCAACCTCGTCGCCTACACGTGGGCGCTGGAGGCGCTACGGCCGGGCGACGAAATCGTGGTGACGCGGCTGGAGCACCACAGTAACCTGGTCCCGTGGCTGCGTCTGGCCCAGGAGCGCGAGGCCGTACTGCGGGTGATCGAGCTGACCCCGGACGGCCGGCTCGACCTCGACCCGCTCGACGAGCTGCTGACCGAGCGGACGAAGCTGGTGGCGGTGGGGCACGCCTCCAACGTGCTGGGCACCATCGCCCCAGTAGCGGCGCTTGCCCAGCGGGCGCACGCCGTTGGAGCACGCCTCTTGGTAGACGCCGCGCAGAGCGTGCCGCATCAGCCGGTCAACGTGCGGGAGCTAGATTGTGACTTCCTCGCCTTCTCGGCGCATAAGATGCTCGGCCCGACGGGAGTGGGCGTATTGTGGGCACGCCAGGAACTCCTAGAGGCCATGCCGCCCTTCCTGGGTGGTGGCAGCATGATCGGCCGGGTGACCTTGGACCGCGTGACCTGGAACGTACTGCCGTACAAGCTGGAGGCCGGCACGCCCAACATCGCCGATGTGGTGGCCTTCGGAACCGCCATCGAGTACCTGCAACAGGTCGGGATGGCGGCGGTACGTGCCCACGAGCGCGACCTGCTGGCCTACGCGCTGGAGCAGCTGGCGGACCGTCCAGAGCTTGAACTGTACGGTCCGACGGACCTCGACCAACGCGGCGGGGTAATCTCCTTCAACGTGCGTGGCGTGCATTCGCACGATGTCAGTACGATCCTCGACGAGCAAGCCATTGCCGTGCGCGCCGGCCATCATTGCACCCAGCCGCTCCACGAGTGGCTCGACGTGGCCGGCTCGACGCGCGCCAGTTTCTACCTCTACAACACGCCCGCAGACGTGGATGCACTGGTGAGCGGGCTGGACCGCGTCAAGGAGGTGTTCCACCGTGCCATTGGACGAGCTTTATAAGGACATCATCCTCGATCACTACGAATATCCCCGCAATAAGGGCCAGATCGAGAGTACGACCTGCACCTGCGCCGGTGGTGACAACCCGATCTGTGGCGACAGCGTTGACGTGTGCGTCTCGTTGGACGAAGACCACGTCGCTGCCGTTGCCTTCGACGGACGGGGCTGCGCTATCAGTCAGGCCTCGGCGTCCATGATGACCGAGGTGGTCGAGGGGAAAGCGGTGGCGGACGTGCAGCGCTGGTACCGGACCGTCCACGGGCTGCTGACCAACCACCCGGACGAGATAGACGCGGAGCTGGACTTGGGCGATCTGGAGGCGCTCGAAGGGGTGCGGCAGTATCCAGTGCGGATCAAGTGTGCGCTGCTGGCCTGGGAGGCGCTGCGAGTGGCACTACGGCAGGCGCTGGCCGGCGGCGCGGCCGCGCAGCAGCACGCTGTCGTCACGACGGAGTAGTGCTTGGCGCTGCATCTTGCCCGCCATCGTCCTCTCCACCTACAGCGCTGCGAGGATGATACTAATGATGACCCCAACGGCATTGACGATGATGGCAACCAAGATGCCAATGAACCAGCGCATCAGCCGCGTTTCTAACTGTGCCAAGTCCGCCTTGGTGGCGAAGTAGGGCAAGGCGCCCTCAATCTTGGCCAAGTCCGCCTTGGTGGCGAAGTAGGACAAGGTGCCCTCAATCTTGGCCAAGTCTGCCTTCGTGGCAAAGTGCTGCACAGCGTCCACATGCGCCGGCAAGGTGGTTGTAGCCATCGGTCCGCTTCCTTCCTCTGGATTCCAGCAGCAGGCGGCTACTAGAGCCGTGTGCGGACGGTGTGGTGCCTCACACCGCCATACTACAAGACTGGTGCGATACCGTCTAGGGCTTCCTGCCGGGGCGGGAAGGGAGCGTCTCGCCCGGCGTTTTCCCAGAGTAGGCACCGCAATATGCACATGTCTAAATACAGTACAGCATAACTTCACCAGGTTGTCAAGTTTCGCGTATAATCCTTCCAATGGCCTTCCGAGATGAGGCCAGGTAATGAGAGGAGCAAAACCGATGATGGAGAAGCCTGCGCTGACCGAAGCGAGTGTGCGCGACGCGCTGAAACAGGTTGACGACCCCGAACTGGGGATCAACATTGTTGACCTGGGCTTGGTCTACGAAATCGCCATCGAGGGCACCGAGGTCAACGTCCTGATGACCCTCACGACGCCGTTCTGCCCGGTCGGTCCGCAGATCAAGGCACAGATTGACCAAGTCATCAAGAGCAACGTTGCGGACGTGACGAAAGGAAGCGTTGAGTTCACCTTCAATCCACCCTGGGACAAGGATATGATGTCGGAGGAGGCCAAGGAGGAACTCGGCATCTGGTAGGCCGGGGAATAGGGAGCCATGTGCTGTGTCCGGCCCCCCTATGGTCCCCCCGCCCGGCAGGGGGACGTGGGTTCCCGCGCACACGGGAATGAGGGGGTGACGGACGGGGGCGAGGCTACTACGTATGCTACCCTGTCTTGACTGATGGCAGCATCTCCGCATCACTCACTCGGCATGGCGTATGAAGTATTCCGACCTCGTCCGTGACCACTTCGGCTCGCCGCGGAATCTCGGTGAGCTTGCCGCCCCTGACGGGATCGGCGACGTGGAAAATCCCGTCTGCGGCGACCGCACCGTGCTGACGATCCGCGTGCGCGATGACCGCATTGCCGCGGCCCGGTTTCGCGCCGTGGGTTGCCCGGCCGCCATCGCCGCCAGCTCGATCACGACCGAGCTCCTCATCGGGCGGACCGTCGCGCAGGCGCTGCGGCTGACGAACGAGGACGTGTCGGCTGCGCTCGGCGGCCTGCCCGCCAACAAGCTGCACTGCTCGGTGCTCGCCGAGGACGTGGTGCGCGCAGCCGTTGAGGACTACCGGCAGCGCGCCGGCGTTGCAGGGGAGGTGGGCCAATGATCGTGCCCCTGGCGTATGGCCGTGTCGGGTTGGACTTGGCGGTTCCCGACGACCTCGCCGACCGGGTGACGGTGGTCGAGCCGCGCTACGTGCCCGGCCTCCCGGACGAGGCGGCGGCGCTGCGGGCGGCGCTACGCGAACCGGTGGGGACGCCGCCGCTACGCGATCTGCTCTCGCCAACGGATACGGTAGCCGTCGTCTTCTGCGACATCACGCGGCCGATGCCGAGCGACCGGGTACTGCCGGTGCTGTTGGAGGAAGTCGAGACGGTCGTGGGACGTGAGCGCATTGTGCTCATCAACGGCACGGGCACCCACCGCGCCAACACACCGGATGAGCTACGCGAGATGCTCGGCCCGGAGCTGGTCGCGCAGTATCGCATTGTGCAGCACGACGCCCGCAACGAGGACGAGTTGGTCCGCGTCGGCACCACGCCGCGCGGGACACCGGTGTGGATCAACAAGCACTTCCTGAACGCCTCGGTGCGCCTGCTCACCGGCTTCGTCGAGCCGCACCTGTTCGCCGGGTTCAGCGGTGGCCCGAAAATGGTGGTGCCGGCAGTGGCGGGTCTCGCTACCGTCATGGCCAACCACGGCGCGCGGTTCATTGCCGAGCCGCAGGCGATCTGGGGTATCCGCGAGGGCAACCCGCTGTGGGAGGACCTGCGCGCGGCGGCCATGATGGGGCAGCCGACCTTCAGCCTCAACGTGGCACTGAACAAGGAGCGCGAGATTACGGCCGTGTTCGCTGGCGACACGCTGGCCTCGCACCGAGTCGGCTGCGAGTGGGTCGGCGAGCACGCGATGCAGGCGGTCCCAGAGCCGTTCGACGTGGTGGTCACCACCAACAGCGGGTATCCGCTCGACCTCAACGTGTACCAGGCGATCAAAGGCGTCTCGGCAGCGAACCGCGTCGTGCGCGAGGGCGGGGCGATCATCCTGGCCGCGGAGTGCTGGGACGGTATTCCCAGCCACGGTCAGTACGGCGAGCTCCTGGAGAGCACCGCGAATCTCGACGAACTGCTGCAGAAGATTTGTGCGCCCGGCTTTGCGGTACCGGATCAGTGGCAGGCGCAGATACAGGCCCAAATACAACTGCGCGCCGCGGTCTACCTCTACTCGTCGCTCGACGATGACACGGTGCGCCGGACTCATTTGGAGCCGTGCGGGCCGCTCGCCGAGCGGTTTGCCGCGCTGATGCGGGCGGCGGGGCCGGAAGCGACCGCCTGTATCCTGCCGCAGGGGCCGCAGACCGTTCCCTATTTGGCACCCGATGCCGGCCAAGGCGCGTGGGCACGGCAGTTAGCCGTTGCCGGACCGCGCCAGACCAGCACGGATGGTGGGAGGGGTGGTGCGGGTCTGGCGCGGCCGAGAAAGGCAGCCTAACCCAGTGGAAAGTACGATGCAGCAAAGCGCCGTCACGATCAAGTCTGCGGCCGAGTTCGAGAAGATGCGCGCGGCCGGCGCACTGGTCGCGCAGGTCCACCGGCGGCTGACCGCCGCGGCGCGACCGGGCGTGAGCACTGCCGACCTCGATCAGATCGCCGAGGCCATGACCCGCGAGGCCGGCGCCACGCCGTCGTTCAAGGGCTATCACGGCTTCCCGGCGTGTATTTGCGCCAGCGTCAACGACGAGATCGTCCACGGTATCCCCAGCCGGCGGCGCGTGCTGAAATCGGGCGATCTGCTCAGTATTGACTTTGGCGCGATCATTGACGGTTGGCACGGCGACGCGGCCGTCACCATCCCCGTCGGCAACGTGGACCCGGCGGCGCTGCGTTTGGTGGAGATCACGCGCGAGGCCCTGTACCTCTCGATTGCGCTCGCCCGCGCCGGCAATACGCTCGGCGACGTTGGCGCCATAGTCGAGCGCCACGCCCGCGCGCACGGCTACAAGGTAGTGCGCGAATACTGCGGGCACGGCATCGGCCGCGAGATGCACGAGGAGCCGGCCGTCCTGAACCATGGCAAGCCCGGTCGCGGTGACATGCTGCGGGCAGGCATGGCTATCGCTATTGAGCCGATGCTCCTGGTGGGTGACGACACGACCGCGGTAGACCCGGACGGCTGGACAGTGCGGACCGCCGACCGCAAGTTATCGGCGCACTGGGAGCATACGGTGGCGATTACCGAGAACGGCCCCGACATCCTGACCCGCCTGCCCGACGACGACGCGCCGGACCGCTTGCTCGCGGCAGCGGTGACCAAGCTCAACCGGCAGTCCACGCGCCGCAAGCCCAAACGCACCCGCCGGCGGCAGCGCGGGCGGCGGTAAGCAACAAGGAAGACGTATGGCTGCTGACGAAACGACGCTCGATCTGGGTATTGGCCCCGAAATGGAAGAGGGGCTGGAGATGCTCAGTAAGCTGGAGGGCATCACGGACATCACGGCGATGGACGGCCCGCTCCTGACGTTCACCGGGCGCCTCGTCACGACGCTGGACGGCGTTAGCGGCATCACGCGCGTAGACGTGTTTGAGTGCGCGCGTGGGTGGTATCTCTTTTTCGTGCCGCAGCAGCCGGAGAATTGGGCCGCTGCCGGCGGCGACCTTGAAGGCGCTCTCGCGGACATTCCCGACGCCGCCTGTGCCGCCGAGGTCCGCGCGGCGCTCCAGCGGGCCGGGGTACTCACGAGCGACGCCGGGACCGACTGACGCGGGGCCGCGCCGGTGTTGTGAGAGGGCTAGGCCCCCACCCTAGCCCTCCCCCGTTGTGACAGGGGAGGGAACATCTCGTCCCCCGCCGCAGCGGGGAGGTCATAGGGGGCCAGCACTCTGATCGGCCTGGATTCCCGCTTTCGCGGGAATGGCGATGGGCTGGGCGCGATGAATCGCGCCCCTACGAAAAAAACCTGCCCTTGTCAGAGGGACTATAGGGGGCCTAGAGCAGATGCGTGATACTGCGCCGCAGACCAGCACCTCCGACAGCGTACTCGACGCGATTGGCCACACGCCGCTGATCGCCTTGGATCGCCTCGGCGCCGGGTTGCCGAGCCGGGTGCTGGCCAAGCTGGAGTTCTATAGCCCCGGCGGAAGCATCAAGGACCGGGCGGCCTTGCGGATGATCGAGGCCGCCGAGCGCGACGGCCAGCTGCGGCCCGGTGGGACGGTGATCGAGCTGACCAGCGGCAATATGGGCACGGGGCTGGCGATTGTCTGCGCGGTCAAAGGCTATCGGATGATCGCCGTCATGTCGGAGGGCAACAGCCTGGAGCGCCGGCGCATGTTGGCCGCTTACGGCGCGCAGGTAGAGCTGGTACCGCAAGCGAGTGGGGCGCGCCCCGGCCAAGTCTCGAAGGAAGACTTGGAGCTGGTCGAGCAGCGCACGCGAGAGCTAGTCGAGGAGCTAGGCGCCTTTTGGCCCGACCAGTTCGAGAACCTCGACAACGCTACCGCGCACGAAATGACCACCGGCGCCGAAATCTGGGAGCAGACCGGCGGCACGGTGACTCACTTCACGGCGATGGCCGGCACCGGCGGCACGTTGGTCGGTGTAGCACGCGCGCTCAAGCAGCGCAATCCGGCGGTGCGCTGCTACGGCGGCGAGCCGGCGACGGCGCCTTACCTGGCCGGCAAGCCGGTCACGGACACCAGCCACCAAATCCAGGGCACCGGCTACGCCCATGATCTCAGCCTGTGGGACGAGGACCTCGTCGCCGGCTACGTCACGGCAACGGACGAGGAAGCGATTGAAACGGCGCGGCTGCTGGCCACGCGCGAGGGCATTTTCGGCGGCTTCTCCGGCGGCGCCAACGTCGCCTGCGCCTTCCAGCTAGCACGCGAGGCGCCGCCCGGCTCGGTGATCGTCACGGTGGTCCCGGACACCGGACTGAAGTACCTCAGCACCAACCTCTTCCCCGATTAGTCAGCCCCAACGGCCATGGTGTGCCCTATCGGAGTGGGTGTACTACCGCCAGAATACCTACCAGCGGCGCAGCTACCTGTCCGTTGGCTGCTGCCGGAGTTGTGCCCGCAACTGCTGTAGCTCGGCCTGGGTGGCGCGCCGCTTGGCTCGTTCGGCAGCGGCGCGGGTTTCAGCCTCGGCCGCGCGAGTTTCGGCGCCGCGCCGTGCCGCCTGCTCCGCCAGCCGGCCGGCCTGCTCGACGGCGGCCTGCGTCTCGGCCGCCTCGCGGGCAGCCTGCTCAATGGCAGCATGCGACTCGGCGGCCTCGCGGGCCGCTACCACCTCCTGCCACCTCTCCAGGTAGCTCTCGGTGGCCGGATCATAGAGCCGCGGCCAGCCGTTGTCCCAGCACAGGCTCATCCCCAGCACCGGGCTGTACCCTTTCAGGATGCCGTCCGGCGCGGTGGTCAACTCGATGGGTTGGTACTCCCCGGCCACCAGCCGGTCTCCAGCCAGCTTCTGCCCGTGATACTCACCCTCTTCCGTCGGATCGAAGCGCCAGTATTCGGGGACGCCGATGCGGGCATAGATCTCCCGCTTCCGGCCTACATCCTCCCGGCCGGTGCTGGATGAAGCGATCTCCAGCACCCAATCCGGCGGCTTGCCCACCTCCCACGGCAGATAGAGCTTGCGTGGCCGGATGGCTTGGGCATCCACCCCAAAGGCCAGGTACACGTCCGGGGAGACGCGGACATTGAGGTCAGCGGGGTCGTAGCAGATGATCGTGTTGGCATCGAGGAAGACATCGGGCCGGCGGTTGAAGTCGGTGAAGTGGGCCGAGAGGAGACCAAAGATTTCCAGCAGTTGCAGGTTTTGTTCCATCGCGTCAGGCTTCTGGGCGGGTTCGTGGGGGTCGAAGTCGAGGCGGGCGTAGTCAATGGTGCCCTGCTGACGGTAGGGCCGCATGGTGGTCGTGGTGGTTGTAGCTATGGTTGCCATCGCGGATCTCCAGGCGGAGCACCGCCGATCCCAGCCTGCACGTGGGTGACGTTGCAGATAGCGCCGGTCGCTCCTCAACCGTCACCAGCATAACTCAAGAGGTACCAACTTGCCACGACACCGGCCGCAAGTACCTCAGCACCAATAATCTTCTCGGTAAGCGGGTCTCCCAGCTCTGCCTCGCACTTCCTCGCTGTGTTCTCTGTGGCTAAATCCCCTGGGGCTAAGAATGCTCCGGGTGGGCGCGGCGGGTCTCGTCTAGCGGGATGGTGGTCGCGTCGAGGGTGGCGAGGTCTACTACGCGCAGCGCATGGTTGTTCGTGTCGGAGATGAAGAGCTTGCCGCGAGCCAACGCCAGTCCGCCCGGCTCCGAGAACCGGGCCGCCGTGCCGACACCGTCGGTATGCGCGCCAGTACCGGGAGCGCCGAGCAGCGTCGTGGCCTCGCGTGTGCGTGGATCGAGCCGCTTGATCTTGTGGTTGTAGGTATCGGCGACCAAGAGCGCCGGACCATCGGGCACAGCGGGCCAGAGGCAGACGGCGAGCGGATGCTGGAGCCGCACACGCTCACCCCGGGCATCGGTATCGCCGAAGTCGAACAGCCCGGTACCGACCAACGTCTCCACTCGGTCGGTGTCCAGGTGGATGGCGCGGATCGCGCTCGTCTCGCTGTCCGCGACGTAGAGCACGTTCGCCGCCGGATCAAGCGCCAGTCCGCTCGGTTGCGCGAAACAGGCCTCCTGCCGCGGGCCATCGAGAATGTCCTCGCGTCCGCTGCCGGCGAACGGTGCGACGGTACCGTTGGCCAGGTCGAGTGCCCAGATTTGGTGCAGCCCGGCCATCGCAATGAACAGCAGGCCACGATCAGGGTAATCCTGCTTCTCGGTGTTGGCGCCGCCGCCGGTGGTGGCCGTGCGCGACGGATCGGGCATCAGTGCCAGGTCCCACGGCGAGGAGAGGTCCGTCTGGAGGACCGGACCGCCACCGCCGAACGAGCGCGCCTGCTTGCCCGTCCCGGCGACTGTCGTGACCGCGCCGGTGGCCGTGCTGACGCGACGGATGGCGTGGTTTTCGGTGTCGGCAACGTAGACCGTGCCGGTGACGGGATCAACGGCCATCCCCTGGGGCCAGTGGAACTGTGCTTCTCGCGCCGGACCATCGCGCAGCCCCGGCTCGCCGGACCCGATGAGGTGGTGGACACTGCCGTCGAGCGTTCGCAGCCCGGTGACGACGAGGCGATGGTGGTTGGAGTCGGCAACGTAGACGTGCCCGTTACCCCGCTCGTCTACCGCCACTTTGCCGGGGAAGGCGAGCGTTGCCGCGGCCGGCCCGGTTTGTGCTGCCGGGCCGGTGGCTCCGAAGTCGAGGACGCGGCGGTTCAGCCAGCCGTTGGCGCCGAACTCTTCCAGCATGCGGTCAATGATCGGCGCCAGCTGATTGGCGGCGAACTCGCCCTCGTGCTTACCGATGACCTTGCCCAAGGGGTCAACGAACATCAGCGTCGGCCAGGCACGCACGCCGTATTGCTGCCAGATGGCGAAGTCGTAGTCGTTGACGACGGGGTGGTGGATGGCATGGCGGCGCACGGCCTGCGCGACGGCCTCGGTTGCCTGCTCCTGGGGAAACTTCGCCGAGTGGACGCCGACGACGGTAAGCGTCTCGGCGTAACGTTGCTCCAACTCCCGCAACTGCGGAAGGATATGCAAACAGTTAATTCAGCAGAAGGTCCAGAAATCGAGGATCACCAGCCGGCCGGCAAGGTCGGCCATTCGCAGCGGCCGGTCGGTATTGATCCAGGCCCGCCCGTCCGGAAACTCCGGCGCTCGCACTCGGCCGGCATACGCTGTCGTCATAGATACACCCTCCCTCTGCCTAGAGCATAGCGCAGGGCGGGGGAATGAGGGCCGTCATTCTGGCCCCCCTATGGTCCCCCCGCTGCGGCAGGGGGACGTAGATTCCCTCCTGCGGGGGAATAACCAGGTAAGGTCAACGGCGCCTAGAGTTAAGGAAGCCAGGATTACGCGAGCTTGGCGCGGCGGAGGCGGAGCGAGTTGGTGACGACAGAGACGCTGGAGAAGGCCATCGCTGCGGCCGCGAGCATCGGGCCGCCGAGGGCAGCGAGCAGGCCCAGCGCCGCCAGCGGAATCATCGCGGTGTTGTAACCAAAGGCCCAGAAGAGGTTCTGCCTGATCGTCCGCATGGTCCGGCGCGAGAGGCGGATGGCAACGGGCACACTGCGGAGGTCGCCACGCAACAGCGTGATCGCGGCCGTTTCCATCGCTATGTCCGTACCGGTCCCCAGCGCAAACCCGACGTCGGCCGCGGCGAGCGCCGGTGCATCGTTGATACCATCGCCGACCATGCCGACCACATGCCCCTCATCACGCAGCCTGGCCACCTCTGCCGCCTTATCCTCCGGCCGGACCTCGGCGCGAATACGGTCGGGGGCAATGCCGACCTCGCGGCCGATGGCCGCGGCGACGCGGCGGTTGTCGCCGGTGAGGAGGTAGACCGCCAGCCCCAGACGGCGGAGCGCGGTGACGGCCGCGGCCGACGTGGGTTTGACCGTATCGGCAACCCCGATAACCCCGGCCGGCTGACCGTCAATGACGACCAATGACACGGTGCGCCCGTTTGCCTCCAGGTGCTCGGCCACCGGCGCCAAACGGTCGGTAGCGATGCCGTGAGCCGCCAGCAGCCGCGCATTGCCGACGAGCACTGCACTCCCCTCGACATTCGCCTCCATACCTTGACCCGGCGTGCCGACAAACGCCGTCGGTTCAGGTAGCCGATGGTCACCGGCCAGATTCCCGCTTTCGCGGGAATGACGGTCGAGGACTGCGCGGGCGTGTGTGGCGATTGCCGCGGCGATGGGGTGCTCGGAGCGCGCCGCGACGGCCGCGGCGTTCCGCAGCACGTCGTTCGCGTGATGTCCTTGCAGCGGTACCACGTCCCGCACGCGCGGCCGGCCTTCGGTGACCGTACCGGTCTTGTCGAGGACGATGGCACTGAGGGCATGCGCGCGCTCCAGACTGGCCGCATCTTTGATCAGGATGCCCTGCTCCGCGCCGCGACCCGTCCCAACCATAATCGCGGTAGGAGTGGCCAAACCCAGGGCGCAGGGGCACGCGATCACCAGCACTGTGACGGCCGTGAGCAGTGGCGTGGTCAATTCGCCGGCGTCCGGTCCCAGCACGAGCCACGCCAGGAACGTGAGCGCCGCAATGACCAGCACAGCGGGAACGAAAACCGCCGCCACCCGGTCGGCCAGTCGCTCGATGGGTGCTTTCGATCCCTGGGCCTGCTCGACCAGCCGGACAATCTGCGCCAGTGCGGTGTCGGCGCCAACGCGCGTGGCCCGCACCGTGAGGGCGCCCCGTCCGTTCAGCGTCGCGCCGGCCACTTCATCACCCACGCGCTTGGTGACGGTCATGCTCTCGCCGGTGAGCATCGCTTCATCCACGCCCGACTCGCCGCTGACCACGATGCCGTCTACGGGGACCTTCTCGCCAGGTCGCACGAGCACAACATCGCCCACGCGCACCGATGCGACCGGGACAGCAACCGGCTCACCGTCCCGGAGGAGCTGCGCGGTCTTGGGTTGCAGCCCCATCAACGCCTTGATGGCAGCGCTGGCCCGGCCCTTCGCGCGGGCTTCCAGCCAGCGACCGAGCAGGATCAGCGTGACGATAATCGCCGCGGTCTCGAAATACAGTGGAGGATGCGCTGCGAGCGGTCCTTGTTCGGAGATAGCAACCGCCAACGTATAGACGCTGTAGCCGTATGCAGCGGCCGCGCCGAGCGCGATCAGCGTATCCATATTGGCGGCCATGTGACGCGCCAACCGCACGGCCGTCGCAAAGAACTGCCAGCCACACACGAAGACGACAACGGTGGTCAGGACTAGCTCGACTACTGCGCTGCCGGGGAACCGCAGCATGAACATACTCAGCGCGAACACCGGCGCCGAGAGCAGCGCGGCGGCGATGAACAGGCGCTGCGGTGACTGCGCGTGGGCCGCCGACCGCTGCCGGTCAGCCTCGTACTCCGGCTGGCCGGCCGCGGCGGCCGGCACCTCGGCACGACGCTCCGTTGCGCCGTACCCGGCCGTCTCCACGGCGCTGACGACGGCCGCGGCGGCCGCGCTTCCTTGCACGGTCGCCGATTCGGTGGCGAGATTGACCGCCACCGCCTGCACGCCGGCAACGTTGCCGATAGCCCGCTCGACGCGGCGGGCACAGGACGCACAGGTCATGCCGGTGATGGCAAGCTCCAGCGGCGCTGCCGGTGGCACCCGGTAGCCGGCGGCTGCTACGGCAGCGATCAGGTCATCGCGGCCGGTTTGGTCGGGGGCATAGCGCACGGTCGCCTGCTCGGTAGCGAGATTGACCGCCGCGTCGGCCACACCCTCGATATTGTTAAGCACTCGTTGGACGCGATTGGCACAGGAGGCACACGTCATTCCCTCGATGGAAAACGTCTCGGTGGCCAACTCCGAGGGTGCCAATGTCTCGTTTACTGCCATGTCTGTTGTTGCAACCATTGCAATTCCCCCGGTAGTCTCAGCGCCTCACCACCCGGCCCCTCCCCGGAACGCGGAGCGGGGCCGGGATGATGAGTACCCCCACTACCGCGTACTGGCGAACACGTCCATCAGCTCTTGCAGCTTGTCTTCGCGGTCACGCTCGTCCCCGCTGCGGACGGCCTCGGTGACGCAGGAGCGGACGTGCTCCGCGAGCACCTGCTCCTCGACTTTCGCCAGCGCCCGGCGGATGGCGCGCATCTGCGTGAGGACATCCATGCAGTAGCGGCCGTCCTCGATCATGCGCTGTACGCCGCGGACCTGGCCCTCGATCTTGCGGAGGCGTCCCAACTGACCACGGTGCTTCTCGTCCGTCACTGATTCCCTCCTACGATCTATACTATACCCCCCTATAGTATAGAATGTCAAGGTCGAGTCCACGCCTCACTCTCGGCCAACCTACTGCTCCCTCTGATGCGAGGCGTCTATACTACGGCGTGCAACTCTCCTCTCCCGATACTGCTATGACCGGCGCTTCAGTTCGCAACCGCTTCGATGCCGACGTGATTATCGCCGGCGCCAGTTTTGCTGGTCTCACGGTAGCCCGCGAGCTACGCGGCGCCGGCCGGGTGCTGCTGCTCGACCACCAGGACATCGGCGCCGGGCAAACCTCGGCCTGCGGGACCACCGTGGACGTACTGCGGCAGCTCGACCTGCTGATCTCGCACCAGCAGACGGCCGACCGGCTCGTGCTGCACATCGGCAAGCACACCCTCTCCTATCCGCTGCCCTACCCGTATTGCACCTTCGAATACAGGCAGTTCTGCGCGGCGCTGTTTGAGCAGTCGGGCGCGACGTTCGAGCGGGCGCGAGTACTCGGCGTCACCGACGGGAATGCCGTAGCGCAACATCCGCCGGGACATCCCGACGGCGTCACGGTGCTGACACGCGCCGGGCCGCTGCGGGCACGCTACGTCGTGGACGCGACCGGCTGGCGGAGCACCATCGCCGAGTCCGTGCAGCCGGGTTTCCTGGTGCGATCCACGCTGAGCGGGGGTATTGAAGCGGAGCTACCCTACCGCGAGGACGGGCTGCACTTTTGGGTCGGCTCGGACATCATTCGCGGCGGCTACGCTTGGGTGTTTCCCTGCGGCGAGACGGCCCGCATCGGGGTGCTGGCGTTTGGTCGCACCGGCGGTCTGCGACCGGCGATGCGGAGCTTCTTCACCCGCCTGGGTTTACCCCCGGACCCGGAGGCGCCCTACCACGGCGGCCAACTGCCGTTCGTCGCGCGGTCGGTCATGGCCGGCCCGGTCTTCGTCGCTGGTGACGCGGCGGGGATGTGCTTCGGCCTGACAGGTGAGGGCATCCGCTCGGCGGTGACGTTCGCCATGCGCTGCGGACGGCTACTGCGCGAGGTGCTGACGGGCGAGCGGACGGGGATCAGCGCGGCGCGGGCCTATACGCGCTATTTTCGGCTCCGCCGGCCATATTTCCGGCTGATGACGTGGTTGCAGGCGCTGGTGGGACGCTTGCCCGACCCAGCGCTGTTCGCGTATGCGCGCCTGGCGCATCCGTGGCCGATATTTCCCCTCCTAATGGGCGAGTACCTCCGCGCCTCGCGGCCCGCCTCGGCGCTCTAGTTCGCTAGGGCACGTTCGCAGCCGGCCATCGCATCCCGGACTAGGGATCTTCACATCACCATGATAGCCCACTAACGCAAGAGCACCGCATAGGGATCAACCAATTCTGCAGCAAATTTAGCAACTCGCTTCTGAGTTCCTTCAGCACTACCTTCCTCAGCAGAACCACTCGGAACGACAATTCCGCTCTCACGGCGCACAAAGCACCCTTTATCCACCCTATTGCCAATATATCGATCGGCAGCTCTTCCTCTGCTCATACCAATTCCCACCTCGAAATCCTCAAGAGGGATATCAAGCTCACCTGGTCTGATCTCATCGAGAACAAAGGCATAGCGCGAACCAATAACTTCTATACCCTCCGGCAAAGGCTCCCAATACACACCATCTTTACTGTATTGAGTAGCAGGAACTACCTCTGGCTTGGCCCTGGAGTGAACTGGCTCCATCAGCAACTGAATCCGGCCAGTTTTCCCCACGTGTAATCGTACAAAAGGCTGGACCTGCCTTAGCGGGTGGCAAGTGCTACCACCATAACCCCAGAAGATGCGGCCAGCCTGCTCTCGTTCCCGCTGCTTCCGTTCTAGTATCTCCTCCCAGCTTTCACCTGCATGGTCTCCCACCTTCATAAAAATGAAGGCATCGGGTGGTGTTGTCTTCTTTTCCATCGTCACGATCCTTATCTCTCTAGGGGTACAAGCTCATGGTCCCGTGAAGGAAACTTCCCACCACTCCTCAGATCGCGAACATGCTGAATCCTCATTGGGGCTGCAGCACCGTAGAAATTTGCAAGTATTTCACGCCCTAGAGGTTGACTACTATATCTCTCCTCTCTAAACTCTAGGCGACGCACAATCATGCTACAGGATGTAAGGTCAGGAGTATCATCTAAGTGGTAATGGTGAAATTGTGGCAGTAATTCAGCTATGAGGAATCCCTGGTTGAGCAAATACCTTTGGGTGTTAATTAATACTTCACCAGTCCAGTCCAGTTCTGGATAATCGGCTACCACCACACACCCAACCGCACCGTTGCCAACACCCTCGACTGCCCTCAACAGGAACGACTCCACGCTTCTACCGTCGTTACTTGCCCCAAACGGAGGGTTTGTATAGAAGGAATCGAACAATTGCCAGTATCGCTCCGGTAAAGGATCGGCAACATTGTAAAGATCTGCCTTGACCTTACAAGTAAGATTGTATGTCTCAGCAAAATCGTTGATAGAGTTCACAATTCTTTCGTCGAAGTCAAGAACACGAACGGCTGATGGCCCTGTAGGAAGAAGCTCCTGTTGGTGGAGATGTGTAGTACATAGTGCAAGAGCGTCACCATCCCCAATGAAGAGAACACTTCTTCCATCGAACCATCGCCCTACGAGCTCGGCCTGTAGTAATAAGTCTGCTGCCTTCATGTATATCTGATCGAACTCACGCAGTGGCGGTGGTCGGTTGACTATCACATCTGAGATTGCATTGAGACATTTACGAAAATCAATGGTGGCCATGAACATGCATCCTTATAGCCGTTCGATCAATTTCAGCAGACTATCCCCATCCTTCGGAAAGAGGTAGCGCATCACAATAAGCACCATGCCAACGAGCTCGGCAAACACCGAGAGAATAAACGCATTGGCAACCCACTGGTCAACCACGAGGACACGCAGTCCAATCAGAACGAAAGCGATGTTCACGACAAGCGCCTGCCCAACCCATATCCAAAGGAGGCGTGAGGCATAGTGTCGCCTGAGCTTTCGCTCTTCGCGCTGCTGTTGCTCCCAGGCCTGCACCAATGTCCTCAGCCGATAGCTCCGGTCCTCGACTTCGCGGAACCGTGCCCAAGGCTCAATATCGTCCGAGGATACTGACGAACCTGTCGCCTCCGCAAACCGTTGGAACTGCGATGGGATGTTGGGATGTTCGGATTCCTCGGCCGCGTCGGATTCGATCATGCCAATCCTAACTGCACAATCCGAATACCCATCGCCTGCCACGATACCTGGAAGCGACGTGCCATGCCCTCGATGGATTGGTACTTGGGCCATTCCCGTTTCACTAGCTCTGCCGGCATCAACAGAGCGGCTGCGAACTGATTGGCCTCGATCTCCTGCCTTGTCCGAGGGGAATCAAGATCACCAGTACTTTCCTCCCTTAGAATATCGACCTCTTGATCGACGAACTCACCGTCGGACGACAGGTGGAGGAAATGATGACCTAGCTCGTGTGCAATCGTGAATCTCTTGCGGTACGGCGGGTCGGACTGTTCAACGAGGATGAGGACTTGCTTACTGCGCCGGGCTACCACGCCGGAGGTACCGTTCTCCGAGAATGTGGCATTGACTACTCGAATGCCGCCCCTGTTCGCCAACACGACCGGGTCTACGGGGACACTATACAGGCCATGACTGATGAGTGTCTGTTTGGCCTGCGTCTCAACCTCTTGCTTTGTCATGGCTGGCCCACTTACAAGTAACACCGACCATTGCTCGCCAGAAGCTCTCCGACTTGGCTCGCCACGTTCCCCCAGTCAGTAGCCCAATGATACCACATACCAGTGCTGGATTCCGGCTTGCGCTGGAATGACGGTGGTAACCGTAGTTTAGCGTATGCATGGGTAACGTAGGGAGGCCAGGCCGGCATCTGGAGAGGTCTCCTGGTAGACTGGGGGCACGAGGCAGCAGTGGGCCAAGCATGAGCGAAGAGACTTCAGCGCCTTCCGAGCAGCGTCGAACGGCGCTGATCTACAGCCCGGCGCTGGTCCAGGCGGCGCTCCCGGCGCGGCATCCGCTCAAGCTGGACCGGCCCGCGCAAGTGCGGGCGCTCATCGAGTCCTATGGCCTGCTGGCGGCACCCGGCGTCCGCGAGATCGCGCCCACGCCGGCGACCGCCGCGGCGGCGCGCAGCGTACATGCGACGGACTACGTGGAGACGGTCCGGCGCTTGAGTGCCGGGAAGCAGGTGCCCGAGATGGTGGCGCAGCGCCACGGGTTCAGCGCGTTCGGCGACAACCCGCCGTATCCAGGTATGTTCGAGTTCCAGTTGCTGGTGTCCGGCGCGACGCTCACCGCGGCGCGGCTGGTGAGCGAGGGGACGGTTGACGCGGCGTTCAACCCGGCCGGTGGCGTCAATCACCACGCGCTCCCCGACCAAGCGAGCGGCTTTGGCATCTTCAACGACGCCGCCATTGCGCTGGCCTGGCTGCGGGACCAGGGCCTACGGGTGGCGTATGTGGACATTGACGTGCATCAGGGCGACGGCGTGGAGGCGGCGTTCGTCGAGAGCGACGATGTGCTGACGATCTCGCTGCACGAATCGACGCTCTTTCTCTTCCCGGGACCACAGGGCGGCTTTGCGGAGCATATCGGCACCGGGGCGGGCCGCGGCTATGCGGTCAACGTGCCGCTCGCACCGTATACCGACGACGCGACGTGGCTGTGGGCCTTCGAGGAGATCGTGCCACCGCTGCTGGCCGCCTTTCGGCCCGATATTGTCGTGACCCAACTCGGCGCCGACGGCTACTACGACGACCCGCTGGCCCATCTCCGTCTGACAACGCACGCCTACGAGACAGTCATCGGCCGCCTCCGCGACCTTGCTCCTCGCTGGGTGGCCGTGGGTGGCGGCGGCTACGATATTGATGCGACCGCGCGGGTGTGGGCGCTGGCGTTCGGGGTGATGGCCGGGGTGGCGCTCCCCAATGACCTCCCGCCTGGCTACGTGGCGGCCTACGGGGGCGCACAGTTGCGTGACCCGCCGGATGCGGCGCAATCCGCCGACACCGAGCCGGCGGTCCGCGAGTTTGCCGAGGCCAGCGTTCGCACCGTTCGACGCCTTGTCTTCCCGATCCACGGCCTGAGCATCGCCTGAGGGCTGGCCCCCTTCCTCACCCTCCCCCGTTGCGACGGGGGAGGGAATAGACTGTCTCCCGCCGCAGCGGGGGACCATAGGGGGGCTAGGAAGGCAACCGCGGTGAGGAAACTCAAGCTCTACAGTGCCATGTCACTCGATGGCTACATCGCCGGCCTCAACGGTGAGCTTGACTGGCTGGAGGCCGGCGGCGGCCTCGACTATGGCTACGACGACTTCTATGCCTCGATTGATACGACCCTGATGGGCAACGCCACCTATCAGGTGACGCTCACTGTGGACACGTTCCCGTACCCGGAGAAGACCAACTACGTCTTCACCAGAAGCAGCCCGCCGCCGGACACCGCGCACGTGCGCTTCACCTCCGGCGACATTGCCGCTTTTGTACGTGCGCTGAAGGATGCGCCGGGCAAGGACATCTGGCTGGTCGGCGGCGGCCAGATCAATACGATCATGCTCGACGCCGGCCTCATTGACGAGCTGATTCTGACGGTCTTTCCGGTCGTGCTCGGCCGTGGTATTCCCCTGTTTGCACCGGGCGCTCCGCGCTCCGGCTTCAGGACCGTGGGCTGCGAGACCTACGAGACCGGGCTGATCCAGTGGCGCTTGGTGAAGGAGTAGGCGGGCGCCAGGCTGACGACCACTGACTACCGGCCACTGGCAGATGGTGTTACAGTGGCCGTGCGGAGAGCAGCATACAAGGAGGATTTATGCGCGAGAACAAACTACTGCGCCAGCTACGGGGCGGAGAGACGACTTACGGACTGGGACTCGGCCTGCCGTCCTATCCCGTCGCCGAGGCGCTCGCGCGTCAGGGCTACGACTGGTTCTACGTTGACGGCCAGCACTATCCGCTGACCTACGAGCAGATGGCGTTGATGTGCTCTGCCGTCTGGGCCAACGGCGCCACGCCGATTGTGCGCGTGCCCTGGTTCGGCCTCGATCACATTCAGCGGGCACTCGACGCCGGCGCCGGTGGCGTGATGGTGCCGGTGGTCAACACGCCCGAGGAAGCCGCGGCGGTCGTGCAGGCGGCCAAGTTCCCGCCGCGCGGTATCCGCAGCAAGGGTGGGATGCTCCACGCAGCCGCCTTCAACACTAACGCCGCCACCTACTATGAACGCGGCAACGACGAGACGCTGGTGAGCGTGCAGCTCGAAACGCGCGAGGCCATTGTCCGGGCGGAAGAGATTCTGAGCGTGGACGGCGTGGACGTGGTATCCGTCGGACCGAACGACCTGGCCGCCTCCTTCGGCTATGCCGAGGCCGATGCCTGGCAGCAAGACGATTTCGTCAACGCCATTCACGGTGCGGTCACCGCCGCCGAGCGGACCGGCAAGGCGGCCGGCATCGCCGCCCGCACGGTCGAGCAGGCCCGCGAGCGGGCCGCCGACGGCTATCGGATGGTCACGCTTGGCACCGATCTGGGGATACTGGCGGATGCAGCCGGCAATATCGCCCAAGAGCTAGGGCTGGGATGAGCGTAGACGAGCGGGCGGCTGGCCAGAGCCGCCCCACCGATTCCATTTCATTGTGCGGCTCTGACCAGCCGGACGTGCTCGACCATCTGGTGCTGGATTTTCGCCAGATGACGGCTTTCGCCGCCGAGCCGTGGGTGTTCGTGCGCGGCGAGGGCGTGCGGCTGCAAGATCGGGAGGGGCGCTGGTATCTCGACGGACTGTCGGGTGTCTTTGTGACCGGTCTGGGCTATGGCAACGAGCGCATCATCCAGGCGGCTACTGACCAACTCCACGCCCTGCACTTTGCGCCGCCCTTGCACGGCACTACGCCCCCGGCCATCGAGCTGGTGACGCGGCTGCGCGGGATCGCCCCGGCGGGGATGCGCGGCGAGCATGGCGTGGCCGTCAAGCTGCTCTCCGGCGGCTCCGAGGCGACCGAGACGGCGCTGAAAATGGCCCGCCAGTACCACAAGCAATCGGGCCATCCCCGCAAGTACAAGCTCATCGCGCGGTACGGCGGCTATCACGGGGGCACGATGGGGGCACTCGCGGCGAGCGGTGGCTGGGAGCGGCGCAGCGTCTTCGAGCCGCTCGTCGCCGGCGTGCTGCACACCCACCCGCCCGCCTGCCAGCGCTGCCCGTTCGACAAGACCTACGACCACGGCGCCTGTGGGATCACCTGTGCGCGTCTGGTCGAGCGCACCATCGAGGCCGAGGACCCGGAGACGGTGGCGGCCGTCATCATGGAGCCAATGTCTATCTCTTCGGCCGGTTTCGTAGTGCCGCCTCCGGAGTATTTCTCGATCCTGCGCGCGGCCTGCGACAAGCACAGCGTCTTGCTGATCTTCGACGAGATCATCACCGGGTTCGGTCGCTTGGGCACGTGGTTTGGCGCCGACTACTATGGTGTAGCGCCCGACCTGCTCGCCTGTGGCAAGGGGATGAGCGGTGGCTACGTGCCTCTGGCCGGCGTGCTCATTGCCGACCGGGTGTGGCAGGCGTTCCTCGGTGATCCGGACTCCCGGCGCGAGTTCCACCACGGCCACACGTTCGCCGGCAATCCGGTGGCCTGTGCGGCCGGGCTGGCGACGCTCGCCGAGTACGAGGAGCGCGACCTGATCGCGCACGCTGCCCAACTGGGCGGCCATCTCCGCACGCGCCTCGATGGGTTGGCAGAGGCCTATCCGTTCGTCCGGGACGTGCGTGGCGCCGGCCTCTTGCAGGGCTTTGACCTTGCTGCCGACGCCTGGCCGGAAGCAGCCACACCGCCGGGCAAACGGTTCGAGGCGCTGGCCCGCGAGCGGGGCCTCATTGCACGCTGCGGCAACGACTTCGTTGGGTTCGCGCCGCCGTTGGTCATGCAGACAGCGGAGCTTGACGAGCTATGCGACATCGCCGCCGCCTGCTTGGAGGCCATGGCGCCGTGAGGCACCCCATTGTCGGTACAGCAACGGCGAGGGCTGAGGAGTGATGGGCAAACGGCGCGGCGCGCGGCACCTGTTCGGGGTAGTCCTCCTCTCCGTCCTACTGGTGGGGTGTGGTGCCGGCGCACCGGCCATCCCGCACATGGTCGAGGGCCGGCAAGATTGTCTCTCGTGCCACGCGCAAGGCGTGCAGGGAGCACGGAAGATACCCGCCGACCACACCGGTCTCCCCAACGACCGCTGTGAGGCGTGCCACAAGGCGCCGTAGCCCGGCGGCCGGGCGGGACGCGCCGCAGCACCTATCCCTACGTCAGGGTGGCTGACAGCGCCTATGCTGCCTGGCCACGCGCCCGGATTTCCTGCTCCAGGCGGTGGAGCGCTTGCTGGGTCGAGCGCAGCTCCTGGAGGATTTCTTCCCTGGATGTGGGCGTTTCCAACGGTTGCAGGCGTTCCTTCCTGGCTTCCTCCAGGTTTCTTATTACGACGGCTATGAGTATATTGGCTACGATAAAGGCACTGATCATCAAAAAGCTCACGAAATAGATCCAGGCCAACGGCTCTAGCTCGATGACAGGGTGCATGATGCCGACCCAGTCATCCATCGTCATTACTTGAAACAGCGACAAAGCGGAAACGCCTAGATCTCCCCAACGTGCCGGGTCGTGCTCTCCGAAGGTTCGGTGCCCGACAAGAGCATACGCATAGAGGATGATGCACAGCAAGATCACGACGTGTCCCACGCTCGGTACGGAGCGAATCAGTGTCGAAAGGATCAAATGTAGCTCCCGAACGGTTGAAAGGCCCCGAAGAAGTCGCAGCAAGCGAACCAACATGATGAGTAGCCCGTAGCTGGGCGCGGGCGGCGGCAAGGCTACTATGCTGATTACCAGGAAGCTAATTGCCAGGAAATCGAAGGCATTCCAACCATCCCTGAAATACCGGTCGACCCTTGGCGATAGCGCAATCATCTTGAGAATCACTTCCAGGACGAGCACTACTAGCGTCAGGAGAAGGAACAACCCCGCACCGATTTCGTATTGCTCATCAATGGAAAAAGACAGCAAACCCAGCACAGCGGCGCACCCGATGAAGAGTACGACGAGGAGGTATTCGAACATCCGCGCGTGTACGATACGGTTTGCTAATCCTCGCATGTCTCGATTCCTCCTCGCAGAAAAATGCCGCTATCTTGCTAACCTGTCCAGTAGGGCGAAGCCCAAAAGCAATCGTTCTGGCCTACTCCCTGAGCGAACTTCATGGCCACTTCGGTGTCCTCCCCCGTGTTCTGGGGGCTAGCGCCACGCGCCGAGCGGCTCCTCGGCCACGAACTCCGCCGGGAATGTGATCGGGAGCCCCTTCTGTTGGAGGCAATCCGCGCGCCTCCCGGCGCTAACTGACAGCGGCGTAGTGTAACGCAGGCACGGGTCTCGGACGCCTACGCTGCCTGGCCACGCGCCCGGACTTCCTGCTCCAGGCGCTCCAAGACCCAGCGGCGGGCCAGCGCCGTGGCGTTCAACTCCGCCTCGCGAGCGAGGGCATCCAGCTGTGCCAGCGTGTCGGCGTCAACGGGAATGGTCACGCGGTCGAAGAGCTTGTCCGCAAACCGGGCCTTGATCGGCTTGAACTCGTCCTCATAGTCGGTAGTGTCGTGGGTATCCCAGAACTCGGCCTCTTCCTCGATAGTCTTGAACTCGGGAATGCGGCTCTTTTTGCGCTCTTTCTGTATTGTCATCGTACTTCGCCTCGTTCAGCCCGGTAGCGACGGCGTTCCTGGCGACTTGCCGGCCGCGCGGTCACTGGATAGTAGACACCTCCGCCTTGGGGAGCAAGGATGGCCGTAAACATCTCCCCGGCGCGGGTGAGTCCCACCGCACGGATGCGCTCCTTATAGGTCGCGCTAATCATTGGATCGTTCTCACAAACCTCCTCGACCTCAGCAGGACTGACTCCGTGGCGGGCAATGTGAGCGGTGTTCCAATCATCCCAGATGAGACGACGAATGGGCGTCATGTTGTCACCACCAGTGTAGAACACCCCGACGTATCACTCAAGCCGCGCTTCTCGACCGGGCGGCCACGTCAGCACGGGCCGTAGGCCGGGGCAGCGGCACGGTTGGCCTAGGTGCCGACCGCTCCTGGCACGTATACTGGCAGTGAGGGCGGGCAGCTCCATACTCAACCGCCCCAGGAGGTAAGGGCCGTGGAATCAGCCCCGCAGTCGCCGCGTTTCTATATCACCACCGCCATTGACTACCCGAATGCCGCGCCGCATATCGGGACCGCCCTGGAGAAGGTCGGGGCAGACGTGATGGCGCGGTTCCGGCGAATGCAGGGGATGGACACGCTCTTCTCGATGGGTCTCGACGAGAATAGCCAGCACGTGCTACGCGCCGCCGAGGAGGCGAACGTATCGGCGCGGGCCTGGGTAGACCGGATGGACGAGGTCTTCCAGCAGGCCTGGGAATCCCTGAACATCTCCTATGATCGCTTCATCCGTACCACCGAGGAGGTCCACACCGCGGCCTCGGAAGAGCTGTTTCGCCGGTCGCTGGAGCGCGGCGACATCTACAAAGGCACCTACTCGGGCTGGTACTGTCCGAACTGCAACACGTTCTACGACGACGATGATCTGGTGGACGAGCGCTGCCCCAATCATCCGACGCTCACGCCGGAATGGCTGGACGAGGAGAACTACTTCTTCGCGTTGAGCCGCTATCAGGAGCCGCTGGAGCAGCACATCGCGGCCCACCCGGACTTCATCGTGCCCACGACGCGGCGCAATGAGGTGCTGGGCTGGCTCCGGGACGGGCTACGGGACTTCTCCACCTCGCGGCTGGTGCGTAACCTCACCGGCGAGCGTTGGGGTATCACCGTCCCCGGGGACGACGACCACGTCATGTACGTGTGGTATGACGCGCTGACGAACTACCTCACGTCCGCCGGTTTCGCGCACGACGACGAACGGTACACGCGCTACTGGCCCGCCGACGTACACGTGATCGGCAAAGACATCACCCGTTTTCACTGCCTGTACTGGCCGGCCATGCTGATGAGCGCGGGCGTCGGGCTGCCGCGGCAGGTCGTGGTGCATGGCTGGTGGAACCTGGAAGGCAAGCCGCTCTCGAAGACCACCGGCAATGTGCTGGACCCGCGAGACGCCGTCGCGGAGTTCGGCACCGACCCGGTGCGCTACTACCTCATGCGCGAGGGGTCCTGGTTCCAGGACGGCAACTTCGCGCGAGCCAATCTCATCCAGCGCTATCACGCGGAACTGGCCAACGACTTGGGTAACCTGCTCAACCGGACGGTGACGATGATCGGCCGTTACTGCGACGGCCGGCTGCCCGCCGGTACCGCCCGCGCCGCCGGCGAGCGAGAAACGGCCGTGCAGCAAGCGGCGGAGACGGCGCTGCGGGACGCGACCGCGGCGCTCGATGGCTGGGAGTTCGGCCGGGCGCTCGATGCGATCTGGCAGCTGGTGCGCCGGGGCAACCAGTACATTGACGAGTCGCAGCCGTGGCGCTTGGCCCGCGACCCGGCACACCGAGCAGCACTGGAGACGGTCCTGGCAACCAGCGCCGAGAGCCTGCGTTTCCAAGCCACGCTACTCGGCCCGTTCATGCCGGGAACGGCGGACCGGATGCTCGCCCAGCTCGGTCTCGACGGGATTGCGCCGGGCACGTGGCGCGACCTGCGGTGGCAGCCGGACGGATCGGGCCGGCCGGTTCCCGGTGGCTCGCCCCTGTTCCCGCGGCTGTCGGCATAGCGGCAGCCGGCCGCTTAGGCCGGCGCGCTGTTGACAGCGGGCGACACTATGGTAGACTAGGCAGCAGGTGAAAAGGAGGTGATGCCTATGGACAGTAGTAGCGCTAGTCGGCACGCCCTGTCTATGTGCATTCACCTCGTACCTGTCGCCTAGATCAACACCAACGGCGAGCCGGAAGGTACGGGTGAATGTCAGCGCTGGGTGGGCGCGTGCTGCCTAGTGCGTAGCAAAGCCGCCCGGGACTGGTCCCTAGCGACCACTCTCGGGCGGTTTTTCATTGGTCCGGCTGTCGGAAATCGGCAGTTGTGAGGGGGTACCGGCCCCCTCCCCGGCCCTCCCCCGTCCCGACGGGGGAGGGCGTCTGTTTGTACCGGGCCGCGGTGGGGACTGGGCACGATGAATCGCGCTCCTACGGGAAAATACCTATCCTTGTTAGGGTGACAGTAAGGGGCCAGTGAAGGGTTCACATCACCTACGGGGGAGACTCCCAGCCATGAGACGTCGCAGTGTGGCGCTCGGCGGAATCGTCGCGTTCGTCCTGACCGCGTGTAACGTTGCCGGCCTCGGTGGGCTACGCGGCTCAGGGAACATCCGCTCCGAGACCAGAAACATCGGGAATTTCGGTCAAGTCATCGTCTCCGGCGACGCGCGAGTGTACATCACCCAGGGAGAGAGGCCGTCGCTGGTGGTGGAGGTGGACGACAACCTGCTGGAATACGTGCGAACCGAGGTAGACGACTTCTCCCTGCGCCTCGGGTTTGCGGGCACCGTCGGCGGCTACGCTCCTACCCAACCGTTGACGTTCCACGTCACGGCGCGCCGGCTCCGGGGCCTGGAGCTAGACGGTGCCGGCTCCATCGAAGCGACGAATATCAATGCGCCGCGGCTGGTGGTGGAGATCAGCGGCGGCGGCCGGGTCCGACTGACCGGGAAGGTCGAGGAGCAGCTCGTTACCGTGAGCGGCGCCGGCGCGTATGACGCTGCCGGGACCGAGACCGAGACCGCTCGGGTGCGGATCAACGGCTCCGGTGCGGCCCTTGTCCGGGCGAGCGACACGCTTGCGGCCCGGCTCAACGGCAACGGCCGGATCAGCTACTACGGACAGCCGCAAGTGAGCCGGGACATCACCGGCCCCGGCCAAGTCAAGCACATCGGTGCGCGCTAAGTGCCGTAGCTGCTCTCCGGTCATTCCCACGGACCCGTGAGAGCGGGCGGCGGAAGCGGGAGTACACGGCACCCCCCTGAACACGTGGACTGCTTTCGTGTACCATCCCATGCGTAGGTCGAGAGGCGCGCAGGCGTCATGGCGTCAAGCACGCCGGATTCTCAGATCCGATGGGGGAGGGCACTATGGTTGCTATGATCGTGCGGCTGGTAGCGGTGTACGTGTTTGTGGTGGGCGTGGCGGTGCCCGTGCAGTTCCTGCTTGCCCAGTTCTACGACCCCACGCTGGCCGGCGCTGGGGCTACCGTGTGGACGATCCTGGACCCGCTCATGGTTGTCGCCTTGGTCGTCGTCCTGCTCGTGGCCATCGCCAGAAAGCGCCAACTCGGCTCCGGGTCGGAGGAGCAGACGATTACTCGGGACTATCTGGAAACGAACGTCATCCTCTACTACTCGGTGGCGCTGCTCATCGCGCTGCTTTCCAATTGGTTCGGTTTTCAGTTCGCTGACCCTGCAAACGACAATCCGTTGGTGTGGATTCTGATTGATGTGACGGTGCCGCTGCTGACGGTTTCCACGGCGATCAGAATGTGGCGCAGAACGTCGTGACGGCCCCCCTATGGTCCCCCTCACAAGGGTAGGTTTTTCGGCGGAGGTGGGTTGAACCTAACCCCCGGCCCCTTCCCTCCAGGGAAGGGGGGCGATGGCGGTGCCGGTCCGCCGCTGCCCTCCAGGGAAGCGGGGCTGTGTGACAAGCGGCAGCTGGGGGCTGGATTGCGGCTTCCGCCGCAATGACGGGCGGCTGGGCGCGATTCATCGCGCCCCTACAAAAAACCTACCCTTGTCAGCCTATGGTCCCTCCGCTGCGGCAGGGGGGACGGGTGTATTCCCTCCCCTGTGGCGACGGGGGAGGGCGAGGGAGGGGGCCAGGCCACATCTACGGACAGGTTAGGAGGCAGTATGAAACAGTGGCTCCTTGCACTCATCGCCGCGGCATTGTTGCTGTTGTTCGCGGTGCCGACGGCTACGGCGGCCGACTGCGCGCTGAACCCGGGCTTCGCCACGCTCAAGGGCTTGATTGACGCGGCGGAGGGGCCGGACAAGGTCGGCGCGTGTCTGGAAAACGGGCACGTCAATCCTGAGAACGGCGATGTGCTACAGCAGACCACCGGCGGCCTGCTCGTGCTGCGCGCAGCGGATAACCGGGCGGCCTTCACCGATGGCTACCGCACCTGGATCAACGGGCCGAATGGGCTGCAAGCGCGCCTCAATACCGCGCGGTTCGACTGGGAAGGCCAACCGGACCTGGGGACCGTGACGGTCGCGCCCGGCGCGGCGATCCAGATACGTTCGATGAATGCCCTGACTGGCGGATCGGGCATTGGCATTCCGAACCAGCGCGGCGTCGCGCTCGCCATCGCGGACTACGGCCCAATCAAAGGGCACGCCGTCTCGATGGGTGCCGGCCTCGACTCCGTCTGCTCCGCGGAGGGAGGCCGTGCTGCTGCCGAGTCCGTGGTTGCCGATCAACGGCAGGTCGTGGGGGTCATCGGCACTTCTTGCTCCGTCGCTGCTGCCCAGGCGGCGCCGATCATCAGCAAGGCCGGGCTGGTGATGATTGCACCCTCCACCACCTCGCCCTCGCTCACCTCCGACCTCCAAGGTCGCGCCGGCGCCAACTACCACCCCGGCTACTACCGGACCTCCAACAACGACCTGTACCAGGCGCGGGCAGTCGCACAGTTCGCGTACAACGAACTCGGTCTCCGCAAGGTGGCCGCCATCCATGACGGCGACCCGTACACATCCGGGCTGACCGGTGCCTTTGCTATTGAGTTCCGGAAACTCGGTGGCGAAACCGTCCTCACCGCCATTGAGAAAGGCGAGAGAAACATGATCCCCGTCCTCACGGAGATCGCAGCCGGCAATCCCGACAGCCTCTTCTTCCCACTCTTCCCGGCCGAGGGCACACACATCGTCCGGCAGATCGGTGCGGTCGCCGGCCTCAAGGACGTGACGCTGATCGGCGGAGGGGCGCTGCTTGTGTCCAGGTTCCTCGCCGTCCCGGAGGCGGCAGGCATCTACTTGCCCGGTCCGGACTTGCGCTTTGGTGACAACACCAATGAGACGACCACCAAGAGCAACGATGCGCTCGTCGCCGACTATCAGGACCGGTACGGCGAGCCGCCCTTGTCGGCCTACCTGGCCCACGCCTACGATGCGACCACGCTTCTGCTCCGGGCTATCGAGACGGTCGCGGTCACCGACGGAGACACGCTCTCCATTGACCGCGCCGAGCTACGGGCGGCGCTGACCAACACCGCCGGTTTTCAGGGCATTATCGGCACCATCTCGTGCGATGAGTTCGGCGACTGCGGCATCGGCAGCGTCCAAATCTCGCACCACACGGATCCCAGCATCACCGACGTCGCGCAGCTGCCGGTCGTCTACCGCTTCGCGCCCTGATTGCTGCCTCCGTCGAGGGCATGGTGTCAGCAACGCAGAGCGACCCGGCAGCCATTGATCGCCGGACGCCAACGCGCCGCCCGGCTGGGCCAAGCATGGCGCGGCAGCGGTGGCGGCAACTGCTCTTCTTTCATTGGGCGGTGCCGGCGGCGACGCTCCAGGCACGGCTGCCTGCGCCGCTGGTCGTGGACACGTTTCAAGATCGGGCGTATGTGGGTCTGATCGCGCTCACGATGCCGGAAGTGCGTCTCCGCTGGCTGCCGTCCATGCCGGCACTCACGCGCCTGCATACCCTGAACCTGCGAACCTACGTGCATCGAGACGGGGGCGAGCCGGGTGTCTGGTTTTTCAGCCTGGATACGACGCACCCGCTGGCGGTGATCGCCGGGCGTCTCGGCTGGCGGCTGCCCTACCACCTGGCGACGGTGCAGCGGCAACGGGAGGAGCGGACCCTGGCATTCCGCAGCACGCGGCGCTGGCCGGGGCCGGTTCCGGCGCAGCTTGCAGCGCGCTGTCGCGTGGGCGCGGCCGTCGGCACAGCCCAGCCGGGGACCCTGGAGCACTTTCTGGTGGAGCGCTATCTGCTCTATACGGACTGCGGTGCCCGGGGACTGCGCGTGGGTCAGGTCCATCACCCGCCCTTTGTCCTCTACCGGGCCGCCGTCGAGGCGCTGGACGAGACGCTGGACGAGACGATGCTCCGTGCCGCCGGGCTGGACGTACCGCGGACGGCACCGCTGGTCCACTACTGCCCCGGGGTGGACGCGGAGCTGTTCGGCTTGCGCTGATGGGGGCGGCGAGGCGGACCTAACCCCCGGCCCCTTCCCTGCAGGGAAGGGGAGTCCGTGCGGCGACCAGTCATGGCTAGGTCCCAGGGAAGACGACCCACCCGGAGACTGGTTACGCCAGCCCAAGGCGAGAGGTAACTGGGGACGGTAGACCGCTCCACAGAAAAACCTACCCCTGGTCAGCGAGGCGGCTGACCTCGCACCTTGCCTCGTGCTCTTATGGGCTGATACCGTCCACTGATAGGCGCCGGTGCAGCGCGAGGCGGTATTGTGGCCGCGTCAACGGCACGTCAAGAGCACATCAACGGATAGAGGAGACTCGGGGATGAGTAAGAGTCGGATTGGGCTGCTGGGCTTGGCCGTGATGGGCCAGAATTTAGCCCGCAATATCGCGCGCTTCGCTTCGGTCACGGTCTACAATCGCACGACCGAGCGCACCGAAGAGTTCCTGGCCGGGCCGGCGCGGGGCGCCGCTATTCGCGGCTCCGAGACGTTGGAGGAACTCGTCGGCTCGCTCGAACGACCGCGGACGATCATCCTCATGGTGCAGGCGGGCGGGCCGGTGGATGCCGTGCTCGCACAACTCCGTCCCCTGCTGACCGCCGGCGATATTGTGGTTGACGGGGGTAACTCGCTGTACCAGGACACCATCCACCGCGGCACGGAGCTGGCGCCGGACGGTCTGCACTACGTCGGCATGGGCGTGAGCGGCGGGGAAGAGGGCGCGCTCAACGGGCCGTCACTGATGCCCGGCGGGCCGCGCGCGGCCTACGACCATCTGGCGCCGATCTTGACCAAGATCGCGGCCCAGACCGACGACGATGGCGCCTGCGTGACCTACATCGGCGAGGGCGGTGGCGGACATTATGTCAAGATGGTTCACAACGGCATCGAGTACGGCGACATGCAGCTCATCGCCGAGGTTTACGAACTGCTGCGTCGGTTGGAGGGCCGGACAGCGCCGGAGATCGGGTCCGTGTTCGCGCAGTGGAACGAGACCGAGCTGCAATCGTATCTCGTCGAGATCACGGCGACGGTGCTGCGGTACACCGACCCGGAGACGCAGGAGCCGCTGGTTGACCTGATCCTCGATACGTCCGGGCAGAAAGGCACCGGGCGCTGGACCTCGCAGGATGCGCTCGACCTCGGCGTGCCGATCCCGACGATTGACGCGGCGGTGTGGTCGCGGAACATCTCCGCCCGCAAGGACGAGCGCGTGCGGGCCGCGCAGGTGCTCGGCGGGCCACCGGACGGGGGAACGGCGACGGTCGGCGGCAACTTCACGGAGCAGGTCCGAGCGGCGCTCTACGCGGCCAAGATCATCACCTACGCCCAGGGGATGAAGCTGCTCCGTGAGGCCTCGCAAGAGTACGGCTTTGGCCTGAATCTGGCGGAAGTCGCTCGCATCTGGAAGGGCGGGTGCATCATCCGCGCGGCTCTACTGGATCAGATCAAGGCGGCCTTCCTCGATACGCCCGACCTGACCAGCCTGCTCCTGCACCCACCGCTGACCGAGCAGGTGACCGCGCGGATTGGCGCCCTGCGGGAGGTCGTGGCGCTGGCCCGCGGACAGGGGATCGCCTGCCCGGCCCTGAGCGCGTCGCTCGACTATTACGAGAGCTACCGCCAGGAACGGCTCCCCGCCAACCTGATCCAGGCGCAGCGCGATTACTTCGGGGCGCATACCTACCAGCGCACCGACAAGCCCGGCATCTTCCACACCGAGTGGCAAGGGGCGGAGTAGGCACCTGACAGGGGTAGGTTTATCGGCGGGCGGCGAGTCGGACCTAACCCCCGGCCCCTTCCCTGCAGGGAAGGGGAGCGATGGCGGAGCCGGTCCCCCGCTGCCCTCCAGGGAAGCGGGGGCGGTGTGGCGAACGGTGGCTGAGGGGGCCTGGATTGCGGCTTGCGCCGCAATGACGGGCGGATGGGTGCGTTTCATCGCGTCCCTACGGGCGGCCTCGCACCTATCCCGGTCGGAGTATCGGCCCCCCTATGGCCCCCCCGTTGCGACGGGGGGACGGGTTGACCGGGGGAGGCATCGAGGGGGACGGGCGGTTAGGTGTCAACTCAGTGCGGCGGCCGCTTGGTTAGGTGTCCGGCATAGGCATGGGTCATGCTCCTGGTGCGGCGGGGTGGGGGGCGTGACGAGGGTTGGGCGTGGCCCGGCGGTGGGGACCCGACGGGAGCGGTCGGGGCCCGGTGCCGGGGGCAAGACGTGGGAGGCGTCGGCGGCCGCGGCGATGGCGACCACGGCGCGCGGACGATCAGCACCCGGCGCCTGGGCCAGGGTGGCCCAGGGTACGTCCTGATCCGGCGCCTCTAGGGTGGCGCGCGGGCGGTCAGGCCGCACCGCGCCGATTGGCACGATGTGGGGTCGCTCCTGACCCGGCGCCCTTTGCGCGGGATAGGGCCGGCACGCGGCCGACACCTGCCGCGCGGCGCGCGGACGGTTATGATCCGGCGCCCAGACCGAGGTGGACTGGGGTACACCATAACCCGGCGCCTGTGGGGTGGCGCACGGACGGTCAGGCCGTACCGTGCCGGGTGGCACGGTGCGGGGTCGGTCCTGACCCGGCGCCCTCGGCGTGGTGGCGCTGCCACCGCTGGTGGCCGGCATGCTGCGGAGACGGCTCCCCTCCGGGGCCACGGGATGTGCTCCAGACTGGTCTTGCATACGTGCCAACCCTCGTCAATGAGGGGATATTGGGGGCGTGGGGGAGAGGACAACGGGGGTGGGCCTCACCCCGGCCCTGATGAAGGGTGCGAACTTGATTTGGGTATATGGGCTGGCCCCCTCCCTCGCCCTCCCCCGTCGCGACGGGGGAGGGAACCGGGTCCCGTCCCCCCTGCTGCGCGGGGGGGCGGGCGCAACATGTTGTAGCCCTCTACGTGCTGCGGGCCTCCTATCATCGCCTGGCTCCATCCGTGCGGCTTTGGCCCGTCAGGGCGTGAGGCGCGGATACCTTCTCCTGATACCATGCACTTAGGCCACGGATACCTCACGCATGAACGTGTCGCTGCGGCAATACCATGACCTGTTGGCGAGCTATCTCTGGCCCCAGCGCGGCCACGTCGCGCTCCTCGCGGTATTTATTCTCGGCAATACCGGCCTGCTGCTGGTTACACCGCAGATTCTCCGCAGCTTCATTGATACCGCGCAGGCCGGCCAGGCATTCACTACGCTCGTGACGTTGGCGCTGCTCTTCAGTGGCGTAGCGCTGGGGCAGCAAGTCGTATCGGTGCTCGCCACCTACTTCAGCGAGCGCGTCGCCTGGACCGCGACCAACGCCCTCCGCTCGGACCTGGCCCGGCACTGCTTGGGGCTGGACATGTCGTTCCACCACGAGCACACGCCGGGCGAAATGATCGAGCGCGTTGACGGCGACGTGAACAACCTGGGGAACTTCTTCTCCACGTTCACCATCCAGATCGTGGGGAGCTGCCTGCTCCTGATTGGCACTCTGGCACTGCTCTACCGGGAGGAATGGCGGGCCGGCCTGGCCTTCACGCTATTTGTGCTGTGTAGCGTGAGCGTCTTGCTCGGTCTGCGGAACATCTCCGTCCCCTATTGGCGGGCACGGAGCGAGGTCCGTGCCAATATGTTCGGCTTTCTGGAAGAGCGGCTGGCCGGCACGGAAGACATCCGCGCCGCCAACGCGCAGCCCTACGTCTTGCGCCGGTTCTACGAGCTGACGCGCACGTGGTTGAGCAAAGAGATGCGTGCCGGTCTGGCCATCGGCGTCTTCTGGAATACGAACGAGACCATCTGGGCGGTCGGGAGCGCGGCGGCCTTGGCGCTGGGGGCCTATCTCTTCCTGGATGAAGCGATCACGCTCGGCACGGTGTACATGCTCTTTCACTACGCTACGATGCTGGTCCAGCCAATCACCCGGCTGACCCAAGAGCTAGAGAACTTGCAGCACGCCTCCGCGAGCATCCTCCGCCTCGGCGAGCTGCTGCGGACGCGCAGCACCATCCTCGACGGCGCCGGGGTGGCCTTCCCGACCGGGGCGCTGTCAGTCGAGTTCGACAACGTGACGTTCGGCTACCACCGAGAACAGGCGGTGCTGCACGACATCTCGTTTCGACTGTCGCCAGGGAGGAGCTTGGGCTTGCTCGGACGCACGGGGAGTGGCAAGACCAGCCTCACGCGCCTGGTGTGCCGCCTCTACGACCCCCAAGATGGCACGATCCGCCTGGGCGGGCAGGATATTCGGCAGAGCACCCTCCCCGACCTGCGCGAGCGCCTTGGGATGGTCACGCAGAACGTGCAGCTGTTCCACGGCACGGTGCGCGACAATCTGACCCTTTTCGACCCGGATATTTCGGACGAGCGCCTGCATGAGGTCATTGCCGAGCTTGGTCTGGCGTCGTGGTACGCGGCGCTACCCGCGGGGCTGGACACCATGCTCGCGCACGACAGTGGCCTCTCCGCGGGCGAAGCGCAACTGCTCGCCTTTGCCCGCGTCTTCCTGCGGCCGGCGGGCTTGGTGATCCTCGACGAGGCCTCCTCACGCCTGGACCGGAACACGGAGCGGCTGATCGAACGGGCGCTCGACAGGCTGGCAGCGGACCGGACCGTGATCGTCATTGCCCACCGCCTGGCTACAGTGCAGCGCGTGGACGAGATCATGATTCTGGAAGACGGACTCATCCTGGAGCACGGCGACCGGCGGCGCCTGGCCAGCGATCCCCGCGCGCGCTTCCACGGACTGCTCCGCACCGGGCTGGAGGAGGTCTTGGCGTGAAGACCTGGCAGCACCTCTGGGGGCTGATCCGCTTCCTGCCTGTGCGCTACGGCACCATGCTGGTGCTCCGCACGCTGTCCTTCATGGTCGTGCCGAATGCGGTGGCGCTGGCGAACCGGGAGTTCTTCGACACCCTGACCGGCGAGGCACAGCTCGGCTGGGGACCGTATACCATCATCGCGCTGCTGGTAGCGATTGCGCTGGCGCGGGCGGTCGCCATCTTTGTCGAGATCGTCATCTTCTTCCTGTCCCGGTTCACGATGGAAACGCTGCTGCGCCGCAACCTCCTGGCGCACATCCTGGACCAACCCGGCTCCCAAGCGTTGCCAGCGTCGCCGGGCGAGGCGGTCAGCCGCTTTCGCGGTGACGTGGAGGCCATCACGGAATACATGGTGATGTCGCCGTTCAAGCTGGCACACCTGATCTACGTCCCGGTGGCGCTCTTCGTGATGTTCCAAGTCAACGCGCTCATCACGATTGTTGTGTTTCTGCCCCTGCTGTTCATCATCGTCACAGCCAGCATTGCGACGCGGCGGATTCGGCGCTACCGCCAAGCCAACCGTGAGGCCACCGGCCACGTGACGGGGTTCATCGGCGAGCTATTCCGTATGGTCGAGGCGGTCAAGCTCACCAATGCTGAGGCGCGCGTCATGGGCCGGTTCGATCAACTCAACAGCACGCGGCTGCATACGACCATCAAGGACCGCATGTTGAGCGCCATTCTGAACTCGATGTTCGATAACTCCGCCAACCTGGGCACGGCCATCATCCTGATCCTGGTCGGCCAGTCCATGCAGGCGGGGAGCTTCACGGTCGGCGATTTCGCACTCTTCGTCTACTATCTCCAGCAACTGACGTGGGTCAACCGCAACATCGGCTCGGCCTGGACCGAATACAAGCAGATCGGGGTCTCCATCGAGCGCTTGCTGACCTTGCTGGGGGACGCACCACCGCAAAAGCTGGTCGCGCATAGCCCGGTCTACCTGCGCGGCGCGCTGCCGGAGGTGCCGTTCACTCCCAAGACGGACGCCGACCGACTGGTCAGCTTGGAGGCCTCGGGGCTGACCTATCGCTATCCCGATTCGGGACGCGGCATTGAAGGCATTGACCTCCGGCTGCCGCGCGGTTCGTTCACGGTCATCACCGGCCGGATCGGCGCCGGGAAGTCCACGCTGCTGCGCGCCCTACTGGGCCTCGTCCCGAAAGATGCGGGCGAGGTGCAGTGGAACGGCACGCCGGTCGAGGAACCGGCCACGTTCTTTGTCCCGCCGCGCTGCGCGTATACGGCGCAGGTGCCCCGCCTGTTCAGCGAGACACTGAAGGACAACATCCTGCTGGGCTTGCCGGAAGAGCGGGTGAATGTCCCGGCGGCCCTGCGGTCGGCTGTGCTGGAGCCGGACGTAGCCCAGTTGGAGAACGGTCTCGATACGCTGGTTGGCTCCCGCGGGGTCAAGCTCTCCGGTGGTCAAGCGCAGCGCGCGGCAGCGGCGCGGATGTTCGTCCGCGATCCCGAGCTACTGGTGTTCGACGACCTCTCCAGTGCCCTCGACGTGGAGACGGAAGGGCACCTCTGGGAGCGCGTCTTTGCCCGCCCCGATGCGACCTGCTTGGTGGTTTCGCACCGCCGGGCCGCGTTGCAGCGGGCCGATCACATCATCGTGCTGAAAGACGGCCAGGTGGACGCGGCCGGCAGTCTCGACGAGCTACTGGCGACCTCCACAGAGCTACGGAGGCTGTGGCAAGGCGACCGGGGACGGCAGCGGCGGATGGGGCAATCGGTCGCGCTGCCGGCTGAGAGCTAACGGCGGTATGCTGAAGGCCAATGACAGAGCGCGGCCGCCAGCGTGTCGTCGTGACCGGCATCGGCGCCGTGACTCCTATCGGTACCGGCCGCCGGGGCCTCTGGGCGGGGGTCAAGCGGGGGCAGTCGGCCGTCGGGCCGGTGACACGCTTCGACGCGACGCCGTTCCGCTCGCGCCTGGCAGCCGAGATCCACGACTTCGATCCGCTGGCGCACCTGGATTCCCGTCAGGCGCGGCGCCTGGACCGCTACGCGCAGCTGGCTCTCGTCACGGCGCGGCTGGCGGTGGACGATGCCCGCCTCCACGTGCCGGAAGGACGACCCCGCAACCGCGCCGGGGTGTATCTGGGTAGCGCCCTCGGCGGCGTGGCCTATGCCGAGGAGCAGCACACCGCCTTCCTAGCACGCGGCACACGCGCCGTCTCGCCGACGCTGGCGCTGGCGGTCTTCGGGGGCGCCAGTGCCACGAATGTCGCGATTGACCTGGGCTGGCGCGGCCCTAACCTCACCAACGCGAATAGCTGCGCTTCCGGGGCGGTGGCGATTGGCGAGGCGTTTCGGCTGATTCGCGCCGGCGGCGCCAACGTGATGCTCGCCGGCGGGGTCGAGGCGCCGCTGGCTCCCTTGACCTTCGGCGCGTTTGCGCTCATCAAGGCGATGTCTACGCGCAACGACTGCCCCGGCCGGGCGAGCCGGCCGTTCGACGTGGACCGCGACGGGTTTGTCATGGGTGAAGGAGCTTGCATCGTCGTGCTCGAATCCCTTGCCCACGCGCGGCGACGCGGCGCCGACGTGCTCGGCGAGATCGTCGGCTATGCCTTGATGAACGACGCGCACCACATGACGGCGCCGCGCCCCGATGGGAAGCAAGCCGCCCGCACCATCCGCCTGGCACTGGCCGACGCCGGCCTCAAGGCGTACCGGATCGGCTATATCAACGCGCACGGCAGCAGCACGGTGCTGGGCGATGCGGCGGAAACGCAGGCGATCAGAACCGGATTTGGGCGCTACCTGACCCCGCAGGTGCTGGTCAGCGCGACGAAGGGCCTCTATGGGCATCCACTCGGCGCGAGCGGTGCTATCGAGACTGCCATCGCGGTCGAGGCACTCCGCATGGGCTGGCTGCCGCCCACCACGAACCTGGAGCGGCCCGATCCGCAGTGTGCGTTGCCCCTGGTGCCGGCCGATGGGCTACACCGCCCGACGGACTACGCGCTGTGCAACACGTTCGGCTTCGGTGGCATCAATGCCTGCCTCGTCCTCGCCAGCCCCGGCACACGCGACGGCTCCGGCGCCTGAGAGGGAGTTATCGAGAACTGCGGCGCCACCTATCTTTGCGCGGTGCAATGGTCAATATAGCAATGGCATTATCCGGATTGATCGTATACTCAATACGAAACGTGCCAAATCGAGCCTGGCGATTACAGAGAGCTATTCCTTTTAGGTGCTTCTTTTGGCTGATAGGATCAGCTTGGATGCTCTCGAAACAACGAGCGATATTCCGCCGCGTTTTTCCACCAGCACGTTCAATAAACCGACGGGCTTCAGGCGCTACAACACCTATACGGTACGGAGAGTTGGCCGGCATTTACACTTACAGACCAAGATTTGCCCGCAAATCTTCCCAAGGAGTACCCTCGCCGCGCTCAATGCTCTCCTTGGCTGCAAGGAGCGCCGTCAGTGCCTCCGGGTCAGCGAGCAGTTCCGCTGTTGCCAGCCAATCACCGAGCGCCCGCCTGGCGGCACTCTCACCGTTGCCATGCCATTCTAGGGCAATGCCGCGCGCCAAGTCACGCAGCGCCTCCCGCATATCATCCGCGTCCAGTTGCTCGATCATTGCTTCAATATCAGCGTTCGACGGTGGTGGATCGTCTTCAATTTCTACAGTATCCGTATAGCTGATCGGCTCAGGATGAGCCTCATATACTCGCGGAGCAGCCTCAACCGGCTGACGGGCCTTTCCTGGATCGCCGCCGGCGCCTCGTACTCCCATGTTTGACCCCTCGTTGCCGCAACCATAGCACCGTAGGGACCCACTTTGCAATTCGTATACCCTTTCAGGCGGATCGCAACTGGCCCCCCTATGGTCCCCCCGCTCCGCAGGGGGAGATGGATTCCCGCGTGCGCGGGAATGACGGGGGTGAGGGGGGACGACGGGGTGTGTCAGCACAAACTAGGCTGCCGGGGCCGGGACGCGCTGGCCGTCGATGATGACGGTGGTGGCGCGGGAGCGTAATTCGAGGGGGTGGCCGTCGAAGAGCACGATGTCGGCGTCTTTGCCCGGCGTCAGGCTGCCGACGCGGTCGGCGACCCCCATGATCTCGGCCGGGGTCAGCGTGATCGAGCGCAGCGCGTCCGCCTCCGACATGCCCTCGGCGACGGCCAAGCCGGCGTAGAGGCGCAGGTACTTGCTCGGCAGGACCGGGTGATCGGAGCAGATCGCTACCGGGACACCGGCATCAGCCAGAATGCCGAGCGAGGCAAACGACTTCTCGCGCAGTTCGACCTTCATCCGGGCGCCAAAGGTCGGGCCGACCACGCAGGGTGTCTGCCGGGCGGCGATCTCCTCCACAATGCGGTGCGCTTCCGTCGCATGCTCCAAGATCACGTCCACCTCGAACTCGGTGGCGATACGGAGGACGGTCAGAATGTCGTCGGCGCGGTGACAGTGCGCTAGTAACGGGATTTCCCGTTGGAGTACTCGCCCCACCGTCTCCAAGCGGAGATCGCGGTCGGGGGCCTTGTCCGGGTCTTGGGCGCCCCGCTCCAGCTTCTGCAGATAGACTTGCGCCTGCACCAGCGTCTCGCGCAGCACCGCCGCGACGCCCATGCGCGTCGAGGGAAGCTGCTTGCGGTCACCGTAGACGCGCTTGGGGTTTTCTCCGAACGCTACCTTCAGACCGCACTCGGCCCTGACGACCATCCGGTCAACGAACCGGCCGGAGGTCTTGATAATGGCGCCGAGACCGCCAACGACGTTCGCACTGCCGGGCAGTACGACAGCCGTGGTGACACCGTGCGCCGCGGTATCGAGTAGGCCCAGCTCCTCCGGGTTGATCCCGTCGAGCGCGCGCACGTGGGGCGTCACCGGGTCGGTGCTCTCGTTGGTGTCGCTGCCCTCCCAGCCGACACCTTCCTCGTGGATACCGAGGTGCGTATGGGCATCGAGCATCCCCGGCAGGGCCAGCTGACCGGCCGCGTCTATGACCTCGGCGTCGCCGGGGATGGCGACCCCGTTGCCGATGGCGGCGATGGTCGAGCCATCTATCAGGATCGTGCCCGACCTGATCTCCGGGCCGTCAATCGGCAGAATGTGCGCGTTCGTAATCGCCAACATCGCTACACAGCACCTCGCTCAGATTCGGCCGGCGTCAGGCGGGGCGGGAGGTATGCCGCCCCATCCCGATCCGTTTATGTCAAGTGCGGGTTACGGCAACTTCGCCAGGATGCGCTCGAACTCATCGAGCGAGAATGCGCGGAGGGTTTCCGAGCGCGCGTTGCCCCGGGCGCCGAGCGCGAGCAGCAGGGCTGCCGCCGTCTCGTCATCGGGCGCTTCGGCAATGGCGACGGCGTCATAGGAACCCATCGTCAGGTACCACGCTTCCACCTTGGCGCCGGCGGCCTCGGCGCCTTGGATTGCCTCGCGCACGCGCTGTGGACCATCTTTGATGTTGTGGATGCCCTGTTCCGTGTAGTTGAGCAGGATTACAAACTTCGGCATGTCGCTCCTCCTATCAGTTGCGGTTCCACCGCCTGCGCCCCAGTGTGACAATAGGAGGGAGGGCTGTCAACACGGACTGTTACACTCCTCGGTCAGTGTCCCCCGGTACGACAGCCGATGGGAGGGCGGCGAGCGTGGCAGCATTTGAGCGGCTTAGTGAGCAAGGGAGTTGAGGAATGACAACGGAAGCGTTTTCGCTGCGTGACGCTCTCCCCGGTCCGGCGCCAGGCGCTTTCGGCCGGGCGCTGGCCCCGGGGCCAGGCATTGCCTTTAGTGCCGAGGGAGCACTACCCGACGATGTTATGTCTGGCATGCTGCCACCAGAGGTGACAGCCCTGGATGGCGGTGGCCGAAAGGCTGTCTACCGCCACCCGCAACTGCCACTCGAACTCGCTGTGACACACCAACCCCTGAGTGGTACCGGTGCGCTCCGCGTGGCCGCCGCCCTGAAGAACGTGGGGACACGGCCGATAGCCCATGTGCGTGACCTCCAGAGCCTGAGGCTGGACTTCGATTGGGGAGTGATCGGTGCGCCGACAGTGCGCGGCCTCAACGGTGGGGTGAATCACTACTTCTTTCCGCCACAGGCGTATGCGGTCTCTGAGCGCACGGTGCTCGGTTATAACCGACGCGGGGTGAGCCTCGACTCGGGCTTCCACGGCCGCTCCTCGCAGGGCCACATCCCCTTGTTCCTGGTGAGCGACGAGGCCAACCAGTCCGGTATCTTCGGGGGCCTGGAGTGGTCGGGTGACTGGCAGGTGCGGTTCTCTCGCGAGGGCCAGACGGCGTTGATGCGCGGTGGCAGTTGGGGAATTGACCTCACGCTGCGGGAGGGCGAGGAAATCCCCTTTGCTCCTGTGCTGCTCGGCTTCTACGAGGGGGACCGTGACCAGGGCGCAAACGCGCTGCGCCGCTGCCTGCTGGAGCACTTTGTGCCGCGCCTTGGTGAGGAGCGGCATCTGCCCCCCACCTACTACCACCAGTTTCACTATTTCACAAACCTCTTCGACGAGGACATCATGCGCGCCCAGGTAGACGTGGCAGCGGAGCTAGGTCTCGAGTACTTCGAGATCGACGCTGGTTGGTTCGTTGGCATCCGCGACCTCGATCCCTCGTTACCCCCAGGTTCACCGGCGGAAGGTGGCTTCTCGGCTGGGGTCGGGAACTGGCTGGAGGTGGACCCGGCTGTCTTTCCCTCTGGTCTCCCCGTGTTCGCCGACTACGTGCGTTCCAAGGGACTGCACTTCGGTCTCTGGTTCGAGCCGGAGCGAGCGTCGCTCACCTCGACGCTGGCCCGCGAGCATCCCGAGTGGGTGCTGCGGATCGAGCCGACCGAGGCCAATCAACACCTGAAGGCGATGGCCACGCCCGAACAGCGGGCGCCCATGGCCACGCATGGGTTGGTTGACTTTGGAAACCCGGAAGTGATCCAGTGGATGCAAGGGATGTTTACGCACATGCTGGAAACCCATGACATCCGCTGGATCCGGTGGGACTTCAACATGGATCCGCGCCTGTACTGGGAAATACGCGATGGGCCTGACCGCCGGGGGATCAGCCAGATCAGGCACATTGAGGGCTTGTATGCCTTGCTGGACTGGCTGCGGGAACGCTACCCGCTACTGTTTATTGACACTTGCTCGTCGGGTGGGCGGCGCGCTGATCTGGGCTGCCTGCGCCGGGCGCACTCCTGTTTCAGCAGCGACCATACCCAGGACACAGACATTTCCCGCAACCACCTCTCTGGTGGGAGCCGCTTTCTGCCGGCCAACTGGCTTGAAATGAACATCCGCCGGCCTTGCCGCGAAGGTAACCCGTGGGGTGCCATCCCTTACGACGAGGCAGACTATCCTGATAGCGCCTTTCAGGCCCGCTTCGGCGCCACCTTCGGTCTGAGCGACAACCTGGTTCAATGGTCACCGGGACACCGCGAACGAGCGCGAAAGCACTTCGCGGTCTACAAGCAGGTCCGCCATCTGCTGTGGGGTGACTTCTACCCCCTGTTCCCGCTTCCCTCCTCCCTGGATGCCTGGGATGGCTGGCAGTACCACGATCCAGCCACGGGTGAGGGGCTGCTTGTCGTCTTCCGCCTGCGGGCCGACGATGGGGTCCGGCGGGTGGTGCTGCGCGGGCTGGGGGATTCACAGCGCTATATCTTCACTGACCCTTACAGTGCTGAGCAGTACGCGGCGCACACCGGTGACGAACTGGCTACTCAGGGCCTTCCCATCGCTCTGCCGCGCAATGGCTCGACGTTGCTAACCTACCGGCCGGCCTGATCCTGGTCAGGCCATCGCATGGCTGAAACTGGCCGTGTCCACTCCAGCCCAGGCCAGGAACCTGGTCGGCTCCGGCTAGCGGGCTGTGTCACTATCCCCTTCGCCAGTCGGCCCGCAGGCGGCTAGCGCCCCGGCTAGCGCAGTGCTGTCGGCCCCTGCTCATCCTGACCGACCTCGGCCGCGCGGTCATGCTCACCTCCATTCACCATCTGGATAGGCGACCTGTTGAGGCGAGTCAATGCGTGTTTTGCCAGATCATGGTAGGCGTGTATCAGTGAGAGAAGTGAACCAGGATCGAAGGAGAAAACGCACCGGCCACCACGTCTAATGTGGTGGCCGATGCACACAAGCTACGGCTAGCGGGCCTCGAGCGGCTCTTTGTCTCCCGCTCTAGTTCCCAGCCTAACGTGCCTCCCAGAGTTGCTGGATGCGGGCCATCATCTCTTTGGGGGTGATCTCTTGCCTGAGCACCCCCATCACGCCGGGCCAGAACGCCGCATGCACCTTCGATGGCAGGATGACGTCCAAGGACCAGCCAAAGCCCGTTTCCCTCGCGTCATGGATAATCTCGAGCGCCCTGCGCTGGCCTGGCGAGATGTTGTAGTCCCCGACCCGGAACGGCACGGGCGGAATCTGGAACGTGGTCTCGATCCAGGCCTTCTGCGGCTCGGGCGCGAACAGGAAGTCCAGGAAGGTCGCCGCCTGCTCGTGCAACCGACTCTGCGACCAGACGCTGTGGCCGCCGCCCGAGCCCCCGGCCAGGTTGGATTCGAGCGGCTGGGTGTCAGTGGGTGAGGGCAACCCGGAGAACTCGAAGGCGAACTCCCCCTGCGACTCGTTCGCCTGCTGCTGCATCCACCCAACGCTCCAGGTACCGGTAGCCCACATCCCCACTTTGCCCGAGACGAAGGAGGCGCCCATCGGATAGTCGGGATCGCCCTCATCAGTGGGGTTGGGAGGCAGGTAGCCACGACGCTGCAGGTCCAATATGACCTCAGCCGCTTTGATCGGATCAGCGCTATCCCACCGCTTGTTGCCGGCGACGATATCGTCCACAATCTCCTTGCCGCCGATAGCGGCCAGGGTGAGGCTATAGAGGTGCCCGTAGTTCCAATGCGCTTGCTCCGCAATCGGCATGACCTCGGCGTTCAGGAGCGTCTGCGCGGCCTTCAGGAGCTCCTCCCACGTCGAGGGAATCTCCAACCCATGCTTCTCGAACACCTTCGCGTTGTACCACAAGGCGATGAACTCCATCTCGTGCGGCACGCCGTAGAGCCTTCCGTTGAAGCGCGCCTGTTCCCTCATCCAGCGGTAGATCCGGTTGAGATTGGGCTTCTGCGAGTAGTAGCGGTCCAGGGCCAGCGGCAGTCCCAGCTCGACCAATCGCGCCTGCTGCCAGGCGGTCACATTGACTGAGTAGACATCCGGTGCGATGCCGGCAGCAGCAGCAGCGATCAGCACATCATCGTTGCTCTTCCCCTCCGGGCGCGCCGGTCGACTCCGCGTGAGCTGGATCTCGGGGTGCATATCCGCGAACAGCGCATCGAGCTTGGTCCACAAGTCTGCGCCGCGACCAACGCTCCCGATGGTTGGCCCGGTCCAGGCCACCAACCTGGACGTCTTCCTCTCGACCACCTTCTCGACCACCTTCTCGACGATCACCGGCTTCTCGACGACGACCGGCTTCTCGACCACGATAGTCTGACCGGCGGCCCCGGCCGCACCCTTAGCGCCGGTCGTGCCGGTCGCGCCACGCTCACCCTGCGCGCCAGCGGGACCAGCGGGGCCCGCCGGCCCTTGGACATAGCGCACCTCAATTTCACCGCAGGCCGCCGCCAGCAAACCGCCCAGTGCGGCTGCGGCGCCACCCAGGTACCGTCTGCGAATTACGCTAGCCATTGGCACTCCCTCCTACCGGTTCTCCCCCGAGTGGGGGCTGCCGCTCGCCTTACCTGGGTCCCCTGGCGCCCGGCGAGCGAGGAGACGCTGCGGCCATAATACCTAGCTATTGATTTATGTGCAAAGCCTCTGTATTGCCGGTACTATTCAAAATATGTCTGTATCACCGGCAAGGAGGGCTGTCAACACGGACTGCTACACTGCTCGGTCAGTATCTCCCGGTACGACGGCCGATGGGAGGGCAGCGGACATGGCAACGTTTGAGCGGATTAGTGAGCACCTGTATCGCTACGAGGATACCTGCGCGGTCTACGTCGTCATCAATCCCGACGAACCGGACCGTGCAACGCTCGTGGACTTCGGGGACGGCAGCATCCTCGCGCAGCTCGGCGAGATCGGCGTCCGGCAGGTGGACTGGATTCTGCACACGCACCACCACCGCGATCAATGCCAGGGCGACTGGCGCGCCGCCGAGCGCGGCCTCCGCATCGCGGTGCCGTCCCACGAGCGACATCTGTTCGACGACGTGGAGAACTTTTGGCAGAACCGGCGCATCTTCCACCTGTACTACGTCCGCAACACCTACTTTACGCTGACGGAGAGCGTGCCGGTGGCGGCGGAGCTGACCGACTACGAGCGGTTTCCGGCCAGCGGCTACGAGTTCTTTGTCCTGCCTACGCCGGGGCACACGCTCGGCTCGATTACGCTGGTGGCCGAGATAGACGGTCGCACAGTGGCCTTCAGCGGTGACCTCATCCACTCCCCCGGCAAGGTCGCCACCTTTCACGACCTCCAGTACCAGTATGGCGCCACGGACGGTGTGGACTTTGCGCTGGTCTCGCTGCACCATCTACGTAACCAAGGCCCACAGCTGCTGTGTCCCTCGCACGGCGAGGTGATGGCGGACCCGGAGGCCGGCTTGGCGGCGCTCCAGGCGAAGCTCCGCGGTTGGCTGGACTTCTACAGCTTCGGCCAGACCGGTACGACGCTCGACGAGCAGTTCTTGGAGGTCACGCCCCACATCGTCGAATGTACCTCCTCGACGAGCCAGTTCTACGCCATCATCGCGGATAGCGGGCAGGCGCTGTTCGTGGACTACGGCAGCGCCAGCGGCAACTACTTCGGGCAGCTCAATGCCGGCTACGGCGGCGGCGACCGGCTGCGATTCGTCGAGCACGGCCTAGACGCCCTGCGTTCGCGGTGGGGCATGCAGCGCATCGCGGTGGCGATGCCGTCGCACATGCACGACGACCATCTCAACGGCTTTCCCTACCTGCAACGGCACCACGGCACGCAGGTCTGGGCCTACGAGAACATGAAGGACATCCTGGAGCACCCGCAGGGCCACCTGCTCGGCTGCACGAACGCCGAAGCGATACGTGTTGACCGCACCGTTGGCGATTGGGAGGAAGTGCGCTGGGAGGATTTCCGCCTGACCGCCATCCACTCGCCCGGCCACACCGAGTATCAGATGGCTCTCCTGGCCGAGATTGACGGCAAGCGAGTAGCGTTCACCGGCGACAACTACTTCAAGGACCAGCTACCGGACGGAGCGGTGCGTATCCGCCACAACGTGATCTATCGCAACCACGTCGAGAAGGACAGCCACCTGCGGGCGGTCGAGAAGCTCCTGCGCTTCGAGCCGGAGGTGATCGCTCCCGGTCACGGCCCGGCCTTCGACGTGACGCGCGCCGATCTGGAGCACTACGCCCAGCGGATGCGGACGCAGCAGGAGCACTGGGAGGACCTGATCGCCGGCGAAACGAACTACGGTCTGGACCCGGCCTGGGCGGCGATCTACCCGTACCAGTCGCGGGTGGCGCCGGGCGGGGCCTTCACTATCGAGGTGCGCTTGCGGAACTACGGCGCTGCGCCCACGTCCGCCACCGTCGTGCTCCAGCTGCCGCGGGCCTGGGAGCCGGACGCAGCCTCCCGCCACCTCGACGTGGCCGCGAGCAGCATCGGCGTGGCGCGCTTCACGATCCACGTACCGGGCGATTTCACCTGGCCGTACCCACGCCTGGCCATCGCCGCCGACGTGAGCATAGACGGGCGGCAGCTGGGGCAGATCACCGAGGCGGTGGTTGACGTGACCGCACAGGACGGTCCGGCCGGCTACGGCACGGGGATGCACGGCGCCAACGGCTAGGCCGGGTCATGGCGACGCCGCGTGCCGCATGATTATCTCGGCCAGCTACAAGACGGACATTCCGGCGTTCTATGGCGCGTGGTTTCGTAAGCGCCTCGCCGCCGGCTACTGCAAGATGGTGAATCCCTACGGGGGGCAGGTGTACCGGGTCAACCTGCGCCGCGAGGCAGTGGACGGCTTCGTCTTCTGGACCAAAAACCTGGGTCCGTTTCTCGATACGTTGGCGACGGTCCACACCCACGGCTATCCGTTCGTCGTGCAGTACACGATCACCGGCTATCCGCGGGCGCTGGAGTCCTCCGTTGTTGACGACGCGCGGGCTACCGTCCACATGCAACGCCTGGCGGCACACTATGGCCCCCGCGTGGCCGTGTGGCGCTACGATCCGATTCTCTTCACCTCCTTGACACCGCCGGACTTCCACCGGCAGACGTTCGCTCGCCTGGCGCGAGCACTCGCAGGCACCACCGATGAGGTCGTCGTGTCGTTCGCGCACCTCTACCGCAAGACGCAGCGCAACTTGGACCGGGCGGCAGCACGGTCCGGCTTCGTTTGGGACGACCCGGACGCCGACCGGAAGCGCACGCTGGCCGCCGAGCTGGCGCAGATAGCGCGGGCACACGGCATGCAGCTCACGCTCTGCGCGCAGCGACCGTTGCTGGCACCGGGTGTGGCCGAGGCACACTGCGTTGACGCCGCGCGGCTGGCGGCCGTCGCCGGCCGGCCCATCGCTGCTCGGCTGAAGGGGAATCGTCCCGACTGCCTGTGCTCTCAGTCCCGCGACATCGGTGCGTATGACACCTGCCCACACGGGTGCGTCTATTGTTATGCTGTGCAAAACCGAGGCGTGGCGCGGCGGCGCTATGCCGCGCACGACCCGGAGGGTGAGCTCCTGTTCAGCCCCCGGCACGCTGCACGCGGCTTCGCGGCGCCTACTGTGCTTGAGGAGTAGTCCAGTGCGTGAGCGACGTGTCGTGATCGTCGTGTGGGATGGCCTGCGGCCCGACCTCGTCTCCCCGGAGGTGACTCCTACCCTCGCCGCAATGGCCGAGGGCGGCACCTGGGTACGCAATAGCTACTGTGCCTATCCCAGTGAGACGCGAGTCAACGCCACGTCGTTGGCGACCGGCTGCTATCCGGGGCGGCACGGCATCGTCGGGAACAGCCTGTACGTGCCGGAAGTTGACCCGCACGGCGCGGTCGTGACCGGTGACGACGCGACACTGACAGCTATTGCCGAGCGCGACCCGCCGCTCGTGCCCGTGCCCGGCTTGGGTGATTACCTCGCCGAGGCCGGCAAGTCCGTTGTTGTTGTGAGCAGTGGGTCTCCCGGTTCGGCCTGGTTGAGCAATCCCCGTTCCCAGGACCACCTCTACAACCGCGCGCTGGTGCGGCCGGCGGCGGCCCAGGCTGCCGTAGCGCAGCTCGGGCCAGTGCCACCGGATTCGTATCCGGCGACGGGCCGGCTCGACTGGCAGGCGCGGGTCTGCACCGAGCACGTCTGGCCAGTCTTGCACCCCGACGTGACGATCTGCTGGCTGACCGATCCGGACCACACGCAGCATCGCTACGGCTTGGGCGCTCCGCAGTCGCTCGCTGCCCTCCGAGGCTGCGATGACGTCTTCAGCCGACTGCTGGCGTCGCTGGACACGCTCGGCTGGCGAGACCACACCAATGTCATCGTCACGTCGGATCACGGCTTTACCACCCGCCGGCCGCAGTACGAGACAGACCCCATAGCGGCACTCGCATCCGATGATGTGATCGTCAGCAGCGGGGCCATCTATCTGACGAGCGAGTCCACCGGCCGAGCAGCAGCTATCGTCCAGACTTTGCAGGACCATCCCGCAGTCGGCGCGATCTTTGCTGCCGATGACGGCCCGGCAGCGGGGCGGCCCGGCACGCTGCCTCTCTCATTAGCATGGGGCGATCACCTGCACCATCGTCGTCCCGACATTCAGTGCTCACCCGTGTGGTGGGACGACGCGAACGAGTACGGTGTGCCCGGCTACGCTGCCGGACCGGTTGGAGCGGGTCATGGCTCGACCTCGCCGCGCGACCTGCGTAATACCCTCATCTTGGCCGGCCCAGACGTGTGTAGCGGGACGACGAGCGATGTCCCGGCTGGACTGATTGACGTGGCGCCAACGGTTCTGGCCATGCTGGGCTTGCCGGTGCCGGCTACGATGGATGGTCGCGTCTTGACCGAGGTGCTGCGGCCCGGAGTGGTGGAAGGAGAAACCGGGCCAACGCCGGCGCCGCAGTCCGAGACTGCCAGCGCGTCGGCCGCGATGACCACCGGTGGTAGCTATCGGCAGTGGCTGCGCCGCGTGCGTGTCGGCAAGACCTGGTACCTCACGGCCGCCGGCGCCGAGCGCGACTAGCGGCACGCCCCAACGTGGTATGGTGAAGCTATCTGCCGGTACGTTGCCTCGACGCAGGAGGTCAGGAGGACCGCACCATGGCTGTGACCCTTGCTGCGCCACCAGCGCCCGCCGCACAGGCCCCGCTCACGCCGGACGACCTGCTCGCGCTGGAAGCCGAGCATGGTGTCCACTACGAGTTGGTCAACGGCGCATTGAAGGAACGGGACATGACAAGCCCAGATCATGGCGTCATTGCGCTTAACTTCGGGAGCGAGCTACGCGCCTTTGTACGTAGCCAAAATCTGGGCGTCGTAATGACAGGTGCTCGCTTTTTGCTGAGAGATGAGCCGCCACTCCTGCGAATTCCCGATGCCGCCTTCATATCGAGAGCAAATCTGCCCATTGGCCGGCTGACAGGGGGACACTTCCAAGGCGCCCCCGATCTGGCCATCGAAGTGGTGTCGCCCAATGACAAGGCCGGTGAGTTGGCGATGAAGACCGCCGACTACCTCGCGGCCGGCACGCAGCAGGTGTGGATTGTGGAGCCGGGCACGCGCACGGTGACCGTCTACCGGCCGGGTGGGGCAGCGCGAGTATACGGCGCCGACGATACTCTCGATGGGGGCGACCTGCTGCCCGGTCTCACGCTCCCCGTCGGCGACCTGTTCGACTATGGCGTGACGGCTCCCGATGCCGGTGCATCCGGTGCATATTAAATGCGCTGCAACGTGGTCAAATGCGCCCGTCCGTGGCTAGGTTGTGTTGACATTTGGGACAGGCAGCGATGCCACCACCCCCATTGGGTCATGCTGGCCCCCCTAGGGTCCCCCCGCTGTGCGGGGGGACATGGATTCCCGCTTGCGCGGGAATGACCGGGAAATAGCAACAGAACCTAGTATGTCGCTGGGGCCGTGCAGCGTAGAACCCGGCGGCCCATCCCGACGTGGTATGGTGAAGCGATCTGCCGGTACGGTGCCGCGACTCAGGAGGCTAGGAGGACTGCGCGATGGCTGTGACCCTTGCTGCGCCACCGGCGCCTGCCGCACAGGCCCCGCTCACGCCAGACGACCTGCTCGCGCTCGAAGCCGAGCACGGCGCCAGATACGAACTGGTCAACGGTGCTTTGCAGGACCGCAGTGAACTGCAGGGGAAAGGAATGCCGAACGCAGAGCATGGAGCTGCAAGCGCCCGAATCGTCAGCGAACTGGATGCCCACGTGCGAGCCGGCGGCTTGGGCGTTGTGCTGGTCGAATGCGGCTTTGTCCTGTCGGAGGATCGGTCTACCGTGCGTATTCCAGACGTCTCATTCGTAGCCAGGGCGCAGCTGCCTGGGGATGGTCTACCCAGCGGCTACTTTCACGGCGGCCCTGACTTGGCCATCGAAGTGGTGTCGCCGAACGACAAGGCCAGTGATTTGGCGGTGAAGATCGCCGACTACTTGGCGGCCGGTACGCAGCAGGTCTGGATTGTGGAGCCGCGCACGCGCACGGTGGCCATCTACCAGCCGGGCGGGGTAGCGCGAGTCTACGGCGCGGACGATACCCTCGACGGGGGCGACCTGCTGCCCGGCCTCGCGCTCCCCGTCGGCGACCTGTTCGAGTACGGTGTGGCGGCCCCCTCCCGTGCAGAGTAGCGCGCGCTTGCCGCCGGCGGCTCCCTATGGGCGCTGCGTGCTCGGTGGCAGAGCGGCGGCGGAGTACACGGACCGTTGAGCGAACGACCGCTTACGCTCGACCGCGCCATCACGTACAACTTCGAGTACGAGCGCAAAGTGCGGGCCGGCTTCATCGGCTGCGGTGGCCACGCCTACCGCAACATCTTCCCCACGTTCCAGTACGCGCCGGTTGACCTCATCGCCGTCTGTGACTTGCAGCCGGAGCGCGCCGCCGCCTTTGCGCGGCAGTTCGGCGCCCGCTGCGCCTACACGGACCACCGCGAGATGCTGGCCCGTGAGCAACTCGACGCCGTGTTCGTCGTCGCCGGCTACGACGAGCACCACCGGCCACGCTATCCCCAACTGGCGATGGACGCGATGCGCGCGGGCGTACACGTGTGGATCGAGAAGCCGCCGGCCGCGTCGCTCGCAGAAGTCGAGGCACTGCGGACCGTCAGCCGGAAGACCGGCCGGTTTGTGGCGGTCGGCTACAAGAAGATGTTCTTCCCGGCCATCGCCAAGGCCCGCGAGATCAGCCAACGACCGGAGTTCGGGCAACCTACGTCGCTGGCGATCCGGTATCCGCAGGAGCTACCACCGTCGGAGGCCCGCTCGGATGACCGGGCCATACAGGGCTTTCTCGACCACTTCTTTCACCCGGCCTCGATTGTGCAGACGATCATGGGACCGGTGACGACCGTCAGCTATCAGCGGGAACCGCGCACCGGCGGCAGCGTGAGTACGATGACCTTCGCCAGCGGCGCAGTAGCTACGATGCACCTGGCCGGCAGCCACTCGTGGTCGGGGCCGTTGGAGCGGTTGGAGATCGTCGGCGAGGGGACGTTTGTCGTCGTGGAGAACGGCGTCAACCTCCGGTACTACCGGCCCGGTGCCCGGCGCGGACAGGGCGGGTACGGGCGGGCCGCGAGCTACATCGGAACGGACGAGGAGAGCCCGGTGGTCTGGGAGCCGGAGTTCTCGCTGGGCCAGCTCTACAACAAGAATCTCTTTCTGCTGGGCTACGTACCGGAAGTGCTTTACTTCTGCGAGTGCGTGCTGGACAGCCGCCCTCCCCAGATCGCAAATCTCGACGATACGCTGGCGATGATGCGCTGGTACGAGTGCTACCGGCAGCCGGCCGGTCAAGTCATCACGATTCCTGAGCACCGGGCAATGCCAGTGACCAGCAACTAGGTCCCCCTATGGTCCCTGACAAGGGTAGGTTTCTCGGCAGGAGGCGGTGCGGACCTAACCCCCGGCCCCTTCCCTGCCAGGGAAGGGGAGCGCTGGCGGAGCCGGTCCGCCGCTGCCCTCCAGGGAAGCGGGAACTGTGTGGCGAACGGTGGCTGGGAGCCTGGATGGCGGCTTGCGCCGCAATGACGAGCACGTGGGCGCAACATGTTGCGCCCCTACAAAAAACCTACCCTTGTCAGGGAGGAGGAGGGTCACTATCGCTGGCGGTCGAGGGTGCCGGCCTTGTCCTTGGGGGCGTCGAGGAGGCGATCCGGCTGCTGGCCGTGCCGACCGGCACGCTTGGCCAGGGGACCGTTGTGGCCGTTGCGCGACCAGCTTCCATCCAAGAAAACGGCGTCAATTTTGCGCGCGATGCGGCGGGCAGCGGACCGGCCCCGCGCCCAGCTATACCACATCCCATGCCAGAGCAGGCGCCAGCCGCGGCGGCGGACCGTTGCGGGCACACCCCACTGCACGACCGCTGCTCCCCACGCCAAGCCACCGCCGAACCCGACAAAGACGAGCCGATCATCGGCCTTGACCAGGCCCTCGTCAATCGCCTCGCACAGCGCGATAGGAATGGATGCCGAGCTTGTATTGCCATAGCTCTGGACGTTGACGAACACGCGCTCGGGTGGCAACCCAAGCGCGCTCGCCGCCGACTCGATGATCCGGAGGTTGGCCTGGTGCGGAATGAAGAGGTCTACGTCACCGGCCGACAGACCCGCCCGCTCCAAGGCTTCCTGCGCCACGTTGCCCATCACCTTGACGGCGAACTTGTAGACCTCGCGCCCGTTCATGCGGATGTAGTGCTGGCGATCCACGATGGTCTGCGGCGACGCCGGCAACCGGCTGCCCCCGGCGGGAATGGTGAGCAGCTCGGCGCCGGAGCCGTCCGAGCCGAGCACACTGCTGAGGACGCCGGTGCGCTCCTCGGTGGCCTGCAAGATCATGGCGCCAGCGCCATCACCGAAGAGGATGCAGGTACTGCGGTCCGACCAATCGAGGAACCGGGAAAGCGTTTCCGATCCGATCAGCAGCACGGTATCGCATTGACCGGAAACGATCATGCTCTGTGCAACCGCCAGTCCATACATGAACCCGGCGCAAGCGGCGTTGATGTCGAACGCGCCGGCGCGCTCGGCCCCAATCGCGTCCTGTACGAGGCTGGCGACGCTCGGCATCCCGCCGAACTCCGGGCTGAACGTGCAGACGATCACGAGGTCAATGTGCGCGGGGTGAATGTCGGCGGTCTCGATGGCCGCCTGCGCCGCCTGCTCGGCCAGCGAGGCGGTCGTCTCGCGTGGGCCGGCGATGCGCCGGGCGCGAATGCCGGTGCGCGTGCGAATCCACTCGTCGGAGGTGGAGACGATCTGACTCAACTCGCCATTTGTCATCACCCGACTCGGTAGTGCCTTCCCCCAGCCGACGATCTGTGCGTAACGAGGCATCCGTGTCGTACTCCGCCCCTCTATGGCTCTGCTGAGATTATACGTTGCAGCCGCTTGGCTGGACCGGACGCCAGCGCTGCGTCAGCACGCCCGGCGCGTCACTCATGCGTTGGCAGTGCAGGCACCGTATACCGTAGCACACGCGGAGCGAGACGACCTCCTACCCGATGACCGGTCATGCGCGGTAGAATCGTTAACAGTGCAATCAGTGACGTAGCCACCTTTGACGCCGGGCATGTAGCGGCCGGAAAGGATAGAACGTATGAGTCGGGTAAGCTCCATTGGTCAGTCGGTCACGAGAGCCGTGCGTAAAACGGGGCTGTCCCGTGCAGCTGTGGCGCAGGCAGCCTCCCCGCGGGCAAAGCGCGCGTGGCCACATGCGTCCGGGTTGCCCCTTATCGGCAACACCATCAGCATGATGGGTGACCTGCGCTCCTATCTCACGGAACAATACCTCCAGCTAGGACCCGTGTTCCAGGTACGGGCATTCCAGCACACCTTCACCGTCCTGGCTGGCCCAGAGGCCAATCTGTTCCTGCTGCGTGAGGGCAAAACGCACCTGCGCTCCCTGGAATCGTGGACGGAGTTCAATTCCGAATTGGGCGTAACGCGCTCGATAGGGAGCATGGACGGTCAGGAGCATTTCCGTCTCCGCAGAATACTGAAGGATGGATATTCGCGCTCCTACATCGAAAAACGTCTCGCGGCCGCCATCGCCATTGCCGAGCGCGAAATCGCCTCGTGGCCGCTGGACGCGCCGCTCCCGGGTTTGTACATGCTTCAACGCATTACCACCGATCAACTGGGCGTGTTGGCCGCCAATACTTCACCGCGCGAATACCTGGATGACCTCATCGTGTTCATAGAGACATTGCTGCTCACGATGGTCACACGCCAACGTCCTAGGCTGCTGCTGCACGCGCCGCGTGTGCGGCGCGCTCGCAAGCGGATAGTTGCGCTGTACGAGCAAGTCATGGCAGCGCATGAGGCCGGAAGCCACGAGGAGCGCGAGCCGGACCTGATAGACGACATACTCGAGCTACACAAGACGGATCCCCAATTCATGCCGGAGACCGATCTGATGATCTCCGTGCTGGGGCCGTACATTGCCGGCCTCGATACTTCGGCAAGCACCAGTGCGTTCACGCTCTATACCTTGCTCAAGCACCCCGATTTGCTGCCGCCGATGCAGGCGGAGGCGGACATGCTCTTTGCCGGTGGAACGCCAACGGCGCCGGGGCTGCGTAAGCTGGATGTCACCCATCGCGTGGTGCTGGAAACGCTACGGATGTATCCGATTGCTCCGGCAGCGATTCGCACGGTAGCCAACTCGTTCGAGTTTGCCGGCTATACGATCCCGGCGGGCACGCAGGTCATTATGGCCACGACGGTGCCACACTATCTGCCGGAGTACTTCCCCAATCCGGAGCGGTTCGATATTGACCGTTACCTGCCGGATCGCGCCGAGCATCGGCAGCCGGGGGCGTTTGCCCCCTTTGGCCTGGGATCGCACCGGTGTCTCGGCAGCGGCTTTGCCGAGGTGCAAATCGCCGTGACGCTGGCGACCATCATGCACCAGGTCGAGCTGGTCCTCGACCCACCCGATTACGAATTGCAGATCAATCCGGCGCCGATGCCCAGGCCGGCCAAATCATTCAAGTTCAAGGTGGCCCGGCGGCGCCAACGCCGGCGGAAATAGGCTGGGGATCAAGACTTCCAGCCACCACTCCGCGTCTTGTTGTGAACCGGATTCCGGCCACGGTGCGTCTTGCGGTGGCGGGCGAGTTTCCGCTTTTCCCAGCTACGGGCATATGCGCGCGACATCGGGCGGGTCTCTATGTTCAGCTTGCCGCGCTTCCCGTCTCGCTTGTGCTCGGCGGCCCTCCGGCGAGGGTTGTTGGAGACGCCAACGTATTTGATCCGTCCCTTGCGATCCCGGATGGTGTACCCCCGCACTGCACGGCCTTTGCCGGCGGCCTTGCGACGGCTACCGCTCTCCCGGCCATATCTCGCCATTCTTGTCGCTCCCGTTACTGATTGGACGCAGAATAGCAGGCGGCAGCGGGCGGCGAGGGGCATTGGCGCTCCGGGGCAGAAGAACGCAAGGATCTCTCGGAGTTGAGGCGCGGTCACGTTCGCGGCCTGCGTGCCGGGTCCTTCTTGTTGCCCCAGTTGGCCGCAAGATAGTAGGCTGTAACCCATAGAGAAATGCCTTTGAGGGGGGACGTATGAGGGACACAGACATACCGGTGCCCGCGCAGTCGCCCGGCCCCACCGCGCCAACCCGCCGGCGGGATGAGATCGCCCGCCTCGGCGACGAAATATATGAGCGGGACATCCGTCACCAGGTTGAGGCCGACCACCATGGGGAGGTCGTTGCCATTGACGTGGACAGCGGGGACTACGCGATCGCGGAGAACGTTGTGACCGCATGGGAGCGCCTCGTATCCCGGCATCCGGATGGCGGCTTCTGGTTCGTGCGAGTCGGCTACCCGGCGGTGTACCACCTGGGAGGCCGTCCTCTACGGAGCGCCTCGTGATAGAGGGGGCCGTGAACGCTCATTACGAAGCTGTCGTGCGTCTCCTCTTGCTAGCTTCGTCGGGGCAGACACGGGATATAGACGCCGTGATAGACACCGGCTACAACGGCTTCCTGACCTTGCCGCCGGCACTAGTCGCAGAGTTGGAACTAACACGGCTGGGACAGAAAAGCCTGATCCTCGCCAACGGTAGCCGGGAGGTATTTGACACCTACGGGGTGACGGTGCTCTGGGACGGGCAGTCGAGATTTGTCGATGCAGATGAAGCGGATGCCACCCCGCTCGTAGGCATGTCCATGCTAGACAGACACAACCTGCACATCGAAGTCGTAGACGGTGGCCGCGTCGTCATCCAAGCCCGAGAGTGGCCGGTCTCCACCTCATTTTCACCCTGATTTTGTCCAGTGTGGTGGGCGCGCAGGGACTCGAACCCCGGACCGCGCGGATGTGAACCGCGCGCTCTAACCAGCTGATTCCAGCCGCCACTCCGCGTCCGGTTGTGAACCGGATTCTTGCCACGGTGAGTCTTGCGGTGGCGGGCGAGCTTCTGTGCCTCCCAGCGACGGGCATATGCGCGCGACATCGGGCGGGTCTCTATGTTCAGCTTGCCGCGCTTCCCGTCTCGCTTGTGCTCGGCGGCCCTCCGGCTCGGATCATTGGTCACGCCAAAGTATGTGGGCCGTCCTTTGCGATCCCGGAGCGAGTACCTGACAGGGGTAGGTTTTCCGCGGGGAGAGGCGGGATGAAGCAGACCTCACCCCCCGGCCCCCTCTCCACCATGTGGAGAGGGGGTGTAGGGTCTGGAATAGGCCCTCTGAATGGTCCTGGATTCCGGCGCAAGCCGGAATGACGAGGGGCTGGGCGCGAACGACGAGGCATTGGACGCAGAATAGCAGGTGGCAGCACCGGGAACTGGCACCGAACCCAACGCCGCGGGTGGGCCGCCTAGGCGCATCAGCCGGGCGCTGTTGGCCGAGCCAGGCACCCGACCGGGGTTCTCTGCCTAGCGACTGTACCCCGAGCTGTCCGGCTCAACGCGCGGCACGTTCATCAGGAGCGTTTCCACCACGTAGGCGAAGTCCTTGAAGGCGGCCAGGTGGCCCAAGTCGTTCTGCAGGTCCACCGTCCAATCCCGCAGGCTCCACAGCTCCCGGGCGATCACGCGGTTGGGTACGGAGGCATCCCGCAACGCGCTGTACCGGTCCGCCGTCAGCGCCACCACCGCGCCGAATGCCAGAAGCGGATGATCTTGCAACTGCACCACCTCGCCGCTGCTCACTAGGTCGCTGCTCTGGCTCCAGGCGCGCCCGCTCTCCGGTGCCACCCAGCGCAGCTCTACCTGCCCTAGCCCGCCCTGTTGCCGGAAATCATCGTGCAGCTCCAACTCGTAGAAGACCGTCGTCGCCGCGCCGGCGTACACCTCGGCGAACTCCTCCCGATCCTGGGTGAACGCTTCGGCGGACGTCACGCGGTTCTCGTAGCCGACGATCCGCCACGTCCGCACCGCTGCGGGGTTCCACACCACCTGCGCCCGCGTCTGGTCGGCCACCGGTGACGACAGCGCCAGCCAGTTCTCCCGCTGGAACGTCGCCCGCGCCTGCTCTACATCGAACAGGTAGCGGTACCAGCCGTTGCCGTGCTGGGCCAACTGTTCCAGCAGCAGATCATTGTAGTTCTCGATCCCCACCCCGACCGTGATGAGCCGCAGCGGGTTGGCACCACTCGGCGCTGACGTCGCTTCCAGGATGGCGAACGGATCAGTCGCGTCCACGTTCGCCACGCCGTCGGACAGCAGGATGATGTAGTTGAGCGCCTGTGGACGCTCGCGCCGCATGCGATCCGCCAGCCGCACGCCCAAGTCCAAGCCGGCCTGCACGTTGGTGCTGCGATGTGGCGCCAGCTGGGCGATGGAGTTGACCACCGCCCGGTCGTCCGGCCTGGCAGCCTCGACCGTCAGCTGGTCGAGCACGTTCGTCGTGAAATGCACCACCGCCATCCGGTCGTCGCGGTCCAGGCTCTGCCGGATCGCCTCCGCCGCCGCGCGGGCGATGGCCACCCGGTTGCCGTTGGCCATCGAGCCGGAGGCATCGAGCACCAGCGTCACGTTGAGCGGGGCGGTGGTGACCACGTCCGGGGCTTGGAAGGCCACCCGCGCCATGTACTTACCGTTGTCCAGCGGATGCGCGAACAGATCGGAGGTGATAGCGAAGCGGTCGCTGGCGCGCGGGGCGGCGTAGCCGTAGGCAAAGGCGTTCACCCACTCCTCGGCGCGCACGGACGCAGGATCCACGCGGTAGCCGGCCCTAGCCCAATTCAGTGCCAGTTGGAAGGAGGTGCGGTCCGTGTCCAGGCTGAACGTAGACACGGCGTCGTCGCGCGTCGCGGTCAGCGGTTGCCGCGCGGTGTCCTGGAACGTGGTCGTCCCCGGCTGCCCCGCTGGCGGCCTCGGTGCCGGCGTCGGTGCTGGCCTGGACGCCGCGACCTTCTCCTGCACGACGGGCCGCTGTGTTGGTGCCGGTGCGGGCGCCCGCGCGGGCGCCTCGACGGCCTTCTCAACGACCTTCTCGACGACGACCGGCTTTTCGACGGTGACGACCTTCTCCTGCACCACCGTCTTCTCGACGACGACCGGCACCTCCTTCTCGACCACAATGGTCTGACCGGCCGCCCCGGCCGCACCCTTGGCACCCTGGGCCCCGGTCGCACCACGCTCCCCCTGCGGGCCGGCGGGGCCGGCCGGTCCCGGCGGGCCTTGGACATAGCGCACCTCGACTTCGCCCCCCAGGCCCAAGCCACCGCCCGCCAGCCATACCGCGGCCGTGATTGCAATGACCACCACCGTCGCTGCCGTCGTCGCCAGCGTCAACGTCCCTCTGAACCGCCCCATTGCAGTCCCCCAATCCCAAATCCTGGCCCACAGCGGCCGTGGTTTCTGCTCTTCCAACCGGTCGTGCAGCGCGGCCCACAGGTCCGGCGTGGGTGGCACGTTGCCATTCCCGGCGGCGTAATGCGCCGCCAGCTTGCGCTCCAACTCGCCGTCGTGCGCGTTGTTCGCGGTCATGGATCACCTCTGCCCCTGCTGCGAGTCGGCCAAGCGCTGCCGCAACGCTCGATGCGCGCGGTGCAGCCGCGACTTTACGGTCCCCTCGTTCACGCCGGATGCCCGCGCCACCTCCGGCACGGTCAGCTCGGCGAAGTACCGCAGCACCACCACCTGCCGGTGCTCCGGCGACAACCCGTTGATGGCTTGCTGTAACCGCTGCCGCTCTACCTGGGCCTCCACCACGGCTGCGGGGTTGTCCGTGCCCCCGGCCACTCCGGAGGCCTCGATGGGAGTCGTCTCGACGGTCCGCTTGCGGCGCTGGGACAGCACCGTGTTGACCAGGATGCGTAGCAGCCAGGGCTTGAACGGTCTCCCGCATCTGAAGCCGCGGATTCCCTGCCACGCCGCCAGGAACGCCTCCTGCGCCAACTCCTCGGCCAGCGCCGGGTTGCCGGTCATGTGGTAGGCCGTGCCAAACACCACGTCCTGATACCGTTCCACCAACGGGCGGAAGGCCTCGCGTTCACCGTCCTGGCAACGCTGGATGGCTTCGTCTTCGGTCATGCCTGCTCCGTAGCCGCGGCTCCCATCGCGGAGTGCGTGCGCGCTCTACCCAATACTATGCGCGTGGCGTCCGAATCGTTCCCTCAATGCCGTAAGAAAAGGAAAACAGCCCTGCGACAGCCCGCTCACCTGGACACGCAGCGTTCTAGGGACGGGAGCGGGAGCCTGGGGAGCCGCCCTGAGAAGTGAGGGCAGCACAGCGCAGCATCAAGTGCGGCCTCAATCCCGAAGACTTGCAGCATGTTTCCATCTGCGGGCCTTGACACGGCCGATCAGCCTCACTATAATATAGATACGCTACGGTATCGTAGTGATATTAGGAGGGCATAGACGATGGACGCAAGCACGGCTGCAACTCGGTCAGTCACCTACCAACGGCGCTGGTGGATCCTCGGCATTCTGTCCATGAGCCTGCTCATCATCGGCTTGGACAACACTATCCTCAATGTCGCCATCCCCACGCTCCAGCGAGAGTTCAACGCAACCGCCACCTCGCTACAGTGGATGGTAGATGCATATATTCTCGTCTTCGCCGGTCTGCTGCTGCCGATGGGATCGCTCGGCGACCGGTTTGGCCGCAAACGCGCGCTGCAGATCGGACTGCTCGTGTTTGGCCTGGCAAGCCTCTTTGCGGCGTATGCGGCATCTAGCGATCAGGTCATCGCTGCTCGGGCCCTGATGGGTATTGGCGGGGCGCTGATCATGCCATCTACTCTGTCAATCCTCACGGACGTGTTCCCGAGGGAAGAGCGCGGGAAGGCCATCAGCATTTGGGCGGGGGTCTCGGGACTGGGCATCGGTCTCGGCCCACTGACCGGAGGGCTGCTCCTGGAGTACTTCTGGTGGGGGGTGGTGTTCCTTATCAATATTCCGATAGTCGGACTCGCCCTTGCGGCCGGACTCGTTCTCGTCCCCGAAAGCCGGGACCCCCATCCGGAGTCATTGGACTTCCCGGGCGCACTGCTCTCCATCGCTGCAATCGCGACCCTGGTCTACGCCATCATCGAGGTCCCGGTCCGTGGTTGGGCCGATAGCCTGGTCATCGCGGGCTTCGGGGGCGGAGCGGTCCTCGTCGCGGCCTTCGTCTACTGGGAAATCAGGACGGATCATCCGATGCTGCGCCTCGTGTTCTTCAAGAACCCGCGGTTCTCGGCGGGGGCCGGTGCGATTGCCATTGGGTTCTTCTCGCTCTTCGGAATCGTGTTCGGACTAACGCAGTACCTCCAGTTCGTGCAAGGCTACACACCACTGGAGGCCGGCCTGAGGATGGTTCCAGTAGCCTTGGGCATTGCATTCGGGGCGAGCATCAGCCATCGGCTGGTCGGTAGATTGGGCACCAATAAAGTCGTGGCGATGGGCCTCGTCGTCCTGTCCGGAGTACTCTTTACCCTCACGTTCTGGCAACCGGATACCGATTATTGGATTATCGGCCTGACCTTCTTCGTGCTCGCGTTCGGCATAGGTAACCTGATGGCGCCGTCTACCGACGCGGTGATGGGCGCGGTCCCGGAGGCCAACGCCGGCATTGCCTCCGCGATGAACGACGTCACCCGTCAGGTGGCAGGAGCTTTCGGCGTGGCCGTCATCGGCTCCGTCATCAACACCGCGTACAGTGGTAGGATGAATGAGGCGGTGGCAGGCTTGCCCCCCGAAGCCGCTACGGCTGCGAGTGACTCGGTAGGCGCGGCGCTTCGAGTGGCGTCAAGGTTGCCGGCCGAAATGGCTGGCGGATTGGCGGCTGCGGCAAAGGTCGCCTTTACCGACGCATTCGGCGTTGCAGTGCTTGTATCGGCGGGGACAGCCTTGGTGGGCGCCGTGCTCATCGCCAGATTCATGCCGGCGCGCCACCTTCCTGACGGGGAGAGCGCGGAACCCGGTGGCGGCCCCACAGCTTCCGACCTCGCAAGGCCAGGCCAGGAACGGCGCGATGGCAAAGTCCAGGGAGACTTCGAAACCAGAAAGCCTCAGGCCCGGCCGACCGCGTGACCCGGCGGCTGATCGGGCCATTCTCCAGGCCACTCTGCGAGTCCTGACGGACCAGGGTTACGCCGGGATGTCGGTCGAGCAGGTTGCGTCCGAGGCCGGAGTGGGGAAGACCACCATCTACCGGCGATATGCCTCCAAGAAGGAGTTGGCTGCCGCCGCGATAAACGCCGTGAGAGAGGATTGGGGCCCACCGCCAGACACCGGCAGCGCGCGCACCGACATTGTCGAGATGCTCATCCAGAACCAGTTTGCTCTGGAGCAAGGCCCCGGTTTCGCCATGATCGGCGCCCTCCTGGTCGAGGAGCGGCGGAATCCCGCGCTGATCGAGTTCTTCCGAGACCGTTTCACACGCCCTCGTCGAAAAGAGGCGCTCATGGTCTTGCAGCGAGGTGTGGAGCGTGGTGAGATACGCGCGGACGCCGACCTGGATATCGCGATACAGGCGATGGTCGGGGCGATGTTTATACGGCACTTCTGGGGGGCCGACGAGTCACGAGAGCGGATCGAGCAGACCGTTGAATTCATCTGGAGGGGTCTAGCAGCCAACCCACGCCAGCCCGCGAACGGCGATCAGAATCATAGACCGGATGCGCGGCCGGGTTGAGCAGCAACCACTACTCAGTCCCCCGGCAGCGGCTACGTTACAGCGACCGTAACAAGGAGCGGCGAGAGATCGTGGCTGAAGGGCGCGGGGGATGCTGTGGGGGGCCAGCGCGGCCCTAGCTCCAAGTTCGGTGAAAGTGGTGGGCGCGCAGGGACTCGAACCCCGGACCTCGCGGATGTGAACCGCGCGCTCTAACCAGCTGAGCTACGCGCCCCTCGGTACGCTCCATTATACGGTCTGCCGGAACCGAGGCACAAGGAGGGGGTGCTCGCGTTGGGTCTCAACTGGCCCCCCTATGGTCCCCCCGCTGCGGCGGGGGGACGTGGATTCCTGCGTGTGCGGGAATGACCAGGGAGTGTAAATAGCGGCGCCGGTCACTCGCCATGGATTCCCGCGTGCGCGGGAATGACGGACGGGAGGTGAGGCCCACTCGGCTCACGTGTAGGCCATGCCGGCGATGGTGACCCAGGAAGTGCCGGCCTCGTCGGCTGGGCATTGGTCGTAGCCGAGCGTTTCGCCGACTGCGCCGTCGAGCGCGTGCAGCGCCCAGTAAATCGGTGGCAGGCCGCAGACGCGATGGGTGTCCTGATTGGCCCGTAGCGTGGCCAGGAAGTCGGCCGGATCGCCGGTCGCGGCGACCGCCAGCAGCCGCTCGTCGCTGGCTTTGAGGCTGGCGCGCGCGAATACGTCCCAGCCACGCTCGTCACCAAATGCCGGCCCCACGTGGGCCAAGTCGGCCGACGCTACGACGAGCACCCGCCGGCCGGCGGTGGCCGCCCGCAGCGCCGCGAGGGCCTGCGTCCGCGCCCCCTCGTCCAGCGGATCGGCCGCGCCCTGCGTAAAGGGGGCAAACGAGCCGCAGAGGATCGGGACGAGCGGCGGGAGGTCATCGGCGCGCCCGGCCTCGCGCAGGAGCCAGTGGAGCCAGACGGTCGCCAACTCGATGGAATGCTCGCTGCGGTGATGCAGCTCCTCGGCAAACGCCGCCTCCTCGCCAAGGGCCGCGACCAAGCCCTCGACGACCGCCTGGTCCTGCGGGAACGGTCCCCACGGCGTGGCGTACCGCTGGCGGGTGAGGGTCAACGCGCCGGCGCTGCCGGCATGGTCGGTGCCGAAGATGACGACCAGCTCCGCCGCGGCGACGGCCTCGCGGGCCGGTAGCCAGGCGCGCGCGTACTCGGCTCCGCCGCGGGCGTAGTCAATGTGGGGTGTAATCAGCCCCCGCAGCGGACCGTTTGTGGGCGCCGCACCGTGCGGGTAGGCCTCGGCCGCATAGCGCGTCAGGAGGCGGTGCAGGGCCGCCGGGTCGGCGGGATAGCCGTTGCCGGCAAGTGCCGGCGGGCGGAACGGGGCCGCGCGGTAGTCGGTGAGTGCGCGTTCCCGCGCCGCCTCGTAGGCTGGACCGAACAGCAGTGCCGCCTCCTGTAAGGCCGCCAAGAATTGCTCGACAAACCCCGGCGGTAGCCGCGTGCCGTAGCGCACCTCGAAGGCGGCCTTGATGCCGCTCGGTGTCCGCTCACCGTCGAGCAGCGCGACCATCGGCGCAACGATGGCGGGCAGCAGGACCATGCGCTCGCTCAGGGCGAGGGGATCGCGCAGCCAGAGGCGCTGCTCGCCTTGGTAGGTGATCCAGCGCGGCTCCACCGGACGTAAGACCGGCCGCTCGGCCTCCTCCACTTGGTAGGCATGGTCACTGCTCGTCTCTGCCTCTGCCATCAATCTCCCCGTCAACGCCTGGACTGGGCAGAATCCTAGCAGCCATTCGTCATTCCGGCCCCCCTATGGTCCCCCCGTCCCGACGGGGGGACGTCGTGTTTCTTACAACGTCGGGACGGGGGAGGGAATACGCCGTCCCCCTGCCAGGCGGTCGCCTCGCACCTCGTCCCCTGCGGAGCGGGGGAGGGGCATAGGCTCACAAGGGTAGGTTTTTCGACGGAGATGGGTTGGACCTAACCCCCGGCCCCTTCCCTGGCAGGGCAGGGGAGCGCTGGCGGGGCCGGTCCACCGCTGCCCTCCAGGGAAGCAGGAGCGGTGTGGCGAACGGTGGCTGGGAGCCTGGATGGCGGCTTGCGCCGCAATGACGAGCACGTGGGCGCAACATGTTGCGCCCCTACACAAAAAACCTACCCTTGTCAGGGGACCATAGGGGAGCCGGCTTCCTCTATACTGGCTGGTAGGTGGACCCCAGCACAGCAGGCGCGCAGGCAGATGAGCAAGCGGCGGGTAGCGGTGCAGTGATGGCCAACTCCAGCAACGGGACGACGTGCATACGGGCAGCCACGGTGGCGGCTCCCCGGAGCCGTCGGGCGGTGCTGCAACGGGCCGCGGCGGCCCTGGCCACCTCTTGGCTGATTGCCGCTTGCGACCTAGGTGAGGACCTCACGGACGTTCCACTGACCACCGAAAACCCGGTGGAGCTGATCTATGCCACATGGGGTTCAGCGGAACGAATCCAGAAGGAGAACTGGACGCTCCTCAGCTTCCAACGGAACTATCCGGCCATCACGGTCAACGTCATCGCCGCGCCCACCGCTACCGAGCACGTGGCGAGCCTCTTCAGCTTGTTTGCGAGTGGCAGCCTGCCGGACCTGGTGCATCTGCCGTCTTGGTCGGCGCCAACGTTCTATGCGGAAGACGCCGTCCTGTCCCTCGGCGACTATATGCGGCGCGACGAGTTTCGTCCCGATGATCTTACGGCGCCGTTCGATGTCTGCACCTACCAGCGCGAGTGGGTCGCTTTGCCGCGGGGCAACAACGGCCTTTACGTGGTGTTCTACAATCGCAGCCACTTCAGCGCCGCCTCCGTGCCGTTTCCGCCCCCGAATTGGACCTGGCAGGCCTTCCTCGCCGCGGCGCAACAGCTGACGACGGCGGCGAACGGTGACACTCCGGCACGCTGGGGCACCACCTTGCACGGCATTGACGAGGCGTATCACGCCTGGCTGTGGGGCAATGGCGGGGACGAGCTGCTGAACCGCAACGGCACGCCGGTAATCCACGAGCCGCTGGCCGTCGGCGCCCTGCAGTGGCTGGCCGACTTGCACCTACAGCACGGTGTCGCGCCGGCACCCAACATCTTTTCGGGCAACGGGTTCGGCGCCTTTGCCAGTGGTGACGTGGCGATGTGGTATGCGCCGGCCGAGGCCGAGCTAACGCTGGCGCAGCAGGAGGTGTCATTCGACTGGAGCATGGCTCCGCAGCCGCGGGGTAATCTCGGCGTGCAGGGCCACTATCGGCCGGACGTGGCTACCATCCTCAAGGGCAGTCGGCAGCCGGAAGAAGCCTGGGAGCTAGTGCAGTTCTTGGTTGCTCCCGACGTGCAGCAAGCGGAGTGGGAAAACCGGCTGTGGCATCCGCAAGCACCGTCCTTGCTCGCCGAGGAAGGCTACCTTCAACCCCCGGAGCCACCCCACGACCGGCGGCCCGCCGTGCCCGGCGCGATTGTCCGCCCCCGCACGCCGTATCTGATCTCGCGGATTGACGAGGTCCGGGCGGTAGCGCGGGCAGAGTTCCGCAAGCTGTGGTCCGGCACGAGCACCGCTGAGGAGATTACGGCAGCTATCGCCGCCAAGATCAACGACGTGCAGTAGCCGGTAGCCGGTAGCCAGTGGTCAGCGGCCCCGTCATTGCGGCGCAAGCCGGAATCCACGTCCCCCTGCCACAGCGGGGGGGCCATAGGCTCACAGGGGTAGGTATTTACATGGATGGACAGGATAGACAGGATGAGGGAGGTGGGGGTGGCCCCTCATATTTGAACTAGGTTGCTATGTAGTCCGGCTTGAAGCCCTCGTTGATACCGGGTCTGACGGAGCCATCGTCGTGCCGGCGGACCTGGTGACCGATGTAGAGCTACCACCGACGTATCTGCGCTGGAAACTCGCCGACGGCTCACAGGTGACTGCGCCAGCCTATCGGGGCACGTTGCAGATTGGCGACATGACGCCGCTGCGCGGGAATTACGGGGAGCCTAGGTGGCGGCGTATCCGAGACAAACCGGCATAATCATGGTGGCGGACTTGAAACCCCACCTAACAGCGGTGAGTAGGGATCGTGACAATGTACTATCTCCTGGCCCTGGCGGACCGGACCAAGTGGCCTACGGTGGTAGCGCTGGTGATACTGCTGGTCGCCACTGCTCTGAACTGGTACTGGGTCTGGGCAATACTGTTCCTGTACTGGTCGATTGCCGGGATCGTGATGCGGCAGGTGTTCATCGTGCAGACCGTGCTGCGCGACGAGCATCCCATCCTGTTCTGGAGCATCAGCATTATGTGGCTAGTGCTGGCCATACTGACACTCACCATCGAGTTCTTTCCCGCGCTCGCCGTTTGGCTCGGTTGGTTTGGCTAGGAGACGCCCATGGAGAACCGCAGAACAATGCCCATCCTGCCGGTGGAGGCCTATACCGCGCAGGACTGGTTTGACCGCGAGCAGGAGCGTATCTTTTCCCGCACCTGGGCCTACGCTGGCTTTGCCGAGGACATCAGCGAGCCGGGGCAGTACCTATCGGTGCAGGCCGGGTTGAATAATATCTTTATCGTGATGGGGCGAGACCGGCGGCTGCGCGCCTTCCACAACATCTGCCGGCATCGCGGGACACAGTTGTTGCGCGCCGTCGGCAAGACCCAGCGGGCTATCGTATGCCCGTACCACGACTGGACCTACGACCTGGAGGGTTGTCTGATCTCCGTTCCCAGCCAAGAGCGTCACTTCCCCGGTCTGGATCTGACCGGTATCGGACTGAAAAAGGCGTCCGTTGACCGTTGGCGCGGGATGCTGTGGGTCCACCCAGACGAGAACGCCGGCTCCATTATGGAATGGTTTGGCGAGGTGGAACCCTCCCTCGGACCCCATGATGTGGACCAGTTGGTGGAGTATGAGGAGGGACGTACCGACCATACCATCGCGGCCAACTGGAAAATCGTGGTCGAGAACTACATTGACGGCTACCACCTGGCGCATCTGCACTCCGGGACGCTGGCGATGTACGACCATTCGCGCATCAAGTCCGGCTTTGTGGGGCCGCACTTCGCTTTCTGGGAGCCACTCGCGCCGGAATACGCCGAGAATGTGGAGAAAAACGCGCCGTATCCGCTGGTCATTCCCCCCGAGCGGCTGGGGGCGTGGGTGCCGATGCTGTTTCCAGGCATCGGACTGGCGGAAGCCGAAAGCTCGTGGACGGTGTTCCACGTCACGCCCCTGGCGCCCGACCGCACGCGCGTCGTCACCCGCAGCAAGGTCGCCAACGTTTCAGCGTGGGCCTTCACCCGCCAGGCCGCCCGCTCCTATGGTTTCTGGGCCAAACGGATCAGTGGCAAGTATGCCGGCGACGATTCCGACGATCCGATGGCATCCGGGGACTTTATGGCGGAGGACATCTATGCCTGTGAGCAACAGCAGCGGTCGTTGAAAAGTCCCTATTTCGAGCATGGCCCCTCATCGACCGGCGAGGCGGGCGTGCGGGGGCACCAGGAGTTGGTGCGCGCGTGGGTAGAGGGCGACCAGTGAGCGGCGAGTTTCACCGGCTGCGGGTGCTGGAGACCACAGCCGAGACCAAAGCGGCCACCAGCGTATGCTTTGCGGTGCCGCCGGCGCTCCGCGAGCCGTTCCGCTGGCGCGCCGGCCAGCACATCACCGTGCGCTTTCGGATTGACGGCGTTGAGGCGCGCCGCTCGTACTCCATCTCCGAGTCGCCGGCCACCGGCGATCCGCTGCGTATCACCGTCAAGCGCGTCGCTGACGGCCTCGTTTCCAACTACATCAATGAGCATCTCGCCGCCGGTGACATCATTGACGTGATGCCCCCGTTTGGCGGCTTCTACCTGGCCCCGGAGCCGCAGGGACGGCGCACGTACTACTTTTTCGGCGCGGGCAGCGGCATCACCCCCCTGTACGCGATGATCCGCACCATCCTCGCCGCCGAACCGCACTCCGTTGCACGCCTCGTCTACGGCAACACCAACCACCGGGCCATCATCTTTCGCGAGGCGCTGGCCCGGCTAGCGGCTGAATCCGACGGGCGGTTGACCGTCCGGCACATCCTGTCGTCACCATCCTGGCTGTCGTCCTTTCCGTACTGGCGGCGCGGCAGAATAGACGCGGCGGCCGTCGCCGCCCTCATCACCGAGCATCCCCCGTATGCCCAAGATACGCAGTATTACGTCTGCGGCCCGGGCGGTATGAACGCCGCCGTGCGGACGGCGCTGCGGGGGCTGGACGTGCCGGACACGCGCATCCACCAGGAGAGCTACGGCACGGTGACACCACCGGATGACTCGGTGACGGGTGTGGCCGCCGACGCAACGGTGCGGATCAACGGCAAGACGCTGCCGGTGGCTGTCGCCGCGGGGCAGACGCTCCTGAACGCCGTGCGCGACACTGGGGCAACGCCCCCCTATTCGTGCGAGTCGGGCGTCTGCGGCGCGTGCCGGGCGCAGTTGCGGGACGGCCGCGTTCACCTCCGCGCGCGGATGGCGCTGACCGACGCGGAGGTTGACCGCGGCGTCATCCTCACCTGCCAGGCGCTCCCCACCACCCCCCAGCTCACGGTGTCCTACACCTGAGCCGCCGGCCAGCTCACCGGGGCGCCCTGGCGCTTTGGTCTACGCTATTTTGACCACACACCCTCGGCGGCCGATCCGGGGGGAGACGGTGGAGCGGCGGCCGGGGGGATGGCTTGGCCGGCGCTGTATAGGTCACGGATGATGGCCTCGATCTCCGGCTCCTCAATCGTCAGGTCCCGTAGCTCGTAGCGCCTGGCGAGCGCGGCGATCAAGTCCGCAGCGGTGGTCTCCTCGCGGCGGAACCGTAGCCATTGCCGCGGGCCGTCCACGCGCTCGACCGTCGCGTGTGGCACTTGGACGGGGCCACCAGCATCCACGAAATCTACGACGAGCATCCGTTCCTGGCCGTACCGCTCCCGGATCGTCTCCAATGCGCCGTCGTAGAGTAGGCGTCCGCGGTCAATAATCAGCAGGCGCTCGCAAAGTTGGCTGATGTCGGCCATATCGTGGGTCGTGAGCAGCACCGTGACAGCGCGCTCGCGGTTGAGCCGCTGCAGAAAGTCGCGGATGCGGTGCTTGGCTACCACGTCGAGGCCGATGGTCGGCTCATCGAGGTAGAGAATCTCGGGATCGTGCAGCAAGGCCGCCGTGAGATCGCCGCGCATCCGCTGGCCGAGCGAAAGCTGGCGTACCGGCGTGTCCAGGAACGGCGCCAGCTCCAGCAGCTCCGTGCAGAAGTCCAGGTTGGCGCGGTGCCGGTCGGCCGGCACCCGGTAGATGAAGCGCAGCAGCTCCAGCGACTCGATGAGCGGCAGGTCCCACCACAACTGTGTGCGCTGCCCGAACACCACGCCGATGCGCCGGGCGAGCACCTTCCGGCGCCGGTGGGGGACCAGCCCGGCCACCTCGACCCGGCCGCTACTCGGCACGAGGATGCCGGTCAGCATCTTGATCGTGGTGGATTTGCCGGCCCCGTTCGGCCCGATGCAGCCCACCATCTCGCCCCGCTCGATGCGGAAGGTGATGCCGTCCACCGCGGGGACGACGCGGCCGCGCCGCTCGACCAGGTTACGCAGCGCCCCCAGCGCACCGCGGTGATGGTGGGCCACGCGGAAGGTTTTGCGTAGGTCCTCGACTTCGATCAGTGCGGTCATGGGCAATAGGCTCCGTTCATATTTCCGTTCCCCGTTATTGCGGCGAAAGCTGCAATCCGGCCCGGCCGGGGCGCTGGCCCCCCTATGGTCCCCCCGTCCCGACGGGGGGACGGGCGCAACATGTTGCGCCCCTACAGCTTAACCCGTACCTACCCCAGTCAGCCTATGCCTCCCCCGCTTCGCAGGGGGACGGGGATTCCCGCGAACGCGGGAATGACGAACGGGGGCATCTAGCTCCCGGTGCTCTGGTAGTGGCGCACCCCGATGCTCCAGACCAGGCCGGCCACCGCCAGGGCGATCACTGCTGCGACCGGCGTCAGGGCCGGCAGCCACGTCGGCAGGCCACTGCGGTCGGCGCGGTCGAGCAGGTAGAGCGCCGGGACGTAGCTGACCCAGGCCAACGGCAGGATGAACAGGGCGAATTGCCGCGCCCAACGGTCAAATATGTCCAGCGGGTAACTGGCGAGAGTCGTGCCGCCATAGGTGAACACGTTGACCGCCTCGGTGGCGCGGACCGTCCAGAAGCAGTAGGCCGCGCCGAGCAGCCAGATGGCGATGAAGATGGCCGTACCCGACAGTAGGGTCAATGCCAGGAATACGACTTTTCCGATACTCCAGACCTCGGGCAGCATTCCGCTGGCGACGACCAGCACAGCCACGCCCTGCGCGATCCGTCCCAGCCGCCGGAGGGAGAACTCTCCGGCGATGACCTGCAACAGGGCGCTCACGGGGCGTATGAGGATACGGTCGAAGTCGCCGCGGACGATCACCTCGGCAAAGAGGCCGGTATTCAGCGCCCCACAGAGCAGCTCCGAGAGGCCAAACGCCGCCGAGGCGATACCGTAGAGCAGGGCAACCTCGGTGAGTGACCAGCCGGCTAGATGAGGGAAGCGCTGAAACAGCACCACGATGACGGCGAACTCCAGGAGCAAGAACCCGAAGCTCCCGGCGGTCTGCATGAGAAAGGAGGCCTTGTACTGCATGTTTGAACGCACGTGAATACCGATCAGCCGGAAGTAGAGGCTGCCGAGGAAGCGGGCCTCATCGAGCCAGCCGGACCAGACCATCAGCCGGGCCGGGGCGCTGTGCCGCGGGAGCAACCGTCGCTGAGGCACGCTACCCTCCCTGCACCACCAGGCGGCGCTCGCCCACTGCTAGTACCAGACGACCGGCGGCGATCAGGATGGCGGCCCATACCACCAGGCGGCCTAGCTCCACCAGCAAGGCCAGCCCGGTCACCTTGCCGAGATAGACCTCGATGGGCAGCATGACGATGGCGGTGAAGGGCAGCCAGCCCACGACCGCCTGGAGCCAGCCGGGGAAGAAGGCCACCGGGACCATGAACCCGGAGAGGAAGAGCATCCCGACGCCGAGCACGGCAGCGACGCCGCGGACATCGAGCACCCAGAAGGCCGTGGCGTTGATGATGAACCGGAACGCAAAGCTCATCACCACCGCGAGGGTTAGCGTGACGGCGAGCAGAGGCCAGATAAGCGGCGTTGGCGGGAGCAGCAGGTCGTAGAACAGGAAGCCGATCAGGAGCGTGGGCAGTCCCCGCGCCAGCAGATGGTAGACGGCGCGGCCGAGGTCGCGGGCCAGCCAGAAGGCGTAATAGTCGAAGGGCTTGGCGAGGTCGGAGGCCACGTCGCCGGTCTTGATATTGTTGGCGACCTCCCACCAGCCCCAGACCTGCACGATCATAATCATCGCCTGGGTCAGCCAGGTATAGGTCAAGGCATCGCGGACATCCCAACCGGCGACCTCCGGCCGCGCGGCGAACAGGGCCATAAACACGGCCCCGCGCAGGTAGCCGAAGAAGGCGTTGGTCACGAGACCGGCGAGCGTGGCGGCACGATACGCCAGCTGGCGCTGAAAGGAGCGCTTGGCCACTTCCCAGTACAGACGCATGGCAATCTCGGGCGACAGGGAAACGAGATTATACCCGAACGCGACTGCGCCATCGGCACGCATCCGTCACTTCGGCCCCCCTATGGTCCCCCCGTCCCGACGGGGGGACCATAGGGGGGCCGGGTGAGGGGCCTGGCCTGGACATTGGAGGAGAGAAGCATTATAGTGGCCGGGCACTCACCACATGCCGGGCTGGGTATGTAGGCGGTGAGTCGGAGCCTCCCTCTCGATCAGAGGGAGTGTGGTCGCAAGGAGGGAGCCGGATGGAGCGCATGATACGCCGACGGTACTTGGGCGGTTCTGCTGCCGTGCTCGGTGGTCTGTTGGCAGCAGCCTGCGGGGAGCCAACGGTGCGCTATGTGGGTCAGCCCCAGGCCGGGCCGGCCGGGCCGGCCGGGCCGGCGGGTGCGAAGGGTGCCACCGGGGCGCAGGGCGTGCAGGGCGCTGCGGGCGCGGCCGGGAAGGACGCCGTGGTCGTCAGCTACGTGTCCAACCTCAACTTCACCCATCCCGAAAGCATCGCTCGCTACGCATTGCTGGACAGGTTCAACAAGGAGACGGACCTGGGAATCACCGTCAACTTCGACGATCAGAGCAAGAACGTCAGCCACCAGCAGATCAGATTGCTGGCGGCCGGTGGCACGCCGCCCGATATGGGGCACTACAGCCATATCCAGGTGGGTGGCCTGTTCGTGGACGGCGTCACCATTGACCTGGAGCCGATCTTGAAGGTCGAGCCGGACTGGGCGGCGCAGCGCGCGGACTTCTACGAGAAGATGCTCGGTAGCTCCATGTGGGCCGGGAAACTCGTCAGCATTCCGGCCTATGCCAACAACGACGCCTTCATCTTCAACAAAGGGCGGCTGGATCAGAAGGGAATCACCCATCCCAAGCTGGGCTGGACCTGGGACGATCTCATTGACATGGCCACCAAGGTCGCGGTCCCCGACGAGGTCTGGGGCGTTTCTTGGTACTGGACCCGTTGGTATCGGTTCGTGGGTACCAACGGTGGGCGCGTCATCAGCGACGACGGGAGCAAGATGCTCCTCGATAGCCCGGAGAACGTGGAGGTGCTGGAGTTCTTGCTGCACCTGGTCGAGAGTGGCCTCAGTCCCCCCGACGGGAAGGCCAACTTCTACAAGGCCGCCCTGAACGACGTAGCCTTCGAGCAGCAGGGGCCGTATCGCATCCCCACGCTCCGGAAGAACGAAGCGCCGGCCTTCGGCGTAGTCAATACGCCGATCAAGACGGAGCTTTTCGCCAACAGCGGTGGGCATAACCTCATCGTGACGAAGGGTGTTCCGCCCGAACGACAGCAGGCAGCGGCGTTGGTCGCCAAGTGGATTACCGCGACGCCCCAGCAGACCGAGATGGTCATCAAGTCCACGGGTACACCGGTCAGCAAGTCGGTGCTCACGGACCCGGTGCTCGTTGATTACCTCAAGACCGATCCGGAACTCAAGGGCTTTATTGATCTCTCGCCCTACAGCTGGCGCTGGCCACCGATTCCCTCCATGGCGCAGACGTACCCGGAGGTGCGGGACTGCGGTCCGGTGATGCGGAAGGAGATCGGGGTCAAGGACTGGCTGGCGGAACAGCATCGCGTGGCCCAGCTGCTCCTGGACAAGCACCCACCGGTGTAGCTGCGGCAGTGGTCAGTGGCTCGTGGCCCCCACCCTCACCCTCCCCCGTTGCGACTGGGGAGGGAACAGGCCGTCCCCCTGCAAAGCGGGGGGACCATAGGTTGACAGGGGTAGGTTTTTCGTGGAGAGAGGCGGACCTACCCCCAACCCATCCCTAAAAGGAAGGGGCCGACAGTCGCCGGGCGGATCGCTTTCCCTTGCAGGCAGCGGTAGCCGGTTGCTGCGATGCCCCCTGCCCTGATGAAGGTTGCGAACTTAACTAGGTAGTGTTTTGGCCCCCACCCCAGCCCTCCCCCGGAGTAAGCTCCAGGGGAGGGAACCGGCCTCCCCTCCCTTGTCGTAACGGGGGCAGAGTTGGAGAAGGGGGCAGTGCCCCACTACCTGATTAAGTTGGCAACTCTCATGAGGGCAGGGACGGGCTGACCGGGGTAGGGAAACGAGTGGAACACGCTAGAACGGGCTTGTAGGGGCACGGCATGCCGTGCCCCTACCCTGGATGCAGGGCACATGGATGGCACGAAACGACCAATACCTACCCCAGTGAGAGGGGAGTAGGACCAAGCCATGTGCTGCCCGGTGAAGAGGAGATAGGGCTAGTGAGCAGGATATATCGCGCTGCCGTCGTGGGCTGTAGCCGGATGGGCGCGTTCATTGACAACGAGTTCGTCGGCTTGCCCGGCCGCTTTGCCCCCCACTCCCACGCCGCGGGCTACGAAGCCCATGACCGCACCGACCTGGTGGCCGGTGTGGACATGCGGCCCGACGTCCTAGCGCAGTTCGGGCAACGCTACGGTGTGGCGGAGTCCCATCTCTACACCGACTACCGCGAAATGCTCGCCAAAGAGCAGCCGGACATCGTCAGCGTCGCCACTCAGCCGGAGCAGCGGGCCGAGATCGCCATTTACGCCGCCGAGCACGGCGTGAAGGCGCTCTACTGCGAGAAGGCGCTGTGCGCCTCGCTGCAAGAGGCCGACGCGATAGTGGCGGCGGTGGAGCGCCACGGCGTCGTCTTCAACATGGGCACCAACCGGCGCTGGCATCCCGGCTACGCCAAGATGCGGGACCTGATCGCCTCCGGTGACTTGGGCAACCTGGAACTGCTGCTGATTTACAACAATAGCGCCCTGTTCAACTCGTCCAGCCACAACTTCGATCTGATGCAGTTTCTCAACGGCGACGAGCCGGTGATCTGGGCGCAGGGGTGGGTGGACCGCGGCGATGAGATCATCGTCGGCGACGAGGTGCGCGAGGACCCCAACGCCGAGGGCATGTTCGGGTTTGCCAATGGGGTCACCGTCCACGTCATGCGCGGTCCGCGCGGCCAGGACTACGAGGCCGTCTGCGAGGACGGCATCATCACCGCGAGCAACCAAGACGTTGACTTTCTGGTGCGGCGCCGGGAGCGCCGGGGACCTCCGCCCGCTGGCGCATCATTCCTAGAGCAGCGCCTCCACACCTTCGGCGCCGTACTTGAAGAGGCCCCGGCGCTCGCGTACACGCCGGGCAGCAACACCCGGCGGCTGGTCGGGGACCTGGTGCAGGCGCTGGACACCGGCGGGCCGACACGCGGCGGCGTGCGGGTCGCGCGGGCGAACACGGAGATCATCTTCGGCTTTATCGAATCGCACCGGCGCGGCGGGGCACGGGTCTCACTGCCTCTGGACGATTGCCGGCTGCGCCTGCGGCGCGACCGCGCCCCGCGTGCGCCGCGGTACATGGCCGCCGGGGGCTGAGGGGTGGGACCGGCCCCCCTATGGTCCCCCCGTCCCGACGGGGGGACGGCCGCCGCAAGCGGCTGCGCGACCGGATCAAGGCGGGTCTCCTGTCGGGACGGGGGACGGCTGCGCCTGTGCCGTGACCGCGCCCCGCGTGCGCCGCGGTACATGGCCGCCGGGGGCTGAGGGGTGGGACCGGCCCCCCTATGGTCCCCCGTCCCGACGGGGGGACGGCCGCCGCAAGCGGTTGCGTGACCGGATCAAGGCGGGTCTCCCGTCCCGACGGGGGGACGGCTGCCACGGGCCGGCCCACTACCTGGCGCCATCAGGCCCCCCGCAGAGCGGGGGGAGGGCAAGGGTGGGGGCCAGGGATTAGGTTCCGAGCTTCGCGGATAGGTTGGCGAGCATGTCGTCCACCATGGCGTCGAGGTCGTAGGTCGGACGCCAGCCCCACTCGGCCCGCGCGACGGAGTCGTCCAGCGAGTCGGGCCAGGAGTCGGCGATACCCTGGCGCAGTGGATCAATCTCGTAGTCAATCTCGAAGTCGGGCATCCGGCGCCGGATGGCGGCGGTTAGCTCGGCCGGCGTAAAGCTGACGCCGGCCACGTTGAAGTCGGCATGGTGCTTCAGCTTGGCCATGTCCGCCTCGGCGAGACCGATGATCGCGTTGATGCAGTCCGGCATGTACATCATCGGCAGGCTGGTATCCGGGCCGAGGTAGCAGGTGTAGCGGCCCTCGCGGAGCGCGCCGTAGAAGATGGCGACGGCGTAATCGGTGGTGCCGGCTGTCGGCTCCGTCTTCCAGCTGATGATGCCCGGCAGCCGCAGGCCGCGGACGTCCAGCCCCAGCTTGGTGGCGTAGTAGTTGCCCCATAGCTCGCCCAGCACTTTGGAGATGCCGTAGAGCGTGTTGGGCCGCTGGAGCGTCTCGTTGGGCGTATTGACGGATGGCGTGTCCGGACCGAATGCGGCAATCGAGCTGGGGACGTTGACCTGCCGGACGCCGCCCGCTACCGCCGCCTCCAACACGTTGTACAGGCCGTTGACGTTGACCGCGTGCGCGTTCTGCCGGTTGGCTTCCGCGAGCGCCGACAGGATGGAAGCCAGGTGGTAGATGACCTCGATGTCGTGATCGCGTATTGCTGCCGCTACGTCGGCCTGATTGGTGACATCGAGGGTGATATGCGGACCACCGGCGCGTACCTCGTCCGGCAGCGGCGTCCGGTGCCCGGCGGCGATGACGTGCTCGTCGCCGTACCGCTCCCGCAACGCCGGGATCAACTCGGAGCCGATCTGCCCCGCGGCTCCCGTGACCAGGATGTTCTTCTTCATTCAGGCGGCACTCCCAGTAGGTTTATTGGCGGCGCTATTGTATCTTCAACGGGCAGTGTATACCAGCACGGACAGAACGGCCGGACGGTGCGGCTGTGAATAGGAGTACCGGGAAGGCCCCCGGAGTAACAGATGCGCCTGCTCATCGTGGGCTGTGAATACGCCGGCAAGACCACCCTCGCCAGAGCAATCTCCCACCGGTTGCTTGCAGCGGCGGCCGCTCCGGCGGCCGCCCCGGCGGAAGGGGCCGTTCCAGTCGGCCCACGTCCGATCCAGTGGCATAACCACTTTGTCGTACCGCGGCTCGACGGTCACCTGATCGTGCGGGCTGCCGGCGACCGGACGATTATTGGGAAGGAGATCGCCGATCTGAACACGGCCGAGGACGAAGCGCAGATTATGGCGCTGCGCCCCTCGGTGCTGGAGCAACTGCAACGGCACAACATCTGGCGCCATCTCCACCCGGACCTGTTCCGCGGCGACGACACGCTCTATATCAATCACTACTACGCCGACGCCGTCTACGCGCCGCTCTACTACGGATACGGCCGGCCGGGGACCTTCTCCGACCGCAGCGCGCGGGCACGCGCCTGGGATACCGAGTTGTTGGAGCGTGCCCCGGACATAGTACTCGTGCTGGTGCGCGCCACCGCGGCGGTGATCGGGGGGCGACTGCGGCGGGCTGCGCGGGATCGAGAGATCATCCAGGAAGCGGATGTCCCGCACATACTGGACCGCTTCGACGACGAGTACGCGCGGTCATTGATCCCGCGCAAGCTCGTCCTTGACACCACCACGGCCACGGCCGATGCTACCTTCGCACAGTTCCTGGAAGGCGTGCGGCCGCACCTGTCCACAACCGACCGGCGGAGACTACGCGGGCGCAAGGCATCCTGTGTGGCAGGTCGAGACGCAGACGCAGAGGGAAAGGCGGACCAATGAGCGATTCTCGCTTCAAGTTGAGCATGTTCCTGCACGAACTCCAACTGCCCTTCGACCAGGCGCTGGCTACCGCCAAGGAGATCGGGGCCGAGTACGTGTGGTTCGACCGGATCGAGGACGAACCGCCGCTTGCCGAGATGAGCGACCGCGAGGCGGAGCGGATGGCGGCGCGGGTCGCCAAGCACGGCCTGAAGCTCCACCTGCTGCGGGCCGGCAGCCCCTTCAAGCAGTTCCACCTCACCGATCTCGACCTGGCGACGATGGAAGAACAGCCGGCCTTCCGTCGGGACCTTGCCGCCGTCACGCGCTCGATACAGTTGGCAGCGCACCTGGGTGTCGGGGCGGTCTGCACCTTTACCTTTGCCTGGCCGGGCGAATACACGGCCGGCAAACCCACCTGGCCGATGCGCTGGCTCACTCGCGGTGGGGTGATTTCCGACGTGGACATGGAGAAGCTGGTCAAGGCCTTCTCGCTCGTGCTGGAACAGGCCGAGCGGCACGCCGTGGACGTAGCAGTCTCGATGATGCCGTGGAACTACACGAACACGACGAGCAATTTCCGTCGTCTGGCCGAGCGGCTCGGCTCGCCGCGGCTCAAGGCGCTGTGGGGACCGGCGGACAACTTCAACTCCGGGGAAGCGGATGTGGCTACCGCCGGCTATCAGAACATCCGGCCCTATCTGCACGGGCTGCACCTGAAGGACCTCCGCGTCATTGACGGCCAACAACTCAACTTCGAGTACTGCCCGCTCGGAGCCGGTGACGTGGACTACGTGACCATTCTGCGGCAGCTTCGCGTCCAGCACGCGGAGACGATCCTGGCCATGGCGACGCATTTCCTGCCGGCCAGCGGCTCGCCGGTCGAAGCGATGCGTACCAACTTTGCCCAGCTCGCGCAGCTCATCAGCCGGGCGGAGGACGGCGAGTAAGCCAAGTGCCGCGGTGGGGGGGATCGTGCAGGCCCCCTCCCTGGCCCTCCCCCGTCCCGACGGGGGAGGGGATAGTGCAGGCCCATAGGCATCAATTTAAGCCCCTCCCGCCTCCAGCGCCACGAGCAACTGGCAGGTGGACGGGGCGTGGTGGCGCCGGTTCAGCCGACACCCGGCGGCGATACCGGCCGCGATCTGCCGGAGCGCCGCGGGCAGCGTGAGCACCCCGGTGAAGGCCCGCGCCAGCAGCACCGCTTCTTGGCGGATGGTCTGCGCCGCTTGGACCAGGCTGCGATCCGGATACTGCCAACAACTGACTAGCAGCAGCCAATGTTGCACCACGACGGCGATCAGCTTGGCATAGACCTCGCTGAGGATGCGCCAGGGCTGGGTACTGCGCCAGGTGGCCAGCAAGCCATCCTGCTTCCACAACTTGAACAGCAACTCGATCTGCCAGCGGACCCGGGCCAGCACCAGCACCTCCTGGACACTCAGCCGGGTCGGTGGCGCATTGGTGATCAGGATCGTCCAATCGGCCCACTGCAACCGTGCCTGGTTGACGGTGCGGCCCCGGCGGCGCGCGTCTTGCTTCAACCGGCGGCGCCGCGTGGCCGCGACCGCCGCGGGCACCCGCGCGACGACCAGGCGGACCGGCAGGTGGTGGCGGTGGCCGATCCGGATGGGGCACTCCAGCCATGCCTGGTGCTGCTGGCGCAACCAGTGGCCGAGTGCCACCCGCTCCCCGGTCGCCAGGAAGACGGCCGTCCGCACCGGCAAGCGGGAGAGAAAGAAACCGCCGTGCTGGGCCAGGGTGTGCAACTCTTCCAGACAGAAATACCCCAAGTCGGCCAGGTACAAGGCGCCCGCGGGCACGGGGCCCAGGCGGCGGGTAGCCCGCCGGTCATTGGTGCGCGCGGGCTCCGGCACGGGCCCCTGCAAGCGCCCCGTGCAGAGGTCCCAACGCACTTGCAGCTTGAGCCCCGCGCGCGGCGCGGGGGCCGTCGCGCGGCTCGCGGGCCAGCGGGAAGCCAGGGCCGCCGGCAAGGTGACGATGGTACTGTCCTGCACCAGTACCGCCGGAAAGCGTCGCAAGAGTGGCAGCGCCACCGGCGCGGCCTGGATCACCTGGGTCACGGTGGCCGCCAAGACCTGCTCCAAGCAGGCCGCGGTGGTGGCCGTGAAGCGCTGCTGCAGCGCCTGGGGCGTAATGGTGATCCCCAACCGCGCGGCCATTTGGGCCAACTGCTGCAGCGTGGCCGCTGGCTCTGCCAGCCAGCCCAAGACCAGGGTCTGCACCAAGCCCGCGCCGGTGAGCTTGGAGCGGCGCTGCACACAGCCTGTTTGCCAAGCAATGGTCTCGGCCGTCACCGTCAAGAGGGTCCGCATCGTCCGTGCTACGTGTGGTATCGTCGTCATCGGGGAAGCTCCTGGCGCCAAGTGTGCGGGGTCACGACCCACATGATGCCAGGAATGCTTCCCCGTTTCCCTTAGCTTGATGCGTATGGGGACGAGGCGGACCTACCCCTGGCCCCCTCCCTGGCCCTCTCCTGTTGCGACGGGGGAGGGGATCGTGCAGGCCCCCTCCCTAGCCCTCCCCCGTCCCGACGGGGGAGGGAACGTGCCTCTGCCGGACGGGCTATTCGGGGGCCGGCTTGAGCTTGCCACCGAGCAGCACCTCGTAGAGTTCGCCCTCCGGCCCCCCAATCCGTACCAGCCGGCCCGGTGGGACGTTGTGAACTCCCGACGGATCGGCGATGAGGCCCCCCACCGCGATCCCGTGCTCGTCGTACTTGACCCCGCGCTCGTCGGTGGCGTTTCGCGGTGGTGGCTCATCGGTCGGCGCGAGGGTTGGGCGTGCCGCGGGCGCCGGAGCTTGGGCGGGTGCGGTGGCTGGCGCGCTGGCCGGCTGTGGCGCCGGGGGCGTAACGGGTCTGGGGGCCGGTGCCGGTGGGGCGCTGCTGACCTCGCTTGGCGGCATGATCTGGAGCGCGACGGCCCAATGCCCGGCATACACCCGGACAACGAAGAGCAAGAAGAGCACGAACAGGGCGCTGATGAGCGCGAATTCGCGGCGAGTGCCGGTGTTCATGGGCGGAGAACGGAGCACGGCACCGAGCGGCGTCGTTGGCGCTGCCGCTCGCTTATGCAGTGCTCGGGGCTACAATTTTGTACCCTACCAAGATACCGTACACCAGCGGCGGGCAGCACCAGCAGTCAGGGGTTCACACTGCGCTGGTTGATCCTTGGTAAGACATAGAGGAGGCAGGAGACGATGGCAAATCCAATGGTGGCACCGGCCGGTACAGCCCCGGCTACGGTGGATCGGAACGGGGAGCGCATGAGCCGGGATTGGCAGGATTGGGCGGACATCGCGCAAGCGCCGGAGGCCCTCCCCACGGTGGGGCAGCCCGTGAGCGAGGTGGAAACACCGGCCCTGATCGTTGACCTGGACCGCATGGAGCGGAGCATTCGGTTTGTCCAGGACTATTGTGACCAGATCGGGGTCCGCAATCGGCCGCACATCAAAACGCACAAAGTCCCGGCGATTGGCCGGCAACAGGTCGCTGCCGGCGCGCAGGGCATCACCGTGCAGAAGCTGGGCGAGGCCGAAATCTTTGCCGAGGCCGGCTTTGACGACATCTACCTGCCGTACAACCTGCTCGGCCCGGCAAAGCTGGACCGCCTGCGGGCCTTCCTCGACCGTTTCGGCGATACGGTCAAACTGAGCTTGACCTGCGATAGCGGACTGGTCGCCGAGGGGATGAGCAAGGTCGCCGTCGAGGCCGGCCGCACGCTGGAAGTCGGCGTGGAGTGCGAGACGGGGATGGGTCGCGCCGGCGTCCAGACGCCGCAGCAAGCATTCGACCTGGCCCTGTACATTGATCGCCTGCCCAATCTCTCGTTCGGCGGATTGATGAGCTACCCGGCGCCGTTGGATGAAGCAACGCCGGTAGCCTTTATGGGCCAGGCGCTCCAGGTCTTCAAGCGTGCCGGGCACCCGGCACCAGAGATCAGCATGGGGGGGACACCCCAGCTGCACTGGGCACAGAACGTGCCCGGCGTCACCGAGTACCGCCCTGGCACGTATATCTTTCACGACCGCCATACCGTCGAGCGTGGCAATTTGTGGACCATGGACGATGTGGCGCTCGCCATCCACGGCATGGTGGTTAGCCGGCCGACGCCCGACCGCGCCATTCTCGATGCTGGCTCGAAAGCCATCACGCCGGAGACCTTGGGGCTGGACCTGCTGGGGCACGTGGTCGAGTTTCCTGAGGCGCGTCTGTATGCCATGTCGGAGGAGCACGGCTTCGTTGATCTGTCGGATTGCCCACCGGACCAGCGACCCCAGCTTGGCGACCGCGTCTCGGTCATCCCCGATCACGTCTGCGCGACCGTCAACATGAGCAACTTCCTCGTCGGTGCCCGTAACGGCAAGGTGGAAGTCGTCTGGCCGGTCGTGGCGCGGGGCCGCGTGCGCTAGTGCAGGCCCCCTCCCTAGCCCTCCCCCGTCCCGACGGGGGAGGGAACACACCGTCCCCACCCATCGCCTTCAGCCTCCCGTCCCCCCGCCGCAGCGGGGGGACCACAGGGGGGCCGGACCTACCTACGTCAGCCGGACACGATCTCGACGGCACGGCCGAAGGCGCGCTCGGCCAGGCCCGCCTTGCGCTCGGCGCCCCATAGCTCGGCTTCGCCGGCGCCGATGGCGATAAGCTGCCACCGGACCGGCGTGATGCGGCTGTGCATCTGCCGGACGCGCTGCATGTGGGCGCGATCCAGCCCATCGGCGATACGCAGCAGGGCGGCGAGGCGCTCGACCGTCAGCCGGGCCGGCGCCGCGAGGTCGCGGAAACCGACGTGCCGGGATTTGGGCAGCGCCTTGCGGTGGTAGCGGGCCACACAGGCGATCATCGTCGCCAACTCGTCACCAACCAGCGGGTGGAGCCGCTTGCGGAGGAGGCGGAACGACTCCTTGTGGTGGCGCTTCGCAGAGCGTTGGTAGCCGATGTCGTGTCCGAGCGCCCCCGCTTGCAGCACCGGGCGCGCGGAATCCGGTAGCTCGTGCAAGGCTGCCGTCTGATCGAATAGCTGCACGGCGAGGCGTGTCACCTGCTGCACGTGTCCCCACGCCCAGCCCGATTCCTGAAGCAACTCTTCGGCCGCGACGATGGCAAGCCGCAGCGTCTGCGGCGCTACCCGCTCCGTGGGCCAGCGGGTGCCCTCCGCAACGCGGGCGACGCCGACAAGCTCCATGTCTACTGCTCCGTTGACCATACGCGGTTCTGACCGGCCCCCCTATGGTCCCCCCGCTGCGGCGGGGGGACGGGCGCAACATGTTGCGCCCCTACGGCTTGGCCCAGCCCTATCCTAGTCAGGGAGGGGGTAGGTCTACCCCTTGGCCCGGCTCAGGCGGCGGTTTCGACGACCGCCGGCCCGGCGCCGGCTGCTCCAGCCGCCGTAGCTCGACTGAGCTGCTGGGCTAGGAGCGCCGCGCCCAACACGCCCGCATCGTCGCCGAGCGTAGCGGTCACAATGGGCACGGTGCGAGCCGTCTCGTCAACGATGTAGCGCCGTGCGATCTTCGCCACGCGCTTCACGTAGCGCGCGCCCAGGTTTTCGGCAACACCACCGCCGAGCGCGACAATCGCGGGGTCCAGGACGTTGACGAGGGAGCCGACGCCGATGCCGACGTAGCGGGCGGACCTGTCCACGACCTGGCGGGTGAGCTTGTCGCCGCCGGTGTACGCTTTGCGGAGCGCGCCGCCTTTGGCGTTCCGCACGTCGCCGCCGGATAGCTTGACCAGCTTGCTCGACTTGCCCGCGGCGACCCGCCGCGCAATCTGCCGTGTGATGGAGGTGCGGCTGCCCAATGCCTCCATACAGCCGCGCCGGCCACACGGACAGCGCGGCCCGCCGGCTTTGATGACCATGTGTCCAATCTCGGCGGCCGCTTGGTGGGCACCCCGCTGCAGCCCGCCATCGAGCGCGAAACCGCCGCCGATACCGGTGCCGATGAAGACGCCGAGCAGCGAGGGAAGTCCCTTACCCACACCCAGACGGTGCTCGGCGAGCGCGGCCACGTTGACATCGTTGTCCACGATCACCGGCAACTCCAAGAGATCACTCAACGTGCTGCCGACCGGTACGTCGCGCCAGTCGAGGTTCGGCGCGATCCGCACGACTCCGGCGTCTTGGTCTACGGTCCCCGGCACCCCAATGCCGACCGCGGCGACCGTATCCAACGCCACGCCGGCCGCGGCGGCGGCCGACCGTGCGCTGTCGGCGATCCGAGTCAGCAGCTCCTCGTAGCCGGACGTGCCGCGCGAGGACATTTTGTCCCGGCTCAGAATGCGCCCATCGGGGGCGACGACGGCCGTGAGGACCTTGGTGCCACCCAAGTCAATGCCGATGACGGTGCCCGGCGCATCGGTGGTGGTCGGCGGTTCGCTCACGGTTGCGCTCCTTTCGGAGGGGGGGCTGGCGGTCGTGCGGGCAGACTGACGGCGGAAGCACCGACGCGCCCGGGCAAGCCACCGGCCCGAGAGCATGGCACTAGCCGCCGGCCCCACCGGCGGCGACGCCGTTTCCGGTAGACGCTGCGCGTGGCGGCGTGGCGCTTGCCCCCGGCGATCCGCTGACGACCCGGTCCGGGTACTTGCTTTCCAGCAGGGTACGCATCCGTTGCCGCAGATCGAGCATCACGGCGCGGGCAAGACGGTTGCCGTTGACAATCTCGAACGGGTACTTCTGCCGCAACTCGCGATAGGCCTGCTGGAGCATCTTCTGGTACTTGACAAAGCTATCGAAAAGATCGGGGCTGAGGCCCAAGTCCATCCCCGATTCCCAATAGTCCAGCACGCCGCTCTTGGCGAGCGCCCGCTGCACCAGCCGCCGCGGCGTCACGCGGAGGTAGAACACTGCATCCGGGATGGGCGCCATGCCGTAAATCCCCTCGCCCCATTCCGGGTCCAGCCCCCGTACCATGTCCCGCGCCATCAGCGTATAGATGTAGCGGTCGGCGACCACGACGTTGCCGGCCCGCAGCGCGGGGATGATCTGGTGCTCTAGCTGGTCGGCGAGGTCGGTCGCATAGAACAGGCTCATCGTCTTGCGCCCGAGCATATGACCCTGCTTGGCGTTACTCAGCTCGCGGGCAATCAGCGCCGAGCGGCGCAGCCCAACGGTAGTGACGGCGTGGCCCTGCTCCTCCAGCCAATCCTGCAATAGGCGCACGTGGGTGGAGCGGCCGGCCCCATCCTGACCCTCGATGACCACAAACGGCCCCGTCAGGTCCGCCGGGTCAACCCCCGGTAGCCCACTCCCATAGAAGCGCCTCATACGTATCCTTTCCACGGCCCGCGTGGAACTCTCGCGTCGGATCGCCGCACGCGGCCGAGCGCCCCTTGTTTGCCGTGTGCCGCACCCTGGTCGGCACGGTGCTACAACGCTACCGGTTGGTATTGACCGACCGGACGCGCCATATCCCGGGGCCACTTGAAGTCTGCGATATCGAAGTGGCTGGCCACGATGCGGCGCACTTGCTCCTGCTGTAGCTCTATCGGTTGGCTGGCATCAATCCGCGTGAAGCCGTATTCCACAACCATTCGCTCGTATTCCTGGGCGATCCGCCCCTGGAAGATGCGGAAGCTCTCACGGGTACTCCCCGCCAGCCGCAGGTCCATGCCGGCCTCATAGTATTTGATCTTGGCCCGCCCGGTGAGCACCCGGCTGGCCGCCACGTCCTGCGCGACGTCGAAGTACAGGGTGATGTCCGGCAGGCGGGCAAAGCCGTAGAGATTGCGTAACCAGGCGCGGTCGCAGCCCCGCACCGCGTCACGCGCAAAGGCAGTGAACATGTAGCGATCCGCCAGTACGACGTAGCCTTGCTTCAGCAACGGCACCATCTCGTGCTCATAGCGGTGGGCAAAGTCGGTGCAGTGGATGAGACTGAAGGTAGTCGGCGTCAACAGCTGGCGCTTCTTCCCCCGCTTCGTCGCGCGCTTGACGAGCCTGGAGGAGTTCCACTCGGTGAACCACACCTGGACGTTATTCAACTCCAGCCACCGCTTCAGCAGGTAGACCTGCGTGGACTTGCCGGAGCCGTCCACACCCTCGACGACAATCAGCTTGCCGGGGAAGGGCTTGGTCGTACTGGTATCCATCTGCCGGCGAAAGCGAACCATAGGACACCTCCAATGTTGCGCTATCGCTCCCTGAAACTCAGCGCGCACCTGTTCCGGTCGTGGCTGCTCGATACCCCGGCGCCGGTGTGGCCGCGGATGGCGAGCGGCCGGCTAGGCCGGCCGACGGCGCACTGAACCACCGGGCGAGACGCTTCCGCCGCCATTGACGCCGGGAGCCGGCGAACTCCCGCCACAAACTGCGGAACTGCAACAGGAGCGGGTCACGGCGGTCCACCTGCCGGGCAAGCAGCCGGATCACCGCCGCCGCCTCCACCCCTGGGAGCACTACGCCGTTTGCGCTCCGCTCCGAGGCGCTCGCAACGAGACGACGCAGCATATCGAGCATAACATCCCCGTCATGCAACTCGCCAAGAACGTCTTGCAGAGTCGTGATGCTACGGATCAACTGCTTCAGTGCTTTGCCCTGCGTGTAGGGCAACAAGAACTCCGCCGCATAGCGCAGTCGCTTGCACCGAATGCGGAGGTCGTGCAACTCCTCGGAGGTTGGGGCCAAGAGGGCGGCTTCATCGGCCAACAGCCGCGCGGCGCGGCGCGCGAGCAGTCGTGGGCCGGCCGTGCGTACCGGGCGGTCGCGCTTGGCCGGGGACCCACTCGCCGGCTGGGTCAGCCCGTCGGCGACGAGGGCACGCAGGGTCGCCATCCCCGGGCCGTCCAGATAGGCCACGAGGTCGTCCCTGGCCACTGCGCGGTCCTGGTCGAGCGCGGCGATGATCGCGTCAATCGCCGGCCGGTCGGCGCTCTCGGCCGCCGCCTCGTGCTCCAGGCGTTCGATCAATACGTCGAGGTCCCGCACCGCGCCCAGCCGCCGCGCGAGGACCCGCAGCCCGGCAACGATCTCGTCCTGGCGGGGTAGCGCCATGTAGGCACCGAAGAAGCGGAAGGCCGACCGCAGCCGCCGGGTGGCGACGCGCATCCGGTGTACGTCCTCGATGTCCGCGCCGGTGCGGGCGCCGGCCTCGTGACGGAGCGCGCGCTGCCAGTGCTTGAGCAGGAGCGCGCGGCCGGCGCTGCCCAACGTCGCGGCGGCAGACGAGGAAGCAGCCGGAACGCCGCTTGCAGCCAGATGATTGCCGCTCATCGCACTCAAGGAGGTTTCCCGCATCATACTCGCAAGGGTAGGTCTCTCGTGCTGCGCCGCCTGGCTCCCCTATGACCCCCCTGCTGTGCAGGGGGACGGTTGACCAGTCGTGGCGGCGGCGGCCGCCTGGATGAACAACTCGGCATAGCCGGCCAACTCGACCTGATCGTCGGACAGCCCTAGTTGCTGCCCCAGCGCCAGAATCCGGGCATGTGGCCCTTCGATCTCGCAGAAGTAGCCGATTGACGTTGTATCCAGCGCCACTTCCACGTTATCGAGGTGCCAGGATTCACGCCGCTTCCGGTAGCCGTTCGTCGGCTTGTAGCCGAGGGCCGCCAGTAGTGCCTGAAGTGTGGCGGCATCTTCAACCACCACTTCGATCTCTTCGCGCGCTTTCACGCCGTTGGTCTGGGTCGGGGCGCCCTTATACGTGAGCGTACCGCCCGCGCCACCGTTGACGCGGCGTACCCGCAGCAGAGCCTGCCGCTGCTTGAGATCGCCATGCGCGCTGTCGAACAGCACGTTCTCCTCGTGCTGTATCGGTGCTGGCCGTGCTCCTAAGGCGGCGAGGCGCTGACGCAATCGCTCGTGGTCCGCTGGGTGCGGCAGCCGATATTTGATTTCTACTTCCTGCCGGTTCGCCGGGTCGGCCATCGCACTCAGCGCCTCACCTCCTATAGCATATACGACAGCGCCGGGAACTTTCGATCCGAGTAGCGCGTCTCTGTCAGTAGAGCGCTCGGATGGAGCGCCGCGAGCACCGCCGCTAAGGAGCGACCGATGATGACTCACCGTTTACCGTTCATGCTGGGCCTAAGCTCCCGCGCCCTGCTGATCGGGGGTATTGTGCTGGCCGTAGCCCTCGTTGCCGGGGTCTTGTCCGCCGGCCAAGGCGGCGCGCTGCACCCGACGAGCGCCGGAGCGCAGGCGCAAGCCTCACCGACGCCGCAAGAGACGCCGACGCTACTCAACGTCGTTGGCAGCTCCAATCAACGCCACGCGCCGGATATCGCCACCGTCAGCCTCGGAGTGCAGACGACCGGCACCACTGCCGCGGAAGCGAGCGACGCGAATAGCGAGACGATGACGGCCGTCATCGCCGCGGTCAAGGCCGCCGGGATCGAAGATGCGGATATCCAATCAACGAGTATCCACCTGACTCCCGTGTTTGCCCAGCCCTCGCGCGACGATCCGAATGCACCACCGACGATTACCGGCTATCGGGCCACGAACTCAGTGTCCGTGCGGGTGCTGGTTTTGGACCAGGTCGGCACGATCATCAGCGCCGGTCTGGACGCGGGAGCCAATCAGTTCGGCGGGGTTAGCTTCGCGCTACAAGACAGGACGCAGCCCTATCTCGACGCGCTGGCCGCGGCGACGCTCGATGCACGCCGGAAGGCCGACGCCATCGCTATGGCCGCCGGCATGGTCGTCAGCGGCATCGTCGAGATCACCGAGCAATCCGGTGGCATCCCCCGAGCGCTGGCGGCCAGCGTGGATTTTGCCGAGCGGGGCTTCGGTGGCGCCGTACCAGTAGAGGCCGGCGAGATCGTGGTTCAGGCGCGCGTCCACGTGCAGTTCCGGCTGGCGGCTGCGCCGGCGGCCTAGGGGTGAGGCCGATATTTGGACCTAACCCCCGGCCCCTTCCCTCCAGGGAAGGGGAGCGCTGGCGGAGCCGGTCCGCCGCTGCCCTCCAGGGAAGCGGGCGCTGTGTGGCGAACGGGGGCTGGGAGCCTGGATGGCGGCTTGCGCCGCAATGACGAGCACGTGGGCGCAACATGTTGCGCCCCTACAAAAAACTACCCTTGTCAGACCCTCACCCTCCCCCGTCGCGACGGGGGAGGGAACGGCCCGTCTCCCTGCGGAGCGGGGGGGCCATAGGGGGGCATCTCCTCACTACCCGATTAAGGGAGTAACTTTCATCAGGGGGGAGGTTGCGGGTAGGTCCGAGCCGTGCCCCACCGCAGCCGATTGACCAAGCTAACCAAGGCAGCGTATAGTGTCGGTAGAGGCTCTGACGACCGCGCTACTCTTGCCGGTGTCGGTAGCCTACTCCCTTAACGGTCGTTGTGGACGCACTACGGATGCCTGTGCGCGCAGCCCTCGCCAGCGCGGTCGGTCGCTTCTTCCGGCGCGGCGCTCGTACTCGCGCCGTTGACCCGGCTGCCGTGCGCTCGATTGTCGTTATCAAGCCGTGCTGTCTCGGCGATCTGCTCTTGGCAACCCCGGCGCTGGCCGCCCTCCGCGCGGCCTACCCGCACGCCTCCATTTCCCTCGCCGTGAGCGCGTGGGCACGCCCGGCCGTCGAGAATAATCCCGACATTGACGCGCTTGTAGACTGCGAGGGCTTCACCGGCCGGCGCCGGCATCGCTGGAGCGCGTACCGCCGCTTGAGCGAGACCCTCCGTGCCGGCGCCTACGACCTGGCCATCGTGCTGGACCGCTCGGTATTTGCATCGCTGGCCGCGTGGCGGGCCAGCATCCCGCTGCGCGTCGGGATAGATAGCGGCGGGAGAGGCTTTTCGCTCACGACGCGAGTACCCTGGAACCAGGTGCGCCACGAAACGGACCTCTACCTCGACGTGGTGCAAGCAGCCGGCGTGCCGGGCGGCGCAGCGGGTCAGCCATCCTATTGTCCGGCACCCATTCACCGGACGTTCGCGGCACGAGTGTTCGAGGAATGGCAGCTTCGAGATCGTGGTCCGGTCGTGGTGATTCACCCTGGCGGTGGCAGCAATCCGGGGATGACGCTGGAAGCCAAGCGGTGGCCGGCGACGCGCTACGCGGCCTTAGCCGACCGGCTCGTGGAGAGCATTGGCGCGCAAGTCGTGGTCGTCGGACACGCTGAGGATGTGCCGGTGGCGCGGCAGCTCCACATGGCGATGCAGCACCCGGCGCTGGATCTCGTCGGGCAGACCTCGTTCGGCCAGCTCGCTGGCGTGATCGAGCGCAGCGACCTCTATATCGGGAACGACGCCGGTGCCACGCACTTGGCCGCCGCGGTGGGCACACCCGTCATCGCGATCTTTGGCCCGACCAACCCGGCCGTGTATGGGCCGCGCGCCGCAGCCGGCGTCGCGCTGTTCCACGCCGACGCCTGTCCGATGCGCGAGCGCCGCGCGCTGGGCGCCGTGAGCGCCTGCCCCGGTTGCCAGTGCGTCAAGGCCGTCACCGTTGACGAGGTGCGAGGAGCGGCCGTGCGCGTATTGCAGTCGCAGGTGGCGGTACGCCGTGCCCGGTCGGGGCAATCATCGGCCCGCCGCGGGGGGCCATAGAGGGCAGGCCCCCACCCTCACCCTCCCCCGTCGCGACGGGGGAGGGAACACAGCGTCCCCCTGTCGGGGCGGGGGGACCATAGGGGGGCCGGTAGCCAAAAGGCGACCAATGCACGACACGTTGAGGGGCGCAGATGCTGCTGGCGGTTGACGTTGGAAACACCAATATCAAGCTCGGTCTGTTCGAGGGGGAAGCGCTGGCTGGTCGGGCCAGGCTGAGTACCGATCCGCAGCGCACCGCCGACGAGTACCTTATCGCGCTCGATGCCATTTTCGCACGGCACCGGCTGGGCTGGTCCGACCTCAGCGGCGTCATTATCGGCAGCGTGGTGCCGGTGCTGACCGAGATTTTCCAACAGCTGCTCACGACCGCCGGCGCTGCTCCCGTCGTCTGGGTCGGGCCGCAGCTCGACCTGGGCGTGCGCCTCGACGTAGACAATCCGAATGAGGTGGGCACCGACCGGATCGCCAACGCGCTGGCTGCTCAGACCTACTTCGGCGTGCCGGCGATTGTGGTGGACTTCGGGACGGCCACCACCTTCGACGCGGTAGATCGCAGCGGCGCCTACGTCGGGGGCGCCATCTCGCCGGGCCTCGACGTGTGGGTAGACGCACTGGTCGCGCGCACCGCCCAGCTGCGGCGCATCACCATCAGCCACCCCGAATCAGTGATCGGCGGCAGCACGGCCGCCGCGATGCAGGCCGGCGCGTTTTACGGCTACGTCGGGCTGGTGGAGGGCATCACGCGCCGGATGGTCGCCGAGTTGGGGCCGCAGACTGCCGTAGTTGCCACCGGCGGACTGGCCCGGCTCATCACCCCGGAAGTCCCGCTGGTGCAAGCGATAGACGCCGAGCTGACGCTCAAGGGGCTGCGGCTGATCTGGGAGCGCAACGCACCGGCGGCCGGGAGGTAGACCTGACCGCTGGCCCCCTCCCTTACGAAGGTTGCGAACTTGATTAGGTAGTGGGCTGGCCCCCTCCCTCACCCTCCCCCGTCCCGACGGGGGAGGGAACCGGCACCCGGCCCCTACGGAGAGGGGGAAGGGGGGCCGGGCGGCGACCGGGGGCGACGAATGGCCCTGGATTGCGGCTTTCGCCGCAATGACGATTACTCCCGCTGATGGCTGCCGGCTGGTGGCTAGCCGCTGGCGGCTGATGGCCGGCGATAGCTGCTAAAGTGGGTGCAGGGCTGGCGATCAGATGAAACCGCTCAACGGCCGACGTGTTGTGCTCGGCGTCACCGGCAGTATCGCGGCGTTCAAGGCCGCGGCGCTGACCAGCGAACTGGTGCAGCTGGGCGCTGAGGTTGACGTGGTGCTGACGCCGGCTGCCGCCCGGTTCGTGACGCCACTTACCTTCCACAGCCTGACCCAACGGCGCGTCTACACCGACCTGTTCGACGTGCTGCCGGACGAGAGCAGCGCCCACGTTCGTTTGGGTGAGCAGGCCGAGTTGTTGGCTATCGTGCCGGCCACCGCGACCACCCTGGCGCGGCTTGCACACGGCTTGGCCGACGATCTGCTCGGCTGCGTGGCCTTGGCCACGACCGCACCGGTGCTCGCGGCGCCGGCGATGGAGAGCCACATGTGGGGACACCCGGCCACGCAGGCGAACGTGGCGACGCTACGCGAGCGCGGCGTGCATTTCGTCGGACCGGTCGCCGGGCGCTTGGCCTCGGGGCAGATCGGAGCGGGGCGTCTGGCGGCGCCGGAAGAGATTCTCGGCCGGATGCGCGCGCTCCTGGGCCGCGACGGTCCGCTGGCTGGCCGGCGCATCGTCGTCAGTGCCGGCGGCACGCAGGAACCTATTGACCCGGTGCGGGTGATAACCAACCGCTCCACCGGGAAGATGGGATACGCCATCGCTCAGGTGGCCCGGGACCGGGGCGCAAGAGTAACCCTGGTCACCGCACCCACGGCTCTGCACAGTCCCGCGGGTGTTGAGACGAGGCGGGCTACAACCGTCGCGGAGATGCGGGAGGCCGTACTAGACGCCTGTGCCGGCGCCGACGCCCTGGTGATGGCGGCGGCCATCAGCGACTTTCGTCCCGCCGAAGTGTCCGACCAGAAGATCAAGAAGAAGTCGGCCAGCGACGGGATGGTCCTGCACTTGGTCAAGAACGACGACTTCTTCCTGGAGGTACCCAAGGGCGTGCTGCGAATCGCCTTCGCCGCCGAAAGTGAGAACCTGCTACACAATGCCGCGGAGAAGCTGGAACGCAAAGGGGCCGACTTGATCGTGGCGAACGACATCACCGAGCCGGGCAGCGGCTTCGGCACGGACACCAACCGCGTGACGCTGCTCGCTCCGAGCGCCGCGCCCGAAGCCTTACCGCAGCTGCCCAAGGAGGCAGTCGCGGCCCATATCCTCGACCGGGTGCAGGCGCTGCTGGAGTAGACTGGCCCCCCTATGGTCCCCCCGTCCCGACGGGGGGACGGGATAGTCCCTTCCCCATGTGCGTCCCCATGTGCGTGGGCACGGGGAGGGTTAGGGAGGGGGCCGCGGCGCCAGGCCTAGTTCCTCCAGCATGACCGCAACCCCGTCCTCGTCGTTGCTCGCCGTGATCCGGTCCGCAACGGCGAGCGCCTCGGGGCTGCCGTTGGCCATTGCGACGCCCAGGCCGGCAAACTCCAGCATCTCCACGTCGTTCACGTTGTCGCCGAAGGCCAGCACGTGCTCGCGCCCGATCCCGAACCGGCGGCAGAGCACGTCCAGCGCCAGCCCTTTGGAGACACTGGGGTGCAGGACCTCGATAGCGGCCGTCGTGGCGAGCGCAGTGCGGGAGAAGATCACGCGCCATTGGTCGTGTGCGGCCGGGTCGCCAGTGAGCCGCTCGTTGACGGCGGTCAGCCGGCGCCAGTCGTCCATCATGTAGACCGCCAGGGGATCGTCGTGCAGCGCGGCCGGGTCGTAGGGACGCACGTTCCCACCATTCCGCTGGGCGTAACCGCGCAGACGATCCGTCGCCGCAGTCAGTAGCGGCCGGATCGTGCGATCAGCGGGCTGGGCATAGTCCCATAGCCGGTCCGTTGACGACGTAGAACCGGCGAGATACATGGTCTCGCCGCCGTGTAGGGGCGGCACGACGAGCGCCGCAACGCCGGCCGCCAGACTAAGCTCGACCACGCGCCGCGCCGCCGCTGCCGCCAGCGGTTGGTGGAGCACAAGCTCGCCGTTGTCCCAGACCGTCGCGCCCTGCGTCGCTACCAGCACGAGCGGCTCGCCGAGGCCCAAACCGTCAACGACCATGCTGGCTGAACGGGGACCGCGTCCTGTGGCAATGACGATCAGCATTCCGGCGGCGCGGGCGGCGAGGACGGCTGCTCGCGTGCGCGGCGTGACGACGCGCTCGCTATTCAGGAGCGTGCCGTCAATATCGAGGGCCAGCAGGTGGTATTGTGGCACACCGACCCTACAACGGCCGTAACCGCCAACGACCATAGGCGACGAAAGCGGCGATGACTGCCAGGATCACGTTCAGCACGATATTCGGGAATTCTTCTCGTTGGGCGTGCCATACTATGGCGCCGACCATCACCAGGATCAGTCCGGCACTGGCCAGCGGTGTCAGGCGGGTCTGGATGCCGGTCAAGCCCGGCAGGATCAGCCCCAAAACGGCCAGAATCTCTACTGCACCGATGAAGTAGGGCACTCCGGCGGGCAGCTCGGCCACCCCGCGCATGGCCTCGGGCAGTCCTTCCGGCGGGAGAAAGTGGGTTACGCCAGCGATGGCGAAAATCACCGCCAGTAGTACTTGTAGAATCCACAGTACAACGTGCATAGTATGCTCCTCCTCACCCTTCACGACTGAAGATGGCCGGTGTGAGCTGGCGCAGGCAGTATAACACCGGCAAAGCCGGGTGACGTGGGCAGGCCCCCACCCTCGCCCTCCCCCGTTGCGACAGGGGAGGGAACAATATCGGCCCCCTATGGTCGCCCCGCTACGGAGGGGGACGTGGATTCCCGCGTTCGCGGGAATGACATGGTGGGAGCGGGTGGATTCCAGGAGGCCTAGCATGTCAGTGCAACTCGTCGAGCCGGTCATGGTCCCGATGCGCGATGGGACACGGCTGGCAACCGATGTCTATTTGCCGGACCATTCCGGCGGTCCCTGGCCGGCCGTCTTGCTCCGCACGCCGTATGGCAGCGGTCCGGAATCGGCGTGGCACGAGGCGGCGCAGCAACTCGCCGCGGGGGGCTACGCGGTCGTCAACCAAGACGTGCGCGGCCGCTACCGTTCCGCAGGACACTTCGAACCAGAGAGCGAGGGCGCGGACGGATACGACACGATTGCCTGGGTAAGGGGGCAGCCGTGGTGCAACGGCAAGGTCGGCATGTATGGGTCATCGTATATGGCCTGGACTCAGTTCGCAGCGGCACGGCAGCGCCCGCCCGGCTTGACCGGCCTGTTCGCCGTGGTCGGCGATCACTACTGGTATCAGTTCTCCCAGTGGGGACGGCACCACGGCGTGTTGCGGCAGCTTGACCTACAGAGCTGGTTTCTTGGGGTAGCGGTCGAGGACCCTCGGGTACATGCCGATGCAGGTGTGCTGGCGCAGTTTCAGGCCGCGTTGGCCCGACTACCCGACCTGGAAGCGTGGCGGGATGCGCCCCGTGAGGGCGCCTATCCCATCCTCGATAGCGTCCTCACGGCGCCGGCGTGGGCCGACGTGTGGCCGTTACGGGAGTGGCCGCTGCTCAAGCCTGTGCCCGACTATTTTGCTGCTTGGCAGCGCAACTTTGCCGCTCTTGGCCCACCGCCCGCGCCCGCGCCGGGCGGCGTAGAGAATATCGAGGTGCCGACCTGCCTCGTGGGGGGCTGGTTCGACCTCTTTCTCGCCGGCACGATAGCGAGCTATCAGGCGCTCGTGGCGAACGCGCCCGACGAACGGGCAGCGCGGGCACATCGCCTGCTCATCGGCCCGTGGGGACATAGCTTGCACGCCGAGCTGAGTGGTGAGATCGGCGCGGGGCCGGATGCGGACCTGGACCCGCTCGACGTACAGCGCCGCTGGTTCGACCACTGGCTGCGACAGCCGGACCCGGACTTCGATGTGGAGCCGCCGGTGCGCTACTACACCATGGGCGCGAACACTTGGCGCACGTGCTGCAAGTGGCCACCCGGCGGCATCACGTATACGCCCTACTACCTCCATGGTCCCGGCGACCGCGCGGCGCCTCGTGCCAACGCTCGCGGCATGTTTAGCCGCCGGTCTCCTACCTGGGACCGGCCCCAGCGGTATACCTACGATCCGCACCGGCCCGTTCCTACGCGCGGTGGCAATACGGTGGGGCTGCCGTGGGGCAGCTACGATCAGCGGCCGGTGACCGGGGAGGCCCGCGACGACGTACTCAGCTTCACCGGCGAGCCGCTCACAGAGCCGCTGGAAGTGACCGGGCCGGTGCAGGCGGTGCTCTATGCCGCGTCATCGGCTCCCGACACGGACTTTACGGTGAAGCTGCTCGATGTCCGGCCCGACGGGCGGATGCTGAACGTCTGCGCGGGCATCGTCCGTGCCCGTTACCGCAGCGCCGGGGAGGACGGTCCGGCACCGCTGCAACCGGAGCGTGTGTACCGCTTTGACATTGACCTGCTTGCGACGAGCTACCTGTTTCGGCCCGGTCACCGGCTGCGGGTGGACATCTCCTCCAGCAACTTCCCGCAGTTCGACCGCAACGCCAACACCGGACGGCCCCTCGGCACCGACCGCCGGGCGGACGTGCGGACGGCGCAGCAGACGATCTACCACGATGCCCTGCGCCCCTCGCACATCATCCTGCCGATCATATAGACGCGCCTTCGGCGGCGGCAGTCCGAGCGGCGCGAAAGGTTCGCCAGAACATACACCAGTATTGGCGTCTGGCACTAATAGTGCAGTATACTATGGTTTCAGGGAGAGGCTTGGGGAGTGATCAGAAGTTATCGAGACCGGGACACCCGGGCAGTAGCCGAGCGTCAGCGCGTGAGGAAGTTCCCGGAGAACGTCCAGCGCCGGGCACAGAGAAAACTGATGATGCTGAATAATGCTGTGAACCTGAACGATCTCAGAGCCCCTCCGGGAAACCGGTTAGAGGCGCTTTCGGGAGATCGGAGAGGACAGCACAGCATTCGTATCAATGACCAGTGGCGGCTCTGCTTTGTCTGGAGTGAGGGAGACGCCCACCAGGTGGAAATGGTGGACTACCATGTGATGGCGAACTGGGAAGTAGAGGGAACCATGATTAGGACGACGGAGCGCAACCGCGAGCGGCTACCATCCATTCATCCGGGAGAAATCCTCAGCGAGGAGTTTCTCGTGCCGCTGAACGTTTCGCAGTACCGGCTGGCCAAGACGATAGGGGTGGATGCACGCCGGATTCACGCCATCGTTCACGGGGAGCGAGCCATCACCGCCGAGACGGCGCTGCTGTTCTCGCGCTTCTTCGGCAACAGTGCAGAGTTCTGGATGGGGCTGCAAAGCCAGTACGATCTGGAAACCGCGGCGGACCGCCTCTCCGAGCGGCTGGAGTTGGTGACTGCGTACTCGAGCGCCTAGGTTGTGTTGACATTTGGGACAGGCGGCGCTGCCACCAGCCCCATTGGGTCGTGCTGGCCCCCCTATGGTCCCCCCGCTGCGGCAGGGGGACAAGGATTCCCGCTTGCACGGGAATGACCGGGAAATAGCAACAGAACCTAGTCGTGGTGGAGCGCAAAGTAGAGGCCGGCGTAGGTCTTGGGGTCCACCAGGCGTTCGGTGCCGGCCTGCTGGTCCAGCCACCGCGGCGCCGCGGCCAGCGGCACCTCATGCACAACGATGTCCTCGTACTCGTCCCCGCCGCCCGCCGAGACTTTGCGTAGGCCCCGTGCCCGCATGAAGGTCGCTACTTCGCTGGTGCTCCCCACCGAGTGCGGGCCGGCAACGAGCAGCTCCATCCGCTTGGCGCGATAGCCGGTCTCTTCCTCCAGCTCGCGGATGGCCCCGGCGGCGAGGTCTTCGTCCTCCTGACCGGGCAGGTCGCCGACCAGACCGGCCGGCAGGGAGATGACGCGACGGTCCACGGAGGCGCGGTACTGCTCGACGAGCAGGAGGTTGGCATCGTCCGTCACCGCGACGATCACGGCGATCCCACGCACGTTCGGTCGCTCGACGTACTCCCAGCCGTCGCGCGAACGGAGGCGCAGAAACCGGCCGGTGCCGATAGTCTCTATCTTGCTCATTGCCCTGCCTGCCCGGTTGTGTTGGCGGTGGCACCAAGCGCCTGAATTCCGCCGGGATGGCGACGCCCCTACGCTAATAACTAAGGGAACTACTTACTTGACTAGCCGGGGCGGGCCTTGACTCTTGTGATTCTATTCACTATACTCAACTGAGTATCCTCCCTGGCGTCCACTTTGCGGCGACGGCTGTGATGCACGTCAGGTTTAGCATTCTGCTCTCATAGGTAAGGACCGGGGACGCTCGGTCCTCTTCCTTTTTTTAACCACGAGGGGGGCTATGGCACGTCTAGCAATTTTCATAGATGGAGCCTACGTTGAGAAAGTCATTCGTCCGCTCGTGGGTGGAAGACCTGATTTTGGGAAACTTGCGGAAGAAATCACCAACACAGTACATGAGAAAACCCCTGAGCCGGTGGATCGGTTGAGGACGCTGTACTACAACTGTCCACCGTACCAGAGCAATCCACCAACGGAAGATGAGCGGAATCGATATGCCGGGTATAGACGATTCAAGGAGGCACTGGGCTATCTTGAACGTTTTGAACTTCGTGAGGGACGGCTTGCCCATCGAGGGATGAAGAGTGATGGTACGCCAGACCTCGTCCAAAAACGAGTAGACTTGCTGCTCGGTCTTGACATTGCTCTGTATAGTGGCAAGCAGCAAGTGAGCCATATTGTGCTCGTGGCTGGAGACAGTGATTTCATCCCAGCTATCTCAGTAGCTAAGGCTGAAGGAGTCAGCACTTGGCTCTTTCATGGCCCAGCGTATACTTATCATCGGGATTTATGGCGTGAAGCTGACGAGCGGTGTGAGATCACTCAAGATTTCGCGGACAAATGCCGACTGGATAGCAACTCTCACTAATTATGACTAGGGTGCTGTTTGACACCCTCCGCTGGCTCACCTAGCCCTCCCGCGCTCTTACCATGCCAGCGATGATGCTGGCCACTTGGCTAGTCAAGTATGTAGTTCCCATAACTAACGGCTGAAAGCTAATAGCTGATAGCTGACAGCTTCGCCTACCACTCCACGACGATGCAGCTATGGATGTGGAGGCGCGGCACGGTAATCACCAGCCGGCCGTTCTCACACACCCAACTCGGTGTGCTGCCCTCCGGCTCCTGCCGCACCATCCGCGGCGGCTCGTCGGCCCGTAGCGAGACCTGGATGTCGCGTACCTCCGGTATCCACTCCGTTACCGGCGGGCCGAAGGGCCGCAACGGCCGCTCGGCGTGATAGTTCACCAGATGCGCGACGTAGCGCCAGCGGCCGCGGTCGGCCGGGCCACCGAGGATGCCGGGGCCTGGTGGCGCCGCGTCGCCGGCCGCGGCGAGCGCACCCGCCGCCCAGCCGGCACGCTCCGGGGGCAGCGTAGCGGCGCGCACGGGCTGGACCGCGCGCGCGGTAGTCTCTTCCGCTTGGTCAATGTGCTGGCGGAACAGCGATAGCTCGACCGAGGGTGGCCCGTGCAGTGCCACCACTCGCTGCGTCAGCGGTGTCGCCAGGTCCAGGCAGCGTGCCACCACGCCGCGCAGATCAGGCGCGGAATGCCGGCTATAGGCGCTGAAGATCGGCCCGGCGATATACACCGCGCGACCGGCGCCAAAGTGGTGGAACGTGATGCCCGCGTAGCCGGATTCGCTACCCGGCGGTGACCAGCCGGCCCGGGCCGCGCGGTCCTGGTCCTGTGGCTCGCCAGCCGGTGCCGTGACCGCCGGGTGCAGGCCGAGATGGCGAGCCAACGGCTGCGCGCCGGCCGGCCGGACCGCCTGCCACGACCCCGCCACGGGCAAGGCCATGTCCCGAATCTCGGTGCCGGCGAGGAAGGCGCTCCCCGGACGGAGATACCCGGCAAGCTGGCGCTCATCGTCGGCGCGACGCACACCCAGCACGTCATCGAGTCCCGCCCCTGGCCGGCCGTGCTCGTCCCAGGCAGCCACCCTGCCGGCGGCGACCAACCCGCCGCCCCGCCGAACGAAATCGCGTAGTGTTGCTACCGTCGTTGCGGGGAGCGCCGTCTGTTCCGGCAGGACCACCGTGGCGAACTCGTCAATGCGCCGCTCCAAGGTCGTCTCGTCAACGATCAGCGCGTGCCAGCCGCTTTCCACCAGCAGCTTATGCGCGGCTCGCACGCTACCGAGACTGCCGACGCCGCGCTCGTGGTCGGTGCGTCGCAGCGTGGCGGTGCTGTGTAGAATGGCGACGAGCGGCACGACGACGGCGTCACGGCACCAGTTCTCGCGCTCCAGGATGAACTCGTAGGTATCGGCCAGCGCCTCAATAACGGTCGGCTCGTGCTGCCCGTCGGGATACGTTGGTGCGGCAAGCAGGCAGCGTCCCCCAACGGCCAGCGCCGTCGCACAGGCCGTATTGAGCGCCGCCGGCGGGGGCGGCAACCAGGAGCCGGCCGCCCCCGGTACGCGAGCGACGGCGGCATCGGTGGGCTGCTGTTGCGCCGTGAGCAGGCGGCCCGCAAAGCTCACGGCGAGCGGATCGAACCGCCGCCCGCCGCCAGCGCCGCGTCGGTCGGTGCCGGATGGGCCGCGCCACCGGGCCGGCGGCCTCCCAGCGGCAGGGAGGCCGTAGCGGCCGGGGGTTGCGCCGGCGGAGACAACGACGAGGCCTGGCTCGATAGCGTGCAGCCGCGCGGTGATCTCCGCTGCGATCTGCTCCTGCGTCGCTACCCGCCACTGGCGGTAGCTGTCGGCGTCCGGCTCTGCGGGCGCGGGGACGGCATCGTGGCCGGTGGCTTGGCCGAACGCGGCTTGGCACCAGCGGCAGCCACACCACCGCGCGAGCTGCCGGCCCAGCCCGTCCAGCCAGAAACCGTCAACGGCGTAAGTGCGGGCGATTTCCGTCAACTGGGGTAGTACGATCTCGCTGCGGTAGGGCGAGAGCAGGCAGAGCGGCCCATCGGTCGGACTGTCGTCCGCGCCATTGAGCAGGCGCATCCGCCAGTCCGGGTGTAGCGCGCGGAGCGAATCGCTGGCGCCGACGTTGCAGGACGCCACCGTCCGCAGCCCCACCTGCCGCGCCGCCTGTACCAGCGTGCCCAAGTAGTCGCCGGCCAGGTGTGGGTGCCGCTCTCCCCCGGGCACGTTGGTCGGGTAGAGCGCGTGACCATAGCGATCCCTGGCAACGACGTGGACCGCTTCGACGCCAATGGTCGCCAACTCTTCCATTTGGGCTGACGCAGTGTGCTCATCGAGCGCCGCGCCAAGGTCCGTGACCCACGCGGGATAGTGGAAATCCAGACAGAGCGCGCGGAACGTGTCGCGGTACCACGGCGCGTCGTCCGCCGGGTCGGGGGGTAGTCGTGCGGCTTGCGCTCCCATGCTCGCTCCGACAGCAGCTCCAACTCTTCCCTACTTCAATGAACGTTACCAACTTTGGCCGGTCGCCGTGGGCCAGCCGGCGCCGCAGCGAGGGGAGAATGGGGGGAGTCCGGCCCCCTCCCTCGCCCTCCCCCGTCCCGACGGGGGAGGGAACACACCGTTCCCCGGCCACAGCGGAGGACGATGCCGTAGCACAAGCCGAGCTGTCTGGGGAGGGAACACACCGTTCCCCGGCCGCAGCGGAGGGGCAGCCCCGCAGGGCTATAATCGGTGTCGAGCGCGGCGGTGGGAGACAAGGGAGCGAACGATGGCAGAACTCCGGGCCGGGATTATCGGGCTGAACGGGATCGCCGTCCGGCACGTCTTGGACATCGAGGAAAACGAGGAGCTGCGGCTCGGCGCCGTCTGTGATACCGATACCGAGCTGGGGCTACGCTGGCAAGGTGAGCACGACGCCCCTTGGTACAAGGACTACCGTGACATCAACCGCTCCGAGCATTGCGACTTTGTGATCGTGGCACTGCCGCACTACCTGCACGCCGAGGTCGCGTGCGACGCGCTGGAGGCGGGCAAGCCGGTTATCATCCAGAAGCCGATGTGCATCACCGTGGAGGAAGCTGACCGCATTATCGCCACGGCCCAGCGCACCGGGACCAAAGTGGCGACGTTCCACACGGCGCACCTGGTCGAGCGCGATGCGCGTGCGCTGATTGACCGAGGGGTCGTCGGCGACGTGCTGCGCGTCCACTATGCGCGGCAGGAGGCCCGCAGTGTCGCCTACTACGGTACGGGTCCATGGCGCGGCCACTGGGCGACCGAGGGCGGCGGGATGCTCACCAACCAGTACATCCACGACCTGAACAGACTGCACTACCTGTGCGGCCCCGTCGTGGAGGTGGTCAGTAGCACGCTGGCGAATGTCGGGCACCCGGGGATCGAGGTCGAGGACGCTTGCACGGCGGTCGTGCGGTTCGCCAACGGCGCTTATGGCGAGCTGAGTCTCGGCCTGTACAGCCAGCCGGGGCTGGGCGGCTACGAGATTATCGGTGATCGCGGCTGCATCGTGAAGCGGGGCGATGACCAACGTTACGCCCGGCTGTCCAGCCCCTTGACCGAGTACCTGCACAATCCGGCGCCGGCGCCCCGCCGGCCCGGCGCGACGCTTGCCGATGCCGCGCGACCGGAGGCGACGTGGCAGGACATTCCTCCGGTCGCCGAGCACCGCGACGTGGTGGCGGAGTTCGCGCAGGCGATCAAGGACGACACGCCGCCCTACGCGCCGCCGGAGTTCGCCCGGCGCGACATCGAGCTGATGTGCGCCCTCTACATAGCCCACTTCCGGCGCCAAGCGGTGCGGATTCCCGTGCCCCGCGCGGCGTACACCGCCTTGCTGCGCGATCTGGCTGCCGGGAAGTATCCCAGCCTCGCCTGGCCCGGCCCTGGTCATCGGATCGGTGGCTAGTGACCAGTGGTCAGTGGAGGTATACGCCGGCGGCAGGAAAGACGGGCGCCAGCCCCCCTCTCTATCGCTCGGCGATGGAGGGGGCCGGCTTCCGGCCATTGTCGCGCCGGTCGTGGTGTGGTAGCATCCGGGCACCAGCCACGGGAGCAAACCACGTGCCCGACAACTGGCTCGAACTGCTCGGTAGTAGCTTTGTCAGCCTCTTGCTCTCATTGCTCCTGCTGCGTGTCTGGTTCCCTTTCGGTTCTCGTCGGTCCGGCAGCATCCTCTACGAAACCCGGCTGTCGCCGTTGCGCCGGCTCCTGGTACTACGGGGGCTGCTGCTGCTGCTGACCGCATATGTCGCCTTGGGGCAGATCGAGCGCTACGTCCTCGGCCAGGGATACTACCTGCCCGGTACCGAGTATATCGCCCTCGGTGGTGCGCTCCTCATCCTCGCGCTGCCCATGCGCTACATCCTGACCGACCGTGGGGTGGCGATCAATAACACCGCGCCCCGCCTCTGGCGCGAGTTCCGACGCTTTGATGCCCGTGGCAACCGGATTGTCTTGACGCCGCGCAAGGGGAACCGGCCGTACACGCTGCACATTCCGGCCAGCGAGCATAAAGTGGTGGTCCGCATACTCAAACGCCGCTTCCGGTGAGCGGCGGCGGTACCCGTACATGCCGGCCGACCGGCTGCCGGCGGAGAGCGATGATCCAGGACACCATCTCGCGTGAGGCGGCCCGGCGCTACTATGATCGCTTGGGTACGTATCAGGATTGGGCCGGGCGCTTCGAGGGCCGCGCCAAAGCGCGCGCGTTGGCCTTGTTGGCTCCGCCGTCCGGCTGCCGCGTGCTGAACGTCGGTGTGGGGACCGGCAAAGAGCACGCCCACATCGCAGCGGCCGTCGCGCCGGACGGGCTTGCCGTCGGCCTCGACGTTTCGCCGGTGATGCTCCGCCTTACCCGTACCCGTACCGGAACGCCGGTCTGCCTGGGCGACGCGCGCCGGCTGCCCTACGCCAGCGCCAGCTTTGACGGTCTCTTCGCCGCCTACGTGCTCGATCTGCTGCCAGCGCCGGACTTGCCGGACCTGCTGCACGACTTCCGGCGCGTGCTCGTGCCGGGCGGGCGCCTGGTGCTGGTCACGCTCACCGAAGGGGTCACCCGTTCCAGCCGGGCGATCATCGCGCTCTGGAAGCGGATTTATGCCATTAGTCCGGAGGGCTGTGGCGGCTGCCGTCCCTTGCAGCTGACCGACCTGGTACGGCAGGCCGGCTTCCGCTTGGCCAAGCGCGAGGTGGTGGTGCAGTGGGGCGTGCCGAGCGAGATCATTGTGGCCGAAAGCGGTGGCTAGGTTGTGTTGACATTTGGGACAGGCGGCGTTGCCCCCAACCCCATGGGGTCGTGCTGGCCCCCCTATGGCCCCCCGCTGCGGCAGAGGGACAAGGATTCCCGCTTGCACGGGAATGACCGGGAAATAGCAACAGAACCTAGTGGCGCGTTCGTCGCGGTTATCCCTGCTCTTCCGATGGTTATACTCGGGCGCGGCGCTCTGTTGCGGAAAGCGTCACTTGATGGGCAGTAGGCTCGTCCTGCCTCATCTCGGAATGGGCGAGACGAGCAAGAGGGGGGTAACGAACTATGACGCTATTCCAGCCACTTGTGGGCTTGGTCGGGCTGGTCGTCTTTGCCTGGGTGATTAGTGAGCAGCGGCGCCGGTTTCCCTGGCGGATGGTGGTGGCCGGGCTGGCCCTCCAGTTCGCGCTGGCCCTGCTGCTGACGAAGCTGCCCGTATCGCAGACTCCGCTCACCTGGATCGGGAACGCGGTGGATGCGCTGATGCGGGCGACGCAGGCGGGAACGTCGCTGGTATTCGGGTTTCTCGGGGGCGCCCCGCTGCCGTTCGAGGAGAAAATACCGGGTGGCTCTTTCGTGTTCGCGTTTCGCTCCCTGCCGCTGGTCATCCTGATTAGCGCGCTGTCGGCTGTCCTCTATCACTACAAGGTGCTCCCCTGGGTGGTGCAGGGGTTCGCCTGGGTGCTGGGCAAAACCTTACGCATCAGCGGGGCCGCCAGCTTCTCGACCGCTGCTAACGTGTTCGTGGGCATGGTGGAAGCGCCGCTACTGGTGCGCCCCTATCTGGCGAGTATGAGCCGCTCCGAGCTATTCGTCGTGATGACTGCGGGCATGGCGACTATCGCAGGCACGGTGTTCGCCCTCTATGCCACGTTCCTCAAAGACATCATCCCCGATCCGGCAGGCCACTTGCTGACGGCTTCGATTATCAGTGCGCCGGCAGCCGTCGTCATCGCTCAGGTGATGCTGCCTCCGCAAGGCAACGAGGACGAGGTTGAAGGGCAGTTCGAGCTTACGCGGCTCTACCGCAGCGGGTTGGACGCGCTCACCACCGGCACCATAGACGGCCTGCGCCTGCTCGCCTACATCATCGGTATGCTCATCGTCCTGATTGCCCTGGTGGAGCTGGCGAACATCGTGCTTGCCCTCATTCCGGACGTGGACGGTGGCCCACTGACCCTGCAAAGGATGCTCGGCTGGGTGTTGGCACCGGTGGCGTGGGCGCTGGGTATTCCCTGGTCCGAGGCCACGACCGCCGGGCAGCTGCTGGGCATCAAGGTCGTGCTCAACGAGCTGATCGCGTACCTGCGGATGGCGGAGCTACCCGCCGGCAGCCTGAGTGAGCGCAGCGCCCTGATTATGGCGTACAGCATCTGCGGTTTCGCCAACTTCGGCAGCATCGGCATTATGGTCGGCGGGATTGGCGCCATCGTCCCGGAGCGGCGCCTGGAGATTGCCCAACTGGGGCTAAAGTCCATCGTGGCCGGCACCATGGCCACCTGCATGACCGGCGCGGTCGTCGGCTTGCTGCATTGGTAAGGAGGCTTCATGCCGGCCAGACAGTTCTTCGTCCGCAACACCGACGCGGCCGAGTTGATCGAACTGTTCCTAGTCGCCAGCGTGGCAGCGGTATTGGTCATCCGCGCTTTCCTGGTTATCACCGGCTATCCGCAACTCGGCGGTGATGGCCTGCACATCGCCCACATGCTCTGGGGTGGTTTGTTCATGGCCGCCGCGCTGCTAGTGCTGTTCGCCGTACTTGGGCATGTCGCACGCCGGCTCGCCGCCATTCTCGGCGGAATCGGATTCGGCACCTTTGTTGACGAGCTGGGCAAGTTCATCACCAGCGACAACGACTATTTCTACGAGCCGACCATTGGGCTCATCTACATTATCTTCATCGTCATATTTCTGGTGCTGCACACGCTCCGCCGGCAAACACTGAGTCCGAGCGAGGCGCTGGCCAACGTGCTCGACCAGCTAGAGTTGGCGGTGGACCGGCCGCTCGACGCCGAGACCAAGCGTGAGACACTCGCTCTGCTCGCGCAGTGCGACCGGTCCGCCCCCCTCGTGCAGAGCCTGACGGCGTTCGTTGAGTCGGTACGCCCGCAGGCGTTGTCCGACATGAGCTTTTACTTCCGAATCCGCGACTCAGCCCTCCGGTTGTACAGCGGCGTGGTGCTGCACCGCCGGTTTAGGCCGGTGCTGATCGGTTTCTTCCTGATCGTTGTGGTGGTGCAGCTCGTCCTCGTGGCGCTTATTGCGCTGGCGGGTGTTGTTCTGGGAAGCGCGGAGTTGGCGGCGCAGCTGCAGCTCGGCTTCCTGAGCGTTGCACAATTGACATCCGCCACGGTCTCGGGCGTGCTGATCTTGGTTGGAATCTGGCAACTGCGCCGCTCACGGATCGCCGCCTACCAATGGTTTCTGCGGGGTATGCTCGTCAGCATATTCGTGACGCAGGTGTTCACGTTCCTGGAAAATGAGCTTGTCGCGCTGTGGGGATTTGCGCTCAACCTCCTGATCTACACCGCGCTCAGAGTGATGATTGATGCAGATACCTCCCGGTCTCCCAGCGGCTAAACTCGACGCGGGACGCCGACGGAGCTAGGGATGCGATGCCACGGAGCGAACGCCGGCGCCGGGCCGGCCCCGACTGACTCGGTCGAGAGTATGCTGCGAGCAGCGCGCGACTGCCAGCGGTCGGTTGCGGTTGTCCCTCAAGCTCCCGTCCGCGCGGGGAGTGACCACTGCCATGCTGCGGTCACGTGCTTCCACCCCCCTTGTCACGCGATACCACTATTGATACTATACGTGGCGTGGATGATACCCATGACGTACTGCAAAAGCTCCGCCGGAATCCGCAAGGCGTGCGGTTCGCCGACCTGGCCCGGATTTGCGACCGGTACTTTGGGGAGCCTCGACGGAAGGGGAGCCACTTGGTCTATCGGACACCCTGGCCGGGCGACCCGAGGGTGAACATTCAGAACGCTCAGGGTATGGCCAAGGCGTACCAGGTCAGACAGGTCATCAAGGCCATCGCGAGGTTGGAGGGCACGGCATGAAGGACGACGGGGATCACTACACCTATCGCGTTACCTGGTCGGGCGAGGATGGCGAGTATGTGGGCTTATGCGCTGAATTCCCATCACTCAGCTGGCTGGCACCGACGGCTGATGAAGCCTTCTCTGGCATCCGACGGCTGGTGGCCGACTGTCTCGCTGACCTGCACGCGGAACACGAACCGGTACCGCGGCCTCTGGCCGACCGCACCTATAGTGGGAAATTCGTGGTGCGCGTGCCGCCGGAAACCCATCGTGCCCTGGTCATCCGAGCGGCCGAGGAAGGGGTCAGTCTGAATCGACTCATCAGCGCACGCCTGGCCAGCGACTGAAGGGGACGCAGCGGTTGCCCTCAAGCTCCCGCCGACGTGGCCGTTGGCCCCGGTGCTCCCGGCGGCTAGACTCCTTAGCAGGAGGAGGAACCCGCATGAGCACTTCCGGACAAACGACCTATGCGTGCGCCAAGTGCGGCAGCCACGACTACGAAACGGACGAGTTCAGGGCTACGGGCGGCAACCTGGCCAAGATATTCGACGTACAGAACAAGAAGTTCATGACGGTATCGTGCCAGGACTGCGGCTACACCGAGCTGTATAAGGGCGACACCTCGACGCTCGGCAATGTCCTGGACCTGTTTACCGGCTGATAGCGTCGTTGCGCCTCGATCTCCCAGTGACCACCCTGCCGGTGGTCAGTCAGGGCGGGCTACGGCCTGCCCTTTCCTTTTGTGCGTCAGTGGTGCGTTTCCTGCCTCACCCGCTACCGGCGCTCCGATTGCCCGTTACGGAACTGAGCAGCGCCGTTGCCCCGGCGGGCAGCGCGCCGCTGCCGCGATTCACTGAGGGGATAACGGGAGATGGCAGCACGCGAGCACGTTCGGATTGGCGCGCACCTCAATGGTGGTGTGAATAAGGCCACCGCCCACGCCGACCGGATCGGCTTACGCGCCGGACCAATTCAGTTCTTTGCGCGTAGCCCTTCCGGCTGGCGCACGCCCAACCACAAGGACACGGCGGTCGGCAAGTTTCGCGCCGCCTGTGCGGAGCGCGAGCTTGGTCCCGCCTTCATCCACGGCATCTACTTGATGAACTTTGCGTCTCTCGACGAGCGCATCTACGGGAACAGTCTCGAAGCGTTGACCGCCGAGTTCCGCGTCGCGTCGCGTCTGGGCGTTGCGGGAATCGTGATCCACCCCGGCGCGGCGAAGGGCCAATCGGTGCCTGAAGCCTTGGACCGCGCCGCGGGTGCCCTGCGGCACTGTCTCGATGCAACCGCAGACGACGCCGGCGAGGTTGAGCTGCTGTTGGAGACATGCGCCGGTCAAGGCACCACCCTCGGTCGCACCTTCGAGGAACTAGCCGGGCTGCTGGAGCGCCTCGATCACGACCCGCGGGTCGCCATCTGCCTCGACACGTGCCATATGCACGCCGCCGGCTACAGCCTGACGCCGCGCGCCCAGCAATCGGACACGGCGCCGGCGGAAGCCAGCGCACCGCCTACCGGCAAGTCACGCAACGCCGTTGTGCAACAGACCGGCTCGCTTGAAGAGACGATAGCAGTCTGCGACCGGACGGTGGGGCTGTCGCGGCTGCGCTTGGTCCATGCCAACGATTCCAAGGTGCCGTTCGGCACGAACCGCGACCGCCACGAGAACATCGGCTGCGGCACGATTGGCGAGGCGGACTTTGCAGCGGTGCTCGCCCACCCGGCGCTGCGGCGCCTGCCGTTCGTCTTGGAGGTGCCGGGCTTCGACAAGAAAGGCCCGGACGCGCCCAACCTGGAGGCGCTGCGCCGACTCGCGGGCTAGTGAGGCGTAGCCCTGGCCCCCACCCTCGCCCTCCCCCGTCCCGACGGGGGAGGGAGTACGCTCGTCATGCCAGCGCCGGCTACAATCCGGCACGGTGGTGGTCTGCGCGGGTGACAAGCTACACCGTGACACGGTCCGCTGCGGCTGCGAGGGCACGCGCGATAAGCGCCTCACCCTCGGCCAGGAGGATCACTGCCGACTCGTTATCGTCGGGCTTGGTTTCGTCCACGGCCAAAAGACCCAGGTCTTCCGCTGCCGCGCGGCCATGCTCGGCCATCGTGTCCGGGATGGACTGCAAGGCCTCCGCTTCGGTATCGAAGCCGGCGAGGGCATTTCCCGATGCTCCGGACCACAACTCATAGATCATGCTGTCTGATGCTCTATCCGGCTGGAGGCTGTATGAACGTCACGGGCAGGTCGGCTAGACGAGCTCGCATGACGCGCAGGGCCTCGGCGTGGTTGTCAATCAGGATGAAGGAGCGGCCGAGTTGGGCTGCGGCGACGCCGGTTGTGCCGCTGCCGGCGAAGAAGTCCAGCACCACGTCTCCGGGGTTCGAGGAGGCGCGGATAATCCGCTCCAGGATGCCGAGCGGCTTCTGTGTCGGGTAGCCGGTCTTCTCCTTGCCGTTCGGGCTGACAATCGTATGCCACCACGTATCGGTCGGTAGCTTGCCCCGCGCCGCCTTCTCCGGCCCGACCAGCCCCGGCGCCATGTAGGGGATGCGGTCAATGTCGTCTACGTTGAAGGTGTAGTAGTCGGGGTCCTTGACGTAGAGGAGGATGTTGTCGTGCTTGGCCGGCCACTTCTTGCGCGTGCGGGCGCCGTAGTCGTAGGCCCAGATGATCTCGTTCAGAAAACACTCGCGCCCGAAGATGTCATCGAGCAGTACCTTGCAGTAGTGGACTTCGCGGTAGTCAATGTGGAAGTAGAGCGAGCCAGTCGGCGTGAGTACGCGATAGGCCGCGACCAAGCGCGGGTGTAGAAAGGCCAGGTAGTCGTCGAACCGGTCCGCAAAGGACTGGGTGCCGAGTGTGGTCGTCTCGTAGCGCCGGCCCTGAAAGCCGGTGCGGTCGCCGGTCTCGCTGCGGACGGTCCTGAGTTGGGTACGGGCCTGCGTGGTGCCGGTGTTGAAGGGCGGATCAATGTAAATCAGGTCTACCGACTCGCTCGGCATTGCTTCGAGAATCGGCAGGTTATCGCCGTAGTAGATTGTGTTGGGCATGGAACGTCCTCCACGTGCGGAGGTCAGGGTCGCTGCACTGGTGCCACGCTGGCGGTAGTGTACCGCGCCCGGCGGCGGCACCGCCGGATACTGCGCTTGGCGGCCATAAGTGCGCCGACTCCTTGACCGGTTGCGCTGACCGCGCTACAGTCTGGCAGGCACAGCGCGATACACAGCAGAGGAGCGGTACACGATGAGCGATTCCGGTCGTCCGGCGTATCTCTGGCTTGACGGTGAGCTGATGCCCTGGGAGCAGGCGACGGTGCATGTCAGTCTCCTGGGCTGGTCCACGATGGGCGGTGTGTTCGAGGGGATCAAGGCGTACTGGAATGCCGACCACGAGCAGCTCTACGGCTGGCAGTTTTTGGAGCACTTCGAGCGGCTCGACGACTCCATGAAGATGCAGCGCATGTCGGTCCCGTACAGCCCGCAGGATTTGGCGACGGCGGCCGTGGACGTGTTGCAGGCCAACAACCATCGCGGCGATACCTATGTCCGTCCGCTGGCCTACCATGCCGATGCCGACTGGTTCGGCACGCTGGAGGACAGTAGCACCAGTGTGCTGATTTGGACCAAGCCGTTCGATACCGTCTTGGGCACCGGGACCGTGGTCAAGGCCGGGGTTAGCTCGTGGACGCGCGTCTCCGACAACTCACTCTCGCCGCGGATCAAGTGCATCTCCAACTATCAGAACAGCCGTATTGCGCTGATCGAAGCCAACCGGCACGGCTACGATCAACCGATCCTGCTCAATGCCGACGGGAAGGTCACGGAGGGGCCGGCGTCGTGCCTGTTCATCGTCCGCGACGGCGTGGCGATTACGCCGAGCACGACGAGCGGTATTCTGGAGAGCATTACCCGCCGCACGCTCTTGCACCTGTGCGAGGAAGAGCTGGGCATCCCGGTGGCAGAGCGCGAGGTGGACCGCACCGAGCTGTACATCGCGGACGAGGTGTTCTACTGCGGGACGGGCGCGGAGATAACTCCCGTTGGCTCGGTGGACGGCTATCGGATCGGTGATGGCGGGATCGGCCCCCTCACGACCCGGATCGAGCACCTATTCCACAACCTCGTGCGTGGCCTCCATGCGCGCTCGGCGGCATGGTGTACGCCGATCTATAGCACGGCACCCGTCAGCGCAGCCGCCGGCTGACGGCGCTGCTGACCCGGCTTGGCCCCCACCCTCACCCTCCCCCGTTGCGACAGGGGAGGGAATTGCCGTCCCCCCGCCGCAGCGGGGGGACCATAGGGGGGCCTACACCTGGCGCACCTCGTCGTCGGGCGGGCTGTCCACGCGCTCGCCGAGCCGACGCTCGGTGCCGGCGAGCAGGCGCGAGATGTTCTCGTGGTGCCGCAGCACAAGCAGCACGGCACTCCCTAGGCCAGACACAACGTAGGCGGCCGGAATGTTCCGGCGAAGTGCAGCACCACCCAGTGTCACCACGGCCACGGCTGCGCCGCTGAGTGACGCGAGGGAGGCATACCGGGTACGCCAGAGTACGACCGCACCGACGCCAAAGACGAGACCTGTCGTCGGTGGATGCAGCGGTAAGAGGGCACCAAGCGACGTGAGCACGCCCTTACCGCCGCGAAATCCGGCAAACAGGGGCCAATTGTGGCCAACGGCAGCAGCGAATGCCGCCAGGCCGTGGGTCCAACGCTGCTGAGGAAAGAACTGGCGGATGAGCAGCACCGCCAGGAAGCCCTTCAGCAAGTCGGCTGCCGCGACACACGCCGAGGCGCCCGGTCCGAGCGTGCGGAGCACATTCGTGGCGCCGGTGCTGCGACTGCCGTAGTTCCGCACGTCAATTCCGCCGTAGAGACGACCGACGAGTAGCCCGGTGGGAATGGCGCCGAGAACGTAGGCGAGGGACGTTGTTACAACAAACCGCACCAGCCACATAATTGCTTGTGACCCTGTCCTTCCTGGCAAAGTGATGTAGTGTGCTACTGCCGCGGTTATTGTGCCAGGTGGCACGGCCTCCCGGCGAACGCGCCGGTGGTGAGGGTCGGCTACAATAGGGCGCATCGGCAAAGTTCCGGCCGGCCGGGGGTGTTGGCCCCCACCCTAACCCTCCCCCGTCCCGACAGGGGAGGGAACGCGCCGTCCCCCCGCTGCGGCGGGGGGACCATAGGGGGGTCAGGCCCAGATGCAGTGGTCCCCGACCACCTACGACAATGGATACGTCTCCGCAGGTCTATCGGCTGTTCGACCGGGCGACTGCCGGTGCGCCTGGTCCCATCCCCTTCAGTGCGGTCTATGCCGACCTGCACTGGCCCACGGCGAGGAGTGCCGACCGCCCTTACGTGGCGATGAACATGGTCACGACTCTCGACGGCAAGGTGGTGGTCGGAGGCGCCGGGACGACAACACTGATCGGTAGCGACGTTGACCACGCGCTCATGGAACGGATCAACTTGCAAGCCGACGCGATTCTCGGTGGAGCCAGCACGGTGCGGGCGGACGGGTTGCGCTATCCCAAGATCACGGCCGCGACCGAGCGGGAACGGGAGGAGCGGGGCTTGCGCTCCAGGCCGCTGTGGATAGTCGTGAGCCGGCACGGTGAAATGTCCCTGGAGGCCCCTTTCTTCCGCACGGACCGGGCTAACTTGGCTGCCATCGTATCCGGGGCTGCCAGCTGCAGCCAAGTTGCCGCGCTCGATGAGCGGGTGCAGGTGATCCGGGTTGGGGCAGACGACGGCGTTGCGCTGGACGCACATGAGGTACTCGCCACGCTCCGACACGATTGGGGTGTGCAGCGGCTGGTCTGCCTGGGCGGACCGCGCACCAATGCCTGGCTGATCGAGGCGGGCCTGGTAGACGAGTTGTTTCTCACCATCGCGCCCAAAATCCAGGGCGGCGCCGGTGGCACGACCGCTGTCGAGGGCGAGGGGTTCTCTCCCCACGCGCTCGTCCAGTTGGAGCTACTGTCGGCGTACCGCGTCGGGGGCGAGCTATTCCTGCGCTATCGCTTTCCGGACCAGGGCTGACTACGCATTCCCTAGCCCGTTTTGGTACAATGTGGCAAACAGCGATTTGCGCCGAGCATCCGTAGCTCAATTAGGCAGAGCAGGGGACTCTTAATCCCAAGGTTGAAGGTTCGATTCCTTCCGGATGCACCCTCGCCTCCCTCGGAGTGCAAGCTCCTCATTGGCTCTCCGGGTGCTCGTCTGTGGCGCGGAAGCTGTAGAGTTCGGCGTTCTCCAGGTAGAACTTCAGGCGAATGCGTTGCCCGGTCACCTTGGCGATGGCCCGGCTGTCCTGCTGCCAGGTACAGGGGTGCCCGGTGCTGTCCCGATAGCGGAAGATGTCGAATTCGGCGCGGGTCAATCCCGGGATGGGCGTCAAGTCTTCGTCGAGCACCTCGACCCACACGCCGCCGTTGCCTCCGCCGCCTACGATCAAGGCATTTATCAGCAAGGCGCCGCCCGGCCATACGAACGGTTTCGTGACCAGCGTGCCGGGGAAGCGGAACGCGCGGAGGGAGCAGAACCCGTCGGCCCGCAGCTGCGCGAGACCCAGCGCCCGGCCGAAGGTCAGGTGGCGCTTGCCGTGCATAGAGGCCCCACCCCAATAGTAGAACCAAAGCGTGTCCATGCCCCCGCCCCTCATCAGGTAGGGGCCGCGGTGGGGCTGGGACGTGCGGATCGGCGGCGAGAGCGCGGTGTCCGTCGTCCGACGATCGAACGCGCCGGCCGCGTCGCCGCCCGGTGAACGCGGCAGGAACGTCCGGCGGGGACGCAGCCGCTGCCAGGTGATGGTGTCGCGGCTCGTCATCAGCTCCATCTCGGCATAAGGATCATCCGTCTCCCAGTACCACTGGAAGAGGCCGACGTAGGTATCCCCGTACCGGAAGGCGTGGGCGTGGTACACCTGCCCCGCTGGGTCGTCTTCGAGATCGGGAGTGAGAATGCGCTGAGGGCTGCTCTCGGCGCGGTCGGCGTTGATCGCCACTCGATGCACCGACCGCACCAGTCCCCACCGATGCATGTCGTCCAGCCCCCGGCTGAACAGCAGGTAGGGATACTCCGGGTCGGTGCCCTTGAGCGCGGTGCAGCGGTCGCCCATGCCGTGATCTACGCCGTGGGGAATGGGGTGCTCCCACTCCCAGTGTATGCCGTCGGCCGAGCGCAGGATGTAGCCCTTGTAGTGCGTGGTTCCGTACACGGACGCACTGAAAATGAGCGTCCATGGTGTCGGCGCGTGCTCCGGCTCGTAGAGAATAGTTGACCCTGAGACGCTGCCGACCTTGCCCAGATCGAGGACGATGTTGGTCTTTTCGCCGTTGTGTCCGCGGTACACATCCAACTCAGGCCGGGTCCAGTGGATGCCGTCCGGCGACGTAACCAGGCAGATGGCGTAGATGATCTCCGGGTAGGCGGGGGGGTAGAGCGTGACGTACCAGGCTTTCCAGAGGTCGTCCTGGGGGTCTACGTAGACGCCGGCGAGATAGACGATTCCTTGGCCCTCCCAGGGTGCGCCGACGGTGTAGAGGGGGTTGGCGGGGTGTTTCTGGGGCTGGTGGATGATTCGCTGGAGGCGGACGGTCTGCTCGATGATCTCATCGTCCAGGAACAGTTGCGTGCGGCGTGGATTCATGGTGTTCTTCCGCCTCTCCTACGCGACCTAGCTTGCGGAGCGGCCAACCGGCCTTGCTCCCAGGCCATGTATCTGCTGTGCGGTAGGCCTATGAGGGTAGCAGGAAGAGGTGCGGAGCGAGCAGCGGCGGGTGACTAGCTGTAGTCCAATTCTTGTACCAAGTCCTTGAAGCCGATGACCATTCGGCGGATTTCTCGCGGGTTCGAGTCAACTAGCTTCTTTAGCTCGACCTCCGTGGAAGTCGCGGCTTCACGACTTGGCAGCACCCCAAACCACACCAGTTTCGGATTCCGGCCGGCGGTGGACTTGGTGTGACCGTCGCGGTGCTCCGAGAGGCGCTCGCGCAACTCTCTGGTCTGGCCGGCGTAGAAGTGCCCATCATCCAGCTTCAGCAGATAGACGTAGAAGGTGGTGGTCTTGGCGTCCCGCGCCTTCCAATGCGGGGAATACTCGGGCTTGTACCAGCTCTTGGAGCGGCCTCCACGCTTACTGCCTTTGGTTGAGGACCGCTGCCCGTTGTTTCGGCAGTCGAGACACACTTCATACTGTGCGTCCTTGGCGAAGCCGCAGCCCGGGCACTCGTCAACTTTTCCGGCTTGGAGGCCCTGAAAGTGCTCGTAGCAGAAGACGTGGTTTTCACGAATCCGCTTCTTGCAGTCCCAGAACAGACAGGTATTGGCCTTGTAGGTCCTGGTTGGTTTGCTCCCACGTTTGGATGTAGAGCGACCGTTGCGGGTACTCGATTCGCGCGAGGCCTGAGCGGCCGAGACCGCGATTTCCTGAAGAATCTTCTTCCAGTCCGGCATGACCGACCCTATCCCCCTTCTACGGCTCTCGTAGATATAACCGCGTGACCGGGTTTAGGGTCCCGCGAGCATCTCCTCTACCAGCGCAATGCCCCCTTCGATGCCCCGTTCGATCAGCACGCGGCCCTTCTCGCTGGTGGCTTTGGCGCTATTGGGGCTGGTGTTGTAGGCCATCGCCTCCGGCCGCAGGTTCTCCGGAAACGCATGCATCGTCACGGAGGTCTCGAACTCTTGCGCGTGGCCGGGCATACTCCCCGTCTCCAGCACTTCATTGGCGAAGTCGCGCGGGATGAGGTCCCAATAGCTGCACGAGCGCAGGTCAACGGGCGCTTGCGCCGCCTCCTGCACGCGCCGGTTGTAGTCGCCGTGCGAGAATCCGGCTACCTCGTTGCCGAACTCCGGCTGCTCCACGTGTGCGTTGCGAAAGTAGAGCTGCCATTGCGGGAGCGCGCTGCGGATCACGGCGACGTTGCCGCCGTGACCGTTGATGATGAGCACCTTTCTAACGCCGTGCCGGACGAGGCTCTCCACGGCGTCGAAGAGCACGGCCAGCCAGCTCCCGGGGCGGGCCGAGAGGGTACCGGCAAACCCCATGTGATGCTCGGCAATACCGATTGCCATGGGCACCGCGACGATCACGTTGGGATAGAGCCGTTCCGCCACCTGCTCCGCGACGTAGGTGCTGGAGACGATGTCTTGCTCCAACGCTAGATGCTCCAGGTGCTGCTCGATGCTCCCGGTCGGCAGGATTGCCACTTGGTAGTGCTCGGCGGCGAGGGCGGCGCGGAACTCCCGACGAGTCAGCTTCTCCAGGCGAATCTCTTGCTCGCGCATGATTGCTCCTTCCGCGTGTGTCGTATGGCCCCCACCCTTGCCCTCCCCGTGGGGACGCTGACTGGCGTAGGTACACCGGGAAACGGGCGGATGTGTGCCGTGGGTGACTGGAACATGCTCCGCCGGTCAGGCTCCGGCCCCCCTATGGTCCCCCCGTCCCGACGGGGGGACGGTCGCGCGGCATCGGTCATCGCTTGTTTCACGTCCTACTCCCTCCCCCGTCGGGACGGGGGAGAGCTGGGGAGGGGGCCAGCCTTAGCCCGCCCCAGGGCAGTATAGAGTACCGGCCGTACACCAGGCTTGGATTTGGCTGCCGTGTTATGCTGCGGTCACACCAGCGAGCATGGCCATGTGCCCAGAACGCGGGACCGGCGGCCGATGCGCGGGTGGCCGGGAGGAGTGTGCCGATGAAGATAACCGCTATCGAGATCATTCCGATCTATCCCCGTATCGCTGCCCGCAATGAGCAATATCAGGTGCGGTTTGGCGGAATCAACCGGCGCACGGTATTCCGTGTCCAAACCGACGCGGGAGTGACTGGCTACGGGGACTATCGCTGCCCGGCGCCGCCGCGGTCTACGGTCGAGCCGCTGATCGGTTGCAGCCCGTTCGACTTCATCAACAATGACTTCAATCCTGGCCTCTGCGGCGCCCTGTATGACGTGATGGGGAAATACCTGGGGGTGCCGGCGTACAAGCTGATGGGGCAGAAAGTGCGCGACGGGGTTGCCGTCGCCGCCTGGACGCGGCCCGCTGCGCCAGCGCAGTTCCGCGAGGAGGTCCAACGTGCCATCGCGCAGGGGTACACCATCTTCAAGATGCACACTGCGGAAATCCACGATGTCATGGAGCAGACCCGGGTCGTGGAGGAGATCGCCCCACCCGGCTTTCGGCTGCACTACGACTTCAACGGCAATCGCACCCTGGCGGCCGTTCTGCCGACGATCCGCGCGTTGGAAGAGCACCACCCCATCGTGGGCTTTATCGAGGACCCGCTGGTTCGCCGGGACCTGGATAGCTGGCAGCGTCTGCGCGCACAGACGCGCATCCCGCTTATCATGCACGTGGCACCGCTCGGCGGCCTGCAAGAGGTCATCCACGGCGTTGCCGACGCCTATATGGTGGGGGAGGCCGGCCTTGGCGATGCACTGACCCGCGGCATGGCCTACGGCCGGGCCAACATCCAGACTATCGTCCAACTCACCGGCGGCACGCTGACCAAGGCGTTGGCCCTGCACCTGGCCGCGGTGCTCCCGACGGTCGGGCACTCCATCAACCTCGACGACCAATACGAGGAGGACATCACCACGGAGCGTATTCCGGTGATCGAAGGCTCCTCACCGGTACCGGAAGCGCCGGGGTTGGGCGTGGAGGTTGACGAGGCGGCCCTGGAGCGTGTGGCGGCCCGCGAACCCACGGTGTTCCGGCGCTACGTGTCGGTGTTGCGCCTGCCCGGCGGCCACACGCTCTACACGCCGAGATTCCCGTCGGTGAGCCGGTTGACGGGCTACGAGGAAGGGACGATCCGAGGCCTCCGCGTCGAGCTGTGGGAAGAGGACGGCTCGCCGGAGTTCGAACGCCTCTATAAGCGCGTCCACAACGAGGATGTGGTCGCCGCGGATGATGCCTGACACATCCTTTGTGGCCATCCCAAGGCGACCGCTCAGGGTGCGATGCCGATGGTGAGCGATGCCCGGTAGCCGGCGCCGGCCGCAGCAACCGCCGCGAGCAGATTTTGGTCTTCCGGGGCGCCCCGGAGTACGCTGTCCGTCGCGTTGGTCGTCGGACGCTGCCCGCGCTGATTGTACGGCGCCGCGGCGTAGGCCCGGTCCGACACCTCATCCGGAAAATACAGTTGCGACGTCACCGCGGTCCGGTTGGCAAAGCGCACCTTGAAGTGGATATGCACGGCGCGGCCAGGGTACCAACCGGGGTAGATGGACTCGAATTGGACCAGCCCGTTCGCAGCGGTGATCTGGCTGCCGCGGAGGAACGTCTCGCCCGTGGCGTCCACATCTCCCTGCACACCTTGACGGGTGTAGCCGGAATAGACGCCGGCGGCATCCGTATGCCAGATGTCCACTAGGGCGTCCTGGATTGGGCGACACGTGCCGGCTTCGACGACTTGAAGGGCGACTTGTAAGGGCGTGCCGGGCCGTCCCTCGGTGATGTTGCGCCGGATTTGCTTGGGATCGAAGTAGAACGGGCCTTCCGTCTGCCGGGGGGTCAGGACACACGCCGGGGTCGGGTTGGCCGGTGCCTGGCTGCCGCTAGGAGCGGCGACGCCCACCGGCTGCTGCGTTGCACCGGTCGCGGCCGGTACGGCGGTTGGGGCAACGGTACCGCCAGCGACTTGCGTCTCGGGTGTAAGGAGGTCACGACATCCGAGCAGAGCAAGGGAGCCAACCGCCCCTAGGCTCCGCAGCAGGTCGTCACGCCGGATCATTTTTGGCTGCTCATCGCCCGGCAGTCCGCGCAACACGGCACGGCGCGGTGGGCCAAAGATCGGGCTGTTGTGCGTTGGATCATTCATCAAGCCTGTCCTCCGGTCGCAGTATAGTGCCGGACGAATAGCCGGAGGCTAACCGCCAGTTAAGCTCCGTGAAGCTATCCTGCGACTACGCCGGTCGGAGGTAGTCCGGCGTCACCGTTTCCGGTTTCCGCGCGGCGAGATCGAGGGCCAACCGATAACGCTTTTCTCGGGGGATAAACCCGACTTGCTTGAGCGCCTGCACCAAGGGCGGTTGCCGTTCCGAGACGGTCGTCAAGGTGGGCCGAGGGTGTCCGGGTCTTGGTCCAGAGCTGCCCAAGGTCACGGTGAGCAGGGCGGTGACGGTGGTCGCCGGCAGGTTCGGGGCGCCGATCAAGCGGAGACGGTGATAGCGAGGACCAAGCCCCAGCAATGTTGCCGGATTCTGGCTGGCTTGCGTGATCTCCGCAAATGCCAGCAGCTCGCCGGCGGCCCCGGTGACAACGTAACTGTGGCGTTCTTGGGCACGGACCAGGTCTACGAGCCAGCGCATGGTTGCGGTTCGCGCGGCTTGTAGCCCTCCGGCGGCGACGGTACCGTTGGCCGTGGCACTGGGAATCCAGGGGATGGCCATGGTGACAAGGCGCTGGAGCGGTGCAAAATCGGCACGGCGATAGGCGCGCACCGTGAACTCGGTGTTCTCCTCGGCGCCGCTACTGCGTAATGGCCGCGCGGCGGCTGGATGTACCAAGTCAAGCGCCTCGTCTACCACCCGGAAGCCGGCCGCTGCGTAGAGACGGCTGGCCACAGCATTGTCCGGCTCAACTTCAAGGGTCGCTACGAGGGCACCCTGCCGCCGCAGGGTGGACAGCGCCGCTGCCAGCAAGTGGCGGCCAATACCCTGTTGCCGCGCGGCCGGTCGGACGGCCAGGTGATCTATCAACTGCACCGTCCCGCCGGGACGCAGGGAGCGGACTAGCACAGCCCCGGCGAGCCGACCTTGCCGGTCCTCCCATCCCCAGCCAGTGGGTAGTGGGAGCGTCCGCGGCACCCACCGCGCCAGCCGATAGGCGAGGCGCAAGCGCGAGAGCAGAGCTAACTCAGCATCGAGCCGCTGCCGTCGCCACGCCGAGGCGTCGGTATGGACTTCGCGGAGTAGTGTGACGAGCGCTGCAAGCTCGCGCGGCAGTTGTAGCGGCCGAACCTGGCCGGCACCAATGCGCCCGTTACGATCCGCAGGCATAGGAGGTCTCACCGGTTAAGTATACGGCCAGCTGTGGTGTGCTGGCCGCGACGCGCTGATCGGTCGTCCAAAGATCGGGCTTTCGTGCGTTGGATCATTCATCGCGCCTGTCCTCCGACCGCAGTATAGTGCGGGGCGAATATGTGCAGGCTAACCGCCGGTTAAATCTCCATAATGGATGCACCGCATCCTTCCCCGGCGTTGAGCGATAGAGTGGGAGCCAGCCTCCGTCGCGCCCACAGAAGCCTGAAGCCGGAGAGCAGAGCATCCCGAAGTCACGGCCACCTGTGGTATGCTGGCCGCGCCAAGTCGTCCTTGGTGCTTGGTGAGGTGTCCCTAGCGGCGCGTGGCGCCGTCTTATCCCTGGGCAACGTGGAGGTGCGGCATGAGCAACGCGGCGATCCCGACGAACGGAAGTGCGGCTGACAGTGGTAGCCAGCGCAGAGTAGTGATGAACCCGCGGGGGTATCCGCCGGCCATCAAGCCGTTGGCGATGGCGCCGCGGCTCGACGGCTTGGACGGCAAGACGGTGTATCTCGTTGATTGCCGCTTCGACGACGGCGACCTCTTGCTCCAGCAGATGCAGGCTTGGTTTGCGGAGCGGATGCCGCAGGTCGAGACGGTGTTTACGAGCAAGTCGGGCGTGTACACGGAGGACGATCCGGCGCTCTTTGACGAGATCAAGGAGCGAGCCGACGCGGTGATCTTGGGAGTCGGGCACTGAAGCACGTGTGCGCCGGCGGTCGCCGTGCATTGCATAAACCTCGAAAGCCAGTATGGAGTACCGACGGCCTCCATCCAGACCGAATCGTTCACGCGGGCCGTCAAGCAGGTCGCCTACGCGCGGGGGATGCCGGAGCAGCGGTTCGTCTTCGTCCCGCAGCCGGTGATGGGCAAGTCACCCACGGAGCTACGGGCCTACGTGGACGGGAACAGCCCGGTGACGGGTCAGCCGGTGATGGACGATGTCATTGCGGCGCTGACCCGGCCGCTCAGTCGGGAGGAGCAGGCGGCGGGTCGCTTCGACCGCTCGACGCCGCGGTGGGTGGAGCCGGATACCGAGGACAACCTGCACCAGCTGTTCTTGGACAACCAGTGGACCGACCGCCTGCCGATCATCCTGCCCACGCACGAGCGCGTGGCGGCGATGCTGGCCGGGACCAGCCGCCGGCCCGACGAGGTGGTCGGTCAGATGCGGCCGACTTCGACGCGCGAGGCGTGGGCATACACCGTGGAAAAGGTGGCCGTGAACGCCGTGATGGCCGGCGCCAAGCCGGAGTATTTCCCGGTGATCTTGGCCCTGGCCGCGAGCGGGGTCAGTGCGCGGGGCAGCACGACCAGCTCAATGGCGGCGATGGCCGTCGTGAACGGGCCGATCCGCGCAGAGCTGGGGATGAACTGGGGCACGGGGGCGATGGGGCCTTACAACCACGCCAACGCCACCATCGGCCGCGCCTATGGTTTGCTGTCGCAGAACTTGCAGGGCGGGTCGGAGCCGGGCCGGACGTATCTTGGCTCGCAGGGGAACAACTACGCCTATAACAGCGTGACCTTCGCGGAGAACGAGGAAGGGAGTCCGTGGGTGCCGTTCCACGTGCAGCACGGCTTCCGGCCGGACGAGAGCGTCGTGAGTGTGTTCGGCGGGTGTCGGGCGACCGCGTTCACCTTGGGACTACGCGAGCGCTACTGGCGCGAGCACGTGATCAACTTGCTGCGCGGTATGGACCCGCACAGTCCCCCGACGCTGGTCCTGGACCCGATTACGGCGCGGCAATTCCTTGACCGGGGCGGCTTCGACACCAAGGAAAAGCTGATCGAGTGGATTCACGAGAGTGCGACGCTCCCGGCGGGTGAGTACTGGGACTACCAGCTCATCCAGAACTACGTCTACCCGCAGGCGCTGAACGGCGTGGAACCGTATGCGACGCTGCTGAGGGCGGGGGATGACGAGTTGATCCCGATGTTCCGCTTGGAGGACATTCAGGTGGTGGTGGTCGGTGGTGAGACGAACGGCTACTGGCGGATTATGAGCAGCACCTACGAGCGCAGCGTCTCGATTGACGAGTGGCGGTAGGGCGCTGGCCCCCCTATGGTCCCCCCGTTGCGACGGGGAGACGGGCGCAACATGTTGCGCCCCTACGGTACTGGATTCCCGCTTTCGCGGGAATGACGGGATAGGGCCGGGAGAGAGCGAGAAAGGAGCGGGGCGAATGGCAGATAAAGTACGGGTGGCTTTTATCGGGGCCGGCGGGCTGGCGAACGGCGTACACTATCCCTCCGTTGCCAGCCTGCCCGACGTAGACCTGGCGGCGACGTGCGACCTGTTTGTCGAGAAGGCACAGGCCACCGCCGAGCGTTGGGGCATTCCGCGCGTCTATTCCGACTACCGAAAGATGCTGGAGGAGGTTGACCCGGATGCCGTGTACGTCATCATGCCGCCCCAAGACCTCTTCGAGCCGGCCAGCACCGTGCTGCACCAGGGGCGGCACCTGTTCGTGGAGAAACCGCTGTGCGTGACGGCGCACCAAGCGAAAATGCTGGCCTACTTTGCGGAGGAGCACTCCTGCCTGACCGCCGTCGGCTTTCAGCGCCGGCACATTCCGGCACAAACCGCGCTGAAACGGCGGGTCGAGGAGCGGGGGCCGATCCAGCAGGCGACCGTCAGCTTCCTCAAGTCCACCGACCTGAGCCAGCACGCGGGGCACTACGGCGGTGTGATTGACAACCTGACCGTGGACGGCTGCCATGCGGTAGACACCCTGCGCTTCCTGTGTGGCGGCGAGGTCGAGCACGTCGCGGCGCATGTCCGCACGCGCCGGGCGCCCGGCCCGTCACCGAACGAGTTCACCGCGCTGGTGTCGTTCAGTAGCGGGGCGGTGGGCGTTCTGCAATCCAGCTACGCGACCGGCCGACGCATTTTCCGTGCCGAATTTCACGGACCGGGCATTACCGCCTACGTGGATGCCGACCGCGAGTCCTACATCGTGGCGGACAACGGCGAGCCGGAGGTGTACGACTCGCGGGAATTCGGCACCTTGGGCGGCGCGCCGGGTGACGAACCGCTGCACTGGAAGGGGCAGTGGCACGAAAATCGGCACTTCATTGACTGCATCAAGGAAGGCCGGCAGCCATTGACCAACTTCGCCGATGCTGCCAAGACGATGGAGCTTGTCGAGCGCATCCACGCCGTCGGCCGGAGAGGTGGTCGCCGGCGGGGGATGTAGCGCCGGCCGGAAGCGCCTGCTGGCCGGACCAATTGCAGGCGCTCACGGGCCGCCGGAGAGGGTATCGAGGTCGAATGCTGCATCGAAGGGATGGGCATACACCAGCACGTTCGTGTCAACGAGAATAGCGGGCGAGACGTTCCTCATAGATTTCCTCGCGCGTCCAGTTTCGACCCGTCTGAGGCACGCGCAGCTTCATCCGTTATGAAAGTTGCGAACTTGATTAGGTAGTGTTTTGGCCCCCTCCCTCACCCTCCCCCGGAGCAAGCTCCAGGGGAGGGAACCGGCCCCTGCGGGGCGGGCGTCGGGCTGGGAAAGGGGCTGGTGCCCCACTACCTCGTTAAGTTCGCAACTTTCATAACGGATGTAGGCCAACTCGTCTTCCCACGCCGGTAGTTGCATCCGTTCCTGGATCACACGTTTCGCTTCTTCCCAAGCCGGTTTCCTTGGCAGAGGCTTGTCGCTGGCAGCACCCAAGCGATCAATCGCCTGGCGGATGAGGGCGGCTTCGGAGATGCCCAACTCCTTGGAGCGTCGCTTCAGCAGTTCTTCCTGCTCGGGTTCGATGTAGACCTGCTTGCGTATCATCCGGCCCATGGGTGTTCCCCTCTATCCATCGCAGTATACGGCGGGCGGGGGAGTCCGGGCACTGCTGCCATTGTGAACATCCGTACTCCGGCGCTTTCCACACTACGGATGCCCCCGCACTCGATCAGGAGATGGTGCCAGGCGCTGGTCTACCGGTGGCACGCCGGCCTGGCGTAGCACGCCCGTATCTTGAGGTGCGACGTGAGACCTTTGCGTAACCACCCGGATGGAGTGCTGGGGTAGCAGTGATTCGCCTCCCAGCAACCGATATGCCGGTACAATATACATTCATATATCTTTCAGAAGCAGGGAAGACGGTCGATCAGCAGCTTGCCGCGCTCGATGGGTACAGTATACATTCGTATAGCTTTCGGAAGTAGGTGCCGCAAAGGACAAGGTTGATGCCACTGACCGTACTGGGACAACAACATCGTCGGGTTTGGCCCTTGGCTGGCATTTTGCTCATCGCCTTGCTTCTCTCCGCCCTGCCCACGGCCGCCTCAACGCTGCCACCCAGCTACATAGATGGTGACCTGGTAGCCATCAGCGGCACTCCGCATCTCTATCTGGTCAATGACGGCAAGCTCCGCTGGCTGGCCGACACGCGCGCCGCCGCGCAGCTAACCATTAACTGGGTATGGCGCCACGAGGTGACCGCTGCCCAACTCGACACCTGGCGGACTACTGGCTTGTTGGGTGATCCGCTGCTCTCCTTCCCGCTCGTTCGCCAAGACCCGCCACCCCCCGGCGTCGCTTGCTGTCCCATCTATTTGGTCAAGCAGGAATCCGACGACGCGCAGCCTATGCTGTTCCGGATCAACAGCCGGCGCGATATCGAGCTGTTCGGGATCACGACGCAGAACTACCAGCAACTCGTCGTAGAGGCACTCCAATTCCAGGAGCAATATGGCTATGCGGTGAGCGACTTGGCCCAGGCGGATTTGGCACCCCTGACGCCGGCACCGGCGGCGACACCCACCCCGGAGATTGCCACAGCCACCGAGGTACCCCTGGCCAGCGCCACACCGATTCCCAACAAGCGCGTCAGCTTGACGCTCCCGCCCAACTACGCGGTGGCTGCGACTGGGATACATATCAGCTTGACGCTCCCGCCGCGTTGGCGGGAGCTCACTAGCGCGCCGAAGTGGCGGTTGTCCGGGCAAAGGTTAGTGACCTCGTTCTACCCACAGCGTACCGAACGGCCAGCAGGACTGCATGGGGCGACGCTGGATCTCGAGCGGGTCTATGGTCTAGGTGCCCAACTGGCCTCGGCGTGCCCGGCGTTGCCATTGTCCGCCACGCCCACGCTCCCACCCGCGCCTACTCCCACGTCCACGCCTACTCCCACGCCTATGCCTACGCCTACGTCCACGCTCCCACCCGCGCCCACGTCCACGCCCACGTCTACGCCCACTCCCATACCTACGCCGGTGATAGCCTTCAGGTACCCTGGACCGGGAGACGGGGTATTCCTGGTTGCCAATCGCTTTCCGGCGCCAGCGGCGGGGTGCCCAGCCCGCCTCCCGGACTTGAGCGCCGTCCTCTGGGTTACTGCGCTCCCGCTGGTGGACTATCGAGGCGAAACACCCACCACGCTGATTCGCAAGGCGCTGGAGATAGATCGGATTCACTGGGACTATACGCACCATGACCCGGTGATAAACTGGCCGCGGACCATTGACGAGATTATGGCGACTATCCAGGACGTGACGGTCGCCGACATGCCGGCGGTAGCAGTCGAGTATCAGGCCCGCCCACCCGGGGGCACGTGGGACAATTGGCAGCTCATCGCCTTGCGGCATGGCAACGTGTTCTGGCTGTTCGAGTTCCAAGCCGTCAATCGAAGGACGTTGAGTCGCTATCAGAGTGAGCTTGGGGAACTTTTGGACAGTGTGGTCTTCAACTACTAGCGGGCGGTGGCCGGGGGCGATCTGGATTGCAGCTTCCGCCGCAATGACGGGGTCGGGAGGGGTGGGCCGGCTTTGGTAAGCTACGGGGCGTATGAAAGCAGCCGCTGACCGAGCCGTGACGCTGAATGGCGTGACCTACCGCTGGCCGCGCTGCCCGGTGGTCGTCGTGTGCATAGACGGTGGCGACCCGACCTACTTCGATCAGGCCGGGCGGGACGGCATCATCCCCAACGTCGAGCGTTTTATGGCGCAGGGGTTCGGCGCCGTGTCCGACGGTATCGTGCCGAGCCTGACCAACCCGAATAACCTCTCTATCGTCACCGGCAGCCCGCCGGCGGTCCACGGCATCTCCGGGAACTACTTCCTGGACCCGGACACGGGCGACGCGGTGATGATGAACGACCCCGAATTTGTGCGCTCCGAGTCGCTCTTGGCAGAGTTCTCGCAGCGCGGGGCGCGGGTGGTGGCGATCACGGCCAAAGACAAGCTGCGCCGGCAGCTGGGCCGGGGCATCAACATCGCCGGTGGCAGCATGAACTTTTCGTCGGAGCGGGCCGATCAATGTACCCGCGAGGCGAACGGTATCGAGCAGGTGCTCGACTTGGTGGGCTGGCCGCTACCCGACGTTTATTCGGCCGAGCTCTCGCTCTTTGTGCTCGAAGCGGGTATCACGCTGCTGGAGCGGCATCGTCCCGAGCTGATGTACTTGTCGCTGACCGACTACATCCAGCATAAGTACGCCCCCGGCACGCCGGAGATCAACGATTTCTACGCGCGGTTGGACGATGCATTCGGGCGGTTGGCGGCGCTCGGAGCCGTCGTCGGCATCACCGCCGACCACGGGATGAACGACAAGTCGCGGCCGGATGGCTCGCCGAACGTCATCTATCTCCAGGACGCGCTAGACGGCGAGTTCGGGGCCGGACGGACGCGCGTCATCCTGCCGATCACCGACCCCTACGTGGTGCATCACGGCTCGTTGGGCGGTTTCGCGCGCGTCTACTGCTACGATGGCGTCACGCCGGAGGCCGTCATCCGCGCGACGCGGGAGCTGCCCGGTATTGAGGCGGTCTACGATAAAGCGGCGGTCTGCGCGGCCTTCGACCTGCCGCCCGACCGCGAGGGCGACGTGGCGGTGAGCAGCACAGCGGATACGGCCATCGGCACCTCGGCGGCCGCGCACGACCTGTCCGCCATCCAGGGATTTCGCCTGCGCTCGCACGGCGGTATCTCCGAACGGCGCGTGCCGTTCATTCTGTCCGCTCCGCTGAACGAGGCGTATGCTGCACGGGCCGCCGCCGGCACGCTCCAGAGCTACGAAATCTTCGACTATGCGATCAACGGGGTCGTGGTCTAGGGCGGGGCTGTGCTCGCCGACGTAGCGCGGCGGATCAAGAACCTCCCGGACGTTTGGGGTGAGGGAGCACTCTTCGCCTTCTCCGGCATGGACGGAGAAACAAGCGTCTCATCGGGATTTGTGGGTACCTTCGCGAAGGAGCGGTACGGCCTGCTCTTTCATACCCCGCAGCGCCGGCTGTTGGACATCAAGCTGCGCCATGAGGGGGCGGTCCGTATTGCCACCGGCGACGTGCTGGGTGTGGAGACACCGCAGGGCGATCTTGTCGTCACCTTCAGCCACTGGCACACCCTGATCGGAGTCATTCCCGACGATACGCGGTTGCAACTCGGTATTGAAGCAGGCCCCGTCGCGGCGTGGCAGCACCCCTTCCGGCTCTCCGAGGACACGGAGAATCACGATGTGCTCGCCCTGGTTGAGCACGGGAGACGGTTTGCGCTCTCGTATGGGAAGTCCGTCGCGCAGGCCCGGCAGCGAGCTAAGGCGGGAATGGAGCTGGAGGTCGGCGACGAAATCGAGAAGCGGCTGGCAACTTACCGGAACGTCCCGGCGCTCAAGTCACCGGAATGGGACCGCTTGCTCAGGAAATGCTTCAGCGTGATGAAGGTGAACACGCTGTCCAAAGAAGGGGCGATTCAGCAGACCTGGTCCACTCCCGACCGGGTGCCGCACCGGCACATGTGGCTATGGGACTCGGTGTTCCACTCCTTTGGCATGAATCGCCTGTTCCCCAAGCTCTCCTGGGATTTCCTGAAATCGGTTCTGGATACCCAGACGGCCGATGGCATGATCCCCATCCAGATGACTGCCCATCGTGGCCCTAGCTGGCCCGGCGCTATTCAACCGCCAATTCTGGCCTGGGGTGTCTGGGAGAACTATCTGGCCTGGCAAGACAGATCGTGCTTGCAGTACGCACTGCCGCGGCTCGAACGCTACCTGGACTGGGACCGCGCGAACCGGGATAGGAATGGGAATGGTCTGCTGGAATGGTCTCTCGATCAAGGCAAGAGGCACCGCGGTGGCGAAGCGGGCATGGACAACTCGCCACGCTTCGACCGGGCCGTTCCCTTCGATGCCGTTGATTTTTCCGTGTACGCAGCGCTCGACATGCAGTACACGGCGCGGATTGCCAAGGAGCTGGGGGAGATCGAGCAGGGGCGTCGCTGGGAGCAACGGTCGAGGGCAATGTCCGCGCGGGTGCATCGCAGGCTGTGGCACGAAGGGGACGGGTTCTACTACGACCGTGAGCTAGATGGGCGGTTTATCCGGGTCAAAGCCATCAGTGGCTTCTATCCGCTCTTGCTGGATGACGTGCCACCGGAGCGTGTGGACAGATTAGTAGCGGCGCTCAGGGACCCAATCTTGTTCGACACGGCCTATCCCGTGCCCACCGTGGCCGTCTCGGACCCGGCGTGGTCCACTGATATGTGGCGCGGCCCAACCTGGGTGAACGCCAACTACTTTGTCATCAGAGGCCTAGTCAAGCAGGGGAGAACGGACGAGGCGGACCGGCTGGCGCAGAAATCAATCGAGCTCGTGCAGAAGTACTACCGGCACTACGGCGTCCTGTTCGAGTACTATGATGCGAAGGACGAGGTACCGCCCCCAGCCTGCGACCGGAAGGGGCCGATCAGGAAGCCCTACGACATCCGGGCAAGGGGAGGGTCGATTCGCGACTACCACTGGACGGCAGCGGTGACGGCGAGTCTGCTCGTCGGCCTGGATGAGCTACGCGACGAAGCTGTGTAGCGCATGGTAGGCTGCACCCAGCTACAACTGCCAGCGCAGAGACGCGGGCGGTGCCGGCATCAGAGACGGCGCACCGGCACGGCGTCGGTGGGCAGATCGGGCGGCCGGGAGGCCGAGGTGAACCCATAGAGCCGCTTCAGCTCAGGGTTCCCTTCCGCCTCGGTGTAGGCTTCATCGCACAGGTAATTCACGATATCGAACTGGGGCTTCAGGAACGACCGCACATTGAACCAGATCAGGCAGACCCGCTCCCGGTCCGTCTGGTTGGCCCCGCTGGAGTGCCAGGTCGCCCCGTTAAACACTAGCACCGACCCCGCCGGGGCCTGGAGGCGGATTTCCTCCGGATCGTTGGCGTAACCCTCGGGCGGATTGCGCCGGCGCTGGTGGCTGCCGGGGATCAGGCGCGTGCCCCCGTTCTCCGGCGTGAAGTCGTCGAGCAGCCAGAGGCTATTTGCGGTCAGGCACAAGCCCTCCGGGAACGGCTCGGGAACACCCGCCTGGAAGTCGCTGTGGTAGCGTTGATCGGGCGCGCCGGGCCGGACGATGTTGGAGGTCAGGGTGCTGAGGATATAGCTCTCGCCGAGCAGGCGCCGGAAGACCGGATCCACCCGGGGATGCAGCAAGACCCGGCGGAAGTCGGCCCCTTTGTTCACCAGCCACCGGACGTGCTGCTGCGGCTTGTCGTGGTCCGGCTCCGCTGCACCGAGATCAAGGATCCGCTTGCGGTAGTGGGCCACCTCTGGGGGTGCCAGCACGTTCTCCAGCACGAGGTAGCCCCGTTCGTCGAGCTGCTGCTTTTGGGCCGCAGTCAACTCCTGCATGCCGTTGCGTTCTGACATGTTCATTCCCCCTTTCTCCCTGAGATGCCTGTAGCTCCGACCGAACCGCTAGCCCAAAAGGGAGGCGAGCTTTGGCATCGCCTCCTCGATGGCCTGGCGGGCGCCGACCTCCCCGGCATAGGCCCGATTGATCGCCGTATTCGCCTCGCGAATGATCTGGTTGAGCTTGGGTACGATGGGATGTCCCTCGAAGTTGTTCGCCTCCATTTCCTCCAGCCAGAAGCTATTGAAGTCCGGTGGCGTCCGCGACACCCGGTCGCCGGCGAAGATCTTCTGGTTGAGGAATGCCTCCGACCGGGCCACCGACAGCAGGCTGGGGGTGAGCGGATCACCCGCCAGCAGGCGGCCAATCTGCCCCTCAGTAGCCGACCAGCCCCACATGGCCAGGAACGCTTCCTCGGGATGTTTGGTCGCCTGGAACACGAACGCCTGCCCGTTGCTGTTCAGCAGGGTCTTCTTGGTCTTGCCCCGCGGGATCGGCACCAGGCCCCAGACGAAGTTGTCCCCGACGTCCACGCCCCAGTTCCCATGGCCCCCGCGCACGGTGTAGTGAAACCCATATTTGCCGGCGACCCAGGCGGCCTTCTGGCCGCCCAGCTGCTCCTTCTCCTCCGGGGTCGGCGCCACCCGGTGCTTGTGGATTAGGTCTACATTGAACTGGACCGCGTCCACGGCCTCGGGCTGATCCAGGACGATCTTCGTCCCATCCGGGCTGATCACCGCCCCGCCATTATTGATGAGCCACTCCTGCCAGCGGCCAGGGTCCGTGCCGAAGATTCCCTGCTCCTGGTCGGTGATCCGCGTGCTCATTTCCACGTAGCGGTCCCAAGTCCAATTGCCAGCCGCCTCGTCGGCTTTGGGATCGCCGGCGCCCTTGCTGTCCAACAGGGACTTGTTGAAGCCGGTATGGAAGAAGCCGCCGTAGGCGCACAGGCCATACTGCTTGCCGTCAAACTTGCCCGCTGCGACGTGATAGGGCAGGTAGTCCTGCATGGGTACCTTGTGCTGGCTGATGGAGCTGTCCAGCGGGGCTACCGCCCCGAGCTGGGCCAGCCGGTTCAGGATGGTGGAATGGCCTACGCTGAAATCCGGCGGATTGCCGGCGGCGGCGGCCGTGACCAGCTTATCCTCGCGGTCGCCTGGGGGAAAGACGACGCTATTGACCGTGATGTGCGGCCACTTCTTGTGTACCCCATTCTCGGCAGCGGCGTGCCACCAGTCGGTCACGCGCTGGTTCCCGGCGGACCAGAAGAGGATCTCTACCGGCTGCTTCGCTGGTGCGCCGGCCGCGCCCTGCGTGCCCTGTGCGCCCTGGGCACCGGTCGCGCCGGCGGCTCCCTTAGGCCCGGCTGGGCCTGCCGGTCCCCGGGCCTCTTCGGGAGAACCGATCACCCGCACCGTCGGTTCGCCGCAGGCCGCCAGCACAGCGGCCGAGGCCGCCGCCAGCGTGACCATCGAGGTGCGCCGGGTGAGTCGTTTGCCTGCTGGGGTTGCCATCCTATACCTCCCTTATCGCACGCTCCCGCTGAGGGTAGGTACTTCCTTCAAGGATAGCCTGCGCCAATACGCTATGCCCGCTCCCTCCAGCGGAAGGATCACGCGCCCTGACCCCTCACCCCTCCTTTTCTGCCGGTGAGGACACTACTACTATACATAATAAGGGGGGGTGTCAAGCGCGTGCCCATTCTGGGTTTTGTCATAGGCTGCAATTTGTCCGCACCCTGGTCGTCGTGGGCTATACCATAGGATTTCCAGAGGCTCAACGGTGGGCGGCGCCGTCTATGGGACAATGTAGTGCTAATGGGAGTTGTAGAAACATGGCTGACGCCATCAAGGACCTGAACGCCTGGCTTGAGTACACCATTCAGCCCCAACGGCTACACACACTGTTGCATCCCGCCATGTACGGAAACGGCCAACTGGAGCTGATGGCGGAGCTCGACCGATCTCGGGTCAGCGAAGTGGTCTGCTTCGGGTTCGGTGCCCAGGGACTGGAGTACGGCAGGAACAACGGTGAGGAGCACCTGGTCCCGGCGGTGTACGACGCCGAAACAGGCAAGAAGTACCTGCTGTCTTCATCGCCCGGGCCCGGCTCAAACAGGCTTACCGTTACCTTTCGACCCGACCGGCAGGTGTGGCGGTACGAGTTCGACGACCTGGACGTCCGTGTCGCTCTGGTCCTTCCCCGGCTGCTTCCCGGCTACCTCATGAAGGTGGAGCTGGTGCCCAAGGCGGGCAACGCCAGTGCTCGCTGGCACGTCTACCAGGAGATCACAGGGGATCGGGGCAGGCGGCTGCGGATGACTGAGGCCGGCTACGAGCTGGGCGGCGGGACCGTCTGGTTCCGGAACAGCATTGACCGCTACGGCGAGGCCATCGGTGCGACGGTGGACGCTGAGAGCGTGAACCTGGGAGAGGACGGCGCTTTTGCCACTGACATCATGGTGAAGATGGCGGTAGCAAGGCAGGACGGTGACCGCGCGGCGACCTGCTACGTGGCCCGCGCCTTTGGGCCCACGGTCGCAGCGGCAAGGGAGGGTCTGCGTCAACTGCTGTCGTCGCCCGAGCGACTGGAGGCAGAGACCGAGCAGTGGTGGAACGCCTACCTCAACGAGGTCCCGCACCTGGAGACCCCGGACGAGACCTTTTCGAAGACCTTCCTGTGGTCGTGGCCAGACTTCCGGGCGAACCAGATAGACGTGCCCATAGGCCCAGCGCCACCCGGCCTGTTCAACTCCAACAACGTTAGCCTCAATGTCCTTATTTGGATGGCTGCCGGAGACGGGATGCAAGCCGAAGCAGTCAACCTGCTATATGACCCGAAACCGGTCCGTGACCTATTGCTACTCCTACTCAAAGAGACCCGCAAGCATGGGATACTCATTGGTGGGATTGCCAAGGGCCGCCAATATGGACGAGGCTACGCTCGCCATTTGGGGTCTTGTTGTGGAGCTCTATACAAGTACCTGCTTACCACGGGCGATCTGGCGCTGCTGGACGAGGACATCGGCGGCATGACGGTCCTGCAACGGCTGGAGGACGCCCTGGAGGCTCAGCTGGCCTACCTGGACAGCAAGACCGGCCTGTTCTGGACCGACAACGAGCTGCCGTCAGACGTGTCTGACCAGACCGGCTATTCCGGCGGCGGTCTGGGGCCGAATCTGGAGGCGGTCACCGGCTATCGTGGCGGCGAAGGCACCTTTTACAACGACTCCAACGCCGGTATCCTGGGGTCTTTTCTGGCCATGGCCGACATCGAAGGACTAGCCGGGAACACGGCCCGGAGCAAGAGCTATCGCGAGCAGGCCCAGGCGATCGCAACGGCGATAAAGAAACAGATGTGGAACGAGGAGTTGCAGTTCTTCTGTGATCTGAACAAGGACGGCACCGTCAACGACTACATGGGGATCGGGGGCTTCATCACGGGGCTTTTCGCTAGCCAGGTCTATCGTCCCGGCGGCCTGGCCACCCAGCAACAGGCGGCAACCCTGGCCCGGTGGTGCGCCGACCCGGAGTTCGCCAGCGACTACGGGGTGATCTCGCTGGCCCGTAGCAGCCCTTACTTCAACCCCGACGACTGGAAGGGCTACAACAGCAGCTTTGACATGCACTGGTGCAACCAGGTCCCGGCGGGCCTGTACGCCCACGGGTGCTACGAGGAAGCACACACCCAGCTGTTCAAGCTGTTCAGGCGCTTGGGAGAGAACGGAGGACTAGGCCCACGGTACCGGGGAGAGGTCTACCAGGCCGACACCGGCGAGATTGTTCCCGACCGTTTCCCTAACTACCCCTGTATCCTGAGTGCGCTGACCGCTGTCACGGAGGGAGTCTTCGGGCTGCGCTGGACTGCCGGTGCCCTGACGGTGGAGGTCCACTCGCCGTGGCCCTGGGCCAACCTGCGTAACCTGAAGATCAGGGACTCAACGCTGGACCTGTTGCTGTCGGCGGATGGGAGCGTGAGCGCGATCATTGATGGAAACGAAGTCGCCAAGAGCAGTAGTGGGAAGCTAGAGTTGGCGTGGGAGCTGTTCGACCAGCGGCACAGCCAGCTTGTGTTTGAGACTGAGTTCGATCCTCGCTGATCTCGGTGACACACAACGCCAGAGGGGGTGATGACGCCATGAGTCGCACAGCACGCGCAGCCGTGTTCGTCGGGCCAAACCGGCCCTTCGCGATGCAGGAGTATCCTTTGCGTGCCGTCGAGGCCGACGAGGCCCTGGTGCGCGTCACGATGTCAACGATCTGTCGGTCGGACATCCACTCCTGGGAAGGCAAGCGGCACAATCCGACGCCCGGCATTCTCGGCCACGAGATCATCGGCACGATAGAGCAGTTGGGCCGGGCGGTCGGGCCTGATATGCGCGGGGACACGCTCCGCGAGGGCGACCGTGTGACCTGGACCGAGTTCTTCTTCTGCGGCGCGTGCTACTACTGCCGCATTCTGGACATGCCCCAGAAGTGCGTGCAACTCCGCAAGTACGGGCACGATCCGGCCGATGAGTCGCCGCACCTGCTGGGCGGCTTTGCCGAGTACTGCTACCTGCTGCCGGGGACCGGTATCGTGCGCCTCCCCTCTGATCCGGCTGATCTGGCCGACGAGGAGGCCACGCCGCTGAACTGCGGTGTGGCTACGATGGTTTCGGTGACCGAGCAGGCTGAGGTTGGTATTGGTGATGCGGTGGTCGTGCAGGGCTTGGGCCTGCTGGGCCTGTACGGCGTAGCCCTCGCGCGAGCGCGCGGCGCCCGTACCGTGATCGGCCTCGATACCATCGAGTCACGGCTGCATATGGCGCGGAGGTTTGGCGCTGATGTCACGTTCGACGTTGGCGCGATGGACACCGCTGCGGTCGTGGCGGCGGTGCGGGAGGCGTGTCCACCCGACGGTCCGGACGTGGTGATCGAGGTATGCGGGGTGCCGGCGGTGCTGCCGGCGGGCCTGGCGATGCTCCGCAAGGGCGGGCGGTACGTGGTGGCGGGCATTGTCTTTCCGCAGGCCGACGTGACGCTCGACGCCAATATGATCCTCAGCAAGTGGATCACCCTGCGCGGCAACCACAACTATCATCCGCGGCATCTGGTCCAGGCGCTCGATTTCGTCGCCCGCAACCGGACGGCGCTGCCGTTCAGGGACATCGTAGACAGTAGGTTTGCCCTCGCGGACCTGGACACTGCCTTTGCGCGCGCCGCGGATCGCCACGTGCTCCGCGCGGCGATTGTGCCGTAGGGTAGGAGAGGGCTGGCCCCCTCCCTAGCCCTCCCCCGTCCCGACGGGGGAGGGAAGGACTGGCCCCCTCCCTGGCCCGCCCCGTTGCGACGGGAGGCCGGGGGTTAGGTCCGGGTTCGCAGGGCGGCGGTGAGGTTGGCGGGGTCGTCGGCTGCCACGTGCATCGTCGTGACCGGGGGAGTGGGTCTGAGCAGACCGTGGACCGGGCGGGCGGCGCGGAGCCGGAGTGTGACGTCGGTACGGCCGCCTACGGCCAGGTAGGCGCTGCCGGCGTTGCGGTCCGTCACTAGACCGTCGCGCCCACCTGGTGTACGGAGGGACTGTTGCTCCACGTTGGTAATTTCGTGGTAGGGAATGAGCACCTCGGCCACGTTGCCGTGGCGCAGCCGCACCCCGCCGGCCTCCAATTGGTGCGGGAGCACCTTGAGCGAGGCGATGAGGCCGCCAAACCACAAGACGCCGTAGAGCGCGGCGATGAGCAGCAGCCACCGCAGCCAGGCCCAGGGCACCAACAGCTCTACTACAAAGATTTCAGCGGGGACCGTCAGCAGCACGAGGATCAGCAGTGCGCCGCCCCACGAGCGCCGGTGGTAACTGAACTGCCCCGCACCTGGGCGCCGGCGCCGGAAGAGCCAGAGGAGCAGGCAGGCGATCATCCGCGGCTCCAGCGACACAATGCGAGCAAGGGGACGCGGCAGCAGCACGGTGAGTCCGTCCTCTAGGGCGGCCCATACGTCCAGCCCCGCCGTGCGCTGCCGGCGGTAGCGCCGCACGACCACAAAGAGCTGCCGGCCAGCGACCAAGACCAGCAGGACCTCGATGGCGATGGTCACGCCGACAGCGGTGCCCAGGTCCAGCCAGCCCGTCCACACCAAGACGATCTCGACGACGATGAGCACCGGGAGCAGCCACTTCAAGGTACGCTCTAGCGGCTTGGTCATTCGTCCCTTTCCTGCCTTGGGGAGAACTTTGCATAACCACGCGGATGGAGTGCCGGAGTGGCCGTGCCCACCTCCCGCTCATCTGGGATGTAGCCCTCACTCCGGCCCTCTCCCCTGACAGGGGTAGGTATTTGCATGGATGGACAGGATAGACAGGATGGGGGTATGTGTCGGGGCGTAAGTGGGTCGCTCCGTACCGATACACTACCAGTGGTGCGGGTGCGTGGCCCCCCTATGGTCCCCCCGTCCCGACGGGGGGACGGGCGCAACATGTTGCGCCCCTACGGCTGAACCCGTACCTACCCCAGTCAGGGACCTCTCCCACGGAGAGAGGGGACGGAGGAATGTTATGAGTGCGGCGCAGATGAGCTACCGGCCGCGGGGTTTGTATATCGGCGGCGAGTGGTGTGCGAGCCGGGCCGGGAGGACCATGCGGACGATCAACCCGGCGACGGGGGAGCTGCTCGGCGAGGTGCCCTGGGCCGGGGAAGAGGACGTCGCTGCGGCCGTCGCGGCGGCGCGGCGCGGCGCTGCCGAGTGGCGGCGGGTGCCGCCGGCGGAGCGCGCGCGGAGTCTCGAACGGCTTGCCGCCCGCATTATTGACCACGTGGATGAGCTGGCGCTGATGGATGCCGTTGATTCCGGGAACGCGATCAGCGGGATGCGGACCGACATGGAGCTGGCCGCAGCGACGCTGCGGTACTTCGCCGGGTTGGTGCGCGAGATCAAGGGCGAGACGATAGTCAACGGTCCGCAGCATCTGAACTACACGCTCCGGCAGCCGTATGGCGTCGTGGGCAAGATCAACGCCTTCAACCATCCGTTCCGCTTCTGTGCGGAGAAGGCCGCGGCGCCGCTGGCAGCCGGCAACAGTGTGGTCATCAAGCAGCCGGAGCAAGCGCCGCTGTCCGGTCTGCGTTTTGGGGAGCTATGCGCCGATCTCTTTCCGCCGGGCGTGGTCAATGTGCTGACCGGGGATGCCGTCGCCGGCTCGGCGCTCGTCCGGCATCCTGACGTGCATCGCATTGCCTTTATCGGCTCGGTGGAGACGGGGCGTATCGTCGCCCGCGAGGCGGCCGAAGCGATCAAGCACGTGTCCCTGGAGCTGGGTGGCAAGAATCCCATCATCATCTTCCCGGACGCCGACCCGGACGAGGCGGCGACGCTGGCGATCCGGGGCATGAACATGAACCGCCAGGGTCAGTCGTGCAGCTCGACGTCGCGGGTGTTCGTCCACGAGTCGCTGCACGAGCGGGTTGTCGAGCGCCTGGTGGCCGCGGCCGAGGCTCTGCCGGTGGGTCTGCCGTGGGAGGAAGGCTCTGAGGTCGGGCCGCTCATCTCGCAGGAGCAGCTCGACCGGGTGGAGGGCTACATCGCGGCGGGGCAGGCGGAGGGCGCGAAACTGCTGACGGGCGGTGGGCCGCCGCAGGATGCGCGGCTCGGCGGCGGATTCTTCATCGAGCCGACGGTGTTCGATGCGGTGACGCCGGCGATGCGGATTGCCCGCGAGGAGATTTTCGGGCCGGTGATTTCGGTGCTGCGCTGGCACGACTACGAGCAACTGCTGGCCGAGGCGAACGCTCTGATCTATGGACTTACGGCAGCTATCGTGACCAACGATCTCAAGCTGGCGCTGGAAACCGCGGACCGGATCGAGGCCGGGTACGTGTGGATCAACTCCGCCGGCCGGTACCTCGGCGCGCCCTACGGGGGCTGGAAGCAGAGCGGGATTGGCCGCGAGGAAAGCCTGGACGAGCTCCTCAGCTACACGCAGATCAAGAACGTCAACGTGGCTTGGTAGCGGTGGCGGTGGATGGTGAGGGGGCTGGCCCCCCTATGGTCCCCCCGTTGCGACGGGGGGACGGTCTCTTCCCTCCATCCGTCGGAGCGGCCGCGGACCATGGCGCCGGCACCTTCCCTCCCCTGTCGGGACGGGGGAGGGCCAGGGAGGGGGCCAGGACTACAGGCGGAAGAAGCTGCCGGCGATATAGCGGGTGCCGTCGAAGCCGTTGCCGTCGGCTTCCATATAGTAGTAGGCGGTGAAGATCCGCCCGTCTTCGAGCTGTGTCGCGACCGGATAGCTCAAGTCCGCGCCGCTGGCGTCGTCGCGGAGAATCGCCTCGGCCGACCAGGTGGCGCCGTCGTCCTCGCTGACGGTCAGGCCCATCCCGAACGGTGGCTTGCGTCGGCCGAAGAGCACGACAATCCGCCCGTCGCGGAGGCGCATGGGCCAGGGGGCGCGATAGTGGACGCCGCGACGGCTGCTGCCGGGTGCGCGACGGGCCGCCCACGGGGAGTGGCCCCAGCCGACGATGGGCCGTAGCTCAGTCCAGCTGTAGCCGCCGTCGTCGGAATGGCACATTTCGATGACGTTCCGGTGCGCGCCGTGCAGCATGTAGCACTGTAACCGGCCGTTTGGCAGCAGGAGGAGGTCCGCGTAGCCGGGGGTGCCGATGCCGGTGGGGTCACGGGTCACTTCCGCGAGGTATTCCCAGGTCAAGCCGTGGTCGTCCGACCCGTAGATGGACACGCTGCTGGTCGGGGAGCTGCCGTCCACGATGGTGACGGCGAGCAGGGTGCCGTCGGGGCACTGCACGAGGGGATGTGCGTCCCGGCGTACCACGCTGCGACCCGTTGGCGGCGCGACGCGGGTGGGCACGGTCTCCCAGGTGTGGCCGCGGTCGGCGGAGCGGAACGCAAAGCACTCCAGCAGCCGATTGCTTGCGCCGTGCTCCGCACTGTATGCCGGGCCGGTGGCGGCGCGCGTGAAGTACACCGCGGCGTCCGGGCTGGTGAGGTCAATCTGCTCGCGCGGCACGGCCGGCTCGTCGGCGCGGTACAGGATGGCCCGTTTCTCCTCCAGGGGCAGCGACTCGTCCCAGACGACGGCCGGCTCCTGTGCGGACCAGGTTTCGCCGTGATCGTAAGAGCGCTGGAAGATGATGCGGGCGCGGCTGGCATAGCCGTTGGTGAAGGAGTGGCCGATGTCCTCCGGGACCTGGTAGCGGGACGGCGCGTGGCTATGACCGAGCAATAGCTCGCCGTTGCCGTAGTTGAAGATGCCGGTCTGGCGGGGATGGCCGCAGTAGGTGTGCTTGCTGTAGCACAGCTTGATGTGGCGTACCTCGGTGAGGACGGGCGCCGGACGCTTCATTGTATCGCTCCTTTCGCCGCCGTCTCGCAAGGATGCACACCTACCCCCCCCCTCCCTCATGAAGATTGACAACTTGATGAGGGAGTGGTCTGGCCCCCTCCCTCACCCTCCCCCGTCCCGACGGGGGAGGGAACCGGCACCCGGCCCCTATGTAGAGGGGGTAGGGCTGGGGAAAGGGGTGGTGCCCCACTACCCGATTAAGTTGGCAACTTGCATAAGGGAGGGGGCGACAGGTCGCCGAGCACTTCCTCCATCTGGGGGTCGGAGCGGTGGGTCTATCGCTCCAGCAGCACTACTGTGACCAGCAGCGGCGGCATTGTACCACCTGCGGCGCTTCCAAGTAACAGAAGAAGGCTTGCAGCCATGGATGTGCGGGGGCGGCGGCCGCTTCACTGCATTGCTCCCGACGGGGGGACGTGGATTCCCGTGCAGGCGGGAATTAGCGAGCCGGGAACCTGGGGTGAGGATAGTTCAGTCTTCGCAACCGGACTCAGCGGCGGATTAGAACCGTCGGCCGGTGAGCTGGCCGGGGAAGCCGAGGGGCTTGGTGTTGCGGTTGGCCGGCATGGGCCAGCCCTGCCCACCCATGGACTGGAACTCGTCGTGCTTGCCGCAGAGCCAGAAGAACATCTCCGCGGCGTCAATGCAGTCCCGGAACTGCTGGCGGGTGCCGGGGCCGGGGAACGAGTAGTCGGCCGTGACCACGTCGAAGTCCGGCTCGATAATCCAGTCGCGCTCGGGGGGCACGGTACGCCAATAGTTGTACTTGAGCATGTTGCGAATGCCGCTGGCCGTCGAGTCGGAGCGCCGATGCCAGATGGAATAGACGGTGATGATGATCGAGCCGGCCGGCACCGCCGCGTAGACCGAGTTCTTGATCTTCCCGTAGTGCGCCATCTGGCGTGAGAGGGAGAAGAGGTGGTGCGAGCCGGGCAGCAGCTCGGTCGGCCCCATCTCGCGGGTGCAGGTTTCGGGGTAGTAGAAGACTTGGAGGTAGTGCTGCGCCGGGCCGTACTGCGAGCCGCCATCGCGGTGCCACTGCTGGCCATCGAGCGGCATGTGGACGCGGTGATTGCTCATCAGGATGGGGAGGACGAAGTTGCGTCCCAGCAGGGAGCGCACCGCGCCGGCCGCCTCCGGTTGGCAGATCACCCCCTTGATAAACCAGTCTTCATCGAGAATCTCGGTTGGCTCGATGACCGGGTTGTTGTCCACGAACTCGATGGTGCGCCGGTTGATCTCCTCGGGGACGACCCCTTCGCAGATGTAATAGCCCTTTTTGCAGACATCGAGCACCTGGGAATCGGTCAAGGTCGGAGGGCAGTCGTAGGTCTTCATCGCTCGTTACCGCCATTTCTCCAGGATGAACTCGTAGCCCAAGCCGTAGGTACGCGACTCATCCAAGGACAGCGCCAAGTCGGGGAACTGAATGACGCGCCAGCCGTCCTGCATGGCGGCCAGCACCGTCGGATACGGCCACTCGGCCGGGTCCGCGGGACCTTCGGAGACCTCGCCGTCCTGCACCAAGAGCATCCCCACCACGTCGCCGGTCACGGATGTGGTGCTGGCTTGTAGGTACAGCAAGGCCTGCCGCGGCGCCGGCTGCGCGTCGAGCGCGGTGATGATGCCTTGCAGGCTGGTCTCGGCAAGCTGCCCGGCGCGTAGGTCTGCGATGCAGCGTTCCACCTGCTGCTTGATCTTCTCTGCTGACATGGCCGCCCCTCTCCGCCTGACAATAGACTGCCGGGAGGCACTCTGTCAATGGTGGGGGACGGGACGTGCCTCACCCCCGGCCCCTCTCCAACATTTGGAGAGGGGAGGAATGACCGAGCCAAGATATGTTTTCGGCGGCTGGGCTAAGGCGGGGCGCGGGAGAGGTGGTGATGAGAGAGGCCCGTGGCCGCGGTGGAGCAAGGCCGCGGGTGGGGCAGTCCTTGGATGGCAGGATGCACTTGGTGGGTGGACCGGGGCTGGCCCCCCTGTGGTCCCCCCGTTGCGACGGGGGGACGGGGGTTCCCGCGTTCGGAGACCTTTGCATAACCTCGTTTCGCAGGGATGCTCCAGCGGGTAGTGATGGCCAGGGGCCAGCGAGTGGTGCCCAAACGCGCTCCAGGCCCCCGGCAGCCGGCTGGCGCACTAGGCAGGGGGCGCCGCCCGGCGCCGGGACCGCCCCGCACCGGCGCGCCAGCCGGCTTCACGCGGCGTTCAGGACCAGTTGGTCTGCCTTTCGCAGGTTGTAGGCCAGCAGCTTGAACCACAGCTCCACGCCGTTGCGCGCCAGACCACGGTATCGGACCCGCTGGTACCGGTAGGTCCGCTTATGAAAGTTGCCAACTTAATCAGGTAGTCGTATCCTGCGCGGCAGTGGGCAGCCGGAGGAGGTCAACGTGTATCGTCGTACCTTAGCACTCTCCAGCGCACAGCGGGCCGCACTGATCCACTTGCGGGACCACGATCCGCGCCCCTACCTGCGGGAACGGGCGGCGGCCCTGCTGAAGATCGCGGCCGGCCAGACACCCTACGCCGTTGCCCGGCACGGGCTGCACAAACCGCGCCATCCCGATACCTTCTATCGTTGGCTGAACCAGTACCAGCAGCGCGGCGTGACCGGGCTGCGGCAGCAGCCCCGCGGCCACCGGGGCCTTTCCCCCCACGCACAGCGTCGCACTGCAGGAACTGCTGCGCCAGCCCCCCGCACTGCACGGGATCAGGCGGGCCCGCTGGCGACTGCGCGACCTGCGCCAGGTGGTGCCGTGGCTGCGGTGCTACACCCTCCCGGGCCTGTGCCGGCTCCTGCAGCGCCTGCGGATCCGGTGGAAACGCGGCCGGTTGCGGGTGCATAGTCCCGATCGGGCCTACGCGACGAAGTTGGCCTGGATTGCGCGGGCCCACCAGCAGGCCCGCGCCCAGCCCGCCCACGTGCGCTTGTGCTACGGCGATGAGTTCAGTCTGTACCGGCAACCGACCCTCAGCGGCACCTATGCGGCCATCGGCACCGAGCCGACGGCGCCCTTGGCGCACCGGGCCAATACCCGCCAGCGGATCAGTGCCGCGTTGGAAGTGGCCAGTGGCCGGGTCGTGTGGACCACGGGCGCCACGATGGGCGTGCCGGGACTGTGTCGGTTCCTCACGGCCCTGCGCCGGGCGTACCCCACGCAGACCCTGTTGCTGGTCTGGGACAACTGGCCGGTGCATCAGCACCCCACCGTGTTGGCACAGGCGGCGCGGGAGGCGATCCAGTTGCTGTGGCTGCCAACCTATGCGCCGTGGACTAATCCCATCGAGAAGCTCTGGCGCTGGCTCAAGCAGGAACATCTGCACCACCATCGGCTGGCGACGGACTGGACCGCCCTGCAAACCGACGTAGCGTGCTTTCTGAACCAATTTGCCCACGGTTCCCCAGCCTTGCTCCGCTATGTCGGCCTACTACCTCGTTAAGTTCGCAACCTTCATCAGCGTCCCAAAGACTTTCTCCACCTGCGCCCGGATGGGCCCGATCAACGCGTTGTGTCGCTGCTGCCAGGGCGGTAGTTGGCGCTGGTGCTGGTGCGCGCGGTGCATGATCCGATCCTTGATCCCCGCGGCCTTCAGGCGCTGCCGGCGCGTCTTGGACTCATAGGCCCGGTCCCCATACACCGCGCCTTCATCCCCACACACTAACTCGTCGGCCACCTCGCTCTCGTACACCTTCGCGGGCGTCAGCACGGCTTGGCCACAGGTACGGAACAGCATCAGATCAGCTTCCCAATGCCCTGGGGTCCGGCGGTCGCTAGCGGCGACTGGCCGTTCCTGCACGGGGCGCCGGAGGTGGATGAAGGAGGCAGGACTGCCACCCCGGCGCCCCCGCCAGCCCCGTTGTCACTTGGCATGTGGCAGGTAGTGGCGCCAGGCCCGATCCGGCTTGGTGCGTGTGGTCTGGGCATAGATGAAGCGGTAGATCGTCTCATGGGAGATGATCGTCGTGCCCCGCTCCAGCCGAAACCGGCCCGTGATCTGCTCCGGCGACCAGCCTTGCTTGAGGCGGGCGAGCACCTGCGCTCGGAGCGCGGCATCGCGGTCGAGGCGGCTACCACGCCAGCGCCGGGCGCGGGCCTGCTCCTGGGCATACCGTGGCCGGTAGCCCTGCTGGCGGGAGGTATTGCGCTTCAGCTCGCGAGCAATGGTCGATGGCGCGCGATCCAGCGCGGTAGCGATTTGCCGGAGCGAGCGCCCCTGGGCGTGTAACCGGGCCAGTTCACATCGGTCTTCAATGTTAAGCTGCGTGTATGCTTGTCCCATGGCAACACCTTACTCTGGTGTTGCACTTCGTTTGTGAGTCTAGGTTCATAGTCCCTGGTCACCGCACTTGACTCCCCTTCCCTGCCAGGGAAGGGACCGGGGGTTAGGTTAAACTGTCAAGACTCGGTGCATTCTCCCGGAGATACCCCCGGACCGGACGATCCGCGGCGGCGATGCGCCGGTACAATGTCCGCACGTGGAGTGTTGTGGGCAGAATGCCGTTCGCTGTCACGATAGCGGAGCGCGGCACTCCGGCACTTTCGGTAGCGCCAGGCGCCGAGTTCCAGCCGCGCCACAGCGCCTCGGGAACCGTTGCCAGGTTGAGGACGGCGACGATGCTTTCCCGGGACACCCACTGCCCCGCACCCACGTCAACCAGACCGAGCAAATTCGATGTGGCCAGTGTCTCTTGATCGCGCCGGGATCGTGCCATTCACTGCGCTCCTGAGCCACACCGGCCGGCAGCTCCGCCGGCTCCCGCCGCGACTGCGGCGCTCCTGGCGTCAGAGTATACGGAAGCTGCCGGCACTCACGGTTGCTGGCCGCGCGCTCGACCGACGCTACGCTTGGCTGGCCCTGACGGTCGCCGTGCTGGCAGCGCCGGGTGTAATCATTCTGGCCGCGCTCGCCGCTACCCCGGCCAGCACCTCCGCCAAGCCCACAGCTGTGGTACCGGCCGAGTCTGCGAGCCGCGCCCCGGAGAACCCGGCCGTTGCGTCCGCGCTGGACCGTGACAGCGTGACGACCGTGAGCACAGGTCCGCTCGTCGGCACGCCGACAGTGGAACCGGCGCGAAGCGGGAGTGTGGTCCCAACCCCGACCGCCACCCCGCCGTTCCGACCAACGGTGTCGAAGCTGACTCCCGACGGCTGCTGCCCGTCGTTTCTCTGGGCCGACGATAGCATCCACGTGCTCTATTACGACCGGCGCAATCCCGATGCTACCGGTACCTGGTTGGCCAATGTGGAAACCGGCGAGGAATTGCTACTGCTGCCGCTCTATGGCTATTTCTCGCCCGACCGCTCGACGGTTGCCGTGCCGGAGCCGGACAGCCGGCAGATGCGGTTCCGGCAGTTGGCCACCGATGAGGAGTGGGTCGTCCCCAACCTACCGAGCCGAGTGCTCTTTGGCCCTCGTGGCGAGCGTATCGCGTTCACGCTGCGGCCCGCCGAGCGTCCGCTCGCACAGGGCGCTGTCGGCCGTCCGCCCCAAGGCACTGCACGCATCCTCGGTCCCATTGCGATCTGGATTGCGGACGTTCGTGGCACGGAGGCGCGAGCGCTCGGCACCTTGCCCGGTGCGCGTATTCACGGCTGGCTGCCCGACGGCTCTGCCCTCCTAGTGACGTGGCGCACCGTCGGCAAGCTGGAGACCTCACTGGGCCTTCTGGACGTGGAAACGGGCGAGGTGGCGCTCCGGGCCACGGCGCCCCGGCTGCTATCCGGTCGCCTCTCGCCGGATGGGGAATGGGTTGCCTACATCGCTGCCTTCACCGGCGATTTGCAGCGCGATGGCCTGTGGGTCCAGCGCGTGCGCGGCGATGAAGCCCGCCGCCTCATTATCTGGGGTGACTATCGCTGGGCGCCGGATTCGGCCAGCCTGATCGTCCTGCCACCGCGACCCAAGGGTGCCGACGGCGACCGTTTCTGGCGCGTCTTTGTAGACGGCGAGTTCCCGGTGCCCCTCACCGACCCGGCCGAGACTCCCTTTGCCATCACCAACAACAGTTGGGAGTTGTCCACCGACAGCAAGCGTATCGTCTTCACCTCCGCCGCCGACTACAGCCTCTGGCTCCTCCAGCTCCGCCCCTAGTACCGCGCGATCCGGTGCCGCGCAATCCGGCGCTGCGCCTCATCGAGCCGCCGGGACGTGCGGTCGATATCCTCGATCAGGGCAGCAATCTTCTGTCTAACCTCCGCCGGGAGAGCGTAGCCTTTGGTGCGGGGGCGGCGTTTGCCGCTATCCTGCGTGTCAGCTTTCTTGTTCGTCTTCATCTGCCCTCTCGCTAGTTCCGTACTACATGGGCTTGTAATGCACCGTGGTCCGATCACAGCCCGAGGTCGTCGCGGATACCTTGCATCGCCTCGACCCCGATCGTCACGAACTCCGCCAGCGGCAAGCCCAGATTTGGCTCGCAGGTGAGGATGTCGTCGCGGTCCACGCCACGCGCAAAGGCCGTTTGCCGGAAGCGCTTGATCACCCCTTTGGTCTTGACGCCGGCCAGCCCCTGTGGATGGAGCAGCGCGTAGGCCGTAATCAGCCCGGAGAGGTGATCGCACGCGAAGATGGAGGCATTCAGCTTGTTGTCGAGCGGCGCTTGGCCGCCGTGCGCCAGAATGCCCTGCACAATCCGCTCCGATACCCCCTCCGCGCGGACCCGCTCGACGATGACGTGCATGTGACGGTCAGGGTCCTTTTCCGTCACCTCGTAGTCGGCATCATGGAGCAGGCCCACCAGCCCCCACTCGTCCTCGTCGGCCTCGAAGTGCCGGGCCAGTGCCCGCATGATCGCCTCCACGGCCAGACAGTGCTTCTTCAGGTTGGGGTCGGTCAGCATCTCGTCCACAATCGCCATCGCCTGGTCACGATCCATCCTTGCTCCCTTTCTCTGCCCGACACTCTTGCCGGTCCCGGTCATCCCCGCGCGAAGTCCACCAGAAAGCGCCGGACGGCCTCAATCGCGACTTCCAGTAGCCGCTGCCCCCGCTCCCCGGACGCGCCGCCGGCATCGTCGCTCACCCCGCCGGCCTGCTCGAAAGCGCCACGCTGCTTCACCAACCCACCGAGCCGCGGCGTGGCCCAGCCGTTGTCCGGCGGTGCCGCCGGCACACCAACGCCGCGCTGATCGAGGTTGATGATGTCCGGTCGCAGTGCCAGCATCAACGAGGTCTCGAAACCACCGGCATGGCCGGGGATGCCCCCAAGTCCGTCCAGCCCCTCCGCGGCCAACTCCTTTTCTGCCAGTGTCCAGTAGGAGACGGCCGCCACGGCAATGTCAAGTTCCAGGGTCAGGGCGGCGGTCACGACCTCGTGCGGCGCCACATTGCCACCGTGCCCGTTCACCAGCGCCACCCGCTTGCCCCCGTGATGGGCAACGCATCGGATCAGGTCCTCGATCACCGCCATGTACGTCCGCACACTGAGCGACATCGAGCCGGCCCAGGGCAAGTGGTGATGCGAGCTGCCATACGTGACCGTCGGCGCCACGACAATCGGCCCCTCGCTGGCGGCGCGCGCCGCCGCGCTGCGCGCGATATGCTCGGCCGTGCAGGTATCCACGATCAACGGCAAGTGCGGGCCGTGCTGCTCCGTCGAGCCGGTCGGGATCACGACCGTTGCCCCTTGGTCGAATGCCTCTCGCGCTTCCAGGCGCGTCATCTCCGCCAACAGCAGTTTCATCCCCGGCCTCCCTCCATCCCACTGTGCCACACCCACCGAACTTCGACCATCGGCTCTCCCCGTCCCCCTGCGGAGCGGGGGGGCCATAGGGGGACCGTCATTCCCCCTGCCTGCTGATCGCCTGGTAAGCCTGCCAGGTCCGCTCGGCAATCCGCCGCTGCGTGTAGTGTGCCAGGACGCGCTGCCGTCCCCGCACTCCTAGCTCCCGCCGCAGCGCCGGGTCATCGCGCAGCCGGGTCAGTTGCTCCGCGAGCGCCGCGCTGTTGCCCTCTGGGAAGAGCAGGCCGGCGTCGCCGATCACGCGCCGAATCTCCCCCGAATCGGACCCGACCACCGCCGTCTCGCAGGCCATCGCTTCCACCAGCACACGCCCGAACTGCTCTTTCCATTGCGGCGTGGTTAGCGACGGCAGCACCAGCACGTCAAGCTGCCGCAGGAACGCCGGCACCTCCGTCGAAGCGCGAGCCGAATGGATCTGCAGCCGTTCGTCCAGGCCGCCGGCTGCGGCCAACGCCCGCAGCCGGCGCTCCTCCGGCCCCCAGCCCAGCAGATTGAGCCGTACTTCCGTACCGAGTTGTCCACAGGCCGCCACCAGCAGATGCACGCCCTTCTTGTGCTCCAGGCGGCCGACATAGCCCACCCGGAAGCTGCCGTTCGGAGTGGCCGGCGGCGCCGCGCCGGCGGAGAATAACTCCGGATCAACGCCAAACTGTGGGATGACCCACGCCGGCCCGGCATAGCCCTTGCGGCGCAGCACCTCCCGCGCCTCGGCGTTGCCCGCGATGGCGCCGGCCACTCGGCTATAGCAATAGCGCTCCATCAGCCGCACCGGCAGCGGGTAACGGCGGTACAGGTTCTGCCAGGTAAAGAACAGGGCGCGCGCGCCGGCCCGCTGCGCCAGCGCGACGATCTGCAGCGTCGCCAGGTTATACGGCTCTTCGTCGGCGTGGACCACGTCCCACCGCTGGCCGCGAAACTGACGACCGAGCCGCGGATAGAAGTGGGTATGAAAATGGCCGTTCAGCGCCAGTGGCTCGACCGCCAGCCGATAGCCTCGCGTATGCCGGCGGTCGAGCTGGAACACCTGCCCACCGTGATCCCGCCAGGAGGGCGGCACCACGACGGTCAGTTCGGCGCCACAGCGCGCCAGTTCCTCCAGCTTGCGCTGATAGGCGCCGTGAATACACGCTTTCGAGACCATCAAGACGCGCATCGCGCTCCCCTACCAACACTATGGACCCCCTGCTAGGAGACCTCTGCAGAACCGTCATTCCCGCGAAAGCGGGAATCCATGTCCCCCCGCCGCGGCGGGGGGACTACAGGGGGGCCAGTCTCTCCATCCATGCATTCTCCCCACTTTTCCGGTTTACCCAATCACCCGCGCGTCGTCCCGCCGGCTGCCGGCAAGCGGAACTCCGACCGCAGCACGCCCATATAAATCAGGTCGTGCCATACGCCCTCGACGCACATCTCCTCGCGCAGCCGCCCTTCTTTGCGAAACCCGCAGCGTTCGTAGCAGCGAATAGCCGCCGCGTTGTACCACAGCACCCGCAGGAAAATCTTGTGTAGACGGAAGCGCTTGAAGACGTGCCGCACCCCCAGCAGTACGGCGTCCGTGCCGTAGCCGTGGCCCCGGTAGTCGCGGGCCAGCCAGATGGAGAGTTCGGCTGCGTGGTGGGGCACGGCTCGTTCCCAGAACGACAGTAGACCCATGATCCGGCCGGCAGGACCCTGGAGCACGAAGTCGGCCAACGCCCCGCTGGACGACCCCACGAACACGCGATTCAAGACGGACCCCGCCGGCGGGGTGTCCGTTCCCATGTACCGGTCAATCTCCGGGTCCGACCGCAGCCGCTCCAACTCGGCCCGGTCGCTCGTCCGGGCCTCCCGCAGCACCACCCGCTCTCCCCGCAGCAACATGGAACAACTATACTGCACACCCCCAGCGGCAATGATCACACCCCCAGCGTCACCGCCCGCTGCTACTGCCCGTCGGAGTCCTCAACATAGGGAAAGTCGGCAGTCCCCCAGTCGGTATCCGGATTGTCCATCATCAACTCGATGAACAGCGGTACCAGGAGCGCCATCATCAACGCACCCTCCTCGACCTGCTGGCGGTTAACTGAGCCTTGCCAAGTCGCGCCCCCGTGAATAAGCTGATTACGCAGCACATACAGGCGGTCGAATAGTATGATCAGAATGTCTTTGACATCCCATTGCTTGAGTGCTTCATGCACTACATCCCCTTCTTCTTCAAGCCAGGAACCCCAATTTTTGTACCTTGACAGTCCGCTGTGATTCTTCCAGAAGGGATGGTAGACGTACTTGTTTTTCACGAACTTCTCGACAGGCCCCCAGAACCTCAGCCGTATCACCTTGTGGATCTTCTCGCAGACATCAAGCCTGATAATCTTTTCGAGACACTCGCAGCGAGCTTCCCGTTCCCCTCTCTGCTCCTCACCCCGTTCGTCTCTCCTTTCATCCCTTGTCACGCCCGCATCTGCGTAGGCGGCGTTGAACGCGATCCAGTAGAAAATGAACGCGGCGTCGTAGTCCGGGCATTTCTTCTTCATCTCCTCCTCGGCACGCCTCAGCCAACTGGTACAACGCCGAGCGCGAAGTCCGATGACGGAGGGAAACTCACCAAACTTTCCTTCGTCCTTCAGTCGCTTTCGCTTTGCCTCTAGCCGCCCGTAGGTCGGCCCATCCCAGGTCGTCATGCCCCACTGCCCTTCCTCGTGCGTCTCGCACGACACGTTCCCCACGCAGCAGTATGGTGCAACTATACTCCATCCCGGATATCGAGGTGATCGGTTGCCTTCCCGCCTGGGAATGACGTATCATGGCCGTGACCCTCGCTCATAGGAGATATGAACGCAGCGAGGCAAGACCAGAGGAGGTTGCTATGGCACGTGTGATCCGCAGACGCTATCTCGGTGGCGCCGCCGTAACGCTGGGTGGTGTGCTCGCCGCTGCCTGTGGCGAAGTCGAGGTGCGCTACGTCCAAGGCCCGGCCGGCCCGGCCGGGCCCGCTGGGCCGCAGGGTGAGCGCGGTGCGGCCGGTGCGGCCGGCGCCAAGGGGGCGGCCGGGGCTGCCGGTCAGACCATCGTGGTCGAGAAGGAGAAGCCGGTCGTCGTCGAGAAGGAGGTCGTGAAGGAGGTCGTCGTCGAGCGGCCGGTCGTGGTCGAGAAGATCGTCGAGAAGGTCGTTTCCCCCACGGCTGGCCCGAAGCGCATCCTCTTCGACACCGACTGGGGTCCGGACGGGCCGCGCGGTGAGGTAGTCAAGCGCAGCTTGGCGCTCTACCAGGAGAAGCGACCCGAAGTTACCGTGGACGTGCGCTTCAGCGCCGGCCGGGAGCAGGCCAAGAGTGGCACCGTGTTCGCGCGGACGGCGGTGCTGATCGCGGCCGACGACATGGGCGATCTGTTCCTGTGGGCGGCCTATGTCTTCGTCTACTGGGCGAAGCGCGGTCTCTTTGCCGACCTGACCCCATACTTCAAGCAGTTCCAGGTCACGCTGGATGACTACGTGAGCATCCCACAGCACGAGGTCTATCCGTATCCGAACGGGAAGATCTTCGGCTGGCCCTTCCAGGTGATTACCCGTGACTGGATGTACAACAAGTCCATTCTCGACCGGCACGGCATCGAGCCGAACGAGAACTGGACCTTCGACGACCTGATTGATGCGGCTAAGCAGGTCCAGGAACCGGACAACAACATCTACGGGATGCCGCCTCCCGGTTGGTGGACTCACGTCATGACGATGTACCAGATCGGCGGCGAGAACGGTGCCCACAACGGCGAGTACTACCTCTTCAACTCGCCCGCCGGCATTGAGGCTGGCCAGTTCTGGGAAGACATCATCTACAAGCACCAGGTCGCGCCCGCGCCCCAGGTGGCGGGCGAGAAGAAGCTCAGTACCGCCGCGGGCAACTATGCGTTCTTCATCACCTATCCGAGCGCCGCGTTCCGCAAGGCCGTCGGCACGAACTTCGAGTTCGACTTCATGTACGCGCCGAAGTGGCCGGCGAACGGCGAGCGGGCCGTGTCCCAGCAGGATCAGGCGCATATGGTCACCAAGTGGGCTGGCACCCGGGGCGTCGTCGCCGAGAGTGCGGAGTTGGCCGCGCACCTGGCCGGTCCGGAGACCAGCGACCTTATCCTCACCCACGGCAACACGCCGCCGACCTGGAGGGCGCTGTTCGACTCTGATCGCAACATCCCGTCCGACACGTTCCGGCGGGACATCCTGATGCACGGCTTCGACTATCGCTACGTGCATCAGGCGCACGAGTGGTGGTATCCCATGGCCCGCGCGTGGCGGCCCGTCATCAACAAGGTGTGGGCCGGCGAGCTTTCCTACGTCAATGCGGCGCAGGAAGCCGATCGCCTCAATAAGCTCATCGCCGAGCTGCGGACGTTGCACCCGACCTCGGACGTGCTACAGTCCAAGATTTAAAGCGGTAAGCCTCCCTACGGTCCCCCGCTCCGCCGGGGGACGAGATGTGCCCTCCCCCGTCGCAACGAGGGAGGGTGAGGGTGGGGGCTTGGCTTCCGGTTTCCACCGCGATGAAGACCCCAAGTGAGGACGGGTGATGTCCACGTCACCGGACTTGGCCGACCCCCACCTGCATCTCTTTCTCGACGATGAGGAGATCGACTCCCTCGTCGGCGTAACGCGGCTCATCAACCAGTTCCGCCGCGATTCCCTGGAGCCGGTGCTGCGGCCCGATCAGCCCTGGGAAATGGGCCAGGTCGTGCCCCGGCGCGTCCTCTACGATCCGGCCGACGAACTCTACAAGTGCTGGTACCTGGCTGCGACCACCAACGATCCCTCTCCCTATCGCTATGGCATCGGGTACGCCACCTCACCCGACGGTGTCACCTGGGAGAAGCCGGCCCTCGACGTGCTGCGCCACGCGGACGGATCGCCGACCAACATTGTGGGCCTGCCTCGCGGCACCAGCGCGCGCCTGCTCTTCCCTTACCTCGACATGCCCGGTGCGGCGCCGGGCGAGCGATTTGTAGCCACGCTCTATCAAGGCGGCGGCCCGCAACGGCGGGGCATCTACCGGGCGGCCTCCCCCGACGGCATCCACTGGACGGTCAGTGCCGAGCCGATAGTGCGGGCCGGCGACCGCTATGCCATCGCCTACGACCCGGTGCGCCAACTGTGGATGCTGACCACCCGCCGGGCCAGCGCCGCCGGCCTGCTCCGCCAGCGGGAGGTGTCCCTCTGGGAGAGCACCGATTTCCGAACGTGGTCCTACCGGGGCCACCTGCTGCGGTCCGACGAGCACGACCGGCCCAACACCGAGTTCTACAGTATGCTCCCGCTGCGCTACGGCCCCGGCCTGCTCGGCTTCCTAGAGGTCTACTACCGGGCCGTCGAGCGCATGGACACGCAGCTCGGCTGGAGCCGCGATGGCTACCACTGGCAGCGCGTCGGACACCGCGATCCTGTCCTCGCGCGTGGCGGCGAGGGCAGTTGGGACTCCCATTGGGTTGTGCTGACCAACAACGCGCCGGAGGTCGTCGGCGACCGCTTGCGCTTCTGGTACGCGGGCGGCAGCACCCACCACGGCTCGAAAGGCGGGCATCGCCGCGCGATGGGCGTGGCCTCCATCCGGCGCGATGGTTTCGTCTCCATCGAAGGGCGGATGGACCCGGGCTTCCTACTCACCGCGGCGCTCGACGCTACCACGCCCCGCCGCCTGACGGTCAATCTGGATGCCGAAACGGGAGACGCCAGTGTGGAGGTACTCCGCCCCGACGGTCAGCCGGTCGCCGGGTACAGCGCCGAGGACTGCCGACTGTCCGCACCAGACGGGGTAGCGGTGGCCGTGGCATGGCGCGGTGGCGAGGTGGTCCCCCCGCAGGCCGGCGGGCGCCTCCACCTGAAGTTCAATCTCCGCAATGCCAGCCTGTACTCCTACCGCTGGGCGCCGGCCGACCAAGGCTAGGCAAGCAGCAGCGTCACTACTACGAAAACAGCCCCCCATCGGCCACACCCGCCCCATCCGTCATTCCCGCGAAAGCGGGAATCCACGTCCCCCTGTCGCAACGGGGGGACCACAGGGGGGCCAGCCCCCGCCATGCGCTACCGCGATCCGCTGGGACCGGCCATGAAGTCCATATCATGCGCCGGCAGCATCGGCAGCTCTTCCATGAAGCGGTAGAACCGGCCCGTTGGCCCTCCCGCCGGCAGCGCGGCCAGCCAGACCGCCGTCGGCACTGCCTCGACCGGGTGGGTGTCCGCCATGGGGTTCATGTCCGTGCGGACCGCGCCGGGACTCATCGCATTGACCAGAATGTCATGCTCCTGCACCTCTTTCGCCAGCGCGGCGGTCAGGGCGTTCACCGCGGCCTTCGAGCCGGCGTAGGCCGCGCTCCCAGCCTGGCACATGAAGGCCGACGCCGAGCTGACGTTCACAATCCGCCCGTATCCCTGCGCGATCATGTGCGGCAGTACCGCGTAGCAACAGGCGTATAGCCCCGCCGTGTTGACTGCGAACACGTTGGCGAACCGCTCCGGCGGTATCTCGGCGACCGGGCCGCTGGCGTTATTGATGCCGGCGTTATTGCACAGCACGTCAATCCGCCCCAGCTCCCGGACCGTCCGGTTGACGACGCGGCCGACCTCCGCGTACTCGGTGACATCTAACCGGAAGACGCTGCTGGACCCGCCGCCGGCCGCAATCTGCTCGGCCACCGCTTGCATTCGCTCCTCATCGCGGGACGTGAGAACGACGTGTGCGCCAGCGCGCGCATAGCCCAGCGCGATCTCCGCACCGATCCCCCGGCTGGCGCCCGTGACCAGCGCAACTTTCCCCTTCAGCTCCATCGGTCCTCCTCACTCACAAGAGTAGGTTTTCGTGTGGATGAGCACCCCCTCCCTTCAGGGAAGGAGCAAAGATCGGCGCATAGACTCCCCTTCCCTCCAGGGAAGGGGCCGGGGGTTAGGTCCAAACCCACCGCTCGCAGCCCGCGAACGCCATGTGCTCCCCGGCTCGATAGCGGGGACGCGGCAAGTAGTCGTTGACGTTGGCCACCGCTTTGCCCCGCAGCAGGAACGCCGAGGGCCACTGCTCGTCGCTGACGATGCGCGTCGTCGTGGGAATATAGCGGATGGTCAGGCCCGTGCGCGTCGTGCCCGAGGTATTGGCATTCGATCCGTGAATGATATTGGGATGATGCACCGACACGTCACCGGTGCTGAGGACGAGGTCAACGGCCCGGTCCGCTTCCACCAGCTCCGGGGCGATCTGCGAGTTGAGCACGTTCGGCACGTCTACCCGCCGCTCCATCTCGTGCAGTTGCATCGCCTGTGTCCCCGGAATGACCCGCAGGCAGCCGTTCTCCGGCGTCGCGTCATCCACCGCCAGCCACAGCGTCACCACCTCCATCGGTTCCAATGGCCAGTAGGATCCGTCCTGGTGCCAGAGCACCGACTGTCCGTCCTCCGGCGGCTTCGAGATGTAGTGCGAGGCGAAGAGCGCGATGTTCGGCCCGACGTACTCCTCGGCGATGTCCAGCAGCCGGTCGTCGCTCACCAGCCGCACCCAGAACGGATCGTTCCGCATCAGATGGTGGTGCAGTTGCTCCGGCCGCAGCCCCGGATTCCGCTCCAGGAGCCAGACAACATGGTCCCGGGCTTCCTGGACCGGCCCGGCATCCAGCACCTGCCGATAAATCGCATAGCCGTCGCGCGCAAACTGTTGTTTCTGAGCGCTCATGCTCGCACCCTTCTTCTCGACCCTTCCTAGGCACCGGCCCCCCCGATGTAGCGGGGGACGGCGGCGGGTCGGTGTGTTCCCTCCCCTGTCGCAACGGGGGAGGGTGCGGGTGGGGGCCAGCCCTCCTCTGCCCCCCGCTGTGGCAGGGAGACGTGGATTGCGGCTTCCGCCGCAATGACGGGAGGGGCCGTCAACCATGTTAATAGCCCTTCGCCCTCGTCACCACGTTCACCAGCGGCTCGTCACTCATATACCGCCCGAGGTTAGTGAGGAACAGGTCCTGTACTCTGCGGATGTAGTGGGAGTTGCGGTTGCCGGACACGTGCGGCGTCAGCAGCACGTTGTCGAACGACCAGAGCGGATGCTCCGGGGGCAGCGGCCGAGGGTCCGTGTGCAACACGTCCAGGCAGGCACCCTGAATAGTCCCCTGCTCTAGTGCCCGGACCAGCGCGTCGTGATCCACGACTCCCCCCCGGCTGACGTTGATGAAGTAGGAACCGCGCCGCATCGCAGCGAACGCATCGTCGTCGAAGATCTGCGCCGTTTCCGTGGTCATGGGCACCGTGGAGATCACGAAATCGGATTCCGCCAGGAGCGCGGGCAAGTCCTGTGGTCCGTAGATCGTCTCCGGAATGCTGCCGTTGGGATCGCCGACGCCGGCCAACTCGAAGCCCACGACCCGCCGCCGTTCCGGGTGGCGCTTCAGGGCCAACACGCGCATGTTGAAGCTCTTGGCGAGCCGCGCCACCTCCCGGCCGATGCGTCCGTAGCCGACAATCCCAACCGTCTGTCCCCATAGATCGGTGAGCGTGCTATGCGAACGGTCCCGCACTTTCTGCTGTTGATCGCGGTAGAAGCCCAGCAGCCCGCGCGCCAGCAGGCCCATCGCAAAGAGGCAGTATTCGGCGATGGGGACGGCGTGGCAGCCGGCAGCGCACGTCACGACGACGCCGTTGGGCGGATCGAATACCGGATTCGACAGCTTGTTGTCTACCCCGGTGGAGGTCATTTGCAGCCACCGCAGCTGCGAGTCCGGACCAAGCGTCTCCGGAAACCAGAGCGTATAGATGATCTCCTCGTCCCCTAGCGCCGCCGTGACCTCCGCATGCGACCGACAGGCCTGCTGTCTTATCTCCAAGCGGGGCGATATGGCCGCGATCTCCGCCAGCAGGTCCTCCCGCCCTTCCAGTTCCGGTACCGTCACCAGCAGCTTGGTCGTTCCTGTCATGTTTTCTCTTTCTTGGCCTCTACCACGACACCGTATCCTGCTCCGCCGGACTCCAGTTCGGATCCGTCGGCCGCGGAAATGGCGACCGGCCGTGGGAGATGCCGCTGTTTGGGATGAACGGGTACTGCTCCACCAGGCTGTCCGGCAGGTCAATGCCCAGTCCGGGCGCCCCGGTGGGGTGGATATAGCCGTCCTTGAACTCGAAGGCTTGTTCGATCAGGCCCAGTCCGAACGGATTGTACTTGGTCGGGAAGCGCACCATGAAGCAGTTCCTGTTCACGAACCCGACGTGGAAGTTGGCGGCGAGACCGACGGCGCCGCTGAAACTGTGCGTCACCGTCCGCATATCGTGTGCGTCCGCCGCGGCCATGATCTTCATGTCCTCACCGATCCCGCCACACCACGTCGCGTCGGGCTGCACAATGTCTATCGCCCGTTTCTCGAAAAACGGCTTATAGCCGTGCAGCGTCGTTTCGTTCTCACCCGCCGCCAGCGCCGTAGTAGTGAGCTGGCGAATGCGTACATAGTCGTCAACGTTGGTCTGCAGGACCGGCTGTTCCATCCAGAGCAGGTTATAGACATCCAGCGCCTTGGTGACCCGCAGCGCGATGTCCGCCGACCACGGCCGGCGATAGAACGGCATACCGGGATCGAGCATCAGGTCCACCCCGTCACCAAGCACCTCCCGCATCTCCTCGACTTTGGCGCACTCTTGCTTGATGAGGTCCGGGATCGTGATGTAGGGCGCTTGGAGCATCTCACCGATGTGGGCCACCTTGAGGGCCGTATAGCCCTGCCCCAGCAGCTTGTCGGCGGCCTCCTGGTCGGCACGCGCGATGCTCGTGTAGCAGCGGAGAGAATCGTGCGCGAGGCCTCCCAGTAGCTGGTAGACGGGCAGATTTGCCACCTTCCCGAGAATGTCCCAGAGCGCGATCTCGACCGCGCCCAGCACCGAGATGGCCGGACCCATCGGCCCCCAGCGCAGCGATTTGACCATCATCTTGCGCCACAGGGTGTTGATCGCCAGCGGGTCCTCGCCCATCACGACGTTGCCGAAGTGCTCGACGAGCGGCGGCACCACCTCCGGGTTGTACCACGCGATATACGTCTCGCCGAAACCGGCGATCCCGGCGTCGGTCTCGACGCGCACAAACCCGTAGGTCGAAGGCCTCATGCCATGCTCCCACGGCTCCGGCACCGTCACCAGGACCGGGCGAACGGCGGTGATCTTCATAGCAGCATTCCCCCTCCAACGTGACTCGCGCTCATAGCAAATCTACCACTGTCGTCGGATTCCCAACCGGCGTTCTTCCGGCCCCCCTATGGCCCCCCCGCTCCGCAGGGAGACGGCCTATCCCCTCCCCTGGAGCTTGCTCCGGGGGAGGGCTAGGGTGGGGGCCAAGCTACCGGCTCTCCCATCGTCGTATCCGGCACCGCGACCTCCCACCCGACTCACGCTGCCGGCCCCGGCGCGTGCGCCGCCCGCCGGTACTCCGACATATCTATCGCCATGCCCCCGCCGAGACGCGATTCCTCGGCGGCAAAGGCCATCAGGTGGCTCTCTAGCGCCTCCTCGGCGGTGCTCAACAGGCCGGCGCCCTGGCCCCGGATCGCCCGCACGAGGCTCTCCAAGACGCCTCTGTCGCCCCCGCCGTGTCCGCCGCCGGCCCGCGGCTCGATCCGTTCCACCGGCTTCTCTGGCCGGTGGTCGTGGACCTTGATGTCCGCGCGAAATCGGCCTTCGAGCGTGGCCAAGGTGCCGTCGTAGCGCATGGTGCGCGAGTCGTGATGGGAGTGGCCCTGCATGATGAGATTGACGGTAGCGCCGCCCTCGAACTCCATGTTCACCGTCTGGTGATCCACCACGTCGTTCGAGCAGCGATAGACGCAGCGGCCGAACGGGCCGGTTCGCAGCGCCTGGAGTATGCTGGCGCGGTCCAGGTCTACCGTGAAGTGGCCGGCAAACGACTGCATGAAGTCCGGCTCGTACATGCGCGGGGCATAGTAAGCACACTCGTCTTCCACCGGGCAGCCGTCGGTGCAGCGCTCCGGCACTTCCGGGTGCGGTGCTTGGTCGGGTCGGAAGTGCAGCAGCGAGCCGAACGAGGAGAGGCGCACCACCCGGCGTCCGAGAATCCAGAAGAGCAGGTCCAGATCGTGGCAGCACTTACTCAGGATCATGGGCGCGGCGACGTTGCTGTTGGAGTAGAAGCCGCGCACAAAGGAGTGCGCCATGCGAAACCACGAGACGTTCTCGGAATGCCGCACCACCACCACGTCGCCGAGACGGCCCGATTGGACCAATTCCCGGATGGTCTGGAAGAAGGGGGAGTGGCGTAGCGTGTGCGTGACCCACACGGACCGCCGGAGCTTGGCCGCCGTCTGCACCAGGGTAACGCTCTCGGCCAACGTGCTGGCGATCGGTTTCTCCAGTAGCACATCGTAGCCGGCTTCTAGCGCGCCCATGGTCGAGGCGAAATGCACGCCGTCGTTGGTGGCATTGATGAGCACGGGCGCCAACTGCTCGCGGGCCACCAACTCTTCCCACGACGCAAAGCAACGCTCCGGGGGCAGGTTGTGGGCGCGAGCAAAGCGCTCCCGCTTCGCCGCATCAAGCTCCGCCACCGCGACGAAGCGCAGCGTATCCGGGTGCTCGCGCGCGTACCGGCCATGGCTGTGGTAGCCGCGCATCCCGGCCCCGACGAGCACCGCGTCCACCGGCCCGGCCATCATCAGCCTCCCACGGCGTCGAAGCCGTAGGCGTAGAGCCGGGCACGGCCATAGAGCCAGAACTTCAGTCGGAACCGCTGCCCGGCCAGGCCCTGGAGGTTGCCCCCGCGCCAGCGCACCTCCTGCCGCCACCCGTCCGTACACAGGTCGTGGCAGTCCTCCCGCCGATAGCCCTCCATCGGCTCCAACGTCGTCGCATCCAGCACCTCGACCTCCACCCAGCTCCGGTTCTGGCGCACCTCCCCGACGTTTACCGTCAGTTCCGTCGTCCGGTCGGTCCGCTCGATAGGAGTAGTGACCGCCCAGCCGGGCACTTCCCGGTCCGCCGACTCCAGGCATGTCCACCCGTCCTCGCGCAGGGTAGCCAGCCCAAGCCGCGATAGACGGACCTGGCCGGTGCTGCCATAGGGATAGACCTCAGGCGTGTTCTCGCCGGGCCAGCTGGTCCACTCCTCACCGTTGCCGCCGTAGAAGAGGTGGATCGTCCCGTCCTTGATGGCCGGCTTGTCGGCGATCACCAGCAGGCCACCGTCCCACTCCCGGTGGTCCCCGCGCGGGATCAGCGGCTGATGTACGTCAATGCGCTCGAAACGCTCGCCGTCGGCGCTGACCGCCAGCCGCACGTCGGCGTAGTAGGTGCCATAGACGCCATAGCCGTTCGGCACGTACCAGCCGTACTCGTAGGCCATCGCCCAAGCGCCCCCGTAAGGGGCCAGCAGCACGTGATGGTTCTCGTACTCGAAGCCGTCGTCGGGGGAGAGCAGCGGGTTGTGGTCACCTGCCCGCAGGTGCTCGATGTCCGGCCCATACGACAGGAACTTCGCGCGACCCATCTGCTTGTCCGGCTTGTCCATCGGCACCCCTGCCTGCCACACCAGCTTGTACCGGCGTGAGGGGGCGCGATCCTGGTCATCGCGGATCAACGCGCCGGGATCGCCGTATCTGAGTGACTGATCTCGCCATTGCGGCATGCGTAGGCTTGGCCCCTCCGTCCAATGGATGCCGTCCGGCGAGTAGTTCAGCCGCATCCCACGGGCGGCTCCCGTTGCCGGGGCAACCGCGCCGTCGGTGCGCGGTCGCGGCCCCCGCAGGACCATCTTGTAGCGCTTGGCCGGGTCCGGCTCGGCGGTGTCCTTGAGCACGGGGCCATAGCCCATCACTACGATGTTGTTGTCGCTTGACCCGCGGAACTCGTGCAGCCCCAGCCGCGGCTTCTCCCACGTCACGCCGTCGGTACTGGTGGCATAGCCCACCGCCGTCCACCGTTCGGGCGCGATGTCGGAGCCGGAGTACCAGGCCTTGAAGATGCGCTCTTCATCGTCCCAGATGACCGTCGGGGACGACCACGGCCGGGCCTGGGTGGCGTCCCACTCGTGCATATCGCCGAGGGGAAGTATCGGGTTGTTCGGGTGTTTCTGGGCCTCGCACACACGCTGGACGAGGTGATAGGACGACTCGACACCGCCCATGAGCAAGAAGCCGTCGCGGCTGCCGGCTGATGTATCCAAAATTCCTCCTACCTAGCCTGTGGAGTAGCATGCGTCGCTGCTGGTGTCCTGGCGGCCAATCCGGTTCGCAACTGGCCAGACAACGCTAAGGGCAGTGAGCATCACCTGTCAACCGGCCCATGGCGATCCCGAGGCGACCTCGCTCACAGCTTCATAACCATCGGCATGGTGCCGGGCGCAGCCGTCGCGCCAGAGCTTCAACCGGTGCGGCCGCAGTTGACAGAACTTGGAGAATACATAAACTAGACATCACTACGGTGTGGTGTTTGTATCCCACACCTCAATCGCAGCGGGAGGAGGGTGACATGGAGATTCTTAACATGGTGGCGGTGATTGTGGCCGCAGTTGGCGCAATCAACTGGGGGCTTGTCGGTCTGCTCAACTTTGACCTCGTTGCCCTCATTTCCGGCGGTCTCAAGTTCGGCGAGACCAACATCGTCTCTCGGATCCTCTACATTGTCGTGGCGTTGGCCGGTATTTGGGCCATCCTCGCCGCCCTAGAGGTGGTATAGGTATAGCGCACCAAGCAGGGGGGCTGTCGAGTCCCCCTGCAACCATCCTCTCAAATCCGGACTAATCTTTTGCCGCCGCCCTCGGCGGCACTGCATACCCTTGTGTGCCAGCAGTATTTGGCGCCCTCGGTAGACTGATCCCCGCGAGCCGCGCGGCCTGCCCATACGCAGAGCATCCCTTCCTCCCCCGCCATTGCGGCGCAAGCCGCAATCCATCGCGCCTGAGTGCGGTGAATCGTGCCGCTACGCCTCAACCTCTGGCTCCCCTCTACGCTGTGCTCGCTGTGCCTAATGACAGGTGCTACAGTGGAGGCCAGCATTGCGCGCAGAAGCGCAATATCGCCAAGGAGTGGGGTGCATGAAGGTAACGGACGTCAAGACCTTCCTCGTCCATCCGGGGACCGGCAAGAACTGGCTGTTCGTGAAGGTCGAGACCGATGCCGGCATCCACGGGTGGGGCGAGGCGTATACCCAAGCCGACCGCGACCACGCCGTCGCGGTCCACGTGGAGCAGCTGCGCCGGTACTTGATCGGACGCGACCCGTTTCAGATCAAGCATTTCACCACGGTCATGTACCTGGACTTTGCCGGCAAGCGCGGCGCGATGGACTTCTACTCGGCGCTGAGTGGCCTGGAGCAGGCGCTCTGGGACATTGCCGGCAAAGCGCTCGATGTGCCGGTCTACAATCTGCTGGGCGGCCCCTGCCGTGACCGGATTCGGGTGTACGCCAACGGCTGGTCGGGTGGCGACGACGCGCCCGCAGAGACGGCATGCAAGGCCGTGGCGCTGGTCGAACGAGGCTTCACCGCGATGAAGTGGGACCCCTTTCCCGGCCCCTGGCGCCCCTATATCAGCCGTGCGGAGGAACAATCCGCCGTCGCCAGCGTGCGAGCGGTCCGCGAGGCCGTCGGCCCGGAGATTGACCTGCTCATCGAGGTCCACCGTCGCCTCGCCCCGCTGCCGGCCGTGCGTGTTGCGCGCATGATCGAAGGGTGCGATCCCTTCTGGTACGAGGAGCCGGTGTCGGCACGCGACCTCACGGCGCTGGCCGAGGTGCGGCGGGACATTCAATTGCCGGTGGTGACGGGTGAGGAGCTATACACCAAGGCCGAGTTCCGGCCGGCGTTCGAGCTACAGGCAGCCGACATCATCAATCCCGACGTCTGCAACTGCGGTGGCATTCTGGAGTTGAAAGAAATCGCGGCGATGGCCGAGGCGTACCATGTCGCGGTCGCGCCCCACAACTACAACAGCACCACCGTTGGCCTGGCTGCCACCATCCACGCCGCGGCGGTGATGCCCAACTTCCTCATCACCGAATACTTCGTCAACTTCGAGGCGTTGGGGCAGGAGATTGCCGCGCCGCCGTTTGTGGTCGAGAATGGCTATATCGCCCTGCCGACGGCTCCGGGCCTCGGTCTCGATCTGAACGAGGATGCCCTCGCCCGGCATCCCTACCGCCAGTTTCCGACGCGGAGCATCCGCCACCCCGCCGACGAAGGCCCCTAGCGCCGCGCCTCGTCGCTCGTCATTGCGGCTGCTGCCGCAATCCAGATCAATGAGGGAGGGTAGAAATGAGTGAGCGGATAGATGTCGTGTTGGGATTCGATCCCGGCGGTGCCGGGAATTTTGGCTGGAGCATCTGCAAGATTGCCGGAGGACAACTGGGTATCATCGAAACCGGCGTAGCAAGTGACGCGCTGGAAGCGATCAAAAAGGTTTCGGCTGCACTTCCGTCGAATGTGCGTGTCCTGGCCGCCGGGATTGATGCGCCGATGTTTTGGAGCCGTGCCGGGAACAGAACAGTTGATGGCATTATCCGGGAGGAACTGAGTGGACGTGGATGCCCAACTAAATCCGTACTGGAAGTTAACTCATTGTGGGGTGCAGTCTTAGTACAAGGCATTCTGCTGGCATCGTATCTTCACCAGGAATTCAACGCCGTGCCGATCACGGAGGCGCATCCCAAAGTATTGCTATGTCTGCTAGATGATTCAGAATCGGCCCAACTGGCACCATTAATACGGGGCATATCCAACGAACATAAGCGCGATGCCGTAACCGCTGCATACGCTGCGTGGTCTATGCATAGACGGACGCCGGGCTGGCGCAATCTCTATTGGGATGAACCCAACCCTATTCTGCCGCTGAGGACACCGGTAAGCTATTGGATGCCAATTCCGCCGGTATCATCAGAATGAGGAGGGAGGCGTGACGCAGACGGCGGACGATAGTCTCGATCCGGTGTTGGCGCGGCTCGCGGCGTCCTTCGCCGCGGCCGGCCATCAGCTCTATCTGGTGGGTGGCGCCGTGCGCGACCAACTCTTGGGGCGGCCTAGTCCTGACCTGGACCTCACGACCGACGCGGTACCGGCCACCGTGCGCCGGCTGGCCCGCGACGTGCAGCCCGATGCCGTGTATGACGTAGGCGAGAAGTTCGGGACGATTGGGCTGGTCTTCGCGGGCCGGAACATCGAGATCACGACCTTTCGTGGCGAGCAGTATGAGCATGGCTCGCGCAAGCCACGGGTGCAGTACGGTGTATCACTCGCCGAGGACCTGGCGCGGCGGGACTTCACCGTCAATGCCATGGCGCGCGACCTAGCGGGCAGACTGGTAGACCCCTATGGCGGCCGGGCCGACCTGCGGGCCGAGTTGATTCGCGCCGTTGGGGTGCCCCACGAGCGGTTTGCCGAGGACCCGCTGCGGCTGCTACGGGCGGTACGCTTCGCGGCCCAGTTGGGGTTTCGGCTCCACCCGGAGACGCGGCGGGCCATCCGCACGCAGGCTCAGTTGCTGCGGACGATCAGTCGCGAGCGCGTGGCCGACGAGCTGAACAAGATTCTGGTATCGCCGCGCCCGGCATTCGGCATCCGCCTCACCGTGACTCTCGGTCTGATGCGGTACATCATTCCCGAGGTGCTGAAGCTCAGTGGCGTCAGCCAGCGACCGATGCACCACAAGGACGTGTTTGAGCACACGCTCGGCGTGATCGAGAATACGTCCTCCGACCTGCTGCTCCGTTGGGCGGCGCTGCTGCACGACATTGCCAAGCCCCAAACCAAGTCGGTGCGCGACGGGCAGGTGCATTTCTTCGGGCACGATGAGGTTGGCGCTCGCATGGCGCGGCGTATTCTCAACGGCTTGCGGTTCGATCAGAGCTTTATCCGCCGAGTGACCAAGCTGGTCCGGATGCACCTGCGCGTGAACTCCTACTCCTCGACCTGGACCGACGGTGCGGTGCGGCGGCTCGTCCGCGAGGCCGGCGAAGAGCTAGCGCCGTTGGTCGCGCTGTCGCGGGCCGACGTGACGAGCTACCGCGAGGAACGGGTGCGGGCTGCCGCCATGCGCGCCGATGAATTCGAGCGACGCTGCGCGGAGCTTCAGGCTGCCGAGGACATCGCGCAGATGAGTAGCCCGCTCGACGGGCACGATCTGATGACCCTGTTCGGCGGCGGGCCGGGGCGCTGGATTCAGGAGATCAAGGACTACCTTTTGGCCTTGGTCTTGGACGGCAAGCTGGCCCAAGACGACCGGGAGCGAGCAACCAAGCTGGCCATCGCCTTTGCCGAGCAGCACGGCATCGAACCAGACTGCCCAGCGCCGGAATGACGGATGGCGGGGGAATGGTCCCCCTATGGCCCCCCCCGCTCCGCAGGGGGACGATCTCTTCCCTCCCCTGGCGCTTGCGCCGGGGGAGGGCAAGGGTGGGGGCCACTCAACGCTAACTATCGCCTCGGTCGTCCGGGACGATGGTGACGGGTTGTTCCCCGCTGGCCGGCTGCACCTCGGCGCCGTCCGTGCCGTCGGTCGCGCGGGCGGCGAAGTCGCTGAAGGAGCGCATCAGCGTGGTCAGCTCCATCGGGAAGATGAACTTCGTCGCCGGACTGGCGCCAATCGCCTTGAGCGCCTCCAGATATTGCAGGCTCATCGTCTTCGGATCAACCTGCTGGGCGACGGCATAAATGCGCTGCAAGGCCTCGGCGTAGCCCTCAGCGGTCAGGATGGCTTCCTGGCGATGGCCCTCGGCCTCCAGGATCGTTGCTTGCCGCGTGCCCTCGGCGTTGAGAATGGCCGCCTGCTTATCGCCCTCGGCAACGCTGATAGTCGCCTCGCGCTTACCCTCGGCCTCGGTCACGGCGGCGCGCCGGGTCCGCTCGGCCGACATCTGGCGAGTCATCGCCTCCTGAATATCCTGCGGCGGCAGAATCTCCCGAATCTCGACTGCGTTGATCTTGACGCCCCAGCGGTTGGTCACTTCATCCAGCTTGGTCCGCATACTCTCGTTGATCTGGTCGCGTCGTGACAGCACCTCGTCGAGCATCATATCCCCGACGATAGCCCGCAGCGTGGTGATCGCAATGCCGCGCGCTGCACCCGTGAAGTCTTCCACTTCCAGCACGCTGCTGACCGGGTCCACCACCCGCATGTAGACGATGAAGTCAATAGAGAGCGAGGCATTGTCCGAGCTGATCGCCGCCTGCGGTGGCACGTCAAAGAAACGCTCGCGCAGGTCCACGCCTACCGGACGGTCAATGAAGGGGATGAGCAGCACCAAGCCGGGACCGCGGGCACCGATGGAGCGCCCCAGCCGGAACACGACGAGGCGCCGATACTCCGGCACAATCCGGGCCGCCCACAGAAATATGAGAATCACGACCACGGCGAGTACGACTGCGCCGATTAGACTGGGATCCATGACCACATCTCCTTATGCGACTGCTCCAGTGTACGTCAGGTTCGGCTGGCACTGTCAAACGGTCGGCTCCGGCGGCCGGGGGTATGGCGCAGCGACGAGGCTGGGCCGCACGAGTAGCGTCACCCCGCGGACCTCGACGACCTCGATGGTTTCCCCGACCGAGACGGACGACTCGCGGTAGAGCGGCTCCAGCTGCGCGCTCCAGGTGTCGTTTGCCACGCGCACCTGCCCGATACCGTCGGCGTGTAGTGCCTTGAGCACCGTTCCCGTCGCGCCGATGAGCCGCTCTTTGCCCGTCCCTATGGGCGCGTTGCGTGTGCCCAAGACGCCCCGCACGACGATAAAGACAAAGGCGCCGATGGTAGCCGTCATGCCGGTGATCACGCCGGGATGGACCGACACTGTGATCTGAATTGGCGACGGTGGCGTGAGCGGGAAGAAAAGCAGGATGGCGCCCAAGGCGAAGGCGATGATGGAGCCAACCCCAAACGCGCCGAAGCCGGCGATGAAGATCTCGGCAATCAGCAGCACCGCCGCCAGTGCCAGCAGCGCCAGGCCGGCCCAGTTGAAGGGCAGATTGCCGAGTGCCACCAGCCCCAGGATCAGCGCGCCGGCACCCAGCACGCCGGGGAGCACCGTGCCGGGATGCTGCATTTCGGCGAACAGCCCCAGCGTACCCAAACTCATCAGGATCAGCGCGACGTTGGGATTGGCGAGGACGGTGAGCAACTGCTCCAGCCACGTCATCGCGATGGCTTGTGTGGACGCGCCGGCCAGTTGCAGCGTGACCGGCTGCCCGGCCACCGACACGGTTCGCCCTTCGACCTGTTGCCGCAGGTCGGCAACATCCGTGGCAACGAAATCAATCACCTTCCGGTCGAGCGCCTCGGCAGCGGTGATCGCCACGCTCTCACGGACCGCCTGCTCGGCCCAGGTGGCGTTACGCCCATAGGTGGTGGCCAGCGAGCGCACCAGCGCCGCAGCGTCCTCGGTGGCCTTGGTCATGGGTGTTGACTCCGCGGTCTGTCCGTCCTGACCGAGCGCCACCGGATGGGCGGCGCCGATGTTGGTGCCGGGCGCCATCGCTGCGACGTGGGCGGCGAGCGTCACAAACAGGCCGGCGGACGCAGCACGCGCGCCGGCCGGGGCTACGTAGACAATCGTCGGGATTTGGGCGCCGAGCAGGCTCTGGGCCATATCCCGCATGGCGCTCTCCAGGCCACCGGGCGTATCGAGCCGGATGAGCAGCCCCGCCGCCTGGTCGCGCTCGGCGCGGCTGATAGCGCGGCTGAGGTATTGGGCCGTAATCGGCGTGATGGCGCCGTCAATCTCGACGGTGTAGAGCACCCGTTGGGCCTGCGCCGCCGGGCTGGACGTCTCTGCTGCCGCGGCGATAGCGGCGAGGCCGGGCGCAGCAAGACCGCCCCCCAACCCTATCAGCAAGAGCAGCACGTACAGTAGCCGGCGCGCCGTGCGGCCAACCATCGGATCATCCCCTCGCCCCCGGCACCTCGTTGTCGCGGGGGCTGCCTCTTCCGAGGATACGCCGCGCACCGTCGGATTGGCAATAGCTCGCGTCTCGCCCTGATCCTCCCCGTCATTGCGACGGAAGCCGCCATCCAGGGGCCAGGCCGCTGCCGCAATGACGGATGGAGCGGGGGGCGGGGGACGGCCTACTGCTCGCCCGCGGCCCGCGACGGGAACACGTGGTCCGACGAACGCAGCCAAGTGACGATCTTCCAGAGGCTCGGTCGCTGGCCCGTCATCAAGATGCCGATGCGGAAAATCTTGCCTGCTGCCCAGAAGGCCCCGGCAATCGCCGCTGCCAGCAGCAGCGTGGTCAGCGCGTACTCCCACAAGGGGGGTGGGCCATTGATCCGGTAGAGCATGGCAAACGGCGTAAACGGGGGAATATACGACAGCACCCGCGGCACCATCCCGTTGGGATCTTCGGTACTTGCCAGCAGGAACATGGGAATAAACACCGGGAGAATCACCGGGAGGAGTAAGTTGTCGGCTTCCTTGCTGGTATTGGCGGTTGCGCCTATCCCAACCAGGATGGCCGCGTAGAAGAGATAGCCGAGGATAAAGTAGAGCGCGAACGATATGAGGTAGCCGGGGTTCAGCAGCTCTCGGGACAGCTCACCCACAAAGTCGGGGATGGTGCTCGCACCGACGATAGTAGGCAGCAGTGCTGCCGTTACCACGAGGAAGAGCGCGGCCGATCCCACGGTAAGCAGGCCGGTGAACGCGATGCCCACGATCTTCCCGGCCATCAGCTCCAGGGGTGAAACCGACGACAGGAGCACCTCGATAATCCGGTTGGATTTCTCTTCCACTGTATTGGAGAGGAGCCTGCTGGCGACGATCATAATCGAGATCAAGAGCGGATAGATCGTGTAGAAACGGCCCGTGAAGCTGCTCTCGTCGGCTGCGGAGGTATCCACGGCCCCCTCCTCCGCAGCCGTGACCCTCTGCTCCCGAAAGACCAGCGGCTGGTCAATCCACTCCACCACCTGGGGGCGTATACCGGCTTCCGCCACCCGCCGCGCCGCAACAACCTGCGTCACTTGGTCACGGAACCAGCGCCGCAGGCTACCGTCGGCGAGATTATTCGCTACGTATTTGTGCTCGGCACCTGGCGCCAGCGGATCAGCCGGGACAATGAAGTAGCCGAAAATTTCCTCCTCGTCGAGCAGTCCGTTGAGCGTCGCTTCCAAGTCGCCACCGCCAGCGTCCGGCGTGATGCGGAGAAAGCGACTCCTGGCGAGATCGTGGTCGAGGCGCTGGGACTCCTCTACCGTCAGCACCTGCCACCATCGGCGCAGTTCCGGTGCCGCGTCACGCACCGGCGCCGGCACCGCCGCAGCGTCGTCGGTGGTCAGCCCCGCCAGAAACGCCGCGACCGTAGCCACCTGTGCTCCGTCGGCGTCCACGAGCGCTGGCGCAACCGCACGCAGCACCGGGGGGAGGGCCGCAAACTCTGTGCCCCCGGCGCGGTGCCGTTCCTGCACGAGCGTCAACACGCGAGCCAAGTCAGCGTGTGCCGCCCGCGCCTCGACCTCGGGGAGTACCCAGCCTGAGTGGTCAATGACGGCGTACCGCCGCACCGTGGGCGGCCGTTGCTGGAGCACGAGTAAGATCGCCACCCCGATCACCAGCAGAACCGGCACCGCGAGCATGAAGAGCCAGAACGAGCGGGTGCGTACATTCGCCGCGAACTCTCGCCCCGCGACCAGATAAGTTTTCCGTATCATGTCCGTCTCTCAAGGTATAAGCGCCCCGGTCATTCCACCGAAAGCGGGAATCCAGACCGCTACCCGGCTGCCGGCTGGCGGCCCCAGAGCCACCGGACGACTTCACGGACGCTAGGACGCTGGCCGGTCATCAAGATGCCCACGCGGAAGATTCGCGCCGCAGCCCAGAACACGGCGACAATGGCCACGCCAAGCAGCGCCGTCGTGAGCACGAAGTCCAGCACGCTGGGCGGGCCGGCCGCTCGATTCATCATCACGTAGGGTGTGAGCGGCGGGATGTAGGACAGCACGCGGGCGAGCGTGCCGTTGGGGTCTTGGGCCACCGGGAAGATCGTCGCCAGCGGAAGAAACATGGCGAACATCACCGGCAGGAACATGCCCTCGGCTTCTTTCGCGCTCCGAGCGATAGCACCAATGGCAACTAAGATCGCCGCGTAGAAGAGATAGCCCAACAGGAAGTACAGCCCGAAGAATCCGATGTCTAGGGTGATCCAGCTCGTGATGTCCGGCATCCCGTCAATGAAGTTGGGCAGCAGCTTCACGGCAGCATAGGCCGAGACCGCTGCCATGCCTAGGACGGTGAGTCCAACGGCGGCGAGGCCCACGATCTTGCCGGACATCAATTGCAGGGGAGTAATCGAGGACAGTAGGACCTCAATAATCCGATTGGACTTCTCCTGTGTGGTGCTGGTGAGCAGACCATACGCACTGAAGAATATTCCCATAATCAAGACATAAGCGAAGGCGGCGGGAGCAAACTGCCGGATGAAGGCCGCCGGCCCCACCTCCTCGGTACCGCTTGCGCTCGCTGTGTAGGAGTTGAAGTTGGCTGGTTGCTGGAGTTGCTGCGCGACGAGCGGATCAATCCCGGCGGTCGCAATCCGCCGTGCCCGGACGACGGCGCTCGCATGGTCGCCAAACCACTCCTTGACATCGTGCCCCCCTCGTCCTCTGGAAACATACGTACTCGCTCCGGTGGGGCCTTGGCCCACTGCCCCTACCGGATCGGCCGCAATGACCAAGTAGGCCGACAAGTCTCCCGCGACGACTAAGGCATTGAGCGCCGCTACCGGGTCGGCCGCCCCTTCCGGCACCGGCGCCGGGATGTAGCGCCCTTTCGACAGATCATCGTCGAGTGCCCTGGCCCTAGTGGGACTGAGGTCCCGCCACCACGACCGCAAGTCGCCGCTCAACGCTGCCAGCGCCGCCGGCACGGCCGCCCCATCCTTGGACCCAGGAGTACCGGTGGGTGCAGTTGCAATCCATGCTGCCAGCGCGTGCAGTTGGCCGGCATCCAGCGGCGCGATGGCAGGTGCTACTTGCCGCAGCGTCAACGGCAGGCGCTCGAAGCGCTGGCCGCCGGCCTCGTGCCGCTGGATGGTGAGGTTGAGCACGCGCAGCACGTCGCGCGTGGCCACTCGGACCTCGATAGCCGGCAAAACCCATCCCGAATGATCTATCACCGCATAGGTGCGGACCTCCGGTGGCCGCCGGGCCATGAAAATGCCCACGGCCATCATCGCCGCGATAAACATTGGGAACGCCAGCAGTTGAAGCCAGAAGCTCCGGGTCCGCACGCTGCCCAGATATTCGCGTTGCGCGACGAGCAGGACCTTATTCACTCCCACTGCCCCCGACGGCTCGGACGAAGATTTCGTGCAGCGAGACCTCGCTCACGTCGAACCGGCGAATCGTTAACCGCCCCACAAGCTGGGACAGGATGCTCTGCGGATCAGTCCTATCGCCGAGGACCAGTTCCGCAGTCTTGCCGGCATCGTTGATGCGCCGGATGCCCGGCAGTTGCTGCAGCACGGTGCCGTCGCCATCGTAGTCCAGCCGCACGCTATGTCCGCCGCCACGCTTGACTTCCGCCAGGGAGCCGTCGAGCACCTTGCGCCCTTTGTTGATGAGCAGGATGTAGTCGCAGATCTGCTCGGCCTGCTCCATGATGTGTGTCGAGAAGATGACCGTCTTCCCATCGCGCTTCATTTGGAGAATGAGATCGCGCATCAGCTCCACGTTCACCGGGTCCAGGCCGGAGAACGGCTCATCGAGAATCACCAACTCCGGATCGTGGACCATCGTCACTACCAGTTGGACCTTCTGGCGCATCCCCTTGGAGAGCGCCTCGTTGCGCTTATCCAGCCAATCACCAAGCCCGAAGCGGGTGAGCAGCGCATCGGCCCGTTCCCTTGCCTGCCGCGTATCCATCCCCTTCAGCCGACCGAAATAGCTGGCCACGTCGCCAACGGTCATCTTGTCGTACAGCCCCCGCTCCTCCGGCAGATAGCCGAGCCGGTCCTTGACCGTTTCGGCGTTGGGGTGGCCCAGCACGCGGATCGTGCCGGCATCAGGGTAGAAGATGCTCATAATCATGCGGAGTGTGGTAGTTTTGCCGGCGCCGTTTGGCCCCAGGAAACCATAGATACTGCCCCGCGGTACCCGCAGCGAGAGACCCTCCACGGCAACAACGTTGCCAAAACGCTTCACGACATCTTGTAGGACCAGGGCATCATCAATCACGACCCGTGCTCCTCCCGGTACACAATACGGTAGTGGCTCAGTTTGAAATCCGGCGTTGGTCGGGGCTACGTGGGCCTGGGGGCGCTTGGTGCCGCTGCGCCCCGCTACCCCAGCCATACTCGGTCGGCGGGCACCAGTGCTCGTCCCTCGGAGCGGGCAACTCAAACGGAAACGGCCCTACTATAATCTATACGTTTATCAAAGCGCAAAATAGGAGGCGCTGCGGGGTGGCGGTGGCCGGCGACCGCCGCTCGTCCAGGCGTTGGCGGTGAGCATCGGCAGCGGGAGCGTGGACCGCTGGATCGTCGGGGACGAGCCAGCGCCGCACGGTCAGCCCATCAGCCGCGCGCCGGACCACGGCATGGGGCTACCCCGGCGCGCGGCTGACGGGCTGACATTTTTTTCAAACTGAGCCACTACTCACAATACCCTACCCGATGCAGCATTATTACTCTGCCATCTGAGATCGCCGGCATGCTCCACCACGCACTGCACCGTCGCCCCACCCCGCCATCCCCGCGCAAGCCGTAGGGACGCAACACGCTGCGCCCGTCCCCCCGCTTCGCAGGGGAACGACATATTCCCTCCCCTGTGCGTGAGCACGGGGGAGGGCGAGGGTGGGGGCCTGGCACGCCCTATCCGGCCGCGACTGGCTCCGGGGCCGGCGCTACCGCCGCTGTGCCCACCTCAACGTCCGGGTGAATCCCCACCTGTCCGTGTGCGCCGAGCAGCCGCCTCACTGCGTCCACGATCTGCGGATTCGCGTCCACCTCGTGAGGAAGCGCCAAGGCCACCCGTGCCGTGCTCATCGTGATGGTCAGCCGCACGCGATCCAAGCCGGGATGTCGCTTGAGCAAGGTGCCTAGCTCGTCCAGCCGCTGCACGTCGTCCGCATCGTTCGCGGTGCGCCGCAGCACGATGTCGAGCCGCTGCGGTGCCAGGTCGTGGACAGCCCCGTTGTGCCCGTTGGTACCGGCGTGCGGCTGGGCGGCTGGCGGCCGGTGCTGCTCCGGCTCATCGGTGTCCGCACTGGGATGCGGGCTGGCCGGCTCCTCGCGTGGCGCCACTGCTGCCTGTGGCGCCGGCTCCGTTTGTGGCGCCGCTGCCTCCTGCTCCTCGCCGGTGAACCAGTCCGGCGCTCCGTCTTGCGACTGGCCCGCTTCTTTGGCAACCGCTGCTGGAGGGGTGCTTGGCTCGTCTATGGCGGCCATCTCGACGGCCGCCGCCTCGCCGACCGTCACGGCATGGGCCAGTTGGCTGTGCCGTTCGCCGGGCGGCGCTGCTTCCTCGTTGCCCTCGAACAGCCTTGCCCGCTCGCAGATGACCTGCACCTGCTCGGCACGCACGTCCACGCGGCCGGAGACCAGTACCATGTTGTCTTCTTGCCATAGATCGCGCGTGTCGCTGAAGGTGCGCGGGAACACGACGACCTCGATAGTGCTCGCCAGGTCTTCTACCTGGACCGCCGCCATGATGTCGCCCTTGCGCGTCGGAATCTGGCGCACCGCGGCTACCGCTCCGGCAATCCGCACCGTCTGGCCGGCAAGCTCCTCGCTCAGGTCTCCTAGTGGATGGCTGACGGCCGCATCGAGACTCTGGGCGATGCTTGCCAGCGGATGCTCAGAGACGTAGAGACCGAGCAGCTCCTTCTCCCAGCCGAGCCGCTGCTTGCGTTCGGCCGGCGCAGTCTCCGGCAGCACAAAGCTCATCCCGGCTGCCGCAGAGTCCGCCGCATCGGCAAACTGGTCGAGCAGCGAGAGCTGCCCGGCCTGCCGGGCCCGTTGCTCGGTCTGGGCCATGCCCAACGCACCGCCCAACCCCTCCAAGAGGGCGGCCCGCTCGCCGAGGTCGTCGAGGACGCCGGCCTTAATCATGCTTTCGAGCGCGCGGCGATTGAGCTGCCGCAAGTCCACCCGCCGGCACAGGTCGGCAAGGTCCGCGAACGGACCACCTTCCTCACGGGCCTGGACGAGATTGCGGATCGCCGCTTCGCCGAGATTCTTGATCGCCGCCAGCCCGAACCGGATCGCTGCGCCATGGGTGCTCCCCGCGGCGTCGGCGATCTGGAACGCCAGCCCGCTGTGGTTCACGCTCGGTGGGAGCAGCGGGACGTCCAAGCGCCGGCACTCAGCCGCGGCCTCGCCGACTTTCGTCGCGTCACCGGCAGCCGCCGTCAACACCGCCGCTAGGTATTCGACCGGGTAGTTGGCCTTCAGGTAGGCGGTCTGGTAGGCCACCACCGCATAGTAGGCGGCGTGCCCCTTGGGAAACCCGTAGCCGGCGAACGGCTCGATCAGTTGCCACAGCGTCTCGGCAAATTCCTTGTCGTAGCCGCGCTGGATCGCGCGAGTGACAAACTTGCCCTGCTGCTCGGCCATGAGCGTAGCGATCTTCTTGCCCATGGCTTTGCGGAGCACGTCGGCCTCGCCCCACGAGAACCCGGCAACCTGGCGGGCAATCTGGAGCACCTGATCCTGGTAGACGATGATCCCGTAGGTCTCCTCCAGCAGCGGCTTCAGGTCGGGATGGAGATAGGAGATTTGCTTGGTGCCGTTCTTCGCGGCTACGAAATCGGGGATGCTCTCCATCGGCCCCGGCCGATAGAGAGCGACGATGGCGATCAGGTCGGTAATCTGGTTGGGCCGCAGTTGCTTGAGGCACCGCCTCATGCCGCCGGACTCAAGCTGGAACACGGCCGTCGTCTGCCCCTCCGCCAGCATGTCATAGGTCCGCTTGGCCCGGTCGTCGGCATAGTCCATCGGCAGCGTTTTGAGATCAAGCGTCTCGCCCCGGTGCTCATGCACAAACCGCACGGCCCGGTCAAGGATAGTGAGGTTGGTAAGACCGAGGAAGTCCATCTTCAGCAAGCCGACCTTCTCGATAATCCCGAACGGCCACTGGGTAATGCTGCTCAGGCTCCCTTCTTTGTTGTCTTTCGTTGCCCGCTGCAACGGCACGTGCTCAATCAGGGGGTCCGCGGAGATGACGACGGCCGCGGCGTGAGTGGAGGCGTTGCGTGGCGTGCCTTCCAACGCCTCGGCCAGCTCGACCAGTTCTTTGACTTGCGGCTTCTCGGCCATGAGTGTCTGCACGTCGGCCACGTTGCGCGCCGCGGCCAGGTCCGCGCCGAACGGGATCGCCTTGGCCACCCGGTCCACCTCGCCATAGCTCATCCCCAGGACCCGTCCCACGTCGCGGACGGCGGCCCGCGCGGCCATCGTGCCGAAGGTGATGACTTGCGCGACATGGTCGGAACCGTACTTCTCGGTCACGTATTGGATGACCTCGCTGCGCCGGTCGTCGGCGAAGTCCATGTCAATGTCGGGCATCCCCAGGCGCTCGTCGTGCAGAAACCGCTCGAACATGATGTTGTACTTGAGCGGGTCAATGTTCGAGATGCCCAGACAGTAGATGACGATACTGCCGGCCACCGATCCGCGCGGGTCGGCCAGGATGCCACGCGACCGGGCGTAGCTGACGAAATCCGCCACGATCAGGAAGTAGAGCGCGTAGCCTGTCTTGGCAATCACCCCTAGCTCGTAGTCGAGCCGCCGGCGATGCGCCTCCGTGACCGTCTCGTAGCGCGTCACCAACCCTTCCTCGCAAAGCTGCCGGAGATAGCTATCGGGGGAGTGACCGGCGGGAATATCGAACTGGGGCAGCAGCACACGGTCGAACTCCAGCTTGAGCCGGCAGCGCTCGGCGATAGCCACGGTGTTTTGCAGCGCCTGCGGTAGCTCGCCGAACAACGCTGCCATCTCTGCCGGCGAGCGCAGGTAGAAGTTCGGCGTGCCCATCCGCATCCGCTTCTCGTCGTTGACCGTCGAGCCGGTCTGTACGCACAGCAGGATGTCATGCGCCCGGTGCTCTTCCGAGTGGACGTAGTGCGCGTCGTTCGTGGCGACCACGTCCAGTTCCAGCTCGCGTGCCAGGGTAACGAGCTGGCGGTTGAGTTGGTCTTGCCCCTCAAGACCTTGATCCTGTAGCTCGATGAAGTAGCGCTCCGGCCCGAGCAGATCGCGGTACCACGCCGCTACGGACCGCGCCTGCTCCTCCTGGCCATTCAGCAGCAGGCGGGCCACCTCGCCGGACATACACCCCGAGAGGCAGATCAGCCCGCGATGGTGCTGTGCCAGCAAGTCGCGGTCAATGCGTGGCTTGTAATAGAAACCGTCCAGGTGCGCGCGCGAGGAGAGCGTCAGCAAGTTGCGATAGCCGATTTCATCCTGGGCCAACAAAGTGAGGTGATGCTGCTTGTCGTCAATTTTCGGCTCGCGCTGGTCCATCCGGCGCGTCGCGACGTAGGCTTCGCAGCCGATGATCGGCTGAATGCCGGCCTCCTGCGCCGCGGTGTAGAAGTCTACGGCGCCGTGCAGCGCGCCATGATCGGTGAGTGCCAGCGCCGACATCCCCAGTTCGCGCGTGCGCTCGATCAGCGTGTTGATGCCGGCCAGGCCGTCGAGGATGGAGTATTCGGAGTGGACGTGGAGGTGGACGAATTCCGAGGACATGGCATGGCTCCCTTCCGGTGTATGACGAATGACTGTGATTGGAAGGACAACAGCCACAGTCGGCGCGAGCGTCTCAACGCGCCGGACCGCCGGGCTGTAACCGCTTAGTATAGTGGCGGCCGGGCAGCGGCGGCAGGCGGCCGTTTGGATGAGCACCCACGGCTGCCGTGCGCTGTTGGGGCGCGCAGCGTTACAATCGGGCCGAGCATCAGCGCCGCCGGTGTAATGAGCGGCCAAGGGGCGAGAAGTTGGACTTCAGTTTTCTGCCTCCCCTCGTGATTGTCGTCGTCCTGTTACTCGTGGCCTCGTTCGTCATCTCACGGGTCTTTCGGGCGGAGATGAAGTGCAACCGCTGTCAGGGTATGGGCGAGGTCAACGAGCATTGGCCCGATCCCTCGGAGCCGAGCGGCTTTCATCACGTCGAAGGAACCTGCCCCAAGTGCAAAGGCCGCGGCAAGGTACCGGTCAAGTAGCCCCGGGGAGGGCTGGGAAGCGGGCTGGCCCCCTCCCCAGCCCTCTCCCGTCCCGACCGAGGAGGGGGTTGACCCGGCCGTTGGTCGTGGCCGCGTGCCAAGCGGCCGTCCCCCCGTCGGAACGGGGGGACCATAGGGGGGCAGAGAATCGAGCATGAGCCAAGCGATTGACGGCGAGTTGGGCCGCGCCCTCAAGGTCGCCGGGCTACCATGGCGCCCGCGCCGCGGCGACCGCTGCATGGATCGGCTGGGTATCTACTGGATTGTGCTGGCCGACGGCCCGGCCCAGGATGGCGGCGTCGAGGCCCACAACGGCTCGGTGATCGAGCGACGGCACGTGCTGGGCCTATGCTGGCTGCCCCGTCCCGATGACCTGCTGGCGGTGCTCCACCGCTACGGGCCGGTCACGCTCACGGGCGCCGACGGCCGGTGGGCCTGCACCGTTGGCGACACGACAGCATCGGGTGGCTCGCCGGCCGACGCTGCGGGCCGGGCGCTGCTGGCACTGCTGGCCTAGCTGCCCAAGAAGACTTGGGTCAGGATGTCGGTTTCCCGGACCGATTGCGGCGTGCCGTCGTGTACCACGCGACCCTTTTCCAAGACGTATGCGCGATGCACGATGTCCAGCACGCCCTTGATGTTGTGCTCCACGACGAAGATGGTCGTCTTGAGCCGCTCATTGATCTCGGAGACCTTCTGAAACACCTCTTTGACCACGATGGGCGCAAGCCCCAGGGTAGGCTCGTCCAGCAGGAGCACCTCTGGACCGGCCATCAGCCCCCGGCCTAGGGCCAACATCTGCTGCTGCCCCCCGGACATCTGGCTGGCCAAATCGCGGCGCTTCTGATGCAAGATGGGGAACAGCTCCAATACCGCATCCAATCGGCGCTCTTTTTCCGCCGTATCGTTGAGATACAGGCAGCCCATCTCCAAGTTCTCTTCGATGGTGAGGTGGGTGAACACCCGTCGGCCTTGCGGGACGAAAGAGATACCCTCCTTCACGATCTCGTGGGTAGCCGCTGCGAGCCGCTGTTGGTGCCAATAGACCTCCCCGGCGACAACGGGCGCCAGCCCCATGATCGCTCTGAGCACGGTGGACTTGCCAGCCCCGTTGGGTCCCATCACTGCCACCACCTCACCCTTCCGCACGCCCAGGGATACTCCATCCAAGGCGACGACGGCCCCGTAATGCACGGATATATTGGCCAGCCGCAGAATCATCCCGTCGGTAGACGATCCGTTTCCGGCGCTCTGTGCTTTGGTGGTCTCTTCCGCAGTGCTCATCGCTACATCACCGCCACGACCGCTGCGCGTGTCCGGCGCACCGCCCGCCCCGGCGCGTCATTCTCGCGAAAGCGGGAATCCAGGCCACGTCAACGGAGCCTAGTCGCCCAGGTAGGCCGCGATCACCTCCGCTCTACTCAGTACCTCTTCCACTTCCCCCTCGGCCAGCAAGCTACCGCTGTCCAGAACGATGATGTGATCCGACAGCTCCCGCACGATGTCCATGTTGTGGGAGATAAAGATGATGGTACGGCCCTGGTCCCGCATCGCTTTCATAATGCCTTTGACTCGCTCCAGCATCTGGGGAAAGAGGCCGGCAAACGGCTCGTCGAACAGGTACGTGTTGACATCCAGCGCCATGGCGCGGCCGATCTCCAACAGCTTGCGCTGGCCATAAGACAGGTTCAAGGCCAGGTCCCGCCGCTTCTCCCATATCCCGACGTTCTCCAGGATGCTCTGAGCCTGCGCTCGATAGCGGGGTTTCGCTCGCTCCAGCAACGCCGGGAAGAGACGGCGGTCCGTCAAGGCCACCATGATGTTGTCCCACACGCTCATCTGGTCGAAGAGCCTGACCTCCTGAAAGGTCCTGGTGATGCCATGATCGGGAGTCTCGTAGGCGTGTACGACCTTGAGGCCGACGCTGTCTATAATCACTATCCCTCCGTCGAGGGGCAATACCCCGCTCAACAGGTTCACGAGGGTAGATTTGCCGGAGCCGTTGGGTCCGACGATACTGGTCATTCCCTTGCGAGGAATGGCGATGGACAGCTGGTCCACGGCCCGAACGGCCCCGAAGTGCTTCGAGATCGCCTCCGTCTCCAGGGCATAAGCCTCCCCGGCTGCGGCTTGGGCAGCGCTCACAGCTTGTATCTCCCCACCAGGCCCTGCGGTCGGTACATCATCAGCACCACCAGGAGAATACCCAGAACGATCTGACGAGCTTGGCCGATGAAATCGGTCGGCAGGAAGGTCAGAAAGCGCATGCCCTCTTCGAGCAGCACGAAGGCCATCGCGCCAAGCAGGGACCCCCAGATGGTGGCTAGACCGCCTAGGATCACGATGGATACCAAGAGGATCGACTCCATCAGGATGAAGGAGTTGGGGTCTATGAAGCTGGTCCAGCTACTGAACAGGCCGCCGGCGAGGCCCGCCATCATCGCCGAGATAACCCAGATAGCGAGTTTGTAGTGGGAGGCCCGGTAGCCGAAGACCTCAATGGCCTGCTCGTCCTCGCGGATGGCGGTTAGCACCCGTCCGAAGGAGGAGGTCACGATGAACCGCGAGATTACGACGACGATGGCGAGGAATACGAGGGCTAGGAGCATAAACTCGAAGGCGCCGTCGAACGCCCAGCCGCCGATTTCGGGCCTGGCGATCTCGTGAATGCCGAACGCTCCCCTGGTCACGCTGCGCCAATTCAGGAAGACGTTGAAGGCGATGACGGCGAATCCAAAGGAGACGAGCACGTAGATGTCGTCTCTGAACCGGTTGAACGCGACACCCACCACAAAGGCCACCACGCCGGCCAAGACGACGCTCACCGGCAGCGCCGCAAAGAACGGCCAGGCCAAGGGGGGAATGGCTTCCGCGCGCAGCTGTTCGTAGGCGGGGTTCGAGGTGAGCACGGCCATCGCGTAGGCGCCGATACCGAAGAAGCCGATATGCCCCACCGACAGCAGGCCGGTGAATCCCAGTACCAGGTTCAGACTGACTGCCAATATCGCCCAGATAGCGAACACGGTGCCCAAGGCGATGGCAAATCCGGTGCCTTGCCAGATCATGAACACCACGGCCCAGGTAAGAACGAACAGGTTGACCCACAGCTCGAGGTTACCCTTGGCGCGCCGCCAAACCTCCTGGGGATTGCTCGCCAGTCTACCCACGCCCCTAAAGCCCTGTACATCCATCAGCATGGGTCTATTTCCTCGGTAACATGCCCTGCGGCCAGAAGGATAGGAAGAGAATCAGGAGGATGAAAGAGATAGCGTTCTTCCATTCACCCGCCACATCCCAGACGCCAAACTGCTCGATTAGGCCCAAGACGAACCCGCCAACGATAGCGCCGTAGAGATTGCCGATCCCGCCGACCACGGAAGCGATCCAGCCCTTCAGCAGGAGTAGCAGGCCCATCCGGGGTTGGATGGCAGTATCGTGGCCACTCAGCAGACCGGCCAGCGCAGCGTACACTGCGCCGATGAAGAACACGACGGCGATGACGAGGGTGGTGTTGATGCCCACCACCTTCGACACCTCTTCGTCGTCGCCGATGGCGCGCACCGCCTTGCCGAAAGAGGTCTTCTTGAGCAAGAGCAGCAAGCCCAAGAAACCGACGAACGCGACACCGATAGTGAAGACGTTGAACCCCTTGATATTGGCCCCGCCGATGGTCCAGGGGGTACTGCCGAAGGCCTCCGGCAGCGGGCGGGGCGCGCTTTGGAAGACGACGATGATGAAAGCGGTGATCGCCAGCAGGATACCGAGGGAGGCGACGAGCATGACCAGCGGGGACCTGGCCCGTGCGCGCATCTGCATATACAGCCCCCGGTAGAGCGCCAGGCCGACGACCCCGGCCAGCAGGCACGACACGCCCCAGCTCAGATAGAGGCTGGACCCCGGCGCGTCGGCCACGGCGAAGCCACAATAGGCGCCCAGCGTGACCGCCACGAACGTAGCCACGGCGGTAAACGCCCAAAACGACACGCGGCCGGCGCCGGGCGCGAGGTCCCGATAGCCTCGATAGAGCACCCATCCCGCCGCCAGCGCGACCAGCACGCCAATCGCCGGACTGAGCATGACATTGATGTTTTTCGGGTAGGTGAGGACTAGCCCGGTGTAGACTCCGGCGCCGGCGGCCAGGAGACCACCGAAAATACGTAGCACGGTCGGGCTGAAGCGGGTCCGGAGGCGGGCAGCGGGGCCTACGTGCAAAGCCCAGGCGACGACTCCGGCGGTCACGGCGGCGAAGACGATATTGACGTAGAGGTTGTTGACATCGTATCGCCCGATGCCCTCTTCAGCCCGCAGGTAGAAGACGCCGTAGGCACCGAGCGCAGCGGCTGCGCCGTAATACAGATCGAAGAACCAGACGGTGCTGTAGACGAGGGTGAAGCCCATCGCCAGCAAGGCGTAGACGGCGCCGACCGCGAGGCCGTTGAAGGCAAATTGCAAGGCTTGGTCGGCGGACTGGCTGATCTTCCAGCCAATGTACGCTGTGACCGCCAAGGTCAGGACAATCGCCAGCAGCCGACGCCGGTCCTCAAGGTAACTAAGCAAACAGCCCCCCGAAGCGGACTTGATCGGTCGGGACGTACCGCCTGATCGAGCCGCCGACTTGCTCCCACGGCGCCTGGTCTTGGCTGCCGCGGAGTCACTACTATTCGTTTGACGATGCTAGGGGCCAACCCCATGCGCTGGACGGCTACGCGAGCAGGCTTACCCGGTCGGTGCAGAACCCAAGACCTTGTACCCGTGGTTATCCTCAGTCCGTTGGGCCGGCGGCAGAATCTCGACGACCACGTTGGTCAGGCCGACTACCTCGCCGTTTGCATCGAAGCTGTAATTGTCGCCGATAGCGCCGCTCCAGGTGATGTCGTACAAGCAGTCCCGGAACCCGTCGGCATCCTGGTCGTCTTCCGTCCTCTCGAGACACTCGGCGGTGATGTACACATCATCGTAGGCCGAGCCGAGGTACCAGGGTAGCGTGACGTAATCGTAGCGAGCCTTGAAGTTCGCCAGCACCTCCTGCCCCTTGGCGTTGGCTGGGTCAAGGTCCTGTATGACAGCCTTCACCCCGGTGGCGGCATCACCGGCGATCTCCAGCGCCGTCGTCCCGACAGGCACGATGTCGGAGTAGATGGGGCCGGTGTAGCCTAGCTCGCGGACCTGCTTGATGATGGTGCCGCCGCTGAACTCGGACTGGGCGGCGATGTGCAGCGCATCCGGGTTCGCACTGAGCAGCTTGGTCAGCTGGCTCCTGAAGTCGGTCACGTCGGAGGCGTACCGCTCCTCGGCCACCACCTGGCCGCCGCGCTTCTCGAACTGGGCCACGCTGGTCCGCCTCACACCCTCGGCGTAGTCGGTGGTCTCGGTGATCGTCGCCAGCCGGCGGACCCCGTCGGCCCAGAGCACGTTGCCGGTGTCAACGCCCAAGAGGGCGTCACTCAGTGCGGTCCGGAAGATGTAGTCCCCGGCGGTAGCGATGTCCGGGTTGGTGGCCAGCCCGGAGAACAGGATCACGCCGTCTGCCTCGGCCAGCGGCGCGGCGCCCAGCATCGCCCCACTACAGGACGTGCCCAGGATGATCTTCACCCCGTCCACATCGGTCAGCTTGTTATAGGCGGTAATCGCGTCCTGGGCGTTGCACTTCGAGTCCTCGATGATCAACTCCAGCATCCGCCCGTTGATACCGCCTGCAGCGTTGATCTCGTCCACCGCCATCTGCTTGGCCTGCACTGCTACCGTGCCATAGGTCTCACCGGGACCGGTGACCGACTCCATCACCCCTATCTTGTAGGTATCCCCACCGGGATCACAGGCCGTGGTTGTCAACGCGAGCAGCGCCAGCAATCCGAACAGGACCGTCCACTTTCTGGATAAGAGTTGCATAACACTCTCCCTCCCGACGGATACTTCCTCCGTACCGTCTGTTATGCTAGTCCCATAAGGGCCGGGGCCAGGTGGCGCACCGGCCGATGCTGCGGGCCTAGTGCCCGGACCAGAGGCCGTGGTTCCTAGCCGTTACGAGCAGGGCGCTGTCGCATAGCGCGGCCGCTCGTTAAGGGCACATCGCCCTTCCGCGGCAGGTGGTACCAGCCGGAGGGCACGCTGTCAACCTCGGCACTCGCCACTGGAACCGAGTAGGCTATAACGCCATGTCGTCCCCACGTGTACCGGATACGAGCTCCGTCCTCTCCGGCTGGCTGCCCCAAATAAAGGACACGGTACGGCGAGCCATCCGCGCCCGTTTCGCGCGCGACGTTGCGGCCCTGCAAGTATCCAACAGCGCGCAAAAGATGCTGGCAGCGGTCTTCTGGGTCGTGCTCATCCGGCTGCTCAGTACCGAAGAGTATGGTCAATACGTCCTCGTCTTGGCCTTCTTCGGCACGATCAATCTGATCGGGTACCTCAGTCTCGGCCCCAGTCTCGTCACCCGTCTGGCCGAGGCTGCTGCTGCACACGACCCCGATGAGCTGCGCCGCATTATGGGCTATCTCATCAAGATCAATGCTGCGTGGGCAATGCCGGCGACGGCGATCACGTTGCTCGTGGCGACGCCGCTGGCCGTGTGGTGGTATGGCGTCCCGCTCTACGGCGAGCTGGTGAGAGTCCTGGCACTGGGCGCACCGCTGGCGGTGCTCTCGTTGGTGATGACGACCGCGCTCCAGAGCGTCAGCCGGATGCATAGCATCGCGCTGGTGGAAGTCTGCGCCAAGTCGGCCCAGACGATCCTCGGTGTGGGCGCGATGCTCGCGGGACTGGGCGTGGCGGGCCTGGTCAGCGCCACCGTTATCAGTCAGGCCGTCGGGTGTGCCATCGGGCTACTGGCCTACCAGCGCGTCTTGCATCGCCATCACGCCTTTGCCTCCCTCCCGGCCGTGGTGGCGACGGCGATCACCGTGCCCTGGCGCGCTTACTTTCGCTTCAGTGCCCTCGCGCTCGTGGACAAGAACATTGCCGCGCTGTTCGAGCGGACCCCCCTGCTGCTCATCGGCCGTTTCATGCCGCCGGAGCAGGCCCTCCTGCATGCCGCCTTCTACGACGCCGCGCGCAAAGTACTCTCGTTTCTCGCCATCTTTCACGGCGCCGTCGCGCGCAAGCTGCGGGCCGCGCTGGGAGAGCGCACGGGCCAAGTCGGTCTGAGCGGCGCGCGGTCGGTCTTCTGGCGCGTGACGCTCCTGTGGACACCGCTGGCGCTGGCCATTGCAGCAGGCCTGGTCGTCTGCTTGCCCCTCTTCCGCCTGGCCCTCACACCCGAGGTTTTTCCCTCGCTCACCCTAGTCATCATCTTTGCTCTGCATACCGGGCTGATGGCCCTGGGCGTGGGCTTTGGGTCCGTCTTCCTCCTGACGGACCGGATCGGTCTCAATATCGCCATCAAAACTCCCATCAATCTGGCCTGCTTGCCCCTCGGCGCGCTGCTGGTGATGCAATGGGGGGCCGAGGGAGCGGCACTCTACATGCTGGTGGCCTACAGCGTCGGGTACGTGGCCTATCTCAGTCTGCTGGCCTCCAACTGGTTCTGGCAGACCGGCGCCCGGCCACCCACCGCAGCCAACCAACCGGTCAGCGCATGAAAGTACTCCACGTCTCGCCGCTGTTTTTCGGCGCCGACGGCGTCGTCGGGGGTGGTGAGCGCTATCCGCTGGAGTTGGCGACGGCGATGGCCCAGCACACACCGACCCGGCTATTCTCCTTTGCACGGCGTCCGCGCCGCGAACGACGTGGCGCGTTGGACATCGTGTTAGCGCGGCCGTGGCACTACCTAGGCGGCAAGAACGTCAACCCACTCTCGCTGGCGTTTCTGCCACATTTGCTCTGGGCCGACGTCATCCACTGCCATCAGGTGCATACCGTCCTGACCGATCTCTGTGTGCTCTTTGGCCGCGCCTTGGGCAAGCGCGTCTTCCTCACCGACCATGCCGGCGCTGGCAAGAACTACGCGCATCGCCTGCACACCGTCGAGCGCGCCACCGGCCTGCTCCTCGTCTCGCGGCACAACGCCAGCGGGTACGGCCGTTGGGCCGACAAAACCACGATCATCTATGGCGGCGTGGACCACCGGCGCTTCATGCCGGGGCACGCGGCGCGTGTACGCCGCGCCCTCTACGTCGGCCGGATCATCCCGTACAAAGCCATCCACCAGTTGATCGAGGGCACCCGGCCGACCACCGATGTCCGTATCGTCGGCGCGGTCTATCACGAGCAGTACGGTGAGTATCTGCGCCGGCTGGCCGCCGGTCGCGCCGTCACGTTCGTACCGGCCAAGCCGCACGACGCCTTGCCCGACGAATACCGGGCCGCGACTGTCTCAGTGCTCCCATCGGTGGAGGTGGACCTGTACGGCAAAAGCTACCCCAAGTCCGAAATCCTGGGGTTGGTCTTGCTAGAAGCGATGGCCTGTGCCACGCCGGTTGTCTGTTCGGCTATCGGAGGGATGCCTGAGTTGGTCGTAGATGGCGAGACCGGCGTACACGTGCCGCCGGGCGATGCGGCGGCGTTGGGGACGCAGGTCGAGCGCCTCCTCGACGATCCGGCACTCGCTGCGCGTCTTGGCCAACAGGCCCGCGCGCATGTGCTCGCGCACTTCACCTGGGACCGCGTGGCGCGGGTCTGCTTGGATGCCTACGCTCCCCGTCATACCCGCGCGAGCGGGAATCCACGTCCCCCTGCACAGCGGGGGGGCGCCTATAGGGGGGCCTAGTCATGCGTATCTTGGTGCTCTCCGATAACTTCCCCCCGGCGAACCCCGGTGGCGCGGGCGCAGTGGCCGCCGCGGTGTCCCAGCGCCTGGCGGAGTGGGGCCATGAGATCAACGTCGTTACCTACGGTGCCGCTGATCGCTTTGGGAGCGTATCGCGCCGGGACGGCCTGACGGTCCATCGGCTACGCTCGCCGTGGCCGCGCCGGCTGCGGCTCTACCTTTCCCTGCTCCATCCCTGGCTCGTGCTCCAAGTCACGCAACTGGTCCGCAAGCTACGGCCGGATGTCGTCCATGCCCACAACCTACACGAGCACCTGTCGCTGGCCGCGCTGGCCGCCGCGCGTGTCACCGGCGCCCGCCTCATCCTCACGGCCCACGACTACCGCCTGTTCTGTCTGACCAAGTTCCTCTGTGCGGGGGACACGAACGCTGGTGGCGCGCGTCAACGATCTACCGGGAGCGTGCCGGCGCAGCCGTTCGCCTGTCGTTACTGCGGGCCACGCCTGCGGTTCTTCCCGGTCCGTAACCGGCTCATCCGCTGGCTGGTTGACCGCCACGTCGCGGCGCTCGTCTGCATCAGCGCGGCACAGCGCGCAGCACTCGCGGCCAACGGCTTCCACCGCGCACCGCTCACGACCATTCACAACGGCGTTGACCCGGCTACGTGCTGGTCGGCACCAGGAGAACGCGCGGCGTGGCGTCGCCGGTTCGGCCTCGACGAGCGCCCGCTAATCCTGTTCGGGGGACGTATCAGCGGGACCAAAGGCGGCGATCAGCTCGTGCGTGCACTCGCCATCGTGCGTCGGCGGGTGGATGCCCAGTTGGCCGTCCTCGGTGACAACACCAACTATCTGCGCTTTCTCGAAAATCTCGCCCACCAAGAGGGTGTGGACGGGCAGGTCCACGGCCTCGGTTGGCTCGCCGGTGACGATCTCCGGCAAGCGTTTGGCGCTGCCGACGTTATTGCTACCCCCTCCGTCTACCCCGATCCGTTCAACCTCATGAACATTGAGGCCATGGCCCACGCGCGGCCGGTCGTCGCTACCTGCTATGGCGGCGCGCCCGAGATCGTGGTCCACGGCGAGACCGGCTTCATTGCCGACCCGTGGGACGAAGCTGCCTTTGGCGACCGCCTCGCCACGGTACTCACCGACCGGGAGCTGGCCCAAGACATGGGCGCCGCCGGCCGACAGCGCGTGCTGGACCACTTCACGCTCGACCGGCAGGTGCGCGCCTACCTGGCCGCGTACCGTGGTGAGACCGCCTGGCAGGGCGGACAGGCCGGCAGCGCGGCGGCCAGTGCGGACGTGCAGCCGGCGTCTAGCGAGGGATGAGCGTGGACGTGACCCTGTGCGTGCCTTGCCCGGCGGATGACCTGCCCACTTCCTGCGCCGCCGCTTCCGGCGCTGACCACCCCGCCTCACGACTACCGGTGCGCGCATGAGCAATCTCAGGAACGCGTTATCTAGCTCCCGTCTGCGCCGGCCGTGGCTGCTGGGGATACTCGCGGCCTTGGCGATCTCGGCTGCCGTCTGGGGGCCGGTGACGTTTCCCAGCTTCGATTTCGCACCCACACACGACGGTGAGTTTCACCTCCTGCGGCTTTTCCTCTTGGACCACTCCCTGCGAGCCGGGCTGTGGTATCCCCGCTGGCTGCCGGACCTCTTCATGGGCTTCGGCTACCCGCTGTTTAATTTCTATGCGCCGCTCACTTACTACTTGGGCGTCGTCGCTATTCGTCTAGGCCTGGATACCTACGGCGCTTTGCAGACGGTTACAGCCGGAGCGGTCCTCGTCGGGACGGCCGGTATGTACACGCTCGCCATGGCGCTGTTGGGCACGGCACCGCGGGCGCTGTTCGCTGCCAGTGCCTATGTCCTGGCACCCTATCCGTTCATCACCAGCCTCTACCTTGCCGGCAGCGTAACTCAAATGTGGGGCGTGGCGCTGCTGCCTTGGGTGCTGTGGGCCGGCATGCGCGCCTATGGCCGGGCCAGCCTCGCGGCGAGTGTGTCATTGACCGTCGCCTTGTCGGCGCTGGTGCTGCTGCATAATCTGTCCGCGCTCATCGGAGCAGGACTGCTGCTGCTGTGGGTGGCAGTATCGGCAGCGATGGATCGCCACGTTGCCGGCATCCGTGCCGTCGTCGCCGCGACGGCTGCTGCGCTTGGCATCACGGCCTTCTTTTGGCTGCCGGCGCTTGGCGAGCGAGGGCTGGTGCAATTCGAGCTTGCCTGGACCAGCTATAGAGAAGTGAGCCGTTGGCTGTACGATCCTTGGCTGCCGGTCGAGCGCATCTGGGACTTTAACACTCCTAACAACCAGACACCGATTGGACCGTTTGATCTCCACTTTGTCTACCCGTATATCGATCACGCCCCGTTCAAGCCGCCGTTGGGCCAGGCGGTGCTCTGGGGTATTGGCTTGCTCGGCGTCGCCAGCCTGCTATGGCGGCGCCGCTTCCGGCGAGCAGTCCTGATAGCTCTCTTTCTCGTCGTCGCAGCGGGCGCTTGGTGGCTCACAACGAAGTGGTCGCAAGGGGTGTGGGAAGTGGTAGCTCTGATACGCACGCTCCAATTTCCTTTCCGGCTCCATAGCGTCATCGCGCTGGGCGTGGCGCTCGCATCCGCAGCAGCACTCCCCCGCGCTGCTCGCCTTTCCCTCCCTCTGGGGGCGATACTCGTGCTCCTATTTGGGATGGCAAGCGCTTGCCGCCCGGCCATGGCCTGGGGATGACCAACCGGCGGATCGCGTCGTGGATGGTGCTCGGCTACGTCTTGGCGAGACCCACGTCTATAGCCTGGGGACGACTACTGCCAGCGGTTTCCTCCTACCGCGCTCCGTCTGGTGGGCGACCTACACGCCCGGCGTTCCTCGCGGGAATGAGATCTACGAGTGAACCTATCCCGAGCGGGAGTGGATCGGCGGTCTTGTCCGTCCTCATGCCGGCACATTGGACGTGCATGGCCTCTACAGCGGGACCAACTGGCTAGCCGCGGATGGGGCTGCCCTAACGCCGGCGACGCTGGCTTTCCGCCGCATAGATTTTCCTGAGTGGCAGGCCTTCGTTGACGGTCGAAAAGCTACCGCCTATCCGGTGCCTTACCACCCAGAAGAGCAGGCGAGACTCGGTTTCTTGCTTGTGGACGTGCCCCCTGGCCAGCATCGGGTGTGGCTTCAGTTCCGACCTACGGCCCTGCGTCTTGTTGCCCAGCTCATCACGGCAGCCACTTTGGCCAGTGTGGGTGGAGCATTCCTGATGTTGACGTGGCGCCGGGTAGCTGGTGCCCAAGCTCCGGTGCGGCGCGCGGCCGGTATCCTGACCGCTGGTCTCGGCCTCGTGTCGGCGGGCGTGCTGGTGATGGTCTTCAGCATCCAAGCCTTGCGTCCACCGCCCACCCAACCCCCCGCGGCGTCGAGCCTGCTGGTGCTCGATGTGATCGAGGAAGTGCGGGCCGGCCGGGCCCGTCTTGCCAGCTCCGGCGGACCAACGCTCGGTACACACCTCGACCTGCGGCGCCTGGTGCTCCAAGGCCAAGACCGCCGCTGGCTGTATGCACATCCGGCCTCGGAGGTCACGGTGCCCGTGACCATACCGCCCCAAGCCTGGTTGGAAACCGCGCTTGCCATGCACCCGGATTCCTGGGAGACCCCGGTGGGTGACGGCGTAAGGTACAGCGTTGCAGTGCGGCAGCCCGGCGACGCCGAGCCACAAGTCATCTGGCAGCGATTCCTCAACCCGCGTGCTCACTCCTGGGAACGGCAGTGGAATGAGGTGCGCGTAGACTTGCGATCCTTCGCCGGCCAAACGGTCGAGCTTGCGCTGCGGACGGACTTTGCCGTCGAGACATCCTATGACTGGGCCGGTTGGGGAGCGCCCATCGTGGTCATTGATCGCTCGGCCCGCTGGTATGCAGCCGCCTCGTGAGGGACACTGACTAGACGGTCGTCGCATATCCGCTCAGTGAGGGTCAAGCGGACGGGGCGTCTGTGTTAGCGCCGCTCGGTGAGGAAGCCGACGAGCCAGAGCGCGGCGCCGGCTATGGCGAGCAGGATCAGTAGCAGGAACAGGAGGGTCTGGCCCGGACCGACTGCGGTGCCGGCGCCCACCACTGCAACCACGCTCCCCGCTGCTATGAGCGCCAGCAGGAAGCCGGCGCTGTGCGGGTCGAGCAGGCGCCGGAGAGGTGAGCTGCCGGGTGGGAGGTGGAGCCGCGAGCGCACGCCGGTCGCCAGCATGTCCTCGGTAAGCCGCCGAGTCAGGCGCGGCACATCGTCTGCAACCTGCGTCTCTGCCTGGATGACATCAAGCGCGGTCAGCACCGCTGACCGCCGTAGCGTGACCGGCAGCGCGCGCGCAGCCGCATCCAACGCTTGTGCAGCCTGAGCCAGCGCAGCATCGAAGGTAGCTGCGCCGGAGGGTTGTGCGCGGGGTGCGGACATTGCGCGCGGCTGGAGCCGGAGCCGGGCAGACCAGCGCAACCGGTATTCGAGGAGTCCGCGCAGTGCACCACCAGCTCGGCCGGCCGGCCCCATCCGATTGAGGGTGTACCATGCAATGCGGTGCCACCGCTGGCCAAGTCCCATTGCCGCCATGAAGGTCAGCAAAAAGGGCGCTACGGTCACTACATACCACGACGGCGAGTGTGGCCAGTCGAGGCAGAGACCGACGAACAGGACAATACCGGTGGCGACGAACAGCGAGCGCAACCCGTGGATTGGCTGGTTTTCCAACAGAGACAGGTGCATATGCGGGTATCCTTATGCTCACCAGGAGCTTAAGCGGTTTAATGGCAGTATAGGGCAGTTGCTCGGAGCGGTCAAGCGCGAGGCCGGCCGGCCACCCAAGCATGCTCCACATACCTGAGGATAGCACCGGCTCGGCTGGGTCCGCTGTACTGTTATGGGGCCGGTGGTGTCCAGTACCAGAGCCGCTGGCGGCCGCGCGCCGGTACGGGTTCTATCGCCCGGATGTCGGTCAGCAGCCAGAGCCAGCGTCCGGGCGTGAAATCCCCGTAGGGGTCCACCGGGATCGCTTGCCCGCAAGGTTCGCCGTAGGCGATGCCGTCCCGCAGGTAACTGACTTTTTGTGCTCTGGCCAGGGTGGCGGTGGCGACGACGGCTCCGCGGGGGATGCCCCGGTGCCATTGCCCGGTGCCGTAGATGTCCGCTATGGCCGCGACGGTCTCGCGGCCGGGGGCAAGGACGACGGTGCGACCGGCGTGGATGGCGATGCGCTCGCCGATGATGCTGTGGGGCGGTGGCCACGAACGGGTCTCGACTTTCTTGATGCCGTGAGCGATCAGGGATGCCCAAGGCTGGTGGAGCGTGATGGCCGGCATGGCCGGGCCGTTATTCTGCGGCATCCTGCGGCTGCTCCGTTCGGTGGTTGCCATGGGACTGCCCCGCAGCCGCAGCGACGAGACGGGAACCGGCACCGTCACTCCGGTCCCCACCACCTGGATTCCTGCGTTCGCGGGAATGACGGATGGCAAATCCCCCCTGATTATGCCGGGCCATTGACAGGTCGGCAGCGCACTTGTATACTGCCAGCGGCGATGTGCCGACACATGCTTGCAGCTACTGGCGCGTATTACTTTAGCCGGTTCGGTGTGACACCGGGCTAGCGAGAGCAGCCCGCCGCGTCGCATCGGAGAGAGCAGGAGCAAAGCCCTGCTCTTTTTGTTTGGGCCGCGCCGGCCGCGCCGGGAGCGGAGTTGCGAGGGCCAGGAGCCGGTCCGCAAGCGATGGTGAGGAGAGCCGCATGATTATCGTGATGAGGCACGGGGCCACAACGGAGGAAATCCTGCACGTCGAGGAGCGCATCCGCGGGGAGGGTTTGCAGCCGCACCGTTCCGGTGGGGTGGATACGACCGTCATCGGTGTCATCGGTACCCCGCCCTACGGGATGCTGGACCGCATGGAGGTGCTGCCGGGAGTCGAGCGCGTGACGCCGATTACCAAGCCGTACAAGCTAGCAGCGCGGGAGTTCACGGCCACGCGCACCGTGATAAATGTCGGCGCCGTGGCCATCGGCGGCCCTGACGTGGCGCTGATGGCCGGTCCGTGCTCAGTGGAAACCCGCGAGCAGCTACTGACGGCGGCGCGCGGGGTGCAGGCCGCCGGGGCGCATGTCCTGCGCGGCGGGGCCTTCAAGCCGCGCACCACGCCCTATAGTTTTCAGGGCCTCAGGGGTGAGGGCTTGGCGCTGCTTGCCGAAGCGCGTGCCGAGACCGGTCTGCCGGTCATCACCGAGGTCATGGAGCCGGGCAAGGTGCCGGCGGTGTACGAGGTGGCCGACGTGCTTCAGATCGGGACGCGGAACTGCCAGAACTACCCCCTACTCCACGAGGTCGGCCGCACCGACAAGCCGGTGATGCTCAAGCGCGGTCTCGGCTGCTCGATTGACGAGTGGATTCAGGCTGCCGAGCATATCATGGATCAGGGCAACATGCAGGTGATGCTCTGCGAGCGCGGGATCAGGAGCTTCGAGACCTATACCCGCAACACCCTCGATGTGAGTGCCATTCCCGTCGCCAAGCGCCTGAGCCACCTGCCCGTGATCGTGGACCCCAGCCACGCCACCGGCAAGTGGTACCTGGTCAAGCCGATGGCGATGGCTGCCGTTGCTGCTGGTGCCGACGGCCTGCTCATTGAGGTGCATCCTACCCCGGACACCGCTCTGTGCGACGGTGCCCAGAGCCTGACCATCGAGAACTTCGCTGACTTGGCTACGAGTGTGCAGCAGGTTGCTCAGGCGGTTGGTCGTGGGCCGGCGACGCTCCCGGACGCTGCACCGGTTGCTGCGGGATGATCGCCTCCGCTGCTGCCGCGCCGGCCGAGCTGCGGAGCGTGCAGGCGCCGACGCGCCTGACGGGCCGGATCGCGGTGCCGGGCGATAAGTCCATCTCCCACCGCGCCATCCTGCTCAATGCGATTGCCACGGGCAGCGCGCGCGTGACCGGCGCCGGACTCGGCGCCGATTGTCGCGCCTCCATTGCCAGTGTCGAAGACTTGGGCGCCAGCGTGCGCCGGCGCTGGCCGGACGGCAGCCTCTCGCCGGCCCTGGCCGTACCGGATTCGGTCGCCGGCAACGGCGCCGTCCATCGGGTGGCCGACTTGGTGATCGAAGGCGCCGGCAGCGCGGGGCTGCGCGAGCCGGCGGATGTGCTGGACGCTGCCAACTCGGGAACGACGGCCCGGCTGTTGAGCGGTATTCTGGCCGGCCGACCCTTTTTCTCGGTGCTCACCGGTGACGCCTCGCTGCGGCGCCGGCCGATGGGACGGGTCATCGAGCCACTCACCGCAATGGGCGCCCGCATTGCGGCCCGCGACGACAACCGCTGCTTGCCTATGGCGCTGTCCCCCGCGCGGTTGCGGGCTATCGAATACGAGCTACCCGTTGCCAGTGCCCAGCTCAAGTCGTGTCTGCTGCTCGCCGGCGTGCAGGCCACCGGGGCAACCGTGCTCCACGAGCCGGCGGCCAGTCGGGATCACACCGAGCGGATGCTGCGGGCGCAGGGGGCGTCGCTGCGGGTCGAGGGCCGACACCTCACGCTCGCCGGAGAAGCCGCACTGAAAGCGGTTGACGTAGCCGTGCCCGGCGATCTCTCCTCCGCCGCGTTCTGGCTGGTCGCGGCGCTGCTCCATCCGCAGGCCAGCGTCACCGTCGAGCGGGTGGGCATCAATCCTGGCCGGACGGGGCTGCTCGACGTACTGACCGAAATGGGCGGCCGTATCACGCTCACCAACCGCCGGCAGGCGGGCGGCGAGCCGGTCGCGGACATCACCGCCGCATCGAGCCGGCTGCGCGGTGTGCGCGTCGGCGGTGAGTTGATCCCCCGGCTCCTCGACGAAGTGCCTATCCTGGCGCTGGCGGCCGCGCTGGCGGAGGGAACGACCACCATCCACGACGCCGCCGAGCTGCGCGTCAAGGAATCGGACCGCTTGGCCGCCGTTGCCGGTGAGCTGACCACCTTGGGCGGACAGGTGGAGGAGCAACCCGACGGCTTGGTCATTCGGGGCACGCGCAGCTTGGCCGGGGGCGAGACCGCAGCGCACGGCGATCATCGTCTCGCCATGATGGCCTGCATCGCCGGGCTGGTCAGCGCCGGCCCGGTGCTCGTCGGCGGCGCGGAAACGGTTGAGGTCTCCTATCCCGGTTTCTGGCATGATCTCGAACACCTCGCACCCGGAGCTGCCCGTGTCCTCTGAGCCACCGCCGCCGGCAGACGCCGTGCAGCTCACAGCGGTGATCGGCTATCCCCTCGCCCACTCCATCTCCCCACGTTTCCAGCAGCCGGCGTTCGACCATCTGGGTCTCCCGGTACGGTACATCGCCCGCGAAACGCCGCCGGAGGAACTACCCGCGTTTCTGAACGAGCTACGCGGACCGCAGTGGCTGGGAGTCAACGTCACGGTGCCGCACAAAGAGGCCGTCGCCGCTGCCGTTGACGACCTCAGCACGGAAGCTCGGCTGATCGGCGCCGTGAATACGGTCCGCAAAGATGGCGATCGGCTGATCGGGCACAACACCGACGCCGCCGGTTTTCTCCGCGGCCTCGCCGACGCCGCGTGCGACCCGCAGGGGGTAACGGCGCTGATTCTGGGCGCGGGTGGCGCGGCGCGCGCGGTCGCGGTGGCTCTCCTGCAAGCCGGGGCGCGGCACGTGACCATTGCCAACCGCACCGTGAGCCGGGCGGAACGTTTGGTCGCCACCTTGGCCGCTAGCTTTGATGCCGCCCGCTTGGCGGCCGGCTCGCTCCAGGCAGAGACGGTACGTCCGGCGCTCCAAGGCGCCGGCCTAGTGGTCAACACGACCACGGTCGGTATGGCGCACGGACCGGCGCCTGCGACCTCGCCGCTGACTGACACGCTCTTGGCGTTGCTGCCGCCGGACGCGCTCGTCTACGACCTGGTGTATAACCCGGCCGAGACTCCGCTGCTTCAGGTAGCGCGGGCGCAGGGCTACCGCACGCAGGGCGGCCTACCGATGCTGATTTATCAAGGCGCGGCCTCGTTCGAGCTATGGACCGGGCAGTCGGCGCCCGTCGAGTTGATGCTGGCGCACGGCCGGCAGGCGATGGCCGAGCGCGATCAGGCCGGGTAGGACGGCACCGTGGATCAAGACGCTACCCGCCCAGCCGAGGTGCGTCGGGTCGTGCTCATCGGCTTTAGCTGCACCGGCAAGTCGCGCGTCTGCTCGCTGCTGGCACGGCAGATGGGCTGGCAGCCGGTGGACACCGACGATCTCATTGTCGCGCTGGCCGGCAAGCCCATCGAGCGCATCTTTGCCGAGGATGGCGAGACGCACTTTCGCGCCGTCGAGCGCGCGGCGGTCGCGCAAGCGTGTGTGGGCGAGCAGCGCGTCATTGCCACCGGTGGAGGTGCTCCAGTCGGGGAGGAGAACCGCCGGCTGCTCTTCCGGTCCAGCCTCGTCGTCGCGCTGCAAGCGCGACCGGAGACCATTCTACGGCGGCTCCGCCGCCAACTGGCCGCCGGCGCGGTGCGCCCGCTCCTCGACACGCCGGACCCGTTGGCGCGGATTCGCTCCCTGCTGGCGGAGCGCGCGGCCATCTATGCGCTCGCCCACCTGACGGTCCAGACCGATACCTTGCCGCCGGCCCGCGTCGCCGCCGTCATCAGGCGCCATCTGGCGGCTCCGGCGAGGGAGTAAGACGCGCGGGATACCGGCCCCCCTACGGTCCCCCCGCTGCGGCAGGGGGATGGTCGTTCCCTCCCCTGTCGAAACGGGGGAGGGTTAGGGTGGGGGCCTACCGCGTAGCACCCCGTCACGATGAGACGTGTACAGCGTCTGCGTATATGACGAACCGCAGCACGCTGTTGCCCGACTGGGCCACGATCTCCCAGCAGCCCTCGGTCGGGAAGGTCAGGCCGCCCACCACGACCTGGAAATCTCGAAGGTTATCTCCACCAGCGAAAACCCCTAACGGCGGCGCCGCGGTGTCTAAACGCCGCCCGCTTACCTCTAGCGGTACCCCGAGCGGCTTGAGCCAAAGGACTCTCAGAGAACCAGGGGCGCTGGTGTTCCAGCCCCCAACGCTGGCCCAGATTTTCCTATCCGGACTCACGTAAAACAGACCAGGCCCGATGAAGGGGCGCCCATCGGGGACGACCGTTGGCGGGTTGGCATCCATAGGTGTGGTGACCGGACAGTCCTGGGCCGCCGTGCTGCCGGCCGGCCGGGTAGGGGGCAGCGCCGACGCTGGTGATGGTGCGGGCGGTGGGCCGCCGGTCACACTGAGGTCGCACCCGGCACCAAGCAGCGCCAGCAGCAGCACTATCGGCAGCCATCCAGCCCGCGGCGCCATACTATGCCAATGGGCAGCGCGGATGGGCACATACCTACGCATGGCCAGCCTCCCCGGAGAAGGGCCTGTCCACAACCTAGCCGACCTGGCGCTATCCTCAGTGTAGCCGTAATGCCTATTACTCAACAAACGAGGTCATAGTGCATTATTATGGTGACTGTATCACTGTGCTCTGCCGTGCCGTGAGGAGGAGCGTTCCGCCATGGTTCAGACTATCCAGCAACCCCAGATAGACACCGCGGCGCAGACCGCCGAGAAGCAAGACCTCGATTACGTCTTCCACGAGCTGACGCGGAGCATGTGCCCGGAATGTCGGCGCATCATTGATGGGCAGGTCATCATCCGCGACAACAAGGTCTATATGCGGAAGCGCTGCCCGGAGCACGGCTGGTTCGAGGGATTGATCTACTCCGACGCCGAGGCCTACACCGCCTCGGTCAAGTTCAACAAACCGGGCACCATCCCGCTGGACTTCTCCACCGAGGTCGTCGAAGGCTGTCCCTATGACTGCGGCCTCTGCCCGGAGCACAAGCAGCACGCCTGCATCGGCATCATCGAGGTCAACTCGGCGTGCAACTTCGACTGTCCACTGTGCTTTGCCGACGCCCAATCAGGATTCAACTTGACCCTCGAAGAGGTAGATCGGATTCTCGACCGCTTCATCGAGACGGAGGGCCAGCCGGAGGTCGTGCAGTTCTCCGGCGGTGAGCCGTCCATCCACCCGCAGATCATCGAGATGCTGCACCTCGCCAGGGACAAGGGCGTTGTCAACGTGATGCTCAATACCAATGGCCGGCGCATTGCCCGTGACGATGACTTCCTGGCCGCGCTCGCGGACCTGGACATTTTCATCTATCTGCAATTCGACGGTTTCAAGGAGCAGACGCACCGCACGCTCCGCGCGGAAGAGAATCTGTTGGCCGAGAAAAAACTCGCCCTCGACCGACTGCACTCCATCGGTAAGCGTGTGATCCTCGTCCCGGCCATTGACCGCAACCTGAACCTCGATGAGGTCGGTCAGATCGTCAAGTTCGGTCTGGAGCACCCGGCGGTGCGGGGTATCAACTTCCAGCCGGTCTTCCACTCCGGGCGGCATACGACCGACCACGATCCGCTGCAACGGGTGACGAACCCCGACATTTTGCAGGCCATCGAGGAGCAAACCGACGGCCTGTTCGTCCAGTCCGACTTTGTGCCGATCCCGTGCTGCTTCCCGACCTGCAACTCCGTGACCTATGCGTATGTCGAAGACGATCTAGTCGCGCCGCTGCCGCGCATGTTGGAGGTGGAGGACTATCTCGACTACCTCACCAACCGGACCGTGCCCGACGTCGAGGGCGAAATCAGAAAGCTGCTGGAGGACCTCTGGTCCACGTCGGCGGTGGCCGGCTCGACGAGCGTGGCGACCCAGTTCCAGCTGGCCTGTGCGGCCTGCAACTTACCCATGATGGACATTGGTGAGTTGGCCGACCGGGTGTTCATGATTATGCTCACCGATTTCCTCGATACCTATACGTTCAGCCTGAAGAACGTGATGAAGTGCTGCAAGGAAATCCTGCTGCCCGACGGCAAGCAAATCCCCTTCTGCGCCTACAACAATATGGGCTACCGCGAAGCGGCCCGCATGCAGCTTGCGGCCCGTGAGCGCGACCGCGCACGGGCACGCCACGCCGGCAATGGAGATGGAACTATTGTCAGTGATGTGGAGCCACTGCGCTTTGTGCCTGGACCCGGTGGCCGGGGGGTCGTCACGCCGCCGGAGCTGCGCGAGCGGATCGTCGAGCGGTATCCGCGGCTGGCCGACGATCACTTCACCAACGGACGATGAGCGTGGTTACTGCCGAGACGTTTACGGCGGCCGCTGATGGTGACGCGGCAGCACTCAAAGCCTGCTGCGCCGCCGTCTACGGGCAGGAATGGCTCTCGCTGCTCGTGGGAGAGTCGCTGCACCCCGGCGGCTTGGATTTGACGCGGCACCTCGGCAGACGGCTCCGGCTCGGCCCGGCGGACCGCGTGCTCGACATCGCCTGCGGTACCGGCACGACGAGCGTCTTGCTGGCGCAGGAGTTCGGGTGCCACGTCACCGGCGTAGACTACGGGGCTGCACAGATCGAGCGAGCAACCGAGTCAGCAGCTGTGGCCGGTGTTGCTGACCAAACCGCCTTCGAGGTCGGCGATGCGGAGGCGCTCCCGTTCGACGCTGGCAGCTTCACGGCAGTCATCTGCGAGTGCGCCTTCTGCACCTTCCCTAGCAAGGCCCAGGCGGCAGCCGAGATGTACCGCGTGCTGGCGCCGAGCGGTCGGGTCGGTATCACGGACCTCACGGTCAACGGCCCCCTCCCGGAGGCCCTCCAGGGGATCGCAGCGTGGGTGGCCTGCGTAGCTGACGCCCAGCCGGTGCAGCGCTATGCTGCAATCCTGGCCGCCGCCGGCTTTGCCCGGATCGCAACCGAGGCGCACAACGACGCCATCGCCAAGCTGATCGCCGACATCCAGGCCAAGCTCATGGGCGTCTCCATCCTGGCCGGCCTGGGGAAGATTGACCTGGGCGATGTAGACCTCGCCGCTGGCCGCACGATGGCCCGCGCCGCCCGCCAAGCCACCCGCGATGGCCTCCTCGGTTACTGCCTCCTCACCGCCACCCGACCGGCGGGCTGAACTAGGTAGCCACGGCGCAGACTATGCATGGGCCGGCGTCAGGCCGGCCGCTCCTCTATAGTACTCTGTTCTCCGCACTCTCGTTGACGCAACATCTCCGCAGGAGCACGGTTTGTGAAGAAGCTGCGACTAGGGCTGCCGGCCGGCAGTCTGCAAGAGCGTACCCTGGCCCTGTTTTATCAGGCCGGTTATCGGATTACCCTCAACGACCGGTCCTATGTCCCCCATATTGACGATTCCGAGCTGGAAGGACTGCTGATCCGCGCTCAGGAAATCCCGCACTACGTCGAGGCGGGCGTCCTCGACGCCGGCATCACCGGCCTGGACTGGATCAAAGAGCGCGCTGCGGCGGTGGTCGAGGTCGCCGAGCTGGCGTACAGCCGGCATACGGATCGGCCGGCCCGCTGGGTGTTGGCCGTCCCGGACGACTCGCCCGTTCGGCGGCCTGAGGACCTCCAGGGCAAGCGGATTGCGACCGAGCTGGTGCGTTTCACCCGCCGCTATCTGGCGGACCGTGGCGTGGAGGCCGAGGTCGAGTTCTCGTGGGGGGCAACCGAGGTCAAGGTGCCGGAGTTGGCCGACGCGATTGTAGAGTTGACCGAGACCGGCTCTTCCCTGCGTGCCAATCGGCTCCGCATCGTCGCCACGCTGCTCGAATCGACGCCGCGGTTGGTGGCCCATACGACGGCGTGGGCCGATACGTGGAAACGGGAGAAGCTGGAGAATCTAGCGCTCCTGCTGCGGGGTGCGCTCCAAGCGAGCGGCAAGGTGGGCCTGAAAATGAACCTCCCGGCGGACAAGCTGGAGCAAGTTACCGCGCAGCTGCCGGCCCTGCATACTCCCACGATCTCCCATCTCATGGGCGGCGACTGGATCGCCATTGAGGTGATCGTGGACGCCGCGGTCGTCCGCGATCTGGCGCCATCGCTCAAGCGTGCCGGTGCGGAGGGCCTGGTCGAGTACCCCCTGAACAAGGTGATCTACTGAGGTCAGACTCGGCCCCCCTATGGTCCCCCCGTCCCGACGGGGGGATGGCCTATTCCCTCCCCCGTCGCAACGGGGGAGGGCCAGGGTGGGGGCCAGTCAGCCGGCTCGGCGGTTCAGTTCCAGGGGAAGGCCACGGTCGGCTGGTTGACGAAGCGCTCCATCCCCAGGCTCAACTGTATCTCGGTACCCGGCGGTAGCTGCACGTTGAGGTGACTGTCCTCTACGCGCATGGCGTGGTCCAGCCCTGCCTTGTCGTCGGTGGGTCGTGCTTCCAGCAGCCCCGGATAGTACTGGACGCGCTCGGAGCGGTCCGGTCCTGGTTCCGCCGGGTCAATGGCGCGGGCGGTCGTGAAGCGATGCTCGCCAAAGGCGCCGGCTTGGATCACCACCTCGCGGTCATGCACCGGACTGAGGTTGACGAGATGCACTACCGTCCGTCCCGCCTCGACTTTCGGAACGAGCGCCGCCACGTCGGCTGGCAGACCGGCCCGCCGGCCTTGCGGATCGAAGTACCGCACCGGGGACATCAGCAGGCCGCCGTTATAGACCACCTGCGGTGCGCCGAGGGTGGTCTGCACGAGGCCCTCCGTGAGCACCGGATTGAGCTGCTGCCAGTGGTGAACGTTGGCTTGCGAGAGGTCTTCCTCGTCCTCGCGGATCAGGCGCATGCGGTGGTAGACCTGCCCCAGGCTTTCGCTGAGGATGGCCTCCGGATAGGTCGGGTTTTCGCCGACGATGAACCGCAGCCACGGCGCCTCGTGACCGTCGTCGTGCTTGTTGCGGAAGGAGCGCACTTCCCGCCAATCGCTCGCGCTGGACGCGCGGAGGTGCTCAATACGCTTCCAGTCGGCCGCGGCCATGGACATGTTCCAGACCGCAACCGGGTAGAGTAGGTCCATCTCGCGGTACTCGAACCAGCCGTCATCCCTGTAGCGGTACGGTACCTTGAGCGTGCCGTTCTCGACGATGCCCTGCTCGATAATGCGATCAATTTGCGTGCGGGCTAGGTCGAGGTAGCTGTGGTCGCCGGTGAGCAGCAGCGCGTTGGAGGCGGCGATGATCGCGGCCATGCCGATGTTGTAGAAGCCGTGCGGCCACGTCCAGCCGTAGAGGCCGCCCCACCACTTGCCATTATTATGCTCGCCGATCTTGCCGGAAAGGCCGACGTTGTCCGGGAGGAGACCGCCGTTTTGCCGCGCACGCTCGATCCAGGCCTCCACGTAGTCCAGCACCCAGCGCTTGTACTTCTCGTCCCCGGTGTGCAGGTAGGCATTGGTAACGAGGCTCGTCACCGCCAGGTTGGCCGGTACATCGCCGCGCCCGAGACGCTCGTGCATTGCCTGTCCCATGCGGCGTGCCAGTGCCGGGTCCTTCAGATCGTCGTAGTGGGTAATGCCCGGAACATCGTGGAAGGGCAGACCGTAGCTCCGCATACTGGCACCCCAGCCATAGCTCGGCGGGTCCTCGTCGGAGAAGCCCCAGCGGGGGCCGCCGCTCCCGTTGTGGGGGGCGCGGATCAGTTTCAGATCGGGGTCGTAGTTGGGCGCCTCCGGGTCTTCATTGAGATAGAACCCGGCAAACCGCCGGGCACGGGCGACCTGCTTCTGTCCCGCCGGATCGGCCAGGCTCAGGTAGTAGAAGTAGATGTAGCTCTCGCCCTGGTGGAACCAGTCGTAGCCGATCTCGAACTCCTTGTGGATTTGGCCGTAGCCGGTGAACTGCCACGTCACAGCATCCCACTCCTTGATGGAAAGCGGCAGCAGATGGTCGCCGCCACCGAGGATGTAGAGCAGCGGCCAGGTATGGAAGCTCTCATAGCCGTCGTCGGCGCCGTCGCGGGTGATGAACTCGTCGCGCCAGATCAGCGTGCCGTCGTCGTCGGTGTACTTCTCCAGCATCGGGTAGATCGACTCGTTCATGGTGGCGATGAGTTGGCGTTGGAGCGCGGCCCAAGCCGGTGGGTAAACGGAGCGAGTCGTGGCTGCAATCGTGGGCATGTCACAAACCTCCTGATCTGAGGCGGGCTACGCCGCCCATGGCGCGTCCGCAGCCTCGCATCGGTTACGCCGCATACTGTACCAGTACCTACCGCGCCAAAGGCTATCGGAGCGCTATTATTGCCATCGCCGGGTCACGATGGTATATTGGCAACTATATTGTGCTTGACCCGCCTGCTATGGTGCTGGTGGGGCAAACAGTGGCCGTCACTTGGGACGGCCCGATAGGAACTGTCCACAAGTGCCGGATGCTTGCGGACAGAAGGAGGCAGGTTCGGTGGCAGGGATGATTCGCAGACGCTATTTGGGTGGTGCCGCAGCGGCGTTGGGTGGCCTACTGGCGGCCGCTTGCGGTGAAGTGGAAGTCCGCTACGTGCAAGGGCCGGCCGGCCCGGCCGGCCCGGCCGGCCCACGCGGTGAGCAGGGCGCGACCGGCGCGCAGGGAGCGGCCGGCGCGGAAGGTGCGGCAGGGCAGTCGCAGACGTTCGTGCAAGAGAAGGTGGTCACGGTCGAGAAGATCGTGGACACCTCCCAGGGCATTCTGACGTCGAAGAACCCAGTGACCCTGGTCTGGACGACGTTCCGGGCGAAGAGTGACTGGGGTCCGCTGATGCAGAACAGCTTCCGCGAGAAGTTCCCGCACATCACGGTGGACCTGCGGCACTTGCAGGACATCAAGGCGCCGGCCGAGAGCCAGGCCGGCAACTACCCGAAGATGTGGGCGCTGGTGGCGGCCGAGGACTTGGGCGACGTGTTTGCCTGGGACCCGTCGCACTGGGTGTTCTACAACGCCATCCGGCGCGAGGTGGTGCGCCCGCTGGACGACTTCATGGCCACCGACAAGCTGGACTTGAGCCAGTGGTTCGAGCCGTTTATCAACTACCAGCGGTGGGAAGGCAAGATTTGGGGCCTACCCAGTTGGGGCTGGACCGGTCACGATGGGATGCTCTACAACGAGAGCATGCTGCAGGAAGCGGGCCTAGAGTTCCCGGACGTAACCTCGGCCGACTACACGATGGAATCGCTGTACGAGTTGGCGGTCAGTGCCAACCAGTTCCACCAGCGGAACGGGGGCTTCGGCATCCGCACGACGCTGCCGGGGGCGATTGGGGTGACCATCATCTGCCGGGCGTTCAACTCGGACAATCTGACGCCGGACGGGACGAAGTTCATCGTCCACTCCGATCCCGATGCGCGGGAAGGGATGCGCTGGGTGTACGACCTCTCGAACCGGGAGCGGGCGATGGCGGTGGACGCCGAGCATACCACCCGGCCATTGCCGGAAGGGACGAGCTTTAACGGTGGGAAGATTGCGATCCAGCAGGCGGGATCGTTGAGCGTGTTTGGGGCGATCCGGACGGTGGAGGCGGATGATTCGCCGCTGTTCTCGTTCAAGTCGGCACTGTTCCCGCGGCGGACGGATGGCAAGCGGCCGTCGCAGCTACGTGGTGGGACGTGGCAGGTGGGTGAGCCGAAGTCCGGCACAAAGAATCCGGAAGAGGGGTACGAGTTCGTCAAGCACCTGAGCAGCCGGTTCGGCTCGCTGACCTTCAACACGGTTGGTCGAAACGGTGCCTTGGTGCGGCCGGACATCATGGACGATCCCTACTTTGCCGACCCGCGGTTCCGGGTGTTCCTGGAGAACTTCAACAACTCGATGCTCCACATCGTGCCGGTGAACTTCCGCGGCGCCGACTACGAGGGAGCGGTGTCGAAGTCGATCCGGCCGTGGTTGCGAGGCGAGGTCGGGTTCGAGAACGGGTTGATCTCGGCGGAAGAAGCGGTGAACATCGTCCTGGCGAAGGATCCGCTGTAGCGGGGTGGCCGGAGGCAATGCCCCGGCGCTTAGTGCGGTGAAACTGTGGAGGCGCTCGGCCGTGTATCGGCCGGGCGCCTTTTGCGTGGTTTCCGGTGATCGAGCGTCACCGGGATGCAGTGCTACTGTTGCCGCAATCTGGTCATGATGGTATATTGACGGCTGCATTTCCGATGCAGTATTGCTGAGTCGGAGAGCGACCGTCACTTGAGACGGTCCAGTGAACACTACCGGCATTAGCCGGAAACTTGCGGAGAGAAGGAGGCCGTTTCCGTGGCAGGGATGATTCGCAGACGCTATTTGGGTGGCGCCGCAGCGGCGGTGGGAGGCCTATTGGCCGCTGCCTGCGGTGAAGTGGAAGTTCGCTACGTGCAAGGCCCGGCCGGCCCGGCCGGCCCGGCGGGCCCACGCGGTGAGCAGGGCGCGACCGGCGCCCAGGGCGCGGCCGGTGCGGAAGGTGCGGCGGGGCAGTCGCAGACGTTTGTGCAGGAGAAGGTGGTCACGGTCGAGAAGATCGTAGATACCTCGCAGGGCATTCTGACGTCGAAGAACCCGGTGACGATCTCGTGGACGACGTTCCGGGCGAAGAGTGACTGGGGTCCGCTGATGCAGAACAGCTTCCGCGAGAAGTTCCCGCACATCACGGTGGACTTGCGGCACTTGCAGGACATCAAGGCGCCGGCCGAGGGCCAGCACGGGAACTACCCGAAGATGTGGGCGCTGGTGGCGGCCGAGGACCTGGGGGACGTGTTCGCCTGGGACCCGTCGCACTGGGTGTTCTACAACGCCATCCGCCGCGAAGTGGTACGCCCGCTGGACGACTTCATGGCAACCGACAAGCTGGACCTGAGCCAGTGGTTCGAGCCATTCATCACCTATCAACGGTGGGAAGGCAAGATCTGGGGTCTACCGAGCTGGGGCTGGACCGGACAGGACGGCATCCTCTACAACGAGAGCATGCTGCAAGAGGCCGGCCTAGAGTTCCCGGACGTAACGTCGCCGGATTACAGCATGCAGTCGCTGTACGAGCTGGCGGTGCAGGCCAACCAGTTCCACCAGCGGAGCGGGGGCTTTGGGGTCCGCACCACGCTGCCGGGGGCGGCCGGTGTGACCATCATGTGCCGGGCGTTCAATTCAGACAATCTGACGCCGGACGGGACGAAGTTCATTGTGCATTCGGACGAGAAGGCGCGGGAGGGGATGCGCTGGGTGTATGACCTCTCGAACCGGGAGCGGGCGATGGCGGTGGATGCCGAGCATGCCACGCGGCCGTTGCCGGAAGGGATCAGCTTCAACACCGGCAAGGTTGCGATCCAGCAGGCGGGATCGTTGAGCGTGTTTGGGGCGATCCGGACGGTGGAGGCGGATGATTCGCCGCTGTTCTCGTTCAAGTCGGCACTGTTCCCCAAGCGGACGGATGGCAAGCGGCCGTCGCAGTTGCGTGGAGGCACGTGGCAGGTGGGTGAGCCGAAGTCGGGGACGAAGCATCCGGAAGAGGGCTACGAGTTCGTCAAGCACCTGAGCAGCCGGTTCGGGTCGTTGACCTTCAACACGGTGGGCCGGAACGGGGCGCTGGTGCGGCCGGACATCATGGACGACCCGTGGTTTGCGGATCCGCGGTTCCGGGTGTTCCTGGAGAACTTCAACAACTCGATGCTCCACGTGGTGCCGGTGAACTTCCGCGGCGCCGACTACGAAGGAGCGGTCAGCACGTCGCTGCGGCCGTGGCTGCGCGGCGAGGTCGGGTTCGAGAACGGGCTGATCTCGGCAGAGGAGCAGGTCAACATCGTCCTGGCGAAGGATCCGCTGTAGCAGAGCGACTGGCACAGGCCCTCCCCCGTCGCAACGGGGGAGGGTGTGGGTGGGGGCCTGATCCCTCCCCGAACGAGCAGCGCCATCGAACAATGGAGGCGCTCGGCCGTGTATCGGCCGGGCGCCTTCTGTATACTCGCAGCAATCGAGCGCGGCCAAGGAGGGGGACGTGCGGATCACGGACATCCTGGTGCATCAGCCGCTCGGTCTGGTCCGCATCCAGACCGACGCCGGGATCGAGGGCCTCTGCGACGGTGCCAGCGAGGAAGCGGCGCGGGTCATCCCCGACATCTACGGGCCGGTCCTGATCGGGCGCGATCCACTCGACCGCGAGTGGATTTGGCAGCGGCTCCACAACTTCGACCGCGAGCGTTACGTCACCGAGAACCGTATTCGCGGCCTGATTGACGTGGCGTTGTGGGACCTGGCGGGCAAAGCCGCCGGCGTGCCCGTGTGGCAGTTGATCGGCGGCGTGCGCGACCGTATTCCGTGCTATCGCAGCGGCCACGAGCTACCCAACGTCGAGGACTATGTGAACGACGCGCTACACCATCAGGCGCAGGGCTTCAAGGGCTACAAGGACCACTGCCATAACGGCCCGGAGTTCATGATGACGGTCGCGCGGGAAGCGCGGTCGGCGGTCGGTCCCGACTTCCACCTGATGCACGACGCCAACGCCATCTACATCTACACCGAGGCCATCCGCGTCGGGCGGGAGCTGGAGCGCCAGGACTACACCTGGTTCGAGGAGCCGCTATCCGATTACGACTATCACGGACTCCAGCGGCTGGCGGCCGAGCTGGACATTCCCATTCTGGCTACCGAGTACTTGCCCGGTAGCATCTGGTCCACGGCGCAGGTCGTCACCATGCAAGCCTGCGACATCATCCGTGCGAGCATTACGTGGCGCGGGGGCATTACCGACGTGTTGAAGCTGGCGCGGCTGGCCGAGGCGTTCGGGATGAAGATCGAGATCACGTCCGGGGGCGTGTGCTGGTACTTCGCGCACGCGAACTGCTATGGCGCCATCCACAACACGACCTTTTGCGAGCATTGGGAGCGGACGCCTGACCCGATCGTGACCAATCACCTGCCGGTCGTGGACGGCTACATGCACATGCCGACGCAGCCGGGTCTTGGCTTTGAGCTGGATTGGGACCTCGTGCAGGCACGGACCGAGCGCGTCGTGTCGGCCGGAGCCGCAGCCTGATGCTCGGGCCGCGGCTGTGCTGATATGGTAGCGGCAGCCGACGGCGCGTTCCCTCCCCCGTCCCGACGGGGGAGGGGACTATAGGGGGCCGGCGCCGGCCCTCCGAGAAGATGAGGAGAGTGCCATGAAGATCACGGAAATCAAGCTCAGTATCCTCGAGCGACCCGGTGGCGGGGAGCATCGGCTGGTCGAGGTGCCGGGGCTGCGCCGTATCCAGTACACCCACAAAGGGTTCCCCACCTCTCGGCCGGAGTATCATCCGTTTCTCATTGTCCGCACCGATGATGGGATCGAGAGCATTGCCCAGTGTACCCAGGGCCCGGCCCAAGCCAAGGACATGGTTGATCTTCTGCGGGGGATGGCCATTGGCGAGGATCCGTTCCGCCGCGAGCACTTCTTTCAGAAGTTCGAGGTGGCGCGGCGCTGGCTATATCGTCCCTATGCGTGGTCGGGTGCTTTTGATCACTGCCTGTGGGACATTGCCGGCAAGGCTACCAACCAGCCGGTCTACAACCTGTTGGGCAAGGTACGCGATCGTATCGCCGTCTATCTGATGGGCGGCGACACGGACCTCGACGGCTACAAGCGGCAGATCGAGGCGGGCCGCGAGAACGCGGGCATTTTCGCCTACAAGATTCACAGCTACAAAGGCGGCAAGGCGGATGTGCCCATCATCCGCGGCCTGCGCGACTACGTCGGGCCGGACTATGACCTCATCAACGATCCGGTCCGCTCATACACGCTGGAAGAGGCGATCATGATCGGTCGGCTGATGGAGGAGCTGGACTACGTCTGGCTGGAAGAGCCGATCCACGAGGAGAACATCCTCCAGTTGCAGGAGCTTTGCGCGGCGTTGACCATGCCCGTGATGGGTCACGAACCGATGCAAGCCGATATGGAAGGATCGTGTCAGCGGCTGTTGCTCAAGGCGACCGATCTGATCCGGGCGACCGGGATCCATGGGGTGACCCAGACGATGAAGAGCGCCAACTTTGCACAATGCTACGGGGCGAACATCGAGTTGAACGGGCACGGCGGCCTATTCGGCGCGGTCAACACCCACATGCAGATGGCGATTACCAACACGACCTTTCACGAGGTCGGCGGTGACGGCCTAGGGTTAGCCAAACAGGCGGAAGAGTTCGGCGCGATGAATGCCCCGGCGGTCAAGGATGGCTATATTGCGCCGCCGGACGGGCCCGGGTTTGGCATCGAGTGGGACATGACACAGTTCCGGCGCCACCTGGTCGAGGAGTATTGAGTCGGGGGACTGGATGGGCTTGGCCCCCTCCCTAGCCCTCCCCCGTCCCGACGGGGGAGGGAACATGCCGTCCCCCCGCCGCAGCGGGGGACCATAGGGGGGCCTGAGGCGGGAAGAGGCTGATGAAGATAACGGACCTGAAGATCCATCTGCCGTTGGGGTTGCTGCGTATTCAGACCGATGCCGGGATCGAGGGTCTGAGTGACGGCTGTGGCGCGACCTGCGCCGAGTTCATCCAGCAGGTGTATCGCCCGGAGCTATTGGGCCAGGACCCGTTCCACCGCGAAGTCATTTGGCAGCGCCTGATGCACTTGGAGCGCCTGCGCTATCCGCCCGCCAACGTCTATCGCGCCGTGGTGGACAACGCGCTGTGGGACTTGGCCGGCAAGGCCGCCGGGATGCCGGTGTGGAAGCTCTTGGGCGGCTACCGGGACCATATTCCCTGCTACCGCAGCGGCCCCGATCTGGAAACCGTGGACGAGTACGTGGAAGATGCCCTACGGGTGCAGGCGCTCGGCTTCAAGGGCTACAAGGACCACTGCTGGCGTGGTCCGGCAGTGATGATTGACGTGGCCAGAGCACTGCGCGCGGCGGTCGGGCCGGATTTCCACCTGATGCACGATGCGGTCCAGGTTTACGAATACAACGGGGCGGTGAAGGTGGGCCGCGAACTGGAGCGGCAGCAGTTCACTTGGTTTGAGGAGCCGTTGCGCGACTTCGACTACCTCGGATTGCGGAAGCTCTGCGCCACGTTGGAGATACCTATCGCGGCCACGGAGTTCCTCCCCGGCTCGCTCTATAGCACGGCGCAGGTGCTGGCGCTGCGGTCGGCGGATATTGTACGGGCCAGCAACGGCTGGCGCGGTGGCATCACCGATCACATGAAGATCGCCCAGCTTGCCGAGGCCTTCGGCGTCAATCTCGAGATTACGTCCCTCGGCTCCAACTGGGGCTTTGCCCACGCCAATCTGTACGGCGCCATCAAGAACACCACCTTCCACGAGAACAATGCGGACCTGGACCGCGATCCGATTGTGCGGAATCCGCTCCAAGTGCGGGACGGCATACTGTACATGCCAACCGGGCCAGGACTGGGCTTCGATCTCGACCCGGAGATCGTCGCGCAGCGTACCGAGCGCATTGTTTAGCCGTGGCGGTATATTGTCAGCATCAGGATTGGAGGATGAGCGGGATAGAGGGACCGGCCCCCACCCTGACCCTCCCCCGTTGCGACGGGGAAGGGCACACGCCTGTTCCCCGGCCGCTGCGGTGCCTGCGGCACTGTCCCCCTGCCGCAGCGGGGGGACCATAGGGGGGCCAGTGATGGCTGCACGGCCCAACTTCCTCTTCCTGATGACCGATCAGCAGCGCGCCGATCATCTCGGCTGCGCCGGTCATCCCGTCCTGCGGACGCCGCACCTCGATGCCTTGGCGGCCAGCGGCATCCACTGCCAGCGGGCCTACGTGACCAATCCGCTGTGCATGCCATCGCGCTCCACGCTCTACACCGGGCTGACGCCGCGCGGTCACGGGGTACGCACCAACGGGATTGACCTCGATCCCCGTATTCCGACGTTCACCGAGGCACTGCGCCGGGCCGGCTATCGCACGCACAGCGTCGGCAAAATCCACCTGCGCGTGTATGGTCTCCCAGCCGGTGCCTCGGAGGAGGACATTGACCCGGCAGACTTCCCCGAGGCCCGCGACCTGTGGCGCAGCGGACGAATCGCCGACCTGCCATCGCCCTACTACGGGCTGGAGACGGCCGATTTCACCGGCGGGCATGGCGGCGGTATCTATGGTCACTACTTGCAGTGGCTCCGGACCGAGCACCCCGGCGCGGCGCGGCTGCTGCACCCGTCCGCCGGGGTGCCACCACGGACCGGCGCCGAGCAGGCTTGGACGATGGCCCTCCCGGCCGACCTGCACTACAACACCTGGTGCGCCGACCGCACGATAGCGTTCCTCGAATCGGCGGCCGCCGACGCCAGGAACGGGCGTCCTTTCGTGGCCTGGTGCTCGTTTCCCGATCCGCATCATCCCTATTGCCCGCCGCGGCCCTGGGATCGCGCCTACGCGCTCGACGACGTGCCACCGCCCACTCGCCGCGCCGGCGAGCTGGACGATCTGGCGCCGCACTTCCGGCAGGTGTTTGCCGAGGGACTGCCGACAAGCGGTCGAGTAGCGCCGACGAACATCCCCGACGAGCAACTGCGCGAGATCACCGCCCTAACCTACGGGATGGTCAGCTTTGTGGACGAGCAGGTCGGGCGGGTAATGGGGGCGCTCGACCGCCTGGGATTGCGAGACGACACCGTCGTCGTGTTCCTGGCGGACCACGGCGAGATGCTGGGCGATCACTGGCTGCTGAACAAAGGCCCGTTTCATTTCGATGGCATCCTGCGGGTGCCCTTGATCTGGAGCTGGCCCGGTCGTTTTCCGGCCGGCGTGCAGAGCGACGCGCTGGTGAGCCTGCTCGACGTGGCACCGACGATCCTCGACCTCGCCGGAGAGCCTATCCCGGAAGGGACGGTGCCACCCGTGCCGGAAGCGCCGGCCATGCTGCCGCCGTGGCCGGGGCAGGTACTGACGCCGTTGCTGGAGGGTCGGGCTACATCGGTCCAGCCGGCGGTGGTGGTCGAGAACGACGAGGACTACCTGGGACTACGGCTACGGACCGTCGTGACGGACCGCCACCAATTGACGGTGTATCCGGGCCAGCCCTACGGGGAGCTGTTCGACACGCAGGAGGACCCAGGGCAGCTGCACAATCTCTGGTGGCAGCCGCAGTACGCCGGCCTGCGGCGCGACCTGCAAGCGCTGCTGTTGGAGCGGCTTGTGCTGACGGACAATCGGCTGCCGCGCCGCCTGACCCACGCCTGATGAGTGGCGAGTGGCGAGTGGCCCCCACCCTAGCCCTCCCCCGTCCCGACGCTTAATACACGACACTTTTCCAGACGGGTGCGGGAGAGGCGTTGACTCATGGCAGCACCGTCCGCCATCCTGGGGTTGCAACTACCGGGAAGGAGACGGGCCATGAGCCAACGCCAGACATTGTATCAATGGCGCCAAACGGTCGGCCGCCACCTGCCGCACTTGAGCACCCCCCAGGTGAAGGTCTTGAGCGGCTTCAGCTTTGGGGTGGCCGCGGCGCGGTGCTGCACGCTCAACGCCGTCGCCGAGGCGGTACCGGCGCTGGGCAAGCCCGATACCGTCGAGCGCCGGCTGCAACGCTTCCTGGCCAACCCGCGCCTCGACTGGGCGCAGGGCTGCCAGGCGTTGGCCGCCTGGGTGCTCAGCCGCCTGGCCGGTCGCGGGCCGGTGGTGTTGCTGGTCGATGAGACCAGCCTGCAGGCGCGGCTCAAGGTGATGGCGGTCAGTCTGGCCTATCGTGGCCGCGCGATCCCCCTGGCCTGGTGGTGCTACGCCCCCACCCAGTGGCCGCTGGGCCAGGTGGAGTTGATCACGACCTTGCTCACCTGGGTCGCCACGGGGATTGCCAAGCAGCGCGTAGTCTTGGTGCAAGCGGACCGTGGGATTGGCACCTCGCCGGCGTTGCTCCGCGCCATCGACCGGCTGGGGTGGTACTACCTGGTCCGGGTGACCAAGCAGGTCCGGGTGCAGGTGGACGCGCAAGCACCCGTGCCCTTCACCCAGTTCGTGCCGCAACCCGGCACCACTTGGCACGGCCCGGTCGCGGCCTTCAAGAAAGCGGGCTGGATCCGCTGTTGGGCCCACGGCCACTGGCCGCCCGGGCACGCGGAGCCGTGGCTGCTCTTGACCAACCATCCGGACGCGCCGGGTGCCTGGTACGGCATGCGGATGTGGGAGGAACTGGCCTTCCGCGACTTCAAATCATACGGGTGGCAATGGCAACGTAGTCGGGTCTGGCGCGCCGAGCGGGCGAATGTCCTGTGGCTGGTGATGGCCCTGGCCTATGTGTGGATGCTCAGCCTCGGCACCCAGGTGGCACACACGGCGCGGCTCAAACGGGAGTTCACCTGGGGCAAGCAACCGCGGTTCAGCCTGTTCACCCTGGGGTTGCGGCTCCTGCGGCGGTGGTTGTTCCTGGGGCGCCGCCTGTCCGTGCGCCTCCACCTCATAGCCCAGCCCCCACCGCTCCCCAAAAGTGTCGTGTATTAAGGTCCCGACGGGGGAGGGAACATACCCGTCCTCCCGCCGCCGCAGTCGCCTGCATCGCCGTCCCTCTGCCGCAGCGGGGGGACCATAGGGGGGCCAATAATGCTTCCCCCGTCATTCCCGCGCACGCAAAAAATCTATGCAGATCATCTGTCCTAATATTAAATGATATGATAATATATCACCGGAACGCGGCCGCTGCGGCCGCCGTTGCAACCATTGCAGTGGGTATCATGGGGACGAGGGTGCTATGAGTGAGCCAGTGAGACGAGGCCCATCGGTTGCCACTGAGACGCCGGACTTGGTGGGCGAGCGGGTGCAGCAGCTTCAGGCGCTGTTTCCCGACGTGGTGACGGAAGGCCGCGTTGACTTCGATAAGCTCCGCGCGGCGCTCGGCGATACCGTCAACGGTGAGCCGGAGCGTTACTCGTTCACGTGGTCGGGAAAGCGCGACGCCATCCGCCTCCTGCAAATGCCCAGCCGCGCCACGCTCCTGCCCGCGCCCGACGAGTCGGAGAGTTGGAACGAGACCAAGCACCTGTTCATCGAGGGCGACAATCTGGAGGTGCTGAAGCTGCTCTACAAGGCCTACTTCGGCCGCGTGAAGATGATCTACATTGATCCGCCCTACAACACGGGCAACGATTTCATCTATCCCGACAAGTTTGCCGACCCTCTCGATACCTACCTGCGTATCACCGGCCAGCGCGACGAAAACGGCAACGGCCTGACCAGCAACCCGGAGACCAGCGGCCGCTATCACTCCGCCTGGCTCTCCATGATGTATCCCCGGCTGTTCGTCGCCCGCCAGCTGCTGCGCGACGATGGGGTCATCTTTGTCAGCATTGACGACCACGAAGTCCATAACTTGCGGATGCTGATGAACGAGGTGTTCGGAGAAGAGAATTTCATCGCCGAGCTATGCTGGAACAACGTGTATGGTGGTGGTGCAAAATCCAAGCACGTCGTCTCTCAACATGAGTACGTACTCCTTTTTTCTCGGAATCTTGATGCTCTTGGAGAGATTGAGCTTCCCCCCGATTTGGATGCTCGTAGGCGGTATACTGGAAGAGACGAAAAATATCCAATAAGAGGGCCGTTCCGTACTCAACCGTTAGCTACGAATAGCATGGACCAAAGGCCCAATCTGCGCTTCCCTATCAAGTGGCAGGGCGAGGAGATATGGCCGGAGAGACAATGGCAATGGTCTAAGGAGCGCGTCAGGACGGCACTCGCAAATGACGAACTGATAATTGGAAAGAATCGCGGAAAGTGGTCGGTGCGTTATAAACAATATCTACGCGATGAGGCGGGAGAAGAACGCACGTCGAAGCTATTTTCCGTATTAACAGGCCCTTGGGGACAAGAGGGAACAGCCGAAATCCGAGAGTATTTCAGTGATGGTAAGGTCTTCCCGTTTCCGAAGCCGTCGAAACTAATCAAGCATTTTCTCAGTTCCGTCTGGCGTGACGACAGTGCAATCGTCCTGGACTTCTTTGCGGGATCATGTCCAACAGCGCAAGCAGTCCTTGAGTTGAATCGGGAGCACTCTAGTCATCACCGCTTCGTCATGGTGCAGCTACCGGAGCCGACGCCGGCCGACTCCACCGCTCGGCAGCAAGGTTTCGAGACGATAGCGAACATTGGCAAAGAGCGCATCCGGCGTGTCGCTGCCAAGCTGCACGACGAGCGGAACGGCCGGCTCGACCTGGACGGCGACGCCTCGTCGGAAGACCTCGGCTTCCGCGTGTTCAAGCTGAACGAGAGCCACTACCGGCGCTGGACCGGCCTGGAGACACGGGATGCGGAGCACTACGCCGAGCAGATGGAGTTATTCATTGACCCCTTGCTCGACGGCTGGCAGCCGGAGGGGGTGATCTGGGAGGTGGCGATCAAGGAGGGCTACGGCCTGACCGCCCGGATCGAGCCAGTCTCCCGCATTACCACGAATGCGGTCACGTGCGTCAGCGATCCCGATACGGGGCAGTCCTTCTTGATCTGCCTGGACGATACGCTCGATCCCGCCACAGCCGAGGCGCTGCAATTGAGCGTAGATGACCTCTTCATCTGCCGGGACGTGGCCCTCGACGATACGCTGATGGCCAACCTGGCGCTCAACTGCCGGCTGAAGACGATTTGAGGCCAGCGTCGTGGAATTCCGCTTTGACGCCAACCAGGACTACCAGCTTCAGGCGATTGCCGCCGTGACGGGGTTGCTTGAAGGGCAGCCGCGTATCGAGGTGGGACTGCCGTTCGGGCCGGGGAGTGGTTTTGCGGCGGTGCCCAATCGTCTCGACTTAGACGACTCGACCTTGCTGGACAACCTGCAAGCCGTCCAGCGGCAGAACGCGATTAGGCCGGACGACCGCCTCAAGTACATCGAAGAGTGCATCAAGACGGCAGACGGCAAGAAGAAGGCGCGTTTTCCCAACTTCTCGGTCGAGATGGAGACGGGCACCGGCAAGACTTACGTCTACCTCCGCACGGCGCTGGACCTCTTCCGGCGCTACGGTCTCCGCAAGTTCATCATCGTTGTGCCCTCGGTAGCGGTGCGGGAAGGGGTGCTCAAGACGCTCCAAGTGACGGAAGCGCACTTGAAGGACCTCTACGGCAACGTCGCCTACCGCTACGCGGCCTACGACTCAGCCAACCTGGCCCAGGTGCGGCAGTTCGCTCTTTCCGACGGCGTGGAGTTTTTGGTGATGACGATTGACTCCTTCAACAAGGAGTCGAACGTCATGCGCCAGACCACCGACCGTTTGCAGGGCGACACCCCGATCCATCTGGTGCAGGCGACGCGGCCGGTGTTGATCCTTGACGAGCCGCAGAACATGGAGAGCGAGCAGCGGGTACGGGCGCTGGCGGCTCTCGATCCACTGTTTGCCCTCCGGTACAGCGCCACCCACCGCAACCCGTACAACGTGGTCTACCGCCTCACCCCGTTCGCGGCCTACCGGCAAGGGCTGGTCAAGCGTATCGAGGTGGACTCGGTCGTGCAGACGGATGACGCTAACCGGCCCTTTGTGCGTTTGGAGTCGATCAAGGCGCAGAAGACCAGGTTCACGGCGCGGATCAGGCTGCACAAGCTGATGGCGCGCGGCCGGGTCAGCGAGCGGCTGGTGACGGTGCGGCCGGGAGACTCGCTGCGGGAGAAATCCGGCCGGCGGGAGTACGACGGATTCGAGATAGACGAGATCAACTCCGGTGGTCGGTTCGTGCGGTTCGCCAACAACGTCGAATTACAGGTCGGCGCGGAGTTGGGCACGGACAAGGAGGCCATCTTCGAGGCCCAAATCCATGACACTATCAAACAGCACTTCCGCAAGCAACAGCGCCTCAAAGATCGCGGCCTCAAGGTACTCTCGCTGTTCTTCATTGACCGGGTGGACAACTACGCTGGCGAGGACGGCTTGATCCGGCGGCTGTTCGATCAAGAGTTCGAGAAGCTGAAAATCGGCTACCCGGAGTGGGCAGAGCGCCAGCCCGCCGAGGTGCGGGCCGCGTACTTTGCCCAGCGGCGGCGCAAGGGTGGGACAGTCGAGTTGCTGGACTCCAGCACCGGTGAGGCCCAGCGAGACGAGCAGGCATACGACCTCATTATGAAGGACAAGGAACGGCTGCTCTCCTTCGATGAGCCGACGGCGTTTATCTTCTCGCATTCGGCGCTACGCGAGGGCTGGGATAGTCCGAACGTGTTCCAAATCTGCACCCTCAACCAGACGTTATCGGAAATGCGGAAGCGCCAGGAGGTCGGCCGCGGTGTGCGTCTCGCCGTGGACCAAGCGGGCGAGCGGGTTCACGACGAGCAGGTGAACGTCTTGACCGTGGTCGCCAACGAAAGCTACGAGCGTTACGTGGCAACGCTGCAAAGCGAGATCGCCTCCGAGTATCGTGACGAGATCGAGGCGCGCTACGGCAAGTCAATCGGCGATCTGACTGATGAGGAACGCCAGGCCATCGAGGCGGAGTACGGCGAGGGTATCTTACCGCCGCCGCCGGCGGACGCGCGCAAGCGTGGCGTGGCGCGGCTCCGCAAGTGCTACACGCTGCGGCCGGAATTCCAGGAGTTGTGGGAGCGGATCAAGCACAAGACGCGGTACGCCGTGCGGGTTGACACCGAGCGACTGCTTGAGGACACCGTAGCCGAACTCGACAAAGCCGAAATCCGGCCGCCGCGCGTGACCGTTACCAGAGCGCAGGTGGAGGTTGATGCCGATGGTGCCCTGCAGGCGCTCCAGACCAGCGCCGCGCGGACGGTCGTAGACCTCGCCGGCCGGTACCCGTTGCCCAATCTGATCGAGATTGTGACCGATCTCCTCGCGCAGACCACGCCGCCGGTGCGTCTGGGGCAACGGACACTTCTGGAAGTCTTCAGACGCACGTCGAACAAGCAGGCTGCGATGGACAATCCCCACGAATTCGCCACGGTCGCAGTGCAGACCATCAAGAGCAAGCTCGCGGACCAGTTGGTGAGCGGCATCCGGTACGAGAAGATCAACGACTGGTACGAGATGACCCAGTTCGATGCCGAAATCAGTGCCTGGCAGCAATACCTCGTGCCGAGTCGAAAAAGCGACGGCAGCGAGGGATCGTCACTCTACGACCACGTTATCTACGAATCGGGGGTGGAGAAATCGTTCGTAGAGGACCTGGAGGCCCGGCACGACGTGCGGCTCTACCTGAAACTGCCGGGCTGGTTCAAAGTGCCCACACCGATCGGGAACTACAACCCGGACTGGGCCATTGTGATGAATGAGGCTGACCCGGGGGATACTCCGCTCCTGTATCTAGTGCGGGAGACCAAGAGTACGCTTCGTTCTGACGAACTGCGCCCAGACGAAGCGCGCAAGGTACGCTGCGGCGAGCGGCACTTCCGAGACGCGCTGGGCGTAGACTTCAAGGTCGCAACCTCCGCGGCAGAGCTACCCTAGCCGGCGTCGTCTCTGGCCGGGTGCGGTGCTATACTCCGGCAGCTTGCACCGCTGGCGGAGGGCGCTGTCGCGCCGGCCGTACTGCTGGCCAGGAGAGGGCTATGCTCAATATCGCCGTCGTCGGCATGGGCGGCATCGGCAACCGACACGCCGGCTGCTATCGTCACAATCCCCATACGCAGGTCGTTGCCGTCTGCGATGCGCTCCCGGAGAAAGCCGACCAGGCCGGTCGGGAGTATGACTGCCCGGCCTTCACCTCCGTCGAGGCGCTTGTCGGGTCGGGCATACGGATTGACGCAGCGAGCGTATGCACGGCCGGGGAGGAGAACGGCGGCGATCACTACGCGCCGACGATGGCGCTCTTGGGCGCCGGTATTCCGGTGCTCGGCGAGAAACCCATCTCCAACCGCATTCCCGAGGCGCGGGAGATGGTCGCCTTGGCCAAGGAAAAGCGCCTGCCCTACGGCATCAACCTCAACCACCGCTTCACACCGGCCGCGCGGCGCGCCCGTGAGTGGCTCGACGCCGGTCGCTTGGGCGAGATGAACTTCGTCAACATGGCGATGTGGATCAGTAACCCGAACGAGAGCAGCGAGCACTTTCACATGCGCGCGCTGCATCCCCACTCGCTCGACGTGATGCGCTACTTCGCGGGCGACGTGCGGAAAGTCCACGCCTTCTTCAAGAAGGGTAAAGGCCGCACGATCTGGTCCAACGTCCAGGTCAATCTCCTGTTCGAGAACGGCGTCATTGGCCATCTGCTCGGCAGCTACGATGGCGGCGGGCCGGGCCGCCCGTGGGGACTGGAGACCTGCGAGTTGATCGGTAGCGAGGCTCGGATCATCATTCGGGAGGCGTGCGAGGTGCTGGAGTTTCAGCCGCGGTTCGGGCTGGAGCACGAGGTCTACCACCACCCCGGCGGGATGGAGAGCTTCAACGACACTTTCCAGAGCCGCATAGATCAGTGGATTGCGGACCTGCGTCACCAGGTCCCGCCGGAGCAGGTGGATGGCAAAGCGGAGGATGCGCTGAAAGTCCAGCTCATCATCGAGGCGGCCATCGAGAGCTGGGCGAACGATAGCGTCGTGACCGTACCGGAGTAGAGGCGATGAAGCTAGGTTTCAACTCGGTCCTATTCGGCGGCTTCCCCATGGAAACCGCCTTCCAATACGCGGCCCTCTGCAGCTACGACGGCATTGAGGTGTCGGCTATCCCGGGCATGAGTGAGCACTTGGTCTTGGAGCGTTGGCGCGAGATTGTACCGGAGATCAAGCGCCTCGCCCAGCAGTATGACCTGGAGCTGCTGGCGATGGAGCAGCCTTCGCGTGACCCGGAGCGGATGGAGGCTGCGATGCGGGCCGCCGTCGAGGCGGGCATTCCAGTCATCAACTGCGGGCCGGGAGGCACGACTGACGATCCCGCATCGCTTGATGAGGTCATCAACTCGCTTGGCCGGCTGGCGGACCGCGCGGAGCACTACGGCGTGACGCTCTGTGTCAAGGCGCACGTCGGCCATGCCGTCTACAACACGCCGACCTCGCTCCAGGTGCTCGACGCCATCACCTCGCCGGCGTTCGGGCTGGATATGGACCCCAGCCACATCTATCGCGCGGGTGAGGACCCCGTCGCGGCGCTGGGGGCGGTGGTTGATCGCATCAAGCACGTCCACATCCGCGATTGCAAGGGCCGGCAGCATGGGCCGGGGAGTCCGCCGCTCCAGGCGAACGGGCGCGGGGACATTGACCTTCTCAGCTACGTCCGAGTGCTGCACGAGCACGGCTACACCGGTGCGCTGGACCTGGAGATCATCGGGGCCAAGGAGTACGCGCTGCCGGCGTGCGTGGCGATAGCGGCGGAAGCGCGTGGTCACCTCCAAGCCTGTCTGCAAGCGTGTGGGGAGCGGTAGGCTCGCCTCCCGCTCCGGCGGGGGGACGTGGATTCCCGCGTGCGCGGGAATGACGGGTGGGGGCCTGGCCACCGGCCACTGGTCCGGCGATTACAGCTCGAAGACCGGCTCCATCAATGCCCACCACTCGTCGGGGCTTGCCTCCGGGGCACGCTCCTGAAACGTCCGCATCAACTCATCCCACTCTTGTGCCTTGGGGTCTTCGGTGTAGCGTGGGAAGTCCACTAGCGGATCGAACTCGTCGGTCGTCTCCATATACATGAACAGGCGCGTGCCGAGCAGGAAGATTTTCATTTGGGTGATGCCGACCGCGCCGAGCCGGGCCGTGACTTCCGGCCACACATGGCGATGATACTCCTTGTATTGCGCGATGATCTCTGGGTCATCCCGCAGACAGAGGGTGAGTCCATAGTACTTCACGGCAAGCCTCCTCTTTGGTCTGGGCGTGGGCCGGTACGGTGAGATGGTACACAGCCCGGCTCGAAGCCAAGCAGATGGGGCTGGTAGTGTCAGGAAGCCTACCGTGATCTACCAGCCGGCCGCGTGACCGCCGGGTGCGCGGGGATCGGCGCCACCGCTGCGCGCGCCGCTTTCGGGGTCTACGACAATCGCGCAGACGCGGGAGACGCCACCCCAGGCATGATCGGCATGAACCTTGTGTCCCCAGGCGGCCAGTTGCTCGCGCACGGCTGCCGGCACCCGTGTTTCGACGTTCAGCCTCCCTGGGTGGTAGACGTGCGGCCAGAACGAGTTCGGAAAGTTGTCGCTGCAAATGCGCGGCGACTCGATGGCGGCTTGGGGATCGAGACCGAACTCCACCACGTTGAGGAACACCTGCAACATCCCCTGCACTTGCTGATCGCCGCCCGGACAACCAAAGGGCATGAAGCTGTGACCGTCACGAAGGGCCAACGCCGGGTTGGGGGTCAGGCGCGGCCGTTTCCATGGTTGGAGGCGCGAGGCATGCTGGGGGTCGAGCCATGTCTGGGTGCCCCGGGAGGAGATGGCGAACCCCAACCCCGGAACAATCGGAGTACCGAAGATGCCGTCGGAGGGTGTGGCCGAGAAGGTGTTGCCGTCTGCATCCACGACGCAGACGTAGGCCGTATCGGCCTCCGGCTCGCGATAGTCCGGGCGCGGCGGAGTGCCGGCGGCGGCAGCGCCGTGGCCGTTCTGATAGGCCCACGGGTCGCCGGCGGGCGGCATCTCGCCCCACGTCCGGCCCTCGCGGATCAGCTCGCGCCGCGCCGCCGCGTAGTCCTTGGACAGCAGGCCGGCGAGCGGCACGTCAATCAGGTCCGGGTCGCCGTAGTACCGCTCCCGGTCGGCAAAGGCCAGATCGAGCGCTTCGGCGACCGTGTGCAGGTAGGCCGCCGTACCGCGGCCCATGGCCGGCAGGTCGAAGCCCTCCAGGAGATTGAGGGCTTGCAGTAGTGTCGGCCCCTGGCACCACGGCCCGCAACTGTAGACATCGTAGCCGCGGTAGGTCGTGTGCGCCGGCGGCTCGACTTTCACCGCGAACTCGGCGAGGTCCTGGGCGGTGAGGATGCTGCCCTCTGCTTGGTAGAACGACACGATCTTCTGGGCAAGCTCGCCCCGGTAGAGCAGATCGCGGGCGGCCATGATCCGCGCCGCCCGGTCGCCGCTGGCGTGGGCTTCGGCGTTGATGAGGCGCTGGAACGTCGCGGCGAGGTCGGGCTGGCGGAAAATCTCGCCCACCGCCGGCACCCGGCCGTTGGGCAGCCACACGGCTGCCGACGAGGGCCACTGGCTCAAGGGATAGCCCGGTTGCGCGGCGCTGGCGATGGATTCGTGCAACCCCGGCCACATGGGGAACCCCTCCCGCGTCAACTCCAGCGCTGGCTGGAGCACCTCGGCCAGACTGAGCGTGCCGAACCGCGCCAGCGCCGTGAGCCAGGCGTCGGGAGCGCCCGGCGTCACGGTCCGTGGCACGCCGCCCGGGAGATCGCCGCCGTAGCGGGCGAGGTAGTCATCCAGCGAAGCGGCCTGCGGCCAGCGGCCGAGGCCGCTCACCGTGAACACGCGGTTGCGGCCGGAGCCGGCGGTGGTGCTGCCGGCCTCGTCGTCGGCGCCGTTGGCGAGGAAGACGACGATGGGCGCCACGCCACCGAACATCGCCGATTGTGGCTCGACGACGTTCAGGCAGATACCGGCGGCGACGCCGGCGTCAATCGCATTCCCACCCTGCTCCAGTATTCGCAGGCCGCCCATCGTAGCGTGGTAATGCACGCTCGAAATCATGTACCGACGCCCCAGCACGGATGGGCGATGGACAAAGTCCGGCGCTCCGTCCATACCGGCAGCCGCCTCGAACTCGGTGTGCATCTCCTGCAGGTCCGGTGTTACTGTTGCCATTGGTCTCCTACTCCCTCCGATGTGCTGCAATCGTGCGTCCGGCCATTCCACTAGCGCCCAGCCAAGTCCGGGCTGGCACGCAGCACTCGCTCCAGATGCTTACGCGCCTGGGCGTAGTCAACGGGAGCGCCCGGTGGTGGTGCGGGCCGGCCCTCTTGCTCCGCCAGCCAGCCCGGATAACCGGGGATGATGATGCTCAAGGGCCGGCCCGTCTCTACATCGAAGCGGATTTCCAGATCATCACCAATCGGCTCGGCAACGCCGCCCCGTCCCTCGCTGCCAGGGAGAAACACCTCCAGCCAACCACCGTCCGGGATGTAGCGCCAACGGGCGGCCGGCAACCCCTCCAGGATGAGGGCGATGGCAGTAGCAGGGGGTGATGTGGTGGTCATGGGCCAAACTCCTCCTGCAATTGTAGCCGCCTCGAGACACGCCGCGACAGATAGGCGGTGATGACGTAGCCGGTAGGTGGCGCGGTCGGATGTGGTTCCCAGCGAATGACCACGTTGATGAGCCTCCCGGCATAATACCCGTGGGTGTGGCCCCCGCCGATGTGGACGACGATCCAGGCAGCCGGATTGTAGGTGAAGTGGGTGCCCCTGGGATCGAGATAGACTGCATCGGGACTGCGGATTGTTAGCCGAACTGCCATCTCATAGCCGGCCATGTCCGGATGGTCAGTCAGGACATGCCGCCAACGCACTTCAGAGCAATGAACGGGATAGCCTTGGGGGTTGACATCGGCCCACCGCCAGCGATTCTGCTCAGGCATCTGCACGAGAGCATAGCGCAGCTTGGCCGATAGGAACAGGCCGGGGCTGCGGGAGAGTGGAGTCTCGCCTACACTTACCGGGATTGACCGGAGCAAGCGATGCGGCGGTGCGGCCACTGGCGGTGCCGGAGGGAGTAGCGAGCACGATGACGACGACGGAGCAGCCACAACGCACCCTGATGGCGCGGGTGGTCTTTGCGGCCCCCGGCCAGCAAGCCAATGGTCTCGCCGCGGCGCCGGATGGTCTGTGGATCTGCGACCAGCGGAACGATCACTGCTATCTGGTGCGCTACGACACCGGCGCCACGATCACCGCGTTTCCCAGCCCGGTGCGGAATGCGAGCGGCATCGCGTATGGCGCCGGGTCGGTGTGGCCGGCGGCGAACCGCTTGCCGGCGGCCACTTACAGGCACGACGCCAAGACCGGCTACTGTTTGGCCGACCTCGTGTTTCCGGACGCCGACCGGGGGGGAGTCCACGGCATCGAGTGGGCGCCGACCGATCCGGCGGCGCTGGCAACGCTGCCGCCCGAGGAGCCGGCGCCCCCGCCACTGCGGCGGGAGGCGCCCGGCGGCGAGCTTATCGGCCAGCGCGGCACTGCCGGGACGCTGTGGGTCACGCGACCGGGCCTCAAGATCATCCAGTGGATTGACGCTGAGACGGGTGAGCTGCTGCGGACCATCCCGTTCCCGGAGGAGCGCTCGCACGGCATCTATTGGGATGCGACGGATGGGAGTATCGTCTGTGTCGAGACGAACCACAACCATATCTACCGGCTGGACGCGACCGATGGGACGGTACACGAAATGTGGGTGGTGGATAGCATTGACGGGCCACGTGATTTGGTCAGTGGGGCGTTGCGTGGTGACGAGACGACGCCCCGGTTCGAGGTCCACGGCATGACCCGCGACGCCGAGGGGCGGATTTGGGCCTGCGACGCGGCGACGAACTTGGTTGCCGTGCTCGAAGATTGATGGCGTCGTAGGGGCACGGCATGCCGTGCCCCTACCCGGCTAACGCCGGAAGAAGAAGCGCTCGGCGGTCGTGGACAGGAGGGCCTGCTTGTCCGTGGGGCTGAGGAAGTCCGCATGGTCGCGGATTAGTGCTACGGCGGCCGGGTAGTCCGTCCGGGGATTGGCCATCGGGATGGGGCCGCCGCTGTCGCTCTCCCACATACAGCGGTCCGGGCCGAAGGCATCCACCACGCGGCGGATCAGCGGGAGGATATCGAGGTAGGGTGCTTGCCCGGCGCCTAGAGCTTGGAATGGGCCGAGCTTCACCAGCACGCGCTTGTGCCGGGCGAGCACACTCAACGCGCGGACCTCCGTTTCGGGAAAGCGGCCGTCCTTGATTCTGATGCCGCAGACGTGATCAATAATGACCGGCGTCTCCGGGAAGCGGTGACACATGCGGTCCAGCTCCGGGAGGTCGTCCACGCCCATCAGGAAGCTCAACGCGAGATTGTGCTCGGCGCCGGCGGCAAACATCCGCTCGTAGCCGGGGTGGTCGAGCCAACGCGGACCGTCTCCGAGGGGCGGCCTGGCCCGGTGCCCACGCACGCGGAACGCATAGATGCCACGGGCGGCCAGCGCGACCATCGCCTTGTCGGGGTCGGGGAGCCGCACGTCGCTCACGGCCGAAACCATCCCCGTGCCGACGAACGTCTGCGGGTCCTGGGCAATGAGGCCCACGATGTAGCTATGGTCCAGGCCGTACCAGGTCATCTGCACCAGGTTCATCCGCACGGGACCGACGGCGCGACTATACTGCGCGTGGTCCTCGGGGGTGAACGAGGGGAGCCAGAGATCGGTCCGGTCGAATCCTGGCGCGAGGGGGTAGCGGTCGGTATCGGCGCTCCACACGTGGACGTGCGCGTCTACGATCCGGCTGCTCGGCTCGGTGCTCATGCGCTGTGGGCCTCCGCCGTATGTTCTTGGCGGTAGGCGGCGCTGGCGGCATTCAGTGCGGTCAGCGCGTCGGCCGGGAGGGCGAGGCGGGTGCCGGCGAGGTGCTCGTCTACGTGTGAGGGACTTTCGGCGCCGCCGAGCACGCTGGTCACTGCGGGATGGGTCAGTACCCAGGCTACACACACGGCGGCGCGGCTCACCCGCAGACCGGACGCTACCTCGTCGAGCACCCGCACCAGTCTTTCCAGGGGGCTGCCCGACTCGATGGGGCGCCCCGGCGCCAGGTGGCCGGCATCGAGGGGGCTGTAGGCGAGCAGCCCCAGGCCGGCGGATCGCACGACCGGGAACAGCTCGCGCTCAAGCTGCTGCACGCGATGCTGCCCGGTGTCCGAGAGCGATTCGCCGGCGATGGTGAAGTATTCTTCGAGTCCGGCAATGGGGGCTTGGCCGGGGCGAGTAGACAGGGTGACGAACTCGCATACCTGCGCTGCGGAATGGTTGGAGGCGCCCCAATACCTGATCTTGCCGCTCTGCACCAGCGCGTCCATGGCGCCGACGATTTCCTCGGCCGGTGTACCGGCGTCCGGCTGGTGGAGCAGGTAGAGATCGAGGTAGTCGGTACCGAGCCGCCGGAGGCTACTCTCCGCCTGCCGGAAGAGGAAGTCGCGCGTGAACCGGGCCGGTTGCAAGTCGTCGCCTTCGTGTACGGGAATGTGGGACGGCGCGACTTTGGTGCAGATCACGACGCGGTCGCGGTGGCCGCGGATGGCCTTACCAAGCGCCGCCTCGGATTCGCCCCAGCCGTAGGCCACCGCCGAGTCGAAGAAGTTGACGCCTTGCGCCAGGCAGTGGCGTAAGACCTGCTGGCCGCGCGGCTCGTCGCGGATCCGCGGGAAACTGCGAAAGGCGGTACCTTGGCAGAGGCGCGAGACGTGGAGGTCGGTGTTTCCGAAACGCACCCGCGGCGCGCGCTGCTCGGGCGGTGTTGGGGGGCCGGGTGTCTGAGTCATGGTGCTATGGATAGACCGTCTCGCCAGTCTTGTGTGCGTTGATGAACGACCAGTCGAGCGGCACTCCTAGTCCCGGCCCTTGCGGCACCTCCGCGCACCCGTGCTCATCCACCGAGTCAAGCTCGTGGAGCCACTTCCGCTCCGCGTAGATAGGCGCTCTGGTGTGCGGCACTTTCGGATGCACCCCTCCGGACTCGAGATAGTGCGTATTGCGGATGGCGGCCATGCAATGTCGGTGCGCCAGACTACCACCGTGCAACTCGACATCCAACCCATGGGCTTCGGCGAGCGCCGCCAGCTTCATCACCCCGGTGATGCCCCCGTCTGCGCCGGCACTGGCGCGCACATAGTCGGCAGCCCCAGCGTAGATCATGTCCGCTTTCGCCTCCAGGCCCCGGATATGCTCACCCATCAACAGCGGGGTCTTGATGAAGTCCCTCAGCTTGCGATGGGCGAACATTGACAGTCCGCCGCCGCGGAAGGCGTCTTCAAGCCAGAAAAACCGGGCCTCGTCGCAGGCCCGTCCCACCCTCAGCACGTCATCGAAGGTGGCATAGGCCCCAGCCGGATCGAGCATCAAGTCCATGTTATCGCCGACGGCACGACGCATGGCCAGGACAGTCGCGACCTCCCGCTCAATCGGACCATCAACCCACGGATGGCTCTTGAAGGCCCGATAGCCCAGCTCTTCCTGGCAGTACAGGGCGAATTGGGCGTAGTCCTCGGGCCGCGTCAAACCGCCGTTTTCGTCACCGTGAAACGTGCTGGCGTAGACCGGCAGCCTGGTGCGCCAGCCTCCCAGCAGCTCGTAGATCGGCGCGTCATACAGTTTGCCCGCAATGTCCCAGAGTGCAATGTCCACAGGCCCGGGTGGGGCGTTGCCTCGTCCGCGCAACATGCGTTTGAGGTCATGCCAGATGGTGTCGCGCTCCAGCGCATTTTGGCCCAGCAGGTATTCGGCCGTGGCCGCATCCACCGTCCCGGGTAGCTCGGCGCGCACGCCGGCATCGGTCTCGACGGTCAGTATGTGATCGCCGGTAGCGCCGCGCCCTCCCGAGGACACGGTGCTGCCGGGCTGATAGAGCATGTCGAGCTTGGCACGCCCGGCCATCGCGCGTCCGGGAATCCGGTAGTCGAAGTGGGTCACGATGATGCGAATGATCTTGACGAACCGAGGCATAGCAGCCTCCTCTAAGGCGGTAGGGGCACGGCATGCCGTGCCCCTACCCGGCGTTGTTACGTGGAGTGGGCGAGCGCGCGGCCGGGGAGGGCGGTGGTCATCTCGCCGTGCTCCAGTACCGGCTGACCGGCGACGATCACGCAGTCTACGCCGGTGGAGTATTGGTTTGGCTCGGCGAACGTGGCGTGGTCCGCGATGGTGTGCGGATCGAACACGGTAACGTCGGCGACACGCCCGGCCGCCAGCAGCCCGCGGTCAGACAAGCCCAGCCGTTGGGCCGGCGCGGAGGTCATCTTCCGCACGGCCTCTTCCAACGTCAGGACGCCTTCATCGCGCACGTAGGTCCCCAGCACGCGGGGGAAGGTGCCGAAGAAACGGGGGTGGGGCTTGCCGCGGAGGGAAGGCGTGCCGATGGTCACGGCGTCGCCGTCGGAGCCAACCATGCCTAGCGGATGCTGGAGGAGCAGGCGCGTGTTGTCCTCACTCAGGTGGTGGTAGGTGGCGCTGGTGCGGTACTCGGTGAGCGTGAGCAATGCCTCTAGGCCGTCAACACCAAGCTCTGCCGCGACCTGACCGACCGTGAGGCCCTCCCAGTGCTTGTGTTCGGGTGAAGCCACATCGGTCAGGAGGATGGATTCCCAATCCCAGGGGACTTCCGGGCCGCCCCAGCCGGGCGCCATCTCGTCGTAGATGCGCTGGCGCGATACCGGGTCGCGCAGGCGTGCGAGTAGGCCCTCGACGCCGCCTTCCTGGGACCAGCCGGGCATGAGCTGATCGGTGTGGGACATTCCGGCGAGGTAGGGGTAGACATCGTAGGTCACGTCCACGCCGGCGGCGCTCTCTTGATCCAGAAGCTCCAGGATTTCGGGGACAAAGTGCCAGTAGGGGCGGAACATCACGTTGTTGTGGGACATTTGCAGCGGGATGCCGGCACGTCGCCCGATCTCCAGCGTTTCGTGGCGAGCCTTGAGCTGCTGGCCGGCGTAGACGCGCATATGGGCCGCGTAGTAGCCGCCGTAGCGGGCGGCGACTTCGCACAGGGCCACCAACTCGTCGGTGTCGGCGTAGCCGCTGGGAGCCAACGTCAATCCGGCCGAAAAGCCGAACGCGCCCTGCTCCATGGTCTCGGCGAGGAGCCGCTGCATGGCGGCCAACTCGTCGGGCGTGGGAGCGCGTTTGTCGTAGTCCATCGCAATGACCCGGATGGCGGCGTGTCCGGCGAGCGGCGCGACATTGATCGCGGCGCCCTGGTGGTTGTAGCGGCGGCGGTAGCCTTCCAGGTCGTTCCAGTCCCAATCGAGTAGCTCGGCGCCGTGCATGATGCGCTGCGCTTTGGCGTCGGCGATGTCTTGGGGGCGCATGGGATACGGCGCATAGGAGCAGTTGCTGACCACCTCGGTCGTGACGCCCTGGCGCACCTTACTCTCGCCGCGCGGATCGAGCAGCAAGCTGAACTCGGAGTGGGTGTGGATGTCTATGAAGCCGGGCGTGACAACCAGCCCGGTGGCATCCAGGGTTTGGGCCGCGGTCGCCGCGGAGAGATCGCCGACGGCGCTGATGCGGTCGCCGGATACCCCAACGTCGGCCGGCTGCCCCGGTTGACCGGAGCCGTCAACGACGGTTCCGCCACGGATGATGAGATCAAGCTCCATCGGTACTTCTCCTTTGATGTGGGCTGGCCCCCTCCCTAGCCCTCCCCCGTCCCGACGGGAGAGGGAATGGTCTGGCCCCCCCGCTGCGGCGGGGGGACGGCGTGTTCCCTCCCCTGTCGCAACGGGGGAGGGTGAGGGTAGGGGCTACCGATCACTCGCCGCTCGCCGCCGCCACCGTAGGGTACGATACCGATGCCGGCTACGGCTTGCCAGCGGGACGACGGGTGTGGTGCGGCCGGCATGACGCGCAATCGGGCGCAACATGTTGCGCCCCTACACAGAAAACTTACCCATATGAGAGGGGTGGACCCCGTGAGCGCCGCAAGCGTGCGTCCAATCGGTATTGCGCTGCTCGGCTTCGCGCATCCGCATCAACGCGGCTGGGCGGCGAGCTTCCAGGAATCGCGCCACGTGCAGGTGTCCTGTGCCTGGGACGACGATCAGGAACGAGGGGAGGCCGCCGCCGCGGGACTCGGCGTGCCGTTCGATGCTGACCTCGACGCGGTGCTCGGCCGCGACGACGTACAGGCCGTCACCATCTGCTCGACAAACGATACACATGCCGATCTGGCGGTCGCTGCGGCGCACGCAGGCAAAGACATCATGGTGCAGAAGCCGATGGCGACGACGTTGGCCGACTGTGACCGGATTGTGGCGGCCGTGGAGGCGGCCGGCGTGCGCTACTACCAGTCACACAACCTGCGCTTCGATCCGGTTCACCAGGAGATCGAGCGGCTGGTGGCGGCCGGGGAGGTGGGGCGGATAGCCACCGTCCGGCGGCGCCATTCCCACGCCTTCGCCTTGCTGCAACCGGCGGTGCTGGACTGGATGCAGGACCCCGTCCACGGTGGTGGTGGTGCGTTCATGGATGAGGGCGCGCACGTGGCACTCTGGTTTCTGTGGATGTTTGGTATGCCGGAGGCCGTGACCGGGTTCGTGAGCACCACGCTGACCGTGCAGCAGCCCGGTGTGGAGGACGGCGGCGTGCTGCTCTACCGCTACGCCTCCGGGATGATCGGTGTGCATCAGAGTAGCTGGGTGGAGCTGGCTTCGACGAGCACGGTCGAGATCAGTGGCGACCGGGGCGTCATCGTCGCCACGGGCACCGACATCACGGCGGCGCGCAGCATGTCCGGCGACGAGCCGCCGCTGCGTATCTGGCGCCATAACCCCGGTGGGCCGGCAGCCGGCGCGGGGCCGGCCGCAGCCGACCAACCGAACCCGGCCGGCCACTGGGATTACCCGCAAGTGGCCTTGCCGCGCAGTCGGCTACAGGGTACGGCGGAAGCATTCATCAGGATGCTGGTGGAGGGCACCCCTTCACCGGCCGATGCCCACACGGCCCGCACCGCCGTAGAGATGGTGCTGGCCGGCTATCGGTCGTCGCGCGAGGGGCGCACGATCGCGCTGCCCTTGCCGCGCTAGGGGCGGACCTACCCCCTGGCCTCCTCCCTAAAGGGAAGGGGAACGGCCGGGGGGGCGCGGGAGGGGTGCTGGTGGAGGAAGCCCGTGTCCGCGGTGGAGCAAGGCCGCGGGTGGGGCGGAACCTGGATGGCAGGCTGCACTTGGTTGATGGTGGGGTGGGTGGACTGGGGCTGGCCCCCCTGTGGTTCCCCCTTCCCTGGAGGGTGTATAGACCGGGGACATCGTGGACAGGTGTTCGGAGACATGGTGGACACTTTGCGGTCGGGACAGTATCAGCCCTCCGGCTGCTGGGTCCGACAGGGCGGGCCACGGCTCGGGGCGCAACCGGCCCCGCCGTCACATCGAGCACCGTACTGCTGGCGACGGTATCTTCGGCGACGCCACCCACGCGCACCAGCCACAAGGTGGCCACCGCGACCGCCAGCCACAACCGCGCCGCCCGTGCCGGGTGGGTCATGCGGGTGCGCTGCCACTGCCACCAGTGCAAGACCCAGCGCAGCAAGGGCGCAAAACAGGCTTCTACGGCCAGCGCCTGGCGCTGGGTACCCCGTTTGGCGGGGGCTTCGTAGCACCATTCGCGCAGTTGCTGGCGCACGGTGTTTTCCTTGCGCTCCTGCAGGTGGGCCAAGAAGACCCTGACGGCAGTGAGACCACAAGCGCGCGCCAACACCAGGCCCAGGCTCCACAAAGCCAGGACGGTGGCCTGTGGCCGGCTCAAGGGCGGCCACTGCGTGGCGACGAGCTGCGTCCATTGCGCTACACTGGGCGGTGCGGACAGGGCGTCCCTCCGAGCGGTGGTGGGGTGGTGAGCACCCCCAGCATGCCGCACGGTCGGACGCCGTGTCATTCCGCTGTTTTCAAAAAACCTACCCTTGTGAGCCTATGGCCCCCCCGCTGCGCGGGGAGACGGGCGCAACATGTTGCGCCCCTCCGGCTTACCCCGTACCTATCCCAGTCAGCAGGGGAAGAGGGGTGGATTTCCGCACCGGCGGGAATGACGATTTTGCAACGGTCTCCTGGGGTATGATCTGTGCGAGGGTAGGAGGGTAGGCTGGCGGCGACGCCATCGTGGCGAAGACATGGGGAGGGGCGATGCCGGAGGTGATCGTCGGTCGGGTAGACGATGCGCCGACATGGGCGGCGGCCGTGCAGGCGTTCCGGGAGTGGAACCCCGGCTATGCGCTGGGTCAGGGAGCGGTCGGGGGCGCGGCCGAGGCGCAACTGACGCCGATGCCGGGAGCGGTGCGGTACTGTTGGCTGTTTGACGGCTGTGGTGAAGTCTGGCTCCCGGCCGGTTACCGGACCCAGGAGGGTGACGGGGCACGGCTGCCGGCAGCGTATCGTCCCGATCCGCTGGTCCCGGAGGCCCGCGACGCCCTTGCCACGCTCCGAGCGGCGCTGGCCACGGCCGACGGCGCCACCCCGGAGGGGGTGCGCGCCCCGCTGACCGCGATCATGGAGCGTTGGCAGCAGCAGCCCGCAGCTTTCGTGGGGAACGTGGATGGCGAGGTCTGGCGGCTGTTGGAGAGCGGTATTGCACCGGAGCGGTGGCTGGACGGGGCACCGGGCGCTGCGCTGCGCTGGCTGGCCGCGCGAACGGAGACACTCGGTTGGTCCACCAAGCAGGATGGCTCTTGGGAGCCGGTCGGTGTGGGCGACCAGCTGATCGTGCGTGCCGAGGCGCCGCTGCGGCTCCGCGGGTCGCTGCGCTACTGGTGGATCGAGGACGTGGACCCGGCGGCACCGTCTGAGGCGGCGGGAGTCCGCCGGCTGCGCTATCTCAAGGACACGGCCGGTGGCTGCGCGCCAGGATTCGACGCCTTTCGCCGGCTCCCGCTCACCTGGTACACCGACCTCGGCGGCGATGGACAAGCAAGCACAGACGGCTCCAATCGCGTGAACTGCCACGCGCTGCACATTGGCGCGGAGCTATCGCGGACCCACTACCATCCGCAGGAGCCAATCGGCGGCGGGCAGCCGCAGTTCGAAATCTACTTCGCGCTCGATCCGGCGCAGTGGCGGCTGGGCACGGCAGGACGGGCGGCGCGCCTGTACACGTTTCCCGCCATCGGTGATTGGTCCCGCTACGAGGTGACAGACCTCACGCCCGGCACGATTGCGCTGATCCCGGCCGGCACGGGACATCGCGGCTGCGACGTGTTCGCGCACATCGTCACGGTGCCCGGCTTCAAGCCCGGCAACGAACTGTATCTCGACCGGGCGATCCGCGACGCGACGGCCGGCGCGGCGCCGCACAACGCGGCATTGGCCGCGGCGGAAGCCGGCGAGTAATAATCCACTGCCATGAGTACGATGCATGGATGTGCAGGTGAAACCGTCCATGGTTGAGTGTCCGAGGAAGTAGTATCTCAGTTTGAAAAATGTCAGTCCGTCAGCTGCGCGGCTGACGGACTGACCATGCGGCGCTGGCTCGCCCCCGACGATCCACCGGTCCACGCTCCCGCTGCCGGTGCTCCCTGCCAGCCTCCTGGTCGAGCGGCGGTCGCCGCCCTGGCGGATGGCCACCGCCACCCCGCAGCGCCTACGCTGTTGCCCTTTGATAAACATATAGATTATAGTAGTCGTGTTTCCGTTTGAGTTGGCCGCTCCGGGGGGCGAGCAGCAGATTTCAAACTGAGACACGACCTCCGAGGAGGTAGGAAGGAGAGCGGAAATGCCAGGCAACTGTTGGTCTCAGGCAGGAGTGAGTCACTCTCGGGGCATTGCTTGGCTATGGAGCAGCGTGGCCGTGGTGCTGTGCTGCGTGGGTGTCATCGGCCTGCCGGTCGCGATGGAGGTCACGCCCGCCGCGGCCCAAACCATTGATTGCACCTCGCAGTCGAGCGCGGCCCTGATCCGCGACTGCGAGACGCTGCTGGGTCTGAAAGACACGCTCGATCCCGACGGCGTGCTGAACTGGGCCGGCAACGTAGAGCTGCACTTGTGGGAGGGTGTTGGCACCACCACGGGGGTCGGCGTTACGAGGCTGTGGCTCAGCGTTAAGGGGATGCGGCCCAGCAATAGCCGCCTTGGCGGGAGCATCCCCGCAGCACTGGGTGACCTTAGCAATCTGACCAGCCTCGATCTCTCGGACAATCAATTGAGCGGGAGCATACCGACGCAACTAGGCAACCTCAGCAACCTGACCGAGCTAGACCTCTCGTACAATCAATTGAGCGGGAGCATCCCAACTGCACTCGGTGACCTCAGCAACCTGACCGAGCTGTACTTGTGGTCCAACCAACTGAGCGGGAGCATCCCAACTGCACTCGGTGACCTCAGCAACCTGACCGAGCTAGACCTCTCGCAGAATCAATTGAGCGGGAGCATCCCCGCGCAGTTGGGCGACCTCAGCAACCTGACCTACCTATCACTGTCCTGGAACGAGTTGAGCGGGAGCATCCCAACTGCGCTCGGTGACCTCAGCAGTTTGGACTGGCTGTCTCTCGACGGCAACCAATTGAGCGGGAGCATACCGACGCAACTAGGCAACCTCAGCAAACTGACCATCCTCGATCTATTCGGGAACCAGTTGAGTGGGAGCATCCCAACTGTACTGGGTGACCTCAGCAACCTGACCGATCTAGACCTGGGCCGCAACGAGTTGAGCGGGAGCATCCCAACTGCGCTCGGTGACCTCAGCAACCTGACCCGTCTTGACCTCGCGGACAATCAACTGAGCGGGAGCATCCCAACTGTACTGGGTGACCTTAGCAATCTGACCAGCCTCGATCTATTCGGGAACAAGTTGAGCGGGAGCATCCCAACTGCACTGGGTGACCTTAGCAGCCTGACCCGTCTTGACCTCTCGGACAACCAATTGAGCGGGAGCATACCGACGCAACTAGGCAACCTCAGCAGTTTGAAGTGGCTGCTTCTCGACGACAACCAATTGAGCGGGAGTATTCCGACGCAACTAGGCAACCTCAGCAACCTGCTAATATTGTCCCTTTCCTGCAACCAACTCAGCGGTGACGTTCCGAGCAGTTTGGCCAACATTCCCGTACTGGCAGTGCTGTACCTCAACGGGAACAGCTTCAACCTCCCGCTGCACGCTGATCTGCTGAACAAAGACGGGCTGGCCATCAACGACTCAACGTATTGCTTGGCAACGGCCCCGCAGAACGTCCGGGTACAGCCAGGCGACCGGCAGCTCACCGTGACGTGGGCGGCGCCAGCAGACGACGGTGCCCCGGCGGGTGCGACCGGTGTGGCGATCACTGCCTACAACTTGCGCTATTGGGAGACTGGCGCCACCGCCTCGACCAAAGTGGACGGCGCCTGGACGACGACCAGAGGTGGCAGCCTGGCGTACACGATTACCGGCCTGACCAACGGCACGCTGTACTGGGTGCAGGTGCAGGCGGTGAACGACGCAGGTGGCGGCGACTTGTCTACATCGCTGACCGGCACGCCACGAAAGGGTGGTGGCGATGGTGGCGATGGTGGTGACAGTGGTGGCGATGGTGGCGATGGTGGCGGTGGTGGTGACAGTGGTGGCGATGGTGGCGGTGGTGGTGACAGTGGTGGCGATGGTGGCGGTGGTGGTGACAGTGGTGGCGATGGTGGCGGTGGCGGTGGGAGCCGGGCACCGGCGCCGCCGCGCTCGCCGATCATCGGCAGCACGTCTGCCGCGACAGCCAAGGAGGTAGCTGGCGATCTCCTCGTCCTCCAACGCCACGATGAGCCGGGCGTCGAGATCGAGGTCGGCGTTGGCTGGATCAGCCGCGACGGCCAGCGGATCATCGTGATCGGGTTCGTGCGCGACGGCGATCTGGGGCAGACCTATGCGGTGGTGCGACGGGAGGGCGATGGCCAGGTCGTGCGGCGCTGGATCGCGCCCGATAGCCACCTGATCTATGCGGTACCTTGGGCGGTGGTGAATACGCAGTACACCTTCCCGGTGGGGGTGATCTTGGCGATCCCGCTTGACGAGCAATACCCAGCGCCGAACATGTTGATGCGGCGGTTTGACGGCGGGGATGACCGCATCCTGGCCTACGACGCGGAGCTAGGGCAGTGGCGACACGTGCCGGACCCGGCGACATTCCAGGCGCTGGGCTTCTACTGGTGCAACGTGACGGCAGCGGACGCGGGCTTCTTCGACCGCATCACCCTTGGCCCACCCTACCCGGCCAGCGGTGTGCCGGCGCGGGCGGACTATCCCGTCTGTCAGACGTAGGCTCTGTTGTCTTCACCCCCTTGGTCCCCGCTCCATCGCCGAGCGATAGAGAGGGGGTGTTTGCCGCCTGTCATTCCGGCGCCTGCGTACCCGAATCGCTATGCTCTCTGCGCCGGCAGTGGTGGTGCCGCTGCGGCTAAAGCAATGCAGGGGAGGGCTAGAGGATGAAGATTACCGACATCAAAGTGACCAGGTTTTCGCTCGGTCCGCTGGACGAACCGTACTGGAACTCCATTATCAAGACGACGAGCCGCGGCTTCTCGCGGCTCGAAATATACACCGACGAGGGCGTGGTCGGGACCTCGATGGGCGGCTCGGTGACGATTGAGGAAGGGCCGCTGAAGCCGGTGCTGCTGGGCGAAGACCCCATGCGTACCGAGTATCTGTGGCAGAAGATGTACATGGGCGGCTGGCGCAAGCCCGTGGCGAAGGGCGAGCACATCCGGGCGATGAGCGACGTGGACAATGCGCTCTGGGATCTGAAGGGGAAGGTGCTCGGTCAGCCCGTGTGGCGGTTGCTCGGTGGCGCGCAGGCCAGAGTGCGGGCGTATGCCGCGGGTGGCTACTATGCCGAGGGCAAGGGGCTGCGCGAGCTGTGCGCCGAGATGGAAGACTACGTGGGCGAGGGCTACCGGGCGGTCAAGATGAAGATTGGCTGGCCCGGCGTGACCTTGCGCGAGGATGCGGAGCGAGTACGCGCCGTCCGCGATGCCGTCGGGCCGGACGTGGACGTGATGATTGACGCGAACAATGGATGGGATGCCGTCACGGCAATCAAGTTCGGGCGGATGGTCGAACGCTACGATCCGTACTGGTTCGAGGAGCCGGTTCACGCCGACGATTTCCGCGGTGGCGCCCAGGTGGCTGCGGCGTTGGACATGCCGGTGGCGAGTGGCGAGAACGAGTACACGCGGTGGGGCTTCCGGGACCTGATCGGGGCGCAGGCCGCCGATATTATTCAGGCGGACCCGGTGATCTGCGGCGGGATTAGCGAGTGGATGAAGATTGCGGCGCTCGCCAGCGCCGAGCACCTGACGATGGCCCCGCACGGCGGCGCCCATCTCGGCTCGACGTGCGTCGCCGCCGTCCACAACGGACTCATCACCGAGAGCTACACCCGTCTCCAAGCCTACCTGCACGAATTTCTGGAGCCGATTGATTTCCGCGACGGGTACATTTATATGTCCGAGCGTCCGGGGCTGGGTCTCGTCTGGCACGAGGCAGCGATCCAGAAACGGCTGGTGCGATAGCGAGGGGGGCACGCTGGCCCCCCTATGGTCCCCCCGCTACGCGGGGGGACGGGCGCAACCTGTTGCGCCCCTACGACGGCCGCCTAGCGGGTGAGGCGCTGGGCGACGGCGAGCATGGCCCTGACCGAGTTGTGACTCAGCTCAAGGCGCTGGAGCCACATCTCCGGCCGCTCATACACCTGCTCCCGCCAGTGTGCCTCGCCGCCGGCCAACTCAATTTCCGTCCGGTAGTAGTCGGCGGTCTCGAACGAGAGGCCCTCCGTGGCCCGGTAGCGGACCCGGCCGGGAGCCAGACACTGCACGATGGCCGGCCATTCGGCGTCGGTTGCGTTCGTCGGCTCCTGCGAGTGCCGGGCAAGCAGCGCGGCGGCGTGGGCCGTGACCCCACACGACCCGGCCCCAACGTCGGCCGGCTGACCGAACCACGACGAGAAGGCCCGGTTGGTCACGGTTTCCGTCTCCCGCTGTACGCGCGGATGCGTGGCAAAGGCGGCGGCCGTGCGGCCGAGGATCAAGTAGTCGAACGTGCGCGGTGCCGTGAGCTGGTCGAGCACCGCGTGTAGCTCGGCCGGCGCCACCCGGAGCCAATGGAGCAGGCGGTCGAAGTCGCAGTAGTGGACAGTGGTGGCGCCGGCATGCACGGCATCAAGGATGGCCTGCCGCCGGCCGACACCGATGCGACTGTCGGCCCCGGTGCTGACCGCAGCGCCGGCTGCTCGGAGCAGCGTAATCAGCCGGGCGTCCGTCTGGGGCGTCGCAATGACGTGGGCGCTACGATACAGCCGCCGGAGTGTGGCTGCCGCGGCGCGGGCCGGCGTCACCATCCGGCCCTCCGGGTCGTGCAAGGTGGCAGCAAAGGCCGGGCGCGTCACGGCCCTGGCCTCGGGTGCCTGGTGTAGTGCGTCTCGCCATCACACTTACCCCCACCCCCCTCCCTGAAGGGAAGGGGCCGCCGGCCGCCGCGCTGACTCCTCTGCCCTGAAAGAAAAGGGCCGGGAGTGAGTTCCAATACCGGCCCCCCTATGGTCCCCCCGCTCCGCAGGGGGACGGGCGCAGCATGCTGCGCCCCCACGGCTTGGCTTGTCATCCGGCGGTCCTTCCGGCTTGCGCTGCCTGGGTTAGGCGCTCCCGGAGGGCACGCAGTTCGGGGCTGAAGTGGACCGGGTAGGGGTGGTGGGCGGTGAGGCGCCGCCATTGCTCCGGCAAGGCGCGGAGCTGCGCGGCCGCGGCGGCGGCGATTTCGGGCAGGGGCGACTGGCTGTCCGGTAGCAGCGTGCCGCTGCAGATGACCGGGCGGAGCAGCGGCGCGGCGTCCGGTGGTGGGGGTTCGGAGGCGAGCTGGATTACGTCGTAGGCATATTGGCCGACGCGGTAGACTGCTTTGTGCCCCGGCCAACTGCTCTTGACCCCGGCGAGCTTGAGACTAGCCTTCACTGTTCCGGCCGGGTCGGCGTATTCGGCGAGCTTGTAGACCACGCCGAGCGTACCGCCGGCGACCTGGTGCTGGAGCGAGCCGGCGCCGCTGCCCAATTTGGTGCCGATCCCGAAGCCGTCGAGCGGCGCGTCGGCGGCGAGCAGGTCGGCAATGGCGAACTCGTCGAGGTCGCCGGAGGCCACGATACGCACGGATTCGAGGCCGCCGGCGTCCAGCACGCGCCGGACGTAGCGGCTATCGGCTACTAGGTCGCCGCTGTCCAGGCGGACGGCAACAAGCTCGTGTCCGAGCTGCTGCCGCGCCCGGCGGGCGACCTCGACGGCGGTGTGGGTGGCCTGGCGGATATCGTAGGTATCGAGGAGCAGGGTGTACTGCGGGAGGGTGGCAGCGACCGCCTCGAACGCCTCCCGCTCTGTGTCGAACAACTGGACGAGCGCATGGGGAATGGTGCCGGTCGGTTGGAGGCCGAACCGTTGGGCGGCGGCGACGAATGAGGTCGTGGCGCAGCCCCCAATGTAGGCGGCGCGGGTCACCTCGTAGGGGGCATGGGCGCGGCGCAGCGCGAACTCCGCGACCGTCCGCCCGGCGGCCGCGGTGACGATGCGGGCGGCTTTGGTGGCGATCAGCGTGGCGAGATTGAGTGCCTGGATGAGGCCTGCTTCCAATAGCAGTGCCTCGATAAACGGTGCCCGCACGCACAGCAGCGGCTCGTGGGGGAACGCGATGGTGCCCTCGGGCATGGCGGCGACGTCGCCGGTGAAGCGCAGCGCGCGGAGGAAGTCGAGAAAGGCCGGGTCGTAGGCCCGCACCTGGGCGAGGTAGCGGAGGTCTGCATCGGTGTAGCGAAAGCCGGTGGCATGGGAGAGCGCCGCCGCGAGGCCGGCCATGAGCACGTAGGCACCGCCGAACGGTGCGTGCCGGATATACAAGTCGAAGGTCGCCGGGCCGGTGCGGCCGGTGCGCCAAGCGACGTAGGCCGCATCCTGATGGTAGAGGTCAGTCGTGAGGGCCAAACTCATGGCTATTTCCAGAGAGGGGTAGTGCTGGCCCCCCTATGGTCCCCCCGCTGTGGCGGGGGGACGGCGTGTTTCCTGGCCCGGTGCGTTAGGGTGGGAGCCTCGCGGCGCCCCGCAGTCCCTTTTACCATACATGGAGCGCCGGGGAGCGCATCCCCGGCGCTCCCGGTGCCGTTCTTGTCTGTGGACGGTGCGGCAGGACGGCCGCCGTCCATAGGGAGAGGACACTCGTGGTAGACTTGAACGCGCGGCTCAATGACTGGGGTGCTGCCGCGCAGACCGTGCTGTGTGTGATGGCCGGATATCGGCTATAGCGACGCTCCGTGGGGAGAGCGAATCGTGACCACTGAGCACTACGCCCGGTGTCAGCTTCAGAACCAGGTGTTCGAAGTTGGTGGTGCGGAGCCGCCGCCGCGCGAGGCCTGCGGCGTGTTCGGCATCTACAGTACCGACGAGGACGTTGCCCGCACGACGTACTTTGGTCTCTACGCGCTGCAACACCGCGGCCAGGAGAGTGCGGGGATCGCAGTCTCCGACGGTGAGGAAATCCGCTTCTACAAGAATATGGGCTTGGTCTCGCAGGTGTTCAGCGAGGACATCCTGCGGCAGCTCGAAGGGCACATTGCCATCGGTCACACGCGCTATTCGACGACGGGATCGAGCCGCGTCGAGAATGCCCAGCCGATCTTGTACGAGGGACCGTTGGGCAAGGTGATGGTGGCGCATAATGGGAACATCACCAACACGGCCTCGATCCGCCGGGAGCTGGAAGCGCAGGGACACTCGTTCCTGACGACGACCGATAGCGAGCTAATCGCGGCGATGGCAGCGCGGGGTGGGCAAGAGAGTGTCGTCGCCAATATCCAGGCGGCCATGCCGCACTTGGAAGGCTCGTACAGCCTCGTGTTCCTCACACGGGAGGCACTGATCGGGGTGCGCGATCCGCTGGGCAATCGTCCGCTGTGCGTGGGCCGGGTCAACGGCGCGTGGGTGCTGGCCAGCGAGTCGTGCGCGCTGGAGACGGTCGGCGCCCAGTTCGAGCGCGAGGTGGACCCGGGGGAGATCGTGGTCATCACGGCCGAGGGGGTGCAAAGCATCCGCGGCCAGCAGTCGCGGCGGCGGGCGTTCTGCCTGTTCGAGTACGTCTACTTGGCCCGCGCGGACAGCATCATCGAGGACAAGCGGGTCTACGAGGCGCGCTGGGAGATGGGCCGGCAGCTCGCGCACGAGCACCCGGCCGAGGCCGACGTGGTGGTCGGCGTGCCGATCAGCGCGCTGACGGCGGCGCAAGGCTATGCGGAGGCCAGCGGACTGCCGTATCGGGACGGCCTGATCCACAACCGCTATATCCATCGCACGTTTATCCAGCCGGAGCTACGGCAGCGGCAGACGACAGCCGATTTGAAATACAACGCCATCCCGGAGATTGTCGGTGACAGGCGGGTGGTCGTGGTGGACGACAGTCTGGTGCGGGGCAACTCGCAGGAGAAGTTCATCAAGCTGCTCCGGAGTGCCGGGGCGCGCGAGGTCCATCTGCGGATACACTGCCCGCCGCTGCGCCATCCCTGCGTGCTCGGCGTGGACATGGCCACGCACGGCGAGCTGATTGCCCATCGGATTACCGCGGCCGCGTGGGAGAGGCGCAACGGCAACGGGCACAGTGACGACGCCAACGGCACGAGCTTGGGAACGCCAACCAGCGCGTCAAACGGACATGGGAGCGTGGCGGCCGCGGAGGGGCTGCGGCTGGCACCGACCGACGTGGAGGCGATCCGGCGCGACGTCGGGGCGGACTCGCTGGGCTATCTGAGCCTCGATGGCCTCGTCAAGGCGGTGGAACTGGCGGAGGACCGGCTGTGTACCGCCTGCTGGACCGGCGCTTATCCCGTGCCGGTGCAGCTGCCATTCGAGGCGGTCAGCATCAAGTTCGCGCTGGAGACGGCCGGCCGCGCCTCACCCCCCGGCTCCCTCTCCATCGCCGAGCGATAGAGAGGGGGGAGGCTACCTCCCCGCTCGTCGTTCCGGCGGAATCCATGTCCCCCTGTGGAGCGAGGAGACGATAGGGGGCCGGTATTGCACCTAACCGCTGACAGGCCAAAGCCGCACGGATCGTGCCAGGTGTGGTGCGGCTTTGACCTGTCACCCGGCCCCTTCCCTGGAGGGAAGGGGGAGTCAGCGCGCGGCAGGCGCTCATTGCTCGCTCAGGCGCCATCGTCAGCAGGGAGGCCGAGTGCCCAATCCACCGCCTGGTCGAAGAGCCGGACCGCATTACCCGTGCTCCAGTGGAACGTGTCATGATGCCAGTACAGGAAGACAGTCCTGGCCTGCGCCGGTTGCCCATTAGCTAACTCGGCTCCGGCCTCCGCTACCATGAGCGCCACGTCACCACCCGTCAGATGCCGCGCCAGCACATGCACCCCGGGCCCACTGGGCGGATAGGCCACGCTGAACGTATCGGGCCGACGCGCCACCCGCAGCCTTTCCTCAACAGGTAGCCCCGCGGTGATCGAGTGCTCGGCGTCTACAATCCGGATGTCGGTTTGCTGGGAGCGTGTACCACCCCAAGACGACAGTGGTATATGCATCGCCGCCAGCAGTTGCGGCTCCCAGAAAATGAGCGGCAGCGGCGTCTGGGCATAGCGCGCCGCTGCATCGATTAGCCTCAGGCTGGAGCTGAGTAAGAGCAAATCGTGGCTGGCGGCGACCTGCGCCGGATCAGGCCCACTGTCGTCGTGGATCCCGACCACGGTGACGGTGGCGCCCCGCGCTGCCAGGTGCGCCACGACGGCGGCATCACCCTTTGCCAGCTCCGCGGGGTGATGCACTACCAGGGCAATCCGGGTCCCCGGCGGTAGCGGCGGCGGCATCGCCGGTGTCGCTGGTGCCGCGAGCTGCGAGAGGTGCTGCCGCAGCGTCGCTGGGTCGCTCAGGTCGCGCAGGCGCTGGGCCTTGGCGTCCAGCGAATCTGAGAATCGTTGCAGCGCTGCTTCCCACTGTGCCACTGCGGCCGCCGGCTCTTGATCGGGTGGCCAGCGTGCCGCCTCCGCCGCCATAGCCGGACGCAGTTGGGCAGCCAGCGCGTTTAGCCGGCTCCGCACAGCTTCGGTAGCCAGTGCCCCGGCGAGGTGCTGCTCGACCTGCTGCGCGAAGTAGGCTTGGTAATGTGTGTTCTGCAACAAGCTGGCTATGATTGGGATGAGGGCGCCACGTGCCTCACTACCCCGCATCGGTTGACGAGCGGGCCCGCCGGGGTCCGCCACGAACAGTCGCCAGCGGGTATCAGAGCCGTCACGCATCCGAGCGGCAAGCCAGTCGCTGCTATCCCACGCCGTGTCGCCGTTCCACAGGCGGAGGATGACGAAGGCGGTGAAGCTCTCGATATCAAGTTGCTGCACCGCTTGCTCGTACTGTGCTGCTGCGCTCAAATCCGACCCGGCAATCCAATCCGCAAACAGATGCCAGCGGTGGGCGTTGTCGGGTGCCTGCTCTCCCGCCGGAGCGCTGGTGTACCAGTCACTGGTGTCGAAGTGCGTGGCCAGGAAATTCTCGTCAAGGTGCTCGGAGAGGTGGTATGGCCCCCAGTAGGCCCCGTTCAGGTACAGGGCCACCCAGCGTCCGCGGACCGCCGCCTGTCCCATCGTCCCGTGCAACTCCCGGACCAGGTGGTCCCGCACGTACATCGCCTCCTCGTCATCACCACCTGCCCGCAGGACCAGCCGGGTGTAGGTCCGCCCCGGCTGAGGCCCAAACAGGGGGGGCAGTTGGTGAGACCCATACTCATCCCGGAAGTACAGTTCGAGCGACTGCTTGGCTGCTTCCGTGCGGTCTTCACCGCCGCGGATGCGTAGCCCGGCTGGCACACTGAAGCCCAGCGCACCCTCTGGTGACAGCCACTCCACCCTCACCGGCCGCTCCCTGCGCCGGCCGTGCTGCCGGGGGGTGGTTGAGATACCGGTGTCCTCGTCCCACAAATGAGCCGGGTCCGCAACCAGCGACACGACCGGCAAGCCGATGCGCTCTCCCACCAGGTACGTCGCCGTGATCACGGCACTGACCGGTATGCCGTCGCGCAGTGCCACCGTCCGCAGCGCCGTCGTCTGCTCCAGTACGAAGGGTCCCATATACTCCTGCCCTTCCACCGTCGGATCGGCACCATCCAGCGTGTAATGCACCGTGCTCTCCGGTAGTGGTGCCGCCAACTGCACGGTCACTGGGCCGGCGAAGCGTCCGCTGCCCGGTGTGACCACCACGAGGGGCGCGTCCGGAGGTGCCCGTGGACTGGAGGTATTCGCCTTACCGGGCGTCGGGGAAGTGAAGAACGCCCACTGGTCGGATGCCGTTTTCAGCCGCCCCAGGGAGACATCCGCCATCTGCGGGCCGAACGTCACCTCATCCACCACCTGTCCGTCCGGTCCGAACAACCCCACGTAGCCGCCTGTGCGGCTCAGCCGGAAGCTCGCGTGCAGGCCTTCCGGCGCCACCCGATCGGACCCGGTGGCCCAGATCACCAGAAAAGCCCCCGGTGCCAGGGTGCTGGCCGGCAAGGACCACTTGGCCGGCATGGCGGGATCGTCAGTGAGGGTGTAGCCGACGAGGAAGACAGGTGTGTCCGTGGGATTGTGCAACTCCAGCCAGTCGGCGTAGCCACCCCGGTCATCGAGCGCCGTGTGCGTATTCGCCGCGAGGACCTCGGTGATGCGGACGCCCGGCGTGGCGGCCGGCGCCGCTGGTATCGGGGCCGCCGGCGCCGCGCGTGGCGGGAGTTGTTGCCGTAGTGTCTCCGGATCGCTCAGTTGGAGCAGTCGCTGTGCATCGGCGTCCAAGGAATCCGAGATCCGCTGCAACTCCGCCACCCACTGCTCTAACAGCACTGCTGGCTCCTCGTCGGGTCGCCAGCGGGCGGCTTCCGACACCATAGCCGGGCGCAGCTCGGCGGCGAGCGCGATGAGGCGTTCGCGCACGGAGGCGGTGTCCAGTGCTCCAGCCAGATGGCGCTTGATCTGCGCGGCGAAATACGCGCGATATTGGGCGTTCTGCAGCAAACTGACGAGCATCTGCCCGACCCGGGCGTCGCCATCCACTACGCGCTCGAACGTGTTCTCTGAAATGTCGAACGCCCACTCGGCATCCCAGACGAAGAACTGCCAGCGCGGGTCTGGCCCCGCCCGTGGACGGGCCGCGATCCAATTTCGGTGCGGCCAGTCGGTATTCTGCGCCCAGATGTTCAGCAGAACGTAACTGGTGAAGTTCTCGATATCGAGCTGCTGTGCGGTCTGCTCGTACTGCGCCGTTGCACGCAAGTCCGTCCCGGCCAGCCAGTCCGCAAACCGGTACCAGCGGTGCATGCTACCGGGGGTGATCTCTCCTGTTGCTGAGATGGCATACCATTCGCTGGCGTCGAAGTGCGTGGCTAGGAAGGTGTCGTCAATGCGCTCGGTGAGGTTGTACAGTCCCCAGTAGGTCCCGTTCAGGTACAGGGCCACCCAGCGTCCCCGCGCCGCCACCTGGCCCATCGCCCCGTGCAGGTCCCGCACCAACTGGTCCCGCAAGTATACCCCTTCGCCTCCAGTCCACCAACTGTCGTTGTATCCGGCCCGCAGTACCAGCCGGTTATACGTCTGACCAGCCTCCGTTCCAAACAGCGGGTATGCCAGCTCGCGCGGCCCGTACGCCCCCCGGAAGTACAGCCGGAACGACTGCTTGCCATCGGCATGTCTGCGGCTCCCACCTCCGTGCAGGCGTAGCCCAGCCCCCACGCTGAAGTCCAGCTCACCGTCCGGCGAGAGCCACTCCACCGTCACCGGCCGCTCCCAGTTGCGGCCACGCTCTTGCGTGTTGGTGTAGATGCCCGTCGCCTCGTCCCACAGATGTGCCGGGTCCGTGACCAGTGAAATGACCGGCAGAGTATCCCGTTCGCCTACCAGATACGTTGCAGTGGTCACGGCACTCACCGGCGTGCCATCGTCCAGTGCCACCGCCCGCAGCACCGTCGTCTCCGTCACCGCCAAGGGTGCCGTGTACTCTTGCCCGTCCACCGTCGGATCGGTCCCATCCAGCGTGTAGTACAGCAGGCTGCCCGGTACCGGCGTGTAGAGTTGCACCGTCACCGGGCCGGTGAAGCGTCCACTGCTCGGCGTGACCGCTACCGGGGGGGCGTCCGGCGGTGCCCGCCAGCGATGCCGGGTCGTATTCGCCGACCCGGGGGTGGGGTTCGGGAAGGACACCCACCGGTCGGACACCGTGCCGAGCCGCCCCAGTGAGACGTTCGGCTCCTGTGCCCCGAACGTCACCGCATCCACCAGTTGTCCGTCCGGGTCAAACAAGCCGACGTACTCCCTGCCACGGTTCAACCGGAAGCTCGTGTGCCAGCCTTCCGGTGTCACCTGATCGGCACCGGAGGCCCACACCAGCAGAAAGTCCCCCGGCGCCAGCGTCGTGACGGGAAGGGGCCACTTGGCGGGTTGGGTGGGGTCGTCGGTGAGGGTGTAGCCGGCGATGGGGATGGGTGTGTCCGTGGGGTTGTGCAACTCCAGCCAGTCGGAGTAGGTACCCTGGTTACTGATCACCGTGCGCGTATTGGCGGCCTGGACCTCAGTGATGAGGATATCGGGGGAGGCGGCTTGGGCTACCGGTGCGCTGATAGTCAGGAGGGCGAGGAGCAACACGGGCACCAGAGCACGACCAAGGATGATCAGCCGACGCAAGCTCCTCACCAGTCTACCCACAGCGCGCACATGTCACGGAGTGTATCAGGTGCTCAGGCAGCACGATTGGGATGACCGGATTACAGTGGAGCCGCCCTGCTGGTGGGCGTACACCTCGCGCCGATGGCCGGGTTGGACGTTGATCTCCTTGTGGTGATAATGCGATGTCGGCGCGACTGTCAGCCCCTCCCTCGTGTAGAGGGGTGGAGCGTAGTGAGTACGGCCCCCCTATGGTCCCCCCGCTGCGGCGGGGGGACTTAGATTCCCGCTTGCGCGGGGATGACGAGGGTCTGGGCGCAACATGTTGCGCCCCTACGGCAGGGGAGGATTGTCTGCGTCAGGATTTTCAGGATGCACGGATGATCGGGATGGGTTCCCGCTGGCGCGGGAATGGCGGATGGGGGGTTAGAGGAGCCAGTGGCGCCAGGCGGGGGGGACGAGTAGGTGCCAGTCCCACTGTCTTACGTCGTCGGTGAATAGCTCGGCGACCATGGTATCTACGGGCGCGTAGTCGTCGGTGAGGAGCACGCTGGGGCCGGCGGCGAGGGGGGGCTGCCCGCCGTCGCTCGATGCCACCACCGAGGCCGTGGGGGCATCGGTGCCGGTGCGATAGGACCGGAAGCGGCTGAAGTCAATGGGCTGGCGGGCTGCGGCGACGATGACGGTCGTGCGGTCGGCGACCGGCAGGGCACGACCTCCGACGAGGGCGGCGGCTTGGTAGTTACCGGCTTCGCTCAAGACGTACACGTGGGGGTAGAGCGTTTGGAGTGTGTGGACAAAGGAGCGCAGGAAGCGCCCTTTGGAGACCTTGATGATGAGGTTGACCAGATAGATGCCCTCCGGGTGGAGCAGATGCCGGAGATGGGCGTTGAACTCGCGGGTGGTGAGGTGGTAGGGCACGGCCATGTCGTTGAACACGTCGGAGACGATCAGGTCGTACTGCCCGGCCGGTAGCTCCTGCACGGCCATGCGGGCGTCTTCGTTATAGGTCACGATGCGGGAGGCCGGGTCCAAGCCTAGCTCCGTCTGGGCGATCCGGGTCACAGCCGGGTCTATCTCGACGACCTCGATGGACGCTTGGGGATACTTGCGTTCGAGGTGGATCGGCACAGAGTAGCCCCCGCCACCGAGAAAGAGCGCCCGGAGGTCGGGCCGGTCCTGTGCTCGGTACTGAGCGGCTTCGGCGATGATTTGGGTGTAGCTGTAGACGAGGGCGTCGGGATCGCCGACGACCGTCAGGCCGTGGACGAGGTGATCGAGCCTGATGAACTTGACCGGACCGGCCGGAAACTCGACTTGCTCGACTTGGACGCAGTAGTACTGTGACTCCACGTTGCAGGGGCCGAGGCGGAGGTGTGGCTGCAACGTATAGGCGAGTAGCCCCACGGTCGGGACGAGCGCCAACCCCGCCAGCCAGCGCGACCGGTGGGCGTGGCCCAAGAGGAGCGCCAGCGCGAGTAGAACGAGGCCGGCGAGCAGGACGACGTGGCGGGACCCGAGGAGGGCGACGAGCACAAAGCCGGTGAGGTAGACGCCGAGGATGCTGCCGGCGGTCGAGACGGCATAGAGGCGTCCGACGACGCCACCGGCGGTGCCGAGAGTGGTGAGGGCCTGTTTGCTGGCGAGCGGCGTGACCATGCCGAGGAGACAACTGGGCAAGAAGAACAGGCCGGCGTTCAGGGCGAGGGTTTGGGGAATGAGGGGGAGGTAGCGTAGCTGCTCGGAGAGCCAGGGGAGGAAGGCCAGGCTGGCAAAGCAGGAGCCGCTGGCGGTGAGCAGCACGATACCGAGGGTGCTGGGCGCGGGAAAGCGGTCGGCGAGCTGGCCGCCGAGGAAGTTGCCGAAGCTGATGCCGGCGAGGACGACGCCGATGATGCTGGTCCAGGTATAGATGTTGACGCCGAGCTGGGGCGCGAGCAGGCGCCCGGCGACCAGCTCCAGCGACAGACTGGCAGCGCTGGCGAGGAAGACGATCAGGTAGAGCCGCCAGGTGCCGTTAAGCCGGGCGGTGTCGGTACGTATCACGGGCCACCGGTAGGCATGGTTGTTTCACGCCTACCATGCTACCACGACTTGGCCCCCCTATGGTCCCCCCGCTGCGGCGGGGGGACGGGGATGGGCCTCACGCTCCGGCCCCAACAGCGGTGGGTTTTTGGCTGGGCGGCGAGTCGGACCTAACCTCTGACAGGCCAAAGCCGCACGGATCGTGCCAGGTGTGGTGCGGCTTTGACCTGTCACCCGGCCCCTTCCCTGGTAGGGAAGGGGAGTCGGCGCGATGACCATGAATGGACGTGGATTACGTCTTCCGCCGCAATGACGGGCGCTTGGGCGCGATGAATCGCGCCCCTACAAAAAACCTACTCCTGTCAGCCCCTCTATGGTCTCCCCGCACTGCGGGGGGACGGGGATTCCGGCGGGCGAGGGCTTGACCGGTGGCATACTTGAGGGGCGGCGGCGACTGAGGGAGTACCATTGGATTCCGGCTTTCGCCGGAATGACGATTTCGCAGAGGTTTCGAGGGGGGAGGGGATGATGGAGCGACCGGTGCCGGTGGGGACGCGCGTGCAATTGCTGGTGGACGACTATCTGATTGGGGCGAGTGAGGGGGTGGCGGCGACGCTCCATGCGATGAGCAAGCTGCCGGAGCCGGTGCTGCAAGCGGCGGCGCCGTGGGAACGGCCGGAGACCAGTGGCTTGTGGGGTATTCCGAACGCGATCTATGACCCGGAGGACGGCCTGTTCAAGCTGTGGTACAACAGCCTGGGCACGTATCCGGCGCGCAACCAGCAGCGGGAGCCAGCGTATAGCTGTTATGCCACGTCGAGCGATGGGTTGAACTGGGAGCGGCCGGAGCTGGGGCTGTTCGCGCATGAAGGCTCCAAGGCGAACAACATCGTGGGGGCATTCGGGGCCGCGTCGCCGAACGGCGGGGTGCTGGACAGCCTGGAGATGGTGGGGCTGGAGCCGGCGGAGCGGCGGTTCAAGACGTGTGGCTGGGTAGGGCGCGACGACAGCGGGCAGGGTGGACATGGGGTGAGCTTCTCGGCGGACGGCATCCACTGGGAGCGATATGAGGGCAACCCGGTGATCCGGGGCTACGACCGGGGCGACGTTATCACCGGGGCCAAGCTGCGGGAGGCGACGTTTCCGGAGGACATTCCGGGGCTGCCGAGGGCCAAGTACGCGCTGTTTCCGAAGGTGCATCCGCAACTAGGACGGTTCAAGCGGCGCTCGTTTGCGATGTGTACGTCGGAGGACGATCTGGGGGGCAATCCCTTCACGCAATGGACGGAGCCGCAGCTGGTGCTGGCGCCGGACCTGCGCGATGACGAGATGGCAGAGGAGCGGCTGGCCGCGGCCAAGTCCATCCTGCTGCTGGACCACCCGGAGGATCATCGCTGCGAGTTCTACGGGGTGGTCGTCTTCCGCAGCGGTGATACGTTTCTGGGGCTGATCTGGATATACGATGCGTCATACGAGTTCTCGCGCTTCGGCAGCGGGAATCAGTACGCCATCGTGGACGTGCAGTTGGCGGCGAGCCGGGACCTGCTGCACTGGGAGCGGCTGGGGGACCGGCAGCCGGTGATCGCGCGGGGCGACCCGGAGGCGTTCGACAGCCATATGATCTTCTACCATTCGTACCCGCTGACGGTGGGGGACGAGTGGTGGGTGTACTACGTGGGGTTCAATGAGGGGCACACGGCGCGCTCGTGCTACGACGAGGCGATGCGGCAGCAGTATCATGCGGACGTGAAGGCGGGGCGGCGGCACTTCCCGGCGATTGGGTTGGCGAAAGTGCGGCGCGAGGGATTCGTCTCGCGCGATGCGGGGGCGGACGGCGGCACGCTGACGACGCGGCTCATGCAGCCGGGTGGGAGCCGGCTGGAGGTGAACGCGCAGGTGGCGGACGGTGGGGCGCTGACGGTAGAGGTGCAGGACGAGCGGGGGGCGCCGCTGCCGGGGTTTGGCGCGGCGGATTGTACGCCGGTGACGGGCGATGCGCTGCGGCACGCGGTGGCGTGGGGGGGCCGGCGGGGTGATGATCGCTGGACGGAGCGGCCAGTGCGGTTGCGGTTTGAACTGCGGGATGCCAGTCTGTATGGATTTCGGTTTGGTGAGGGGGAGTAGGGGTTGGCCTCACCCCCCTGGCCCCCTCCCTAGCCCTCCCCCGTCCCGACGGGGGAGGGGATCTGCACCCGGCCCCTATGGAGAGGGGGCCGGGCTGGGGAAGGGGGTGGTCACTCCCTGATTAAGTTGGCAACTCTCATCAGGGCAGGGGAGTGGCGCGGCGGCCGGGGGTGAGACGGTGAGGGGGGCAGGGCGCCCACAAGTGACGCCCCTACCGGGCGGGGGAGCGCAGTGCGGGGGGCATAGATTGCCGCTTTCGCGGGAATGACGGTTGTTGCAAAAGTCTCCTTTCGGGGGGATGGCGGTTTTTGTAGAGGTCTCGGGAGAGTGGGGCGAGGGTGAAGACGCTGCGGGCGGGGATTGTGGGGTGCGGGGGGATCAGTCGCAGTCATGCGGCGGCCTACGCGCATCTCGATGGGGTGGAGCTGGTGGCACTGTGCGACATCAACCGGGCGGCGCTGGAGGAGCGGGCGAACGAGCATGATGTGGCCGGTCGCTACAGCGATTACGAGGAGATGTTCGAGCGGGAACGGCTCGATATTGTCAGCATCTGCACTCATGCGCCGCTACATGCGCCGGTGACGCTGGCGGCGGCGCGGGCCGGGGTCAACGTGCTGTGCGAGAAGCCACTGGCGCTCGACCTGGAGCGGGCCGACCGGATGCGGGCTGCGTGCATGGCGGCGGGCGTGCAGCTGGCGGTGAGCCATCAGTTTCGCTTCACGCCGCTGTTTCGGCAGGCCAAGGAGTGGATTGCGGCGGGGCGGATTGGCGAGCTGCGAGCGATCCGGGAGGTGGGCAAGGGGCGCCCGGCGGGCTTCGAGCTGATGGAGATGGGTGTCCACTATTTTGACGAGATGGAGTTCTTTCTCGACGGTATCGAGTGGGTACATGCCCAAGTCAGCTATCAGGGGCGGGCGGTGGGTGTCGAGGACATCATGCCGAGTCGCCGGCTGTGTCCGACGGACCGGCGGGACAATGGGCTGGTGGCCGGGGACACGATGCTGGTGCATCTCGGGTCACCGCACGGGGCCTATGGGCTGATGGAGCTGTACGTGCGCGGGTCGGTGCATGACTGGCTGATGGGACCGCATCTGCTCGGCAGCGAGGGGCAGCTGATGATAAAGCCACATGGCGGCATGGACGAACTGTGGTACTGCCCGTCGGACGTGTCGTTCGCGGTGCATACGCCGGCGTGGGAGCGGGTGGCGCGCGCCGACCAGGTGGACTGCCATATCAACGGCATGGCTTGGCCGACGCGACATTCGATCTGGAGCGTCCGCGATGTGGTCGAGGCCGTGCGTACCGGCCGCGAGCCGGAGCTGGGTGGTGCGCGGGCGCTGACGTCGCTGGAGGGCGTGAGCGCAGTGTATGAGTCGCACTTCATGGGCGCGCGGGTGGCGCTGCCGATGGGGGATCGGCGGCATCCGCTGGGGAAGCGGGTGGCGCGGACCTAACCCCCGGCCCCTTCCCTGCAGGGAAGGGGAGTCTAGATTCCCGCTTTCGCGGGAATGACGAGGTTTGTGAAGGAGTGGGTATGAGAGGGCGGGCGGTGGCGGTGGGGATGCGGACGCAGCTGTTTGTGGACGATTTTTTGATTGCGGAGAGCAAGGGTGTCAGCGAGCGGCTGCACGCGATGACGCGGCTGCCGGAACCGGTGCTGCAAGCCGCGGCGCCGTGGGAGCGGCCGGCGGTTGGGGGGCTGTGGGGCGCGTTGAACGCGCTCTACGATACCGAGCGAGGCCGGTTTCGGATGTGGTACCAGAGCCTCGGGGCGTTCCCGGCCTTGCCGCCGGCGGACCCGGGGTACCAGTGCTACGTCGAGTCGCCTGACGGCTTACATTGGGAGCGGCCCAACCTGGGCTTGTTCGACTATGAAGGCTCGACGGCCAACAATATCATCGGCGCGAGCAGCCGGGGGTATGGGCCGGCGCACGGGATGCTGGACTGCGCCGCGATGGCGGCGGTCGAGCCGCCGGAGGTGCGGTACAAGGCGGTGGGGTGCGAGGCACGCGATGCCGAGGGGCGGATCACGCACGGCGTGTCGTTCTCGGCGGACGGGGTGCGATGGCGGCCCTACGAGGGCAATCCGATCCTGAGCGGGTTCCAGCGGGGCGATGCATCGAGCGCCGCGATGCTGCAATTCGGTCCGACGCCGGAAGGCCCGGCCGACTTTCCGCGAGCGCGGTACGCGATCTTTCCGAAGATGCACGTTGAGATCGGGCAGCAGTCGCACGACGTGCCGTGGCGGCGGCGCTGTTGGGCGGTCTGCACCTCGGTAGATGATGACGGGGGGGTGCCGTTCACCAAATGGACGGAGCCGATGCTGGTCTTGACGCCGGATCAGCGCGACGACGACATGGCAGTCGAGCGGTTGGAGGGGGCACGGCCGTTGCTGCTGCGCCAGCATCCCGACGATTACCGGTGCGAGTTCTACGGCCTGGTGGTGTGGCGCAGCGGCGACACGTTCCTGGGGATGCTGTGGGTGTACGACGCGGCGTTCGAGCTGAGTCGGATCGGCGGGGGCAGCGAGTACGCCATCGTCGAGGTGCAGTTGATTGCCAGCCGCAACCTGATCCAGTGGCAGCGGGTGGGCAACCGGCAGCCGGTGATTGCGCGAGGTGCGCCGGGCACGTTCGATAGCCACATGATCTTCTACCACTCGCGTCCGCTGGTCGTCGGGGATGAGTGGTGGGTGTACTACGTGGGGTTCAATGAGGGCCACGCGGCCAAGGCGCTCTATGATGAGGCGCTGCGGCAGCAGTATCATGCGGACGTGAAGGCGGGGCGGCGGTACTTCCCGGCGATTGGGTTGGCGAAAGTGCGGCGGGACGGGTTCGTCTCGCGCGACGCGGGGGCGGCGGGCGGCACGCTGACGACGCGGCTGATGCAGCCGGGCGGGAGCCGGCTGGAGGTCAATGCGACGGTGGCCCCCGGGGGGGCGCTGACGGTGGCGGTGCAGGACGAGCAGGGGCGGGACCTGCCGGGGTTTGGTGCCGGCGATTGTACGCCGGTGACGGGCGATTCGCTGCGGCACGCGGTGCGGTGGGGGGAACGGCGCGGTGACGTTGGCTGGCGGGGGCGGCCGGTGCGGCTGCGGTTCCACCTGCGGGATGCGAGCCTGTATGGCTTTCGGTTTGCCGAGGGGGCGTAGGGCTGGCCCCCCTGTGGTCCCCCCGCTGCGGCGGGGGGACGTGGATTCCCGCTTTCGCGGGAATGACGGGTTATACAAGGGCCTCCCTGCGCGGGAATGGCCGGTGGGAGGGCTGAGCCGCGGCTGGGTGGTGAGTTTTGGTGGGGGAAGGATGGGACTTTGAAGCTGACGACGATTGTGCGTGAGGGGCGGGATCGGGCGGCGGTGGTGGTGGACCTGGCGGTGGGGTGGGACGGGGGCGTAGGCCGGCCGGGGGGTGAGGGGGGTGGTGACCCTAATCTGCCACCAGCGGGCTACGGGCGCTACTACCTGGACGTGGGGCGGGCGCGGGACCTGCTCACCGCGAGTCAGGAGCGGCTGCGGTGGCCGGCCGGGCTGACGTTCCCGGAGACAGCGGCGCTGGGCCGGGAGGGGGAGGCATTACCGCTACGGCGGCTGCTCGCCGGGGGATCGGACACGCTGGCGGTGCTGGGTGATCTGGTGGAGACGGTGCGGCTGCTGGCGGAGCGCGGGGACGGCATCCTGGCGGCGCCGGCGCTGGTGCCGGCTGAGGCGGCGCGGCTGCGGACGCCGGTTCCCGACGCGCCGTTGTGCTACATCCTGCACGGGAACGCGGTGGTCGTGTGGCGCCGGCAGGTGGGGATCAAGCCCAACGAGCACATCATGACGCGCATTCCGGCGATGCGGATACGGACGGTGAACGCGCTGCTGGGGCACGACGAGCCGCTGTATCTGCCGGCCGGCGCCGAGCTGAGTTTCGGGAACGAACTGGGCTTTGTGATCGGGCAGGAAGCGCGGAACGTGCCGGCAGAGGACGCCTATCGGTACGTCGCGGGGTACGTCTGCACGAACGACTGCTATAGCAACGTGTATTCACCGCTGGCGGCGGACGCGCCGACGCGCATCAATAGCACGATGCAGATTGGCGATAAGGCGACGGACGGCTGTGGGCCGGTCGGACCGTGGATTGCCACACCGGAGGAGGTCGGCGACCCGCATGATCTGCTATTGCTGACGCGGCAGGACGGGCTGCTGCGGAACCGGTCTCATTCGGGCGCGTATATCGTGGGGGTAGAGGAGGCCGTGGAGCGGCTCTCGCACCGGTTCCCGCTGCTGCCGGGGACCATCGTGAGCCTGGGCGCTGCCGGCTGGGACGGTATCAGCGACGAGCCGGTGGACCGCGGGGCGGGGTGTTCGGTGCTGGAGGTGGAGGCGGAGCGGATTGGGGTGCTGCGGACGCCGCTGATCTACCCGGACGCCGACGAGCAGGCCGCGCGGGAGGGCGGCAGCCCGTATCTCTTCGTGGGGACCGTGGACGGTACGACACCGCTGGACCGCTGGGAAGCCGATGACGACAGCCCGACGGCGCTGCCGGGCGTACCGGCGCCGCGGGGGTTTTGGATGCTGTTCGGCAACCAGCGGGAGGCGGCGCAGCGGGAGATCGAGGAGACGGATTCTCCGGAAGTGCCGGCGGCGGTGGCGTATCCGCCGGCGACTCTGCGGCTGCTGCCGGTCGCGGCGGGCGGCGCTGGTGAGCCGGCCAGTATGGAAGTATCGGCGGAGGCCGGTACGGTCCGGGTCGCCTGTCACTTGGCGATGGTCGTCGGACCAGAAGCGGCGTATGCGGAAGGGGCGGAGTCGGCGGGGGAGCGGGTGGCCGGCTACGCGACGTTGCTATCGCTCCACGATGCAGGGACACTAGAGCGGCTGGTGCTGCCGACGACGGACTACGAGCGCCGGTTTGCGACGTTCTTCGGCTATTGCGGTGCCGGGCACCACGCGCTGGCACCGGCGACAGCGGTGGCCGACGTTGGGGAGCCGGCGATAGAGGCCGGGCGGGCGGTGGTGCTGCGCGTCGGCGACCGGGAGTACGCGGCGACGACGGCCGCGTATCGGCACACGGCGGCGGCGGTGGTGCAGCATCTCAGCCGGGCGCTGACGCTGCTGCCGGGCGACGTGATCGGCCTCGGACCGCTCGGTCCGGCGGTTGAGCTGCCGGCGGAGGAACTGGCCGACGGCGTGGCGATTAGGGCCGAGGTGGAGGGGCTGGCGTCGGTGGACGTGCGGGTGCGGCGGACCTAACCCCCGGCCCCTTCCCTGCAGGGAAGGGGAGTCGGTGCGGCAACTGGGGTTAGCCCTCACGCCTGACAGAGGTAGGTAAACCGGGAAACAGGCAGAGTGTGCTATGTCGTTTAGGCGCTGGCCCCCCTATGGTCCCCCCGCTGCGGCGGGGGGACGGTCCATGCCGGCTCGGTGAAGCCGATGCTCCAGTTGGTCCCTCCGCTAGGGAGGGGGAGTAGCGCCTGGACCGGGGTTAATGCCTGGCCCTGGATTGCGGCGGGCGGCGCAATGACGGTGGCCTGGGCGCGATGATGAAGGTTGCGAACTTGACTAGGTAGTGGGCCGGCCCCCACCCTAGCCCCCGTCCCGACGGGGGAGGGAACCTGTTCGCTGGCCCTGCGGAGCGGGGGTGGGGGGCTGGATTGCGGCGCCAGCCGTAATTACCATGGCCTTGCCCAGGCCACCGACGGACATGAGAATAGTGCGGCGCCGTAGGGGCACGGCATGCCGTGCCCCTACACGGAAAGCTACCCTAGTCGGGTTACGTTACATCATGGGGGGCATGGCGACGGCCAGGGAGGCTTCGATGTCCCAGACGGCTTGCGAGACGGCCTGGCCGATCAGGTCCAGCTTACGTACCTGGTCAATGCGCGCGGTGGCGAGGCCCAACTCACGCCGGGACAGTATTTCTCGGAAGAGGCCGCAGACATCGGCAAGGGCGATGATGACGATGTCGCGCGGGTCGGGGATTTCGTCGCTGAACAGCACGCCCATGATCCGCAGCTTGACCTCCCGCTCGGCCTTCCCGTCAACCATGGGGTAGCGGCGGGCGCGGAACACCCAGAGGAAGCGATCGTCGCGCTGCTGGAGGATGCCGGCCTCGATGAGGCGGTCGAGGGCGCGGGCGCGAATCTCGTAGGCGTACTCGGCGACGTACTCGACCCAATAGCGGGCGTCGTGGCTGGACTCGCCTACGGGGGTCGACTCGGCGATGTTGGCGAGGGTGGGGTCGAGCAGATCGTCGCCGGTGGGGGTTTTGTCGAGCAGGATGAGGCGCTCGGTGTCGGTGTCAATGCGGTTTTCCAAGGCCAAGTCCATCAGGACAGCGCCGGCGAGCGCACACTGTAGCGACAACTCGGAAACGGGCGCGAAATCTCCGTTCTCGTCGTGGAGAAGGAGAAGCATGATCTCTTCGGCAAATCTCAGCATTGGCCTTGCTCCTTGTCGCAGTGTGGGGAGGGAGGGCACTCGCTGTCAGTGTACCCGCTGCGGCTAGGGTTTGGCGATGTTCGTGGGTTGGCCGCGTGCTCTATGGATGTGGACGCTCGTGGGTATGATAGGGGCGGAACAGGCAGTCGCGTGGGACCTAACCCCCGGCCCCTTCCCTCCAGGGAAGGGGAGTCATCTGAAGGGCCATCGGCCCGTTCCCTTTGCTGAGGGAATCGGCTTGGGTGGGTGAGGAGGAGAGCAGCAATGGCGGAACGAGGACCGAACGTGGTGCTGATTATCAGTGACCAGCAGCGAGCGGATACGATGCCGGGCGTGCGGAGGGCGGACGTGGCGACGCCGCACCTGGAATGGCTGGCCGCGCAAGGCACGCTGTTCCGGCGGGCCTACTGTGTGACGCCGATGTGCTCGCCGGCGCGGGCGTCGCTGCTGTCCGGTCTGTATCCGCACTCGACGGGAATGGTTTCCAACCACCAGGAGCGTCCGATCTCGAACGAGCTGCACCTGTCGCCGGACGTGCGCCTGCTCGCCGACTATCTGCAACCGCTGGACTATGCCTGCGCGTACACCGGCAAGTGGCATCTGGGGACCGGCGGCGACCGCCGGGGCTTCCGCGATTTCGTCACGCGGGCGAGTGACTACGACGTGGACGGGCCGGAGCAGAACGACATCCTGCGCTTTACGGAGCGGATCGGCGTCACTATCGGCGGCAAGCAGGGGGGGCACGACGCCGACCCGGCGCATTTCGACCGCCGCACGAAGATCGGCCCCTCTTTGCTGCCGCTGGCCTACCACCCCTCGATGCTGGATGCGCGGGCCGCGGCACAGTTCATTCACGGAATGGCGACGGACGAGCGGCCGTTTTGCCTGGTGTATTCGTGCCACGAGCCGCATCCGGCGTTTGTCAGCCCGCGCCCGTTCGACCGGATGTACGATCCGGCGGACATGCCGCTGCCGGAGACGCGCCACGACAACGTGGGGCCGCGGCTGCTGCGAAACCGGGCGGACTGGCAGTTGAGGCCGTCCGACCCGTTCGACGATGACGACCTGCGGGCGATGTGGGCCGGGTACTACGGGGCCGTGAGCTACGTGGACCACCTCGTCGGGGTGATCTTGGCGGCGCTCATCGAGACGGATCAGTTTGACGAGACGCTCTTTATCTTCACATCGGATCATGGGGAGATGCTGGGCAGCCATGGTCTGCTGTTCAAGGGAGCGGTGCTGTACGAGGAGCTGATGAACATCCCGCTGTTGATCCGCCCGCCGGGGGGCTTGGTGGCGGCGCATGGCACCGACCGGCTGGTGACGCACGTGGACCTGGTGCCGACGATCCTGCGCTGGTGCGGCGCGCCGGTGCCGGGCGAACTGCAAGGGGCCGACATCGGCGCGCTGGCGCGCGGCGGTGACGAGCCGGTTCACGAGGGTATTGCCCTGGAATACCACTCCTCCAACTGGGGCGAGCGGCCGGCGCCGTTGCGGGCTTGGCGCACGGAGGACTGGAAGTACGTGGCGACCGACGGCGGTGATGACGAACTCTATGACCTGCGGGCGGACCCGCTGGAGCGGCGGAATCTTATCGAGTGGCCGGCAGCGGCGGAGGCGCGGGGGCAGATGCAGGCGGCGCTGGCCGCGTGGCTGGAGCGGACGGGCGATGCCTGGCCGGAGGTGCCGGTGTCGGACCGGGAGGTGCCAAAGCAGGCGGGTGGGCCGTGGGGACGGACCTAACCCCCGGCCCCTTCCCTGCAGGGAAGGGGAGTCAGCGCGGCGACCGGGGGCTATACATGGCTCTGGATTGCCGCTTCCGCCGCAATGACAGGTCCGGGAAGTGGTATGTAGCTGACCTACCCCAGTCAGCTTATGGCACTTCCCGCTGCGTAGGGAGACGTGGATTCCCGCTTTCGCGGGAATGACGGGGTATGCAAAGGTCTCCGTTCGCGGGAATGACGGATGGGGCAGGTCGGTCGGTGGGGGCGGTGGGGAGGAGGGCAGCGATGGCGGAACGCGCACCGAACGTCGTGCTGATAATCAGCGATGAGCAACGCGCTGACACGATGCCCGGTGTGCGGGCCGCCGATGTTTCCACCCCGCACTTGGAATGGCTGGCCGCGCAAGGCACGCTCTTCCGCAATGCGTACTGTGTGACGCCGATTTGCTCGCCGGCGCGGGCGTCGCTACTGTCGGGGCTGTATCCGCACTCGACGGGCATGGTCTCCAACCACCAGGAGCGTCCCATCTCGAACGAGCTGCACCTGTCGCCGGACGTGCGCCTGCTCGCCGACTATCTGCAACCGCTGGACTATGCCTGCGCGTATACCGGCAAGTGGCATCTGGGAACCGGCAGTGACCGCCGGGGCTTCCGTGATTTCGTCACGCGGGCGAGTGACTACGACGTGGACGGACCGGAGCAGAACGACATCCTGCGCTTTACGGAGCGGATCGGCGTCACTATCGGCGGCAAGCAGGGGGGGCACGACGCCGACCCGGCGCAGTTCGACCGCCGCACGAAGATTGGCCCCTCTTTGCTGCCGCTGGCCTATCACCCCTCGATGCTGGATGCGCGGGCCGCGGCGCGATTTATTCATGGGATGGCGACGGATGAGCGTCCGTTTTGTCTGGTGTATTCGTGCCACGAGCCGCATCCGGCGTTTGTCAGCCCGTGCCCCTTCGACCGGATGTACGATCCGGCGGACATGCCGCTGCCGGAGACGCGCCACGACAACGTGGGGCCGCGGCTGCTGCGAAACCGGGCGGACTGGCAGCTGAGGCCGTCCGCCCCGTTCGACGATGACGACCTGCGGGCGATGTGGGCCGGGTATTACGGGGCGGTGAGCTACGTGGACCACCTCGTCGGGGTCATCTTGGCGGCGCTCATCGAGACGGATCAGTTTGACGAGACGCTCTTTATCTTCACGTCGGATCATGGGGAGATGCTGGGCAGCCACGGTCTGCTGGCCAAGGGAGCGGTGCTGTATGAGGAGCTGATGAACATCCCGCTGTTGATCCGCCCGCCGGGGGGGCTGGTGGCGGCGCATGGCACCGACCGGCTGGTGACGCACGTGGACTTGGTGCCGACCATCCTGCGCTGGTGCGGCGCGCCGGTGCCGGGCGAACTGCAAGGGGCCGACATCGGGGCGCTGGCACGCGGCGGCAACGAGCCGGTTCACGAGGGTATTGCCCTGGAATACCACTCCTCCAACTGGGGGGAGCGGCCGGCACCGTTGCGGGCTTGGCGCACGGAGGACTGGAAGTACGTGGCGACCGACGGCGGCGATGACGAACTCTATGACCTGCGGGCGGACCCACTGGAGCGGCGGAATCTTATCGAGTGGCCGGCAGCGGCGGAGGCGCGGGGGCAGATGCAGGCGGGCCTAGCCGCGTGGCTGGAGCGGACCGGTGATTCCTGGCCGGAGGTGCCGGTGTCGGACCGGGAGGTGCCGAAGCAGGCGGGCGGGCCGTGGGGGCGAGGGTGAGGGCTGGCCCCCCTATGGTCCCCCCGTTGCGACGGGGGGACGGGCAGTTCCCTCCTGCCGCAACGGAGGATAGCGGGACGCCCACAAGGGACGCCCTTACGATGTATGCGGCGAGGTGGGGATGATGGTGGCGAGGCCGGGGGTGGTTGTTCGGGCTTATGAGGAGCGGGAGCGGGCGGCGGTCGTGCGGCTGCTGGCTCGCTGCTTGTCGTATGACCGCATGGATGAGGCGATCTTTGCCGACCGCATTCTGCGGGACCCTGATTTCGACCCGGAGTTGAATCCGGTTGCAGCGGTCGGGGAGCAGATCGTCGGGTTTGTGGCCGGGGCACCGGCCAACGCGCAGTTGCAGTGCCCGGCAGGGGTGAAGCTGTTCGCCGTCGCTCCCGAGTGGCGGCAGCGGGGAGTGGCGACGCGCCTGTTCGACGAGTTGGAGGGGCGGCTGCGGATCACCGGGGTCGGGCAGGCGGTGGCAATGGCTGCCGGCAACAACCGTCTCACGCAGGGTCTCGACGTGCGCTACACGCCGGCGTTGTGCTTTCTGGTGGCGCGCGGCTACGAACGGACCGGGGTCACGCAGGACATGGTGGCTGACCTGGAGCGCACCGATCTGGAGACGGTGGAGGCGGAGGCCGCTGCGGCCGCAGCCGGCATACGATTTCGGCGAGCGACGGAGGCGGACCGCGACTGGCTGCACGAGGGCGTGGCGCGTGAGCTGGCCTATCCGGCGCCGGGGGCGCGTCTGGGGCGGCGCTGGGCCTATCTGGCCACGCTCGGTCTAGGGCGCCCGCCGGCAGCCGTGCAGGTGGCGGAAGAGGCGGCGAGTGGCGCTTTCCTCGGGTTTGGCGCGACACACGTGGCACGGTGGGGGGTGCTCGGTCCGATGGGCGTGGCGGCGCGCGTCCGCGGACGCGGGGTGGGTGCAGTGCTGCTCAGGCGCTGCTTGCGGGACTTGCGGGCCGACGGGTTCGAGCAGGGCGAAATCTACAGCGTCGGCCCGATTGCGTTCTATGCCAAGACGGTGCAGGCGACGGTCAGCCGGGTGCTGTACCAGTTTGGCAAGCGGCTGTAGGGTTGGGGCTCATCCTCTGGCCCCCCGCGGAAAAACCTACCCCTAGCAGAGGGTAGGGGCACGGCATGCCGTGCCCCTACGGCGCCGGTTGTAGCGTTTTCCACTCGTTTACCTACCCTTGTGAGGGGAGTGAGGGAGGAGAGGCGGGGATGACGAATTTTGCGAGGATCTCCGGGAGGGAAGCGTGATGACGACACAGGCGAGTCCGACGGCGCCGGGGCAGCGGATTGTGGCGCTGGACGTGCTGCGCGGCTTTGCCTTGCTCGGCATCCTGGTCATGAATATCCAACTCTTTGCGATGCCGGTGCCGTTTATTACGTTCAACCCCCTCGCCTACGGTGATCTGAGCGGCGTCAATCTGGCCGTCTGGAGCCTGAGCCACGTCTTTGCGGACCAGAAGTTCATGACGATCTTTTCGCCGCTGTTCGGCGTGGGAATCTTGCTCTTGGCGGATCGGCTGGAAGCACGGGGGCAATCGGCGCGCGGCGTCCACTACCGCCGCAACGCCTGGCTGCTGGTCTTCGGCCTGGCGCACGGCTTTCTACTGTGGACCGGTGACATTCTGGCGCCTTATGCGCTGGCCGGGTTTGTCGTGTTCCTGTTTCGGCACATGCGGCCGCGCCGCCTGGTCATCCTCGGCCTGGTGTTCCTGTTGGTGCCGGCTGCGCTGACTCTATTGGGGTCACTGTCTCCAGAGGATTCGGTCGCCACAATCCGTTCCGATTGGTCGCCAAGCGCGAGCATGATTGAGGAAAAGCTAGCGGCCTATCGTGGTGGCTGGCTGGAGCAGATGTCGGCGCGGGTGCCGGGCGAGATCGAAGGGCTGACGGCCTTATTGCCGACGTGGGCGTTCTGGCGAGCAGGCGGGTTGATGCTGCTGGGCATGGCCGGCTACAAGTGGGGCATTTTGACGGCACAGCGCAGTAGGCGATTTTACGCACGGATGGCGCTGATTGGCCTGGGCATCGGTCTGCCGTTGGCGACGTTGAGCGCTTGGTCGAACTATGCGAACGAGTTCGCGCCGACGTATTCGCTATTCGGAGTGGGGTATCAGCTCAACTACTGGGGGAGTCTCTTCGTCAGCAGTGGGTATATCGGGCTGGTGATGCTGGCCACGCAGCGGGGTTGGTTCGGCCGGATCGAGCGCAATCTGGCGGCCGTCGGGCGGACCGCACTGACCAACTACCTGCTGCATACCGTCATTTGCACGACGATCTTCTACGGTCACGGCTTCGGACTGTACGGCTCGGTGGAACGGTGGCAGCAGTTGTTGATCGTGGTTGGCATCTGGGTGGTGCAACTGGCGGTAGCGCCGCTGTGGCTGGCGCGGTTCCGGTTTGGCCCGGTCGAGTGGCTGTGGCGGGCGCTGACCTATGCGCCGGGGTTGAGGGTCCTTGCTTGGCGGGCGCCTACCCCCCGGCCCCTGCCCTGAAGAGAGGGGGCCGGGATGGTAGCGGCCACCACCAAACGGGGGTGCCCTTCGTTAGGGAAGGCAGAGGGGTACACCGCATATGTTTGCTGCCGATGTCCTACAGGGAGCGACCGTGCTGGTCGCCGCCGTCGCCTTCTTGATCGTCACCGTGAAGGGGACGAGCGGAAGCCGTCCGCGCCGTTCTTAGCGGCTTGGCTCATCTGCGCCATCGGGCTGTGGGCCACCCTGCTTGAGGCTGCTGCCCGCAGCGTGGGCCAGAACAGTCGACTCGAACGTCGTGATGGTGCGCTGCTTGTCCCGGTGTCGCTCCAGCGCGAGTGCAATGAGGCGGTCAATCAATTTCGGATAGCTCAATCCACTCGCTTCCCACAAGTAGAAGCTCAATGAGCCGGGGATCGTATTGATCTCGTTGACGTAGAACGCTGCGTTAGCCTCATCCACCAGCAGATCAACGCGGGCCACACCGGCGCAGTCCGTCGCGCGAAAGGCCGTCACGGCGGCCGCCTGAATACGTTGGGTAAGCTGGTCCGTGATGGGTGCCGGGATACGCCGGTTGGTGCTCGCCATACCGGCTGCCTTGTCCCCGCCGCGCAGGTATTTGTCTTCATAGCTGAGGAACTCTTCCCAGGGGAGGGGCTGCTCGCAGACTGATGGCTGCGGGTCGTCGTTACCCAGGACGGAGCAGTTGATCTCGATGGCGCCCTTCAGCGCCTGCTCGACCAAGAGCCGCCGGTCGTACTGCGCTGCGATGGCCAGCCCGGCTTCAAGCTCGTCGCGGTTGCGCGCCTGGGAGATGCCAATACTTGATCCGAGGTTGGCCGGCTTGACGAACAGTGGATAGGTCAGATCGCGTTCGGTCTCAGCGAGCACCGTGTCCGGCTCACTCTCCCACTGCGACCGCGGGAACCAGCGATACGGCAATAGCGGCAGGCCGGCGGCGGCAAAGGCGGCCTTCATGATGATCTTGTCCATGCCCACCGCCGAGCCGACCACGCCGGTGCCGACGTAGGGCACGTTGGCAAGCTCCAGCAAGCCTTGGAGCGTGCCGTCTTCACCGTGCGCGCCGTGCAGGCAGGGGAAGGCGACATCGAGCCGCAGCTCCTGCACATGGCGCAGGAGACGCCGCCACCGGTTGCGGGGTTGTACCAGCACGCCGTCCTGTGGCTCCGGGCTGAGATAGGCCCGGAGGGCTGGTTTCAGGTCCTGGAGATCGCGGTAGGTATCGAGGTGGGCCAGGGACTTCCCGGTCAGCCACCGTCCTTCTTTGGTGACGTAGATCGGGATGACCTCGTACTTGGCGCGGTCCATGGCCGCCATTGCCTGCACTGCCGTCACGATAGAGACATCGTGCTCGACCGACCGACTGCCAAAGAGCACGCCGACACGTAAGCGTTGTGTTGCCATCGCACGTAGCTTGAAAGCGTGGGGTAGGGCCAAGACCGGCCGGGGGCCGCCGGATAGTTATATCAAACGGCACACCTCACCCTCGGCGTCCGGGACGGCTGCTTGACACGCGGTAGAATAAAATGTATATTATATAGTATCAATCAGGTATCGGATTCTCGCTGCACGTGCTAGACTCAGCGAGCGGCCGACGAGGTGGAGGTCATGGCAGCAACGGCGCCGGTTGACGTCAGCGAGCACTACGCAACCAAGACCGAGCTTGGCGAGATCAAGGCGGCCTTGCCTCACTTGGCCACCAAAGCCGATCTGGCCGCGCTCCAGGCGGCCACGCGGGAAGATATGGCTGCGCTCCGGTCAGACATGACCACGCTCGAGTCCAACATCCAGACCAGCATCAAGACCGGTATCGCGGATGCCAAGTCGGATATGGAGCGTGCCCTCCGGAATACTATCCTGATCCTCGCTGGAGTGATGATGGCGGGATACGCAGCTCTGCTGGCGGCCTTGATCGCGGCCATATTCGCTACCGCCGGGTAGCCGCCGGAACCTCCCTCGGCCCCCACCCTCGCCCCTCATAGGGGTAGGTTTTTCGCTGGCCGGGGGTGGGACCTCACCCCCGGCCCCTTCCCTGGCAGGGAAGGGGAGCGCTGGCGGAGCCGGTCCGCCGCTGCCCGCCAGGGCAGCGGGAGCGGTGTGGCGAAGGGTGGCTGGGGGCCTGGATGGCGGCTTGCGCCGCAATGACGAGCACGTGGGCGCAACATGTTGCGCCCCTACACAAAAAACCTACCCTTGTCAGACCCTAGTCCTCCCCCGCGCTGACGCACAGGGGAGGGGACTACCGTCCCTCCGGCACTGCGGCCGCGCCTATGGTGCGAGCGCTTAGATGCTGGCGAGCAGCAGGGCGCCTAGCGCGAGCACGATGCCCGCCAGCCAGAAACGGTGCGTGATCTGCGTCTCCGGCCAGCCCAGGGCCTCGAAGTGGTGGTGCAGCGGCGCAATCCGGAACACCCGGCGACCCAGCCGCAGGGCCACGATCTGGATGAGGCTCGTACTCAGCTCGACGGCAAACACACCGGCCAGGAGGGCAAACGGGATCAGCACGTCGAGCAGCAGGGCGACGACCACGAGCGCCGCGCCGAGCGCCTGTGCGCCAACGTCGCCCATGAAAACCCGCGCCGGATGGGCGTTGAAGAACAGAAAGGCCAGGGTGCTGCCGATCAGCGCGCCGCAGACCAGAGCAAGGTCGGTACGGCCACGCAGCAGCGCGACCGTCAGGAGCGCGCCGAAGGCGATCACCAGCAGGCCGCCGGCCAGGCCATCGAGTCCATCCGTCACGCCAACGGCGTTGACCGTGGTCACGATGGCGAACGCTGCCAGCAGGACGTAGCCGACATCCAGATCGAGACTGCCGAGCCAGGGCACGTGGACGGTGTGCAGGTCCAGACCCCACCAGAGGGCCACGGCCACGGCTCCACCGATGAGCCACTGGACCGCGAAGCGTGGCAGCGCCGGCAGGTCATCTCGCCAGATGCCGGCGCGCACCAGGCCTTTGGACACGTCATCGGCCAGCCCAAGCGCGGCAAAGGCGAGCAGCGCAGCCAGCACTACCAACTGTGACCAGCCATCGAGGGCGAGTGCCGCGGCTCCGGTCCCGGCAACGATCATCAGCAAGCCGCCACCCACCGGCGTACCGCTTTTGTGCTCGTGGAGCCGGAAAAATGCTCGGTTGTCGCGGTCCGTCTTCAATCGGTGTAGGGTGCGGAGACCGAGGCTCCGGAGGCCACGGATCAAACCCGGCGCTGCAACCAGCGCGGCTACACACACCAGCAACGTTGTGGCTAACGCCTCGGTCATGGCCAACCTCGGAACCGCCGCTGACACGCCAGCTTGCACAATCCAATGCCGCCCGATGTGGTGCAAACTGGCATCGTCATTACCACCGGGCCGTGGCTACCACGTACACCGTCACGCGGCCTCGTCATAGGTATCCGGCAGGTCGTTCTCGAACAGCACGACGTCACCGGGACCGAGCAGGGTAGCCAAGCGCGCCGTGGCCTCGGCCAGGCTTGCCACCACGACGACGTGCTCGGCTGGGAACGCCGCGGCCCGTAGTCCGGCGAGGATCGGTGCGGTGCGGGCCGGTCCGACCAGCACTACGGTATCGCAGACGGTGGCGGCGCGCTGGCCGAGAGTCCGGTGCTCGATCTCGTGCTGCTCACCAAGCTCTACCATCCCCGGCGTCACCAGCACCTTGCGTCGGCCGGGCACGGCTGCCAATACGTCAAGCGCCGCCGCCGCCCCAACTGGATTGGAGTTGTAGGCGTCGTCAATGACCAGTACACCGCCGGCGCCGTCAATCGGCTGTAAGCGATGTGGCACCGGCTCGATGTCGCGCGCCGCGCTGGCGATATCGGTCAGAGACAGTCCGCAAAGCCGGGCCACTGCTGCCGCTGCCAACACGTTGCTGACGTTCGTCAGCCCCAGCAGCGCGACGGTGACGGGCTGGGCGGCGCCATCGTCGTCCCGTAGCGTGAAGCTCGCGCACCGCTGGCCGTGCTCGATCTGTCCGGCCGCCAGATTCACGTCCGGTCCTGGCGGCTCCTGCACACTGTAGCGGATGACCTGCCCAGCCGTTCGGGCTGCCAAGGCTCGGCAGCGCGGGTCGTCCGCATTGAACACCGCCACACCGTCCGCAGGTAGCGACTCGATTAACTCGTACTTGGCGGCTTCAATGCGCTCAAGAGAGCCGAAGCGTTCCAGGTGCTGCGGTCCGATAGCCGTCAGGACACCAATGCGCGGCCTGACCAACTGACACAGCCGGCGGATCTCGCCCGGTTTGTATGCGCCCAACTCAACCACTATGTAGTCGTGGTCGGGGCGTAGGTCGCGCAGCAGTACCCGCGCGATACCCAGCGCGGTATTGTAGCTTTCCGGTGTCTTCAACACACGGTAGTGAGCAGCGAGGAGCGTGCTCACAAACTCCTTGGTGCTTGTCTTGCCATAGCTGCCGGTGATCCCGATGACGCGAGCGTTGCTTGCCCGTAGCTTGCGTCGCGCCGCCCGCAAGAGCAAGGCCGCTCCTATCGCCTGACCCGGCCACACGACGAGCAGCGCCGCCAGCAGCAGGACCGGGAGCAGGGCTAGGCCGGCCGCCAGGCCCAGGCTCAGGCCTACTGCCCCGACACTCGCGCCGCCCACTTGGAAGCCGACGACCGCGAGCGCCCCCGCCAGCAGCAGGGCCTGGAGGCAGACCAGCGTCGCCAGCGCCAGCGCCTTCGGTGTCCAACGGAGCGGGAGCTTGGCCGGGGGGGTGCGGAACCGCAGCAGCCAGAGTAGGCCCACGAGTCCCCAGGCGGCCCCCCCCAGGAGTGGGAGCCACGCCGGCCACGGCCCTGCCTGGAGACCGGCGGTGAGCAGGGGCAGGAGCAGTGCTGCGGTAAAGATGATTTGGTGGAGTCGGCCGGCTTGGCGTAGCCAGCGGAAAAAGTCGCGCTGGTAGTAGCCTCCACCTTGGAGGATGTGGAGCAAGCGTCCGAGCCACCGCCAGCCGGCCGCCAGCCACACCGCGGACGCCGCGCCGGCGATGAGCCAAAGATTCATGGGCACGCTCATGCTGCTCATACGTCGCTATTAGCTCAGAAAAGATCGCACCAAAGCGCAGAACTCGGTCGGCTGGTCGAGATACGAAAAGTGTCCTGCACCGGGGAATACCTCCAGCCTGGCGTCCGGGATGGCTTGCGCCAGCAACTGCCCCTGCGCCAGTGGCGTCTCTCGATCCTCGGCTCCCCAGATGAGGAGCGTGGGCGCCTGGATAGCCGGTAGCAGCGCGCGCAAGTCTTCATTCACCACCCGGAGAAACGTGGGCCGCAACCGCCCGGCGGCGCGGTAGTCGTCCGATCCGAAGCGCTCCGCAGCCCAGGCACGCAGCCGGGTCCGCCAGGCACCGGCGGTGGCCGCGAGCGCCCGCTGGCCGCCCTGGAGGGCAGCGGCCTGCAGCCGCTCTTTCCAGCCGTGGGGGTGCCTCACGCCAGCGCTATTCACCAGGATCAACCGCCGAACCAGCTTCGGAGATTCCGCGGCCAGCACAATCGCAATGCGGCCCCCGAAAGAATGACCGATGAGGTGTGCTGAAGCCATATCCAAGTGCTCCATCAGCGCCCGGACGACCGCGGCGTAGTCGCGGACGCTCCAGGCCTCCGGTGGGACCATGCTGGCACCGAACCCCGGCAGGTCGGGAGCGCAGACGCGCCAACGACCTCCCAGACAGTCAACGATTGGCCGCACGGCGGCAGCCTGGCTGCCCCAGCCATGGAGCACCATGATGGGCACCCCGTCTCCCACGTACACGTAGGCCACGGCGACACCACGAAGGAGCACGCGGGAGCTTGTCACCATGCCGACCTGGAAAGCACCGCTGTCGGGATAGGCCCCAAAGGAAGAGTGGTCGCCGGGTCCGGGGTCGTGCTTTCGGAGGGTGTCACCCGGATCGGCTGAGGCACATCTACGCACTGCTGCGGGCAGATCGCTCCAGTCTACCAGCCCACTGCCGACGCGGCTATTGCCCCGTGCCGGCCGCTGCAACTTGGGCGGCGGTGAATCGTTCAGGGGGACATAGCGATGACGACTCGGGCCATAGCCGTCGCACTGAGGGGCGGTGACGATGATGACAGTGGAAGACCGCTTCCCGCCGGCAGTAGATGATCTCCCACCGGGCTGGTCCTTTGCTTCCTATGTAGGGCCGGGCGGCCAGGACCTCTATGCCGTCTACGTAGACGGCCAGCGGGAAGTCACGGGGCTGCCATCGGTCGAATCAGCGCGCCGCTGGGCAGCGTTACTCTCCCGGCACCGTCTCAACGCCGGGGTACGGGACTTGCCCCTCCCCTTGCCGTGGCCGGAGTTGAATGCGACTACGCCCTAGTCACCAGGGCCGCTGTCGTCGTAGTCCGTTGGAGCCATCCCCGGTCCTGGCCCCAACCGTCCCCGGGACCATATAGATGATCCGCTCGCCTGGTACGCTGATGGAGAGCGGCGGTTCCGGCCGCTCTCCGAGTGAGCAACCATCCGCAGCATTATTCTCCAGTGAGGTGATCCGAGCATGAACCGCATTGCGGTTATTGGCGCCGGCTACGTTGGCTTGGTGACCGGCACGTGTTTTGCCGAGCTAGGCAACCAAGTGGTGTGCCTCGACGTGGACACAGCGAAGATCGCCGACTTGAACCGCGGTGTGCTGCCGCTCTACGAGCCGAGTCTTGAGGAGCTGGTCCGACGCAACGCCGGCGCCGGTCGGCTCTCGTTTACCACGTCCTACGCCGACGCGCTGCGCGACAGCGAGTTTATCTTTATCGCCGTCAACACCCCGGCCGGCCCGACGGGTGAAGCGGACCTCCGTTACGTGCGGCAGGCAGCCGCCAGCATCGGCAAGGTCCTGCGGCATCCGGCCACCATCATCACCAAGAGCACCGTGCCGATTGGAACCGGTGATCGGGTGGACCATATTCTGGCCCGTGAGCTGGCGGACAAGGTGTCCTTCGACGTGGTGGCCAACCCGGAGTTCCTGCGCGAAGGCTCGGCCGTCGCCGACTTCCTGAATCCCGACCGGGTGGTGCTCGGTGCGGATCGCCGCGCGGCGGCGGAGCGCGCGGCCGTCCTCTACCGGCCACTGGGCTGCCCCGTCCTCATCACCGACCTGCGTAGCGCCGAGATGATTAAGTACGCCTCGAATGCATTCCTGGCCACGAAGATCAGCTTTATCAACGAGGTCGCCCTGGTCTGCGAGCGAACCGGGGCGGATGTCCGCGTGGTGGCCGACGGCATGGGGCTGGACAAGCGGATTGGGCGGGCCTTCTTGGACGCCGGCCTCGGCTGGGGCGGGAGCTGCTTCCCCAAGGACGTCAGCGCATTGGCACACGTCGCGGCGGTCCACGGCTGCCACCCGCAGCTGCTCCGCACGGTCATCGAGATTAATCAGGACCAGCGGCTCCGAGTGATCCAGAAGCTGATTGACCTCTTTGGCACGCTGGAAAATCGCACACTGGCGCTACTGGGCCTCTCGTTCAAGCCCAATACGGACGATTTGCGCGACGCGCCGGCCGTGGCGCTGGCGCAGCTGCTGGAGGCCGAGGGTGCTATCGTGCGGGCCTACGATCCGGTCGCTATGCCGAGTGCCCGCCGCCTGCTGCCGTATCTCGACTATCAGGATGACCCCTACGCCGCGGCTGCGACCGCCGATGCGACCATCGTGGTGACCGACTGGAACGAATTCAAGCACCTCGATCTGCCGCGGCTACACGCGGTGATGAAGCATCCCATCATCATTGACGGGCGCAACATCTACGATCCCGATACGATGCGCGCGCTGGGCTTCATCTATCACGGCATCGGTCGTGGTGGCGCCAACGGGGCGCCACACGACACGGGGGAGACCGCTGCACCCGCAGCGAGCAGCAACGGCGAGCGCCGTACCGAGTCCCTGGCGGCCGCTGGTCAGGGGGCTACTGCCGCCTAGCCGCGACCTCCGGCCCCCCTATGGTCCCCCCGTTGCGACGGGGGGACGGTGGCGGTGGCGGGGGGACGACGTGTTCCCTCCTCTGTCGCGACGGGGGAGGGCCGGGGTGGGGACCAAGCCCGCGTGCTTAGGCGGACAGAATCTCGCGCAGACGCGCGGCGATCACTGCCACGTCCCCGTCGGCGATGGTACCGAGATTGAGGTCAAGCTCGTCATCGCTGCCGCCTACTACGATGCTCGGATTGCCGGCCTGCAATGCCGCGCGCACGCTGTCGCCAGTGTGGCCGGAAGCGGGATCAATGCGGATAGACAGCGCTGGCGCGCCAAAGCGTACCCCGATCTGGACGCTGGTCTGCGCCGCTGCCACCGTATCGAGGTCGCTGACGAGGGCATCAATGCGCTGCTGCACCTGCTGGATGCGTACTTCGTGGTCCATCGTCACCCACTCGCGCACGGCGACCACGGTGCCCATGATCTCTTGGCGATCGAGCTTCAGGGGGCGTCCGAAGACACGACCACGGGCTGGGCCTAGCTCGAAACCGATGAAGCTCTGGATCGCGGCGGAGGCCACTAGGTCTTTGCGGCCACAGAGCAGCCCGGCGGAATTCCCGCCACCGAAATACTTCGCGCCAAACCCGACGAGATCGGCGCCCATGGCCGTCCAGCTTCGCAGCCGCTCGACGGGGTAGATCTGCGATGCGGCATCCACCAGGACCGGGACATCGTGCTCGTGGGCAATGGTGAGTACCTCGGTCAGCGGCAGCGCCCCGTCTTGCCCGTCGAGGTGGGCCGGGACGAGCACGACGGCCGTCTCGTCATCAATGGCGGCGGCGAGCTGCGCGGCCGAGGTGCCGTGTGCATCGCCGACCTCGGCGAGACGAGCGCCGACGATGGTAGTGGCGCGCTCGTAGTGATAACGCTGACTGGTTTGGATGAGCACGTTCCGCTTCATCCCGGCCGTATCGGGCAGGCGGGCCATCTTCTCCTCGTCGTCCCCGGCGATACAGGCCGCCGTCCCGAGCGCCAAGGCCGCGGCGCAGCCGGGCGTGACCAGGGCGGCCTCACAGCCTACGAGGTCGGCGATAAGCTCGCCGCCGCGCTCCTGTAGGGCGCCCATGTCCACGAAATAGCGGTTGGCGGCGTCCATGGCCGCCTGCACCTGGGGCGCAAACATGGAGCCGCCGAGGACGGTCTGGTTGCCCCGGGCATTAATGACCGGTGTGACTCCAAGCTCCTCATAGATGGTGGCACTGTCGGTATCGGACATCTGCTCTCTCCTCTCAGCAGAACCGCGCGGCCGTGCGGCCTAGAGCCGGGCACGTGCGGCACGGCAGTCGGCGCGTTCCGGTAAGGCGGTTGTAGCACAGCGCCATCCCAAACGCAATCGGGCCTGGGATATTGCCAATACGCGCTCACGCGGCCAGTCCAAGCGGAGCGGATGCTGGTGAAGGCTAGGTCGAAGATGGGGTGCTTGGTGCTGGGGGTGCTGCCGAACTGGCAGCGGGGAGGGCGCGGCGGCGGACCCGTGCGGACGGGTAGCGGGCCAACCACGCTCGCAGGCGTGCTTCGGCATCGGGCGTATGGGGACGGGCGAGGCCGGTCCGGGAGGCGATGGGGTGCAGGCGTCCGGTGGCGTCGTACTGCGACCATAGCTCGGCGAGCAGGTGCGCGCGCGTCTGGCCGCCCCCGGCATCCTTCAACTGCACGACCGGCAGCACGTAGACCGGCGAGCTGATGACGGGGACCTCGACGCTATTCTGTTTCATCATCCGTAATGATCGCCTGCCGCCCGCCTCCAAAGCAAACCGGCGGGCCGCGCTGGGCTGCTCAGGGGTATCGGTCATGGGCGGCACGAGGGCTATACTCAGCCGGAGGACGGCGGCGGCGCTCAGCCCGCCGGTGAGGGCGACTGGGCAGCGCCGGCGGCAAGGTTGAACCGTGGCGGATAGTGTGGGCGGCGACCGGCAGGACACCCAAGACCGCCAGCCCAGCTATAGCGGCACTTTTGCGGCGGCCGAGCGCTCCTATCTCGACACGTGCTTTGGCGCTTGCAGTATTGCGCTGGTGGCGCGGTCGCGGTGCGATACCGGCTTGGCGCTGATCCACTGGGAGGCCGGGGCCGCCATGGTCGCTGGCGGGCGGCCGCTCTCTACCGCACCGACCACGGCCTACTACGTGCTGGATTGCTCCGGCGAGGGTGAGCCGCGGCTGGAACGGATTGATGATTCGCGGCAGCTTGAGGCCCGATACCCGGACCACTTTCCGCCCATGCGGATTCGTCTTCCCTGGACTAGACGATTCTGGGAGTGGCTACAAGCGCCCAGCCGCGGGCTGATTCTGCTGGCGGCGCTGGTCTGGCTGGTCATTGTGCTGCTGGTGCTACGAGCCGGTCTCTGATTGATCCTACGCAGGTCGTTAGACTGGAGTTCAGATACTCGATGACAGCCGACATGCAGGGCAAAGTCTGTGTGGTCACAGGCGCGAACTCCGGTATCGGTAAGGAGACGGCGCTGGGCCTCGCGCAGCTGGGCGCGACGGTCGTGCTGGTGTGCCGCAACCAGGAACGCGGCGCCGCCGCGCTGGCGGAGGTCAAACAGCGGAGCGGGAACGACTCCGTGACTCTGCTTGTGGCTGACCTCAGCTCCCAGCGGCAGGTCCGGCGGGTGGCTGCGGCGTGTCGGCAGCAGTACGACCGGCTCGACGTGCTGGTCAACAACGCGGCCTTGGCCCGGCGGAAGCGCGCGGTGAGCGAGGACGGGGTGGAGCTGACGTTCGCGGTGAACCACCTGGCACCGTTCTTGCTCACCAACCTCCTGTTGGATCGGCTCAAGGCGAGCGCCCCGGCGCGGGTGGTCACCGTCAGCTCGGCGGCACACAAGGATGCCACGATCAACTTCGCCGACTTGCAGGGTGAGCAAAGCTACCCTGCTTTCGGCTTTGGTGCCTACAGTCAGTCGAAGCTGGCGAACGTGCTCTTCACCTATGAGTTGGCACGCCGGCTCCAGGGAACGGGTGTCACGGCCAACTGTCTGCATCCCGGCGTCGTCGCCACGGGTATCTTCCGCGATACACCGCTGTGGCTGCGGGTGGGACTTACATTGGCTCGCCCGTTCATCTTGGGGTCTACGCAGGGCGCCGACACGGTGCTCTATCTCGCCAGTGCTCCAGAGGTGGCTGAGTTGAGCGGGCGGTATTTCGAGAAGCGCAAGCCGGTCCAGTCGTCGCCTCTCTCCTACGATACGGAGGTAGCGCGGCGCCTGTGGGAGGTGAGCGAGGCGTTGACTACTGCGAGCGGGCAGGCGGAGGCCGGGGAGTAGGCGCTTGGATTACGGCGGCAACCGCAATGACGATAGGGGGTGGGCCTAAGGGGAGCTGGATACAGTATCGTCTTCGAACCGGTCATCGCCTTTCAGCCTTAACCGACAGCGCATGGCATGATCCCGGAAGGAGGCTTATAGTGTGTATGGTGTGAAGCACCACCACGATGAGCCTGTGCCTATGAAGCATATCACTGCGACGAGTTGTACGAGTGTCACGCACTTCGTGGAATCGAGGTGACCGCATGACTGATTGGCAGACGTGCCCGGCCGTCGAACGCCATCCGGACAAGCTCGGTGGAGCGTGGGTGTTTCGTGGCACTAGGGTACCCGTAGCCACCCTCTTCGAGAACCTCAAGGACGGCGCCTCAATAGCACAGTTCCTGGAGTGGTTTCCCGGCGTGGAGGGATCGGCGGTGGAAGCGGTCCTTGAGCATGAAGTGCAGGCCTTGGCGTACCCGGCCCTGCCATGAAAATACTGTTCGATCAAGGTACGCCGGTGCCGCTCAGACAGCATCTTGTCGGACATGCGGTGGAGACTGCTTTCGAACGAGGTTGGTCCGACTTGCACAACGGCGAGTTGCTCGACAGAGCGGAGGTGGAGGGCTACCAACTGCTCATCACCACCGACCAGAACCTGCCCTACCAGCAGAACCTGGCCATCATGCGATTGGCCGTCCTCGTACTGCTGTCAACCTCGTGGCCACGTCTTCAACGCCGGATCACCGACATCCGTGCCGCTATAGACGGGCTGGCACCAGGGGAGGTCCAGGAGGTCGCAATTCGATGAGTGGCGCTGGTGACGTGACCACCGACACCCATGAGCAGGGCATTGAGTGCTTCACCTGCCCGGCAAAGGAGCATCGGTAGTGAAGGCATTGTTGAGTGTGGCCGATAGGACGGGTGTCGTGGACCTGGCACACGGTCTCGCTGAGCTGGGGTGGGAGGTCTACTCGACCGGTGGTACCGGGGCGGCGCTCGCAGCGGCCGGTGTGCCGGTGCAGAGCCTCGAAGCGCTGACCGGATTTCCGGAGATTCTGGAGGGGCGGGTCAAGACGCTCCATCCGGCAGTGCATGGCGGTATCCTGGCCCGGCGCGACATGGCCTCGGACCTAGCCGAGCTACGGCAGCACGGCCTGGCGCCGCTGGACCTCGTGGCGAATAACCTCTATCCATTTGCCGCGACGGTTGCTTCGCCGGATGCCACCCACGCCGACATCCTCGAGAACATTGATATTGGCGGCGTGACCTTGCTGCGGGCCGCCGCCAAGAACTACCGGCACGTCGTGCCGCTGTGTCGGCCCGAGGACTACGCGGAGGTGCTGACGGCGCTGCGTGAGCGGGGTAGCGTCGGCGAGGCGCTGCGTTTGCGCTTGGCGACGCTGGCCTTCCGACACGTGGCCGAGTACGACGCGGCCATCGCGGCCTACTTCGATGGCTTGCGGGCAAGCGGCTAGGGAGTCTCACGGCCCCCACCCTCCCCCGTTGCGACAGGGGAGGGAACACATCGTCTCCCGGCTCCGCAGCGGGGGCCAGAGGGGAGCTCACGGTAGGAGTGCCGGGTCGAGGACGGCAATGTAGGGGAGGTTGCGGTAGCGTTGCTCGTAGTCGAGGCCGTAGCCCACGACGAACGCATCGGGCACGTCGAAACCCACGTAATCAATCGGCCGATCCGCGATCCGGCGGGCGGGCTTATTCAAGAGCGTACAGAGCTTGAGCGAGGCCGGCTGCCGCTCCTGCAAGAGGCGCATCACGTAGTTGATGGTCAGTCCGGTGTCCACAATGTCCTCGATCAGGAGGACGTGCCGGCCCCGGATGTTGCTGTCGAGGTCTTTCAAGAGCCGAACCACTCCCGATGAACTGTGGCCCGTATAGCTGCTGATGGCCAGCCAGTCCACCTCGATGGGGATGGTGATAGCGCGGATCAAATCGGCCAGAAACGCGACCGACCCGCGCAGAATGCCGACGAGTATCGGGCGTTCGTCGGCGTAGTCGGCGTCAATTGTCGCGCCGAGGGCGCGGACGCGCCGTTGGATAGCCTCGGCGCTGAACAGCATCTCCCCCGGTACCTCCGGTACGGATGGCTGCTCGCCGGCTACCACGCTCCCGGCAACGGGACCCTCAGATAACGGCGGTGGCAGCACAATCTCACGAGCGACGGCGGCGACATCGGTCATAGCAGCGTTCCCAGTGCGCGGCGGCTAGTCGGCATTGGTTGGATCTCCGTCAGGCGGCGGTGCATCGGCCGCCGCCGTTTTCCGCGGCGTCAGACCATACTTGAACAGCAAGCTGCGGTAGTCGCGGCCATACAGCAGCTTGATCTTGATGTCGGGATATAGCTCCTTGAGCCGGCGCATCTTGCGGTTTTTCCGCGTCACCAGACTTTGCTTGAGCGTGGTCAACTCCACGTAGAGGTCCAACTCGGGCAGGTAAAAGTCGGGCGTGAAACGCTCGGCCGGTGAGCCGTCCGGGTGCCAGCGCAGCGTGAAGGTGTGCGGCTCGTACTGCCAGGTAATGCGGTAGAAGTCGAGAATACGGGCGAACTCGGCTTCGCTGGGGTGCGCGAAGCTCACGTCAGCAGGGTCGAGCAGGGCCACCGGCCCCGTCGACTCCGCGGCATCCTGGCGGCGTATCCTGGCTTGGGTCATCCTCTTGACAATGTTGCACGCAATGAGTGGGACGACCGCGTACCAGTATACCGGGTGATGCATGGCGCGTCCGCGCAGCGGCGGCGGCCTCGCCGGGGCGACCGGCCGGCTGTTGCTCACCTGCGGGGTAGCTTGCTATAGTTGCTGTTGTATTGGACTAGAAGGAGCTATCGTGCCCAAGAAGCGTGTTGATCTCAAGCGCATTCGCAAACAAGAGGAGCGTCGTCTCCGCAACCGTTCGAACCGCTCGCGGGCCAGGACGTTTGTGAAGCGGGCGCTGACGGCGATGGAATCGCCGGACGTAGACCTGGAGGAAGCTCGCTCCGAGCTACAAATGGCGATCAGCGTTCTCGACCGCACCGCCCGCAAGGGCGCTATTCATCGCAATGCGGCCGCTCGCCGCAAGTCCCGCCTGATGCTCCGCTTCAACAGGCTTGCGGCGGAGACGGCGAGTTAGCCGCCGGCCGCTCTGGCACGGCTGTCCCATCACCGCCGCGGAGGCGAGCTGCACGGTCAGAAGCTCCAGCGCAAGCTGTGGGTCGGCCTGACCGGTCTTGATGCTGAGGTCCGCATCGAGGACCGCGCGGTGCATCGCTACCAGGGCCGCCGCGCTGAAGCGCCGCGCCTGTCCGGCGGCCTTGCGGGCGACGAACGGATGCATACCCAGCGCCGCCGGGAGTGCCGGTGCCGGCGTTCCGGCTTGCGCGAGCGCCTTCGCCTGGTTGAGCAGACGCACCTGTCGCGCGATCATCCCCACGAGGTAGTGCGGCTGTGCGCCCTGGGCATAGAACTGCGCGAGCTGCGTGAGCGCCCGCCGTTGCTGACCCGTTGCGAGGGCATCCACAAAGGCAAACACGTCCGTCTGCGCTGCCGCGTGGACCAGCAGGCGCACGTCCTCGGCATTGACGGCACGGCCGGGGCCGGCATAGGTGAGGAGCTTGCGTACTTCTTGGTCCAAACCCCGCGGGTCGCCGTCGCTCACCTGCGCGAGCAAGTCGGCAGCGTCCGGCATGATGCTGCCGCCGAGCCGCCGGGCGCGCTCTCGCAGCCACCGCACTAAGCCTGGCCCCTGCGGGAGCGGTAGCTCCTTGACCGTCGCGTGCTCCTTCAGCGCCTTGCCCAACGGCCCGCGCAGAAAGGCGGGAGCAGAGCGGCGGCGGTTGGATCGGTCGGCGGCGATGGGTTCGGTGAAGATCAGCCGGTTATCCGCCGGCACCGCGGACAGGAAGGCGGCGAGCGCATCCACGGCGCGCTTTGTGGTCTTGTTCTTACTCTGGCGCGGCCGGCCGGCTGATGCACCGCTCGCGCGCCGCGCCGGCTGGGTGAGCCGTGAGAGCAGGCCGTCCACTCGCGCGACCCGGTGCGGCGCCAAGAACGGTGCCGTCGCTGCTGCGGCCCGCACTTCTGCCACGGAGGCGTCGGCTGTCAGGCGGGTCGTGTTGAGATCGGCCATGTCCGGCGGCATTGACTCGGCGGCGAGACGCTGCGCCGCCTCGTCAATGGAGAACTCGTCCGTGCCGTACAGGACTACGATCATGGCGATTGCTCGCTCCGCACCACATGGATTCTAGCGGCTGCATCGGCACTCGTCTCGGCTCCCCTCACAAGGGTAGGTTTTTCGCTGGACGGCGAGTCGGACCTCACCCCCGGCCCCTTCCCTGGCAGGGAAGGGGCGCGATGGCGGAGCCGGTCCGCAGGGGGACGGTACGTTCCCTCCCCGCCGCTACAATCCCTTGGGCAGCGTGGGGGATGCTGCCACTGGCCTGGCCGTAGGAGGATGGTGGGTCGTGTGTGCCGCCGTGCCGCGTCGGATTGTGCCGCTGACCGCGCTTGGCGCTGCCGATCTCGCTACCGCCGGCGGCAAGGCGGCCAACCTCGGCGAGCTGCTCGACGCGGGGCTGCCGGTCCCTGGCGGCTTTGTCGTGACCACTGCGGTCTATGACGCTTTCGTCGCCGGCACCGCCGGCCTGGACGAGACGATCACGAGCGCCACGACCGCGCTCGACGTGGCGGACCCGGCGGCGCTGGCTGCCGCCGAGGCGACCATCGCGGCCGCCTTCGACCGGGCGGACCTCGATTCCGCAGTCGCTGCGGCCATCGCGGCCGCCTACGAGGACCTCGCAGACGGTAGCCCCTCGCCCCCGGCCGTGGCGGTGCGCTCGTCGGCTACGGCCGAGGACTTGCCCGGCGCCAGCTTTGCGGGCCAGCAAGAAACGCTGCTCGGGGTTATGGGCGCGGCGGCGGTGGTCGCGGCGGTACGGCAGTGCTGGCGCTCACTCTGGACCGGCCGCGCCATCGCCTATCGGCAGCAACAAGGCAGCGTGGCGGACGGGGTTGCGATGGCGGTCGTCGTGCAGTGCATGGTGGAGCCGGTCATCGCCGGCGTGCTCTTCACGGCCGACCCGGTGACCAGCGACCGTGGCCGCATGATCGTTGAGGCAGTGCCGGGGCGGGGCGAGGCATTGGTCCAGGGCAGTCGCACGCCCAACCGCTACGTCGTGGATCACTTCTCCGGCCACGTGCGCGAGGAGCTGCCGGCCGATCCGGGCAGTGGGCCGCTGCTGGACTCCGAGCAGGTCCGGGTGCTCCACGCGCTCGCGCGGCGCGCGGAGGCACATTTCGGTCAGCCGCAAGACCTCGAATGGGCCGTAGACACAGCCGGCCAGGTCTGGCTCTTGCAAGCGCGACCGATTACTACCCTCGAACCGGAGGCCGCGCTGCCGCCCGTGCCGCGACCACCGGAGCGCGTGGCCGCCCTGCTCTTCGAGCTGTTTCCCGAGGGGATTGCACCGCTGGATATGGACATCGGCGGTGTCATAGTGGCCGCGGCCAATCCGGTGCCCGAACTCCTGCGCCTGCCGCTGCCGCTTATCCGCTACGAGCAGGTGCCGCTGGCGCCGGACGTGCGGCGCATCCTCTGGCAGGTGCCACTGCGATTGGCGGTGCTGCTGCGGGGCCTCGCGCACCATCCCAACGACTGGTATGGCCGGGAACTGCCGCGGTTGCAAGGCGAGATCGAGCGGTTCGGGCGCGTGGAGCCGGCTGCGCTGGACGACGCTGCCCTCATTGCCCACGTCCAAGCCGTCGTCGCCGCGCTGCACCGCGCCGCCGGGCCGCGTTGGTTCGCGGTCAGCGGGGCGTTGCTCCGAGCTACGCCGGCGCTCGTGTGGAGCAGGTGGGCGAGCCGGCGCCCCGACTTGCAGCGCATCGGGACCGACCTCTTGGCGGGTCTGCCCACCGTCACCAACCGGATCAATGCGGAGCTTGCGGACCTCGCCGCCGACGTGCAGGAGACGCCCGGCCTCCGGCAACTCTGGGCTACGACCGGACCGGCGGCGCTACTCGATACCGTCGCTACGCACCCGGAGCCGGGAGTCCGGGCGTTTGGTGACCGGCTGGCGTCGTTTCTGCGGCGCTGGGGTCTACGGGAGGACCGCGGCTTGAGTGCGCGGCTGCCGCCTTGGGAGGCACAGCCGGAACGGGTCGTCGCATTGATCGGGGCGCTCGCTGTCGGCCCGGCGTCGCCCACCGAGGTCTATACGCTGCGACAGCGTGCTCAGGACGCGATTGATCGGGCTGTCGCAACGGTGCCGGCACCGTTCCGCGGCCTCCTCCGACGGTCGCTGCCGGCGCTCCGCACCGCGCTCCGCCTGCGTGAGGATAGCCACTACTACCTCTTTACCCTGGTCGGTGTGGCGCGGCGCAGTCTGGTCGAGCTGGGCCGGCGCTGGCAGCAAGCCGGCCGGCTGAAGACCGACGACGAGATTTTCTTGCTGCGGTTGGCGGAGATCGCAGCGGCAGTACGCGGTGACTTGGACGTGGCGGCGACGGTGGACGCGCGGCGGCCGATCTGGGCAGCGGTCCGGCGGCGCTGGCGCGCGTGGCAAACCGCCGCAACACCGGCCGGCGCCGACCTGCGTGGCGTAGGCGCCAGCCCAGGACGCGCCGAGGGAGCTGCCCGGGTCATGCTCGATCCGGCGGGTTTCGGACAGCTCCGGCCCGGGGAGGTGCTCATCGCCCCGGCGACCGGTCCGGCATGGACACCGCTCTTTCGCACGGCCGCGGCGGTCGTGACCGAAACCGGCGCGACGATGTCGCACGCTGCCATCGTCGCCCGCGAATACGGTCTGCCCTGCGTCGTGGCCGTTCCCGGCGTGACCAATGCTTTCCGCAACGGCGAGCGCGTCTTCGTTGACGGCAGTGCGGGCATCATCCGGCGGCTGGCGGACTCCTGACGCGAGAAGCGGCCGGCCGAACGCTATCCGAGCGTTATAGTGAGGGCATGTCCGTCTATGATCGGCAGCAACTCCTCCCCCCGGAGCAGCGGTCGTCTGCACTGTGGTCGTGCTTGTCCGCAGTGATCCTGGCGGTGGTTTTTCTCCTCGGGCTGGGTGCCGGTCTCGTGTACGCCTATCAACGGATACATCAGAACCGTATCTACCCCGGCGTGACCGTCTTGGGGCTGCCGGTCGGACGCGCTACCCGTGCCGAGGCCGAGAAGGCGCTACGCACCTACGTCCATAACGTCCGGCAGCAACCGCTACGTGTCGGTGTGCCGGACGAGATACCTCCGATCACGTTGATGGCGCTGGGACTGCACGCGGCAGAGGAGGAGATTGCGCGACTGGTGGACGTTGCCTGGTGGGTAGGCCGCGATCTGCCCCTGGGGAGCTGGCTGATGGGACAGCTCGGGCTGCTCACCCGCGGCTACGCCGTGCCTGGCTCGCTGACGCTCGATAGCGAGCAGGCAAGGGAAGTGCTGCGGAAGCTCGCCGGGCAGCTTGGTCGGGAGCCGATCAGCGCGACGCTCCAGATAGCCAATTCCGACGCGGGGTTCGTCAGCTTGATTGATCGCTCCCGGCCGGGTCGGCGGCTCAACGTCGAGGAGACGCTTTCACGCCTAGAGCGGAGCTTGGCCGGGCAGTTGCCCACGACGCTCGACCTGGTGCTCGAGGAGCTGCCCGTTCGCGTCACCGAAGCCGACCTCGCGCTGCCACGCGCTGCGGTGGGCCGACTGCTCCAAGCCCCGCTGGTGCTCCAGGCCGGTGACAAGACCTGGCCCCTCGAACCGGACATGCTCTTCTCTATGCTGGATGCCGAAGCGTTGGCCGCCGAGCAGGCTATCCCGGTGGCACGACTGCGTGAAGACACGGTGCGCGCTTTCGTCGCGGGCGTTGCTGCCGAAGCAAACGAGCCGCCGGGCCTTCCCTCGCTGGAACTGACCGACGGCACGATTGCGCTACAGCCGGGCCGGGCCGGCGCGGCACTCGACGAGCCGGCGGCGGTGCGCCTCATCATGGAGCAAGCCTTCACCGAGCAGCGCCTGCTCACACTGCCGCTCGTAACTATTCAGCCGACCCTATCGGATGCAGCCCTGGAGCTGGTCCTGCGGCAGGCCGGCCAGCGTCTCACGCAGCCGCTCGTGCTGCGCTACGCGAGCCGGGAATGGGTATTGGAGGGACAGGCGCTGCTGGATTTGGCAAGCCCCGAGCCGGCCGAGTCCGCAGCGGCGCCCGTCGTATCAGCAACATTGCCCACCTTGGAAGTAGCCTTGGACCGGGCGCAGGTGGAGGCGTTCATCGGTGCGGAAGTGGCGGCCCCGGTGGCGCTGGCGGTCGAGCTGGCCCGCTTTGCACTGCGCGACGGCCGCATTGAGGCCAGTGGCGGGAGCACCGGTCTCATGCCGGATGGCCCGGCGACGTATGACGCTCTGGCGGCGGCGTTCGAGCGGCAGGACGAAAAAGAGCGGGTAGCGGCGGTGCAGGTACGCACGGCTCGCCCTGAAGAGATCGCGGCGCTGCTGGAGCCGTTGCGTCAGCAAGCCGAGCAATTCATCGCCCGGCCGGTGGAGGTGCGCTACGGTACGCATAGCTGGTCCCTCGCACCCGCGGACCTAGCGGAAATGCTGCGTTTTCGGCCGGGTGCGGACGGTCCCGAACCGTATCTCGATCCGGACCGGCTCGATACCTATGTGACGGCCATTGCGGTTGAGGCCAGGCAGCGCGCGCTCGGTCCGCGGGCAGCCGACGGACGCCGGCGCCCGGTGGACGTGTCGCGGACCGCCGCGGCCATCCGCGAGGCCGTGCAGTCGTCCGCGCGCGTCGTGTCCGTTGCGTTCGTCGCCGCCGAGGAACTGCCGCCGCCCGGACCGCCCTCCGGCCTATCGGCGCCGTGGATTCCCGACCGTTAGGGGACGCGGCGCAATGTCTGGTGCCGCTACTCGTCCGGCACAAAGTCGCCGCGCAGGTAGCGCTCGATTTGTCGCGTGCCGCGTGCTATAGCGCCGGCGACGAAGGCGTCGCAGCGCTCCGGGACCAGCAAGTCATATACGAGGGACACATGCGCTGCCCACTCCTTGCGGTGCTGCCGCACCAGCGCGTCGGGCGAGGGTGGAGGGCACGCTTCGTTGCGGCGCAGACTGGGACTATACGCGGACCAACGGTAGCCACTTTCCACTACCCAGGGATCATCCGACGGCAAGACGTGCTCCACCATCTGGTCCCAGAGGCGCCGCAGCGCGTCTACGTTGCCGAAGGGCGGTAGGGCGCCGATGGCCACGTCGCGCCACTGCAAGCGCCGGTCGGCGGCCGGGACCGGGAGCCGATCCACAAGCAGCCACGCGCCGTAGTGGTGCTCGTCCCACGGTGGCCCAGGCGGGAGCAGCGAGATGATGTGCTCCCAGTAGGCGAGGTCGGCCGTAATGTGCGCGATGACTCCGAGCAGCCAGGCAATGCCGGCAGCGTCGAGCCGGTCCGGATTGGCCACGGCCGGGTAGCGGGCGCAGAGGGTGTCTATCGCCTGATCCCACGTCGCCGGACATTGATCGTCGTAGAAGTGAGTGCTGTCCTTATCCATCCCGGCAAAGAGGCGGAGCGCATCCGGGAGCATGCCGCCGGCGAAGTAGGTGGCCGGCTGGGCGACAATCAGCGCGTGCGCTGGCGGACACGTGGTGGCCAAGGCATCGCGCAGACGGCCCAGCAGTGACCAATGGCTACGTCCGCGCGGCACGGCTCGTACTCCCACTACCCTGGACAGAGGACACTCGTGCTACACCTCCCGCGCCGTTACCGTTTTCTCGGAGGCATTGCTAGGTGCCGTTTACCCGACGGTCTTGCGCTTGGGTGAAGGCCGGATGGCGTACCCATGCTGTGCTGCGAGCCGATTGTAGCAATCGCTTCGCCCCCTACCGGCGAGGAAGCACCGGCCGAGCGCGGCCCGGTGACGTAGATGGTATGCAGTGCGTATACTGGATGGCAGGCGCAACGTCGGCGCCAATACACCCGATGCCGGGGAAACGCCATGGGTCTCGCCGACCTCCACATCCATACCACGCACAGCGACGGCATGGCCTCCGTCGAGGCCGTGCTGGATTATGCCGAGCAGCGCACCGCGCTCGACGTGGTCGCCATTGCCGACCACGATCAAGTGCGCGGGGCGCTGGCAGCGCTGGAGTGGACCGCGGCTCGGCCGAGCGCCCGCTTGGAGGTGGTGTTCGGCACGGAGATTAGTGCTTCTTGGGGACGGCACCTCTTGGCCTACTTCTTCGAGCCGCCGTTCCCGACCAAGCCGTTCCCGCGGCATCGCTCGCTGGCCTACACTACCGCCCTCGTCCACGACTATGGGGGGATCGTGGTCATTCCACACCCGCTCTGCCGCTGGACGCCGAGCGTGGGACAGCGCACGCTCACGCGACTGCTGGCGCAAGCCGTCCCCATCGCAGGAATTGAGGCCTGCAATGCCAGCATCGCCGCGCGTGGCCTGGCGCCGCGCATTCGTCGGCTGAATGACGAGCATTGGCAGCTCCCGGAACTAGGGAGCAGCGATGCTCACCACCTTGTTCAGATCGGGAGTGGCTTGACCGAGTTCCCAGGTTCGACGGCGGCCGATCTGGCGGGTGCGCTGCGAGCGGGCACGGTACGCGCTCGTTGGGGCGAGGCGGCCGCTGCCGTAAGGAGGCGGGATCATGCGCGGCAAGCGTTCCGCGCGTTGGCCGTGAAGCCGCTCCGCGAACTGAAGGAGGTGTTTACTCCTTCGGAGCAACGTGGGAGATGACCTCGCTGATGGCCGCCTCCGATGCACCTACCCCTACGCCCTCCCTAAAGGGAATGGGACGGGAGTAGGTCCTCTACCGGCCCCCCTATGGTCCCCCCGTCCCGACGGGGGGACACGGGATTCCCGCGCACGCGGGAATGACGGACGAGACGGCAAGCATGACGGGCGGCGGCTAGGCCCCGGCAGCGAGCGCCACGTCTACGTCGTCGGCAAACTGCCCGTCGTGGCCTTGCCGGATGCCGTGCAGGTACTTCCGCACGGCCAACTGATCGGGATCGTAGCGCAGCGACTGCCGGTAGGCCTCTTCAGCACCGGCCAAGTCACCGCGATATTGCAACTCCAGGCCGATCATGGTGTGGGCCTCGGCATACGTGGGTGCCAGCGCGGTGGCCTTGCGGAAGCAGGCCAAGGCTTCGTCGGCCAACTCCTGCGCCATCAGGGCTTTACCCAACTCTACCATGGCCTCAGGGTCGTTCGGGCGATTTTGGAGGCGCCGCCGGTAGCGGCGAATGGCCCGCAACTCGGAGATGTGGGCGTCGAGGTCAGGATCGGCCCAGGTATTCTCCCGGCGCGCCTGCTCCAGTAAGCGAATGGCCGCGGGCAACCGCCCTTCTTGGGCCGCGGCAAGCCCGCGGGCCTTGGGGGTCCGCAGCCATGCTTGGCGAACCTCCTCCGGGTGCCTTTTCATCAGCCACAGTCGTCGTATCCACGGCCACGGCACAGTCCCAGCGTGTGTCCTTTCGTCCACGGTGTACCCCCCTGAGCACCGATAGCAGTCACGCACTGCATCAGGCCCACCAGCACTATTATGTACCAGCCGCGGACCGGTTTCAATACCCTGTGCCACATTCGCAACAGTGCTTGTCGCGCTCGCTGCGTACTGGGCAGCGGTGCGGCGCTGGCACGACCGGCACGCGGCCAATCCCACCGCTTGGCGGCATGAGCCACTATCCTAGGGACGATTGCAGTCGGGGAAAGGTTTTGGTCCGCGTATGGGGCGTGGTCGCGTGGGCCTAGCTGATCCGGCTCAGGGCTAGGGCCGCGCCGCCCCCGGCCAGCGCCACCGTATAGAGCACGAGGACCGCCTGCCTGTGGGGTAAACCGCGGCGCACCAGCAGATGGCTGGTGTGGTCCTTGCCGCCTTGGGTGACGCGGCGCCCAGTGCGGAGGCGATTCAGGGTGACGAACGTCGTGTCGAAGATCGGCAGAATGAGGATGAGGACGGCTGCGATCAACCCCCACCAGCCGGACGGTCCCAGGTGGAGCTTGGCGCCGATGATGGCGAGGAGAAAGCCGAGGAAGAGCGTCCCGGCATCGCCCATGAAGATCACTGCGGGGTTGAAGTTGTAACGCAGGAAGCCGAGGCAGCCTCCCGCCACCGCCAGGGCCATGATCGCGACGAGATACTGTCCGTTGGCCGACGCCAAGATGAAAAAGAACGCGGCCGCGATGGCCGTTGCCCCGGCGGAGAGGCCGTCTATGTTGTCCAGGAAGTTCACGGCGTTGCTAATGCCGACGAGCCACACAAGCGTTAGGACCAGGTCGAGCGGGAGCAGGCCGAAGACTTGGAAGCGGACCCCGGCAGCCAGCACGATAGCCGCAGCAACGATTTGACCGAGCAGCTTGGACCACGGCGGGATGCCGCCAGTCATGCGGTCATCGAAGATGCCGACCAGGATGAGCACAACCGTGCTCAGGAAAATGAGTGCCAACTCGTCGGTCGTATCCGGCAGGAAGACGTACTGCCGGGCCAGCTCCAGGCGAGAGATGAGTAGGAGCGCGATCCAGATGGCCGCATAAATGGCCACGCCGCCGAGTAACGGGGTGGGCTGGAGATGTACTTTGCGAGCGTTGGGCACGTCGAGCACGCCGAGACGGCGGGCCGCGGACATGGCCCACGGCGTCGCAAGCAGCACGACGGCCAACGCACTGGAGAAGACCGCTAGGTACAGTGCCCAGAGGTCCGGCCCGTTGCCGCTCACGTTCTTGTCAGGTTCTCCCGTCCAAGCGCACCGTCAATGCGGCTCGAACCTCGCCAAGTCTGCACAGCGCAATTCCCGTAGATCGTCGGAGCGGCGTCATTGTGCCACAAGGCGACGGTAGAAGTCAGCCATGCGCGGGATAAATGCCGAAAGGTCATAAAATGGATAGACGGACTCGCGCGCCGCTGCTCCAAGCCGGTGGGCGTACTGCCGATTGTTCAGCAGGGCGAGCATCCCGGCCGCAAGCGCGTTGGCGTCGCCGCTCGCGGCCAGCAGCCCGGTCTCGCCATGTGTCACCAGCGTCGGCACGCCACCCACTCGCGTCGCCACCACCGGACGCCCGGCGGCCATCGCCTCGACCAGCGTCGTGGGCAGGCCCTCGTTGCGGGAGGTGAGGGCTACAACGTCGAGATCGGCATAGACCACCGGGAGGTCGCGTCGCCAGCCGAGCCAATGCACGGCCGGGGCGATGCCGTACTCCTCCGCCAACTGCGCTAACTCTGCCTGCCGCTCGCCCGCACCGACCACGACGAATTGCGCGTCGGGATGCTGCCGGTACACGGTGGCCGCCGCTTGCAGAAAGACCTCGTGGGCCTTGATAGCCGTCAGCCGGGCGACGATCCCGACTAGCTCGGTATGCGGCCCAATACCCAGCTCGGCTCGCAGCTTGCCGCGGTGGCGCTCGCTGACACGATACGGCTCCAGGTCGAGGCCGATGGGCACCGACACGATCTGCTCGGGACGCCCCACGCCATAGCCCAGAATCTCAGCCCGCTGTGCCCGGCCCAGGGCGATGATGCGGGTCGTCCGCAGCGCGAGGAGCCGTTCGATCCACCGGACGAGGGCGCTACGAGCCGGGCTGAAGTAGCTGTGAAAGACATGACCGTGGAAGGTATGCACCGTGATGGGCACACCAGCGGCCCAGGCGGCGAGCCGGCCGACCACGCCGGCCTTGGCCGTGTGCGTCTCGACAATATCCGGGCGTAGCTGCCGGAACAAACGCACGAGCGCCATGAAGGCGCGGAGGTCGTCGCGCGGGTCTATCGCGCGTCCAAGGTGCGGCACGACGATTGGAGTGACGCCGCGTGCCTGCGCGTCCGCCAGCATGTCGCCTTCGTAGGGTGGCGCCACCCCAGTCACCAGCCACTGTTGGAAGTGTGCCGGATCGAGGCCGGCGGCGAGGGAGATCGTATAGACCGCCGGCCCGCCTACGTTGAGGCGCGCAATCACGCGGACAATGCGGATCGGTCGCTCCGCAGCGCCGCGTCGGTGGGGCGGCTGGCCAGCACAAGAGCTAGTGGAATCGTCCATCTCAGAATGTCGGATAGAGTCGGCCCCGACGCCGGGCTGGTGGGCCGCTCAGTCTCGCAGTGGTTGCGTCACCACTTAGAAGCGCCGCCGCTACGAGCGCACTTGGCCTTTGAGTCGCCAATAGTGGTACGCAAACAAAAAGATGGGTGGGATGAGCAGGAGGTGCTTGCGCCAATCCACGTCCGTGTGAAAACCAGGGGCCTGCCAGAAGACGAACCATAAGAGGAAAATGAGCACCGACAGAAGGATGGAGGGGATGAGCAGGAGATACTTAGGCATCGCGCCCCTGCTTAGAAGCGCTGATCCCGGTTCGGGATGATTTTGCCCTTGAGCCAAAAGTGGTAGATGAACAGAAAGGCGGAGGGGATGAGCAGGAGATGCTTGCGCCAATCCACATCCGTGTCGAACCCCGGTGCTTGCCAGAAGACGAACCACGTGAGGAAGATGAGGACCGAAAGCCACAGCATTACGTCACCTCTTTATCTGCAAAGTCGCACTGCCGACACTCAGGGATCACTCATCGCGGTCACGGCGTTGCAATTCCCCGGAGCCGGAACGACAGGTGCCCCGCAAGCAGGGCATGCTCCTAGCACACCGCAGCGCCTGCAATACCATACCGATTCTGCCAAGCGCAGTCAACGAGCGCGGGGCAAGAACTGCCCCTGTTGGACTACCGTGCCAAGGGCTACACTCAGGGACAGAATTTGCGCGGCTCCGCTCTCCCCGGCGCCGTTCAGCTTGGATGAGGAAACGCGATGGCTCGCTTTCTGCTGCGGCGCGTGCTGTTCATGGCGCTCACGCTCTGGCTGGTCTCGGTGACGATCTTCGTCGTCACCGAGCTATTGCCGGGCGACGTGGCTACGGCCATCATGGGGCAAGAGGCAACTGCGGAGGACTTGGCCCGTACACGAGAGCGGCTCGGTCTCCACCGGCCGTGGCTGGTGCGCTACGTGGAATGGGTCGGCGGCGCCGTGCGCGGCGATCTCGGCGAGTCTTATCGCTGCCTGGAGACGACCGGCAAGGATTGTAGCGTGAGTCTGAAAATCGCCGGGCGGCTGGGGAACTCGGTCACGCTGGCGCTGCTGACCTTGCTAGTGGGCGTGCCGCTCTCGCTGGCGCTTGGCGTGGTCGCCGCACTGTACCGCGGCCGGCTGCTCGACGGCGCGCTTTCGGCCGGCATGTTGGCCGCCGTGTCGGTGCCGGAGTTTGTCAGCGGCATGGTGCTGATCCTGCTCTTCGGTGTCTGGCTGCAATGGCTCCCGACGACCAGCATCCTGACGCCCGGCGTGCGTCTGCTGGAGCAGTGGACGGTGCTGATCCTGCCGGCGGCGACATTGGTCGCCGTGATGCTGGCGCACACGGCGCGCCAGACACGCGCGGGAATGGTCCAGGTGTTGGAGAGCAACTACATCCGTACTGCCGTGCTCAAGGGGCTGCGCTGGCGGACGGTCGTCATCAAACACGCGCTGCGGAATGCCCTGTTGCCGGCGATTACGGTGATTGCCTTGAACGTCGGCTGGCTGGTCGGTGGCCTGATTATCGTCGAGAACGTGTTCAGCTACCCGGGCATCGGCAAGCTGCTGCTCGAAGCGGTGGAGAACCGCGACGTTCCGCTCCTACAAGGCGTCGCGATGCTGATCGCGCTCATCTACGCGGGGGCGAATCTGCTGGCCGACCTGCTCTACGCACGGCTAAACCCGCGCATCCGCTACAACTGACACCTGCGGACGAAGTGGCACGGAGGGAACCGGAGGCATGGCGCGCACGCACGATCCCGAACACGCTGCGACCAGCATCGCCCATCGTCGGAGCGTGTGGCAGCGGCTCTGGAGGGGGATGCGGCGGCTCGGCACCCAGCCCTTGGCCGTCATCGGGCTGGCGATCCTCGGTGTCCATGTGCTCATGGCGATCCTCGGGCCGCTGGTAGCGCCTTATCCGGCAACGGACTTTCACCTGGAGGACAAGCTGCAAGGGCCGTCGGCCAGCTACTTCTTCGGGACCGATCAGTTCGGACGCGACATTTTCAGTCGGGTGCTGGTCGGCGCGAGGGGTATCTTGCTCCTGTCAACCGCTTCCACCGCTTTCGGGCTGTTCCTCGGCGTTTCGGTGGGGTTGGTCGCCGGCTACGCCGGGGGGCGGCTCGACGAGCTCCTCATGCGCCTCATGGATGCGATGATGGCGTTTCCGGCGCTGCTGCTCTCGCTCCTGGTGCTCACGATGCTGGGGCCGGAGGCTCAGAACGTCGTGCTGGCTATCGGCCTAGTGTTCATGCCGAACGTGGCCCGTGTCGTCCGCAGCGTGGCGTTGAGCCTGCGGACGATGCAGTACGTGGACGCGGCGCGGGTGCGCGGTGAATCCAGCTTCTACATTATGACCCGTGAGGTGCTGCCCAATGCCATTGCGCCGATTGTCGTCGAGGGTGCCATTCGCGTGAGCTACGCCATCCTCTTGGCGGCGTCGCTTGGCTTTCTGGGCCTGGGTCTTCAGCCGCCGCATCCCGATTGGGGGCTGATGGTGAGCGAGGCGCGGCACTTCATCGGATTTGCGCCGTGGATGGTGCTGTTCCCCTCGTTGGGGATCGCTTCACTGGTGATCGGCACCAATTTGTGCGCCGATGGTCTGACTCGCGTGCTGGAGCCGGGCCGACGCTAGGGAGGGGCGAGTTGGCAGTCCACGATACCCGCCGCCTGCAATGTGACCGGACGCCGGTATTGGAGGTGGAGGGCCTCCATATTCGGTACGGGACCGGCGAGCACGCCGTCCGTGCGGTGCGCGGCGTCTCTTTGCACATTCGCCGCGGCGAGACGTTGGGGATCGTGGGCGAGTCCGGCTGCGGCAAGAGCACGCTGGCTTTCGCCATCATGCGCTACTTGGGCGCCGCCGGCCGCATCGCGCGCGGCGACATCCGCCTCGGCGGCGAAAGCCTGCTCGGCTTGTCGGATTCCCAGCTACGGGGGCTGCGCGGCAAACGCCTCGCAATGGTCTATCAGGACCCGCAGACTGCGCTCAACCCGGCCATCATTGTGGGCGAGCAGGTGGCCGAGGTTTACCGCGAGCATGAGCGCGTCGGGCGCGATAGCGCCTGGTCGCGGGCGCTGGAGCTCTTTCGGCGCGTGGGGCTGCCTGATCCGGAGCGTATCGCCCAGCGGTATCCCCACCAGCTATCGGGCGGCCAGCAACAGCGCGTGGTGATCGCCTTGGGGCTGGTGTGCTCGCCAGAGCTACTGATCCTCGACGAGCCGACGACGGGACTCGACGTGACAACCGAGGCGACGATCCTCGACCTGGTGAACGATCTCAAGCGCGAGTTCGACTCTGCCGTGCTGTTCATCAGCCACAACCTGGGCGTGATCGCACAGGTCTGCGACCGGGTGGCGGTGATGTACGCGGGAGAAGTGGTCGAGATCGGCACCGTCGGTGCGCTATTCCGCCAGCCCCACCACCCATACACCGCCGGCCTCTTGGGGTGCGTGCCACGCATCAGCGGCGGCGCGGGAGCGCGGCTCGACGCCATCCCCGGCGCTCTACCGCCACCGCACGTCCGGCTGCCGGGCTGCACGTTTGCGCCACGTTGCCAACTCGCGCGGGCGCAGTGCGTCGAGGTGCGGCCCAAGCTGGCGGCGGTGAGCGACGACCACGGCAGCCGCTGCCACTTCTGGGAGGAGACACCCACGCTACGTAGTCGGCCGGCGGCCGGCGCACTGGCTGCGGAAGCTACCGAGCCAACCGCCGCCCCAGCCGAGGGGCCACCGCTGCTCGAAGTACGGGGACTCAGCTACTACTACAACTACCGGAAGCCGAGCGGCTCGCGCTTGGGGCGCTGGTGGCAGGCGATTTGGCGGCGCCGGCAGCGGCCGGTCAAAGCCGTCGAGCGGGTATCGCTGCGGGTGAAGGCCGGCGAGACCGTGGCGCTCGTCGGCGAAAGCGGCTGCGGCAAGAGCACGCTGGGAAGCGTAGTGGCCGGCTTGCTGGCCCCTACGTTCGGCACCGTTGGCTTCGAGGGGGAGGATATCTCCGTCACCGTGCGGCAGCGCGATCCGGCGTTGCAGCACCACCTGCAGATGGTCTTCCAGAACCCGGAGGCCTCGCTCAATCCGCGCCACACGGTCGGCCGGATTCTCACGCGCCCCCTCACCCTGACCAGCGGCGCGCAGGGTGCCGTGGCGCGCCGGCAAGTCGAGGAACTGCTGGAATCGGTGCAACTGAATGCCAGCTACTATGACCGCTATCCCGGCCAACTGAGTGGCGGCGAGAAGCAGCGCGTCGCCATTGCCCGCGCCTTTGCCGGGGACCGCAAGCTGGTGATCTGCGACGAGCCGGTGTCGTCGCTGGACGTATCGGTGCAGGCGGCGGTGCTCAATCTGCTCCAGGATTTGCAGGCCGAGCAGGGCACGGCGTATCTGTTCGTGTCTCACGACCTCGCCGTAGTCCGCCACCTCGCCGATCGCATCGTGGTGATGTACCTCGGTGAGGTGATGGAGCAAGGAGGCACCGCGGACCTGTTCCGGCCGCCCTATCACCCCTACACGGAGGCGCTGCTTTCGGCGGTGCCGGTGCCCGACCCCGGCGTCAAGCGCCAGCACATCCGGCTGCAAGGCCCGGTGCCCAGCGCCATGGATCGGCCAAAGGGCTGTCCCTTCCACACGCGCTGCCCGCGCAAGCTCGGCGCTATCTGCGAGGATACGCCGCCACCGACGGTCGCAGCCGGCGACGGTCATACCATGCGCTGCCACATCCCCTTGGCAGAGCTGGCAGCGTACCCGCCGGTGATCCGGTCGGCGGATTCAGGCAGGGCGGGGGCAGGTCCTCACCCCCTGGCCCCCTCCTGACTGGGGTAAGTAAACGAGCGGAACACGCCAAAACCGGCGCCGTAGGGACACGGCATGCCGTGCCCCTACCCTGGGTGCCAAGCGCGTGGGCACCCTCCGGTAACCAATACCTACCCTTGCCAGGGGAGGCCACCGGAGGTGGTCGGGCGTGAGGCAGGAAGGGGCTATCGGCGGGCGGGCGCTAGGAAAGCGCTCTGGTCAGGATGGTGATGCGGTGGTACGCTCGACATACCCCGCTTGACTGGTGGTCCGCCCGGCCGAAGCCCGCGATAGGTTGGTGACGTATTGGCATTGCCGTTACCGAGGAACGCAGCAAGCCGCTGAAGCGAGTCCCGCGCGTCCGCGGCGTAGACTGGCGGCAATCCTTCCGCGCCCTGCGGAACCGGCACTTCCGCCGCCTGTGGCTGGCCATGCTGCCCTCCATGCTGGCCTGGCGCATGGCGGACATCGCGATTGGGTACCTCGTCTTCGAGCTGACCGGCTCCGCGACCATGCTGGGCGTCATGGGCCTCGCTCTCGCCCTGCCCGTGGTGAGCTTTGCCCTGTTGGGCGGGGTGGTGGCGGACCGGATCGCCCGCCGGACCTTGCTCGCGCTGACCCAAGGCGGTTTGGCCTTGGTCGGCGGCGTACTGGCCTTGCTTGTGCTCACCGGCCTGGTGCAGGTGTGGCACCTCTTCGCCTTTGCGGTCCTCCAAGGTGCGCTCTTCGCATTCAACGTCCCGGCGCGGCAGTCATTCCTGACGGAACTGGTACACAAAGACGATCTGGTGAACGCGCTGGCCCTCCGCAGCTTTGGCATGAACGCCAGCCGTGTTGCCGGGCCGGCACTGGCCGGGCTGCTCATCGGCCTGCCGACCGTGGGGATCGGTGGCATCTGTCTGCTGATGGCGGTGGGATACGCCGTGGTTGTGTTTAGCGTGATCGGTTTGCCCTACAGCCCACCAGCGCCGACAAAAGCCTCGGCCCGACAGCAGGCTATCGCCGGGCTGCGCTACGTGTGGTCTACGCCGTCACTGCGGACGCTGGTTATCATCGCCACACTGATCTTGTGCGTGGCGGCCTCCCATCAGCGGCTGCTGCCGGTGTTCGCCTTGCGGGTGTTCGATTCCGGTCCGGAGGGGTTGGGGTTCATGGCGGCTGCTGAAGGAATTGGCGCCCTAGTCGGCACCGGGATTATTGCCGCGCTGAGCGGCGCTCGTGCCCTCGGACGACTGCTGCTCGCCTTGGGCGCACTGCTCGGTGCAGCACTGGCCGGCTTTGCGCTGGCCCCGGCATTCCTGCTGGCTACGGCGCTGCTCGTGCTCGTCGGGGTCGCCTATGCAGGACTCCAAACGCTGTATAGCGCGTTGCTGCTGCGCCAGGCGGATCGGGCCATGTCGGGGCGGGTGATGAGTATCTGGCTGGTCACGATGGGGCTGACGCCCCTTTCGGCGCTCCCGGGGGGCGCATTGGCCGACCTGATGGGTGCCCGGCTGATGATGGCGGGGACCGGCGTGCTCGTAGTGCTATTGGTGCTCGCCTTCGGGCTGTTCAGCCCGACCGTGCGGCGCCTGGCCTAACGTCCTGGCTCCCCTATGGTCCCCTCACAGGGGTAGGTTTTTCGCTGGGCGGCGAGTCGGACCTAACCCCCGGCCCTTTCCCTGGCAGGGAAGGGGAGCGCTGGAGGCGCCGGTCCGCCGCTGCCCTCCAGGGAAGCGAGCGCTGTGTGGCGAACGGTGGCTGGGGGCCTGGATGGCGGCTTGCGCCGGAATAACGAGGGCCTGGGCGCGATGAATCACGCCCCTACAAAAAACATACCCTTGTCAGCCCTATGGCCCTCCCGCTTCGCAGGGGGACAGGGCGCAGCGTGCTGCGCCCCTACGGCTTGGCTCGTGCCTACCGGTGTCAGGTGAGAGGGTTTAGGTGAGGGGATGATTGGAGGGGGGCGGTGGCGGGGCTTTGCTAGAATGCTGGCTAGAGTGTCGTAGCCCCGCACCTATCCCTTCAACGCAGTATCCGGTCGCAGGGAGGCGCGGCGGCGGCGAGCGTTACCGGTGGGCAAAGAGGTTCTTATCGTCGGCCGCGTGCTGCACGTCATCACCTCTCTACATCGCGGTGGGGCGCAGCGTCATCTGCATATCCTGATGGCCGGTCAGCGTGCCGCGGGCTGGAGCGTTGACCTCGCTTACCTCAAGGACCCCTATCTCGTTAACCAATTTCAAGGCGTGGCCCGGCAGGTGATTGATCTGCGCGCCGGGGCTACGGTCAGCCCGCTGGTCATCCCACGCCTCATGCGACTGATTCGCGCCGGGCAGTATGACGTGATCCATACCCATCTGCTCAAGGCCGATGCCTATGGTGCCGTCGCCGCACGACTAGCCGGCGGGGCGGTCCTGATCTCGTCGAAACACAATGACGAGGCCGTGCTGCGCCGACCGCTCGTTGGGCCGGTTCACGGCTGGCTCGCCCGGCTGACCGACCGCGTGATCGTGCTCTCGGAGCATGTCGGTCGCTACATGCAGGGCCAAGGTCACGTCCCGTCCGCGGGCCTCCGTCGCGTCTACTACGGCATCACTCCCGACGACGGAGCGGCCACGGCGGCGGCACGCGCTACGATCCGCGCCGAATTCGGCGTGCCGGCGGAGGCACCGCTGCTCCTCACCGTGGGCCGGCTGGACCCGCAGAAGGGACACCTGGACCTGCTCGCCGCGCTGCGGCAGGTCGTGGTCACACTTCCAACCGTCCAACTCATCATCGCCGGGGCGCCGCAGCAGGCATCCGCGGACTACGAACAGGCTCTCCGTGCTGCGGCCGCCGCGCCGGAACTGGCGGGCCGCGTTCACTGGGCGGGGCATCGCGACGACGTGCCCGCCCTCCTGACCGCCTGTGACATTGTGGTGCAGCCGTCGCATTGGGAGGGGTTTGGCTTGGTGCTCGTGGAGGCCATGGCCGCGCAACGGCCGGTGGTAGCGACGGCGGTCAGTGCCATTCCGGAGGTCGTCCGCGACGGCGAGACGGGGCTGCTCGTGCCGCCGCACGATCCACACGCACTCGCCCGCGCGCTGCTCCAGCTCTGCGGCGACCCGGAGCGGCGGGCGCAGCTAGGCGCGGCGGGGGCCGCTCGCGTGCAGTCTCACTTCATGGCCGAGCGCATGGTGCGGGAGACACTCGCGGTGTATGCCGAGGCGGGGGCGCCGTGAGTACCGCCGGCGGCCGGCGTGTGCGGGTGTTGCAGGTGATGGAGGCGACTATTGGTGGTACGAAGCGCCACCTCACGGAACTGAGCATCGGGCTGCATCATGCGGGCTATCGGATCGAGGTGTCCTGCCCGCCGGTGCGGTCCGAGGCATTCGGAGACACCTCCTTCGTTAGCGACGTAGCGGGCGCCGGCATAGCGGTTCACCCGATCCCGATGCGGCGGGCCGTGTCGCCGGGGGCGGACCTGCTGGCAACGCTGCGTCTCGCCCGCATGATGCGCCGCGGTCGGTACGACATCGTGCATTGCCACAGCTCGAAGGCCGGAGTCATCGGCCGCGTCGCGGCCCGCCTCGCCGGCGTGCCGCACGTCTGCTACACGCCGCACGGATTTTCGTATCTGATTCCCGGATCAAGCCGGCGACGCTGGCTGTACCTGACCATTGAGCGTGTTCTGGGGCGCTGCACCGACCGGCTCATTGCCGTCTCACCGTCGGAAGGGACGGAGGCCGTCCGGCGCGGGATTGTGCCGGCGGACCGTGTGGCCGTGATCGAGAATGGTCTGGACCTGGACGAACTGCCGGGGTCGGAAGAGCGGGCCAGGGTCCGCACCGAATACGGTTGGGAAGATGATGTCCTGGTCGTCGGGGCCGTCGCTCGCCAGATGGCGCAGAAGGACCCGTTCACCTGGCTCCGTACCGCAGCCGCCGTGGCCCGGACCCACGACAAGGTGCGTTTCGTCTGGGTCAACGGCGGCGAGCTGTTGGCGGCGAGTGAACGACTGGCGCAGACGCTGGGGCTGGGTGAGCGGATGGCGTTCCTGCCCTATGTGCCGAATGCGTCGCGGCTGATGGCCGGCTTCGATGTGCTGATGCTGTCGTCGCGCTTCGAGGGCTTGTCCTACGTGCTGCTAGAGGCCATGGGCCTGGGCAAGCCGGTCGTCGCTACGGACGTACTCGGCACGCGGGACGTGATCGTGCATGGCAAGAATGGGTTGCTCGCTCCACCGGGGGCACCGCAGGAGTTGGCGGCTCGGCTTCGAGCAGTGTTGGATCAACCGGACCGCGGCGCGGCGCTGGGAGCCGGCGCCCGCGCCACAATTGCGGCGCGGTTCACCAAGGAGCGGATGGTTGCCCGCACTCGTGCGTTGTACGAGCAGTTGCTACAATGCCACGCGGGGCACTAGGCTCGGCCCCCCTATGGTCCCCTCGCTGCGGCAGGGGGACGTGGATTCCGCTGGCGCGGGAATGACCGGGCAATGTCAACAGCGCACTAGGTAGAGCACTACGGGCCACGGACCATGTTGGGCCACATCGCCAACCGTTATCTTGGCGTACTGGTACTTGCCGATGCCGGGTTGACGGCTTTGGCCCTGTGGCTGGCGGATGAAGCACGACACCGCCTGCCTTTCGGTAGCCCCGTGGCGCCCGGCTACTTCCTAGAGTGGCCGATTTACCTGGCTGCGGTGCTGATCTGGCCGTTCTTCTTGCGGCTGCTCGGTGCCTACGACCCGCGCCGGATGCGTGGCTTTGGCGACGAGGTGCGGGCCATCATACCGGCAGTGATTATCGCCACGGCGCTGCTGCCGGCGTTCTTCTTCGCGTTTAAGTTTCAGTTCATTTCGCGCCTGCTAGTCGGCTACTTCTTCCTGCTCAACCTGCTCTTCTTGCTCAACCTCCGCGTGGTCGGCCGCCTCTTGCTCAATGCCCTCACCTCATCAGGCGTAGCGACCCGGCGCTTGCTCGTGGTCGGAGCCGGACCGGTGGGGCAGGAAGTAGTGCGGCTGGTACAGGAGAACGCCTGGACCGGGCTGCGCGTCGCCGGTTTCGTGGACGACGATCCGGCCAAGGCGCGCAGTACCGTTGCCGGTCATCCGGTGCTGGGCACGACCGACGATATTGTCGAGCTCGTGGAGTCGGAGCAGGCTGACGAGATCATCATTGCGCTGCCGGGGCGTGCCCATGAGCGGATTCTGCGGGTAGCGTTGGCGCTGGCTGCGGCACCCGTGCGGGTGCGGATTGTGCCCGATCTGTTCGAGATTGTGTCGGTGCGGGCGCGGGTCGAGGACTTCTGGGGCATTCCGCTTATCGGTCTGCGCGATCCGGTCATCAGCGGCTTTGATCGGGCTGTGAAGCGGACGTTCGATCTGGTGCTGACGATCATCGCGCTGCCGCTGCTGCTCCCGGCCATCGCCGTGATCGCCGCCATCATCCGGCTTGCCTCTAGCGGCCCCATCCTGGTGCGCTTGGAGCGCGTGGGCGAAAACGGACGGCTGTTCTCGATGTGGAAGTTCCGGACGATGACGGCGGGCGCCGAGCGCGACCGACGCTACAAGCAGTCCAGCGATCCACGGGTGACGCCCGTAGGGCGGTGGCTGCGGCGCTGGAGCCTCGATGAGCTCCCGAACCTGTTCAACGTGCTGCGCGGCGAGATGAGCCTGGTTGGCCCGCGCCCGGAGCAGCCGTGGATCGTCGAACGCTACGAGCCGTGGCAGCGCCAGCGGCTCGCGGTGCTGCCCGGTATCACCGGCTGGTGGCAGGTGAACGGGCGCAGCGACAATCCGCTGCATCTGAACGTCGAATACGATCTCTTCTACATCCAGAACTACTCGCCGCTGCTGGACCTCAAGATTCTGTGGAAAACGGTGTGGGTCGTCCTCCGCGGCCAGGGCGCATACTAGGTTGTGTTGACATTTGGGACAGGCGGCGCTGCCACCAACCCCATGGGGTCGTTCTGGCCCCCCTATGGTCCCCCCGCTGCGGCGGGGGGACGGGTAGTGTGCTCCTTATCACCAGGCACACCGAACGGGTCGCCCCGCTGCGGCGGGGGGACGGGTGCAACGGTGGAAGGGCCGTCCGTGGCCCTGTTTGCTGTCCCGCTGCGGCAGGGGGACAGGGATTCCCGCTGGCACGGGAATGACCGGGAAATAGCAACAGAACCTAGCCGTCAGCCAGGTATGGTGCGGCTTTGGCCCGGCAGCGGGTGCGGTCCAATCCATCCTTGTCAAGGGAGTGCTTCCTGGCGGCGGTTAAAGACAGCGCGGCCCTCTGTGCAGAGGGCCGCGCGAGGAGTGGCGCTTGGCAGCCGGGGGGTGGTGGCTACGCTGCCGCCGTCCCCTCTACAACTACCGGCGCCGGGATCACGACGCTTAGTAGGAGTGGGGGATGGTGGCTACGCTGCCGCCACCCACCCCACCACTATCGGCGTCGGGATCACGGTGATTGGCACGGGCTGCTGCTGGGCACCCGCTTCCCACCCAACGGTCACCGGCGCTGCGGCTACAGTGATCGGTCTCACCGCCGCACGGGTGCTGTAGGCACTGGCCGCGGCCCAGCGGCTCGCCCCGGCCCCGACGATGGCTCGGACGCGCACCTCATAACTGGTAGCGGGGTGCAGGTCGCGCAGCGTGGTCCGGGTGGTGGCGTCGTCGCAGGTCTGCGTCGCCCACCGCCATGTCCCCTGCGGCCGGTACTGCACGGCATAGCTCGTCCGACCCACTACGGCGTCGGCGGCGGCCTGCCAATGCACATCCAGCGCGGTCTTGGGGAAGGCGACTGAGGTGCCCACGACCGGCGTGACCGGAGCAGCGGGCCGCCGGCGGCGCGCCACAATCGGCACCAGCCACAGCCAGCCCCCGACCGGGAGCCAGAACGTGATAGCGGCCGCAAGTAGGGCTACCAGGGCCGCCAGCCCTGCGATCAGCATTGATACCAGGGCGGCGATGTTGAATGCCGACCAGAGCGACGCCAAGCTCGACTGCCCGCTGCCGGTCGTGCTCCGAGCGCGGTCGCCGCCACCGGAGGTGCCGGGGCTACCGGTTGACGACGAGCGACCCGTCAGTCCGGCGGCGGGCTGCACGGATAGCTCCTGCACGTCGGTCACGGTGATGATGACCCGGATGGTGGCGTCAACCGCGTCGTCGGGGCTGCCGGCGGCGTCCTTGCCGTCGCTGACGCTGACAGTCACCGTGTAGGCCGGCGTGGTCTCATAGTCGAGCGTCGCGCCGACCGCCACGGCGATCTGGGCAGTGGTGGCGTTGATGACAAAGGCGTCGGTACCCGTCAGCGCGTAGGTGAGCGCGTCGCCGTCGGGATCGGTCGCCGTCACCGGGTCGCCCACCGCGGCGCCAGGCGCGGCGTCCTCGGGTACCGCCCGCGTGATCTCGCGCAGCGTCGTCTCCGGGTAGGCTGGATCGGGGAAGCGCGGCGGGGCGTTCGCCGGCGCCGGTCCCGGCGTCGGTGTGGGGGCGGGCGGCGGCGGGGCTGCCGCCGGTGTCGGCTCAACCGGCGGTGTTGAGCTAGGCGGCGGCGGGTTGGTGCTGCCGGTGCCGAGGCCCGACCAGGCGCTCATGCCCTCGGCGTTCCGCGCCCGCACCTGCACCTCATAGATGGTGCCCGGTGCCAGGGCGGTGAGCGTCGTGGTCGTCTCCGTGCCGTCGTAGCCCGCGGCGGTGAAGGCGACCGGGACGCCCTGCACCCGGTACTGCACGTCGTAGTCGCTGATCGGCGGCCGGCCCGCGTTGCCCGGCGCCGTCCAGCTTACGGTCAGTGCCGTCCGGGGGGCGTCTGCCGCCGGCGCCACCGTCGGCGCTGCCGGCGCTACCGGCGGCTCGTTCGCGTCGGTCACGATCACGGTGATCGTGATCCGGCTCTCTCCGCCCTCACCGTCACTGACCGTCACCTCCACTAGATAGGAGACTTGCGTCTCGTGATCCAGTGCTGCGCCGGTGGCTACCGTGAGCTGGCCGGTGTCGGCGGCGATAGCAAAGTTGCCGGAGGCGTCGGCGAGCGTGTAGGTCAGCGAGTCACCGTCCGGGTCGGTGGCCGTCACCGGGGCGCCGATGGGGGTTCCCGCGGCGGCATCCTCGGCCACCACCCGGTTCGCCGCAGCCCCCGAGAAGGTGGGCGGGCTGTTCGCCGGTGCCGTCACCGGGACCGGCGTTGGGGCCGGCGGTGTGGGCGTCGGTGCCGGCGGTGGGGTCGGCTGCTGCTGCTGCTGCGAGGTCGGCAGCAACTGGTCGGTATTGCCCGTTCCGCTGGCCGACCAGAGGCCGATGCCCTCCAGGTTGGCGGCGCGCACCTGCACCTCGTAGGTCGTGCCGGCTTCCAGGCCGGTCAGCGTCGTCGCGGTGCCGGGGCCATGGAACGCGTGGCTGTGCCAGTTCCCCGCGCCCGCCGGCCGATATTGCACGTCGTAGTCGCCGATGACCGGTCGGCCGGTGTTGTCCGGCGCCGTCCAGCTTACGGCCAGCGCCGTCTGGGGCGCGTCGGCTGCCGGCGCTACGGTCGGCGCCGCGGGTGCCGCGGGTGGCTCGTCCACGTTGGTCACGGTGATCGTGACCGTCGTGGTGGCGCGCTCGCCACCCTCATCGGTGGCGATGACCGTCACCGCAAAGGTCCCGCGCGACTCGTGGTCCAGCACCCCGCCGGACGCTACGGTGAGCTGGCCCGTGTCGGCGGCGATAGCCAGACTGCCCGTGGCATCTTCAACAGTGTAGGTCAGCGTGTCGTCGTCGTCCGGGTCGGTGGCCGTCACCGGGGCGCCGATGGGGGTTCCCGCGGCGGCATCCTCGGCCACCACCCGGGTCGTCGTGGCCGGCGAGAAGGTGGGCGGGCTGTTCGCCGGCGCCGTCACCGGGACCGGCGTTGGGGCCGGCGGCCGGTTGGTAGTGCCGCTGCCGCTGCTCGACCACTCACTCTCGCCCTCGCCGCTGACCGCCTGCACCCGCACCTCGTAGGTGGTGGCCGGCGACAGGCCGGTCAGCCGCGTGGACGTGCCCGTCCCATCGTGGCTCACCGAGGCGAAGGAGCCGGCGTCGCGCTGCCGGTACTGCACATTGTAGCCGGTGATGGCCGCTCCGTTGTCGTCGGGGGCGGACCAGCTCACGTTGAGCGCGGACCCTGGCGCTGACGACGACCGCTCCACCCTCGGCGCGCCCGGCTTATCGGGCGGTGGCACGTCAATCAGGGTGATCGTGACATCAATGCGGGCGTCACGGCCGCCCACCGTGAACTTCACGTCCAGGTCGTAGGCGGCTTGGGCCTCACGGTCGAGGGTGGCGCCGGCGGCCACGCTGATCTGCCCGCTGGCGCGGTTGATCGTGAACCGGCCGCTGCCCGCGAGCGTGTAGGTCAGCCTCTCGCCGGCGGGCGAGGTGCCGGTCACCGGGGCGCCCACCTTCGTCCCCGGCGAGGCGTTCTCGATCACCTCCCGCTGCACCCGCTGCGTGACGTGGTGGATGAAATCGTAGTAGAAGACGCCGCCGTACTCGTCCGTCGCGCCGATGGAGATGAGGGATCGGCCCGGGGCGTGGCCGCGCACGATGAGGCTCTGGGTGTCCGGGTCGATCCGCGCGCTCGCAATGGCGCTGTACTCGGGGGTCACGTTGAACGCAAGGGGGTCCCCGTCCGGGTCCTCGATCTCGCTGGGCAGGTGATAGGTGACACCGGCTCCAATGGGGGCCGAGCTCTCGGATTGGAGCGTATGTCCGTCTACCAGGCGCGGTGACTGGTTGGTGTGGGCCGTGCCGCTGGCCGACCACGTGCTCGGGCCTTCCTCGGCGCTGACTGCCCGCACCTGCACCTCGTATTCGGTGCCCGGCTCCAGGTGGGAGATGACAACGGTGGTTGTGGCGCTGTCAATGGCGTTCGGGTAGGTGGACCATTGGGACCCGCTGTGGCGATACCGCACCTCGTAGCCGCTGATAGTCGCCAACTCGCTGGCCGCTGGCGCGATCCAGCTCACCGTCAGCCCGGTCTCGCCGAGCGTGGCGGTCCGCAGCCGCTCGACCGTCGGCGCGGCGGGCGCGGTGGGCGGTTCCACGTCGGTCACGGTGACCGTGACATCAATGTAGGCGTCATAGCCGCCGACGCGGAACTCTACGCGCAGGTAGTAGGCGGCAGTGGTCTCGCTGTCCAGGCTCGCGCCGCTCTTGACGCTGATCTGGCCGCTGGCGGCGTCTATCTCGAACTCGGCGCTGACCGACAGATCGCTGTTCTTGAGCGTGTAGGTCAGCGTCTCGCCGGCGAGCGGGGTGCCCGTCACCGGGGCGCCCACGGCGGTTCCCGCCGGTGAGTTCTCATACACCACCCGGCTCACATGCTGCGTGACTTCGTGGACGAACTCGTGGGTGAGTACACCACCGTACCCGTCCCGCGCGCTGTAGGTAATGCGGGACCGGCCCGGGGCGTGGCCGTCCACGATGAGGCTCAGGGTGTCCGGGTTGATCCGCGCGCTCGCAATGGCGGGATGCTCGGAGGTGGCGGTGTAGGTGAGGGTGTCCCCGTCCAGGTCTCCGAAGTCGCCGACTACGGGGCGGTTGAGACCGCTATTTATGGAGAACGAGGTGATGCCCGGGACAAAACTGCCGTCCGGCTGATGCGGCGGCCGGTTGGTGTGGGCCGTGCTGGCGGACCAGGCGCTCTCGCCCTCGCTGCTGACCGCCCGCACCTGCACCTCGTAGGCGGTGTCCTGATCCAGGCCGGTAATCGTGGTGGTCGTCGTGGCCGTGTCGTCGTGTGCGACGTCGGTGAAGGGATCAGTGCTGCCCTGCTTCCGGTACTGCACGTCGTAGGCGGTGATGGCCGCGCCGTTGTCGGCGGGAGCGGTCCATGTCACCACCAGCCCGGTCTCGTCGTCCGTGGCGGTTGGCATCCGTTCCACCGTCGGCGCCGCGGGCGCGTCGGGCGGGGAAATGTCGGTCACGTTGATCGTGACCGTCACCGTGACACTGTCCCCCACCGCATCGGTGGCAGTGACCTGCACCGTATGGGAAGCGGTGGTCTCGCGGTCAATGGTGGCACCGGCGGCCAGGCTGATCTGGCCGGTGGCGCTGTCTATGGTGAAGCTACCGGAGGTGTCGGCGAGCGTGTAGGTCAGGGCGTCGCCGTCCGGGTCGGTCGCCGTCACCGGGTCGCCCACGGCGGTACCCGCTGGCGAGTTCTCGACGACCGCGCGTGGATCCGGGTCAGTGGCCGCGGGGACCGGTGGGCGGTTGGTGAAGCCGGCGCCGGCCGGCGACCACGCGCTGTTGCCCCCGTTGCTCAGGGCCAGCACCTGGACCTGGTATTCCGTGGCGACGGTCAGCCCCCCGATGGTGGTCTGCGTCCCCGTGCCGCTGAAGGAATGGTCGCGCCAGGTGGTAGCACCTGCCTCCCGGTACTGCACCTTGTAGCCGGTGATGCCCTCCCCGTTGTCGTCCGGGGTGGTCCAGGTGGCGGTAATGCCAGTGCGCGGGTTACTCTGGTCCCGCGTGACCGTCGGGGCGGCCGGCGCGTCCGGGGTTACATTGCCGACCGTGATGATCACGATGACCGCGACGTCGTCGTTGTTATCGGGGACACCATCGGTAACCTTTACCGTCAATCCCCACGCCCCGTGCAGCTCTGCACTAGTGACCTCGTAGTCGAGGACGGCGCCCGAGGCCACGCTAATCTGGCCAGTGGCGCTATCAATGACGAACAGGCCCCCGGGGTACTCGTCAACGGGAGCGCTCTCAATGCCAAGCCCCCCGCCCAGGGTGTAGGTCAGCGGGTCGCCGTCCGGGTCGGTGAAGGCTACCGGGGCGCCCACGGCCGTTCCCGCGGACGAGTTCTCGGCGACCTCACGGTGGACGTACCCGAAGTTGTCGGTCGATTCGATGAGCGTCGGCGGGGCTTTGGTCAGCACCTGGTTGCTGGCAGCTGACCACGGGCCGTCCTGGCCGTTGGCGTGCGCCCTGACCCGCACCTCGTAGAGCGTTTTCGCGCCCAGGAACTCGATGGTGGTATGCGTCTCCGTGGCGGCGTCGGCGTCGCGCCAGGAATATCCCACCTGCCGATACTGGACGCCGTAGCCGGTGATCGGCTCGCCGTTGTCGGCGGGGGCCGTCCAAGTGGCGGCGATCTTCCGATCCGGGTCTGACGCCGATCGCTTTAGCTGCGGCGCCGCCGGCGCGTCGGGGACCACATCAGTCAGCGTGATGGTCACCGTTGCCGTGGCATCGGCGGGGTTGTCGGAACCGCCGTTGGTGGCCTTTACTTGCACCGTGTGGGAGCTGGCGACCTCATAGTCCAGGCTGGCGGCGACGGTAATCAGGCCGGAGGTCTCGTCTATGGAGAACTTGCCATCGGCGTCGTCCACCAGGGTGTAGGTCACGGTCGAGCCGTCCGGGTCGGTGGCCGACACTGTGCCCACCTCGGCTCCGACCGGGGCGGTTTCCGCCAGCTGCGGGGTCGGGAGCGTGGCGAACACCGGCGGGGCGTCGGTGACGGTGATGGTCACGGCCTGATCGGTGGTGCCGTATCCGTCGGTGGCGGAAACCGTCACCTCGTGGGACGTGGCGGTCTCGTAGTCCAGGCTCGCGCCGCTCTTGACGCTGATCCGGCCGGTGGTGTCGTTGATGGCGAAGTTCGCCTGGTCATCGAGCGAGTAGCGCAGGTCGCCGCTGGGCGTGTCCTGGTCCGTCGCCGTCACCGGGTCGCCCACGGCGGTACCCGCTGGCGCGTTCTCGACGACCGACAGCACCGGGATATCCCCGAACACCGGCAGGTACGGCCCCGTCCCTATGTTCGACCAAGGGCCGGTGCCCTCGCCGTTGAAGGCTTGCACTTGCGCCTCGTAGGTGACGCGCCCATCGTTCTGGGGAGTGAATACCCGCTGGAGTATGTTGGCAGCGACGACGTAGGGACCCGACCAACTGAATCCGGAGCCGGCGAGGCGTGTCTGCACGTTGTACCCGGTGATGGGCGCCAGGGCGTTGGCCGCGGGGGCCGTCCAGGAAATGACCACATTGTTGCCGAAGCCGGGGCCGGCCCAGACCAGCGTCGGCGTGGCCGGCTTGGCGGCGGGCGGGTCCATGTCGGTGACGTTGACCGTCACGTCAATCGTGACGTTGTAGCCGTCGTTGAGCGAGTACTGCACCTCCAGGTCGTAGGTTTTCTTGTCCTCATAGTCCAGGATCGTGCCGTCCGCGACGCTGATCTGGCCGGTGGTGCCGTCGAAGGTGAACTTGCTGCTGTCCGTGCCCGCCAGCGTGATGGTCACGTCGGACGGTACGGGGACCGGCGCGCCGACGTGCGTGCCGGCCGGCGCGTTCTCTTGCACGCTCCGGCTCACGGCGGACAGCGTGATGGTGGCGTGGAATTTCCTACTCGCGTCGCCGCCGTAGGTGTCAATCGCCCCGTAAGTAATCTCGGTCTGGCCGGCGGCGACGCCCCGCACCTCGAGGGTATTGCCATTCACGCTGACCGTGACGAGGGACGTGTTCCCGGAGCTGGCGTAGGCGAAGTAGGTCAGCGGGTCCCCGTCCGGGTCGTTGGAGATATCGGCCAGGGATTGTGAGAACGAGGCTCCGACGGCGATGGTCTGGTCGGCGATGACCAGCGAGCCGAGGGTGTTCTTGCGGTTGGTCCGTATCAGGCTTGCATCCGACCACGGTGCATTGTCGTCGTTGCCCCGTATCCGCACAGAGATCTCAACCCCTTCGTTGAAACCGGTCAGGATGTGGCTTGTGCCGGAGATGGGATTCCCCACGGTAGTCCAACTTGAGGCGTCCTTCTCTTTGTACTGAATTTGGAATTGGGTCCAGGTCGAGTGCGAGTCCCACTCCACCAGGATCCCAAGGCCTTCCAAGGCGCTGCGCTTGGCCTTGGAGAGCCGCGGCGCGGACATCGTTGGTAGGTGGCTGGAGGCCGCGGTCTGCAACTGGACCGTGGGTGTCGGCGACGGCGGGGGCACGAATTCCGCCGAGACTGCCAGCGTGGGGGTGGCTTCCGTCGGCGTACCCTCCGGTGTGGGGGTGCCATCCGGTGTGGGCGTGGCTTCCGGTGTGGGCGTGGCTTCCGGTGTGGGCGTGGCTTCCGGTGTGGGCGTGGCCTCCGGCGTGGGGGTGGCCTCTGGCGTCGGTGTCGCTTCCGGTGTCGGTGTGGCCTCTGGTGTTGGGGTGGCTTCCGTCGGCGTGCCCTCCGGCGTGGGGGTGGCTTCCGTCGGCGTGCCCTCCGGTGTGGGGGTGGCTTCCGGCGTCGGTGTCGCTTCCGGCGTGGCCTCCGGTGTGACTTCCGATGTCGGTGTCGCTTCCGGCGTGGCCTCCGGTGTGACTTCCGATGTCGGTGTCGCTTCCGGCGTGGCCTCTGACGTGGGCGTGGCCTCCGGGATAGGCGTGGCTTCCGGTGTCGCGGTTGCAGTGGCCGTTGGCTGCGGCTCCGTGACGGTGGCGGTCGCTTCCGGTGTGGCCTCTGACGTCGGGGTGGCTTCCGGGGTCGGTGTCGCTTCCGGTGTGGGCTGCGGCTCCGATGTCGGTGTGGGTGTGGGTTGTGGCTCTACTGCAGAGGTGGGGGTTGGACTTGGCTGGGGCTGCTCTTCCTCATCGTCCTGATCTTCGTCGTTCTGGTCCTGGTCGTTCTGATCCTCGTTCTGGTCGTCCTGGTCATCCTGATCCTGGTCGTCCTGATCTTTCTGGTCGTCCTGACCTTGTTGGTCATTCCGGCCTTGTTGGTCGTTCTGGTTGTTCTGGTTGTTCTGATCCTGGTTCTGCTGCTGGTCATTCTGGCCCTGTTGGTCGTTCTGATCCTGCTGGTCGTTCTGATCCTGTTGGTCGTTCTGATCCTGTTGGTCGTTCTGGCCCTGGCCCTGACCTTGCTGGTCATCCTGACCTTGCTGGTCGTCCTGACCTTGCTGGTCGTCCTGACCGTTCTGACTCTGGTCCTGGCCTTGCTGGTCGTTCTGACCTTGTTGGTCGTTCTGACCTTGTTGGTCGTTCTGACCTTGTTGGTTGCTCTGGCCCTGGGACTGACCTTGTTGGTTGTTCTGACTCTGGCCCGGTGTCTCGGGCGCAGTCGTGGCCGGCGTGGGCGTGGGCACCGGGTCAGTGGTGGCAGCGAGGGGCTGCCCGGGGGTGGCCGTGGGGGTGGCGGTTGGGGTCACCGTCGGTTGATTTACCGGTGGCTGCTGCACGGAGGATGACACATCCGCCGGGCTGACGAGCGCCGTGACGTTGGATACGAGCAAGCTCACGATAATGAGCATCGTGAGGGCCATCCGACGCCCGGTGACCTTGTTCCGGCGCCGCCGGGGGCCTGTTTTACGCTGATTCCACTGCATCCTGCACTCCTTTTGCCACGCCTGGCCGCGGCCATGCGGCCGCCGCCGCGACTGAACCTTGTGGGGACAATATATGAGACCGTATACATTTGTCAACCCATTGGTTGCGTTGACTTCAATTGTCGAGACGATATAGGAGAGGTATATGCTTGTCAAGTTGGGGGGGTTATGGGGGGTGGGCGGGGGGAGGGAGGAGGGCGGCGGGGGCGGGGTTGTGGGGGGCGATGATGGGGGGGCTGGCCCCCCTATAGGTCCCCCCGTCCCGACGGGGGGACGGGCCTGGCAAGCCGTCCTCGTCACTTCCTGGACAAGGTCCCCGCGTTGCGACGGGGGAGGGGACTTGTGCTCGGCGGCGGGGGAGTTGGGGGGAGGGGAGGGGGGCGCGATGATGGGGGGGCTGGCCCCCCTATAGGTCCCCCCGTCCCGACGGGGGGACGGGCCTGGCAAGCCGTCCCCGTCACTTCCTGGACAAGGTCCCCGCGTTGCGACGGGGGGACGGAGGGTGGCTGCGCCTGGATTGCCGGTGGTCGCGCCGCCGTGCGGGGGGACGGGCTATTCCCTCCCCTGTCGGGACGGGGGAGGGTGAGGGAGGGGGCCGGTATTGTTCTGGGCGGCTTAGCTGCCGACGGCTTCTGCTTCGGTCAGGGCGGCCGGGGTTACGGAGGCGCCGGTGGCTAGGGGTAGCTCGACGATCATCTCGGTGAACTGGCCGGGGGCGGAGTCGACGCGGATGGTGCCGCCGTGCTGGCGCACGATGTCGCTGGTGATGGCCAGGCCGAGGCCGGTGCCGCGGTCGGTGGGCTTGGTGGTGAAGAAGGGGTTGAAGATTTTCTCGGCAATGTCGGGCGGGATGCCGTCGCCGTTGTCGCGGATGCGGATTTCGGCGCGGTCCGGGGTGCGGCGGGTGGCAATCCACACCGTCGGGGAGTAGTGCTCGTCGGAGGCTGCGGCGGCGGTGGTGCGCCGTTTCTCGTCGGTGGCATCGCAGGCATTGCTGACGATATTGAGGAAGACGCGCCCCAAGTCCTGAGGGACGACGGAAAGCTCGCCTACCGCCGGGTCGAGGTCCTGCTGGATGTCGAGCTGGAAGTTGGAATCGGTGGCGCGGGCGCTGTGGTAGGCGAGGCGGACGTACTCATCGAGCAAGCGGTTGAGATCGGTGGGCTGTTGTTCCCCCCCGCCGCGGCCCATCATCAGCATATCCTGCACGATGCGGTTGGCGCGCTCACCGTGTGAGCGGATGCGCTCCAGGTTGCCGTTCAGGTCGCCGGAGATTTCCTGGATGTAGTCTTGCTGATCCTCGTCCAGCTTCTCGCTCTCTTCATCAAGGACTTCTTGCAGCTCTTCGAGTAGCTCTTCCGAGGCTTCGGAGAAGTTTTTGACGAAGTTCAGCGGGTTCTTGATCTCGTGGGCGACACCGGCGGTCAGCTCACCGAGCGCCGCCAGCTTCTCGCGCAGGACGATCTGCTCCTGCGCTCGGTTGAGGTCGGACAGGGTGCTCTCCAACTGGTCGTTCTTGCCCTGAAGCTCTTCGGCCAGCTTTTCGACCAGGTTGAGGCGTTGGACTTCCAAGGCGTGGCGGCGGAAGACCTCCAGGGCGGCGGCCATGTCGGCAACCTCATCGCGGCCGCCGATCTCGACGCTGGCCTCCAGGTCGCCGTCGGCCATGCGGCGCATCCAGTCGGAGAGCATCTGGAGCCGGCGGAGCAGCACGCGGCCGATGAAGAGCCAGGCAATGAGGAGCGCGCCGCCGACGCTGACGGCACTGATGGCCAGGAGGAGCGTGCGGCCGGTGAGGATGGCCTCGGTGGAGGCCGTGGTGGCTTCCTGCACGCCGGCACTGGTCACGTTCACCAGCCCATTCACCTCGGCCACGAGGGCGAGGGCGATGTCGCGGTTGCGGGCGACAAGCTCTTCCTGAAGCTGGATGAGGCGCAACTCCTGTTCGAGCAGATCGAACCCGTCCCCATCGCCGATGCCAAATGCGGACAACTGGGTGATGAGCGGAGCGACCTCTGCATGGAGTGGCGAATCTTCGAGCGCGAGCAGGTTGCGCTCGATACGGCCGATGGCGGCCTCGAAACGTTCGCGGAGCGGCTCGACAAAGGGCGCCTCCGAGATGGCGAAGGCGCTCTCCAGGAGGTGGATGGCAATGTTGGCGTCGGCTTGCAGCTCGGCCATGTGGCGGTAGTGGGCAAACTCGCGCTCCGAGAAATGCTCGGCGCGTGGCGCCGGCGGGGCACCGAGATCGCGGTAGCCGGTCACGGTGTAGAAGAGCTGGTCGTCCACGGCCGGGATCACGACGTCGTCGAGGCTGACACGCAAGACCGCCAACTCCGTCCGCAGCGCTTCCCGGCGGGCGGTCAGCTCGAAAAGCGCCTCCATATCGTCCTCGACGGCAGCAATGTTGAGCACGAGTGCGTTCACGTTGGCACGGATACGCTGGAAGCGCTCGCCTTGCTCCTGGCCGCGGCGCATCATCGCCTCTTGCGCCTGCGCCCCGATGCCGATTCCCAAGATGGACAGCTCTTTTTCGAGGCCCGCATAGGCCTCGCCAATGCTGGCAGAGACAAAGGACAGCTGGGCGGGTGATCCGGAGGCTGTCAGACGTGGTGCAGCGGCCACGAGGGTGCTGCTGTGCTGCGCCACCCCGAAAGCGGCCGCCAACTCGGGGATACTGCCTTCATTGACCCGGCTCTGGGCCTCACCGACGCGGCTGAAGGAAAACCAGCCGACGAGACTGGCGGCGATAGTGAGGGCGACGGCACCCCCGATACCGGCGTAGAGCTGCGCGGAGAGGCGGAAGCGGCCTTCCAGCAGCCGCTTGATCCAGGTGCTCACTGCTCCATGTCCTGCAGCGTTTCGATGGCGTGATAGCGGCCGTCGCGGCCGATCACGGTCAGGAAGATGGCATCCGAGCCCTGGTTGTCATCGTCCCCGTAGCGTAGCTCGAACTCGTCAAGGTCAACGACGTCGGTGCGGCGGAGGCTGTCGAGGAAGCAGGCGCGGCTGACCTCGCGGCCGCAGCGTTCGAGACTGGCGATGGCCAAGCGGCCGGCCAGATAGCCTTCGAGGGAGACAAACCCGGGCACGGCGTCGGGTTGGTAGGCGGCGAGGGCGCGGTGGTAGGCGGCGACGACGGGGATCGAGCTATCGGTGGGGAACGGCACGACCTGGGTCACTAAGACTCCGGCGCCGGCGGTGCCTAACTCCCGCGCCAAGGCGTTGCTGCCCACGAACGAGACGGTCAGGAAGACCGGATTGAGCCCGGTATTCCGGGTCCAGGCGATGAGCGCCGCCACCGGCTCGTAGGCGCCAATGATAATCACCGCTTCGGGGTTGCCGCGGCGCACGTCGAGCAGCGCGGCCTTGACGGCCGTGGTATTGCGTGGATACACGCCAATGGCTACTAGCTCCACGCGGGTTCCACGGCGACGCTCCAGGGCGCCCAGCACGCCGCGGTAGCCGGCGCGACCGTAGGAGTCGTCCTGGTAGATGACGGCGATGCGCTCGATACCCAGGTCCGTGGTCAAGCGCGCGACCATTTCCTCGGTCTCTTGATAATAGGAGGCGCGCAGGTTGATGATGTTGCGCCACTCGGGGTCGCGCAGGAAGGCGGCGCCGGTGAACGGGGCCACGTAGGGCACGCCGGCGTCCGCGGCGACAGGCGTGGCGGAGCGGGAGGTGGGGGTGCCGACGGCGCCGATCAGCGCAAAGACCCCTTCCTGCTTAATCAGCTCCTGGGTGTTCTTGATGGCGGCCTCCGGTTCGTAAGCATCATCGCGATGCACCAACTCCAGCTGCCGGCCGTGGACGCCGCCGTTCCGGTTGGCTTCCTGGAAGGCGGCCAAAATGCCGAGGTTCATGTTCTTGCCCAGCTCCTGGGCCGGGCCGCTGAAGGCGGCGGACTGGCCAAAGAGAATGCGCTCGGCCGAGACGCCCGGCCCCCACTGGAGCTGGGATTGGGCGTCGGGGGCGGTGGAGCGAGAATCGGTCGGGGGCGCAGCCGGGGTGGCCGGTGACGTGGCCACCTCAGTAGCCGGGATAGCGTCGCCGAGGCCGGCGAACGGGAGCCAGCCGGCCAGGGTGGCGGCGACGATGAGCGCAATGGCGCCCCCGATACCGAGTATGAGTAGCAGGGCGGTGGGCAGACGGGGTATTGCCTTCATGCCAGCTCATTCGATGTGCGTAGTCAGGGTCAAACAGTTTCGCCCCTGCTCCCGCCGGTAGTGCAACTCGTCCACCATCGTCCGCACCAAGTGGATACCCAGTCCGCCCACGGCCCGATCTTCGAGCGACGCTGCCACATTAGGGGCGGGGGCATCGTGCAGCGGATCGAACGGCCGCCCGTCGTCCGAGATATTGATGGTGAGTGTATCCGCGTCCGAGACCAGGGTGATATCGAACTCATGGATGCCGCCATCATGCCCGTGATTGATGATATTGATGCCCAACTCCTCAAGCACCAGGTTGACCCGGAAGGTGAAGGCCGGCGGCCAATCTTCCTGCTGCCCCAGGTCTTCTACGGCGGCAGTGATGCGCTCCAGCTCATCGAGGCTGGTCTTGAGCTTCAGCGACACCTTGGCGCTCATGCATCATTCTCACTGCGCCGGAACGTCAGGCAGGTGATGTCATCAGACTGGGGGGTTTCGCCGGCGAAAGCGTTGACGGCCTCAAAGATCGCCATGACGGCTTCCCGGGAATTCTGGGGGGAAGCCGCCGCAAAGACTTCGCACAGGCGCTCGACCCCGAACTCTTCGCCGGCGCCGTTCATGGCCTCGGTGACGCCGTCCGTGTAGAGAATGACGGTGTCGCCCGGTGCGATGGTGATAGTGCGCTGCTGATAGGGGAGGTCGTCCATGACCCCGAGGGCGATCCCACCGGTCAGGGGGAGCAGCGTGGAGCTTCCGTCAGCATGGACGATCAGGGGCGTGTTATGGCCGCCGTTTGCGTAGGTCAACTCGCCGGTGGCCGGATTGTACACCGCGTAGAGGAGGGTCACGAACATCGCGGTTTCGTTGTCCTCACAGAGCAGGTCATTGACCTCATGTAGCACGGCCCCGGGCGCGCCTAGGCCAATAGCGGCACCCTTCAGTAAGGTGCGGCTGGACATCATGAAGAGCGCGGCCGGCACCCCCTTGTCCGAAACGTCTGCGACGGCGAGGCCGATCTGACCGTTATCCAAACGCAGCACGTCGAAGAAATCACCGCCCACGTTCCGGGCCGGGACCATGTGGCCGAACACCTGGTAGCCGGGCGCCGCGGGGAACTGGGTGGGGAGAATGGACTGTTGCATCTTGCTGGCGACATCAAGCTCGTTCTGCAACGCGACCAACTGGTCGCGCGCAGCGAGCGCCGCGCGCCATTCCTCGAGATGGCGCAGGGTCCGGTCAATCGTGATTCGCAGGTCCTTGAAGTCAATCGGCTTGGTCACGAAGTCGAACGCGCCGCGATTCATCGCCGTGCGGATGTTCTCCATGTCGCCGTAAGCGGAGATGATCACGGAGCGGATGTTGGGATCGACCTTGGGGATCTGCTCCAGCAGCGTGAGGCCGTCCATCTGCGGCATGTTGATGTCCGAGAGGACCATATCCACGTCATCTTCCTGGCGGAGTCGGACGAGCGCCTCGACTCCGTTTTGGGCGAAGACGAACGTATAGCGGCCGGAGCGGATGTTGCGCCTCATGCGTTGCAGCATGAGCGGCTGGAGGTCCGGCTCGTCGTCAACAACCAGGATTTTGTAGGGCTGTCCCATCATGCTCATCCCAATGCTGCTACAGCAGGCCGACCATAGGCTCCCGCGCAGCCACTCCGGGTGTCGGGTGCGAGCGAGGGGTAGCGACCGGCTCAGTCTTTGAGCGCGGCGATGGCCTCGGCCAGAGAAGCATGCACCGGGATAATCTGGTCGAAGCCGCTGATCTCGAAAACCTCGCGGATCGAGTTGGAAAGCGAGCAGACCGCAAACTTCGTGTCTTGTTTGCGGAGCTCCTTGGCGGCCAGCAGAATAACTCGTAGGCCGGCACTACTGATGTAGGAGAGGCGCTCGAGGTCCAAGATCATTACCTTGTCGCTCGCCTTGATGACGGTTTCCAAGGCATCCTGGAACTCACGGGCGTTGGTGCCATCAATGCGCCCGTCGGCCTTTGCAATTAAGGCCTCGTCTTGCCACTCCCACTCGTTGCTAAGTCCCATCGGTCTCGCCTCCTTATCGCCAAAGCCAGGATGGTGTGTGGAGCACTCCTGTGGTCGCCGTTCACGGTGAGCGTGCCGAACTGTGAACGGACACGTGATTCACACCTCCTCACAAGACGCTACTTACCCGGTCTCCTCGGACAACACTGCGTTGACCCATATCTTTGGATGGTCGGGGCAGACTGCCGGCGCTCGCTTGGTGGACGGCGGCGGCAAGCCGCTCGACCAAGTTGCCTGCCACTGCTCCCTCGATGCTGCACCGCGGACGTGAAGGCGATGACAACGAGGACCCCGGCCGCGTCACCAGAACTCAAGGCCAACTCCTATCTTACAGAGGCGGGCACGGTCAATGATAAGAGAACAAGAACGATCGCGCCAGGATGAGAAGCCGGCAACGGGCGAGCAGTTGGGGAAATGCCACCTACCCTCTAGCAAGACTCATGAAGGAAGTCAAGGATTCTTTCGCGGCGCTGGCCCATGGTAGTTTTCCCAATGTGATCCGCAGGTGAGCGGGCGGCAGAGGGTAGCTAGGTTGTGTTGACATTTGGGACAGGCGGCGCTGCCACCAACCCCCTTGGGTCGTGCTGGCCCCCCTACGGTCCCCCCGCTGCGGCCGGGGGACAGGGATTCCCGCTTGCACGGGAATGACCGGGAAATATCAACAGAACCTAGTGCTCCGGTGAGGCTGCGGCGCGCAGGGCAACGAAGTGTCGTTCGACACGACCGGTGAACAGCATGGCCCCGATAACGACCAGCCAGACGAGGAAAACGGCCCCACTGACCGTGTGTAGCATGATAATGGCGTCAAACCAGATGAGTTGTAGCGCGATACCGATGATCGCCGTAACGGGGGCAATGCGGCGCAGGGTTGCGCCGGCCTTCCATTGATACCGGGCGGCAACGATCAGTGCTAGTCCGGCCGCCGCAAAACCGGCCTTGCCGGTCAGCTCTCGGAGAGCAGCTACGGTTTCTACCGTAGGACCTGCGTCGGGCGCTAATGCCGCCAAGGCGATTGCGCCGGCACCGGATACAGCCGTGAAGAGTCCCGAGGCAACAAAGAGGAACGGCACCAGCGGCGTGCCCAGTCGCTGGCGAATGATCCACGTGCGGAGCAGAAACCAGGCCCCGGCGATCAACGTGACCCCGGAGACCAGGCGCGCGGCGCCGCCAATGGCGTAGAGGCCCCGGCTGTCCGAGATGGCGACGAGCGATTCGGCAAGGGTGGGATGATCGGCAGCGGCGGCAACGCGCCCAACAACCGCGACAACGGTGGCGGCCGCGGTGACTATGAGCAGTAGCCCGGCGCGGCGGGCGGCGAGGTCCGGCTGCCGCGCCATACCACTTTCCATATAGATCACCTCCCCCTGCGGCGAAGATATGGGGAGTATACGGTGGCGAGTGGCAATTGGGAAGGTGCGGCTACTTGTAGTATGCGGGCGTCCGGCGGCGGCTGGCGAAGAACTCTACCAGCGCCACGACAATCAGGGCGCCGACAAAGGCCGGGACCACGCGGATACCGAACAGCACCGGCCCCAAACCGTTGATTACCGGGATGAGGGAGCCGAGGACAGCACCGACGATACCGGCGCCGACGGCGCCGGCCTTGCCGTAGGGCAACTCGCCCGGCACAATCCGGTCGGCCAGCCAGCCGATCAGGCCAGCCACGAGCAGCGTCAGCACCAAGGGGATCGTGAAACCTAGGATTGGCACGAGGATCAGAAGACCGATCAAGACGGCGACGACAATGATGATGATTTGCCCCAGTGACATCGTGACCTCCTCACTCAGCGGACGTTCGTCGCACGCGGCCGGTTGTTCTGGCACTGCCCGGCCGCACCTACTCCATTAGACCGGCCGACCGCTGGCCAAGTTTCCGCTCGGCGGCGGTACGTCGCTCCAAGATGCCTGGCTCCATCATACCGGGACTGGCCCACTCCAACTCGGCGGGGCCAATACGGACCGTATCGCCCATCTGCACGCCGGCCTTGTTGAGAGCCGTGGTCACGCCGAGCTGATGGAAGCGCCGCTGGAGCCATTGCAAAGCCTCGTCATTCTCCAGGTCGGTCATCGCTACCGTCCGCTCAACCGAGCGACCGGCGACGCGCCAGGCACCGTCCGGGTCGCGGCTCACGTCGCTCACGTCGTCCAGACCAGGCCCGGAAACTTCCGGGAGTATGACTGTGGTCGGGGCCGGCTCTTGCCATAGCTCGTGGAGCCGGGCCGCGACCGCTTGCAGCATGGGCCGGATGCCTTGCCGCGTGGCTCCGGAGATGGCGAAGAACGGTGCGCCTCGCGCCGCCGCGGCCGCCGCCAGTCGTGGCACATGCTCCACGGCCATGGGCAAGTCGAGCTTATTGGCCGCCACAATCTGCGGCCGCTGGGCAAGCTCGGGATTGTAGGCCGCCAACTCCGCGTTGATCTCCTGGAAGTCCGCGACCGGATCGCTGCCGCTCCAACCGGAAGCGTCCACGACGTGAATCAGCAGCCGCGTGCGCTCGACGTGGCGCAGGAACTCGTGCCCTAGCCCGACACCGCGATGCGCGCCCTCGATCAATCCCGGCAGATCGGCGACGACGAGGGTCGTCTCGTCCACGGTCACAATGCCGAGCAGCGGCTCCAGTGTTGTGAAGGCATAGGACGCGACTTTCGGACGCGCGGCGCTGATAACCGACAGGAGCGTTGATTTGCCGGCATTGGGCTTGCCAACCAGGCCAACGTCGGCCAGGAGCTTCAACTCAAGATATAGCTCCTGCTCCTCGCCAGGCTCGCCCTTTTGGGCAAAGCGCGGCGCCTGATTGGTGGAGGTCGTGAAGTGGACGTTGCCCAGGCCGCCCCGCCCGCCACGGGCAACCATCACCCGCTGCGCCGGCTCCGCGAGATCGGCCAGCGGGTCCGGGCTGTCGACCGGCCGCACGAGCGTGCCAACCGGCACCTTGATGGTCAGGTCGGGGCCGGCGGCGCCGTGCTGCCGCTGCTTGCTCCCGCGTCCGCCCGCTGCCGCTTTGTAGTGACGCTGCCGCCGCAATGACCAGAGGGTATTGAGGCTGGCGTCCGCTTCCAGGTACACGCTGCCGCCGCGCCCGCCGTCGCCGCCGTCGGGGCCGCCGCGCGGCACGTACTTCTCGCGCCGAAAATGCACGGAGCCGTCCCCGCCACCGCCGGCCTTGACCCACAGCCGGGTCTCGTCGCTGAACATGTCGGCAGACTCCTTGATGGTGCTCCACTGAGTATACGCGGAGGGGGGCGAGGGTTGAGGCGGTGGGCAGAGGGTGCGGAGGGAGCAGCCAAGGAAGTCAGAGAGGGGCGAACGGGTGTTCGCCCCTCTGCCGGCGGCACCGTTGCCGCGTTCGATGCCTGTTCCAGACGATGGCTCAGGCCAACCAACCGGCACGGAAGGCTTCCGCAACCGCGTGCGGCGTGTGGGTAGCGCCGAGGATGCCCCGCACCTCGTCCAGCAGCACCTCGACCTGAGAGCGGGGGATTTCCAGCCGCACAGCTACATCGCCGGTGGACCATCCGGCGGCTCGCTCCGCCAGCACAGCCAACTGCGTCTCGGTTAGGGGCATGGGTCCGAGGGGTCGGGCTTCCAGCATTGTCATCACGCGCATGGCGCGATCCTCCCTTCTCGGCACAGAGCGTCGCTCTCGCGGAGACACATCGCCTCCGGGGGGCCCGGCTTTCGTTACTTGTGGTGCGACGCCGGCCTCAGCTTCAGTATCCATACGCAAAAAAGAGCGCCCGTCCGTAGCCCAGGATGGCCCGGCTACACCAACTCCCAGATAGGACCAGAGAGATATACGTCGCGCGGTGGACAAATCTTGCGAACTCAAGATGAAGGCCTCATACTAGGGCCGATGGCCGCGGAGCAGGGGTAGGCATGGCGCACGGGACGAGACGCAGTGCCGACTCGACGCTCGTTGCGATGGGCGAGCGGTTGCGGGCAGCCCGCGCCCGTGCGCGGATTCCGGATCAGGCCGACTGGGCCGCGCCGCGCCGGCGGTCGGTTGGGCGGCGGGGTATCGCCCGCGACGACCTCGTGGCCTACGTGGCCCATCGCTCCGGCCTGGAGCTGGACGGCTCGACCGTGGCGCGCTGGGAGGCCGCCCAGCATCGGCCCCGCCCGGCCCACATTCGAGCCGTCGTCGCGGCGCTGGCCGATTTGGACGCCTTTGCGGAGCCAGCGGACGCCGAAGCGATCATCCAACTCGCGCAGGCCGGCGAGAGTAGTGCCCACGGCCGGCTAGACCTGTCGCGGCTGACCACTGTGGCCGGGCCGCGCCGCACCCAGCCGACTATCGGAGTCTTGTTGGCTCTCGAACAGGGTGTGGTGGAGGCAAGCTACGTGCTCGCAGCGCCGACAACCGTGCTCGGTCGGGGGCGCGATGCCGACGTGTCCATCGCCGAACTGGCGGTGGGGCGCCGGCACGCTGCGATTGACCGGCGGCCGGACTCCACGTGGGTTCTGCGCGACCTCGGCAGCCGCACCGGCACTTGGCTCAACGGAGCGTTGCTGCTCAAGCCCACGCGGTTGCTCGCCGGTGATCTCATTCGCCTGGGCAGCGCCGCCAGCTTCCGGTTCGAGCTGCGTTCGTGGCTGGCCGCCGCGGCACCCCCACAGGGGCGCCGCAAGACTGACGGCGCGTGAACACCCCCGTTCCGCCGTCATTGCAGCCGGGCGCCGTGTTTGCGGAGCAGTTCGAGCTGCACGCGCTGATCGGTCGGGGTAGCACTGCGACCGTCTATCGCGCCTGGGACCGGCGGCGCGGCGCGGTGGTCGCGCTCAAGGTGGCGAGCTATGAGCCGGGCCGTGGTGCGCCGGAGGTCGCTGCCCGCTGGGAGCGCGAAGCCAGGTTGCTCGAACGGCTGGATACGCCCCACATTGTGCGCTTCTACGGCCTCTACTACGACACCCCCTCGCAGAGTCTGGCCCTCGCGCTGGAGTACGTCGCGGGCGAATCGCTCGCGTCGCGCCTCGCCCGGGACGGCGCGCTGACCTGGGAGGCGGCCGTTGATATTGCGCTCGCCGTCGGCCGTGGGCTGACGTATGCCCACCAGTGGCTGATCCACCGCGACGTGAAGCCGGCCAATGTCCTCCTCGGCCGGGACGAGCGGGTGGCGCTCACCGACTTCGGCGTGGCCAAGGACCTAGTCAGTGGAGCGACGGGGAGCACCATCGCCGGGACCGGCCGGTACATGGCCCCGGAGCAGCGCCAGGGCGCCCCGGTTGACGGACGGACGGACGTCTTTGCCTTGGGCGTGGTGCTCGCGGAGATGCTGCTCGGCGACCACCCTTGGGAGGCGCAGCCAGAGGCCGTGTCTGCATCAGCCGTCGCCTTGACCGACCTACCGGCACCCCCGGCTGCCGCGGGCCGGCTGCGAGCGGCAGTGGGTAAGGCCACACAGCCCGATCCCGCGGCGCGCTATCCGAGCATGGCTGCCTTCGTCCACGACTTAGAGTTGATTGCGGCGCTGGCGCCCCGGCGGCAAGCGGCGGTCGTTCCCGCGCCGCGCCGGTGGTGGTCGGTACGTCCTCCCCGCTGGGCAGTGGCGTGCGGTGGCGCGGCGGCGGTCGCCGCGCTGACGTGGGGCCTCGTGATGTTCGCTAGGCCGGGGGAGCCACCTCCAGCACCCACCCCGGCGGCGACAACGACGGTAGCCCGCCGAGTGGCTTCGACGGTTTCTACGGTGACGCTGGCCCCTACCGCGACACTGGCGCCTACTACAACCGCTATCCCTACCATTGAGCCGGCGGACTATCTTGGCCAGGGCGACGCCTACAACTGCGACGATTTTGCGACGCAGGCGCAGGCGCAGGCAGTGCTTCGCGCCGATCCCTCCGATCCCAACCGGCTCGACGGGAATAGAGACGGCGTCGCTTGTACAGACCGGCCGGCGCCCAAGGACCTGACTCCGGTAGCGCGGAGTTAAGCACCATAGGGAGACGGAATGGTCACGAGCAGGGCAAGCATGGTATACTAATGCTCGGTCTTGGTTCAGAGCATCCGTACAGTCCTCAGCAGAGTCTCTTGTTACTGCATTGGCGCTCCCGCGCACGCCGGTCCGACGATGAGACGCCCGCCTAGGGCGGCCACGAGCACTGATCCCCGACCGACAACACAAGAACGAGCCTACGCTGCACGCCTCGGTTTGGGCCGTGCAGTGTCGGTACTCTCAAGAGCTGGCTACAAGAGACCAGCAGGAGGATATTGCACTTGAACACCGGAACGATTGTCCGCCTCATTTACGACCGCGGGTTTGGCTTCATCCGCCAGGAGGATGGCGAGGAAGTCTTCTTCCACGCCTCCGGGATGGCTTCTACCCCCTTCGATAGCTTGCAGGAGGGAGTGGGCGTGAGCTTTGACCTGGAAGAGGACAGCCGCGGCCGCGGCATGCGTGCGGTCAACGTCGAGCTGACCGGGTAATCCATAGCGCGGGGATACCCCGCACCGAGCAATACCGAAGCAGTACGCATCGGAGAAGCGCGGGCCTGGCGCAGGAAACTGCGCCAGGTTCTTGGTTTAAGTGGCGATGTTAGACCCTCCGGCTGACGGCTGAAAGCTGATCGCTGCTCTGGTATACTGCGGGGAGAGTTGAATAGTCGCAAAGGCTGCGAACAGGGCGAGTACGCTTCAGCGCGCGATGTCAGAGAGCCGCCTGCCGGTGTGACGGCGGTGATCGAGCCGGAGCGGAATGGGCCTGGGAGCTGCGTCCCGAACCTGTTGGTCCGTAGGATGGGCCGACAGAAGTAGGCGGCGACGGAACGCGCCTCCGTTACCACGGGCGCCGGGCATCGAGCCGGGTTCAACGGTTCCGTGCCCGCTGAGTGGAGCGCCGCGTTGACGGCGCCAGAGCCGCACCCACCACAACCCCATCGGATTGGTGCGGCTCTGGCCCGTCAGACGTTCGGTGCTCAAGCTGGGTGGCACCACGGAGGTTGAGACCTCTCGTCCCAGGGGGACGGGAGGTTTTTTGTTGGCCGGCCGGAGGAAGGTCGAGGCGAAGTAGGACGATGAGCATAGCAACGGTTGCGCCACCATCACATGCCGAACGCCGGCGCACGCGCCGGCCGCACTACACGCCGACGCTGGCCGAGGCGCAGGAGATGGCGCGGCGCGGGAATCTCATTCCGGTTGCCCGCACGATCCTGGCAGACATGGAGACGCCCGTCTCGGCGTATCGCAAGATTGCCCGCGGCAGCTATTCCTTCTTGCTGGAGAGCGTGGAGGGCGGGGAGCGCGTTGGGCGCTACTCGTTCATCGGCTGCGACCCCTCGTTCGTGCTGCGATTCCATGAGGGCCAAGCGCACATGCGCCGGTTCGATGCCCCAGGGGGCGGCGCGACCGAGGAGCAGTGCTACAACGACCCGCTCGATCTGATCCGCGACCTGCTGCACGACCGCACGCAGGTCACGGTGCCAGGGTTGCCGCGCTTTGTCGGCGGTCTCGTCGGCTATATCAGCTACGAGACCGTCTGTGCTTTCGAGCGGCTGCCGGTGGCCCCGACCGACGATCTGCAGGTCCCGAACGGCCTGCTGCTGGGCGTGGATAGCCTCGTGGCGTTCGACCACGTCCAACACGCGATGCACGTGGTCGCGCTGGCCGACGTAGACCGGGCCGGCGGCGATGTAAGCGCGGCGTATCGGCAAGCCACGGAGCGGATCGAGACGCTGATTAGCCGTCTCCATGGCCCAGCACCACCGCTGCCCGCGCCACGTGTGGCGCGGCGGCCAGGGGGTGAGCAGCACCTCACCGGCCCGCCGGCGGGTGTGCCGTTCACTAGCGACCCGCGCGTCGTCTCTAACCTCTCGGAGGCGGACTTCCTCAAGATCGTCGCGCAAGCCAAGGAGTACGTGGCGGCCGGCGACATTATCCAAGTGGTGCCCAGCCAGCGGCTCTCGCGGCGGCTGGAGGTGGCGCCGTTCAATGTCTATCGCGCCCTGCGGATGGTGAATCCGTCCTCGTACATGTACTACCTCCACCTGGACGACATGTATCTCGTGGGGGCATCGCCGGAGACGATGGTGCAGGTGGAGGACGGTTACGTGCGGACGCGGCCGATTGCCGGCACCCGGCCACGCGGCGCCACGCCGGAGGCAGATCAAGCGCTCGCCGAGGAGCTGCTTGGTGACGAAAAGGAGCGCGCCGAGCACATCATGCTGGTGGACCTCTTCCGCAACGACCTCGGGCGCGTCTGCCGCATCGGGTCGGTGCATGTACCCGATCTGATGTATATCGAGCGCTATTCCCACGTCATGCACATCGTCTCCCGCGTGGAGGGCGAGCTTGCCGCGGGCAAGTCCGGGCTGGACGCGCTGCGGTCGTGCTTCCCGCACGGCACCGTCTCCGGTGCCCCGAAAATCCGGGCCATGGAGATCATTGCCGAGCTAGAGCCGACGCACCGCGGCCCCTATGCGGGGGCGGTCGGCTATTTCGGCTACGACGGCAATCTCGACACCGCCATTGCGATCCGGACCATGCTCATCAAGAATGGGATCGCCCACGTGCAGGCCGGCGGCGGCGTGGTCGCGGACTCGGTGCCGGAGCTGGAATATCAGGAGACGCTGAACAAGGCGGCGGCGCTCCTGCGGGCACTCGACCTCGCGGACGACCTAGAACAGGACGGGGGACTCGCATGATCCTGGTACTCGATAACTACGATTCGTTTACGTACAACCTCGTGCAATATCTCGGCGAGCTAGGGGAAACGGTCGAGGTCTACCGTAACGACGCACTCACGGTTGACGAGGTGGCGGCGCTGCAACCAGAGGCCATCGTGGTCTCGCCGGGGCCTTGCACGCCGCACGAGGCGGGCATCTCGACGCCGCTCGTCCGCGAGCTAGGGCCGCGCATCCCGCTGCTCGGCGTCTGTCTCGGCCACCAAGCCATCGGCGCGGCCTTCGGCGGGAACATCGTGCGGGCCGGTGAGCTGATGCATGGCAAGTCGTCCGACATCCACCACGACGGGCATGGGGTGTTCCTGGACCTGCCGAATCCGTTCGAGGCGATTCGCTACCATTCTCTGGTGATCGAGCGCGACACGGTGCCGGCGAGCCTGGCCATCACGGCCGAGACCAAGAACGGGCTGATTATGGGGGTCCGCCACCGCGAGCATCCCATCGAGGGCGTGCAGTTCCATCCCGAATCGATCATGACGGCCGTCGGCAAAGACTTGCTCCGCAACTTCCTGGCGCAAGCGCGGGCTTGGCAGGGGTGAGATGGACGCAGCGGAAGGAGGCAGACGGAGATGATTCAAGAGGCCATTGCCCGCTTGGTGGTGGGTGAATCGTTGTCCCAGGACGAGGCAGCCGCGGCGATGACCGAGATCATGGACGGCACGCCGACGCCAGCGCAGTTCGGCGCGTTTGTCACGGCGCTGCGGCTGAAGGGTGAAACCGTAGACGAGATTGCCGGCTGCGCGTCCATCATGCGGGCACGTGCCGTGCAGGTGACGCCATCGGTTCCGGTGATAGATACCTGCGGGACCGGTGGCGTCGGCGCGGGTCACTTCAACGTGTCAACGGCGGCGGCGTTTGTCGTCGCCGGGACCGGTCAGGCCGTGGCCAAGCACGGCAACCGCGGGGTGACGAGGGAGTGCGGGAGCGCCGACGTGCTCGACGCGCTCGGCACACCGATTGAACTGACGCCGGCGGCGGTGGCGCAGTGTCTGGAGGAGGCCGGCTTCGGATTTATGTTTGCGCCAGCCTACCATCCAGCGATGAAGTTTGCGACGCCGCTGCGCCGCGAGATCGGTATTCGTACCGTCTTCAACATCCTCGGTCCGCTCACGAACCCGGCCGGGGCGCGCGCGCAGGTGCTCGGGGTCGGGGACGCGGGCATCGCCGAGCGCATGGCCGCGGCGCTCGGTCGGCTCGGGATCGAGCACGCACTCGTCGTCCATGGCGATGACGGTCTCGACGAACTGAGTATCAGCGGGCCTTCGACTATCCATGAGCTGTCGGGATCGTCCGTCGAGACGTACCACATCGAACCAGAGGAAGTAGGCCTCCAGCGGGCGCCGCTGGAGGCGATCCGGGGCGGCAATCCCCAGGAGAACGCTGCCGTCCTGCGGCAGGTGCTCATGGGCGACGCCGGCCCGAAGCGGGACATCGTACTGCTGAACAGTGCGGCAGCGTTGGTCGCCGCGGATCGGGCGGCGGATTTGCGCGAGGGCGTCGCGCTCGCGGCCACTTCGATTGACAGCGGGGCGGCCAACGCTGCGCTCGACAAGTACGTTGCCGTGAGCCAGCGCGTGGGTGGTGGGGCGGGGTAGTGCCCGTTCACGGGTCAGCGTTTGACCTAACCCCCGACCCCTTCCCTACCAGGGAAGGGGAGTTGTCGCGGTGACCGAGGGGCACCGAATGGGCGTGGCTTCCCGCTTGCGCGGGAATGACGGGTGGGGGAGGGCGTGGCCGATTGGGGCTAGGAGACGACGACGCGATGGCAAGCATCCTGGACACCATCATTGCGGCGAAGCGGCGCGAAGTGTGCGCGCTTGAGCAGGAAATGCCCCGGCAGCAACTTATGGATCAGGCGGCGCGCGCGCCGCAGGCCCGGTCACTCGCGGCGGCGCTGCGACCAACCCAGGCGCGGGCCGCCGGGAAGCCCAGGCTGATCGCCGAGATCAAGCGCCGGTCGCCGTCCGCTGGTGCCATCGTGGAGAATCTGAACGTGGCGACGACCGTGCGGGCCTATGAGCAGGCCGGCGCGGCGGCCTGCTCTGTGCTCACCGACGAGCAATTCTTCGGCGGCTCGCTCGCGGACCTCGCTGCGGCTCGTGCGGCGACTGTGCTGCCAATCCTCCGCAAAGACTTCACCGTCAGCACGTATCAGATTTTCGAGGGCCGGGCGGCCGGCGCCGATGCGATCCTCGTGATCGTGGCCGCTACGGAGGAAGCCGACATTGCTGAGTACGTCGAGTGCGCCGCGGGCCTCGGCATGGATACCATCGTGGAGGTCCACACCGCGGACGAACTGAAGGTGGCACGGCGGGCCGGCGCAAAGATCATCGGCATCAACAACCGCGACCTGCAAACGTTCCGGGTAGACCTGGCTACGACGGCCCACCTGACGGCGATGGTCCCGCCGGAGACGATTATCGTCAGCGAGAGCGGTATCCACACGGCCGACGACGTGCGGAAGGTCTACGAATCCGGCGCCGATGCCATCCTGGTCGGCGAGGCGCTGCTGGCCAAGCGCGTTGATCCGGCGACAAAAATCCGTGAGCTTCTAGGATGATCGTCAAAATCTGCGGCCTGCGTACCTTGCCGGCGGCAACTGTGGCAGTCGAATCCGGCGCCGATCTGTTGGGGTTCAACTTCGTGCCTTCATCGCGCCGCTGCATCAGTCCGGAGACGGCGGGCGATATTATCCGGGCGCTCCCGGAGGGCGCGCAGGCGGTCGGTATCTTCGTCAACCCGACCCTGGCGCAGGTGCAGGCGACGGTCGAGTGCAGCGGCCTGGATTGGGTCCAGCTCAGTGGCACCGAGACACCGGAGTTTTGCGCGGAGGTGGTGCAGCCGGTCATCAAGACCGTGCGGCTGTCGGAGCAGCCACCGGCGGGCGAGGCGCTGCCCGACGACTATGACGTAGACCTACTCTTGGCGGACGCCGCCGTACCCGGCTCTTGGGGCGGCAGTGGAGAGGTAAGCGACTGGCCGGCGGCCGGTCGGTTGGCACGGCGGCGTCGGCTCTTGCTGGCCGGCGGCCTCCATGCCGGTAACGTGGCGGCGGCCATCCAAACGGTGCGGCCGGCGGGCGTGGACGTGGCAAGCGGGATCGAGACGGATGGGCGCGAGGACCCGGCGAAGATCAGGGCCTTTGTCGCCGCGGCGCGGGCGGCGGGGTGACTGGCCCCCACCCTGGCCCTCCCCCGTCGCGACGGGGGAGGGAACGCGCCGTCCCCCCTGCCACAGCGGGGGGACCATAGGGGGGTCGTTAAGGGAAGGGCACGATGGCAATGACGGCAGCGGCGGCGGATATAGCGCGGACCGAGAATGGGTCGGCGGGGCGTTTCGGTCCCTACGGGGGGCAGTTTGTGCCGGAGACGCTGATGCCGGCGCTTGAGGAGCTGACGGCGGCCTACGAGGGGATTCAGCAGGACGACACGTTCAACGCGACCCTCGATGACCTCCTGCACCACTACGTCGGCCGGCCCACGACGCTGTATCACGCCGAGCGTCTGTCCGACCGCATCGGTGGCGCACAAATCTGGCTCAAGCGCGAGGACTTGGCGCATACGGGCGCCCACAAGATCAATAGCGCGCTGGCGCAGGGACTGCTGGCCCAGCGCATGGGCAAGCCGCGCATTATCTGCGAGACGGGCGCCGGCCAGCACGGGGTTGCCACCGCGACGGTGTGCGCGATGCTCGGCCTGGAGTGCGTAGTCTACATGGGCGAGGTGGACATCCACCGGCAGGCGCTCAACGTCTTCCGGATGAAGCTACTGGGCGCCGAGGTACGTACCGTGACCACCGGCAGCAAGACCCTCAAGGACGCGATCAACGAGTCCATCCGCGATTGGGTCACGAACGTGCGGACCACACACTACCTGATCGGCTCGGTAGTGGGTCCTCACCCCTATCCGACGATGGTGCGCGACTTCCAAAGCGTGATCGGCAAAGAAGCCCGCGCCCAGTGTCTCGAACGGATGGGGAGGCTGCCGCAGGCGGTGTTGGCCTGCGTCGGCGGTGGCTCGAACGCCATCGGTATCTTCCATCCCTTCGTCGGAGACGCCGAGGTGGAACTGATCGGCGTTGAGGCCGCCGGGCGCGGACTGGATACGGGCGAGTACGCCGCCTCGCTCACGGCCGGCCGGCCGGGCGTCCTGCACGGATCGTACAGCTACCTCTTGCAGAACGAGCACGGCCAGGTGGAGGAAGCGCATAGTATCTCGGCGGGTCTCGACTACCCTGGCGTCGGCCCGGAGCACAGCCTGTACCGCGATACCGGCCGCGCGCGCTACGTGGGGGTGACCGATGCGGAGGCCATGGAGGGTGTGCAGCAACTCTCGCGGAGCGAGGGGATCATTCCGGCGCTAGAACCGGCGCACGCCATCTACCACGCCATACAACTGGCCCGCGAGCGCGACTCGGCGGACGCGCTCTTAGTCAATCTCTCCGGGCGCGGCGACAAGGACATGACCACAATTGCCGATGCCATCGGGGTCTCGCTGTAGCCAGCGCAGGGTGAGAGGCGGACCTACTCCGTGCGCGCCGTGGCCGAAAAGGCCTTTGTGTTAGGATGGTGTGCCCAGGAAGGAGCGCCGTATGCAAGAGATTACGCTCGGCAACAGCGGGATACGAACATCACAACTGGCTATCGGCACCGGCACGGTTGGCTGGGCCGGTAGCTCGAACCAGACCCGTCTCGGGTTTGACGAGTGCGTCGAGCTGTTGTGCTATGCCTACGACCGCGGCGTCACCTTCTGGGACGTGGCGGATCAGTATGGCTCGCATCCGCAGACCGCCGCCGCGCTCCGTGACGTCGGGCGCGAGAGCATCGTCGTCACCAGCAAGACCACCTCCCGCACCGGCCCCACGGTGACGGCCGATGTCGAGCGCTTCTGCCGGGAACTGGATACGGATTACGTAGACATTGTGCTCTTGCACTGCCTGACCGAAGCAGATTGGACAAGCCGGTATGCCGACTCGATGGAGGCGTTGAGTCGTGCTCAGGAACGCGGCCTCGTGCGTGCCGTCGGTGTATCGTGCCACGATTTTGGCGCGTTCCAAACCGCAGCCGATAGCCCCTGGGTGGAGGTGGTGTTGGCACGCATCAACTACGCCGGCTTACAGATGGATGCGCCGCCGCCGGACGTGGTGCCTGTCATCGAGCAGATGCACGCTGCCGGTAAAGGCGTATACGGCATGAAGGTCGTCGGCTGTGGCCAACTGGGCCACGACGTGCGCGGGGCGCTACGCTACGTGCTGGAGCTTGGCTGCGTGGACGCTATCGTGCTTGGCATGGAAAGCCTCGACGAGATTGACGAGAACGTCGAGCTGATGGAAGAGCTGACCCTCGTGCCGGCCTAGTGCGTGTCGGCATGGTGGCCGGTACCCCGCTTGGCCCCCTCCCTAGCCCTCCCCCGTGCAAAGCACAGGGGAGGGGATGTACTCCCCTCCCGGCAGACAAGCGTTAGCTGGTGCGCTCCGGTGGCGGTTGAGCGGCTAGGAGCTTGCGCGTGGCGGTGACATCCGCGCTAATCTGCTGGCGTAGCGCCTCCGGGCCGGTGAACGGCCGCTCGCCACGCAGGTACGCGACGAAGTGCAGGCGCACCTCCTGACCGTAGAGGTCGCCGGTGAAGTCGAGCAAGTGGGCCTCGATGACGTGGCGACGGCCGGCAAAGGTGGGGCGCACGCCTAAGTTGGCGGCCGCCGGATACCACGTGCGCTGGGTGCTCAACGGCTGTAGCTCGACCCACCCGGCGCAGACGCCATCGGCCGGCAAGGCCGGGTGAGCGGCCAGCGGGTCCAGATTGATGGTTGGAAACCCCAGTAACCGGCCGCGCCGGTCGCCTTCGATTACCCGCCCATGCAGTGACGGCGGCCGCCCCAGCAGCTCTGCGGCCCGCGAGACCTCACCGGCAGCCAGCAGAGTGCGTATTTCGGTGCTCCGCACCGCTTGGCCGGCGACGTGCGCGGGCTGAATACTCTCCACGGCGAATCCCTGTTCTTGCCCGATAGTTCGCAGCCTGGCTTCGTCGCCGGTGCGGTCGCGGCCAAGCACAAAGCCGGGGCCGATGACGATGGCCCGGACGCGCAGCACCGGCGCCAACGACCGGAAGAACGCCTCGGGAGTCAGCCGGGCACTCGTGCTGCTGAACCGCCACACCACCGCAAGCTCCATTCCCGCGCGGGCAAGTAGCCAGAGCTTCTCCGGCAGGGTGGTGAGCTGGCTGAGGCGCACTTCGGGGCGCAGGATCGTGAGCGGGTGCGGGTCGAGGATCACCACGGCGGGCGTGAGATCGCGCCGCTGGGCAGACGCGATAACCGCGTCGAGCAGCGCATAGTGGCCGAGATGCACCCCATCGAACTTGCCGATGGTGACCACAACCTCCGGCGCGTCTGATGCCGGTACCGGCGGCGCGAGGGGATCGAGGTGTATGACTTGCATCCACAGAGACGTTGCGAAGTGATCGTGCGGACCTTACCCCACAACCTTGCGCGGGCGCCAGCAATCCCGCTGCGGATCGTAGGCCACAATGGCAATCAGCCGGCTCTCGGCATCGAGCGCACACACAGGGTCATCCGTGCGGGTTGCCGCCGGGACGCTGGACAGCAGATGAGCCGAAGAGACCGGCTGGCCCTGCCGCAGCAGGGTACAGCCTTGCGGGGTGACGGTCAGGGCGGGGAGGTGGGCCAGCGCGGCGGTCGGTGCCACCAGGAGCGAGTACCAGGTGCAGCGGGCGGCATGGTGCTCCAAGTCCGCCAGCGTGATCGCGGCGGCGAGGGCGAAACCGCCGGACCGCGTGCGGACGAGGCCGGTGAGGTGGCCGCCGCAGCCGAGCGCCGCCCCCAAATCGCGGGCGAGCGAGCGGATATACGTCCCCGGACCGCAGGTGACTTCCAGCGTGAGGTCCGGCGCTTGCCAGCCCAGGACGGTAAGACGGGCAATCCGCACTGGCCGAGCCGGTAGCTCAACCGCAGCGCCTCGGCGGGCCAGATCGTAGGCGCGTTGGCCGCCGACCTGCACCGCCGAGAACGCCGGTGGACGCTGCGCGATCTCGCCGACGAACTGTGGAAGCGCCGCCTCGATGGCGGCCGAGCCGACAGTGAGCGGCCGCGTTTCCGTCACGGCGCCCTCAGCATCATCCGTCGTTGTCGTGCTGCCGAGACGGATCGTGGCCCGGTAGACCTTCTCCCCAGTCACGACATACTCCAGCAAGCGGGTAGCGCGGCCGAGCGCGAGCACAAGCACTCCCTCGGCCAGCGGATCAAGCGTGCCGGCGTGACCGACGCGCCGCACGCCTGTCAGCCGGCGGACCCGCGCTACGATGTCGTGGGAGGTTGGACCGCGTGGCTTGGCGAGGTTGAGGAAGCCGGTGAGTGCGGTCGAGTCCGACAAGTGACGCCCTCCCGAGGCCGCCTGGCCCCCTCCCTCACCCTCCCCCGTCCCGACGGGGGAGGGAATACGCCGGCCCGCCGCCGCCGCGGTAGGACCGTAGGGGAGCCGGTCGCTCTCTACTCCGGCCGCTCGGTGGGCGGCTCGCCGTCTGCGGCGGCGGGCGGTGGCGCGACCTCGCGGATCAGCTGCAAGACCCGGTCGCCCTCCGCGAGCGAGTGATCCAACTCAAAGCGTAGCTCCGGCGCGTGGCGCAGGGGCAGGCGGGTGGCGCATTCGCTCCGCAGCCAGCCGGCCGCGTGGGTGAGCATGGCCATCGTCTCGCGCTGCTCTTCCTCGTCGCCCATCACGCTCACGCGGACGGTCGCGTAGCGCAGATCGGACGAGACGTCAACGCGCGTGATGGACACAAAGCCGAGGCGTGGGTCGCGGGCCTCGTTGCGGAGCAGGTCACTCAAGAACTCAACGAGGAGCGAGGCGAGCCGCTGGCGGCGATACGGTCGAGGCATGGTCGTCGTCCGTCGTGTAGCTCAGGCGGAACGGCCGTAAGCCTCAATCACGTCGCCGTTTTGTGGATCGGGGAAGTTTTCGAGGCCGATACCGCACTCGTACCCCTCTTCCACCGTATCCACATCGTCCTTGAAGCGCCGCAGTGAGGCGACCCGGCCGTTGTACACTTCCGCGTCCCGACGCACGACGCGCGCGCGGGCGCCCTGCCGAATAAGGCCGTCTTGGACGTAGCAGCCGACGACGGACCGGGCACGGCTGGCGCGGAAGATGGCGCGGATTTCGGCGTGACCGAGCACCACTTCGCGCACCTCCGGCTCGACCAAGGCCCGCAAGGTCTGCTGCACGTCTTCGAGCAGGTTGTAGATCACGTTGTACGAGCGGATCAGCACGTCTTGCTGGTCTGCTAACCGTCGGACCGGTGCCGGGGCCTGGGTATTGAAGGTCAGGATAACCCCGTCCGAGGCCGCGGCGAGGTTGACATCGCCCTCGGTGATTCTCCCGACGGCGCCGTAGAGGATATGAACCTTGGCCTCGTCCGTTTCGAGCTTGGCCAGGGCGGCTTGGATTGCTTCGAGCGATCCGTGGACATCGGCCTTGAGCACCACCGGCAATTCCTGCACCTGGTCCGGGCTTAACTGCGCCAGGAGGTCTTCGATACTGCGCCGGGGCGCATCCGGTGTTTGCTGCTGCCGCGCTTCCTTGCGAGCGGCAGTGACGGTCCGGACCGCGCGATCATTCTCGACGATCTCTAGACGATCACCCGGATTGGGTAGCTCGCTCCAGCCCAGGACCTCCACCGGCTGCGCGGGACCGGCGGAGCGTAGGCGGCGACCGTGCTCGTCGAGCATGGCCCGGACACGGCCACCGGTCTCGCCAGCGACGGCATGGTCGCCGACATGGAGCGTCCCGCTGGCGATGATGACGGTGGCAACCGGACCTTGGCTGCGGTCCAGCCGCGTCTCGATCACGGTGCCCTCCGCCGGCCCGTCCGGAGTAGCACGCAACTCCTCCAACTCGGCAACTAGGTTCACCATCTCCAGCAGGTCGTCGAGACCTTCTTGAGTGGTCGCCGACACCGGCACGGCCACCACGTCACCGCCGTAATCCTCGACCACCACGTCGTACTCCGTGAGCTGTTGCCGCACCCGGTCCGGGTCAGCACTGGGCAGGTCAATCTTGTTCATGGCGATCAGGAAGGGGGTCCGGGCAGCCCGGAGGTGCGAAATCGCTTCCGCGGTCTGCGGCTGCACGCCGTCGTCGGCAGCCACGACCAAGATCGCCAAGTCGGTGACGGCCGCGCCGCGCGCGCGCAGCGCCGTGAACGCCTCGTGGCCCGGCGTATCGAGGAATGTAATCATCCGGTCGTCATGCTCGACCTGATAGGCGCCGATGTGCTGGGTGATCCCTCCGGCTTCACCCGTCGCAACCTGCGACTCGCGCAGCGCGTCGAGGATGGAGGTCTTGCCGTGATCCACGTGCCCCATCACGGCCACGACCGGCGGCCGCGGCGGGAGGCTCGGATCCACCTCCGGCGGGGGCGGTTCCGGTGGCGCCTCCGTTGGGGCGGCGGGAGCCGCCGCGGCCGCGCCGTTGGCAGCGTCCGCTTCCTCAATCCGGAAGCCAAGGTTGCGGGCCACGAGCGCGGCCGCCGCGTGGTCCAACTCGCGGTTGACGGTAGCCACCAAGCCGGCGCCCAACAGTTCTCTGAGCACCACCGGGGGGCCGACGCGCAACAGCTCGGCAAGCTCGCGGACGCTGACCCGCTCCGGGACGACCACGGTCCGCGGGATGACCGTGGTTGCTACTGCGCTGCGCTCGGCGGCCGTCGCGTCGGGCGCGGGCGCCGGCCGGCGTGGTCCACGCGACCGGCCGCGCGCGCGCGGCCGCGGCCGCGGCCGGCCCGCCGGTCGAAATGAGCGTCGTCTCCTACCTCCGCGAGGTGGTGCCATATACGCTTCGTGCCTCCTCGTGTTCCCCTACGTAAACAGTGCGTTTCGTCAGTCACGGTGTGGGCGCCAACACGCTCCATGCTCCCTATGACCATACCTGAAGCGCCCGTAGGAAGGCTAGTCCGGCCTCCCTATGGCCCCCCCGCTTCGCAGGGGGACATGGATTCCCGCGTTCGCGGGAATGACAGGCTGGTGCGGCCGAGACTCTATCGGCTGACGGCTGATAGCTGACGGCTAACAGCAGCTATACCAGCCGCCACCGGATGATGGTGAAGTCGGTGCGTCCGACGCAGTTATTCCAGTCACTGACATCGCCGTAGCAGGAGCCGGCCAGGGTGAGCATCTCCTCGCCATCCGGTGAAATGGTCGCCGCGTAGCCCGCAGCACGACCATGGGTCAGATAGTACACCTCGTCCTGCCAGGTCTCGCTCCCGTCCAAGCTGACCAAGGCCCGGCCGCTGCCCATGTCCCGGGGGTAGCGGTAGTCGGTGGTGACAACGGCGCGGTTCCGCAGGAGGCCGACACCGGCCCCGTAGCACTGACCAAACACCGTGGCCAACTGACGCGGCGGCGTCCACGTCCGCCCTTGGTCGTCAGAGTGAGCGACAAAGACGTGCTTGTATGGGTTGTCGGCTCCCACCGCGCTGGCGCCGGTCCGCTCCAGTAGATCGGCAGGATCGTCGGGCAGGAGGGGGCGCTGGTAGCGCATTGCGGCGACCAGCCGGCCGGCCGGCAGCGGATACACGTTGACTTCACAACACCATTCACCGAGCACGGAGTATTCGGGCCACGTGCGGCCGCCGTCCGGCGAGCGGTAGAGACGACCGACAGCGGGCGCCACCTCCGCCGCTGCGCGATTGCCGACCCGGTCCGCCCCGACCAGGACCGGCATCAACAGCGTGCCGTCGTCCAGGCGGGTCATGCTGAAACCGAGCGAGAGCACGTCCGGCGTGCCGATGTCAATCCGCCCGATCTGCTGCCACGTCGCACCCTCATCGTGTGACGCCCATACAACGGGCGGCTGGCCGGGGCCGGCGGGGCCGACGTTCAGCATCGTCCCAGCGTCGTCGAACTGGATGCGCCAGCCGTCGCACACGTCCGGGTCGCGCTCCAAGTGCTCCCACGTGGCGCCGCCGTCGGTGGAGCGGTGGAGCAGCGTGTGCTGGGCCGCATAGATGGTGCCGTTGGGCGCCGGCACCAAACAGAGGCGCTGGACATGCCCCCGGGGATCGCGCGGGAGGCGAATTTTCTCGACCGGCACCCGGTTCAGCCGGCCATCGCGGGCGTGCAGGATGTAGTCGCCAGCCTGCATGGCCGCCAAGTCCTCCGGCTGCACGGTTACGCCACCCATGAATTTGAATTGTGTCGAGAGCATCTGCTTGCTCCTTGCCAACGATCCGGCCCACCGGTCAGCGCCGCTCACGCCTCGTAAGCAAGGTTGAGCGCGAGCGTGGTGATCCGCACGGTGCGCTCCGGTAGCTCGCCATGGTGAGCGGCGATCTCCACGAAGTTCCGGCCGGGCCGCAGCGGGCCGCGCGCGTCGAGAGTCAGCACGCCGTCGGTCGCTCCTGCGCCGGGCGGCAACTCGTGGCCGTTTAGGCGCACCACCAGCGCCTCGTGCCAGGCCGGGTCGTCAAACCCGACCGTGAGCGTGGCCCGCGTGGGTGGGGTACGGCCTACGTCGTCGCCGACCAGCAAGGGCACACGGCCGATCACGCCGGTGCGTAGCGGGCCGCGCTTCGATTCGAGCGGCAGCGGCCGCGGACTGGAGACGTGATCATAGTACGGGAGCACCCCGCCGGGCGGCTGGGTCGTATCGTCCACGCCGAAGCGCTTGTCCTTGCCGTGCAGTCCCTCGGGGTCGCCGACCTCGTAGAGACAGGCGTAGCAGCGGCGGCGCGCCGCGGCTAACTCGTCGCCGGTCATGAACTCGAACGGGGTGGCGAGGTTCCAGAAGTACACGCCGTCCGCGCCAGCGCGATACCAGTTCGCGGCCAGGCCGCGGATCACCGGCAGCGGCGGCCTCCAGCCGACGTTGGCACACGGATAGACCGGGACGCCGTGCGGCCGCGCCGCTGCCACCCACGCCGCGGCTGGCAGGCGCCACGGCGCGTAGCCGCCACCGGCGATGATGATGTCGGTCAGATCGTGGTCCAGCCACTCCTGCACGTCCATCCCATTGTCGAGGCAGCGACCGAACGTGTCCGGGACACGCACGGCAATGAGCAGCGGCCGGCCCCGTCGCGCGGCCGCCGCGTCGGTCAGGCCGCGAATCTCCTGCATGAACGACGTGATGATCTCGATCTCGTCCGGCGTACACGGCTCGCCGCGCAGCCGGCGGCTGAACAGGACGGGATGGCGGATGTAGTCCAGCTCGAAGCCGTCCACGTCGTAGCGGTCGCAGATCTCTCCGATAACCTCCAGCTTGCGGTCGCGTACCGCGCGGTGGGAGAAGTCCTGCGCGGTCGTGTACAACTCGAACTCCGGGAGGACGCCCCGGGTGTCAACGAGAAGCTCCTGGTGGGTGAGCTTCCAGACCGTCATGGCATTCGGCCCCATGAAGCTATCGTGTACGTCGTTCATGCGGACCGATGCAAAGGCCTCCTTGCCATGATCGTGGGCGAAATCAACGACCAGTTGGAGGGGGCAGTGACCGGCTTGTGCCAGTGCCTTGACGTTGGGCGTCACGCGCGGCCAGTAGCGCATCGGCCCGCCATGCGCGTCGCCGTAGATGGGCTGGACCTTACTGTCGTAGGCGGGCGCGTCGAACTGCCCGCACAGCACGGACCAGGAGATCGTGTCCACCTGGGTATCGGCCAAGGGTGCGATGCGGTGGCTGAGGAACCCTTCCGGCGTGTTCGCGTCCGCTTGTGCCAGGTCGTGCGAGTCATCATTGAAGATGATGCGCCGCCGCACACGAGCCGCGGCAACCCGCGCCCGTTTTGCTTCCGACCAACTGGAGTCGGCCATCATGACAATCGCCTCCTAGCCCGGATTGTGCGTTGGGGGCCATACCTACCCCAACCTCCTCCCTGATGAACGTTGCGAACTTGATTAGGTAGTGTTTTGGCCCCCTCCCTCACCCTCCCCCGGAGCAAGCTCCAGGGGAGGGAACCTGCCCCTACGGAGCGGGGGTAGGACTGGGAAGAGGGTGGTGCCCCACTACCTAGTTCAGTTCGCAACCTTCATCAGGGAAGGGGCTAAAGGTCGCCGCGCTGACTTCCGTTCCTTAGGAGGGCGGCGACCGTTCGCCGCCCTATCGTCCCCCCGCAGTGCAGGGGGACGGGCGCAACATGTTGCGCCCCTACGCGCTACTGCCGGCTGCCGCGCCGACCGATGCGGCGGTGGCAGTCGGCGACAGAGACGACTCATAGGCTGCGAGATGAAGAGCATCCGAATCGGTCAGCGTGGTCTTCAAGGCACGCTCCACTGCGCCGCGGCGCAACGCCTGGGACCAACAGGCCCGATCCCGATGGATGTAGGCACCGCGACCGTTCCGCTTGCCCGTCTCGTCAACCTCGACGTGGCCCTCCGGGGTACGCACGATACGGACCAACTCTTTCTTGGCTGCGGTGCGGCGGCAGCCGATACAGGTGCGCTGGGGCACGTGACGCGGCCGGGAGCGACGCCGGCCGCTGCTCATACCCCTCCACCCACGCTGGCCGGGACCCCGGTCTCGTCGGAGGGTGACGCGACGGCACCGGCGACGGCCTCGCCGTCGGCAGAGGCCTGATCGCTCTTGATGTCAATGCGCCACCCGGTCAGTCGCGCCGCCAAGCGTGCATTCTGCCCTTCTTTACCGATGGCGAGCGAGAACTGCGCGTGTGGCACCGTTACGTAGGCGGTCTTGTCCTCTTCGCTCAACTCGACGCTGTGGACGCGCGCCGGGCCGAGGGCGCTCGCCACCATCGTGGTGGTCTCGTTGTGCCACTGCACAACGTCAATCTTCTCGCCGCCGATCTCGTTGACGACAGTCTGGATACGGATACCGCGTTGACCGACACAGGCGCCCACCGGGTCCAAGCCGACTTGACGGCTCTGGACGGCCACTTTGGTCCGTGAGCCTGGCTCACGCGCGATAGAACGGATTTCGACGCTGCCGTTGTAGATTTCGGGAATCTCCAGCTCCAGCAGGCGGCGCACGAAATCCTTGTGGGCACGGGAGGCAACCAGCAGATAGCCGCGTGGCGCTCGATTGACCTCCAGCAGCAGTGCCCGCATACGGTCGCCAATGCGGAAGCGCTCGCTCGTGACCTGCTCGCCGGGTGGCAAGAGCGCCTCGACGCGACCCAGGTCAACGATCATGCCGCGTGGCTCGGCCCGGCGGAAGATGCCGCTCACGATGTCGCCCTCACGATCAATGAAGTCGTGATAGACGTGGTCGCGCTCGGCCTCGCGCAGGCGCTGCATGATGGCCTGCTTGGCTGCCTGCGCGCCAATCCGGCCGAAGCTCGGAGGGGTGATGTCAATGCGGACCGAGGCGCCGATGCTGGCCTCGGGGTCAATCTTCAGCGCCTCCGGGAGGGCAATCTCCAACACCGGGTCAACGACCGCCCCCTCCGCGACGATGAGCTTGATGGCGAACACGCGCGGTTTTCCGGTGTTGGGGGCAAGCTCGGCGACAAGCTCCTCTTCACCGCCGAAGTCGCGCTTGTAGGCACTGACCATCGCCCCGGCGATCATATTCAAGATCTCGTCGCGGGGCAACCCCTTCTCCGCCGTGATCTGCGCCATGGCCGCAGCAAAATCATTCCTCACGGCATTGCCTCATCTATCGCTACCCAGCCGCAGCCACGGCCACAACCGAGCAGTCCTCGTTCGGGACGCCAGAAACAGTGAAAGTGGGCCTAGCCCACTTTCACCGCTCGGCACCTCACTTCCTGTACAAGTACGTCTGCTTTCCGAGTATAGCAAGACTGGTCGAGCGACGGCTACCGGGCCAGCCGTCGCTCGGCAACGTGGCCTGTACCGGCGCTGGGTTGTGGCCTATACTATTAGGCAGGGCCGCGGCAGCCGACGCCCGACAAGGGGCGCGGTCTTTGGCTCGGCATTGCATCATGATAGGAACTCCACACCACCCATCGAGCCGCGCACTGTGCGGCGTACTCCGGTTCGTGCTCCTCGTGCTCGGCCTGGTGCTTGCGCTGGGCTGGTCGGCGCTGGGCGCGACGCCGGCGACGCCGCGCCCGCCGGCCGAGCTGAACGTCACGGCGAACACGGCGGAAGTGAGCTTCCCCGCCGAAGTCCGCTTCCGACTCGTTGCCAGCGACCCGGCCAGTACCATCGAGCGTGTGCAGTTGTTCTACTCGGTGGACGATTCCCCGGTGCTGCAAGAAGCCACCCCAACGTTCCGCCCCGGCCGGACCATCGAGGCTGAGTTCCACTGGCTGGTCCGGCAACTGCTCGTGCCGGGCAGCGAGATCAGCTACTACTGGCAGGTCGAGACGGCCGGCGGCAATCACTGGACGACCGAGCCGCAGCGGGTTGACTACAACGACACCCGCTTCGCCTGGCGCCAGGCCCGCGATGGCCTCATCACGCTGTATACGTATGGGTCCGGCGAGGCCGCGAGTGAAACGTTGCTGCGGGAGGCCCGGAACGTGCTGGACCTCATGCAGCAGGAATACGGCCTCATCCTAGAGAAAGAGGTCAAAATCTTCGTCTATGCGGATGAGCAGGACTACCTCACCGCTTTCGGGCCGCTCCAGGTAAACAGCACCGCTGTGACCGTCGGCACGGACCGCATCTTCATGTTGCTGGCGGTTCTGCCGGAAGACAGCATCACCGCTATTCGGCACGAGGTGCTCCATGCGGTATTCCTCCAGCGCACGGAGAACGCCTTCAATAATCCCCCGCGCTGGCTCACCGAGGGATTTTCATTGTTCCTGTCCGGTGAAGAGATTCCGCCGGAGAATATTGACTTCCTGCGGCAACTCGACAGCGAGGGACAACTCTTCTCGCTCAGATCGTTGAACGCGGGCTTTCCAAGCACGGATCGGGAGCGGACTATTGCCTATTTGGAGAGCTACTCCGCGCTGCGGTACATTATCGAGGAGTTCGGAACCCAAAAGCTGAAGACGCTGCTGGCAGCCATCAGCGAAGGCAATGCTACGGACGATGCGTTCATGCAAGCCTTAGGTGTGACGGTGGGCGAGTTGGATCAGCGTTGGCGCGAGTCCTTGCAACGTGGGGATCAGGCCAGCCCAAGCACTGCGCCACGGGTCGGCCAAGCGAGCGATGATGCAGCGGCAGGCTGGTTGGCACGCACAATGGGTTTCTGGAATGACAATCTTGACGTGGTCGGCCGCCCCATACTAATCGGCCTCGTCGTAGCTGCTCTTTTTATCACCATCCTGGGATTCCGCAGCAGCCGCCGGCGCCGCCGCACATCCGACGAGAACGACGACTGACGCGCTCGGGGCATACCTGCTCTCAACCCCATCCCTAAAGGGAAGGGGCCGGGGCGCACCAAGCGCCGGCGGGGTAGGCGTTCAGGAGCCGATGGCGGCGGCTTGGAAGTCGGCGATCTCTCGAAAGTCGTCTTGGAGCCGCCAGTAGAGGCGCATATAGAGGTCGTAGAGGCAGCGGTAGGTCTGCACGTTGGCCGGTTGCGGGTGGCAGGCGCCCTCCACCTGCACGAACCGCAATAGCTCTGCGAACCGCTCCACGTGGCCGGTAGCCCGCATCGCCAGCATCGCAGCGCCGAGCGCCGACGCTTCCTGGGTTACCGGCAGGTGGAGCGGCTGGTCGAGCACATCGGCCACAATCTGCATCCAGACGGGCGAGCCGACAAATCCACCGGCTGCTCGGACCTCGGACACCGGGCCGGCGACCTCGGTCAGGGCATCGAGAATGCTCCGCATCCGGTAGCCGACGCCCTCTAGCATCGCCCGCACCAGATGCCCGCGATGATGCGCCAGCGAGAGGCCAAACACGACACCGCGGGCGGCCGCGTTCCAATACGGGCTGCGCTCCCCGGTAAGGAAGGGGAGGATGATGAGGCCGTCGGAGCCAGGGGGCACGGCAGCGGCCCAGCGGCCCACCTCGTCGGCACTCAGCGTCGGGTCGCCAGCCTCGGTCTCGCCGGGGGGCGGCGGCGCTGCGAGCACTTGGTCGCGCAGCCAGCGCACCGCCAACCCGGCGTTATTGATCGCGCAGCCGGCGATCCACCGGCCCTCGGCCAGGTAGTAGCACCAGTTCCGTCCTTGCGGATCGGTGACCGGCTGGTCCGCTACGGCGCGCACGGCGCCGCTGGTGGCCACCATCGCCGTATATTGCCCCGGCTCGACGCAGCCGGTGCCCAGCGTGGAGAGGGGGCCGTCCCCGGCGCCGGAGACGACGGGACAGCCCGGCGGCAGCCCCAGCCGCTCGGCAGTCGCCGCTGGGAGGGTCCCGATGACCGCCGTGGTGTCCACGAGTGGGGCCAGCCGCTCCGGGCCGATGCCGGCGGTCTCCAGCGACTCGGCGTCCCATTGGCAGGTAGCCAAGTCCAGTAGTCCGGAGCCGGAGGCCAGTGAGTAGTCTACGGGTACCGGACCCAGCCAGTCGGCCTGGACGTACTCTTTGATCGTGATGAAGCGGGTCGCTTGCCGGAACACCTCGGCTTGATGGGCGCGGTACCACCGCAGCTTGGCCGGCGAGTACATCGGATGCACGGGGCAGCCGGTGCGGGAGTAGAGGCCGTGGGCGTCGTAGTCGCGCTTGATCTCGTCGGCAAACGGTAGGCTGCGTGTATCCGCCCAGATGATGGCGCGGCCCAGGGCAACGCCGCGCTGATCCACGGGGATGATCGTGTGCAGGATGGCGCTGAAGGAGATGGCGGCGATGGGTGGCCGGCGCACGCCGAGCACTTCCGCAGCCCGTGCCGCCGCCGCCCGGACCACGGTGTTCGTGGCGGCGAGCACCTCGTCCGGGTCCTGCTCCGCCCAGCCCGCGTGAGGGGCATAGAGGCGGCAATCCTGGCGGGCTGCCGCGATGACCTGCGCCTCGGCATCGAACACGACGGCACGAATACCCGTTGTACCCATGTCAATGCCGAGGAAATAGGGCGGTTCGGGTGTGGCCATGGTAGACAAGTATAGTGAACAGACCTAACCCCCGGCCCCTTCCCTCATGAAGGTTGCGAACTTGATTAGGTAGTGGTCTGGCCCCCTCCCTCACCCTCCCCCGTCCCGACGGGGGAGGGAACCTGCACCCGGCCCCTACGGAGAGGGGGGCTACATCCCACTACCCGATTAAGTTGTCAACTTTCATCAGGGAAGGGGCGTCCAAGCGGTGGCCGGGTGCAATCCACGCCGGGTGGGGGGCCACGAATGGCGCTGGATTGCGGCCTGCGCCGCAATGACGGGAGGGGTGGGCGGAGACGCGAGGAGTGGAGCCAGATGGAAGCGGAGATTCGATTCGAGCAGGTGGACAGGCCGCGGGGTAGGAAGTGCAAGCTGAGCTTGGACGTGGCCGGCGAAACGGTCGGCAGAGCCGAGATCAATGACCTCGCGATGCGCCTCTCCGGCGCCTGGGTGCGGATGGGCGGCATCGCCAACGTAGTAGTCCAGTCGCAGCACCGCGGAAAAGGGTACGCCAGTCGCCTGATGCGCGAGGCCGTGTCGTACATGGAGCGCGAAGGCTACGCCGTCTCGATCCTGTTCGGCATTCCTGACTTCTATCATCGCTTCGACTACGTGCCGGTAATGGCCGAGTACAGAGTGTCGGTGGCCGTGCGCGATGCCGAGCGGCTCACGGCCACGACGACCGTCCGCCCGGCGTGCCGGGAAGACTACGCCGGGCTGCTCGACCTGTACACGCGCGTCAACGCGAGTCGCAGCGGCGCCGTCCGACGCCCGCGCGTCTTCTACGAGGCGCTGGCGGACGAGGTGTGGTGGGGGCATCCGACTCGGATACTGGTGACGGGAGAGACCGCTCACCCCACCGGGTACGTGCTCCTCGAAGGAGACCCGGCCTCCCTTTCGATCATGGATGTCATCGTGCCGGCCGAGCACGTACCCACTGCCGGCGCCAGCCTGATCGCGTGGCTCGGACAAGAGGCGCTCACACGACGCCGGGAGCGGCTGCGGCTGCCGGTGCCCCCGGACGAGCCGCTGGTGGGGCTGCTGCGCGGAATCGGCTGCAAGGTCGAGGCGACATATCCCGCGAACCACGGCGGCATGGGCCGCATCGTGGACCTGGATGCATTGGTAACGGCCATCGAGCCAGCTATCGCCGACCGCATTCGGGCACTGCCGAGCGAGGCGCGGCCCGGCCGGGTGGAGTTCGACTGCCCGGACACCGGGCGGGCAGGTCTGGAGCTTGGGGATGGACCGGTACTGCGGATTCGGCTGCCCCAGCAACAACTGCTCCAACTGCTGATGGGCTACCGCGGTATTGACGAGCTTTGGCGCGAGCACTGCGGAGACGACGCCGGCGATCTCGCGGCGATCCGCGCCTTGTTCCCGGCCGGCTATCCCCACATGTGGGAACTGGATCACTTCTAGGTTGACATTTCCCGGTCACTCCTGTGAAAGGAGACCTTTGCATACCCCTCCGGTATAGATGCCGGGGGCGTGCCTCACCCCCCGGCCCCCTCTCCACCAGGTGGAGAGGGGGCGTAGATTCCCGCTTGCGCGGGAATGACGATTTTGCAAAGGCCCCCTCAGGCGGCAAAGAGCGGCTCCGGCGCTGCTACGGCGAGGGCGCGGCCGGCGCGTACCAGCGCTTCCTGCTCCTGGGGATCGAGCGGCCGGAACCGCTCGGCGGCGGCGAGCACCTTGGGCAGGAGGTGGACATCGCCGACCGACGGCGCGGCGGTCACGGGCTGCGAGAGGGCAAACCAGAGCGCCCGATCAATGTCCGCTTGCTCCATGAAGGGGGAGTACCAGGTGCGGTGGGTGCGCGGCCGGTCGCCCCAGCCGCTCCGTCCGATGGACTTGATGATCTGGACGCCGACATCCTTGCTGTGAGCCAGCGCCAGCAGGTTTTCTGCGCTATGCCGATAGACCGGGTCGGACCAGAGGACGTAGTTGAGCGGGAACATCACGGTGTCGAAATCGAAGCGCCGCAGCGCCGCGGCGTGCGTAGCCGGGGTCGTCAGGCCATGACCGGTGATGCCGAGGAACCGGACCAAGCCGGCCTCGCGGGCCTCGATGAGGGCCTCGATAGCGCCGCCTGGCGCCAGCGCGGCGTCAAGCTCGTCCATGGTTTTCACGGCGTGCAACTGGTAGAGATCCAGCGTGGAGACGCGCAGGCGGTCGAGGGAGCGGTGTAGCTCTTCTCGCGCGGCCTCCCGGCTGCGCTTGGTGGTCTTGCAGGCGAGGAAGAAGTCGTCGCGGTGGCGAGTGAGCCAGGGGCCAAGGCGCAATTCGGCTTCCCCATAGGTGGGCGCGACGTCAATGTGGTTGACGCCGTGCTGCATTGCCAGCTCGATGGAGCGATCTGCCTCCGCCTGCGGCACGCGCCCGAACGCCACCGCACCCAAGATCACGACCGTGCTCCGATGCTCCGTGCGTCCGAGACGTCGCTGCTCCATACGGCTCTTCCTTTCCGCCGGCGGTATGCGCCGTCAGCCGGCCGCGCTGCATATTCACCCGCTGTAGCCCTCCCATTGTACGCGGTCCCGTGAGCGGACAGCGCCCGGAATGGTGGACAGCGAGCGCCGCTACAGGCGAGACTCCACGTCACTGCGGCGAGAGGAGCGTAGTGCATGGGTAGGGATTACGAGCTAGGTCAAGTGACCGTCACGCCGGCCAGCGGGACGGCCGGGGAGTGGGGTACGTGGGTGGTCAGCTATCGGGTCGGGGAGCCGGGATTGGCGGCGGGAGCGGCGGTGCGGGTCCAACTGCCCGAAACCTGGCACGTATGGTACCGGAACTCCTCGCACGGGGCGCAGAGCACGGACCCGGCCACCGACAACTACGTGACTGCCCGCTGCGCCAAGCCGGGTGTCGAGCTGACCTGCACGGTGATTGGCGGCACGACCGACGAGTACGTCAAGGCGAACCGGCGTGGGCTGGACGGCCGCGAGCATCGCTATGCTTTCGTGACGGAAGTGCGGGTGCAGCGCGGTCGCCTCGACGCGGGAGACGAGATCAAGATTGTCTTCGGCGATCAGCAAGGTGGTAGCCGGGGCTTCGCCGCTCCGCTGCATCCCCATGGGACCGAGGCGCTACGTGCCGCGGTGGACTCCGGCGGGAGCGGGCACTTTACCGCCCTGCCCCGTGAAGCCACCGGCACGCTGGCCGGGCGGGCCGCCGCGCCGGTAGAGCTGACGGCGCTGCTGCCATCGCAGCTGGTCGTTGGTGAGACGGGGATGCTGCATCTCGCCGTGCTCGACGGCTGGCAGAACGCGGTCACTGTTGCGAGCGGTACGGTCGTGCTGGGCACCGTGACCGGGGCAGCAGAGTATCCGGCGTGGGTGGCGCTGCCGGCGCGGCACGAGGGCGTGCTCCGCGTTCCGATCACTCCCCGTGCGGACGGTATCTTGCGCCTGACAGCGCGGATTGTCGGCGGTCCGGCCAGTGGCCTGGAAGCTGTGAGCAACCCGGTGCGTGTCACGGCGACCGCGGCGGCGCGACCGGTCTACTGGGGCGACCTGCACTCGCACTCGCTGCACAGCTTCGATGCCACCGGCCGGCATCCCTTCAACTACGCCCGCGAGGTGGCGGCGCTCGACTTCTACTGCCTGAGTGACCACGCTGAGACGCTGACCGATGAGCAGTGGCAGCGCATCACCGACGACGTGGCACTGCACCACGCGCCGGGGCAGTTCGTCACGATCCTGGGCTATGAAGGGACGTTCAGCAGCCCGTGGGCGCACCACAACGTGTACTACCGGGGGGCGAGCGGGCCGTTGTTCGGCGCCAACCGGGGCAGCCTGCCCGCCCTATGGCGCCATCTGGAGCGGGAAGTCGGCGGGAGCGAGGCGGTGCTGACCATCCCTCACCATACGGGCGTGATGTTCTCGCCGCTCGCGCAGGGGGCAGTGCCGGGCGGAACGGGGCCGAACCCGGACTGGCAGCACCCGGCGCAAGGCGAGAATCCGTATCGGCCGGTGATCGAAATCTATTCGGGACATGGGCAGTGCGAGTGCCTGGATGCGGACCATCCGCTGGCCTACGAACGCTGCGACTTCTCGCTCAACACGTCGGCGCCGGGGCGGCACTACGCCTGGGACGTTTGGCTGACGGGGCAGCGGCTCGGGGTTATCTGCTCGTCCGACAACCATCAGGCGCAGCCCGGCCTGCGACAGACCGGGTTGGCCGCAGTGCAGGCGCCGCGGCTCACCCGCGAGGCGATCTTCGACGCGCTCCGCGCCCGCCGGACGTATGGCACGACTGGGGAGCGTATGCTGCTCGACTGGTCCGTGGCGGGAGCGACGCCGGGGGCACAGGTATCGGTGGACGGACCGGTCCGAGTAGCCGCGGCCGTGGCCGGCACGGCCGCGCTGGACCGGCTGGAAGTGATCCGTGGTGACCTGAGCGGCGCGGCGGCCCGCAAGGGCGATGCGACGGCCGCCTTCCAGGTCGTGCATACGCTCACGGGGCAGGGCGAGTTGGACCTGCGCTTGGAGTGGGAAGACCCCGATCCACCGGCCGCTGCGCTGTATTATCTCCGGGTGCGGCAGCGAGATCGCATTCGCGGCCGCGTGCCGATGGCGTGGTCAACGCCGGTGTGGATCGAGCGAACGTCGTAGCGCGGGGCGACCGGCGCTACGAGAAAGGGCAGCCATGAATACAGCAACCTCTTCAGCAGGGAACTATCGCGCGGGGATCATCGGGTTGTCGGGCATCGCGGCCGGGCGGGGAGTAGCCCCGGTACACCCGGCGCTGGGTGCGCCGCAAGGGGGTAGCCACGCCGCGGCCTACGCGCAGGTGCCGGGCGTGGACGTGGTGGCGGTGTGTGAACTGAAGACCGAACTGCTGGACGGCTTCCGCACGACGTGGGGTGACGTGTGGCCGGAGGTCAACACTTACACCGACTACAAAGCGATGCTGCGCGAGGAGCGGCTGGACCTGCTCTCGGTCGCCACGTCCGACCATCTGCACGCCGACATGGTGGTGGACGGGGTTGCGGCGGGAGTCAAAGGCATTTTCTGCGAGAAGCCGCTGGCCACCACGCTGGACGATGCCGACCGGATGATCGCGGCGTGCGCGGAGCAGGGGGTGCCGCTATCGGTGGATCACACGCGGCGGCTGCGTGGGTCGTGGATTCACCTGCGTGACTTCCTGGCGCGCGAGGAGCTTGGCGCCTTGCGACAGGTGGTGGCCACGATGACCGGTCAGCGAGCGATGATGTTCCGTAACGGCACACACCTCATTGACATGGTCTGTTTCCTGGCCGGCTCGGGACCGGAGTGGCTCGTCGCAGAGCTGGCGGACATGCACCACGACTACGGACCGGCCTACGCCGGCGATGGTGGGCGAGACCCGGACACGGACCCGGGTGCCGACGTGTACATCCGCTTTCGCAATGGGGTCCGGTCACACATCAGCCTGACGAAAACGCCGGAGTCCAGAGGTTGGGTCATTGACCTGCTCTGTGAGCGCGGCCGCATCCGCGCCAACGATGGCGGGATGGAGGTGTGGGACGAGGCCGGTCAGCGGCCGCTCGACGCTTCGATGCATACATACGAGGCACAGCTTGCCGGGATCGAGGAGCTAGTCCAGCACCTCGACGCGCGGGCTGCCGGCCGGGAGCCGCCCGCACCGCTGATCTCGCCGGCCACCGACGCACTGCACACGGTCGAAATCCTGCTGGGCATCCTCCGCTCGCAGCACGAGGGCAACCGCAAGGTGACGTTCCCGCTGCCAAGGGGGTAGGCTGGAGGGCGGGGGCTAGGCTCTGGCCCCCCTATGGTCCCCCCGCTTCGCAGGGGGACGGGCGCAGCATGCTGCGCCCCTACAACCTGGCCTATACCTACTCCTGTCAGGCTGGGGGAGGAGATGCGGCGGTCAGGACTGCTGCGCTTGCGTTTCGGCGGCTGCGGCTAACTCCTGAACGACCGCCAGCGCCTCGGTGCTGTGGCGGTCCACGTGGACGCGGTGGGCACCGACGGAGCGGATGATGCCATCCGTGTCAATGACATAGGTGAGGCGGGCCGGGATGACGCCTATAAACTCCTTGGCGTCGTAGAGCGTGGCGATGGCTTTGTTGGTATCGGGGATGAGGGGCATGTTCACGCCGAGCGACTCGCGGAACGCGCGCTGGCGCTCGGCGCTATCGGCGCTGACGCCGATGACAACGGCGCCGGCCCGTCGGAACTCTGCGTAGCGTTCGCCGAACGCGCGTACCTCGGTGCTTCAGCCGGGCATGAAGGCGCGGAGGTAGAAGAACAGGACGACCGGCCGGTGGCCGCGCCAATCCGAGAGCCGGAACGTCTGACCGGTATCGGTCAGCGCCTCGAAATCCGGTGCTTCCGTGCCAACTGCAAGCATGTTCTCACTCCTTACGCCCGACAAGGGTAGGTCAGCGATAGGGATACCATTTATGGCGCCCGGCGAGGCCCACTGACCTCCCTGAGCGCGATGAATCGCGCCCCTACAACGCAATCCGACTAAGGCCGATGGGAGATCACGGCGGTTACCTTGCCGAGCAGGCGCATGCTGCGGTCGTCCCGCCGCACGATGACCGGCGCATGGTGGCTGTTCTCCGGTTGGAGCCGCACGAAGTCGCGCTCCGGGAAGAAGCGCTTGACGGTCGCCTCGTCCTCCAGCAGAGCGACGACAATATCGCCCGGCTCGGCGCTGCGCTGCTCGCGCACGACAACGTAGTCGCCATCGTGGATGGCGGCATCTTGCATGCTATCGCCGCGCACGCGCAAGGCAAACACCGCTCCGCCGTTCGGCACGACGCGCTCGTCGAGGAGCAAGGCATCGCCTAGCTCCTGGTCGGCAAAGAGCGGCTGCCCGGCGGCGACGCCACCGAGCAGCGGCACGCGCCGCACGCCCGGCGCTGCGGGCGGCGGCGCTTGGAGCAGGCGCAGGCCGCGGGCGCTATGCGGATCGCGGGCCAGATAGCCCTTGGCGACGAGCGCTTCGAGGTGATCGCGCACGCCGTTGGTGGAGCGAATGCCCAGCCGCGCTCCTAGCTCCCGCAGGGTCGGTGGGCGGCCGGTGCGTTCCAGCGCGGCGCGGATGTGGGCCAACACCTCGCGCTGCCGGTTGGTCAATCCCCGCGCCATGTTTTCGCCCTCACCCCGTAACTATACTGCACGTCTGCACAGCTTGTCATCTAGCTCCGCAGGGACGCCATCGGCGGCTTTTCCGGCCACAGAGAGGACAGAGTGGGGGTTGCGGCATGCTTCGCCTGTCCCTGATGTGCGGGGTACAGCGGGAAGTGGTAAAGCTACACCGGCCATGGCCGGTGGCGTGATACACTGCTACCTAGGCCCGTTTCGGGGGAGATGCGAGTGGAGAGGCCCAGCGCGGAAAACTATGCGGTGAAACGGCGGCTTCCATGATATGGTCTCCCAAAGCATGGTACTGGGCCGTAGTTGTCGTTATGGTGGTTGCAGCGATGGCGATTGCAGCAACAGTCACCAGAGGCCCGGCCATCCTATCCGCACAGACGGTGGATGCGCCGGCGGTCCAGGGTGCGGACGCAACGGCTACCACTACCGAAGTCGAAATCCAACGCCGCTTCAACGAGCTTAGGAGCGAACTCCTAGACGACCGGGCGGATACCATCAATTGGTGGCTAGCCGCCACCGCTATATTTCTCACCTTGATCGGCGTTGTCACGCCTCTTGTGGGCGCCATTGCTGCCTACATCGGCTTCAACAGGTTTCGGAGTATTGAAGTCGAGGCGCGCCAAAGTGCTGAGCAAGCTAGGAAGAGTGCGGCAGAAGCAGCAGTTCACATCGAAGGGATCAGAAGGAGTCGAGTGCGGGCTGAAGAAGACAGCCAGCGTATACGGGAGAGTCTCCAGCAGGTAGTTGGAGATAGCGAGATCATTCCATACTATCGGTACATCGACAGTGCTGATGCAGTCGAGGCAACTGCGCGAGAAGATCAAGACAGCCCCGACGCATCCCTGACAGATCGGGCTATTGCTGAAGCCTACTCGCTCCAAGAGGACGGTAGGATTGAAGAGGCTATTGAGAAGTGGCGCTCTATCGCTAATGTCGCGGAAGGAATTGACGATGACCTTGCTGCTCGTGCTTGGTTCTCCGTTGGTAATCTCCTAGAGGAGGGAAGGCATGGAGAAAGCAGTGGAAACTAGAGTAAGGGAAGCGATTCACGCCTACGACCGGGCAATCTTCCTCAAGCCTGACTACGCCAAAGCCTACGTCAATCGGGGCAATGAGAAGGTCAGGCTGGGCCGGTACAAGGAGGCCATAGCGGACTACAACCGAGCGCTCAGTCTCCAGCCAGACTTGGTCCTGGCTTACGCCAATCGGGGTAGTGCAAAGAGCAACCTAGGCCGCCATGAAGAGGCCATCACCGACTTCAATGAGGCTATCCGCCTCCAGCCAGGCTTCGCTCCAGCCTACAGCAGCCGGGGCGCTGCAAAGAGCGCCTTGGACCGTCATGACGACGCCATCGCCGACTACGATCAGGCCATCCGTCTCCAGCCGGACTTGGCCGGAGCCTACAACAACCGGGGTAACGTGAAGAACAAGCTTGGCCGCTATAAAAGTGCCATCGCCGACTACGATCAGGCCATCCGCCTCCAGCCGGGTCTTGCCGAAGCCTACAACAATCGGGGCGCTGCAAAGAGAAGCCTGGGCCAACACGATCAAGCCATCACTGACTGCGATCAGGCGATCTTCCTCCAGCCAGACTATGCCGAAGCCTATGTCAATCGGGGCAACGCAAAGAGTGACCTAGACCGCCATGACGAGGCTCTCGCTGACTACAATCAGGCCATCCGCCTCCAGCCGGACTTAGCCGAAGCCTACAACAGTCGGGGCCACACAAAGAACCGTCTTGACCGATACGAGGCCGCCATCGTTGATTTTGATGAGACGATCCGCCTCCAGCCAGTGCATGCCAAAGCTCACAACAATCGGGGCATTGCTAAGGCTGCCTTGGACCACACCGTAGAGGCGCGGTCCGATTTCGAGGTCGCGTTGGCTCTAGCACAAAAGGCCGGCAACGACAGCCTCAAGGCCCACATTGAGCAGCGTCTACAAGCACTCGACAATACGGAGCAGGAATGAGCCGCTGCGGGCAAACCTTGCAATCAGCTGAAGCACAGGGTTGCGATTAGCCGAGGGTAGACCTGACCATCAGCCGAAGTTGCCGATGAACGGCGGCCGGTGGTTGGTGGAAGAGTCAAGCCAAGGGCGGACGATGGCCTATTCCACCAGTCGCTTGCGACCGGCTGACGGCTACTCGACGGAGGTGCTGCCGGTGAGGCGGGGGCGCTCGGCGGGGCGGTGGAGCTGTTGGCGCTCGGCTTGCGTGCGGACCGGCAGGCCCCAGAGCGCGATGAAGCCCTCGGCGGCGGCGTGGTCGAATTGGTCGCCGGTGTCGTAGGTGGCGAGCTGGTGGCTGTAGAGTGCGTCCGGGGCTGACCGGCCGACGACGCGGCAGGTGCCCTTGTGCAGGCGCGCGCGCACGGCGCCGGTGACGTGGCGCTGACTGCTGGTGATGAAGGCGGCGAGGTCTTGGTGTAGGGAAGTGAACCACTGGCCGTTGTAGACGAGTGAGGCGTACTCGCTGGCGACGGTCTCCTTGAAACGGGCTTGCTCCTTGGAGAGCACCATCTTCTCCAACTGGCGGTGCGCCTGGTAGAGCACCACGCCGGCCGGGGCCTCGTACACCTCGCGCGACTTGATGCCGACCAGCCGGTTCTCGATGTGGTCTACGCGCCCGACGCCGTGCGCGCCGGCCAGCTTGCTCAACCGCTCGATCAGGGTCACGCCGTCGAGCCGCTCGCCATCGAGCGCGACGGGAATGCCCTGCTCGAACTCGATCTCGACGTAGGCCGGGTCCTGTGGCGCGGTCAGCGGGTCGGCGGTCCACTCCCACACGTCGTCGGGCGGCTCGGCCCAGGGGTCTTCCAGGATGCCCGCCTCGACCGAGCGGCCCCAGAGGTTCTGGTCCACGCTGTAGGAGCTTTCCTTGGTCACGGGAATGGGGATGCCGCGCTCTTCGGCCCACCTAATCTCCTCGTCGCGGGTCAGGTGCCATTCGCGCACCGGCGCGACGATCCGCAGGTCGGGGTTGAGGGCCTTGATCGAGACGTCGAAGCGGACCTGGTCGTTGCCCTTGCCGGTGCAACCGTGCGCCACCGCGGTCGCACCGAATTCCTCGGCGGTTTCGACCAGCAGCCAGGCTTGCAGCGGCCGCGCCAGGGCGGTGGCGAGGAGGTAGTCGCCTTCGTAGATGGCGCCGCCCTGGAGGGCGGGCCAGACGAAATACTTGACGAACAGGTCCTTGGCATCCGAAACGACGGCATCCACCGCGCCAATGTCCTTGGCGCGCTGTTGGATCCCTTCAAGATCGCCCTGATGGCCGACATCAACCGTCATGGCGATCACGTCCATGTCGTACTTTTCCTGAATCCAGCGGATCGCTACGGACGTGTCCAATCCACCGGAATACGCGAGGACTAAGCGCTCTCTAGCCATCTGTCATCTACCTTTCGGCCCGCCAAATTTGGACAACTTCACGAACCTGTACGCCCAGGATCAGGTTGCCCGTGATAGGAGGCCTAGCTACCCTCCGCTGAACGGGGGGCTGTGTCACTGTTAGACTGGTAACGGACAGGGTTTGCAAACCGCTTGATCGCCCCTTCCGATACACCTCGTCTTATCCACGCATGGATTTGACCTTTGGCAACATCTAGCCTTTCCGCTATCTCGTCCGAGGTTAGTGGATTCCCGGAAGTCAACTTCGCGCACCAAGCTAAGAACAGATCGTAAAAGGCTACAGGTATTAGATCGTTGGCGATAGTATTCTGGCCTCCTTGAACTGGTGAATTAGTCGTTGTGACCTCGTTATCAGATGGCGTCGCCGTCAATTCCATCTGGACCGCTTCCGGGGAAGGTGGATCGGCTTCAACCAATAGAGAGGCGCTTGGTGATACCCCATTAGCAGAGGCGATTTGTGAACTGGTTAGAAGGTCAGCAAGAGAATCCAGATTCTCAGGTAGCCACCGGGCGCCGCGGTCTACTAAGCGTGAATTTCCGGAGGCTGGGTGAGAACTCTGCTTTACCCAAACGGGAACCCATCCCGCTCGCACACCTTCGATTGCGCCATTCCACGTGCCGCCCTTGCCCACCGTACTGCTGACAATGATCGCAGCATCTGCTAAACAATAGATGTATCGGTTGCGAGCCATCGCTCTGCCCACATCGAATCCCAACTCCGGGTTACTGGGCGAAATCAATACGAGGTCGCCAGAAAGGAGGGCTTTGCGATACTTTGCCGAGGTCGCAGAGCGCAGAAGGTTATCAGCCAATACACCCACTGCCGCACCCTTGTGCTGAAGAGCACCGAACATTGCGCTTTGGTCAACTCCGCGCGCCCCTCCAGACACGATAGTATAGCCTTGTTGGGCAACTTTGTTTCCAAGGCATTCAGTGAAGCTAAGATCTTCTTCTCTCGCATGACGAGAACCTACGACCGCTATACCTCGGTCATGTTCCAGAAGCATCTTGTTGCCACAACCAAAAAGCACAGGTGGCGATTCCCACCGTAGATGCTGTTTCAAACGTTTTGGGTATTCCGGGTCCGCACGAGTGATGACCCATAATCCTGCCCGCTGCCATTTTTCGAGAGCCAGACCGAGTGTGCTCCCGCGACTGAGAAGGCCCTCAATGCGAGGCAACGTTACGGATCGATCTATCCACCCGGAGAGTAACTTTTCAACATCTCCTTCTAGTAGGCCCGCTGGCTCTAGTCCTTGATCCTTCAGCCAGACTGCGAATCGCGCCCATTCTTTGACAGTGAGTGGCTTTGCACTCGAGGTGTTGGATTTTCCGAAGGAAACCGTGAGCAGCATTACGGCCGGAGCTTGGGAGTTAATGTCCATATCAGTCTCCTGCACTCGAAGCCGCCAAGGCGAATGGCCAAACAGTCCCACTCCCAGCTTGTCGAAGCAACGCAGCTATGACCGTGAGGGTCCATCCTGAGTCTACAACATCGTCCACTAGCAGAACTGGGCCATCGGGAACATTGCCTTGGACAGCGAACACGCCGTCGAGATTCCGGCACTGGTGGTACCTATTCTGCTGCTCCTTCTGCGGGCCGTTATCCTTGATCTTCACCACAACCGGTAGGAAAGGCAAGCACAAAGCAACTGCCAGGCGATTGGCGTAGTCCGGAACAAGCTCGGGGTTAATCTTGGAGGGGACACACGTCACCCATGCCGGAGGTGGTGACGGCCGCCACCGACCTCGCAACATGTCCACAACAGCGTCAACAAGCTCATTACGAAAGTACCCAGCATGTTTGTCCTCGGCGACTAGCTGTCCCCATCCCGCATCTCCCCATCGCGAAAGCGTCCGCCCGGTCTCAGCGCGCAGCTGGTTGGGTATGTTCCCCCGGAAGCCATACTCGGAAAATGCACCCTTAGCGACCTGCTTATTGCATTCCAACGCAAACTCAGAGTGACGCAGAAAGCGGGCCGCCGAAATCGCGGTTGCCCTTGCAAAAGAGAGGGGAACAATTGGTCGTCCTAGACACGAAGCACACTTTCCACATGCCTGAGCATCAGTGTCGTCCAATGCTCTGGCAAGAAACTCCATCAAGCACCCATCTTCGCTGAGATAATCTTGGACTTCCTGCCATTCCGTTTCGCGCTGCCTAGTCAGCCGACGGATGTTTTCACGATCCATCTGATATTGGGTAGGAGTACGTGTCCACCTATTTTCTATCTTGATCACCGGGGCTGGATTCTCTACCGATAAATACTTAAGCACGTGTTCGACTTGCCCGAATCGTAGATTCACCATCTCTTCGAGTTCCCGAACGCTGAGACCATCGTGGTTTTCCAGAGCCTCAAGAATCGCTCTCACCCAGTCTTCACTAGGGAAAGCACTGCTGCGGAAGAATTCGTGAATATCGTCATCTTCGCTCCCCGACATCAGGATTCCCATAGCGTAGTCAGTCGCTCGACCAGCCCTACCCACTTGCTGATAGTAGGCGACGACCGATCCCGGTGCCTGATAATGCACAACAAACCCAAGGTCAGGCTTGTCGTATCCCATACCTAGAGCCGTAGTGGCGACCAGTGCTTTCATTTCGTTACGAAGCAGCCTCTGCTCAAGATGTTGGCGAAGACTGTCCGAATCCTCGAAATCATCACTCTTAACTCCACTATAGTACGCCTCAGCCGAAACCCCACGCTCTTTGAGCCAGTTTGCGACTTGGTCCGCGTCGCGCTTGGTCAATGTATATATGACTCCGGTACCGGGCAACTCGTTGATATGGTCCGCTAACCAAGCTAAACGCTCAGTTTGCGTGGGTAATCGCATCGTTTGAAGGGCGAGGGTTTCTCGCACTAAAGGCCCGCGTTGAATGATGAAATTTCCAAATTGCTGCCGGATGTCCCGTATGACTCGATCATTCGCAGTTGCAGTGGTCCCAAGTATTGGCACATTGCCGGGTATCCGTCGCAATACGTTAACCAGGCGCCGGTAATCCGGACGAAAATCGTGACCCCAGTCCGAAATACAGTGAGCCTCATCTACGACCAGCAATCCAATGCTCCCGGCTATAGGTATCAGAACGTTCTCAACGAAATCGTCATTAGCGAGTCGTTCGGGTGAAATGAGGAGCGCATCTGCCTCATTCGACTGAACGGCCCTTTGTAATTCTGGCCATAGGCTTCGGTTCGTGGAATTGATTGTGATGGCCTGAAGTCCCAGCCCATTCGCCGCCTCAATCTGATTACGCATCAGTGCCAGCAAGGGTGAAACAATAAGGGTCGGGCCGCTGCCTTGGTCACGGAGAATCCTCGTGGCGACAAAATAAACTATGCTCTTACCCCATCCGGTGCGCTCCACGACCAGCCGGCGTCTCCGCCCATTAACCAGCGAATCGATTGCTTCCCATTGACCATCGCGAAAGTCAACTGCCTCGTGTCTAAGAGCCTTTCTGAGCAGGCCAAGAGCGTAGGGCTTGTCAATCATGGCTGACAACACCTAATCAGTCGGCCGTTGCGGACTTGATTGCCGTGCCGAGAATAGCAACGGCTTGGTCTACGTGCTCCTCGTTGATGGTGAGTGGCGGGGCGAGCCGGATGGTGGTATCGGAAGTCTTGTTTACGAGCAGGCCGTGCTCCAGGCAGTGCGTGAGCACGGCGCCGGCAACCGGCTCGTGTAGCTCGATCCCGATCAGCAGGCCCGACTGCCTAATCTCCTGGATGGCGCCGGTTTCGGCCGCGAGCGCCGCCAAGCGCTCATTCAATACGGCGCCGACCTGGCGCACGTTGGCGGGGAGGTCTTGTTCGATGATGGTCCGCAGGGTTGCCACGCCGGCGGCGCAACTGACGAGATGACCGCCGAACGTCGAGCCGTGATCGCCCGGCTCGAACGCCGCCGCCGCTTCTTTAGCGAGGCAGGCGCCAATCGGCATGCCGCCGGCCAGCCCTTTGGCCAGGGTCATAATGTCCGGCTCGACGCCGTAGGTCTCGTAGGCCCACAGGCGACCACTGCGCCCCATGCCGGACTGGATTTCGTCCAAGATGAGCAGGATGCCGTGGTCGTCGCACAACTGGCGGGCGCCTTGGAGATACTCGGCGGTGGCCGGGTAGACGCCGGCTTCGCCCATCACCGGCTCCAGCATAATCGCCACCGTCTCAGCGGTGACGGCCGCCTGCAAAGCGTCGAGGTCGTTGTACGGGACATAGGAGAAGCCGGCCGGCAGCGGCGCAAAGTCGTGGTGATAGTGAGGCTGGCCGGTCGCGGCCAGGGAGCCGAGCGTGCGGCCGTGAAACGAGTTCTCGGCGGTGATGATCCGGTAGGCGCCGTTGTGGTGGTGTTTACCCCACTTGCGGGCCAACTTGATGGCGGTCTCGGCGGCCTCGGCGCCGCTGTTCACGTAGAAGACACGGTCGAGGCAGGAGTGCTCGATCAGTAGCTGTCCTAGCTCCAACTGCGGCGAGGTGTAGTAGAGGCAGGTGGTATGGATGAGCGTCTGCACCTGCTCCGTGACCGCGTTCACCACGGCCGGGTGGCAGTGGCCGAGCACGTTGACCGCAATCCCGCCAAAGAAATCGAGATATTCGTTGCCCGCGACATCCCACACACGCACGCCCTCGCCTCGGGCCAAGGCCACCGGGATACGGACGAAGGTCCGCATATAAAGCTCGGATTCCCGTTCCGCTAGGTCACCGGTGGCTGGGGAGATCGGGGCTGCTGCCGCCATCAGGGGCCTCCTCTCAGGTTGTCGCGCCGGGGACCATCGGCCGCCCCGGCGCGAGAGTACGCGCGAGTGTAGGGGTACACCATACCAGATATGCCAATGGGCGAGGGATGGTGGCCCCCCTATGGTCCCCCCCGTCCCGACGGGGGGACGGCGGCACGGGCACCGCAGCGGCGATGCCGCCGCGCTGCGTCTCCCGGCCTGGCCCTCGCCCCGGCCCTCGCCCAGGGGGGGCCTGGATTCCCGCTTTCGCGGGAATGACCGGACAGAGTCAGCAGCGGTTAGTCGCTGGCGGAACGGCTGCGGAAGACGGTGCCGGCGGTAGCGGAGCCGAGCACGTGATCGCGGAGGACGTGGGACACGCTGCCGTCGAGGATGACGGCTTCCGGCACGCCGTCGAGGCAGCGCAGGCAGGCCTCGACCTTGGGGATCATGCCGCCGGTGATGACACCCTCGGCAATGAGGCGGTTCGTCTCACCCTCAGAGAGCGTGGGGATGACGGCCCCGTCGGCACCACGCACGCCCGGCACGTCGGTCAGGAAGACGACGCGGCTGGCGCGCAGCGCCCGCGCCAGGTCGCCGGCGAGCGTATCGGCGTTGATGTTGAGGATTTGTCCCGCCGGGCCGAGGACGATGCAGGCGATGACCGGGATCAGGCCGCGGTCGAGGAGGGCGCGCAGCGGGGCGGTGTCAACCTGCTCGGTCTGTCCGACCAGGCCGATGTCCGGGTCGGTCTGGCGACGGGCGCGGACCAGGCCGCCGTCCACACCGCTGATCCCGACGGCCGGGATGCCGGCGGCGTTGAGCAGGGCTACTAGCTGCTTGTTGACGGCGCCGGCAAACACCATGACGGCCAGCTCCAGGGTTTCGTCGTCGGTGACGCGCAGGCCATTGACAAACGTGGGCTGTTTGTCCACGCGGTTCAACCAGTCGGTGAGCGCCGCGCCGCCGCCGTGCGCGATGACGACCTCCATGCCGGCGCTATGTAGCGCGGCGAGGTCCGCCAGTACCGCTTCGCGGTGCGGCAGCGTGCTCCCGCCAACCTTTACCACGACCGTCCGCCGAGCGCTTGTCTCATTCTTCACTGAAGCATCCTTCGGGAGTGGTTAGTGCAACTGTTAGCAATGGAAGGCCGAGTCGTCAATTGGTCAGAGCAACGTGTAGTCGGAAGGCAATCCTGACATCGGAAGGGCCCACCCAAGCTGGGGTGATTCATGTATGACAGTCTAGGACAGCGGCTGGATGATCGGGATACTGTTCCACGAGAGCCACGACCTCGCCCGACCAGTCATCGTGCCGTTCCCAATCGTTGACCCACTGTCCTACCTGCCCCTGCTGATGCCACTCGCCGTCCGGTGTGATGACAGCGAACGGGGCGTCACCTTCGTGCTTGAAAGCAGCGGTCAGGATTGCAGTAGTCGTAATGGCCTCCACGCCACGTTCGCTCCAACCATCTTCAAGCCATCTATGCAACGAAAATGCCTCGTCGGCAAACTGCCAATAATCGTAGGTGCCTTCCGGGTTCTCGGTTGTGAGATACGCTCCGGTGCCTTTGCAGGTCAGACACTGCGGATTAGGTTGATAATCCCTAGATTCCGCCGCCAAGGCAGCCTCAAGGCTGGCCCTGTACCTACGCTTCCATTCTAAGAATGGCTCACCCCTATCAGCTACTGCAATCCAGAAACTGCCAACCTCATTGTCGGCCTGCTTCTCAGCCAACTCGTGCGAGTCCTGCTCCTGGAATTGGATACACCAGCACTTCGTGGTGTATGGCTCAACCTCTCTTTCCTGGTAGTAGCGGACCATCAGGGGCTCCACAGCGGCTTCAACTGCCGCGCGTGTCTGCGGCACGTCGGGCGGCAGGATGACCACGGTGCAGAAGTGACTCATTCGGCGATTCTCGCAACGTCGGAGGGCAACTGTCGTGGATTCGTCGACCGCAGGAATTCCATTGTAGCTGTGCCGGAGCAGGCTGCACCAGTGAAAGCGTACACTACTAACCGTTTGCTCCGTCGCTGGGAAAGACGGGAGGGTAGGCCATGATCGCCAAGATCACCGAAACTGCCGTAGACATTGAAACTCTCCTGACCATGCTGCCGGACGCAACATGGCATTATCATCCACTATCCGGTGACATGGACATCGTGTTCGCCGGCGGCGAGGGCCGGGAAGCGCAGGTGCCTTGGATGCTGGTAGGGGACGACATCCTGGTGCGCTTGGATGCGGAGACCGGGGAGCCACTGAGTCTCGTCATGCCGGCCTTTTCGGTGTGGCTTGCTCACCAAGAAGGGAAGCCGATACCAACCCCCGACGCCCCGATTGACTACCCGGTTGCCTGTCAGCACCTGACTCGGACGCTGCAAGTCCTTGCCGAGCAAGCTAAGGCCTAGGCGGCCGCCCCCTTCGCAGGGGGACCGGTACTATGCTTGGCCCCCACCCTCACCCTCCCCCGTGCTGACGCACAGGGGAGGGAACGCCCCCCGGCCGACTGGTATTGCAGACACGCCTTAGCCTCCGTCACGACGCGGAGCGGGTGGCTTCGTGTTACCCTTGACCTGCCAGCAGGTCTGGCTAGGGCCTCGCTGCGAGGGCATGATCCGAGATGGTAGGGACGAGGGGAGGAGACGGATGGTGAAAATCCTGCGCTATCAGAGCGACACGGGGGCACAGTACGGGGTGCTGGAGGGGGACGCGACGGTGCGCCAACTGGTTGGCTCGCCGTTCGGTGACTATGAGGTTGGGCAGGCGGTCGGCAGCGTGGACTCGCTGAAGCTGCTGGCGCCGGTGGCGCCGTCGAAGGTGATCGGTGTGGGGGCGAACTACAAGCTGCACATCGAAGAGGGGAGCGGCTCGGTTCCCGAGGTGCCGATGCTGTTTACGAAGCCGCCGACGGCGGTCGTTGGGCCGGAGGAGCCGATTGTGTACCCCACGGGCGCCGAGTCGGTGCAATTCGAGGGGGAGCTGGTCGTCGTGATGGGCAAGACTGCCCGCCATGTGTCCGAGGAGGACGCGCTCGACTACGTGCTGGGCTACACCTGTGGCAACGACGTCAGTCATCGGGAAGTGCAACTGGCAGAGATGGCGATGGGGGTCCTGCTGCTGGGCAAGGGCTACGACAGCTTTTGCCCGTTGGGCCCGGTGATTGCGACCGGCCTCGACCCAGGCAACCTGATGCTCGAAACGCGGCTGAACGGGGAGCGACGGCAGCAGACGAACACATCCGATCTGCTCTTCTCCGTGCCGCACCTGATCTCCTTCATGACCCGCTACTTCACGCTGCTGCCGGGCGACGTGATCTCCACGGGCACGCCCTCCGGGGTGGGCGACGTGGCGCCGGGTGACTCCGTAGAAATCGAGATCGAGGGCATCGGCGTGCTGCGAAACCACGTGGTGGCCGAGGGGTAGTGCGCGGGCCGGCGAGTTTACTGGCCCCCTCCCTCGCCCTCCCCCGTTCCGACGGGGGAGGGAACGGCTGACCGGGATCGGTACGCCGCTGCATACGGAAACTTCCCCTGTAGCCAACTCCAGGAGAGGGAAGAGACCGTCCCCCCGTTCCGACGGGAGGACCATAGGCTGACTGGGGTAGGTATGGGTTAAGCCGTAGGGGCGCAACATGTTGCGCCCGTCCCCCCGTCGGGACGGGGGGACCATAGGGGGGCCGGCAGACTGCGCGTCGGGGCTATTGCAGGCCGAAGAGCTGGCGCAGGCGCTCATCCAAGTCGAGGACGAGCAGCGAGAGGTCGCCGCTGGCGGCGACTTCGGTGAAGGCGGTGAGCTGGCCGGAGGCGAGCAGGTAGCCGAGGCCGATGAGTAGCAGGCCGCTGACCGCGCTCGTGGTGTGCAGGTGCAGGGTGAAGCGGCCCAGGGACACCATGTAGCCCCGGCCGCGCAGCACGTTCCAGATTCCGCCCGTGGTGTCGAGGCGGCGGAAGAAGGTCGAGAGCAGAATGAGGGGCAACCCGAGGCCCAGCGTATAGATAAATGCGAGCACGGCGCCTTGGATGATCGCCAGGCCCTGGGCCGCGAGCAGCGTGAGCAGGGCACCGAGAATGGGGCCGATGCAGGTGGTCCAGCCGAGGGCAAACGTCGCACCCAAGAGGTACGAGCCGGCGACCGTCGCGGAAGGGCGGTCCTGAATCTGCATACCGGCAAAGCCCTTGCCGAGCACGCTCATTACACCGAACACGATAATCACCATGCCGCCGACCAGCGTCACCTGCTCGAGATATTGGAGCAGTAGGCTGCCCAATGCCGTGGCGCTGGCTCCGAGCAGCGTCATGGTCGTGGCAAGCCCCAAGAAGAAGGCGACGCTCATCAACGTGGCGTGCTGCCGCTGGGCCTGAAAGCTGAAGGCGAAATAGGCCGGTAGGATCGGCAGCGTACACGGTGAGAGCAGGCTTAACAGGCCGGAGAGAAAGGCTGCCGGCGCCAGCGCGAGGACGGCCCCGGCGGCGAGTGGGTCACTGCCGACGGTGCTGCTACCCCCGATGCCGATGGCGAGGGCCAGCACGAAGGCCACGAGGAGCGCGGCGATAGCGGCCAGCCCCAGGCGGCTATGGGCGATGCGGGATACAAGACCAGTTTGGGCCATAAGGGTGACCTTTCCCTAACCGCGCACTTTGTCCACCGCGGCTGAGAGTGCCTCGACCGTCGGCAAGCCGACCACGCGCTCAGTGCCGCCCGGGCCGGTGATCTCGAAGGTCGGCTGTCGTACAATGCCGCGCTGGCGATGCTCGGCATCAGTAGCCTGGACGTATTGGAGGGTCGCACGCTCCTTGAGGCAGGTAGTAAACGCCGCCTGGTCAAGGCCCGGCAGGGCGGTAGCGAACTGCTGGTATCCGGTGACAATCGCGTCGCCGCTGCCACGCGGAAGCTCCCGCTGACGCTGGAAGAGCAACTGGTGTAGCTGCCAGAACTGGCCCTGCAACCCGGCGCACGCCGCGGCCTCGGCGGCACGGACACTGCCCTCGCCGAGGTTGAGCAGGGCACGGAAGACGAGCTTGACCTGCCCTGGGCGCACGTACTTATCAATGATTTCCGGCTCTACCGCTAACACGTAGCGGGCACAGGCCGGTCACTGGAAGTCCGAGTGGTCGGTCAGCGTCACCGGCGCATTGGCCGCGCCGAGGAACGGGAAGCCTTCCGGCGTGAGGCCCTGGGCGACACCGTTGTATGGCGTTCCCGCCGGCGCCTCGCTGGGAGCTGCTGCTGTCGGTGCGGGTGGAGCGGCAGTGGGCTGCGTGGCCGGCGCCGTGACAGCGGTGGTCGGCGCGGCCGTTTCCGGCTGCGTCTCCGTTCCATTGCACGCCGCGAGCAGGAAGAGTGGCATTGCCAGCAGGGGCAGCCACAACACGCGCCGCAGCGAGCCAATCCAAGTGTTAGGGGCCATGTCTACAGTACACCTCCTCGGTTGGCGATAGGCGGTCGGCCAACCCTCCGCTATCCAGCAGCCTTGTCTATCGCCGCTGAGAGCGCCTCGACTGACGGTAGGCCGACCAGGCGTTGCGAGCCACCCGGTCCGCTGATGTCAAAGATCGGCTGTCGCACGATGCCGCGCGTGCGTTGCTCGGCATCGGTGGCCTGCACGTGCTGGAAGGTGGTCCGCTCGGTCATGCAGGTGGAGAACGCGGCTTGATCGAGGCCCGGCAGCGCGGCGGCGAACTGTAGCATGCCGGCCACGAGTGCGGCGTCATCACCGCGCGGGACATCGCGCTGGCGCTGGAATAGCAACTCGTGCATCTGCCAGAACTGGCCCTGTAGCCCAGCGCAGGCGGCTGCCTCGGAGGTGCGGTCGCTGCGCTCACCATGGTTGAGCACGGCGCGGAAGACGAGCTTGACCTGCCCTTGGCGCACGTACTTATCTATGATGACCGGCTCTACCGCTAACACGTAGCGGGCACAGAGCGGTCACAAGAAGTCCGAGTAGTCGGTCAGCGTTACCGGCGCGTTGGCTGCGCCTAAGAGCGCGAAGCCTTCCGGCGTGAGGCCCTGGGCGACGCCCTTATACAGCGAGGCCGTCTGCGCCGGAGGACTGGTCGCCGTGGGCGGCACGGGCGTCGGTGGGGGTGGCGTAGTCGCCGTCGGTGGCACTGGTGTCGGCGGTGGTGGCGGCGTGGCTGTCGGCGGAACAGGTGTCGGTGGTGGCGCGGTCGTGGCCGTCGGTGGCGGTGGAGGAGTCGTGGCCGTGGGCGGCACGGGCGTCGGTGGGGGTGGCGTGGTCGCCGTCGGTGGCACAGGCGTGGGCGGTGGCGGTGGTGTGGTGGCCGTTGGCGGCACTGGAGTCGGCGGTGGTGGGCTGGTGGCCGTTGGCGGCACTGGAGTCGGCGGTGGTGGGCTGGTGGCCGTGGGTGGCACAGGCGTCGGGGCCGGAGGCGTCGTGGGTACTGCCGGTGGCGTCGTCGGCTGAGGTGGAGGCTGCGTCGCCGCCGGGGCCGGTGGGGCGGGTTCCGGCTGGGTCTGCCCTAGGTCACACGCGGCGAGCAAGAACAGGGCCGCCAGCAGCGGCAGCGGCCATAAGACGCGCCGCAGCGGCGCAAGCCAACAGCAGGAGGTCATGCTTCAAGTGTAGCGCCTGGACGGCGATTCCGGCAGCGTTGGGCGTCGAGGGCCCGTAGCTCGGCGGGAGTGACCTGGGTGCCGGGTGGTGCGGTCATGGGAATGCTGGGCTGGCGCTATAGCCGGATGCGCGAGTGGAACTCGGGGAGGCCGCGGATGCCGACGTGGGCGCGGAAGAAGGCGCCGGCATCGGGGCCGGCGGCCGGTTTGTCGTCGGCGCCCTGGGTCGTGACGTAGATGTCGTCCATATCCGGACCGCCGAAGATCAGGCTGGAGGCCCGCTTGACGCCGGGGAAGTACACGCGGCGCTCCTCGGTGCCGTCCGGCCGGTAGCGAGCGACGCAGCCGATGCCCCACAGGGCGGTCCACACGTAGCCCTCGGCGTCTACGGTCATGCCGTCGGGGCCGAGCACGTCATCGTCCTCGGGCACGTCCAAGAACACGCGCTGCCCAGAGAGCGCGCCCGTCGCCTGGTCGTAGTCGAAGAGGTAAATCTTGCGCTGGAAAGTATCGGTGAAATACATCTGTTGGTGGTCGAGGGTGTAGCCCATGCCGTTGGAGAGGCCGATGCCTTCGAGCAGGACAGTCAACGTGCCGTCGGTGTCGAGGCGGTAGAGACGTGCGTCGTCGCCATCGGTCGGCATGGTGCCGCAATAGACGCGGCCGGCGGGATCGGTGATTACATCGTTAAACCGCGTCCGACGCTCGGCCGGAATCTCGTCAATGATTGTGGTGAGCTGGCCGTCGCGCAAGACCTTGATGGCACCACGGGCCATGAAGAGCAAGAGCGAGCCGTCCGCTTGAAAGGTAAAGCCTCCGATGTCTTCCTCGCCCTGGTAGAACAGCTCGTGCCGGCCTGAGGCGGGATGGTAACGGAAGATACGGCTAGTGGTGATGTCTACCCAGTAGACGCGCTGCTCGGCGACGTGCCAGAGCGGGCCTTCACCGGCTTCTTCCTCGTAGTTGGCAATCAACTCCGGTTGCATTGTGTGCCTCCCCCTTGCGTGCTCTCAACGCTGGCAATCATACGCCAACGATGAAGGGCGCGGCTACCACTCCCGGCTATCACGCTGGGAAGAACGGCTCTACGACGACGACACGGGCAGGCTGACAAGCCGGTAGGTCCAGCCGGGCTGCCATTGGAAGGGTGCGGTGACGGCCGCCTCCAGCGGGATGCCGTTGAGCCAGTGCTCCAAGGCGTACTGCGTCGCGCGATGGCCGACCAGCATGATTCGCCGGTCGGCGTAGTGCTCCATCATGTCCTGTAGCAGGCTGCGTACTCTTTCGGCGGCCTGTACGTAGCTCTCACCGCCCGGAAACGGCACGGTGATTCTGTGGGGACGCTCGCGTTCCACAAGGTCGGTGGAGTGTCTGGTGAACTCGCCATAGTCGCACTCGCGCAACCGGGCATCTCTGATGATCGGGATATTGCGGTGCGCGAACGCAATCTCCGCGGTGCGGAACGACCGCTGCAGATCGGAGCAGACGACGGCGGCGAGGCAGGTGTCGCGGTAGCGCGCGCCCAGCGCCGCCGCCTGCCGGCGGCCCAGCGGCGACAGCGGCGTATCGGCGTGTCCCGAGGCCAGCCGGCGCTCGTTGTCGAGGGAGGTGCCGTGCGTCACAAAGATGATTTCGACCATTGCCCAAGCCAGCACGCTCCTGCGGAGAGCTTTGCATGACTCCCCGGATGGCGTGCGATGGTACCGATGACTGACCTCCGCCAACCCGGCGAGGTCGGTTTGTGGATTCCCGCTTTCGCGGGAATGACGGATTATGCAAGGGTCTCCTTCTGCGCGGGAAGACGAGCTATCCCGTGCGGCAGCCCTCTGATAGCTTACGCCGCGGCGGCCGCAGTGCGCGGGTCCGGGAGCGCCATCAGCTTCTTAATGGACTCGGAGGCCTCCAGTTTCGAGTGGGCCGGCCAGGCCGCGGCGTCTTCGCCTTTGGCCGCACACAGCCGCTCGATGAAGGCGCGCTGCTTCGGGGTGGCTTCGTCGTTGCCGCTGCCGCTGCCGTTGCCGTTGGGCAGTGGCCGGTGCTCGGTGGCCGGCGGCCGGTATTCCGTAGGCGGCTGCCCGTTTTGCTCACTGGGCGCTGGCTTCTGACCACTCGCCACAGGCCGCCGCTCACCATCTACGGGCCGACCACGCTCGTCTAGTACACTCCAGCGACTCGGCAACTCGTACAGCCAGCGCCCAATGCCCCATTGGACCGCCGCCCGCTTGGTGGCATCGGAGTACGCCGCCTTCAGTGGCTCCTCGCCGCCGCTGCGATTGGGGTAGCCCACATCGGACTTGCTGATTCCCGCGATGGTGAGGGTGCATTCTATCGCGCCGCTCGCGGCGTCGAGCACGCGATAGCCGGTCTGCCAACCGTCGGGGCCGAAAAGCTCATCCAGGCGACTGAACACCTGTCGGGCATCAATGTAGGCGACGACGAGGCCGCGAGTACCTTCCGGGTACTTGCCCTGGACACGCTCGTTGCTCGTCCGCTGGACGCGCCATTTCGGCGTACAGAACGGCTCGGTGAGCCGGGGACCGGTCTGCTGCCAGTCCACGCTCGATCCAGACTGCTGACCGCCGGTCATCGGCTGCTCGTTCGTGGTCATTGCCATCTCCCTCCTTACCTCAGCTATAGAACTATAGTTCTGATATTGTAGCATGTGAGTGCGGTGATGGCAAACCTACCCCCACCCCCCCTCCCTGAAGGGAAGGGGCTGGCCCCCCTATGGTCCCCCCGCTGCGGCGGGGGGACGTGGATTGCGGCTTGCGCGGGAATGGCGGCGCCGCGGCCGGCCTCGGCAGCAACTGCTACTATGGAGCACTCCTGTCGGCAAGCACACATCGCCGGCACCGCCGGAATGGGAAAAAAGAGGAAAGCGGATGCCCAAATCCATTGCCGAGAGGGTGGTGGCGCTGCTGGTTATAACGCTGTTGGCCATCGGCTCGCTGTTGGCGGCCGGCTGCGGCTCCGGCAATGGGGACGAGGCAACGGGGGCTGCCGTACCGGAAAGCGCGGCGACGGGAGCATCCCCCGGACCAGGCGGGACGTCGGAGTTCGTGGCCGAGGTGTGGGCGGACAACTGGTTCGCCCTCTACGTCAACGGGGAGTTGGTCGGCGAGGACTCGACGCCGATCACGACGGAGCGATCCTTCAACGCCGAGACGATCACCTTCACCGCGACTTACCCTCTGATCGTCGCCATCGAGGCCAAGGACTTCAAGGAGACCGATTCGGGGATCGAGTACATCGGCGAGCGCAACCAGCAGATGGGCGACGGGGGCCTCATCGCACAGATCACCGACACCGGTACCGGGAAGGTCGTGGCCGTCACGAATAGCGGCTGGCGATTGAAGGTGATCCACCGCGCTCCGCTGAACCGGGAGTGCGAGAAGGCGCCGGACCCGGACGCCGCCTGTAGGTTCGAGAGTATGGAGGCGCCGCCAGGCTGGACTAGCGCCGATTTTGATGATGGAAGCTGGAGCGCCGCCACCGAGTGGACGGCGGCCGACGTGCGGCCAAAGGACGGCTACAACAAGATCGAGTGGGACGGCGCGGCGCGACTGATTTGGGGCAGTGACTTGGAGGTGGACAACACCGTTCTGCTGCGCCTGACCGTCCCGGCACCGGCTTAGATCGACTAGAACCGACCCCCCTATGGTCCCCCCGTTGCGACGGGGGGACGTGGATTGCGGCTTGCGCCGCAATGACGGCGCCGCGGCCGGCCTCTGCTGCAACTGCTACTATGGAGCGCCCCTTCGGGGATTGCACGTCGCCGACATGGAGCGTCCATGGAACTCTATATCATTCGCCACGCGCAGTCGTACAACAATGCCCTCACGGATTGGACGGAACGGGTGTCCGACCCACCGCTCACGGAGCTGGGTGAGCGGCAGGCGGACGTGCTGGCCGCGCATCTTGCCGGCACGCCGGCCGAGGCCGAGCAGGCCGGTTGGCGTGCTCGTTACGTCAATCGCACGGGCTTCCGCTTCACGCGGTTATTCACGAGCGCGATGCGCCGTTCGTTGCAGACGGCCGCGCCCATCGGCCGAGCTATCGGGCTGCAACCGGAGGTCTGGGTGGACATTCACGAGATCGGGGGTGTATTCCTCGACGATCACGAGGGGCGCGGGCTGCCGGGCCTGAAGCGGGCCGAGATGGCGGAGCAGTTCCCGACGATCCAGCTGTCGCCGGAGGTGACCGAGGCCGGCTGGTGGAATCGCGGGCGGGAGACGGAGGAGGAGTGGCTGGAGCGGGCGGCGCGGGTCGCAGCGGAGCTACAGGAACGGTTTGCCGGGACCGACGAGCGTCTTGGGCTGGTGACACACGGGGGATTCGCTGCCATGCTGCTCTGTGCCCTGATTGAGCACACGAAACCGCGGAACGTGATATTGTCGCATCGCAATACGGCGATCACGCGGCTCGACTTTTACGACGACGGAACCGTCTACATGCAGTACTTCAACCGGGTGGAGCACCTGCCATCGGCACTGTTGAGCTGAGATGTGATTTGGACCTAACCCCCGGCCCCTTCCCTTCAGGGAAGGGGCGTCCGTGTGGTGGCCGGGGGGCGACGGAGCAGGATACCGGCCCCCTATGGTCCCCCCGCTCCGCAGGGGGACGTGGATTGCGGCTTGCGCCGCAATGACGTTGGGGATGGCGGTTTGTAGGGGAGGCGAGGGGCGATGTCAGGTGGGGGGTACACGGTCAAGCGGAACATCGCTGCGCGGATGCGGGATGGCACATGCCTGCGCGCGGACCTGTATGTGCCGCGGGGCGGTGGTCCGTTTCCGACGGTGCTGTGTCGGACGCCTTACAGCAAAGAGCGCGACGTTCACGTCGAGATGGCGGAGCAGTTTGCGGAGCGGGGGTATCTGGCTATCGTCCAGGACGTGCGCGGGCGGTACGCCTCCGACGGGACGTTTCGGCCCGGCTTCTATAGCGCGGACCACTGCGACGCCGAGGACGGCTACGACACCGTCGAGTGGGCGGCCCAACTGCCGTGGTCGGACGGGAAGGTGGGGACGTTCGGCAACTCCTATTGTGGCTGGACGCAGTGGGAACTGGCGCACACGCGGCCCCCGCATCTGGTGGCCATGCTGCCGCAGGGGATCGCCGCGAACCTGCTCGACCGCGAGCTATCGGGCGTGCTGCGGCTGGGGCGGGTGCTGTGGTGGAGCATCAACACGCTGGCCCCGGACGAACGGCGCCGCGCCGGCGATACGTCCGGACCGCACACGACCGACGAGGCAGACCGGCTGTGGGAGGAGCGGGATCGCAGCAAGTGGCTGTGGTACCTGCCGCTGGTGGACATTCCCGACGCGGTGATGTACGGCATGGGGGAGCATTGGCGGGGTTGGCTGGCGGATCATACGACCGACTTCTTCGGCTTTCTGGAGAAGCACCGGCAGGTGGCGGTGCCGGCGCTGAATACCACGGGCTGGTACGACCAGCAGATCGGCACGATCAAGCAGTTCACCGGGATGCGCGAGCGGGGGATGACGGCGCGGGCCAGGGAGCACCAGCATCTCATCATCGGTCCGTGGACGCACACGAGCACGGATTGGGACCGGCGGCTCGGTGACGTGGACTTCGGGCCGGCGGCGCAGCAAGACTACTACGAGGTGGCCGATCAGTGGTTTCGCTATTGGCTGCGGGGCGAGCGGAACGAGGTGGACGACTGGCCGCCGATCCGCCTGTTCGTGATGGGCGCGAATCGCTGGCGGGACGAGCAGGAATGGCCGCTGGCGCGCACGCAGCTCACGGAGTTTTTCCTGCATAGCGGCGGGGCAGCGAACACGGCGGCCGGCGACGGGTTGCTGTCGCGGCAGGCGCCGCACGACGAGGCGCCGGACGAGTACGTGTACGACCCGCGCGATCCGGTGATGACGCTCTATACGCCGGCCGGGCAGCAGGAGCCGCACGACCAGCGGCCGTTGGACTGGCGGCGCGACGTGCTGGTGTATCGCACGGCGCCGCTGACGGAGCCGCTCGAAGTGACCGGGCCGATTACGGTGCGGCTGTGGGCGGCTTCGACGGCAAGGGACACCGACTTCGTGGTGAAGGTGGTGGACCGGCGGCCGGACGGGTTCGCGCAGGAACTCTGTCACGGGATTGTGCGGGCGCGCTATCGCGATTCGCTGACGCAGCCGACGCTGCTGGAGCCGGGCCGGGTCTACGAGTACACCATCGCGGTGAACCCGACGAGCAATCTGTTCCGGCGCGGTCACCGGATTGAGGTCCACGTGACGAGCAGCGACTTCCCGAACTTCGACCGCAACCACAATACGGGCGGCAATGACTATGCCGAGGCGGCCTTGGTCACGGCGCGGCAGACGGTGTTTCACGACGCCGCGCGGCCGTCACGGGTGATCTTGCCGGTGATTCCGTGAGTGGGGGAGGCGGCATTCCTCACCCCCCGGCCCCCTCTCCAACATTTGGAGAGGGGGTGTAGGGTGGACCTAACCCCCGGCCCCTTCCCTCCAGGGAAGGGGAGTCTACGCGGCGACCCCTGGCCCCCTCCCTAGCCCTCCCCCGGAGCAAGCTCCAGGGGAGGGGAAGAGGGCGGGCCTGGCAGGCTCCGGCCCCCCTATGGTCCCCCCGCTGCGGCGGGGGGACGTGGATTGCGGCTTCCGCCGCAATGACGAGGCTGCGGACGGTGGGGCGCGGGGGTGGGGTTGGCGCGGGACGCCCGTGGCCGTGGTGGTGGGTGGCGGGCGGGTACGCGCCTGGGTGGCAGGATGCACGCCGGCGGCGGTCGGTGGTGGGCGACGGGCCGCGGTTGGAGCCGTGAGGGGTGGATGTACGGGATGGGAATTTGCAGGGTGGGATGGAGGGGTGTGGCCCCCCTGTGGTCCCCCCGTCGCGACGGGGGGACGTGGATTGTGGCACGAGCGGGAATGACGATTGAGACGGTGGGAATGGCGATTGGGGCGGCTGGAATGGCGGTTGAGACGGTGGGTATGGTGGTTGAGACGGTGGGAATGACGATTGAGACGGCGGTAGTGGCGGTTGAAACGGCGGGAATGACGATTGAGACGGCGGTAGTGGCGGTTGAAACGGCGGGTATGGCGGTTGAGACGGTGGGATTGCGGGTGGGTAAGGGTGTTGGGAGTGGCAGTGATGCTGGCTAGACGCTCCTGGTGCAGCCGGCTCACGCGGGCCGGCAAGGGAGCGGTGGTGATAGGCACGGATGTGCCGGCGCTTGCCAGGGCGTGACCTGGCTGCGCCATAGGCGCTGGGCGAGACCGGTCAGAGACCGGCACGCTCGGCGCGGCGCGCGGACGGCCATAACCCGGCGCCCTCGCCACGGTGACGAGGGGTACATCATGGCCCGGCGCCTGTGGGGTGGCGCACGGTCGGTCAGGCCCCGTCGCGGGCGGTGCGACGAGGGGTCGGCCCTGACCCGGCGCCATTTGCGCCACACGCCACCGGTCAGCAACCGGCGCGCATGGCGCGGCGCTCGGACGGTTATGAACCGGCGCCCAGACCGGATTGGCCTGGGGTACAACATAACCCGGCGCCTGTGGGATGGCGCGCGGACGGTCAGGCCTCGCCGCACGCAGCGCGGCAAGGGGTCGGCCCTGACCCGGCGCCATTGTGTGCCGGGCGCGGGACCGGTCGTGGTCTCGCGCTGGCGGCACGGCGCGCGGACGGCCCTGACCCGGCAGCCTCGCCGCGGTGGCGAGGGGATGGTCGGGGCCCGGCGCCTTTGGTGCGGCCACACCACCACAGGTGGCCGGCACGACGGTGCGAGCGATGCCCTTCCGGGCGGTGCCCGGTACTCCAGGATGGTCTTGCATTTGCCACTCCCAACGTAGGGTCACATTGGCGGGGCGTGGGGAGAGACAACGGCCTTGGGGGCAGGAAACCGGCCCCCCTATGGTCCCCCCGTTGCGACGGGGGGACGGAGGAGTGCAGCGGAGGGGGAGTAGGGCTGACCTACCCCCTGGCCCCCTTCCTAATGAAAGTTGCGAACTTGATTAGGTAGTGTTTTGGCCCCCTCCCTCACCCTCCCCCGTCCCGACGGGGGAGGGAACTAACCGTCCCCCCGCCGCAGCGGGGGCACCATGGGGGGACTAGCTCCCACTACCCGATTAAGTTGTCAACTTTCATAAGGGAAGGAGATTGGTGGGGGAGGCGAGGGCGCCTACAAGGGACGCTCCTACAGGGCTGGCTGCTGGTGAGGGCGTGGATCAGGCGGGATGCTAGAATCTCACTCTGGGAGCGGAGGGCAGAGACGCAGATGAATATGAAGGAAGCCGCGCGGACGGCCAAAGAATACGTTGCCGACCTCTATGCTGGCGAAGAGATTACGAATGTCGGCCTTGAAGAGGTCGAGTTCGATGACCGCTCAAATGACTGGAAGATAACTATCGGTTTCTCCCGGCCCTGGGACCGTAAGAACAATCTGGCGGCTGCGCTCGAGGGGGGCATTCCGGCACGCTCCTATAAGGTGGTTCGCATTGACGACGATGATGGTCACATCGTCTCGCTCAAGGACCGGCTGCTGACCGGTGCGCGGTGAACTTCACGCGCCATCAGGACCTATAAACACTCACTGGCTGCGGGCCGGGGGCTGGATTGCGGCTTGCGCTGCAATGACGAGGCCGGGGGAAGACGCGAGGGCGCCCACATGGGACGACCCTACAGGGTTAACGTCCGGGGAGGGAGTGTGGTATCTTGGTTGTCAAAGGTTCCCCCCCGATGACAAGAGCCCAAGGGTGCTCTCTCCGGCAACGGAGTAGTCGGGGGGGGGGCATTATTTGGCCCGGTAGGAACTCACGGGGCCGCTCCGCGCTCTGGATTATAGAACTCTATCAATGATCTTCGCATCTCCGTATAGAAGAAATCCTTGTTTTTCCAATCTAGCCAGCCCAGGAAGAGATACTCAAGATAGAATTGGCTGAGATCGACAAGAACAGGGTAATTATAGTCATCTCTATCCACGAAAATACTTCCCGCATCCTTTCTTCTCGTTCCTTGCTCAAACACATGAGCTGTTGAGTTACGAACTTTATGCAATAGATCCGGCCCTCTCCCCTTCTTTTCCTCGCTATTCAGTTCCGTCGAAAGAGAATACAGTCTTGGGTGATCGCATTTATCTAATTGAATATAGGGAACCCCATAGTGCTCTAGGGCCTTATCTATCCGCTTACTTCCAGTCAGCTTCGCAAGCGCCTCCAGACCCGTATAGCTGACTCGCACCGCCAACCTGCTTCCGATGTGTCTCTCTACCTCCCTGGTCTCTAGGTAAGCACGTATGACTTCAATAGCCTCGTCGCTGTATTCCTCCCACACACTGCAGAACCTTGGAAATAAGTGTTCCAGAATGCCGCCGCGGGTCATAGACGAATTATTGTCAAACCAATTCGGACTATATGGCTTTCTTAGGATAAGACTGACTAACCGAACGAATACTTCACGGAAGTGACTGTCATAGCCGACTATTGAGGTGGGGAAACACTCCCCACCAGCGACATAGCTGAAAAACCAGGTCAGAAGGTCGAGCAACTCATCGAGTTCTTCTATCTCAAAGGAACTCTCGTCACATTTCTCGACAACCCCTGTGTAGCTATGCTGTCCCCTGGTCATTTCCGGGTCGAGTGTGAGAACCACCTTCCAACCCATCGCTGCAAGTTCCACACGCCTGTCGGGGGGATGGTAAATCATAGGGAGGTTTAGAAGGGAAAAATCTGCCCTCGCCAAAGGAGAGTTTTTCTTTCCTTCGACTACGATCTGCCCATTGTGAAGATATAACCGTCCCGTGTGAGAACGATCTGAATGGCCGATCCGAGCATTGAACTCGGAACACTCCTTTCGAAGAGAACCCCAAGGGTCTAGCCGGCAGAGTTCTACCGACACTTCATCATCGTCCGCTTTGGCATAATCCAAAACCGAACGCGATAACATTGACATTTCACGCACACCAGGTTGGTGTGAAGGCTGGGAATAATCATCCTCTGATTCATAATATGACAAAACAAATCTCCCCCACTCGTCTATTCTCGGTATGACGATAGCTCTTAGTGAAGTACCTCTAACGTTAAGGGTAGCGTGTACAGGTTCGTCTAACTCGAAGCCGAATCTCCTAAGGAACTTCTGCTCCAACTTGTGGAATTCTGAAATGCTCACTGTATTCCCCCCAAGGGTAGCGTGTATTCCTTGACCTTAGTTCTGAACGTAGAACGTGCGTTCGCGCTAGAGGTTGCGCGTACCCCTATGGGGGGGCGCAGCCTGCCGACGACAGCAAGTGCCCGCTCACCGACGCTTGCGGCAGATGAGGGGAGCACAGATTCCCGCTTTCGCGGGAATGACGGGGTGGGAGGCGTTGGATGTGTGTTAGTTAGTAGAGGCCGAGGTAGGTGTCGGTTTCCCATTGGCTGACGCTGGTGTGGTATTGCTGCCATTCGCGGCGCTTGACTTGGATGTAGTAGGGGGCGTAGGCGTCGCCGAGGGCGGTGCGGATCACGTCGTCCTGCTCCAGGGCATCTATGGCCTCGCTGAGGTTGGTGGGGAGGAAGCCGATGCCGCGGGCGCGTAACTCGTCCTCGGGCACTTCGTAGAGGTTGTCGTCGTTGCGGGGGCCGGGGTCAAGCTGGCGCTCGATGCCGTCGAGGCCGGCGGCGAGCATGGCGGTGCAGGCGAGGTAGGGGTTGGCGGCGCCGTCCACGATGCGGTTCTCGATCCGGCCGGGGCCGGGGATGCGGATCATCTGGGTGCGGTTGGAGCCGCCATAGGTGACGTAGACGGGCGCCCAGGTGGCGCCGGAGCGGGGGGCGCCGCGGATGAGGCGCTTGTAGCTGTTGACGATGGGGCAGGTGACGGCGGTGAGGGCCGGCGCGTGGTGGAGGATGCCGCCCATAAACCAGTAGGCTAACTGCGAGAGGCCGTTGGCGTCGGATTCGTCCTCGAACAGGTTGGTCTTGTTCTCGGCGTCCCAGAGGCTGATGTGGTGGTGCGCGCCGTTGCCGGTCAGGTGGGCGAACGGCTTGGGCATGAAGGTGGCTAGGAGGCCGTGCTGCTCGGCGACGGTCTTGACCATCCACTTGAAGAAGGTGTGGCGGTCGGGGGTGGTGGCGCCATCCCCGTAGAGCCAGTTTAGCTCGAACTGGCAGGTGGCGTCCTCGTGGTCGGCGGCATACGGTCCCCAGCCTAGCTCCTGCATGTAGGTCACGATGGTCGTGATGATGTCGAGATTGCGGTGGAGGGCGCGCAGGTCGTAGCAGGGCTTGCCGAGCGTATCGAGGGCGTCCCAGGGCGCGTAAGCGCCGTGCTCGTCCTGCTTCAAGAGCATGAACTCGGCTTCGGTGCCGGTGTTGAAGGTGTAGCCCTGCTGCCGGACCTTATCGAGCTGGCGCTGCAAGATGGTGCGCGGGCAGTAGGGCCATTCCTGCTCGTTGACGTGGATGTTGCCAGCGACCCAGGCGATCTCGGGGCGCCAGGGCACGATTTGGAGGGAGCTGAAGTCGGGAATGCAGGCCATATCGGGGTCGTGGGGTCCCTGCCCGATCTCGCCGGCGGCAAAGCCGGCAAAGCCGGCGCCTTCTTCAGCCATTTCGTCGAGGTTGGTCGCCGGGACCAGCTTGGCCTTCGGGGCACCGCTCATCTCGACGTAGGAGCACAGGAAGAACTTGATGCCGCGATCATGGACCAACTGCTGAACGTCTGCGAGTGTCTGTGCCATGTCTGTCCCCCTTTACACCTCCCAAAGATACCGGAGGGTGGGTGGGGAGTGCAGGGGAGGCGGCTGTCTGGCCCCCCTATGGTCCCCCCGTCCCGACGGGGGGACGGGGGTTGGACCTAACCCCTGACAGGGAAGGGGGCAGGGCAGGGACGGGGAGGGGCTACTCATTCGCGGCGCGGCGGCGCAATTCCGCCTCAAGCTGCCGTATTCGCTCCTCGGCAACCAGCCGGGCGGCCTGCTCGACAGTGGCGCGGGCTTCGGCGGCATCTCGCTCCACCTCGGCAGACGACCGGGCGGCCGCCACTTCGCGCCAACTCTCCAGGTAGGTGTTGGTGGGCGGGTCGTACAGCCGCGGCAGCCGCGCTTGCCAGCACACGCTCAATCCCAGCACCGGACTGTAGCCCTTGAGAATACCGTCCGGCTCCGTGGTCAACTCAATGGGCTGGTACACCCCGTTGACCAACCGCTCTCCGGCCAGCTTCGCCCCGTGATAGTCACCATCTTTCGGATCAAAGCGCCAGTATTCGGGCACGCCGATCCGGGCATAGATCCGCCGCTTCTCCGTCACGTCCTGCCGGGCGGTACTGGCCGAGGCGACTTCCATGGCGAAGTCCGGGGGCTTGCCTACCTCCCAGGGCAGGTAGAGCTTGCGTGGGCGGATCGCCAGCGCGTCTACGCCAAAGGCCAGGTACACGTCCGGGGCCACCCGGACATTGAGGTTGGTGGGGTCGTAGCAGAGGATGGTATTGCTGCTGAGGAAGACATCCGGGCGCTCGCCGAAGTCGGTGAAGTGGCCGGCGAGCAGGCCGAGCATTTCATGGACGGCGAGTTCTTGCTCCATAGCGTCGGGTGGTAACTCCCGTTCGTCGGGATCGAATTCCAGACGGGCGTAGTCAATCTCGCCCTGCGGGACATAGGGCAGTATGGTGGGTGCGGGAGGCGTGATAGTCATGGCGAGCCTCAAGGCAGCGCGGCGCAACTCCGGCGTGATTCATATTGTACAGACCGCTCAGGAGAGGGCGGGTATTAGGTTGTGTTGACATTTGGGACAGGCGGCGCTGCCACCCACCCCATTGGGTCGTGCTGGCCCCCCTATGGTCCCCCCGTCCCGACGGGGGGACGAGGTGCTGAGGAGCGTGAGGTCATTAGTGTGAGACGGAGGCGGCGGCTTTTTCGCCGACGAGTAGGGCGTCGCGGAAGCGCGAGAGGGTGAACGGCGCGATCAGGTCCGGGGTCCGGCCGGTGGCGATGAGCGCGGCCAGACACTTGCCGGCAATCGGCCCGGCCTTGAAGCCGTAGGTGCCCCAGCCCACGTCCTGATAGAAACCGGCAAGGCCCTCGACACCGCCGATGATGGGCGAGAAGTCGGGGGTCATGTCGCAGATGCCGGCCCACTGCCGGAGCACTTTGACGTTGTGCAACTGGGGAAATAGCTCCAGGGTGTAGCTCGCCATCTGCTCCAGCGTGGGTAGCGTGCCGGCCATGCTGTACGACTGGTAGGGGTCTACCTCAGCGCCGATGACCAACTCGCCACGGTCGGTCTGGTTGATGTAGACGTGGAGGTTGGCGGAGACAATGACCTTGTCCAAGAACGGCTTCAGCGGTTCGGTTACGCACGCCTGGAGCGGCTGGGTGACGATGGGGAGCGACACGCCGGCCATTTGAGCGACGACGGTGGCCCAGCCGGCGGTGCAATTGACGACGGCCGGGGTGGCTATCGTGCCCCGGTTGGTGACGACGCCGGTGATGGCGCCGGAAGGCCCGCCGTTGGTAGGCCCCCACCCTGGCCCTCCCCCGTCCCGACGGGGGAGGGGAGTTGGCTCCCAGCCTGGCCCGCCCCCGTGTTGACGCACAGAGGAGGGGACATCGCCGTGCGGTTGCGCTTGCTGCGTGGAGCCGTTGACGTTGATCGCGGTGGCTGCGGTGAAGGGGTGAATCTCAATGCCCATGCGCTCACAGGCGCGGGCGTAGCCCCAGACGACGGCGTCGTGGCGGATGATGCCGCCCGGTGGGTTGTAGAGGGCGGCGAGGATGGCGTAGCGGGGGCGGTCGGAGCAGTCGAGGGCCGGGACGAGGCGCTGTAGCTCATCGCGGTCAATCACGCGGTTCTCGACGCCGAAGAGGTTGTTGGTCTCGGCCCGCAGGCGCAGGCCGGCCACCGCAGAATCGTTGTGGGCGAGGGTGAGGTGGCCGCACTGGCTGAAGAGGACGTTCCAGCCCAACTCCTGAGACAGCTGTTCGTATAGCTCCAGCGACGCGGCAAAGAAGGGGATACCCTCGGGCGTGCGGTAGTTGGCACGCAGGATGGCCGTGTTGCGCCCGCTATTGCCGGCGCCGAGGTAGCTTTTCTCCAGCACGGCGACGTTGGTGATCCCGTGCTCTTTGCCGAGGTAGTAGGCGGTGGCCAGGCCATGCACGCCAGCGCCGATAATGACAACGTCGTAGGTGCGCTTGAGGTCGTGCGCCTGGGGCAGCACCCGCTCTTTGCGAAACAGTTGGAGCATCTATCGCCGGTCCTTGCTGGGTGTTATGGTGCTGGCCCCCCTATGGTCCCCCCGTTGCGACGGGGGGACGGGCGCAGCATGCTGCGCCCCTACGGCGCGGTCCATACCCATACCTTTCCCTATCACGAGCCGGGGAGAGGGCAGGGCCGCCTGGCCTTTGGTCATCTGGCTGCACCTCGCAGGCGATGCAGGGCTTCTAGGCCGATGGGCGCGATGCCGGAGGACTCGCCGGCGTGCATTACGGCGTCCCAGACGTAAGCGCCGTATTCCCAGCCGACCAGCAGCCAGTACGCCGGCACGGGGCCGAGGTCTTGCCGGAGGATCGTGGCGTGGACGTGGGCGAGGCCGGTGCGGGCACACGCCAAGTCGGGGAGGGCCGTATCGGACACGTCGAGCGCCGTGAGTCGCTGCAAGACGGCGCGGCTGCGCGCTCCAACCAGGACGAGGGCCGCGTAGACGGAGGTGACATCGGTCACGTAGGTGGACGGTGATTCCGTTGCTTCCGGGGCGGCCGCCGCCCGGTCGCGGAGGGCTTGCAGCACTGCCGGCGTGTCCGGCGGCTCGCAGGTCACGAGCAGGTCGCTGTCGGCCAAGGGCCAGACGGTCGCGTCGGCGATCTGCCAGCCGGCGGGGTCCTCGATCCGGCCCCGTACCTCCAGCTTGCCGAGCCAACCGGCATCGGCCAGCGCCACGACAGCTTGTGCTTGCTGCACCTCATCGTCCGGGGAGCGGAACCGGGCCGCGACCTGCCAACCGGCGTGGTCGGTCAGCGCCGCGCCCAACGCCAGGGCGGTGCGGTAGAGGGGCGTGCGCTTGACCGGCTGCATGGTGACGGTCATTAGGCTCTCAGCTTCTTGCCGGCCGGGTCGTAGAAGGGGTCGGCCACGATCTGCGCCCGCGCCAACCGGCCACGCACGGGCATCGTGAGCGTCTGGCCGTCCGTAGCCAATTCGTGTGACACCCAGGCCAGGCCCACGGCTTTCTCGTTCACGGGCGAGTAGCGGGCGCTGGTGACGCGGCCCACCGGCCGACCGTCGAGGACGAGCGCGGTGCCGTCCTCGGGCACAACTTCATCGCGCATCTCGAATCCGACCAACTGCTCTCGTGGGGCGCGCTGCTGCGCCTGAAGCGTCGCTGCCTTGCCGATGAAGTCTTCCTTGTCCAGCTTGGCGACCCAGGCCATGTCGGCTTCGAGCACGTTGCTGGTGGCGTCGGTGTCCACGCCGACGATCAGGTGCCGCTTCTCCAGGCGCAGCACACGCTGGGTCTCCACGCCAAACGGGCGGATGTCGAACTCTCGCCCGGCGTCGAGGATGGCATCCCACATATGCTCGCCATACTCGGCGGGGAAGTGCAGCTCCCAGCCGGTCTCGCCGACGAAGCCGATTCGCAGCATGATACTCGGCACGCCGGCTACCCCTGCCCGCCGACAGCGCATGTAACGAAAGGCGCGCCGGCCCAAGTTACGCTCCGTCAGCTTGGCCAACGTGTCTCGCGCTCGTGGACCGGCTACGTTGACGGCGGCCAGGCCCCCGGTGACGTTGGTGATGTGGACTTGCCAATTGCTGGCGACGAGCCACCACTCGAGCCACTGCTGGACGAACTCGATGTTGCCGGTGGTCGTGGTGATGAAGAAACGGTCGGCGGTGAGGCGGGAAATCGTGCCGTCGTCCAAGATGATGCCCGCGTCGTCGCAGATCACGGAGTAGCGTGACGCGCCGACGCGCAGGTCGGAGAGCCGATTCGTATAAACCTTGTCGAGCAGCTTGGGGGCGTCCGCGCCGTACACCTCCAGCTTGCCGAGCGTGCTCAGGTCAATGACGCCGACGCGCTTCCGGACCGCCCAATACTCCGCCTCGACGGCCGGCTGCTTGGCATCGGCCGCGCCGTAGTAGAGGGGGCGCTGCCAGTCGCTCATGTCCATCCAGATACAGCCTAGCTCGTCGTGCTTGTGGTGCATCGGCGTGCGCTTGACGGGATGGTGGCGGGCGCCGGCGAGTGCGCCGAGCGACACCGGCGTCGTCGGGGGGCGGGAGGTGGTTCGGCCGGTTTGGCCGATGGTTCTGCCGGTGCGTTGGGCGCAGACGGCGATAGAGGCGAGCTGGCACATCTTCCCTTGGCACGGTCCCATCGTGACGGTGGTGTACCGCTTCAGGGTCTCGATTTGGTCAAAGCCTTCGGCGATGGCAGCGTCTATGTCCTTGGTGGTCACGTCTTCACAGAGGCAGACGAACGAACGCTTGTCTCGCCCGGTGCTTTGCCCGGCCGCTGCCGCTGCCGGCGCGTCAACGGTGCTGCCGGTGACATCGCCGACGGCGGTAACGTGGTCGGGACACGATTCCACGACGTAGGCCGCGCGCTGCTCGTCCCATTTGACAGAGCCGCCGGCCTGCATGACCAGCCCGGCGTCCGGCACCTGGTCACCGCAGACGACGATGAGATCGCACGGAATGTCTCGGGCCGTGGTGCTGATACCGGTCACCTGTTTGGCGCCGCGCGCCGCGATGACTTCAGCAGCGGGTACCACGGCCGCAACGCGGGTGCCCGCCGCCTGCAAGCAGGCCACTACCGGGGCGGCGCGGGCCTCGTCACCGACCACCACCGCCTGCTCGCCCGGCTTGATGCCGTGCATGTTGACGAGGCGCAGCACGGCGCTGCTCAACATGACGCCGGGGAGGTCATTATTCTCGAAGACGAGTGGCGTCTCGTAGGCTCCGGTGGCGACGACTACCTCCGCAGACCGTAGCTGCACGAGCCGCTCGCGCACGTGGGACTGCGGGTCATGATCCTGCTGGACAATGCCGAGCAGGTGGCCCTCGTAGAGGCCGAGGCAGGTCGCGGACGTGAGCACCTGCACGTTGGGTAGCGCGGCGAGCTGGGCGTTCAGCTCCTGCACCGTCTCGGCGGCTGCCGCTCCGTCCGCGCTGACGCCAGCGTAGCGGAGGTGGCCGCCCAACTCCGGCTGGTCGTCAACGAGCGTCACGCGGCGACCCTGCTGGGCGGCGGCGATGGCGGCGGCGATCCCGGCCGGGCCGCCACCGATGACCGCCACGTCGGTATGCAGGTAGCGGTGCTCGTAGCCCGGCTCATCGTGCGAGGCCGCCGGCGAGTGGTCGGCCACTTCGCCGAGGCCGGCGACGCGGCGGATCAGCGGCTCGACAAAGCGCCAGGCGGCCGGGTGCGTGAAGGTCTTGTAGTAGAAGCCGACGGGCATGAGCCAGTCGAACCGCTCGGCAACGGCCAGCCAGTCTCGCTCCAGCGAGGGGGAGGCGTTCTGGTGGCGTACCTGCATCCCGGTGCGGACCGGCTCGGTGCAAGCGCGGACGTTGGGTGTGCCGTCCACGTTGACCAAGCAGTTGGGGCAGCGGCCGGCGGCGCACAGCAGGCCGCGCGGTCGGTGGTACTTGAAGCTGCGGCTGAAGATTCGCTGGCCGGCGCGATAGAGCGCGGAGGCGACGGTATCGCCGGGCTGGGCGGCCGTCGGCTGGCCGTTGAAGAAGATCGTGGTAGCTGGCTCGTTGTTCATGCGCTGTGGCCCCAGACTGTGGACGATGAAGCCATCATTCTTCTCGCCGCCGGGGTAAGGGCGCAACATGTTGCGCCCCTACGATCACGAGCCGATCTACTCACGGGGCGACTCCGGGCAGGGCGGTTTCCAGCACCTCGTTGGTCAGGGTGTTCCGCTGCGCCACGAACCACTGACGGCAGCCCATCGTGTGGTACCACCACTCTTGCTGTATGCCGGCGACGTTTGCGGTGGCATAGCTATACCGCTGCCAGGCGTCGTCGGGCGCGTCCGGTGTTGGTCGCGCCTTGATCTCGCCACCAAACCGATACTCGTACACGCTGCGCTCGCCGCAATTCGGACAGGGCAACAGAAAGGACATGCGCTTACCTATCGTCTCCTTCGGTCATGTAACGTGAAGATCGCTCCCGTAGAGGATCAATCCTAACTCGCTCGCTACGCGCTGGGATGCGGTATTCTCCCACGATGTGCTGTACAGAGGAATGCGGCCAAGCTCGCGGACCGCAGTAGCCCAACCAGCCACGACTGCGGGCGCGTATCCTCTCCCTCGATACTCCTCAGCAGTCTCAACCCCCGCCTCGTGTGCCCGTGGAGAAATGCGTACACTGCAACAAACGGATACCGCTCTGCCATCATCTACCACAGCAACACAAGGCTGAATCGAACCGATCCCAGGGACCCAATCTGCAAAGAAGTCTCGCAGAAGGCCTGCGTTCTGCTTGGTAATACTCGTCACGTTCGTGGACCACCCGACACGATCAGGGAACCGGTACGCTGGCCCCATCCATACCTGCGCGATCTCTGCATGCGCTCGGAGGATGTCCGTGCAAGCAGCGAGATGAGCCGGGCTTTCCCCAAGGTCGGTCGCGACAGGCTCCGAGAGACACAACGCCTTGAGCGTGCTGGCCAACTCCTTGGTGAGGTCAGAACGGAAGCGCCAAATGCTGCCCTCGTTTGCCCGTCCCCAAAAGAAGCGCGGAGCACGGGCACCGTTCGGTTCATTGACGTACCGGAGTTGTCCGTGCTCATCGTGTGTAAAGAGAGTCTCGACGTGAATCTCCATGAGTTCAAGATCAGTGAGCATGGGTGACTTCCAGGAGGTACATCACCATGATGTCGTCGTCGCCTAGCTCCAGGTGGTAGGCGTCGGAAAGCTGTTCGACGCGGCCAATCTGCTCGCGGTTGGCTTGGAAGATCGGGCTGAAGGGAAAGAAGCTGAAGTCGAGCACGCGGGACGACAGCCCGACCTGACCGAGCAGCTCGGCGGTGCGGAGCTGGCCCAAGATCGAGATTTGCATGATGTAGGCCCGGCCGCCGGCAGCGAGCATGTCGGGCAAGAGCGTGAGTAGGTGGTCAAGCAGGTTGCGGCCCCAGAAGTCGGCGGGGCGGTGGCTGCTCGTCTCCGTGAAGGGATCCACCGGCATCTGATAGAGGCTGGCGACAATGACATCGTACTGCCCCGCCGGCTGATAGGTGTAGAGGTCCACGACCTCACCGTGGACGCGATCCGCAACGCCGTTCCGGAAGGCATTGGCCATCGTATTGGCTACGGCCTCGCGCTGAATGTCGAAGGCATCCACGCGGGTGGCGCCATTCAAGGCTAACTGGACCGTGAGGATGCCGCTGCCGCAGCCAATGTCCAGGCAGCGCTGGCCCTGGCCCTCGGCTGAACGATAGAGATGCTTCCAGAGCAGGAAGCTGCCTTGGGTGGGCTGGAACACGCCGTCGTCGCAGACGATCTCGGGGAATTGCAGCGGGTAGAGCGGGCGTCCTTGGGTGTCTGCCCACGGCTCGGCCACCGCGGCGGCGCTCGGAGTGTCGGCGGGGGCAACCAGGGGCAGCGCGGCGCCATGGCTCTCAGCGGCTTTGGAGTGGCCGGGCTTGGTGCCGGCGAGCCGGCGGCGGGCGGCAACGAGATGATCGGGGGACACGCCGCAGCAGCCACCGACGATCTGCGCGCCCTCCTGCCGCCAGGCAGCGGCCAGATCGGCGTACTCTTCAGGTCCCACGCGCTCATCGAACTTCCAGCCCGGATCGGCGTACCGGCCGAGGTTCGGATAGACGCCCAGCGGTAGGTCCGTGAAGTCGCGCAGCCAGGGCAACATGCCCGGCACGTGGTCCGTGGGGAGGCAGTTGATGAGCAGCGCACCCACGCCGAGGGTTTCGAACTGCCGGGCCGCGCGTCCGAACAGATCACCCTCCGGGCCGCCCCAGTGCTGTCCGTGGATACCGCACACGCCGTCGCGGCAGCGGCGGAAGCTGAGCCAGACGGGCAGGCCGGTCTCCAGCATGATCTCCACCGCTGGCACGGTGAGGTCGTCGCGGAGCAGCGACATCGTTTCCATAAACACCAGGTCGGGCGGATTCTCGGCCAGGACCCGGAGCAGCAAGCGCAAGGTATCGAGCTGCTGGGGATGGGTGACATCGCCATTGAGCGTGAAGGCGACCGCGCAGCCATCGCTCTTGCCGGCCTCCTCGATGGCCTGGCGGGCCAAGCGCACGCCGAGCCGCGCCACGTCCATCCAATGCGGTCGGAGGGTTGCGCCGGCCACACCGTGCGCTTCTCGCTCCGGCGCATCCAGGATTGCCCAGGTATCCGTCGAGATGAGGTCGCAGCCGGCGGCGACAAACGAGCGATGGACTTCCAGGACGGCGTGCGGCGCGTTGTAGAGGCCCCACGTGCCCCAGAGGCCCTCGTCGTCGAGCTGATAGCCCTGAAGGTTGGCGCGCTGTAGCTCGGTGGACACACCGCCGTCAAGGATGACGCAGGTGTCCTCGGCCAGTAGGTGCTCGATCCGCCGGTAGGCCGGTGGACGATAATTCTCCATCGTAGAGTCCCTTACCGGTCTAGGGTATCGGCTTCCCTGGATAATGGCGGATTTTGGCCCCCTCCCTGGCCCTCCCCCGTCCCGACGGGGGAGGGAACACGCCGGCGGCTCGCCGGAGCGGTTGACCAGGGGCAGAATTGGTTGCCGGCGGGTGCCCATGCGCTGGGCATCCAGAGCAGGGGCACGGCATGCCGTGCCGCTACGGTGCCGGTCTCGACATGTTCCACTCGTTTACCTCCCATGTCAGGTCGTGGCGGGGGGACGGCGCGATGAAACGCGCCCTTCTCTCGTGCCCCTGGTCTGGTATGCATCATTAAAGCCGGTTTGCAGACATGCGCTAGTGGCGGCTCTCCTTCCAGCCAGGCCCGCCACCGTAGACGCGATTGGTGCCGACGAGCGGAATACCGCAGATCATGGACGACTCCAGGGTCAGCGCCCGGAGGTCTTCCGGATCGAGGTCGTGGATGTCGGCCTTGCCGCAGGCGCGGGCAAGCATCTGCACCTCGGATACCATCGTCAGCAGGAAGCTGGCTACCCGCTCGGCGCCCTCGTCAATGTCGAGGCGCTTCATCAACTCGGGGTCCTGGGTGGTGATCCCGACCGGGCAGCGCCCGGTGTGGCAATGGTGGCAGAAGCCCGGCTTGGTGCCGAGCTGTTCGTAGTCCTCGACGTAGAGCGCCTTGTTGCAGTTGAGGGCGATCAGTCCCGCCGTGCCGATGTATACGGCATCGGCGCCGAGCGCGAGCGCCTTGGCCACGTCTACGCCGCTGCGGATGCCGCCGGCGATGATAAGCTGCACCTCGCCGTACAGGCCGAGGTCCTCCAGGGCAGCGCGAGCCTCACACACGGCGGCGAGGGTGGGGATGCCGGTGTGCTCCTGCAATATCTCCGGGGAGGCCGCGGTGCCGCCTTCCATGCCGTCAACGACGACTACGTCGGCGCCGGCCTTGGCGGCGAGGCGCACGTCGTCGAAGACCCTGGTGGCGCCCATCTTGACGAAAATGGGCACCCGCCAGTCCGTTGCCTCGCGCAACTCCTCGATCTTGATAATCATGTCGTCGGGACCGAGAAAGTCGGGGTGCCGCGCTGGACTGCGCTGATCTACGCCAATCGGGAGGTCGCGCTGATCGGCAATCGTATCCGAGACCTTGGAGCCGAGGAGGAGGCCGCCGGTGCCGGGCTTGGCGCCCTGCCCGATGGTTAGCTCAATGGCGTCGGCGCTGCGGGCGTCGTGGATGTTGATTCCATAGCGGGAGGGGAGCACCTCGTAGATCAGGGTCTTGCTGTGCTCGCGCTCGGCTTGCAACATGCCGCCGTCGCCGGTCGTGTTCGACGAGCCGACTCGCGCGGCGCCCTCGGCCAGCGCCACCTTGGCGTTGTAGGAGAGCGCCCCCCAACTCATGCCGGTAATCATGATCGGGATGTCCAGCTCGATGGGCTGCTCGGCAAAGCGCGTCCCGAGGACGGTCTTGGTCGTGCATTGCTCGCGGTAGCCTTCGAGGGGGATGCGCGTCAGGGTGCAGGGGATGAACGTGAGGTCGTCAAAGGTGGCCCAGCGCCGCTCGCGCAGGGTGCCAAAGCCGCGCATCCGGTAGCGGCCCAACTCGGCCTTGACCTGAATATCCTCGATGACCTCGGGCGTATACGTCCCGCTGGATTGGAGATGGTCACCGTCGTTGTCAATCACTCTTCATGCTCCTTGGATAGCCCCGGCCCTGGATTCCCGCTTTCGGAGACCTTTGCATAACCCCCAGACGGAGTGCGAGAGGGACGATGTTCCACGCCTCGCTCACCTGGGAGGGCCGGTTTTTGGATTCCCGCTTTCGCGGGAATGACGAGTTATGCAAAGGTCTCCTTTCGCGGGAATGACAAGTGCCTGGGCGCGATCAATCGCGCCCCTACGTAAAAAGCCTACCCTTTTAAGCTCCCGGTGCGAGGGCTGGGACCGGGATAGGGCGCAGCGTGCTGCGCCCCTACACGGCCTCCAACGCTGCTCGTTAGAGCGCCTCCCGCCACGTTGCCCATTCGCGTTTGTCGAAGTTCCACAGCCGGCGCCCGGCGACGACCTTCTTGAACCGGGGGAGGCGCGAGAGGAGGTCGGGCCGGTCGCTGCCCAGATGGCGCGACAGGGTGGTCTCCAGGAAGGCGCGGTCCGCGGCGGTTGGCTCTTCGATGACCGCATCGTTGCCCAGGTCTGTGATGTTGCCGCCGACGAAACCGACACACTCGTACATGGAATCGCAGAAGGCCGCGCCTGCGTCGCCGCAGACGATCAGCGTTCCCTTCTGGGCCATGAACCCGGCCATGTAGCCGCAGTTGCCGGCGATGAGTATGACGCCGCCCTTCATGGAGACGCCGGCGCGCGCCGCCGCGTCGCCGTGGATTACTACCGTCCCGCCGCGCATCGTGGCGGCTGCGCCGTTGCCGGCACTGCCGCGGACGATCACGGTGCCGGTGAGCATGGATTCGGCGAGGCCCCAGCCGGCGCTGCCGTTGACCTGCACGGTGGGACCGTCAATCATACCGGCGCAGTAATAGCCGACGCTGCCATCGAACGTGACCTGTACCGGGTCCAGGAGCGCCACACCGAGATTGTGCCGGGCGTCGGGGTCCGCCACGCAGACGTCCGTGGCGCCCTGAGCGATGAGCCGCTTGATCTCGGCGTTGATCTCCCGCGTAGTCTTGCCGGCGCCGGCTACCGCTGCCATGCACGGACCTCCTCGGCTTGGGCCTCGCGCACGTCGGATTCGCCGCGGAAGGCGCTGTGTAGCGCCAACTCCTCGGTTGCGACCGCGACAAAGCGCTCGGTCTCGGTCACGAGCAGCGGCTTGAAGGCGTAGCGGTCCTTGGCAAACCCGATGGCATCGGCGGTCGCGGCGAGATAGCTGAAGGAGCCGTCCAGATCGGCTATCGAGGCCGTGAGCGCTTCTTCGAGGGACATCCCTTGCGACAGGCGCTCGGCGAGGTACACGCCGATTACTTCGGAGTCGTTGTCGGTATAGAACTTGACGCCGCGCTGCTCGTATAGGCGCCGGAGCGTGTGGTAGTTGGTGATGTGCCCGTTGTGGACGACGGCCACATCGGGGTAGCCGTGTGCCCAGAAGGGCTGGGAGTGGCTCAGGTCCACGCGCGACTCGGTGGACAGCCGCGTGTGCCCGATGCCGTGCGTGCCGGTCAGGGCGGAGACGCCATAGGTGGCGTCGAGGTTCTGCGGGGAGCCAACCTGCTTGACGATCTCCAGCGCGCGTCCCATGCTGACGACCTCGATGCCGTCGGCGACCGCCTCGATCTCCCGTTCGAGGCGCTGCGGCTCGCCAGCGTAGACCAGCACCAGCCGTAGATACTCTGCCGTCGTCGTGGCCGCGCTGACCGTTCCCAACTGCCGCACCCGCTCGACGACACGCTCGCTGCGCTCGGCAAGGTCGCCATGCTCGCCGAGCTTGATCCGCAGCACGATGCTGTCCTCGGCGAGCGCCCCGTCATGCGCGCCTGGGTAGAGCGCCACGCCGGCCGAATCGGGGCCGCGGCGGTCCAGGGCGTTGAGCATGGTGAGCACAACCTGACCTATCGGCGCTGCCGAGTCGGTCTTATCGAGGTAACCGACGATCCCGCACACGGTCGCTGTCTCCCTTGTCCTGCCCGCTAGGGATGGATTCCCGCTTTCGCGGGAATGACGCAATGGGGTCGGGAACATGGTACATCGCGGAGGCATAGCCGTGCAGAAGTGACGGCTGCTCGTGCGTCTCTGGCCTGGCCCCCTCCCTGGCCCTCCCCCGTCCCGACGGGGGAGGGAACACGCCGTTCCGACTCTGCGGCGGGGGGACGGCAGACTTGCTATTATTTATACATGTGATATACTGAAATCGGTTGAGGAGCAACTGACTGGCCGCATCGTCTTGGAGCGGTGCGGCGCGGAGAGGCGGGAGGAGGAGCTACGATGCTGGCGCGAGTGTTGTCGTGTGCAATCGTCGGGTTGGACGGTGCGCTGGTGGAGGTGGAGGTGGATATTGCGCCTGGGCTGCCGTCTTTTACTATCGTCGGGCTGCCGGACGCCGCGGTCCAGGAGGCTAAGGATCGGGTGCGGGCCGCGATTCGCAATACGGGCTACCAGTTTCCGATGAAGCGCATCACGGCCAACCTGGCTCCGGCGGACCTGAAGAAGGTGGGGCCGAGCTACGATCTTCCTATCGCGATCGGTATTCTCGCGGCCACGGGCCAAATACCGGATTCTTGGCGGCCGACAGCCAGGCGAGCCGGTACGGCCGCGCCCAACGGAGCGGCGGCAGCGGCCGCTGCACCTGTCCATGCCGCCGCGGCGCGTCCGGCAAAGCAGGAGGCGCCGGCGGCTGGTGAGACGGCCGCGGCTCCCCCGGTCACCGAGGCGCTGCAGGATGCGGCCGTGGTGGCGGAGCTGGAGGCGCTGCTGGGCGGCCTGGTGCCCGGCGAGGAGGAGCGGGAGGAATCGGTACTCACTACGGCGATGTTCCTGGGTGAGCTGGCGCTGGACGGGTCGGTGCGGCACACGGACGGGATGCTGCCGATGGTCGGAGCGGCGCGTGAGCATGGGATACCGGTCGTGTTCGTGCCGGCGGTAGACGGTGCGGAGGCGGCGCTGGTCGAGGGGGTCACGGTGCTGCCGGCGGCCAATTTGGGCGAGGTCGTGCGCCACCTGACGGGCGAGGCGCATATTGCCGCCCACACCGCCGCGAGCGGGGACGACCTCCACGCAGCGACCGACTATACCCACGACTTGCGGGACGTCAAGGGGCAGGAACATGCCAAGCGGGCGCTGGAGGTCGCCGCCGCGGGCGGCCATAACGTCCTGTTCGTCGGACCGCCAGGCGCGGGCAAGACGCTCTTGGCACGTTGCCTGCCCTCGATTTTGCCGCCCCTGCAGCCCGACGAGGCGCTGGAGCTGAGCAAGGTCTATAGCGTCTGTGGCCTGCTGCCCGCGGAGCAGCCGCTCGTGCAGCAGCGACCATTTCGGGCGCCGCACCACACGACGAGCTATGCCGGCCTGCTGGGCGGGGGCCGCTGGCCGCGGCCGGGCGAGGTGTCGCTGGCGCATCGCGGCGTGCTCTTCCTCGACGAATTGCTGGAGTTCAACCCGGCCATTCTCCAGATGCTGCGCCAGCCGCTCGAAGATCGCACCATCACGGTGAGCCGCGTGGCCGGCAGCGCCACGTTTCCGGCGGCGCTGATGCTGGCGGCCGCGATGAACCCGTGCCCCTGCGGCTGGCTAGGGGATCAGGCCCAGCCGTGTCGCTGCTCGCCCGGCCAGATCGCACGCTACCAGCGCCGGCTCTCCGGCCCGCTCCTGGACCGGATTGACCTCAGCGTCGAGGTGCCGCGGGTGGACTACGACAAGCTCACCGGCCTCACCGACCCGGAGCCATCGGCTGCCGTGCGCGAGCGCGTGAGCGCGGCCCGCGAGCGGCAACAGCGGCGCTTCGCCGAGGTACAGCCGGAGCGGGCGGCGGCGACTCAGGGGCGTGCCTCGGACACGCAGGGCAAGCAGTCCGCGAACGGCAGCGCCGGCAACGGCCGGTCGGTGCGGCGAGCCGGCCGCGACACGCGACCACCGGCGGCGACAGGAAAGCGCCAGCGGCTCACCTGCAATGCCGATCTGGGACCGCGGGACGTGCAGGAGCAGTGCCAGGCGGCCTGCACCGACGACGCGCTGGCGCTGCTCCGCACGGCGATGCAGCAGCTGCAAGTCTCGGCACGCGGCTATCACCGTATCCTGAAGGTGGCCCGCACCGTGGCCGACCTCGCCGGCAGCGAGGCCATCGGCACCGAGCACGTGGCGGAGGCGCTGCAATACCGGCCGCGGCTCTCTACCAGCTAACCGGGGTAGGTTTCTGTCTGCATCAGGATTTTTCAGGATGCAAGGATGAGCAGGATGGATTGTGGCGAAGGCGGGCCTCACCCCCGGCCCCCTCTCCAACATTTGGAGAGGGGGTGGAAGGCGGACCTACCCTTGGCCCCCTCCCTGAAGGGAAGGAGCCAATGGTCGCCGTGCGGACTCGCCGGCCCTGGAGGGAAGGAGCAGGGCAAGGTGGTAGGTGAGACGGCTAAGGAACTGACAGCACCGTCACCCTGCCTCTCCAACGGGTCTCAATCTTTACCCTCGCTTGGTCCAAGCGGGCTAGGTGACAGGGTTGGGCCACTAGGAAAAAGACGACGGCATTGTCGTAGAACGCGAAGACCTTGCTCGCACCCCCCAACTGCCGCAATTCCTCGGCTCGGCACCTTACAAACTCATCATGGGGTTTCCGCCAAGTGTGCTGGTAGACCAACAGCGAGTGACCGTGACGAAACGTTCTGTCCAATTCGTGCCAATGCACGTACTTGGAACCCTTGTTTGACGGCGGCTCTATTCCCGTATCCGGGTCAAAGAAGACGAGACCTGCGCCGTGGGCATACTCCATGAATTTGTCGAAGTACTTGCATCTCTCCAGACCGTCATCGGGCACACACTCCGAGAAATAGCGAGTGTTGCTCCCAAGCAGTTGACTCTGCTCCAGTACGCAGATGCACCGAATCTGCCTCTCAATGACTTGCTTGTGCAGGAAGTCGAAAACTTGCGGATCGTACCCGCGCCAGCGATCAGGATCGCACAAATAGCGAGTCATACCACCGCCAGTGCTTGAATCATCCGGGGTCAGAAGCCAGCACACAGCGACAGAGAGTTCGCGCCCCAACGTCCTAAGCAGGCTGTACTTCAAGTAATCGCGAACGTCTCCGAAGTATTGGTTCTTCATGCCGTCCTTGCTCCTATCACTAAGGCGTAGGGGAGTCTCCTCGGCGTGAGAACGCCATGCCGGCAGTAGCCGGCAGCCACCGCGCCGATGGCTGGATTCCCGCTTTCGCGGGAATGACGGGGGTGATGCGCCGGGGGGACGGGGGTGATGCACCGGGAATGGCGGTTAGAAGACGATGAGGCCGCGGGCGACTTCGCCGGCGGCGAGGGCGCGGAAGGCTTCGTTGGCTTCATCCAGGCCGTAGCGGTCGGTGATAAGCTCGTCAATCTTGAGCTTGCCGGCCAGGTACAGTTCCACCATGCGAGGGAAGTCGGCACGGGTCCGCGCGCTGCCGTAGGTGGAGCCACGGATGACGCGCTCTTCCCGCCCGAGCAGCCCGGCCTTGAAGGTAAAGTCTTGGTCGCTGGGCGGGGCGCCGATGAGCACGCAGGTGCCGCCGGGTGCGAGCGCCTCGCGGCCCTGGGCAAAGACGCTGCTCTCCCCGACGGCCACGAACGTGTACTCGGCGCCGCGGCCGGTGATGCGCTGGATGGCGGTAACCGGGTCTTCGCGCGAGGCGTCAACGAGATGCGAGGCGCCCAACGCCTGCGCGTATTCGAGCTTCTGCGGGTTCACGTCCACGGCGATAATCGGATGGGCGGACACGAGGCCGCCGCCCTGAATGGCGTTGAGGCCGATACCGCCGACGCCGAACACAGCCATGCTCTCGCCGGGCCGCACGCCGGCGGTGTTGATGACGGAACCGACGCCAGTCATCACCGAGCACCCGATCAAGGCCGCCTTATCGAGGGGCATGTCCTTGCGGATGGGAATGGCGCACGAGGCGGGCACTACGGAATGGGAGGCATAGGTAGCAACGTTAGCGAACTGATAGACGGGCTGGTCGCCTAGGGAGATGCGGGTCGTGCCGTCGAGCAGCGTGCCGGCCTGCGGCGCTCCGCGCTCACACAGCACCGGGCGGCCGGTGGCGCAGTAGTAGCAGCTACCGCAGGTTGGCGCCCAGGAGAGAATCACGTGGTCACCCACTTGCAGATCACGCACGCCCGGTCCTAGTGCTTCGACGACGCCGGCGCCCTCGTCGCCGAGCACAATCGGCACGGGGATTCCCGTCCAGCTCCCATCGGCCGCGTGGAGGCAGCTATGGCAGATGCCGCCGGCGACCATCCGGACCATGACTTCGCCGTACTGCGGCGGCGCCAACTCGATCTCCTCGGTCCGCATCGGCTGTCCCTGCTCGAAGAGTACTGCTGCTTGCATGGCGCTCCTCCCTTCCTGCTCGGTGCTGGTGACATGTGAGTATAGAAGGTGGCCCCCACCCTCGCCCTCCCCCGTTGCGACGGGGGAGGGGACACGCCGTCCCGGATTCCCGCTTTCGCGGGAATGACGGTTTATGCAAAGGTCTCCTTGCGCGGGAATGACCGTACAACGTCAACAGTGCTTCAACTGTCACGCTGGCGGAGCCAGAGGCGCTTCAGGTGACGGCGGCGCTCGACTTCGGGGTAGTCCTCGAACGCGGTGCGGTTGTGTAGCAGCCAGTGGTTGTTCCAGAAGATCATCTGGCCCGGCTGCAAGGTGAACTCCACGCGGAGGTCCGGCCGCTCCAGCCGCGCCTCTACTGCGGCCAGCGCGTGCTGCTGGTCGGTGGTCAGGGGTACACCGGCCTGCTCGTGGCCGACTTGGGTGTAGTAGTGGAGATAGCGGATGTGTAGCTCGCTGCCGTCCCAGCGAAAGACCGGCGCGGAAAGGTAGGGCAGATCGCCGGCCTCCTGCTGGCCGCGGCGGTCGAAGTAGAACGTCCGATAGAGCGTGTGGAGCGCGTCGGGGTCGTGCTCCAGGAGGTCGTTGTGCAGGGCATAGGCGCTGATGAACTGGCTCTCCCCGCCCGACTTGGCGCCATTGAGGCAGAGCAGTCCCAGCAGATCGGGGAGGTCGGGACCCATCGTGCCGTCAATGTGGAACGAGCTTTCGGCGTTTGTTACCGAGAAGCGCGCGCCTTGCGTGACGCTTTGGCCGGTGTCGCGCACGTCGTAGAGCAGGGTTCCGACCTTGTCCTGCCCGGTGGGGATACCGAGCAGCTGGCCGACTGCCCAATAGATCAGGGTGGCTTCATCGGCGGTGTAGCGGTCCAGCGGCACGCGGTCAATGACGGCAAAGCCACGCCCCGTCTCAAGCACCGGGAGGACGGGTTGCAGGCACTCGCCACAGGCCGCTAGCTCCGAATCGCGCACCCGAACATCGGTGGCCGGTTGGGGATGACTCCGGTGGCGCTCGACGAACGCATCGAGGGCGGTGAGGCACGCGGGGGAGAGGGTGTAGTACCAGCTATCGGCGTCGTCAATGGTTTCGCGCGTCCAAGCCCGGCTGCCGCGCTCGACTGCGGATAGGACCTGTGAGCTAGTCATCGTGCATTCCTTCCTTGCGGATGGACTGGCCCCCTCCCTAGCCCTCCCCCGTCGGGACGGGGGAGGGAACACGCTGCCGCCCTGCGGAGCGGGGGGCCATAGGGGGCCTTCACCCCCCAGCTACCATCCCCCTGGACTCCGGCTTCCGCCGGAGTGACGAAATCGCGTACTCATGCTCACTGCGCTGACATACCCTGATCGCCGGTCAAGGGGGCAAGCTCGTCCCAGCAGGCGGCCGGGATGTCGGTCGTGACGGCTGCGAGTAGGTCGTATACGTGGGCGGGGCTGAATGCGCCGGGGATGATGGTGCTTACGCGGTCGTCGCGCAGAATGAATTGCAGCGCTGCCGCGCGGAGGGGCACCTGGTAGCGCGCGCACACCGCCTCGATGGCCCGTACACGGGCGACCATCTCGGTCGGAGCATCCTGGTACATGAACTGCGGCGCCTCGCCGGGCAGCGGGCCGGTCTGCGCGCCGGTGGCCAGGATGGACCCGGCAAACGGCGTGCCGACTATGACGCCCATGCTCCGTTCGGCGGCCAGTTCAAGCGTGGCTGCGGCGATAGTCTGGTCCAGGAGGTGGAAAGTCCGCCAGATCAGCACCGTTTCGAACACGTCCGTCTCGATAGCGCGGGCGACTGCGCGCGGGTCGGAGCCGGTGATGCCGATGTGGCCGATCAGGTGCTGCTCCTTGGCCTTCTGCAGCGCCGCGACGGCGCCGTCGGGACTCCACACCTGCTCCCAATGCTCGTCTTGGATTTCGTGAATCTGGGCCAAGTGCAGCATGGGCTGACCGAACCGCTCTAAGCTCGTCTCGATGTTCCGCATCACCCCAGCGTAGCTGTAATCGGGGAGATGACCAGGCAGGAGGCCGATTTTGGTGGCAATAAATAGCTCGCTGGCCCGGGGATGGTCGCGAAGGGCGAGGCCAATGCAGCGCTCGCTCTCGCCATACAGCGGCGCGGTGTCCAGGTAGGTGATGCCCACGTCTAATGCGCGATGGACGGTCGCTATGGCCGCATCGTCACTCAGGTCGCCGCCTTGGCCACCGACGATGTGCGCGGCGCCTAGGCCGAGTCGCGTGACCGCGTGGCCAGTCCGTCCGAGGGGCGCAGTTGCCAGCATGGGAGTAGTCTCCGCAGTCATTTGTCAGGTGTCCTCTCGTCGTTGTGGGTGGACCTAACCCCCGGCCTGGCCCCCACCCTCACCCTCCCCCGTTGCGACGGGGGAGGGAACACGCTGTCCCCCCGCCGCAGCGGAGGGACCATAGGGGGCTTCTACCCCACAGCATCTCCTGTTCCGCGGCCGGGGAACGTCAGCTCGGCGACGCCGGATTTATCTAGCTCACCCAGGCCTTGCGTCACCATCCGGTCAAACTGCTGCTTGGTGGCTTCCGCGAGCGGCAGCGCGACCTCGGCTGCGTGGGCCAGGCTCAACGCAATACCGGAGTCCTTGGCTGCGTGGGCGGCCGAGAAGTAGCATTCGTGGTCGCGGTACTCCATGTCCTCGCCGTCGGTTTCGAGCACGCGGGAGTTGGCGCCGGTCTGGGCAAACACCTCGCGGAGCATCGCCACATCGAGGCCCAAGGCGTGACCGAGACCCAGTCCTTCGGCCAGCCCGGCGGTATTGATGTTCATGACCATGTTGACGAGCGCCTTCACCTGCGCGGCCCGGCCGGCCGTTCCGACGTAGCGCAGCGACGCACTCATGGCCGTGAGCAGTGGCTGCGCGCGCTCGAACGCGGCGGAGTGGCCGGCACACATGAGGTAGAGCGTGCCGTCGCGGGCCTGGGGAATGCTGCTGGCCATGCAGGCTTCGAGGCTCTGGGCACCGGCCCGCTCGGCGCGTGCTTCAATGGTCACGTGGATCGCTGGCGTGACCGTGGCACAGTTGATGAACAACCGCCCGTCGGCGCCAACGAGCAGGCTGTCGCCGCGCTCGGCGAAGATCGCATCCATCGCTTGATCGTCGGTCACAACGGTCAGGATGGTGTCGGCCTGGGCCGTCACGTCGGCGAGCGTGGCGCAGGCAGTGGCGCCTACCTCAGCGGCCAATGACGTGGCCCGCGGCTCGTCCGTATCGTAGACGGCCGTCACAGCGAAACCCTCGTCCTGCAGATGGCGGGCGATATTGGCACCCATCCGCCCCAAGCCGACCACACCAATGTTCTCTCTCGTCGCAGCCATGATGCTCCTTCTATTACCGGCAAGCTCTCCTGAATAGTAGCAAGTGCGGGGCCATCGGCGGTCATGCGCTCGGCCTGATGGTGCAGTGTGCTATGCTCCGCCCACGTTACCCGCTCCGGCAGAGAGCCTCAATCCCACAGGATGTCCTATCTCGGCGGCTGGATGGCGCGATGAGCGGCGACTATATCCTGGCGATTGACCAGGGGACGACGGCGACGACGGTGCTGGTCGTTGACCGGGCCGGAGCTATCGTCGGGCGCGGGACGGCGGCCGTGCGGCAGGCGTATCCCCGTCCCGGCTGGGTGGAGCACGATCCGGACCAGCTCTGGGAGACAGTGCTCGCTGCGACCGGGGAGGCGCTGGCGGCGGCGCAGATCGCCCCGGACGAGGCGGCAGCCCGGCTCGCCGCCGTTGGCATTACCAACCAACGCGAGACGACGATTCTATGGGAGCGGGCGACCGGCCGGCCGGTGGCGCCGGCGATTGTCTGGCAGTGCCGGCGCACGGCGGCGGATTGCGCGGCGCTGGAGGAGGCCAGGCTCGGCCCGCTGTTCCGCGAGCGGACCGGCTTGGTGCTCGACGCCTACTTCTCCGGCACGAAGATCGCTTGGCTGCTCAACCAGGACCGGCAGCTGCGGCGGCGCGCCGCGGCCGGCGAGATCGCGTTCGGCACGGTGGACACGTGGCTAGTGTGGCAGCTGACCGGCGGGCGGCTCCACGCTACAGACGCTACCAACGCATCGCGCACGCTGCTCTTCAATCTCCATAGCCTGTCGTGGGACGATGACCTCCTGGCGGCGCTCGACGTGCCCGCAGCGGTGCTGCCACAGGTGCTCCCGTCGGCCGGGGTGTGGGCGCGGACGCGCGCGGTTGGCCCGATACCGGCGGGAGTGCCGATCGCGGGCATTGCCGGGGATCAGCAAGCCGCGCTCTTTGGGCAGGCGTGCTTCAAGCCCGGCGCGGCCAAGACGACCTATGGCACCGGCTGCTTCCTGCTGATGCAGACCAGTGATCGTCCGGCGCAATCGGAGCACGGCCTACTGACCACTATCGCCTGGCAGCTTCCCGACCGAGTGGACTACGCCCTGGAGGGGAGCGTCTTCATCGGCGGCGCGGCCGTGCAGTGGCTGCGCGACGAAATGGGCTTGCTGGCTTCCGCCGCCGAGTCCGAGGCGGCTGCGCGGCGTGTTCCCGACTCCGGCGGCGTGGTCTGCGTCCCGGCGTTTGCCGGCCTCGGCGCACCCTACTGGGACCCGCACGCTCGCGGTATGCTCATCGGCCTCACGCGCAGCACGACGCGCGATCACGTCGTCCGGGCGGTGCTGGAGGGGATTGCCCACCAAGTCGCGGACGTGCTGGAAGCGATGGTCGCCGACGCCGCCATCGGCAGCCCGGAGCTGCGCGTGGACGGCGGGGCGGCGGCCAACGACTTCCTGATGCAACTCCAAGCTGACCTGCTGGACCTGCCGGTTGTGCGTCCAGCGGTGCTGGAGACGACGGCGCTGGGCGCGGCCTTCCTGGCCGGTCTGGGCATCGGCTGGTACGCCTCCACCGACGAGGTAGCGCGCACCTGGCAGTCCGAACGCCGCTTCCAACCGGCGGCCGCTGCGGAGAGCACGGCTCGCGCCCGCGCCCAGTGGCGGCGAGCCGTCCAGCGCAGCCGCGCGTGGGCCGCGGAGGCGTAGGGGCACGCCTCACCCCCTAGCCCCCTCTCCACCATGTAGAGAGGGGGAGTGCTGCGGCGGGGAGAGGTGGGCCTACCCCCAACCCCCTCCCTCATGAAAGTTGCTCACTTGATAAGGTAGTGTTCTGGCCCCCTCCCTCACCCTCCCCCGTCGCGACGGGGGAGGGAACCGGCCCCTGCAGGGCGGGCGTCGGGCTGGGAAAGGGGCTGGTGCCCCACTACCTAGTTAAGTTCGCAATCTTCATAAGGGAAGGGGCTAACGGTCGCCGGGGGTGAGGCATGGCCCTGGATTCCCGCTTGCGCGGGAATGACGCATGTGACGGTGGGAATGACGGGCGCAGCGTGCTGCGCCCCTACGGCTTGGCCCGTGCTTACCCCAGTGCGGCGGCGGGTGCCGTAGAGTGACGACGGCATGGCACCGTGTTAGCATATGGAACGACGATTCCATTCATCCCTGGAGGTGGACAGGCGGCGCAGCCCGGCAGCTTCGAGCGCAAGCTGCCAACCGAACGCTGCGTCGCTGGTCGGAAGTAGCGTGCGTGTTATTGGGACGGCTGTGGATATTCGCCGGCGTGCGCGCCGCCGCTTGGCGCGCGGTGCGGCCTTACTGTCGCTCGGCATCGTGCTGTTGTTGACGTGGCTGGTGCTCCACTACCTGGACATCGGTTCCCTTACCGTCTACTTTCTCGTCGGGTTCAGCGGTATTCTCGCGTCGGCGTGGGGCGTCGGCTCGCTGCGCCGGGCGCTGGCGATGACAGCTACGCCGGCGGCGGTGCGCGCCGTGGTCCGTGACCTCGCTGATGGCTTGGACGACGACTACGTGCTGCTCCGCCAGGTCAGCCTGCCGCCCAACGGCGCCTTCGCCGACGTGATCTTGCTGGGACCGCACGGCGCGTTGGTGCTCTCGCTCCAGGCACTCGACGGGACCTATGTGCAGCGGGAGCATCGCTGGTACCGACTGGCAGACGACGGTGAGCCGCAGCTCTGGGACCGCAGCCCGACGTGGGACTTGACTCGGCCGTGGAAGAGCGCGCGGCGCCTGGTGCGCGAGTACGTTGTGAGTGGGTTCCCGGTGGGTGCGGCCGTGGTGCTGGCCTCCGGCTCGATGGCCGCACCGGCAGGTGAGCATACGGAGAACGGTGCGGACGGCGCTCTGGGCAACGCCGACCGCGTTACGGCGGCCGCGGAGCGTTTGCTGGACTTGGCACTGGCCGAACCGGCCATCGTGCGCTCGCGCTTCCTGCGCCAGGACACGGAGGCAAGTCATCCGGTGTTCCCGGTGATTACCGGCGCCGAGGTCGTCGGGCTGGTCAAGGCACTGCCGGTAGCCGAACGCGCTAGTCCCGAGCTTATCGCGGAGTTGGCCGACGCGATCCGGCCCCACGTCGGTTAGGGGACTATCAGCCCCCTATGTCCCTCCCGCACGGCAGGGGGACGGGCGCATCATGCTGCACCCCTACGGCGGCGGGGGCTGAGGTTGGGTGGAATAGCGGTCTCATGTCGGTTAGCCGGCCGCTGCGGTGGGGGCCGCGGCTCCGGCGGTTGTCTCCGCGCCGTCGTTGATGGCCTGGTGGACGACTTGGCGAATGCGCGGCAAGTCGGGGATGAGCACCTCGGCGCCGTTTGCGGTCACCGTGCTAGTGACCAGCCCTTGATCGTAGTTGATGGCGAGGCGGGTGATCCGGTCCGTGGGAATGGACAGGCCGAGCCGGGCCAGGGCTGGCACCTTCGTGAGGGGGAAGTCCGTCGTCACCGCGTTGCTCAACTGTTGGATCAAGGCCGGCAGTCGCGGCAGGATGTCGGTGGTGAGGAACTGATCGCGCATAGCCAACAGCAACTGCTGCTGGCGCTTGATGCGTCCGAAGTCGGCTTCCGGGTCGGTCAGCCGGGAGCGGGCGTAGCCGAGCGCCTGCTCACCGTTGAGGCGCTGCCGCCCGGCCGGAATCCGCAGCGGCTTGAACCCATCCGCATCGTCAGGGTAGTAGGGATCGTAGAGCGGCTGCGCTAACTCGATCTCCACGCCGCCGAGCGTGTCAATAATGCGCTCGAAGCCGTCGAACTCTAGCTTGACGACGTAGTCAATCGGCAGGCCCAACACCGCCGTTACCGTCTGCCGCGTCAACTGCGCGCCACCTTGGACAAAGGTCTGATTGATCCGCATGACGCCGTGGCCGGCAATGTCCACATAGAGGTCACGAGGCACTGAGATGAGCGTGGCCCGCCGCTCGACCGGGTGAATGTTGACTATGATAATGGCGTCGCTGCGCGGGACCTCCTCCCCGCGCCGGTCCACGCCCAAGATCAAGAAGGTGAGTGGCTGCTCGTCGGTCCAGGAGGGCACAACGGCCTGGACGCCGCGGCGGGCCAGGTCCCGGCCCTGCTCGACTACCGCAGTCAGGGGCGGTGCCGACTCGCTGGCCGCCGGCGCGGCAGCGTCACCAGGTGGGACCGCCGCCGACCGGGGCTGGAGCAACTGCCATACCACGACCAGCACCAGGGCTACGAGGACAACCGGCAGTGACAGGAAAGAGGCAAGAAATATCCGCCTCCGCTCAGTTGGGGTGAGTGCTTCCCACCCCTGCCGCCACGCCGTTGGCGGCCACAGCCGCCTCAAGAGATCGGGAAACTTCATGGTGGTAGGGCTATGCACGCGGCAGGCGCTCGTGTGAACTGGCCGGCTTCGTGAGGTAGAGGCTCGCCGGACCGGCCGACCGGCACGCCCATGGATTATCGCAAGTCCGCAGCGGTAGCGTCCACTATTGCCCGCTCGCGCACGGCCGGCGTGGGATGGCCGCGGCCGGTAAGCTCCGCTACGGACGCAACCCGGTGCCGCCGGAGCCACGCGACAACCCCGTCCAGAACGTCCAGGCTGGCTCGCGGATTGGCAAAGTGCATCGTCCCGACCTGTACGGCGCTGGCGCCGGCGAGGATGAACTCCAGGGCATCCTCACCGTTGCTGATCCCGCCGATGCCGATGATCGGCACGGTAGCGACCTCGGCCACGCGCGCGACTAGCGCGACGGCGAGCGGCTTGATGGCGGGGCCGGAAAGGCCACCGGCGCCTTGGCCCAACTGTGGTGTCCGCTGTTGCACGTCTATTGCCAGGCCGTTGAACGTATTGACGAGCGAGAGCGCATGGGCACCGGCTGCTTCTGCGGCCAGCGCCACCGACCGGATGTCGGTGACGTTGGGGGTGAGCTTGACGACCGTCGGGAGATCGGTAGCATCGCGCACGGCGCGGGTGACGGCCGCGGCCATGTCGGGGTCCTGACCAAAGTAGGTGCCGCCGGCCGCGCTGTTCGGACAGGAGATGTTGACTTCGAGGGCGGCAACACCGGGCACACCGTCGAGCAGGGCGGCCAAACGGGCGAAGTCAGCTACCGACTCCCCGGCGATATTGACCAGCACCGGCACCGTCCAGGCGGCCCACTGGGGGGCGTACTGCTCGATGACCGCCTGGACACCCACGTTCTGCAGGCCGATAGAGTTGAGCATCCCGGCCGCCGTCTCGACCGTGCGTGGCGGTGGATTGCCCGCACGTGGCTGCAACGTGGTGCCTTTGCAGACGATGGCGCCGAGGCGTTGGATGTCCACCAGCCCGGCGAACTCGACGCCGTAGCCGAATGTGCCGCTCGCGGCCAGGACGGGGTTCCTGAGTAGCAGGCCCGCCGGGTGCGACGGGGCCAGGTTGACCGTCAGGTCGGGCGTGACTGCGCCGCCACGCCTCAGCCACGACGACGGACCCGTCCGGCTCGGCGCTGCGCCGTTACTCACAGTCCTTCACCGCGTAGGGAGCATGGCGTCGTTATTTCTCGCGCTGGAACCGGATTTCTTCTACCGCACTAGGCCCGGCCCACTGAGCGGAGACGGCTCTGGAAGCCTCCATGAGATCGCTCCACGCCTGACGGTTCTGGGCGTGATCGCTGGGGAGATGGAGCAGCACATACCGCTTGAGCACGGCAAGCTCGCTATACAGGCGGTCCAGGCGCTGCTGAATCTGCCGTGTGGTGTCCACAACACGTCCTCGCTTCGCGTCACTCCGACAGACACGACTTGCAGAGGCCGCGGTGCCGAAGCCTCATTCGAGCTACCTTCGATTGCCACTACCAGTGTAGCGCAGAGGCGGGAGGGCGGCCGGCGGCGTTAGAAGAACCGGTAGACTCCGCCGATAGGAAGCGAGAGGCAACAGATGTCCGGTGTAGCTGCTGCCGCGTCCCGGCCGACGCACTTTCGGTATGAGCGCGGCCTGCACTGGCCGGCACCCGACCTGTGGCTCGACCCCGAGCTACGCAAGCCGCTCGCGTTCGTCTCGCACGGGCACAGCGACCACTGCCGCCCCCATCGTCAGGCGGTGGCCACGCCCGCGACGGCCGTTTTCTACCGCCAGCGGACGCGGCGGCGCGACGTGATCGAGCTGCCGTTCGGTCAGCCGCATCAATTCGGTCAATATGAGCTGGAACTGTTCCCGGCCGGGCATATCCTGGGATCGGCGCAAGCGCAGGTCCGCGGTCCCGATGGGCAGACGGTCGTCTATACCGGCGACTTTCGGCTGAAGCACGGCCCGGCGGTGGAGCCGTGCGAGGTGCGGCGCTGCGACGTGCTGGTGATGGAGTGTACCTACGGCCAACCGCACTATCGGTTTCCGGCGGTCGAGACGGTGGCCGATGAGTTGCACGACCGCGTCTCCCGCTGTCTCGAGACCGGCCGGACGCCGCTGGTACTCGCCTATGCGTTGGGCAAAGGGCAGGAGGCGCTGGCGCTGCTGACCAACGCCGGCTTTGAGGTGCTGGTGCAGGAGCAGATTTACGAGGTTGCCCAGCACTACGAGCGTCTTGGCGTACCGCTAGGCGACTACGCGCTGCTTACACCGGAAACCGCCGAGGATGTCCACAACAAGGTGATTTTGGCGCCGCCGCACCGGCGCCGCTCCGATCCGTTGGTCGGCCGGCTGAAGCGGGTGCAGAGCTTCTTCCTGAGCGGCTGGGCGGCAGACCCAAGCGCACGCTATCGGTTCGGCGCCGACTATCTGCTTCCGTTGAGTGACCACGCCGACTACACCGATCTGCTCAGTTATGTCGAGCAAGCGCAGCCGCGCGTGGTCTATACGGTGCATGGGGACGGCACGTTTGCCGGGATTCTGCGGAGCCAGGGTATTCCCGCCTACCATCTCCCCGACAACGCCTATCAGCCCGGCCTGTTCGACGAGCCGGCGGCCTCGACCAGCGCTTGATGCAGGAGATGGAGGGCGGCGTGCGCCGCCGCGGCTTTGTTGGCACTGCGGTCGTCCTCGAATTGGTGCTCTGCCTGCCATACTCGCGGCTGATCGTCGGTGGCCGCCCCGGGGCCGGCCACGGCGACATAGCTCAAACCAACCGGCTTGCGGGACCGGCCCGGATGGGCACCGGCCAAGCCGGTTTCGGCGACGGCCCAATCGCAGCGGAGCCGCTGCCGGGCGCCGAGCGCCAAGGCCCGCGCCGTGGCCGCGCTGACCATGCCGCCGGCGCGCGTGTCGCTGCGGGTGAAGAGCGCCGCCGGGGCGTGCAGCAACGCGGTCTTGAGCCGATTGTGATAGGCGATGACTCCGCCCAGAAACCAGCGCGAGGCGCCCGGTCGGTCGGTCAGCCAGTGACCGAGCAGCCCGCCGGTTGAGGATTCGGCCACGCCCAAAGTCTGGTCACCGGCGATGAGTAGCGTGGCAACCGCGCCGACCAGATCGGCAACCGCTTCCGAGGTCGGGGGGTGAGGGGAAGCATACCTACCCCCAACCCCCTCCCTGAAGGGAAGGGGCTGCCGGGCGCCACGCTGACCTCCCTTCTCCGGAGGGAAGGGGCCGGGGGGTAGGTCCAATACTGGCCCCCCTATGGTCCCCCCGCTGCGGCGGGGGGACGGGCGCAACAGCGGTTGCAAGCGCCCCTACGGCTTGGCTCGTACCTACCCCGGTCAGGCAGGGGGACGGGGGAGGGCGAGGTTGGGGGCATCATCAGAACGGCTCTGCGTCGTCATCGTCCTGGCCCGGTGTCTCCCACTCGCCCCGCAGGGCCGCAAAGGGAGCACCAGGGACCACGCGATAGGAGCGCCCCGGGCTGTCTTCCTTCACGACGATGCCACGTTCGACGAGGTCGTCCATGAGGCGGGCGGCTTTGGGGTAGCCGATGCCCAGCTTACGCTGGAGCCAGGAGACGGAGGTGTAGTCCAACTCTTCGATGGCGCCCAAGGCCATGTCAAGCTCGGGGTTCTCGCGGGCCGCCTCCGGGGCCTCGTCCTCCTTGAGCTGCAAGTGGGCAATCTCTTCTTCGTCTACATAGTCCGGGGTGCCTTGCGCTTTCCAGAACTCGACTAGGCCGGTGATCTCCTCGTCGGAGACGTAGGCGCACTGCACGCGCACCGCGCGACCGGAGTCGTAAGGGAGATACAGCATATCGCCGCGGCCGAGCAGATTCTCGGCTCCGCCGGTATCGAGAATGACGCGCGAGTCCGTCTGGCTGCTGACGGCAAAGGCGATCCGGCTTGGCATATTGGCCTTGATGAGGCCGGTCACAACGTCCACGGAGGGGCGCTGCGTGGCGACTACCAGATGGATGCCAACAGCCCGTGACTTGGCCGTCAGGCGGCAGATCGCCGGTTCCACGTCGTCGGGGGCAAACATCATGAGGTCGGCCAGCTCGTCAATGATGAGCACGAGATGGGGCAGCGGCGCCGGGCCGTCCTCGTCGTCTTCATCACTGTCATCACGGTCGGCGAGCGCGTTGTTGTAGGTCTGGATGTTGCGGTAGCCGGCCTCCTTGAGCAGGCGATAGCGGCGCTCCATTTCCTCCACCGCCCAGAGTAAGACCTTGGCCGCCTCGGTAAGCTCGACGACGACGGGATAGCGGAGGTGGGGGATGCCCTCGTACTCGACCAACTCGACCATCTTCGGATCGATCATCAGGAGTTGGAGTGTGTCGGGCGTTCCCTGGTAGAGCAAGGAAGCGACAATCGTGTTGATGCAGACCGACTTCCCGGAGCCGGTTTGGCCGGCGATGAGCAGGTGGGGCATTTTGGCCAAGTCACCGAGGCGAGGTCTGCCTTCAACATCGCATCCGAGCGCGATCTTCAGGGTGCCCTTGTCACGCGCAAATGGCTTGGATTCGAGCACCTCGCGCAGGCCGACGACGGCGATACCGGAGTTCGGTATCTCGATACCGACTACCGGACGCCCCGGGACCGGCGTCTCGACGCGCAAGGAGGGCGCCGCGAGCGCGAGCATGAGGTCGTCCTGGAGGCGCTTGATGCGCTGGACGGTGATGCCTGGCGCCGGCCGCAGGCCAAACTGGCTGACCGTTGGCCCAACGCGGGTCTCTACGACCTGTACCGGGACGTTGAAGGCGGCGAGCGTTTCCTCGATGAGCCTGGACTTCTCGTCCGTTTCCACATCGCTAATCTGTTGAGCGCCGGCGCTGGCAAGCATGGCCGTAGAGGGGAGCTGCCACCTGGGCGGTAGCTCCTCCACTGCCGGATGGTCGGATACCATCGGCGACGCCTCGACCAGGTCCGTCTCAGCCGCTGGCGGCGCCGCTTGCACTTCCACCGGCTCGACGGCCACATCGCGCGGCTGCGGTGGGAGGGGGGCGGCAACGACAGGCTGCCCGTCCGGCTCCACGTCTACCGCCACCCGTTCCTGTTTGGCGACACGCGCCGCAGCCCAAGACTGGATGGCATCGGTAGCCCAGGACCGGAGGGTACGGGCCGCGGCCAATGCGGCAACGGCCGCGAGACTCAGCACGAGCAAGACTCCCCGGCCCAGATACCACAACCCCCAGGCAGCGACCCGGGCGGCGCTCACGGCGCCCACGAGCGCTGCTTGGCCCACCTGCCGCCATGTATGCAAGCTGAGGCCCAGCGCGAGGCCGCCGCCAATAATGGCGACCCCACAGAGCATGACAAGGCCGCCTAAGCGCCCTAACGCCTTGGACACGGCCGCTGCGGGGACCTCGCCAAACGTTGCGAGGGTAGCGAGCCACGGCCAGGGGTACGCTGCGTCTGCGCCGGCGAACACGGCGAGGAGGGCCGTCAGGGCGATACCGCTGGCCAGGACCGCTAACAACCGACCGGTGAGGAGCAAAGTACCGACGCCGGGTCCGCGCAAGATCGCTACGCTGGCGATCATGAGCAGCAATGCGAGGGGAACCGTCCCCCAGCCGAAGACCTCAATGGCTCGGTCGGCCCAAGGCCGGGTCAGGGAACCGTTCGGCGAGAGGAGGCTGAGGAGCGTAAAGCCACCGAGGACCAACATGGCCAGCGCATAGGGAAAGCGCGTCGTCAACCGATCACCAACCCAGTCGCTCCAGTCACGACTGGGGCCGGCCGGCGCCTTGCCACGACGCGCTTGGCGGGCGGAGGACATACTTCGACCCATACATCAAGAAACGATTACCTGCCCGCCGCGGCCTCTCACACGGCCGTAGCGGCAACAATGTGGGGCTGACGTGAGACTGGTGACCCCACCGGCCGCTACGCCAGGTACCGGCGCGCAGTGAGCCAAGACGTTACACCTCGGTCACGACGGGCAGGATCATCGGCCGACGTCGGGTGCGCTTGTAGAAGAGGCGCCGCAGCACGCCTTGGATTTTGCCCTTGACCGTGGACCAATCGGCATCGGTGGCGGCGCCGTCGCCGGCGAACACCGACTGAATCTCCGCGCGGGCTTCGTCCATCAACTCCTCGGACTCGCGCGCGTAGACAAAGCCGCGAGTGACGATGTCCGGGCGGCCGATAAGCTCTCCGCTGTGGCGATCAACGGTGATGAGGGCCACTAGGATGCCGTCCTGCGCCAGGACGCGGCGGTCGCGGAGGACGACGTTGCCAACGTCACCCACGCCCAAGCCGTCCACGAACACGTAGCCGGCCGGCACCGGCTTCCCCAACTGCGCCCAGCCGTTCCCGAACTCGACGACCTCGCCGTCTTCGATCACAAAGATGTTGGACTGCGGGATGCCCAGCGACTCGGCGATGCGGGCGTGATGGACCAGATGCCGATATTCACCGTGAATGGGGATGAAGTATTGCGGCCGGATCAGGCTCAACATGAGCTTTAGCTCTTCCTGGCTGCCGTGGCCCGAAACGTGGACCCGCTGCCCGCTCCCGTCGTGGCCGCTGCGGCTCCAGAGCACGTTGGCGCCCAGGCGGAAAAGGTTGTCTACCGTGCGATGTACAAGCTCTTCGTTCCCGGGGATGGGGGTCGCGGAGATCACGACGGTGTCACCGGGCACAATCTCGATCTGGCGGTGATCGCGGTTGGCCATGCGAGCCAGCGCAGAGGTCGGCTCCCCTTGGCTGCCCGTAGAGACGAGGACGAGCTGCTCCGGGGAATAGTTGTCCAGCTCCTCGAGATCAATCAAGATGCCGGCCGGCACGGAGAGATAGCCGAGGTCGCGGGCAATGCCGCAGTTCTGCACCATGCTGCGCCCGACGAGGCAGACCTTGCGGTCATAATGTGCCGCCGTGTTGAGGACAAGCTGCACGCGCGAGATGAGGGACGCGAAAGTGGTAACGATGATGCGGCCGGGCGCCGCGGCAAAAACCCGCTCGAACGTAGCAGCCACCACACGCTCCGAGGGCGTGTATCCTGGCAGGTCGGCATAGGTGCTGTCGGAGAGCAGACAGAGCACGTCTTGGGTGCCCAAGTCTGCGAGCTTGGCCACGTCGGTCCGGCCCTCGTTGATCGGCGTGTGATCGAACTTGAAGTCACCCGAATGGACGATGAGGCCCACCGGGGTATGGATGGCCAAGCCCAGCCCATCGGGGATGCTGTGACAGACGTGGAAGAACTCGACCGTGAGCGCCCCCAGCGAGATTTGGTCACCGCCGGAGATCGTGTTGACGCTGACGCGCTCATCCAAGCGGTGCTCCTGGAGCTTGCCCTGGATCAGACCGGCCGTGAGCCGCGAGGTGTAGATGGGCGGGAAATCGAGCTGCGGCAGCACATAGGGCAGGGCGCCCGTATGGTCTTCGTGACCGTGGGTGACGATGACGCCACGTAGCCGGTCGAGCTTGTCCAACAGGTACGAGATGTCCGGGATTACGAGGTCGACACCGAGCATACCGCTCTCGGGGAACATCACGCCGGCGTCAATCACGATGAGGTCGTCGCCACTGTCAACGACCAGCATGTTGCGGCCGACTTCACCCACACCACCGAGCGGCACAATCTTGACGCGATCCGACATACCCTTGGTCCTACTATCGGCGTTACTACGATTCATTATATCGTCGCCCGTCCTGCGCCCGACCCGCGCGGCGCCCGCAGCGCCCTCCGATCACCGCTATAAGGCCCATCAGCGGGCGGCAGAATGGCCCACAGACGCTCCAACGGGCGGTCTTTGCCGCGGCACGCTTGCGCCTATGCTGCTATGACGGTAGAGTGAAGGTGACAAAAGAGACAGTGCGCTAGGAGGATGATTGGCTCATGCCTGTACCACGATTGCGACTGGGTTATATTCAGGGACTCTATGAAGTGCAGGAGGAACTGCGTCGCGCGCAAGACGTGGTCTGCACCACTGACGGAGAGCATCTCATTGTCTGCCCCCCCGACTCATATCGTCCGATGGTCAGTATCCCGCTGACGGCGATCACCGGCACCGAGGTGCAGACCGCCGAGGAAGTCGGCGTCGCACATATTCGCGAGGCCGACACGCCCGTGCTGGTCGTTGACATGGAGACTGTCCAAGTCAAAGAGGCCGAGGACCCGCTTGAAGGGCCGTTGGTGTTCAGCGGCCCCTTCCGTGGCGCCGGTGGCGGTGACGTGACCCGGCGGGTGGAGGCATTCAAGAATCTGCTGGTACCCCGTACCGAAGAGGAGATGGACGCCCTGCGTGCCGGCGACAAACGACTGTCGCGGGTCTGGGCGGTGTCCATCATCAGCGGTGTCCTACTGGTGCTGTTCCTCATCTATGCGATCACGACCTGCCTCGACGAGCCGGAAGAGGAGCAAGCGCCGGGCCAACCGGCGCTAATCGTCCTCGCCGCGCCGGACTTCCACGCCGGTTGAGCCGCGCTTGCGGCACAATGGCTACCGGACCTAACCCCCGGCCCCTTCCCTGATGAAAGTTGCGAGCTTGATTAGGTAGTGGTCTGGCCCCCTCCCTCACCCTCCCCCGTCCCGACGGGGGAGGGAACCTGCACCCGGCCCCTACGGAGAGGGGGGGCTACATCCCACTACCCGATTAAGTTGTCAACTTTCATCAGGGAAGGGGAGTCCGCGCCGTCCCCGGCTGTCCTCACCCCGGCCCTCTTCCAGGGGAAGAGGGGCTAGATTCCCGCTTGCGCGGGAATGACGCATGTGGCGGTGGGAATGACGGGCAGAGGGGGCCGCTCGGGCCGCCGCGACAGCCTAAGCCGCGGTACACAGTCGCGGCAGTACCCCACGGGGGGCGGCCAACCGGCTCCGGCAGTCGGAGGCGGCTGGCCGCAGGCGCTATTCCACCAAGCCGGTTCTGTCTACCGACTCGATGAAGTAGCGTTGCGTGAAGAGGTAGATAGATAAGGGCGGCAATATGACGAGGAATACTGCCGCCATGACTAAGGCCTCGTTGAACAACTCGCTGGATTGGCCGCCAGTGACTTGGTTGAGCGTGGGCGACAGCACGGAGAGGCGCATGGGCAGCGTGAAGTGCTCGATGCGGTTGAGGTAGATGAACGGCTCGAAGAAGTCGTTCCAGTGCCACACGACCGAGAACAGGAACACCACGACGATAGCGGGCACGGCGAGGGGCAGCATAATCCGCCACCAGATACCGAAAGCGCTAGCTCCGTCAACGCGGGCGGCCTCTTCCAACTCCCAGGGCAGAGTGCGGTAGAACTGGCGGAAGATCACGACAAAGATCGCTCCACGCAGCCCATGGCCATAGAAGGCTGGCCCGAGGAAGGGGTTGAAGCTGTTGATCCAGCCGAGGTTCTTGTACAGGATGAACAGCGGCACGATGATGGTTTGGGGCGGGACCATGAAGGTAAAGAGCACGAGTCCAAACAGGATGTCGCGGCCGGGGAATTTCAGCCGGGCGAAGCCGTAGCCGATGAACCCGCAGGCAATGGTCTGACCGATAGCGGATCCCACCGAAATCCACAAGCTATTGCTCAGGGAGCGGATGTACGCCATCGAAAGGAACGCCAGCGGATAGGTGAACCAGTGGAAACTGTGCGGAATCCAATAGATGGTCGGATCCGTCAGGTCCTGGGCCGTCTTCAGGCTGGTCGAGAGGATATAGAAGACGGGAATGAGGAAGACAAAGCAGATGTCTATGAGCACGACATAGGTGAGGAGGCGCTGCACCAGGGCAATGGATCGGCGGCGGAAGATTTGCCGGTCACGGAGCCAAACCGGCCGGTACTCAACCACCCACTCCAGGGCAACACTCAACGGCGACATATAGCTACCTCATTCCGACGTGATCGGGACTCAGTGCCGTGTTCCGAACCACAGCTTATCATTCCTGCTGCTCTCCGGCGTAGAAGGTAAAGCGACTGGCCACGTAGATGACGATACCGAGCATCATACCGACGATTAGGAAGTAGACCCAGCCCAACGCTGCCGCGTAGCCCAGTCGGAAGCCACCGGCAAACGCTACCTCCTGCACGTAGCTCAGGACCTCGTTGAAGGTATCGGTGAAGGAGTTCACGATGGTATAGACAATGTTGACGAGGACGACCGGGGTCATGAGCGGCAGGGTGATCTTCCAGAAGCGGTCCCAGTCGTTCGCTCCATCCACCCGGGCCGCTTCGTAGAGCGTGCCGGGGATCGAGTTCAGCCCGGCCAGGAACACCAGCATCTGCACGCTGGTATTCCAGAGCACGAAGATGATGCGGTCGAGGATGGCGCTGACCTGCTCGGCCGCGCCGGCACCCAGATATGTATAGACGATCTGCTGCCAGTCCACGCCCTGCGAAAGCGCGAACCCACCCACTTCCTGCGCCGCAAGCTCGCGGATGACCTGCGCCGATCCAATAATCAAGGGCAGGAAGAAGATTGCCCGGAAGGTCATCACGCCCTTGATCTTCTGGTTGGCGAGAATGGCGGCGAAAAGGGCGAAGATGACGATGATCGGGAAGTCGAAGGCATTGAGGGACAAGGTCCTGATCAACGCCGGGGGAAACTCGGCGTCAATGAAGAACGCTTCCCTGTAGTTCTCCAGCCCTCTGAACTTCAGGTCGCTGAGGCTTGTGGCCGTTAGCTCGTGGAAACTCAGGCGGAGCGATTGCAGCAGCGGCAGGAGCATAAACGCCGCAAAGCCGCTAATCCACGGAGCAACAAACCAGATGCCCAAGAAGCTCTGCCGCGTGCCCATCTTCATCCTGATGCTACGGCTGAACGGCTCCAAGAGCACCAGACAGACGAAGGAACTGAGCCAGCCAACTAGGACGATCAAGCCGGGAATCTCCAGGATCGTAAGCGAGCGGAAGCCTAAGTTCCAAGTCAACTCGCCGGCCTCGGTTGCTTCCTTCCACGTGTCCATGATCGGCGTGTTCGTGATGAAGGTGATACCCGGGGCCACCATGATAAGGGCGGCGGTGATCAAACCCAGCACGCACACGCCCAGGAGGGACTGCTGTGTCCCCATTGGCATGGTGCCGGCGGCAACCTGTCCCTCAGCGCGTGGCTGGCGGGGCCGCACGTTCATCCTCATGGCCTTATCCTCCCGACCGGATTACTCCGGCTGCTCTGCGAGCAGTGGTTATTGCACAAAATAGTCCTTCGGCCCAACACGCTGGCCGTCTACGGTCACGGACTCATCCCGGTAGTTGACCACGACGCGGGTCCCGTCCTCGAAGGTCGTGCGATAGACCTCGTCCATGAGCTGCTCGTGGTTCTCGATGAACTGGGTCGCCAAGTGGCCGAGCTGCTCGTGGAAGACCTTGTATTCAGCCGTCGCTTCATCCACCCAGTCCGTGTACTCCGAACTGAATAGCTCGTGGTGGCGCGTCCGGATCAGGCCGGCCGACGGCTGGAAGGTGAGCTGGTAGACCGGCTGCGCGCCCCACTCGACTTGGCGGAGAAACTCACGCCGCGGGTCGTTACGCAAGTTGGCCAGGGGGGCCATCAAGTTCACCAAGCCGTGCGTGGCGATTTGATAGACCGGTACGGGTAGGTCGGCAAAGGCATCGGTGCTGTCCATCGGGGTCTCGATGATCCGGTCCGTGTGCCCCAAACTGTAGCCGTTGGCCCCCTCGACAGAGACCGCGCCGCCCAACACTTCTTTCGCGTGATCTACGATCTGCATCCACTCCGCTGCCACGGCCTCACGGCGCAGCGGATGAAGCTCGTTCGTATCGGAGAGTACAAACCGGCCGAAGTAGCGAAACTCCACGCCATCGGCCTTCATGCGCTGATGCAGCGGCAAGTCCTTTTCAGCATAGCGGGTCCGGGCAATGCGTGGATTAATGAGGTACACGTCGTCGCTGCCCGAGTTGATGGCCAGCTTATTGACGCCCCGCATCACATCGAAGCGGGTGTTGAACCCGTAGGCAAAGTTCTTCCAAATGTTGCGGATGCCCGGGATTTGGCCGATGATGCCACCGTTGTACCGCGTGTACCCGTACAGGTAGTCATCGTTGAAGATGACACGCAGGCCATTGCCGTGGGCAAAGTTGATCAGCTTGCGTAGCTCACCGTCACCGCCCAGGTCCGACTCGGCCGGGTAGCGCCGGGGGAAGCGGCCCCGAAAACCATCGTCGTTCCAGCCCAGGAGCGTAATATCGAAGTCCTTGAGACCCTTGTCCAGGAACGCCTGTGCGATCTCTTGGGCTTGCTGGAACGTAGTCATCTGGACAAACTCGTCAAAGAAGCCGATCCGGCGTGTGATGCCCATAAAGAGTTGTAGGTAGGGACGCGGAGTCGCGGTGATGCGCTGCACTCCGCGCGTCTCCGTCAGGTAACGGCGGTACGCTTTCGCCATGCCGACGTAGTTGGCATCTTCATCGTTGAGGAGGACGTAACGGAGCTTGCGTGGCCCTAGCAGGCGCCGCTCCTCGATGCGGTTGACGAACAGCGTGCGCCGGCGCGGGATGGAAGCCTGACGGCGGTACAAGAACTCGGCGGAGGCGCGGTTGCGATCGGTAATGTATCCGCTGAGGTAGGCGTTGACATTGGCTTCGAAATCGCCCTGCGTGACCATGCCGACGTAGGCATGGTCGCCATCCTTCAGGCCCCAGATGGGCAGCCAGGGCTGCTCGGAGTACGACCGCTGGCGCACTGAACCGGTCAGGCGGCGGAAAGCGCGGCCGCCGCCATCCTCGCCATAAATCACTCCCGAATAACGCTGCCGATACTGGGGGAACTCCGGCTTGAACGTGACGAGCGCACCAGAGCCGTCCGGGATCATCACATAGCCTTCGGAGCCGACCTTGGCGGAGCCGAAGAGGGGGAGTACTTCGATAGATACAACGCGGAAGGAGCCGCGCTCTTCGATCTGATCGTCAGGGATGGAGACTTCGAGGTAGTCGTCCGCGAGCCGCAGATCGAGCGCCAACGTGATCTTGCGCTTGGTGAGGTTGAAAATCCCGCGTATGCCGCCACCGTCGAGCTTCTCGATGCGTAGCTCCGGGTTCTCGGACGCGGAACTGGCCAGGTTGGTCATCTGGAGGCGGTCATTCGTAAAGTTGAGGAGAAAGACGGCGTTCTGGAGCAGGGTCTTGCGCTTGGCCGGCTCCACGGGGTTACTCCGCCAGAGCTTCCCGCTGCGCTTGTCTTCGACGACAATCTTCCCCAGTCCAGGATCAACATAGAGGCGCAACGCGCCCGTTTCCTGGGCCAGCTGAAACTCTTCGCCCACCTCCGGATTGGTCTGTGCCGCCGGAGGCCCGGAGAACACCTCGCCGGTAGAAGTCCACACCGGCTCCTGAGCGGCGCTTTCGGACAGACCCACCGCGCTGGTGGTTTCCGTAAACTCCGGGGCCGTCTCATCCGAGCCGAATGGGGCGCAGGATGCCAGCAGCCCGAGCGCCATACTGCTACCGCCGGCGATGAGCACCGCGCGGCGCGTAACACGGGACTTAGCGATGCGATTCATTGGTCTCTTCACCTCCCGACGGACTGGACGCACTCATGACAAGTATGGGCACTCAGGCGGCCCGGATCATTGTCATGCCAGCGCGACCAACCCACATCTACAACTCTTCCTCGACCAAGTCGTCCTCACTGGGCTTCTTGGCGCTTAAAGTGGCCACCGTAACGAATATGAGCGCCAGCAAAGTCACGAGCGCGAAGCGGACGAATGGCGACCGGAACACATCCCCAATCGTCTGACCTGATGTAAACAGCTCGTAGGTCACGTCGCGGAAGAACTCGGTGACCTGGCTCGTCAAGACGAAGAGCACGATGAACAACGCCCAGATGAATATAACGGTGACCAAACTTATGATCCAACAGGACCAGGTCTGTTTATTCGAGAAGTCGTGTATGGTGCGTATCTGAACGAAATACAGGTACGCTGCCCAGAAGCCGATGGCGAACGTGGCGGTGAAGTAAACGTCCTTCTCCTTTAGGGTGGTGATGTTGGTCATCAACGCCGTAATCGGCCAGGAGAAGAGAACATACGGCATGAAGCAGAAGCTGGCAGCGACCACTACGTCCTTGAATTTGCCCTCGCCAAAGAAGATGGAGGCGACGGCGTAGTGGGCCAGGCACCAGGTTCCGAAGGGGATGAGGATACGAACGAACTCCAGAATGACGCTGACGCGCTCCGGGCTGGAATCGTAGAAGAAGTTGGTCATGCCCAAGGTCGCGGACTGCGAGGCCCAGTTCAGAGCTTGCTCCAAGCTGAACTCGGTCGTGCCAAGCTCCAACTGGCCAGGCTTGCTGAACACGTACTGGAAATTCGTCAGGGCGAGGGTAAGCATGCGCGCCGTGATGACCAAGAGCAGGATGAGCGGCACAGCCAACCAGTCGCCGGTGCGCTTGAGGTCCCAAAAGGCGTCGGAGGGGTGCGCCAGCACACTCAGCCCTTGCTTGGCCACTTTGTTCAGCCACCAGAGGACATCACGCACCCATTGACCGAAAACCTCGCGGCGCGTGCGCCGCACCGGCGCGTAGGCGATACTGCGGGCAGCACGAATGCCGCGTGCCCTTGGCTGAGTTGCAACGCTCATACGTACTCGTCCTCCACCTCAAGATTCAGGGCCATGATGCGCTTCACGGAACGCGAGATCAAGGTCCATCCCAGCCAGATCGCTAAGATCAAGAGGGGCATCATCCAGCCGAAGTTCTCGCGCAGGAAGTCATGGCGATACTCGCCGAAGGCCAGTGAGTAGCCGTCGGTGTCGCGGGCGACGGCATACTCGCGCATCGCATCAAGGTAGTTCCCCAGCTTGAAGTGGGACTTGGCTACGCCAACGTGGCCGAACTCGAAGTTCGAGTTGCGCCGCAGCACTTCCCGCCAGAGGTCGGCCGACTCGGGGTAGTAGCCGTCGTAGTAGAGCTTGCTGGCTTCATGCACGAGCTGCGCGTAGCCGGTCGGGCGGAAGCGCTGGATATTGTTCCGGTTCGCATCCAAGACGTAGACACGGCTATCATGGTCGGTGGCGATACTCGCCGGTAGCTCGAACTTACCGCGCTGCGGACCACGACCACCGAAGATCGCCAGCAGGTTACCGAGCTGGTCGTATTGGTACACGCGGCCGGAGTTGAAGTCGAGGGCGGAGACGATCTCCTGCTGGTCTACCGTGATGTCAACGAACTGGGCTTTGATAGTTTGCGTGCCCCGCCGGACCTCCTCGCCGAAGGAGAAGTCCAACTTGTAGACATTGATACCGACGGCACTGAGCTTCTTGATCTGCTCGTCGGTACCGAGCGGAGACACCGCCCAGATGAACCCCCGCTCGTCGAGATGCATGTTCGCGTGGTGGGTGGGCAGAATCTTGGAGATCTGGCGCTTCTGGGCCTCAGTCGTCACCCACTGGATGACGAGCCGGATGAGGTTGAACGGCAGGCGATTCGCGGCAAAGAAGCCACGGAAGATACCCTGACCGTCGAGCAGGAACATGCCGCGATAGTCGCCACCACCGTTCAGCACGTACAACTGGCCACGGCGATCCACGACGATCTTGGAGGGCTGATACACCTGGTCGGCAGCGAGCAGCTTGGAGGCCGGCTTCGGGAAGTCGCGGATGAACTTGCCGTTCGGATCGAGCACCACGACGCGGCTATTGCCGCGGTCCGCTACCCAGATGTTGCCGTCGAGGGTGATGAAGACGCCCTCCGGCGCATTCAGCTTGCTGGGACCCGGCTCGGTGCCGTACTCGCCGAGGTAGGTGCCGTCCTTGGTGAACTTCACCAGGCGGTTATTCCCGGAGTCGGCGATCCAGATGTTCTCCTCGTGGTCAATGAACAAGTCGGACGGATTGCGGAAGGTGCCGGATTCCTTGTATAGGCCGTCAATCTCGGAATCGAACACGTAGGCAACGGGTGCCGTCAGGGGCTGCCCGTCTTTGTCGAGCACCCACGAGCGCTCGCGCTCGGCCGCCACCGGAGCGGCAACCAACCCAAAGAGCAATGACGCTAAGAGGACCACTGAGAGCAGCACGTGCCCTGTGCGGCGCCCTTTCCGATGCCTCTGCATACTCCGTACCTCCCTGATGACTCGGTTGTCATCTCGTCACCCGGCGTTTCGCCCAGGCGACGCTCAATTACCGTTTCGCAACTGTTGGTGGGACGTACAGTGTCCCTCGCCGCAGCCCTCATCATCGAGGAGCGGGCACCGGACCGACCGACGAGCTTAGGACTTGATACCGGCGTGCGCGAAGGTCTGCACGACCTTGGCCTGACGCAGGATGAAGACCAGGATGGTCGGCGTGGTCATGATAAACACCGCCGCCGCCGCCGCGCCCTGCCGCGCGATGAAGTTCGCGCCGGCTTGGATGGTAATCATCGCGTAGGGCACCGTCTTCATCGCTTCGGAACGGGTGAACACAACCGGGCTAAAGGAGTCGTTCCAGAACGCGATGAAGCTCAGAATGATGACGGTGTTCCAGGCCGGAGAGACCATCGGCATGGCAATTCGCCAGAAGACGGTCCACTCACTGGCGCCGTCCACGCGCGCTGCCTCCAGGATTTCGGAGGGTAGCTGGTCCATGAACTGCTTCATCAGGAACATCCCCAGCGGAACTGCGATGTTCGGCAGGATCAGCGCCCAGTAGGTGTCAATGATCCCCATGTTCGCCACCACGATGTACCGCGGAATGGCGAGCACTTCCGGCGGGAACATCAACCCGGCCACGACCAAGGCAAACAGGGCGTTGCCGAGTGGGGGATTGAGCTTGGCCAGCGGATACGCGGCCAAGGCGGCCAGCATTGCGCCGGCAAAGGTCAGGACGATCACGACGAACAGACTATTGAAGAGGTAGCGGGTGAACGGCACCGACAGCGAGCCGAAGCTCAACAGCAGGTCCGTAAAGTTGTCGAGCGTGGGGTTACGGACGAAGAACGGCGGGGGGAAGAGCAGCAGCTCTTCGAGCGGCTTGAAGGCCGTCGAGATGATGTAGACGATGGGTAGGATCGCAAACGCAGCGAGCGGGATCGTGATGAAGTAGCGCGGTGAAATCCGCAAGCGGATGCGGAAGCGGCGCCGGGCGCGCCCGCGGGTCAAGACCGACGGTGGCTGTGCGACTGCTGATGCCATTATGCCCTCTTCTCTCTAGCACGTACTCCGGTGACTTGCCGATGCAACGTCGCTCGTCCCATCAATAGATGTCCTTGGACGAGAGCACTCGGAACAGGATGCGGCTCAGGCCGAACGTCCAGATGAACAAGATCACCGCCACGGTCGCTGCGTAGCCCATCTCGAACCGGATGAAGGCGAAGTCGTAGAGGTGCGTCACAATCGTATGCGCTGCGTACAGCGGACTGGGCAGGCCGGTGAGCGCGGTAGCAATACCGAACACGCCAAAGCCGGCGACAATCGCCATGACCGATCCGAACAGCAACTGGGGCTTCATCATCGGCAGAGTGATGTGCCAGATCTCCTGGATGGGATTCGCCACACCGTCTACCTTGCCAGCCTCGTACAACTCCTGGTTGACGCCCATCAATCCGGCGAGGAAGACGAGGAAGCCGTTGCCCATGCTCATCCACAGGGCCACGAACATGACAATCGGCATCATCGTGTCAATGTTGCTCAACCACAGATATGGCTCCTCCAGGATACCCAAGCTCAACAGGAAGTGGTTGAGGTAGCCGTAGCGGTCGCCGGCAAACACGATCTTCCAGACGACGCTCATCGCCACAGCCGCGGTGATGGAGGGGGTATAGAAGGCCAGAGCGAGGATCGTCCGCGCCTTCATCGGCTTGATAACCCAAGCAAAGAGGAAGGAGAGGAAGAACCCGACTGGGCCAGTCACGAGGGCAAACTTCAGCGTGTTGCCAATCGCGATGAGAAAGACATCATCCTCGAGGAAGAGCAGCCGGTAGTTGTTCCAGCCGATCCAGGCGGGGGCCTCGAGGATGTTGTAGTACGTAAAGCTGAGGAAGAAGGAGGCGATCACCGGGATGATGACAAACACGAAATAGAAGGCGAAGAGCGGTATCATCATCGCATAGGCGAGCCACCATCGCTTGAAGAACCGTGAGAATTGGCTCTCCGCTGCGCGCGCCGCAAGCTGCTCTTGCGCCGAGACCAGCGTCTCCGGGGTTGGGCTTGTCGTTGCCATCGTTTTCCTTCCCTCCTCAACTCTCACCGGGGCGGCAGCCCTCACCGCCGCCCCCTACGTTGCCTCAATGATCGGCCGGGTGCTCACACCGGTCAGCCGCCGACGCTGGGCGTCGGCGTTGCCCGATAGCGTAGGAACCCGCCACGCGAGTAGAGCCGCGGGTCCACTTCAAAGCCGAACTCTTCCTGCTTTCTGGCTAGCTCCTTGTTGATCTCGTAGGTCGCTTCTTCGAGCGCTTCGCGGATATTCCAGCCTTGCAGCACCACGCGGTTCCAGGCGTTGAGGATATGCCGAGCGGAGAAGTACCCGCCCAAGACAACCGGCACTTCCTTGAACCACTCCCACTGCTGCAGGACCGACTGAATATCGCGCCGCGGCCACGGCAGCGACTGCAAGGCAATCACGTTCGCCGTCGGCCAGCGGGCCTCTGCGCCAATGAGCGCCTCCAACTCGAAGCCGTACTGCTGCTGCGTGGGTGCCCTCAGCCACCACTTGACAAACTCCCAAGCGGCACGCGGGCGCTCCGACAGCTTGAAGATCGTCACTGCCTCACCGATACCGCCGCTCGTGCGATCAATCGTACCATCTGCGCGCAGCTTGCCCGGCATGGGCTGCATTTCCCAGCGGCCCGTCAACTCCGGTGCAGCCACCGCGAACGAGACATAGTAGTAGTAGGATGCCACGCCGACCGGCATCTCACCGGTGCGGAAGCGGGTAAAGAAGTTCGCTTCCCGCGAGAGCTTGAAGTTGGTGTATAGCTCGGTCCATTCCTGGAAGCCGGTGAGACTCTCCGGTGTGTCGAGCGACGACCGCGAGAGGATGTCATCGTCGGTGCAGTCGGCAGCGTTGTCCTTGCTGCACGTATAGAACTCACCGCCGTTCTGGTAGAGGAACGGCACCACACCGACGGCACCCTGCACGGCCGTACGAATAGCCACGGTACCACCACCGAAGGTGGGCGGCGGGTAGAAGAAGTCCATCCCACGCTGCTGCAGCCGAGGCAGAATCTCGTAGACATCATCCCACGTTTCGGGGGGCTGCATATCCAGCTCGTGCAGGATGTCCTTGCGGTAGAAGAGCATGGAGAAGTCCTGCGTCTCCGGCAGAGCGTAGTCACCGCACACCTCGTTCGCATCGCAGTAGCGGAAGGGGATCAGCCCGCCGGGCCGGAACCAGGTCTTGACCTCATCGTAGCCGGGGAGTGTGTTGAGGTTGACCAAGCCGTTGCGGATGGCGAACTCAACCGGCACATCGGCAGTGACGCCGACCCCGACATCGGGCGCCTCGCCGGCCGTCTGCGCCAAGATGAGCAGACTGCCCTGAGAGGCACCCAACTGCCCGGCCGGGATGATGTTGATGTTCACGCGGATACCGGTTTCCGGTGTGAACTCCGTCTCCGCCATCTCCTTCATAATCATGCCCCACTCGATACCACGTCCGATCCAGACCTGGAGTGGGGAAGGATCAGCCTCTAGCTCCTTACGGATGACGGCCCAATCTTCGGGGCGATCAGTGAAGGCCGGGGGCAGGGAATCGGGGTCGCGGAAGGCTTCGGCGAGCGCGGTGTCGTAGATACTGCCGACCCCGGTGAAGTTCTTGCGGAAGGAGAGCAGGAAGGCGTTGAAGGCCGCCCACGCTTCTTCGATGGCATTGCCGCGGGCCGGGCCGATGATGTCTCGCGGAGTCTGACCCAACCAGATCCTGATTCGTTCCAGGATGGTCATGTTCGGTACGGCCGGATAGTCGGGTGGATGTACCGCGATCCAATCCAGGTAGACCGGATGGTTCTGGAGGTTGAGCAGCCAGGAACTGAGGAGGTTCTGGTTGCGGGCAAACTCGTCAATTCGCTTGTGGATCTCGTGAGGTCGGGACAGCATCCCGTCAATCTGCTCGACGACGATGCGGAAGGCGCCGGACGATAGGCTGGCGCCACCGGCCGCTTCCTCGACGACCGCGGCCTGCTCCAGGAGGCGATCACGGATCGAGCGGAAGCGGTCCTGGAGGTCGGGAATCTTGAGGTGGAGGTCCCACTCCATGTTGGGGTCGGGATTCACCCCCGTAATCATCAGCATCTCGCGGTTGAGATTGGACATCTCGGTGACGATGACATCCAAAGTCCGCAGCGTCTGACTGAGGTCGCCAACCGTCACCTGCAGCCTGATGACATGCTTCCCCTTCTTGAGGGCAAACAAGAACGGCTCGCCGGTCTCTTCCTTGCCGACTTCGTAGTACTGCCACTCGTTGTCGGGCCGGAAGAGCAGGTCTTCGGCCTCCCGGAACGGAATCTGGCCATCAATGGTGAGGCTGCGATAGCGGGGGAAGCGTCCACGCCAGCCCTGCCACGCCTTCATCGTGATGGCGTAGAGGCCGTCCTGAGGCACCTCGATGTCCCACTCGATCCAATCGCCGGGCAGCCGCCAGCGCCAGCCGCCCAAGGTGTTGAGGCGGAACGCACCATACGACTGCGGAATGCTGAACGCATCTTCCCACGAATCGCCGCGGATGGTGGGGCTGCTCTTGTGGTCCGCGTCTTCCGCCTGGACCAGCATCTTCCCGCGTCCGCGCGTCAGCGGCACGCTAGCGGGCACTTCGCGGAAGCCGGCGGCGCGGGCCTGCGCCAAGTACGTCTCATAGGACGGGTTGGGGCGCGGACCGTGGATGATGAGCTTGTCAATGGCCACGGTCTCTCGCACTACCGTCAAGCGGATGGTGTTCTTGCCGGCATTCAGCTTGAACATGAAGGGGTCTTGGTAGCGACCGTCGGCATCCTCGAAGGTGAAGGTCTCCCACCGTGGCGATTCCGCCTGGGTCGGCCGAATGTCATTGCCCTGGTTGTCGCGGCACACGCCGCCATGTTGGGCACAGTCGGGGTCCTCGAAGTTCCGCTGCTCGACCCACACGCGACGCTGCACAATCCGCTTGGCTTCACGGAACGGCAACTCGCCATTGACCTGTATCTCGCGCTGGATCGAAGAGCGCTTGCCGAGAATGGGGAAGTATTCGGTCGTGATGTTGTACAGCGCCGTCTGCGGGACTTCGACCTCCCACTCGATGAAGCCGAGATCGTCCACCCACAGGGCGACCGGACCACTGCGGTCACCCAAACGCTGATACGTCTGGGCCACTTCCGGCTGGTTATAGGCAGTCGTAAGGTTGCGGATGTTCTGGTTTACCGGGTACGCCACCGGGTCCTGGCGGGTAAGCGCCTGGCTCTGCTCCCACAAGTCGGCATAACGCTGCATCATGTTGGTGGCGGAGGCATCACCGACCTGCACATGGCGCTCACTGCTGATCTCTTTCCAGTCTACGCCACGGACCACCATCTCGAAATCCGGCGCCGCGGGCTGAATCCCTTCCCGCAGCCAGCCTTGGAGCACACTCTGGTACAGCGGCTCACCGAAACCTTCCTCCGGCAGGAAGATGTCCTCCTCGCTGCGGCGGTCACCGAACTGCGCTGGGGGCGCCGATAGCTGATGCGTACTCGGCGTGGCGCTCCCACCGCTCGCCTGTACGACCGGCACCAGCGGCACCAGCAACGAGAGCACGAGCAGCACGGGGATGAGTACGTGCAAGCCCCGCTGTCGTCGGCGCTTCGACCGCCCACTACGCTGCCGGTGGCTATTTCGACTTCGGTTCCACATACCTCTTCTACCTCCCGCTCTTGACACGGCTACGGTCAGTAGGCTCGCTGCTTCGGCAAACCACGCCCTAGCGCCGTCTGCACAGGCAGTATACGCCGCTGGCCACAATGCCACCAACTCACAAGCCCACTCTGCGAGCCGCTATGGTGGCGATTGTATCAGTTAAACGAGTACTTGTCTAGCCCCGCACACTCCGGCAGCCGCAGGGGTAGGTCAGCAACCGCCGTTACCCCACCGGAAGAGCGCCGGGCTACCTCCCTAGCGCAGTCCTGCGACTGAATAGGTAGGGTCGGACCTGAGTGCCCTAGTCTACCACACGCGCCGCTGAAGGATACAATAGGCATCTCGACCGCTGCGGCCGTCCCACCCGGCCCAATACCGGGCTGACCGGAGCCGGCACGACGCGGAGAACCGGGCGCTCGCGTAGGGTGTAACCGAAGTGTACCCGTATCGTAACCGTGTCTGCAACCTGGCCTCACCGGGGTGTCTGCGTCACCCTATCGTGACTATAATCAGGGCAGACGAACCGTAGTCGTCGGCAGACGGTGGGAGTGCTTCGGGCGGCGCAGCGACCGGCTACGACCGTCCCGGGGCAAGGCAGACTGACATCCATGTCAAGTATGTCCAAGGCGAAGACGGCCGCATACCGTGCCCTCGCGCTACGACGCTATCAGCACGAGGTGCTGGCGACGGTCACGAGCCAGCGCCGGGTGCTGCTATGTGGCGGCTTGGCCGGGCTGAGTGTGTTTGTCGCTCCCCTGGTGCTCCATGCGTTGGCCATCATCCTGGCGCTCCTGCTCACGAGCGTGAGTGCCATCATCAACTACTTCACCTATCTCCCCGCGCTGACGGAAGCCGTGCCGTCGCTCGATGCTGGCAACTTCCGATCCGTCTTCGCGCCCGTCTTCACCGAAGCGCCGCTCTTGGTCTATGCCACCGCATCGGGGATGGCACTGGCGCTGTTTCGGCGCTGGCACAATCGTCGCCGCGCGGTGACCAAGTCCGTCCACGCGCCGCGTCCGCAGCTGCCGCTATTCTCCTTGTGCTACGTCCTGACCCTCGGCGGACTCCTGTACTTCGGCTTGTTTCGCAGCGTGTACCCGGAGCCAGTATCCTGGCGCGTGATCGTGACGGTCGTGCCGCTGATGACCTTGGCGGTGGCGTGGTTCGTGCTCGTCACCTGGCAGTACGCCTACCGCAACTGGCTGGACCTGCTCGCATCGCCCACAGACCGCCGCAAGGCCGCGGACGTCGTGGAGCGCGAAGACCTGCGCTGGCGGTCCGAGGCGCCCTGATCGCCGCGCCGGTTGCACCACGATTACCGATAGCGTTACGCTATCTTCTAATGAAGGTTGCAAACTTGATTAGGTAGTGGTCTGGCCCCCTCCCTCACCCTCCCCCGTCCCGACGGGGGAGGGAACCGGCACCCGGGCCCCTGTGGAGCGGGGATAGGGCTGGGGAAGGGGGATGCCCTACTACCCGATTAAGTTGGCAACGATCATTAGAAGCAGAAAAAGGATGATCGCGCAGATGGATATGACTACCGGACTCGCCGCGCACGCGCATGACCCGCCGCGTCGCAACGCTGCCCGCGAAAGGACGCCGCCGCGGCCGGTCGAGGGACGCCGGCGCCGCCCGGCCATCGGCCGCTGGATCATCGTGGCGCTCTTGCTGATGATCGGTGTCACCGGGCCGTTGAGCGCCTGCGACCAGAGTGCCGAGGAGAGCGAGCAATTCATCCGCATGGGGCTTGACGGGATCATCACTCTCGATCCGGCCAAGGTACAAGACGCTTCATCGGCGTTCTACATTACCCACCTGTTCAGCGGGCTGGTTCGCCTCGACGAGGAGTTCGAGGTGGTTCCCGATCTGGCCGAACGCTGGGCGGTGAGTCCCGATGGCCGGGTGTATACCTTCGAGCTGCGCCAGAACGCGACCTTCCATAACGGTCGGCTGATCCGGGCGGAGGACATCAAGTACAGCTTGGAGCGAGCAGCCGACCCCGGCACGGCCTCACCGGTTGCCGCCACGTACTTGGGCGATATTGTCGGCGTCCGCGAGAAGCTGGCAGGGACCGCCAATGAGATTGTCGGCGTGCGGGTACGCGGTGACTACACCGTCGAGATTACGATTGACCAGCCGAAAGCCTACTTCCTGGCCAAACTGACGTACCCGACGGCGTATGTCGTTGACCGCGAGAACGTCGAGACCGGCCCGGACTGGGCCAACAGTCCCAACGGCTCTGGCCCGTTCATGCTCAGCGAGTGGCAGCCCGATGAACTGCTGGTCCTGGCGCGCAACGATCAATACTACGGAGAAAAGGCCCAACTCCAGGAGGTGCAGTTCCTCGGCGGCTTACCGGAAGTGCCCGCCTACGAGCAGGGCATCCTCGATATTGCCTACGTCGGACTCAACTACGTGGAGCGGCTCAGTGACCCCAGCCAACCGCTGCACGAAGAGCTGCACGTATCCCCGGACCTCAGCGTGTTCTACTTGGGCCTCAACATGAACGTCAAACCCTTCGACGACGTGAAGATACGCCAGGCGTTCAACCACGCCCTTGACCGGGAGAAGCTCGTCAACGTCACGTTGCGAGGGATGGCGGCGCCGGCGCAAGGCATCTTGCCGCCGGAATTGCCCGGCCACAACGAGCATATTCAGGGGCTGGACTTCGATCCCGGACTAGCCCGTCAACTCCTGAGCCAGTCCAGCTACCGCGATGTCCAGAATCTCCCACCCGTCGTGCTGCATACAGCCGGTGGTGGCGCACAACCATCTCCGCACATTCTGGCGATCATCGAGATGTACCGTCAGAATCTGGGTGTGGACGTCAAGATCAGACAGACCGATTTTGCCTCCTTCCTGACGCTGCTGACCGAGCGGCCGGAGGAGGTGCAGCTGTTCTCTCTCGGCTGGGTAGCGGACTACGCCGATCCGCAGAACTTCCTGGACGTGCTGTTCCATAGCGAAAGCAACGAGAACAACAGCCGCTACGCCAACGCCGAAGTGGACCGGATGTTGTTGGATGCCCGGACCGAGCAGGACCGGGCCACCCGCCTGCGCCTGTACCAGGAGATCGAGCAGGTGATCGTCAGCGATGCAGCCTGGGTGCCGCTGTGGCACGGCAAAGAGTTCCGACTGGTGAAGCCCTACGTGCGCGGCTACCGCCCGGCGCTCGTCATTCAGCCGTGGCTGAACCGGATTTCGATTGTCGGCACGCCGGAGGGGCGGGTCGAGTGGCCGCCCGAGCAGCCGCCCGTGTTCCCACCCACTCCGCCCGCCGTCGCGGCATAACCAGTGGTTGGTGGTCAGTGGCTAGTGACCTGGGAGACTGCCGCCCGCAGCGCCGCCGCTGCCCCCAACTCATTGGGTCGTGCTGGCCCCCCTAATGGTCCCCCGCTGCGGCAGGGGGACATGGATTCCCGCTTGCACGGGAATGACCGGGAAATATCAACAGAACCTAGTTATCGGCATCGAGGTACGACATCTCGGGGCGCATGGACCACCGGTAGCGGTCGGGCGGCCGGACGTTCTGCCCCCACGTGCGGAAGATGTCTCGCTCGCGGCGCTTGACAGCCAGTTGCTCCCCAACCCACTCCGGGTCCCAGCCGTCCAACACCCGCGCGGTAAGCTGCTCCAGCACCTCCCGACACGCCGGGTCCTGCGCTCGGTCGTGCAACTCTTGCGGGTCCTCGGCCAGGTTGAACAGCTGCGACGGATGGCCGTGGTAGTAGCAGAGCTTCCAGTCACCGCTGCGGATCATCCGCATGTACCAGCCCGCGTCAATGCTCAATTCGGCGAAGGCAACGTCCTCCCACTCGTCACTCTCACCACGCAGCAGCGGGAGCAAGCTGCGACCGCGGGCGCGCGGCAGCGGCGCCGCACCGAGCGCGTCGAGCATCGTCGCCGGCAGATCAAGGCCGCTGACCACCCGGTCGCAGCGCGTGCCGGCCGGGAGCACGCCGGGCCACGTAATGATGCCCGGCACGCCTACCGAGCGTTCGTAAAAGGTCTGCTTCCACCACAGGCCGTGCTCGCCCACTTGCTCACCGTGGTCCGAGCTATAGACGATCAGGGTATTGTCGGCGAGGCCGTTCTCGCGCAGCGCCGTCAGAATCTCGCCGATCATCTCGTCCAGCCGCGTCACAAGCGCCCAATATGCGATCCGTGACCGCAGTATCTCCGCGTCCGACACCTCGACGATGCCGCAGCGTTCCCGCCACCAGCGGAGGTAGGGGTGCAGCGAGTCGGAGAACGGCTCCGGGTACTCCGGCATCGTCATCACATCGCGGTAGAGATCGTAGTGCTCTCGGCGGGCGACAAACGGCTGGTGGGGGAGCATGAACCCGACCGTGAGGCAGAACGGCTCCGCCTCCGGCCCCGCTCGCTGGCGGGCGCCGACCTCGTTCAGGTAGTTGACCGCGGCGGCCGTGACCGCTTCATCGTGGACCTCGTAGGCGCTCTGGCCGTGACCGGACAACTCCAGGCTCACGCGGTCCGGGCCCGCCGTGCCATTGAGCATGCCGTGGCCCACGCCACCGCCGCCGAGATAGTTGGGGCCGTGGTCGCCAACCAGTCGGTCGGCGTAGCCCTGCAACTGGTCCGGGCCGATGGCGTGCATGCGGCCAATCAGGGCCGGGCGGTAGCCGGCGGCTCCCAGAGAGTGCGCGTATGTCGGGGCGTTGGCGCCGAGGCTGTGATCGTTGGTCCAGACCTCGTTCTCGTGGGGATGGCGCCCGGTCAACATGGCCATGCGGGCGGGAACGCAGAGCGGCGAGGGACAGTACACGTTTTCCAGCACCACCCCTTGGGCCGCCAGGGAGTCGAGGTGGGGAGTGCGGACGAGGGGGTCTCCGGCGCAGCCCATCACGGCCGGGCTGTGCTGGTCAGAGTGTAGGTAGAGCAGATTCGGGCGGTCGCTGGCCATACTATTCGCCTCCACTCCGGATTGTACCGCCGCGCGGTTGTCCCGGCTAGAGAGCCGCGGCAGCGAGGCTGCGGTCGGCGGCCTAGCGGGCAGGACCCCCGGCTCTCCCGCGCGGCTTAGGGAAAGCCAAGCTCAAGCGGGAGATCGGTGTCAAACGGGTCATTGGGCGTGAAGCTGGCCGTGATTGTCGCCGGAGCCGGCTGCCCTTGTGTCGAGGTCATCGGAGCGATCACCAGGATGAGGCGCTCGATCTCGTCGGTCGAGACCTGCAAGGAACCAGTGACCGCGGTGTCCGTGCTGTCCGCGGTGTCCGTGCTGTCCATGGTGTCCAGCGACAGCGGCGTCACCAAGCTCCCCTCGTCATCCGCATCGAACAGCACCGCCTGTACGGACCACTGCTGCGGCACAACGTTCGTCGAGCGCACGAATCCAGCGACGGTCCAATAGTCGCTCGAATCGCTCGCGGCCTCGGCATCGTCGGTGAAGTCAATGGCGGCGATGCGGATGTTGTCCAGCAGTATGCCGGCGCCATGATAGGCCTGGTCGGTGATGTGGTGGAAGCGGAGCAGCACCTCGCGGCCGGCGTAGGGGGTGAGATCAATGGTCTCTTCCAGCCACTGCGGCTCGGCGCCGCCGCCGCTGCGGCCGTTGTAGCCGTGCCCGAGGTTGTGACCCACCGGGTCGTGGGTCGTCGTGTGCTGGCCTTCCAGGGTCGTCCACGTGCAGCCATCGTCGGTCGAGACGCCGACGAAGGCGTAGTCGTATCCCAGTTCTAGATCGTACCACGTGGCGAACTCTAGCTGGGCACTTGATACGCTGCTGAGGTCCACGAGACGGGTGAGGGTACTCTCGCTGTTGTCGGCGGGCCGGCTCCACCACATCCCGCTGCCTTGGTGTGCATCGGTACCGACCAAGCGCACCGTCGGCTCGCCGCGAAAGGTGATCTCCAGCGTACCCGAGGCTCCGGCGGGCGGATGCAGCTCGACGTAGTGGGCGGCGTGCTGGGTGACATCGGTCGTGAGCTGCTGGGGATAGCTCCGCCACACTGTCGTCGGCTCCATCCGGCCGTCCCAATCGTCGTAGCCGTAGCGCCCATCGTCTCCGGCAGCTTTGTCGTTCAGCACGTTGGCGACGACCCAGTCCTGGAAGAGGCTCGCAAAGGTCAGCCCGCCGCCCTGTTGACTGAGGTAGGTGTCTAGGAAGACCGTGCCGATGCCCTGGGTGGCGATCAGGTCACGCAAACCGGTGAAGGTCAGGCCATCATCATCTTGACTATCGAGTAACCCGAGCCGCTCCGCCAAATAGCTCATGAAGAGGTACGAGGCGCCATAGTGGGCGACCGATTCGCCAGGACTGCTGGCCCAGCTATCGAGCTGCGTCGCGGGTCGGCGCACGAACGCATCGGCCGCACCCAGCGGGAGGTGGCCGGTGACGGCCATCGCTACCTCCGAGGCGCCCTCATTGATCCACGCATCTTGCTGGGGATGCACGAAAAAGTGGATCATGTGTTGTAGCTCGTGCGCCAAGACCGCATCGTAAGCAAACGTGCCCGCTCGGAACACGTTGGTGTTCATGTAGAGCATGGGCCGTTCGTTGCTGAACCGATTGACGGCAGTAGGGAGCAGGTCACTCGACGCGAAGTACCCGCCGACCCCTGGAATCCGGCCGTTGAAGATCGTGATCCGCAACCCATCCGGCAAGTCGCCGAAGGTGTGCTCCAGCAACGGCAAGGTGTTGGCCTCGAAGATGCGAGCCGATCTGGCGAGGGCGCGCGACGAAACGGAGGCGCCGTTCTGGACGTACAGTAGGAGGTGCTCGCTGGCGTGGCGGAGGGTTGCCGCGGCTTTGAAGTGGGTCCGCTTCGGCTCGTCAATGACCCAAAACTCGTGCTCGGTGCCGACCTCTTCATCAATGTCCCAAGCGACCGATCCCGGTACCGACGCACCACAGGGATAGCGGAAGCGGCGGGCAATATCTACTTCATCCCGATAGGGCGGCACGATCAGGCGGAGCTGCTCCTGCAGGGCGCTGGCTTCACTACTCGGGTCGGCCGCGCCGACCAGCGCCGGCTGCGCCAGCACCACGAGGGCCACGCCCAGCAGCACCAATCGCTTCAGCACGAACCACCAGCGCCGTGACAACCTATTGCTCTCTTGCGCTAACTCCGGTGAGGCCGATCAGCACACGCGGGCACCGAAACCGGCCTCTTATCCCGCGACGGTCTACATCCAGGATACGTTAGCAGATGGGGGCTGCGGCCTCTACGACTACCGGCCTTGGCGGCAGCATGCGCCCGCTGCACGGGAGCACGATCCAAGCTGGCGGTGTGGTGGCTCTACGCAGGGGCCAGGAATAGAATGGATCGCTGGTGGCCGGCTACGCGATGTGCTTAAGGTAAAGTGAAGGATGCTTTCCTCTCAGGTATTCTATAGAGAGGCGCAGGCACAACCGGGAGGCATACCGTGTCCAGCCGAGGCACCGTAGACTTGGAGCCGCCAAAGCAAGAGCCGATCCTGGCTGTAAGCCGGTCTACGGATGGTGAACATCCGCACCTCCGGCACGATCTTATGCCGGAGGTGCTGAAGCACGATCCTGATTTTCAGGTGATCTGGGAGGAGGTCCGGCACTACGGGCGTATGTTTGGCTTGACCTGGCGGCAGTTTCTTGACCGTTGGCGCTCCGGGACTATCGAAGATGACAGTTGGGAGAAGGCCCACTACGCAATGCTGGCCGCCTCCGTAGAGCAGGCGCTCGTTGATGTCGCAACCGACAGTTGAGCAGTGGACGGGAGCGCTCAACGCCATCATCAGAGCGAAAGGAGTGACTCAGCACTCTTTCGTCTGTCGCCGGGTGCAGCGTCGGGCCACGAGGGGCGAGTTCCTCGAATACCACCTCACTATCCAACCCAACACGGCAGGACCGGGCCGGGCTGCACAGATTCCGTTTGGCTCACACGGGCGGCTGGCCGCCGTCGCGCGGCTGCGCGTAACCAGGCGGAGTCGCCATTTGGTAGAGGTGATCGAGTATTCTCTCGCATGGTTCGATAGCCGAGATGAACGGCCACTGCTGCGCTACGAGCGCCACGCTGAACCTCACCCTTACCCCTGGCACCATCTACATGTCCGTCAAGTGCTCGATGTGCGGGACAGGACTGCCCACCTACCCATCGGTGAGTGCGACATACAAGACATCCTCGACAAGCTGCTGGCCGAGTTAGCTTGACAGGCTCACGCGGGCAGCCACTAGCCACCAATAATTACTATGAGCGGCGATCAGCGCGAGGACGAATCTGCCGGCTGGGGGGTGTTGGGCGCCGGTGCGCTGGGTCTCACCGTCGCGCTGCGGCTGGCCCAGCGTGGCGAGCCGGTGACCGTGCTGGAGCGGGAGCCGGCGGCGGGGGGCTTGGCGGCCGGCTTTCCATTCCCCGGCTTGCCGAACACCTATCTGGAGAAATTCTACCACCACCTCTTCCGCTCGGACCGCGACGCCATTGCGCTGATAGACGAGCTGGGGCTGGGCGCGCGGCTGGTATGGCCGCGTCCGACGACCGCGTGTCTCGTCCACGGACGCGCTTGGCCGCTCGACTCGGCCCTGCGGGTCCTGCGCTTCGGCCCGCTCTCACCGCTGGATCGCCTGCGGCTGGGCGCCGCCATCGCCTACTTGAAGCTGGAACGGCAGTATCAACGCCTGGAGGGCCGCACGGCGGCCCCTTGGATTCGCCGCACGATGGGGCGGCGCGTCTACGACCTCGTGTGGGGGCCACAGCTGGTCAGCAAGTTCGGCGGCTATGCCGAGCAGATCGCGCTGTCCTGGTTCTGGGCGCGGGTGCATTTCCGCAGTCAATCGCTCGGCTACGTGCGCGGCGGCTTTCAGCACGTCTACGACGCGCTAGTGCGGGAAATCGAGCGGCACGGTGGACAAGTGCTGCTGGGACACGAGGTCCGCGCAATCGAAAAGCGGCCGGACGGCACGTTTCGGATCGAGAGCCGGCCGACCACGGCCACCGCGCCGCCGACCACCCACCGTTTCGGAGCCGTCGTCTCCACGCTGCCGACCCGGATCACCCTCCGTCTCACACCGCAGCTCCCGGCGGCGTTTGCCCGGCAGTTCGACTGGGGACAGGCATATGGCGCACACTGCGTCATTTTAGCGCTCGACCGTCCCTTCATGCCGCCCGTCTACTGGCTCAGTATCAACGACCCCGGCTACCCGTTTCTGGCAGCCGTCGAGCACACGAACTACATGGGCCCGGCCGACTATGGCGGCCGGCGGCTGCTCTATCTCGGAAACTATCTGCCGATGGAGCATCCGCTGTTCGGGCAAGACGACGCCGAGACCCTGGCGCAGTTCTATCCCTACCTACGGCAGATCAATCCCGACTTCGAGTCGAGCTGGGTGCAGGAGCATTGGGTGTGGAAAGCGCCCTTTGCCCAGCCTATCGTCACCACTGACTTCGTGCAGCACATCCCGCCGCACGAAACGCCGCTGCCGGGTCTCTACCTGGCGAACATGTTCCAGGTCTACCCGCAAGATCGGGGACAGAACTACAGCATCCGGATGGCCAACCGGCTCGTGCATCGTCTCCCGCGCCTCACCGGAGGCCAGTGACCGGTGGCTCTGAGGGGCACCGCCGGTCGTCCTGGTAGGCGTCCTGCCGTCGTTGGCCTACGACTTCTTGACAGCACCTAGGCCGGGGCGTATGGTATGAAGTGTGGCGTGTCCGTCACTTGATAGTGCAAGTGGCGACGGGGGTTGCGGGAGGGTACATCACATGAAAAAGTTGTTGAGCCGCGCGTTTAGAGTGACTGCACTCGTGGGCGTGACCCTCGCCCTCGCCGCCTGCGCCGCGCAAACACCGGAGCGCGAGACCGGCGCTACGACCGTGCCGGGGACTGAGGTCGGCGTCGCTCAGATCAGCCAGCCGGTGACGACCGCCGGCGGCTTGGGCGTGGCAAAGGCCATCATCCCAGCCTCCGACGTAGTGACGCCAACGCAACTGGTGACCAAGGTCGAAACGGCAAGCGGAGAGGTCTTATACGTCGAAAGGGAGAGCGGAAAGGTCTTATACGTCGCCCCTCAACTCGGGGAAACCTGACCGTTAAATTAGGTAACGTGGCTGTCCCGTGAGGACAGTTCTGAGCACAGTCCCTCGCACTGGCGGTTTCCCCAACGCCGCTGCGTCATTCCGGCCCCATTTGCCGCTCACCTGGAAGTAGCCCCCACCCCGGCCCTCTCCCAGGGGGAGAGGCTGACAAGGGTAGGTATTGGTTGCTGGCGGGTGCTCACGCGCTTGGCGCCCAGGGTAGGGACACGGCATGCCGTGTCCCTACGGCGCCGGGTTTGGCGTGTTCTACCCGTTTACCTATCCCAGTCAGAGAGGGAGAGGGGGGTAGATTCCCGCTCGCCGGGAAGTGACGGATAGGCGTTCTTTGCCTATACTCGCGGCACGATGGTCGCATCGCACCCCGCACAGGCTCCAGCGTGGCTGACGGCGCTACAGGCTACCGACGAGTGGCGGCAGGCACATACGGCACGCGACGAGCATGGCCGGGTGGTCACGCCCGTCTTTCCCTGGGCAGCAACCGCGGGCAACGCGACCGGGGTGCCCGGCCAGTCGTTCCTGCGCTTTGTGCAATGGCTGGGTGAGCAGTACGGGCCGCGCGTCGCGCTCGCCGACTACAGCCGGGTGAAGTTTGCCGGCTATGGCGCTGATCCAGATGCCCCGCCGACCTTGACCACCTATGGCGAGCTGGCGGCGCTGATCCAACGACGCGCCGCGTGGCTGCGGGCTGAGGGGATAGGACCGTGGCAGCGGCTCGCGCTCTGCCTGCCCAACAGCCGCGAGGTGCTGGCGCTCCAGTACGCGGCGTGGGCTATCGGCGCGCTGGTCACGCCCATCAACATGGCACAACGGGACCGGGCGCGCGCGCTTCTGCAAGATACCGCCTACCATCGTATCTTCATTGATCGTGAGCCGGCCGCATTCGCTGCCGAGTTCGGAGTAGAGGCGGCGCGCGTCGTAGACGTACACGCGGAGCGGTTTCGGGCAGAGGTCGCGGCGCAACCCGCTACCGTGACGCTGGAGCGGCCCCCGGTATTCGACGACCCGGTACTGATCCTGTCCACCTCCGGCACCACAGGCCGGCCCAAGGGGGCGATGCTCTCCGCAGCGGGTCTGCTCACGGGATCGTTGGCGCTGCAAGAGGGTTTTGCGCTGGCAGCCGCCGACCGCTTTCTGCTGGTCAACCCGCTCTATCACATCAACTCGATTGCCTTCTCACTCGCACTGCTCGGTGTCGGCGCGCGGATCGTCGTGCCGCCGTTCGGCTTCCACTGGGACGTGGCGGTGCGCGACCGGATCACGACCAGCTCGATGGTGCAGCGCCACCTGACTCCGGTGCTCGATCCGGTCAGTCCCGGCGATCAGCGCAACGCGGCCCTGTTCCAGCAGTTGCGCGAGGGGGGCACGCTCAAGTGGATTGCCGTCGGCAGCGGGCCGCTGGCGCCGGAAGTGCAGGAACGGCTGCTCGACCGTGGCGTGCTCATCCTGTTCCGCTGGGGCATGTCGGAAAACTACCTGGGCAGCACGAATATGCGCCCCGGCTACCCGCTCGACTACTACCGGGAGCACCTCAGCTCCACCGGCCCGACGAACCGCTACCTTGAACTGCGCGTGCTAGATGACACGGGATGCCCGCGACGCACCGGGCGCGGCCGGCTGGTGCAGCGGGGCAATATCCTTGTGGCCTACGACCGACCGGAAGACAACGCGGGGGCCTTTGCCGGCGGCTACCACGACACGGGCGACATTGCCGAGATCACCGCTGAAGGCCACGTCTACATCGTCGGTCGGTCGAAGGAAACGATCATCCGGTCGGGCGAGAACATCTACCCGCAAGAGGTAGATAACTACCTGATGCAGCACCCGGCGATCATCTTTGCCCAGACGGTCGGCTATCCCGACCCGGATCACTCCGAGGAGGTCGGCGCATTTGCCGTCGTCAGTCCGGACGCCGTACTGCCGGAGCGGGAGCTTCAGGACTACATCGCGGCGCTGGGTGCCCAGCAGCGGCCCAAGCGGCTGGTGCTGCTCTCGCCGCGGGGCGAGCAGGGCTTCTTCCGCTACACCGGCCCCGGCAAGGCCCAGCGCCGGTACCACCAGCGGCTCTTCTGGCAGCTGTATTGCCTCGACCGGGCCGTGCCGCTGCTGGTGGCCGACGGTCTGCTGCCGGAGGGCACGCGCGGTTACGCCGTGCCGGACGGCCCGGAGGTCGGGCTGCTGCTGCTGCTGCCCGGCGAGGGAGCGGTGGTGTCGGGCGAGCTGCGAGAGCAACTAGGTCCGTATCTGGCTCGCGCCAGCCGGCTCCCCGACAGCGAGCACCGCCGCTGGCTGGCCGTACATGACTGCACCTTGGACAGCTTACTCCCCTCGCAGATTCGCACGGTGTCGCTCGCAGCTATCGCTGCGTCTGAGGTCGCCGCGCTCAACCGCGCCCAACTCTACGAGCGGTTTTGGCCGCAGGAGCCTCGGTAGACCTAGCTGGAGGACTGTCCCTTAGATTGCCCCTTAATCCTGCTGACTACTTCGAGAGCGCGCTTCCGATCCAGATAAGCACGGTAGGCAAAGTAGAGGCCGAGCAGGACCCCGACAAGGACGACCGCCACCGAGACGACAGCCGGCCAAGAAAGACTGATCTGGCCGGTCAGCAGGTCGATTCCCTCCGCAAGGGCAGCAGTGAGCGCTGCCGCCGACAGGCCGATGTGAACAGACGGTGCGCCAGCCGTGAGGCTCTCTAACTCCGATTCCATTATCTGGTAGCGCTCGACTCGCCGCGGCATAAGGGGGCTGGTAAATAGCTCGTCCAGTGTCTCTGATCCGTTCTGCCCTTGCCCTTCAGTATCCATCTATTCGTGCTCTGTCATGTCCGCCGCAAGATGGCCCAAGCCCAAGGCATGGAGGTTGAAGAGCTGGGTGTTGGCGCAGTGCTTACAGGCGAGCACCGCGGAGGGTAAGTAAGCACTCGGGGGAAAGGAGGCGACGGGACCATAGCCATCCTGGTGGAGGATGACCGCCAAGCCGCCAAGGAGGTGCCATTCCTGATGTCCACACATCGGACAGGCTGAGGCCGGACCGATACGCTCGTGAATGGCATCAAGGATCTGCCGACGGACCTCTTTGGAAGTTGCAGCCTTGGTAATATATGATGGGGCTTCTACAGTGTTGGACATCGCCGGCACTTCCTTCCTCCGTGTGCGCTGTCTACAATCATATCATTCATATCATTGCCTCTCGTCATTCCGGCGCCGACGGGAAGCCAGCGGCGCCAGTGACAAACGGGCATGGAGAGAATCGCTCACAGGCCAACAGCTGCGGCGTGCCGGCCGCTGGAGGGCGGCTATGCTGTGGAAAGGGAGGGGGAACGGACCAATGCAATATCGCAATCTGGGTCGTGGGGGTGTGAAGGTCTCGCCCTTGTGGCTGGGAACGGCGCAGTTCGGGGGGCGCGTCGAAGCGGCTACGGCAGTCGCCCTGGTTCACGCCGCGCTCGACGCCGGGATCAACGTGCTGGATACCGCCAACATCTACACCCAGGGACGGTCGGAGGAGCTGGTCGGACAGGCCATCAAGGGCCGGCGCGACCGGATCGTGCTGGCCTCGAAGGTCTATAACAAGGTGGGTGAGGGGCCGAATGACCGGGGGAGCAGTCGCTACCACATCATGGGGCAGGTCGAGGCCAGTCTGCGCCGGCTGCAGACCGACCACCTCGACCTCTATCAACTGCACCGGCCCGACCCGACCACGCCGCTGGAGGAGACGTTGCGGGCGCTGGACGACCTCCGACGCCAGGGCAAGGTGCGCTATTTCGGCACCTCGATGTTCCCCGCCTGGCAGCTCTGCGCGGCGCTCTGGACCAGTGACCGGCTGGGGCTGGCGCCTATCGTGTCGGAGCAGCCGCGCTACAACCTGCTGTACCGCGGTGTCGAGGCGGAGGTCCTGCCGTTCTGCCGCGAGTATGGGATTGCCGTGCTGCCGTTCAGCCCACTGCAACGGGGCTGGCTGACCGGGAAGTATCGCCGCGGGGAGCCGGCGCCGGCCGGGTCGCGCTTCGCGGGCGCGGGGTATGACCCCGACGACCCGGAGCACGGGGCGACGTTCGATGCGCTCGAAGCCCTGGAAGAGATCGCTGCGGCCAAGCGCGCCACCCTCAGCCAACTGGCGCTGGCGTGGCTCGTCGCGCAGCCGGGCGTGACAGCACCCATTCTCGGTCCGCGCAACCTCGACCAACTGCACGACAACCTCGGGGCGCTGGAGGTGACGATCACCGCCGAGGACTGCGCCACGATTGATACGATTGTGGCGCCGGCAGTGAACTTCGAGTAGCAGGAAGCGTGCGCGGCAACGAGCCACCGCGCCGGGAGGCCGGCGACGCTATCGTGAAGCCGGCAGTAACATGAGGGAGGAGACACCGTGCAATATCGCAATCTGGGGCGTGCTGGGGTCAAGGTAGCGCCCATCATCCTGGGTACGGCTTACTTCGGAACGCGGGTGGAAGTAGCAACGACACACCACCTGATTGACGCTGCCCTCGACGCGGGGATCAACGTCATAGACACGGCCAACTCGTATACCGATGGGCAATCCGAGACGATCATCGGCGCAGCCCTCAAGGGGCGGCGGGACCGCGTGGTGCTGGCCTCCAAGGTCCATTTTCCCCGCGGCGACGGTCCGAACGACCGCGGCAACAGCCGCTACCACATCATGGCGCAGGTCGAGGGCAGTCTGCGCCGGCTCCAGACCGACCGCATTGATCTCTATCAGCTACACCGACCCGATCCGACGGTCCCCATCGAGGAGTCGCTACGGGCGCTGGACGATCTGCGGCAGCAAGGGAAGGTCGTGTACTACGGCACCTCGATGTTCGCCGCCTGGCAGCTCTGTGCAGCGCTGTGGACGAGCGACCGCCTCGGGCTGGCGCCTATCGTGTCGGAGCAGCCGTCGTACAGTCTGCTGCGTCGGGAGGTCGAGACGGAGGTGCTACCCGTCTGCCGCGAGTACGGCATCGCGACGATCCTGTACAGCCCGCTGGCCGGGGGCTGGCTCACCGGCAAGTACCGGCGCAGCGAACCGGCGCCGGCGGACTCGCGCCTGAGTGCGAGCGGCGCGGACCTTGCGGCGGCCGAGCACGCCCGCACGTTCGACGCCATCGAAGCCTTGCAAGCAATCGCCTCCGCCAAGGGCGTCACTCTGAGCCAACTGGCGCTGGCCTGGCTGCTCACCCAACCGGGGGTCACGGCAACGATCATCGGGCCGCGCACGCCGGAGCAACTCCAGGACAACCTTGGGGCGTTGGACGTGACCATCACAGATGAGGACCGCGCGGCCATGGACCGCATCGTCCCACCGGAGACGACGTTGGTGTAGCCGCTTTCGGCCGGCAGCCCGGCGGATATGACATGGACGTTGCCAACACGGTGCTGATGCGCGGCGATCCCCAGTTGGCCTTCACCCTGGCCGCTGCGGTCGAGGACTGGCCCCGCTTGCTGCCCCACTATCGCTCCGTCCGTATTCTGGAGGAGCAAGCCCAGCGCCGCCACGTGCGGATGGCAGCCTGGCGTACCGGCATACCGGTCGCCTGGACGGCCTGGCAGGAGGTGTTGCCAGGCGAGGACCGCATCACATATCTCCACACCGGCGGACGGCTGATCGGAATGGAGGTGGTGTGGTCGTTTCGGCCGGTGGCGGACGGGGTGGAGGTGCAGATTACGCACCACTACGAGCCGCAGTACCGCTGGCTGCCGCGGTCATGGCAGCCATGGCTGGCGGAACACGTGGCGGGACGGTTCTTCGTGCAGCACATCGCCGGACAAACCTTGCAGGTGCTGCGCGAGCACGTTGAGGCGGCGCGCTGCTAACGGGCCGATAGCTCCGGCCCCCCTATGGTCCCCCGCTCCGCAGGGGGACGGGGATTCCCGCGCAAGCGGGAATGACGGATGAGACAGAGGGAACGACGAGCGGCCACGCTCTCTCCACATGGTGGTGAGGCCCGGGGTGAGGGAGCGCGCCCCCGGCCAACCGGCATTTTGCAGACACGCTCTAGCGCTGGTGGTGGCTGATGAAATCTTCATCCAGCGTCAGGCCGAGGCCCGGACGGTCGCTGAGAGTGATCCAGCCGTCGCGCACGTCCATCGGCTGCTCATAGAGCCGCGACCAGATTTGATACGGCTCGCAGGCGGGGCAGGTGGAGACGGTCAATCCGTTGGGGACTGCCGCGACCAAGTGGGCGTTTAGCTCCGGGAAGCTGGCCCCATGCGGAGCGACCTTGACGTGGAAGGCCTCCGCGACGGCAGCGTATTTACGCCAAGCCGTGTACCCACCACCGCCTAGGATGTCGTGCTGCAGCACGCGCACGGAGCCGCGCGCTACCAAGTCCCGGGCGGCATAGAGGGTGCGCTCGCCCTCGCCACCGGCAACCAGGAGGTGGGGGGCGGCGCGGGCCACGACGGCCAGCCCTTCAACCTGGTCATCCCACTGGACCGGCTCCTCGAGCCAGTAGACGTTGTATTGCTGGCACTCCTGGGCCACGGCAGCGGCGGTCCACGGGTCCCAAGCGCGATGCGCATCTACCATGAGCTGGGTATCCTCGCCCACAGCGGCCCGCACGGCGGCGATCTCGGAGAGCACCTCCACCGGGTCGTTGTTGAGCGTGTGGAACTTGACCTGGGTGAAGCCCTGGTCCCGGTAGTCGGCGAGGCGTTGGACAAGGTCGGCCGTTTCCCGTTCGAAGATCGTGCCGTCGGCGTAGGAAGGTATACGCTGACGAGAGCCGCCCAACAACCGCCAGACCGGCTGATCCAGTGCCTGGCCTTTGAGGTCCCAGAGGGCAATGTCGAGGGCGCCGATGGCGCCGACGAGGCGCGAATCAGGGTGGCCGCGGCTCTGGGTCGTGGCATACATGGCGTGCCACAGGCGCTCAACATCGAGCGGACTCTGATCAAGCAGAATGGGCGTTAGGTCTTCGATGACGGGGATGTTCCCCGGGCCGGTACGCGAGATGCCCGTAAGCCCTTCATCGGTGCGTACCAGGACCACGCTGTGATCGCGCTGAAATGCGTATCCCCCGGCTTCGCCGCTGATGTCGAGGGTACGTGTCTCTACGCCGGTAATCTTCATACGCTTGCTCCTAACCTTGCGACTGCACTGGAAGCTGTCAGGCGGCGAGGCCCGCCTGGCGCTTCATCGTTCCTGGTACCCGGAGGCAGGACATGGCCGCCGCACGTTGTCCGGTCCGGTAGGAGAGATGGTACAGTTTGGGGACACTGAGTTGGCCGTGTCCAGTCTCATCTGCGAGAGGGAGCACACTATGGCCATGATGCCAGATCGAATTCAGGCGGTGGGGCGTAGCGAGGAGGCCGAGGACGGGCCAGGGATGGCGCCGAGCCTTGATCAGTACGCGAACATCAGGGTCGTCGGCGTTGGTGGCGGCGGTAGCAACGCCATTGATCGCATGATCGAGACACAGATCGGCGGCGTTGACTTCATTACGGTGAATACCGACGCCCAGCAACTGGTCCGCTCGGCCGCTCCGACAACCGTTCATATCGGTGACAAGAGCACCAAGGGCCTGGGCGCCGGCGGTAAGCCGGAGATCGGCGCCAAGGCCGCCGAGGAGAGCCTGGAAGACCTCGAAGCGGTGCTGCAAGGCGCCGACATGGTGTTCGTCGCGGCGGGGATGGGCGGCGGCACGGGCACCGGCGCCGCGCCGAAAATTGCCCAACTTGCCAAGAGTATGAGTGCCCTGACCATCGCCGTGGTCACGCGGCCGTTCAAGTTCGAGGGTGCGCGCCGACGTCAGGTGGCCGAAGACGGAATTGCCGAGCTGCAAGCCCAGGTGGATACCCTTATTACCATCCCCAACGACCGGCTGCTCAACGTGGCCGAGAAGAACGCTACGCTCACGGATGCGTTCAAGCTGGCCGACGACGTGCTGCGGCAAGGTATCCAAGGCATCTCCGATCTGATTACGGTGCCTGGGCTGATTAATCTGGACTTTGCCGATGTTAGGGCCATCATGGCCGATGCGGGATCGGCACTGATGGCCATTGGGCACGGCTCCGGGGAGAACCGCGCCGTGGAGGCCGCCAAGGAGGCCGTGGCCAGTCCGCTGCTCGATATTGCAATCAATGGCGCGAGCGGCATCCTGTTCAACATCACCGGCGGTGAGGACCTAACCCTGGCAGAGGTCAACGAGGCCGCCGACGTGATTTCCAATGCGGCGGCTTCCGAAGCGAACATCATCTTCGGGGCGGTGATTGATCCGGAGAATGAAGGCGCGGTGAAGATCACCGTGATCGGGACCGGCTTCGAAGCGGAAACGATCATGCCGACGGAGCGGATGCCTGCCTTGCCGCGGCAGCGGTCGGCTGCGCCTAGCCCGCGGGCGCGTGGCCTCCCCGATAGCGCCGCCCCGCGCGGCCGAGATGCCCTGGATATCCCGGCCTTCCTACGCCCCCGCCAGCGATCGTAGATCGTAGTCCGGCGCGGATAAGCGTAGTCCCTACGACGGCCATCATCACTACCTGGCCTCTGTCGTTGCAGCGGCAGCCGCAGTCCAGCGACCTTTCGCTGGGAGGTCCTGATGTGGGGCGTCGGCTATGGGGCGCCTCGGAATCTCCCCATCTAATCCGGTCCGCCGCTGATCCGCTGGCACTGGCTTGATGGTGTAACCGAGATGAGGCGGCCCGCAACCGCAGAGGCCTGAAAACGCAAAAAGGGCCGCATACAGGGACAGGCGTGGGGAGGATAGACGGCATACGCAGGGAAACTGCGGGGCAGGAAGAGGGGAGGCGATTGGGAGTTCAGCTACGCTCGGGCCTGAATGACGACGCTGCCGCCATCCTCAACTTCCACGTACAAGCTGTGGCTATGGAGCAGCCGCATACCGACAAGCGGGGTGGCGTCAGCGGCGCTGGCCCTGGTATTTCGCAGTCGGTTGTCCCAGAGCACAGCGACATCATAGATATCGAATAAGGCTTCACTGCCGTCGGCCAAAATAGCGCGGCCTCGGTCACGATAGACCAGGCCCAACTCCGTTACCAGGGCTGGGGGCAGGGTCAGGAAGCCGTTGTAGCCGGTGTCGACCACGGCTTCGATTTCCCGCGCCTGGCCCGACGGACCTTGCACTGTAAGGCGAACGACGGCTTCATATGCCGGGTTCACCGCGCCATGGATCACTCGCCCCTCCGCAGAGAGCCACCTCCAAAACTGTATAGTGCCCGATAGCCGACCCGCAGGCACCACACATCATAGGCGTCGGGGCGCTCGACCTGCAGGCGGTCCGTGGCGGCAATCTCGTCCTCGCCGATGGCCCAGCTTCCGCTCTCTACGTCGATGGCGACGACCGCTCCGATGTGGTCCGCCTCGACCTGCGGGCGGATGTACCGCTCGTAGATCGCGTCACCCAGGCGGGCCGTCTCCGCAGCGGGGCGGCGCGGCGGCGACGTGCGTCTGATGGGCTGCCTGGGCGATATGGCCTTCGCGTCCTTCATACTTCCTGCCCCAAGCGGCACACATCGCCTGGGTGGTTCCGGTGAGTCTGCGCTCGAAGGGACAAAGCCGCTCCGAATACTGATTCTAATTACGTCCCCGGCCGGATCCCCAACGTGCAGGTGTTCGATTTCGTCCGGGATGGTGGGCAAGCAGGGATTTGAACCCTGACCCCTTGCGGGACTAGCTCCTAAGGCTAGCGCGTCTGCCGATTCCGCCACTTGCCCGTGCCGGCGCGGGCGATGGCAAGCACCACTGCCGGACCTGCCGCCAGGCCGCTCCCTATCACCAATCGCCGCTATCCAGTATAACAACGCGGGGAGCTTGCCTTCGGATCACCGGTCTACCCAGGCGCGCCGCCGCCGGTGCGCGGTCGGCTTGCATCATGCAGTCGGGTGGAGAGGAGGCAGGGCAGCACGGCACAGCATCGCCTGGAATCACCTGTCACCGCTGGCTCCCTGCCGGGCACCGGGCGCTCAACAATGACAGCAGCGCAAGCGGAACGTATCGGGCTGGTGTACCAGCCACGAAAACCGGAAGCGGTCGAGCTGGCCGCGTCGTTGTCCCAACACATCCAGGCCGCCGGTATCGAAACCTGGACGGAATCCGCCTGGGAAGAAGCGGCGGTGAGCGCCGGCTTACCCGGCACGGACCTGGTGCTCACCTTTGGCGGCGACGGGACCATCATCCGCACCCTGCGGCTGGCGGCGCCGGTAGGCGTGGCGGTGGCCGGCGTCAACTTCGGCAAGCTCGGCTTCCTCGCGGAGGTCGAGGCCGATGAAGTAGCCGCCGCACTCCCGCGCTTGCTGGCGTCCGAATACTGGTGCGAGGAGCGGGCCTTGCTCGCCATCACGCACCGGCGAGCAGCGGCGGTCATAGGCGAATACCTCGCCGTGAACGAAGCGCTCATCAGCCGGGGACGGGCCAACCGCGTCGTGCGGCTCCAACTGTGGATTCACGGCGAATTTGTCACGACCTATGCGGCCGACGGGCTGATTCTCGCCACACCCACCGGCTCTACCGGCTCCAACCTCGCTAATCTCGGCCCGGTGCTGCCGCCGGATATGCGGGCGCTCATCGTCAGTCCGGTGCTGCCGTTCGTGAGCTTCCCCAACCCCTTGATTGTTCCGGACGGAGCGCCGTTGCGGGTACGTGCCGTCTTCGACCACGAGGCGGTGCTCGCCATTGACGGGCAGCGCACGATTGCGCTGCAGAACGAAGATGTCATCGAGGCAACCATTGCGCCTTATCCGTGCTTGCTGGCCCGGTTGCGCGGCCGCCACTATTTCTACCGGGTACTGGTACCGGGCTTGCAACGCGCCCCGCTGCTCCCCTCGACGCCGGAGGGCGGTTAGCTGACGGCTGATACCTGGCGGCTCCTGAGGGCACCATGCTGCACGAGCTGACCATCGAGAACTTTGCACTGCTAGCCCACGTGCATATCCGGTTCGGTGCCGGCCTCAACGTGCTGACCGGCGAGACCGGGGCCGGCAAGTCCATCATCATTGACGCGATCAGCCGCGTGCTCGGCAGCCGCGGGGGAGCGGACGATGTCCGCAGCGGGGCCACGCACGCGCACATCGAGGCGGTGTTCTCACTGGCCGAGCCACCGGCGGCACTGCACGCGCTCTTGGCGGAGCGAGGGCTGCTCGATACCGACGATGAGACGCCGGATACCGGCCCGCTGGACCTCATCCTGACGCGGGACATTCGTCCTAATGGGCGGAGCGTCGGGAGGGTGAACGGTCGCGCCGTTCCGCTGCACACGGTGGCGGCGCTGGGGCGTTTTCTGCTGGACATTCACGGGCAGACCGAGCACCTGTCGCTTTTGCAGCCAGCGACGCAACTCCAGCTCCTCGACCGCTTCGGTGGGCTGGAGGCGCTCGGCGCCGAGGTACGCGACACGGCGGCGGCGCTCGGCAACGCGCGGCGGCAGTGGCGCACGATGCAGCAAGACGAGCGCGAGCTGGCGCGCCGCGTAGACCTGCTCCGCTATCAGGTAGACGAGATCGCCAGCGCCGACGTGCAGCCCGGCGAAGACGAGGCATTGCAGCAGGAGCGCCACCTGCTGCTCAACGCCGAGCAGCTTGCCAGCGCCACGGCCAGCGCCTACGCGCAACTCACCGGCGCCGAGGGTGAGGCCGGGGCGCTAGATCAACTGGGCGATGCAGGCCGGCAACTCAACGCGCTGACCGCCATTGATCCGGCGCTCGCTGAGACCGAGGAGATGCTGACCGAGGCGACGGCGCTGGTCGAGGAGGTCGGCCGCTCGCTCCGTGCCTATGCGGAGGCGGTCGAGGCCGATCCGGCGCGGCTGGCCGAAGTGGAAGAGCGGCTGGACCTGATCCGGTCGCTGCAGCGCAAGTACGGCGACACCATTGAGGCGGTCCTGGCCTACGGCACAGCGGCAGCGGCAGAGCTGGACGGCCTGACACGGCGGGATGAGCGCTTGGCCGAGCTGGCCGCTCAGGCCAAGGACCTCGCCGCGCAACTGGGCCGGCACGCGACACGCCTATCGCGGGCACGCCGGCGGGCTGCTCGGCAACTGGCAGCGGCGGTGGCCGACGAGCTGGCCGATCTGAACCTGTCGGCGGCGTTCGAGGTCGCGGTGGAGTGCCAGCCCGACGCGGACGGCGTGCCCTGGTCCCCGGATGAGGTGCCGGCGCTCGATGAGGAGCCAGTTCCCGGGACCCTGCTCGCCTGGGACGACAGCGGTATGGACACGGTGGAGTTCCGGATTGCACCCAACCCCGGCGAGCCGCTCAAGCCGGTGGCGCGGATCGCGTCGGGCGGCGAGATGAGCCGTATCCTGCTGGCGCTGAAGTCCATCCTCTCCGGCGTGGATCGCACTCCGACGCTGATCTTTGACGAGATAGACGTGGGCATCGGGGGCCGGAGCGGCCGGGTGCTCGGTGAGAAGCTCGCCGAGCTGTCTGCCCAGCATCAGGTGTTGTGTGTTACCCACCTGCCTCAGCTCGCGGTCTATGGCCAGAGCCACTTCTTCATCGCCAAGCAGGAAGAGCAGAACCGCACTACGACGACGGTGCGGGAGCTGGCCGGGCAAGCGCGGCTCTCCGAGATCGCGCAGATGCTCGGCGGCGCCACGGCCGCGAGCCTGAATCGCGCTCGCGAGATGCTGGAGCGGGTAGACCGGGGCGGCGTAGCAGCGTAGGTGTCCGCAACGCTCTGGACCTGGTTACTAGGCGGTGACCAGGCTCGCTTCGAGGCGGCGCCCCATGGCGAAGACGGCTATGAAGAGCGCCGCGCAGATCGCCAGGCCGATTCCTAGCTCCGGCCACACATCGGCCAGCGACGCTCCCCTGACGGCGATCTCGAAGAGCGGGGAGAGGAAGTAGTAGGTCGGGAACACCTTCGCAATCCATTGCGGGAGGTTGGGCCAGATAAAGAAAGCCACCGGCGCGAAGAGCAGGACGCCGCTGGCTTTCGCCGCCGTGAAGAGCATGTTCGTGTCCCGCGCCCACGAGCCGAACAGCAGCCCAATCGCGGCCGACATGAGCGCGGCGAGCGCCAGCGTTAGGAGGAGCGCAGCCGGTTGGGATCCGAAGGCGTTGTTGATGGCCAGGGTGACTACCCCGGCGGCCAGCGCGAGCACGATACCTAGCACACCCTTGCTCACGAGCACGTCCGCCATCTGCGTCGGCGTGACGAGCAGCGCCTGAAGCGTCCGGCGCTCTTTCTCCTCGACGAGGCTGGCGGCCGGCACGAATCCCCCGCCGATCCAGACGGCGTAGAGCATCAGCAACGGCAGCAGGCGATTGACGATGGGCACTGCGTCGCCCTCGCCCACGGTCGTCACGGCGACCTCGATAGGCGCCGGTGCTCCGGCCACTCCCCGGATCAGATCAACCGCGGTCACGCCTAAGATGATGCGGTTGGAGGCCAGGCTCTCACCACCCACAAAGAACTGGAGGATCGGCCGGTCGCCGGCCCGCAGGGCGGCGTCGAAGCCCGGCTGGAGGACCAGCCCGGCATCGAGGTCGTTCGCCTCTACCAGCACTTTCAGGCGGTCGGCGGATGCCGGGAAGGCGACCTCGATACCCTCGATGGTCCGTACCGCCTGGACAATGCTCGACTGCCCCTCGTCCACGATGCCGAGCCGCGGCGTAGGCTCGAACAGGTTGCCGAACACGCCCCGGATAAGCACCGTGAGCACCACCGGCACGACGAAAGCGTAGAGGAACAGCGGGGAGCGCGGCCCCAGCCGGAGGTCCTTGCGTAGCACGTTCCAGACGCGCACTCCGTTCATAGCGCCTCAACCTTCCTCTTGAGAACGTACCACCCCACGCCGAAGAGGGCTACACACCACGCCAGCAGCATCCCCAGGTACGGTAGCACCTCGGGCCAGCCGGCATCATAGGAGCTTACGCCGACGATGGCCTGCACCAGCCCGTAGGAGGGTAAGACCTGGACCCAGATGGACGCGCTCCCCGGAAAGAGTGCTGCCACCGCGGGGATCAGCAAGGGGATCATGAAGATCATGCTGTAGAAGACCATGCCGATGAAGTCCTGACCGGACGCTCCGGCGATCAGCCCGCAGCCGGTGACCAGCACCGCCCCGAGCAGCAGCGCCGTGAGCAGGATCAGCGGCTCGTGGGCGAACGAACCGATCAAAAGCATGACCAGCGTTGCCTCGACGAAGGCGAGGGCCGTGCCGAACAGGCCCTTGGCCATCAGGAAATCGGCCGTCCTAGTCGGCGTCACGAGGATCGCTTTCACCGTGCGGCTATGCACCTCGCTGGCGACGAGCGTGCCGAGCGCCATCACTTCGACCATCAGGATGAGGAAGGCGGCGAGCGGCCGCATCTTCTCGCGCAGCGGCACTTGATCGCCAGCGCGGTCCTCGCCGAGGATCACCGTTTCCTGCACCGGCGCGGCGACGGGCAGAGCATTGCCAGTCAGCGCATAGGCAATCTCGCGCACCAGGCTGGACATGGCGCGGCGGATTGCCGGCGGCACGCCCGTGTCAATGTAGACCTGCACGGTAGTCTGCTCGCCGGCGGCAACGCGCTGCAAAAAGTCGGCGGGAAAGTCCAAGCCGATAGCAACCTCCTCCTCAGCCTCACGCTCATCGAGACCCAAGGCGGCCCGGAGCGCGTCCGAGGTCTCGAACATGACAAACTCGATGCCGGCGCCCTGCGTGGCAACGGCCTGCTCGAACACCTCATCCATCCCGGTCTGATGGACTCCCACGGTGATCGTCTCGTCCACCGAGTTGGGCAGCAGCCAGAAGACGACCACGTAGGCCACGATCCCCAAGGCGGTCACAAAGACAAAGAACCGGTCCCGCGTGTGCGCCGCGAGGTCTTTACGCAGGATGGCCGCCACGATGGCGGCCCGCGATACGTGGCCGTCCGTGTTCATGTGTCGAGACCGCGGCCGGTGACTTTGATGAAGATGGCTTCCAGGGTGGCCTCTTCCGTGTGGATGGTGAGCAGGTCCTGGGAGCCGAGCGCCTCCTTGAGCCGGTCCCCGGCGCCCGGCGCGTCGAGCGAGATGATCTGCTCCCGCACATCTGCGGCCGCGCGCATCCGCACGCGCACCGACCGCTGCCCGTGCGCGAGCTTCAGGTTCTCCGGCGTGTCCAGCGCGACGATGCGCCCCTCGTTGATGAACGCCACACGGTCGGAGAGCTTATCGGCCTCGTCCATGTCGTGGGTGGTGAGCAACACCGCCGCCCCGCGGTCCGCTTCCTCGCGGATCACCTGCCGGATCGCTTGCGCCGACACCGGGTCCAGCCCATCGGTCGGCTCGTCGAGGAAGAGCACGTCGGGGCCGTTCACCAGGCACCGCGCCATCATCAGCCGTTGCTGCATACCCTTGGAGTAGCCCTTCACGCGGTCGTCGGCGCGGTCGGCAAGCCCGACTTTCTGCAGCAGCTCATCCGCGTCGAACCCCTTGATCCCGAAGAGACGAGCAAAGAACTCCAAGTTCTCGCGGCCCGACATGTTGAGGTAGAGGTTCTTCTCCTCGAAGCACACGCCGATCCTGGACTGCACCTCGACGTGGTGCTTCGTGACATCCTTATCGAGCACGGTGATGTTGCCGGTCTTTGGCCGCGCCTGACCGGTGAGCATCTTGATGGTGGTGGACTTGCCGGCGCCGTTGGGTCCCAGAAAACCCAGGATTTCGCCGCGCCCGACCTCAAAGCTGATGTTGTCTACGGCAACAAGGTCGCCGTAGGTGTAGGTGATGCCATCCACGCGGATGGCTGCATCGGCCATGCGCTGCTCCTTTCAGGCAAAACCGGCTCCCCGGCTGCCCTCACCCCGGCTCTCTCCCACGGGGAGAGAGGACTGGCCCCCCTATGGTCCCCCCGCTGCGGCAGGGGGACATGGATTCCCGCGTTCGCGGGAATGATGGACTAGCCGGCGGGAATGACGGTATCTCCGCCGGCCAAGCGTTGGAGTGTGTCCAAGGTGAACACCGACGAGAGTGAGCAGCCGATAGCGCCGATGTTCTCGGCGCCGCCCTGCTGCCGGTCAATCACACACACCACTTCATTCACGACGAGGCCCAGCGCACGGATGTCTTGTACCGAGGCAACCACCTGCCCGCCGCTGGTGATGACATCCTCGATCACGACAGCAGTTTCTCCGCGGCGGAAGCCGCCCTCGACAAGGTTGCAGGTGCCGTATGTCTTGGCTTCCTTCCGCACGTAGAGCGCCGGCTTGCCGGTACGCAGGGAGAGCGCGGTGGCGAGGGGGATGCCGCCTAACTCCAAGCCGGCGATCCGGTCATAGTCGGGCGGTAACAGTTCTTCCAGCGCCGCGGCGACCGCCCCCAGGAGGGTGGGATCGCTCTCGAAGCGGTACTTGTCCCAGTAGAACGAACTGACCAGCCCGGACCGCAGGGTGAACTCACCCGTCAAGTAGGCGGCCGCCTTGATCCGCTGCGCTAACTCCGCCCTCAGCACGCTCCACCTCTCCCGGTCCAGCCATCATTGATCTGAAAATGGTTGTCTCGCGGCCTGGAAAGACGGTGCGGATTCCCGTCTCGCCACTGCGACTCCCGCCGCAGTGCAGTGATGAGAGGCGCAGCGGCAGCCCGGCATCGCTGGGATTATTCCCCTTGCAGCCGCCGCAGCTGCTCCTGGAGCCGCCGCAACGCGGTTTCGGCCAATCGGCGGGCCATGTGCTCGGCCGCCGCTCGGTCTTCAGCCAACTGGCGGGCAGCCTGCTCGGCCTCCGCCCGGCCTTCGGCAGTAGCAGCGCGGGCTTCGGCCATCCGGCGAGCCGCCCGTTCGTCATCGCGCTCGGCTTGCAGCTCCGGCGCGGTCGGCAGATACACCCCGGCCACCGGGTCGTACACCCGCAACTGGCCCGTGTCCCAACATAGGTCCAGCCCCAACACCGGACTGTGCCCCCACTGCACTCCGTCCGGCTCCTCGTTGATCCTGATGGGTTCGTACTCCCCGTCCACCAGCCGGTCCCCGGCCAGCGGCGCATCGTGGTACCGGCCGCCGGTGTGGTCGAACCGCCAGTATTCCCGCACCCCATAGCCGGCGTACCCGGCCCGCTTGACCGTGTAGTCCCGCCGGCCGGTGCTGCGCGAGGCCACTTCCAGCACAAAGTCCGGCGGCTGGCCCACTTCGCTAATCACATAGCCGTTGCGGGCCACGATGGCGGCGGGGTTGACGCCGAACGCGACCACGCAGTCGGGCGCCAGTCGCTCCGCGTCGTTGCCGGCCTCGCGCCGGAGGAAGCCCTGACCGGAGATCAGCACGTCGGCACGCGCGGCAAAGTGGGCGCGGAGGATGCTGTCGAACGCCACCAGCCGGTCGTATTGCTGCATATCGGGGATCCGCGGCGGGTCGGGGAGCGGCTCCAAGTGAGCAGACGCACCCGGCGAGGGGGGACGGAGGGCGGTTCTGGTTGCCATCAGAGACCTCGTGCCGGACAGCCGGTGCGCGCGGTAGCGAGGTAAGACGAGAGTCGGTAACAGTAGTATAGCCGACCGGCAGCCGCGGCAACGCCCCTGCCCTTGGCCCGACCACACCACCCAGCCGTCCTTCCGGTGGGAGCGGGAATGACCGAGAACCGTCAACAGTGCCTAGTCGTCGGAGAACTTGATGCCGGCTTCCTGGACCTCTTGATATGGCAACATCCAGACGAGGGATTCGTCGTGGAGGTCGCCGACCTGAATGCGGTTGCCGAACGGGTCGCGGAAGTCGCAGCGGAAGCCCGGCTCGGTCTCCAGCCCGTATTTCGTGATGATCTTCTCGCGCACGGCGGCGAGCTGCGCTTCGTCGCGGACCATAATGCCAAAGTGCTTCGAGCGGTCCGGGTGCAACTCCTCGACCTCGAAGATCGCTAAGAACTGGTGCTCGCCGAGCTGGCACCACGCCGCCCCTTCACCGCCGCGCAACATCTCCAGGTTGAACACGTCGGAGTAGAAGGCCACTGCCTTCTGTACGTCGTCCACTTCGATGGCGATGTGATTGACGCCATATACTTGCACGGTCATCGTTGGCTCCTCCTTGGTCACCTATCAGAATCATAGCAGCAGCCACCGGTCGAACAGAGGGAGGGCCGGGCGCTATGGGCAGATGGGATGGCCTTACGCCGACTCGCGCGCTAGACGTGACCACGCCCGGCGCACGGCTGCCGCGATGGTCTCCGGCGACGCCATCGCCAGGGTGCCATCGGCGGTTACGGGATCGAGTACCGTGCAACCCCATTTCCGCAGCGTGGCTGCCGACTCTTGGGTGCGGGGATGTGTCCACAAGGGGGTGTTGACCGCGATGGCGACGATCAGCGGGGTACGCCGGCCGATGGCCTGGGCTGGGATAGAGAGCGCCAGATTGTCGGTGATACCGGCGGCGAGCTTGTTCAGGGTGTTGAAGGTGCAGGGAGCGATCACTACCACGCCCGGTGCTGGACGCGGCAAGATCGCGGCATCGAAGTAGCTCTCGACAATTTGGTGCCCCGGCACCAGCGCCAACTCGCGCGGGCTAATCACCCGCCGCGCCCCCGGCGTGAGCAGGGTGAGCACGCGCCCCGCGACCGGGGCGAGCGCTCGCAGCACCTCCGGCGTGCGTCGAGCAACGGAGGCACCCGTCACGATGAGGTAGGTGGGCGCTGCGGACTCAGGCATGGTCTATGGTCCGGTGATCCTCGCCGCATTATGGTACATGGCACCGTTATTGATGGGCCCCGGTGGCTCAATCCGGGGGAGGCCGGGGACAAGCTCGGAATGCGCCTGCCGCTCCCGCTCGCTACGTCCCAGACTCAGCTTGTCGCCGCGGACCCGACGGCGTAGTATGGGCCGGGACGGGTGCAGCGCCAACATGTGTAGTGGCTACGGAGGCCCCTGATGGCCGGGCGCACGAGTCCCTATGACGAGTACGCAACCGAATACGCCGAGCACATCTCTGACCAACACGAGGAGGACTTCTCGTTCATCCGGCACCTCCTGGTCCCACGCCTGCTGGCATACGCGGGCGACGTGGCTGGGCGCAGAGTGCTAGATGCCGGCTGCGGCGAGGGGCATATCGCCAGAATGCTGGCGCAGCGGGGTGCAGAGGTCACTGCCGTTGATCTTGCGCCGCGCCTACTCACCATCGCGCAGGAACGGGACCCTGGGACAAGCACGACCTATCTGGTACACGATCTCAGCAGACCGCTTCCCCAGTACCATGAGTTCTTCGATTTGGTGGTGAGCAACCTGGTACTACCGGACGTGGACGACTACTGTGGCTACATCGCCACGCTTGGCGACGTGCTGAAGCCCGGCGGTCGCGCGGTGCTTTCGCTCCTGAACCCGTACAGAGCAGTATTCGATGCAAGGGTGAGGAACTATTTCGAGTCAGGCCGGGGCACCCGTGAATATGGCGGTATGGCGAAGCTGGGTGTCCACGCTTACTACTACCACCGCACGCTCGAAGAGTACATCACGACCTTCCGAGAGAGTGGGCTATTGCTGAACGACCTTTCCGATGTCTGCCCGACGGACGAGATGCTAGAGAGTGGCCATCCAATTGCTACGAAGAACTACCACTTACCCCTCTTCATGGTTCTGGCGTTCGTCAAGCAGTAGCTTTGCGGCCGGCGGTAGGTTCCGCGCCTCACCCCCGGCACTCTCCATCGCCGAGAAGGATGATGCTCACTTATTCAGGGGAAGGCGAATGGTCACAGTGACACCCTGTCCAAGCCCGTCACTTGCTACGGCAATAGTGCCCCCGTGGACTTCCACTATAGCCCGGGTGATGGCCAACCCCAGACCGGTGCCGCCGATCCCACGACTACGAGACTGGTCAGTACGGTAGAAGCGGTCGAAGACATGGGGGAGGTCTGCGGCGTGGATGCCGATCCCGTCATCGGTGATCGAGATAGCCACCGTCTCGTCGCTCTCCAACCCCGCCCTAAGCACGATATTCCCACCGGCCTCGGTGCAATGAATGGCGTTGCTCACGACGTTTCCCAATGCCTGGCTCAGATGCATCCGGTCGAAGTCCATGTCCGGGAGGTCAGTGGATACCTCCAGTGACAATGCAACCTGTCGAGCTTGAGCTTGTGGCTGCCAACGATCTACCTCTGTGGTGAGTAGCTCGCAAATCGAACCTGCTTCGAGCGTGAGCCGCAACTCACCATAGTCGGTCTCCGCAAGCGAGTTCAGGTCAGTTACGAGACCGCGCAGCCTGTCCACTTCCTGGATGATGTGGTCGGACGCGCTCCCAGGCGTCTGAAGTCCATCGCGCAGCCCTTTTGCCTCCAGCTGTATGACGCTCAGTGGCGTATTCAGCTCGTGAGAGACATCGTTTATCAGCCGCTTGCGGAGGTCGCGCTGAGTTTCCAAGGTGGAGGTCATCCGGTTGAAAGCCACACTCATCTTCCCCAGCTCGTCTGAGGATGTGATTGGCAGCCGGGTCGTATCCCCCTGAGCAATTGCCTGGGTTGCCTCTGTCAAAGCCGTCACAGGTGCTGTGATGCGTTTGGATAACCAAACAGCCAGCAGTATGGCGACGCCAGCCGTCAGCATTCCGCCGATCAGGGTGATGTACAGGAGCGTGTTGAGAAACCCGTGCGACTCGGTCGCTAGGAAATCATGGTTTACATCCACATAGACGTGGCCCACGGGCTGGTTCGTAGCCAAATCGAACACTGTCTGGCGATGCCCGCCCAGATCGGGTGCGGTGGTTCCATATAACAGCTCGGATAAGTTGTCCTGCACCACACGTCCATTGATGCCGACAATGACGACTCGTATCGGGTCTTTGTGGAAGAGTTCTGAGGAATCCCCCTCACTTTCTACATGCCGCTCCCTCTCCCGAACTCCGTCATAGATGTATCCGGTCTCGGACAGCACCCTGTCCACCGTTTCCCAACCACCGGCAGCGGTATATTCGCGACTCAGATTCCGGGCTAACTGGACCGCCTCATCAGCACCTATCCGGTCTACGAGCACACTCAGGCGGGACTGTGTCGCGTAATAGCCCACACTAACGCTGGCCAAGACGGTAAGAACGACGACAAAGACGGTCGAACCCATGATGCGCCAGCGTAGCGACATCATTCGTCCTCCACCACGAACCTATAGCCGGCACCGTAGACAGTCTGAATGGGCTGTCTGCCATCTCGGTTGATCTGCTTTCGCAGGCGAGCGACCTGGCTGTCTATGGCGCGGTCGAACCCGTCGAATTCGTCGTTGAAGGTCAACGAGATTAGCTGTTCACGGGTGAGTACCTGGTTGGGATGACGCATGAAGGTTGATAGCAGAGCAATTTGCGCCTGACTCAACGTCACGGGTTCTTCATTGACCGTCACGCTCCGGGTGGTCTCGTTCAGTGTGATGCTGCCGCGTGTGAGGACCTGCTGAACTCTGCCTTTGACGCGGCGCAGCACGGCGTCGGCGCGCGCGATGACTTCCTCCGGATCGAAAGGCTTGACGATGTAATCGTCAGCCCCGCTATCCAGTCCGATGATTCGCTCAGCAGGGGTCTCTCTGGCCGTCAGCATGATTATTGGAACATCCGACTCTCGACGCAGGATTCTGCATAGCTCCACGCCATCGAGACGGGGAAGCATCAGATCGAGTACTACCAGGTCCGGAGTCAGATCGCGGGCCAGGGCCAGACCGGCTTCACCATCATGAGCGACCTCAGCGGAGAATCCGGCGCGCTCGAAGTACACCTTGACCCAGTTGGCGATCCTCGTATCGTCTTCGATTATCAATACTGTGCCGCTCATCACCAGTCCCCTACAAGCAATCTTGGACGCGATGCCTCATAGAGGCACCGCGTCCATCTACGGGATACTCCCAGGGTTAGCTTATCTGACTTGGCATCTTCCCGCGGCCGACTCCGCTCGGCGCTAGCCTCCTCCTTTCCGCTCGCCGCCGGAGCCGTGCTCGCCGCCGCCCGACTCCCGGCTGCTGCCATGCTCTCCGCCCGACTGGCCGCCCTCGCTACCGCCGCCAACCTCGGCATGGGCTATCCAGCCGGTGAACGAGGCCGGCGTCGCGGGCAGATTGACCGGCAACACCTGGCCCGGAGCCAAGTCTACCGGCGGCGTCGGCCCAAGCTCCGCCCCATTCGATAGATGTACTTCGATCCTGACCTGGGTCAGGACATTGTTGGTCGTGTTCGCCACGGTGCCCTTGAAGGAGTTGCTGGGAGCGTCGTAGCTCAGGATCAGCCGGGCACCGCCGCGGACCATGTCGAAGGTCTCATCCAGCGCTAGATTGGCCCCGCTGCCCTCTTCGCTGCCGGATGCACTGCCTTCACCACCAGAGCCTTCGCCACCGGGACCGTGCCCCTCGCCGCCGGCTCCCTCGCCACCACCGCCCTCGCCACCGCCGCCGGCAGCGCCTTCTCCCCCCGTGTGAGGTACAGGGCCAGAGCCGCCGCAGTCGAATACTTCCAGGTGAACGACGTATCCATCGTAGGAGACGCCTGCGAGTTTCGGTTCACTGGCGACTGCCAGGCTGGACATTGCTTCCTGCCCGGGGCTTAGATGCCCCAGCATGTCGGGACCAAGCTCTCCTACTGTCTTCGTTCCCGACTTCAGGTGCGGTTCGGCCTGCACGTAGCAGAGCACCTGCGAGAGCGTGTTTTGCACTGTTGTGTGGACGGACCGGGTTGACGCATCGTACCGCGCGGAGACAGCCAGTCCGCCGAGAACGCCGTTCCACGACTGTCCGAGAGGAATGATCGGGCTTGACATGGCGGCTTCACCGGCCTCAGAACCTGTACCGCCGCCTTCACCACCGGACTCGCTGCCGGACTCGCTGCCGGACTCTCCGCCACTTCCTTCGCCGCCGCCGCCAACCTCGGCATGGGCTATCCAGCCGGTGAACGAGGCCGGCGTCGAAGGCAGGCTAACCGGCAACACCTGGCCCGGAGCCAAGTCTACCGGCGGCGTCGGCCCAAGCTCCGCACCGTTCGATAGATGTACTTCGATCCTGACCTGGGTCAGGACATTGTTGGTCGTGTTCGCCACGGTGCCCTTGAAGGAGTTGCTGGGAGCGTCGTAGCTCAGGATCAGCCGGGCACCGCCGCGGACCATGTCGAAGGTCTCATCCGGCGCTAGATTAGCGCCGCTGCCCTCTTCACTGCCGCCTCCGGGTCCGGTGTCGCAGCCGATCAGTATTCCTGCGCCGAGTGCGGTCCCCAAGACCGGCCCAATCAGGAACCGCCGCGTCATCAGCTTCTTGTCAATCATCCTTGCACTCCTTTCGTGCGGTATCTGTGCTACTGCTCACGATAGCGATGAAATGTCGCAGAAATATGTCGCCGGTAGCCCGGACTGACCAATGAAGTAAGCCGACGAATTGAGACGAGAGATAGAGGAACTGCGGGATCGCCTCTCCAGGCTGAACGGAGCCGGTCTCCGCACCACCGAAGACTTCGACCTCGATACCGTATTACAGGGGACAGTACATTTCTTCCCCTGGGGCTTACTCCGGGGGAGGCTGGGGAGGGGATAGAATAGGTCGTCTACTCGATGTGCAGGGTGAAGAGCTTGGCTTGCTCCAGCACGACGCGGAGCTTCAGCGAGTGCCCGGTGAGCGCCGCGAGACGCCGGGTACCCCAAGAGGGCGTGTAGTACACCTCGTCGCCGGTGAAGACGGTCGATTCTGCGAGACTATAGCCGTCAAGCACCTGGCCGGCCTCATCCTGCACCTCTACGCGGAGGCTCCCGCCGGCCTCGACCTGCGCGTTGAGCACCAGTTCAGTGCCATCGAAGTGGATGGGGTGCGTAGTGAACTCGCCGAGCGTCCCTGTAGGCGCGGTGTAGGCCAGGCGGCCCGGCTTGATGTGGGTGAATAGCGGCGTGCGCCGGAACTGCACGCCGCGCCGAAACAGCGTGGGCCAGTCCACAAAGAAGGGGGCCTCGCTGTAGTGGGGATAGCGGGCCTGGGCGTCTTCCACCGTAGGATGGCGGATGCCGATGGTCACGTGGTTATGGCGGGCACTGTTCGCGGAGTTGACCAGCCACCAGGCATCGTTACCGTCTTTGTCCTTGAAGGGATAGTAGCTCTGTGCCTGAAAATACATGCCCCAGTTGTAGCTGCCGTCTTCCGTACCCAGCTTCACCATGGGCGCCCGGTGATGCGTAAAGCGGTGCCAGTGAAGCAGATCACGCGACCAGATCAACTCAGGTACTTGGGTCTGCTCGGCTCCCGCATAGCTCCGCAACTCAGCCACGTATAGCTCGCCGGACTGCACCGCGACGCCCGGGGAGGAGGTGCGGCGGAGCATCGTGCGCCCCTGGTGAATCCGCGGTAGCTCGCCGATGAGGGCCATGTTGTAGAACTGCATTCCCGGTGGATCGAACTCGTCGGGACCGATGCAGAACCGCTTGTGGAAACGGCGGCCATCGTCGGTCCACAGCACGGCGAGGTTGCGGAGCGGCCCCTGGTGATTATCCCAAGGGCAGTTGTGCGGCGGATAGGCCGGTGAGTTGGGTCGGTAGTACCAGAAGAGCGTTTGGTCGTCGCTGCGTTCGATCTGGTGCCGGATCGATTCGCTGCTGTGCATCAGGTCCATACCCGCGCCCAGGTAAATGAACGCCCGGTCTGACAGGAACAGGAACTCGTCGCCGCCCCGGTGCATCATCGGGTAGTAGGCGCGTAGCTCCGGGGTAAAGCCGAGCGCTGCACCGGAGTCGGCAAAGTCGTCCGGCCACACGAAGTCCACCTTCTCACCGTAGCCCGTTGCGATCTGGGCCATGAACACCTTGTCCATGTCAATCGGCCTATCCCGGTCGGGGTCGTACAGGCGGAAGGTGCGCTGCCGCTTCGTGGCGGCGGGCATGATCGCGTGGGTATCGGCCGCCTGCGCGCGCTGCTCGTAGGCGCGGTTGGCTTCATCCTCCGTGCGGAGGATGTTGTTCGCCTTGGAGCCGTGAAACTTGACCAGCCCTAGCTCCGGCTTCTCCCAGTTGACGCCGTCGCGCGAGATGGCGAGGCAGGTGTAGGCCGGGCGGTCCAGGTCTTCCGGGTACATCTCGAAGACCTGTGCTTCGGACGCATCGAACTCACCGGGCCGAGGCAACTGCCCATCGGGACGAATGCCCGGCACCGCGAGTAGCACGTAGTCGGTCTTGCGCTCGCCCGGCGGCTGGAGGTTGGGCAGGATGGCATAGGAGTAACCCAGCGGCGGGATATCGAACGCTTGCACCGACACTCCCTGCTGGAGGAGCGACCAGAGCAGCTTGCGATAGGCGACCGGCAGCGAGTCACCGGGGAGGATCGGCTGCGTGAAAGCCGGGTCGGAGCCGTCTTCACCGCGTGGCTGCTGCACAGCGACAGCGCGCTGCGTGTCTCGCTCGAACTGCTCCCAGGTCGGTGGGAGACCGGCCGGGTCAACCGTGATCTCGTCTACCAGCGAGTGCCAGGCATAGCCCTGCCGGCGGTAGCTTTCCACGCCGAAGGTGTATTCGAGCTTGTAGAGCCTTTCTTCCTCGTCATAGGCCAGGCTGCGGACTTCCATGATCCCGTATTCCCAGGGCTTGTCCATCGTGATCGCCGGGCGGTCGGGATTGGGGTCGTAGCTCACTGGCCAGAAGCCCAGCCCTTCCGACCGCTCGAACAGCCACCCATCCACCATGTATTGCAACGACGAGCCGAGCTGCAAGGGCGGCTCCGGCTGTGGCTCCGGCCCGATGACCTCTTTCCAGAACTTCCGCACCATGTAGGGGCCGACGGGCTGGCCGGCCTCAAGCACCTGGACCCGAACCCAATACTCACCGCGCTCCCAACCGGCATGGTGGAACGTGACGATCTGTGGCTCCGCGGTCAAGTCCAACTCGATTGGCTCCACCAGTGGCTCGGTGCCACGCCGCGCCGTCACGTCCATGCGGACGCGACACGCTGGTACGCGGTCGGTCTTGAGCCGGATCGTCACCGGTATTTCGTCGTGGTCAATGCAGACGGAGCGGAGCGGGGCGCACTCGATGAAGCCGGGTGGAAAGTCGTTGCGGATGCGGGTCTTCCAACTGTTGGCGTAGAGCTGGTCCTGATCGAACTCGGCCGTCTCGGTGACGATGGGATGACCGTCACTGAAGAGGTGGGCGGTGAAGGTATAGGTGCCCATCTCGTACTCAAAGGCTTTGCAGAAGCCCTCGATCTGCTCCCAGGCTCCGTCGTCCAGCAGGGGATAGTACACGGTGATCTCGGCTTGCTTGCCGCGGCGGACGACGCGCCCGGCCGTCTCCAGCACGTATCCACTCGGCTGCTCGATGACTACTTTGGCGGTGAGCCGGCCCCAGTGGCGAACATCACCGGGGATAGACAGCTTGAGCTGCTGCGTCATGTAGTCGCGCTGGATGACCTGCACGGCCTAACTCCCCTGCCGCACGGAAAACAGCTCGGCGCGCTCCAGCCGAATGTCCAAGGACAACCAGCGTCCGTAGAGGTCGGCGACCGAGTTATGCTCGCGCCAGCACAGCCGGTGGTCTATCGCATCGGCCTGGATTGGCTCCATGTCTGCGGGGGTATAACCGGCGATGGGAAACCCGGCTTCATCGAGCAGTCCTACGCGACAGGCGCCTCGCCCCGCATCTACGTTGATCCGCAGCTGCTCCCGCTCCACGAACAGCGGACGGGTGCGAATATGCCCGCTCTGCGCCGCGTGCAGGCCGGCAAACCCGTCCACGCGCAAGGTTGCCAAGCAGAGGCCCCGGGGGCGCTCAGTGCCGGGCGGTAGCTCGCGCGGCGGAGCCGGGCTGTGGTACCACGCGCCCGACGTGTGATAGAAGTAGAGCCGGTCACCCTCCCGGAGCGGTGCCGACGGGAACATCGCCATCCGGCCACTGTCCCAGGTATCGCCTACGCCGCGAGGCAGAATGGACCGCGCCGCCGGGGGCCGTATCCACTCCTCGCCGTCGCGCGAATAGGCCAGGTCTATATCCAAGGACCAATCGTCGTGCGCGTGCAGGATACGCGCGAAACCTAGGTACATATCGTCGTAGACATAGCCGTTGTTCATGTAAATCTGGTCGTGGGGGCGGTCGTGGTCGTCAATCGGCAGGATCGGCACGAACGGCGACCAGGAAACGAAATCGGGACTCCAGGTCGTGTGCCGGAGGCGGATCCACATATCGCGCTGACGGTCCCAGTACATGCGCTTGCCGAAGAGCCGGTAGCCGCGGCGCAGGGTGTCCACCATGAACGTGTACGTGTCGCCAAAGCCATCGGCGAACGTATGCACCAGTCGCTCCCGGTCCGGCCAGTGGATGCCGTCGGGCGAGGTGGACGTATACAGGCCGTTCGGGTGTGAGGTGTCCCTTCGGGCATACAGGCGCTGCCCCGTCTCCGGGTCGCGGTCGCGGTTGTAGCGCCAGATGGCCATCTTGTAGCGACCGTCGGGGTTGGGGTCGAGCGGATCGCGAGCGATACACGGCCCGGTCAACTCGTGCGGGCCGGGGTACACACCAGAGGCGGTGAAGTTTACGACACAGATGTTGTTGTCGCGGCTGCCGCGAAACTCGTGTAGCCCCAGCGAGGGCGTGTCCCAGTGGATGCCATCGCGGGAGCGCGCTTGGCAGACAAAGGCCGACTCGTGCATCCCCTGGGGTTTATCGGGGCGCGTGTAGTACCAGAGGACGAACTCACCCGTCTGCGGATCGCGCTCGTAGCCGCCGTGGTCAACGCAGATGGGACCCCAGGGGTCGGTGAACACGTGAATGGGATTGTCGGGGTGCTGCTCCAGACGGTGAAAGACGCGCTCTACACCCTCGGAGGAGTGAACGTGATAGTCGTCTACAAAGAGCATGGTAGCTACGCTCCTTTGCCCTGAACGCCACACCCGGCCCTGGATTGCGGCTTTCGCCGCAATGACGAGTGCCTAGCCCCCCTATGGTCCCCCGCTGCGGCGGGGGGCCGTGGATTCCCGCTTGCGCGGGAATGACCGGGCTGGGGTGAGATTAGCTCACTACTCAGCCGGATGATGGAGCGGTGACCGCGTTGGCGCTGATGAAGTCGAAGTTGATGTCCCAGCCCAGTCCCGGCTGCTGCGAGACGTGGACACACCCCGTCTCATCCATTGGGTCAACGATGGTATTGAGCCATGGCGTCCGCTGCTCGTAGTCGAGGAACGGATGGAGCAGCCCGCGCTCGTAATATTCCCCGGGAATGCCCATCGCGCAGAGGGCGTGCAGGTTGCCTGGCCCACCGCCATGCACCTCCATACGCACGCCGAACGACTCGCAGAGATGCGCCGTCTTCATCAGCGGCGTGATGCCGCCCACGTCGCCGACGCCGCCGCGGCTGATGTCCGAGGCCCCGCGCACGATCCACTCGGCCCGCGTGAACATCTGTCCCTCGGCCGTTTCCGGCCCCAGCACCGGGATGGAGAGCTGCTCGGTCAGCCATACGTAGGAGGAGACGTTGTGCTCGTCCATCGGCTCCTCGAACCAATGATAGTCCAGCTGCTCCAACTCCTTCCCGATGTAGAGCGCTTCCTCTCGACTGTAGTGGTGGAAGCAGTCGAGCATCAGCGCCATATCGTCACCGACGCGCTCCCGCACGGCCCGACAGGCGGCGACATCCTGCTTGGGGTCCGGCGCCCAGGGAATCGGCGGCATCCAGGTATGGAGCTTGAAGGCGGTGTAGCCCTCTGCGCGGCACTGCGCGGCGAACTCCCCGTAGGCCTCCGGCGTATTCAGGCCCCCCTCGACCTCATCGCCACACATCGTGCTGGCATAGGCCGGTACTTTGTCGCGGGCGCCGCCGAGGAGCTTGTAGACGGGCTGGCCGAGGGCGCGGCCGGCGAGGTCCCAGAGCGCCTGATCCACTACCCCGATGAGCCGGTCGGATAGGACTTCCTTGGAACCCCGCTGGGCCTGCTTGAGCTTCTGCCAGAGCTTCTCGCGGTAGAAGGGGTCTTCGCCCACCAGCATCGGCTTGACGACGTGCTGAATGGCTCCGGCGGGATTGCCTCCGAAGCAGTAGCCACTGACGCCCTCGTCGGTGCTGATCTCTACGAGGCACTCCGTGGCGTCGTATTCAGGAACCGGGTGGGAATGCCCTTCCGAATCGCGCGCGATCTGCGACCGGTAGGTAAAGACTTGCGCCGTCACATCCGTAATCTTCATGCGCTACGTGCTCCCTGCTTGTGGTGGGCTAGACCTAACCCCCGGCCCCTTCCCTCCAGGGAAGGGGAGTCCGCATGGCGACCGGGTGACCACGCATGGCCCTGGATTCCCGCTTTCGCGGGAATGAGGGGGCCTAGCACCCCTATGGTTCCCCCGCCTTGCGGGGGGACAGGCGCAGCATGCTGCGCCCCTACGGTTTGGCCCATACCTATCCCAGTCAGGGTGGCTTAATACACGACACTTTTGGGGAGCGGTGGGGGCTGGGCTATGAGGTGGAGGCGCACGGACAGGCGGCGCCCCAGGAACAACCACCGCCGCAGGAGCCGCAACCCCAGGGTGAACAGGCTGAACCGCGGTTGCTTGCCCCGGGTGAACTCCCGTTTGAGCCGCGCCGTGTGTGCCACCTGGGTGCCGAGGCTGAGCATCCACACATAGGCCAGGGCCATCACCAGCCACAGGACATTCGCCCGCTCGGCGCGCCAGACCCGACTACGTTGCCATTGCCACCCGTATGATTTGAAGTCGCGGAAGGCCAGTTCCTCCCACATCCGCATGCCGTACCAGGCACCCGGCGCGTCCGGATGGTTGGTCAAGAGCAGCCACGGCTCCGCGTGCCCGGGCGGCCAGTGGCCGTGGGCCCAACAGCGGATCCAGCCCGCTTTCTTGAAGGCCGCGACCGGGCCGTGCCAAGTGGTGCCGGGTTGCGGCACGAACTGGGTGAAGGGCACGGGTGCTTGCGCGTCCACCTGCACCCGGACCTGCTTGGTCACCCGGACCAGGTAGTACCACCCCAGCCGGTCGATGGCGCGGAGCAACGCCGGCGAGGTGCCAATCCCACGGTCCGCTTGCACCAAGACTACGCGCTGCTTGGCAATCCCCGTGGCGACCCAGGTGAGCAAGGTCGTGATCAACTCCACCTGGCCCAGCGGCCACTGGGTGGGGGCGTAGCACCACCAGGCCAGGGGGATCGCGCGGCCACGATAGGCCAGACTGACCGCCATCACCTTGAGCCGCGCCTGCAGGCTGGTCTCATCGACCAGCAACACCACCGGCCCGCGACCGGCCAGGCGGCTGAGCACCCAGGCGGCCAACGCCTGGCAGCCCTGCGCCCAGTCGAGGCGCGGGTTGGCCAGGAAGCGTTGCAGCCGGCGCTCGACGGTATCGGGCTTGCCCAGCGCCGGTACCGCCTCGGCGACGGCGTTGAGCGTGCAGCACCGCGCCGCGGCCACCCCAAAGCTGAAGCCGCTCAAGACCTTCACCTGGGGGGTGCTCAAGTGCGGCAGGTGGCGGCCGACCGTTTGGCGCCATTGATACAATGTCTGGCGTTGGCTCATGGCCCGTCTCCTTCCCGGTAGTTGCAACCCCAGGATGGCGGACGGTGCTGCCATGAGTCAACGCCTCTCCCGCACCCGTCTGGAAAAGTGTCGTGTATTAAGAGTCAGGGTGGGGGGGGGGGGTAGGTCCTCAGCGCGCCCTAGTACCAGCCGTGCTCGTAGGTGGCGACCTCGCCGGACTCCTGCGAGAACCAGCCGGGACCGCTACTCAGCCGGACCTCCTGGTTGGTGAGCGCCGACTCTTCGGCGGCAAACAGGATTTCCATGATGTGCCGGCCGTAGACACCCGACGACGGCGGCTCGATGTTGCGCTCGATGGCTGTATGGAAAGCCTCCCACTCACGGGCAAAGTTGCTGCTCTCGTCCTCGACGGCGACCCGCTCCCACTGATCGCCTTTGCCGACCCAGACACCGGCCTCGACTAGGCCGCCACCGCCGCGCCCAATGTGCAGCGATCCCTCCGAGCAGATGATGTTCAGATCGTGATTTGGCCCGCCGTCCTTGTAGGCCACGGCCACGGCCAGACCGACCTGCCCGTTCTTGTAGCGGATCATGGCCGAACCGTAGTCGTCGGCGGCCTGGTAGTACGAGCGATTGCCGATGGCCGCCGACACGGAGAGCGCTTGCGATGCCATGAACCAGGTCAACCGGTCCACCACATGCACGCCGTTGGTAAGCCACATGCCGCCGCCGTGATAGCGACTGCGATACTGCGCCCGGCGGCGGGGATAGCCCCAGCGCTTGGACATATAGTTCACGGCGGTGATGACCGGTCCCAACTCGCCCGAATCGAGGATTTCCCGCGCCTTGCGGTTGGTCGGGGAGAAGTGGTTGGTCAGGCCCACCATCAGCTTCACGCCGTTTTCGCGCGCGGCCGCGACCATCTCATCGCACTGCTCCAGGCTAATGGCCATCGGCTTTTCCACCAGCACATGCTTGCCGGCCCGGCAGGCATCCACGGTCAGCCGGTGGTGGAGCATGTGGCCGAGCACTACACCCACCGCGTCAATCTCGGGGTCCGCGAGCAGTTCCGTGTGTGTCGCATAGCCTTTGGGGATGTCGTACTGCGCCATGAACTCCTGCCGCCGCTCCTCCATCAGATCGGCCACTGCCACGACCTTGACATCGTCAAGCTCGGAGATGCCTCGACAGTGCGAGTTGGCGATGCCTCCCAGACCGATGATTCCGACCCTCAGCATGGATACCTCCTCCGGACATAGCTGACCGCAGTGTGCCAACGGTGCGGGCGTTCGTCAATGGCGCCGCGCCTTGCCGGTCAGCGCAGGCTTCTCCAGCTGGGAGGCGGGACACACCGTCCGGTTCGCCTAAAGGGGTCGGTAGGCATCGCACAGCTAAGGGGTGGGCATCCGGTAGCCGACACCGGAATCCGTGAAGATGTACGCGGGACGCCGCGCATCGTCTCCGAGCTTGTGGCGGAGGCTCTTCACGAAAGAGCGTAAGAGCCGCTGATCGCCCGGGTGCTCCTGACCCCAGACCCGTTCCAACAGTTGATCGTGGGTCAAGACGTGCCCCGCGTTAGTGGCAAGCTCGGAAAGCAGCTTGTACTCGGTGGGGGTGAGCCGGACCGAATTGCCGGCCACCGTAACGCTCCGCTCCACGTAGTTGATAGTGAGGTCTCCCAGGAGATAGGGTTCCAGCGCCTTGCTCTGCTCGTACATTGTCCGCTTGTGCAGGGCTGCCCTGATTCTCGCCACCAGCTCGGCCGGGGAGAACGGCTTGACAATGTAGTCGGTGGCGCCCATGTCGAAGGCCTTGGCAATATCCTGACCCCGGCCGCGCCCGGACAGGATGATGACCGGCACCTTGAGAATAGCAGGAAGGCGGTTCAGCAACTCGAATCCGTCGGTGCCGGGCAAGACTAGGTCCAGCAGGACAAGGTGGGGCTGCTCCTCGGCGAGGAGACGGCCTACCTCCGCCGGGTCACCGGTCACAATGGGCGCATATCCCGCTTCAGCGAGCGTGTTGCGAACGTACCGCAGGATCTGCGGGTCGTCATCAATGACAAGGATACGCTCCAGTTCTGTCGGCGCCCGTTCCGCACCGGTGGAGACCGGAGCGGGGTCGGATGTTGCACTCGCACCGGACTCAGCGGCTGCCGGGATAGTAAAGGTGAAGCGGGTGCCGCGTCCCGGCCCGTCGCTCTCGGCCCAGATGCGGCCGCCGTGTGCCTCCACGATGCCCTTGCAGATCGCTAGGCCAAGCCCGTATCCGCCGATCTGCCGACCGTCGTCGCCATCAATCCGCGAGAACTTGCTGAACAGGTGTGGCAAGTGCTCGGCGGCAATTCCCCGACCCTCGTCCGCGACGGAGACCACAACGTACAGGTCTTCGAGCGCTGCGGTCACTTGGATGGTGGACCACGCGCGGGAGTACTTGGAGGCATTGGAGAAGAGGTTGTACAGGACTTGGACCACCCGCTGTCTATCCGCTCCGATGCGGGGGAGGTTCGGCATCAGGTCCACCTCAATGCTATTCCGGTACCCACCGCTCAGGAAGGCGTCTCGGGCCTGCTCAATCACGGCCGGTACATCCGTCGGTTCGAGAGCGACCGACAAGGTCCCCGCCTCGATCCGCGTCAGATCGAGCAGGTTATTGATCAGGTCACGCATATGGTCGGCCTGCTCTTCGATAATGCGGAAGAACTGGCGCGTCTCGGCCGGATCAAGCGGGGATGAGGCACCCAGCACAGTAGCGGCGGAGCCTTTGATCGCCGTCAGCGGGGTCCGTAGCTCGTGGCTCACCATGCCGAGGAACTCGGCGCGCAGCCGCTCCAGCTCTTCCAGCGGCGTGATGTCCTGGATGGTGGCAGCGACGGAGATGATCTCCCCGTCTTCCGAGTAGATGGGCGTGGTGTTGATGAGCGTGCTCACCGTTTCCCCATCCGGGAGGTGGATGACAATCTCTTCGGCGCGTACCGTCTCCCCGCTGCGGATGGCCCGCTCCAGCGGCAGCTCATCGCGGGGAATCTCCTGCCCATCCATCCGCCGAAAGGTCATCGTCTTCAGGAGCTGCTCCAAAGCGTGATGCTGTTCAGCGGTGCCGCCGACGATGCGGCGGGCCTCCTGATTGAACTTCACCATCTCCCGCGTGCGTACATCGAAGACTAGAACACCCACCGGGGAGGTGTTGATCAGAGCTTCCAGATCGGCCTTGGCCCGCTGTTCGCTTCCGTAGCGGCGGGCGTTCGTGATCGCCATGCCCGCCTGCGCGGCGAACATTTCGAGGGTCTCTTCGTCTTCCCGCGTGAAGTTCAGGCCGCCTTCCTTCTCGGCGATGTAGATGTTGCCGACATGCTTGTCCCGAGCACGGATCCGCATCCCCAGAAAGGTGCCGACCGGCAATGGGAATCCGGGAAAACCGGCCGCCCTGAGGTAGGCAACGAAGTCCTGGGTTCGTAGGGGCCCCTGGAGTTCAGTCAGGTATTTGAAGATGGCCGCTCCCTGCGGCAACGCCAGGAGCAACTGCTTCTCTTCGGGAGAGACGCCGGAGATGAGCAGGTCCTGGAATTCCCCGGAGTCGTCCAGGGTGAAAATCGCGCTATACCGCGCGCCCGTCAGCGACCGGGCATTATCCACGACCTCTTGCAGGACGGTATCGAGGTCCAGGTCTTCACTGATACGGAGGATAGCCTCGGTCATTCTGGTGAGCCGAACTCGCAGCGTCTCATTCTCCGCCCTTAAGCGGTCGCCTTCTCTCAACTCAGCACCTCATTAGGGGCACACATTGCCCTGAACAGTTCATCACTATAGACAATATATCAACCGGGATAGTTGTTGAGCACTGAATCGGGGTATTCACGAATGTTCACAATTGCAGTCGCGATTTTTCATTATATGAACACTACCCACAGCTGCTCGCGCTCGAATGTTGACGCCGGCACCGGATTGATTGCCGGCCGCCGATCCCTCGGGATGGTAGCAGTACCGAGCCGGGAGATCTCGCAGCCGTACCGGGACCTTGTACCGGCGGGGAACGAGGTTAACGTCCGGCCCTTGCCCCCATCCGGCCAACGGATCGCAGCGACCAGCCCACGAATCGGCCGAGAGCGGCGGCGGATTGACACCTATAAGTGAATATATTATTATGATCTCGTCGGGAAAGATAGACAAAAGTTTACTCACGAGGTACCTGCCGGGTAAAAGCGGAGGAAGCACTCCGGCCCTTCCCGGCTCGCTGGTAGCCTGGCATGGCCGCCCGACTCCATGCTATCACGATTGACGTCGCGCAGCGGCTAGGAAGGAGGTGGACGCGCGCCATGCCCACCAAGCTCTACAGCATCACCGAGACTGCCCAGCAACTCGGTCTCGGCCGGGTGCGAGTCTGGCAACTCATCAAGCGGAGCAAGCTCCCGGCCCAACGGATCGGCCATCAGTGGGCCATTAGCCATCAGGCGATCACGGCCTTCAAGCGGCGGGAGCGGCGGCGGGGGGTGCGCTGGCAGCGACGGCAACGGTCTTGACCATAGGCGCCGCCCCACCTCCTCCTCACTCGAACCAGTAGGAGTAGAAGCGGGCGTGGCGCAGCGTGAACCGCAGGACTACCGGGCGGCCTTGCCATTGCCGCAGGTCGCCTTCCGGCCAGCGTAGCTCGCCACGGAGATGCTCTCCCTGCAAGCGTTCGGACGTGGCGAGCACGGTGCCGTCCAGGTCTCGCAACTCGGCGGACAGTTCGCCGCGCACTGCCGTGACGTTCGCGTGGAGGGTCCGCCCGGAGAGACGAAACGGCTTGGTCACCAGCACGCCGGCGGCGTTGCCGGCATCGAGCGACACAAAGCCGTCCCGGCGCAGCACCGCCAGGCAGACCGCCCCGCGGTCGGGATCGAGGAGGTGGGCATCGGTCCAGTTGGCAGCGGCACGATACTTCACGCCGGTGTAGTAAAACCAGAGCGCGTCACCGTGGAGCACCGGCGCCGACGGACCGAGGATTTGGGTGATGTCGTAGGCGCCGGCACCGGCGGGCGACTGTCCGATGAAGGGCTGGCGGTCGTCCATCCGGCTCCAGGTCTGCAAGTCGCGGCTCCAAGCCAGATGGACCAGGTGAAAGCCCTCGGTGTTGGGATAGTCGGGTCCGTGTGGTCCGACGGAGTGGAACATGGTCGGTAGCCCGATGTACAGCCCCTCGTAGCGAAAGAGGCCCATGTTGTACACCTCGACGTTGTACAACGCCGGGTCGTGCGAGAAGAGCCGCTGGAGCGTGGGGTCGGCCAACCGCGCGGCGATCCGCTCGCGGCCGATCTCCTGGTCGCGGTCGTCAGCGTGAAATGTCAGCTGCGGCTCGGTCCAGTGGGCGAAATCCGGGCTGGTGGAGAGCCAGACCGACCGGCCATACGGGCCGCGATGCTTGACCGTGTGCAGGAACAGGTGCGCTTGCCGGTCGAACGAGAGGTTGCTCTCGTCATGGCTCGGCACCGGCGGCACGTCGAGCAGCGTCCAAGTAATCCCGTCGGGCGAGGCCAGGAAGCCGTCATTAGTCATGGCCGCTTTGTAGCGCCGCGCCGGATCGGGGTCGGTGTCGTCATAGATGACGTGCGTGGGGGCACGATACCCCTTGCTGGTGAGGGCGCTGATGTAGTTGTTCTGCCGCGAACCGCGGTACTCGACCTGCCCGACGACCGGCTTCGACCAATGGAGGCCATCGGTGCTCTCGTAGTAGCCGGCGCAGCGGATACCCTGCGCCGCCAGTGCCTCGGGAGTGGTGATCGTCCAGAGCTTGTAGACGCGCGTCGTAGGGTCCCACGCTGGCGCAGTCCGGATTTGGATGGACCCTTGCCCGGCATCATCCAGGTCCGTGCGGATGACCGCGCCCTTCTTGGCCGGCCGGTGCGCGGTCCTGGTCAGGCGCTCCAGCCGCGCGATACCGGCATCGTCGAGGAAGAGCTGGCGTTCGCCTACCGGCACGGCGGCGAGCGTGTCATCGGTCATTATGCGTGCCTCCTATCCGGACCTGCGGCGCAACTGGCCCCCTCCCTAGCCCTCCCCCGTCCTGACGGGGGAGGGAACTGGTCGTCCCGCTGCCGCGACGGGGGAGGGAATATGTTGGCCCTGCCCTAACACTAGGCCGGAATGCCGCCGCCATAGGTAGGGGTAGGGTGATGCGGTGGGGGGCGTCCTTCATCGTGCAGCCACCGTTCCAGCGGGTGCGTGCGCTGGGGCAACGGGAGCGCCACCCGCGTCCCTTCCCGACGGTGCGACTCGTAGATGCCCATAATCATGTCCAGCGCCCAGCGGCCGTCGCGCACGTCCGAGCGATGGGGCCGATCCTCCGCAATGGCGGCCTGTAGCTCCGTGAGCATGGCCACGAAGCTGCCCAACCGGCCCGTCACCAACCCCGGATCGAGACCGGCGGGCCGCGGTGGCTCCGCGTGCTGGGCAGTGGCCCCGGTGAGCGCCGGCTCGAACTGCACCGGCCCACCCCACGGGCCGCGGTGGATAAACAGGTCCGGCTCTCCGCTCGTGCGTAGGGCCAGAACGCCCTCGATGCCGATTAGCTCGAGCTGGTCCGGCCACGCCCGGTCCGACGGCTGGTTGTAGGACACAAAGCTGGCCTCCAGGCCGTTGTGGAGGCTCGCCGCACCAAAGCCGAACACCGCGGTGGCGCGGCTCCCCAGCACCAGCCCGCAATCGCGGTCGGCCGGCCAGGCCGTCTGGCTGTACATGATGTCGTCTACGGTGGACGGGCGCCGACGCCCATCCGGCTCCGGCTCGGCGTCGGTGAGGTGGGCGGAGACCCAGGACGGGTCGCCGGCGTACAGCCGCGTGTGGTCGAAGAGATGGGTGGCCATCTCCATCAGGGAGTTCCCGGAGGGGCGCTGGCCCTTGTCAACGATCCGCACACCGACAAGCTCGCCGATAGCGCCCGACCGGAGCAGCTCCTCCGCCCGATAGGTCGCCAGACTGACCCGCGTCTGGTGATTGATCGCCAGTTTCATGCCGGTACGGTCGCAGGCCGCCACCATCGCATCCGCCTCGGCCAGCGACAGGGCAATCGGCTTCTCGCACAGGACGCCGCGTACCCCGGCGGCGGCGCAGGCCAGCGTTGCCGGCGCGTGCTGAGGCGCTTGCGTGGAGATCGTCACAATGTCCAGCGCCTCGCGGTCGAGCATCTCCTGGTAGTCGGCATACCGATGCGCCGGGGCCACGCCGAACTGCGCGCCGCGTTCATCGAGGGCTGGCCGGTAGGGGTCGGCAAGGGCTACCAACTCCAGCCCCGGCGTTGCCATCAAGGCGGGGATATGGTGCCGGCTCATTCGTCCACAGCCGATCAGTCCGGCGCGATAAGGCCGCTCGCCCGATTCCATACCTTACGCTCCCTTTCGTCATTCCGGGCTGGCCCCCGCCCTAGCCCTCCCCCGTTGCGACGGGGGAGGGAATAGACCGTCCCCCTGCGAAGCGGGGGGGCCATAGGGGGGCCACGAATGGCACCATGATACCGTCCGGTGTCGCCGCTGGCGAGCAGTGAGTCCGTCGGTGGCGTTGTGCCGATGCCCTCCGGCTGGCACTATGGAACCGACCTGCCGTAGCCGCTATCGCTGGCCGCCGAGGGAAAGGAACGACGGGCGATGGAATACCGGCGCATGGGCAGTTCGGACCTGGAGGTATCGGCCATCGGGTTCGGCTGTTGGGAGATGGGCGGTGGCTATGGCCCGTTTGCCGCCCAAGAGGTCATCGCGGCCATTCACCGCGCCCTCGACCTGGGCGTAACCCTCTTCGATACCGCCCGCTCCTACGGTCGAGGCGCTTCGGAAGAGCTGTTGGCGCAGGGACTAGGTGCCCGGCGCCAAGACGCCATCATCGTGACGAAAGGCGGTCTAGCGACCCGCCCCGGTCAACTCGACATCAAGCCGCGACTCCCTGGCCGGCGGCCATCGGGCCGGGACTCGCGCTACGACTCGCTGATGGCCGACTGCGAGGACTGCTTGCGCTCGCTGCACACCGATTACGTTGACCTCTTCCTGATCCACCATCCCGACGTCGAGACGCCGTTTGCCGAAAGTATGCGGGCGCTCAACGATCTCTTGGCTGCGGGGAAGACCCGCTACGTCGGCGTGTCCAACTTCGAGGCGGCGCAACTGCGCGAGTCCCGCGCCCATGCGCCCTTGATTACCAATCAGGTCGGCTATAACCTCTTCGACCGACGCTGGGAGTACGAGATGTTCCCCGCGGCCCAGGAGCTTGACGTGGGGATCATGGCCTACGGTCCGCTCTCGCACGGGCTGCTCACCGGTACCTTTAGCGCCGGCATGAGCTTCGAGGCCGACGACTGGCGGCGGGCAGGGAACATGAAGGGCCAGGAGCTATTCACCCCGGAGAACGCCGCGGCCAATCTGGCGGTGGTGGATCGGCTGCAAGGCGTTGCGGAGCGTCTCGGGGCCACCCTGCCCCAATTGGCGATAGCCTGGGTACTGTCACACGAGCAGGTGGATGTGGCCCTGTGCGGTACGCGGCGACCGGCCGAGATCGAAGACAGCGTCGCGGCCCTGAACGTTTCGCTGAGTCCTGAGGCACATCGGGAGATAGACGAGATCATGGCCGGGGCGGTTGGTCTCGCCGACACCCTCCCCAGCTCGGAGACGCGCGTTCCTTATCCGGCACAGAGCATGGCCTGATGGGCAGTCAAGACACTTCCCTAGGTATAGCCACAAGTGCGCCAGCCAAGCCTTCTCCCGTAGCGCCTACATGACCACGATCACTCAGGGAGTTATCGGCCACCATTGGACCACCTCGCTCCCCGCACGCAGCCAAGTCCGGACCGCACGATCATCGCTGCCGGTGGGCAGTATCGGCCTAGAGTGGGGTGGCGGTGTCCCCGGTCTCCTTGTCTGCCGGCGGGCCGGCGCTTGAGGGCGGGTCGCTGAAGTGGGCGGCCAGCCGCGCGCGTAGCTCCCGGCCGCTGCTCGGCGCGAAGAGCAGCGCGGCGAGCAGTCCGACCAGCACGCCGAGGGTGAGACCGCGGCGGAAGTAATAGCCGTTCCGTGTCGCCATGGGTGTTGTTTTCCTCCGTACTGCGGCTTAAGGTCGTCCGACCGCGTTCGCAAGGGCCAGAATCAGCCACGCTCCAATACTCCCGGTGAGCCAATACACGTCGCCGAACACCCCCAGGGGGACATCGAGCACCAGCCCCGCAAAATGCCCCGCGGTGAAGCCGACGAGCGCGAACGGCCAGAAGTACAGGGCGCTGCGCTCCGGCCGGGCCGCCAGGATATGAAACAAGAACACGTTGACACTGGCAATCAGGAAGCCGAGCGTCAGCGCCGGCACCGCGAGCCATTCCGGCAGTGTGAACGGAAGCCAGGGAATAGTGATGTCTTCCACGGCCCTTATTACCGACTAGCTGTCCAGAGCAACGTCCCGGCACCGGCCACCACGGCGCCCAAGAGCCAGGCCGGCGTGAGCCAGGCCAGCGAACGCACTACCGGCCGACCATGCCCGGCCACGCTGGCAGTCACTAGCCACGGCGCGAGGGCCAGCGGCCCACCGCCAGTGAGCACCAGGCCGACCGATACCGGCTCCCATCCCAGGACGCTCCGGCCGGCAAGGGTGAGCAGTGCCGCCGCCGCGAACAGTCCACCGCCGCTACCCGCGACCAGCCCGGCCGCGCCCCACAGGGGGCCGAGCCAGAAGGAAGGCCGACGGACGCGCTGTAGCGTGAGCATGATGAGGCCTGGGGCACGGGCTTCCAACTATTCTCATTGTACCCGTTTCCCGGATACAGACCGAGCACTGGACGGTTTCGAAATCGTCACGCCGCGGCCGCGGTCGGCGCTCAACCACGGGTGCTGCGGATGCGCGCATCTTCCGCTGCGGCCCATTCTCGGTAGGGGCGGGGCATGGAGGCCAGGGCGTCCAGTTCATGCTCGCCGCGCCAGCGCAGGAGCGGATGGTCGCGGTGGGGTTGGGGCAGATCAACTTGGCGGCGGTAGGCAACGGACTCGAAGACGCCCATCATGATTTCCATGATATGTACGGCGTTGTCGCCACCGCACCAATGGTCGCGGCCCTCGTCAAGGGCGCGCACATATTCTTCGACATACGAGACCTCGTCCGGCCAGACGCCGCTCTCCGGATCGTAGCCGTCGGGATAGACCGGCTCCAGGCGTTGCCACTGGTCGCGCTCGCCGTCGGGGAGAAAGTGCGGGTGCGGCAGCCACCATGAAGCGGCCAGCTTGTAGTTGTAGAGCAGCCGGCCCTCCGTGCCGTACCACTCGGTCACGTGGGCTATGGAGTCGTTGGCGGGTAAACGGTGCAGCAAGAGCGTTGCGGCGACGCTGTGGTCGAACTGCAACGTCGCGGTGATGTTCTCGGCGGCAATCGTGCCCATTCCCGACGGTGACATCACCACGTCCTGCGGCGTCACCGAATGACCGCCGGTAACGCCGCTGGCCGCAATACTGCGGCACTGGCCGGCCAGCCGGCAGAGGTAGCTGATGACATGGAAGCCCATGTTCATCAGACCGTATCCGGCGTAGTAGCCCTTGTCGCTGCCGGTGATGTAGCGCAGCCGCCCGATGCGCCCCTCCTCGTAGGCTTGGATCACCGCTTGCATCGCGGGGCCGACGGGTCCCTGGCTATGGACGGCAAACCGCACCCCCTGCTCTTGCGCTTTGGCCCTAATGGCGTCGGCCTCGGCCAGGTCCCAGCAGGGAGGCTTCTCGACCTCGATATTGACCCCGTGCTCCAGCACCCGCATCGCCAGCGGGTAGTGAAACTCGGTCGCCGTCGGGATCGCCACGATGTCGGGGCGCGTTTCCTCGATCATCGCATCGAGGTCGTTGTAGCGGGCGGCAACGCCCAGCTCCTCGCCGAGCGCATCCAACCGGACCTGATCGAGATCGCAGAGAGCAACCAGATCGGTGCGGGGATGCGCCCGATAGCCCGAGCCGGCCGCTCTACCACGACCGCCACAGCCGAGTATTGCCGCACGATAGGTTTTCATGATGCTTTGTCCTCCGCTATCTCAAGGCCAGTCATGCCGGCTGGGGGACGGGTATGTCGGCGCCGGCTTCCGCTGGCGTGGCCGGTACCTGGAGCTGAGCACGAATGAGCTGGGCATACGGACCGCCCTGACGCAGCAACTCCTCGTGCGTGCCGATCCCCGCGACTCGCCCGCGTTCGAGCACGACGATCCGGTCGGCGTCGCGCACCGTCGAGAGGCGATGGGCGATTACGATGGTCGTGCTGCCGGCCATCAACTCGGCGATGGCCGCGCGCACGGTGCGCTCATTCTCGGTGTCCAGGTGCGAGGTGGCCTCATCCAGGATGAGCAGTTCAGCACGCTTGAGCAGGGCGCGCGCGATGGCCAGGCGTTGCCGCTGACCACCGGAAAGCGCGGTGCCCCGCTCGCCGATGACCGTCTCGTACTCGTCGGGCAGCGCCATAATGAAGTCGTGAGCACAGGCCTTTTTCGCGGCCGCTTCCACCTCCGCATCCGTTGCCTGCGGATTGCCCAGCCGGAGGTTCTCACGGATAGAGACGTTGAAGAGGTAGATGTCCTGCGAGACGAGGGATATGCGGCTCCGCAGGTCGTCCAGCGCGAACTCGCGCACGTCGTGCCCGTCGAGCGTGATGCGCCCGTCCTGGGGGTCCCAGAAGCGCATCAGCAGGTGCGCCGCCGTCGTCTTCCCGGCGCCCGAGCGGCCGACAAACGCGATGGTCTGCCCGGCATTAGCGCTGAAGGAGACGTCGGTCAACGCCGGCGGCTCGCCGGGGCCATAGTTGAAGGAGACACGGTCAAAGCGCAGGGACGGGGCCAACTCCGTCTCGGCCGGTACGCCAGGACCGTCCGCCACGGAGACCGGCTCGTCATGGACAGCAAAGATGCGGCGGCCGGAACCAAAGGCGTTGGCCAACTCCTTGGCTACCCGGGCGATCTCCGCTACCGGTGAGAAGCAGGTGAACGCCAGCATGGTTGCGATGGGCAATTGGGCTGCGGGAAACTGGCCCTGGGACACCATATAGGAGCCGGCGAACAGCACCGAGATACCACCGAGTGCTTGCAGGGCATCAATCGTGCCGTGCTGGAACCCCAGCTGGCGACCGTAGGCTACTTGCAGACCGGTCAGTGCCTCGCTCTGGGCCGTCACCTGTTGGATACGCAACGGGCCGCGGGAAAAGGCCACCACTTCCCGTAGCCCTTGGACATTGTCCGTCATGTGGGCGTTGACTTCGCCGAGCTGCACCCGCAGCCGATTGCCCAAGCGCTCGGTATGACGGCCGATGTAGTTGGGACTGAGCGCCACCAGCACCAGGAACGGCAAGAGTATGAGCGCCAGTGGCCAGGCTACCCAGGCCAGCACGGCGAGGGCCACGCCCGGCACGAGGACGGCTACGATCAGCGGAGCAATGGCGTGAGCAAAGAACGACTCGACCAACTCCACGTCGGACGTGATGATGCTCGCCAGGTCGCCGCTGCGCCGGCCGAGCAGGTACGCCGGCGCCAGTGGGTCGAGCTTGCGGTACAAGGCCATTCGCATGTCCGCCAGCAGCAGGTAGGCCATGTCGTGCGCGACGAACGATTCCAGCCAACTGAAGAAGGCCATCGCCAGGGCAATGCCCAGCACGAGCGGGACCAATGCGCCCGGCGCGACAGCGGTAGCGACGCGGCTGGCAAGGATCGCACTCGCCACACCGAGGCCGATGATGGCCGCTTCCTTGAACAGGCCACCGCCGAGCGCCACCACCAGCCGCCGCCACTGGGTTTGGACCAGATGAACGAGACGGAGGCCCGTCTGCCAGGCACTCAAGTTGATCGGCTCGACGGGTTTGGCACGCTGGCGCGATGCGACGCCGTTAGCCTCGTCCGCGCCGGCATCACGAGCAGCACCAGGCTGGACCACCCGCCGTGCAGAGTCGCCGCCGAGGCCACCCAACGCAGCCACGTCCGCGCGAGCCACTGCCGCTTCCTCGGCGGCGCGCGCCTGGACGGCGACCAAGCGGGCATAGATGCCATTCTTGGCCAGTAGCTCCTGATGCCGGCCGGCCTCGACACGTACCCCGCGATCCAACACGACGATCTGATCGGCCTTTGCCACCGTAGAGAGACGATGGGCGATGATGATGGTGGTGCGATTCTCCATCAGCCGGTCCAGCGCCTCTTGGATGACGGCCTCGCTCTCCGTGTCCACGTGCGAGGTGGCCTCATCGAGGATCAGGATCGGCGCATCTTTCAGGATGGCGCGGGCAATTGCGAGACGTTGCCGCTGCCCTCCGGACAGCTTTTGACCCCGCTCGCCGATGATGGTGTCGTAGCCGGTGGAGAGGTTGAGGATGAAGTCGTGGGCGTTGGCGGCTCTGGCAGCGGCTTCGATCTCTTCGCGCGTGGCATCCGGCTTGCCCAGCAGCAGGTTCTCGGTGACGGTGCCATGGAACAGGTAGGTGTCTTGCGCGACCAGTGCGAACTGTGCCCGCAGTTCGTCCAGCGGTAGCGCACGCAAGTCGTGACCACCGAGGCGGATACACCCGTCCTGCGGATCGAAGAACCGGAACAGTAGGTTAACGACGGTGCTCTTGCCAGCGCCTGATGGGCCGACAAGCCCCAACGAACTGCCGGCCGGCAGGTCGAACGAGACGTCGGCCAGCGCCGGTCGCTTGCCGGACTCATAGGCAAAGCGGACGGACTCGAAGCGGATCGTCGGTTTGAGGTATGTCTCCGAGCGGCCCGGCCCGCCCATTGTAGCGGCCGTATCGGCACCATTCGCGCTCGCACTGGCCGCGGCAGGCACGTCCACGGTGGGCAGCTGCACGGCTTGACCGTTGGTCCGCGGATCAACGACGTCGGGCTGCTCGTCGAGGAGTCCGAACATGCCAATAGCCGACGCCATCGCGGCGAGGCCACGGTGGTAGAGCTGGTTCAACTCGCGTAGCGGACGGAACACCTCCACACCGAGGAAGAGCACAGCCATCAACGGTACCAAGTCCAAGGTGCCGTTGCTGACGCGGATCGCGCCCCACGAGAGCGCCGTCGCGGCGCCCAAGGCCATGCAGGCGTTTGCGATGCCGCTGGCGCCGATGTTGAGGGCCAGAACCGCCATCGTGGCCTGATAGAGGTCGTAGGCTTTCCGCCCTAGCTCCCGGCCTCGCTGCTCACTCTGGCCGAAGACCTTGAGTGTTGCCAGCCCTTGGACCGCATCCACGAACTCGGCGGCCAAGGCCGAGTACGATTGCTGCCGCCACCCGCTCGTGCCGCGAATGGCCCGGCGAAAGAAGGTCGGCGTGAACAGGGTCAGCAGGGCAAAGAACAGGAAGATGATGGCCGAGTGGAGGTCGAGCACCGCCATGAAGATGAAGATGAAGATGGGCGCAACGCTAGAGACGATCAACTGCGGCAAGTATTGCCCGTAGAACGTCTCCAACTGCTCAACGGCGTCCACCGTATTGATGAGCACGTCGCCCGTGCGCCGTTTTTGCAGGTAGCCGGGGCCGAGGGTGAGCAAGTGGGTGTAGAGCAGGCGGCGCAGCTTGATCTTCATCAGGGCTGCGGTACCGTGGCTGATGAGTTCCTTGGTGGTCATGAAGACCGTCCGCACGAGGGGCAGGACGATCAGCCCGATGAGCAGCGGCAGGATGTCGCCGAACGAACGACCCTGAAAAACCATGGCGACGGCGGTGCCGGCAAAGGCCAGCCGCGAGACGCCAACGAGCGTCTGCCCCAAGCCGCAGGCGGCCGCCAGCCCAATCCGCAGGCGCACACCCTTCGTCAGAGCGATCAGCCGCAGGTTGATGTCGCGTTTCATATTCATAGCGGAGGCAGTGTGCCATCCTTCCCGAGGAGTTGCTACCCCAAGAGACTATCCAGGGGTTATTGCGAGATATTCCCAATAGTAACTACCGCAAGCCTAGCAGGAAGTCGCCGGGCGGGCAACACGGCAGCTATCGCTGTGTCCTGGGAGTGTGTCGGGGTATGCGAGGGAAGAGGTGCTCGGCGTGCCCATACCATCGCCCCGACCGAGTACTTGGGGAGGGCGGTCCGTTAGCCGGCGGCGGGGGAGGCCGCGTCGGCTTGCTTGCGGACGTTGTTGAAGAACTGGTCCATCATGGACTTGAGCACGTTACCGATCAGCCGCTGTCCAACGCGGGCGATCAGCCCGCCGACTTGCACGTCGCCGTCTACCGTGACGCTGGTGCCGTCGCCGGCATCGGCGAAGATCAGTAGGCCGCCGCCCCGCGCCCAGCCGGGGCGCCCGCGTCCCTCGACGGTCATCCGGTACTGCTCGATTGGCTGCTCGTCACCAATCGTAATGGTGCCCTGGTACGTCCCCTTGATGGCGCTCACGCCGACCTTGAGCGTCGCGCGGTACTTGCCGTCGCCTTGCGGCTCCAGTTTCTCCAGGCCGGGGATGCACTGCTGGAGGGTATCTATATCGAGCAAGAGGTCCCAGAGCTGCTGGCGCTCCGCAGCAAACGTGTACCGTGCGTGGACTTTCACCTTACCTAATCCCCCCGTTTGCTCACTATCAACGTTTGACGCGCAGACGCTTGGCCTAACGGCGCACCTCGCTCATCGGCATGGCGCTGCCGCCGCGCCGCACCGCGATCATCTCCGCCAAGACGCTCACCGCCACTTCCTCGGCCGTTTGGCTGCCCAAGTCGAGGCCAATGGGGCCACGAACGCGGGCCACTTGCTCATCGGAGACACCGTCCGCCTGCAAGCGAGCGACACGCTTGCGGTGCGTGCGCCGGCTGCCGATAGCGCCGATGTAGCGGGCAGGACTGTTCAGCGCCGCCGCCAACGCCGGCTCGTCGAACTTATCGTCGTGGGTCAAGATGGCGATATAGGTCGAGGCGTTGATTTCGAGGTCTCCGGCTACCTCGTCGGGCCACGCGACGAGCAACTGCTCGGCATCGGGAAACCGTTCCTCGGTACACAGTTGGGCGCGGGCATCCACTACCCGTACCCGAAAACCGGCCGCGCGAGCAAACTTGGACAGCGGGATCGCGGTATGCACGGCGCCGAAGATGACGAGCGTCGGCGGCGCCGGGTGGGCGTCTATGAACACGTGAGCCTCGCCCGTGGTCGTGGTGGCTGCGACATAGGCCGGCACGCCCGCGCCATTCGGCCGCTCGTCGGACTCGACAATCGGGGTTGGCCCCTGCTCCGCGCCGCCGAGTGTGTAGGTACGCAGCTCGCTCCGCTCTTCGCCGATGAGGGTGAGCGCGTCTTGGCACACGGCGCTTTCGAGGGCTGGATTATGCAATGTGCCGTGCGTCGTTCCGTCGCCGCGGATCAGGAGCCGGGTGCCGGGCTGCGGCCCATCGTCAGATGGGGCAGCACGGACAACCGTTGCTACCGCCACCGGGCGCTCCGCTCGAAGCTCGCCGCGCAGTAGATCATAGAGGCGGTCCGGCATTCATCCCTCCCTGCCGCGCATCCAGACCGGAGAAGGCGCTCTACTGCGACCAATGTGCCGGCCAACGAGAGCGAGGCGGCATAGGAAAACAGAGCCGCTGGTGGCGGCCAGGCACAAAAAGCTGGATTATCCACTCGCGGCACTCCCCGACCCGGCGCTCGGTAACTCGTCTTGCCCCGGCGCCAGCGCGAAAGAATGCCTGAGAATGGTGCCGTGTAGGTACCCTTGAACGGGTCGAGGCGGCACCGACAAGGCAGGCTTACTCGCCCGCCCGGCAGCAAAGAACACTGCTGCGCGGCGCACGCTGCCCCTATCTTAACGTGTCGGCTGCCGGTCTGGCAATGCCGCATCTGGCCCGGATGCCTTTACGAGTATGTCGTTACGGAAGATCGCCGGATCGCCGCGTCGCTGGCTGCTGGGGCTGGCCGCCTTGCTACTGCTGGTCGTCGCCCTGGTGACGCTGCGGGCCGTCTGGCTGACGTTCTTGCTGCTCCCCGACCTGGTCCAGGCCGGGCCGCGGCCGCTGACGTGGGTGGCGCGCGCACCGGTACGCACCACGGTCGAGCTGCCCTACGCCGACGGACGTGTAGCAACGGCCGATCTCTACGTGCCCCAAGGTGGTCCGCTCGACTGGCGCGCGCTCACGCGGTCGCCGCGACCGGCCGTCGTGCTCTTCGTCGGCATAGACACGCCGCGCGACTACGGCCCGCTCGTCCGGCTGGCCGATGGGCTGGCGCGGGGCGGCGCCGTCGTGCTCGTGCCGGAAACGCCAAACCTGCTCGATTGGCGCTTCGACGCGCTGGAGGCCGACAGTCTCGTCGTAGCATTCGAGTACCTGGCACAACTGCCGGTGGTGGATGAGGAGCGGATTGGGTTTGCCGGGTTCTCGGTCGGTGGCTCGCTGGCCTTGCTCGCTGCCGCCGACCCGCGTATCCAGGGGCGCTTGGCCTACGTCCATGCGTTTGGCGCCTACGCGGACGCTGCCGAGCTGCTCGCCGCCGCCTCGACCCAGCGCGTGCCGGCCACCGGCGAGCCGTGGGTGCCGGACGGTGTGACCAGCGCGGTGCTCCAACTGATGATGCTCGATTGGGTGATGAACGAGGCCGACCGCGCGGCGCTCACAGCGGTCCTGCCGCCACCGGGCGAGCCGTGGCAGGTGGCCGCCTGCCCGCCACTGGCGACCATTGAGGCAGCGTTCTTCTGCCGCCTGGCGATGGGGCCGGGCGCGGCGGCGCAAGTGATCGGGCACTTGCCGGAGGATGTGCAGCGCCGGCTCCGCGCGATCTCACCACTGGTGGTGCTCGACGCGGTGCAGGCACCGGTGCTCCTGATGCACGACCGCAGCGATACCTTCATCCCCTATACGGAGAGCCGCACTATCGCCGCGAGCCTGACAGAGGCGGGGCGGCCGCCGGTGCGCTACAGCGAGTTTCGCCTCTTTGCCCACGTGCTGCCCGGCCGGCCCCTGCCGCTCCGTGAGCTGATCCCGGAGGTGTGGCGGCTCGTGCGGCACACCCACCACCTCGTCACCTACGTCCTGGCGTAGGTACACGCGACACATCGCCAGGCCCAGTGGGACGGGATACTTGTTTTTGTTATGTGTTCTTCAGATTTTACGGGAGATTTCCCTTGCCCGGTTGGTAACAGCCGGTGAAAGTAGGTCAGATCCGCCTATTTCGATTAGAGCATCCTTGGCTCGACCGGCTTCGATTATTCTACGCGCATAGCTAACACGAATCCCGGCACCACCTTCGGTATAACCTTCCCTTCTCATCAGTAATTCTATCACATATTCACGTGGAATACGGGAATTAGCGAAATCGCAGAAGTATTTGACAAAGCATGTTTTCCCGATTGACCGAAGCGCTCTGTCTAGCTGCGTATCGTCCATCGGTTACTTCTCTGCTGCTACCTTCTGACGGGTCAGGAAGCCCTGCTAGGAACCACGATTCCCGCGAACGCGAGAATGACCGAGTAGTGTTGACCTAGTAGACTCACTGCGACCGGCCGGTGAGTGTAGCATACCGCTGAGGATAAGAGGAGTGGTCGAGCGCCCGTCGCCCGCTGACCAGACTGCTGTGCCGTCTACCGGGCTGCTGGGCAGCACGCTTTGGCGCCGGCTGGCGCTCGGGGTGGTCTTTGCCATCCTCGTGCTGGCCGGCCTCACGCTCTACGCCGACGCACCGGCGCTGGGACGGTCGCTGGCGGCGTTTCCCTGGCCGTGGCTGCTGCCGGTGCTCGCACTCACGGCGCTCAACTACGGGCTACGGTTCGTCAAATGGCACTACTACCTCCACCTCTTGGAGATACGGGTGCGTCCGGGATTGAGCCTGGCGATCTTTCTCAGCGGCTTCATGATGCTGCTCACCCCAGGCAAGGTTGGCGAGCTAGTCAAATCGCTCCTGCTCCGGGGCGCGGCCGGCACGCCGCTGACCCGTTCGGCACCCATCGTCTTTGCCGAGCGGCTCAGCGATGGACTGGCTATGGTGTTCCTGGCCGCCATCGGGCTGCTCGCGTACCCGGCCGGGTGGCCGGCCGTGGTCGTTGTGCTGCTCGTGGGAAGTGCGGTCGTGGTCGTCCTGCAATACCGGCGGTTGGCGGAAGCGGTCTTCGAGCACCTCGAAACCATCGGGCCGCTGCAAGGCCGCGTGCATCACCTCCACACGCTGTACCGCAGCGCCTATACCCTGCTGCGTCCGCGTCCACTGGCGTTGGCCGTCGGGCTGGGCATCGTCTCCTGGGGCGGTGAATGTCTGGCCTTTTACCTGATCTTGCTCGGCGTCGGCGCCGATCCGGGCTGGACGACACTGCTGCATGCCACCTTCATCCTGGCCTCGGCGACGATCATCGGCGCCGGTTCTATGTTGCCGGGCGGCATGGGCGCTGCGGAAGGGAGCATCCTGGTGCTGCTACGAGGTACCTTGGCGGCCAGCGCCGCCGGCGCCGCGACCGTTTTAATCCGCTTCTGCACGCTCTGGTTTGGGGTCCTGCTCGGTGCGCTGGCCTTCTTCCTCACTGCGCGACGATATTTGCTGGCCGCCCCCGCCTCACCCCCCGGCCCTCTCTCCACGAGTGGAGAGGGGGAGTTGGGCAGCGACGGGGGCGAGGTCATCGTCGGAGGGCCAGTATGAGCGCCGCCAATCCTCCGCAGCGGGTCTATCGCGCCGACCTGCACAGCCACACCTGGGATTCGTCCGACAGTCTCGCCAACCCCGAGGAGATCGTCGCCGTCGCGTGCCGGCGCGGCCTAGACCTGCTCGCAATCACCGATCACAACGTCCTCCGCACGGCGCTGGAACTGCGCGACCGCTTTCCCGAGCTGATTGTCGCGGGCGAGGAGATCAAGACCACCGAGGGGGAGATCATCGGCCTGTTCTTGGAACGGGAAATCCCCCGCGGCCTCACCCCCGAGGAGACCATCGCGCGCATCCGCGACCAAGGGGGCCTCGTCACCGTGCCCCACCCGCTCGACCGGCTGCGCGGCTCACGCTTACAGGAGCCGGCGCTCCATCGCGTGGCGCACCTGGTAGACGCGATTGAGGTCTTCAACGCGCGGGTGACGTTTGCTGGCGATAATCGGCGGGCCGCCGCGTTTGCCGAGCAGCACGGACTGGCGCTCACCGCCGGCAGCGACGCCCACGCGCCGCACGAGGTTGGCGCCGCCTACATGCTCTTGGACGAGCCGCCGGCCCGTGACCCGGCCGCCCTGCTGGCACAGCTCCGCCGCGCCCGGCCGGGCGGTGGTCTTAGTTGGCCAACGGTCCACTTCCACAGCATCGCCGCCCGCTGGCGCAAGCGGCTCGGACTTGTTCCGCGCCGCGGGTCGTAGCTTTCGAGTCTCAATCGTGGGGACAGAGGGGGCGCTGATGAGCACTGACCGCAGACATGTCAGCTGGCTGCTGTGGCTGTGGTGGGTCGCTGCCGGCGCTATCGGCGGAGTCGTGGGCGGCATAGTAGCCGCGCCGCTGGAGAGAGCAGCAAATAGCTATATCTACCTCATTGTGGCTGCAGCCGTCATGGGTGTATTGCAATGGCTGATTCTACGGCGCTACATTCGTGGTGCAGGATGGTGGGTGCCAGCAACCGTTTTCAGCCCGGTGGCGGGACTACAGGCCTTTTGGCCGATCAGTCTCTCCACGGCCATAGTTCCTAACGTTGAACTCATGGGCGCAACCGTTGGATTGGCACAGTGGCTAGTGCTACGCCAGCAGGTTGCACGGGCGGGATGGTGGATTCTCGCCTGCGCTGTGGGCTGGACTCTGTTTGGGCCTGTACTGCGTGACATTGGCGCCGCCGTGGCCGGGATCGTCACCGGGGTGCTCGGTGGTGCGATAGGCGCAGTGGTCGTGATCGTAGTGCTGCGTCAGCGCCTGTCGCACTCCAGTCTGTGGGTGCTGGCCGCGGTCGTCGCCTGGGCAGTGAGTTGGATTGCGGCGCTTGCTAGCAGTGACGCCGCGTGGCAACTGGAGCGAGACGCCCTGAGCGGTGTCCTAGAAGGCGCTGCCTGGAGTGCTCTCCCGGGCGTGGTGCTGGTATGGCTCCTACGACGCCCCATCGCTACCAATCCACCGCCCTTCGAGTGGCGATTCTGGTTACAGTGGGTATTGATCAGTACCGGCAGCGCAGCCATCATTGGCGTCGTGCTCGGAGCCATAATGCACGTGATGCGCGAGACCTCAGATGGAGAGTTGCTCCTAGGACAAGGAGACTTCTCGTTCCTACTCTACATTGCCGTTGGTATCGCCGTCGGAATAATCCAGTGGCAACTTCTACGGCAGCGCCTCTCTCTTGCCGGGCTGTGGGGGCTAGGCAGTGCGATCGGTTTCCTGGTGCTCGGATTCCTGTGGCTTATGCAGTTAGGTGGGAGTGGTGCGTTGGGATCGCTCGCCGGTGGACTGGTGGCAGGAATCATCCAGTGGATCCCACTGCGCCGAAGGGTACCGTGGGCTTCCCGGTGGATCCTGATGAACACGCTAGGAGTTTCACTAGTCGGCCCCATCACTACACTTGCTGGCTCTCTCCTCAGCACACTCGCGCTAATCACCGGTGCCTCAATCTTATCCCAGGCTGCCTTTGGGGCTATCCTTACGGCAGGAATAACGTCAGTGACCGGGATGGCGCTGATCTGGCTGTTACAGCAGCCGCGGCCGACGCCGGAGGAGCAAGAGCGAGCCTAGCTACCGGTGCTGCTCGGCGGCGCGGTGGCAACTGCGCTGGGCTAACGCTACGTACTCCGGTAGCAGGTCTATGCCGAGGTACTGTCGGCCCTCGCGGATTGCCGCGACCGGTGTGGTGCCGCTGCCGGAAAAGCAATCGAGCACCACCTCGCCCGGCGCGGAGAAGAGGCGCACCACCCGGCGCGCCAGCTCCAAGGGGAACTTGGCCGGGTGGTCATCGTTGGCGCGCACTGACGGGATGTGCCAGACGCCGCGCGATCCCCAGGCCTGCCACTCATCCGGCGAGAGCCGTTGGCGGTCTACGGTCGTGATGCCGGGCTTCCAGAAGACGTAGAGGTACTCGAACTCGTCCACCGAGCGATAGGAGCTACTGTGCCACCGGCTATTCTCCCAGGCCGGGTCCTTGGCCCACACCCGGCGGTCGTAGAGGTAAAAGCCGGCCTGCGCTCCCCACTGCTCGACCAGACCGCCGACTAAGCGGACCCGGGTTTGGGTTGCGTACTTGCCCCCGCGCACATTGTTGTGCTCCAGACGCCGCTGGACGGTCTGCTCACTGACGCCCAACAGGTCGGCAAGCTGGTACCGGTTGTAGTGCGGATAGGCCCTCTTGGCGGCGAGTACGTCTGCACGTGTTACTTTCAGGCGCTTCTGATTCACGGTATCGGCTTGGATGCGGGGCATCGCCGGATCGGGGAAGCAGAGGATGTCGGCGATGTTGATAACTAGAAAGCCGCCGGGCACGATGATCGGAAAATGGAGGCGCACCGTCGTCTCCAGCAGCGCGCACCACTCCGCATAGGTCAAGTGCGCCTCATACGGCTTGCCGACAAAGTATGGCGGTGACCAGAAACTGAGGGCGACGCTCTCCGGCTGGACGCGCGGCAGGAGCAGCCGGACATCGCCGCAATGGATGCGGTTTGGGGCGAGATGCGGGGACACGGAGGCCGCGCCGGTGGCTGCTGCCGGCCGCTCTTGCTGCTCAACGGTAACTGCCATCACCCTCACCGCTCTGGAAAACGAGCCGGGCAGGCCGCAGTGCCGCCGCTGCGGCGGGGGGACGGGGATTGCGGCGGAAGTCGCAATGACGGGGTGGCGGGGGACGCCGGATTCCCGCTTTCGCGGGAATGACGAGTTATGCAAAGGTCTCCTTACGCGGGAACGATGGTTTTGCGCTTCAACGAGATGTAAGGAGGTAATCGGCAATCTTGCGGATGATGTCCCAGTCCTGTCTTGTCGGGGTGAGGCGCTTATCCACCTGCAAGGTCCAGCCACGAAATTCCTCGGCGTCCCGACGCACTTCCAGGTTGCCGGTCTTCTTGACCCAGCTCTTCACCGTGTAGTCGTTAGAGAGGGTCCTGACTAGCCCGGTACCGTAATCGTCTCCCTCCCAAGCGACATCAACCACCTTCCCGAACACCGGAAACGACTTCTTTCTGACCGTCTTGATCTTGACCTCTCGGCGCTTCGAGAACGGCCGCTCATCCGGTATGCAGAGCACAAGCCACCATTGCGGCGGACTATACTGCGACCCGTCCTGCCTGAGGACATTGATGCATCCGATCGGCCCCCGCGGTATATCAATCACACCCAGGGAACGTTTGCTCCACGACTTCCGGATGTTCTCCTCGGGGCGTCCGCGCTCCGCCAGCTTGGCGCCCACGCCCAGCGAGTTCAGGGCGCGCGTCAGTTTATCTCTGGTCTTGTCGCGGAGTTTTTCTTTCATCTGCTGCCTCCTGGCTACCGCCGTCGCTCGGTGGCCGGTGCTCCGACTCCAAGCGTCCGGCTTGCCGCAGCGCGTCCCGGAGCAGGTATTCGATCTGGCCGTTCATGCTGCGGAATTCGTCATCGGCCCAACTCCGTAGCGCCGCGTACAGCTTGGCATCAATGCGGAGCGGGAAGGCTTTCCTCTGGGGCATAGGGAGCACCTGCGCTGCGAACACCACAGTGAATGGCACGAGGACACCGCGGCTGCCGGGACGGTGGCCGGGCGCTCGGTGCCCGCTACTGGTAGAGCGTGCCGGTGTTGACGACGGGCTGGGTGGCGTGCTCGCTGGTCAGGACGACGAGCAGGTTGCTCACCATCGCGGCCTTGCGCTCCTCGTCCAGCTCGATGACGCCGCGCTCGGACAGCATGACGAGTGCGTTCTCAACCATCCCCACCGCCCCTTCAACAATCTTCTGGCGGGCCGCGATGACGGCGCTGGCTTGCTGCCGGCGCAGCATGGCGGCGGCGATCTCCGGGGCATAGGCGAGATGGCTAACCCGTGCCTCCTGGACCTCGACGCCGGCCTGCGCCAGGCGGTCTTGAATCTCGGTCTTGAGCTGCTCGGAGATTTCGGCGGTGTGGGTGGTCAGGCTGACTTCTCCGGCCTCATGGGCATCGTAGGAGTAGCCGGTCGCCAGATTGCGGACGGCTGCCTCGCTCTGCACGTGGACGTAGTTCTCGTAGTCGTCCACCTGGAAGGCCGCCTCGGCGCTATCCACTACCCGCCAGACGACGACGGCCGCAATCTCGATTGGGTTGCCCCGCCGGTCGTTGACCTTGACCCGGCCGGTCTCGAAGTTCCGCACGCGCAGTGACATACCTTCTTTGGTGTAGAAGGGATTCGTCCAGCGCAAGCCGGGTTTGCGGGCCGTGCCGCGGTAGGCACCAAAAAGCTGAAAGACCTTCCCCTCGTTGGGAGCAACCTTGAAGAATCCAGCCAGCATGATGAAGAGCACGATGCCGACGACGATCGAGAAGATCATCAGTGGCCAGAGCACTTCGATATCGAAGAAACTCCAGACGAACCCGGCAATGTCGGCGAGGATCAGCAGGAGCCAGACGACCAAGAGGCCTAGGCCGGGGATTCCGTCGCGACGTGTCTCGTTCATGCTTGCGGTACCTCCACAGTGCGCTAGAAGCCTATATCGGTATGGTATCACCTTGATATCACATTGTCAAGCGGTGGTGCCGAATCTCCCCCTCTATGGTCCCCCTGCTGCGGCGGGGGGACGGGCGGCACCATCACCTGTGCGGCGGCGGTGGTACCCTTGCGACTGAGCGAATATGGAGACGGTGGACAGCGGGCGGCGATCCGGGCTGGGGCTGGTGGCGCTCTTCCCCAGCTACATCGAGCCTAGCTCAGTGTCAGTGATCTGGGGCATCGCCGCGCCGGTCGCGGTCGTCGCGGTCGGCTGGTGGCTCCGCCGTGGTGAACGGCGCACGGCCGCTTCCTCCCGGCGGCCAAGTACACCGCCGCTCGACGAGGAGGCACCGTCCCTGGCGCCGGCCGGCTCGGCTGGACGGTCGGGTAGCTGAGGTGTTTCGGCAGCGCGTCGTCGTCGAGCGGCTCGTAGCGGTGATGCTCCTGGCCGCGGCGCTGGCGCTGGACGTCTGGGGTACCTGGCAGCTTGGCCAGCGGCTCGGCGCCCAGACCGACCTATTCCCACGCTGGTACGGTACGCGCGTGTGGCTGCTGGAGCAGCGTAGCCTCTACGACCCGGCGGTGAAAGCCGGCGTCTTCGCGGCGATGCACGGCCGCCCCCCGCAGCGCGACGGCCCGGCGAGCGAGCTGGACGACTTTGCGTTCGGGTTTACCTACCCGCCGTATGTCGCACTGTTGATTGCGCCCTTGGCCGTATTGCCGCTGCCAGCAGCCACAACGCTCTGGCTGCTAATCGGACAAGCCTCGCTCCTGGCCGCCTGTCGGCTGCTGACCTGGGTTCCGGGGATTATCCCGGCCCGCACGTCCGGCCCCCCTATGGTCCCCCCGCTGCGGCGGGGGGACGGGGATTCCCGCTTGCACGGCAATGACGGGAAGCAGCCGGGGGGTGAGGCCCAGGCTCATCCCACTGCTCGGCACTTCCGCTGGCTGGTGCTGGTGGCGGTGCTCTGGCCGCCGGCGCTCGCCAACCTGCTCTTTGGGCAGTTTGCGGTGCTGGTGTTGTTCCTGCTGGTAGCGGTGCGCTCATTGCTGCTGCGGGAGCGGCCGTTGCTGGCTGGCCTGTGTCTCGCGGCAGCGATAGTCAAACCCCAGTTGGTGGTCCTAGTCCTGCCGCTGCTGCTGATCGCTGCCTGGGGACGGCCGGGCTGGCGGCGCTTATGGCTGGGATGTCTGGGAGGCGCCGCGCTGCTGCTGGCCGCCGGCTTTGCCATCGCACCCGATTGGGTGACAGCGTGGGGACAGGAGACAGCGACCTATGCGCGGGTAGCAGCACCGGTGAGCACCGTCGGGCTATTGCTGCGGCTCGCGCCGGCTACCGACTGGACCTGGCTCGTGACGCTGCTCTTGCAGGCGGCAGTAATCGCAGTGGTGGGGTGGCTTGCGCTGCAATTGGTACGGCAGCGGTCCGGCGGTGCGCTGCCGGAGGTCGCCGGCCTCGTCGCTCCTGCCATCATCGCCACGTCGCTGGCAATTCCCCCGCTCTACGAGTGGAACTCGGTGCTGCTGCTCGTCCCGCTGGCCGAGACGCTATTCACGATCCGGCAACGCTTGGCGTCGGCGCAACGGCCCTTCTGGCCGGTTATCGTGGTTGTCCTGCTACTCTCGGTAGTCACGGCGCCGCTGGCACTGGCCTATCCCAACCAATCGCGCGTCGTCTGGCCGCTGCTTGTGACCACCGCCTGGCTCGGAACGCGCCGGCTGGCGCCTCGCAATAGCTCGTGAACAGCCGGTATCATGCTTCCTCCCCAAGCACGTCCTACTACATTACAGACGGAGAGGGGAAATCAACTGGCGGTAGGGTGTAGTGCATTGTGATGTCCTTGGTATGTCCGGGTGTGTAGCACGATGAATCGCGTCTCTTGGCTGGCGGTGGTGGCGAGGTGGCCGTGGCGGGAGCTGGTAGGGTGGCTGGCCGTGGCGCTGCTGGTGCGCGCGGCGACGCTGGCGGTGGTCACGCAGCCGGGCTACATGGACGCCTCCTACTACTACCACGTCGCCGAGAACCTCGTGGCCGGGCGCGGCTTGGTCACGGATGCGGTCTGGAACTTCCTCGATCCGCGCACCGACTTGCCGCGTCCGAGCAATGCTTACTGGCCGCCGGGGACATCGCTGGTCGCTGCGGTCGGTGGCTGGCTGTTCGGTCCCGGCTTTCGGAGTGCCCAGATACCGATGGTACTGCTCTCGGCAGCCATCGTCCCCATCGCCTATCTGTACGGTCGGCTGCTCCTCGGCACGCGACGTGGCGGCCACGGCGTCGCGGCGCTGGTGTTGTGCAGCGCCGCCTACTATCCGTATTGGGTGACGACCGACACCTTCACGCCGTATGGGTTGCTCGGAGCCGGCTGCTTTCTGCTCCTCGGCTGGGCGCTCCGGGCGGAGCCGGGGAGCGGCGCTCGGCTGGTCGCCGCCGTTGTCGGCGCAGGTGTGCTGGCCGGCTGGTCGCAGTTGGTGCGTCCCGATGGACTGGTGTTGGCCACCATCGTCGTCGGTACGGCTGCCGCGGTCGGCTGGGGGCGGCGGACCTACCCCCTAGCCCCCTCCCTGCAGGGAGGGGGAACTAGCTCTCTCACTGAGGTGGGGGCACGGCATGCCGTGCCCCTACAACGGTTCTGGCGTGCAGGTCGGGGGCGATGGCGGGCCGCGGCGCTGTGGGCGGCCCTGGGCGGGGCCGGCTACCTGCTGGGTGCCCTGCCCTGGTATGTGCGGAACTGGCTCACCTGGGGCAGCCCGCTGCCGATGGCGGGGGGGCAGACGATGTTTCTCCGCAGATTTGACGACATCTTCGCCTACGGTATCGAGGTCAGCCCGGCGGCGCTGGTGGCCGACGGCTGGAGCCTGGTGCTGACCGGCCGACTAGCCGGGCTGATCGGCAACTTGGTGCCCCTGTTTCAGATCGCTCTGTTTGCGCTGGCACCGCTGGCGGCCCTCGGCGTGCGCCGGCTGTGGCGAGAGCCGGCGGCGCGACCGGCGCTGCTCTACGTCGGCGTCCTCTATCTCGGCATGTCGCTCGTTTTCCCGACGACCAGCCCGCGCGGCAGCTTTTTCCACGGGCTGACCCCGGCCGTGCCGGTGCTGTATGCGGCGCTCATCCTCGGCCTCGATACCGCGGTCGGGTGGGCCGGTGCGTGGCGGCGGTGGGACTTGGCCCAGGCTCGCGCGATCTTTCTGGCGGCGGCGGTAGTGTTCCAAATTGGGGTCGCCGGCTACCTCGCCTGGCAATTCGTCCTGGTGCGGGGATGGGAGGTGCCGATTGCAGAGGCGGCTGCCGGGTGGCTGGACGAGCACGCGCCGCCGGATGAACCGGCGCTGTTCATTGACCCGCCGGCCTTCGCGGTGATCGCCCGGCGGCCGGCCGTGATGGTGCCGAGCAACAGCGTGGAAGCCCTCCTCGAGGTCGCGCAGCGGTTCCGAGCGCCCTGGCTCATCCTGGGGCCACGCGGGATGCGTATTTCGGGCCGGTTATACCTCGACCGTGTACACGACGAGCACTTCGAGTGGATGGCTGACATCGGCGCGGCGCGCGTGTATCGTGTCCGGTCCGTCCCCTCCGCTGCCACGCCAGCCGGCGGTTGAGCGAGGGAGGACGGCCATCGCCGCCGGGGAGTCATCAGGGTATGATTTCGCAGAACACTCAGCAAATGTGAAGGAGCAGCGCGTATGGCTACCCCCCAAGTAGCGTGTCATCTGATTGTGTTTCGCGGGCGGCAGGACGAAGACCTCGTCGGTGTGCTGCGGGAGGTGCAGGCGGCGGGATTTGCCGGAGTCGAAGGCGGGAGGCTCGCCGGCGGCGATGGTGCCGCGGCCGGGCGTATCCTGGGCGACCACGGTTTCGTCCAGTGCAGCCTCTCGACAGGCTTTCACGACATTGATCGCCTCGACGACTCGATTGCGTATGCCCAGGCCGTCGGCGGCTTGTTCGTCATGGTTTCGGGCGTCGGCGATCACGAGCGCGACGGGATGCGAGCCTACGAAACGGCAGCCGAGGTCTTCAACCGGGCCGGAGAGCAGTGCAACGCTGCCGGATTGACCTTCTGCTACCACAACCACTCCTGGGAGTTCCAGGAATACAACGGCATCACGGGATTGGAGCGGCTGTACGAGTTGACGGACCCGGCACTGGTGAAGGCGTGCATTGACGTGTTCTGGGTACGGCACGGCGGCCGCGACCCGGTGAGCTTCCTGGAGCGGTACCGGGAGCGGGTAGGCTACGTGCATCTCAAGGACTTGCAGTACCTCGGCGCCGAGCCAAGGCCGGCCGGCGTCTTGAGCCGCGATGATGCGGAGTTCGTCGAGCTAGGGCGCGGCGAGGTGGACTTCCCCGGCATCTGGAGCGTACTCCAACCCCTTGAGCTGCCTTGGCTAGTCTACGAGCAGGATCGGTCGTCGCTGCCGCCAGGGGAAGCCGCGGCGGTGAGCCGGCGCTACCTACGCGAGAGCCTGGGCCTCTGACCGGGAGGCACCGGCTCCCCATAGCTGTCCCGCCGCTTCGCCGGGGGTGGATTCCGGCGCACTAGCGCAGCGCAGGTCAATGGCGGTATGCTTGCAGTCAAGGGAGGTCCGGGCGCCGGCCCGGAGGAGTACGATGCCGAAAAACTATGAGGACGACATCCGCGACATCCTAGACGGGATGGATGACTTCCTGCCAGAGAACGGGCGGACCCGGCGGGACCGCCGCCGTCGTTCCTACGGCCAGCGGTCGGCGACCGGTGACATGTGGCGCAACTTCGCCGCCCAGTTTCAGGGCGGGTCGTTGACACCGCACAAGCTGATGGGCGGTAGCATCCTCCTGATGTTGTTCGGGTGGCTCTTGGGCATGTTCAGTCCGGGCTTGGCCCAGCTCTGCACGATCATCGCCATCGCCGGCTTCGTCATTGGCCTCATCTGGTCCATCCGCTCCCGCGGCGGCGCGCATACCGTCTCTTCCTCCCAGCAGTATTGGCGCGGCCAGGTCATCGAGATGCCGGGCCGCTCGTGGCAAGACGGCGTGCGGGATTGGTGGCGCCGTGTTACCGGCCCCCGGCGGCGTCCTCCAGGCCGCTACGGCCGCCGTTAGGGTGGGGCTAGGCATTGGCCCCCCTATGGTCCCCCCGCTGCGGCGGGGGGACGAGGATTCCGGCTTCCGCCGGAATGACGGAATAGGGTTGCTGAGAGGTGTGCAGGCAGCTATGGCAATGAGCGAACGAGAATCGGGAATCTTGGCTCAGGGGCCACTCCCCTTGACGGTGCAGCACGTGGAGGAGGCCCGGCGCGTGCTGGCGAAGACGTTGCCGCGACCACCGCTCTACCATTATCCAGGCCTCAGTGCCTTGCTCGATGCGGAGGTCTACGTCAAGCACGAGAACCACAGCCCGATTGGCTCCTTCAAGGCGCGGGGCGCTCTCGTGGCCGTGACCAAGGCGCTGGAGGCAGCGCCCCAGGATACCGGTGCGGCGCTGCGTGGCGTGGTCGCCTCGTCCACCGGTAATCATGGGCTGGGCGTGGCCTACGCCGGACGGCAGCTCGGTGTTTCCGTCACCGTATACGTGCCGGAGGGTGCCAACCCCGACAAGTGCCGCCTGATCGAGCAGCTTGGCGGCCACGTGGTATTTCACGGCCCCGACCTGGTCAGCGCGGCGCTCGCTGCGCGTGAAGCCGCCATGGACAGCGGCCGGGCCTACATTGACGACGGCGAGGATTTCTGGCTGCAAGCCGGCACCGGCACCATCGGTGCGGAGATCGTGGAAGAGCAGCCCGACATCGAGATCATCGTGCTGCCTACTGGCGGCGGGGCGCTGCTCGGCGGCGCCGGGCTGGGTGCCAAGAGCCTCAATCCCGGCGTCCGCATCGTCGGGGCGGCGGCCGAACGGGCGCCGGGCGTCTATCTGTCCTGGCGGGCCGGCGGCAAGCCGGTACCACCACCTTACAACGATACCTTTGCCGAGGGCCTAACCCAGCCGCTCCCCACGCCACGGGCAATGCAGCTTGTCGCGGCGGTCGCCGACGACATGGTGCTAGTCAGTGAAGAGGCGATCAAGGAAGCCATCCTCCTGCTGCTCGAACACACGCACAACCTCGCCGAGGGCGCCGGAGCAGCCGCTCTGGCCGGCGCGTTGCAGCTGGGGCCGGCGATCAAGGGCAAGAAGGTTGCCATTGTGCTCACAGGAGGCAACATCACCGTCGAGACGCTGCGCGAGGTCCTCGCAGCGTGAAGACCGGCAGCTACGACGAGGTGCGGACGGTCGCGCCCTGGTCCCCGCGCGGCACGCGCCATCTACCTGGCGGCTTTGCGGTCACCCGCTACGACGCCGACGCGCTGCTCATCCACCACTGGGAATCGGGACAGGCCGTGCTGCTCGAATCACTGACGGAGCTGGAAACGGTCTGGACCGCGACCACGCAGGTGCTCCAAGAGCGGCGCCAGCGGCGCGGGTAGCTGACGGCCCTCACCGTCCCCCCGGCCCCCTGACAGGCCAAAGCCGCACGGATAGGGCCAGGTGTGGTGCGGCTTTGGCCTGTCTCCTCTCCATCGCCGAGCGATAGAGATGGGGAGTAGCGCCCGGACTGGGGACTAGGTATCGCTCTGGATTGCGGCTTGCGCCGCAATGACGAATGTGACGGTGGGATTGACGGGCGGCGGGGCGCGATGAATCACGCCCCTACAAAAAATCTACCCCTGTCAGCCCCTATGGTCCCCCCGCTGCGGCGGGGGGTGAGGGCCGCGATCTCTAGCGCCCGGAGCGTGATTGGAGCCAGGCGTTGGCCTCGCGCGTTGCCGCCTGTAGGGCTTCAACAGGCGTCACCTCGCCCTGCCACGCCGTCAGGAGGTGTGGGGTGATCCTGCTCGTCACCGCCTCCCAGTCCGGGACCGATGGCTTGGGCCGATTGCCCTGGTGACGCACGAGATCGCCGATGGTGCGCCAGTGGGGATCGTCGCGCAGCGGTGGCCGTTGCCAGAGGGACGGACGGACGGGAATCCACGTGCCCTCCACCGACCACCGCAGTTGCGTGTCGGCCCGGCTGCGGTAGCTGACCAGCTGGTACGCCTGGTCGGGATGCTGTGTGTCGCTCAGAACCGCCAGGCTGTTGTGGTGGAGCATTGTCGCCGCCCGCCGCTGCCACGGTAGGTGGCCAAAGCCGAAATCGAGGTCGGGCGCCCGGCGGGGGTAGGCCAGCGCCTCCGGCGCCGTCGTCATCCACATGCCGACGCGCCCCTGATGGGCATTGTTGATGAGCTGGGACACCGGCGTACCCGGCCGCACGGCCGTCCGGTCCTCATGCAGGAGGGCTACTTGAAATTCGAGTGCAGCCAGTGCTTCGGGCTGATCGAGCGTGACGCGCGTGCGGTCCGCGTTCCACACGTCGCCGCCGGCGCGCCAGACCCACTCAATGAACCAGGCGTAGGCTTGCTCGCGCGTGGACATCTCGTAGAACTGGAAGCCCCACGGGAGCAGCACCGTCCTGACCTCAACCTGGGTACGCACCTTATGCGCCGCGTCACGCAATGCATCCCACGTCGCCGGCGGCGCTTCCGGGTCGAGGCCGGCGCGAGCGAGGAGGTTCTTGTTCCAGAACATCACGACGACCTGATGGCTATCGGGCACTCCCACAAGCTGCCCACGAACGTGCGACCCACGGACCGACTGCGGCGTGAAATCGCGCAGATTGACGGCCGAGTCCTGGCTGACACGGTCTTCTAGCGGTAGCAGGTTGCCCACCGCCGCGAGGTCGGTGACTTGATACTCCTTGAGGCGGACCACGTCGGGCGCCGTACCGGCTACGATGGCCGCGGTCAGCTTGGGCATCACGTCCCGCTTGGCCACCAACTGCGTCTGCACTGCCGTGACGGAGGGTGTCCGGGCGACAAACTCGACATGGAACGGACCCAGCGGCGCCTCGTCACCGGCGCGGCCCGGCAGCCAGAACTCCAGGGCCACCGGCGGCCCGCTCACGGTCGGCGTCGGCATACTCCGCCGCGCACAGGCCACCACGCCGGCCGCGGCCAGTACGCTCCCGGCCTGGAGCAGGCTGCGCCGGGACCGACGGCTAACGCGCGTTGCTCGCTCTTCCGTAGACACGGTGTCCCCTCCCCCGCTGCACGCCACAGCCGCTCCGCGCCGACACCATGGTACCGGCAACGGCCGCGTGCGGCACGGCAGACCGGTCCGCCTGTGGCCCCCTGTGAGGGGTAGTTTTTTGTAGGGGAGCCGCGGGTGGGGCAGACCTCACCCCCCGGCCCCCTGTCCAAATGTTGGAGAGGGGGTGTGACGCTGGGACCGGGGCCAGTGCATGGCCGCGGGCGGTGGTCACTAAGTCCGCGATAACTTGACACCGCCGGCGGCGGCTGGTATATTGGTTAAGTGCTCAGTGCCCCATGCAGGCACGAACTGTAACCTCTCTCTGAGAGGACCGGGACTGGGGTGCAAGCCCCCACCGCCACCATGGCGGTCCCTAAATATGGGGCGCAGGGCATTTGGGGGAGGATGTTCCCGCATCCTCGCCACGGAGGGCCGGGCAGGAATGCCCGGCTTTTTCCTTTGAGGCCGCCAGAGCTGGATGAGATGGTCAACGCAGGTATCGGTTGACACCGCCGGACCCCTCTCCAAATGTTGGAGAGGGGGTGTAACGCTGGGGCCGGGGCCAGTGCATGGCCCTGGATGGCGGCTTGCGCTGCAATGACCAGCGCCGAGGGCGCGATGAATCGCGCCCCTACAGAAAACCTACCCTTGTGAGCCTGTGGCCCCCCGCTGTGGCGGGGGGACGGGGTGCTCCTGTCACCTAGCCGAGGTCGTTGACGGCATGGGCGGGGCGCTCGCCGCGCATGACCGCCAGCACGTCTGCGGCGTTCATCGCGCAGGCGCGCACGTTGGCTTCGTGGACGCTACCGGCGACATGTGGCGTGACGATGACCTGCGGCATCTCGATCAAGGTGCGGTCGGTCGGCGGCTCCATGTCCAGCACGTCCAGGCCGGCCCCGGCCACGTGCCCGCTCCGCAGCGCCTCGGCCAGTGCCGGCTCGTCAATGGCGCCGCCCCGCGAGGTATTGATGATGTACACGCCGCGCTTCATCTTGGCGATCCGCTCGGCATTGAGGAGGCCGCGGGCGCTGGCGGTGAGCGCGAGGTTGAGCGTGACGAAGTCGGATTGGGCCAGCAGATCGTCGAGACTGGCATAGGTCACGCCGAGGGCGGCAGCGGCGGCGGGGTCCTCCATGATGTCGTGCGCGATAATTCGCATCCCGAACCCGGCGGCACGGCGCGCCACCTGGCGGCCGATGCTTCCGAAACCGATGATGCCCAGCGTTTTGCCGTCCAGCTCGACCCCCGGCGGCCGATCCCACCCGCCGGCCTCCACCATGTTGACGAGCGGCACGACTTGCCGCGCGACGGCCAGGAGTAACGCCAGCGTGTGGTCGGCGACGGCCAAGTGATTGATGCCGGGGGTAATCGTCACCCAGACGCCGTGCTTGGTGGCGGCTTCTACATCAATCGTGTCGTAGCCGACGCCGAAGCGCGAGACGATCTTCAGCCGCGGCGCCGCCGCGAACACGCGCTCCGTGAACTGGTCGGTGGTACAGAGGACGGCATCGCAATCGGTGACGGATTCGAGCAGCTCTTCCTCGGTTGACCAGCGGATGAAGGGGCCGGGCACCAGCTCGCAGCCGGCCTCGGCATAGGCAGCGCGATGGGGACCATCGGTCTGCAAGGTGGTGTAGCTGGTGACGACAATACGAAACATCGGTTGCTCCTCGTATGTGTAGTTTGGATCGGTCAGGCGGCGATTTCCACCCAGCGCCCCGCTGCGGCCGATTCTGCCAGCGCCGCGGCCAGCCGGTGGGCAGCGACGGCTGCGGCGAACCCGGGAAACGGCGCCTCGCCACGCGCCGCGGCCATCAGGCGATCCATATGGTAGGCCGGAAAGCGGTCATCGTCCGCTCGGAGATCGGCCGGCACCGCGACGGGACGCCAGACGCCTTGGGGCCGCTCGTCGCCGTGCCGTGCCGTTCGCGCCGCGGTGCGGTCGGAGTCCAGCTCGACGGCCAGCGCCGCCTCGTCCCCGTACAGCGACCAGCGGAGGCCGTTGTTCCAACCGAGCGAGCGGCGACTGAACGCGGCCGAGACGATAGCGCCGGTGCTCATGCGGAGCGTGAAGGCCCAGCCGTGATCGAGGCCGCCGGTGCCCGGCATCGGCGCCGCGCACACCGCGCTGATCACGCCAAACCCGGCGGCCTGCGTGAGTCCGAGTAGAGTATCGTAGAGATGCGCGCCACTTTCGAGTAGCGCGCTGCGGGCCGGATAGTCGGGCAGGAAGTCGTGGCCTTGTAGCAGGGCAAACTCGGCGTGAGCCGGCCGGCCGATACCGCGCCGGTGGAGCAGCCGCTCCGTGAGCCGGTAGCCGGGCATGGACCGATAGGTGAAGTTCACCACGTGGGACACTCCGGCGGCCGTGGCGGCCTGCCGGAGCTGCTGCGCCGCGGCGGTACTCGTAGCCAGCGGCTTTTCGCAGATCACCGCGCACCCGGCGCGAATGGCCGCCAAGCAGCAGTCGTAGTGCGTCTCGGCCGGTGTGTTGACGTAGACCGCGTCAACGACGCCACTATCCACCATCGCTGCGACCGAGGCGAACGGACGGACGGACGGACCGAGCGCCGCGGCGCTCTGCGCTGCCTTGGCCGGATCACGGCTGCACACCGCCGCGATCTCAGCGCGCGGGGAGGCCATGAGGCCGGGCAGGAGTAGCCGCTGCGCGCGCCGGTTGATCCCGATAAACCCGACGCGAGTCGGTCGCTGGGTAATCACTGCGCCAATGATAATATAGGAAGTCCGAGGGAGGCGCGGGGTCGTGGCGAATGTATTGATTACCGGCGGCGCCGGGTACGTCGGGGCCGTGGTGACGGGCACGTTTCTCGATGCCGGGCACACCGTTACCGTGCTCGACCGCCTCGATGACGGCGGCCAAGGGCTGTTGGGCTACGTGCCGCAGCCCCGCTTCCGCTTCCTGGCCGGCGACGTGCGGGACGAGCGCGTGGTCGCCGAGGCCGTGCGCGGTCAAGACGTGCTCCTGCACTTGGCGGCTATCGTCGGCTTTGGCGAGTGCAACGCCGATCCCCGGCACGCCGAGTCCGTGAACGTCGGCGGCACGCGGACGCTGCTCGCCGCCCGCGACCCCGGACAGCTGGTGCTCTACGCCTCGACGGGCAGCGTCTATGGCGCCGTTCCCGCCGGCCTCTGCCACGAGGGGCTGGAGCCGACGCCGCTCTCGCAGTACGGCAGCACCAAGCTCGCCGCCGAGCAGCTGATCGTCGAGAGCGGCAACGCCGTGGCTTTCCGCTTTGCGACGGCGTTCGGCATGTCGCCCAGTATGCGGATTGATCTGCTGGTCAACGGCTTTGTGTATTCGGCCAAGCGCCGCGGCTACCTCGTGGTGTACGACAAGGACGCCCGGCGCACTTTCATCCACGTCCGGGACATGGCCCGCGCCTTTCTGTTCGCGCTCGACCACTGCGCTGCAATGGGCGGTCAGGTTTACAACGCCGGCTCGGAAACCCTCAACCACACGAAGGACGAAATCGCCCGGCTGATCCTGGCCCACCACCGGTATTTCCTCACCTACGGGCCGGTCGGCGTGGACGAGGACCAGCGCGACTACGCCGTGTCCTACGAAAAGCTCGGGGCGTTGGGCTTCACGACGGAGATTTCCCTGGAAGAGGGCATTGACGAGCTGCTCCGGGGCATGGATCTGCTCCACTACCGGGCGCCGTATGGCGACGCCTAGGGTGTATTCGCAAAGGGCCAGTCGGAAGGGGAAGAGGCCCAGAGAGGGAATAGTCCTCCCTATGGCCCCCCGCTGCGGCGAGGAGACGGGGATGCTCGCGTGCGCGGCATGTGCGGCAATGGGGATGTCTGTAAATATTTTTCCGGAAGCATTGGTGGCCGGAAGCCGGGAGTCCCGCTAGACTGTGGAATAGCGGCTTAAGGGTGAGGTCGAAGCTCCGCTTGAAGGTGCATCGCCGGAAAACGAGGTGAGGAATGAGTTGGATACGGGCGGGCATCACGAGCTTGGCAGCGACGGCGCTGGCAATGGGCCTGATGTTTTGGGCACGCGCTGCGTTCCAAGTACGCACGCTGCCCGAACGACTGATGGAGTGGCTGCTGCTCTTCGTGCCGCTGGATGCGTTCGCCCAAGGTATTCAGGATTTCGGCCCCCAGGCCAAAGTCTTCGCCCTCTATGGTGGCATCGTCGTCATGTCCGGCGCGCTGTTCGGTCTGGGGCTGCTGGCCCTACGCTGGCGGTGGCCCAGCCTCGGCATCCTGGGGTTGGCACTGGCGCTCTTCGTAGTGGCGATGGCCGGGATCATGCCCCTGACGGGCGCCGGATTCTTTGCCACCGACCTCTTCCAGCACCCCGCACTGGTTAATGGCGTCTATCTCGGCATGGCGCTGGCCTATGCTACGGTGCTGCTCCTCGGACAGACCATCGAAAGCGTCCTGGGTGGCGCCGCCGCTGCCGGGGACGGCTTGACCCGCCGCTCCACGCTGATCGCCAGCGCCGTGGGCATGATCGGCGCCTACGCGCTCGCTATTCGGCAGTCCGCGACCGGCGGGGGAACGGTGACGAGTGACTTACCGCTGGCACAGCTCCCGGCAGAGCTGACGCAGCCGACGCCGCCACCAGCGCCACCACCGGCGCCCACGCCCACGCAGCATCCCGGCATGGCTGCGGTGCAGGCCACTCTGCCACCGGCAACTCCAGTGCCGGCGGTAGCGACCCCGGTACCGGCCGCCACGGCGGCAGCTACCCAAGCGCCGGCCGCCGCTACCACCACGGCGCCGGCCGCCACGGCTGTGCCGACGGTCGCGTCACTGGCCGCCACGCCGACAACGCGCATCCCCACCGCGACGGTCGCCGCGGTCGCCGCGGCGCCAACCCGTCCGCCAGCGCAGCCGACAGCGCCAGCAACGGCTGCCGTAGCCACGACAGCGCCTGAACCGACGGCTACGACCGCCAGCGCGGCAGAGCCAACGGCCCCACCGGCCGCGGCGACCGCCGTGCCACCAACTCCGGTGCCCCCCACCGCCGTGCCACCGACGCCCGTACCGCCAACTCCGGTGCCGCCGACACCCGTGCCACCAACCCCGGTCCCGCCGACACCCACCACGCCACCGCCGGCACCGGCTGTCGTCGGCCCGTTCCCCACCCCGCAAGAGGCGCGCAAGCTCGTCCGCGACAAGGACGGGGCGCTGACCGCAGCGACACGCGCCAAGGGCGAGCTCCCGTCGTTGGTGACACCCACCGCGGCGCACTACGTCGTTTCCAAGAACGCCGTGGCCGACCCAGTGCTCGACGCGAATTCGTGGCGGCTGATCCTGGACGGAGAGGTGAACCAGCCGGTCCAGTTGGACTACAACATTCTCCGCCGTCTGCCATCCGTTGAGGTACACAAGACGCTGGAGTGCATCAGCAACTTCACCGCCCAGTGCCATCTCGCCTTCTTTGGCTGCGATCTCATCAGTACGGCCCGGTGGCGGGGCGCTCGCCTGCGCGATGTGCTGCAACTGGCGGGCGGTCTGAAGTCGGGGGTGGTGAGCTTGGAGGTGCGGTCCGCCGACGAGTATTCGAGCAGCATTCCCCCGGAGTTGGCGCTCGACCCCGGTAGCCTGCTGGTGTATGAGATGAATGGGCAGATTTTGCCCCGCGTCCATGGCTACCCGGCCCGGCTGCTGGTGCCGGGGCGGTACGGGATGAAGAATGCCAAGTGGGTCGTCGGGATCCGTGGCCACCGCCAGGAACACGTGGACTGGTACGGCCAACGGGGTTGGAGCAAGACCGGTTTCGTGCGGACGATGTCGCGCATTGACATACCGGCCGAGGGTGTGCAGTTGCCAGCAGGGCGGCACCGTATTGCCGGCATCGCCTATGCGGGCGACCGCGGCGTCAGCGGCGTCGAGTTCAGCGGCGACGGTCAAACCTGGCATCCGACGGTCTTTCTCGACCCGCCGCTTGGCCGGGATACGTGGATGCGATGGCAGGCCGAGTTCGACATTGCAGCCGGGCAAACCCTCACGCTTACGAGCCGGGCGATTGACGGCACCGGCGCCGTGCAGACGGACGTGTTCAACCTCCCGCAGCCGGACGGCGGCAGCGGACGGCACTCGATCCAGGTGAAGGGGGCATAGGGGTCTTAATCCTCACCCCCGGCCGGGCCAGAGCCGCATGGATAGTGCCGGGTGTGGTGCGGCGGAGGCGGGTTGGGAGTATTGGCCCCCCTATGGTCCCCCCGCTGCGCGGGGGGACGTGGATTCCCGCGTGCGCGGGAATGACGGGCCGGGGGCCGCAAGGAAGGCAAGGAGGCTGCCCGGATGGGCTGGTGGCAGCGGCTGTTCGGTGGCGGCAAGCAGGCCGACGGCGACGAGGACCGCCTTGCGCTGATCCAACGCCTACTGGCGGCGGCACAGGCCGCCACCAATGCCGAGGCAACGACGACCACGGCAGACGTGCTGGACCACATCCTCGCGGAGATTCGGGCGGCGTTTGCCACGCAGCAAGCGTGCATCCACTTCGTCCGGGAGGGGGCCATTCACCCGGACAACATCTTTCATGGTGTCCAAACCTGTCCAGTCGCGCTGAGTGCCACGGAGGACACCCTCGCCCACTTCGCTGCACTGGAAAAGGCGGCGATGCAGCGCGCCCGCGAGCTAGGCGACCCGGTGCAAGTGAGTGCAGTCCGAGACGAGCTCCTGACCGACTTGGCCGCGGCTGCCGGCTTTGTGGACGGCCTGATCGTGCCCATCGCCTATCAGGGTGACGCTTTCGCGTGGATCAACGTCTATCTGCGGGGGCCGCGCCGGTTCGACGCGATTGATCGGAGCTTGCTGCGGACCGTCGGTGGCGTGCTGTACGGGGCTATCAAGAAAGAGGCGTTTATCGCGGCGCTCCAGCGGATTCGGGCCACGCTGGAAACCCACTTCTCGCCGCGGGTGGTGGATAAGCTGGTGAGCGATCCCGAGAGCTTCGCCGAGCAGCGGAGCGAGCGCCTCGATGTTTCGGTGCTGTTCTCGGATATACGCGGCTTCACGGCCCTCGCCGAGCGGCTGGAGGCGGACGAAGTAGCGGCCATGATGAGTGCCCACCTCAATGCGATGGCCGAGGTGGTCTTCAAGTACGACGGGATCGTAGACAAGTACATCGGCGATGCGGTGATGGCGGTCTTCGGCTCACCGTTCCCGCAAGGCGACCACCCGCAGCGGGCGGTGGCGGCGGCGTTGGAAATGCTGGCGGTGCAGCGAAAGCTCGGGGAGCAGTGGGGCGAGCGAGTAGATAGCCCGCTGGCGATAGGCGTCGGTGTGAATACCGGCGAGGCGGTGGCCGGGAGTATCGGCGGCGCGCGGCGCGAGTTCACGCACCTCGGCGATACGGTCAACCTGGCAAGCCGGCTCAAGGACGTAGCCAAGCCCTGGCAGGTATTGATTGGCGAGACCACGTTCGAGCGCGCCAAGGAGGTGATCGCTGCCGAGGCCGTGGCGCCGTTCACGGTCAAAGGCAAGCAAGCGCCGATCAAAGCCTACGTGGCCACGCGGTATACTGGCGACCTAAGCGCAGTCAGCGACAAGGATGCATCGGTGGAAGGCACTGCGGCGGTGGCGCCGGTCGCGGCCGATGCTATGGCCGCAAAACGTGCTATGATGGAGCAATAGCTAGGGTGGATGCGGCGAGGGACGGGCGCAACATGTTGCGCCCCTACGGCTATAACCCGTACCTACCCCAGTCAGCTTGATGGAGCGGAAGCAGGAGTTGTGCGATGACGACGACAGCACCGCCGAGCCATACGTCACCGTTGTCTCTGCGCTGGTGGCGCGCCCATCCGATCTTGTCCGTGCTGGCGCTCGTGGTGATCGTGGCCGGAGCGGCGGTTGCCTGGTGGTTGGGCTCACCACTGTTCATCACCACGCGCTTGGTGGAAACGGAACTGCCCGGCGGGGCCGCCCCGGCACAACTGACCGTGGTGTCCCAAGGTAACTTCATGGATGCCGACGACTTCCATAGAGGATCGGGCGTTGCCAGCATCGTCCGCACACCGGACGGCAAGGCCATTGTGCGGTTCGAGAACTTCAAGGTAACGAACGGCCCGCAGCTCGAAGTCTTCCTGGCACCTCATCCGCAACCGAGCAACCACGACCAGGTCTATGACAACTCGCTGGGGCTGGGGGCGCTGAAAGCCTCCGAGGGCGCCTTCAGCTATGAGTTACCGGCGGGCGACGACGGCGCTCGTTACCAATCGGTCGTGGTCTACTGCGTGCCCTTCCGCGTGATCTTCTCCGTGGCCTCGCTGACAGCGCAGTAAGGTGCCGGCCCCGACCAGCGCGGCAACTGACAGCGCCGATGAGCGCGTTGGACCGGCCAGGCCATCGCCAAGTGCCGCCGCACCCAACGGCCGCCGCCCGCTCGCGGCGTATGCAGCGGGCCTGCTGCTGCTCGTACTCATTGCCGCCTATGCGCTGACCGCCGGCCGGCTGGCGCTCTATCGGCACTGGAACCTGGAAAGCCAAGCCCTCGACATGGGCTACGCCGACCAGATCACCTGGAACAATCTGCACGGGAACTTCTTCCGCTTTACGGTCTTTCGGGGCGCCGTCGGTCACGAGCAGGGCCGCCCGCTCGCCTTCGGGCAAGGTGCGGACCCGGACTCGCTTTTGGCGTACCACGTCGAACTGCTCTTCCTACCGCTGGCGGCGCTGTATCTGATTCATGCCGGGCCGGAGACGTTGATCGTGCTGCTGACGGCGGTGCTGGCACTCGGGGCGCTGCCGGCCTACTGGATCGCGCACCGCCAGCTCAATCATCGTGGCGCCGCGCTGGCGTTTGCGGCGATGTACCTACTCTCCCCGGCGATCCAAGGAGCCAATCTCGCCGACTTCCATATCGTCTCAATGACCGGCGCCCTGCTGCTCTTTACCTGGTACTTCCTCCTGCGGGGACAAACCTGGGCGTTCGTGCTCATGGCGAGCATCTGCACTCTAGCGAAGGAAGAGGTCGGGCTGATCGTGGGCCTGATGGGCCTCTACGCTGCATTCGTGCTGCGAAAACGGCTGCTAGGTATCACGGTGGCAATCCTGGCGTTTGCCTGGGTAGCCCTGTCGTTTGGGGTCATCATCCCGTATTTCAGCGGCGGTAGAGCGTCGCTCTTCATCACGCGCTACGCCGAGGCCATTGCGCTCTTGCGGGCCTACCCCGGCGAACTGCTGGCCGGGCAACTCGGCTGGCCGGTGCCGGGGTGGACCGTCACCTATCTCCAACACCTGCTCGCCAGCAGCGGAGTCCTCGCCGTGCTGGGACCACTCCAGCTGGCCGTTTCCGCGCCGGCCCTCGCCATCAACGGCTTGTCAAGCTCCACCTGGCAACATGGCGGTGGGGCACACTATTCGGCTGAAGCGATCCCGGCCCTGATCGTCGCGGCGATCTACGGTACGAGCTGGCTGGCAGCACAGGCGCAGCACCGGCTGCGGTTGCCACGCGCTGGCGTGGTGCTCGCGCTCGCCATCGTCGGGGTAGGGATGGCGGCGGTGGAAAGCCGCGAGGAAGGCATCCTGCCACCGGCCAGACGTTTCGCGTGGCCAAGCGGCGAGGTTCGTGCGGACCGTCTGGCGCCACTGCGGGAGCAGATTCCGGCGAACGCGGTCGTGTCGGCGCAATCCAATGTGTTCCCGCACCTCTCGGGCCGGGAAAAGATTTACGTCTTCCCGACAGTTGACGATGCCGAATACATACTGCTGGACGTAGCCGGCACCTCGGACCCCCTGCCGATTGACGCGCTCTACGACGAAGCGAACGCCCTGCTGCAAAACCCGCAGTTTGCGCTGCTGGCCGGGGACGACGGCCTGTTGCTCTTCAAGCGGCGCGCTTCGGGCAGCGCGGCCTCCGCTGCTGAATCGGCGACCGCGCCGCCGCCGGCCTTCTACTCCTTCACTCGCGCCGCCGAGCACAAGCCGTACACGCCAGTCGCGGTGTCCTTCGAGGGGCGGTTCGAGATCGTGGGCTACCGGATGGAGGTGATGCCTGAGGTGCGCTACAGCATCCGCCGTGTGAGACCGGTGCTGTACGTCCGTCCGCAGGCCGACATCAGTCGGCACTATCGGCTGACGCTGTTCGTCGTGGGCTACGACAACTTCTTGCGCGAAGTTGACAGCGGCAACCCCACGCAGCTGTGGCATCCCACGAGCCAGTGGTCGGTCGGTGAACTGATCCGCCTCCGCTATCCACCCATCACCTACCATCCTGGCGCGCGGCTGGGCATTCGCGTCGAGAGCGGGACGGACGCTGCCGAGGACCGCTTGCGTGTGACCCACGCCACGGTGCCCCTGCTCGACCACAACCGCGTCGCGGTGCTCGGCCCACTGCCGTGAGGTACGGAGAGTAGTGCCCCCCACCCTAGCACTCCCTCGTTGCGACGGGGGAGGGAAAACGAGCCTCACCCCCCGGCCCCCTCTCCATCACCAAGCGATAGAGAGGGGGAGTCCACCAGTCCAGTCTCTCGCTCATGCCACGCTTGCTACTATAGACCCGTGAGACCCGTGCCGGAACGCTACCAGGCAGTATCGTGGAGGAAGGGACCATGTCAGTAGCAGCGCCAACCGCTCCGCACCTGGCACCGAGCGCAACAGCGGCTCCGGTGACGGTGCCCATTGACCAGGGAACCGTCACGTTCGACCTGCCGGCCGATTGGGAGGTCCATCGCGCCTCGATCAACAACCGCCCACCATTGACGGCGGACCAAATCCGCGCCGCCCTGCGCGAGACCGTCGGCACGCCAGCGCTGCGTGAGCTGGCGCGCGGCCGACGGACCGCCGTGCTGATCGTGGACGACCTCACCCGCCCTACGCCGACGGCAGACTTCATTCCCTACGTGCTGGAGGAAATACAGGCCGGGGGCATTCCTCCCGAAGGGACGGTGATTCTCGGCGGCTTTGCCACCCACCGCCCGATGACGCGGCCGGAATACGTCCGTAAAGTGGGCGCGGAGGTGGTCGCCCGCTACGAATACATGAACCATAACCCGTTCGAGCATCTGACTGACGTGGGCACCACCTCGCGGGGGACCAAGGTCGCAGTCAATAAATACTACGCCGACGCCGACCTGCGGATCAGCTTGAGTAGCGTCATTCCGCACGCCTCGGCCGGCTTTGGCGGCGGCGCCAAGCTGGTACTGCCCGGCGTCTGCGGCATTGAGACGATTGCATACCACCACGGCACGTTCGACGGCGAGCGCGTGCAGATCGAGGGCAACGTCTTCCGGGCCGACTGCGAGGAGGCCGCACGTCTGGCCGACCACGACTTCAGCGTCAACGTCGTGGTCAACCGGGACATGAAAGTCGCCGGTCTCTTTGCCGGCGATCTGGTCGCAGCGCATCGCGCGGCGGTACGGCTGGCGCGCGACCTCTACATGGTGCCGGCGGCGCCGGACGCCGACCTCACCATCGTCAGCGGCCATCCGCAGGACTCCGAGTTCCTGCAAGCGGGCAAGGCACTCGGTGAGTACGGCGCTCCCACTACTGCGCGTCCCGACGGCGTGGTCCTATTCGCTGCCGCGGCCACGCTCGGCTTCGGTGTCCACTACCTCGGCGAGCGACGACGACGGGGCTTGCCTCTCGGCGAGCCGGGCACCGGCCCTCGCGCATCGGAGCTGGGCGACCGGGAGGTCGTCGTCTATTCGCCTGGCGTCACCCAAATGGAGGCCGGCCTGCGCCTGCCGGGAGCGCCCGTCTTTGCCGAGCCGGCCGTGGCGGTCGAGGCCGTTCGGGAGGCCGTAGCCCGGCGCCGAAACGGCCGGCACACGCCCATCGTCAACGTCATCCCCGAAGGCCCGGTCGCCATCTTCGGCAATCCACCGGCGTAACGGCCGCTCCGACTGTTAGATGGGGTGTCCTCACCCCCGGCCCCCTCTCCATGTGGATGGAGAGGGGGAGTCTGTCGGAGACAGGCCTCCGGAAGGAAACCCGATGAAACTGACATACGCTGTGGTCTATGAGCACACACCCAACAACTACTCGGCGTATGCACCCGATGTGCCGGGCTGCATAGCTGCTGGAGATACACGAGCAGAAGTGAAGGAGTTGATGCGGGAAGCCCTCACCTATCACCTCGAAATGCTCCGCGACTACGGCGACCCGATTCCCGAACCGCAGCTATCAACTGAGGAGGCGATGGCCTACAACAGCGAATCCCTAGCCGCAGACGGCGAACCCTTTCACCAAGAGGAGACGGTGGTTGGGACGGTTGAGGTAGAGGTGGAACTGACGCCGGCAGCCATGGTGAGCTGACGCTAGGTAATGCTGTGCAGGTGGTCATATACTGGTTAACCATGCAAGGAGCGGATCATGGCAACGGAAAGCAAGCAAGCGACCAGCGCCCGGACGATCAACGCCGCCGAATTCAAGGCCAAGTGTCTGAAACTCATGGACGAGGTGGCAGAGAGCGGCGAGGAGCTCGTCATCACCAAGAACGGCCGCCCGGTCTCGCGGCTGGTGCCGTACCGTGAAGAGCCAAAGCTGGTGTTCGGTCGCAACCGCGACAATATCCGCATTCTTGGCGATATCGTCTCGCCTATGCCAACTGAGTGGTACGAGGATTCCGAGGACGCTGACAAGGACCTGTATTGATTCTCCTCGACACGCATGTCCTCCTATGGCATGAGCTAGGTAACCGTAAGCTAGGGCCGCAAGCTCGCCGCACGTTTGAGCGTGCGCTGCAAACAGGCGACGCCGTGATCTCCGCCATATCCTTCTGGGAAGTCGGTATGCTTATCCGGAAGGGCCGGCTTGATTTCCGTCTTGATCTGGATGCTTGGCGTCAAGACCTGCTGGATCAAGGCCTCGTCGAAATCCCCGTTGACGGCAGAACTGCTGCTCGCGCCGGGCTTCTTCCCAATATGCACGGCGATCCCGCTGACCGGCTCATCGTCGCCACCGCGTTGGTGGGCGACCACCAACTGGTAACTGCCGACCGCCGCATTCTGGAGTGGCCCGGCCTGTTGCGCCGCCTCGACGCGACCCAATGAGCGCGATCAGGCGCGGGCCGCTGCACGACATGCGTCAGGTGCTCGCCGGCTGACTCCTGGACATGCTGTTAGTGGAGTAGGAGCTACGTCTGCTAGAGGTGTGTGCCTATGGTCATCACCATGTCATAATGGGGGGCATAGAACTCTAAGCCGCGCAAGGAGCAGATCATGGCAACAGAAAGTAAGCAAGTGGCCGGTGCCAGAACAATCAACGCCGCCGAGTTCAAGAGCAAGTGTCTGGAGCTTATGGACGAGATGGCAGAGAGCGGCGAGGAACTCGTCATCACCAAGAATGGCCATCCTGTCTCGCGGCTGGTGCCGTACCGCGAGCAGCGGGGAGCGCCCTTCGGCCGGGACCGGGACATCATCCTGATTCACGGCGACATCGGCCAGCCTCTCGACGTGGAATGGGAAGCGGAGGTTAATCCGGACCGAGTATTGAATCCATGACCCTGCTCGATACGCAGGTTTTGATCTGGCTGCTGTTCGACGACCGCAGGCTCGGTAGGCAGACCCGGCAGGTCATAGATCATGCCTGGGCCGCGGGTGAGCCGGCCATATCGGCAATCTCGTTCTGGGAAATCGCACTACTGCACGAGAAGCGCCGGCTTACGCTGCTGCGCGACATCGCTGCATGGCGTCGGACTCTCCTGCAAGAGGGCCTCGTTGAAATCTCCGTTGACGGCGAGATTGGCATACGGGCCAACGTGCTTGCCGACTTCCACGCCGACCCCGCCGACCGGCTCATCGTCGCCACCGCGTTGGTGGGCGGCCATCAACTGGTAACTGCCGACCGCCGCATTCTGGAGTGGCCCGGCACGTTGCGCCGCCTCGACGCGACCCAATGAGGGCGATCAGGCGTGGTATATGCCTGCTCTGCCGCTGACACCCCTGCGGAGCTACAAGGATTTCGCACGTGCCGCCTCGGTGCTCGTGCGCGCCTCCCGTGCAGCGTAGCACAGCTCCGCGTCGTCGCTTCTCTCGGCGGCTCGCAAGGCGGCGACAGTCTCCTCATCGGGATAGATGACCTTCTGAAGAACATGGGCAGCATAGATTGCTCGGAAGTTCCGCACCAGGCGCATGTCTAGGCCATCCTTATCCTTTGTCGTCACAGTCGCCCGTGCGATGCGATCCCGGAACTGCTCGCCAGTAAGACCGGTTTGGTAGTAGAACGCTGAAGGCGAGACCCGGGCTGGTTCTTCATCGCCGTGCCGCAACTCTTGGAGCAGATAGCTTCGGTAGAGGTCGAGGAATCGATTCTCAAAGGCCAGGGTATGCCCGCATAGGTCTCTGAGCGTTTGTCGCTCCGCCGTGGTACCCGGAATACCATAGCGCCACCGCGCCCGGCACAGCGCGTAGATGTCTGCTATGAAATCAGTCCACTGATCGTTAATGCACTCCCGATAGACCCGCAGACAGGCATCTCTGGTTGCGACGTATTGGCCTTCCCGGAGCGCCAGGATGGATTGGGCAACCCGACCAACGACGGCGACAAGCCACTTCAGCGGACCGATGTCTGCGCCAAAGGAGCCATCCGCGGCCGGCTCGTGTGCATAGCCAAAGAACTCACCGGAGGGATCGGGGTAATCGAGCGGGTAGACGATTACATCGCGCTCTCTTAGCCGTGCGCTGGCAATAGTGAAGGCTCCAGACGTGCAGTGGCGGATGTACGCCTCAAGTGAGGGAAGCTGGATCGTATCGCGTATGTCCTCCCCATAGATGAGTTGGCTCGCTAGTCTGAGAGTGGCATCGTCGGAATGAAGGAAGTCGTTCTCGCCGGCCGCCATGAAATCCAGGCACACCGGACTTATTAGCGCGCAAGATTGCGATAGCTGCCAGGCCTTCCGCGCCTCATCTTCCTCCATCCGTCCCTTGAACAGCACGCCGAAATCTATGTCACTCTCAGCCAGAGCGGTGCCGTCCGCATAGCTTCCGACGAGATAGTAGGCCCGCGTGCGTCCCGGGAAAGCGGCCTCAAAGACACCGATAACTCCCCGCAGAATATCGTCAATCTGCCGGTTACCGGTGGAGATCAATAGGAATATCTCGGCCATGATCGTCGTAGTCCGAGCCAAACCTGCTTGTAGACGCTCGTCTGCTTGTGGTTAGGAATCACCTCTCTCACTCAGGAAGCCGGTTGAATAGGTAGTCTTGGCCCCAGCCGGTGTCTTCCAGGGCCAGGGTTTCGACTGCGCCCGTGCTGTTTAGGGCAAAGGTCGCAAAGCTGCGGTCGAGGTGGCGTTGGCGCCAGGTGACTAGGAACGTATCGTAGTGCCAGTGGGTGAGATCGCCGCAGTGGTCCCGTCCGTAGCGCAGGACGAGCGCCCCGTCCTCGTGGGTTACGGTCATGCGCCCGCAGTAGGCGTCCTCGTAGGCGCCGGCGTACTGCTCTAGGGGGAGGGACGGCGTCGTGTCCCGCGCTCGCTCCTTCTCGCGCGCCGCCCACTTCCGCTCCGCGCGCTCGTCGGCCGCTCTGGCTTCCTTCAGCCATACTGCCAACGAGTCCCAGGGCGGGACACCGAGGTAGGCATCCAGCACCTTGAACATCAGCGCCGGGGCGAGGTTTTCGAAGTTCCGGTTGGTTAGTACCACTACACCGAGCCGTTCCTCGGGTACCAGGCCGAGCGCCGCTCTCATGCCGTCAATGGCGCCGGTGTGCGAGGCGATCTTGTGGCCGCGGTAGTCGTAGAGCATCCAGCCCAGCCCGTAGGCCACAAAGTGCGTGTGACCACGTAGCTGCGGACCATACGCCCTGACCTCCGGCGCCTTCAATCCCATGACAGTCTGCGGCGTGAATAGCTCGGTCATCGTGTCCGCGCTGAGGAGCCGGTTGCCAGCATACCGACCGTCGGCCAGCAGCATCCTGATCCACTGCGTCATCTCGGCGACGTTGGAGTTGATCGCGCCCGCCGGGGCGATGCAGTCAATGTTGCGGTAGGGAACGGGCCGTATCCGCCCGTCAATCTCGGCGTGCGGTGTCGCCACGTTGGCGGCATCCGCCAGCGCCGTGACCGAGGTCGAGCTATCGGTCATGCCGAGCGGCGTAAAGATGCGCTCGCGGACGAACTCATCCCAGCTCCGGCCCGTCACCGCGGCCACGACCTGCCCGGCCACGAGATACAGGATGTTCTGATAGCCGTAGTGACTGCGAAAGCTCCAGCGCGGCGGCAGATAGCGCACCCGCCGCAAGATTTCGGCACGATCAAAGTCGGAGCCGATCCAGATGAGGTCGCCGCGCGGGAGCCCGCTGCGGTGGGTGAGTAGGTCGCGCAGCGTGATCTCTCGCGTGACATACGGATCGTAGAGTTGGAAATCGGGCAGGTGCGCGGTTACGGGATCGTCCCAGCCGATCTTCCCTTCGTCTACGAGCATTCCCAGGGCTGCCGTGGTAAACGCCTTGGTGACCGAGCCAATCGCAAACACGGTCCGTTCGTCCACGGGCGCCGGGTGGCCAAGCTCGCGGACGCCGTTGCCCTTCGAGAGCACCACCGCGTCGTCCTTGACGATAGCGAGCGCCAGGCCCGGCATCTGCCAGTCCCGCAGTGCCTGCTCGACAGCGGCATCCAGCCCTTGCAGCGGATTCGGCTCTCCACGCTCCATGTTTGCCACGAGCCAGTCCCTCCTCACCGCTATAATGGCGTTGACCTACTCTGCACTAGCGTAGTACATCAAACCGCTGCTGCCGATGCCCAACCAGCCAGCCAGAGTCTCGCGGCTACGGGCCGCTCTTTGAGGTGTCGGTGGTGACGCACGTGAGCGCCGTCCTGCCCACAGTTAACTATCTCCATCGGGCAGGCGAAGGGCGCAGGAGGAACGATGAGCGTAAGCAGTAGTACCCAACAGTCCACCATCAACCCGCTGATCTTCCGCGAGTACGACATTCGCGGGCTGGTGGACGACGACCTCTCGCCGCCCGTCCTAACCGCCTTGGGCACGGGGTTCGGTCGCTTTCTCGTCGGCCTCGACCGGCCAACGGCGCAAACCGGCCCACATACCGCCGTAGTCGGACACGATGCCCGCCTCACCTCCCCCGGCTATGCGCGGGCGCTCTCGGAGGGGTTAGCGGCGCAGGGCGTCGCGGTGACCTGGATTGGCGAAGTGCCGACTCCAGTGCTGTATTTCGCCGTCAATACGCTCCACACCGATGGCGGCGCGGCGGTGACGGCCAGCCACAATCCGCCGCAGTTCAACGGGCTGAAAGTGCGGAAGCGTGGCCCGGTCGCCGACGGTCCCGGTGTCCCGTTGGCGAGCAGCGAGCTTCAGGACCTGCGCGTCTTGGCAGCGGAGCATACAGAGAGCATGGAGAGGGGGGCGAGGGGAACATCGCCATCCGAAAAGCTCGACATCCTCGACGACTACGTCTCCTACGTCACATCGCGCGTGCGCCAGGAGCGCTCCCTTAAGGTCGTCATAGATGCCGGCAACGGCGTCGCCGGGCCGACCTGCGTGCGGCTCTTGGCGGCGCTAGGCAACGAGGTGGTCCCGCTGTACTGCGATCCCGACGGCTCGTTTCCCAATCATGTCCCCGACCCGCTCAAGCCGGAAAACCTCGCCGACCTACAGCAGAAGGTGGTCGAGGTAGGCGCGGACGTGGGCGTGGCACTCGACGGCGACGGGGACCGGCTCGGGGTGGTGGACAACCAGGGGCGTATCCTCTGGCCCGATCAATACCTGATGATCCTCGCCCGTGGCGTCCTCACCGATGGCCCGCAGCGGATCGTCTTCGACGTGAAGTGCTCGCTGGCGCTCATCGAGGAGATTGAGCGGCTCGGCGGCACACCGATCATGTGGCGCACCGGATACCCCAACATCATGGCCAAGCGGCGTGAGCAGGGCGCGGCCCTTGCTGGCGAGTACAGCGGGCATCTCTTCTTCAACGATCCGGTCATTGACTTCGACGACGGCTCGTTCGCCGCCAGCCAGTTGCTTGCCACGCTCGCCGCCCAACCCGAGCCGCTATCTGCCCTCGTGGGCCGGCTACCGCGCTACCACAGCACGGCCGAGGAGCGCTACTTCTGTGCTGATGATGCCAAGTTCGGGGTGATCGAGCGGCTGCGCGCGCACTACGAGGGACGCTACCCGCTCGTGGCCCTCGACGGCATCCGCGTGACCTTTGACGGCGGCTGGGGGCTGGTGCGCGCCTCGAACACCGAGCCGGCGCTGACCACCCGTTTCGAAGCCCAGACGCCGGAGCGCGTGCAGGAGATTCGCGCGCACATGCTCAACGACCTCGCTCAGCTCCCCAACGTAGACCTCAGCCGCAGCGGCGGGCACTAGGAAGCAACGGCCGGAGTGAGCCGGTCACAACACCGAGACCGGTAGGGACACTGCCGACTACCGGTACCAAGCGGCCTGGAGCCGGTAGAGGTCGGCGTAGGTGCCCCCGGCTGCCATCAATTCGGTGTGGCTGCCTTCCTCCAGCAGCCGGCCCTCATGCAGCACCAGGATGCGGTCGGCGATCCGGCACGACCCCAGCCGGTGCGAGATCAGCACCACCATCCGCTCGGCTGCCATCGCGGTGAAGTGCTCGTAGACGGCTGCTTCCGACTTGGCATCGAGCGCCGAGGCCGGCTCATCGAGGATCAGGATGTCCGCCGGGCGAAAGTACGCGCGGGCAATCGCCAGCTTCTGCCACTGTCCCACCGACAGCTCGGCCCCCTCGTGGAACTCCTTCCCCAGCAGCGTACCCAGGCCATCCGGCAGCGTCTCCGCCACCTCATCGGTGCCACTGCGGGCGACTGCCGCGGCCAAGGCCGCCTCGCGCTGGTCGCCAGCGCTCCAGCCGAGCGTAATGTTGTCGCGGACGGTGGTCTGGTAGCGCAGAAAGTCTTGGAACACGGCCCCAAAGCGGCGGTGCCAATCGGCCGCGGCCATGTCGCGGAGGTCAACACCATCTACAACGATCCGGCCAGCGGTGGGCCGGTACAGACCCATGAGGAGCTTGACGAGGGTGGTCTTCCCCGCGCCGTTCTCACCGACGAGCGCGAGGCGCTCACCGGGCCGGATCGTCAGGTTGATGCCGGCGACGGCCGGTTGCTCACTGCCGGGGTAGGTAAAGGAGACGTTCTCGAACACAATGCCTTCGTGCAGAGGTCCTGACGTCCGCCGTCCCGCTTCCAGATCGAGACGTGGCCCCTCGAGAAACTCGAAGAAGTCCTGGATGTAGCGCAGGTCCCAGAAGACGATCGAGGCGGTATGTACCAACGTGGAGTAGCTGTGCTGGAAGCTCTCGATAGCCACAAAGAGGGCGGCGAGCGCGCCAAGATCGGCCCGTCCCGTGGCCAGCAGCCAGACGCTGAAGGACAGGGCTGCGACGTAGGTCATGGCGTTCAGACCCTCGGTGACGACCGTCTCCCGAGCTTCGCGGGTCGTCAGGGCCATACGCTCACCACGCAAGCGGTGCCACAAACGATCCGCCTGGTCAATCAGCCAGGAACCGAAGCCGAACAACCTGATCTCGGCAGCGGCCGCGCGGCCGGTAAGCAGGTTGCCGAACACCGCAAAGCGCCGTTCATCGTGGGTGTGCTGGCGAAAGAGATAGTTCCGTGCCCGGACACGGCGCTCGTTCGCCAGCACGCCGGGCGTGGCACCAAGGGTCAAGAGCAGCGGCAGCCCCCAATGAAACTGCCCCAGGTACAGCAGGAGCGAGACCAGCACGACGCAGAGCTGGAGGATGTTCCAGAGGAAGGACATGGTGTGGATAAAGCGTCGTTCCATGCCGTAGCGTGCGCGGTACAGCCGGTCGTAGTGTGCGGACCGCTCCAGCTGCTCCAGTGGCATCGCCTGCACTTGCCGGAAGCAGCGCTCCTCGACGACGCCCCGCAGCACCTCCTGCTGGCGGTCCTTGACCGTGCGCTGGAGCGCATCGCCGGCGGCTTGGAGTAGCCCCAGTCCGGCGAAGGCACCACCCCAGAACAGGCCGGCAAGCAGCGGCGCATTGCCCTCTACCACCGCCTGCGCCGTGGAAACCAGTTGACGCAGTAGGTGGACCTGCGCCACCGCAAAGAGGCCGAGGCCGACAGTCAACACAGCGAGCAGCACCGTGACGGTCGGGTTGACGGACCAGAGCAACCACAGCAGCGGGAGCACATACCGCAGTTGACCCCGGTTCAGCCGGCCGGTCACCAGTAGTTGACTGTGCCGTTGCGCTACCATGCTTGCGCCTCCCCGGCGGCGTCAGCGCCATACCAGCTCGCCTGAAGACGGTACATCCGCGCGTACTCACCGCCACGCGCCAGCAATGCCTCGTGACTGCCCGCCTCGACGACCCGTCCCGCCCGCAGCACGATGATGCGGTCGGCTAGTCGCGCCGAGCCGAGCCGGTGGGAGATGAACACCGCGCACCGACCGGCCGCGGCCGCGCGGAACTGCCGATAGACGGCGACCTCGGCGCGCGGATCGAGCGCCGCCGTCGGCTCATCGAGCACTACGATCTGAGCGTCGCGCAGGTAGGCACGGGCGATGGCGAGCCGCTGCCACTGCCCGGCCGACAGCTCGACGCCGGCCTCGAACTCCTTCCCCAGCGGCGTGGCGTAGCCGGTGGGGAGGTCTGCAACGAACGTCGCTGCGCCGCTCTGTTCGGCCGCGGCCACGATCCGCGGATGCACCGCCGTTGACAGGTCCGCGTCGTTATCGAGCAGCGCCACGTCGGCGTAGCCGATGTTCTCGGCCACGCTCGTCGGATAGCGCATGAAGTCTTGGAAGATCGCGGTCGCGCGGCGACGCCACTGTGCCGGGTCGAGGTCAGTCAAGTCGGTCCCGTCAACGGTGATGCGACCGGCGTCCGGGCGGTAGAGGCCGAGCAGCAAGCGCACAAGCGTCGTCTTTCCAGCGCCGTTCTCACCCACCAGCGCCACCCGCTCCTGGGGCCGCAGCGTTAGGGTGACGTTGGCCAGCGCCGGTCGGTCCGCGCCCGGATAGGTGAAGCTGACGTTATGGAACCGCACCCCCTCGCGCAACGATGGCACTCCGTTCGCTCTGGCGTGCCGTAACTGCGGCTCCGGTTCCAATGCGAGGAACTCCCGCAGGTGCGCCAAGCGCGACACCTGCTCTACCAGTCCGTAGGCTCCCCACGACAAGGAGTCCGTCAGGCTGCGAAACCGGCTCAACCCATACAGCAGCGCCACCAGGCTGCCAATGCTCACGGTGCCCTGGAGGGCGAAGAGCAAGAGCGCCAGGATGACCACCCAACCGACCGCTTCCTGGAGTGCGCTGGTTGCCAGATTTGCGCGGGCTGCTCGCCGCCGCGCCGCCGTGGCTACGCTGAGAAAGCGCTCGAAGGCACGTCGCCAGCGTGCGAGGAGCACGGGTGCTACACCGAACAGGCGTATTTCCGGTGCCGCTGCGCGGCTGGATAGCTGCGCTGCCCAATAGCCCATCTCGCGCCGCTCCGGGGAGGCGCGGTAATTGACCTCGATCCAACGCCTAGATTGCCACGCGCCAACCCCCGCACGTAGGGCCGTCGTCGCAACGAGCGCGATGGCGAGCAGCCAGTGCGCCTGAGCAAAGAGCAACAGCAAGCCCACCAAGCCGATGAGCACGCTGATTTGGCCCGTCAGTGCAACCACTATCCCGCCGGGGGGACGACCGAGCGCACGCTGCCCATTCTCCAGTTTCTGGTAGTAGTCCGGGCGCTCGAAGCTGGCGAGGGGCAGTGCGACGGCCTGCTCGAAGACCTGACGCTGCAGCACGGCCTGTAACCGCTCGTGGACGAATAACGCGATGTAGGCAGCGAGCGCGTACTGTGCGCTGCGGGCGAAGAAGACCGCGAACAGCAGAGCCAGCCACGGTATAGCGACCGGCCAGAAGTCGGATGCTCGGCTGGCAGCGGCGGCCAGCGCATCAACGAGGCCGGTCATCGCCCAGACGGCGAGCGGCGTTGCGACCCCGCTCACGATGCTCTGACCCAAGAGAGCGCAGCCCGAGAGTCGGGCGTGGGTCCAGATGAGACCAGCGAGGTATGCTACTGCTCCGGCGGCGGATTGCACCTGGGCGGTGAGCCGTTTCCAGGAGTGCGTGCGGAGTAGGACATACTGCATCAAGCCCCCTTTCTCCTACAAACTTGACTCTTCGCCGCCACTATGGTATGATTAAAAGGTAAGCTGCTCTTGCGGCGGTAAAGCTCAAGAGTAGACACGGAAAACACCGGCAATCTTGCGGTGAGATGCGGTTGCCGGTGATTCCTTTAATGTACTACTAAATAGCCTATTTGTCAATCCCCCTGCTTTACACGTGTAAATCAGGGTCTTTTCTTCTTTCAATGAAACTGGTTTGATCCTAAAGCGCACGCTATCTCCCCCTTCCCTGCCACGTGGTCAACAAGCGTCAGGCATCCAAGGCCTGCGGCATGGTGGACAGCTTGCGCCGTTAGTTGGCGTCGTCGGTGAGGAGGTGGTCGCAGAGGGCAGTGAGCTGCTCGTCGGAGAAGTAGTGGAAGACCAGCCGACCTCCCTGCCGTCCGCCCCGGCGCTGCACGATCTCGACGCGCGTGCCGAGGAGCTGTTCGAGCCGCCCTTCGAGGTCGGCCAGCTCCGGTGATTTCGACGGGGCGGGGTGCGAACGCGACCGGCGGCCCGCCGCTTCGCGCAAGCGCCGGACCAGCTCTTCGACTTGGCGCACGCTCAACCCCTCGGCAATCACCTGCTCGGCCAGTTCGTTCTGGGCGGCCGGACTCGGCGCACCGAGCAGCGCCCGCGCGTGTCCTTCGGTCAATTTGCCCCGGCGGAGGTGTTCCTGGACCTTATCGGAGAGGTTGAGCAGCCGCATCGTGTTCGACACGGCCATGCGGCTGCGTCCCGTCTGGCGGGCGACCTCTTCCTGGGTCAACCCAAAGTCGTGGATGAGCTGTCGGAAGGCTGCACCGGCTTCCAGGGGGTTCAGGTCGGTGCGCTGGAGGTTCTCGACGAGGGCCAGGATCAGGTACTCGTCTCTCGTCACCTCCCGCACGACGGCCGGGACCTGGGTGAGACCGGCGCGCCGGGCCGCCTGCCAACGCCGCTCGCCGGCAATGAGCTGATACCGCGACGAGCCGGGCACCTGGGCGACGAGCACGGGCTGCAGGACGCCGTGCTCGGCGATGGAGTCTTGCAGCTCTTGCAGCTCCCCCTCGTCAAAAGTCCGGCGCGGCTGCTGGGGGTTGGGATCAATCGCGTCTACGTCCAGGAGCTGCACCGCTGGATCGTCGGCAGCCGTCTCCTCGGGCACAGCCGGCAGCAGCGCCTCCAAGCCACGTCCCAGCCCGCCCTTAGGTCGCGGCATGTGTGAGTACCTCCTCTAGCTCGGCTCCGAGTGCTCGGTACGCCGCGGCGGCGCGTCCGGTCGGGTCATACGCCAGCACCGACTGGCCGTAGCTCGGCGCCTCGCCCAGCCGCACCGTGCGCGGAATCACCGTTTTCAGCAACTCCCTGGGGAAATGCCGCTGCACCTCGGCGCTGACCTGCCGCGAGAGGTTGGTCCGCAGGTCGTACATCGTCAACACCAGATGGACGGCACGCAACGCCGGATTCAAGCGCTCGTGGACGCTACGCAGCGTCCGCAGCACGTCGGTCAGCCCTTCCAACGCCAGGTATTCGCACTGTACCGGTACGAGCAAGGTATCGGCGGCGGCCAGCGCGTTGATCGTCAGCAAGCCGAGCGCCGGCGGACAGTCAATCAGCGCGTAGTCGTAGGCGGTGTGGACGGCGGCGAGGTGACTGGCCAGCCGCCGATCCCGGTCGGTCAACTCCACTAGCTCGATGGTGGCGCCGGCCAGGTCCATGCTCGACGGCACGAGATCGAAGGAGGCGCCCTCGCCGGCTTGGCGCCCGGCCGATCCCACTGGGACGGCGGCCTCGCGCAGCGACACCGTCCCCAGCAGCACATCATACGTGGACCGCCCGTCGAGCGACAGTCCCAGGCTCGCGGTCGCGTTCGCTTGGGGATCGAGGTCTATCAACAGCACCCGACGCTGGCGCTCCGCCCATGCCGCGGCCAAGTTGACGGCGGTGGTCGTCTTGCCCACGCCGCCTTTCTGACTGGCGATGGCAATAATCCGTCCCATGACCTGGCCCGCGCCATTGTACCAGTGGCCTGTCGCCGGTGGCCGGTGGGCCGTTGCAGCAGCGTAAGCCGCAATGACGGGGGCGGTGCGATACACTCTCCTGTGCAGCTCCGCCGCTTGCCGCCGGTCCGTGGCTACTGTGGACTGGGTGTGGTGGTCGAGGGCTGCCGAGAGGGGAGGACATAGGCCGCGATGTCCGTCGTGTGGCAGAAGGGCAGTCTCTATCTCATCGTGTTCATGGCCAGCGCCTGCACGCTGATCCTGGAGATCGTGGCCGGTCGCCTGCTCGCTCCGCACTTGGGCGTCTCCCTCTACACCTGGACCACCATCATCGGGATCGTGCTCGCCGGCATCAGTATCGGCAACTACTTGGGCGGCCGGCTCGCCGACCGCTTTCCGGCGCCAAGCACCCTGGGCCTCTGCCTGCTCGCCAGTAGCCTGACCAGCTTGGCCGCCCTGGCTGTGGTGACTACGCTGCACGAGCGGACCTTCGAGTTTCACCTCCTCGCCAGAATCTTCATCATGACGACCGCCCTCCTGTTCTTGCCTAGTTGCATCCTGGGCATGGTCACGCCCCTCGTCGTCAAACAGGCGCTCACCAGCCTCACGCACACGGGCAGCATCGTCGGCCAGTTGTATGCCGTCTCAACAGCGGGGAGCATCGTCGGCGTCTACTTGGCGGGCTTTGTGCTGGTCGCGCAGCTCGGCACGCGCACCGTCGTCTTCATGGTCGCCGTGGTGCTTCTGGTCCTGGCCTTGCTCTTCGGACGGTTGCACCGCTCGCGCTGGCCCGCGGCCGTGCTGCTGGTGGGCACGCTCGCCCTGGCCGGCAATGCCGCGCGGCCGTCGGTACGCGCCGACAACTGCACGCTGGAGACCAACTACTTCTGCATTCGAGTGACGGAGGTCCAGCGCCGCGGCCAGGATGTCGTGCGGCTCCAGCTCGATCAATTGGTGCATAGCTTCAACTCGATCACCAATCCGCAGGTGATTATCTACGGGTACGTAGAGATCGCCGCCGAAACGGCGCAGTACGTCGCCGAGCGCCAGCCGCGTATGCGAACGCTCTTCTTGGGTGGCGGAGGCTACACCATGCCGCGGGCGCTGGAGGCACGCTATCCCGAGGTCACCGTTGAGGTCATCGAGATAGACCCGGCAGTGACGCAAGTCGCGCACATGCACATGGGCCTGCCCTGGGACACGCGGGTCATCACCTACAACGATGACGCGCGGATGGCCGTGCGCGACCTGCCCCTACACAGCTATCACCTGATTTTTGGAGACACCTTCAACGACTTCTCGGTGCCGTACCATCTCACCACGCTGGAGTTCTCGCAGCAAATGCGCGATCTGCTCACTGAGGACGGCATTTACGTGACGAATATCGTGGACAGGCTCATTGACGGCCGATTTCTCAAAGCCTTCGTGCGTACCCTCCAACAGATCTTCCCCTACGTCTACGTGCTCGGGGAGAGCGACGGGATCATCGAAGCGCAGCTACGAACGCGAGGCACCTACGTCGTGGCGGCCGCGGCGCAGCCGATTGCGTTCGAGCGGTTCGGCGCTTATCCCGATCCCAGCCAAGCACCGACGACGCGCGTGATGAAGCAATCGGCCATGCAGGCGTGGCTCAACACTGGACCACAGGAAATCCTGACCGACGATCACGTCCCGGTAGACACCATGCTCGCCCCGCTTTTCCTCGAACGGTAGGGCGCAATCCCGAGGAATCCGTAGTAACGTACAGCGATATGTACAGCCATTCACCATGCTACACTGTACGGCGGGAGTGAGCGGCCCAAGAGGTTGACATGGCTACTGAGACGATGGATGCCGCAGTACCGGCAATGCGAGACGCCGACCTAGTCACGTTGCAGGCGCTACTACCGCACCTGGCGACTAAGGCCGACCTGGCAGACCTGCGCGCGGACCTGACCGGAGTGCAGGCGCTGCTCCCGCACCTGGCGACCAAGGCCGACTTGGCAGACCTGCGAACGGAGATTCACGCCGCGATGAATGCGCTGACGTGGAAGCTGGCCGGCGCGTTGCTGGCCGGGCTGACCGCGCTGGCGGGGTTGATCGTGGCCCTGCAAATCTTCGCCACCTGAGCACTACCAGCGTCCGGCTGGCCGCAGTGCCGGGAGACACCATGCTCGCCCAGCTCCTTCCTCGAACGGTAGCCACGAATGTTCGCGCGGCCTGGGGCGGCGAGCAAGGAGATCATCGCCATTCCAACCCGCGCTCTCGCTCAACGCTTGCGGGCAGTGATAACCGGTTGAACGTAGCCCCCATCCGGCGGGAGCCGCCAACGGAGGTCCGCGAAGCCCGCCGCAACCAGTGCAGCGGTAAGCTCGGCGCGCAGCAGCGGCCGATAGGTGCCCGTATAGTGCGCCGTGTGCCACCCGCTCTCGGTTTGGCGCAGGATGAAGAGGTGGAAGGTGTAGGTCCGTCCATCTGGTGCCCAATCCCACACCTGGAAGACGATACGCCTTCCCGCGGGATCGTCGAGGACGTTCGGCAGTAGAGCCCGCGGCTTTGTTCGGATCAGGAGGTCGTAGTCGCGGATGCTCGCTAGGAGCAGTCCGTCCGGGAGCAGCTTGGCTCGCATGTTGACAACGGCCCGGTGTACGTCTGCTGCACTCAGGAGGTGGGGTAAGGAGTTGTCACACGACAACACGACATCGAAAGCGCCGGGGACCTGCTTTGCTAATGCGCGGATATCGGCAACGCCGAACGTGAGTGCGAGGCCCAACGCCTGCGCTTCCCGGCGAGCGCGCGCCACGGCCGCCGCGCTCAGGTCGGTGGCATGTACGCGATAGCCCCGGTCGGCCAGCCCAAGCGCCTGTGTACCGATACCACAGGTGCAATCCAGGACGGAGTGTGGTCCGCCCCCTAGCTCGGTGCGAATAAGGCCATCGAGTGCCGCCGCTTGCCGTGCCATGGAACGGTGCCAATCGGCAAAGATGAGATGATAGTCATTGGCCAATCGGTCGTAGAGTTGCCGTGGAGCACTGCGGGCCATAACCTCCCTCCTCTCAGACGCATCATAGAGCCGGCAGCGACGCCTACGTGGATAGGATTCGTTGGCGCCACCCGGCCGCATCCTGCCCCGGCGAATACTACCGACTTGGCGAAACGACCGGCCGGCCTCCGGCTTGCGGCGACCCCGGGCCGCAATGCCATCGCCTGGATGCGCTGCACGCGGTACACTGGCTCATCTCAGCGGGAGGGAACAGACCCACATGGCGGCACGAGAGCGGACCGGTACTCCTGAGGCAGCAACATCTGACGGACGGCGGCAACCCAAAGTGGTAGTCGTGGACACGGGCGGCACCTTTGGCGCCGCCGGCGAGCGCGAAATCCTGGCGCAAGCGGGCTGTCGGCTGGTCACCGTTGCCAGCGATGACGAGGCGGCGGTGCTCGCAGAGGCCCATGATGCCGACGCGATCATCGGCAAGCACCACGTACCGCCGTCCTTCATCCAGGCACTTACCCGCTGCAAGATCATCACCGTGGGCGGCATCGGGATGGATCGGTTCGAGGATGTGAACTGTGCCACCGAGCAGGGCATTATCGTCACCAACGTCCCCGATGTCTTTGTGGACGAGGTGGCCAACCATACCGTGGCGCTGCTCCTCGCCTGTGTACGCTGGATCGTGCCGGCAGCAGAGCAGATACGCGCGGGCGGCTGGGGAGGTGAGCGGGGGATGATCCACCGCCTGACCGGGAACACGCTCGGCCTGCTCGGGTTCGGTAACGTCGCGCGCGGCGTGGCACAGCGCATGGCCGGCTTTGCGCTACGCGAGATCATCGCCTACGACCCCTATGTGGACCCGGCAGTCTTCGCCACCCACGGAGTACGGTCGGTGCCGATGGTCGAGGTGCTGCAAGATGCCGATTTCATCTCGTGCCACGTGCCGCTGCTGCCGGACACCTATCACCTGATCGGCGCCCCCGAATTCGCGCTGGTCCAGAGTCACGCCATCTTCATCAACACCGCGCGCGGCCGGGTGGTGGACGAGGCCGCGCTGGTCGCGGCGCTCCAGGAGGGACGGCTGCTGGCTGCCGGGCTGGACGTGACGGAGCAGGAGCCGCTGGCGCCCGATAGCCCGCTGCGGACGATGCCCAACGTCGTGATTACCCCGCACATGGCCTCGTCCAGCGATTGGGCGGCCCGCGAGCGCCGCCGGCGCTTGGCGCTTGAAGTCGCCGCCGTCCTCACCGGCCACCGTCCGCGCGGTGTCGTCAATCGGGAGGTGCTCGACCGGCTCGATCTCAAGTGAGCACAAGGCTGCCTTGGCCACAGAGCGCACAGAGTAGGGACGTGAGGAGGACATTGATGGGCACGGAAACACCGCCGGCCCCGCTGCCGGAAGGATACTTGGACCTTTTCGAGAAGCGGAGCTTCGCCTACCTGGCGACACTCATGCCCAGCGGCTCGCCCCAGGTGACGCCGGTGTGGGTGGACTACGACGGAACCCACGTGCTGGTCAATTCGGCACGTGGGCGGCAAAAGGACCGCAATATGCGGAGTCGGCCCCAGGTTGCGCTCTGCATTGCCGATCCCGACAACCCGTATCGCTATCTCGCCGTGCGTGGTACCGTCGTCGCGGTGACGGAAGAGGGCGCTACGGAGCATATTGACCGGCTGGCCGGGCGCTATACCGGGCGGGCGCGCTACGTGGGACCGCCCGGGACGCGGGTGCTCTATAAAGTCCGCCCGGAGCGCGTCTCGACGATGGGCTGACCGCACGCCGCTCGCTACGCGACGACGGCTACCAACCCAAGATCGGCACCGTTGCCGGACGACCGGCAGGATGATCGCTGCATCCGCTATCCTTAGAGGTGGGGATGTGTTGGCATCCGAGGTAGCCGGCGACGACTGCCGGCGGCGGCTCGTCATTGCGGCGCAAGCCAGTAACGAGGACGGTGGATTCCCGCTTTCGCGGGAATGACGATTTTGCAAAGGTCTCCGGGCGCGGGAATGACAGCGCATCAACCCTCCATGCTGGGGAACACTACTACCTAGAAAGACGAGAGCGTAAGCGATGAGAGTTATCCTGGTTGAACCGGTTGCGGATTTAGGGCGAGCGGGCGATGTCAAGGAAGTCGCACCGGGCTACGCCCGCAACTACCTCCTGCCCCGTGGACTCGCCGTGCCGGGCACGCGGCATCAGATGAAGCGACTGCAACGGCTACGCGGCGAGGCCGCGGCGGCTGCCGAGCGCGAGGCCGCCGCGGCACGCAGCCTGGCGCAACGACTGCGCGAGCTGACCGTCACCATTCCGGCGCAAATCGGCGAAGGGGGGCGCTTGCACGGCAGCGTGACCTCCCCGCAGATCGCCGCTGCGCTCGACGAGCAGCATCAGATTCGGATTGACCGCCGCGATGTGGTGCTCCGCGAGCCGCTGCGCCACCTGGGCAGCCATCAGGTCACGCTGCGCCTACCGGCGCGGGAGACGGGTATCGTCAGCGTCGAGGTCGTGCCGGACGCGGAGGAAGAGCCGGAACCGGAAGCGGCTGAGGAGCCGGCGGCGGAGGCAGCGGCCACGGCGGAGGCCGACGCTGCCCAGCCTGAATCGGCTTCTGCGACTGAGGCGGCCGCGGAAGGCTCGTGAGCCGGGGTTGGACCTACCCCCGGCCCCTTTCCTGATGAAAGTTGACAACTTGATAAGGTAGTGTTTTGGCCCCCACCCTCGCCCTCCCCCGGAGCAAGCTCCAGGGGAGGGGACCTGTTCCCGGCCCCGGCGGAGCGGGGGTAGGTGAGGCCCGACCACAACCACCCACCTTACCTCACGGCCGCTACAATCCATTCCTCTGCCGCCAAGCGTTATGATTCTGCTATGGCAGTTAATGGAGCAGCAGCCGACAGTGCGGTTGCCGATAGAGCAGACACCGAGGAGCGCCTGCCGCCGCAGAATATCGAGGCGGAGCAGTCGGTGCTTGGGAGCATTTTGATTGATCGCGACGCGATCTCGCGCGTCGCCTCCTTCCTGCAACCCGCAGACTTCTATCGGCAACAACACCGGATCATCTACAACGCGGCGCTGGACCTCTTCGAGCGCCGCGAGCCGGCGGACCTCGTCACGCTCACGGACGAACTGCAACGCCGTGAGCGACTGGATGAGGTCGGCGGCGCGGCCTATCTGTCGTCCTTGACCGCCCTGGTGCCGACCGCGGTGCATGTCGAGTACTACGGCCGCATTGTCGAACGCTGTGCGATGTTGCGGCGCCTGATCCAAGCCTCCGGGCAGATCGCGGCGCTGGCCTACGGCTCGGCCGACGCCGAGGCGGCGGTGGACCAGGCGGAAGCGATCCTCTTCCAGCTCACGCAACGGCGCCGCTTTCAAGAGTTCCTGCCCCTCAAGGACATCCTGGAAGAATACTTTGACCAGATTGACTCGCTCTCCCAGCACCGTGGGCAGACGCTGGGTGTCCCGACCGGCTTTCGGGACCTGGATGCCTTGACCGGCGGCCTCCAGCGGTCCGACCTCGTCATCGTGGCCGCGCGGCCGTCCATGGGTAAGACCAGCCTGGCGCTGAATATCGGCCAGAACGCCGCGGCGCCGCCGCACAACATCCCGGTCGCCATCTTCTCCTTGGAGATGTCCAAGGAACAGCTTGTGCAGCGGTTGATCTGCACGGAAGCCAAGATCGACTCGCACCGCCTGCGCCGTGGTGTCATTGACGATGCGGAGCTACAGCAGATCACCAAGGCCATCGGACAACTCTCCGAGGTGCCGATCTACATTGACGATACGGCCGGCATCCCGATCATGGAGCTACGCACGAAAGCGCGGCGGTTGCAGGCCGAGCACAATATCGGCTTGATCCTGATTGACTATCTTCAGTTGATGCAGGGACAGGGTCGCTATATGGAGAACCGCGTGCAGGAAGTCTCCGAGATTACCCGCTCGCTCAAGGGCCTCGCCCGCGAGCTGAACATCCCTATCGTGGCCATGTCGCAGCTTTCGCGCGCCGTGGAGCAGCGTCCGTCGCACATCCCGATGCTGTCCGACCTGCGCGAGAGCGGTTCCATCGAGCAGGACGCCGACGTGGTCATGTTCATTTATCGTGAAGACTACTACGACAAGGACACGCCCAAGAAAAACCTGGCCGACATTCGGGTCGCCAAGCACCGCAACGGTCCCATCGGCGAAATCCAACTCCGCTTCTTTGGCCAGCAAACCCGCTTCGTTGACCTCGAAACCCGCCAGCAAGCCTACTCGTCGTAGGTGGCTTCCTGCCTCTCTCCGCCCTTGCCAATGAACGGTGAGCGACTTGATGAGGCAGTGGGGAGCAAGACGGCCCCCTTATGGCCCCCCCGCTGCACGGGGGGACGGGCGCAGCGTGCTGCGCCCCTACAGCCTGGCCGGTCAGGGAGGGCGGCGTGGCGGATAAATGGGTGCCGGTGATCGAGACGCACGGTCTCACGCGACGGTACGGCCGGACCGTCGCGCTGCGCCCCCTGACACTCTCGGTCCGTGCCGGTGAGCGCATCGGCGTCGTCGGACCAAACGGCGCGGGCAAATCCACTCTACTCAGCCTGGTCGGCCGTCAGCTACGCCCAACACACGGCTCACTGGCCCTATTCGGCCGGCCTACCGGCCGCTCGGACCTGGATATACGTGCCGAGATCGGCTACGTGGGCCACCAGCCCTGGCTGTACGACGAGTTGACGCCGCTAGAGAACCTGACTTTCTTTCGGCGTCTGTACGGGCTGCCTCAAGACCTAAGCTCCGTGGCGGCGGCGGTGGAACGAGTAGGGCTGGCCGGGGCAGCGACAACGCCGGTCAGCCAGCTATCGCGGGGCCAACAGCAGCGCCTGGCACTGGCCCGCGCGACGCTGCCCCGGCCCCGCTTGCTGTTGCTCGACGAGCCGGATGCATCGCTCGATCCGCTGGCTATCGCCGGCTTGCCGGCACTGCTCGGCCTCGATGCACGGCACGCAAAAGCGGAGGACGGTTGGCACCCAACTATCGTACTGGCTACCCACGATCTGGACCTGGCGCTGCGTTTCTGCCAGCGCCTCATCGTGCTGGTGGAGGGGCGGTGCGTGCTAGACACGGCCACGGAGACGCTCACGGCGGCGAGTCTGCGTGTACTCTATGCCGGTGAGGCGGGGGAGGGGAGAGGCCCTCCCTCAACTGTGGCCCCCACCCTAGCCCTCCCCCGTGCTGAGGCACAGGGGAGGGAACACACGCCTCTCCCACCTGCCCCTTGTGGAGAGTGGGAAGGGGAGATTCCGCCGGAGGCGGGTGAGGGTGGGACCGCTGCTCCGCGGCCGACGAGTTGGGGGGTGCTGACCGCAATCATCGGCAAAGACTTGCGTATCGAAGGACGACGGCGCGACAACGTGGCGACGGCGGCAATGTACGCCATTGTCTGCCTGCTGATCTTCAGCTTTGCCCTCGATGCGCCAGGCACGGATGTCGCGCGCTTGGTCCCCGGCTTGATCTGGGTCACAATCACCTATGGCGCCACGGTGGGCTTTGGGCGCACCTTTGCCCAGGAGCACGAGCGGGGCAATCTCGATGCGCTCCTCGCCGCCCCGCTGGATCGCTCGGCCCTGTATGCTGCGAAGCTATTCGGCAATCTGGCGCTAACCACCGTCCTGGTTGTCCTGACGCTTGCGCTCACCACGGTCTTCTTCACGGTCGCGTTCGCCCCGCTGGCCCTCCTCCTGTCATTGGTCCTGGGCACGCTGGGGCTGGCGGCGGTGGGGACGCTGCTGAGTGCGCTGGCCGCCCAGACCCGCGCCCGCGAAGTGCTGCTGCCGGTGCTGCTCTTCCCAATCACCGTCCCGGCGCTCCTGGCGGCCGTCCACAGCACGGCGGCGGCGCTCCAGGGGCGTATGGCGTGGGGCGGCGCTGGCGATGCTCCCTGGCTGCACCTGCTGATCGCCTTCGATCTCATCTACGTCGTGTTATCCTGGTTAGTGTTCGAGTTCGCGCTTGAGGAGTGACCGGTGGCGTTCGTGTTTGCTGGCTATGCAGTGGTCGTGGTGGGGCTAGGGGTCTATCTGCTCTGGCTGGCCCAGCGGCAGCGTGACGTCGCCGCCGAGCTGGCAAGCCTCGAAGCGGAAATCGCTACGCGCCAAGGGGCAGCCACCACCGCCGAGGAGACACCAACATAGTGTCTGCCGCCGCGCCTCCCTCACCACCCCCAACCAATGGCGCAGCCGGCTCCGCGCAGCCACCGGCCGCGCTCACGCCGCGGGCGTCGCTGGCGTTTTGGCTCACGGTCGGGGGCGTCGTCCTGCTGCTGGCCCTGCTCGGCTACGCGATGATCCGAGCCAGTGACCGCGAGGCGACGACCTTCGCCGTACAGTCGGCGCTACGGAACATTCCGGTCACGGCGCGGCCGGCCCCGGACTTCACGTTGCCGCTGTTCGACGGCACGTCGCTCCGGCTGGCCGACCTGCGCGGCCGCCCGGTGCTGGTGGACTTCTGGGCCTCATGGTGCGTGCCCTGCCGCGAAGAGGCCGCGACCTTGGAGCAGGTGTGGCAGTCGTATCGCGCGACCGACCTGCTCTTCATCGGCGTCGGCGTGCAGGATCGTGAGGCCGCAGCGCGGGCTTTCCTGGACGAATTCGCTATTACCTATCCTAACGGCCGCGATGCCGACGGCAGAATCTCCATTGACTACGGCCTGATGGGGGTCCCGGAGAAGTTTCTGATTAATCGGCAAGGTCAGATTGTGCGTAAGCTGGTCGGGCCGGTACCGGCGGCGGTACTCACGGACCTGCTCAATGCACTGGTCCGCGGTGACTACGGCTAACGCTCGGCGCCGTCCGGCTCGCGGCCGCCACCCATAGGGGCAGCCCTTGGGGGTGTCCTGTCTCCGGGGGTGGCGTGGGCAATCACAAGGGTTGTCTCTACAGAGGCCACTGGCCGCACCAACGCAAACGCCCACCCAGTAAGACTGGGCAGGCGCCTTGTGAACTGACGTGTTGCAGGGCTGTTGCCACCCACTACGCGACGGCGCTTGCCGCCGTCGGCTGGGGGCTTGCCCTTGGTGGGAGTGGGGCCGGAACCAGGGTTCGGTGTGCCGGTTAGCCGGCCAAGATAGCCAGAATGTCGCGCTCGCTGAGGATGAGCAGGTCCTCGCCCTCGTGCTTCACCTCGGTACCGGCATACTTGGCGTAAAGGATATTCTGACCTTCCTCCACTTCGAGGGCGACACGCTCCCCGTTGTCGAGCACTCGCCCAGTCCCAACCGCAATGATGACACCTTCCTGGGGCTTCTCTTTTGCGGTATCGGGAAGCACAATCCCGCTCTTGGTGGTCTCCTCACCAGACTCCGGGCGGACGATCACCTTGTCGCCAAGCGGACGTAGCGTCACTGCCATAGCTGCTCTGCCTCCTTCGATTAGTCCTACTAGGGTCTATCCCCGGCGTGGCGTGTACGAACGCCACCACCGCCTACGCGCAACGCCGCTCTCTACTGCGGCTCGTTGACACACGCCCATTGTAGCACCTCTTAGCACTCGCCGCCAGCGAGTGCTAACGGCCGGCCGGGCGTGGGGAGGGAGGACCAGAGCAAGAGTCGCAAACCGTCAGATGATCTGGGAGAGGAAGGTCTTGGTCCGCTCCTGCTCGGCGTGATGCAGTATCTGATCCGGAGAGCCGGCCTCGACGATGTTGCCCTCGTCGAACATGACCATACGGTCGGACACCTCCGAGGCGAACCCCATCTCGTGGCTAACGACGACCATCGTCATGCCGGAGGCGGCCAGCTCGCGCATGGCGTCGAGCACTTCCTTAATCATCTCCGGGTCCAGGGCCGAGGTCGGCTCGTCGAACAGCATGACCTTGGGCTGCATCGCCAGGGCACGCGCGATGGCAACGCGCTGCTGCTGACCGCCGGAAAGCTCGGCCGGATACTTGGGTGCCTGCTCCGGGATGCCTACCCGCTCCAGTAGGCTCATCGCTACTTCCTCGGCACGGTCCATCGGCCACTTCCGGACCCGCGTGGGGGCCAGCGTGATGTTCTGGAGCACGGTCAGGTGAGGGAAGAGGTTGAAGGATTGGAAGACCATCCCGACTTCGCTGCGAATCGCCTCAATGTTGCGGATGTCGTGACTCAACGTAATCCCGTCTACGATGATCTCGCCGCGCTGGTGCTCCTCCAGCCGATTGATCGTGCGGATGAACGTGGACTTGCCCGACCCCGAAGGGCCGAAAATGACGACAACCTCGCCCTTCTTCACATTGAGGGACACGCCCCGGAGGGCATGGTACGACCCGAACCACTTGTGAACGTCGCGGCAGATAATCATGTCTTCTTGTTCTTGCATGGTGACCCTCTTGCTTTAGCGGACGCCCACACCCAGCGTAGTTTCCAGCCGGCGACTCGCGTATGACATGGCATAGGTGAACACCCAGAACACCACCCCTAGGAACACGTACACCTCGCGCTGAGCATCAATCCACTCCGGGTTGGCCTGCACGACGGCCCGGCCGATACCGACGATGTCCAGCAGGCCGACGATGACGACCAGGCTGGTGTCCTTGAAGAGGCCGATGAACTGCCCGACGATGGCGGGGATCACCGCCCGCAGGGCCTGCGGCAGCACAATGAAGAGCATCGTGCCGAAGCCGCTCATCCCCAGCGCCTTGGCGGCTTCGATCTGCCCCGTCGGCACCGACTGTAGCCCGGCGCGCACGTTCTCGGCCATGTACGCAGCGCTGAACAGCGTGATGGCCAGGAAAGCCCGCGTGATGCGGTCAATGGGCAGGTTCTCCGGCAGAAACAGCGGCAGGATTACTTGGGTCATGAACAGGAGCGTCACTAAGGGCACGCCGCGCACCCCTTCGATGAACATGGTGCAGAGGACGCTCACCACCGGGAGGTTGCTGCGGCGACCCAGGGCCAGCAGCACACCCAACGGGAAAGAGGCGACGATCCCCAAGACGGCCAAGAGGAACGTCAGCAGCAACCCGCCCCAGGCGTTCGTCCCGACGAGCGGCAGCCAACTGAGGCCCTCGAACCCGCGCAGCAACACGAGGATAGCGAAGAAAGACAGCACCCAGGCCACCACGAGCCAGCGTATCTGCGGCGAGCGTCCCCGAAACAGGGAAAATCTGGCGACGACCGCCACCGGGCGGGAAAAGTCCCGTAGCTCCGACCAGATAGACTCATCCTGAAACAAGAAAAATCCGACGACAACTGCCATCGGAACGGCCAGGAGCCAAATGCGGGCCGTGATGGACACGACGTCCAACGGCAGGGGCACCAGCGCCGCGAGGCCGAACCCAATGGCGATGACGCGAGCAAAAATGCTCATCACGCCGCTGGCCCCGGTACCCCAGGTGACCCCGAACAGGAACGCCAGCCACACGACGCCCAGGCTGACGCGCCACACTTGCTCCGGGGGATATTGGCCCACGAAAAAGAGCTTCAGGTTCTCGGTGATGACCGTCCAGTCGGCATCCACGAAGAGCCAAGGGACACTCACCCATACCAGCACAAGCATCACGACGAGCGCCAGCACCGTGAACAGCACGTTGTACCACGTGCTCAGGAGGTTGCCTCGCACCCAGCCGAGCACGCCTACGCTGGTCCTCGGCGGGCCGAGGACGGCCGTCGCGGTACTCACGCTAACGCTCCTCGAACCGCACTCTGCGGTTGTAGATGTTCCCGATCAGGGCATAGGTCAGGCTCATGGCCAGGTAGGAGACCATGAGTAGTAGGAAGATGGGCACGGCTCGGCCAGCCTGGTTGACCATGATTCTGCCGACGCTGAACAGGTCCGGGTAACCGATGGCGATGGCGAGGCTCGAATTCTTGGTGAGGTTGAGATACTGGCTGATGAGTGGCGGAATAATGACGCGCAAGGCCTGCGGGAGAATCACGAACCGGAGCGTTTGCAGCGCGGTCAACCCCAGCGCCCTGGAGGCCTCGGTTTGCCCGCGCCGTACCGAGTTGATACCGCCCCGGACGATCTCCGCGATGAATGCGGCCGTGTAAATGACCAGCCCGATCAGCAGGGAGGCGAACTCCGGTGTCAGCCGTAGTCCACCCTCGTAGTTGAAGCGGCCCAACTCCGGGGCATCGCGCACCAAGGGACTATCCGGCATGAATATCCAAGCCAGGGCCGGGATCACCACCACAATGGCGACGGCTACCGATAGCGGATAGGTAGACCTACCGACGCGCGACTCGACGCGCGACAAGACGACAGCCACCACCACGGCCACGGCCACGGCGATCAGCACTGCCACCAGCCACGGGACAAAAGCATCCGTGGGACTGCCCCACACCATGTAGATGCCCCGGTTATTGAGGATGAACGGACCGGGCCATCGGATACTCTCCGCTACCTGCGGGAGGAGCTGGAAGACGCCAAAATACCAGAAGAAGAGTTGGACCAGCAGTGGCACGTTGCGGAAGATTTCGACGTACACCACTGCGATCCGGCTCACCAGCCAGTTGGTGGATACGCCGCAGATGCCCAAGAAGGTCCCGAGGATGGTAGCCAAGATGACGCCCAAGATGGCTACCTTAAGCGTATTCAGTATCCCGACACCCAAGGCATACAGAAAGGTGTCGGACTCCTCATACTCGATGACCGACTCAGCAATCGGAAAGCCGGCCTCCTCCCGCAGGAAGTCGAAACCCAAGGAAAAGCCGCGCTCATTGGCGGCGGCCACCACCTGCGTGACAATGAAGAGAACAAGACCGACAACGAGCACCGCGGAGACGAGCTGGGTGAGGGCGCGGAGCACGCGCACATCGCGCCAGAGAGGAATAGTGCCAAAGGAGAGGCGTAGGGGGAACCCCTTGTCGCTCACGGACGGATTCCCCCTACGATAGCCATCTAGCGCCTCCCCCTAGTGCTTGACCGATGACACCAGCTTGACTAGCGGAGCGGCGGAGCGTAGATCAGCCCGCCCTCGGTCCACAGCTCGTTGATGCCCCGCGGCAGGCCCAGGCCCTCCGTCCCCAGATAGCGCTCGTAGATCTCGCCGTAGTTGCCGACGGCCTTGAGCACGTCCACGGCGAAGGTCTTCTTGAGACCCAAGTCGGATTGGCCGAACTCGCCTTCCGTGCCGAGCATGCGCCGGATCTGGATGTTCTCGTGGCTCATCATCTGATCAACGTTGGCCATCGTGACCCCGAACGCCTCCGCGTTGATCAAGACGTACAGCACCGTCTTGACCAAGTCCAGCCACTGGTCGTCGCCGTGCGGCACGACCGTCGTCAGCGGCTCCTCGGAGATCGTTTCGGGGAGCACAACATGGTCATCGGGGTTCTGCAGCCCACTCCTGAGCGCCGCCAACTGCGACCTGTCGTTGGTGAAGGCATCGCAGCGACCCTGCTCGTAGGCGCTGACCACGGCCGCCGTATTCTCGAAGACGACGGCTTCCAACTCCAGGTTGTTCTGCCGGAAGAAGTCCGCCAGGTTCAACTCAGTGGTCGTGCCGCTCGTCACGCAGACGGAGGTGCCACCCAGCTTCAGGGCACTGTCAATGTTCTTGTCCTTCCGGACCATGAAGCCTTGGCCGTCGTAGAAGGTTACGACGGTGTAGTTGCCCCACTGCGAATCGCGCGTAGTGGTCCACGTCACCGTTCGGGCCAGCATGTCTACGTCACCCGACTGGATGGTGGGGCCACGCTCGGCCGCCGAGATGGGAATGACCTCCAAGGCATCGCCACTACCGAAGATAGCCGCGGCTACCGCCCGGCACAGGTCAATGTCGAACCCGATGTTGCGGCCACTGGCATCCAGGAAGCCGTAGCCGGGGACGTCAGTGCGGCTGGCGCACACGAGCCGCCCGCGGGCCATCACGGTCTCCAGCCGACTGGTAGTCGCCGCCGGCTGCGCGGAAACCTGCGCTTGCAACTGCGCGATCTGGGCATCCTTACTGGCCAACTGGTCTTCCAGCGCGGCTACGTCTGCGTGAGCCTCGTCTTCGTGATCATCGCTGCTCATCAGATCGCACCCCAGTAGGACGAATGCGAGCGCAGCAATGAGCATCAAACGGATACTGTGTTTCAACACGGTCGTCTCTCCTTCTCTCCTAATCCCTAATGTGGTCTACTCTGGCCGGCCCACCGTCACTCGGTCTCGCGGGCGGCCGCCTAGGAGCGCCTTGATTGTAGTAGAGCAACAATCCCCAGTGCAACCCATGCCGGCAGCGACACGACCACCGCGTAGACCAGTACGCCTATGTGCCCCAACAAGCCGCCCAGAATGAACGCCAGCACGGAGAACGGGGCCAACACAACGGCGGAGGCATACGCCAGCGACCGGACGCGGCGATGCAGGAGCAGGACAGCGAGCGTCAGCGGGATACCGCTCGGCCACCCGAGGACTACCAACTGCACGAACGCCGTGGCATCCATCGTGACCATGCCCTCGACGCCGAACCGCAGCAACGATACGAGCAGCACTGCGACCGGCAGCCACAGCGCAAACAAGATTGCCCGGATCAGCACTCCAGCAAACCCGGTACCCATGAACACCTCCCTTTCCTAGCGCCACGGCGTCACTACCGGGAGTGTAGCAAGCGCAACGACCGTCGGCAAAACGCCGGTGTTTGAATTGGCCGCGGCACCCTGAGTTCCACAGCACCCGACGCCGCTACCACCCCCGTCCATTGTAGGGGTTCCGAGGAAGTGGGTCACAGAGGGCCAGTTGACACCATGGCGCGCCGAACCTATGCTCGACCCGTGCCTGCTCGGGCACTACCATGACCCGTGTGGAGACCCGTGTGGAGTTGAGCGATCATGAGAGGGAGGGCGGTATGTACGTGGGAACGCAGTTTCGAGCACGCCACGAAACGGACATCAGGCAGCTTGTGCAGTTGGGTGTGGAGCACGTAGACGTCACACCCGAGGAGCACTGGACCGAGTGGACGGTAGACCTGCTGGCATCGATTCGGGAGCAGTATGCGAAGTATGGAGTTACCGTGGAGTCCATGCACATCCCCCTCGGCTCAAGAGATGCGTTCCACAACGGCATGCCGCATGTGTTCTTGGGCCCCAGCGATGAGCGAGAGCGGGAGCTGGACGGTCTCTGCGAGATCATCCGTATGGCGTCCGAGGCTGGTCTCAGGGCACTGCTCTACAACATCACCATCCTGGGACACCTGCGTACCGGGCCACGGTACGGCCGCGGCGGCGCACGGCTGTCGTCCTTCAACTACGCTGACCTGGACCAGTCCCTACCGGAGTTTGAGGGCGGCGCAGCGGACGCCGACACGATGTGGGAGCGGATCGAGTACTTCCTGGCGCGCGTCGTTCCCGTGGCGAGCGAGTACAAGGTGCAGCTGGCGTGCCATCCGCAGGACCCCGGCATCAAGGACTACGAGTACCGGGGTGTAGCGCGGGTCATGGGCACGGTGGCAGGACTCAAGAAGCTCGTCGCCATGCACGAGAATCCCTATCACGGCCTCAACTTCTGCCAGGGTACCGTCTCAGAGATGCTCGAACGGCCGGGTGAGGAGATCTATGACGTGATCCGCTACTTCGGCAGTCGCAAGAAGATCTTCAACGTACACTTCCGCAACATCAAGGGCGGAGTCCTGGACTTCGTGGAAGTCTTCCCTGATGAGGGCGACGTGGATATGCTGCGGGCCGTTCGCACCTACAAGGAGGTTGGCTACCCGTACATGCTCATGCCGGACCATGTCCCAGGTATAGACGGGGAGGAGGCGCGGCAGGTGGGGTTCGCCTACTGCTACGGGTACATCCACGCCATGATCCAGGCGGCGCATGAAGCGACAACGGGCTGATGGACGCTGCGCTCCGCAATGGCCCAGTTGCTCAGGATGAACCGCAGCGTGACGGTTCTCGATGTTGCCCAGTTTGGTATGGCGCGGCACTCAGGCCATCGCCTGCTGCTCTAGCTCCAGGTCCGCCTCGACCATCAGCTTGACCAAGCCCTCGAACGTCACCTCGGGCTGCCAATTCAGGCAGCGTCGCGCCTTGGACGGGTCGCCCACGAGGAGGTCCACGTCCGCCGGTCGGAGCAGCGCCTCGTCCACCTGCACGTACCGGCGCCAGTCGTCAATGCCGACATGCCGAAAGGCCAGCTCGCAGAACTCGGCCACGCTATGCGTCTCTCCCGTGGCGATCACGTAGTCGTCGGGAGTATCCTGCTGGAGCATTAGCCACATCGCCCGCACGTAGTCTCCCGCGTAGCCCCAGTCGCGCTGCGAATCGAGGTTGCCGAGCCGTAGCTCCTGCTGGCGGCCAAGCTCGATGCGCGCTACGGCCTGCGTGATCTTGCGGGTGACGAACTCGCCGCCCCGCCGTGGCCCTTCGTGGTTGAAGAGGATGCCGGAGCAGGCGAAGAGGTCGTAGCTCTCCCGATAGTTCACCGTGATCCAGTGACCGTACACCTTGGCCGCCCCGTAGGGACTGCGCGGATAGAACGGCGTCCGCTCGGTCTGCGGCACCTCTTGCACCTTGCCGAACATCTCGCTGCTCGAGGCCTGATAAAAACGGATCGGCCAGTCGGCCAAACGCACGGCTTCGAGTAGCTTGGTGACGCCGAGGGCGGTGTATTCGCCGGTGAGCACCGGCTGCGTAAACGAGGTGGGGACGAAGGACATCGCGGCCAGATTGTAGATTTCGTCGGGCCGCGCCTGCCGAATGGCCTTAATCAGCGAGAGCTGATCCAGCAAATCGCCATCCAGCAACTCCACGTCGTCGAGCAGGTGCCGGATGCGGGCATCGGTGACGACACTCGTGCGCCGCTTCAGGCCATAGACCTGGTAGCCCTTCTCCAGCAAGAACTCGGCGAGGTGGCTCCCATCCTGTCCCGTAATACCGGTGATGAGCGCAGTGGGCATGAACCAGTCCTCCCATTGGCCGGTGTGCCGCGCACCCGGCGCCGACGAGCGTGGTTAAGCGTGGTTAGTGGTTAAGTGATTAAACGGGAAAGTCAGGCCGGCGTAAGCCTTTCGGGTCCGAAAAGGCCCCCCTATGGCCCCCCCGCTGCGGCGGGGGGACGGCGTGTTCTCTCCCCTGTCGCAACGGGGGAGAGCTGGGGTGGGGGCCAATCAGCAACGCGCCGGCAAGTGTAGCACGGGTAGCAGTCAGCGATCAGCCGTCAGCCGAGTGCGGACAAGCTCATAGAGCAGCACACCGGCGGCAACCCCCACGTTCAAGGACGATTGACCGGGCGCCATCGGGATGCGGACCTGGTCCGTACAGGCGGCGAGGATCGCGGGCCGAATCCCGGCGCTCTCGTTGCCGACTACCAGTGCGACCGGCGGTCGGAGCGCGAGACTATACAGGTCCGCCGACGCTTCTACCGTCGCGCCGACCAGCGCAAAGCCGGCCGCCTTCAGCCGGTGGAAGAATCCGGGCGGGTCGGTGCAGGTGTAGAGCGGCAGCCGACCCATAGCGCCCCGCGCGGCCCGCACGCAATGCTTGTGAAAGGGGCTGGCACTGTCCGCTCCCAATAAGATCACGGCTTCAACCCCGGCCGCGTCAGCCGTGCGTAAGATCATGCCGAGGTTCGCCGGGTTGGCGACCCGATCGGCAATCAGCAGGACGGCGCCGGGCGAGCAGTACAGGTGCGCGGCGTCGCGCACGTCTACATGCACGGCTGCGACCACCCACGGCAAGGGCCGCGTGGCCGTCACCGTGCCCATGATGCCTTTACTGACCCGCTGATGAGTAACGTGCTCTGCCTCGGCTTGCTCCAGGATGGCCGGCCCTTCGGGCTGAGTCAGCAGCTCCTCGGTATACAAGAGGCCCAATACGGGTAATCCGTCGGCGAGCGCCCGCTGCACCAGCAGCGGCTCCTCGATGCTCAAGCACTGCCGTTCGGAGCGGCCTTTGATGGTCAGCAAGTCCCGGAAGGAGGCGACGGCCGGGTCACGGCGCTTCCGGCGGGGCCGCGGCGCGGCGGGCACCTGCGCGCGCCAGTCCAACGCCGCGGCGTCTGCCTGGTGCTGGTCACGGGGAGCGCGCGCAGCGGAGGCGGCCGACGCGATGCGGCCGCTGCCGCGCTTGATGCCCCGGTAGGCTATTTGGCCGGGCAGCGCATCACCGTCCAGCAGCTCTGCCAGCGTCGGGAGCATCCACGCCGCCGCGTAGGAGAAATGGCCGACTAGGCCGCGCGGAAACGCCAGCAGCAGCTCACGCAGAGCGCGCTCGTTCGTGGCCGCGATGCTCACCCGGAGATCGGCGTCAGCAGTGGCCGCCGGCGTGAGAATCAGCACTCCTTCCAGCTCGGCCCAGCCGGTGGCAAACACGCGGTAGGACCGGCACCACCGGCCGGTCCGGCGGTACGCGGCGTAGGCGTCGGCGAGACCGGCATCGAGCGCGCTGCTCCCCGGCCGGGTACGTAGCTGCGCCGGTAGCGCCGGATCGGCGAGCAGGCAATCGCGACGCTCGGCCTGCCGGACGAACGCCAGCACCGTAGCGTAGTCGGTCGTCTCCGTAGCCATCGTGCTCAGTGTAGTGTAGCGCCCAACTGTCATTCCCACGCCCGCGGGAACGAAGGCTGACCGCTGATGGCTGATAGCTAACGGCGAGGCGTGCTACACTGGGCATCCGGTACACCCCCGGTTGTGGCGCTTGTTCCGGTCCGGGAATAGGGAAGGCTGTGGCACGCATCATCGCGGTGGCCAATCAAAAAGGGGGGGTGGGGAAGACCACAACCACCCTCAGCTTGGGCGCCGCGCTGGCGCATTGCAACCTGCGGGTGCTGCTGGTGGACCTGGACCCGCAGGGTAACCTCACCAGTGCCGTCGGCCAGCAGCCCGCGGAAGATCAGACCGTCGCCGCTGCCCTCCTTAATCTCCGGGTTCCGTTTCCGGCGGTTCCCTTCGAGGAAAACGGCCAGGTCCTGTTCGATATTGCGCCGACCACCGCGGCACTGGCAGCGGCCGAAGCGGCGCTCAGTGTGCGTATCGGTCGTGAGCTGCGCTTGCGGGACCAGCTTGCGCCTCTCGCCAACCGCTACGACTACATCCTGATTGACACGCCACCGTCCCTGGGCCTGCTGACGATCAACGCTTTGGTGGCAGCGCAGGAAGTGATCGTCCCCACCGAGGCGCGCTACTTCTCACTCCAGGGGCTGCAACTGCTCAAGGCGCGGATCGAAGAAGTGCAGTACCTGAACGCCAAGCTGCACCTGGGCGGCATTCTGCTCTCCAAGCTCGACCGCCGTTTGCGGGAGGAGAAAGCGGTGGCTGCCTATCTGCGTGAGGAGTGGGGCGAGGTGGTGTTTGCCACCGAAATTCGGTCGAACAGTAAAATCCTGGAGGCCGCCTCGGCAGGCCAGACCGTCTTTGCCGCGCCGCAAGCACGGCCGGCAGCACAAATGTATCGCGCGCTCGCGCAAGAGGTCATTGCGCGCGGCTAACGCCGCGGCGGAGACCGGGCGGAGACCGGGTCGTACCTCATCCGCCGGGGGCAAGGGCCAATACGGGAGGTTGGAATGCCAGGCAAGCGACGCGCCGCCTTTCGTCCCGAACGCCTCCAATCCGCCGGGGCGTCCGATCCGATCATCCCGCAGATTCTCGGTAGTCCCGATCCGGAGGCCGCAGCGGAAGGGTTCACCGAGGTCCGGATTGTCGGCGTCGGGGGTGCCGGCATCAACGCCATCGGGCGGATGATCGAGGCCGGATTGAGCGGGGTGCGCTTCATTGCGGTCAATACCGATGCTCAGGCGCTCGGCCAGAGCGAGGCACTGATCCAGGTGCAGATCGGGCAGCGGGCCACCGGCGCCAGGGGCACCGGCGGCGATCCGGGCCTCGGCGAGCGGGCCGCCGAGGAAAGCCAAGCCAGTCTCGAAGCGGTGCTCCGCGGCGCTCATCTGGTGTTCATCGCCGCCGGTCTCGGCGGCGGCACCGGCAGCGGCGCCGCTCCGGTGCTTGCCAACCTCGCGCGGCAGGCACAGGCGCTGACCGTGGCGGTGGTGACCTTGCCGTTTACCTTCGAAGGTACCCGCCGGCAGCGAGTAGCCGAAGAGGGCCTCGCGGCGCTGCGCCAGCAGGTGGATGCGCTGATCGTCATTCCCAACGATCGCCTGCATCAGGTGGCCGACGCCAACATGTCCATCAAGGAGGCCTTCAATCTGGCCGACAACATGCTCCGCCACGGAGTCCAGGGTATTGCCGATTTGGTCACCGTGCCGGGGCTTATCAATCTCGACTTCAGCGACGTGCGCGCGGTGATGGAGCAGGCCGGCAACACGATGATGTCCATCGGCGAGCGGCGGGGGCCTGGCCGCGCTATCGAGGCCGCTCAGGCGGCGACCGAAAGTCCCCTGCTCGATACCTCCATGCGCGGCGCGCGGGCGGCCCTCTTGAACATCACGGGCAGTCCCGACCTCACACTCGCGGAAGTGAATGAAGCGGCGCAACTCGTGACCGATCTCGCTGATCCCGAAGCGAACATCATTTTCGGCGCCGTCATTGATCCGCGCCTCCAAGACACCGTCCGGGTCACGCTGATCGCCACGGGCATCGAGCAGGAGGCACCACCGTCAACGGCAGCAGCGTCGCGTTCAGCGACGCCGCAGCTCCGGGCCGAGCACCAGCCGCAGGAAGCCACCACCGACAGCATGGACGTGCCGTCGTTCTTGCGCCGATGGAGACGCTGATACCGGCCAACTCGGACCGGTGCGCTCCTCACCCCCTGGCCCCCTCGCCACACGTGTGGCGAGGGGGAGGCGGCGCGGGCAGAGCACGTATAGGCACACCACTCACGCTCCACAGATGCACGAAGGAGCAGTAATGACCCAAACACCGACCAGCACAGCGCGGCCCGTGCGCCGGCTGCGCCTCGGGCATAGCCCCGACTCTGACGACGCCTTCATGTTCTACGCTCTCGCCACCGGAGCAGTCAGTGCCGCCGACGTGCGCTTCGATACCGTACACCGGGATATTCAGACCCTGAACCGGCTCGCGCTGCACGGCGAGCTAGAGATCACGGCGCTCTCCGCCCACGCCTACGCGCACGTCTGGCGCCACTACGCGCTATTCACTCACGGCGCCAGCATGGGCCGACAGTACGGCCCGGTCGTCGTCGCGCCGGAGCCGCTGGAGCTTGACGCCTTGCTTGGGCAGCGTATCGCTATCCCCGGCTTCCTCACCAGCGCCTACCTGGCCTTGCGCCTTCGTTTGGCGAGCTTCGAGCCGGTGTTCATGCCGTTCGACCGGATTATGGCGGCGGTCGCTGCCGGTGAGGTACCGGCCGGCCTGCTCATCCACGAAGGCCAGTTGACTCACAGCTCGCTGGGTCTGCATCCGGTCTGCGACTTGGGCGTGTGGTGGCACGAGGAGACGGGGTTGCCGCTGCCGCTCGGCGTCAACGCCATCCGCCGTGATCTGGGAACAGAGGTGCTCGCCCAAGCCTCGGCACTGCTCAAGGAGAGCATCCGATACGGCCTCGACCACCGCGACGAGGCGCTGGCCTACGCGATGGGGTTTGCCGACGACGTGCCCCGCGACCTCACCGACCGGTTCGTCGCGATGTACGTCAACGACCTCACCCTGGACCTCGGCCCGGCGGGACGCGCCAGCGTGGAGCTATTCCTCCAGCGCGGCTACGAAGCCGGCATCATCCCCGACCTGCCACAGGTGGAGTGGATTCCCTAGCGCCTCAGGCGTAGGTGGCAATGACCCGGTAGTGCGTGTCGCGGAGCGCCGGAATCCGCCCACACTCGCGGATCAACTGCACCATCGAGTGGTCGGTCATGCGATGGCGCAACCCGGTGGCCCGCACGACGTTCTCCTCCAGCATGATGCTACCGAGGTCATCGGCCCCGTAGGCGAGGCTCGACCGCGCGGCGGTGGTACCGGTGGTCAGCCATGACCCCTGGAGCGAGTAGAAATTGTCGAGGAACAGCCGTGAGATGGCCAGAGTCCGCAAGTAGTCGGCGATGGAGGTAGCCCGGCCGCCCAGCTCGGTGTTGCCGGGCTGATAGATGAACGGGATAAACGCCCGGAAGCCCTGGCCGGGGTCGGCCTCGTCTTGCAGGTCGCGGATACGCTGGAAGTGCTCAACGCGCTCGGCAAACGTCTCGACCATACCGAAGGTCATCGTCGCCGTGGTGCGGATATGCTGCCGGTGCGCCTCTTCCATCACCTCCAGCCATGAATCCGAGCTAGTCTTGAACGGACTCACCGCCTTGCGAACCCGCTCGACGAGGATTTCAGCGCCCGCGCCCGGCAGCGAGTCCAGGCCGGCCTGCCGCAGCCGCCGCAGCACTTCCGGCACGGTCAGCCGCGAGACTTTGGCGATATGCAGCACTTCCGGTGGCCCCAGCGAGTGCAGCGTCACCGGATACCGCCGCTTCACGCTGGATAGGAGGTCTTCGTAGTAGTCAATCTTCAACTGGGGATCGTGACCGCCCTGGAACATAATCTGGGTCGCGCCCATGTCTAAGGCTTCTTCGATCCGGCCGAAGATCTCCTCCTTGGAGCGCCGGTAGCCTTCCGCGTGGCGCGGGAGCCGGTAGAACGCGCAAAACGAGCAGCGCGCCACGCAGACGTTCGTATAGTTGATATTGCGATCAATGATGAAGGTTGCGCGGTTATCCGGGTGTATCCGGCGCCGCACGGCATCGGCCGCCGCGCCAATCCGCTCCAAGTCGCCATACTCAAAGAGGTAGAGCGCGTCATCGGCGGACAGCCGCTTGCCATCCTCGACCACCGCAGCGAGGATGGTCTCATCGCGTCCCGCCTCGAAGCGGCGCGGCGCGGCTTCCAATTGTTCCGCAATGGTCGGCGCGGTGGGCGCCAGCACAGCCGTCATGCACGTCTCCTTCGCAGCGTCACCTGACATTGTAGCCGATGGCCAGGGCTACCGCGAGCCAGCCGCCGGCCATTCGGCACGCTATCATCTCCACTAACCCTCAAATAAGGAACCGACGAATGCCAGCATACGAGCACATCCTGGATAACCGCGGTCGCGCGGTAGCCGACTACTTGCGGAAACGACTGCCCCAAGCCGCGGCGTTCCGGCTGGTCTCAGCCTACTTCACCATCTATGGTTACGAGCTACTAGCGGATGAGTTGGGTCGTGTCGGGAGAGTGCGCTTTCTCTTCGGCGACCCTGCCTCGGTAGGTGAGCTGGACCCGGGTGGGAAAGAACTGAAGTCCTTTGAGCTGACCGAACAGGGCCTGGCCCCCAATCATACGCTCCATCAGAAGCAGTTGGCCCGGCGCTGCGCCGCATGGGTGCGTAGCGCGGCCGTGGCCGTCCGTTCCGTAAGCAGGTCCAATTTCCTCCACGGCAAGATGTACCTTACCGAATCACCCCGTGGCGCCGCCGGCATAGTTGGCAGCTCCAACTTCACGAAAAAGGGACTGGGCGGTAGTGACGGCTCGAACCTGGAGATCAACCTAGCCACTGCCGACGCCGCAATCTTGGCCGAGTTGCGCGACTGGTTTGATGAGCTGTGGCATAACAAGCAGCTGACCCGCGATGTCAAACGAGAAGTGCTGGACGCGCTGAACCGCATCGGCCAAGACCATGCCCCGGAGCTGATCTATTACAAGACGCTCTACGAGCTGTTCCGCGCAGATATCGAAGCCCGGCGCGACGGCGACCAGCAACTCCAGGACAATCACCTCTACGACACTGCCATCTGGAACGCACTGTACGAATTCCAGAAGGATGGCGCCAAGAGTGTCATCGCCCGCCTCAAGCAGCATAACGGCTGCATTCTCGCCGACAGCGTAGGCCTGGGCAAAACCTATACCGCGCTGGCGGTCATCAAGTATTACGAGATGTGTAACGAGCGCGTCCTGGTGCTGTGTCCCAGCAAGCTGCGCGAAAACTGGGCGCTCTACCAAAGCCATACCTCGCAAGTCGGCAATCCTTTCACTGCCGACCGTTTTGGCTATGCGCTGCTGGCACACACCGACCTATCCCGCGACCAGGGCATGTCCGGCAGTACAAACTTGGAAACCTTCAACTGGAGCAGCTTTGACCTGGTGGTGATTGACGAATCTCACAACTTCCGCAACATGGACGGCAGCCGCTATCAACGGCTTCTCCGTGAGGTGATCGGCCAGGGCGCCAAGACCAAAGTGCTGCTGCTTTCGGCAACGCCGGTCAATATCTCGCTGACCGACCTACGCAATCAGATTTACCTCATCACCGAGGGGCGCGAGGACAGCTTCCGCGAGAGCCTCGGCGTCGGCAACATCCGCAATCTGCTGGGTACGGCGCAGCGGGAGTTCAAGCAATGGGAAGCCGACTGGTCCGCAAGTGGCCAACGCAACAAGACCGCCCTGTTGGAGAAATTGGGCGCCGATTTCTTCCGGTTGCTGGCCGGTATCTCCATCTCCCGCTCCCGGCGACAGATCAAGGAATTCTACAACGAGGAGATGGAGCGCATCGGCGAGTTTCCCGACCATGAGAAACCGCACAACGTGTACCCGCCCACCGATCTTGCCGGCACGCTTTCCTATGAGAAGCTGGCAGAGCAGATTGACAGTTTCACGCTCTCCGTCTATCGCCCTTCCGACTATCTCGTTGATCCTACGCGCTTGCAAGAGCTGAAAGCGGAACGGGTAGAGCGGAACTTCAACCAGCAAGATCGGGAGCGCTTTCTGATCGGGATGCTGCGGACGAACTTCCTGAAACGGCTGGAAAGCTCCCCCCATTCGCTCACGCTGACCCTGCAGCGCACCGTCGGCAAGATTGATGACCTGCTGGCCAGGATTGACCGCTTCGAGCGGGGCGCTCAAGCGGAGCACGACCTAGAGGAGGTGCTGCCTGATGATGACGAGGACGATGAGGAGTTTCTCGTCGGCCGGGGCCGCCGGCCCTATCGTTTGCCCGAGCTGAACCTGCCAGGCTGGAAGGCGGACCTGCGGCGGGACAAGGCCACCCTCACGGCGGCATTGGCGAAAGTCCGGGCCATCACCCCGGCGCGCGACGGCAAGCTGCACGAGATCAAGCAGGCCATCCGAGACAAGGCAGCACACCCCACCACCAACCAGGACGGCGAGCCAAACCGCAAGCTACTGGTGTTCACTACCTTCAAGGACACGGCGGTATACCTGTACGACAATCTGAGTGGCCTAGCCGCCGAGCTGGGCCTGCACATGGCGATGGTCTCCGGCGATGAGACCCGCACGACCTCCGGCGCCAATACCTTCCACGCCATCTTGTCCAACTTCGCCCCGATGGCGCGCGGCCGCGCCGCTACCGCCGGCGGGGACATTGACCTGCTGATTGCCACCGACTGCATCTCCGAGGGGCAGAACCTCCAGGATTGCGACACGGTGCTACACTACGATATTCATTGGAACCCGGTGCGGCTCATCCAGCGCCTCGGCCGTATTGACCGCATCGGCAGCCGCAGTCGTTCCGTGCGGATGGTGAGCTATTGGCCCACGCAAGACATGGACGCCTACCTGAAGCTGCAGAACCGCGTCCGGGCGCGGATGGCCTTGGCCGACGTGGCGGCCAGCGGTGACGACGACCCCTTTACCGAGGAGCAAGCGGAGGGGGAACTGAAATTCCGGGATGAGCAGCTGCTCCTGCTCCGCGAGGAAATCCAGGACCTGGACGAGCTTGACGACAACGTGGTGCTGGGTGACTTCACGCTGGACCACTTTTTCACCCAGCTCTTGCGCTATCTCGAAAGGAACCGGGAAGAGTTGGAGGCCACACCGCTGGGCGCCTACGCCGTGACGGACGACGCCGGGGCCGCGGCTACCGACTCCCTCCGGCCCGGCGTGATCTTCTTTCTGTGCCAGCGCAACGCCGCCACGGACCGCCGCCAGCAGCCGGCCAGCCCCATCCACCCGTATTACACCGTCTACATCCGGGACGACGGCCATATTCGCTACGGCTGTGCCAACGCGCGGCAGGTCCTGAACGCCTTTGAGGCCGCTGCCGTCGGCAAAACGGAGCCGATCACCGCCCTGTGCGACCGGTTCGACCAGGAAACCGCGCACGGCCAAGACATGGCCCGCTATGACACGCTACTGACGGACACCATCGCCCACATCCGTCAGGCCCACACCGCGACGCAAATCCAGGGTCTGGGCAGCCGCGGTCGGCGCGACTTTGTGCTGCCCCAGGTCTCCGAGACGCCGCAAGGCGCCGACAACTTCGAGCTGGTGACGTGGTTGGTGGTCAGTAGCCGGTAACTAGAGTGCTACAGCATGGACAATGGCACTAGCCGCACAGAGATTCGCGCTGCGCTGGCCGCCATGCCGGGCAATGATCTCGCGCCGGCGGCGCAACGGCTGCTCGACACCCTGGGCTACCGCAGCCAGCGGACGTTAGACAACCAGTCGGGCGCGGTGGACGGCTTCATCACAACGTTCCCGACCATCCGGCGGGACGGCACGACCGCCACGGAACCCACGCAATCGGAGCGGGCCTTCCGTGACCAGGCTGCGTCCGTGCGGATCATCTTCCAGTTCACCAATACCGAAATCGCCGCCGCCGCGGCGGCACAACGGGCGTTGTTCGAGGACGACGCTTTCGACAGCGGCAACGCGCAGAGCTTCATGTTTACGGCCGTCGAGCTGAAGCAGAATCGTTACCCGCGCGGGCAGTATGCCCGGTTCACGCGCGAGATCAACAAGCGGCTCTCGCAGCCGACGGTGGTGCTGTTCCGCACGGCCAGCGGCCTGCTGACCCTGGCCTTCGTACACCGGCGCCCGCACAAATACGACCCCGACCGCGACGTGCTGGGCAACGTCTCGCTGATCCGGGAGATTGACCCCGGCCAGCCCCATCGCGCCCACCTGGACATCCTCGCGGAGTTGTCGCTCCCGGAACGGCTGGACTGGATCAATAGCCATGGCCAGGCGCAAAACTTCGATGGCCTGCTGTCTGCCTGGCTGGACGCGCTGGATACCGAGGCGCTCAACAAACGGTTCTACAAGGAGTTGTTCGACTGGTACCAGCGGGCGGTAGAGGAGGCGCAGTTCCCGACGACCGGCGCCAAGGTCCTGCCGCCCGAGGAGCACGTCATCCGGCTCATCACCCGCCTGCTGTTCGTCTGGTTCGTCAAGGAAAAGGGCCTGATTGCCGACGACCTGTTCAACGAAACCCGAGTCGGCCGCTTGCTGCAAGACTACGACTCGGCCGGCGGCGATTCCTACTACCGCGCCGTGCTGCAAAATCTCTTCTTCGCCACCCTGAATACCGAGATCGGCCAGCGCGGTTTTAGCGCCCGCACCCAAGTCACCCACCGCAACTTTTCCCGCTATCGCTATCGCCGCGAGATGCGTGACCCGGACGCCTTGCTGGCGCTGTTCCGCCGGACGCCCTTCATCAACGGTGGCCTGTTCGACTGCCTCGACAGCGAGGAGTCCACCGGCGACGGCGGCTACCGGATTGACTGCTTTACCGACAACCCCGGGCAGCGCCGCGACTACTCCATCCCGAACCGCCTGTTCTTTGACCGTGACGCCCAGAACCCCGGCCTGATTACCCTCTTCAACCGCTACAAGTTCACCGTGGAGGAGAACACGCCGGCCGAGCAGGAGGTGGCACTGGACCCGGAGCTATTGGGCAAGGTGTTCGAGAACCTGCTGGCCGCCGTCAACCCCGAAACCCGCGAAACCGCCCGCCGGCAGACCGGCTCCTACTATACGCCCCGCGCCGTCGTGGACTATATGGTGGACGAGGCCCTCGTGGCGTCGCTGGCGGCCACCTGTCCGCCGGCCGATGGCGACGACGACTTCTGGCAGGAGCGGCTGCGCTATCTACTGGATTATGCCGACGCTTTCGACGACGCCGAGGAACTGTTCTACCCGCAGGAGCGGGCGGGTATCATCCGGGCGATTGCCAACCTCAAAGTCATTGACCCGGCGGTCGGCTCCGGTGCCTTCCCCATGGGCATCCTGCACAAGCTGACCCTGGCCCTGCGCCGCCTCGACGCCGACAACCGCCGCTGGGAGAGCCTGCAAAAGGAGCTGGCCGGCCAGCAGGCCACCGCTGCCTTCAACACCCCGGATCAGCAGGAGCGCGACGCCGAGCTGACCGAAATCAGCGATACGTTTCAGAAATACCGCGATTCCGACTTCGGGCGCAAGCTCTATCTCATCCAGAACAGCATCTTCGGCGTAGACATCCAGCCGATAGCGTGCCAGATCGCCAAGCTGCGCTTTTTCATCTCGCTGGCCATCGAGCAGGAGCCGGACAACACGGCGCCCAACTACGGCATCAAGCCGCTGCCCAACCTGGAAACCCGCTTCGTCGCCGCCAACACCCTGCTGGCGCTGGACAAGCCGCTCCAAATGAGCCTCGGGCAAACCGCGGCCGTCACCGGGCTGGAGCAGGCACTGAACGCCAACCGCGAACGGCACTTCCACGCGACTACCCGCCAGCAAAAGCTCGCGTGCCGGCGAGCGGACCAGCGACTGCGCCGGCAGCTGGCCGCGGCGCTGCGGGAAGCCGACTTCTCCGCCGCCGACGCCAGGAAGCTCGCCCGCTGGGACCCCTACGACCAGAACGACAAGGCCGACTGGTTCGACGCCGAGTATATGTTCGGCCTCACCGCCGGCTTTGACGTGGTGATCGGCAACCCGCCGTATGTGCAGCTCCAGAAAGAGGGCGGCAAGCTGGCGCGGCGCTACCAGGACGCCGGCTACACGACCTTTGCCCGCACCGGCGACATCTACCAGCTTTTCTGCGAGCAAGGGTGTCGCCTGCTGACGCCGCAGTGGGGCCTGCTGTCCTTCATCACGTCCAACAGCTGGCTGCGGGCGCAATACGGCCAGTCCACCCGCCGCTATTTTGCCGAGCAGCAGACCCCGCTGCGGCTGCTGGAGATGGGCAAGGACGTGTTCGAGAACACTATCGTAGACACCAGTATCCTGATTGCGCGCCAGGGCAAGAGCGACACGACCGGCAAGGCGATAGACATGGATCGCTTGCCCGACAAGAGCTTTCCGCCGGCCGAGCGCCTGTGGGGGCCGTTCCGTCCGCCGTCCGACCGGCCGTGGAGCGCGCTTTCGGCCATCGAGCAGCCCATCATGGGCAAGATGGCCGCCGCCGGCACGCCGCTGAAAGACTGGGACGTGTCAATCAACTATGGAATCAAGACCGGCTACAACACCGCCTTCATCATTGACGATGCGACCCGGCAGGCGTTGGTGGCCGCGGATGAGCAGTCGGATGAGCAGTCGGATAAGCAGTCGGATGAGATTATCAAGCCGATTCTGCGTGGCCGGGACATTCAGCGCTACCAAGCGCAATGGGCAAACTTGTGGCTGATTGACACGCATAACGGATACGGCGATGTTCCGGCCATCAACGTTGACGACTACCCGGCCATCAAAAGTCATCTGGACGGGTTCTACCCTCGACTGAAAAAGCGCCAGGACAAAGGCAGGACACCGTACAATCTCCGCAGCTGCGCCTACCACGAAGATTTCGCTAAAGAAAAACTGATCTATATGGATATGTCCTCACAAGGCAGATTCTCTTACTCCGATACGGAAATGTATAACAACGACAAGGCGTACATTCTGACTGGGCATTCCTTGAAGTACCTCTGTGCAGTATTGAACAGCACGCTAATCACTTGGATGATGAAGAATACGGCTCTAACCACTGGGATGGGGGTCACGCAATGGAAGAAGTTCGCCGTCGAACGCCTCCCCATCCCCAAAATCACCGTCGCGGAGCAGCGCCCGTTCGTGCGGCTCGTTGACCGCATCCTGCGGGCCAAAGCGGCCGATCCGGCGGCAGACACCGGGGAGTGGGAAGCGGAGATAGACCGGCTGGTCTATGCGCTGTACGGCCTCAGCGACGAGGAGGTCGCGGCGGTGGCGGGCTAGTGGTCAGTGGATGGCGGCTGGCGCCGCAATGACAGGTGAACTGGCGGCGATATCGCCGGGCCGACCAGTCTCAGCCGCTGGGAGCATTCCATGAGTGTAGCCATGCGTGACGTGTACGCGGCGGCACACACACTGGGCCTCGCCGGACGCCCCCTGTGCGTGCATGCTTCTTTGCGCTCGTTCGGCTGGGTCGCAGGCGGCGCGCCGACCATCGTCGCCGGTCTGCTCGAAGCCGGCTGCACGCTCTTGGTCCCGACATTCTCCGGGGACACCTTTGCGGTAGCGCCACTCCCGCGTCAGTGCCTCGCGCAGAACGGCACTTCCCCAGGCTACTACGAGACATTGCCGCAGACACTGCCCGGTGCCGCGCGTATCTATGCGCCTGACACGCCGGACATTGACCGCGCGGACATGGGAGCAATCCCAGCCGCCGTGCTCGCGATGCCCGGACGTGTCCGTGGCCACCATCCGCTCTGCTCCTTCGCTGCGGTTGGCCCGCTCGCCGACGAGCTAGTTGCCTCGCAGCAGCCATTGCATGTGTTCGCCCCGCTCCGGGCGCTGGCGGAGGCAGGTGGCTCCGTCGTGTTGATGGGCGTAGGGTTGACAGGGATGACTCTGATCCATCTGGCCGAGCAACTGGCAGGGCGGAACCTGTTTCGGCGCTGGGCCAACGGCTCCGATGGGCAGCCAATGGCCGTCGAGGTGGGGGGGTGCTCCGGGGGCTTCGGCAAGTTCGCGCCGCTTCTCGCTCCCGTGATGGAGAGCACCGTGGTCAGTCAGAGCAGGTGGCGCGTCTATCCCGCCGAGGAGACGCTTGAGCGAGCAGCACAGGCTATCCGCAACGAGCCGATGATGACGCACTGCGGCCGCGCAGACTGCAACCGCTGCGACGATGCGGTGCTCGGTGGTCCCATCCTGACCTCCTCTGACCCGATGATCGAATAAGTAGCCGCCAGTCAAGCCGCGCGGTAGCGTTCGGCGGCCTGGTGATTGAGGGCGGCGCCTAAGCCGGGCGCGGCGGGTAGCGCCACCGCGCCGTCATGCACGGCCAGCGGCACCGTGAGTAGGTCGTCAACCCAAGGTACGTCACCCAACTGGTACTCCAGCACCAGATTGTTGGGGATGCACGCGCAGAGATGGGCGCTGGCCAGCGTGGCGACCGGGCCGACCATGTTGTGCGGCGCCACCGGGATGTAGTAGGTATCGGCGGCGGCGGCAATCTTCTTCATCTCCATGATGCCGCCCGTGCGGGCCAAGTCCGGCATGATGATGTCCGCCGCTTGCTGCTCGAGCAACTCGCGGAACTCGTAGCGCGTGTTCAGCAATTCCCCGGTGCAAATGGGCGTAGTCGTGCCCTGCGTCACCTTCGCCAGCGCCCGGACGTTGCCCGACGGCACCGGGTCCTCGATCCACAACAACTCGTAGGGCGCCAGCGCCGCACCCAAGCGCAGCGACGCCGCCACGTCGAAGGCGCCGTGGCAGTCCACGGCGAGGTCAACGTCCGCGCCAACCGCCTCGCGTACCGCCGCCACCATCTGCGCCATCTGCCGGAGATCGGCCGGCGCGAGGGCGCGGTTGAAACGCCGCGCCGCCGGAATCGGCTCGTCCACGTCCATCTTGAGCGCCCGGAAGCCCTGCGCGACGGCCGCACACGCCATCGCGGCGTACTCCTCCTCCACGTACCGGGCGCCGCGGAAGAAGCCGTCCACGTACACCGGAATCTCAGCGCGGCACTGCCCGCCGAGCAAGTTGTAGATCGGCTGACCGGCGGCTTGACCAACGATGTCCCAGAGCGCCGTCTCGATCCCGCTGAGGGCCGCCGGGTGCAGCCCGCTGCGGTACAGCGTCTCCCAATGCAGTTCGATCTGGAAGGGGTCTTTCCCTACAAGGTACTCGCCGGCCTGTTCGATACTCGCCAGCACCCCCGTCGCCTGATAGCAGAGCGATTCACCGAGGCCGACGATCCCGGCGTCCGTGTAGACCTCGACAAACAGCATCGGAAACCGCGGCCAGTGCCGCCCCTGAACCGGCCACACCCGCACTTCCGTTACCCGCATTGCACTCCGTCCTCACCACCCGGCCGTCATTCCCACACCCCCTCGTCATTCCCGCGAAAGCGGGAATCCAGAGTACCCACAAGGGATACCTCTACAAGGGTGACGCTGCTAGAGCAAGGGAGTCTATCAAAGGGGGTGGGCCGGCAGCCGGGCGAGGGGGTATGGCCGGATTGCGGCGACGTTGCTACCATATCCGAGGCGGGATAGCGCCCGGATCAAGGTGCGGCCCGACAGAGAGAGCGGACAATGGCGACGGCATCGGTAGCGACGGCACCCCCGGACGCGCAGCAAACCGACCTGGCCACACTCAAGGACGATGTAGCCACGCTGCAAACGGATGTGGCCGCGATCACAGCGCGGCTACCGCAGCTGGCTACCCGGGACGATGTAGCTGCGCTGACGGCCGACGTAGCCGCGCTGACGACCGACATAGCCGGAATCAAGGAACAACTACCGCACTTTGCCACCCGGGAGGACCTATCCGTCATAAGGACGGACCTGGCCGCGCTGACGGCGGAAGTGGCTGGCATCAGGGATCAGTTGATGCACTTTGCCACGCGAGCCGATGTGACCGCCATCAAGGAAGCCCTGCCGCGCTTTGCCACCCGGGAAGAAATGGCGGCGCTGAGGGTGGAAATGGCGGAGTTGAGGGCAGAAGTGACCACGCTGACGGCGGAAGTGGGCGGCATCAAGGATCAACTGGCGCACTTTGCCACGCGAGCCGATCACGAGCGGTTGCGGGCCGACATCGAGCGCTCGCTACGGCAGATGACCTTGACCCTTGCGGGCCTGATTATCGCGAGCTTTGCCGCGGGCTTTACCGCGTTGGCGGTCTTGATCCGGCTCTGGGTGGGGTAGTGACCCTACCCGGCCCCTGCTCAGGCGTCCTCGCGCTCTTCACCCACGATCTTGTGCCGATGCGCCGCGTGCGACTCGGCGGCTCTACTGAGCGCCGCCTCCGACACGACAATCCGCGGCAGCAGTTCCGGCCCCTCGCGCACAAATCCCTCGCCATACAGCGTGCCGGCGAACCACCCGGCATTGCCCACGGAGACATCAATCCGCCGCCGCGCCCAGGCCGGGGTATGCCCCTGGCTCTCGAACAGCGCCTCCGCCTGCACCCGTTGCTCGAACCAGTCGCTCACGTCCACCACAAAGTCAAGCTCGTCGCGCTGGAAGTAAACGCCCATGAAGTAGGTGGCTGCGATCCGGTGCGGCCGCGTGTGACGGACGTAGGCCGACGCCATCACGCGGGCGTCCATCAGCGCGCGCACGCTCTCCGTGTGGTCGTCGCGCGTGCCGGAGACAATCCGGCGCTGGCCGTCCGACGAGGGGCTAGTCGTAATCAGCACGTGCGGCCGCACGTCGAGAATGACGTCCCGCAACGCCTCGATGGACTCCGGGTAGTTCTCCAACCGAAACGGCTGGGGAAAGCCGAGGATCCGCACGTCCGTAATGCCAAAGATCGCGCACGCCTGCCGCAGCTCCGTCTCCTTACCGGCGGCATAGTCCTCCGGCGTGCGGTTGATGATCGCCGGGTCGCGCTCGGCTTCCGGCTTCATAAGCTCGTCGTGCAGCTCCTCGTTGTGCGTATACGCACCGCTCGTCACGCTCACGACCGTCACCGAGTCGCCGCGCGCGGTGTGGATACCGCACGTGCCGGCGCAGTGCGTGAAATCGTGCGGATGCGCCGACACCACCAGCAAACGTAGCGGTTCTGATGTCATCGTGACCTCCTCACTCGGAATCCCCGTCCCCCCGCCGCAGCGGGGGGACCATAGGGGGGCTAGTCTTCTGCGAAATGTAGCCGCGCCTCGTCCCTGTTGACACCACACTCCCGTAGCAACTCTTTGGCCCGATACAAAGCATCCTTACTGGAGATTTTCGCTTCAAGTACCAGCGGTGTCCCTGCGACTGGTTTCGGATAGTCAAACGGTACCCCTGTCGGATGCTGCCCGTCCGTGTTGATAAAGTACCTCCGTTTACCCCACTCGACCGGGATGTTGCTCATCGTAAGCAGTCCGTTCGACCACAACCACCCGGCGATGGCTTGCGGCAGTCGCCACCAGGACTTCACCTCGCGGGTACTCCCATCGGGAAACCTGATTGCTGTCGGAGGTGGCTTCCCCGTGACGGAGGACAACTCCGACAGTGGCACCCAACCTGCCGCTGCCGGAGTCGGCGGTGGCTCCGACCCGAAGATCGCCCGGCGTAGCCGCTCTTCCGCTGTTGCGGGAGGCGGTTCCGATGCCTGCTCCAGTGTTGGCGCTGGTGGTCTTTCGATCTCCGTTACGGTTGCCGATAGGTGCTCTCCGAACTGTAGCTGCACGTCTGCCAGGTCAACGCCACACTCTTGTAAAAGCATTTTGATCTGGCGTACAAACACCTGAGCAGCGTTCTTCTTTTCAAGTATCAGCGGTGTCCCATCGATCCGCTGCGGCTGGTCAAATAGCTTTCCTGTCGGGTGCTTGCCATTCGTGTTGACTAAGTGCCTTATTTCGCTCAACTTTACCGGAATATCGCTTCTCGTAAGATTCTCATTCGACCACAGCCACTTGATGACAGCTTCCGGCAGTTGCCACCAAAACTTCACCTTGCGAATACTGCCATTGGAAATCCTGATCGCTACCGGGCGTGCATTCTTCTTCCCTTTGGCGACATCCAGTTCCGACAGCGGCACCCAACCCGCTCCAGGCGGCGGTTCCCCCGCTCGCTCCAGTGTTGGCGCTGGCGGCCTCTCAATCTCTGGCTCCGCTACCGTTTGGGCTGCCACCGGCTCCGTCACCGCCGCTAGTACCGGCTCGTTCGCCGCGACTGGCTGACCCGCTGCGAGGTTGGGCTGCCAGAGCAGGAGCAACTTCAGGGCTACTTCGTGGGCCGGACGGTCGGCGATGGATATATTCAGCAGGAGCCGGTCTTCAATCGGCGCCGGGTCGAATACCTTATATAGCTCCCAATGATTGCCGTCGGTCAATCCCGCATACGGCACACCGGATAGATTGGCGTAATTGACGATCTGCATGCGGTGCGACACCAACTGCTCGCCTAGTCGTTTGGCCTCCACCAGGGCTGCCGGTTTACCAGTACCGCCCAGCAGGGCGTAGTCGGCGCGGTTGCCGCGCAAATCGTATTCCGGCAGCACCAGCGCTGGATCGGCCGTATCCCAGCCCAGCGCTTGCAGCAGCGGATCAATCAGCGCCATGCGCGTGCGCGTTTCGTTGGCCTGCAACACTTCCCGGTGCTCTTGGAGGCGTGCTTTGAGCGTCTCGATCACGCTTACCAAATCATCAAGGGGCACGGCATCCCTCCTGATAGCCCGCTCACGGAGCTACTGCATGGCATATGGTACATGATGCGGTGCCGCAGCCGCTTGTACCGCTGGGCCGGCACGTTCCCTCCCCTGTGCATCAGCACGGGGGAGGGCGAGGGAGGGGGCCTGCGGGCGCGGGAATGACGGGTCCGGAGGAGGCTCATGGTCCTGCTACCCTCTATCCTGTCCATCCATGTGAATACCGGGCGGCGCCCAGCGTGCCGGGGGCCAGTGCGATAGGTACAATAGCGAGCGCCGGCCCCGGCCGGTAGGTGACTACGAGCATAGCCGACCGTCAGCAGCGTAAGTAAGGAGAGTCGTATGCAGTACGGGTACTTCACGATGCCGTTGCATCCCCCCGGCTCGGACTTCACGCAGACGGTCGCAGCGGACCTGCAACAGATCGTCACCCTGGACCAACTGGGGTTTCACGAGGCCTGGATCGGCGAGCACTTCACGGCCGTCTGGGAGAACATCCCGGCACCGGACCTGTTTATCGCCAACGCGCTCGGTCGTACCAAGCAGATCAAGCTCGGCACCGGCGTCGCCTGCCTCCCGAACCACCACCCGCTGATGCTGGCCCAACGCATCGCGCAGCTCGACCACATGGCGCAAGGGCGCTTCTACTTCGGGATCGGATCCGGGGGCTTCCCCGGCGACTTCGAGCTATTCCAGGTGGACAACAAAGAGGGTGAGCACCGCGGGCTGACGACCGACATGATCGAGCTGGTGCTCAAGCTGTGGGAAGACCCCTCGCCCGGTGACTACGACCACAAGTTCTGGCGATTCACGGTGCCGGAGCCGCGCGAGGAGATCGGGCTGTGGCTGCACATGAAGCCGTACCAGCAGCCCCACCCGCCCATCGCCGTGGCCGGCGTGTCGCCCAAGTCCGAGACGCTGCTCATGGCCGGTGAGCGCGGCTGGATGCCCATGAGCATCAACATCGTGCCGTCCCGCATCCTCGCCAGCCATTGGGACGCGGTGGCCGAGGGCGCACAGCGCGTCGGCCGGACCGCCGACCGCTCCACCTGGCGCGTAGCCCGCGATGTCTACGTGGCCGAGAGCACCGAGCAGGCCCGGCGCGACGTGCTCAATGGCGTAGTCGCCCGCGATTGGAACGGCTACTTCTTCCCGCTGCTGAAGTATTCCCGCCTACTGGAAATACTGAAAGTTGACCCGGAGATGCCCGACGACGATCTGAACGTCGAGTACATGCTGGACAACATCTGGATCGTCGGCGATCCCGATGAGGTCGCGCGCCAGGTGCGCCAGCTCTACCAGGACCTCGGCGGGTTTGGCGTGCTGCTGCTCATGGGGCACGAGTGGTCACCGCCCGGCAAGTGGGAACGCTCCATGAACCTGTTCGTCAACGAGGTCATGCCCCAACTCCAGGACCTCTAAGCGCGGTCAGCGGCCAGTGGCACTCTACCCGTCATTGCGTCGAAAGCCGCATTCGCATGTCCCCGGCCTGGCCCCCACCCTCGCCCTCCCCCGTTGCGACAGGGGAGGGAATATGCCGTCCCCCTGCCGCAGCGGGGGGACCATAGGGGGGCTGGTACCAACCACCGCCTCCCTACGCCTCTTGCCGCGGCACGGTCACGCGACCGTCGTGCCAGGGGAAGGCGTAGGTCGGTCGGTTGGCGAAGCGGCGCAGCCCCACGTCGAGCCGGATGCGCGTCGCCGGCGGGAGCCGGACGGCGAAATAGGTGCCATCCACCGGCACCGTGCGGTCCGTGTGGGTGCGGGCCTCCCGCATCCACGCTCGCGGGTCGCGCACCGGTCCAGCCCGGCCCTCCTCCCGGTACCGCACCTCCGTGAACCGATGCTCGCAGAAGGCCCCGGCCTGCACGATCACGGTGCGGGTGGCAGTCGTACCGGTGTTCACCAGCTGGATGCCAACGCGGTCGGGTGCGAGCGCATCCACCAGCGCGCTCACGTCCGGCGGCAAGCCCGGCCGCGCGCGCTCCGGGTCGAAGTAGCGGACGGTAGCGCGGAGCAGACCACCGTTGTAGACCGACTCCGGCGCTCCCAGCGCCACTTGCGTCAGCCCTTTGGTAAGCACGGCATGGGGTGGCGAGCGATTGTCGGCGATGATCGCCGCCGCGTCGCGCTCGTCGCGGCGCATCGCCTCCAGCGTCTCGACGGCAAGCTGATACTCGGCCCGCAGGATGTCCTCCGGCCAGCCCGGATTCCGGCCGTCGTAATACTGAAACCGCGCGAACTCGGTATTGCCGGCGTTCTTCTCGCCCTCGCTCGGCACCTCGTTCCAGTCGCGCTCCCGCTCGCCGGCCCGGACCTGCGCGATGAGCGCATGGTCTTCCGACGACAGCGATGCGTGATACAGGTGTGCCAGCTCCTGCATCCGCAGCGGGCCGAAGTCCTCCCAGCCGTGCGGCCCGTGCTTGTGGGGCACGAGCAACTGCCCGTCGTCGCGCGTCCTCGCATTCCGCAGCAGCAATTCAAGCTGCGAGCGCAGCAGCTCCAGGTATCCGAAGTCGCCGCTGAGTAGGAGCGCGCACTCGGCAGCGACGGTCAGCGAGTGGAACATCACGTTGAAGCCGCCGAAGTGGTACCAACCGTAGAGACCGCCCCACCATTGGCCGTCTCGCTGCTCGCCGATCTGGCCCGTCGGCCCCACGTTGTCGGGCATGATCCCACCGTTGCGGCGCATCCGGTCCAGCCACACATCCACGTACTCCAGCACCCACCGCTTGTACCGCTCATCCCCGGTATACAGATAGGCATTGGTCACGAGCGCCGTGGCGCCGAGCGTGTTGGGAATGTCCCCGTTCAGCACGATGTCGTCGAACAGCTTGATGATCTCGTCGCGTCGCGCCGGGGTTTGCTCCCAATCCTGCTCCAAGTCCTTGACGACCGGATGGAGCGTGGCCCGCACGCCGTAGTAGCGGTAGCCGTCCCCCTTGCCGCCCTCCAACCAGGCAATCACCTCCTCGGCATTGGCGTGCAGGAATGGCCCGGTGCTGCCGTGGATGGGCGAGCGGATGATCTTGTAGCGCGGATCGTAGTTCGGTGCCTCCGGGTCATCGCCCATGAACATGGCGGCGAAGCGCCGCGCACGGTCCACGTTCTCCGCGCTGGTCGGCTCGGCCAGACCAACGTGATATAAGGCCATGTTGCCTTCACCCTGATGGTGCCAATCCGAAATCCACCGCTGGCCGCCGCGGTACGTCGGACGCTCGCCGGGCGGCACGGTCAGGCCGTAGTACTCGTTGTGGGTCTGCGGCAGCTGCCACGGAAAGAACGGATTCCGCCGACCGCTCCCGCACGCCCGCGTCATCGCGTTCCACGCCCGAACGGCCAAGTCGTGTACGCGCCGGTCGGCGCCCAGTGCATAGAAGAGGCTCCAGTTGTAGACGCGCTCATAGAGATCATCTATGTCGTCGGCGAAGTAGATGATGCCGCCGGGATCGGCGTACTTCGCCATCATCACGTCGGCCGCCTCTTCCATGAGCGCGATGAGTTCCCGCTGCATCAGCGCCCACGCCGGCGGAGCAGCGACCTCGGTGGCTGTCACCGTCACCATGTCCGGCAACGAGACGGCGTGCGGTAGGACGTTGGTCGTTTCCATGATCGTGTCTCCTCGCCGCTGTAGTGACTGAGGCCGCTACGCGCCAACCCGTAGGGAGGCGGTATTGCCGCTTACCACTCTTTGGCCCCCTCCCTAGCCCTCCCCCGTCCCGACGGGGGAGGGAATGCCGGCCGTCCTCCGGCCGTAGCCGGGGCCGCCTCACCGTCCCCCCGTCGCAACGGGGGGGCCATAGGGGCCCTGCTCCCCTCACCACGCCGTCCAGCCGCCGTCCACGATGAGGTTCTGCCCCGTTATCCAGGCCGAGGCCTCGGACCCCAGGAAGACCACCGCACCCTTCAGGTCCGTGTCGTTGCCCATTCGACCGAGCGGCGTGCGGTAGTTGTAGCCGGGGACGAACGTCTCTTCGTAGTCAGGACGGTCCGTGAACGCATTGTTGTAGAAGCCACCGGGCGCGATGGAGTTCACCCGGATGTTATCGGGTGCGAGGTAGGTCGCCAACCAGCGCGTGAACTGGATGATCCCCGCCTTGACCGCTCCGTATTCGGGCGGGTTGTTGATCCCACTCCGGCCGTAGACCCGTTGGTCGGGGGAGATCACGCCAAAAAACGAGGCGATATTGACAATCGTGCCGCCGCCCTGCTCCTTCATCACCTTACTGACCGACTGGGAGCAGAGGAACGTGCTGTGCAAGGCACCCTGCGCGGCGGCCTCCCAATATTTCAGCGTCAGGTCCTCGAACGTCACGCCCACCCCGGCCCCGCTGTAGGCATTGTTCACGAGCACGTCAATGCGCCCGAACTTGTCCATGACAGCAGCGGTCATCGCCTGGACCTGGTCCGGTTCGGTCACGTCGGCCCGCACGGCGAACGCCTCCGCGTGCGACGCGCTGAGGGCCGCGGCCTTGCGCTGGCAGTTCTCCAGGTCGCGCGACGCGACGACGACGTGCGCGCCGGCCTCGGCCAAGGCATCGCACTGCTGCGAGCCGAGCTTACCGGCGCCTCCCGTCACGATAGCGACACGGCCCTTCAGACTGAACATCTCCATCACGTTCATCGCCGTCTCCTCATCCTGCCGTCCTATTGCGGGTATCGGCTCTCGGCCCCCCCCTATGGCCCCCCCGCTTTGCAGGGGGACGTGGATTCCCGCGTGCGCGGGAATGACCGGGAGTGTAGCGTCACACCGCACGCTCTTCGAGCCAGTCCATGGTGATTTCCAGTCCAAAGCCCGGCGCGTCCGACGGCCGGACGTAGCCCCCTTGGACCGGCGGCGTGCCGGGCAGCAGCGTCATTTCCTCCAGAGGCACGCCCGGCGGCGACACGCCCTCGGACCGCTCACCCCAAGCGATCACCGGCATCGCGTAGGCGAGGTGCTGCCCGTAGGGATAGTTCATGCCGCCGTGTCCGATCACGGTAAGCCCGTGGGCCTCGGCGATGTGGCAGATTCGCACGCTGGCGGTGACGCCGCCGACCCATTGGATGTCCGGCTGCATAATGTCTACCAGCCCCCGACCCGCCGCCTCCGCGAACGGATGGATCGTATACCAATGCTCGCCGGTCGCCAGGGTTTGCCCCGGCACCCGGGAGCGGAGGTTGGCGTAGCTCTCCATGTCCTCCGGTAGCAGGTAGTCTTCCAGCCACTTGATCCGATACGGCTTCAGCGCCTCCACAACGCGCACGGCGTACTCCACGTTCAGCGACAGCCACGAGTCCACCGCCAGCTCGATGTCGGGGCCGACCTGCTCTCGCGCCTGTGCGACCAGCTCGACGTTCTTGTTCAGCCCGGCCAGGCCGGCGTCAGGCCCGTGGCGCAGGAAGACCTTGACCGCCTTGAAGCCCAGCTCCAGGTACCACTCCAGGTAGTCGCTGGTCTTATAGTCGAGCATGGTGTTGGAGGCGTAGCAGAATATGCGGTCCTTGACCGGGCCGCCGAGTAGCTCGTACACCGGCAAGCCCAGCAGCTTCCCTTTCAGGTCCCAGAGCGCGTTATCAACGGCGCTGATGGCGTAGCTCGCCACCCCGATGGCGCCGTATGGCGCGGCGGAACGCCGCATCATGTCCCACAGCTTCTCGGTCGCCATGGGGTTCTGACCATCCAGCAGCTGCACGAAATGATCGTTGATGATCGCGCAGACCGGTCCTGCCATGTGGGTAAACCCCAGCCCCCAGGTGCCGTCGTCCGCGGTGACGACGCAGGCCGTCCGCGGCCAGCGCTCACTCCAGCTGCGGCCGGGCTTGTCGTAGGCATACCGGTCCATCGGGCTGACGAAGTGGCCGCCGTCGGGGTCCTTGGCCACTCGTGCCGGGGTCGTCGGATTGGGCGCCAAGCGTACCGGTACCGCTCGGACCTCTTTGATGTTCATGCGTCCACGTCTCTCCGGCGCGTGATAGGGATGCTCCTGTCCGTCACTCCCACTTTCTCCCACCATTCCCGCGCAAGCGAGAACCTAGCGGCCGCGGCCCCCAGGAATCCAGTGCAGACCGGCGTGACGATAGCCGGGACCGCCATCATTTTCATCGTTCACGGTGCTCGCTGCAACCCCAGGGGCATGCTCCGCCGGTCCGGCTCCGGCCCCCTATGGCTCCCCCGTCCCGACGGGGGGACGGTCACTTCCCTCCCTGTCGGGACGGGGGAGGGCTAGGGAGGGGGCCAGTCATCCGCTCCCTACGCTTGCATCCTGTCCATGTGAATAGCGCTCTCTCGCCGGGATCGTGCGGTTGGCATTGACCGGAACCGGGGGCGTTGCTAGACTGTGGCGCTCGCGTGACGGTACGGCGAGCATACGCTCAAGCGGAGGCAGTGTGTGAACACTCACTGGAGTAGCTACCTACAGATCGGTCTCGTGCATTTTATGATGTACCCGGAGACGATGGGTGGGGACGGCCCTATCGTCGAGTCCATTCAGCGCGTGGCCGCCGACCCGTTTTTCGACGTGCTGGAAGTGACGCGGATGCAGGACCCGGCGGTACGGCAGCAGGTCCGGGACATCGTTGACATGGCCCACATGGACCTGGGATTCGGCTCGCAACCGGGCATTCTTGGGAACGAGCTTAATACGGCGGCGCTCGACGAAGACCTGCGCCAACGCTCCGTCGCCGACATCAAGGCGTCCATAGACCAAGCCTATGAGCATGGCGTCCGACTGCTGGCGATGATTGACGGCCTAGGCTCGTGGCCGGGCGAGGACCGCAAGGAGCAAGCCATCGAGCAGGTGACCAAGAGCTTGCGAGAAATCTGCCAGTACGCCCAAGACCAAGCCGGTGACTATTGCCTGACGATCTCGTTGGAGACGTTCGACCGCTCCATCGAGAAGAAGTCCCTGCTCGGGCCGACCCGCGACGCGGTCGCGGTGGGGGAGCGAGTGCGCGAGACACACCCGAACTTCGGCCTGACCATTGACCTGAGCCACCTCCCGCTGCTGGGCGAAACCCCGGAGGAGTCGTTGACGCTGGCGCAGGACCTACTGATCCATACCCATATCGGCAACTGTCTCATGCGTGACCCCGATCACCCGGCCTATGGCGACAAGCACCCTCGCTTCGGTGCCCCCGGCACCGAGAACGACGTGAGCGATTTGGTGGAGTTCCTTCAGGTACTCCGGCGTATCGGCTTCTTCGACAAGGAGCTACCGACGCGCAAACCGCTGGTCACGTTCGAGGTGCGCCCGATGGAAGGCGAATCCCAAGAGGTGCTGCTGGCCAACTGCCGGCGCGTGTGGCAGGCGGCCTGGGCACAGCTGTAAGCGAGCACTAACCACTCGGAAAAAGGAGAGAAGGCCATGCCAACGGTCTACGTCACTCGCCGCATCCCGGAGAATGGCCCCGATCTATTGCGTGAGCATTTTACCGTGCGCCAGTGGGACAGCGACGACGTGATCCCGCGCGACGTGCTCCTGCGGGAAGTGCAGGACGTGGACGGGCTACTCAGCCTGCTCACAGAGCCGATCAACGACGAGGTCCTGGACGCGGCGCCGAACCTCAAGGTCGTGGCCAACCTGGCCGTCGGGTTCGACAACTTCGACGTGCCCGCCCTGACCAAGCGCGGCGTGGTCGGCACCAACACCCCGGAAGTGCTCACCGATACGACAGCTGACCTCGCCTGGACCCTGATGATGGCCGCGGCTCGGCGAATCGTGCCCGGCTACAAGTACGTGATAGACGGTCACTGGAAGACGTGGGGGCCGCTACTGCTCATGGGCCAGGACATTCACCACGCCACGCTCGGTCTGATCGGCGTGGGGCGGATCGGCGCCGGCATGGCCCGTCGCGCCCAAGGATTCTCGATGCGCGTCCTCTACTACGACGTGTTCCGCCGCGAGGACTTGGAAGAGGAGCTAGGGATCGAATTCGCCGACCAGGAAACGGTGCTGCGCGAGTCGGATTTCGTCAGCCTGCATACCCCCTACATGCCGGCGACGCACCATCTCATCAGCCACGACCAGTTCAAAATGATGAAGAACACTGCGGTGCTCGTCAACTCCTCGCGCGGTCCGGTCGTTGACCCCGATGCCTTGTACGAGGCGCTACGCGACGGCGAGATCGACTCCGCCGGCCTGGACGTGACGGAGCCGGAGCCGCTGCCGGCCGATCACCGCCTGCTGACGCTCGACAACTGCCTCGTCGTGCCGCACATCGCCAGCGCCAGCTACGAGACGCGCGCCGCGATGTCGCAGCTCGCCGCCGAGAACATCGTGGCCGTCCTGAGCGGCAAGAAGCCGGCCACGCCGGTCAACCCGGAAGTCGTGGAAGCGCAAGGACTCCGGTAGTACCAGTCCGACACGACTCCCGAACGCCGAGACCTCTGCAACGCCGTCGTTCCCGCCGCAGCGGGGGGACCACAGGGGGGGCACACCAATGAACGCCGCGACCGAGCGCACTATCCGCATCCGCGCGGGCGAGGTTGAAGCGCTCGCCGACCTCGATGCCAGCGAGACGGCCGCCGCCATCTGGGACGCGCTCCCCTTTACCATCCCGGCCAACACCTGGGGCGACGAAATCTACTTCACGATCCCTGTGGGCCTGGAGGAAGACGACGCCCAACCCACGGTAGCGTTAGGCGACTTGGGCTATTGGCCGCCGGGACGAGCCTTCTGCATCTTCTTCGGCCCGACGCCGATGAGCAGCCCCGGCGAAATCCGCCCGGCCAGCCCGGTGAACCTCTTCGGCAAGCTACGCGGCGACCCGACAGTGTTCCGCAGCGTGCGCGCCGGTACGCCGGTCACCGTCGAGCGGGCGGTGTAGTTGTTAGCTGTCAGCTTTCAGCCCTCTGCAGATTGCCGGTTGTGTCTAGTGGAGCCTAATGCGCCGGCAGCGGCCAGAGCGTATGTTGAGGTGAGGTCAGGCGCTTGAGCTTGACGACGCGAGTATGCCCACGGCCGGCCGGAAACGCTCTGGACTGATACAATGGCATTACGGCAGGGGGCTGAGGGACGTCTGGAGAAAGCTGCCGGAGAGCTACGTCCTATCCACATCTGATGGGCGGATATGCCGATACCATTTGAATTTGTCATAGACGGACCTCCCGTATCGCAACAAGCTCGCCGCAGACAGCGAGTAAGGGCATGGAGGCAAGCCGTGCGGAGTGCTGCCATGCCGCGCTGGGGCACGAACCCGCCCTTTATCGGAGAAGTCATGGTGACGATAACGTACTTCTATGACGGCACGTCACTTGACGTTGATAATATCCCAAAGCCAATTCTGGACTCATTGGTAGGACTGGTCTATTCTGACGATTCCCAGGTGTCTGATATACTTTGCCGTAAGAGAGAGCGGAATCGCAAATTGAGGTTCCAGAATCCCTCACCGATTTTGATCGCATCTCTCCAACGTCCCGAGCAATTTCTCCACATCGTTGTGGCTCACGCGCCGAGCCTGGAGGTGGCATTTTGACGGAAAACGCAACCGTTTCCGAAAAACTCCTCGCCGACATGACGGCAGAAGAATACCGCAGCAAGGGCTACGAGGTGTCACGAGAGGCTCAACTCGATTTTTTGCCCGACTTCCGCACGGACTTAGTGGCTCGTAAAGGGGATGAAGTAAAGGTAATAGAAGTGAAGTCAAGAGCTTCGCTGGCTGCAGATCATAAAATAAGCGAACTGGCACGAGTCATCCATTCGAAGCCTGGATGGAGTTTCGAGTTGCTGATGGTGGGCGAGCCGGAGAAATTGGATTCGCCTGAGGGAGCACAATCGTTTGAAGATGAAACCATCATCCAAAGGATTGAGGAAGCTGAGAAGGCTCTTGGAGCAGGCCTCCCCGAGGCTGCTTTTTTGCTTGCCTGGTCAGCTTGCGAGGCGGCAATCAGGGAGCTGCTTACGGTGCAGGGAATATCGAATAGCGACATTACTACGCCGGGGTATGTTCTCGATCAGTCGCTCTTCCACGGCGTCATCTCTAGGGAGGAATATCAAAATCTGACCGATATGCGGAAGTACAGAAATGCCATCGTCCACGGTTTCAGTGTCAGCGATTTTAGTGATGATCTGGTAACGGAATTAATTGAGATTACACGACGCCTGACCACAACGACTACCCGCTGTGCCGACATACCCTAACCACTCATCACCCCCCACTCCGTATCCTCCGGCTCGCCGAAGTCGGCGACGACCTGCTCGTATATCGCGCTCGGCGCCACGACGGCCGTCACCCGGCCCTGATGCCAGAGGAACTGCGTGTCCGGGTAGAAGCCGAAGTACATGAGCGCCACCTCGGCCTCCAACGGCCGGCCGAACACCAGGCGGAAACGATCCTCGTCAACGCGCTCTACGCGGGCACGTCGGCTCGGCATCATATCCCTCGCCTCAATCCGACTCCGCAGCCTCTGCCTCTCGCCCGGCCGGGTGCCGGCGCAAGTAAGCGCAGAAGGCGCCAAGCTCCGCCGACAGTGCGCGGTGCGTGGCCTCGAGGGTGTCTATGAGCGCGGCAAGACGGCTCCAGTCCAACTGGCGGCTGTAGATGTTGCGAAAGCGGTGGCGATAGTCCAGATATTCGTGCAGCCGCAACTGGAGTTGCCTAGAGATAACAGCAGGACGCAGGTCGGCGTATGGTGCAGCCATCTGCGCGAGCAGCGTCTGATGCCAATGTTCATCCGTGGGCACGTGCCCATCTACGATCCGGGCGATGCGCTGAAAGGCCCGTTCCGCGCCGTTGTAGAAGTCGTGGAGCAACGCGCCTACGCCAATCCGCTCCAGGTCGGAAAGGGCCCCCGCTTCTGAATTGACGAGTGGCTCCAGTGATTGCACTACGTGGTCAAGCTCCGCCAGTTCGTGCTCGATCTCTTTCACCAGCAGGGGCCATCGTGGTCGCTCCATCGTCACCTCGTCGTTTAGTAACCTCGCCGCTCCATCTGTCTTGTCCGAGGTGACACTATAGCTGTGGGCGAGCAGCAACCCTCGCTCCAGCACCGCCTCCTTGATATACGGCCGCACGGTCTCAAGCTCGGACACGTCTGCCGGGTGTCCGCGTGGCATGACCGCATCCACCGCGGTAAGCGCCTTCCAGAAGCCTTCAACGGGCAGGCCCTCGACGGCGAGGTCAATGTCGGAGGCCGGGTGGAACGGCACCGACCCGGTGCCCGCCAGCGAGCCGAACAGATACACGCGCCGCGCACCGTAGCGCCTGACGAGCAGGTCGGCTGCCCGCCGGGCGGCGGCCAATGCTACCGCGCGGTCGTCGGCAGCGTGCGGCGCTGCGGCCGGCGGGGCGCTACGATCAACGCTCGTGGTGGCAGCGACTCCGGTCCGAGCCATTGTTCCCTCGTAAATGCAACCAAGACGGCAGTCACTCATTCATGATACGCTGGCGTGAGCCTCTGAGCACACTGGCGGCGCGTCGAGGTCGAGGAGCAGCGATGGATGCAGCGCAAACGGAAGTCGTGACGGTCGAGCGGGATGGCCCGGTGGCAGTCGTGACGTTGAGCCGTCCTCACGCGCACAACGCGATGGACGAGGCGATGCTCCGCGCCCTGACTACCCACCTAACCGCGCTAAACGGCCAACCGGAAGTCCGCGTGGTGGTTATCACCGGCAGCGGGCGCACGTTTTCGGCCGGCGCCGACATCAAGCAGATGGCAGGAATGGACGCGGCCGGGGGCCGGTCCTGGGCACTGCTCGGTCAATCCGTCATGGACTTGGTCGAGGACCTGGAGCAGCCCGTCATCGCAGCGATCAACGGCGTCGCGGTTGGCGGTGGCTGCGAACTGGCGCTCGCCTGCGATCTGCGCTACGCGGCGGCGAGCGCCCGGCTGGCGCAGCCGGAGATCAACTTGGGGATTACACCGGGTTGGGGCGGCACCCACCGGCTCACCCGCTTGGTGGGGCCTGGCCCGGCCAAGGAGTTGATCCTGACCGGCCGGCTCGTGTCCGCTGACGAGGCGCTGCGGCTCGGCTTGGTGCATGGCGTATTCCCCGACGACGAGCTGCGTACCGGGGTGCTGGACATCGCCCGTCAATTGGCGGCAAAGCCACCGCGGGCATTGGCGCGTGCAAAACGGGCGCTCAACTTGGTCGCGGGGCTGGAGCGCCGCGCCGCCAACGCGCTGGAAGCGGAGCTTTTCGGCGAGATGTTCGGGACCGAGGACCGCGCCGAGGGCATGAGCGCATTCCTGGAGAAGCGCCGGCCGCACTTCACGGGCCAGTGACTGCCCTCACCCCGGCGGAACGAAGACGGATGATGACCGAGCGCAGCGCGACGACCACAGCCGGCGAATCCCGGCCATTGCGGGTGTTGATCGCCAAGCCGGGTCTCGATGGGCACGACCGCGGGGCCAAGATCGTGGCCCGAGCACTACGCGACGCCGGCATGGAGGTCATCTACACCGGCATCCGCCAGACGCCGGAGATGATCGCGGCGGCCGCCCTGCAAGAAGACGTGGACGTGGTCGGTCTGTCGTTGCACTCCGGCGCGCACCTGGAGTTGTTTCCGGCGGTGCTCGCGGCGCTCCGGGCACAGGGCGTGGGTGAGGTCCCCGTCGTCGCCGGGGGGATTATTCCCGATGCCGACATCCCCCCCCTACGAGAAGCCGGAATCTACGCCGTCTTCGGCCCCGGCACGCCGCTCGCCGACGTGATCGCCGCGGTGCGCGAAGCCTCAGCGGCCCGTGCCCCGGCCAAGCTACCGTAGACCGTGCATAGCCGGGTCGCCAAGCCCTCGAACTATCGCTAGGGGAGGTCCGCTACCCGGCTGCCTCGTCGCGCATACGGCGGATGGCAGTCGTCGTACTTTCGCCGGGGCCTAGCTGTCGTCGCGCCGCATTGGCCAAGGTGCGGTCAACGACCGCGCGGCGCCGGCGTAGCTCTGCCTCGGAGGGCGGCGGCAGACCGTGGGTACGTAGCTCCTCGATGGTATAGCGTGGTGTCGGTCGTGCTGCCATGTCAGTAGTCACTGGCTCCCTCGATACCCTATAGTAGCAGCGTGGTTGGTCCGGCTGCTCCGGCTTGGCCCCCACCCTAACCCTCCCCCGCTGCGGCAGGGGAGGGAACATACCGTCCCCCCGCCGCAGCGGCGGGACCATAGGGGGGCCAGGGGTACCAGCGACCCGGCCGCTGCGGATTCTCGCTTGCGCGGGAATGACCGGGTAATATCAACCTAGCCAATATCACAGGAGTAGGCACATTCTCCTCGGGAGAGGCGCGATTGATCGCGCCCGGAGCGAGGGCAGGCGCAGCGAAAGGAGCAGCGGATGGCTGGACTGACGGCAGAGCAGAAGCAGCACTATGATGAGCAAGGCTACGTGTTCCTGCGCGGTCTCTTCGACCCGGAGGAGCTACAGCCGCTCATCGCCGAGGTCGAAGCCAAGGTGGGCCAGGTTGCCCGCGACTACCACGCCGCCGGGCGGCTGACCTCGCGCTACGAGGAGTATGGGTTCAAGCACCGCCTCCGCAAGATGGTGGAAGAGTGCGACGACGTGTATCAGGAAATCCCCGGCGGCCAGTTCTGCGGGCCGGCGCTCTTCGAAATCCTCCGTCACCCCAAGCTGGTGGACATCGCCGAATCAATCGTCGGGCCGGAGGTCCATTGCGAGGGGCGCCATCGGCTGCGTCCGAAGCTGCCCCAATACGGCCTGGCGGACTTCCGCTGGCACGAGGACACGCGCTACGATGTGCAGCGGATTACCTACAGCCAGCAACAGTACGGCCTGGGCGCACATGACCCCGGCCAAGGCGACACCTTTATCTCCCGCATCGTGCCGGCGCCCACGATGCCCGAACCGGGCTTCTGGATTCCCCTGGTGGACGTGGACGAGGAGAATGGCTGCCTCCACCTGATGCCAGGCGGTCACCGCCATACCGTCCCCTACACCGAGCAGTGGCGTCCCAGCCAGTTTGTGCCCCAGCTTGACGGCCTCGACGACGTGGCGTTCCCGATGCAGGTTGGCGACGCTTTGCTGATCCACCAGCACCTGCCGCACGTCTCGCCACCCAATCGGTCCGACCACGTCCGCTGGAGCGAGGACATTCGCTATCAGGACGCCCGCCTGCCGATCAAGTCGCAGCGCGAACCGGGCTTCTTGGCGAAAAGCCAGGAGCGGCCCGACGACATCGTGACGACCTGGGACGAGTACCGGCGCATCCGCGAGGCCGCGGCGGCCTACCAGCAGGCGACCAGGGAAGCGGCCGAGGCGTTCCGCAAGACTACGGGCATGGCGCTCTTCTAGCGCCGGTGCCGCAGGTCGGTCCATCCCCTCCCCTGGAGCTTGCTCCGGGGGAGGGCTAGGGAGGGGGCCAGGAGCTAAGGCAGCGGCCAGCACCTAGAGCTTGAATATCCGGCTGGCATTGGCGTGCAGTACCAGTTCGCGCTCCTCCGGTGACAGCGCGAGATCGTAGTAGACGCCGATCTGCTTGCCGATGTCGCAGAGGTCGGCGTCGCTGCCGAACATCACCCGCCGCGGTCCCAGCACGTCCAGCGCCTGCCGGATGTCCTGTGGGCGGCCACCGGAGCCGCCGTACTCGAAGTAGACGTTCGGCACGTCGGCCACGACCTCTGCCATCCGACCGTTGCCGCCGTGCGCCTTGATGATGCTCCAATCCGGATACTCCAGCGCCAGCTCGCGCAGCGCCCGCAGTGCGCCCACCGGGTCGCCCTCTTCCACGTGGATCTTCAGCGGCCTGCCACGCTCCGCCACCGCGCGGAGCATCGCTTGTCCGCTACTCGAACGGGTGGTGTCCTGCGAGTAGTACATGTGTATCTTCGTGCCGACGAAGTTGGGCAGCGCATAGTAACGATCCAGCTCCCGACACGATTGCTCTAGGTAGTTGGGATTGACCACCACGTAGCCCAGCAACTCCGGGTGACCGGCAATGGCCTCGGCCAGCCACCGATTGCCGCCGCAGAGGTCGTACATGATGGCCTGGGCCGAGGATATGACCGCCTTGTCCACTCCGGCCTGGCGCATCAGCGCCAACAGCCCGGCGGCGCCATCGTCGGGCAGCGCGAATGGCCAGCGGCCGAGATGGCAGTGAACATCAATGATCGGGCCGGGCAAGCGCACCATCTCCGCCGAGGCGAGCCGCGGCCGGCCGGCGGCCAACGCCGGGTCGAGCGGGAACAGCCGCAGTGCGTTCTGCCCCAGGATGGCCGCCTTCTGCTCGTCGGTCAGGTCCGCTTCCAGCACCTCGTTGAGTGCTCGCTGGACTGAATACTCCGGCGCCGCGGACCCATAGAGCAAGCGGTGAGCGCCGATCTCGCCCACCATAATGTCCACCGCCCGCGGCGAGGACAGGTAGTTGGTCTCGACGTAGAGGTGCGGATAGCGTCGCGCGGCGGCGATGACCTCGCCCATATTGGCATAGAACGTGTCGGCCAGGATTACCGGCAGCCCGTACTCGGCGGTAGCCTGGGCAATAGCCGTGGGCGCTCCCGCCGCCCCGCGCCCGGAGACCATCACCACCGCGCCCGTCCCGGCCAACTTGGCCAGCAGATCGGCAAAGGGTGTGCTGGAGATCGTCCAGCGTTGCAGCTCCGGGTAGAGCCGGAACAGCCGCACCCCGGCCTGCAAGCACCGCTCGACCTCCGCCTCCCAGTCCAGATACCGCCGCGGGTCCAGCGTGGCCGTTGGCAGCAGCCAGGGATAGCGTTCGGTCGCCTGAAGCGTCTCGCGGTTTCCGGCCTCGTGGTCGTAGCTGACGCCGCGCAGCGAGCCAGTGAAGGCCAGTGCGATCCGGTGGCTATCCAGCTCCTGCACCAACCTCGACAGCGACAGGTCGAGGTTCCCTCCGGCCTGCATCCCGAAATGGGTGTTCACGTCTATCACCAGCACGGCAACGTCTCCTTCTCTCGGCCCGGCCCCCACCCTACCCTCCCCCGTTGCGACAGGGGAGGGAATACTCCGCCCCCCCGCCGCCGCGGGGGAACCATAGGGGGGCTTACCCCCGCTGGCGATAGTGCGCCACCACTTTCCGCACCGCTTGGGCAATGTCCTCGACGTCCTCTTGGGTGTGGAACGGACTGATGGGCAGGCCAAATCCGCGACCCATCAACGCCTCGCCGTGCGGACACTGCACCAGCCGGTAATCCACGGGACGCTCGCGCCCATAGTCGAACGGAAAGCGGCTGGCGCCATAGCAATTCGGCTCGGCCAGGAACGGATTGCGGTACAGCGGCCCTTCCTGCCCCGACCCGATGTACGGTCCGGCGGCCTGCACTCCCTCCGCACTCACCGCCGCCGCGAACTCATCGGCGGAGCAGCCCAGGCGCTCGGTGTCGAGCGTGAACCGCAAGCCCCAATAGGTGTGCCGGTCACCCGACCGCACACGCTGCGGGGTAACCTCATCAATATCGGCCAGGTGCTCGAAAATCTGGTGGGCAGCGTTGATCTTGCCCGCGATATAGCCGTCCACCTTCTCCAGTTGCACCTGAAGCACGGCCGCCATCATCGCGTTCAGCCTGTAATTGGGCGCCAGGAAGTAGTTGGCGTAGGGCCGGCCGGCATACGGGCCGGGGTCACGCGGCAGCGCAGCGTCCGAAAAAAGGAGCGCACGCTCCCACAACACCTCGTTGTCGGTCAGCACTGCGCCCCCGCCACCCGCCGACAGGTGCTTACCACCAAAGCTGAACCCGGCAATATCGCCCATGCTGCCGACGACCTGCCCCTGGTAGCGGGCAAAGTGGGCCTGGGCGCAGTCCTCAATGAGGAAGAGGTCGTGCCGCCGGGCAATCTCCTGCAGCGCGTGCATGTCGCAGGGATTGCCGAAGAGATGTACCGCGATGATCGCCCGGGTTCGCGGCCCGATCTTTGCCTCGACGTCCTGGGGATCGAGGGTGAACGTGTCATCAACGTCGGCAAAGATCGGCACGCAGTTGTGCAGCAAGGCACCGATAATGCTGCCGCCGGCGGTCCACGGCGTGACGATGATCTCGTCGCCCGGATCGGGGTTGATCGCCCCGACGCAGACGTGCATGGCCGAGGTACCCGAGTTGACGGCGACGGCGTGCTTCACACCATGCCGCGCGGCGAACTCCCGCTCGAACTCCCGGCCCGGATGCCGCCCGAAGCCGGAGCGGAGCACGTCGCCGACGGCGGCGATATCCTCGTCGCCAAACTCGTGCGACGGACCGAACGGCGCCGTCCGTATCGGTGTACCACCTTCAATAGCCAATTTCCCATCCATCACTACCTCCTCGTTAGCTAGTGACCTGGCCCCCACCCTAGCCCTCCCCGGAGTCAATTCCAGGGGAGGGAAGCGACCGTCCCCCCGTCGGGACGGGGGGACCATTAGGGGGGCCGGATTCTAACCACCCGCTCCCGACCACTAACCATCCCCCCAGTCGAAGATGACCCCCAGCAAATCACCGGGGCTGTCCCGCATGATGTCGTAGGTACGCGGCGCCTCCGTGAGCGGCAGGCGATGGCTCACGATCGGCTCGATCCTGATGGTGCCCAGCCGGATAAAGTGCAACAGCATTTGCAGGTCCTCCACGGTAAAGTGCGAGGACGATTCGATTGAGGCGCTCAAGCTATGGATCATGCCGTGGTAGAACGTGGCCTCTTGCCGCACGGCTAAGGCGCCGACGACACCGTACCGGGCAAGTAGCCGGTCCCGGTGAATGTCCATGAAGAAGGACGGTACACCGCACGCATCCACAATGCGGTCATACGGTCCGCTCTGCTTGAGGAGCACCGGTCCGTCCGGTGTCGCGACGTTGATAACCCGGTGCGCCCCCAGCCCTTGGGCAATGTCGAGGCGCCGCCGGTTGACATCCGTCACCGTGACGTAAGCGCCGAAGGCTCGCGCCGTCTGCGCTACGGCCTGACCGGCCGGCCCCAAGCCGGCCACCCAGACCTGCTGCCCCGGCCCGATACGGATGCGCCGCGAGTGCCGCATACCCACGCCGGTAATACCCAGCAGAGCACACCACTCGTACTCGATGTCGGCCGGCAGCTTGACACAGAGCCGCGCTCGCTCATTACTCGCTGCCAGGTCAATGCAATGCCAGGAACGGTGGCCGCCATGGTTCCCGATAAACACCGCGTCGCCCGCAGCGAAACCCTCCACCTCGCCACCAGCCTCTTGCACGACGCTCACATGCTGATAGCCGAAGCGGAAGGGATACCGCACGCGCCCGGAGTCGTTCATCAGGACGTGCCGCTCGGTGCCGTTCGTCACACCTGAGTAGCGCGTGCGCGTGACTATCTCCGTCGGGCCGGGCGCCGGCGGCGGCCCCAGGTCACAGAACCCCGCGGCGCCACGGTCCTTGAACTCGATACCGACATTCCCCATCGGTCGCAACCTCCCACGAACCCCAATGTGTCATTCCGGCCCTTCTCCGGCCCCCCTATGGTCCCCCCGCTGCGGCAGGGGGACGGGACATGCCGGCCGGTTATGCGCCGAGGTAGACGTGGCTACCCCGTCATCTCGACGGCTTGCCCGGTGGCAATGGACTGGAACACGGCGTCAATGACGCGCATCTGCGCGATGCTGTTCTCCGGCGGAATACGGTGCGGCTGGCCGGTGCCGAGACAGTCGCACAGGTGGCGTAGCTGGTTGGTGATCTGGTGCTGCGGCGCAAATTCGGTCGTTTCGACACCGTCCGCCGTGTGGTGCTCCAACGTCACCGCCTGCCGCTCATTGTTCCACGCCAGCCCCGCGCGGAGTAGCCCTTGCGTGCCGCTGACCTCAACCTCCTGCGACGGCCACTGGCTAAACCCCACTGTGAGTTGCGCGGTCCGCTCACCAGGGAAGAGGAGCATCACCGTCGCGGCCTCCTCAACTTCCACGCCGGCACACGCCGTCGCGAACACGCGGACCGGCTCGGCGTCCAGGATGTAACGGGCATGGTGAATGGTGTAGCAGCCCAGGTCGAAGATGCTCCCGCCGCCTTGGGCACGGTTGAACCGCCAGTTAAGCTCCGGCTTGCGCCTCGCGGCCCTGATCCCGGTGCAGAAGGTGCCGCGCACGGTTCGCACGTCGCCAATCGCCCCGGCCTCTACCAGTGCTTTCGTCTTCAAGTGCAGCGGATGGTGGCGAAATTTGAACGCCTCCGCGAGCAGGACGTCGTGCTCCCGCGCAGCGGCAACCATATGCTCGGCTTCCGCGGCATTCGCGGCAAAGGGCTTCTCGCACAGGATCGCTCGCACGCGCCGCGATTGAGCAAGCCGAATCGTCGTGTCGGCATGGGCCGTGCCCCAGGTGCAGACGATGGCCACGTCCAGGCGCTCCGCGGCCAGCATCTCGTCCAGGTCCAGATAGCGGCGCGGGACGGCAAACGCATCGCCATAGCGGTGCAGCGCCGCCTCCGACACGTCGCAGATCGCGCAGAGGTCTACGTCATCCAGCGCTTGGCAGGCGAGACCATGCGCGCGGGCAATGCCGCCGGTGCCGACGATGCCGACCCGGTACGCCGGTCGTGCCGCCGGATGTTCCTCACCCATCATCATCTCTCCGGTGCCAGCAACTTGGAGTAGGTTATACCAAGTCGGCTGCAAGGCACTCGACCCTAGTAGACTAGACTATATGGTAGTGGAACGCGGCCTAGCCAATGGAGGATGGCACCGATGAAGAGACACGATTCTCGGCCGGCGGGGCGGCTCCGCCGCCGGGGTGTGGGCGCGATGGCTGCCGCGGTCGCCCTGGCGTTGGCCGGCTGCGACGGTCAGTCGGCCGACGGTGACGCGGCGCCCCCTCGCGCGGCCGAGCCGCCGGCCGCCGGGCAGAAACCGGCCGGTGAGACGGCCCCGGATTTCGCACTCGTCGCGTATCAAGGAGAAGCGGTGCTGGGCGGGAAGGAGCTTGCTTTTTCCAGCGTCCTGCAGCAGGGCAAGCCGGTCGCACTCAATTTCTGGGCGGGACTCTGCCCACCCTGTCGGCTGGAGATGCCGGATATGCAGGAGGTCTACGACGAGTACCAGGATCGCATTCTGCTCCTCGGTGTAGACATCGGCCCGTTCGCCGGACTTGGCTCGCGCGAGGCCGGCCGGGCGCTGCTGCGGGAACTGAAGATCACCTATCCCGCCGGCACGACGTTCGATGCCGGAGTCCCGCAAGCCTACAAGCTGCTCGGTATGCCGACGACGGCGTTCATCACGCCGGACGGCGTGATCGTCAAGCGGTGGGCGGGGCTGCTGACCAAGGCGAAGCTGATCGAGCTGGTGCAGGAGCTATTGGCCGCCTCCGGACAATGACGATAGGGGAGGATCACGATGCTCAATATGGAGCACGGACACAGTGGAGGGCGAGTCGGTCTGCTCCTATCCTACGCAATACCGGCGGCCGTGGTCACCGCCGTCCTCCTCGCGCTGATTGCGGTGCAGAGCAGGGCGGAGGCCTCGACCGCCAACGTCGCGGCGCTGCTGCCCGTCGGCTACGCCTTTGGAGCCGGCATGGTCGCTAGCGTCAATCCGTGTGGCTTCCTGATGCTGCCCTCGTACCTCGCGTATCACCTCGGCACGGAGGAGACCGGCTTCTACGAGGCGGCCGCGGCTCGCCGTGCCTTGAAGGCCCTTGCATTGGCCGCCGTCGCTACCGGCGGTTTCGTGGCGATCTTTGCCGCCGCCGGCGCGGTCATCGCGGCCGGTGGGCAGTGGCTCGTCAACGTTTTCCCCTACGCCGGCGTCGCCATCGGTGCGGCGATGAGCGCGCTCGGCCTGTGGCTGCTCATCACGCGCCGGACCATCGGGATCGTGGCCGCGAGCCGGGTGGGCATCTCGCCACAACGTAACCTGCGAAACGTCTTCCTGTTCGGCATCGCCTACGCGACCGGCTCACTCAGTTGCACCTTGCCGATCTTCCTCGTCGTCGTCGGCACCGCGCTGGCCGGCCAACAGGGCGCGCTGCACGCCCTGAGCCAGTTCATCGGCTACGCGCTGGGCATGGGAACGGTCCTCGTCGCCGTGACTATCGGCGCGGCGCTGTTTCGCGGGGCCGTGGCCCGGCTGCTCCGCACGGTGGTTCCCTACGTCCACCGCACGAGCGCCCTGTTCCTGCTCGGGGCCGGCGCGTACCTGCTGTACTACTGGCTGTTCTATGCCGGCGCGTTCTTCTAGGGGGCTGGCCCCCACCCTCGCCCTCCCCCGTCCCGACAGGGGAGGGAATAGCTCGTCCCCCCGCTGCGGCGGGGGGACCTATAGGGGGGCCGGTGGGTGAGACGCGGCCAGCGCCTGGCGGGCTACGGACCTCGCTTTTTCTACCACTCGCTCGGTACCCTGATTCCGGTATCAGCCAGGAGGCCGAGTTATGGATACGGATCAGCACGCGGAGGCGGTCGCCGCTATGCTTGCCGAGCTGGAGGAAGCCGAGCGCCTGCTCACGGCAATCCACGCCAAGGCGCTGGAGCTTGGCGACGACGAGATCATCGAGTTTCTCGATAGCGAGCTATTCTGGAAACTGCAAGCCGCCGGCAATCACTTGCGGGAATGCTTTGGCGTCGAGCAGATCTATGGCGAAGGGGTCTAGCGAGGTATGGAAGGAGGACCGATGAATACCAGCCCTACCGACCGCAGCACCGACCGTTGGCTAAGTGGGCAGCCGATCTACCGCGCCGACTTGGAGCGCTGCCAACCGGCCGGCGCAGTAGCCGCGTCTCCCGCCTATCGCTGCTGGCGCGCGATGCGCTACGAAACCGAGCAGTTTGCCGGCACCATGCTTCTCGCCGGCCCCGAGACCGCCGCCCCGGACATCACCTACCCGCTCGACGCCGACGGCTGGCACGCCATCTCCATCGGTATGTACTGCGGTGGCCACCTCGCCGAAGGCTCCACCGTCCGCGTCCGGCTCAGTGGCCAGCAGACGTTCAGCTACCTCACCGTTCTCGGCGACGAGATGCACGCGCTGGGTGACGAGGTGATCGAGCGCTACTGGACGACGGCCGACTTGACCGGGCAGGACCTGGTACTAGGGCAGGACATCGCGCGGCTGGGTAGCGGCGACGCGCCTAGCTCCTTCCGGTGCTCGCCGGTGCGTATCGCCTACGTCAAACTCGTGCCGCTGACCGCCGCAGAAGTCGCGGTCGTGAGCCAAGATCGAGGGCGGAGTGATACGCGGCGGCTGTTCGCGCACAACGACGCCCACGGCCTCATGTTCAGCCACGCCCCGATCACGGAAGAAGTGATACGGCGCGATCTGGAACCGTTCCGCGATTCGGACTTCTCCCGCCTCTACTGGGAAGGGGGGCAGGGCGACCTGCTCTACTACCACTCCCGCATCGGCCGGATGCCCACCGCTGACGGTCTGACCGACTTCACCCGCGTAGGGGACCGTCTGCACGTCGAGAACTGGCGCGCCTGCCGCGAGTCTGGCCTGGAGCCGCTGCATATCGCGGCCGATTACGCCCACGAGCTTGGGATGGAGTTCCACGCCTCCTTCCGCGTGGCCGGCTTCCACTACCCACCGCCGATTGACCAGTGGAACCTGGACGCCATCTACCATCGCCATCCCGAATGGCGCGGTGTGGACCGGGCCGGCCGCCGCACGCCGCGCCTCGCCTACAGCTATCCCGAGGTGCGCGCGCTGGTCGTATCGCTGCTGCGGGAGATGGCGCAATTCCCGATTGACGGCGTGTGTCTGCTCTACAACCGGCGGCCGCCGATGATCGAGTACGAACCGCCGCTCGTCGAGGGCTTTCAGCGCGAATACGGCCAAGACCCCCACCAGCTCGACCCGCGGGACCCGCAATGGCTGCACTACCGCGCGCGGGCGCTCACCCAGTTCATGCGCGAGGTCCGCACCGCCATGGACGAGGTGAGCCGCGAGCAGGGCCGCTCGACGCGCCTCGCGGTCGCGGCCATCGTGTTGAGCAGCGAGGCCGAGAACCTGTATTACGGCATGGACCTTCCCGTGTGGGTGCGCGAGGGGCTGGTGGATACGCTCATCCCGTACCGGCTGATGCCCGGGCTTGAAAGCGCCTACGATTCCTGGACCGATCCGCGGGACCTCGACTACTTCGTGGAATTGGTGCGTGATACGCCGGTCGTCCTCGCCCCGAACCTGATGCCGCGGGTAATGCCGCCCGACGAGTTGCGGCGGCGTTCAGCGGGACTCTACGATGTCGGCGCCACGCACCTATTCTTCTGGGACTGCGTGCCGGGCAGCCGCGCCAGCTATGCGCCGACGTGGGATGCGCTGCGCCGGCTGGGGCATCGCGAGGAGTTGACGGCCTGGCTGCAGGCGGGCCAACCGTCTCTGGCGTCGGCGTCTCTGCCCCTGCGGCAATTCGGCGACTGGGACCTGTCCTATGCGACGCCCGGCTAACCTAGACCATGCCCAGAGGACACGATGATTGAAGCACTGGTATTCGACTTCGACGGGGTCATCATTGACACGGAGATACCGTCCTACGAGACCTGGCAGGAGGTGTTCGCCGCGCACGGCGCCCATTTGGATCGCGCCCTCTGGCAGCGTCAGATCGGCGGCGGGACCCACAAGTTCGACGCCATCCGGCACCTGGAGGAGCTAACGGGGGTGCGGATGGAACGCGAGGCCATCGAACGCTCCCGCAAGGAACGTCATAACGCCCTCGTGCGGTCCAGCCCGCTCCTGCCGGGCGTACTCGAGTACATCCAAGAGGCTCGCAAGTTGGGGCTGAAGCTCGGTGTCGCTTCCAGCTCTTCGCACGCCTGGGTGGAAGGGCATCTCGCCGAGCGGGGTCTGCTCTCGCTGTTCCAGAGTGTCGCCGCCAGGGAAGACGTCGCCCGCATCAAGCCGGACCCCGCGCTCTATCTGGTGGCGTTGGAGCGGCTGGGCGTGCCTGCCGACCGCGCCGTGGCCATCGAGGACTCGCTCAACGGCCTTACCGCCGCCAAGCGCGCCGGCATGTTCTGCGTCGCGGTGCCCAACCCGATGACCGGCGACCTCCCGCTGGAACACGCCGACCTCCGGCTGGGCGCCCTCTCCGACATGGGGCTGCAAACCCTGCTGGACACGCTCACCCGACCGCCCCCCTATAGGCCCCCCGCCGCAGCGGGGGGCCGGCGTGTTCCCTCCCCTGTCGCAACGGGGGAGGGCGAGGGTGGGGGCCGGATGTCCTAGCCGCCGCCTAGGGGTTTGCGGCTGGTCGCGGCCACAGGCCGTAGGGGTTGATCTCCACGCCTTCGACCTTGGGGCGCACCCCGTACACCATGATCCCCGGCCGCCCGAACGCCTGGCCGCCGAGCTGTCGGTTGCGCGGGTTGCGGTAGCCCAAGCGCACGAGGCGCCGCCACTCCTTGGTGCGGTTGACTGCCGAGCCGTGGATCGTGTTGATGCTGAACAGCACCACGTCGCCCGCATCCGCCGGCACCGAGACCGCGTCCTCGATCCGGTACTCTTCGGTCGGCAGGTGATGTGATCCGTTCCGCAGGTGGTCGAGCGGCCCAAGCTTGTGACTGCCCGGCAGGAACTTGATGCAGCCGTTCTCTTCCGTGCCCGCGTCAACATGTACGAGCGCGTCAATGAACCGGTCGTCCTCGTGGGGATAGAACGGGTAATCCTGGTGCATCGGGAACGGAGCGCCGTACTCCGGCCCCTTGGCGTGCAAGGTGACTTGCTGCAACTCCACTTCCGGGCCGATGAGGTCGGCGATGGAGGCCGCGAGCCGCTGGTTCAGAATAGCGTGCGCCCATGCCGGCGAGAAATGCTGTAGCTCCTTGATGCCCGCCAGCATGGTCTTGCTCTCTTCATCATCGGAGAGGTACTGTGAGTCCTTGCGCCACGGCCCCTGCCAGCCCTTGGACGGCGTGACAAAGTTCTCGATGACGTGGTCCAACTCGCGGCTCATGGCATCCACCTCGTCCGGCGAGTACACCCCTCTCATCCGTAGGTAGCTGTGCTCGTTGAAGAACGCGATCTCCTCTTTGGTCAACATGGTCATAGCCCTCCTCGGCGGTATTATAAAGCCTCTCACCCCGCCGTGACCGCGCCGGAGCCGGCGCAGCAGCAGGATTGCCGGCCGCTTTTTCGTCAGTTAGCACAAAGGCCTTGCATTTCTCGGAAAGTCAGCTATTATTGGGGTACTCTCACCGCTGGGGTGAGGCGTTGTGCGCCCGCACGTTCGGCGGGCGCCGAGGGACAGGCGGGGACCCCTCCCGGTGGGAGGGCGGAAACAACCTATGAGGAGGGTTGGCATGGCATCCAGCGGACACCGGATGAGTAGACGCACAGTTGGGCTGACCATGGCCGCACTGGCTGGCAGTGTGGTCGCGGCAGCTTGCGGACCCGTAGGCGGCGGAGGCGGCGGTGCCAGGGGCGCGCCGTCGGACGTAGGCGAGACAGCGGCCACATGGCAGGGCCAGCAGCAGATTGACATTTGGGTGACCGGGTATGAGCCGGTGGTCGAGGCCTACAAGACCCTGGTCGCGCAGTTCGAGCAGGAGAATCCCAATATCAAGGTCGCGAACCAGGGCCAGAAGTACCTGCGGACGACTGAGCTTGTCCCGGCTCTGGCCGGTGGCCTGCCGCCGGCGGCTGGCGAGATCAACCAGCCGAACACCTGGGATTTTGCCGGTGCGGGCCTCGTTGCTCCGCTCGACAACTTCATCAAGCGCGATAAGCCCACGGCGGACGCCGTTGCCGACGACTTCTACCCGGGCATCTTGGAGTCCGTTACGTGGCGCGATCAGTTGCACTTCTTCCTCATCGGCGTCTCCATGGAAGTCTGGCACGTCAACAAGGACTTCTGGAATCGCGCCGGCCTCAGTCTGCCCACGAGTGGGTGGACGTGGGATGACCTGGCAGGCCCGATTGGTGACGGGCTGAAGGGCGCTGTGGGTGAGGACGGCTCGCCGTTCATGTGCGAGCTGAACGAGATGTACCGCATGATGCATTTCGTGCTGCAGAACGGCGGCGACATGGTGGATGAGAGCGGGACCCAGCTCACCATCTCCTCGCCTGAGTTCATCGGCGCGGTGGAGTACGTTCGCAAGCTGGTGCTCGCCGAGGTCGCCCGCGAAAAGAACCCGAAGAAGGCCGAGGCCGGCCCACAGCGCGGTGGTCGCCAGAACGTGATCGGCGCGAAATACACCCACGGCGAGAACTACCGGCTGGAGCGCGGCGACGTAGCCCTCGAGTTGGAGGGCATGACCCGTATTCCGCGCTATCGCGAATCACTTGGTGACCTGATGGGTGTCGTGCCCGCCATCACCGGCAAGGAGCAGAAGGCGCTCTTCGATAGCTGGACTTTCGGTTTGGTCAACCAGGAAGACACGGCCAAGATGGAGGCGGGCTACACGTTCATGGCCTGGCTCGTCAAGCCGGAAAACCTGCTGACCTACTTGAAGGCCCGCGCCAACCTGCCGCCGCGCAAGGCCATCGCTGGCCTGCCGAATGCGGGCGACCTGTGGTCCGCCGAGCCGCTGGTCAGGGACGCGATGGAGTACCTGGACTACGGGCAGACCTTCCCATACACGCCGGCAACCGGTCCGCTGCGTCGCGGCATCAACTCGGTGCTCGCCAACATCACGCGGTACGGTGACCCGGCAGCCCAGACCCTCACGGAGCTGGAGAAGGTCCTCAACGCCCAGTACGGGTTCCTGCTTCAGTAGATTCGTAGTCACGCAGAGCACATCACCGCCGGTGGGGCCGGTCCCATGTCTGGGACCGGCCCCTTTGCATTTCCCGCGAGTCACCCACCTCCGCTTCGCAGGGGCCGAGAGCGGCTCCCCTCCCCTGGAGCTTGCTCCGGGGGAGGGCTGGGGAGGGGGCCAGGAGTACGGTGCAATACCGGGCGCCAGACTCCCCTTCCCTTCAGGGAAGGGGCCGGGGGTTAGGTCCAAAGCAGCGGAGAGGCGGCCAGGCAGCGAGACCCGACGAAGCGCTACTCGCCCGTCAACTCGGCGGGAAGCTCCACCGCCTGCGGCCGGCCGCTACGCACCGACTCCAGGATATTCTCGACGACCAGGGTAGCGATGATGCCGTTGCGTGCCGGCACGTAGCTCTCGCCACCCTGTTGGATCGCCTCGATCAAGTACGGCATCCGCGCCTCGGCCGGCGGCGTTAGCTTCTCGACGGCCCGCGGTCCGCCCGTGCCGTTGAAGGCCAGCGTCCGGCAGTGGTTGTAGAGCACCGCCGACTCCCCCGGGCCATAAAGCTCGAAGAACCACTTCGAGACAAAGGCATTGAAGTCAGCATCGCTGGCGAGCAGCGTGGCCACGCCGCCATCCGCAAACCGGAGCGTTGCGGCCGTCGTATCCACGATGTCAGTGCCGGCCAGCGCCTCGCGGTGCGTCAGCTGGCCGCCCGTGGCATACACCTCGACCGGAGCCGCTTCATGAAACCAACACAGCAGATCAACCATGTGAACGCCGATGTCCCACAGCGGCCCTCCGCCGATCACCGGGTCCCAACGCCAGCGACTGAGGTCGGCGGGCGCCATCAGACATTGGGCATGGCTCACCAGCGGCCGCCCGAGCCGCCGCTTCGCCTCGCGAACCGCCCCGGAAAATCGGAAGCTGAAGTTGAGCATCAGCTGCGTGCCCGCGGCGCGCTGCGCGGCCGCGATCTGCAAGCACTCCGCCGTGGACATGGCCATCGGCTTTTCCAGCCAGAGATGCTTGCCGGCCGCCAGGGCCGCCAGGGCCGGCTCTGTATGCATACTGTGCGGCGTGGCGATGGAGACGATGTCCACGCTCGGATCGTCGAATATGCGCTGCGGGTCCGACGTCACGTAGCCGCCGTACTCGCTCTGGAGTCGCTCGGCCGACTCTGGCACCACGTCGCAGAAGCCCCGCACCTCAACCTCAGGCGTCTCTGCCGCCCCACGGGCATGGCCGCTGCCGGCGCTGCCACAGCCGATTAGCGCCCAGCCATATGGTGGCCCCCCGGATCCTCCGTTGTTGCCCATGCTCATCCCTCCAATACCAAGGTAGGCTGCTCTCGTCTCCGTAGCCGTCTGCAACTGCGCTAGAGCGCCCCGGACGCGCGCAGCAGCGTCTCCTGCACGACGAAGTCATGCACCGGACCGAACGGTGGCATCCGCTCCCCGCGAATAGCCGCCGCGAGATCATGCAGGTCCACGACGAAGCCGGTCCAGTCGCCGCCGTCCACGGTCTGCCAGCCGGCCTCGAAACCTCCGGCAGCCGCTTCCAGGTGCAACTGCGCCTGCGTGCCGCCCGGCGGCTCGATCACCAGCGTCCCCTTGGTGCCGAGCACCTCCAGCCGCCGCCCGGCGCCGACCTCCATCCCGGCCGACTCCACCACCGCCATCGCCCGATCCCACTCCAGCACCGCCAGGCTATTGTCCACGAATGGCTGGCCGGCAGCCTCATCGGGGATGCCGCGGACCGGCATCATGATCGGCCCGTCGCCGCTCTCCGGCCGGCGGAAGTCGGAGCGCAGGAACGGCGAGACCCGCCGCGGCCGGCCCAGCACGGCGACCATCGGATCAATCAGGTGGCCACACATCTCGAACATGATGTGCCCCGGGTACGGCATGGACTCCAGCCAGCGATCATAGCTCGACTTGCCCTTGCCGATCCGGCCGCGGATGCTGAACACATCGCCGAGCAGCCCCTCGCGTGCCAACCGGTAGAGCAGCTGGAAGGGTGGACTGTTGCGGAAGTGATAGGCCATCAGCACGACAAGCTGGCGTGCGGCGGCGATATCCAGCACTTCCCGATACGCCTCCAGCGAGGTCCCGGCCGGCTTCTCCAGGTACACGTGCTTGCCGGCCAGCAGGGACTGCTTGGCATCCTCGAGGAACTGCCAGATTTCCCCGTCAATGATGATCCCTTGAATGGTGTCGTCGGCCAGCAGGTCCTCCGCGCGGGGCACCCAGCGAATACCATCGTAAATAGGATCGGCCTCCCGCTGGCTGCGGACTTCGGGATTGGCCTCGAAAGCGCCCGCGATCTCCATGTCGCCGGCCGCGCCGCTGGTGATCGCGCGCACTTTGCCGGACAGGTGACTGTGGACCGCGCCGAGGATACCGAGCCGGATAGTCATGAACGTCACTCTCCTTGCTGCGACCGGCGGCCCCGTCTGCTCCCATTTGGGGGGAGAACCGGCCAGCCGACGCCGTTGCCGTGCATACTATACCCTGCCTGCTCCCGGCACTGACAACGTGATTGGCCGTAGGGAGGACCGGGCGTGACCGCAAACACCCTAGGCCCCCGGCCCCGCGGCCCCGGAGGGAACCCGGATGCGACTCCTCGGCTATAGCGACCGTCTCAGCGCAGCGCCGGGCGACACGATCCGCTTTATGGTGAGCTGCGACCATCCCACCTACCAGGCGGACTTGGTGCGCCTCATCCACGGCGACGAAAATCCCCAGGGGCCGGGCTACAAGGAGCGCCTCGTCGCGTCCGCCATCAACGGCGAGTATCCGGGGCGCGTACAGCACATCCACAGCGGCTCCTACGTCATCGTGGAGGACAGCGCGCCACTACGGCAGATCGAGAGCTTTACATTGGCCGTCTGGCTCTATCCCACCACACCCCAGGCCGGCAGCCAAGGTTTGCTGACACGATGGTCGGCCGCTGACCGCGCCGGTTACGGCTTGTGCATAGACGAGGCCGGCGACCTCGCGCTATGGCTGGGTGACGGGACCGGCACCGTCGAGCGCCTCCGCACCGGCACGCCGCTCCGCGCTCACGACTGGTACTTCGTCGCCGCGACCTACGACGCCACCAGCGGCCGCGTGTGCCTCTACCAGGAGCCGGTGCGTCGCTGGCCGGTCGAGACAACCCGCGCGGTAGTCGAGCGGATGGCAACAGTGCGGCCATGGAGCGCCGCCGGCAGCCCCTTCCTGATGGCCGGCTACTTGACCGCCGACCCGGCGTCGCGCGGCGCCGTGGGCGGGCATTTCAACGGCAAGCTCGACCGACCCTGTCTCTTTGGCCGGGCGCTGCGTCCGGCGGAAGTGGCCGCGCTCCAGGCCAGTGCATCGCCCCACGAGTGCGGCGCGGCGCTGGTCGCGGCCTGGGACTTCAGCGCCGACATCGCCACGGATAAGGTCACAGACACCGCGGACCACCAGCTCCATGGACGCGCGATCAACATGCCCACGCGGGCCGTGACCGGCTACAACTGGACCGGCACGGAAACGAGCTTTCGGCTCGCGCTGCACGAGTACGGCGCCATCTACTTCCACGACGACGATCTCGAAGACGCCGGCTGGGACAGCGATTTTGCGCTCACCGTGCCGCCGGACCTACCGAGTGGTGTCTATGCTGCTCGCCTGCGTGCCAACGGCGACGAGGACTACCTCCCCTTCTTCGTCCGCCCGCCGCCGGGAACCAGCACGGCCCCCATCGCCGTCCTGTTCCCCACGATCCACTATCTGGCCTACGCGAACTTCCGCGACATCAGCGGTGGTATCTGGGACCTGGAAAACCTGCCCAACGCGGACGTCAATCTCCACCGCGCCGAATACGCCTACGCGGCGCAGCACGGCCTACCGGGGCTGTACGACCTCCATTCCGACGGGTCCGGCACCGCGTATGTCTCGCGCTTGCGCCCCATCCTGAACATGCGCCCGAAGTTTCGCTACCGGGTCTGGGGCGCGCCCGCTCGCTTTCCTGCCGACCTGTACCTGATTGACTGGCTCGAAGCAAAAGGCTACACCGCCGACGTCATCACCGACGACGACCTCCACGCGGAAGGAGCGGGCCTACTCGCCCCCTATAAGGTGGTGCTGACCGGCTCCCACCACGAGTATTGGACGGCCCGGATGCTGGCGGCGCTGGACACGTACCTGCAAGACGGCGGGCGGCTCATGTACCTCGGCGGCAACAGCCTCTTCGGTGTCACATCGGTTGATCCGCAGCGGCCCCACGTGATCGAGGTGCGCCGCTGGGGAACGAGCTGGCCGTTCGAGATGCCGCCCGGCGAGCGTTACCACAGTACTACCGGCGAGCCGGGCGGGATTTGGCGCAACCGCGGCTGGGCGCCAAACCGCTTCGTCGGCGTCGGTTCGTCTGCGGCCGGCTTTGACCGCGGCGCGGCCTACGTGCGGCAGCCAGGCAGCTTCGACCCGCGCGCGGCTTTCATCTTCGAGGGCGTCGGTCCCGACGAGGCCATCGGCGATTTCCCCTCGCTCATGGTGCAGCACGGCGCGGCCGGCTACGAAATGGATCGCCTCGACTTCAGTCTGGGCACGCCGCCGCACGCCCTCTTGCTGGCGTCGTCCGTCGGTCACTCGGACCGCTACAACGCCTTCATTGACGAACGCTTGCAGTTCACGAAGGGGATTGACGGCGTGCTCTCGACCACGCCGCCGGAGGAGGGCGTGCTGCACCCCTTCATTCGCGCCGATATGGTCTACTTCGAGACACCGCACGGGGGCGCGGTCTTCTCCGTCGGGTCCATCGCCTGGCGTGGCAGCCTCTCATACAATGGCTACGACAACAACGTCTCGCGCATCACCGAGAACGTGCTGCGCCGCTTCGCCGAGGTAGAACCGGACCAATGAGGCCCATCCGTCATTCCGGCGAAAGCCGGAATCCACGTCCCCCCGTCGCAACGGGGGGACTATAGGGGGGCAATCCCTCAACTGCTCCCCAGCAAGAAGTCAGCGACGATGGTATGCACGCGCACGGGCGGAATTCCGTCCTGTTCATCGAACGTGCGGCTCTCACCCACCCCCGTTATCCGCAGATAGCCGAACTCTCCGTCGGCACCGATGTCTACCGCCAGTTCGTCACCGTTGCCGTGCGTTTCCCACTCCAGTAGTATTCCGCCGTCTACGAGCGGCGCGATGTGGTAGGGCATACCGTCGAGAACCGCCACACCGGCCATCTCGGATGCAATGTCACCAAGCAACCGGCGGGCAGTTGCGAGCGCTCTTTCCGTTAGCGGCAAGGCCCCATAGGAGTCCCAGTTGGGCAACAGCTTGCTCAACCGGCGTAACGTCTGGAGCGAGCGCTCCAAGTGGGGGCTGAGGGCGAAGTCTTCCGCATCCGCAGTGTTGTGCGGCGTTGGCGCATACCTGGAATCCAACGCACCGAGGCGAGGAGTGTTCATACAATAGCTGCCGACCTTGGAGAGTCTTCTTGACCTAACGGTAGTATATTACAAGCTGCGCTCAACCTACACCATAGGCGACCGCCCCTGGCTTGTGGTGCAATACGACACGACCGGCTGACGTTCCCCGGTCCCCGACGACCCGGAAAGGACGGTGTAGAGCTGTGGCCCAGGAGTTCGAGCAGACGCACAGACGCCCACCATACCCGATGCCCCCTCCCCAGCCGTTTCCAGAGTCGGGCCTCTCCGCAGAAGCCACGCTCGCTGGCGTAAGAGAGCGCCTGAGCCAAGACCCCTACGCGGTCGAGCGCAACTTCGGCGTCAGTTACGTTGGCCCACCCCATCCGATCACGCAGCAGGCCGCCGAACTGGCGGCCGGCACCTTCTTTACCGAGTGGGCACGGGACATGAATCCGGGGACGCACCAACTCGAAAAAGAAGCCGTGCGGATGATGACCTCACTCCTCGGGCGCCCCGAGGCGGTCGGCTTTATCACCAGCGGGGGCACCGAATCGAACCTCGCTGCGCTGCGCCTGGCCCGCAATCTGGCGCGGAAGGACAGCCCGGAAGTCATCATGCCCGAGTCCGCGCACTACAGCTTCCGGGTCGCTGCCGAGTTGATGGGCCTGCGGCTCCACGAAGTGCCGCTCGACAGCGCCTACCGGCCACGGATGGACCAGGTCGAGGCGCTGATTAACCAGCGAACCATTGCGCTGGTCTGCTCCGCGCCGGACGGAAGCCTGGGACAGCTGGACCCGGTGAGCGAGTTCGCAGACATCGCCGCGCGTCACGGCCTCTACCTCCACGTAGACGCCGCATTCGGCGGCTTCTTTCTGCCCTTCATGCGCGATCTGGGCTACGACGTGCCGCCCTTCGACTTCTCGCTGCCGGGCGTAAGCTCAATGATGACCGACGGGCACAAGCTCGGTCTCCTGCCTGTGGCCACGGGCTTCTTCCTCATCCGCGACGAGGCGATGCTGCAAGCCATTCCCATCGAGACGACCGTCATCCACAACATCACGGCCACCAAGCCCGGCGATCACGCCGCGGCAGCCTGGGCCGTGATGCAGCGGCTCGGCCGCGCCGGATACCGGGAGTCGGCGCGCCGCATCCTGGCGGTGGTAGATACCATTGTGGAAGGGATCGAGCGGATCGAAGAGTTGCGGCTCGTCGTCAAGCCGCTGATTCCCGTCGTCAACTTCACCTCGGACGTGCTGGATGTCGAGCAGCTTTACCGCGAGCTACGTGCCCGCGGCTGGGGGTCTACCTATGGCCGCCTGTATGATACGCCGCGTATCCGGTTCTCGATCCATCCGCACCGTGACCTGGATCATGCCCAGCAGCTTGTCGCAGCCCTGGCCGAATCGGTCGCGGCGGTGCGGCAGCGTCACTAAAGACCGGCCGCTCGAACATGGACCACAGCGACACCACCCATCCTACCACCACCGGGCCACCTCTCCGTCCCCCCGCCGCAGCGGGGGGACCATAGGGGGGACACCCCCAGGCGTGGTAGCATGAGACCGCGAAGGAGAGTGCGATGCAAGTCAATCCTCAGCAGCTACTCGACGACGGCTTCATCATCCTGCGGCAAGTCGTCCCGCCGAAGCAATTGGACAGCCTGCGCGCCAGCTACGAAACCATCGTCGAGCGTCAGCACCGGCGCTGGGCCGGCGAGCTGGACTGGGACGTGCCGGTGGCGATGGACTACAAGTCCAAGCAGCCGCGCGTGGTGCTCAACGCCATCGTGGATGCGGCCACCGCCGACGCCGTGGACTTCAACCTGCACGATCACACGCTGGGCGTCAGCCGCCAACTCATGCAGGCACCGGAGGCCGCTCCTACGGCCATGTTCTTCATGTCCAACCCGGCGACCGATCACGGCCCCGATCCCTGGCACCGCGACGCCGTTGGCCGCCGGCTCGCGCCGCTGCAGGGCCTGCAAGCGGACATGCTGGCCAACGCGCCAGGCTACGTCCAGTGGAACATCCCTCTCTACGACGATGACGTGCTCTGGGTGGTGCCCGGCAGCCACCGGCGTCCAAATACGGCGGAAGAGGACCGGCAGCTGGCCGCGAACCCACGGGTGCCCTTGCCGGACGGCGTGCAAGTGCGGCTCAAGGCTGGCGACGGGGTGGTGTACAGCAACCTGATCCTGCACTGGCCGAGCGACTACAGCACCAAGCATCGGCGCACCATCCACCTCGGCTACCGCTCGTTCGGCGGCGCTATCTTCCCCTACAGCACCCACTTCTACTGGGACTTGGGTTTCACCAAGCACCTGTCGCCCGCGTCGCGAGCGCAGTTCGAGCGCTTTGCGGCCCTGCACGCGCAGGAGCGCGACCACATTGAGGCCTTCTTCCGCGCGATCTTGGACCGCGATGAGGCGGCCTTCCAGGCCGAGCTAGAGGTGCTGCACCCGGGCGAAACGGAGCGGCTGGTATGCGTAACCCTACTGTCCCGGCTCGCCACCAAGCTCCACGAGTTGACCCGCCCGGAGATCGCCAGCTTGCCCCACAACGACCGGTCCAAGGCCGTCGGCGACCAACGAACCAGCTTCTACCTGCTGCAAGACATGACCGATCGCTTCTCGCCCGCGGAAACGGACCTCCTGTACCGCCGCTTTGCGCCCCTGGAGGCCCAGACGGACTCGGTCGTGGACATGCCCGACAACTACGACGTCGAGGACTTCATCGCCACCTGGCGCAACAGCGACTAACACAACTCCGACAATTCCCCTATCTCTCCGCACTGCGCGGGCGGCGGAGAGCGACCCGCAAGCAGTGCCGCGTAGAGCGCCGCGAGCCGGCGGCCGCTGTCGCGCCAGGAGAACTCCTCACAGGCTCGCTGCCGCAGCAATGCGCCAAGCTGCCGACGGCGCGAGGGATCGGCAAGTAGCTCCGTAATCCGGTCGGCCAGCGCAAACGGATTACCGGGGGGGGCATATACTCCGTGCGGGCCGAGTAGCTCCCGCGCCACGGCAGTAGCGAACGCCACTGTGGGCAGCCCCATCGCCATGTAGTTCAGGATTTTGCCGTTCCCTTCGGTCTCCGACAGCTTTGGCGCGACCGCAACGTCACCCAAGCTAAGGTACTGCGGCGCCTGGCTGTACGGTACCCGCCCCGTGAACGTCACGTGGTCGAGCAGTTGGAGATCGTAGGCCATGCGGCGATACTGCTCTAACCCCGGATAGCCCATGATGAGGAAGTGCGTGGATGGGCAGCGCCGGATGACCTGCACGGCGGCATGCAGCAGCTGCGGAATACCCTGGTAGTCCGCGAGCAGGCCCAAGAAGACGACGACGCGGCGGTCGTCCGGAACGCCGAGCGTCGTGCGGAGAGCAACAACCTCGGCGTCATCCCTGGGCCGGGGCCGGAAAAAGTCCGAGTCCACGGCATCGGTCAGCGCGAACGTGGCCCTGTCCGGGCGGCCGGTCGCCGCCAGCTGCGCCTGTGCCTGCTCCGAGCTGGTGATGATGACGTCGGGCAGGCCGTTGATCCACCGCTCCAGACGGGTGAAGAGCCGGAGCAGGGGGCTACGCGCCGATAGGAAGCCGTGATCGAGCATCTCCCCGGAGAGACTGCCCTGGTAATCGAACACCAGCGGACAACGGAGCAGCTTCGCCACCACAGCGCCGATCAGCGCGCCCTCGTGCAAGTGCGCGTGAACTATGTCCACGCGCTGCCGGACGGCGGCCACGAGCGCGGTCGCGGTGAGCAACAGGTCGAAGTAGGGCTTGTGCCAGTGTGAGCCAATTCGCACGCGCCGCTGCCAGGGCAGGCGAGGCATCCGCACAATGCGGATACCGGGCACGGGATCGCCGGTGTGGTAGGTGCAGAGCGTGACCTGGTGGCCGAGCTGCTGAAGGGCGCGGATTTCCTCCAGGATACGGACATGGCAGCCGTAGTCGGCGAAGAAGGACGTCGGGGCAATGCTGAGTATGCGATATGGCACGCGCCCCCCTGCGGTTTAACTCGGTAACACCGGCTCCGACCGGCGCGATTGTAGTGGCCTAGTCTGGATAGCAACGATCCGCTCACGACTGTTCAGGGAATGGTCGAGGTAAGCGAACCGTGCGCCCTGGGAAACACGGGCAATACTCGTCCGCAGGAGGTTAGCGCAGACCATGTTTTTCGATCAGGTCACGTAGATCATCCAAGTCAAGGCCCATCTGCTTGAGAATAGCACCACGCAGCCCCTTCCCCAAGGGCACATTCTCATTAGGGATTGTGGTAAACATATACCTGCCGTCAGCACCTTCCCCACCGAATATGACGCCATGTGAGTTCTCACGGAGTCGCTCAAGGTGACCTTCTCGTTCAACTAGACGGATCAACTGCTTGCCGGTGATTGTGGGCAAACGCCCAGGCCTTGGTCTCCTTCTCTTACGCCTTCTTTGCGCCATGAATCCTACACTCCTGAGAGAAGCCAACTCCTCCTGCAAAGGTAGAACGCACCGGCTTCTAAACAGTTGCGAATACCATGATGTCTACACCCCTACCGCAGCGAATCTCTCCTCCGGCTGCTGAATCGCTTCCCAAGGTAACGCTTGGAGTGTGACTATTGCGTTATTTTCGGCTTGGCTTACCGGGACCTCCGCAACAGTCAGTACATCGGGAGTAGTGAGGTAGATGGGAATATTACGCTCTCGAAAGACGCGCTCGAGCTGGCCGGCGTCAGTCAAACCGTCCAGAGTAAGCTCAACAAGGTTACGGAGCTTCTCAAGAACGGCATCCACAGACGGTCCATCGGCAGCGGTACCTAGCTCGACACACTGGCCAAACCAGTGGCCCTCCTCTTGCTGCACCACAAAACGCAACACAACCGTTTTACCACGCTGCACTTCATCCACCATATCTACCTCCTGGGACTTCGGCTGCGGTGTCTCCACAGCGTCGCTGGCGTAGGAAATACCTCCCTGTGAGCGTTCTGCGGCGCACTGTAGCACCGTGTCTCCTTACTAGACAAGCGGCCTAGGGCCGTGCGGCTGCCGAAGTTGCAACCTCCCAGGTGGTAGTGGAGTGCAGGCTAGGATCACGCTTCACCCTGGCGGGTGCTTTGCAGCAAGTTTGCCGGCGTCCGCTTGAGGGCACGAATTAGGTGCTCACGCCGATAGCTCTCATCCTACACGGCTGCGATCTCAGGACCAACAGCCCATCATCATCGGATGGGCACCAGTTTTTCGGCTTAGGCAGCGCTGGTTGTGCGCCGCCACCATTGTAGCAGACTTGATCCCTGTCAACCTCGGGCGATAGCTGTGCAGCCACCCCCAGCCTGCCAACCGGCCGCATCCCTCTCAACCAGAACATTCCCCAACGCAAGGTGCCGACCTCCTTTCGGTCGGTCGGTCGTCATTTGGTCGCTCGTTCTTGTATGTCGTCGGAAGCATTCGTTATGCTTGCCCGTCAGGAAGTTCCGCCGCTCCAACTCAACGGTACCGGCCAGGGAACCAGCGTGGCAATGCAAGACACGCTCGACTTTATCAGCCACAGCGCCCGCCAGACAGGACAATTCGGCGCCCGGCTCGGCGGCCTCTTGGCGCCCGGCGATCTCATCTTACTCGACGGTTCCGTCGGTGCCGGGAAGACGACCATGGCGCAAGGGATTGCCCGCGGGCTGGGGATCAGTGAGCCGGTCATCAGTCCCTCGTTCACCATCGTCCGAGAATACTCGGGGCGGCTGCCGTTGTACCACATTGACCTCTATCGGCTGGCGCCCGGGAGCGCACTCGAATCCATCGGGATCGAAGACTATCTGTATGGTGACGGCGCAGTGGTCATCGAATGGCCGGATCGCGCCGACGCCTTGCTGCCGGCAGAACAGCTACAGATACACCTGCACGTCATCGGCGACACGAAGCGGCGCATCCGCATGGTGCCGGCCGGGGACCGAACCAGCCAGCTGGTCGCCCAGTTCCGCCGCCAGGCCTTTGGCAAGTGAAGCGCAGAAAACACATCAACGTACTCCGGACAAGTGAAGGTATCGGCCAGCCATGTCGCTAGATGATGCTGCTCCGCCGCCTGCCGGCTCGGCCAAGTGGCCGGAACGATTGGCGGTGCCAGCACGGCTCTGGAAGGTGCCGGCCGATGAGGACGGCGCGCTGTGGGTCGGGATTGACACTGCCACCCGGCTGGGGGGCGTCGCCCTCTGGCGCAACGGTCAAGTGCTGGCCGAGCGCACCTGGCATGGCAGCCTTCACCATACGTCGCAGATCGCGCCGGCACTGCGCGATCTGCTCGCTGCCGTGGGACTGCGCCAGGACTCAACGGCGCCCTTGCTTCCCGATGACAGCGGTACCCTATTGGCCGGCGTGGTCGCCTCGACCGGTCCCGGCTCCTTCACCGGCCTGCGCGCCGGCCTCGCCTTTGCCAAGGCCCTCGCCCTCGCCCGCGGCGTGCCGCTGGTCGGCGTGCCCGGCTTGGATGTCCTGGCCTATCAGTTGACGGCGGTGGCCGGCCTGCCCCGCGGCACCGAGGTATGCGCGGTGTCCGACGCCGGCCGGGGCAATCTCTATGCCGCTCGCTATCTCATGCATCGCGGCGAGTTGTGGCGCGTCTCGCGCTATGCCGTCTTGAGTCCCGACGAGTTTATAGCGCAGTTGGGAGCCGCCGCTGTGCCTATGCTCGTGGGGGGGGAGCTGCCCCAGCAGACGGCCCACGCCTTGACCGCCGCCGGTGCGGACCGCATGACCGTCGTTCCCCCGGCGGCCGCGCTGCGCCGGCCAGGGTATCTTGTGGCGCTGGGCAAGGAGCGGGCGGCTGCCGCCGGTGATCCGGCCGGCTTGGAGCCGCTCTACACCCGCCGCACCAGCCCCGAGGCGGCCCGGCTCGATTATGTACCACCGCCGCGACAGCGGTCCGCAGCAGGGGCACGCAAACGGCTATGATGACGACCCAGGTAGGCGCCGGCACCTACATCCTGGCGCCGATGCATAACGACGACATTCCGGAGATCGTCGAGATCGAGCGCGAGTCGTTCGCTGTGATGTGGCCTGCGGGCGCATATCGGAAAGAAATACAATCGAACCGCATGGCGCAGTATCTCGTGCTACGCTACCGTCCGGCTCCTGGCGAGGTCGTGCCGCCGCTGCCGGTGCGCCCGGAACAGCGCCCCTTCCCGCTCTCGCTGCTCCCCTGGCTCCGTCCAACCCTGCCAGAGCCGGACCCGAACCGCCCACCCGTCGTGGGCTACGCCGGCCTGTGGCTGATGGTTGACGAGGCGCATATCACGACCGTTGCGGTGCGGCGGGCCTTCCGCGGGCGCGGCCTCGGCAAGGTCCTGATGCTGGCGATGCTGGATCTCGCGCGCAACTTGGGCGCGTGCATGGTCACGCTCGAAGTCCGCCAGAGCAATGCCATCGCCATCAAGATGTACGAAGAGCTAGGCTTCCGGCAAAAGGGGGTGCGTCGCCGCTACTACACGGACAATGGCGAGGACGCGCTCATCATGTGGAGCGAAGAGCTGTCCGCACGCAGCGCCCGGCAACGGCTCGACGCGGCCACACTGGCGCTCAGAGAGCGAGTGCGCTGGGAAAGCGCGGCCCCGTGACGGCGAGCAGTCCGCGATCAGCCGTCAACACGGACATCGTCCAAGCGAGGTGGGAGTGATGCCTCGTAGCCCTGCTAACAACCCACAAGTAATATCGAGTTGACAAAGTATCATGGATACTATCCTTGCGCTGGAAACGTCGTGTGACGAGACGACGGCGGCCGTGATCGCCGGCGGTTGTCATATTCTGAGCAACGTCGTCCTGACTCAGGAGGTGCTGCATCGGCGCTTTGGCGGTGTCGTACCCGAACTGGCGGCCCGCGAGCATATCCGGGGGATCGTTCCGGTGGTCGAACAGGCGCTGCGCGACGCCGAGGTAACATGGTCCGACCTGTCAGCAGTCGCCGTGGCGAACGGTCCGGGCCTGGCGCCCGCGCTCGTCGTGGGGGTGAACATGGCCAAGGGTATTGCCTTTGCCCACGGCCTGCCCCTGATCGCGGTCAATCACCTGGAGGGACATATCTACGCGAACTGGCTGGTGAAGACCCGGCATCCTGGCAGCGATACGCCGCAGCCGCCGGAGCTACCGGCCGTGTGCTTGGTGGTCTCGGGGGGGCATACCGAGTTGGTCATCATGGAGGACCATTTGCGGTACCGGCTGCTCGGTCGTACTCGCGATGATGCTGCCGGGGAGGCGTTCGACAAGGTGGCGCGGCTGCTGGGCTTGGGCTATCCGGGCGGGCCGCTCATCGAGCGCGCGGCCCAGAGTGCCACCCCGCAGGACCAGCCACCACTGACCCGGCCTTGGCTCCGCGGCACCTACGACTTCAGCTTCAGTGGTGTCAAGACGGCGATGCTCCGCCACGTGGAAGCTGCGGGGGGGACCACTGCGCTGACACCGGAGATGGTCAGCACCTACGCCGCAGCGTTCCAGCAGACGGTCGTGGATGTCCTGGTCGGCAAGACCTGTCAGGCGGCGGACCAGTTTCGCGCTCGCTGCATCCTCCTCGCTGGCGGGGTAGCCGCCAACGGTGCGCTCCGCGAGACGCTGGCGAGTGCAGCGGCCGTACCGGTGCAGATGCCTACGATTGATCTCTGCACGGACAATGCCGCGATGATCGGGGCTGCCGGCTACCGCCGCTGGCAGGCTGGCCATGTCGCCGACTGGGACCTCGAAATCTCCCCCTCCGCCCCGCTCGTCTCTACACTCATAGCCTAGACTAGCTGACCGAGCGGCAGTAGCGCCCCGGCCGTGTACAACCACAACCAGTCACGAGCTAACGACCGCGCTTGCCGTGGTTGTGCCGGCCTCAATACGCTCCAACCACCGCAGCGGCTCTTTGATCTCGTCGAGCGTCGGCAGCATCTCCGGCCCGTCCCAGACGCGATTCATCACCTCAATGCTGCGGGCCGCCACCACCGTGTTGACAAAATGCTCACCGAGGGCATACTGCTCCAGCTTCAAGTCAAGGCCGGTCAGCCGGATGAAGAGCTGCTCGGCCACGCCGCGCCGTCGTGCCCGCTCCTCGAAATGGCGCCGCAGTTGCCTATACGACGGTAAGCATTGCTGCCCCACCTGCTGCATGACGTGGTTGCTGTAGCCTTCCATCAGTGCCATCAGCGCCTGCAAGGACCAGAAGATACGGCGCTGCTTGTCCGACATCATCAACTCCAGGGGATGCCGGCTTTGCACGAGATTGCTCCGCAGGCGCCCCAAGAACGCGGCCAACGGTAAGTCCTGGCGGTTGCCGAACAGGTCGCGCGCGAAACTGCCGAGATAGACTGTGATGAGGTCGTTCAGGTACTCGCGTAGCCACGGGTGCGCTTCAAACTCGAACGCATGCGTGACCTCGTGCAGCGCGATCCAGAAGCGCAGGTCGTCGGATGGCAGCGCATAACGCCGTTCAAGTCTGCCGATATTAGGCTCGACAAAATACACCTGGCCACCACCGACCGGCTTGTGGCCCAAGAGCGAGATGTCATATTGACCAAGCACGCGGCGGGCAAGATAGCCGAGGAGCAAGCCGACCTCAGCGCTAAGTGCGACCTGGCTCAAGCCACTGAGCGCGCCGCCAGCCGACGTGCGCGTGAGCGCCGCATGATACCCCTGCTCCAGCGAAGCGAACAGGAGACGGAAGTTGGCAATATTGGCCTCCACCCACTCCCGGCGGTCAAAAGTACGCACGTTTGTGAGCGGCTGGGGCAGCGTAACACCGGTATATTCCGCGACCAGATCGTGGCTGCGGCGCACAAAGTCGGCATACTGCTGCTGTGCTTGCTGGCGGTCCCAGGGCGCCTCCGGTGTACGCGACCGGCTCGCCGACGCTGCGACCTGCGCCGCCCACTCCCAGTTGACGAGGCGGTTTCCGTAACGCTTACTAATCAAGCGCCCCGCCACCCAGGCTACGCCCCCCATCGCGCCAATGGCGAGGCCAAGGCGCCATGTTCTGGGATGAGTGAACAGTGATCGAATCAACGGTATCGCTCCTGCCGCCTTAGTCCCTCACTTTGACGGTGGCCCGGTCGCCTTCCATCAGTCGTGGGGCGCGGCTCACCACCCGGAGCCACGACCTCCCCAGACCGAGCCGCCACACGTAGTACAGCCCGAGCAACGTCACCGGCACGACGAGGGCGGCATGTACCAGCACAGCATACACGGTGGCCTGACCCAGAGGAACACCGGCCTGAGTGAGTACCTGCTGCACGAGATAGTGAAACACGCCCACGTAACCCGGTGACGACGGCAACAGGGTGCCCAAGTTGGCGATGCTCGTAGCCAGGATGGCGAGGGGCACCAGCAGCGGACCCTCGATAGCCAGGGCATAGAGTAAGGCGAGATACAAGCCAGCCTCGCATAGCCAGGCCCCGACCGTCAATCCCAGCGCCCAGAGCGTTGCCCGGACGCCGCCGAGCACCGACAGCCCCTGCACCACAGCCTCCACGAGGCCACACGCCCGCCCGCGCAACCTGCGCGGCAGCACTCGGATGACCGGCGCGGCCAGGGCCACGGCGAGCGTCGGCCGCACGGCGATCACGACGAGGATGGCGGCAGCGCCGGTAAACAGGATGGCGGCGAGCAGCAACGGGCCGCGCCAGTCACCGGTCAGTGCTACCAGCGGCAGGGTGACCGCGGCAAAGATGATTAAGCACAGGCCGTCGAAAATACGCTCGATCAGCACTGTCGCCAAGGCTGCCGCGCGACTGATCCCCTCACGACGCCGGAGCACGTCCACACGCACCACTTCACCGAGCCGCGCTGGCAGGATGTCGTTCGCCATGTAGCCCATCACGACGATGGGGAAGAGGCGGCCCCCCGCGACCTCCTGCAGCGGTGCGAGCAACACGCGCCAACGCACGGCCCGCACGGCGACCCCGGTGAAGTAGAGCGCCAGAGCGGGGATGAGTAGCGCATAGTTGGCTCCGATGAACGCTGCGCCGACCTCCCGGAAGTTGATCGTCCGCAGCGCCAGCCATAGCAGGAGCGCGCTGATAGCGATCCCGAGGATAGTGTACGAGTGACGGATCACAAGCGCTCATCCTCGGGTGTCTGGAGTGCCCTCCTGATACGAGCCTGCCAGGGATTCCCGCGACGTAGCTTCCACACCCGCCAGAGTGCTTCCCAGGCAATCGGGAGATCCATCTTCGATTTGCCCACGCGCCGTTCGCGGAAGAAGATCGGTGTTTCTACGATTCGGCAGCCGGCAATTTGGCAGGCCAGAATCAACTCAACCTGGAAGACATACCCCTGAGAGCGGATGTCCGCGAGGGGCAACTGACGTAGTGCGGAGGCCCGGAAACAGCGGAACCCGGACGTCGCATCGCGTATGCGGAGACCGGTCACCCAGCGCGCGTACATGTTCCCACTCCGGCTGAGGAAACGACGCAGCGGGTGCCAGCGGGCATCCACGCCGCCGCCGGCCACGTAGCGTGACCCGATCACGACGTCGTACTGCCGACTGAGCTGCACCATGCGCGGGACAGCCTCGATAGGATGCGAGAAATCCGCATCCATCTCGAAGATGCGCTCGGCGCCCAGCGCTAGCGCCCGCCGAAAGCCGGCAATATAGGCCGTGCCCAAGCCCTCCTTCTTGGCCCGGTGAAGCACGTGGACGCGCCCCGGTGTGGCAGCCTGGAGGCGGTCGGCGAGTACCCCGGTACCATCGGGCGAGTTGTCGTCAACGATGAGGATATTGACGGGCGGCTCTAGCGCCAGGACCGCCTTGGTGAATGGCTCAAGGTTGCCTACCTCGTTGTAGGTGGGCAGCACAATGATTATCTTCATAGCAGGGGATCATAGTAACGCCAACGGCTGCTCACCCCGCCGACGCACCGCCGCGGGGAAGCTGTGCTGGCGCACCGCCCTTCAGCGGACTACCGGCCCCTACCCTGTAGACAGCGGTGTTGCCGGCACGAAATACCGTTTCCAGGCCGGCGTCGAACTTGGCACGCGCCGCGGCGCCGGCGTCTCGGTATTTGCTCGCTTCAAGATAGCCGTAGACGATGTATTCCACGTTGTAACGATCCAGGAGGTGCTGCACCTCACCCAGATTGCTTGCACGATAGATTGTATCAATGTCGCGTTCCCGCTCCGCGATGGCGTTACCGGCGGCCGCACCACGCCAGAGGCGTTCGTGCTGGGGCCATCCCAGCACCGTGGGCAGACCGGTCTGGGTGGCAATCCGCGCATACTGGCTGTACGGCCCACCCACCGCCTCCAGCACGACCGGACGCCCCGGCACGTTCTCGATGAGCCATTGGGCCGCCTGATAATCCTCCGGCTGGTGTTGCTTCAGGAACGCAAACCCGTCCAGCGTTGGCGTCTTGCGAAAGCCGTCGGTGCGCTGCGCCGTCGTCACCGCCGGGTAGACGAGGCCCAGCGCGACCAGTGCACCCCCCACGGCCGCTGCGCCGGCAGCAAGCGCCGGTACCGCCGGACGGCGAGACCGCATCGCCCGCCACAGGGCACTCCCTACCACGTAGGTGCCAAACGCACCAACCACGGCGAGCAGCGTCCAGCCCTGATAGTAGAGCTTGAAGACGGTGTTCATCCGCCGCAGCGCAGCACCATAGAAGTCCTGGACGTAGACCACCTCGCAGACTCCGATCAGGGCGGCGGCGAGACCGAGTAGCACCAGGCCAAACACCACTGCCGGTCGCTCCCGCTGTGCCCAGATCGCCCAAGCGGCGGCGAGACCGAGCAGGAAGCTCACAGCCAGCACACCATTCCCCCGCAGGGTTGCGAGCGCCGCTACCGCCACAAAGGCCACTGCCCACATTGCGCCGGCAGCACGCCCCCAGCCAGTCGCAGTAGCCGGCCCGGCCGCCGGCTTGGCCGACGGGAGGGCGCTCCGCGTCAGTCCTAGCACCCGCCACGGAAAGACGGTAGCCAGAAACGCCACACTCGGCACCAGCAGTAGGCCCCAGAACACAACGAACTGGTCGAAGCGGCTCCTGATCGGTACGAGGCCCAGGCCGGAAGCCGGTGGCTCGAAATCGGCATAAAACGGGAAGAACAGCACGACGGCTACCACGGCCGTTATCACTACATTCACTAGGGCGGCGCCGGCCCCCCGCATGGTCGGCGTGCGCCGGATCATGGCGCCGGCCATGGCCACGGCGGCCAGCGCGAAGTAGGTCGGAAAATCCCAGCTATTGAGGCTATAGAGCGCGCCGATCAGGCCGGCGCCGACGAGCAAACGCCCAACCTCGGCGCGGTCGCGGCGCCACGCCGACCAACGCGGCGTCGGCGGACGCAGCCACCAGCTGAACGCGACCTGGATCGCCAGCAACGTGAACGGCAGGGCGAGCACGTGCGGGTGTAAATCGCCCAGCAGAAAGCTGAACGCCGGAAACTCGTTGATCGTGTAATCGAGGTCCCGCCCAGTAATCTCGCCACAGGCGAGCGGCACAGCCGGAGAATCCGGGAGCCGGATGGCGACGTGGAAGGCGCCGGACGTGAACTCCGTCAGCGGTCGGCCCAAGGTCACAACGTCGGTGGCCCGGCCGCTGGGGTCGGCCCGTAACGTGGCGAGCCGCTCGCCTTCCCCGCTCGGCTGTCCACACGGGCCGCGGTCCAGCAGGGCGAGGTACGCGCCATTTGGCTCCAGGCCGGCCACTTGCAGCGTGACCTCGGACCGATACAGGCCGGCATCGGTAAGTGAGGCTACCCCGCTCACCGGCTGTCCTGTGCGTGGCTGTAGTGGCGCTTCGCCCGCTTTGATGACCAGGACGCGCGTGCTGTTCCAGCCCATGCCCTGCCAGAAGTCCTTGTCCAGATAGCCGGGATCGCGCAGCAGTGTCAGTGGGCCGTGCAGATTGCCACCGATCAACAGTAAGTACCCGGCGAGCAGACCGGTGGCCAGCGCTGCCGGAATCGTGCCGAGTCGGCGCCACCAGCTCCCCCCGGCCTCCCGATCCGCGTGCTGCCCGCGACGGCGGCGTCCGCTCGGTGTCCGGGACCGGTGGTGTACCTGCACCAGGTTGTAGGCCGCGCCAAACGCGCCGAGCGCGGCGAGGCCGAACAGCAGCGCGAGGGTCAAGTTGAACGTCTCCGCCAGCGGCAGACCCGAGAGGCGCGTGAGGATTGCTACCGCGAGGTGTCCGAAGTAGTAGTAGTTGATCGTGCCACCGGCAAACCACGGATCAAGCGGGGGAAAGCTCTCGCTGCGCCAAGCGCCGCTCATAAAGGCAAAGTCCATGAACTTCTCGGTGTTGACCACCTCCGGGTTGAACATGCGAATAAAGCCGAAGCCCAGATAGGCGGTGAGGAAGAGCGCCTCCTGAACAATCAGGAGCCGGCGATGCGACCACAGGTACGGCCGGAGATCGGCCGCCGAGCGCCGCCAGATCGCCACGGACAGCGCGCCGATGGCCACGAGCACCAAGGCGTAGGAGACGTGGCTGTTGTCGAGGAAACCGAGCGAGCCGAAGAACCACAGCGGGTAGACGAAGGCGAGGAGGCCAAACGCCTTGGCGACAGCGGTGCCGCGATCCGGCAGGGGCCGCAAGACCTGCACGCAAATCGGGAGCGCTATCAGCCACAGAATCTGGACGACGAGCCACCACCACAGCAGGTGTAGCACCGCCATGGCTCATCGTCTTCCTGGTCGGACCTGCTGCTTGTCAGCGAGGGGTAGCCGGAGGCTCCCTACTCTATGTCGGGGAGCAAGTTGAAGATGCGTACCCGGCCGTTGAGCGTATCGGCGACGTACAGCTTGTCTCCCCACACGGCGATGCCGCTGGGCAGGTTGAGACCCTGGCCGCCGGCTATCGGCACCGTCCCGACCGCGAGCAGCGTGCCGTTGGGATCGAACTTCAGGATACGCTGACCGACCGAATCGGCGACATAGAGGTTACCCTGCGGGTCGCTCGCCAAGTACGACTCATTACGAACCTGATCCGACCAACCGAGCACCGGCCAGGAGGCAACGGCGTTGCCGTCCTTATCGAACCGCTGGATGCGGCCGTTATGCGTGTCGGCGACGTAGAGGTCGCCGGCCGGGGTGATCGTCAGGCCGATAGGCTCATTGAGTTGGCCGACCGCCCCGATCTGCCCGAGCAGGTTGCCGTTCGGATCGAACTTCTGAATGCGCTTGTTGCCGGTATCCGCCACGTAGAGCGCCCCGTCCGCCAGCGCCAGCCCCCGCGGGCCATAGAACTGGCCCGGCTCTTGGCCGATCTGTTGACCCGGCGATCCCCACTGGCCCAAGAACTGCCCATTGGCGTCGAACTTCTGAATGCGGTGGTTCCAGGTGTCGGCGACGAATACCCGGTTGGTGCCCGGCTCCACCAGCACGTCGAGCGGCTCGGTGAACTGCCCGGCACCATGGCCTTGCGTGCCCCACGCCACGAGCAACCGGCCACTGGGGTCGAACTTCTGAATGCGATGGTTCATCCCGTCGGCAACGTAGACGTTACCCACGTCGTCCACCGCGATACCGCGCGGATCGGTTAGCTGCCCGCTGGCGCGGCCCGGCGAGCCAATGCTGCCGATCTGTTCCAGCGGGACGGCCACCTCCGTGTAGCGCCGCGCCCGCTCGGCTGCGGCCACCTGCTCCTCTACCGTCCGCGGCGAGGCCACTGCACCGACAAGCGGAGAAGTGAGTCCGTAGCCGTCCTTGATGTAGACGTAGAAATCGTAGGAGCCGAGCGCACTGACCGTCTCCCGCTGCCATAGCCAGCGCAGGAACGGGTCGCGGATCTCACTATTGCTGAATACCCCCCAGATGGTAGAGAGCGTGAGGCTGCGATAGTCCTCCGGGAACCACCAGCGCATCCGATACCGGATCGGGCTGTAGCCGGCGAGGAAGGGACGATTCCGTTGGTCCTCGTCGAGTGACACCAACACCACCGGCTTGGTCGGCGCCGCCGTCAGCTTGGCAGGAAAGTCGGCGTTCTTGAAGTCGCGCAGATACCAGGAAAACGGCCACCAGGTACCGGCCGTGCTCACGACACCGATGGCCTTGCTGTCGCCGGTCGCCTTGAGCGAGAGGTCCTCAAGGTCTTGCACGACCTTCGGCACGTCCGGCGCCGTCTGCGTATAGATCAAGAGGTCCCTCGGCACATCACCACGCTCGAAGTTCAGGGGCCAGCTCGTGTGGATGGTGTAGAGGCCCAGGACGACCAAGGCGCCTAGGGCGATCTTGGTACCAAGTCGCCAGGGCCGCGGCTGGCTGAACAGCCGGCCGAGGAACCATCCGGCCAGGATCGTGAGCGGGAGGGCAATGTGGATCGTGAGCCAAGGCATCTTCTCCCCGGCCCAGGTATAGATCACGAACGCCAGCACGAACCACCAGGCCAAGAACCCGGTGAAGATCGTCGGACGACGCACCGCAGCCCCCAGCCCGATCAGCCCGAAGACGAGCGCGATAGTTTCATAGGCGCTCAGGGTCAGCACGTAGTAGAAAAGCGGCTGGTTACCCCGTTGCACGTCGTGCTGATCGAGCCAATAGGTCAAGGAAGCGGTGAAGCCGTCGCGTAGCCCGGCCGGGTTGGCGCCGAAGCTCGTGAACAGGATCAGCAAGATCACCAGGATGATGATGATCGAGCCGGTAAACGCGCCAGCGCCCCAGAAGGCGGTGTGGTCCTTGAATACGGCCTGCCACGCGGCCGTCAGCGGGCTAGCCGGCTCACTGCCGGAGCGCTGACGTGCTTGGCGGCGGCGCCACCACTCCAGAGCCAGGTTAGCTAGAATGAACGTGCCGAAGATGAAGAGTGTGATGTACGTGGTTTCCTTGGTGGTGAAGGCGAATGCCGCCCCGACCGCCGCCGCATAGAGCCAGGCGCGCCGATGCGTGGCGATGTAGTTCACTAGCCCAACGGCGAGCAGCATGGTCCACGTCGCCACGTAGGCATCCTCCCGCAAGAACCGCGCAAAGTAGGTGAAGGCGGGTGAGAAGGTGATGATCGCGACAGTAAAGAGCAGGCCCAGCGTGCCGAGCTGGCGGCGCCAGGCGAATACCAGCAGCACGAGCGCGATGCCAAACGCCGCCGGCACCGCCCGGGCCGTGGCCTCGGTGGCACCCAAGAGCCAGAACGATGCCGCTACGGCGAAGAACTGGAAAGGACCGTGGAGGAGGGGGTTGTATTTGTAGAAGTTGCCCCGGTAGGTGTCCCAGGCGTATTTCGCGTGCATGCTCTCGTCGTGATGCATCGCCCGCGTGCCTAGGTCCCAGAAGCGGGTGAGTAGCAGCACCAGTAGCAACCCGGCCAGCACCAGCGCCTGTCCGTTATTCAGGCCCATGAAGGCCGGGCGGCCCAGCCACTCCCGCCACGTGAGCACCGCCGGAGCCATCTCGGCGGCGCCGTCGGCACTCATGCGCCCATGGCCATCATCACGGGCGGCCGAGCCGCGTGCTTTGCCAGTTGACCGACGGGTCGCGGCGCGCCGAGTCGCCATCGCGCTGTTACTCCTGTCTTCTCGCCTAGTGTCGCTGCATTCGAGGGGAACGGTATCCCACCTGGCCCCCTCCCCAACCCTCCCCCGTGCTGACGCACAGGAGAGGGGGCCGGCTCATATGATTATAGCAACGCTACGACGGATGTTTTCGCTCAGTTAGTATCGCCCGTTAGCCATCATTTACCTCGTAGATGGTGACATCATCCGCGTTATAGACCTGCTTGATACTCCCGGAAGCCAGCATAGTTTCGAACTTCCGGAGACCAAGTGGATCATAATAGGCTCGCTCAAGACCACCAATGTAGACATACTTCACGCCGTAGCGTTGCAGTAGCTCCAGCGCCACCTCGGGGTTGGGGTCATTGTAGATGGTCCGCACGTCGCGCAGGCGCTTGTCAATCATCCAGGCAAAGTCGCCGCGCTGCTGCTTCTGGTGCCAGTCCCAGCCCAAAACGGTGGGCAGCCCCGTGTACTTGGCAATCCGCGCGCCCCACCGATAGGGCGGCACGCTCGCCTCCAGCACGACGGGCGAGCCGGTGACGTTACGCAGCAGCCAGGCGATGGCAGCGTGGTCGGCCGGGGCGCGGATGGCGCCGTCTCGCTCCGGGTCGCGGACCTCGGCATGCTCCATATAGGCCATGCCGTCCGCTGTCGGCGGCAGCGCCTTGAACCGATCGGCAATCCGCACCGGCGTTGCTCCGACCGGATAGATCAGCACCGCGCCGAGCAAGCCGACAAAGGCCAGGCTCCAGCCCCGCCGGAGCCAACTGGACCGCACCAGGGCATTCCAGCCGGCGCCCTTGGCCGCCGGTGGGGCCGCACCGGCCCAGCCCCACAGCCGGCCGAGCAGCCACGTAGCCGCCACCGCCGAGACGGTCGCCCAGAGCATCCAGACTTGCAAGAAGAGCTTGAACACCGTGTTCATGCGGCCCACGTCACCTTGGAGCGCATAAAACTCGACAAACATACTCAGCGCCGCACCTGCACCGACGAGGACCAACAGGAATAACGTATGCGCCGAGCGGCGGCGCTCCCACGCAACCAGGAGCACCAAACCGATCAAGGCTGCGATGAAAGCGACCAACGGCAGCTGCCGCCGGACGAGCGTTGCTACTACGACGGCAAAGATGGCAATGGCCGTGAGCAGCGGGAGGGAGGGCAGCCGCTGGTCGCGGAGCAGCGCGTGCTCCAAGCGGTCGAGGCGCTCCCACCGGCCCAGATACCACAGCCGGGTGCCCAGATAGCGTCCCCAGCCACTGCGGCTCCAGCCCCGTGCGCCCTCGACCAGCAAGAAACTGCCGAGAATAAACAGGAAGAAACCGTGGATGATGAGATAGTGGTCAAGGCGCGACTTGTCGGGGAACGGCGTGATCCCGGTGTAGAACAATTCGAAGTGGCTCCAGAACGGCTGAAAAGCCAGCCGGCTGATCGCGTACACCGCCACGGCGCTCACCCCGCAGCGCACCGCGCCTTGCCAGGTCACCCCGGCGGCGTGCCATTCGGCCAGCGCCAGCGCGGCGACGATCACCAGCAGGTAGGTGGGGAAGTCCCAGCTATTGGTGATGGCGATGGCGCCGAGCAACCAGCCGACCAGCAGGATGTGCCAGAGTCGCTGACCGCCGAGCGCCTGCCAGGCCCAGCGCAGCGGTCGTCCGGCGAGCGGCTGTGGATCGCGCCAGCCGCTTCCCAGCAGATTGAGGCCGAGGACGAGCATCGCCACCGTCAGCGGCATCACGATCATGTGGGCGTGGAGGTCGGCAAACAAGAAGGTGAAGAACGGAAACTCGTTGATCGTGTTGTTCGGGATGACGCGCGAGCTACGCCAGAAGTCGAGGCCGGGTAGGGTCTGCCCATCGAACAAGACCGCCTTGCCACCGGCCAGCAGATTGACCGCGCCGGCCACGCCGGGCAAGCGGGTCTCAACGGACACGCCACCGGCTCGCGCCAGGCTCTCCTGTAACTGGTTGAGGGCATCAAGATTGCCCACGCCGGCCACGAACAGCGCGGTGAGCAGACCGCCGGCGACGGCTCGCCGCGCCGTGCCGCCCCACCGCGGCCTTAAGCGCACGGCGTTGAAGCCGAACGTGAAGCATCCGGCGACCGTCAGGGCGAATACGGCCGCGACGGCCGCGTTGAACGAGACGGCGGGGATCACGCCGGTGAGCTTGGTCAGGGCACCGACGATCACGTATCCGTAGTAGTAGTAGTTCAGGTAGCCACCGGCAAACCAGGGATCATAGGGCGGGAAGTAGGTCGAGCGCACGACGGCGTTCAGGTAAGAGAACTCCATCGGCTTCTCGCCCCCCCGGAACAGGTGCCACAGGTCCGGGTTGTAGAGGCGCAGGAGCATGAAGAGCACAAACGCGCCGGTGAACACCACCTCGTTGCACAAGATGAGCCACCGGTATTCGCGCCAATAGACCAGCAGGGTCTCGCGCCGCCGCCACGCCAGCCACGCGGCCCCCACCAGCAGGAGGAGCAGCGCCAGCGCCAGCGTCGCGCGCGACCAGGGGGCCAGCCGGAAAGACGCAGCCAGCCAAGCCAGATAGCCGAAGGCCACGACACCGAGCGTTTTGGCTAGGCCGTACCCGCGATCCGGCAACCACCGCAAGAGCAACAGTGTCGCTGGCAACGCCGCGAGACCGGCCAGCTCGATAGCCAGCCACCAGGCCAGAAACGGCAGCCGATTTGCCACGTCGTCGGGCCGGAAGAGGCGCGACCACGTCCCGCCGAGGCGCTGCGCCGCCTGGAGGGCCGGTGCCATGAGCAGCCCCCTCGTACCCACCTGGGCAGGAGACATATGGACGACGGTATCCAGGTCGGCGCGGCTCAGGATCGCGCGCGCCTGGTCCGGCGAGAAGGCGGCGGTCTTCTTGAAGATCAGCACCTTGGGATGGTCATAGACGGTGAAGGCTTCCTCTGCGGAGTCGTCGTTGATAACCCAGCCGGCTAGCTCGGGATAGGAGGTCCCCGTGTGGACCAGCTCAAAGCCCAACTCACCGGAGAACAGCGCGCGATAGTAGTCACTCGTCATCGGGTAGCGCTGGGGCATACGCGGAATCGAGCCGTAGAGGCGGTTGCTCGACAGGAAGATGTAGTCCGTTTGGCCCAGCTGATCGAGGAGCTTCTCGCGCTTCTGCTCGTTGTCCGGGTCATAGAGCGTGAGGGTGAGGCCGCGATACTGTTGCCCCTGCGCCGACCAGGGGTCGGGGTAGTCCGGGAGGCGTAGCGGCAGCGCATCGTCCCAGTGCTCGTTCGCCACGACGGCGCCCTTGGGGACGTTCTTATAAATCCACTCGCTGGCCTGGACACGACTGACCGGCCGCGTGTAGATGCGCGTGAAGGCGTAGGCCCACATGGCCGTCGCCGCGAGGACGCCGACGATCAACACTGCCCCCAAGGCGCGACCAAGCGTTTCCCATCGAGACCGCAGCCGATCATAGACAGTCCACAGCAGCCAGCTTGCCATGATGACCAGGAAGGGATAGATCGGCAGCAAGTAGCGCATCGTCTTGTTTAGCACTGCCCCGAAATAAACGAAGCAGAGCAGAATCCAGGCCACGGTCAGCGCGTGCTGCCACCGACCGCGGAGCAGCAGCACGCCGCCGGCCACGGCGACTCCGGCCCAGGCCGCGCCGCCGAGTGCCCAGCCCAGCCCCCACTGCACCATGTGCCGCCAGGGGAAGAGCAGCGGGGTGGTGTTGGCCCACTGCACCGAAGGCGGCAGGTCCACCTTCCCGCTCTGCGCGTCCGCCTGATACCGGATGTTGTCTTCCCACAGCGGGTTGATCCGCAGCGAGAAGACGCTGGGACCGGCGAAGGCATAGGGTTGAGCGACGCGGAAGATCACCAGAGCGGCCAGAGCAGCCAACGCCAGGCCGAGCACCGCCCGCTGGATGAGGGGCAGTGCCTCCCGCCAAGGCCGGCGCTCATCCGGGGAAACGTCAGGCACCGCTTCGGCCGGCAACGCCACCTCCCAGGAGGCACTACCCAGGCCCGGATCACCCGGATCATCGGCGTCAGCGGCAGCGTCATCACCGGCCACACTCTCCCGGTCATTGTGTGTACGCACCAGCCAGATGAGCGCACCCAGGCCCACGATAGGTGCCAGCAGGAGCATCGAGAGCTTGGTCGCCATCGCCAGGCCCAGCGAAAGACCGGCCCACACATAGTCCCGCCGCCGGCCCCGTTGGGCGATCTGCACGACGAACCAGAACGTGAGCGCCACAAACGTCACCAGATAGCTGTCTACGACGAAGAAATGGGCCTGCTGGATGTGCATGACCGTGACCGCCAGGAACGCCGCCGCCAACAGACCGATCCGACGGTCGTACAGCGCGGCCCCGATGCGATACGTCAGTACGACGGTGGCGAGATCGAACAACATGCCCACGACGCGGCCCAGCAGATGCACCTGGTCGTAGGTATTGCGTCCCAGCCACTCCGCCAGATACCGCACCAGGAAGATCGGAAAAGTGCCATAGACGAAGAAGCCGTGCCCCTTGTTGTGGGGGTTGAGGGGGGATTGGGCGGTATCGAAGTACGCGCCGATTGAGCCGGGTAGCTCTAGGGCGATCTCCACCATCGTCAGGAAACGCTCGTCCGGGTGGAGGTGGTGCCCGTCGTCCCAGTTCAGGCCGGTGAAGCGGAAATAGGCGGCGACCAGCAGAATGACGAGCAGCGCCGCACCCGCGGCCCAGGGGTGGTCAGGAAAACGAAAGCGCCTGCCACTCTGCGTTGGCGCCGCGTCCGGCCTACCCGCGACCGGCGCCTCTACCACCGCCTCGTTATCGCTCATGGCAGACAGTTTCAGCGTGCTGCCGGTCCCCGGCCCCGGCCTTTGTCGCCCGGCGAGCGGCGGGGGAGCCGGCCGCCGTCTCCGCTGCGCCGGAGCCGAGCTACCCCCAGGTATGACGTGAGCACGACATGGACTAACTAATGAGCATACCACGACCCCAGTCGAGGCGTTCGTCAGCATCAGGCGCTGGTGAGTACTCTACCCCGTTGATTCGCGGCGCAGACGTAACTTCAGCGCGATGATCTCCTGGATTTCTTCGCGCTCTGCCGAGGTCAGCTGGTCTGCACCATGGAAGAAGGTCGTGCCTTGAGGCAGCGGCTGCGGGGTACCGGGCACGGGGTAACCGGCCAACTGCATGAGAGCGCCGTAGTCCGTCCCGTAGCACTTGGCCAGCGCCGCCAGGACGTTCGGCGAGGGCGACTTAATCCGGTCATGCTCCAAGAGACTGAGGTAGCCGTTGGAGATTTCTGTCAAGGCTTCCACATCTCGGAGGGAAAACCCTGCTATCTCGCGCAGGCTCTTCAGATAAGCGCCCAGAGTTAGCGTCATGGCATCCACCACTGTACCGCAGCCCGATCGTTACAGCACAATTTAGCCGCCACCGCTTTCAATAATGATCTTCGCTTGACATATAAAGCGGTGGCGGGCAGAATGACTGCACGACAACCGGCCGCTGCCTAGTGTACGCCGGACTCAGCCCTCTCCAGCGCCCCTAGCCGGGGAGAAGAATCGGAGCTACCCAGGCAGGGAAGTGATTGGCCCCGCTAATGACCCAGACGACGCAAGGCACACCCCGACCTTGGACCTCCGTCTTCCGTGGCGAACTCTGGCGGCACCCAGACTTCCTCAAGTATTGGGTTGGGTGGAGCGCGAGCGCACTTGGGAAGCAAGTTACCGCGATCGTGCTTCCCACGGCGGCCATTCAACTGCTCAACGCCGGACCGGCCGAGATGGGCATGTTGGCAGTTCTGGAGTATCTGCCTTTCCTGCTGCTGGCCATGGTGGCCGGGGTCCTCGTTGATCGCTTCCCTCGCCGGACTGTCCTAGTCGTCTGCGGAGCCGGCCGCTCTGTGATCTTCATGTTTGTAACCGCCGCGTACTTCTTCGGGACACTCAGCATCCACCACCTCTACGGCGTGGCCCTGCTTCTGGGTATCTTCTCTGTCGCCTCCCAGGTTGCTTCCCCGGCCTACCAGCGGTTCCTGCTTACGCGTTCTCAGCTCATGGAGGGAAACACCAAGCACGAGGTATCCGGCTCTGCCGCGTCCGCGGCCGGCCCAGCGCTTGCGGGAGCCTTGATCGAGTGGATCAAGTCGGCTCCGTCCCTGCTCTTTGATGCCGCTATGTCTTTCGTATCAGTAGCAACTCTCCTAGCCATTCGTACACCGGAGCCTCCTTCCTCGATGTCTGGTGGACGGGGCTTGCGAACGCTCTGGGGTGAGCTAGTGCAAGGACTGCGAGTCGTCCTTGGAACTGCCGTCCTAGTCCTCTTCACGGGCAACAGCGCGCAAATAAACCTCGCGGTGCGAATCGTGCTGACCGTATATCTCCTGTACGCCTACAACGAGTTGGAACTCACCCCTGCCGCCGTGGGAATAGCTCTGAGTATTGGGAGCATAGGTGGCCTTCTAGGAGCCTTCGCTACCCCGCCTCTGGCTCGGCGCATTGGGATGGGACCAGCGCTGGCTCTAGCCAGCGGCCTTGTGCTTGCAGGCTACTTGATGCTCCCGCTGGCGAAGTTCGGCTATGCCGGGCCGCTCCTCGCCATCGCAAGCGTAGTGTTCTCTTTCTGTGCCACCATACATGACATCATCATGAACACCGTCCGGCAGGCAATAGTGCCTCAGCGGTTGCAAGGCCGGGTCGTGGGGGTAACTAGGACCGTCACCCGAGGGATGCACCCCTTGGGCGCCGCCATCGGCGGACTACTCGGCACACACGTCGGACTGGCCCCAACGGTGCTCATCGGCTCGGTGGTGGGTTTGTTATCCGTGCTCTGGCTGCTGCCAGGCCCGGCCCGGCATGTTGGCCGGCACATCACGCTAGAGGGTAAGTGATGCGCGAGGTGGCGGAAATGACGGGCGGCAGGGGGAGTGGGCCTGTACCAGAGTCGCCACCCTGGCTACCACTCACACCTAGCGCGAAGCAGCTCAACTGACAGTCGGTATAGTAGCTGCACGCCGGGAGAGGTGGCCCATGAATTCACGTGAACTGCCGACGCTGACCTGGTGGGGCTGTGCCGCGTTCGAGCTGCGCGTCGAGCGCGACGAGGACAGCGTTGCCTTGGACCCGTTCGTCAAGCCCGACCGGCCGCGCTTCGGCTCCATCTTCTGCTCCCACGAGCACTACGACCACTACCACGAGCCGACACTGCGCCGGCTCTGCGTGGGTCAGGCATTTCGCCGGCTCGTCGTCAGCCACTGGTGCCTGCACGCCTCCCGCCTGAAGTCACCGATCTGGGACGATCCGCTACCCACCGATGGTGCCTTCCTTGAGGCCGGCGAACGTATCGCGCTCTATCCGCAGTACGCCAAGAACCCGACGGTCACGTGGCCCGGCCCGACCGCGCTGGACCTGGGCCGCTGGCGGGCGCAGGGCGTCGAGAGCAGCGAGAATCCCCGCGAGTACCTCGACGGCAGCGCGATCACCACGCCCTACCCGAACATGGGCTACGTGCTCACGGACACGGTGACGGGAACCGGCATCTACCACCCCGGCGATCTGTCGGACGCCTTCCCCGCCATGGCCGAGCTACGCGGGCAGGTGGACATCATGCTCTACCCCATCAGCAAGCTGCGGGGCGTCGAGGCGGCCGTCGTAGACCTGATCCGCCCCCGCGTTCTCATCCCCATGCACTACCGTCCCCCGCACTCCGCCGCCTTCCCCATCCCGCTCAACCTGGCGGCCGGGTCCGTCTCGGTGGTGGACCCGATCACCGGCGCTCGACTCCCCGGCGCCACCGACGAGGCCTATCAGCGCGACATTCGCACGCTCATCCGTCGCCATTGGTACCCCACGCCGGCCGATCCCGCCGCCAAAATCGCCGAGCTTCAGACACTCATCGGCGACCTTGCCCGTTTTGTCACCGTCGAGGCCGGCCAACCCTTCACGCTATCCGACCTCCTGGCGGCATAGGCACCACAATGCGGCGCGGGCCTCATGCCGGAGGAGCAGCACGCTGCGCCCGTCCCCTTACGAAAGCGGGGGGACCATAGGCTGACTGGGGTAGGTACGCGGCTGGATTAAGAAGTCCTGCCCTGTCCCCTCCCTAACCCTCCCCCGGAGCAAGCTCCAGGGGAGGGAAGAGACCGTCCCCCCGTCGCAACGGGGGGACCATAGGGGGGCCAGCCCCGGCCCGGCACCGGACCGCGGCTACCCTTCGCTCTGCCACCGGGCGAGGGGGTGCCGGCGGTCGGCCAGCGGTAGCGCAACCCGCGCACCCTGCCGGTGCGACTCGTAGACGGCGAGAATCATCTCCAGCGCCGCCCGCGCGTCGTGCCCGCTCGACATCACCGGCTCCCGGTCCTCCTCGACCGCCGCCAGCAGGTCGCACACGACGAGCTGGTTGGCCGTGTGCATACCGCCGCGCGTGTTCTCCGGCCCCAGCGCCAGTGGCAGCGGCTCCACCTCTACTTGCTGCCACTCGGACAGCCGGTCCGGCGGCGCAAACGGGCCGGGGAACATGTAGATCGGCGCATCGGGGCTACTCCACAGGGCCAGCATTGCGTCAGTGCCACAGACCTCTATCCGGAAGTACGGGGAGCCGCCGCCGTCTCCCGCCCGCCCGCATTCGTAGGTACCCAGCACGCCGTTGTCGAAGCCGTACTGCCCGATCACATCGTCGCCGGCGATCAGACCGCCTTCCTCTTGAGCCACCTCAACGTCCGCCGCGGTCGCATCGCGCCCGTTCCGCGTGACGTGGCCGTGGCACCAGCGAGCATCGCCGGCAAAGAGGCGCATCAGGTCGAGCAGGTGGGTGCCCAGCACGAGCAGGTCCATCCCCCCGCCACGACGGTCTTGCTTCCCGTAGGCGCGGATGACGCGCAACCGACCGAGTTTGCCGGCGGCGAGGTACTCCCGCACCAGCGCCGGTCCGGGGTAGGCGCGATTCTGGTGGGCGTAGGCGGTCTTCACGCCATGCCGGTCACAGGCCGCCAACATGCGATCTGCCACCTCCAGCGACGGCGCCATTGGCTTCTCGGCGTAGATGGCCTTCACGCCGGCCTCGGCGGCCGCAATGGTCATCGCCTCGTGTTGGTCGAGCCACCGCGGCCCAATGGCGACCAGATCGAGATTCTCTTGTGCGAGCATGTCGCGGTAGTCCGCGTAGGCACGCTCGGCGCCCGTGCGCCCCATCGCCTCCGCGCGCCCCTCGTCGTCGGGATCGGCCACGGCAACGAGTTGCACGTTCGGTAAGCCGACGAAGGCCACGTCCAAGCCGTGACCGTAGTTCCCCCGGCCGGTGTGTCCAATCACCCCAGCGCGATAACTGCCCTGATAGGTGGCACGCTCGATACCCATGCTCATCGCCTTTCGTACACAAGCTCTACAACGCCAGGCAGGATACCATTATCGGCTGTCAGCTATCAGCTACTAGCCGTCAGCCGGGATCGTCATTGCGGCTTTCGCTGCAATCCAGGCCCCTTGCGGAGCGGCAGCAGAGGTAAGTACGGGCCAGGCCGCGTAGGGGCGCATCACGCTACACCCGTCCCCCCGTCGCGACGGGGGGACCATAGGGGGGCCGGTATCACCCTACGCCACCGCCGCCGCGAGAATGGTGTTGCGGGCCGAGACTATGCGGACGGCCGAGTAGTCCGTCGTCTCCGTCGCCGACTGCTCCGCCGACGGCACCGGCACCGGCCGGCGCAAGATGAACTCTGCCTGATCGAACTCCTGGTAGACGACGTATCCCATATCGAAGCGCTCGATCTGACGGTCCGCGGTCGAGTCGAGGTCCGGGACAATCAGCGGCCCGGTGTCCACCTGAAACTGCGGCGGGTCGCGGGGTATACCCGGCGCCTGCACGGGCAGCACGTTCATCGTCCGCACCGGGTACTCCAGCACCGCCCGCTGCCGGCTCTCCTCGTCGTGTAGCTCGGTGCGCGCAATGAGCGGGCGGTTCGCAAGCGTCGCCGTCACGATAGCGCCTCGATCCCCCAACTCCTCTGCCTGCGGAAAGCGGCGAATGTCCAGATGCACGTCGTCCCAGTGCTCTCGGATGACGCCATACATGCGATTGTCGCGCTTGCTCACCCAATGCGTCCGAATGAGCAGAAATTCCTCCCGCGACCAGATACCGGAGAACTCGTAGTTGGGCATCGTAAACAGCGGATCGGCCGTGTAGCAGCGCTCGGAGCGACACGGCGCAATCAGGTAGAAGGTCTCCTCCGTCCCCGCCTGCTCGTCAACGATGGTGCAGGCCGCGTCGAGCTGGATACGCGCATGGTTCCCGGCGCCGAACCAGGTCATGTACGAGTTGGCGAAGTCAATCGCGGTCATGGTCTCCCCCTTCTCCGTGCCGCGCCCGGCGCTAACGCAGGCCCAGCTCGGCGAGGCGCGCCTCGTCACCCAAGTAGGCGCCTTGGCGGAGCAGCTCCCGTTGGAGCGTCTTCACGTCAAGCTGCTTGGGCGTAACCCCCAGCTTTGTCGAGAGCGCAGCGGCGATGCCGGTGGCCTCACCCAAGGCCATGATGCTCGGTCGCGCCCGCATCCCCGTCGGGTCGTGGCCGCGGCGGATGTAGGCCGCGCCCCGGCCGGTCACGAGCAGACCCTCCACCTCTTTCGGCTGGATCATCCGATACGGAGCGTCGTGGCCCGATTTCTCGCCACCGTGCATGTCCTGCCCCTCGTGGATGTTCCGGTACATCACGTCGCGGAACTTCTTGCCCTCGTAGGCTTCCATCGCCGTCACCGTGCGCTCCCCGTCAATGCACGGCCCGCCGCGGGCACCGAAGTACGGCACCATAAACAGCATGTAGGCCTTCTCGAAGCCGGGCACGTGTTCCCGGTAGAAGTGCAGGGTCTCTTGGGCGTGAACCCGCGCGGCCGTCTCGATCTTGGAGTGCTGCTTCATGTCCTCGCGGCGAATCTCGCCGCGCACGTTGAGCCGCGACGAGCCGACATGGCCGTCGAACTGCGATATCGCCGCACTCTCGGTATGTACCGTCGGCTCCATGTCGCGCATATGACGAAACGACCCGTCCTCCCAAGCCCGGCGCAGCAGCGGCAGCATCGGCTGCGGGAAGCTGCCGGGGTTGCGGCCGCGCACCCACTCCCGATCCTCGGCGCTGAGTGGCACGCGGGTCGCTGCGAAGGCATCGTAGGCCGCAAAGTCCACGCCGGCGACGAGATAGAACAGCGCCGTATCGTTCCACACGCGGTACGGCTCGCCGCCCCGCCGCTCCCTGACCAGCGGCCCGTGTGCCGGATCGGGTGGCGAGGCCATGATGACCGGCGCACCGGCGCGCCGCGCGATGTCCACGTCGGCCGTGGCATCAATCACCACCTTGGCCTTGACCGCCACCCGTCCCGACTTACCTTCCACAAACAGCCCGGTCACCCGGTTGCCCTCCATGATCGGATCGCCGGCCCACACGGTCAGCAGCAGTTCGATCCCCCATTCCTCACTGAGCTTGGCGCCCAGATACGACACCATACTCGTCTCGTCCGCATAGTTGTTGGCCGTCCGGCGCTCCTCGATCATGTCTATGACCATCTTGGGGATGCCGGACAGCCCGCCGACCAGCGTGCCATCGGCTTCGTTATACAAACCACCAGCCACGATCATGGCCGGACCGATATTGCCACCGAGCGCGGCCATGCGATCAATCACCAGCGTCTTGGCACCCTGCTTGCCCGCCGCCAGCGCCGCGAACAGCCCGCCGATGCCGGACCCCACCACTGCCACGTCCACGTCGTAGGCTACGGGTACCCGTTTCTGTGGCTCGACTACGTATTCGACCGCTCCGTTCTCAGACATTTGCCTCCCCCTACGGTTGTGTGCTTGGCCGCCGCGCCCTCGCGCGACTACTGTGCCAGCCTCTGCCGTTGCCAGTCGAGCGCCGCGAGCGACCGGCCGCGCCGGAACGCTGCCGGGTCCGGCTTGCATACGCTCGCCGGGAACGTTACCTTAGCCTGCAAGAGGTGCTGAGTCCGGCCCCTGTGTTCACCCCAGCGGCAGAGGGACGATGTGTTCCCTCCCCCGTCGGGACGGGGGAGGGCTAGGGAGGGGGCCAGCCGTGCCGACCGGCACCAGCGAGGAGGCCGCTCGATGACAAGCAGTACGACCGCAGCAACGCTTCCCCGTGCGACGCTGCTGACCATGTACGAGCGCATGGTGCTGATTCGGGCCTTCGAGGACCGCGTCAAGGCGCTGGTGGATGGCGGCATTGCGTTCGGCGCCGCCCACTACTATGTCGGCGAAGAGGCCGTCGCGGTCGGCGTCTGTACCGCCCTGCAACCAGACGACTGGATTGCCTCCACGCACCGCGGCCATGGGCACTGCATCGCCAAAGGGATGGCGGTCGCGCCGATGATGGCCGAGCTATACGGCAAGGCCAACGGCGCCAATCGCGGCAAGGGCGGCTCCATGCACATCACGGATGTGCGCGTGGGGATGCTCGGCGTGAACCCCATCGTCGGCGCCGGTATTCCCCATGCGGTCGGCGCCGCCCTGAGCGCAAAGGTCCGCGGCACCGGTCAGGTGGCCGTGACCTTCTTCGGCGATGGCGGCTCGAATATCGGCGCCTGCCATGAAGCGATCAACCTGGCGGCCGTCTGGAACGTCCCCTGCGTGTTCGTCTGCGAGAACAACGGCTACGCTCAGAGCACGCCGGTCGAGTACAGCACTGCCGGCGAGGTCTGGAAGCGCGCCGCCGGCTACGGACTCCCCGGCGAGAAGGTGGACGGCCAGGACGTGTTTGCCATGTATGAGGCGACGGCGCGGGCCGTCGAGCGGGCACGCTCCGGCGGCGGCCCGTCGCTGATCGAGGCGCGGACCTACCGCTACTACGGACACTCGGCCGGAGACGACGGGACGGCCTACCGGCTGGCATCCGAGATCGAGGCCGCCCGTGCGCGGGATTGCATCGCCCGGTTCCGCCAGGAGGTCACCGCGGCGGACCTACTGGACGCCGCCGACCTAGCGGCGATAGATGACCAAGTGGCAGCGGCCGTGGACGAAGCCGTTGCCACCGCCGAAGCCGCGCCCTTCCCGGCGGCAACCGAGCTAACGACGGAGGTAGTAGCGAGCTAGGATCTGGCCTCCCTATGGCCCCCCGCGGCCGCGGGGAGACGGTGGCACGAGCGGCCGCTGGAGCAGGAGGACAGTGCGTGTTCCCTCCCCCGTCGGGACGGGGGAGGGTGAGGGTGGGGGCCAGTGGTCAGAGAGCCGGGAGCGGCCCCGAAAGGAAAGATTATGGTCACGATGACAGCGGCGCCAGCAGCACCGGCAGCTACCGAGACGGCCGAGGTCTTGACGTTCCCGGAAGCGCTGAACCGGGCCATCCGCCAAGAGATGCGCCGCGATCCGAGCATCGTGGTCATCGGCGAGGACGTCGCCGGCGCAGCCGGCCGCGAGCATCTGGGCTTCAAGGACGCCTGGGGCGGCCCCACTCGCTCCACAAAGGGTCTGGTCACCGAGTTCGGCTCCGGGCGCGTCCTCGATACGCCGATTGCGGAGATGGGGTTTGTCGGGGCGGCGGTCGGAGCCGCCATGAGCGGCCTGCGCCCGATCGTGGACCTGGGCTTCATTGACCTGATCGGCTGCTGTTACGACCAGCTCATCAACCAAGCGGCGAAGATGCACTACATGATGGGCGGCCAGGTGCAGATTCCCATCACGGTGCGGATGTCGTATGGAGCACGGCCGCCAAGCAGCCAGACGGCCGGCGGCGGGGCGGCGGCCACCCACTCCCAAACACTCTACTCCGTATTGGCCCACATCCCCGGCCTAAAATGCGTCGCACCGACTACCGCCTACAACGCCAAGGGCTTCATGATCTCCGCCATCCGCGACAACAACCCCGTGATCGTGCTCGAACACCGCTATCTCGGCCTGAATGCCCGCACGCCGGTCCCGGAGGAAGCCTATACCTTGCCGTTCGGGCAGGCCGAGATCGTGCGCGAGGGCAGCGACCTCACGCTCTGCGGGATTGGCCGCATGACCTACGTGTGCCTCGATGCGGCCGCGGCGCTGGTCACCGAGGGTCTGGAGGCCGAGGTCATTGATGTGCTCAGTCTGGCGCCCCTGGACGAGGAGACCATCCTCGAGTCCGTCGAGAAGACGCAACGCCTAGTCGTCGTGGACGAAGACACACCGTCATGCTCGTTGGGCCGCGACATCGCCGCCCGCGTCGCCGACGCCGGCTTCGACTTCCTCGACGCACCCATCAAGACGATCAACAGCGCCGACACGCCGGTACCCTATAGCGCGGCCCTGGAGTCGATCTATACACCGTCGCCGCAACAGGTCGTAGACGCGGTACACGAGATGCTCGGTATGGGTTAAAGGGGGCTGGCCCCCTCCCCGGCCCTCCCCCGTTGCGACGGGGGAGGGAGTAGATCGTCCCCCCGCCGCAGCGGGGGGACCATAGGGGGGCCAACTGGTGAGAGGCAAGTCATGGCCGTAGCAATTGCTATGCCCAACCTCGGCATGTACACCATCGAGGGTGAGGTCACGCGCTGGCTGGTCGCCGACGGCGCCTCGGTCACGGCCGACCAGCCCGTGTTGGAGCTAACCACCGAAAAGACCACCGTCGAAATACCCGCCCCGGCAGCCGGCACCCTCCACCAGGTCGTGCCCGTGGGCGGGCGTGTACAGGTCGAAGGGATACTGGGGCACATCCTCGCGCCGGGCGAGGCACCCCCCGCCGCAGCACCGGCAGCCGAGCCGGCGGCCCCCCGTGCCGCAGCCGCCGCACCACCACGCACACCAGCGAAGCCGCCAGCAGCCCGCACCGGTCGCGGCCGCCTGCGCGCCACCCCGGTCGCTCGGCACCGCGCGCGCGAGCTTGGTGTTGATCTCACTACCGTCACGGGCAGCGGGCCTGGTGGCCGCATCACCGAGGCCGACGTACAGGCGGCGGCGAGTACCGGGCCACCCGCAGCGGCCGCCGCCGCCGCTGCGCCGAGCGTGCTCCGCCGCGTCCCGCTCACCGGGATGCGCGGCTTGATCGCCCAGCGGATGCAGCACAGTCTCACGTCCACCGCCCAGCTAACCCTGACCCGCGAAGTGGATGCCCGCCCGCTGGTGGAAGCTCGAGAGCGACTGGTTGCCAGCGCAGCCGACGAGGGCGTGCGGGTCTCCTATGATGTGCTCTTGGCAAAGTCGCTGGCCGCCGCCCTGCTGGCACACCCGGCGCTCAACGCCACCATCGAAGGCGATGCGGTCGTGCAGTTGGCGGAGGCGCACATCGGCGTTGCCGTCGCCGTCGAGGACGGCCTTGTCGTGCCGGTGCTGCGTGACGCGGCCCACCGCCCGGCGCTCGACCTCGCCCGCGAGCTGACCGGGCTGACCGACCGGGCACGGCAGGGGCGGCTACAGCCCAGCGAGATGGAAGGTGGCACCGCCACGCTGACGAATCTCGGTGCCTATCACATTGACGCATTCACGCCCATCATCAACCCGCCACAGAGCGCCATCCTGGGCGTGGGCAGCATTGCGCCGCGGCCGGCGGTGGGTGAGGACGGAGCGTTGACCGTGCGACCGACGGTGCATCTCAGTCTCACGTTCGACCATCGCGTCGCGGACGGTGTGGCCGCCGCGACTCTCCTGGAAAGTATGGTATCGCAGTGGCAGCAAACGGAGCTTTGGGATTAGCCTAGGTGCTCGTCATTGCGGCGCAGGCCGCAATCCAGCGGCAGGGATGGTGGATTCCCGCTTGCGCGGGAATGACGGGTCCGGGGTATTTTCAGAGTAGCGACAACCGGCGCGGCGGCCATTCATTCGGAAGGGAGGCACGACGATGGAATATCGGCACATGGGAACCTCCGACCTCGAAGTATCGGTCATTGGCTTTGGCTGCTGGGAAATGGGCGGCGGCTACGGGCACTTCGAGACCTCCGAGGTCATCGCCGCCATTGACCGCGCGCTCGATCTGGGCATCACCTTGTTCGATACCGCCCGCGGCTACGGTACGGGGGCCTCGGAGGAGCTACTCGGCCGAGGCCTGGGCGCCCGGCGCCAGGAGGCGATTGTCGTCACCAAAGGCGCGCTGCCCACCCGCGAAGGTCAGCTGGATGACAAGCCCACCCGACCCGGCCTACCGCGTTTCAACCCCAACCGCGATGCCCGTTACGCCTCGGTGATTGCGGACTGCGAGGCCAGTCTGAAATCGCTCGGCACCGACTACGTGGACCTCTACCTCATCCACTGGCCGGACCCCGAAACCGCCTTTGAGGAAACGGCGCGTGCCCTGCAAGACCTGCTGGCGGCCGGCAAGGCCCGCTACGTCGGCGTGTCTAACTACGAGGCCCGTCAGCTCCGCGAGGCGTGCGGGCTGGCGCCGCTAGTGGCGAACCAAGTGGGCTACAACCTCTTCGACCGGCGCTGGGAGTACGAGATGATGCCCACCGCCCGAGAGCTTGGTGTCGGAATCATGTCCTACGGGCCGCTCGCTCACGGGCTACTCACCGGCACCTTTAACGCGGAGACGACCTTCGAAGAAGGCGACTGGCGCCGCTCCCGGCCGATCTTCGGTCAGACGCTGTTCAGCGCCGACAACTTCGGGCCGAACTTGCAGGTTGTTGACCGTCTCAAGCAGGTCGCTGCCCAGCTTGAGACCACCCTGCCGCGCCTGGCGCTGGCCTGGGTCCTCAGCAACGAGCAGGTGGCGGTGGCGCTCTCCGGAACCCGACGACCGGCCGAGCTTGACGAGAACGTCGGGGCGCTCGATGTGGCACTCACCCCGGAGATCCAACGCGAGATCGCCGAGATCATGACCGGCGCCGCCGGACTGGCGTCGCTCATGCCCTACTCCGAGACCGCCGTACCGGCGCCACCGGGCAGCTAGTCCGTATCCAACGGGCCAGCTCAACCGTTCACAAATTCAGGAGTAACCGTGCAGTCGCTTGTGCGCCAAGGGCACGCCGCCGCACGTTGCTCGGCCGATGCGCTTGGCAACGCTGTGGGGGAATGCTACAGTCGCGGTGACCTGACGAGACTGACCTCAGACTGGATGGGTGAGGGCTACTCGCAGGTATTTTCACGTGAAGGAGTCAAGGGGGGACGATGAAACTGACGCTCTCGATCTTCAAGGCCGATATCGGTTCACCGGGGGGCCATACCCGCCCCTCGCAGTCCGTATTGGACGCGGTACGGGAAACATTCGCCGCCGCCCAAGCGCGCGGTCTGCTTATTGACATGCTGATTACCCACACCGGCGACGACATCGCCATCACCTGTAGTCACACTGCCGGACCGGACAACACCGAGCTGCACCAGCTGGCCTGGGAAGCCTTCCTGAACGGGACGGCGGCCGCCCAAGTGCGCGGCGACTATGGCGCCGGGCAAGACCTCTTGGCGGACGCTCCCTCCGGCAACATCCGGGGCGCCGGTCCGGCCGTCGCCGAGCTGGAGTTCGAGCACAATCCGGTCAAGGACAACAAGGTCCGCCCGGCCGAAACAGTGCTCTTCTTCTACGCGGACAAGTGCGCGCCCGGTGCATTCAACTTGCCGTTCTTCCTGCCCCTCGCCGACCCGATGTACTGCGGCGGCCTGCTCCTCAAGCCGGAGATGAGCCAGGGCTTCAGCTTCCGCCTGATGGACATGGACTACACGGAGGGAGACCGCGAGATTACCCTCCACGCACCGGAGGACTACTACCGGCTGGCGGCCCTCTTGCGCGACGAAGCGCGTTTCGCCATCGAGTCGGCCTGGTCGCGTGCCCACCCCGACCAGCAGCTGCTCGCGGCCAGCACGAGCCGGTTGCACAACATTGCGGGAACCTACGTCGGCAAGGACGACCCGGTGGCGATTTTCCGCACCCAGGGCATCTTCCCGGCGCCGGAGGAAGTCCTCCTCCCTTGGGCGATCTGCCCCTACGTGACGGGCGACGCCCGCGGTAGCCACGTGATGCCGATTACGCCCGTCCCCATCAACAGTGAAGTGCGGTTCGTGTACTGCCAGCCGATTGTGTCGGCTATCGGGGTTTCGGTAGACGCCGCCGGGCACTTCACCGGCGAGATCGTGGACTTCTTCGCCGACAGCCTTTGGGAGTCCGTCCGCCGCGGCGCGGTAGAGAAGGGCCTGGCCATGCGCCGGCAGGGCTGGTTCGGTGCGGCGATGGCGTCCAATGCCGAACTGGCCTACACCGGGCTGGTGGCAATCGAGAACGAGCTGGAAGACCGCTTCACGGTCCGCAACTAAGAACTGTCTGCCCTCACTCTCCGTCCCCCCGTCGGAACGGGGGGACCATAGGGGGGCCGTCCCCGTGTTGACCGCACCGGGGATGGAACATGCTCCCTAATGGTAGGTACTTTGCGGGCACACCCTAGAGCCTAGGGTCAACCGGCTCGCTCTCCAGGGCCAGCACGCTGAAGACGCACTCATGCACCCGATACAACGGCTCTCCCTCCGTAAACCGCTGGAGTGCCTCGATACCCAGCGCGAACTCTCGCAGCGCTAACGAGCGCTTCACGGAGACTTTGCGGGCGCGGAGCCGCTCCAGGTGCTCGGGAGCCGTATACTCCGGGCCATAGATCAGTCGCAAGTACTCACGTCCCCGACACTTCATGGCCGGCTGCACCAGGCCGCGACTCCCACGCACGATCCACTGGAGCGGCTTCACGACGATCCCCTCGCCGCCGGCAGAAGTCAGCTCTTCCCACCAGTTGATCCCGTCTGTCTCGCTATCAGGATCGGTCAGATCAACAGTTTTGTAGGGAGTAGCAGCGAAGATCGCTCCATCAGCCTGGCACAGGGCCGCGACCGTCTCCATGTGCCAGACGTGATCCTTGCCCGTGTAGGTTCGTCCTTCCGTCGCCAGCAGGTGAAAGGGCGCCAGTTTCAGGTCGGCCACACCCTTGACTGGCCAGCAGTAGCGACGATAGGCCGCGCGGAACCGACTTGCCATTTCCTGGCGCGTCCGGTAGCGAGTGAGCAGCGCCGCGCTCTCTTCACCGCGACCCGAAGCCTGCCTCAGCAAGGAGACGGCGGCATCGAGCGTGGTACCGGCCGCGGCCGCCGTCGCGGCGTACTGGTCCCGTAGCAGCCCCTGCGCCTTCGCCGACCACGGCAGCAGCTCGGCATCGAGGCAGAGCCAGTCGGTCTCGAAGCGCTCCCAAAAGCCCACCTGTGCCAAGGCCACGGACACACGCGCCAGCAGTTCGCTCTCTACTTTGGTATCGGCAAAGAACGGGCGTCCCGTGCGCGTATAGACGATACCGAGTCGGCCATCGTCCGCCAGGAATCGGCGCTGTGCCGCCTCCTGATCGCGGCACAGCACGACGATAGCCCGTGAACCCATGTGCTTTTCCTCGCAGACGACCTGCGCCACTCCCTGCCCCCGGAAGTAGGTGAAGGCATCGCGTGGATGCTCGAGGTACGCGCCCTCTTTGCAGGTGTCCGGAGGAGCCATGGTCGGCGGGAGGTAGATGAGCCACCGCGGATCCACCGCAAACCGACTCATCACCTCCAGAGCCGCCAACGCATTCTCCTCGCGAATAGTGATGTTGCGGTGGAAGCGTGTAGTGACGATACGCTTACCCAAGACATCGTTGATATCCAGTAGGTCATCGTGGGGGCGCCGGGACACTGCTGGCACCTCTTGGCCTGGTGGTAGCAGCGGCCGCACCGGGTCACAGTAGGTTCGGCGAGCCTGGACGTGGACCAGCTCCTTTTCCGGATAGCGTAGAGCCGTCAGGTGCCCACCAAACACGCAGCCCGTGTCAATACAGATTGTCCGGTTGTGCCACTCCGCGGCCGGTACCGGCGTGTGTCCATAGACGACCGTGGCCAATCCCCGGTAGTCTCCCGCCCAGTTGTGACGCACCGGCAGTCCGAACTCATCGGTCTCGCCGGTAGTTTCGCCATAGAGCGCAAACTCCCGTACCTGGCCCGAGGCTCGCCCTTGCAGCTCCTGCTTCAGGCCAGCATGTGCAACGACTAACCGCCCGTCGTCGAGCACGTAATGGCTCACCAGCCCGTCAAGAAACTCCATCACGCTCCGTTGGAAGTCATCCGGCTCCCCGGCCAGCTGCGCCAGCGTTTCCGCGAGACCATGCGTGATCCGAACATCGCGCCCCCGGAGTTTCCGCACGAGCTTGATGTCGTGATTGCCCGGCACACACAGCGCGGCCGCGTCAGCCACCATGGCCATGACCAACCGCAGCACCCCAGGCGAGTTCGGGCCGCGATCCACGAGGTCGCCGACAAACACTGCCCGCCGCCCCGCCGGGTGGCGCGCTGTAGGCCGGCCGGGCGGGCCGCCGACGTCATAGCCCAGCTTCTCCAGCAACGCGACAAGCTCATCGAAACAGCCGTGAACATCGCCGATGATGTCGAACGGACCATGCTCCTGCCGCCGGTCAACCCACAAAGGCTGACGCACGATACGCGCAGCCTCAACCATGTCCGGCGTGCTCAGGATCGTGATGTGGCGAAAGCCCTCGCGCCGCAGGCCGCGGAGCGAGCGTCTCAGTTGCTGACTGTGCTGCCGGACCACGTGGGAACCGAAGTTGCGGTCGGGCCGGTCGCGGTTGCGCTCCTGGCACAGCTTGGCCGGCAGGTTGAAGACAATGGCTACCGGCAGCACATGGGCTTCCCGTGCCAGCTCCACCAGCGGCTTGCGTGCCTCCGCCTGCACGTTGGTTGCATCTACCACCGTGAGCCGGCCAGCCGCGAGGCGCTTGCGGGCAATGAAGTGGAGCACCTCAAAGGCATCTTTCGTCGCGTCCTGGTCGTTTTCGTCATCGGACACGAGGCCGCGGCAGTAGTCGGATGACAGCACCTCCGTCGGCTGGAAATGCTTGCCGGCAAACGTAGACTTGCCGCTGCCCGAAGGCCCGATCAGGACCACCAACGACAGCGCCGGAACCGTGATATTCATCGCGTGAATACCGCCATCTGGGTGGGAGCACCTACTGCCGGGTCAACGGGACCAATCGGCAGCAACCGAAACGCATAGCCGGAACGATCTGCCACCCGCGTTGCCCAGCGCGAGAACTCCTCGCGGGTCCACTCAAAGCGATGATCGCTATGGCGGAAGCGACCGGCGGCAAGGTTCTCGAATCGCACGTTGTACTCTGTGTTCGGCGTGGTAATCACGACGGTCGGCGGCCGCGTAAACTCGAAGAGCACCCGCTCAAAGGCGCCCAGTCGTGATGGTTCGAGATGCTCGATCACCTCCAGCGCACAGGCGGCATCGTAGCCGGTCAGTCGTTGATCCCGGTAGGTGAGCGCTCCCTGAAAGAGCGTGATCCGCGCTCGCTGCCTTGCCGGGAGCCGGTCCAGCCGCAAGCGTCTCTTTGCCAGCACGAGGGCATGAGCGGACACGTCCATCCCGGTGATCTGCTCGCAGTCCGTGTTCGTGAGCAGCGTCCGGAGCAGCTTCCCCTCCCCACAGCCCAGGTCAATCACGCGCGTAGCGCCGGCACTCCTGAGCACGGCCAACACGGCCATCATGCGCTGCTCACTGAGGCTGATCCTGTCCTCTAATACCTCCTCTTCACGGGCCTGCGCTGCCTCGGTAGCATCGGGATCGGGGTCGTCGTCAACTACCAGTCTGGCCAGCGCCTCGCGGGTGAGCAGCCGCCGGTACCGCAAGTAGCGGTCAACGATCAAGTCGCGTTCCGGGTGGGTCGAGAGCCAGCCCTCGCCCTTTGCCAGCAGCTTCTCCAACTCGTCCTCACCGACCCAATAATGCTTGTCGTCATCCAGCACCGGCAGCAGGACGTACAGGTGGGTGAGGAGGTCATGCAGACGATGGGTGGCCCTGAGCATAACTGACCAATACGTGCTCGCTCCCCACTCCGGAAAGGCCGTATCGAGCGGTTGGCGCTCGGCGCTGACGTTGTAGCCGAGCGGCTCGAAGAGCGCCCGCAACATGCGCTCACCGTCGCGACATTGGACCGCGGTGATCTGCGCTTTGAGCGGAATAGCCGTTGCCGCGAGTGCCGGTCGCTCTCTACTCTGGCCGCCCAACGCCGACTTGTACACGCGGGCCAGCGCCACGCTCAGAAACGATGAGGCCACATACGGCCGGTCATTCACGTACTGGCCAAGCGTGCGGTCCTGGCCCTGTCGGCCCCGCCGCCGCACGAGCCGAATCGGATCGAGGTCAACCAGCAGTGCCGCCGTACAAACGCGGTCCTGTGCGACCGGATAAAAGACATGGGCCTGACCGAAGGACAGGGAAAACGATTGACACCGGGCCGGATTCTTGGCTAATAGAAAGCCCAGATCGGTGGCCGGCTGGTGGGTGGTGGTAATCGTCAATAACATCGCAGCGGTCCTGTAGGTGACGCATGTGTGTCCCTAGCTCTCGCCGGCGGCGTCGTGCTCCCGCATCAGCGCCGGGTCGTTCCGCTGCGGATGCTGTGCCGCCGCCTGCATCTCGTCACCGTCCGCCATCAGCGCCATCGGCATCGGCTCGTCACCCCGCTGGGCTGCATTAGGCGGCGGTCCGTTGGCCGCGCAGGGCGTGCCAAAGCGGGGCTGACCGAACGGCAGGTGCGTCCACCCGCGGGCCAGGATTTGCCGATCATTCGTCTGCCGCTGCCGGTCCGGACCGCCCCACATCGTGAACGAGCGGGCGTTGGCATAGTGGCTGACGAAGGCCCGACGGAAGCGATCCGGGGACCGGTTGGTGTGCGAGCGGTGGAGAATGTGCCCGGCGAAGAACACCACGTCGCCCGGCTCGGCGATGGCCGGCACCTCCCGCCCAGGATACCGCGCAGCAATCCGGCTCAACGTGTTGACTTCTGTGTCCGTATGCGACACGTGCTCCACGGGTGTCAGCGCCAGGTTGGCATGATTCTGGGTCAGCCGGTCCGCGCTGGGGTGGATCGGCTCGTGCTGCGTGCCGCCCGTGAACCACACGCAGCCGTTTTCTTCATCCGCCCGCTCCAGCGCCAGCCAGGCGCCGCAGAGCGCGTCGGGATAGGTGGGAATGTAGTAGCTGTCCTGATGATAGCCCTGGCCGGCGCCGCCCGGCGGCTTGAAAAACAGCATCGTCTGCATCGCCATCACGTCCGGGCCGATGAGCGCTTCCAGCACGTCGAGAATGCGCGGGTGAAGCAGATACCGCTCGTGTATCTCCAAGTGTTGGTGCAGCATATGGATGCGGAGATACCGGCGCTCGGTCTCGTCTACGCTGGCGCCGGGCGGCGGTGGCTCCAGGCCCGGCACGTCCACCCGGCCGTACATCAGGTCCTCGGTGTGGTCCAGTAGCTCCTGCACCTCCGCCGGGCCAACCAGGCCGCGCACGATCAAGAACCCGTCCACCAGGAACCGCACGTACTCTTCCACGCTCACGCGATAGCGCGACCGGGCCGCGGAGAAATCGGTGGCGATTCGCTCCGGCCGCGCCCCGTTCTGCGCGGATGCGACGGCAGCGCCGTTGGGGTGCCCGGCGTCCGACTGTCCCAACCGCGTGATACCGAGATTAACCCGCTGCCCAACGGCCGCTGCCGCCTCACTCCGACTGCTCATCGCGTCGCCTCCTGACTTCTGATTGCCGTTGCGCGCCGCAAGCCCTCGTGGGGTAGTAGTACGGGCAGCGGGGCATCCGCGTATTATAAGATACCCATCGGGAGGACCACTCAACACGGGCCGGACGGCTGGCAATTGCCACCGGTTTCGACTGCCCGGTGCTGCACAGCCGCTATGGTGAGGGCCGTCACCAAGTAAGTCTCGACCTGGGCAATGCTTAATGTCCTCACCGCGAAAGGGATGCCGGGAGCTATGTACGACATCACGTTCCACGTGACGGAGTATCCAGAAGTAGGGCTAGGGGACATACCCGACCTGCATTGGTACCCGGAAAGCGCCGATACAGCACAATTGCCGGGTGGGACACTCCCACCGGCTAGCGGCATTGCTGTCGAATTCGAGGGCCTGGACGATCGTTATGGTCATCTCTTTGATCGTGCTCGCGAACTGCAGAAGGTAATTACACGGAGTCTTCTCAGTGATGTGTTTCAAGCAAATTATCTTCTCCGATTGAGCAATATCGCACTGAAGAATAGAATTAGGTCATACAAAGGACTTTTCTGGGAGGTAGGGAAGCCCAGAGAGGCAGGAATCGTAGAGCGCGAAGTTGATACGGAGCCACGCTACAGCTTTCAAGTTGGCTTGCGGAGGGTGAATGTCGGAGAATATCTGGATTCTTTTGAAGATCACTATGCCGTCATGGCCCATTTCCTCTCGACTACCACGCCGGATACCCCGGCGCTCTCTCAAACATTTCTCTCCCAGGTCATCAACGCTCTGCATGTGGAGGCAGACCGTAGGGAAGTCAAGACCAACCGCCCGGCACTGCTTACACTGGCGGTGCGTCACAGCGCGGCACTCGTGTCAACTCACGACGTAGGTCTTTCGATTCTTATGCCGGCTGAACTGCGGCCTGTAGTCGCAGCCTGGATCGAGCAGCATCTCATTGGCCCCGACCCGGATGGCCCCGTGCTCCCGGTGGCGAGTACGACGTGGCATATCGCTACTCGAGATGGCCGGAGCATGGTCCCCAAGCCCGTTAGCCATTCCGTCCATGGCGGGAATACTCAGAACCGCTCACTCTGGCGATCCCAGCAGGACAAGCAGGTACTCTGGCGACATTCCCCTGACCTACCGATGCGGGTAGCAGCATACCCGGTCCTGCCTCCCCGGAATACTGCCGCACTCGGTTGGTTCCCGGAAGAGGCGGGTCGAGAGCGGGTACCAACTGATGTGTTGGATCAGATCAGTGGCTTCGAGATCAGGCTTTTTGGACTTATGAAGGATGACGAGCGAGAGTATCGGTTTGACCGCCTGTTGCACCGGATGCGTCGCGTGGGATGGCCACTGCTAGAGGAGCTTTTCGGGGCCTGCTACATCTTCGGGGACTATTTGCGTTTGCGGTCGCGGAAGGGGCGGCGAAGTATACATGGCCATAGTTACTGGGCAGCGGTGCATGCCAAACAGCCCGGCGCGATTGAAATTGAGCTTGGAGATTCCAGCCGAGCCGCTTTCACGTATTGCCTAGCTAAAGCAACAGGGGATGTTTCTTGGGAATGCCTACACCTGGCGAGGAATCCACTCGCAAGCTACTTTGTGGTGTCCAGGAAAGAGAACCGGAGTCTATTCTCACGGTCCTTCTTGGAGCGGCTGACCTCGGCCATAGAGTTTCCAAACATGTCTGTAGATTACGTTCGGTATACGACCTTGGCCCCCCTGGTTATCAGTCACGATGCAGCGGTGGCGGCACTAGGAATGGATGAGCGGCGGTCGTACATTAGTTTGAGGCTTTTTGTCCCGGTCGCCTGGCGAGACACCGTCTTGGAGCGGATAGAGACCCATCTCGCCTGATCAACGGAACGGCACGAAAGCCGGAATCTGCTTGCGTCCTAGCGCCGGCAGCGAGTCCACCATGCGCCGAATGCGCGGATCGTCGCTCTGCGCGAACGAATCGAGCGGCTGGAAGATCGTGCCCCGCGAGTAGTGGTCGAGCGATCCGATCTGCTTGTCCGTCTGCGGCCTGGCGGCGTACTTCAGCGCGATATAGCGGCGCCCGACCCATCCGTGGAAGACCCCGTGCCAGAGACTCTGGTTGAAGAAGAGCACATCGCCAGGCTGCGACTCAAAGGCGACGCACGGCACCTCGGCACCGGGCACGCCGAACGGCGCCAACGTCGGCCCATGCTGGTGGCGCTGCTCGCTCTCGATCTCCTCGTGCAGCGGCGCGCGATGCGAGCCGGGGATCAGCCGGATGGCCCCGGCATCGCGGGTCGTCTCGTCCAGGTACACCATCGTCTTCAGGCGTATGTACGAAATCTCCTCCTCGTCGCCCGGCCTATCCGGGTGCCAGAGATGGTCGCCGACGGTGATGTTCCCCTCGGAGCTGGCCCAGAGGAAGTCCGGACCAAGTAGCTCCTCGACCGTGCCGTAGATGCGGCCGTCCACCGCCAGCCGGGACAGCGCCGGCCGCAGCTCGACGAACGGAGCGCGATTCTCGCCACTCTCCCCCGCAAAGGGCTGGCCCTCGCGCAGCTCGGTCATCAGATCGTCGAACTCGCGCGTGATCGCCTGCATCTCATCGGACGTGAACGCCTGGCGCTGGACCACAAAGCCGAAGCTGCGGAAGTGCGCTCGCTTCTCCGCCGTGTTCATGGGGTTGCTCCTAGTGCGATGTCAGCCCCTCCGGGAGCGGGCAAGTGACCCCGTTCTCGAAGCGGATCATCGCATTGTTCTGGCCGCGGACCTGAAAGCCCCAGCCCAGATGGCTGGTGCGACCGGCGATCTGCACGTTGTCGGCCGCCCGGTATTGGATGACGAACGTGCGCCTGGCACGCTGCGAGTGGTTGGGGCCGGAGCTGTGCAGCATCAGGCAATGGTGCAGCGAGATACCCCCCGCCGGCACCTCCACCGTCCGCCACCGCGACTCGTCCGCGTAGGCGTCCGGCTCCTGGCACACGCCGCTGAACGCGCCGTCCTTCATATGATTGCGCGGCCCCTCCCGATGGCTACCGGGAATGACGTTCATGCAGCCGTTCTCCATGTTGGTGTCATCGAGGTAGATGGCACACGCCGGTAGGTCGTAGTTGGTGTGCGGGAAGAAGGCGTAATCCTGGTGCCAGCCGATCTTCCAGCCCTGGGCAGCCTGCTCCGGGGGCAGCGGCGGCTTCCAATTCAGCTTGCTGTGATGGTGTTGAATATCCGGGCCGACCAGCGATTCGATGATGTCGAGCACGCCGGGGTGCGTGCAGGCCGCGAGGAACTGTGGATGCTGAAACACCGCTCCCTTCACAATGTCCACCACGCGGCGGCCGGACGGGAGAATGCGCGGATGGATAGCCGGAGTCCGCGCCGTGAGGCCCTGCGCCATCTCCTCCACCTCGCTGCACGCCCGGCGCAGCGTCTCGACCTCCTCCTGCGCCAGCACCCCTTCCACCGTCAGAACACCGTCTTCCTCAAACCGCTGCTTCTGCGCTGCCGTCAGTCCTGCCATACTCTCTATCCCTCCGTCGGTAGCCCGCTGGGCAGTCTACCACTTACCGGCACCGTGACCGGAATCTGCCGGCGGCGCGCGGTACGATAGGAGCCGGACACAAGCGGCGCAGGCGAACGTGCGGCCGCTAGGTCATGGCCCCCCTGTGGCCCCCCCGTCGGGACGGGGGGACGGCGTGTTCCCTCCACCGTCGCAACGGGGGAGGGCGAGGGTGGGGGCCGAATTCGACCAGGAGCGAGGAGAACGGTGAAAACCTACAGAGCGGCGGTGATCGGCTGCGGACGGATGGGTGGCTTCATTGACAACGAGGTCGTCGGCGCTCCGGGGCACGTGCCACCCTATGCCCACGGCGGCGGCTTCTACGCCTGCGACCGGACCGACCTGGTGGCCTGCTCCGACTTCCGCGCCGACCTGATGGCGCTCTTCGGGGAGCAATACGCGGTGCCCAAGAGCGGCCAATACACCGACTACCAGGAAATGATCGCCAAGGAAGACCTCGACATCGTGAGCGTCGCCACCCATGTCGAGCACCACGCCGACATCGTGATCCACGCCGCCGAGCAGGGCGTCAAAGCCATCTTCTGCGAGAAGGGCATGGCCCCGTCCCTCGCAACCGCCAACGCCATGGCCGCAGCCTGCGAGCGCCACGGCGCCGTCTTCAACATGGGCACCCAGCGCCGCTACCATCCGGGCTTCTGGCAGATGCGCGAGATCATCGCGCAGGGTGAGTTGGGTGCCCTCCAGAGTCTGGTGATGACCTACGGCGGCGGTCTCTTCGACCACGGCTGTCACACCATGGACCTGGCGCTGTACCTCAACGGCGATACCCGCGCCGTATGGGTGCAAGGCCACGCACCCCAATCGGAGCCGCTCCGCGACGGCCACGTCTACAGTGACGACCCCGGCGGCGACGGCGTAATCCTCTTCGAGAACGGCGTCACCCTATACCTGCTCTGCACCAACCGCTACGAGTATCAGGCCAACTGCAAGCATGGCATGGTCGGCACCTTCAACGATTCCCTCGACTGGGTCATGCGGAAGGGCAGCGCCCGCAGTCTCCGTCCGGCCGAATACCCCGCCTTCCCCCGCCAAAGCACCACGGTCAACGCGATCATGGACTTGGTCCGGGCACTCGACACCGGCGACCCGCCACTCGGAGGCGTAGAGTCGGCACGTCACGGCGTCGAGATCATGGTGGCCATCCTGGAATCCCACCTCCAAGGCGGTAAGCGTATTGCCCTCCCCCTCCGGGAGAGCAACCTGCGGATGCACCGCACCGACCGGGACGCCTGGCAGAAGGGCCTCAGGTGGCGGGAGCCGAAGCTCACCGTCTAGTGCGTGTTTGCAACATACCAGTCGGCAGGGTGCAAGTTCCCTCCCCTGGAGCCTGCTCCGGGGGAGGGTGAGGGAGAGTGAGGGAGGGGGCCAAGTAGAGTAACCGACGCCCCGCAGGGTGACATGGATTCCCGCTGGCGCGGCAAAGACGGGCCGGAGTTGGAGGATACCGAGATGAAAGTCGTTGACATCAAGACGATGGTTGTCGAGAACATCCCGCCCCATCGAGGCGGCAGGTACCTGCTCTTCCTCGAAGTTGTCACCGACGAGGGCATCATCGGCCTCGGGGAGCGCGTGACCGGCAACGTCTTTGCCGACAACCTCGCCGGGCTGAAGGCTCACATCAGCCTCATCGAAGAGATTGGCCGCCTGTTCGTGATCGGCGAAAACCCCTTCCACATCGAGAAAATCTGGCAGCGCGCCTATGGCTCCCGGCACGACTTCCGCCATCCGAGCCTGCACGCCACACCGGCGCTCAGTGCGATTGAAATGGCGTGCTGGGACATTGTCGGCAAAGCGGCCAATCAGCCGATCTACAACCTGCTCGGCGGCCAATACCACGACAAGCTACGCGCCTATGCCTATATGCCCAGGGCCGGCTTTGACGAAGACCCGGCGCGGGCCGGCGAGATCGCCATAGAGCTACTGGAGCAGGGCAACTCCGCCTGCAAGCTCGACCCCTTCCGGCCCCTGTATCCCTTGCCGCGCGACATCTCGCTGGCGGAGATCACCTACGCCGAGCGCATCTTCGAGAGCATCCGTAACGCTGTCGGCAACCAGCTCGAGGTCGGCATCGGCACCCACGGCCAGCTCACCACCTATAGCGCCATCCGCGCCGCCCAAGCCCTGGAGAAGTACCAGCCTTTCTGGTTTGAAGAACCGGTCCCGCCGGAGAACGTTGACGAGATGGCGCGCGTCGCCGCCCACACCAGCATCCCCATCGCCAGTGGTGAGCGTCTCGTCACGAAATACGAGTTTGCCGAGCTGATCGAAAAGCAGGCCGCTCAGATCATCCAGCTCGACGTGGGGCAGTGCGGTGGCATCCTGGAGTCGAAGAAGATCGCCAGCATCGCCGAAGCCCATTACGCGATGATCGCGCCGCACATGGCTTGCGGCCCCATTGCCGCCGCGGCTGCCATTCAGCTCGATACCTGCTCGCCGAACTTTCTGATCCAGGAAGCCAACCAAGGCCCAATTCACCGCACGATCTTCAAAGAGCCGCTCGTCTTCGAGCACGGCTACATCATTCCCCCGACCGGACCAGGCCTCGGCATCGAGCTTGACATGGACCTGGTGCAGCCGCGCCTCGTCACCTAACCGCACCCATCGCCGAGAAAGCCGCTGCACACACTTCCCGGCCTAAACGGACACCCCTGTCCTCTCTCGCCACCAAGCCCCTACGGCTGCGTCAGCCGCCGGCGACTCATCCGCGATTCGACGTAGGTGCGGACTGCCGGTCCCGGTCGGTTGGCGTTCGGTCCCCCAGGATGGGCACGCGCGACCGCCTCGTTTAGCTCGATGCCAAGTCCGGGCCGGTCGGGCACGATGAAGTGGCTGTCTTCCAGCGGAAACTCTTCGATGAGTTCGTATCGCCAGGGCACGTCGTCGGCCATGTGCTCCAAGATCAGGAAGTTGGGCAGCGTAGCCATCAAATGTACCGCTGCCGCCTCGGCAATCGGTCCCAGCGACCCATCGTGAGGCGCGACCATGATGTGGTGCGCCTCGGCCTGCGCGGCCACTTTCTTCATCTGCAACAGTCCCCCGGCGCGGCCGGTATCGGGCTGCACAACGTCCACGATGTCCCGCTCGATCAGTTCGCGAAATCCATACAGGGTGCTGGATCGCTCGCCGCACGCGAGGGGTACGTCTATCGCGCGTGCTACTTTCGCCAGCGACTCGATGTTTTCGGGCGGCACCGGGTCCTCGTAGAACAGCAGACCGTACTCCTCGAGCGCCTGCCCGACCCGGATGGCATCGGGCACGCTGAACCAGGGCGGCCCATGCACGTCAATGCACAGGTCAATGTCGTCCCCGACCGCCTCCCGCAGCGTCTTGACCGTCCTGACCGGATGCTCCAAGCCGCCGCACTTGAAGCAGGTGTAGCCCCGCTCGATGAGCTCGTGCGCGCGCTCCGGAGTGCTGGCATGGACATACACGCGCACGCGGTCCCGCAGGCGGCCGCCCAACAGGTCGCAGACCGGCACACCGAGCTTCTTGCCCAGGATGTCCCAGAGGGCGATCTCAATGCCGGTCATCGCCCCGCCGCCCACCACACCGGTCATCCCATGCCCCATCATGGCCAGCAGCATCTTCTGCCAGAGGTATTCGATCCGGCCCGGATCCTCGCCGACCACGACGGGAGTAAGGTCTTGGATTGCCGTCTGGACCACCCGCGGCCAGCCGCTCGCCTCGCCAAGTCCGTAGATGCCGGCATCGGTTTCGACCTTCACGAACAGCCAGTTGCGCCCCCCGCCACTCCAGCCCCCCGGCGGCGACGCATCCACAAGAAATGTCTTGACATCGGTGATCTTCATTTGCAAGCTCCTTCGTGCCCGGCTCACGCACCCTGGCCCCCACCCGGCCCTCCCCCGTTGCGACGGGGGAGGGAATATACCTGTCTCCCTGCGACGCGGGGGGACCATAGGGGGGCCAGTCTACCGAGGGCCGGCACAACCCATCAGATAGTATCCCAGCATATCGGAAGCAGCCACGTCGCGTAGCCCAGGAGGTAGAGCACCCATGACCGCACAGACCACTGACCGCCCGAACATCCTGATGATTATGACCGACCAGCAGCAGTACGCGACGGCCGGCCCAGCGGCGCCCGGCCGAACACCGGCACTGGAACAACTGGCCGCGGAGGGCATCTGGTTTCGCCGCGCCTACACCGCCACCACGCCTTGCTCACCGGCGCGGGCCTCAATCGTCACGGGCCTGTATCCACACGCGCACGGCATGTTGAATAACTGCCACGTGCCCTACGCCATCGCCCGTGAAATCCGTCCCGAGTGCGCCACCTGGGGCAGTCATCTGTCCGCGGCGGGCTATCGAATGCGCTACGTCGGCAAGTGGCACGTCGGCTGGACGCAGGGACCCGCCGACCTCGGTTTCGACAGCGAGAACCGGAAATTTGACGCTGCCGCCTACCGCCGCCGGTTGGGGCTGCACAAGAATGGCGCCGCCGCTGAGGACGAGTGGGGCTTTACCGATGCCGGCGGCCTCTACTGGCGGCACTACGGACGAGAAGCCGGGCCGCCCGCAGCCACCGGCACGGCGGCGCAGGCCGCGGCCGGGCTGGAGCAGCTGCGCGCGCTCACCGACGAGCCGGACGAGCGCCCGTGGTTCCTCTGGACCAACTTCAGCGGCCCGCACAACCCCTACCTGGTGCCGGAACCGTATGCCTCGCTATATGACTGGCGCGACATACCGCTGCCGGCGAGCTACCACGACACCGGTGAGGGCAAGCCGGCCTACGTCCGCCGCGTTCGCGAGTCGTGGTTCGGTGAGATCACCGAGGAGCATACCCGCAAGTCCATCGCCCACTATTGGGGTTACTGCACGCTGATTGACCACTATGTTGGCAAGCTGTTGGCGTTCCTCGACGAAAGTGGTCAAGCCGAGCACACCTTGGTCGTGTTCACCTCAGATCACGGCGACATGATGGGCGCGCATGGGCTGTGGTTCAAGGACGTATACCCCTACGAGGAGACTCACCGCATGCCCCTGCTGATGCGCTGGCCCGGAATGATCGCGCCCGGCTCGGTGTGCGATGCCTATGCCCGCACCCTCGACCTCGGCCCGACCTACCTGGAGATCGCCGATGCCCGCCCGTTAGCAGCGTGTCACGGTCGGTCGCTGCTGCCGATCCTGACCGGCGCGCCGGATGCCGCTTCCCCCCTGGAGCGGCGCGAACTGTTCATGGAAGATCACGGCAACATCTTCAACTTCACCCAGCGGCAGCTACTCGACGGCCGCTACAAGTTCGTCTTCAACGCCTTCGATTTCGATGAGTTGTACGATCTGGAAACCGATCCCCACGAGCTGCACAACCTGGCCCACGACCGGAGCCATCGCGACACCTACGAGCGGCTGGCGGATCGGCTGTGGGACTGGATGCTGATGCTCGAAGACCCGTATAGCGGTCGCCCCTACGCAGCCAACGTGCTGCTCACCCGCAGCTCCCCACCGCCGCTCCGCCCCGACCCACAACCACCCACAACGGCCCGGCGCGGAGTGCTCTGACCAGGGTGGGGCTTCCGGTACGAGCCAAGCCCTAGGGGCGCAGCATGCTGCGCCCGTCCCCCCGCCGCAGCGGGGTGCCATAGGTAGGCTACTCCCCCTCTCCACCATGTGGAGAGGGGGCCGGGGGGTGAGGTCTGCCCCCCGCCGTTCTCATCCTGTCTCTCCTGTCCATCCATGTAAATACCTACCCCAGGGTGCGTCCACCGTCGGCAACGAGCGTCGCTCCGGTCGTGAAACCGGCGCTCGTGGCGAGAAAGTAGACCAGCTCGGCGATGTCCTCGGCCGTGCCTCCACGCTGCAACGGTGTCGTCGCCGCCAGGGTCGGGCCGATGTCCTCTCGACCGGTCCACCAGCGCGTGGCCACGAACCCCGGCGCGATGGCGTTGACGCGGATTTCCGGTGCCAGCGCCAAGGCCATCGTCTGGGTTACGGAGATGACGGCCGCCTTCGACGCGCAGTACGGGATGGAGCTACCGACAGGTTTGAACGCGGAGACCGAGGAGATGTTGATGATCGCGCCTTTTCCCTGCGCCTTCATCGGTGCCGCGACCGCCTTGGAGGCGAAGTACACCCCCTTCACGTTCACTGCCAGCACCCGGTCCCAGTCGGCCTCGGTCAGCGCATCGAGTTCTTCCAGGTTCGTATACGGCTTGAACACCGTCGTCCCGGCATTGTTGACCAGCACGTCTACCCGCCCCCAGTTGTCGAGCGTCTGCTGAACCATGGCGTCAACTTCCGCCGCGTTGGCGACGTTGGCCTGGATCACCAGCGCCTCGCTCCCGGCGTCGCGCACCAGGTCCGCTGTCTCCTGCGCCTCGTCCGCGGACCGGCTGTAGTTGACGACCACTCGGGCGCCCGCTCGGGCGAACATCAGCGCCGACGCACGCCCGATCCCCGACGCGCTGCCCGTGACAATTGCGACCTGTCCCGCCATCTCTTGCGTTGCTGCCATTGTCTCCTCCTCGGACCGGCTGCCTCAGTGTCCCGCCACTCGTGACGAGCACGAATATCCGGGCACTAGCGCCGCCCTGAGTCTATCCTGGATTAGGCCGCAAAGCGAAACGGGAGGCCACCCTGGATTGCGGCCTCCGCCGCAGCAACGAGAAGATATGAATGACGGCCGCCGCTGGACTCCCACTCGCCACTAACCACTCACCACTCTCTGCGGCCGGCCGGTGCGCGCGGCCTCGTCGAGGGCGTTGCAGATGGAGACGGTCTGCACGCCATCGTGCGCGTCGCACAGCGTCTCCCCGTCCGTGCGGATCGCTTCCAGCAGATTGTGCAGCATGGAGGCCCTTCGCCGCTCCTCCGCGGGGAGCTCCTGCGTCTCGAGGTAGCTGATCTCGCAGCCACCAAAGTCCACGCGGCCGGTATGCGCGGTGAACACGGCGCTGCGCTCGCCGTCCCACATCTCGTGGAACCACTTGGAGACCCGCGGATTGTGGCTGATCCCTTGATCGGTGCTAATCACCGTGGACAGCCCACCGTTCCGCCACAGGATCGTACCCACCAACCCGTCGGGATACCCGGCGGTGCCCTTGTTCTTGGGATCGAACAGCCGCCCCTCGGCATATACCCGGTCGGCGGCGCTGTCCATCAGGTAGGCGAGCAGGTCAACGGTATGGACCGCCGTGCTAATGAGCAGTCCGCCACCGTCATCTTTGTCCCATATCCAGGTAGAGCCGGTGCCCGGCGGCTTGAGCGCGTAGTTGCCGGTCGCCAGTTGACCGTGGCTGAGGCGAGGATGGGGGATCAACTCCTTCGCCTTCTGTACCGTGGGCGCAATGCGGAACTTGCAGTTGACGATCAACTTCACGCCGGCCTTGTCCACCACATCGGCCACCTCGATAGCCTGCTCACGGGTCTGGCACAGCGGCTTTTCCACGAGCAGATGCTTGCCGGCCCGCGCCCCGGCCACCGCCAGCGGATGATGGGCGTCATGGTGCGTGGCAATGATGACCAGATCAATGCTGTCGTCGCGCATAATCCGGCCGGCGTCCGTAGTGGCGTAGCGACCGCCAAACTCTGCCCGCACCCGCTCGGCAGCCGCCTCAATCACGTCGCAGAAGGCCACCACCTCAACGCCATGCTCCGGGGCACTCCGCGCATGACCGCTCCCCATCCCGCCGCAGCCGATCAATGCCGCTTTCATCACGAAACACTCCCTTATAGGCGTGACCTAGTGGTCAGTAGTCAGCAGTCAGTAACCCCCGCCGCTGGATTCCTGCACAGGCTGATAGCTGATAGCTGACAGCCAAACAACGCAATACGCCACTAGGACAAACCCGGTGGCGTATGCGCTCGCTCGCTTGCCGGCCAGTGCCGCTCCTAGCCGGTTCGCTGCTGGAACTCGTCGAGTTTGGCGTTGATGACACGGGCCGCCTCGTCCAGGTCGTCCTTCACCGAGCGCAGCTCCTTCCAGCTCGGCCGCGAGACCAGGTTCTGGAAGGTGCCGTAGATCTCGGGGAACTCGGGGTGGAACGGCCGGTATCCGTAGTCCAGCGCATCCACGAAGGTCTTGAACTGCGGCACGTCCTTCAGATTCTGCGCGTACTCCGGCGTCGTCAGCACCGACTTGCGCGGCGGCAGGAAGAACGTCACGGCCGCGTAATGCGCCGCCGGCTCCGTGCTCGTGAGCCAGCGCATGACCTGCCAAGCAGCATCCTGTTGCTGGCTGCTGGTCTTGAACATGGCCGTGTTCTGGCCCAGGTTGGCAATGAACGGCTGCTTCTTTGTGGGGGAGGGCGCGACGTACATATTCTCCAAGCCGCCGATCCGCTCGGCCCACTGCACTACGCGGTACGCGCTTGTCTCCCACTCCATGGCGATGGTGCCACTGGGGAAGTTGGGGTTTTCCAACCCCGCGGCCTTGAGGATGTCCGGGTGCGGCGCATGGACCTGGTGCTTATGCACCAAGTCGGCGGTATACTGCATCGCCTCCACCCCCTCCGGGCTATTGAAGGCGACTTTCGTCCGGTCCTCGTTGAAGTATTCGCCGCCGTTCTCCTTCAGCAGATTGATGAAGCCCGAGGCCCGCTGTACCAAGCCGGTCATCGCCCACTTACCGGTCTCGATACCGGGGCCGAGGAACTGCTGGAGCTTCTTCAGATACTCCACCCAGTCGTCCCAGGTGTAGCCGAGCTTCAGGGTGTCGAGGCCGGCTTCCCGCACGTAGGCAAGGTTCGTGTAGGGCAGGTTGGAGTTCGTTTCCTGGGGTAGACTCCACAGCTTGCCCTGCCAGTAGCTCGACTCCAACAGGTGGGGATAGAAGTCGTCCATCGTGTCGGCATACTCCTTAGTCCGCCTTGATGAACGTCCCCTCCAGCTCCACCACCATGTCGCGGATGCCGTATACTCCCTTGTCCCAATACGCGCTGTGCAGCAGATCGGGCGGTACGCCCGCCGCGTAGCTGGCAATCACCTTGGCAGTATTCGTCGTGCCCTGCCCGGATAGCGGCTCCAGGCCCATCGTGATGTTCGTGCCCTGCGCGTTCCACTGGTTGGTCAGGTCCAGGAATCCGGTACCGCGCTCGCTCATGTTGGCACCGGCCCGCCAGAAGTAGGTCCACAGGACGACCCGCCGCAGCGGTGCCGCCTTGGCCGGCACCTCGACCGTCTTCTCCACGACCACCGGCCTGTCTACGGTGACTACCTTCTCAACGACCACCGGCTTTTCGACCGTGACCACCTTCTCCTGCACAATCGTCTGCGTTTGCCCCGCTGCCCCGGCGGCACCCTTGGCACCGGGCGCGCCGGTCGCACCCCGCTCACCCTGCGCGCCCGCCGGCCCCGCTGGCCCCGCCGGCCCCTGCACGTAGCGGACTTCAATCTCGCCACAAGCAGCAGCCAGCAGACCGCCCAACGCGGCCGCTGCGCCTCCCAGATACCGTCGGCGGATCACGCTTGCCATTGGCTTCCCCCTCTCGCTACGCGCTCCCCATGGGGAGCGGCTCATGCGCTCGCCCAGTGACACAACGCCCGGCGAGCTTCAGGCGCTCCGCCCGTGCGCCGTGCTCTCTGGCGGCAGGGGCAGTAGCCTCAGCATACAGCGTGCTTGGTAGGATGCCAAGGTCCTCCAAATGAGAGAAACATGCATAAATACGTCTGTGACAGACAATATGTTGGCCCCTGCCCTGGTAGGCATGGAGAGTAGGTGCGGCGACCAGCGGCCGCTCCCTCTCCCGCGGGGAGGAGGGCCGGGGGTGAAGCAGCCTGAGGGTGAAGACGGCTCAGATGCCGTACAGACGCTCGGCGTTGCCGGAAAACATAGCCATCTGCTCGTCTTGGCTGAAGTCCGCGACGATCTCCGTATAGGCGGCGATCAGCGCGTCGTAAGTGCTGAAGAGCTTGTCCACCGGCCAGTTGGTGCCAAACATGCACCGCCCCGGCCCGAACGCCTCGATGCAGTACCGCACCCACGGCCGAATGCTCTCGACGGTCCACCGCCAGTCGCACATGCCGAGGCCGGAAATCTTGCACACCACGTTCTCGGACTCGGCCAGCGCCGCCATGCCCTGCTTCCAGTGCCGGAAATACTCGTCCGTCCGCTGCTTCGGAAATCCACAGTGATCTAGCACCGCGACGACATTCGGGTACTTGCGAGTCAGGTCGCGCAGCTTTTCCATGTCTTCCCACTCGACATCGAGGCTGGCGATGAGGTTGAACCGCTCCAGGAGCGCGTAGCCGCGCTGGAAGTCCGGATCAACCAGGTAGTCGCCGTCGGAGAAGTCACGAATGCCTTTGACGCGGGAGAACTCGCAGTGGCGCGCGAGTTCCTCGGCAACGTCGGGCTGTTTCAGGTTGCTGTAGGCCACAATGCCGTGCGGGAACCCGGTCCGCTCGCCGGCTGCCGAGAGCCAGGCGCTCTCCTGCACCGGGTCCTCGATCCCCAGCGCCGCCTGCACGTGGATCGCCTTCGTCACGTTCGCGTCACGGGTCTCCGCGATGAAGTCCTCGGCCAGATAGTTCTTGCCCTTCAGCCGGTCGAGCTGCTCGCGGAGTTGGGGATGCACAAAATCGGGTTGCAGCCACGAGTAGGCGAGGTCAGGATGCTGGAGGTCCCAGAAGTGTACGTGCGTGTCCACGAACGCGAGTTTGCTCACGGTCCCTCCTCATGTCGGTCCTGGCCGAATGCGTGGATTGTACGGTCACGCAGCAAGCAACGGCAAAGCGTGGTCCCTCGGAGTATAATCCCAGCGAGCACTGCCCAAGATGGAAACCGGATGATGACACAACCCGCCTCAACGCCCCGGCGGGCGCTGATTACCGGCGGTGCAAGCGGCTTCGGCTTGGGAGTCGCCCGCGCGCTGCTGGACCAGGGCGCCAGCGTCGCTATCGGCGACCTGCACGCCGGCCGGCTGCGGGCGGCGGCTCAGGCGCTCGATGCCGGCGAGCAACTCCTCCCTCTCGCCCTCGACGTGACCGCGCCCGACTCCGTGCGCGCCGCGGTCAGCGCCTGCGAGACGGCCTTCGGCGGCCTCGATACGCTCGTCAATAGCGCCGGGGTCATCAGGATCACCGCGCTCGACGACATCAGCGAGCAGGAGTGGGATTGGGTCGTCGGCGTGGACCTCAAGGGTGTGTTCCTGTGCTCGCAGGCCGCCGCCCCGCTGCTGCGGCAGAGCGGCCGGGGCCGGATCGTGAACCTCAGCTCGGATGCCGGCAAAGTCGGCTTCCCCAACATCGCCCCCTACGTCGCCGCCAAGCACGGGGTCATCGGCTTGACCAAGTCCCTGGCCGCCGAGCTGGCCCCCTCCAAGGTCACGGTCAACTGTATCTGTCCAGTGGGCACTCCCGAGACCACGATGGGCCAGGACGTGCTGCGGATGAAGGTCAGCAGCACCGGGGCAAGCGCGGAGCAACTCATGGCAGCCACCGCCGCCAACGTCCCCTTGGGACGCAGCGGCACGGTGGCCGATGTGGCCCACACCGTCATGTTTCTCCTGTCCGACGAGGCCGCCTTCCTCACCGGCGGCACCATTGACGTGGACGGCGGCCTCATCAACACCGCGCCCATCCGCGGCACCGCCGGCTAGTCGGCCTGGCGCTCGGCCAGGTGCGTCCAGCCCCACTTGTGCAGCGGCGCCACCAGTCGTTGCAACCGCGGTCGGTCGCTCTGAAGCACGGCGTCCTCGTGCAACCTGCCCTGGAGTCGGTTACCGATCGCGCTCCACTCCCGCCGGAACACCGCGGCTGCCTCCACCGTCTGCGGGGCCGTGTAGTAGTTGAGCGTGAACATCCGCCGCCCCACGTGACCACCAAAGGAGCCATGATAGAGGTGCTGATCGAACAGCACCACGTCACCGGGCCGGGATTCCACCGCATACGCCGGGAGGTCTTCCGGCTGGACGCCAAATGCTGGTTGGTCCACGTCAATTCCCTGCTCGCGGTAAGGGTCGAGTATTTCCGGGTCGAGCACGCCTTCGGCGATGTTCTGTTTGATTCTTCCGATCCTCAAGATTCCCAGCTCTCCGTGCAGGGGTTGGCGGTGTGAGCCAGGGATAAACCGTAAACAACCTGTCTCACGGGTCACCGGGTCCAGGTACAGAGCCACCTTGATCCGCCCGCCCGTCACAAACTCGGTGGCGTCCGGGTGCCATTGCGTATCACCCACGTAGTAGTTCCCATCGGAAGCCCACCACATCACCTCCGACCCGATGAGTTGCTCGACCGGCCCATAGATGCGGTCGTCGTCAATCAGTCTCCGCAGGGCCGGCCTCCGCTCAACACACCCGCCCACCGCGTAGCGCTTATCGCCGCGGAAGGGCTTGCCAGCGAGGTCCTCGGCCATCACCGCCTCGAACTCGGCGTCAATGACGACCATCTCCTCAGCGGAGAACAACTGCCGAAACACGAGAAACCCGAACGTCTCGTAGAACGCAACCTGTTGCGCAGTTAGCATCTCACCTCTCGTCATTCTTCCCGCGAAAGCGGGAATCCACCTCCCCTGCGAAGCGGGGGACCACAGGCTGACAAGGGTGGGGTTTTTCGTATGGAGAAGCGAACCTACCCCCTCCCTAATAAAAGGAACGTACCGCGTGCCTAGCCAGCCCTGGCTTGACAACCAATGATGAGAAGGAAAAATCATGAAGAAGATAAGAACGCTGATCGCTAGAATTGGCTCTAACGAGGCATAGAACATCCGCTCCACCGCGCCGATTACTACCTCAAGGTCGCGTCCGGTCAGTGACCAGCGCGGGCCACCACCGCGACGCCACAGCCATATGCCTAGTGGTATTCCCATCACTGAGGCAATACAACCGGTCCAGGCCAGCCAGTTCGGAAGCTCAGGCATATAGCACTATGCCGCCACAGTGGCATCCTGGTTGTCAAGATATATAATCAAGTCTTGGATTTACAGCACTTCTGTATGGTATACTTACCCCACTATGACTATTGCTTCACTTTCGATTACGGGCCTATTCCGCCAGTTTCCTACTGATGCCCACGCCGAAAGGTGGTTTGAGGAGCAGCGTTGGCCACACGGGAGGCGCATTTGCCCTGACTGTGGATCGGATAATACTGCCGTCGTCAGGTCTCGAAAACCCATGCCGTACCGCTATGCACTGCAAGGAGGCGTGAAGACACGCCTCGCACACAGTGTTGCTGCGGCGACAAACCCTGAGCAGAGTTGTGAAAATATGCCGCCCCGGTTGGAGGTTGTCAAGAGGAAATTGTTCCGCTAGAGTAGGAACGAGGAGATTGCTATGCCAGAGAGAGTGACGCAGCTCCCCTCCCGCAAAATTGTTCTGGACCCCTCGCGCTATGAGCCGGTCGGTGTGGAGTTCGATGATGCGACCCCAGAGCAGGTCGCACGGGCACTCTTTGCAGCCGCCCCACCACCTGATCCGAAGAAGAGAAAAGATCGCGCACCGAGCACCTAAGATGTCGAAGCGCAATATAATCACACTAATTATTGCAATATCTCTCGTTGTAGGCTCCATGCAACTACAACAGTATCGAATGGGCCAGTTACATCAAGAGATTACTCAACTACAGGAGGAGATTGGCCAGCTAGAACTTCATATCAATGATTTGCAGGAGAGAGCTTCACAACTCCCTGAGCCGTGATTGGCTAGGCACACGGTACGCTCCCTTTCGTATGGAGAAGCGAACCTACCCCTCCCTAATAAAGGTTGCCAAATTAATCGGGTAGTGGCGTAGCGGCCCGGACGAGCGGTAGTGGATCTCGGGGGAGTACCACCACGTCCCAGGGTACCGTCTGGCTGCAGATGGGGCAGTAAGCGGCTGCCTACGTCGTCGTTCTCAGCCGAAGTTCGCATGGTTGGCCGCGAGGGCTTCCGGGTCTAACTCTAGTCCCCAGCCCGGCCCCTCCGGCACCAGTGCATAGCCCTGGCAATACTGGATTCGCTGGCGCACCACATCTTGCTGATAGAGCAGGGGGCCGGCCGCGTCCCCTGGGTAGTCCAGGTTCGGCATCGCCGCCCCGAGGTGGAGCTGTGCAGCTGTCCCGATCGAGAGCTCCTGCGTAGTGCCGATCAGCGTCTTCGTGCCCGTAGCTTCGGCCAGGGCGTACAGCTTGCGAGCGGCTGCTAGACCGCCCATGGCAACCAGCGAGATGTTGAAGATATCCACGGCCTGCGCCGCTACAAATTGGTACCCCTGCTGCAGACTGGCCACGTGCTCGCTGACAGCCGCGCCAATCGTCTCCCGGACTGCGCGCATGTCAGCCAGATCCTCGCGCTGACAAGGCGACTCGATGTGCGTGGGGCGGTAGCGTATCAACCGGCGTAAGGCTGCAATGGCTTCATCGCGGGGCAGTTGGTTGCTCCCATCGAGCGACTTGATCTCGACCTGATCGCCGTACTCGTCGCGCACCGCGGCGAGGAACCGTTCATCGGCCTCGATGTCGGCCCCCCAATAGAGCCGAAACGCATCCTGTCCCCGCCGCATCAAGTCACGGACACACCGGAGGTTGTCGGGTATCTCATCGCTTGCTCGCATGCGGAAGATGGGATAGCAAACCCGGTAGCGGTCGCGCACCCTGCCCCCGAGCAACTGGTAGACCGGGACCTGTGCGTTACGGGCCACCGCATCCCACAAAGCGAGCTCTACGCCGCAGCGGATTTCATTGTGGAAGGGGCCACCCGGGAATGTCTGTGCGAGCCGAGCAGTAAGGTCCGTAATGTCGGCGGGGTCCCGGCCGCGAAGGACCTCTAGCAGTGTCCCTCGCAGCCGCGACAGCGGTGGAAAATCCCGCAACGAGTAGTGGCCGAGATCGGACATCTCGCCTAGTCCGCTGATCCCCTCTCGTGTGTCCAGCGTAACGATGACATGCGGCGTGATCGAACCGGTCTCACGCCGGGTATGCACTGGGTGCAGTTGCAGATCAGTAATCTCCACTATGCTCATCCCTTCAATGTTGAAACACTAGCTTGAGGAAGCCTCGTAGCTCCTCAGAACGTTAGCACCCGGCGCGGATTATCCACCAGGATCGTCCGCACCTCCGCCTCAGTCAGACCCTCTTCCTGGAGCAGCGGAACAAACGTCCGCAGCAGATAGTCGTATCCATGCCCCCCATTCCAGTGCAGCGCGGGTTTGCCGCAAATGTCCATTGAAATCAGCAGTTGGTCGAGATGCCCGGCCCGCGCGATAGCCACCACGTTCCGAGCGCGCTGGCGCTCCGGCTGCGCCCCGGACCTGGGCTTGCGACCCACGTGGTCAATCTGGACGTAGGCACCGGTCTTGGCGATGGCCAGCTCCAAGCTCACGTCGCGCCGCTCCCCGACGTGGCCGATGACGATTCGATCCGGACGCACCCCCTCTTCCAACAGCAGTTCGACCTGCTCCAGCGCCAGATCGCCGAAGTACGTGGTGTGGGTCGTGATCGCCGCGCCGATCTGGCGCTGCGCCCGCGCGCCGGCCCGGAACACTCGTTCCTCGGCCGGTGAAATATGGAATCGCTCGGTGCCCAACTCACCGATAATCCCCGGCCGCACCCCCGTCCCGTCCGCGCCGTCGGCAAACTCCCCGATCAGGCGGTCAGCGAGCCGGTTGGTACTCAACTCGTAGACCTCGCGCGGATACACCCGTTCGCGGTACCAGCCAGCGCCCATGATGAGATGCAGGCCGGTCGCCTCGGCCAGCCGGCGCATCCCGGCCGGGTTCCGGCACGCCCCAATCGTCGTCACGTCCACGAGCGCAGAGCCGCCGGCCTCGCGGTATCGTGCCAGCTCCTCCGCTTGCAGCTCCTCGTCATCCAGGATGCCGTTGTACTCGTACCGGCCGCCCCACTCCCACAGATCACAGAGGGTGTGCTCATGCATCAGGGTGGTGCCCAACGACTCGGGGGCGATGGCACCCGTTACCGTCTGGATTTGCATACGCCTCCTCACCCGATCCAATAGGAGTAGAGCCGCGCCTGCCGCAGCGTAAACCGCAAGCTCACCATCCGGCCCTTCAGGGCAGCGAGGTGGCCCTGCCGCCATTTGACCTCGGCGCGTGGATGATCGCCGCCCTTCATCGGGACGGACGCGGCGACCACGTTCCCGGCCCTATCCAGCACTTCCCGCACGACCGCCCCCTTCTTGGCCGGCCGGTGCATAGTTCGGGTCAGCCGCGACCGGGTGGCAATATGGTGATCGTCCAAGAAGAGCTGTCGTTCTCCGGGCGCGACGGTGAACGCCGATTCCATATCCATGCCGGAAGCGCTGTCGCCCCTCAAATGTGGTAGGCGTCCACCACCTTGCCGACCATCTCGGCGATGTCGTCAAGGTCCTGATCCGTGTACTTGATCGGGAAACCCCACCGGACGGTGCGTTGCAGATGCGCCCTCGCATTGGTCAGGCGCGCGATGTCCGCCTCCCGGTTGGCCAGGAAGTGGTGGCTGTAGGGAACCAGGTAGTACATCAGCGAATCGGTAATCGTCGGCAGCCCTTCCGCTGCGAGCGCCCTGGAGATGGCCTCGATCCCCACCCTGAAGCGTTCTAGCTCAAAATGCATCTGATACAGCCAATAGACGTGCCCGCCCGGTCGTGGCACGAACGGCGGCTGGACCCCGTCAATGGCCGCAATCTTCTCGGAGAGCTTGTCGGCCAGCGCAATGCGCCGCCGGTTTTGCGCCGGTAGCAGCTTCAACTGCGCCAGCGCCACCGCCGCTTCCATGTTTCCCCAGCGGAAGTTGTAGCCTGGCCGCAGATGCACGCGCCCATTGGGCGGGTCGGGCCGGGAGCCACGATCAATGCCAAACTCTCGGACCGTCCTGATGATCCCCTCGTCGTCGGAGAGTGCCATCCCACCATGCTCGGCACAGAGCAGCTTACCGCCATCGAACGTGAAGCAGCCCACGTCGCCCAGGCTGCCGGCTTTGCGCCCTTTGTACTCCGCGAAAATCGCCTGGCAGACATCCTCGATGACCACCAGGTTATGCCGGCGGGCCAGGGCCACGATGGGATCCATCTCGCACACCTGACCGTAGAAATGCACGGCAATGATCGCCTTGGTCCGCGGCGTAATCACCTCGGCCACGTGCTCCGCCGTAATCAACCCGGTGTCGGGGTCCACGTCGGGAAAGACCGGCGTCGCACCCTGGATCACCACACCGGCCAACGAACCGTAATCGGTAATCGGGCTGACGATCACCTCGTCGCCGGGGCCTAGCTCCAGCGCACCCACGACCGCGTGGATAACCGAGGTACAGTTCGACTGGGCCACGCCGTATCCGACGCCGTTGGCCGCGGCGAACTCCCGTTCGAACTTGGTGATGAAATCGGCCGTAAAGCCGCTATCCAGCACCTCTTTGACCAGGTTGTAGGCCTCGGGGTGAATAATCCGCGGTGCCCGCATCGGCAGCGGGTTTTCGGGACCGCGCACCGGCGTGCCACCATGGACCGCCAGCGTTCGCCCGGCCGGAGGTGCTACCATCGTTGTGGCCATATTCTCTCCTACAGAGCGCGGAGGGGCGACCGATCGGTCACCCCTCCATCTCACGCAGCCCAAGCACTGCCCGCCGTGTAGCCTACGGGCGCACCTTCGAGATCTTCCCCGTGCTGTTGAAGCTGTCGAGCAGCACGTTCATCTGACGCGCCGCCTCGTCGAGGTTGGTCTTGAACGCCACGTTCGGCGTCTTGGTTACGTCGCCGAGGATCCCCCGCAGCACACTGTAGTGCTCGGGGAAGAACACGGGATGGTAGGGGCGGAACCCGTAGTTGACGGCTTCCAGGAACGGGAGATACTGCGGTACCTGTTCCATCCGCTCCACCCACAGCGGATGGGTCAGGATTGACTTGCGCGCCGGCACGAACAGGGCAGCGGAGCACCACACCGCCGCCGGGCCGGTGGACGTGAGCCAGCGCAATACCTGCCAGGCCGCCTCCATCTCGTCCGAGTTCTTCTTCAGCATGTGAACCCCCGTGCCGAACGTACCGATGAACGGTTGCTTCTTCGACGGCGGCGGTGAGATGTAGAAGTTCTCCAAGCCGCCAATCGCCTCCCCGTGGGCAATGATCCGCACGTGACTGGTCTCGTAGAACATGGTCACTTGGCCATTCGTGAAGCTCGGGCGGTCCTTGCCGTTCGCCTCGAACCACTCATCGTGGGGCCTGTGGACCTGGTGCTTGTGGACCAGATCGGAAAGGAACTGCAACGCCTCCACTCCTTCCGAGCTGTTGAGGACCACCTTGGTCATGTCTTCGTTGTACAGGTCGCCACCGGCTTGCTTGAGCAGATTGAGGAAGTTCACCCAGTTGTCGAAATGGGCGAAAGCCCAGATATTGGTCTCTCTGCCGGCGCCGTGCGTCGTCTGGAGCGTCTTGCCGTACTCCACCAAATCGTCCCAGGTGTAGCCGATCTTGAGCGGCTGCAAGCCCGCTGCCCGTACATGGTTGAGGTTGGTGTAGGGGAGATCGGCGTCCAAGTTGAAGGGGATGGACCACAGCTGGTCTCGCCAGTACATGGTCTCCTGGACGTGGGGGAAGTAGTCCTCGATCGAGTCGGCGAACTCCTTATCCTTCGAGACAAACAGCTCGTGCAGGTTCGGACTCATCCCGTTCACGCCGTAGATCGTCGAGTTCCAGTAGTTGCCCTGCTGTAAGTGGGGGTGTACCCCCGCGGCATAGGAGCTGACAATCTTCTCCGTGACGTAGCCCTGACCGCCGATGGGCTGGAGCAGGAAGATGATGTCATTGTGCTCCTCATTCCACTGCGTGCTCAGGCGCTGCAGCGCCTGGGCCATCTCATTCATCGCCCGGCCCGGTTTGTAGTAGTTGGTCCAGATGAAGACCTTCTTGGGCACGATGGTCTTGCCTGGCACCTCGACCGTCTTCTCGACCACCACCGGCCTGTCAACGGTGACTACCTTCTCGACGATCACCGGCTTCTCGACCGTGACTACCTTCTCCTGCACGATGGTCTGCGTCTGACCGGCCGCTCCGGCCGCCCCCTTGGCGCCGGCCGCGCCGGTCGCGCCCCGCTCACCCTGCGCGCCCGCTGGCCCCGCTGGCCCCGCTGGCCCCTGCACGTAGCGGACCTCGATCTCGCCACAGGCAGCAGCCAGCAGACCGCCCAACGCGGCCGCTGCGCCTCCCAGATACCGTCGGCGGATCACGCTTGCCATTGGCTTCTCCCTCTCGCCACTCGCTCCCCATGGGGAGCGGCTCATACGCTCGCCCAGTGACGCGACGCCCGGCGAGCTTCAGGCGCTCCGCCCGTGCCCCGTGCTCCCTGGCGGCAGGGGCAGTGCCCCCAGCATACAGCGGTCGGGACCGGATGACAAGGACCTGCAAGTAGGAGAAACATGCACAAATTCCGTTTGTGACGTACAGTATGCCGCAGCCGCTCCAACTAATTGCAGTGGATGCCCCACCTGCACCAGGCCGGATACCACCCAGCAACGGGAGGAGGTTACCCAATCCCCTTCCCCGGCCCCTGCTCCGTAGCGGCCCGGAGCGACTTCCCTCCCCCATCGGGACGGGGGAGGGCGAGGGAGGGGGCCAGCCCACCCCCTCAGCCGCCGGCCAATACTGTCCTTGCGCTAGAATACCGCCAGCGGAGGCCTCCGAGCATGAACGTCATCATCCTGATGAATGACAGCCTGCGGCGCGATCACGTCGCTGCGTATGGCGACCCGGCGCCGTGGACCCGGCTGGGCCGCGCGGCCGACGAGCCATTTATTCACACTCCCCACCTGGACCGGCTGGCCACGCAATCGGCGCTGTTCGACCGCTTTTACGTCTCGTCTTATCCAACCATTCCCTGCCGCACCGACCTCTTCACCGGCCGCTACAGCTTTCCCCACCGGCCCTGGCAGCCGTTGGAGCCGGACGACGTGGTGCTGTCCGAGTTGATGAGTGGCGCTGGCTACCTGCCGGTGCTGTTCTTCGATACGCCGGCCTTGGGGCACGACGACTACAACTTCACCCGTGGCTTTGCCGGTTGGGAGTGGATTCGCGGCCAGCACGCCGACCGCTACAACGTTGACGCCGTGGACATTCCGTTACCCGCTGCCCCCTATAAGCTGCGACAATCCAGCTTCCAAGGCCCGGCGGCCACGCAGCTGTATCTCCGCAACACCGCCGGCCGCGTGTACGAGCGGGACTGGATGTGCGCCCGCACCATCTCCGCGGCGACCGACTGGCTGGAGCGCAACCACCGGCGGGGCCGGCCCGGCGGTCCACCCGGCTTTGTGCTCTACATAGACATGTGGGACCCCCACGAGCCGTTCGATGCCCCCGCGTTCGACGTGGCCCGCTATGCCGATCCCTCCTTCACCGGCGACCAAGTGATCTACCCCCAATATGGGCGCCCGGACTACCTCTCGCCGGCAGAGCACAACCACGTCCGCGCCCTGTACGCCGCGCTGGTCACACTGTCCGACCGCTGGCTGGGACACCTGCTGGATAAGCTGGATGTCCTCGGGCTTTCGGACAACACCCTGGTGATCCATCTCACCGACCACGGCCACCTCTTTGGCGACCACGACTTGCAAGGCAAGCCGGGCGGCACGTTGGGCCGGCTCTACGAGCCGAGCATCCGCATCCCCCTGATGATCCGGCACCCCCAAGGCCTCGGTGCCGGTAAACGGATTGCCGGCCTGACCCAACATGTAGACCTGCTGTCCACCATCCTGGAGTTCCTGGACGTGCCAACGCCCCCGGGGGTGGAGGGCCGGTCGCTCTGGCCGCTGGTGCGCGGCGCGACGGATCGCATCCGCACGCACGCCTTCAGTGGGCGCTACCCGATCGCGTTGATGGCCGGTCACCGGGGGCAAGCCACCCAAGTTGCCACCTTCGACGGGGCCGCCGCGACCGATACGGACACCACCCGGCTGGTGGAAGCGTTGACGGTGACGACGGAGGAGTGGGCGCTGATCGCCAGCCCCCGCGGCCAGCCCTCCGAACTGTATCACTTGGGCAGCGACCCGGCGCAGGAGCGCAACGTGCTCACCGAGCATCCCGCCGTAGCCCGCGAATTGCACGCCGCCCTACTCGCGTTCCTCGAAAGCGTCGGCACGGCAGAGTCGCGGATCGCGCCCTTCCGCGGCGACGTCACCGCGAGCGACACCGAGCCAGCCCCGCCCGCGCTCGCCGCGGACACGCCGCTCTTCGTCGCCGAGGACGCGCACGGCACTACCCTCACCTTCCGGTCGGAGGACACCGCCCGGTTAATGGGCTTCACGACCAATGGCAGCTCGCTCCGTCAAACGACATTCGGCGCCCTCGCGCGCACCAATCCCCGCGCACTGTTTTGCACACCCACCCAGTACTACCGCTTGAGCGATATGGCCTAACGCCGGCCGGCCGGCTTACCAGGCTGCGGAAAGGAGCATCCGATGAGCGAACGTTCGCAGCGTCAACCGATCAGCCCCTGGGTCAATCCCGTCACCCGCGCCCTCCGCGCAGGCCGAGTCTGTATTGGAGCGCTTAGTATCACCTTCCCTGGTCCGGCGGTGGCACAGATCGCCGGCCAAGCCGGGTTCCACTTTCTCTACTTCGATATGGAGCATTCCGGCCTCACGATGAGCGACGTGGACCCGATCTGCACCGCCGCCAAGCTCGCCGGTACGGTGCCGATTGCCGGGCCGAGCGGCATTGCCGATTTCCTGATCTCACGAACCCTCGACAATGGCGCAATGGGCGTGATCGCCCCCCACGTGAACACCCGCGCGGAGACCGAGTTGGTCGTCAACGCCTGCCGCTATGCGCCCGTCGGCACGCGCGGGCTTATCACCGTGGGCACACATACCGGCTTCGAGCATCCCGACGCGACCGCCTGGATCGAGGCGCAGAACCGTGAGCTACTGGTGGCCGTAAAGGTGGAGAGTGCCCAGGGCATCGAGAACGTCGAGGAGATCGCGTCCGTGCCCGGCCTAGACGCCATCCTGGTCGGCCCCGGCGACCTGTCGGCCACCATGGGCATCCCCGGCCAGATGGATCACCCCGACTTGGAGCAGGCTATCGAGCGGATGCTGGACGCCTGTCGGCAGAACGGCATTGCGGGCGGCCCCCACGTTGGGAGCGCCGAGGCCGTCCGCAAGTGGGCCGACCGCGGCGCGACGTTCATGAGCTATGGCCTGGATGGCGTCATGCTACTGGAGGCCTCACGGCGCGCCGTCGAGGGTATCAGCGGTCTGCTCGGCGAACGCCTGGCGTGAGAAACCCTATCGGGGGCTGCGTCCCCCGGCCCCGCCCTACAAGCGATGAGTGCATTCCCTGCCTGGTTATCAACTCTTCTCTGTTCGCTGCCGACCACCGCCCACAGGGAAAGGAGCCCACGATGGCAACGTACTCATCGCGCAGAAAACTCGGAATACGTAAGGTCGCAGTGCATGACGTGGAGCACATCCGCGTCCACTACGATGACCACCTCTACCTGTACGCCCCCAACCGCGGCGGCCTCTGGGATTTCGGCGACGGCGAGCTTGCCGTCGCCTACCTGGCCGGGCCAGTGGATTACAAAGCTCCACTCCCGCCCGGTAAGCCCGGGCCGTACCGCCACTCGCACCCGATCGCCGAGCGCGGCGCCCGCGCGGGCGGCGCGCTACTCAGTCGCTCCTTCGACTACGGCCGGACCTGGCCCGACAACGAGCGCTCCTGGATCTGGCACAACGACCGCTCGGATAATGAGATACTGGACTGGCTGCGGCCGCGCGCGCCTGAGCAGCGGGAGCAGATTGACCTGACGCAGCCGGACTCCATCATCCACTTCTGCCACGGCGAGTATCTCAGGTTCCCATTTGGTGGCCGCGACCTGCGAAACGATCCCCGGCTCCCACCGGGCATCAACTTCCACCTGGGCCGCCGCGAGCACCCCCCGTCCTTTTCCCTGCGTAGCCGGGACCGCGGCCGCACCTGGGAGCACCACGCCACGCTGATCGAGGGGCCATCGTGGGCACCCGAGGGCGGTTTCCTCTGCGTAAACCTCGGCCACGTTCAGTTCGACAACGGCGTGCTCGGCATGGTGGGCGCCACCTACCGGCGCAACGTCGCCTGCTTCTATGTCAGCTACGACAACGGCCTGTCGTGGCAGTACGTCAGCGAGATCGCTCGGGCGGCCCATACGCCCGATATGTACTACGGCTACAGCTATCTCGGGGTACACCGGCTCCCCGATGATCGGCTATTGTGCCTCATGCACCGGCTCCCCGAAAACTGGCCCCACGTTGCGTTCTCCGAAGACGACGGGATGAGCTGGTCCACGCCCCGTGCCATCGTCAGCCCCGCCACGTACAACCTGCCCCTCACCGGCCCACTCCCCGACCGGGCGCCTGGTGACGACAGCGGTCCCCGGTACCGCTCGCCGCGCGGCTTGGTGTTGCGTGACGGACGTATTCTGGTCCTGTTCGCCCGCCGCGATTATCCGGCGCGCGGCGGACGCGGCATCCTGGGGGTGGTGAGCGACGACCTAGGCGAGACGTGGAGCGAGGAGTTCGTCGTGCGCGATGGCGCGTACTGCTGGGATCTCGGGTATCCCGTCGTCACCGAGCTGCCGGATGGCCGGCTGTTCACAGCCTACTGGTTTACGACCAAGGACGGCGACGAGCCGGTCCATGAGCGCGAGCTAGTACGCTACATCGCCGGCACCTTCTTCCGGCTCGACTAACCCTCCGGTCTACCGGCTGACGCGGATGGAAGGCGCCTCGATCTCCTGGCGGATTTCCTCTTCGGTGAGCAGCGGAAAGTCGCCGGGAATCGAGTGCTTGAGCGCGCCGGCCGCGCCGCCGTAGGCTACCGCCTTGTCCCAATCGCCGGTGAGTAGTCCGAACAGCAACCCGGCCGCATACGCATCACCGGCGCCCAGCCGCTCTACCACCTCGACCTCGCGCTCCCGATCCCGATACACCCGGTCGGCGACGACAATGCTGCCGACCGTGTTGTCATGCACGCCGCGCGCTTCACGGGTGGTCATCACCACCGCTTGCAGGCCAAAGCGCTCCCGCGCCTGCTGCGCGGCGCTAATCGCGTCGTCGGCCACGATGTCGTAGAAGTCGCGCAGCCCTTCATGCGAGCAGAACAGAATATCGAGATGGGGGGCAATCGCCAGATACACCTGCTTGGCTTCTGCGGTGCTCCAGAGCTTGCTGCGAAAATTGGGGTCAAAGCTGACCAGCGCACCGGCAGCCTTGGCCGCCTCAATGGCCTCGAACGTGGCCCGCCGGCAGCCATCGCTCAACGCCGGAGTAATCCCGGTGACCTGGAACACCCGTGCGCCAGCCAGAATCGCTGCCCAATCCAGCTCCTCCGGCCGGAGCCGCGCGCAGGCCGAATCCGCGCGGTCGTAGAGCACCGACGACGGCCGCGGGGCCGCGCCTTCCTCCAGGAAATACACCCCCGCGCGGTCCGTATCGGACCAGACCACGTGGGAGACGTCTACGCCATGCTCCCTGGCGCTGTTGGCGATCAGCCGCCCCAACGGATTGCGCGGCAGGCGTGAGACCCAGGTCACGCGCAAGCCCAGGCGGGCCAGACCGACGGCGGTGTTCAGCTCGGCGCCGCCGATGCTCCCGTGGAAGGTGGTGGTCTGTTCGATCCGCTGGAAGCTCGGCGGCGTCAGCCTCAGCAGTGCTTCACCGAACGTGACGACATCATATGGGGGCATCCACTGACCTCCAACGCGCGTGGTCCTGTCGGTAGGTCGAGTGTACCGGATTGCTGTGTGACCTCACCCCCCTGGCCTCTTCTCCGCATGGTGGAGAGGGGGAAACCGCCATCCGTTATTCCCGCGAAAGCGAGAATCCAAGCGTACAGCCGCCAAGCCTGTAGGGGCGTCCCTTGTGGGTGCCCTGGCCCCCTCCCTCGCCCTCCCCCGGAGCCAACTCCAGGGGAGGGAAGCGACCGTCCCCCCGTCGGGACGGGAGGACCATAGGGGGGCCAGCCTACTCCCCGTAGACGGCCGTGTTGGGGAAGTGGTCCTTCCAGCCAAACCAGAAGGAGGGCGTCGCCGGGATCGCTGTGAGCCGCTGGCCGGCCAGCTGTCCCTCCAGGGCTACACCAGAGAGGCCGTGCCACTTCGTGCCCGTCTCCTCATCGGTGATGAGCGGCGCCGTCTCGCTCTGCTCGGCCAACTTAAAGGTCAGCGTCTTGCCCGCCACTGCGCGCGTGAAGATCGCCCCGCTGGCCGACCGGTCATCGAACACCACCAAGAGTGGCGTCTCGGCAAACGTCTCGTTTACGACCGGCTCCTCGCTGAGGCGCAGGTACGGGTACGCCTTGGGCTGGCCGTTGACCCGCACGCCGAGCACGAACTGTTTGGTCTTCAGTCGCTCGTCTTGGTACTTCTCGCCCAAGATACCCGCATCCTGCGACTGCCAGTACCCTCCATACGTCTGGCGGCTCGGCTCCAGCTTCTTGAGCACCAGCCCATCGGGATGCTCGCGCCGCCACACGCCCCAAGTGGTGAAGCTGGCCGCCAGCATCTCCAGCCTGGTGCCCTTCAGCGGACCGTCAACCGCGGCACCGAGCAGCTGGCTCCACAGCGACTTGGTCTGCCGGTCATACATAATCAGGACGTTGCGGAACAGCTTGCCGGAGACGCCAAACTCGTAGCGCTCGCCGTTGATCTCGCGGGCATACACGATGCCCGTGAAGCAGAGCGGTCACCACGTCGCCGCGATGGCCCGGCCACCCACGACATCGTTGACAATCTCGTGGCGATCCAGCTGCAGGACGGAGTAGGCGTGCGCTTCGCCATTGTGCTCGAAGCCCAACACCGGCTCCTCGTCCTCAAGACTCTGCCGCTGCTGAATCTCGTCAACCGTCATGAACTCCGGATCGAAGATCGCCGGGATGGCGTCGCGCGGCAGGACCGTGAGGATCTCGCTGGGGTCGAAATCCGCCAAGTCCAGCGGCTCGGTCGTCGGCTGGGCCACAGCCGCCGTCGGGGCGGCACTGGCCGGCGCACTCGTGCTCTCCGAAACGGTTCCGCCGCTCGTCGCCGGCGGCCCGCCAGCCTCGTCAGCCCCACAAGCGGCTAGCGCGAATGCACCGGCCAGCGTCAGCACACGCGCGGTCGTCTCGCCGAATTGTCTACGGTTCACAGTTTCCTCCTACTGTCATTCCGGCGCAGGCCGGTCCCTGGCTTGGCACCCACCCTAGCCCCCCGTTGCGACGGGTGAGGGAACAGGCCGTCCCCCTGCCGCAGCGGGGGACCATAGGGGGGCCGCTCCCCGACCTTGCCCCTCTCATCATAGCCTGTTTGCCCCGACCGGTTCGGTAGCCTGGCCTACGCTCCGGCGGAATGACCGAAGAGTGGCGCCCTTGCACTCATTTGATATAGAATAGTTACCTGCGGCAACTATGAGGAGGAGAACATCATGGGTGATCGTCCCGACCCGTTAAGCCCCCGCCAGCTAGAAGCGCTCAAGCTGCTGGCCGACCAACTACTGGCTGGTGGTCCTAGCCCCGCACAAGGGGAAAACATCATGGGTGATCGTCCCAATCCGTTGAGTCCCCGCGAGTTGGAAGCGCTCAAGCTGCTGGCCGATGGTCTCACCCGCGCCCAAATCGCCGAGCAGTGGGAGGTGAGCGTCGGCACAGTGCATAACCACTTGCGCCTGGTCCACGCCAAGCTCGGTGTGCGCTCTACCTCACAGGCCATCGCCGTCGCCTTCCGCAACGGCTGGCTGGAATAGCCGCGCAGTTTTCCCGCCGTCGCGCGGACTCCCCTCCCCTGGAGCTTGCTCCGGGGGAGGGCCAGGGTGGAGGCCAAAACACTACCTAGTTGAGTTCGCAACCTTCATCCAGGGCCGGGGCCGGGGCGCGGTGCGGCCCGGCAGAGGAGGGGGCCTAAGGTAACCGTAAGTGCCACCCCCGGCCTTACTTGGGCATTGCCTTCAGCACTTCATAGGCCGGCGTCGTGGACCAGTCCGCGTTGGCCAGCCCAAAGCCGTACTTCTCGTCCGTCTCCGGGACGATGGCCCGGAAGTTGAGATTCCACACAATGGCCACCTGTACGTAGGGATGCTGATTCCACAGCATCTCGAAGGCCTCATTGAAGTATCTGGCTCGCTCCTCCTCGCTGTTGTCCCCGCAATACTCGTAGTGCGGCACGCGGTTGTTGGGATCGCACACACTCCACCCGAACTCCGTGAACCACATCGGCTTGTCATCCCCATGCCGCAGCATCACCTCCCGCAGCTGCGTGAACCGCAGGAAGAAGAAGCTGTCGTGGTTGCGAAACCCGGAACCGGGCGCCGTTGACCGACCCACTCCGTCACCCGGCGGGCTGTTGTAGCCGGACGGATGCGCGCCCATCACATCGAAGTACTGCTTGATCTGCCCTCCCGTCTCTTGATAGAGCCGATCCAGATATACCACGTCGTCGAGCGCCGCGTTGCAGTCGCCATGGCCGGTCGGTGTCAGCGCCGGGAAGACGACGATGGCCTGGGGATTACCGGCCTTCACGCCCTCGTAGGCCGCTTTCTGCAGCGCCAGGAACTCGGCCGGGAAGTTACCACACAGCCGTCCTTGCCCCCACTCGCCGGCCAAGTTCTGCTCGTTCCAGGTCTCGAACGCCTGTACCTTGCCCTGATAGCGGCCGGCGAGGAACCGGAAGAAGTCGCCGAGCTTGGTCGGATCGGCCGGCGAATGACCGCCCGGCACGGCGTAGAAGTCGGGAGAGCTGACGATACTGAGCAGCACTTTCAGCCCGGCCGCGTGAGCGTCGTTGACCGAGCCGTCCAAGTAGCTCATCTCCTGCGGGTCGTAGACGCCCGCCTCCTTCTCGACCTGACTCCAGCGGACCTGCTGCTTGATCCAGGTGAAGCCGGCCTCCTGCGTCAGCCGAATGGAGTTCGCACGTCGGTCAAAGCGAGTATCGAGCAGATGAGCCTGGAACCCATACTCCAACCGGAAGGTCCGGCCCGCCGGCAAGGGCCGCACGGGCCGCGGCGTCGCGGTAGGCGGCGGTACGGGCGTCGCCGGCGGCGACGGTGGCGCAGTCGCTGCGACGGTCGGCGCCGGGGGTGCGGTGGGCTGTAGCGCTTGGGTCGTAGCTGCCGACGCCGATACCACTGCCACCGTCGGCAATGGCGGCACCGTGGGCGATGGTGGCGGTGTGGGTAGCGGTGCGACCGTTGCGGCGGCCGGTGCCGGCGCGACCGCCGTATCGGGCTCCGGCGGTGCTGTTCCGATATCGCACCCAGCGAGCAGAATGCCGACTAGCAGCGTCGTGAGGGCTAAACGCCAACGTAGCATGATGTCGTAATCGGGCAGACGGCGCAGATGATACCCACAGCCGCCGCCGCTGGCTTTCGGCGGCGGCGGCTATCTCTTCCGTGGCCAGGCACCGTACCTACTTCGGGTGCGACTTCAGCACTTCATAGGCCGGGGTGGTGCTGCCATCGTTGTTGACCAAGCCGAAGCCGTACTTCTCGTCGGTCGAGGGCACAATGTCGCGGAAGTTGAGATTCCACACGATGGCCACCTGCACGTAAGGGTATTGCTCCCAGAGCATCTGGAAGGCCTGGTCAAAGTACCTTGCCCGCTCCTCCTCGCTGTTGTCGCCGCAGTACTCATAGTGCGGCACGCGGTTGTTCGGGTCACACACGCTCCACCCGAACTCCGTGAACCACATCGGCTTGTCATCCCCATGCCGCAGCATCACCTCCCGCAGCTGCGTGAACCGCAGGAAGAAGAAGCTGTCGTGGTTGCGAAACCCGGAACCGGGCGCCGTTGACCGACCCACTCCGTCACCAGGCGGGCTGTTGTAGCCGGACGGATGCGCGCCCATCACATCGAAGTAGTGCCTGATCTGCCCACCGGTGTCTCGATAGAGCCGATCCAGGTATACCACGTCGTCGAGCGCCGCGTTGCAGTCGCCGTGTCCGGTCGGCGTCAACGCCGGGAACACCACCACGGCCTGGGAATTGCCGGCCTTCACGCCCTCATATGCGGCTTTCTGCAGCGCCAGGAACTCGGCCGGGAAGTTGCCACACAGCCGGCCCTGCCCCCACTCGCCGGCCAAGTTCTGCTCGTTCCAGGTCTCGAACGCTTGCACCTTGCCTCGGTAGCGACTGGCGAGGAACCGGAAGAAGTCACCGAGCTTCGACGGGTCGGCCGGCGAATGGCCACCGGGCACAGCGTAGAAGTCGGGGGACTTCACGATGCTCAACAGTACCTTGAGGCCGGCCGCCGAGGCGTCGTTGACCGAGCCGTCCAGGTAGCTCATCTCCTGCGGGTCATAGACACCGGGTTGCTTCTCGACTTGGCTCCAGACGACCTGCTGCTTGATCCAGGTGAAGCCGGCGTCCTTGGTCCAATTGATCGCATTCGTGCGCCGATTAAAGCGGGTGTCGAGCAGGTGAGCCTGGAAGCCGTACTCCAACCGGAAGGACCGGCCCGCCGGCAAGGGTCGTAACGGCCGCGGCGTCGCGGTCGGTGGTACCGGCGTCGCCGTCGGCGGTATGGGCGTCGCCGTCGGCGGGATTGGCACCGCGGTGGCCTGTGGCACTTGGGTCGCTACCGGCGCCGGAGGCGCGGCCGGTCGTGGGGCCTGGGTAGGAATCGGCTGCAGAGCGGGCGGCGGTGGCGGGAGCGGTGGCGGCACTTGGCCGCGGACCGGTGGGAAGTTCGGCACGGACGGCAAGGCCGCGATTAGCGAAGCACCGGCCGCGTGCGGCGTCGTCACCTCGCCCGTGAGCACTCCCGTTTCCTTCAATAGATCGCCGCCGAGCACCGGCACCACACTCCCCGCGGCGAAGATGCCGGCCGGGTGGTCCACCTTCCAGCGCTGGAAGGCGATCCGCTGGAACCGCTGGGAGACGAACGGGCCGTAGTCCTCCGGTATGGACATCGGCAGACCGTAGAGGTTGATCGCATCGTTGGTGGACCACGGATCGAGCGGCCCGAGACCGCGGGGCGGATTGTAGAACGCCGCTCTGATCGCATCGTCCCGTAGCCAACCCAAGCGGATAGCGACGGCCTCGTCATACGACTGGGCACCGTCCAATCGCGGCCTGGGAATCTGCCGGCTCTGATCAAGAACGATGTCCTGCCCAGCATCTTCGAGCAGCTGGAACGTGTTGGCGAAGCGGATTCCCACCCCCTGGCAGGCCTGCAAGGTCACACGCTGCAAGACCTGGTACACACAGCCGTCGCGGCCGATGAAGGCGCGACTGGCCGGGTAGCCGAGCACCTCAACGCCGCCCATTCTCTCGGCATGGGTCCAGAACGGCACCGGCCCCACCGGCGTGTGTGGGAGATCGCGCAGGTCAAATCCGCGACCGTCGGCCGTGCCGGACGCCTGACGATAGTGCCAGCCACCGGGAATGGCCTCGTCGGTCGCAGCCTGGCGCGCTGGCGCTGCCAACACGGCCGCTGTGGTTAGGCCAAGCACACAGAGCGCCAGCATCAGCGACTTGGTAATCCGGCGCAGACGCGGCAGAGGGCGTGTCGTCGAGCGCATGGTGATCCGGCGGCCTCCTCGGTCCAATGGGTACTATTAGGTATAGCAGCCCAGTCTACTCCATAAACGATTACGGCGCTGGTATGACGCGGGCTGTGCGTAGAGGCGCAGCATGGTGCCCATCTACGCAGCACATGCCGCCGCTAGGGCAAGAGGAACATAGACACATGGCAAGTCCAGACGCGCGCAGCGCAGCGCTGCTCGCCGGTCTTCGGGAGATCGCGCCGGACTACGTGTTCCACCTCCCGAGTAGTACGCTGAAGGGTATTCTGGCCGGCCTGGATGAGCTGGGGATCACAGTCCACCCCCTCACACGGGAGGAGGAGGGTATCGGCATCGCCTCGGGCCTGGCATTGGCCGGGCGCAAGCCGGTCCTGGTGATTCAGGACAACGGCCTCGGCAATGCGCTGACGGCACTCACCACCTTCCCACAGGCGTACCACATCCCGATTTTCTTGCTGGTCTCGCAGCGCGGTGGCCTAGGTGAATACAACTCGATGATCCATACGTTCTGCGAGCGGGTAGAGCCGGTCCTGGATGCGGCCGGCATCCGGTACTTCAAGCTGGACGCCCGCATCCCGCTGGAGCAGTGGACGCCAACGGTGACGCTGGCGCATCAATATATGCAAACGACGCACCGGCCGGTTGCCGTGCTGTGTAACCTGATGGCTGGGCAGTAGGGCACGACGCCAAGTAGATGACCGCGCGAGGACAACGACACGCATGACGACGACCACGCCGGCAGCGCAGCTGACGCGGCTCGCGGCGCTGCGAGCCACCGCCGCGGCCTATCCGACGGAGCCATACGTCGTCGCCGTCGGCACGATGGTCCGCGAGATGTTACTCGTTGGGCGAGCAGACAACCATCTGTACGTCCTGGACTCCATGGGGCTGCCGCCGGCCATCGGGCTGGGCCTCTGCCTCGGATTGGACGCGAGCCAGCACGAGAAGGTAGTCGTGATCGAGGGCGACGGGGGCATGTTGATGGGGTTGTCCACGCTCGCCACTATCGGGCTGCTCCGCCCCCGTCAGCTGCTGTTGATCGTCTTGGATAATGGCGTCTATGCCGCGACCGGCGACCAACCGACGGCAGCGGCGGCGGTGGATTTCTGCGCGGCGGCCCGCTCCTGCGGCTTTGCAAGCACCTGGAGCGTTGCGACCGAGCCGGCGTTGCAGGCGGCGTTGGAAGAGGCGCGGCACGAGCCAGGACCAGCACTCCTGCACGTGCGAATTACGTTGGAGAACGCTCCCAGCTCCTACTTTCTCCCCGATCCCGTCGAATTGACCCTGACCTTCCAGCGCTATCTGACCGGCAAATGAGTTGAGGTACCGGGGGCGCCATAGGGGGGCTAGGCCCTCGTCATTCCCACGAAAGCGGGAATCCAGGCCCCTCTCCTCCTGGGAGAGGGCCGGAGTGAGGGCCAGGCCGGGAGACGCGGCGCGGCGGCATCGCCGCTGCGGTGCCCATGCCGCCGTCCCATCTGGGTTGCCAGCCTCTTGAGTGGGGCGACGCCGCTGCCGTGCCCGTGCCGCCGTCCCCCCGTCGGGACGGGGGGACCATAGGGGGGCCGGTGTCTGGTAAAGGCGAGGTCGTTTCGACTAGAATAGGGAGAGCAGTGGCCGGCGTGGCACAATCACGGATGCCGGCTGCTTTGGGCTGCGGGGCTGAGGCTCGATTGGAAGGAATGCGATGCGCGTAGTTCGCGGAGAACGGTTTGTCGGGTTTTGTGGCGGGGTCAAGCGGGCGTGGAAGCTCGCCGTAGAGTCCTCCGAGCACGGTGATGACGAGGAGGTCTTTATCTCAGGCAAGCTGATCCACAACACGCCGGCCATGCAGGAACTGGAGACGATGGGCGTGCGCCCCCTGCCGGTGTCACTCATGGAGGATGACCTCCCAGCGGAAGAGACGACGCCACTGGCCGGCCGCACCGTCCTGATGCGGGCACACGGCGAAAGCCCTACGGCATTTGCGCGTGCCCAGAGTCTCGGTCTCAACGTCCTCGATGCAACCTGCCCTATCGTCACCGTGGTGCAAAAGATCGCCAAGCAGCTTGAAGACGAAGGGTATCAGGTGATCGTCTTCGGCCACCGCGACCATCCCGAGGCGCGGGCCACCGTGGCCCATACGCAGCACGGCCTCATCATCGAATCGGTTGAAGAGGCCGCCGAGTTGGGGCACTATCCGAAGCTCGCCTCTATCGCGCAGACGACCATGCTCACAGCCGACTACGTGGAGCTGTGCAAGGTGCTGGAGACCAAGGCGGACGTGTTCGACGACCGGGGCCGTATCTGCGGGTGGACTCAGCGCGCCCAAGGTGAGGCCGTGGAGTTGGCACGCACCGTGGATATGATGGTCGTCGTCGGTGGGCGGGATAGCTCCAACACCCACCAACTGGTGCGGGTGTGCTCCGAGGTCTGCCCCACGCGCCATATCGTCACGGCAGACGAGCTTGATGAAGCCTGGTTCGGCGGCGTGGAGACGGTCGGCTTGGCCGCCGGCGCCTCGACGCGCGAGTACGACATCGCCGCGGTCATCTCCTGGCTCGAAGCACACTGAGCCACAGTCTTCCGCCGCACCGTTCGTCAGCCATTGCGCCCGCCTCTGAAGCTGATCCCTCGCTGGGCACCACCTGCATATTCATATCTGTTTCCGGTATCGTGTGCTGCGAGGCCGCTGCTGCGGCCGGATAGTTTAAATTTCTGTGAGCGTGGATTCCGCCGACTGATTCCCAGTCTCTCGTCGGACCGAGTACACAAAGAGCGCCCCGGAATGACTTCTACCAACGTGCGCGAACGCTTGAAAACCATTATTGGCGGTAATCTGGACTTCCATAATGAGAGCAGTTCCTATACAACGCACACGATCCACGCCTTTGCGGCAAAGTTCCCTCCGCAGCTACCGCGCACGTTCATCGAACATCTGACACACCCCGGCGCTACCGTCCTCGACCCGATGATGGGGTCCGGTACAACCGTGCTCGAAGCGGCCCTCTTAGGGCGCCGAGCCATCGGCGTGGACCTCGATCCACTCGCCGTGCGGGTGAGCCGGGTGAAGACACGGGCCGTGGATCAAGAGCATCTTCACACAGCAGGCGATTCGGTTATCGCCAGTGCGTCCATGTTACTTATGGACAAAGCTGCTCTGAAGAAGGAGATTGAACGTCGGTTTGATCCGGCCACACGAGACTTCCTCGACTACTGGTTCACGACCGCAGCGCAGCACGAGCTACTGGCTCTCCTCCTGAGTATTGAAGAAGAGCCGGATACTGCTGTGCGTGAGGCACTCGAGGTAGTCTTCTCCTCCATCATCATCACCAAGAGTGGCGGTGTGTCAAGGGCCAGGGACCTCGCGCATACACGCCCCCACCGCGTGGAGGGGAAGACAATTCGAAGCGCCATCGCCCAATTCAAGACTCGGTTGCGGAAGAGTGTGACCGCGCTGCGGGCGCTCCCAGCCGATGCATTGCCGGTCGAGCTACACCACGCCGACGCCCGCAAGCTGCCTCTTGACGACGAGTCCGTTGATCTGGTGATGACCTCGCCACCGTATGCCAATGCCATTGACTACATGCGTGCCCATAAGTTCTCGTTGGCCTGGCTCGGCGCGCCGGTCAGCAAGCTCGCGGCGCTACGCTCGACCTATATCGGAGCCGAAAACAGCCGTGGGGCAATAGCCGACGACTTGCCGACCACAGCGGCGCGCTGTGTGTCGGAGCTGGCACGACGCGACCGGCGTAAGGCGCGGGTCCTGCAGAAGTATCTCGTCGAGATGCGCGCTGCCTTGGCCGAGATGTATCGCGTGCTGCGTGCCGGTACAGCCGCCGGCGTTGTCGTCGGGCCATCTACGATGCGCGGTATCCGCGTGCAGACGCAAGAGCACCTCGCAGAGATCGGCAAGCCGCTCGGATTCGATGTAGTAGGAATCGGCAAGCGTTCGCTTGATCGGGATAGACGGATGATGCCTGCTCGCTGGGGCAACGCGGCGATGAAGGGGATCGAGCGACGCATGCACGAGGAGTTCGTGCTCGGGTTGGTGAAGCCGGCGTAGGCCGACCGCGGCGCCGGCCGGCTCACCAGTGTAATGGGCGCTGTTTCACGTGAAACGTCGCTCTGTCCAACAGCCATCATCCCCCCAGTGTTTCACGTGAAACAGCATCCGGCCCGGCAGCCACCGTCCGCCATCTGCGCTAGAATCAACCAGTGCTGCCAGAGGGGGTGAAACGTGCCGCGCAGACCAAAGAAGATGCACCGTGGCGGCCGCCAGCGCAAGCCCAAGCGGCGCGTCACTCGCCAGCAAAAAGCCGCCCGCGCAGCGAGTCAGCCGGTAGCCCTGCAGCCGGTGGCCACTGACTCCAGCACCGCCACGGCACGACCAACGCCGCGGCCACGCCAGGCCGCAGCCCCCCGCACACCGCGTCGTCGCACTCCCGCTCGCCCCCGCATGTCGCCGCTCGACCTGGCAGCCGCCAATCTCCACTATCTGCCCGGAGACTTGAAGCGGATCGGTCTCGTATCCGCCGTGCTCCTGGCCGTCCTCATCGTACTGACGATAGTGTTAGGCTAAAGCGTGTTCCAGGCCAGCGGCGGCGCACGCTAACCGCGACGGTATCCGCTACGTCATGCTAAACGGCGCGGCGCTGTTGACACGTCACCGTCTTTCCCGCAAAACTCAACCGTCGCTCCCTTATCACTTCACCGTCATTCCCGCGAAAGCGGGAACCTAGGCCGAGTGTGCGGTTGCCGTCTCAACTACGAGGTTCCTGCTGATGCGTCTCCTCATCACCGGCTCCAGTGGGCAGATCGGCACCAACCTGGCCCTTCACTGTCTCGCCAACGGCCATGAGGTCGTGGGTGTGGATCGGCGTCCCAATACCTGGACGGACCGTTTCGAGACAATCCTGATGGACCTCGCCGTGGCACACCCGGTCCAAGGATGGCGGCTCGGCGCGGTGACGCTCCCGCCCTGTGACGTGATCGTCCACCTTGCCGCCCATGCCAAGGTCCACGCGCTGGTCGAGCGGCCCTTGGGGGCACTCGAAAATCATCTGATGGTGACGAATGCGCTGGAGCTGGCCCGCCTCACGAGTACGCCCATTGTCCTGGCCAGCTCGCGCGAAGTCTACGGCCAGCAGCCCCGCGACCGCGGCCCGGTGCCGGAGTCGGCGGCCGTATTCGGCGCCTCGCCTAGCCCCTATGCTGCCGCCAAACTGGCCAGCGAAGCCCTGGCCGCCGCCTACCGCGGCTGCTACGGGCTACCGTATCTGATCTTCCGGTTCAGCAACGTCTACGGCCGCTACGACAACGACCTGCACCGTCTGGAGCGCGTCTTGTGGATCTTCACCCGGGCCATCCGGCGCGGCGAGCCGCTCACCGTGTATGGCGCGGAGAAGCTGCTGGACTTCACTTACGTGGACGACGCCGTTGACGGCCTCTGGCGCGGTATCGAACGGCTCGTGGGCGGCACGCTCGCCGGGGAGACGTTCAACCTCGCTTACGGGGAAGGCAATCGGCTCACGACGCTGGCAACGCTCATCGGCACCGTCTTGGAGCAGGAGCCACGCATGCAGATCGACCCGTCTCGTCCCGGCGAAGTGACCTACTACGTCGCCGACATCACCCGCGCCCGGCAAAAACTCGGATACGAGCCACGAGTGAGCCTGCGCGAGGGGGTCCACCGCGCCCTCGTCTGGGCACAGAACTGGGAAGCGGATCCTTCCCCGGAGCTAACGCCGGGAGAGAGAATGTCCCGTCCTCCCGCCGCAGCGGGGGGACCATAGGGGGGCCGGAGACCTAAAACATGCGTATTGAACTGGAATACGAGCCGCTGGAGCTACCCCTCGCCGTGCCCTTCACGATTGCGCGCGGCACGCGGGCCGTCGCCGAGAACGTCCTCGTCCGCTTGACGTGGGAGGCGCCCGATGGCCGCCGGCTGATTGGGCTGGGTGAAGCCGCGCCCAATGCCTACTATGGCGAAAACGTCGCCACCGTCCGGGCTGCGCTGGACGCCTACGCACCGCTCCTCGGTGATGATCCGTTGGCGCTGGAGGCTATCTTGGACCGGCTGGCGCGGGCGCTCGGCCACAACGCCGCCGCCCGCGCGGCCATAGACATGGCGCTGCACGATCTGGCCGGCCAGCGTACCGGCCTGCCCCTGTGGCGCTGGTGGGGGCTGGAGCGTGATGCCGGCCCGCTGACCTCCTTCACTATTGGCCTGGCCGAGCCGTCCGTCGTCGCACAGCGGGCCGAGGCTGCCGCCGCGGCCGGGTTTCCGCTGCTCAAGATCAAGCTCGGCAGCGGCGATCTGTCCCAAGATCGGGCTATTCTGGCCGCCGTGCGGGAGGCCACCAGCGCGCGGCTGATGGTAGATGCCAACGCCGCTTGGTCGCCGCAAGAGGCCGTGCAGATCGGCCCGGACCTCGTTGCAGCCGGCGTCGAGCTATTGGAGCAGCCCGTAGCAGCGAGCGATCTCGCGGGCATGGCCCACGTTCATGCCCGGGTGCCCCTCCCGCTGATCGCCGACGAAAGCTGTATTGTGGCGGAAGACGTCCCCCGCATCGCCCCCGCCTGCGACGGCATCAACATCAAGCTGATGAAGTGCGGCGGTCTGCGCCCCGCCCGACGCCTCATCGAGGTCGCGCGCGCGCACGGCCTACAGGTGATGGTCGGCTGCATGGTGGAAAGCTCCCTGGCGATCACCGCCGCCACCCACCTGCTACCCTGGCTGGACTACGCCGACCTCGACGGCCACTTGCTGCTCGCCGCCGACCCGTTCAGCGGCGCCACCCACGAACAAGGCCGCCTCACTCCGCCGGACCGTCCGGGCCTCGGCGTCGTTCCGCACCTCGTCTAACGCCGCTCCGGCGCTCACTCCCAGCTAGCCCAGATGGCGCGGACTCGGTCAAGCTCCGCCGCCGAGAGCGGCGGGGCCGCCAGCGCCGCCACTCCATCAGCCGCCTGCTCCACACTCATCATCCCCGGGACAACGGCGGACACGGCTGGATGCGCCAGGCAGAAGCGCAGCGCCGCCTGGGACGGTGTGCGAGCGTCCGTAGCGAGGAAAGCGAATGCGGCCGCCCGTGCCGCCTCGTGCTCGCGCCGCTCGCGGGGCCAGAGGCCGCGATAGTCACCCGCACCGAAATCCGTCTCGGCGCTTACCTCCCCGGTGAGGAAACCCGACGCCAGCGGTGTGCGCGCGACGACCCCCACGCCGTTCCGCTCCGCCAGCGGCAGGAGTTCGGTCTCCGGCTCCGGCGTGAGCAGGTTATAGACGAACATCAAGCATTCCGCGCCGGTTTCCCGTAGCACGCGCAAACCGGCTTTGACATCCACCGAGACGCCGTAATGCCGGATTTTGCCCACCCGCTTCAGGTCCTCCAACGTGGCAAACGCCTCGTCCCACTGCTCCGGCGGCGGCGCTTGATGCAGCTGATAGAGGTCAATCGCCTCCCGCCGCAGCCGCCGCAGCGAGCCTTCGACGGCCGTGGTGATATAGGCACGGCTGCTATTGAACTGCGGCGGGGAGCCCCGCCGGACAAACCAGCCATCCGACTCCAGCGGGTAGCCAACCTTGGTCGCAATCACAACGTCGGACTGCCCGCCGAACGCCGTACCCAGCAGCCGCTCGCTGCGACCACCGCCGTACTGATCGGCGGTATCGAAGAACGTGACGCCTTGGTCGTAGGCGTGTCGCAGGACGGCCAGCGCCTCCTCGGTGCCGATCTCCCCCCATTCGCGTCCGCCCAGCTCCCACGTGCCGCAGCCAATCGCGGATACGGTGAGACCGGTGCGTCCGAGCCGACGATAGTCCATCCTAAGCATCCTTCCTTACCAGCGGAACACTAGGCTCGCCCTTTACGGCCAATACAGCACCGTTGATCTTACAGTCCTATGCGGCCAGCCATTGTACCCTTAGCTCTTCAAGACGCCGTGACACCGCCGCCGTTACAGTAGTGTTGCAGCACAATCGCCTGACCGTCTTCCCCACGCACCCTTTCCGGCCCGGCAGCGCGAGTGTGCAGCGCGGTGCCGGCCGCGGTTTCGACAACTCAAACCGCCGATGAAGGAAAAACACCGTGAGCATCGAGCAGCTGAACCACTACCAGCGCAAGCTCGCCTACGAAATGGATTCGTGGGACCTCTACGAGGCATTAGGCAAGAACGAACCCATCGTCATCGTTGATGGTCGTTCTACCGAGGCCTATGCCCAAGAGCATATTCCCGGCGCACTCAGCCTCCCCCACAAGGAGATCAGCTTCAATTCCACCGAGTCGCTCGACAAATCGAAGCTCTATGTCTGCTACTGCGACGGCATCGGCTGCAATGCCTCGACGAAAACGGCGGTGAAGCTGCTGACGCTGGGCTTCCAGGTGCGCGAGCTGATCGGCGGCCTAGACTGGTGGAAGCGAGACGGCTACGCCACCACCGGCGCCAATGCCCAGGCCGGCACCGAGATCAGCTGCGGCTGTTGAACCGGCATTGGCTCCTGGTCGCTCCCCTAGCCCGCACGCCACCCGCGCCGCGATACTCCAGCCCCTTCCCTAATGAAAGTTGCCAACCTAATCGGGTAGTGGGGCCTCCCCCTTCCCTAGCCCTAGCCCCGCTCCACCGGGGCCGGGAGCGGGTTCCCTCCCCTGGAGCTTGCTCCGGGGGAGGGTGAGGGAGGGGGCCAAAACACTACCTTATCAAGTGAGCAACTTTCATTGGGGAGGGGGAGTAGTGACAGGTCAAAGCCGCACCGCACCTGGCACTGTCCGTGCGGCTTTGGCCTGTCAGAGGGTAGGTCCGTCCGCCCGTCCCCCCGCTGCGCGGGGGGACCATAGGGGGGCCAGCCCCACTCTGCGCTCTCTGTGTACTCTGCGGCTAAATCACCTTCCGAGCAGCACACTCCTACTGACCACTAGCCACTGGCCACCGGCCACTGACCACTGGCGCGGCCGTTGTCTTTCCCCCACCCCCGTTGATATGTCGCCATTGACGGGGATTGGCAGCTGCAAGTCCCTCCTGGAGCACCGGGCACCGCCCGGCAGGGACCCACTCGCATCATCATGCTAGTCAACCACGGTGGCACCGCCACCCAGCCGAGGGCACCGGGTGCTGACGTACCCCTGGCCACCACGGCCGGGGCGCCGGGTCAGCGCCGTCTGCGTGCCGCACCCATTGCCACCGTGGCCTTGCCGGCCGGCCCGCGCCGGCTGCGCCAGGAGGGCTTGCCCCACAACCCTGCCAATCCCCGCACCCTCACCTGCTCACCAGCCCACCGAGACACCACCTACAACCACGCCACCGCCCGGAGGGACGCCCTGTCCGCACCGCCCAGTGTAGCGCAATGGACGCAGCTCGTCGCCACGCAGTGGCCGCCCTTGAGCCGGCCCCAGGCCACCGTCCTGGCTTTGTGGAGCCTGGGCCTGGTGCTGGCGCGCGCTTGTAGTCTCACTGCCGTCAGTGCGTTCGTGGCCAGCCTGCAAGACCGCAAGGAAAACACCGTGCGGCAGCAGCTCCGCGAATGGTGCTATGAAGCCCCCGCCAAACGGGGTACCCAGCGCTAGGCGCTGGCCGTAGAAGCCTGTTTTGCGCCCTTGCTGCGCTGGGTCTTGCACTGGTGGCACGGGGCCCAACTGGCCCTGGCGCTCGATGCCACCACCTTGGGCGACCGGTTTGCCGTGCTGGCGATCAGCGTGCTCTACCGGGGCTGCGCCATCCCGGTGGCCTGGGCCGTCTTGCCGGCGACAGCGCGCGGGGCCTGGAAAGCCGAGTGGTTATGCTTGCTGCAGCAGTTGCAGGCCACGGTGCCGGCAACCATGACGGTCATTGTGCTGGCGGATCGGGGGCGGTATGCGCGCTGGCTCTTTCGGGCCATTGTCCACCTGGGGTGGCATCCCCTGATGCGCGTCAACGCCGGGGGCTTGTTTCGGCCCCAGGGCCGGGCGCGCTGGCGCCCCCTGGCCAGTTTCACCCCCCAAGCGGGCACCCGCTGGCAGGGCCCCGGCACGGCGTTCAAGACCTGCCCCTTGGACTGCACGTTGCTGGCCTGTTGGGAACCCGGCCAGGCGGAGCGGTGGTTGCTGGTGACCGATCTGCCCCCCGCCGCCAGTACGGCGGCCTGGTATGGCTTGCGGGCCTGGATCGAGCAAGGCTTCAAGCTGACCAAACGCGGCGGGTGGCAGTGGCAACGCACGCGCATGACGCATCCCGCGCGGGCCGCGCGGCTGTGGCTGGTGCGCGTGGGTGGCGTCGCCGAAGATACCGTCGCCAGCAGTACGGTGCTCGATGTGACGGTGGTGCTCGGCGCGGCGCGGCGCCCGCGGCGGGCGCCGCGCCTGCGGACGGTGAGCGTGTTCCGGCGGGGCTGGAGCACCATCCTCGTGGCCCTGCTGCGGCAGGAGCCCCTGCCGACGGGCCGGTTGCGCCCCGAGCCGTGGCTCGCCCTGTCGGACCCAGCAGCCGGGGAAGCAAGCCATGCCTTCTGAAAAACCTACCCTTGTCAGCCTATGGCCCCCCCGTCCCGACGGGGGGACGGTCCATTCCCTTCCCTGTGCCTCAGCACGGGGGAGGGCGAGGGTGGGGGCCGGTCTATCCGGCGGAGATCAGCGCGCTATCGAGCACGGTCCGGAGGTCCTGCTTGACCTCGATTTCGGTCATGGCGCCGTCGTTCATGAGCGCCAGGTTGTGCTCGATAGCGCCCATGAACTGGCGCGACAAGGCGGCATCCGTGGGCAGTGGGAGGAGATGGATGTGCCGGTCCGATACGTTTGCTAGAGTGACAAGGTCCAGCTCGCCCCGGATGTAGCGGTACCTTGACACGGCAAGTGTATGCCAATCCCTCATTGATCTGCCCATCCGGGCCCACACCAAGCACGCAATAAGCCGCTCTGCCACGACGTACTCGGTGCTTGGCGTGGGAGACGCTTGCGCGACGTGTTGAGCACACCTGATGGCTAGGACACAGCCCCAGTTCGACCTCACCGTCATTGGTGCCGGCTCCGGCGGGCTTGCCGCTGCCATCACCGGCGCCACACTCGGCCTGCGGGTGGCCCTCGTCGAGCGGGCGCGTATCGGTGGCGAGTGTCTCTGGACCGGTTGTGTGCCGAGCAAAGCCTTGCTGCACGCGGCAGCCTTGGCCCAGGCGGCGCGTGAAGTAGCGCGCTGGAACGGCAGTGAGGCCGCCGCGCCGCTGCTCGACTTCCAGGCGGTCATCCGGCACGTTCATGCGGCGCGGACGACGATTGAGGCTTCTGAGAATCAGGAAGCCTTGGAGCGGCAGGGCATCACGGTCGTTCGTGGTGCCGCCCGCATCGCCGCGCCGGGGGTCGTTGCAGTCGGTGAGCGGCGGCTCCGGTCACGCCACATCGTGATCGCCACCGGATCGCGCCCGGCGGTCCCGGCATTGCCTGGCCTGGAGACCGCCGGCTATCTCACCAATGAGACCGTCTTCGATCAGCTCCAGGAGCTACCGGCCCGACTGGCGATCATCGGCGGCGGACCCGTCGGGGTCGAGCTGGCCCAGGCGTTTGCGCGGCTGGGATCGCGTGTCACGGTGCTCTCGCGCTCCCCACGCCTGCTACCGCGTGAGGAGCAGGAGGTGTCGTCGGCGCTACAGACCTTTCTGGATCGCGAGGGCGTCGTCATCCTGAAAGGAGTGACCGCTCAGGAGGTGGTGCCCGCTGCGTCATCCGGCGCGCACCGCGTGGCCTATCAGACGGAGCATGGCGAGCGCGGCGCGGTCGTGGCCGACCGGATCGTCGTCGCCACCGGGCGTCGTCCCAACGTCGAGGGGTTGGGGCTGACCGAGGTCGGCGGTGCGGTCGGCGCGAACGGCGTTCGCGTGGACTCCTGCCTGCGGACGACCGTGCCCGGCATCTGGGCCTGTGGTGATGTCAGCAGCCGGTATCGCTTCACCCACGTTGCCGAGGCCGAGGCGCGTCTCATCATCCGCAACATCATGTTCCCCTGGATTAAGGAGAAAATGGACTACTCGGTCGTGCCGTGGACGATCTTCACCGAGCCGGAGATTGGCCGCGTGGGCTGCACCGAGCAGGAAGCCCGTGAGCGTCACGGCAGCAAGGTCACGGTGGAGCACTTCCCTCTCAGCCATTCCGACCGCGCCGTGACCGACGCCGCGACCGACGGCTTCGTCAAGCTCGTGTTGCGCGGGCAGCGCATCCTCGGCGCACACATCGTCGGTCCGCGTGCCGGCGAGCTAATCCAACAACTCGCCGTGCTGATGCGGCACAAGCTGCCGGTCAGCGCGCTCACGATGATCCATACCTATCCCACGTACAGCTACGCGCTGCACCAAGCCAACGATGCCTACACGATCAGCCAATTGGCCCGCTCGCGGGTGCAGCGCTGGTTCTACGCGGCGCTGCGTCTGCTCGCGCGGCGCCTACCCGCACCACGCTAGGAGGCTGCGATGGCGAAGAGCTTGCCGAGCGACTATGTTGAAATGGCCAGGTGGATGCTCGGTCAGACATCGGCCCGAACCGCGATAGCGATTGCCGGTTTCACCTTGGCGCTGTTCCTCGCCGCACTGTTCGTTGCCATCGCGTTCGTGACGATGACGACCGACATGAGAGAGCTCGACACGAGCTTACCCATGATGGTTATTGGCCTAGTGCTGATATTGGCAATCCACGAGCTTACCCACGCCCTGGCTTTCCGTGCCTACGGCGTCCGTCCGAAGTTCAGAATCAGGCGGCGGATGAAGATTGGCACGGTTTTCTACGTGAGCGCCCCCGGCAGCTACCTCCGCCGGGACGAATATCTTGCCGTGTGCCTAGCACCGCTGGTACTACTGACGCTGATCCTGCTGACCGCTGCCGTGCTGATCGCCGTGGGCAGCGCGTTCACCGCTACCGCCCTGGCCGCCGTGGCCCTCAACGTGGCGGCGGCAGTGGATGATATGTTCATCGCCTACGAGGTGCTGTCCTACCCCGGCGATACTTACTTCGAAGACACCGGCTACGGCTTCACCGCCTACGGCCGAGCAACGACGTAGCGTGCCGTAGCCCTCTACGCTGTGCGCTGGAGCTAAAAGACCTTCCGAGCGGGGCCGGCGTCACGGCTGGCGTGCTACTTGGCGCCGTTGCCGACGGCGCCCGTCTGGGACTTCCGAATACTGTCCCCCAGCCTGGCGACACCTTCCATGATGTCGGCTTGGTCAATGTAGCCGAATGCCAGCCGCAGGTACGCGATGTCGCGGTCCTGCGCGTCGAAGGAGCGGCCCGATCCGCAGGCGATCCCCTGGCGGGCAACGAGGGTTTGCAGCTGTGCAGTGTCCACGTCGTCCGGCAGCCTGAGCCATTGGAAGAGACCGCCCGTTGGCCGGGTCCAGGAGCAGATGTCGCCCAAGCATTCATCCAGTGCGCCATGCAGAGTCATCAATTTGGACGCCATCAGCGCCTTCACCTCGCCGATATGGCTCCACATATGCCCTTGCAGGTATTCGGCCACGATCATCGCTGCCAGCGAGGACGTGCCCCCGTCGCTCCGGTGGGCCAGGAGTTGATCGCGTAAGACCGGCGGGGCAATGAAGTACCCTAGCCGGGCGCCGGGACCGAGAATCTTCGAGAACGACCCGATGTACAGGACCTGTCCCGGTTCGGCCAGCGCGTAGATCGAAGGCACCTCTGCGCCGCGATAGCGCAGGTCGGCGTAGCAGTCGTCCTCGACAATCACGACCTCGTGTTTTGCCGCCACCTCCAGCAGTTCCCGCCGGCGCTCGACCGGCAGCGTCGTGCCGCTCGGGTTCTGGTGGCTGGCGATGGTGTAGATGAACTGTGCGGGCGTCCCGGCTTGACGTAGGCGGTGCAGTGCTGCGTCGAGCGCGTCGGTCCGCATTCCCTGCTCGTCCAACGGTATCGAGACCAGGTCCACCTGATGATGTCGAAAGACGCCCAGCGTGCCGGAGTAGGTAAATTCCTCCACGACGACCGGCGCGCCGGCCTTGGCCCACGCCGCGGCGACAAGATTGATAGGCTGCATCGAGCCATTGCCCAGCACGATGTCGTCAATGCCGACCTCAACACCATGGTTCCGACGAAACCGCTCGCTCGCCACCTCCCGCAGGCCGGGGTAGCCCCAGTTGCCAGGGTAGCGGACCAGTGAGCTACCCTCACGCTCGATTACGCGCGCCGCCGCAACGGCTAAATCCCGCGATGGAAACGTCTTGGGGTCCGGCATTCCGGCGCCGAAGTTGAATCTCGGTTCGTCGTTTGTGGCCTGTGTAGCCATTGCTGCTGCCTCTCTCTGCTGGCTGGCGACGGCACCCCACGAAAAGCGGCCCACCTGCTGTGGTGCGGCTCGCTGGAAAGCCGGTCGCTGGCGTCATAGTGTACATCCTCGCGTGCCCTACACGTCGAAGATCGCCGCCACCGCCACCCGGAACCCCGGCAGCACGTCGTACCCGTCCAGGTATCCATCAAGCGCCAGCTCCTGCGGCGACCGATCTGGGCGATACACCGTCACGGTCCGGTGGGCCGGCTCAACCACCCAGACGAGGCGCGTGCCGGCGGCGAGATAGCCATTGGCTTTGGTAGCCAGCTCCCGCGCCGAATTGCTCGGCGAGCGCACCTCTACCGCGAGGTCGGGGGCGCCGCGGAAGAAGCCCGGCTGTGGTGGCTGGGTCATCCTTTCCTGGCTGACAAATGCCACGTCAGGTCCCAGCACCCGCTGGCGCACCTCGTCGAGCACAAAGCCGGTCTCGATCATATAGGTGCGCCCCAGTCGGTGTTCGCGGCCGTAGTTGGCCACTAAGCGTCCTAGCTCAGTCCCAATTGCTCCGTGTGCGTCTCCCGCTGGCGCCATTTGGATCACCTCGCCGTCCCAGAGGTCGTAGCGGTAGGTATCGTCCAAGGACAACTGCCATCGCTCGAACTCGGCGACAGTCATCCGCTTGGTCGTGACTGCTCGCGCCTGCTTGGTCGTCTCTGTCGTGACTACCATCGTCTGCTCCTGGCCCTGCGCTACACGTCGAAGACCGCTGCCACCGCCACCCGGAACCCCGGTAGCACGTCATGCCCTTCCAGGTACCCATCAAGCGCCAGCTCCTGCGGCGACCGGTCTGGGCGATACACCGTCACGGTCCGGTGGGCCGGCTCAACCACCCAGACGAGGCGCGTGCCGGCGGCGAGGTAGCCCTCAGCCTTGGTGGCCATCTCCCGCGCCGTTTGGCTGGGCGAGCGTACTTCTACAGCGAGGTCGGGGGCGCCGCGAAAGAAGCCCGGCTGCGGTGGCTGGGTCATCCGTTCCTGGCTGACAAAGGCCACGTCAGGTCCCAGCACCCGCTGGCGCACCTCGTCGAGCACAAAGCCAGTCTCGGCTGCGTAGGTGCGCCCCAGACCATGCCGACGTGCGTAACTAAAGACCAAGTAGCCGGCTCTCATTGCAATTGCACCGTGAGCTTCTCCCGCTGGCGCCATCTTGATCACCTCGCCATCCCAGAGGTCGTAGCGGTAGGCATCGTCCAAGGGCAACTGCCACTGCTCGAACTCGGCGACGGTCATCCGCCTTGTTGCCACTACCATGATCTCTTCCTTAAGTCCGTCCACGTCCTGGTCAACGGTACCGGGAAGCCTGCTTTTCATACATTGCTGCGTAGCTGCCATCAGCCGCCATGAGGGCCTCGTGCGAACCTTGCTCCACGAGCCGGCCGTCCTGCAACACTAGGATGCGGTCAGCCATGCGTACTGTCGAGAAGCGGTGGCTGATGATGAGTGTCGTGCGACCGTGGGTCAGGTCACGGAAGCGCCGATACACCGCGTATTCCGCCTCCGCGTCGAGCGCGGCAGTTGGCTCATCGATGATTAGCAGGGGCGCATCCCGGAAGAACGCCCGGGCGAGTGCGACCTTCTGCCACTGCCCGATGGACAACTCGACACCCTGCTCAAACTGTCGCCCCAATAGGGTATCAGGTCCCTGCGGGAGCGCGGCGATCACATCGTCGGCCTCCGCTGCTTTAGCTGCTGTGCTGATCGCTGCGCGGTCATTGATGCGGTCGAGGTCGGCGAGACCGATGTTCTGGCTGGCCGTAAGATGATACTTGGCGTAGTCCTGGAAGACGACCGCGATATTGCGTCGCCAGTCGGCCAGATCGTACTCCCGCAGGTCCCGCCCGTCGAGCAGGATTTGCCCGGCCGTCGGGTCGTACAGGCGGCAGAGCAGCTTGACGAGCGTGGTCTTCCCGGCGCCATTGTGTCCCACTAGGGCCAGCCTTTCTCCGGGGCGGATCGCAAAGCTGACCTGGTTCAGCACCGGCCGGTCCGTGCCCGGGTACCGGAAGCTCACTGCGCGCACCTCCAGCCGCTCACGCCAGGCCAGCGGAACTATTCGCCCGTTGACCGCAGGTTGCATTGGCGCCTCAAGTTCCAGAAACTCCACGATATTTGACGTGTGTAGCTGGGCTTCATAAAGAGAACTGAAGTTGTCCAAGACGCTGCGGACCGTGTCCTGAATGAGGAAGATTGTGCCCAAGTAGAGCACGAGATCGCCGATACTCACGTGGCCGAGGCTGGCTTGCCAGACGAGATAGACGAGCACCCCGCCAGCGCCGACGGAGCCAAGCGAAGGGAAGCCGATCATGGGAAGTGCCTGCCGGCGGCGAAATGCCTCCGTGCGCCCCAACACCTGCCGGTACGTCCGGCGATACAGCCCCAGGAACCAGTCGCTCAGGCCAAAGAGCCTGATCTCCTTGGCCGCAGCTTCCGTCGTCAGAAGCTGGAAAAAGTAGTCCAGTCGCCGCACGTGTGGCGCTTGCCCCCGGTAGACCTGCCAGTACCCATGACCGAAACGCAGCCGCGCCAGATAGCCAGGGAGCGTGGAAACCACGACGATGGCTGCGGCCAGCGGGTGGAGCAACACCAGCATGCCGACCAGCGTCAGAAAGACCAGGATGATGGGAAACCCGGTAATGACGGTAGCGATGAGCCGCTGGGCCGCGTCCATCGCTCGGCGGGCGTTCTGGAGCTTGTCGTAAAAAGCCGGTGTCTCGAAGAGGCTCAGATCGGGCATCGAGCTGACTTTCTGCATGAGCCGACTCTGGAGGTGGAAGACGAAGCGATCCCGAAAGCCGGCGTAGACCGGCTCATAGAGCCAGCCGGCTCCCGTACCTACGATTCGCAAGCCGGTGTATAGGACCGCGAGCGTGATGGCGAGCGCGGCCTGCTGCGCGATCAGCGCGTCAACCAGCAGCTTAGAAAACCAGACTCCGGCCGGCCCTACGGCGCTAAAGATGACGTAGATCAGCACCAGCGCAAGCACCCGTAACGGTGCAGCTTCGGCAATGAGCCAAACGCTGCGTGGCACGCCGCGATACACTGCAAGCACTCGCAGTGCTCGACCAATGCCCTCCCTCATGATCCCCCCGGTCTACGACAATGGGTGTCGCGTCTCCTACCAGGAACTCTTCTATGGTTTAACTCTATCGCGCCTGCTGGTCGCTTGCAATACGCTGAAAAACCAACCCGGTGCCTACGGGAAATGGCTATTTCCACCGCAGCGCGCCGGCAGTGCCGCCGCGGTTGCCCGTGGTGACGGCGATAGGTAGGCTCACAGCGGTTCTGCGCTATACCTGGAATGAAGGAGCGACCACGATGACGGACAAGTTGCGGGTGGGCATCATCGGCAGCGGTGGTATTGCCGAGGGGGCACATGCGCCGGGGTACATGGCAATCCCCGACGACTGCGAGTTAGTCGCCTGCTGCGATGTGCGACCCGAGCGGGCCAAAGCCTTTGCCGAGCGCTTTGATCTGGCGCACTGGTGTACCGACTACCGTGAGCTGCTGACCATCACCGAGCTTGATGCGGTCTCGGTATGCACGCCCCCGTTCATGCACCGCGATGCAACGGTGGCGGCACTCGACGCCGGCCTGCACGTGCTGTGCGAGAAGCCGATGGCCATGAACGTCGCGGAAGCGCAAGATATGGTGGCGGCTGCCGAACGCGCCGGTAAGGTCCTTACCATCGGTCATCAGCAGCGCTTTGCGCCGGCGGCGCAGGCGGTCAAGCGAGCCGTGGACGCCGGCGAGCTAGGGGACATCTACTACGCCAAGACGGCCGCGCTACGTAACCGTGGCGCGCCCACGTGGGGCGTGTTCCATATCAAGAAGCTCAACGGTGGCGGTCCGTTGATTGACATTGGCGTCCACGCCCTCGACGTGACGATGTGGTTGATGGGCAGCCCGCGCCCGGTCGCCGTCTTCGGCGCGACCTATATGGCGCTGGCGCACCGGCCGGGCTTGCAGAATCGGATGGGCACGATCAACATCGAAGAGTACGACGTGGAAGACCTCGCGGCCGCCCTCGTCCGCTTCGATAACGGCGCCACGCTCATGCTGGAGACGAGCTGGCTGCTGCAAATGACCGAGCGCGGCGCCAGTTACACCCAGCTCTTTGGCACCGAGGGGAGCGCGCGCCTCAATCCGTTCCAGATCGTGCGCGACGTAGACGGGGCGCCCGAGGATGTCACCCCGGAGCTACCTCCACCAACACCAGAGCCGGCACCACCGCCGCCAAAGGCCGAGTCTTCGACGCCTAGCGCTGAGAGTGCCTCCGCACCGGCGAGGGGTGCTCCTGCCGAGGAAGCGGTCACGTGGCGCCGGCAGCCGTCCGTCGAGCGCTTTGTGCAGGCGGCGTTGGGCCGGGCCGAGCCGCTGGTCAAACCGGAGGAGACGCTGAACGTGCAGCGCGTGATGGATGCGCTCTACCAGTCGGCCGAAACCGGCCAATTCGTCGAGATCACCGACTGAGCGGCAGAAACCCGCTCCTGCGCCACCCACTCAGCCGGCTGCTCCCGAACCTTGTGCCAGCAACGTCACGAGCCATTGGTTGAGACTGACTCCCTCGCGCTCGGCCTGCTTGGCCAGCCGCTCATGGATGCTCTTCGGCATCCGCAGCGCGTATTTGCCGCTATATGTCGTTTCGTCGAGCGGCGCGGGAACGGGCTGGCCGGTCAGCAGCATCGCCTCAAGCCAGGCGGTCATTGCCTCGGTAAGGTTAGCGAGGGCTTCAGCCTCGGTATCACCGTCGCTCATGCAGCCGGGTAGCTCCACGACCTCTGCAACATAGTAGCCGTCCGGGTCGTGGTAAGGCTGGTCTAGGTACTCCCGCACCTTAGCGGCGATCTCCGGGGGCACTGGGGCGCAAGGATCGAGCTTTGTCATGGGCACTCCTCATTGGCAGCGCCCTAGGGCGTGTGCGTCAGCACGTCGTACACGCCCAACTCGGCCTTGACCGGGCTATCGGGGTTGGCGCGCGCGTGAGCTTGCTGGAAGGCATCGCTGGCCCGCCAGGCTGCATAGGAATCGTGGGTATCCCACCTGGTTACGACCAGGTATTCACCGCCGCTCTCGTTACGCAGCAGCTCGAAACCGCGGCACCCGGGCACCCCATCCATGCGGCGCGTGTTGCCAAAGGCCTGCTCAAGATGGCTCGCGTAGTCGGCCGGTACGTGCAGACGGTTGATGACGACGATCATTCCTTCCGCTCCCTCGTGTGCCTGTGGTGCAGCCATAGGTCATACCCGCATGATAGCAGCGGGACGATAGCCAGGAGCCAAAGTGATGCCCCGGCCCGCGTAGCTCGTCACGCCACTCCTCCCGGCGAACAGGCACAATCAGGTCATGTCCACGATCCGGCCCGGCCGCAGCCGCAAGCGGCGCCGGCTCGGCTTGCTCGGCGGCACCTTCGATCCGGTCCACAACGGCCACCTGGCGCTCGCTACCCAGGTGGCCAAGGCAAGCAGCCTGGACGCAGTCTGGTTTGTCCCGGCGCAACGCTCGCCCCTGAAAGCCCACCGGCCGACCGGTAATCGCCACCGGCTGGCCATGCTCAATCTGGCCCTGCAAGACCACCCCCGGTTTGCCGTCTCCCGTGTGGACTTGGATCGGCCGGCCCCCTCATACACGACCGATACGGTTGCAGCGGTGCGTGCCCAGGTTGGTGCCGATCCGGCACTCTTCCTCATTGCCGGCGCCGATATATTGCTCGACCTCCCTGACTGGCGCGACCCCGACCGGCTCTTGTCGCTCTGCCGGGTGCTCGTTGCGTGGCGGCCGGGCTACCCACAGGAAGTACCGGCCAGCCTACTTGCGGCTCTCCCGGCCGCGCAGTCGCGGATGACCGTCCTGCCCATCACGATGCAGGCTGTCTCCTCCACGCTCGTCCGCGACCGGGTCGCCGCCGGCCGTTCGATCCATGGGCTGGTGCCGCCAGCCGTCGCGGCGTACATCCGCGAGCATCGCTTGTACGTTAAAACGTAGGAGAGCGCCTGCCGCTGCCGGCTCTCGGCGCGCGGGTGCTATACTCGCTAGTAGATGGTAAGCGAACGTTCCTTGATCGAGTCGGGTGCAGCGGCGGGCGGCTACCACGACCGTCGTGCCAGCGTGGCTGCCGAAGTGCCTGCGCCGCTCACGCTGGCCCAAGACATCGTTGACTGTGCCGCCGACCGCAATGCCGCCGATCTCATGCTGCTCGACATCCAGCAAACCTCGGTCGTGGCCGACTATTTCGTTATCTGTAGCGGTAATAGCGACCGCCACCTCAAGGCGCTGGTCGGCGCTATCGTGGACGGCATCCGGGAGAAATGGCAAGAAAAGCCGCTCCGTACCGAGGGCATGGCTGGCGGCGGCTCCGGGTGGCTCTTGCTGGATTACGGGAGCGTCGTCGTACACGTCTTCTCGCCGGAAGCGCGTGACTACTATCGGTTGGAGCGGCTCTGGACCGAGGCAACGACGCTTCTCCACATGCCGTAGTAGTTGCCGGATGAAGGAGAATCGCAGTGGACGCGCGTGCTGATGACCGGGTGTTTCTCACCGGTATCCTGGTAGGGACGGCTTGCGGCCTCCTGCTCGGCTCGGCACTCGGCTTGCAGCTCCGACCGGAGCGGCGCCGGGCCGCGCGGCGGCTCCTCCGCCATCTCCTCCGCCGCGACGAAGATGGCGTGCGGTTCGACCTCCTCGTATAGGCGGCCGGCGCCGGGTGGAATCCCGTCCCCCTGCGGAGCGGGGACCATGATGCCCCAGCGGTGGATGGACTCCCATTGTCCGTCCACCCGTCACAACGGGGGGACTATAGGGGGGCCGGTATGCCCCCTCACCCTCCTCCCGCCCGGCAGCCCTAGGCGTTGCGGCGCTGATCCAAGTAGGCCACGAAGCGATCCCGCTCCGTCTTGAGCCGCTCGAAGTACGCCAGCAGCGCCTCGTCGTCCCCCTCGCGGAGGAGCGTTGACAGCGCCGCCAGCCGCTCCCGGAAGTGGTCGAGTTGTTGCAGGATGGCGGCGCGGTTGGAAACGCAGATGTCGCGGTGCATCAGTGGATCGCCGCTCGCCAGGCGCGTGGTGTCGCGCAAGCCGGTGCTCGCCAGCGGTTGAATTCGCGGCCAGTCCGGTTGCATCAACACGGCATCAGCCAACGCTTTCGCCGCCAGGGACGGGACGTGGCTCGTGGCCGCGACGGCTGCGTCGTGTGTTGCGGCGTCGAGGGTGAGCGGCAGCGCGCCGGAAGCGGTCGCCAGCGCGGTGACGGCAGCCACCGCTTCCGGCGGGGTCCCGTCCGGGGCAACAATACACCAGGTCCGGCCGCGAAAGAGGGTCGCCTCCGCGTGCTCGATCCCAGCCGTTTCCTTGCCAGCCATCGGATGCCCCCCGACAAAATGAACGCCAGCCGGCAGTAGCTCGGCAGCCCAGCCCAATACCCGGGCTTTCGTGCTGGCTACGTCCGTCACGATAGCGCCGGGAGGAAGGTGCGGCGCAAGCTGCCGGAAGACCGCCGGCGTAGACAGCACGGGTACGGCGAGGACGATGATCTCGGCGTCCGCCGTCTCCCGGAGGTCGCTCGCCGCCACATCTACGGCGTCGAGGGCCAGTGCCTGGCGGCGCACGGCCGGTCTGCGGGCAAAGCCGGTGACGTGGCAGCCGCCCGCCCGCAGGGCGAGGCCGAGCGAGCCGCCGATCAGCCCCAGACCGACAATGGCTACTTTCGTACCGGACTGCTGGCTCACCGCCATCCTCCACCACCGATGCACGCGGCGGCCAATGACGCCGCCGGGCGCGGTCCTGCCTGGGAGTTGCCGCTGGGCTGACGATGACTCATCGGCCGGACCATAGACGGCGCAGGACAGACGTAACGCACTTACTCGCCGGATGTCCGCCGGCAGTGGCCGGCTCGGCAGCTACTCGGCGATGGGCGGGTCCGGGATCGTCGTCGTCTCGTTCGCCTGTATCCAGGCAATGGTCCCGCCTTCGAGGTTATACAGCTGCTCCAGCCCCATGGCCGCGGCCATCTCACACGCGATGGCGCTGCGTTGTCCCACCGCGCACACGAAGACGATGTTGTCTTGCTCGATGTAGTTCTGCGGCGCCATCATGAACTGCTGGAGTGGCGCCAGCTTCGCCACGGGGATATGCCCCTTGTTCCACTCGTCCGGCTCGCGCACGTCAATCACGGCGGCGCCGTCGGCGATCAATTCCTTGGTCCGTTCCACGTCAATCCGGGCAAACGGCTCATCCGGATTGCGGATTTCTGCTCCTGCCATTGTTCCCCTCGTCTGTGCGTTGCTTCCGACCTACCCCCCGCCCCTTCCTTCTAGGGCCGGGGCGTCCGTGCGGTGACTTGTAACCCCTTCCCTGATGAAGGTTGCGAACTTGATTAGGTAGTGGTCTGGCCCCCTCCCTCACCCTCCCCCGTCCCGACGGGGGAGGGAACCGGCACCCGGCCCCGATGGAGCGGGGGTAGGGCTGGGAAAGGGGGCTACATCCCACTACCCGATTAAGTTGTCAACTTTCATTAGGGAGGGGGTTGGGGGTAGGTCTGCCTCTCCACCCAACCGGTCACCGGCGGATACTCTCAGTATACGCAGTAGTGCGAGCACTGCCCAAGCAGCCCTCGTGTTTCGCGGGCCAGGTGCCGGCCTTCTGATGCTTCCTGACAAAGATCGTTTTCCTGCTACTGGCAAATCGGTGGTGGACCGTCCCTCCGTCATTCCCCCGTCATCGGGCAGCTATCCTGCTCATCCTTGCCTCCTGAAATCCTGATTCAGGCACTCATCAGGCCGCTGACCGGCGCCTTGGGCTATCCTCAATATGAGGAGCGCATGGAGGAAGGAGCGGCCACGCCATGATGTCAGAGCTTGGAGCGGCCAGCGGCGCGGCCGGTGCCGGGATTGCGCTGCACGGTGACTGGCGGCAAGCGCTCGCACAAGCTGTCGAGCGGGCGCGTACCCAAATGGCGGATGCTACTGCGCCGTCCGATGAGACGTCCGAGCAGCCTCCCGTTGACCTGGCCCTGCTGTTCGCCAGTGACCACTACGCGGACGACTTCCCCGACATCGTGACCGCGGCGCGGTCGGCGGCGCAGGCCCGCCTCCTGGTGGGCTGTAGCGGCACCGGAGTCATTGGGCCGCAGCGCGAGATCGAGCAGCAACCGGCCCTCTCCGTACTCCTGCTGCGGCTGCCGGGCGTGCGCCTGACGCCGCGCTACCTCACCCAGGAGTCGCTCGACGTTGCCGGCGATGCAGATGATGGAGAGAGCCAACTCGCCCCGGCACTGCACGATGCCCTCGGCCCCGATGCAGACGCTGCTCGCGCTTGGCTCCTGTTCGCCGATCCGTTTCGACTGGACGTCGAGGCCCTTGTCGTGGGAATGGCGCAGACGTTTCCCGATGCGACGGTCGTGGGCGGCCTGGCCTCCGGCAATCCGTTGCAGCGCAAGACCCACCTCTTCATTGACGATGGCGACCAGCCGGTCCCCGTCCGTGACGAGGGCGCCATGCTCATCGGCCTGGGCGGCGATTGGACGGTGCGGACGCTGGTTGCCCAAGGCTGCATTCCCATCGGTGAGCCGTGGACAATCACCGAGAGCGAGGGGCCGATCATCCACACCATCGCCGGCCGGCCGGCGCTCGACGTGCTGGTGGACACGTTACAGGCGCTGCCGCCGGAGGTGCAGCGCCGCGCCCAGCGCGGCGGCCCGTTCGTCGGGCTTGCAGTGGACGAGCATCGCACCACGCTCGGCCCCGGCGATTTTCTCGTGCGTAACCTGCTGGGGTTCGACCGCGAGCGGGGAGTCATTGCCGTCGGCGCGCACCCGCAGGTCGGCCAAACGCTCCAGTTTCACCTCCGCGACCGCGCGGCCGCCGACGAAGAGTTGCACTCGATGCTCTCCGCGGTGGAAGCTGAGGATGCTGCTACGCCACCGCTGGCGGCCCTACTGTGCTCCTGCACGGGCCGGGGCGCCGGACTGTTCGGCACGCCCGACCACGATGCCGACGCCGTAGCGCGCGCCCTCGGCCCCTTGCCGCTAGCCGGTTTCTTCTGCAATGGCGAGATCGGTCCGGTCGGCCAGCGCAGCTATGTCCACGGCTACACTGCCAGCCTCGCGCTCCTCGTCTACGACCCGCCGGAATGAGCTAGCATTCTCCAATCTGTCGTATCATGGGCCGGGGGAGAGCAACATGGCATCGGCTACCATTCCGCAGGTAGACGGTCGGCAAGAGTCAACCGCAACCTGGAGCGCCGAGAAGATTGTGCGCCTCGGGTGCAGCATCTACGAGCGCGATCTCAGAGCCTACCTAGAGTCAAAAGAGCTTGGCCGCTACATCGCCATCAATGTGCTCACCGGTGAGTACGCGCTGGCTGATAGCGCGCAGGAGGCCGAAGATGATGCGTTCGAGCGCTGGCCTAGCGAAGTCTTCTATACGGTACGTGTCGGCCACGCTGCGACCGACTATCTGCTTTGAGCAGCGATATGCCTCTTCATGCAGCAGTGTCGAATCCTCGCCTCGACGCACAAGGGCTTGCTCGTGTCACAATCGGAGTCCATGGTCCCGCCGGTTCGGAAGATGTCGAGTTCATCGTTGACACAGGATTCACAGGTGCGCTCCAGCTCAGTCAAACTATTGCCAACCGATTGGGTCTCGCCAGACGTGCGTTGCGAGCAGTGATGCTTGCAGATGGTCAGCTACAAACTGTACCGGTCTATCGCGCAGAGGTTGAGTGCCTTGGTGGTCGTCAGTCGGTAGAGGTGCTTGTGGGCAGTGGTACCTTGGCCATCCTCGGTCTGAAGCTCCTTGCGAGTCATAGGCTCGTGCTTGACTACCCGTCATCAGTAGTTCAGATCGAGTGACTGGGCAAGCACGGCTACGTCCATGGTCGCCTGATTGACACAAGTATATGTTATGATTGTGGGGCACTACTGCATAAGAAGCGGCACATACGCTTCGGGAGAGAGGCCGTTTTCATGTCTACATTCGAGGCTTCCGCGATCCCCGCCTCTCTTCCCAGTCTGAGTGCAGCGGAGATCGGTCAAATCGCCCGCGCTATCTACGCTCGCGATCTCCAGGACAAGCTAGAGGCGGATCACCGCGACCGTTACGTCGCCATAAATGTAGATAGTGGGCAGTATGCGTTAGGTGACAGCGTGAGAGGTACTCTGGCCGTGGCACACGAGCGCTGGCCAGGCAACACGTTCTATCTGATCTGGATTGGACACCCGGCGGTTGCCCGTATCTAGTGAATGCCGGTGCCTCTTCATACCGGGGTGCTTAAGCGGCCGGTCGTAAGCGCTATTCAGGTAAGGAAACGCGGAGATGGCCCAGCCCAGCCAGGAGTCGCCGCGGCCGGCCGCGGCAACCCGCACCACTGCCGCCGAGCATGGTGACCATGACCACGACCACGACGGCCACATGGCTGAGGCCGGGCATGATGACCACCACGAGCACGATGACCATGACCACGACCACGCGGCCGAGCACGACCTAGCCGGCGAGCACAGCGCCGGGATTGCGCGCTGGCTGCCCTCCGGCCAGCGGCGCGAGTTGTTCCTGCTCGGTGTCTCCGGTGTCTGTCTTGGCGTGGGCCTGGCTGCGGCGCTGCTCGGCTGGCCGCAGCCGCTGCGGATTGGCCTCTTTCTCGTCGCGATCCTGGCCGGGGCGGTCGAGATCGTTCCCCGCGGACTGCGCGGTGTGTGGCTGGAGCGTTCCCTGGACATCAACTTCCTAGTGACGGTGGCGGTGGCCGGGGCTATCGGATTGGAACAGTGGGCCGAGGGCGCGACGGTCGTCTTTCTGTTCAGTCTGGGCGAAACGCTGGAAAGCCTGACGCTTGCCCGCACCCGGCGCTCGATCCAGGCGCTCATGGCGATGGCGCCGGACACCGCCCAGGTGCAGCGCCCCGATGGCAGCGAGGCAACGCAGCCGGTCGAGCAGGTGGCGGTCGGCGCCGTCGTCGTCGTGCGCCCTGGGGACCGCATTCCGCGCGATGGCGTGGTGGTCGCCGGTCATTCGGCCGTAGACCAGGCGCCCATCACCGGCGAGTCGGTCCCGGTCGAGAAAGCGCCGGGTGCAACCGTCTACGCCGGGACGATCAACCGGCACGGCTATCTGGAGATTCGCGCGACCAAGCCGCTTGCCGAGAACGCCCTGGCGAAGATCATTCACTTGGTCGAGGCGGCGCAGAGCGAGAAGGCGCCGAGTCAGCGGTTTGTCGAACGCTTTGCGCGCATCTATACGCCCGCCGTTGTCGTTGGCGCCGTGCTCCTCACCATCATTCCCCCGCTCGTTTTCGGCGAGCCGCTCGTCCCGTGGTTTAACCGCTCACTCGTCCTGCTGCTGGTTGCCTGCCCTTGCGCGCTCGTTATCTCCACGCCGGTCACGGTCGTTGCCGCGATTGGCAACGCCTCCCGGCGCGGCGTGCTCATCAAAGGCGGCGCATACCTCGAACGCGCCGGCACGGTGCGTGTAGTCGCCTTCGACAAGACGGGAACGCTGACCCGCGGCGTCCCGGAGGTCGTCACGGTGACCCCCTGCGCCGACCTGTCGGCCGCCGATCTCGTGCGCGTCGCAGCCGCGGCAGAGGCACGTTCGGAGCATCCCCTCGCCCAGGCCGTCGTCCGCGCCGAACGGCGGCTGTCGGCGGAGACCCCCATCGAATCGACCGCCACGGCGTTCAACCTTGCAATCTCCCACATCAGTCTGCGCTTTGCAGCCGATGAGACCTTGAGCGTCAGCGACTTCATGGCCTTCCCGGGACAGGGCATCCGCGCCGTCGTGGGCGACCGCCGGCTCTGGGTGGGTAGTCTCGAATGGCTCCGCGCCAGCGGCTTCGATCCGACCGCGGTATCCGAGCGGCTGGCGACCATCACCGCCGCCGGGCAGACGCCGATCCTCGTCGGTCAGCAGCAGGGCCGCGCCGGTGAGCCGACGGAGCACCGGCGATTGCTGGGGATCATCGCCGTGGCGGACGAGGTCCGGCCGCAGGCCGCCGAGACCGTCGCTGCCCTGCGCGCGCAAGGTGTGCGCCGGGTGGCGCTGGTGAGCGGCGATAACCGCCTGACGGCGCAGGCCGTCGCCCAGCAGGTGGGTATTGATCCCGCAGACGTGCGCGCCGAGCTGTTGCCGGAGGAAAAGCTCAAGGCGATCCAGGAGTACGCCCGCAACGAGGGCCACGTGGCGATGGTCGGCGACGGCGTGAACGATGCCCCGGCGCTGGCCGCGGCGAGCATTGGCATCGCCCTGGGTACCGGGGGCAGCGACGCGGCTTTGGAAGCAGCGGACATGGCGCTCGTTGCCGACGACCTCAATCGGTTGCCCTGGCTGCTCCGGTTGTCCCGTCGCGCCGCCCACACCATCCGCTTCAACGTCGGGTTTGCCCTGCTCACCAAGCTGCTGGTCCTCGGCTTAGGCGCCTTGGGCCTCGCCAACCTGTGGATCGCCATCGCAGCCGACACCGGCGCCTCCATCATCGTCATCCTCAACGGCATGAGACTCCTCGGTAGGGCACCCTCCGCCGTCGAGAGCGCGGCCTCCGACGCGGCCCTCCGGCGCCGCTTCGGCCTGTCCGACCGCACGGATCACCATGACCATAGCCACTAGCGCGTCCCTCCCTACATACCGATGCCTCGGCGGTGGCATCGCCGGCGGCAAGCTGCTAGAGTGGCTGCCAAACTTCCCGTTGGGGTTCGAGTGTGCCTGAGTATGGTTCCGTCAGTTCCGTAGGCTGAGGCGCCAGTTCGGTGAAGGCCTTCAACATGGCTTGGCGTCAGCGCATCATGCGGCGCAGCTCTTGGATCACCTTTCATCTCTGTGTCGCCTCTTTCTTTGCCCCGGTCTTGCTGTTGATGGCGATTTCCGGCGGTCTCCGCCTGTTGGGCGTCGAAGGAAGCGTGAAAGAAACACCGGTGACTGTGCCGGCCGGCGCTACTCTCGATCTCGACTCACACCACCTGGAGGATGAGGTACGGGAATTGCTCATGGATGCTGGTATAGATCATCGCTTCGAATCTGTCGGGGGAGCCGGACACGACCATAGTGCCGGCGGACATGGCCATAACGATGGCACGGACAAAGAGGGCGAGGCCGTAACCCTGACTACCTACCCAACCTCACGAGTGTATTACGTGCTACAAATCGGCGAGGGCGGTGTGCAGGTGACACGCCACGAGCCTGATTTTCAGGAGCGCTTAATTCAACTGCACACGGGTAATGGCCCCAGTGCCTTCACGTACCTGCAACGGTTCATGGCTGTGGGGCTAGTTCTGATGGTGCTTAGTGGTTTCTCAATCGGCTTGGCCGCCGTCAGGCTACGCACGCTGGCCTTGTTGCTCGGTGGTTTGGGACTCCTACTCTTTGTAGTGCTCGCGTTTGTCGTGTGAGCGAGGTCGAGATGAAAACCAGGCCGATGACGCGGCTCCTCGCAGTCTCCCAGCACCGGCCTAGGAGCATGATCGGTGGCTGAGTATTCCGTCGAACGCAGCGATTTCGCCGGCTACGACGCCTATATCCTCCGCGCAGGAGCCACAGGCGCCGCAGCACAGATCGTGCCGGCGCTGGGCGCCAACTGCATCGCCTTCTGCGCGCCGCCCGTCGGCGCCGCCGGCCCGCCGGTAGACCTGCTGCCACCGCTCTCCGGCGTGGACGATATCGGTCCGACCGGCTATATGTCCGGCAACCCGATCCTCTTCCCGTTTCCAAGCCGGATGCGCCAGGGGCGCTTCACGTTCGAGGGTCAGACCAACCAGTTCGACGTAGACCCCGACAACGGCCACCACATTCACGGACTGGTCGCCACGCAACCTTGGGCGGTGGAACGTGCCGACAGCAGCAGCGCTGGAGCGATCCTCCGCACCAGCCTCGATCTTGGTGCCAACGCGGACATCCGCCGGCAATACGACTATGCCTGCCGGCTGACAGTAACGTTCACCTTGCACGATGCCACCCTGACGCTACACAGCGAGGTCTGCAACACCGGGGATCGCACTCTGCCGATGGGCCTCGGCTTCCATCCCTGGTTTCCGGCCGCGTTTGTCGCCGGCGGATCGCGCGATCAAGCGGAGGTGCAGGTGCCGGGCCGGCGCACATGGCAGCTAACGGACGAGCTACTTCCGACCGGAGACATCCGGCCGGTGCAGGGCCGCCTGGGCCTCCGGCAGCCGCGGGCGCTGGCCGGACACGCCTACGACCACATCTACACTGACCTCGTTGCCAACGCGCCGGGCACGCTCGTAGACTGGAGTGAAGCCACGCTCCGTAACCCTTGGGCGGGGCTGGAGATCGCGGTACAGGCCGATGCCAGCTTTCTGCAGTGGGTGCTGTATGCACCGCTCGACCGGCCGATTGTCTGTCTGGAGCCGTATACCTGCACCGGGGACGCCGCCAACCTCGCCGCCCGCGGCATCGAAAGTGGCCTGATTACCGTGCCACCCGGTCTCACCTGGCAGAGCACGATTCGTATGCTCGTCCGCCAGCTGTGATCCAGGCGGCTTGTCGGTGTGCCGGTAGCCGCACCCCTGGAGCATCCGATGACAGCGATAGAGATAGCCACCGCCCACCGCCTCTTACTGTCCATCGTGCAGCTCGACGATGCGGCGGCGCTGCTCAAGGCGATCACGTCGCGCGGCCTGCGGGCCACCCGCATTGATTCCGTGGGCAGCTTTCTGCTCGAAGGCAACGCGACCATCCTGTCCATCGTCGCATCCGACCGGGTGCCGGAGGTCCTGGCGGCAATCCGCGAGACCTGCCAGCCACGCACCCGCTACTTGCTGCCCGTGGACGAGCTTTCCTTCCTCGGCGGTCGCAGCCGCGACATAGAGTCGGTCCAGGTCGGCGGCGCTACCGTCTTCGAGTTGCCCGTGCTGCGATTCGAAGGGCTGGCCGATCCCGACACCCCCGACCGGCCGACGCCCCCCGACACAGGAGCAGTGGACGCACCGCACATGCTCGTGGCCGCAATCGTGCATTCCGCCAGCGCCGGCCCGTGTCTCCAAGCCTTGCTCGAAGCCGGCTACCGCGTCACGCGCATCAATACCGTCGGCGGCTTCCTCCGGCGCGGCTATCCCGCCCTACTGACCGGCGTCACACCCGCCCAGGTAGATCACACCATCGGCCTGCTCCGGCAAGCCTGTCTCCAACGCAGCGCCGATTCCACACCGGGCATCGTCTTCGTGCTCCCGGTCGCCCCGTTCCGGCAAGTCTAGCCCTCAGCCGTCAGCCCTTAGCCTTCAGCTACCCTCGCCCCCCGTCATTGCGGCGCAGGCCGCAATCCAGAACCCCGACCACTGGCTCGCGGCTTGCAGATTTTCGGTATTGTTGCAGCGTCCCTGTGTCGAGTAGCTCTTACCGCTGCCGCAAGGACGGCTCTGCTCTATGAACATACGTATACGTTTCATTGTCCTAGTCGTCATCGGCGTCCTCATCAGTACGCTTGCTCCGGCACTTACGTTACAGGCCCAAGGCGTATTCGCCCATGGTGCCGTTGTCGCGCTCCAAGGCACGCCGCATCTGTGGATCGCTGACGAGCAGGGTGTCCTCCATTGGGCCGGCGATACGCGGGCCTTGGCCGGCAAGCATGTCCGTTGGGACAACCGTATCGAGGTCACGCTGGCCCAACTCCAGGGACTTCACCGCGGCGATCCCTGGCTTTCGGCCGGCTTGCTCAAGGACGGCGACCCGATCTATCTCGTCAAGTGGGAAACCGATTGGCCTCAGCCGCGGCTGCTCCACATCCAGTCCATTGCCGACGTGGAGCTGTTCGGGATCAACGGCACCAACTACGGCAATTTCGTGCTGGATCGTGCCACGTGGGAGCAACGCTATGGCATTTCCGCCGCCAGCCTCCCGCGTGCCACGCTCCCCGCCGCTACTACACCACCAGCGCCCACGGCCACCCCGGTACCCACGGTCGTCAGTGATCCTGGAGCATCCCTGGTGGTCCGGTATTCGGGTCTTGATTGGGGACGGGCCAGCAGTGGACGTTCGGATGTCTCTGAGACGACGATCACCGAGAGTGGCCTGCGTCATCGCGTGTTCAAGCTGGGTTGGCAATCGTGGAAGTACTTGAGCCGGACAGACAGTCATTTTGTGTTCCGCGCGACTGGGACGCAGACCGAGGGAAGTGGAGGTGGGATACTGCTCGTAATTGGCAATCACAAAGAAACCGGGTACCTTCAGTTCTACATCAATCTTACATCTGAATGGGCATATTTGCGGCGACGTGACCCGGGCGTGGACGAGTGGCGCTGGCTTACCAGTCTCTCTAACCTCCCAAACCTCCCGCAGCGCGGCGACCCCTTCACCCTTGAAGTGCGCGTCTGGGGCCAGCGGATCAAGGCCAGCCTGAACGGGACCGCCATCCTCGAAGTCGTTGATCCTCTCTATATGCCAGGCTTCATTGGCCTCGGAGCGGCGGCCCATCGTTCATCCGGCCCGGTGACCGTGGAGTGGCAGTCTGCCGAGGTGCAATACCTTACGTTGGATAGGCCATCGCCGGTTCCTCCGGCTGTCCGCAGCGACTGGATGCTGAATAACGGTGCTACCGGACGCATCCTCCGTGCCCTGGAATTGCTCTGGGTGCATAACGTAGACGATTGGCGCTCCAAGTTTGGCCGTCCCCTCGCCGACCGAGGTACCGAGATCGTGTGGGGCACCCTCCCGGAGAAGGTTGGCGGGCGATACGAATCGCAGCCCAACCGCATCACCATCAGAGAGTCCTATCAGTCCGAGCCGTTGTCCGTGCTGGCGGCGGTACTGGCCCATGAGGTGTTCCATGCCGTGAGCGACCGCACGTCCTCGGATGCAGCCGACTGCCTGGAAGAAGAGATGGCCGCCTTTTCCTGGCAAGCCGGCGTGTGGGGGCCATTCCGGTCGGCGCTAGGCTGGATCGGCAACGATGACGATCTCACCGCTGGCGAGCGTTCGCAGGAGGCAATCTACCAAGCCTGGCAGAACCGTGAGCTACGCGATACCGTGCTCACCTCCGAGGGCTACCAGTTGCAGTGCTTGGGCCGCGTCCTCCCCGACTACTAACCGGCCCCGGCCAGCTTCCTGCCGACCACGCGGCTAGCGCGGCCCCAGCGCGAGGCCTTCCGGGAAGCGTAGCCCGGCGGTGGCCCGGGTCACTAGGTCTTCCACCTGCGCGCCATCCAGGTTCGCCCGCTGGATCGTGTCCGTGCGCCAGTCGGCCCAGTACAGCTTGCCCGCCCCCACATCCAGCACCAGGCCGCCGGGGTCGTCCAGGCTGGCCACCACGTCTTCTACCTGCGAGCCGTCCAGGTTGGCCCGCTGGATCGTGCGCGTACCCGCGTCGGTCCAGTACAACTTGCCGGCCCCCACGTCCAGCGCCAGGCCGTAGGGCTGACCCAGGTCGGTGGTCACCACGTCTTCCACGTGCGAGCCGTCCAGGTTGGCCCGCTGGATCGTGCGCGTACCCGCGTCAGTCCAGTACAACTTGCCGGCCCCCACGTCCAGCGCCAGGCCGTAGAGCGCGGACAGGCCGGTGGTCACCAGGTCTTCCACGTGCGAGCCGTCCAGGTTGGATCGCTGGATTTTCCCCGTGCCCGCATCGCTCCAGAAGCCCGCGTGGGTCCAGTACAGCTTGCCCGCGGCCACGTCCAGCGCCAGGCCAACGGGACCGTCCAAGCCGGCCACCACGTCTTCTACCTGCGAGCCGTCCAGGTTGGCCCGCTGGATTTTCCCCGTGCCCCGGTCGGTCCAGTACAGCTTGCCGGCCCTCACATCCAGCGCCAGATAGCAGGGCACGGACAGACCGGCCACCACGTCTTCCACCTGGGTGCCGTCCAGGTTGGCCCGCTGGATCGTGTTCCTGCCGGCGTCGGTCCAATACAGCTTGCCCGCCCCCACGTCCAGCGCGACGCCACCGGGACCGTCCAGGCTGGTCACTACATCTTCCACGTGCGAGCCGTCCAGGTTCGCCCGCCGGATCGTGTCCGTTCGCCAGTCGGTCCAGTAGAGCTTGCCCGCCCCCACGTCCAGCGCGAGGTCGAGGGGCCGGTTTACGCCGGTGGTCACTACGTCTTCCACCTGCGAGCCATCTAGGTTCGCCCGCTGGACCTTGCCCACATCGGCCCAGTACAGCTTGCCCACCCCCACGTCCAGCACCAGACCGCCAGGACTGAGTAGGCCGGTCAGCACGTCTTCCACCTCGGAGCCATCGAGATTGGATCGCTGGATTCTCCCCGTGCCCGCCTCGCTCCGAATGCCCGCATCGGTCCAGTACAACTTACCCGCCCCCACGTCCAGCGCGAGACCGCCGGGATCGTCCAGGCCGATCACTAGGTCTTCCACCTGCGACCCGTCCAGGTTCGCTCGTTGGACTTTCCCCGTCCCCGCGTCGCTCCGAATACCCGTGTCAACCCAGTACAACTTGCCCGCTGCCACGTCCAGCGCCAGGCTGCCGGGATCGTCCAGGCCGGTCAGCACGTCTTCCACCTCGGAGCCATCGAGATTGGATCGCTGGATTTTCCCCGTGCCCGCGTCGCCCCGAATGCCCGCGTCAACCCAGTACAGCTTGCCCGCCCCCACGTCCAGCGCCAGGCGGGTGGGCAGGACCAGGCCGGCCACCAGGTCTTCCACCTGCGAGCCGTCCAGGTTGGCCCGCTGGATTTTGCGCGTGCGCGCGTCGGTCCAGTACAGCGTGGTCGGCGCCGGCCGTTCCCACGGGAACTCCCCCGTGTTGAGCCGGGTCTGCAAGCCGTATGGCCCGTTGGCCCAGGTGCGGTAGCCGTCGGTGAAGGCCGTCCAGTTGTCCACCTTCCGCCAGACCAGGAGACCACCGGTCGTGTGTTGCCGGGCCTCCCGGTTCGCCGGGTTGAAGCGCTCGTTTTCCAGGCAGTCCCCCACCTTCTCCGGCCCTTCGGCCGCATCAATCAGCGCCTTGAGCGTGGCAAAGCCCAGGATGAACCGGCAGTCCGCGGTGGCGGCCGGAGCGAAGACGCCCTGCGCCTGGACCGGCGCAACCTGGCCGACGAGCAAGACCGCGACGACTAAGGCGAGGAGCCACCACCTTGCACGCTTCATAGGGAAGTCCACCCCTCTGCACAGTGCCGGACTCTACCCCATGAGTGCCTCTACGACCGATCCGCTGCCCAGGCCCTCCCCATCGCAACGGCTCCACACAGCAGCACCCCTCGCTCCCTTCCTCAAACTCCCCCTCTCTATCGCTCGGCGATGGAGAGGGGGGCCGGGGGGATGAGGCGAGGCTACCGTTCGCCCTCGTCCGGCTTGTCGTCTGCACCCGCGACGTGGCGGTGGATCAGGTCCTGGGTCTCCTCGCGCAAGCGCCGAATCTCGGCCGTTTTCGCCTGCACCTGCTCGAACAGGTCCCGATTGGCTTCGATCCCGGACTTGATGAGCCAGGCGGCCGCCTCGCTCCGTGTCTTCAGCACGCCGGCCTCGACGAGCGCATCAATGGCCGCCACGTCGCCGTCGTCCACGCGAATACTGAGCACGTTATCGCGCGGTCCACTGAGGAGCTTACGCAACGACTGTTCGACACGGGTGCGGAGGCTGGCCGGCGCTGCGGGGGACTCCCGCTCCAGCCGTTGCTGCACCGAGTGCTGTACCTGTTCAGCCAGCACGTCCAAGTTGCCCAGTATAATCGCTGCAAGGCCCGCTTCTTCACGAATGAGGCTTAACAGGAGATGCTCGGTACCGACGTAGCCATGGCCCAGCCGGCGCGCCTCCTCGATGGCCAGTTCGATGGTCTTCGTAGCTCGTGGGGTCAGCTGCGCCTCCCCGGCCGCCGGCCGCTCGCCCCGGCGAACGACGGATTCCACCGCATTGCGTACCTTGCCGAGGTCAACGCCGAGATCGGCGAGCATGACGCTCCCTGTGCCTCTGCCCTCCCGCACCAGTCCCAGTAGCAGATGCTCCGTGCCAATGTAGGTATGGTTGAGGCGCTGCGCCTCCTCCGCCGCCAGGACAAGCACTTTCTTGCTCCGCGCCGTGAGCTTGTCGAAACGGCCGCCCGGCGTAGTCGAGACGTCAACCTGCTCCCACCAAGCACTGCCGCCGGCCTCGCCGTCTTCCTCCTGCTCCTCCCGGTGCTGCTCACCCTCGGCAGCTTCCGGGAGCGCGGCGACGGCCTCGCGCAGCGTATCAAGCGTGACCCCCCGGCTCTCAAGCACTCCGAATGGAACGTTGCGACCTTCGCGCACGAGGCCCAGGAGCAAGTGCGGCGTATCCACGGTATCGCGGCCGAGCCGCTGCGCCTCTTCGACCGCTAACGCGAACACCGCGTTTATGCGCGGCGTGGTGTGCAGCGTGCCCGTAACAGGCTGGTCGCCGCGGCTGATGATGGCTTCGACGGCGCTCCGCACCTTGCCCAACTCCACCTCCAAGCCGGTGAGCAACCCCGCGGTTACCTCATCCTCTACGCGCAGCAATCCGAGCAGGAGGTGCTCGGTGCCGATGTAGCCGTGTTGTAGGCGCTGCGCCTCCTCCGCTGCGCCTTGCAGCGCGCGCTTGGCTGCCGCAGTGAGCTTGCGCTGACGGAATAGCCTTGCCATCGTTCCCTCCCCTCCGACTCAACGAACGTAATTGGATTACGTGTAACTAAGCGTAGTATACACCTGCCGCCATGCTTGGTCAAGCCTGAACGGTTGTCCCCATGGTTGGCAGACTGGGGTAGGTACGGGTTAAGCCGTAGGGGCGCACCATGGTGCGCCCGTCCCCCCGCCGTGCGGGGGGACCATAGGGGGGCTAGGCCCCTGCCCCATACCCACTTACGAGCGGGAAGGAAGCAGCCTCCGAGGTAAGATGGTTGTACCACATCCCATCTGCCCGGAGGCTTCCTTCTGCCATGGTACACGAGGGTTCACGCGACGCTCACCGCGACGACCGGTGCCTGGTTACGGGCGACCCAAGTGACCAACTTGGCGTTGTTGGTCAGTGCGATCCTGGCCCAGCGCACCTTGACCCTGGCCCAGTTGGCGCGGGCCTATCCACTCCCACCACAGCGCCGGGTGGCGGTGCCCAAACACGGGCTGCACCATCGTCTCAAGCAGCTCTGGCGCTTCCTCGACAATCCGTGGGGAGACCCGCTGGCGGTGCAAGCAGCGGGCCTCACGCCGCTGGTCTGCCACCTGTTGACGAGGGGCACGAGCGCTCACAACCGGCGCAGTCGCCGGGCGTTGCAGGGGCGCTGGCTGGGGCTGGCGGTGGACTGGACGATGTTCGATGCCCCACCACCCCCAGGAAAACTCGCCGTGCGCTATCCAGGGCTGACCATCGCGGTGCCCCGCCGGGGGCGGACGGTGCCGTTGCTCCAGGTGGCCTACGACCGCGACCACTTGCCCCCGCCGGTCGATCAGCGCCGGCTGGCGCGCGACGCGCTGGCGACGGTCTTGACGGCCTTGCCCCTCGGCGTGCGCCCGGTGATGCTGGCCGACCGCGGCTTTGGCAATGCCTGGCTGTTGGCCTGGTTGCAGCAGCAAGGCGTGGACTATGTGCTCCGGCGGCGCCGCGGGGTCTCGCTGACCGAGCGAGATGGCACCCGCTGGTTCCTGGGCCGCGAGCGCTTGCGCCGGGGGGAAGTGCGTTGGCATCCCCAGGTGCAGTACGGCGTGGATCGACGCTACCAGCCCCGGCACGTCAACGTGGTGTGCTGCTGGCGCGAAGGGCGCGCCCGCGCCCGCACTCGGCGGCGCCGGCACCGACTGGGGCCCGCAGCACCCTGGTATCTGGCCACCAGCCTGGCCCGAGATCGGGACCCTGCGCCGGGGCGCCGTCACCTGGGCGGGCTGGCGACGCGAAGTCCAGGCGCATGGCACGGTCAGCCTGCTCACCTTTGCCCTGGAGTTCCTCGCACGCTTCCAGCGCTTCCCAGCGGCAGCGCTGCCACGACCAGGGTAGGCAAAGTCGGTATGGGTCAGAGGGTGAGGGTGGAGGCCAATTACTGTCCTTATCCCCGGCCGTGGGACCGGATGGCGCGATCCATCTCGCGCTGGGCTTCGCGGGCGGCGAGCGTCTGCCGCTTCTCGTATTGGCGCTTCCCGCGACCGACGCCCAGCTCGACCTTGACCCGGCCCCGCTTGTAGTACAGGCGCAGCGGGATAATGGTGGAGCCACGGGTCCCGGTCTGCTGCTCTAGCTGGCGTAGCTCCGACTTGTGTAGCAAGAGCCGCCGGGGGCGCGTCGGCTCGTGATTGTAGTAGCTGCCTTGCAGGTACGGGGGAATATGCACGCCCTCCAGCCACGCCTCGCCGTCTACGAGGCGCACGTAGCCCTCCCGCAGGCTCGCCTGACCGGCGCGGATGGACTTGATCTCGGTACCTTGGAGCGCAATACCGGCCTCGTAGCGGTCACTGAACGCATAGTCGTGGAAGGCGCGCCGATTCCTGGCGATGAGCGCGTTGCTGTCCTGGCCACCCGGCTTTTTCCGCTGCCGCGCTGCGCTCATCGGCCCGGCCTCCCGTCGTCGGGCAGCTGCCCCTCACTGGTCTCCATCCCGACGGCCATCAGATACCCCCGCGCCCGCTCGGTGAGCGGATAGCGATTTACGATCCGCCAGAAGGCCGGGGAGTGGTTCGGTTGCACGAGGTGGGACAGCTCGTGCATCAGCACGTAGTCCCGCACCCACGTCGGCAGCTTGGCGACGCGATCCGCAATCCGAATACGCCCCGTCGTCACGCTACAGCTACCAAAACGCCGCCGCTGGTTGGTGACGTAGCGGACGGAGGCGATCCGCAGCTTGCCATCGAAATAGCGTTGATTGAGCGCGTCCGCTCGTCGCGCCAGCGCCGCGGAATCGAGGCTGTTGCGCTGCTTGGCCCGCGCGTGAAACCGCCGGACAAAGCGCTCGACGACCTCCCGCTCCTCGGCCGCGCTCATCGTCGCCGGGATGCGGACCTCGAGGCGTGTGCCCACCAGCCGCGCGCTGACCGTGCGTTTGCGGCGGGCCGAGCGCACGACCTGCACGTCGGCAATGGGCGCTGGCGGCTCGGCTGCTGTCAAAGCGGCAAGGGGCGGCAGCGGCGGGTAAGTGGAGAGGAGCGCGCCGTCCGGTTTAGGCATTGTGTAGAGAATACCCCCACCGAATCGGTCAGCCAATCGAGGAGCACTGTGGAGGTGGAGGAAACCGGCGTGGCACTTGCCAGAGGACGCAAATGGCGTTACGGCAGACACAGAAGCAAGACAGGGACAGCCACCGGCGCCGGCAGCGTGAGCGCGGTATCAAGGGGCTGTGTTCACGCTCAGGGCGCCTGGATCAGCACCTCGGCACCCTGGAGCGATTCGGGGTAATCGGACCTTACCGGCACCATCACACCGAGGAGGCGTTCGAGGGCCATCGTATGACAGCAGAATCCCCAGCCGGCAAAGAAATGACAGGTGCAGTGCCAGGCACGATCGCTGTACGTTACCGTGTGGTCGCCGTTCTCACCGCGAAATTGAAGACTCAGGTTTTCGATCTCAATCCGCTTTGGCTCTTGCGCGTACTGCCTCGCCTTCAGCACCTTCCCGATCAGACTTGACTGCACCCGGGTACTCCTTTCGAGACGACTATGCCTCAACTGTCCGGCCCAGCCATGCCGCGAGACACAAGGCACAGGCCGAAACTGCCATCCACCTCTCTAACAGTATAACACCGGCAAGCGGCCGCCGGCCTCACCGCCGCACGACTCCACGGACTTGGCTTGCGGGCCGCGGCCGTGCCACACTGCGGGGTAGCTCTATGTCCGCGGCTGAAGGAGGCGCTATGACCCCGGCCACGACCGTCACCGGACCCAGCGGCCGCACCTACGATTTCTCGCTGGCCGACTGGATAGACCGGCAATATGCCGCGCTGCCAGCGGCGCCACTGCGGTTTCGCGCGACCGACGAGGCGGGGTGGCGCAACTGGCAGGAGCGGCTGCGGGAGAAGATCGTCGAGTTGGCCGGGCCACGTCCCGATCCCTGCCCCTTAGCACCGGAGGTAATCGAGTCGGTGCAGCTACCTGACGACGGCCTGATCCGTGAGAAGGTGGTCTATCAGTCGGAACCCGACACGTGGGTCCCGGCCTGGCTCTTCCGGCCAAGCAGCCCACCGCAGCAACGACTCCCTGCCGTCCTGGCCCTGCACGGTCACGGCAGCCGGTACGGCAAAGACCTCGTTGCCGACGTGGATCATGGCGATCCACGGATACGCGCGTCCATTACCCGTCTCAACTACGCCTACGGGCTGGAATTCGCGCGTCGCGGCTACGTGGTGCTCTGTCCCGACGCCCGGCTCTTCGGCGAGCGCCGCGGCGGTCCCGGCTTGCCGCCCGACAGTGGCGGCGCGGACCAGTGTGACCGGGGGGGCAACAAGACGGCACTCCTCGGCCGGACGCTGCTCGCCCTCACGGTCTACGATGACCAGCGCGGCCTTGACTTGCTGCGGTCGCGGGCAGACGTGGACCCGGAGCGGATCGGCTGCGCCGGGCTGTCCTACGGTGGCACCAGGACGACGTTCCTGTCCGCCCTCGACGACCGCATCAAGGCCACGGTCATCAGCGGCTATCTCAATACCTACAAGGTCTACGCCCTGGACCGGCAGCTCTGCGGTGCCCAGTTCATCCCCGGCTTGCTCCCCTGGGCCGACCTCCCCGACGTGACCGCGCTGATCGCGCCGCGCCCGCTGCTGATCGAGGCCGGTATCCAGGACGAGACCTTTCCCATCGCCGCCAGTCGCACCGCGCACGCAACCCTCGAACGCGCCTACGCGCTGCTGGGCGTGCGGGAGCACCTCTGGCGCGACGAGTTCGATGCCGGCCACGAATGGAGCGGCCGGCTGGCCTACGACTTCATGGCCCGCTACCTGCCAGCGTGACGCGGCACCGCCTAAAGGGCGACTACCGCTTCGGAGGAGTCAGCGGCAGGGCCGCCGGGGCGACGCCCTGCTCCAGCAGGTACTCGCGGATGCGCCGCAGAAACGCTGCGGCGCGTTCACAGGCCTCCTGCGTCTCCTGCTTATCAAAAGTAACGGCTACGTTGTAGTCAGCCGCTATGCGCTCATCGAGACTACCGGCTAGGTAGGGGGACCACTGGGACTCAATGTGACCGGGTTTAATCAGGTGCAACCCAAACAAGCGGCGAATACCTCTGTGGCTCCTTGTTGTGATACCGTGCAGGTGCAACGCTGTCCTGGCAGCGTGAAAGATGGAGTAATACGCCCGAGAAACAGAGTCCTCGTACAGCCCTTCCGCTTGCATCAGCCGCGCGGCGTGCAGCGCGGAAATCCCCCGCCGCCATTCTGCGGCAATAAGCTCCTGGTTCACAGTGGTATTGCATCCTGCTCGACTTCGCGCACAAAGGGCGAGCCGATGGCCGCCGAGCGCTCCCAATCAGCGCGCGTGTACACCATGATCGAGGGCAGGGCACTCGACATTGCAGCGAGCATGTAACCGACCCAACGCATCGAATGCTGGGTCTTGAAGTCCGTGTCGCCGGTGATGATGAGGATATCGAGGTCGCTCTCGGGATGATCGTCGCCGCGCGCCTTGGAGCCGTAGAGCAGCAGCTCCTCGATGAGGTCGGGAAACTGCTCGTCCAACGCCGCCTTATAGCGGCGCAGCCACGTTCGCTCGTCGGCCGTCAGACTCATCGGCCCGGTCACTCCTCCGATGCAAAAGATGCCAGTTGGCTTGAGCTTCCATCTAAGCGTACCACCTTCCGGGGGATTAGCCGGGGCAAGTGCTCAGAGAGCATCGAACTCACCGGGGGACAGTCCTGCTTGACGGAGGATGGAGCGCAGCGTGCCCACCGCGATCTCACGATGCCGGGGCACCATGGCCGTGCGACGACCATCCGCTTCTTCTTGCACAAACTTGACGTGGCTGCCGCGCTGACCAGCCTCAGTAAACCCGGCCGTTTCCAGCTTCCGTTTGACTACACGGTAAGGTAGTGGGTTAAGCGGCACGAACTTCGACCTCAACAGTCCGCATCTGGGGCGCGATAGTAGCTATGGGCGGCTCAAAGTGCAGCTCCAGCGCCTCTCGCAGATTCATCAGAGCATCCTCTTCACTCTTACCCTGACTCGCGACATCTACCTCCAGGCACTGCGCCACAAACCACTCCCCTTCTCGCCATACACTCGCCGTCAAGGCACGCTTCATGTCTACCTCTCACTCGGGCTGTTTCTGATCACACGCGCAACTCCGGTTGCGCCGGCCGCGAGGTCCTTGTCGCGCACCGGCAGCAATGAAACCGTTACCTCATACGCCAGCGATAAGCTCGCTACGATTCGTCCCGTGCGACGGATTTCCGGCCACGGCCGGTCGAAGTCATCGAGCACGAAGGCTACGTCAACGTCCGAATCTGCAGCAGCCTCACCACGGGCATAAGAGCCGAACAAGATGACCTCCCGGAGCCGCGATCCATAGATCGTGACGAGGGCCGTCCGTAGCTCCTGCAGAAGCACTGCCAACCGCCGGGGTGCAAGGGGCTGCAGGGCATATTCGTAATCGGTTGCAGACTGCGGTTGCTTCGCCATTTGGTCACAAGCTCGGTATGAGCAATCGCCGGTTGGGTCACTACGATAGTGCCACAAGCAGGTTGCCGCAGCCACGCGCCGTCGTAGCTGCGCCGCCTACGCCCAGGGCAGTGGGACAATGTCCCAGAGCACCCGCACCAGGATGAGGACCAGCACTGCGACCAGCAGCCAGTGGAGCAGCCGGCGACTGGTGCGCTGGCTGAGGCGCGATCCGGCGTGCGCGCCAACCAAGCTGCCGGCCATCACACCCAGCGTGCCCAGCAGCGGCACCTGGCCCGTCAGCGCCTTGCCGACTGCCGCGGCGCCCGAGGCGATCAGGATGATGACCAACGAAGTGCCGATGACCACGCGCAGCGGCATGGCCAGCAGGCGGAGCATCAGCGGCACCGCGACAAAACCGGCGCCCGCCCCCACTAACCCGGTAAAGACGCCACCCACGATCCCAATGACGACGCACCAGAGCCAGCGACCGAGACCGCGCAACTGTTCCCGCTGCCCGTCTTCCTTTCTCCGGGGAAGTAAGACGAGCACGAGAGCACCGCCCACCATCACCAAGTAGAACAGCGTGAGAACGAGCGACGGAATACGCTCGGAGAACAGCGCCGTGGTGGCGGCCACGACGATGCCGGTAGCGCCAATGACCAGGCCCACCGGCACGTCAATGGGCGTGCGTCGGCCGTGAACCACCGCTCCCGTCGCGCCGCTGACGACTCCCTGCGCGGCCGTCATGCCCGCCGCGAGGTGGATGTCCACGCGCCCGACGTAGATCAGCAAGGGGATGAGCAGAATACCGCCGCCAATCCCCAGCAGCCCGTTCAGCCCCCCGGCGACAAATCCCAGCGCCGCGAACAAGGCCAGGTCCAGCAATGACGAGAGCGCCAAGACCGTCACCTAGCGCGGCGCGGCCCCGGCCGGGGGCGGTGGCGACGCCGGCCGCTCCTCGATCCCCTCGGCCGTACCGACGATCACCGTATCGGTCATGCCGAGGAAGAGGCCGGTACCCAGTACACCGGGAATGCTCCGGAGATCGGACTCCAACTGCTCGGGATCGGCCAGCGGTCCGAACCGGCAATCGAGCAGGTAGTGGGCATTGTCCGTCACGAATGGTCCCGCCCCGGTCGCACGCAGCACGACCTCCGCGCCCAGCGCACGCAAGCGCTCGGCAGCCGGCGCGCAGCCAAACGGCAGCACCTCCACCGGCACCGGCGCGGTCTCGCCCAACTGGGATACCAGCTTTCCGTCGTCAACGACCACGATAAAGCGGGCGCTGGCCGCCGCGACGATCTTCTCGCGCAGTAGGGCACCGCCCAGCCCCTTAATCAGCCGCAACTGCGGGTCCACCTCGTCGGCGCCATCAATCGCGATGTCGAGGCGCGGGTGCTCCTCCGGTGACCCGACGGTGATGCCGAGCGACGACGCCAGCAGCGCGGTGCGATGCGACGTGGGCACACCGACGATCCGCAAGCCGGCCGCGACCTGCGCTGCCAAGGCGCGCGTAGCATGGTCCGCGGTGCGGCCGGTACCGAGGCCCACCACCATGCCGTCCTCGACGAACGTGGCCGCGCGCTCACCGGCGCGGCGCCGGCGCTCGTTCCGCTCCACCTCACTCACCACCTCTCAACTCCTCTCACCCCAAGAAATCATCCTAGACACATCGGCCCAATGTAGACGACCTTTATCCATTCCGTGGCGTTTGTGCTTTTATGAACTCATAGATCATACGAGAGTATTTATCCCAAAATGGCTTTTGTTTCTTGAATTCTTTGAGATTTCCAGGGTGATAGGTATGTAGCCAGAAAACCTTGCGACCGTCAATGGTTATAACATGTTCATGTGTGTCAATGCGTTCACTGGTTCTGCCAAACAACAAATTAATGGCCTTTTTCGCCGGATCGCCTTGCGTAACAATAATATCCGGGCAAAGTATTTCCATTTCACCTTCCAAATATCCTCTACAGCTCTCGAACAAGATATTGTCAGCTTGACGTCTATGTAGTTTATTCATGCAGCATTTCGCAGAATTAACATGTGCGAAGTGTTTTCTTGTGTCTTCAATTTTGATGCTACGATCAAATTTCCGGAATATATGCAATGCGAGATCATGTGTTTTGTACCAATGTTTTCCTTTATGAAGAGCCAAGACATCTGTTTTTATCTCTTCCTGCTGCCGTACCGCCGTTGGCAATCTGTTTCTATCATTTTTATCACCACTTCCAGAATCAAGTGACAGGAATAGAAGTCGTGGTAAGACTCTGCGCTCATATCCAGTGCTTACGAACGATGACTTCGGCCCGGTAAAGTCTTCACAATCTCCTTTGCACTGCTTCTTGTAGGGGCATGTGAACGACGTAGAGAGTATCCCCTTCCTTTTGTAGTAACCTTCTAACTCCTGAAGCATAGTTTTAGCCTCCTGATGCGAACCGCCGGAGACAATCTCTACGTTGGAAGCACCCGCAGTCAGTGTCGAGCCGGCGACGCGGCGGCGAAGCCGCGGCTGCCCACCGCCACGCGACTGCTTGCGGAGGTCGCGAATGTACCATGCGGCGATGTGCTGGACGCTCGGGCCACCAGTATCGACCGACACACAGGTCTGGTCCGTCGCTTCACGAACTGCCTTCACCTGCCCAGCTTCCACCTCATGCACAGGTGAGAGGGCAAAGCGGAGTGAGTTGCTAGACCGCGCGATAACCTTGAGGCGCCGTTTCTTGAAGAAGCGTGCTGCCTCGTCAATGATTTCACTCGGTGGCTTCAACGATAGAACGTCCTGCCGCATGTCTACTACTGTATCCAATCCAGCCCTGGCAGACCCGGTCAGCCGCTACCCCACTACCGGCAGGACGATCTGCGACGGCCGCTCGCTGTCGTGGAAGACGGTTTGGTCGGCCACGCGCAGCTCGGCATCGCTCCAGTAGTCGCGGCCGGTGTTGTGATTGCGGTCGAAGAGCGGAAAGTTGCTCGACGAGACCGCCACCGTAATCCGATGGCCGGGGCGGAAGACATGCGCGACCGGCGTCAGGGGAATGGTGATCGCCTCGATCTCCCCCGGCCGCAGGAGCGCCGGCCGGTCTACGCCGCGGCGGTAGCGACAGCGCAGGATACCACTGCACAGGTTCTGGGCATAGCCGGGCGCTTCATCGGATTCACCCGGCGCAACGTCCAGCAGGATCGCCGTGAAATCGGTATCGGGCGCGCTGGAGGCGATGAAGAGCCGCGCCTCGACCGGTCCAACGATCTTGAGCGGCGCGGCGAGCGGCGCACTCGTGTAGTACAAGACATCCGGCCGGTCGAACAGCACGCGATGGTCGCCCGGCGCGTCCTGCGCCACCGGCGGCAGCACCGACATCACCGGGTCGCGCGGATCGTAGACAAAGCGATCCGGCGGCTCGGCGCCCGGCCGCTCACGATCCAGACGCCCCCCGCCGCCAAAGCGGTTGGCCGCCGTTTCCGCACGGCAGTAGAACGGCGTGAGCTGTACGCCGGCGGGCGGCCATTGCGTGGCCGTCTCCCACCGGTTGACGCCCATCACGAAATAACGCACGGCCGGCTCGTCCAGCACCCCGGTAGCGCGGCCCTTTAGCCAATAGTCGAACCACGGTGTCATCAGGTCGGCGACGGGGACCTCCGCCTCGGGGCCGAAATCCCGGTCGCCCTGGTAGCGCGTGCCGCCGCTGCTATGGGTCCACGGGCCGATAATGAGCTTCTGATTGCGCCGCGCGTGCTCGGTGCGTCCCTGTGTCACCATCGCGGTATAGTGGTCAATGGCGCCGATCAGCCGGTCGTACCAGCCGGTCTGATGGTAGACCGGCACTTCGATCTCGCGGTGGACGTGCGCGACGCCGCTCCAGTCCTCGGCATGTTTGCGGAGATACGCGCGGAACTGCGGGCGCAGACCGCCGAGCACCTCGGCCGGAATCTCGTCGAACGGTAGAAACCAAACCCACTTGTGCCGCTCGTGCTGCTCCCAGTGCGCTCGCGCCTCGTCCACCGTCGTCGGCCCCGGTAGACCCTGCCGGCGGCGGTAGTCCGGCACCGTGGTCGTGATATGCCACTGGAGGTGCCGGTCGGTGCGGAAGATGCCCGGCCAGCGGTCATACGCGAAGCGCGGAAATCCGGAGGTATACATCGCCCGGAGATGCGGCGGTCGCGTCGGCGCCAGGCGCCACTGGGTCAGCGCGACGTAGGAGCCGCCGAACGTGCCCACGTCTCCGGTACAGCCCGGCAGCCGCGCCGCCCACTCCACAATGTCGTAGCCGTCGGTCGGCTCCAGGTTGGTGGCGTCGTACATCGGCCGCCACTCGCCGTCCGAGGCATAGCGACCACGAATGTCCTGGACGATGGCGATGTAGCCCCGCGCCGCCATCGTGCGGCAGACCTCCTCCATGCCCGCCTTGTTGTAGGGCGTGCGGGCGACCAACGCCGGGAGCGGCTCGCTGACACCGACCGGGCGATACACGTCCGCCCGCAGCAGCGTGCCGTCGCGCATCGCCGCCGGGACATCGCGCTCCACCACCACTGTTGCATCCATCGCCCCTACTATCCTCACCCGTCACGCCGATGATCCCCACCGGCCGTCGTAGTGTATTCCATCCGGTACGAGCGTCCCGCGCAAAGGATAGTAAAAAGGATCACCAGGAACACCTTTCTCCGCCGGCATAGCGGCAATCAGCCGGAGGGGGCACCGTCACCGTCGAACACGTAGAAGTGGCCCAGCGGCGCCGCCCGGCCCTCGCGCACCTGACATAGCCCGATCCGCGCTTGGCAGATCAAGTGCTCGTCCTCCCGGACCTCGACCACGCATTCGAGGTGGTGCGCGCCCAGCTCCGCGACCCGTCCCGTCGCTCGCAACGCCCGGTCGGTGGAGATGATCCGCTCCATGCTGAAGGAGCAGTAGCGCAGGTGGGAGATCGAGAGCGCCCGGCCGTTCGCGGCGAGGATGGCGGCGTCAATCGCCAGGCCCAGCGGGACGGTGGTGAGCGGGTGAATCGCCGTACCGAGCGCAAAGGTCTGACCGGGCGCCCGCTCACGGAGATGCTGCAGCAAGGCCGGGCCGTCCTCCAGCGTCGCGGTATCGCCCAGCGCAATCCGGTCGGCCACGCGCCGCTGCTCCGCAATCACACGCGGCCGGCGCACTTCCGAGGGTGCTGCCATCTTCCCTTCCTTTCAACCATTAAATACCCCGGCCCCATCCCTAGCCCTCCCCCGGAGCACGCTCCAGGGGAGGGCATTACCGTCCCCCCGCTCCGCAGGGGGACCACAGGGGGGCCAGCGCCTCACCCCCGCCGCAATCCATCCTGCTCATCCTTGCATCCCAAAAATCCTGATGCAGACAAGAATCTCCCCAGCCCCTCTCTGTGGCCCAAAAAAGTCAGGAGTAGAATGGTGCCAGCGGCGCCGCGCGGCCGCCGCGCACCTGACACAGCCCGATCTGTGCCGTGCAGATCAACCGCTCGCGCTCCCACACCTCGACGGCGCACTCGACGTGCCGGGCGCCCAACTCCGCTACTCGCGCCACCGCCCGCAGCGGCCGGCGGTTGGACGTGAAATGCTCCATGCTGCACGAGCAGTAGCGCAGCACGGCCACGTCGAGCACGGTGCCATTGATCGCCGTGATCGCCGCCTCAATCGCCAGGCCCAGCGGCACCGTCGTCATCGGGTGAATCCCGCAACCGAGCGCAAACGCCTGCCCCGGCTCCGGGCGCAGTAGGCGCTGGAGCAGCTCCGGCCCATCCTCCAACGTGGCCGCATCGCCGAGCGAAATACGCCCCGACACTTTGCGTTTGATCCGCAGCACCCGGGGCGGTCGGACATCCGGCACAACGGCCTCCCTACTGATCTGGATTCCCGCGAAAGCGGGAATGACCGGGAAATGTCAACAGCGCCAGCGCCGCCAACGCCGGCGGCGCGCATCCATGGGCCAGGCCGCGCGTTAGGGGAAAAGAGACGTGGTGCGCGGCTTGCCCACACGGCGCCGCCGCCCAATTCTAGGGGTTATACGCACCGACACGATGAATGCAGACGCAACCTGGGAGAAAGTCCTCGCCGCCTTGGACGCCCATTCCGAGGTCAGCCGGGCCATGTTTGTCACGTGCTTGGCGGAGAGCCGCTTGGTGGCACAGGAGGACGGCCGTTTCGTCATCGGTGCCCCCCACGCCTTTGCCCGCGACAAGCTGGAGCAGCGCTTCCGGTCGTTGGTCGAGGTAGCCTTGCAGTCGGTCGTGGGGCAAGCGCCGGCGGACGTGCAGTTCGTGGTGGCGGAAAGCACCGCGGAGCCATCCGACCCGGTCCCTTCACCCGCACCGGCCCGGCGTAACGGCACGCCAGCGCCCGCCGCCGTGGCTCCGCGCAAGCGACCGGCGCGGACGAGCACCAAGCGGCGGAGTAAGAAGGCCAAGGAGCCACCGGCAGGATCACTGCCACTCCCGCGACTTGGGGAGTCCGGCGACGATTCGCCGTATGCGGGACTCCATCCCCGCTATACCTTCCGCGAGTTCATCGTCGGCAAGCACAGCCAGCTCGCGCACGCCGCAGCACGGGCGGTCGCCGATACACCGGCCGGGGCCTACAATCCGCTCTTTCTCTATGGGGGTGTCGGTCTGGGCAAGACTCATCTCCTCCACGCTATCGGCCACCACGTGCTGCGTCGCCATACCGGGACCCAGGTGCTCTACGTTACCTCGGAGACCTTCACCAACGATTTCATCAACCACGTCCGGCGTGGTCGGGCCGACGATTTCCGGAGCAAGTACCGTACCACGGACATCTTGCTGATTGACGACATCCAGTTCCTGAGCGGCAAGGAGCAAACACAAGAGGAGTTCTTCCACACCTTCAACACGCTCCACGGGGAGAGCCGGCAGATCGTCCTCACCAGCGACCGACCACCGGCCGCCATCGCCGCGCTGGAGGATCGCTTGCGCTCGCGCTTTGCCATGGGGTTGATCGCCGACATCCAGCCGCCGGACTTCGAGACCCGCGTCGCCATCCTCCGGACCAAGGCCGCGGCGCTGGCGGCACACGTGTCGCCGGAGGTGCTGGACTTCATCGCCCAGCGCGTTACGAGCAACATCCGTGAGTTGGAAGGTGCCCTGACGCGCGTGGTAGCGACCGCCGGCTTGCAGGCCGGGCCGTTGACGCCGGACCAGGCAGCCGCAGCCTTGAACGGGGTCGTCAGCCCACCGGCCACGAAGACGATCTCCCCGGAGCGGATCATTCAGGCCATCATCAACTTCTCCGGCATTACAGGGGAAGCGCTCCGGGGCAAGGGGCGCGCCAAACAGGTCGTGCTGCCGCGGCAGGTGGCGATGTATTTGCTCCGGGAGGACGCCGGCGCCTCGCTCGTCGAGATCGGGCGTCTGCTCGGCGGCCGCGATCACAGTACCGTGCTCTACGGCGTCGGGAAGATCGGGCGCGAGCTGGAGCGGGACGCAGCCATCCGCGAGCAGGTCCAGGCGGTGCGGGCAATGGTTGCCGGGTAACGACAGGGAGGGGACATTTTGACCGGCAGAGTGTGGATAACTGCCGCGTTGGTGTGGACAACCGGTCCAGACTGGGGATAACCGAAGCGGTACGGCAAGACATGGCACCGCTACCGGAGCACGTTTCAGAGGAACCGAGGGAGCCGCGCTCGTTATTCCCACACTATCCCCAGCGTATCCACACTCCCAAGCAGATTTGGGAGAGGGCCGTGACCAGAGTTGTAACCGAGGGAACGGTTGTAGCAAGCCAGGTATCCCCAGCATCCACACAATCCACACCCTGAAGACGGCGGCGGTGAGGAATCGAGACTCGAATCAGCAAGCCGAACAGAGGGAGTACGGGAATGCGTATCACTTGTAACCAAGAGGACCTGAGTCGAGCACTTTCCACGGTAAACCGGGCAGTAGGCAGCCGGCCAACAATGCCCGTGTTGGCAAACGTCCTCCTGGCCACCGACGGAAGCCGTCTCAAGCTCTCGGCCACCAACCTCGACCTCGGGATTACGACCTGGGTCACGGCCAACGTGGATGAAGAGGGTACTGTCACTGTCCCGGCGAATCTCCTCAATAATCTCGTCAGCAAGATGCCGCCGGGCAAAGACGTAGAGTTACGTGAGGAGGAGAAAACACGCACGCTGACTGTGAAGTGTCAGCGGAGCCGGGCGCAGGTCCGAGGCATTGACCCGGAGGAGTTCCCTCCGCTGCCAACGACCGAGGATCAACCGACGGTGAGTATAGACCAGGTGCTCTGCAAGGAGTTGATTAATCAGGTCGCGTTTGGTGCCGCCCGCGACGATACCCGGCCAGTGCTCGCCGGCGTGAGCTTGGAGTTGGAAGATGATCGCATCACCCTAGCGGCAAGCGACGGATTCCGCCTGGTCATGCGGGACGCGACCCTGGAGCAGGAGATCACCGAGCCGGTGAAGGTCATTGTCCCGGCGCGGGCTTTGGAAGAGTTGGGACGTGTTCTCGGCGATGACGATGATGCCAAGGTCGAAATGACGGTGACGCCCAACCGCAGTCAGGTGTTGTTCCGCGCTGGGGATGTGTACCTGGTCTCACGCCTGATCGAGGGACAGTTCCCGAACGTGCGGAACTTTATCCCGAAGAGCTGGGCGACCAAGGTGGTTGTCCCCCGTGAAGACTTCGCCGCTGCGATGGGGCGGGTTACGCTCTTTGCGGCGGAAAGCGCGAACGTCGTGCGCCTAGAGGTCGAGGCCGGCGAGAATGGGGAGGGCGTGACCCCAGGACAGTTGAAGATTGAGGCGCAGGCCCAGGACCTTGGCGAAAGTCACGACGAGCTAGATGCCAGTATCGAGGGCGAGAGCACCCACCTCGCCTTCAACGCCGAGTATCTGAATGAGTTTGCCAACGCCCTCGCCGGCGGTACGATTGACCCCGACACGGACGAACAGAAGGATATTGACGAAGTGGTCATCGAGATCACCGGTCCGTTAAGCCCGGGCGTTGTCCGGGGCGGCGGCTTATCCGACTATCTCCACGTCATCATGCCGATGCACACCGTCCGCTGATACCCTCTCGCTCGTTGTGTCTCTCCCTTGCCTCCTCTTGATTGGGGGCAGGTATGCCTCTGCACATAGGATCCTCTCCTGGCCCCCTCCCTAGCCCTCCCCCGGAGCAAGCACCAGGGGAGGAAAGTGCTGGCCCCCCGCCGCGCGGGGGGCCATAGGGAGTTGATCGTGTATCCTTCCTCCATCGCAGAGGGAGAGCGCCATGCCGGAAGAAACGGCCCTTGCAGCGGCAGCACGCGCCCTGGAGGTGCGTTGCCGGATTGCGCGCACGGGTGACTACGTGACCCTGGGACATGACATCCGCACCGAGGGCGCGCAACCAGGGCAAGCGGCGGAAGTATCCCAGTTGAGCGAGGTCGAGTACACGGTGGTCGGACACCAGAGCGACGGTGACTACCGCAATATCGGCTCCTTTTCGACGCCGCAGGCGGCGCTGGCAGCGGCGCTCTCGTTCGTCCGCGAGCCGGGCTAAGGCATCATACCCCTCCTAACCGTCCCCCTGCCGGAGCGGGGGGACCATAGGGGGGCCGGACTACCTCACCGAGCGGCAGGTGTGCTAGAGTCACGTAGGTAATCGGCGGTCGTGGAACCGTCCGTTTCGTGTCCAAGAGAAGGAGTGCTGCGATGGCAGCGGATCAGCCGAAGATCGTCGCCTATATGAAGCCGGTGTGTGGTTGGAGCCAGGGTGTCCGGGCCGTGCTGGGGAAGTACGATCTGGACTACGAAGACAAGGACATCGTGAACGACCCCTACAACTACGCGGAGATGGTCCGCTTGACCGGGCAGTATCTCCAGCCCTCGCTCCAGATCGGCGAGGAAATCCTCCCCGACGTGAGCGGCGAGGAAGTCGAAGCGTATCTGCTGGATAACGGCATCGTCCGGTCCATGGAGACCGTGGCGACTGCGGTCCAGCGCGGCTGCGAGGAATAGAGCTCTACACCTCCTCCCGCTTTCTCCCTCAACGTTACCCCGCCAGTGCCCGTCCCCGCGGTGCTGCGTCGGAAGACGCACGGGGCCGGGTGGATGGGTGACGCATGTCCCGCCGCCTGGTAATTGGCCGAGTAGCTCTTGCCGACACGCTCTCAGGGTCACTCGTTCGTGGCCTGAGGCCGGCACGCGAAACACTCGCAAGGTCACATTGGTCGTAGAACTTGATGGGTGGGGTGTACGCGATGAAGGGTGAGCAGCGGCGATGACCGATTCCATTGTCCAGGTGAAAGGACTTGCCAAGCTCTACGGAGACGTTCTCGCCGTAGAAAACGTGAGCTTCGCAGTGCGCGCCGGCGAGATCTTCGGCATTCTCGGCCCGAATGGTGCTGGCAAGACGACGACCCTGGAGATCATCGAGGGCCTCCGCCAAGCCGATGCCGGGACCGTTACCGTTGACGGCTTGGACGTGCGGCGGCAGCGGCGCGCGGTGCAACAGCGTATCGGCGTACAGCTGCAAGCCTCGACCTTGCCGGACCTGCTGCGCGCGGGCGAGGCCTTGGATTTGTTTGCCTCCCTCTACCCCGGTTCGCTCACCCGCGACGGTCTGCTCGAACGGCTCGGCCTCGGCGAGCGGCGGCGCACCTATGCCACCGACCTTTCCGGCGGGCAGCAGCAGCGCCTTTCACTCGCCCTGGCCCTCGTCAACGATCCCAAGGTGCTCTTCCTCGATGAGCCGACGACCGGTCTTGATCCCCAGGCGCGGCGGTCGGTATGGGAGCTTATCAGTGAGATTCGGCAGGACGGCAAGACCGTCGTACTGACGACTCACTACATGGAAGAGGCCGAAACGCTCTGTGACCGCATCGCCATCATGGACCGCGGCAAGATCGTGGCCTTGGACACCCCGCGCGAGCTGATTGGCCAGCTCACCGAGGAAGGCTCGATTGAGTGCAGTCTGGGTGATGAGCTGCCTGCCGACGTGCTGAACGGACTCAGCGGCGTTCTTAAACAAGAGCGCCTAGAGCAAACGGTCGTGCTGCGTTCCGTGGACCTCAACGGGACGCTGGTGGCGCTCCTGCAGCTGCTCACGGAGCTAGGCCTCCCGCTCAACACCCTGCAAGTACGCACGCCCACGCTGGAGGACGTGTTCCTGTCGCTCACCGGCCATCGGCTCCGCGACTAGGGCCGGCCGCAGCCGGATCAGACCGCCGCATGGTGCTGTCCCCGGAGGAAAACGCGATGCTCCGAAGCCTCACAGTGCTCACGATCATTCAGACGCGGATGCTTTTGCGGAATCGCATCACCCTCGTCACTAGCCTGGGGATCGGCCTGATCTCCATGTTGCTCTTTGGCGCGCTCTTTGGCTCGGGCGGTACCGACCTGCTGCGGTTGGGGATCGTTGACGAGGATCGCCAGGCGGCCTCTGTCCAGATGATCGAGAGCTTGAAAACCGTGGAGGCGCTGGACATCACGGAGGGTGAGCGCGACGCCGAGCTGGAGGCGCTGGCGGCCGGCGAACGCCGGGCGGTGCTGGTGATCGGCGCCGGCTTTCAGGAGCGCCTGGCGGCGCGAGATGCCACCATGCAGGTGTTCTACGACAAGAGCAACCCCGTGACCGCCGCTGTCGCCCGCTCGGCGATTCAGAACATCGTTGCCGGCCTGAACCGCAGCTTGCAGGCCAGCGGTCCCGATCCGGTCAAGCTCGAAGAATCCGCGGTGGAGGCGGAGACTCGACGCATTATTGACTTCATGACGCCGGGATTACTGGGCATGGTCATCATGTGGGCGAATCTCTTTGTGGGTACCCGCCTGGTCGAATGGCGCCAGAAAGGGGTGCTCCGGCGCCTCGCCGTCACGGGCCTGCGCCCCATCGAGCTGCTGGCGACCCAAGCGGCAGCGCATTTCCTATTCTCCCTGGGCCAGGCCGTTGTGATGCTGTTGACCGCCTTTCTCGTGTTCCGAGTGACGGTGCAAGGGAGCTATGGGCTGCTGGCGTTCGTGGTGATCGTCGGCACGCTCTGTATGCTTGCCGTCGGCTATCTCCTGGGCAGTATGCCCCGTGACGCCGACAGCGCCGCCGGCGTGACTATGCTCGTCTCGTTCCCGATGATGTTCCTCGGCGGTTCGTACTTCCCTACCGACGGTGCGCCCGCATTCCTCCAGCCGTTAATCCAGGCTTTGCCGCTCACCTACCTCAACCATGCGTTACGCACGGTGATGATGAGCGGTGGCGGCCTGCTCGACATGCAGTTGGACCTCCTGGTGCTTGCCGGCTGGACGGTCGGTGCGCTCCTCGTCGCCACCCGCCTGCTCAAGTGGGACTGACAGCCGCTTGCCGACGTCTCGCGCAGCAACTACCGTCTCCCAGCGGAGCGGGGAGTGCCGTTTTCCTCATCGGCGATCTTGACACCTCTCGAATTGTTTAGTAACTTGTGAGGAATACTGGATTTATCTTTTGCTGCGTCCGGTAGCAGTCTGGGCTATGCTCCACGGCGGCATGGCGGACGGCTGTTGCCGCAGTACGAGTAGAGCATTGACTTCATGGTAGCGACGACTTCGGTAGCTGCACCGACCACTGCGGCACAGTCGCGGTTGCCTCGCCACACCATCGCCGGCGCGATTGCCGCCGCAGTGGCGCTGGGTTTTGCGCTGGTACTGGGCCGGCTGTGGGCCGCGGCGGCGATCTACTGGATCGTAGGCCTCGCCTTTGGCTTCGTGCTCCAGCGCAGCCGCTTCTGCTTCACCGCGGCCTTCCGCGATCTCTTCCTCCTGGGCGATGGCCGGATGCTGCGCGGTGTCCTGGCCGGGTTGGGGGTTGCCACGCTGGGGTTCGCGTTCGTCATGTACAACTATGTTCCCCGCCTGACCCCGGAGCACTTCCCAGCCTTTGCCGGCATTAGCCCCGTTGGCCCCACCACGCTCATCGCCGGCCTGATGTTCGGATTCGGCATGGTGATTGCCGGCGGCTGCATGTCGGGCAATCTGTATCGGATTGGTGAGGGCTACCTCGCCTCCGTAGTGGCCCTCCTCGGGATGCTAGGCGGCCTCATCGTCATGATGCTGACCTGGAACTGGTGGTACGAGGTATTGATTGCCTGGCAGCCAATGGTGTGGTTGCCCCACACGCTAGGGTGGACAGGGGCCGTCGTCCTGACCCTGCTGGGATTACTGGGTGTCTATGCGCTACTCGTCTGGTGGGAGCAACGTGCCGACATGCTCATGCCCACCTTCCCCGCCGGCCCGGAGCTACCGCCGACGAGCGTGCGTGAGCACTGGGCCGGTGTCTTGCGGCGCGTGTTTGTGACGGGCTGGCCGGCCGTCGGTGGCGGCGTTGCCCTCGGGGTCATCGGCATGGTGTCGTACCTCTACGAGCGCCCGGTCGGTGTGACCGGAGAGCTAGGCCGCTGGTCGCACGGACTGTTCGAGGCGCTCGGCGGCTGGCACGTCGAGCTTGCCGGCGCCGATCTCGGCCCCTGCATGGCCGTGGTTGCCGGTGCGTTTGCCACGAAAGAGTTGTATATGGTGCTCGGCCTGGTCATTGGCTCGTTCGTGGCGGCACTGCTGGCCGGTGAGTTCAAGATCAGGGCACCACGCCAAGGCCGGCGGTACGCACAGGCCCTCGGCGGAGGAGTCCTGATGGGCTATGGCGCCGGCTTGGGCATTGGCTGCACCCTGGGGGCCTTTTTCGCCAGTATTCCCAGCCTGAGCTTGAGTGGCTGGGTCTTCGGTCTGGGCTTGCTCGGTGGTGCCTGGGCCGGGGTCAAAGCTATCCGCCGGATCGGCTGATTGCGTACACAAGGGAGGTGCAGATTATGGACCGAGTTACCCAGCAACGGACGACGCTCGACGTGCGCGGTGAAATCTGTCCGTACCCGATGTTGCGGGCCAAAGAGGCCATGGAAGGCGCGGCCGTCGGTGAGGTGCTTGAGTTGCTGACCGACCATCCTCCTGCGCTGACGACGGTGCCCTGGCAGGCCCAGAAGCTCGGCTTTACCGCTGACGTCCGCGAGCTAGGAGGCGCGGAGTGGGAGATTACCCTGTCGCGGTCGGACGACACGTGAGCCGACCTGGCCAAACACAGAAACCGGAAAAGGAGAGTAACACTATGGAGCTACAGCTATCTCGGCGTGGCCTGCTCGGTGCTGGTGCCGCGTTGACCGCGACGTTGCTGCTGGCCGCCTGCGGAGAAGAAGAGGCCACCACGGGTGGCGCCGATGGTTCAATGGTCAATCTGCTCGTCGAAACCGACTGGCTTGCCGACCACTTGGAAGACGACAACCTGCGGATTGTGGATGTGCGTAGCCCGGACAAATACCAGGAAGACCACCTGCCGGGGGCGATCAACCTCACGACCGGGGCGCTGGACCACAAGGTCAACGAGTTTGTCAGCGATGCGCGCCCGGCTGGGGAGGTCGCCGAGATCGTCGGTGCCGCCGGCATCGGCGACGATCACCACGTCGTCATTTACGACGACAATCGTTCCGTGATCGCCGCGCGACTCTTCTGGGTCTTGGATTACTACGGTCATTCCCGCCTCTCGATCCTCAACGGCGGCTACCCCAAGTGGACGGCCGAGAATCGAGCCGTAACACGACAAGCACCTCGCTTCGAGGCGGCGACCTTCAGCGCCACGCCCGATCCGACCAAAGTTGCCGACAAGGACTACATCCTGGCCAACATGGATGGGGACAGTGTGGCGCTTTGCGACGCTCGCACCCCGGCCGAATACACCGGCGAGGACGTGCGTCGTGGCGCTGGGCGAGGTGGCCGCGTGCCGGGAGCCATCAACATTGACTGGGTGAACAGCGTGACCGGCGATGAGACCCCCGTCTTCAAGGCGCTGGCCGATCTGAAGCAGCTGTACGAGGCGGCCGGCATCACCCCGGATAAAGAGATCATCACCTACTGCCAGTCTGCCGTGCGTGGCGCCCACTCGTACTACGTCCTGAAGCTGCTGGGTTACCCGAGGGTGCGAAACTACGACGGCTCCTGGCAGGACTGGAGCAACAACCAGAGCTTGCCCATCGAGAAGGGGTAGGATCAATCCGGGAGAGGTGTCTACCTCGGGTGGACACCCTCCCGGCCCCGCTCTCGTCCCTTGGCTGCCCACCTCCACTGGCGTCCCTCCATTTGCTAGACTGACCGCCAGCCACCAATGGTCAGCGCGGTCCGCATGACGTGCATGGTGAGGAGGCGCCAGTATGAAGCGCTTGAACATCCAAGAGGCGTTTGTGGGCGAGGCCAACCCTAACCAGGAGGGGGCCGCTGCCGAAGAGGCCGATGAGGTTGTGCTGCTTGCCGTCCGTGGTGGCGAAATCACGACGGTCGTCGAGGGTGGCACGCCCGACGACCTGGTCGTGATGGATGCCACCGTCCTGCGGGGCGCGCTACGGCTGGAGAACGAGCGGGTGCTCATCTTCGAAATCCATCGTGATGCCTCCGGAGCGTTCTTCGACGACGAGCCGGCGACGTTGCACTATCGCCGGCACGAGGGCGCCGACGCCGGCCTGTCCACCGTTGGCGACGCCGCCTACTTGGAGCAGCCGGAAGGAGCGCCAGCGGCGCCGGCCACCGCGCCGGGACGTCCCGGTGTGGCCAGCGACATTATGAGTACCCCGGTCGTCACCACGCAGCCGGCTGAAGACGTGGCCCAAGTCGCCTCGATCCTGAGCTTTCATGGCATCACGGGCCTGCCCGTCGTTGACGACGCCGGCGCGGTTGTCGGCGTGGTCAGTGAAGCGGACGTGATTAGCCGCCAGGGGCAAACCGTCGCGGACATCATGACCACGCCGGCGTACACCATCGCAGCCGACGTGCCTATCGCCGAGGTTGCGGCGGAGATGACGCGCCGGCGCATCAAGCGTATGCCGGTGGTGCGTGACGGTCTGCTGGCCGGGGTGGTCAGCCGTGGTGACATTGTGCGCTGGCTCAGCGGCACTACGAACGACTAGCGGGGGTGGGGGTGAATAGTAGGTGCGTGCCACCGCCTCGTATTGCCCTGGTGATCCCCGCCTGGAATGAAGCCGAGTCTATCGGCGCCGTGCTCTCCGAAGTGCCGCCCGACGCGGTGGATCGTGTCTTTGTCGTCACCGGCGACAGTACCGACGGCACGGATGAGATCGCTACCGGTCTGGGCGCCGCAGCCTTGCCCCAAGCGCAGCCCGGGTATGGCGCGGCCTGTTGGGCGGGTGTCCTCGCGGCGGAGCAAGCCGGGGCGGAGATCGTCGTCTTTCTTGATGGCGACTATGCCGATCCGCCCGCCGAGCTACCGCGCCTGCTTGCTCCCCTCCTGACCGGGCACGCCGAGGTCGTGCTTGGCCCGCGCGACCTCGCCCGGCACCCGGAGGCCCAGCGCCTCCATGCGCGGTTTGGTAACTGGCTGGTGCTGACCATGCTCAGTCTGCTGCTGCGGCGACGGCTGCGCGACCTCCCGTCCTTCAAGGCGATCCGCATGGACTGTCTGCGGCGCCTGGCGATGTCCGAGATGACCTACGGCTGGACGACCGAGTTCGTGGTCAAGGCCGTGCGTGCCGGCATGCGGATTGTCGAAGTGCCCGTTGGGTACCGCCCGCGACTGGCCGGCCAATCGAAGGTATCGGGCACGGTGCGCGGCACGGTCGGCGCGGCCTGGAAGCTCTGCACCTGCGCCTTGCGCTATGCCCGCTGGCGGCCGGTAGCCATCCCCGTCGCCAACGCCGCCGGGGACACGGAGCGCGCCTGATGCCGGGGCGGAGCGCCGTCTACGTGGTGGCGAAAGCCCCGCGTGCCGGGAGCAGCAAGACGCGCTTGTGTCCCCCGCTCACTCCGGCGGCAGCGGCGCACCTGGCCGCGGCCTTCCTGTTGGATTCGGTGCAGATTGTCCGCCAGGCCGGGCTGGAGGCGCGGATCATCTGCCGGGACGACGGCGAGCGGTTGGCCTTGGAGCGCCTCGTCGGCGACCGGGCGACGGTGGCCGTCCAGTCCGGTCACGGTCTTGGTGCTGCCCTGGAGTCGGCCTTTCGGCTCGGCTTTGCCTCAGGATGTACCGCCGTCGGAGTGCTTGGTAGTGACAACCCCACGTTGCCGCCGGCGGCGCTCGCTGCAGCCTATGCTGCGCTCGCCGCCGGCAGCGATGTGTCCATCGGGCCGAGTGAGGACGGCGGGTACTATCTGCTGGCGGCGCGTGCGCTCTATCCCGACCTGTTTCGCAACATGGTCTGGAGCACGAGCGAGGTACTAGCCGACACGTTGCAGCGGTGCGCGGCGGCCGACCTGCGCGTCCATCGCGTTGCCGAGTGGTACGACGTGGACGAGGCCGCGGACCTCGACCGCCTCCGCGCCGATCTCGCCGGCGCCGACGCTCCCGCCGCCTCCGCCACTCGCGCCGCCCTCGCTACGGTGCTTGGCCAGTAGCGAGGTTGGACCTAATCCCCGGCTCCCTCTCTGTTAGGGGGTGGTAGGTACCAGTAGCTACCCGGGCGCGACAGAGGCGCCAGGTTGTCCAGCAACTGACGGCCGAGTGGCATCGGTTGGCCCGGACGACCCTACGGCGGGTGCGGCGCAAGCCGCAATGACGGAGAGGCTGCTCAGTTGAGCCGGGGCTTGGAGGGGTCCTCTCGATAGCGCAGTGAGGTACGCAAAATCTCATTCTCGCGGCGCAGCAGGGCCACTGCACCCTGGAGTCGATCCGCCGTCGTCTCGGTACGGAGCAGCCGCTGCCGGTCGCTGTGTACCGTCTGGATGAGCGCCCCGAGGAAGAACGAGAAGGCGCTGGGGTCCGTGGGCGCTCGCTTCCAGACCCGCTCCAGCAGTTGGCTGCCGTCATCGTCATCGCGTGACAGGGCCGATGCGAGCAGCCGCAGGTAGCGCTGGCCGAGCGTGCGAGCGGTTTCCAACAGCTCGCTCAACACCTCAGTATCAGCGCCCGGCCGATCATCGAGATAGGTCACGCGCGCGACCAGGTATGGCCCCGGCTGCACCACCTCCTCGATTCGGAAACGCGCATCTCCCAGCACAACCAGGTGGATCGTCCCATCGTCACGCTGATCCACTTCGACGATGCGACCGAGGGTGCCGACGCTGTGGGGCACCGCGGTGACGGTCTGGACGGAGGCGGCCGATTCGACCTCCGGGCCACCTTTGATGAGTACCACGCCAAAGGCCGGCGTGGGCATGGCCAGACAGCGCGAGACCATCTGCTTGTAACGCGGCTCGAAAACGCGGAGAGGCACGGCCGTGTGTGGGAAGAGCACGACGGACTCGAGCAGGAAGAGCGGTAACTCGTCTGGCCGGTCGTTCATAGGCTCACTGTAGCCCGTCCGGGGGCGCGAGTCAATAAGGAGGGCAGGTTTCAAGCAGGCACATCTCACCCCCCGGCCCCCTCTCCACACGTGGAGGGGGGAGTGCGGCGGACGCCGTGCTTGTTAGGTAGCGCACAGTCACCTATCATCAAATGAGCAGTTTCTTGGCACTCACCCGGCAGGTGACTTGAGGACATGGTTGGAAACCGTAGCACGGAAGTCATTGACATTGATGAGGCGCTTGCATTCTATGGCGCCAACCTTGAGGAAGTAGACCGACTTATCGCTGAGAACGAAAGGGCTGTAGGAGGCCAGTGATGGCAGACGTGGTGGTTGACTCGCACCAGCACTTTTGGGACATCGGGCGCTTCGAGTACCCGTGGATGGGGCCGGAGGTAGCGCCCATTGCCAAGACGTTCATGCCGCCCGACCTGGCACCGACCCTGGCGGAGCTGGGGATAGATAAGACGGTACTCGTGCAAGCACGCAGCTCCTTGGAGGACACGACCTGGTTTCTGGAGCTGGCTACAGAGTACGACTTTATCGCCGGCGTCGTCGGCTGGGTGGACTTGCTCGACCCCAACTTGCCGCGGGTGCTCGACCACCTGCTCGGCCATCCCAAGTTCAAGGGTGTGCGGCACCAAGTCCACGACGAGCCGGACGAGGCGTGGATTGTCCGCGATGACGTGCTACGGGGCCTGCGCGAGCTGGCCAAGCGCGACATTCCCTACGACCTGCTGCTGCGTCCTCCGCACCTGAAGTACGTGCCGCGGGTGGTGGATCGGCTACCAAACCTCCCGCTGGTGGTAGACCACATCGCCAAGCCGGAGATCGCCCACGGCACGATTGACGAGTGGGCACGCGACATAGAGCGGGTCGCCGCCATCCCGCACATCTACTGCAAGGTGTCGGGCATGATTACCGAGGCCGATTGGGAGGCGTGGACGCCCGCCGACCTGCGCCCCTATGGTGAAGTGGTGGTGGAGCAGTTCGGCTACGACCGCCTGATGTTCGGCAGCGACTGGCCGGTGTGTCTGCTGGCCGGCACCTATCGGCAGGTCTGGGACGCTGCACACACGACCGTCGGGCCGTTGAGCGACGAAGAGCACGCCAACGTGTTCGGCCGCAACGCCGCGACCTTCTATAAGCTGGCCGTCGAGGCGTGACCCGCCAGCGCAAGGTGTATACTCTCCATTCGAGAGAAGCCGAGAGAAGATCGCCGGCAGCGTAGGTCGTATACGTTGAGCCGCCCCGTCATTGATCCAAAGGAGACTAGGCATGGCTGCCTCCGCGACACGAGAACACGCCGAGAACCTCTGGCAATACCACGAGAGTAGTGTATTGGCGCTGCTTCAGCGCTATAACAAAGAGATAGATGATCTGCGACGGAGGTCCATCATCGCGCAGCTTGCCGCGGACCTGGAAGCCGGCGCGGACAAGACCTACGGTGAAGAAATGCTCGTCGCCTACGCGATATTGGTCGGCTTCACCAATCCTGACGGGAGTCTGGGCCTTTCGGTGAAGGACATTGGGACGTGGGCTTGGGAGAGCTTTAGCACCAATCTCCTCGTGCTCCGCTGGCCCCCCATTGCCTGGCCCTACCGCCGCCGCCTCAGCCAGATGCACCAGGAACGCATGTCGTAGCGTTCCAGCGGCCTCCTGTGGTTTTTTGACCTAACCCCCGGCCCCTTCCCTGCGATGGAAGGGGAGTTATTGAGCCGTCCGTAGCTTCTGGCCGCTTGCCCCCTCCCTAGCCCTCCCCCGGAGCAAGCTCCAGGAGAGGGAATAGACCGTCTCCCTGCAAAGTGGCAGGGACATGGACTCGCGCGCACATAGGGACGACAGACGGAAGGTTCTCTTCGCTGACCACCGGCCACTGGCCACTAGCCACCAGTGCTTCACAGGTATCATAGTGAGGTAGGACTACGAGCGAGCGCGATGGATAGCATCACGGTGACCGATCTGGTCAAACACTATGGCGACTACATCGCCGTCAACGGGATCACGTTTGCCGTGCCCAAAGGTGAGATCTTCGGGTTTCTCGGTCCGAACGGGGCCGGGAAGACGACGACGATCAATGTGCTCTGCACACTCACCAAGCCGACCGCCGGCGCGGCGACCGTCAACGGCTACGACGTACACACCCAGCGTAGCGAGGTGCGACGCTCGATTGGTCTCGTCTTCCAGGAGCCGACGCTCGACGATTACCTCACCGCGGAGCAAAACCTGCTCTTTCATGCGTATGCCTATGGTGTGCCACGCGCGGACCGCGAAGAGCGGATGTACGAGCTGTTGACGCTCGTGGAGTTGTGGGACAAGCGCAAGCAGAAAATCCGTACCTACTCCGGGGGGATGCGGCGGCGGCTGGAGCTGGCGCGGGGGCTGCTGCATCATCCCGACGTGCTGTTCCTCGACGAACCAACGCTGGGCCTCGATCCCCAAACACGCCGTCGTATCTGGGACTACATTCTCGACCTGCGCGAGCGAGAACAACTGACTATCTTCCTCACTACCCACTACATGGACGAGGCGGAGCACTGCGAGCGCATCGGGATTATTGACAACGGCGAGATCGTGGCGCTCGACACCCCCAACCGGCTGAAGGACGCCGTCGGTGGTGACCTCATCACGCTCAAGACGGAGGACAATGCAGCGGCCGAGCGGGAGTTGCACGAGCAGTACCAGGTCAAACCGCAGATCGAGGACGGTACCGTGCAGTTCGCCGTACCCCACGGCGACGAGTTTCTGCCCGATCTGCTCCGCAGCTTCAGCCAACGGATCGTGTCCATTGGGCTGCGGCGGCCGACGCTGGACGACGTATTCCTCAAGCTCACCGGCCACACTATTCGCAATGATGAGCCGAGCACCCGACAGCAGATGATCGAGACGGTCGCGCGGCGGTGGGGAGGGCGCTGATCGTGGTCGGGGTGTACCGCGGGCTGTGGGTCGTCGCCTACCGTGAGTTGCTGCGCTTCACGCAGGATCGGCCGCGCATGGTCTCGTCGTTTGCCTTCCCGCTGATGTTCCTGCTGATCTTCGGTGCCGGCTTCAGCAACATCATCGGGACACTCACGCCCGGCGTGGACTTCATGATGTTCATGTACCCCGGCATCATTGCCATGTCGGTGCTCACGAACTCCCTCTTCGCAGGAGTCTCCATCGTCTGGGACCGCGAGTTCGGCTTCCTCAAGGAGGTGCTGGTTGCGCCCCTCAGCCGGACCGGGGTGGTCCTGGGCAAGGCTATCGGTGGTTCGATAGTGGCCTTGGGCCAAACCATCGTGTTGCTGGCGCTCGCGCCGTTTATGGGCCTGACCGTGACCCCGCTGCTGCTGCTCAAGCTGATCCCCACTGTAGCTATCGTCTCGCTCTGTCTCTCCAGCTTGGGCATCTTGGTGGCCTCGCGGATGCGTTCCCAGCAAGGATTCCAGGTAGTGATCCAGGCGCTGATCTTCCCCCTGATCTTCCTAGCCGGGGTGTTCTTCCCGATTAGCAGTGCGCCCGACTGGCTCCAGGTGATCTCCAAAATCAACCCCTTGACCTACGGAGTGGATGCGATTCGCCAGATTTTTCTCGGTGATGAGTTGGCAGCAGCGACGGCAGCCCCCGGCCGCGAGGGGATCGCGCTGGGCGTCACGCTCTTCGACCACACGATGAGCGCCGGCGAAGACCTCCTGGTTATGGCGCTGCTGGGGATGGTGCTGATGAGCGCCGCGATCTGGGCGTTCAATCGTCAGGAGTAGCTGCGGTGACCACACCCGGAGAACGCATGGCAATAACCGCTCGCACCGCCGTATACGACGACGTCCCTGGGGCAGCGTCTTCCACTACATGGTCGGGGACGGTGCTGTGGGTCAGTGGCGGCTTCTACGACGTGCAGACCGCGCACGGGATCGTCCGCTGCGTGCTACGCGAGCGGCTACGCAAGAATCTCGTCTACCCGGAGAGCCGGGGCCGGCGCAAGCGGGTGCAGGCGGTACGCAAACAGGAGATCGTCGAGCCGGTGGTGGCCGGGGACCGGGTGCGTATTGCCCCGCCCACCGCCGCGCAAAGCGGCACCGAGCCGATCGGCACCATCGAGGAAATCCTGCCGCGCACCAGGGAGTTCACCAGACAGGCGGTGCTCGGCCACGACCGCGGCGGCCACACGGCGGGGCAGACGATCATCGCCAATCTCGACCAGCTCATCGTAGTCATCTCGGTCCGCCAGCCGGAGCCGCGGGTGGGGTTGATTGATCGCTTCCTGGCCGCCGCCGAAGCCGCCGAGCTGGCCGCGCTCGTCTGCGTCAACAAGCTCGACCTCGGTCTCTCCCCGGCCCTCGACGCCGAGCTACAGGTGTTCGAGGATATTGGCTACCCCGTAGTACGCACGAGCGCCACGAGCGGCCAGGGGATTGACGTGCTCCGCGAGCAGCTCCGCGACCACGTATCGGCGTTTGTCGGCGCCTCGGGAGTGGGCAAGTCCACCCTGCTCAATGCGCTCCAGCCGGAGCTGGCCCTGCGGGTCGGCGCGGTGAGCGAGGCGACCGGCAAGGGGAAGCACACAACGCGCCACGCCCGCCTGATTCCGCTGGAGAGTGGGGGCTTCGTGGCCGATACGCCGGGTCTGCGCCAACTCAGTCTGTGGGAGGTCAGCCCGGAAGAGGTGGAGTGGTGCTTCCGAGAGTTCCGACCGCTGCTCGGCACTTGCAAGTTCGCCAATTGCGCCCACACGGGCGAAGTCGGCTGCGCCATCGCAGCAGCCGTCGAGTCCGGGGCGATTGACGGGCGTCGGTTGGAGAGCTACCGGCGTCTCTACGCCGGCCAAAGTGAGCAACTACCCTACTGATTGCTCTGAGTGGAGGTGAGTGGCTGACCTCACTCTCCGGCCGACAGGACCATCATTGCTGCACAGTGGACGCGGCGGCGCGGCGGCGTGCCGATGGCGGCGGCTCCTCGAAAGGCTCGCCGCGCTGTTCAGCCTGCATCCGTCGTTGGAGCCACGCTTCCCACTCGGCATCGGCTCCACGCCGCCCTTCCGCTATCGCTCGGGCGATCTGCTCCTGCCGGCGCTTCTCGCGCCATTCCTCGAACGCTGCTGCCAAGACCATCAGATACCTCCCTGTCTCCGTCACCACGAGAGACACAGCCGCCGCGGTGATTGCGAGGGACGCCAAGACCTGCCAGAGTACTACTAACGATTCTACACCCCGTGCAATGGCCCATATTGTGCCCGCACTGAATTGCAGGATGAAGAGCGCGAAGTAGAAGTGCTTGACGCCCTTCCCAACACTCCAGATGGACTCGCGCTGCTCGCCGTTCACGGGCAGCTGCGGATGCTCGTCGTGGGCCAGTGTCACCATTTGCCTCTCCCATGCCAGCCAGTCGCCGCTCCACGCAGCGCACCGTCAAGAAAATTTAGCATATTTCTATCAGTGAAGCAAGTACAACACGTACATATCTTTGGCGCTACGCGCCATCCGTAGCCGACAGACGTCTCCGGCTGATGGCTACTCCGCGTAGCCGTGGGGGTGGCGGCGATGCCATGCCCACGCGCTCGCCACAATCGCTTCGAGGGACGCATAGCGCGGTCGCCAGCCGAGGTCGGCCGTCAGGCGAGCGGAGTCGGCCACGAGCACGGCCGGATCGCCGGGCCGGGCCGGCTGCTCGACGACCGGGAGGGGATGGCCCGTGACGCTTCTGACCGCTGCCACCACCTCGCGGACCGATGCGCCGGTCCCGGTGCCGACATTGTAAGCAGCCGCGACCGAGCGCCCCGCCGCGAGCGCTTGCAATGCCAGGACATGCGCTTGGGCCAGGTCAACCACGTGGATATAGTCACGAACGGCGGTGCCGTCCGGCGTGGGATAGTCGGTGCCGAACACCTGTACGGCCGGCCTTTGTCCCAGGGGGACCTGTAGCACGAGGGGGATGAGATGCGTCTCGGGGTTGTGGGCCTCGCCGAGCCGCGCGCTGGCGCCGGCGGCGTTGAAATAGCGCAGCGAGATCGAGCGCAGGTCGCGGGTGCGGGCAAACCAGCCGAGGGCGCGCTCGAACGTCGCCTTGGTCTCGCCATAGAGGTTCACCGGCGCGAGCGGCTGATTCTCCGTCAGCGGCGAGCCGGCCGGTTCGCCGTAGACACCGGCGGTCGAGGAGAAGACGAGCAGGCGCACGTCGGTTTCGAGCATGGCCTCGACCAGATGCAAGCCATTGATGACGTTGTTGCGGTAGTACCGGTCGGGCTGACGCATGGACTCCGGCACGAGGATGGACCCCGCCATGTGGACGACCGCTTCGATGCGCTGCTCGCGCAGCAGCGGCGTGAGAGCGGCCCGATCAGCCAAGTCGGCGACGACGAGGCGGGCCGCCGGCGTGACCGCCGCGCGGTGGCCGTTGCTGAGGTTGTCGAGGACGGTGACCCGGTGGCCAGCGTTCGTTAGCTCTTCGACGATGACGCTGCCGACGTAGCCGGCGCCACCGGTGACGAGAATGTTCATCGGACGCTACCAGAAATGCGCCACCTACTCTAATCGGATTATGCGGCGCTGTCACGTCCGCCCGGCAACCGTGCCCGAAGCTGGACCAACTCCGGTGCGCCCAGCAACCACGCGACCAAGCCGTAGACGAGCACCCCCAGCCCGGCGAGTGCTAGGGCGTGCCCCACGCGGCGCGCGAGCGTCGCCAAGGGCGTCGTGACCGGCGGCGGATCGAGCCAGCCCAGAACGGCCACGAGCACGAATACGCTCCCCAGCACGGCGGCAGCGAGCGCCGTGCGGAGGAGCGACGCCGGCAGATCGGTCCGCGCCAGGCTGGGCAAGCGGCGCCGGAGCAGGACGAACAACACCACGGCCTCGACCGTCGTCACGGCGGAGAGCGCCATTGCCAGCGCCACGTGCTCCAGCCGGCCGACGAGGAGCAGGGCTAGTGCCACGTAGCTCACCATCGCGAGCGCTCCCGCGACCACCGGAGTACGGGTGTCATAGAGCGCGAAGAAGCTGCGGGTCAGGATTTCGAGCGCCGCGTGCGCCGGTAGACCGAGGGCGTACCAGGAGAGGGCAGCAACGGTGATGGTGGTGGACTCGGCAGTGAAGGCATTGCGTTCGAGCAGCGCGGCGACGAACGGGCGGCCGGCAATGGCGAGCAGGACGGCGGACGGCACTGTCAGGAAGAGTACGAGGCCCAGCATCCGGCTACTGGTCCATGCCAGCGCCTGGGAGCGTCCTTGCGCCGCCAGTTTGGCAAAAGTCGGGAAGATGGCATCGCCAACGCTCATCCCGAATACACCGAGGGGCAGCATCATCACGAGCCACGCATAGTTCAACGCAGCCAGTCGTCCCTCGGGCAGCACCGAGGCGATGCTCGCGGTCAGCAGCACGTTGAGGTGTACGACCCCCTGCCCGATCAAACGCGGTCCCATCAGCCGTGCGATTTCGCGCACGGCGGTATCGCGCAGCCCTAGCCGCGGTGTGTAGCGCACGCCGCGGCTAATGAGCGTGGGCACCTGAATGAGCACGTACAGCCCAGCGCCGCAAACGGCGCCGACCGCCAGACCTGTCACCCCGGCCTCGCCGCGTGCCACCGTCAGCGCCGCCGTGAGGATGGCCGCGTTGTACAGCACCAAGCCGAGCGCCGGCGCGAGAAAGTGATCGAGCGTATTCAGCGCGCGCCGCGTGACCTCCCCTAAGGCGAACAGGACCGGCGAGAGCGCCAGGATACGCACGAGGACGACCAGCCGTTCGGCCGCTGCACCGGTGAAACCGGGGAAAACGACGACTACCAGCCACGGGGCAAACACCACCAGCGCCAGCGCTGCCAGGCCGCAGGCCAGCACAATGAGCGAGCCGACGGCCGAGGCCAGGCGCCAGAGCGCCGCGCGCTGGTCCCGGGCCAACGTGCGCGCGAAGACCGGGATCAGCGCGGAGCCGAGCGCACCACCCGCCAAGAGGCTGAAGATGGTATCGGGGAGCCGAAAGGCCGCCACGTAGAGGTCGTTGTCGAGCGAGGTACCGAACTGGGCACCAATGGCGATGTCACGCGCCAGACCGACCAAGCGGCTGGCGATGAAGGCGCCCGTGAGAATGACCGCCGGCCCAAGAAAGGAAACGCCGTCGGACTCAGCGGGAGCGCCGGGGTGCTCGGTGCTAGCGGGATGAGCGGCGAGGCGACGCGACACGGCTGCATTCTACCCTGCATACGGGAGGCCGCGCCGGGGGTAGGGACAGTCGGTGCTACACTGTGTACATCGCATCCCCGGTTGATAGGACGCAGCGAGTATGCCAGCGTCACCGCCAACGCACGTCGGCCAACGCGGGATCACTCCCGCTACGGCCGAGTTCGTCATCCTCTCGTTCGAAGGACCCGACCAACCGTACTCGCAGGCGGGCGGCCTCGGCGTGCGCGTGACTGAGCTATCGCAGGCCCTCGCCGAGGCCGGCTACCGCACTACCCTCGTCTTCATCGGTGATCCGGCGCTCCCGTCGGTCGAGCAGCGCGTTCACGACCGCCTGACCCTGCGGCGCTGGGGACAATGGCTCAGTCAATACCATCCTGGTGGCGTCTACGATGGCGAGGCGTCCAAGGTTGCCGACTACAGCGGCTCAGTCCCTTATTTTGTGCTCGACGAGATCGCCCGTCCTGCCGCGGCGGCCAACCGGCTGCTAGTGGTGCTCGCCGAGGACTGGCAAACGGCGGACGCGCTGTGCCATCTCAGCGACCTGCTCGCCTATTTCGGTCTCCGCGACCGCGCCCTGCTCCTATGGAACGCGAACAACGACTTCTCATTCGGCCACATCAACTGGGGACGCCTGGGCTACGTGGCCACGCTGACGACCGTGAGCCGCTACATGAAGCACGTCCTGTGGAAGATAGGTCTCAATCCGCTCGTGATCCCCAACGGCATTCCGGAGAGTTTTCTCGCTCCACCCGCCTCCAAGCAGGTCGAGGCGCTTCGGGCCGCCGTGGGGGACAGCCCCTTCCTCTTCAAGATCGGGCGCTTCGATCCCAGCAAGCGCTGGTTGATGGCCGTAGACGCGGTCGTGCGCCTGAAGCAGCAGGGACAGCGCGTCAAGCTGCTCATGCGCGGGGGGATGGAGCCACACGGCGGCGAGGTCATCCATCACGCCTACAGCCAAGGGCTGGCCGTGCATGACGTAGTGGCGCCGGACCAGGAGTTCGAGACGCTGTGCGACGGTATCGCCGCGGCAGCGGACGCCGACATCATCAACCTGCGCTCGTTCATCAGCGATGACTTCAAGCGCGTCTGCTACCGCGCCGCCGACGTGGTACTGGCCAATAGCGGCCACGAGCCGTTTGGGATTGTCGGTCTGGAGGTCATGGGCGCTGGGGGTATTGTCGTGCTGGGCGGTACCGGCGAGGACTACGCCATCCCGTTCGAGAACTGCCTAGTCGCCGAGACCGACGACCCGGAGGAGATCGTCGGGTACGTGACCACATTGCAAATGCAGCCGGACCTGCTCACGAACATACGGACCGAGGCCCGGAAGACGGCGGTGCTCTTCACGTGGGACCATGTCATTGGCAACTTGGTCAGCAGGCTCAACTACCTGGCTGCGTCGCAGCAGGCGGTCTTCGGTGGTCGCGGAGGTTACGGAGCGTAGCGGTGGCTCAATATCTGACCATCTACGCACTTTGTCACCAGCCGCGGCGGATAAAGCTGCCGGCCGAGGGCATTGGGCCGGGCGCCACGCCGGCGGCCATCGAAGCGGCACTCTTCGACGAAACAGCCAACCGCTTCTACTTCCAGGAGGTAGCAACCTACTGCTATCACCCGGCGATGCAGCTGTGGCGCCGCCTGCTCGACGCTGGGATGGCGCTTGGTCTCGGCGTCTCGGTGTCGTTCCTGAAACAAGCCGAAGCCTGGGACGAGCGCCTGCTCGACCGGCTACGACAACTGGCCGCCCATCCGCAGTGCGAGCTGGTGGCGGTCGAGCCGTACCACAGCTTCTTGCCGCTGATTGACCTGCCGCACTTCCAACAGCGCATGTGCTGGGGCGATGCTTACGTGGAGTCCCTGTTGGGGGCACGTCCGCGTGTTGCCGATACCACCGAGATGCTGATGTCGGATGCCATTTACACGACATTGGGCGCTGCCGGCTACGAGGCTGCGTTCCTCGACGGGCGAGAATGGGTGCTCGGATGGCGGCAGCCCACGCACCTGTATCATGGCGGAGGCGACGCCGGGCCGCATCTACTGACCCGCCACCGCGACTTGAGCGACGACGTCGGCTACCGCTTTTCCAACCACGCCTGGGATCAGTTCCCACTGCGGGCGCCGACGTGGGCCGCATGGGTCGCCCAAGCCGGCGGCGACTTCGTGTGTGTCTCTTGGGACTTCGAGACCTTTGGCGCGCACCATACGCGCGATAGCGGCATTTTCGAGTTCTTGGCGGCGCTCCCGCAGGCGCTCGACGAGCACCACGTCCGGTGCCTCCCGCCGTCGGAGGTCGTCGCCCGGTTTCGGGACCGGTCGCATCACCTGCCGTTGCCCCACTTCGCAACCACCTGGGCTGGTGATGGCAACTGGGAGTTCTTTCTGGGTAACAAGGCGCAACAGGCGCTCTTCCAACTGATGCTGGCCGCGTATAACAAGGCGCGGCTGACGGAGAACGAGCGGCTCGTTGACCTGGCGCTCTGGTTACTCCAGTCGGACAACCTGCACTGGTTGCAATGGTACGGGCACTGGGGACCGGAGGCCGAGGTGTCCGCCTACTTCACGCCCCGCGAGTGGTGGGCGTTGGGAGCCGAGCGGATCGTGTGGGAGCAGCAGCAGGTCTACCTGAACTTTCTCGCGGCGCTCGATCCGTACTGCGCCTAACCCGGCCGGAAAGTGCCAGACACGGCTCCTGCAATCCTGTATTGTGTATACAATTAGGTCAGGATGTACGAGTGGGACGAGGCCAAGCGGCACTCCAACCGGTCCAAGCATCGCCTTGACTTCACGGCTATCGAAGGTTTCGAATGGGCCACCGCCGTTGTTGAACCAAGCTATCGTAACAATGAGCTGCGCTTCACCGCTACCGGCTACATCGGAGACCGACTCCACTATGTAGTCTTCACCGAGCGTGGGAGCAACATCCGTATCATCAGCCTACGCAAGGCCAGCAAACAGGAGGAGCGACGCTATGCCCAAACTTAAGCCAACCCATATCAGCCCAACACCGGAAGAAGACGCAGTGATCAAAGCCGGCATCGCCGCTGATCCCGATGCTCCTGAACTGGATGACGAGTGGTTCAAGCGCGCGCGTCCCGCGAGTGAAGTCGTTCCACACATTGTGGAGCGCTGGCGGCGCACGCGCGGCAAGCAGAAAGCGCCGACCAAAGAGCATATCTCTATCCGCCTTGATGCGGACCTCGCGGCGCATTTCCGCGCCAGCGGGCCGGGTTGGCAGACGCGGTTGAACGACACGCTGCGCCGTGCGGTCTTCGGCGAGTCCGGGTAGGTGTCCTGCTAGACTGTCACAGCATACGAGCCAACCGAAAGGTGAAGGGGCGGAGGCATGACCAGCGTTGACCAGCAAGGATTCATAGATTGGGACGCAGCGCCGGCGAAAGAGGTCTTTCCAGGCGTGACGCTGACCATCGTGTCGGGCGAGAAGATCATGTTCTCGCGCGTTGATTTCGGGCCCGAGGGCATGGTGCCGGAGCACAGCCATCCCCATGAGCAGGCCGGGTTCGTCGTGTCGGGCGAGGCCGAGTTCACGGTGGGAGGCGAAACGCAGGTGCTGCGGACGGGCGACTACTACATGATCCCCGGTGGCGTGCCGCACAGCGTGCGCCAACTGGCCGGGCCGCTGTGCTGCATGGACATCTTCAGTCCACCGCGCGAAGAGTATCGGTAGCAGTGAGCTATCGGCGGTTAGCCATTAGCGGTCAGCGGTCAGCCAGCGCGTTGCGGGACGTGCCGGCGCTACCAGGTCGGGGCCAATCAACGGTAGAATGCTGCCCAGTAGCTCTTAATGGAGCTACCGGGCGAGGAGGTATTATGGCGATTTACGAGTATTGGTGCGGTAACTGCAAGCAAGAGTTCGAGTTGATGCGGCCGATGAGTCAGTCGGCGGACCCGGCCATCTGCCCAAAGTGCAGCACGACGACCACCGAAAAGCTCCCGTCGGTCTTTGCCTCGAAAGAGGGCTACGCGATCAAGGTGCCGGAGAAGGGCGCGCTACGGGATGCTGCACACACGTCGTCCACGACATCGCCGTCGTCGTGATTGCGGGAGCGAGCGCCACGGTCGCGAGGCGCTACTTGATCCCTTCATACCAGCCGGCGCCGAAGAGCAGATTGTCGCGCCGCACGATCCAGCTGTGCTTGGGCGCATCCTCGCGCGTTTCGGGGTGCGTGAAGAGGTAGCTCACCCACTCTCCCCCGGCCTCTTCCGTGACAGCGGCGAAGGCCTCGCCGTAGTTGAAGCCGCTGGCGTCAATGCGCTCGCGCGTCGTGCCCACTAACTCGGGGCGGGTGGGGTGCGCGACCGAGTAGAGCCGGCCGTCGTCTCGCTCTTCGATGATGAAGACGTACCACGGGCCGTCGGCGCTGGCGGGGTCGTTGTAGTGGGCAAGCATGGCCTCGCGTCCGGTGTCGTCGTAGCGCGTGAGGGCACGCCCCACCAGCAACCGCGCGTACTCCGCCGGGTCCTCCTTTGTCGGGGCCGGCGTATACCAGCCGCTAACGAAGATGAGACCATCCTCCAGCACGGCGTAGTAGTGCTTCACTTCTTCAATCGTGTGGAAGGGGTTCTGCTCATCTCTCGTGGGCACGCCCAGTACATCGCGGACGAATATCCCCTCAGGCGTCGCTTTGATGAGGTCGCCGGCGTAGTAGTAGCCGGCGTCGTCGTAGGCCTCGGATCCGACCGTCAGGTCCTGGCCGACGTAGACGTTGGCCGGGTGCGCGAGTACGGTGCCGGTCGCCACCTCGAGGATGAAGACGTACCAGCGCCCATCCACGCTCTCCATCGAGCTGTGGTAGGCGATGGACGCCGCGCGGCCCTCCGTGCGGTAGCGCGCCACGGCCTGCTCCACCGTCGCCACCGTGTACGCGGCAAGCTCGCACTTCGAGGGCAGCGGCGGCTGCGGAACGGCGTCCTCGTACCAGCCGGAGGCGATGATGACCTCGCGGCGGCGGACGGCCCAGGAGTGCTTCAACTCACAACTGGCGCCGTTGGGGTTGCGGAAGTAGTACGTAATCCAGCTGCCTTCCTCGGTGACCTGCAGGAGATCAGGGCCGAAGCGCGCGCCCGTGATATCAACACCGACCGGTCCGAGCACGCTCTGTCCCCGCAGCTCCGGGATGGTCGGGTGCGCGATGATCGTGCCCTCCAGGTCGAGCACGTAGATGTACCAGTCGCCATCCACGCTCTCGGGGTCGTTGTACCGTTTCAGCAGCGCGTCAAGCCCGCCCACATCGTAGACGTCCACGGCGTCCTGCACAAACCACTGCGTGTAGCCTGCCGGATCGTCCTGCTTGTTGGGCAGCGGGACTACGTTCTCGTACCAGCCCGAGGCGAAGAGCAGCCCGTCGTGGCGCACCAGCCAGGTGTGCTTCTGGCCCGCCTCCACGGCCGTCTCACCATCGTAGGTGCGGTAGTAATAGCTCACCCAGAGGCCGGCCTCCGTCGCCTTCAGCATCTCCACGCCGTAGGCGTAGCCGCGCGAATCGCGCCGCGTCGCCGACTTCGCCCCCAGGAGCGACGAGTTCGGATGCAGGATAAGCTCGTCTACGGCCAGGTCAACGATGAAGAGGTACCAGCGGCCCACTGCGCTTTCCGGGCTGCTGTAGTATTCGAAGGTCGCCTCGCGCCCCTGCTCATCGTACATGGCGATGGCCTGCGCCACGTAAGCCTGGGTGAACGCCGCAGGATCATCCGGGACTACGGACGCGGCCGCGAGGTCGCGCTCCCAGTCGAACCGCTCGGTATTGAGGCGCTGCTGCAGACCGAGTGGGCCGCTGATCCACGTGCGGTAGCCATCGGTGAAAGCCGTATGGTTGCTGGCTTTCTGCCAGACGAGTAGACCATTCGTCGTCTGCTGGTGCGTGACGCCCGTGATCGGATTATGCTGCTCATTTTCCAGGCAGGCGCCCACCGTGTCGGGGATCATGGCATGCAGCGCCTGGAAACCCAGCACGAACTGGCAGTCCGCCGCGGCCGCCGCCCGACCAGTGCCGCCAACGAGGGCGGCGGTGGCCAGACCGAGCGCGACCACCAGTGCAAGGAGTCGAGCGGCTGATGACGACATGTGAGCAATCCTCCACAATGAGATAAGGTGTATCTACAAGCGTAGCAGGCAGCAAAAGATTCACCAGCCAAGTCGGAGCGCGAAACCATACGATCCTAACCGACGTCTCCGTTGGCAATACGAAAGACTGGACCACTACACACGCGCTACCAGAGATACCGTCGAGCGGCGCGTCCATCTCTTCACAGCTACCCTGGATTCCGGATTCCGCCGGAATGACGATCGCCTGACCACCGGCACCGGCTACTGGCGACTCGTAGGCCGCCAGATCACGGCTGCTCTTCGTCCGCCGGTAAGTGGACGGCAATGTGGGCCTCGTCGAGCTGCCCCTGTGATACCGGGCCGGGCGCTTGCATGAGCAGGTCGGCAGCGGCCTGGTTCTTGGGGAACGCAATCACCTCGCGGATGGAGTCCTCACCGGCGAGCACGGCGATAAACCGGTCTATACCCATTGCGATGCCGCCATGTGGCGGCACGCCGTACTCGAACGCCGTGAGCATGTGCCCAAACTGACGCTCGATCTGTTCCGCGCTATAGCCCATCAGCTCGAAGACCCGCTCTTGGAGCGCGCGTTGGTGGATGCGGATGCTCCCCCCGCCGATCTCGTGACCGTTCAGCACGAGATCGTACTGGTTGGAGATGGCGCGTCCGGGGTCAGTGTCCAGCCACTGCGCCTCGCCGGGGCGCGGTGAGCAGAACGGGTTGTGCGAGAACGTCCAGTGGCCGGCATCTTCCTCCCACTCCAAGAGCGGGAAGTCCACGATCCAGCTAAACGCGAGCACATTCGGGTCCGCCAGGCCCAGCCGCGCACCGAACTCGTCCCGCAGCCGGGCAAGCACCTCGTTCGCCACGCTCGGCTGATCCGCGACGGCGAGGATGAGGTCGCCGGGCACCGCTTCCGTGGCCTGGAGTAGCGCGGCGACCTCGCCGTCGCGCAGGTAGCGGCGGATAGAAGCGCGCACGTCCTGCTCGCCGACGACGAGCCACACCAGTCCCTTGGCGCCGAACTGCTTGGCGAGGTCAACCAGCTCGTCGAGCCGGCGGCGGGTGTAGTCGCCACAACCGGGCACACGCAGCGCCTTGACCACGCCGCCGTTGGCCAGAACCGTGCGGAACACCTGCACCTCGGTCGCGCCGGCAAGCTCCGAGATATTCGTCAAGGGAAGCTCGAAGCGTAGGTCCGGCCGGTCGCTGCCGTACCGCTCCAGCGCCTCGGCGTGGGTCAACCGGCGGAAGGGACTGGATAGCAAGCGCATCTCGGAGTGCTGCTCGCACAGCTCGATATACAGCGCCTCGATAAGCCCCATCACGTCTTCGCGCTGCACAAAGGACATCTCCAGGTCAAGCTGCGTGAACTCCGGCTGCCGGTCGGCCCGCTGGTCCTCGTCCCGGAAGCAGCGGGCAATCTGGTAATAGCGATCCAAGCCGGACACCATCAGCAGCTGCTTGAACTGCTGCGGCGACTGCGGCAGCGCATAGAACTGGCCTGGGTACAGGCGGCTCGGCACGAGGTAGTCGCGCGCACCTTCCGGCGTCGCGGCGGTGACGATGGGCGTCTCAATGTCGAGGAAGTTGCGGGCGTCGAGGAAGTCGCGCATGTGCTTGACGATGCGATGGCGCAGCACCAGGTTATCGCGCATACGCGGGCGGCGCAGATCGAGGTAGCGGTAGCGCAGCCGCAACGACTCGTCCACGCTCCCTTCTTCGTGCAGATAAAACGGTGGCGTCTGCGCTGCACTGAGCACCTCGACGGCGCTGGCCAGCACTTCAATAGCGCCGGTGTCCAGGTTGGGGTTTTCCGTACCCTCCGGGCGCAGCGCGACGGTGCCCTCGACGGCCAGCACGTATTCCGGCCGGGCGTCCGCGACGACCTGATGCGCCTCCGGCGACGTCTCCGGGTTGCACACGACTTGAGTGAGGCCGTAGCGGTCACGTAGGTCAATGAAAATCAGCCCGCCGTGATCGCGCCGGCGATGCACCCAGCCGTTGAGCACCACGCTACGATTGGCGTCAGTGTCACGGAGGCTCCCGCACGTATTGGTACGCCGCCATCGGAGTGTGGCGGTAGCAGGGGCGGCTCCGGTCGCAGCTGACATCTGACTGATCTCCTCTCGCGGTACTGGTTGAACCATACAGTGTAACACCTCGCTTGCCGCATCACCTCCAGTCGAGGCACGGCCGGCCGTTGCCGCGCTATAGTGGTCTCGCCGTCACGAACGCGAGCGGCCGGCGAAAGGAGTGCCCGATGGCTCTGAACACACCAGTTGATCTGCAACGTCATGTCAACGGCGGGACGCAGGCCAGCGCGCCGCATTGGCATCCGGCGGTGGCCGAGTCGTTGGCGGGGCTGCCCATCGAGCCGATGACGTGCTGGGGTATCCCCTTCACGCCCGCGGCGGCGGGGGCGGCGGGGGAGGACCCACCGCGCTGGCTGCTGCTGGGCAGGAGCCACCCCGACAACGTACTGGTTGAGCTCCCGGCCGGGACGCAGGCCAGTCACGTCGTCTTCCTGCACTTCTGTGACGACACCTACGATCCTGCTGCCGGCTCGCAGCCGGAGGAATACCGCGGCGGCAATCTGACGCAGCCGGGCGCCCAAGTCGCCAACTACGTGCTCGCTTACACCGATGGCAGCGAGGAGAGCCGCGAGATACGGGTGCGTTTCGAGATCAACGATTCGGGGACGGTGCGGGGGCAAAAGGCCTTTGCCGCGCGGCCAGACGGCCAGGACGACTACATTGACTTCCGCGCCACGCACCCTGGCGAGGCTTGGGGACGCGCCCAGATGTCGGCCAGCCAGGGCAGCGGCCAGTACTGGGTCTACGCGCTGCCCAACCCGCGACCGGAGGCCGAGCTGCGCGGCGTGCGCTTGGAGGCGGCCGGCGACGCGGTGGTGGCCATCGCCGGCATCACTCTGTATCACGGCCAGGAGCACCCGTTGAAGCGCAAGCGGCTGGAGAGCTTTCGCATCACGCTCGCGGCCAACGGCACCGCCGCCGATGACGTGGCGCTGGCCGTGGACCTGGGCATCTTGGCACGGCGCTATCAGGTGCGGCCGTTCGATCCGGCCGCTTGGACGGGTGATCCGCTGGCCGAGCCGACCGGTCCGCCCAGTGACCCCATGGGTGGGCCGTCCGGCGCCGACAGCGAGCCTGATCCTCGGCAGTTGATCGTGGACATGACCGCCAGCGCGGATGCCACCTTGACCGTCGGCGATAAAGATGTGCCGCTGCGCCCGGCGTATGAGGGCGGCGCAAGCCAGTCCACCGACGGCTCCGTGCGCGTCGAGTTGCTCACCCCGGACAAGACCTGGGTGCATACCGTGGTGCGTGACGCCGCGACGGGCCAGCCCACGCCGGTTCGCGTCCACTTCCGCGCCCCGGACGGACGCTATTTCCCGCCCTACGGCCACCGCCACGAGGTGAATGAGTATTGGTTCCAGGATTACGGGAACGATCTCAAGATCGGCGATACGGAATACGCCTACGTAGACGGCACGTTCCAGGGCGAGCTACCTGTCGGCGACGTGTACGTCGAGTTGAGCAAGGGATTCGAGTACCGGCCGATCCGTCAAAAGGTGACGATCAAGCCGGGACAGCGCGAATTGTCCCTGAGCCTCGAACGCCCGCTCGACTGGCGGGGTCGCGGCTGGATGACCGCCGACACGCACGTCCACTTCCTCTCGCCGACCACGGCCTGGCTGCAGGGACAAGCCGAGGGGCTGAACCTGGTCAACCTCCTGGCGTCGCAGTGGGGTGATCTGTTCACCAACGTTGGGGATATTACGGGCGACATGTCCAAGGTCAGCGACAAGGAGACGATTGTCTGGGTGGGTACGGAGAACCGCCAGCATCTTCTCGGCCATATCAGCATGTTGGGGACGCAGGGTGATCCGGTCTATCCGATGACCGCGAGCGGCCCCGGCGAGAGCTATCTGGGCGATCCGACATGGGACAGTCTGGGCGGCTGGGCCGACGCCAACCACGAGCGCGGCGGAGTCGTCGTGACGCCGCACTTTCCGAATCCCTATTCGGAGGTCGTCGCCGATGTCATTCTGGGCAAGACCGATGCGCTGGAGATGACGAACTTCACGCCGGCATTCGACGGCGTGAATGTCACCGAGTGGTACAAGTTCCTCAACTGCGGCTATCGGGTGCCCTGCGTCGGCGGCACCGACAAGATGTCCGCCGCAATGGTCATGGGGTCTATCCGGACCTATGCCTATCTGGGTGATGCGCCGTTCACGTTCGATGCCTGGGGCGAGGCGATCAAGGCGGGGCGTACCTTTGCCTCGACCGGCCCGCTGCTCGACCTGCGGGTAGAAGGCCGGCGGCCGGGCGACGTTATTGACCTACCCGAGGGCGGTGGCACGCTGGCAGTAGAGGTGGTCGCCGAGTCGCTGGCGCCGCTGGCGACCATTGAGATCGTCGTCAACGGTCAGGTCGTGGCGACCGCACAGCCGCAGCCTGGCGCACTCAGCACGACAATGCGGGCGCAGGTACCGATAGCGGGGAGTGGCTGGATTGCGGCGCGCTGCACGAGCAATCAGTCGGGGTGGGCACTCTCCACCCGGGGAGTCGCCGCGCACGCCTCACCGGTCTACATCGTCGTAGACGGCGCCGAGCTTTACAATCCTAGCTCGGCAACGTACATGCTGACCTTGCTGGAGGGAGGCATGACCTGGGTGGACACGCTCTCCATCCCGGCCGACCCCCAAACGCACCAGCGCGTGCGGGGCGTCTTCGAGCAGGCCCATCAGAGCCTCCACGCGCGGATGCACACTGCCGGTACGCACCACCAGCACGCCCACGGCCACAATCACTAGCGTTCGCTGTCAATTGTCAGCTATGAGCTATCCGCCGGTGTCGTTACCGCGCCGGGCGTGTCCTCGACGGTAGCCGCAGCGATGACGGCCCGGAAATCGTCGTAGTCCATGCCGACCGCGCGCACCCAATACCAGTTGCAGTCTGCCAGCGTCATGCTGTAGGCGCAGACCTGCGCCGGGTCGCCCTTCTGCCAGGGCTTGGCGGGCCAAACGGTGTGCCCGGACTTGGTGCAGACTTGGAGCGACTGCGTATGTAGCTCCAGGTGGATGCGCCGCTGGTCAATCCACTGCGCCGTCCGAGGCGACAGGAACATCGCGGCGGCGGTCGTATCGTGACAGGCGAAGAGCCACGCTTGCACGTCGCTGCCCGGTAGGGCAATGGTCTCCGGCGGTTGGGCGCCGTGTAGAAACCGCGAGTCGTAGACGGTCATCTCGAAGCGCAGTCGTGGCGGGTGCTTGAGGCCGAGATATTGCGCGAACGCGCCGCCGTACCCCGGAACGCAGCCCTCGAACGATTCGCCCCACACCTCGGAGGTCACGGCGTGGGGATCGAACCGGAGCTTGTGGACGCCGATGTGCTCGCGCACACAGTCCGCCAAGGCCACATAGAGCTTGTGGAGGTCTCCGGTGTTTTCCGCCTGCGGGAAGCAGACGTAGGGCGCGCCGAGATGGCCGCGCGCGATGTCGAGCAGGTACGTGGGGCCGCCGAGCTGGACGTACAGCGTGGCGGGTGGCCGGGCGGCTAGGGCCGCGAGCCAGCGGCGCTTGACCTGTCGCTCTCGCTCGACGTAGAGCCGCCAGTTGCCCTGGCGCACCGTCTCGTCGTCCTGCTGCTCGTAGAGACACGGATGGATCAGGAAGATCACATGGTCGCACGGCAAGCGTCCACCATTCATGGGTACCTCCCGTGTGTTCGCGGCGCCTTAGTCGCGGGAGGTTGAACGCCAGAGGCGCAGGGCGGTAGCGGCAGCGACCGGTACGAACAGCGGATCAATCCACACCCAGATGTTCCGTTGAGTTTGTCCCTGCGGCTCCACCGAGACCAGGTCGTTTGACCAATTCCAGAAGAACCAGAGGACCAATACGACGGTCACGTAGAAAATCAGATTGACTTCCACGTATTCACGAGTGACGGCCCCAGCCGCGCCGCGCCGGTCGAGTGTGCGCTTGTGCAGGAAGCTGACAATCAGCGCAGTCACCAATGCGACCGCCATCAGCCAGTTCAAGACATCCCATATCGCGCCGGTGTCTACCAGCTCCCGGTAGAACGAGCTGAACATGAAATGCACTGCCACCACGAGTGCCACCACACCGAGGAAGACTGCCAACAGCTTTTTGACCAGGCTCATTGCTCATCCCTCCCTTGCCAAGGCTTGCGCTGCGGCCGGTGTGCCGCTCGGACCACCCCGTTACGGCAGATGATTCAAGAATGCAGTGTAGCGGCTGGGAGGGCGGGGCAGGAGGTGTGGCTTTCTCGCCTGCAGCGCAATCCGGGAGCGAGGGGTCGGTTCACTTGGTGGGGGAGTGGTCCCAGGGGCTGGACTCGAACCAGCGACCAACGGTTTTACAGACCGCCGCTCTAAACCAACTGAGCTACCCTGGGTGATGAGGTGTCTCGCCTCGGTGACGAGACCACCTCATTCTACCAGGAATCGTACTACCGGCGCCCACGAGAGGTGCCCCTACGCCACGCTGCGGGCGTGCTGCCGGTGCGGTAGACTTGACGCCAAGGCGAGCAGCCGGGACTGCTGCATGTAGGACCGCGGCCGCAATGAGCGCGCGGGCACGGAGGGAGCGATGACCCCGGAGTTAGTGGCGATCCTCGCCATGGGGGTGACGATCTTAGGCGTGGGGGTAGCAATCCTGGCTATCTTGGTGGCCATGGCGCAACGCACCGATAAGCGCTTCGAGCAAGTAGATAGCCGCTTCTCTCAACAGGAAGAGCGACAAGAAACGCGATTTTCCCAGGTGGACGACCGCTTCGCTCAACTGGAAGAACGGCAAGAGGCACGCTTTAACCAGGTTGACAGCAGATTTGCACAGATTGACAACCGCTTTTTGCAGATGGATAACCGCTTTACGCGGCTGGACGAACGGATGGCCCGCCTAGAGCAACGTCAGGCGCGGCTGGAAGGCGTGCTCGACGGACTGCGGGAGGCGCTGTTCGAGCGCGCCGCTCGCCAGAACTGACGACGCACGGGCGGCAGCCGCCGTGGCCGGGACGACTACGTAAAGAAGGAAACCCGGATATGATCACTGTTGCTACTCCCACGTCGCCGCCAGCCTGGGCGCTGCTGGAACGCGAGCTACTCCACGCCGCCGCGGAGGCGGTCACGGCCTTCTACGAGCACTACTTCGACGAGCGCGGCTACCTGCTCTGCGTGCCGCGCTGGGGTGGTAACGACGGCCCCGATGACGCCGCGGAAAACATCGCGAACTGGCCGGAGTTGCACGCCCTCGGCGCGCCGGATACCGTCCTGGATCTGTACAAGCGGGGCTGGGAAGGCCACCTGTGCCAATATACGGAAGCCAAGACGGTAGAGGTGCCGCTGGCACGGGAGGGGATGTACTTCAGAGAGTTCCCGACGCATTTCGATTGGATGCACAACGGCGAGGGATTCACGGCTTTCTTTCTGCAGGGCCTATCCGATCCCTACGACCGCGCACTGCTTGACCGGACCAGACGCTTTGCCGGCTTCTATATGGACGAGGACCCGCTGGCCAAGAACTACGACCCGGAGCACAAGCTCATCCGCAGCATGTTCAACGGCAGCCGGGGGCCGCTGCTCCGCAAGACGACCGGTCTCGACTGGGCCGGCGATCCGATTGAGGTCGAGGGCCGGTTTCGGCCGCTCCACGGCGAGCGCAACTACGAGGAGATGATCGCGCACTTCAAGGATTACAACGACGTGGTTGGCGACAACCCGACCAACCTGGCGACGACCGTGCTGGCCTTCAACGCCTATGCCCACACCGGCGAAGAGAAGTACCGAAATTGGCTGCTGGAGTACGTGGATGCTTGGTGCGAGCGGACGCAAGCCAACGGCGGCATCATCCCCAGCAATGTCGGACTCGATGGCACCATCGGCGGCGCTTGTGACGGGAAGTGGTACGGCGGGGTGTATGGATGGGGCTTCACGGTCATCGTGCCGCAAACGGGCGCCTTGGCGCATCGCCCCTATTTCCACCGCTGTCCCTATGGATTTGGCAATGCGCTGCTACTGACCGGTGACCAGCGGTACGTGGACGTCTGGCGCGGCGTGATCGAGGCGGTCAATGCCAACGCCAAGGAGGTCGGCGGACAGCGGTTGTATCCCCACATGCACGGCGACGACGGCTGGTACGACTACACGCCGGAGCCGTTCAGTGTCGGTGCCCTAGAGGTCTACTACTGGTCCATGCAGCCGGCGGACCTGGACCGCCTGCTTATCCCCAGAGAGGGCTGGGTAGGCTTCTTGGAGGGGCAGAATCCGGACTATCCGGAGACGGCGCTGCGGCACGACCTGGAGACGGTGCGCGAGCGCATGGCGCGGGTGCGCGCGGACACCGCGACCGCGGACACCCGCATGTCGGACGATCCGAACGGGAACAATCCGGCAATGGTGGGAACGCTGATCCAGCTGATGCTCGGTGGCCTGCCAACGCAGCATCACGGGCATCCATTGCACTGCCGGGTGCGCTACTTCGACCCGGCACGGCAGCGGGCCGGCATCCCGGAAGACGTGGCGGCGTTGGTCGAGAGCATGACGGCCGACGAGACGACGCTCCGGTTGGTCAACGTCAACCAAGTGGAGGCGAGAACGGTCGTGGTGCAGGGCGGCGCGTATGCCGAGCACCGGATCGAACAGGTCACGCTGGATGGGCAGACCGTGCCGGTGGACGATAGCTCGTTCTCGGTGCGTCTGGAGCCGGGCTGCGGCGCGCGCTTGGCGCTCACGATGCAGCGGTACGCCAATCAGCCGACATTGGCCTTCCCCTGGGATCGCACCTAGGGCCGGTCTAGCTACTCAGTTGGGATTTCACCACTAGACAGCTTCTCGGTCGATCTTGATGTCCCTGGCTCTCAGGGAATACCAGAGTTCATCGGGCTGGTGACAGTTCGTCAGGGGACGAATCGTGGACCATCCCGCTTCGCTGCACGGATGGCTTGGAGCCGTTTGTCTGGAGGCGGTGCCCAGCCAAACTCCGCCGCCGCTGTCTCAGGCGATATCGGCACCAGTTCCATCGGCCCGCCGCCGTGAGATGAAGGATAAGGGTGATGGGATTTCCAGAACCGCCCGGTCTCAGGGCAGACATAGAGAGTCTCCCACTTGTCACTGTCGACTACAAGGTCAACTAAGTGCAGGCTATATTTCCCAGCACCCACACCAGCATCTAGGGTTCTGTACCGTGCAACAACACCATCGAGACACGGTATCTCAGCGCACCTACATTTGACCATCTAGTCCCCTTCCCGCTTCAGCCCCCGGTTAGCTCGCGGACGAGCTTGTTGACCTGGCCGAGGTCGGTGCGGCCACGGAGGGCGCGGCGAGGCAGTGGGTATGGTCAGTCGCGGACGGCCATTTCCCAGCCGCCATAGTCCCCGCCCAACGCCTCGGCCAGCGCTTCCAGGTGCTCCCGCGTGTCCCCGAACGGCTCCCCCGGCGGCGGGACATCCCCGCTGGCACGCACGTCCCAATTGCGATCTAGCGGCCGGGTGCCGGGCGGAGTCTCTTCTGTGAAGTACTCGCTCTCCGGGGCTTCCACCACCACGTCCACGTAGCCCGCTGCCCGCAACTGTGTTGCCGCCCGTTCCGCTGCCGCCTCCGTCGGGAAGTGCAGGAAATGACGCAGAGGCGGGTCCGCTGGCGGCTCCGGTTCCGGCTCCGCCTCCGGCGTGGCCGGCGCGGCCGCCGCCAACTCGGCCTGCAGCTCGTGCTCCGACTTCGCGGCCAGCTCGGCTTCCACCGCGGCGACCCACGCCGGCGGTGGCGGTGCGCCACCGTAGGCCGTAGCCAGCCACTGCCGCTCCGGCGGCAGACTCCCGGGCGGCGCCTGCTGCACCTCGACTTTTAGATATCCGCACTCATGACACCGCAGCCGGTGGGCCGCGACCTGGGCCGCCAACTCCGTCAGGAAGTACAGGACGTGCCGCGGCGGCGGATCGTCCCGGGGCTGCCAGCCACTCACGATCTGCTCGATGAACAGCGGGTAACTGGGGAGCCCATCCGGCGGCAGGTCCCGCTGCTCCTCCGTTAGCCGCTCTACTCGCTGCGCCGTCGTACTATCCCAGCCGTCCCAGAGCGTCCAAAAGGGGATCTCGCCGGTGACCGGGTCTGGCAACATCGGCGAGCGAAACAGTGGAAAGGGACGGTTGCGCGCTGGCACTGGGAACGGCCCGACGATAGCCATTTCCGGCACTGCGCGTCCGCCCATCAGGGTGACTTCATTGCCCCGGAGGATCGCCCGCAAGGCAAAGTAGGTGACGTAGCGTTCGCGCTGTTGCACCAAGGCCGCTAGGTCGGTCGGCCGGCTGGCATACAGCCCCGGCAGGATGCGGAGCACCTCGCCGAGCATCGGGTGGTCATGGGTGAACTGGGCATAGGCGAACCCCTTGGGGGTCGCGATCTCGATTACGTCCCCAATCTTGGGCCGCTGGCGGCGTCTGCGCTGCGCTGGACTCATCCAGAGCCTCCAGTCACGAGGCAGTGCAGGGGGGCCGCATCATTGTCCCCTTCCCGCTTTAGCCCCCGGTTAGCTCGCGGACGAGCTTGTTGACCTGGCCGAGATCGGCGCGGCCACGGAGGGCGCGGGCGGCCTGCGGCATCACTTTGCGGAACTCGGGCCCGTGCTCGGCGATCAGCTGCTCGACCGTGCTGCGAATATCGTCATCGGAGAGCTGGGCCGGCATGTACTGTTCGAGCACCGCGATCATGGCCTGCTCTTTGGCGATCAGCTCGGTCCGGCCGGCTTTCTCGGCGTATTCGAGCGCCTCGCGGTGCGCGCCGATCTCCTTCCGCACGACGTTGAGCACCTCCTCGTCGGGGACGGCCTTGCCCTCAGGATCGTTCGGGCTGCGCTGCGCGATTTCATAGTTGACAATGGCAGCGCGCAACATGCGAATTGCCGACACCGCGTGCTCGTTGCGGGCACGCATCGCCACACGTAAGTCGGCTATGACCTGTTCTCGTAAGCTCATCACCATACCTCAGGGCTAAAGGTTCGACTATGCTCACCGCACAGTGCTCATGTCCCTCCCGAGGGCACAACACCCGGACCAGGGAGCGCCACGACTGCTGCCGCGGGTCGGCCGGTACCGCCTCAGGGCAGGTTTCCTGCGGACCGGCCAAAGGGTAGAATAACACAGAGGGTTGCTGTTTCGTGAACCTGATCTTCGATGCCGGTGAGCGCGAGGCCCCCAAGGGTCATGCGCTCGTCTACTTCCGTGACCGGGCCGATCCGGACCGGCACCTCGTCACTTACCTCGTGATCCTGCCGGTGGCGATTGATCCCTCCCGCTATGTGCCGCAGGCGCTCGCGGGCCGGGCGTCGCGCGAGCTGACGACCGTCAATGCAACGGCGCTCCCGCCCATCCCCGAGCCGGTAGACAATCTGGAGCAGCTGCGAGCTATTGCCCAGCATCGCGGCGACGACGTGCTCGACGGGGGCACAATAGACACCGATGAAGTCGAGCGGCTCATCTACATGGTGCATGAGATGACCCAAGCCTATGAGCAGCTCTACCGCGCGGCGGCCGATCAGTGGGCCGTGGAGCCAGCGACGGAGCCGGACACCGAAACGGTGCAGCTTCTGCTGATGAGCGAGCTGGGCCGCCTGGAAGAGTTGGCCCGGCTGACCGGACAGCTGCGCTACGCGGTAGATGGACAGGACACGCGCCTGGCCGCAGAGACGGCGACCGCCGTGGAGCGCATTGTGGGGCTGTTGCCGGAGAGCTATAACCTGCGCGACTACACTGCCCTGGTCCAGGCTCCCGGCGAGCACAGCCGGCGACTGGCGGCGCTCCTGCTGGATCGCTCGTTCAAGCTATGCAACGAAGAGTACGAGGCGCTCGCCGCCCTTGATGAGCAGATTGACGCCGAGCGTCGGCTGCACGAGCAGGAGTCGTGAGCCTTGGCGCTCCCCCAGCCGCTGGTCCTGGACGTTGATACCGGCCTCGACGACGCGCTGGCACTGCTCCTGGCCCTGCGCTCCCCGGAATTCAACGTCGTCGGCGTGACCACCGTCGCCGGCAACGTGGCGCTCCCGGACGTGCTCCGGAACACCCGGCACGTGCTCGACACCGCCGGCGCGACGAGCGTGCCGGTCGCGGCGGGCGCAGCGGCGCCGCTGGTCCGTCCGCTGACGACGGCCACCTTCTTCCACGGCCCACACGGGCTGGGCGACGTTGTCGCGCCGGAGCCGACGCGAGCGCCGATGGCGGAGCCGGCCGCGCAACTGCTGTGCCGGCTCGCGGCAGAATACCGAGGGCAGCTCACCGTCATTGCGACGGGACCTTGGACGAACATCGCACTGGCCAGCCACTTGGACCCCGGCTTTGCCGGCAACCTGCGGCAGCTCGTGCTGATGGGCGGCGCCGTGACGGTCCCGGGCAACGTCACGCCGGTGGCGGAAGCCAACGTCTACAACGACCCGGAGGCGGCGCATATGGTCCTGGCGATCGGTGTACGGCCGCGCCTCATCGGGCTGGACGTGACTCACCAGGCGCTCTGGCGGCCGGCCCAGCAGGAGGCCGCGCGCCAGCGGGTGCAGGAGCAGTCAGCGCCGGACCCGGTCGCGCGGCTCGCGGTAGACGTGCTGGACTGGTATCTGCGGGCCGATCTCGCGGTGGGACTCACCGGTAGCCCGCTGCATGATCCCGTCGCGGTGGCAGCGGCCCTGTGGCCGGACCTCTTTACGTTGGAGCCGCGACACGTCTCGGTAGAACTCGCCAGCCAGTTGACGCGCGGGCAGACCGTCGCGGCGCCCGAGGGCCGGCGCGAGCGGCTGGAGACCAGGGAGGGGTACCAAGACGTGGTCGGAGTGGAAACGGTGCCGCCGAACTGCCACGTAGCGCTCAAGCTCGATGGCGACCGCTTTGTGGAACACTTTGCGGCGCGGCTGGGCTTACGGTAGCCGGCCGCAGTGTACATCAAGTGCAGAGAGAAGGAAGCGATGTCAAGCACGTATGCATTCAAGATGGGAGTGTTCTTCGACGAAACGGGACTGCCGTTCGAGCAAGCGGCGGCCCTGTCCCAGGAGCTAGGGGCACGCTATGCGGAGTTCTTTGTCCACCCTGACCAGCTGACCGCGCAGTACGCAACGCACTGCCGGCGCGTGCTGGACGACGCCGGCTTGCAAGCGCACGCCATGGGCAGCGCGCCTAACCCCTTCAAGCAGATCCATATTGACGAGATCGCGCTGTCCGAGCTACCGACGAACCCGGAGTTCACCCACGATCTGGAACTCGTGCGCCGCTCAATGGAGTTCGCGCAGATCGTCGGGGCGCCCAACGTGCTGGTCTCCGGCTTTGCCTGGCCGGGCGAGTTCCAGAACGGCCAGCGGGTCAGCCCCACGTGGCCCCAACGGTACGTGACCGGCGGCGGCGTCATCCCGCCGGCAGAGCTTGACAAGCTGGCCAAGGCCTTCACCATCGTCGCCGAGCTTGCGGAACGCCAGGACATGCACGTTGCGATCAGCGTGCATCCTTGGGAATACGCCAACACCAGCCGCAACTATCGCCGCATCGTCGAGCGGGTCAACTCACCGCGCCTGCGGGCCAAGTGGGGGCCGGGGGATGCGTACAACTGCGGGGAGTTGGACACGGTCACGACCGGGTACCAAAACCTGAAGCCGTACCTGACGAGCCTGCACTTGAAGGACCTCCGCACGCTCGACGGCCCCACGTGCGAGTTCGAGTACTGCGCCGTCGGCACTGGGGACGTGGACTATCCCGGTCTGTTCCGCACGTTCGCGCGCGATCACACCGACATCGTGATCGGGGTGGGTACGCATTTCCAGCCGCCCGGCGGCACACAGGCAGATGCGATGCGGATCAACTACCGGAACACGCTACGGCTCACGGAGCAAGCGATCCAGGCCGCACTCCGCGGCCTCTCCTGACAGGGGTAGGTATGGCGCAGGAGCGTTGCTCGCCCTGCTCATCGCCAGAGGAGGGGTGAGACTCTGCGATACGCTACGTCCGGCAACTGGGGTAGTCGGAGCGGGCGGGTGTGCTGCTGGCTGGGTAGGGTGGCCCCAAGGTGATTCGCTCGAAGAACGCGCCATCCGCCGCCGTCACGTCGCACCAGTAGAAGCGCAACGCCTGGAACGTTGCCAAGTCCGGTATGTGCCGCCACTGTTTCAGACCGGCATCGTAAGCCACGATACGCCCGTCTCCGCCATCGAAGCGCCGCACTAGCTGGTTGGGCTGGGGGTATTGGTCGTCCAACGGGATAAGCGCGAGCACAGCCAACGGCACGGTGTAGCGGCTGTTCACCTCGGCCCAGGGAATCGAGTAGACCCACGGACTGTCCCCCGCAATCCACCAGCGCACAATCTGCCCATCGGACTCCCGCCGGAGAATGGTATACGTCTGCCCCAAGCTCTCGTCGCGCACGAACCCGAGGGGGATTTGCTGCGTCCCGTCCCGGCTGATCCAGCCGATTGGCAAGTCGAACGAGGCCTCCGGGCGGTCGTGGCGCTGGAACACCAGACTGCTCTGGCCGGGGCCGTCTTTCCGCTCGTTGACCGTCGCGGTGCTGTTGCTGGCGGAGAACAGCGGCTCGGGAGTGGGCACCGGCGCTGGGGTCCGGTCGCGTTTCTCGCTCGAACTGCTGCTCGAAGTTGTTGACCGTTGCGGTGGCGGCGATGGCGGCGATGGCGGCGGTGGCAAGGGTATCTGCTTGAGCGCATGCGTCACCACGCGCTCCACGTTCGTCCCGTCCACCGTGAAGAACGTCAGCGTGGCCGCTTCACCCCGCCGTGGCAACGCGATCGTCAACGGATCATCCGGCCCGAACTCCAGCGTGGTCGTCGCGGTCGTCTTCGACACGGTCGTCGGAGCGTCCGTCGTGATCTCCAGCTTCGCCGCCGCCTTCTTGACCGTCAACCCGGCCTCCGTCGCGGTTGTCGGAGCGAACGTCAGTTGGTCATCCGGACCGACCTGTAGCGTGTCCGGCGTGGTCGTGCTCAACACTATCGTGTCGGTTGTCGTGGCGCGCAGCGGGATCGTCGCCGTCGCCGTCGCCGTGAGCGTCGAGTGCAAGGTGATGCGGGACCACGCGCCATCACCATTGGAGTTGACCGCGCGCACCTGCACGTCGTACTCCGTGTTGGCGGTCAGTCCGCTGATGGTGTATTCCAGGGCGCCGCCCCTGGTCCGCCAGGCGTTGTCCTGCCGGGCCCAGTCGGTGGTGCCGGTCTCCCGGTAGCGGACGTCGTAGGCGGTGATGGTGCTGCGGCCGGTGTAAGGCGGGGCCACCCAGGTGACGGTGAGGGCCTGGTCGTCCGGGGTCACGGCAGCAATGGCCGGCCCGCCGGGCGTGCGAGGCACCGTCGGGATCCGGGCGAACCCATGGCCCCAAATGTTGTTGGGATCCCTGTTGTCCGGGCTTGGCTCGGTACGCTGCGCCGCATTGTCTTTCAGGTATCGGGCGACCTCGACCGGGGTGTAGGCCGGGAACTGCTGAAGGACCAGGGCGGCCAGGCCGGCGACGTGCGGTGACGCCTGGCTTGTCCCAGGGAAGCCAGCCGACCCATACGCTACCGTATCGCCGCGATCCGCGCCGACGAGGTCGGGCTTGGTGCGGCCGTCCGTCGTTGGGCCGCGGCTGCTAAACGACTCGATTTCACTGTTGATTCCCCATGGGGCGGCGCCAGCGGCGAGCAGCCCTTGGTTCGCGCTATCTGCCGGGTTACCGATGCTGCCATACAGCGTAACAGGATCCATATCAGCGACACCGACGAAATCCTGTAACTGAAACCAGCCTAGATTAGCGATGTCCCCGTTTGATATTTCCAAGACATAAAGCCCTGAACGTCGTGGGACGTAGTACAATAGCTCGAACGGAATATGCTCCGGTTCTCCGCTCTGAAACTCTGTACTGCTCGCGACAAGATTACCATTGATATCGTACAGATAAAGATCAAGGTCGTGGCTGGCGCCTCCCCAACTATCGTCCCATCGCAGTTGAGCTAGAAGCGGGTAGAACGCGAATAGCCGGACTACGTTGAAAGCCGCACGAGTTCCATCATCCTTAAGGAATTCGACTAACCCGTTAGCGCGATTGTCGTCATTGTATGGCTGCTCGAAATAGGTATTTTCCGCTTCATTGCCGGCTGCATTGACCCAGAGGATACCGCCGGCCACGGCCGCATCCACAGTGTTAAGGGGGCTGATCGAGCTGGGGGAGGTACCATCGCCGGGGCCATCCCAAATCCAGCCAGCCGAGTAATTGATGACCTGCACGCCCTGCGAGATCATCCACTCCGTGGCGGCGCGCAGGTCCGCTCGAGAAAAGGGGTTGGCGATGTACAACGCCACGTCCGGCGCAATGTCAATGATCGTCTCGGCGACGGCCGTGCCATGCGCGGTATCCACTTCGCAGTCCAGAACATTCGGCGAGAATTCGCCGATGTCGGTGTAGCAGCGCATGTGAACCGTTGCCGGTAGCTCCGTACCCATGAGGGCGCCAAAGCCATCGAACCCAAGGTCTATTACGCCGACCTTGACATCCTGTCCTTTGAGGCCGGCTTGGTGCCAGGTGGTCGCGCCGTGCGATTCCACAGGACTCGACACCGTTGTGGAAGCTATTGCCAGGGCGAAATCACCCGTGACACCGCGGCCAAAGGTCGTTGCCTCGACCGTGTAGTCTCCGGGCGTAAGGCCAATCCGTATCTGGGAGTTCGTGGTATCGTCATCCTTGTCGTCATTAGCCGTGATGGAATCGCCCGTCCAGTCGTCCGGCAGCAGGTAGAGAACGGTGTCTGTATCCGGCTTGTTATTGTTATCACTATCGGGAGTGGTAAGATCAATGGTCACGGTCATGGGCTGAGTGAGCGTGAAGCTGTAGTAGCGGGCATAGCGCCCCGTCCGATTGGCGGAATCGCAGGTATCAACCCACGTCTGGGAGGAGCGATTAATGGTGCTGCCCGCGGAAAGAGTCCCCAGCGAGGTCTCACACACAGTCAGCGGCGAGGAAAAGGCCAGAAGCTCGAAGCTACCCCGTTCACCACGGGCGTTAGTGGTCGCCTCCACAGTGTATGTGCCTGGCTCAAGGCCGGCCTCTATCAAGGCATTCGAGGTGACGGGGAGAGCATCGTTGTCACTCCTGACTACCGTGCCGTCACGCCCACCCGACAGGAGGTAGAGGTAGGCATCCGCATCGGAAGACCTCAGGATAAGGGTCACGGACGAACTCTGGCTGAGCGTAAAACTGTAGTAGCGCGCCCGGCGTTCCCCACGGCGGTCGGACGTACAGGAGCTACTCCAACTCCCCGTGTATGTCTCCTCGACTTCCCCGGTAAGAGCGCCCAAGTCCGTCACGCAGGGGTCGGTGTTCGTCTGAGCGAGCGGCTGTAGCGGAGGCCGCGCCGGCGTGAGCGTCAGTGGCCCAACCGGCTTCGGCCCGAAGATGGTCTCGACGCGGATCACGCCGGACTGCTCGGACAGTTGTCCGAGCAGCGTCACGGGCACATAGGCTTCGATGTAGTCTTCGCCCACGTTCCGGACGTCGGCGCCGTTGCTTTCGAGGAAGGACCGGATGGCGGAGACGTTGGCGCTGATGTAGATCGTCACCGCGACGCTAGAATTATCATGGACTGGCGCTTGGCTCGCGACATCCTCGGGAGCTGCCAGTCCACGCTCATAGCCTGCGACCAGGCCGCTGAGGGTGGAGTCCAAGCGCGGATACTTCTGGCGACTCTTGGGGCCAGCTACGGGAATCTGGAGATCCTTGATGTCCTCGGATACGGCCTCCTTGAGTACATCATCAACGTCGTCAATAGGACCGTTGCCTTCGGCAGCCACACTCGGGATACTCAGTAGACTAAAAAGGCCCACGTATAGGAGGGTAATCGCCAGGGTGCGGAGTGCGGTAGTGCGCCGCCCGCACCCTAACGTTTGCGGGATACGCAACTCAGCCAGGCTTAAGATAGGCCCGGCGCCGAGCCACAAGAATCGCTTCACTGGTAGTCTCCGTCAGGCCCGCACGCGCAGGGACGACCGCTCCCGTTTCCTAAGCCGAAGGATGTGTGCGCGGAGCAGTATCAGTGTACCATGCCGTGTCAAGGAAGACGGCGCTGGAGCCTTCGTCAGTCGAGACCTGGAAGCAGACGCGCGGACCGTGCTCAGTTCCTGCGACGCTCTTGTAGCAGCATCGCATCTTCCGAGCGGTAGTCTTGTGCTTGGCCGCCAGGGTCTTGACCAGCGACAACTCCATGACTCGTTGCAGCCGTCCGCAGTGATGGACGTTGTAGGCCAGGAGGGAGTACTGGACGACGCCCCGGAACTCCGACTGATACCTGCTCACGATGCCGATGTCGTCATCACAAGCCGTGGGGTGACAACGGGTTGACCTCAGCAGGTGATGTCTTTGCCTTCGGTACCGAAAATACTCATCCGTGCTTCTTTGGAAGTACGGGGCGTGCCGGCCGGGATATAGTGCAACTGGAGCGCCCGGCGCCGCTCGGCAGTGCGGTTCGCAGGGGTGCCGTGGTGGGTCAAGCCGTTGAAGAAGAGGATGCCCCCCGGCTTGAGGGGCACCATGACATCCCGCGTCAGGTCGAGGTGCTCGTCACAAATCTGCCAGTCGCGGCGCTCGAAATGCACCACCGGGCCTTCTTTATGCGTGCCGGGCTTCACGTGCATGCAGCCGTTTTCCGGCTTCGCTTCATCAAGCGCAATCCAGCAGCCGATAATCGGTGTGCCGAGGGGGAGGTCGAAGAAAGCGTGGTCCTGGTGCCACGGCTTCTCGCGGCCAATGCCCCGGGGCTTGAGCAAGGCCTGGTCCTGGAACAGCTCCGGCTCGGTCGTGCCGAGTAGCCGGCCGACCACCTCCCGTAGCCGGGGATGATCGGCGATGGCCCGCAGGCGTGGCTCGTGGTCCACATAGTTCTGGAGCTTGCGGACCATATCGCGCCGCTCCTCGACGCTGCTCGTGCTCACCCGGTCGCGCGTGCTGGCCTCATACTGCACGACAGCCGAAGGCGCAGCGGGATTCTTGCCGTCAATGAGGTCCATCAGCCCGGCGAGCGCACTCGCGATTTCAGCCGCGGTAAAGAAGTCGTTGATAGCGAGGAATCCGGTCTCGCGGTAATAGTACACGTGGTCCTCGGTGAAGCTGGCGAACCCCTCGATACCGGAAGCGATATTGTTGAAGCTGAACAGGTGCTGCGGGTACTCATGCCAGATATAGCGGTCGAAGACCGGCTCGTCGGCCGGCGCCACGGTCGGCGTTATCTGTTTGGTGGCCATGGCTCTTCCTCCGTCAGATTCACACTATAGCAATCAACCGCGGTGTTGCCCTACTGTACCTAATGGCTCACCGGACGCGCTTGCGCGGCGTTCCTGGCCCCCACCCTAACCCTCCCCCGGAGCAAGCTCCAGGGGAGGGAACTACCGTCCCCCTGCCGCAGCGGGGGGACCATAGGGGGTAGGTGCTCCCTCCCGGCCGTTCCTGCTACCCTTGATACGGCGCACGGCACATTAGAGACACGACGGGAGGCAACCGGCGATGCGACTGGCGAACAAGGTAGCGGCAATCACGGGAGCAGCGCAGGGTATCGGGCGCGGTATCGCGCGGATGTTTGCCCGTGAAGGCGCCGCCGTGGTGATTGGCGATATTCAGGACGACAAGGGCGCAGCGGTAGCAGCCGAGATCATCGAGGCCGGGGGCCGCGCCGCGTTCATCCACACCGACGTCGCCGTCGCCAGCGACTTAGAGCGGATGGTGCAGACGGCGGTGGAACAGTTCGGTGGCCTCGATATTCTGGTCAACGATGCGATCTGGAGTAAGGGGGGTACCGCCGTCACCTTGGAGGAGCCGGACTGGGATCGCGCCGTCGCCGTGGGGCTGAAGGCGTGCTACGTCGGCGCCAAGTATGCCGTTCCGGAGCTGGCGCGGCGCGGCGGTGGCAGTATCATCAACATCTCTTCGGTCCACGGCCTGCTCGCGGCACGCAATTCGCTAGTCTACGAGAGCGTCAAGGGTGGGTTGATCCTAATGACCAAGGAGATGGCCAGCGACTTCGGTCCGCAGGGCATCCGGGTCAATGCGATCTGTCCCGGGATGATCGTCCACGAGGGCCATCGCCACCACGACCCGGTCAGCGCGAGTGCCCGCTTTGCAGCCGAGTTGTACCCGGTGCGACGCTACGGCAATCCCGACGACATAGCCTACGGCGCGGTCTATCTGGCGGCGGACGAGTCGAGCTTTGTGAGCGGACACGCGCTGGTCATTGACGGCGGCCTGACGGCCCAGCTCCAGGACGACCTCGCCGGCCGGATCGCACAGTACGTGCGCGAGCACCCCGACCAAGCGTGACCTCCGAGGTGACCTGGCTGGCCTCAGGCCGGGTGGAGGGGTAGCGGTAAGCCCAAGGTTTGGGCGAGGGCTTGCAATGGCTCCCAGACAGATCGAACGAGTCGATGCGTGCCTCGCGTGCGGGCCGCTTGCTCCAGGCGAGCCGCCCGCTCCCCAGGATAGAAGATTTCCGCGACTCCGGCCTGTTTGGTGGTGGCCTTGATGCGGCGGATATGATCTTCGACGCGCTCGGCAAATTCGGCTGGCGGCATGAGCAGGCCAGGATCGAATACGAGCAGGAAATGTCCTACCTGCCCGTCGGCGCCGCTCGCCGGTCCATACCCGGCGCCGGTGAGCACGGCGCCCAGGATTTCCGAGACCATCGCCAGCCCGTAGCCCTTATGCTCGCCGAGGGGCAGGAGCGAGCCGAGCAGCGCCGCCTCCGCCTCCGTCGTAGGGTTGCCGTCCTGGTCGAGTGCCCAGCCTTCCGGCAGCGGCCGGCCCTCCTCGGCGTACATTCTGACCTTGGCGAACGAAGCGGACGGTGCAATGTCCAGCACGATGGGGGCGCGCTGGCCGGCGGGGATACCAAAGGCCCACGGGTTGTTGCCCAGCACGCGCCCCAGTCCACCGGTCGGCGCCAAGATCGGTTTGGCGACTGCGGTACAGAGCGCCAGGTAGCCGGCTCGCGCTGCCCGCAGGACGTAATGTGCCGGAATGAAGAGGTGGTTGGAATTCCGAACCCCGGCCAGGGCTACACCGGTAGTAGCCACCTTTTGTAGACAACGCTCCAAGCCAAGCGTCATTGCCAACGGGCCGTAGCCACCATCAGCATCAACGAGCACACTCACCGGGGTCTCGCGGATGACGCGGATTGCTGCCTGGGCGTTGACCGAGCCGCCGTGGGAGGTGGTCTTGTACGCGAGCAGCAGACGGACGCCATGACTGTCGTGGCCGCGCAGGTCCGCCTCCACGGCAATTGCGGCCAGTAGTCTGGCCTGCTCAGGCGCAACACCCTGGGCAATGAAGACTTGGGTACAAAACTCTTCCAGATCGGGGATGGCAATACTACGGGTGTCGTCCATAGGAGCGTTCCTGGATTGTGTCAGCTATTAGCCGTCAGCCCCGGTAGCGAAGCGACCGGGATCGAAGGCGTCCAGCGGCAGCGGCGACTCCCGGCCCATGACCACGGCGGCGATGGCTTGGGCCGTGATCGGGGCGGAGATAATGCCCATCTTGAAGTGTCCCGTCGCATGGTAGAGGCCGCGCAGCCGGTGGTCCGGCCCGATGATCGGCAGTTCATCGGCCGTGCAGCGTGGGCGCAGGCCGGCCCACACCGACTCCAGCCGGCAGTCACGCAGCGCCGGCAGGACCGCGAACGCGCCGCGCAGCAGCCCCTCAATCGCACCGGCCGTCACCGTCGCATCGTAACCGACGTCCTCTACCGTAGCCCCACACAGCAATCGGCCGTCGGCTCGCGGTACGAGGACGCCATGGCGAGAGCCGATGATGTGTTGAACCGGCGGCGGGCGGGTCTCGAAAGCCAGCATCTGCCCTTTGGCCGGCGCGACGGGCAGCCAAGCGCGGGCATCGAGCAGGCCGGCCCAACTCCCGGCCGCATTGACTACCACGTCCGCCGCGAGCCGCTCGCCGGCAAGCTCCACGCCCAATACACGGCCGTGCCGGACGTGCAGGCCCAGGGCCGGCCGGCCCGTGAGGATGGTCACGCCACGGCGCGCCGCGGCCATCGCCACGTTCGCCGTCAGCCGGGCATTGTCAACCAGCGCATGGTCGGGGAAGAAGAGCGCCCCGGTCGCAGCGGTGAGGGCCGGCTCCGCAGCGCGCACGGCGGCCGCGTCCCACACCTCGGCCCGGACGCCGGCGGCGTGCTGGACCTGCCGGTCCTGCTCCAGGCTGGACGCTTCCGCTGCATCGAGCGCCAGCAAGAGCCGGCCGGTCACGCGGTACTCCACAGGCAGGCCGGTGTCCTCCAGCAGTTGGGCCATGAAGTCGCCGTAGAGGCGCAAGCTCCGCTGGTAGAGGTCCAGGATCGCCGGCGGGCGGGCCGGGTCCGCTTCGGGGATCAGGATGCCGGCGGCAGCCGAGGAGGCCCCGGCGCCCGGACGGTCGCGCTCAATGAGCGTGACCTGCAACCCGTACCCGGCCAGCTCCCAGGCAATGGAGCCGCCAATAATCCCGCCACCAACGACAATGACATCCGGCGTTTTCGCATTCATAGCGGTTGCAAGTGTACGTTCTAGCGGTGGATCGGAAGTGTTATCTTCCGCGCTGCGAGAATTGGAAAGCGTAGAGCTTCATATCCCGCAGCACGAATCGGAGCCGAACCGGCTGACCGGCCAACGCCCCAACATCAGACCGGCCTTGCCAGGTGACGGCTTTGCGGATGGCATTGCCCGTCACCGCGTCGGCCTCGGCGAGGCCGTACCCTGGCAACGGCCGGCCGGCGGCGTCTTGGATTTCTACCTTGAGCCAGCCCCCGGCGCTGCCGTCGAGGTTTAGCTCCAGACAGCTGCCGCCAAAGGATAACAGCGGCGTAGTGAACTCGCCGCCACTATAGCCGGCGTCGGCCGAGATGAAGCCGTCCCGGCGCAGCGTGGCACGGAAGAGACCGGTGTTGCGCCCGTCGCGCTCTTTCTCCGCATGGCTCCCGCCGCGGCCACTGTAATAGAGCCACAGCTCATCGCCGACCGGCACCGGCCACGGATTGGCGACGATGATCCCAGCGGTGGCACTGCCATCGGGTCCTTGGCGTAGGAATGGTCGCCGGTCGCCGGCGCGCTGCCAGCGGATGCCGTCGCGGCTGGTGAGCAACTGGACATCGAACGTGGCCGGGAACTCGTTCTCGCCCCAGTGGTAGTATGCCGCCGGCAGCATGAAATAGACATCCTGAGCGTCGGGGTACTTCAGCGCGCAGCTGGTGTAGAAGTCAATCACCGGCCGCGGGTCGTCGCTGCGGTCGGGCACCGGAATGGCCAGGTCGGTGGCGTCGGCTTCGAAGACGATCTCCAACGGTGACCACGTGCGTAAGTCCGGTGAGGTGATGCGCCCTACGGCACGGTAGCGCCCCTGCCCGGCCGCGTTCAGCTCGACGCCCATGGTGGCGGCCTCGCCGTAGGCTTGGGTCTCGCGCACACGGGTATAGCCCACGTACAGCTCCAGCCGATCATCCCAGAACAGCATGTTCTGGGTATCGCACATCGTATCGGGTGGGTTCGGCTGACCGGGGTAGACGTGCCAATGGATGCCATCGGCAGAGTGCATCGCCCACAAGCCCGGCTCCACGCCGGCGGCGACCTGCCGGTCGGTGGGCTGGAACTTCGTCCAGAGCTTGTAGCGCTCCGCCGGCGCGGCCCGCTCGTCGCGGAACACCGTCGCGCCTTGCTGGCTCTGGCGTTCCAAGGGCGGGGCGACGATGTTGTTGGCGGTCGAGCCACGGAACGGGATCAGCCCCAACTCAGGCTTGTCCCAGGACAGGCCGTCGGTGGACTCGGCATAGCAGAGTCGCCGTGCCCCTTCACGGGGTAGCCCACCCTTCAGCAGCGCGTCGTACCACATACGAAAGCGGCCGTCGGCCTCGCGCAGGACGGTGTTGTAGCTGCCGATGCCGAGCGCCTCCCACGGCCGATCCGCGCGCAGCACCGGCTCCAAGTGCTGGACGGGCGGATTCATGCACAGACGCACACCGTCGGCAGAGTCGAAGAACCGCTCGTCAATGAACAGCTGCTTTTGTGTGCCGATATTCATGTTCGTGCCGCCCCTTCCCTCGCCCTCCCCCGTCCCGACGGGGGAGGGAATAGACTGTAGCTGCTCCCTGACCCTCGGCTATTGCGACGGGGAGGGAATAGGCCTCGTCCCCCGTTGGCCCGTGCCCTCGTCCCCCCGTCGGGACGGGGGGACCATAGGGGGGCCGGACGCTAGAACCAGCGTGTGATGACCACCTTGCGGTCGGTGAAGAAGTCAATGGCATCGCGGCCCTGGCCGTGCAGGGTGCCGAAAAAGGATTCTTTCGCGCCGCTGAAGGGGAAATAGGCCATGGGCGCCGCGACGCCGACGTTGATCCCCACGTTGCCGGTGGGGACACGGTAGCGGAACTTGCGCGCGGCAGCGCCGTCCTGCGTGAAGATGGACGCCGCATTGCCAAACCGCTGCTGCTCGATAATCGCAATCGCCGCGTCGAGTGTGTCCACGTGCATGATGCTCAGGACCGGGCCGAAAATCTCGTCACAAGCAATGGTCATGTCGGGCGTGACGCTATCGAAGATGGTCGGGCCGACATAGCAGCCGTCATCGCCGCCGGCCACCGCGACTTGGCGGCCGTCCAGCACCAGCGTCGCACCCTCCCGCTCGCCTTGCTCGATATAGCCCAGAATACGCTCCTGGGCCGTCCGGGAGATCACCGGCCCCAGCTCCACGTCGTCGTCCAAGCCGTTGCCGACCTTCAGCGCCGCCGCGGCTTCCGCGACTGCATCGCGCACGCGCTCGTGCCCTTCCCCGACGGTCACCAGGACCGAGCCGGCGAGACAGCGCTGGCCGGCGGAGCCAAAGGCGGAGTTGATGATATTGGAGACGGAGCTATCCAACACCGCGTCGGGCATGACGACGAGGACGTTCTTGGCGCCGCCCTGTGCCTGGACTCGCTTGCCGCGCTCGGCGCCCCGCGCGTAGATGTACTTGGCTACCGGCGTCGAGCCGACAAACGAGAGACCCTTGACATCGGGGTGGTCGAGCAACCCGTTCACGGTGTCTTTGGCGCCGTTGACCAGGTTGATGACACCCGGCGGGAACCCCGCATTGTCGAGCATCTCGAAGATGAGCTGCATACTCGTGGGCACCTGCTCGGAAGGTTTGATGATGAAGGTATTGCCGCAGGCGACGGCATACGGCCAGAACCAGAAGGGCACCATCAGCGGGAAGTTGAAGGGACAGATGGCCGCAAACACCCCCAGCGGCTGCCGCACGACATCCTCGTCTATGCCACTGGCCGCCCCGTCCTCCAGCCCGTAGCCCATGAGCAGGGAGGGAATACCGCTGGCGACCTCGACGTTCTCGATAGCGCGCCGCACCGAGCCGCGCGCATCTTCGAGCGACTTACCGTGCTCCAGCGTCACCTGCCGCGCCAACGTCTCGAACTGCTCCTCCATCTGCTCGCGGACGGAGAAGAGATAGCGGGCGCGGTCGAGGGGCGGCGTGGCGCGCCAGGCGGGGAAGGCCGCCTGCGCCGCCGCGACGGCCTGCTCCACGTCGGCCCGGTTTGACAGGGGCACGCGGCCGAGCAGGTCGCCTGTGGCCGGATTGGTCACGTCCAGGTACTCGGTCGTTTGGGGCGTGATCCACTCGCCACCGACATAGTTCCGTAGCGCGTTCGTGTCCGCCGGCGCCGCTGTCGCGCCGGCCGTGTGGGTCGTTGCCATCGCTCTCGCCTCCTACAGCCTGAGGACCAACGCACATCTTATACCAATTTGCCCGGGTCAGTCCTCACCCCCCGGCCCCCTCTCCACCATATAGAGAGGGGGAGTGAGGTGCAGTCTGCGCTTGCGTCGCAAATGGTTTTCGGGACTACTGTATGAAAATGTTGTTTCTGTGCCATGACAGAAAATCGGGGCGTGGGAGAAACCGAGATGGTAGTTTGATTTTCTGCCCGTCATAGCCTAGCAACAGTTTGCGCGCAGTATCACTCGCTGAATGCGCGACTTGGCTGCTCACCATAATATCGTAATCATCTGTAACGGCGATCAGCCCTCGATCAAAAGCACGGTCATGCAGCGCATTCAAGCATAATCCGTTCTGCGGGTTCAGCTTTTCGGTCTTATCTGATTCCACCCACGGCTTGATATGGCTTGCGACGAGTAGTGCTTCGATGTCAATGCCCGTAACACAACATCTATTTTCATAGGCAGATAACACCGCTCTTCGGAAAAAGCTCTGATTCTCTCGAATTCTGCGGACAGCCATTCTCTCCCTTCCTTCTTCTTGGTGAATCTCTGGCGCTCGATGAACAATATCAATATTCATCTCACGCTCTCTTTCGGCAATTAGTCGCTCGCTTTCTGCGATGAGCACTTGCCAGTTGCTGTGAAACTCGTCCCATACCTCCTTGTCCAGACGAGATGCGTTGCGGAGGCCGCTTATGCCCCGCTTCTTCAATTCTGGATCAAAACTGCCGAAATTTCCGATTTTCATATTTACGGCATCGGGAGTGCGTCCAACCAATTTAGCAGTATGTCGAACGTCCGGGTGATTCTTGCTGGAAGCGTTGAATGGAATCCGGCAGTACAGATTGAATACGATAAGCAACTCTTCGCGAGTCCATCTCCGAAAGCTAGATTTGGCCGACATTTCCACACATTACCGTTTAGGGTTAGGAATCGGCAATGACATAGCCGCCGGCGCCACAGTAGAAGTCAACGGCCAAGAACTTGGGTGCTCTCTCGGCGTCACCCGGCATCCTCGTTCCTCCCGTCGGTTCAGCGCACATGTTATACCAATTCGCCATCGGGACAGAGGAGTCGAGGCGCGGCCCGGCGCTCATGGGAGCGTCGGAGGTGTTAGCATAGCTCTCTCAGTGCATGGCTGACGGCCGGCGGCTGCGCGTCGTCCGGCCGCGGTGAGGAGCAAGAGATGGAATCCACACACGCTGCGACTGCCCGCCAAGGTTCTGCTGCGCTCTATGACGTGGTGTACGAGCGCGACGTGATGGTGCCCGCCCGCGACGGAACACCGCTGGCGACGGACCTGTACTTTCCCGCCATTGGCGGTGAGCGCGCGCCGGGGCAGTTTCCGGTCATCTTGGAGCGGACGCCGTACAACAAGCTGCGCTTGGGCGCCCGCGACGCCGGCTACTTTTTTGCACGCCGCGGCTACGTCGGGGCGGTGCAGGACGTGCGGGGACGGTATGCCTCGGGTGGTACGTGGTATCCGTTCGCCGGCGACGGCACGGACACGCAGGGCGAGGGTGAGGACGGCTATGACGCGGTGGAGTGGCTGGCGGCGCAGGAGTGGTGCGACGGCGCCATCGGTACGATTGGCGGCTCGTATGCCGGCGCGACACAGAGCGCCCTGGCCTCGCTTGATCCGCCGCACCTGCGGGCCATGGCGATCTCGGTCGGGCCGCACGACTACTTCGAGAACTCGATGCGCCATCACGGGACGGCGGAGCTGCGCTTTTTCATCTACTCGTTTCGGATGCTGCACACGAATGAGTGGGACGATGCTATGCCGCCCGGCGTGACCGACGCCTTTCGGGATTCGCACGAGCACATCCACTGGTGGGTGCGCCGGCTGTTGGACGGGCCGTTCCGCGCGGGCACCTCGCCCTTACAGCACTACCCCAGCGTCGAGCGGTACGTCTTGGACTTGCTGTCGCGCGGCGAGGACGACGAACACTGGGCGCGGCCCGGCTTTGGTCCGCGGCGCTACTACGATCAGCACGCCGACGTGCCGACGATCTACCAGGGTGGCTGGTACGACTCGTATGGGACGAGCACGGTGACGAACTTCATGGAGTTCACGCGGCGCAGCCGCTCACCGCAACGCCTGATTATGGGCCCATGGGTTCACGGCGCGGGCGAGGAGAACTACGCCGGGGAGGTCGAGTTCGACGTCGAGGCGGCGCAGGATTCGTGGGACGACGTGCGCTTGCGCTGGTTTGATCGCTGGCTCAAGGGGCTGGACAGCGGCGTAGACAGCGAGCCGCCGGTCAAGCTCTTCTTGATGGGCGGTGGCGAGGACGACGGGCACATGACAACGGGCGACCGGCTCTTGCGGGGCGGGTCGTGGCGCGCGGCGCAGGATTGGCCGCTGCCGCAGACCGAGCCGACGCCGTACTATCTCCACGCCGGTGGCGGCCTCTCCGCAGCGCCACCCGCGGCCCGGCCGCCCTCCGGCTACAGCTTCGATCCGCGGTATCCGGTGCCGACGACCGGCGGGAATATCTCGGCCGCCGATCCACTGATGCCGCCGGGCGGTTTCGATCAACGCAACCGTCCGGCCCTGCACGGCTGGCTGGGGCCAGATTACCAACACACGTTGCCGCTGGCGGCGCGGGCCGACGTGCTGACCTTCCAGACCCCGCCGCTGGAGCAGCCCATCGAGGTGACCGGCTCAGTCGTGGTCGAGCTATGGGCGTCCTCGTCGGCCGTTGACACCGACTTCACGGCGAAGCTCATTGATGTCTACCCACCGTCACCCGATTGGCCGGACGGGTTTGCCCTCAACCTCGGGGACAGCGTTGTGCGGGCGCGGTATCGGGATGGCTACGATCAGCCCCGCTTTCTCGAACCGGGGCAGCCGACCAAGTTCTCCATCCTGCTGTACCCGACGAGCAACCTGTTCGAGCGCGGGCATCGCATCCGCATAGACATTGCCAGCTCGAACTTCCCGCGGTTCGATGTCAACCCCAACACCGGCGAGCCGCTCAATGCCCATACGCACCACGTCGTCGCCCGCCAGCTGATCCACCACGACCCCGACTACCCCTCGCACGCCCTCCTGCCGATCATTCCCGGCTGAGGTGGGGCGGGAGCGTGGCCTCCTACGCGGGGAGGCAGTCGCGGTAGACGCGGCGCCAGTTGTCGCTGAGGATGCAGCGCAGCGAGTCCTCGCTGTAGCCGCGGCCGAGTAGCTCCGCGGTCAGGTGCGGCAGGTGGCCGATGTGATCCATGCCGAGCGGCCACTGGTCCGCGCCGATGCCGCCAATGTCGCCGCCCAGGCCCACGTGCTCGTGGCCCACCAGGTTGACGAGGTAGTCCACGAGATCGGCGAGGTGGGCGATGGTGGCGATCCGGCCGTGTGGCGGCGCAGGGTCCGGCGGCAGGTTGTGGGCACGATAGAAGGACTGCTCGGCCTCCCAACGCTCCCCAGGGTCCAGCTCCCACGCCGGATTGCCGGTCAAGACGACCTTGCGGTCCCAGGGCGGCGGCGGGCCTGGCCGCCAGCGCATCCGCTCGTCGGGGTCCTGGTACGTGTCCAGCAGGTGTCGGTTGTAGCGCCAGAGTCGCGGCGGCCGTCCATCCGCCGCCGGCGTGTACTTCCGGGGCCAAACATCCTGGCGCAGCATGTGGTCGGCGAAATGCACGCCGATCACGCCGCCGCGCTCGGCGATCAACCGCAGCGTAGTGTCCCGCAATCCGCGTGACGACGGCACGAGGTCGCGGCTGGTGGTATGGCTGTCTATCGGCGGCTTTGACGATGTTTCGATGATGGCGCGCGCGGATTCTTCGGAGGCGTGCGCCACGTCGAGCGCCACCCCCAGTGCGTTCAGACGCGCTATCACGTCCCGCCCGAAGTCGGTCATCCCCGGGCCGGGGAGGCCATCCATCCCCGTACACCAGCGGTTGTGGTACTGCATGGCCGGGTGGGTGGCGCGCACACCATCTCCGAACAAGCGATCCACCGTATCCAGGTCTACCGTGTGCGCGTTTCCGGTGAGATGCACGATCACACCCACGCGGTCATCGTCAGGGGGCGTATCCAAGTCACTGCGCCGCTCTATGATGCGGGCCGCCGGGCAGCGGCGCACCGCGTTCACCACGTGCGCGATGCGGCGTACCTGGTGCTCCAGTACCCAGGTAGCAGGGCCGGCGAGGTGGTAGTCGCGCGGGCCGGTCTGGAAGTAGCAGCCGAAGCCAATCGAGGCGACCAGCGTATGCACGCCGGCCGCCCGCAGTTTGGCCAGGTCAATGTAGGTACCGCCGTCCGGGGCCAGCGCCTCGTCGTCATAGTCCACGTAGCCCAGGAGGACCGGCAGGCGCCAGTGCAGGTCCCTGGCCTGGTCGAGATGGGCGGTCCAGGTATCTGCGGTCATCCTCCTAATGTCCCTACCGCGCAGCCAGCAGCGCGCTTAGTCCGGGAGGGGGAGGGAGACGGGGCGGCCTTCGCGGGCGGAGATTTCGGCAGCGAAGATCAGCTCGTGGGTCTTCACCGCGTCGCTCATCGGGATCTGGGCCTCGCGGTCTTCACGGATAGCGTCAATGAAGTCGTTCACTTCCCCTGGGAAGGGATGGTGCGTGACTTCGGGGGTGTCGGGCATGATCGTCGGGAAACTGGCCCAGCCGGTCTGTCCGGGTAGGTGGTCCGAGAGGAAATACTCGTTGTCCAGCGTCCCTTTCGCGCCGTGCAGGCGCAGGTTGAACTGGTACTTGAGGTTGCCTTCCAGGATGCAGCCGATCTTGCCGATGGCCCCACTGTCGAACTTCACGACGGTCAGGGTGGTCGGCTCCCACTCCATCACGTCGGTAAACCGGCCCTCGTAGCCAAAGACCTCGACGACTTCGCCCGGCATGAACCAGCGCAGCGCGTCTACGGCGTGACAGCCCGCACAGATCAGCGCCCCGCCGGCCTTCGCGCGCTGCCGCGCCCAATGGTAGCCGGGATACCACTTCTCCCAGTTGCCGCTGAAGTAGTCGCATTCGCCGTAGTAGATCGAGCCGAAGAAATCGCCGGCGACCATCGCCTTGACGCTCTCGAAATAGGGATTCCAGTGCAGCACAAAACCTACCTGCGTCTTGACGCCAGCCGTTTCGATAGCCGCATTCAGCTGGCGTAGCCCAGGGAGGTCAATCGCCACCGGCTTCTCGAGCAGGAGATGCTTGCCGGCCTGCGCCGCGGCCACACCTTGCTCCACGTGGAGGTTATTCACCGAGCAGACCGCGACAATATCAACCTCCGGGTCCTGGAGGAACTGCTCGTAGTCCGTGTAGACGCGCGCCGGCCCCAGCCCATGGGCCTGACGCACGTTCTCGGCGTTCTCCCGGCTGCTGCTACACAGCGCAATCACGCTGGCGTGCGGATTGGCCTCAAACGCCTTGATGTGCTCACCAGCGACCCAACCGATACCGACAATACCTACGCCCAGCTTGCCATCCGGTGTCATCGTCTCCCCTCCTTACTGCAACTCGTGCGACTACGAACCGCGAGCGCTACTCGTAGACCGTCTCACCAGTCTTGTGCGCGTTGATGAAGTCCCAGTCGAACTCCACGCCCAGCCCTGGCCCTTCGGGCACGTCCACACAGCCGTTCTCGTCCACCGAATCCAACTCGTCCAGCCAACGGCGGTCGGCATAGACCGGCGCCTTTGTATTTTGGATGTTGGGGTGGACCAGGCCCAGCTCGTAGTAGTTGGTGTTGCGGATGGAGGCCATGCAGTGCCGATGCGCTAGGCCGCCGCCGTGTAGCTCTACGTCCAGGCCATGTGCCTCCGCGAGCACGGCAATCTTCATCACGCCGGTGATGCCGCCATCCTCACCGTCCCCGGCGCGAATATAGTCGGCGGCGCCGGAATGGATGGTATCGGCCTTCTGCTCCAGACCGCGCACGTGCTCGCCGAGTAGCAGGGGGGTCTTGATGAATTGGCGCAGCTTGGTGTGGGCAAAGCTGGAAAAGCCGCCGCCCCGGAACGCATCCTCGTACCAGAAGTAGTGGGCCTCGTCGCACGCCCGGCCCACGCGCAGCACGTCATCGAACGTGTTGTAGGCGCCGGCGGGATCGAGCATGATGTCCATATCGTCTCCGACGGCCGCCCGGATGGCAAGCACCGCCGCGACTTCGCGCTCGATGGGCACGTCAATCCAGCCGTGAATCTTGAAGGCCGGGTAGCCGAGTTCCTCTTTGCACCGCAACGCAAACTCGCCGTAGTCCTCGGGACGGGTCAAACCGCCGTTTTCGTCGCCGTGATAGGTGCTGGCGTAGCAGGGGAGCTTCTTGCGCCAGCCGCCGAGGAGGGCATAGATCGGGACGCCGTGCAGCTTGCCGGCGATGTCCCACAGGGCCACGTCTACCGCGCCGGGCGGCGTGCCCCCGGCGCCGCGGGCGGTGCGCTTGAGATCGTGCCAGATGACCTCGCGTTCCAAAGCATTCCGTCCGAGGAGATATTGCACCGTGCGCGGTTGAAGGTGCCCGCCCGGTACCTGGCCACAAACGCCGGCATCGGTCTCAATGGTCATGATGCTGCCGCCCGAGGAAAGACGGGCGCCTTCCTCATACACCATGTCGAAGCCGAACTGTGCTTCCATGCTCAGGTTGGCGATCTCGTGCTCGTAGTGGGTGACGACGATCCGCGTGATCTTGACTGCTGAAGACATAGTCTCTACTCCCTGTGGTAGCACGCTTTCGCCGCGGCGCTACCCTTCCCGATACACCTTACAATACCCTCAGCGTCTGTCCGGCGCCACCATGCCAGCGGCGAGGAGCGGGACACACGCGCCGGCCGGGCAGGTATGATGCTGAAGACCATGACACCGTATCCGACCGACGACGCCTCGTTAGCGCGTGACACGGACATCGAGTTCATCCGTGACTCCGGCCCCGGTGGGCAACACCGTAACAAGGTGGAGACGGGGGTCCGGCTGCGCCACCGTCCCTCGGGCGTGGTGGTGAAGGAAGCGCGCCGCCGCTCGCAGGCCCGCAACCGCGAGGCGGCCTTTACCCGTCTGCGCGAGCGTCTTGAGGCGCTGAATCGGCCACCACCGCGCCGTATTCCGACGACCGTGCCCCGCAGCGAGAAGCGCAAGCGCCTGGAGGGAAAGCGGCGGCGCGCGCAGATCAAGCAGCTACGTCGAGTGCCAGCGCCGGACGAGTAGGGCTAGGCGCCTCACCCCCCGGCCCCCTCTCCACCATGTAGAGAGGGGGAGTGCGGAATAGGCCGGTGCTTACCGCTCGGCTGGCGCAACGCCGTCGAGGACGGCTGCGGCCCAGCGCTCGAACACGACTGCACCGACCGCTTTGGCCCGCGGCTGACAGGCGGCCGTGTCGGCCAGGATCATCTCCGGCGCTACGCCAGCGCCCACCACCTCATCGCGGAACGTCTCCACCATCGCCGCGATCTGGCGGCGCCCCATTTCGAGGTGGAAGAGCAGTCCATAGGCGCTGTCGCCGTAGCGGAAGGCCTGGTGCTCGGTCAGTGCCGACGACGCCAAGGCCACCGCTCCGGCCGGCAGATCGAAGACATCGCCGTGCCAGTGTAGCGGCGCGAAGGTCTGCGCGACACCCTGCCAGAGCCGATCTGCGCGCGCGGAATCTCGCAGGTACACGTCGTACCAGCCGATTTCCTTCTGCGGCGCCGGATAGACGCGCGCGCCGAGCGCGGCCGCGAGCAGTTGGCTCCCGAGGCACACGCCGATGATCGGGACTCCCGCGTGCAAGGCAGCTTCGATCAGCCGTAGCTCGTCGCGCAGGTGGGAATGGCGATCCGCCTCGTAGACGCCCATCGGCCCCCCCATGACCACAAGCCCCTCAGCGCCGTCGAGCGCACTGGGCACGGCCTGTCCTTGATCTATCCGCACCGGTCGGGTCTCGATACCGCGGTCGGCCAGCGCGTCTGCGATGGCGCCAGGACCTTCGGGCGCAACGTGCTGCACGACGATGACGTGTGGCATGTACTATCTCCGCGCGGAGTGTGCCATGACCGGCGAGCATAAGCGTAGCATGGGCCGCCGGGGCTGGCTTTTGTGGCGGCGCTGCCGTTCGTCGCTGCTCGTGATCTGCGCGGACGCGGTACAGTAGCTCCGCTACAGCGAAACGTGGCGGCCGGCGGCCGCCGGAACCGACGACTACTCGGAAGGAGCAAGCGGACATGAATGGCTGGGAGACTCTGGCGGACATCTTGCGGCGTGAGGGAGTGGACTACCTGTTCTGCTTCCCCAGCAATCCCCTCATTGACGTAGCGGCGCGGGCCGGTATTCGTCCGATCCTTGCTCGTACCGAGCGGACCGTCGTCGGCATGGCCGACGGGTATAGCCGCTACACCAACGGCGAGCGGATTGGCGTGTGCTGCGTCCAAGCCGGGCCGGGAACCGAGAATATGTACGCCGGCGTCGCCCAAGCCTACGGCGACTCGGTGCCCATCCTCGTGCTGCCCGGACAGACGGGGCGCAACCGGCTGGCCATGCACCCCAACTTCGAGGCGTTGCCCAACTATGGCGGGGTCACCAAATGGCTGGCGCAGATCAATCTGGTAGATCGTATTCCCGAGCTGACGCGCCGCGCGTTTATGCACCTCCGCACCGGGCGGCCCAGCCCGGTGCTGTTGGAGATGGCGCACGACGTGATGGACGAGGAGTTCGGCGGGCCGCCGTCCGACTATCAGCCGGTACGGGGCGCCCGGTCGGCGGCTGATCCCGACGACGTGGCCGCCGCGGTTGAGGCGCTGCTGGCCGCCGACAAGCCGGTGCTGCACGTCGGGCAGGGGGTGCATTGGGCGCAGGCTTGGGACGAGCTACGCGAGTTTGCCGAGCTGGTGCAGGTGCCCGTCGTGACGACCCTGGCCGGCAAGAGCGCTTTCCCCGAAGATCACCCGCTTGCTGCCGGAACACTGGCCAACACCAGCGCCGAGCCGGCCATCCGGCTGCTCGACGAGGCCGATCTCGTCTTCGGCATTGGCGCCAGCTTCTCGAAGATGCCGCTCTCCACACCGATTCCGGCGGGCAAGGTGCTGGTGCAGCAGACAATTGACCCGGCCGACCTGAACAAGGAATACGCCGTGGACCATACGCTGCTCGGTGACGCGCAGCTGGTGCTCCGCCAACTTAGCGCCGCCGTCAAGGAGCAGCTTGGTCCGGACGGCCGGCGGGCGCAGTCGGACGCTGCGGCGACCGTGGGGCAGCTCAAAGCGGACTGGCTCGCCAAGTGGCGGCCGCACCTCACCGCCGATGAGGTGCCTATGAGCTCGTATCGCGTGATCTGGGACTTGATGCACTCCGTAGACCTCTCGCAGACCATCGTCACCCATGACTCCGGCAATCCACGCGACGCGATTGCGCCCTTCTGGCAATCGGTGATCCCGCGCGGCTACTTGGGCTGGGGCAAATCCACGCAGCTTGGCTACGGCCTGCCCCTCGTCTTGGGCGCGAAGCTGGCGGCGCCGGAGAAGCTGGCCATTCACTTCCTCGGTGACGGGGCGTTCGGCATGTGCGGGCTGGATTACGAGACCGCCGTGCGCGAGCGTATTCCCATTCTCGCCGTGCTCATCAACAACAGTGCCCTCGGTGGTTACGAGAAATCCATGCCCTACGCGACCGAGAAGTATCGGACCAAGTACCTCTCCGGGGACTACGCGACGGTGGCCAAGGGCTTGGGCGCTTACTCCGAGCGGGTAGAGCAACCGGCGGACATCAAGCCGGCCATCCAGCGCGCCCTCTCCGCCATCGCCGACGGCCAGCCGGCACTCTTGGAGTGCATCACCCACGAGGAGTACAGCTTCTCCGGCCGCGGCGGCTAATTGGTGGCGAGCAGCCCCCACCCTGGCCCTCCCCCAGGGGAGGGAATAGGCTGTCCCCTTGCGGAGCGGGTGGACCATAGGAGGGCCGGAGGTCACGAGCGTACCGCTCACAAGCCGAAGGGTGATGCACGATGTCAACTGCACCCCAGCAACACCGGCTTGACTTCGACGATGCCCATTCCACCGTTGAGCGCGGCCTTCAGGTCGTGCGGGCCACGTTCCGGAGCGTCGAGCCATTCGACTGGAGCCTGTTCGATGGCTTCGATTCCCTGCGCGTCCTGACCTACTCGGCGAGTATCCGGGCTATCGTGCGGATGCTCGACCGGCACTCCTTCGAGCATTTCGAGTGTGTCTTCGGCTATGAAGGCGGCCTTGGGCGTCTCGCCGACGTGATCGCCGTCCAGCAGCTCGTTATGGAGCAAGTGCGGGAGTGCGCCCTGGAGCTAAAGGACGAGCGCCAGCGGCTCATCCTCGAAAAGATTCACGCCGGCACCGCTCAACTCTATGTCGTGAAGGACCACGTCGCGCACGCCAAGCTGTATCTGCTGGAAGCCAAGGATCCGCAGCGTCGCCGCGCCATCGTCGGCTCGGCCAACCTATCCGAGCGCGCGTTCGGTGGCAAGCAGCCGGAAACGCTGGTGGTCTTCGACGACGACGACCGCGCCTGGGAGCATTACTCGCGCGAGTACGAGGCCGTCAAGGAAACGGCAGCGGATCGGATTGCGCTGCCGACGGACTTGAAAACTGCAGTGATTGACTTTACGGATACGCCGGTACTCCAAGATACCGGTGTGACGGTGTTCCAGCCGCCGAACGCTGAAGAGCTTACGGTTCCGCAGGTCGTGCAGAAGGTGGAGGCACTGGTCCCGCCGGTGGAGCGCATCGTCTCGCCCCAAGTCACGCACAAGAACGGACGGTTCACTCTCACGCCAAAGGTGAAGGCGGAAATCAAGAAGCTGCGCTGGCGCAAGGGCCAGGAAGAAGCGGAGGACACCAAGCCCACCACCCTCACCCTCCACCAAGATTCACGCCACGTCAGCGTCTCCGGCGAGCCTGTGTCATTGGAGACCGACGCGGAGGCCGTGCGGCGCAGCGCAACCGCGCTGGTGGATTACTTTAACAACTACGGGCGGGGCTTCGTCGGCGACGTGCCGCGCTTGCAGCGTGATTACTTCACGTTCATGTCCTGGCTCTACATCTCGCCGTTCATCTGCGATCTCCGCACCCGCGCCACCGTCGAGGGCGGCAGCATCTTCCGCTACCCGTCGTTTGCCATCATCTACGGCAAAGCGAACTGCGGGAAGACCAGCCTGGTGGATACGCTGATCGCCAGCATGTTCGGGCATCCGAGCACCGTGCAGAAAGACAACTTCACGCGCCGCACGCTGCGCGGCCTCCAGCAGAACTACCGCCGCTTTCCGGTCGTCTTCGATGACATCACCCGCCGCCGCTTCACCGATCACGGCTTGGACGTCGTGAAGGACGAGAATCTGCCACCGGTGAAAGAGTGGCCGTGCTTCATTCTCTCGATGAACGCCGAGCCGCAGTCGTTCCCGGATGAGGTGGTCAAGCGCTGCCTAATGATCTACGTCAACACCTCCCTGCCGATGCACCAACATGCCTTGGCCGACAAGCTGCACGCGAGCGTGGAGGATGTGCGGAACCGCCTGACGACCGATTTTTACCGGCGATACTTGGCCATTATCATGGACAAGCTCGACGCTACGCCCCGACCGGACGACATTCTCCGGTTGTCGTCCGAGACGATCCGCGATCTCTTGTCCGAGTACGGCGAGGCACCGTTGCCGGCCTGGTGCCAGCCGGTCTCCTGGGCCGATTACGCCGACCAGCGGTACGAGCGCCCGGCCAGACGGCTCTTAGCCCTGCTGGCACCGGAGAACTACCGCAAGACCGCGGCCGATGGCGACCAAGGATGGACGTTGCAGGCGGAGACAATCGTGGTGTGGGAGAAGGCCGACGCTTTTGGCCGCACGTCAATCAAGGGCGAGATACCGGACTTCCTCTACGACGACACCGAGAGCGTGGGCAACACCTTCGTGCTCTACCGCCAGCAGACCGAGGACTTCCTCGGCCGGAAGATCAAAGCACCGGGTTTCCGCTGGCTCCCTTGGCGTAGCTGAGGCGCCTAGCCACCCCGGCCCGCTCTCGGAAGGCTTTTGCCACATAGCACATAGAATTAGGACCACGGCATGCTGCATCCGTCCCCCTGCGTAGCGGGGAGACGTTGTCAATCTTCGTCTTGAGCTACTCTCTCCTTTAGGCGGGTTTGGTACGCCTTGACCTGCTCTAGATCTTCCACCGAAACTCTAGTCGCAGATGATGGGTGCGACACAATCCTCCTCACACCATTCAACTTTACAATCCAGGACGTGCGCTTTTTCTTGCTTCCCTTCCCATCAGCAAGGACCGACTCGAAAATCAGCCAGTTCTGAAGGGCAATATCACGATAGTCAATGAGATCGAAATAGTATTCACGGTGGCCGCGTCTACCGGAATCCTTCTCGAACCTATCCGAGGCTTTCGTTCTAATGTTCTCAGGAACACCCTTCATCCACCATTCCATTTCGTCTGTGCCTAACTCAGATTTTAACTTTCCTAGCACCACACGTTGAATAGTTAACTCCACATCGTCAACTACTTCTTTTGCTTTGGAGTTCGTCCGAAGTTCTTCCTGTTGAAGGTATTCTGTCAGTCCGTCCGGTTCGAAGTCGGGGAAATTGCTTCGGAGTTCCCGTTCTATCCACCGCCTCCGTCTCGTCCGACCCTGAGTACCACGTAGATCGCGAAACCGCAAGCGCTCCGGCTCGGACAATGATCCAACATAGCCACCCACCACCTTAGCAAACGGTCTTAGCTCATCCACAAGCTCTGCATCTTCGAGGGAAATCGGTCTCAGGCCCCGATCATCCAAGTGCTGGAGAACAGACTTGAGCACATCTATACATGCAAACACACCGTCATTCATCGCCAAGCCGCCACCGGGTGCCCTACCGAGGTCCCACCAGTCACTCGCTTGACCACGTATCTCTCCGAACCAGAAATTCAATACAGTCTTGATACGATTAAGCGTGTCCTCGTTCTCACCCGCCCAAAGCGGACCGTACTCTACGACTTTACCTCGCCTCAACCTTACAACCAAGATTCCGGGTTGATTAAGTGCTCTGTATATATTATTCAGAGAGAGGCATTGTGTATCACTACGTCTATCGTCAGACGAAAGTATCCGCTGATAGAACGGTGACTCGGGTTCTTCATCTACAGTCTGAATAACCTTTGAGATAATCGCTTGGATCCGAGATTTAGCATCTGGAGAATCCCAGTGGAGTTCAGCATATAATTCTTGGAGAAGGCTTTGCTTTACACTCTTCTGCTCCCCATTGATCTGTATGAAGAGATCAGCTTGCATGCTTGGTGGAAGATCTACAAATGCCAGGATAGACAATACCGCCTTAGAAGCACCATCGGTTCCAGAATATGCGTACAGACGATGCTGTCCGTCAATAATCCAGGCTGATTTATAAGCAGGACTGATATCCAGCCAACCAAGAGTTCCATTTTTCTGATCGCTCTTTTGCCTCATTCTCTCGAAGCGCAACTTATTCTTCGGCAAACTAATAATTATATTTGTGGGAAATATTCCACCTTCTTGAATATGTTCACGTATCTTATTAAGTCTACTTCTTCGCATCATACGTTGGTAAGTATCAATGTCCGAGGCCTTCCCTTTTGATCGATGTGACACCCAGGCGATCTTGAGAAGGTAGGATGGTGAAACTGAGAATGCATAACAGTCGTAGCCTCCCATCTTTGTTCGTACAGCCGGGAGTCTCATCTTCAGGCCAGGTATCTCCACTCCAGGCAGTAAATCAGCGAGAAGCTGGTACTTTGCGGCCGGGCCGAGATGTGATACGAGGTCTTCATAGTATTCAATATCACTCTGATCTAGTAGTTGGATAGTCGCTCCCTTTGCGCGTTGCTTATCATTCTTACTAAGAGAAATATTTGATGTGACAAATGATAAAACAACTCTTCTCCTTGAAGATGAAGGAAACTGTGTGGAACAGGCTCTTGCTAGGGACTCCCGGACGAGGTTGAATTTTCCTAAGTCCTCCGCGAAGGCTGGTCGTCTGGATACCCGCTGTGAAGACTTGCATTCGAATGCTAGAACAACATCCTCGTCAACCGCTAGGACATCAATCTGTGATACAGGACCTGTCGGATCCTTAGGATTCATCGACAACCGAGCACCACTATCAGCCGAGAGGTATGTGAACCCCATTCGATAAAGGATGCTCCACATACGATGTTCAAGCAAAACGTGATGTTTCTTCTCACGCTTCATCCTGATAGTTCTTTTATTCTTTCTATCTATATCCCATCCATCACCAAGATATTCGTCAAGCAGTCGAGGATTTATGGTCTCAGTTTCGTAAGACCGTCGCATACGGCGAGCCAGACCCCGGAGCGCCGAAATCTCCTCAACATTTTTCAACATGTTGAAAAACCTTCGCGGGTTTACTGGACTGTATTATACTATATTTGCGCCACAAAGCAAATGGTCAGGCTAGGAGGGTATCGTGTCTAGCTCGGATGGTAGCGGACCAGCACAAGCATCAGGATCGCATGCCGATTTATTGGCACTAGCGGAGGACGGCAGATTCGCGACAGTCCTTGCTGATCCCCCATGGAGGTTCAGAAACCGCACCGGTAAGATTGCTCCGGAGTATCGCCGGGCGAATCGCTACAAGACCATGGATTTAAGCGAGATTATGCGACTTCCGGTGGGAGATATAGTTCTTCCCCAGAGTCACATTTACCTTTGGGTGCCAAATGCCTTGCTCAACTCCGGTCTCGAAGTGCTTAAGCATTGGGGGTTCACCTATAAGACAAACCTTGTCTGGTACAAAATCAGGAAGGATGGCAAGGCTGACGGTCGAGGCGTAGGTTTCTACTTTCGAAACGTCACAGAACTGGTACTCTTTGGTGTAAGGGGTTCAATGCGAACATTGCAACCTGGTCGCCGTCAAGTAAATATGCTAATCAGTCAAAGGCGGAGGCATTCACAGAAGCCTGAACAGATTTATGACGTGATTGAGGCGTGCAGTCCAGGCCCATTCATAGAATTGTTCGCCCGCTCGTATCGACGTGGTTGGAAACAATGGGGTGATGAGGCTCCGCATCCTGATATAGCTAGTATCAACACACAGGCTGCCGTGTAGACCGGAAAGCGCCGCGTATCCTCCCGACTTGGTGTCAAGAAACACCGGCTCATCGCCCATCGTCGCCATACAGGTCCTCGCGCCGAAGCGAGAGCTGCGCCGGCCATGTGCCGACGTGGAGCACCGGCATATCCGGCGATCCAGGCTTAGGTTTGGCCTCGGGCTGCTCGTCAATCACGAGCACGACACGATGCTCCCCGGGGCGGATATCTGGCGGGAGCCTGACGGTCAGCGTACCGTCGCTGGCAACCGTAGCCCGCGTGGTAATCGTCTTCATGCGCGTAGTATCTCCCGGCCCCTCGCCGGAGCTTGCCGCCAGCGACTTGGCGCTGGCCGGAGTAGGCTGCGCTGTCCGTAGTGTACACAACGTGACCCACAGCTCGCGGCTGACTTGACGCAGTGGGAGCGCCAGCCCTATACTCGGAGGGTAGGTTTGGCTGTTGCTAACACCGGCCGAAGTGGCGGAATTGGAAGACGCGCTACGTTCAGGGCGTAGTGAGGTACCCCCTCGTGTGGGTTCGAGTCCCACCTTCGGCACCATCGTTCTGGTGTTCCCTATCCCTAGCCCCCTCTCCGAGTGTGGAGAGGGGGTATTTGCTATCAGGTGGGAGAGCACCGGCCGGAGCAGTGACTTGTGGGCCTGAGCGGAGGTTGGAGCAGATGATTCGTCCGAATGATGAGCGTCTTTCTTGGCCCGGTGCTATTTCTTTGGAGCACGCCGATGATTGGGTAATGCCGTGGCGGTTGCCTCACACGCAGCGCGACCTATTCCCTCCGCTCGCGCTGCAGGAACGAGCAGCCATGCCGGCCGGCGTGCGCCTGGCCTTCCGCAGCACCACCACCACCATTACCGGGGAGATCGTACCGCAGCCCGATGCCACAGCCGTAGACCTCGCCGTAGACGGCCGCATCCATGGCTCCGTGCCGCTGGCCGGCAGAGCAACGTTCACCTTTGCCGGGTTAGCACCGGGCGAGAAACTGATCGAGCTGTGGTTACCGCAGATTGGCACGTTTCGCCTGCGGTCGCTGACCCTGAGTGACGGTGCCAGCCTGACACCCGTGGAAGACATCCGTCCCCGCTGGATCACCTACGGTAGCTCAATCAGTCACTGTAGCGAGGCGGCGAGTCCCGCCTATACCTGGCCGGCGATTGTGGCCCGCACACACGGCCTGAACCTCACCTGTTTGGGCTACGGTGGAAACTGTCATCTGGAACCGATGATCGCGCGAATGATTCGCGATCTGTCGGCCGACTTCCTCTCGATGAAGGTGGGTATCAACATCCAGGGTGGCAATACGCTCAACGAACGGACGTTCCGTGCAGCCATCATCGGCTTCGTGCAGATCGTGCGGGAAAAGCACCCCGATACCCCGTTCGCCGTCGTCTCGCCTATCTACTCACCCCCACGCGAGACAACCCCGAATGAGGTTGGCTTTTCCTTAGCGGCTATGCGCGATGAAGTAGCCGCGGCCGTCAGCGCCATCCAGGCGCACGGAGACCGTCACCTGCACTATTTCGATGGCCTCCAAATCTTCGGTCCGGAAGCGGCCCATCTGCTGCCCGACGACCTCCATCCCAATGCCGAGGGCTATCAAGTACTCGCCCGGAACTTCTTGCGGGAGGTCGCGGTCAAGGTCTTCGTCTCGTAACCGACGGCCACTCCCGCGGGCCGTGCGGTGAGGCGCAAAAGGATCAGCCGTCGCGCTGTCCCCAGAGCACGATGTCCTGGCGCGTGAGGCGGATGTCGTCGTCCTCGCGCACGGGGGCTAGGCCGATGCGGTCGTCGTCGAGCGAGGCGCGGAGCAGGCGACGGATTTCGGCCTCATCCTCCGGCGAGGTGTTGGCCGTAGAGGCCCAGGAACTCGCCGTCATCTGCCGGGTGAAGTGCCGGACGGCGCGCACCGGGCAGCCTACGTCCGCCAGCAGCGCCCGCAAGCGCGACTCGCTGAACGCCTCGACGTGCGAGGGGTTACGCAGCCGCTCCAGCTGGTTGAACCGCGCCGCTTGGTCCGGGTCCTCGGGCAAGCAGAACTCACCGATCACCAGCCGTCCACCGGGCCGGAGGACGCGGGCCATCTCGGCCAGGCCAGGCACGGCCTCCGTGAAGTGATGGACGCTGAAGCGGCAAGCCACGACCGCAAAAGAGGCGTCCCGGAACGGCAGCCGCGTGGTGTCGGCGCTGGCAAGCTGCACGCGGCGCTCCGGCGCGTGGGCCGCGCTCGCCCGGCGGCGCTCGGCAGCGCGCTGCAACATCGCCATGGTGAGGTCCACGCCGACGACGCGCCCCTGCTGGCCAACGCCCGGCGCCAGTTCAAAGGCCACCGATCCGGTGCCCGTCGCTACGTCCAGCGCGACCGTCTTGTCGGTCAGCGCCGCAAACTCGACCATCGCCGCCAGGGTCTCATCTCCGGCGCCCTGGTAGGTGGCCGCACGCGCGGTAAAGTGCTGCTGGACATCCTCGGCAGACGGCTTTGGATCGCTCATTCCGATTCCCCGTCACCCCCTCCGTCATTCCCGCGAAAGCGGGAATCCATGCTCCTCGCCCTGGATTGCGGCGAAAGCCGCAATGACGAAATGAGGTCAACTGTCACCTACTACGTCCTCGCGGCGGGCGGCCCAGGCAATGCCGCGGGAGATCAGACGCTGGACCATCGCGTGCTCGAACACGGCACCGACGTGGCCGAGGCAGGTGATGAAGAGCCGGCCGGCACCGATGTCCTTGACATACGACGACGGCTCGGCGAGATTCTCGGCCTCATGGTGCCCGGTCATCACGACATGGAGGGATGACCGGTCGGGATATTCGTTGACGTAGCACTCGTCCTCCAAGTCGAAATCGCTAATGCCCTGCGTGATGAAGTGGTCGGGGTCGGCCACGCGGCTGGACATGGGGCTAAAGGGCGGGTGGCCGATAAACCGCCCGCCGACCAGCTCGTGGTACTCCGGCCGGCCGTTGACGTTGATCGTTGCGCTGTGGATGCCGACCAGCGCGCCGCCGCCCTGCACCCAGTCACTCAGGCCCTCCATCTGGGCATTCGTCATTTCACCGGGGCTGCCGAAGACGAGCAGGCACGGCGCTTGGGCGAGCCGGTCGGCGGTGAGCGCGTCGTGATCTTGCGTGATGGTCAAGTCGAGCCAGTCCAGCGACCAGAGGAACCGGACGAGTGCCGCGCGGGCATCGAGGTCTTGCGTATGCACCGCTGCGATGAGCAATGTCGCCCGCAGCTTGCCGTTGGAGTCGGTAGTCATGTTGCCTTCTGCCTCCCTCGCGCCGTAGCCCGGCGGCAGCCGCGCCACGCGGTGCTACTGTGATCCGCGAGCCGACTGTACCATGTCAGCCCCCTATGGCCCCCCCGCTTCGCAGGGGGACGGTTGCTTCCCTCCCTGGTGCTTGCTCCGGGGGAGGGTCAGGGTGGGGGCCGACGTCCGGTCTGGAACCGCTGCCCGCGACGGTGTACACTCCGGGCGGTGGGATGCGGCGCCTCGCACACCGACTGACGGTATTCGACGGCGCTGCCGCCTCCGGCGCCGGGGGCGCGTGGGAAGGAGCGGCTCATGCAGGTAGACCGTGATCTGTTCATGGAACAGGGGTTTCTGATCCTCCGCGATTTCATCCCGCGGGACAAGCTCGACGCCATCCGCGCGAGTGCCGAGATTATGCTGGAACGGCAGAAGGAAATCTGGAGACGCGAGCGGAAGCCCGGCGATCCGCCCGGCGGTGAGTGGGAGACGGCGCAGCAGCCGCGCGTGATGATGGAGCTGCCGGGGATCATTGATGAGCAAACCGCGAATGTGGTCGAGGACTTCTGGATTGACGACGCGACCTTAGAAGTCGTCGGCCAACTGATTTCTGGCGAGCCGATGATTCATAGCATGATGATGATGTGCAGTCCGCCGGTGGAAGATCATCCGGGCGGCACGGGCTGGCACCGGGACTTCAGCGCCCTTAGAACGGCGCCGCTGGCGGCGCTGCAAGCGGACCTGATCGAGAACGGGCCGCGGTATACGCAGTGGAATGTCCCGCTCTACGACGACAACGTCCTGTGGATCGTGCCTGGCAGTCATCGGCGTCTGAATACGCCGGAGGAAGACGCGGCGCTGCGCCGCAGCACCAAGGAGCCGGTGCCCGGCGGCGTAGCGATCGAGCTACGGGCCGGGGACGCTGCCGTGTACTCGCACTACCTGCTGCACTGGGGCAGTAACTACACAACCAGGCTGCGCCGCACGCTTCACGGCGGGCACGTCACGCTGGCGGAATTCGACGATCTGTCGTTTGCGGAGGGGCTATCGCGGCGTGGCCGGGCTACCTTTGAGCGCTGGTCAGGGCAGGGCAAGGCGCTGCAAGACGCGACCGAGGCCGCGCTGCGGGCGGTCATTGCCGGGGATGCTGCCGCCTACCATGCCGGGCTGGAGACGCTGGAGCCGGGCATCGGGGAGCAGGGGAAGACGCTGTTCACCATCTTCCTCTGCAAGGCCGCCCGGCAGATCAAGATATTGCAAGATTCGACGTTCGAGGCCCACGACCTGGCTCGCTCATTCGCGGGGGGATCCCATCCCCTGACCTTGAACTGGGGGCCGGGGTTCTCGAAGCGGTTCACGGCGGAGGAAGGGGAGACGCTGTGGCGCCGGTTTGCGGTGCTGGACGCGCAGCTCCAAGCGGACGAGGCCCAAGATGACCCCGGCTTTAAGCGAGAACACACACCCTATCTAGTCAACACCCTACCCGAGAGCGTGAACACCGAGGCATTCATCGCCAGCTGGCGCAACTGATCGGCCCCCCATGGTCCCCCTGCGGAGCGGGGGGACAGCATGTTCCCTCCCCTGTGCCTCAGCACGGGGGAGGGTGAGGGAGGGGGCCACGATCACCTAATACCACAGACGGGGAAGATGGTCAGTGGATAGTCCCAGAAGGGAGCGCATACTATGGCCCTGCCCGCACGGATGAAGTTCGGGATTTTCCTGGCGCCGTTCCACCGGCTCGGAGAAGACCCTACCCTCGGCCTGGAGCGCGATCTGGAGCTGCTCCAGTGGCTCGACTATCTGGGGTTCGACGAGGCCTGGATCGGCGAGCACCATAGTGGTGGCTGGGAGACTATTGCCTCCCCGGAGGTATTCATGGCTACCGCCGCCGAGCGTACCAGGCACATCAAGCTGGGCACCGGGGTCATTAGCCTGGCGTACCACCATCCGCTGATGGTCGCCAATCGCATGGTGCTCCTGGACCACCTCACGCGGGGGCGCGTGATGATGGGCGTGGGGCCGGGCGCCCTGTCGCCTGATGCGGTCATGCTCGGCGTTGACCTGGTCAGCCAGCGCCAGCGGATGCATGAATCGCTGGACATTATCATGCGGCTACTCACGGAGACGGAGCCGATCACCTACGAGGCGGATTGGTTCCAGCTACACGACGCGCTGCTGCACCTGCGGCCCTACACGCAGCCGCACTTCCCCGTCGCGGTCGCGGCCTCCGGCTCCCCGTCGGGCATGGAGCTGGCCGGCAAGCATGGGCTGTGGGTGCTGTCGGTCAGCTCGGTGAACCCGCGGGGCCAGATGACCACCGACCTGAACGAGTTCTGGCAGATTGCCGAGGAGAGCGCCGCCCGCCACGGCCAAGCGGTGAGCCGCGACGAGTGGCGGCTGGTGCTCCACGTTCACCTGGCCGAGTCACGTAAGGAAGCCATCGAGCAGGTGCGCGAGGGAGCGGCGGCGTTCCAGCACAGCTACTTCGAGCAGACGCTCGGCCAGGACGCGCTCGCCGACGGCCCCCCGGAGAAGATTGTCGAGGCGGCGAACGAAAAGGACGTGTGGTGTGTCGGCACGCCGGACGATCTCGTTGGCAAGATAAACCGGCTCAGTGAGGCGAGTGGCGGCTTCGGCGGCTTGCTGCTGCTCGCGCACGAGTGGGCCACGCGCGAGCAGACCTACCACAGCTACGAGCTACTCGCTCGCTACGTCAAGCCGCAGTTCCAAGGCTCGCTGGTCAACCTCACGACCTCGCAGGCGTGGGCCACTGACAAGCTCGCCGAGATCAAGTCCAAGCAAAAGCTGGCCATGGATCGGGCCAAGCGCGACTACCTGTCCCGGCGGTGAGGGGCCGGCCCCCCTATGGTACCCCCGCTGTGGCAGGGGGACGCGGCTGTTGGCACCGCTGCGGCGGGGGGCCAGCACGTTCCCTCCCCCGTCGCAACGGGGGAGGGCCAGGGAGGGGGCCAGCACCGCACGTTCCCCCCTAGACGCAGCCGGGAAACTCTTGGCCGGCGACGAGCAGGTAGCGGCGGTTACCCGCGACGATATTGTCCCGGATATGCACTCCGTCGGGACTCTGGTAGTAGGCGTGCTCCCACCAGGGGTCGTCGTTGGCGAAGTTGCCAAACTGTGATTCCGCGTCGCAGTAGTGCATCGCCCAGCCGCGGCGATGCTGGCCGGTCTCGTTCGGGCCCGTGGCGTGCATGGTCCAGCGGTCGTGGAAGGCCGCATCGCCGGGCTTCAGGGTGACCAACACCGTGTGCTCCAAACGCTCGGCCGTCAGCTCTGCCGCTACGCCCTCGTCGAACCGCACCTGGCCATAATCGGCAGTGATGGGCACATAGTGGAAACAGCCGTTCGCCTCCGTAACTTCATCCAAGGCAATCCAGCAGGTCACACTGCGCCGGCTGAACTGGAAGAAGCCGTCCTGATGGAAGCGGTTGGCGCCCCCATAGGGACCGCCATGGTTGTACGGCGGCTTGTTGTACAGGTGGTCGAACCACAGCTTGAGGTTGGGGGCGAGGAGTTCCTGAAGCACCTTGACCACGTTGGGGTGCGCGGCGAACTTGCGGAACACCGCGTCGTTGTCGGCCAGGTGATCGAGGGTGCTGCCGAAACGCTGCCACGGATTGTCGGAGGCCTGTGCGGCGGCGAGAGCGGCCTCGTCTATCGGACGCTGGCGTACCGGGTACACCCGGTCGCCGCGGCGCGCGTAGCGCCCGGTGATCCGCTCTTCCGGTTGCTCCGCGAAGGTGTTGTATCTGGGCAACTCCTCCACGTCCTGCTTGTGTAGCTCCTGCAGCCGCTGGCGCTCGGCCGTGTCGCGCTGCCGGTAGGCTTCAACGTCGCCGATGATCCCATCGGCGCGCTGGCGCAGCGTCTCGACCTCGTCCGGGGACAATACGTTGCGGACGACCATGAACCCGTTCTCGCGGAAATCGGCGTGCTGCACCTCGTTCAGCTCCATGAATCACCTCCTGCGCGGTCTCCCTTGCACACCGCGCCACTCCGTCTCCTCGGCCCCAGGATACAGCAAGGCCGAGGAGCATACGCCCCTCGGCCTCAGCATCAGCCTCGGCACACACTCCGAGCGACTCGTGCTCGGGGCTTACTGCATCATCTTGATATCGTCCTCGAGCATGACCTGCGTCTCGCGCTGGGCGCTCTCCAGACCGGACTTGGCGCCGACCTTCTTGGCCATGATGTCCTTGACGGCCTGGCCAATCCTGCCGGTGATCTTGCTGTGGGACGGCAAGCCGGGCCACCGCCAGCCGTAAGGAGCCAGGTCAACGAAGCCGCGGAACTGCGGATCATCCTTGAGCGCCTCGCGGAGCTTCGGATGGTCGAGGCCCTTCTGGCTGATAGGGATAGTAATCGCACGGATCATGTGCTCCACCTGGGCATCCGGCTCGCTCAACCAGAGCGTCACCTGGGACGCGGCTTGCTGGCGCTCCGGAGTGGTCTTGAAGACGACGGAGTTCCAGCCGCCGTTGATCGCCGACTTCACCTTCTTGACCGGGTGCAGCGGCACGTGGACCACCTGGAACTCCGGCGCATTGTTCGCCCGCATGGTGGGAATACGATAGACCCCCTGGTGCTCGAAGGCCACGTTGTTCTTCGCGTGGCGATACTCTTCCCGCACGCCCCACGTCTGATTCTCGGCGGGATGATCGAAGATGATCCGGTTGTCGAGCCACTTGAGCCAGAGCGTCATCGTCTCCAGGAACTCGGCCGTGTCCACCTGCATCTTCGTGGCATCATCGCTGATCGGGTTCTTGCCCGTGCTCCGCACGAAGTCCAGGTAGAAGTACCAACCCATCGAGAGGGGAATCAACCCCTCCAAGGGATCCTCCCGCGCCGGCGTCACGAACTTCTCCGCCTTCTCCTCGAAGTCGTCCAGCGTCCAGTCTTCCTGTGGCGCTTCGACGCCGTGCTGCTGGAGCAGGCCGACGTTGTAGATGAACGCCACGTTATTCGTGGACACCGGCATCCCGACCACCTTGCCCGTCCACATGCTGCTCTCCAGCAGGTGCGGGAAGATGTCGGCCCGCTGTGCGGCCCACCGCGGCTCCGCCCTCAACTCCTGGTCGAAGTCCATGGTCGCACCGGTGACGTAGAACTCCATGGCTCTTGTGTAGCCGAGCACGTACATGTCCGGCGGGGTACCGGCGGCGACCAGCGTCTTGATCTTGTCTACGTTATTGCCACCCTTGTTGGGGGCGCTGGCAGTGGAGTTGCTGAGGTCCACGTAGATGCCCTGCTCCGGCCCCATGGTATCGTTGAAGATCTCCAGGGTCCGCAAGCGGGCAGCGCCCGAGGGATGCGACTCCGGAAGACCCTGATAGAAGACCACCGGGACCGGCGCCTTCGCCGCTGCACCTTGGGCACCTTGGGCACCCGTTGCACCTTGGGCGCCGGTCTCACCCTTCGCCCCGGCGGGGCCCGCCGGGCCGGCCGGACCGGCCTGCGGCTGACCCACGTAGCGCACCGTCGGCTCACCGCACGCCGCCAGCACAGCCGCGGCGGCTCCGGCGAGCAGTACTCCTGAGTTACGTCGCGTGATCCGCTTCCCTAGCCCGTAGCCCATCGCTCAAACCTCCTGTATGGGCAATGTACTAATCCGCCGACTGCCGGCGGTTCGCTCCCACCACGGCGCGCTTGCCTCTCCCGACAAGCCGCCCGGACGCCACATTATACGTCTAGCGGTGAAGACAGACAAACCCCGGCCCCCTAATGCCCTCCGCTGCGACGGGGGGCCAGCACATTCCCTCCCCCGTCGGGACGGGGGAGGGTGAGGGTGGGGGCCAGGCGGTTAGACCGTTGATCCAGGATACAGCAAGGCCGAGGAGCACATGCCCCTCGGCCTCAGCATCAGCCTCGGCACACACTCCGAGCGACTCGTGCTCGGGGACTACTGCATCATCTTGATGTCGTCGTCGAGCATGACCTGCGTCTCGCGCTGGGCGGCCTCCAGGCCGGCCTTCGGCGCGATCTTCTTCGTCATGATTTCCTTGACGGCATCGCCAATCCGGCCGGTGATCTTGCTGTAGGACGGCAAGCCGGGCCAGCGCCAGCCGTAAGGAGCCAGATCAACGAAGCCGCGGAACTGTGCGTCTTGACTGAGCGTCTCGCGGAGCTTCGGATGGTCGAGGCCCTTCTGGCTGATGGGAATAGTGATCGCACGGATCATGTGCTCCACCTGGGCATCCGGCTCGCTCAACCAGAGCGTCACCTGTGACGCGGCTTGCTGGCGCTCCGGAGTGGTCTTGAAGACGACTGAGTTCCAGCCGCCGTTGATCGCCGACTTCACCTTCCCCACCGGGTGCAGTGGTACATGGACCACCTCAAACGGCGGCGCCTGCTGTTGGCGGATGGTCGGAATACGATAGACCCCCTGGTGCTCGAAGGCCACGTTGTTCTTCGCGTGACGGTACTCTTCCCGCACACCCCACGTCTGATTCTCGGCGGGATGGTCGAAGATGATCCGGTTGTCGAGCCACCGGAGCCAGAGCTCCATCGTCTCCAGGAACTCGGACGTGTCCACCTGCATCTTCGTAGCATCATCGCTAATCGGGTTCTTGCCCGCGCTCCGCACGAAGTCCAGGTAGAAGTACCAACCCATCGAGAGCGGGATCAGCCCCTCCAAGGGGTTCTCCCGCGCCGGCGTCACGAACTTCTCCGCCTTCTCCTCGAAGTCTTCCAGCGTCCAATCTTCCTTGGGCGGCTCCACGCCGTGCTGCTGGAGCAGGCCGACGTTGTAGATGAACGCCACGTTATTGGTGGATACGGGCATCCCGACCACCTTGCCCGTCCACATACTGCTCTCCAGCATGTGCGGGAAGATGTCGGCCCGCTGCGCGGCCCACCGCGGCTCCGTCCGCAGCTCCTGGTCGAAGTCCACGGTCGCCCCGGTGACGTAGAACTCCTGGCTGATGCGGTAGGCGAGCACGTACATATCCGGCGGGGTGCCGGCGGCGACCAGCGTCTTGATCTTGTCTACGTTATTGCCACCCTTGTTGGGGGCGCTGGCAGTGGAGTTGCTGAGGTCCACGTAGATGCCCTGCTCCGGCCCCATGGTATCGTTGAAGATCTCCAGGGTCCGCAAGCGGGCAGCGCCCGAGGGATGCGACTCCGGAAGTCCCTGGTAGAAGACCACCGGGACCGGCGCCTTCGCCGCTGCACCTTGGGCACCTTGGGCACCCGTTGCACCTTGGGCACCAGTCTCACCCTTCGCCCCGGCGGGGCCCGCCGGACCGGCCGGACCGGCCTGCGGCTGACCCACGTAGCGCACCGTCGGCTCACCGCACGCCGCCAGCACAGCCGCGGCGGCTCCGGCGAGCAGCACTCCTGAGTTACGTCGCGTGATCCGCTTCCCTAGCCCGTAGCCCATCGCTCAAACCTCCTGTATGGGCAGTGCAATAATCCGCCGACTACCGACGGGTCGCTCTCATCACGGCGCGCTTGCCTCTCCCGGCAAGCCGCCTGGACGCCACATTATACGTCTACCGGTGAAGACAGACAAACCCCGGCCCCCTATAGGCCCCCCGCTGCGACGGGGGGCCAGCACGTTCCCTCCCCCGTCGGGACGGGGGAGGGTTAGGGTGGGGGCCAGCCCCCGGCGCCGGCGACTAGCCGTACTGCTTGAGGTCGTTATCGAGCACGATCTGCGCGGCGCGTTGGCCTTGCTCCAGCGCTTCCTTGAGACCAAGCTCGTTGTCCAAGCCCTTCTTGACGAACGCACTCAGCTCTCCCTCCGACTTGCGTCCGGAGGGGAACGTCGGCACGCGCCAGGCATAGGGAGCCTGGTCAATGAAGGTCTTCAGGATCGGGTCTTCCTTGAGGCCGGCCTGCAAGGTGGGGTGATTGAGCGTGGCCCCGGAGATGGGGACGTTGGAGCCTTCGAGGCAGAACGGCACGCCCCAGCCTGGCCCGCTCTTCCACATGGCATACAGCGCGGCCCCCTGCTGGACTTCAGCGTCGGTCACCTTGAGAATGCTGTTGACCCAGCCGTGGGCCATGGTATAGGGGACGTTGTGCCGGGGCATCGGCGCTGCCCCGGAGTCCACGCCGACCTTGACCAGGGTAGGATGGCGGAAGTTGCCGGTGATATCGAAGGCTACTTTGCCTTCACCCGAACGCATCATCTCCCCGGGTGGCGGGGACGGGACGATCTGATGCTTCCAGGAGAGGTCGTAGAGCCACTGCATGGTCGTCAGGGCCACGTCGTTGTCCACGGTCCACTTCGTCTGGTCGCTGTTCATCAGCTCGCCGCCCCAGCCGCCGTAGAAGATGAGGAAGTCCAGCGAGCCGGAGCGATAGGTGAAGCCCCAATGGTCCGGGGGGTTGGACGCCTTCTCGATCTTCTCCTCAAACTCCTGGAACGACCAGTTCGGCGTAGGCTCAGCGACTCCGGCCTTCTGGAGTACGCCCTTGTCGAAGTAGATGCCGCGGTTGTTCGTGTCGGTCGGCAGTGAGGTGAGCTTGCCTTGCCACATGACCGTACCACTCATCCCCGGGAAGATGTCCGCGCGGTGCGCCGCCCACTCCTTGACGTGCTTCAACTCGTCATCGGGGCTGACGGAAATGCCGGGCGCGTACAGCACAGCGCCATCCCAGAAGGCAATATGCGCGTTCGTCGGGGGCTGGCCCCCGGCAGCAGCGACCACGGTCTTCTCGGTCACACCGGAAACACTGAGCACGTTCACCACGATGTTGTACTTGTCCAGCAGTTCCTCAGCAGCACGCTCGACGGCGGCATGGTTGGCCTCGCCGGACGGATGCGTGCGGGGCAATCCAATCCAATCTTCCACATTGACCGGCACCTTGGCCGCTGCGCCCACTGCGCCTTGGGCACCCGTTGCGCCTTGGGCGCCGGTCTCACCCTTCGCCCCTGCGGGGCCGGCCGGGCCGGCCGGGCCGGCTTGCGGCTGCCCCACGTAGCGCACCGTTGGCTCACCACACGCCACGGCCAGCACCCCACCAAGTAGGGCGACACCCCCACGCAGATACGTTCGTCGGACTACGCTTGCCATCAGGCTTCCTCCCTATACGCTTCCGCTCCGTACCACGTCGGCCGGAGTCGGTTGGCTCACCCTATTCTCTGCGCCCGGCGAGCCGTCAGGCGCGTGCTCCACGAGCAGACCGTCTGCTCAGAGCATCCCTATCATACGCTAATCGGGACAGGCAAGGCGAATCGGCGACCGCGCCTCACCAGCTTGCGGGCCGGCCGATCCGGGTACCGAGATCATCCATTGACCTCCCCGGCTTCTTCGAGCACTTGGTGGACCAGGGTTTCCGAAACCCAGAAGCCATACCGCCGGAGGTGATTGATCTCTTCTTCAAGCGAGGCAACTCCAGGTGTCCGAGCCGGGCGAGGTAGATCAATGGCGAGGCGTCTACCAACCGCCGTCTCCTGTGTCAGCCAGCTTGCGAGCTGCTGCGATCTCATGCTCAACCTCTTCCCCTTGGAGGTTGATGGCAGCAACGCCGTAGCGGGAGAGCAAGGCCAGAAAGGTCAGGCGGTCGGTCCCGGCGAGTTGGGCTGCGCTGCCGGCAGACACTTCACCCAATTCGTAGAGTTTGGCCGCCAGCAGCATTCTTGCCTCCCGGCCAAACTCCTCGTCCGACATCTTCAAGACTTGGGGTAAGTCGTCGGGAATCGGGATAGTCACCAGTTTCATGCCGCACCTCACTCCGGCTCAGGGCATACCCACACGATAATCCCGTTGCCGCATGCCCTTTGGCATATCGTTATGCTAGGCAAAGAACGGCTCGCCGGTGACCGCATATTTGCGGGTCTCGTGCTCATCCAGCTCCACTCCCAGCCCCGGACCCTCCGGTACCTCGATGTGGCCGTCGGCGATCTGCGGCCGGTAGCCGGCCAGAATCCGGTCCCAGCCCGGCATGGCGTGGAACTCCAAGGCCAGCAAGTTGGGGATGGCGGCACAGGCATGGACGGCCGCTGCAACCCCAATGGCGCTGGCCGCCATGTGGGGGCAGGCCAGCAGGTGGTACAGGTCGGCCATCTCGCAGATTTTCTTCCCCTCGGACAGCCCACCGCTGATCTGGAAGTCGGGCGCGACGATGCGTGTCGCCTCCTTGCGGTAATACTCCAGGAACTCGTGGCGGAGGTGCAGGCCCTCTCCGGTGAGGGTGGGCACTGGCGAGGAGGCCGTGAGCGTGGCCCAAGCATCCACGTCGGTAGGCGGCAGCAGGTCCTCGACCCAGGTGAGGTCGTAGGGTTCCATCGCCCGCAAGAAGCGCAGGGCATTCACCAAGGTTCCGCAGCGGCCCTCGACGGCCACTTCGATGTCATCGCCGACGTGCTGCCGGATTTCGTCCACTTGCTCCACGAGGTGGGCCAGCCCCTTGCGGGTCAGGTGCTCGCCCATCATGCCGCCGGGAATCGCGCGCGCGGCCCGCGGGGTAGCATCGAACTTGAGGATGGTCGTCCCCATTTCCTGGTAGACATCTTCCATCTTCCGATAGGTCTCCAGCGATCCGACGCAGTTGTAGAGGCGGACCCGGTCCCGGTGCTTACCGCCCAGCAGCTTGTAGACGGGCACGCCCGCTGCCTTGCCCGCCAGGTCCCAGAGCGCCGTCTCGATGGCACTCACCGCATGCACGGACAGGCCGCTGTCAAAGTGCGAGGCGGTGGTGCCGGCGTAGGCTTGGGAGACCATGCTGCGGTGGAGCACCTCCACGTTTGTCGGGTCCTGCCCCAGCAGCATGTCCCGCAGCGTCAACACGTGGGCCTTGACTTGAGAGGTGGCCGCGGTATCACCATACCCTTGGAGGCCCTCGGCAGTATCTATCCGCACCAGCAGCCACCGGCGGGTCCACGGCCCCCAAGGCGCCTCCAGGATGGCGGTCTTGATGTCGGTGATCGTCAGCGTGTTGCCCTTGGTCGTGCTCAACATCGGACCCGCTCCTTCCGAGTGGTCAGCGACTCGTGGCCGGCTGCCCGTAGCCAATGGCAGGCACGGCGACCGGCCGTGTAGACGCGACGCTGCGGCGATTCGGTGCCAATCGGCGTTAGCCGGCGGCAGCCGCGGTGACGGGCAGGTAGGGCGTGATGTGCGGCCGCACATCCGCCGGCACCAGCTCCGGTGGCACGGTCAAGCGGATGAGCGCGTGCTGGCCCAAATCTTCGATGGCGACAGTGTTGTTGTGGTCGTACATGCCCGAGCTTTGCGAAATGCTCAAAATCCCACCGGGCGTCAAGGCACACGGCTCGACGTGCCAGGTGTTGCGGTCAAGCTGCACCACCGAGCCTGGTGGGGCCACGAAGAGCGCGTGACCGCCCGGATCGAACGCCGTGTGGGACATCTTAGGGTCGGCAACGACCACCCCAAACCAGCCCTGGAGGCACCGAAACACCTGACCGAAGTTCAGGTGCCGGTTGGTGCGGAAGACCGGCTGTGGCAACGGCCCGACCAAGCTGATCTCCTCGTGGATGCTGGCGGTATCGTTGATCCACAGATGGTCAATGCCCCCCAGCTCGCTCTTGTTCGGCCAGAGAGCCGTCAGCGGTTCGATGGAGGTCGGCGGCACATAAGCCCGGCCGTAGGGTGCGAACACCTCCGGCGTCAGCGGCTCGGCCACGATCTCGAAGCTCGGGAGGCCGGTCGCCGCATCTATGGGCGCCCCGGCGACCAGGACCTTGACATCATCCGGTTCGTGCGTATTGACCATAACCATGCTTCCCATCTCCTTACTACGGCTTCGCCCCGTGGTGACGGTCGCGGCAAGTGTACCGTACCGCCCGCTCGCGGCCAGTCTCGTGATGTGTCCAGCCGTAGACCTGCTGAAGTGTACCCTGTCCGGGTCACCTGTCCACAGGCGGGCACGACCGTCAGCAGTCGTTCGGACTGCCGGCTCTAACTCACGCGCCGGAATACGTAGGCCGTGGCCGACTTGGTATAGGCGCGGCCACGGCCCGTTTGCTCGATAGCGGCGCGAGTGGCTGGCTTGCCGGACCGGGGCACGAAGTACGTGTGCAGGTTTTGGCCGGTCAGCCGGTGCTTGCCGCCGCGCCGCGCGATTACTGCGATGAGGTCGTAGTCATCGTCGAGGGCGGCGAGGCTGGCATCACCGTGGCTGTCGTTGGCGACTAAGATGCCGCCGGCTTGCAAGTAGCGCTTGCACGCCTGCGAAACCGGGCCGGCCCATTGAGAGATGAGCAGATCGAAGCTGGCGTCAGGCTCATCCAATGGCGCCGAGTAGTCCGCGGAGTGAAACACGATCTCCGGCTCGCCGTGGTAACGCTGTTGCTCCTTGACCAGACGGCGGACAGCCGGGGCCGCGAAGAAGGAGGGGCAGCGCCGGTCAGTGTCAACGTAAGTGACCGACGGAATCACGAACGATGGGCTGACATGGACGAAGCTCCCCGGGTAGAGGGCGCGTCGGACTCCGAAATGCGCGACGAGCAACGCGAAGAGATCAATCCGCTCGAAGCCCTTGTCTGCGAAGTGCTCCTGGTAGAGGCGTAGGGCCGCGTTCGGCACCGGGGCACTCCCTGGGCATGTAGCCACAACTCCAGCGCCAACTGGAGACACGGGCCGGCAGGTCAACTGTGCTGCTGCGCCAGCCAAGAGGTACAGCCGGCCATGCCCACCGGTCAAGCCGGACCGCGAGCGGCCTGCGGGGCAGCGGCGGCGCTACGACGGGCGCCCTTACTCCACGCGCAAGATGGGAGTGAACCGTGCGATCACGAAGCCGACCACCGGGGCCACCGGAAACGTGCCCAGGGCCACGACGACAGCATACTTATTCATGAACATGATGAGGAAGAAAAAGACCAGGAAGGTGAGTCCCGCGACAAACATCCATCCGGTCTGACTCACGCCGAGCATCGGTGCCCTCCTCCTGCTTGTTAGGCTATTCGTGCGGCTCGCACGGACCGGCCAGTCCGCGCAAACGCGGCAGCGGAATGCTCGCAGTCTAACATACCACTCGCACCCCGTCAGCAGCCCGCTGGCGGCAGGGACAGTACTCGACCGCAGTCCTGGTAGGGTACTATACGATGCAATACCGGCCGCTACCACGCCGGCAGGGAGATATGATGCCGCTGTACGACTACCGTTGCCAGGAATGCGGCCAGCTGTTCGAGCAGCGCCACGGCTGGGATGAGCACGCGGCGGCCTGTCCGGCCTGCGCGTCCGCCTCCGTGCAGCGCCAGCTGCCCACGTTTGCCGTCATCGGCCGCACCGGGAGCAGTCAGGCGGCGGTGGCTGAGGCCGATCCCTACGAGTGTACGCCGGTGGGATGCGAGCGGCCCGGCTGCACCGCCCGCCTCAACTGAGCGACCATGAGCGACCACAGGGATACGCCAACCCCGGCTTGGACGTGAGCCAGGTATCAGGCGAACGTCACACAGGTATCGTAGACGACTTGGAGCACGGACTGCTGGCTGAAGCGACGCTTGTACTCGTCCGAGATTTCGCCGATCAGGCGCAGGCCGTCTTCACCCGGCGGCGCCAAGATGACGAGCACCTTGGTGCGCTCCCTATTGATCTGGCCACCCGAGTCGCGCCACTGACCCCGCGCATCGAAGACGGTGAGACCGTCCGGGAACCGGGGAGTCACCGTATCCCCGAGGAACGTGGCCCACGCCGCGTCATCCACGACTTCGCCGGTCTGGTTGCTGCGGCCCATGAAGAGCTGGTACTTCACCCACTGGTCGGCGCCCTCAGGACAAGCCGGTGCAGTGCTCACGGTACACGCGGCGACCATCATGCCGGCGAGCGCCAAGCAAGTCAGTATCGCTATCCGCATCGAACCATCCTCGCAGGACTTGCTACGTGCGGAGGCGTGGCCGCTGCTTCGGCCAGGCACGCTGCCCAAGAGAAGTAGGATTGCTATGAGCACTACGCTGAGATCATGCGAGGTCGAAGCGATCCAGATTCATCACCTTGTCCCACGCGGCCACAAAGTCGCGCACAAACTCCTGCTGGGCATCGTCACATCCGTAGGCCTCCGCGATGGCTCGAAGCTCGGAGTTCGAACCGAAGATGAGGTCTACCCTGGTTCCGGTCCACTTGAGATCACCGCTGCGGCGTTCACGTCCCTCAAACACTCCCTCAGACGTGGAGGACGCTTGCCACTCGGTGTTCATGTCGAGCAGGTTCATGAAGAAGTCATTCGTCAGCGCCCCGGGCCGATTGGTGAAGACACCGTGTGCGGACTGCCCAGTGTTCGCATTCAAGGCGCGCAGGCCGCCAACGAGCACCGTCATTTCAGGGGGGGACAGCGTGAGCATACACGCCCGCTCCACCAGTAGCTCCTCCGCTGATTCTTGGTGTCCGGTCTGAAGGTAGTTGCGGAACCCGTCGGCGGTGGGTTCGAGCACAGCGAACGACTCTACATCGGTCCACTCCTGCGATGCGTCGGTGCGCCCCGGCGCAAAGGGCACCTGCACGTTCTGCCCGGCGTTCTTTGCGGCCTGTTCCACGCCGGCACACCCGGCCAAAACGATCAGGTCGGCGCAGGAGACCCGCTTCCCGTCGGTCTGCGCGCTGTTGAATTCCGACCGGAGTTGCTCCAGTGTCTGCAGCACCGGCGCCAATTCGGCCGGGTTGTTCACTTCCCAGTCCTTCTGCGGCGCAAGGCGGAGGCGTGCCCCGTTCGCTCCGCCGCGTTTGTCGGTGCCGCGGAACGTGGCCGCCGCAGCCCAGGCGGTCGAGACCAGTTGGGAAACGGACAATCCCGAGGCGAGGACCTTGGCCTTGAGGTCCGCGATATCCTGGCCCTCGATCAACTGATGATCGACGTCGGGAACCGGGTCCTGCCACAACAGCGGCTCTTTAGGAACCAGCGGACCGAGATACCGACTGCGAGGCCCCATGTCACGGTGGAGCAGCTTGAACCATGCCCTAGCGAAGGCGTCTTCAAGCTCCGCAGGACTCTCAAGGAAGCGCTTGGCAATGGACGCATAGTCCGATTCCATCCTCAGTGAGAGGTCCGTGGTGAGCATCATGGGGGCGTGCTGCTTCGACGGATCGTGGGCGTCCGGTACGGTAGCCACTTCAGCGGCATTCTTGGGGGCATACTGCGACTTGCCAGCCGGGCTTTTTGTCAACTCCCACTCGTAGCGGTGCAGGTTCTCGAAGAAATTGTTGTCCCACTGCACCGGGTTGGTGGTCCAAGCGCCTTCCAAGCCGCTAGTAAACGTATCGCTGCCCTTGCCGCTACCGGCGCTGTTCTTCCAGCCGAGGCCTTGCTCCTCCATGCCGGCACCCTCCGGGTCGGGACCGACGCCATCCTCGGAGACGGCACCATGTGCTTTGCCGAAGGTATGTCCGCCGGCAATAAGCGCCACCGTCTCTTCGTCATTCATCGCCATGCGGCTGAACGTTTGGCGAATGTACTTTGCTGCTGCAACCGGGTCCGGGTTGCCGTTCGGCCCCTCCGGGTTCACATAGATCAGGCCCATGTGGTCGGCGCCAAGTGGCTCCTGGAGTTCCCCGTCGGCGCCGTGCCGTTCATCGTCAAGCCACGTGCCCTCAGGCCCCCAGTAGGTCTCGTCGGCCTCCCAGACATCCGGGCGACCGAAAGCGAAACCGAACGTCTTGAACCCCATTGACTCCAGCGCGCAGTTGCCAGCAAAGATGATCAGATCGGCCCACGAGAGCTTCCGGCCGTACTTCTGCTTGATCGGCCAGAGCAAGCGGCGCGCCTTGTCCAAGTTCGCATTGTCGGGCCAACTGTTGAGGGGCGCAAAGCGTTGGTAGCCGGAGCCGCCACCACCGCGGCCGTCGCTGATGCGGTACGTTCCTGCGGCGTGCCACGTCATCCGGATGAAGAGCGGCCCATAGTGGCCGTAGTCGGCTGGCCACCAGTCTTGCGACGTGGTCATGACCTCCTCGATGTCCTGCTTCAGCGCAGCGATGTCGAGGGTCTTGACCGCCTCAGCGTAGTTGAAGTCCTTGCCCATCGGATCTGACACCGGGGAGTTCTGGCGAAGGGACTTCAGGCTCAACTGCTCTGGCCACCAGTGTTGATTCGAGGTCATTCCGTCTCTCCTTTCACCACTGTGCTGAGTATCGCGCAGCCTGCCAGGACCTTAGTGGGCGGTGGAGGTCTCGAACCTCCGACCTCGACGGTGTAAACGTCGCGCTCTAACCAACTGAGCTAACCGCCCGGTCGCTCCAGTCTAGCACGCCCGCTGGTTGGCAACAACGGCCCGGCCGCTCTCCCCCAGCCCCGTCATTGCGGCGTAAGCCGCCATCCAGACCAACCGGGAGGCCACGAATGACCCTGGATTCCGGCGAAAGCCGGAATGACGGGCGAGGCAGCCGGGTGACGGGTGGGTGGGCGCGATGAATCGTGCCCCTACAGATGTCTCCCTCCGGCTCCCCGGCGGCGGGGGGGAACGGGCACAGCGTGCCGCACCCCTACGGCGGTGTCCGTACTTGCCTCATTACAGGAGAGGGCCGCCGCGCGCGGCGGCTACCCGCGCAGCTTGAGATAGTTGGCGATATTCGCCGCGGGGTCGGTGCGGAGGCGGATCGCGCCCGTGGCGCTGGTCAGCAGCGACGTGACCCCCGGCCCGTGCCCGGCCGAAATGCTGTCGCAGTGGGCCACCACGGCAATGGTCATTGCCCCTTTGCGATAACCCCGTCCGTAGCTATGATCCGCATCGGGCAGTGCCACCAAGTCACCGAGCCGGAGCTGCGTCAACCCTAGGGCATCGAACGTTTCCCGGTCGGCCGTCTGAATGTCGTAGTCGCCACGGTCGGCGGGCGAGCCAATCCCCGATCCCATCAGGTGGGCCGGGGCGCTGCCGACCACCGGCACGACCAGCGCTCCATCGTCATCGGCAGATAGCGGCAGCGCCCGGAGCAGCTGCACCGACACGTTCAAGAGCTTGACTGCGGGGTGATCGAGCAGTTGCAAGCCGCGACCGTAGGCTTTGACCAACACCTTGTCGCCGGGGATCAGCGCGTCGAGCGTCTCATCGTCGAAGTCCACGAGCACGTGCTCGATACCGCCGTGCTTGCCCGTGACCGTCCCCGTCTTGCCTTTGGCCTCACCGGACACGACGCGCGCCTCGTTGCCCACACAGGCCAGGGTGTTGAGGGCACCATTGGCAGCTTCGTCCGTATTTTGGATGGAGGCGCCCGGCTCGACGTGATCGGCGGCCCAGCCCAGCGCCCGGTCGCCGACCCGCACGTTGTAGGCGACGCCGCCCGAGCCTGGGGCGACAAAGACGCTGCCGTCGGCGCCGACCCGAAAGGGTGAGCGAGGCATCGCTGGCGCATGCACCTCGCCCAGCACCGAGATCATCACAATATCGTCGTAATTCGCCTGCATCGCCCGGCCTCCCTCGGCAGTATCTCGTATTTGGTACAAGGGAGCATCATAACATGGCGCTCGGGCACGTCGCTCACCAGGCGTCATCGTCATCCTGGTATCCTGAGACAGTATGCAGTCTGTCAAGGCCGTAGATCGCTGGCTTCCTACGCCCGCTTCGCAACGGCACGCCGCGGCGCTACGGCAGGAAGCCGCACGGCTGGCCAAAGAGCTGGCCGGGCTGGGCGCCGAACTGGTGGTGCTGTTCGGTTCGGTCGTTCGTGATGCCGTCGGAGAGACGAGCGACCTCGACCTGCTCGTGGTGTTGGCGACTCGGCGCCGCTTTGTCGAGCGCGGCGTGTGGCTCGCGGAAGTGCTCCAACCGACGGTGCCGGTGGACTTCCTGGTCTACACGCCAGCCGAGTTTGCTCGTCGGCGGCACTGGCCCTTTGTACGGATGGCACTGGCCGAAGGGCAGGTGCTGCACTCGCGCGGCGCCGGAAAGTAGGAGTTGATGCGTCCATCACCTGGCGAGGTGGCGAGTGCCTGGCTCCAGCAGGCCCGGCAAGACCTCAGTGATGCCACCTTCAATGCCAGCGGCAAGCGGCATAACGTAGCGTGCTTCCTGGCCCAGCAAGCGGCGGAGCAGGCGCTCAAAGCCTTTCTCTACGCGCAAGGTATCGAACAGGTGCGTGGCCACTCGGTCGAAGCATTGCCACGGCAGACTGCCCAATTCGACGATTCTCTCGCGCCATTGACTACGCAGGCAGCGCCGCTAGACCAGTACTACATCCCCACCCGCTACCCGAATGGTTTGCCCGTCGGCAGTATCCCGGCACACTGCTACGTTGCCAGTGATAGTGCTCGTGCCCTGCGGCTGGCCGGCACTGTCATCGAGGCAGTGGTGTCACGACTGCGGCCGGCGAAGTAGCCGGCTCGCGCTGTCGGAATCAAGATTTGCCGGATGAGCGGATACCCAGGACGGGCTGCCTACCGGCCGTTTTCCGGCCCCGCTTGTTGAAGGAGCACCGCTCATCCTGCTACACTATCCGGGTGACCGGGGCGGGTAGCTCAGTTGGTTAGAGCGCGACGTTGACATCGTCGAGGTCAGGGGTTCGAGACCCTTCTCGCCCACCATCACGGGATCACATTCATCCTGATCCCTCGTTCCCTGGGTTCTATCGTTGCCGGTGCGGTAACGTTTGGGTGATCGTCCGCGATGGCTGGCGATAACCGCAGGGGGGGTACGCCATGGGGATACTGAAACGGGTGCTTGCGGTCGTCCTTATTGTAGTGGCCCTTGCCGCAGGTGTGAACTGGATCGCCACCCCGCTATATCACGACGGGTCGGATAGCTACCCGGTATGGGAATTCTTGAACTACTTCATGGCCGCGACGGTCTTGGTCGCTCTGATCGTGAACTTTCTATCCAAGCGTGCCCTGGACCGTGAGGAATCGGACGGATCGCTCAACAAGCCGTACTTCGAGGCCAATCTGGCGTTTTACGCCTCCATCGTACTGGCACTGTGGTACTACTGGAACTTCTTCGGTAGCCTCTTCCCCGAGACCGAATCGGCGGCGGTCGGACTGATTCACCTGGAGATGTGGACGCTCATCAACCCCCTATTCGTACTGACCACCGGCGTCACCGGGTTCCGTCTCTGGCGCATGGCCGCGTAGCGGTGATAGCCGCCGAGTTGCACGTAGCATATAGTGGGTGCTCGCTGGACAAGTACAAGAGTTTCTCCACCACGGCTCATCCGAGGGCACAAGTTAGAAGGAGGTAAGCCGATGACAAGCATCATCCGTAGACGGTATCTGGCGGGAGGGGCCGCTGCCTTGGGTAGCTTGCTCGCTGCCGCTTGTGGCGAGATCGAAGTCCGCTACGTCCAAGGGCCAGCGGGGCCAGCGGGGCCGCCCGGCGCGCAGGGTGAGCGCGGCGCGACCGGGGCCGCTGGCGCGACCGGCGCGGCCGGTGCAGCAGGTCAGACGCAGACCATCGTGCAAGAGAAGGTGGTCACCGTCGAAAAGCCGGTGGTCGTCGAAAAGGTGGTCACCGTTGACAGGCCGGTCGTCGTTGAGAAGGTGGTCGAGAAGGTAGTCGAGATGGCGCCACTGCCCGCGCTGATTGTCGGACAGCTCAACGCCTTTACCGGCTCGCTCTCCTACTTCGGCCCCGCCCACCGCAACGCTGCCTCCCTCGCTGCCGACCACGTCAACCGTGCCGGGGGGATTCGCGGCGCTTCCATGATTATCCTCAGTGGTGACACCGGCGTGAATCCGGTCCAGGGCGTTGACGCCGCCCGTGCCCTCGTGGACGTAGAGAACGCCGTGGCCATCATCGGCGCGCTGGCCAGCGGCGTAACCCTGCCCGTGGCAACGTCGGTCACCGTCCCCAAGAAGCGTTTGCAGATCAGCGGTGCCTCCACGTCCCCGGCAATCACGGTGCTGGAAGATGATGATTACCTCTTCCGCACGGCAGTCTCGGACGCTGCCCAAGGCGCTGTGCTGGCTCGTCTCGCCCAGGAGGAAGGCTACCGGAACGCCGGCATCATGTTCATCAACAACGCCTATGGCGAGGGGCTGGCCAATCAGTTCGAGCAGACCTTCACCTCCTTGGGCGGGCAGGTCACCGGCAAGGTGCCCCACGAGGACAGCCAGCCGAGCTTTCAATCCGAGTTGGAGAAGGCCACTGCGGGTGACCCCGACGTGCTGATCGCCATGAGCTATCCCGGACAGGCTGAGATCTACCTCCGCGAGTCCTTGGAGGGTGGCTACTCCGACAAGTTCCTCTTCGTGGACGGGACCAAGTCCCCGGAGATGATGGAGGCCGTCGGTTGGGAGCGGCTCGAAGGCTCGCTGGGCACTGCGCCCGGCGCTCCCGACAGTCCCCAGCAGCGGGCGTTCCGCAACTCCTACGCCGCTGCTTATGGCGGGCAAGAGCCTGAGTATCCTTTCGTCAATGAGACCTACGATGCGGCGGTCTTGATCGCTCTGGCCGCCGCCAAGGCCAATACCACCATCGACTCCACCGCCATTCGCGACGCTATCCGCGCGGTGGCCAACCCGCCCGGCACCGTGGTCGGCCCCGGTGTGGAGGACATCAGGATGGCCCTGGAGTTGATCGCCAAGGGCGAGGACATCAACTACGAGGGCGCGGCTGGCCCGGTGGACTTCGACGAACACGGCGACGTGGTTGGCCCAATCGAGATTTGGAAGGTCGAGGGCGGGCAGATCAAGTCCACCGGCCGATTCGAGTCACCCTAGCGACTGCGTGACAATAGACCAACGTACCGGGGGCGGCTCTTCTGAGCCGCTCCCTTTGCTTTGTGCTCGCTCCGCTACCCGTCCGATAGCGGCCAGTCCGTGTGCCGGATTGGTGTACGATAGGATAGCCGGTGATTGCACATACGGTCCGCACAGCAAGATCGGAGGGCGACTATGGTCACCGCACAGCCGGCCACCAAGCTCACTTACGCCGACTACTGCCTCACCCCAGACGACGAGCGCTACGAGCTTTTGGACGGAGAGTTGGCCATGTCACCATCCCCGAATAGGGCACACCAGAGTATTTGCCTAGAATTAGGAGCACTACTCCATACCTTCACGAAGGAGAGTGGCTTGGGCAAAATCTTCATTGCCCCCTTCGATGTGGTGCTGTCGAACCTGGACGTAGTGCAGCCCGACCTGCTGTTCGTCTCCAAGGAGCAAGCGCACATCGTCACCGAGGACAACATCCGCGGCGCACCGGACCTGGTCGTCGAAATCCTCTCCCCTTCCACCGCCACGCGGGATCGGACGCGCAAGCGCACCCTGTACGCGCGGTACGGCGTGCGCGAATACTGGCTGGTGGACCCCGACGCCCGGACCATCATGGTCCTGCTACTCGACGATGGCGCCTTCGCGGAGGTCGCCCGCTACGGCACCGGGCAGACCTTGACTTCACCGACGCTACCCGGCTTCACTGTTAACTTGGACGACATCTTCTAGGGAGGGAGAAGGATAGCGATGGTCACCGCCAAACCTGCCATCAAGCGCACCTATGCCGACTATTGCCTCACCCCGGACAACGAACGCTACGAGCTTTTGGACGGAGAGTTGATTGTGGCTCCAGCACCGAATAGCGCCCACCAGCGAGTTGACGCGAAATTGGGCTGGCGGCTTGCCCAATTCGTGGAGCAGTGGGGCTTAGGGCAGGTCTTTTTCGCTCCCTACGACGTGGTGCTGTCGGAGACGGACGTGGTACAGCCCGACCTGCTCTTCATCTCCAATGAGCGCGCCTATATCATCACTCCGGCGAACGCCCGTGGCGCACCGGACCTGGTCGTCGAAATCCTCTCCCCTTCCACCGCCGAGCGGGACCGGACGTTCAAGCGGGCGCTGTACGCGCGGTACGGCGTGCGTGAATACTGGCTGGTGGACCTCGATGCCAGAACCGTCACCGTCTTACTGCTGGGCACCAGCGAATTTGAGGAAGTCGCCTGCTACGGCGCCGGGCAGACCTTGACTTCACCGACGCTGACCGGCTTCACTGTCAACCTGGACGACATCTTCTAGGGGGTAGGAGGACAGCGATGGTCATCGCACCGCCCACCATCAAGCGCACCTATGCCGACTACTGCCGCACCCCAGACGACGAACGCTACGAACTGTTGGACGGAGAGTTGGTTATGGTCCCGGCCCCAAGTACCGGTCACCAGCGCATTGACACCAGACTAGGAGCGTTGCTCCATGTATTCGTGAACGAGAAGGACTTAGGAGAGGTCTTCCACGCTCCTTTCGACGTAGTGCTGTCGGAAACGGACGTGGTACAGCCCGACCTGCTCTTCATCTCCAATGAGCGCGCCTATATCATCACTCCGGCGAACGCCCGCGGCGCACCGGACCTGGTCGTCGAAATCCTCTCCCCTTCCACCGCCACGCGGGATCGGACGCGCAAGCGGGCGCTGTACGCGCGGTACGGCGTGCGTGAATACTGGCTGGTGGACCCGGACACCCGGACCGTCACGGTCCTGCTGCTCGACGATGGCGCCTTCGCGGAGGTCGCCCGCTACGGTGCCGGGCAAACGCTCACTTCCCCCACGCTCGCCGGCTTCACCGCCAACCTAGACGACATTTTCTAGGGGCAAAGGAAAAACACTGCCCCGAGCCGCTCGGTGCGCTCCGCTACCCGTCGCCAGCCCGTGCCACGCGGCGCTCCTCCCCCAGCATACCGCCGGGGCGGACCAGGATCACCGCCACGATGAGCACGCCGATCATGAAGAAGCGGAAGTTGGGGTCGGAGAACACGCCGGGCAGGAACTGCGTCCCCGTCCAGATGCCCCAAACGATGAAGGCCCCTAGGATGGCGCCCCGGTTGTTGCCGGCGCCGCCCACCATCAGCATGGCCCAGATGATAAAGGTCGCTAGGAGCGGATCGAAGGTGAGTGGGGAGAGGAAGCGGACATTGTGGGCGAAGAGTGCCCCACCAACACCCATGATGACCGCGCCCAAAACGAACGCTTGGAGCTTGAAGGTGAACACGTTCTTGCCGCTGGCCTCGGCTGCCACCTCGTCCTCGCGGATCGCCCGCAGCACGCGGCCCCAAGGGGACTTGACTGCTCGTTCCACCGCGAGGAAGAGGAGCGCCAGAATGACCAGGACCACGACCAGGTAGAGGTAGTCGTAGTGCTCCGGTGCCACCCACTCGCCCAGGAACTTGGGTATCCGGTACAAGCCCTTGGACCCGTTGGCAATCCACTTCTCGTTGAGGAAGAGCAACCGAACCGTCTCCGCGATTCCCAGGGTCGCTATCGCCAGGTAATCGTCGCGCAGGCGCAGGGTGACGTAGCCGATGAGCAGGGCGATGATTCCGCACACCGCTGCGGCCGCCCCCAGGCCCAGGAAGAACCACAGGTCCACTCCCAGGTCCAGGAACGGTAGCCCTGACCAGTTGCCGCCGAACTTGAAATCCTCGAAGAGCTGCGGGTCCGGGGGCTGCGTGGTCAGCAAGGCCGTCGTGTACGCTCCCAGCGCGAAGAACCCGGCAATGCCGATGTTGAACAGGCCGGTGAAGCCCCAGTGGACGTTCAGCCCCAACGCAAACACCGCGTAGATGCCCGCCATGATGACAAAGCCGGCCAAGTAGCTGAGAATGCCGCTCACGTCCATGCCGCACGCCTCTTCATTCCGATGATCCGAATATCCCCCGCGGTCGCACCAACAGCACCCCGATCATGATGGCGAAAGCCACCGCCGGCTTGTAGCTGGGATTGATCCACTGGGTCGAGACCTCAGAACTTACCCCGATGACGAAGGCCCCCACCAGCGCACCGTAGGGGTTGCCGATACCTCCCAGGATCACGGCGGCGAACAGGGGGATGAGGAACTTCCACCCCATGACGGGCAGTAGCTGCGCCTGGAACACCGCCAGCAGCACGCCAGCGGTCGCGGCCAGCACCGCGCCCATGCCCCACGTCCACCGAACGACGCGCTGGGTATTGATCCCACTGACCAAGGCCAGCTCCGGGTTGTCCGCCGTGGCGCGCATGGCCTTGCCCATTTTGGTACGGGTCAGGACGAGGTACACGCCCACGACCAGGATGATCGTCACGATGGCGATGAAGATGCCGTCCGGGGGGACGCGCACGTCCATGGGCAGGCGGATGACCTCCCGAAACTCTCGCGGATAGTGCTGCGTTTCTCCGCTCCAGATAATCTGCACCAGTCCCCGCAGCGCGATAGCCACGCCCAAGGAGGCCATCGCCAGCACCACGGGAGACACCCCCCGATCCCGGAGCCGGCGATAGATGGCCACGTCCAGCACGATAGCTCCAACCGCCACCACCGCGACGGCTACAGGCAACGCCAGCAGCAAGGGATAGCCAAAGGTGAACGGCCCCAATCCCTGGCCCTCAATTCCCAGCGCCGACAGCACGCTGCCGACCATGAACAGCGCCAGGTAGGCACCCAGCGTCATATAGTCGCCGTGAGCAACGTTGGCGAAGTTCAGGATGCCGTAGATCAGGGTCAGGCCCACGGCGCCCAGCGCGATGATGGCACCCAGGAAAATGCCGTTGACCACCAGCCCCATCTTCACGAACGGTAGAAAGCCGGCGGCCAGCGCCACAACCACAATGGCGATGGCGGTATGCCCCGGCGTCCACGCCAGGCTGATGCGTTTGGCGGCGTCTTGCAGCGTGCTCATCACCTGCGACCACCTAGATAGAGGCGCGCCACCTCCGGGTTGTCCAGCAGCGCCGGGCCGCTGTCCTCCAGGCGGTTCCGCCCCGCGGCGAGCACGTAGCCCCGATCCGACATCCGCAGCGACTCGCGGGCGTTCTGCTCCACCAGCAGCAAGGCGACTCCGGCCCGGTTGATGCCCCGAATGCGCTCGAACACCAAGCCCATAATCGCCGGCGACAACCCGGCCGATGGCTCGTCCAGCAGTAGCAGCACCGGGTCCAGCATCAGAGCGCGGGCAATAGCCAGCATCTGTCGCTGCCCACCCGACAGGCTGCCCGCCTGCTGCGTCGGCCGCCGCGCCAAGTCCGGGAACAGCGCGAACAGCTCCTCGATCCGCCCCCGGTAGTCATCCTTGCGGACAAAGCCACCCATCTCCAGGTTCTCGCGGATGCTCAACGACGGGAAGACGTTGGCGGACTGAGGTACGTAGCAGAGTCCGGTCCGCACGATCCGCTCCGGCGGCTGGGCGGAGATGTCCGCGCCCCGGAACGTCACGGCGCCGGCCTTGACCCGGACTAGGCCCACGATGGCCTTCATCAGCGTGGACTTCCCACAGCCGTTCGGTCCGATGATCGTGACGATCTCGCCCTCGTCCACGGTGATGGAGACGCCGTGGAGAATGTCGGTCTCACCGTACCCGGCCACCACGTCGGCAACCTCAAGCAGCGCCATCGGCCGCGCCTCCCAAGTAGGCAGCCAGGACTTGCGGGTCTTGCTGTACCTGCTGCGGTGTCCCCTGCGCGATGACCACACCGTTGGCCATGACGATGATGGGGTCACACAGGGTCATAATCAGGTCCATGTCGTGCTCGATAATCAGGAAGGTGACATTGCGCTCTACGCTGGCCTGAAGGATGCTGGCCGTCAGATCGCGTAGCAGGGTGCGGTTGACACCGGCGCCGGGTTCGTCCAGCAGCACCAGCGTCGGCGTGGCCATCAGGGTACGGGCCAGCTCCAGCAGCTTCTTCTGGCCGGTGGACAGATTGCCGGCGTACTCGTTCGCTAGGGGCGCGAGCTTCACGAAATCGAGCACCTCCAGCGCCTGGGATTCGATGCGGCGCTCCTGACGGGCCACCTGCCAGGGCAGCAGCCACGAGGCCCAGACGTGCTCGCCGAGCTGCGGCGCGGGAACGAGCATCAGGTTCTCCAGCACCGTCATGCGCTTCATCTCCCTGGGGATTTGGAAGGTACGCATAAGGCCCAGCCCGAAGGTGCGGTGCATCTTCAGCCCGTCAATGCGCCGGCCGCGGAAGACGATCCGGCCGCTGGTCGGCGCGAGCGCCCCCGACACCAGGTTGAAGAGCGTCGTCTTGCCCGCGCCATTGGGGCCAATTAGTCCCGTGATGGTACCCGGCATGATCTCCAGGGAGCAGTGGTCCACGGCCCGCACTCCACCGAAGTCCTTGACCACGTCGCACACCTGCAGCACGGGCGCCGTCTCCGTCACGTCGCCTCCCTTGCCGTCAGCCATCCGTTACTGGCGGACCATCGTGGTGACAGGAACAACTGCGGGCCTCACAGCGGGGCTATCCGAACCACCGGCCATCATTCACAGCGCCCGGCTGGACAAGTGGTCTTCTTTGAGCGTGATTCATCGTAACCCATCTCTATCGCTTGGCGATGGAGAGGTGGCCAGGGTGAGGTTCCGGCTACGTATACAGAGGCAATCCGTCGGTGCCGACGTCGCAGACTTCCAGCGTGCCGTGCTCGTCTTCCGTCACGTAGATCCGCTGGGAGCCGGGCGGGCCAAAGGCGAGGTTCGTGGGCATCGAGCCAGCCAGCGCGATGCGCTCGGCCACGGCGCCGTCGGACGCCAGCACGGTGACGTCGCCTTGCCCAAAGACGGTCACGTAGAGCAGCCCATTGGTGCCGAACTTCATCCCGTCAGGTCCCTTGAACGGCGCCGGATTCTGCGGGTCCACCGTGTTCCCGAAATCCTGCCGCTCGCCGACCGTCCCGTCTTGCCAACGGTAGCGATAGACTATGCCGGTCATCGTTTCGCTGACGTACAGGTCCTGGTCCGGCCCGAACGCGATACCGTTGGGAAACCGCAGCCCGGAGTCGAGCGTCTCGATGGCGCGAGTCGCGGTATCAATCTTATAGACGCGCCCGTACATGGGTACTTCCAGATAGTCCGGCCGTACCTCGGTGCCCTGCATGAAGTCCGCGAAGCGAATGCCCGAATCGGTCATGTATAGCGCGCCGTCCGGCCCGAAGGCCACGTCGTTGGGCCACAGGAACGGCTCGTCGCCACAGGCGGTCAGCACCACCTCGACCTCGCCGTCCATCGTGAGACGCAGCAAGGCGGGGTCCTGCGATTCGGCCACCCAGATAACCCCATCGCTATCTACCGCCAGTCCGTTGGGCCGTCCCGTTCTGGCCAGCCGGCGCTTGGTCTGCCCGTCCGCGCTGACGTGCGTCACGCAGCCCCGGTCCGGCCCCATTTCGACGACGAGCCAGCTGCCGTCGGCAAGCAAAACCGGCCCTTCCGGGACGCTGAGATCGCTGGTAAAAATCATATGCTCCTCCCGGCCCGCTCGTATCCGCACCCGGCACCCGCTCTACTGCTGGGAATCCTACTGCCGCTCGGAAACACCGTCAATCCGGCCGGGCATTGGTTGTACCGGCCCCCCTGTGGCCCCCCCGCTGCGGCAGGGGGACGGTGCTGCGAGTGCCGCCGCAGCAAGGGGACGACATGTTCCCTCCCCTGTCGCAACGGGGGAGGGTTAGGGAGGGGGCCAGGGAGGGGGCCAGGGAGCGGGCCAGGACGCTCCGCTGCCCCGCTCCACCTGCCCTCACCTCGGCCCACTCCCAGGCAGTGAGGCCGGCTGGCGGGTGCGTGTTCCGTCGAGCCACAGCCAGGCAAACCCACTGCGCGCGAACACGCCGCGCAGTCCCGCCCGCCCGGCCAGCCATTCGGCCTCCGCCGGCGTATAGGCCGATGCCACCGACGCTGCTGGATCATTCCCCGGCAGCCGCGCGACCCGCCCGGCGAACAGCGTGACTAGGTACACCAGTAACCAGATGGGCAGCGCCATGTCGCGCCGCAGATCGAAGAGCAGCACCTGTCCGGTCGCAGGCAGCACCCGCCGCACCTCGCGCAGCACCGCTTCTCCGTCGCGCCAATGGTGCAGCGCCAGCGTGGCGACGGTGAGATCAACGGTCTCGTCCCGCAGCGGCAGGGCCGCACCGTCGCCCTGAATAAGGCAGACGCGGCTGGTGTGGCGCTGGCGGCGTGCGACGTGCAGCATGGCGGCCGAGCGATCCAGGGCCAGCACCGTAGCGGCCGGTCGCGCCGCCGCGATGGCGGCGGCCAATGTCCCCGGCCCGCAGCCAACGTCCAGCACCCGTAGCGGCCGGCCTGACTCGCTGCCGGCCGCTGCGAGGCGCTGGCCGGCCAGCAGCGCGATCCGGCGGTAGACCAGCATCAGCGGCGAATACCGCATGAACTGGGCGTATCGTGACGCCGACAGGCCCACCTCTTCTTCCGTCGCGTGGGCGCGGCGCATCCGGGGACGGTCTTCGAGCGCACAGCGCAGCCAGCGCGCGATGACGGCCGTCGCAATGGTGGTGAGCAGCCAGCGGCCCGCCACGCGCCACACGCGGTTGGATACCATCGGGGATACGCCTCAGGAGGTAGGAGCCGCAGTCGGCAGAGGAGCAATACCCAGCGTGTCGCTCAACGCCGCCAGCTCGTTGGTGAGCGTCGTGGGCAGCGGAATGCCTTCCTTTTCGCGCCGCGCACTCAGCTCGTGCTCGATTTCGCCCGGTAGGTAAATACGATCCACGCCCGGCGCGCGCGGGCAGTCATGAATCTGGTCCACCAAGGCGCCCATCCGCTCCAGAAACTCGGCGGCGGGGGTGAAGGCATCAATCCGCAGCGCCTGTACGAAATGGCTCGAACCGGCTCCCCCCAGTCTCCCGCCGAACCGGCCGCCGGCGAGCACGCCGGACAGGATGTCCAGCACGACGGCCAGGCCATAGCCTTTCGGTCCGCCGATGGGGAGCAGCGAGCCGGCGCGGGCAACGGTCGGATCGGTTGCTGGTTGGCCGTCCGGTCCCAGCGCCCAGCCGACTGGGATGGCCTCCCCGCGGAGGATCGCGACGTCGAGCTTGCCGCCCGCGACAACACTGGTGGCCATATCGAGCACCAGCGGAAACCCGCGGCCGGTCGGTACGGCGTAGGCCAAGGGATTGTTCCCGACCATCTTGACCTGCCCGCCCCAGGGCAGCATGTTCATGCCGGCATTAGTGACGGCAAAGCCGATGCAGCCGGCCGGCGGCGCCATCATGGCAAAGTGGGCCAGGGCGCCGCAGTGCGTGCTGTTGCGAATAGCGACCGCCCCCTGGCCGACCTCCGCTGCACTCTCCAGCGCCAGCCGCATGGCGGCGTGAGCAGCCACCTGCCCCATCGCTTGATGCGCGTCGAGCACCGCCGTAGAGGCAGTGCGATGCACGACCTCGGGCTGTGCGTCCGCGACGATGGTACCCGCTTGCAGCTGCGTCGCGTAGCCGGGGAGTCGCTGGACCCCATGCGAATGGACGCCGCGCAGGTCGGCCTGTACCAACGTATCGGCCACAAGCTCGGCGTCCGCCGCGGATAATCCCAGTGCCGCGAGCACGCCCGCCGTCCACTGTGCCAGCGCGGGGGGCGTAACGATCCGCTCGCCGGCGTCGTCTGCCCGCTGCCTAGCGGCCGGTGCTGGCGCACTCATCTGCTCTCTTGACCTCGCGCTGCTTGGTAGACCGGCGTGAATGATAGCAGGGTAGCCAATCGGCCGGTGTGTGGCTGTCACTGTGTTAGAATCGACCAGAGCCATTAGCGGGAACGTATCGTTCTCGGGTAGTGTGTCGGGCCGGAGCTACAGGATCACGGTAGTAGCGAGCGAGAGCAGGATGAACTCGCGCGTCCTCGTTCTAAATCAAAACTACGAGCCGCTGAACATCTGCAATGTCCGGCGGGCCTTTGTGCTGGTGTTCCGCGGCAAGGCCGAAGTGCTGGAGCTGCTGGCGGAGCCGCTCGTGGGCGTCAGCCAAGTCTATCCGCGCCCGTCGGTCATCAAGCTGATGTACATGGTCAAGCGCCCCCGGCTCATGGTGCGGCTCAGTCGCCGCGAGGTTTTCCTGCGCGATAACTACACGTGCCAGTATTGCGGGTATGAAAGCCGCGATATGACCGTTGACCACGTGGTCCCGCGGCAGCGGGGCGGGCGCCACACGTGGGATAACGTCGTGACCGCGTGTCGCCGCTGCAACCATCGGAAGGGCGCCAGAACACCCGCCGACGCGCATATGAATCTCATTCGGCAGCCACGCCGCCCTTCGCCGCTGCACTACTTCTGGTGGCAGCAGCAGGGACTCAACGGCGCTGCCAACGGCTGGCGGAAGTTCCTGCCGGAGCCGAAGTAGCCCTCGTGTGCTGCGGCCCCCACCCTCACCCTCCCCCGTCCCGACAGGGGAGGGAACACCTCGTCTCCCTGCCACAGCGGGGGGACCGTAGGGGGGCCAATCCCTCGCATGGCGGGATTACTCCGTCGCTCGGCCGGGATCGTCTGCTGTCGGCTCGGACGGCGCTGCGTCTGCGGTGGCGTCTTCTTCCGGCTCCGGCTCTCGCTTGTACTCCTCCACAAGCTCGCCCACGCGCTCGGCGGTCAACTGGCCGAGCACCCGCGCGCCGATCCAGAGCGCGGCCGCGATAACCAGCAGCACAATCCCGGCCGGCCACGCCCCGACCGCCAGCGTGAAGGTGCCAAAAAAGCCGATTAGTACCGCCGCGACCAGCAGCAGCTTGCTGGCAAAGCCCCCCATCATGGCTTTCTGATCGCTAGTGCGGGCCGACCAATCGAGCACCTGCACCACCATGGCCCCGATCATCGTGCGGTCCTCCGGCAGCCGCTCCTCTTCAGCCAGCACGTCCCACCACTGCTCCAGCGGCCGACCGTCGCGGACGAACCGGTCGCGGAGGATGGGGACAAAGGTATGCTGCCGACGCTTCACCGAGTCGAGGGCGAGGTCGTCATCGCTCTCGTATGACGCCGGTTTCAGCAGCACCCGCTCTTCTTCCTCGGACAGGAATTGGCGCTGCCGTTCCAGTTCGGCACGCAGGATGTCTATGTATTCAGCCGCCATGCTCGTTCACCCCTACCGCAGCACACTCGTCAGGCCGGCTCCTGGCCGCTGAGGTGTACTGTGTCGTCCAAGTCAAGCGATTGCCTCACTTGGGCAGCGGAATATACCTGCTCCTTGCCTTGGCGCAGACGCTCCAGCACATCCATTGCGAGGTAGTAGTCCTCCAGGTCGTCCAGACCACGCTCAAGAGGTAACTTATCTCCCATCTCTTTGTAGGATTCTATGAAGGCCGTCGCTACGCTCTGAAGGTTCTCCAACGCTTGGTCTGTGGTGTCTCCCCACGCTCTACACCCAGGTAGAGCAGGTATCTCAGCCATGAACTTATCCTCGGTTTCTTCATCGGGACCGTGCATGACGAAGGACAGCTTATACAGCTTCAATTTGCAAAGCTCCTGTAGGGCCGTAACCGGATTCTAGCACGGGGAATCGGTCGCCCTTCCTGCCCTGCGGCTACCGCCCGCGCAGCCTCGCACGTCTGCCCACTCATGGCCTACGCCTCGTCGAGCTTGGTCATGGGGGCAATGCTGCCGAGCAGCAGCTTGACTCCGGCCGTATCGAAGCGCACCCGCACTTCCTGCTCACCACGCCGGTTGAGCGCACACTCCACGACGCTGCCCTCGCCGAACGCGCCGTGTCGCACTCGATCACCCACTTGATAGGTGGGCGGGCCGGCACCGGCACTCTGTTGCGGTAGCTCGGCGGCCGAGCGGATGCCGAGCCGCCGCCAATCGGGGTCGCCGCTGGCCGGCCGCGTCGCCGGCGTCGTCTGCGCGTGGGCTGCCGCGCCGGCGCGTGGCGCCGGGGTCCAGCCGGTCGAGGAAACGCGGCCACTCCAGGGGCGGACCGCCGGCGACGCGGCCGGTTGACTTCCGCCGGTCCGGATGCGGAGCGCGGCGGTCTGCATTTGCTTGGCGCTGCCCTTCGGGATCGCAGTGAGAAAGCGGGAGGGGTCCGCTTCTCGCGGCGCACCCCACAGGGCACGTTGCCGGGCATGGAGCAGATAGAGTCGCTCCATTGCGCGGGTTATGCCCACGTAGCAGAGGCGCCGCTCTTCATCCAACTCCTCGAGGGTGTCTTTGGACCGGCTATGGGGGAGGATATTTTCTTCCAATCCGGTGATAAAGACGACCGGGTACTCCAGCCCCTTGGCGCTGTGGAGCGTCATCAAGGTGACGGCATCGCGGTCGTCACGCAGCGTATCGAGATCGGCGTGCAGGGCAGTCTCTTCCAAGAAGGCCAGCAGTCCCGCGGGCGGCTCCAGCTCCGTGTACTCGCTGACGACGTTGCGTAGCTCCAGCACGTTTTCCCACCGTTCCTCGAACCGATCACCTTTTTCGAGCGCGGCGCGATAGTCGGTGCGGGCAAGCAATTGGTCGAAGAGGTCCTCCAGGGGCCTCTCCCGTGCGGCGGCGCTCAGATCAGCCATCAGCCGCGCAAATCCCAGCAACGCCGTGCGCGCGCGGCCCTGAAACGGGTGCGTTAGCTCCGTATCGTGCTGCTCGGCCGCGTACAGGGACAGCAGTGCGACCAGCGGTGGCTCGCCGCGCCGGGCGGCCCAATCGTCCAGCACTGCCAGGGTGCGGGCGCCGATGCCGCGGGTCGGCACGTTGATGACGCGCCGCAGGCTCGCCTCGTCCGCCGGGTTGTAGGCCAGCCGCAGGTAGCAGAGCAGGTCCTTGATCTCGCGGCGAGCATAGAACTTGGTGCCGCCGACTAGCTGATACGGGATACGCCGGCGGACAAAGGCCTCTTCCAGGCTCCGCGATTGGGCATTCATGCGGTACATCACCGCACAGTCCCGGTAGCGCCGCCGGCCGGCGCCGACCTGGCGCTCGATCTCGTTGGCGACAAAGCCGGCTTCATCGTGCTCATCGAGTGCCTGGCAGACGGCCACCTCGTCACCGGCCGCTTTATCGGTCCATAGTCGTTTCGGCTTCCGCGAGCGCAGGCTTTGGACGACGCCATGGGCGCTGGCGAGGATGTGCTGGGTGGAGCGGTAGTTGCGTTCGAGCTTCACCACCGTCGCGTCGGCGTACTCTTCCTCGAAAGCCAGGATATTGCGGATGTCGGCGCCCCGCCACGAGTAGATACTCTGGTCGTCATCGCCGACGACGGTGATATTGCGATGCACGGCGGCCAGCCGCCGGACAATCTCGTATTGCACGCGGTTCGTGTCCTGGTACTCGTCCACCAGCACGTGTTGATACCGCCGCTGGTAGTACCCCAGCACCTCCGGCGCCTCCTCGAAGAGCCGGAGCGTGGTCAAGAGCAGGTCGTCGAAGTCGAGGGCGTTCGCCTCCTCCAACGCCGCTTGATACCGCCGATAGACCCGCGCGACGGCCTGCTCGTAGGGCCGGTCGGACGCCTGCGCCGCGTACTCATCGGGGAGAAGTAGCTCATCCTTGGCCCGCGAGATGGCAGCGCGAATATCCTGCGGGGTAATCATCCGCTGGTTAATGCCCGCCTCGGTCATGCACCGCTTGATGACCCGGAGTTGGTCGTCGTCGTCGTAGATCGTGAAGCTGCCGTCGCGGTCGAGATGGCGGATGTCGCGGCGGAGCCAGCGGGCGCAGACAGAGTGGAACGTGCCACACGTCACCACGCTACCCGCATCGCCGACGAGCGCCGCAATGCGCCGACGCATCTCGCCGGCAGCCTTGTTCGTGAACGTGACGGCCACCAAGCGGTGCGGGGGCACGCCCTGCTCGCGGATGAGATAGGCGATGCGGTGCGCGATAACCCGCGTCTTACCCGAACCGGCGCCGGCGAGGATCAGCAGCGGTCCGGCCGGCGCCGTGACCGCCTCGCGCTGCGCTGCATTGAGATCGGTCAGGATGTCGGCGTTGTCTTCCGGCACAGACACAATCGTTTTTCCTCGCTCGCTCACGCCTATGAATCCTACCCGATCAAGGGTACGCTGACAGCGGTGCCAGTGGCCCCCACCCTCACCCTCCTCGTTGCGACAGGGGAGGGAACGACCGGATCCCCGCCGCCGCAGTGCCAGCAGCAGCCGTCCCCCCGCCGCAGCGGGGGGGCCATAGGGGGGCCGAAGCCCTGGTATCATTCGCGGCGAGCGGACGGGGGCAGCGTAGGCAGCCATGGTCAGTGTAGTAGAGCGGACACCCAAAGCCGCGCTCGTCGAGCGCATGACGGAGGCCGGCATTATCGCCATCATGCGCCACACGGCCCCGGCGTTGGCGCGGCAGACCGTCGAAGCCCTGAGCGCTGGCGGTGTGCAGGTCATCGAGGTCACGATGAATAGCACCGGCGCTGCCGACATGCTCCGCGAGCTGGCGGACGCCTACCGGGATGACGTGCTGCTTGGTGCCGGGACCGTGCTGACCGTTGCCAGTGCCGAGCAAGCGTTGCGCGCCGGGGCACGCTTCATCGTCGCTCCGAATACGGACCGGCACGTCATCGCGTATTGCGGCCAGCGCGATGTGCCCGTCGTACCCGGCGCGTTGACGCCGACCGAGGTGGTGACCGCCTGGCAGCAGGGCGCCGATCTGGTGAAGATTTTCCCGGCTGGCGGCCTGGGGCCGCGCTATCTCCGCGACCTACGCGGACCGCTCGGCGACATTCCGTTCGTCCCGACAGGCGGCGTGAACCTGGACAACGCCGCCGACTTCATGCGCGCCGGAGCAGCCGCCTTGGGCGTGGGCAGCGATCTCGTCCATCGTGACCTCGTGGATCAACGGGATTTCGCCACCATCACTACCCGCGCCGAGGAGTTTGTAGCGGCCGTCGCCGCGGGGCGGCGCTGACCTCTCCACCAACGGCTGCAACCGGCCCGGCCACAATCACCGTCTAGCTAACAAGGAGGCAGCGGCATGGAACGGATTGAGCCACAGGTGATCTCCGGACCCGTTGGCACGGCAGCGACGATCTTGTGGGATCGGTGGGGCATCGCCCACATCAGCGCCGACGAGCCGTATGACCTGGGCGTGGGGCTAGGCTACGCGGTCGCCCGCGAGCGGCTCTGGCAGCTGGACTACATGCGGCGCCGGGTCCGTGGCGAGTTGGCCACGATCATGGGGCCGGCGGCGCTGGCGAACGACCGCGAGATGCTGACCGTCGGTATCGCGGCAGCGGCCGATAGCGTCGCGCAGACGATCAGCGGCCCGACCGCGACGCTATTGGACGGCTTGGCCGCCGGGATCAACGCTTGGCGCCGGACCGCCATCGAGACCGCTGCGCTGCCGGAGGAATTCGGCATCCTCGACTATCAGCCGGCGCCGTGGACACCCGCCGACTCGGTCGCGCTGTGGCGCTGGCGTTGGTGGATGCTGACCGGGCGGCTGGAGCCGGTTGCCCTCATCGAAGCGGCCCGCCGGACGCTGCCGGCCGACCTGCTGGAAGCCTTTCTGGAGGTCGAGGCCGGCGAGGAAACCATCGTGCCGGGGCCGGCCGACGGCACACCCGGCCCCATCCCAGGCGGTGACGCCAGCGGCGAGGGCAGCAACAACTGGGCCGTGGCCGGCTCGCGCACGACGACCGGCTTCCCTGTGCTGTGCAGCGACCCGCACAACACCTTCGATCAGCCGAGCCAGTGGTTTCAGGCGCAGCTGACGTGCCCGGCCATCGGCTTGGACTCTATCGGTGCGGTCTACGTCGGCACGGCCAGCGCCTATATCGGCCGCAACCGGGACACGGCCTGGGGCGTGACCAACCACGTGGCGCCCATTCGTGACCTCTATATCGAGCAGACCGATGCTCCCGATGGCGACCGCTACCGCGACGGCGCTACCTGGCGCCCGTTCGAGACCGAGCGGCACACGATCAAGGTACGCGGCGCACCGGACGAGACGTTGATCGTGCGTCGCACCGTCCGCGGGCCAATCGTCAATGACCTGCTGCCCTGGAAACCGACGGCCGACGGTGGCGGCGCGCCACCGATCAGCCTGCGCTGGAGCGGGCTGGAAGACGGCGTGGCGTCCGGGCTGGAAGCCATGCTGGCGATCAACCGCGCCCGCAACGCGGACGAGACGCTCGCGGCGCTGGAACAATGGCCCGGCCCGGTGCTGAACTTTGTGTTCGCCGACCGCACCGGGCGCATCGGCTATCACGTTGCCAGCCACATCCCGCGGCGCGAGACCGCGCTCCGGGGCCTGCGACCCGCCAACGACCCGGACCATGCTTGGCAGGGCACACTGCCTTTCGACCGGCTGCCGCAGCTGATTGACCCGCCGCGTGGGTGGGTGGCGACCGCCAACAATCCGCCGTGGGCCGAAGATCCGCCGGACATGCCGTACCTCGGCTTGGGCGGGTGGGCCGACGGGTACCGGTTCCGGCGCATCCGCGAGCGGCTGGAGGGGGCGGCGCGGCTCTCACCCGACGAGATCGCCGCCATCCACGGCGACGTGCTCCATCCCCGCGCGGTAGACCTGCTGCCGGCGCTCTTGGCGCTCCTAAGCACCGTCCCCGGCCAAGGGCCGCGCGCTGCTTACCGCCACCTGGCGGCATGGAACGGCTCGTTCGACACCGAGGCGATAGGCGCCAGTATCTTCACCGCATTCTGGCAACGCTGGCTGGAGCGCATCGCCGCCGCCCACTTCCCGGAGCAGCTTGTGGCGCTCGCCGCCGGCCAAGCCGGGGCCGTTGCCCGCCGCCTACTGCTCGGCGACGACATGGGCTGGTTCTCCGATACGGACTACCGCGAGGAGGCTCGCGCCGCCTATGTATCCGCAATCGAGTGGCTGGTCGAGGTGGCCGGTCCCGATCCGGAAGACTGGCGCTGGGGAGACCTGCACCAAGTCACCTTCCCACACCCGCTCGGCGAGCACTCATCCGAGTTGGCGCAGCGGTTCGATCTCGGCCCCTTCCCGACCGGCGGCGGCAACGGCACCGTGCGCGCCGCCGGGCCATCGTTCGAGCAGCCGTTCCAGGCGGCCAGCGGCTCGACCTACCGCTTCTGCGCCGACCTCTCCCAATCGGGGTACGCCGAGGCCACGAGCACGACCGGCCAGTCGGCGCATCCCGACAGTCCGCACTATCGGGACCAGGTGCAGCTGTGGCTCCAGGACCGGCGGCTCCCGCTTTGGATGGACGAAGCTGACGTGCGGGCGAACCTGGAGTCCGAAACTCGGCTGGTGCTGGAGGACTAATACCTATTCCCATCCCCCTCCCTGATGACCACCGCGCCCTGCTCCCGTGGCTGGACCACGGCTGGCCGTGCCGGATAACCGGCCACCGCGCAGGCTCGCACCATCGCTGCCGCGACCGTGTGGGCAGCGTCGGTGCCCTCCGGGACTATTGCGAGCAGCGTCGAGCCGGCGCCACTGAGACAGGCGCCGGCAGCCCCGGCGTCCAGCGCGGCAGCCATGACTGGCGCGAGCGGCGGGAACACCGTGGCTCGCGCCGGCTGGTGCAGGCGGTCGTCCATTGCGAGGCGCAGGTGGGTATAGTCGCCGGTAGCCAGAGCGGCGACCAGCAGCGCCACCCGACCGAGGTTATGCACCGCGGTATCAAGCGAGACGCGCCGGGGCAGCACTCGCCGCGCAGCTGCCGTCGCCAAGGGTTGGTCGGGGATGCAGAGCGCAATCGCGGCCGGCGGTGGCGCCAGCCGGTGCGTGATGATGCGCCGCCCATCGTGCGCCTCGGCCACGGCGGAGATTACCAACCCGCCTATGAGGGCCGGTGCAACGTTGTCCGGGTGACCTTCGAGGTCGGTGGCCAGCGCGAGCAGGTCCGCCTCATCGAGTTGCCTCCCCGTCAGGATATTTGCTGCCACCAACCCGCCGATAGCGGCTGCACCGCTGCTCCCTAGCCCCCGAGCCAGCGGAATGCGGTTGTGCAAGGTGGCCCGTAGTGGTGGTGGCGTCTGCCCCAGTGTGCGGTACAGCGCGGTGGCCGCTCGGAGCACCAGGTTGCTCTCGTCGGTGGCGAGGCTGTCTGCGCCCGCGCCGCTGATGTGATCTATCCCACTGGCGTCGCCAATACGTCCGACCCGCAGCGTCACCTCGTTGCACAGATCGAGGGCCAAGCCGAGCGTGTCAAACCCCGGCCCCAGATTGGAGGTGGACGCCGGCACGGCCAATGTGACCGCTTGCTCGTTGCCGCTGGCGGTCGTCTTCCCGGTGCTCATACGCTGTGCTCGCTGTGGCTGGTCGTCGGCTATGTAGCGCGGCGTAATCGCGCGGCCAGTGGTAGCTGCGCCGCCGGCGAGGAATCGTAGCGCCGCCGGTTTCCGTAGAGGCGCACGCTCTGGACGAGACCGAGCGCCAGGAAATTGGCCAGCAGGGCCGAGCGCCCGTAGGACAGGAAGGGCAACGGTATGCCGGCCACCGGCACGAGGCCCAAGTTCACCCCCACGTTGACGAATATCTCGAATAGCAGCATGGTCGCGACGCCGGTTGCCAGAAGCCGACCAAAAACATCGGTAGTGCTGGTGACGGCAGCCAGACAGCGGAGGATGAGCCAAGCGTAGGCCACCAGCACACCGACGGCACCGAAGAAGCCCAGTTCCTCGCCGACGACCGCGAAAATGAAGTCCGTGTGCCGCACGCGGAGGAAGTTCAGCTGCGTCTGTGTTCCTTCCCCCAGTCCGCGACCCCACCAGCCACCGGCGCCAATGCTAATACGCGCCTGGATCATGTTGTAGCCGGCACCCAAGGGGTCGCTGTCCGGGGAGATGAACAGCATGATCCGCTGCCGCATGTAGTCTCTGAGAAATCGCCAGATCAGCGGCCACGCGACGACCGGGACGCAGAGCGACCCCACGAGCATCCATAGCGGCACGCCGGCGACGAGGGTCATGCCGAGCCAGATGGCGACCAGTACCAGCGCCGTCGCCAGGTCCGGTTGCTGGTAGATGAGCAGCAGCAGCGGCAAGAGCAAGATGAGCGAGAGCGCAAAACCGCGGAAATGGCGACCGTCTCGCGCGTGGTCAGCGAGAATCCGGGCCAGGGCAATAATGCACGCCAGCTTGACGAACTCCGACGGCTGGAAGGGAATTCCGACCACGCTGACCCAGCGTTGCGCGCCGTAGCGGGTCTCGCCGCTCACGATCACGAACACAAGGAGCGCAATGGCGGCCAGATAGGCGAGCCACCAGAGCGATCTCCACCATCGGTAGTCAATCAATGCCGCGACGGCCAGCAGTGCCACACCAATGAGCGATGCGACGGCATGTGCTCCTACCTCCGGCGCCAGTTCGGCGCCGGGCACGTTCGTGGCGCTGCCAATCATGATCACGCCCAAGCCGCTCAGTCCTACTGGCAATAGGAGCAGCCACGGGTCGAGATTGCGCCAGCGTCGTTCTTCCACTGCGTTTTCCTCGTTGTTGCTCAGTGCCTCATAGTGCCCTGTTATACCAACCATCACGTGAATCGTAGGGGCGCAGCATGCTGCACCCCTATACACTGTCGCGCTTGTCGGTCGGGCCGTGGCTCAAGTTGCCAGGTCACGCACGTACACGTTCATGATGTCGGCGGCGACGGGCGCAGCGACCCGCGAGCCTTGGCCGCCATGCTGGATGAAGACCACCACGCTAATCACCGGATTGTGCGCTGGAGCGTATCCTGCGAACCACGCATGTGGCTCGACGGACTGGCCCACTTCGGAAGTGCCGGTCTTCCCGGCGATAGCCAGCGTGTGCTCCTTGAGGGCTGCATACGTGGTCCCCTTGGGAGACGTGATGGACCGGCGCAATCCTTGCTGGATGAGCGCCAGGTGTCGCGCCGTTACCGGCACGCGGCGGATGGCATCCGGCTCGAAGGATTGGCGCGGATGCCCCTCGGCGTCGCGTACTTCCAGCACCAATTGCGGGCGATACAGGGTGCCACCGTTGGCGATCACGTTCATCGCGTTGAGCACCTGTAGCGGGGTGGCCAAGAGGTCTCCTTGCCCGATGCTGATGTTGTAGGTGTCGCCCAGGTACCAAGGCTCGTCTTTGGTGTGTTGCTTCCAGGCCGGCGTCGGTATCAAGCCCGGCGCCTCTCCCGGTAGTCCCAGCCCAACCGGCGTACCGAGGCCGAAGAGTTGCGCGTAGCTCCCCAGCTTCTCCGGGTTGAGGCCGCTTATACCGGCCGGTTCCCAGCCGCCACCCACGGAGTAGAAATACACGTCACATGACTGTGCCATCGCATCAACCATCCCCAGCGGCCCATGCCCGCTGGGGAGCCAATCGCGAAAGACATGCCCGGAGGGGAGGTCTATGCGCCCGCGGCAGAGCACTGTCTGGTCGGCCCGGACGACGCGCTCTTCCAGGGCCGCGGCGGCGACGACGATCTTGAAGGTCGAGCCGGGGGGATACTGGCCGGCGATGGCGGTATTGACCAGCGGGCGGCGCGGGTCTTCGTTCAGGCGTTGGTAGTCGCTGGGCGAGATACCGCGCGCAAATAGATTGTTGTCGTAGCTCGGCAAGCTCACCAGCGCCAGGATTTCACCCGTCTGCGGTACCATCGCGATGGCCGCGCCGTTGCGGGCGCCGGTCCGGTCGAGCGTCTGTTGCAAGAAGCGCGTGGCGGCCTCCTGCAACTGCGTGTCCACCGTGAGAATGACCGTGTGGCCCGTCTGCGCTTTGACGAGCGTGTCGAGCACGTTGACGGTACGCCCCACGGCGTCAACCTCCACCTGTACCCGCCCCGGACTCCCGCGTAGCTCCGCCTCGGCAACGGCTTCCAATCCCGACCGGCCGATCACGTCGTCACGCTCGTACTGCTGCAATAGCAAGCGTTCGAGGCGCTCGGCCGGGATCAGGCTGGTGTAGCCGATGAGGTGCCCCAACAGCGCGCCGTCGGGATAGTGCCGAATCGGTGTGGGCAGGATGGTGACGCCGGGCAGGAGGTGGCGCTGTTCTTCCAGCATGAGCGCGGCTCTCCGCCCGATGTACGACTGCACCCGCAGCGGCTCATACGGGTGCGCGCGCCCGGCCTCGATGCGCTCGGCCAGCGTCTCGGCGCTGATGTCCAAAGCCAAGCTCAACCGCTGCAACACGTCATCGAGCGCCTGCCCCCCTTCCGGCAGGTCGGCGGGCCGAACCACGACGCTGAAGTTGGGGACGTTTCGCACGAGCTGGTGCCCGTTGCGGTCGTAGGCGAGGCCGCGCAGCGGCTTGGTTGTTATCTGGCGCAAGCGATTGTGCTCGGCCCGTTGGCGGTAGCCCGGCCCGTTGGCGATTTGCAGGTTCCACAGCTGATACCCCAACACACCAAAGGAAGCCAGGGCCGCACCGCGCAGCATGGCCACCCGCCGCGTGTCGCCTTCCGTCCCGCGCAACAGCCTCATGGCACCGACCTCCGGAGCGGGACGCCGCCGGCAAAGCGGGCCAGCAGCCAGAATACCGGAATTGCCACCAAGGCGTTGGCGACCGCCGCCGGTAGGGCGTGCGACTGCCAGATGGCCCACCACGATTCGTCGCCGGCCAGCTGCCGCGTGCGGAGCAAGAAAAAGTAGCTAAAGGTATAGAGCAAGGTTCCCCCCGCGGTCACGGCCGCCGCGATCAGCCCGGTGGACGTGAGCCAAGGAATCACGCCTATCGTGCAGGCGTAGGCGACGAGACTGAGCGCGAGCATGGCGCTACCCAGCGGCACGCCGGACAGCAAGTCCAGCCACAGGCCGCCGACCACGGCCCAGACCAGCGCGGACTTCAGCCCGCGCAGCAGCGCCCAGCCGATCACTAGCACCAAGACCAGATTGACGGGCACGCGGTTGCCGATGACAAACGGCAGGATTGACCCCTGTACCAGAGCCGCGATCAGGAGCACCCCGGCGCCGATCCAGCCGGACTTACTCATGGCTATGCCTAGCTTTGGGCCTATCCCCGGACCCTCTCTCCCAGGGAAGTGGAGTCCGCATGACGATTTGCAGTTCTTTCCCTTCAAGGAGGAGGGTGGGGGGAGGTCTACTCAGTACGCTGCTCCTGGTCGGGCGGATAGAAGTTGGTCACGATGAGCACTCGTTCCAGCCCGACCATTGCCACCAGCGGCGCGACTTCGGCCTCTTGGAACATCTCGACATCGCGCGACCGCACAAACGTCACCTGGCCGATGGCCACGTCTCGCGGGAAGGTCCCGCCCAAGCCACTAGTCACGACCGTATCGCCAACCTCGACAGCCTCGTGCTGTGGGAGATAGCGCAGTACCAGTCGTCCGTTGGCCATGCCGTTGGCGATTCCGGTGGCGCCAACGCTTCCCAGGACCTTGGCGTTCACCGCGCTGGTCGGCTGCGTGATCGATAGGATGGTGGCACTGTGGTCCGCAACCGCGATGACGCGGCCGACCAGTCCCGCCGGGGCCATGACCACCATCCCAACCTCTATCCCCGCAGTCCGGCCCTGGTCCACTACAATGCGCCCCAGGAGATTGCTGTGGTCCTGCCCGATCACCTCCGCCGGGACGAGCGTGAACTGACGGTGGACTTCCACGTACCGCAACTGCTCGCGGAGCTGCTGATTTTCCAGTTCGACTGCGTGCATCCGGACCAACTCCAGGCGCAGGGTATCCACCGTGCTCCGCAGCTCTTCGTTCTCGGCCTGTAGACGGCCGACCTCGCCGCGGTGGGTGATCGCCCGCACCCCGTCGCGCGTTGCCGTTGCCAGGCGTTGCTGCACGGGAGCAAGCACCCCGGAGACAACATTACGCGGCCACGCCAACCACTGGCGCTGGTCGGCAAGCATCACGGCAACGCTGAGAAGTACCGCTGCTCCGAGCCAGAGCAAGGCCGACTGGCTGAAGAGCTGCGTTTCCAGCGGTCGTCTCATGGTGTCTCTCGTCCTGGCCCTGGACGGCTTGTGGCACGGAGGCGCGCTGCTGGCGGTACTCTCCGCACGTCCTGGCTGCTCGGACCAGCCGCACACGCTCTAGCCGCAGTAGGCCACGGGTGGCTACGCGCTGGCTGGAATGGTGCGGCTGCCCACCGGCTGAGGATACAGCCCCGGGGCGACGGCCCTCACCATGAGTATAGGCGGCGGCCGTTGTTAGAGACGAAGGCGCGGGGTGCTCTCTGCGATGAAGAGGGGACGATAAGCGTCCAGCTGCTCCAGACAGATGGCGGCGCCGCGGACGACGCAGCGGAGCGGATCATCCGCCACATGGACCGGAATGTCGGTGTCTACGGACAGCCGGCGGTCCATACCGCGCAGGAGCGCGCCTCCGCCAGCGAGCGTAATCCCGTGCTCCATGATGTCGCCGAGTAGCTCCGGAGGTGTTTCCTCCAGTGACAGTTTCACGGCCTCCACGATGAGATTGATGGGGCCAGCGATGGCTGCCCGCAACTCGCGGCTGCTCACCTCGATGGCCTTGGGGAGGCCGGTCACCAGATCGCGCCCGCGCACCGTGGTGCGCGGATCATCACGCTCTCGCGCTGCCGAGCCAACGGCTATCTTGGTCGTTTCGGCCGTGTGCTCGCCGATGTAGAGGTCGTAGGCCTGCCGCGCGTACTGGATCACTTGGGTATCAATCTCATCGCCACCGACGCGGAGCGAGCGGCGGAGTACCACGCCGCCAAGCGCGATGACGGCAACCTCGGTCGTGCCACCGCCGATGTCCACGATCATGCTGCCGGCCGGTTCGTGGATGGCCAAGCCGGCGCCTATCGCTGCGGCCATTGGCTCTTCGATGAGATAGGCTTCTCGCGCCCCCGCGTTCAGCGCGGCGTCATGTACCGCGCGCTTCTCCACCTCCGTCACCCCGGAGGGAATACCGATCACCACCCGCGGTCGCGTGCTTCTGCCTACCTGCTCCTGTGCCCTGTGGAAGAAGTCCCGCAGCATCAGCTCGACCGTATTGAAGTCGGCGATGACTCCGTCCCGCAGCGGACGGATGACCGCGATGTGGCTCGGCGCGCGGCCGAGCATCTGCCGGGCCTCGGCGCCGACGGCCAGCGGTTGGTTGGTAGAGCGATCTATGGCTACGACGGATGGCTCGGAGATCACCACGCCCTGCCCCTCGACATGCACGAGGGTCGAGGCGGTGCCGAGATCAACCGCGAGGCCCGCGGAGAAGAGGCCGAACACGGCGCTCAACATGCCGCCCATGGCCCCGCTACTCCGGTGCAGCCGTCATCGGCCGGGCGTTGCTCAGGCGGACTTAAGCGGCACACAATATATGACCTTGCTGGGTTGATTTACTTGCGAGCGACTGATGGGGCATCCTTTGGGGATGCCGAGAAGACTACGATGGGTGGCGCCGGAGACTCCGGTCCTGCAACCGATCTTGCTCGGTCGGCGGGAAGACTCGCTGCCGCGCGTCTGCGTAGTCGGCCGGAGTATTGAGGTTGACCAGCACCACTGCATCGTTAAACGAGATACGCTGGATCATGGTCCGGTGCCGCCGGACCACTGCCCGTAGCCCCTCGGTTGCCTCTTCGACGGCCAGCAGCTCGTCGCGGAGCCGGGCGGCGAAGATCGGCGGGTGTCCCGGCCGCCCCGCGTAGTGCGGCACGGTAATGAGCGCCTCCGCCGACCGCCGGGCGGCCAGCAGCCGCCGGATCATCCCGGCCGGCCGCGGCTGGTCCACGTTGATGAGCAAGATGTCGCAGCCGGCCGGGCAGGCCGCGACGCCCGCAATGACTGAGGTGCTCCGTCCCAGCCGATAATCGTCGTTCACGATGACCTCTGTGTATGCCAAACAGCCGTGCTCCTCCAGCGCCGCCCGTAGCCGCGCGGCCTCGTGGCCGAGCACGACACGGGGGCGGCCAATGCCGGCTTCTCGCAGCGCCCGCACCTGCGCGACGAGTATCGGTGGCGCCGTCGGATCGTCGGGCGGCCCCCACGGCAGGAGCGCCTTCAACCGCCCCATCCGCCGCGATTCTCCCGCCGCGAGCACCACACCGGAGACCGGGGCTTGGTCTACCTGGGGCGGTGTCTTGATATTCATGCCGTCTCCGGTCTTAATTTGCTCCAGGGCGGCCTGGCCCTCACCCTACCCCCTGCTACTCTCACCCCGGCCCTCTCCCAGGGGAGTAGGGAGAGCGCGGCGACCGGGGGGCTACGAATGGCCCTGGTAGAATGGCGCAAGTGAGAGCTAGGCCCCACTGCCTCGCGCCGAATCACCCCCACTGCACCATGCCGGAGTCCAGTGACCAGTGACCAATGACCAGTGGCCGGTAGAGACCTCCCCGGTAGGTGCCCGCGCGGCGGCCAGCGATCCGGACGAGGTCGCGCCGCCGCTCTCCGTAGTCATCGTCAGTTATAACACCGCTGCGCTGCTGGCCCGGTGCGTGCGGAGCGTGCTGGCCGATGCGCCCGCGGGGACCGAGGTCTTCGTCGTAGACAATACGTCGCGCGACGGCAGCGCCGACATGGTGCGTCGTGCCTTTCCATCCGTCCGGCTCATCGCCAATAATGACAACAACGGCTTCGCGGCTGCGGCCAACCAAGCCTTGCGGCCGGCACGGGGCCGGTACGTCATGCTGCTCAATCCCGACGCCGAGCTACGCCAAGGGTCGCTGCCGCGCGTGGTGGCCTTTCTCGATGCGCGGCCGGAGGTCGGTGTGGCCGGGGCACGGCTCAGCTACCGAGACGGGCGGTTTCAGCACTCGGCGTTTCGATTTCCCTCCCTCCTGATGGCCTTCCTGGAGTTCTTTCCACTCAATCATCGCCTCGCCAATTCCCGCCTGAACGGGCGCTTTCCGGTAGCCGACTACCATCGTGCGTTCGCCATAGATCACCCTCTGGGCGCCTGCATGACGGTACGCCGCGTGGCCCTCCCGGAGGTTGGCTTGCTTGACGAATCGTTCTTTCTCTACTGTGAGGAAGTGGATTGGTGTTGGCGGTTCAAGGCAGCCGGCTGGCACGTTGTCCACTGCCCGGCGGTGCTCGCCGTTCATCACGAGGCGCAAAGCACCCGCCAGCGTCGCGGCGAGATGCTGGTCCAGCTCTACCGCAGCCGCTATCGGCTCTACGCCAAGCACCGCGCCGGCTGGCAGCAGTCGGTGTTGCGCTGGCTGGTGCGGCTGGGTGCCGCCAGCAAGGTGGCCACCTTGCTACTGTCCAACATCGGTGCAGCCACGCCGGAGCAGCGGCGGCGCGCACACGATGAAGCGGCTGCGTACCGCGCAGTGATCCGCTTGTAAGGGATGAGGCGTATGCGCGAGCCACTGACGGCCATCATCCTGACCTACAACGAGACCGCCCATGTCGTCCCGTGCCTACGCGCCGTGCAGTGGGCCGATCACCGGCTGGTCATCCATTCGGGCGACGACGACGACATTCCCGCGTTGGCCGCGGCACATGGGGCGCGGGTGCGCTCGCGGCCCTTCACCAACTGGCCGGAGCAGCGCAACTACGCCCTCGATCAAGCGACGACCGACTGGGTGCTGTTCGTTGACGTTGACGAGCGCGTCACGCTCGACCTGGCGGAGGCAATCCGAGCAGTGCTCACCGATCACCGGCCGCCGGTCGGCTATTGGATCCCTCGTCAGAACGTCATCCTCGGGCAGTGGGTCCGCCATGCCGGCTGGTACCCCGACTACCAGCTCCGCCTCTTCCGTCGGTCCTGCGGTCGCTACGATCTCGACCGTCCGGTGCATGAACTGGTGCAGCTCTCCGGAGAGGCCGGCAGACTTGCCCCCCCGCTGGTCCACCTGAACTACAGTTCCTGGGGACAGTTCTGGGCCAAGCAGCGCCGCTATGCGCGGCTGGAGGCCGAGCGGCTGCAAGGTGAGGGCATCCGACCGAAACCGCACAGTCTCATTCTCCAGCCTTTGCGGGAGCTACGCCGGCGCTACTGGGAGCTGCAAGGCCACCGGGAGGGCCTGTTGGGGTTGCAGTTGAGCTTGGCCCTGAGCTGGTTTACGTTTGTGGCCTACCGCCACCTGTGGCAGCTCCAGCGGCAGCGTCAGCCGCACCCGACCGGCGACGCGCCGACGAGGTAGCAATCGGCGTGACCAGTCAAGAGGGAGCCGTGGGCCAGCCGGAGTGCTCCGCGATTGTGGTGAGCTACAACGTGGCGCCGCAGCTCGCTCGTTGTCTGCGCTCAATCGCCGCGGAGTTCGAGCGCAGTGGTATATGCGGCGAAATCATCGTCGTGGACAACGCCTCTCACGACGAGAGCGCCGAAATCGTTCGCACTGCGTTTCCCCACGTGTACCTCATCGCGGTGCCACGCAACGAGGGCTTCACGGCCGGGTGCCGGCGGGGGATGACGGTAGCCCGCGGATCACGGCTCCTATTCCTAAACCCCGATGCCGAGCTACTCCCCGGTGCCCTGGCGGCCCTCCTGGCCTGTCTGCGCGACCACCCGGCAGCGGCCGTGGCCGTCCCCCTGCTCCTTGACGGCGACGCTCGGCCGCAACGGTCGTTGCGGCGCTTTCCGCGCCTCGCCACCCTGTTTGTCGAGAGCACGGCGGTACAGTGGTGGTGGCCGGGCTGCCCCTTGCTGCGGGGGTACTATGAGGAAGATCGGCCGCACACGCTGCCCCGCGCCGTAGACTGGGCGCAGGGCGCTTGCTGGCTCGTCCGGCGCACCGCCTTCACCCAAGTAGGAAGTTTCGATCCGCGCTTCTTTATGTATTTCGAGGAGCTTGACGCGGCACTGCGCCTGCATCGTGCCGGTCGGTCGGTCCGCTATACGCCGGAAGCACGGGTCATCCACCACGGCAGCCAAAGCGCCGACCAGAACCTGCTGGCGCGGGACTTCTACTTTCATCGCAGCAAATACCGGTTCGTTCGTAAGTGGTGGGGCATCGCCGCCGCGGTCGCGCTGCGCGGCTTTATCGTGCTGACGGTGGCCATGCAACTGGTCGAGCAGGCGCTGAAGTGGCTGCTGCGGGGGATGTCTCGACCGCCCGGCACCGTCTCGGCCGCTCGCCGCCGCCATGCCCGGCGCCTGGCAATCCTGTGGCCGATGCTGATTTGGCACGTCTCTGGCCGCTCGCCGCTCGCACCGGAGCGAGACCGGCCGGGGGCGCCATCGGTCTCGACAACGCGGTAGTGAAGGACGGGCATCGTGCGCGTAGGCATGATTACCGGCGAGTACCCTCCGTTGCGCGGGGGTATCGCCGACTACACGCAGCGGCTGGTGGGGGCACTGCGCGATCTCAATGTAGTGCCGTCGGTGCTCACCGGCCACCGCGCCGCGACCGAGCCGCAGGACCCCTCGGTGCTCCCCCACGTCCGGCGCTGGGACCGGTCCATCTGGCGCCTGGTAGCGCAGTCGGCACAGCGGCAGAGCTGGGATATCGTCCACGTCCAGTACCAGCCGGCCGCCTACGAGCTACGCGCCGCGATTACTCTCTTGCCGTTGGCTCTGCACCGCGCCCTGCCGCACCTGAAGGTCGTCACGACGTTCCACGACTTGCGGGTACCCTACCTGTTCCCGAAGGCCGGTCCGTTGCGGCAGCTAATGGTGCGGTTGCTGGCCAATCACAGCGACGCGGTAATCGCCGTCGCCGCCGAGGACGTTCCGTTGCTGTGGCGCTGGCATACCCGCGGCGCCAGGCCCGTGTTCCGCAGCCGGCCCGCCGCGCCGGCCAGTCTGGCCCATATCGCCGTTGGGAATAATCTCGATGCGCTACCCCCGGTCGGGTTTGACCGCGCGCTCTGGCGAGCACGCATCGGGGCCGCGCCGGATACCCTTGTCGTGGGGTATGTCGGCTTTATCAACCGCAGCAAAGGGGTTGATGTGCTCGTCCGTGCCCTTGCCCGGCTGCTGGCCCAAGGGCTTGATGTCCGCCTGCTGATGATTGGCGAGCAAGTCGGATCAAGCGATACGGAAAACGTGCGTTATCTCGCCGAAGTGACTGCCCTCATCGAGCGTCTGCGCCTCCAGCCCTACGTCCACTGGACCGGATTTCGGCCGCCGGAGGATCTAGCGGCGTGGCTGCGTTGTGCGGACGTGGCCGCGCAGCCCTTTCTCGATGGCGCCTCCCAGCGGCGCACGTCGCTGCTGGGCTGCCTGGCGCACGGCTTACCCACGATCACCGTGGCCCCGCCGCAGCCGGTAGTCGGCGGTCAGGGTCCGGCGACCGGCACCGACCACGAGCCACTGATCACCGGCCACTGGCCACTGGAACACGGTGAGACCGTCTGGTACGTGCCGCCGGCCGATGCGCTGGCGCTGGCCGAGGCCATTGCGGAGCTGCGGCGCGATCCCGGCCGGCGTGCCCGGCTATCGGAGGGAGCGCAGGCCTATGCGCGGCGCTTGTCGTGGCCGGAGATTGCGCGGCGGACCCGCGCCCACTACGAACAGGCTCTCGCCAGCAGTTAGCCAGGGGCCAGTGACCCGTGACCGGCGATTACCGACCACCACCACCCCGTCATTCCCGTGAAAACGGGAATCTCCACGCCGATCCCCTCGTCTCCCGCGCGGTACCCTCTGTCAGTGCAGTGGCAACGAAATGGCGTTTCCCCCACCTCGCCGCCGCCCTCGGTCTCGGCCTCCTGCTGGCCTGGGCTACCTGGCCGGTTGTCGCCGGCCGCCTGCCGGGAAATCTCGATCTCCTGCTCCAGTTCGCTCCGAACGCCACGTTCTTGCAACGGGAGCTGACCGCCGCCCGGCTGCCGCTCTGGAACCCCTACGTCGGCACCGGGGTGCCCTTTCTGGCCGATCCCGGCACCGCCGGCTGGTATCTGCCGAGTTGGCTCGCGCTGCTGGCCCTGAGCACGGCCGACGCTATCCGGCTGCTGCTCATTGCCCATCTGGCCTGGGCGGCGGCCGGGATGTACTGGTGCGCTCGTCGCGCGCTGGGGACTGGTCCTGCCGGTGCCTTCGTTGCAGCGGCGGTGTACGCCGGCGGCCCCTTTGCCACCAGCGGCCTCGCCGGTACCTTGCCGGCGCCCTTCGCGACGGCTTGGCTGCCGTGGGTGCTGCTCGCCTGGCACCGCTGCCTCGACCCCCCACGGGCCACCGGCCACGGGCCACTGGTCACTGCCCGCCGCTGCGTCGTCGTGGCCGTGCTCCTGGTGGTCCAGCTATCGGCCGGTTGGCCCCCCGGATCGGCCCTGACGATCCTGGCGCTGGCCGCCATGGGGCTGTGGCGCCTGGCCCGTGACCTGTGGCCGGCGGCTGGTGGTCCCTGGCCGGCGCGCGCTGTGCTCGCCGTGGCCAGGGGCCGGATCGCGGTTGGTCTACTGGCAGCCCTGCTCACGGCGCTTCTGAGCGCTTTGATCGTCGTCCCGGCCCTGGAGTTTATTGCCCATACGCACTATGCGGAGAACCGCACGCTGGCTGAGGCGGCCCGGGCCGATTATGTGACGGTGCTCTCGGTCTTTGGAGCGGCTGGCGGCACCGGCGAGCAGGAAAGCAATCAGTTCTATAGCAGCGTGGTAGTGCTCGGACTGGCACTCGTCGGTGCATTGGCGCCCCTGAACCGCCGCCCGCTCTCCGCCGGCCTGCTGCTCGGCACAGTGCTGGTGTGGTGCCTCGGCATGGGGCCGCGCTTCCCCCTCTTCGGCCTCTTCTACGAATGGCTGCCCGGCTTCCAGGTGATCCACGTACCGTCGCGGTGTGCCCTGCTCGTCGTCTGCGGCCTCGCCCTGCTCGCCGGGCGGGGGATGGATCGCGCCACGAGCGTGACCTGGCGTGTCGCCCTGTTGGCGAGCGCGGCCCCGGCGCTGCTGGGGCTACTGGCATTGGCCCAGCTATGGTGGTCCGACGGCTACGATCCCTTCCGGCGCCTCCTCACTAACGTGGGCCGTTTTGCCGGTGGACCGTATCTGACCCACATCCAGGAGGCGCACCTCGTCGCCTTCGGGCTAGCGGCCGCCTTGCTGTGGCTCGCGGCTAGTGGCCCGTGGGCCCGGTTTGCTCTCCTCCGTCGCCGGCTTGTCTCGTTCTCCGTGTTCTCTGTGCGCTCTGCGGCAAAAAACCTGCCGGTTGCCCTGGCTGTGCTGGTAGCTCTGGACTTGCTGGTGTGGCACGGTCACCAGCGGCCATCCACGGTCCCGCCCGCCGCGTGGCTCCCGCCGCCACGACCGTCGCTAACGCAGGGAGACCCGGCCTACCGGGTAATAGGTTTTGCGGTACACGGTGACTCGCATTTCCTCAATGCCTTCCCCCAGCACGTCCGAACGGCGCAGCTCCCCCCCAATATGCCCGGCCTGGTGGGATTACCTGATGCCCAGGCGTATGGTCCGCTGCTGCTCCGCCGCTACACCGCCTACGCGGCCGCGGCGAACGATTCCGAGCCGGACTCGCACTGGGGCCTGTTCAGCGACCCGCGCTCGCCGTTGCTGGATCATCTGGCAGTGCGCTGGGTGCTGTCCGCGGCGCCGCGCTGGCAAGTCTATGGCCAGCCCTACGTCATCGAGCGGGCGCTGCCGACCGACGGCCAGTCGGTCGTGCTGGTACAACCGGCGGACCGCCCGTCCGCTCGTGCAGTGCGGCTCGTGACCTTCCTCGGCGAGGCCACCGCGATACGCGACAACACGCCCGTCGCCGAGGTCGAGGTGATCGGACGCCCCGTCGCTCCCAGTGGCTCGCCTGTCCGCCACACGATGGTCCTGCGCGCCGGAGTGGATACAGCGGAATGGGCCTATGGGCGTTCCGACGTGGCGACCATCGTACAGCATCGTCAGGCGCCGGTGGCCCGGCGCACGCGGCTGCTCTCGGTCGAGGCGGGCAATGTCACGGTGTTCCAATACGTCGCCACGCTGCGGCTGCCATCTGCCCTGCGGATCGAGCGTATCGCCGCCCGCGCCCTGCCCACGGAGACGCGGGCCATGGTCCACGTCGAGGCGGTGTGGCTCGATGAGCGGGCAGACACGCCTCACCTCCCGTCTCCCCCTCGTCATTCCCGCGAAAGCGGGAATCCAGGTGCCGTGAACCAGGCCACACCGGGCGTGCAAGTGTACGAGCGGGCCACCAGCTTGCCGCGCGCACGGTGGGTACCGCTGGCGCAGCCGGTAGCCGACGCGGACGCGGCGTTGGCCGGGCTACGCGCGGCCGGGACCGACAGCCGCGCGACAACCTTCATCGAGGTGCCGCCTGCTCAGGTGGCAGCGGTTGCGGGAAGCTCGGCCGCGACCGGCAGCGCGGCGGAGGTGGCGGTGCAGTGGCAGCAGGACTCACCGACGCGCATCGTCTTGCGCGTGGACGCTCCCGCCGCCGGCTGGCTGGTGCTCGCCGATGCCTTCTATCCGGGCTGGGAAGCCCGCCTGGACGGCCAGCCGACGCCGCTCTACCCGGCCGACGGGCTGTTCCGCGCCGTCGCCGTCCCGCCGGGGCCGCACGAGATAACCTTCGACTTCCGACCGCGCTCGCTCCGGCTGGGCGCTGCGTTGGCAGCGGTCGGTATCGTGCTGGCGGCCGCAGTGTTGTGGCTCGCCGGCAGAGGCCGGTTCTTTGCCACAGAGCAGCGGTAGGGAGCGGCTTCCCTCCCCTGTCGCAACGGGGGAGGGCGAGGGTGGAGGCCAGGGGCGAGGCCCAAATCGCCTCCGGCCGAAAAACCTACCCTTGTCAGGGACCCACGACACCATCTGTCAGCTCGTCCAGCAGCACAATCAGGCGCGAGCGAAAGGCGTCGTCGCTGAACGTCGTCGCGCGTGCTTTGCACCCGGCTCGGAGGCGCGCTGCCAGCGCCGGGTCGTCTATGATCTCGCGGGACCGTCTGACCAGCTCACCGATGCTGCGCCACAGAAATCCGCTCTTCCCATCCTCGACCGTCTCCGTCAGCGCCCCCTTGGCCAGCACGCCCGGAATACAGCCCGCGGCCATCGCCTCGACCGGCGTAATGCCGAAGTGCTCGAAGCGGATCGGGTTGCGGTCCTCGCGCTCGCCATAGCCGGTCGCATGCCAGTAGAGCGAGGCCTCCTCGTACAGCTTCCGTAGCTCCGCGAAAGGCAGGTCCACGTGAAAGTGAATGGGCCAGCCCCGCGCCATGCGTTGCAGCCGCTCGAAATAGCGAGCGTGCTGGCGCCCCGGCTCGATGGAGCCAACCAAATGCAGCTCCCAATCCTCCGGGACCTGCCGACTCAGTTTCTGAAAAGCGCGAATGAGCACGTCGTGGCGCTTGTTGTGGCTACGGTCGAAGAAGCGTCCAACGCCGAGGATGAGCGGTCGTTTCGGCCGCTCCACCACGTCATCAACGTAGACCGGCGGATAGAGAATCTGTCCCGGCAGCCCCCAGTACCGCTGGAGCCAGTGCTGCGAGAACTCCGAGATAGGCAGGATCAGGTCGTAGGTCCGGATGTAGGTCATCGCCCGCAGGTCCGGCAGACCGTGCAGCCGCGCGCCTAGCTCCGGCACCAGCCGCTCGAACAGCAACTCGTAGAGCCAGTGGCGCGGATGCGGCACCATCACCCGTGCCACCGCCACGCCAGCGTCGCGGAAGTCGTCGGGATCGTCGAGCGCCTCGTGCGGTCGAAATGTCGGCGAGTCGATCCGCAGCCGCAGGTGGCCGGAGGTCGTTGCCTCGGCTGGAGCGGTGCAGTCCAGCGTGACATAATTCCCCGGTGTCGTAGCAACCTGGAAATCGCCAATCGTCTGCCAGCGCCGCGCCGAGGCTGCCCCGCACTGCGCGTAGACCTGCACCGGAACCGGTGGTGCGCCTGCCGGCCGGAAGCCGCCCAGCACCAGGCGCACCGGGCACGGCCGGCCGCGCCGCAGAGCTGGCAGGATGACCTCGCCCTCGCCGGCGGTCCAGCGAAAACGACTGCCGCCCAGCTCCTCCGGCCCGAAAAACCCCTCGACGTACTTGGGAATCAGCAGTTCGCGGCGCAGGTGCCCCGCCAACCAGCGCTTGAGCTGGCCTTGCGGCGAGGTGTCGAGCGGGAACGGGAAGAGGATGAACAGCACGCTCCACCGCGCCCGCGAGGGCACGACCGAGAGGAACGACCCGTTGATGAAGAGATCGTATTCGGCAGAGTAGTCGGTGAGTTGGTTCCAGGGCAGCAGCGGCACCACACGAATCGCAACGTCGTCGAGATTCAGGTTCAGCTTCTGCATCAGTGCGTCGCGGCGTACCGGGCGGTGGGTGATGAACTCGACCGAATGACCGAGGCTGGCCAAGACCTCCGCCGCCTTGCCCATGTGGCGCTCGCCGCCCCCCATGGTGTGCAGCCACTGGTTATAGATACCGACCTTCACGATGCTCGGAAGCCCCTATGCCGCGACCATGCGGGGAATTAGGTCCTGTAGCGCAATCACCGGGCTCTCCGGCTGCTCGAAGAGTTGGCTGGCATGGAGAATCTCGATGCCCACGAGCTTTTCTCCGGCGGTGAAGTCCAAGGCGATGTCATCGTTGAGCCGGACGACGCGACACTGGTAGTCTCCCTCGAGCAGACGGAAGTAGAGCGCGTCCGCCGCCTTATCGTAGGTAATCTTCACAACTGCACTCCCTTCAAAAGTAGAACGTGTATACAGTCACGACTACGAATCGGCCCCTCTCCTCGTCCACAACCGGTGCCACCTGCTGCACAGCGTAATACTGTCCATCCCACTCGCGATTGTACTCTAGGTTCAGACGGTAGAGATAAAGTCCGCGCCGGGCGGGTTCCCGCTGGCCACGCCGTATTGCTTCGCGCACGTCCTCCACTAGGGTTCCGCGTTCCTGCATCCTCTGGTGTGCATGGAAAGTGAATACGACAGGCTTCTGTAGAGCCTCTTGCCCGGTCATCGCAATAGTACCGTTGGGGAGCGACTAGGTGATTGCCTTTCGTTGTTGACCGATCATTCCTATTCTCGTACCATCCACCGGCGTAGCGTGGCGTCGTCCACCGTGCGCCCGGCCTGAATCGCGCGCCGCTGCCGCCAGGCTCGCGGTACGGCCCGAGTCCACGATGCTAACACGCGAGTTTGCAGCCACAGCCGCCGAGCCGCCGCCCCGGCGGCCTGCCGGGTGCCGATAGCCCGCAGCAGTCGCATAGCGGTGAGTCCGGCGTCGGCCGCATAGCGGGCCAGCTCACGGGCGGCCAAGCGCGCCGGCCCATTCTTGGTGAGCATCAACGGGCGGTTGCGGTCTACGTAGTAGGTAAAGAGCGGTGACCATTCGCCGCTCGTGGCCGCGTGGGAGTGCCAGACGACCGATTGCGGCACGTACCGGACCGTCCAGCCGCGCAGCCGCAGCCGCCAGCTCAGATCAAGGTCCTCGTAGTAGAGAAAGAAGCGCGGATCGAAGTAGCCCACCTCGTCGAGGGCGCTTTTCCGGAGCAGGCAGGCTGCGCCGCAGAAGCCGAACACCTCCTCCGGCTCGTCGTATTGCCCCTCGTCCGGCTCGTAGGCCGGCTGGCCGTGGCGTAGCACGGTCCCCCGGTCGCGGCCAGCGCCATTCGCCAGCAGCAGCGTCCCGGCGTTCTGGATGATCGGCCGGGCAGCGGTCGTCAGCGTCCCCGGCAGGGAGACGTGATAGTCGGAGAAGGTGGCCCCGGCGCTGCTCCGCGCGACCGTTTCGTCGCCGACTGTCACCGAGAACGGCACGGTCACATCGTCCGGGCGGGGAGCGGCGAGACGCAAGTAAAGTTCGGTCGGCTCACCCGGCTCGGCGGCGACCTCCAGCGTGCCGACGCTACTCGTCCAGCGGAAAGGGCCATAGGGTCCGGTCTCCGGCGCAAAGCAGCCCGTTCCCCAGTTGGCCGCGATGCGCTGACCACCGACGAGCGATGTCGCATCCTGCACTTGCAGCCCCAGCAGCCGCGTGTCACCGGCCCCGGCGTGTACCGGGACGAACCCGGCCGTTTGCAGCTGCACCGGCAGGCGGCGGTGGCGGAACAGGAGCTTGGCGGTGCAAGCGCCGGCCTCCGGGTGAGACTCGGCGTCCCGCACGAGCGCCGTAAGCCACCCCGGCTCCACCTCGGTATCGGAGTTCAGCAGCGCCGCATAAGGTCCCGGCGCCGACCGCAGGCCGGCATTGTTACCGGCCGCAAAGCCGAGATTGCGGCCCAAGCGCCGCACCTCCAGCCAAGGATGCGCCCGCTCGGCCCGCTCGGCGGAGCCGTCCCGCGACCCGTTGTCGAGTACGACAGCCTGCCAGCGGCCCTGCGGGTAGTCGGTGTGGCGCAGCGCCTCCAAGCACGCCGGTAGCACCTCCAGCCCGTTGTAGTTGAGCACAAAGACCGAGACGTAGGGTGCCGGGTCGCCGGCGGTCACTCGAACCATACCTCCTGCACTGCGACGCCGAGGGCGCGCGTGTCGTCGCTGAGGCCCAAGTCGGCCGGCACCAGCGGCTCGTCCACCTCGATCTTGACTTCCACCGGGCGCGGCGCCGGTACTGCCGGCACGGGATAGCTGAACCGCTCCAGCCCCGGCGACGCGAGCATAAAGGTCCCCGCCACCCGATCATCTACCAGCACGCGCCCCGTCGCCGGGCGCGGCCCGTGATGTGGCCGGACAATGGCAATGCCGACGCTCTGCGCCAGGTCGTCTTGGGTGAGAAAGAGCGACGCCGACAGACCCATCCAGCGCACCGGCGGCGGCCAGTCTTCCGTCGGGTACCAGCCGTGACCCAAGAACAACTCTTCCCCCTCTCCCATCACCACCCGCGCTGGCGGCGGTTGCCAGCACACGGGAATATCGTCAGCCGCACCTCCGTCCCTCCCGCCGTCTACACCTTCCTCCCGTCCATCGTCTGCACTTACCGCCCTTCCCTCGTCATTCCCGCTTGCGCGGGAATCTCCGCCCGTGTGGCCGGCCGCTGGGGCGTCGGGCAAGCGCAGCCAGCGCGGCGCCAGCGCCAGCAAGGTTGTGCCGGGCGCGTGGCGCGGCTCCAGGGCAAAGCGGGCAACTCGAAAGCGGCGCTCACCGGCCCCCCGCCAGTCGGCGCCCAGCCACGCACCGGCCGAGACCGCGTACTCGCCCGGTCCGAGCGGCAGCACGCCCAGGTTGCACAGCACTTCGCCCTCGCCCGCCGGCACCGTCAGTCCGCCTTGCGCGCGGGTCGTGATCGTGTGCAGCGCACTCCCGTCGGGGCGGTGCAGCCCCACGGCAAAGGTCACGTCCTCGCAGTCCACACGCGCCCGGTACGACAGACGCACCGTCACCGGCACGCCGGGAAAGAAATGGGTCGTCGGCTTACCGGATGGATCAATCATCTCCACCAGCCGGAGCGAGATCGGCGGCGCGGCGTTGGCCTCCGTGGTGTCATCGTCGCGGGCAGCGCCCACGCCACCGCTCCGGGGCCGGCCGGCCTGCGCCTCCGCCAGATAGTCCCGCGTCACCCGTTCGGGATCGCCGATCTCGCGCACCCGTCCCGCCTCGATCCAGAGCGCCTCGTCACAGAAACGGCGCACGGCCACCGCGTCATGCGAGACAAAGATGATCGTCTTCCCCTCGCGCTTGAAATCGGACAACGTAGCAAAACACTTCTGGCGAAATGCGGCATCGCCGACCGCCAGCACCTCGTCAATCACCACTACGTCGGGGTCAACGTGCGCCGCAATGGCAAAGCCGAGCCGCATCTGCATCCCCGAGGAATAGTGTTTGAGCGGCGTGTCAATGAAGGTTTCCAACTCGGCAAAGCGCAGAATGGAATCGTAGTGCTGTGCCATCTCCCGACGACTCAACCCCAGGAACGATCCGTTCAGAAAGATGTTCTCGCGTCCCGTCAGATCGGGATGAAAGCCGGCGCCCAGCTCCAGTAGCGCGAAAACTCGCCCGTTGGTCTGCACGGTGCCGGACGTGGGGTGCAGCGTCCCGGCGATGAGCTTCAGGATCGTGCTCTTGCCTGATCCGTTCTGGCCGACAATACCCAGCGTTTGGCCCCGCGCAGCGCGAAAGGAGACCTCGCGCAGCGCCCAGAACTCCTCCGGCGCCTCGCGCCGCTGGAGCAGGAAACCGAGCACCGTTTCCTGCAAGGTGCGGCTCTGCTCGTGCCGGATAGTGAACGACTTGGAGACGTTCGTGAGAGTGACAGTATCCATATGTTCTTGTGGGATCGCGTTGAAGTGGCTTCCTCCCTGACCGTCCCCCCGCCGCAGCGGGGCGGCCATAGGGGGGCCAGCCCTCAGCCATCGCAATTATGTTGGAAGCGATGACGGTATGCTGTGCTCCTCCGGTCTGGGAAAAATCCTAAATCTCCTCGGCAAAGCGATGGGCATTGCGGCGGAAGAAGTACCAGCCCACCACCAGACAGACCAGTCCGATGGCCAAGGGCACGACGGTGTGCCGGATAATGCCGTAGTCGTAGAGCAGAATATAGCGGTAGTCGGTGACGAGCGACGCCATCGGGTTCAGGCGATACTCCAGCAGCCAGATGTCTATGCCTTCGCCACCCCAGGGCAGCGGGAGCTTGTTGGGCAGCAGCTCCAGCTCCCAGAAGATCGGCGTGAGGAAGAACCACGCCAGGAGGCCCACGTCCAGCACGTGCTCGACGTCGCGGTAGAACACGTTGAGCGCCGCGACGATCAGCGCGAGACCGACGACGAGCACAAACTGCACGGCGATGATTATCGGCAGGCTCAAAATCCACCAGGACAGCGGTATACGGAACAACAGCAGCAAGATGAAGAAGACAATCAGACTCAAGATAAAGTTGATCAGATTGGCGAACACGACCGAGATCGGCAGTAGCTCGCGCGGGAAGTACACCTTGTCAATCAGGTGCGCGTTGCCGACGATGCTGCGGGCGGCGCCGGAGACCGATCCGGCGAGGAAGTTCCACGCCAGCAGGCCGCACAAGGCGAACAACGGGTAGTTCGGCACGTTCTGCGCTCTGGCGATCACGGTGAAGACCACCGTGAAGATCATCACCATGAACAGGGGGTTGAGAAACGACCAGGCAAACCCCAGCACCGACCGCTTGTAGCGAGTCTTGAGGTCGCGCACCACGAGGTTCCGCAACAGATCGCGGTACGCCCAGGTCTCACGCAGGACGTTGAGGGTGGCTGACAGGAAACGCACAGGAGCTTGCCTTGTTAGCGTGGGCAGCAACCGGGCCGGTACCGCAGCAGACGCCCGGACCGGGCGATTGTAGCACGCTGCGGCGTCGGACTGCTGCCGACGGGAGGCCTCCGGTCGCGCTCCGCTGCTAGAACGAGCCGATGTCAAGGATGGCTACCCGGTTAGCCATCGGTCGCGGGGTCGCTACCGTTGTTGCCAGCGGGCTGCTCGTCGGCTGTGGCACTGTCCGGCCCGACCTCCTGGATGGCCTCCTTGAGGTGAGCGGCAATGTCGGGCGGAAACCACTCGTCAATCGTCGCTTCCAGTTCGTGTATCCGCATGAGGCTGTATTGGGCTTCCAACGCCTCACGATCCACGATACCCTGACTGATGAGCAGCTCGACCAAGGCCCGCACCTGGATATGGCTGGTGATCGCATGGCCGGCAACGGCTATCATCATTCGGGCTATCGGACCGAGGTGCGCGAGTTCACTGTCCGGCTCTGATGCTGCCAACGTCGTTACTCCCTGCTGCTGAGGCGATTGTACCCTACGGCTCGACCACCATGTCTCCGCTCGTCACCGTCGTCGTCGTCAACTGGAACGGACTCTCCCTGTTGCGCCGCTGCTTGCCGCCGGTGCTCGCGCAGCGCGGCGTGCCGTATGAGGTCATCGTCGTTGACAACGGCTCCAGCGATGGCAGCCTGGCCTGGCTCCGGCGCCTCGCCGCCACCCTCGCCGCCTCGCCGCCGGCGCCGCCCCTGCGGATTCTGGCCAGCGAGCGTAATCTGGGCTTTGCCGCCGGTAACAATCTGGCCATTCGCAAGTCCCAGGCACCGTTCATAGCCACGCTGAACAACGACGCCTGGCCCGAGCCGGGATGCCTGGCGGCGCTCGTCGCGGCCGCTGAGTCCGACCCGAGCATTGGCAGTTGCGCCGCGCAAATGGTCTTTGCCAGCCGGCCCGAGGTCGTCAACTCCGCCGGGATCGCCCTCGACCGGGCCGGCATCGCCTGGGACCGCGAGGTGGGCGCCGCGCGGCACTGGCCCGGTCCGGCGACGGAAGTCTTTGGCGCCTCGGCCGGAGCGGCCCTCTATCGTCGCACGATGCTCGACGATGTGGGACTGTTTGCCGAGTCGTTCTTCATGTACCTGGAGGACGTTGATCTCGCCTGGCGTGCCCGCCTCCGACAGTGGAAGTGCGTGTATGTGCCGGCGGCGGTGGTACGTCACCTCCATTCGGCCAGCGCAGGCGAAGGCTCGCCGTTCAAGCTGTGGCACCTGGGGCGCAACAAGCTCGCCGTGCTGGCCCGTTGTCTGCCTGGCCGCCCCCTGCTGCGGTATAGCGCCGCGATCATCGGCTACGACCTCGCAGCGGCGCTCCTGGCGCTGCTTGCCCGCCAAGACGCCAGCGGTATGCGCGGTCGTTGGGCCGCGCTGCGCCGCTGGCGAGGGCTACTGGCCGAGCGGTGCCGGATTCAGCGCCGGCGCACCGCAGACTGGGACGACGTGAGCGCGTGGATAGAACCGGTCCCCACGCCAGCGGAGGTATGGCGACGCTTTCGCTACCTGCGGGCGGTGCTGGCGAGCGTCTGACCACCGACCAAGCTGCCATGACCGACAACCCACCTGCCGAGGGCACGATTACCGCGCTGATAGCGGTACCGGGCAAGGCCGGCCGCTTGCAGCTTTACTTGGACGGTCGCCTGGCCTGCGAAATCAGCGCGTTCACTGCTGCCGCGCAGCAGCTCCGTCCGGGACAGTACCTCTCGGCAAATGTGCTGGCCACCCTGGTAGGCGCCGAGGAACGCGAGGCGGCCATGGCGGCTGCGCTACGGCTCCTCGGCCAGCGCTCCCGCAGCGTGGCCGAGCTACGCACGCGGCTCCTGCGGCGGGACTATTCGCCGGCGGTTGTCGAGCGGGTCATCGCCCGGCTCAAAGACTTGGGCTACCTGGATGACGCCGCGTTCGCACAGCGCTGGGTAGAGACCCGCCAGCGGACCAGCCCCCGCGGGGCCGCCCTCCTACAGCGCGAGTTACTGCAGCACGGCATTGCTGGCCATGTGGCCGAGCAGGCGGTGGCGTCGGCGGCCGGCGATGCCTACGCCCAGGCCCGCCGCGCCGCCGCCCCGCGGCTGGCCCGCCTCGCCCGCACCGATTTCGAGACCTTTGCCCGCCGGATCGGCGGCTTCCTCACTCGCCGCGGCTTTCCCGCCAGCGTGGTGTACGCCGTCGTCCGCGACCTCTGGCAAGAACGCGGCGATACCGTCCCCGACGCCTACGACGAACCCTAGACGCTGCCGTTAACTCTACGCCTGGAGCCTCTGGGTAGCCCCTCACCATAACATGGCTGTGGTTACTGTGTGGTCAAGTTAGTGTATATTTGTATGGATGTATCGGCCGACATCCCTAGCGTGCGCCCTGCTATTCGGACTGCTACTCGCCCTGCTGACTGTCAGCGTCCCAGTAGCGCAGGCCGCCACGCCGGACATCCTCATCACCGAGGTCCAGGCGGCGAATACGCGCACGGTAGCTGACGACTTGGGCAGTTACTCCGACTGGATCGAACTGCATAACCCCACGGACATGCCCATCGCCCTCGCCGGCTACACCCTCACCGATGACCCCGACGAGCCGGCTAAATGGACCTTGCCAGTTGCCACGCTGGCGCCGGGAGCCTTTCTGGTGGTCTGGGCCTCCGGCAGAGACCAGGTGACACCGGCAGGCTGGCATACGAGCTTCCGGCTGAACCGCGACGGGGAGTACGTCGGGTTGTTCGCTCCGGACGGACAACTGGTAGACGCGGTGCTGTTCGGCGCACAGGTGGCGGATGTCTCGTTGGGACGGCTGGCTGGCTCCGACCAGTGGGTGGCTTTCCCGAACCCAACTCCCGGGGCGGCGAATACGACTCGTCCGCGAGCGGTACCGGGCACGCCGCAAGTGGTGGTCACGCTGGATCGGGGACTTTTTACCGGCCTCGTGACGGTGCATCTGGCGGCACCGGTATCGGGAAGCGTGGTGTACTACACCCTGGACGGGTCGGACCCGATGGTGGGCGGCCACGAGTACACGGCACCCTTGGCAGTGGAGGAGACGACGGTACTGCGGGCGGTGGCGCTGCGCGATGGCGTCCCGGTGAGCGCCGACACCACGGCGACATATCTGGTGGGTGAGAGCGTGAGCCTACCGGTACTATCGCTGGTCACTGATCCAGTCCACCTGTGGGACGAGGCGACCGGGATCTACGTCAACCCGGAGGAACGCGGGCGGGAATGGGAACGGCCGGTAGTGGTGGAGTGGCTATCACCGGAGGGAGAGCCGGTCTTCAGTGTGGGTGCGGGGCTACGTATCCACGGTGGTTCTAGCCGGAGGTTGCCCAAGCAGTCGTTCCGGTTGTACTTCCGGGGGGAGTATGGGCCGCGCGAACTGGCGTATCCGCTGTTTGGGACGGCGGCAGGTCAGGCGTATGACCGGCTGGTGTTGCGAGCAGGAAGCCACGACAGTTGGTTGTGGTATGGGGGTGAGGCGGTGTACGTGCGGGATCAACTGGTACGGGGCCTGCACCAGGCGATGGGACAGGTGGCGGCCCGGGGACGCTGGGTGGCACTGTACCTGAACGGGGTGTACTGGGGCCTGTACAACCTGACCGAGCGCATTGATGAAGCCTTCCTGACCACGCACTTCAATCATGACGACTGGGACTTGGTTCGCCCTGATGAAGAGCATGGAGCGTGGGATGCGTTTGTGGATTGGATCACTGGCACAGATCTGAGTGTGGCGGCGCAGTATGAGCAGGCGGTACAGCAGATCAATATCGGGAACTTCACCTCCTTCATCATTCTCCATCTATGGGCCGGAAACACTGACTGGGGCAGGCACAACTGGTATGCGGCCCGGATGAGTGATGGCCCCGATGCTCGGTGGCGGCTGTTCGTGTGGGATGCTGAGATCACCTTTGGCTTGGGGCGGGAGGCCGATGCGACCGAGGCAGATTCCTTTAGTCAATCAGTGATTTACGGTGGTTTGGATGCTTCGCTGATCCTGGCCAGCCTGCTGGCGAGTCCGCAGTACCAAGCCTACTTCGCTGCACAGGTCGAGCATCATCTTGCCGGAGCGCTGGACACCGAGTCTGTGCGCGAACGGATCGCCGCGATGGCAGTCGAGCTGCGCCCCGCCATAGCAGCGGAAGCGGTTCGCTGGCTGCCCGAGCAGGAGCCGGATGTGGCGGTGGCGCAGTGGGAAGCGGCGCTGCAACGGATCTCGGATTCGCTGGACGCCAATGCCCAGCGGCTGCGCGACCTCAGCGACCCGCAGGCGCTGCGGGCGCTGCTCCCACAACTCTCGGTGTCAGACGACCTCCCGCTGCCGCGGCCGCTGCCGCCGGGTACCCGGATCGCTCTGGTGGTACATAACACCGCGGGGTTGACGCCGGGTGATGCCGCCGTCGCGGCGCATCTCGCGGCCCGGGGTGTGACAGTCGCCGTGATCGGGACCGATGAAGGCGGTCAGCATGATCCAGCACAGGTCGCCGCCAGCCATGATCTGCTCTTGGTCAGTTCCAGTATCCGACTGCTCGACACGGCCGCACGCTATACCCAGACGACTACGCCACTGATCTTCTGGGGGCCGCAGTTGCTGGAGCCGACCCAACTGGCACGCTGGGGGGGTACGCGCCCGGAGCAAATCTATATTCGGCTTGCCGACGCGGACCATCCGATCACTGCGGGGCTGACCGCGGGGCTCCCCATCGGCCGGCCGCTCCGCGTGGTGCATCAACCCGATATGTTCAGCGTCTCTTACAAAACCATCGGCCCCGGAGTACACGTGCTGGTAAGACATCTGACGGGTGGCGATGCGGCACTCATGGTAGCGGAGACAGGAGCCGAATTATTGAATGGGCAAACGGCAAAAGCCCGGACCGTCTTCTTGTACTGGCATCACGACACGTTTCACTGGAGCACGGACAACGCGGTGCGCCTCTTTGACCGGGCCGTGGATTGGGCGCTCGGTCTTCCCTCCGGGGGAGGGCAGTAGGGAGCCGTTCCCCGGCCCGAACCCTGTCCTCACCCCGGCTCAACCATCCCGACATTCGACCCTATGGCCGTTGGTAGCTCGTGCGGATGACCGTCGTGATCCCCCCGCGCACGTTGAACGTGGCCGTGACGGTGAGCCGCACCGGGTCGAGGGCGGCGACCAGATCATCGCGCACGATGTTGGTCACGTCCTCGTGGTAATGTCCTTCGTCGCGGAAGGACCACAGATAGAGCTTCAGCGATTTCAGCTCGACGCATCGTGGCCCCGGCACGTACACGATCCGAAAGGTCGCAAAGTCGGGCTGCCCCGTCTTTGGGCACAGACAGGTGAACTCCGGGTGCGTGAGATCAACCTCGTACTCGCGGTCGGGGAAGGTATTGGGGATCGTTTCGAGTTGCTTGCTTGGCCGCGTTGTCATGCGCCTACCTCACTCCCGGCAAGCCCCCACCCTGCCCTCCCCGTTGCGACAGCAGGGCACACACTGTCCCCCTGCCGCAGCGGGGGGACCACAGGGGGGCCGGATCGTCGCACTTAGTGTACCCCGCCGCTCAGGCCGGGGAGCCAGGCTGCTTCGTTAGTTTGATTCGGAGCGTATCCTGCGGCTAAGGTTGAAGCATCATCATGGGAGATCGTGGGTGGTTGCGGATGGGGACGCAGCGCCGCCGCGTCTGGCTGGGCCGCGCGCTCGGTAGCGTGGGCAGCGTGCTCCTCGCGGCGTGTGCCGACTCCGGTCCGCGACCAACTGCCCCGGAGCAGCGTTCCGAGGCGGCGGCTCCGGCCGTTGCCGGCGCATCCGGCGATCATCCGGCTGGGCGGATTGCCTTTGTGGGCAAGGACAATATCCATATCTGGGCCAACGGGGCGACAACGCCGCTCACGACCGATGGCGCCTCTCGCCAACCGTCTTGGTCACCCGATGGACTATTCGTTGCCCACGTCAAGGTGCAAAACAGTAGCTCGGACATCTGGGTGATGGAGGCGGGCGGCCCCAAGCTGTGGCGCTTGACCTACTACGGTCAGCAGCCGCCGGAGCGTCGTCACTGGGCACTCCGGCCACGCTATTGGCCGAGCGGCGATAAGCTGTTGTTCCTCTCCGACGATGGAACCTACGACCTGCGGGTATGGCAGCTTAACTTGGATGGGCGACCTGCCCGTCCCTTGCTGCGTGCCCCGGACGGTCAAGGGGGACTGGATCATCCATCCGTCTCGCCGGATGAGCACCGCCTGTTGGTCACGTCCTACCGCGAGGAACAGTCGCAAGTCTGGGCCTGGGGGCTGCCCGACGGCCCGTGGCAGCAGTTGACGCAGGCGGCTGAAGGTGCCTACGACCCCGCTTGGTCGCCGGATGGCACGCGCATCGTGTACACGCAGCGGCAAGCGGGCAAGCATGACATCTGGATCATGGGCGCGGATGGCAGCGGCGCGGTACCCGTCACGACCACCGGCCGGGCACGCTCGCCATGCTGGTCACCGGCCGGTGACGCCGTGGCCTATCTGAACGATGACGGCGCCGGGTTCGATCTCTGGGTCGCGCCAGCGCCAGCGGCGCTCGGTGCCGCGACGGGCGCCGGCACGGCCAGCGATGAGCCACGCCGGCTGACGAGGGGGGCGGCCGTGGATGCGGTCTCGGGCCTCTCCTGGGTTGGTTGAACGCTTGTGAACTGGCCATTCCGCTTGTCGCCACGGCTGGCCCCGGTGCTTATCGCATTCGTGGTCTTGGTGCTGTTCTACTTGCTGGCAAATTTCTATGCTACGAGTGTAGAGAGCTACGGGCTGGAGCAGCGTGCCGAGGCCGCGCGGCGCGAGATTGAGCGCCTCGAACGCGACAACCAAGCCCTGGCGACGCAGGTTGCTCAGGCCCGAACCGATGAGTATGTCGAGTTGACTGCCCGCGAGCGCCTCAACATGATCCGGCCGGGTGATCGGCCACTCGTCATGTTGCGCGAGCCGCCGCCGGTGGTGTTGCCCGCACAGCCCTTGCCGGCACCGGCGGCCGCGCCCCAGCCGCCACCGATGGTGGCACCGCCCATGCCGCTCGCCGGATTCGGGCATGTCGGTGAGTGGCTGAATCTCTTCTTTGGATCGGCATAGGTGGGGAACGATGATCGCCACGGATACGGTGCCCGTGACTGACGACCGGCGGCCGGCGCCGGCACCAGAGCCGCTGACCGTACACATCCGCCGCGTTGACCGGGCGTTGCCGTTGCCGCGCTACGAGAGCGCCGGAGCCGTCGGCTTCGATCTGGCCTCGCGGGTCGCTGCCGATATTGCTCCCGGGGAGTTGGCGCGTATCCCGGCGAACGTGATCGTGGAGGTGCCACCGGGCTACGCTCTGCTCGTCACCAGTCGGAGTAGCACCCCGGCGCGTTGGGGGCTGCTGGTGCCGCACGGTATTGGGGTGATAGATCAAGACTACTGTGGTCCGGACGATGAAATTCACATCCAGCTCTTGAACTTTCGCTCCGCGCCGGTGCATGTGCCGCGTGGTACCCGCCTGGCGCAGGGACTGCTCGTCGGGATTGCGCGTGCGCGCTGGCTCGAAGTTGACCGCACCGGTCGTCCGAGCCGCGGTGGCTACGGCAGTACCGGTGTGGCGGTCTCGGCGGCGCCGGCTGAGGATGTGGAGGGAGCGGCATCGTGATGGCGGCGCCGGCTGTGCGCCAGGAGCCACCGGCCCTCGCCGGTGAGTTGATTAGTGCAGCAGCCATTCAGCAGCGCGTGGCCGAGTTGGCCCGGCAGGTCCGCGCCGATTACGAGGGCGTGGACTTGCTCCTCGTGGGCGTGCTCAAAGCGGCGGTGACGTTCATGGTGGACCTCGCCCGCGAGTTGGCCTTGCCGCTGGAGATGGACTTCATGGCAGTGTCGAGCTACGGCCCGGGGACCGAGTCCAGCGGCATCGTGCGGATTATCAAGGACCTGGACGTGAGTATCGAAGGCCGGCACGTGCTCGTCGTCGAGGACATCGTTGACACCGGCGCAACGCTGCGCTATTTGCTGCGGACCTTGCAAGCGCGGGGTCCGGCAAGCCTGCGCGTCTGCACGCTGCTGAATAAACGCAAGGCGCGCAAAGTGGATGTGGCGTTGGCCTACGTGGGGTTCGAAATCCCTGACTGCTTCGTTGTCGGGTATGGGCTGGACTACGAAGAGCAGTACCGGAACATGCCCCACCTCGCGCTCCTGGCCGACGACACCTAGTCCGCCGGTCGTTGCTGACCGGAGTGGTCAGCCCTCCTTAGTAGTCTGGTGCTATTCTGGTGCTATAATGATCGTAGGTGTTGCCCCTCTGTCTGCGTTCCTGACTTGAGCCGCCGATTCGGGATGCGGCTCGTCAGTGTAGCTCGTGCGCTTTCCCGTGCGTTTCCTAACGGAAGGACGGCGGCCCAATGGATACACGCTGGCTGCGGAATAGTTTCGTCTATCTCGTGATTATGGTCGCGGTCCTGGCGATCTTCTTCACGCTGGTCAACCCCTCACCGCGGGAAGACAAGATTCCCATCACCGAGCTGATGACGATTGTGCAGCGCGATGCCGGGAACAACCGCGTGGATACCATCGTCGTTGACGGGAACACCTTGATTGCCGATACCAGTGACGGCAAGAAGACGGCCATCAAACCCGAGCGCTCCGACATCATGGAGATGCTGCAAGCGCGCGGCATTAAGGACGAGCAGGTCAACGTCGAGGTGCGTCAGCCTGGCCGGCTCGGCCCGTGGCTCGGGTTGATCGGCTCCTTCCTCCCGGTAATCATCTTTGGCGCGCTGTTGCTGTTCATGATGCGTCAGGCCCAGGGCAGCAATAACCAAGCGCTCTCCTTTGGGAAGAGTCGGGCGCGCCTGTTCATGCGTAACAAGCCCACGATCACGTTTGCCGACGTCGCTGGAGTGGAAGAGGCCAAGCAAGAGTTGGCCGAGGTGGTGGAATTCCTGAAGTACCCGGAGAAGTTCGCGGCGCTGGGCGCCCGTATTCCGCGCGGCGTGCTCCTGGTCGGACCACCGGGCACCGGCAAGACCTACCTCTCCCGCGCCTGCGCCGGGGAAGCCGGCGTGCCGTTCTTCTCGATCAGTGGCTCCGAGTTTGTCGAGATGTTTGTCGGCGTCGGTGCCAGTCGCGTGCGCGACCTGTTCGAGCAGGCCAAGCGAAACGCCCCCGCCATCGTGTTCGTGGACGAGATTGACGCCGTGGGGCGCCAGCGCGGCGCCGGCCTCGGTGGCAGCCATGACGAGCGCGAGCAGACCCTCAACCAAATCCTGGTAGAGATGGACGGGTTCGATACCAACACGAACGTGATCGTCCTGGCCGCAACCAATCGCCCCGACGTGCTCGACCCGGCGCTGCTGCGGCCGGGACGCTTTGATCGCCGGGTGGTGATTGACAACCCCGACGTGCGGGGGCGGCAAGCCATTCTGGAGATTCACGCTCGCGGCAAGCCGCTGGCGCCCGACGTCGGCCTCGACCGGTTGGCCAAGCAGACGCCGGGCTTCTCCGGTGCAGACCTGAACAACCTCCTCAACGAAGCGGCCATTCTCGCGGCGCGGCGTGACAAGCAATCCATCATGATGTCGGAGTTGGAGGAGGCCATTGACCGCGTCCTCCTCGGCCCGGAGCGCAAGAGCCGCGTCATCAGTGACCGCGAGCGCCAGTTGAAGGCCTATCACGAGGTTGGTCATGCCCTCGTGGCGAAGATGCTGCCCGAAGAAGACACCGTCTACAAGCTGACTATCGTCGCGCGTGGTATTGCCGGGGGCTATACGTCGCTGCTCCCCGAAGAGGACCGCATGCTCACCAGCCGCGTACAGGCCGAGGCCCGATTAGCCTTCTCCTTGGGTGGCCGCACCGCCGAGGAGGTGGTCTTTGGGGAAGTAACCACCGGCGCCACCGATGACCTGGAGCGAGCGACCGAGTTGGCGCGCCGCATGGTGACCCAATGGGGCATGAGCAGCAAGTTGGGCCCGCGTACCTTCGGCAAGAAGGAGGAGTTGGTCTTCCTCGGTCGGGACATCAGCGAAACGCGGAACTACAGCGATTCGACCGCCCTGCTGATTGACCAGGAGATCAGCGACCTCATTGACGCAGCCCATGAGCGCGCCCGCAGCATTATCGTGGAGCATCGCGACAGGCTGGACGAAATAGCCGAGAAGCTGCTCGAAGTCGAAACGCTCGATTCCGAGGCCTTCCACGCCATGTTCGACGGAGAATCGTCGGTCTCGGACCACGCCGACTCGCCCGCGGACGAGGTACCCGCGGCGGAAACGGAGCGACCGAGCCGGCAGCCCCGACCAGTACCGGCGTCGTCGCAGGCGATCAGCAGCGACCTGGGGTGAGCACCGCCAACGACCCGACGTGGCCCCGTAGCTCAGGGGTTAGAGCGCGTGTCTTATAAACACGTGGTCGGTGGTTCAAATCCACCCGGGGCCACCCTCCACTTTCTCCATCCCATACTGACTAGCCGCCTTGCTACTTTCTCGGCGATGGGAGACGCTTCCAGTACTTCCTCTTCCAACCGTCGGCTTCCCGGTATCTGGCGAATTCATAGCCCCACTCCGGCGCGACCAGGCGTTTGTGCTGTTCACCCTCGGCCACGGTCTCGGCTGTACCTGGGCAGTGGATGACGTACCCGCCTGGACCGGCCACGCGCTCGAACTCAGGTAGTTCGTCTTCGAGGCGCCATCCGAGCGCATGAGAAGTGATTACCACGTCCGCAAACCCATCAGGCAGGGGGATGTCGTGGCAGACCCCGTCTACGACGTGAACGTTGTCACGCCCAGCACAGGCAACCCTTTCGCGGATGAACCGCCTGAGCCGCGCGACCGGCTCGACCGCAAACACGGTATCGGCCATCTTGGCAGCCTCCAGGGCCACGCGACCGGTTCCCGCGCCAACGTCAACGACCACCTTGCCATCGAGAGGGGTGATGCTCGTCACTTCCGCGAAGTCCCAACCGTGGAATTGCAGGCGGTCATAGAGTTCGGGGCACTTGTTGTAGACGATCAGGTCGGCAATCGTCCATACGACCGCATCCTCCGCGCTTGCCAGATCACTCCGGCCGGCGGCCGGCCCATATAGTGCTTTCGCATTGTCCAGGAAACGGGAGACGGCCAGGCTCTTCGCTCTGAGAAATCGTTCGATGGCCGGATGTGCCCAGAGCACGCAGGCAAGCTCTCGGTCCGGGACCCAGCCTGGTAGATACTCGACCTGGAACGACTCGAGAAGGTAGAGGTCCTCGATTTGCAGGTCGGCGCCCACGAACGGCTTCCGTAGTCCCAAGTTACGGCCTCTCAAACTTGAGTCTCTCATCCGCAGGGAGGTAGCCTAATGCCCATCCGACGTGTGCTAGGAGATTGAGCCACCACCGGGCCCGCGCCGGTGGCGAGAGGGCATCGCGGGCCTCCTTACTTCCCACGGGACGAGTCAAAGACCGCCTGGCGCAGCGTATCGTTGAGCCGGGTCTGCCAGCCGCGCCCCCCGGCGCGGAAATGGGCGACAATATCGGCGTCGAGCCGAATGCCGATGTGTAGCTTTGTCGGTGCCTTCTGCTTCCCGCGACCACGCCGGTAGGCCGCGACGAGGTGCGGTGCGACTTCCGTCGCGGGGCGCATACGCAAGCTCTCTTCGGTGGTCAGTTCCCGTGTGTCTGGGTCCGCCGCGATACCAGCCCGTATCGCGGCGTCTTCCTCCGGTGTTGGCAGGATCGTTCCAGGCTTAAGTTTCGGCATAATCAATCGCCTCCTTCTTCGTGGCTTTGCGTAGGCTGATGATGCGGACGTTGTTTCCGCGCTCGGTATAGACGACGAGGTACAAAACGACCCCGATGAAGCCTTTGGCAATCCACCGCGGCTCGTCGGCATCTTCATCGGACTCGATGACGGCGGTGTCCCATTCGAACGCCTCCATCGCAGTGAAATCCACGCGCCGCTTGGCTGGATCCCATACGTATTTCGGTTCCATCGCCGATGCTTATATTGTGGCAACAATCAACGTCACCCAGCAACCCGCACCCGCGCCGGCACCGCCCGTAGCTTGATATACAACACATCGGCTTCCGCGTCGTAGGTGATATGCATAGCCGCTTTGTTGGACTACAGGAGTCCCGTGATACTGCTGTGCCGGCCTGCTTATCTGTGCCGGATCAGGTAGCCTATTCTACGACATAGATGTAATCCAATCCGGTAGCGAGGGCACGTGTGCCGCCGACCTCCAGGGTACAATGACAGCACCTCACAGAACGGACGAGCGGTAGCGACCAAGAGGGAGGATTGAGATGTACGGGAGCCGCGGACGCATTGGCTTGCTGGTGCCATCCGCCAACACGGTTGTCGAGCCGGAGGGGCGCCTGATCCTGCCGGAGGGCTATGAGACCTACGCGACGCGCATGCGTAACCAGGAGGTTGGTGCCGAGGACCTGGCCCGCATGAACGTCCACATTGACCGCGGCGTTGACGAGCTACTGAGCACCCACGTGGACGTCATCGCCTTTGCCTGCACCTCCGGCAGCTTTTTCGAGGGCGATGCCGGCGAGCAAGCACTGAGCGAGCGGCTGCGTGGGGGCAGCAACGTGCCAACGGTCACGACCGCCGGAGCCGTCGCCGCCGCGCTCCACGCCGTCGGCGCGCGGCGTATCTCGATGGCGACGCCCTACGACCCCCACCTCAACGAGCTGGAGGTGCAGTTCCTCACCACTCACGGCTTCGAGATCGTCAGCGACGCCTGCATGGACATCGAGCAAGCCTTCGACATTGGCGTGGTCTCGACGGCCGAAGTGCAGCGGTATGCGCTGGAGCACTTCGACCCGCGTGCCGATGCCTTGTTCCTCAGCTGCACCAACCTGCCCACCTTCCCGGTGATCGCGGCCTTGGAGCAGGAGACCGGCGTTCCCGTCGTGACCAGTAATCAGGCCACCTATTGGGAATGCCTGCGCGTGCTGGGATTTGCCGGGACCATCGAGGGCTATGGTCAGCTGCTGACCCAGTTCCAGCCTACAGTGGTACCCGTAGCGGCTGGATGACGACCATTACCACTGCCGAGCCACTGCGCGTCGGCGTAGACATCGGCGGCACCTTCACCGACGTGGTCCTCATGGGGGCGGACGGGCTACGTGCCTGGACCAAGGTCTCCTCGACCACCGCCGACTACGCCCGCGGCATCATCCAGGGCTTGGAGTCACTACTGGCCCCAATGGGACCGGCCGCCCCGGCCCTGAGCGACATTGTCCACGCCACCACCGTTGCCACGAACGCTATTCTCGAAGGCAAGGGCGCCCGTACCGGCCTCATCACGACCGCCGGCTTCCGCGATGTGCTCGAAATCCGGCGCCTGCGGATGGCCCGCCTCTACGACCTCCGTTGGCAGCCACCGCCGCCCCTCGTGCCACGGGCGCTGCGGATGGAAGTGGACGAGCGCCTCGACGTGCAGGGGCAGGTGATCCGGCCACTCGACGAGGCCAGCGCCCGCCGCGCCATCGCCCGGCTGGTGGACGCCGACGTGCAGACCGTCGCGGTCGTGCTGCTGCACTCCTACCGCAACCCCCAACACGAAGAGCGCCTCGCCGCACTCCTGCGCGAGTTGGCGCCGCACGTCACCATCTCGCTCTCCTCCCGCGTCCTGGCCGAGATCGGCGAGTACGAGCGGACCAGCACCACGGCGATCAATGCGTTCATCGCGCCCGTGATCCGCACCTATCTCGCCTCCTTGCAGCAAGCGCTGGAGCAGCGCGGTCTGGGTGCCCCGGTATTCGTGATGCAGTCGGCCGGCGGCATGATGACCGCCGCGCAAGCCGCCGAGCGACCGGTCCACGTGATCGAGTCCGGGCCGGCGGCCGGGGTCATGGGGGCCGCGTCGCTGGCCGCGACCATGCAGGTGCCCAATGTGATTACCCTCGACATGGGCGGCACGACGGCCAAGGCGTCGGTGATCGAGGACGGTCGTATCACGCGCACCCACGACTATGAAGTCGGCGGCGGCATCAGCCACAGCGCCCGGTTGCAGAGTGGCGGCGGCTATGCGCTGCGTGCGCCGGCCGTGGACCTGGCCGAAGTGGGCGCCGGCGGCGGCAGCATCGCCTGGATTGATCCCGCCGGGGCGCTCCGCGTCGGCCCCCAGAGCGCCGGCGCCGAGCCGGGACCCGCCTGCTACGCTCTCGGCGGCGCGGACCCGACGTTGACCGACGCGAACGTGGCGTTGGGCTATCTGCATCCCACGCATCTCCTCGGCGGCAGCCTCCCGATCAAAGCGGGCCTCGCCCACCGCGCGATCACCGACCGCATTGCCGGGCCGCTGGGCGTCTCGCTCCGGGAAGCGGCCTACGGCATCTACCGGCTGGCGGTCTCGCATATGAGCCGCGCCGTGCGCGCCGTGACGGTCGAGCGTGGGCGCACGCCGGCCGACTTCACGCTCTTCGCCTTTGGCGGCAGCGGCCCGCTCTTGGGCGCCGACCTCGCGCGGGAGCTGGGCATTCGTCAAGTGGTCATCCCACCCTTTCCGGGGCTATTCAGCTCCTTGGGCCTGCTCTGCGTGGACATGACCCAGCACGATGTCCGCACGGTGCTGTTGCCGCTCTCCGAGGTCACGTCGAGTGATCTGGCCGACCACTTCGCGCAGCTTGAGGCGCGTTTACTGACCGACACGGCCGGCAGTGCAGCGGATCGCAAGCTGGCCCGTATTCATCGGTCCGCCGACGTGCGGTACAAGGGGCAGTCCTTCGCCTTGAGCATCCCGGTGGACGAGCCGGAACCGGACGCGATGAGCGCCGCGTTCGCCGCCGAGCACGAGCGCACCTACGGCCACCGCGCCGAGCACGACCCGGTGGAGCTGGTCAATGTGCGCGTGGAAGTCGCGGTGCCGCAGGCGGCGACGCTGCGCTGGGGGCAGTCGGTACGGCCGTCGGCGCAGCGTGACGGCGCGGCTCCGCGCGCGGCCTACTTCGGGTCGTCTGTCGGCGAGCTACCGGTGCCGGTGCTGGACCGGCGCGACCTCACCGCGCAGCCGCAGGCCGGACCGCTAATTGTGGAAGAGTACGACACCACCATCGTCGTGCCGCCGGGCTGTACCGCGCGGCGCGATACGCGGCAGAACGTCGTGCTTGAGGTAGGAGCGGCAGGATGAAACGACGCTTTGACCCGCTGGGAACCGAGATTCTCAAGAATGCCCTGGAGTCGCTGGTTGACGAGATGGCGATGACCGTCTTACGCACGGCCTACTCCAACAACCTCAAGAACAGCATGGACTTCTCCACCGCGCTCTGCCAGCCCTCCGGCGAGTTGGTCGCGCAGGGCTTGACCCTCCCGCTACATCTCGGCTCCGTCCCCCACGCCATGCAGTCCATTCGCGCCGCCTACGGCGACGACACCCACCCCGGCGATGTCTTCATCCTCAACGACCCCTACGCCGGTGGCACCCATCTCCCCGACATCTACGTCGTCAAGCCGATCTTCTGGCAGGACACGTTGGCGTGCTACCTGGTCACCATCGCCCACCATGCCGATGTCGGTGGCAAGGTCGCCGGCGGCAACGGCTGCGATGCCACCGAGATTTACCAGGAAGGTATCCGTATCCCGCCGCTGAAGCTCTACCACGCCGGCAAGCCGAACGAAAGCCTCTTTGCCCTCATCGAAGCCAACGTCCGCGTGCCCCGGCTGGTGCTCGGCGACCTGCGGGCGCAGCTCGCCGCCTGCCACATGGGCGAGCGGCGCGTGACCACGCTGTTCGAGCGCTACGGCCTGCCCGAGTTGCTGGAGCGGTTCGATGCCCTGCTCGATTACACCGAGCGGCTGGCCCGGCAGGCGATTGCGGCTCTCCCGGACGGCGAATATACGTTCACCGATCACCTCGACGACGACGGTTTCGATCCAGGCCCAATCCCGATCACCGTCGCGGTGCGCGTTCACGGCGATTCGATCACGGCCGACTTCACCGGCACGGCGCCGCAAGTCCGCGGCGGCATCAACTCACCCATTCCCTTTTCACGCTCGGCTGTCTATGCCTGCGTGCGCTGCTTGCTCGGCGAAGAGGTCCCCAACAACGAGGGCTACTTCCGCCCAATTGAGGTCATCGCCCCGCCCGGCACGATTGTCAATCCCCTCATGCCGGCCCCGGTGGCGGCCCGGGGGCTGACCGGCTTCCGCATTGCCAACGCCGTGCTAGGGGCGCTGGCGCAGTTGGCCCCGGAACGCATTCCCGCCTGCGAGATGGGCGGCGATACCGGCGTCAGTATCGGCGGCTACGATGCAGCAGGCACCCCGTTTGTCTATCTCGAGTTCCTGTACGGCTCCTCGGGTGGCCGACCCTGGGGTGACGGCACGGACGGACTGACCAGCATCGTCGTGAACTTCTCCAATAACCCGGTCGAGGTGGTGGAGAGCGAGCTACCGTTGCGCCTGGAGCGCTATGGCTACGTTCCCGATAGCGAAGGCGCCGGTCAATACCGCGGCGGGCTGTCCCTCGTGCGCGAGTACCGCTTGTTGGAGGAGACGGCCACGCTCCAGCTCCGCACCGACCGCCACAAGCACCTCCCCTACGGCTTGGCCGGTGGACAAGCCGGCACCCCGACGCAAAATATCCTCAATCCCGACGGTGCCGCCCAAGTGCTGTCCAGCAAGCCCACGCTCACCATCCGGCGCAACGATGTGTTTCGCCACGCCGAAGCCGGCGCCGGCGGCTGGGGCAACCCGCTGAAGCGCGACCCGGCGCTGGTCCTAGCCGATGTCCGCAACGAGAAAGTCTCTCGCCAGCGCGCGCGCAACGTCTACGGCGTCGCGATCACCGCCGCCGGCGACATTGACTGGCCCACCACCCAGCAGCTACGCACCGAGTCGCTCCAGCGTTGAGTACCCGTACTTGAGCTTTCTGCTTTCTGACTGTCTACACCCACTGCCATGCATCCGACACGAGACTCCTCGTCAATGTTCTCGTACCATCAGGCGGAATAAGGCACTGGAAGGACTTACGCTAGGGACATCGCACGAGTGGAGGATATGAGCCATGGCTAATGAGGAGGGGATGCTCCCCGCTGACGTGCTGGAACGGCCGGAGTTGGAGCGCAAGACGCGGGCCATCATAGACCGACTGCTTACCGAGAAGGGCATTAGGCGCTATGTCATATTTGACGAGGATGAAGAGGCCAGCGAGGTCCTGCCAGGAGGTGTATATCCGGTCTCCGGCCATGTGCTGACCGCTGAGGGGCGCGTCTTCCACTATTGGCTCGATTGGCACGCGGACCAGGGCGATTACAACCTAGGTGAAGCCGATAACTATTGGTCTGAAGTAGACATCTCCGCATACGAGAACGATCCTGATCGGGATACGCACCACCGGGCCTATCACGCAGCGAAGCGAAAACTGGGCTTGCCTCAGCACCTGGTGAGCCGCTACGTTCCGCCCCGCCCCCGCCCCAGTGTGCTCGACCTGCAGCTCCGGACCTATGCGCGCTTGGGGCAGCGGTTCATCCCGCACCTGCACTGGTGGCTCCGCCGTGCCAATCAGGTAGCGGCGCGCTCGCCGGGCTTACGCGCGGCGCGGGCCTTCGAGCTACGCATCAGCGGCCTCGACCACAGCAAGGACCGATACGAACTGGCGTACCAGCAGCTATTTGCCATCACAGAGCGGCTCATGACGGAGGTCTTCCGGACTACCTATGTCTTCAGCACTGAGGATCCCGACCCCCAAAGCCGGACCCGCTCCGCCCGTGGCGTCTTCTGGGAGATGCCCGGGATCCGGTCGCTGGGAGTGGAGGATCGGGAGATCGCAACCGATCGGGGCTATAGTCGTTTGGCGGGGCTAGGTCGGGTCACGGCCGCGAACTTTGCCGAGCTTATGCAAGCGTCCGTCTATCCCATGTTCGATTGCCTCCTGTGTACGCAGGCCGTAGCGTCGGAGGTATGCATGTCCTCCTTGCTGGATCAACTCCTTGCCCTCCAATGGGAGGAGCTTACCGGGGTGGCGCAGACCTGGTACCGGGTGGACTATGTGCGCTTGGTGGCCCACGTGGTGGAGCGCGATATGGCGGTCGTGGCTTTCAGTGGTCACCGTAGAACATCCGCCAGCCTGAGTGTCTTCGTGCCCGGGAGCCTGCGAGAGCCGGTGGCACGGTGGCTGGAGGCGCACCTGCCGGAGTTCCGCGCCGGCCTCACCCAGCGAGCCGAGGAGTGGACGGCGGAGATCAAAGCGCAGGAGACGGGAAGAGCATAGACATATGGCTGAACGTGCGGCCGGTATAATGCCTATAGCCGGAGCAAGGGGCTGAAACAATGACTACGGAGTTGAAGCGAGTATCGCTCGGCGATTTCGCCGCGAACCTCACCACGATTATCGAGCGCGTAGCTAGTGCCGGCGAGAGCGTCGTCGTCGAGAACGATGGGCAGGATGTGGTCGTCGTCAACCCGGCCGTCCACCGGCGCCCCCGGAAGCGTTCACCCATCCGCTATAGGGGGCCGGGTGGCGTCTACGAGGAGTTCGAGAGTTACGAGGCGCTCAAGAAGCACCTGGACCGCCGCCGTCTCACTCCAGCCGAACGAGCAAGACGCCGTGCGCTTCTGGAGCAAACCTTAGCCAACAGGAAGGAACGTAACATCGCTCCGATGACCTCGGCCGAGTTGGTGAGAAAAGGCAGGAAGCGGGGAATCTAACCGCATGGCATCGGCCGTTCCGCGCTTGGTTGTGGACGCATCGGTTGCTGTCAAGTGGTACTTGCTGGATGAAGACTATGCCGACAAGTCTGGAGCATTACTCAGCCGATTTCTTCGAGATGAAATCGAGCTTGCTGCTCCTGAGCAAATCCGCTACGAAGTCGCATCGGCGATCACCGTCGCCACGCGCGGCCGTGCGCCGCGCCTTACGTTGGAGCAGGGCCGGCGAGCAATTGAAGCGTTCCTGGCCCTTGATCTGGAGACCCTGGGGGACGATGATCTTGTCCTCCTCGCCTATGATCTCGTACATGAATACGGCTGCGCCTTCTACGATGCACTCTACCTCGCACTGGCGCAAGAAATGGGTGTGCCGTTCGTCACGGCCGACGGCCGGCTTTATCGGCGCGTCAGGACGATTCCGACTGTGCTCTGGATCGGTGATTTCTCTGGCGCAATTGCGTAAATAAGCGATACTTGCGCCGCCTTATCCCGCTGATGCGTAGGCCGCTTTGATCCCGGCCAACCCCCTCAACCCGCCGCTCCGATGAGCGCCGCGACCTTCGTCTTGCCGTCACCGATCAAGCCGAGGCCGTGCGCCGGGAACAGGTTCCGAAACTCGCAGTCGAGCAGATGGCCGAGGATTTCGGTGGGACTGAGCGTTGTTCTGGGCGGCAAGCCGCGGGGATGCAAGCCGAGCGGAATGCCGCCGGGCACCCACTTCCCGGTCGTTCCCAGCGCATCTCCGACGAACAGCGTCCCGCCGTGTAGCTCCGACAGCAGCGCGCACTCGTCCAGCACCCAGATGGCCTTCAGGCCGCCCGGCAGCGCATCGCCATCCCGATAGGTCCGGAATGTTTCGACCAGCTCCAGGCGATCCGTATGGCCCTCCGGTACATAGATCGGGGCACCCGTCCGCTTGGCAAACAGCAGTGCCGACCGCTCGTGCCAGCTACTCGTGATAATTACCGCCTGGCAATCACCCGCCTGCTCGATCTCATCGAGACCGATCCCCTCCAGCGGATCAATCAAGATGCTCCCGGCCTCGGTCCGTAGCCAGTAGCACTCCAGCCGATACTCCGGCCACACTACGTACCAGTGGAACAGGCCGGGCAGCACTTCCGTCATCATCTCAGCACCCCTTCTGCCGCTGCGTCATGCAGCCCCGTTGCGTCATCGGCACGAAAAATACCCCACCCCCGTCATTGCGGCGCAGGCCGCAATCCACGTCCCCCCGCCGCAGCGGGGGGACCGTAGGGGGGCCAGCAACAGGCAACAGCACCCCTAGCGATAGCGGGGATGCCACTCGCCACCCTGCCAGGAGCGCATCTTGTACGGCCGGATGCGGATCAAGTAGCGTGGTCGGTCCAGCGTCGGAATGAGATACCGCGGACCGTCCTCGGCGCCCAGATAGCGTGCGGCCATCTGGCGCCCCATCGGTACCCACTGGCCCTCGGTCGTTGGCCCTTCTACGATCTCGGCACGACCCTCGAACTGCACGCGCCGGTTGCCGGCCGAGTCGTCGGCGATGGACACCGCTACTCGCGGCTCGTGCTTAATGTGCTCGACGTAGGCGGACCGCTCGCGGGCGATGATGTACAAGCAACCCTCGTCCGGATCATACTCGTACCAGAGCGGCACGACGTAGGGCGCTCCGCTGGGTTGCACCGTCGCCAACCGGCACGTCCACGGATGCGCCAAGAACTCTCGTATCTCGTCATTGGTCAGCCCGCGTAAGGGAATCCCGCTCCGATCACGCAGCGCCTCATCACTCGCCATCGTTGCTCGCTCCTTCATTCCTGACTACTGGGCCGCTATCGCCGCGGCTCCAACTGTACAATCTGCTACGAGGGTAGCAAGGTTCACCCTGCATAACCATCGGTGGACCTCTGCTGATCCCACCCACCCTGTCTCCGGCGAACACCCCCTCTCCACATTTGTGGAGAGGGGGCCGGGGGGTGAGGCCAGTATCATCACAGGAGGCGATATGTCCGGCCAAGCGCACAGCCAGCAGTTCTCTTTGGAAGCATTGCTCCCGGCCGCCCATGAAGCGGCGGAGTTGCTACGCGCCGCCGGAGCAACCGTCGCGGTGGCGGAATCGTCGTCCGGCGGCCTCATTGCCGCGGCCCTGTTAGCCGTCCCCGGGGCCTCGGCCTACTTCCGCGGTGGCGGTGTCGTGTATACCGGCGATGCCAAGGCGCTCTTGCTCGACGAAACACCGGCGCGACTGACGGATCCCCGCGCGGCTACGCCCGCCCATGCCGTGGTGCTCGCCAGCGCCGTGCGCCGCCGGCTGGGTGCTACCTGGGGCATCGGCGAAACCGGCGCCGCCGGGCCAACCGGCAACCGCTACGGTGATCCGCCCGGGCACTCCTGCGTGGCAGTGGTCGGCCCGGCCGGGCAGCAGGCCACCACCACGGTCGCTACTGGTGAGAGCGACCGAGCCGCCAACATGACCGCCTTTGCGCTCGCCGCGTTGCAGTTGTTGGCCCAGGCGGTAGCGGCAGCGTGACCGCCCGGCGGCACGATTACTGCGGGAGCGGTTGACCCATCAAGTCAACGATCTGCTGCTCGACCGCGGCCGAGAAGATCCCCACCTGTCCGTCACCATACCGCTGCGCCTCGTCGAGCAGCACGTCGAAGTACCGGTCCCGTACTGCCCGGTAGGCCGGGTCGTAGAAGCGGTTCGTCAGTTCGTGCGGGTCTTCTTCCAGATCGTACAGTTCGCACAGGTCGCCCAAGTTCCAGACCACTTTCCACCTGCCGTCGGTGACGAACCGCGACGAATAGTGCCCGAACCAATCCCCGTGAAACTCGGCGTAGTGTACCGACTTGTACCAATCGGCCTCGCTGTCCATCAGCGGTAGCAGGGACTTGCCGTGTAGCTGCTGCGGCCCCATCTGGTCCTGCTCCTCACCCGACATCAGATGGAGCAGCGTCGCCGTGACGTCCATGTGGTTGGCCGGTGCGCTCACCCGCCGGCTTCCGCTCGGTCCCGGCGGCTTGAAGAGCATCGGCAGGTGGTAGATCTCTTGGTACGGGTAGCCGCCCTTGCTGATGTAGCCGTGCGACTTGGCCATATCGCCATGATCGGTCGTGAAGACGATGGCCGTTTGGTCGTAGAGTCCTTGCTCCTTGAGCGTCGCCACCACCTCACCGACCATGCCGTCAATCAGCTCCAAGTACGAGAAGCAGCAGGCCAGCAATGCCTGCAATTCCGCCTCGGTAACGGTATGGGGATTCTTCAAGTCGTCGAGCAGCCGTAGCTTGCGCTGATACAGCGGCTTGCCCTCGAACCGGTCGTAGCGATTGGGCCAGATCGGAATGTCCTCGGGCTTGTAGCGAATACCGAACTCGTCCGGCACCATCCACGGCGAGTGCGGCCCCGGAAACGCGCAGAACAGCGCAAACGGACGGCCGGTATCGCGGGTGCGGAGGAAATCCTGCGATAACCGCGCCGCCACCACGTCGGGAAAGCCCTCCATCGGCACGTCGAGCGTCCCCGCCTTGCCGCCTCCTACGCTCTTCACCAGCGGGCCGAGCGACGTGTTCGGGTGCCAGTGTGAGTTGTTCAGCGCGGCCGGGCGGCTGGGATCGGGTTGCTGCGTGTGCTCGAAACGCGAGCTGTACAGGTCCGCGGCCGGTCCAATGTGCCACTTCCCAAAGTAGGCGGATTCGTAGTTCGTCTCGGCGGCGATCCAGTCGGGCAGCATCGAGACACCGGGGCGCAGGTGCTCGCAGTACGAGTACCTCGGTGAGGAGTTGTTGAACATATGGTGCTCGTGCGGATACAGACCGGTCATTAGGCTGGCGCGGGCCGGCGAGCAGATCGGTGTCGGGGTGTAGTATTGATCGAAGACCACCGCTTCCGCTGCCAGCGCGTCAATGTGTGGCGTGCGTACCAGCGTGTCGCCGTAGCAGTCCAGCAAGTCGCGCCGCAGTTGATCGCAAAAGAAGACCAGCACGTTCGGTTGGTCTACCCGTGTCTCCTCGCTGCTCATATGGTCCTCCGTGGCTCGTGGTCGGTCGTCGTTCCGGCAGGCTCAGTGTGCCACAGCGCACGCAGAGTTGGTGGCCTGAATTCCCGCGCAAGCGGGATAAGACCGGCCGCGCCCGCCCGGCGACGCGCGGCGCGTGTACTATAATCACCCTATACCGGCGCACTGCTCCGAGACCCACCATGACGACCACAGCGCCCGCGCCTACGGCTACCATCCTGCCTTATCAGGAGCAGGGCGCCATTGACTACGCCCGGCTCGACTACAATCCCGATGAGCCGGTGCTAAAGCCCGATGCGATGGAACAAAACCTCCAGCTACGCGCTATCATCAATCTCCTCGCCGCGCACTTCACGGACTTTGACCGCCGGCCCGACGTTTTCCTCGACTCCAACACGATCATCTGCTACGACCCCGGCGACCTCAACGTCCGCGTCTCCCCGGACGTGTACCTAGCCTTTGGGGTGGATGCACCGGCCATCCGGCAGCGCAAGCTGTATCTGCCCTGGGAAGTGGGCAAGCCGCCAGATTGGGTGCTGGAGATCGCCTCGTCCAGCACTGGGCGGGAGGACGTGGGCCGCAAGCGGGAAATCTACGCCCGCATTGGCGTGCCGGAATACTGGCGTTTCGATCCGAAAGATGGCGAGTATCACGGGGCGAAGCTGGCCGGGGACCGGCTGGTGGGCAGAGTGTATGAGCCTATCGCACTGACGACGGAACCGGACGGCCTCCTGAAGGGGTACAGCACGGTACTGGGGCTGAGTCTGTGCTGGGACGATAACTGGCCGCGGTTGTACAACCCGGCCACCGACACCTACTTGGAGGGTTGGTCGGAAGTGTGGGCCGCACGGCAGGAGGCTGAAGCGCAGGCCGCCGTCGAGCAGGCCGCGCGCCTGGCGGAACGGGCAGCCCGCCAGGCGGCCGAGGCGCGCATCCGGCAGCTTGAGGCCGAACTGCGCCGTCGGCAAGCGGACCGTTAGCCTCATGCCGCTAGGGTCCGGGGGGTGAGGCCCGGCCCTACCCTTGTCAGGGAAGATCGTTGGCGTGGTACTTCACCACCGCGCAGTGCGGACCCAATGTGCCTTCGCCGTGATGCCAGCCGTAGCTGCCGGGCCAGAAGCCCCGGCTCTCCACTGCATAGTAGGCCGTCAGGATGCTGCCGTCGGCCAGTTGTACCGAGCTAGGATACCCGCAATCCCTGGTCACACTGTCGGTGACCAAGACCAGCTTCTCGTCGGTGTGCCATGACCGCCCCTGATCGTGACTGACCATCCCCCGCACGCCGCACGGAGACAACCGTCGTCCGTAGGTGAGCAGCACCCGCCCGTCGGCCAGCAGCAGCAGATCGGGCGGATGCTCATTCCGCCCGCTCACCTGCTGCGGCGCCGTCCACGTCGTGCCGCCGTCGGTCGACTCCGCCAGGGCCGTGTGTGCATCGTCGTTGGAGCGCATGGCCACCAGCAGCCGGCCGTCCGGGAACGGCAGGATCGAGCTTTCGTTGTACTCGACTGCGATGGAGCGAAATCCGGACCAGGTGAGTCCGTTGTCTTGCGATTGCAGAAACCCGGTTTCGCGATGTGGCGCCTCGGTAGGGTGATACTTGTAGTAGGGCATCAAGAGATCACCGTCGGCGGTGATGGTGATCCGCCCGAAGACGCCCCCGCTCTCACCAACGACCGAGGCAATCGGCTCGGCGCTGGACCACGTATCACCACCGTCCTCGGACCGACTCAGCACCACGGGAAAAGGCCGCCTCGTCTCGCTGCGATAGACGCCGTTCTCATAGCAGTCCGCTCGATAGTAGGCACACAGCAGCACCCCGTCAGGCGTCACCCCAAAGGCCGGATTGCGGTCGTCCGGACCACGCGGGTCAATGTAGAACGGGTAGCTCCACGATTCGCCGCCATCGTCCGAGACGAACGATGCCAGCCGTCCCCGTTGCCCCAGATGGAAGTCATCGGTACGGGCCACGATGACCACTCGACCGTTAGACAGGACGTTCATCACGGGCCAATAGCCACCGGCATTGACCACGAGAAAGCGCTCCACCGCTCGCTCGCGGTGGATTTCCAGCGTTCCTGGCGCCACCTGCCGGAAGCGCGACTTCATCCAGGCGTCTGTCCCCGCTGCGGCGGCCGGCGAGCTTGTCATCATTCCTCTCCTCCCTTGCGTTGTGTCGCTGAACAGCAGTGTACAGGTCGGCCAGGTTCGGCGACAGGAATACCCCCGCCGGCCTTACCATCTATCTCCCGCTCTACTGGATGGAGTGGTGGTGTCGTGTTTATTTGCATTGCTATCATGTGCCGGGCTGGATGGGACTCGCAACCAAGCCCGCCTCACCTCGCACGGAACGCTTCTAACAGTTACATCAAGATGCGTTACGAACCGGCGGAGAAGTGCCCTCCGCTCTTGGCACTGGGTGCAGCGCTTCAGATATTCGTCCCCAATACGATCAGCATCATCCTGCTCACGACGCTGGTTGCCCGCGCGTCCGGTCAATCCGAGCGTTACTTGGGCTGGGTCGTCTTTACCGGGTTGGCCATCTCCGGCCTCAGCATCATCTTACATACGTTTCCGTTTCGCTACCTGGGGTCCGGCCGTCTTGTTGTTACAAATTTCAATATCCCGCTTTTGGCAATTTCCGTGTTAGCACTCGAAAAGGGCGGGCCAAGCCTGTTAGCGAGTCTAGTGGTCGCTTCGACCCTGCTGCAATTCTTGCTGGTCGTGCGCCTTGCTTCACTGCGCCGGGTATTCACGCCGACGGTCAGCGGCATCGTCATCATGCTGGTCGCGGTCTCGGCCGTGCCGTTTATCGTGGAACGCACCATCGGTCAATCCCTGGACGAGTCGGCGCGCGTTCTGCTGCCCGGCATAGTGGCGCTCGGTGTCGGCCTTTGGGGCGCCTTGCAGTCTTCACCGGTAGTGCGTCTCTGGACCTTGCCGCTGACCGTTGCCGCCGGTTTGGCCGTAGCAGTGCCGATGGGCTTGTACGATGTGAGCGAGGTGACTGAAGCGCCATGGCTGAGTTTTCCCGACTGGGCCTGGCCGGGCTTCGATTTGACGTTCGGCATCCATTTTTGGTCGCTGCTCCCAGCCTTTCTGTTCGTGAAATTGACTGCGTTCTTGAAAGCGGTAGGGGATCTCTCAGTCATTTATCGCGCTTCGTACCGCAAGCCGACCGCGCTTGATTTCAGGGTGGTCCAAAGTGGCCTCAACGTCTATGGAGCAACCACCCTACTGACCGGCATCCTGGGAACGCTGCCTGTCTCCGCGCCGTGGTCATCCACAGCGGTGTACATCAGCTTTACCGGAATCGCAGCGAGAAATGTTGGGATATATCTGGGATTGTTGACCTTGGGGATAGCGCCGTTGTCGAGATTCTTGGCCATTCTGATGGCAACGCCCAGTTCGGTAGTGAGTGCGGTGTACATCATCATTTTCGGGCTGCTCTTCGTCGAGGGTGCCAAGACGGTCTTCGCTGGCCAGGTTGATAACAAGAAAGGTGCGATCACTGGTGTGTCGCTGGTACTGGGCATATCGGCTGGGAGTTTCACCGGACTGCTGGAGGGGATTGCGGGTGAGTTAATTGGCAGTGCGATCATCGTCGGCAGCGTAGCGGCCATCAGCATGACGTTGTATACGGAGTTTGTCGGCTATCGGCGCCGGAAGCTGCACGTTGAGCTGACGCCGTCGTCACTACCGGCAGTTGACAGCTTTCTTGGCGAGTTCGCGTCGCGGCATGGGTGGTCGGAGGCTGCCGGTAACCGCCTCCGTTTGGTAGGCGAGGAAGTGCTATTGAGCCTCTTGGATCAGGATGATGGCGCAGAATCGGTGCAAGAGCGGAAACTAATGGCCACTATCCATTCGGACGGTCAAGCCGCCGAGATCGAATTCGTAGTCGTTTCTGTCCCCCCAATTCCAGGAAACATCGAAGATCGGTTAGCGTACTTGAGTGACGATCTGGTGTTGGATGACACAGAACAGTTGTCAATGCGGCTCTTGCGCCACTATGCCTCGTCGGTGCATCATCGAAAATACCACGGGATAGACATCATCACCTGTCGCGTGGATAAGTAGGCCGGCGAGGGAAAATAGCACGGGGCCGCGCCGGTGATGTGTGCCACCGGCGCGGCCCCTCAGCGGTCACCGCTTCACGCGCGACCGTCCGTCCCTACTCCTCGTCGAAGTACGCCGACCCGAAGATCAGCCCGTCGTGCCGGACCACCCACAGGTTCCTCCGCACTATCTCCGAGGTACGTGGGTTGGGGACCGGGAATCGAAGCCAGTGCCCTTCCTCCGTCGCTCTCGCTATCGCCCTGCCGATAGTGGCACCGGCACCGCGTCCGGGGGTCCCAACCTGGTTGACGTCCTGACCGATCAACCCCGGTAGGAGCGGATGCACCAGGTACGTGTCGTTCTCGCCAATCAGGATCAGGTGCCACTGACCGTCTATGCTCTCCGGGCTGTTGTAGTGTGCTACTGTTGCCTCCAGGCCGTCACGCTCGTAGCGGTCTATCGCTTCCTGCACGTAAGCCAGTGTGCGCCCTTCTGGATCATCAATGACGGGATAGTACCCGGAGGCAAAGATCCTGCCGTCGTGCCGGATGGCGTAGGCAATCTTCGGCACCTCCCTCAGGGTCACGGGATGCGGCCACAGGTATTCGATCCAGTGCCCGGCCTCCGTGGCCTTGGCGATCTCCTTCCCTAGCTCATAGCCGTCCGATCCGACCACGTCCTTGATGTCCGTGCCACGCAGCCGTGCGAACAGCGGATGGACGAAGTAGATGTCGTTCGCGTCCATCGCGAACAGGTAGAACTGCCCTTCGAAGCTGGCCACGCTGTTGTAGTACGCCGCCATCGCCTCCAGACCGTCACGGTCGTAGCGCTCGATTGCGCGCTGCACGTACTCCACAGTGTATTCCCGCGGATCGGCGGTCTTCCACGCCGGCGTTTCCGCGACTTCGGCGGCGGTATAATATCCCGACGAGAAGATCAGCCCGTCGTGCCGGATCGTCCAGGTCGTCTTCGCCTCTTCCCGCTCGGTGGCCGGGTTGGGCCACAGGTACTCCACCCAGTGCCCTTCCTCCGTGGCCTGGGCGATCTCTTTGCCCAACTCCTGGCCGTCCGATCCGACCACGTCCTTGATGTCCGTGCCGATCAAGTGCGGGAAGATCGGATGCGCGCGGTAGATATCGTTCGCGTCTATCAAGAACAGGTATAGCGGCCCGTCCACACTCGCCCGACTGTTGTAGAAGGAGACGGTCGACTCCAGTCCCTCGCGCTCGTAATGGGCGATGGCCTTGTTGACGTAATCCACGACCACGTCCGCGAGATTCTCCCGCAGGACGGAATGGCTGCTGCCGAAGATCAAGCCGTCGTGGCGGATATAGAAGATGCGCCGCGGCTCATTCTGGCCGGTAGCCGGATTGGTAGCCAACCGATCAACCCATAGCCCCTCTTCGGTCACCTTTCCGATCAACGCTCCCAACACGCTGCGGGGGCCAAGCGGACTGCCCACCAGATTCGGGAAGATCCCCGATGCCAATAGTTTGCGTTCGGTCTCGCTGAAGATGACCATCGCTCGACCACCTTCGATACTCGCTGGACTGCTGTAGTAGGCGGCGGTCGCCTCCAAGCCGTCTTGTTCGTACCGACCGATGGCCGCCATCACATACGCAATCGTCTGCGCCTCTGCGTCCGTGGCCGCCTCGGGTGCGGCCGTTAGCTCACGCTCCCAGTCGAACCGCTCGGTATTGAGCCGCTTCTGGAGACCGAGCGGGCCAAGCACCCACGTGCGGTAACCATCGGTGAAAGACGTATGGTTGGTCGCTTTCTGCCAGACGAGCAGGCCGTTCTTCGTCTGCTGGAGCGTGACACCCTTGCCAGGATGATGCTGCTCGTTCTCCACGCAATCGCCAACCGTGTCCGGGATCATGGCGTGCAGCGCCTGGAAGCCCAGCACGAGCTTGCAGTCCGCCGCGGCCGCCGCCCGCCCGACGCCGCCAAAGAGCGCGAAGAGCAGCGCGGCAAAGACGACGATGGCGGCCATGGCGAGCGGCCAGACTGCCGCCCGTGTGCCAATAGGTGTATGCAGAGTCATCGCTTCCTCCTAACTCACCGGCATTCTAGGTCTTTCCCCCAGTGAGGCTGCCGAAAGTCTGGCATGTAGCAGAGTGCGTGCATACATACCGTTGACAAGCGCGGCTATCGTAACGAGGGAGTTAGGTGCTGTCAAGTGACTGTGGAGTGGGTAATGTCAACCGAGCCGCGTCGCCGCAGTGAAGGAGGAACGCACCGTGACCGGCACGCTGTCGTGGGAGGTCATGTACGCCGACGAACGCTTCTCGTGGTTCTGGCCACCGGCCTTCGATCCCGAGCAGGAGCCGCTCCACGTGGAGAGTATCATCACGCTGCTGGGAGCGCAGCCGGGCACCCGCCTGCTCGACCTCGCCTGTGGTCGCGGCTGGCTTACGGTGCCGCTAGCGCAGCGTGGCTTCATCGTCACTGGCTGCGACCTGAGCCAGGCCATGCTGGCGCAAGCACGGCAGGCTGCGACGCAGGTAGGCGTCAGCATCGCCTGGTAACGCGCCGACATGCGTCATCTTCCGGCGGCATGGGCCGGGCGCTTCGACTATGTGATCCACACCCTCAGCGAGTTCGGCTGCTTTGCCGAGGAATCCGAAAACCAGCGTGTACTGGCGGAGGTCGCGCGCGTGCTCACGAGCGGCGGACGGTATCTCCTCGATGTCGTCGTCAACCGCGACGGCTGGCTGGTCCGGGGGTGGTCGAGCGGGTGGCTGGAGGGCGCCGGTTTTCGGGTCCGTGAAGAATACTCCTACGACTTGGTGCGCGGCATCCAGCGCAGACACTATCGGTGGGATGCCGGCCAAGGCCCCCAGGAATACGAGTGGCAGGCCCGCATGTATACTCCCACCGAGGTCGTGCGGATGCTTGAGGCCGCCGGCTTGCGGCTGGTCGCCGCCTACGGCAGCCTCACCGGCGCTGAGCTAACCCGCGAAAGCACCGGCATCACCCTCATCGCAGAAAAGTGAGGCCACCTTGGCTCCTCCCCCACCATGTGTGAGGGAGAGGCGAAATGCACGGCCTGATACCCCATGTTCATGTCCAGTGGTGGCGTTTTCAAGGCCATGGTGTTTCCTGAACAAGCGGGTATCCACCCACACCATCGTTTGGTGGTACAGTGCGCGGACCGTTAGCCTCGGAGCCATCGTCTCCTGCGAGTGGACGGAATCTAGGCCCCCACCGCAGGAGTGGTAGCGAGGATGTCCCCACGCGCCGGATGATGCCCCTTGGTCGCGCTCTGGTGCTTGTGCTGCTTCTGGTCAATCTGATGTATATTTGTATAGATGTGTCGACCGAAGACCCCAGAGTGCGTCCTGCTATTCGGACTGCTCCTCGCCCTGCTGACGAGCGGCCCGCCGGCGGCGCAGGCCACCTCCCCCGGCATCCTCATCACCGAGGTCCAGGCCGCCAACACGCGCACCGTGGCCGACGACCAGGGTGACTACCCCGACTGGATCGAGCTACACAACCCCACGGCCACGCCCCTCCCTCTCACCGGCTACACCCTCACCGACGACCCCGCCGCGCCAACTAAGTGGTCCTTGCCAGTTGCCACCCTGGCGCCGGGCGCCTTTCTGGTGATCTGGGCCTCCGGCCTCGACCAGGTGACACCGGAAGACTGGCACATGAGCTTCCGGTTGAGCCGCGGTGGGGAGTACGTGGGCCTGTTCGGTCCGGACGGACAGGTCGTGGACGAGGTGACGTTCGGCCCGCAGGTAGCGGATGTCTCGTTGGGGCGGCTGGGCACGGTGTCCAACCAGTGGGTGCCTTTCCCCTTCCCGACACCCGGCGCGGCGAATACGACCCGGCACCGCCTGCGAGCACCACCCGACGCACCGCCGGTCGAGGTCACACCGGGCAGTGGGCGCTTTGCCGGCCCGGTAACGGTGCTGCTCTACACACCGGTACCGGGCAGCGGCGTCTACTACACGCTGGATGGGTCCGACCCGACAGTGGACGGCGAGGCGTTTACGGCACCCCTGGAGATGACGGAGACGACGGTGCTGCGGGCAGTGGCCATGGACGAGGGTATACCGGTGAGTGCCGTGACCACCGCGACGTATCTCGTCGGCGATCCGGACACACTGCCGGTCATTTCACTGGTCACGGACCCGGCGCATCTGTGGGACGAGACAACTGGCATTTACAGCAACCCGAATGAGCGCGGCCGAGAGTGGGAGCGGCCGGTGACGGTGGAGTGGCTGTCGCCAGAAGGGGAACTAGGCTTCAATGTGGGAGCTGGACTCCGTATCCATGGTTATTCTGGCCGGAGGTTAGCCAAGAAGTCGTTCCGGTTGTACTTCCGGGGGGATTATGACCCAACCGAACTGGCGTACCCGCTATTTGGGCCGGAGCCGGGGCAGACGTATGATCGGCTAGTACTGCGGGCGGGAGCGGATGACAGTTGGCTTTGGCCATGCGGGGACATGCCGGGTTGTTACAGAGAGCAGGCAGTGTTTCTGCGGGACCAGTTGGTCCGGGACCTGCACGCGGCGATGGGCCAGGTAGCAGCGCGGGGACGCTGGGTGGAGGTGTACCTGAACGGGTCCTATTGGGGGCTGTACAACCTGACCGAGCGCATTGACGAATCCTTCTTGGCCACGCACTTCGATCATGACGACTGGGACCTGGTTCTCACTGAGGAGCATAGAGCATGGAATGCGTTTGTGGACTGGATCACCGGCACAGATTTGAGTGAGACCATTCAGTATGAACAGGCAGTTCAGCAGCTTGATATCGAGAACTTCACCTCTTTTGTCATTCTTCACCTGTGGGCCGGAAACACCGACTGGGCGAGCAACAATTGGTATGCGGCCCGGATGCGCGATGGCCCCGATACTCGGTGGCGGCTGTTTGTGTGGGATGCCGAGACGACCCTGGGCTTGGGGCAGGAAATCGATGCCTCCGAGGACGTTTCCTTCAGTCAAGCAGTGATTTACGGTGGTTTGGATGCTTCACTGATCCTGGCCAGCCTCTTGGCGAGTTCGCAGTACCAAGCCTACTTCACTGCACAAGTCGAGCGCCATCTCGCCGGAGCGTTGGCCACCGAGACCGTGCGCGGCCGTCTCGCGGCACTTGTGGCGAAGCTGCGACCGGCCATCGCGGCGGAAGCGGCCCGCTGGCTGCCGGAGCAGGAGCCGGCGGCAGCAGTGGTCCAGTGGGAAGCGGCGTTGCAACGGGTCTCGGACTCGCTGGAGGCCAGTGCCCAGCGGCTACGCCAGTTGAGTGACCCGGAGACGTTGCGGCCGCTGCTCCCCGTAATTCCGGTACCAGTATCGGACGAGTTACCACCAGTATCGCCACTGCCTCCGGGTATCCGGATTGCCCTGTTGGTACATAACCCCGCGGATCTGACGCCGGGCGATGCCGCCGTCGTGTCCCATCTGGCGACGCGGGGCGTGACGGTCAACGTGATCGGGACCCACGAGGACAGTCGGCATGACCCAACGCAGGTTGCCGCGAGCCACGATCTACTTTTGTCCAGTTCCAGTATCCGGCTGCTTGACACGGCGGCGCGCTATGTCCGGACGACTACGCCGCTCATCTTCTGGGGACCACTGTTGCTGGAGCCGACCCAGCTGTCGCGTTGGGGAGGCACACGCTCCGGAGGAATCTGGATTCGGCTTGTAGACCCGGATCATCCAATCATCGCCGGGCTGACTGCCGGACTTCCTCCTGGCCGGCCGCTCCGTGTGATGCGCCAGCCCGATACATTCAGCGTCTCCTATAAAACTATCGGACCAGGGGTACACGTACTGGCAAGGCATCTGGTGGGTGGCGACGAGGCGCTCATGGTGGCGGAGGCGGGCGCCGAGTTATTGAATGGGCAGTGGGCGCGGGCCAGGACCGTCTTCATGTTCTGGCATCACGACACGTTTGCGAGAGCTACGGGCGACGCAATACGCCTCTTTGACCAGGCGGTGGATTGGGCGCTCGGTCTCCCCTCAGTGAAAGGGGTAGGGTGACGGCGGGGAGGGGCGTGGCGTGCTGTTTCCTCCATCCACAACCCCTCTCCCAGCAAGAGAAGGAAGTGCCCGTTCCCTTGTGGAGCCGGGGGTGGGTATTGCACCTAACCCCGGCTTACTCCAGCAGATCGTGGCAGATGGCGCCGATGTTCTGCGCCGGCGGGCGCAATCCGGCCAGGTGCGCCAACGTCGGCGCCACGTCGGTCATCCGCATCAGCCCATGGCGCTCCCAATCGCGCTCGTACCCGGCCTTGACCCCCGGCCCGGCCAGAATCCAGCAGCCCATGTTGGTAAAGTGTGGCGTCTCGGCGTGGGGCACCTGCGAGCCGTGCAACGCGCCCCGCCCCTGGCCGATAGAGCCGCCGTCGAGCGGCGGGCCCCAGCCGAAGCCGCGGTTGAACGTGAACACCACGTCGCCGCAGATGTCACCCCAAAAGCCGATCAACTGCCCGTCCTCCAGCTTGAGCGCCAACGCGACGGCACGCTTGTCCGTCAGCGGATCGCGCCAGTCGAGCAGCGCGTCAATAATTGCTTCCTGTACCCGCGCGTAGTCCGCCGCCGGCACAATGCCCATCGGCTCGCGCCCGCGCAGATTGACAAAGACCTCCGAGCCGCGGTCGGCCTGCGTATAGACCTGGGATCGCGAGAAGTCAATCGCGCCATCCGGCTTCAGCACCAGCAGCCCCGTCTCCTCCAACCGCGCGTTGAGGTGCGCCCAGCGATGCGCGGGCGCCATCGCGTGATCCGAGATGACACAGACGAGCGTCTCGTCGTCCGCCAGCTCCAAGAACTGCTTCAGTACGGCATCGCCGATGATGTACGTCTGGCGCTGCGCCTCGATCATCCAGGCGCCGCGTTCAGGGTCGTAGTCGGGGCCGTCGGGATCGGCCGGGTTCACGGTGGGGTGATTGATGTGATCGAACAGGTGCCAGTGACAGTAGTGCTGGTCCCAGCCGCCGTGCTCGGCGACGTAGCGCGCGACCTTGACCTCCCACTCGCCTTGGTAGCGGATGTCGCCCATAAAGGCCCGCAGCTCGGCCTCGCCGTCTACCGGATTGATCGAGAACGTATCGAAGAAGGGGCCGCAGTGCTCCAAGATCTCCCCGCTCAGACCGGCCGGAGAGGCGATCCCTTGCGTGCTGTAGACCTGCGACGTAACGAACCGGACGGTCGGCTGCTCGTGGTCCACGGCGAGCAGATGGCACCGGATTGAGCCGGCACGGGCCGCAGCGCCGCTCCCCCAGTTGGAACTGCCAAACGCCGACCACTCGCCCAAAGTCAGTTCGGCCAACGGCGGTTGGGAAGCATCGGTGCTGCGGTAGATCGCGCTGCGGCCCAGACCACCGTCGTCGCGCCGCTCGACCAGGAGATACAGCGCGTCCTCGCTGCCATCGTGCAGCGGCAACGGGCAGCGCGCAGCGAGCGCGCCGGCCGGCGCGTGCCGCCAGCCTTGCTCGTCAGCGGGTGCCAGGCGCACCGTAGAGCTGCCGGGCGGCGCGCCTTCCTCGGCCAGATCGGTGGTCGCTCCGCTCCGTCCCCCCATGCCGGCTGCGTCCTCGCCCGTGCCCCCGACCCCGGCGCCCGGCGTGCAGTAGAACTGCACCGGCGGCGCAATCGGCAGCGTGGAGTCGTGGAAGCCGGGCGCCACGACGTAGCCGTGCTCCATGCGGCTCGGCCACACCCCCGACGGGTAGAACGTCACGAGCACGCGCTGCCCGGCCTGATCTGCCACTTCCCAGATCGTCTCGGCGGTCATCGCCTCCGACTGCCACGAGTCCAGCCGCGGCGCCGACCACGGGGCGGTCTTTTCCCGCACGCTCCAGCCGGCCAGACCATGTGTGCCGGCCGGCACCCCAGTCATCATCGTCGCCCAGTTCGTCGGCGTCCACGCGGGGATCGCGCATAGCAAGCGGTTGGTCGAGCCGCGCGCCATCAGCGCCGAGAACGTCGGCAGGCACCCCTCAGCCGCAAAGCGTTGCAGCAGCGGCAGGTTCATGCCGTCCAGTCCGATGTGCAGTACCTTCTTCGCTCGCCCGTACCCCGGAATCGCCATGCTTCCCTCCACTCGCTTGCGGCCAACTCTTGCAGCGCCGCTCTCGCCCGTAAATCATACGCGCAACTGCCAATGTCCATCAGCGGGAGAGAAATAGAGCATATCGAAACAATTGATTCACCCCCGGCAGCGAGCCTTGACGATACCGCGTGATGTAACTACAATACCGTAGTTACTCGTAAAGGCTAAGTCGTTGCGCTGGACTTGGGACCCGGATAAGAACCGGGCAAATCTGCGGACACACGGCCTCAGTTTTGAGACCGCCGTGCTTGTCTTCGACGATCCGCTTGCCATGACTCGTGACGATCCATATCCGGATGAGCCGCGGTGGCGAACGATGGGAATGATAGGCTCCGTGGTCGTGATGGTAGTTCACACCTGGCCCGAAGTTGATCCCGACCACCGCGAACAGGTCGGACGTATCATCAGTGCCCGGAAAGCGACCAGGCATGAGAGGAGGGCCTATGAAGAAGGAGAATTCTAGGTTGACCGACGATCAGAGAGCAGAGCTTGCGGCGCTCGAAGCACTGCCCGACGACCAGATCAGCACAACTGACGTTCCGGAGATTCTCGATTGGTCGGACGCCAGGCGAGGCGTGTTCTACCGGCCCGTGAAGCAGCAGATCACCCTGCGCTTGGATGCCGATGTCGTCGCGTGGTTCAAGACACATGCACCGGGCGGCCGCGGCTACCAAACGGACATCAACCGCGCGCTGCGCGAGCACGTGCAGCGCATGGAAGCGCAGTGACCCGGTAAAGGCGTGACGCTGCAACCAGCCTACGCCCGCTCCGCAGCCAGCCGGTCCGCCACCACCGCCGTGCCTCAATCAAGCCCACCGCTGTAGCGCGCCTAAGCCGGAAACCGGTTCTGTACTGGAATCACGCCTCTGCCAGCAGATCCAGGAACTCACGGGGATTGAGAATCACAATGCTGCCGTGTGAGCCGAGGGAGCGCAGTTGGTGGTCGCCGGTCACGAGGTATCCGGCCTGTGCAGAGGTGGCAGTCGAGAGGATCAGATCGTCTTCCGGATGTGTAGCAACGCCAGTGACTACAGTGGTGATTCGTACCGGCACAGTACGGCGGCGCAGCAGGCGGTGTGTGCGTCTGAGTTGCTGTGCGGTGAGGCGGCGACGGAAGTAGGGTTTGGCCAAGGTACGGGAGAGTTCGGTGAGGATCGGCTCGGATACGATAAGCTCGAAGCGACTTTGCCGCCACGCACGCAAGAGCCGGCCCGGCACACTGGCTTGATTGCGATACCCTACGATGCCCGACGCCAGCACGTTGGTGTCTAGCACCGCCGTAATCACAGCGAATGCGTACTATCGTCGGTCTGCTGACGATACTCCCGGCGAACCTCGGCTACCGCTTTGGCAACCTCACGCTCGATTGCTTCAGCGGGCACGTCAGCGAAGGCGCTGCCAAGCTCATCGAGGATGTCGAAATCCTGTTCCCGTTCCTGCTCCAGCCGGCTCAGTCGTGCCAGGTCTTGAGCCGAGATGATCGCCGCTACCGGGACGCCGCGTTCTTCCACTAGGACGCGGCTCCCTTGCCGCTTGACCTGCCCTAGGAGCTTGGCGAACTCGTGCCTCGCCTTGGCGGCCGAAACCGTTTGGAGCGACAGCGATTGCTTGGACATGCTCTGCCTCTTGTCTAGTCTCTCTGCGTCCGGGCCTACCGCGTATGCACTGGCAACGTAATATGGTTTGGTCGGAAGCCTGGCAGAGCAGTTTAACATGGGTAGACTGCGCGAGCACGTGCAGCGGACGGAAGCGCAGTGACCCGGTAAAGGCGTGACGCTGCAACCAGCCTACGCCCGCTCCGCAGCCAGCCGGTCCGCCAGTTCCGCCAATGTACGCACGACGGCATCGGGTGGATAGCCCAATCCGTCCGGCGTGGCGTCTTGGCGGTTGACCCAGAAAGTTCGCAGGCCGAACGCTTTCGCGCCTGTGATGTCGAAGGCGTTGGACGACACGAACCCAATCGCCTCCGCCGGCCCCCCAGTCGCTGCGGCAGCAGGGCATAGACGCGCGGGTTGGGTTTGTAGACACGCACCGCCTCGACGCTGATAAGCTCGTCGAATACCGCAGTCAACCCCGTGACCCGCGTCACCTCCGCCAGCATCCGCGGCGTCCCGTTCGAGAGGATCACCAGCGAGCGATTGGCCGCCAGGCGAGCAAGCACCGCCGGTACCTCGGGATACGCCGCCAGGGGGTAGTAGCTCTCCAGCAGGCGCGTGTGCGTCGCCGGGTCGCAGGACAGCCCCAGCCGTTGACGTTGCCGCGCCTCTCGCTCATAGTCGCTCACCTCAGGGAGTGGGCCTCACCCCCGCCTGCCTCTTGTACAGACCGGGGTAGGTACGGGGCAAGCCGTAGGGGCGCATGTTGTGCCCGTCCCCCCGTCGGGACGGGGGGACCATAGGGGGGCCAGCACTCGCCCTACAAATAAGCATCGCCCCCCTCGCGCTTCAGCTGCTCGACGACCTCGCGCACGTCCTGCGTGCGGTCGCGGTGGCACACCAGCAGCGCGTCACCGGCATCCACGATGACCAGATCATCCACGCCAATCGTGGCAACGAGCCGGTCGCCGGTGCGGATCAAACAGCCTGCGGTATCCACCGCGATGTGGCGGCCCGCGCCGCTGCCGATCACCGTGTTGCTGCCCTCGGTCGCCGGCGTAATCTCCTGGATCGCCGCCCAATCGCCCACGTCGCTCCAGGGAAACTCCCCCGGCACCATCAGCACGTTGGTTGCCTGCTCAAACACGCCGGTATCAATCGCAATCGGCTCCAGCCCGGCGTAGACGGCCGCCAGCGTCGCGTCCTGCTGTGCCGTTCCCCACGCGCCCTGGATAACCTCAACGCCGCGCGCTAACGCCGGCATGTAGGTGCGGAGCGCCGTCAGAAAGTGGCGAGCCTGAAACCCGAAGTAGCCGGCATTCCAGAAGTACTCCCCGGATTCCACGAATCGCCGCGCCGTGGCCGCGTCGGGCTTCTCGACAAACCGCTCCACCGCGTAGACGGCGATCCCTTCCACACTGAACGCCCGCTGTTCGCGGTGGATATACCCGTATCCGGTCGCCGGCCCGGCCGGCTGGATGCCGATGGTGACCAGGTAGTCACCGCGTTGCGCCGCCAGCAGCGCCGTCCGCAAGACTCGCCGGAAGGCGTCGTGATTCTGGATCGCATGGTCCGCGTGCAGCGAGACGACCGTCGCCTGCGGATCGTGCGCCGCGATCACCCCCGTCGCAAAACCCACCGCCGCGGCCGTATTCCGAGGCTGTGGCTCGGCCAAGATATTGTCTGCGGGCAGCGCGGGCAGTTGGCTGCGAATCTCCGCGGCATACTCTGCTGCGGTGACGATGTAGCTGCGCTCCGGCGGCACCAGTCCCTCCAAGCGGGCCACCGTCTGCGCCAAGAGACTGTCGTCACCGCTGATGGGGAGCAGTTGCTTTGGCCGGCTGGCACGCGACAGCGGCCACAGCCGCGTGCCCTGCCCACCGGCCAAGATAACGGCATAGGAATGGTCGAGTTCCCTAGACATTCACGCTCCTCTGCGCGACGGGCCGTTGCTACCGCGCTGCCGGCTGCAAGATGCCCTGGTAAGTGGCCCGTCAAATGGGTTCTGTAGGGGCGCAGCATGCTGCGCCCGTCTCCCCGCTGCCCAGGGGGATGGTCTATTCCCTCCCCTGGAGCTTGCTCCGGGGGAGGGCGAGGGAGGGGGCCAGGAAAAGATTCCGTATGGCGAAGCATACCTACCCCAGTCAGAGGCACCCCCGCCCGCCTTTGGTCGACTCCCCCTCTCCACATATGTGGAGAGGGGGCCGGAGGGTGAGGCATACTCCTCCCCAGACATGATACCTTGCGGGGTGCGAGGTGAACGATGGCACTGTATGGGGCGGTAGAAGGCGGCGGCACGAAGTTTGTCTGTGCGGTGGGCAGCGGTCCATCAGACCGTCTCGCCACCGCGCGCATCCCGACGACCACACCCGCAGAGACCCTGCCCCGGGTGCGCCGCTTCCTGCTCGATACCGCCCAACAAGCGGGGCAGCCACTCACGGCCATTGGCATCGCCACGTTCGGACCGATTGAGCTGGACCGCCAATCGCCGCGCTACGGGTACATGCTGCCGACACCGAAGCCCGGATGGAGCGGCGCGCCGGTCGTCGCCGCGATCACGGACGGGCTGGACCTACCCGTAGCCGTGGATACCGATGTCAACGCCGCCGCCCTCGCCGAGTACCGCTGGGGTGCCGCGCAGGGGTGCGATCCGGCGCTCTACGTCACGGTCGGTACCGGGATCGGCGGCGGCGTCGTCATCGGCGGGGCGCCGCTCCATGGCCTGCTCCATCCCGAAATGGGCCACATCGCTGTCCCTCGTGCCCGCGACGCCGCCGGCAACCGCGACGAGTTCGCCGGCATTTGCCCCTTCCACGGCGACTGTATGGAAGGGATGGCCGCCGGCGGGGCACTCGCTGCCCGCGCCGGCCGACCGGCGGACGATCTGGCGCCCGACGATCCGGTCTGGGAGCTTGAGGCGCACTATCTGGCCGCAGGACTGGCGCAGCACGTGCTCGTGCTCTCGCCACAACGGATTGTGCTCGGCGGTGGCGTGCTGCAACAGGCGCATCTGCTCCCCCGTATCCACGCTGCGTTGCGGGAGCAGCTCCGCTCCTATATCGCGCGGCCGCAGGTGGATGCGGACGTCAGCAGCTACGTCGTCAAGCCGCACTTTGGCGACGAGGCGGGATTAGCCGGCGCGTTTGCGCTGGCGATGTCGGCCGCCGCTGGCGCGTGACAGCCCCCGGCGCGGTCAAAGCTGGAAACCGAGCAGGCCGATGTAGACAGCGTACCCCGCCAGCAAGAACGCGGCCTCTACCCGCCGGAGCTTGAAGCCTATCCGCAAGAAGAGCAGCAGCGCCAGGCTGCCGAGAGCCAGCACCGGCAAGCCTGGGTTCACCACTGCTGCCGGTAACGGATCGCTCGTTATCACGCCGACGGTGCCACCGATCAAGAGTAGGTTAAAGACGTTCGAGCCGAGCACGTTACCGACAACCAGGTCGGTTTCTCGCCGTATGGCGGCGATGATCCCCGTCACCAATTCGGGCAGTGATGTGCCGATCCCCACCACGGTCAGGCCGATGAACCCCTCGTCCACACCGGCAGCCGATGCGAGGGCCACCGCCCCTCGCACCGTCAGTTCGGCGCCGAACAGCACGAGACCCAGGCCCGCGAGCGCGCGCAGCCCTTCACGCAGCTTGGTGCTCGCGCCGGTTTGCGCGCCAACCATCCCCTCCACCGCCGCGTCCATGAGGCGGACCTCCCGCCGCTCGCGCAACGCCAGCCACAACAGCCAGCCCATCGCCGCGACGAAGACCACGAGGAGTACACCGCCTTCCGGCGCACTGAGCGTTCCGTTCAACGCCAGGCCGATGAAGAGCAGCGCCGCGACCGTGGAGATCAACGCCTCCCGCCGCACGATGGTCACGTTGACGATGGCCGGCTGCACCATCGCCGCCGCGCCCAGCACCAGACCGATATTGGAGATATTGCTGCCGACCAGGTTGCCGAACGCCACGCCGGAACGACCCTGCGCGGCCGCCAGCACGCTCGCCACCATCTCCGGCGCGGAGGTGCCAAAGCCGATCACGATGACGCCGACCACGATGGGCGAGATGCCGAGCGCCTGTGCCAGCCGCGCCGAGCCGGTCACGAACAGTTGCCCGCCGCCCGTCAGCACCGCAATCCCAGCCACCAGCATCAGCACGTCAACGAACATAAGCCGTCTCCTCCGCTCCGCGCATGGCCTGGCCCGCTCCCTTATGAAGGGAGTGAGCTTGATAGGGTAGTGGTCTGGCCCCCTCCCCGGCCCTCCCCCGTCCCGACGGGGGAGGGAACTACACTATCCCTCCTGACAAGGGTAGGGTTTTTACGTAGGGGCGCGATTCATCGCGCCCAAGCACCCATCATTCCCACGAACGCGGGAATCCACGTCCCCCCGTCGGGACGGGGGGACCATAGGGGGGCCGTCGCTTTCCCGTCCCATCCGCCGCGCCTACCGCAACCCCAGCTCGCGCAACCGCGCCAGCAAGTATTCCTGCGGCCGGTCGCCCTTCACCCGGTTGCAATGCGAGCATAGCAATTGCAGATTGCCCGGATGGTCCGTGCCACCCCGCGACTGCGGAATGATGTGATCAATGTCGAATGCCCGGAACGGAAACTCCGTGCGACAGCCCGCACAGCGTCCTTCCTGCTGGCCGAACAGCACGTGTTTCTGCTGGCGATACGGCGGCAACTTCCCCACGTCCGTCCGGCGCGGGATGTCCGTTCTCGCCGTCACCAGGCCCGCGATGTCCGGCCGGTCCGCGATCAGACTAGCCGGTAGCTCGCCTTATTTCAACCTTCATACACCTTTTGCAACAGTGCCGGCTTGTTCTATTGCCTCGTTCCCCCAACGCGGCTATGCTAGGGGTGGACTCGGAGAAAGTCTGCCGCTGTTATTCCTATGTGGGCCCGCGTGCGGTGGTGCCCTGTGCCCCCTTGCGGCTCACATGGGGATGACGGTTGACTTTCTCCGAGTAACCACCACCCCGCCGCAAGGGGGTTTTCTCAATGGTGCGACTACTCCGGCGCATGGTCCTCAGTGCCGGTGCCGCCCTCCCCGCCCTGGCTCTCGCCCACCGTGTTGGCGCTGCCACCAGTCTCGATTTGCCGGTTGGTACCCCGGTCTACCAGCGCGATACCCCGCACATCTATCTCGTAGGTGCCGACCAGCAGTTACATTGGATCGGTGATACCCGCGCATTGGAGGGCAAGTCTGTCCGCTGGGATCAACGACAAACCTGGAGCTACAGCCAACTCGCCCGTGCCCCCGTCGGTGATCCCTACCTGTCGGCTGGTCTCTTGAAGGATGGCGACCCGATCTACCTGGTCAAGTGGGAGCATGATTGGGAGCGTCCCAAGCTGCTGCACATACCGAGTATCCGCGATGTGGAGGTATTCGGGATCAATGCCAGCAACTACGGGCGCTTTGTCATGGACAAGGCGAGCTGGGAGGCGCGGTACGGGTTCACGGTGGCTGACCTACAGCGTGACCGGCTCCAGCCCGCCACCTGGGGCCGGTGGTATGGGTTTATCAGCACGACGGTAGCGAAAACCTGGAGTGGTAGGCCCGATCCCTACGCGAAAGCCAACGCGGATTGGCCAGCCATCCTCCTCCCCTATCAGACGTGGCCGGGACTCGGCTTGGCCTGTCAGCGGGGGACAGACCGGTGGGCAGCTATGATCTCCTGGCCCTGGACCGGCAACCTCGGCGACCAGATCAATGACGAGCCGAATCGAGGTGATCCTCACATCGCCTATTCCATGCACGGCCTGGCCCGGCTGTCGGCACCACAACTGTGGCGGGGGGGACACCACTGGCAAGGGGGCTGGCATCACGAGCGGATTGCCTCGTTCACTGACATCCCAAGCCGGCCCTATGCCAAGCAACTGCTGGACACCATCCTTGGTGGGGTGGCAGAGGGGCAGTACGGCCTCACCCTCGCGTGGCAGCAGAACGAAAAAGAGTGGCACCGCGAACTGGATGTGAGCGGGATCGAAACTGCCCTCGCCTGGTTGCGCGTGGAGCGGTCGCGGCCAACACCGCCGACGAGTGAGTACTTTCAGCATCCGGGAGGGTATTGTCCGGGTGGTAGCAATCTCTACCCGGAAGACCAAGCGCGCTGTAGTGCGGAGTAGGAGAAGCCGATGAGTTCGCTTGAATCGAGGCTTCGTTCTAAGTACACCTTGCTGGTCCTGGTGCTTGTTGTGGTCGGTGTACTGTGGAACTGCACACTGCGGCGCACTGGCTGGGACCTCGTAGATAAGACGGACCCGATCACCGATGAGCGGACTGTCAGTACGCAGTTATGGTCACTGGAGGGGGATAGCTCCGCTGGACTCTATGTGGTCTGCGTGCAATCACCGCAAAGGGAACCGGAGTGGGCCATGTATATTGATTGGGGTAGGCGTTTGGGTGCTGCACGGTCCGTAGCGGTGATGACTCGCTATGGAACGGAACAGGCAGTGACCGCACACCGGGTCGTGTATCAGTTCGACGATGAGGACTGGACAGTCATTTCCTCGAACGTATGGGGCGCCCCCGGTGGCGGGATTAGGAAGCTGCGGGAGGTTGATGAGTTCAAAGCTCGTGTTGTTACGGGCGCGAAGGACTCACTGACGGTGGCCTGGGATGTCCGAGGCTTGGCCGCGGCCCTCAAGCCATTGATAGCCGTATGCGGAGAACCGCCGGCAACGCCCCGCTGGTCCTTGCATGAGCAAGTTGACCCAGATACAAGCATCCGCACACTGACTGTTGCGACCTGGGCACCCGGCAACACAACCAGCGGCCCTGTCGGTCGGGTGTGGCTGCGGGTTAACTGTGTCCACACTGAGGACGGCGCCCCGCTGTGGGGCTTGGCTATTGATTGGGGGCAATCCTTGGGGCGAGGAAGTACCGCTGTGGTAGAGGCCCGCTACGGTACAGAACTGACCCGAAGGGCCAATTGGTTGGTTGCTGCTGGACAGACAACGCACATCCATATCCCCCGCAATGGCCTGATGCGCGACCGAGTACAGAAACTCTTAGCAGTGAACCGCTTCAGTGTGCAGACAGTCACGGCTACACGACAAACACTGGTGGCTGAGTTTGACGTGCGAGAGATGGCGGCGGCGCTGGTGCCTCTTACGACTGCCTGCGGTAATCCTCCGTAGAACACGGACTAGAACACGCCGCCACCGATGGTCACTCACCTCTATAGTTCCCAGATTATTCCCCGTCCAGATAGTCTTGTCCGCAAAGTTCGCCTCAGCCATTGCTGCCTCCTTCTCGGTGCAGCATCGTGACTTTCTGGTATTCCTTCTGATCCACCTTGAGTCGAATGACCCAATCACGTGATGGTAACGAATCATCACTGGTGACAATAGTAGCCAGTTCCCGCTCTGCATAGGATGGCCCACGTAAGTCCAACCTGTCATTGGGGTAATAATGTGCCATGATCTTCCGTTGTGTATTCTTCCACTCCGCGTTGTCGCTATCGGAGCTACTGTCCAGCCTCGACGGTAGAGGATACGGTTTACTATATTTGGTAGTGATCCAGTTGCCGTAACCAGGCCCTCTTTCTGGGTCAGGATTTGTATCATAGAAAAGACCAAAATGGCGAGCGCCGATTTCATCACCCAACCACAAGTGAATGTGATTATCTCCTTCATGGACGTGGTATACTCCAGCAAACGATGCTTCTCCTATCACCCCACTATGTATCTCTAAGTCGGAACCTGACATCTGCTTCAATGCCTCCCGACCATCAGCGGTAAAGACTGTTTTATCGAGGAAAATCACATAGACCACGCCACAAGGATTATCCCCTTTATCGTTGCGTTTTGGGAATCGGTATCCGTCAATGCCACGCTCTCGATCGTAATTGCCATGACAGGACGGAAGCTGAAACTCCCTTTGCTTCAACCTATATCGGCTGAATAAGCTCATATCACTAATCAGTGTGTCATCTACGAATGAGGCACTAAACACATGGTTATCTAGCCTGCGCGCTAAGTTGTTCAGCAGCTCGTCGCCACGAGATGTTAGGACATATCGCTCTACATCCAGATTTGGGTCTGGTTGTTCAGACAGGTACCTGTCTTGCAGCAGCTTGTCGCAGTGTGTCTTGCAATGGTAACTGGCCCACAAGTTATCTGCAACTGGAGTGGGCGGGGTTGGCGGGGTATCAACGATGGTGGCACTCAGAACGATACTTTGCACCGCGGTAAGTCGGTATTCATCAATAATGGCTTTGCCATCCGTGTCTGTCACCGGCCCCCCAGCCAATCCGAAGTTAGTGAGTCCAATGCCTACCGGTTCCTGGCCAGGAGGCCGAGAAGACTGTTGCCGTTCACGGGCAATATTCAGTGCTTTGAGTATATCCCATTCACTAGGACCTAGATCAGGGTGGCGAACCTTCCACCACCGCGTCTGTCTCATATAAGCCAATGTTGATGCGATTGCTCCCCAAACAGCCGCGATTGCCCCCACAACAACTACGATAAAGGTGACAACCTCAAGCCCATTCATCTTCTGTTGCTTCTCATCTGCATGCTGCCCTGTTGGCGAGTCCGTCGGCAGCGCACCTGCGTCGGATACCCCTCTCCCCGTGGGAGAGGGCTGGGGTGAGGGCCGTCAAAACGTCGCGCCGTCGAATTCGATGGTCTTCGCCAGCCCGCGCTGGAAGTCCAGGTACTCGCTGCGGCTCAATCGCGGCTTGTACTCGCCCAGGAGCGTCCGTGCCTGCCGTGCATCGTCGGCCAACAGGTCAATCACCGTCATCGCCATGACCTTTGCCGGCAGCAGCACGGCGTTCTCGTAGTCCGTGATGTAGTAGTTGTTGCCGTGCCCCGTCCCTGTCGCGCCGGCGGCGTAGGGATGGATGCCCGGCATGATCTGCGTCAGGTCGCCCATATCGGTCGAGCCACCCCGCGTCTCCACCTCGCGCACCTCGTCCGCGCCCACCAGCGCCACCGCGTTGTCCTTGTACAGCGAGGTCAGTTCCGGGTCGTTGCAGAGCGGCAGGTAGCCCGGCAGAGTCTCGATCCGCACTTTGGCCCCCACGCCCAGCGCCCCGGCTTGCAGTGCCCGGTCCACCTTGCGGTTCGCGTCTGTGATCGCCTTCAGCGTGCGACCGCGAACATACGTCTCCATCCGCACCTCGGCCGGCACCGCGTTCACGATGTCCCCGCCGCGCGTAATGATCGGATGCACCCGGATCATGTCCTGGTCGCGGAACGTCTCCCGGTTGGCGTGAATCGCCTGCAAGGCGAGCGTCGCCGCGTTGAGCGCGTTGATCCCGCGATGCGGCGCCCCCCCGGCGTGGGCCGCGTGGCCGAGAAAGGTAATCTGCTTGACCACGCACCCATTGGAGGACTCGCTCACCCCGGTGAGGCCGTCGGCGCGGTTGGAGCTGGTATGCACCATCATCGCCATGTCCACGTCGTCGAGCGCACCGACGCGCAGTAGCTCCGGCTTGCCGCCCAGGAACTCGATCTTCCCGGCCTTCCGCAGCCCCAAGCGGAAGCCGACCTCGACGTATTCTTCCGCCGGCACCGCCATACACGCCACGCGACCGGACAACTCCGACAGCACACCGGACTTGACCAGGCCGGTCGTCGTGCCGATCATCGTGGCGATCTGCGCGTTGTGCCCACAAGCGTGGACGGCGCCGGTCGTCCGGTCCGCCGCCGGATGGTCGGCGACGATCAGCGAATCCAGTTCGCCCAGCACGGCCACCGTGGGGCCGGGCGCGCTGCCGCTGAGCATCCCTTTCACGCCCGTCAGCGCCAGGTCCGTCTCGAACGGGATTTCGAGCGCTCGGAACCGCGCTGCCACCTGTCCGGCTGTGCGCGTCTCCTTGTAGCCCAGCTCCGGGTGCCGGAAAATATCCTCGGCCAGGGCAATCAAGCTATCCGCGTGCTGATCTATCTCTCGACACACCCGCTCCTTCAGGTCGGCAATCGGCGTTGTCGTCGCTGTCACCCTCACCCTCCTCACCGTGCTTCTCGCACAGAATCAGGACCCCGCTCAGTCCTTGCGTAGGGGCGCAGCATGCTGCGCCCGTCCCCCTGCTATGCGGGGGGACCCTCCCCACCCATGTCGAGGAACTCCTGCACGCGCTCGTCCCCCCGTCGGGAACGGGGGGACCATAGGGGGGCCAGATCACTACCTTATCAAGTTGTCAACTTTCATCATGATGCCCAGAGCCGGCCCTTGGATTGACCAGGTGGCACGATTGGTCGCCCTTCTACTCCGGCCGCTCGCGTCTCCCGGCGGCCGTCTCCCGCCGCCTGCCTCCCCGCCACCCGACGTGCAGCCACAGTGTAGCGGTACGCCCCCCACCCGTGTACCGCGCCGGCCGCACCGGGATGGTGCCGGGTGGCTACCCACGTCCCCCCGTCGGGACGGGGGGACCACAGGGGGGCCAGCCCCTCACCCCCGTCCGCGTCCGCATATTCGGCGTGACGCTGCCCAGGGTTATACACTAACCGCCAGTGGACGAGGTTCCGGTTTGGCGGTGCTACGAAGGCGGTGTGCAGTTGGACAGCCCAGCGGTTGAGGTAACGAGCCTCACCAAGCAATACCGCGACGGTACATTGGCCAATCGCGACATCTCCTTTGCCGTCCAGGCCGGCGAGTTCCTCGGCATCCTCGGCCCCAACGGCGCCGGCAAGACGACCCTGGTGCGCCAGATCACCACCGAGCTGTTCCCAACTGCGGGTCACGTGCGGGTGTTCGGCATTGATGCCGTATCGCAACCCAACGAGGTGAAGCGATACATGGGCGTCATGCCGCAAGAAGCCGGTCTATCTTTCGGCTTGTCGGTCAGGCACCACCTCCGCATCTTCGGCAAGCTCCGGGGCCTTCCGGCGAAGCTCGCCTCACGCCGCGCCGCAGAGTTGATCTCCACCCTCGGCTTACAGGAGCATCGGGACAAGTCAGCCGACCACTTGTCGGTCGGGCTGCGCCGTCGCGTGCTCCTTGGCATCGCCTTGCTCGCCGATCCGCCCCTCCTGGTCCTGGACGAGCCGAGCGCCGGCCTCGATCCCGAAGCCCGCCATGATCTTTGGAACCTCCTCCGCGACGCGCATCGGAGCGGCACGACCATTCTGTTGACCACACACAACATGGAGGAGGCCGAGGTACTTTGCGGCCGAGTAGGCATCGTCCAGGACGGTTCCCTGATCACCCTCGACACGGTGGAGAGCCTGAAAGCCGCTTACGGCTATCAATACAAGATTACTTTCGACTCGGCCGCCGGCACCGAGACCGTCTACGGCAGCGACGACCGGACGTTGGTCCAACAGGTGCAGGCCAAGGGCATTCGCCAATACACCGTGGCGCGAACAACCCTTGAGGATGTCTATCTGAGCCTCACCAGAGAGCGGCAAAAGCCCGATCACGGTGGTGACTGATGGCTGATACAACCTCCGCGGACCATGGCGCGACGAGTCGGAACCTCGCCGTCGCCGCCCGTCTCTACCCGACAACCGGTGTCAAGAAGTTCGTACTGGACGCGGCCAGCGTCTTTGAGATCAGCTTTATTCCATTTCTCAAGCAGTGGTACATTTCCGTCTTACTCGCGTCCGGGACCGCCCTGCCCTGGTTCTACGTCACCAGGGCGATTGCCCCGGACGATCCGCAAGTTGTCCGCCGGCTGATGGCCGGCACGCTCGTATTCGGAGTGACCTTCTCCGTAGGAATGCTGGTTGGGCAGAACGCCGTGGCCCAGCGCTTCCTGGGCAATCTCCGGCTACTCATCTCGATGCCGATGTCCAAGGGCGCGTATGTGCTCGGTTCACTGGCCTTCTCCTCGATATCGGGCACGGTAACCGTGCTGGTGCTGCTGGGGTTTGGGCTGGTCGCCGGCGTAGGCATCAATCCGACGTGGGGCTTGGCGCCTGCGCTGATCCTGGCCGTCCTCACCGTGGCGGGCCTGACCATGTTCGTGGTGAGCTTTGCCCCGTCACTGCAAGTAGGGAACCTCACCACGGGCTTGCTATCGCTCGTCCTGGCAGCCCTGTCGCCGGTCTACTTCACAATCGAACAGGCGCCGTTACTGCTGAAGTTCCTGGGCTACGTCTCACCCCTCCGCTACGCAGCCGACGCAATCGAGAAGTCGCTTTCCGGGCAGCACGACATCTGGATCGAGTTGACCGTGCTGGCCGGATTCGCAGTAGTCACCATGTCCCTCGGTCTATGGCGCCTACCCTGGCGAGAACGATAGCCTCGGTGTGCTCTCGCGCCGGGAGGTCATTCACCCTCGTCCCCCGCCGCGCGGGGGCCATAGGGGGGCTAGTTCCCCGTCATTGCGGCGCAAGCCGCAATCCAGCGCCGTAGGGTTAACCCTTGTGGTTGCCCACGTCCCCCCGCGCAGCGGGGGGACCCTCCCCACCCACGTCGAGGAACTCCTGCACGCGCTCGTCCCCCCGTCGGGACGGGGGGACCATAGGGGGGCCAGCCCTCACCCCCGCCGCGCCACCCAGATTTGCTCGCCGCCGTGCCGGAACGGTCCGCGCTCAAAACTGCCGTACAGCGCCTCGACCGCAAGTCCACTCAGTTCGAGCAAATACTGCATCTCGTACCGGTACACCCACCGCAGCCTGAGCGGCGCATACGTCTTTGCAACTACCCGCCCGTCAACGTCCAGCTCCTCGAAGATACGCTCCTCCTCGATGATCTGCTGCACCGGATCGTAGTGTCGGGCTTCCCAGACGACCACCCGGCGGCCCGTTTCGGGATGTGTGAATTCACGGAACTTCTTTAGGGCGGCGCCAAGTGTGCCAAGGTGGGCGGCAATCGTTTCCAGTCGAGGATCGAAAATGTTGAACACGAGCCGTCCATCGTCGGCCAGATGGTCACGAATACACCCTAGCGCCTGCCGCTGATCCGCCGTAGTCATCAAGTGCAGGAAAGAACGGAACGGGATCATAATGAGCTTGAAACGCTGATCGAGCGTGAACGACCGCATGTCCCCTTCGACGAGTTCGATACGTTGTTGCGTCGCATCGGGGAGCGTGGCGATCTTCTCCTGAGCAATCGCGAGCATCGCCGCCGAGCGGTCCAGCCCCACCACCGCCGATCCGGCCTCGGCGACCGGTAGCAGGACGCGCCCAGTACCGCAGGCAAGCTCAAGCACTGGCGACCCGGCCCGCCGCGCCTCCTCCACGTAGAAGGCCACGTCGCCTTGCTCGCCCTCTAGCTCCGCTCGCCCAACCGTGCGGTCATAGAACGCCGCAGCGACCTGGTAGTAACTCATAGCTCACCCTCCCTCGTCATCCCGCCCCTCGTCCATTGCGGCACCCCTCCGTCATTGCGGCGCAAGCCGCAATCCAGCGCCGTAGGGTCAACCCTTGTGGTTGCCCCCGTCCCCCCGTCCCGACGGGGAGACCCAATACGCACGCAGCGCCACGTCCTCGGAGCCGCCCGTCCCCCCGTCGGGACGGGGGGACCATAGGGGGGCCAGCCCTCACCCCTTCCGCGCCACCCAGATTTGCTCGCCGCCGTGCCGAAACGGTCCGCGCTCATAGCTGCCGTACAGCGCCTCGACCGCAAACCCGCTCAGTTCGAGCAGGTGCTGCATCTCGTAGCGATACACCCAGCGCCCCGTGAGCGGGGCATACGTCTTCGCAACCACCCGTCCGTCGGCATCCAGCGCCTCGATGATATGTTCCTCCTCGATGATCTGCTGCGCCGGGTCGTAGTGGCGCGTTACCCAGGCGACCATCCGGTGGCCCGTGTCGGGATGCGTAAACTCGCTGTCCTTTTGCAGGGCGTGGCCAAGCGTCCCAACGTGGACGGCGATCATGTCCAATCGAGGATCGAAGATGTTGAATACGAGCCGTCCATCGTCGGCCAGATGGTCACGAATACACCCTAGCGCCTGCCGCTGATCCGCCGTAGTCATCAGGTGCAGAAACGAACGGGCCGGGATCATGATGAGCTTGAAACGCTGGTCGAGCGCGAACGACCGCATGTCCCCTTCGACCAGTTCGATGTGTTGCTGCGTCGCACCGGGGAGCGTGGCGATCTTTTCCTGAGCAATCGCGAGCATCGCCGTTGCGCTATCCAGCCCCACGATTGCCAAACCGGCCTCGGCCACCGGTATCAGGACCCGCCCGGTGCCGCAGGCAAGCTCCAGGCGCGGCGACCCGGCCCGCCGCGCCTCCTCCACATAGAAGTCCACGTCGCCATGCTCGCCCTCCAACTCCGCTCGCCCGAACGTCCGGTCATAGAACGCCGCGGCCACCTGGTAGAAGTCCACAACTCACCCTCTTTCGTCATTCCGCCCCTGGTCATTCCGTCTCCCCCGTCATTGTGTCGAAAGCTGCAATCCGGGCGTGCGGTCCCCATCTCGTAGGGGCAACCCTTGTGGTTGCCCACGTCCCCCCGTCGGGACGGGGGGACCATAGGGGGGCCGACACTCACCCCCCGCCTCGCCGCCAATGCTCGTGGACGCGCCGTAGCTCCTGAGCAAAGAAGGTCCCGTCAGCGCCGCCGTCGTAGCGTCCGAGCCGCTGCGCCAGCTTGAAGAACCCTTTGCCCGGCCGCTCCGTCTTCGCCCCGACGACGACCGCCGACAGCAGCGGCCGGCCGGCCGCGTGCTCGGCCGTGGAGATGGCCCGCAGGATACCGGCTATCTCCCTGGCCGCAGCCGGGTCGTCCATGTCCCAGCCGACCACCGCGGCCAAATCATTGTAGGTGACCGTCCGCCCCGCCCGCGCCACCGCCCGCAGCCGCGCCGCGATGCGCTCTACACTGCCGGAGCCGGCTCGGTCAGCCGTCTGCCCGCTGTGGAGTGCCATGGAGGGAGAGATCGCACTCGGTGTCTGTCAAGCCGTCGAGCGTCCTCTGCGGCAGGAAGATCGGACTGATTGCGACATCATCGAAGACCAGAAAGTCGGTCGCCTTCTCGGAGAGTTGCCCTTCCAGCTCCAGATCATCCTCAACCGGAGCAAATATATTTAGGTGCCATGTATTCTCTTCCAGTCCTGGGGCAAGGTAAAACGTCGCCGTAGGGTAGCGTGCCTGCACTAGCTCCTTGAATGCCGCTACATAGCGAGAGAGATCGAGTGATTCCGACGTGTTCGGTCCCTCTTGCCGTATCTCTTGGGCAGTCATAGCTTATTCTCCACCTCCGGCGTCGCTGGGGCACCGGGCCGTAGCCGATCTTGGACGGCAGTAACCAGCCTACGGCTCAACCTTACCGCTCGTTCTGCCTGGCGCCGTGTCACCGATGTGTCATCATAGTCGGCCTGAACTCTCCAGTCCCATAGGTCCTCTAGCACACGGCGGAGCGAGGCAGGATACCGTTTGCGACGATAAATGAGTCTACCACTCCACTCACTCCGCACCTGGCGGTGCGATGGAGTCTGCCCCCTACGTGTGCGAGGTCGAATGCCTTCTCTCCAAAGCGCAGCCACTGCGGCCAGAAACGCTGCATAATACGCTCGGTTGGCGGCATTGTTCGCTGCATTGAGGACAAGCTCTCGTTCGGCCCCCGCCAGCGCCTCATCCGCTTTGTCCAAATAGCTGGCGGCAGTATCGTTAGCCATCTTTTACCAGTGACGTGCCATAGAGGTAGAGATCGCGTACACCTACCGCAAGAGCCGCCCGCCATCCACGACAATCGTCTCGCCGGTCAGGAACGTGGAGTGCGTGGCGAGGCTGACGATCACGTTGGCCACGTCGTCCGCACCGGCCGGTCGGCGCATGAGCGCGTCTTGCGCCAGCCGCTCGACGTGATCCTCATGGCCCGTCACCCACCGCGTCTTCACCACCCCCGGCGCGACCACGTTCACGCGGATGTCCGGCGCCAGCCCATGCGCCAGGGAGCGCGTCAACGTAATCAGTGCGCCCTTGGAGGCCGCATAGGGCATGCTGCTGCCAATCCCGCTGAACGCCGCCACCGACGCCACATTCACCACCAGCCCCGCGCCGCTCCGGCGCAGGTGCGGCGCCGCGGCCCGCGTGCAATAGAATGCGCCCTTGACGTTCACGGCGAAGATGTGATCCCAGATGTCGTCGGTCAGATCGTCGAGCTGCTCGAACGGCACGAAGTGGGTCGTGCCGGCGTTGTTGACGAGCACGTCCAGCCGGCCGAACGCCTCCACCGTCTGCCCGACCATCTCGCGCACCGCCGCGTCGTCGCTCACGTCGGCCCGGCACAGCAGCGTGCGCCCACCCAGCGCCGCCACGTCGTCCTGCGTCTGCCGCGCCTCCGCCTCCGAGCGCGAGTAGTTGATGACTACCGCGGCGCCCTCCCGCGCAAACGCGAGCGCCGTCTCGCGCCCAATACCGGTCGCCGAGCCGGTTATCAACGCCACCCGACCATCCAGACGAGGGCTTGTACTCATCAGCAGGCCTCCCAGCAGTATCTATCGGTTCCTGTCATTCCTACGAAAAATACCCCGAATCCGCCATTCCCGCGCCAGCGGAAATCCAACCCCCTCTCCCCGTGGGAGAGGGCCGGGGTGAGGGCAGCCGCCAGGTCGCATCGTATCTACAGCGGTACCACGTTTGGCGCTGCCCGGTCACGCAACGCATTCCGCGTGTCCAGGATGCAGCGGGCGTGTGACAGTATCAGCCCGTAGTCGAGCGAGCGATGCGGCGTGACCACCACGACCAGATCGGCCGCGGCCAGCACCTCGGCCGTCAGCGGTGCGAAGCTGGCGTCCGGGTGCAGACCGGCGGCCTCCGTCACCAGCGGATCGTGAACCCGCACCGTCGCCCCGGCCGCGATCAGCCGCTCCACCACCGGCACCGCTGGCGAGTGGCGGCAGTCGCTCTGGTCCGGCTTGTACGTCACTCCTAGCACCAGGATGTGGCAGCCAGCCAAGTCGCCGTCCCGCCGCCCGAGCAGTGCCGCCGCCCGGTCCGTCACGTACTGCGGCATGAACGTGTTCACCCGCTCCGCCGCGGCGATCAAGTGCGAGGGTGTGCCCAGCCGTTCGGCCACGTCGGCCAGAAAGAACGGGATCACCGGAATACAGCTCCCGCCCACTCCCGGCCCCGGCTCGTGCGGCATGAACCCATACGGTTTCGTGCTCGCCGCCTCCACGACCTCCCACACGCTCACGTTCAACGCCGTGGCGATCTGCGCCAGTTCGTTCGCCAGCGAGATGTTGACAAAGCGGAACGTGTTCTCGAAGACCTTCGCCAGTTCCGCCACCTCGACGCTGGCCACCGGCACCGTCGTCACCCCGCACTGCGCGTAGAATTGCCTCGCCAGATCGAGCGCCGCCGCTGTCTCGCCGCCCACCACCCGCGGCGTCTCCCGCAGCCCATACTCCCTGTTGCCCGGATCAATCCGTTCCGGCGCGTGCGCCACAAAGACCTGCTCCCCGGGCCCGTCACCCCCACCATCGTCCTTCCCGCGGAAGCGGGAATCCAGCAACCGCGCCACCCGCCGCGTCGTCCCCGGCGGCACGCTGCTCTCGATAATCACCAACGCCGGCGGGCAGATGGTGTCGGCAATGGTGCCGAGCGCCCGCTCCAGCGCGTCGAGCACGGGTCGCCGCTCGGCCGTAATCCCGGTGGGCACGCAGACCACCACGCAGTCGGCGGCGGTCAGCGCCGCCGCGTCGGTCGTGGCGTGAAAGTGCCCCGTGCGCCGCAAGGCTTGCAGTTGGCCGGCGGTCACGTCGGTGATGTAGCTCTCGCCCCGCGCCAACTGCGCCACCCGCTCGCCGTCCACGTCAATGCCGGTGACGGTGAACCCCGCCTCGGCGATGACCACGGCCTGGGGCAGCCCCGCAAACCCCAGCCCCACGACGGCCACGCGCGCCTCTTTGCTGGCCAGCGCCGTCCGTAACCGCTCGCTTCCGGCGCTGGCCGGCGCCACCGCCGGTTCTTCCTGTGTCATGGTCTCCCCTGCGCGCCCACCGCCCGCCGCACTGTAGCACGCCACCCGGCGCTCTCTAGTGTAACGGCTACTGCGGCGCCGCCGGAGACGCCATCGCCCCGTCCCCTCGCACTCCGGGAGGCCGGGTGTGTTCCCTCCCCTGTCGGGACGGGGGAGGGTCAGGGTGGGGGTCAACACACTACCTAATCAAGTTCGCAACCTTCATATGTGGAGAGGGTGCCGGGGGGTGAAGCCCGTCAGCCAATCGGCCGCCGGTCCGCCCACGGCGCCACCGCCTCGAACGCCGCGGCCGCCCGCAGCACCGTCGCGTCATCGTAGCGCCGGCCCACCAGTTGCAGCCCTACCGGCAAGCCCCCCGCCGTCCAGCCACACGGCACCGTGATCGCCGGCTGCCCCGTCAGATTGAACGGATACGAGAACGGCGACCACGACGGCAGATGCCCCCGCTCCGACGGCCCCAGCGTCGGTAGCTCGCCGGTCAGCGGTAGCGCCGGCACCGCCAGCGTCGGCGTCGCCAGGATGTCTACGTCCTCAAAACAGCGCCGCACCTGATGCCAGAACTCGACCCGCTGAAAGCCCGCCCGCGTGTAGTCGAACGCCGTCAGCCCCTTCGCCCGCTCCACGATCTCCACCAGCCCCGGGTCCATCTGCTCCCGCCATTCCGGCAGATACTCCGCCAGCGCCGCCCCGATCCCCCCGAAGAACAGCGCCCACCACGGCTCCTCCGGGTCGCTCCAGTCCAGATCGAGCGTCTCGACGCGCCCGCCGGCCGTCGCCAGCCGCTCGACCCCCGCGCCCGTCAGCGCCGCGACCTCATCATCAACGACGGCATAGCCCAGCGTCAGGCTCCAGCCCACCCGCAGCCCCGCCAGCCCCTCACGCGCGCCCGCCTCGGCCGCAGCCAGATAGCTCCCCTCCGGCACGTCCGGCGCCGGCAACGTCAGCCGGTCCCGCGCGTCCGGGCCGGCCAGCACGTCCAGCGCCAGCGCCGTGTCGGCCACCGTGCGCGTCAGCGGCCCCATGTGCGACATCGTTTCCGCCGCGCTCGCCGGATAGTACGGAATACGCCCGAACGATGGCTTCAGCCCCACCACCCCGCAGAACGACCCCGGAATCCGCACCGACCCACCCCCGTCGCTGCCAATCCCGATGGGCCCCAGCCCGGCCGCCACGGCCGCCGCCGCGCCCCCGCTCGAACCCCCGGCCGTCCGCGTACCATCCCACGGATTGCGCGTCGGCGGGAACAGCCGGTTGTCCGTCAGGCCCTTCCATCCGAACTCCGGCGTATTCGTCTTCCCCAGCGAGATCGCCCCCGCCGCCCGCAGCCGCTCGACCACCGGCGCATCCTCGTCCGGCACCAAGTCGGCATAGATCGCCGAGCCGCGCGTCGTCCGCACCCCCCGCGTGTACACCAGGTCCTTGATCGAGACCGGCACCCCGTGCAGCGGCCCCGTCGGCTCCTCCGCCGCCAGCGCCGCCTCGGCGACCCGTGCCTCATCGAGCGCCTGCTCCGCCGTCACGGTGCAGTACGCACCCAGTTCGCCGTCAACGGCCGCAATACGCTCCAAGAACGCGCGCACCACCGCCACCGGCGACAGCTCCCGCCGTCGGATACGTTCGGCAAGCTCCGTAGCCGGCATGTAAAAGAGCGTCGCATCAGACATCGCTACTCCCCCTCCGCTGAACTCCCCCAATCCTCGCACATCCCCGCCCCCACCGCGACCCACCCGTCCCCCGCCAGCCCCGCCTCCCCTCCGTCATTCCCGCGCAAGCGGGAATCCAGCCCCCTCTCCCACGGGGAGAGGGCCGGGGTGAGGGCAGCCAGTCTCCCTACCCCCCATCCTCGCGTTCAGCAGGCCAGTCGTCCGGGCGCTCTACCCCCGGCGGCAGCTTGGTGTGTTTGTCTCCCTTGGCCTTCCGAAGCTGCTGAGAGGTAAGGGAGAACGCTTCGTTGAGGTCGGCCCCCTGCAAGTCGGCGCCAGTGAGGTCCGATCCTCGCAGGTCTGCCCCCCGCAGGTTGGCCGACATGAGGCGGGCCCCCTGTAGGTTGGCCTCAGCGAGGCGTGACCACTGCAAATCGGCCCCAGCGAGGCGTGCTCGTTGCAGGTCAGCCCCAATGAAGTACGCTCCCTGCAAGGTGGCCATCGAAAGGTACGCCCTTTGCAAGTTGGCCTTGCTGAAGTTCGCCCGCTGCAGTGTGGCCTTGTAGAGATTGGCTCCGCGCAGGTCCGTGTTACACAGGTCTAGCCCCTCCCACGACGGATCGTAGTTCGCCTGCCGTCTTTTGAGGACGGTGAGCACAGCCTGAATATCGGTTGCCAAGGGCTGCTCTTCGTCTGCCGGCTGTTGATCTTCGTTAGATGAGTCCCGTCGGGCGTGCTCGCGCACATAGGCCGTGAGGATTTCCATAATCGGCCCATGATCCTGGCGCGAGTCCCGCGCGATGCGTTCCAGGGCGTAAATCCCCCCTAACCGCACGTCCAAGCTGCTGTTACCCAGGTGCTCTATAGCCCGGCTAAAGCGCTCGGTCACTTGCCCTTCTTGGGCAACCTGTAGACGCCGCCATGTGATCCAGATAACGATAAGCCCTACAGCGCCGCCCATGATCTGCGCCAGCGTGCGGCGGGCGTTGTCCTCCCGCTCCAAGCGCGCAGCGTCGTCCGCTATGCGGACGGCCTGGCACTTGGGGACAAAGATCAATAGGGGAATAGCAATAATGAGGACGGTTACTACCAGTGTGCTGATGGCCCTGGTCGTCGTCCCGGTCAACTTCCGCCGGATTAAATACCGGAGTCTCCATGCCCTAACCCGCAGCCAGCCCCACGCCTGACCTAGTTTCCCAGTCAGCTTCCTCCAGAGTGCTTTCACTCGGCTTACCTCACATCCCTTCCCCTATATGAACGTTGAAACCCTCACGAGGTGGCGCCGTCCGCACTCACCGCCGACACCCACTGTCGGCGCAACCCTTGTGGTTGCCCTCGACATCTCCCCCTGCCAGCCTCTAGCCCCTTCCCTTTAGGGAGGGGGCCGGGGGGTGAGGCCAGCCCCGTCCCCCCGTCGCAACGGGGGGACCACAGGGGGGCCAGCCCCGCCCCTCCCCATCCTGTGCATCCTGTCCATCCATGTAAATATCCCCCGGCCCCGCCCCTCCATCCGGTCCATCCCCTCATCCCGTAAATCCTGATCCCGACAATCCCCCCGTTGTCTTCCCCCACCGCCCCTCAACATGGCCTATCGTTGGGACGTGGCAGCTGCAAGACCATCCTGGAGCACCGGGCACCGCCCGGCAGGGACCCACTCGCATCATCATGCTAGTCAACAGCGGTGGCGTAGCCACCCAGCCGAGGGCACCGGGTCATGAGCGACCCCGCGCCGCCTTGCGCGCGGCGCGGCATGGCCGCCTGAGTGCCGCGTTGCGGGCACCGGGTGCTGACGTACCCCTGGCCACCATGGCCGGGGCGCCGGGTCAGTACTGGCTGAGTGCCGCCTTACGCGCACCGGGTCATGGCCGACCCTCCGCCGCCCAGCGCGCGGCGGGGCATGACCGTCTGAGTGCGGAATTGCCGGCACCGGGTGCTGACGTACCCCTGGCCATCGCGGCCGGGGCGCCGGGTCAGCATCGTCTGCGTGCCGCACCTAGCGCCACCGCGCCCGCGCCGGCCCGCGTGTACCGGCTGCGCCAGGTAATCTTGCCTCGCACTCCTGCCACTCCCAACACCCTGACCTACCTGCCAGCTCACCAAGACACCGCCCACACCCTTAGCACGCACTCCCACCGCCCCAACCGTCGTTCCCGCCCCCTCAACCGTCATTCCCGCGCAAGCGGGAACCCCCGTCCCCCCGTCGCGACGGGGGGACCACAGGGGGGCCAGCCCCAGTCCACCCACCCCACCATCAACCAAGTGCATTCTGCCACCCAGGTGCCGCCCCGCCCGCGGTCTTGCTCCACCGCGGCCACGGGCCGCCGCCGCCAGCACCCCTCCCGCGCCCCGCCGGCCCCGTGTGCGTCATCGCGGCGCAAGCCGCAATCCACCCGCACAAATGAATAGCGCACACGGCCTCGCCGACTCCCCTTCCCTGAAGGGAAGGGGCCGGGGGTTAGGTCCGCCCTACCGATACCAGGCCGCCTGGAGTCGGTACAGCTCGGCGTAGGCGCCGCCGTGCGCCATCAGCTCGTCGTGCGTGCCGGCCTCGATCAGTTGCCCGGCCTGCAAGACCAGCACGCGGTCCGCGATCCGGCACGACCCGAGCCGGTGCGAGATCAGCACCACTGTCCGCTCCGCGGCCATCCGCGCGAAGTGCTCGTATACCGCCGCCTCCGCCTGGGCATCCAGCGCCGAGGCCGGCTCGTCCAGAATGAGCATCTCCGCCGGCCGGAAGTAGGCCCGCGCAATCGCCAGCTTCTGCCACTGCCCCACGGACAGCTCCTGCCCGGCGTGGAACTCCTTGCCCAGCAGCGTGTCCAGTCCCTGCGGCAGCGTCTTGACCACCTCGTCGGCCTCGCTGCGGATAACCGCCGCGTGCAGGGCAGCCTCATCGCCGGCACCGTCCACCCAGCCGAAGGTGATGTTGTCCCGCACAGTGCTCTGATAGCGCAGGAAGTCCTGAAAGACCGTCCCGAACCGGCGGTACCAGTCGGCCGGCGCCATGTCGCGCAGATCAACGCCGTCCACGAGAATCCGCCCCGCGGTGGGCTGGTAGAGGCCCATCAGCAGCTTGACCAGCGTGGACTTGCCCGCCCCGTTCTCCCCCACCAGCGCCAGCCGTTCGCCGGGCCGGATAGTCAGGTTGAGATCGGCCAGCGCCGGCTCCTCGCTCCCCGGGTAGGTGAACGACACGCCCTCGAACGTGATCCCTTGCGCGACCGGCCCGGATAGGCGCCGGCCGCTGGTGAGGTCTTGCCGCGGACCATCGGTGAACTCGAAGAAGTCCTGGATGTAGCGCATACTGCTCTCGATCCCGCCGAGGATGCTGAGTGCCAGGTCCGAGTAGTGGCTCTGAAAGGACTGGACCGCGAAGAAGAAGGCCGCGTAGGCCCCCAGGCTGGCGCTGCCGGTAATCAGCAGCCACACGCTGAAGGTGATCGCGGCCAGGTAGACCAGCGCGTTCAATCCCTCGGTGTAGATGCTCACCCGCGCGCCGGCCGCCGAGAGCCGCAGCCGGCGCCGCATCGTCCGCAGCCAGAGGCGCTGGATGCCGTCAACCAGCCACGGTCCCAGCCCGAACAGCCGCACCTCGGCCGCCGCGTCGCGCTTCCAGAGCAGATCAATCCACACGCCCAGCCGCCGCGTCTCTGGAGTCAGCTCGTGGTTCAGCTCGTACCACTTGCGCTCGAAGCGCATCCGGGCAATCAAGCCGGGCGCGGTCCCGACGACCAGCAGCAGCGGCAGCCCCCAGTGGAACTGACCCAGATAGATCGCCAGGGAAACCAGCGCCACCAAGCTCGCAAGACCGCGCCACGCCACCTCTACCGTCTCATAGAGATGCTGTTCCATCGCCAGCGTGGCGCGTTGCAGCCGGTCGTAGTACCCGGCATACTCCAGCCCTTCCAGCGGGGTCGTCTGCGCCTGCCGGTAGCAGCGTGCTTCGATCTCCCGACGCAACAGCTCTTGCTGCCGTCCCGCGAGTGTCTGCCGCACGCTGAACTGCCCACTGAATAGCCCCCCGACCAGGGCTAATCCCGCGAGCGCGCTCGCCCAGAGCAGTCCCATGCCGAGGGACGCCGTGCCGGCCACTACCCCTTGCGCCGTGTCAATCAGCTGGCGCAGCACGTGTACCTCGGCGACGGCGAACAGCCCGCTCCCGATTTCGAGCACCGCCACCACCGTCGCCAGCACCGGGTTGACCGCCCAGAACAGGTGCAGCAGGCGCGGGAAGTAGCGCACCTGGCCCCAGACCGATTCCTCATCCGGCCGGTCGAACAGGTCCGCCACCGACCAGTGCGGCCCTCGCGCGTGATAGCTTCCCATTGCCCTACTACCCCGCGCCCTCCGACCCGTCATCCGCCGCGTACCAGCTCGCCTGCAACCCGTACAGCCGCGCATACGCGCCGCTCCCCTGCACCAGCGCCGCGTGCTCGCCCTCCTCCACGATCCGCCCGTCCTGCAGGACGATGATCCGGTCCGCCAGCCGCGCCGATCCCAGCCGGTGGGAAATGAACACCGCGCACCGCCCGGCCGCCGCCGCCCGAAATTGCCGGTAGACGGCCACCTCCGCCCGCGGATCGAGCGCCGCCGTCGGCTCGTCGAGCACGATGATCTGCGCGTCCCGCACGTAGGCGCGGGCAATCGCCAGCCGCTGCCACTGCCCGGTGGACAGGTCCATCCCGCCCACGAACTCCTTGCGGAGCAGCGTGGCATATCCGTCGGGCAAGCTGGCGATGAAGCCGTCCGCGCCACTCTGCGCCGCCGCCCGCGCGATGGCCGCCGGCACCTCCGTCGTTGCCTCTGCCTTGTCCGGGAGCAGCGTCGTATCGCCATAGCCGATGTTTTCGAGCGCCGTGGCCGGATAGCGCATGAAGTCCTGGAAGATCGCCGTCGCCTCGCGGCGCCACGCCGCCGGATCGAGGTCGCTGAGGTCAATCCCGTCGACCGTAATCCTCCCCCGCGACGGGCGATACAGCCCGAGCAGCAGCCGGACCAGCGTGGTCTTGCCCGCGCCGTTCTCGCCGACGAGCGCGATGCGCTCCTGCGGCCGCAGCGTCAGGCTCACGTCCTGCAACGCCGGTCGCGCCGCCCCCGGATACGTAAAGCTCACCCCATGAAACTGCACGCCTTCCCGCAGTGGTCGCGGTGCCGCCGGATGGGCACCGGCCGGCCGCGGCTCCGGAGCAACGGCCAGAAAGTCCCGCAGGTGCTCCCAGCGCGAGTAGTAATCCACCACGGCAATGGCGTTATAGGACAGCAGTTGGATGAGGTTGCGGAACGGCCCTAGCGCGTACAGCAGCGCGACCAGGCTCCCGAGGGTGATCTCTCCCTGGCTCGCCAGCACCAGGAGCGCCACCGCCGTTCCCCAGCGGGTCAGCTCCTGGAGCGCCGTGTTCCCCCAGCTCTGCCAGGCCAGTCGCCAATGGGCAGTCGTCAGGGCGTCGAGATGCCGGTTGAAGGCGGCCCGCCAACGGTCGAGCAGCGCGGCGCCCAGCCCGAACAGCCGTAGCTCCGGGGCCGCGCCCCGGTCGGCCAGCAATTGCGCCCAATAGCGCTCCTCCCGGCGCAGCGGTGAGCGCGCGTAGCTCGCCGCGACAAACCGTCGCCCCTGCCGGCCACCGATCACCATGCTGGCAATACTGGTCGTGGCGAGCACCACGGGCAGCAGCCAGTGGGCTTGCGCGTAGAGCGCCAGCAAACCGGCCGTGCCCAGGAGCGCGCTGAGTTGCCCAGCTACCCTCTCAAGCTCCGAGGAGACCCTGCGACTCAGCGCCGTCCACCCGTTCTCCAGCTTGTGATAGTACTCCGGCTGCTCGTAGTAGGTCAGCGGCACTGCCGCCATGTGCTCCAGCAACCGCCGCTGCAGCGCAACCTTCAGCCGCTCGCGGACCAGTCCGCCGCAGTAGAGCGTCAGCGTGTTGCGGATGTCGGGCAGGACATGCGCCGCGAAGAGCACCCCCAGCCAGGGCAGCACCTCTCCCCACGGGTTGGCTGGCAAAGCGGCCAGCACGTTGATGAGTCCCGTCATGGACCAGACGAGCAGTGGCTGAGCCACGCCGCCCAGCAGGCTCAACACCACGATGATGATGGCGAGCAACCGGGCATGACGCCAGATCATCCCCCCAGCGAAGGCCATGGCCCCACCGGTGCGCCGGGCTTGTGCCGTCAGCTCGCGCCAGCGGTGCGCGCGCGAGCGGCGCTGCTCCATCACGTCCTCCCCTCGCGGAAGCCACTCCTCGCGCCAGCGACGAGTACCTAGTCAGGCGCCAGCAATGCCCGTGACTTTACCAGCCACTCTTGATCCGTTCAACAATGCGCTAACGACGCAATGCTCGCAGGGGGAGCCTGCGGTCACATGGTGCCTACATGGTACCCAGAATCTGCCATCTGGAAACCGCAAGGCCCTCTTGTATGTTAGTGGTGGTCATCGTCTCCCCTATAGACACAGATGTATTCTGGGCCGGCATTGTCTCGGCTCGCCCACCCCGGAAGGTGCCTCTTGTGTTCATTCGTTGCTGGCTCTGGAACCCGCCAGCGGCGTGTCGCACCACCAAGTGCATTGACAAACCCGCACAGGAAACCGTAGTCTTGACAACAGTGGGTGAGCGGCGGCGATTTCGGTCGGATCGTGGGGGCAGCGATGGCACAAGTGTCAGGTACGGGGCGGGACAAGCTGCCGGTCCCGCCCCTGCACACCGGACCTACCAATGCCTTCGGGACAGCGTTGCGAGCCTTTCGTGAGCAGACCGACCTCAGCCAGAGTGCGCTCGGCCGGCGCGCCCAGGTCCACGCCAGCATCGTCAGCCGGCTGGAAAGCGGCGACCGCACACCGAGCAGTCCGGGGCTAGTGGAAGCGCTCGCCCGCGGCCTGCAACTCTCCCCCGACGATACGGACCGGCTGCTCGCCGCTGCCGGGTTCGTCCCCGTCGTTATCACGCGCCTCGGCGCTGGCGACCCCACACTGCTGCTCGTGGCGCAGGTACTCACCGATAGCCGCATATCGGCGGACGAGCGGCAGCGCCTGCGTGCTGTCATCGAGACCGCCGCGCGCTGGTGCCGCGCCGCCAGCCGCTAGGTTGTGTCGGCATTTCCCGGTCATTCCCGCGCCGGCCGCCATCCGGGGCTATGCGTAGCCCCCGGTCGCTACGCCGACTCCCCTTCCCTGATGAAGGTTGCGAACTTAACTAGGTAGTGGCCGGGAGCAGGTTCCCTCCCCCGTCGGGACGGGGGAGGGCTAGGGAGGGGGCCAGACCATTACCTAATCAAGTTGTCAATCTTCATAAGGGAAGGGGCCGGGGGGTAGGTCCGACTCACCGCCCAGCCCCTACTCCCCCTCCGGCAGGCCCGTGATGCGGATGCCGGCCCCCGGCACCTTGTAGCGCACGTTGATCCCGATGAGCAGCGCCGTCAGCGGCTCCAGCAGCCGCGCCCGCCGCAGCGGTCCCACGTCCACCGGCCGTAGCTGCGGAATCGCCTCCACCAACTGGCTCACGGCCACCCGCGCCGCGCGGTCGTTCCCACACAGCAGCACGTCCCCCTCCAAGGCATGACCGAGGTCGCGCAAGTGGGCCGCGCTGATATGGTGAAACGCAGCGCAGACTCGCACGCTCTGCGGTGTCAGTTGGGCCGCCTGCTCGGCCGCCGAGCCGGCCGGCAGCCCCAGCATGTCCGTTGGCCGTCCGCCGACCGCGACCGCCAGTGGCACGGTCACGTCCACCAGCACGCTGCCGGCGCGCCAAGCCGTCCGTAGCCCCTGGAGCGTCCTGGCGTGGGCCGCGAACGGCACGCAGAGCGCGACCGTACTCGCCGCGGCCACGGCCTCGGCATTGGTAGCGCCCTCGACCACCGCCGCGCCGCCCAGCGTTTGGCGGATGCCGGCCGCCGCCGCCGCCGCCCGCTCGACATCGCGCGAGCCGAGCACGATCCGGTAGCCGGCCTGCGCCCACCGCAAGGCCAGGCCGTGCCCCATCGGGCCGGTCCCGCCGACAATGGCAATCGTCTGCCCCGGATTCTGTCCTTCAGTCATCGTGCTGCTCTATCTGTGGGACCGTTGCTAAACCGTTATCCCCCCGCCAGCGGGAATCCACGCTATCCAGCCCGTATACCACGTGTGTAAGCCCGGTTATTCCCGCGCACGCGGAAATCCCCGTCCCCCCGTCGCAACGGGGGGACCACAGGGGGGCCATGCCTCAGACGCTGCTGCGCGGCGGTTGCTCCTCCTCACCGTCCGAGTCGTCCTCCTCCCGACGTCGGCGCAGGAAGTCTTCCAGCTCCTCCACCAGTTCCTCCGGGTCTACGGACAGCGGCCCACTCGATTCCTCCGTCTCGCCCGGCTCGGTCTGGCCTGGTGCCAAGGGCGCCTTCGATTCGTCGTACTGGTCTTCGAGTTGCTGCAAGTAGGCCGCCAGCTCCGGCCGCTCGGCGACGGCCTCGTCCGCTTGGTCCAGCAGCTGCCGCCCGGCCTGACGCAGTTGGCTCAGATCGAACGACCAGCCGACCAGCCGCGCCGCCTGCTCCAGCAGCGCCGCGCTCACAGCCGGATTCGGCACCTGGAGGTAGTGTGGCACGCTGCCGAACAGGCTCGCGCTCGGTACCTGGTGAATCCGCAGCGACTCGATCACTGCCGAGTGGACGCTGGACGGCCCCTCGTACTGCGAGAACGGGATACCCAGTTGGTTCAGGGCCACGCGCAGTTCGGGTGCGGTCGCCCAGCCCGTCAGAACGGTACTGCGCGTGTGCGGCACGTCCGCCGGTACGCTGGCCAGCAGGATCGCCGCTCCTACTCCCCACTCCACGCACACTTCCGCCAGTTCCGCAGCAAACGCTCGCCAGCGCAGCTGCGGCTCCGGGACAAGGTAGAAGATCAGGTCGTGCGTCGTCTCGTCGGCCGCCGGATGCTGGGCGTACCAGAACTCGCCCTGCGGCCACTCCAGCACCCGATCTTGCGACCCGGTCAGCCGGGAGATGGGCCGTAGCTCGCTATAGTCGTAGTAGTCGTCCGAATCCTGGACCGCCAGCGGTTCGGCGTCGAACGCAGCGACCAAATGGCGAATGGCCAGCGAGGCGGCCATTCCGGCGTCGGGCAGCCCCTCGAACGCCCCGACCAGGATGGGACGCCGCAGGGTGGGCTGTGCGGTATGCGTCAGCGGCATGAGCCTCCCTCAATTCGTGTCCGATTCGTATCAGAGTCGTCGCAGCGCGGTAGGAGTGTTGCGTTCATACTAACCGATGAGCCGTGGTCGGCCGGCGCGGTAGAATCCGGCCACGGTCCGGAGTACGATCCATAGCACCATGCGTTGTCGCCACCTGAGCCTGACGAACTTTCGCACCTACGGTCGGCTTGAGCTGGACCTACCACCTGGGGTATCCGTGCTCTGCGGGAACAATGCCCAGGGCAAGTCCAACCTGCTCGAAGCCCTGTATATGCTCGCCACGATCAAATCGTTCCGTACCACGAGCGAGCGCGAGTTGGTCTCGTGGGACGCCGGCGCCGACGAGCGCTTTGCCCGCATCAGCGCCGAGATCGAGCGCCAAGGGAGCACGTCGCGGCTCGATATTATCCTGGTCGAGCCAGCAAGTGGCAATGCGGCCAACGCAGCGGCCGGCGCCCGCACCCGCGCCATCCAGAAGCGCGTCCGGCTCAACCGGCAGCCCCGGCGGGCACTGGACGCGCTCGGTCAGCTCAATAGCGTCCTCTTTACGCCCGCCGATGTCGCGCTTATCACCGGCTCGCCGGCCCAGCGGCGCCGCTACCTCGACATCATGCTCTGCCAGGTTGATCCCCACTACGTGCGCGTCCTCAGCCAATACCAGCGCGTCCTGACCCAGCGCAACGCTCTGTTGCGGCAGCTCCGTGACCGCCGTTTGCCGGCCGATCAGCTCCGGTACTGGACCGAGCAGGTGGTCGCGTTGGGCAGCGAATTGATCATCGGCCGCGGCCAAGCCGTCACCACTCTCAACTCGTGCTTGGCCGCCATCCACCCCCGGCTGGTGGATGACCGCACCTCCCTCGCCATCGTCTACCGCAGCAGCGTCACCGAGCTACCGTCCGCGTTGGCGTCGGACCCGGGTGCGGTCATGCGTGCAGACGAGGTACGGCCGGCCGTGGCCGCGCAGTTCGCCGCCCAGCTTGACGCCCAGCAGGACCGGGAGCGGCGCCGGAGCATAACCATCGTCGGCCCCCACCGCGACGATTTGGCTTTCACCGTTGACGGGGTGGACCTCAATCGCTTCGGTTCCCGCGGCCAGCAGCGCACCGCGGCGCTCGCGGTCAAGCTGGCCGAGGCCGCCGTGATGGAGCAGCGCACCGGCGAGCGGCCGCTCCTCCTCCTCGACGACGTGCTTTCCGAGTTGGACCCGCAGCGGCGCCTGCTGCTCCAGGAGATACTCGCCGGCGACAGGCTGCCGGCTCCATCTACACCATCCGACGGGAGGGACAGCGGCGCCAACCGCAGCGGACAGGTGCTCCTCACCACCACCGAGCTACGCTCCTTCACCCCCGCCTTCCTCGCCGCCGCAACCGTCTTCCAGGTCGCTAACGGAGCGCTACGGTCCCCTGAGGCGGCTTCGACCTACCCCCCGGCCCCGTCTCTCCAGGAAGGAAGACAGGGGTAGGTACAACGCCGGCCGTAGGGGCACAGCATGCTGTGCCCCGTCCCCCCGTCGCAACGGGGGGACCATAGGGGGGCCAGCGCCCGACCCGCGTCGCCGCGCGGACGCCCCTTCCCTGTGCGTCAGCACGGGGGAGGGTTAGGGTGGGGGCCGGTTTCTCACCCCCTACGGCATGTGGAAGACGACCATCTTCGTCTCGGTCATCTCTTCCACCGCGTACTTCGGCCCTTCCTTGCCCATCCCGCTGTCCTTCAGGCCGCCGTAGGGCATCAGGTCGGCTCGCCATTGGGTGCCCCAGTTGAGATGGATGTTGCCGGCCTCCGCCTCCAGCGCGAACTTCATCGCCCAATCCAGGTTCTCCGTGAAGATCGCCGTGCTCAAGCCGTAGTTCGTGCTGTTCGCTTGGGCAATCGCCTCGTCAATGTCGTCCACCGGCGTCACCCCGACGGCCGGACCGAACACCTCGTCGCAGGAAATACGCATCTCCGGCTTCACGTCGGCTAACAGCGTTGGCGCCATCAGCGTGCCGTTGCGATCCCCTCCGGCGACCAGGCGTGCCCCGCCGGCCACCGCCTCCTGCACCCACGACTCGACACGCGCGGCGTCGCTTTCGCGGATCATCGGCCCCATCCGCACCCCTTCCTGCCGCGGATCGCCCGTCGTGATGGCCTTCACGCTTTCCGTGAAGGCGTCGAGGAAGTCGCCATAAATCTCGCGGTTGGCATAGACCCGCTGGGTGGAGATACAGACCTGCCCCGCGTGCGCGTATCCGGTGGAGGCGAGCGCCGTCGTGACCTTGTTCATGTCTGCGTCGGGCATGATGATGACCGGCGAGTTGGACCCCAGCTCCATGGTCACCTTCTTCAGCCCGGCCGTGCGGCAGATGTGCTCGCCCACGTCGCGGCTGCCGGTGAAGGTGATCTTGCGAACGCGCGGATCGCTGACCAAGGCGTCCCCGATCTCGGCGCCGGAGCCGGTCAGGCATTGGAGTGCTTCCGGTGGACATCCGGCTTCCAGCATCACCTCGACCACCCGCAAGCCCGAGAGCGGCGTGTCGGTGGCCGGCTTCAGCACGACGGCATTCCCGGCGGCAATACCGGGTCCAACCTTGTGACAGACCAGGTGTAGCGGGAAGTTGAAGGGTGAGATCGCCGCCACGACCCCGCACGGCACGCGAATGGTGAAGCCGAACTTACCCGTCACCCCCGGCGCACCGTCGAGCGGAATCACCTCGCTGCCCAGCCGCTTGGCCTCTTCCGCCGACAGGTAAATGATCTCGGCGGCCCGCTCCACCTCGATCATCGCTTCCGCCTTGACCTTGCCGCCCTCCAGCGTGATCGTCTCGGCAAAGCTCTCGGCCCGCTCGCTAATCAGATCCGCGGCCTTGTGCAGAATCTTGTACCGCTCGTAGCCGGTGAGCTTCCGCATGATCTCTGCACCGCGCACCGCCGTCGCCAGGGCGCGCTCGATGTCGCTAGCCTCCGCCCTCGGAACCGTGTCCACGACGCTGCCATCGTAGGGATTGTGTACGTCAATGCGTTCGTCTTTGTCTACCCAGGAACTGCCGATATGCATCTTCATGCGCGTCACTCCTTTACTTGCCCGCTCCGCTCGCTTGCCGGAGATACTGCCCGATGTTGCCCGCTCCTGCAACCTGGCATAAACGTTGAGCGCCCTATGGCCCCCACCCTAACCCTTCCCCGTGCTGACGCACCGGTGAGGGAACGCGCCGTCCCCCCGCCGCAGCGGGGGGACCATAGGGGGGCCAGCCCGCTACACTATCATCATGAAGCACCGGACAGTGCTTCTCGGAGGCAACCTGACGACGATGCCCAGGCGGCAGTCCAACGGACGGGATCAATGGTCCCGGGCCAACGTCAAGGAAATCCTGCCCGAGCTTCCCTCGCCGCTCTTCATGTCCCAGCTCGAAGCCTCCAGCGGGCCGCAGATGCTCGCTGCGTTCGAGGTCAGCGGCTACCGCTTCCCCGACGGCGCAATGCTCTTCCGCGCCGCTGCGGGGCGTCCCTACTTCAATGCCGGCCTGCTGCGGAGCATGTTGGCCGACCTCGGCGCGCCACCGGAGCTGAACGATCAGGCTATCGGCAGCGGCTTGGAGTTGGACCGGCCAGCCCTGCAATGGAATTGGCCCCGTGTCGCGCGGCGCTTGCCCGTCGTGCTCAGCAACCTCGTCCGCCAGTTCCGCGCTGTTCCGGCGACCGAGCGTTGGTTTGGTCGCGTCGAGGGCATTCTCGCCGAGCTATCCTTGGCGACGGACCGCATGCTGCGGCGCGCTGCGGATGCCGACTTGCTCGCGGATTTCGAGCGTATTGCGCCGGAGCTAGGACGGTTCTTCTACCACACCGGCTACCTGTCCGCCGCGGCCATCACGCACTTTCACGAGCTGGGCCGTGTCCTGCACGGTCGTCTCGAGGTGCCCGCAGCGGCGATCAACCAGGCGGTCGCCGGCGAGGGCAACGTCAGCGCCGACCTGCCGCTCGCGCTGATGCGCGTGGCGGCCATCGCGCGCACGGAGCCACAAGCGCGTCGCGCCCTCACAGACGCAAGTGACCTTGAGGCCGACTTCCGCGAGGCCCTCCGCGGCACCCGCACGCTCGACCGGTTCGAGCGGGTCCTTGATCGGTTCGGTGATCGTGGACTCTTCGAGTCCGACAGCGCCAGCCCCCGCTTTCGCGAGGCTCCGGGCTACCTGCTTGGCGTTATCGCGCAGTACGTCCGTGCCCCGACGTCTCCCGACGCCGCAGGTGCGGTCGCTCGCCAGCGGCGACAGGCGCAGCAGGCGCAAGAGACCATCAGGCAAGCCGTGGGCCGCAGTTGGCCGTATGTACGTTGGCGCCTCGGCGCCTTGCGCCAGGTCCTCGCCCTGCGCGAGGCCAATCGCTTTCGGGTCGTGCGGATCGCCGCTCAAGTGCGCCGGCGCGAGTTGGAGTTGGGGCGGCGGATGGTCGAGCGCGGCTGGCTCGACCACCCGGACGACTACTTCTGGCTCACCATGGTGGAGATTCTGCGGGTATTGGCACCAGGGGCCGCCCCGCGGCTGCGGGAGCAGGCCGGCGGTGTGCGGGCCGGCTTGCTCCCGCGGCGCAGTGGGGTCATCGTGCCGGGGGAGACGGCACGAGAGCCAAGTCAAGTGCGAGCAGTCATCGCCGCCCGACGCGCCCGCTATGCCCGCTACTGTGCCATCACGGTGCCGGACGAGTGCGCCGACCTCAATGCGCTTGAACGGTTTGCCCGCGGTCAGGGCGCCGCGCCGCCGGGTGCCGCGCGCCGCCCCCCGCCAACCCTGACCGGCTTTGGCGCCATTGTCTCTGCCCAGCCGGCAGCCGCCCCATCTCCACCAGCGGCTCCGGGCAGTACCCCGCCCGCTCCGACGCCGCTGATCTTGCGTGGGCTGGGCGTCAGCGCCGGCCGCGCGCAGGGAACGGCGCGCGTAATCCGCCAGCCGCAGGAGTTTGGACGCTTACAACCGGGCGATCTCCTCGTCTGCCCCGCCACCGACCCGGCTTGGTCGCCGCTCTTCCCCTTGGTCCGTGGTCTGGTCGTCGAGATCGGTGGTCAGCTCTCGCACGGCTCCATCGTCGCCCGTGAGTACAGCATCCCGGCGGTGGTGAATGTCCCCCAGGCGACCAGCCGCATTCCCGACGGAGCCACTATCGAGGTGGACGCCGCCGCCGGCACCGTCCGCCTCATAGCCACCGGCCAAACCTGAGGCGGCTGGGCAACGTACAGGTCCGGCCTCTTCCCTGGCCCCTATGGTCCTCCCGCTCCGCAGGAGGACAGTACGTCCCCTCCCCTGGAGCTTGCTCCGGGGGAGGGTTAGGGAGGGGGCCAGAGTAGGGGCCGGGCGTTGAGTCCCGTTCCACCCCCCACGGTCAGAGCAGATCCGCCAAGCTAGCGGCGATGAGGCCCACTACGACAGCGAATGTGACGATGGCGGCTCGCAGGAGTTGCTCCCCAATACCGCCGATGATGCCGCCGACGAGCGCCACGCTGGCCTGAGCTAATCCGGCGGACATTGTGACGTCCGGTGGGGGCCATGCCGGCGCCAGTATCTCGATCGAGCCATCGAGCGAGATGGTCAGCATCAGACCCACCATGCCCACTGCCGCCGCGGCCGGGAGTAGCGCCAGGCCCAACCCGCGCAGCCTGGAGCCCCACCCGCTGCCCAAGAGCAGGATCAGCAGGGCGGTCAGGAAGACGGCTGCGGCCAGCAGCCACGTGATAATGGGAAGCCGCCGCATGGTCGTGCGGACCCGCTCGACCACGTGCATCGTATCCGGGTCGTCAGCCCACAGGGAGGCGAGCGAGAAGGGTTCCTCCGGGACGGCGCGACCGATGATGAGCCGTAGGAGCGCCTGCGTCCGGGTCGTCAGCAGGTCACGTCGTGTCAGTTCGGCCTCGATGGGCTGGCTCACCTGTCCGAGGTCCGTCACGTCGAGCACCGGCGCTGGCGCGTCTGCTACCTCCAGCCAGTGGTACAGGTCGGTAACGAAACCCTCGATCTTGCCGGTCAGATAGGTGGTCACAGGGTGCCGCCCGGCTTCCATAAGAGCTACGGAGGATGGCTCTGCCGCCTCGGATTCACCCTGTCCTGCTTCCCGCAGCACACTATCCACCATCTCGTCGTAGAGGTGGTCGTAGAGCTGCACGGCGGCAAGCTGTCCCGTGATGAACTCTGGCATGAGCACCGTCGTGCGTAAGGCGTACACGACTGCCAGCGCAGACACGAGAAAGAATAGCGGCAGGGTCAGCAACCCACGCAGGAAGATGCGAATAATCAAAACCTATGTGCTCCTCGCAGCGGCCGATGGGCCGCACATTGCGGTATTTCCTAAGCGTACCGGCGTAGCAATAGCGAGCCGTAGCGGTCTGCGTCGGCCGACCACCCGGCGGGAAGCACGGTCGTTGCATCCGCCTGGACGATCAAGGCCGGCCCGACCAGGTGCGTTCCTGGCCCACAGTGCTCGCGCTCGAAGATCGGCGCAGTCACCGCTTGAGCGTCGTCCCAGAGCACAGTCTGCCCGGCCGGCGCCGGTTCGCCGCGCTGCTGGTCGAATGGGGCCTCCGGTAAAACCACGCCCGGCTGGAGGTGGCGGGCGCGCAGCCGGATCGTGACGATTTCGACGGCCCGATCCGCTTGGTCATACCCGTATCGGCGCCGGTGCAGGCGGTCGAACGACCGCACAGCCGCCTGGAGCGCCTGGAGTTCCGCCCTCGGCTTGTCTCCCGGTTGACTTGTCGGCGTCCGGCCCGCCCGGATTCGTCGTGTACGCCCGGCGGCCACCAAGAGCTCGTGCGACTGGCCTTGATAGCGGCAGTCCAATGAGCGCCGCAGCTCCAGGCGCACCGGCCCCAAGGTTGCCCGCAGTTCGCTGCTCGCCTGACGCTCCAGGTCGGCGTAGGCGTCCGCCAGGGCCGCAGCGACTGCCGCCGGCTCCGGCGCGTCGCGCTCGACGGTGAGCATCACCGTGCGGGAATAGGACCGCTCCACCTCGGCCAGCGCGGTCCCCACCGCCGACAGGACACCGGGGTAGCGCGGCACGATCACCTCGCCGATGTCCAACGCCTCGGCCAGCGCCACCGCGTGCAAGGGGCCGGCGCCACCGAAGGCGACCAGCGCGCACCGGCGCGGATCGTAGCCGCGCTCGATGGAGATGACGCGCAGGGCGCGCGCCATGTGCGCGTTGACCACCCGGATGATCGCGTTGGCCAGCGTGACGGCCTCCGCCTCGGCGGTCCGCCTCGACCGCAGCGCGTCGTCACCCAGGGACAGCACGGCAGCCCGCGCCGCCGCCCGGTCCAGCCGCACCTCGCCGCCCAAGCGCCAGTCCGGGTGCAGGCGGCCAAGAACCAAGTTGGCGTCGGTCACCGTCGGCGCCGTCCCGCCGCGACCGTAGCAGGCCGGGCCGGGACTCGCGCCGGCGCTCGCCGGGCCGACGTGCAGCCCCCCGGCAACGTCGCGCCGCGCAATCGAGCCGCCGCCGGCCCCGACGGTATGGATAGCAAGCATCGGCAGGTTGAGCACGACGCCACCGATCTCGTGCTGCGTCTCCAGGACCGGTGCGCCGGGACAGAACGCCACGTCGGTCGAGGTACCGCCCATATCGAGCGTCAGGATGTTTCGGCGTTCTCCTGCCCGCGCCACGGCGAGCGCGCCGACGATGCCGCCGGCCGGTCCGCTGAGGACCGCCTGCACCGGCCGGACGGCCAGCCGGTCGGGAGGCACCGTCGTACCGTCGGATTGCATCACCCACAAGCGCGAGCCGAGCACCGCCGTCAACTGCTCCAGGTAGGCCGTGACCACCGGGCGTAGGTAGGCGTTCGCTACCGTCGTGCTGGTACGCTCGAACTCGCGGAACTCCGGCAAGATGTCGGAGGAGAGCGACACGTCTATCCCGGCCCGCTGCAAGGCTGTGCCGATGGCCTGCTCGTGGGCCGGGTTTGCAAAGGAGAAGAGCAGACAGACCGCCGCCGCCGGGGCCCCGGAGGCGACGACTTGGGCCACGACCGCCGCAACCTGCTCGTCGGAGAGCGGCCGCCGCGGCCGGCCGTGGCGATCCATGCGCTCGTCCACCTCGAAGCGCAGCGCCCGCGGCACGAGCGCGGGTGGCCGGGTGGGACGCAGGTCGTAAAGCTGCGGCCGGGCCTGCCGGCCGATCTCCAGCACGTCGGCAAAGCCTCGCGTCGTGATGAGCGCTACCCGCGCCCCGCGCCGCTCTAGCAGGGCATTCGTAGCGACGGTCGAGCCGTGCGCGATGGGTATGTCGGGTCCGACGCCGAGGCCCTCAAGGCCGTTCAGCACTGCCTCTGCCGGATCGTGCGGCGTGGACAGCCGCTTTCGGACGTTCAGCCGTCCCGGTTCCAGCACCACGAAGTCGGTGAACGTGCCGCCCACGTCCACACCGACCCGCGCCGCCGGCCCGTGGCTTGTCGTGGTCCGTGGCTCGTGGTTCCTAGCCACCGGTCGCCGGCTCCTCGCCACTGGCCGGGGGCGTGCCCCATCCACCGCCGCCCGGTGTCTCGACTACCAGCAGATCACCCGCCGCCAGGTGGCGCTCGCACTTGCCGGGCAGCCGCTCACTACCACTATCGGCGCGGCGCACGGCGTTCACCCCCGGTGTGCCCGGCGCCCCCCCCGCCAGCCCCGGCGCGCCGCGCTGGCGCCGTTCGGAGAGCAGCGTAATCGTGGCCGGTACGTCGAGCACCACTTCCCGTACCAGGCCATCGCCCCCCCGATGGCGTCCGGCTCCTCCGGACCCCTCCCGTAGCCGATACGCCTGCACCCGCAGGGGATAGGCGTACTCCAACGCCTCGGCCGGCGTATTGAGGGTATTCGTCATGTGCGCCTGCGCCCCGGAGAGGCCCGGGCCTTGCGGCGCGCCGCCATGCCCACCTCCGATAGTCTCGTAGTAGGTGAAGGACCGTTGCCGTTCGGGATCGTAGCCGCCAATGATCGCGTTGTTCATGGTCCCGTAACTCGACGCCGGGATCACCTCCGGCAGCGCCGGTGCCAGCGCAGCGAGCACCACGTCCACGATCCGTTGGGCCGTCTCGACGTTGCCGGCGGAAACCGCGTGCGGCCAGCGGGCACTCACGACCGACCCCTCCGGAGTGATGACCGTGACCGGGCGCATGGTGCCGGCGTTCAGCGGCAGTGGCGACGCGGCAGCCGCATCAGCGGCACCAACCAGGCACCGCACAACGTAGGAGACCGCCGAGACTGTCACGGCGCGGACCGCGTTGACCGAGCCGTGTACCTCGTCCGCGCTCCCGGCAAAGTCCACGCGAAGCTCACCGTCGCGGGCGACGATTGTCACCCGAATGGGCACCGGCTCATTGCCGATCCCGTCGTCGTCGAGCACGTCCTCGGCGCTGTAGGTACCGGCCGGGATGCGCCGGAGCGTCGCCCGACAGAGCTGCTCGCCGTAATCCAGCAGCGCGTCTTGGCGCTGGCCGAGCGCCTCCGGCCCCGTGGCCTCGGCCAGCGCGATGTAGCGGCGCTCACCGACCCGGTGAGCCGCCCGCTGGGCAAACAGGTCACCGCGGCGTTCGTCGGGTGTCCGCACATTGCGGAGGATCAGCGCCAGAATGTCCTCCTGGACCCGCCCGGCGCGCACCCACTTGATCGGCGGGATAATCAGCCCTTCCTGGAACAGCTCGCGCGCCAGCGGCATCGAGCCGGGACTCATGCCCCCGATGTCGGCTTGGTGCGCCCGGCTGGCCACAAAGCCGATCAGCGTGCGCCCCCGGCTACCTCCGTTGGCCGCCGTGAACACGGACGACACCATCGTCACGTCGGGCAGGTGGGTGCCGCCCAGATACGGATCGTTGAGAATCACCACGTCGCCCGGCCGCCACCTATCGTTGGCAGCGGCCTCGCGGGCCGCCTCCACAGCGAGCGGCATGGCGCCGAGATGGACCGGAATATGCGCCGCCTGTGCCACCATCCGCCCGGCCCGGTCGAAGACCGCACAGGAAAGGTCCTGGCGTTCCTTGATATTCGGTGAGTAGGACGTCCGAATCAGCGCCGCGCCCATCTCCTCGGCGATCGCGGCCAGTTGATGGTGCGTAACCGTAATGTCAAGCGAGTCGGTCGCTGTCATGGCCTCATGCTCGCACGGTCGGCTCCTCCCACCCGTGTCATTGCTCCGAAAATATCACTCATCCGTCATTCCCCACTCATCCGTCATTCCCGCGGAAGCGGGAATCCAACGCTCTCTCCCCCTGGGTGAGGGCCTGGGTGAGGGCCGGGGGTTAGGCCCAATCACCATACTCCAGCTCGCCGAGCCGGATAAGGCTTCCTAGGTCGTCGCAATCCTCAGGGGCCTCGCGGGCAACAAGCCTACGCACCGCCTCCCGCGCATCTGCGTTTGCCAACCCAAGCATCCGCGAAATATCAGCGAGGTCCTGCGTCCGCCCCGCTTGCAGCTTGATGAGCACCAGGTAAGGCAGCGGCAGCACCGGGAGGCCCTGCCCATCACGGTTGGCTTGGGCGGCGGCGAGCGCAGTCGGCCACCAGGCCTCCGTTCCCTCGATGACATCTACGTCTTGTCCAGCCGGACTGCGCCACGCCGAGCCGCCGATACGTAGCTCGCCGCGGAAAGCGTACCCGGCAGCCTGGAGCTTGGCGCGAGCCGCCGCCGCGTCTGCCTTGGCGACCACGACGTCGAGGTCCCTGGTCGCTCGCTCCGGCATGTACTGTCGCGTCGCTACCGCACCCACCACGGCCCACGCCAGCGGTGCCAAGACCGCGTCGAGGTTAGGCCACTGCTGCCACGCCGTTCGCTCCCGCACGAAGGCCGCGCCGCTCCCGGTGCCCCGCCGCTGCCGGCGCTGCGCCATGGCGATCAAGACACGCCGCGCAGTCGTCGGGCCACCAACGTATGCCATGCGTAGCTTGTCCTCTGCAGGAGTCTACACGAGCACCGGCCTCGGTTGCGGCGCAAACCACAACGACGGCTGACGGCTGATAGCTGAAGGCTGACGGCTAATAGCTCTTACGGCGCCAGATACCCCCGCTCGACCGCGTCGCGAATGAGCTGTTTCGCGTAGTCCCAGAGGTCCGGGGCGCCCGCTGCGATAACCCGGTTGATCTTAACGACCTGCTCGCTGCTAATGCCGTGATGGCGCCACATTTGGCCCTCGGTATGATAGTTCAGGAGCAGCGGCTGAAGGCGGTCCAGGGCGCCGGCAAATCGCGCCTCCGGCGTCTGCTTGGCCTCGAACTCCTCCCACAATGCCCGCAGTTCGGCCGCTTGTTGCTTGGGGAGCAGGCTGAAGATGCGTTCCGCTGCCTGTTGCTCGATCCGGGCCTGTTCCCGCCTGGCTTGCTCGTCGTAAATGTAGGTGTCGCCCGCGTCAATCTCGACAATATCGTGGATCAGCGCCATCTTCACGACGCGCACGAGGTCTATGTCCTCGGCGGCGTACTCGGCGAGCACGACCGCTAACATGGCGAGGTGCCACGAGTGCTCGGCGCTGTTCTCCATCCGGTCGGTGTGGATGAGCCGCGACTGCCGGAAGACACTCTTGAGCTGGTCTAGCTCCAGGAGAAAGCGGAGCTGCTGCGCGAGCCGGTCGTCGCTCATGGCAGTATGGGGTGGCGGCGAGCGCACGCTGCGCTCCGAAGATGATCCGCAGCAGTATACAATCCGTAGCGATAGCCCCCCTATGGTCACCCGCTGCGGCAGGGGACCAGCGTGTTCCCTCCCCTGTCGGGACGGGGGAGGGTCAGGGTGGGGGCCACGACATCCCTCTCCACCAGTGGATGCGCTGACCGATGCCTACCTTGACGACCACCGACACCATCGTCGCCACGGCGACGCCGGCCGCCGATGGCGCTATCGGCATCGTGCGCCTCAGTGGTCCGCAATCACTCCCGCTCCTCCGACAGGTCTTCCGCTCGCAGTCCGGCACGTCGCCGGCCTGGCGCTCCCATCAGCTCTATCACGGCGGGATTGCCGATCCCGCCACCGGGCAGCCGTTGGACGAGGTGTTGGCCGTCCACATGGCCGCGCCGCACACCTACACTCGTGAGGATATGGTCGAAGTGCAGGGCCACGGCGGCAGTGCCACCCTGCGCCTCATCGTCGCCCTCTTCACGCGGTTGGGAGCGCGACCGGCCGAGCGCGGCGAGTTCACCCTGCGGGCCTTTCTCAACGGCCGGATAGACCTCGCGCAGGCCGAGGCGGTCACCAGCCTCGTGACCGCCCGCACGCCGGCCGGGGTCCGGCAAGCGCTCGGACAGTTGGACGGCCGGCTGTCGGGCGAGATCGAGGCCGTGCGTACCCTGCTCTTCGACCCGCTCGCCCGCATCGAGGCGGTGCTCGACTTTGCGGAAGAGGACGTGCCGCTGCCGCCCCGTGCGACGCTACGAGACGCCCTCGCCGCGGCCGCCGCCCGCCTCCAAGCGATCCTCGCCGGCGCCGCGCGCGGGCTGCTCGTCCACGAGGGAGCACGGGCGGTACTGGTGGGCCGCCCGAATGCCGGCAAGTCGAGCTTGCTCAATGCGCTGCTCGAAGCCGACCGCGCCATCGTGACGCCGATTCCCGGCACCACCCGCGATGTCTTGACGGAGTCCCTCAACCTGGACGGTGTACCCGTCACGCTCGTTGATACGGCCGGAATTGCCGAGCGGACGGACGATGCCGTAGAGCGGCTAGGGGTGGAGCGTAGCCGTGCGGAGATCGGCCGCGCCGCCGTGGTGCTACTGGTACTCGACAGGACTGCGGACCCAGCACCGGAAGACGCGGCCATTGCCGCCGCCATCGGCGAGCGCCCCGGTGTGGTGGTGCTGAACAAAGCGGATTTACCGTCACGGTACCCGCCCGCCGCCGCTCAGGCCCTACTCGCCGCCGCGCCGCTCTGCACCGTGTCCGCGCTGACCGGCGACGGTATCGCCGCGCTGCGTTCCGCACTGACGCAGCTCGTCGTGCCGACCACCGGCGCCGCCGGCGACGATCTTCTGCTAGGAAACGTTCGCCACGTGGCGGCCCTGCGGCGGGCTGCCGCCCACCTCGCTGCCGCACAGGCAACGCTCGACTCGTCGTATCCCTTGGACATGGTCACGATTGACCTGCGCGGTGCCCTCGATGTCCTCGGCGAGATCACGGGACACACCGTCACGGAGGACCTGCTCGATCAGATATTCAGCACGTTTTGCATCGGAAAGTGAGGCTGCTCGTGCTTCTTGTGCCCCCTGCGATCCCCCGCTGCGCCCGGGGACGGTCTCTTCCCTCCCCTGGAGCTTGCTCCGGGGGAGGGCGAGGGAGGGGGCCGAGCAGGTATCGGCATTAGCCCTAACCGGACAGCGAGTTGACGGACCAGAGAGTGCAGCGGTATGATTGCCACGTCTGTATCCATGCGGGAGGAATGCATTGGCCCGGCGTAGGTCTGCTCGGAGACGGTCGCGCTCACGAGCGCCGCGGGATGCCTTCGTCTCAGCGAGCAGTGGTCTCGGTGAAGAAGAGACCAATCTTGGCTCACTGCTCAAGCGCGTGCTCGCCGGCGAGAAGGAAGATTCGTCACGCAAAACGGCCTCACCGTCCGAAACCGAACAGGAGCCGCAGCACTGCGCCGACTGCTGGCACGCGGTCACGTTTACCGATGAGCGCGGCAACACGATGGCGCGTTGTGAGAAGAACCTTTGGGTCCGGTCTATCTACTCCTACGAGGAGCTTAACCGCGACCGGGTACGTCGCTGGCACGCCGTCTGTCCGGAGTATGACGACAGCGACTAGCGGTGGCCCCCCTATGGTCTCCCCGCTGCGGTAGGGGGACAGCGTGTTCCCTCACCCCGTCGCAACGGGGGAGGGTGAGGGTGGGGGCCAAGTCTCCCTATGCCTCATGCCGGCGTTTCCGCCGCTCAACCGTCCGTGGCGAACTGCCAGGGGCTTGGCTGCGCCTCGCTGTAGTGGATCGCGGCGTAGTACAGGCCGTGCATGTCCTTCTCCGCCGGCGTAACCGCCAGACCGGTATGGCTGGGGTCGTTCATGCTCTGGTGGACGATCCGGTGGGCAATGAACTGTACGCGGCCTCCCGCGTGTGGCAGCAGCTTGGCCATATCGTGCCGCCACCACCAGCCAGGGGACTTGCCGGCCGTAGCTGAGCCGTCCGGCGGTACCGGTAGTCCGGCCTTGACGCTGTTGTAGACCTCCCGCCGGTTGGTAGCAGCGAAGCCCCGCTCCGGGTCAATGTCCCAGAGATACAGTGGGTTGCGGGGGTTGTCGTGGGGCGAGGCCTGCCAATCTCCTCCAAGTAGTCGCAGCACGCCGTCGGCGCAGGTATAGGCCGTGAGCGGCGCGTTGTTGTCCGGGGCAGCGTACTGGACCGCCGGCAGCGGACCGAAGGGATCGTCCGTGCGTATCCAGGCCACCTCGCCGCCCGTGCGCGCGCTGATGATCCACTCGTCTCGGTACCGCGCCAGGCTTGCCTCCGACAGGTGATCTCCGACGAGCGGTCCGGTTTCCACCCATTCGTAGGCGCCGCGCTGCGGGTTATAGCGGTACTTCAGGGCCGCCAGCCATCCGCCGTCGAAGTGGTTCACGTCGGCCCATTCGCTCGCATCGTCGTTGAACGGCACCGCCTGCACCATGCTCTGATTCATCCAGCGCACGGCGGCGCTACAGAAGGCCGTGCCCTCCTCATACCCGCGTTGGCGCAGTTGCTGGACCGGCTGGACGATCTCAATATCGTCCTCGGCATCATTCAAGCGAAACTGCACCCACTCGACGCCCAGCGTGCGTGCGGTCAGCTCGGGGTGTTCTCGCCCCGAGCGCAGGTACCCGGTCACCGGGTCAACAATCCGCATCGTGCGATACCACTTGACGACGAAGAGATTGGCGTGCGGCGCCGGCTGCCCGCGGATCAGTGCTCCCTTGGGCACCCCGAAACCGGCGACGTGGCTCTGCTGGCGAACATACACGCTGCCGTCGTTGAAAGGGTCCCAATCGTTGCGCGTGCGAACCAGGCGGCCCTCGCTGAGGACCGGGCCGTCGAAACCGCCGTCACGGACTTGATAGATGATGCTCCGCGCATCATCCACACCACGATAGCCGCGCGTAGCGAACAACAGCACAAAGCGCCGCGCACTGACCTGGATGCCGTTCGGATGCCCCGGGTACACGTCGTCGGCGCGGGTGTCGCCGGGCTGCGAGCACTCGTGAACCAGACTACCGCGGTGTTCGATGCGTTCGATCATGGCCGTTGCCCCAAGTACCTCACTGACTCTTATTCCCTACGAGAGAAGGGGCTGGGTGACAGGGGGAGATGTTCATTTGTGCAGCTCCATACCACTTCCCGGACCCCGTCATTGCGGCGGAAGCCGCAATCCAGGGCCATTCATCACCCCCCGTCGGTCGCAAACTGCCAGACTCCAGGGTAGGATTCCGCGTACTGCACCGCGGCGTAGTAGATGCCGCCCGTCTCTTTCTCCACCGGCGTGATGACGGCCCCCCTATGGCTGGGATCGTTGTTCATGCCGCTCCGTACCCGATAGACGATGATCTGCTCCTTACCCCCGGCGTGCGGTAGGAGCTTGGCCATATCACAGGTCGGGCGGCTCTCCACCGGAATGGGCAGCCCGGCGGCAACGATGTCGAACACCGTGCGCCGCTGCGCCGCCGCAAAGTCGTTGTCGGGGTCAATGTCCCACAGGTAGAGCGGATTGCGGTTGAGGCCATACGGTGAGATCGTGCTGTCTCCCGTCAGCACGCGGAGCACGCCGTCGGCGTAGGTGTAGGCGGTCAGCGGCGACGAGTTCACCGGTGATGCGGGACGCGCCGCCGCCGGCACGGCGCCGAACGGGTCCGCGGTGCGAAACCAGCCTATCGCGCCACCACCCTGCGGCCGCCCGCTGATGACCCAGCTACCCCGATAGCGGGCGAGGCTGGCCTCGAACAGTTGCTCCTCAATCAGCGACCCCATTTCGACCCATTCGTAGACGCCGCGCTGCGGGTTATAGCGGTACTTCAAGGCGGCCAGCCGGCCGCCATCGAAGTGGTTCACGTCGGCCCACTCGCTGGCGTCCTCGTTGAACGGAACCGCCTGCACGAACGACTGATTCATCTGACGGATCGGGGCCGCACCGCCGGCGGCGCTACAGAAGGCGTCACCCTCCTCATAGCCGCGTTGCCGGAGCGGTTGGGCCGGCTGGACGATCTCGATGTCGTCCTCGGCCTCGTTCAGGCGCAGTTGTACCCACTCGACCCCCTGGGTGCGCGCGCTCAGGTCGGGGTGCGTGCGCGAAGCCACCAGAAAGCCGGTGGCCGGGTCAATGACGCGGGCGCAGACGCGCCACTTGACGACGAACAGGTTGGCGTTGGGCGCCGGCTGCCCCTCGATCAGCGCGCCGCGTGGCACACCGAACGCCACCGGATGCCCGTGCTGGCGCACATACTCGCTGCCGTCGTCGAACGGGTCCCAGTCGTTGACGGACTTGGCCAGCATCCCCTCCGCCAGCACCGGGCCGTCATAGGCGCCATCGCGTAGCTGGTAGACGATACTCAGGTCGTCATCGCCGCCGCGATAGGTGCGCGTGGCGTATACGAGTAGGAAGCGTCTCGCGCTAACCTGGATGCCGTTCGGATGCGCGGGAAACACGTCATCCGCGCGGGTTTCGCCGGCCAGGCTACATTCGTGGATCAGCTTCCCACGATACTCGATCTGTTCGATCATTAGCTCACCTCGGCTGGCCCCCCTATGGTCCCCCCGCTGCGGCGGAGGGACGGTGCTTCTGGCGTCGCTGCGGCGGGAGACGGCCTGTTCCCTCCCCTGTCACAACGGGGGAGGGCTAGGGTGGGGGCCAATACCCGCACTCTCCCTACCGGGACAGGCCGGTGCCAAGCGCCACCCCCATCGCCGTGCCCATGGCGACGCCCATTCCCACCCAGAACCCCATGTTATCGGTTGCGGCGCCGAGCGCGGTGCCGAATGCGACTCCGAGTCCGGCCCCGAGCGACAGCCCCACGCCGACGTAGCTACTCGTATCGCGCTCGTGCTTGTTGTCGGTCGGTTGCTCTGCCATGCTCCCCTCCTGGAGCAACACTCATCGTTGTGCCGGCAGCGATGAGGGAGCCGCGCCGTGGACAATAGCCCCGGCCACAACTGTACACCGTACAGCGCTGGCGCGGACGCCGGTGCAAAGCTGCTCCGCTATGTCGGTATCCCCTGGGCTCGGCAGGGCTACGACCGCGAGGTCGGCGTATTTGCCGACGGTGATACTGCCCAGCTCCCGCTCAAGGCCGAGCGCCTGCACCCCCTCGATAGTCAGCCAGCGGAGGATGCGGCGCGCCGCCGCGCGCGGATCGAATGCCGCGCCGGCTTGCCGCTGCCACACGGCGTAGGCCGCCGCCGCCTCGGCGAACAGGTCCAGGCTTTCGTTACTCGCCAGGCTGTCCGTCCCCAATCCGAGCCGCACGCCCTGCTCGACGAGCTTCTGAATCGGCGCCTCCCCGCAGTCCAGCATTGCATTGCTCCGGGGACACAACGCGACAGCCACGCCTCGCGCCGCCAAGCGTGTGATCTCCTCGTCGTCCAGGTGGACCCCATGAGCGACGACGGCCGGCCGTCGAGGCGACAAACCATCGAATAGGCCGCAGCGGTCGGCCAGCAGCGCCGGCCCAGTGCCGCAGCCCCTCATCTCGATGAGATCGTGTCCGCCCTTCGTTGCCAAGCCCTCGGCAAGCAAGCCCTGCCCGGATTGCGAAAACTCTACCTCTTGGGCGGTTTCGGCCAGGTGGATCGTGACCGGGAGGTTGCGGGCCTGAGCCAGAGCGCCCAGTCGTTCGAGCGCCACTGTGGACAGCGTGTAGATGGTGTGCGGACCAAGCCCCACCCGCAGTCGCTGCCATCCGCGCATGAGCCGGGCGCTCCGATCCAAGCGCGCCGTCAGGGCGGCCAACCGCTCGCTCAGTAGCTCAGGCTCGCGCATCCCCACCGCCTCGACATAACTGATCCCGGCAAGGTTGTGCGTCTGGGCGGCCGTCAGTCCCGGCCCGAACGTCACGATGTCACCGACACAGGTCGTCCCGGCCGCGACCAGCTGCCGCGCGCCGGCGTTGGCCGACGCCGGCCAAAAGTCCGCTGGCGCCTGGTGACTGCGCCGAATGAGGGCCGGCAGCCATTCCCAGAAGGGTTGCCGTTCCGAAAGGGGGCCGAAGTTCGTGTATTCCAGGTGTGTATGGAGATTGACGAGGCCGGGCAGAATGGCGGCGCCGTCGTAGTGCCGGTGTGCGCTGTTGGCAGGCGTCTCGATAGATCGCCGCGGCCCTACCGCCCGGATCCGCTCCCCGACGACCAGGACGGCGCCATCTCGGAGCGGTGGCGCCGTGACGGGCACGACCCAATCCGCCGTCAGCAAGAGCGGCAGCCGGTCACTGCCGTGACCCCCCTTCCCTATAGGGAAGGGGCCGGGGGTTAGGTCCGCCCCACCACTAGCTCCTAGGCTCAAAAGGTCTCCAACAGGCCGTAGCTTGTATCGCGCTGCGCCAGTGTCCAGCCGGCAGCACGGATAAGCCGCACGAGCTCATCGCGGGACAATCGCGGTAGCCACTGTTCGGCCGCTTCCGGGCCGGACGTGTGTACGTTAAGCGCCGGCGGCTGCACGGTCCCGAGGTCGTCGGCGCCGAAGGACAGACTGAGCTGCGCTACTTCGACCCCGACCTGGCTCCAAGCGACGCTGACATGGGTTGTCGTGTCGAGGAAGAGGCGCAGCACGGCCAGCGTCTGGAGGTAGTCGAATGGCGACACCGCCCGCCCCCCGGTCCCCGACGCTGCGGTCACGACACACGACTGGTGCGCCGCAGCCGCACCGCGCTGAGGAGGGCTACTGTCTTGCCAATCGCGTACTTGCACCAGCTGCGCGATCCGCTCGGCGTCGGTTTCCTGAGCGCGCACGACGATAGTCGGGGCGGCATCCAGCCCGAGGTCATGCGCCGCGTTCACCACGTCGAGCCAAACGGTGCCATCTTGCTGGCTACCGCTATCCCGCACGAGAAAACTCAGGCCGGCGTCACGCAGCGCCGCCAGGGCCGCTTCCGCACTCACGCCTCCCGTTGCCAACGCCGCATCGTCCACAGCCAAGCCGTAGCGCAGCTGTGGGCTGTGCGCCTTGGCTGCCGCCACAACGTGGGTCAAGGCAGCGAGCGGTGCGGCGCGGAACGTCACCTCGCTGCATTCGGCGGCAGCGGCGGCCGCGAGTGCTGCCGTCAGGTCGGCCTCGCTTTCGGGGGTGGTCGCGGCCAGGGCATATCCCAGGGCAAACGTAACCTGCTGTGTCGGTACCCGCGCCCGCCGCATCGCCGCGGCGGCCTGTCCCACCGTGAGCAGCGCCTCACCGTCCGCCAGCAACGCCGCCGCGGCCGCGGCGCTCAACCGCTCGCCGGCCACGGTGCGGTCGAGCAGCTCCTGCATGTTGGCCTGCTGTCCGGTACCCATCATCCGGCCTCCTGCCGGCGCGCGGGCGGCTCGGCCACCGCCGCAAACTCCAGTGCCGGCACCGCGTCGAGCGCCCCCAGCGCCTGCGCGTACCGCGCATAGGCGTGCAATCCGTCACGATAGGCGCAGTCGAACGTAAACCGCAAGGTGCGGAAGTACGCCGCCAGCGCCCCCGCCGGAAAAGGCTCCCACCGCGCCGCGTCCGCCGCAATCGCCTCGATGTTCGTGAGGCTATAGGCCAACGACTGCTGGAAGGCACGGTAGACGACGTTGACCAGCGGCGGCACCGCGGCGGCGAAAGACCGGCGGACCGCCCAAACTGCGTAGACCATCGGATGCCCGGTGAACGCTTTCCACTCCGTCCCCAGGTCGTAGACATGGAGGCCGGCCGGCGGCCGCATGTATACCCGCAGTGCCGGGTCGCCGATCAGCAGGGCGGCGTCCGCCTCATCCAGCATCCGGCCGAGGTCGGGAGGGCAAGCAAAGTAGGCCGGATGAGCCGCATAGCGGTTTGCCAGCAGGATTTGGGTGAGCACTTGTGATGTAGCAGAGGTGTTGGCCAACGCCACCGTCCGCCCGTCCAGCGCGGCGGCCGGCACTTTGCTGACCAGGACGATGCTTTTCACGGCGCCATCCGAGCTGACCGTCAGGTCCGGCATCAGCAGCAGATCGTCGGCGTGCCGCAGATACTCGATGGAGGAGATCGGCGAAACGTCGAGTTGCCCGGCGATGATTAGGCGATTTAGCTCGGTCGGCGTGCCCTTGTGCAGCTCGATGTCGAGCAGCGCGTCGTGCCGCACCAGCCCGTGATACAGCGGCAGGCAGTTCAGGTACTGGATATGCCCGACCCGCGGCCGCTTCATAGCACCCGCCTCGCGCGGCCCGGCGTGCGGTGGGTGTGGTGCCTGTCGTTCCCGTCATTCCCGCGCAAGCGGGAATCCACCCCCCCTCTCCCCCTGGAGACCTTTGCAGCAGTCGTCATTCCCGCTTGCGCGGGAATCCACGTCCCCCTGCGGAGCGGGGGGACGGTACGTCCCCTCCCCTGTGCGTCAGCACGGGGGAGGGCTAGGGAGGGGGCCATCGGATGACCAGACACAATGTGCGTGGGGAAGGAAATCCGGAACATCAATTGTCGTAGATACGCACGGTGTTGTAGACCGTATCGCGCTGTACCGGGATGCGGCCCGCCTCGCGGATGCGCTGCAGCAGGTCGTCCTGCGAGACTTCGTGCGGTGTCTCGGCGCCGGCCATATGGTAGATGCGCTCCTCCACGACGGTCCCGTCGAGGTCGTCCACGCCGAAGTGGAGCGACATCTGCGCCAACGGCAGCCCCAGCATGATCCAATAGGCCTTTATGTGGTCGAAGTTGTCGAGCAGCAATCGGCTGACCGTGAAGACCTTGAGGCTCTCATACGGTGTCGCCATCGGCAGGTGAGACATCAGATTGTGCTCGTTGTGAAACCGCAGTGGGATGAAAACCTGGAAGCCACCCGTCTCGTCCTGCAAGTCCCGCAGCCGCAACACGTGGTCAATCCGCTCCTCCGGCGTTTCGATGTGCCCATAGAGCATCGTGGAGTTGGTACGCAGGCCCATGCCGTGTGCAATGCGGTGGATTTCCAGCCAATCCTCGGCCGTGGACTTGTAGCCGCAGATGCGCCGGCGCACGCGCGGAGCGAATATCTCGGCGCCGCCGCCCGGCAGCGAGCCAAGTCCCGCCTCCACACATTGCCGCAGCACCTCCTCGTAAGACAAGCCGGTAATCCGCGCAAACCACCAGATTTCGACGGCCGTAAAGGCCTTCAAGTGTACGTCGGGCAGGGCCACTTTCAGCCGGCGCAGCGCCTCCAGGTAGTAGTCGAAGTCCAACTCGGGGTGCAGCCCATTGACGATATGTAGCTCGGTGATCCCCTTCGGCGCAGCCGAGACGGCCGTGCTCACGATCTCGTCGTGGGTCATCGTATAACCGCCCTCCTTGCCAACGCTGCGGCGGAAGGAGCAGAAGTGACAATACGCTTTGCAGACATTCGTCAGGTTGATGTGGCGATTGATGTTGAAGTACACGTGATCGCCCGACTTCCGGCGCTGGACCAAGCGGGCCAACTGCCCTAGCCAAGGGAGATCGTCGCAGGCGTAGAGCGCCAGCCCGTCCTCCGCCGACAGCCGCTCGCCGGCATGTACCTTGCGCTCGATGTCCCCCAACGTGGCCGCGCTGGGCTGAGGCAGCGATACCTCCGGCGCCTTCAGCCCGACCAGCCCGGTTGGATTGACTAACCCGGTCGCCCGTCGCGGCCCGGGGCCACGGCGCCGCTTGGCCCGTCGTGGTGCCCTGGTAGTATGAGTTGTTGCCATCGTTGCCATCTAGGGCTTGTTCACGCAAAGGATCCTGATGCTGCTGCAATGCAGGTAGGGAAATTGCCGAGACTCGATGTTAAGGAGATGTCCGCCGTCCCCGTCTCCTCACGATCCAAAACACAACGGCTACGGCTACGGCCAATACCAACGCAGGCAGTCCCCACAATGCTGGATTCCAGCCGCTTCTGATTCCGTTGACCTCTACCGGCGAGGAGTCTCCCCTATTATAGGCTTGGCGTAGTAGGGTCACCGGGTTTTGCTCCCCCATACCTTGGGGTGGAACGGTCAGCCACCGGCTTAAGGAGCCTCCTTGGTCGCTGGTACGCGCTACCGCAACGAAAGCGGATAGAGCCGCTTGCTCTCGAGGACAACGTTGGTCACCGCCTTCCATAGCACCGGACTCAAGAGCGGCGATCAGTCCATCAGAGAGGACGACGTCAGGCTGTTTCATGACCTCATTAAACGCTTCCAACGCCGCGTTGACCACCGCCGATCCCACCAGAATGTTCCCTTGGGCCGAGATGTCTGGCCCGCTGACTGCACCGGACCAGTCGGAGTTCTCGCTCCCAGTGAAATTTGCCGCTCCGTGAGCCAGTATAGCTACGCCGTACTGCCTCGTTTGGAGGAAGGGGTCATCCGAGGTGGCTGCAGCAATCACATCCTGAGCAGAGGCGCCGGCCAGCAAGCGTCTCGCAGCCCTATCGATCCGATCGGTGTTTTGCGGGTCCACTAAAGCCTGAGCCGCAATTACGCCATGCCCGGGCAGCAGGCGGGCCAGTTCGATATCTCCGAGGAAGGAGGCGATATATACTTGATACATCATTTGCTCTGCGTCATCCCCTGACCCGCCGACAGTTGATCGTGATATTCTAAAGTCGTCAGGAACGCAGGTGGCCAGCGCAACGCCCACCTCGGCAGCATCAACATCGACAGCAACGATGGACCAGGTGCCTGACGAATTGTTATCTGAAGAGGTCGTAGTCCCGGCGCCACAGCCGATGGTCAGCAAGAGCGCGATAGCAACACCCGCGGCCCACTCAAGCTTCATACTATTCGCTCTTATTCTGATGCCCTGCGTTAGTATAAACATGCCCTAGCTTCAGCATCCTGCGGGGCGTTGTTACCCGGCTCGCTGCCGCCGCGCGCCGGGCGAGCAGCAGTGTACGCATCCGCACTCCGAGTATAGTAGACCATCTCCCCGCTGCACAGTGCCGGCCGCGCCTGGAATGGCGCCGGGGATGCTGGTGAGGTAGACTGGACAGCCATGAAACGTCAAGCAGCGTTGGTCGTCTTCTCTTTAGCCCTTTTCCTCGCCGCCTGCGACCTTCAGCTTGGCCCGCTTGGCGAGCCGACGGCAACCGCTCCCCCGTCACCACCGCCACCGCCGCCCACGCAGGCGGCGCCCGCGCCGACGGCCACGCAGCCACCACCGCCCGCGGCCGCTACGGCGTCGCCGACGGCGGTTGTTACCGTTGTCTCCTCCTTCCCTACCTCTACGCCGGTGTCGTCTAGCGCCGTAGCGACGGCGGTAGCCAGGGCTAAGGCCGCGGCCACGGGTACGGCGCTGGCGAGGGCCGGAGCAGCGCCCGCGACTACGCCCGTGACGCCCGCGACACCCGCGGCCACGGCGGATGTCGTCTATGTCGGCAATACCGGTGGTGTTGGCGTCTATGTGCGGCGGACGACCCAGGATGCGGATCGCCTGAAGGCGTACCCGGATAACACGCGCCTCGTCGTCGTCGGTCCCGACGTGGGCGCCGAGGGCCGCACGTGGCGGCACGTGCGTGCCCCCGATGGGGTCGAGGGCTATGTACCGGCTCAGTACACGTCGGGGCAGCCCGTTCCGACGGTCACGCCAGCGCCCACTCCACCGACAGCCGCAGCTACTCCCATTCCTCCGACGGCCGCAGCTACCCCCGCCCCGGCTCCGGCCGAACCGACGGCCGCGCCGGCGGCGTACCGCGACGCCACGGTCACCAATGTCGTGAACGGTGAGTTAGTGGAGGTGTCGCTGCCCGGCGGCGCCGCGCGCGTCCGGCTGATCGGCATTGACGCGCCGGAGGTCGTCGGCCCCGGTGAGCTATTCCAGTGCTATGGGGCCGAGGCCACCAGCCGTGCGGTCGAGCTACTCGCCGGTCAGTCGGTGCGCTTGGAGTTGGACGCGAGCCAAGGGGAGCGCGATGCCGCCGGGAATCTGCTCGCCTACGTTTGGCTACAGGACGGCAGCATGTACAACGCGCGGGTGATAGCGGAAGGCTTCGCCCTCGAACGGTCCGGCCCCGCGGCCTACCGCTATCAGGGGCAATTCAAGAACGCCGAGCAGCAGGCGCGTAGCCAGCAGTTGGGCCTCTGGAATCCCGGTAGCTGCACCGGGGAGGCACCAACGCCGACGCCGGCCCCACCTCCGGCGGTCTCCGCACTAACCCTGTCAGCGGAACAGAAGGCGGCGGCGGTGGTGGAGATCAAGAAGCAAGATGGTGTCGAAAATGCAGTCGTAAACCAAAGTGCAGAGCGGCGCCTGGATTTGATCGTGACCATCAACCCTGGCATAAATGAGGCCCGCGCACGGGAGCTTGGCGAGAGTTTTGTACGGCTGGTCAAGGATATCGGGCCGGACGATGATCCCCCAGCGGATAAGGTTGGGGCGGGCCGTCATAGTTATTTGGTACGGGTGCTTTTCCGCGACGGAGGGCTTGCCGCCTTAGGGGAGAAGAGGTGGGACCAGGAGCACATGCTCTGGATCGGAGCTCCCCCTGCCTAGCACATTCCTCGTCCGCCCCGGCTGCCCGATGAGCAGACTGCTAGAATCGCTGCTGCCCGGCCATCAGCGGTCCATACGGCGGCCTCGGGTCAAGTCTATTTCTATCTCGGCAGCACCACTCGTGGAGGCGCGACTGGTCCGGTGACTGGCGCGGTCTTCAAAACCGTAGAACCGGCGCGAGCGCGTCGGTTGGTGGGTTCGACTCCCATGCGCCTCCGCCATACGCTGCGCCGCCCGCCACCCGGCTCCCCGGAGCAGGACAGAGATGACGTAGCATGAGTTGGCGTTCTGCCGCCCTCGGACTTGCCATCAGCGCCATCGCCATCTGGCTGACGCTACGCAGCATCAGCATCAGTCCCGATGAAGTGTGGCAGGCATTTCTGGCCGCGAACCTCTGGCTGTTCCTGCCGACGCTGCTGCTCCACCTGCTCAACATTGCTCTGCGCGCCTGGCGCTGGAAGCTACTCTTCCTCCCCCAAGACCGGGTCCGTCTGCCCCAAGCCTATGCGGCCACGCACCTGAGCTATCTGTTCAACACGTTCTTGCCGGGCCGACTCGGTGAACTGGTCCGCGGCTTCCTGGTCGTAGAGAGTGAGGCAGTGAGTCCGGGGCGTTCCTTAGGGACGATTTTTGTCGAGAAGCTGCTCGATATTGCGATGCTTCTCATGCTGCTGGCCGGCCTCCTCGGCCTCAGTGCCTGGCACGATTGGTCGAACGCCACCGGCGTGCCGCTGCCTGGCTGGGCGGCGGCCAACGCCATTGCGATCCCGGCCTGGGCGCAGGCCGCCGGCGTTGGCGTGCTCGTCGTCTTTGGCTCCATTGCCCTGGCGTTCGTCGTCATGAGCTGGGCACGCCAGCAGGCGGTGGCCCTGATCCGCCGGTGGGTGGACCCCTTGCCCGTGCTCGGACGACTGCGTCCGTCGCACCTCGTGCAAACGGCGCTCGGCTCTGCCGATGGCCTGTCTCGACCGCGCCTCCTCGCGGCGGTCCTGCTACTCTCGGTGGTGATGTGGGTGGGCGGCGGCCTCACATTGGCTGTCGCCGTGTATGCCTACCAACTGTCGGTACCGCTCAGTGCGGCGTTTCTCCTGCTGGTAGTCACGAATCTCAGTATGACCATCCCCTCCGCGCCGGGCTATATTGGGGTCTATCACAGCGCATCGGTGCTCACGCTGCTCTTGTTTCCGTCCGTCAGCGAGGATCAGGCGGCGAGTTACGCGGTAGCTATTCATGCGCTCTCGTTCGGCGGGGTGAGCCTGACCGGGCTTCTCTTCCTCTGGTTCGGACACTACCGCCTCGGTGAGTTGATTCGGCGCAGCCGGGCACGTATGCGTATGTCATAGCTGGGTGTGGCACGATCCGCGACACAGTACAAAGTCAGGAGCACCGGCGATGACTCGCAGTGCCCAGGCGCCCCTTCTCCGCCAGGGTGGCGCGGTCCAGTTGCCACCGGAGCGTCGGCCAACGGGTGCCTCACGGCGCAATCTTGTCGCCGTACTCGGATTCCTGGTCGCTGCCAGCCTCGCGCTAATCGGGCAGCGCTGGATATGGGAGGGTACGTACCGGGCCGATGGCGTTGCGTTGCTGGTGGCCGGCGGTGTGCTGCTACTCGTCCTGTTGAGCCGTCCGGGACCACTCGCCGCATCGCTCCTCACGTCCGACGACAATAGGCAGGACGACTCCCTGTTCAAACCGGAGGCCGCCGCCGAGCGGTGGAGCGCCGGGCCGGGGCTGCGGCGCTTGCTGTTGGGAGTGACCGCGGTGTCGGCGTTCATCGCCTTCGAGCAGGCTGGGGGCAACCTGTTTCGTCCGCTGGGCGTGGCGGCCTGGCTGCTGGCGGTCGGCAGCTTTGGCCTGGCCTTTGGCGACTTCCGCCGGGTTGACCTACGCGGGCCACTCTCGCGCCTGCTGGCAGTGCGCGACGCTTGGCGATCCGGCCCCCGCCTCCGTCTCTCTTGGGAGCTGGCCGCGTTCCTGGCGATCTGGCTGCTCGGCTGCTGTCTGCTCTTCTACCGGCTGCCCGCGGTGCCGGCGGAGATGATTAGCGACCACGCCGATAAGCTTCACGATGTCCGGAATATACTCGATGGACGGTACCCGATCTACTTCGGGGAGTTTGGCGGCAGTGAGGCATCGTACTTCTATCTGTCTGCGGTACTGGCTGCGGCTGGGTTGGGCCTCACGTTCATCACCCTGAAGATGGGTTCGGCCCTCATCGGCATCTTTGCGATCCCGGCGATCTATGCCCTCGCGCGGGTGTGGCTCGGTACCTCCGTGGCCCTCAGCGCGACGTTCCTGCTGGCCGTCTCGCGCTGGTACTTGGTCGCGTCGCGGGGCGGTTTCCGCTATTCCTTTTCGCCGGTGATGGCCGCGCTGACCGGGCTGTTTCTTCTGCGCGCGCTGCGCTACCGCCGGCGTAACGACTTCTTACTGCTGGGCTTTGTGCTGGGCGTGGGAATGTACACCTATACCGCCTTTCGGATTATTCCCCTCGCCGTCGTCGCCTGTCTGTGGATTGAGTTGATGCTGGATATTACTCGCCGCCCGGATGGATGGGAGCGCGTCCGCCGAACCTTCATCAATGCGCTGCTCGCCGCCATGGTCACCCTGCTTGTCTTCCTGCCACTGGGCCGTTTTGCGCTGGATCGTCCCGCTGACTTCTGGCGCCGCAGCGCGACACGGATAGCGAGTGCCGAGCGGCCCCTGCCCGGGCATCCCCTCACGCTCTTTCTCCACAACGTCAAAAATGCCGGCTTGACGTTCAACTACCGCGGTGATATAGCCTGGGTCCAGAATGTGCCACATGCCCCCATGTTCGACTATGTGACTGGTGCCGGCTTCTTTCTGGGTGCCGTCTACGCCCTCCATCGTCTTCTGGCGCATCGTGAGCGGCTCTACGGGTATCTGCTGATCTTCCTCTTTGTGGCCTTGCTTCCCTCGGCACTATCGCTCGCCTTTCCCGCAGAGAACCCCAATACCCCACGCATCAGTATGGCGCTGTCCCTAGCCGCCTTGATCGCGGCGCTCCCCGTCGGCTTGCTCGTGAGCGTTGCCCGCCGCCTCCTGCCGCCCGGGGCTGCCGCCGTTGCGCTCATGTTGGTCCTCCTGCCCTTGGGCATACACGCCGGGCAGCTGAATTTTCAGCACTACTTCGTGGACTTCGCGCGTTCCTACAAGGTCTCGTCGCAGAACAGTCTGGAAGTGGCGCGGGCGATCAGCGGCTTTGCGGCCAGCGCCGGCGACACGCAGGACGCCTGGCTGAAAGTCTGGCCGCACTGGGTAGATGCACGGCTCGTGGCAATTCAGATCGGTCAACCGCTCTGGCGCAATCACATAGACACTATCGCCACCGCGCGCGAGCACGATACGGCCCGAGGACCACGTCTGTACGTCCTGAGTGTCAACGACCTCGATTCCCAGGCGGCCCTCGCGCTCTGGTATCCCCACGCCATCATCCGCGACCATCGTTCGCCGGTGAGTGGCGAGATAATCTTCCGCACCTATTTCATTCCACCGGTGCAGCAGTGACAACGAGCGACAGTGTTGAGGCGCTCAAGGCCGCGGCGCCCCCGGTGGTAGCTGCCCATCTGCGCGAGCTGCCGGTCCACCGGGCCATGATCCGCGCGGTGGAGTGCCTGCTCATGCGGACCGTGGACCTGCCCCGGCCACTGCTCGACGTGGGCTGCGGCGACGGTCACTTCGGCGTGGTCGCGCTCGCGCCAGCGGGACCAGTCGACTCCGGGGTTGATCCTAACCTCGCCAGAGTGCGTGAGGCCGCCGCGCGCGGCGTGTATCGGCTGCCGTTGGTAGCGAGCGCGACGCAGTTGCCCTATGCCGACGCGGCGTTCGCGTCGGTCGTGAGCAACTGCGTACTAGAGCATATCGAGCACCTCGACGAAGCGCTCGGCGAGATCGGCCGGGTACTCCGGCCGGGCGGGCGGCTGGCGATTACCGTCCCCACCCAGCGGTTTGCCACGTCGCTATTCTGGCCGCGCGTCCTGCGGCGGCTCGGCCGCCGCGCCGCTGCCGATTCTTATGGACGCTGGTTCAACCGCATTTCCGTGCATTACCACACGCTCACACCCAAGGCCTGGACCGCGCGGCTGGCGCAGCACGGCTTGGTCGTGGAGCGGCAGCGGGACTATCTCGGCCCCCGCGCGATGGGCTTCTTCGACCTCAGCCACTACTACGGCGTACCCACCCTGCTGACCAAGCGCCTGACCGGGCGGTGGGTATGGCGACGCAACGGCCCCACGTTGCCGTGGGAACGGTGGATTGCGGCGCGGCTGGTGGAGTTCTGTGGAGAAGTAGATCGCGGCGACGGTGCCTACGTGTTCTGTGTGGCGCGGCGGGACGGCTAGTAGTCAGTAGTGGCTACTCCGCTCCTGCAGCTTGGACCGTACCCACCCTTGTGACGAGCGGGCCGGGCCGCCCGGCGCAGCGCAACCCGGTACAATTGCCGGTCGTGGCTCTTTCATCTCGGAGGCCTCCGGTCAAGGCTCACGCTGCTCCGACGCAACATCGCCCGCTCACCGTCCCGGCAGCCCTCTTTGCGCTCTTGCTCGCCATTCTGTGGAGTGGCCTGCCCATCGCGACCAAGGTCGGTCTCGACTACGCCCCGCCCTTGCGCTTGAGCGCGATGCGGTTTGTCGTTGGCGGGGTTGTGGTCCTGTGCTGGGCACTGCTCACCAAGACGGACTTGCGCCTGCGCCCCGGCGAGTGGCGGGCACTCGCCATCCTCGGTGTCCTGTTCTCGGTGCAGATCGCTTTCCTCAACATCGGCCTCGATCTGACCACGGCGGGGCACAACGGCATCCTGACCGTCACCTTTTCGATCTGGGTCGCCGTGCTGGCGCACTTTTTCGTGCCCGGCGACCGGCTCACCAGGCCGAAGCTGCTCGGCGTGCTCGTTGCCTACGGGGGGATCGTGCTCCTCTTCGCCGACAGCCTCGGGGTCCATGCCAGTGCGCTGCTCGGCGATGTCTTCTCGGCCATCTCCGGCTTCTTGCTCGGCGCACGCCTGGTCTACAACGCACGCATGGTGCAGAACCTACATCCGGCCAAATTGCTGCTGGCGCAAGCCGTCTGCGGCACCGTGTCGCTCGTGACGGCAAGCCTGCTCTTCGAAGACGTAGCCGTCGAGTGGACCGCCCGGCTCGCGTTGTCGGTGCTCTATCAGGGCGCGGTGGTCGCTGGCTTCTGCTTTATCGGCAGCCTGTGGCTCCTCAAGCGCTACTTCCCCTCCCAGGTGAGCGTCATCTCGCTCGCCCAGCCGCTCTTCAGCATCGTCGCGGCCTGGATCATTCTGGGTGAGCCACTCAGCTCGACGCTCTGGTTGAGCGCTGCGCTGGTGGTGTTGGGGGCCTGGCTGGTCCGGCGGCGCCCACGGCGGACCAGTTGAAGAGGCCATAACCCGGAGGGCAGCAACGCTGGCAGCATCATCTAAGACTGGAGCCACCAAGATGCCGATATGCTGTGACCCGATCCGCGATGCGCTGTACAATGACGCGAAAGTCAGGGGCATCATCCACGGTATAGATGATTCGGTACGATCCGACACGAATGCGGTAGGCAGCCTTGGTGCCGACTAATCGCTTGCAGCCTGGCGGCCGCGGGTCAGTCGCTAGAGCGCGCAGTGCCCCCCGTAGGCGAGGCCGCTGATCCCTCGGGAGCCGATGAAACTCTCGCTCCGCTCTACTCTTGATCTCAACGCGGTACATGCTGGCAGTGGTGCTGGCTAGAGGCCCTCTTCGCTGAGGAATTCCTCCAGCGGCCTCGTCGGGTCGTCCATGCGCTCTTGAATCACCCGCACATCATCCAGGTCCAGGGGAAGCTCCGGGTCGGCCAATGGGAGGGGCGCTGCGCGTTGGACAAGCTCGCCTCCGTCGTGATCGGAGCCTGGCGGTGTGACTGGAGACTCTTCCTGATCCCAGACGTGCGACCCATGCTCGGTAGTGCCTCGCGTCTCGCTAGCCGCCATTGCCCATCACCTCCTTGAACCGAACGACCTTCAAGCCTACGGACCGAGTAGTCGTCACGACATCAATATGCCCACAGATAGTGCGGTTCGCAACTGTCCACTACCACCTACTGTGCAGTCGTGAGGTCGCCTCGATTGGTCATACGAAATCCTACCAGCCCGGAGAGTTGTATACACACACCCTAGCGTTGGTGGTAGTCAGTAGGTGCAACTGGCTGGTCCGGCGGCGCCCGGAACGCTGACACGAAGCCACCAATCGCGTATGCTGTTGGCCGGAAAGCGTAGACAGGGCGTGCGATGAGCGTGAAGGTCACTGTTGACGGTCGGCAGGTCGTGGTGGCGGAGACGGCCTCGGTGCTTGACGCGGTACACGCGGCCGGCATCGAAATCCCCCATCTCTGCAAAGATGCCGACCAGCCGCCCATCGGCGCGTGCCGGACCTGCTTAGTCGAGGTAGAGGGCGGACGCGGCTTTCCGGCCTCGTGCCATACACCGGTGCTTGACGAGATGATCGTCCGCACACGCGGCGCGGCGCTCGAACGCATCCGCAACGGCGTCCTGGCGCTCACGCAGGCGATGCAGCCGGCAGAGCTACCAGTGCCGGCCGCCGGTGTAGGGCAGGAGTTCAGCGATACACTCGATCTCTTTCGGCTGGCCGAGCCGCTCGGCAGCCTGGCGCCCAAGCCACGGCCGGACCTTGACGACAGCAACCCCATCTTCCAGCTCAACCACGAAGCCTGCATCATGTGCGGGCGCTGCACCACGGCCTGTGAGGATATTCAGCACATCGGCGCCATCTCCATCGCCGGCACGGCCCAGCAGACGCACATTGCCCCCTTCATGGATCAAGAGTTGATTAACTCGATCTGCACGACGTGTGGGCAGTGCGTGTCGGTCTGTCCTACCGGGGCGCTCCACCCCAAGCCGACGCGCCCCAAGCCTGTGCCGGACCACGATCCGGTAGTGGCCCGCGAGGTCAAGAGCGTGTGCGCCTACTGCGGCGTCGGGTGCGGTATCACGATGCAGGTGGACGAAAATGACCGTCTCATCAACGTGCTCGACGACCCTGCCAACCAGTCCAGTCAGGGGATGCTGTGTGTGAAAGGGCGCTTTGGCCTCACCTTCATCCAGCACGAGGATCGCCTGACCACCCCGCTCATTCGCAAGAACGGTGTGCTCACCGAGGCATCCTGGGATGAGGCGCTGGATTTGGTGGCGGAGAAATTTGCCGAGTACCGCGGCTCGTTCGCTTCGCTGGCCTCGGCCAAGGCGACCAATGAGGACGGCTACGTGCAGCAGAAGCTCGTCCGCCTGCTGATGGGCACCAATAACATTGACCACTGCACGCGGCTCTGCCACTCCCCCTCGGTCGAGGCGATGATCGCACAGCTCGGTAGCGGGGCGACCAGCAACTCCTATGCGGACTACCGCAATGCCGGCTGTCTGATGGTCGTGGGCAGCGACACCAGCTCCAATCATCCGGTGATTGCCGCGCAGCTACGCCAGGCGATTGACGAACGTGGCGCCAAGCTGATTGTCGTCAATCCCAAGCGCATTGACCTCTGCAACTACACCGACCTGTGGCTGCGGCCCAACCCCGGCACCGACGTGGCGCTGTTCAACGGCCTCGCGCGCGCGGTGCTCGACGCGGGACTGGCCGATGAGTCCTTCATCCACGAGCGGACGGAGGGATTCACGGCGCTGGAAGCGACCTTGGCGGATTACGGTCCCGAGGTGGTCGAGCAGATCACCGGCGTCCCCGCCGCGGACATCCGTCGCGCAGCGGTGCTCTTCGCGCAACCGCCGTTTGGCGGGTCCTGCCTGATCTGGGGCATGGGCATCACCCAGCACACCAACGGCACCGACAACGCCTCGGCGCTGCTCAACCTGGCCCTCGTCACTGGCCAGATCGGGAAGCCGGCCGCCGGTGTCTCGCCGCTCCGCGGCCAGAACAACGTCCAAGGCTGCGGCGATGCGGGCTGCATTCCCAACAAGCTACCCGGCTATCAGAGCCTGACCGACGACACGCGGGGACCGTTCGAGCGGCGCTGGGCGGCACCGCTCCCCAGCGAGGAAGGTCTCGTCGTCACCGACATGATGGCGGCAGCAGCGCGAGGTGACCTCGCCTGTATGTACATCACCGGGGAGAATCCGTTACTCAGCGAGCCGTATCTGGCGCACGCGCAGCAGGCGCTATCGAACGTGCAGTTTCTCGTGGTGCAGGACATCTTTCCCCACGAAACCACCGAGTTAGCCGACGTGGTGCTCCCGGCCACCTCCTTTGCCGAGAAGGAGGGCACCTTTACCAACAGCGAACGGCGGGTGCAGCGGGTGCGACCGGCCATCCCGCCCGTCGGCGAGAGCCGGCCCGACTGGTGGATCGTTTGCGAGATCGGCAAACGTCTGGCGCGGCGGCTGGGCATGGACCCGGGGCAGTTCAAATACACCGGTCCGGCCGCTATCTTCGAAGAGCTGGTCGCGCTTACACCGTTCTTGGGCGGGCTGTCGCATGAGCGGTTGGACCGCGATGGCGGCATCCAATGGCCGTGCCCAACACCCGACCACCCCGGCACGACACAGCTCTACACGGACTCCTTCCCGGTGGGCAAAGCCAAGTTCGTGTCCGTGATCCAAGGCCCGCCGGCAGCCGAGCTACCCTCGCGGCGGTTCCCGCTCATCCTCAACACCGGACGGGTTCTCTATCACTGGCACGGCGGTACGATGACCCGCCGGGCCGAGGGGCTGCTGGCGCGGGCACCCTACCTGGAGGTGGCGATCAACCCGGAGGACGCCAAAGCCGCCGGTCTGAGCGACGGCGACGATGTGCGCGTCGTCTCGCGGCGCGGTGAGCTGGATGGCAAGGCGCTCATCAGCGAGACCATGCATCGCGGTGAAGTCTTTATTCCCTTTGTCAAGCTGCAAGAGTCGGCGGCCAACTTCCTCACCAACGCCGTCTTCGATCCCCAGTCGAAGATTCCCGAATACAAGGTCTGCGCCGTGCGGCTCGAAAATCCCGCCGCTCCCGCGCGCTGGCGCCGCGGCCGCCGGCGTATGGGCCTGCCGGTCGGCACGCGCCAATAAGCGCCCACACACCTATACGGCGCCGGTCGCCTGCGGCAGACGGAGCGTGAACCGGGCGCCGGGCCGGGTGTTCTCGGCCCCGACGGTGCCACCGTGGGCCTCGGCGATGGCCCGCACAATCGCCAGCCCCAGGCCGTTGCCCGGCTGCGCCGTGGCGTTACGACCGCGGTAGAAGCGGCTGAACAGGTGGGGTAGGTCAGGCTCCGGAATGCCACTGCCGTCGTCCGTGACGACGAACGTGATCCATCCTCCTTCCTGTTGCAGCGCAACCTGCACTGTTCCGCCGGTCGGAGTGAACTTGATAGCGTTGTCCAGCAGGTTGCCCACCGCTTGCCGGAGCTGTCCGGCCTCGCCGCACACCGCCACCGGCTGCGGCGGTGCCGCCAGCGTGAAGTCGAGGCCGGCTTGCTCCGCTTGCGAGGCATATAGCTCGGCCACCTCGCGGATCAGGGCCACCGCATCAACCGAGGCGCCCGCGCCCTCGGCAGCGCCAGCCTCGATACTAGAGAGATCCAAGAGACCGGTCGTCAAGGTCTCCAGGCGGCTGACCTGCGACCGAGCACGCGCCGTCAGCGTCTCGCGACGTTGCCGGGTCGTTTCCTGCTTCAACAACTCAAGGTTGGTCTGGAGGGCGGTCAACGGCGTGTGTAGCTCATGGGCAGCATCGGCAACAAAGCGACGCAAGGTCAGGACCGTGCTTTCGACGCGCTGGGCCATCTCGTTGAAAGCGGCGGCGAGCTGCCCCACCTCATCCCGGCGGCTCACGTCGGCGCGCGTACCGAGATCACCGCTCGCCATCCGCTGCGTAACCCGCGTGAGATCGAGCAGTGGCCTGGTCAGACGGCGGCTGATGAGCCAACCGACTGCCGCGGCCAGCACTACCGCTACGGCGCTGGCTACCGCCCAGACCCAAGCAACACCGGTGAGGACCTCCCGGCCAATATCCGGACCCTCCGATAGCTCAAGGAAGCCGCGCAGTTCCCCTTGGGGATCGTAAATGGGCTGACGGAGCACCAGGGTAGAGCGCGTGGTACCCAACGGCGTATCCGACATGAAACCGAAGCCGAGCCGGGTAGCGAGACTGGCGCCGGCATCCAACAGGCCAGGCTCCAGTACTTGGGCGCCGCCGCGTGCCACCGCCGCGCGAGATTCGGCGTCTACGCCGAGAACGATGACCTGCCGCGCGATCCTTACCTCTTCGCGCACGCTGGTTAGCCCAGAGCCGGCGACAGCAATCTCCGTGCGGAATGTGCGCTGCTCTCTGGCATCCTCCACCGCCTGAGTAAAGACCTCCGACAGCCCACCGGGCGCAAGCGCCAGGGAAATGCTTGCCAACGCCCGCACCGTTTCCGGCGCTCCGGAGTCACCCAGTACCTCACTCTCGCGGTTCAGCAACCGCACCCTGGTCTGCGACAAGAAGGACAAGCTCTTGAGCCGACTGTCCAGCGCCTCGGCCGATGGCGCTGTCGTCAGCAGGAGGGGGGCATAGTCGTACATCGCCTGGGCGTTGGCGACGAGATAGCGCACCTCCTGGCGGCGATACGAGTCTCGCAGGATGACCAGGAGCACACCGCCAAGTGCCAACGCGGTGAGCAGCGCGATACCGGCATAGGTGAGTGGCAAACGCCAGCGTATGGAACTGGGTACCATGACGTTTTCCTTAGTTTCCTCCGGGCCTCTCACAGCGGGAGACGGGCCTGGACTCCCGCACGCGGGAATGACGGCGGCGGACTAGCCAACCAGCCGGTAGCCGGTGCCGGGTACGGTGAGGATGAGTGCCGGATGGCTGGGATCACGCTCGACCTTCTCCCGCAACCGGCGCACGTGGACGTTGACGGTGCGCTGGCTCTCGACCTCGGCGCCGTACCCCCAGACCGCATCCAAGATTTGCGCGCGACTGAGCGCTTGGCCGGGGTGCTGCGCCAGATATACCAATAGCCGGAACTCGGTAGGCGTCAGGTTGACCAAGTGCTGTCCACGCCACACCTGCGCCCGACTGCGATCAATCATGAGATCACCGGCGTAGAGCACCTCGGCACCGGCGACGGATAGCTCGCCATACGCGCGGCGCAGCAGCGCCCGTACCCGCGAAAGCAGTTCGCTCAGGCTGTACGGTTTCGTGACATAGTCATCGGCGCCCATCTCTAGCCCGAGCACCTTTGCCGTCTCGTCCCGCCGGACGGTCAACATCAGAATCGGCTGGCGCAGCTTAAGCTCGCGGAGTTGCCGGCAGAAGTCGAATCCCGAACCGTCGGGCAGACGCACGTCGAGGATGATGAGCTGCACCCGGCCGCTTTGCGCGTAGGCGATACCATCCGTGCCGGAGGAGCGCCAGACAACCTCGTAGCCTTCCTGCTCCAGCCCATCTTGCAAGCTCGTGGCTACCGCCGGGTCGTCTTCGATCACGAGAATGCGCGTAGATTGATTCATGGCTGCACATGCGCTGGCTGCCCTCACCACCTGCCAACCTACAGCAGCGCAAGTGTGCGGAGTGCCCCCAGCGTATCGGCAGCCGCGCCGGCCCCCGGCCACAACCACCCACGCTCGACAAAGAAGCCGGGCAAGACCTGGGAGTGGTAGCGACCTGCGGTGTCCGGGGCCAGCGGCTGATACTTCCCCGCCGCATCCAGGACGTACACGTTGATCTGCTCCACGACCGGATTGAGCAGCCAATACTCCGGCACACCGTATTGCTCGTAGTCGCGCATCTTGCTGCCCCAGTCGCGGCCGGCCGTGCTCGGCGAAAGCACTTCCACGACCAGATCGGCGGCCCCGGCAATATGCGTCCCTTGCAGACGCTCGGCGTGCGAACTGGCTACGAATGCGACATCGGGCACGTACCGTTGCTCGCCGAGATGCATACCGGCATTGCTGAATACTTCGCCGAGACCCTGCGCTTCAACGAAGAGCCTCGTCAGGGTCAAGATCATGTCGGACGTTCGGCTGTGCCGGATGGTGGCCGGGGGCATAGTGATGATCTCCCCATCAATAAGCTCGGCTCTGGTCTCCTCATCCAGCGCCTCGTACAGCTCCTCTGGTGTCTGCGCCCGCGGGGGAACAATAGCCTCCGCCGGGGCGGGAGGCGCCGGTGCAGCGGCAACTGTCTCAACCATGGCAATCCCTCAACTCAGAGCGTTCGGCAGAAGCACCTGACCTGCCAAGAGTATAGACCGTCCTCGTGGAGCTGGGGGCGGCCAACCGGCAGGCGACGAGGCGGCGGCGGTGGAGTGGGCGCCTGAGCCCGGTACCTTGTCAGGTCTCGCCCCGGGGCGAGACTGTTGCCGTGGTGGGAGCGGAGGCCGCGCGGTGACCTTCCAACGGCTCCACATGCACCACCATCTCCGTAGCCGGCAACGCTGCGCGGACGGCCTGCTCGATGTCGGTGGCACGCCGATGCGCCTCGCGGACGCTGTGCTCGCCAGGAACCAAGATGTGGACATCCGCGAACTGGCATGCGCCGCTGCGCCGCGTGCGTAGCTCGTGGAAGGTCATCCCCGGCTCCAGACAATCCTCAATCGCTTGGGCGATCACCGCCGTATCCGACGGGGACAAGGCCGTGTCCATCAACCCCTGGAAAGAGCGCCAGAGTAAGCGCCCCCCGGTACGCAAAATGTGCAGGCCGACGGCCAAGGCCAAGAGTGGGTCCAGCCACGTGAAACCGGTCAGGAGCCCCAGCCCCAGCCCGGCAACCACCCCCACGGTCGTCCAGACGTCGGTCAACAGATGCTGGGCCTCCGCCTCCAGCGTGATTGAGCGGCTCCGGCGGGCAACGCGCCGCAGCACTTGTGACACGGCCAAGTTAATGGCCGCCGCACCGAGCGAGAGCGCCAGGCCGGTGCCAAGTGCCGTCAGCGGGGCAGGGTGGAGGAGACGAGAGACGGCCGCAACGAGGATGCCACCGCCCGCGAGCAGGATCAGCACTCCTTCAATACCGCTGGCAAAGTACTCGATCTTGCTATGGCCATACGTGTGGTCGCGGTCGGGTGGATGCGCCGCATACCACAGCGCGAACAGCGCCATCAGCGCCGTGGCGAGATTGACGAGCGATTCACCGGCGTCGGATAGCAGCCCCACCGAACCCGTGAGCCGGACGGCCGCGAGCTTCAGGCCTATCGTCGCCAGGGCCGCGGCCACGGAGATCAAGGCATACCGCGGGCGCGGCATGACACGACTGCTATCCGCCGCTGCACTATGCTCTTGCACTGGGCTAATAGCTCTCTTCCTACACCATAGCGTACCAAATATCTCCCAAAGGTGGCTATATCAGTACAGAAAGCATTAATGCAAAGTGATAGCAACTGCGTTACGATGCTGCTGCGCGCGGCGCGGCGAGTCTGCGCGGTGCGCTAGGGGAAGGTGATGCCGAGCTTGATGGACTGCTCAGGGTGTTGGTCAATGGCGGCGTAGGCGGCGGTGCTCTCATCGAAGGGCACAATCGGCGAGACAATCCCCTCCGTCCGCACGCGACCAGTGCAGAGCCAGCGTAGCCCTAGGTCGGAGAGGCGGTGCAGGTCCCAGGCCGGATAGTCGCGCGCTGGCAGGCTCTCGGCGCGTACCGACACCAGCGTAAGCCGGTTGAGGTGGAACTCGTGGCCCAGGTGGACACCGCTGGCGTCGCGGCCGTAGAACGAGATCACGCATATAGTCCCGCCGAAGCGCGTGGCGCGGATGGCCTCGTGGAGCGCAGCGGGATTGCCGCTGACCTCGACCGCAACATCCACCCCGCGTTGTCCCCATTGAGTCGGCCGCTCGGTGTAGCCACCCACGACATGCGGAAACGGCGCGGCTGGCTCGTGCGGCCGGCTCGCCGGGACGGTCAATGCGCGGATGGCGTGTCCTACGTCGCCGGCCAGTGGGTCAAGGGCAGCGTCGGCGCCGAGCGCCAGCGCGAGGTCGCGCCGCGCCTTGATCGGGTCCACTGCGATCACTTGATCGGCGCCGGCCAGGCGGGCCAGCTGCACGGCCATTTGACCGATAGCGCCCAGCCCGAACACCGCCACGCGGTCGCCCAGCCGGACGTTACCCTCGCGCATTGGCAAGGCCATGACCAGCGGATCGAGGCAGACGGCCGCCGACGGGGTCAGGCCGGCCGGCAGCCGGTCCACGCGACCGGCCTCGACCGTGTGCGTCTCGCGGATGGGCAGGTGGCCAAAGACCCGCTCACCCACGCTGAACTCGGTCACGGCCGTCCCCACCTCCGTCACGACACCGATAGCCATATTGCCCAGGGGAGCCGGCCGAAACGCCGGCTCCGCGCCCGGTGACGGCGGCACGGGCAGAAAGCAGCCCCACTCCGCGTTATAGCGCCGGTCGGTGCGCCCGGCACGGTAGCTGACCATCTCGGTACCGTGTTTGGGGGCGGCGAACTCGGTACGGATGCGAATCTGCGTATCCCCCAGCGGCGGATCGGCGTACTCGCGGAAGCCCGGTGTGCGGGGAGCAACGGTGACTAGCTCGCGCGGCATCGGTTCCTACTCTCCAGCTGCGTGTCTGCCGACGATGGTGCCATATACGCGATCTCCGGCGCGCCGCTGGGCCAGTGCGGCCTGGAGCCGTGCTTGGCATACGCTATCACATGATGATATCATCGCTGCATGAGGAGGAAGCACCGCCGGACGTTGGCAGCAATCTACCGGCGGCCCACATCAGCCGGTATCCGCTGGGACGATGTCGAGTCTATGCTGTTGGCCTGCGGTGCCTACCTTGAAGAGCGTGCCGGCTCCAGGGTCTACATCGAGTTGAACGACGTGGCCGCGCACTTGCACCGCCCTCATCCCCAGCGGGAGATTCGGAAGGGTGCAGTAGAGTCCCTGCGGCGGTTTCTGAAGGAGGCTGGGATAGAGCCATGATGGAGTACAAGGGCTACCGGGCAGCGGTAACCTTCGATGATGAGGCCGGTGTGCTTCACGGCGAGGTCGTAGACACCCGCGATGTGATCGCGTTCGAGGGCACCTCGGTCGAACAGCTGCATCGAGAGTTCCGCTACTCGGTAGATGACTATCTGGCCGTCTGCGCCGAGCGTGGTCGGTCACCGGACCGACCGTTCTCCGGGAAGATTCCCCTCCGGGTCACTCCGGCTGTCCATCGGGCCGCCACGGCCGTAGCGAGGGCGGAAGGTAAAAGCCTCAACGCCTGGCTCGCCGAAATCATCGAGGCCGCCGCTGCCCAGACGACCTCAGTGGCACGACCTTGACGGACTACAAGGCGACGCACACAGATGCGGAGGAACGATGCTCCCGATTGGCGATGAAAACATCGGCCGCCGCCGGCCGATTGTCAACTATGCGCTGATCGGGACGTGCATTGCAGTCTTTGTGCTGCAAGCGGCGGCACCAGACGGCTCGGATTCCCTCGTCCGCACTTGGGGACTGGTGCCGGCGCGATTGCTGCACGACGGTCCTTTCGCCGCCCATACGCTCATTACCCACATGTTCCTCCACGGCAACATCCTCCATATCGGCGGCAACATGCTCTTTCTCTGGGTATTCGGTGACAACATCGAGGATGAGTTCGGGCACATTCCGTATCTGCTCTTCTATCTGGGTACCGGTGTCCTCGCTGGCCTGGCCTCGGTGGCACTGCGCTCCACATCCGATGTGCCGGGGATCGGGGCGTCGGGGGCGATCTCCGGCGTGCTCGGCGCGTACTTGGTGTTGTTCCCACTCAACGAAGTTCGCGTGGTGATTCTGCATCCCTTCACCGTGCTGCTCTGGCTCGGCTCGATCTTTCTGCAAAATCGCCCGGAGCTACCCAAGATCGGTATATCGGCGCTCTACGTGCTGCTGTTCTACGTCATCTACAACTTCATAGGCGCACTTATGGGCATCATCAGCCCCTCCAGGGTGGACTCAGTGGCCCACTTGGGCGGCTTTCTGGGGGGGTATCTCATCGTGCTCATCCTGCGGAGGCGTTTCGGTCTGTGGCCGGATACGGCGGCCGACGCCGAGGAGCCGGCCGCGTCCTTACGCACCGGGGTGGCCGACCGCCGGGCCGAGGCGGAGCGGTTACAGGAATTGGGTAACTGGGCGGCAGCACGCGAGACACTAGAAGCGGCGCTGGCACAGGATGAGCCGGGCGACGATGTACGCAGCCGGGTCTCGGTGCATCTCCAACTAGCTGAAGTCTTGGCGCATCAAGGCGAGCTCGACCCGGCACGAGCCACCCTCGCCGCCGGCCGTACACTGGCCCAAGCGCACGAGTACGACGATCTGGTGGCACACGCCGACCTCGTTGCCGGGCACGTGGCGTATCAGGCCAACGATGCCGCCGGTGCAGAGCGGCTCCTGCAACGTGCGTTAGCATGGGCGCGCGCCGAGACCATCCAAGCCCTCCCGGCGGCCCAAGTCGTGCTGATGGCCGCCGCGCTTGCCGACCGGCTGGGGCCGGTGGCGCAAGGGCTGGCGCTGCGGCGGGAGTCCGTGCGGATGCTTATTCAGGCCCGCGACCGGCGGCGCGCGGTTGACGTGTTGATCGAGATCGGTGAACGGCTCGCGGCAGCGGGAGATACCGCCGGCGCCTATGCCGCTCGGCGCGAAGGGTTGCGCCACGCGCGAGCAATCTACTATCTTGATGCCGTCGAGCGCCTGACTGCCGAGCTAACGGCACGCCGGGCGAGCACCGGCCACAAAACGCCGGACTCCCGGCGAGGGTAGTGGTCCTCTCGGAGGAGCGAGGTGTAGCGCGATGGAACAGTTATCTCAGCGGTACTCTGCCCCGTTTTTGGTCATCGCTGCCGTGTTTGCGACGACGCTCGTCGTCTCCAACATTATCGCCGTGAAGATAGCCGGGTTCGCCGGGCTGACTATCTCCGTGTCGTTCGTCCTCTTCCCAATCAGTTACATCTTCGGTGACATTCTGACCGAGGTGTACGGCTATGCCGCCGCGCGGCGGGTCATCTGGCTCGGCTTTGCCTGCAACGTACTGGCAGTCATTGCAATTTGGTTGGGCCAAATCCTCCCATCGGCCTCCTTCTGGGAGAATCAGGCGGCCTACGAAACCATCCTCGGCGCCACGCCGCGGCTGCTGATCTCTTCATTTATTGCGTACCTGTTCGGCGAATTCTTGAACTCCTATGTCCTGGCCAAGCTCAAGGTCGCCACCGCCGGCCGCTGGCTCTGGCTGCGGACGATCACCTCCACGGTGGTCGGCCAGGGCGTGGATAGCCTCATCTTCTACACGTTGGCCTTTGCCGTACTGCCAGTTATTGGTGGAATTATGTCCGGAGGCGACCTCGCCGTGACTATTGTCACCGCATGGCTGGTCAAGTCGGCGTATGAGGCGCTGGCCACCCCGCTGACCTATGCGGCCGTGAGTTACTTCAAGCGGCTGGAGGGAGTGGACACCTACGACCGCGACACCAACTTCAACCCGCTCTCCGTGTAGCCGGCCGCCGCGCTGCGAGGGGCACAGCATGGTTGCACCCTACGAGGAGTAGAGCTGAGGTGGACGGGAAACTGGCGCTCATCGGCGGTGGCTTCATGGGCGAGGCGATCCTCTCCCGTCTGCTCGCTGCCGGCGTGGTGGTCCCCAGTGCCGTAGCCGTGGGCGAGCCGGTCGCCGCGCGGCGCGACACGCTGACCAGGCAATATCAGGTCCGGGCAGTCGCGGATAACGTCGCGGCGGTCGCGGACGCGGCTGTCGTGCTGCTGGCCATCAAGCCCCAGCAGACCGAGTCGGTGCTGGCGTCGCTGCGCGGCAATCTCGGCCCCGACTCCCTGGTCGTCTCGATTGTTGCCGGGACGGCGCTCTCCGCCCTGACGACCGGTCTCGATTATCAGCAGGTGGTTCGCGCGATGCCGAACACGCCGGCGGCGGTCGGGGAGGCCATGACCGTCTGGACCGCCACATCGGCAGTCTCCGCGACGCAATTGGCCACGGTGGGGGCAATCTTCCGGGTCATCGGGCGCGAAATTCAGGTGGACGGGGACCGGTACGTAGATATGGCTACGGCCGTCAACGGCAGTGGGCCGGGCTATGTCTTCCTCGTGATCGAGGCGTTGATAGATGCGGCGGTGCAGCTCGGCTTGGCACGACCGGCCGCGCATGAGTTGGTCGTCCAGACGGTGCTCGGCGCGGCCGCCTTGGCGCGCGAGACCGGGGAGCATCCGGCCGAGCTGCGTAATCGGGTGACGACCCCCGGCGGGACCACGGCGGCCGGCCTGCTGGCCATGGAAGCGGGCGGCCTCCGCGCGGCGCTGGCGCACGGGGTCATCGCGGCCTACGAGCGCAGCGTGGCGCTCGGCGCCGGCACGCGGTGAGCAACCCGACCTATCGTCCCGTCCCAGCGGGCTATGCCGACTGCTGATTGGCGGCCGCCGCTGGTATACTGCCGGGCTAGACGTTACCGGCAACGTCCGGTATTAGCTCGGCCCGAGGTGGCCTGATCGCACAGTTCACCGGTGCAAGCTCGTGATCGTCCTGCATCACGTGTCCAAGGTCTATGCCAATGGGGCTTCGGCACTCACCGATGTGAGTCTGGAGATCCCAGATCGGGACTTTGTCTTTCTTGTCGGGCCGTCGGGAGCCGGGAAATCCACCTTCATTCGCCTCCTGATCCGCGAGGAACTTCCGACCTCCGGGCGCGTTTTTGTTGAGGGACAGGATATTGCCCGCCTACGCAACGGGGCGGTCCCCTATCTGCGTCGGAAGGTGAGCGTGATCTTTCAGGATTTCCGCCTATTGCCGGAGATGACCGTCTTCGAAAACGTGGCCTTTGCCCTGCGCGTGGCGGGGTATAAGCGCAAGCAGATTGACCAGCGGGTCATGGAGACGCTTGAGCTTGTCAAGATGAACGACTACCGGGACCGCTTTCCCTATCAGTTGTCGGGTGGCGAGCAGCAGCGCGTGGCCATCGCGCGGGCCATCGTCCACAAGCCACCGGTCTTGGTCGCCGACGAACCGACCGGCAATCTCGATCCCGACACGGCCGCCGAAACGGTGCAGTTGTTAGTACAAATCAATGCATTGGGCACGACGCTGCTGATGGCCACCCACAACCGTGACCTCGTGGACACGATGCAGCGTCGGGTGGTAGCCCTGGAAGCGGGTCGGATCGTCCGTGACGAGCAACGTGCCGGCTACGTCTAGCCACGGCTGGGTGCCTCCCCAGACGCTCATGTCGGTCGGACCGATGCACGTGAACGGAATCAGCACATGAACTGGATCGGCCGAGCGTGGGAGGTGTTCGACTACGCGGTGGTGGCCGCGCTCCTGGGCCTCTGGCGTCATCGCTTTATGACGGGCGCCACGGTGCTGACGACCGCGCTGATGCTCCTGATGCTCAACATCTTTGTCGTGCTGGTCACGCACCTGAACGTGGCGCTCGAAGCGTTGGAGCACCGCGTCAACGTCATCGCGTACATCCGCGAAGATGCCCCCCCCGGTGAGGTCCTCGCCCTGCGACGCACACTCCAGAACCGCTCGGACGTGCTCGAAGTGATCTATGTGACGAAAGATGAGGCCCTAGCCCGCCTACGCGAGCACTTCGCCGACCGGTCGGAGCTACTGGACATGGTAGCGGACAATCCCTTGCCGGCATCCCTGGAAATCCGTGCCCGCGATCCCGAAAACCTCAGCGCCATCGTCTCGCTGCTACGGGCAAACTCCGTATCGGCACGGGAAGACGCTGTGTTGGAAGAGGTGACTTTACAAGAGGATATCGTGGAACGTTTGCTGAGTCTCACTACGGCCACGCGCATCGCCGGTGTGGCGATGACCGGAGGACTGGCGATTGTCAGCCTGTTTATCGTCGTCAACACTATTCGCATCGCCGTGTATTCCCGCCGTCAGGAAATCGAAGTGATGAAGTTGGTGGGGGCAACGGACTGGTTTGTACGCTGGCCCTTCGTCTTCGAGGGGATGCTCTATGGGCTGCTGGCTGCACTACTGACGCTGTTGATCGTCGTCCCGGCCTACGATCCGGTCGTGGAGAACTTCTGGACGCTCCTGTCGTTCTTACCGGTAGAGCGCGATCCACAGTTCGCCACCAAACTGGCCCTGCTGACGATGGTGGTGGGCATTGCACTCGGCGCTGCGGGGAGCTACATCTCGGTGCGCCGGTTCTTGGAAGTGTAGACCATGATCGTACTGCGTAACGTGTGGAAATGGTACGCCGACGACACAGTCGCCTTGCGTGGTGTCACCCTCACGGTGCCACGCGACGACTTTGTCTTTCTCGTGGGCCCGAATGGCGCCGGCAAAACGACCTTGCTCCGCCTCTTGAACCGCGCCGAGACGCCGAGCGACGGTTGTATTCTCGTCAACGGTCAGGACGTGGAAGACCTCGACGAGCAGGAGGTCTCCAGGTTCCGCCAACGCATCGGCGTGGTGTTCCAAGACACCCGCCTCTTCGCGGACAGAACCGTGTACGAGAACGTCGCGCTCAGTCTTCAGGTGTCGGGAGACGGACGCGCCAGCGAGTTCGTCTGGGAGGCCCTTGAAGTCGTGCAGCTGGCCGATCATGCCAAGCGTTTTCCGCGGGAGCTTTCGGGCGGCGAGGCCCAGCGGGCCGCCATTGCACGGGCAATTGTTCGGCAGCCACAGCTGCTACTGGCCGACGAGCCGACTGCCAACCTGCCGCCGGCGATGGCGTGGCAGGTGCTCCAGGTACTCACTGACATCCACCACTACCATGGCGTGACTACCCTCATCGCGACCCACGACCGCGAGGTCGTTGATCGGATGCGCCAGCGGGTCGTGGAGTTGTCGCACGGATCCATTGTGCGCGATCAGCGCGGAGGTCGCTTTGCCGCCTAACGTGCCCCGGTCATACTCCACGCGCCGCCGCCTGTCGTGGCCGCTGCGCGCCGCCGCCGTGCTCCTGCTGCTTGCCGCCTTGATTGGTCCGGCCGCTGCGCCTGTTGCCGCGAACCCTATCGAGGACGCCATCCAGGCCATTGAGAACGCCAAGAACCGGATACAGCAGTTGACTCAGCAACAGGAGCAGACTCAACAGCAGCGTAAGGAGAAGGAAGCGGAGCTTCAACAGCTCCGACGAGAAGGGGAGACGGCGCGTGCCGCCCTCCAGCGGGTCCGGGGCGAGCTGAACGTGGCCGAGTTGCGTCTGGCAGCGATCAGGACGGAGTTGGATAAGATCGAGGTGCATATCCGCGACCTCGAAGCGCAACAAGAAGGGCTACGCGCGGAGCTATTCCGGCGTGCTGCTGCCTATGGGGCGCGCCTGCGGGTGATCTACAAGTGGACGCAGAAACCGCCGCTGGTCCTGATCCTCGGCTCAACCGACATCCACGATTTCTTGAAGCAGCTCAACGGCTTCACCGCCATCGCGCGTGAAGACAGCCGCCAGGTCGCCGGCTTGCAGCGTAGCCAGGAGCAGGCGGAACGGGTCCGGCAGGAGCTGGACGATGAAAAAGCCCGGGCTACGGCCCTGCGCGTGGAGGCAGAAGAGGTCAAGCGGATTCTGAACATCAAACGTGCCCAGCAGCAGCAGTTGGTCGCGCAGATCGAGGCGGAGGAGGCAAACAAGGAACAAGAGCTGACCGAAATGGATCAGTACGACGAGCGGTTAACCGAGCAAATCCGGCACCTGCAAGACGAATTACCCCGGCTGGAAGAAATCTTGGCAGCGGTCCGGCGCCGAGAAGAAGAACGCCGCCGCCGCGCGGCCGCGGCTTTGAGTGAAGCCGACCGCCAGATAACGCTGCCGCCGAGCGGCCCCTTCATCTGGCCCGTAAACGGGCCGCTTACCGCCGTCTACGGGCAGCGCACGTTTGCCCAGCGTTTTCACACGGGTCTTGACATTGCCGCCAACCTGCGGACGCCGATCCGAGCGGTCGCAACCGGCCACGTCCTGTACGTGGGCTACGCCGTGCCGGGCAACCGCCGGGCGTCGTATGGCATGTACGTCACCCTGTTGCACGGCGACGGCAAAGTGACCTTGTACGCGCACCTGGATGACCGCAACAGCCCGCCACCGGTCCAGAAAGGCCAGATTATTGATCAGGGCACGGTGTTGGGAGCAATCGGCATGACCGGCATTACCAGCGGACCGCACCTCCACTTCGAGGTGCGCGAGCCGGACGGCAGCACGCGCAATCCGCAGGAGTTCCTGCGCTAGCGGCGCGCCGACGTCGTGTTTCACCGGGTAGGGCTTGGCCCCTACCCCGCAGGCTCCTACCTCCGCCGCCGGACCAAGCCGGGTACGAAGGGGTAAGCGCCGCACTCCGGTCAGGACTCCGTGACGCTGCCGTGGAGCGGTACCGTTTCTACCCAAATCTTGCCTGGCTGCAAGCGCACCTCCCGGCCATAGCGATCACGGAACATGGTGCGTGACCAGCGTTCCGTCTTCTGCCAGTTCCCCTCGATGACCTGGCCGTTCTGAATGATCTTCGCTTGGCCGGTACCGAGCGTGCCGTACAGCAGGCGCACGTTGCCCGGATAGCCGTCGTCCGCTGGAGACTCCTCCTGGAATTGCACCAGAATCGTGGCGGCGGTGATTTGCTGGCCGGTCCCAGGGTCCATGTGGGGCAGCCCACCCATGATCCGACGATACAGTCCCGTCGCCGGATCGTAGCGCCACTCCACCTCAAATCCCGCCGCGCCAGGCCAAAAGACGATTTGCACCCCCGTATGCGTCGCGCCGGCCGGCGGTCGTTGCGCCGCATCCGCAAACTGCCAGGCCCTAAACTGCCGCGTCCAGCTTTTCCCCTCCGCGTCAACGGCAGTGAGGCCACGGCGGGCCGCCACACCCCAGAGCTGCTGGGTGTCCGTGAACATCGTATGTTCGAGGGCGACGTTGCGACTCGAGTCGCGCCAATACACTGGCGCGCCAATCTGGAACTCATCGAGGTCGTTGTAGCCTGCCCAGCCATAGCGCCTGATCTGCCCCAGCGCATCTGCACGGGCCCCGTTGCGGCACCCAATCCCTGTCCGCTGATCGCAATAGGCGCCTCCGACGTGGGCGTAGAGCGGGTAGCGACCATACTCGGAGAGCCAATCGAGAAAATACGTCCGGGCGCTGCGGACCGGCCCGGCGCGGACCGCCTCCATGCCACGGTCGCAATAGAACACGGCCAGAAAGCGCGTGATCCCACCCTCAGCGACTGCCTCATAGACTACGTCCGCAGAGGCAAGCCCGTACTGCGGTCGCGCATCGGGATGGTTCTCGATCATCACTCCCAGCGGGCGGCGTGCCTCCCAAGCCACCCGGTAAGCCGGCGGATAACGAATGCCATTCAACGGGCACACCTCGCTATCATGCACTTCGTGGACGACCATCGTCGGTATTGGTCTGGGCAGGGGATTGTCCGCCAGGGTGGGGAGCACCAAGTCGAACGGGAACTCGGGATCGTCGAACTCCGCGAGCGCCGGGAGCGCGGCAATAGCGTCATCGTCCGGCAGCTCGGTATCGTCAGCACAGAGCGAGCCGAGCAGATCGGTGTCCAACGGAAAGTGCTCCGCCTCCAGCGCCGGCGCCAGATACGTGCAGGCCGTCACGACCGTTGGCGGCACAACCGCTACGAGGCCTAACCAGAGCAACACGAGCGCCATACTGATCCGCAGCCGTCGGGATTGTGTAGTCAACCTTGCTCCTTACGCAGCCCCACCACACACCTCAGTAGTTAACGCAGCGGCCGGCCTCCCGGATACAGAAGCCTCACGCGCCTGGAACAGTGGGATCATCGCTACCGCTGCTGCCCGTGCGCGACGGTACACTCTGGGTGCTCGGTGGCTTGGCGGCTTCTTTGCCGGTGAGGTGTTGCCGGGGCTCGTCCGCTCGCTGTAACGCCCCGCCGTCTGCACTGAGGAGGGTTCTTCCGATGACCGTCGGCGATCCGCACGAGCAGACGTTCTGGGAGTTTGTGCTGGCCCCGGAGCGCGGCGAATACGTCGAGTGCTGGCACGAGCGAGCAACGGTGCAACCACGGCTCTTTGCCGACGCGCAGCCCCCACTCACGCTGGAGCTGCCGCGCCTCTGGCCGGCGGGCCGGTATCCGTCGGCGTGACCTGACGCCGGCAGCGCGGCGGTGGTACAATAGAAGGGGTAGTGTAGCACTGGCAGTCAGAGGAGGGATGGCTGAGCGGCCGAAAGCGGCGGTCTTGAAAACCGTTGGTCGAAAGACCCGGGGGTTCGAATCCCTCTCCCTCCGCCGGAAGCCTAAGCCGGCTCTCCAAACAGCAGCCTATGGAAGGGTCGCATAGTTGGCCTAGTGCGGCGGTTTGCTAAACCGCTACAGGGGAAACCCTGTCGTGGGTTCGAATCCCACCCCTTCCGCCACCACACCCACTACGCGCGGTCCTTCTAGGGCCGCGCTCCCTCTTTGGCCTAGTCCCACGGCCACACCGCTCCACATACGAGGCTACGCCGCCGCCCGTTGCCGCTCGTGTGCGATACATATGCTATTATAAGCCTGATGCGTGTGCTGGCAGCGGCAGTGCGCTCGCGGTCCCGCTGCCGACGCACACACAGACCGACCATGACTGACGCATTGACGATCCGCCGATGACAGACTACTGCCTATGAAACACCCTCCGGCATCCGACGACGAGCGGCGCTTTTGGCTGGCCCTCCATCGCCTACCCGGTGTAGGCCCGAAGCGGTTTCGACAGTTGCTCGATCACTTCGGCTCTATCGAGGCAGCTTGGAACGCTACCCCGACCCAGCTCGGCCAAGCCGGGATTGATCGTCGGACAGCGGCGGCTATCGTCGAGGGACGCGGGCAGATAGACCCGGACCGAGAAGTCGAACGGCTGGCGGCAGCGGCGATCACGGTGCTGACCTGGATGGACGATGAGTGCTACCCACCGCTGCTGCGTACCATTGCGGCGCCGCCGCCGGTGCTGTACGTCCGTGGCGAGATCACCAACCAGGATCGCAGCGCCATCGCCATCGTCGGCACCCGGCGCCGCACGACCTACGGTCGCACCGTTGCCACGAGGCTGGCCGGTGAGCTGGCCAGCGCCGGACTGACCATCGTGAGCGGCTTGGCGCGGGGAATTGACGGCCACGCGCACCGGGCGGCCCTCCAGCGCGGCGGGCGCACATTGGCGGTGCTCGGTCACGGCCTCGACACCATCTATCCGGCCGAGCACCGCTCCCTCGCCGCGGAAGTGGCCGCGCAGGGAGCGCTCCTGAGCGAGTACCCACCCGGCGTTGGGCCGGTGGCCGAGCACTTCCCGATCCGCAACCGGATTATCAGTGGCTTGGCGCTGGCGACGGTGGTTGTCGAGGCCGGTGAAGCCTCGGGAGCACTCATCACGGCACGCGCCGCAGCGGACGAAGGGCGCGACGTGTTTGCGGTGCCGGGGCCGATCACCTCACCCGCGAGCCAGGGCTGTCACCAGCTCATTCAGGAAGGGGCCGGGTTGGTCAGCGCGGCGCAAGACATCCTGGATGCACTCAACCTCCACATGGCGCCGGCGGCGCGTCAGCTGGCGATGGCCATGCCAGCCAATGATGAGGAAGCGCAGGTCCTTGCAGCCCTCCAGCGCACGCCAGGAACTCCCTGCCACATTGACGACATTATCCGCGACGCGCAGCTCCCGGCGCACACGGTCGGCAGCACGTTGACGGTGCTGACACTGAAAGGCTTGGCCCAGGAGCTAGGCAACCAGCACTACGCCAGCCTAGACTGAGGGCGAGCGCCAGGCGTGGTCGAGTGGCACGTTAGCCAGTCAGCCCGCCCTTGCTCATGGCCACCTACATGCCGGCGCTGGCACCGCGGGCGCTCTGCACCAATCGTCCCGCGGCCGCCACAGAGCCTTAGCAGTCACCAGCATGTCCCAGTCCCGGCCCCTTTTCCATGCAGCAAGCCCGTTATCGGTGGAAGGATTGAACAGTCTGCCGGCGTGCTGTGTATTAACGGGTAGAGAGGAGGTGATGGGTGGGTGTCCGCGCCGAGCAGTCGCTACTCCGACAGGCTCGTAGCGCGGGGCCGGCGGCGTTCGCGCGGCTACAGGAAGAGCTAGTGCCAACAGTGCGACGGTTCATCTGGCGGCTGATCGGGCAGAACGAGGGCGAGGACGAGATTGTGCAGGACGTGTTTCTGGCGCTCTATATGAACTTGGAGCGCATTGATCCAGTCGAGAAGCTACGTCCTTTCCTCTTTCGGATTGTCCGCAATCGGTGCTACAACGAGCTACGGCGTCAAGGGCGCTATAAGCTCGTGTCGCTCGATGGATTAGCCCGCAGCACCGGCGCTTTCGGCTCCTTCGCCGTGGACCGCAGTCCCCTACCCGACGAGGTGGTGCAATGGCACCTCTTGTTCGAGGAAGTACGGGCCATGCTGGAGCGGCTCCCTGAGGTACAGCGGCAGACAGTGATCCTCTATGCTGAGGAGAGCTTTACCTACACGCAGATTGCCCAGGCGATGAACACCAACCTCGGCACGGTCAAATCCCGCCTGCACCACGCGCGCCGCACGCTGCGCCGGCTGGTCAGGCCGGAGAGCCTCGCCCTGCTCGGTATCGCCGACGAAGAGGAGGAAACGACGTGATCGGTAACGGTGCCCAACTCGCCGAGAGAATAGACCAGTCTCAGGAGGACAACATGACGACCGATGGTGACGGCACCCTGCGCGCCCTGATCCGGCTCATCCCCCCGGCGCGCGCGCTGAAAGAAGACCTGGAGAACAGTATCAACCTGGAGTTGCATGAAGGCAGCGGCGATCTGGCCGTGCGGAGCCTGAATGGTCTGCAAGCCAGCGTGGTCAGGATCACCGCTGATCCTTACGTAGAGACACTCGCGCTCGATCCTATCGAGGAGGCGGACGACAAGCAGAAAGTCTCACAAGCGCTCCTGGCTGCCGGTCAGCTTGTCGCCTACATGGAAGGACAAACCGGACTGGCAGGCGCAGGCGGGCGCAGTGGGAACTATAGTGTCCAGACTGCTCCGATAACCAACATCAGCTTCATGGCCGGGAACACCAATCTCAACGGCGTGCCGCCGGAGACGATTGACAAGGCGATGAGCACTTTCGAGGAAGCCCTCAAGGGACAGCAGGTGGATGAAGATGATGAAGATGAGGTGGAGGAGTAGCAGCGGGTGGGAAACGTGGCTAGGTCGTGTATTCGGCGTTGATGTGGATGTATCCGACAGTGAGGTCGCAGCCCCAGGCAGTGGCCGTGCCGGTGCCGATACCCAGATCAACGCGGATGGCGACGTCCGTGCCCTGCAGGTAGCGTTCGAGCTGCGGGAGTAGCTCGTCGCCCAGCGGTCGTCCCTGATAAAGCGCGAGGTCGCCAAAGGCAATCGTCACGCGCTCCGGGTCAATGTCGGTCTCCTCGTGACATTTGCCGATGGCCATGGCCACCCGACCCCAGTTGGGATCGGCGCCGGCCACGGCCGTCTTCACGAGCGGCGAATCGGCGATGACCTTAGCAATGCGCTGGGCTTGGGCCTCGTCGCGGGCACCCGTGACCGTCACTTCCAAGAGCTTGCTCGCGCCCTCGCCGTCCCGGGCGATCTCCTGCGCCAGCTCGATGGCCATCGCCCGCAGCGTGGCGCCGAACTGCGCCGGGTCCACGGCGCCCGCTTGGCCATTCGCCAGGATCAACGCGGTATCGCTGGTGCTCGTGTCGGTATCCACGCTCACCATGTTGAAGGACACGGCCACGGCCTCCCGCAGCAGGCGTTGGAGGTCAGCTGCGTCCACGGCTGCGTCGGTGTAGAAGAATGCCAGCATTGTCGCCATGTTAGGGGCGATCATCCCGGAGCCTTTGCACATCCCGACCAATACGGCGTCGCCGATGCGGGCGCAGCGGTACTTCGGCCGGATATCCGTGGTCATGATGGCGCGAGCCGTCGTCTCCAGATCGCCGGTCCGCAACTCTGCCCGCAGACCGGGAATGCCGGCCTTGATCTTGTCCATGGGAAGCTGCCAGCCGATGACGCCGGTTGAGGACGGAAAGACCGCCTCCGGCCGGATACCGAGCTCATCGGCGACGAGCCGACAGGTCTCGCGCGCCGCTGCAATGCCCGCCTCGCCGGTAGCGACATTGGCGTTCTTGCTGTTGACGACGACCGCCTGGAGACGGTGGTCGGCGACGTGCTCGCGTCCCACGATGATGGGCGCGCCGGCAAACAGACTCTGGGTGAACATGGCGGCGGCCGCCGCCGGGGTCGTGGAGAAGACCACCGTGAAGTCGAGGGTGTCATCGCGGATACCCACATTCTTGGCACAGCTCAGGAAACCCTGCGGATGATGCTCCAGCGAGGCGAGAATCGGGGGTGCAGCCGTCGGTTCAGTCATCACTTGTCTCCGGGCGGCAAGTTTAGCGGCGGTTCGGCGGTGCGCGGCGGGCACATACCACACGTATGGTATCCCCGGCGCCTGTGCGTTCTAGGCAAATTCGGCGCCTACGCGGCCGGGATTCGACGCCCGCGCCGGCCATCGGAGGCTGGCACGAGCGCATTCTAGCGCAGGTCGGCCAGGAAGAGTGTCGTCGTAGCGCAGCCACCGCCACCTGTGCGAAGTGGTCACTTTGCAGCGGCGAGGCATGGCAAGGGTATTGTATTCACCCGGAGGGCACCGTATAATGGCGGCCATCCAGCTAGGAACCACCGACGTGTATGTGCCGCTGCGGAGGAGTTCCTGCCGTCCAATCTCCTAATCTCCTTGCTGTGGCAGGATTGCGGCCAGCGTCGTAACATCGCTACCTGCGCTCTCTTCTACGGAGGACCCGAGTGCCTCGCCAGCAGTTAATCGCGGCTGTTGATGTCGGGACGACAAAAGCCTGCGCCTTGCTCGGGGAGGTCACGGAGACAGGCACGGTCGTTGTCCACGGGGCCGGCCTCTGCCCCTCGCGCGGGATGCGGCGGGGCACCGTGGCCAATATGGCCGCCACGACCGATTGCATCGCCACCGCCGTTGCCGAGTTGGAGCAGTTGTGCCACCGCAACGTGCGATCCGCTTACGTCAGTATCGCTGGTGGGCAGATAGAGTCGCAGAACAGCCGCGGCGTGACGGCGCTCCATCGGAATAGCTCCTGGGTGCAGGCCGAGGACGTGCAGCGTGCCATCATCACCGCCCAAGCGTTGGCCGTGCCGGCCGGACGCCGGATCATTCACGCGGAGCCGCGGCGGTACTGGATTGACGGCGTAGACGGCATCCAGGACCCCGGCGGCATGGCCGGCCAGCGGCTCGAAGTCGAGGCACACGTGGTCACCGGCGCCGTCAGCTCCATGCAGAACCTGATCCACTGTGTAGAGAAGGCCGGCGTCAAGACGGAGCAGTTGGTGTTGCAGCCGTTGGCTTCCGGCGAAGCGCTTACCACCGAGTCCGAACGGCAGCTCGGTGTCGTCGTGCTGGACATCGGTGGGGGCACGACGGACCTGGCGGTTTACCTCGATGGCACCATCTGGCACACCAAGGTGCTCCCGCTGGGCGGCCGGAACGTGTCCAACGACATTGCTATCGGCCTCAACGTCCCGTTCGGGGTGGCCGAGCGCCTGAAGCTGATCTATGGCCACACCCTCCCGAAAGCGGTAGCGGGACTGGAGCCGGTGAAGGCGCCTGGCTTCGAGTCCAGCCGGCCGCAGCAGGTTTCCCAGGAGTTTCTCGCCGAGATCGTCGAAGCACGCATGGAAGAAATCCTGGGCCTCGTGGCCCGCGAGCTACGTGACCTCGGATGCCAGGGACTCATCGGCAGCGGTGTCGTCCTGACCGGCGGGGTCGCCGATCAACGCGGCATCCGCGAGTTGGCGACGGACATCCTGGAGATGCCGGTACGCAGAGGGCAGCCTCATCGGGTCGAGGGAGTGAGCGAGCGGTTGATGAACCCTACGTTCGCTACCGGCCTGGGCCTACTGGTCTGGGGCAGCCGTCAACACAACCACCCCTCGCGACCCTACGTCACCCGGCGCCACGGGCCATGGATGGAGCGCGCCCGGCGCTTTCTCCGTGCCTTCTTCCCCTGAGCATCCGCGGAGACCGTAGGGGCACTTGCAACCGCTGCTGCGCCCGTCCCCCGCGAAGCGGGAGGACCATAGTGGGGGCCAGTAGAGTGAGTGAGGGCCAACGCTGCACTGCCGCGACTATAGCTCGATGTCGTAGGGAGCACCGGCCTCGTCGGCCGCCTCGCGCAGGCCGTGCCGTGTTGGTCGGTCGAGGGGAATGCCGTGGGCCGTGTACTCCTGCCGCTTCTGCCACTCCAGCTCGCCTGGCAATGTGATGCCCGCTGATCCTGGCGCGAGCGCCGAGCTTTTCACGTACTCGATCATCCGCTCCATCCGCTCGGTGAACTCGTCGAGCGGCATCAGTTGCTCGATGTCAATCGCCTGGAACAGGTGCCCGGAGCCACCCCCGGTCTCCCCAAACTTGCTCCCGGAGAAGACACCGCACAGGATTTCGGCAGCAATAGACAGCCCTACGCCTTTATAGCCGCCGATGGGCAGCAAGGTGCCCCCTTCCCGCGCCGCGACCGGATCATCCGTCGGCTCGCCCTTGACGTCAATGGCCCACCCCCACGGGAGACGCTCGCCACGCTGCCGGACCATATCCACCTTAGAGCCGGCCACGACCGATGGCGCCATATCGAGGTTGAACGCCCAGCCGCGGCGCGTCGGCGCCGCCCACGAGATCGGATTGAGACCACAGCGCGCCTCGATCCCGCCGACCGGGGCGATAGCCGTGCCACCCGTCGTGGCGGCGAACGCCAAACACCCGGCATCCACCGCCTGTTGCGCGTAGTAGGCGATGGCACCGCAGTGTCCGTTGCGCCGCACACTCACGCTGCCCATCCCGTGCTCCTTGGCTTTCCGAATGGCGATCTCCATCGCGTGAGCGGCAGCAACGTGGCCCAGGCCGCCATCACCGTCGTACAGACCGACCGCGCCGGTATCCACCACCAGCCGGCGGTCCGGCCGTGCCTTCGTGCCGCCCGCGCGCAGACCCTCGACGTAGCGCGGCGCAAACCGGGTCCCGTGGGTGTGAACCCCCCGCAGGTCGGCGTCGGTGAGGACGTGCCCCATGAACTGGGCGTCCTCGTCGCTTACATCGGCTGCGCTGAAGAGCTTCGTTACCAGTTGCTCCAGGCGGCTTGGATCCACTCTTCTGTAGTCACCGTTATCGCTCATCCTTTGCTCTCCCCGTAGCGTGTTCTCTGGCTGCTATTGACCTTTCTCCGCCATTCCCCCCACGGGTCATTCCCACCGTCCCGCCCGTCCCCCCGCACGGCGAGGGACCACAGGGGGGCCATCTCCAACCACCGCCTGCTGGCTCAAATGTCAACAGCACCTAGTCTCCGTGAGGTTGCTTGCCGACTGTAGTTCGTTACAGAGCGAGGCCAGCATAGCACGCCGTCCATCTCGGTGCCTGGCCGGTGCATGGCGATATCCCGTGCCGCGGCCGCAACCTACTGAGAGAACGTGCGTTCTATAGTTCGAGAGTTCGATAGACCACAAGTTCTAGGAGTGGCAACGATGCGAAAGTGGACAGCAGCAGCGGGCGTTCGGCGTGGGGCAGCCCCGTCCCCGGTGCGCTATAGCGATAACGGCACGGCTCTGTCGGCGGCCAGTCCCATGGCACCGGCACCCTCTACCACTGCCAAGGCGCGAATGATGCGCTGGCCGCGCGTCTTGGGCCTAACGCTCGGCGTGTGGAGCGTGTCCTACCTGGCCCGCCAGGCATTGACCTGGGGCAGCGCCGACATGCCGTTCTCGCCGCTGGGGAGCTTTGCGCTGGAGGGCATCGCCCTCGCGGTCGTCGCCATTGGCGCCCTCCTCGGCTGGAGTCTGGTCGCGTTCGCCGCCCTCCGCCACATCGAGCACGCCACACCGGCCGTTCCCGCTCAATGCGTGGTGATCGTCCCCTACCCGGCTCCCGACCATCATCCTGGTAGCCCTCGCCTCGGCCGCCGCGTGTGCAACCCGCCGCCGTTGCCGACCCCTGTCCACACCGGTCACCCGGCCTGTTCGCCCGTGCGGCGCGCCGCCTCCACCCGCCACCACCGGGCCGCCGCCTAGGTGCCGGCGGGAGGCGGAACCACGTCCCCCCGTCGGGACGGGGGGACCTATAGGGGGGCCGGTGAGGAGGGCTGGCCCCCTCCCTCGCCCTCCCCCGTCCCGACAGGGGGCCACAGGGGGGCCGGAGCAACATGGTACGATGCTGCTCATGCTCGTAGCACCGGCTCTCGCCATCGCGCTGTGTGCCTTCGGTGTCGGTGTCCTCGTGGGAGCGGTGCGGGTGCTCCGCCGCAGGGAAACGACGCCGGGGCAGGCGGGCGCGCTCGCCGTCGTGGCCGCCGGGAGTACCGGTGCCTTTCTTCTCCTGACTACTACCTATCCGGCGCTGCTCATCAATACCTTGCTACGGGCGCTTGTCCCGGAAGCCACGCTGCCGGAGAGCCAAGTTGTACCGCTCGACCTCCTGGCCGTCGCCGGGAGTGCTGCCGCGACGCTGCTAGGGGTGGCGCTGGGCCTGGCCCTCACTTGGCTGCTCTTTCGCATTGCCCGGCGAGACCGGATGGTGGGGCTGGCCCTGCTGCTCCTCACGGTCGCGGTGTTCGTGGCGCTGGGTGTGGCCGGGGCACTGGCGGCGCTGCTCGTGCGGCCCGATACGGCCGCGCCAGGTGTTGATCGGTCGCGGGTGACGGTGCCCCCGGGCTTCCGGGTCCGGCGCTTGGTCACGGACTTGCAGCGCCCCACGGTGGCGCGCTTTGGCCCGGATGGCCGGCTGTACGTCGGCGTCCACACCGTTGTCGGCTCGGCCGGTGCCGCCGGGGACGACTTTGCCGGCGAAATCCTCAGCTTTGCTGTCACGACAGGGCAAGCCGCCGACCACCGCGTGTTCGCCTCCGGCCTCGGGCTGGTGACCGGCCTGGCGTTTCGCGGCGATGAGTTGTACGTCTCGCACGCTTTTATCGCTGCCCAACGCGGTGCGGTCGTGGCGTTGCGCGACACCACCGGCGACGGCGCTGCCGACGAGTCGCGGCCGATCCTGAGCGACCTGCTCGCCGGCCACTATCTATGGCACCACAACCAGCAGCTGGCCTTCGGTCCCGACGGGCGGCTGTACCTGGGCCAGGGCGGCACCTCGGACCACGGCCCGGAGCGCGAGCCGCTGGGCGGCACCATCTTGGTGTCCGACCCCGATGGCAGCAACGTGCAGGTGTTCGCCCGCGGCTTCCGCAATCCGTTCGGGCTGGCGTTCACTGGACGCGGCGAGCTACTCGTTACCGACAACGGTCCCGATGCCTTTGCCGGAGACGGCACGTGGACGCAACTGGGCGCCCCGGTGGATGAGCTGAACCTCGTCTCGCCGGGAGCGCACTATGGCTACCCGGAGGCGTTCGGCTTCCCCCCGCCGTCGTCGGCAACCCGCCCCCCCATCGCCATCTGGCCACCACACCGCGCCCCGGCCGGTATAACGATCTATGCTGCCGAGCAGTTCCCGGCGGCCTACCGCGACAACGCCTTTGTGGTGCTCTTCCTGCCGGGCGAGGTGCATCGCGTGGTACTCCACCGCACTGCGGCCGGCGCGTTCCGATGGGCCGAGGTGCGGGAGTTCGCCGCGGGGCTACGCCTGCCCGCCGACGTGACCGTGGCCCCCGACGGCTCGCTGATCGTCACCGAGTTCGGCCGCGGGACGGTCCTCGCAATCAGCGTGGCGGGATAATGGCATCTACAGACAACGGAGTTGCCTCGGAGTCACGGCAGACGGTTGCAAGGCTTTCAGGCCGGCGTGTTGTCGCTATACGCTAATGGGCATGTGGGACGTGTGTCCATTGTGCCAGCACCGCGATCAGCGCGACACCCGCGATAATCAGCAGGAACTTCAGCCAACGGTCCGTGTCCTTTGTGGGCATCGGCACGTCATCGGCGCCGGTGATGACACTCATCACGAACTTCGCGACGCGCACGTCGCGCCGCGCTAGCTCCGCGTCAATCATTTCGACGATTGCCATGTAGATAAAGGTTCCGGCCGCGAACGAGTTGAAAATCCCGATAAACCAGGCCGTGGCGGTTTCATTTTCGCTCAAGGTAGTGGTAGCCAGCAAGCCGACCGCTACTCCGACCGGAGTCATCGCGGCAAAGAGCGCCAGGATGATTTTCTGTGCTCTCGCTGCCAGCCCGGCCGTATGCGTGCTCACCATCAGCGCAAAGGTTTCCGATGCCTTGTGAGCCAGCACGCCCACGACAATGACGATTGCGGCCAGCACGTGATGCTCAAGGCCGAGCGAAACCCCGACGATGAAGGAGTGGACCGACAGGAGCGCCAGCAGCAAATACGGGTAGAACGCCCGGGGATTCTGTGTAACCAGGTCCTCCTCGCCATAGCGGTCACCGAGAATGACGCGGTCAATCAACAGGAGCACGCCCAGCCCCACCGTCGCCATCAACACTGCTAGGGGATAGTCCACAAGCTCTTCAAGCTCGTGGATTCCATCGGGCAGGAAGTGGATGAATCCAAGACCGAGGAAAATGCCGCCGGTAAAAGCATTGCCTAGCGAAAAGAAACGCTGGCTGCCCGCCATGCGGGCCGCAAAGAGGGGTATCACGCCGCCGAATACGGCCATGGCGATCATCGCGGCGGCGGCGATTATTTTGAAGGTAAGTAATTCCATAGCCGTAGGCGATACCGTATTCCTGCTCGCCTGTCAAGGGCTACATGTGGCTGTCCGGCCCCGGCCCCCTATGGCCCCCCCGCTGCGGCAGGGGGACGGTCAGTTCCCTCCCCCGTCGCAACGGGGGAGGGCGAGGGTAGGGGCCAGGAGAGGATTCTGTGTGGCTGGCCGAACCGGCCTCCTCGCAGCCGGTTAGACCGTGACGTCGTAGTCGCGGAGCGCCTGTTCGAGCGAGAGATTCTTGTCGTGCCGCTCGCTGCGCGTGCCGATGATATAGGCGCAGCGGATGTAGGCAGCGCCGCCGGGGAACTGACGCGGATACACGCCGTCCACGACGACCGCCCGCGCCGGCACCCGGCCACGGTACACCCGGCCATCGGCGCCTTCCCGCACATCAACGATCCTGCTGCTCGCCGTAATCATCACCCCAGCACCCAGTACGGCCTCTGCCTCGACCACTGCGCCCTCGACAATGATGCACCGGCTCCCGATGAAGGCATTGTCCTCGACGATGACCGGCTGGGCTTGGGGCGGCTCCAGCACGCCGCCGATACCCACGCCACCTGCGAGATGCACGTCGCGACCGATTTGGGCACAGGAGCCGACCGTTGCCCAGGTGTCCACCATCGTCCCGGCGCCAACCCAGCCGCCGATGTTGACATAACCGGGCATGAGAATGACCCCCGGCTCCAAGAACGAGCCGTACCGGGCCGTGCCGGGCGGGACGACTCGCACGCCGGCGGCGTCCAAGTTGCGCTTGAGCGGCACCTTGTCGTGGAATTGGAACGGTCCGACCTCGTGGATCACCATGTCTTGCAGGCCGAAGTAGAGCAGGATGGCTTGTTTGGTCCAGGCGTTGACCCGCCATTCGCCCGGTCCGCTTTGCTCCGCTACCCGCAGGCTGCCGTCGTCCAGTGCCGCAATCGTCGCTGCGACGGCCGCGCCGACCGCGGCATCATCCGTCGAGCGCTCGCCGCTGGCCGCGGCCTCGACCAGCGCCTGCATCTTCTCTCGATCCATCAATCCACTCCTTTTCGTTGTGTGCGCCTCCGCCGCGCTCAGAGCACGCTATCGAGAATCTCAACTGCCCGTTGGCAGGTCTCCAACGGCGGTACCAGCGCCAGCCGGACGTGCCCGGCGCCACGCGCTCCCAAGAACTCGCCGGGGAGCACGACAATCCCGCGCTCCAGCAGCCACTCGGCGAACTGCCGCGACGAACGTCCCGCCACCCACTCCGGCACGCGCACCCACAGGTAGAACGTCGCCTCGCTCGCGTCTACGACCAGCCCCTTTCGGGCCAGGACCTCGGTGAACAGCTGCCGCCGCTCGGCGTAGCGCTGGCGCTGGGCTGTCACGTGTCCCTCGTCCTCCCAGGCAGCCCGCGCCGCGTGCTGGATGAACTCCGGAGTCGCGACCCCCATCCGCGGGCGCACGTTGCGGAGAGTGGCAAGCACCTGCGCGTCGCCAGCGATCACGCCGCTGCGATAGGCGGTCATGTTGCTGCGTTTGGAGAGCGTGTTGATGACGATGGCCCGCTCCAGCCCCGTTTGCAGCAGGCTCGATGGGGGACTGTCGTACCATAGCTCGCTGTACGCCTCGTCGGAAGCCACGTAGAAGTCCCAGCGCTCGGCCAGCGCCAACACCTCGCGGTAATAGGATGGTGGTGCCACGGCGCCCGTGGGATTATTGGGGTAGTTCAGCCAGAGCAGGCGCAGACGACCGAGCACGTCGGGTGTCAGCGCGTTGAGATCGGGCAGCCAGTCGCCGTCGAGGGGCAGGGGAATGACCTCGGTATGGTGGAGCCGGGCGCTGTCGGCGTAGACTTGATACGCCAACTCCGGCACGCCGACGGCCTGCGGACCGCGGCGCGGATCATCGAGCAGCGCCAGGCTCAGGTTGAATAGGGCCTCCTTCGAGCCGTTCGCCGGCAGGATGTGTACATCGGGATCAAGCGTCACACCGAACCGGCGACCGAACCAACCGGCTATAGCTTGGCGAAGCTCCGGGAGACCGGCGGAGGTGGGATAGCGCGACTCCGGTGTTAGCGCATCAGTCAGTGCTTGGCGAATGAACGCGGGCGTGGGGTCCTGGGGATCGCCGACCCCGAAATCAAGCAGTTCGGTGCCCTGCGCTTGCAGCGCCTCCTTGCGCTGCCGGAGGGCAGTGAAGGCATAGGGTGCTAACTTCTCGATGGCACTGTTCATCATTCTGTCTGTCCGAGCGGCCGACGGTGCAAGATGACCGTCTACTATGCCAGGCGCACGGCGCTCACGTCGCAACTGCCAGAAGAGGGCAGTGTAGGGCGCAGGCCGGTGCCTTCCCGACTCTTTCATTCATCCGGCAGGAGAAAGAGCTATGACTGTAGAACATGAGAACCGGGCGACTATCCGCCGCTACGTGGATGAATTGAATAAGCGCAACTTCGCCATCCTTGATCGGGTGGTGGCCGAAACGGTCTCCAAGCACGGCCTCTTACGTACCGAGAGCGAGCAAGCGCCAGAGATCGTCACCCGTCAGGAATACGCCCAGAGCATCCGCAACCGCGTCGAGGAGTTCCCCGACTATACGGTGACGATCCTGGACATGTTAGCTGAGGGCGACCGGGTGATGATCTACTGGGAGCGTCAGTTTACGCATGGGGAAGAGTTCCTTGGCGTGTCAGCCACCGGAAAAACCATCGTTGAAAGAGCGATCGGCATCTATCGGTTGCGGGAGGGCCGCATAATCGAGGTCAGTGCATTCTGGGACCAGGCAGATACGTGGCAACAACTCGGTCTGATTCCAGATACCGAAGAAATCCTAGGCAGTGCGAATACGGCAGACTGACAGCAGCAGCCTAGACAACCCACATACCATCTTTCAGGCAACTCATTCCTCTGTGGAGCAGACTTCTGGATGAAAGACACGTTGGCGCAGGTCCGCGCTGCTTACGACCATGATCCCGAGTGGGAGTGGCGCCGCCTCGAGTCCGGGGCGCAGTACCGGCTGGAGCACCTCGTCACGATGTACGCGCTGCAACGGCATCTGCCGGCCGTGATACCAGATCGTCATTGCCATGTTTTGGATGCCGGCGGCGGGCCCGGCCGCTACACCCTGGCGCTGGCCGCGCAGGGGTACACGATGTCCCTGTTCGACCTCAGCCCGGCGCTGCTGGCTTTGGCTCGCCAGCGCATTGCCGAGGCCGGCCCGGCGGTCCGCGAGCGGGTGCCGGCAGTGGTCGAAGGCTCGATTACCGACCTCTCCCGGTTCGGAAACGGGCAGTTCGACGCCGTGCTTTGTCTGGGTGGTGTGCTCTCTCACGTCATCGAGGCTGCACCACGCCGACAGGCCCTGGCCGAGCTGCGGCGGGTAGCGCAGCCGGGCGCCTTGCTGTTCATCGCGGTGATGAACCGTCTGGGTGCTTACCGCTCGACCGTGCAGTGGCCGAGCTGCTACACGCAGTACTTTCCGCATCTGCCGGAGACGGGTATCGCTTCCATCGGCCCTGGCGGCGCGCTGACGTACTACTTTCTCCCGGAGGAATTCGTTTCGTTGTTGGCTGCGGCGGACCTCGAACCGGTGCGGTTATATGGCTGCAACGGTCTAGGAGCGCATCTACAGGAAGAGCATCTCAACGCGCTAATGGCAGACCCGGAGCGCTGGCCGACCTGGCGCAAACAGCTGCTGGCCACCTGCGACCATCCGAGTATCGTCGGAGTGTCCAATCACCTGCTCGCTGTAGTCCGCCGCCCTGAACCGGCCGACGGCTCGGCATGACATTGAGCGCGGTTGACAGGCGAATACGGAGCCGTATACGGTTGCTCCATGCAACGTTTCCGAGGGACGACAGCAAGCCATGTGTACGCACCGCGTCTTGTGTAACGGTGCATCTCTCCGACCTCATCCTGGTCACTCACCACCATGACAGCTTCCGCTACGCACCACGCACCACGCACCACGCACCACTCCGTCGAGTTGTTTGTCGGGCGCTTGGTGCCACAGGAGACTCTCGCCGCGCTCGCGGACCGCACCCCCTTCTACATCTACGATCTCGCCACCATACAGCGTCGTTACCGCGAGTTGACGACGGCGCTCCCGCCCCAAGTGCGGGTCTACTATGCGATCAAGGCCAACCCGTCGCTGCGGCTGGTGCAGGAGCTAACCGCGCTCGGTGCCGGTATGGAGATCGCCTCGGCCGGTGAACTGGCCGTCGCCGAACGCCTCGGTATCTCCGGCGACCGGGTGCTGTTTACGGGGCCGGCCAAGACGGACGACGAGCTAGCCGCCTCGGTGCGGTACGGCCTCCGCACGATCAACGTCGAGTCGCTGGGCGAGGCCCAACGCCTCGACGCCATTGTCGCTGCCGGAGCACAACAAGCAGTCTCCCCACGCCGACGCCAGCCGATCTTGCTGCGTGTCAACGCTGGCTTTGAGGTTCACGATGCCGACGCGGCGGTCCAGCTCGGCGGCGGTGCCCAGAAGTTCGGTGTTGACGAGGAGCAGCTTGACGAGGTGCTCCCGCAGCTTCTCAAGCTCCGGCACCTCGACGTGCAGGGCGTCCACGTCTTCGCTGCTACCGGCGTGCTGGAATCGTCGCTGCTCGTGGAGTATACGCGCCACGTCTTCGACCTCGTGCAGCGGCTGGAGCAAGACTACCGGCGGTATTTTCCGGTCGTGGACCTCGGTGGCGGTCTCGGCGTGGATTACCAAGCGTTTCCAGGCCGGGACCTCGATCTGGCCCACTATACGTCCAGCCTGCGAGACCTGGTCGCCGCCTTTGGCTTTGGCGACAAGGAGATCGCCCTGGAGCTAGGGCGCTACTTGGTCGGTGAAGCCGGCACATACGTCGTGCGCGTGCTCGACGTGAAGCACTCGCGGGGCACGGACTACGCCCTGGTGGACGGGGGCACGAATCACTTCCGGCGCCCGGTTGCCGTCCGGCAGGACCATCCGGTGACGTTGCTGCTCCCCGCTACCGGATCGGGGTCCGGCACAGGCGTGCCTGCTGAGGACCGCCACGGCTCACCCCGTCCCTACGCCATCGGCGGACCGCTCTGCACCTCGATTGACGTCATTGCCCGCGCTGCGCTGCTCCCCCCCCTGCACGTGGGCGACATGCTTGCCTTGCACAAGGCCGGCGCCTATGGACTCACGATGTCGTCACTGGCCTTCCTCAGCCATGCGTGGCCGGCCGAGTATCTGCTGGAGACGGACGGCACGGTGACGCTGATCCGCGAGCCGCTCGACCCGACAGCCCTATTCGCCGGCCAGCACTACCGCTAGGCGCCGTTCCCGTTCTCCGGTCATTCCCGCGCCCGCGGGAATCCACGTCCCCCTGCGGAGCGGGGGGCCATGGGGGGGCCGGAATCCGCCACCTACGCGCGGGGTACCCGCCGCCGGCGACGGTAGGCCCGCGCTTCCCGAATCGCGATCTCGCGTGCCAGAACCTCCCGTACTTCCGGGGTGAGATCGTCGGGGTTGGCTTGTGCGGCTGCGACCGTCGCCCGAAACCGCGGGGCGCGCATCCGTTGCAGGGCAACCGGAGTCAACAGCTGCAACAGAGGCATTTGCGCTGCCGGTGGCTTTCTTACCATCGCCGTTCTCAGTGCTGCGGCACTACTTGAACGCACATTCTAGCGCCTGTTGCCCTGCTTGGCGAGCACGTTACTCTCCCTAGCACCCCGGCAAAGGGCTATATGAACCCTACCGGAATCGTTAAAGGCCCCGGTGCGGAGGCCTTGGTCGGGGGAAGGAATGGTGTGCCCGCATTGGGCAGCCATGTACACCGCGGTCAATCAGTCGAGGAGGGACTGTCCCGGCAGCCGGCAGGTCATGGCCTCCTCAACTGCCGAACAGCATGATCGTCAGCACCGAAGGAGAAGGGCGTGGGAACCAATGGCAGCGGTCGTCAAGACCGCCGAGCTATCCGGCAGCGCGGGATAGCTGATGCGTCCGACTGGCCCTGGGGTTCGGCGTACTACGGCCCGTGCGTGAGGGCCGGTAGGTCTTCTTGTTCCGTCCCCATGACCGGCCACCGTCATGTGCCTGGCTCGCTTTCTGACGGTTTCTGCCCTTCTTCGGGCGACCCTTGTGCCGGCCTGATGTGGCGCGGCCGCTGTGATTTTGGTGGGTCTTCGGGGCCGCGCGGGATGTGTGCCGAGATGCATGAAGCCCGATCTCGTGCGCCTCGACGGTTGCGGCTGGATTGGTCGGGGCGGGGGCGCGGGAGAGATCCCGCAACGCGTTGGCGTCGGGAGTCGTGAACGGTTCGTTGAGGCCGATCTGGCGCTGTAGTCGGCGCAGGCCCTTCACCTGGTCAGGCTGGACGAGGGAGACGACCACTCCGCCGTGGCCGCCCCGAGCGGTGCGCCCGGAGCGGTGAACGTAGGTCTTGAGGTCCTCAGGCGAGTCATAGTGGAACACTGACGCTACGCCGTCAACGTGGATGCCGCGGGCGGCTACATCGGTCGCAACTAAGGCTTGCACCCGACCACTGGCGAAGTCGGCGAGCGCTCGGGTGCGCTGGCTCTGCCGGCGACCACCGTGGATCGTTGCTGCCTGGATGCCGGCCTTGCCGAGTTGCCTGGCAAGCCGGTCGGACCGGTGTCGGGTCCGACAGAAAACGATGGCCGGCCACACTGCACTTACGGCCTCTGCGGTGATCCCCGGGCGGTCGACCGTAGCTATGTTCCAGAACACGTGATGGGCCGCGGTGATATCCGGGGTCTCCGCTCCGACCTCGTGACGGACGGGATTCTGTTGGTAGTCGCGGGTGAGCTTGGCCACGTCGCCGTCGAGGGTCGCGGAGAACAACACGGTCTGGCGCTTGCGTACCGTCTGGTCGAGCAGCCGGCGAACGGCGGGCATGAAGCCCATGTCGGCCATTCGGTCGGCCTCGTCGAGCACGACCCGGTCAACTGCGGAGAGGCTCACGGCGCCTTGGGCGATAAGATCCTCCAGCCGTCCGGGACAGGCGACCAGGATGTCAACACCCCGCCGGAGGGCCTTGATTTGGGTGGCGTAGCCAAGCCCGCCATAGACGACTCCGATGCGGACCGCGCCGGCGAAAGAGCGAAGCACGATGTTGATCTGTTCGGCAAGCTCCCGTGTTGGCGCCAGTACGAGCGCGCATGGCCGCCTGGGTTCAGCACGACCGACGCTGGCGACGAGCGGGACCCCAAAGGCGAGCGTCTTGCCTGATCCACTAGGGGCACGGCCGCAGATATCGCGGCCGGCCAAGGCGTCAACTACCGTAGCCGCCTGAATCTCGAAGGTCTTGGTGAAGCCTCGACGCTTTAGGGCGTTACAAATGGTTTCGGGGACGCCTAGTTGAGCGAAGGTCGGGGACATGGCGCTCCTTGCCCGCGCAGCGGCGGGGGGCTGGGGGACGTGGTGCCTCGACGCGCATGACGCAGAGGATGATCGTCAGAGATGGTCACAGGGACCGGGTGAACCAGCGCGCGTCTAAGAACCCACCGGCTGGAGAGCCTTGCCGGAGCAGCACTAACGGTAACGCCTTCATACCTATGTTACTCGATAGGTGTCCGCCTGCACAAGGGAGTCACCCGGCAGCGGTCGTTGTGAAGGAAGCTACGGGTTGTGCGGTACACTGCTTACGCTGCCCGCTAGTCGTCCGTCCTGGAGCCAGTGACCGCCAGGGATAACGCGCCGGGTCGGCACAAGCAGAGGTATACACAATCGGATGGCAATACGTGATGCCGGCCAAGCGGATCAACTACCGTGAGTGAGCCGGACCACGACCCGGCGCTACCGGCCGGCGCCAGCGCAGACGATGCCGGCTTGGCGCGTCGGGTGGCACGCAACACCGCCGCGCCGCTGGCGGCGACCGTGGTCGAGCGTGGGCTGGGCCTGCTGCTGGCCATCTACGCCGCGCGGGTGCTCGGCCCTGCCGGCGTCGGGGCGTACAATGTCGCGCAGAACGTCTGGAAGTTCGCCTCCGACATCGCCGACTTCGGCTTGGGCACCCTCCTCACGCGCGACGTGGCCCGTGACCGCCCGGCGGCGGCCCAGCGCACCGCGGCGACGGTCGGCTTGCGCCTGGTACTCGCTGTCGCCTGTGCGCCCGCCGCGGCGCTCGTCGCCGTGCTCTACGGTGACCGCACCATCCTCATTACCGTGGTGCTGCTGGCCGCCGGGCTGTTCCCGGCGGCCATTGCCGGCGCCTTGAGCGCCGTCTTTGCCGGCCACGAGCGCATGACCACCCCGGCGGCGGTCCAACTGGTGGGCGGGGTGCTCACGGCAGCCCTCGGCTTTGCGGTGTTGGCGGTCGGCTGGGGCATCATCGGCCTGGGCGGCGTCTCGCTCGCCGTCAGCCTCCTGACCGCAGTGGTCTTCCTATGGCTTGTCCGACGGCGCTACTTCACGCCGCGCATTGCCCTGACGCTCCGCGCCCTGCGTGCCCAGCTAAGCGAGGCGTGGCCGCTGATGCTCAATAACCTGCTGAACACCATCTTCTTCCGTAGCGACATTCAGGTTCTGAGCGCGTTCCGTGGCGTGAGCGCCGTCGGGCACTACGGCAATGCGTTTCGGATTATTGACGCTATAGGCCTCCTGCCCTCGCGCTTCGTGCTCGCCCTCTTCCCCGTCCTGTCGCGGCGCGCTACGCCGGGCGATGCCACCTTTCTGGGGGTCTATCGGCTGGCTGTCAAGCTGCTGCTGGGCGTAGCGGTGCCGATTGCGCTCGGCATCACGGTGCTGGCCTACGACGTCACGCGCTTGCTCTGGGGCGCTCGCTTCCTCCCCGAATCGGCCATCGCTCTGCAAATCCTCGTCTGGTATGTGCCGGGCAGCTTTTGGAACGGCCTCACACAGTACGTCCTCATCGCGATTGGTCGGCAGCGCTGGATTACCGGCGGTTTCTTCCTGGCCACGGCCTTCAACGTGGTCGCCAACCTCCTGCTCATACCGCACTACGGGCTAGTAGCCGCCGCCTGGACCACCGTCGCGTCCGAGGTCGTGCTGTTCGTGCCGTTTGCGGTGATCGTGCGGCGCAGCCTGGGGACGCTCCCCTTCTGGCGGGAGGCGCGCGCTCCGCTGATCGGTGGGCTGGCCAGCGCTGCCGTCGCGTTGCTCCTCAGCCGGCTCGACAGTCCCTCCCTCGCCGTAGCCGCCGCGGCGCTGTCGGTCTACGCTATCGTTTGGCTGGCGCAGCGCCCCCTCGACCGTGCGGAGTGGCAGCTAGTCACGAGCCTCTGGCGGCGTTCATCGTGACCGGCCCCGCGATGCCCCCCTGACAGGGGGACAATGTGTTCCCTCCCCCGTCGCAACGGGGGAGGGCGCGGGAGGGGGCCACGCCTACCGCCGCACGGCGCCGCTGCCGATCTGCTCGGCGTACCACGCTCCACCGTACACCGTCTTCTTGTTTCCCCACCGCCCCGGTTTGGGGATCATCTTCAGGCTGCAGTCTTCCAGCGGCAGGTATACCGGGGTATGCCCGCGCCGGTGTGATTCGCGCAACGCGATGGCCATCTCCAGCGCCTGCCGTCCGTTCTCCCCGTTGGAGCGCGGCTCGATGTCTTGGTCGAGCGCGTCTACCATGGACTGCACGGTTGCGTCCTGGCGCGGCATGATGCGCCAGCCCTCGGCATCGTGCGTTGCCTCCCCACGATACACGTGAGTCTGCGGGAGCACGCCCTCGATGGGCCGCAACGCATCCGCCGTCGGCCGCGCGGTGCCCGGCGCGAGCTTCCAGGCCTGCACGTAGTTGTTATCACTGACGAATAAGCCGCGGCTGCACAGCACCTCGTAGCCCGGCCGCACGCTGGCCCGGCGATGGATAACCCCCTCGATCCCGTTCACGAAACGCACGTAGCCGCTGCCGCCCTGGTCGTCGTCGCTCCACGGGTCATCGTCCACCCACCCGGTCACCCATTCCACGTCGGCATCGCCGGCAAACAGGCGCATCAGGCTAAAGCGTTGGATGCCGCCCCCTGACATCTCGTGGCCGCTGCCGTCGAGGACGCTGATACTCACCACCTCGCCTAGCTCCCCCGATGCCAGCAGGGCGGCCGCCTGCTGGTAGTGGGGCAGGTTGCGATCCAAGTCACCGACGCCGAGCTTGATCCCCCGCGCCGCGCACGCCTCAACCATTCGGTCCGCGTCGGCCAGACCGGCGCTCATCGGCTTCTCGCAGGAGATGGCTTTCACCTCCGCGCGCGCGCAGCCGAGCACGACGGTGGGGTTCTCGCTGACCGGCAGTATTGGCGCGGCAATATCGAGTTGCTCGTTCGCCAGCAGCTCCTCGTAGTTGCGGTAGCCGGGGACCTGGAAACGCTCGCAGAACAGGGCGAGGTTGTCCGGGTCAGGATCGGCGGCCGCCACGACCGCCGTCGCCGGGTGCAGCGCATACGATCTGGCGTACTGCGTGCCCTTGCGTCCGCAGCCGATAACCCCTACGCGGTAGCACGCTTGCTGAGAAACCGTCATCGGTCGCCTCCCCAAATAGTATGATACAGAGCCTAGATGTTTTGTGATTGTCCGCCCGCGTTGCTACCGACGTGAGCGGTCTGCCAGGAGCCGCGGAGCATATACCAATGACATACCGCCGGTTCGAAGACGTGATAGCCAAGATGCATAAGTATCTGCAAGAGCTTAACGATTGCCAAGTCATTACGAGAGATGGGAGAGGGAGGCTTCCCCCAATTCTTCCTGCCAAGGGCATCTACGTTTTCTATGAGGCTGGCGAGCCGCTGTACGTAGGCCGGTCAGATCACCTCAGAGCCAGGCTTCTCCAGCATGGACGAGCCTCCGGCGGACCAGGGAATGCACATTTCGCGTTCAACGTTGCCAAGAAAAAATTCCGGAAAACACACCCCTATTGTGCCCCCAGACCCAGAAAGGATTTGGCAGAAGAGCCCGAGTTCGCCTCCCTTTTTTCTGAGGCCAAACGGCGCGTTAGGAGAATGGGAATTCGCGTCGTGGAGATTCAGGACCCCATTGAGCAGACGATTTTCGAGGTTTACGCTCATCTGAAGTTGGGTACACCGTTCAACAGCTTCGAGAATCATTGAGTTGAAGAAGAGCCGCACAGTGCCGGATGAGCCGCTCTGCATGGTGAATTGCTCGCTCCGCGTCAGCCCGCGCGTAGAACTCGTAAGGTGCCCCTTGGGGATACACGTTCGGATAGCGGGCCGGGATGTAGTGTCGGTCTAGCTCACGGGCGGCGTCAATCAAGTCCGGCGGCACCGCTGCCGCTGCCGGTAATGCTTCAAGGAGTGCTGACGCCGCGTGGCCCCAGGCCTTCAGACCCAGGTGCTGATAGACTGCCTGCGCCGCCTTTTCCGCTGCTTGCTGACAGGCGAAGCAGGCCCACTCTTAGGTTTCGGCCGCCAGGGAGTGCCGGGCATGGGTGAGGTCGCGCTCGGCCTGCTTGAGCCAGTCACGAGGGCGGGCGGCCATCCGGTTACTCCTGTGATCTCGCGCCACAGCTCTGGCGCTGCCAGAACGCACCGCCCCTCATCATACACGGCCTGGCCTGGTACCATCTGATGACTAGGGCTGGCCCCCTATGGTTTCCCCGCTGCGGCAGGGGGACGGGATTGTGCCCGGCCGGGTGTCTCGGCACAGCCAGGGAGCAGCGGCCGCCGAACAGCATTCACGCGCAGGGGCCGGCTCACTCCCCCGTCGCAATGGCCGAGGGCCAGGGAGTCGGCACAGTCTATCCCCTCCCCCGTCAGGACGGGGGAGGGCTAGGGAGGGGGCCAGGAGAATCAACCATGCCAACGATCGCTGCCGACTCCCTCCGCACCCTCGCCCAACAGCTCTTCGAGGCGGCCGGAACCCCGCCGGAGCAAGCCTCGACGGTCGTCGAGCACCTCGTCAATGCCAACCTCGCCGGTCATGACTCGCACGGGGTACAGCATATTCCCGGCTACGTCGGCGGCGTGCGTGATGGTCAGATCGTTCCGGCGGCCCGCCCAACCATCGTGCAGGAGCGGCCGACGGCGGCGCTCGTTTCCGGCAACTGGAGTTTCGGGCAGGTTGCCGCCAAGTACGCCATGGACGTTGCCATCCGCAAGGCCAAAGAGGTCGGCGTGACGGTTGTCGGGATTGTGCAGTGCAACCACATCGGGCGGCTGGGCGAGTATCCCACCCGCGCCGCCGCGCAGGGCATCGCCAGCTTCATCACCTCCGGCAACCTCAACCGCACCGGGGGCAGCGTCGCGCCCTACGGCGGGCGCCAGGGCGCACTGAGCACCAGCCCGATGGCATGGGGGTTCCCGGCCGGCCCGCGCCCACCCTTCCTACTCGACTTTGCCACGTCGGTGATTGCCGGGGGCAAGGTGGAGGTGGCCCTGGCCAAGGGTGAATCGCTACCCGAGGGTGCCGCCTTGGGCCCCGATGGCCGGCCGACCACCGACCCGGTTGTGCTGCGGCAGGGCGGCAGTATGCTTACGTTCGGCGGGCACAAGGGCTACGGCCTGGCGCTCGTGGTCGGCCTGTTCGGTGGCTTGCTCACCCACGCCGACCGGTATGCTACCGATGAGGGTGCTACCGGCGTGTTCATCTTGGCCGTAGATGTGGGCCTCTTTGGCCCGAGCGAGGCGGTCGAGCGGACCGTGGACAAAGCCTTTGACCGGATAAAGGCCACGCCGCCGGCCGAGGGCTTTGACGAGGTGCTCATCTCCGGCGAGACCGAGCACCGCAGCCGCGAGCAGCGCCTCCGCGACGGCATCCCCATCCCCGACAAGACCTGGGCGGCGCTGTGTCAAGTGGCCGCCGAGCTTGGCGTCGCTATGCCGCCATGATGCGCTTACCTGCCCGGTGCTCCGTACCAGCCGGCATCCCCCGGTGTGCTGTTTCGAGCTTGCTATTGCCGGCGGCAGGTGAGGAGACTAGAATCTCGTAGGTGCGGTTCCCGGCTGCCGCGCCTCGCACCCCTATGGCCCCCCGCTGCGGAGCCGGGAGACGATGTGTTCCCTCCCCTGTCACAACGGGGGAGGGTCAGGGTGGGGGCCTGGATGCCCTCACCGCCGCCGCGTTGGCACCGCACGAGAAGGACATGCTCCGATGCCCCCGTTTCAGCTAGTCTCCGACTTCCAGGCCACCGGCGATCAGCCGGAGGCCATCGCCAAGCTGTGTCAGGGTTTGCACGACGGTCAGCGGTTACAGGCGCTGCTCGGCGTGACCGGCTCCGGTAAGACGTTCACGATGGCCAGTGTTGTTGCCGAGGTGCAGCGCCCGACGCTGGTGCTGGCGCCCAACAAGACGCTCGCGGCACAGCTCTTTGATGAGTTCAAGGAGTTCTTCCCTCGCAACGCCGTGGAGTATTTCGTCAGCTACTACGACTACTACCAGCCGGAAGCCTACATCCCACGCAGCGATACCTATATCGAGAAGGATTCCTCGGTCAATGAGGAGATCGAGAAGCTCCGGCTCTCGACGACGCGCTCGCTGTTGGCGCGCCGCGACGTGCTGATCGTGGCCTCGATCTCGTGCATTTACGGCATCGGTGCCCCGGAGGACTACGGTTTCTCGGTCGTGAAGCTGCAACGCGGTCAGGTAACACGCCGCGACCGGGTGCTCCGCCACCTCGCCGATGTTCAGTATGACCGCAACGACATGGACTTCCGACGGGGCACCTTCCGCGTGCGCGGCGAGGTGCTGGAAATCTTCCCGGCCTACGACGACTTCGCCGTGCGGGTGGAGTTCTTCGGCGATGAGATCGAGCGGATCGTCGAGGTGGACCCGCTCACCGGCGAGGTGCTGGCGGCGCGCGAGCAGGTGGACATCTACCCGGCCGGACACTTCGTTACCCCGGCCGAGAAACTGGAGCGGGCCGTCGTCACCATCGAGGAGGAGCTACAAGAGCGCCTAGTCGAGCTGCGGGCACAGGAGCGGCTGTTGGAGGCCCAGCGGATTGAGCAGCGCACGCTTTTCGACTTGGAGATGCTGCGCGAGACCGGCCACTGCCAGGGTATCGAGAACTACTCACGCCACCTGAGCAACCGCGCCGCCGGCGAGCAGCCGTGGACATTGCTCGACTATCTACCCGACGATTTCATCCTGTTCGTGGACGAGTCGCATGTCGCGCTGCCGCAAGCGCGGGGTATGTACTTCGGCGACAAGTCGCGCAAGGATACGCTGGTCGAATACGGCTTCCGCCTCCCGTCTGCGCTCGATAACCGCCCGCTCATGTTCGGCGAGTTCGAGCAGCATATCCGTCAGGCGGTCTTTGTCTCCGCGACACCCGGCCCCTACGAGTACGAGCATTGCACCCAGATCGTCGAGCAGCTCGTCCGACCGACCGGGTTGGTGGACCCCATCGTCGAGGTCAAGCCGACCGCCGGCCAGATTGACGACCTGCTCTACCAGATCAACGAGCGGGTGCAGCGCGGCGAGCGCACGCTGGTCACGACGCTCACCAAGCGCATGGCCGAGGACCTCGCCGACTATCTGGCGGAGATGGGGATTAAGGTCCACTATCTTCACTCGGAGATTGACACCCTGGAGCGGGTCGAGATTCTCCGCGACCTGCGCTTGGGTGTCTACGATGTCGTGGTCGGGATCAACCTCCTGCGGGAAGGTCTCGATCTGCCCGAGGTCTCGCTGGTAGCCATTCTCGATGCCGATAAAGAGGGCTATCTGCGCTCGGAAACCTCGCTCATCCAGACGATTGGCCGGTCCGCTCGCCATGTCGAGGGCCGGGTCATCATGTATGCGGATCGGATCACCGGCTCGATGCGCCGGGCCATTGATGAGACGGCCCGCCGCCGGCGCGTCCAAGCTCGCTACAACGAACAGCGTGGCATCACCCCGGTCGGCATTCAGAAGGCGATCCGCGGCGTATCGGAGCGGCTGAAGCAGGTTGCGGAAGCCGTTCCCGCCTACAAGGCCGACGAGGAGCTGCCGAAGAAGGAAGTGGCCCGGCTCATCAAGGACCTCGAAAAGCAGATGAAGGAGGCCGCACGACAGCTCGACTTCGAGCAGGCGGCGCTGCTGCGCGATCAGGTCTACGAGCTGCGGGCAACGTTGGGTGACGGCAGTGGCCCGATTGCCGCGACAGCCGTCCCGACTGCCGCTGCCGAGCCGAACGGCGCCGCCGCCCCTGCGCCGCGTGGCCGGCCCACCTCGCGGGCGGTGCGCGTTACCGGTCCACGCCGGCGCAGCCGCCGCCGGCGGTAGGGGCGCGATTGATCGCGCCCGCATCCAGCCCGCACCTACCCCCAACCTCCTCCCTGAAGGGAAGGGGCTAGAGGGGGCCGCCATGCCTCCTCCTCCCTGGGGGGAAGAGGCCGATGGTTAGGTGTACAATACTGGCTCTCGCTACTCTGTGCTCTCTATGGCGTATCATGGAGCCAGCGGTGCGGCGTGGATTTCTTGCGGGGACGAGATGATGGACGTTGATACGATCCGAGCGTTGGCCGACGCTCAGGCCGGCTACGCGAGCGAAGCCTACCGTTGGCTGCATCGGCACCCGGAGCTGAGTTACCAGGAAGTCGAGACCGCCCGCTACGTCGCCGACCGGCTCCGGTCGCTCGACCTAGAGCCACGCATTGGCGTCGGCCGACCCGGTGAGCACGGCGTTGTCGCGGTGCTCGGTGCAGATCGGCCCGGCCCGGCCGTCGCGCTGCGGGCCGATATGGATGCGCTGCCGCTGGAGGAGGCGACCGACTTACCCTGGCGGTCACAGCGTCCGGGGGTGATGCACGCCTGCGGCCACGATGCCCACACCGCCATCTTGCTCGCTACTGCCGCCGCGCTCCGCCAAGTCGAGCGCGACCACCCCCGTGGCTCAGGCGGACCGGTCGTGCTGCTGTTTCAGCCGGCCGAGGAGCAGGAGCCGGGCGGTGCGTTGGGCATGATCGAGGCCGGAGTGCTCGATAGCCCGCCGGTGGCAGCGGTCTTTGGTCTCCACCAGTCGCCCCTGCTGGACACTGGCACGATCGGGCTGGCCGCGGGCGCCCGCAGCGCCGCGGCCGATGACTTTACGCTGACCATCCGCGGTCGTGGCGGCCATGCCGCCTGGCCCCACCGTACCGTTGACCCGGTCGTCGTCGCGGCGCACGTTGTCACCGCCCTGCAAACGGTCGTCAGCCGACAAGCGCCGCCAACCAACGCCGCCGTCGTCACCGTCGCCACCATCCACGGCGGGACCAAGGACAACATCATTCCCGACGAGGTGGTGATGACCGGTACCGTCCGCACCCTTGCACCGGAGCTACGTGCCGCCATGCCGGAGCGGATCGAGACGCTGGCGCAGGGCGTGGCCGGCGGTTTCGGTGCTGAGGCTACCCTCGACTACGCCTGGGGCTACCCGGTGCTGGTGAACGATGCGGCGATGACTGCCTTGGCCGAGCGGGCAGCGACCCGCGCGTTCGGCGCGACGCAGGTCGTCACGGCGGAGCCGGTGCTGGGTGCCGAGGACTTTGCGTATTTTCTGGAGCAGCGCCCCGGCTGCTTTGCTACCTTGGGCGTCGGCGTGCCGAGCACCCCGCTCGAAGAGCGCCCCACCGGCCACAGCGCTCGCTTCCAGCTCGATGAAGCCGCGCTCCCCGTTGGCGTGGCCTACTACCTCGCCCTCCTCGACGAGTGGACGCGCACGCAGCAGGCGGTGTCGTAGGCGCGCAGCACGCTGCGCTTGTCATTCCCGCTGGCGCGGGAATCCACGTCCCCCCGCCGCAGCGGGGGGACCATAGGGAGGCCAGCCCCCTACGACCCCGCTGCGGCCGTTCCTTCCATGAGCGCAGCCTGGTCGGCGGGGCTGGGGTTGCGATAGTAGGTGCCGGGGCGCCAGTCGCCTACGTCTCCCAAGAGCCGCCGTTGGCGCGGTGTACACCGCGCCAGAAGCTCCGGCGCCGCCTGGTCGAAATCCCACGGCTGCATGAATAGCTGGCTATAGCGGTAGATCAGCGTCTTGCGGATTCGGTCGGACAGGTTCGGTCCCGGGCCGTGCCAGAGGGCGTGCGGAAAGATGACGGCGTCGCCGGCCTCGACACACAGCGGCACGCCGCCCGGCGTATCCGTCCCGGCGGGCAGCCGCTCCTCCGGCCAGGGCCGCAGGTGACTGCCCGGAAAGACGATGAAGTTGCCCATGTTCGGCTCCGGGAGCGGCGTCAGGAAGTACTGAATCTTGACTTGCAGCGGCAGACTCGACTCCGTGACGCGAATCTGCTCCAGCGCCTCGCCACCGTCCGGGTGAATGTAGCCCTTGTAGCTCGGATCAAGCGCTCGCATGGTGGCTTGCGCGACGCTGCACCCGATGTACGAACCCATCAGGTCCAGCACCAGGCCAAAGGTGCCCGGATGGTCTATCATGTCAATGAAGACATCGTTCTCCGCGTAGATGTTCCGGCGACCCATCCCGCGCTGGGGGCTGCCGTCGTTAATCGGCCCCACGTATCGGGCGTAGAGATCGTCCACCGCTTGGATACATCGTTCTACCTCATCCGGTGTAAGTGCTCCCTTCACGACTAGGTAGCCGTCGCGCCCCCACTGGCGCCGCTCCGATTCGGTGAGCCTCCGCATAGACATCTCGCTTACCGTTCCTTTCTATCGAGAGTCGGCTGAGGAGTGCCGCTGGTGGTCATGGTCGCTGGAATCCACCTCCTGAGACGACGGGAGACGGACCGGCGTTCGTTCTAATCCTGTCCGTCCTTGGTCACTAGGCGTCGCTCAAACCGTTTGACAGCGTACAGCACCAGCCAAGCCAATGCCGTCGCGCCTACTGCCAAGACGTAGAGACCGCTCCCGGCCATCATGCCCACGGCCGCTGCCATCCAAATACTGGCGGCCGTTGTAAGGCCACGCACGCTGACGCCGGAGCGCCAGATGGCTCCGGCACCGAGAAACCCCACCCCGGTCACGATCTGCGCGGCGACCCGGCCCGGGTCTTGCACCGTGCCGTAACCGATGAAGCCGAAGAGCGATACGAGCGTAAAGCAGGCGGCGCCCAGGGACACGAGCACATGGGTACGCAGCCCGGCGGCCTGTCCGGCAATCTCCCGCTCGGAGCCGAGCACTCCGGCGAGGACCACGGCGAGCAGCAGCCGCCCCAGTGCCTCCAGTTGGAGGTATTCGGAGATTGCTGCTAGGGCCGAATCCATGCCGTGCTCCTACGCTCCGGCGCACTGCACGCGGCTGCCGTTCAGCTCTCGGCCGGGGTCGCTGCGCCCGTCAGCACCTCGACCTGATCCGCCGGTGAGTAGAAATAGGCGCCCGGACGCCAGTCCGCGCCGAGGTCGCCTAGCAACCGCCGCTGGCGCGGTGTGCAGCGTGCCAACAGCGCTGGTGAGGGCCGCTCGTAGTCGAAGGGGCGAAAGCACTGCTGGCTGTAGCAGTAAATCAGCGTCTTGCGGGCCTTGCCCGACAGGTTCCGCGCCGGGCCGTGCCAGATGGAGTGGGTGAAGATCGCCGCGTCACCGGCTTTGACGGAGAGCTGCACGGTGCCGGGTGATTCCGGCCCATCGGGTAGCCCTTCCTCCGGGAACGCCTGCCGATGGCTCCCCGGTACCAGCGTAAAGTTGCCGCCGTTCGGCTCCAGCACATCGGTCAGGAAGTATTGGATCTTCAGCTGGAGCGGCCAGCTGGTGTCACTGAGCCGGATATGCTGGAGGGCCTGTCCGCCGTCGGTGTGGATGTAGCCCTTGAATTCGGGGTCGGGCAGGCGGATAACGGCCTCGGACATACTCAGCTGAATGTAGGGTCCGAGCAGGTCCACCACCACTCCCAAGATGCCGGGATGGTCCATCAGCTCGACGAAGGTATCATCGTCTTCCATCACGTTACGACGATCCATCCCTTTCGCCGCGTCCGCCTCCGGGTTGTCCACGACGTGCTGTTGATAGAGCTGATCCAGCGCCTGCGTGAGACTGGCCACCTCGTGGGGTGTCAGCGCGTCCGGCAGCACAAAGTAGCCATCGCGCTCCCATTGCTGCCGTTGGTCCTCCGTGAGTCTCCGGGTAAACATCAGCTACCCCCTCTTGCCGCCATGTACGGCACCGCCGGCCGTGCCGAGCGAGACACCCACATCATACCGCTGGCCAGTGACCGGTGGCTAGTGGCTAGTAGTCAGGTGAACGGAAGCTGTAATCCGGCGCCGTAGGAGTATCCCCGGTCTACACCATAGTTATAGACGGGAGCCGGCCGCTGCCTGGAGTACCAGCACCAACGCCTTTGCCGTGCCGATGGGATACAGGCGCACCTGCCGGCCGACGGACTCGCCACCGGCGACGATAGTAGCGCCTTCAGCGAGCAGCGTGGCAAGGGGCATCCGGCGCTGCTCGCCCCGGACCACTTGCGCGGCCGTCAAGGCGATCACCCCCTGCACCTCCTCCGGCGCCAGCGCACGCGGCTGACCTTGCATCCGGGCTGAGTAGATCACCAGGTAGTAGATGCCGCCGGCTCGCGGGGTGCCCGGCGGATGCTCCATCTCGTACACGGCCAGCGGGCGCGGGCAGTCGCACAACGCGAGCCGTACCGGCGGACTACGGTGCGGGAGATGCCAGGTCTGCGCTGCCGAGCGAAGGGTGATGTCGGCGCCGATCTCTTCTTTGGCTTCCCGGTGGGCACAGGCCGGCCACGACTCGCCTAGTTCGCGGTGTCCGCCAATGCCGGCGTAGAACAGTTCGCCCGGCGGGCAGCGAAAGCGCGTGCCGGCCAGCAGAAACAAGTACCGGCCGCAGTCGTCCTGGAGTGCCAGACCCACCCCGGCCTCCGCGCTGTCCGGCACGATGTCCTTGATCGCCGGCATTGGTCTGCGAGTGACCCCCCTATGACCCCCCCACTCCGCAGGGGGACGGCGCGTTCCCTCTCCCGTCGCAACGGGGGAGGGCGTAGGGTGGGGGCCAAGCGATCACCCACCAGCGACGGCGGGGACGATCGACACTTCCTGACCGGCTTCTAGGGCGGTGTCGAGGTCGTCGAGGAAGCGGATGTCCTCACCCCCGACGTAGATATTGACGAACCGGCGCAGCGTGCCCTGCTCGTCGAACAGGCGTTCCTTGAACCCCGGATGCTGGCGCTCCATATCGTCGAGCACCCCGCCCACCGTCGCGCCCTCGGCCGTCACCGCGGCGGCGCCTCCCGCCAACTGTCGCAGGGGAGTAGGTATCCGCACCGTCACTGCCATCAAGCTGCTCCTTCGTTGCGAGGTTTCCGTCGTCGCTCGACCGGCTCACTCTACCAGCGCCGGCGCGGCGCCGGCCGGCGTACTCGGCGCCGTGAGGCCGAGCGTGCCTTCAAACGACCCGATCGTCGCGTCAACGTGGACCGGCTGCCGGGCCACCGGCGCGACCGCCTCCAGCGTCTTGAGACCGTTGCCCGTAATGTAGGCCACCACGCACTCGTCCGGCTGCACCACGCCGCTGGCTACCAGTTGCTTCAGACTGGAGATCGTAACGCCGCCGGCCGTTTCCGTGAAGATGCCTTCCGTCTCCGCCAGCAGCTTGATCGCCGCCGCGATGTCCTCATCGCCGCTGATCGTCATGCTCCCGCCCGTGTCCTTGACGATACGGATGACGTAGTAGCCGTCGGCCGGGTTACCGATGGCCAGCGACTTGGCAATCGTGTTCGGCTCCCGCACGGGTCGCACCGCCTCGCGGCCGGCCAAGAACGCCTCCGCCACCGGGGCACAGCCCTCGGCCTGGGCCGCGGAGATGCGGACGCTGCCCTCCGCGACCAATCCGACCTTCTGTAGCTCACCGAAGCCCTTGTGGAGCTTGGTCACGAGCGAGCCGGAGGCGACCGGCGCGACCACATGGTCAGGCAAGGTCCAGCCCAGTTGCTCCGTGACCTCGAAGGCGAGCGACTTGCTCCCCTCCGAGTAGTACGGACGCATGTTGATGTTGCAGAACGCCCACCGGTAGGCGTCCGCCAGCTCGCTACACAGCCGGTTCACATCGTCGTAGGAGCCGTTGACCGCGATGAGCTGGGCGCCATACGACCGGGCGTGAACCAGCTTGCTTTCCTCGGTGTCGCCGGGCAGGAACACGTAAGCCGCCATCCCTTCGCGGGCGGCAGCGGCAGCCACGGCGCCGGCGAGGTTACCGGTGGAGGCGCACGCAAACGTCGTAAAACCGAATTCGCGCGCTTTCTTGATTGCCACCGCGACCACGCGATCCTTGAAGGAATAGCTGGGGTTAACACTGTCGTTCTTGATCCAGAGGTTCCGCAGACCCAGCGCCTTGCCGAGATTGCGCGCGCGCTGGAGCGGCGTGAAGCCCACGCGATGGCCGTCGTCTTCGCCGGGGCGCTCAATCGGCAAGAGGGGCCAGTAGCGCCAGAGCGAGAGCGGACCGCGCTCGATGACCTCGCGGGAGAGCGTTTGCCGCAGGGCCGGATAATCATAGGTCACGTCGAGCGGGCCAAAGCAGAAGTCGCAGACGTGGATTGGCTCGATGGGATACGTGTGTCCGCATTCCCGACACTGCAATCCACCGAGACGCCCATTGTCCATAGCTATCGTGATCCTCGCTTCGAGAGTTGAGCAGTGCTGGCACCGGCGCTACATGCCACTCCGGCCGCCGGAGCGGCGGGGGCCGTGGCGGCAGCCGAGCACCCGTTTGTCGCCGTTCCGGCGAGTGCTGGTCAGCGGTGCGGATGCGCTGCACAAAAGCAAAAGCCCCCGTCTCCAGACGAGGGGCTTCACCGTGTAGTGGTACAGCCTCCCTTATCTTGCAGCGGAATACACCACTGCCGGAGTTGGCACCTGGTCCGCTCCGTGCGGACTGGTTGCCGGGCTTCTTAGGGCCGGTTCCCTCCACCTCTCTGGATAAGAGTGGTACTGTATGCAGTTTTTAAGCACCAGCGTTGCGCTTGCGGAGTGACTATAGCACGGTATTCACGGACCGTCAACCAACCGACGGGCCTTACCTCCGCCTGCCTCCACCGCACACCTCCTCTCTCGCTCGGCGATGGAGTGGGGACGGGGGTGATGCACGGGCCAGCCTCTTAAACACGAGCGACGGCAAGCTGCCACACTGCTAAACTGGGTAGGGACTGGATCATAGGCGCTGCACTTGGAGCCTTAGCGAGAGGTAGTCATCGTGAGACACCGATTCGTTGCCCTGATCGTTGCCGGATTACTCGTGCTCTTCACCGCGCCGACGGCAGCAGCAACCGAATGCGAGTTCGTCCTCGGCTTCGCCACGCTCAAGACGCTGATCAAGCTCTCCGAGGGGCAGGACAAGGTTGGCGAGTGCTTGGAGAACGAGCGGTTCGACCCGGAACGGGGTGAGGCGCTGCAGCAGACCACCGGGGGCCTCCTGGTATGGCACAAGGCCGAGAACTGGACCGCCTTCACCGACGGGTATCGTACCTGGATCATTGGGCCGTCCGGTCTCCAATCCCGTCTGAACACCGAGCAGCTCGATTGGGAACGCCTCGCCCAGCTCCGCAGGAATGCCGAGACGTTCGCGTACACCATTGGGCAGCCGGGCGGCACGCTGACCTACGCGACCATTTCCGAGCCGCTGACCTTCAACTTGGCCCTCGCCAACGACTCCGGGTCGTCGGGGTACCTCAGCTACCTCTTCGAGGGCCTGACCGAAATCTCGTGGCTCACCAACCAGGTCGAGCCGTCGCTGGCGGAGTCTTGGGAGCGTTCGGATGACGGTCTGACTTGGACTTTCCACCTCCGTCAGGACGTGCAGTGGCACGACGGACAGCCCTTCACGGCCCACGACGTGGACTTCACCTTCAACCGCATCACCTACAACGACGACATCGCCTCCACTGACCGTTCCACGTTCAACTTCCGGTTCCTGGACGAGGAAAGCGGCCAGTGGCAAGAAGCGCAGATGACCGTCACGGCGCTCGACGACTACACGGTCCGGTTTGTGCTCCCGGTACCCTTTGCCCCCTTCCTCCGCTCCATGGGCACCGCGATCTATCCGCGGCACATCCTGGAGCCGCACGTGGATGCCGGCACGTTTGCCGACACGTGGGATATTGATACGGACCCGGCCGAGATCATCGGCACCGGCCCCTTCACTATCGAGCGCTACGATCCCGGCGAGCGCGTAGTCTTGCAGCGCAACCCGAACTATTGGCTGAGGGACGCCGCCGGCAACCGCCTGCCGTACCTGGATACGATCAAGGCCATCATCGTTCCGGACTTGGAGACTGAGCTTGTCATGTTCCAGGCGGGCGAGACGGATTTGCACGGCGTCTTGGGTGAGGAGTTCGCCGACCTCAAACCGCTGGAGGCGGCAGGCAACTTCACGATCTACAAGCGCGGCCCCACGTTCGGCTCGACGTTCCTGGGCTTCAATATGAATCCGGGCCGCAACTCGGATACCGGTGAGCTCTATCTCGCGCCGGAGAAGCTGGAGTGGTTCCAGAGCACGCAGTTCCGGCAAGCCGTCGCGCATAGTATCAACAAGGACGCGATCATCAACGACGTGCTGCACGGACTTGGCTATCCGCAGTGGGCCTCCGTCAGCCCGGCGGCGGGTGACTTCCACAACCCGAACGTCCGCCGGTACGCATATGACCTCGCCAAGGCCAACGCCATCCTCGACGGTCTCGGCTGGGTGGATACCGATGGGAACGGCATCCGCGAGGACGGCGCGGGCAACGAGATCGCCTTCACGCTGGTGACCAATACGGACAACAGCGTCCGCGAAAAGGTCACTATGATCGTCCACCAGGGCTTGCAGGGGATCGGTATTCGCGCAGACTTCAAGCTGATCGAGTTCGGCGATCTTGTTGACCAGTTGGTCAGCAGCTATGACTGGGAGACCATGGTCATTGGCTTCAGCGGCGGAACGGACCCCTACAGCGGCATCGGTTTCTGGCACAGCAGCGAGGACCTGCACCTGTGGCACCCGAACCAGCCGCAGCCGGCGACGGAATGGGAAGCGGAGATTGACGCGCTATACATCATGGGCAGCCAGGAGTTGGACCACGCCAAGCGCGTAGCGCTCTACCACCGTGCCCAGGAGATTGCTGCCGAGAATGTGCCTGTCATCTACACGACCCACGGCGAGCGGCTGACGGCTGTCCGCAATGTCTTCGGCAACACGACCCCCACCCTATACGGACTGTGGGATACCCGCTATCTCTACCGCACCGCACCCTGACCGTTGACACACTCCCCCTCTCTATCGCTCGACGATGGAGAGGGGCTGGCTGGCAAGGGTAGGTATTGGTTGCTGGAGGGTGTCCACGCGCTTGGCACCCAGGGTAGGGGCACGGCATGCCGTGCCCCTACGGCGCTGGTTTTGGCGTGTTCCGCTCGCTCGTTTACCTACCCCTGTCAGGAGGAGGCTGGGGGTGAGGCCGGCAGCGAGCTACACGATCAGCATGGCATCGCCGAAGCTGAAAAAGCGGTAGCGGAGACGTAGCGCCTCTTGGTAGGCGTCGAAGAGCAGCGCGCGATCGGCAAAGGCCGCTACCAGGACGAGCAGGGTCGAGCGCGGCAAGTGGAAGTTGGTGATGAGGGCGTCTACGACCCGGAATTGATGCCCCGGCGTGATGTAGAGCGCCGTCCAGCCGCTCGTGGCCGGCAAGTCGGGCAGTGCGCCGCGTTCCCTGCTCGCTGGCGCAGCGGAGGTGGTTGCCCCGGGCTCCGGCGGCGCGACGGCCAGCGTGCGGGCCTCCGGCGGGCTGCGGGCCAGTGGTGGGCCGCCGGCTGCGGCCAGCGCTACTGCCTCCAACGTCCGCACCGCCGTTGTCCCGACGGCAATCACCCGCCGGCCGGCAGCCCGCGCGGCGTTGATCGCCGCTGCCGTCTCCGCACTGAGCGAGACGTACTCGGCGTGCATCCGGTGGCCCTCGACCGTCTCGGTGCGGATGGGCCGGAACGTATCCGGGCCGATGTGCAGCGTGACGCAGGCCAACTGCACCTGCTTGGCCCGGAGTTGATCGAGCAGGTGCGGCGTGAAGTGCAGGCCGGCGGTCGGCGCTGCGGCCGATCCCTCGCGGTGGCCGTAGATCGTCTGATACCGTTCTGTGTCGGTCAGCGGACGCTGGATATAGGGCGGGAGTGGGACCTGTCCGTAGTGCGCCAGCACTGCGTCCAACGCGGCCAGCGGACGCACCTGCACGCCACCGCTGGCGGTGCGCTCGCCGACCTCGATCCGCGGGTCCGGCGGCGCGTCCGCAGAGGCCGCCAGGCCATGCTCCCCGGCCGCCCGGCCCGGTGGCTCGACCAGCGTGAGCGTAGTGCCGGCGCGCAACCGCCGCGCCGGGCGGGCCAGAGCCTCCCACCAGCCCTCGCGCACCGGCCGCAGCAGCAGGAGCTCCACACCGCCGCCGCTGGGCCGCTGTGCCCAGAGCCGGCCAGGCAGCACCCGCGTGTCGTTGGCGACGAGCAGATCGCCGGCCTGGAGATAGTCACCGATGTCGGTGAAGCGGCGGTGCTCGAAACGCCGCGCGGTGCTCTCCCGATGCACCACCAGCAACCGGGACGAGTCGCGGGGTGTGACCGGTGCTTGGGCAATCAGGGCCGGCGGCAGGGCGTAGTCAAAGGCGGCCGTGCGGACCATCTTCTCCAGCTTACTGTATTGCGGAGGTTATACTGGCAGTGGCCGCCTCTGCCCCTACACCTAATCCACATACGGCCGCAGGGTGTCGTAGCTGGCGCAGGCGGCCTGCTCGACCGTCTCACCCGGCCCCATCGCCTGATGCACCGTCACCCAGCCCGTGTAGCCGACCTCCTTTAGCCCGGCAAACACCCGGTCCAGGTCCAGCCCGCGCTCGTCCGACAGCGGCGGTTGGTCGGCCCGCACCTCCCCGCGATTGGTGCCAATCGTCATCTTGCCCTCGGGGTGGATGTGCCAATTCTGGAGGTACACGTTGAAGAGGTGCGGTGCCAACTGACGGAGCGCCTCCGGGCCATAGTCGTCACCGCAGATCGCGAGGTTGGACGGCTCGTAGGTCACACCGAAGTTCGGACGGTTCACATGCTGCACCACGGCCAGCGTCTCCGCAACCGTCTCGCACATAGTGCGGATGTGGGTCTGATGCACAAGACGCATCCCTCGCTCACGGGCGATGTCCGCGGCGCGTCGGGTCCAGGGAATGTCGTCCGCTTCCTTAATCATCACGCGCACCAGATCGCACCCGAACCCCTCGGCCAAGTCGAGATGCGGCCCGATGTCGCGCAGCGGTACCGTCGCCTGGTCGTCGTTCGCGGCGAGGCCCACCGTCCCCGTACACATCGAGACGGTCAGTCCAAGATCGTCGAGCAATTGCTTCATCGCGGCCACTCGCCCGGCCGGCGTGTCAATGCTGGCCTGCGAGGCTCGCATCGAGATGCCCTTGTAGCCCAGCGTCGCGGCCAACTGCATCAGCGGCTCGAAATCCATCGCTGCCCGATCCTTACGCATCGGCGTCTCCGCAATCCGCACCGACAGCGATAGCTGCATAGCGTCCATGTGTTGCTCGTCTCTCCTTACTTATGTGATTGCCACACTTACGTGATCGCTACGTCGAGCGACTCGGCCAGCTCGACCAACGATTGCCAAATGTCGTCGGCCACCGGGATGCCGTCGCGTTGGCGCGTCGCACGGGTGCGCCGCTCCGGGTCGCCCGGCGCCAGCACTTCGCTGAACCCCGGCGCCGGCGGCACCGCCCGCAGCCGGTCCGCCAGTTCGGTGGACCGCGCGGTGAAGTCAGTCAAGGGCTGGAAGAGATCGGCCCGCATGGCGATCATCGTCACCCCTTGGCGCCGCATGATCGGCCCCCCGCGGGCCTCGTCCGCGTAGGAATCCGTGCCGGTGAACATGCGACCGAGCAGCTCCACCGCCACCATCACGGCGTACCCCTTGTGCCCACCGAAGGGCAGGTGCGCCCCTCCGGCGAGCAGATCGTTCGGGTCGGTCGTCGGATTCCCCTCCCGGTCAACGATGCTGCCCGGTGGCATCGCTTCATCCCGCTCTTGCGCCAGCCGGGCCTTGCTGCCGGACCACGTCGTCGTAGCGAAGTCGAACATCACCGGCGCCGCATCGTCGCTCGGAAAGCCGATGGACAGTGGGTTAGTGTGCAATACCATCTCACGCCCACCAAAGGGTACGGCTGCCGGCTCCTCGGCACCGTATCCCCCGGCCCAGACCATCCCGATCATTCCGTTCGCCGCCGCCAGTTCTACGTATTCGCCCAGCCGCCCGATGTGGTTCGCCTGCACGATCCCGACGACGGCAACGTGCTGCGTGCGCGCCTTCTCGATAGCCACTCCCATCGCATACTTCGCGGCGACGTGGCCGAACGTCCAGTTGCCGGTCACGAGCGCACTCGTCGGCGTCTCGCGCAGCAGGGATGGCCACTCGGTGGGCACAATCCAGCCGGCGTTGATCGCCTCGACGTACCGAGGCAGGTGGACGACGCCGTGGGTCTCCACGCCGCAGAGGTTGGATGCAACTAACGCCTCGGCCATCCGGTCCGCATTGCGCTCGTCCGCCCCCGCAGCCAACAGCAGCGCGCGGGTGAGCGCCGACAGTTCCTCGGCGGTCTTGGTTGGCATGGCTCGTGTCTCCGACGGCGATCTGAGCGCAAGGCCGCAGCTACGGGCTACAACTGTACCACCTGGTCCGAGGGCACGACAGGCCCCCTCCAGGGGAGGAAAGAAACCGTCCCCCCGTCGCAACGGGGGGACCACAGGGGGGCCAGCGACTCTCAGGCCCGGTGTACACTCAGAGCCGGACAGGCCCGGAGGAGGCCAGTAGGCGGCGGCCTCCACAAGGAGGATATGGCCATGTTCGACAAGCACCGGCGGCGGCGGGTGATCTACAACGACGACGCCGACCAACGCTACGCGCAATTCTCGGCCTCCTATGGCTACGACATCACCGACGAGCAATCCTTCGTCAACGCGCGGACGACGCCGACCTTCAACACCCACGTTGACACCTACGTCTGGTGTGTCGGCAACGGCGCCGACCCGCCGTGGGGGGCGGTGGGACACTCGGTCCACCCGTGCCTCGGCTCCAACGAGCGTGCCGCCGACGTGATCGTCGAGGCCTGTCACGCGCAGGGGATGGAAGTCTGGGGATCGCTCAGGATGAACGACATCCACGACTCCTTCATGGCCGCGTCGCTCGCAGAGACCTCCGAGCCGATCAAGGCCGAGCATCCCGAATACCTCCTCGCCCCGGAGCGCAACCGCGACCTGCCCCGCGAGCTGATCGAGCAGCATCTCTGGTCAGCGTTGAATTTCGCCCGCCCCGAGGTGCGCCGCTATCGGCTGGACTACATCGAGCGGAACGCCGCGGCTCACGACTTCGACGGCTACGAGCTTGACTTCACGCGCTTCGTCTGGTGCTTCCCGCCGGGCCAGGAGCGCGAGTGTGCGCCCCTGATGACCGACCTGATCCGCCAAGCGCGGGCGCGGCTGAATGCCATCGGCGCCCGCCGGCAGCGCCCCTATACCTTCGCCGTGCATGTGCTGGACTCGCCGGAGGTGTCGCTCAACCTCGGGCTGGACGTGGAAGCCTGGCTCCAGGAGGGGCTGATAGACGTGCTGGTCATCGGGCTGGGCTACATGCCCTACGTGCTGCGCCTCGACGAATGGCTGGCCCTGGGACGGCGCTACGGTGTCCCCGTCTATCCCTCGGTCAACACGAACACCTACACCGGCTGGTGGAAGGAGCATTTCCAAAGCGTTGCAGCCTTCCAACAGGCCGTGCGGGCCAGCTCGGCGCACTTCTGGCAGCAGGGAGCCGACGGCCTCTACCTCTTCAACCTGTTCTGTCAGGAAGACCGCCGGCTGGGACCGATGGCGGCCGACGATCTGTACCGGCCGCTCGATGAAATCGGCGATCCCAGCCTGCTCGGCGGCCTCGACAAGCTCTACGCCATCCAGCCCACCGCTGATAGCGGCTTCTGCCAGCAAGGCTCGGAGGCCGCCCCGCTGCCCATCGTGCTGGATCAGGTCGAGCGGAAGCTCCCCTTGCACGTCGGCCCCGACGGTGGCGATCCGCACGCCCGCTGGGCACTCCACATCCTGACCACCGGTGGCCGCGACATTGCGCCGGTCTGGGTGCGGCTCAACCACACGCTTCTACCCGAGCCGACCCGCGAGGGACAGTGGTACCGCCTATCGGTGCCATCCGGCGTGCTCCGCCCGGGGGCCAACCAGCTCACGATCTGGTGCCAGGAAGACGTGACCGCCACCACCGACCCGCTCATCGTCCATCGGGTGTTTGCCGCCGCGGAATACGATAGTGCAGCGTGAGGTGCGATGATGAAGCAACCGCTACCGCCGCAGATCATCGAGGCGCTGCGCGGCTACGATAGTCCCACGATTGCCAACGCCATCGAGCACTTCGGCGTGCGCGATCCGACGATGGGCTATGCCAACAACGAGCTGCGCTGCCAGACGCCCGAAGTGATCACGCCGATGGTCGGCTATGCGCTAACGGCCACCGCCGACGGCACCACCCCCGGTGACACCCGGCCGTCGCGCGTTGACGAATGTATGGAGCGCATCGCCGCCGCGCCTACCCCGACTGTGCTAGTCATCCAGCACGTCGGACCCGACCGCCGGCGGGCCTGCAAGGTCGGCGATATGTTCTGCACCATCGCCCAGCGGCTCGGCGCCGTCGGAGTCGTCACGGACGCCAGCGCACGTGACCGCGCCGGTATCCGCCAGCGCACGCCCGATTTCCACCTCTTCACCACCGGCTGGGTCGTCTCGCACGGGTACCCCGCCTACCTTGAATTCGGGACGACCGTCTCGATCTGCGGCCTGACCATCGCGCCGGGCGACCTGCTCCACGGCGACGCCAGCGGGCTAGTCTCCATACCACTCGACATCGCCGAGGACTTAGTCGAGCGCGCCGCGGCGGTGCGCCAGGAGGAAGCCGACTACTTTGCCTTCCTGGACAGCGACCGGTTTTCCATGGACGAGCTGAAGCGCCGCATCGTCCCACAACAGTTTCGGTGAGGTCGGGCCGGGGACCGCGCAACCGCGCAGGAGACCTTTGCAAGATCGTGATTTCCGCGAAAGTGGGAATCCACATCCCACCGCCGGAACGGAGAGCGCCTGCGCGAGTTGTTGGAGGACTATGGGGTGCAGTAGGCTGTGGATTGGCCCCCACCCTAGCCCTCCCCCGTTGCGACAGGGGAGGGAGCACGCCCGTCCCCCCGCCGCAGCGGGGGGACCATAGGGGGGCCAAAGGAAGGAGCATAGGATGGTACGCGAGCGGTATCGTGCAGCCCTGATCGGCTTGGGACGCATTGCCGACACGATTGACGACGAGGTGGTCGGCAGCGGCTGGTTCGTGCCCTTCAGTCACATGGGTAGCTACATGGACGTGCCCGAGGTGCAGGTGGTCGGTGGCGCAGACCTGCACCCCCAGCAGCGCGCATGGTTCGGCGAGCGCTGGGGTATGGACCCGGCGCACCTCTACGAGAGCTACGAAGAGATGCTCGAACGCGAGCGCCCCGACATCGTCAGCGTCTGTACGTCGGCAGCACCCCGCGCCAAGGTGGTGCTCGACATTGCCCGCATGGTGCGTGCCGGCCGCACGGGCGTGAAGTGTCTCTGGGTCGAAAAGCCCATCGCCAACTCGCTTGCCGACGCCGACGCCATGGTCGCCGCCTGCCGCGAGGCGGGCATCGTCCTGCTGATGAACGCCATGCGCGCCTCCGACGTTTACTACCGCCGGGCGCGAGCACTCATTGACGCCGGTGCCCTCGGCAAGATGCTCCAAATCACCACTCACTCCGGCGGCAACGTGTCTCACATGGGCACCCATATCATGGGCGCGATGTGCCTCCTCGCCGGCGGCAGCGAGCGAGTCTCCTGGATCGTCGGCGAGGTCGAGAGCGACGAAAAAGCCGCCGGCGAAGTGGACTTCGCCGCCAACGTCTACCTCGCCTTCGAGAACGGTGTCCGCGGCTTCTGTCGCATGCTGCCCAGCGGCCCGGCCAACTGGATGATTGACGCCATCGGCGAGACCGGGCGCATCCACGTCCGCAACGTGGACGAAGGCTACGAGTGGGAGCTATGGCGCATGGGCCACGCGGTCGAGGGAGAGCGGCCAACCCCGGTGCGCCACGTCTTTCCCCGCCCACAGCGCATCTGGAGCGCCGGCGTTGGGCAGGTGAAGGACGCCATCGCCTGTATCGAGACCGGCAAAACGCCCAACTGCTCCGGCGAGATGGCCGTCCACCTCTTGGAGATCGCCATTGCCATCCGCGAATCCCACCGCCGCGGCAACGTGCGCGTTGACCTCCCCCTCACCGACCGCGATCAGGTCCTGCGCTCCTCCGAAACCCTGCACGGCGACTTACCCCGCATCATTAGCAGCGGCGAACGTCCGCCGCCGGCGCACCTGCTCGCCCAGATCGCCCGCCGCGAAGGTATCGGCCATAGGCGGCCCGTGTCATAATCGTTCCCACTCGTCATTGCGGCGCAGGCCGCAATCCAGGCGGAAGCATCCCGGCGGGCGCCCTGGCAAGAGTGGGTCCGGGCCAAGCCGTAGGGGCGCAACATGTTGCGCCCGTCCCCCCGCACGGCGGGGGGACCATAGGGGGCGTCATTCCGGCGCAAGCGGGAATGACCGGGAGATGTCAACATAACCCAGCTACCTTGTGCCTCATACCGACAGAGCGGCCGAGGTCAGCATCGCGAACGAAGATGGGCTGCCCAGGAGACAGCGATGATTGATTGGAGTGCCATCCCTCGCCCCGACTTTCTTCAGGGGGATCGTCGTACCACCTATCGTGACCCGGCCGGCCACTATCACGACGGAGTCTTCCGCGTGTTTCACTCCCGGGTGATCCGGGAGGCGCCGGACCGCTATGACTGGCGCGTGGCCGTCACCGAGAGCCGCAATCTCGTTGACTGGACCGAGCCGCGAGTGATTACTCCCCACGGTGTTGCCGACGAGTACGCCAGTCCGGGCAATGTCATCCGGCATAACGGGCGTTGGCTCCTATGCCTCCAGGTCTATTCGCTCAATCACGAGCCGGCCGGCCGGTCACCGCGCATCGCCACGATGGCGAGCGACGATCTGATCCACTGGCGTGACCCGGAGATCATGCTGGTGCAAGGTCCGGATGTGCCGGTGGCCGAGATGGAGCGCATGATTGATGCCTACCTCTTCCAGGACAAGGACGATGACCGCAAGTGGTGGTGTTTCTACAAAGACAAGGGGCGTCTCGACCGGCGCGGTATCGCTCCCGATGGCCGGAAACGGCCGCTGCGGGGTGTCGTCGGCACGGCCTATACCTATGATCTCCAGACGTGGCGCTACCACGGCTTCTTTCGCGCCTGGGAGAATGTGTGCGTCCTGGTGGACAGGGATGAGTACGTCTTACTCCATTCCCCCCGCAACGGCATTGGCGTGAAGCGCTCGCAGGACCTCGCGCATTGGCAACCCCAGGGCGTGTGGACATTGGGACAGGCGGATTGGCCGTGGGCGCAAGGGCGCCTGTCTGCTGCCCACGTGCTGGACCTCCGCGACCGGCCCGAGGTCGGCAAGTACGTGATGTTCTTTCACGGTTCGACCCGCGCCGGCGTAGCGGAGAACGAACCTTTCGGAGAATCGAGTCTGGGACTGGCCTGGAGCGACGACCTAGCCCACTGGTCCTGGCCGTCATAAAGGCTGGCCATCCACGCGGGCTTGACCATCGTGGAAGGAGCGGACGCAAGATGGCTGCATTCGCCCTCGGAATCATGACCCGCCACGTCGAGCGGGACTCGCTCGCGGAGGTCGCGGCGGCCATCGCCGGCTACGGGCTGACGGCCGTGCAACTGACGCTCGAATCGGCCGGGCTGGAGCCAATCCCCGCCACACTCGACCGGCCCACGGCCCAGCGCATCGGCGCCACCCTGCGCGACGCCGGCCTAACCGTCGCGGCCGTGTCGGGCACCTTCAACGTGCTCGACCCGGACCGCGCGCGGCGCCGCGACTACCTGGACCGCTTTGCCCGGCTGTGCGACGTGCTCCCTTGGCTGTGCGCCTCGGTCGTCACCACCTGCACCGGCACCCGCGATCCGCACTCGATGTGGGCGCCCCATCCTGCGAACGGCGAGCCGGCGGCCTGGGACGAGCTAGTCGAGCAGACGGGCATAATGGTCGGGATGGCCGCCCGCGCTGGCGTCACCATGGCATTCGAGCCGGAAACGGCCAACGTGGCGAGCAGCCCGGCCAAAGCCCAGCGTCTCCTGGAGACGATCAATTCGCCGCATCTGGGCATTACGCTTGATCCGGCCAACTTCTTCCGGCCCGCCGACCTGCCCCGCATGAGCGCGGTGCTCCAAGACGGGCTACGGCGCCTGGGGCCGGCCATAGCCTTGGCTCACGCCAAGGACGTGCTCCCGCCGGGGCCGGGCGAGCACCATTGCCGCTATGCGGCTGCCGGCCGGGGACGGCTCGATTACCCGCTCTACCTCCGCCTCCTGCGCGAGACGGGCTATCGCGGCGCAATCATCATGCACAGCTTGGATGAGGCCGACATCCCGGCCGCCGTGGCCCACCTGCGCCGCGCAATGGCATAGCCGGCCCTCAGCCGATAGCGGCGGCCCGGCGCAGGTTGATGAGCGCACCCTCGGCCCGCCGCACCAGCCGCTCCAAGCGGTTAGTGAGGGTGATGACCGTCCGATCATCGCTACTCGCCGCCTCGCCGAGCACCCTGACCCGCCGCGCCAGTGCAATCGTCTCCAGCTCTACCAGTTGCAGCCCCACCTCGCTGCCTACTGTCGCCAGCACTGCCGGGGGCAGATTTTGCAGTGCTGCACTGACCTGGTCCAGCGCGTCGAGCCGCTGCAAGGCCGCCGAGCGCGGCCGCAGCACCCCGGTTAGTTCAATGTGCTGCTGCAACGCCTCGCCGTAGCCGCGCAGCACCTCGCGGGCGGCGGCGTATCCGCTCGGGTCCATGGTGCCTAGCCCGGTGGAGGTCATCGTTGACGCGCCGGCCTCGTGCAGACGCTCCAAGTCGTAGTGTTCGAGCAGGCTCTTGAGCCGGGGTGCCGGAGCCGCCCCCGCATCCTGCGCCCCGACCGGCGCAGGTGCCGCCGGCTGAACCGGTGCCGGGGTCATCTCCCGTGGCGGTGCGCCGATGCTCGCCACGATGCTCGTCACCACCAGCACGGCCACACCACCGAGCAGCCACAGCCCAGCCGTGCGGAGTCGCCCACTCATAGTCCTGCCTTATTTGGCCCCCCTAATGGTCCCCTCACAAGGGTAGGTTTTTTGAAAATAGCGGAATGACACGGCGTCCGACCGTGCGGCATGCTGGGGATACTCACTTCCCCACCACCGCCCGGAGGGACGCCATGTCGGCACCGCCCAGTGTAACGCAATGGACGCACCTCGTCGCCACGCAGTTGCCGCCCTTGAGCCGCCCCCAGGCCAGCGTGCTCGCGCTGTGGAGCCTGGGGCTGGTGCTGGCCCGCTCCTGTGGCCTCACCGCCGTCAGTGTGTTCGTGGCCAGCCGGCAAGACCGCAAGGAAAACACGGTGCGCCAGCAACTGCGCGAATGGTGCTACGAGGCCCCGGCCAAACGGGGGCGCCAGCGCCAGGCGCTGGCGGTGGAAGCCTGTTTTGCGCCCTTGCTGCGCTGGGTCTTGCAGTGGTGGCACGGGGACCAACTGGCCCTGGCGCTGGATGCCACCACGCTGGGCGACCGGTTTGCGGTCTTGGCCATCAGTGTGCTCTACCGGGGCTGCGCCATCCCGGTGGCCTGGGCCGTCTTGCCCGCCACCGCCAAAGGGGCCTGGAAAGCCGAGTGGGTGCGCTTGCTGCAGCAGGTGCAGACCACCGTGCCGGCCACCATGACCGTGCTCGTCCTGGCCGACCGGGGCCTGTATGCGCGCTGGCTCTTTCGGGCCATTGTCCACCTGGGGTGGCATCCGCTGCTGCGCGTCAACGCGGGCGGGCTGTTTCGCCCCCAGGGCTGTGCGCGCTGGCGCCCCCTGGCCAGTTTCGTGCCCCAGCCGGCCACCCGCTGGCAGGGGACCGGCACGGCCTTCAAGACCCACCCACTGGCCGGTACGTTGCTGGCCTGTTGGGAGCCGGAGCAGGCGGACCGGTGGTTGCTGGTGACCGATCTACCCCCGGCCGCCAGTACGGCGGCCTGGTATGGCCTGCGGGCCTGGATCGAGCAGGGGTTCAAGCTGACCAAACGGGGCGGCTGGCAGTGGCAGCGCACGCGCATGACCGACCCGGGGCGGGCGGCCCGCTTGTGGCTGGTGGTGGCGGTGGCCACCTTGTGGCTGGTGAGCGTGGGGGGCGTGGCCGAAGACGCCCTCGCCCCCAGTATGGTGCTCGACGTGACGGCGCTGGGCGGCCCCCAGCGGCGCCAGCGCCGGGCGACGCGGTTGCGCCTGGTCAGCGTGTTTCAGCGTGGCTGGAGCACCATCCTGGTGGCGCTGCTCCGGCACGAGCCGCTCCCGCTTGGGCGCTTGATCCCCGAACCATGGCCCGCCCTGGAGGCCCCGGTGCCCGCTGGAGGATCCCATGCTTTCTAAAAAACCTACCCCTGTGAGCTAATGGTCCCCCCGTCCCGACGGGAGGACGGCATGTTCCCTCCCCTGTGCGTCAGCACGGGGGAGGGTGAGGGTGGGGGCCAGCCCAGGGCCAATCCCCTCGCTAATCTACGCCACCGGGTGCGTTCCGTGCCAGCGGACCGGCTTGCCGCCCGGCGACTGTTATGATCCAGCCAAGCAGCTTGAGGAGTCCGGGCAGCAATGAAGATCACGCGCGTCGAGAGCATTCCGCTCCAAGTCAGCTTCCTTCCCGACGTGGCCCCCCACATGCACCGCTCGACAGGCAATTGGTCGCGCTCCTTCATCCAGCGCATCGAGACGGACGGCGGACTGGTCGGCTGGGGTGAGTCCAACGCCGGACAGTCGGTGGCCGCGGCCGAGCAGCTTGTCGGCTCCCACCCGGCCGCGCACCTGTTCGACGACTCGGTCGGTATGGGAATCCAGATGGCCTGCTTCGATCTAGTTGGCCAAGCCTTAGGCGTCCCCGCCTACCGGCTGCTGGGACCAAAGGTCCGCGACTGGTGCCCCTTCTCCTGGTGGTGCATTGACATGCCGGCCGAGGATTGGGTAGCGCAGGTGCAGTACGCTGCGGAGCAGGGCTACCGTTCGGTCAAGCTGAAAGCCCGTGCCTGGCGCGACATCATCGCCCAGATCGCCGCGCTTGATGCGGCCGCGCCACCGGGCTTCACGCTGGAAGTGGACTTCAACGGCCAGCTTATTGAGCCGGGCCGCGCCATTACCGTACTGCGGGAGTTGGAGCAGTTCGAACGTCTGGCGATGTTCGAGAGTCCCATCCCCCAAGAGGACGCCGAGGGCTATCGCCGCATTCGACGCCACATCTCCCGCACCATGGCGCTGCATATCGGCACACCGCCGGTGATGACGGTCATCCGCGACAACCTCTGCGATGGGTTCGTCATGGGCGGCAGCCTCACGGAGATGCTCGCCCGCGTCGCCACCGCCCACACGGCCGGAATGCCCTTCTGGTTCCAGTTTGCCGCGTCCGGTATCGGCATGGCCTTTACATGCCACTTGATCGCCGCGCTGCCGGGGGCCAGTTGGCCCAGTATCGCCCTCGCCGGCCTGCGCCCCGAAGACTATCTCTGCACGCCGCTGACCGTGCAGAACGGGTTCGTCCGCGTGCCGGAGGCGCCCGGACTCGGCGTGCAGGTTGACGAGGCGGCAATCCGCCGCGACCAAGTTCCCGCCGACGCCCCCTCGCTGGTTGACGACTACTTTGCCGAACGCCGTGTGCTCCGTATCCGCTGGGCCGACGGCACCTCCTGGCTGTTTGGTGACGACCGCGAGTATCGGCGCATGTTCGATGCCGGACAGCTACCGATCTTCGAGCGGGGTGTCACACTGGAGACCATTGAGGACGACGGCAGCGCAGCCTTTGCACGGCTGCACGCCCGCGTCGAGCACGGACCCACACCCGAGTAGCCGACCATCGCAGCGGCCGGCGCCGCGCAGCACGCCGGGTGCGGAGCGCGAGAGGAGCTTACGATATGGCCGACGACCAACAGGCTGCCGCTGCCTGGCGTGAAGCCGATCTGCGCCACGTCTTACACAACGGCACCAACCTGCTCGACCACTTGGAGCACGGCCCGCTCATGTTCGTCCGCGGCAAGGGCGTGCGACTATGGGACGCCGACGGGCGCGAATATCTCGACGCCACCTCCGGCCTGGCGAACTGCAACCTGGGCTACGGTGAGCCGGAGCTGATCCAGGCGGCGGCCGACCAACTGGCCCAACTGTCCTTCGCTCCCAGCACCGGGGGGATGGCCAATCCGCCCTACGTGCTGCTGGCCCAGCGCATCGCCGGCCTGCTCCCCGCCGACCTATCCCGCGTCTTCATGACGACGACCGGCTCGGACGCCAACGAGGCCGCCTTCAAGCTGGCCCGCTGGGTCAACCACCTCGAAGGACGGCCGGAGAAGCACAAGATCATCAGCCTGCTCCAGAGCTTCCACGGCAATACGCTGGCCACGACGGCCGCCACCGGGATGTCCGTGCAGTGGTCCGTCGGAGCGCCACTGCCGCCGGGCTTTCTGCACGTCGAGCCGCCGTTCTGCTACCGCTGCCCCTGGCACATCGGCCGGCGCAACGACCGCTGCTGCCTGCTCGGGATCGAGGCCCTCGAAGCGCTCATCCAGCGCGAAGGACCGGATACCGTAGCCGCAATAGTGGCCGAGCCGGTGCTGCAAGCGGCCGGCGCGCTCGTGCCGCCGCCGGAGTATTTCCCGGCCGTGCGCCGCCTCTGCGACCGCTACGGCATCCTGCTGATCTACGATGAAGTAGTGACCGGCTTTGGCCGCACCGGCAAGCTCTTCGGCCTAGAGCACTTCGACGCCGTGCCCGATATGGTCACGATGGCGAAAGGCTTGGCCGCCGGGCACTTTCCGGTGGGCGCCCTGGCGTTCCGCGAATCGCTCTACGAGCGCCTGCTCGCCGCCGCCCGCGCGGGCGCCGGGCACGTCTTCTACCACACCCACACGTTCTTCGGGAACCCGGTCGCTGGCGCGGTCGGTCTGAAAGCCATCGAGCTACTGGAGCGGCGTGGGCTGGTGCAGCACGTCGCGGCCATGGGCGGGCGCCTGTTGGCCGGGCTGGAGACGCTGCGCGACACGGGTATAGTCGGCGACGTGCGCGGTATCGGGCTACTTGCCGCGGTGGAGTTGGTCCAGGACCCGGCCACCGGAGCACCGTTCGACCGCGATCTGGGCGTCGCCCGGCAGGTCTATCGAGAAGCCGCCGACCGGGGCGTGCTCGTGCGCGCCAGCGCGTTCGGCGACGTCATCATGCTGACACCGCCCCTGATTATGACCGCTGCCGAGGTGGATCAGGTTGTCATAACCTTGCGCGAGGCACTGACCGCCGTGCGCGAGCGGCTCTGAGCACATCCACCCTCAAACCACCCACCCTTATGGGTTAGATGGGGCGGTTTCTAAGGATGTTGATGCCGATAATGACGTTCCAGAGCACCCAGAGGAAGTAGCAGGACCGCACGACCGTCATCGCCGACTCCGCGAGGTCCGGGTCATCGCCGCTACTGACCCGGACCACGAGCGCCACCAGCGCGACGATAGCGGCCAGCGCCGCCACCACGCAGGCGGGCCGGTTGAAGTCACCTCTGGTCGCCAGCCCCACGCTCAGGGTCAGGTAGCCCAGGGCAGCCGTAAACGTGCAGATCAGGCTTATCCCCAACTCCGCCGTATACACCGGGACCATGGCCTGGAGCGCCTGCGGCGACTGATATGCCGTATCAGCCAGCACCATGCTGATTCCTTGCGAGAATATCCAGCCGATGACCGTAATCATCAAGAACAGCACGCCGTAGCGGGCGAGCGCATCTCCAAACCCATCGTCCCGGATGACCGCTTGGAGCGCGAACAATCCGTACAGGGCTATGCATAGACCGAGCGCGACGAGCAGCAATGCGCTCTTGCTCCACGCAGCGTTCGAGGCCAAGGCGCTAATCGAGGCCACGGCATCGACTGAAGGCGCGCTATCAATCAGCATCCCGCCCGGCACGAGCAGGAAGAACACCAGCGCCACGACCGGCCCGGTGAAGAACGACCAAGCGCCCAGCTTGGAAACTGCTATCTGCCTCATCACTCCCTCCCCATGCGACTAAATCTGCTAGTAACATAATCACCGGCAACGATTCTGTCCACACCGAGCGCAGCTTGCGGCGGCTCGGTGCCAGCAGCCGCGGGTGAGGAGGTCAGCGTGGCAGACGAACGGCCCAACGTCCTATTCATCATGACCGATCAGCAGCGCGGCGACTGCCTCGGCCTCGACGGTCATCCAGTCCTCAATACGCCCAACCTCGACTACCTGGCGCACTCCGGCACGCTCTTTCGACACGGCTATTCCGAGACGCCGAGTTGCATCCCTGCCCGGCGCACAGTCATGTCCGGCCAAGCTCCCGCGGCGCACGGCATGGTCGGCATGACCGGCGGCGTGGACTGGCAGCCGGCCGCCACCCTTGCCGGCGAGCTATCCGCCGCCGGCTATCAGTGCGAGATGATCGGCAAGCTGCACCTCTGGCCCCACCGCAAGCGGTTCGGCTTCCACCACATGCTCGTGGCCGACAGCACGCGCGGCAAGGACAACGACTATCTCGACTGGCTCGGCGGCGCCGTGCCCATCGAGCGCTGGGCCATGGCCCACGGCGTCTCGCCCAACGGCTGGATCGGGCGCCCCAACCACTTGCCGGAAGAGCAAACGCATACCTTCTGGTGTATCACGCAGGCCATCGAGTTCCTGCACAAGCGCGACCCCACGGTGCCCTTCTTCCTCAACGTGTCGTTCATTGACCCACACCCGCCCTTCACCCCGCCGCAGTTCTTCTATGACCGCTACGCCGGCCGCGACCTCGGCCAGCCGGCCATCGGCGATTGGGCACCGCAGTTTCCCGAGCCGCAGAAGGGCTTCGATCCCGAGGGCCGGATGCCCCGGCGGCAACAGCTGCGGCTCGACGACGACACCATGCACTACTGCCGCGCCGGCTACTTCGGCCTCATCAACCACGTGGACACGCAGATCGGTCGTCTACTCATGTACCTGCGGGACGCCAAGCTGCTAGAGGAAACGTTCGTCCTGTTCACCTCGGACCACGGCGAGATGCTCGGTGACCACAACATGTTCGCCAAGACCCGGCCGTTCGAGTCGTCGGCGCGGGTGCCGTTCCTGGCCCGCGCCCCGATGAGCATGAGCTACCCACGCGGCGTCGTGACGGATCGCCCGGTCGGCTTGCAGGACGTGATGCCGACCCTCCTGGATGCGGCCGGGCTGCCCATCCCGCCGTCGGTCACCGGGCGCAGCGTCCTGCCGCTGATGCGCGGCGAGGACGTAGCGTGGCGTGAGGCGCTACACGGTGAGCACGCCGGCCAGTACGATCCCGATGACGCCAATCACTACCTGGTGGACGGTCACACCAAATACGTCTGGCACGACCAGACCGGCGAGGAGCTACTGTTCGATCTGGACCGCGACCCGCTGGAGCAGCACAACCTGCTGAACGACCATAGCGCCGAGGCTCGGGTAGCGCCGTGGCGGCAACGGCTCATCGCGCAGCTCCGCGACCGGCCGGAAGGATTCACCGACGGCCAGCGGCTGATCGCCGGCCAGCCGCGCCCCTTCCTCGTCCCCGGCGTCCCACAGCTCTAACGCCGGTGGCGGGCGCGGGCCACCTTACCGCAAGTCCAGGCTCTCCAGCGTCGGGCGCGGCTCATCAAAGTCCTGGCCGGCCGCGCGCGCCGCATCCCGCCGGACCAGCCACTCGTCTACTGCTTGGCCCAGCCGCTCGCCGGCTTCTTGCCGGCCTTCTTGCCGGGCCTGTTCGAGCCGCTGCACGCGCCAATCTTCCAGCATTCCTGTCAGGCTCATCATGCCTCCTCCGACTTCCGCCACAAACACCGCAACCACAGCGGAACCGATCCCCCACGTGGCGAACATAGGAATCAGGTCAGGCGACGGCTCCAGCGGCCACAGCCACCACACTCCCAGCCCCATCAGGCCGATGAAGAGGATGCTATAGAGGTTCCGCACCCGGCCCGGCACACTCCAGATCGGCACCCGCTCCTTCCGGTCCGGCACGCAGTGGGCGGCCCACCAGCCCCACACCCGACCCAGCATCCGGCGCATCCGTTCTCCTTCCGGGCCAGGCCGCTACAGCCACCAGGGGCAGCCCGCTTGACACGCTAGTAATGAGTATACCGCTATCATCGGGGGACACGCGGCAACCGCCGGCAGCTATTCCAACGCGCGGAAACGGCTGCCTCGCGCCCACATTTACTGTGTAAATATAGCAGCAAGCGTTCGGGCTTGGCAAGGCAAGTATCGGGTGTCATACCCTTTGGGATCAGTAGCCGCGCTGGGCCGAGACGACGTTCAACAGTTGCCGATCCGGCAGTAAGCGGCAGACTCCCCTCTCACACGGGGAGAGCGGCCGGGGCTGAGGGCCACCCCACCGCTGCCGCCGTGTGCCGCATCTATCATCATCTCAAGCTGACCCACTGGTCTAATCACGTCTTCAACTCCGTGCGTAGCTCTTCTTCCGCATTACGGATGTGCATTTCAACTTCCATGTTCCATTCCTTTATCTGCCTCAAATTCGCGCGTAGCTCGCTGTCCGAATCTAGGGCGTCCCTCAGTTCCTTAAGCTGACGGTACAGCGTCGTTACGTCTTCGCCCTCGTGGTTCTGTAGTTGGTGCTGAGTCCAATAGTTGAAAGGCGCTGCCCAGGCCGTGCCATTCTCCAATGCCTTTCCCAAGACACTCAATTCCCGAGCTGTGCCATTCTCCAATGCCCTTCCAAAGAGGCTTATTATCCGAGCCGCGCCATTCTCCACTGCTTCTTCCAAGCGACCTACTTCCCAACCCGTATCTTCCTCTAATGTCTTTTCTAAACGACCACGCCAGGGTATTTCCGTAGCTATGCCATTCTCTAAGGCCTCTTCTAGGCTGCCCGGTCGCAGCGCCATCGCCGCGTGTGTCGCACAGTACTCGGTATCAGCAATCACGTATTGAGATCGAAAGTCGCAGGGATAGCCCTTGCGTGGTCCTGTCAGGAGCTTATGTTGACACCCACCATGCAGTCCAGGCGGAGACTCGTCATCAAGCATCAGCAGCACCCTCTCCGCGTGTTCCCTACAATACACAGTATCAGCAATCATATATTGAACGCGCCAGTTGCAGGGATAGCCATGTCGTTGGCTAGAATACCGGCAGCGAGGATATTTGCTATCAAGTGCCAGCAGTGCCCTCTCCGCGTGTTTCTCACAATACGCGGTATCGGCAATCATGTATTGGACGCGCTGTTGACAGGGGTTGTCCTCGCCCGGGCTCGAATACTGGCAGTCCAGCAGCGCCCTCTCCGCGTGTTCCTTACAATACAGGGTATCGGCAATCACGTATTGGACCCGCCAGTGGCAGGGATCGTCCTCGTCCGGGCTCGAATACTGGCAGCGCGGATACTCACTGCCAAGCACCGGCATCTTGTCCATTGCGTGCTCCTCAATGCACATCAAACGATCTAATCGGAAACAACGCAGATCATCTCGAAGAAAGCAATATGCTTCCACATAAATGACGCCGGTAAAGGTTGATGTAAAGAGTTGATCTTCCATATAGAAAGGCACAATCACTCTTTCGGTTATCTTTCTATCGCCATCCGAATAGCGGATCAACATGGGCCTCATCCGGCTAATGCACTGCTCAACATATTGATACTTCCACTCCTCCATGGCGAGCCATGCGCCGTGAAGCCCAGGTGGATACTTTCTGGTGAGCGTCGGCTTGCCACCTTTTTTCTCAACATGCATCATGAGGTCAAACCAAAAACCTCGATGGATCTTGGGGTGAGCACAATAAGCAGTCAAGAGAACACCAGGAACTCGCACATAGTTGTAATCTGTTTCCAGAGCGAGGGGATTGACTATGCTTTCGCTTATCTGCCCGTCAGTGTCTACGTAGTGCAGAAATAGAGGCATCTTCTCTCTAACGCATCGGCGAAAAAACAGATACTTGTCCTCGTCTGAATCGAACCGCACGCCCTCGCCAGCCGCCGGACGCGGTCGGGTCTCCTGCTCAAGTGGACCTATTAGCCGGTCGAGGCACTTAGCTAGGTATGCTCTGAAGCCCATCGAGAATCCCTTTGCGGCGAGATGGTGGTTACTGTGCCAAAGTCAACCGACACCTCTGGTGAGCCAGAAGAGGGCGTGAAACACCATCTCGCGTCGCTCAACCAGAGACGACGGCGGCAAACTTTGGCACAGTCCGCAGAGAGGATACCTCCGCTAGGTCAGCCGATCAAGCTAATAACTATTAAGCTCTATCCTCGCAGGTGCAGGGGAACCGGGGAGGATGTATGGCTGGCCAGACCGCCATGCTGGTGTGCAGTCTCTGGCAGACCGGGGGGCCAGCCTACCACATAGGCGCATCAATTGGCCTAGCCGAGGTCCGCGAGGTCCACGATGCGGCGCTCGCGGATGGACGTGAAGGCGCCGATAGCCAGCGCCGTGGCCAGCAGGCCGTCCCGCGCTGCCGCGCCCGTCCTGACCGGCCGCCCCTCGCCGACACTCGCCGCGAACTCCCGCATCAGCGCGCGGTAGCCCGTGTAGTCATCTTGCTCCTCCGGCGTAAGCTGTTCGACCGTCGTTGACTCCCGGGTTTCTTTGCCGTCCCCCAGGGTCAGGCCGGCGAAATAGCCATAGATCGTCGCGCTCTTCCCCTCACCGTCGAAAAGCTGGTAGAAGGACTTCTTGACGTGGTGCGCCGGCCCGAAATCGCCGATGACGGCGGAGGCCGTGCTGCCGTTCGCGTAGTAGATCGTGCAGACCGTGCTATCAATCAGCGCGGAATCCGGGTGGGTGAACGCCCCGCCACCGGCAGCAATGGCGACCGGCTCCGAGTCGTGGAAGTACGAGAGCAGGTCGAATGTATGCACGCCTTGGGAGATGACGTTGGCCCCGCCCCGGTCCGGCGACTGCGCCCACGCGCTTTCGCTCCAGCGTGGATCAATCATCTGCCCGGTCGAAACCAGCGACCGGGGGATAAAGGCTTTCGCGCGTGCCACGAGCGGTGCAAAGCGTGCCTGAAAGCCAACCATCAGTTGCACGTCGTTGGCCGCGACGGATTCGACAATCCGCCGTGACTCCGCCACCGTCAGCGCGAGCGGCTTCTCGATCAGAATGTGCTTGCCGGCGTTGGCCGCCATGACGGCGTAGTCGGGGTGCGAGTCGTGGTGCGTCGCAATGACGACGGCCTGGATACGCGGGTCCTCGATGGCCCGGCGGATGTCCGTGCTTACGGCGCCGGTGCCCACTGCCGCCTGAAGCGCCGTGGCCTTCTCCGGCGCCGCATCGGCAAACGTGACCACCTCACCCAGGCCGAGCGCCGTCAGATTGTGGGCATGGATTGTCCCCATCCCACCGCACCCCACCACCGCCACCTTCACAAAGGTCATAGTCGTTCACCCCCTCGCCACTCTCACATCGGGCGTCACGACAACGAGACACTGTTGCCTTTTCCCCGCTGTTGCCCGGTCACTGCTACGCAAATAGCCCCCGAAACCGTCATTCCCGCGCAAGCGGGAATCCACGTCCCCCCGCCGCAGCGGGGGGACCATAGGGGGGCCAGGCCATCTGAGACTTCATCACGCCACATACACCGGCTCCAGCGATTGGAGGATGTGACGCCGCCGAGCGGTCATCGGCCAACGTCATGGCAACATCCTACCCCACCGCCTCAGTAGCCGCGTTCGGCCGAGACGACGTTCAGCAACGGGCGGCCCGCCACGTAGCGGCGCAGGTTCTCGCAGAAGAGCGCATTCGTCCGCGGCAGGTACAGCGGTTGCCGGCGGCTGCCGGAGATGTGCGGCGACATGAAGAGGTTGTCCAGCCGCCAGAAGGGATGCTCCGGCGGCAGCGGCGCCGGGTCCGTGACGAACACGTCGAGCGCCGCCCCGGCGATCACATCCTCGCGCAGCGCTGCGGCGAGTGCCTCGTCTACCACCGTCTCACCCCGACCGACGTTGATGAAGTACGCCGCCGGCCGCATCGCCCGAAACGCCGCCGCGTCGAATACCCCCCGCGTCTCGTCCGTGAGTGGCAGGCTGTCGAGCACGTAATCGGACTCGGCCAGCAGTTCGTGCAGCTCCGCCGGCCCGCAAAACCGCTCCGGCAGCGTCCCCTCTGGATCGCCAACGCCCGGCCACTGATACCCCGTGGCGCGCCGCTGCTCCGGGTGCCGCTTCAGCGCCAGCACGCGCATGCCGTGCGCCGTGGCGAGCCGGGCTACTTCCCGCCCCGTCTGACCATAGCCCACGATCCCTACCGTGCGCCCGGCCAGCTCGACCGCCGGGCTGTGGTCCTGGTTGCGTTCCCTGGCCCCCTGATCCCGGACGAGCTGCAAGAACCCTCGTGCCAGCAGCACCATCACCGTCAGGCAGTATTCGGCCATCGGCACCGCGTGGGCGCCGGCCACGTTCGTCACCGTGATCGTGCCCGGCGCGAACACCGCTTGCGCGCTGCGGTCGAACCCGGAGGTGTGCAGCTGCACCCACCGCAGCCGGATGGCCTGCTCCAGATGGCTCGGCGCCCGGTTGGTGTAGAGTACCTCCACGTCGGCAAGCATCGTTGCCGTCTGATCCCAGGTCGTCGAGGTGCGCTGCTCGATCACTAGGCGCGGCGAAACCGCCGCCATCTCGTCGAGGAACGTCTGCGCTCCCTCCAGTTCCGGGATCGTCACCAAGACCCTGATCTCTTCCATCTACTACTCCGATGTTCTTACTGGGCTACCTGACTTACCCCCCGGCCGCCCCTGTGGTCTCTCCGCTCCGCAGGGGGACAATACTCCCCTCCCCTGTGCGTCAGCACGGGGGAGGGCTAGGGTGGGGGCCAGAGGGAGTAGGTCTGCCCGGCCCCCTCTCTCCATATGCGTAGAGAGGGGGCCGGGGGTGAGGCTCTCACCACCTACCACCAACCTAGGCCGGCAGGATGCCGTTGTCCTCCAAGACCCGGCGTAGCTGCGCCATCGCCTCGTCGGAGAGCGGCTGGAACGGCGGATGCACCCACCGCTTGCAGATGCCCAGCAACTCCAGCACTGCCTTCTCTTCGGCCGAGGTCTCCGTGTTGCGCCGCGGCGGGAACTGCTTGATGATCTTGATGAGCGCAAAGGCCTTCTCGCGCGCCTCCGCAATCCGCCCCTCCTGCCAGAGCACGTGGACCTCGCTGTGCTGCTTGGGGAAGCTGGAGGCCGTGCTCATCGTGCAGCACTGCACCCCAAGCGCCAGGTAGGCCAGGTGATTGCCGCCCCCGGCGCCGAGCACCTGGAACGATTCGCTGTTCAGCATCGCAATGCCGGTCATCTGGGTGAGGTCGTAGCCGCCGATCTTCATGCCGGCGATATTCGGATGCTGCGACAACTCCGTAACGGCCTCTACCGTCGGCTCCAGCGCCCGCGCCGGGTTGCTGTAGAGCCACAGCGGCAGCGGCGACCGATCTGCCATCGCCGACCAGTAGTCCACGCTCATGCTCGTGCTCATCTTGCGGTCGGTCGGCAGCAGATGGTAGCCCTGGATCGGCAGGTGCGCCGTCTCGTCGAAGAACCGGTACACCTCGGACATCACCGGGTCGCTGCAACCCACGATCAGGGTTGTGCGCCCCTGCATGTGCTCGGCGACGATCTTGGTCGCCTCAACTCGATGCGCGTGCGGCATCGTGAAGTTCTCGCTCCCCGAACCGAGCACCCACAGTCCGGCGAGCGGATTCTCGAAGAGATAGTCCAGCAGCCGCGCGTAGCCCTCCCGATCCGGGCTGCCGTCCTCGTGCATCGGGCTGACCAGCACCGGCATCACACCATTCAACATCGTCACGTCGTACTGCTCCTTTCTGTCCGGCCCCCCTATGATCCCCCCGCTCCGCAGGGGGACGAGGTGCAAGGCGACCGCCGCGCCGGGGGACCGCATGTTCCCTCCCCTGTCGCAACGGGGGAGGGGGAGGGTGGGGGCCTGGGGTTAGTCCGCGGGCGCGAACGCAAAGCTGTAGAGCTTGGCCTGACCGTAGATCCGGAAGCGCAGCTGAATGCGCTCCACCTCCACACCGGCGAGCGTGCGGTGCTCCCGCCAGCGCACCGGCAGCCGCACACCGTCGGTGAGTACTCGCTGGCAGTCATCTGCACCATAGCCGGGCAGCGGCTCCCCGCTGGCGGCGTCTACGATCTCCACCGTCACCCAACTGCGGTACGGCTCTGGATCGGCCACGTTGACGACCAGAGCGCGCTCTTGCGCCTCCCGCACGGCGATGGGCACGGTAGTAACGGTAGCCGGCACCAGCCGATCAATCGAGCGCACGTCCACAAAGCCGTCTAAGCGCAGCGTCGCCAGGCCGGCTCGCGATGGATAGACGATCCCGCTGCTGGGCACGCCCAGGTCCTCCGTGAACTTGCGCGGCGTGTTCTGCGCCGGCCAGCCCTTCCACTCGCTGCCGTTGCCGGAATAGAAAATCCAAATCTTGTCGTCGTGGACAATGGTCTGGCTGCTGGATGCAATCCAGCCGGCGTCCCACTCGTTGGCCTCGCCCCGCGCCACAATCGGCCGGTGCGGCTGCAACCTCCGAAACTGCTCGCCATTGCGGCTGACCGCCAACCGCAACTCACCGGTGAGCGCGTGAAACCAATCGTCGTAGCGCCCGAACTCGTAGAGCATCAGATAGTGCCCCTCGTAGGGCAGCACGGAGCAGAAATGCAGCTCGTCCTCCGGGCCAGTGTCCGTATCGAGCACCGGATTCAACGCGCTCGGCGTGAGGTCTTCGAGCGTCGGACCGCAGGCCAGCCCGATCTTGCGGACGTGCTGCCGCCCGTCTTGCGTGGGCTGGATCAACTGACCGTACCACTTGTAGCGGCGGTTGGGATCGGGGTCCTGGTCGTCACGGAGCGGCTGGCACGGGTCAATGCCGTGGCCACCGTACAGCCCGTGGTCGGGGTCCACGTCTACCGGATCGCTCCACCATTTCGCATCCGCCGAGTACATTACCTTGTACCGCTTCGGTGGAGCGCCCTTGGTCGCCGCCTTGAAGCGCTTGGCCGGGTCCGCCTCGGCCAAGTCCAGCATCGGCCGCATCTTGGTGGAGTGGCTGTCTTTCTTACCGCGCGTGTTGCCCAGGACGATATTGTTGTCCTTGCTCCCCAGCCACTCGTAGCGGCCGACGCGCGGCTTGACCCAGTTGATGCCGTCGGGACTCTCGGCGTACCCCTCCTGCCAGTTGCGCTGGCGGATGTGGCCAATCCCGGAGTAGATCATCTTGAACAGCCCGTCCGCCGGGTCGTACATCACCCCACCGGGCCACGGCCGCGCCTGCATCGCGTCCCACTCGTCGAGTTGCCCCAGCGCCAGGATGGGGTTGTGCGTGTACTTGGTCGCCGTGTTGACAACCTGCTCGGCGCCGTCCAGCGCCGCAACCTCTTGAAGGTCAACAAAGAGCACCCGCCGCGAGCAGGCTGTGTCTAGTGCAATCGTCATCTACCTTCCTCTTGCTGTGAGATAGTCTGCGGACTGGCCCCCACCCTGACCCTCCCCCGTTGCGACAGGGGAGAGAACACGCCGTCCCCCCGCCGCAGCGGGGGGACCATAGGGGGGCCAGGCGGCTGATCGCCACGCAAAACCGTATGATGATACGCTTAACCCGCTCGCGCAAGCCACATCTGCCGGCAGAGACCGGCCCGAAACGCAGCCCGCCATGGCAGCGGCAACAGCCTGACGCACAACAGGAGGAGCTATGGTTCGGATGGCCCTGATCGGCTGCGGTGCCAACGCTGCGCCCTACCTCGCAGCCGCACAGCAGCTCCCGGAGACGGCGATTACGGCCGTCGCCGACGCGGACCCCGCTCGGGCGGGCCGCGCCGCCCGCACCGCTGGCACCGCAGCACGCGCCGCCACGCTCGACGAGTTGCTCGACAGCGCCGCCGAGGCGTTCGACGCGGTCATCGTCACCACCCCGGCCGCAACGCACGCCGCCCTCGTGCAGCGCGCCGCACAGGCCGGCAAGCACGTGCTGGTCGAGCCACCACTTGCCCTCACCGCCGGCGACGCCCAGCAGGTCGCCGCCGCCAGCCACGCCGCCGGGGTGCGGCTGATGCTGGCGCACCCGGCGCGCTTTCAGGCCGACCACCGCGCCGTCAAGGACAGTCTCGACGACGGCGAGCTAGGGCGACCGGGGCTACTCCGCATCCACCAGTGGTTCTCGGCTACGGACCGCAGTGAGCGGGCGGCCCATACTGGCCTCGCGGCCCTCGACCTGGCACTGTGGATGTTCGCTGGCCTGCCGACCCACGTCTACGCCGTCGCCCGATCCGCCCAAGCGACCGGCCTCGCCGCGGCGGAGTACGCGCAAGTCCACCTCGGCTTTGCCGGTGGCGGCATGGCGCTCATTGACTTGGCCCACACGCTGCCCACCGGCGACGGCTACGACTCGCTCACGTTGATCGGCTCGCTCGGCGCCGCCTACGCCGACACGCACCACAACGTGCAGCTGCTCTACGGCGGCGGGCATCCACAGGCCGTGCGGACGGAGCCGGACGAATCGGTCTTTGCGCTGGTGCTGGCCGAGTTCGCCGCAGCCATCGCGGAACAGCGGGAGCCGGCAGTGACAGGCGCGGACGGACACGCCGCGCTGCTGGTCGCCGCCGCCGTGGAATCGTCGTTGGCCGCAGCGACGGCCATGACGCTGACGGAGGGCCGCTATGAGCGCGCCTGAGCCGCTGCGCGTCCTCGTCATGGGTGCCGTGAAGCACGACTACATCCTGCACGGCATGGCAGCGCATCCTCGCTACGAGCTACTCGCCGTGACCGACGATGAAGCGGCCCCGGATTGGGCACACGCACGCAACGCGGCCACAGCCGCTGCCCTCGGCCTCGAGTACCTGCCCGGCGTGCCGGCGGCCCTGGACCGGTTCCGGCCGCAGGTCGCGTGCGTCACGCCGGAAGTGCCCCGCCACGCCGCCCTCACGGTGCAGGCTGCCAATGCCGGGCTACACATCGTCCAGGACAAGCCGCTGGCGCTCAGTCTCGCCGACTGCGACCGGATTGTCGCTGCGGTCGAGCGCGCTGGCGTGCGGTTCCTGATGTGGAGCCGCAACACCTTTCCCGCCATCCGCCAGGCCAAGGCCGTACTCGCCGCCGGAGACCTCGGTGAGCCGTATGCTATCCACGTAGACTTCTATTTCGCCAAGGACGCTGGCGCCCTGCTCGGCTCCGGGCAGCCAGAGGAGATCGAGGTCAGCTGGGACGGTCTGGGAGAGTTGACTCTCGAAGGTATCTACCCGCTGGCCTACCTCCACGAGTTGCTTGGTGTCACTGTTCGGCGAGTCTTTGCCCGCACCACCGCGCACTTCTTCCAGCGCCACGCGGACCGCGGCGTCGAGGACGTAGGCTCGGTGACGCTGGAAATGGCGAACGGGATGGTTGGATCGCTGTGCATCGGACGCATCGGCGAGCCGAGTCACCCCAACATCGGCGAGCTGCGGCTGCACATCCTGGGCACGAAAGGCGCGTTCGTCGTCGCCGAGCCGCGACCGGAGGTATCGGTGTATGCCCGCGGCCTCAAGCCGGGCGACTATCGCCAGCGGCGCGTCGGACTGGACTACGAGCGGCGCCTCCTCGACAACTTTGTCGCGGCCGTTGACACCGGCGCGAACACAATGCTGACGGCCTGCGACGGCCGTGCCATCGCCGCGACGGTCCTCGCCGCTATCGAATCCGGGCAAACCGGCCGCCCGGTCGAGGTGCCGTCGTGAGGAAGACTGGCCCTCGTATGGTCCCCCGTCCCGACGGGAGGACGGCGGCCGGGTGGTGTGCCGGTCATCCGCCGACCGTGTTCCCTCCCGTGTCCCGACGGGGGGACGGAGGCGCGGCCTCCCCCATCGCCACTGCCCGCCAACTATTCCCTCCCCCGTCGGGACGGGGGAGGGCGAGGGTGGGGGCCACCCACTACCCACCACTCACCACATAGAGGAGGGCCACATGCCAGCACGGACCATATTCCGCTGCACCGACGGCTACGCTTGCGACCTCGCCGCCACGCCGGACGGATGGGGCTTGGCAGTGGTAGGACTGCCCGCCGTGGACGACCGGTTCGTCCGCAACATGGACCAAAGCCGGGAATGGGAGCACATTCGCGCTAGGCTACACCCGGGCCGCAGCTATGCCGAATGGAGCACGGCCGTAGCGGGTACCGCGGCCACCTTGCAGCTAATCGTGCAGCGCGACGGCCGGACAAAGACCGTTGCCACCGCGACGGCCGAGCAGTTCTCCGGTGTCGCGGTGGTCGGCGGCACCGCCCCGGCCTACCTCTGGACCGCCTACGATGGCGAGCAGTGGAGCGTCACCCTCCGGCAGGGCAGCGAGCAACGAGTGCTCTATCGCGGCGCGGCCGTTGCCCTCGGCCCGGCCCTCGTGCGCGACAACGCCGGCACCCTCCGGTGTGCCTGGACCAGCCGCGCCGGGACAACCGACACCATCCACCTCACCGCTGTAGGGGCACGGCATGCCGTGCCCCTACACGGCACCATCACCCTGCCGGGGCGCTTGCCGAGCCTCACGTCGGTAAACGGTGGCGTCGCAGTCTGTTTCGAGCGTCCCGACGGTGATGCCATCCACGTCTACGGTGCAATCTGCGCCGACGGCGCGCTCCGCGATCCGGTCCGGCTATCGTCGCGGCAACCACTCAACTTCCAGCCGCGCTGCACGACCGCCGCGGACGGAAGCGTGGTGGTGGCCTGGGAAACCTCGCCGGCCTGGGGCTTCGACACGCGCGTTGAGCAGTTCCGCGAGATCGAGCTAAAGCAGCTCGACCCGGCGAGTGGACAGGTCAGCGCCGGGCCGGGGGCGGATGCTGGCATCCTCCCCATCCCTCCCCGTGCCTACGACCGGCGCAAGGGACGTGCCGTTGGACGCGGCATGCTTCTCAATATGAATCCCTCAAATGTTCAGCTTTTCCGCTCCGGCAAAGACCTGCTCTGCACGTTCCGCATGTTCGCTCCGCTGCAGGAGGCACATTCGGGGGCAAAGGCATTGGGTACAAGAGACGCTTGGGACCTGTGCGTCATGCGCTGCCACGACGATGTGTGGTCCGATCCGCAGCGCATCACCGCCGCCGCCGGCTTCTCGCACCATCCTTATGGCGCGGACACGTCGGACGGCCACCTGCTGGCCGCCGTCCACTGCTTTGAGCACACCAAGTTCCCGCCGCGCGATCATCGTATCGAGGTGCGCCAAGCCAACGGCGCTTTGCCACCAATGCACGACCGGCACCGGACCTTCGCTCCCGTGCCGATCCAGCCCACCACCCCGATCACCCCCACCCCCACCCTGCCGGATGCCCCCGAAGGCCTCCGCTTGGTGTTCGGCGACCTCCACAACCACACTAACTACTCGTCCTGCTACCCGGCGCTCGACGGCATCCCCGACGACAACTTCCGCTGGCAGAAAGACATCCTCGGCCACGAAGTGCTCTGCATCACCGACCACATGCGCCTGTCGGATGCCGACTACCGGCAGCGCCTCGATGCACTGGAGCGCGAGCACACCGCCGAGCGCGTGCCGCTCTACAGCCTGGAGTGGGCGCGGCCACCGTGGCACCACTCGAACTTCTTCACGTATGACAAGCAGGTGATGAAGCGCCTCCGACAGATCGTCCTCGCTTCCCTGGACTACAGCGAGATCTGCGAGGCCGTCGTGGCGGAGCTACCACCCAACACGGTTGCAGCCATCCGTCACTGGCACGGCGATACGCATACCTTCTGCTACGACCAGCGCGTGGAGTGGGGCATGGAGGTGTTGCACGGCCGCGGCGATGAAATGGCTACCGAGCCGGATATGGCCGGTCATACCTCACCCTTTCCCTTCCCGGCCAACTTCATCGAGACCGAGGGCGCCAAGCTCGCGCTTATCGGCGGCTCGGACCACCACATGAGCCGGTTGGGGTCCTGCGTGACCGGCTTCTGGGTATCGGAGCTGACCGGCGAGGCGGTGTTCGATGCCCTCCGCAACCGGCGGACCGTTGCCTGCGCCAACGGTAAGCTCGCGCTGTGGCTGCACAGCGACGGTGTAGCGATGGGCCAGGCAGGCCCGGTGCAAGCTCCCGGCACGCTCACCGTCTCGGCGGCCGCGCCGCTGCCCATCGAGCGCCTGTCGCTCTGGCGCGACGGGCAGTGGATCCAAGAGGTGCGTGGCCTGGGGCAGCAGGTCCGGCATACCTTTACCGACGCAGACGCCGGCCCTGGTGACCACTACTACATCGTCCGTGCCCAAACCGAGCAGCCGGCGAGCTATCCCAAAGGCCCGATCATCGGCTACACTGCCCCCATCTGGCTCACGGTGCGCTAGGGCGCGTCCGGCCCCTCCCCTCGCCCTCCCCCGTCGGGACAGGGGAGGGAACACGGTCGGCGGATGACCGGCACACCACCCGGCCGCCGTCTCCCCGTCGGGACGGGGGGACCATAGGGGGGCCAGCAGGAATAAAGCATGACGACACGTAACTCCGATCTGCTCATTCGGCCCGACCCGGCCGCGGTAGCCCGCCAAGCTCGCAGCCTCAACTGGCTGCGAACGTTGCTCCTGCTCCTGATGACGGCAACGACCATTGCCTTTGCGGCGCTGGTCGCGGCCGCATGTACCGCCGAGGAAACATCCCCGCCCGGTGAATCTGCGCCGGCTCCAGCCGCCACAGCTGCCACGAGTGAGCAGGACGATGCAACCGCCTCCGTGGCAGCGGCACAGGCCTTCCTCGGCACGCTCACCGCCGAGCAGCGCGCCGTGGCCATGCTGGCCCTCGATGATCCGGCGCGGCCCAATTGGTCCAACTTGCCGGCGGGGGCGATCAAGCGCAACGGTGTCCGGATTGGCGACCTGAACGACGCCCAATCCGCCGCTATGCACCGCTTCCTATCGGCTGCCCTGAGCGCCGATGGCTATGCCACCGTCGTCGGCATCGTCGGCGCCGAAGCCGCGCTGGCCCAAACGCCGAGTGCGGCCCGCCGTCAGTGGAGCGCCGACAACTACTGGCTCGCCTTCTTTGGAGAGCCGTCGGCCGACCGGAAATGGGCCTGGCAGTTCGGCGGCCACCACCTGGCCGTGAACGTCACGGTCGTCGCCGGCCGGAGCTATCTCTCCCCCACGTTCCTCGGTATCGAACCGGCCTCCTTCACGTCCGGCGGTGCCACCGTCGCGCCCCTCAACGCCCACCGCCAAGCGGGCCTCGCCCTCATCAATGCCCTCGACGACCAGGCGCGGGCGGCGGCAACGGTCAGCAACCGCCCCCGTGAATTGTGGACCGGCGCCGGCCAGGATGGCATGATCCCGCCCCTCGAAGGCGCTAAGGTGACCGATTGGAGCGCGGCGCAGCAGCAGTTGCTGCTCGACACCGTCACGCTCTGGGTCGGCCTGCTCGATGCACCCAGCAGCCAGGCCAGGCTGGCCGAAGTCCGCGCCGACCTCGGCAGCACACATTTCGCCTGGTACGGGCCGATAGATGGCAGCGGCTCGATTTACTATCGTATCCAGGGATCCAACCTCATCCTCGAGTTTGGCATCCAGGGCAACCTGGGCAGCGACGGCGGCCACTATCATTCCATCTATCGCAATCCCACCAACGAATATGGCAGCAGCGTATCCGCGCCGCGCTAACCGGCCGCCGGATACAAGCCGGCCCTTACCGGACAGGCCAGGGCCGTAGGGGCGCAGCATGCTGCGCCCGTCCCCCTGCGGAGCGGGGGGGCCATAGGGGGCCCAGCGCCTCAAGGAGTACGGAAATGATCGCACGTGACTACGATCTGCTCATTCGGGCCGGGCGTCTCTTCTGCGCCGCCACGGGCCTAGACGGACCGGGCGCCGTAGCCGTCCGCGGCGACCGGATCGTCGCCGCCAGTCCCGACGTTGCCGGCACGGCGCGAGAAACCCTCGACTACCCTGACGATCTACTGCTGCCGGGGCTGGTGGACCTCCACACCCACCCGGGACCGGCAGACTGGAAGTACGGCATTGACGCCGACCGCTCCATGCTGGCGCGCGGCTCAACCACCGTGCTCTCGCAGGGCGATGCCGGCGCGGTCACGTGGCCGCAGTACCAGGCGGAGATCATCGCGCCCGCGCAAACGCGCATCCGGCTGGCAATCAACCTCGCGCGCCTTGGCGAGTCCCGCCCCGGCCCGTGCTTTCAGCGGGCCGACGACGTGGACGTGGACGCCTGCGTAGCCGCGATAGAAGCCGGCGGCGAGTCAATCTGGGGCATCGCCCTCAATCTCAGCACCGCCGGGTGCGTCGGCCTCGATCCCCGCGCAGTGCTCAATGACGCGATCACGGCTGCCGACCGCACCGCCCGCCCGCTGCTCTACGGCCTGCGGCGCGAGACGACCGACTGGCCGCACTGGTCGCTGGCCGACCAGTTGGCGCTCCTGCGCCCCGGCGACGTGGTGACCTACTGCTTCCATCCCGGCATAGAAGACGGCGCCGGCTGCATCGTGCGGGACGGCCGCGTGCTCCCTGAAGTCCGGGCGGCGCGCGAGCGCGGCATCCTGTTCGACGTGGGACACGGCATGGCCTCCCTCGACTTCGACACCGCCGAGGCGGCGCTGGCCGACGGCTTCCCGCCCGACACCATCTCCACCGATGTCTACCAGCGCCATCTCGGCGCCGTACCCCAACACGACCTCCCGCGCACGATCTCCAAGTTGATCGCCGCCGGCATGGCCGAGACCGCCGCGTTCGAGGTAGCCACCGCGCGTCCCGCCGCCGCGCTAGGCCTCGCCGGCGAAATCGGCACCCTCGCGCCGGGCGCCTGCGCCGACCTCGCCGTCCTGCACTACAACGGCGACGCGCTACCCCTCGCCGACGTCGGCGGCGCCACCCGCCCTGGCGGCTGCTGGGAGCCGCTCCTGACCATCCGCGCCGGCCGGGTGCTATACGGCGACTGGCCCCCGTCCTAGCCCTCCGCTGTCGGGATGGGTGGCTGGGGGACGCTGGCCCCCTCCCTAACCCTCACCCGTCCCGCCGGGGGAGGGAACACCGGCCGGCCACCGGCCCCGGTAGGGGCGACCTCGCCGTCCCCCCGTCGGGACGGGGGGACCATAGGGGGGCCAGACACCCCACCTCACTATCGTCATTGCGGCGCAAGCCGCAATCCAGGTCCCCGCTCCCCATCATGCCCGCCGGCGCCATTCTTACAGGAAGGGCAAACGGGCGAGTTGCTGGTCCGTCAGCCAGTGCCAGGACTCTGGCGCAAACAGATGCACGACGTAGGTGCCCATCACGCCCAGCGCCGCTACGACCAGGCTAGTGGCGAGTAACATCACCAGCACGGAGAGCAGGACACGGACCACTGACCCCATCACGCCCAGCCGCCGGCGGTGCCGCCGCTGGTCCTGAGATGCCAGCCGGCTATGATGAAGCGGGAGGCCGACATCCTCTGGGTCATAGGTCTCGACATTGGAGGGTGCCGTCCCCTGCTGCTGTCCCACGTTCGTTCCCTCCCGCCCCCACACCTCCGCCAGCCGCACCCGTCCTGCTCATCCTTGCATCCTGATAATCCTGATGCTGACAATCCCTCACCCACTTGGTGCATATTACCTGCCTTCTTCGCTAAACTCCCTGGAGATATGCCCTAGTAGTTCAATTGACAATCGGGACTTTTCTGACGCCTCGAAAAGGATCATTAGCTCCCTCTTTCCCGAGTATGGCCCCGGCCCAGCTACTATCTGCTCCAACTCCACTTCTTTAGGTGCATAACCCCCATACAGCAAATCCAAATCACTTTGGGGAGGATCATAGTCGTATATCATGAATTCCCTAGATAGCTCCACAGGAGAATGCATTCTGATAATCAATTCCAATGGCCCACCTGTGTAAGACCGGGCAAGGATTTCAAGATACCGCTTGGTAGGATCATAGTCATCCTCCAAGAGCGACTGGATGTGTTTCATGGTCATTCGTTCAGACATCTTCAACTCTCCTTTGGGTTTCCGAGCACAGCGTCAACAATGCTCTCGGTAGCCGCCACACCGCTCTCAAGGTTCAGGAAAGCTACAGTGCTCGGCAAGGGGCTTGGAGGCTGCGGGAAATCCGGCAACATGCCATTGCGCGGTTATAGTGCTGCCATCGTGCCTCACCACGCGGGCGGCGAGATTACTGACCGGCTCCACGAGACCGCCGGTATTCTTCATATACCAGAAGAGTACCGGTACCTCCCACTCGGGAGCGAATGTCGCCAGACCATCCGTTGATACTATCCACCGAGTTTGTTGCATCTCGTACTTATCGAATCGTCTCAACACCACCAACTCACCAGAGCCGAGGTAAGTATCCCAAAATATAGACACATTTAGGGCATTTGCTTTTCCTCCCGGCCGATTGTAATGACAGTGGACGCGCAGATACGCTTCGTCGTAATCATATGACTGCAACCCAATACCGATAATCTGTTCATCGGTCAGCGGGTCAGTAAGCTCGTATTGCATCCAATCGCCGGCGTTCTCGTCCTCGCCCACCTCCCGTGGAATGAGTGTGAGGGTGTCCCCTTCCAGTCGGTAGGTGCGAATCACTTCGTGGCTCCCAATAGTAGCAAGCGGTTCGTGGGGGGCGCGAATGAACTGTTGCACAACGATCCTGCCGTCCTGGATCAGCATAGACTGTAACGGCTCAAGAAGACCGATACTGATTAATGCGACATTTCGTGGCCGGCCCTGCTCGTTGACAACAGCAGCCAGGTACGAGATAAGACGATAGTCCTGAAGCAAGAGAACGGCAGCATCGTCAATACCGTCGCCATTCAGGTCGCCAAATTCAACATGGACCAACTCGGTCCGGATGGGAGCACCGAGCCCAATCTCCTGCCTCTCGTAGACACCATCGGTCAGCCTGCCAAGTTGGTACTCGGCGTTCTTGAGCTGCTCTACGGTCAGGGCCGGTGGTGTTGCCGGCCCTTCCCAGTCGAATTGCTCGGTGTTGAGGCGGGCTTGCAGGCCGTATGGCCCGTTGATCCAGGTGCGGTAGCCGTCGGTGAAGGCGGTCCAGTTGTCGGCCTTGCGCCACACCAGCAGGCCGCCGGTAGTTTGCTGGAGAGCATCGCCGTTCTCCGGGTTGAAGCGCTGGTTTTCCAGGCAGTCTCCGACCTTGTCCGGTCCTTCCGCCGCGTCAATCAGGGCCTTGAGCGTCGCAAAGCCGAGAATGAACTGACATTCGGCCGCCGTCGTCGCCGCCGGCAGCGCAAGCAGGGTCAGCAATCCGGTAAGCATGAGCGCCGCGAGCCGCTGCCTCATGGTGTCTCCCGACCTCCCCGTGCCTTGAGGCGGCAAGTACCCCAGTTCGGCGCCGCCCTTGCCCGGCCGGGGCGTGGATTCCCGCGCACGTAGCAATGATTATAAATATTTTTCCCATCCCGCAAATCCTAATGCTGACAATCCCCGCCCGCCTATCCTGTCCATCCTGTGCATCCATGTAGCTACCCCACACCCCCTCGCCTGCTATCCTGATGCCCGCAGCCGCCCTGTGCGCGGCTAGGCGTCACATGCGGCCTGGATTCCGGCGGAGGCCGGAATGACGGGAATGGAGGAGCGATGAAGACCTATCGAGTAGCGATGCTGGGCTGTCGGTCGCGCGGCACGTCGGCGGCACGCGCCTACCATGCCCACCCCCGGATCGAAGTCGTCGGCCTGTGCGACCTCGTCCAAGAGCGACTCGACACCCTCGGCGACGAGCTAGGCGTGTCGGCACGGTTCACCGACCTCGACCGGATGATCCGCCAGACGCAGCCGGACCTCGTCGCCATCCCCACCGGCACCGAGTTCCACTACCCGCTCGCCATGCGCGTACTGGAGCACGGCGTCAACATTGAGGTCGAAAAACCGATGTGTACCGACCTCGCCGAGGCCGACGAGGTGCTCGCCAAGGCCCAAGCGCAGGGCGTCCGGGTTGCCGTCCACCACCAGGGGCGTGTCGGCGGCTCCATGCGGACGATGGCGCGGGCCTATGCCGAGGGGCGCATCGGCAAGCTACGCTATATCTACGCCAGCGACAAGGGCTACTACGGCGGCTACGGCCTGATGAACATTGGCGTCCACCTACTCAACTACATCATTAAGTTCGCCGGACACTGTCGCAGCCTGACCGCCACGGCCCTCACCGACGGCCACCTCATCACCCCCGACGACGTGATCCCCTCGGCGAACGGGATGGGCACCATCGCCGGCGAGAACATCACCGCCACGCTCCACCACGACGACAACGTGACGACCAACCTGCTCCTGCACCGCTTCCCGGTCGTGGACTCCACCGCCTCCGGCATCCAGCTCTTCGGTACCGAGGGCCGGATGATCTGGCGCAGCCCCGGGATTTGGTGGCTCCCCACGCCGCACTTCCTCCCCGACGAGGAGCACGGCAATTGGCAGGCGCTCGAAGAAGAGGCCCCCGACCACTACGACCCCAACGGCCCGGCCAACCTGGACGACTACTGGTTTGCCGAGGAATGGGTGCGGGCGCTGGACGAGGGCCGCGACCACGAGGCCAGTGGCATTGAAGGCCGGCACGTCATGGAGATCATGATGGGCGTGTTCGAGTCCGCCGCCTACGGTACGCGCATCCACCTCCCGCAAACCCAGCGCGACCACCCGCTCGTCCGCTGGCGCCGCGAGCACGGCCTCGGTGACCCCGCCCCCATGCCGCGCCCCTACCACGACTGGCTCGCCGCCGAAGACCACCGCCTCGGCCGCACAACGGCCTGATCTTTGCGTTTGGCCTGCATCGCGCAGACTCCCCTTCCCTGCAGGGAAGGGGCCGGGGGTTAGGTGCGATTTCGCCCCCCTCTCCCCGCGGGAGAGGGCCGGGGTGAGGGCCACCGCCTCACTCCGCGCGAATGTGCTGCACTACGACGCCCAGGCCCGCTGCCCGCGACAGCCGGCCGTCGGCAGTGAGCAATGGCAGACCGTGGGTGCGGGCCGCGGCGATGTACAAGGCATCATACGCGCTGACGTTTTGATGGTGCTGCCAGGCCAATCGGGTCAGGCTCTGGTGAGAAATACGCTCAACCGGCCAGGCCGCCAGATCATCGAGCGCCATCAGTGCTCGTGCCTCTGCAAGATGCCCGTGCAGCACCGCACGACGCAGCACCGACAACACCTCGGCGTCCATAAGTTCGGGCGCGACCAACAAGGCATCAACAACGTACCCGGTCACTCAAGCTCCATATCGCGGGCCGCGTGTTCTTCCCGGAGTAGCGCGGCTGTCGAAATGCCGAGGTCGGTCTCAGGTCGCTGGGCCAAACGCGCCCGCCATTCCCACCGCGTCAGTTCACGCTCGACGGCAGTGAGCACCGCCGCGCTCATGGTGCAACTGCGCTCGCGGGCATGACGGCGCAGGCGCTCGTGCAGGGCCTCCGGTACGTTCTTCACTTGCAGCGTAGCCATGCAACGACCATAACACGACCTCGGCGCACCGGCAAGACCCTCACACGCCCGCAGGCATCTACCCCTCTCCCCGCGCGAGAGGACCCGCGTAAGCAAAGCGACCGTCCCCCTGCTGCGCGGGGGGACCATAGGGGGGCCAGTGCGAGTCCAACTCCCCCTGCTCTATAGCAAAGATCACTAACCCTTGCCGCCCCACGCCCGCCGGAACTCCGCTGCCGTCGGCAGGCTGGTGCCCGAGACGTAGGGATACCGCTCGATCAGCGCCTCACTCAGCTCCACGCCCAGCCCCGGCGCTGTCGGCGGCAGTTGACGGCCGCCCTCCATCCGCCGCGGCTCAACCAGCACCTCGTCCCGCAGCGGATCGAGCAACTCCGGGAACTCGGCGATGGTACACGTCGGGTTGGCTAGGCAGGCGTGGAAGTTGGCTGCCAGCGACACGCCCGTCGCAAAGCCGTGCGCCGCCACCGGCACCCGCCGGCGCTCGCAGCGCCGCGCCACCTCCAGGAACGGCATGATCCCGCCCAGCCACGCCGTATCGGGCTGGGCAATGTCCAGCGCCCCGGCGTCCAGCGCCCGTTCGAACTCGGCCACGTTCGTAAACCGCTCGCCCATCGCTACCGGCACGCTCGTCGCCGCGCGAATGGCGCGATAGCCGTCCAGGTCCTCGAAGTAGGTCGGTTCCTCGAAAAACAGCGGCTCGAACGGCTCCAGCGCCCGCAGCATCCGCGCCGCGTAGTCCGCCGACCAGGCGTGCTCCAGCAGCGGCGTCCGGCCGGCGTCGAACGCCACGTCCATGCGCCCGTCGAGCATCGTATGCACCGCCTCCGCCCGCGCCACGTCCTCCGCAAACGTCCCGAACCCCAGCCGCACCTTGATCGCGTCATACCCCAGGTCCAGGCACCGCTCTATCTCGTCGCGCACGGCCGGCAGCGGCCAGTAGCCGGGACACGTGCTCGCGTACAGCCGCACCGATGGCTGCGCCAGCCCGCCCAGCAGCTCATACACCGGCATGCCGAGATGCTTGCCCTTCAAGTCCCACAGCGCCATCTCGATCCCGCTGATGACCCCCATGCCGATCCCGTTCTGCGTCCAGTGCGTCGCGTCCACCAGCTTGCGCCACAGCCGCTGGATCGCCAGCGCGTCCTCGCCGATGATCGTCGGCGCCAGCACCTCGACAATCGCCTTCGCCACCAGCGGCGCCTTCACCCCGGCATAGGTCTCGCCAATCCCGATCACCCCGCTATCGGTCGTAATCCGCACAAAGCTCGCGCTCCGCAGATAGTCCGCATGGCGATACGGCGCGCTCAACAGGATGCACTCGACACTCGCAATCTTCATCAACCCCGACACCTCATCAGCCCCACCCATCCTACCACGCCACCCCTCACCCCCAGAGCAAACAGAGCTACGACACCAGCCGCCGGCAGGCGAAGAAGGTTTTTCCGTGTACAATGTAAGTGCAGAGGCTGCACAGGCCCTAGCTACGCTGCGGCCTCAGCCTGTCTCTAGCGCGAGGTGCCGTCTCTATGACCACAACACCCCAACAGATTGATCTCTGGCGTCAGGCTCCTACCGAAGACCGGCGGTTGGAGTTCAAAGAGGCTAGGAATCAATACGGTTTCGGAAAGCTCTGCGAATACTGTGTCGCAATTGCCAATGAGGAAGGTGGGTACCTGCTATTGGGTATCTCCGACAGTCCGCCTCGTCCTGTAGGCGGGACGCGAGCTTTTCAGAATCCAGTGAAAACGGAGGGCCAACTATTCCAGAAACTCGGCTTCCGGGTAGAAGTTGAGGAGGTCAACCATCCCGAAGGACGTGTACTTGTCTTTCATATCCCGTCACGGCCTCGTGGAACAGCCTACGATTTAGATGGCAGGTACCTAATGCGAGTCGGAGAGAGTCTGGAGACGATGACCGAGGATCAACTGCGGCTCATCTTCTCTGAAGGCATGTTGAGTTGGAATCAGCACGCACATGCTTCTGCCCTTGTGATTGCCAATCTCCTCGGCGGGTGGGACGAAAACAACGCGGCCGACCGTCAAGTCATTCGGCAGCTAGCCGATGAGGATTTTGATTCTTGGATTCGCAAAATCCAGGAGATTGTGCAACACTCGGCAAGTCCTGTGACTCTGAACAATGGGTTGTGGCGTGTCAGTGAAAGAAAGAGCCTGTGGCAAGCTCTAGGATCAAGGGTTTTTGATGCTCACTTGGAGAATCTGCGCGGCCATGCTGTAGCGGTCTTGTCCGAGCGCGACCCTCAGTTTGAATTGCCGCCCCCGGATAGAAATGCCGCCCAAATTCGCGGGAAAGTACTGAGGCATTCATCTGACATTAGGAAAGGTCTGGCTGAGAGCCTAGCCCTGCTTGGTACTCAGTCCCCTGTCTTGGTGAACTGCTCGCAACATAAGCCGGAGAATACTACCATTCTTGCTATTCGAGAAATCTTTGCGAATGCGGATTGGGTGTTGTGGGGGAGCTTGGATAGACTGCTTCCAATTTTGGCAGAAGCAGCGCCTGACGAATTCCTGAGCGCGGTTGAGCAGGCTTTGCGACAGAGTCCTTGCCCCTTCGACGAACTCTTCTCACAAGAGGGCGCCGGTATCTTTGATGGAATTCACCATGCCGGTTTGCTCTGGGCATTGGAAACGCTCGCCTGGGACGCGGAATTCTTCGTTCGAGTGTGTGTTACCCTCGGTGAGTTAGCCTCCCGTGATCCCGGAGGCAATCGGGGCAACCGGCCTGCTAATTCACTCGCGACAATTTTACTCCCGTGGCTTCCGCAAACTACCGCGTCTATCGAGAAACGACAGGTTGCCCTACAAACACTCCAGAGAGAGTTTCCGGCCGTTGCCTGGCGGCTGTTGCTCAACTTGCTGCCAGAACAGCACCAGACATCTATGCACACTCGCAAGCCCGCATGGCGCAACACGGTTCCCGATGATTGGAAGGAGGGCGTGAGTGGTGAGGAGTATTGGCAGCAGGTTTCCTCTTATGCCGACATGACGGTTGAGATGGCAAGCAATGACATGGAGAAGCTGAAAGAGCTTATTGATCGGTTGGACAAATTGACACCAACTGCTTTCGATAAAGTCTTGGAGTATCTGTCGTCGGAGGCTATATCTAGCCAATCTGAAGGTCGGCGCGCCATCCTTTGGGAAAAATTGACCAGATTTGCTCGAAGGCACAGAAGCTTCCCCGATGCAGACTGGTCCTTGCCAAACGAAAGAGTCTCTGAGATTAAGGACGTTGCCGCTCAGATCGCTCCAGAGACGCCACCGTATCAACATCGCATGCTGTTCAGCAAGGATATGCTTGACCTCTACGTAGGAAATGGAGACTGGAATGAGCGGATGAACCAGCTTGAAGAGCATCGGCGCGAGGCGATAGGGGAAATCCTATCCTATGGTGGAGTGGAAGCAGTGGTCAGGTTTGCTGAAGTAGTCGAGCGGCCTGACCTTGTGGGACATTCGCTTGGAATCGTGGGCACAGAGGCAGTTGACGGGCAGATCATACCCATCTTATTGGAAACGGATAGTGGTAAACTCACCGAATTCATGGCGAGCTATGTATGGAGTCGCCACGTTAGCGAGAGCTGGGAATGGACAGACAGCTTAGATAGATTGCAGTGGTCGCACGCCGAACTCGGTCAATTCTTGAGCTATCATCCCTTTGAAGGTGGGACTTGGCGGCGAGTCGCTGATTGGCTGGGCGAGAATGAAGGAGAATACTGGTGTAATACTCGACTCAATCTACGTACCACCGACAATGATATAGTGGTTGGGATAGACAAGCTAGTTGACTTTGGGAGGCCAAAATATGCTGTCTCCTGTCTTCAGTATAGGAATCCGATTGATGTAGAAAGTTCTGTCAGAGCACTGCTGGCCGCAGTGAATTCTTCTGAGTCAGTTAAACTGGATATCTATGGCGTCGTTAGGATCATCAAAACCTTACAAGATGATCCTGCAACCGACTTGAATGATTTGTTCAGGATTGAGTGGGCATACTTGAGTCTATTGGATCGCCATCATGAGGCCTCGCCTAAGACGCTAGAGAATCAACTCGCCTCTGACCCGGATTTCTTCTGCGAAGTGATCCGGCTTTTATATCGTTCCAGGAAGACTGAAAGGCCTCCGAGGGAGCCAACCAGACAGGATCAGAATGTTGCCGGACATGCCTGGAAACTGCTTTGGGAATGGAGAACGCCGCCAGGTACCCAGCCTAATGGCACGTTCTCTCCCGATCACTTCAGGCAATGGCTTGCACAAGTTAAACAAACTTGCGAAGAAAGCGGTCATATTGAAGTAGCTCTCATCAACATAGGTAAGGTGCTCATCTACTGTCCGCCTGATCCTGATGGACTGTGGATTCACCATTCCGTCGCAGAAGAACTGAACGACAGAGGCTCCGACAAGATGAGGGAAGGTTTTAGTTCCGGAATCTTCAATTCTAGGGGCGCGCATACGGTTGATCCAACGGGCAAGCCGGAACGAGAGCTTGCCGAGAAGTGGAGAAAGAAGGCTGATGACGTTGAGAATGCGGGTTATCAACGTTTTGCGACAACATTGCGGAGACAAGCTGAAGGTTACGACCGTGAGGCTGAACGAATTGTGGCCGACCATGGTACAGAAGACATGATGGCTGATTGAGCAAGTTGCCCAATGGCCGGCGACACGTCCTCCAGGCCACTAACCACTGATCGGCAGGCGCGTATAGTTCGCGTGGTAGTCGGGGGGCTGCCCCATCATCGGGCAATCGGCGTGCTTGTAGCAGAGCGTCACCGCCCGGCGCCGGTGCGGCGTGGGGTTGGGGCCGGAGCGGTGCAGCGTATAGTTGTTCAGCAGGTAGGCTTCGCCCGGCTTGGCCGGCAGCGGGACTTCCTGCCCCTTGCGCTTGCCCGCTTCAATCTCAAGCTGATTGCCGCCGTCTTCGACGCGATGCTGCAGCAAGCCGAGTTCTTGCGTGCCGGGCAGAATCTCCAGCGCGCCATTCTCTACCTGCGCCTCGTCCATTGCCGTCCAAATCGTGCAGAACTGGCCCGGCTCGGCGGGGTGTCCGGGGCCGGCGTCCTGGTGCCACTTCAGCGGCGAGCCGTCATAGGCCGGTTTGAGCAGGGCAAACGCCCGCGAGATGGTCACGTCCGGGCCAAGCAGCTGTTCGAGCAGGGACAGGAACGTCGGATGGCAGAAATAGGCCAGGAAGAGCGGGTCCTGATCGAGTTGTGTCAGCTTGCGGTAGTGCGGCGACGGCCCGATGTAGTCATACCCCGGGGACGCGCCCAGCTTCTCCCGCAGCGCCGGCTCGATCTGGTACTGGATTTGCTCGTTGTACTTCGATCCCAGCGTCAGATCGTCCAAGTGCTGCCGTAGCGCTGCCACTTGCTCATCCGACGCCACTTGGCCCAACGGCAGATACCCATCCGCCTCGAACCGCTGCACCTGCGCTTCCGTCAACATCACACCCTCCCGTCATATCCTGTGGTCGCGTACCCGCGCAATGGCGGCACCAGCCGCTTCCGGCCTTATACAGCCCTACCCCTGCGATGCCAAATACTCGTCGAGGCTGTAGTCCGGGCTGCGTAACTCGGCGAACATCGCCGCCTCTTTCTCCTGCACCGCCAGCGCCTGGTCGTATACTTGGTCGGCCACGGCCGGCGGGATCACCAGCGCGCCGTTCTCGTCCGCGTGGATAAAGTCGCCCGGCCGCACCGTCATGCCGTCAATCACGACGGGACTATTGATGTCCAGCCAGCGTAGCCGACCGTGCATCGGCGACACGCCTGCGCCCCAGCAGGGCAGTGGCACGTCGCGCACACCAGCCAGGTCCCGGATGCTCCCGTTCGTCAAGAACCCAACCGCGCCGGCCAGCATCATCCGTGTGCCCATCCCATCGCCAATCGTGACGGTATAGCGTGGCCTGGGGCCGACCGATTCCATGACGGTGAATACCGGCAACCCCTCCGCCCCGGCACTCCGTGCCGCCTGCTGGATGGCGCGCAGCCAGTCGTTGAACAAGCTCCCTACTTTTTCGGTCCCCGCAGTAGTGCTATCCATCCGAGCGGTCACAGCGATGCCCACCCGTGGCCCTAGCTCCGGCATCAGGGCGCGCACGTCCGGTCCGGTGTACCCGACCGTCGGGTCCTGCACCTCCAGCAGCTCCAAGCCGTTCGCCACCGTCGGCGAATCGAACTCGACCAGCCGCCTGATCTTCTCGTAGTCCATGTCACATGCCTCCGCGCGTGTTGTCGGTCAGCGCCAATCCTACCACTCTTCTCCAGCGCACTGCCCGTCGGCGCGGTGTGTAGGCGAGACTACGGCGATCTCCACGCCCGGCGCGTAGAATATCCCAGCGGTAGAGCTACCAAGACCATGATGAATCGGCGGCGGCTGGGCGGCAGATTGCTTCGGTTGGCGCCGCTGGCCAGTCTAACGGCACTGACCGCCTGCCAACTCGGTAGCGCCGGCGATACGGCCCCGGCAGTAAGTCCCATCGCCCCCACACCAACACCGCGCCCCCTCCCCATCGAGGCGGTTGACCCCGAGGAGATCATCACTCTGCTGCCCCCCGACGGCATTCCGGCCATTGATAACCCCGAGTTCCTGACCATCCAAGAAACCATCAACCGCGGCGTCATGGAAGACAGTGAGCCGGTGCTCTCGTTCGGCCACCAGGGCGTCCGGCACGCCTACTCGGTATTCCAGCTCGACCAGCACGAGATCGTCAACGATGTCGTCGGCGGCCTGCCCATCGCGGCGACGTGGTGACCGCTCTGTTTCACGGGTATCGTGTATGCCCGCGAGGTCAACGGCCAGGTGCTGGACTTCGGCGTCTCCGGCAAGCTCTACCGCAACGTCCTGGTCATGTACGACCGCCAGACGGGGAGCTTGTGGAGCCAGCTGCTCGGTCAGGCCATCGTCGGCCCGCTCAAGGGCACGCGCCTGACCATGCTCCCCGCCACGGTCATGACCTGGGGCGCCTGGCGACGGGAGCATCCCGACGGCCTCCTGCTCCGGAAGGAAGAGCCGAGCAAAGCCACCTACGCCTCCTACTGGAACTCCGGGACGGTCGGCGTCGCCGGCGAGACGCTCAAGGACCCGCGGCTATTGGCCAAGCAATACGTCGTCGGCGTGCGCGTCGCCGATCAGCCCAAGGCCTATCCCTATGCGCGGCTGAGCACGCAGCCCGTGGTGAACGATACGCTCGGCGGCACGCCGCTCGTCGTCGTGTTCGACGAGACGCACGGCGGGGCGGGGATTGTCTTCTCGCGCCAGGTCCAAGAACGCACCCTGACCTTTGCGCTCCAGCGCACGACGGAGACGACCGTCCTGCTGACGGACGAGGAAACCGGCACGCTCTGGCACGGCCTCACCGGCGAGGGCCTAGAGGGGCCGCTGGCCGGCCAACACCTCCGGCAGCTTCCCGCGACCGATTCGTTCTGGTTCGGCTGGAAGGATCACTTCCCCAACACCGCTGTCTGGGGAGAGTGAGGCGCCATCGTCACGCCCGGCCCGCGAACTCCTGGCCGCGGATCAGCATGAACCGGAACGCTCCCGGCGGCTGCTCCGCCTCCAACCTGATGCGATGGTCCTCATCGCGGACGCCGAGATACTTGGTCTCCGCGGGAATGTAGTGCAAGGCAAGGCCGCGCCGGCGGTGCGGCGTCTGGTTGGCGCCGGTCCGGTGCATATTGTGTCCGTGGTGGAACATGCAGTGCCCGGCCGGCAGTTCCACCGGCACCGGATCGGCCAGCTCCGGCATGGCGAGGAACGCATCCTTCTGCTCACCGGTCACCGGCCCCCACTTGTGGCTGCCGGGGATAACGGTCATACAGCCGTTCTCGACGGTCGCGTCGTCCAACGCCACCCACGCGCTCACCGCCATTTGCGGGATCAGCCACGGCCAGGCCGGTGAGTCCTGGTGCCAGTCGGTCACGGTGCCGTGGAAGCGGGGCTTCATCATCAACTGGTCGTGGTACAGCTTGATGTTCGGGCCGAGCAGGTCCTCGATCACGTCCACGATCTCGGGCTTGCGCGCCATGGACTCGAAGAGGTCGTCAAAGTAGGCTAGGTGCGTCATCTTGCGGGTCCGGTCCAGCACCGGGACCTCATCGGTGTCGTTGTCGCCACGGAACTGCCGCTCCCGCTGGATATAGCGCGCCGGCATATGGTCCAGCCGGCCTTCGACGATGTCCGCGCTGCGCTGCCGCAATGCCGCCAGCTCGTCATCGGTAAGCACCTGGCCGTATCGCAAGTAGCCGTGCTCGGCGAAGAACTCCTTCTGCTCGGCAGTGATAGCCATCGGATACCTCCTTGCTGCCTACGCGATCCCCGACCGACGGCCCGGAGTCTATGCCAGCCACCCCGGCCCGTCAAGCAGCCACGCGCCCTGTACACCGGCCAGTGACGATGCCGGAATCCACAGGACTGCCTACTAACACGAAAATAGTGTACGCTGTAGTCCCAGGGTACGGTTGACAAGAGGCCAGGATGAAGAACATCACGTTGAGCGCCGACGAGAGCTTGATAGCTGCGGCACGCCGGCACGCCGCAGCCGAGCGAACGACCTTGAACGCCCAGTTTCGGCTGTGGCTTGCGGACTATGTCGGACGCAAACAACAGGCGGAGGCCGCCATCGCCACCATCCGCGCGTTGCGTGGCCGCATCTCTACCGGCGGGCGCAAGTTCACACGGAACGAAATGAATGAGTGCTGAAGTCTTCATAGATACGAATATCCTCATTTACTTATTCGATGAAACCACTGCCGCCAAGCGCCAGTGCGCCGAGAGCCTGGTGCGCCAAAGCCTGGAAAGTGGGACTGGCTGCATTAGTTATCAGGTTGTCCAGGAAACGATGAATGTCGTTGTCCGCAAGCTCAGGGCAACACCTGAGGACGCGAGGCAACTGCTGGACGAAGTTCTGATACCGCTCTGGCAAGTAAATCCGACACCATCACTGTACCGGCGCGGCCTTCTCATTCAGACTCGATACGGACTCAGCTTCTACGACGCGCTTATCGTTGCGGCCGCACTCGAAGCGGGCTGCAACCGGCTCTACAGCGAAGACATGCAGCACGGCCAGCAGATACAACAACTGACCATACAGAATCCGTTCGTGCAACGTTAGTAGCGAGTGGTCTCCTCATCTATAACTCTGGAAGTGAGGAGAGCACCGCCCTTCCTGCGGCGTGGGAGAATCTAGGCAGGCCGGGGAAGAGAGTGCATAACTGCCCTTGCCGACCTTCAGTCACAGTTATAGGGAGTTTAGCCAGTTTATGATTTTCTTGTAAACTGGGGTAAACTTCCTATAACTCAGCTTTCCCTGCGTATCATGCCCAGCGATGAGCAGCGGCGGTCCCGCTAGTGGCGAGAATCGGTCCGGTCACTCGCCACGCTAGGAGTAGCGGTGTCCAGAGATGAAGCGCTAAAGCTGCTGCGCGCACACAAGGCGACGCTAGTCGAGCGATTTGGCGTTACCACCCTCGCGCTCTTCGGCTCGACCGCCCGTGACCAAGCGGCTGACGGCAGCGACATTGACATTCTGGTGCGTTTCGACGGACCGGCAACGTCAAAGCGGTACTTTGGCGTGCAATTCTACATCGAAGACCTGCTGGGCCATCCGGTGGATCTGGTGACCGACAAGGCCTTGCGTCCGGAGCTGCGACCGCACGTTGTCGCGGAGGCCGTTCATGTCTGACTCCGGCGTGAGCAGCACCCGGAGGCCCAGTGGCGAGCGATGGTTGGTATGCGTAACCGTATCATTCATGCGTATCTAGGCATTGACGATGACCTCATCTGGGACATTATCCAAGAGGCTGTCCCGGCAGTATTGCCGGCGCTGAGACGGATTGTGCAGAGCGCCCAGTGATTGGTGGCCTTACCACTCACCACTCGCCACTCACCACCACTCAAGGAGCGATGCGTATGCCTACGCCCGCTGAAGAGTCAGCGCCCGCCGCCACTCCCGAGGAGACCCACGTCGTCCCCATCGGTGCTCTGCGGACCACTGCGCTGGCACTGCTCCGGCAGGTGCGCGTGCTACCGGAGCACGCCGAGCAGATCGCGGAAGTGCTGATTGATACCGAGCTACGGGGGTACAGCGACCACGGCATCCTCAGCCTGGGCCGGTTGATTGACCGCTGCCGGACCGGCGCCGTCAACCCGACGCCGCGGCCCCGGATCGTGCGTGAGGCGCCGGCGGCTCTGCTCTTGGACGCCGACCAGGGCTGCGGCATCATCGCCTCCCGGCAGGCGATGGAGTGGTGCATTGCGGCGGCGCGCACGCAGGGCCTCGCCAGTGCCGGCGTGACCAATTCCAGCCACTTCATCGGCTGCGCCTTCTACGTCGAGATGGCGGCTCGCGCCGGCATGATCGGCTTTGCCTGCGGCTCCGCCGGTCAGGCCATGCCCCCACCGGGCGGGCTGACGGCCACCCTCGGCACCAATCCGCTCGGCTACGCCTACCCCGCCCGGCGCCACGATCCGGTCATCCTCGATATGGCTACCACTGCCAGCGCCGGCGCCAAGATCAGCCTCGCGGCGCAGCTCGGACACCCCATCGAGCCGGGCCTGCTCACCGACGCCGCCGGCAACCCGACGACCGACCCGCGCGCCCTGGGCGCCGGCGGGCTGATGCTGCCAACGGGCGGCTACAAGGGGTTCGGCTTGGCGATGGTCGTAGACAGCCTGGCCGGGGTGTTGACGGGCGCCGGTTTTGCACTCACCGGCGCCATCACACACGGCCAAGCCGGACACTTCTTCTGGGCGCTCAACATCGAATCCTTCATGCCGCTGCACCAATTCCTCACCCGCGTTGATGAGCAGCTTGACCAGATCAAACGATCCCGCCGTGCCCCCGGCGTCAGCGAAATCCTCGTGCCCGGCGAGCGCGGCCAACGCCGTCGCCGCCAGCTCTACCGCAGCGGCACGGTGCCGCTCCCGGCCGTCAGCTGGAACGAGCTAGGCCGCCTCTGCGCCGACCTCGACGTACCCGCACCGGGACGAGTGCCGAGTGGCGAGTGAAGAGTCGTCAGTAGCTAGTCGTCAGTGGCCAATGGCCCCCTCCCTAGCCCTCCCCCGTCCCGACGGGGGAGGGGATAGACCGTCCCCCCGTCGGGACGGGGGGACCACAGGGGGGCCAGCCCCCCCCACTGACCACCCCGCAGCCCCTACGATAGTTGCAATTTGATAAACGTATAGATTATAGTAGAGCCGTTTCCATTTGCGTTGCCCGCTCCGGTGGACGCGCACCGGATTTCAAACTGAGCCACTACCGCCCACTAACCACTCGCCACTCGCCCAGGGAGGCCGCCATGCCCCGCCGCCGCGCCACCCGGCAGCCCAAGACCGTCTCCACCATCCGGCACAAAGAGGCCTCCCGCCCCAACATCCCAACCGCCGAGCACCAGCCCGTAATGACCGACGACGAGCAGCGCGCCATCCCCGTCGCCTACCCGCGCAACACCGACCTCGACCCGCAGCTCGTCTGGCGCGGCAAGGACGCACAGGACCAGTCCGACTTGACCGCCCACGCGCCTCCGCTCTACATCCAGGAAAAGATCCACCCCAAAGTCCTCATTGACGGCCTGATGAACATGCCGGGTGCAGCCCAGCCGTCCCCCCGCCCGGCGGGGGGACCACAGGGGGGCCAGAGCGAGAACCCACAGTACGCGCAGCCCGACCTGTTCGCCGACTTCAACGGCTTCCCCGAAGGCGCAGATCCCACCAAGTTCTATCAGCACGAGGGCAACTGGTCCAACCGCATGATCCTCGGCGACAGCCTCCAGGTCATGGCCTCGCTCGCCGAGCGCGAGGGCCTGCGCGGCAAGGTGCAGTGCATCTACCTCGACCCGCCCTACGGCATCAAGTTCAACTCCAACTTCCAGTGGTCCACCACCAGCCGCGACGTGCGCGACGGCAATGCCGCCCACGTCACCCGCGAGCCGGAGCAGGTCAAGGCCTTCCGCGATACCTGGCGCGACGGTATCCACTCCTACCTCTCTTACCTCCGCGACCGCCTCACCGTCGCCCGCGACCTGCTCGCCGAATCCGGCTCCATCTTCGTGCAGATCGGCGATGAGAACGTCCACCGCGTCCGGGGCGTGATGGACGAGGTGTTCGGGGAGGGGAATTTCATAGCCGTCATTGCATACCGGGTATTTGGTGTTCGAGGCGGCAACTTTCTCGATAGTGTGACTGACAACATCATCTGGTATGGAAAAGACATAGACACACTAAAGTACCGACAGCTCTTCCTTCCGCCGAATGAACCGCCAGGTGAGTACCAGCCCGTGAGGTTGTATAGACCGGGTTTCTCTGAAGGGCTGAGTTTTGAATTCTCATTCAAACTTAGGTCCTACCGTCCACCAGGAAATATGCACTGGGCCACAGGACATGATGGCTTACGAAGATTGCAAGCCGCAGACAGATTAATCGGCTTCAGAGCAGATGTCAGATATAAGCGTTTCACCAAGGATTTCCCATCTAGCTACTTGACAACCTCTTGGCAAGACACTTGGGGTGAACAGAATAAATCCTATGTAGTACAGACCTCCTACAAGGTCATCCAGCGCTGCATCCTGATGACCACCGCCCCCGGCGACCTGGTGCTCGATCCGACCTGCGGCGCCGGCACGACCGCCTACGTCGCCGAGCAGTGGGGCCGGCGCTGGATCACGATAGATACCTCCCGCGTCGCGCTCGCCCTGGCCCGCGCCCGCATCATGGGCGCCCGCTACCCCTATTACCTCCTCGCCGACAGCAAAGCCGGCCAAGAGCAGGAGGCCAAGCTATCGCGCCGCCTGCCGTCGGAAGAGCCGACCTACGGCGACATTCGCCAAGGCTTCGTCTACCAGCGCGTCCCCCACATCACGCTCCGTGCCATCGCCAACAACGCCGAGATAGACGTGATCTGGGAGCAATACGAGCGCCAGCTGGCTCCCTTGCGCGAGCAGTTGTCAGTGGTGAGTGGAGCGTGGTCAGTGGCTAGTGGCCCCCACCCTAGCCCTCCCCCGGAGCAAGCTCCAGGGGAGAGAACTACCGTCCCCCGCCGCAGCGGGCGGACCACAGGGGGGCACCTCCCGTCCCCCCGTCGCAGCGGGCGGACCACAGGGGGGCACCTCCCGTCCCCCCGTCGCAACGGGGGGACCACAGGGGGGCCTACCCCTCTCGAAGAGTGGCAAGTACCCCGCGAACGGCCCGACGACTGGCCGGCGGAGACGGAGCCGCTGCTGGCCGAGTTCTGGGAGCTGCGGATTGCGCGGCAGCGGGAGATAGACGCCTCCATCGCCGCCAAGGCCGACTACGAGAACCTGTACGACCAGCCCTACGAGGACAGGAAGACCGTCCGCGTCGCCGGCCAGTTCACGGTCGAGAGTATCTCGCCGCACCGCACGCTCGCCGTAGGCGAGGACGGCGAGTTCATCGCCGAGGCACCGCCCGGCTACGGCCCGGGCAAAGACTTTGCCACGGTCATCCTCGACAACCTGCGTACCGCTGGCGTGCAGCAGGCGCACAAGGAGGACCGGATCGAGTTCACCTCCCTCACCCCCTGGCCCGGCCACCGGGTCTGCGCGGAGGGCCAGGTCAGTGGTCAGGAATCACAAGCCGAGGAACGCCGCGCCGCGATCTTCATCGGCCCGGAGTTCGGCACCGTCTCCCGTCCCGACCTCGTCGAGGCCGCCCGCGAGTCCGCCGAAGCCGGATTCGATCTGCTGATCGCCTGTGCCTTCAACTACGACGCCCACTCGACCGAGTTCGAGCGACTCGGCCGCATCCCCGTCCTGAAAGCGCGCATGAACAACGACCTGCACATGGCCAACGACCTGAAGAACACCGGCCACGGCAACCTGTTCGTCATCTTCGGCGAGCCGGACATCGCCATCCTCGACGCCGCGGACGGGCAGGTCCAAGTCAAGGTCAACGGCGTAGACGTCTTTCATCCCAATACGGGTGAGGTGCGGAGCGACGGACCGGAGGGGATCGCCTGCTGGTTCATAGACACCGACTACAACGAGGAGAGCTTTTTCGTCCGCCACGCCTACTTTCTCGGCGCCAGCGACCCCTACAAGTCCCTAAAGACGACCCTCAAGGCGGAGATCAACGCCGAGGCGTGGGCCACGCTCAAGAGCGACACCTCGCGGCCCTTCCCCCGGCCGGAATCGGAGCGCATCGCCGTCAAGGTCATCAACCACCTCGGCGACGAGGTAATGAAAGTGTTTCGCGTGGAGCGTGATTAGTGGAGCGTGATGAGTGGCGCGCGGCACGGTGTTAGGACCGTCATTCCCGCGAACGCAGGAATCCCCGTCCCCCCGTCGGGACGGGGGGACCATAGGGGGGCCAGCCATGGAAGACCAATTCTTCACCCAGCCCGTCCTCAACTCACCCTACGGCTACCCGGCCCGGCACTGGGAGCTTGACGACGACGGGCAGCCCACGCAGCGCATCATCGAATCACGCCGCCGCGCTGAGTTTGTCACCGCCGTCCCCGCGCCTCGCCGCCGGCGGACGTCGGGCATGCAGCAGCAGCTAATCTTTGACGAGGGGCAGGGGCTATCCACGGAGGACCAGCAGTATGCCGCCACTGCGGAGATGGTGAACGAGATTCGCCAGCGCGTGGACCAGTGGCGCCAGCTCCCCAATCCGCACGACTGGCGCGTGACCCCCGAGACCGCGCGGCTGCTCCGGCACTGGCGACACCATGAGTTCAGCGACGTTCGCCCCTTCTTCTGCCAGGTCGAGGCCGTCGAGACCCTGATCTGGCTGACGGAGGTTGCCCCCACGTTAGGACGGGAAGGCCGGCGCTTTTCCGACTACCTCGCCAACGCCAACCGGGACGCCAATCCGGAGCTACTACGCCTGGCCCTCAAGATGGCCACCGGTGCGGGCAAGACCACGGTGATGGCCATGATTATCGCTTGGCAGACCATCAATGCCCTCCGCCGACCCAACAGCAACCGGTTCACGCACGGTTTCCTGATCGTCACCCCCGGCATCACCATCAAGGACCGCCTGCGCGTCCTGCGACCCAACGACCCGGACAGCTACTTCACGAGCCGGGAGCTGGTTCCCAACGACATGCGCGCCGACTTGGAGCGCGCCAAGATCGTCATCACCAACTACCACGCCTTCTTGCGCCGCGAGCGGCTGGAACTGTCCAGGGGCGGCCGGGCGCTCCTACAGGGGCGCGGGAACGCGCTGGATACGCAGGAAACCGAAGGCCAGATGCTCCAGCGCGTCATGCCGGAGCTGATGGGCCTAGGGAGCATTCTGGCGTTGAACGATGAGGGGCACCACTGCTACCGGGAAAAGCCCGGCCAGAGCGATGAAGGCCGATTGACGGGCGATGACCGCCAAGAAGCCAAGCGGAACGAGGAAGCCGCCCGCGTCTGGATTTCGGGCCTAGAGGCCGTCAAGCGCAAGCTCGGCCTCCGTCAGGTTATAGACCTGTCAGCAACACCCTTTTTCCTGCGCGGCTCCGGCTATGCCGAGGGCACCCTGTTTCCGTGGACGGTGAGCGACTTCTCGCTGATGGACGCCATCGAATGCGGCATCGTCAAGCTGCCCCGCGTACCCGTCGCCGATAACATCCCCGGCAGCGACATGCCCACCTACCGCAACCTATGGGAGCACATCCGCACTAGGATGCCGAGGGCCGGGCGCGGCAAAGCGCGGAATCTCGATCCGCTCGCAATTCCCTCGCAGCTTGAATCGGCCTTGGCGGCCCTCTACGGCCACTACGAGCAGACCTTCACGCTCTGGGAAGAGGCCGGAATCCGCGTCCCGCCCTGCTTCATCATCGTCTGCAACAACACCGCCACGTCCAAGCTGGTCTACGAATACGTCTCCGGCTTCCACCGGGAGCTAGAGGACGGTTCGACGATCTTTGAGAACGGCCGCCTGGAGTTGTTCCGCAACTTCGACGACGCCGGTAACCGGCTGGCGCGGCCCCGCACCCTGTTGATTGACAGCGCCCAGCTCGAGTCCGGCGACGCGCTCGACCGCAACTTCCGGATTATGGCCGCCGACCAGATCAAGCGCTTCCGCCGGGACATCAGAGCACGCACCGGTGACATCCGCCGCGCCGAGAACATCAGCGACCAGGAGCTGCTCCGCGAGGTCACGAACACCGTCGGCAAAGAGGGCCATTTGGGAGAGCAGATCCGCTGCGTCGTGTCGGTCTCGATGCTCACCGAGGGCTGGGACGCGAACACCGTCACCCACATTCTCGGCGTGCGTGCCTTTGGCACCCAGCTACTTTGCGAGCAGGTCATCGGCCGCGCGCTCCGCCGCCGCTCCTACGACCTCAACGACGCCGACCTGTTCGATGTCGAGTATGCCGACGTGCTCGGCATCCCGTTCGACTTCACGGCCAAGCCGGTCGTGGTCGCACCGCAGCCGCCGGTGCGGACAACGCATGTCCATGCGGTCAGTCCCGACCGAGATGACCTCGAGATCGAATTCCCGCGCGTCACCGGGTATCGCGTGGATCCACCCAAAGAAGACCTCGCCGCAGAATTCACTGCCGACTCGGTCCTGACGATGACCCCCGAGCTCGTTGGCCCGACCAGAACGAGGAACGAGGGCATCATCGGTGAGGGGGTTGACCTCAATCTCATCGAAGATGGCAAGGTCCGTCCCGCCACCTTGCTGTACAACCTCACCAAGCACTTGCTCGAAACACACTATCGCGACGCGAACGAGGCTCCCAAGCTCCACCTGTTCGGCAGACTGAAGGCAATCGTCGGGCAGTGGCTCCGTAACTATCTGGTCTGCAAAGGCGGGACCTATCCCGGGCAGCTCATGTACCGGGAGCTGGCCGATATGGCCGGCGAGCGTATCGCGGCTGCGATCATCCGCCGCCATGCTGGTGATTCCCCAATTAAGGCTTTGCTCGATCCCTTCAACCCCACTGGTTCGACCAGGTACGTGAACTTCAATACCTCCAAGACGGACCTCCGCGCGACCCGCAAGAGCCACATCAACTGGGTCGTCTTGGACCTCGGCTGGGAAAGCGAGTTCTGCCGCATAGTCGAAGACCATCCCCGCGTGCGCGCCTACGTGAAGAACCACAACCTGGGCTTGGAGGTTCCGTATCGCTTCGCCTCCCACACTCGTACCTATCGGCCCGATTTCATCGTCCTCGTGGACGACGGTCGCGATGACTTCTTGCGCCTCGTCGTCGAGGTCAAAGGCTATCGGGGTGAAGACGCCAAGGTCAAAAAAGACACGATGGACACCTACTGGATTCCCGGCGTCAACAACCTCGGCGAACACGGACGCTGGCTGTTTGCCGAGTTCACCGACGTGTTCACGATGGAGCAGGAGTTCGATACCCTGATCCAGCGGTCAGTGCAGAGTGGCGAGAACAAGACTGCCCTCCTGCCGCAGCGGGGGGGCCAATGGACTGTACCGCGTCAACAAGTCCAGACGGACTGTCCCCCCGCCGCAGCGGGGGGACCATAGGGGGGCCTGTGGTCTGACCACTCTTCACTCACCACTAGCCCCCGGCCGGCTGCTTCACCGTCACGCGGATGATTCGCACGCAATAGTGGCCATCGTGGCCGTTGCCGAGCGCGATGTCGCGTTGGCCGATCTCCAGCTGGCTCCAGCCCATCACGGTCACTTTGCGACAGGCCGGCAGATGAAACTCGGCGCTGCTGAGGCCCGCTTCCCGCCAATCCTCCGTCACACCCCGCCCCCACGGCAGGCCGTTGACGTGCTCACCCCAGAGGTTGCTGGCCTTCATCTTCACGCCCGTCCGCGGATACTTCCACTCCAGCGGCTCGGCGTGGATGAGCACCGTGCCGGGCGGTGAGCACGCGCTCCCAATGACCGTCACGCCGATGATCGGCTCCTCTTCCACGAACGTGATCGCGCCGAACGGTGGCACGTCAATCTCCACCCCGTCGGGGTTGTACTCGGCCCCGCCCTCCTTCTTCCTGGCCTCCCGCCCCAGCTCGACGTAGAAGTTCGGGTAGTTGAAGGGCGCCTCGTATTCGCGGTGCTCTACTGCGTAGACCTCCACCGTCTGCGGTACGCCGGCGTGTGCCATCTGCGGCACCCCGAGCTCGTCGTCGGCAATCTTGCCCGGCTGACGGCCCGGACGGACGGCGACGGCACGAGCAATCGGCTGGGCTATCGCTGCCATTGGTCACTCCTCCTCCACACGCTGCGGGCGCTCCCACCCGCCGCATGGCCGCACGCGCTGAACGAGCGAGGCCGCGTGTACCTCCCAATAGCACCGAGGATGCCATACGAAATCGTGGTCTGGCCGCCAGAAGGTGTCACTTCCTTGTCCGGGAGGCGCCCTGTGCCGTATCATCTAGGAGATAACCAGCGGTGGGGGACTAGGAGGTAGTATGGGCTTTCTGCCTAGCGGACCGGAAGTTTGGGTCATCCTCGTCATCATCCTCATCGTCTTCGGTGCGGGCAAACTGCCGGAGATCGGCGGTGCTCTCGGTAAGGGCATCCGCGAATTCCGGTCGTCCCAGAATGAAGCCAGCGAAGAAGACGACGAAATGGAGGAAGTTCCGGCCACGGCGCAGGTCACAGAGGAGCCGGAAGCCGCCCCGGCGCAGCCGGCGGCTACTGCCGAGGCGGCCACCGCCAAGAAGAAGACCGCCTGAAACACATGTCACCAGGAGCCGTCCGCTCACGCGCGACGGCGCAGTATCACGCAGTACCAATAAGGAGGTAGGATGGGCTTTCTGCCTAGCGGACCGGAAGTCTGGGTCATTCTGATCATCATCTTGATCGTCTTTGGGGCCGGCAAACTGCCGCAGGTCGGCGGTGCGCTCGGCAAGGGTATCCGCGAGTTCAGGATTTCCCAGAAGCAAGCCATGGAAGAGGACGAAGAGGACGAGGGCGAACCCGAGGAGGCCCCCGCGGCCGCCGAGAAGAAACCGGCTGCCACCAGCACGGCTGAAGCCGGCGCTACCAAGACGCCGGCGAGCACAGCCAAGACCACCGAGGAAGCCAAGCCCGCCGAGAAGGAAACCGCGTAGCCATCCGTAGCCGTTGACGGCTGGTAGCTCAGAGCTACCCGGCAATAGTCGGCAGCTTTCCTCCGGCTGCCTTGGGTGCGGCCGCGACTGTCAGTTGCCGCACGCGGGCCGGCTCGCGTGTGCGCTTCCCGATCAGTCTTCGAGCACCCAGCGGTCCAGTTCGCGGGTGTAGGTGCATACCTCCGCGGGCCGGAACCACAGCGCGATCTCCGCAGCAGCAGTCTCCGGCGCGTCGGAGGCGTGGATGAGATTACGCAGCCCGTGGAGCGCGAGGTCGCCGCGGATCGTCCCCGGCGCGGCCTCCCAGGGACGGGTGCTCCCCACCATCGCCCGCACCACCTGGATGGCCTCCGGCCCCTCCAGCACCGCCGCGACCACCGGCGCGGCGGTCAGGTGCTCCACGAGACCGTCGAAGAAGAACTTGCCCTCATGCTCCGCGTAGTGCCGCTCGGCCAGTGACCGCTCCACGGCCACCATCTTGAGACCGACAATCTTGAGGCCGCGGCGCTCGAACCGGCCGAGGAGTGCTCCTACCAGCGCGCGCTGCACCCCGTCCGGCTTCACAAGTACCAATGTGCGCTCGCGGTGTGATTCTGCTGCTGTCGTCATAGTGCCGTCCTACCTCACAGTTGCTTGTTGACACGGATGCCGGCGCTCGAATGGAGGGAATGACCGTCCCCCCGTCGGGACGGGGGGACCATAGGGGGGCCAGGGCGCTCATTCGGTCCCCACTTCCGCCGCGCGAGGCTGCGCGAGCCGCTCCCAGGCTCGACGCACCTCCAGCCGCAGCAATCCCAAGCCCACCGTGCGACGGGCACGCACGATCATCGTCAGGTCCTGAGCGCCGGACGCCACCAACAGCGTCCCGTCGGCCCCTTCCACGATAATCTGCCGCACCGCCCCGAGGGCCAAATGCTCGACCGCTTGCCGAATGGCGTCCGCGAGCGCACCGGCCATCGCGCCCTGTAGCTCGCTCGCGGCGCCGCTCGGCTGCGCGACCTGCACCGCGCCCGACCCGTCGGTCAGCCAGACGTTGGTGATGTCCGGCACCTGCCCCAGCCGCGCCAGCGCCTCGTCTACGTCCGCCGTGCGCCAGGAACCGCTCTTGCTCGGAATATGCGCCTCCCACGTTGTACTTATTCCCGGCGCAGCAGCGCCATGGCCTTCGCATACGCCTCGATGGCCCCGGCAAAGTCGCCCTGGCGCCGCCGCTCGTTGCCGACGGCGCGCCACTCCTCCGCGGTGCGCGGCGCGTCCACGGTCGTTGATGCTTCTGCGTCGTCCCCGTCTTCAGGCTGCGCTGCCGTGGCGGCAGTGCTGACCTCACTATCGCCGCCGGCCGGATCATCTGCTGCGGCCGCCGCCTCGTGATCCTCCGCAGCCGCCTCCGGTCCGGCCACCCCTACTGGTGTCGCTATGGCCTCCTCCTCAACTGCACTGGCCGGCTGTGCTGCCGCCGGCTCGCTCGGCACCGGCTCCGATGCGGGTGATTGCGGCGCCGCCGCTGGCGATAGCCCCTCCAAGGTAGCGGCCGGCGGCGGTTGTGCCGGCACTATCGGCGGCTCGGGGTCCAGCAGCGCCAGTTCGCTGGCATCGAGCACCCGGAACGCGCCGCGCAAGCGCGGGTCCACCCGTCGCGCCAGCGCCAGGGGCCGACTACTATCGCCACCGTTGACCTCGGCGTCCACAGCCGCCAGCAGGTTCGCCGGCAACGACAACGGCTGCCGACTCAGCAGGGCCGCCAGCGCCGCCTGGGCCTCGGCGACCTGGTGCGAGCGCCACAGTGCCCGAATCAGCACAATCACCAGGTCGCTGCGTCCCGGCTCCTGGTCGAGACAGGCGCGAGCTTCCTGCACGGCATGCTCCCAGAGACCCCCGCGCAGGAAGCGGTGCGCCAGCCCGGCCCGACTCAATGGCTGCCGGGGTGGTCCCGCAGCGCCGTTGGTCAGGAAGTCGTCCGAACCCCAGTACTCCAGCAGATCGGCAGCCCGCTGCCAGTCGGGAGCCGCCGCCGCCTCGCCTTCCAGCGTCGCGACGGCACTCGCTACTCCCCGTGCGGCCGGGGCACAACCCGGCTCCAGGTGCAAGACCCGCTCGAACTCGGAGCGGGCCTCCTCCACTGCGCCAATGGCCGCGTGGCCGGCACCCATCAGGAGGTGGACTTCCCACCCCTCCTTCACCAGCGCCGCCGCACCGGCGCAAGCGTTCAGCGCATCCGCCGGACGACCACGCGCCAAGAGCCGGCGTGCCCGCTCGCAAGACTCCGTATATTGGTCGGCAACTCGGTCCGCTGCCATCTCAGTTGCCAAGCTCTTCCCCACACGTAGCCGCCTGCTCGGCTGCCACCTCGACCGTCTAGTCAGCAGATTCCTGGGTGTGCAGCGGCGGTTCGGCGCGGTCCACACGGGCGAACGGCAGCACGGTCCGCGTGTCGGAATACCGCCTTCACCTCAGATCGGGGGCGCCAGGCGAGGCCGGCGCTACGCTGCCGCCGTTCGCAAAGGTAGACGGTCGCACCACATGGCCAGCCCGCAGTCGGTGCATAGTACCGAACCTGCGGCGCGCGGGGCAATCCGCCCGGCCGGTGTGCCGTCCTATCCCAGGTATCTGCGACAATGGTACGCAGCCGATCCGGCTCCATCCCCCGTAACGGTCGGGCCGGGAGTGCGGGCCTGACACCGCAGCGACACACGGCCGGTCGCTCCTTCTGTGGACACGACCATGATTATCGGCATCAACGCCCAAAAGCTCTACCACTCCCAAGACTATCGCAACGCGGGCATCAGCCGGTATATCGGCCAGCTATTGCGCCATCTCGGTCCCCGCACGCAGCACCGCCTCGTTGTCTTTGCCAACGAGCAGCTCCGCCACTGGATCGGCTGGGGCGCCGAGCACATGGCGCTGCATGCCTCCATCTTGCCCACAAGCCGGCCGGCGATACGAGTGCTCTGGGAGCAGCTGGCCCTGCCCTGGGCAGCCTGGCGTCACCGGCTCGACGTGCTCCACTGCCCGCTCAATATCCGGCCACTTGCTACGACCGTACCGTGCGTAGTGACCATTCACGACCTCTCGTTCGAGCGCTTCCCGGACCGCTTCCATCCGGTCAAGCAGCGGTATCTGGCCGCCTTTACCCGCTTGTCGGCGCGCCGCGCCGCCCACATCCTAACCGACTCGGCCAGTACGCGGGACGATGTGACGCGCTTCTACGGTATCCCGGCCGAGCGCATGACCGTTGTATATCCAGGAGTAGACGCGGACTTCACCCCGCTCCGCGATAGCCAAGTGCTCGCTGACTTTCGGCGCCGGCACGATCTGGAAGCGCCGTACATTCTCTATCTCGGCACGTTGGAGCCACGGAAGAACGTTGATCGCCTGGTGCGAGCCTATGCCGCACTCGTGGCCGCCGGAGGGCCGGATTTCCGGCACCGCCTGGTGCTCGCGGGCGGCAAGGGTTGGGACTACCAGGCCATTTTTCGCGCTATCGAAAGGGAGGGCGTGGGGGATCGCGTGCTGACACCCGGCTACGTGCCCAGAGCGGAGCAGCCACTCTGGTACAATGCCGCCGACCTGTTTGTCTACCCGTCCGAGTACGAGGGGTTCGGCTTTCCGGTGCTGGAAGCGATGGCTTGCGGTGTGCCGGTCATCACGACGCGAGCCTCGTCGCTGCCGGAGGTGGTCGGTGCCGCCGGGTGTTTGGTGCCTCCCTCCGACGAGGCGGCCCTCACTGCGGCGATGGCCGGGCTACTGTCGCGGCCGGAGCAGGCCGCGGCGCTCGGCGCTGCCGGCACGGTCCAAGCGGCCCGTTTCACCTGGGACCGGGCAGCAGCGGCCTGCCTCGCCGTGTACGAGCGCCTCGGAGCGGGGAGACAGTAACCATGGCGCGTACCCTGAGCCAGGCTATGACCACCCCGGCACCACCCCGGCCACCCCCAGCGCCGCAGGCGTCGCGCCGTCTCTCAGCACGCCTGCTACCCGTCCTCGGGCTGCTCGTCGGCGACGTCGCCTTGGCCAACCTGGCCTTCATGCTCTCCTACTGGGTGCGCTACGACTTGCGCTGGGCGCCACCGGTCGGCGGCGAGTTCGTAGATGTCCCGCTCGGCAACTACACCGGACCGCAAATCCTGGTCACCGCCATTCTCGTCGCCGTGTTTCTCTGGCAAGGCCTCTATCCCCAGCGGCGCAGCCGGCAGTGGCTTGACGAAGTGGGCAGCATCGTGACGGGCAGTACCTTCGGCTTCTCCACGCTGATCGTGCTCTTCTTCATCCTGCGGCCGGAGATCGGCATTTACTCGCGCACGATGATCCTGTACCCCTGGCTGGGTGTCGTCGTGCTGCTCTCCGCCTTTCGCCTGGTCGTCCGGACCGTCATCGCCTGGCGGCGGCGGCGCGGTCGCGACGTGCGGCGCGTGCTCGTCGTCGGCGCCGGCACCCGCGGCAAAATGGTCATGCAGCAGATCGAGCAGCATCCCGGCCTCGGGTATCGGCCCGTCGGCTTTCTCGACGACGTGTACTGGGCGCAACGCGCCGATTTCGGGCGCTTCCAAGTCCTGGGCGCGGTTGCAGACTTGCCACAGGTGGCCGCAGCGCAGCAGATAGACGAGGTGATCGTCGCCCTGCCGGGCGAGTCCCACGAGACCATCCTGGGTACGCTCGACTATTGTGCCCAGAGCAACATCGGCTTCAAGCTCGTGCCCGACCTCTTCGAGTTGACGTTGGGCGACGTGGAAGTTGACAATCTGGCCGGGATCCCCCTGATTGGCGTGCGCGATTCCCTGCTGACTGGTCTCAATCTCGGTGTCAAGCGCGCCCTGGACGTGGTCATCGCCAGCCTGGCCTTGCTCCTCATGCTCCCCCTGTCGCTGATCCTGATTATTGCGATCCGCCTGGAGAGCGCCGGGCCGTTCCTCCTGCCCCAGCGGCGCGTCGGTCGGGACAGCCGCCCTTTCCGCATGTTCAAGTTCCGCTCCATGTATAGCGACGCCGAGCAGCAACGCGCGGCCCTGGAGCATCTCAACGAGGTTGAGGGGCCAATCTTCAAGATGCGCGACGATCCGCGGGTCACAAAAGTCGGCAAGATTATGCGTCGGTTCAGCCTCGATGAGCTACCGCAGCTCTGGAACGTGCTGCGGGGCGACATGAGCCTGGTCGGGCCGCGGGCGCCGCTGGCCGGCGAGGTCGAGCAGTACGACGCCTGGCAGACCAGACGGCTCGCCGTGACCCCCGGGCTGACCGGTCTCTGGCAGGTCAGCGGTCGCAGCGAGTTGAGTTTCGACGAGATGTTGATGCTGGACTTCTACTACATCGAGAACTGGTCCATCGGTCTCGACGTGAAAATCCTCCTCCGCACGATCCCGGCCGTCTTGACCGGCCACGGCGCATACTAGCCCCATGTCAGTGGAGCAAGCGTCAACGGACAGCGGCGCCGTCACCCGCAGGGCGGCGCGTCGCCGGCGGCGCCAAGAGCCGCTGGCCGGCGCCCGCATCGCCATCGTTCACGACTACCTCAACCAGATGGGCGGCGCCGAGCGCGTCCTGGAAGTGCTCCACGCGGTCTTTCCCGAGGCGCCCATCTATACCTCCATGTACGCGCCGGCGCTGGTGTCGCCCGCGTTCCGGCGCATGGAGGTGCATACCTCCTTTATGCAGTGCCTGCCGTTTGCCACGCGCCGTCACCAGGCCTTTCTCCCGTTCTACCCAGCGGCGTTCGAGCAGTTCGATCTCTCCGGCTACGACGTGGTACTCTCCATGAGTAGCGCCTGGTCCAAGGGCGTCGTCACGCAGCCGGAGACCTGTCACGTCTGTTACTGCCTCACCCCGATGCGCTTTGCCTGGCAGGCGCACGCCTACGCTGCCCAGGAGCGTATCCCTCGCTGGGCCGGCTGGCTGCTCCCCCATATCCTGACGTGGCTGCGGACCTGGGACGTAACCAGCGCCCAGCGCGTGGATGCCTTTGCCGCCATCTCCCGCGCCGTCGCCGGGCGGATAAGCAAGTTTTACCGACGGTCCGCCACCGTCATCCATCCTCCCGTGGATACCCACCGCTACGCCCCGGCCGACAGCCACGATGATTACTTCCTCGTCGTCTCGCGCCTCGTCCCCTACAAGCGCATTGATCTGGCCGTCCGCGCCTGTACCGAGCTTGGCGTGCCGCTCAAGGTCGTGGGCGCCGGGCGCGACCGGGCGCGGCTCGAAGCCGTCGCCGGTCCGACGGTAGAGTTCCTCGGTCGGCTGCCGGACACCACGATCCGCGAGTTGATGGCCCGGTGCCGCGCCTTCCTCTTCCCCGGTGAAGAAGATTTCGGTCTCACGCCGCTGGAGGCACAGGCCTCCGGCCGGCCGGTCGTGGCGCTGGCGCGCGGCGGTGCGCTCGAAACGGTCGTGGACGGCGTGACCGGGCGGCTCTTCCCCGAGCCGACCGTGGCCGCGCTGGCCACCGCGCTCACCGACCTGCGCGATGCCGATTTCGCCGCCACCACCATCCGCCGCCATGCCGTCCGATTCGATACGCGCCACTTCAAGCAGCGCCTCCGCCAGTTCGTCACCGACCGCTGGGCCGCCCATCGCGCCGGTCCCCACCTCGAACCCGACCCGGAATGAGGTCAGCAGCCGCAGCCGTCCGTTTCAGCGAGTGAGCTACTGGCCGGCCGGCCAGGGAGACGCTACCCTTACCACCGGAGCCATCCCCTCCCCCGTCGGAACGAGGGAGGGCCAGGGTGGGGGCCGGACATAAGACCGGCGGCCCAAACGATACTCGTATGGAGTTGCGGGAATACTGGCGTATCATCTGGTCGCGGCGGCTGATGATCGGCACGCTGCTGCTGGTCACTCTTGTGGCCAGCGTGGCGCTGACCTACGGCCGTCCGCCGACCTACGAGACCGAGCTACGCATTCTCGTCAAACCGATCCTGCCCGATTCGCCGGACACGGGCTACTATTCCCGCGAGTATTACCGAACCCTGTCTGCGGAGTACGCACAGGACGACTTATCCGAGGTCATCAAGAGCCGCCGGTTCGCCGAGGATGTCGGTGAGCAGATCAAGACGCGCTACGGAGCGGCGCTGGCGACCGCGGGGATCGTAACAGCGTTCGAGACCCGCAAGGAGCATCGCGCCGTGCGGATTATGGTTGCGACGCCCAGTTCGCGCGACACCAAGTGGATTGGGGAGGCTGCGGCGGAGGTGTTGCAGACCGTCGGCTGGCAGTATGTATCATCGGAGGACCGTCCCCAAGTGGACGTGGTGGTCATTGATCCGCCGCAAGAGCCGGCAGCGCCGACACTCCTCTTCCGGCTCCTGACGGTGGTCCTGCACCTCTCGGTGGCCCTGGCCGTCGGTGTCGCCTTGGCGTTCCTGCTGGATACGTTCGATGATCGGGTGCATACAGCGGACGAGGTAGAACGGGACTTGGGGCTGGCAGTGCTCGCCGCCGTTCCCAACGACAAGCCGCGCGATCCGGCCGGCCGTCGAGCAGTGGTGGATCGCGCGGCCGATGACGCCGCGTCAACAAAGCAGTAGAGGCAAGAGCGTGGAATTCCGGCGCTATATCGGCATCCTCCTTCGCAGTTGGCCGCTGATGGTGCTGTGCGGCCTCGTGGGGCTGGCCGGCGCGTACACTTACAGCATCCAGACGCCCCGCACCTACCGCGCGACGGCCGCGCTGTCGGTGACGCCGAGCGTGATCGAGTATTGGACCGGCCAGGCTGTCGAGCGCCTGCTCAACAACTACACCCTGCGGCTCAAGTCAGGCCCCTTCCTGGAGCGCGTCGCCCAAGACCTCGCAAAACAGCAGCCGCCCATCGCACCGGGCGAAGTGGCCGGCAAGGTGCAGGCCATCGCCTCCGGCGGCGAGTTCCGCATCACCATTCAGGTGCATGACGCCGACGCGCAGCGCGCCCAGGCCATCGCCAACACTGTCGCCGAGCGCTTTGTCTACGAAATGGAGTTCGAGAACTACGCCCGCGAGAAACGCGACATCGAGGTCGAGTTGCTGGACCGCGCTGGCGTCCCGGCCGCGCCGTTCAGTCCCCGCCCACGCCGGAACGCCGCGGCCGGCCTCATCCTGGGCGCGATGGTGGGCCTGCTGGCCGGAGTGTTGCTGGAATACTGGCGCGACACCGTGCAGGATGCCGAGGAGGTGCCGAGGCTGCTCGGCCTCACCGTGATCGGCGTGCTGCCCACCGTAGAACCGCCCCGCACCGGCTGGCGACGCTGGCTGCCCCGCCGCGCCGCCGCCGCGCTCACACCGCAGACAGGAGTCGCCAGTGACCGACACTGATCCCACCCTGGTCACGCTCACGCACCCGCGGTCGCCCGCGGCCGAAGCCTATCGGACGCTGCGGACCAACGTGCAGTTCGCCGGCGGCGAGCAGGCAGTAAAGACCATGCTGATTACGAGCGCCGGCCCGGACGAAGGGAAGTCCGCTGCCGCCGCCAACCTGGCGATTACGCTCGCCCAGGCCGACCATTCGGTCATCTTGGTGGACAGCGATCTACGCCGGCCGGTCCAGCACCGGCTCTTTGGCCTCCAAAGCCAGCCGGGATTGGCCGATATGCTTGCCCCTGAAGGCCCGGACGCCGCGCCGCTCCAAGCAACGACGGTGCCCAAGCTCTCGCTCTTGGCCAGCGGACCGCTGCCACCAAATCCGGCGGAGCTGCTCGGCTCGGCACGCATGAGCGCGGTGCTCGGCATCATCCGCGAGCAGGCCGACTACATTGTGATCGATTCGCCGCCGACCGTGCTCGTGACCGATGCCGCCGTGCTCGCCACGCAGGTAGACGGCGTGCTGCTCGTGCTGTCGCTGGGGAAAGTGAAGCGTGAGATGGCCCGCAAAGCCAAAACCCTGCTGGAAAACGTGTCGGCACGCATCCTGGGCGTGGTCCTCAGCAATGCCCCCTACGACGCCCGCGACTTCCGCGACTACTACGCCGCGTCCGCCTGATCTCCCGGCACCCGTCATTCCCGCGCAAGCGGGAATCCCTGTCCCCCCGTCGCAACGGGGGGCCCATAGGGGGGCCAGCCCACCAAGGAGCAAGAACATGCGCCTCCTCGTCACCGGCTGTGCCGGCTTCATCGGCAGCAATTTCGTGCGCTACTACCTACGGCAGCACCCCCAGGACAGTATTATTGGCCTGGACAAGCTGACCTACGCCGGCAATCGCGCCAACCTGGCCCACGCCGACAACGACCCGCGCTTCCGTTTCGTCCACGCCGACATCGCCGACAGCGCGGCGGTTAGGGCGCTAACCAACGAGGTAGATGCGGTCGTCAACTTTGCGGCCGAGTCGCACGTGGACCGCTCGCTGCTGGACCCGGACGCCTTCATCCGCACCAACGTCGTGGGGCTGCACGTGCTACTCGAAGCCTCGCGCCAAGCCGGCGTGCAGCGGTTCTTGCAGGTGAGTACCGACGAGGTGTACGGCCACGTGCCGGCCGGGCTGGCGGACGAGTGCGCCCCGCTCGCGCCGCGCAATCCGTACTCGGCGAGCAAGGCCGGTGGAGACCTCCTGGTGCAGTCCTACTGGCACAGTCACGGGCTGCCGGTGGTGCTCACGCGCGGCGCCAATACGATTGGACCGCACCAGTACCCGGAGAAGGTCACGCCCCTCTTTGTCACAAACGCCCTCGACGACGAGCCGCTGCCAATCTACGGCCAGGGGACGGCCGTGCGCGACTATCTCTACGTGGAGGATCACTGCGCGGCGATTGCGCTGGCGCTCCATAAGGGTACCGCCGGCGAGGTCTACAACGTCGGGGCCAATGAGGAAGTGAATACCGTCGAACTGGCGCGACGCATCCTCGACCTGCTCGGCAAGCCGCAGACGCTCATGCAGCACGTCGGCGACCGCCCCGGCCACGACTACCGCTACAGCATGGACAGCAGCCGGCTCCACGCGCTGGGCTGGCAGCGGCGCTACGACCTCGACGCGACTATCGAGGCGACCGTCCGTTGGTACGAGGAGAACGAGAGCTGGTGGCGACCGATCAAGTCCGGCGCCTTCCTCGAATACTACCGCCGCAACTACGGCCCCAAGATGGCCGCCACCGCGCCGTAGGAGCGTGTCCCGGCGGCCATTCCTACCAAAGGATGCCTCTGCAAATCCGTCATTCCCGCGCAAGCGGGAATCCACGTCCCCCCGTCGCAACGGGGGGACCATAGGGGGGCCAGCATCCCACTTTCGCCCAGACGGCTACGCCGACGCACCCGTATAGTGACGCAGGCCGAAGCGCCAGAAGGTTGCCGACACGACGAGCAGCGCCACCGCCACCCCCAGCGCGGTCAGCAGCGTGGCCAGCGACAGCCGACCGGCCAGCGCCTCGGTCGGTACCGTCGTGGCGAAGGCAACCGGCACGATAAACGTGAGAATGGCACGGAGCCACGTGGGGTAGAGACCGACGGGGTAGCGGCCTGCCTGGAACAGACTGGTGAAGATCACCATGATGTTCTCGGTCCGGACCACCCAGAACGTCAGCGTCGCCAAGACCAGATGCACACTGTAGATGATGGCGGCTCCGGCGAGCAGCGCGACGGGAAAGGCCAACATTTGCGCCGGTTCGACGAGGACGCCGAGCCGCGTCGCTCCGGCCACCAGCAGACCGATCCCCAGGAGCAGATCGGTCACGCGCCATATATGCATCTCGCGGAAGCTGACCAGGAACTGGGACGACGCCGGCTTGGTCAGCCGGTAGTCCAGCGTGCCTTCCCGCACGTCGGCCATCAGCCGCTCCAGGCTGGGCCTGACGGTCACGCGGATCAGTCCGACCATGATGAAGTAGACGCCCAGCAGCATCACCAGCTCTTCGGGACGCCAGCCGCCCAGATGGTCGGTGTGGCTGAAGATGACCAGCAGGCCGCCGGCGGCTGTCCCAAAGGAGATCAGCGTCTCGAAAAGCTGCACCCAGAAGTTGGCGCGATAGGCCAGCTCGTTGAGCAAGCTCACCTTGAAAAAGACCTGCAACAGCCGCAGATAGAGCATGACGCCTCCTCAGGCCCCCACGGCGCTATAGCGCCGCACGCCAATCGCCCAGACGAACCGGTGCAGCCCGTAGGCCAAGCCGAGCCACAGGCATTGGATGAGTAGCCCTTGCACGATGGCGGCGGTCTCCAGGCGGCCGAGCAGGACTTCGATGGGGAAAGCCAACATCCAGCGAAATGGCAGCACCGCGGCAACGGCTTGTAGCCATTCGGGGAGTAGCGCGTTCGGCGCGACCATACCGGCCAAGAACCAGAACACGAGATGATAGACCGAGTTGCAGGCGGTGACGCGCGTCGTCCAGAAGGCGGCGAGCGCCAGCGTGTACTCCAGCAGCCAGCGCACGGCAAAGGCCAGCACCAGCGCCGGCACGAACAGCACGATCTGTAGCCCGGCGGGGGGTAGTGCGGGCTGGAAGTGCCAGGCCAGCAAGGCTGCGACTGGCAGCGTCACGGTCGTTGATAGCAGCTTCCAACTGATATTGTCGGCGAGATACATGTGCATGGGCGTGAGCGGCTTGAGCAGCTTGGCCGAGAGCCGTCCCTCCCGGATTTCGAATTCGTATTCGTAGATGATCCAGGTGAACGTCGCGTGATTCACGACGAAGAGTGCAATATAGTAGGCGGCGAAGTCGGCGGCTGCGTAACCGGCAACGCGACTGCTGCCGGCGACCGTGGTCCAGACCACCAGATGGATCAACGGCTCCATGATGTGGGCCAGCATCCAGATCAGCAGCGCAATGCGGTATTGCAGCATCACCGCGATGCTGGCCCGGAAGATGGCGCGGTAGACTCCGGCCATCCCGACCAGCCGCCAGCCACGATCCGCGCCGGCCAGCGGCTGCGGCCCGGCCGCCAACTCGCCACCCGGTGTGGGTGCCTCAAGGCCGGCGCCGTCTTCCGGCGCCGTCTGCGCTGTATCGTGCTGTACCACCGGCTCACTCCGGCTCATTGCAAAGATCGTGACTCCGCCCCTGCCACATCGGGACAACCCATCATGTCTATCGGGTCCATCCGGGTGCATCCCCCGTCCCCCCGCCGCAGCGGGGGGACCATAGGGGGGCCAGCGCATCACCGGCTCACTCATGCTCCGACGAGTGGTCGGTGAGGCCGCGCTGGAAGATTTGATCAATGACCGCCTCGATAGGTGGGTCCTCTACCGTGAGGTCGGCGACGGCGTTCTCGGAAAGCAGGCGCCCCGTGATCCGCGCGGCCTCCTGCTTGGGCACGCGCAAATGCACCCGGCCGTCATCGCCGTTGGGGGCCGGTGCGCGCTCGCCGTAGCGTGCCCAGTCCGGCGCGGCGGCGCCCGCCTCCAGCGCGATACCGAGTATCTTGAACGGCGCCAGGCGCTCCGCCAGGCCGCGCAGCTCGCCGTCGTACAGCAGCCGCCCCTCGTGAATCACGACCACCCGCCGGCACAACGCCTCCACGTCGGCCATGTAGTGACTGGTCAGGAGCACCGTCGCGCCCGTGCGCTCGTTGTAGTCGCGGATGAACTGGCGAATGCGCGTCTGCATCGTCACGTCTAGGCCAAGCGTCGGCTCGTCCAGGAACAGCACGGACGGCCGATGCACGAGCGCCGCCGCGATCTCGCACTTCATCCGCTCGCCGAGCGAGAGCTGGCGTACCTGCTTGGTCAACAGCGGTGCGAGGTCGAGCAGGTCGGTCAGCTCCCGCACGGTGGCCCGGAACTGGTCCTCGGGAATGCGATAGATCGCCTGGTTGACCAGCAGCGTATCCATCGCCGGCAGGTCCCAGTAGAGTTGATTGCGGTTGCCGATCACCAGGGTCATCCGGCGCAGGTAATCGCGGTCGCGCCGCCACGGCACATAGCCCAGCACGCGGGCCGTGCCGGCCGTCGGGTGCAGCAGCCCGGACAGCATCTTGAGGGTGGTCGTCTTGCCGGCGCCGTTCGGCCCCAGGAAGCCGACCACCTCGCCAGGAGCAATCGCAAAGGACACCGCCTCCACGGCGCGCACCGTCCGCATCCGCCGCCGGAAGACGCTCGTGGCAGCCGCGCGCAGCCCGCCGGCGCGCTCGCCGACCTCGTAGTGCTTGGTCAGCCCGTCCAGCGCAATGATGGAGTCGTTCATAGCAACAGGTGTTCCGTGCCCGCCATCAGGCAGCCCCGCCTCATTCTTGTTCCGGTTTGTCTAGTACCTGCATAAGCTGCTTGATCTCAGCTACGAGGCTGTCGTCGCCGGCCTCTTGTGCTAGAGCCAATGCGGCCTCGAAATCGGATCGTGCCTCTGCAACACGACACAAAGCGACTTTAGCCTCACCCCGGTTTGCAAAAGCTAGGGCGTGGTCCGGCTGGAGGCGGAGCACCTCATCGTAATCAGCAATGGAACACTCATGCCGGTCAAGGGCACGGTTCGCTCTGCCCCGGTTGTAGAAGGCTGCGACGTAGTCCGGCTGGAGGCGGAGTGCCTGATCGTAGTCGGCAATGGCAGCCTCGTGGCGGCCTAGGTCGTCCTGTGCAACGCCCCGATTGATATACGCTCGGGCAAAGTTCGGCTTGAGGTGGAGCGCCCGATCACAGTCGGCAATGGCGTCCTTATGGCGGCCCAGACTGCTCTTTGCATATGACCGGTTGACATAGGCTTCAGCATAGTCTGGCCGGAAACGGAGCGCCCGATCACAGTCGGCAATGGCGTCCTTGTAGCGGCCTAGGTTGCTGTTTGCATAGCCCCGATTGACATAGGCCTCGGCATAATCCGGCTGGAGACGGAGCGCTTGATCGTAGTCGGCAACGGCTTCTTTATAGCAACCCAGATCGTCCTTTGCTACGCCCCGATTGTAGAAGGCTGTGGCATAGTGCGGTCGAAGACAGATCGCCTGATTATAGTCGGCGATGGCCTCCCTGTGGCGGCCCAAGGCTCTCTTCGCATTGCCCCGGTTGAGGTAGGCTGCGGATTCATCTGACTGAAGACCGATGGATCTATCATAATTGTCAATCGCTCCTTGATAATCCCCCTCTTGATACTTTCGGTTGCCAAATAGCCAATATAACTCTGGCCCTTCGAAGGGAAGTATCGGGTAAGACGCTCGGTTCACCAACGCAAATCCGAACACATCTTTGAAAAGCACCTCTTCACGAATTGCATAGTTAGCGTCTAGCTCCTTCCGAAGCTCCTCCTTATCTCCTTTCTCGATGACGACTTCACGCGCAACATCCTCGGCAATAGACGGTCTCCCAATAACGAACATGCTGTGCTGAATGAGCACTCGTGTCTCCGCATCTCCAGTGGCAACAGGCTCCCAGATCCATGGACGGGAATCATCACCATCAGGGGAGAGGAGTTTCGAAACGTCTTCCTCCATGACCCTTTTGTAACCTAATCTGCCAAATGCCAACGGATCGGTGGTATTGATGGAGAAGACTTTTCCGTCACATTTTTCCTTTTGACATGCAAACCATAACGCGATCAGTGGACTATAGGTGAAGTCAAGCAATCCCGTAGCTGCACCGAAATGCTGTAGCTTAGCCAGTATTTCGAGATCAGAGAGTATCCGACCATTCTCTAGCCCGAAACCACGTGTGCGTGCCGGATCTATGAGCACATTCTGATGGTATTCGACATAGCTTCTTGGGAAGTAGGGACTCTTAGCCTCGTCCTCGACTTGATAGTACACAAGTAGGCGGCGAGCGGCAGCTGACCTCAACGGCCAGGATGCGTTTTCTTGGCCACGGAAGGCAAAGACACCAGGAATAGAAGGTTCTTGGCATACTTCTGCTAGATAGTCGCTGACCGTCTTGCTCACATTACTACCCCAGCCGCCCTCGCCCAGCCCGTTCAGGCGGTCGTCGCGTCCTCGGCCTCGGCCTGCTGCTCTTGGCTGAGGCGGCGCGCCCACGGCGTCTCCGTGATGCCGCCCAGCATCCCACTCGGCAGGAAAAACCGGCTCGAGGCCTGACCCCACGGCTCCGTTTTCGGTGCTTGGGCGATCTGCCAGCCGCGCTCGCCGATGGCCTCCGCTGCCGGGCCGACCGCGTCCACCTCAAACTCGACGGCAAAGCCGAGCGGAATACGCTCCACGGCATTCTTGTCGCCAAAGGTCGCTTCCGCTGCGGCGGCGCGCGACCACAGACCGAAGTGGAGCACGCCCGGCACCTTGACCACCGAGTAGCCGCCGCCCGGCTGATGGTCCACGTCCAAGCCCAAGACCTCGCGGTAGAACTGCGCTGCAGCATCAACGTCATCTACAATCTCGGCAATCCCGGAAACGTGTCGAATCACCTGTCTCTCCTCACTGAGCAGCCACCGCCCACACCGGCGGCCGCCCCGCTCGTCATCTACAGTATAGAACGCCTGACCTAATCGTGCAGTTGCGCCCACCAGCCAACCGGCAATGCCAACCGTCATTGCAACAGGGCACGCGCTAGGGGAGGGAAGCAATTGTCCCCCTGCGAAGCGGGGGGGCCATAGGGGGGCCAGTGGAGGCCCGCGCCTCTTACGCCCGCTCCGGCGCTGCGGTGAGGCGCCAAAACCAGACGGCCGAAATACAGGTCAGGACGAGACAGCCGGCCGCGAACAGGAACGGCGCCCGTGGCGTCAGCTCGATCAGCTCGCCGGCAGCGATCATGCCACTGAGCATTCCCATGCTCCAGAGCGTGTGCATCAGCGCCACCACCCGGCCGTCATCCACCCCGCGACCGAGCTGGCGCATGAGCGGCGGGACCGTCGTGGAGAGGCCCCAGGCGGTCATGGACCAGAGCGTGCCGGTCACGAAGAGGCCGAGGGTCGCCGTGTGGAGCACCGCTGCCAAGATCGCGCACAGCAGGATCGCTACACACAGCGGGACGACCAGCACCCGCGCCCCCACGCGGTCCACGGCGCGGCCGGTCGCCAGCTGCGCTGCCGTCGCGGCGATGAGGCTGACCGTCCCGTACAGGCCCACGGTCGCCTCGCTCTGCGTCAGGCGATAGACGAGCAAGGGGAACATCAGGCTGGCGGTACCCCAAGCCGTGGTCGGAAAGTAGCGGATGGCGCCCAGCGCCAGCACGTCGGCGCGGCGCAGCAGGCGGGTATACCCGGCAATGTCCCAGTGGCGCCATCCAGCTTGGGCCGGTGCTGGCGTGCGCTGCGTGGCCGGCTCGCGCGGCAGCCACCGTAGGGCGGCGAGCGCCACGACCAGCAGTAGTCCTCCCGACGTCCAGCCGACGGCATGGAAGCCGGCAAACGCAGCCGCCAGGCCGGCGGCATACGCTCCGAGCGCCTGACTGGCCGTGCGCCCCAGGAAATACGCTGCGGTAGCGGTTCCTAGCCGTTGCGCCGGACTGACCGCGAGTAGGTAGCTCTGACCGCCAGTGGAGACGAAGCCGGCGGACGTTCCGGCGATAACCGCCAGCGCCAACAGGTGCCACGGCGTCTCGGCAACGAGCAGGAACGCACCGCTAATCGCCAGGATGAGGCCGATCACGAGCGCCGCGCGGCGACCGACGCGGTCCGCGACCACACCGCCGACCAGGGCGAAGATGGCGCTGCACGCCATCTTGATCGCGTTCACGGCCGCCGTCAGGCGTGGCGGCTGCCGGAGAAACCCGTCCACGTAGGCCGCGAGGAGCGCCTGTGTTGGCGACGCGGCGACGCCGGCGGCAAAGACGAGGCCGATAAAGACAATGGTGCGCGTCGTCCACAGTGGCGGCGCCGCGGCGCCGCCTGGAGTGCGGGGCGCGTCTTTACCGCCGCTCCGGCTACTCACCGGTCAGACCAGTTCGTTTTGACTACGCCACGCAATGACCATAGCTCCTACCCCTGCGTGGCCCCCACCCTAACCTTCCCCCGTTGCGACAAGGGAGGGAACGTGCCGTCCCCCCGCCGCAGCGGGGGGACCATAGGGGGGCCTGTACATCCTGGTGCTGACCATCACTCGCCTCAGATAGACTCCCCCTCTCTATCGCTCTGCGATGGAGAGGGGCCGGGGGGTGATGATATGATAGCATCCCTCGACAGCCAGCCTCTCGGTTAATGAAAGTTGCCAACTTAATCGGGTAGTGGGGTCTCCCCCTTCCCTAGCCCGATCCCCGCTCCACCGGGGCCGGGAGCGGGTTCCCTCCCCTGGAGCTTGCTCCGGGGGAGGGTGAGGGAGGGGGCCAGACCACTACCCTATCAAGTGAGCAGCTTTCATACACCGAGAAGCACTATCGAAACGCACCGAGGTATTGGAGTGATGCTGCTGCACGGGCGCGATGTCGTCACCGAGGAAGCGGTCGAAGTCGAGGTGGCCGACGGCACAATCCAGGCCCTTCGTCCGCTGACAGCCGCAGAACCAGGCGCAGCCGGCGAGACCGGCCGGCCGGCCATCGGGGACGGCGAATGCTGGCTGGCGCCGGGGCTGTTCGACATGCAGGTGAACGGCTTTGGCGGGTACCACCTCTCGGCCGAGGACGTGACCCCGGCGACCGTGTGTGGCATGATCGAGGCGCTCTGGGCCGTCGGTGTGACGCGCTGCTGCCCGACGGTCGTGACGGGTTCGTTCGGTAGCCTGCGCCGCTCGCTCGCCGCGATTGTCGAGGCTTGCGACCAAGACGCCGCCATCGCGGCCGCCGTCGCCATGATCCACATTGAGGGACCATACATCTCCCCCGAGGACGGGCCGCGCGGAGCGCACAATCAGGCCTGGACTCGTCCCCCGGACTGGGACGAGTTCTGCTACCTCCAAGAGGCGGCGCAGGGCAAGATCGGCCTCGTGACGTTGGCCCCGGAATGGCCCGGCACGACCGACTTTATCGAGCGGCTGGTCGGGGCCGGGGTCAAAGTCTCGCTTGGCCACCATGCAGCAACCGCCGAGGACATTGATGCAGCCATCGCGGCCGGGGCAACCTTGTGTACGCATCTTGGCAACGGCGCTCATGCCCAGCTCCCCCGGCATCCCAACTACATCTGGGAGCAGCTCGCCCGCGACGAGCTGACCGCCGGGATCATCCCCGACGGTCATCATCTGCCGCCGGCGGTGCTCAAGTGCTTCGTGCGGATCAAGGGCATTGAGCAGATTGTCCTGGTCAGCGATGCCTCCCACTTGGCCGGTCTGGCGCCGGGCGTCTATTCGCACTGGGGCGGCAATCAGCAGGTGGAGCTGACCCCCGAGGGGCGCCTGCAATTGGTCGGCACCCCCTACTTGGCCGGCGCGGCCCTGCCGCTCGTGCAAGGCCTGGCGAACGTGGTCCGCTACACGGACGCCACCCTGAGCCAGGCCGTCCATATGGCTACCGCCACACCGGCCCATGCGCTCGGCCTCGCTGCCCCCGCCCCCTCGCCGACGGTCGGGCAGATAGCGGACTTGGCGGTGCTCCGCTGGGACCAGAAAGCCGGCACCATGACCGTCGAAGCGACGGTGGCGGCCGGCAAGCTAGTGTATCAGCGGGCGGCATAGCTCGGTCCCAGAGCGAGGGAACGCGGACCTGGCCCCATGACGATCCAGGCGGTCCTGTTCGACCTCGACGAGACGCTGGTGGTGGAGACGGTCTCCGTCGAGGCTGCATTCCGAGCAACCTGCGAGCAGGCTCGTCTCCGTTACGGCATCGAGCCACCAGCACAGCAGTTGACCACCTTGAGCCAGCTACCGGCGGCGCTGGCGGCGCTACAATGACGCTGATCTCATCCACTACAAGTTCAGCACGAAAGGAAGACACGACCGATGAGTCAACCGGTTATCCGCGCGGCGCTGTTGGGCTATGGGATGTTCGGCGCCGATGTCGTCGTCGGCTCGCTCTGGGACCTGCACCGCAACGGTATTGCGCCTTATCTCGACCGCATCGGGCTGGACGACTTCAGCCGTACCTACCAAGACGTGCGCTTTGAGTTGGTGGCCGTCGGCACGCGCAGCGAGGCATCGGCGCGGCGCGCCGAACGCGAGATGGCCGCGGCTACGGGCGGCACCGTGCGGGGCTACTGGGGTGAGACGCCATGGGAGGACATCCTGCGCGACTATCCCGACCTCGACGTGATGCTCGTTTCGACGCCGGATCATCTGCACACCGCGCCGGTGCTCGCGGCCCTGCGGCGCGGCGTCCACGTGATCGTCGAGAAGCCGATGTGCCTCGACGTGCGTGAAGCGGACGAGATTATCCGGGAAGCCGAGGCGCGCAACCTGATCGTCGGCGCCGACATGCACAAGCGGTACGACCCGGACCACCTGCGTATCTTCGAGGACTTGGCCCCGCAACTCGGCCAACCACTCTACGCCCGTGGCGTGCTCGAAGAACCGCTCGAAGTCTCGACGGACATCTTCAAGTGGGTGGAGGACAGCGATCCGTTCACCTACGTCGGTATTCACTGGCTCGACCTCTTCCTGCACTTCCTCCGGCTGACCCCGGTGAGCGTCTACGCCGTCGGTCAGAAGGGGCGCTTACGCAGCGAGTTCGGCAAAGATACTTTTGACGCCGTACAGGTGGTCGTCACTCATCAAGGCGGCACGGCCATCACCTACGAGAACAACTGGCTCACGCCCGCCGATTTCGAGGGTCCGGTGAACCAGGACAGTCAGCTTGTGGGCTACTACGGCAAGGTCGAGTCCGACAGCCAGTATCGTGGCCTGCGCTACTGGATCGAGAACAAGGGATCGCGCACCTCCAATCTGCACTTCTTCCGCAAAGTGCGCCGGCCCGACGGATCGCTGGGATCGCTCGGCTACGGGAAAGACAGCCTCGTGGACTGCCTGGAAAGGGTCTTCCGCCACAAGGTTCTAGGCACGCCGGTACGCGAGATGGCCGGCACCTATCCCGACGCCGCCTCGCAGCGGTGGCCGACCATCGTCGTCCACGCCGCCAGAGCCGTCTTGCAGCGCAACTGGGAGCACATCGAGGCCGGCGCACCGGCCGTCGCAACAGCCTCCCTCACCCCCGACTCCATCACCCTCCACGACCCCCTCCGCGGCGAGAACGTCGCCCTCCCGTAGCCGGTCGTGCAGTGGAGACCGCCGTAGGGGCGCAGCACGCTGCGCCTATGCTCTCCGTCATTCCGGCTTTCGCCGGAATCCAGACCGGCCGCCGCCCCGTAAGGGCTGCCCGCGTCCCCCCTTCCGCCACGCACACCCCCCTTTCCCAGCCCTCCCCCCGCTCCGCAGGGACCGGGAGCAGCCCCCCCGTCGCAACGTCCGAGGACCAGGAAGGCGGCACCGTCTATCCCCTCCCCCGTCGGGACGGCTTAATACACGACACTTTTGGGGAGCGGTGGGGGCTGGGCTATGAGGTGGAGGCGCACGGACAGGCGGCGCCCCAGGAACAACCACCGCCGCAGGAGCCGCAACCCCAGGGTGAACAGGCTGAACCGCGGTTGCTTGCCCCGGGTGAACTCCCGTTTGAGCCGCGCCGTGTGTGCCACCTGGGTGCCGAGGCTGAGCATCCACACATAGGCCAGGGCCATCACCAGCCACAGGACATTCGCCCGCTCGGCGCGCCAGACCCGACTACGTTGCCATTGCCACCCGTATGATTTGAAGTCGCGGAAGGCCAGTTCCTCCCACATCCGCATGCCGTACCAGGCACCCGGCGCGTCCGGATGGTTGGTCAAGAGCAGCCACGGCTCCGCGTGCCCGGGCGGCCAGTGGCCGTGGGCCCAACAGCGGATCCAGCCCGCTTTCTTGAAGGCCGCGACCGGGCCGTGCCAAGTGGTGCCGGGTTGCGGCACGAACTGGGTGAAGGGCACGGGTGCTTGCGCGTCCACCTGCACCCGGACCTGCTTGGTCACCCGGACCAGGTAGTACCACCCCAGCCGGTCGATGGCGCGGAGCAACGCCGGCGAGGTGCCAATCCCACGGTCCGCTTGCACCAAGACTACGCGCTGCTTGGCAATCCCCGTGGCGACCCAGGTGAGCAAGGTCGTGATCAACTCCACCTGGCCCAGCGGCCACTGGGTGGGGGCGTAGCACCACCAGGCCAGGGGGATCGCGCGGCCACGATAGGCCAGACTGACCGCCATCACCTTGAGCCGCGCCTGCAGGCTGGTCTCATCGACCAGCAACACCACCGGCCCGCGACCGGCCAGGCGGCTGAGCACCCAGGCGGCCAACGCCTGGCAGCCCTGCGCCCAGTCGAGGCGCGGGTTGGCCAGGAAGCGTTGCAGCCGGCGCTCGACGGTATCGGGCTTGCCCAGCGCCGGTACCGCCTCGGCGACGGCGTTGAGCGTGCAGCACCGCGCCGCGGCCACCCCAAAGCTGAAGCCGCTCAAGACCTTCACCTGGGGGGTGCTCAAGTGCGGCAGGTGGCGGCCGACCGTTTGGCGCCATTGATACAATGTCTGGCGTTGGCTCATGGCCCGTCTCCTTCCCGGTAGTTGCAACCCCAGGATGGCGGACGGTGCTGCCATGAGTCAACGCCTCTCCCGCACCCGTCTGGAAAAGTGTCGTGTATTAAGCGTCGGGACGGGGGAGGGCGGGGGAGGGGGCCAGCTCCCCATGCGTCCCCTTCATCCTGCTCATCCTTGCATCCTACAAATCCTGATTCCGATACCCCACGGTCGCCCTGGATCCCGACCGAACGCCCCGCGGACTCCCCTTCCCTGCCAGGGAAGGGGCCGCGGGTGAGGTATCATACCCTCGCCCCCTCCACAACCATCAGGAGGCACCCACCATGGCAACCAGCCGTCCCAACATCGTCCTGTTCATCAGCGACCGCCAGCACGCGGACACCATCGGTGCTGGCGGCACCGCCGGCATCGCCACCCCGCACCTCGACCGGCTGGCAAGCGACGGTGTTCTGTTCCGCCGGGCCTATACGACCTCGCCGATCTGCTCGCCGGCGCGGATGGCGCTGCTCTCCGGGCGCTACCCCCACGACAACGGGATGGTGGCCAACCACCAGCAGCGTCCCGGTCCAGATCGGCTGCACTATCCGCGCGGAGTGACCAATCTCGCCGAATATCTCGGCGACCTAGGCTACGTCAGCGCCTATTCCGGCAAGTGGCACTTGGGGAGTGGGGCAAGGCGGCCGGGATTCGATGCCGTGCTGGGGGCCGGCAGCGACTACGACGTGGATACGCCGGAGCAGAACGACATCCTCCGTCTGACCAACCGTTTGGGGATCGCCATTGGCGGCAAGCAGAGCGGCTATGACGTTGATCGCGCCCGTTTTGACCGCGCGACGAACGCCGGGCCGCAGCTACTCCCGTTGGCGCACCATCCATCGCACCTGTTCATGGATCGAGCGACGGACTGGGTGCGGCAGCGGGCGAGCGAGCCGGAGCCGTTCCTACTGGTCTATTCGTGCCGCGAGCCGCATCCGCCGTTTGGCGCCCCGGACCCCTTCCACGGCCGCCACCGGCCGGAGGACATGCCGCTCTCGCCTACGCGCCGCGACCCGGCCGGCGCGCAGTGGGCAGCCCAGCGCAGCGATCCGTTTCTACAGCGCAACGTCTCCACGCTGACCGACGAGCAGCTCCAGATCGTGCGCGCCGCCTACTGGGATGCCGTCTCCTACGTGGACCACCTCGTCGGCCGCTTGATGACCGCGCTGCTGGACACCGATCAATGGGAAAACACCCTCTTCATCTATACGTCCGACCACGGTGAGATGCTGGGCCACCACGGCCTGTTCGGGCAATATGCCGCCCTGTACGACGATGTCATCCGCATCCCGCTGATCGCCCGGCCCCCCGGCGGGCTAGGACGGATGCACCACAGCGACCAAGTGGTCTCGCACGTGGACCTCGTGCCGACCATCGTCCGCTGGTGCGGCGGCGAGCCACCCGCCGCGGCGCAAGGCGCCGACGCCGGCGAGCTGCTGCGGGGCGGTTCCGCACCGATTCACGACGGCGTGGTCGGCTCCTATCATTCCGCCAACTGGACCGACCCGATCACCCCAATGCGCGCCTGGGTAACGGAGCGGTGGAAGTACGTCGCCACCCTGGACGACACCGACGAGCTGTACGACCTGGCCGCGGATCCGCTCGAAACGACCAATCTCGTCGCCGACCCGGCACACCGCGACACGCTGACCACCATGCGGCGCGGCCTCCAGGCCTGGCAGCGCGATACCGGAGACACGTGGCCCGAGGTCGTCCGGCCCTCGCCGGAGGACCAGGCGCGGCGGCAGCAGTAGGCGGCAGAGCAGGCCGTACTACTGTCGTTCTACCGGTGTTTCGCCTTCCAACGGCTTTTCTGCTGCCTCATTCTGGTCCGCAACCGCCCGGCTGACGGCGCCGGCTACCTGCTCCATGGCCTCCCGACCCTTTGCAGTCTTGCTCCCCACGTCAATGATCCTGCCCGCGAGCTTGTCGGCAAAGTTGACGAGCTTGTCCGTCGTCTCCGGTGACAAGCCGAGCACCGGCCCGTGAATGGTGATTCCGACCGGCCGGTTGTTCACCGCCCGATCACCGCTCCGGCTCCCGGCCTTCCCAGACCAGCCCCAGCCCGTCTGGCCTTCCAGATAAGCAACAAGCTGACCGACCGCCATGAGTACCAGCGCGATCTTCTGCTTGTCGTTCGCATCCTCGCGCGGCTGCGGCGACAGGGCCGCCACGTAAGGGTCATTCGTGAGCCGGGCCACGCTTGCCCGGAGGCCCTCAAAGCTCTGCATCGCCAGGTCGCCGGTACCCTCGTACAGTTGCAGATCAATGCTCCTTTGTAGCTCGTCTCTCAGCGCCCAGGCCGGCGGAATCAAGCGGATGAGCGCCCGCAGCGGATCGCCGCCAACGGCGCCCTCCGGACCGTTCTGCTCGACGCGGGCCGTCCCAGCGGTTGCACGACTGTCTGTGTTCATCCTGCTCCTCCCTTATCGGGTTGAATACCTAACGCTTCGAGCGTCTCCGGTCCGATCAGCCGGCGCAGATTGCGCCGCGCGTGGTGCAGACGAGACTTGACCGTGTTGAGGCTTGTCTCCATGGCTACTGCAATCTGCGCGTAGGAGTAGTCCTCGTCACAGTAGAGGATCATCGTCTGCCGCTGAAGCTCCGGGAGACGATCAATCGCCTCCTGTATCTCGGCCCACATGAGCCGCCGCACGACCTGCTCATCAGGCCGGTGCGCCTGGTCGGTCGGCCAAGAGATGCGTGCCGGTGCGCCGACTAGCTCACCATCGAGCGAGACCGACTGGAAGCGGCCCTGCTTGCGTAGCTCGTCATAGCACCGATTGCGGACGATACGAAACAGAAAGGGGCGCAGGTTCTCGACCGGAGCAATGCGCTCCAGGCTCATGTACAGGGCGAAGAACGCATCCTGCACCACCTCATCTTCATCATCGTTCTGTCCGATCAGACGCCAGACGTAGCGCCGCACCGTCCGCTCCAACCCGGCTTGCAAGTGCCCAAATGCGGCGTTGTCACCTCCTCGCGCGCGGCGCAGCAGCTCTTGCTCGGTGCGATCAGGCACTGGCCGTCTCCCATCTGTCCAGTAGTACGAATCGAGGGGAAGATTGTTTAATCCGTCGGCTCCCCCCCACCCACTGTTATGTGGATAATTGAGGGGCGCAACGGCTGTTTCCATATCTAGGTGCCGCGCCCCGCCATCCAAGAGGGAGAGCCAACATGATGACTGAGACACCAGAACCGGCAACAGACGCTCCGGCGGTGCCCGCCGGCTACGACGGGCCACGGGCCTGCGCGTGGCACGAGTTGGCCAGCGCCGTGGACCTGGCCAATCTCGTGCTGCGGGTGCTCGGCGCACCGCCGGGCGCCCCGCCACGCTGGCCCAGCATCGGCGGCGACTACGGCCACGTCTATCACGGTGACAACCTACCCAACGTTCGCGTCGTCACCTATCGCGGGCGGGTGGTGTCCTCGGTTGGGATTTATCCGACTGAGGTGCGGACCCCGCGCGGCACGCTCTCGGTTGCCGGAATCAACGCCTTTGTCACCCATCCGGACCACCGCCGTCAGGGCCTCGGCGGGGCCGTCTTGCGCGACGCGCACACCCGGATGCAGGCCAGCGGCCAGCACGTCGGCTTACTGAGCACGCGCATTCAGGACTACTACCGCAAGTTCGGATGGGAGAGCGCCGGGCGGCAGCAGACGTGGGTCTTTGATCGCGGCAACGTTGCCCTGCTGCCCGCTCCGGCCGGTCTGACCGTGACGGAAGACTGGCACCCCCACCTGCCGGCGCTTGTCGCGCTGCACAATGACAACGACCTCGGCGCACCGCGCAGCGAGTCCACGTTCAAGATGCTGGCCGAGCGCAAGCTCGGTCGCCTGTTCGTCGCGCGGCGCGCCGGCCGCCCCGTCGCCTACGCCGGCGTCAGCGGGACCGCCGTGCGGGAATACGGCGGCGATCCACGCGCAGTTGCCGCCCTGATCCGCGCGGTGTTCCACCGGCTCGACGACCCGCACACCTCCACCTCCGAGCGGCCGCCGGGACAGCGGGCGACCATCGAGTTGACCGTGACGACTCCCGCTCTCCGGACCGGCCTACCTGCCCTGCTCGCCCGAACGGGTATCCCGCACAGTCTGGGATACCTGGGCATGATCGCGATTCTCGACGCGCCAGGCCTGCTCGAGGCCTTGTGCCTGCACGACGTGGCGCTCACGCCTAGTGACCGCGGCTGGCTAGTGCAGCGCGAGGGACGGACACTGGACCTGACGCCGCAGCAGTTGGTCAAGCTCGTTTTCGGCCCGGAACGCTTCCCCGACTTTGCGCCCGACCTGTTCCCGCTTGACTTCTTCCAGTGGCCACTGGACCGGGTGTAAGAACTAGGTTCTGTTGATATTTCCCGGTCATTCCCGCGCAAGCGAGAATCCAGGCCCCCCGCCGCAGCGGGGGGACCATAGGGGGGCCAGCACGACTCAGTGGGTTTGGTAGCAGCGCCGCCTGTCCCAAATGTCAACATAACCTAAACACCTGGACTTGATAACCGGCTTTGCCTATGCCGACACCCAATGCGGGCTTGCCCAGGGGCAGCGACCCCAGCAACGGTCCGGGTTCCGGAGTACCACCAAGCGTGACGACCCGCACTCCTCCTCTCACGGTCTTGGTGGGCCTTGGGTCCTACGGTCTGTCATGCCCGGGTAGCCACCAGTGACTACCACGCCCTAACATACAAGGGTAGGGGCCAGGCCGTGGGCCTGGATTCCGGCGTAGGCCGATGAGAAAGGTGTCTTCAGCGATGAGCAGTATGGCTGCTGCCGGCGAACATACCGGCTTGGAACCTGCGGACATAGCGGTACTTGGCCCGGGCTTCCCAACCCTGAACGACCCGCGGCTGCGCGAGGTGCGTCACAGCAACCGGACCTACACGCTGCCGGCCTACGCGAGCCGGGCGGCCTGGCTCACACGGGCAGCCCAGCTGCGCCGGCGTATTCTGGTGGCTGCGGGCCTGTGGCCGCCGCCGCCACGCACGCCGCTCCGGTCACAGGTATGGGGCCGGCTGGAGCGCGATGGCTACACCGTCGAGAAGGTGGCCTTTCAGAGCTTCCCCGGCTGCTACGTGACGGGCAACCTCTACCGGCCGCGGGCGCAAGCGCCCGGCAAGCGTCACCCGGCGGTGCTCAATCCGCACGGCCACTGGCCACAGGGCCGGTTGGCCGAGGAGGACCGTGGCAGCGTCCCGGCACGGTGTATTACCTTCGCCCGCCAGGGCTTTGTCGCCTTCTCCTACGACATGGTGGGCTACGTGGATAGTCGCCAGGTGGATCATCGCACCTATGGCGGCTGGCGCGAATGGCTGTGGGGCATCCATTCACTCGGCCTGCAACTATGGAACTCGATCCGGTCGCTGGACTTTCTGACCGAGCTACCGGACGTTGACCCCGCACGGCTCGCCTGCACAGGCGCCTCCGGCGGCGGCACCCAGACGTTCTTGCTGACCGCCGTTGACGACCGTGTACAGGTGGCAGCGCCGGTCAACATGATCTCGGCGCACATGCAGGGCGGCTGTGTCTGCGAGAATGCGCCCGGCTTGCGGCTAGATACCTTCAACGTGGAGATCGCGGCGCTGACCGCCCCGCGTCCCATGATCCTCGTCTCCGCGACCGGCGATTGGACCGCGAATACGCCCACGGTGGAGTTTCCGGCCATCCGGTCCGTCTACCGCCTGTTCGGCGCGGAGGACCGCGTGGAGAGCGTGCAGATTGACGCCGGCCACAACTACAATCGCGCCAGCCGCGAGGCGGTGTACGCTTTCTTCGCGCGCTGGCTGGGCGGCGCTCCGGCAGGAACCCGTGTGCCGGAAGAACCGTATCCGGTGGAGCAGGACGCCGGCCTGCGGGTCTTCCCGGATGGCGAGCCGCTGCCGGCCGATGCGCTCGACACTGCGGGCATCACCACGGCCCTCGTGCGCCAAGCTCAGACTGCGGTACGCGACCGATGGCCCCGCGCTGCCGGGCAAGCGGAGCAGTTCCGGGCGCAATTCGGCGCAGCCTTTGCCGACGTGCTGGCCGCGGATTCGCCGCAGCCGGAGGCGCTTGCCATCGAGCGCCGGGCAAGTGAGAAACTGACGAGCGTGGAGGGGACGAGCTACCGGCTGGAGCGGCTCCTCATCGGCCGCCAAGCGGACGGCGGTACTCCTGCTACCGCCGTACCGGCTCTCTACCTCACACCGCTGGGCCGGGCAGCCAGCGGGTCCGAGGCCACACCACCGGTACTGTTGATCCACGGAGCGGGGAAAGCCGCCGGCTTCCGCCGAGACGGAGAGACGGTGCAGTTGGGCCAGTTGGCGGCCACGTTGCTCGGCGCGGGACGCCCGGTACTCACCTTCGATGCGTTTCTCACCGGGGAGTATCTCAGCCCGCTCAGTCGCGCGGGTCGTCCCGCGCTGGAAGCGCACTTCACGACCTTCAATCGCACCGACGCGCAGTGGCGCGTCTACGACGTCGTCACGGCTGTCGCGGTACTCCGGCAGCTCGCCGGAGCGGCAGCGGTTGATCTCGTGGGTGCCGGCGATGCCGGCCTCTGGTGCCTACTCGCTCGCGCCGTTGCCGGGGCGAGTATCCGTAAGCTGGCAACGGACATGGCCGGCTTTGACTGGGACCGGGATGAGAGCTACCGGAACCGGCTCTACATCCCCGGACTACGGCGCCTTGGCGATGTACCCACCGCGGTGGCGCTCGCAGCGCCGGCGCCGCTGCTGCTGCACGGAACCAATGACGGCAGCACCACCCTACCGTTGACACGCCGCCTCCACCGGCTCTATGCAGCACTCGGCCGCCCGGCCGCGCTCACCATCCGGCAAGACACCGCCGATGCAGCCGAACTCTGTGCCTGGCTGGCGGCTGAGAGCTAACGGCTGACAGCTACGTATAAATGATCCGCATGGCCTCGCGGACTTCCTGCATCGTCTGCTCGGCAATCCGCTTCGCGCGTTCGGTGCCGTCGAGCAGGGCGGCGCGTACATCGTCGGGGCGCGCGGCGTGGGCCGCGCGGCGCTCGCGGATGGGGTCGAGGAAGTCGTTGAGCGCCTTAATCAGCCGCTCCTTTACCTCGCTATCGCTCACCCGGCCGGCACGGTAGCGCTCCTTGAGATCGGCCACCTCGTCCTCGTCCGGGTTGAAAGCATCGTGATACTCGAACACCGGGTTATATTCAACGATACCGGGGTCGGTGGGACGTAGGCGCGGATGCGTGCCGGTGATGTCCGTCACCATGCGCTTGATCTTGCGCTCGACCGTGCCCGCATCGTCCGAGAGATTGATCGCATTGTTGAGGCTCTTGCTCATCTTGGCCTGCCCGTCTATGCCAACGAGCCGCGGCACCCGCCCAATGAGCGCCCGCGGGATGGGAAAGACCTCGCCATAGGCGCGATTGAACCGGCGTGCGATCTGGCGTGTGTACTCGATGTGCGGTGCTTGATCCTCCCCGACGGGAACGACGTGCGCTTTGGGCAGGATGATGTCGGCAATCTGGCTGGCCGGGTAGTTGAAAAAGCCCAGACTCAACTCGGTATTCTCCTCTTCAAGTTGCGCCATCTCCGCCTTGAGCGTGGGGTTACGCTGATGGCGGTTGAGCGGCACCAGCATACTCAGCAGCATCGTCAGTTCGGCATGTTCCGGGATATAGCTCTGAATCACAAAGGCGCTTCTTACCGGGTCCAGCCCCACCGCCAGCCAGTCCAATGTGACCTCGATCACCGACTCGCGAATGCGCTCGATCTCCCCGATGTGATCGCTCAACGCCTGGTAGTCGGCAATCAGGAAAAAGCACTCATACTCATCCTGCAGGCGCACCCAGTTCTCCAAGGCGCCGGCGTAGTGGCCGAGATGCAATGACCCGGTAGGTCTCGTCCCGGTCAAGATGCGCTGTTTGGGCATCGGAACGTACTCTCCTTTGCGCCTGGTGGCACTTACCCCCCACCCGTCATTCCCGCGCACGCGGGAATCCACGTCCCCCCGCCGCAGCGGGGGGGCCATAGGGGGGCCAGCCCGCCTGGCGGCTCATCATAGCAGAGCACTCCCAGATAGAGGGAGATTCATCCGGCTGCCGGAGCCGCGTTGCCATTCACAATCTCGTCAATCCGCTGGGTCGTCTCCGGCCCCAGCACCGCGCGGCGTGTACGGTGCGCCGCCAGCTGCTCGACAAGGCGGTCGGCGGTACGCGCTTTGCAATCTTTACAGAGCAGTTGCCCGGAGCGGCACGCTTGCTGGATCGCAGCGTACTCGTCGGGCGCGGGGACGGCTTGGAGCGCCATCAGGCTCGATACGGAGCAGACGCGCGGATCGGGATTGCCGCCCAGCCGGCGGTGCTCTGCCACCGTCGCCCGCCCGCCTGTCACCGCGGTCATTACCTTGCGGCGAATGACCGCCGGATCATCCCGGTAGAAGAGCGCCCCTTGGGGCAGCCCGCCGTGCATGACATCCACCGCTGCGGCGGTACGCGGATCAACATACGTGGTGAGGCTCTTGGCCGCTCGGACATATAGCCCCGCCGGCCGGTAGAAGCCGCAGCTCTCGGCAAGATTGCGGGCCAGACGGACATAGACATCGCGCTCCAGCCCACCGATCACTTGGGTACGACACCGCCCGCCGCCGCCCGACCGCTGCGGGTACAGGATGTCCGCGGCGTAGATCAGGGGCAGAAACGTCGCGCTCACGCTGTCGCTCAGACGCAGACCAAGCGCGGAGTTGATGATATTCACCCGCAGCTTGGCCCCAACCTCATACGCCAGTTGCGCGACGGCGCTGCATTGGGATTGGGCATACACGTCGGCGGCGCCCACGTCGAGGCCGAGGGCCGCGCAGTCCCGCAGAATGTCGCGCATGGCCGCCGCCGCTGCGGCCGGTTGTTGCCCCCGGAGTGCGACGGTTTCCATGTCGTTGAACGTGAGCACGACCTGCGCGCCCAGGCGCTGGTAGTGAGCGAGCAGGTCAATCAGCGCGCCCTGCCCCACGTGCAGCGGCCCCGTCGGTGCCAGACTGGCCATGACCACGCAGCGGTCGCCGCCGAGCAGCGCCTGCAAAAAAAGATCGTTGTCCCGCGAGCCGGCCAGCATCCCCTTGGCCGCCAGTGGTGGTGGTGTCTCGAACCAGTCCAAGAACGCACGCTGCTGGTCGGGATACTCGTGGCTGAGGCCGGTAAGGCGGAACTCTTTGATGAGCGCGGTCTCGCGGGCGAGCGGCTGGTCGCCGGTACGCACGACGTGCGAGGGGATTCCGATGTCGGTCTCGGCCGGCTGCACGCTCTCGGCGTCCAGAATCTCGCCGTGTAGCTGCGAGAGCCGCGCCGCGATGTCGTTGAGTGTGCGCTCCTGGACCTCGCGGGCCTTGGCGAGCACGAGGCGGGCCACGTCCTCGGCGGTCTCCGGCGGGAGGCCGACTCGGCGGGCCTGGTGCCGGGCACGGCTGAAAAGGCGGTCCTCCATAAACGGCTTGTGGATCGTGTCACCGGCGAGATACTTCTCGACGGCAACCCGCTGCGCGGCGGCGATCCGCGCCTGGAGCAATTCCAGGATGCGATCATGGCTGGTCGAGATAATGTCGCGCTGGATAGCGAGATACTGCTCGAAGACGGCCGGGGGGACGTCTAGCCCCGCTTTGATCTCTTTCGGATCGGCGCCGGCGAGGATCGCGGCAATCGCCTGCTCGATGGCCGCGAGGTCCGGGGAGGGCGGTGGTTGATCCACGCCTCACCCCCCGGTCCGATGTCCGTCATTGCTCTGAAAACACCCCGCCCCGGTCATTCCCGCTTGCGCGGGAATCCACGTCCCCCTGCCGCAGCGGGGGGACCATAGGGGGGCCAGCACGACCCAATGGGGTTGGTGGCAGCACCGCCTGCCCCAAATGTCAACACAACCTACGTCCGTTCCCCCGCCGCGTGGGGGGACCATAGGGGGGCCTATACCCGACCCGCGGAGCATGTTCCACCCCTCCATACACTCATTCCGCTTGTTTTCCCGGTGTACCTACCCTTGTCAGGGGGAAGGGGGGAGGTGCATACCCCCTCATCAGCTCTCCTCGCCGCTCAGGACAGCGGTCGTTGCCGCTATCCCAATACCCGCCGCTCCCACCGCCTCGCGTAGCCGGCCGCGTGTGCTCCACAGCATACGGGCAAGATACGGCCTGTCAAGAATACACCCGCGCCGCCGACGCGAAAGGCAGCCGACTCCGCCTCGCCAAGTGCGGCACGGGTGCGGGGAGATGAAGCCCGGAAGCCCGTTTGTTAACGAATGTTTAATCTGAAGCGAACGTCCACTTGAGACAAGGCTGTTAGACTGCATCGCATTGAGTTCCCGACGGTACAGCGCGCGAGTGCATTTGGAAGAGGGGTAGTGATGAGTAGACTACGACAGATTCTCGGCTTGGTCGTTGTTCTGGCAGTAGCCGGTTGGATCGGCTATGCCGGGTACGAGCGCTTCGGCCCCGAGCCGGTCGAGGCCATCATTCCGACGACGCTGCCGGTGGAGCGCGGCAACCTCACGGCCACGGTGAGTGCCACCGGTAACGTCGAGGCCGCCACCCTCTCGGAGCTTAGTTTCCGGGTCAACGGTACGCTCCTCGAGCTGCTCGTTGACGTCGGTACCGAGGTGCAGCTCGGGCAGGTGCTGGCGCGGCTGGAGACCAGCACGCTGGAAAGCGCCCTCCGCCAAGCCCAAGCCAGCCTCCGCAGCGCGACGACGAGGCTCAACGAGCTTCACGAGGGCCTTTCAGCCAAAGACATCCGGCTTAGTGAGGCCTCCGTCGTCTCTGCCGAGTTGAGGCTCGCCCAAGCCCGCGCCAATACCACCGATGTCCGCAACGCCGAGGGCAACCTCGAATCGGCCCAGATCAGGCTCCAGGAGTTGAGGGCCGGCGGCACGGCGCAGGAGGTCGCCATCGCCGAGCTACAGCTCGCCGTGGCCGAAGCAAGGTTGCTGACCCTGCGGGAGCCTGCCGAACGCGATATTCAAGCCACCCAGGCGTCCGTGGCCTCCGCCCAGGCTAGATACGATCAACTCCTCCAGCCCGGCCCGGAAGACATCCAGAACGCCGAATTAGCCTTGGCTTCCGCCCAGGCCCGCTACGACCGGCTGCTCCAGCCCTCGGCCGAGGACATCCGCAACGCCGAAGCTGCGGTTACCTCCGCCCAGGCCCGCTACGACCAGTTGCTCCAACCCCGCGCCGAGGACATCCAGAACGCCGAGGCAGCGGTGGCCTCTGCTCAGGCCAAGCTCGACAGGCTCCTCCAGCCGACCCCGGCGGACCTCGCCTCGGCCCGGGTTTCCCTCGATCAGGCACAGACTCGCCTGGCCGAGTTGACCGATGCCTCCCCAGTCAACGCGCAAGACCTCGCCAACGCCGAGCTTTCGGTCCAGAGTGCCCAGTTGAACCTCGACCAAGCTCGCGAAGACGACATCTCGGACATTGCCATCCAGAAGGCCCAAATCGCGCTGGAGACGGCGCAGAACAACCTGAGTAAACTCCGCAGCCAAGGGCCAAGCGAGTGGGCGCTGCGCTTGCAGCAGCTTGCCGTCCAGTCCGCTCAGGACAATCTGAACCGGCTCCTGAACCCCAGCGCCGCCGACCTCACCGCCGCGCAACAATCGGTGCTACAAGCGCAGACCTCCGTGCAGAAACTGCTCAACCCCAGCGCCGCTGATATCGCGGCCAGCCAGTCCTCCTTGTTCCAGGCCCGGACCAACCTACAAAATCTGCTGAACCCCAGCGCCGCCGACATCGTGGCCGCGCAGGTCTCGGTGCAGCAAGCCCAAACCTCCTTGCAGAAACTACTCAATCCCAGCGCCACCGACCTCGCCAGCGCCCTGGCATCGCTCCAACAGGCGCAGACCAGCCTCGACAAGCTGCTCGATCCCAGCGCCGCCGACCTGGCGAATGCCCAAGTGTCAGTGCAGCAAGCCCGGCAGGCCTTGGACAACCTGCTCAATCCCGATGAGGTAGCGATTGCCCAGCAGGAGCTGGTCGTGGCCCAGGCACAGCGCCAGTTGGAACGTGCCCAGGCGAGCTACGACGATGCACTCGCCACCGCAGAGCTGGCCCTAGAGCAGGCGCAGATCCAGCACGAGCTCCAAATTGCCCCGGCCAGCGAGCAGGAAATCGCTGCGGCCGAAGCATCAGTGGAGAGCGCGCAGGTGCAGTTGGAGGGGGCGCAAACCAATCTGGACAATGCCACGCTGCGGGCACCCTTCGCCGGTCTCGTGGCGAGCTTGAGCGCCAGCCTTGGCGAGCAGGTCGGCTCCAATAGCGCAATCCTGGAGTTGTTCGACCCGACCAAGATCAGGATCGAAGCCCTCGTAGATGAGACCGACGTCGCCAGCGTGCGCGCCGGACAGGAAGCGACCGTGACGTTCGAGGGGTTGCAGAACCAGCGTGTGCCCGGTCGTGTACTCGTCATCGCCCCGACCGGCACCATCAATCAGGGCGTCGTGAGCTACCAGGCCATCATCGAAGTGGACCGCGCAGAGGCCGGCGGGGTGCGCCCCGGCATGACGGCCACCGCCAGTATCGTCACCGAGTCCCGCGAGAACGTCATCGTGGTCCCCAACCGGGCCATCCGGCGCCAGGGACAGCAGCGGACCGTGGACGTGATGACGGCCAGCGGTGAGACCCAGACGCGCCGCGTGCAAGTTGGCCTCGCCAACGACCAGTCGAGCGAGATCATCAGCGGCTTGGAAGTCGGCGATACGGTCGTGATCTCCGCAACGACGACCGGCCAGGCACGCATTCCGGGCCTGACCGGCGGCACCGGCGGCGGCCCCCGTGGACGGCAACCCTTCTAGGCACCGCTACTGACCCGTCAGCAACGGTGTAAACACAAGGCAGGCGGAGGTAAGACATGGCTACGGCAACGACAACCATCGAGGCCCTGGCTGGTGAGGAGGCTGCGGTGGCGGCCACCACCACGGACACGGTGATCCGGTTCCAAGACCTCACCAAGACCTACTACATCGGGGACATCACCGTACCGGCGCTGCGCGGAGTGTCGCTGGAGATCAAGCGCGGCGAGCTGGTGGCGATCATGGGACCCTCCGGCTCCGGTAAGTCCACCCTGATGAACATTATCGGCTGCCTCGACCAGCCTACGTCCGGCGACTATGCGCTGGACGGGGAGCAGATCGGTGAGTTGGGGGACGATGAGCTGGCCGAGATTCGCAACAAGAAGATCGGCTTCGTGTTCCAGCAGTTCAACCTGCTCGCGCGTACCAATGCCCTAGAGCAAGTGGAGCTGCCGCTGGTCTACGCCGGTGTCGGGGATCGCCAAGAGCGGGCACGGGCCGCCTTGGAGGCCGTCGGTCTAGCCGACCGAATGGACCATAAGCCGACCGAGTTGTCAGGTGGACAGCAGCAGCGCGTCGCCATCGCACGGGCGCTGGTCAACGACCCGGCCATCTTGCTGGCCGACGAGCCGACGGGCGCCCTCGATACGACGACCGCCGGCGAGATCATGGCCATTCTCCAGCGCCTGAACCGCGAGCAGGACTTAACCGTGATCCTCGTGACTCACGAGCAGGAGATCGCCGAATACACCAAACGCATCGTCCATATGCGCGATGGTGTCATCAGCGACGATGAGGTGGTAGCGAACCAGCGCCTCGCGCAGGCGCCGCCGGCAGCGGTATCCGAGTAACCGGCGGGTCTGGTAGACCCACCTGGAAACTCTCGCTACACGGCGAATGTGTGGCGTGTGGAGCCAGTCCTCACAGCCGAGGGCAGAAGCAAGGAGAAACCGATGGATATGACCAGCAGTGTGCGGATCGCCCTGCGGGCACTCGGCGCGAACAAGCTCCGCTCGTCCCTGACGATGCTCGGTGTCATTATCGGGGTGGGCGCCGTGATCGCGCTCATGTCTATCGGCACCGGCATGCAGCAGCAAATCACGTCGCAGGTGCGTGGGCTGGGCACGAACCTGCTCTTCATCACGCCGGGCGCCCAGCAAACCGGCGGCGTGAGCGCCGCGGCCGGCACCCGGCCGACGCTCACGCTTGACGATAACGAAGCGCTGGTGAATGCCGGCTTTCCTTACCTCGTGGATACGGCGCCACAGCAGGACAGCGGAGCACAGCTGATCGCCGGTGGTCAGAACTGGCGCTCGCGGGTGAGTGGGGTCACGCCATCATTTCAGTACGTGCGTAACATGGAGGTCGCCCTGGGCGAGTTCTTCAACGACGATCATATGCAGAGCCGCTCGCGCGTGATGATCCTCGGTGCGAACGTGGCGCAACAACTGTTCGGCGAGGGCGACCCCGTCGGCGAGACCATCCGTGCCAACAATCAGACCTTCCGGGTGATCGGCGTGCTGGAGAGCAAGGGCGGCAACGCGCTCGGCAACCAGGATGACGTGGTGTACATTCCCCTCACGACGATGCAGACGCGGTTCAATCGCTCATTCGGCCGTGGTGGCGGCGCCACCATCAGCAGCATTGCCATCCAGTTGACCGACGAGCAATACGTGGATACGGCCGTACAAGAGATTTCGGCGATCTTGCGCGAAGAGCACGAGGTCTTCGAGGACGACTTCACCATCCTGAGCCAGGAAGACATGGTAGAGACCGTGAGCCAAATCACCGCCGGCATCACGCTGTTCTTGGGGGCAGTCGCCGGGATCTCGCTGCTGGTCGGCGGCATCGGGATTATGAACATCATGCTCGTATCGGTCACGGAGCGCACGCGCGAAATCGGTATCCGTAAGGCGCTCGGTGCCAAGCGCAGCAACATCCTGTCGCAGTTCCTGATCGAGGCGACCGTCGTCAGCTTACTCGGCGGCGGCTTGGGGATCGTGATTGGCCTCGGTGCATCGCGGCTGCTGAGTGGCTTCGAGTTGAGCGGCTTGGGCGTGGCCGGCGGTCAAGCATTCGAGACGGTCGTCCCGCCGGATGCCATTATTCTGGCCTTCGTGGTTTCGGCGGCCATTGGCCTGTTCTTCGGTAGCTATCCGGCCATGCGCGCGGCGCAGTTGAACCCGATAGAAGCATTGCGGTACGAGTAGGGGGTGGCGAGCGACATGAGGGGCGCGGCCGTTCGCGCCCCATGGGGGATGCGCGCTCCTAGTCAGCGGATTGGCGAGGCGGGGAGGGAGTCATGAACGCAGTAGTAAGCATACAGATCGCCCTGCGGGCACTGGGCGCGAATAAGCTGCGCTCGGCACTGACGATGCTGGGGGTCATCATCGGCGTGAGTGCCGTGATTTCGCTGATGTCCATTGGCACCGGCCTGCGCGAGCAGGTCTCGGCGCAGATTCGTGGGCTGGGCACCAACCTGCTGTTCATCACGCCGGGTGCCCAGCAGACGGGTGGGGTGCGCGCCGCAGCCGGCACGCGGCCGACGCTGACCCTCGATGACAGCGAGGCCCTGCTTACGACCGGCTTCTCCCATGTCGTGGATGTCGCGCCGCAGCAAGACAGCGGGGCGCAGTTGGTCGCTGGCGGTCAGAACTGGTTCTCACGGGTGAGTGGGGTCACGCCTTCGTTCCCATACGTGCGGAACTTCCAGGTTGCACTGGGCGAGTTTATCAACGACCAGCATATGGAGAGCCGCTCGCGCGTGATGGTGCTCGGTGCCAACGTGGCGCAAGAGCTGTTCGGAGACAGCGATCCCATCGGCGAGACCATCCGCGCCAACCGGCAGAACTTCCGCGTCATCGGCGTGCTGGAGAGTAAGGGCGCCTCCGCGTTCAGGAATCAGGACGACGTAGTCTTCATGCCCCTGACGACGATGCAGACGCGCTTCAATCGCTTCCGCGGCCGGGGCGGCTCGACCAACGTGAGTAGCATTGCCATCCAGTTGACCAGCGAGGATGCCGTTGATGGGGCCGTGCAAGAGATCGCGGCGCTGCTGCGTGCGCGGCATAACGTGGCCCAGGACGACTTCACGATCTTGAGCCAGAAGGACATTCTGGAGACCGTCAGCCAAGTGACGGCCGGAATCACCCTGTTCCTAGGCGCGGTGGCCGGCATCTCCCTGCTCGTCGGCGGCATCGGGATTATGAACATCATGCTCGTGTCCGTCACGGAGCGCACGCGCGAAATCGGTATCCGCAAGGCGCTCGGTGCCAAACGCAGCGACATCTTGATGCAGTTTCTCATTGAGGCCACCGTGGTGAGCCTACTCGGCGGCGGTGTCGGCGTTGCCATCGGGATTGGTGGATCGCGCTTGCTCAGCGGCGTGCAGTTACCCACGCCAGGTAGTGCCGGCCAATCCCTCCAAACGGTTGTCCCGCCGGATGCCATCATCTTGGCCTTCGTCGTCTCGGCGGCCATCGGCCTGTTCTTTGGCATCTATCCCGCCCTGCGCGCCGCCCGTCTCAACCCGATTGAGGCGCTGCGCTACGAGTAATCCCGTCGGCCGGAGCAACCGGACTCACGTCAGGAAGGACATGACGCTATGTCTCGTTTCAAGTTCAAGTACCGCACTTGGGTCATCACGATCGCTATCATCGGACTCGTCGGCGGGGCCGCGTTCGGAGCCGTCCAGACGTGGTCGGCGGAGCTGTTTCCCGGCGAAGAGCCGGTAGCACAGACTCAGGCTCAGGCCGGCGGCGGACAATTCGCCGCCGCCGGGCAAGCAGGACAGCGGGGTGCCGCAGGCCAAGCCGGCCAAGGCGCCGGCGCGTCCACTACCGGCGGTGGGCAATTCGCTGCGGCCGGCGCGGGGGCAGGTGCGGGCGCGCAGCCGGGTGGCGGTACTGGCGGTGCTGGCGGCCGGCCCGGTGGTGGCGGCACCCTTGGTACGGTCGAGTCCTTGGCCGGCGACACCCTGACGGTGACTACCCAGGGCGGCGCCGTCACGGTCCAGCTCTCCGAGCAGACCACGATTCAGAAGCGCACTCCGGGCAGTCGTGAGACCACGCCCGGCACTCGCGCGGACCTCACGGCGGGCACGCGAGTAATGGTGCAAGGACCGGCCGGCGAGGACGGCACGGTCACTGCCCAAACGATTCAAGTGCTCCCGGCCGGCGCCGGCGGTGGCCAGCGCGGTGGAGGCGGCCAACGTGGCGGCGGTCAGGGCGGCGGCGGTTAGACCGCCGCGGATGCCGGGCCGCCCGTCATTCCCGCGCAAGCGGGAATCCATGTCCCCCTGCGACGCGGGGGGACCGTAGGGGGGCCAACATAGCATCTACCTCCCGGCCCCTTCCCTCCACGGTGTATAGGCAGGAAACCTAGTGAACAGGCGTTCGGAGATGTGGTGGACGGGTTTGATCCCCCGCCGCGACCTGTACCGGCTGGTTATCGCGGCCGCGATAGCCAGCCCGCTGGTGCTCCCACGCGCCGCAGCCACCCAGGAAGAACCGTTTGTCCCAGGCTTGCCGGAAGAGCCGACACCGACACCGACGCCATCACTACCACCACCCTACCGGCCACCCTTTGGTGGCGATCCCGGGCCGTCAACCTGGTATGTCTCGCAGTGGTACGGCAACACGGTCTTTGGGTACCGCTCGCGGCGGGGGCTGTACGTGGAAGGCCAGGGCATTCACTTCGGCGTAGACTTCGCGGCCCCGTGCGGTACGCCGGTCCTGGCCATTGGGCCGGGGCAAGTGATCGCCGTTGACGGGGACTACGGCTCCGCGCCGCACAATGTCGTGGTCCGCCATCCCGACGGCAATCTATCGCTGTACGGACACCTCGTCGAGCGCTCGCAGGATGTTTCGTATGGTCAGGAAGTCGAGGCCGGGGATGTGGTGGGCCGCTCCGGGGACTCGACGGCGCGGAGAACGTGCGACGGCAATCCACATCTACATCTGGAAATCCGCAAGGACGGACGGCGCGTGGCCACCAATCCGGTGCCGCTGATTGCCCTGAACTGGGAAGCCGCCGCCTTGGGTCATCTACCCTTCGAGATTGATCTCGCCAATCCCCGCCAATGGCAAAGCATCTTTCATCAGCCGGACATCACGTTTGGCGGTGCCTTAATAAACGACTACGCTCGCGCCTGGCCACCGTAGCCACGCTGCCTCCCGTCTATCCCCCCAGTTGCCCCACGCCCCGATTGTTAGGCGAACGTTAGCCGTTGGTCAGGTTTCCTGGCGCCATTCCCTGGACAATGCCTGTGGTGCTGCCGAGGTGAGACGGCACCCGCTTCGTCCGAACGTGAAAGGAAACCGCTGATGACTACCATCGCCACGACCATGCCCCGCTATGGCACAGCGCTCTCCCCGGAAAGTCTTGCCGAGCGTTTTGCTGCGATCTTCGAGCAGTACGAGCAGCCGCTCTACCACTACGTACTGCGGATGATGAGCGGCAACACCGAGGAAGCGCAGGACCTGACCCAGGATGCCTTTGTCAAGGCCTATACCGCCCTCCCAAAGATGCCGGCCAATCTCAAGGTGAAGCCCTGGCTCTACCGCATTGCCACCAACGTCTGCATTGACGCCCTGCGTCGCAAGCGCCTCATCAAGTGGCAGCCCTGGGATCGCTTCCTGGCCCTGTTCCACCCGCTGCAGGTGTCCTCGGACAATCCTGAGCGGCAGGCACTGCACCAGGAAGAACGAGAGCAGGTCCGGCAGGTCTTTGCACGCCTCACGCCCAAGCACCGGCGATGTCTGGCCCTACGCGAGTACCAAGGGCTGTCGTATGCAGAGATCGCCAACGAGCTACAGACCACGCCCAACACCGTCAAGACGCTGCTCTACCGCGCCCGCGAAGCCTTCCGGCGCCACTACCGCCAGCTCTACCCCACCAGCGCCCTAGCCTGAGCTACCGCCCCGGCTATACCAAGCCGAGGTGCTCGTCAATCTCGCGCTGGTAGGCGTCCACCGCACCCGCTTCTACCTCGTCGAGCGTCACCGCGCGTCCGGCGAGTCCTGACTCGAACAGTGCATTGACCAGCGCGACCGTGCGCCGACCGACCTCGCCGGTTACTTCGGGCCTGGCGCCGGTGAGCACACACGTCGCAAACTCGTGGTACTCCTGGGCGAGAATCTTCCAGTCAATCTCGTTGAACGGGCCGTCGTAGCGCCAGACGCGCTCGCCACCGAACAGAGCCGCTTCCAGGGGTGGCAACCGGTAGCTCGGTGCCAGATCGAGCATCGCTCCATCCGTGATCGTGCGACCGTCCACGTGTACCGTCAACGGTGCGCCTTGGCGGTCGCCGGGCGAGGACAGCGAGCCGTTGCTCCCGTACACCGTCCGCTGGCCTTGCGAGTGACCGATGGCGCCGCGGTGGGCAATCCACGTGCCCAGGGCGCCGGAGGCAAAGTGCAGCGAGCCAAAGAGGGCATCTTCGCCGGTCGCCTCGAACTGCTCCGGGAAATCTTCTGCCCACTTGGCGTAAAAGCCGCCCGGACCACCCGCCTCCGCCGCGCGGTAACGAATCGGCTGCGTAATGCGCCCCTCGCCATAGGCCGTCACGACATCACCCAGGTAATACATCATAATGTCGGCGTTGTGGATACCGGCGTCCGTCACGATAGTACCGGTGAGCTTGTGATGGCGCCACGGCGTAATGGCGATCTGCTTCCCGCCACCGATCCCCACTTCCAGCATGAACTGCGGTGTGCCGATGGCGCCGTCCGCCAGTAGCGCCCGCGCCAGCCGGTTGATCGGGTCCCGCCGGTAGTTCTCCGCCACCGAGAGCACTAGGCCGCGCTCCCGAGCGGCTGCGATGATCGCGTCGCAGCCCCGAATGGTCAACGACAGCGGCTTCTCCACCTGCACGTGCAGGCCGGCTTCCAAACAGCGTACTGCGACGCGGTGGTGACTTCCGGCGTCGGTCGTGATGTCGCAGCCGCGCAAGCCGTCCACGGCTGCCAACTCTTCAATCTGCTCGCACACCTGCGGACGAGTTCCCAGCAGTTGCTCGGCCTCGTCCGCAAGGTCCTCGGCGTTCGGCCGCTGGAGGTCACAGACCGCGGCGAGCGAGACGTTATTGAAGTCCGAGGCCTGGAGCGTTGCCAGTCCACGCAGGTGCCGTCGCCCCATCCCACCACAGCCAATAATCGCAATCGGTAGCGTATCCATAGTCATGTCGCTCCTTGTCACGGCCGCGTGTCCGCACTGCGCCCACTGTAGAGCCTCGACTACCCCGGTGTCGAGCGGGAGCGGCACCCTCGGTGGGCGCGATACCGTACAATCACCCTGCGATGAGTGACCTCACCTTCCGATAGTCCCAGCAGCCGGTGGACATAGCCAAACGGCTTGGGTAACTGGCAAGCTCCACATCAGGGAAGTATGCTGTGCCATGGCCATAGTCCATGTGGAGGAGCTATGCGAATCTCCGAGCGAGGACAAATCACGATCCCCAAGCACTTGAGGGAGCGCTTCGGCTTGAAGCCCAATGTCGAGGTTGCGATTACGCCAACCAAGCAAGGCCTACTCATCCAGACACGGGCCGCCGCGAAACATCCGGTGGACCGCGTGTACGCCATCCTGGGCAGGGGTGGGAACACCGACGATTACGTAGAAACAGTCCGGGGAAGATGACTACCGCCGTTGACACCAACGTCCTGCTGGACGTGTTCCTCCCCGACGAGATTCACGGCCCCCGGTCGCTGGAATGGCTTCGCGACGCCTACGACCGGGGGACAATCCTCGTCTGCGACGTGGTCTACGCGGAGCTTGTTCCGGCTTTTGATGACCGCAACACACTTGAAGAGGCGCTGCGGGAGATCGGCGCGGCCATCTCTCCCATCAATACCGCTATCGCTTACCAAGCCGGGGTGCGCTGGTTACGCTATCGCCAAGCCGGCGGGCCAAGGAACCGGATTATCACTGACTTCCTGATTGGTGCCCACGCCGCTGCGACGGCCGATACCTTTCTTACGCGAGATCGAGGCTTCTACGCGACCTATTTCCCGGATCTGCAAGGCCAATAGCTGCCATCGCCATCAGGCAGCGGGGATGCCAGCGGCGCTCGCAGTGGGCGCAATCCCGTACAATCACCCTGCTATGAATGACCTCACTTTCCGACAGTCCCAAAAGCTGGTAGACCAGTGGGTCCGCGAGCAAGGAACCGACTACTGGCATCCTCTCGCGCAGTTGGCGCGGCTCACCGAAGAGTTAGGCGAAACGGCACGGCTCGTCAATCACCTGTACGGTGAAAAACCGAAGCGTCCCGACGAGAGCGAGCAGGACTTGGGCCTCGAGTTGGCCGACCTGCTCTATACAATCATCTGTCTCGCCAACTCCCAGGGCATTGACCTCCAAGACAGCTTCGAGCGCGTGCTGGCCAAATACCGCCAGCGCGACGCCGCGCGCTATCGTCCGGCAACTACTCCCGTTCCGGGGCCGGTTGACCAACCGGACGGCTCCTAGCCGGTACGCGGCGCGACGCTAACACTCCATGAACACGCGCACGTCGCTGCGAACTCTTTACGGCCTCGTCGCGTGGCTCCATGTCATCGTCGGAGCCGCCCTCGCTATCCAAGGCCCGGCCCTACCGCACATTCGCGCCACGTTCGGCCTCAGTCTGTTCGCGGTGAGCTGGCTCTTTCCGGCCATGTCGCTGGGCCATCTGCTGGGAGTGCTAGGGAGCGGCATGTCCAGCGTCACCCATCGCCGCCGCCTTATGACCGTGTTCGGCACCGCAATGCTCACTATCGGCTTTGCCGTGCTGGGTGGCGCACCGTACTGGGGTGTGGCCCTCGCTGGCGGTCTGGTACTCGGATTGGGCTTTGGCTGCCTCGACGTGGTGCTCAACGCCGCCGTGGGGGACGGCATCCCGCAGCCACGGCGCAAGGCCCGTGTCCTCAACGTGCTACACACGTTCTTCTCGGTGGGCACGTTGCTCGGACCGCTCCTATGGGCGTGGGGGCTGGAATACGGCGCCACGTGGCGGCAGGCATTCTTGCTCGGTGCCCTGCTGCTGGCACCAAGCCTGCTCGCAGCGTTGACCGCTTGGTACCCGGCGGCCCCGCCGCAGCGTGCTGCCCGGCCGCCGACCTGGCGCTTCCTCCTCGCCGACGCCTCGCTGCGCTGGCTGGCGCTCATGATGCTGCTGTACGTGGGGGTGGAAGTCGGCATTGCCGCCTGGCTGACCACGTACATGATCGAGTTGCACGACGCTACTGCCGCCGCCGGGGCGCGCGCGACGGCCGTGTTCTGGGCCGCACTCCTGGTTGGCCGGCTCGCCGCGGCCGGCCTCACCGGGCGGTGGAGCGTCCGGCGGGTGCTACTCACCAGCATGAGTGCGGCAGTGGTGGCAATCGTCGTGGCCATTGCCACCACGAGCAGCGGAGTAACCACCGCTGCATTTGCACTCGCCGGGTTCTGCATCGGCGGCATCTTTCCCACCCTTGTGGCCGTGGCGCAAGCGCGGCTGCCGTTGCAAAGTGGGCCAACCACCGCCTTGATGATGGGGAGCGCATCAGTCGGCTGGCTGGTCCTGCCATTGCTGATGGGGATAGTCGGGGAGCTTTGGGGTGTCGGCGCCACGATGATCGGCGCAGCCGTGACGGCCGGCGCGATGCTGGCGACGGGTTTTCGTGCTCTTGCGCCGCCGGCCGCCGCCGGCGAGCGCCGCTATTCGAGGTAGTCGCGGAGACGCCGGCTGCGGCTGGGGTGGCGCAGCTTGCGGAGCGCCTTGGCTTCAATCTGGCGAATGCGCTCGCGCGTCACCTGGAAAGTCTTGCCGACCTCTTCCAGCGTGCGATTGTGCCCGTCGTCGAGGCCATACCGTAGACGCAGCACCTCCCGCTCGCGCGCGGTGAGCGAGTCGAGCACACTTTCTACTTGATCCTGAAGGGCACGGCGCGTGGCCTCATCGGCCGGCACCACAGCCGCCTCATCGGGGATGAGGTTGCCGAGCGTGTTGCTGTTCTCTTCCCCGACCGGTGTTTCCAGGGAGACCGGCTCCTTGGCAATGTTGAGAATCTCCTCTACCTTCTCCGGCTCCATGTCCAGAGCGCGAGCCAATTCCTCGGGGGTAGCCTCGCGCCCGTGCTCTTGCTGATGCTGGCGCGAAATACGTACCAGCTTGTTGATGAGTTCCACCACATGCACGGGAATACGGATCGTGCGGGCCTGATCGGCAATCGCCCGCGTAATGGCCTGCCTGATCCACCAGGTCGCATACGTGGAGAACTTGAAGCCGCGCGTGTAGTCGAACCGCTCGACAGCTTTGATGAGGCCGATATTCCCTTCCTGCACGAGGTCGAGCAGGGTCAGTCCGCGGCCCTGGTACCGCTTGGCGACGGACACGGCCAGCCGCAGATTGGCCTCGATCAGGTGCCGGCGCGCACTTTCGTCGCCGTCAGTCATCCGCCGGGCGATCTCTACCTCTTCCGCCGCGGTCAACAGAGGGACCTTGCCGATCTCGTGCAGGTAGAGGCGGACCGGATCATCAACAGCAACCTCGGTGAGGTCCTCGAAGGCTCGCGCCAGTTCCTCGGAGCTTGGTGGCCCGGCCCCGTCCCGCTCGGTCTGCGCCGAATCCTCGTCGGTGACGATCTCGATGCCGGCTTCCTGAATGCGCTCGTATAGCGGGTCCAGGTTGGCCGGAGCGGCGTCCTGTAGCTCGGCCGCCGCATCAACAACGTCCCGGTGCGTAAGGTACTGCTGCCGGCGACCCTTCGCCACAAGGCGCGAGACAACCGTATCCTGCTCCGAGGAGTTTTCTGTAACCATCGGGGCACACACCCGGCAGGCTGTGGAATCCTGCCGCCATCGCAAGGAGATAGAGCCAGCCCACCATCTAGGTGGGTGCCGCAGTATACAAGCGCAGTCGGCTGCGATCAAGCCAGATGCGGTTGAGTGCGTTGGTCACCTCGACCTGCTGCCGGAGCAACTCACTCAGGTCCTCCTCTGGCGGGGCCTCCCCGGACTCGCGCCGCCGCTGCTCGGCAGCGGCCACTTGGGCCTGCACGCGCCGCTGCATCCCCTTTAGTGCCTCTTCTCGCAAGCGCAGTGTCACCTGAATGAGGTCGGCCTCGCGCTGGGAGTTGGTGGTCGGGGGCCGCGCTGCACTGCGCTCGACGAGCGTGTCGAAATGAGGCCAGAGACTCTCATCGAGCGTCGCGCGAATGCTGGCGGCCGTCGGCTTTCCTGCGGCCGGCTGCATGGAGTCGAGGGGCCGGGTGATAGCCTGCACCACTGCGCGATAGATCTCGCGGTACTCCGGTCGCCGAAAGTCGGTCTCCGCCGGACGGTAGACGAGGCCCGCCAGTAAGTCGGGCGCAGACAGCAGCACGACGAGGCAGTGCTCCTCCAGTTTCTCCAGCGCCTCCGGTGATCCTGCCGTTGGCTGCTCCAACAAGACCGGTCCGTTGGCCTCGTCGGGGGGCGGCGGCTCGCGCCGGCGTGTGCGGCGCCGGGGCGCCCTCCGGCGCGATACGGCCATCGCTGCCTGAACGGTCTGCTCATCCACTCCCAAGCGCTGGGCCAGCATTTCGATATAGGGAGCGCGGGCGATGGGGTCACCGACCGCCCGGATGAGCGGGAAGAGGCGGGACGCTACTGCGGACTTCTCGCGCGCGTTGCTGAGATCGGCCTCCGCGATGACCGCGTCAATCGCAAACTCGACGAACGGCTTGGCCCGCTCGATCAGCGCTTCCCACTGCTGCGGATCAGCACGGATCACATCGTCCGGATCGCGGCCGGCCGGCAGGGTGGCAACGCGAACCTCGCCTTGGATGCCAGGCGCCGCGCCCGAGGCCAACGCCTCATGCATGACATCCAATCCCCGGAGCGTCGCCGCTTGGCCGGCGCTATCGGCATCGAGCGCCAGCACGAGGTTCTGGCTGTAGCGGCGCAACTGTCGTACTTGCTGCTCGGTCAGCGCCGTGCCCAAGGCGGCCACGACGTTGGCGTAGCCGTGCTGGTGCGCGATCACCGCATCCATGTAGCCCTCGACAATGATGGCCTGATCTTCGCGTCGGATGGCCTGCCGCGCCTGATCGAGGCCGTAGAGCACGGTACTCTTGTCGAACAGCGGTGTTTGCGGTGAGTTGAGATATTTTGGCTGACCCTCACCAAGAATCCGGCCCCCAAACCCGATCACCGCGCCGCCGGCATCGTGGATGGGAAAGAGCAGCCGCCCCCGGAACAGATCGTACCGGCTACCGTCGCGCTCGCCTTCGCGCAGCAGACCGGCCTCAACCGCAAGCTCCGGAGCGTGGCGCCGCTGCCTCAGGTGGCGCAGGAGCATATCCCAGCGGTCGGGAGCGTAGCCGAGACCAAAGCGCTCGACGGTGGCTGCCGTCAGGCCACGTGATTCCACGTACTTCCGGGCGGCCTGTGCTTCCGGGGTGCGCGCTTCGCGCAGCTGCCGGTGGTAGAAGGCTGCGGCTTCCGCCAGCACCGCGAGCAGCCGCTGGCGTTTCTCCGTGGCCTGGGGGTTACGGCGGCGCTCCGGCAGGTTCACACCGGCGCGTTGGGCCAAGTGACGGAGCGCCTCCCCGAAATCGAGGTGCTCGGTCTCCTGCATCCAGGTGAACGCATCGCCGCTCTTGCCGCAGCCAAAGCAGTGGTACGAGCCTTGGTCGGGGTAGACGACGAATGACGGCGTTTTCTCGTCGTGGAACGGGCATAACCCCTTGAGGGTACGCCCGGCCTTCTTGAGCGCCACGCGGCTACCGACGAGGTCGGCGATGTCCACCCGCTGCTTGATTTCGTCAATGACTGGATCGGCCATGTTGCGCGGTACCAACACCCTTCCCAAGGCGGCAAACGCCCCCGCCTCCGATACAACGGCGGCGGGGACGCCCCGGTTGCCCAATGCCCGGCAGTCAACGGGCCGGGTTACACATCACGCGGGCCGCTGTGCGCCAGCGCCGCCTGAGCGGCGGCCAAGCGGGCCACGGGCACGCGGAACGGCGAGCAGCTCACGTAGTTCAGACCGATCTCGTGGCAGTAGGTCACTGACGCCGGATCGCCGCCGTGCTCGCCACAAATCCCGATCTCCAAGCCGGGACGGGTCGAGCGACCGAGTTCCACACCCATCTTGATGAGCTTCCCGACGCCGTTGCGGTCCAGCGTCTGGAAGGGATTCTCAGGCAGGACACCCTGCTCCATATAGGGCATCAGGAACTTGCTCTCGGCGTCGTCGCGCGAGTATCCGAAGGTCGTCTGGGTCAAGTCGTTGGTGCCATAGCTGAAGAACTCGGCGTGCTCGGCAATCTCGTCGGCCGTGAGGGCCGCCCGCGGCAGTTCGATCATGGTGCCGAACTTGTAGTGCAGCTCTTGGCCGGTATCCCGCTCAATTTCGGACGCCACTTCCTCGAGTTGGTCGCGGACCATCTTCAGCTCGTTGACGTGCCCGACCAGCGGAATCATGATCTCCGGCTGGATGTCCACCCCGTTCTGGGCCAGGTCGCTCGCGGCGCCGAGGATCGCCCGCACCTGCATAGCGTAGATGGCGGGGTAGAGCAGCCCCAGCCGGCAGCCACGCATCCCGAGCATCGGGTTGGCCTCGGTCATCTGCCCAACGGCCTGTAGCAGGTACTCGGTCTCGTCCCGGTCGGCCGGGGACACGTTTCTATGCGTGAGTTCCAGCAGTTGGACCCGCAATTCTTCGTAGTTGGGTAGAAACTCGTGGAGCGGCGGATCGAGCAGCCGGATAATCACCGGCCGGCCGGCCATCGTGCTGAGCACGCCGCGGAAATCCTCAGTCTGGACCTCCTGCAACCGTTGGAGCGCTTCCCGATACCCCGTGACCTCTGCCGAAGCTGCAACCTTGGCCTCTTGGTCGTTTACGAGCCGTTGAGCGGCCACGCGCGCCCGGCGACCTTCCGCTGCGGCGAGCGCCGCCTGGCGCTGCGCCAGCTCATTCTCCAGCGCCGTCGCTTCACCGGCCGCCAGGATCATCTGCTGCACGATGGGTAGGCGATCTTCCTCGAAGAACATGTGCTCCGTGCGACAGAGGCCAATTCCCTCGGCACCGAAGCGCAGCGCTCGCTGGGCGTCCCGCGGGTAGTCGGCGTTGGCCCACACGCCGAGTTGCCGAAAGTCGTCGGCCCAGGACAGCAGCTCTTGGAGTTCTTGCTCGTCTTCAAGGTGGGTTTCCACCGTCGGGATAACGCCAGTGAACACCTCGCCGGTAGTCCCGTCAATGCTGATCGCGTCATCCTCGCGCACGATTTGTCCGTTGACGGTGAATTGGCGCCGCTCTGTGTCCACCAGGATTGACTCCGCACCGGCCACACACGACTTGCCCAAGCCCCGTGCGACCACGGCGGCATGGCTAGTGGCGCCACCGCGTGCAGTCAGAATGCCCTGGGCGACGAGCATCCCATGCACGTCGTCGGGGTTCGTTTCCGGCCGCACCAGGATAACCGCCTCGCCGGCGCCTCCCAGTTCGGCGGCGCGGTCGGCGTCGAAGACGGCCTTGCCGGTGGCTGCCCCCGGCGAGGCGTTCAAGCCGGTCGTGAGCCAGCGACCGGCGGAAGAGGCCTCGGCTTTGGCCTCTTCGTCGAAGTGCGGAAGCAGCAACTGGTAAATCTGGTCCGGCTCGACCCGTTGGACCGCTTCCTCCCGGCTGATGAGGCCCTCCTGCGCCATATCTACGGCGATCTTCACGGCAGCAGCGGCGGTCCGCTTGGCCGAGCGGGTCTGGAGCATGTACAGCGTGCCGCGCTCGATAGTGAACTCCAGGTCCTGCGTATCGCGGTAGTGCCGCTCCAACCGCTCGGCGATGGCCTCGAACTCCTGGTACACCCCGGGCATGTCGCGGGCCAACTGCGCGATGGGCCGAGGGGTCCGAATTCCCGCAACGACGTCTTCACCCTGCGCGTTCGTCAGAAACTCGCCAAAGAGCTGCTGCTCCCCGGTCGCCGGGTCGCGGGTGAAGGCCACCCCCGTCCCCGAATCCTCGCCCATGTTGCCGAACACCATCGTCACGATGTTGACGGCCGTGCCCAGATCGTGGGGTAACTTGTGGAAGTCGCGGTAGGCATAGGCACGCGGATTGTCCCAGGAGGCGAACACTGCTTCTATCGCTTGCCGTAGCTGCTCATACGGATCGTCCGGGAACTCCTGTCCCCCCTCTGCGCGCACGAGTGCCTTGAAGCGCTCGACCACTTCCATCAGTTGATCGGCCGTGAGGTCGGTATCCTGCGTCGCGCCAACCTCCTGCTTGACCTCATCGAGCAGCTCCTCGAAGTGCTCGCCGGGCACGCCGATCACGATCTTGCCGAACATTTGGATAAACCGGCGGTAGGCGTCGTTGGCAAAGCGCTCGTTGCCCGTCAACTGCGCCAAGCCCTGGAGCGTCTCGGTGTTCAGACCGAGGTTGAGCACCGTGTCCATCATGCCGGGCATCGAGAACTTGGCCCCGGAGCGCACCGATACGAGCAGGGGGTTTTGAGGATTGCCGAACTGCTTGCCGGTCGCGGCCTCGACCTCCTGCATCGCGGCGAGCGTCTGCTCCCATAGCTCCGCGGGAAACTGCTTCCCGGCAGCGTTGTAGGCGTTGCAGGCTTCCGTCGTGATCGTGAAGCCCGGTGGCACCGGCAGCCGGGCATTGGTCATTTCCGACAGGCCAGCGCCTTTGCCCCCTAGGAGATCGCGCATCTCCGCATTGCCGTCCGCAAAGCGGTAGACCCATTTGGTCCCCATCGCCGTACTCATAATGTCAGTGTCCTTCTTCCTGATCCGAAATCTGATCGTCTCCACCGGGCCGGCGTCGCTCCGACCCGTCCAGGTCCACGTCTCGTTAAGCCTACCAATTCCGATCTATCCGATCTACGTGTACTATATTCATAACTCGTGTTGGGAAAGCGCCCGGCCGAGTTGCCAACGGACGGGGATACCGCCACTATAATGGGCGAAACAAGAAAGCTATGGAGGTGCTATGACTGGACTGTTTGAAGCCGCGTATCCGTTTGCCAACGACGTACTGGCATTACCGGTGACCGATCTGGACGAGACGGTTGCCTGGTATGGGCGCTGTTTCGGCTTGTCCGAGGTCGAACGCCAGGATGAGCCGGTACCCACGGTGATTATGGAGCGCGACGGCGTTCGAATCGGTTTCGCGATAAACGGCGGCGATGCTTCCCAGGACGGCGCGGCCATCAAAGTGACCGACATCCACCGCGCGCAGGAAGAGCTCAAACGCCGCGGCGTTCAGTGCGGCGACCGGCAGGTGGACGAGCGGGACGGGCAGGAGCTCCACGTGTTTTTTGTAGCTGCTCCCGATGGCCTCTGTTATTACTTCCATCAGCCGGTTGTAGATTGACCTGTTCCCTGTAGTGGAATCCTTGCTCGAAGCCGTGATGCCCGGCGCAGGCGAGCTAGGTTCTGTTGATATTTCCCGGTCATTCCCGCTTTCGCGGGAATCCACGTCCCCCCGCCGCAGCGGGGGGACCATAGGGGGGCCAGCACGACCCGATGGGGTTGGTGGCAGCGCCGCCTGTCCCAAATGTCAACACAACCTAGTAGTTCCTAAGTTGGTGGAGACGTACAGTATAACGCCCAACTTGAAAGTTTGTAATACGGTCCTCTTTGGCCCGCCTGCCCTTTCCTCCCAGCTAACCCTCGCCCCCCTCGTTGTAGACCAACTCGTCATCGGCCACCGTGCGGCAGACAATTGCGACGACCGGCTCGCTTTGGCTCAGGTTGATCTCCTGGTGCAGCGCCCACGCCGGCACAAAGATGAAGTCGCCGGGGCCTGCATCCGCCTGCTCCGATAAGTCCGGTCCCGAGCGGAAGCGCGCGTGGCCGGAGATGATGTAAATACCGGATTCGCACGCGCCATGGTGATGCACGCCGGATTCCACGCCCGGCGCAACGGTCACGTGTCCCATCCAAAGCTGCTCTGCGCCGGTCGTTTCCAGCGAGACGCCGGCCTCGCGCTGCATTCCCGGCGTCTGGGTCGTGCCACAATCGCGATCCGCCGCTCGGAGCACCCGCAGTGGGACGGTGCCGGCGCGTGTAGCGATCTCCGCGGTCTCGGTAGTCATTGCTGCCTCCGTATCTCCCATAGCGCCGGATAGCGCCGGTCCTCGCCCCCGCCGCTACCGCTCCGGTGGCGCCCACGGCTCGCGCAAGCGGCGCTGTAGCTCGGGTAGCAGGTCGTCAACGGGCTGGCGCACCTGCGCCATCGAATCGCGCTCGCGGACCGTCACGGTGCGGTCCTCCAAGCTCTGCCGATCCACCGTGATGCACCACGGCGTCCCGATCTCGTCCTGCCGCCGGTACCGCCGGCCGACGGCGGCGCTTTCGTCGTAGACCGTCGGAAACTCCGGTCCCAGCGTGGCGTAGATTTCCTGGGCGAGTGCGACCAGGTTGGGATCGCGGCGCACCAAGGGGAAGACCGCCGCCTTGACTGGCGCCAGTTGGGGATGGAGCCGGAGCACGACCCGTTTGTTGCCCTTCGCGTCTACCTCTTCCGCGTAGGCCGCCACGAGGAACGCCAGCAGCGGGCGGTCCGCGCCGGCCGACGGCTCGATGACATACGGGATGAGGTGCTCCTGAGATTGGTCGTCGAAGTAGTCAAGCTCCTTCCCGCTGGCCGCGGCGTGCTGGCGCAGGTCGTAGTCGCCGCGGTTGGCGATCCCTTCCAGCTCCTCCAGCCCGAAGGGATACCGGAACTTGATATCCACCGTGCGGAGCGAATAGTGCGCCCGCTCGTCATCGGGAACCTCATACCGCTCCAGCAAATCGGGCGGTATCCCGTACCGCACGTACCACGCCAGCCGCTCTTCCACCCAGCGGTCGAACCACTCCGCGGCCGTATCCGGCTTGACGAAATACTCCAGCTCCATCTGCTCGAACTCGCGCGTGCGGAAGATGAAGTTGCCGGGTGTGATCTCGTTGCGGAAGGCTTTGCCGATCTGGGCAATGCCGAACGGCAGCTTCATGCGAGCCGCCAGCTGGACGTTGCGGAAGTTGAGATAGATCATCTGGCACGTTTCGGGCCGCAGGTACGCCACCCCAGCATCATCCTCGACCGGCCCGACAAAGGTCTTGAACATCGTGTTGAACTGCCGCGTATCCGTGAAGTCGCTCGCGCCGCAGTGGGGGCAGTTGGTACCAAGCTCGTCGGCCTTGAACCGCCGATGGCACGAGCGGCACTCCACGAGCGCATCGGTGAAATGCTCGACGTGGCCCGAGGCCCGCCACACGTCGGGCGCGGAGAGAATCGCGCCGTCGAGGCCCACGACGTCGGGCCGTGCCCACACCATGTCTCGCCACCAGGCCCGCTTGATGTTGTTCTTCAGTTCCACGCCCAAGGGGCCATAGTCCCAGGTGCTTCCGAAACCGCCATAAATCTCGCTGTTGGGAAAGACGATGCCGCGCCGCTTACACAACGAGACCAAGGTGTCCATGCTGACCGACGACTGTGTGCTCATGGGTACCTATCCGCTCCAGTAGCGTGTTGGGGTAGCGGTCCTCACTCCCGGCCGGTCTACCCTGCCCCTATCTTAGCGGTTGTGGGCCGCTGCCGGGGCCAGGCCGTCGGCCTTGAGCCGGCCAAGAAACTCGGCGGCGCGTGGTCGTCGCTCCAAGATATACGTCACCGATTCCTGCAGTAGTTCCTCGACCTCGGCCGCCGTAGCCGCGCCGACCTGCAAGCGTGCAGCGACATCCAACGACTTCTGTGCCAGCAGGCGGAGCGTCTTGATCGCGCGCACCGATACCGGCCGCGCACCCGGCTGCCCCGGACCACAGTCGCGGCACAGGGCCCCACCGCTGGCCGCACTATAGTAGAGGCGGCCGGGCTGCAAGCGCTCGCTGCAAGCGGTGCAGTGGTAAAGCTCCGGCAGGTAGCCGAGCAGCCCTAGAAGGTGTGTCTCGAAGCGGCGCATGACCAGCGCCTCGGCTGGCTCACCCTTGTCCAGATAATCGAGCGTGTCGCGCAGCAGCGCGAATAGCGGCGGATTGGGCTGCTGCACCTCATTGAGGCGATCAACCAGCTCGGCGGCATAACAGGCGAGACCGGTACGCCAGAGGTCGTCGCGGAGGTGGTGATAGGCGCGAACGATTTCGGCCTGGGTGATGATGTCGAGGTCGCGTCCCCTGGCAAGCTGCGCTTCGGTATGGGAAAACAGCTCCAGGCTGCCGCCCAGCTTGCTGCGGGGGCGCCGCACGCCACGCGCGACCGCCCGCACCTTGCCGTGAGTCGCCGTGTAGAGCGTCACGATGCGGTCGGCTTCACCGAAGTCGGTGCGCCGCACGATGATCGCCTCGGTGCGGTAGGTACGCGCCGTTGTCGCCATGTCGGCCTCGGATTGTGTACGCCGCCTCACACCCGGCTGCCCTCTCCCCACGGAGAGAGGGCACACGCCGTCCCCCTGCAAAGCGGGGGGACCATAGGGGGGCCAGTTCGCTCAGTCGGCCGGCTCCGCGGAGGTTGTGTTCTCCGGGGACAGGACCGGCCGCAGCACACGAACCTTCTTGATGCGGTTCCCGTCAATGGCAACGACGGTGAGGCGCACGCCGTCCGCAACCACCTCGTCGCCCGGCTCCGGCACGCGGCCAAGCCTGTCGTAGACGAAGCCGCCGATGGTATCCACATCGTCGGCGTCGAGGCGCAGAGAGAGGAGCTCGTTCACCTGGCCCAGGGGAGCCAGGGCATCTACGATTGCTTCGCGCTCGCTGAGGTGGCGCACCGGAGCTTCCTCGGAATCGTACTCATCCTGAATCTCACCGACAATCTCTTCCAGGATGTCCTCAATCGTCACCAGCCCCGCAGTGCCGCCATACTCGTCTACGACGATGGCCAAGTGCGTCTTACTCTGGCGCATGTCCCGCAGCAGCTCCGCAACCCGTTTTGTCTCCGGGACGAAATGCACCGGCCGCAGGACCTGCCGCAGGCCCACCTCCTGCCCATCGTCCTGGCGCAGCGCGCGCATGGCGTCCTTGACATAAAAGACACCGAGAATGTGATCCATGTCGTCTGCGTAGACGGGCATCCGCGAGAGACCCGCGGCGAGGGCGCGGTCGAGCACCTCCTGCACTGTCCTGTTGCTACTCGCAGCCACCACGTAGACGCGCGGCACCATGATCTCGCGCACCAACGTATCGTCCAGCTCGAAGATGCTGTGGATCATCTCGCGCTCGGTCTCGGCGAGTACCCCGCCTTGCTCCGCGGCATCAACCTGGAACTTCAAGTCCTCCTCGGTCACGACCGGCACCGTGTCGAGCACGCGCGCGGCGCCCAGCGGGCGAAAGAGCAGGCGCGCCAGGGAGTCGAGCAGCCACACCAACGGCCAGCACAGCCAAGCCGTCACACGCAGGGGCCGCGCAAAGACCAGCGCCGTCGTCTCACCCACGTGTGCCGCCGCAATGCGAGGAACGTATTTCGCCAAGAGGACGACCAGCAGCGTCGCAATCGTGGTCACGATCACGACGGCGATCCACTGACTGACGCCGAGCAGCGGGGCCAGCCAGTCGCCGTACTGCCAAACGATCAGCGTTGTGGCAAAGAGGATTGGCGCCGTCAATGCCAGCTTGACCGTGGCGAGGAAACGGTTGCCTTGGTTGGTCAGCCACAGCAGATCCGTGGCCGCACGCTGGCCTTCACCCGCCAATTGCCGCAGACGACCCGGCGGCACCGTGAGCACCGCGGTTTCGGCGGCGCTAAAGAAGGCGGCCAACGCCGTGAGTAGCAGAAAACTTAGCCCCGTCAGCACGAGACTGACGGGCGATATACTGGAGGGGTCCAAACGGCAATAACTCCTGGCCGGCGGCGCAGAGGCCTTTCCCACACCCTAGACGCGCTGCGTGCTGTGGAATGTGCGTTGCCAGCCCACGTGCCTCCACCTACTATCATACCATCCCGCGCAAGTGCCATTCCACCGGCGCAGCGGGCGGCAGACTCCTGGCCCCCCCCTATGGCCCCCCGACAGAGGTGGGTTTTCTGTAGGGGCGCGATTCATCGCGCCCCCCGTCATTGCGGCGCAAGCCGCAATCCAGGCCCCCCAGCCGCTGCTCGCCACACCGCCCCCGCTGCCCTCATGAAGATTGCCAACTTAATCGGGTAGTAGGGGCACCACCCCCTTCCCCAGCCCTCCCCCGTCGGGGCAGGGTGCCGGTTCCCTCCCCTGTCGGGACGGGGGAGGGTGAGGGTGGGGGCCGAGTGAGTTTTCCAAGTGGAAGGGAACAGCCCACACGGCATACGCGCGTGTGCGCCCGACCGCCGCCGCGAGCCGCCGCGCTGCCGTCTCGCTCGCGCAGAGCGCAAAGACCGTCGGCCCACTCCCACTCACCTGCACGTGGCCCGCTCCCGCCTCGTGCAATCGCCGGCGGCTGGCGCCGATGGCCGGGCACAGCCGGGCGGCCGTCGCCGCCAACCCGTTGGTCAGGATGGTAGCCCAGTCCGGAGTACGCCGCTGCCGTATGGCCGCCGCGAGCCGTCGCGCTCGGCGGCCGTCGCTGTAGCCGTCCGGACGCAGCGCCCCATAGACGGCGGCAGTGGACAACGGTTGCCGCGGACGGACCAGGACAACCCAGCCGGGTGGTGGTGGCGGCAGGCGTTCTACCCGTTCGCCGCGGCCGCTCACGAGCGCCGTTGGCCCGGCCAGAAAGAAGGGAATGTCCGCGCCGAGGGTGGCGCCGATGCGGGACAGCTCGTCAAGCGGTAGGCCCAAGCGCCAGTGTCGGTTCAACGCCACCAGCGCCGCCGCGGCATCGCTACTGCCGCCACCCAGTCCCGCCGCGACGGGGATACCCTTGCACAGCCGCAGTTCCGCGCCCCGGCGGCAGCCGGTGGCGTTCTGCAACGCCCGCGCCGCCCGCACCACGAGGTTGTCCGCGCCGGCGAGCGCGTGCCGGTCGCAGGTGAAGCGGAGGGTCTCGGCCGGCGCGACACTTAGCTCGTCGTAGAGACCAACCGCTTGGATCACCGAGGCGATCTCATGGAAGCCGTCCGGCCGGCGCCCCAGGATTTCGAGCGCCAGGTTGATTTTGGCCGGGGCGCGATACGACTCCATCAACCCGCCCACTGACCAATCAGGCGCACAATCCGCGGTAGAAAGATCACCAGCCCGACCAGCACCGCCCCGCCGGCGCTCACCAAGACGGCGCCGGCAGCCACGTCCTTGGCAACTTTGGCCAGCGGGTGCGGCTCCGGTGAGACGAGATCAACGATAGCCTCGGCAGCCGTATTGAACAGCTCGGCCGTCACGACCAGGGTAATCGTCACGAGCAACACCGCCAGTTCCCAGGGAGCAACACCGACCAAGATCGCCGCCGCCAGTACCGCAACGGCGGCGCAGAGGTGAAACCGCACATGGCGCTGGCTCCGCACGGCGTGGTACACGCCGGACCAGGCGTACCGCAGACTACTACGAAAGCGTTTCCGGCTAGCGGTCGTCGGCAAGGCCGAGCTGTCCAAGAATACGCTCCTCCTGCTCACGCATCGCCGCGAAGTCCTCGTCCCGGTGGTGATCGTACCCCACGAGATGCAGCACGCCATGAATCAGCAGGTAGGCCAGCTCGTGCTGCTCGGTATGTCCGTAGGCGCGCGCTTGCCGCTGCACCCGGGGATAGGAGATCACCACGTCGCCGAGCTGCCGGCCGGCCGCTGCCAGCGTCACAAACGGTTCCCGGTCTTCAGGCCCGTGCAACGGGAAAGCCAAAACGTCGGTAGGGCGGTCAACGCCACGATAGCGTTTGTTCAGGTCGTGCAAGAGCGCTTCATTCCCCACCGTTACCGATACCTCGGCCGCCGGAGGGGTCGGAGGGGTGAGGGAGAGCGGACTTGACTCCCGGCCCCTTCCCTTCAAGGAAGGAGGAGGAACTTGGCGACCTGTAGCCCCTTCCCTGTAGGGAGGGGGGTGGGGGTCGGTCTGCTCCTGCCCCGCGGCGAGGACCGCCATCACCACCTGCTCTACCCACGCCGGGTCTACGTCGGCGGCATACGCCGGGTCAACCGTCAGCAGCACGCTCGGCGTCGGGACTCGGCAGTCTGGCCGGGGCGGTAGCTGCCTTGGGGTATTCGATGCGCGGATGATAGATACCCTGTAACTGCTGTGTCAACGACCGCTTGATCCGCTTGATGTCCTGGAGGGTGAGGGCCGAATCGTCGAGTTGCCCCTCCAGGATCCGTTCGTCCACCACCCGAGTAACCAGCGCCTCAATACTCTGTGCCGACTGCCGGGTCGCCGAGGGCGCCGTCGTTGCCGAGCGGACCGCGGCCTCGGCGCTATCCGCCAGCATCACCAAGGCCGTTTCCTTGCTCTGTGGCTTGGGGCCGGGATAGTGGAACTGATCCTCGCTCACCGGCTGATGGCCGTTCTCCTCGACTGCCCGCCGATAGAAATACTGCATGCACATGTCGCCGTGGTGCTCGGCGATGAAGCTCTGGATGCGTCGCGGCAGGCGGTGCTGGCGCCCCAAGGCCAGGCCCTTGGTCGTGTGCTCAATGATTGCCAGCGCGCTTTCCTGCGGGCCAAGATGGTCATGGATGTTTTCCCCATCCATCTGATTCTCGATGAAGTAGTAGGGGCGGTGGAGCTTGCCTATATCGTGGTAGTAGGCCCCCACCCGCGCCAAGAGCGGGTTTCCGCCAATGTGCTCGGCAGCCTGTTCCGCGAGGTTGGCCACCAACATGCTGTGGTGAAACGTGCCGGGCGCTTCAAGCGCCAGCCGGCGGAGCAGCGTTTGCCCCGGATGTGCCCACTCCAGCAGCTGCATCGAGGTCGTGGCGCCAAACAGGATGCCGGCCAGTCCGGAGATACCCAGCGTGAGCACCGCTGCCAGTGCTCCGTTGCCGAGGGTTGCGAGGACCAACGGCGTCATGGCGACCAGGTCGAAATCTTGGTGCAGCAATCGGAAGGCGACGACGATCACGAGACCGGCGACGGCCACGAGCAGACCGGCCACGAAGAAAGTATGCATCCGCTCGATCCGCCGTGCCCCAAGTGCCCCGGTCGCGGTGGTGGCGAAGCTGAGAGTGATAAGCTCGAGGTTGCCGTTATAGAGCGGTGCCAGGAGCAACACCGTTGCAGCACACCACGCGAAGGCCAACCGGGGGGCGAGCAAGCTGCTAAGCACCATCGCCCCGGTGGCCAACGGGATCGCGTAGATCGCCCAATGCGTCGTCGGCAGCACCAGCTTGGTCACGAACAGCGGGATGAGTATGGAGACCAGCACACCAGTCAACTGTAGTGGATGGCTAAACGTGGCCGGCTGGAAAATACTGACATAGTACAGGAACAGGCCGACCAATAGGCCAACGTAGAGCGCGGTCCCAAGTAGCAACTCGAGTCGCAGCGGTCGCCTCGACAATCCCAATGCCTTGAGCGCCTCAACGTCGTCTTCTGTCAGGGTTTCGCCGGCCCGCACGATCACCTCACGAAGCTCCAAGGTCGCGGTAACCGGCTGCACCGCATCGCGGGCCTGTTGTCGCGCCTGCTCAGTCGCCCGGGGATTATAGATCAGGTTCCCCTGAATGTACTCGCGGACGAGCGCAGCGACGACTGCCATCTGATCGCTACTCAGCGATTGATTAATCGAGGCGATTGCCTCGCCGTGAACGTCGGCCAGCTCGGCATCGTGGATGCGCTGCTCGATGTGGTCGTCCAGAATACGCAGGGTTTCCGGCGTAATCACCAACCAATCGGCATCCGGCAGCTCTGCCATGAGCGTCACGATTCGCCCCGAGAGATTGGGAATGAGCGCAGCAATCTGCCGTTGCCGCTCCGCAGACGAGGCGTTGCTCGCTTTGCGAACATCGCTGACGGCCCTTAACGCTTCAGTGGCTTGCGTGCGGAGGCGCCGGAGCAGACTGGAATCGTAGTCGGAGTAGTCGCCGACTTGCGCCGCTGCCGCCGCGCGGAGCGCCTGCGTCTGCACTTGACTCACATAGGTTGCGCGACGCGGGGCAAGGATTGTCCTGTCAGCTATCTCGCCGGCCGACAGAGTTGGCTGATCCGCCCCCAGCTCCAGCGTGAGGATGGCGGTAGCAGCGACAATCAGCACCAGCCCGCCCACAACGGCCGCCACGATAGGGAGCCACTGCCGGGCGGCTATGGCCGGGAGGCGTGGGAGGCTCCAGCCCCTGGTATTCGCTTCGGCCGGCACTGGTGAGGCCATGAACTACCTTGAGAACGACCGACTAAACACACCCGATGCGCCGCGGCTACCCTGGCGGCCAAGTCATTGGGCGACCGCCTAGGAGATGGACGTGCAGGTGACCGACAGACTGCCCGCCATCCACACCCTGATTAATGACCAGCCGGTAGCCGGATTGATCCAGCCCCTCGGTAGCAGCGACCTCCACCGCAGTCGCCAGCACGGCGCCTAGGATGTCCGCATCGGAGCGGTCCGTGTCGGCGACGGAGGCAACGTGCCGCCGCGGTATGACCAATATATGCGTCGGTGCTTGTGGGTTGAGATCGCGGAAAGCCACGGTGTCATCATCCTGGCGCACGGTCGTCGCCGGGATCCGGCCAGCCGCAATGCCACAGAACACACAATCCGCCATCAGTGCCTCCCGCCGGGATACGGCAGCGCCTATCACTCCCCCCAGTCGGGGCCTGCCCCCGGTGCCGACCGGCAGTCGATTCTACCACGCCCCCCCCTCTACCAGAGAGCGGCCACCGAAACCGTTTCTGCTGCACGTGCTGTCGGTGGTTCGTGGGGGCGCCTATCCCCTCAGTCGCGTCGTGCGAGTTGCAAGGCGACCCAGTCCCGGCGGGCGCATCGCGCGACCGGCGCAAACCCGGCTTGTGTCAGCGCGCCAACGGCGATTGCTTCCCGCTCGGCCAGGATACCACTCGCGATGAGCCGTCCACCTGGCCGAACGGCACCGGCCAGGTGATGGGCAAGCTCGGCGATTACCCGGGCGACGATATTGGCGATGGCGAGGTCGAATTGCGCTTCCGGGGCAATGCAGCTGGGCGTGGCGCCATCCGCAGTCGCCGGCACCGGTATGCCGAGCGTTCCATGCCCAACGGTCACAACGTCGGCCACCGCATTCTCGCCGACGTTCTCGCCGGCCGTGCGCGCTGCCGTCGCGTCTATGTCGAGCGCAAGCACCTGTGCGGCGCCCAGCCGCGCGGCAGCGATGGCCAGAATGCCGGAGCCGGTACCGAGGTCCAGCACGTGAGCACCAGCTACGGGCAGCGTCTCCAGCAGCTCGAGGCAGAGCTGAGTACTGGGGTGGAGACCCGTGCCGAACGCCAGCCCCGGATCGAGCGTTATCACGAGATCGTCGGGCCGGGGCACGTAGTCGAGCCATGAGGGGGTGACGACCCAACGCCGGCCTACCCGGAGCGTGTGATAGTGCTTGCGCCAGGCAACCTGCCAGTCTTCCTCCGCCGTCCAGCGAGTATCCAGGGTCCCGAGTGGCGCCAAGTCAAAGGCGCGCAAGATGCCGACGGCACGGGTAATCTCCTGCTCCGCCCGCTGCCAGTCAGCCTCCTCGGAGACATAGGTGCGGATCGTCCGCAGCGCCTCGGCCGGCGTGTCGTACTCGTCCGCATCGCCGGTCTGGACCAGCGGATGCTCGACCAGCACGTCGCCGCCCCAGCGGCGGAAGAGCGCCGCGACGGCTTCCGCCGCTTCAGCGCTTGCCTGGATGCGGAACTCGCGCCAACGCATAAGGAATCGGACTGCTCAATCTCTGCCGGTGACTATTCTACTGCTTCCGAGCCGGCCCGCGGCGGACCTGGTAGGCTTGAGCGCGCAGCTGCGTAACCGGCGCGGCCGAGCATCGCTTTGTGCCGGAATACGCAGTTATGCGCGATCCGATTTCCTGCGCCGCGAAAGGAGCTATCGTGAGAGAGAACAAGCTACGCACCCTGTTGAACACCGGGCAGCCGTCGCTCGGCACGCACGTCCACAGTGCCTGGCCTTCGATCATCGAGGTCGTCGGTCACACCGGCGTCTACGACTACGTCGAGTTCGTCTCCGAGTACGCCCCCTTCGATCTGCACGACTTGGACCATCTGTGCCGCGCAGCCGAAATCTTTGACCTCGGCACGATGATCAAAGTTGACCAAGAACCGCGCCGCTTCACGGCCCAGCGGGCCATCGGCTCCGGCTTCCAGAGTGTCCTCTTTGCGGACTGCCGCAGCGCGGATGACGCGCGGGAGTGCGTGCAGGCCGTCCGGCCGGAAACGCCCACCGACCGGGGCGTCCACGGCGTCGGGATGCGCCGGGCGTTCTACATGGGCTACGGGGGCACGCCGGACTATGTGCAGGCGCTCAACGACATCGTTGTCGTGCTGATGATCGAGAAGCGGGGAGCGGTGGAGCAGTTGGAGGAGATTCTAGCCGTAGACGGCGTAGACATGGTCCAGTGGGGACCGTCGGACTACTCGATGAGCATCGGTCGGGCCGGTCAGCCCCAGCATCCCGAGGTGCTGGACGCCAAGCGCAAGGTGTTCGAGACGTGCCAGCGCATGGGCGTGCCGGCGCGAGCCGAGATCAGCAGCCCGGATGAGGCCGCGCCGTACCTGGAGATGGGCGTCCGCCATTTCTGCATCGGCACCGATATTTCGATCTTGCACAACTGGTTCAAGCAGAACGGCAGCGCGCTACGCGACGCCATCGAGCGAGCGTAGCAGGACCGGGGGCCGGGCTACAGCGCGCTGCGCCTCCCCCCACGCCGTCTGTCATTCCCGCGCAAGTGGGAATCCACGTCCCCCTGCGAAGCGGGGGGAGCATAGGGGGGCGCAGAGCTTCCGGCAAGCGCCAGGGGACAGCCAGGAAAGAGACGACGATGGCGATCACGGCGACCAAGCTGCTGACTGCTGACGACCTGCTGCGCCTGGATAGCCAAGGCATCCGCGGCGAGTTGATCCGGGGAGTGTTTCACGAGATCATGTCTTCGGGACTGGAGCACGGCGAGATCGCGGCGAAGCTGACCATTCTCTTGGGCATCTTCATCATGCCGCGGCGGCTAGGACGGCTGGCGACCTCGGACGTGGGCGTCTGGCTGGAGCGTGATCCGGATACCGTGCGCGAGCCGGACATCGCCTACTTCTCGGCAGCGCGGCTGCCACCGGACGTGCGGATTACGGGCTACGCCGAGGTGCCCCCCGACTTGGTAGTGGAGATCGTCTCCCCCAGCGATACCCGGCGCGAGGTCCGCGAGAAGGCCCGGATGTGGCTAAGTTACGGCGTAGCCTTGGTGTGGGTCGTGCAGCCCGACACGCGCACAGTGGACGTGTACGAGCCGGACCAGGCGGCGGTGACGCTCACCGCTCAGGATACGCTCGACGGCTCGGAGGTGCTCCCCGGCTTCACCTGCCCCATCAGCGACATCTTCAATACATAGGCCAGGGCCGGCGGCCGGCAGAGAGCGATCTGGCCCTGTGCCGGTGGTCCGGAGGGCGGCTGCCGCACCGTCCGGTCACTATTTGCGCCAACCCCGCTTAAAACAGGTACAATAGAGGCGTCAATCAGAGAGGCGTAGTTTACGACACTCGTTGAGGCGTAGTCCTGCACGGGGGGCCGGGGGTGCGAGGTGACTAGCCCAATGAGCAAACCCGATACCTTCCTACGTTCGGAGGAACCGGTATGCCTAGGCCCAGTGCTGCTCGCGTTGCCGACCCACGTGCTCCGCATCTAGCCAAGCCGGAAGCGGAGAGATACCCACCCCCGCCCGACGTTGATCCATATGGCGTCGTATTGAGCCGCGATGCACGCGCGAACATCAAGCGCGGCTTCGACACCATGGCCACCACACTCCGGGTGACGCTCGGCCCCATGGCCCGCACGGTCGTGATGGAGTCGCTCTCCACCGGCCGCCCCCCGGAAGTGCTGGCGGATGCGGCCACCATCGCCCGGCGCATCATTGGCATCCCTAACCACTGGGAAGACATGGGCGCCATGATGATTCGTCACATGGTTTGGCAGGTGCGCGAGAACGTCGGCGACGGAGCCGCCACCACCGCCGTCCTCGCGCAGGCCCTCCTGGACGAGGCGACCAGGGTCGTCGCGGCCGGCACGAACGCGATGATGGTGCGTCGGGGGGTGGAGGTGGGTCTCGCTGAGTGCATCAAGGTGCTCGACGACCTGGCGATACCCATGGAGACGGAGGAGCAGATCGAGGCCCTGGCCGTCGCGGCCGCCGGGCACGAGAAGATCGGTGCCTACATCGCCGAGATTCTCGACATTCTCGGCACGGAGGCCGTTATTCTGGTCCAGGAGCATGTCGGCCTGGAGATAGACCGCGAATATATCGAAGGGTTGCAATGGGACAGCGGCTACTGGTCGGCCTATTTCTGCGACGACCCCAGCCGGATGGAAGCCACAATCGAGAACCCCATCATCATCTCAACCGACACGAACCTGGAGAAGGTCGAGGATGTTCTGCCTCTCTTGGAACAGGTCATGGAGGTGAAGGACCAACTCCAGACCGGTGGACTGGTCATCTTCGCCAATGACATTCGCGGTCCGGCGTTGGCGCTGATGGTGTCCAATAATCAGAAGGGGACCCTGCGCTGCCTCGGGGTCAAGGCGCCCGGCGCCGGCGACCGGCGTATTCGCATCCTCGAAGACATCGCCGTCCTGACGGGGGCGCGATTCATCTCTGAAGATGCCGGCGAGCGCCTCAGCGAAGCGACGCTCGCCGATCTGGGACGAGCACAGCGCGTCTGGGCCAACCGTGACTTCCACAGCATCATCGGCGGGGCCGGCACCCACGCGGCCATCCAGCAACGCACGGCGGAAATCCAAGAGACGATTCCCGATGCCGAGAACGAGTTTGAGCGCACCAAGCTGCGCGAGCGGATCGCCAAGCTCACCGGCGGCTGCGGCATTTTGCGGATTGCAGCCCCCACCGAGCGCGAGCGCGACGAGTTGAAGCAGCGCGCGCAAGAAGCCGTGTCCGCGGCGCGGGCCGCGGCCGAGGAAGGCGTGGTGCCCGGCGGGGGGGCGGCGTACATGGTCTGTATCCCGGCCCTGGAAGCGCTGGCCACCGAGCACGAGACCTCTAGCCCGGATGGTGTTGCCGCCGGCATCCGGGTCCTGGCACGGGCGCTCGAAGCACCGGCCTATTGGATCGCCGAGAACGCCGGGCACGACGGCCGGGCGGCCATCGCCGCGGCCAAAGAGGCCGGGCCGGGCCATGCACTCGATGCCACCACTGGTGAGATCAGCGACATGCGGCAGGCGCAGGCGCTCGATCCGCTCAAAATCGCCCGCATCGCGCTGGAAACGGCCACGAGCGGCGCCGTCATGGCGCTGACCACCGACGCGCAGGTCCGTACCAAGAACCAGGAGCCAGAGGTCAATCCGTAGAAGAGAGGTAGGCGCAACGTATGCAATCAGGGGAGCCGAAGATCGTCCAATTCCCTACCGAGCGTGCTCGCCAGCGCACCGGCGGCGTGCCGGCCGCGGCGCAGTCGGCGCCGCTCCCACCACCGGGCGACCGTTGGGAGCTGGTCTCGCCCGCGGGCGGCTGGGGCGGCACGGTGCTCGCCTTGAGCACGCCGGTCTCCCTTCCGGAGAGCCGCGCGGAGGACGAGACGCAGCCGCTCTTCGCCGGGACGACGTCCGGCTGCTTCATTTCGCTGGACAACGGACAGACCTGGGAGCCACAGAACGAAGGGTTGAGCAGCCCCTACGTGCAGGCAATCACCGTCTCGCCGCAGTATGACCGGGAGCCAATCGTCTTCGCCGGCTCGCTCGGCGGCGGCGTCATGCGGTCCCGCGACGGCGGTTACACGTGGGCGCGCATGGAGTTCTGGCAGGCTGCCGCGCCGGTCACGGCCATCGCCCTTTCCCCCCGCTTTCCCAGCGATGGCACGATCCTGGCCGCCACCCAATACGAAGGCATCCAGCGTTCCACGAACGCCGGGAACACGTGGTCTACGGCGAACTTCGGCCTCGCCGATCTGTCCATCATGGCGTTGGCCGTCTCGCCGGCCTTCGACGAGGACGAGATTGTCTTCTGCGCCGCCACGGATGGCCTCTATCGCTCCACCAACGGCGCCCGCGCCTGGCGGCGGGTCCGCGGCCTGCCCACCGAGGCGGTGCAGGCCATCGCGTTCTCCCCCACGTTCCCCGATGACGGCACCATCTTTGTCGGCACGGAAGATGCCGGCATCTTCCGGTCCACCAACCGGGGCATGCGCTGGCAACCCGTGAACGACGGGCTTGCCGACACCGATGGAGGCGAGCCGCCGCCGGTGAATGCGCTCTGGGTATCGCCGCAGTTCGGGGATGACAACACCATCTTCGCCGGGACCGCGGGGAGCGGAGTGTTCCGCTCGACGGACGGCGGGAAGACCTGGCAGCAGCACGGCGCCGGTGGCGAGGCCGTCATGGCGCTGCTCGGTCAGCCGGACGGCGCGTTGCTCGCCGGCTGCCATCAAACCGGCATTATGCGCCTGGAGGCGGACGGGACCACCACCCCGGCCAACCAAGGCCTCGCCGCCCGCTCGATGTCCGCACTAGCCCTCTCACCGGACTTCGAGCGCGATGGCGTACTGTACACCGCCGGCATCGAAGATGGCGTGTTGCGGTCCGCTGACCGGGGAGCGACCTGGCAGCCGGTCGGGGCACTCCCGACGAATCAGGTGCTGTCGCTGGCCGTGGCGCCCCGCACGCTGCCGGAGCATGTCCTCCTTGCGGCGACCGACGACGGCCTCTACCGCTCGACCGACTCCGGGGCACAGTGGGAACGCGCAGAGTTCCCCGAGGGCGATGAAGACGAGTCTGTCATGGGCGGTCTGGACAAGGACGCAGTACGCATGGTGACGTGCGCTGGCGGCACCCCGCAGGAGGAGAGCGTCTGTGCAGCGGTCGTCGGACAGCGACTGATGCTCTCGATGGACAGCGGCGCCACGTGGTCGGCGATCAAGCCACCCACCGACGAGGAAATGCTGATCGGTGTAGCCCTCTCACCCCGGTATCGCCGCGACCGCACGGTGCTCGTCGGCACCTATTCGCAAGTTGGCGCTGCTCGCCTGGGCCGCGTCCGCGCGCCAGGCGCCCGCGCCGCGTGGCGCCAGGATCTCCTGGCCAGCACCGTGACGATTTGGCGGTCGCTCGACGGCGGCGAGAAATGGACGCCCATCATCGAGCAGTTGAGCGGCTCCCGCTGGGCCGCGTTTGGGCTACCCGACGACTATCGCGGTGACCAGGAGGAGGCGCGTAACCGCTTCTTTGTGGGTCTAGGGACACTGGTGCTGCGGCCGATGTTTGGTGGGAAAGCCCTTTGGATCGCCGAGCGTGTCGGCCGGCCCTCCAGCGGCGTACTATCCATCGCCCTCACGAGCGGCGGAGTCTGGGGCCGAGCACTCTTCATTGGCTCCAGCGAGGGCGTGTATCGCTCCGACGACGAGGGCTTGACCTGGCAGGCCGTGAACGCTGGGTTGGAATCGCGCACCGTCGTATCGGTGGCCCTGTCCCCAGGCTTCAACAACGACGGCCAGGCCTATGCGTTGACCCTGGGGGGCTCACTCTGGCGCCTGACGGCCGACAGCTAACCGGCTTGCCTAGGCCGCCCATGGCGTGGGCCATGCAGTGTGGCCCCCGAGAAAGGAGAGCAGCGATGGCACACTACCTCTACCAGGTCTCGTATAACCGCGAAGCGTGGGCAGCACAGCTTCAGAATCCACAGAACGTCACCGAACGCATACAGGGGCCAGTCGCAGAGCTTGGCGGCAACATCGTTGGGGCCTGGTATGCCTTTGGCGAATACGACCTGATTATCCTCCTGGAGATGCCGGACAACGTCAATATGGCTGCCCTGGCCATCGCGTTTGCCGCGGGCGGCGCAGTAGGCACTGCCAAGACAACCGTGCTCATGCCCCTAGAAGACGGACTGGCGGCGATGAGCAAGGCGGCCGGCTCCACCTACCAACCACCGAACCGTTGACCCGGCTGTGCGGCCGCCTATCCCCAGTGGCTGGGACCGGCCGGTGTCTGGCTGCGTCCCTATGGGGTGTCTATTGCGGCGCTCATCGGACACTGGCACGCAGTTGACCATGACGTAGAGCAAGTAGCCGCCGATTACAAAATCCCGCTCCCAATCATCGTGGCCGCGGTTGATTACTACGAGCAACATCAGTCGGAGATTGACACCCGCCTCGCTGTAGGCGCCGCCTGACGCCTCATGGTCCGTCTCTACACCGACCGCTAGAGCCGGACGACCTCGCCTTTCGCCAAGAGGGCTGCGGCGCCGAGGCCACGCACCGATAGGACGCGGCTCGGTGCAAAGTAGGGGAAGTCAAAGGCCACCGGGTCGCCGGCGCGCGCGCCCGGCACCGGGAACAGCCGCGCCGTCAGCGGCTTGTCGAGGCGGGCGGCGAGCGTGGCCATGTCCAGGATGATCGCCGCCAATTCATCGCTGTCCGTATCACCGGGCAAGGGCACGGTATCGAGACCGAGGCCGCAGACCGCCGCATAGAGCAGCAAGCTATCCACGCTCACCAGTCCCTCACTGGCCCGCTGCGCCAAGCGGGAATCCTCCAGCACTGGCAGCATCAGGCCGGAATACCCCGTCCGCGGCATGTGTACGGAGCCGAGTGCGCTGGTCAGCACGGCGGCGGCAAAGAGCGTGCCGGAGGCGCCAAACCGGGCCACACCGAGCCGTTCGAGCGCCACAGCGATGCTCCGCTCGTCAGCCGGGAACGGTGCCAGCGACAGGTCCACGCCGCCAAACGCCACGGCGGCCCCGCCCGCCGCCTCCCCAATGAGAGACTGTTCTGGTCTTAGGATGCGTTCTAGACGCTGCCAGTGCCCGTCCAGCGCGGCGATGAGGCCTCGGCGGGCGTCATCGAGATTTGCCGCATTGGTGAAGGCCGCGACCGCCACGTCCGCTGCCTCCAACGCAAGGGCATATCGTGGGTGACTGCCCTCATGATAGGCCGCCGGGAAGAACGGGATGTGCGGCGGGCAGTTGGCCAGCGCCGCGAAGCGCAGATTACCGAAACCGTCGGGGGTGGTCCGCGCGATGGCGGTGATAGCCGCGGCCGTCCGCTCGACGGCCGGCAGATGCACCCCTCCGTTGTGGCTGGCAACCAGCACGGAGCAGAAGGTCACTTCGGTGGCGCGCACGAGTTCCGGGAGCACGTTGATAAGGTCGAGCGCGGCTTCGCGGCGCCGAGCCGAAGGCGCATCAAGTATGCGGACCGGACCCACCGACACGTACTCGAACCCGCGCTCGCGGGCCGCCGTTTCGAGCGCGCGTGCGTAAGCCAGCGCCTCTCCGCCATCAGCCCCGGCCAAGACGGTACTCAGTGGCGGGCCGGCCAGGCGCACGGTTTGGACCTCGTAGCCACCGTCCGTGAGCCGCGCCCACAGTTCTCGCGCAAACGCGCCTACGTTGTCGAGGTCCGTCGGAGCGAAGGGCCACCGCAGCGGCACGCCGACCGTGAGCGAGCGAATCTTCATAGCTTGCTTTCCAGCCACGCCGCTAGGCTGTTTCCAATACACGGCGTCTTCAGGACCGGTTAGTATTATCCAGCATAGCAAGGCGCGGCCCGACGGCATATTCCCTCCCCCGTCCCGACGGGAGAGGGAGCAACACCGTCCCCTCCCCTGGAGCTTGCTCCGGGGGAGGGCTAGGGAGGGGGCCAGGACAGGCCTCCATATGCAGAGGCATACCTACCCTAGTCAGCGTTGCGATGGGGCAGGGACGGCCGCGCGTCGACCGGGGGATTACGAATGGTGTTGGCTTCCGGCGAAAGCCGGAATGACGAGGGTCTGGACGCGATGAAGGGCACCTCACGCAGGGATGACGGCGGGAAGGCGAGAATGACAGCGAGCGTAGACCTGCACCTCCACACGCTGGTTTCCGACGGCCGCTGGACGCCGGACGAGTTGGCCGATGCCGTCGTCGCGGCCGGCGTGGCCGTCTGTGCCGTCACCGACCACGACTCGACCGAGGCGATTGCGCCGGTGACGCGCCGGGGCGCACCGCACGGTCTGCGGGTCGTACCGGGCATCGAATTCACGGCGGATTATCGCGGCGAGTTGCTGCACTTGCTGGCGTACAACATCAACCCCGACGACGCGCAGCTCAAGGCGCTGCTGCGCGACGTACAGACCCGCGAGCACGAACGCGCGTGGGGCCTCGTCGAGCGCCTGCGGGCGCAGCAGGTCGTCCACCTCTCCGCGGACGATGTAGACCGGCTAACGGCCGAGCCGCGCTTGACCCAGGCCAAGCTGGTGCGTCTGCTCCAGGATCAGGGCTACCGCGAGCCGGCCGCATATCGGCCGCTGTTGCTGCGGGTCATGGAAGCGCCGTTCTGCACCACGCCCGTCGAGACCATCGCCGAGACGCTCCGGCCGCAAGGCTGCCCGCTGATCGTGGCGCACCCCGGTTCGGGAATGCCGGAATACGCGCCGGTCATCAAGAGCCTCACGCACGAATCATTGCTGGCAATGCTGGAGAGCGGCCTCGTAGATGGACTGGAAGTCCACCATCCCCGCCACCCACCGGCAATGCAAGCCACCTACGCGGAGGTCGCCGCCCGCTACGGCGCGCTCGTCAGCGCCGGCTCCGACTCCCACGACGCCAAGAACCCACCCCGTCCCCACCCGGCCGCCTGGTGCCAGGCGCTCCTAACCCGCCTCGGCATCCCCACCAAGTAATGGCTCCCTATGGCTCCTCACCCCGGTCATTCCCGCGAGAGCGGGAATCCACCCTTGCACAAGTGGAGAGGGGCCGGTGGGCGATGAGTAGCTTGTCCAACAGTCATGGAGGTAGAGGTATGCAACTGAGGGTCTACTGCGCCGACATCGGATCGGTTATCGGTGGCAATTTTGCCTGGGCACGTGCCTCCACCAGGCCAAACTCCCGCGTGTCAACAGGGACCGACATCCGCTGCCTTGTGACGCAGGTCGCCCATGACCTTAACAGTGGGAAAAAGGTAGCTCTAGGATTCGAGTGCCCGTTGTGGGTTCCCGTCGCCTGCGATCCCAGAGAGTTGACTTCTGCCCGATGTGGGGATGGGAATCGCGCCTGGGCGGCTGCGGCCGGGGCTACATCCCTCGCAACCGGACTGACCGAGACTGCCTGGATACTCAGCGGAGTCCGCAGTAAGACACAGCATGTCGAGGCCTTCTTGGACTGGCCCCGATTCGCAGCCGCCGATAACGGCCTGTTGCTCTGGGAAGCAATGGTTACTGGGGAAAACCGCACTGGCTCTCACGAGGAAGACGCGGCGGTGGCCGTGTGTGCCTTCATCAAGGCAGCCAAGGGGCGCTGCCTAACCTCTGACGTGACTTCACCGCATAAGGTACGCTCATTGATTGGTACTGCGTTGCTATGGGCAGGCTGGTCAGACGACCTCCAACTGTTGCGTACTCCGTGCGTAGTGATTAAGCCAATGAGTCAAGACTCCAGTGGGTGAGACGTTTCAGGCGGCGCTCCTGGGCCTGGTGCAGGGCCTGACCGAGTTTCTGCCCGTCAGCAGCTCCGGGCACCTGCTCGTCGTGCCGTGGCTGCTCGGCTGGACCTCGCCGCTGCTCAACAGCCTTACGTTCGACGTGGCCCTGCATCTCGGCACGCTCGGCGCGGTGCTCGTCTACTTCCGCCACCAGTGGTGGGCGCTCGCCCGCGCCGTGGCGGCACCCGCTCCGCAGCGGACGGCCGAGGTCGCCACGCAGCGCCGCCTGGCGTGGCTGCTCGTGCTCGGCTCCGTGCCGGCTGGGATCGCGGGCCTGCTGGTGGACGAGGTGGTCGAGACGCTCTTCCGCCATCCCATTATGACGGCGGCGATGCTCGTGCTGGTCGGCGTGCTGATGTGGGTAGCCGAGCTGCACTATGCGCCGGGGGAGCGCACCCGCAGCTCGCTCACCGCCTTGACGATGCGCGATGCCGTGGTGGTGGGCCTGGCGCAGGCCACCGCATTGATCCCCGGCGTCTCGCGCTCCGGCATCACCATCGTCGCCGGCCTCACCACCGGCCTGAGCCGGGAGACCGCGGCGCGCTTCTCCTTCTTGCTGGGAGCGCCGGTCATCGCCGGCGCCGGCCTGCTGAAGACAGGCCAGCTCCTCGGCGCCGGCCTAGACGCCGCACAGATCCCCCCCTTCTTGGTAGGGATGGCCATGGCGTTTGCCGTCGGGTACGGCGCGATAGCGCTCCTACTCGCCTACGTCCGCCAGCGACCGCTGCACATCTTTGTCATCTACCGCCTGGGGTTGGCCGCGCTTATCGCCGCCGGCTGGTATCTGGGCCGCCCCTGGCCACCGGCCTGACCAGGCCCCCTATGGTCCACCTGTCTAGCGGGGGGACGGCAGCGAGGATCACCGCGGCGCCGGGGGCAGTGTAGTACCCTCCCCCGTCGGGACGGGGGAGGGCCAGGGTGGGGGCCAGAGGGAGCCGATGGGCGGATTCGAACCGCCGGCCTGCTGTTTACGAAACAGCTGCTCTGCCACTGAGCTACATCGGCCAGGACCGGCCAGCTAACCGGGCGTCTCTACATCAGTCTACCAACGCGCCGCCCCCTTCTGCCAGGCCGGTGCTGCGGTGTGGCAGAAGGGCGCAATCAGGACTGAGACAAGCGCCCGTCACCATCCGACGGCGGCTCAAACCCTTGACATAAGAGGTCGCCATCGGGACCCAGCCAGCGTCGGGCCGCGCTGGCCATCGCAGCGGCATATCGTACCTCGTTGTCAATCAGGACGAAGCGCCGCCCAAGCCGCGCTGCCGCCTGGCCGGTCGTACCGCTACCGGCAAAGGGGTCCAGCACCGCATCGCCAATGAACGAGTAGTAGCGCAAGACTCGCTCGGCCAGCTCAACCGGGAAGACGGCCGGATGCTGCTTGGAATGGCTCGGCTTGATCCGCCAGACGTTTGTTCGCTCGTAGCCGTCCTCGATCCGTGACGCGGCGACCGCCTGCGGGTCGGGATGGTTCCTGATATTCCAGTCCAGCAGCCGCTCCGTGTGCTTGCGATAGACCAGCACGTATTCGGTCACGGGCACCGGCTTGTATTGCAGCGGCTGGCGATCCGCCGCGAACCGGCGCCCCCGTCCCGTCGCCCAGCCGGCCCCCTCCGGCTTGACCCAGATGATGTCATCCATGAAGTCGTAGCCCTCCTCGACAAACAGGCGGTGGACATCGAATGGGACGGCAATCCGCCTGGAGGACCGGTTTCTATGCGTGCGGCGGATGAGCACCGGCGAGACATTGATGACAAAGAACCGCCCCTCCACCAGGACGCGATGCGCGTGCCGAATAACCTTCCGTAGCTTGAGCAGGTAATCCTCGTAGGTCACGTAGTCGGTATATTCCGGGCGCGCATTGTAATACGGTGGCGAAGTGAAGACGAGGCCGATAGACTCCGCCGGCAGCCCCGCCAGGACGTGCTCGCTATCGCCGCAGATAACGGTATTCCGGGGCGGGCCCTCGAATAGAGGGCCGTTCCGGTTGACTGCAGTGGCATCCTGCGGCGCCGCCCTCCCCCGCAGCCGCGCCTCCAGCACCGTCTTGCCGGTGGTGCGCTCACCCACGATCATCTTGGTGTAGGCATCAATAACGACCTCACCCACCATCTGCTCAGTCGCTTTGGCGAGCAGTGGGACCCGCCAGATATGGTAGCGGTCATCCACCTCGGGCAGTCCGAAGACGATTGCCCGTGCGAGGTCAATCCGCGCCAGCCACTCCCGCGCGACCCGCTTGGCATCCGCCACCGTGCGCGCAGCGTAGTCGCGCTGCTCGGCCACGAGCGACTCTCTCAACTCAACCGCCTTTCGTCATTGCGGCCCCTACCCCAACGCTCCCCCGTTGCGACAGGAGAGGGAACGCGCCGCCCCCCCTGCGGAGCGGGGGGACTATAGGGGGGCCGTCACTCCCGCGGCACCCTGGACTCTGGCGCGGGCCGGAACACGGTATCATCACAGGTTAGCTCACTGCTGCGCGCGGCGCAGCGTCCGAGGAGGCTCTATCCATGCCTATGCTGCCGTTCCGCGGCCAGTGGCCCCGCCTGGGAGATCGCGTCTTCATCGCCAACGGCGCTCAGGTCGTTGGCGACGTGACCATCGGTGACACGACGAATATCTGGTACAACGCCGTTTTGCGCGGGGACATGGCCGCGATCAGCGTCGGTGCCGGCTGTAGCATTCAGGACGGCTGCGTGGTCCACGTTGACCACGACATGCCCACAAACATCGGCAATCACGTCGTCGTCGGCCACAACGCCATCATCCACGGCGCCACGGTAGGCGATCACGTGCTCGTCGGCATGAACGCCACCGTCCTCTCCGAAGCCAACATCGGCGCCGGCAGCATTATCGGCGCCGGTGCCGTAGTCCCGGAGCGCCGCACGATCCCGCCGCGGTCACTCGTGCTAGGCATCCCCGGCAAGGTGGTGCGCGCAGTGACCGACGCGGAGCATCAAGCCGTCGTGACCCTCGCCCGCCATTACGTCGGCTACGGCGCCGAGCACCGCGCCACCCAGGCCGAGCACGGCTAGCGGGAGACGAGCCGAGAACGGGCGCCTGTAGGGGCGCAGCATGGTGCGCCCGTCCCCCCGCCGCAGCGGGGGGACCCGTCGGCACGGCTCACAGCCGCAGGCGCACTCACCCGTCCCCCTGCCGCAGCGGGGGGACCATAGGGGGGCCTGTCCGAGCCATCCCCAGCCTGCCACGAGCGTGTGGTAAGCTACCCTCCGGCCGCTGCGGTTGGCCCCGATCTCCCGTCGGTTAGCAGCGCCCGGAGGGAACAGGTGGAAATGGCGGCTCCTGATCCGTTGGCGGTAGAGTTCCTCTTCTACGCCGATTGCCCCTCCCACGACACGGCGTTGGCGCGTCTCCGGGAGGCGCTGCGGCTGGAGGCGGCCCCGGTCGCGCTGACCGTCCGCGAGGTGCGGACGGACGAGGAGGCACAGGCAGCCCAATTCCCCGGCTCGCCAACCATCCGCATCAACGGCGAGGACCTCCAACCGCGTGGTGCGGTCGGTCCGTATAGTCTCACGTGCCGGATGTACTTCCACGAGGGCGGCCGGATTACGCCGCTGCCGACCCTCGACCAAATCAGGGCCGCCATCCGGCGGCACACGACCGCCCAAGCGCGGCCGGTAGCGGCCAGCTAGCCGGAGCGTGACGAGCGTCAGCGCAGCAATCGCGTGCAAAGGAGAGAGCAGACCATGAGTATCGCCACCCGAGTCCTCGACTTTTCACTGCCGGCCACCGATGGCAAGACCTACGACCTCACCGACGTCGCCGGTGAGAACGGCACTGCGCTCATCTTCACCTGCAATCACTGCCCGTTTGTACGCGCTTGGGACGACCGGCTGGTGGCCCTAGGCAGCGAGTTCATGGGGCAAGGCGTCGGGTTCGGCGCGATTAGCTCCAACGATCCCGCCCAATACCCCACCGACGACTTCGCGCACATGCAGGAGCGGTCACAGGAGCTAGGGATGCCGTACCCGTACCTGTACGACGAAGCCCAGGACGTGGCGCGGGCTTACGGGGCAGAGCGCACCCCGGAGATTTTCCTGTTCGACGCCGCGGGCCAGCTCCGGTACCACGGCACGATAGACGACAACTACGAGGACGAGAGTGCCGTGCAATCCACCTATTTCCGCGATGCCTTGGCGGCCGTTGTCGCCGGCGACGATGTGCCCGTGGCCGATACGGCGCCCGTCGGTTGCACCATCAAGTGGAAGTAGCGAGCCATACGATGACCAACGCCGACACCCCCCAGCCCCCGTCATTGCGGCTTCCGCCGCACTCCACGTCCCCCTGCGAAGCGGGGGGACCATAGGGGGGCCGGAATGACAGGTGGCTGGGGAAGACGCTACCCAGCAAGGAGACAGCAATGCTGGAACCGAGTGCATTGCACGGCATCGTGCCCCCTATCGTCACGCCGCTCACCCCGGACGGGGAGGTTGACCACCGCTCGCTGGCCTCAGCCTGCCGCTTCCTGCTCGCCAGCGGGGTACACGGCCTCTGGGCCGCCGGCACAACCGGCGAGTTCCCCTGCTTTACGGCCGGCGAACGCGCCGAGATCGTGCAGACGTGCGTCGCGGCAGCCGGCGGGCGCGTCCCCGTGGTTGCCAACGTCGGCGATTGCAGCACCAAGCTGGCCGTGGACCATGCCCGGCGCGCTGCCGCGGCCGGCGCCGACGCCCTCGCCCTGACGCCACCCTACTACTACCTGAATAGCCAGGGTGAGTTGCTGGATCACTTCCGCGCCGTGCGAACGGCGGTGGACCTGCCGCTGCTGGTCTACAACATCCCGCAAACCGTCAAGACCCAGCTAGAGGTAGCGACCGTGCTCTCCCTGGCCGAGGAAGGCACCGTCGTCGGCATGAAGGACAGCCAGAACGACCTCGACTGGGATCGCACGCTCATCGTCGGTCTGCGCGAGCGAGATGTCCCGTTTCGCCTCTTCCTGGGCACCCGCTCGCTCATTGACGCCGGCATCCTTCTCGGAGCCTGCGGGGCGATTCCGGGCACTGCCAATGTCACCCCGGCCTGGTCCGTCGCCACCTACGAGGCCGCGGCTCAGGGCGACTTTGCCACCGCTGCACAGTGGCAAGAACGCCTGTTCACCGCGCTCCCGCTGCTGGACCTCGTAACCGGCGGCTCAGGAAATGCGAACTCCATCGGCAGCATCAAGCTCGCGCTCAAGGTCATGGGCGTGATCGAGCACGCCACCATGGCCGCGCCCCTCCGCTCCCCAAGCCCCGCCGACGAGCAGCGCGTCGCCGACTTCGTCCGAGCCATCGAGCTACCCGTCCCCGTCGCAGCCTAGCGGACCATTTGTGCGGCGGTAGCAGGGCCGGGGGATGGTAGTTCCCTCCCCTGTCGCAACGGGGGAGGGCGAGGGTGGGGGCCAGGCCGCTGCTGCCCATCCCTACGAGACCACCTGCCAGAGCGGTCGTGGCTCCGCTGCGACCATCCGCACGGTACCCTGAGTCGCCAGACGCTCTAGGTGTGCCTGCGTGACCCGGTCGGCCATGAAGTTGGACGTGGGCAGGCCACGGCGCGCACAGGCCGTCGTGGCAATCCTCATCGCGCTCTGCGGCTCCCCGGCCGCCGCCAAGGTCGCCACGATCTCACCATCGTAGTTGCGGACAAAGTCCCGCGAACGCTCTAGGAAGTCCCGCACTTCGGCGGCGCCATGCGTGTGGCTGGCGGTCGCTGGCGCATAGGGGTGGGCGGTGCAGAGGTGCTCTACCCCCAAGCGCAACGCCTGCTCGACCGAGGCCACATAGGCGTCCGGGTCGAGATAGAAGGCGAGGCCGGCCGTGACGGCTCCCTCCCCTTGCAGGCCGTCGCCGCAGAACAGCACGCGCCCCTCCGCATCCCAGAGACCCAGTGAGCCGGCCGTGTGACCGGGGAGCGAGAGCACCTCATACGTCGTCGTGCCTAGCTCAATGCGGTCGCCGGCTTGCAAGGTGCGGTCGGGCTGATGCACCGGCACTTGGTCATCGCCGAACATATGCCCCTCGTCGAGCCAGTGCGCGTCGGCTTCGTGCAGCATGATCTGAGCGCCGCACACCTCGCGCAGCCGCACGTTCGAGCCGACGTGATCGTTATGCCCGTGCGTATTGACGATGGAGCGCAGCCGGTCGGTCGGAATGCCGACCTTGTCCAGATAGGGCAGGATCAACCTATCCGCCGAGCGCGGCACGGCACTATCCACGACCGCGCAGTGTTGCTCCCCGACCAGCAGGTAGACCGAGGTCCAAATGCGCGGATCGGGAAACACCGGCGCCAGCGTCTCGCGTAGCTCGTGAATGCCGGGCAGGATTTCCATTGACCCTCCTCACTGCGTCCTAATCGCTGCCACCCACCATAGCTCTCCCCCGTGCTGAGGCACAGGGAAGGGAACGCACCGTCCCCCTGCCGGAGCGGGGGGGCCATAGGGGGGCCGGACAGTCAAGCGTAGAACCACGAGATTGGCAACCCCGCGGAGACGCAGACGGCGCGACCGGCTGACGCTGCTGCCGATAATGGGTGCGGTCGCTGCGGCAGGGGCGCATCGAGCAGATACCGCGCCCGGTCGAAGCAGCGGAACGTGACAATCGCCCGATCCTGCCAGAAGGAGAGGCACGGATAAGTGCCTTCGAGATCGCCGGGCGGCTGCCGCGGTGCATGCTCCAGCGCCCGGTAATACTCGATAGGCGGTGCCTCGATCCGCGTCGTTACGCCGTCCTCGTCCTCCACGGAGAAGATGTTGCGGCCATGCTCCCATGTCGCTCCGCCATCCCTACTGACTGCGGAGGAGAGCCGATGACGCTGACGGCCCCGCCAAATCTCATCCGCCGACGATTGGTTCCAGATCAGCAGCAGGTCGTCCGTGCCAGGGATGCGCCGCAAGGCCGCGGGCGCCTGTGCGCTGGCGAGGGCCGTCGGCTCCGGCAGGGTCCAGCTGGCCCCATCGTCGGCCGACCACGACTGGTAGAACCGGCCCAGCCCGGTGCGATGAAACATGAGCAGGTGCCCGGGGCTAACGTCCGTAACCACCGGCTCCTCGCACGAGTGGGCGCCGCCCGTACCGTAGTCGAGCGTGATGAATAATTCGCCCCCGCCGCCGTGGACGCCTTTGCCCTCGCTGACCTGCCAGGTCCGGCCCTCATCGTCCGAATAGTAGGCCCAGCTATAGCGGAAGAAGCTCTCCCAGCCGTGGTGCCCCGTCCGTGCCCACCGGTCGCCATACAGCGCCGTTGCCCGTTCCGATTCGGTCTTCCCAATACCGGCCCACGCCGCCACTACGATCCGACCGGCACTGGTAACCGTGACCGGCGGCCCATAACCGGCGCCGATCCAGGCATTGTTGTACGGCTCCGACACCTCGACCGGCTCAGACCAGGTCCGCCCCTCATCGTCGGAGCGGCGAAACCATACGTCCATGCCGTAGCGCGCGCTCCTGTCGGGACTGTCCGAGTAGAGCAGGCCCAAGCTGCCGGAGGGCAGCAGGATGGGATGCCCCCGTTCCACCGGCTGCCCGGCAGCGTCCCGCATCGGCTCCGGCTCACCCCAGGTCGCGCCGCCATCCGCCGAGAGCCTCCGACCCTCCGGCGACACCTGCAAGAGCCGTCCGTCGGCCAGCTCGATCATCGTGACCCGGTCGGAGTGAATACGCACATAGTCGGCGTCGTGCGGTGTCGCAGCACGCACGCGACTCTCCAATGACCCGTCCACCGTCACCACACCTCCCTCGGACGCCCCCTATGATACTGCCTCGCCTCGACCAGGGTAAGCGTGCCGCGCCGTCCGGCGGTATACGGCGCGTGGGCTATAATCATCCTACACCCACCCGCTGCCCTGAGACTCACCATGGCGATCACACCGCCCGCCCCCACGACCACCATGCTGCCCTACCACGAGCAGGGCACCATTGACTACGCCCGCCTCGATTACGACCCCAACGAACCCGTCCTGAAGCCTGACGCGATGGAACAAAACCTCCAGTTGCAGGAAATCTTTGGCCTCCTCCGTGCCCACGTCACCGACTTCAACCGCCGGCCAAATGTCTTCCTCGATGCCAACACGATCATCTGCTACGATCCCGCTGACCTCAACGTGCGTGTCTCCCCGGACGTATACCTGGCCTTCGGCGTGGATGCTCAGTCCATCCGGCCACGCAAGCTGTACCTACCCTGGGAAGTGGGCAAGCCGCCCGATTGGGTGCTGGAGATTGCCTCGTCCAGCACCGGGCGCGAGGATGTCGTTCGGAAGCGCGACATCTACGCTCACATTGGCGTCCCGGAGTACTGGCGCTTCGATCCGACCAAGCAGGGGAAGTATCACGGGCAGCGGCTAGCTGGTGACCAGCTAGTGGGCGGGGAGTACCGGCCCATCGAGTTGACCACGGCGCCGGACGGTATCCTGAAGGGGTACAGTGAGGTGCTGGGGTTGAGCCTGTGCTGGGATGACGGCTGGCCGCGGTTCTACGATCCGGCGACGAACACCTACTTGGAGACCTGGCAGGAGGCATGGGACACGCGGGAAGCGGAGCGGGAGGCACGCGAGGCCGCTGAAGCGCAAGCCGCCGTCGAGCAGGCCGGCCGGCTGGCGGAACGGGCCGCCCGGCGGGCCGAGCGGGCCGCACGCGAGGCTGCCGAGGCCCGCATCCGCCAGCTTGAGGCAGAGCTACGCCGTCGGCAAGTGGACGACCGCTAGGGCCGCGCCTACTCAGGCCGAGATTGGCGGGCGGCGCCCCGCCCACGGCCGCGCGGCCTCCAGTTGCCCGGCGAGACGGAACAAGGTCGCTTCATCGCCAAACCGCCCGACAAAGTGCGTGCCGATGGGCAAGCCGGCATCGTTCCAGAACAGCGGCACCGACATCGCCGGCTGGCCGGTCCCATTGCTCACGTAGGTGAACGGCACGAACGCCGCGCTCCGCAGGCGCAAGGCAAACGGGTCCCCCTCCGTATAGCGCAGTTCGCCCGTCCGCACCGGCGGCATACCCAAGGTTGGTGTTAGCCAGACGTCGTAGCGATTGAAGAACTCCGCGATGTCGCGCGTGTGCCGCTGGAGGTCCTGCAGCGCGAGCAAATACTCCGCCGCGTTGAGCCGCCGACCGCGCTCCGCAAAGTCCCACACCAGCGGCTCGAAATCCTCCGCGGTCGGCGTGCGGCCCATCCGCCGGCCCAAGTCCGCGATACTCCAGGCAAACCCGGCTGCCATCACCTTCGTAAACGACAGCCACAGGCCCCGTTCATCGTAGCTCGGCGCCGCCTCCTCAACGTGGTGGCCTAGCTCCGCGCAGAGCGCCGCCGCGTCGCGGACGGCCGCCACGCAGTCCGCGTGAATCTCCGTTCCCAGCGGCGCCGTTTCCATCACGCCAATGCGGAGCGGCTGCGGGTCGAAGCCGACTTCCTCGGCAAACGGGCGCTGCGCGGGTGGCGCCCAGTACGGATCGCCCACCAGCGGGCCAGCCGTCGCGTCGAGCAGCGCGGCGCTGTCGCGCACGGAGATCGTCAGCGCGTGCTCGGCCACCAAGCCGCTAAACAGATCGCCGTAGTGCGGACCCAGCGGTACCCGCGCCCGCGTCGGCTTCAGCCCGAACACGCCGCAGCAGGCCGCCGGAATACGGATCGAGCCACCCGCGTCGTTGCCGTGCGCGATTGGCACCAGCCGCGCTGCCACGGCCGCGCCCGCCCCGCCGCTGGAGCCGCCCGGCGTCCGCGTCGTATCCCAGGGATTGTGCGTCGGCCCAAACCGTTCCGGCTCGGTGATCGCCCCCAGCGCCAGCTCCGGCGCGTTCGTCTTACCCACCGTGAGCAGCCCGGCTCGCTTGAACCGCCGCATCAGCTCGCTGTCCTCGGTGGACACGTAGTCGCCCAGAAACGCGCTCGCCTCCGTAAAGCGCACCCCGGCGTACTCCGCAAGAAAGTCCTTGAGCAGGAACGGCACCCCCGCGAACGGCCCGGCCGGTATCTCGCTCACCGCCGCGGCCCGCGCCTCTTCATACATCGGCAGGATGACGGCGTTGAGCGTCGGGTTCAGCCGCTCGATCCGCTCGATGGCCGCCTCGACCAACTCGCTCGGCTGGACCTCGCGCTGGCGCACCAGCGCAGCCTGCGCCGTCGCGTCGAGATGTGCAACGTCGTCACGTAGTGCCATGCAGAGACCCCTTTCGAGCGCCGCAGCCGGCGCCGCATTCGCGCCCGCAGCATAAACCCGCCGCCGCCCCTTGTCCACTGCCGGGAGGTGAGGCGGGCTATACTTATGCTCCGATACCATGGCTACGGCTACACACCTCGAGACGGCAGTCGAGCACTACTTTGCCGACCTGGGCCGGGTGCGCGCGTCCGGCGGTGCCACCGGGGAGCGGTCCACCTACGGGCCGCTTGCCAACTTGCTGAACGCCATCGGCGGCACCCTCCGGCCCAAAGTGTTCTGCGTCGGCGAGTTGGCCGATCAAGGCGCCGGCCATCCCGATTTCGGTCTTTACGCGGGGCGGCAGGTGCGGCAGGGCCAACCGCGCCAGGGGCAGACGCCGGAGTGCGGCGTGGTCGAGGTCAAGGCTGCCGACGACGATGCCTGGCTGACCGCAGAGAGCAGTCAGGTCAGCCGCTACTGGGAGCGTTATCGGCTCGTGCTGGTCACGAACACCCGCGATTTCGTGCTGCTCGGCGAGGACGCGGAAGGCCGGCCGGCCAAGCTGGAGACGTTCCGACTAGCCGACAGCGCCGCGGCGTTCGATCAGCGGCTGGAGAAACCACGCGCCTCTGCCAAGGATGTCGGCGCCGGCCTCGGCGAGTATCTGTGCCGGGCGCTGGCGCATCGCGCGGCGCTCGCCGAGCCGCGAGACCTGGCCTGGCTGCTCGCCTCCTATGCACGCGACGGGCTGGCGCGAGTCGCCAAGGCCGGCGATACGGACTCGCTCAAGGCCGTGCGGTCCGCGCTGGAGGACGCGCTTGGCGTGCGTTTCGAGGGCCAGCGCGGCGCGCAGTTCTTCCGCTCGACGCTGGTGCAGACGCTCTTCTATGGCGTCTTCTCCGCCTGGGTGCTGTGGGCACGTCAACCTACCGACCGGTTCGACTGGCGCTTGACGGGCTGGTATCTCCGCGTCCCGGTCCTACGGGCGCTATTCCAGCAGCTGTCGGAACCCGGCCGCCTGCGTTCGCTCGGCCTCGTCGAGGTGCTGGAATGGACCGAGGCGGCGCTGGGCCGCGTGGATCAGGAGGCGTTCTTCAACCGCTTCAACGAGGGCGAGGCGGTGCCCTACTTCTACGAGCCGTTCCTGGAAGCCTTCGATCCGGCCCTCCGCAAACAGCTCGGCGTCTGGTACACGCCCGCCGAGGTGGTGGACTACATGGTTGCGCGCGTGGACCGGGCACTCAAGGACGACCTCGGCATCGCCGACGGGCTGGCCGGCGAGAACGTCTACGTGCTTGACCCGTGCTGCGGCACCGGCGCCTACCTCGCCGCGGTGCTACGCCGCATCGCCGCCAACCTCCAGGGGCAGGGCTTGGGCGCGCTGACGGGAGCGCAGGTCAAGCGAGCCGCCACGCAGCGGGTATTCGGCTTCGAGATCATGCCCGCGCCGTTCGTCGTCGCCCACTTGCAAGTCGGGCTGACCATGCAGGCGCTCGACGCGCCGCTCGCCGAGAACGAAACGGAGCGCGCTGGCGTCTATCTCACTAATGCCCTGACTGGCTGGGAGTCGAGGCGGGAGGATCCGATTCCGTTTCCTGAGTTGGAGCAAGAGCGCGAACGCGCGGAGCACGTCAAGCAGCAAGAGCCAATCCTCGTCGTCCTCGGCAATCCGCCCTACAATGGCTTTGCCGGCATGGCCATAGACGAGGAACGGGTGCTCTCGGAAACCTACCGCCGGACCAAGAAAGTGCGCCGGCCGGAGGGCCAGGGGTTGAACGACCTGTACGTCCGCTTCTTTCGGATGGCCGAGCGGCGTATTGCCGAGAAGACGGGACAAGGCATCGTCTGCTTCATCTCCAACTACTCGTGGCTGGACGGGCTATCGTTTACCGGGATGCGGGAACACTATCTGGAGTCGTTCGACATCATCCGCATTGATTGCCTGAACGGCGACAAGTACAAGACTGGCAAGATCGCGCCCGACGGCTCCCCGGACCCTAGCATCTTCTCCTCGCCGGAGGACCCGGTCGGTATCCAGGTCGGTACCGCGATCACGACGCTGGTACGCAAGGGTGAGGATGACCACACGCCAACCACAACCGTCGGCTTTCGCCATCTCTGGGGTGAGGCCAAGCGCGCGGCGTTGACGGAGACGGCGGAGACGGCGCCGGACACGCTCTACGAGAGCATCAAGCCGATCCTGCCGCTCGGCTTGCCCTACGCGCCAACGGACGTCAGCCCGGACTGGTCCGACTGGCCGGCGCTACCCGACCTGTTCCCAGCGTCTTATCCGGGCGTCAAGAGCGGCCGGGACCCATTCGTCGTTGACATTGATCGGGACCGATTGAAGGAGCGAATCGAGGACTACTTCGATAAGGATGTGAGCCACAGCGAGATTGAGCGTCGTTATCCGACCGCGATGCGAAATCCGCGAGAGTACGATGCCCGTGAAGTGCGCGACACGCTACTCAGACGCGGCCTGCCTGATGAGAAGGCCGGCGGACCGGATAAAACCGGCCGTGGCCAACCTAATGACGAGGCAGCTACCCCAGAAAAAGCCGGCCGTGAAGGAACTAAAAAAAAGACAGACGGCCCGGATAAGGCCGGCTACGTACCCTATGCCTTTCGTCCGTTCGATAACCGTTCGCTCTATTGGGAAACGCGCGCGAAACTGGTTGATCGACCCCGGCCGGAATACAAACCACATGTATTCAAGGGGAACCTGTGGCTAGTCTCTCAGCAGAAACCACGCCGGGAGTGGTCTCCGCCGCAGGTCATTTCGCACATCGGCTGCCTTGACTTGATGGATCGTGGTGCTACCTGCGTACCCGTGTGGCTCCGCCACGACGGCCTCGGAAGCGACGGGAGCGGATCGCAGCGCCGTCCGAACCTTGTAAAGGATGGCACTGCGGAAGGCTACCTCCAACGTCTCGGCGCTGATGTAGAAGACCTGTTTCACCACGTCCTCGCCGTGCTCCACGACCCGGCCTATCGCACTACCAACGCCGGGGCGCTCAGGATGGAATGGCCGCGCATCCCCCTCCCCGGCTGGCCCGACGGGGAAGCCGCCGGCGCCGCGGATGCGTTCGCTGCAACGGCAGCGCGGGGGCGGGAGCTGGCCCAGTTGCTCAACCCCGATACCCCCGTCCCAGGCGTCACGACCGGCACGCTGCGCCCGGGGTTGGCCGCCATCGCCGTGCCGTCCACCACCGACGGGCGCAACATGACCGATGACGATTTCGCGGTGACGGCCGGCTGGGGCCGGTTCGGCGTCGGCCAAGCGGTGATGCCCGGCGCCGGCCGCGCCGTCAAGCGCGCCTACACCGCCGACGAGCGGGCTGCCCTGATTAATTCTTCGGCCCCCACCCTCACCCTCCCCCGTGCTGAGGCACAGGGGATGGAATGGACCGTCCCCCCGTCGGGACGGGGGGACCATAGGGGGGCCGGTAGCCCCCTCGGCGCCACCACGTTCGACATCCACCTCAACGATCACGCCTACTGGCGCAACGTCCCGGCCGCCGTCTGGGACTACAAGCTCGGCGGCTACCAGGTGCTCAAGAAGTGGCTATCCTACCGCGAGCTAACCGTCCTCGGCCGCCCCCTCCTTCCGGCAGAGGTCCAGCACTTTGCAAAGACAGCCCGCCGCATCGCTGCGATCATCCTATTGACGACGGACCAGGCTGAACCGTGAAGTGTGGCGCAATACCCGAGCCGATTCTAATGGAACACCGCGTGTCGTTATGGTATACTACACACTATGAAGAAAATCGAACCCGTTGCGCCAAGTATGCTCGTCTTGGCCAGCGTAGGGCTGTCAACTCTTTTTCTGTACCTCGCGGCTACCCGTGACTTGAGCAACTTGGAGAGCATTTTCTTTCAGATTTTCGCTTTAGGCACGGGTCTTGCTGGGTCGTTCATTTTCGGTCGCCGGGCGGCTAGTGATACGGCAAGAGAACTCATCACACCACATGCGCGATCTGCAATCCGCCGGCTCCGATTCCTCTCTTCCGGTCTCGGTCGAGTAGCGGAAGCCATACGAGATTGTGAGTCACCCGCGGACTATCGAGTGACGCTTGCTATACTCAGAGCGATTGTGGTTGAGCAACTAGCTGCGGCAGATGATGCGCTGGAGGAGTGGGCGGATATCCTGCCCGAGGACGTGGCAGAGCTGCGGAAGGAACTTTCCACCGGAGAGCAAGGGAGTGTGAATAATGGCTGAAGTGATTCGTGGGAAGGTTGCCCGTATTCTCAACTCGCATGAAGTCGCAATCAACGTAGGCTCCCAAAGTGGAGTCGTAGTCGGCATGGATTTCGACATAGTGGATGAAACCGAAGAGATTAGAGACCCGGATACAAACCAGGTGTTAGGGTTCATCGGTCGTCCGAAAGTGCGAGTGAAGGTTACTCGTGTCCAAGAGAGACTATCCTTGGCTTCTACATATAAAACAAGGAGGGTCAATGTTGGCGGGCAAGGACTAGGAGGTGAAATGGGCCCTCTCACCAAAGCGTTCTTGCCACAAGAATGGATTGCCGAGCGCGAGACAATCAAGACGAAAGAAAATACCTGGGAGGATATTGACGAGACCGAGAACTATGTGGAGACCGGGGATGCTGTTGTGCAAGTCATTGAGGAAACGGAAGAGTCCCGGCCGGCAGCTTGATCTGGCCCGCCGCCGCGACAAGGATACACTGCAATGACCAAAGTACGAGACTTGCACGAACAATGGAGCCGGGACCCGGAGTATCGGGCGGCCTATGATGCGCTTGGGCCGGAGTTCGAGTTGGCCCGGTTGTTGATCGAGGCTTGTGCCTCGCCTCTGGCCCGCTCTCCACGTGATGTAGAGAGGGAGAGTGCGGCGTAAGCCAGAAGTTCACCAGCCGGCTTCTCGCTCACGCAGGACGGTCAAGCGCACGGCCGCCTGGGGGTCCGCGGGACGCGGTAGGTCCCAGAAATCGGCTGACAAGGGTTGTTTCCCGCGCTTGAGCAGCCCCTTCTGCTCCATGTCTCGTAGGTGCTCCGGGAGGGGCACACGCGCAATCGGGCAGTCATACGCCTTGCGATCTGCCGTCCGGTTGACCGTAGTCTTGGTCATCTTCCCCGCTGCTCCCTCGACAGCCGTTGCGCTCGTACCGGCTACCGTGAGTGTAGTATAGATTCTCGCCATCGGTGGATACAGCAAGCGCAAGGAATAACCGGTCCGCTGGTCTTGCCCCCTACCCCGACCCTCCCCCGCCGCGGCGAGGGAATACCTCCGTCCCCCTGCCGCAGCGGGGGGACCATAGGGGGGCCAGCGCCTAGTCAATGCTGAACGAGTAGAGGCTGGCGGAGCGTAGATAGAACTTGAGCCGGATCGGCTGCCCCTGGAGCGCCGCCAGCGTCTGGCGCTCGCGCCACGTCACGCGCTGGCGTGCCGCGTCGCCATCCACCCGCGCACATTCGATCTTGCGATAGCCCGCCCGCTCCCGGCCCTGCGCGTCCAGCACCGCCACCGCCACCTCGCCCCCGCGCGCGTCGGCATTGATCGTCAGTTCCTCACCGGCGCAGACGAACGGCTTGGTCAGCACCGTACCCCCTGACTGGTCCGCGTCGAGCGACACGTACCCATCCTGCCGCAGCTTGGCTAGGCAGATCGTGCCGGTGCGCGCGGCGACGCCGTGCTCGCCATCGTAGGCGCCGTAGTAGAACCATAGCTCGTCGCCCACGACAACCGGCTCCTTAGCGGTGAAGATCATTGCGCGATCCACGCTGCCCGGCGGCCCCAGCGGGATGAACGGCTGCCGGTCCCCAACGCGCTCCCACCGCCGCCCGTCGCGGCTGGCCGCCAGCTGCACGTCAATCGTCCCACCCCCACGGATAATCGGCTCCTCCGGGTAGGTGTGGAACATCCATGGCAACCCCAGGTACAGCCCCTCGTGCTTGAATACCGACATGCCGTAGATCTCCAGCCCCGGTGGGTCCTCGCCGTCCGGCGCGAACACCACCTCCGGCGTCGTCCAATGCACGAAGTCGTCGCTCACCGACCGCCCAACCAGCCGCACCACCCCGCTGCCCACTCGTGCGGCGGCGCGCGGATAGGCCACGTACTGCCCCAACGCCTCGTCCCAGCCGAGCAGGTTGTGCGTATCACCCGTCCTGCCGATCACCGGGTTGCCGGCGTATCTGGTCCAGTGCAGGCCGTCGGGCGAGAACGCCACCGAGACGTGGGCAATGCCGGCGTCCCGCTTCACCGTGCGGTCCCAATAGAGCATCTTGTAACGGCGCTCCGGGTCCGGATCGTGCGGCTCTTCGATCACGTTCGGCAGGCAAACCTCGTCCAGCACCACGTTGTTGTCAGTGTCCCCGGCAACCTCGACGATCCCCAGCGCCGGCTTCTCCCAGAAGATGCCGTCCCGCGAGGTGGCATACGACGCGACGTAGCCAATCGGGCCATGCCCCTGGTACCACATGCGAAACAGGCTCTCCGCCGGGTCGTACAAGATCGCGCCGTAGATAGTGATGGCCCGCTCCAGCGGATACGTGGGGTGGATGACCGGGTTGCCCACGTACTTGGTCGGCTGGTGCAGCACCCGCGCGACACCGTGCGTCTCCGCAACCAACCAGTCGTCAATAAACAGCTGGCGGCGACCGGCAATCTCCAGCGCGGCAGTCGTCTGATTCATCTCACCCATCCTCCCGTTTGCCACAGAGCATACATGGTTGGCTGTCCCCCCTGTGGTCCCCCGCTGCGGCGGGGGGACGAGGCGTAGACGGTGGCGGCGGCCGGGGCGCAGCGTGTTCCCTCCCCTGTCGGGACGGGGGAGGGTGAGGGAGGGGGCCAGCGGTTCCCCAGCCTGCATCTCGCCCCTGCCGACAACTCGCCCCGACCCTGGTACCCTTCAACCGAGTTCACCCATATCACGTCATTTGGAGAAAGGCAGGCGCATGAGTGACTACAACTTCAAGCTAGGGATGTTTCTGCCCGAGTTGGGGCTGCCGTTTGACGAAGGCCTCGCTCGCGCCAAGGAGATCGGCGCCGACTCCGTCTGGTTCACCAGCATCGCCGACGAGCCACCCGTCGCCGAGATGAGCGATGCCGACGCCGGACGCATGGCCGCGCGTGTCGCCAAGCATGGACTGGAGCTACACGTCATCGCGGCTGGCGCCCCCTTCAAGCAGCTTCACCTGGCCGACCTCGACCTGGATACCATGCAGGACGATCCCGCCTTCCGCAAAGAGTTCGATGACCTCGTGCGCTCGATGCAGATTGCCGTCCACCTGGGCATCAAGACCGTCAATACGTTCACCTTTGCTTGGCCCGGCGAATACAGCGCCGCCAAGCCCACCTGGCCGATGCGCTGGCTCACGCGCGGCGGGGTCATCGCCGAGGTGGACATGGAGAAGCTGCACAAGGCGTTCTCCCTGGTCGCGGAGCAGGCCGAGCACTACGACGTGGACGTGTCGCTCTCCATGATGCCGTGGAACTACACCAACACCACCGGCAACTTCCGGCGGGTGGCCGAGCGGGTCGGCTCGCCGCGCCTCAAGGTCATGTGGGGGCCGGCGGACTGCTTCAACTGCGGCGAGGCCGACGTATCAACGGCCGGTTACCGGAACGTGCGCCCCTACATCCACGGCCTACATATCAAGGACCTGCACGTCAAGAACGGGGTACAGCTCGATTTCGAGTACCGCCCCCTCGGGACCGGCGACGTAGACTACCTCGCCATCTTGCGCCAGCTTCATGCCGACCGCTCCGACGCCATCCTCGCCGTCGCCACCCACTTCCGGCCGCCCAGCGGCTCGCGCGAAGAAGCGATGCGGACCAACTACGCCCAGTTGAAGCAGCTCATCAGCCGGGCCTCCGACTGAGTAGCGGGAGAGAAGGAGCGCACCGATGGCAACCCAACTGCACACGGCCCTCGTCGGCTGCGGCGGCATCAGCGGTGCTCATCTGCCCAATATCCGCAACACACCCGAAATGCGCCTCGTCGCCACGATGGATGTCGTCGCGGCGGCCGCCCAGCGGCGCGCCGAAGAGATCAACGCCACGTACTACACCACCGACTGGCAGCGCATCCTCGACGACGACACCATCGAGGCCGTCCTGCTGTGCTCCACCCACGATACCCACACGGCCCTGGCCCTCGACGCCCTGGCCGCCGGCAAGCACGTCTACTCCGAGAAGCCGCTGGCGATGACCCTCGACGAAGCACGGCGCCTCCAGCAAGCGGTCCACGAGTCGGGGTTGCAGCTGATGAGCGGCTGGTGGTTCAAGCACTCCCCGGTCACCAAGCGACTGCGCGAGGTCATCCGCCAACCCTACTTCATCCTCTTCACCTGCCGCCTCGCCAGTGACCGCTACGACAATGCGCGGCCGAACGACCCCGAAGGGCCGTATGGCCGCAACGGCATCCTCGACGCCGCCGGCTACAACCTGCACTGGATTTGGCACGTCATGCGCTCCCAGCCCGTCGAGGTCACCGCCACGGGCTACGAGGGCGTACCCACGAACACCAGTACCATCACCATCCGCTTCGCCAACGGCGGTATCGGCACCTCGATCTACAGCGTCGTGGGCGCCGGTGGCATCCTGCCGAAGCACTACGCCGAGGTCCTCGCCGGCGGGGTCAGCGCCGCTACCCTACGCTTCGGCAATCTCGTCTTCGAAGGCACCGACGAGCCGGGCATCGAGCACAACGACTACCACAACGGTTTCGATGAAGAGATGGGCATGTTCGCGCACCTGTGCCTGCACGGCGGTCCCAGCCCCATGGATGCCTGGGAAGCCTGCATTCCGACGCTGATCTTCGAGAAGGCCGTCGAGTCGATGCGAACCCACCGGCCGGTGCCGGTTGATGTCCGCGAGGAGTTCTACCTGCCCGACGGACAGCTCCCGGCCAGCATCGCACACTTCGGAGACTGACCACGCCCGACGGGTGAGCAGCGAGCCTACTCCCACCCCCTCCCTAATGAAGATTGCCAACTTAATCGGGTAGTAGGTGTACTGTTCCCTTCCCTAGTCCTAGTAGCCCCCGCTCCGCCGGTGCCGGGAGCAAGTCCCCTCCCCTGGAGCTTGGCTCCGGGGGAGGGCGAGGGTGCTGACAAGGGTAGGTTTTTTGTAGGGGCGCGATTCATCGCGCCCAGGCCCTCGTCATTCCGGCGGAAGCCGCAATGACGGGGGCCAGCCGGGGTCGTGGGTTACAGCAGCCAGCCTTGCTGTGGTGACTCCTCGGCGCCGTCGTTGGGGTGCGGCAATCCGAGGTGTCGGGCCGCCAGCGGCGTCGCCAGTCGGCCTTGGCGGGTAGGTTGCAGATAGCCGAGCTGGATCAAGTACGGCTCGTAAACGTCCTGGATCGTTTCGCTCTCCTCGCCGACGGCTGCTGCAATCGTGTCCAGGCCCACCGGACCACCGCCGAACTTTGTCAGGATGGTCTGGAGGATGAGGCGATCCACTTCATCGAGGCCCTGGGCGTCAACTTCGAGCATCTCCAGCGCATCGCGGGCCACGCTCACCGTAATCGAGCCGTCGGCGCGGACCTGGGCGTAGTCGCGCACTCGCTTGAGCAGCCGGTTGGCGACACGCGGCGTGCGGCGCGAGCGGCGGGCAATCTCCAGCGCGCCACCGGCCGCTATCGGCACGCCCAAGATGCCGGCCGAGCGGGTGACGATCTGTGCCATCGCCGCCTCGTCGTAGAAGTCCAGCCGGAACACCAGCCCGAAACGATCTCGCAGCGGCGCCGTCAGCAGCGAGACGCGGGTAGTGGCGCCGATGATCGTGAACGGCGGCAGCGGCAGCCGCATCGTCTTCGCCGCCGGTCCCTTCCCGATCACCACGTCGAGTGTAAAGTCCTCCATGACCGGGTACAGCACTTCCTCGACGATCCGATTGAGGCGGTGAATCTCGTCAATGAAGAACACGTCGCCGCGGCGCATATTCGTCGCGATAGCGGCCAAGTCGCCTTGCCGCTCGATGGCCGGTCCGGCGGTGGTCCTGATCCGCACGCCCAGCTCGTTGGCGATGATGTTGGCGAGCGTGGTTTTGCCGAGGCCCGCTGCCCCGTGCAGGAGGACGTGATCGAGCGCCTCCTCACGCTGGCGTGCCGCCTCGATGGCGATACGGAGCTGCTCCTTCACTCGTGCTTGGTTGACGAACTCGTCGTCGTCCAACCGCCGCGGGCGCAGACTGAGGTCCAGCGCCGCATCCCCCGCCTGCGCGTCCGGCCCGATAATACGCTCGCTCATGGTCTGCCCGCAGTCAGCGCCTCGCCGGTGGTTGTCGCCGGTCAGTCACTTTGCGGCGCTAGCTCGGCCAAGGCCAGACGCAGCCGCTCCTCTTGCGTCAGCGAGTCGTCGCGCGGGAGCGCCCGCACGGCCATCTGCGCCTCGACCGCAGAGTACCCCAGCGCGGCCAAGGCTTCCAGTAGCTCACCCTCGTCCGGTCCTACCGGCAATGGTACCGCGTCCACCTTGTTCTTCAACTCCAGAATGAGCCGAGCGGCCGTCCGGCGCCCCACGCCGGGCACGCGCAGCAGCAGCGTATCCTCGCCGTTGGCGATCTCCTGGGCCAGCCGCTCCGGCGGCGCCGTCGAAAGGATAGCCAGGGCGAGGCGTGGCCCGACGCCGCTGACCGTCAGTAGCAGCTCGAACAGGGCCAGTTCGCCGGTTTCCGCGAATCCGTAGAGGGCGAGGACCTCCTCGCGCACATAGAGGTAGGTGTGCAGACGCACGGTGCCGCCGGTCGCCGGCAGCGCCGCGAGCGTGCCGGCCGGAACGTACACCCGCAAACCGACCCCGCCGACGTGTACGACGGCAAAGTCCGGCCCGATGCGCTCCAGCGTCCCGCGGACAGAGTCAATCACTACCGCAGCCCCCAGCGCCGGGCGGGCGCCGCGTGCAGGTGACAGACGGCGACCGCGAGCGCGTCGGCCGCGTCGTCCGGGCGGGGCGGCGCCGGCAGCCGGAACAGGGCCTGCACCATCCGCTGGACCTGGTCCTTGTCGGCACGCCCAAAGCCCGTCACGGCCTGCTTGACTTCCAGCGGCGTGTATTCCGCGACCGGGACCGCGTTGCTGGCCGCGGCGAGCAGCGCCACCCCGCGAGCCTGCCCGACGGCGAGCGCCGTCTTCACGTTGCGACTGAAAAACAGGCGTTCCACCGCGACGACCTGCGGTTGGTGCCGCTCGACGAGCGTGAGCAAGCCCCGGTACAAGGTGAGCAGGCGCTGCTCCGGCGGCTGGTCGGCGGTGGTGGTCAAGCAGCCGAAATCCAGCAACTCATACTCCACGTCACCGCGGACGACACCATAGCCCATCCTGGCCGTCCCGGGGTCTATGCCGAGCACGGTGATCTGCTCGTCGTCGGCCTCACCGGGGGAGACAACGGCCGCTGCCGGCTCCACGTTCATCGTCTTCATGCTACCGGAACGGATGTTCTGATAGCCAGGCCTCGCTGTCCAGTGGTCTGGCCCCCACCCTCACCCTCCCCCGTTGCGACAGGGGAGGGAACACGCCGTCCCCCGCCGCAGCCGGGGGCAAGATACATCCGTCCCCCCATCGCAACGGGGGACCATAGGGGGGCCACTGCCCACTGATACGTTGCCGCCACGCCCTAAGCCGCTGCGGCGACCGGCGCTTCGGCAATGTCGAGGTTGGTGTGGACCCGCTGCACGTCATCGAACTCTTCGAGCTGCTCGATCAGCCGCATCACCTGCTCGGTTTGCCGCGCCTCCAGCTTGACCGTGCTCTTGGGAATGAACGTCACCTCGGCCTCGCTGACCGCCAACCCCTCGGCCTCCAGCGCCTGCTTGCCGGCCTCCAGGTCCGTGGGTGCGGTGTGAACCTCCAGCGTGCCGTCGTCCTCCATGATGTCGAGGGCACCGGCGTCAATCGCCGCCAACGACAGCTCGTCGGCATCCTGCTCCGGGGTCAGCGCCCCGATCAGCACCCCGCGCTGGTCGAAGTTCCAGGCCACGCACCCGGACTCGCCGAGGCTGCCACCGGAGCGGGTCAGCACACTCCGCACTTCGGCCACCGCCCGGTTGCGGTTGTCGGTCACGACCTCGATGTAGAGGGCCGCGCCGCCGGGAGCGTACCCTTCATAGGTAATCTCGTCGTATTGCACGGCGTCGTCGGTCTCGCCAATACCGCGCTTGGTGGCCCGCTCGATATTGTCGGCCGGCATGTTGAAGCTCCGGGCACGCTGGATGGCAAAACGCAGCCGGACGTTCGTCGCAGGATCACCACCACCATCGCGGGCGGCAATCTCGATCTCCCGACCCAGTTTGGTGAACATCTGGCCGCGCTTGGCATCGTTGCCGGCCTTCTGACGTTTGATCTGTGCCCATTTGGAATGACCCGCCATCGGTGCTTCCTCCCCGCCGCCGACTCCGGCGCTCCACGTCCGGCGTCACGGTATGAGTATATCACCGGCGCAGCTACCCTCCGGCCCCTGTCAGCAGGAGGCCGGGGGGGTGAGGCGTTAAAAGCGAACGGCCCCGGCGGTGGAACCGGGGCCGTTCTGGCGCGTGTGTGCGGGTCGGCGGAAGACTGCGCTAGGCGGTCGAGCCGGCGGCGGGGGTTGCGCTCGGCGCCGGGTCGTTGTCCCGCTGCTTGGAATGGCCCCACCCGCGGCCACGCCCGCCGTGGTAGCCGCGTCCGCCGCGTCCACCACGTCCGCCACGGCGCCCACCCCTGGAGCGGCCCCGGCCCTCACGGCTCCAGGCGAGCCGCGCTAGATACGAGTCGGCTTCCTCGCGGGTGATCGTGCCGGCGCTCACCAGATTGTCGAGCGTCGTCTCCGCCGCCGCCTGCTGGGCGGTCTGCAAGTCGTCGGGCGTCACACCCTTTTCTACGGCCAGTGCCGCGAGGCTCTTCTCCTTCATGGCCTCGGCCAGCGCCTCGGTGCTGTCGTAGCCGAGCTGGGTGGCGGTGGCTTCGCGCATCGCTTGGCCCACGGCGATGTGGGCGCGCTCCATTGCGGATGGCTCACGTACCTTGACGACCCGCTCCAGTATCTGATCGGCCTGTTCGCGGGTGAGCGTCTCGTCGTTGACCAGCCCGTCGAGGATCGGCTGCGCCGCCGTGCGCCGCGCCTGTTCGAGCTGCTCGATGGTGACGTTCTTCTCGGCAGCCAGATCGAACAGGAACTTGCCGCGAGCAGCCTCCCGGAGCGCGGCCACGTCCTCGTAGCCGAGCGCCGTGGCCGTGGCTCCGTTCACCGCCTCCGTCAACTCCGACATCTTGCCAGCGAGCGCCGATTTGGGGCCGTGCCATCCGCGCCCGCGCTTCCCACCACGTCCATGCTTCCCACCGCGACCGCCGAAGCCCTTGCCACCGCGCCGACCGATGCCATCCGCCTGTGCCTGATCGCGGGCCGATTGGATGGCGGTGTCGAGCTGAGAGCGCTCGATGCCGAGCGCCGCAGCCAGACGATCCAAGTAAGCGTTGCGGTTCTCGCCGTTGCCACCGTGTGCCAGCGCTGGCGTCGCCAGCACGGCGACGCCTCCAAGTCCCGCTACGCCTACGCCCGTCAGTGCAGCGATACGACGATTGATCTTGACCATGGTTCCGTACCTCCTCATCGGGTGTTTGTTAGCGGGCTGGGTGCGTTCCCATTCGGCCGACGTTGGCCGTTGCCCGCTACATCAATTAGTCTGCCGTCTCCTTGTAAACACCCGTTCGGCTTGGCGTAAAGATGTAGTTAAATCTCGCAGCGGAGGGCTGATAGCTGATAGCTGACGGCTGACCGCTATAATGCGCGGGACACCAGCCCGCCGTGCCTGGAGAGACTCTATGGAGATGCCGCGGCTCGCCCGTATACGACAGCGTTTTCCGGCCGAGGCCATTGACGACGTGCCGGCGGCGGTCCACGCGGCCGTCTTGGAAAGCGGGGTTGCGACCCGCTTACAGCCGGGCGCGCAGGTCGCGATCACGGCCGGCAGCCGGGGCATCGCCTGCATCCCGACGATCCTGGCCGCGCTGGTGAGCAGCCTGCGCGGTCTAGGCGCCGGGCCGTTTGTCGTCCCGGCGATGGGCAGTCACGGCGGCGCGACCGCTGAAGGCCAACGGTCGGTCCTCGCCGGCTACGGCATCACCGAGGCCACCGTCGGTGCCCCGATCCGGGCCACGATGGAGGTAGTGCAGCTCGGGACCACGCCGCAGGGTGTGCCGGTCTATATGGATCGCTATGCGGCCCAGGCGGACGCCATTGTGGTTGCCGGCCGTGTCAAGCCGCACACCGGTTTTCGCGCCTCCATCGAGAGCGGGCTATGCAAGATGCTCGCCATCGGGCTAGGCAAGCAGCGCGGCGCCGAAGCCATCCACGCCCGCGGCCTGGCCGAGCACATCCCGGCGGTGGCCGCCGTCGCTATCGAGGCCGCACCGGTGGCGATGGGGTTGGCCATCGTCGAGAACAGCTACGAGCAACCCTACCGCATCGTCGGCACGCCGCCGGAGCGAATCCACGACACCGACCGCGAGCTGCTGGTCACAGCCAAGGAGTTGCTGCCGCGCATTCCCTTTGACGACCTCGACGTGCTGATCGTGGATTGGCTCGGCAAGAACATCTCTGGCAGCGGGATGGACCCCAACGTCATCGGCCTCTGGCGCCGGCTGGGCGGCGAGCGGCGTCCCGACTATCGCCGCATCTTTGTCCGCGACATCACGCCGGAGTCGCACGGGAACGCCCTCGGCGTGGGCTGGGCCGACTTCACCACCCGCCGCCTCGTCGAGCAGATTGACTATGACGCGATGTATATGAACTGCCTGACCGCTAACGCGCCGGACGTGGGCCGCGTGCCCATCACGCTGGACAACGACCGCGTGGCGGTGGCTGCGGCGCTGAAAACCGCCGGCGCCGCCGACATCCCGCGGCTCGCCCGCGTCCACTCCACGCTCCAGCTGGAGCACCTGTCCGTATCGGAGGCGCTGTTGCCGGAGGTCGCCGCCAACCCGCAGGTGGAGGTGCTGTCCGATCCGGCGCCGATGGCGTTCGATGCAGCCGGTAATCTGGTCGGCGACCTGTAGTGGCGCTGAATGCCGACCTCCAATCGCCACCGCACCACCGCCCAAGGAGACACAGCATGACGACCGCCGTAGCCGCCCCTGAGCCAACCGCCTCGCTCCGGCTAGGCACACCGACCCGTGACGCCTTCGGGCGGGCGCTCCAAGCGTTGGGCCGCTCCGACGAGCGCATCGTGGTGGTGGACGGCGACGTCAACAACTCGACGCGCACCGAATGGTTTGCTGCCGATTTCCCGGAGCGTTTCTTCAACGTCGGGATCGCCGAGTCGAATCTCGTCGGCGTCGCTGGCGGCTTGGCCGGCGCCGGCAAAATCCCGGTGGCGGCGAGCTTTGCCGCCTTTCTGATGTGCAACGCCTTCGATCAACTCCGCATGGCGGTGGCCTTTCCCGGCCTGAACGTCAAGCTCGTCGGGTCGCACGCCGGGATTTCCATTGGCGAGGACGGCCCCTCGCAGATGGGGATTGAGGACGTGGCGCTGGCCTGCTCGCTGCCGGGCGTGCAGGTGCTCGCGCCGGCCGACGAGGTAGCAACCCACCTCGCCTTGCAAGCGGCTATCGAGCACACCGGCCCGGTCTATATGCGCGTGGGCCGCGGGGACGTGCCGGTGGTCTACGAGTCGGCGGACGAATGCCCGTTTGCGCTCGGCAAGGCCATCCGCGTGCGCGACGGCAGCCACGTGACTATCGTGGCCAACGGCCTCATGGTCGCGGCGGCGGTGGACGCCCACCGCAAGCTCGCCGCCCGCGGCATCTCCGCGCGTGTGCTGGATATGGCCTCGGTCAAGCCACTCGATACCGCCGCGCTGCTGAACGCCGCCGAAGAGACCGGGGCGTTGGTCGTCGCCGAGGAGCACCTGGCACACGGTGGACTGGGCAGCGTGGTGGCGATGGCCCTCGCGCAAGCGCGCCCAACCCCGCTGGAGTTCGTGAACGTAGGCGACCGCTACGCCGAAAGCGGCTCCGGCGACGAGTTGCTGGTCAAGTACGGCCTCACCGGCGACGACATCGTAACGGCCGTCGAGCGCGCGCGCGCCCGCAAGTAACGCTGCCCATGCCCGGCGTGGCGTGGCGTGGCTACGATCCGGCATCGAGCCGGCGGAGCAGCCGCAGCTCCAGTGCCTTCAGCTCGGCCCGCAGCGTGCCGATGTCGCGTTGTAGCTCGGCTCGCAGGGCTGCCAACTCGGCCGGCGTCGCAGTGTGCTCGGCGGCCTCGCTCGCCGGTGCTTCCATCGTGGCCCGCTCCGGCTGCGCCAGCCGCTGTTCCGTTGCGTCCGGCGCACAGTTGGCGCCACGAACGCTGAGTATGTTCTGGATCCACCCCTGGAATGCGTCATCGAGCGGCGCGCAAAGCTCAGTGTTGTCGAAATAAAACCTCCCCAGCGCCCGCAGCCCCGTCAGACTCGACGGCAGCGGTCCTGCCAGTCTGTTGTGTGCGAGGTCTAGCTCCATGAGGCGGCTCAGCTGGCCCCACTCCGCCGGCAGTGGCCCGGTCAGGCGGTTGCGGGCGAGGTCCAGCCGCTCAAGGTTGCCCAACTGCCTCCATTCGGCCGGCAGCGCACCCCGCAGGCCGTTGTCGGCGAGGTTCAGGACCCCCAGACTGTCCAGGCGCCCCCACTCGCCCGGCAGTGGCCCGGTCAGGCGGTTGCGGGCGAGGTTGAGCAGCCGGAGGCCGTTCAGCGCGCCCCACTCGGCGGGTAAAGACCCCGCCACGTTGTTGCCGGCGAGGTTGAGGATCCCGAGACTGTCCAGCTGGCCCCACTCCGGCGGCAACGGCCCTTGTAGATTGTTGCCACGCAGGTTCAGCATCTCCAGCTTGCCCAGCCGGCCCCACTCGGCCGGCAGCACGCCCCGCAGGTTGTTGCCGCGCAAGGACAGCGACGCGAGGCTGCTCAGGTGGCCCCACTCGGCCGGCAGCGGCCCACCCAGATTGTTGCCGTGCAGCCACAGCGACTCCAGGCGACCCAACGCGCCCCACTCGGCCGGTAACAGTCCGCGCAGGTTGTTGCCGTGCAGCCACAGCCCTTCGAGGCGGCCCAGCTGCCCCCATTCGGCTGGCAGCACGCCCCGCAGGTTGTTGTCGGAGAGGTCCAGTCCCACGAGACTGCCCAGGCGTCCCCACTGCGCCGGCAGCACGCCCTGGAGATTGTTGTCGGCGAGGTTCAGCACCCTGATATAGGCCAGCTCGCCCCACTCCACCGGCAGCGATCCACTCAGCCTGTTGCCGAAGAGCAGCAGCACTTCCAGGTTGGACAACTGGCCCCATTGCGCCGGCAGCAGCCCCACCAGGCCGTTGTCGGCGAGGTTCAGCACTGTGAGGTTGTCCAACCGGCTCCACTCCGCCGGCAGTGGCCCGGTCAGGCTGTTATCGGAGAGATTAAGTACTCCGAGGTTGTCCAGCCGCCCCCATTCCGCTGGCAATACTCCACTCAGGCTGTTGCGGGAGAGGTCGAGCACGTCGAGGCGCCGCAGGTGGTGCCACGCGGTCGGGAGTGGCCCGCTCAGGTGGTTGCCGGCCAACTCCAGCACCTCCAGGCTCTCCAGGCGGTCCCACGCGGCGGGCAGTGCTCCATCCAGGCTGTTGCCGGCCAGCTCCAGCACTTGGAGGTTGGTCAGATGGCCCAACTCTGCCGGCAGTGCTCCGGTTAGGTTGTTGCCGGCGAGGGACAGCTCCAGGACGCGGCCGTCGGTATCGGTGGTGACGCCGTACCAGGCGCCGAGGGGCGCGTCGCTCAACCAGCCCGTGCTGTCATCCCAGTGCGCGCCGTCCGTGGCCTCGTAGAGCGCGACCAGCGCGGCCCGGTCCCGCTGCACGGTCTCGCTTGCTGGCAATCCCATCGCTCTCTCCCTCTGCCTCTGGCGTCAGCGCGCAGTAGCACCCCTAGCAGTAGTAGCCTCGGACGCCACCTACCTTCCGCAGCCAGTCCTCAAAGTCGGGATCGTGAGGTATACAAAGCTCTGTGTCGTCAAAGTAGAACACCCCCAGCGCCGTCAGCTTGATCAGACTCAGCGGGAGTGGTCCCGCTAGTCTATTCTTGGAGAGTTTTAGTTGCCAGAGCTTTTTCAGGCCGCTCCACGTGGCCGGGAGTGGCCCCGTCAGGTCATTATTCTCGAGGTACAGGTACTCGAGGTTGCTCAGGCTGCCCCATGCCGCCGGGAGCGGGCCGCTCAGCTTGTTGCGGGAGAGATCTAATACTTCGAGCTTACTCAGGCGGCTCCAAGCTGCTGGCAGTGGACCTGTCAGCCTGTTACGGTCGAGATGCAGTTCCGTGAGGTTGTCTAGGTCGGACCACTCGGCCGGGAGTGGCCCCGTGAAGCGGTTGCCAGTGAGCCATAGCCGCCGGAGGTAGGTCGGTGCCTCCCATGATGTTGGCAATGGCCCGGTCAGCCGGTTACCGTCGAGGCACACGAACTTGAGGTTGCTCAGGCGGCCCAGCTCCACCGGGAACGGCCCTCGGAGGTTGTTGCTCCAGAGGTTTAGCTCCATGACGCGGCCGTTGCGGTCTGTGGTGACGCCGTGCCAGTCGCTGAGTGGCGCATCGCTCAACCAGTTCTCCCTCTTCTTCCAGTTTGGGCCGTCCGTCGCTTCGTAGAGTGCGATCAGCGCGTCCCGGTCTTGCTGCTCCATCGCCACTGGCACACAGTCGGCGCCACGAACGTCTTCTATGCCGTGGAGCCACGCCTGCAAGGCGTGGTCGGGCGGCGCGCATAGCTCCGTGTCGTCGAAGTCAAACCACTTCAGCGCCGTGAGCGCCGTCAGACTCTGTGGCAGAGTTCCGGCGAGACTGCTGCCAGTGAGCCACAGCCCCTCGAGCTTGCTCAGGCGGCTCCACTCAGGGGGCAGCGGCCCCGACAGCTTATTGCCGGAGAGGCGCAGCTGCTTGAGCTCGCTGAGGCGGCCCCATTCCGACGGCAGTGGTCCCGTCAGGCCGTTGTTGGAATCGAGGTGTAGATGCTTGAGCTTGGTCAGGCGACCCCATTCGGCGGGGAGTGGCCCGGTCAAGTTGTTGCCACCAAGCAACAGCACTACGAGCTTGCTCAATCGCCCCCACGCTGCGGGGAGTGGTCCCGTCAGGCTGCTGTTGGAACCGAGTTCCAGATCCCTGAGCTTAGTCAGGCGGCTCCATTCCGCGGGGAGTGGCCCGGTCAGGTTGTTACCGGCGAGTATCAGCCTCTCGAGGTTGCCTAGGCTGGCCCACTCTACCGGCAGCGGCCCGGTCAAGCGGTTGCTCCTGAGTTGCAGTTCCTTGAGATTACTCAGTTGACTCCACTCGGCCGGCAGTGGCCCGGTCAGGCTGTTGTCGCCGAGGTCTATCCTAGTGAGATTGCTCAGGCGGCTCCACTCGGCGGGGAGTGACCCGGTCAGTTTGTTGCCAATGAGCCAGAGCACCCTGAGGTCATCCAATTGGGCCAACTCACCCGGGAGCGACCCCCGGAGATTCTTGATGGGGAAGGAAAGCTCGGTGACGCGCCCGTTCGCGTCGGTAGCGACGCCTGCCCAGGTGCAAAGGGGCGCGTTGCTCAGCCAGTTCGTGTTGCCCCACCAGTTCTCGCCGTCCGTCGCCTCGTACAACGCGACCAGGGCGTCCCGGTCCTGCTGTGGCCCGGACGAAGTCAGGTTGTTTCCGTTGAGGGACAGCCGCTTGAGCTTGTGCAGTTGGCGCCACTCGTCCGGCAGTGGCCCCGTCAGGTCATTGTTCGAGAGGCCCAGTTCCTCAAGGTTGTCTAAGCACGCCCACGCCGCGGGTAGTGGCCCGGTGAGCTCGTTGCTCCAGAGTTGCATCGCCGTGAGTTTGGTCAACTGGTTCAACTCCGCCGGGAGCTCCCCCCTTAGCCTGTTCATGTGGAGTTGCAGTTCCGTCACACGTCCGTCGGTATCGGTGGTGACGCCGCGCCATTCGTTGAGCGGCAAATCACTCAGCCAATAGTAGTCGCGCTTCCAGTTCGCGCCGTCCGTGGCTTCGTAGAGCGCCACCAGCGCGGCCCGGTCCCGCTGCACGGCCTCGCTTGCTGGCGCTTCCATCGCTCTCTCCTCTGCCTACGGCGTCAGCGCGCAGTAGCACTCCTAACAGTTGGCACCACTAACGTCGCCCATGCCCCCAAGCCACTCCTGAAAGGCGCGGTCCCGCGGCGCACAAAGCCCCGTGTCGTCGAAGTAAAACAACTCCAGCGCCTTCAGCCTCGTCAAACTCTGCGGCAGCGGTCCCGTCAGGCTGTTCCCGGCGAGATCCAACTGTTCGAGCTTGCTCAGGTGGCCGCACCCCACCGGCAGCGCCCCGGTCAGCCTGTTCTCGGAGAGGTCCAACTCCTCAAGGTGGCCCAGATTGCCCAGCGCCGCCGGCAGCGCCCCGGCCAGGTTGTTTCCGGAGAGTGTCAGCTCCGTGACGCGGCCTCTGGCATCAGTGCTGACGCCGTACCAACCGCTGAGTGGCGCGTCGCTCAACCAGCCCGTGCTGTCATCCCAGTGCGCGCCGTCCGTCGCGTAATACAGCGCGACCAGCGCCGCCCGGTCCTCCTGCGGCCGCAGCTCCGTCAGGCGGTTGCCGGCGAGCCTCAGCCGCTCAAGGTGGTCCAGCCGGCGCCACTCTGCCGGCAGCGCCCCCCTCAGGTTGTTCGCAGAGAGATCCAGCTGCCGCAGGTTGGCCAACCGGCCCAGCGCCGCCGGGAGCACTCCTGTCAGGTTGTTCTCGGCGAGCCACAACTGTCTGAGGTTGCTCAGGTTGCCCAGTTGCGTCGGCAGCAGCCCCGTCAAGCGGTTCTTGGCCAGCCACAGCTGTTCGAGGCTGCTCAGGTTGCCCAGTTCCGCCGGCAACAATCCGGCCAGGCGGTTGTGGGCGAGCCTCAGCCGCTTGAGGTTGCTGAGGCAGCCCAACTCCATCGGCAGCGCCCCGGTCAGGCGGTTGTGGGAAATATCCAGTTGCTCGAGGCTGCTCAGGTTGCCCAACTCCGCCGGGAGCAACCCGGTCAGGCGATTGTGGGCGAGCCACAACTGCCTCAACCGACTCAACCGACCCAGCTCCACCGGCAGCAGCCCGGTCAGGCGATTATGGGAGAGGTCCGTCTCCTCCAGGCTGTCCAGATTACCCAACTCGACCGGTAGCGACCCCGTGAGGCCGTTCGCGGAGAGGTCTAACTGCAACAGCTTGCTCAGGTTGCCCAACTGCGCTGGCACCAGCCCCACCAAGCTGTTCTCGGAGAGCCACAACTGCTTCAGCTCGCTCAATTGGCCCAGCGCCGCCGGTATGTACCCCGTCAAGCCGTTGTCCCAGAGCTTCAGCTCCGTGAGACGATTCAGGCAGCCCAACGCCGCCGGCAGCGGCCCTGTCAGCCCGTTCTCGGAGAGTTCTAGCCGCTCAAGGCGCTCCAGGCGGCCCAATGCCGCTGGAAGTATCCCCCACAGATTATTGTCGTCAAGCTCTAGTCTAATGACGCGGCCGTCGGCGTCGGTGGTGACACCGTGCCAGTCGCCAACGGGCGTGGCACTCAACCAGTTCGTGTTGAGCGCCCAGCGGGCACCGCCCGTCGCCTCGTAGAGCGCGACCAGCGCCGCCCGGTCCTGCTGCACCCCCTCGCCTGCTGGCGATCCCATCGTGCTTCTTCAGCTGCTGGTTAGAATCCGCCCAGGGTAACGACTCTATAGATTCTACAGTACCAGGGAGTGAACATCTGTAAAGCGGCTTCCCAGTACGGAGCGCTCATCGCGCGGCGGGGCGGGGCAGGCGCCGGGCGACGATAGCACCGAGCAGGGCCGCGCCGGCCATTGAGAGGAAGGCGGGGGTGAAGCCGGCCACGTCAATGAGTATGCCGGTGAGCGGGGCGGCCAGCGCGCCGACGGCAATGCCCACACCCCACATCAGGCCAACCGCCGTGCCGCTGCGCCCGCCGGGCGCCAGCTCGGCGGCGTAGACCAACGCGACCGGTGGCGTGAGACTGGTGGCGAACTGCACGGCAAACGCACACGCCACCAGCGCGGCGATCTGTGCTCCGCCGGCGAACGGGGAGAGGTCGCTGCCCGCCGCGGCGAACAGGATGACGGCGACCGTCAGCACCAAGCAGGCCCAGACCAGTAGGGTCCGGCGCCCGAAACGGTCCGAGATCGCCCCCCCGAGCGGCTGGGCCGGCGTGCCGGCGGTCAGGGCTATCGCCGTCAGCAGACCGGCGCCGGACAGACTCCGGCCCAAGTGGACGAAGTAGGTCGGTAGCCAGGTGAAGATGCCGATTCCCGCCGTGCCAATCAGCCCGTGGACTGCGGTCAGCAGGATGAGCGGCCGGGTGATCCCGGCGAGCAGACCCGGCTCGGATCGCCCGCGCGGCTCCCGCACCAGCACCCAGATGTACAGGGCGCCGAACGCCGCCGGCAGCGCCAGGAGCAAGCTGGCTTGCTGCCAGCCCAGCCGCTCGGCCAGCGTCGCGACGATGATCGGGGCGAGCGCAAACCCGATGCTGTTGCCAATGCCGTGGATACCCGAGGCCCAGCCGCGCGCCTGCGGAAACCGGTGGGCGATGAGCGTCGTGGCCTGCGGGTGATACGTCGTGGAGGCGAGCGCCAGCACCGCCGCGGCGAGCAGCAGCCCGGTATAGCTGCCGGCCAGGCTCAGGGATAGCATCCCAAGGGCATAGAGCAGAAATCCCAATGCCAGCACCGGGCGCCGGGCGCCACGCCGGTCGGCGACGTAGCCGACCACCGGCTGGAGGGCCGCCGAGATACCGCCGGCGGTAAAGGCCAAGATGCCACCCTGGAAATAGCTGAAGCCGAACGCCGCGCGAAGGGCCGGCAAGAGCGGCGGCAGCGCCTGTCCATACAGATCGTTGAGCGTATGGGCGGCCGTAAGGGCCAGCAGCCAAGGGCTGACCGGCCGCTTGGAGCCGGGGGCTGCCGGGGAGACGGCCGTTGGCGGGGTTGCGTCCCGGGCAGGCGACCCTGCGGCCGGCGGCGGCTGATTCACGAGGGCAATGATAGCGGCCGGGCCGCGGCGGCGGTGCTGTTGCCGGGGCCGCCGCGGGAACGCTAGAATGGTCGTGAGCTATGAACGTATACCCACCGTCTCCCGTGCCGTGGGGGGTGGCCAGCGGCTCCGCCGGCCGCCGTGTTGGATAGCAGTGCTAACCGTCTCGTCCGCTCGACTACAGGACCTCTTGCGCTTCGGCGAGTTGAGCCGGCATGGCTCTTCCTTGGTCCGGCGTCCCCGTACCTGGTCTCCCTGGTGGGCTGCGCTCCGTTCTCACCCCCCGGTCGCCGGGCTGTGGCCGTCGCACACGCGCACCTTCGCGCTGTGGGAGGGCCGGCGTGTCAGCGGCTTTGCCCAGACAACCTTGCGCCGCGAGCCGGACCAGTGGGAGATCATGTACTTGGTGCTGGCGCCGGCCGGCGGCACCGGATCGCCGGCCGGCGCCAGCGCGGACGAGCGCCGTGTGGCACAGCTTCTCAGCGGCATCTGTGAGGCGGCGGAGGCCGAAGGGACCACCCGACTCTTCGCACGCCTGCCGGAGGATTCGGCAACGGTCGAGTGCTTCCGGCGGGTCGGGTTCGCCAAAGTGCTCACGGAGCATACGTATGTCGCCACTGCACCGGCCGGCCGCGCGCCGCCGCCACGCTTGGACCTGCGCGCGCAGCGACCGGCCGACGCCTATCCCCTCTGGCAGCTCTATCGCGCGTCCACACCGGCGGTCGTACAGACCGCTGAGGCGTTGAGCAGTCGGCAATGGGACCTGCCGTTGTCGCTCCTGTCGCGCCGCCGCGGCAGAGGCTGGGTCGTCCCCGGCGCGGAACGACCCTTGGCCTGGGTACAGCTTGCTCACGATGGTCATAAGTCGGCCATGGTCGAAGTCATGGTAGACCCGGACGCTACCGATCTCAGCGCAGACCTGCTCGACTACATCATCGCCCAAGTGGGTGGTGGCAACACCGTGCTCACTTGCACTGTCCGCGAGCATCAGACGAGCTTGCGGTTCGCCCTGGAGGCGCGCGGCTTCAACTGGACCGCATCGTCCGACTTGGTGGTGAAACGCCTCGCAGTGCCGGTGCTCCAGCGTGGCCTGGTCCCGATCTTGGAGAAGGTAGCCACATGAGCACGGCGCCAGCGCCACCGCCCGAGCAGCCCAATCCGCCGGACATCGAGCGTGCCGCGCTGCCCGACCACGACGGCGCACCGGACCCGCCGGCCGGCCCGGTCTCCGCCCCCGTGGCCGTCACCAACGATCTGCCGGAGTTGCTGGCGGCCCTCCCGCCGCGCATTCGCCAGCCGCTAGAAGCGCTGCCCGACGTATCGGAGTTGCTGGAAGTGGTCATGGACCTCGGCCGGTGTCCCGAGGCGCGGCTCCCGGATCGTGACATCGTACTCAGTACGCAGGAAGTCGGTGCGGCCGATCTTGACTATGCCCGCGAGCACGTGGGCCGCTTCGGCGGCGACAATCGGGCCGGGATCGAACGCACCCTCCACCGCATCTCCGCGATCCGCAATCGCGCGGGCACGATTATCGGCTTGACCTGCCGCGTCGGTCGCGCCGTGTACGGCACCATTGACATCATCCGCGATATCGTCGAGACCGGCCAGAGCCTGCTCATCCTCGGACGACCGGGGATCGGCAAGACCACGATGCTCCGCGAAGTGGCCCGCGTGCTCGCGGACGATCTCGGCAAGCGGGTCATCGTCGTGGACACCTCCAACGAGATCGCCGGCGATGGCGACATTCCCCACCCGGGTATCGGCCGGGCGAGGCGGATGCAGGTGCCGACTCCGGCGCAGCAGCACGCGGTGATGATCGAGGCGGTGGAAAACCACATGCCCGAGGTCATCATCATTGACGAGATCGGCACCGAGCTGGAGGCGGCAGCGGCACGCACCATTGCCGAGCGGGGCGTGCAGCTGGTCGGCACCGCTCACGGCAACAGCCTCGACAACCTCCTGGTCAACCCAACCCTGAGCGACCTCATCGGCGGCATCCAGCCGGTGACGCTGGGTGACGAGGAGGCACGCCGCCGGGGCACCCAGAAGACGGTGCTCGAACGCAAGGCTCCCCCCACGTTCGAGGCCCTCGTCGAGATGCACCAGCGACAGCGGGTGCATCTCCACCATGACGTCGCCGCGACGGTTGACGCCTTGCTGCGCGACGTGCCGGTCCAGGTGGAGGTGCGCGGGTGGAACGACGATGGCACGATGACCCGCGACTACGAGGAGCTAACGCCGGCTGCCGAGGAGTACGATTGGCCGGCAGAGCAGCCGCAGCGTCCCTGGCGGGGCCGCCGGACGAACGGATCGCGCGGACGCGAGCGCCCCCCCGATCTGCTCGACTTGGAGCGGGACCACGACTGGCGAGCAGTGGTCGGAACGGTCGGGACGTTCGAGGACCGGGACACGGACGATGGCGACGTGCCGGAATCGCCGCCGTCGCGGCCGGTGCGCCTGTATCCGTTCGGCATCAATCGTGATCGGTTGGCCCAGGCCAGCCGCGCCCTCAACATCCCGGTGCTCCTCACGGACGACCTCGATGCAGCCGATGCGCTCATGACCCTCAAGAGCCACTTCCGCAAGCAGACCGGCCTGGTGCGGCAAGCGCGGGCCAGCGGCGTGCCGATTTACGTCCTCCGCAGCAATACGGTCGCGCAAATGCAGCAGTCGCTCGCCGCCGCCCTCCAAGACGATTCCGAGCAGCCCCGCTCGCCACGCCGGCAAGCGCTCAAGGAAACCTACGAGGCGATCAAGCGCACCCTCTCGACGGCAGAGGCGATTGAGCTGGCGCCCCAAAACGCCTCGATCCGCCGCCTCCAGCACGAGTTGGCGGCGCGGGCCAAGCTGATCTCCCGCAGTCTCGGTCAGGAGCCGAACCGCCGCGTGCGTATCTCGTCGCCACGCAGCGGCCGGCGTTAGCCCCATAGACTGCCGCTGACACTCGGTAAAGACTGGTACGTTTCAACCGACATTGCAGGCAATACCCGTAATGGGTACGCTGATGCTCTGGCCAAGCCAGAGGTGCGAATCACGGTTGGAGGATGCAGTTGGAGACCGGGGCGCGTGGAGTAGCGGTACACGAAGGTGGAGCCAGGCCGCAGCCACTCCATGTGGATAGCTTCATCTCGTTCGAAGGCATAGACGGATCAGGCAAGACCACGCAGCTTACCCAGCTTGGCGAGCGCCTCCGGCAGGCCGGGTACGAGGTGGTCGAGACCTATGAACCGGGCGGCACGCCACTCGGCGAGCACCTGCGGAGCATCCTGCTCGACCCGGCCGTAGGCGAGATAGACGCCGCAACGGAAGTAGCACTGCTGGCAGCGTCCAGGTCCGATCACATCGTCCGCAAGGTGCGGCCGGCGCTCCAAGCCGGAGCGGTCGTTCTGACGGATCGCTACGTGGCCTCAACCTATGCCTACCAAGGCTACGGCTCCGGGATAGCCCTCAATGCCCTGAAGGAGATCATGCAGCCGTTTCTGCACGGGCTGCTCCCCGGTCTGACCGTCTTGCTCGATCTCGACCCGACAATTGGACTGGAGCGGAAGCGCCGGCAGGTGGAAACCGAGGGCGGCGCGCTGTCTCGGTTTGATCTCCGTCCGCTAGAGTATCACCACAAAGTCCGCGACGGGTTCCTGGACCTTGCCGCTGCCGATACGGAGCGCTGGCTGGTACTGGACGCGCACCAGGAGCCTAGCCGGATCAGCGACTGTATCTGGGAGCGGGTGAGACGGCAGCTTCAGCCGGCGCCAGGCCGGCCGGCAGAGGCCGCTCCGCAGCGGATTGTCGGTAGCAACGCGCCGCTTCCGACAGCCGCCTCCTACTCGCTGGCCGATGCCACCACGTGATCGGCCTGCTCCACGGTAGCACCGGGCAGCGCGCCCTCCACCCACTCCGCTCCGGACCCGTAGATTTCCTTCTTCCAGATCGGTGCGGTGCTCTTCACCCGGTTGATCGCGTAGTGGCACGCCTCGAACGATTCGTGGCGGTGCGGTGAGGCTACCGCAATAACTACCGAGGCCTCGCCGACGTGCAGGCGGCCGATGCGGTGGGCAATCGCGATCTTCTGCTCCGGCCACCGCGCGACGACCTCCGCCGCCACCTCGGCCAGCTTGGCCTCCGCCATTTCCGGATAGGCGTCGTATTCGAGCACCTGCACCCGGTCCGTCTCGCCACCGGGACCGGGATCGGCGCGGACGACCCCGGAGAACACGCACAACGCCCCATCCGTAGGGGCTTGCACCGCGGCGACGAGCGCATCAACGTCAATCGGCTCACGAGTGATCTGGCAGAGTGCCATCCGTGCTTCCTCCTAAGTGGTGCGTAGCGGCTTGACGGAGTGCTGTGCCTGACTGTCCTGGCTGTCTCACGGAGCTATAGCACATGATCTGTCAGTGTCGGCCGCAATACACCTGTGAGATGCGTTGCATTTCCCAGTCCTGGTCCTGGACCGGGCTAGGACGATGAACAACAGCCGGGGGATACCCTTCGATACGTGACACTTTGCGGGCCAAGATCAAGATATCTTGCCAGAGTTGCTTCCCGGTGCCATAGCACAGGTGCTCGATGACGAGCGTCCAACCGTCATCCTGCCAATACATTCTCACACCCTCTGGATTACCAGCATGAGCAAATACCTCCTGCGCTTTGCGCTCCATGGGCCGGCGCAGCAATACGCGCGTCGAGTAGGACCCCACGCCACAGTTGCGTCGCACACGCCGGGCCACGTATTCTCGATTGGGAGACATTAGCTCGAAAGCCTGGTCGTCAAGGCAATCTAAGCGGAAGAAGATTGCGAGTATCCAGACGGGCACAGCGAAGAAGGCGAAGATCAGCAGTCCTGCGAACGGAAGTAGAAGTAGGAACCAAGCGCGGATTCTCATCAGTCAAAATCGTGCCGGCTCAAGCATTCCCCGGCCCCGGCGCACCGCCACTCACCGGCGGTATGAAGACCACCTCGTCGCCATCGGCCAGCGCCGTCTGCGGGGAAACGTACTCCTGGTTGACGGCCGCCGTGCAAGTCAATTGCCGCAGGGGAGGATGGGCCGTGGCGAGGCGCCCCCACAGGTCGCCAACCGTTGCGCCCTCCGGCAGCTCCCAACGCGCCGCAGTGTCGCCGATAATCTCGCGCACCGCAGCAAAATAACGCACTTGCACCCACATCGTAGCCGCAGTGTAGCACACCCCACGCACCGGGGGTGAGGCGCACACCATCCTGCCCATCCTCCACCCCCGATAAACCTGATTCTGACAATATACATCCCCCTACCGCCGTGCTATCCTTAGCCCGGCCGCGGCGAGCTGCGGGACTGGGACACTAGCTTGTGACGGCGGCCCCGCAACGATCAACACCCATGAGCGCGGATGACCAGCAGCGAGGCGCCGATCAGCGCCGCTCACCGGGCCGGTTTGGCCCCCGGCGCCGCCGCCAGCCGCCGGGCCGGAGCACCGACGACGATACCTCCGCTGGCGCCGCCGACTGGGAGGCCCGGGAGCAGTGGCTTGCGTCGTCGGAAGTGGCCCTAGACGCGGCCGGTGACCCCACACCCACTCCTCCACTCCCCGGCCGGCGTCGGCGCACCGAATGGTGGCTGTTGGTGCCGCTGGTGCTGGCCTTGGTCGCCATCTTCCAGCTTACACTCGCCCAGCGTGGCAGCCGCGACGCGCCGGTCGTCCTGGAGACCCAGCCCCAGTCCGGCCAGCCGACGGCGGTGCCCACGGCGTCACCGGTCCCGACGCCCAGCATCCGCTATAGCGCCAATCGCCTGGCACAGATCGCCGGCGGATCACTCGGCACGGCGCCGCTTGGAATCGTCCCTGGTATCCCGGCACTGGACGCCCAGGCCGCAGTGCTCGTGGATATGGATCGGCGCGAGGTACTCTACGTGAAAGATCACCACACGCCGCGCCCGATGGCGAGCACCATCAAAATCGCCACCGCTATCGTCGCCCTGGAGCACGCCGACTTGAGCACCATTATCGAGGTGGATGCGGCGGCGGCGGCGATGGAGCCGAACGTCATGGGCTTGCAGGCCGGCGAGCGCCTCACGCTCGAAGCGTTGCTCTACGGCCTGATGCTCGACTCGGGTAACGATGCTGCCGAAGCCATCGCACGGGGGGTGTTCGGAGATCGCGCGCGCTTCATTCGCCTGATGAACGACTTGGTGACCAAATTGGGCTTGCAAAACACGCACTTTGTCAATCCGAGCGGGTTGGACGATCCCGCGCAGTATGCCTCCGCCTACGACCTCGCCGTGCTGGCGACCTACGCCCTCCAAAACCCGACCTTCCGCCAGGTTGTCGGCACGCGACGCAAGGTGATCCCCGTGAGCCGTGAACCGGGGCGAGAGCACGGCTGGTTTGGCCCAACCAATCTCAATCGCTTGCTCGGCACCTATCCCGGCGCGTTCGGCGTGAAGCCCGGCTGGACCGGCGACGCCGGCTACACGCTGGTCGCCGGAGCAGAGCGGGGCGGCCGCTCGCTACTGGCCGTCGTACTCGGCAGTCGCGGTCACTTCAGCGACGCCGAGCGGCTCCTGAACTACGGCTTTAACACCCCGGCCGGGTAGCGCGAGGTGAGCCTTACGATGCCAACACGGAACCCACGCGACACCGGCACAGCCACTCTCGCTGGCCAACGGCTGCACCGCTGGGATGTCTCCCCGGCCGCGGCTCGCGCCATCCAGGACGAGCTGAGTAGCCGCGTGACACGGCACACCGCGCTGGGGAAGGTTCGCTGCGTCGCCGGGGCCGACGTCCACCCCCTGGGGTCGCGCTCATCGGGGCGCAGCGGCGAGATGGTAGGTATTGTCTCGGTCCTCAGCTACCCGGAGCTGACGCCGGTCGAGACCGCGCAGGCCATTGTCCCGGCCGAGTTTCCCTATATCCCCGGCTTGCTCTCGTTCCGGGAGGCGCCGGCCGTCCTCGCCGCGCTGGCCCGGCTGACCCAGGCGCCCGATCTGCTCCTGGTAGACGGCCAAGGCTTGGCACACCCCCGCCGTTTCGGATTAGCCTGCCACCTCGGCGTGCTGCTCGACCTCCCGGCCATTGGCTGCGCCAAATCCATCCTCGTCGGAAAGCACAGTCCTCTCGCAGCGGAGCGCGGCGCCCGCGCGGCCCTGATCCACAAGGGGGACGCCGTGGGCGCCGCCGTGCGAACGCGGACCGGGGTACAGCCGGTGTACGTGTCCGTGGGACACCGCGTTGATCTCGCTGCCGCCGTTACCTGGACCCTGCAATGCACGTCCCGCTATCGGATCCCCGAGCCACTGCGCCAGGCCCATCTGACGGCTCGCCATGCCCGCACCACCCGGCAGCCCTAGCTCCCGCTCCAGCCACCATTGCGGCGCAAGCCGCAAGCTAAGTCCCCCCGCCACAGCAGGGTAGGGGCACGGCATGCCGTGCCCCTACGGTGCCGATTTTGGCGTGTTCCACTCGTTTACCGACCTTTGTCAGGATTAGAGCCAGTGCCCCCGTCATTCCGGCGGAAGCCGGCATCCATCCTGCTCATCCTGGCATCCTGAAAATCCTGATGCAGACAAAACCCTACCCCTGTGAGGGCTGGCGGCTACCGCCCGCCGTTCACTTGCTGTCAACGACGCGCCAATAGCGGTCGAAGAACAGCGTATCGTAGAGCGCCGAGCCGACCAGGATCAGCACCGCGATCACCAAGACCGCCGCGGCCAACGGTCCCATCCACAGACTCAGGCCGGCCGGCCGGGGCAGGAAGGTGACGATGAAGTAGATCACGACGACCAGGCCCACGCGGATGGCGAGGCGAGCGAGGAGACGGTAGCGGTGGCGTTGCCGCTCCGTGGCTGCGCTGGTAGGCATCGTTCCGGTCCTTTCACTGTTGCCGGAATCCGTTCCTCGGCCGCCGGCCCACACCCTCTTGACAAGGAGGCCGGCCGCTCTTATTATAGATATAGAGGAGCGCTGGCTCCCAAATCCACAGCGGAAGGAGGCGAGACTGTGACTGTTTTGCTTCGTAAGTATCCGTTGTCGGTCCTCGGGAGATGGCAAGTAGATTGTTAGTGCCCCTGTACCCGCTGGTACAGGGGCTTGCGACCCCGGACAGGCCCCCCACTTGACGGCTCCGCCAGGGTGCCGCTTGAGTGCCCGGAACGTCCGGCCTCGCTGAGGCGTGCGGGACGCCTCGTCCGGCTAAGTGACCAATACGAGGCAGGTATCATCGGTTGATGGTATCTGCCTCGCTTTCTTTGTGCTGCCGCCGGTAGCATGAAGCTGCGACCACAGCAGCGTTTCACATTGACGGTGCCTAGCGGCAATGATTGAGCCACACGCCGCCCACCAGTTCCTCTGCCCCTATTGCTATAAGCAGTTGCGGGGTCGCACCGACTACTGCTCGCGCTGTAGCTTGCCGATCAGGCCCGGCGATGCCCACGTCACCACTGGCGAGCAGTTACTCGGCTCTCAGCCACAACCGGGACGTTGGTGGCGTCGGCTCCGGCGCCTCTGGCGCTGGTGGTGAGCACGGCCCGACTTGGCGTGCGGTGCGGGCACATCGTGCGCCCTCGGACGACGTATGTTGTATAATGACCGGTGTAGCACGCGGGGGTAGCTCAGTCCGGTAGAGCTCCTGCCTTCCAAGCAGGTTGTCGCGGGTTCGAATCCCGTCTCCCGCTCCATTACCCATCAGCCGCCAGCGCCCTCTCCCCCTACCCCCGGCCCGCCATTCCGGCTTGCGCCGCAATCCAGGCCCATTCGTCACCCCCCGTCGCCGCCCTGCCCCCCTTCCCGGAATGAGAGTTGCCAACTTAATCAGGGAGTGGGGCATCACCCCCTTCCCCAGCCCTACCCCCGCTCCATCAGCCGCCAGCGCCCTCTCCCCCCTACCCCCGGCCCGCCCTGGCCGCTCGCACCGCAATCCAGGCCCATTCGTCGCCGCCCTGACTCCCCTTCCCTGAAGGGAAGGGGCCGGGGGTTAGGTCCAAAGAGACCGCAGGTTAGGTCCCGCCCTTCCGTTCCGACCGCACCATCCACAATATATTCAGGCCGGCGATCACCGCCGCTGCCAGCCAGAGGAGCGTGCCGCCGTTCGCGTTGACCTGCAAGCCGACAAACAGCCCGATGTAGAACACCACAAACGCGAGCAGAAACAACAGCACATGGGCAGTGACTTTTAGCTTCGAGCGCATCATACCGCCCCCTCGCCCTGCTCCTGGAGCCTCGACTTGGCATACTCGACCACGGCTCTTGTGTCTTCATCCTGCCAGCGTTCAAGCCAGCCCACCGCCTGCTCCAGCCGCTCACGGGACTCTAGCAGCTTGATGAGTTGGCTTGGCCGGGCAATTGGCCCTTGAATGCTATGCAATCTGATAATATCCATCACGATATCCACGGTTTTCCACCAAATCATGCGATAATCGCTTCTTCCGCATACACCCAAGGCAGACCCTTGCATCAAACCCCCACAAAGTCTGTATAGATGAAGGATAATTTTGGGGTGGAGAAGTTCATTATCCAAAGCCATGGACAGCAACATTGATCTGAGAGCGAGAGCCTCACGTCTTCTTTGATCACTTGCAATCGTAAGCACAATATTTAGCGCGACACAGAGATCAAGTACCTTATAATCATAATGCTCACGACCGGCACTCCCTCCAATCCATGCTATGCCACGCAACAATAGCTCACGATATTCACCCTGGATAGTTCCATCATAGAGAGGGGCGAGTTTTTCCGCACTATCCTTAGCCCACTCATCCAACGGTCCCGCTAAATCGAGTTCCATACTTTGGAATATGCTACTTTCATCAAACTCCACCAATCGTGCTTCGGGGTTGAGTTGTCTGACGATGCAAAACCGGCCGCGACGTTGGAGCAGCTCTTGATCGTAGACGACCGACCACGGGAAAGTACCGATGCAGAGCCGCAGCATATTCAGGGCACTGTCAAATTCTCCCTGACCACGCCTCATCGCTTTCTCGGCAGAGCCGGCTTTGACCCTGACGATGCCGACCGGCTGGCCGGCGAGGGCGTCAAACGTCTTCCGGAGACTCTCCCGGAACGGCCCCTCAAATTCATCAATCTTTGCGCTATCCCAATGCGCTGCGACCTCTGGACTGAACTCCCGAAACACCACGTCACCGATGCTCAAGGGATCGGATGCGAACTTGATCCCTTCTACGTTGAACACGATCTCGTATGCTGCCAGCGGTCCGGCGAGGGCAGCGAAGAAGTGCTCTATCCGCTCGCGGTGCATATGCCCGCTGTGCATGGTCTCCCGGTTGACCGCGAGATCATGCACCAGCACGGCTAGCTCCGTATCTAGTTCTTCACGAGTGAGGTGATTGAACGCCGGATCGCTCACGAGCGCGTCCAAAGCCTCGAAATACAGTTGAGCTGCCTCCCTATCCAGAAACGAACCGGCGGCCGCATCATCACTATCAACCAGCATTTCTCTTTCTACCCATGAATCTTGAGACACAACAGGGCGTTTGTCCGCTGTCTTGATCACATCCTGTGCCAGCCGGTCAATGCAGATGAACGTGCGGTTGTCTACTGTCATACCTACCCTCTAACAAGGGCCGATTTTGGGGCTGGAGGAAGAAGGTTGGCGGTAGGCCCACATCTCCCCACAAAAAACCTACCTACCCCCTCCCCTGACAAGGGTAGGTTTCTTGTAGGGGCGCGATTCATCGCGCCCAGGCCCTCGTTATTCTGGCGGAAGCCGCCATCCAGGCGCCCAGCCACCGTTCGCCACACCGCTCCCGCTTCCCTGGAGGACAGCGGCGGACCGGCTCCGCCAGCCCCCCCCCGTGATCTAAATGCACACTATTAATGGGTGCAGAAGCCGCCAACAAGACCAATGAACCGAACCTTGGATCCCCCACGATTCCGCCCCCTCCGGCAGAGAGTGCCACATCCTCGATAGAGGCCGCAAGCGGACACGACACCCTGCCACTGCCGGTTTCAGTATCCGCTCCGGGTGTACGTTTGTCAAGAACGCGGTATTTATATTTCCCACTCTACGGCCACGTGGCGCCCCGGCTGGGCCTCTGCCAGCGCCAGCGGGCAGCATGGTACCATCCATCATCCGACCGGCACAGAGGAGCGTGACAAGACCATGCCAGCACCCGACGAAATCCGCGCGCGGCTGCGGGGACCGGTCAACTCCTTGCCGACGATCTTCACGCGCGACGGCGAGTTGGACCACCACGGGATCCGGTCCGCGATTGACTACACCCTCGCCAACGGTGGCAACGTCATCATGCTGACTTGGGGCGATAGTCTCATTTCGCTCCTGACCGATGACGAGGTAGCGGCCGTTCACCGGACGGTGATCGAGCACGTAGGCCACCGAGCCGTGACCATCGCCTGCGACAACATGTGGGGGCTGAACAAGGCCCTGGAGTTCGGCCGCTACGTCCGCGAGCTAGGGTTTGATCTGTATATGGTCCGGCCCGCCGCGTGGCCGGGGGCGCTCGGCACGCCCGAAACGCTGGCCGACTATTATCGGGCCGTCGCCGCCGAGATGCGCGTGATGCTGGTGGGCGACGTGCCCCTGCGGACCTGCGAGCTAATCGAGGACGAGCCGAACGTCCTGGCCTTCAAAGAGGACTTCGGGTTGGACTACGCGCACGAGGTGCTGCTGCGCTGGGGCGACCGCTGGACGATGGTCGGTGGCGGCGCGATGAAGCGCCACCATCTCCTGTGGCCACACGGCTGCTCCGCTTGGCTGGATGTCTTCATCCGCTGTAATGCCAAACCGTGCCTGACGTACTGGCAGGCGCTTCAACGCCATGACAGCGCCGCCGCGTGGGCTACAATCAGGCGCTACGAGCAGCCGCTCTGGCAGGAGGCACGCCGGGTGCGCTACGGCTTTGACGGGCTGATGGCCCATGCCCTGTTGGAAATCTACGGCGTTGCACCGCGCTGGCGGCGCTCACCGGCGCCAAACGCCACCGATGACGAGCTGGCGGCCCTGCGGACCTTCTTGCACGGTATCGGCCTGCTCTAGCCAGGGCCGGCCTCCGGCCGGTAGACCGGCGAGCCGGGCGTCACGCCTCCCGGCCCGTCATTCCCACATCCCGCCGCCGCCGCGGGGGGACCATAGGGGAGCCACCCGCGAGATTCCCGCGGAAGCAACACACTGCCGGCTCAAGGCGATGACCGGAAGGGAGCACCAGGCATGACCACCCAAAGAACCCCGCACGGTGTCCAGCGCTCGCTCGACCTCTATCAGCAGGCCCTCCACCTCATTCCCGGCGCCACGCAGCTCATCAGCCGGCGCCCCTCCCGCTTTGCCTACGGCGTCAGCCCCGTCTACGCGGCCCGGGCCAAGGGCGCGCGGGTCTGGGACGTGGACGGCAACGAGTTCCTCGATTGGATGAGCTCCGTGGGCGCCATCGTCTTGGGCTATGCCGATGACGTGGTGGACACGGCCGTCAAGGAGCGGATTGACGCCAGCGCCATCTATACCCTCAACCACGAGCGGGAGATCGAGTTGGCCGAGGAGTTGGTCCGCACGATCCCGAGCGCCGAGATGGTGCGCTATGCCAAAGGTGGTGGCGAGGCCTGCACCATCGCGGTACGCATCGCGCGCGGCACGACGGGACGCGACAAGGTGCTGTTCTGCGGGTACCACGGCTGGCACGACTGGTATCTGGCCGCCAACCTGGCCCCGGACGACCGGCTCGACGACCACCTCTTTCCGGGAATCGAGCCAATCGGCGTACCGCAAGGGCTGGCCGGCACCAGCTACCCGTTCCCCTACGGCGACCTGCCGGCATTGGAGCGCCTCCTGCAGCAGCACGCCGGCGAGGTGGCCGCCATCATCATGGAGCCGCTGCGCTCGGAGCGCCCGCCCGCCGGGTATCTGGAAAGCGTGCGCGAGCTGGCTACGCGCGAGCGGGTGGTGCTGATCTTCGACGAGGTAACGTCGGGTTTTCGCCCCGCGCTCGGCGGCGTGCAGGAGTACGTCGGTGTCACGCCCGACATGACGGTCTTGGCCAAGGCGATGTCCAACGGCTACGCGATGGGCGCGGTCGTCGGGCAGCGTTGGGTGATGGAGCCGGCCAGCCGCATGTTCATCTCCAGCACCTACTGGAGCGATACGCTCGGTATCACCGCGGCGCTGACGACCATCCGCGAGCTACGGCAGCGCCAGGCGATTGCCCACATCCACCACATCGGCCGGCTAATCAAAGCAGGGATCAATGGCGCCCTCGACGAGACCGGGCTTGATGGGGAATGCGCCGGGGCCGACTGGCACCCGACCCTGCACTTCCGCGTCGCCGACCCCACGCTGCGCCAGCAAGTCTTGACGCTCTACATCCAAGAGATGGCCAAGCGGGGCATTATCGCCCCCCACGCTTTCTACCTGAACGCGGCCCATACCGAAGCGGACGTAGCGCACACAGTGGCAGCAGCGCACGAGGCCTTCACCATCATCCGTGTGGCCCTGGAAAGCAACCGCGTGGCCGAGCGACTAGAGGCGCCAATCGTTACTGAACCGTTCCGGCGCCTCGTGACGTAACCCCTCGCCAGCGAGCCGAGGCTGCACCTCATCCTCCACCGCGCCCGTGTCGCTCACCCCTGATATTCCTGGCGCCGCTGCCGCAGCGCCGCATCAACCCAGGCCCGCAGCTCGTCACGCTCCCTGGCAAACGGTCCGCGGCAGACTGCCGCGGCCAGCAGCAACCGCAGACCCTCGGTCGTCGGATCGTTGCTCCCGACCAGCTCCGGCAGCTGCCGCTCGAAGTACAGCAAGATCGCGTCCTCGTACAGCGCCGACATGGTCCGGCCTTCATGCTTGGCCAGGGCACTCACCAACTCCACGATCCCCACGTCTACCCGCAGCGTGGTCGTGATCTTGCGCTGATCGCGCACGCGCGGATGATTGTTGCCCATCAGTTCACCAGTGCCACCCCGACCCGCACCCCTACCACAGCACCAAGACGCCACTCACCACGCCCAAGGCTAGGTCCCAGCACACCAGATACCTCATCACCCCGGCGAGAAAGGGAAACGACAGGCGGTGCTACCCATCGGTCGTCTCCAGGTACGACCGCACGCGCCAGAGCGCCCGCAGCGCACCCCAGACGCCGGTGGAGTCAATCCGGCGGATCAGCACGCGGCCCCGCCCATCGCGGATTTGCGCCGTATTGCGCCCGTTCGCTCCGGTCCAAATGGCGATGATGATCTTCGGCTGCCGGGCCATGTCTCACTACTGTACCGGATGTGTGTGATCTTACTGTGAGATGCAGACCCAGTAATCGTCAGTTCTTGTGATTTCGCGCCCCCAATGGCATAGTTGTAATGGTTGGCGCGGTGGAGCAGCCGGTGCGGTCGAGGGGAGCAATGAGCCGCGAAGACGAGCTGCGGCGAGAAGTCGAGGCGCTGCGGCACCGCCTGTCGCGGCTTAGCGCGGCGAGCCTGCGTATCAATGCCAGCCTCGACTTCGACACCGTGCTGCAAGGCGTGCTCGACTCCGCGCGGTCGTTGACGGGTGCCCGCTATGGCGTGCTCACCTTGGACGACGCGGGGCGGCTGCAGGACCACCTCTTCTCTGGCATGACCGAACAGGAGGTGCAGCATCTTCGGGAGTTGCCCGATGGGATGCAGGTCTTCGAGTACTTGAGCCGCCTGTCAAAGCCGCTGCGCCTCCCCGATCTGTTCGGGCACCTGCGGTCGCTGGGACTGTCCGAGCTTCAACCGCCCGTGACGGTGAGTCCCGTCATCTCTTTCTTGGCGGCGCCGGTCCTCCACCAGGGTGAGCGGGTCGGCAACTTCTTCCTCGGCGAGAAGGAGGCCGGCCCGGAATTCACGCCGGAAGATGAAGAGACCCTGGTGCTGTTTGCGTCCCAGGCGGCGCTGGTGATCGCCAACTCCCGCCGCTACCAGGAGGAACGGCAGACGAGGACCGACTTGGAGACCCTGATCGACACCTCGCCGGTGGGGGTGGTGGTCTTCGACGCAGTGACCGGACTGCCCAAGTCCTTCAACCGGGAGGCCCGGCGGATCGTCGACAGCCTGCGGGCCCACGACCAATCGCCGGAGGACCTCCTCGAAGTAATGACCTTCGTGCGTGCGGACGGCCGGGAGATCTCCCTCGAAGAGTTCTCGATGGCTGAAGCGCTGAACACGGGTGAGACGGTGCGGGCCGAGGAGATCGTTTTTCGCGTGCCAGACGGTCGGAGCGTCACCGTGCTACTCAACGCCACTCCCATCCTTGCGGAGGAGGGGACCGTTGAGTCCGTTGTCGTGACCATGCAGGACATGGCGGCGGTGGAAGAACTGGAGCGGCTGCGGGCCGAGTTCCTGGCCACGGTGAGCCACGAGCTACGCACGCCCCTCACCTCGATCAAGGGCTCCGCCGCCACCGCGCTGGAGGCGGCCGCAGACCTCGATCCCGCAGTGACCCGCCAGTTCTTCCGGATCATCGAGGACCAGGCCGACCACATGCACGGCTTGGTCTCCGACCTGCTCGACGTGGCGCGCATCGAGACGGGCACGCTGGCAGTCAGCCCCGAACCCGCAGAAGCACCCGTGCTCGTGGACCGGGCCAGGAACGCCTTCATCAGCGCCGGGGGCCGGAACAACCTCGCCATCGACATCGAGCCGGCCCTGCCCCTCGTGATGGCCGACCGGCGGCGTATCGTCCAGGTGCTGGGCAACCTGCTGTCCAACGCGGCCCGCCACTCCTCTGAGTCGTCCGCCATCAGGGTGACCGCCGTGCGGAAGGGTCCTTATGTGGTGCTCTCGGTGGCCGACGAGGGACGGGGCATCCCGGCGGAGAGCCTACCGCACCTGTTTCGCAAGTTTTCCCGGGCACAGTCCGAGGAGCAGGGAGGGGACACGGGCCTGGGCCTGGCCATCTGCAAGGGCATAGTCGAAGCCCATGGGGGCCGCATCTGGGCCGAAAGTGAAGGGCCTGACCGGGGCGCCCGGTTTACCTTCACCCTGCCGGTGGCCGACCAGCCAGGGACCGGTGTCACCAACGGCCCGGCTCCGCTCACCGCTCGTTCCTCGCGTGAGTCCGCGGAGGACCAGTTGCGCGTACTCGTGGTGGAGGACGATCCGCAGGCACTGCGGTATGTCCGCGACGTCCTCGCCAAGGCGGGCTATGTGCCGGTGGTGACCGGGAACCCGGAGGAGGTGCTGCGCTTGGTGGCAGACGAAGCGCCTCACTTGGCCTTGCTGGATCTGGTCCTGCCCGGGACCGACGGGATCGCCCTGATGCAGCAGATTCTGGATCGGGCCGACGTGCCGGTCATCTTCCTGTCCGCCTACGGCCGGGATGAAATCGTCGCCAAGGCCTTGGAGCGGGGCGCCGTAGACTATATGGTCAAGCCCTTCTCGCCAACGGAACTGGTGGCCAGAGTCAAGGCGGCGCTGCGCCACCGGGCGGCGGCCGAGCCGGTGGCCCCCTTGCAGCTGGGAGACCTGGTCATCCTCGACGACGCCCGCAGCGTGACCCTCGCCGGGCGCCCGGTCCAGCTGACCGCCATTGAGTACCGGCTGCTCGTGGAGTTGGCGGCGAACGCCGGGCGCGTGGTGACTTACGACCAGCTGCTACGGCGGGTCTGGGGCGCGGAGCACACGGGCGACCTGCGGCCCATGCGGACCGTGGTCAGTAGCCTCCGCCGCAAGCTGGGCGACGACGCGGACCAGCCCACGTACCTCTTCACCGAGCCCCGCATCGGCTACCGCATGGCAAGGAGTAAGCCGCTGGCGTAGGCAGCGACCGCAGCGTATGGATGCCGAGCCGCCGTCCGTGGATGGGGTCGCCAAGCGCCAGGATTATCTCCTGTGTTTCAGAGGCACGGGCGACAGCGGGCGCGAGATCAGACTACCGCGACGCGGCCTGAGCACGTAACCCTTCCAACTCGTGCTTGGGGTCGCGGGCCATTAGCTCCATGCTCGCAGCGTGCGGGTCTTTGCCCTCGAAGAGCACCGCGTACATCAGCTCGGTGATCGGCATTTCGACGCCGAGCCGGCGCGCGAGAATCCGCGCCGCGCGGGTGGTCGGCACCCCCTCCGCAACGCCGCCGAGTTGGGCTTGAATGGTCGCCAGCGGGACGCCCCGCGCCAGCTGCTCCCCGGTGCGGCGATTGCGACTCAACCGGCTGGAACAGGTCGCTACCACGTCGCCCACCCCGGCCAGTCCCGCAAAGGTGAGCGCCTGCGCCCCGGCCGCCACACCGAGCCGCGCGATCTCGGCCAATCCCCGCGTCATGAACGCCGCCTTGGCATTGTCGCCCAGCCCGAGACCGTCACCGAGACCGGCTCCCAGCGCCACGATGTTCTTCAACACCCCGCCCAGCTCGACCCCAATCACGTCGGTGTGGGTGTAGACCCGAAAGGTAGCGCTCATCAGCAGGCGCTGTACCCGCATGGCAACCGCTTCCTCGGGCGCAGCCACCACCGTCGTCGCCGGGAGGCCGTCGGCGATCTCGCGAGCCAGGTTGGGGCCGGAGAGCGTGCCGATCCGCTCGACCGGGATCAGCGGCAGGGCCGCGCCGAGCACCTCCGTCATGCGCCGGCTCGTCTCGATCTCGATGCCCTTGCTCGCACTGACCACAATCGCCTCGCGCGAGAGGTGCGGCGCGAGCCGCTCGGCATTCGCGCGCATCGTCTGCGAAGGCACCACGACCAGCACGACCGCGGCCGGCGCCACCGCCGCGGCGAGGTCATCCGTCACGTGCAGTTCGTCGGGCAGCCGCACGTCGGGCAGCCGCGTGGGATGCTGGCGCGTGGTCCGCAGCACCGCCGCCTCGTCCGCAGTACGCGCCCACAGCGTCGTCGGCACACCGTTACGCGCCAGCAGCATGGCCAGCGTCAGGCCCCACGCACCGGTGCCGATGACGGCGGCGTGCTCGGACGAGCGAGCAGTGGTCATCCTCTATATTCCGTACTGCGATCTCACGCTCCGCGAGGCCACGCTGGGACGCCCCGGCACGTCGCGCGCTCCCGTTATAGCACACCACCCGGATCGCTCGGTATCCATGCGCTGTCCAACCCGTTGACTGGGGTAGGTACACGCCAAGCCGCAGGGTCGCTTGCAACCGCGACTGCGCCCGTCCCCCTGCCGCAGCGGGGGGACCATAGGGGGGCCAGCGCCCGTCCCCACCCCGCCACTCAACCAGCCCAGTCACTTAACACCACCGCCGCCGCGTTGTGGCCGGGAGCGCCGGTCACTTCCCCACCAGGATGCGTCCCGGCCCCGCACAGGTACAGCCCCGGGATCGGCGTGCGGTAATCCGCGTAGCCGGGCAGCGGGCGCTGGCTGAGGAACTGGCTCGGCACGATGTCGAGATGGCGGATGTTCCCGTCGGTCAGGCCGACGCGCTGCTCCAGGTCCCAGGGCGTGAACAGCGACCAGTCCACGATGGCCTCGCGCAGGTTGGGCGCATAGGTCGCCAACGTATCAATCAAGTGCTCGCCGACGGGCCGCCGCAGCGTGTCCCAGGTGCCGTCACGCGGCTGTACCGGCGCATAGCTCACCCAGATAGACATGACGTGCTGGCCCGGCGGCGCGAGCGTCGGATCGTAGACGGTCGGGATTTGCACCTCCATCACCGGCGACCGCGACGGCCGGCCGTGCAGCGCATCGTCCCAGCTGTGGGCAAAGTAGTCCGCCGAGGGGCAGATCTTGATATAAGCGAGCGCGCGCGGATCGAAGTCGGGGCCGAGGTAGCGCGAGAAGTCCGGCAGCTCGCGCAAGGCGGCGTGGAACTTCAGATAAGTGGCGCGGGTCTTCAGTTGCGCCACTCGCCGCCGGAACGCGCCGTCCAAGTGCTCGGCGCCGACCAGCCGCAGGTATGTCCGTTTCGGATCGGCATTGCTCAACACCACCCGGCTGGCAATCACCTCACCGTCCGCCAGTTCCACGCCGCGCGCCGCTCCGCCCTCCACCAGCACCCGGCGCACGGACACGCCGGTCCGAACGGTAGCCCCCGACTGCTCGGCGGATCGCAGCATGGCCTGCGTGATCGTACCCATGCCGCCGCGCACGATCCCGCAGTCCTCCGGCCGGGAGTACCCGTCGCAGCGGATGTAGCTTTGGCAAAACGCACTGCCCACCGCGGCCGAATCACCAACGTCGTGGGCCTGGATCGTGGCGCCCTGGAGCCACGGAGACTCGAAATAGCCGTGGACGAGGTCCGCCATGCTCCGGGTCAGCAGCGTCTCCAACACGTCCTCGTCGCCGGCCCGCCGTGCCCGCGCCAACAGCTCCGACAGCGAGGGCGGCGCGGTGAGGAAATAGGGATGAATCAGGCCGGCCGCCCGGCGCCAGAAGTCCAGCCACCGCGGATAGGCCTCCGCATCGTGCGCCGAGAGGCGCCGTATCCCCTCCACCGTCCGGTCCACATCGTCCCAGAACACCAGCACGTTGCCGTCGGGATACGGCTGAATGCGCGCCGGTTCGAGCTGATAGACCGCAAAGCCGTGCTCCCGCAGGCGCAAGTCATCAATCACCTTGGCCTGCAAGAGATGGCAGATGTAGGCGCAAGAGGAGACACGATAGCCCGGAAACAACTCCTCCGTGATACACGCCCCGCCCACCAAGTCGCGCCGCTCCAGCACCAGCACCGACTGCCCGGCCTGCGCCAGATACGCCGCTGCAACCAGCCCGTTATGCCCACCACCAATGATGATGGCATCGTAATCCGTCATCGCACCCCTACCTCCACCTGGCCCCCTCCCTAACCCTCCCCCGTGCTGACGCACAGGGGAGGGAACATGCTGTCCCCCGGCATCGCGGCCGCCCATGCCACCGTCCCCCCGGCCGCTACCCTGACTCCCCTTCCCTGCCAGGGAAGGGGCCGGGGGTTAGGTCTCACCCCCCCACCCCGAAGGATGGTCTATACTAGCCGCACCGTCAATCGCGCCAATACCCCGACCGTCATTCCGGCGAAGGCCGGAATCCAGAGCGACTACAACCAGGCAGTGTACATGCGGCCAGTAGCTCCCGTTACCCTCGCAAGACCCCATCCCCCCGCCGACCACTTCAGCATTCCCTCCGGCCTGCAATTCGAGACCGGGCCATTCGCCCACCAGGGCCACGCCGTCAACGCCTGGTGTGGCGCCGGCTATCGCGGTGCGCTGGAGATGGCGACCGGCTCCGGCAAGACCATCGTGGCGCTGCTTGCCGCCCACAGACTCGCTGCCGACCATGCGCCACTCCTGATCGTCGTCGCCGCGCCCTACGTGCCGTTGATTCAACAATGGTGCGACGAGATTCGCCCGTTCGGGATTAGCCCGGTCAACCTCACCGCGGCGCCGGGGCGGCGTGGACGCGCCCGCGAGCTTGGTCGTATCCGACGGCAGCTCCGCCATAGCGGCGGGACGCAGGCCGTCGTCGTCTCGCACGACACCCTCTGTGACAGCCAATTCCAGGCGGCGCTCGCAGCGTTCGACTGCACGACGCTGCTCATTGCCGATGAAGTCCACAACCTCGGCCGGGACAGCTTTATCGCCGACCCGCCGGCCTTTTTCGACTACCGGCTCGGCCTCTCGGCTACCCCGGTACGCCAGTATGACCAAGCCGGCACGGAGGCGCTGTTCGCGTTCTTTGGCCCGGTCGTCTACGAGTTCACCCTAGAGGAAGCCATCGGTACCTGCCTGGTCGAATACGAGTACCACGTCCATCCGGTCGAGCTGACACCGGAAGAGATGGATACTTGGTACGACCTCACCGACCGCATCAAGCGGGCCATGTGGCGCCAAGAAGACGAGGACGACCCGGACGAATACCTCACCAAGCTGCTGCGCGACCGCCGCGCGGTGCTGGAAACCGCCGAAAACAAGCTCGCCGCGCTGCAAGCGGCGCTCGACCGTGAGGCGCGCACGGCCGACGGGCTATGCTATACACTTATCTATACGTCCGACAAGGCGCCGGAGCAGTTGAGAGCGGTCAACCGGCTGCTGCACGAGCGGGGCGTGCTCTTTCACCAGCTTACCTACGAAGAGACGGCCAACCGGCAGGAAACGGAGCGCATCCTCCGATCTTTTCAGGAAGGGACGTTGCGCGTGCTAACCGCCAAGCGCGTCCTCGATGAGGGCGTCAACATCCCCCAGGTGCGGAAGGCGTTCATCCTCGCCAGCACCACGGTCGAGCGGCAGTGGGTCCAGCGGCGCGGCCGCTTGCTCCGCAAGTGTGCCGAGATCGGCAAGACGCACAGCGAAGTCCACGACTTTGTGGCGCTGCCCCACGATTTTGATAATCTTGACCGCGACGCCCGCAGCCTCGTGCGCTCGGAGCTACGGCGCGTCCAGGCATTCGCACGCTTGGCCCGCAACGCCGGCCGGCCCGACGGCCCACTGGGTATCATTGACCGGCTAGTGTCCGCCGCATTCCTATAGGGAGCAAATCCATGCCACTCAACGACCTGAAAGTGCTCCAAATCATTCTCGCAGAAGTGCAAGCCACGGAAGAACGTTGTGTCGGATACCGGAAGACGCTCAAAGAGACTCTTGCGGAGATCATCGAACTGGAGCGGACACATCAGGTCCAGGCAACAAACATTCAGCAGAAGATCAGCGATAAGTGCAATGCTACCGGGCGCTGGTTGGCAACTCACACGGAAGAGGCCCCGGATGCGCCGGACGGAGCGTGAGCAATGAGAATCCTACGCGCTCGTTTCGAGAACTTCCGTCTCCTACGTGACTTGGAGATCGACTTCTCCACTGATCCCGGTAAGCCGCTGACGGTCATCAGAGCGGAGAACGAGAGCGGTAAGACGACCATCCTGACAGCGCTCCAGTGGGGATTGTACGGTGACGACGCTTTACCGGGACGCGGCAGGGATTTTCGGTTGCATCCGATTGACTGGAGCGTTACTGGCGGCGAGGCAATCACCATCTCGGTAGAGATAGACTTTGAGGTAGTCTCGGCCAGGAGTCGTCGCACCGATACGTACCGCATCATGCGGTTAGCGAACGAGTCCGTGAGCGGCAGTACCTGGAAGCGCAACTCTTCAACCATCAAGCTGTGGCAGCTGCAGGACACTGGCGTTAGGCCGATTCGCTACCCCGAAGCCCAAGTCAAGCGGGAGTTGCCGCCGGAACTGCGGGAAGTGTTCTTCACCGACGGAGACCGTGCCCTGAGCTTCATTGAGGCCGATACCAGAGACAAGCGGGATCGGGTGCAAAGGGCTATCCGGTCGCTGCTTGGACTGGATGTCATTGAGCAATCTCTTCATCACGTTCGGCGAGCCAGCCGTGATGCTAACCGAGAGGCAAAGAAGATTGGATCAGGAAATGAGCTTGAGATAGTGACCTCTCGCCTTGACGAGATTACTGACGAGGCGGCGAAACTTGAAGCGGAAACCGCGGATGCAAAGGAGCAGTTCAGTACGTTCAGTGGGAAGGTCGATGAGATCCGAAAGAACATTGAAGATGCTCTTGTGAAAGGTGATAAGGCGCAACTGCAGCGAGAATACCAAACAGTTGCAAATCGGTTGAAGCAGACCGACACCCAGATAGAAAAGTCCGCAAGCATGCATGCACAGTTATTCCGAAGTCTCGCACTGTCACGTGACTTACTGGCACCAATCTTGAGGGATTCCATCGGTAAGCTCAACGATCTGCGCCAGCAAGGGAAGTTTCCCAAGGCAGCGGTCCCCATTCTCGAAGAACGCTTGAACGCCACTACCTGCATCTGCGGAGAATCGCTTGCCGGGCAGGACCCGCATGGGAAGCGCCGCCGAGAGCATATCGAGCATCTGATTGAGCAGAGCCGAAAACCTGATGAGTTGCAAGGCAGCCTCACTGAGCTCTACTACGCCGCTGCCCAGCTTCAACTGAACCAAGTCACCGAGGAAGGGAGTTGGTCCAGCGAGTATAAGAGAGTCGCGGCTCGACGCGGCGAATTGGGGCAGAACCGGGAGGCACTAGCGAGTCAGCTTCGCTCCCTCGACGTACAGATTGAGGAACTCCCGGATAACGATATTCCGGGATTACGCGACACCCTCCGGGACTATGAACGCCAGCGTGATCGTTCTCGTGACCGCCAAGTACGAAACGAAACACGATTGGACACCCTGCGGGAGGAGGCACGCAATCTCACGAGGCAACGTGGTAAATTGCTCCGTGAGCAGGAGAAGGGTGCTCGTATTCTTGCCGATTTGAACGTTATCCAAGACATAGAGAGCGTACTCAAGAATTCCTATGACCGCATCACGAACGAGGAGTTAGCGAAGGTGAGCGCTCTAATGAACACCTTCTTCCTAGAGATGATCGGCTCCGACCCGGAACAGGGAGCAATCATCCAAAGAGCCGAAATCAACCCAGAATTCGATATTCTGGTCTACGGGCCGGAGGACAAGACGCTCAATCCGGACCGCGATCTCAACGGCGCTTCCCGTCGTGCGCTGACCTTGGCCTTTATCCTCGCGCTGACGAAAATAAGTGAAGTGGAGGCGCCCAACGTCATTGATACGCCGCTGGGGATGATGAGCGGCTACGTCAAGCGGTCGGTGCTCCGGACCGCCATCCGCGAAAGTTCGCAGTTGGTCCTGTTCTTGACCCGCTCCGAGATCGCCGACTGCGAGGAGATACTAGACGCTGCGGCCGGACGAGTCATCACGCTGACCAACCCAGCGCACTATCCAACGATGCTCAAGAATGACCCGCAGGTGTCCATAGGAACGATACTGCGCTGTGAGTGCAATCATCGCACAGAATGTAACCTCTGCCAGCGGTATCTTGACCCAGTTGATAGCATAGAGACAGCTACTTTGGGGAGTATGCTGTGATGCAACCCAATCCTTTTTCCAGAATCCGGTTGGCATATCCAGTCGATCAGTCAGACTCCTATCAGCAATACTGCCAGACATCCAGTGTCGATGCGACTATCGCTCGTGAGCTAGATAGTGTATCGCAGTCGCCCGGCGCATCCAGCGTCGACAACAGGCCATTCCCACGCAGGGTAGACCTGTGGTTCGCCGGCCTCTCAATCGCCGTTCGGAAGAAACTCAAGCCTATTGATCTCACCAGTCAGCAGACGCGCGAACTTATGTACGGTTTTATTTTTGATAGTGATAGCTGGCGTGTTCAGGTAGTGATGTTGGTCGCAATTGCTGTCGAGGGAAATGTCGAGGTCGTGGCGAATCCCAATCGTATGATGGCTATAGCTAACGGGTTGGCAGCGGCAGGAGTCCCGCATGTTGTCCAGATACTTGAGGATGGCAATGATGCCCCAATCTGGAACTTGTCGGATGCCCTGGAGCAGCTGCTCGCGGAAGATGAGATAAGGGAGCAGGTATGAGCACGGCGGTCAGAGAGCTTGCGGAATTGCTCCCGCCGCAACTCACCCCGGAAGTCCAGCCGTATCTCGATGGCGATGCGCTAGGGCGCTGGCAAGCACAGCAGCCCCAGCACATACGCAAGATACTGACCGATGATTCACCGTTTTCGTAGAGACTCATGCAGACACCGCTTGATCCCCGCGCGTTCCTAGACAACGAGTAACGGCAGGCAGGCGGCGCATCCCCTCCCCCGTCGGGACGGGGGAGTAACGGGAGGCAGGCGGCTCGTTCCCTCCCCCGTCGGGACGGGGGAGGGCCAGGGAGGGGGCCAGCCCCCCATGTCCCCCCTCCCTAAAGGGAAGAGGCTACAGGTCGCCGTGTTGACCGCCTATACTGACAGGAAGCGGCGGCCAGGCACCCCGCCGACTCCCCTTCCCTGGAGGGAAGGGGCCGGGGGTTAGGTCCATCCTAGACCCAACCTACAGGAGGCATCTATGGCAGCAGAGCAGAAAGCACAGCCGATACCGGAGCAGTATCTCGATCTCTTCGAGAAGCCGAGCCTGGGCTTCCTCGCCACCCTCATGCCCGACGGCTCGCCGCAAGTCACGCCCCTGTGGGCCAGCTACGACGGCGAGCACGTCTGGGTCAACTCGGCCCAGGGCCGGCAAAAAGACCTCAACATGCGCGCCCGCCCGCGCGTAGCCATCTGCATGATTGACCCGGACAACACGGGCCGCTATCTGTCCATCCGCGGTCCGGTCACGGAGATCACCAGCGAGGGCGCCGTCGCGCACGGCGCCGCCCTCGCCAAGCGCTACTCCGGCAGCGACAACTACACCGTCCCCCCCGGCGTCACCCGCGTCATCTACAAGATTCGCCCCGACCGCGTCCACGGCATGGGCTGAGACGGCGTAGGGAGTCACCGGCCCCCCTATGGCCCCCCCGCTCCGGCAGGGGGACGAGGCCGCTGGTACCGCTGTGGCCGGAGGGCGGCGCCTTCCCTCCCCCGTCGCAACGGGGGGACAGTCTATTCCCTCCCCCGTCGGGACGGGGGAGGGCCAGGGAGGGGGCCAGCCCCCCTATGGTCCCCCCGCTCCGGCAGGGGGACAGCGATTGCTTGCCGCTGGCAGCGGGAGGGCGGCGCCTTCCCTCCCCCGTCGCAACGGGGGGACGTTCTATTCCCTCCCCCGTCGGGACGGGGGAGGGCCAGGGTGGGGGCCAGCCCACTGTCCACCCCTCACACCCCCCCACACGCCGCGTCAATCCGCCCCAGCGCCTCATCCAGCCCGGCCGAGCCGTGCGCGGCCGAGAAACCGTGGTGTCCGACCACCACGTCGTAGGTGTGGAAGTACACCCCCTGCCTAAAGCACGCCCGCACAAACCGCTTCAGCAAGGCCGAGTCGTGTCCAACGATGTCCTGATACACATTGACCGGCCGGTCCGGATCGAGGCCGAAATAGAGACCAAAGCGCGGCCCCAAGCCCTGCACGCGGCAGGGAATGCCATGACGCGCGAAAATGTCGTACAACCCGCCGTAAAAGCGCTCGGCGTGCGCCACGATTCCGGTTGGTCCGTCGTAGAAGTCGGGCGCCGTCAGCACGTCCAAGGTCGCCAGAGCCGCCAGCACGCCAAACAGATGCCCGGAGTAGGTGCCGCTATGCGCCGCCGAGCCGAGCGGACTCAACGTCTCCATGATCGCCCGCCGCCCGGCGATCACCGCCAGCGGCACCCCGTTGGCGACCGCCTTGCCCAGCAGCGCCACGTCCGGCGTCACGCCATAGTACCCCTGCCCACACGAGACCCCGGTCCGGAAGCCGGATAGCACCTCGTCGAAGATCAGCACCGTGCCGTGCGCGGCCGTAATCCTACGCACCGCCCGCAGATAGTCGCCATCCGCAACCAGGCACCCGGCGTTGTAGTTGATCGGCTCCATGATGACCGCTGCTAGGTCATCACCATGCTCGGCAAAGGCTCGCTCGACGGCCGCCAGGTCGTTCCACGGCACCACCACCACCAGATCGGCAAACGCCTCCGGGATGCCACCCGAATCGATAGTCGGCGTGAGCATTTGACCCGGTGCCGGCGGGCGGGCCGGCGGGTGCGTGCTGTAGAGCACGTGCTCATGCAGCCCGTGAAAGTGCCCCTCGAACTTCAGCAGCTTGGCGCGGCCGGTGTGGGCGCGGGCCAGCCGCACCGCAGCCATCGTCGCCTCCGACCCGGAGTTGGCAAACCGCACCTGTTCGGCGCACGGGATCAGCTCGACCAGCCGCGCCGCCAGCCGTTGCTGGTAGACGGTCTCCGGGCCGAGCACCACCCCCATGTCCAGCGCCTGCTCGATGGCCGCCCGCACCGCCGGGTGGTTGTGACCCAAGATGGTCGCCCCATACCCCGTATGGAAGTCGAGATACCGCCGTCCATCGGTCGCAATCAGCCGCGCCCCGTCGCCGCCGGCGGCCAGCAGGGGATGGTCCAGCGCCGGATTGACCCGCGCCGACCCCGACACGCCACCCACCAGCACCCGCTCCGCCGCCCGAAAGTGGTCCGCCGCCGTCCTCGTCCCGCGCTCAGGAGCCGCCGTCTCCGCTACGGTCGCCATCATCCTCTCTCCTTCATACCTACCCCCAACCCCCCTCCCTAAAGGGAAGGGGCTAACGGTCGCCATGCGGACCGCTTTTCCTAGCAGGCAGCGGCAACCGGTCGCCGTCCAGACTCCCCTTCCCTGGAGGGAAGGGGCCGGGGGTTAGGTCCTACTGACTACTGACTACTGACCACTGACTACTGACCACTGCCATGGCCTTGACAGACCTCTGCCCGGCTTCTACCGTCCTCTCTGCCGACCCTGCACTCTACCGCGTCTCGGCCCATACGCCAACTCCACCGGCGCGGCCAGGGAGAAAGCTGCTATGCGTATCGCCATCGGCGCCTTCATGTACGAGGCGAACAGTTTTTCGCCCGTGCCGACGACCCTTGACGACTTCGCGGCCGGCACCCTCGTCCGCGGCCCGGCCCTGCTCGACTACTTCCGCAACACCAACACCGAAGTGGCCGGGTTCCTGCACTCCTGCGCCGCAATACCGGATGCCGAGATCATCCCCCTCCTCGCGGCCGATGCCAACCCGGCAGGACTGGTCCAGGCCGCAACCTATGTCGCCCTGCGCGAAGAGCTACTCGACCGCCTCGCCCAGGCACAGCGCGCCGGGCCGCTCGACGTGGTCCTGCTGGCGCTCCACGGCGCGATGGTCGCCGAAGGCGAGGACGACCCCGAAGGCGCCGTCTTGTCGGCCGTGCGCGACATTGTCGGGCCGGCGGTCCCCATCGCCGCCTCGCTCGACCTGCACGCCAACGTCACCGCACGCATGGCCTCGGCAGCAGACGTGCTCGTCGGCTACCGCACCTATCCGCACGTGGATCAGCGACGCACCGGCGAGCGGGCGGCGGCGCCGGCGCTGGCCGCGGCCCAAGGCGGCCCGCACCCGCGCACCGTCGTACAGAAAGTCCCGCTCATCGTGCCGGCCGAGACGATGCAGACCACGCACGGACCCATGCACGAGGTACGCGCCGAGGCCGATTGGCTGGAAGCCGAGGGCGCTGCGCTCGCCGTCTCCGTGTTCGGGATGCAGCCGTGGCTTGACCTCCCGGAGGCCGGGGGCAGCATCGTCGTCGTCGGCACGGAGCCTGACGAGGCCCACGCACACGCCCGGCGGCTGGCCCGCCAGTTCTGGCAGCGACGCAAGGCATTCGATGTGCCGCTCGTCGCCCCCGACGCAGCCGTGCAGCGCGCGTTGGCAGCGGAGCGCGGTCCGGTGCTCCTCGTAGACTCGGCCGACGCCACCTCCGCCGGCTCGCCGGGCGACTCCGTCGCCGTCTTGCAGGCCCTCCTCGACGCCGGCTGCGGCCAGACGGAGGCCGGCACGAGCGACACGGGCCTCTGTCTAGTGCCGCTCGTGGACCCGCCGGCAGCCGCAGCGGCCCACGCGGCCGGTGCCGGCGAGACTATCACCCTGTCAGTAGGCGGGACCCTCGACCCGGCGCACAGCCCGTCGGTCGCGGTCACCGGGCGCATCGAGCGTCTGACCGACGGCCGCGTGTTACGCAAAGGCCCCGCCTACACCGGCATGGCCATGGACGCCGGACCGACCGCCGTCCTCGCCATCGGCGCCATCCGGCTGCTGCTCATGAGCCGCACCATCCCCACCAGCGACCCCGAAATCTATCGCGCGGCCGGCCTGGAGCCGGCCACCGCGCGCATCGTCGTCGTCAAGTCACCCAACCTCTTCCGCGCCGCCTACGGCCCGTTCGCCCAGGACATCATCCTGCTCGACACACCCGGCGTGAGCAGCCCCAACCTCCACCGCTTCAACTGGCAACGCATCGGCCGCCCCATCTACCCCCTCGACGACTTCACCTGGGACCCCACCGACCCACCCCACTAAGTGCGCCCCCCTATGGTCCCCCCGCCGCAGCGGGGGGACCATAGGGGGGCCAGCCCCCGTCCACCGCGCCCTGCCTCTCGTCATTCCCGCGAAAGCGGGAATCCACACCCCCTCTCTATCGCTCTGCGATGGAGAGGGGGCCAGGGGGTGAGGCCGCCCCCCCCGTAGGCAGCGCAGCACGAGTTTGCGAATGCCTGCCGGTGGGTTCAATCCCCTTCCCGGAACAGGAACGTGACCCGGCGCCAGTCCAGGATGATCAGCGCTCCCGCCAGGCCGAGATAGGCGTAGGTAAACCACAGGCGCTGTTCGGCCTTGGGGAAGAATAGGTGGGCGACGAACAGCGCCAGCAATACCACGCCAGCGCGCCAGTCCAAGGTTCGCCTGGCAATCAATACAAGTCCGAACAGGGCAACCGCCGCGGTCAGCAGGAACTCCACGGCCTGCCTGGTATCCAGCGGGAAAGTGAGGATCTCCCCCGCCGACAGGCTGAAGATGACGACCATGCTGCCGATCAGCAAGGTGAACTTGTTGACCTCGGAGGCGATGAGCACGGTCAGTCCGGCCACAGCATTCGCCCGCAGAGCGAACAGGACCGCCACGGTGACCTCAGGAAGCTCTGATGCCAGCGGTGCGATCCACTGAATCAGGACGAATTCATCAATCCCCCAGTGCCGTCCCGTTTCGATAAGGCTTTCGACAAAAGGCTCTGCGGCGACGAGTATGACGACCGTGGCGTAGGTGAATAGCAGCACGACAGCCGTTCGCCTCCACTGCACCGGCAACGATCCCAGCCAAGCCGGAATCCCGGTCAGCGCCGGCTCCTCCCCTCCGCTCCTCGACCCAACCCACAGATAGGCCACATACAGGCCAATCAGTACTGCGCCCATCAGCAGGTGAATCCCCTCGAGAAAGAAGATGGCGAAGGTGAGGAAAACTGCGACCGCCAGGAAGGTCATTTCCGCGCCTAATCTGCCGCGAAGGTCAAGGACTTGCCTCCGTCTCAGCCAGAAGATGAGGATAACGACGGACCACCCAAAGCCAATGAGCAGCCGGTTGGCACCGGTTACATTGGCTGCCACCCTGCGGGTCTCCTCCGTTGCGGCCCGCGTTGCGGCGTCGAAGGAAGCGCCGGCATCCCAGGCGAGCACGGCCTCGATGGCGTACTCAGGCAGGACCGTCAGCAAGGCCAGAATCGCAATGGCCAAAGACGCCGAGATGTCTAGCTCGGCAACCTCGGCAGCCCAGGAGAGCACGAACGCGCCGGCCAGAATGGCCCCTCCGTAGACGCAGGTCGAGGTCAGAGGATGAAGGGCCAGGCCCGACAAGAACAGCACAATGCCGGGTAACCCCAGCAAGACTACTCCGGAGAAGATGAGCCGGTTTCGGTACGTGCCGGACGAACCTCCCAAAGAAACCTCCGCTTCGCAAAGATGGGGTTAGCGCAGCGAGTCCAAATGCCCTGCCCCGGTCTTTGTACCACTCGCTGGCCGTTCCTACAATGCGTGAAGAGCCTCGGCCGGCGCGAGTACCTCCGGCGTCGGCGACCTGGCAAGCAGCGGTGGAAGAGCCGATCCTCCCCGCCAACCGCTGCCCCTTCCGTCCGACGGAAACGGGCCAACCCTACTCCCCCTCTCCAAATGTTGGAGAGGGGGCCGGGGGGTGAGGCCAGCCCCGTCCCCCCGTCGCAACGGGGGGACCACAGGGGGGCCAGCCTTGCCCCTCCCCATCCTGTGCATCCGGTCCATCCATGTAAATATCCCTCCGTTGTCTTTCCCCCACCCCCGCCGATATGCACCACTGACGGGGATTGGCAGCTGCAAGTCCCTCCTGGAGCACCGGGCAACCGCCCGGCAGGGACCCACTCGCATCATCATGCTAGTCAACCACGGTGGCACCGCCACCCAGCCGAGGGCACCGGGTCATGACCGACCCCGCGCCGCCTTGCGCGCGGCGCGGCATGGCCGCCTGAGTGCCGCACCCATTGCCACCGTGGCCCTGCCGGCCGGCAAGCGCCGGCTGCGCCAGGAGGGCTTGCCCCACAACCCTGCCAATCCCCGCACCCTCACCTGCTCACCAGCCCACCGAGACACCACCTACAACCACGCCACACACTCCCAGCGTCTCAACCATCATTCCCGCCCCCTCAATCGTCATTCCCGCGAAAGGAGACCTTTGCATAACTCGCCTGTCCGGTAGGATAAGCGGCAACGAGTAGCGGGTGGTGCGGGAAGCAGGAGGGGGCGATGCATCGGGACATGGGCCAGCCATCGGAGGTCGAAGCGTTGCTGCCGCCAAACCTGGGGCAGAACCAGCGTCTCGAACGGATCGTCGCGGCGGTGGATTGGGACCGCCTCGGCAAGGTGGTGGCCGCGGTCTACGCTGCCCCGGAAGGCCGGCCCAGTTATCCCCCGTTGCTGCTGGTCAAGGCGTTGCTGTTGGCGCAGTGGTATGACCTCTCGGACCTCCAGTTGGAAGAGGCGCTGGGCGATCGCCTCTCCTTCCGCCGCTTTGTGGGGTTGAGGCTGCAAGACGACACCCCGGACCACTCCACGATCAGTCGGTTCCGCCGGGTCTTGGCGCAGCGGGAGTTGAGCGCGCGCCTCTTTGCGGAGTTGACGCACCAGTTGGAGCAGCGGGGGCTGGTGCTGAAGCAAGGGGCCTTGCTGGACGCGACCGTGATGGAAGCACAGGTGCGGCGACCGCCACGGTCGGCGGGCAACGGGGCCAAGAGCGCAACCGACCCCGACGCCGACTGGACCTACAGTGGGCGGGGCGCCCGGACGCACTTCGGCTACAAGATGCATCTGGGGGTGGACCAGGGCTCGTTGCTGGTGCGCCGGGCCGTGCTGACGCCCGCGAAGGTGTACGAGAGCGAGGTGGCCGACGCGTTAGTGTGTGGGGATGAAGGCGCGGTGTACGGGGACCGGGCCTATGAGTCCAAGACGCGCCGGCAGCGCCTGAAGGCCGCGGGGATCAAGGATCGGATCATGCACCGCGCGCACCAGCACCAGCGCCAACTACCGCCCTGGCAGCAGCGACACAACGCGTTGATCGGGCCCATCCGGGCGCAGGTGGAGAAAGTCTTTGGGACGCTGAAGCGGACCTACCGGTACCAGCGGGTCCGATACCGTGGTCTGGCGCGCAACGGCGTGGAGCTGTGGTTCAAGCTGCTGGCCTACAACCTGCGAAAGGCAGACCAACTGGTCCTGAACGCCGCGTGAAGCCGGCTGGCGCGCCGGTGCGGGGCGGTCCCGGCGCCGGGCGGCGCCCCCTGCCTAGTGCGCCCGCCGGCTGCCGGGGGCCTGGAGCGCGTTTGGGCACCACTCGCTGGCCCCTGGCCATCACTACCCGCTGGAGCATCCCTGCGAAACGAGGTTATGCAAAGGTCTCCGAACGCGGGAATGACGGGGTGCCGGACCCTCACAAGGGTTTGTACATGGAGGGGCCGGATGGGGGCGGCGGGGCGCGATGAAGCACGCCCCTACAAAAAACCTACCCCTGTCAGGGCACGGCCCCCTCGCTGCACAGGGAGACGGGCGCAGCATGCTGTAGCTCTCCACGCTGTGCTGGCTCAGGAGGTGTCGGCAGCGGGCTTGGGTTCCGCCTCGGCTTTTGCCGGGTCGGGCGCCGGGAGCTTGCCGCGCAGTCGCGCCTTCATATCCGCCAACTGCAAGTCGAGATCGGTGTCCGTTTCCAGCGACTCAAACCGCTTATCGAGGCCCAACTCCGACACTTCGGCGTAGGCCGCTGTGCGGGCTTCCTCGCTGCGGATGCGTGCCTCCATACGGTTCAACTCGGAGCTAGGGTCCATCAGGTTGAGGCGCGCAGAGGACTGGGCGACCTGCCGCTGGGCCAGCACCGTGCGGTGGCGAGCGATGAGCGCATCGCGGTTGCGTATGGCCTCATCATACTTTGCTTCCAACTGGGTGAGGTCGCGCTTCAGCTTGGCAGAGATTTCTTGCTGCGCCGCCAACTGCCGCGCGAGCATCTCCGAGTTCCGTTCGAAGTCAATTTTCCGCCGGAGCGCTTCGCGGGCCAGGTCATCGGCGCCGTGGGTCAAGGCCAGCTCCGTCTTACGCTCCCACTCCTGGGCCAGCCGACAGTTCTTGAGGTAATCGGCCTCGATCAGCTTCTCTTGGGCAATCACCTCGGCCGTTTGCCCGCGCGCCTGGCCGATAGCCTCGGCCATGTCCCGGATCACCTGTTCCAGTGTCCGCTGGGGATCCTCGGAGGCATCGAGGAGCGCATTAACATTGGTCCGCAAGACAGTCGAGATTCGGTCCAGTATGCCCATGCTGCTCCACTCGTCCCTTCCTGGCCGCTACCATCGGCCTGATGAGGCGCCCGACATATTCCTATCGGATGACTCTAGCATTCCTGGCAAGCGCAGACGAGCACACCTGCGCTTGTCGTGCTCTACCCTAAGACAGTCTTCCTCGCGTGGCGGTTTCAGGTCCGTTCCTCGGCCCCTTATGGTCCCCCCGCTGTGCAGGGGATCGTGGATTCCGGTGGGCGCTGGTGGCGCCGCGCCGCGACCGCCTCCGCAAAGACGGCGCGCACATTGTGGGCCATGCGCTCGGCGTGGAAATAGTGCGCGACCGCTTCACGGCCGGCCTGGCCCATGCGCCGGGCCTCGTCGGGATGCTCGTACAGCCAGCGCAACTGATCGGCAAGCTGTCCCGTATCGTTCGTGCGGTAGAGGCGGCCGGCGGGGCGAGCCGTGCGGTGGAGGATTTCGGGCGCAGCGCCCGTATCGGGAGCAACGACGGGCAGACCGGTCGCCATGGCCTCGAGCACGACCAGACCGAACGGCTCGGACCGAATGAAGCAGCCGGCAAACGCATCGCTGGTGTGGAGGAGCGCGATCTTGTCGCGCTTGTTCCGCACGAGGCCGATCAAGTCCACGTAGCCGGTGAGGTCGAGGAGCCGAATCTTGTCCTCGATGACGGAGCGGAAGGCGGCGCCATCGAGGGAATCGCCGATGAGTCGCAGCCGGGCCGGGACGCCGGCGCTGCGGAGAATGCGGATGGCGTGGAGCGCAAGGTCGGTACCCTTTTCGATGTCCACCCGGCTGAGGACGCTGACCACGAAGTCGCGGTCGCTCGTGGAGGGCACGAACCGTTGCGTTCGCTCTTGGGCTTCGGCGGCGGATAGCTCGGCGAGGTAGTCGGTGGAGATGCCATACGGGACCACACGAGCCTTGGCGGTGAGGAAGGGCACATCGGCAGCGATGTTCTCGCGGACGTTTGCGGCCGATCCTGAGATAACCAGGTCTATCCGCTGGGCATTCCGGCGGATTTCAGAGGTAAGGTCTACGCCCCGGCGCTTCATCACCTCAAAGCCCTGGGCAGCCACTACCAGCGGTATGTCGAGATCGTCCAGCAGACCAAAATAGCGGGCCATGGAAAGCTCGCAGGCGTAGTCCACGTCGGGGGCAAATTCGCGCCGGAGGCGGTTGGCGCGCGCTATATCGGCGGCGGAGGGACGATAGATCAGCTCGTGCGCGACCTGTCCCACGTCGAGGCCGGTGACGACAGGGCCACCGCGGGCAGCGAACGGGTCGCCGTGGGCGACGCGCCACCGGGCCAGCCAGCCAGCCAGCCAGCGGAGGGGAAACGGTTTCTGGCGCAGGGCGTAGTCGCCGACGTTGAAGCCTAGCTCGTAGTCCAACAGCTCGGGAGGGATTTCGTCGTTGTGCGGTGGGGCAACGGCGGCAAAGGGGAGCACCTGACAACCAAGGTGGCGCAGGTGGCGGATCAGCAGAATGGACTGCTGGACCACGCCGCCATACCAGAGCTGGCCGGTCATGGCGAAAAAGACGCGCATCTGCTCTCCAGTCGGACAACGGTATTCCGGCACCGCCCAAGTCGGTCGAGACACCGCGTTGACGCGCTTGGTGACGCCGAGGCTGACACATTTGCGCCGCACAGTGCGGCGTGAGCACGGGAGGCACAGAACGAGCGGTCGGTGGCAGCGAGCCGGCGCCGGCGCTGAGGACGCCGCAACGGCACGAGGCCGGTGGCGGCGCTCATTGGCCGCTGCGCCGTACTCCTGCGATACCGGCCAATCTTTGAGTCTATAACAGGTTTGGGCCGATACGCGGCCCGTCAAGCTGCACGCGATTGTACCATGCTCAACACATTGCTATAATCGCGGCGCAGTGGGCCGTACACGCGCTGGGCAAGTACCGGCCGCAGGGCAGGCAGGCGCTCGTTTCGACGGGACGCAGGGATTTTTCCATAGCGCAGGAGGGGGAGTATGGGCATCTTAGACTGGCTGTTCGGGGGCAGCAAAGAGGAGGCGGTGCCCGAAACACCGCCGATCACCTACAGCACCGGTTCCGGCGAGACTCTCCGGAGCATCGCACGGAAGTTCTACGGCAATGAAACGCAGTGGGAGCGGCTGTACCGGCGCAACGCCCGTATCCTGGAGGATGCGGAAGGGGAGATCTACCCCGGCACCCAGCTGACCATTCCCGATCCGAAGTATGATCTGGAAGGGAATCCCATCAAGCCAGAGGACGCGGAGAGCGAGTAGCGGTCCGGCTGCACACCGCGATCAGCGTGTGAGACGCATTGGCGTTTTGCCGGCTGTGTAGCGTGTTCCACTGCCGCCCGAGGCATTGGCAACTGCCGTATATGCACGCCCTTGGTCACCCGCACTATTACGCCGCTGGTGATGACTTGAGCCGCTACTCCGTAGAGCAGGGCCGTAGCTCTTGAACCCCTCCATCCTGATCCTCCTCAGCCTCGGCCATCTGGCGACGGACCTGAGCGCCGGGGCCATCCCGGCGCTGCTGCCGTTCTTCCAACGGGGCTTCGGCCTCAGCTACGGCAGTCTCGGTTTTCTGAATGGCGTCTTCCAATTCACCGCGTCGGTTACGCAGCCGCTCGTCGGGCTGATCACCGACCGTATCCCCGGACGGCTGATGCTGCCGTTAGGCTGCATCGCAGCCGGAGTGATGGTGGGACTGACCGGTTTTGCAACCGGCTATGGTGGCCTGCTCCTGCTGATCGCACTGGCCGGCGTGGGCGTCGCTGCCTTCCACCCGCTGGGGTATCGCCTGGCCAGCCAGCACAGCGGCGCACGGCGCGGCACGGCGACATCGGTGTTCAGCGTCGGAGGCCTCCTCGGCGGCGCCATCGGCCCGCTGTTGGCGACGGCGCTGGTGCTGAGGTTTGAGGGGCCGGGCACGCTCGGCATCGCCGTCCCCGGTCTCGTCGTCGCCGGCCTCATCTGGTGGCGCGTGCCCCGGCAACAGCCCGTCTCTTTGCGTCGCTTCGGTGGCGGCTTGGCGGCGCCGCTGCGGGCACGGCTCGCGCCGATGAGCCTGCTGACGCTGGTGGTGATCTTGCGCTCGGCCGCCACCGTCAGTCTGAATACCTTCATCCCGCTGTACTACATTGACGTTGTCGGCGCATCCGAAACGACGGCGAGCCAGATGCTCACGCTGCTGCTCGTCAGCGGCGCTATCGGCACCTTGGTGGGTGGCCCGATTTCCGATCGGATCGGTCGCCTGCGGGTACTGGCGATAACGCTGGCGTTGATGACCCCGGCGCTGTTGGTCTTCCTGAACAGTCAGGGCATCGTGGCCGCCACGGCGCTATCGCTGGCCGGATTCTTCCTGGTGTCGTCGTTCGCAGTGACCGTGGTGATGGCGCAGGACCTGTGGCCGGAGAACGTGAGCTTGGCAAGCGGCATGATGGTGGGATTTGCCTTCGGCGTCGGCGGTTTGGTGGTCCCGCTGATCGGGCTGATCGCCGAGCGCTGGGGCCTGCTCACGGCCCTGCAAGTGATCGTCGTGTTCCCGGTGAGCGCCGTGGTGCTGACCATCCTGCTGGCCGCGGCCATGCGCCGGCTCGACCGGGTGGGGGACTCATCGGCATCGGGCCACGGGCGGCGCATCGGCGCCGGGGTCTGAGCGGGAGTGTTCGCGCCTCACCCCCCGGCCCTATGGCCCCTCCTGCTGCGGCGGGGGGCGGAGGTGTGGGCCGCTGTGGCAGCGGAATCGGGATTGCGCTGCGGCCGCAGTGACGGGGTGGGAACAGGCACGGAAAGAGAGGAACGCGATGGCACTGGTCGAGTATGAAGTGCGGGGGCGGATCGCGACGATCACGATGAACCGGCCGGAGAAGCTGAACGCGATGAATCGGGAGATGCTGGAGGGCTTGTGGGAAGCCTTCACCAACCTGCGGGACGATCCGGAGGTATGGCTCGGCATTGTCACCGGGACGGGGCGGGCCTTCTCGGTGGGCCACGACTTGGAGGAGATGGGGAGCGGCGGGAAGACCAGCGCCGGGAGCACCGACGAGCTGTATTTCATGGTGCAGCACATTTGGAAGCCGATCATCGCGGCGGTCAACGGCTATTGCCTGGCGCAAGGGGCCGGTATCGCGTTGGGCGCGGACATACGGGTCGCTGCCGAGACGGCGCAGTTCGGCTGGCCGCAGACCAAACGCGGGATTTCGTCCATCAGCGGGCCGGTCATCCTGGGGCAGCGCGTGCCGCTGGGGCAGGCACTGGAGCTGCTGCTGACGGGGGATTTTCTGCCGGCGTCCGAGGCCCTGTCGCTGGGACTGGTGAACTACGTGGTGCCGGAAGACGAGGTGCTGCCCAAGGTCGAGGCGCTGGCCGGCACGATACTGCAGAACGCGCCGCTGGCCGTGCGGGCGATGAAGGAGGCGACGGTGCGGGGTTTGCACCTGTCGCTCCACGACCGCTTGAACGTGGCGACGACGATCTTCGAGCGGGTCGGCGCGACGGAAGACGCGCAAGAAGGGCTGGCGGCCTTCCAGGAGAAACGCGCGCCGGAATGGCAGGGGCGGTAGGGCGGACCTACCACCTGGCCCCCTCCCTAACCCTCCCCCGGAGCAAGCTCCAGGGGAGGGGATGGACGGTCGCCCGGCGGAGCGGGGAACTTACGGTTGACCAGAATAGGTTTTCGGCGGGCGGGCGTAGGAGGGGCACGAGAGGGGTGGTGTAAGGGGAAGCCCGTGCCGGCGGTGGAGCAAGACCGCGGGCGGGGCGGAACCTGGATGGCAGGCTGCACTTGGTTGATGGTGGGGTGGGTGGACTGGGGCTGGCCCCCCTGTGGTCCCCCCGTCGCGACGGGGGGACGGGGATTCCCGCTTGCGCGGGAATGACGTTGGGGGAGGCGGAAAAGACGGTTGAGGCGGTGGGAATGATGATTGAGCGTGCGGGAGTGCGTGGTGCAGGCGTGTACGGTGTCTCGGTGAGAGTGCGGGTAGGTCAGGGTGTTGGGAGTGGCAGGAGTGCGGGGCAAGCCCTCCTGGCGCAGCCGGTGCGGGCCGGCCGGCAAGGCTACGGTGGCGATGGGTGCGGCACGCAGGCGGTGTTGACCCGGCGCCCCGGCCGTGGTGGCCGGGGGTACGTCAACACCCGGTGCCGGCAATTCCGCACTCAGACGGTCATGCCCCGCCGCGCGCGGTGCGGCGGAGGGTCGGCCATGACCCGGTGCGCGTAAGGCGGCACTCAGCCAGTACTGACCCGGCGCCCCGGCCGCAGTGGCCGGGGGTACGTCAGCACCCGGTGCCCGCAACGCGGCACTCAGGCGGCCATGCCGCGCCGCGCGCAAGGCGGCGCGGGGTCGCTCATGACCCGGTGCCCTCGGCTGGGTGGCGGTGCCACCGCTGTTGACTAGCATGATGATGCGAGTGGGTCCCTGCCGGGCGGTGCCCGGTGCTCCAGGAAGGTCTTGCAGCTGCCACATCCCAACGTAGGGCCATATTGGGTGGGTGTGGGGGAAAGACAACGGGGGGATATTCACATGGATGGACAGGATGCACAGGATGGGGAGGGGCAGGGCTGGCCCCCCTATGGTCCCCCCGTTGCGACGGGGGGACGGGGCTGGCCTCACCCCCCGGCCCCCTCTCCACCATGTAGAGAGGGGGAGTAGGGCGGATCTACCCCCTGGCCCCCTCCCTCAAGGGAAGGGGCTAGAGTTTCGTGGCGCGGGTGAGCGTTGGCTCGCCGCGCGGCGGGGGGACGGGACGGGGTGAGGGCCGGGGCCTTGCTCTATACTGACCGCGGACCGCCGGCCACTGATGCGTGCCGGTGGAGGTAGAGGAGCGCGTGATGAGTAACGCTGAGGGAGCGAGCGGCAGCGGTCCGGACTTGGGGACCATCAAGCGGGAGGACGACCTCCGTCGCGTTTGGGAGCACGAGGCGGCGGACTTCACGCCCTGGCTGATGGAGAACATAGGAGAACTGGGTGATTCCTTGGGCATTCGCCTCGAAGTGGAGGAACGGGAGGCTCCTGTCGGCAGCTACTCGCTGGACATCCTGGCACGGGACGTGGAAAACAATCGCCAGGTCGTCATCGAGAACCAACTGGAAGCCACCGATAACCCGCACCTCGGACAACTCCTCACCTACGCGGCCGGATATGAGGCCAACGTGATTGTCTGGATTGCCAGGGATTTCCGGGACGAGCACCGGGACGCTCTGGACTTCCTCAATCGTCGCACTGGGGAAGACACGGAGTTCTTTGGGGTAGAGGTTGAGCTGTGGAGGATTGACGACTCGCGGCCTGCCGTCAACTTCAACCTCGTTGCCACTCCCAATGAGTGGCGCAAGCAGACCGTCAGGGCAGCGGGCAGGGTTCCGGAAAGAAGGCGGAGGTACCGGGAGTTTTGGCGGCCACTTACAGATACTTTGCGAGAAGAACATAACTTCATAGAGCCTCAGAGCCTAAACCCTAAATCGTATCGCAGCTTCCCGACGGTACACGCTGAAGGGGTGAAGTACGACGCCAATTTCTACTCGGAGAAAAGGGCTGTCGTCAAGCTATACATCGGTGGGCCCGACAAGGATTGGAATAAGGAGCTATTCGACCAACTGGAGGAGCACAAGGGTGATCTTGAGGTCGAGTTCGGGGAAACCTTCGAATGGGATCGCAGGAGTAGAGGCAAGACATCAGAAATCAGGGTAGTACGACCTGGAAGCATTGATGATGACGAGGAGACGCTGGCGGAAATCCGGGCGTGGATGGTGGAGCGGCTGCTGAAGTTCAAGCGGGTGTTCGGGCCGAGGTTGGATGAGCTGGTGGTGTAGGTGGCTGAGGCTGCCGGGCCTCACCCCCCGGCCCCCTCTCCAACATTTGGAGAGGGGGGGAGGTTACCCCGATGGTCGCCGCGCGGCGGGGGGACGTGGATTCCCGCGAAAGCGGGAATGACGGGTTGTGCAAAGGTCTCCTGGTGCGGGAATGACGGACATGGGGCCGGGGGTGACTGGGGTGTGGCGGGGCACTGGATTGCGGCTTGCGCCGCAATGACGGGTGGGTGGTGATGAGTGAGTACGGGGTGTGGCTGCGGGGGCGGCAGAATGAGCAGTTGCCGCGGATGATGCGCTTGTGTGCGCGGGCGCATCCGCACTACCGGCGCGTGCTGCGGGAGCGGGGGCTGACGGCCGACGACTTCCGGACGGTCGAGGACCTGCGCCGGCTGCCGATTCTGCACAAACGGGAGTATGTGCAGGACCCGGAGCGGTTCCAGCTGCGGCTGGAGGGGATCGCCGGCCTGGCGCCGGAGGAAACGACGCTGGCGGAGGTGATCTACACGTCGGGGTCTTCCGGCAAGCCGACGCCGTTCTACGACACGGTGCATGACCGCTTTGCCCGCATCCACCATCTGGGGCGGGTGGCCACGATTGCCGGGGTCGGGCCGCAGGACACGGTGATGAATCTCTTTCCGTTGAGCGCGGTGCCGCATCAAGGGTTTCTGAGCGCGATGTGGGGTGCGATGGCGGTCGGGAGCAAGCTGCTGACCGGCATGACCGGGAGCGCCTACGCCGACTATCCGGTCCACAAGCGGATGGACGACGCTATCGAGATGATCGAGCGGGAGGGCGCCACGGTGCTGTGGGGCATTACTACCTATGTCCGGCGGGTGGTGCTGCGCGCCCAGGCGCTGGGGAAGGACTTCAGCGCGGTGCGGCTGGCGATGGTGATGGGCGAGCCGTGCCCGCGGCCGATGCGCGAGGATCTGCGCCAGCGGTTGCGGGCGCTGGGCAGCGCGGCGCCGATCATCAACAACGGGTACGGGTTTACGGAAGTGCAGGGGCCGGCTATCGAGTGCGTGGAAGAAGGCGGTCGGCACCAAGCGGTACCTGACCAGTTCTTTACGGAGATAGTAAACCCCGACACGGGCGCCCCCGTTGCCGATGGTGAGCCGGGGTTGTTGCTGATTAGCCACCTCAACCGGCGGGGGACGGTGTTGCTCCGCTATGCGCCGGGTGACGTGGTGGCGTTGAGCCACGAGCGATGTCCGCACTGTGGCCGCTGGGAGCCGCGGTTTTTGAGCGGGCCGCACCGCGCGGACGGGCTGACGAAAGTGCGGGGGACGTTGATTGATCCGGCGGCGCTGCACGAGCAGCTGGCGCAACTGCTGCAGCAGGGCATCGCGGAGTACCAGGTCGCCGTCACGCGGGAGGACCGGCAGGACCCGTTTTCGCAGGATAAGCTCATTGTGCGGGTGGCCTGCGAGGCGGCGGCACGGGAGCGGGCGGCCCTGGCGGTACCGCGCCTGGTGAAGCAGGCGGTGGAGGTGACGCCGAGCGTGGAGTTCCTGCCGGCGGATGGGTTCGCGGAGATTGCCGCGAGTTATAAGTTCAGCCGGTTCGTGGACGAGCGGTAGGTGGGGTGGGGCGGGCGCTGGCCCCCACCCTAACCCTCCCCCGTCCCGACAGGGGAGGGGACGACCGGTCCCCCGCCGCAGTGGCACCAGAAGCCGCCGTCCCCCTGCCGCAGCGGGGGCCAGGCCGGGAAGCCTGGATTGCGGCTTTCGCCGCAATGACACGAATGAGGCGCAATGGCGAGAACAAGGTATAACGGCGAGAATGAGGTTGGTGGGAAGGCACGACGATGGCGGGTGGCTGAGGACGATGATGAGTAGTAGACGGGCGGATGAGCTACAGGTGGGGGAGGAGTTTGCGCCGCTGGAGTTTCACGTATCGGAGGAGATGAACGAGAACTTCCTGCACGCGGTCGAGGACTTACACCCGCGGTATATGGAGGCGACGGCGGGCGGCGCGGCGCTGGTGCATCCGGCGCTGCTCATCAACTTCAGCAACAACACCAGAAGTCCGTCGTTTTATCTGCCGGCGGGCATGGCAGCCATCCACACGCACGAGGACGTGGAGCACAGCGGTCCGGCGCGAGTGGGGAAGCGCTTCCGGGTGTCGTGGAGGGTGACGGGCCGGTACGAGCGGCGGGGGCGGCAGTACCAGGTGGTGGAAGCGCCGATTGTTGACGAGGACGGCGTGCTGGTGCTTACGCGGCGGACGACGTACACGTACACTGGCGGTCCGCACCGCGGGGCGGACGGGCCGACGGAGTAGAGTGGAGCCGGATTATGCAACCATTCACGCAGGACACGGCGGTCGGGTGCGAGGTGACCGGGCCGCCGAAAACGATGACCTCGTACCGGACGTGGCTGTTCTCCGGCGGCTGGCCACGGTTCGACGGCTGGCCGGCGAAGAACGTGCATACGGACCTGGCATCTGCCCAGCAGAGCGGTCTGCCGACGCGGGCTGCTTCGGGTGCGATGATGCAGGGCTATCTATACGAACTGATGATTGACCTCTTCGGGGCGCGCTGGCTGGAGCGGGGACTGCTGAGCCTGAAGTTCATCCGCATCGTGGACGTGGGGGATACGATCACGGCGCGAGCGAGTGTGTCGGCGCGGCAACGTGAGGCGGGCGCGACGCGGTTCGACTTGCAGGTCTGGTGCGAGAACCAGCGGGGGAGCACGTTGTCGTGGGCACCGGGACAGGCTGGGTGTCTTGAGTGGCTAGTGGCTAGTGGCCCCCACCCTGACCCTCCCCCGTGCTGACACACAGGGGAGGGGATGTACCGCTCGCCCGCGGCGGCGGGGCCATAGGGGTGTCAAGGGGTGCGGCGGCCGAGAAGGAGATGGACATGACTATTACCGCGACAAGGCTGCTGACGGCCGACGACCTGCTGCGGCTGTATAGCCAGGGCGTCCGCGGCGAACTCATTCGGGGGGTATTGCACGAGACTATGCCAACAGGATATGCACACGGCAAGATCGCAGTGAATCTGAGTGCCGAACTGAGGTATTTCGTCAAGCCGCGGAAGCTGGGGAGCCTGACGGCCTCGGACTCGGGTGTCTGGTTGGAGCGCGATCCCGATACCGTGCGGGAGCCGGACATCGCCTATTTCTCGGCAGAGAAAATCCCGCTAGACGCGCTGGATACCGGCTATGCCGAGGTAGCCCCTGATCTGGTGGTAGAGATCGCCTCTCCCAGCGACAGCCGGCGCGAGGCCCGCGAGAAGGCAGAGATGTGGCTGCGATACGGTGTGGACCTGGTGTGGGTCGTGCAGCCGGACACGCGCACCGTGGACGTACACGTGCCAGGGCGCGCAGTGGTGACGCTGACCGAGCACGACACGCTCGACGGCCTGGACGTGCTGCCGGGCTTCACCTGCGCGATAAGCGACATCTTCGACACGTAGGGCACACACCTCCTGGATTCCGGCTTCCGCCGGAATGACGGTCTGGGGCGGCATGACGATGGTGAGGCCGGCAGTGGTTAGGGCCGGGTCATGAGCCAGAGGGGGCTGCTGTAGGCGATGCCCTGATGAGATCGCGGGCTATGCTGCTCCGGCTGCTGGGTGACGCGGACCCAGTAGGCATGGTCGCCGGCCGGCGCCGGTTCGGCTAGGTATTCGAGCTGCACTCGCGGCTCCGAGACCGACTCGACGTGGAGCAGCCGGTCGTCGCGATAGAACTCCACCGTTTCCAGCGGGCGCGTGCCGCTGGCTGCGAGGTGCAAGCGCGGCGGGCCGGTCATGTTGCCCTGCTCGCCCATGACTAGCGACGGGCCGCGCTCCGCGCCAGTCGCCGAGAGGAAGACGCTCATCCGCGGGCCGTTGGTGGCGAACGTGCGGCGGGACTGCAACCCGGCCAACACCGCCTCGCGCGAGCGCTCGCCAGCAGGTAGCCAGAGGCCGGTCAGTGCTTGGACGAACGGCGCGGCGCGGGAATGGTCGCTGGCGCCGACGACGCCGACGCGCAAGCCCTGACGCCAGAGCGACTGCACCCACTGCGGGTACTCACCGCGCGTTTGGATGATCTCGGCGACCGGCTCGTAGGCCGGATCATAGGTGCGGGCGAGATCGTCGCCGCGGTGGCCTTGGTGATGACGAATGGCGACGACCTTCCCCGGTGGCAGCCAGGCATCGAGCTTTGGCCACAGGGCGGCTAGGTCCGGCGAGGAGAGGCAGGCTACCCGCAGATCGTGGCCGATGGCTTGATCGGCATAGAAGAAGTTCGTGTGTCCCGGGGGAATAGCCAACTCGAAGCCGTAGAGGGCGAGCACGCCGCCGGTCGCGAGTAGCGCGGCCAGGTCTTCGACGTGTCGCCATTCAGCGTAGCTCATGTATTCGAGGTGCTCGGTGAGTGCGTAGAAATCCAACTCGGCCACGTCTTGGACCCACTGCCAGTGATTCAGCGGGGCGCCGTCGTTGGCGGAGAGGCACTTGGAGTAGGCACTGTGGCGGTGGAGATCGCCGAAGAGGAGCGAGTAGGACCGGTCATTCACCGTCGCGGCGCGAGTTGGCTCCGCACTGGCGGGCTGTGCCGAGGGCACGGGCAGGACTGCGGGGGCGGTAACGGGCGGATTGTCGGTGGGAGGGGCCGAGGCCTGGTCGGTCAACCGGACCTGCTCCACTACGAGGCGGTGGTTTTCGACCGGGTGCGAGGGGTGCTGCGAGGGTGATCGGGTGTAGTCGCCGGCGTGGTAGGCCAGCAGCCAGGAGGCGCCGTCTGCGCTGGCAAGGACTACACCGTAAGGGGTATCCGGCGCGCCGCTGTGGGTGCTCAGACGCTCCGGCGCAGTCCAATTGTCGCCGGTATGTCGCACCGCGCAGATGGTCCAGCCGAAATCCTTGAACGCGGCGCTACGGAACTGCCGATAGAAGACGACCGGCCCCTGCGGGCCGAGGACGATGCGCGGCGACTGCGGATTGATGAACTCATCCTCGGCCACGTGCCGGAACGGGATCGCGGTCACGGGGAGGCGTCCAGGATCGCCCAGCGCCGGTTGGCCGGGTGCGGGGGCGACGCTGAGGTCGCCGGCTGCACCCGGTGTTACGACGGCAGCGTGGAGGGAGCGGATGTGGTTGAAGCGGTGGTTTAGCTGCCCCCAGCGCGTGGTGCGGCTCCAGACTACCCAGGCGTGACCGTCGGTCGCGGTGATCGCGGGTGTGAGGTGGAACGAGCCGGTTGGGGCCGGTGAGACCAGGGCCGGTTCGCCCCAGGTCGCGCCCGCTGTCGCGTGACAGACAAAGACCTGATAGGCAGTGCCGTCCCATGCGGCCCAGGCGCACCACAGCGCGCCGTCGGGGCCGGTGGCCAGGGTAGGTGACCAGGCCGACTGCCCAGCGGGGGAGAGCGATGTCGGTTTGGACCAACTGGGCGGGTCGCGTGTGGTCGCAGCGAGCGGCCGGTGGGCGGCCACGATGCGCGGACGAGCCGCGGGGCTAGTGCCGGCTTGCGGCCACTGCTGCCAGACTATCCAGAGCCGCCCGGTGTGGTCTACGGCCGCTTGGGGAGCGAGGATGGCACCAGCCGCCGCATGGATGACCTCGGGCCGGCCACCGGCTACGGCCGCCATGAGGAGGCATTGATCGTCCCGCCGCTCGGCCCAAATCACGGCCGGCGTGGTCTGTTGGGGCAATGTCGCCAGGGCCGGCCCTTCGATGACGTGCAGGCTGCTGGTCAATTCGCTGCCGGCACGTGCCAACGGGTCGTCGAGGCGGGCCAGCGAGAGCGTGAAGCGGGCGTCAGCCGAGCGGCGGCGCCACTCGGTGAGGGTCCGGCCGGAGCGCAAGGGCCATTCCTGGCGCGCATAGGTCAGCAGGTCCGGCTCCGGGTCGTGGCAGGCCGTCCAGGCCACCCAAGCGGCACCGTCGCTCCAGGCGAGAGCACCGGCCCAGCCGCCCGGTAGCTCCCGGCTGTCTGGCTGTTCGGCAAGGGACGTGCTGCCTGAAGTCACGCTCATCTCTCGGCTGCCTCCACGGCCTCTGATGATACAACGAGCGGGGAGGCTGGAGGCCGGAGGGGAGCCATTTAATGAGCCGCCTCTATGGGATAGAGGGGGGTCTAAACGGAACGACTTGAGAGGCTGCGGTAAAGAGCCAGCGGGAGAGTCAGGCTGGCCGGAGATCATGGACACCTGGGCTAGGTTTTCAGGGTGGCTAAGGCGCGTGTGGCTGCGGCGGCCGAATCGGGCGCGAATTGCACGCCATAGCGATAGTGCAGCGTCAACTCGCCGGCAGCGTTCCGGGCCATCAGCCCGCGCACCCGCACCAGCTGTCCCGTGATCGTCACGGTCTCCTCATCACCGGTGGGCTGTGCCGGCCGAATGGTCAGCCGCACCTCGGCACCCTCGGAGAGGTATTGGGTGCTGGTGAACCGTAGCCCGGCAGCAGCCGCTGATGCTGGCGACGCGTCGGGACCGGAGCGCAAGCCGGCACCGCCGAGACTGAGGTCAACGGCTTGGACATCCGCCAAGGGGGTGGCGGCACCCGTGGTGGGGGATACCACGGCGAGCTGCGCGCGATGCGCCTGATCTGCGCTGAGGGACACGCGGGCGTGCCGACGCCGCTGGTCGCCGGGAGGACTGGTAGTGGGCTGGATCATGGGAGGACCTCCTGACCCTGGCCGACAGGGCAGCTTCAGGAGCCACAGCGCGGCAGGGGCATTGTACCTCAGGGGGCGACCTTACCTCACGCCGTGACCGGGGGAATGCATAGGTCAAGTGATAGGGCGGTAGTCGGCTGTTCGCCTCTCCCTGGGAACAGGTGCTCATAGGAGGCCCACTACATCACTGGCCCCCTCCCTAGCCCTCCCCCGGAGCTAGCTCCAGGGGAGGGAACTTACTTCCGGCACTGAGGGGTGGATCAGGAGTGGCCGTACTTTCGCAGTGCGTCGGGGTTTAACTCGATGCCGAAGCCGGGGCGGTCCGGCAGGGTGTATACGCCGTCCACGACTTCCGGGCGATTCAGGTACAACTCGTCCCAGAGGGGGTCGCGCTGTTTGTTGGGGAAGACTTCAAGCACATGCCCATTGGGCACGGCCGCGACGAGGTGGCCGTGGATTTGGGGGTCGTGGTGCGGCGCCATGAGTACGCCGTGGGCGGCGGCATAGGCGGCCACGCGCAGCCATTCGGTTGCGCCACCGGCACGGGTGGAGTCGAACTGCATGATTCGCACGCCGCCGTGCAGGATGAGGTCACGGCAAGCCCAGCGGTGCATCTCGCTCTCGCCGGAGGCCACGGGAATGTCCGTCGCGCGGGCGACTTCCCCCAGACCGAACACGCTGTCGTACCAGCGTAGCGGCTCTTCCAGCCAGCGCGGCGCATACGGCTCGAACGCGCGGGCGGCGCGGATGGCCGCCGGCACATCGTAGGCGCTGTTCGCGTCGAGCATGATGTCCACCGTTGGGCCTACGGCCTCGCGCACGGCGCGCACCCGATCTACGTCTACGTCCAGCGGTTGTCCACCCACCTTCATCTTGACGGCAGTGAAGCCCAGCGCGGTGTAGGAGGTCATTTCGGCGACGAGCGCATCAATGGCTGGTTCGCCCTCCGGCCCGTAGTAGCCACCGCTGGCGTAGGAGGGCACGCGCGGGTTCGAGCCACCCAGCAACGTATAGACCGGGACGCCGAGGAGCTTGCCCTTGAGGTCCCAGAGCGCCAGGTCTACGCCGGCGATGGCAGCCATGAGTTGTGGCCGGGCGCCGGCGCCGAAGTGGGGCTGCCCGTGACTGCCCGATAGGGCCGCGCCGCGGCGCGAGTGGGCGTAGAGGAATAGCTCTTCCCAGATGGCGCTATGCTCTAACGGATCGCGGCCGCGGAGCACCGGGGCGAATACGTCGGTCAGGATGGCGCTGATTTGCTCTAGCGGGCGGCCATGGACCTCGCCGATGCCGATAACGCCGGTATCCGTCTTGATCTCGACGACGATCTCGGACGAGGTTTGATACGGCTCCAGGCTCATCCAGTACGGCCGGACCAGCTTGGCCGAGATCAACTGCACGCGCAGGTCGGTGATCTTCATAGGCTCCTTCTTACTCGTCTCCTCGTTGTATTCGGCCTGTCGGACGGGCCGGGGCACCCACAAGAGCCGCCCCTACAGGGTTGGTGGTGTCACTATGATCTTACCCCCGGTACCGGCGGCGGTGTATGCTCATCATCACGTGCCGGGGCGGCGTGATCTGGCCTGAAGATATAAGCGTGGCGGGCACCGGCCCGGCGCTAGGTGTCTACACGGATTGGAGGGAGCACGATGATGTCCGAGAGTGCAGCAACCGGCGATCTGGCAACGCGGCGCTGTGTGCCGTGCAGAGGGGGAGTGCCACCGCTCACGCGCGCTGCTGCCGCACCATATCTGGCGGAGATCGGAAGCGCCTGGTCGCTGGCCGACGAAGGCACGGCAATCACCCGTTCGGTTACGTTCGGCAGCTTTGCGCGGGCGATGCGCTTCATCAACGCGCTGGCCGACCTCGCGGAAGACGAGGGGCATCACCCCGATTTCTGCGTTTCATACAAGCGCGTAGACCTGAGCGTGAGTACGCACGCTATCGGTGGTCTGTCCGAGAGCGATTTCATCCTGGCAGCGAAGACGAACCAACTGCTGAACGATCTCCGCAAACAGTAACACGCTTGGCCGGCAGCACAGCACGCCGGAGGATTTGTTGCCACGGGTGTTGCTCGTGGCGTGCTCTGGGTGTTAGAATTACATGTGTTATAATGAGATCGCTGCGCCGTAGCGGCGTGCTAGACTGCGCGGCTAGAAGAGGGGATGGATGGCTGCTGAGACGATGGCTGCCGGGCCTGTGCCGGCCGAACAGCACTTTGCCACAAAGGCGGAACTCGCGGAATCGAATGCCAAAACACAGGTCGCTTTGGTGGAGATCGAGAGAAACCTTGGCGAGATCAAGGGCACTCTTGGTGAGATCAAGGGTGCGGTGCCTCACCTCGCCACGAAAGCGGATATTTACCGAGTCACCGGGGGCGCTGTGGCCGTAATCATTGCTGCGGTCGCCGCGATCATCAGGTTTCTAGCCTAGGCCTTCGCTGCGGGTTCGTGTGGACTAGCGCGTTCGATCAGGGGGATCGCTCGGCTCCACCGGTAGCTCCTGCGCCAGGAGCTGGCGGTAGTGGGCGACGTCGGCGTCCGAGAGGTCGGGTAGGTCGTCGGGGGCGGCCTCATGCGGAGACGCGGACAGCGTCGTGGGTGATGGCTGCGCCGGCTGAGAGCGCTGGCGTTGCCGCCAGAAGCCGACTGCGCCGGCCGCGCCGACGAGCAGGACGACAACCGGCACCCACCACGCGAGCAGCGAGAAGCCGCGCCGCGGCGGCGCGTACAGGATGGTGTCTCCGTAACGCTCGACGAAGAACTGAATGATCTCGCGGTCTGTGCGCCCGGCGGCTTGCTGCTCGCGGATGACCGCCCGCATTTGGGTCGCCAACTCGGCATTGGACTCGGCGACCGATTGATGGTCACACACCACGCAGCGCAGTTGGCTGGCGACGCGACGCACGTCGGCTTCGCTACTTTGCGCGGCAGCCGGCGCCGGCCAGACCAGGCAGAGGGCAACGAGTGCTGCCGCAGCGATCACCACCCACCACCAGCGCCAGCGTTGCTCGGAGGGCGGATAGTGACTGCGGAGGAGTATCATTGCGCTATCGGATCGTGCTGCGAACATGCGGCGTGTGCCTTGCCGGTACAGCCAAGGTCTACCACGCCGGGGGCCGGGGAAGCTACTCGGCACACGGGCGATACCAGCTACGTTCAGCTAGATGCGGTGTGCCGTACTACTGCGATGATGTGGGTGCCACCGTCCAGCGCCCCCGGCTCTTGGCATACGGCGACTTCCCATTGCAGAAACGCCGACCACAGGTTGGTGTCGGCCACGATCTCCTGCAAGGCCTCCTCATTGCGGATCGCCAGAAAGTTCGCGGCCGTCGCCGCCTTGATGGTGCAGGGATGCCGCCGGAGGAGGCGCTTTAGCTCGGCCCACCGATAGTAGTGGAACCGATGTCCTTCAGCGAGAGGGCCGGTTTGGTCACCCGTAGCGATGATCTTGTATAGGACCTCCGCGCCATGGTCTCGCGCCAAGTCAAGCGCCTCCGGCAAGAAGCGCCGCAGCGTCCCGGCGAGAGACATCACACTGAGCAGCACATAGCCGCCGCGCTTGGTAACGCGCAGCAACTCACTCAGGGCATCATCGGCGTGCTCGAATACGTAGCTCAACGGTCCGCCATAGCAGACCACGGCATCAAACCGGCCCGGAGGAAACCGCGAGAGATCGGTCACGTCCGCCAGCACGCGGTCAACAACGCTGGCCTCGTATCCAGCTTCCCGCACCTTGGTCCGGTTCAACACAAGCTGTCGCGGGGAGATATCGGCGACGGTGACGGTGGCGCCGATTTTCGCCAACTCGATGGTAAAGCGGCCCGGACCCGCCCCAACGTCCAGCACGTGATCGCTGGCCTGGATGTACCACTCCAAGTACCGGCAGTGCAGGTAGAAGTTGACGCGGTTGGCGGGGCTGAGGTCGAACCGCTGCCACTCCTGCTCGCCATAGGCGTCGTAGAAGGCCCGGATTTGATCCGGATCGTATTGGGGGGCCATCATCATCTTCGCCTAGCCACGCGACCAAGCCCGTGCAGGTGGGCCGCGGCCTCACGATTCACGATGACCGTACCACGACGCTCGCGGCCGCGCGGTCGTAGAGGGTGCGCCGCGATCCGACAAAGAGCGAGACGAGGTACCAGCCGGCCCAGAGCAGGGACAGGGCAAAGCCGAGCCAATGGACGGTCGTGGGTTGCGGCGATTCCAGGGGCCAGCCTTCGACACGCCACAGGATCGTATGCGCTAGCTCCCAAGGTGCGAACTTGAGCGCCGCGCGCAGCAGAGCGCGGCGGAACGAGAGCCGACTGCCCGCGCCGTGGGCCGCTACGCGGATGCTCAGGGCCCGTTTGCCCAGGGTGCCCTGCCATGGCGAGGCCTCGCTGACGGCAAAGTACAGCATGACCGGCAAGGTCAGGGCGACAAAGGCGAGGAGTTGGCCCAGGACCGGGCTACCTGACAGAGCGAAGTCCAGCCTCTGACCCGCGCCGGAGGCAACACTGGCGCCGGTGAGGAGCGCGATGTAGGCGGCGATGACCAGGTAATCAACAAGGTAGGCGGCGACGCGCCGCCAGGCGGTTGCGGGAGTAGCGGCTGGCGTCATCATCAACTCCAGGAACGTCTGCGAGCGCCACTTGGACCTAACCCCCGGCCCCTTCCCTGAAGGGAAGGGGAGTCAGCATAGCGACCGACGGCTATGCACGGCCCTGGATTGCGGCGGAAGCCGCAATGACGAGAGTTTCGCCCCCCTATGGTCCCCCCGCTGTGGCGGGGGGACGTGGATTCCCGCTTGCGCGGGAATGACGGAGGGAGGCTATTTTCATAGCAACGACCGGGCAACGTCAACGGCGGCTAGCCGCCTATCGCGGTGGTAAGCATGGGCTGGATGAGTGGCCAGAGGAAGAGGAGCGCGGCGCTCCACACCAGCGCCCACAGGATGACGAGCAGCTTCAGCGCGATGTGCCAGGGTGAGAAGAGGGCGAGTAGGCCGCCAAGCGGCGGAAGGAACAGCAGGAGCAGGAGTATCAGCCCACTGTTGCGCCACCAAGCGACGGGCTTCGCCTGTTGTAAGGGCGGGGGCATTACCAGCTACTCCGGCTCATTGCGGTAGGAGGCACACAGGCCCCCCTATGGTCCCCCCGCCGCGGCGGGGGGACGTGGATTGCGGCGCAAGCCGCAATGACGGTGCTCCCGCTGGCGGCCGCCGCACTCCACTGCTTCACCGACCACTAGCACGGCGGACCGCCGACGTTGCGGGCGATGCCGCCGCGCTCGGCCGGTGCCGCTGATTCGTGCTCGCGATGCCCGCCGCCAGCGTGCTGCTCGTGACCGTGCTCCGCTGCGGCATGGTCGTCGTGCTTGGCGTAGTGCTCGCCGTGGCCGCCGTGCTTTTCACTGTGGCCCACATGGCCAGCGTGATCTTTGTGACCGCCGCCACCCTCGGCGTGTGTATCTTCGCCGCGCACGATCTGGACGGCGTGGGGGAGCACTTCGATGATCGCGTCCAGGTTTTCTTGGATCGCCTTGGGATTGCCGGGCAAGTTGATGATGAGCGTCTTGCCGCGGATGCCGGCGGCGGCACGAGTGAGCATGGCGTAGGGCGTGACGCGCAGGCTCTCGAACAGCATCGCCATCGGGAACGCCGGCACGGCGCGATCAATGACCGCGTGGGTGGCTTCGGGTGTAATGTCGCGCGGCGCCAGCCCGGTGCCGCCGGTGGTGAGGATCAGATCGAGACGCTCGTCGTCGGCCCAGGCGATCAAGGTGGACGAAATCTGCTCCCGGTCGTCGGGGACGACCTTGTATTGGGTCACCTTGGCGCCGGGAATACGGTCGAGCACCAAGTTGTGGACGGTGGGGCCGCCGACATCGGCTCGTTCGCCGCGGGCGCCGCGATCACTACAGGTCAAGACGCCGACGGCGACGCCAGAGCGCTGCTCGCCGTGACCGTGCCGGTGTCCTTTGTGGGCGTGTTCTCCAGCCATGCTTCCCTTCTCCCTCCCGGTCGAGTACCGTGCCGCGAATGAATAGCAGGATTGAGGGGCACGTATCATGATACCCTGCAAGCCTACCGCGTGCGATGATACGTCGCGTCTGTGCCGTGCGATAGAGTCCGCTGAGGCGCGGGCGCGGCACGGGGCAGCCCTCACCCCGGCCCTCTCCCCGTGGGAGAGGGGGTGGATTCCCGCTTGCGCGGGAATGACGGAGGGAGCGGGAATGACCGGGTAACGGTGACGAACACGGGGAGAACGCAGGGAGATGATTCGAGCGCAACTGGTCGGGGCGACGGGCTACGGTGGCCTGGGCATGGTGGAGCTTTTGGTGGGGCACCCGGAGATCGAGTTGGTGTCGCTGTTGGCCAAGAACGACGTGGGACAGCCCATCAGTGCTTTTTTTCCGCACCTGAGCGGGCTTTGTGACCTGCCCGTCGAGGAGGCCACACCGGAGCGGGTTGGTCGGGACGTAGACCTGGTGATTTGTGCGACGCCGGACCGGATCGGGATGGGCTATGCGCCGGCGCTCGTGGACGCGGGCGTTGCGGTGCTCGACTACAGCGGCGACTTCCGCTTTCGGAGCGCCGGCGAGTACGAGCGATACGCCAGCCGGCAGCCGTCGGTAGCCGGGCGGCCGCATACTTGCCCGGAGTTGCTATCGCGGGCGGCCTACGGCATTCCGGAACTGTTCCGAGGCGACGTGGCCGGCGCGCGGCTGGTGGGAAACCCCGGCTGCTTTGCGGTGGCGATCATCCTGGCTCTGGCTCCGGCGCTGCAAAGCGGGGTCATCGAGCCGCATTCGGTTATCTGTGACGGCAAGACGGGTATCTCCGGCGCCGGTAAGAAACCGGGGGCGCTGTACCACTTTCCCGATGCCAACGATAACGTGACGGCTTACCGCATTGCGGCGCACCAACATGCGGTAGAAGCGATGATCGCGTTGGAGCGGTGGTGTGGTAGCGCGAGCCGGATCACGTTTGTCCCGCATCTCGTGCCTATCACGCGGGGAATTCTCTGCACGACGTATGCGACCCTCAGCGGCGACCACACGCTCGAACGGATCCATGATCTGTACCAGGCCATGTACGCCGACGAGCCGTTCGTGCGGGTGCTGCCGCTCGGTGTGGCGCCGGGGGTGAAGACGGTCGCCGGCAGCAACCTGTGTAACATCTCGCTGGCGCTGGACGATGAGAATGGCCGGCTGATCGTGATTTCGGCGATTGACAACTTGCTGAAGGGGCAAGCGGGGATGGCGGTGCAGAACGCGAACGTGATGTTCGGCTTGCCGGAGACGCTGGGACTCGAACGGGTGCCGGTCTACCCGTGATTGGTGCGGGAGTGGATTGGACCTAACCCCCAGCCCCTTCCCTGCCAGGGAAGGGGAGTCAGTGCGGCGACCGGGAGCTACGAACGGCTCTGGATTCCCGCTTGCGCGGGAATGACGGGTGGGGGGGTGATTTCGTAGCAATGACCGGGAAATCTCAACTGGGACTAGGTAGGACGATAGATGTTCGATAGACCGCCGCGGGCCGTGCTGCTCGATGCCGGCGAAACGCTCCTCTACGCTCCACAGGCGGACGCCAACGTCGCCGCGATGGTCGCGGGGGAAACCGACGCGGCGTACACGACAACGGAACTGCGGGCAGCCTGGAATAGCGTCGAGCCGGAGGCGCAGGCGCGGATCGAGGCCGGTGAGCGCCCGACGCTATCGAGAGCGCAGTCGCAGCGCTTTTGGTTCTGGTTCTACGGCCGGCTCTTGACCAAGCTAGGCGTACCGCCAGAGCGACACGAGACGGTGGCAGCGGCGCTCTACGAGCAGTTCACCACGCTGGATACCTGGGACCTTTACGACGATGCGCGGCCCTGCCTAGAGCGGCTACGCCAGGTCGGCGTGACGCTGGTGCTGGTATCCAATTGGGAAAGCTGGTTGGAGCCGCTGCTGCACCACCGGCGGATTCACCACTACTTCGACGCCTTGGCCATCTCCGGACAAGTCGGCGCCGAGAAACCCGATGCGGCGATCTTCCATACGGCACTGGAGCAGAGTGGTGCCACCGCCGAGGAAGCGGTCCACATCGGCGACAGCATCACGAGCGACGTGGAGGGCGCTCAGGCCGTGGGTATCCGACCGGTGCTGCTGGATCGTGCCGGCTCGCTGACGCCGCCGCGCGGCGTGCCGGTCCTACGCTCACTCAGCGAGCTTCCGGCTCTGTTGGGGTTGGCATAAGCGGGGACCGGGCTGAACGCTGCGTGGTATAAGTACCGCGCATGAGTGATCCGCTCAGACCCCGCCGAAGCGCCGGCAAATCGGGACTGATGACACTATCGCTACGGGTGCTGGCGGCAGTCGGTATTGCCACCGTGTTGGGGCTGTTCGTGACTGCTGCGGCGTGGTCACGTGCTCCGAGGCAAGGCAGCCCGACGGCCACGCGGGCAGCGCCCTCCTCGCCAGCGCCGGGCGTCACGCCGACGCCGACGGCCGGGCCGGCTGTCGCTACGGGCACGCCGGCGGCAACGCACACCGCCATTGCGACGGCCGAAGTGCCCGGCGCTGTCACCCTGTCGAACGGCCGGTTTTTCCCGCTGCCGGCAGGGACGCCGTACCAGGGCTTCGCGGTCCTCGATGAGCAGGACGGCCCGGCGTTTGCGACCGCCTACCACCAGCATGGCGGGTTTGTCGCGCTCGGCCGACCGGTCTCGCGGTCGTTCCAACTGACCGACGGCGCGATCTATCAACTCTTCGCCCACGGGTTGCTCCGCTGGCAGCCCGGCACGCCGGCGGCGGCAGTGACGCCGGTGGATTTGCTCGCGTTCACCACGCGCCACGGTCTGGAGGACCAGCTCTGGTGGCTGGGCGTGCCGCGGCGAGCGCCGCCGTGGGATGAGCGCCTCACGCCGACACCCGCGCCGAGTGTGCGCCTGCAATGGCTGACCGAACCGGCCATCGCCGCCCACTACCGCGGACCGCCGTCAGCCGATGGGCAGGAGAGCGCGGACGGCGAGTCGCCGCCCGCACCGGCGGGACTGCCCGTCTATGGCTGGCCGGAGTCGCGGCCGGAGCATAGCGGCACCTACATTGCCCAGCGGTTCGAACGCGCCGTGCTGATCGTGTGGGTGATGCCGCCGGACGATGGGCCGCCAACGGGCACGGTGGAGGTGCTGCCGCTCGGTCCGCTCGTGGCGCGCACCTCCGTCTTCCAGGGCTTGGCCACTGCGCCGGATACGCTGGTGGGGGGCCGGCTGGTCGCCCGCGCGCCGCGGCCGGCGCTCGGTTGGCCAGTGCTGCCGACCCCGACCCCGACGGCCGTGCCTCCGACGGCAACGGCGACGGCAACACCAGAGCCGGCTACCGTGGCGGCGGGGGCCGTATTGCGGATCGTCACGGTCTTCAACGAGGGGCGGCAGGAGCACGTGGTCATCACGAACGAGGGCAGCCAGGCGCAGAACTTGCAAGGGTGGGTGCTGGAGAGCGCGCCAGGTGGAACGCAGCGCTATACCTTCCCGGACGTGACCATCGGGCCGGGCGCGACGCTGCGTGTGCATAGTGGGCGAGGGAGTGCCGCTGCCGCTGCGCCACCGACGGACTTGGTGTGGACCGGGCGCAACGTCTGGAATAATGCCGGTGATACGGCGGTCCTGTTCGATCCGACCGGGCGCGAGGTCAGCCGGTTCAGCTACTAGGTTGATATGGCCCGATTGGACCTACCCCCCGGCCCCTTCCCTGGCAGGGAAGGGGAGTCCGTGCGGCGACCAGGGGGACGGAGGGAGGACTTGGCCTCACCCCCTGACGGGCCAAAGCCGCACGGATAGTGCCAGGTGTGGTGCGGCTTTGGCCCATCACCCGGCCCCCTCTCGACCAAGTGGAGAGGGGGTGGATTTCCGCAGGCATGGGAATGACGGATGGGCGGTATTCTCACGACAATGGCTAGGGTTGGTGGATCCGATGGCTGCTCGTGAGCGTCTTGATCGCCTGCTCGTAGCGCGTGGCCTGGTGCCCAGCCGGGAGCAGGCGCAACGCTTGATTTATGCCGGCGAGGTGCGGGTTGACGGCGCCGTCGGGCGGGCGCCGGCCCAACTGGTGCCGCCGACCGCCGACCTCCAGGTGCAGCGGCCGCCGCCGTTCGTGAGTCGGGGTGGTGAGAAGCTGTCCCATGCCCTCGACGTATTCGCGGTGGACGTGACCGGCCGGGTATGCCTGGACGTGGGAGCTTCGACCGGGGGATTTACGGATGCCCTGCTCCAGCGCGGCGCCGCCCGCGTACACGCGCTCGACGTAGGCCGCGCGCAGTTGGCCTGGAAACTCCGGCAGGACGGGCGGGTGGTGGTGATGGAGGGCGTGAACGCGCGGTACCTGGAGCCGCTGCCGGAGCCGGTTGACCTCATCACCATTGACGTGGCCTTCATCTCGCTGGCGAAAGTGTTGCCGGCCGTGTTGCGGTCGCTGCGGCCGGAGGGTCTGCTGCTGGCGCTGGTGAAGCCGCAGTTCGAGGCCGGACCGGATTTGGTCGGGCGCGGTGGGGTGGTGCGGGACCCGGGGACGCACCGGCTGGTGCTCGACGACGTGCTGGCAACGCTCCCGCAACTGGGCCACACGCCGGTCGGGCTGACGCCCTCGCCGCTGCGCGGTCCGGCGGGCAACGTGGAGTTCTTCGTGCTCGCCCAGGGGCCAGCGCCCGCCGCGCCGCGCCCGGTGCTCGTGGTGGACGACGCCATTACCCGTGCCATGGCAGCGGCGGAGCGGGTACCGGCTAGAAAGCGTGGATCAACTCGGTCTCGTAGTCGGTAAGCACAGCGTCGCGGTGCCGCTCGGCAAAGTCGGCGACTTTGGCCAGCACGGCGTCGGCATGTTGACCGTCCGACGAGACACAGACGCAGCCCAGGACCGCCGATTGCCAGAGGTCCTGATCTTCGATCTCCGCCACTGCGACGCGGAACTTCTGACGGAGCTGCTGGGCGAGGGAGCGGATAATCCGCCGCTTCGCTTTGAGCGAGTCGCTGGCCGGGAGGTGGAATATGAGGCGCACGACACCGATAATCATGAGCGATTCCCCTGGCCCCCCTATGGTCCCCCCGCTCCGCAGGGGGACGTGGATTCCCGCTTTCGCGGGAATGACGGGTTATGCAAAGGTCTCCGTGCGCGGGAATGACGAGCGCCCCTACACAAAAACCTGCCCCTGTCAGCGACTGTCCAATCATAGCCGATCAGGGCGGCGCCGGAGATGCTATACTTGCCCTTTGGTGCGCGTTGTCCCTAGCGTTGCTCGCACGGAGTGTCCGTGCCTCACCCCCTGACGGGCCAAAGCCGCACGGATAGTGCCAGGTGTGGTGCGGCTTTGGCCTATCACCCGGCCCCCTCTCCACCAAGTAGAGTGGGGGAGTGCGATGAAGACAATCAGCGGGTGGGGTGGTTGTCGTAGCGGAGTATTGAGAAGGACCGGAGCTTATGGTTACCAGTGTGGATGTGCTGTGCAAAGAGTATGAAAAGCCGGAGGTGCCTGAGTTCGGCGCCGGCGACACGGTGCGGGTCCACGTGCGGGTCGTGGAAGGCAACCGCGAGCGTATCCAGGTATTCGAGGGCGCCGTGATCCGCTATCGCGGTGGCGGCAGCGGGACCAACTTCACGGTGCGCCGGGTTGCTTCGCACGGTATCGGCGTCGAGCGCATCTTCCTGCTGCACTCGCCCCGGATCGAGCGGATCGAAGTAGTACGGAGGGGCAAGGTTCGTCGCGCCCAATTGTATTACCTGCGGGGGCGGACCGGACGGGCGGCGCGAATTAAGGAGCGCCGGCGTCCCGGCCAGCGGCAGTCCGCCGCGGCCGGATAATCCTCACGCGGGTACCTCTGCCGTTTCCACGCCGTCCGCCGCTTTCTGCTGCCCGGCCAACTGCGCGTATACGCGCGTGCTGGTGGGGCTGGCGTGTCCGAGGTCGGCTTGCACCTGGGTAAGGTCGGAACTGCGGCGGACCATCCCGGTCGCAGCGGTGTGGCGGAGGGTGCGGGGGTTGACGGTGGCCTCGACACCGGCGGCGCGGGCGATGGCCTTCACGATGAGCCAAAACCCCTGGCGGCTCAAGCGCCCCCCGCGATGATTGAGGAAGAGCGCCGTCTCGTCGGGATTCTGCGCTAGGCGCGGCCGCCCTTCATCCAGATAGACGCGCAGGGCGGCAGCAACATCGTCATCAAACGGCAACTGCGTATCCTTGCGGCGCGACCGCACACAGGTGACGGTGCGGGTATTCCAGTCGAGATGGGCAACATCGAGGGCAACCATTTCGGAGGCGCGGAGGCCGGTGGTGCAGAGCAAGGCCAGCATGGCTCGGTCGCGGGAGGCCTCGGGGCCAGTGCCGTCGCCGGCTGCGGCGAGGAGCGCCTGGAGGTCGGTAGCGGCTACCGTCTGCGGGGGAGCGTGGTCAACCTGCGGGCCGGTCAGGGCAGCCGCCGGATTGCTGGGGATGATGCCTTCGCGGGCGAGGTAGCCGAAGAACGACTTGACGGCAGCGAGCTTGCGGGCCTGCGAGGCCAGCGCCAAGCCGCGCTCGCGTAGCGACTGGCGGAACTCCAGCAAGGTGGCCGGCTCAATGTCCCACGACGTGGCGCCCTGCGCGACGACAAAGCTGCGGAACTGCGCCAAGTCACGGCGGTAGGCGGCCAAGGTGTTGCGGGAGAAGGGGCGGCCGTTGCGGCCGGTGACTTGGCTGAGGAACTGGGTAATGACTGTGTCCATCGTTGTATCTCTACTCGGACTGGCGTTGCCCCGCTCGCGCACCGCCGCCGTCCGGAGAGCGACGGGCACACTACGGGACGATGAGTGCGACCAAGACCTGCGCGAGGCGCCGTAGCTCGGCGACCGCGATGTGCTCGTCGGTGCTGTGAATGGCCTGATAGCCAACACCGAGGTTCACGGTCACGATCCCGCGCTCGTTGAAGACGCTGGCGTCACTGCCGCCGCCGGTCGCGTGCATACTGGGTTCAAGACCGGTGCGGCGAATCGCCGCCGCCAGCGACCCTATGAGCGCATGGTCCTCCGGGATATTGAACGTTCGATAGAGCGTGCTGACCTCGACATCGGCCTGGGCACCAGCGGCAGCCGCGGCGTCTTCCAACGCCGTGACCATGTGGCGCACTTGGGCGGCCACCTTGGCGGGGTTGTGACTGCGGGTTTCGCCGGTGAGGGTCACGCGCTCCGGAACGACATTCATCGCGGAACCGCCGGAGATGAGGCCAATATTGGCGGTGGTCTCGGCATCGAGGCGGCCGAGACGCATCGCCGCGATGGCTTGCGAGGCCACGACGATAGCGCTGATACCGGTTTCGGGAGCGACGCCGGCGTGGGCCGCCTTCCCGATGATGGTGGCGTCTATGCGGTCGTGCTGCGGGGCGCTGTTGATGATGGTGCCCACCGCCCCGGCGCTATCGAGGACGACGGCCGTGCTGCTCCGCAGTGTGCTCATGTCGAGGGCACGGGCACCCATCAGCCCCACCTCTTCGCTTACGGTGAAGACGACTTCTATCGGGCGCATGGGCTGGTCGCTGGCGCGGGCGGTCCGGAGTGCTTCGAGGATGGCGGCGACGCCAGCCTTGTCATCGGCGCCCAGTACCGTCGTGCCGTCGCTACGGATGACACCGTCATCCAACTGCGGCCGGACGCCGCGACCCGGCTCCACGGTATCGAGGTGGGCGCTGAGGATGATCGGCTCGGTCGCGGCAGCGCCGTCCAACCGGCCGATGACGTTGTGCTCGGCATCGGTCGTGACCGTGCAGCCCAAGTCGCGCAGGCGCTGGGCAACGACGGCGCTCATGGCAGCCTCCTCGCCGGAGGGGCTATCAATGCTGGCGAGGGAGCAGAAGGTCTCGACAAGTCGCGCTTCGTGGACTGCGCTTGTTGGCACTCGGTTAGCCATGGCGTTTCTCCTGTAGATAGTGGGGGCATTATAGCTGCGGCTGGCCCCCACCCTAACCCTCCCCCGTCCCGACAGGGGAGGGAACACGCCGTCCCGCGGCGTAGCGGCTACTCACGCCGCCGTCCCCCTGCCGCAGCGGGGGGACCCTAGGGGGGCCTTCATTGGAGCAGCCGAGGGTGAGGCCCGTTCCTTGTCGGCATCAGGATTTGCAGGATTAGAGGATTGACAGGATTGATTGGGCGCTCATCCTGCCCATCGTTCCATCCTGGTAATCCTGATGCCGACAAAAGGCGGCGGCCGGATTCCCGCTTTCGCGGGAATGACGGTTGGGGCAGGGGTGGCGGCTGGGTACCGGGGCGTCAGGAGACGCGGTAGCGCTCGATGGCGGTATCGTCTACATCCAGGCCGAGGCCGGGACCTTGGGGAATCTCAATGACCGTGCCCTCGATTTGGAACGGCGATCCGCCGTTGAGTAGCTGCTCCAGCGGCGCCCACTGCTCCCAGGGCAGCAGCGGCGGCACGGTAATGGCCAGCTCCAGCAGGCGGCAGTTGGGGAGGGCACCGACGACTTGCAGCCAGCCGGCCAGGGCGAGGCCGTGTGTGCCGTGAGGGATGCAGGGGACGCCGAAGCCCTCGGCCAGCGCGCTAATCTTCCGTAGGGTGAGGATGCCGCCACAGTTGTACGTATCGGGCTGCACGATGTCGAAGGAGCGGGCGGCGAGGTAGCGGGCGAACTGGCCCAAGCCGCGGTCCCCTTCGCCGCCGGTAATCGGAATGTCCACGGCGGCGGCCAGCCGCGCCGGGGACTCGACATCGCTGCGGTCGAAACACTCTTCCAGCCAGGTACCGTCGGCCTGCTCGAACGCGCGTGCGACCCGATAGGCCGTCTCGTAGTCCCACAGCTTTCCGGGCGCATGGGCAGTGCGGTCAAGCATCAGCTCGACCGTCTCGCGGCCGCCGACGCGCTGGCGGACCGCTTGGGCCACGGCTACATCGTCCAGCGGATCGGGGCGCCAGACACGGTACTTGATGGCCGTAAAGCCGTGCGCGACGTAGCGGGCAATGTCGTCTACCTGGCGCTCCGGGGGCACGTCGGACTGGTCGTCTGCGCCGGGCCACACGCAGGTCAGGTAGACCGGGATGTGCTCACGCGCTCCGCCGAGCAACTTGGATACCGGGAGGCCGGCGGCCTTGCCGGCGATGTCCCACAGCGCGTTCTCGATGGCCGGCCAATGCAGGAGGCTAGGATCGCGCTGGAGGTGCTGCTCGATGGCGAGAGGGTCTTGGCCGACGAGCACGGGAGCAATGGTGTCGGTCGTGGCGGACCCGGCGGCGCCGACGCCGTGAAAAGCGTAGCCGGTGAAGCCCGCGTCCGTCCGCACGCGGGTCACGCCGGTGGTGGTGATAGCACCCTGCGCCTGCTCCGACTCGGAGGCGGGCAGTTGCAGGTCAAAGGATTCGACGGCCCTAATCTTCATCGCTGTGACCTCACGGGGCTACGGCTGCTTCGCCGGCGTGCTCGCGGATCCACGCCCGGAGGGGCACGTCCTCGTCGCTGGGTGAGGTGTAGCCGAAACCGCCGGTGCTGGCGCCGAGTAGCTGGCGGCGGATGGGATCGCAGCGGTCCATGAACCGGAGGGAAGCGGTCATATCGTCACGGGGGCGGAGCCAGCGGTAGCTATAGCCGTAGAACAGCACCTTTCGGGCAACGTCGGAGGCATTTTCGCTGGCCGAGTGCCAGATACGCCGGTCGAAGAGGACCGCCGTGCCAGGCGCAACCTGCACGGCAACCGCCTCGTCATCGCTCATCTTCCCGGCGGTGCGGCGGCGTAGGTGGCTGCCCGGCGCCACGTAGAGGTTGGCGCGTCCCAATTCGCGGGTATCGGTGAGGAAGTAGGCGACCTTCAGCGAAATGCGCGGCTGGGGATCGGTCTCCAACTCTTTGTTCAGGCGGTCGGAGTCCTGGTGCAGCCGCAACTCGATCTCCGACGGTCGCTCTGCCGGCGGCATCACCGGCGAGGTGGGCATGTGCGAGTGATAGAGCTGGATGTTCCAGCCGAGCAGACCCCAGACCTTGGGAAACGTCGTCGGCCAGTCTAGCAACTCCAGGAATAGCTCGTCGTAACCCACAAAGTCAAGAATGTTGACCCGTTCATACGGACCGTGGCCGTGCTCGGAGCGATATTCGGCATCAACCCGGTCCACGACCGCGGTGAGCCGCTGTACGAGGTCGTCCGGTATGGCGTTCTCGACGATGAGAAAGCCGTTCCGTTCGAATGTGTCGCGTTCGTCGTCAGTGAGGCGGTGTTGCAAGCCGGATGCGTCCATGCTTCCTCCTCCTCCGGGGCCGCCCTGAGTGGAGATGTACCGTTTCTGGGCCGGGGATGCCAAGCCGGGCGGAACATGCCGCTACAGGATAACGCAGATCGGAACGGCTCGCATGGGCGCGGACAAGGGGGCTGGCCCCCCTATGGTCCCCCCGCTGCGGCGGGGGGACGTGGATTCCCGCTTGCGCGGGAATGACGGGTTACGCAAAGGTCTCCGTGCGCGGGTAATGACCGGGCGAGACGCCGGGAATGACGGACAACAGACTCCCCCCTCTCTGTCGCTTGGCGATGGAGAGGGGGCTGGTAGGTGAGGGGCGGCCCACCGGACCAGCTGTTGACGCCCTGTGCAGACAAGCGTACAGTGTAGTTGCACCGCTTAACCGCAATGCTGATATCAGGTGAGGGGAACGGCTGATCCCTCGCCGCGTGGGGGTAGCGCTCGTCAGCCTGTCTTCTGTTGAGGCGGAAGAGGGCGGCAATGGCAGTGATGACCCGGCAGCAGTATCTCGGCATTGGTGCCGCGCTCGGCGCCGGATTGCTGGCCGCCGCGTGCGACTTCATTCCCGCCGGTGCTCCCTCTGAAGACGCTCCCCAGAAGCAGCCGGCAGTTCCCAAGCGGCCAGACCCAGGCCTCCCCCGTCAGACCCAGCGGCAAGTCCCCATCCTAGTACGTTACTCATCTGAACTGGGAGGAGGCTATGGTGACGCTGGGAGCCTGAGCCAATACACGGCACCGTTCATCGAGGCCCACCCGCACCTAGCTATCGAATGGCAAGCCTGGACCGCTAACGCTGAGCTTTGGCAGTTTTTCAGAGAGGCTGTCAGCGCTGGCCAAGCCGGGGACATCATGTATGATGCCGTGCATCTCCCCTGGCGGTATGATGATTCCGTCCCACTACTGGTCACGCAAGGGGCGCTGCTGGGGCTGAATCAGTACATCAGGCGCGACGGCTACGACCTCACCGACTTCTGGCCAGGTGCTATAGAGCGCAGCACCTGGCATGGGGACCTGTACGCGCTGCATACCCACGTGGATACGCAACTGGTCTTCTATAACCCGGACCTTTTGTCCGCGGCCGGCGTGTCCGCGCCGCCGAGTGACTGGACCTGGCAGGACCTCCTTGACCGTGCCCGCGAGTTGACTCGTCGCCAGCGTGCCAAGCCCGTCTATGGGTTCGCGGTCAGCCGCGACTATGGCTTTCTGCGGGGTTTTGGGAGGGATTACAGCTTTCCATCGCTGATTCCTTGGATCTGGGCGAATGGCGGCGACCTTGTGGACGCAGACGTCACCAAGAGCCTAGTGGACGAGCCACCGGTGCGGGAGGCGCTGGAATGGCTTTTTGCACAGCGCGACACCCATGCCGTGTGGCCGCCCGCCGACGAGGTGAGCGGGGATGAATTGTTCAAGATTGGCCGGCTGGCGATGCTGTTCGGCCCCCGCAGCTTCACCGGCACGTTGCTTGTCCCACAATCCCAGCACGGGCTGAAGTACGACCTAGCAGCCGCCCCCCAAGGCCCGGTCAAGCCGAACAACTGGCTGTTCTCGCGGTCGGCGTTTCATCTGGGCGCCGCGACCAACGTGCCAGAGGAGGCCTGGACCTTCCTCCGCTGGTGGACCGGGGAAGAGGCCCAGCGCGCCTTCCAGCAGGGAACCGTCCGCAGAGGCCGGGTGCCGCAACCGAGCATGCCGCCACCGGCGCGCCGCTCGGTCGCGCAGTCGGTGGCGCCCTATTTTGGTGGCGATGCAATCGTGGCAGCGCTGGAGCACGCCCGAGATCTGCCGCTGCATCCGGCGCGATACAGGCTACTGCAAGCCTTTGAGGCGGGGATGGCGCCGGTGTGGGAGGGCCAGCAGTCGGTCGCGGTGGCGACGGCGGCAATAGCCAAGGCGCAGGACGAGATCCTCGCGGGGTAGAGGTATCCCCCGGCCCCTTCCTTGGCAGGGAAGGGGAGTCTGAGTGGTGCTCTGGATTGCGGCTTACGCCGCAATGACGGTTCCGGCCCCCCTATGGTCCCCTCGCGGCGGCGGGGGGACGTGGATTCCCGCGCAAGCGGGAATGACGGGGGTCGGGCCGGGGGTGAGGTGTGCGTGCAGAGCGTGGCGGGAGGGGCTGCCGGGCGAGGGCTCGAACCTCGACTGCGTGATTCAAAGTCACGTGTCCTACCATTAGACGACCCGGCAGTGGGTGACAGGAGCCGGCCGGCCCGACCGGGGCAACCGTCTGCGACGGGAAGCCTCCGAAATCGGGGCTGACGCAGTGCTCCGGGGCATGGCGCTGGCAGGGACTAGTGCGCCGACACTCGCAAGCTGCCACTACTCAGTCTAGCATCGCCGGCGGGAACGGCGCACACATGGCGACGGCTGCCTTGCCCGGACCGGCACTGCCCGTTACACTGCGGGGCAGTCCCGGCTCCTTCACGGCAAACCTCCTCGGCGAGAGGGTGGCATCGGCTGTGGCGGAAGACCAGAGAGGAAGCGGTAACAGAGCATTATGGTCGTGGCGACTGAAACGCACCGTGCGCCGCAGTCCGAGTCAAGGGAGGCTCATGACCGGCGCTTCGATCTGATTACGCGCAACACCGCCGAGGTGCTGACGCCCGGCGACTTGCACCGTCTGTTGGCGTCCGGTCAGCCGATCAAGCACTATATCGGCTTCGAGATCTCCGGCAAGATGCACCTCGGCACGGGTCTGATGTGCATGGGGAAGGTCAAGGACTTTCTCGATGCTGGGGTCGAATGCACCATTTTCCTCGCGGACTGGCACACCTGGATCAACGACAAGCTCGGTGGCGACCGGGAGGTCATCAAGGGTGTGGCGGCGGAGTACTTCAAGGAGGGCTTCAAGGCTTCGATCAAGTGCTTGGGCGGTGATCCGAGCAAGCTGCAATTCCTGCTCGGCACGGACCTCTACGAGGGGAATGACGATTACTGGGCAACGGTCATTGACGTGAGCAAGAACACGACCTTGGGCCGGATGCAGCGCAGTATCACCATTCTGGGTCGGCAGGAGGGGGAGAGCGTTGACTTTGCCAAGCTGATCTACCCGCCGATGCAGGTGGCGGATATTTTCATCCAAGGCGTGCAGCTGGCGCACGCGGGGATGGATCAGCGTAAAGCGCACGTCATCGCGCGGGATACGGCGCGGAAGCTCAAGCTGCGGCCTTTGCTGGACGCGCGGGGACGCAAGCTGAAGCCGGTGGCGATCCATCATCCGCTGGTGATGGGGTTGGGTAAGCCGCCGTTCTGGCCGCCGCCGGAAGAGAACCGGCAAGAGTTCCTGGCGGCGATGAAGATGAGCAAGTCGGACCCGAACTCGGCCATCTTCATTCACGATAATCCGGACGACATTCGGCGGAAGATTCGGAAGGCGTTCTGTCCGCCGCGGGAGGTCGAGTTCAATCCGATCCTGGATTGGGCCAAGCACTTCATCTTCCGCGATGCCGACGTGGAGCTGACGATCAACCGGACGCCGGCCAACGGCGGCTCGATCACCTACGCTTCATTCGACGATCTCGCGGCCGACTATATGTCGGGGGCGCTGCATCCGCTCGATCTGAAGGATGGCGTGGCCGCGCGGCTGACCGAGCTGCTGGAGCCGGCGCGGCAGCACTTCGACCAGCCCGGCCCGCGCGAGCTACTCGCCGAGCTGGAGTCCCTGGTCGAAACGGGGTGAGGACGATGGCTGGACTGACGCCGGCGCAGAGACAGCAGTACGACGAGCAAGGGTACGTGGTGCTCAGGCAACTCTTGGCACCGGAGGAGCTACAGCCGCTCATTGACGACATCAGCGCGGAGGTAGACCAGCGCGCGCGCGAGTACTACGCCAAGGGACTGGTCAAGTCACTCTACGCCGAGCACGGTTTCGAGACGCGGCTGGCCAAACTGTGGGCAGAGTGCGAGGCAATCCATCAGCACTGGCGTGGCGGTCGCCATGCCGGACCGGGGCTGTTCAGCTTGCTCACACACCCCAAGCTGCTAGACATCGCCGAAAGCATCGTCGGCCCGGAAGTCCATTGCGAAGGACGGCATCGCCTGCGTCCTAAGCTTCCCCACTGGGACGAGGTGACCGTACCTTGGCACGATGATACGTCCTTCGGGGGGCGACGCATCATCTACTTCCGGGAGCCTTACGGCTCGGACGCGCGGGACCCACACTACAGAGCCACGGCAGTGTCGCGGGTACTCCCGATGACCCAACCGCCCGAACCGGGGTTCTGGCTCCCGCTGGTCGAGGCGAACGAGGCGAACGGCTGTCTGCGACTGCTCCCCGGTGGGCACCATCACGCCCCACCAGCTGCGTCTGCATGGGCGCCGGAGAAGGTGGTGACGGAGCTTGACGGGCTGCAGACGGTCTCCCTGCCGATGCAAGTCGGGGACGTGCTCCTGTTCCACCAGCACCTACCACATCACTCACCCTTCAACGGCTCCGATCATATTCGCTGGAGTGTGGACATCCGCTATCAGGACGGGCACCAACGGGTGAAGTCGGCGCGCGAGCCAGGATTCCTCGCCCGAAGCAAGGAGCGCCCCGAGGATGTCGTCACGACGTTTGAGGGCTACCGGAGGATTCGAGATGCAGTACGCGAGTTCATGGAGCAGACGGGATTACGGCTCTAAATGATGAGTGCTGACCAGCCGACACCAGATGCCGGACCCGTGCGGATGAGCTATTTCGGTGGGCCAGGGTCGTTTACGTCAACGGCGGCGCATCGGTACGCTGAGCGGACTTTTGGCGGCGGGCAGTTCGTGCTCTACGAGGAAATTGCCGGAGTCGCTGCGAGCCACGGCGACGTGTGCCGGCACGTGCAACTGCGCGAGGCGGACTACGGCGTGCTGCCGATCGAGAACAATCTGGAAGGGGTTGTCGCCGAGACGCTGGACGCGCTGCGGGCCTCGGACCTGCGGATCTACGGCGAGATCACCATTCCCATTGTTCACCACCTGCTCTCGCGGACGGAAGACGTGGACGCGATCACGGCGATCTACTCGCATCCGCAGGCCATTCGGCAGAGCCGGCGCTGGCTCGACCGGTTTCGCGCGGCGCACCCCGGCGCGGAGATCGGGACCGAGGCGAGCACGGCAGTCGCGGCGCGGCGCGCGGCCAGTGAAGATGGGGCCGCCGCCATCGCTACGGAAGAGGCCGCCGAGCTGCACGACCTCACGGTCATAGCGCGCGACATCGGTGACAGCCCGCTCAACGTGACCCGTTTCTGGGTGGTGGGACGTAACTTCGCGGACCCGACGGGCTTCGACAAGACGACGCTGCTCGTCGAACTCCAGAACCGTCCCGGCACACTGCGGAACCTACTCGACATCTTCGCCGAAAGCGAACTGAACCTGCTGACGATCCACCAGCGACCGTTGGAGTACAACGCCGAGCTAGAGCGGATGGAGTATTACTGGTTTCTGGACTACGAGGGCCACATCAATGAGCCGTCGCTCTACACGGCCTTCAACGAGCTGGTGAGCCACCGTCCACGGGTGTGCCGCGAGGCCAAGGTGCTTGGCTCCTACCCGCAATCCACCATCCCCGGCGGCGGGCGCTGGTAGGGCCGGTACGCTGGCTGGAGGCTGACAGCCGCAGTTCCTAGCGGAGCGGCGCTTGGCAAGCTCCAGCCGCAATGGTACAACCTCCGTAGGTATGTCTCAGTACCGGGGAGTAGGGCAGCAATGCAAGAAATCACTCGCGCTGTCGGAGCCAAGGGCCAGGTCACGCTCCCGGCCGCAGTGCGGAAGGCATTGGGGCTAAACGGTAACGGGCAGATTACGTTCGCCATAGATGACGGCGAAGTAAGGATACGCCCCGCGGGGGCTTCGCTAGACGATGTGTACCAGTCGGTCCCGGCGCTCAAGCGCAAGCTGAGTGTGGAGCAGATGATTGACATTGCCTCAGAGGAGCAGGCCCTTGAAGCAGCAAAGGAGGTCAACTCGTCCGCCAGCGAGCTATGGGCAACTTACAATCCCGAGCAGGTTCGCCGCGCCCTGCAGGAGAGCGCCGGGGCGCTCGCCGGGGTAGACCGCGAGGCCCTGTTGGCCGATCTCTACGCTGCCCGTAGCCAAGCCGAACGTGGGGCCTCGGCCTAAGCAATGCCCTATCTGATAGATACCGACTGGATTATTGACCACTTGGCGCAAGTGCCTGCTGCCGAAGCGCTGCTGTCCGAACTCGCTGTTGAAGGAATCGCCATCAGCGTCATCAGCTACATGGAGGCATACCAGGGAACCCTGCGTAGTCCCGATCCAGCCAGCGCACATGCTGAGTTGCAGGCTCTCGCGAACACTATGCCGATACTTTCCCTCTCAATCGCGGTCGCCCAACGTTGCGCCCGGCTGCGCGAGTCGCTCAGGGCACGAGGCCGGCGAGTTCGAGCACGGGCACTGGACCTGTTGATCGCGGCAACAGCGCTGGAATATCAACTCACGCTTGTCACCAGGAATGTTGACGACTACAGAGACATCCCCGATTTGGAGTTGTACCTCCGCGAAACGGGAGGGGGCAGCACCGGGGGCTAACTGATTACAGCGGCCCCCATACGTATGCACCTTCCTCGGCTCATTAAGGCAAACCGCCGCTCCAACGGACTGTGGTGCGCTGACCGGAGGCTGTCAGCGGCTGCTCCTAGCGGAGCGGCGCTTGGCAAGCCGAAGCCGCAATGGTACAACCTTATTGAGGCGTATTCCAGTACCGGAGAGCAGAGGCAGCAATGGAAGAAATCACCCGAGCCGTCGGAGCCAAGGGCCAGGTCACGCTCCCGGCCGCAGTGCGGAAGGTATTGGGCCTAACGGGTAACGGCCGGATTACTTTCGTCATTGACAGTGGCAACGTAAGAATCAAGTCGGCCCAGGAGCTCCTGGCGGAAAGCTACCAGTCCATACCTGCACTCAAGCGGCCCCTCACCCTCAAGCAGATGCGCAGGATTGCTATTGAGGAGCACGTTTAGAGAGCGGCTAGGAAGGGATTGTAGGGTCAGGGTCGCCCAATAGAGCTAAGATTCCTCGACACTAACGTAATTCTGCGGTATTTGACCAAGGATCACACGGAACAATCGGCTGCTGGGCAAGAGGTGCTCCAGCAAGTAGCTGATGGTGATCTCCTAGTCACCACATCCGAGACCATAATTGCGGAGGCCGTGTACGTTCTATCCTCGAGAGGCCTGTACAACCTCTCGAGACCCCCGATCAGAAGACATCTCAGTAACATCCTGCGGCTTCAAGGCATGATCTTGCCTACAAAACAGACGTATGAGCGTGCTCTTGAAGTCTATGCGTCAACAAGCCTAGATTTCGAAGATGCTCTGAGCATCGCCCACATGGAGGCCCTGGGCATCACAACGATCATCAGTTTCGACCGGGACTTTGATCGGTTTCCCGCCATCAATCGCGAGGAGCCACGGGCGAAAGACACTCGCTGAGGGCGGCTACATCGCTTGGCAAGCCTCAGCCGCAGTAACAACCGGCGTGGGGGCGTCCCCGTTAAATACGGAGAGGCTGCGATTGCCTGAATCGCGGCCAATAATACACCGAGAGGAACCGTTGATGACACTGGAATTCGCAACCAAGCAGCTTGATGCACAGCCCATCTTGGGAATCCGCACCGTGGTCACGCATGACAAGATCGGCGAGGCGATGGGACCTCTGTTCGGGGAGGTATTCGGGTACATTCAGCAGAGCGGGCAAGCGCCGGCCGGGATGCCCTTCACGATCTACTACCACATGGACGGCGGCCCGCTGGACATGGACGGTGAGGAATGCGCGGACGGCGGCTCGATTGACATGGAGTGCGGGATGCCCGTCGCCGCGCCGATGGACGGGAGTGGCCGCATACAAGCCTCCGAGCTTCCCGCCGGCAAGGTGGCGACCGTGACGCATATGGGACCCTACGACAACCTCCCGCAGACATGGTCGGCGCTGACGGAGTGGATTGAGGCGCAGGGCCTGCAAGCCGCCGGAGCGCCTTGGGAGGTCTACATGACCGACCCCGGTGCCGAGCCGGACCAGTCCAAGTGGCGCACCGACATCTTCTTTCCCGTGCGCTGACCGGCGCAAATGCCCAACCCCGTCCGACGCTGGAACCCTGGTTTGACCAGGGGTATGCCCAAGCGCGTCCCTACCAAGCGGCTCCGCGCGGTACCCTGGAGGTACACCGGTGAGCGATGGAGGGGAGGGGGAGCCGCGATGCGAACGCACGCGACCGAGCTGACGCTGGGGCAAGTGCCGGAGAACGGGTGGCGGGCCGAGGACGCTGCGGGACTTGATGAACTCGGCTTGCTCGTCTATCGCTCCAATCTGCTGGGCCGCGATCCCACGTTGGTCAATGCCGGTGGGGGGAACACGTCGGCCAAGCTGACCGAAACGGACTTCCGCGGCCGTGAGGTAGACGTTCTGCGCGTCAAGGCGTCCGGGTTTGATCTCGCCACGATGGATCGGTCCGGATTTGTGGGACTCCGCCTCGACGACATACTCCCGCTCCGGTCGCGGGCAGCGATGACCGACGCGGAGATGACGGCTTATCTGGCCCAGACCATCGCCGCGCCGGAGGCACCGCGGCCCAGTATCGAAACGCTGCTCCACGCCTTCACCCGCCAGCGGCACATTGACCACACGCACCCCGACGTGGGGTTGGCTTTCTGTACCACCGCCGGCGGCGAGGAACTGGCACGGCGAGTCTTCGGACCGGCGATGGTGTGGGTGCCGTACCGGCGGCCCGGCTTTGCGCTCGCAAAGCAGGTGGCGGCGCTGGTCAATGCCAACGAACGGGTAGAGGTGGCATTCCTTGGTCATCATGGCTTGGTGACTTGGGGTGAAACCGCCTACGAGTGCTACCGGAACACCATCGCGGTACTGGGTCGCTGTGCCGAGGCGGTGCGGGCGGCGGCGCGAGGGAAGCGGGTGTTCGGGTCGGTCGTGCAACTGCCATTGCCGCCGGATCGCCGGCGCGCGGTCGCGGCGGCGGTCGCGCCGACGTTGCGAGGGGCCGGCGATCCGGCGCAGCGGATGATCGTTCACTTCGACGATTCGCCGGAGGTGCTCCGGTTTCTGGCCGGACGGGAGGCCCGGGACCTCGCGGCGCGTGGGACGGCGTGCCCCGACCACATCATCCGCACCAAGGCTACCGCGCTGTGGGTCGAGTGGGACGCCAGGAGGGGCGACTTGGCGGCGCTGAAGACGGCGATCCGTGACGGCGCGGCCACCTATGCCGAACGCTACCAAGCCTACCTCCACGCTCATCAGTCGCCGGGCGATCCAGAAGACGATCCGCAGCCACGGATCGCGCTTGTTCCAGGCGTTGGGCTGTTCGCTACCGGCGGCGACAAGCGGGCGGCCAGTGTGGCGGCCGACACCTACCGCCGTGCCATTGCGGTCATGGGTGGCGCGACGGCGCTCGGCGAGTTCGTGCCCCTGTCGGAGCGAGACGCTTACGACATCGAGTATTGGCCCTTGGAGCGGTACAAGCTGTCGCTGGCGCCACCGCCGGCCGCGCTCTCCGGGCAGGTGGTGCTCGTGACCGGTGCGGCCAGCGGCATCGGGCGGGCGACCGCCAACCGCTTGGCTCGGGCCGGCGTACACGTGGTGGCCGCCGACATCAATGCGGCCGGCGTGCTGGCCGTCGCGGAGGCCATCAACGACGTACATGGCGAGGGCCGGGCGCTGGCCGTACCGACCGACGTAACGGATGAGGCGCTGGTGCGCCGCGTCTTCCACGAGGCCGCGGTGGCGTTCGGTGGTGTAGATATTGTGGTCAGCAATGCCGGGCTATTGAGCGTGCAAGCTATCGAAAACACGACGCTCGCGGAATGGCGGCGGCTCCATGACGTGCTCGCGACGGGCTATTTCCTGGTGGCGCGGGCGGCCTTTCGGTTGTGGCGAGAGCAAGGGAGTGGCGGGAGCCTCATCTTCGTGGCCTCGAAAAACGCGCTGGCTGCCGGCACGGAGATCGCCGCCTATAGTGCGGCCAAAGCCGCCGAATTGCACCTGGCACGCTGCCTGGCGGAGGAAGGTGGGCCGCACGGCATCCGCGTCAATTGCGTGTGCCCGGATGCGGTGATCGAGGGATCGGAACTGTGGTCGGACTCGCGGCGGCGGGAGCGGGCGCGGACCTACGGCATCGCACCAGAGGAGCTGGAAGCGTATTACCGGGACCGGACCGCGCTCAAGGTGAACATTACGCCCGACGACGTGGCGGAGGCGATTCTGTTCTTTGCGTCGGCTCAAAGCGCCAAGACAACGGGCGCTGTACTGACGGTAGACGGGGGTATCCGCGCTGCCTACGTGCGCTAACGTCCGCGGGGAGGCGCCGCTTGACGGGAGCCGCAGCCTATGCTACAGTCACGGTTACACGGCGACTGCGTGCATGAATAGTCACCTGTGTTCCTCAACTCACACCAGCGATAGCCAGCTTATTTCCTACGTCACTTTGAGTTGGCTTCACGACTCACGGCCCGATCCTACGACGCTGTTCAGGCGGGAGAGTTGTCTCAAGTAGGGCGCCCTGTGCGCTGCCGATACCATCCGGTAGACACGAATCCGCGTTGACATCAGTTGTGTCGTAGCGTCTGGCATTGGGCATGGGCCAGAGCGTAGAGAGCGGTGTCATCGCTGCCCGGGCCGGGCTGCTCGTAAGTGAGATTCTCGCTCCGTTCGTGCCGACGTGGTACCAACGAGGCGCTTTGGGGCAGCGCACCCGCGCTAGATTCCCGCTGGTGCGGGAATGACGGGGCCTTGCCAAGGCCACCAATGGGAATGAAAACGATGGTCGGGGGATGGCCCCCCTATGGCCCCCCCGCTCCGCAGGGGGACGATCTCTTCCCTCCCCTGGAGTTGGCTCCGGGGGTGTCTGTCATAGCAACGGCCGAGAACTGTCAACAGCGCCTAGTCCAGCCAATTGAAGCGCGCCGCGGATGACCACCACCGTCGAGAGTCTCGCCCAGGAGTGCAACAGTGCAATACGCTGAACTGGAAACCCGAACCATCACCGAATTGCGGGGCATGGCACGCGATATGGCGCTGCCTGGGCATTCCACGCTGAAAAAGCAGGAGCTGATCTTCCGGCTGCTGCAAGCGCAGACCGAACGGCAGGGGCACCTCTTCAGTACCGGCGTCCTGGAGATCATGGACGAGGGCTACGGTATGCTGCGGCAAGGCAAGAGCTGGCTGCCGGGGGCGGAGGATATTTACGTCTCGCAGACCCAAATCCGGCGTTTCGGCTTGCGGACGGGCGATCAGGTCACCGGCCAGATCCGCCCGCCGAAGGACAGCGAGAAATTCTACGGCCTGCTGCGGATCGAAGCGGTCAATAACCAAGCGCCGGAGGAGGCCAAGCTGCGGCGGCGCTTCGACAGCTTGACGGCGATCTTCCCCAACAAGCTGTTCGACCTGGAGCTAGGCGCGGAGGCAACGACCCGCGAGCTGAAGCAGCACAATATGTCCAATCGGGTCATCAATCTGGTGGCGCCGATTGGTCGCGGGCAGCGCGGGCTGATCGTGTCGCCGCCGAAGGCCGGCAAGACATTGCTGCTGAAGGGGATTGCTCAGGGCATCACGACCAACTGCCCGGAGGCGCACGTGATGGTCGCGCTGATCGGCGAGCGGCCGGAGGAAGTGACCGACTGGGAACGGACGGTCAACGCCGAGGTCATCAGCTCGACGTTCGACGAGCCGCCCGACAACCATACGCGCGTCGCCGAGATGTGCCTGGAGCGGGCCAAGCGGCTGGTCGAGGTGGGTCAGGACGTGGTGATCCTGCTGGACAGCATCACGCGGCTGACGCGGGCGTACAACTTGGCGGTGCCGGCGAGCGGGCGCACCCTCTCCGGCGGTGTAGACCCGGCGGCGCTCTATCCGTCCAAGGGCTTCTACGGTGCCGGGCGGAACATTGACGAGGGGGGAAGTCTCACGCTGCTGGCTACCTGCCTGGTGAACACGGAGAGTCGCATGGATGACGTCATCTATGAGGAGTTCAAGGGCACCGGCAACATGGAGCTGATCCTGGACCGGCGGCTCGCGGACCGCCGCGTGTTCCCGGCCATTGACATTGCCCGCTCCGGCACGCGGCGCGAAGAACTGCTACTGGACGACCAGACGCTCCGCAGCGTCATCACGATCCGCAGGATGCTCAACGCGATGGGTGGCAGTGATGCGGTGGAGGCGATGCTGGCGCAGATGAGCAAGGCGGCCACCAACCGCGAGTTCTTAACCACCATCGGCAAGGAAGTCGGTTAAGCCAGTGATCTGTGGTCAGCAGGGTGCAAGCCTCACCCCCGGCCCCTCTCCACCAAGTGGAGAGGGGAGACGAGGGCAACCACAAGGGTTGCCCCTACGGCGGCCACCCGGAGCACACGCGAGATTCCCGCTTGCGCGGGAATGACGGACGGGTGTTATCGGCCCCCTCCCCCGGAGCAAGCTCCAGGGGAGAGAAGAGACTACTCCCTATGGCGGGGCATCCCCTAGCACGCCGCGCTTTGTTACTATCTCGTCATGTCTCCAGACTCTGCGGTGCGGGTCATCACCTATGATGGTCCTGGCGCGGCGCCGGTACTGCGGCGTGTGCCGCGGCCGGCGGTGCCGCCGCGCGGTGCGCTGATCCGCATCAATGCCTGCGGCGTGTGCGGCACCGACTTGCACATCCTGCGCGGGCACTGGCCGGGTGAGCTGCCATGGCCGTTCACGCTCGGACACGAACTGGCCGGCGTGATCGAAGAGATCGGGCCGGCGCTGACCAGCGACTATATGGGGCAGCCGTTGGCGGTCGGTACGCCGGTGATGCTGCCACCGCTGATGGCGTGCGGACGCTGTTACTACTGCTTGCACTATCCGACGCGCGCGAATCGCTGCCGCAACCCGACCTACTACGGACGTAAGATCGGCTTTGCGCGGCCGCCGCATCTGTGGGGCGGCTGGGCCGAGATGGTCTACATTGATCTCGACACCTTGCCGGCCACCAAAGTCTTCCGTCTCCCCGACGACATGTCTATGCTCGTCGGCAGCCTCGTGGAGCCGTTCAGCTCCGTGACGCGCGCGCTCAATCGCGCCAGCGCGTTGGGCGTGGAAGGCTTCCAGCCCGGCGCGACGGTCGTAATCCAGGGGTCGGGACCTATCGGCGTGCTGGCGGTCGTTGCTGCGCGGCAGCGTGGGGCCGGGAAGGTGGTGGTCGTCGGCGCCCCGGAGGTGCCGCGCCTGGTGCTCTGCCGCACCTATGGCGCCGATGCGACGATCTCGCTGGAGGCGCATCCGACGCCGGAGGCGCGGGTGGACGCCGTGCGCCAGGTCGTCGGCGGGTTCGGCGCGGACGTGGTGCTGGACTGTAGCGGCAGCCCGCTGGCTGGGCCGGAGGGGATCGAGATGCTCCGCGACGGGGGCACCTACGTGGAGATGGGGCAGTTCACCGACGCGGGGAGCCAGGATACCAACTGGCATCGGCTCTGTGTGAAGGAAGTACAAGTCCTGGGGAGCTGGGCCTTTACACCGGATGAGGTGGCGCAGGCCATCCAACTGCTGTACGCCATCCAGGATGACTACGACTGGACCAGGATGCAGCAGACGTTCCCGCTGACGGAGGCCGGCGTGGCTGAGGCGGTGGAGAGCGCGCTGCGGATGGAGTGCGTCAAGGCGACCATCGTTCCCGCGCTCTGAGGCTGGCGAGGAAGAAGCAGAGGCCATGCAACCGCGTATCTTGCTGCTAGGCGATTCTATTTGTAGCTCGCCGGGCTACTCCTTCGGCTCCGGCGGGTATGCGCCGGTGGTGGCAGCGCGGCTGCGCGACCGGGGTATTGCCGTGGACTACTACCGCGCGTCCGGGTGGTCCACGCGGCACTTCCTGAAACTGCTCGCGGCCGGAGAACTGCCTCGTGGGGCAGACCTGATCCACTTCAACGTGGGGTTGCATGACATCGCCCGGAAAGACGATGGGCGTGCGTGCGCGGTGCCAGTAGAGGAGTATGCACGCAATCTACGGGCCATCGTCGAGCTACTGCGGGCCGGGCCGCCGGTAGAGCTGGTGTGGGCCTCGACGACGCCGGTGCTCGATGAGCGGCACCGACGGGAGAAGCGCTTTATCCGGCGGGATGCGGACGTGCGGGACTACAATCGGGCGGCAGCTACGGTGATGCGGGAACTGCACGTGGCCGAGCATGACCTCTACCAGGCGGTTGTGCGAGCCGAGGTGCAGGAGGCCATTGGCCCGGACGGGGTGCATCCGACGGAGGCGGGGCGGGAGCTACTCGCCGCCGCGGTGAGCGATCTGCTGAGGGAGAGATGGGGCTGACCTAACCCCCGGCCCCTTCCCTGGTAGGGAAGGGGAGTCCGCGCGGTGCCCGGCCTTATGTCCGTCGTGGTGGCTCGCGCCGCAGTTCGGGCTGACCGGGGGCGGTGCCTGGCCCTGGATTCCGGTGAAAGCCGGAATGACGAGCGCCGGCGCTAGTGGCCGCCGCGGCGATCCCAGTTGAGGACGCCGCCGGCGAGGGCCGCGAGGGCCAGTCCGCAGACGACCAGTAGCTCGCGCCAGCCCGGCAGCCAGACGGCGGCGATCCAGAGTACGACGGCACCACACGCGAGCGCGACCGCCAGCCAACGCGCGTTCATCATCTGGGAAACATACTACAGCGGCATGGGCCGGCGCTGGTGAGGGCTGGCCCCCCTATGGTCCCCCCGCAGGGCAGGGGGACGGTCGGAGCCGGGTTGATGTTGTCGGAGTGTATAGTTTCTGATGATGGACGGGGCATTTCGGCGCAGCACCGAGGGGCAGCTCATTGTCGGTGGCTTCTTGATCGTGCTGGTGCTCGGCGGCGGTCTGGCTTGGCTGCTGTTCGGGCAGACGGTGGCGTTGATCGCCGGCGGCATCATGGTCGGTGGGATGGTCTTGCTGGCGGTGCTGTGGCTGGTGGTCCGGTTGCTCGAAGCGTGGGCGCGGAACGGCTGAGGACCGTTACCCTCGCGCCGCTAACTCCGTTGAGATGGTGAGGCGGCGACGGGAGCGGGCTGGCCCCCCTATGGTCCCCCCGCTGCGGCGGGGGGACGGCGCGTTCTCTGCCTCGTTGGGGCCGGTGGAGGGATAGTCAGTGCCATGGTCAAAGTCACTGCTACCGCGCAGGTGAGGGCCACGACCGGCGACACGCTCGATATACTTTGGAAGCGGCTATGCGCGTCTGCCTGATTACCGACTATCTCTCGCCCACTTACGGCTGGGGGCGATACGCGCTGGGGATTATTCGCGCCTTGCGAGACCTCGGCGTCTCTATCCGGCTCGTCAGCCCGCAGCACCTGTGCGATCAGCCGGACCTCGCCGGCCTCGCCGACCACCGGCGCGTGCCCTCGTTCGTCCAGGAGGCGCGGGGGCTGCTCCGTCTCACCGGGCGGGCTTTACCAACCATCCTCGCGGCGAGCCGGGGCTGCGATGTGATTCACTGTCTCACCGAGCCATACGTCGTCCCGGCGGCGTTGGCTGCTGGCCGGCGGCCGCTGCTGGTGACGGCACACGGCACGTATGCCATTCGACCGCTGACGCACCGGCCGGATCGCTGGTGGCTGGCGTGGGCGTACCGGCGGGCAGCGCGGGTCGTCTGCGTCAGCAGCTTCACCCGCGCCCAGCTACTCGCGCAGCTACCGGCGGCCAAGACGGCGGTGGTGCCGGAGGGGATCGAGGCGGAGCGGTTTCGGATTACGCCACCGCCGCCGGCCGAGCGACCTTTTCTGCTGTCGGTGGCGCCGATCAAGCGGCGCAAAGGCTACCACGTGGCTATCGAGGCGTTTGCCCGCGTACATGCGCGGCGCCCCGACGTGGAGTATTGGATTGCGGGGTCAACCGACGACCCGGTGTTGCTGGCCGAGCTACGCGAGCGCGTGGCTGCGCTGGGCTTGACCGAGGCGGTGCGTTGGCTGGGGCGGGTTGACGACGAAACGCTGATCCGCCTGTATCACCAGTGCGCGCTGATGTGGCTGCTGCCGGTGATGGACCGGTACCAGTTCGAGGGCTTCGGCCTGGTGTATTGGGAAGCCAACGCCTGCGGCCGTCCGGTGGTCGGGACCACCGGCTGCGGCGCGGTGGACGCGATCCAAGACGGGGTGAACGGATTTCTGGTGCCGCCCGATGACCCCGAGGCGGCGGCGCGGGCGACGCTCCGGCTACTCGCCGATCCGGCAGCGGCCGACGCCATGGGGCGGCGGGGCCGGGAGCTGGTGCTGCCCTGGAGCACGGCGGCCGAGCAGCTGGTGGCGCTCTATGACTACCATTGCCAGCGGGCCGCCGGGTCGCCGGTCGCAGAGCCGGTGACGGGCTATCCCGGCGCTGCACAGTAACACCCGTCACCTGGCTCCATGCGGTACAATCGGCTTGTAGGTTCGATCTATCCAGCGCCAGCCGGCCGGGAGAGCGTCTGGCACTGCGATCAACGAGGAAGAGTGATGGCTGCTACGGAACAGGTACCGTCCACCGAGGAGCGCCTGGAGACGCTGTACGAGAAATGGGACTATTTCAAGGGCCTCTTCGATGAAGCGGTCGCCGCGCACGAGGAAATGCGGAAGGCGAACCTGCGCGGCAATATCATCCTGATCGAACGAGCGATTCGACAACTCGGCGGCACGGTGCCGGAGAGTGCCGGGCCGGCGGCGCACTAGGTTGCGTTGACGCTTGCGGTGGAGGGGCAAATTTGACCTAATCCCCGGCCCCTTCCCTTTAGGGAGGGTTGAGGGTAGGTCCGCCGCGCTACCGGAAAAACTTACCCCTGTCAGCCTATGGCCCCCCGCTGGGCAGGGGGCGTGGATTCCCGCTTTTGCGGGAATGACGGGTTATGCAAACGTCTCCTTTGGCGGGAAGGACCGGGGAAGGTAGTGGGAGTGACCAGGCTGCGGCGGCTTTGCTAGAATTGGCGGAGCAGAGCGAGGAGCGAGGGATACTCAATGGGACACGCGACTTCCGAAGAATGCGCCCGCATCGTTTGCGGGGTTGTCGTCAGCGAAGCGATGAACCTGGTCATCGTGCTGTTAGTGCTGGCATTCGTCTGGGGAGGAATCTACTTTATCCAACGCTATACCGGCTGAGTACGGCCGGGCCGGAGGGCGTTTTGCGCCGGGTGTCACGAGGGTGACATACCCGGCGCTTTGCTTTGGACTACGAGAGGGCGGCGGTGGCGGTGAAGACGGCGCTACTTACGTCGCCGAGCAGGTCGAGCACCGGGTAGGGGTAGAGGCCGAGCACGAAAACGCCGGCCAACATGGCGGCGAGCGGTAGCTCCACCACGCCGAAGGCCAGCCCGACCAGGGTAGCGACGAGGCCGCCGCTGCCGACGGCGATGGTGACGGGCAAGGTCGGCCCGTAGAAATCGTAAATCCAGCCGCTGGCGCCCAGGCTCACCCAGACCGCGATGCCGGCGACGACCCCGGCCGCTAGGGCAATGCCGGTGAGCAAACCCTGCGGGCGTTGCAGCGAGAGGAGGCCGGGGCGCGCTTCACCGACGTACATCTCCTTCACGACTATCAGGTAGTAGTAGAGCGAGATCGTCGAGTTGATGACCGCAATGGCGACAAGCCAGAGCAGATCGGCGCGGGCGGCCGCCGTGAAGAGGTAGAACTTGGTCACGAAACCGGCGAACAGCGGCATACCGGCAAGTGAGAAGACCGAGACCATCAGGGTGAGGGCGATAAACGGCGACTGCCGCCCCACCCCCGCCATATCCCGAATGTCGGTGCGGCCGGTGCGTGACTCGAAGGCAATCAAGGCGCCAAAGGCGGCGAGGTTGGTGAACACGTAGCCGGCGAGGTGCAGCACGATGCCGCGCGTCGCCATCGCGCCGATGTCACTGTCTTGGAGCGCAGCGATGCCGACCAGCACATAGCCGGCCTGGGATATGCTGGAATAGGCGAGTAGTCGCTTCAGGTTGCGCTGGTGAATGGCGACCAGATTACCGACGGTCATCGTCAGCACAGCGAGCACCGCAAACACCGGCAGCCAGGACTCAACGGCCGGGAGCAGCCCGCCGACCAGGAAGCGCACGACCAGCGCGAACCCGGCCGCTTTGGAGCCGACGGCCAGGTAAGCCGCGATGGGGGTCGGGGCGCCCTCGTACACGTCCGGCGTCCACATATGGAAGGGCACCGCGGCGACCTTGAAGCCCAAGCCGACCGTAATCAGCGCCAGCGCCACGAGCAGGCCGGGGCTGTCGAGGGCACCGGGGGCCTGAATGGCTTGGGCGATGGCCGGGAATTTGGTCGTGCCAGTGGCGCCGTAGAGCAGGCTGATTCCGTACAGCAGCAGGGCGGAGGACAGCCCCCCGATAATCAGGTACTTGATGCCGGCTTCGTTGCTCTTCAGGTCGCGCTTGGCGTAGGAGACGAGGATATAGCTGCTGAAGCTCAATAGCTCCAGGGAGATGTAGGCGGTGAGTAGCTCGTCCGCCATCGCCATGAAGACCATGCCCAACGTACCCGCCAGCACCAGGGCGTAGTACTCGCCTTGATGGGGCAGGAAGCGGGGCACGTAGGGCATGGAGACGAAGACGACTCCGAGTGCGACGACGGCGAACAGGACGCGGAAGAAGGAGGTGTACTCGTCAACGCGGAGCAGGTCGGCAAACGTCGCGCGGATACCCCAGGTCCAGCCGCCAACGACGAGCAAGACGAGCAGCCCCACTATCGTCACCCAGGGGATGAGCCACCGGCCACGCTCGGCGAAGACCAGGTCGAGGAACAGCACGAGGAAGATCAGGCCCAGGAGCAGGAACTCCGGTGTGAGTAGTCCGTAATCGAGGGAAGCCATTCTCAGCCCTTACCTGAATTGCTCGATGCGCTCCAAGAGCGGCACTACGGAGGCAGTGCTGCGATCCAGGAACGGCGCGGGGTACAGTCCGACGAAGAGCATGGTCGCCGCGAGCAACATGCAGGCCACCCAGACGGAGGGCCGCATATCGCGCAAGTGGGACCAGGCCGGATTGACCGGACCAAAGAACGCCTTGGCCATCAAGCGCAAGATGTACGTGGCGGTCAGCGCTACGCCGATGACGCAGAACACGCCGATGATGGGGTAGCTCTGGAAGGCGCCGATAAACACCAGTAGCTCGGCGATGAAGCCGGAGAGGCCGGGCAGTCCGAGCGAGGCCAGTCCGGCGACGGCAAAGAAGCCGACAAACCAGGGCATCCGCCGTACCAGCCCGCCAAAGATGCCGATTTCGCGGGTGTGGGCTTGATCGTAAATCACGCCGACGAGCGCAAAGAAGAGCGCCGTCATCACGCCGTGGGCAAACATCTGCAGGACGGCACCGTTTACGCCGATGAGCGTCAGGGTGCAGAGGCCGACGACGACGTAGCCCATATGGCTGACGGACGAATAGCCGATCACGAACTTCAGGTCGCGCTGTGACATCGCCGAGAGCGCGCCATAGACTACGTTGATCGTCCCCAGCACAATGAAGAACGGTGCCCAGAAGACGGTGCCCTCGGGAAGCAGCCCGAAACCGACGCGCAGAATGCCGTAGGCGCCGAGCTTCATCAGCACGCCGGCGTGCAACATGCTGACCGCGGTCGGCGCGGCCACGTGGCCGTCGGGCGACCAAGTGTGGAAGGGCCACATACCGGCGAGGACGCCAAAGCCGATGAAGAACATCGGTAGGAAGACAAGCTGGAAGGTCCGGGGGTACTCGTGTTGGGCGAGGGTGGCCAGATCGAAGGTCTGGGAGCCGCTCTCGACGAACACCGCCAGCATCGCCACCCAGACGAGGATGCTGCCGGCGACCAGGAAGATCGTCAGCTTCATCGCGGCGTATTCTTTGCGGGTGCTGCCCCACACGGCGATGAGCAGGTACATCGGCAGCACGGCGATCTCGTAGAAGAAGAAGAGGAAGAAGAGATCGAGGGCGACAAACACCCCGTACACACCGCTCACGAGCACGAGTAGCAGCGCGTAATACTCTTTGTTGCGGTCGGTGATGTTCCAGGAGACGATGGCGCCGGTGAAGATCACCAAGCCCGTGAGGAGCACCATCGGCGCGGAGATACCGTCAATGCCGAGGCGGATGGTGATGCCTAGCTCCGGCAGCCACTCGTACCACTCGACGTACTGATAGCCGTTCGTGGTGCCAAGCCCGGCTTTGCTCCAGTCGAAGCCGATGAACACCCACACCGAGAGGATGAGCGTGAGCAGACCGGCCAGGGTTGCCAGGATGCGGATGGTCCAGGCGTGCCGGCGCGGCACCAGCATAATCAGGATCGCCGTCACCAGCGGGATTAGGACGATGGCTGCAAGAAACGGAAAGGCTATGGCAACTTCTCCTATTGGAAGAACTCGACGAGCGCTGGATAGGCCGTCATCATGAGCAGCACGAGGACGGCGCCGATCACAAAGCCGAGCGCGTAGTGATAGATGCGGCCGGTTTGGTGGTAGCGGAGCAGGTCCCCGGACTTGATCGTGAGCCAGCCGGAGCCGTCAACGCCGAAGTTGTTGACGATCTTGCGGTCGAAGAGCGCGGTGAGGGCGGAGATACTCAAGAGGATGCGGCTGATGATCCAGTCGTATAGCTCATCGAAGTAGAACTTGTTGAGCAAGAAGCGGTAGACGGTGGCAAAGCTCTCACCCAGGATCGCCGCCGGGATCAAGCCGAAGTTGTAGACGGCGACCGCCACTACAATGCCGATCAGCGCCGCGGCGGTGCCGACGAGGGCGAGGACCAAGCTGAACGCCTCTTTGTGGTGCTCGCCGAAATGCACCACATCGCCAAAGCCGGTGTAGAGGCCGGGAATGTTGATCCAGCCGGCAATCACGGCAAAGACGGCGATGACGACCAGCGGCAGCCACATGGTCCAGGGCGCTTCGTGCGGCTCGTGTGCATCGGCGTGCGCGTCGTGGCCTTCCGACTCGTCCTCGTGGACATCCTCGCCGGCGTTATCCGCCGCCATGGGGGCGAGGTGCCAGCGGGGAGAGCCACCGAAGGTCAGCCAGGCGGCGCGGAACATGTAGAAGGCGGTCAGGGTAGCCGTCACGAGGCCCACCAAGAACGGTATCCAATGGCCCCCGTGCAATGTCCCGGCCAGGATTTCATCCTTGCTCCAGAACCCGGCCAGGGGGAACACACCGGCGAGGGCGAGCGCCCCGATGACAAAGGTGGCGGCGGTGATGGGCATACGCCGGGCCAGCCCGCCCATATAGTTCATGTCGTTGGGGCTGACGGCGCGGCCGTGGAGGACGGTTTCCATCGTGTGGATGACCGCGCCCGAACCGAGGAACAGGAGCGCTTTGAAGAAGGCGTGCGTATAAAGGTGGAAGAGCGCGGCCGTGTAGGCGCCGGCACCTAGGGCCATCATCATGTAGCCGAGCTGGCTGACGGTCGAGTAGGCGAGTACGCGCTTGATGTCGGGCTGGACCAGCGCGATAACGCCGGCAAAGATGGCGGTGAAGGTGCCGACGACAAGCACAACCTCCAGCGCGCCGGGAGCCGCGACGAAGAGCGGATAGGCCCGCGCGACGAGGAAGACGCCGGCCGTGACCATCGTTGCGGCGTGGATCAGGGCGCTGACCGGCGTCGGGCCTTCCATGGCGTCGGGTAGCCATACATGCAGCGGGAACTGTCCCGACTTGCCGACGGCGCCGAGGAAGAGCAATAGCACGCTCAAGGTGAGCAGGCCGGAGCTGATCTCGCCGTTCGTGGCGGCCGCGAAGATGGTACCCATGTCGAACGTGCCGGTCTGGCTGAAGAGAATGAGAATGGCGATGAAGAAGCCAACGTCGCCGACGCGGGTGGTAACGAAGGCTTTCTTGGAGGCCTCCGCCGCCGAGCGGCGCTCGTTGTAGAAGCCGATGAGCAGATAGGAGCACAGCCCTACCAACTCCCAGGCCATGTAGAGAATGAGGAAGTTGTAGGCGATGACGAGCGTGAGCATGGCGCCGGTGAAGAGCGCGATGACCGAGAAGAACCACCAGAAGCGGTTGTGCCCGCTCATGTAGCCCACGGAGTAGAACTGGATGAGGAAGGAGAGGAAGCTGACCACGCCGAGCATCACGATGGCGGGCCAATCCACCACCATGTTGACGGGGAAGGCGAACGTATCTATTTGGAACCAGGACCAGGTGATGAGGTGGGCGTGCTCGGTCAAGTCCGGCGTGCCCACCGCGTCGGTGAAGACGATCAGGAAGACGATGAAGGCCGCGGCGGTCGCGGCCAAGGAGACGAATGCGCCGAGGGCCTGCTTCCGCGGGCCGAGCCAGCGGGTGATGATGATGTTGAAGAAAAAGGCACCCACGCAGAGGGTGGGTATGAGCCAAGCAAAGTCCATGCGTTCTCCGGTACTGCTGACGCGCTAGGTTTGCACTATCGAATGAGCGACGGCGAGCACACTGCTACCAGCGTAAGGTGTCCACCTCGTCAACGTTCACCGACGAGCGTAGGCGGTAGACCCGCAAGACGATAGCAAGTCCCAAGCCCAACTCGGCGGCGGCAATCGTGATGACAAAGATGGCGATGATGATTCCGGCCACGCGGCCCGGGTCCAAGTAGGTGGCAAAGGCCACCAAGTTGATCGCCACGGCGTTGAGCAGCAGCTCAATCGAGATCAGCACCAGGACGGCATTGCGCCGCGCCAGCAGGCCATAGGTGCCGATGGCGAACAGGGCCGCGCTGAGGAGGAGGAAGTGCTCCAGAGGAATCACGACTCGCCCTCCGTGCGGCGCGCCAGAATGAGGGCGCCGAGCAAGGCCACGAGTAGCACGACCGAGGCGATCTCGAACGGCACCGCCCACGGTCCGAAGAGCTGCTCGCCGAGCACGTCGGGGCCGGCACGCTCCAGGACCGGCGTGCGGCCGCCGAGCCAATCGGTCGCCAGGGCCTGATACGCCAGGATCACGAACACCACAATGGCCGCGACGACTGCCAGCGGCCACTGGGCATGGGCGCGGACGCGATACTGATCCGGTCGCGTCAGCATCAAGGCGAAGAGCAAGAGCACGCTGACGGTGCCGCCGTAGATCAGGATCTGCACCAGGGCGAGGAAGTCGGCGTAGAGGTAGAGGTAGACCAGGCCGGTGAGGCTCAACGTGAGAATAAGCAGCAGGGCGCTATAGACCACGTTGCGGACGACCACAACACCGAGCGCGGAGATAATCGTGGCGGCAGCGAGCACGTAGAACGTGCCTTGTGCGAAGGTCATCGTGGACGCGGTTCCAACATGGCGTGATACATCCCCACGGTCTCTGTAAATTCGCCGGTGCGCGGTGCGGAGGCGCTGCGCCGAACGGGCGGGTGCGCTGCCGCAGCGCGGGCGGTGCTTATGCTGCCATAGATGCTCGGACCATGCACGCGGCGACCGATTATGCCGATTATGCCGTCGCGCCGGGCCGCGTGCGCTCCGGTTTGGGCGCCTCTTTGCCCAAGCGCCGCTGCATCCCATCGGCAATCTCGACGAGCTTATCCATGTCGTACACCAGCTCTTGCCGGTCGTAGGTCGTGAGCTGCCAATGGGGAGTCATCTCGTTGGCGTCGAATGGGCAGACCTCGACGCAAATGCCGCAGTAGGAGCAGCGGCCGAGGTCAATCCAGTACTGGGTGACGATGTTCTTCTTGTTGCTCTTGTCACCCTCGTACTTGGCCGCCGTCATCGAGATACAGTCGTCCGGGCAGGCGCGCTCGCAGATGCGGCAGGCCACGCAGACGATCTCGTCAATCTCCTTGTCCCAGATCAGCCCAGGGGCGCCCATAAACCGCTCTTGCAGGGGGCGCTGTTCCTTGGGGTAGTGCCAGGTGACATTTTTCCGAAAGAAGGCGGTACGAACGGTCTGCACCATCCCTTTGAGTGCGCCGAGCATGTCTCTCGCTCCTTTGGTCAATCGCCGCTACGGGCCAACCGATCAGGCCTCCGGCGCCAGCGGCCGCGCCGGCACTTGTGCCAAACGCACGGGAGCCGCCGGTGTGGCTGCCGGGCGTCGGCGGAGGATGAGATAGACGATGGCGAAGGCGAGGACCGTGACGGCGGTGGCAATGGCCGCGGGCCAGTTGCCGAACACCACGAGCATCGCCGTGAGTACCAGATTTGCCAGGGCCGCGGGTAGGAGGGCCTTCCACGCGAAGGCCATCAACTGGTCAATCCGCAGGCGCGGCAGGGTGCCGCGCAGCCAGATGATGAAGAGAATGAGCAGGGTGGTCTTGAGGAAGAAGAAGCCAAAGCCGATCAGAATCACCAGTGTGCCGCCAAGACCGGCCGACGCGGACAGGCCGGCGGCTTCCACGATAGCTTCCGGGACGCCAAAGAAGGTCCAGCCGCCGAGGTAGAGCGTGGCGGCGAGGACGGCGTTCAGGAAGACGGAGGCGTACTCGGTCAGGAAGAACAGCGCCCACCTCATGCCGCTGTATTCGAGGAAGGGGCCGAATACCAATTCCGATTCGGCGATGCTGATGTCGAAGGGGGTACGGTTATTCTCGGCCAGGGAGGCGGTGACGAAAATGAAGAAGCCGAGGGGCTGGATGAAGATGAACCACAGCGGGGCCTGAGCCACCACGATGTCCGAGAGGGACATGCTTTGCGCCAGGATGGCCACGCCGAGCAGGGAGACCACCAGCGGTAGCTCGTAGGCGATGAGCTGGGCGACGGCGCGGGCGGCGCCGAGCATCGAGTACTTGTTACCCGAGGACCAGCCGGACATCACCAGTCCGACCGTGGAGATGGCGGGGATGGCTACGACGTAGAGCAAGCCGAGATCAAGCGCGCGCACCACCACGTCGCGGGACCAGGGGACGACCAGGAAGACCAAGAAGATCGGAATGAACACCAGATAGGGCGCCATCTTGAAAATGCGCTTGTCGGCGGCGGCCGGGGTGAGGTCCTCCTTGATTAGGAGCTTGATGGCGTCGGCCGGGGACTGCAACAGCCCGTGTGGTCCGTTGATCGTCGGACCGGGGCGCAACTGAATCTTGCCGAGCGTCTTGCGCTCCAGCCAGATCAAGCCCATGACGGTGAAGAGGACGATGTTGAGGAGAATGAAGATACCGAGGAACGAGAGCAGGTTGAGGCCCGGCACCCAATCGGCGGTAAGGAAGCCGGGCAGCAACGAGGTTATGGACTCATAGTTGAAGTCAAGCATCTACCGATCCACCTCACCGAGCACAATGTCCACCGAGCCGAGCGCGAGCACGGCGTCGGCAACGTAGTTTCCGATCATCAGGCGTCCCAACGCTTGGAGGTTGCAGTAGGACGGCGAGCGATACTTCACGCGGTACGGCTCCATCTTGTTCTGCTCGCTGACGAGATAGACGCCGAAGTCGCCGCGGCTGTTCTCGATGCGCTGATAGGCTTCACCGGCCGGCGTGCGGAGGGACTTGGGCACGTTCCCCAGGATGGGGCCGCCGGGCAAGTCCTTCAGCGCCTGCTCAATGATGCGGGTACTCTGGCGCATCTCCTCGATGCGGATCAGGTACCGCTCGTAGCAGTCGCCCGTCGTACCGACGGGGATGTCGAAATCGAAGCGGTCGTAGATCGAGTACGGCTCCGCGCGGCGCACATCAATAGGAACGCCGGTGGAGCGCAGCATCGGCCCGGAGAGACCCCAGTTGAGCGCTTCCTCGGCGGTAATCGTGGCCACACCGCGCGTGCGGGCGAGGAAGATTTCGTTCTCCGACAAGAGGCGGGTGAAGTCGTCAATGGAGCGGTGGGCCAAGTCCAGCGTATCGCGGACCTTTTGCTCAAACCCGTCGGGGACCTCTTCCTTCAAGCCACCGGGTCGGAAGTAGTTGGGGAACATGCGGGCGCCGCCGACGAACTCGAAAAGCTGCTGGATTTCTTCGCGCAGGGCAAAGGCGTAGGCGAACGGGGTGGTGGCGCCGGCGTCGGCGCCAAAGGCACCGTAGAACATGCAGTGGGAGACCATGCGCGTGAACTCGGCGAGGATGATGCGGATATATTCGGCGCGCTCCGGCACGTCCAAGTTCGCCAGCTTCTCGACAGCCATGCAGTAGCACTGCTCACTGAGCAAGGCCGAGAGGTATTCGGTCCGGTCGAGGTGGATGATGACCTCGGCGTAGCTGGAGGCCTCGCCCAATTTCTCCGCGCCACGGTGGAGATAGCCGATGTGAGGGGTGACGCCGCGAATGCGCTCGCCTTCGAGCTGCAAGACGATCCGAAAGACGCCGTGGGTGCTGGGGTGCTGCGGCCCCATGTTGATGGTCATCTCGACGGTGTCAAGCTCCTGGTCACCATCAAGAGACGGCAGCGGCGCGCCGGCCAGCAGGTCGGCGGTGCGGGCTGCGGTACTAATGGCCATCTTCGTCCTCGTTGCGTATCACAGCGGTCATTCGTCAAGCTCGACGGGTGGCTCCGGCGGGCGGAGGGGAAAGCTCTTCAGCAGGATGTGGCCAGGAATGATGCGCCCCTGCGAGTCGCGTTGGAGCAGGAGCGGCTCCGGGTACGGATGCCCGGCAAATGTGATGCCGAACATCTCCGCCGTCTCGCGCTCGTGCCAGTTGGCACCCCGCCACACGGTCGTTACCGTGGGCACTACCGGATTGTCGTTCGACACCCGCACCTTGAACGTACACTTGTGGAACAACTCGGTGGAGAAGAGGTGGTAGACCACGTCCCGCCCTTGGTCCTGCCAGTCTACGCCGGACAGACAGCGCAGGTAGTCGAACCGCAAGTCGGCGTGGCTGTGGGCACGTCGGCACGCTTCTACGATCCGGTCCGACCGGAAGGTGGCGATCACTTCATCGGCGGCGGTGGAGAACTCGGGCTGCAAATCGCCGAGCACCCGCGCCAGCCGGGCCTGTACTTCGGCGCGGGTCCGCAGCCCCGGCGCCTCGCGCGGCACCACTGCGAGGGGCGCGCGGGCTGCGCGTGCCGCGGGTCGGGCACCGCCGGCCGGGCGACGTCTCGCGGCCGCTGCGCGCCGCGCCGCCGGGCGGGCGGCGGCAGATTGGCCGTCCGCAGCGGCCGGTCGCTGCCGGCGCTCCCGCACCGGGGCGCTAAAGCCGCAGTCCTCGGCGCCACAGGTGTTGTCTTGGGCCGTCCAGCAGGTGGCGTGTTGGGGGATGCGGCACTGCGAGCACACGACCACCGGTTCACCAACGGCGAGCGGCTTGTTGCAGTGGGGGCACTCCTTGCCCAGCCACGGGCTGCGCTCGCTAGTGTTGATCGCGCGCACCGGCCGCGGAACCGCACTATCCGCGCTCACGACCGGCGATCCTTACTGGCTTCACGCAGGATACGCTTCTGGAGATCAATGAAGCCTTGCATCAACGCCTCGGGGCGGGGCGGGCAGCCGCCAATGTAGACATCCACCGGGATGATCTGGTCCACGCCCTGCACCACCGTCGGGTAGCGGTAGTACGGGCCGCCGCAGGTGGCGCAGCCGCCCATCGAGATCACCCACTTCGGCTCCGGCATCTGGTCGTAGAGCCGCTTGACCGCTGGGGCCATCTTGGTCGTGACCGTGCCGGAGACGATCATCACGTCCGACTGCCGCGGCGTCGGCGCCGGCATCGGGACGATGCCGAAGCGGTCCAGATCGTGGTGCGGCATGGAGGAGGCAATCATCTCGATGGCGCAGCAGGCCAGGCCGAACGTCATCGGCCAGAGGCTGGCTTTGCGCCCCCAGTTGAGCAGCAGGTCGAGGTTGGTGGTCACGACCCCCTTGGGGAGCTGCGCGAACAGGTTTTCCGGCTTCAGGTCCTCGCCGGTGCGTGCGGTGTACACGTCCAAGCCAACCTCTTTGCCGAGGTCGGTCAACTGTTCGTCGGTCGGTGACATCACTCCCATGCTAGTAACCCCTTGCGCCAGGCGTAGGCAAGACCGAACAGGAGAATGCCCAGAAAGAGCATCATCTCGTAGAAGGCGACGGCGCTCAACTCCTTCAGCGTGACGGCCCACGGGAAGAGGAAGACGGCCTCGATCTCAAAGATGAGGAAGAGGATCGCAAAGAAATAGTAGCGGATGTTCATTTGTGCCCAGTTGGTACCGAGCGGAACCATCCCACATTCGTATGTTTCGGCCTTTTTCTCGCTCTTGACGCGGGGAGCAAGCAGGCTGGCCAAGAACAGGGTGATCGCAATGAAGCCAATCCCGAGGATAGTGGCGGCGATGATGGGCGGATAGACCGTCGTGTAATCAGCCATGCGTCCCTTTCCTCACGAACACGCTCATCCCGGCACCCGCCGGCCCGGATCACTCAGCGGAGACACGGCACCACCCGGCCGCCGCAGCATCGGCACGGTCGGGTCCAGGTGGCCGTGGGCGGAACCCGTAGGAGTATAGCCGGTAGCCGCTGCCCCAGCAAGGCAACGCGGCTGTTACGATACGGCCCGGTTGGTGAGTGGCGCCACCAGTCGTCGCGGCGGGCAGAGAGGAAGCTACACGAGGTGCGGCAGGGAGGCGGCGAGCGGAATCGAACCGCTGAATAGGGGTTTTGCAGACCCCCGCCTTACCACTTGGCTACGCCGCCCGGACACTCCCTCTCTTGCGTGGTGGCGCAGCAGAGGGCTTGCGAGCACAGGCTGGCCGGCAGCCTGCTCCCTCAAGTGTATGCCGCGCTGTCGCTGGCGTCAACCTGGGGTGCGGCCGGAGCGCTCCAACCCGGCAGAACGAGTGCTACAATGGCGGCCGCGCCGACACCCGCGACCGTCCCCACGGAGCGCGGCCCCCCGGCGATGAAGGGGCGATGACGACACCGCTACGTGACGAGCGCCGGGCCAGCGCCCCCAGCGAGGCAGCACCGGCGCCGGCCGCGGCGACACCCCAGGGGCGGGGCGACCTGGCTTCCGATGTGCCGGCGCACTCGACGCCTACTCCGGCCGTGCTCGACGACAACCGCTCGATCCGCCGCTTGGTGTTCGGCCTGGCCTGGCCGGTGATCGTCGAGAACCTGCTGCAAACTGCGGTGGGGATGGTTGACCTGCTCATGGTCTCCCGGTTGGGCGCGGCGGCCATCGCGGGCGTGGGGATCGGCACGCAGATACTCTTCGTCATCTTCATGTCCATCGGCGCGCTGGCGGTGAGCACCACGGCATTGGTGGCACGGCGGACCGGCGAGCGGCGACCAGCCGAGGCTTCACGGGTGCTGAAGCAGTCGGTGCTGCTGGCGCTGGGGGCGGGAGTGCTTTTGGCGCTTTGCGGCGTACCGGCGGCCGAGCACATCGTCCGGCTGCTCGGCGCCGAATCCACGGTGGTCACGCTCGGCGGCAGCTACCTGCGGATCACGTTCCTCTTCTCGGGGTTCCTCATCGCGTCCTTTGTGCTGGGTGCCGGGCTCCGCGGCGTCGGTGACAGCCGAAAGCCGATGATGGCGGCCATGCTCATCAACGTGGTCAACATTTCGCTGGATTACGTGCTGATCTTCGGGCACCTGGGCTTTCCGGCGCTCGGCGTCGAAGGGGCAGCGTGGGCCGCGGCCATCGGCCGCAGCGCTGGCGCCGGCGCATTGGCATTCTTCCTGCTGCGCGCCTCGTCGAGACAGCGCCTGAGCCTGCTGGGGCGGGAGGGATGGCACCCCGACCTGGACATCATCAAGCGGCTGGTGCAGATCGGGCTGCCGTCGCTCATCGAGGGCTTGTCACGGTCGTCGGGCTTTCTGATGTTCTCGACCATCGTGATCGGGCTGGGTACAATCGTCTTTGCCGCGCAGCGGGTGGTGTTCGCGCTGATGTCTCTCTCGTTCATGCCCGGCTTCGCGTTCGGTATCGCCGCGTCGGCGCTCACCGGGCAGGCACTGGGTGCCGAGCGGCCGGACCGGGCGCGGCGAGCGACCTGGTTTGCGGTGCGCTCGGCGCTGCTCTGGATGGGATCGCTGGCGGTGCTGTTTTTTGCCGGCGGCCCCTGGCTAGTGCGGCTGTTCACGGGCGATCCGGAGATCGTCCGGGTCGGCGCCGAGGCGCTGCGAGTGCTCGCCTTGGGCCAACCCTTTTTTGCCTTCTCGATGGTGTTGGCCGGTGCGTTACGGGGTGCCGGCGATACCCGCTTTCCCATGCTGGTATCGGGCCTGAGCATGTGGGTCGTGCGGCTGCCGCTGGCGTGGTGGTTTGCGCTGGGGCTGGGATGGGGGCTGCCGGGGGCCTTTGCGAGCTTTGCGCTGGGCAGTGCCATCGAAGCGGCGATCATAGCATGGCGCTATCGCCGCGGATACTGGGCCAGCATCAAGGTGTAGCGGCCTCCGGCGGCGGCTCCGGCTCATCCGAGCCGCCCTGGCGGTAGGCGAGCCGCGTGAGGAGAATGCCGACCTCGTACAGGATGAGAATGGGGATGGCCACGAGCGCCTGGTTGAGCGGGTCCACCGTGGGGGTAATGATCGCGGCCAGGACGACAGCGATCACGACGACGTAGCGCCTCATGCGGACGAGCATCCGCGGATGGATCAAGCGCACACGGGCAAAGAAATACATGAAGAGCGGCAGCTCGAAGATAATCCCGATGGCGAGCAGCATTCGGGTGATGAACCGCACGTACTCGTCAATGGACAGGTTGATGGTGATGTTTTCCGACCGGAAGATGGTACTCAACTCTCCACATTCGCCGGCCAAGACACAGAGCGCCAACGGCAAGACGAGGTAGTAGGCGAAGGACACCCCGGCCAGCAGCGCCACCGTCGCGCCCGGCGTCAGGAGCACGATGTAGCGGCGCTCCGTGTACGTCAGCCCCGGGGCGACAAAGGCCCAAATCTGCCAGACGATCAAGGGCATCGCCATGATGACGCCGGCGAAGATCACCAATCTAAAAATGACGAAGATTTGCTCGGTCGGCCGGATGGCTTGGAAGAGGCAGCCCTGACAAGGGTCCATCACGAAGTCGAGCAGGGGCTGCCAGAAGACGAAGCCCACCATCGCGGTCACGAGCACGCCGGCAGCGGAGATGACGAGGCGATTGCGTAACTCGATGAGGTGCTCGCCGAGGGTCAATTCCTCGGTGGACACGCCGCGCTCGTCTACCGGCCGCACGCGGCGCGGCCGGCCCCAGGGGAGCCAGGCGGGCCACTTGAGGACCAGGGACACCGCGAGCAGGATGAGGAGGAGCAGCACTCCCATCGCCGGGAACACGATGTAGGGGGTCCAGCCCTCGAACAGGGAGAATCCCTGGAATAGCTCCTCGGCGCTCACCGGCGGCGGTGTGGGGGTAGGAGGAATCGGAGTGGGGGTGGGAGCATCCGCGGCCTGTAACGGATTCATCGCTTCAGCAATTCCTCACTCCCCCCGGTAGTGGTAGCGGCAGCTTCTTTCTCGGCCTGGATGGTGCCCAAGACACCGTTGACAAACCGCGCGGACGTGTCGTGGCCGAAGACCTTGGCCAACTCAATGGCTTCGTTGATGGCGACTCGGTCGGGCACGTCGGCACAGTACAGTAACTCGTAGATTGCCAGACGCAGAATGCTCTTGTCTACGCGCGCCATCTGCGACAAAGGCCAGGCCGGGGCCGCGCTGGCCAACCGCGTGTCAATGTCCGGCAGGCTGGCCCAGGCCCCTTGCACCAGGGTCGTTACATAGTCCATGACAGCCCAGAAACGGCATTTCCGGGCCAGGATTTGACGTGTTGCCTCTATCAGCATCGTCTCGTAGGCCGCGACTGGCACACTGACCGTACCGGCTGCGGCCAGACGTTGACTGAAGGCCTCATCGGGCGGTTGAGAGGTCAGGTCAAGTATGTCGAACGACAGGATTAGAGTGTAGACGATTGCTACCTCGGGCGGGTGGGGGTTCAGGTCGAGGCCGAAGAGCACCTGAAAGGCCAACATGCGCGCCTGCCGCCGGCCGGTCCAGCGGCGCTGCCGGCGCCGGGGCCGTTCTACGGTCGTGACCTGGGATGGAGCACTCACGGCTACGCTATCCTCTACCGTACTACCCCGCGGCACGCCCTGCGGTGAACTGCTGCCCGCTGCCATCAATACGTCCGTACCCATCAGGCGAGAAAGTGCTCATCCACGGAGGAGGTCGAAAACTCCCCGCGCTCGAACAGCGGGTCGCCAATGATCCGCCGCTGAAACGCCACCGTGGTCGCAACGCCTTCAATCGTCAGCTCGTCGAGCGCCCGCCGCATGACCGCTATCGCCTCGGCGCGGTCGTGCCCCCACGTGATGACCTTCGCTGCGAGCGAATCGTAGTGCGGGGGGATATGATAGCCGGTGTAGAGGTGTGAATCGACGCGCACCTGCGGTCCACCGGGTGGCAGGTAGGCGGTGACCTGCCCGGCGCTGGGAGCAAACCCGTGCTCGGCATCCTCGACGTTGATGCGGCACTCCAGCGCATGACCGGATAGCACGACGTCCTCCTGACGGCGCTCCGGCTGCTCACCACCGGCGATCAAGAGCTGCTCGCGCACCAGATCGAGGCCGGCGATTATCTCGGTAACGGTATGCTCCACCTGCAAGCGGGTATTAACTTCCATAAAGTAGTAGTTTTCGGCGCGATCAACGAGGAACTCGAACGTTCCGGCGCTGGTATAGCCGACCGCCTCGGCGCCGATAACCGCGGCCTCACGCAGCCGTTGCTGGAGCACGGGGGATAGCTGGGGAGAGGGGGCTTCCTCGACGATCTTCTGATGACGACGCTGCAACGAGCAGTCACGATCCCCGACGTGGATAACGTTGCCGCGGCGATCTCCCAGCACTTGCACCTCAATGTGCCGGGCGTCTACCAAGTGTTTCTCGACGTAGAGGTGGTCGCTGCCGAACGAGGCCTCGGCTTCGGCCTGCGCGATAGGGAAAAAGCGGGACAGCTCGGCTTCGCTAGCGACGGACCGAATACCGCGGCCGCCCCCGCCGCCGACCGCTTTGAGCATGACGGGATAGCCGATCTCGGCCGCGGTATCGGCCGCCGCGGCCAAGTCCGGCGCGACCCCCTCGGACCCCGGCAACACCGGCAGCCCCACGTCCCGCATCGCCCGGCGCGCCGCTACCTTGTCGGAGAGCCGCTCGATGACCGCCGGGTGTGGGCCGATAAAGACGAGCTGGTATTTCTCGCAGATTTCCGCGAAGTAGTGATTCTCGGCGAGAAAGCCGGCGCCGGGATGGATAGCATCGGCACCGGTGATGAGCGCTGCGCTGACAATGTTGGGAATGTGGAGATAGCTTTGGGGTGTCGGGGCGGGACCGATACACACGGCCTCGTGTGCGAGACGCACGTGCAAGGCGTCGCGGTCCGCTTCCGAGTAGACCGCGACCGTGGCGATGCCCAAGTCACAGCAGGCGCGGATGATCCGCACGGCAATCTCGCCGCGGTTCGCAATGAGTACCTTTTGGAGCATGGCGCTCGACCTGGAGATCGTGCTTGGCGGTGTGTGTACGGACTTGGGGTACGGCTTGGCGCGCGGCAGGACGGTTGCTAGGCCATGACCAACCCGCCGTCTACGTTGAGCACCTGGCCCGTAATGTAGGCGGCATCGTCGCTAACCAGAAAGGCGGCGGCGGCAGCGGTCTCCACCGGGTCACCCCAGCGGCCCATCGGGATTTGGCTCATCACGAACTTCCGCATCTCCTCCGTAACGTCGGCGGTCATCCGTGTATGAAAGAAGCCCGGCGCCAGGACGTTGACCGTAATGCCGCGCGTCGCAACCTCGCGGGCCGTCGCACGGGTCAAGCCGATGAGTCCGGCCTTCGCCGCGGCGTAGTTGGCCTGGCCGGCGTTCCCCGTGACCCCGACCACGGAGGCAACGTTGAGGATGCGGCCATAACGCTGGCGCACCATCGTCCTGAGCGCAGGACGGGTGCAGAGAAAGGCAGCGGTGAGGTTGGTCGTCAGCACGGCCTGCCAATCTTGATCCTTCATCCGCAAGAGGAGCGCGTCCTGGCGCATGCCGGCGTTGTTCACCAGGATGTCGAGTCGTCCGAACTCTTTTACCGCACGGGCGATCAAGCCGTCGGCGTCCTTGCTCTGGGTCACGTCGGCTTGGTGAGCGACGGCCTGCCCGCCGGCGGCGCGAATCGCCGCGACGACAGCAGTGGCGCCGGCTTCATTGCTGCGGTAGTTCACCACGACACTGGCGCCGGCGGACGCAAACCGCTGCGCCATCGCCTCGCCCAAGCCGCTGGACGCACCCGTAATGACGGCCACACGATCACGTAAATTCCCCATCTTCAACCCCAATGTGCCCGGAGACCGGTCGTTGCGGTCGCTACTTCGTCCGGCGTAGTCACTGCCCACGTCTCGGCAGTGGTGTTGCGACGGCGTACCGTATTGGTGAGTACCTGTCCCGGCCCACACTCCAAGAACAGTGTTACATCTTGCGCGAGGAGATAGCTTACCGTATCAGCCCAGCGCACCGGCTGGCGCACCTGCGCGGTCAGCGCGGCGCGGATCACGTCCGGATCGCGCGTCGGCTGCGCCGATGTATTGAGTACCACCGGCGCCTGCGGCGGCCGGATGGCCAACGATGCTACGGGAGCGGCCAGCGCCGCGGCGGCCGGTTGCATCGCTGCCGAGTGAAAGGCGGCGCTCACCGCCAAGCGCACGACCCGCCTGGCCCCGCGCTGCCGGGCGGCGGCTCCGGCAGCCGCGACGCCCGCCCGGTCGCCAGCGATGACGACCTGGGTTGGCTCGTTGTGCGTGGCAACCGTCACGTAGCTGTCCGGTACCTCATCCCGCGCCGCGGCACACGCCGCTGCTACCTCGTCAATGGGCAAGCCGAGCACCGCCGCCATCGTCCCGGGTCGAGCGGCACCGGCGGCCTGCATCGCTTGCGCGCGCGCTTGCACCAGTCGGAGACCGTCCACTAGGGCGAGCGCGCCGGTAGCGATGAGGGCCGCAAGCTCCCCGACACTATGCCCGGCAACGTAGGCAGGCGCCAACTCCGGCGGGAGGCGAGCGCCAAACCAATCCTCCGGGGCGCCGGTCAGGTCTCCGCCGGTCCAGGCCTCGACGCACGCCGCGAGGGAGGCTAGGCTGACCACGACGATTGACGGCTGGGCATGGAGGGTGAGGCGCAACTCGTCGGCCGGCCCGGTGAAGCAGCGCTGCAGCAGGCCGCCACCGAGTGCCGCGTCGGCCACATCCATGAGGGTACGCGCTGCCGGGGAGCACGCATAGAGCGCTTGGCCCATGCCAACGGCTTGGGTTCCCTGTCCGGGAAACAACCAGGCGAGGCGTTGCAGACCCATGTTCGAGGCTTGGCTTCCCAGTCAAGTGTGGTGTGCTCGCTCGGCCGCGCGGGCATCCTGGTCGGCGCTAGAGGGCACTGGTCGCAAGCTCGTCGCTAGATAGGACTTCGCGGCCACGGTACATACCGCAGCTCAGGCAGGCATGGTGCGACAACCGGTATTCGCCACAATTCCGGCAACGTACCATCTGGGGCGGACGCAGCGCATGATGCTGCCGCCGATTGTTGCGTCTCCGTCTCGACACCTTTTTCTTGGGTAGGGCGCCCACAACTGGCCTCCTTCTCTATTGACCGATTACGGCTCCGGCCCCCCCGCTGCGGCAGGGGGACAGGGATTCCCGCTTTCGCGGGAGTGACTCTCGCTAGGTCCGCTCACACCACCTCCCGGAGCGTATCGGGAGCGAGGAGTGCCCGCAAGGGGGCAAGGCGCGGATCAATCTCCGCCGCCTCGTGCTGGCATCGCTCGTGGTTCCGGTTGCGTCCACACGTCGCACACAGTCCGGCACAGGTCGCGGAGCAGAGCGGCTGCAGCGGCATCGCCAGCTCGATATGCTGCCGCGTGGCCTCGGTCAGATCAAGCTCGTGGTTGGCGCTCAGGTCGAAACCGAGGTCATCGTGGTGCGGCGCGACCGTGCGGCCGGTCACAACGTCTACCTGCGGATAGTAGGTAGCCTCGAACGCGAACGAAACCGGATGCGCGGTTGCCGCGAGGCACCGGCTGCACTCGGCGGCTGCCGCCGTAGTAAGCTCGCCCAACGCCAGGATAGCACCGGCTTGATTGCGCCGCGGTCCGACCCGGAGCAGCTTGACCTTACCCTGGAGGGGGACCATGAGCGTGCGGTCGCCAATGGTCGTCGGTGGCACGTGGATGACGCGCTCCCGCGCGGCACCGGTCGGCTCCTTGAGTAGGGCGGCAACGTTGAAGCGCAGTCCGTTCATGGGTATTCACATCCGCACAAAAGCAACTCGGCGCGACAAGGAACGACCGGCGACCGGCGGTTCCGCAGCGTGCGTTAGGAGACCGGCTCCGGCTCCGGCTCGGCCACCGGCGCCTCTCCCTCTTCGAGCAGCGGCGGTGGCTGGCCGGAGATCGCCTCCATGCCGTGACGCACCTCGTCGAGGATGGACTCCAGGTGCTGGTCGAGCGCCTGGAGCACCTGGAGCGCATAGTCGTCGGCGCCCTCACGGATATCGCGCGAGTGGGTCTCGGCTTGGTGCAGCAGCTCGGCGGCCTGATCTTCGGCCATCTGCAACAGGCCGCGCTCGGCAATAATCTCCCCGGCGCGTTGCTGTGCCCGCTCGGTGATCCGCTCGGCTGCCTCGCGCGCCTGGGTCGTGATGCGATCACGGTCCTGGCTGACGCGGCGAGCTTGCTTGATCTCCTCCGGCACGACAATACGCATCTGATCCACGATATCGAGACATTCCCGCTCGTCCACCATGATCTTGTTGGTGAACGGCATGCGCTGCCCCGCGTGGATGACGGCTTCCAACCGATCAACGAGATAGAGAATGTCCATGGCGGCTCACCCCCCTACGACCGGCCAATACGCGCCCGTCATGCCTCATGCCTCCGGTGCCTGGCGTGCCACGCTCAAGTATGGTCAGCGGCGCGGGCGCGCAAGGCGGTGCTCCGCTCGATGAGCGCCGCGGCGACGGGAGCCGGCACCCATGCGGTCACGTCACCACCAGCCCACACGATTTCCTTGACAATCGTCGAACTGAGATAGAAGTGGCGCGTTCCAGCCATCAGGAGTACCGTCTCGACATCGGGCGCCATCTGCTCGTTCATACTGGCGAGCTGGAACTCCCCTTCGAAGTCCGATACCGCCCGCATACCCCGCACGATGGCGTCCGCGCCCACCTCGCGGGCCAGCGTCACCGTCAGCCCTTGATACGGGCACGCCTCGACGTTGTCCAAACCTTCCCGTTCGAGCGCCGCACGTAGCAGCACCACTCGCTCGTTCAAGCCGAACCAGACGTTCTTGCTCGGCTCCGCATACACGGCGGCGATAACCCGATCGAACAACCGCGCCGCTCGACGCGCAATGTCGAGATGGCCGTTTGTCGGCGGATCGAAAGTCGCCGGGTAGAGCGCAATCCGCAAGCGACCGCTCACGCGGGGGATTATATCAGGTTGAGCGCGGTGTGCGGTACTACACGCTCAGAGTATACCCGGACGGGCGGGATCTACTCTTGGCGGGCACGCCCTCTATAGAGTAGCAGCGCAGGCGCGAACATGCTCCCGGAAGCGACCAGCGCGGCCCGCAACGACAGCAATGTGCCGATGATACCGGTAGCTGGGCCGCCGACAAACTGGCCGAGTGCATCGGCCTGCCCGTTCATCGAGAGGACCGTCGCCCGCACCCGTGGGCGGATGTGCCGGTTCAGCCAGGCGCGGTAGATTGGCCCGTAGAGCGTTTTCAGGACAGCGGTAACAAGGAAGGCGCCCACTGCGCGCCAGAAGCTGCTCGCCAGTCCGATAGTCACAACGCTCCCGACGATGAGTGCATTGAGCAGGATGAGCCGTGGAGCCATGCGGCTGCGGTTGTTGACATCGAGCCGCCGCACGGCGACTTCCGCCACCAAGAGGGTCGCAAGGCCGGTCGCAACCTGCAGAATGCCGAACCACACGACAGGCTTGAATGTGCCGAGGCTGGGAAACCGGAAGTGTGCCAGCAGGTGCGCTTCCCAGAGGCGATCAATGCCTTCGCTGTGAGCACCGAAGAAAGCGGTGATCGCGAACAGCCGCAGCAGCGCCGGCTGCCGGCGCACCGCCGTTACACCGTCCCGGAAGGTGCCGCGTAACATTTGCCAGGAGGAGCGATCTTGCCGAGGCGCGGGCCGGAACCCCTGCTCGGGCATGACCAGCATGAGAACAAGCGCCAGCACAAGGATGAGCGCGCCGCCGACAACCACCGGGAGACTCAACTGGATGCTGGCGAGAGCCACGCCCACGCCTATGCCGGCAAAGAACCCGACGCGCCGGGCTTGGCCGTAGCGCAGATACACGTGGGCCAGGCGCTCCTCTCCCACCTCGTCGGCAATCCAGGCATCCAGCGCACCGCTGATGAAGGTGTCACCGACGCCACGTATGATCGCCGCCAGCAAGACCAGCGCGAAGCTAGGGAAGCTGCCCTGGATCAACCAACTGGCACCAATCAACACCTCCCCAATGATGACCGAGAGGCGGCGGCTGTAGGTGTCGGCGACTACACCGGTGGGTATCTCGAAGAGCAGGATCGTGGCCTCAAGGGTGGTGCCGACCAGCACAAGCTGGAGCGGATTCATCCCGACCTCCTGCACGTAGTACACGGGCAGGATCGGATAGATCATGCTGGTACAGAGCGTGTAGGCCAGGCCCAGAAACAGATAGACCAGATATGACCGGCGATTCTTCACGGACCGAACGTACTCCTTCTCTAGGTCCCGGGATGAACAACTAGCTGAGGCGGCCCAACACCACCGTGGTCGGAAGCGGCGGACAGCCGTTCCACAGACGGGGAAGGGCAGGCTGCACTGCTCCGGCTTTAGGAGCAGACGGACAGCGGACGGGCGGCACCGCGACGGGGCGGCTGGCGGCGCGCGGCTATGTTGTGGCGGCCGGGGTGGCAACCAGTGCAGCTACCTCGCAATGAGGCAGCACCATTATAGTCAACGCTCGGGCAGTTGGCGGTGGTAGATGGCGTAGACGTTGTCGCCGTGGCGGCGGCCGCCGGTGCGTACCAACTCGCCGTACCACTCGGCCAGCGTGCGTCGTTTCGTATGCTCCACGGCCACCCAGGCGTCGTCCGCCAGTAGCGTGCCGGTGCCCAACTCGGCCAGCACGGCGTCAAGCTCCGGCGCTGCATAGGGCGGATCAATGAGCACCAGGTCGTAGGGGCCGCGGCCCCGTTTGGCGAGGACCGCGAGCGCCCCCGGCAAGCGGTGCCGCCAGATGCGGCCCTGAGCGGTGAAGCCGGTGTGCGTCAGGTTGCGGCCAATGGTTCGCCGCGCGAGGCGGCCGCTGTCCACGAAATCGGCGTGGCGAGCGCCCCGACTGAGCGCCTCGATACCAAGCTGACCACTGCCGGCATACAGGTCGAGCACGCGCTCCGCCTCGGCGGCCGGCCCCAGGGCCGCGAAGATGGCCTCTTTCATCATATTGAGGGTGGGCCGGGTCTCACGAGTGGGGGGTGCCCAGAGACGAGCACCACGCGCCGCGCCGGCAATCACGCGCATCGTCGGCTCACGCGGCGGCCGCGCCGCGCTCCCAGAAGCTCTCCAGCTTGGCGCGGAGCACCTGATGCTCCGGCAGCAGCAGGTCGGGGTCCTCGTGGACGATCCGGTCCGCCGCCTCACGCGCCAGGGAAAGCACTTTGACGTCGGTCAGATTGGCCACGTGGAGATCGGGCATACCGCTCTGCCGCGTGCCGAAGAACTCACCGGGGCCGCGTAGCTCTAAGTCTGCTTCGGCCAAGCCAAACCCGTCGTGAATATCCTCGATGGCCTTCAAGCGCGGGTTCTGCCCCGGGTCGGTCGTATCGCTGAACAGGAGGCAGTACGAGTGGTGGGCACCGCGACCGACGCGGCCCCGGAACTGGTGTAGCTGCGCCAGTCCGAACCGCTCGGCGCCTTCGATGACCATGACCGTCGCGTTGGGCACGTCAATACCGACCTCGACGACGGACGTGGAGACGAGCAGGTCGAGCTGACCGTCGCGGAAGTCGCGCATGACCTGCTCTTTCTCTTTCGGCTTCAGCTTGCCGTGGAGCAGCCCCAGCCGCAAGTCGGGAAACTGGCGCTGCAAACGCTCGAACTCGGCGCGGGCAGCACGGGCGACGACCTTCTCCGATTCCTCGATCAGCGGGCAGATCACAAACGCTTGCCGGCCCAGCCGGCCCTGCTTGCGGACAAACTCGTAGGCCCCGGAGCGGCCGAGCGGCGGCACCCACTTGGTCACGATGGTCTGCCTGCCGGGCGGTAGCTCGTCAATCACCGACACGTCGAGGTCGCCATAGACGGTCAGCGCCAGCGTGCGCGGGATTGGCGTCGCGGTCATCACCAGCATGTCGGGGTTATAGCCCTTGTCGCGTAGGGTGGTGCGCTGGCGGACGCCGAACCGATGCTGCTCGTCCACAATTACCAGCCCGAGATTGTGAAAGCGGCCCTCGTCCTGAATGAGCGCGTGGGTCCCGACGAGCACATCCACCTCGCCGGCCGCCGTGGCCGCCCAGACCGCGCGCTTGGCGGCTCGCTTCATGCTGCCGATGAGCAGCTCGACGCGCACATCGAATGGCGCCAGCAAGGTCTCCAGGGTGCGGTAGTGCTGCTGGGCCAGGACTTCGGTCGGCGCCATGAGCGCACCCTGGTAGCCGGCCGCAGTCGCGGCGACCAGCGTGCCGCCGGCGACGACGGTCTTGCCGGAGCCGACATCGCCCTGGAGCAGCCGGCTCATGGGCACCGGCTGCGCCATGTCGTTGAGTAGCTGCTTCAGGACACGCTGCTGGGCGGCGGTCAGGGTGAAGGGAAGCTGGGTGGTGAACCGGTCCGTAAAGTCGTCCGTGATCGGGATAGCAATACCCGGCACGGCGCCTTGCCATTCCCGTTTGCGGCGGAGCAGGCCAAGCTGGAGCAGGAATAGCTCGTCGAACGCCAGCCGGCGGACGGCCGCGGCGTAGGCGGCGGGATCGGACGGGAAATGATACGCCGGCACGGCCTCGTCGTAGCGGACGAGCCGGCCGGCAGATCGGATCGCCTCCGGGAGGTAGTCGGTAAGCTGCTCCTCAATCCGGTCGAGCGCGAGTCTAATCCAGCGGCGCAGGGAGCGGTCGGTGATCCCGGCGGTTTTCGGATAGACGGGTACGAGCTGGCCGGTACGGAACCCGTCGGCGCCGAACTCGACCTCCGGTGAGGCCATTTCCAGCCCGCCCCCGTAGGATGGTTGGGGCTTCCCAATGAGCAGCACGGCGCCCGGCCGCGAGAGCACCTGCTTCATGTGGGGCTGGTTGAACCAGGTCGCGCGGAGGGCACCGGTCTCGTCCTGAATGAGCGCCTCGGTGATCGGGAAACGCTGTCTGGGAGTGCGTATGATCTGCACGTGCCAGACCTTGCCCTTGACGGCCACCTCGTCGTCCACCAACAGGTCGGCAATGCGTTTGACCTCCGCATGGCGGCGGGGAAAATGGAAGATTAAGTCCTGAATTGTGTGGATGTCCAGCTTCTCCAACGTCTGGGCGTTCTTGGCGCCGAGCCGCGGTAGGCGCTGCACCGGGTCGTCCAATTGCAGGGCCGGTGGGCGCCGACGAGGGGCTGGGCGGTCCGACTGACGACGGTTTGCGGCCGGCGCCGCTGGCGATGCGGAGGTAGCGGGAGCGGCACGCGGCGCTGACTGCCGACGCGCCTGGACGGCGGTCGGCTTGGCCGCGGCGGTAGGGGAAGGGCGCGGCGCGGCCTGCCGCCGCCCTCGAACTGCGGCCGGCTTTTCCGCGGGGGCCGGGCGGCGCCTCTGTGCGCCGGCGGCGCGGTGTGACTGACCGGCAGCCGGATCGGCAGCAGCCAACGCCGCCGCGTGGCGGATTGCAGCCTGCCGTGCGTCGGCAGCCAGGGCTGCGTAGTCGGCCAGCAGGGCCTGGAGCCGTTGCAGGCGGGCGTGTAGCTGGCTGCCGGGAGGGGCCTCGTCCACCCGCGCGGCGATGAAGGCGGCCAAGCCCCCTTGCGCGGACCGATTCCGGTATGACTGGCGCGCTTCCAACGCCAGCACCTTCCGCACCGTTTCGAGCACGCTCGTCCCCCCACCCGAACGAGAGCGGGCACGGCTCCGCGCGGGGCGAGCGACTGTCTCGGCCATCAGGCGTCGAGCGCCGCGTGTACGGCCAGAGTGAGCTTGCTAGTAGCTGGCATTGGGCGCTCCCCTGCCCCTCATTCTACCGCCCTCGGCACGGTCAAGCCGGACGGCTCGCGTCCAGCATCGAACTGCTTGGCTGACGTGCTGCACTATAGGCCGCGCTTCCGCAACTCCCGCGCCGCCCCTTTGTCACCCGCCGCGGCGGCATCGCGGATGGGTTGCTTGAGGCGCTCCCGCAAGTCGTGCTCGGCTTGTTCCAGCGCGGCCACCAGGTTGACGTACTTACTCTCGACTGGCCGAGGAGCCGCCCCGGCGTCCCGCCGCTGGCGCTCGGCCTCCCCGCGTGCGATCCAGCAGTCGAATGTCCGGCGTGGCAGCCTTACACTGGCAGCGGCAAGATTCCAGGTGAGGCCCTCCCGCACCTTGTCGGCCAGTTGCGCCCGTAATCCCCGCGTCAATCTGGGAATGGCGGCTCTCCCGTCCTCTTGCGTTTCCGGCGCAGAAAATGCCCGCGCTCGTCCCCATGAGGGACTTGAAGCAGCGCGTCCGCATACACAGCGCTAGTGGTACAAGTCTGCCTACTGCTGCGCCGACCGTCGCTTATTGCTGGCGGCGACGCGAGGCTTAGTCAATGCTTTATGGACGACTAGGTCCGTGAGTTTGACCCATGCACATAATATGGGTTGATATGCTTGTTTTGCTTCCTGAACACGTCACCTCTATCTCTATCCGACAATTCCCTAACCAGACCGATGTTCCATCTGTTTCTGAACCTTACACCATCCTCTTCGATTGACAGTGACCATATTCCATCGGCTGACACTAACTTGGTCACACCCTCTTCACGCATCAATCTTTCCAAGGAATCCACGTTGGGGCCTTGGAGCACGTAGATGTGCGGCCCGTGATGTGAACGAAGCACACCCAAGCGTACCAACTGATCGGGCGAAAATCCCCCCAGGAATTCTCTGACATCCCTTTCCATCTCTCCCTCCCGACTTAGTCTTGGCTCAGAAGGACAACGGTACCTTCAAAGTATACCGGATTGGGGAGGTAAATGGGTGGTAGACTTAGGTTTCCGGCGTTAGCACCACCGCCGGGGACGCCGGGCGCGGCAGTGTATATTGGCGGTGTTCAGCTAGGGAAGCGCCGGTAGTCATGCAGCTTCCGCTCTTCGATCCTCCTGATACCGCAGCGGCACGTCCGGCGGCCGCCTTTGCTGCGCTTGATGAGGCGCGTGCGGCAGCGCTGGCATGTACGCGGTGCGGGCTGGCGCGCACCCGGCAGCGGGTGGTCTTCGGCGCGGGGGCGGCCCCGGCGCGGCTGTTCGTGCTTGGCGAGGGACCTTCAGAGGCCGACGACGCGAGCGGCGAGCCGTTCAGCGGCCCCTCGGGACGAGTGCTCGACGCTTGGCTGCGGACCCTGGGCACGAGTAGGGCCGCAGTCTGGGTATCCAACGTGGTGCGCTGTCGCGCGGCGGAGCTTTTGGGGCAGCGCCCGCGGAACCGGTCACCGCGTCCGACCGAGATTGCGGCCTGCCGATACTGGCTGGACATCGAGCTGGTGTTCGTGGCCCCCGAGGTCGTGTTGTGCCTGGGCGCCACACCGGGGCGCGTGCTGCTGGGACGCGGCTTCAAGCTGGACCGGGATCGGGGCCGGTGGGCCACCGGGCCGGGCGGTATACTCGTGCTACCGACCTACAATCCGGCCTACCTGCTGCGGCTCCGTAGCTGGCAACGCGCCGCGGCTGAGGCGGCTGTAGCTGCCGATCTGGCCCTGGTGCGCGCTCGCCTCGCCCCGGCCGATACATCGCCATGACGAGCGAATCCACAGCCGAACTGGCAGCCCAATTTGCGCGCTACGTTGTGCCGACGCTGATGCCGGTGGCGGTGCGCGTCGTGCGGATTGCAGCCGTCGAGCCGCGCGATACGGTGCTGGACCTCGGCACCACGACGGGACTCGGCGCGTTTCTGGCTGCCGCCCAAGCCGGGCGGGACGCCCCGGTCGTGGGGGTGGACGCTGCGGCCGCCATGCTCGCTATTGCCGAGCGGCGCTCACGCTTGGCCGGGACACAGCACGTTCGCTGGCGGGTTGGCGACGCCAGCGGGCTGGAATTCGCGCACGAGAGCTTCGACGCTGCGCTCTCCATCCACTTGCTGCACGATCTCACCCGGCCGGACGAGGCGTTGGCGGAGGTGCAGCGCGTCTTGGCGCCGGGCGGTCGTCTCGCCTTGGCCGTGTGGGGGCGGGCGACGCAGAATCCGTGGGCCGCGCTGGTAGCACGCGCGGCCGGGGCGACTGGGCAGCGCCTGGCCCGTCCACGGCCGGACGTATTCTCGCTCGGCAGCCCCGGCGCGGTCGAAATCCTGCTCCAACACGCCGGTTTTGAGGCCATCGAGAGCGAGCGCGTGCGTGACAAGCTGCGCTGGCGCAACGCTGCGGACCTGTGGCAGTGGTATACGGCGTGGCCGCACATGGGCGCGCCGCTGCGGGACCTGCCAGCGACGATCCAAACCGGCGTTCAACGGCAGCTTATCCGCCTCACGGAGCCGTATCGTGAGGGAGATGGGCTGGTTTTCCCGCGCGAGGTGGTCTACGCGCGGGCGCTCGTGCCGCCGGATTGACGGCAGCCTTCTCTCGGCCGGGTATCTATACTGTGTGCGGGGCAGTAGAAGATGATGACTACCGAACCGACGACCGCAACTCCCACCGCCCTACGCTCGGCGCCGAGCGACGCCATTGATTACCCCGAGAGCGATGGGAAGCCGATGGCCGAAACCGATCTGCACCGCCAAGTCATGATGGACGTGATTTCCATGCTCGAACGCTGGTTTGGCGACCGTCGCGAGGACGTGTACGTCTCGGGCAACATCCTCGTCTATTACGTTGAAGGCGATCCGCGCCGCTCGGTGTCACCAGACGCCTTGGTCATCAAAGGCGTGCGCTCATTCCAGCGCGAGGTGGTCAAGCTGTGGGAGGAGGGACGGGCGCCACAGGTGGTCTTCGAGATCACCTCTCGCTCGACGCGCCGGGAGGATACCGGTCGGAAACGCCGCCTCTACGCCGAGCTAGGGGTGCGCGAATACTACATGTACGATCCCACGGGTGATTACTTGGAGCCGCGGCTCCAAGCCTGGGTATTGGCGGATGATCCGACGAACGGGCGCGCTTACCGGGAGATGCCGCTCCTGACCGAAGAGCCGGGCTACTTCAGCCCGGAGCTAGGGTTGGAGGTCCGACTGCGGCCCGACGGCAGGCTGGGCCTACGCGATCCCGCGTCCGGGGAGTGGCTGGAGACCATCGCCGAGATGCAGGCCGCGCGCATTGGCGTCGAGGCCGCGCTGCAGCAAGAGCAAGCAGTGCGTTACCAGACTGAAGTCGCGCTCATCAAAGCCGGAACAAGACAAGAGCAGGCCGAAACTGCGCTGCATAAAGAGGAAGCGGCGCGACGTGAAGCCGAGGCCGCGGCGGCGGCTGAGGCCCAGGCGCGCGCACGCCTCGATCAGGAAGTCGCTCGGCTGCGCGCACGCCTCGCAGAACTCGGAGAGGGGAGCGACTGACAAGGGTAGGTGTGCTCCCCCCACACGAAAACCTACCCGTATGAGCGACCGCCGTAGGGGCAACCTTTGTGGTTGCCCGCGCCAGCATCTCCGGCCACAGCCCAGGGCGCCCACAAGGGACACCCCTACGATTTGGCCCGTATCCACCCTTGTGAGCGGCGAGAGAGTAGCCGGGACGGAGTACCACGATACCTGCTGAAGACGGCAACGTGCGTCGGGCTACGCTGCCGTGACGAGGTGGATGGCGGTGGCTTTGGCGGTGGCGACGACGGCCCGGCCGGGCGCCAAGTCCAGCTCGTCCACCGCGGCATGGGTGACGAGGGCGACTACCGGAAAGCCGCAATCAACGGCGACGCGCACTAACAGGCCGCGTGGCTCGACCTTTTGCACCTGCCCTGGCCAAGCATTGCGCGCGCTGAGGCCGGCAAAGAGCCGGTGCTGGACATCATCCAGCAGCCAGCGCCGGGACTCCTGATCGTCCGGCGGGGCCGGGGGCGTGCGGTCGGCACCGCCGCCGTCTGCATCGGATTGAGCCGAACGCGCGGTCAAGAGCGTTACGTCCTCCGGGCGGAGGCAAGCGTAGACCTGGCTGCCGACCGGCCATGTGCCGGCCGCGGCGACGGCCACGGGCGGGGTCGTGCCGTCGAGGACTACGGTGACGGTGCCGCGGTCGGCCGCGGTGACGTGCCCGCGCAGCACGGTCTCAACGCCGAGGAACGCCGCCACCTCCGTGTTAGCCGGCTGACCGAAAACGCTGGTGGGCGTACCCACTTGACAGAGCCGTCCGTCGAGCAGAACGACCATGCGATGGCCCAGCGTGAGCGCCTCATCGCGCTCGTGTGTCACCCATACGGCCGTCGTGTGCATCTCGGCGAGGAGATCGCGCATCTCCGCCGTGAGGGCCACTCTGGTCGGTGCATCGAGCGAGGCAAAGGGTTCGTCGAGCAGGATCAACTCCGGCTCGACGACGAACGCGCGGGCCAGACTGACCCGTTGGGCCTCGCCGCCGGAGAGGGTGTGGACGGAGCGCCGCGCCAGAGCCGCGATACCGAGACGTTGCAGCCAACGCTCCACCCGCGGCCGAATCTCCCGCCGCGGCACGCCCCGCAGGCGCAGCCCGGTCGCAACGTTATCCGCGACCGAGCCGTGGAGCAGCAGCGGCTCCTGAAAGACGGCCGCCAGGCGGCGGCGGTAGGTCAACTCGTCGGAACGGCGCAGCGGCGTACCGGCGTAGAACAGCTGCCCGGCGGTCGGCTGTTCCAACCGCCCAATCACGCGCAGCAGCGTGCTCTTGCCAGCGCCGTTCGGTCCTACCACGGCCAGCACCTCGCCGCGATACAACTCCAGGCCCGGCACGTCGAGGACCACGTGCCCGGCGTGCTCGGCGCGGATGCCGCGCAGCGCCAGATGGCACTCCGGGTCCGCAGCACCAGCGGATTGTGCGGGCCTGGCTGCTCGGTGCGCTGCGGGCACGGGGGGAGGTGGCGCGGCGGCGGCACCATCGTCGGCATCCTTTTTCGGCCACAGCGAGGCGATCATGGTGGTCGTCCGGGTACGGTTGACATGCTACGGACTCTGCGGCTCATACACGTTGCGCCGGTGGTGAGACGGCGGGGCGGCCGGGGCGGCGGCTCAAGAGGCCCGGCCGCGCTGCTGTATCCAGGTGAGGATTACGTTGACAGTGTAGACCAGGACCAGCAGCAGTACGGAGAGGGCGATGGCGCGGTCGAAGTTGCCCTGGCTCGTCTCCAGGACCGTCGCCGTCGTCAGGACCCGGGTCTGTCCGGCGATGTTGCCACCCACCATCATGCTGGCGCCAACCTCCGAAATCACCCCGCCGAAGCCGGCCATCGCGGCCGCCAGCAGCGGTAAGCGGGCCTCCTTCGCCAGCAGCCAGAGCACCTGCAGGCGCGAGGCGCCCAGTGCCAGGAGCTGGAGGCGGAGCCGGGGATCGAGCTGCTGGAGTGCGGCTGCGGACAGCGCGGTGACAATCGGTACGGCGATGGTCCATTGGGCCAGCACGATAGCCGCCGGCGTGTACAGGATGTTGAGCATACCCAATGGTCCGCTGCGCCAGAGCAGAATGGTCACGACCAAGCCGGCGACGACCGGGGGTAGTCCCATGCCGGTATGGGCCGCGCCGAGCGCCAGCCGGCGCCCCGGAAACCGACCGAACGCCAGGAGCGCACCGAGCGGGATACCCACCACGAGACTGAGCACGGTCGCCGTAACCGAGACTTGCAGCGACAGCAGCGTGACCTGCCCGACTTCACGGTCGCCGCTCAGGATGATGGCGATGGCTTGCCGGAGACCGTCCCAGATTACTTCCATCCCGTTCCCTCTATTCAGCTATCAGCCGTCAGCCGTCAGCCGGTACTTGCTGCGGTAGCGCGTTTCCTCACTATGGGAGATCGGCTACCGCACGGCCAGCGGCGGCGGTGAATACAGGCTCCCCATACTGCTCAATGCCAAAGGAGGCGATCAGCGTTTGGGCCGCCGGTCCGACGACGTAGTCGGCAAACGCGCGGCCGCCGGCTGCGTTGACCCGTTCTCCGCGGGCCGGATTGACGGTCAGCACATGGTAGATGTTCAGCAACTCCGGGCCGGTGTGCTCGACCAACGGGACGAGCACCAGGCGCTGGCGCTGGACCAAGTACGTGCCGCGATCAGTCAAGACGTAGCCGCGCTTCTCCGAGGCGATCTGGAGGGATTGCCCCTGACCGGTGCCGCTTTCCTGGTACCAACTCCCAGCCGGCACGATACCGGCGTGCTGCCAGAGCTGGCGCTCCCGTGTATGCGTACCGGACCGGTCGCCGCGCGAGATGAAGAGCGCCCGCTGCGACGCTACGCGCTGCAAGGCGGCGCTGGTCGAGGGGCTATCCCGGAGTCCGGCCGGGTCGTCGGGGGGGCCGACGATGAGGTAATCGTTGAACATCACCAGCCGCCGCTCCAGCCCATGACCTTCCGCGAGCCACTTCGCCTCGGCCACCGGCGAATGGGTCAGCAGTACATCACCGGCTCCATTTGCGCCGAGGGTCAGGACTTGACCGGAGCCGGCGACGATAGGCTTGACGCGGTAGCCGGTCCGCCGTTGGAAATCGGCGACCAAGACATCGAGCAGGCCGCTGTCCCGGACGCTGGTCGTCGTCAGCAGGATCATGTCGGGATGAGCCGGCTGCGGAACGGCGGTACCGGACGCCGTGGAGGGCGAGTCGGTACCAGGCCGGCAGCCGGCGACAGCAAGCAGCACCAGCCCGGACAGGACAGCAACCCACAGGCGCTGCATGGCTCTTCGCTCCACCCACCGGCTCTAGGCATGGCCCCCACCCCTTGTTCAAGCCAGGGGCAGGCTCTAACCCTCTCCCGTTGCGACCGGGGAGGAGACACGCCGTCCCCCTACGGAGCGGTGCCTTTCCCCTCGTTCCCCGGCCATAGCGGGGGAGCATAGGGGGACCTAGTCACTGGGTGCTCCTGACATATGGACCATGGAGAGAGTAGAATACTATAGGGACAAGCCAAGACATGACACTCTGGAGGCACTCACCATGAGTTCCGCCAGCCCAATGCCTGGACGCTCCCGCTCCGTATCGTGCCGAGACTGGCCCCCTCGGATCGTCCGTCGAGGACGCCTCATGTTGCGCGTCATAGCAATGCTCTCGCTGGTTGGAGGGGCATTCCTGACTATTGCGAGTCCCTTCGCCGCGACTGCGGCCGGGCGGACCGTCGCCGTCATCGCGCTGGACGGCACCATAGACGCTCTGAGCACACAGCACCTGACTAGGGGGATCGCCAAAGCATCCCAGGACGGTGCCGAACTGGTGGTAATCACGCTTGATACTCCGGGGGGATTGTACAACTCCACCCGTGACATCGCCGGGGCTATCCTCGGCGCGAGCGTGCCGACCGCTGTCTTCGTGTCTCCAGCCGGGGCACAGGCTGCCTCGGCCGGCACCTTCATCGCAGCATCCGCCAGTTTTGCGGTCATGGCCCCGGGGACGACTATCGGCGCCGCTTCCCCCGTCCGGCCCGGAGGCGAGGCCACCTCGCAGTCCCTAGCCAAGAAGATCAACGAAGACACGAGAGCGTTTATCAGGAGCATCGCCGAACAGCGTGGCCGAAACGCCGCGGCCCTGGAGGAAACGGTCACACAGGCGCGGTCGTATTCGGCGAGCGAGGCGGTGACTCTTGGCGTCGTGGATTTCGTCGCCAACGACGTGACCGATCTGCTGGCAAAGCTGGATGGACAGAGCGCCGAGACTGCCACCGGCACGGTTGTTCTGCGAACCGACGATGCCGAGGTCCGGGAGGTCAAGCCGACCCTCCTCAACAGTTTCCTCGGCGTCTTGGCAAATCCGAACCTGGCATTCTTGCTCTTCGTGCTTGGTGCGGTCGGGTTGCTAGTAGAGGCGGTCAGCCCCGGCTTGATAGGGCCGGGCGTGATCGGCACCCTCGCGCTGGCCCTGGCTCTCCTGGGCTTCGGCCATCTCCCGGTGAACTGGGTAGCCGTCGGCCTGCTCTTGCTGGCGCCAGTGTTGTTCTACTTGGAGACGATGGCGCCAGGAATCAGCATCGTTGGCATCGGAGGCATCGTCTGTTTGGGACTAGGCGGATTTCTGCTATTCGGAGGGTTTTTCAGTGCGCCGGATGTCCCGGAACCGAGCTTCATGGTCAATCCCTGGCTGATCGGTACACTCGCAATCAGCACGGCCGCCGCCTGGGTTGTCTTCATGCGATTGGTCAGAACGGAAGGGGGGGCCTCCTCAGGCCATATCTCGGCGTCCGAAGCAGCCCTGGAGGGGGAATGGGGGGTGGCCGCATCGGACCTGGCACCTTCCGGGAAAGTGTGGGTGGGTAGCCGGGAGTGGACCGCGGCTGTCGATGCCAGCGACGTGATTAAGGCCGGAGAAGAGGTGAAAGTGATCGGCGTGTACGGCGACGTGCTGAAGGTGGAGCGGCCCTAGGCTGTGGGGATGATGGCCCCCCTATGGTCCCCCCGCTGCGGCAGGGGGACGGGCGCAGCATGCTGCGCCCCTACGGCTTGGACCGTACCTGTCCCGGTCAGAGGGGAGGGCGAGGTGATGGGCCGAATTACGGCTTCCACCGCAATGACGGATGGGTGTTATTTTTCGTGCCAATGACGCAGTAGAGCGGTGTTGGTCATCACAGCGCGGTGCAGGCACAAGGAGGTGAACTGTGGCTGGCTTTCATACGGCAGGCCCGAACGAGGCGCTCATCGTTTCCGGTGGTGGGCAGCAACCGACCATCAAAGTGGGAGGGCGGAAGTTCGTGCTTCCCATTGTCCAAAAAGCGCAGTATCTCTCCCTGGAGGTGATGACGCTGACGGTAAACACCCCCAAAGTCTATACCTCGGAAGGCGTTGCAGTCTCCGTAGACGGAGTGGCTCAGGTGAAGGTTGGCCGTAGCGAGGAAGCCATCAGGACCGCAGCACAGCAGTTCCTCGGCAAGTCTCCCCAAGAGGTGGCGGACATTGCCCTGCAGACGCTGGAGGGCCAGCAGCGGGCCATTCTGGGCACAATGTCGGTGGAGGAAATCTACCAGGACCGCGTGGCCTTTGCGGAGCGCGTGCGCGAGGTCGCCGCCGCCGACATGACCAACATGGGGTTGGAGATCGTGAGCTTTGCGATTCGGGATATTCAGGATGAGCAAGGCTACCTGGAAGCGCTGGGGGTGCGCCGGACGGAAGAAGTCAAGCGCGATGCGGCCATTGGAGAAGCCCAGGCGCAGCGAGACGCCGGCATCAAGGAAGCGCAAGCGGAGCAGCAACGCCAAGCGGCCCGGTTCACAGCCGACACCAGTATCGCGCAGTCCCAGCGCGATTTCGAGAGCGAGAAAGCCACCTATGACCAGCAGGTGAATGCGCGCCGGGCGGAAGCCGAGTTGGCGTACTCGCTTCAGGAAGCAAAGACCCGGCAGCAGATCAGAGAAGAAGAGCTGCAGATCGAGGTCGTGGAGCGGCAGAAGCAGATCGAGATTCAGGAGCAGGAGATCATACGCCGTGAGCGGGAGTTGGACGCGACGGTCAGGAGACCCGTAGAAGCCGAGCGTTACCGCCTGCAAACCGCTGCGGAGGGCGAAAAGGCGCGGATCCTCGCCGAGGCGGAAGCCGAGGCGGAGTCCACACGGCTCAAAGGGCAAGCCGAGGCCGATGCCATCAGGGCTCGGGGGTTGGCGGAGGCCGAGGCGATGCAGCAGAAGGCCGATGCTTGGAAGGAATATGGCCAGGCGGCGCTGCTCCAACAACTGTTCGAATCGCTGCCGGCGGTGGCCAATGCGGTGGCGCAACCGTTGGCAAAGACGGATCGGATCGTGGTGATTAGTGGGGGTGGGGGTGCGGCGGACGGCGCCGGGACGAGCAAGGTGACGCGAGACGTTGCGAACACCGTTGCCCAGCTTCCTGAACTTGTCGAGTCTCTGACCGGTATAGACCTGCTGGGCACCTTGAAGCACCTGCCCGGCGTGGTTACGTCAGACGGGGCTGGCGCAGCGCAACCCGCCGCCGGAGCGGACACACCGGCCAATCCACCAAAGTCGGGAGCCGAGTAGGTCACCGGCTCCCCTGCGGTGCAGGGGGGCCGGCAGCATGGTCACTCGCCACTGGTCACGCCCCCTGGAGGTACGTGTCGAACCATTGGACTACCCGCTCCGCAAAGTCGCGGTGGTTCGGCTCGGACCAACCAGGAGGGGCGTGGTCCATGCCCTCGTATAACCGCAGCTCTACGCGCTGGCCAAGCCGCCGCAGCGCGCTAAAGACCTCGCCCGCCTGCGCTGCCTCTTCGGCTTGCAGCGTCCCGCTGCCAATCAGCAGCGGCGTGGTCACTCGATCAAGATAGAACAGGGGCGAGTTCTCGACGTAGTCGTCTCGCCGCTCCCACAGGGAGCCACCCAACCCGACTTGCCCGCTCTCGCACCAGCCGATCCATTCGCTATGCCCATGCTCGTCCAACGCGCCGTAGACACTCGTGAGGTTTGCGTAAACGGCACTGATCGCGGCGGCCTGGAAGCGATCGGTCTGCGTAAGCAGGGATAGCGCGCAGTAGCTCCCGAAGCTGTTGCCCATCACACCGAGCCGTTGCGGATCGGCAATACCCAGATCAATCAGCCGGTTGATGGCCGGGAGCACCAGCCCCGGCAGCTTGCGAAGCGGGTCGCGGCGGCGCTGGGGGTCGTGCCGCTCCAGCGGCATACTCGGATAGAAGACGGCAAAGCCGTGGCTCGCCAGGAACTGCCCCGGCACCATCGCTTCACTCCCGGCGAAGACATGCTGATACCGTGAGCCTTCACTACCGCCGTACACCTCGACAATCGTCGGGAGCGCCTGCCCTTCCACGTACTGGGGTGGCAGGAGCAGCGTGCCTTCCTGCTCCGTCCCGTCCGCGCCCCGCCAGGTCACGAGCCGGCTCGTTCCCAGCGTGGTCTCATCCAGAGCGGGATTGAAGGAGGCGAGCCGCTGCGACGTGCGAAAGCCAACGCGGAATTGCCAAAGCTCCGCCGGATGGTCAGCGGCTTGCAACAGCAGGTAGACGGCGGCGCCGTCCGGGGATACTTCCATGCCGTGGTAGCCGCCGGCCAGCCCCTTGGCCAACTCTGCCAACACCTCCGTCTGCCCACTCGCCAGGTTCAACTCCGTGAGGAGCAGGTGTTTGGTTTGAGCGTGCCGGGAGAGTTGTAGCAGGGTCCTGTTTTCCGGCTGCCAGCAAAGTGATCCCCGAGGGGATTGCACCCAGCGGAGCAACTGCCGCTCATCCTCCGTGCTTGCTGCGATCCAGCGCCGGCCGCTGCCGTCGGCGGTACACTCCCAATAGCCGCCTTTGGACAGGCAGTACACGTGCTCGCCATCGGCACTCCAGCGCGGGACATCCTCTTCGCCCGCGAGCCGGAGGTCTTCCCCGGCGGCGAGGTCCGTCGGCTCGCCCGATCCGTCGGCCGACACCACCCACAGCCGGCCGGGACTTCCACGCCCCTCGGAGACATACACCAGCGAACGGCTATCCGGGGACCAGGACAGCTTGATGCCGTAGCTCTGGGGAAAGCGCCGCGCCAGCACGGTAGGGCTGCTCCCGTCGAGGGGCACAACGGTCAAGTCGAAGTAGAACTGCTGCTTGGTCGAGTCGGCCGCGGTGTACCGCAACACTGCGACGGCATGGCCGTCCGGGGCGACCTCCCAGCCCATCAAGGACCAATCCGACGCGAGCACGGTCACGTCCCCGGTATGGACCATTACCTGTGCCAGATCACAGCGATAGCCGTCCGCCCAGCCGGGCAAGGTCGCCGGTGCTTCCACCATGGCCGGCGCGTCTGTCGTGTCTTCTGGTGACTCCTCTGGCCCCGGGTCAAAGGAGAACACCCGTATCGGCGGCGGACCGTCGGGCGCGGCTGGGGCAGTCTTCTGCTGCGCGGCTACCGATGATGCGGCCGTCAACTTCACGATCACACTGCGGCTATCCGGGGTCCAGCGCGGCACCTCGAATCCGAAGAACGGACGCACCGGAACCGGCAACTGCCGCACGGCGCCCGTGGCACGGTGCCAGACACCCAGGCCGGGTGTCTCCTCCTGCTGCTGCACATAGGCGGCGAGCATGGTGCCGTCGGGGGACCACTGGCCGCCCCAACTGGTTCTGGCGGCCGAGAACGGCGCCTCGACCGCGCCCGTCGCCGTATTGACCACCAGGACCCGGCTGCCGACGGCCTCGCCAGGCAGACCGGAAGGCGTGAAGCCTTGCGCGTCCGACACTTCCGCGCCCGGTTCATCGCGCATCACGCTCACCGCCAGCCTCGTGCCATCGGGCGAGGCGTGGAGGGGCACGCGGTAGGTAGGCTTACGCAACTGACGCAACTGTGTGACGGTAAGGGCACGTTGGTTCATATGACCTCCCCGCGCACGAATCCAACAAGCTGTCCTACTTATTGATGATGCCTTGGTACCCCGATTGATCTCTCTTGGCCGTAGTTGGGTCTACCGCGCCTCGGCGCTTTGGCTACTGTCAGCCTACCACCTGATAGAATCCGTTGGAAGAGATTTCTGACGAGAGGAGCACGCGCCATCGCCTCCGCACCACAGTCCGAGTCGGCAGAGTCCGCACCGCCAGCCGCGGAGGCGGCTGACGCGGCCGACCGTCCGGTCGCGTTTCGCTGGCGGGCGGTCGGGGCCGGCGTGATCTGTGCGTATCTCTTGTCGGTGGGGCTGGGCTACGCCGTCGCCAAGCTGGGACTCGGCGACAACCTGATCGTGCGGCCGCTCATCACGGTGGCGGCGCTCTTCGTCGGGGGCTGGCTGGCCGGGTGGATGGCGAGGGTTGCCGGTCCAATCAACGGCTGCGCGGTCGGAATCGTCTACATCGTGGGCTGGGCTATTCAGAATGCCCTGTTCGAAAGCCAGCTCGTCGAACAATTCGGCTCGGCGTTGCTCTCGGATACGAACACCTTGGGGGGAGAGCGGCTCGGTCGTTTTGGCGTATTGAGGGTGCTCCCGCGCATGAACATACCGGGCATTCTGCTCGGCGACTTCCTGATATTGATTAGTGCTGCCAGTGGTGGGTGGGTGGCCGAACTGTGGCGGTACTGGCGGGGGCACGCGAGCCGGCCCAGGGCCAACGAGACAACGAGGGAGTGAGGATCATGGCCAGTGCGCTCGAACAGCAGGACCCCGCGGTCTACGCGGCCGTCGTCAGCGAGGAACGGCGGCTGCGCGAGCACATCCAGCTGATCCCGTCGGAGAACTACCCGAGTGCGGCGGTGCTGGAGGCGAACGGGTCGGTGATGACCCAGAAGTATGCCGAGGGCTACCCAAACCGGCGCTATTACCAGGGGTGTGCGTGGGTAGATAAAGTCGAGAGCCTAGCGCGCAGCCGGGCGCGGCGGCTGTTCCAAGCCGGACACGCGAATGTCCAGCCCCATTCCGGCAGCTCGGCCAATATGGCCGTCTACTTCGCTACCCTCCGGCCGGGCGACACGGTGATGGGCATGGACCTCACCAGTGGCGGGCACCTGACGCACGGCTCACCGGTCAACTTCTCCGCCCAACTCTACAACTTCGTTCATTATGGCGTAGACCCGCAGACCGAGCGGATTGACTTCGATCAGGTGGCGCGTTTGGCCCGCGAGCATCGTCCGAAGCTGATTGTCACCGGCGCCACCGCCTATCCCCGCTATTGGGAGTATGATCGGTTCAAGGAGATTGCCGACGAGGTGGGCGCTCTGCACATGGCGGACATTGCTCACGTCTCCGGTCTCATCGCCGGCGGTGTTCATCCCTCGCCCGTCCCCTACGCGCAATACGTGACCTCCAGCACGCACAAAACACTGCGCGGACCACGTGGCGGGTTTGTGCTATGCGAGCGGGGACTGCGCCGCGACCTGGACCGGGCCGTCTTTCCCGGCCTGCAAGGAGGGCCATTGGAGCACGTCATCGCGGCCAAGGCCGTGATGTTCCATGAGGCGGCACAGCCGGACTACGCTGACTACGCGCGGGCGGTGGTGGACAACTGCGCGGCGCTCGCCGAGACGCTGCTCCACGAGGGGCTGACGCTCGTCTCCGGCGGCACGGACAACCACCTGCTCCTGATCCGTCTGCCGGCCGACGGGCCGACGGGCAAAGACGCAGCCGCGGCGCTCGAAGCGGCGGGCCTCGTAACCAACAAGAACACGGTCCCGTTCGATACCAAGTCGCCGTTCGTCACCAGTGGTATCCGCATGGGTAGCCCGGCGGCTACGACGTTCGGTTTCCGCGCCGACGAGTTCCGCACGATTGGCCGGCTGATCGCCCGCGTGCTCCGCAACCTCGACGACGACGCGGTGCCGGCGGCGGTCGCTGCGGAGGTGCGAGAACTGGCGAGCGCTGTGGCGGCGCGGCGCGAGCGCGAGGAGACGTGGCCGTCGCTCTTCACACCACACGAGGCGGTAACTCCGGCGCTGGTCTGACATTTGGCGCCTGGCCCCCTCCCTAACCCTCCCCCGTGGCAAGCCACAGGGGAGGGAAGCTGCTCCCGGCCCCTGCGGAGCGGGGGAAGGGGGCATGAAGCCGGGGTGAGGAGGCCAAGCATGACCGGTGCTGTACGGAAGACCATTTATCTGGCGAACCCCTACGGCTTTTCGGCGCAACAGCGTGCCCTCCTGCTACCACCGCTCATTGCGGCCCTGGAAGCGCTCGGGCTGAAGGTATGGGAGCCGTTCGAGCGCAACAACCAGGAGGACCCGGCACTGCCGGGGTGGGCCTATCGTATCGGTCAGGCCGATTTTCGTGACGTGCGGCAAGCAGACGCGCTGTTCGCGGTGGTGAACGGCGTGCCACCGGACGAGGGCGTCATGGTCGAACTGGGGATGGCGATAGCATTGGGCAAGCCCACCTTTCTCTTTCGAGACGACTTCCGCCGCGCCACCGACAGCGAGGACTACCCGCTCAACCTGATGCTGTTCACCGGCCTCCCTCGACAAGGGTGGCGGCGTTACTATTACACCTCCATCGCCGAGATTCCCGCACTTGACAAGGCCCTGGCGCCTTGGGCCAAGGCCAGTAGTCGGTAGTCAGTGGCCTGGCTCCTCGTCGTCCAACACCGGTGTCTCTCTCCGGCCAGACCGCAACTCGACTCACAGTCAGACGGAGGGGGCCGGATCGCCCGGCCGGCCGTGCTATGATGCTGGCTTATGTTCACGGTGCTGGACCCGGCAACGCTGCCACACATTCGCCCCTATCGCGACGAGGACGCGGCGGGTGTCGCGACGATGTGGAACGACAGCGAGGGCGAGTGGCCCGGCGGCTGGACAGATGGCACGCCCCACACCGCCGAGCGAGTGCGCCGCGAGCACGCGGAAGAGCGGCTGATCGAGACCTATCTCGCCTTCGCCGACGGTCAGGTGGCCGGCTATTGCTCGCTGGGCGATGACAGCAATGACCCGCAGGCCGCCTGGATTCCCCTCCTGAACGTCAGTCCGCAGTTCCAGGGCCGCGGTCTCGGTCGTGATTTACTCAAGCGCGCCCTGGCGCACACGTGTGAACTGGGCTACCAGCGGCTGAGTCTTGGCACGTGGGCGGGAAACTTGAAGTCCATTCCGCTCTACAAGAAGACCGGCTTCTTCTGGGTGCCCGATACGAGCGTGAGGATGCAGAATTTCTTGCCATTGCTGTTCGCGCTCCAGCCGGTCCAGGAGTTTCTCGACGGCGCCGATTGGTATGCAACGCAGGTGCGGGACTTGTCGGCCAGTCCCGACAAGGAAAAGCGGGGCAAGATCGAGGTCTTCACCTACGTCTGGCGCCGCGACGGGCGCGAGCTACGCGCGACGATTGACCACCGCGCTCGGGGATTGCTGGCGCTGGAAACCGACGAGTGGGCGATCTCGTGTGCGCTCGACGATCCGGCGGTGCCGCTGGGCGGACGGCGCACGATCCGGTGGGAGGCACAGCATAAGCAAGCCGGCCCTCTGCCGGTGACGCTGGTCGCCGAGGCCGATACGGGACTGAGCACGTCGTTCCAAGTGCGGGCCGAGGTCCGCGAGCGACAGGTCTGGACGCAGCAGGTCGCCGCCGAGAGCACTGCCGACACGAAGAAGAGAGACAGCAAATCCCCACGGGTCCGCACGACGGCCATCATCGGGGACGCGGTCGTGCCGCTGGCCGTGGCCGCGCAACCGACCAAACCGGTGGACGTGGCGCTCGAACAGCGTTTCTGGCTGGTGCCGGAGGTGCCGCGACCGACCTGGCTGACCGTCACCAACCGCCTCGACGAGCCGGTGCGTGGGTCGGTGACGCTCGGAGCGGCCGACGGCCTGACGCTGGCCCCGGAGGACACGGCCGCCCAGGCGTATGACCTGCCGGCCAAAGGCCGCACGGCGGTCCGGGTCACGCCGCACGCCACGCACGTAGGCCTCCACCAGCTGAGCGCGTACATCGAAACGTCGCTGGTCGGTGCCGGCTCGTCGTCCTCGCCGGTCACGCTGCCGCCGCGGACCGAGCGGCTGACGGTGCCCAGCCTGGCGGCCGGCACGCTGCTGGTGCAACGGGAGGACGACGCGATCTCCGTGCATAGCGACCAGGCGGTGGTACGCACCGCGCCGAAGGGTAGCTGGGGCGAACAGTACTTCACCGTGACGGACCGGGCGACGGGCCGCGAGCTGATCTGGCAATCGTGCGCGTTCGGTCCGCCTTTCTGGAGCACGGAATCGGGGCAGAAGACCTTTGAGGCCGAGGTTGTCGGCGGTGGGCCGGAGAGCGGTCGGGTCGTCATCACGCTGACGGCGCAGTCGGATACCTGGCCGGGGGTGGTGTTTCGGCGTCATCTCGCAATCGGCGGCTCGCCGGTCATCCACGCTTGGTACGGCATTACGAACAATGGGCGCGTGCCGCGCACCGTCCAGGTCCAGGTGGAGAACGGCAACGACATCGCCCGCGCGCGGGTCGCGCTCCCGCTGCGCGAGGGCTTGGTCGTAGACGAGCGCATGCAGTATCCGGACGTGTCCGAGGCCGAATGGAGCGCTCCCGACCAATGGGCCGAGACGTGGGCTGCCGAGTATGCCGACGGTCTGGTAGCAGGCTGTGTTTGGCGCGATGCCCGGCGCGTCGAGGCCTCCTGGTCGGTGCCGTCGCTAACCTTCGACCTCGGCGAGGTCGCACCTGGCGAGACGCGCGAAACACCACCCATCGTGGTCTATGCCGGGCGCGGCGATTGGAACGTCGTGCGCGAGCTATGGCGCAGCCACGTCGCGCCTACCGCCTCGCAGGAGCCGCCACGTACACAGAAGGCGCTCACGGCCAGCGTCGCGCCGCTGCTGTTCGACACCCCAACGGCAACGCCACAGCTGACCTTGACGAGCTACCGGCAGCGGGTGCTCACCGGGGACGTGCGCCTGTCCACCGGTGCCGGCGTTGACGCGACGCCGGCGACGCTCCCGCTGGCCGATCTGTCGCGCGGCGCCGCCTGGAGCCGGGACCTCGACGTGACGTTTGCGGACGAGGCTGCGGGCGCGCACGACCTCACCGTCGCTATCGAGCACCAGCTTTGGGACGAGCAGCGTGCATTGAGCGTCATTCGCGGCGGCGACCGCCGGCAGCCGGTGACGCTCAAGGAAACCACTGCTGATGAACACGCGGCGATAGCGATTGACAACGGCCGGATGCAGTTTCTCGTCGTACCGGAGTATCGGGGCGGCATTGCCTCCTGGCAAGAGCTACGGGCCGACGGTCGGAAGGTCGAGCACCTACACGCGGCGCGGCCGGCCCCGGGCACGTTCGTCTGGTTCAATCCCTGGTACGGCGGGCTGAATCCCGGCATCGGCGGCCAGGGGCCGCGGCGCTCGGTTCGTCCGCTCGACGAGGCGCAGTTCGCTTGGGAGGAGACAAGCAGGGACGGGGCAGGCGGCGTGCGCTGGTACGGGGTCCGGCTCACGGCCGACCTGGAGCACGAGTCGTGCCGCGGCAGCCGGTTGAGTATTTCCTATCTTACGCTGGGTAGCTCTAATCTGCTCGCCGTCCGCACGGAGTTCACCAATGGGCCGGTGCCTTACGATGGCTACTTGAACTTCCAGTCGTTCTTGCAGGTAGACGGTGATCGCAAGGTCGGCCGCCTCTTCTACCGGCGCAACGGATTGCGTCAGGCCAAGCGCGTCCACGGGGTTCATACCAGGGCCTCCGGGACGTGGATGGCAGTACGCAACGACAAGACGGGGCGCACGCTCTGCGCGGTCGCCGGCCGCCACGACTGCAACATCGGGCCGCTGGACATGGGCTTGGAGGGCGCGCACCTGACCGTCCATCACCCGTTGCGGCTGGCGCCCGGCGAAACGGCCGAGGGGGTTAGCTTTTTCGGACTGGCCGCAGACCTCGATGAGGCGCTACGCTACGCTGGCCTGACCGACGCCGGGGTGCTGTAGGTGCATGGCCGGCCGGGGGACGGACGGGAGTAGGTATTTGTCTGAATCAGGATTTTCGGGATGCAAGGACGAGCAGGATGGACTCCCGCTTGCGCGAGGATGACGAGGGGATGGCCCCCCTATGGTCCCCCCGTCGCGACGGGGGGACGTGGATTCCCGGTGACGCGGGAGTGACGGGCGGCCGGGATGTGGACAAGAACAGGAGATGAAGACGATGGTTGCGCCTATTCGCGCTGGCCTGCTGGGTACGGGACATGGCCATGCGGCCGGGAAGCTCAACGTGATGGAGCGGTCTGACGACTATGAGGTCGTGGGCGTGGCCGAGCCTGATCCGGGGTGGCGGGCCATCCGTGAGCAGGAGCCGGCGTATGCTGACGCACGCTGGATTGACGCGGCCGACCTGCTCGGCGATCCCAGTGTGCAGCTGATCGCCGTCGAGAGCGACGTGCCGCCGAACCTGGCGCTGGCGCGACGCGCTATCGAGGCTGGGAAGCACGTCCATCTCGATAAGCCGCCGGGTACGTCGCTGCCAGAGCTGCAATCCATCCTGGCGGAGGCCAACCGCCGGGGGTTGTTCGTCCAGATGGGCTACATGTTCCGCTACAACGCCGGTTTCGAGCTGGTATTCCGGGCCGCGCGCGAGGGCTGGCTGGGGGACGTGTACTATGTCCACGCAAGCATGTGCAGCAATATCCCCTTCGAGCCGGAGGAGGCAGTTGTTCCCGGTATGCCACTACGCGGACGGGCCGGGCTGGCCTTCCATCCGGGGGGCATGATGCTGGAGCTGGGCTGCCATATCATTGACCGCGTAGTCGAGCTACTCGGCCGGCCGAACAAGGTGACGCCTTACTTGCGTCACGACAGTGAGTACGATGACACGCTGGCAGACAACACGGTGGCCATCTTCGAGTACGAACGGGCGGTGGCGGTCGTCGAGACGGCGGCCATGGAAGTCGAGCCTATGACCCGGCGGCAGTTCGAGGTCGTGGGGACCAAAGGGAGCATCGCGCTCCAGCCGCTGGAACCACCCGCGATCCGGCTGTGCCTCCAGGAACCGCGGGGCAGCTATCAGGCCGGCTGGCAAGACGTGGAGGTCCCGCACATCCCGCGCTACGAGCGCGATCTGGCCAAGCTGGCACGGGTGATCCGCGGTGAGGAGCCGATTGACTACACGACGGAGCACGACCTCACCACCCAGGAGACGGTTCTGCGGGCCTGTGGTACGCCGGCGTAGGGACCGGCCCCCCTATAGGTCCCCCCGTCCCGACGGGGGGACGGCCGCTCGGCGCACTGCTGCGCCCGGAGAACAATCCGTTCCCTCCCCCGTCGGGACGGGGGAGGGAACGGGAGGGGGGCCAGCGTTGGGGCCGACGTTAGCACTCGCTGGCAACGAGTGCTAAATGCTGCTACAATGGGCTGCTGAGAGAGCGGCAGCCCGGTGCGGGCGTGGCCCAACCAACCAGAGCCTTTCGTGTGTTTCGGCGCAGTGCGTGAATGAGGAGGATGCGCGATGTCCAAACAGTTGGTATTCGACGTCGAGGCCCGGCGTCACCTGAAAACGGGGGTGGACGTGCTGGCGGAAGCGGTCAAGACGACTCTCGGTCCGAAGGGACGCAACGTGGCGCTGGACCAGAGCTTCGGCACGCCCACGGTCAGCCACGACGGAGTGACGGTGGCGAAGGAGATTGACCTCGAGGACCCGTTCGAGAACATGGGCGCGCAACTCCTGAAGGAAGCGGCGACCAAGACGAACGACGTGGCAGGTGACGGGACCACGACGGCCACGGTGATCGCTCAGACTATCGTCACCGAGGGGCTGCGTAACCTGGCGGCGGGCGCCAACCCGATGATCCTCAAGCGCGGTCTGGCGCGCGGGGTCGAGTCGGTCGTGCAAGCGGTGCGGGATATGGCCGTCGCCGTGCAGGGACGCGAGGACATTGCCAACATCGCCGCGATCTCCGCGAACGATCCGGAGATCGGCCGGCTGATCGCCGACGTGATGGACCGCGTCGGCAAGGACGGGGTCATCACCGTCGAGGAATCGCGTGGACTCCAGTTCGAGATTGATTACGTCGAGGGGATGGAGTTCGACCGGGGCTACATCTCTCCCTACTTCGTGACCAACCAGGACACGATGCGGGCCGAGCTTGAGGACCCCTATCTGCTTATTACCGAGCAGAAGCTCTCCTCGGTGCAAGAGCTGGTGCCGTTGCTGGAGAAGCTGATGCAGACCGGCAAGAAGGAGCTGGTCGTCATCGCCGAGGACGTAGAAGGCGAGGGGCTGGCAACGCTGGTCGTCAACAAGCTGCGGGGCATTGTGAACGTGGTGGCCATCAAGGCGCCGGGCTACGGCGACCGGCGCAAGGAGCTACTCAAGGACATTGCAACGCTCACCGGTGGTCAGGTCATCAGCGAGGAAGTGGGGCGCAAGCTCGACAGCGTGCAGCTCTATGACTTGGGTCGTGCTCGCCGGGTCGTGGCCGATAAGGACAACACGACGATCATCGAAGGGCACGGCAAGCAGGAAGACATCCAGGGGCGGATGCAGCAGATCCGCACGCAGCTCGACGAGACCACCTCGGAATACGACCGGGAGAAGCTGCAAGAGCGGCTGGCGAAGATGTCCGGCGGCGTGGCGGTGGTGAAGGTCGGGGCGGCGACGGAGACGGAGCTGAAGGAGAAGAAGCACCGCGTGGAGGATGCGCTGTCGGCTACCCGCGCGGCGGTCGAGGAAGGGATTGTCCCCGGCGGGGGCGTCATTCTAATCAACGCGGCGCGCGCGCTCGACGACATCAAGCTCGACGGCGACGAGGCGACCGGTATCGCCATCCTGCGCCGTGCCCTCGAAGAGCCGATGCGCCAGATCGCGCACAATGCCGGACTGGACGGCTCTGTGCTGGTGGACGCGGTGCGCGAGCGGCAGGTCAACGAGAACAACCGCAACTACGGGTTCGACGTGATCTCTGAGGAACACGTCGAGATGGTGGATCAAGGCATTACGGACCCGGCGAAGGTCACGCGGTCGGCAATCGAGAATGCGGTTTCCATTGCATCCATGATCTTGACGACCGAGGCGCTCGTGACCCACGTTCCAGAGCCACCCGCACCGCCGGCGCCGGACCCGGACGGCATGGGCGGCATGGGTGGGATGGGAGGTATGGGCGGCATGGGGGGCATGTACTAAACTCCCCGTAGACGCCACAGCACATTGGCTATGCCCTCAGGAGGCGACCCGCGATTGGGTCGCCTCTTTTTTGTGCGGCGGCGGGGCGGGCAATGGCCCCCCGCTGCGGCAAGGGGACGTAGATTCCCGCTTGCGCGGGAAAGAAGGGCGAGGACGAGCGGGAGGCTGGGGCATGCCGCGCGGCCGGGGCCGCTATTCAGGCCAGCGGCCCGATGGTGCCGCCGAGGAGACTAAAGATAATCAACACCCCCAACCACAAGAGGAGCAAGATGACCAATGAGGCAATGGCGCGGCGCGATAGCGAGCCGCGGTCCGGGGACACCAGGACCTTGCGGTAGCGCCAAGGATCGGCCATGCCGGGGGAGCTATTGCGTGGGCCATCTGTGTCAGCAGACCCCTGCGTCGGCGTGGACATCGTGACTTCATCCATAAGCGAGTATCTCTGGGATAAGAATAGAAGGGCCGCTGCCATCGTGTCAACCACACGCCGGCCATAGGCAGCCGGTCAGTCTCCGGCCCCCCTATGGTCCCCCCGACGTGCGGGGGGACGGGCGCAGCGTGCTGCACCCCTACGGCTTGGACGGCATCTCTTCCTGTGAGCCATCACGCCGGGGGTGGGCCGCTGCAGGCCCGTCCGGCTGGTCCGGCGTGGTATGCTCCCTGGTGCGGAGGGTAGCGCTCTGCTCGCCGGAGGCGCATCGCTGCCGTGGGGAGCAAGAGCGGCCCGGCTCGCGCGGTGACGATGTGACAGGCGTACTGCCTCGACGCGCCAACCCTCCAGCCACGACAGGGGAATAACCGAGAATGCCACCTCCGCCAAGTGACGCGCTGTTGCAGATCGGCCCGCTGGTGCTGCGCTGGTATCCGTTGCTGATTGCGCTGGGCATCTTCGTCGCCATGCATCTCACGGGGCGCGAACTGGAGCGCAAGGGGTACTCGTATGATCTGTCTAGCGCCATGGCCATCGTCGTGGTGCCGCTGGCGATCATCGGGGCGCGCCTCTACCACGTCATCACGACGTATGAACACTACACCGACAACTGGGTCCGCGCCTTCCAGATTTGGCAGGGGGGCATCGGGATGCCCGGCGCCATCGCCGGCGGGGCGCTGGGCCTCTTTATCATGTCGCGCTACTATCGCCTGCCCTGGCAAGTCAGCTTCGACTCTATCGCGCCGGGTCTGATCCTGGCCCAGGCTATTGGCCGCTGGGGGAACTACTTCAACCAGGAACTGTTCGGCGGCCCGACGATGCTCCCGTGGGGGCTGTTCGTGGATGCCGCCTATCGGCCGGCAGAGTTTGCGGGTGTAGAACGCTTTCACCCGACGTTTCTGTACGAGTGCCTATGGGACGTGGCCCTGTTCGGATTGCTCTGGTATCTGCGGCCGCTCGACCGCTGGTGGCCACGCGGGACGGCGACGCTGGTCTACCTGTCGGGCTACGGCTTGGTGCGCCTCTGGCTCGAAACGGTGCGGATTGATCCGGCGCTGCTCCTCGGGCCGATCCAGCTCGGTGAGACTGTCCTAGGACCCTGGAGGCACAACTTCCTGCTCGGTGGGCTGGCGCTTCTGGTCTTTGGCACGTGGCTGGCCTATCGGCTGTACACGACGTGGCGCGAGCGCGGCCCACCACCCCTGCCGCCGCTCTTTGGCACGACCACGCCGGTCGGCAGAACACGCAAGCAGCGAGGCTGAGGGAACACGAAAATGGTGGTAGCGACGGAAAATCCGCTTCTGGTGCGGGTGGCTCGCTACGAGTGGGGTGACTCCGAGGCGGTGATCGCGGTGCGGCGCTCGGTCGGCTGGTCGGGCGACACGGTGTATGACCAGTTCCGCCGCGTTGCCGAAGGGAAGCGGCTCGTCCTGGTTGCCGAGTATGACGGCTATGCAGTCGGCACGGTGTCGCTGGAGTGGAACAGTACCCACCACCGTAACGTCCGTGGCCGGCGCGCAGCGCATATCAGTAACCTCGTGGTCCGGCCGGCACATCAGCGCCAAGGCATCGGGCGGGCGCTGGTGGAAGCGGCCGAGGAGGAGGCGCACGCGCGCGGGTACAGCGTCGTGACCATCGGCGTGGACCAACCCAATCGCTACGCCCGGCGGCTATACGAGCGTTGGGGCTATCAATGGCTGAAGGATACCCGCCAGCATTGGGGAGTCGTCCATATTCTTGCTCGCCGCCTGCCGCCGCCCGTTGAGATGCACTGGTGAGGCTGGATGGATGGTAGGTGATGGGCCGGGGCGAGGTGCTAGGAGTGGCCCCCACCCTCCCCCGTTGCGACGGGGGAGGGAACACATCGTCCCTCTGCCGCAGTGGGGGGCCGCGACACTGGTATGAGGAGTAGGTGAAGATGCAGCTTGGCGTTGTCTTCCCACAAACCGAGATCGGCGCCGATCCGGGCGGCGTCCGCGCCTATACGCAAGCGGTCGAGGGCCTCGGTTTCGAGCATCTGCTCGTGTACGATCACGTGCTCGGTGCCTGCCCGGAGGGCCGTCGCCCGGACTGGCGCGGCGCGTACACCCACGAGGATATGTTTCACGAGCCGTTCGTGCTCTTCGGCTATCTCGCAGCTATCACGACACGCCTGGAGCTCGTTACCGGTATTATCATCCTCCCCCAGCGTCAGACGGCACTCGTCGCCAAGCAAACCGCCGAGGTGGACGTGCTGACGGGGGGCCGGCTACGCTTGGGCATCGGTATCGGCTGGAACGATGTGGAGTACGAGGCGCTGAACGAGAGCTTCCGCAACCGCGGCCGCCGCTGCGAAGAGCAGATTGAAGTGTTACGAGCGCTCTGGACGCAAGAGCTAGTGACTTACGAGGGACGCTGGCACACGATACGCAACGCGGGACTCAACCCCTTACCGGTGCAACGGCCGATTCCGCTTTGGTTTGGCGGCGGCGCAGAGCCGGTGCTTCGCCGTATCGCGCGGCTTGGGGACGGGTGGTTTCCGCAACTGCAGCCAGATGAGACCGGGCGAGCGGCGGTCGCGCGGCTCCGGGCGTTCACCCGTGAAGTGGGCCGCGATCCCGGGGAGATCGGCATCGAGCCGCGGCTGTCCGTCGCGCAGGGCAACGAGGACTCGTGGCGGGCCGAGGTTGCCGCCTGGCAGGACATCGGCATCACGCATCTGAGCCTGAACACGATGGGCGGTGGCTGGCGCTCGGTGGACGAGCACCTCGCTGCGCTGCGCCGCGGCAAAGCGGCGCTGGAGGATTTGGTCACTGGGGCTGGCCCCCACCTTAACCCTCCCCCGTCGGGACGGGGGAGGGAATAGCCCGTCCCCCCGCCGCAGCGGGGGGACCATAGGGGGGCACTACATACGGAGGGCACAGTTGGACTCGGCGAACGGCAGCAGCGCAAACCTGGGCCACGGGACGGCAGCGGCAGACTCGCCGGTGGTGGCCGTGGTACGGGCGCGCCCGGAGGCAGTGCTCGACGACATGGATCGGCTGATCGAGCTTGCCGGTGTCGAGCGCACTTTGCAACCGAGCCTGACGACCATCCTCAAGGACAACATCTCCTGGCACTTCCCGTTTCCGGGTGCGAATACGACGCCCTGGCAGCTTGAGGGGACCGTCCGGGCGCTGCGCGCGCGGGGCTACGATCACCAGGTCTGCGTGCAGAACCAGACGGTCGTGACCAATGCGTTCAAGGGCGAGGACCTCAACGGCTACGTCCCCATCTTCGAGCACTACGAAATCCCGGTGCGCTACAACTTTAAGGGCGAAGACATGCGCTGGGTGCGCTACGAGCCGCGCACGCCGATGCGTGTGCTCCACGACATCTACCCGGAGGGCATCTTCGTGCCCGACTACTTCATCGGGAAGAACATCGTCCATCTCCCGACGGTCAAGTGCCATATCTACACCACTACCACCGGGGCGATGAAAAACGCCTTTGGCGGTCTCCTGAATACGAAGCGCCACTACACGCATAGCTGGATTCACGAAACGCTGGTAGACCTGCTCGCTATCCAGCAGGAGATTCACCCCGGTATTTTCGCCGTGATGGACGGCACGACCGCCGGGGATGGGCCTGGCCCGCGGACGATGCGCCCACGGCAGAAGGACGTGCTGCTCGCCGCGGCAGATCAGGTGGCGATAGACGCCGTGGCGGCAAAGCTGATGGGCTTCGATCCGCTGTCCATTCCGTATATCCGCCTGGCGCATGAGCAAGGCTTGGGCTGTGGAGACGTGCGGCGCATCGTGCTCGTCGGAGACGATATGAGCGCGGACTTGGAGCGCGGCTGGGGGTTCACCGTAGGCGATAATGCGGCGAGCATCATCGGCGATCTGCTATGGTTCAGCCCGCTGAAGGCGCTCCAGCGATTCTTTTTCCGCACCCCGCTCGTGCATCTGTTCATCATGGGGTCGGAGGCATACCACGACTATTATCGTTGGCCGGCACGCGACCGGGCCGTTTTCGAGGCGTGGCGGCGCGATTCACCGTGGGGAGCGCTATTCACACGCTACCAGCGGCAGGGCCATCTTGCGGACGCGGAGCGTGTTCCGGCCGGCGTGTGAGGCCGGTGGCCGGCAGCCGGTGGTCAGTGGCAGGGGTAGGCCGGGGAACGGTCCCCCTATGGTCCCCCCGCTGCGGCAGGGGAACGTGGATTCCCGCTTACGCGGGAATGACTGGGGCGCCATGAATGATGCCCTACTGACTTCTTGTCTTTTATGCACTGCCAGGGCTGGTTTTGTAGACCCGTCCCAGGCTATTTGCGAACGCGAGTGACTACTTGCTATGCGACGATGGCGTCCTGATCCAGTCATCGTCCTCCTGACTCTGGCGGCCCTCGCGCTGCGGCTGTGGAACCTGCCGGGTCTCGGCGACTTGGAGTTCGACGAGATCGTCAGTGTGCGCTATGCCGCCTTGTCGCCGACCGCCCTCATCGCCACGGTCGCGCAGGCGCCGTTCGAGCACCCTCCACTGTTTTACCTAGTGCTCGGCGCTTGGCAGAGCCTCTTCCGTGACCTGGTAGACGCTCGCACTGCCGAAGCGCTGACGCGCGCCTTCTCGGCGCTGGTCGGTACGCTGCTGGTCCCGCTGGTCGCTGCGCTGGCGCGGCGTGCTGGTGGACAGTCGGTCGGACGCTACGCCGCGCTCCTCGCTGCCGCCACGCCGCTGCTGGTGTTCTACGGGCGGGAAGTACGGATGTATGCCCCGCTCACAACGCTTGTCGCCCTGAGCCTCTGGCTCTGGTGGCGGGCCTTGGAGCGTCCGTCCGCTTTGCGCTGGGCGCTGTTCGTCCTGGTGAGTTGGCTGGCGCTGTATACCCATGCGTTAGCACTCGCCGTCCCGCTGACACTGGCGGTATGGCTGCTACTGGCGCGCTGGCGCGGGATCATCCTGCCGTGGCGCGCGGCTACCCTCGGCTGTCTCCTCGCGCTACTCGGCCCGTTGCCCTGGGCACTGGCGGCGCCGGGGGTAGTGGCCAGTCTGCCGGCCGCCTCGGCCGCGCACCTGACCGGGGCGGCGGTCCTGGACGCCGCGCGCACAGCAGCCCTGGCGCTCGCGGTCGGTCCCGTCGCTACCTGGACCTGGGCTATCGTCATTGCTGCCGTCTGGCTGACGCTGGTGGTGCTAGGACTGCGTTCACAGCCGGCGGACCGGACCGGCGCAGTGGCCCTGCTTGTGCTCGGTCTGATCATCTCGCTGGTTGGCGCCGGTGCAGTGCTGGTCATTGACAAGCCGTTTAGTCCCCGTTACGTGCTGCACGCACTGCCCTTTGCCATGCTGCTGGCAGCACGCGGGGTGGCGCTGTTGCACCGGCAGTGGGGACGGCGGGGCGCGGCGCTGGGAATCGTTCCCCTGGGCGTCGGCTTGGTCGCTTTCGGTGCCACGTACTACACCGGCTATACCCGCGCCGACTACAGTGCGATCACCACGCACATTGCGGCGCTGGAACGCCACGGCGACGTGGACGTGGTGCTGCTCACGGGGCCATGGCAGGCCTGGTACTACGACTACTACTTCCGCGGAGAGATATTTCATCACGTACTGCCGACGACGGCTCCGCCGGCAGTGGATGAGGAGACCGTCGAGACCGTCCTCGCGGACCTCGCCGCGCCGCACGAGCGGATCTGGCTCGTCCTGTCGGGGCTGGAGCAGAGCGACCCGCAGCGGCTGGTCGAGCGCTGGCTGCTGACCCATGCGTGGCAGGGAACCCGGCAGGCCTTCGATACCGCCGAGCTGAGTGTCTTCAAGCTGCATCCGCGTAAGCTGGAGGCGCCGCTGCGGCCGGCTCAGTTCGGCGCTGCCATCGAGTTGACGGGTGGCTTGATGGAAGTAGACGAGATCGTCAGCGGTGACGTGGCGCCGTTCATCCTACGGTTTCGTGCCCGGCAGGAAATGGACCGCGACTACCGCGCGTCGCTGCGCCTGGTCGGCTGGGACGGCCAGCGAATAGCCAAGGATTTCGACCTCCGCACGGCTCCGCTGACCGGAGAGCCGACGAGCCGCTGGGCACCTGACCAAGAGGTCGAGATCCGCCAAGGCCTGTGGCTGCCGATTGGCCTGGCGCCAGGAACGTATGAGGTGCAGCTTGTTGTTTACGACGGGGCAAGTTTGCAGCCGCTCACCCCATCCTGGCCTGGCGATCCTGTTTCGGGTGCGGTTGGTATTGGGTTGCTCGATGTCACGATGCCACCGAACGCCCGTCTGCTGGGGCCGGCTACCGTCTTGCAGCCTGTACAGGTGTCCATTACCGACGAATGGGACCATTTCTTGCTGGAGGGTATTCGCATCCTTACCCCGGGGCCGTATGAACCCGGCGACGTGCTGACGCTGGAAGTTGCTTGGCGTGCCGAGCGGCCCTATCGCAGCGACCTCTTCGTGGAGTGGTCGCTGGTGGATCGCAGCGGGGAACAAGTGGGACGCTGGGAACGGTACCCACTGGCTTGGGCGGTCCAGACCGGGGTCTGGCGGTCCGCCGACCCGGTCTTCGACCGGCACACGCTGCGCTTGCCCGCGGCATTGTCGCCTGGCACCTACGACCTCCGGCTGCGCCTGCGGTTCGATGGCGGCAACGTGCTCCCGGCCGTTGGCACTCCCGATAACTGGGTGCCGGTATTTTCCCTCGACGTGCTGCCGCCGCACGTGCGGCTGCGCCACTGGCTACGCGACCTCGTTGCCCCCTTGCGCGCCAAGCTCCGCTGAGGAGCTAACCGGGGGTGACTCACACCGCCACTCGTTTGGGAAGTAGACAGCTTTGAGGATCAGGCTTTCTGTAGCGACTAGGCATGTCTGGTTGAGCTACTGCCGGCCCTCGACATAGAGGCGCTGGAGCACGGGACTCTCGAACTCGGTGGCGAGAGCGTCCATGAGGATCACGTCATGTCGCTCGTGGCCGAGACGCAGCGCCTGGCGGCGACGGCCGATGACCTTGAAGCCGGCCTTTTCGTAGGCGCGCACGCCGCGGTAGTTGAAGTCGTAGACGGAGAGCATGACGTTGTGGAGACCAAGCACATTGAAGGCGTAATCCAGTATCAGGCGGGTCGCTTCGGTGCCGTAGCCCTGATCCCAGCAGTCCTTTTCGCCGATCATGATGCCGAATTCGGCAACTCCGTGCTGGTGTTCTAACTCCAAGAGGCCCGCATTGCCGATGGGGCGCCAGCCGTCGCGGATGTAGACTTGAAAGAGCACTGTGTCCGTCGCGCCGATCTTCTGGTCGTACCACTGCTGCTCATCCTCCAGCAGGAGTGGTCGCAGACTTGCCCAGACGGTACGAACTACTGACGGGTCATTTATCCAGCGTTGATAGAGCGGCAGGAGGTCGCGGCGCAGCGGGCCGAGCGCTACTCGCTCGCCCTCAATCGTGACTATCGGCTGCTCCGGTGCTGCTACCGCCTGTGCGCGAGTTTCGTCGTTGGGCATCCTGTCGTCTCCTGGTCCGTTATATCCTCAGGGTAGGACCAAGCGTGCCGGTTGACACCGAACACGCGCCACTCGCCGGAGCCAACGAGCGGGAGTCATCATGCCGATCCGTCAATTGTCGCCAGAAGTCGTGCGGTACATTGCTGCCGGTGAGGTCGTCGAGCGTCCGGCATCGGTCGTCAAGGAGTTGGTCGAAAATGCCTTCGACGCCGGCGCAACCGGCGCGCGCGTGGCTATCCAGCGCGGTGGGCTGGGCGCGATCCGTGTGACCGACGATGGCGGTGGCATTCCGGCCGCCGAGCTGGAGTTGGCGGTCACGCGCCACGCCACGAGCAAGCTGGCGACGGCGGACGACCTCGCCCATGTGGCCACGCTCGGCTTCCGCGGGGAAGCGCTGGCGAGCATTGGCGCGGTCAGCCACCTGGAGATCGTGAGCCGACCGCCGGACGTCGCGACGGGCGCCCGTCTCCGCATGGTGGGTGGCGAGATCACCGACCAAGGCGCGACTGGCGGGCCGGCGGGCACTACGATCACCGTGCGTAACTTGTTCTATAACGTCCCGGCGCGGGCCGCCTTTCAGAAATCGCCGACGACCGAGGCCCGCCACGTCATTACCGCGCTCGGCGCGCTCGCGCTCGTCCGCCCAGACGTCGCCCTGTCGCTGACGAACAACGGGCGCGACGCCCTCCAGGCGCCCGGCACCGGCGACTTGCTCGACGCGATTGCTGCCGTATACGGGCCGGAGGTTGCCGGCCGGTTGGTCCCGCTGCCGGCGCTGGAAGAGCGCGGCCGGGCCGTCTCCGGCTTCACGGCGCTGCCCGACGAGCACCGCGCCAACCGGCAGTACCTCGCGTTCCTCGTCAATGGACGCTGGGTGCGTAGCCCGTTCCTGGCCCATGCCGTTGCCGAGGCCTACCGGGCGATGCTGCCCGGCGGCCGGCATCCGGTGGCGGTGATTCGGCTCGACGTGCCACCCGAGGACGTGGATGTCAACGTCCACCCGACGAAAGCGGAGGTGCGACTGCGTAACGAGCGCCTCGTCTACGGGTTGGTGCAGCGTGCCATCCGCGAGGCGCTGACGGCTCAGGACCGCGCGACGCTCCCGCAGTGGGTGGGCGGGTCCTCGGACCCGGCGGCACCAAGGTCCGGGGCGGCCGCAGGCGGGCGGGACTCATCCTCCGGCCCCCGCTCCCCCATGCAGAGAGGGGGTGAAGGTGCGGCCGCACCCTTTGGGGCGGCGCTCGCCGCGGCGGCCGGGGCCGTGCGAACAGAAGCAACGGCCGAGGAGGAACCGCCGCTGCTGCCGGACGAGGCGGCCCCCCAAGTCCACCTGCAAGTGCTAGGTCAGATCGCCAAGACGTACATCGTCGCGGCCGGCGGGACCGGCCTCTACCTCATTGACCAGCACAGCGCCCACGAGCGCGTGCTCTACGAGCAGTTGTTGCGCGAGGCGGCCGATCCCGTCGCGTCCGTGGAGCGCAACCGGCAATTGCTGCTTGCACCAGAGGTCGTCTCCTTTTCGCCGACCCAGCACGCTTGGCTGGAGGAGCATGGGGAGGTATTGGCCGAGCTAGGTTTCGGCCTAGAACCGTTCGGGGATCAATCGTGGCTCGTGCGGGCGGTGCCGGCGACGCTGGCGCAGCGTTCGGATACCGGCACCATCGCCGAGGTGATAGACGGTGCGCTCGGACGCGAGTATGGTGACGGGCCGGTGGCCGACCGCACGCGCTGGTCGGTGGCCTGCCACGGCGCCGTGAAGGCCGGTGACGCGCTTACCGCCGCGGAGATGGCGGAGATCATCCGGCAGCTTGAAGCCTGTGATCTGGGCCGGACTTGCCCGCACGGCCGGCCAACGATGATCCACCTCAGCCAGGACCAGCTTGCCCGCGAATTCGGCCGTCATTAGGGGGATGGACCTACCCCCGGCCCCGGCCCTGATGAAAGTTGCTCACTTGATTAGGTAGTGGTCTGGCCCCCTCCCTCACCCTCCCCCGTCGGGACGGGGGAGGGAACCGGCACCCTGCCCCGACATAGAGGGGGGAGGGCTGGGGAAGGGGGTGGTGCTCCATTCCTTGATTAAGTTGGCAACTCTCATAAGGGAAGGTGGGCGTGGCGGCGACCGGCCGCCGCTTCTTTCCCAAAGGAAGGCAGTCAGCGCGGCGACTCGCAGGCCCTATCTTTCAGCGAGGGAGGGACACCCAGCCTTAGCTGGCGCCGTGTCGGGAGAGCACCTCGACGATGCCGGGCACTGCTCCCGGTTTCGCGGCTCCGACGGTAGCTATGTCCAGCACACTGCGGTCGTAGTGGTCCCGGGCGTTGACGGCGGCCCCGTGCCGGAGGAGGACATTGCTGATGGCCAAGTGGGCAGCCGTCGGTGGGTAGCCGCGGGCGGCCAGCACGGCGAGATGCAGTGGAGTAAACCCCCAGGCGTTGCGTGCATTCACCTCCGCGCCTCGCTGGATGAGGCGCCGCACGATCTCCGGGTGGCCACACTCTGCCGCGCAGTGCAGCGGCCGATAGCCACCCATGGGGCGCTTGGCATCGAGTAGCGCCGGGTCGGCCCGGAGGAAGGCTTCGACCTGCGCTTGCCGTCCGAGACTGGCAGCCGAGAAGATGTCCACCTCGGCCCCAGCCTGCACAAGCAGTGCCCCGACTGCCATGTGACCGGCCTCGGCCGCGACCTCAAGCGGGGTACCACCTTGGTCAAAGGGCCGGTTGACCAGCGCCGGGTCGTCCGCCAGGTACCGTTTGACGTGCTCCGAACTGCCAACAACACACGCTGCGAAAAAGCTCGGATTGGCGCCGTACTCAAGGAGCAGACGGGCAACCGCGTACTGCTCTCCTTCCCAGATGTGGGTAACCGACGTATCGAGTGGTGTTTGCCCGGCGCGACTCCGCACGTTCGGATCGGCGCCGGCTTGGAGTAACCGTTCGACAACGACCGGATACCCGGTCCACGCCGCCACGAAAAGCGGCGTGCATCCGATGCTGTCACGGGCGTTGGCTAAACCGGGGTCGCTGGCTAGCAACTCAGTCACCCGCTGCACACGACCGAGTGCCGAAGCGTTGAAAATGTCATCCGGCGCCCCATACGCCAGCACCAAGTCGGCAACGGCGAGCGCCGGCTTGCGCTTATAGGGGCCAGTGTGGGCAGCCGCATAGAGTGGTGTCCAATAGCCGTCGGTCGCAGTGGGGTCGGCGCCGGCAGCGAGCAAGGCGCTCGCCACATCCGTCAGCCCCCGCTCGGCGGCCGCAATCAGCGGCACCTGCCCCTCGTCGGTGCGGGCATTGGCCAAGGCCGGGGCGGCCGCGAGGAGGGCAGCCACCCGGGCTGCGTTGCTGGCGCTGATCGCGTCGAGCAACGCCTGGATCGAGGCTCCGTCACCATTGCCGGCCAGCCGGCCGGCGTGTTCAGCGTCTGTGTCCATTGCTATCCCCACACCCCTGCCGCACGTCCGGGGTGGCAGTCGGTTAACTGATAGAACGTATGCCCTATCGGGTGGTTGCGCGGACGCTGCGGTGAGCCCCCCGGGTAGCGCGGAGCTACCCGTCTTGTCCCAGGAAGAGGTCGCTCACGGGTATCCGCAGGTCGGGGAGCACCGCGTCCCCGGTGAGCACGTCGTCGGCACCGAGCAGCCGTACCTGCCCGTCGGGGGAGTACACCGCGACGCTGCGTGTGCCGGGGTTGACCACCCACACCAAGCGGGTGCCGGCGTCCAGGTAATCTTGCACCTTCGCATCGAGCTGGGTAGCTGTATCGCCCGGCGAGACCACTTCTGCGGCGAGGTCGGGGTACCCGGAGTAGAAGCCGGCACTCAAGGGCGTACTGCGGAGCTGCTCTGCCGAGATGAACGACACGTCCGGTGCCCGCACAGTATCCGGGTCCGCTGCCAGACGGAACCCCAGCTCTACGACCAAGGCGCCGTAGCCGCCCCGGTCTACGTGCAGTCCCATCAGCATCGCCAGCTTGCGCTGCGTGTCGCTGTGATAGCCACCGACGGGTGCCATCTCTACGATCTCCCCCTGGACCAGCTCCGGCTTATGCAGGGTGTCGGGAAACGCGAGGAACTCCGCGGCCGTCAGCAGCGTGGTCGTTGCCATAGGCACCTCTCCTTCGGCTACGCATTAATCCGGGCTGCACCATCGCCAGACGAGACCACTGTGGCTTTGTTGGCAAGTCACCGCGCTGATGACATCCGGCCATGAGCATCAAGAGTCAACAACGACTCAAAGCGATAACCACGCCGTCGGACTTCTGCGCTCCCGCCACTCTGACGATCCATCAAGACGGCCACCATGGCAACGCGAAGGCCAGCACGCTCTACCGCGTCAATGCTGTGCAGCACCGCCTCGCCCGTGTTGCAGGTATCGTCCAATACTGCCACCTCCGAACCGGTCTCCGGCAATAGCCCCTCAATCATCTGGCCCATGCCATAGCCCTTGGCCTCATTACGGACGATGAACGCTGGTAACGGGCAGCCGGCCTGCCAAGATGCTATGGCCACGGCCGTCACGATGGGATCGGCCCCCATCGTCGGGCCGCCGACCGCGGCAACGCCGGTATTCGCCAACAACGTCAGCATCTCTTTGCCAATCAGATGAGCGCCTTCGGCGTGCAGACTCAGCCGCCGACCGTCGAAATAGTAACTGGTTCGCTGACCGTCCGAAAGCAAGAAGTCCCCGTATTGCAAAGCGTTCAATTCCTCGGCCAACTCCATCAATCGGTCAATCATCGTCCCTCCACGTGTACTACCAAGGCTGCTGACAACGCAGTCACGCGTTGTCGTTGCCATTGGCATCCCCTCCGTCGGCACCGCTCTCCCGCAATCTTACTAAGCGCGCCGCCGGCTCGCCATGCACGGATGAGGTAGTCGTTTCGCTTGCCGCAGCCCGCTAGGTGTAGCATCCTTACCGGCGGCAGGGATGCGACGATGACAGTCTATGAAGCGGTTGGTGGAGACGCGACGTTCGAACGGATCGTGGAGTTGTTCTACGCGGGTGTGGAGCGCGACCCGCTGCTGCGCCCGCTCTATCCCGACGATCTCGGTCCGGCCAAGCACCACCTGACACTCTTCCTCATTCAGTTCTTCGGCGGTCACCCCACCTACTCGCAGCTGCGGGGTCATCCACGGCTCCGTGCCCGCCATCTGCCGTTCCCCATCACGCGCGCGGTCCGCGATGCCTGGGTACGCAACATGACGGCAGCACTGGACCAAGTAGAACTGCCGGTCGAGGCCCGGGCGGCCATGGATCAGTATTTCGATGATGCCGCTACCTTCCTCATCAACCGGCCAGAGTGAATGGGAGCCCGCCTTAACATCCACCTCTGGATCACCTGACGCCACGACCACCGCTACATCGAAGAGTGGGGCGTCAACATCCCCTACTTGACCCTGGGAACGCTCAACTGTTATGAAGCGGAGGCTGCGTGACAATCCACGAATGGCACCCCTGGTCCTCGTCTCCGTGGATTTGAAGCAGGCAAGCGCAAGAGCTTGCTTCAATGTGAGAACGAGTTCGCCACGCCGAAGGGAGGGAATAGTGTCGCAATCGCTCTATAAGAAGCTAGCGGATCTGGCGACTGCTGGTCTGGGTATCCGGCCATCGCAGTTCATTGAAATCCGAGGCGACATTGCCATGTGGGATTGTATCGAAGCCGTATCTCTCGCAGTAGAGAGAGCTGAGGCCATACCATGTCTCAACGTAACTTCGATTGCTCACGAGGTGGAACGAATTCGGACGTTGCCGCTTGAGTGGCTGCGACGTCCGTCCCCCTTTCTATCAGACATTGCCAGCAGGGTTGATGCCGTTATCGTTGTCCAGCGGGACCGGAGTCCGTTGATCGAAACTTGTACTACCGAGCGACTGAAAGCATGGAACGAGGGTATAAGAGTGCTGGTAAACCAACAGGAATCTAGACACGTTCCCTATTGCTTGATCGCGCATCCAGACGCGGTGCGACAGGAAGATTCTCTGCTCTCGCGGAGGAAGATTTGCAAGACAATTGAGAGCGCCATTAACGTGGATATACATGAAATAGATAAGCGCGTGCAGAGCGTCAAACAGATCATAGAAACTGGAAGTGCATTGGACATAAGAACTTGCAATGGCAGTCGTCTGGAGTGTGAACTTGGCAACAGGCCAGTATTCGAGACTGATAGTCGCCTCCGTGGCAGTCTCGTCCTAAACCTGCCATTCGGGGCGATATCGTTTACCGTGCCGGAAACCACCGTTCAGGGCTCCATCTGTTTTGAACGATGGAGGAACATACGTGATCTCACTATCACCTTTGTTGACGGTCGTATTTCAGACATTTCGGCAGCGACCAGCCCGAAATCCTTTATAGATTTTGTTGGCATACACTCCGGCGACAGTGATCGCATAAGCCACATCGGGGTTGGAGTTAATCCTGGCATCCAATCGCCAACAGGGCTTGTGAACGTAGATGAATGTAAGGCAGGGATGCTGTTCGTGGCTTTGGGAGAAAACAGATACATGGGTGGAGAAAATGAATCAACTCTGAACACTGATCTGTCATGTCCAAACGCGACAGTGTTAGTCGGATCACAATGCATAGTCCGAGATGGGCGATTGGCACTGGATTGCTGAACGTGCCCAGCGACAGTAATGATCTAACAGTGCATCCGCCACGGATGGGTATTTGAGCAGCCTTGTTGTTGCCCCCTTTGGAGTCATTGGGCAGTCCGTCCCGGAAGGCCTGAGCGGGAGTTTCTGCCCTTCAGATTGAGGCCCTGGTGAGGCTCCGTAACGGAAATTCGGTGGGGCGGTCGCAACTCCCCATGGTTGCAAGCGGTACACCGGGCAAATTTACGAACCGGAGAATCAGGGAGAATGTGTGAGCGGTGCGAGTGATTGAAAGGCACTAGATACGGCAAGACCCCGAGGGGAGTCTACCTCGGGGTCTTGCGTTAACTAACAGGTCGCCAAATTTCGCGGCTGGGAAAGTGGTGAGCCGCCTGGGAATCGAACCCAGAACCTACGGCTTAAAAGGCCGGTGCTCTGCCAATTGAGCTAGCGGCTCGGTGGGCCTGCGGTGGCTTGGTGGCATAGTGCCGGTCGAGGCTACACGCCTGCCTGAATCATAGCACTTCCTGTTGGGACTCATCCCTGGCCCCCCTATGGTCCCCCCGCTGCGGCAGGGGGACAGGGGGACGGGCGCAGCATGCTGCGCCCCTACGGCTCGGTGCGGACCTACCCCCGAGAAAAGTTTCTCCCGCCGCTGGATTCCCGCTGGCGCGGGAATGACGGACAGCAGCCTCCTGTTCCGCCGAATCATTAGCTACCAGTCGGGGCGACCGTTGTTTCCCCGTCTCCCTCCCATATATGGGCCACTAGACAGCACCCGTCAGCGCAGTGACGACGGGCTGGGAACGGGAGACAGGCACATGTCGCCAGCGAGGGAAACGACAAGTGAGCAGGCCACCGGGCAACACGCTCCGGCGGCCACGAGCAGGTGGTGGTGGCCATTCGGCGGCCGAGCCGAGCCACAGGTGCGGCAGCCGGCGGGCCAGGATAAGCAGCAGGCGAGCCAACAAGACGCGGCGACGCCCGTGCAGGAAGCGACCGCCCACGCGGTCGAAGATCGCGGCTACCGCACGCTGCTCACACCCCAGACCGAGCGGGACCTCCCACCGGCTGACCGCCGCGCACTCCTGCTGGAGGTCTACGAAGCGTATCTCACCAACCCGCTGGCCCACGCTGTCATCGAGGTAGGCACGAACTTTGTGTTGGGCGGTGGGGTGCGGGTTGTCGCCGAGGATCAGCGGGTCCAACGGATCATTGACGACTTCTGGCAGGACGCGGACAACCGCATGGACGAGCGGAGCTATGCGCTGCTCACGGAGCTGGCCCTCTTTGGCGAGCAATTCGTGCGGTTCTTTGTTGATCCCCTGACCGGCCGGACGGTGGTGCGGCAACTCGATCCACTCTATATCACCGAGATCGAAGCCGACCCGGAAGATGTCGAGCGCCCCTTGCGCTACCGGTACGCTCCGCCGCCCCTCAGCGGGCCGGGGCCGCTGCCGGCGGACGAAACGTGGATCGCGGCGGTCGAGATCGAAACCGCCGCAGTGAACAAGGTCAGCAACGCGACGCGGGGCCGCTCGGATCTGTCCACGTTATTGCCGTGGCTGCGCCGCTACAAGGATTGGCTCACGGATCGCGTGCGGATCAACCGCTACAAAGGGGCCTTTCTCTACGACGTGACGCTCGCGGGGGCATCGCGGGCAGACCTGGAGCGGAAACGGGTCGAGATGGGCCGCCCGCCGGAGCCGGGCACCGTGTTGTTCCACAACGAGTCCGAGCAGTGGCAGGCGGTCAACCCGCAGATCGGCGCCGACGACGTAGCCAGCGATGGGCGGGCGCTCAAGCTGATGATCGCGGCCGGGGCTGGCGTGCCGGAGCACTTCCTGGGAGAAGGGGGACACGTCAACCGCGCCACGGCGGCAGAAATGGGCTTACCGGCGCTCAAACGCTTCCAGCGACGACAGGAGTACCTGCGGCAGCTCTTGGTCCGCATCGTGCGCCGCGCCATTCAGGCGCGGGTACGAGCCGGGGCCTTGGGGCCACGCATCAATCAAGCCTTCCGCGTGGAGTTCGACGAGCTGAGTGATACGGAGCGGAGCGTCGAGCTAGGCCGCGCTGCCGCGACGTTCACGACGGCCTTGGGCACCGCGGTTGATCGGGGCTGGCTGGAGTCGGAGCAAGCCCGGCGGCTCTTGCTGCGGTTTCTGGGTGAGGCCGCTCCGGAACGGACGGAGAGGAGAGTGTAGGCATGAGTAGGGGTGAGCAGGGCCGGGCTACGGACGGAGAACTGGTCGCTATCCACGAGGCGACGGGAAGCCTCGCCGGCACGGGCGCGGTGGACACCGAGAGCCGGAACGTCCGCGTGGTGCTCATTCGGGCTGGCGAGGCCAAGTCGGGGCGGGTCTTCACGCCGCGAGCGCTCGCAGATATTGCGGCGGCGGCCGACGGACTGCGCTGCTTTGCCGATCATCCGACGGCGCTGGAAGACCGCCTGCGTCCCGCCCGCTCGGTGCGGGACATCGTGGGGGTCTTCCGTACCCCACGCTTGGTGGGTAACGGTGGAGAGGCAACGCGGGTCGAGGCATCTCTGCATGTGCTGGAGCACGCCGACTGGCTCTGGCAACTGGTGAAGGAGGTGGTGCAGCTAGGAGAAAAAGACGTTATCGGACTGTCCATTGATGCGCTCTGCACACTGGTCACCGAGAGCCGCGCCGGTCGAACGGTGCAGATCGTGCAATCGGTGCCGGTGTTGAAGAGCTGTGACGTAGTCACGCGAGCCAGCGCCGGTGGCGAGTTCTTGGCCATCGAGGAGTCTGCGACGGCGGGGAGCAGGAGGCGGCAGCGGCCGGACGCCCGCACGGCCGGCCGCCTCCTGCTCCCTACCCCGGAGACGGCGCACCAACACACTGCGAACAGCAGAGGAGGAAATGAAGTGAACGCACAAACTACAGTTGCCGATCCTGGAACACCGACCGAACGGCACGAGGGCCATAGCACGGTACGTGAAGCGGCCGAGCAACTGGCCTGTGCCCGGATTCTCTATGACCGCCTGGCCACTGCCCGCTTGCCGGAGCCGGTCAAGCAGAAGCTCCGCCGCTCCTTCGAGCCGCCCTTGGAACCGGATAGCGCGGGGAACGAGCGGCCGTATTGGCCGACGCGGGAGGCGTTTGCCCGCGATCTGGACAGCGCTATCGTCCAGGAGATTGAGGCGCTGGACGCACTCCGCCAATACGAGGGTGCTGCCGGCGGCGGGCTACCGCGCGGCTTGGTCAGCGGGCACGGGGCCGCCCGGGCGGAAATGGGCCACGATGGCGTCTCACGGGGCCTGGTGGCGCTCCAGACGGCGTGGGATCGCCTGTTCGGCATCCGCGAATCGGAGCAGGACCGCGCGCGGCTGGAGCAGCTGGGCCTCGCGGCTACGAGCGCGGTGCCCCGCTGGACTTCCTTGCGTGAGGCGTATGTGCAGACGACCGGCGACAGCCTCGTCTCCGGGGCCTATCAGCCGCAGCTGGCACTGGTCCGGGAGGCGAATGAGGTGACTACCAGCACACTCAATCAGGTGGTGCTGAACTCGATGACCAAGCGCCTCATCCAAGACTACGCCGGTCAGCCGCAGGCGTGGCGGCGCTTCTGCACGATCTCCTCCGTGCGCGACTTCAAGGCGCAGGATCGGGTGAAGACCCACGACTTCGCCAGTCTCGCTACGGTCAGCGAGGGTGCGGCGTATCAAAATCTGTCGTGGGACGACCGCAAGGAGAGCTATACGCCCGCCAAGCGCGGTAATCTCGTCGTAGTCACGAGGGAGACCATCCTCAACGACGATTTGGAAGCGGTGCGAAAGATTCCGACGCGCCTGGCCGTCTCGGCCGGCATCACGATGAACGAGTACGTCTACACCACGTTGATTATCGGCAACTCGACGATGGCGGATGGCACAAAGGTGTTCGACGGCAGTGGCCAGACGAGCCATGCCAATCGCGGCACGAGCGCACTCTCCGGCGACAGCGTGCAGGCGGGCATCCTGGCGATGCTGAAGCAGACGAACGAGGCCAGCAAGCGCATCGGGCAGCACCCGCGGTTTCTGTTGGTGCCGCCGGACCTGCTCTTCACGGCGAAGATCGTGGTCGGGTCGCCGTTGACACCGGGCGGTAGCGACAACGATGTGAACCCCTTGCACAACCAACTGGAGGTGATCGCGGTGCCGCAGTTCACTGATACGAACAACTGGTACCTGCTGACCGATCCGGCGGTGCTCCCGACTATCGAGCTGGGCTTCGTGGGCGGGCAGGAGACGCCGGAGCTGCTGCTCCAGGATGCACCGACCGACGGGCAGGTGTTCACGAACGACCGGATCAGCTTCAAGGTGCGCTGGGAGTTCGGCGGTGGCTGGCTGGACTACCGTGGCGCCTACATCGGCGAGGTCGCCTAAGCACACGCAGCCCGCTGCTCAGTCGAGGCCGGAGCGCGATCTTCACGCTCCGGCCTCTTGCCGCATGTACCGGTGCTACGCTAGCGGCTCACCGTCACCCACGCTACTATTAACATACTGATGGATGAAGGCTCGGGGGTAGAAGGATGCGCTTTGAGCGGATTACCGTAGACCCACAGGTCGCTACGGGCAAACCGTGCATTCGCGGCTTGCGGTTTCCGGTGTCGCGTGTATTGGGACTCCTGGCCGCCGGAGAGACGAAAGAGAGCGTGCTCCAGGACTATCCGTACCTGGAGCCGGAAGACATTGACGAGTCCCTGCGGTACGCTGCCTTCCTGGCCGAAGAGGAGACGGTAGAGTTCGCCCGGTGAGATTCCTTGTGGACATGCCGCTCCCGCCAGCACTGGCCACCTGGCTGGTAGAGCAAGGGCACGATGCCGTCCACGCCTCTCTGGTGGGGCTGGCGCAGGCTCCGGACACGCAAATCTTGGAGCGTGCTCGGCGTGAACAGCGGGTGGTCATCACCGCGGATTTGGATTTCCCACGGTTGCTAGCACTGACACACGCATCCGGCCCCGGATTGATTCTCCTCCGCGGCGGCAATTACAGTGAGCATGAGTCGCAAGCCCGCCTACTGCGGGTGCTGACCGTCATCCCTAACGAGGAATTACCCCAATCGCTGGTCATCATCGAGAGGAGACGTATTCGCCGGAGACGGCTGCCCGTGATCGGCAGGACCTGATGCAACGCAGTATGAACGAGGCGCCGCGGCGCCCGGTACACTATTAGGAGTGGAGGGCGAGGGCGATGCGGCGGGTACTCCTGCGCGGCGGGCTGGGGCTGGTCGGTGCGGTGCTGGCGCTGGTGATTGGCGCTTTCATCGTCTTTGCCATTATCGCGCGGCCCCGCAGCTTGCCGGAGCCGGGCATCGTGTCCACCAGTGCAGCGTTCGATACGGAGCGGGCACCGCTCCGCCCCAGCGGCCCGGCCGGTGGACCGGCCGCCGGGCCGCAGCCGCCGACCACGAGGCGTGAGGCACCACCACTCCCGAGTGGCCCAGTCGCGGCCTTCGCGGCGAAGGTGGCGCCGGCCGCCGGCGTGTACGCGCAGGCGCTGGCCGTGTTGGACAACCTGGGCGCCGCGGCCGGGGAGGAGCCGAGCCTGCTGCGAGATCAGGAATGGCGTGCCCAAGCCACGTTCGTCCTGAAGATGATGGAACTGGCAGCGGAGGACATGGCCTCGGTGCAGCCGGTACCGCCGGAATTGACGCGCACCGGCGAGCTACTCCAGCAAGTCAACGCCGAGACGAAACCGATGGTGGCGGACTATGCGAGCGCCATTGATACGGAGGACCGCGAGCGCATTGCCAAGGCGGCGGAGCGCTTGGACAAGATCAACGAGTATCTGCTCGAAGCCGCGGAGGAGTTACGGCAAGCGGCGGTCAGCGAGTCGTCCGGCGGCTAGGCCGTCTTGTTGAGCGTGCGGAGACAGCGCGTGCAGATGTGGACGCGCCGCCGCTCACCGCGCAGAAAGATGGTGGTGCGCTGGATGTTGGGCCGGAACACACGCCGGGTTTTGGGAGCGCGGTAGGTCCACTTCCCCTTGGCTTTGTGGCGGATATTACGGCCGACCATCGGCCCCTTGCCGCAGAAGCTACATCGTTTCACGGTTCGTTGACCTCACCGGCGCCAATGACCAAACATACCACCACCAAGACGTACCGGACACTATGATATGATCGAGCCTTGGCGATAGTTGGCAATGCTAGACGAGCCGCTTGCTAACGCAATCTCGGGTTTTGGGGCAATACAGAGCGGCTAGGCTGCCTGATTGCTATGGAGGGTATCGGTGATGGTAACACAGGAGCCGGCGCTCGCGCAACAGACCACCTGGGATGGCCAACGCTGGCGGGCAGCACTCCTCGGTGGCACCGCTCGGCTAGAGCAGCACCGAGAGGCGGTCAACGACCTCAACGTGTTCCCGGTGCCGGATGGCGATACCGGCACCAATATGCTGCTCACCATGCAGGCCGCCCTGGCTGGGATTGACCCGGCTGCCGACGAGGCCGGCGCCATCGGGAAGCAGGCCGCGCGCGGCGCGCTGATGGGCGCACGCGGCAACTCCGGCGTCATCCTCTCGCAGATCATCGCCGGCATGGCGCGGGCGCTGGAGGGACACCGGGAGAGCGACGCGCAGACGATGGCGCGGGCGCTGACGGAAGCGGCCGAGGCGGCCTATGGTGCCGTCGCCCAACCTGTCGAGGGCACGATGCTCACGGTCGCGCGGGAGGTTGGCCGCGCCGCCGAGCAGGCGGCGGCCGAGGCCCCTGATGTCGTCACCACGCTCCGGCGGGCCACAACGGCGGCGGCCGAGGCCGTGCGGAAGACACGCTACCAATTACAGGTGCTCACAGAGGCTGGCGTGGTGGATGCCGGGGGGGAAGGCTACCGGCTTATTCTCGAAGGGATGCTGCTCGCGGAGACCGACGGGATCGAGGTAAGCCCCGGTGACATGGCCGCCACGGTCGCACCGGCCATCGGCGCCATGACCGGCAGCGCGACGGCGGATAGTGATGCCGAGGGCGAGGGTTGGGGATACTGCACCCAGTTCCTGATTACCGGCCGGGACCTCGACATGGACCACGTCCGCCAGACCATCCAGTCCATCGCCGACTGGTCCGTGGTCGTCGGCGACAGCGAGGTCATCCGCGTCCACGGCCACACCGACGATCCCGGCCAAATGCTCAGTGCAATGGTCGCCAACGGACGACTCGCGGACATCCACATCGAGGACATGGACCTGCAAGTGCTGGAGCGGGAGGCGCGACAGGCACAAGGGCCGGCGGAGCCGGATGTGGCAGACGACACTGTGCCGCCGGTGCCGCTGGCCACGGTCGCCGTCGCTGCCGGCGACGGCCTCACGGCAGTACTCCGCTCGCTTGGCGTGAGCGAGATCGTCAAGGGCGGACAGACCATGAACCCCAGCACGGAGGAGTTGCTGGCGGCCTGCACGGCAGCCAACGCTTCCCAGGTGCTCATCCTCCCGAATAACAAGAACGTGATCCTGGCTGCGGAGCAGGTCGCCCAACTCGTTCCCGACGACGTGAGCGTGACCATTGTGCCCACCAAAACCGTCGTGCAAGGCATCGCCGCCCAACTGGCATTCAATAGTGAGGCCGCACCGGATGAGAACGCGGCCGCCATGACCGAGGCCGCGCAGGCCATCGGCACGATTGAGCTGACTTACGCCGTCCGGGACTCGACGAGCGGTAACCTGGCGGTACGCGAGGGGGAGGCGATTGCCCTCGTTGACGACATGCTCGTGGCACACGGCGCCGACCAGATCGCCGCCCTGCGCGGGGCGCTCGACACTGTGGACACCGATGACTACGAGGTGGTCAGCGTGTACCCCGGCGCTGACGCGGAGCCGGAAGTCACTGACGCGCTGGTTGCCCAACTGGAGGAGTGGCTGCCGATGGCCGAGATCGAGGTCACCCCGGGAGGGCAGCCGCACTACCACTACTTCATCGGCCTAGAGTGAGGGTAGTACTGCACCTACCCCCGGCCTCTTCCTTGGATGGGAGGGGAGTCTGCGCGGTAGCCGGCTGCCACTGCCTCTCCCCGTAGGAGAGGGACGCGCAAGCGTCAGCCCTGGTCGTCGTTGCTGACGCTTTCGGCTTTGGCCTGGCGCTGCTGACGCCTCCACAGCATGTAGCCTACGGCGATAATGATTGCCGTTACGACAGTCGCTTGCGCCAGGGCACGCCAGATCAACTCCAGCAGGAGGCCACCAGGGTCGGAGCGCGACTTGGCCAATAGCTCGCTCACGCCAGCGGGAACTTGGGCACCCTCGGGTGTGGCGAGTCCAGGCCAGGAGGAGACGGCCCATATAAACAAGGCCGTGCAGGCCAGGAACAGGCCAAGCGCAACGAGGCCGATGTTGAGGTTGCCCAGCAACTGCCCCACGGCGAAGGCCCAACGTTTCCGCCGTCCGACGTGCGCGCCAATGCCGCCGCAGAGAGGACAGACGCCATCGTCATCAAGGCGGCCGATACGACAGCGAGAACAGTACGTAGCAGCGCTCATTGTTGCCCACTCCTCTCAAATCGCAACCCACTCCAGTATATGATACCTTTTCGCGCCCATCATTTCCGCTATACTTGGGGCGGCCCGAAAGTCCCACGAGTGACTGTCGAGGTGATCGGACATCCGGGTGCCCGATCCAACGAATACTTGCAGGAGAAGAATCGTGGCGTACACGCACACCAACAGTAAGGGGCAGACCTACCACCTCCATTATAAGGACGTTGTGCTCCAGAACGGGCGGGAGCAACGCATCTACTATTTCGCCAAGCAGCCCCGGCCAGAGGCGACACTCGATGACGTGCCGGCCGGGTACGTCATCATGGAGAATGAGCGCACCGGGTTGCCGTTCTGCAAGAAAGCAAAGTAGCGGCGGCACCGTCCGGGATAGTGTCCCCCTCCCCGCTTAGGGCGGCAAGAGACCCCGCCAACCACTGTACCGCATACTATATCCTTGTTGCCCTTTAGCCCTCCCCGCTCCCCCATGGGTGGATGCCGCTTGACAGTCCGTCTTTGCCTCGATCACGGCTTTTGCCCGGTATGACCGCCGGAACGGTCGTTGACAGCCGCATACCGGCCACCTATACTCGTGGAGAGGACAACTTCATAGGCTACAACAGCAGCGAACAAGAGGAGTAGGCTACGCCCGCACCGCGCAGAGAGAGATGGTCACCGGCTGGGAGCCATCTCCGGTAACGGTAGCCGAAGGTCGCTTGGGAGCTGAGAGGCTGAGAGCGCGGACCACACATCGCCGGCGGTTGCCGGTGCAGAGCGCCAGTAAGCCTCTTCGGGTAAGCCCGTTAGCGCTGTAACGAGAGTCCGACTGCGGGGTGGAGCACACCTACCCCCAACCCCCTCCCTGAAGGGAAGGGGCTAACGGTCGCCGCTATGACTCCGCTTCCCTGGAGGGAAGGGGGGATTCCCGCGAAAGCGGGAATGACGGCTACGGGAAGAGCAGTCGGGCTGAACCCGGGTGGTACCACGACACGCCATGTTCGTCCCGCGGGCATATTTCCCGCGGCGAATATGGCGCTTTTGCTTTAAGCGCACGAGGGAATCTTGGCCCCCACCCTGACCCTTGTATCTTAGGGGGTGGTAGTCAGCGTTGGCTATCCGGGCGTGACAGACCGGATGACCCAAGGTCCACCAAGACCGGGGGGGAGCGTGGGTCGTCACGCCTGGCGGTTCCCAGAACCCGCACAGTTGCTGGGGCCCCTGCCGGTCGGCAAGCCCGGATTGTACAAGGTTGGGTCCGCGGGAACCAGCACCAGCACCCCGTCAGGAGGCGAGCATGTCACAACCAGCCGTGTCGGTCGGAAGCGATGTGGCCCAAGCCACCCTCGACGTCGCCGTGTGCCGGGCAGATACCCCGGACACACCAGCGGCGAGCTGGACCGTGCCCAATGACCCGGCTGGAGTAGCCACGCTGCAGCGCCAGTTGCGGCGCCAGCAGCCGGCCTTGATTGTGCTGGAAGCCACCGGCGGGCTGGAGCGGCTGGTGGCCAGCACGCTCGGCACCGCCGGGCTGCCCGTGGCGGTGGTCAATCCGCGCCAAGTGCGCGACTTCGCCAAGGCGACCGGGCGGCTCGCCAAGACCGATGCGCTCGACGCCCAGGTCCTGGCCCACTTCGCGGCCACCGTGCGACCACCCGTCCGCCCGCTGCCCACTCCCCAGACCGAGGAGTTAGCAGCCCTGTTGACCCGCCGGCGCCAGGTCGTCCAGCAGCTGACGGCCGAGCGACACCGGTTGGCCCGGACGCCCCTGCGCCGGGTGCGGCGACGCATCCAGGCCCATGTCCGCTGGCTGCAACGGGAGCTGGCCCGCGTGGACGGCGACCTGGACCAGGCCCTGCAGGCCAGTCCCCTGTGGCAGGCGCAGGCAGACTTGCTGCGCCAGGTGCCCGGGGTGGGCCAGGTGCTGACGCGCACGCTGCTGGCGGAGGTGCCGGAACTGGGCACGTTGTCGCGCCAGCAGGTAGCGACCTTGGTCGGGGTGGCGCCGCTGAACCGGGACAGTGGCACCTGGCGCGGGCGGCGGGGCACCTGGGGCGGCCGGCGCGCGGTGCGGGCGGTGCTGTACATGGCAACACTGACCGCCACGCGGTACCAAGGGCCGATCCGGACGTTTTACCAGCGGCTCTGCGCGGCGGGCAAAGCGAAGAAAGTGGCGCTAGTGGCCTGCATGCGGAAGCTGTTGACGATGCTGAATGCGATGCTCCGGGATCAGGCGCCTTGGCAGCCCCGGACCAGCGCCACGGCTTGACAGTTAACACAGTTGCTCCCCCGTCGCAGCAGGGGGGCATAGAGGGACCGATAAGGAGACACGGATGACCACGACACAACAGGCAGCGCAGCCGCCAGCGGCCCAGGATGGCCGCGACGCGGTGATGAGCCGCGCCTACGATCATCGTCTCACTGAGGATCGCGTCTATCGGCAGTGGCTCGATGGAGGTCACTTCACGCCGCGCGCGGATTGGACGCGCCGGCCGTGGACGCTGATGATGCCGCCGCCCAACATCACCGGGGTACTCCACCACGGCCATGCCATGATGATCGCCTTCGAGGACGTGATGACGCGCTGGCGGCGCATGATGGGTGACAACACGCTCTACTTGCCCGGCACGGATCACGCCGGCATCGCGACGCAGAACGTGGTGGAGCGGGAACTGGAAAGGGAGGGCCGGTCCCGCCAAGACTTGGGGCGCGAGGCCTTTGTCGAGCGCGTGTGGGCGTGGCGCGAGCACCACGGCAACACCATCGAGTTACAACTCCGCAAGCTCGGCACCTCCTGCGATTGGTCGCGGCTGCGGTTCACGCTCGACGACCAGCTCTCCCGTGCCGTGCGCGAGGCCTTTGTGCGCCTCTACCACAAGGGGCTGATCTATCGCGGCCCGTACCTGGTGAACTGGTGTCCGCGCTGCGGCACCGTGATCTCCAACCTCGAAGTGGTGCATGAGGAGACGGAAGGCAAGCTGTGGACGGTGCGCTACGACCTGGAGGATGGCGGTCACATCGAGGTGGCCACGACCCGCCCGGAGACGATCCTCGGCGATACGGCCGTCGCGGTACACCCGGATGACGAACGCTATCAAGCCCTCGTCGGTCGGCAAGCCATCCTGCCGGCGCTCGGTCGGCGCATCCCCATCATTGCCGACGCGGCGGTGGAGGCCGCGTTCGGCACCGGCGCGGTGAAGGTTACGCCCGGTCACGATCCCAATGACTACGAGATGGGGCAGCGCCACGACCTGCCGACCGTCAGCATCATGAACGACGATGCCACGCTCAACGACGAGGCCGGCCCCTACGCCGGGATGGACCGGTATGCGGCCCGCGCGGCGCTGCTCCGCGACCTGGAAGCCGAGCAGCGGATACGCCACGTGGCCACGCACACGCACGCGGTCGGCACCTGTGATCGGTGCAGTACGGTGGTCGAGCCGCGGATCTCCGAGCAATGGTTCGTGAAGCAAACGGTACTCGCCCAACCGGCTATTCAGGCGGTCAAGGACGGGCGGATCAAGTTCGTACCGCAGCACTTCGAGCGGATCTACCTGAACTGGATGGAGAACGTCCACGACTGGGAGATCTCACGCCAACTGTGGTGGGGACATCGCATCCCGGTCTGGTACTGCCAGAAGTGCCCGGACCCGGTCGTGCCGCAGCCGGGCGCCGGCGACCCGGCGCAGTGCCCCACGTGCGGGGGGGCGCTGGAACAGGACCCGGACGTGCTCGATACCTGGTTCAGTTCGGCGCTGTGGCCGTTCTCGACGCTAGGCTGGCCCGACCAGACGGAGGACCTGGCTTATTTTTATCCCACCGACGTGCTGGAGACGGGCTACGAGATCATCTTCCTGTGGGTAGCGCGGATGATTATGACCGGGATCGAGTTCATGGGCGAGCCGCCCTTCCATCACGTGTACATGCACGGCATCATCCGCCACCAGGACGGCTCGAAGATCAGCAAGTCCAACCCGCAGCCCGGCGACGATCCGCTCGACGTGATCGAGGAGTACGGGGCCGATGCCCTGCGGTACTGGATCGTGACCGGCAGCACGCCGGGGCAGGACGTGCGCCTCTCGCTGCCGAAGATCGCCGACGCGCGGAACTTCGCCAACAAGCTGTGGAACGCTGCCCGTTTCGTCGTGCTCGCTCGTGACCGCAGTGACGACGGCAGTGCGAGCACCGACGGCGCATGGGCCAACCTGGGATTGGCCGAGCAGTGGATTCTCTCGCGCTGTCACGCAACCATCGCGGAAGTGACCCGGCAGATGGAGGCGTACCAGTTCGGTGAGGCCGGCCGCGTGCTGGAGGATTTCCTGTGGGGTGAGTTCTGCGACTGGTACATCGAGCTATCGAAGCTCTCGCTCTATGCCGGCGGCCAAGGGCCGTGGCAAGACGTGGCCCGCAACGGGACTACGAGCATTGCGCCCCGCGCAACGGCGCTGGCGGTGCTGCGCTACGTGCTTGATGCCAGCCTGCGGCTGCTCCATCCGATCATGCCCTTTGTCACGGAGGAGGTGTGGACGCAGCTACACGGCGACCAGCGGCCGGCGCCGGCCCTGATGGTGGCGCCGTGGCCGCAGCCCGGGAAGCGTGATCCAGGGGTCGAGGCCGGGGTGGCCGCGATGATCGAGGTGGTACGCACGACCCGCAATGTGCGGGCGGAGGCGCAGCTTGGAGCCGGACGGTGGATACCGGCGACTATCGCCGGCCACGGGCACACGGCAACGCTGCGCGCGCTGGCGCCACAGATCGAGGTGCTGGCCCGCGTGCGGCCGCTGCGGATCGTGGAGACACTCGCGGAGAAACCGGTACACGCGCTGTCGGCGCGCGCCGGTGGTGCCGAAATCTGGCTGTTGCCCGACGAGGCGGCAGACGCTGCGGAGAACCGCGAACGCCTGGAGGCCGAGCAAGCGGAGGCGCAGCAGCAGGTCGCGCGCCTGGAGGCGCTGCTTGCGCGGACCGGCTTTGTAGAGAAGGCGCCGGCGGCCGTCGTCGAGCGCGAGCGTGGCCGTTTGCAGGAGCAGCGCGACCGCCTCGCCAAGGTAGCGGCGCGCTTGGCGCAGCTTGCGCCGCGCTGAGGTGGGTTTTAGGCAGCAGGCGGGTTGGACCTAACCCCCGGCCCCTTCCCTCCAGGGAATGGGAGTCAGCGCGGCGCCCGGCAGCCCCTTCTCTTCAGTGAGGGAGTTGTAGGTAGGTGAGCACACCTACCTGCTTCCGCTCGATAAGGAGTCATCCCAATGGATTGGGCCTCGGTCCGCGCACTCACGTTCGATGTGTTTGGCACCGTCGTAGACTGGCGCAGCTCCATCATCCAGGAAGGCACACGGCTCGCCGCGGCCAAGGGCATTACACACGTAGACTGGGCCAGCTTTGCCGCGGCCTGGAGGGCCGGCTACGGCCCGGCGATGGATCGCGTCCGGCGAGGCGACCTGCCGTGGACCCCTATTGACGACTTGCACCGCCTGATTCTCGACCGGCTGCTGGTCGAGTTTGGGATCGGTGGCTTGAGTGCGGACGAAAAAGCGCACTTCAATCGAGCGTGGCATCGGCTTCGGCCCTGGCCGGACGCAGTGACCGGCCTGCACCGCCTGAAGGTGCGCTACATTATTGCCACGCTCTCCAACGGCAACGTCGCATTGCTCACCAACATGGCAAAGCGGGCGGGCCTACCTTGGGATTGCATCCTGTCGGCGGAGCTGTTCAGGCGCTATAAGCCCGACGCGGCGGTCTATACGGGAGCCGCCGCGTTGCTGGGCCTACCGCCGGAACGGGTAATGATGGTGGCAGCGCACAAAGGCGATTTGCGCGCCGCCCGCGCCGTCGGGATGCGTACCGCGTTCGTGCCGCGGATCCAAGAGTTCGGGCCGGATCAGCAGGTGGATACCGACCCGGAGCCGTGGATTGACGTGCAGGCCGGCGACTTCGTAGACCTCGCGCGTCGCTTGGGCGCGTAGCAGCCCTGCCGCGTCGGGTGCAGCCGCTCACGAGGGGTGGCTGCGCTCGTCAAGCTGCGCCTACCTATACTACTGCCCGGCCCTCCGCACAGCGGCCCCCCTTCAGGCGGCCGGCGGCTCGTGTGTCCGGCGCGCTCCGCGGCGGCGCCGGGTATGACATACTGCCCGCAAGGAGGCGGACTCGCGGTGGTTACATCCCCAGTACGCACGCGCCGGCCGCACGGCGGATCGGCCGGCGCCGGGTGGGCAGCACCGGTCGTCGGCAATGGCACCGCCCCGGACGACGCGCTGGATCAACTGCTGGCGAGTATCGGCGTGGCGTCTCCGCCGGGTGCCGTCACGCCGGTTGTCGGGCCGGTAACACTCAGCCCCGTGCAAGCAGCGGCCCGCCTCCTCGACCGACGACAACTGGTGCTGCTGGACCACAGCGCCAGGGCTACCACCACCGGCCGTTACTCGTATGTCAGCGCCGATCCGTTCCTCGTCTTACGCAGTCGTGGCCGGCGCAGCGAACTGGCCGGCCCGGACGGCACGGTGACGGTCGCCACCGATCCTGCCCACTTGCTCGAACGACTGCTGCGGCGCTACGCCGTCCCGCGACAGCCGGGACTCCCGCCACTGCTCGGCGGCGCCATCGGGTATTTCAGCTATGACCTCGGACGGCGGTTCGAACACTGGCCGGCCAGCGCCAGAGACGAGGGCGTACCCGACCTCCAGGTGGGATTCTACGATTGGGTACTCGCCGCCGATCACCGCACCGGACAGCAGTGGCTCATCAGTACCGGGTTGCCGCACGGGAGCGAGGCCGCGGCCCAGGCGCGGTGGCACGAACTGCGAGCCGACCTGCGCCGGGCCGGGCCACCACCGTCCGCCAACGGCGCCTTGGCCAGCGTCCGGCTCCGCTCCAATGTTGGACGCAGCGCCTACCTCGCACAGGTGCAACGCGCCAAAGAGTACATTGCGGCCGGCGACATCTATCAGGTCAATCTCTCGCAGCGGCTGGAGGGGAACTGGACCGGGCACACCTGGCCGCTGTACGAGCGTCTGCGCGCGGCCTCGCCGGTGCCGTATGGCGCCTACCTGGCCCTCGACGACTGCACGGTCCTCAGCGCCTCACCGGAGCGGTTCCTGCGCTGCGAGGGGCGCCAGGTCGAGACACGGCCGATCAAGGGCACCCGGCCGCGCGGTGCGACCACCAGCCAAGATCGCGCCCTGGCCCAGCAGCTCGCCCGGAGCGGGAAAGATCGTGCTGAAAACCTGATGATCGTGGACCTGCTGCGTAACGATCTGGGGAAGGTCTGCCAAGTGGGGACCATCCAGGTGCCGGAGTTGTTCGGGCTGGAAGGGTACGCGAGCGTTTGGCACCTTGTGAGTACCGTGCGGGGCACGGTGCGTCCGGAGCTGACGGCGGCGGACCTGCTCCGGGCCTGTTTTCCCGGTGGATCGGTCACAGGCTGTCCGAAGATCAGGGCCATGGCGATCATCGAGGAGCTGGAGCCGGTGCGGCGCGGCGTCTACTGCGGCGCCATCGGCTATCTCAGCTTCACGGGCGACATGGACACCAGCATCGCGATTCGCACGCTCGTCGTCCGCGAGGGCCGCATGTACTTGCAAGTAGGCGGCGCGGTCGTGGCCGACTCCGACCCGGAAGCGGAGTATCGGGAGACGCTGGCGAAGGGTGAGGCCGTCGTCCAAGCCATCGGTGCCGAGCTAGTCGAATGGTAGGGCCGGCCGGCTGTGCCAAATGCAGCACCTAACGGGAAGGCTGCGGTGGGCGGATGGTGGGGCGGACTAGCCCAAAGGTCGCATCAGAACGACAGTAGCTGTTGGTCCCGAGGGCGCCGATAGCGCGCACTTGCATCTCGTCCAAGCGACCCTCATGGTAGATGCCGTCACGGATGTGGAAGAGCACCGCCTCGCCCATGATGATGCTCACGAAAGAGTCGGAAATCTCGACGATCTGGGTTAGCCGGCATTCCATACTGACGGGTGACTCGGCGATCCACGGCGCCTTGACCTTCACACCCGGCATCGCGGTCAAGCCAGTCAGATCAATCTCGCTCACGTCCGCTGCGAAATCGCCGGAGGCCGTATTCATCGCATCGGCCAGCTCTTCACTGACGATGTTAATAACGAAATCGCGGGTTGCTCTGATGTTCCGCAGCGTATCCTTCTCCACGCCACCTGGGGAGATGACGGAGAAGGCCAACAGGGCCGGTCGCGCGTTGAGCGCAGTGAAGAAGCTAAAGGGCGCGGCATTGGTCAGACCTTGGGGGCTGATCGTGGAAACAAAGGCGATGGGGCGCGGCACGATGGACGTAATCAGCAATTGATACGCCTCGCGGGGCGATAGGGTCGCCGGATCAAGCTCCATCGTGCCTCCTCCCGGCCCGGAGCGCCTCTCCGGGCCTAAACTATTTCGCTGCGGCCAAGCGCGTCCCAGTATCCGTACCACCAGTGCGTCGCTTCCCCTGTCCCAATAGTTTGAGCCTCGCTATGCCGTTAGTCGCACCAGGGAGACAGCACCCCAAACCCGGCGCGGCATCAGAGCTTGCGCCAGCGGTACTTGAGCAGCGCCCACAAGGCCGGCAGGCCGTCGCGCCACGGCGACAGCTTCTTTGCCCCCCGCGGCTCGTAGCTGATGGGGACCTCGTGAATACGGTAGCCGCGGCGCAGTACCTTGGCCGTAATCTCCGGCTCCATGTCGAACCGACTGCACTCGAGATCAAGGGTGCGGAAGAGATCACCGGGCAAGAGCTTGTAGCAGGTCTCCATATCGTGGAGCCGGGTGCCGAAGAGCAGGTTTGTGACCCAGGTGAGGAACTGGTTGCCCCAGCGCAAGAGCGGCTTCTGGCCGGCAAACGACCGCACGCCATAGACCACTTGCGCCGCGCCGGCGAGGATCGGCGCGAGGAGCCGGGGGTAGTCGGCGGGATCGTACTCCAGGTCGGCGTCTTGGATAACGATATAGTCGCCGGTGGAGACTTTCAATGCCGTGCGGATAGCGGCGCCTTTGCCTTGATTGCGCTGATGATGGACAACCTGCAAGTCCGACACAGGCTCGCTTTCGAGACGCCCCAGGATTTCCCGTGTGCCGTCGGTCGAGGAGTCGTTGACGACAATGATCTCCCGCTCGATGCGCGCCGGCTCCGCCGCGGCGCCGGCAGCGCCATTGCCGGCCGGTGTGAGATCAACAGCCGCCACCCGACGCAGCAGGGTCTCGATAGAGGCGCTCTCGTTGTAGACCGGGATCAGGACGGATAACTTCACCACAACTCCCTGTGCGTGCTCACCCAGAGCTAATGATAGCGGCTGCCAATACGCTCAACTACACAAGTCGGCCAGTTGGGCTAGCTCGTCCGGCCGGCCGGCCACAATGATGAGGTCCCCGCTACGCAGCAACTGCGTGCCGCGCGGGTGCAGGATAAGGTCCTTGCCCGACGGCTTGACGGCCAAGACGGAAGGGCCACGGCTGTCCGGGTACTCGGCATCAATCTGGGCGATAGGACGATTGCAGAGCTTGCCCGTCGCGGCCAACTCGATCTCTTCGATCACGAAGGGCAATGTCTCACCATCGCGGTACAGCAACGAATCGAGATATTCGACGACGGCCGGACGGGTGAGCATCTGTGCCAGGCGTTGGCCGGCGCGGACCGTGGGCGACAGCACCCGGTTGGCGCCCACGCGGAGCAGCTTGACCTCATTGGCCGAGTCTTCCACCCGCGCCACGATATTGAGCTGCGGGGCCAAGCTATGGGCCGAGACCACGACCAAGAGATTGACCGCGTCGCTATCGGCCGCCACGACCAGGCCCCGTGCTCGCTCGATGCCGGCGCGGCGGAGGACCTCCTCATCGGTAGCGTCGGCGATCTGATGTGGGATGTCCCAGGCTTTCAGCTCGTCGAGATGCTTGTCGGTGATTTCGATGGTGCAGAAGGGATGCTGCTCTTGCCGTAGCTGCAAGGCAATCTGCCAGCCAACTCGACCGAGGCCGCACACAATGTAGTGATCGCGCAGCCGATTCAACCGCCGATTCAAAGTGCCCTCCCGCCACAAGCGCCCCAACTCACCACTGGAGAGGTCCGCCGCAAAGTAGGATGCTCCTGCCGCTACGATAATAAAGCCAAAGGCAATGACCACTAGGGTCCAGGCACGACCGGCTGCGGTCAGGGGGTGTATCTCCTTGAAGCCAATCGTAAAGACCGTGATGGTAGTCATATAGAGCGAGTCGAACCAGGACCAGCCCTCGATGACCAGGTAGCCTATCGTGCCGACTGTGATCCAGGCCAGCAGGCAGAAAAAGCCCCAGCGAAGGCGGTTCCACAGCCAAGCCGCGACCGGCAGCGGAATCATACCGGGCGCCTCATGCTTCCGGACCGTGGTGGCTCATCGTCCGCACCCCGGCCAGGCCCACTGCGGCCAGGCCCCCACCCTCGCCCTCCCCTGTTGCGACGGGGGAGGGAACGACCGTCACGCTGACCGGCCGGCCCGTCCGACCGGATTCGAGGGCCGCGTTTACGGTCGCCACGATAGCCCGGCCGGCGCGTGCGTTCAACAGCGTATCGCTACCGGTATCAATCGCACGCGCAAAGTCGTCCAGCAGCCGGCGCTCATAGCGTACACCGATGCGCCGATGGCGATAGTCGCTCGGCGCGAGGCCCCGCGTATACACGGCGACCTCCGGCCGCGGCTCGGAGACGACGAGGGCGCCGGCCGAACCCATGATGTGCAGCTTCAGCTCACCGAGGTTGGCGTGGCTGGCTCGACCGATCCGGCCAATACAGAGCGATCCGACGATCCCCCGCTCTAGTTCCAGGGTCACGGTCGCCAGGTCCTCCAGGCCACGGTCGGCGTACTTGCGGAAGAAGTGCGACGTTGTCCGCGCGAACACGCGCTGCACCTCGACACCCAGAAGATGGCGGATGTACGCCAGCGGATAGATCCCCTCGACCGTCAACTCGCCGTGACCGCGCCAGTCGGCCGGTACCTCCTCCGGCTCGTCGGAGTCGATCAGCACGCCGGCATCCTTGGCGAAGTAGAAGTCTACGTGGATGGCCGTCGGCTCGCCGATAGCACCGCCCGCGAGCAGACGGCGGGTATGCTCGATGGCCGGAAAGGTGTTGCGGTTCCACAACGCATATCGCACGTCGGCCCGCTCAACGGCCGCGACGATCCGGTCACACTCCGCGACACTCGACGCCATCGGCTTGTCTTGGATGATGTGGAGATCGGCGGTAGCGGCTCGCACGCTGAGATCGGCGGCACGCGCGATCTCGGGGGAGACACAGGCCACCTGTGGTCGGAACTGCCGAACGGCCGCGGCGACGTCCCGGCAGTAGGGGACGCCGAGGCTGCGGGCCATGCTCTCGTTGCGCCGGTGCTGCTGATCGGGGCGGTCGTCATCGTCGGCCACCGCGACTACCTCGAACCGCGGGTGGACCGCCAGCGTCTGCGCGATGACCCCATGCCCACAACCGCTGAAGACCACCACCCGCCACCGATCCGCTGCACTCATGCTGCTCCCTCGTCGGCCCCATCCGTCATTGCGGCGGAAGCCGCAATCCACGTCCCTCTGGCCTGGCCCCCACCCTCGCCCTCCCCCGTCCCGACAGGGGAGGGAACTGCCGTCCCCCTGCGTTGCGGGGGGACCCTAGGGGTTCCAGTCCTCGGCCGCTGGACTCCGGCTTTCGCCGGAGTGACGAGACGGGATTGACAGAATCTAGGCTTACATGGGCAGGTACTGCTCGCGGTCTTCCTCGACTTCGGCCGAGAGCTGGCAGATGCCATCAATCATTTGCATTGTGCGGTGGGCGTCGGCGAGCGAGGCGGCCGGAAACGGCGGCTGCCGACCGCTGCGCGCTCCCTCCAAGAACGCCGTCGCTTGCCGCCAAAAGCCGGCTTTGTATTGCCGATCCTGCTCGTCCAATACAAACTGCTCGTCCGGCTGATCGCGCACGCTCACGGTGATGGTGTTGAACCCGTGGCCCGACACGGCGCGGGCACCCACGGTCCGCAGCTCGAAGCGATGGTTGGCCGGCGCAAACCAGTCTACGAGGGCGCGTCCCTGCGCGCCGCTGGTGAAGCGCAGCACCGCGGAGAAGCTATCGGGGTAGTCGTAGTGATGGGTCGAGCGGATGGCATGAATATCCGCCACGTCGCCACCGAAGAAGCGCAGCAGGTCCAGCGCGTGGATGCCATTCGCATAGGCCCAGCGCCGCCGCACAAGCTGCGTGAACTTGGCCAGCCGGTCGGGCTGGTAGAGCCGCCAATGGTCCTCGTGCGCCTCCACCGTGATCGTCGCGAGCGGCCCTAGCTCGGCCATCCGCGCGCGCACGGCCAGATTGTTGCTGTAGAAGCGCCGGTTGACGCCGACCATCGCCACGGTGCCGTGCTGCTCGGCCAGCTCGGCGAGGCGGCCGGTATCGGCCGAGCAGATGCCGGGGGGCTTTTCGATGAAGGTGGGCAGTCCGGCGGCGATGAACTTGCTGGCCACGCGCGCGACGTGTAGGACGCTGACCAGGACGTACACGGCGTCGAGATCGTCGCGCCGGAGCAGCGCGTCGGGGGACTGCTCCCGCTCGCCAATCCCGAAACGGGTGGCCGTCTCGGCCAGCATGGCGGGGTTGACGTCGCAGAGGACAGCCACCTCACACGCGGGATGGTTGGTCAGGACGGGGAGATGCTGCTGGGCAATGTTGCCGGCGCCGATCACCGCGACACGTAGACGACTCATTGTGGCCCTCCACCGAATGCTGGTCTATCCTACCGGCGCGTGTCACTATGCGGCCAGGATGCGAGACATCATCGGCTGGTGGATTTGCTGCGCCCCCCTATGGTCCCCCGCTGCGGCGGGGGGACGGGGGTGCCTGCGGCGGTGGTCTCCCGCTACGGCAGGGATGCTTGTAGAAAGGCGACGGCCGCCGCTTCCAGGTCCTCGCCGGGATGCCTGGGCGGACCGAGGTGCTCCGGCCCGATGGTGCCCTGGTAGCCGGCGGCAGCGAGCCGGCGCAGAATGTCCGGGAAATCGAGGTCCCCGGTGCCGAGGAACACCTCCTCGGCCGCCGGCCAGCGGCCCCGCACGTCACGCATCTGCGAGTAGTACACCTTCCCCTGGAACGTATCCACAAGCGCCGGAACGTCACCGCCCATGATGTGCATTCCGGTGCAGAAGCACACGCCGTTGTGCGTACTCGGTACTGCCGCGAGCAAGCGGACAATGTGCTCGTGCGAGTTCAGGAGATACGGTCCCCGCCACGGGGGTGGATGATAGGCGCGGTAGTCGGCCATGGTCACGCCATCGCGTAGCGCCGCCCCACGCAACGTGTCGGGCAGACAGCGCCAGATCGCGTGGTTGGCCAGACGCACGTCGCAGGCCTCGGCTTGGCGGACCAGCTCCCGGAAGACGGCGAGAAGTCCGTCCCAGTACCGATCATCGTCCGCCGGGTCGGGCGACTGCGCGACGTCCACGTAGTGGAGCAGCGTACCGATCCCGACATCGCTGAGGACTTCTAGGGTGCGTAGTTTGGCCGCGATCTCGGCCCGGTGCGCCGCCGGCCGTAGCACGAGGTCAGGATCGTTGCCAAACCAGGCGATTGCGACGAGTACCTCCACGCCAGCGTCCGCCAGCCGGCGTAGGAACCGCCGGAGGTAGGCCCGGTCGGGAACGCCGGTGTCGGTGAAGCCGGGCACAGCGCCCAAGCTCAGGCAGACGTGGCGCACCCCTAGGCGCCGGCAGCGGGCCGCCAGCGCAGCGGCGTCATTGGCCGGGGCGTGTAGCGCAACGTCCATACTCAACTGCTCCTTGTAGCCGCCTGCCAGGACTCGTTCCTCTATGTTGACAGACGGCTAGGGTTGGCGGCCCTCGCCACAGAGCCATTGTAATGCTGTCGTGGTGATGGCGGCATGGCAGCGGGCGCGGCTCGGGCCGTCGCGCGTGGGGTGGACGCGGTTGTTCAGGATGACGATGACGGATCCCCGCTCGGGGTCTACCGTGAGGGCCGGCCCGGTGAAGCCGAGCAGGCTATAGGCGCGGGACGAGGCGAACGAGCCGATGTATTTGCGGTCATCCAGCCCCCAGCCGAGCGCAAAACGCTGCACCCGGAAGCCCGTAGCACCGGTAGCGCCGGGAAAATTGTCCTCGATACTCTCCCGGATCAGATCGCGCCGAATGAGGGGCTGCCCGCCAACCATGCCCTCGTGCAGCCACAGGCGACCGAGTTTGAGCAGGTCCGCAGCGGTCGAGAATAGCCCGGCGTGGCCGGTTGCTCCGCCGAGGGCGAACGTGCTTTCGTCATGCGGCACGCCGCACACCACCCCGCCCCGCCGGGGATCGTCTTCGGTCGGCGCAATGCGCTGCCGCCACGCCGCAGGGGGATTGAAGGTGGTGGTACCCATACCGAGTGGGTTGAGGACGGTCGTCCGCAAGCAGTCGGCAAGGCGCTGCCCGGACACCGCTTCCAGCGCCTTGCCCAAGAGGTAGTAGCCCTGGCTGGAGTAGTAGAACCGGGCGCCCGGTTCCGTCACCGGCCCGGTAGCGAGGATGGCGGCTTCGATCTCCGGTCGCGGCAGGTCCTGGAGACTGCTCAAGGACAGCCGCAGCCCGGCGGTGTGGGCCAACACCTGCCGCACGGTGACGTTGCGAAAGGTAGCGCAGTCGAGCAGATCACCGAGCCGGTCGTCGAGACGCAGGCGGGCGGCGCCGGCGAGGGCCAGTGTGGCCGTGAGCGTGACGATCTTGGTGATTGAGGCAACGTCGTAGATCGTGTCGGGGCCGACTACCGGACTGTCCTGGGCATACGTGAGGTGGCCGGCGGTGACGATACCCGCGCGCTCGGCTCGGCCGGCCACAGCCACGACCGCACCAGGGAATATCCGGCGCTGTTCAGACTCCACCAACAGGGGCCGCAGGCGCGCAACGAGGCCACCAATGACCGACGGTTGTACGCGGGCTGTGGCTATGATGCGCCCCGGTACTGTCTGGCCGGCGACGGTGACTCGCCTTGGCTCGCGGGATAGAAGTTGCGGACGGCATCCGACCAGCGCACCTCGGACATGGGCATCAAGCCGCCATCCTCGAACTGCACGAGTGGCTGCTCGCCGCGGCCATTGGCGGACCCATCGGGCCAGATGACGTAGGCGCGGCTCTTGCTCAGGAAGTCCACGAGCCGCGCGCGGTGCGGCTCCGACGGCAGCCACGCCTCCCAGGCGCTGGGCACCGTCGGCGCGTCGTCCGAATCGGCCGCCACGGCCGCGCCAGGCATCGGCCAGGGCCGGCCGCCCCGCGCGTGCTCGTAACTCTCGACGAGGGCCAGCGCCACATCCATATGGGCACGGAGAATCTGCTCCAGGTGGCCGGCGACCGAGCGGATTTGCTCGGCGTAGTCCACAATGGCGGTCGTCTCCGCGTCGCCCAACGGCTGGCCGTCCTCCAGCAGCGGCCGGAGCGCGGCGGCGGCCCGGTCGGCTTCAGGCCGGCGTGGGGGGGCAATGGACTCCAGGGCACGGTGCAGCCGCGCCACGTCGTCGCGCAGCTGCCGGTAGTCGCGCAGCCGCAACTCCATCCGGTCCAGCATATAGAGCTGATCCGTCACCAACTCGCGCAGGATGGCCGGCGCGGTGGCGACACGCTTCGGCTCCTCGTAAAGCAGCCGCTTCAACTCATCCGTCGTGCCACAGACATCGGAGAACCGCGTTGTCCGCGTCGGAGTGTCTTGCTCAGTCTGCATCGGTCGCTCCTCTTTCCATCCGGATACTTCCTGTCAGATGCTACATGAGCGGCCACAGATTGCCAGCGCCGACTCACCCTATAGTGAGAAGCCATAAGCCCCAATGTCACCCTGGATGAGGGAGGCCCTATGCAGCCGCCGCGGCCGCGCCGGACCGGCGACGCCAACACGTCACGCGATGAGTACTTGCGTGCAGCCGCCCGCGACGAGACCGCCCGGCTCCAGAGCCTACCACGCTCCGACCGGAACGCCGACGCCCTCTGCGCGGAGGACCGGTTTGCAGTGGAGCTGGCTGCGGATGGGCCGACTATCGAGTTCATCAGAGTGGAGCCGGGTGCGTACATTGACGGGCTGAACGAAGCGCTCCGCGACCAGATCATCGCCATTCCGAACCGCAGCAACGACCTCGTGCGGTGGCGCGACATGCTCGAAGTCCATCGGCAGAACAAAGTCACGGTGGATTATCCGTATTACCTGTCGGAGACGATCATCACCAACGGGATGTTTCAGGCCTTTGTGGATGAGACGCAGTATACGACCACGGTCGAGCGGTATAAGACGGGCTGGATCGTTGACCAGCGGGCACGGTGGCGGCAAGGGGTCTCGAACAGCTACCGGCGCCAGCCCTGGCCCATGAGCGCGCCGGAGCATCCCGTCGTGCAGGTGAACTGGTTCGACGCGATGAGCTTCGCCGCGTGGGTGAGCCGCAAGGCAGGGATCGTCTGCCGGGTACCGACCAAGGAGGAGTGGATTCTGGCGGCCCGCCCGGCGGCGCTGGCGGATCAGGTGTGTACTTTCCCCTGGGGCAACGACTTCCGCGATCTTGATAGGCGGATGAACTTCGGCACTGCCGAGCTAACCGACTACACGTGGATTCACGAGCAATACGCCGACGGCTACGCGCTGACCTCGCCGGTGCAAGCGTTTCCGCCCAATGAGCGCGGCCTCTACGATATGGTGGGCAATGTCTGGGTCTGGAACTACACGAACGCAGCGGCCTACGAGCAGCGACCGGTCGCGGGGCGGACAGCCGCGGTACCACGGCTCAATGCGCTCGGCGTGGACCACAACGCGCGCATTTCGATGCAGGGCGGCTGCTTCCTGGCCCGCGTCACCCACACGACCCTATGGTCCGAGATGAGCCATCCGGCCCTCGACGGCGCCGTGGATATCGGCTTTCGGCTCGTGGCCGTGCCGGAGGCCGCCGGGTGGTGAGTGGCCCCCCTATGGCCCCCCCCGCTCCGGCGGGGGGACGTGGATTCCCGCTTGCGCGGGAATGACGGGCGAGAGGCGGGAATGACGGGCGGCCGCCCCGGGTCCTGTGCTTGACGGACCGTATCACGGGTGATATAAGGGCTGGTGTCAGGCCAACTAGCTCGAACAGGGGGCGAGGTACGTATGCAGTACGTCAGGTTCATAGCGGCGTTTTTGGTGTACGCGATCATTGATGTGGGATGGAACGTCTCGCCCATCGCGCTGAACATGTACAGCAGCCTCTATGAGGCGAGCGGCAATGACGCGCTCCTTGACCGCTTCGGAAAGCAGCCGGATACGTGGGGTGGAACCGAGATCCTCGCGTTGCTGGCATTCTTCTTGCTGATTGCACTGGCCAACAGCTACCTGGCGATTGAACCGGCAGTCAAGGAGAACAGCCTGCGCCGAGCGGTGCAGAACAGTTTCGTGCTGGGCTGCGCGGCTTACGCCACCTACATTGTGCCGATCTTTGTGTTGATTTCCACCTGGCCGGCTATTCTGGTGCCGGTAGACATTCTCATCGGCGGGCTGTTAAGCCTGGCAACTTCGACGATTGTCACCTACGTCACGCTGCGCCGGCGTAGGACCGGGGCCTAGCGTTCCGCACAACTTCGCCGGCAGCGACGCCTCACCCCCCGGCCCCCCTGACAGGCCAAAGCCGCACGGATAAGGCCAGGTGTGGCGGGTGAGTGGCCCCCCTATGGCCCCCCCGTTCCGACGGGGGGACGGGGATCCCGCGAACCCGCCCTGCCAGCCCCGGCAGGGTCCCCCTCTCTAGCACTTGGCGATGGAGAGGGGCCAGGGAGTCAGCACCATCTATCCCTCTCCCGTCGGGACGGGGGAGGGCCAGGGTGGGGGCCAGAAATGCTGCGGCGTGTTAGCTCGCTGCAACCTGCTGGGCCGCGGCGAGCACGTCGTCGTAATCCGGCTCGGCGACTACTTCGGGCAGATAGTTCGCGTAGCGGATCACGTTGTCCCCGTCCAGGATCAGGACGGTACGGCTGAGGAGGCGCAGGTCCGCCATAGTCACGCCGTAGTCAATGCCGAACTGGGGGTTGCGATAGGCAGAGAGGAGCGTATGGTTGCTCACGCCCTCGGCCTCAGCCCAACGCTTGAGCGCAAAGGGCAGGTCAATGCTGACCGTGATGACATCAACGTCGTCGAGCTTGGCCGCTTCCTGGTCGAAGCGGACCGTCTCGGCGTGGCAAACGCCGGTGTCTATCGAAGGGACGAGACTCAGAATACGCACCTGCGACCCGGTATCACCCAGGCTGACCTCACCCATCTCGGTGTTCACCAACAGAAAGTCCGGCGCCTGGTCGCCGACCTGCAACTCGCGTCCCAAGAGCGTGATCGGTGTACCGCCCCGCGTCACTGCGCCAACTCGTTCTGCTACGGCCATCAGTATTCCTCCTGTAGTCGGTGGTCAGTCTTCGCATCTAAGGTATAGCATAACTGCGCTGGCATGGTGGTAGCCGAGCGCCCGCGTAGCGAGGCCCGCCCCCGGCCGCGCCGGCCTAGCGGACGATAGCCAATAGCTCCCACGCTTCATTCGCCAAGCCCAGCAGGAAACGCCGCCACTCGCCTTCACGATCCATGATCTCCTCAATGGGCCGGCCATACCGCTGCTCCGCCCAGGTGTGGTCATCCTCACGGAGTGCGATTCTCAGGCTTACCCCGGTAAAAGCCAGGAGATAGCGTAGCGCCGATGCCGCCGTGTAGCCGAACCGCACCACCCGTGGATCACCCGGCCAGCCGGCCTCGCGCAATCCGGCGAGGTAGCCGGCGAACACCAATTCGTCAAGCTCCCGGGCCGTGGCCAGTTCGATCATGCCGCGCATCAGGCCCGAGGATACGAGGCTGACGATCTCCACACCAAGCGGCGCGGCGCCTACACACGACCAGTCAATCGCTACCGTCTGCTCTTGCCCATTCGCCCCTCGCCGGGCGAACAGATTGGCCGGATTCGCATCCAGATGACATAAGGTCTGCGGTAGCTGATCGAGGGCATCGAACAGCGTGTCCTGGTCTCGCCAGAGACGCAGGACACCCTCGGCAACAGCCGGCGGGAACGCACGACGCACCAGTGGGTGCTCCCGAAGACCACGAAGTTTGCCTGCGGAGGTGGCCCGTCGCGTGACCCACGCGCGCAAGAACCCGCGACTGAGCCACGGCTCGGTGGGGAGCGGGCGGTCAGTCAGGTACGCGCCGTTGAACCGACCGAGGTGGCGAGCGGCCAGGCGATAGCGGGATAAGGGCCAGGGCTGGCCCACATGATCCGTAAGCTCCTCCAGCCACATCCAAAGCAGGTGTCCAGCCCACTCCTCCACGGCAAGACAGCGGGGGGCGGCCATGCCGCCAGGCAAGTCGGCGAGTAGCTGCGACTGGTAGGCCTGGGCCTCGCGCGTGCCGCTGTCAAGCTCGGCGCGCCGCGACACGATCTTGAGAATGATGGACCAGGGTATCCGTTCCGTGGCGGCAGGATCGTGTGCCTTGCCAGTCCAGCGATACAAGGCGCTATCGCCATAGCTGCCGCCATAGAGGGGGCAGTAATGCCAGTCGGTGACCTCCAGGGCGTCGCTGCCCAACGCTTGCCGCACCAGCGGCGTGAGCCGTGTTCGGTCAATCGCGTGCAGCCGGGCCTCGATTGTTATGGTGCCGCTCCCGCTGGCCGCGGACATTCCCGCTGGATTCCGGCGCAAGCCGGAATGACGGAATATATCTTTGGCGTCCTCACTCTAGGCGCAGCGCCGTCGCCCGTCAACTGACCACGAGTCAAGTCTCGGCCGGCGGGACAATATCCGATTGTGAGCAGGTGCTAAGGGCGCTTCCGCAGGACGAGCACCCAGTCGTCGTTGATCCGCTCTTTGCGCGGCACCTTGATGAAGTGGCGGATCACTTCCGAGCAGAAATATGTCTCTAGCTCAAAACCGACCGCTTCCGCGATTTCGGCCAGAAACTGGTGTGTCGGTACGAGGCGCTGGCGGATGATGTTGTTGCCGACGACGACAACGTAGCGTCCGCCCGGCCGCAGCACGCGCCGCACCTGCTCCAAGTTGCGGCGCATATCCTCGAAATACTTGTAGATGATGAACGAGCGCCGCCGATCCACCTCGTAGATGTCGGCGAGCAGCGCGTCGAGGTCCACGATGCCGGTCTGCCGGAGGTCCGCGTATTCCTTGGCGCGGACCACCTCGGTGCCGATGTGATGGCGCTTGAGGTTTGCCATCGGGCCGTCCGGCCACAGCTCCAGCCAACTCATCTCTAGCTGGTGGGTGCGTGGATAGTCCACCGCGTTGATGTACGGTGGCGAGGTGACGGCCAACTCGACGGACTCGTCGGGGCGCGACAGTGCCCGCGCATCGTCGTTCACGATCTCGACCGGCACATCGCGGGGACAGACCGCCTCGAACTCGGCCATGCGGGCAATGCTCTGCTCGGCGGCCTTGCGGAACAACTCCAGCGCCATGCCGGGGATAATGCGCTTGTTCAGCCTGGCGCGCACCACGGTCCGGGTGCAGTTGTTGTCGGCGTTGGAGACGGCACGGACAATGGACGACATCGCCACGAGGAAGAAGTCCCGATACCGCTGCCGGTCGGCCCGGCGGATACGGAACTGTTTCCAGAAGGGGATGGCGAGGATGGCACCGCGGATCAGCCCCAGCTCCTGCGAGATGTCCGGTTGAAACCACAGCGTATCGCGCCGCGGAAAGTCGGGCAGCGCCAACTGCACCGGAGGCGTGCGTTCCCAGATAGCGGCGACGAGCCAATCCCAGATTTTGGCCAGCGTCTGCGCCGATAGCGGCGTGGTCTTGACGCCGGCCAAGAGACGGGCAAAGGGGTCTACGTCCGCGCCAATCGAGGGGTGCCGGGTCAGCAACGCCTCGATATTGACGGTCCCGGAGCCGCACATCGGGTCAATGACCGGACCTTCGCGGGCGTAACGGCGGACGGCCCACCGCGGTAGCTCGGGGAAGAACTTGGCCGGGTACTTGTGGAGGCCGTGCGTAAGGTACGACTGATGCCGGCTGATGATGAGCAGGCGCGAGCCGGTCTCGATCTCCCTTTCCGGTGCCAGGTCTCCCTCGACGATGCGGCGCGTGCCATTGGTCTGAAGGCGGATTGGCACAGGTAAAAGCGGCGCCGCTGGCGGCGCCGCGGCGGCACGTTGAGACTGCTGCGGCAAGGTCCACACGGTATTCATGGCGGGGAATGTACAAGCTGCGCCGCCCGGCCGCAACTGACGGGCCAAAGCCGCACCACATCTGGCATCAGCCGTGCGGCTTTGGCCCGTCAACTTGCCGACATATTAGCCGGTCGCTTGCCGTGCCTTGCTGCAAGCGGCATGATAGCTGTCAGCCGTCAAGCTATCAGCTTTTGGCTCCGGGTGATTGAGATGTTTGCGCCAGAGACACCTATCGAAGACGTGCCGCTCGCCGTGGTGGACGTGGAGACGACGGGGCTGAACCCGCAGGCCGGCGACCGCGTGTGTGAGATCGCCGTCCTCCGCGCTGATCCGGGGCCTTGGGGCGAGCCGGGCCTCGAGGTGGTGTCGCTGGTCAACCCCGGACGGCCCATCGGTGCGGGCGCTCGTGCCGTGAACGGCATCGCGGACGATGATGTTGCCGATGCCCCGCCCTTCCATGCGCTGATCGCGGAGGTAAACACTGCCCTCGACGGGGCGGTGCTGGTCGCACACAACGTCCCGTTCGACGTGGGCTTTTTGCGGGCGGAGTATCGCCGCGCCGGGACGCGGTTCCCGACGATGCAGGCCCTCGATACGCTGGAATTGGCGCGCCGCTGCTTTCGGTTTCGGCGCAATGGGCTGGGTGATGTGGCCTGGCAGCTAGGCGTGTCGGCACCGGGCCTGCACCGGGCCGAGGGCGACGTGTGGGCCACCTACTATGTGCTGCAACGCATGATTGATGAGCTACGCGAGTTTGACTACCAGACGCTCGGAGACTTCCTGGCCGCGCGCCGCGTCCCGCCGCCGGACCGCGCCATGGGCGCGAGCGGCCTGCCCGAACCACTCGCAACCGCCGTGCGCGACGGGCGCCCCGTCGCCATTCGCTACGCCAAACCGGGCGAGACGAACGAGCGGGTTGTCAGGCCACTCTTCGTGGACGGGCCGTACCTGGTTGCCCATTGCCACCTGCGCGACGACGAGCGCACCTTTCGCCTCGACCGCATCCTGGCTGTCTGGTGGCCGGGCGAGCGCTAACCGGCCGTACTCGGCCGCCCGTCGCCGTACTCCCCCTCGCTACCGCTCGGCGATGGAGCGGGGGCCGGGTGACTGGGGTAGGTATTGGTTGCTGGATAATGCCCACGTGCTTTGCGCCCAGGGTAGGGGCACGGCATGCCGTGCCCCTACGGTGGCGTGTTCCACTCGTTTACCTCCCCTTGTTAGGCGGGGGGTGATGGCCGTACCAACCCCAGTTACCTGTTTGGTTGGGCGCAAGCATGGTATCGTTGCGCCACCGCGTGACTTCCGTCAGCGCGCCGTGCCGGAGCGTGCGGAGATCGGAGCAGCAATACGCCGCTGCGGCGATTCGGAACACTACCTAGCTACGTGTGAGGAGGAACCATGACAAGCCAGACCGCGCTCATCGGTCAGCCGGTAGAGGAACTGGATACGCCCGCCCTGTTGGTTGACTTGGACATTATGGAGGCCAACATCCGCCATATGGCGAGCTTTATGGGCCGGCATGGTGTGAACTGGCGGCCGCATACCAAGGGCGTCAAGGTGCCGGCCATCGCCAAGCAGGAGTTGACGGCCGGGGCGTTCGGCGTGACCTGCGCCAAGCTGGGCGATGCGGAGGCAATGGCCGCCGCCGGCGTGGACAATATCCTGATCGCCAACCAGGTGGTGGGCACGCGCAAGATCGAGCGATTGGTCGCGCTCGTGCAACGCGGCACGACGGTCCTGGTGGCAGTAGAAAGTCCGGGCAATGCGCTGGCGCTCAGTGCCGCCGCCGCGGCTGAGGGGGTGAGCATCAACGTCCTCGTTGAGGTGAACGTCGGTATGGACCGCTGCGGTCTCTCGCCTCACGAGCCGGCGGTGGACTTTGCCCGTCGGCTGCACGAGCTACCGGGTCTCACGTTGCGCGGGGTGATGGCTTGGGAAGGCCATACCGGACGGATTGAGGACCCGGAGGAGAAAAAACGCGGGATCGAGTACGCGGTCGGCCTGCTCGTTGAGACGGCCGAACAGTGCCGCGCGGCGGGACTGCCGTGTGAGATCGTGAGCTGCGGTGGCACACTCACCTACCACCACACGGCGACGCTCCCCGGCGTCACCGAGGTACAGGCCGGCGGGGGCATCTTCTGCGACATGCAGTACCGGAGCCGCGGCGTGGATCACCCTATCGCACTCAGTATGCTGGCAACGGTGGTCAGCCGGCCCACTCCGCAGCGCATCATTATGGATAGCGGCTTCAAAGCCTTTGGGCAGCCGGTGGTGGACCCACATCCTCGTGACATCGAGAACGTCACGAGTCTCAGCCTATCGGCGGAGCACGGCAAGATCGAGCTGGATACGCCGAACGACTCCGTGCAGGTGGGGGACAAAGTCGTGATCTACGCCGGCTATGGGGACATGACCGTCTTTCTTCACGACGAGATGTACGGCATCCGCAACGGCCTAGTCGAGACGGTGTGGCCGGTGTTCCCGCGCAGCAACTTCCGGTAGGCCTTGTTGACAGTGGTGGCCCCCACCCTCACCCTCCCCCGTCCCGACGGGGGAGGGAACTACTGTCCCCGGCCGGAGCGGGGGAACTACAGGGGGGCCAGCCCCCGGCGACTAGACGGCGTTGGTGACGCCGACGCGGGGGCAGAGGTCAGCGACCGGGCACTCGCTACAGCGTGGGCGGCGCGCGGTGCAGACGGCGCGCCCGTGGGCAATGAGCAGGTCGGTCCAGGCGATGCGCGCCGACTCTGGAACGACGGTGAGGAGATCACGCTCGACGCGGATTGGGTCACGGTGGTCGGTCAGGCCGAGGCGGCGACTGAGCCTCATGCAGTGCGTATCCACGACAATGCCCGGCGCTAACCCGAAGCCGTGTCCGAGCACGACGAGGGCCGTTTTGCGGCCGACACCGGGGAGAGCGGTTAGCGCTGCTAAGTCTGCCGGCACTTCCCCAGCGTGCTCCGCCACCAACTGCCGGCACGTCCCCTGGATGTAGCGGGCCTTGACGCGGAAGAGGCCGAGGGTCCGCAGGTAGTACTCGATCTCATCCGGCGCCGCCGCGGCCAGTGCTTGGGGCGAGGGAAACTGCGCGAACAGGGCCGGCGTGACGCGGTTCACCTGCTCGTCGGTTTGCTGGGCGGACAAGATCGTGGCGATCAAGAGCTGCCAGTGGGCGCAATGGTCGAGCGTGACGGTAGCGTCAGGATAGGTTCGGCGCAGCCGCGCGAGCAGCCTGACGACGCGCTGATCCGGGGCACGGCTCTCGGCGGCGGCAGTGGTGTCAGTCACGTCCACCTATAGTGGCAGAAGCGGCGGCGGAAGCCTAACCGCCGCACCCTCCGGCTCCCCCGCTACGCGGGGGGCCGGGCGCAACGTGTTACGCCCCTACGGCTTGGCCCACGCCAACCTCACGTCCCCGGCCTTGGTCATGCCGCCGGAATCCGGGTCCGATCTACATCGGAGATCACTATATTGCACACTCCATATACGGTATTGTATAGTGTAAAGAGATATGAATAATGATCAACAGGCGGCGGCCGCGGAAGCTGCGCCGCCGACAACGCGGTGGCGCATGGCCGCCGCTGTGGCGCTCGCGGCGATGTTAGCCGTCCTGCTGGTGGCGCTGGGCTGTCAGCGTCGTCAGCAGCCGGGTTTCGAGGTGCTGTCGGCACCGGCGCCGAATGAGGACGCAAAGGTCTACGTCACCGGCGAGGTCGCCCAACCGGGGGTCTACCCGATTGCGCCGGGTGATCGGGTAGTAGACGTGGTGGCGCGGGCGGGCGGCTTGAACCCGGAGGCGGATACGTTGCGGATCAACCTCGCCGTCCGTTTGCAAGACGAGATGCACGTCCATATCTCCACGCGCCCCGGTACGCCGGAGGGCGGGCAAGCGCCGCCACCAGCGTTGCCGCCGGCCGCAGCACCGCGTAGTCCGGCCGCCGCGGGAGGATCGCCAAGCGCGGCGGCGGCCGCGGACGGACGACGGGTCAATATCAATACCGCGACAATCGCCGAATTGGAAGCCTTGCCGGGCATCGGAATCGTCTCCGCCCGCAAGATCGTGGAGCACCGCACGCTCCACGGCCCCTACCGGGCGCTCGATGAGGTGCGCCAGGCCGGAGTGGGGGCGGCGCTGCTCCGGCGTGCCGCCCCGCACCTCGCCTTCGAGTAGGTGGATGGCCCAGCCCGCGGCCACTGACCACTAGCATTGGCCCCCTCCCTAACCCCTGACAGGGGTAGGTTTCTCGCTGGCCGGGGGTGGACCTACCCCCCGGCCCCTTCCCTGGCAGGGCAGGGGAGCGCTGGCGGCGCCGGTCCGCCGCTGCCCTCCAGGGAAGCGGGCGCTGTGTGGCGAACGGTGGCTGGGAGCCTGGATGGCGGCTTCCGCCGGAATGACGGGGGCGTGGGCGCAACATGTTGCGCCCCTACAAAAAACCTGCCCTTGTCAGCTCCCTAACCCTCCCCCGGAGCCAACTCCAGGGGAGGGAACGTGCCGTCCCCCCGCTGGACTCTGGCGTAAGCCGGAGTGATGAAGGGGCGACCGCCCGTTGTGGCCGCTGGCGCGTGGTGGATATGGCTCGTTGAACCGGCCTCGTGCCAACGGCGCTACCTGAGGCGCGGGGCAGGAGGGAGACAGTATGGCGACGCTCACGACATTGCGGGCCGATCTTCGTCTGGACCTCAACGATCCGACCGGCGCTGAGGAGCGCTTTTCCGACGCCGACCTCGACCGAGCTATCACGCGAGCGCTCACCGAGCTTTCGCGGGCGCTGCCTGATGTGCAGGAGGCAACGTTGCGTACCACCGCGGATAGCCGCCGCGTTGACCTCCCCGGTCTGAGCGGCCTCTGGGACGTGGAGGCGGTGGAGTGGCCGACGGGAGCGTATCCGCGCCGGTGGCGGCGCTTCGAGCTGGCATCGGATAAGCAGAGCGTGACCTTGCTGGTCACTGCGCCGCCGTCGGCCGCGGAGGATGTCTTGGTGCAGTGGGCCAAGGGCCACACGCTCGACGGTCTCGATGGCGCCACGAGTACCACCGTGCCGGAGGAGCTCAACGAACTCCTGCTGACCGGTGCCTATGGGTTCGCGGCGTGGGCCTATTCGACCCCGGCGGCCGACAACTTCCGCTACCAGGACGGGGCACAGTTTGCCCAAGTTGACGACAGCATGATCGCGCCAGAATGGCGGGCGCGCGGCGAGCACGCGCTGGCGACTTTCCGGGCGCGGCTCGCCGACTTGCAGCGCAGCCGGGTGGTGCAGGCGGCGTCTACCGTGGTGTGGAGCGAGCCGCGCCCGGCGCCACGGTGGCCACGCACCGCTGCGGGCCGAGAGCCGTAGCGCGTAACGCAGCGTCCGCGTGGAGAGATTAAGGGCCGATGCGGACGGAATCACAAAGGGAGCAGCGAGCGATGCCGTTGGATAGTCGCAAAGTCGCACACATCGAGGCCAACCGGGTCAGGATCAGGGAGGGTCGCACCGAGACGGTGATCTTCGTGAGCGGTACGGGGCCGGTGACGTATCAGGCCATCACGGACTGCCTCTGGCAGGACTTCGGCCAAGTGCCGGCGGGCGTTGCCAATCGCGCCGGTGCGGTCACTCGCAAACCGTGGGACGCCCTCTTGGTGCTGCCGGGTAGCACCAGCTTCCCGGCGCGGCTGATCCTGATTGCACGCACGGCCACGGCGACGGCAGCGGCGGTGCAGCGGGCAGAGCGGTACCGCGTGCTGGATCGCATTCGCATCGGCTTGGGTGTAGGCGCGACGGGGCCGGGCAATCGCTGGCAGGTCAAGCTGCGACGCCTGAAGTGAGGGCGGCAGCGGCGCGGGCGGGTGCGGATCGGCGGCAAAGGAGAGAGCGATGCCAGGAGCATTGCCGCTGGGCGGCGGCGACAGTGGCACCGAGCAAGGAGAGCTAGGCGTCGGCTTTGGCGCCACCGGGCGGGACTTGGCGGCGGAGCTGGACCGGCTGCGGGCCTACACGCTCAGTCTGGGAGAGATTCTGGAAGACCTGCGGGCGAAATACAACGCGCATACGCACATGGAGAACACGGCGGCTCGGTATACCCGACGCGCGGATACGCAACCGCCGCCGGCCGACGCACGGAGTAGCGTGGCGGCAACCCCGGAGTAGCGGGCGCCGGGTACCGATTGAGGGAGTGCATAGCGCATGGCGACAATAGGCGTAGATTGCAACATTCGGTTGAGCAGCTTCAACGTCAATCTGGGTGAAGCGTTCGGCTTCTTCATCAAGCCGGACAGCTTCCGAACCTGGCTGCCGAAGGTGTGGTACACCGGCACAAACGTCAAGACGCCCATTCCAACGTCGCCGCTGGCGGCCGGCAAGCGGGTCTTCGAGTTCGTCGTCCTCTGCCGCGGTGGCCTGGTGGACGTACACGGCGTGCCCGTCGCGTACTCCGCTACCGACTACCACGACATGATCAGAGCCTATGCGGCCCGCGTCAACGAAGCCATGACGCTCGACGACCCGGAGGGGGACTCCTACACCGTGGCCATTGAGGAGATGGAGGATCGGTGGAGTCCGCTGGGTGGGCAATTCCTGCTGGAATGGGAAACCCGCATCGTCGCCGTGGAGCAGTAGGCCCAGACCTACCCCCAACCCCCTTCCTGACTGGGGTAGGTACGCTTCTCCATACGGGAATCCTCCCCTGGCCCCCTCCCTAACCCTCCCCCGGAGCAAGCTCCAGGGGAGGGAAGATACCGTCCCCCCGTCGGGACGGGGGGACCATAGGGGGACCTGCCCACCCCGCTCATCCTAGCCGGCCGCGCGCCGATACGGTATCCTACGGGATGCTGCACGTTCACTGCACTAGCTGCCTGGAGGGCCTTCCGTCGCAGCGCGGAGGGCATACGGGGGAAGTCCGGTGCAAGACCGGCGCTGTCCCGCAACTGTGAGGCGCGAGTGCCGACAGCCTACCGGAGGGCTGTCGAGCATTGCGCCAAGCCAGATTACCCGCCTCCGGGTTGTGCCAGACCTTCGAGAGAAAGGAGACGGCATCCCCATGATGAAGCTCCATCGAGAGGCGCTACCTCTCTCCACATGCCCGCCGCAGTGAATCCACCCGGCGGGCGGATTCACTCCCCACCAACGCTAGGCCGCCCCGCCGACTCTGGGCGCCGGTACTGCTAACCGTCGCCGCCCGGTCACGTTCCGGCCCCCCTATGGCCCCCCGCTCCGACGGGGGGACGACGGCGTGGGCGGCTGCGGCGGGAGGGTGGCACGTGTTCCCTCCTCTGTCGGGACGGGGGAGGGCGATGGTGGGGGCCAGAGTGCGGACCAACGATCACAAAACAGGCAAGGAGAGCACACCGAATGAACAAGAGCTTCCGTCACATCGTAGCGATCATTTCGACGCTGTGGGCACTGGTGTTGGCGTCCATGGCAACGCCACTACTGGCACAGTCGGCACCCGATTGGCCGGTTGCGGCCGGTCGCTTCTACACCCAAGCCAGCGGTGTCCCCGATCCACAACTGGGCTTCGCCATCACCACCAACGACGACGTGCCGTTCTGGGACGAATACCAGCGGTGGGGCGGCCCGGCCGCGCTCGGCTACCCCATCACCAACCGCTTCCGGCAAGACGGCTTCTGGGTGCAAGCCACCGAGAAGTTCCTGTTGCAGTGGAATCCCCAAGCCGAGCGCGTGGACTTTGTCAACGTCATGGACCGGCTCTCTGATGAGGGCTACGACACGTTCCTGTTCCTGGCGCGACAAATCCCCAAGCCCGACGCCTGGCCGGAAGAGGCCGGCCTGACCGAGTGGGAGATCGTCCAGAATCGTCTCAGCGTCTTGGCAGACAACCCGGGCCTCAGCGCGGCGTATTGGTCCGGCCAGCCCAGCGCTTTGGTGGCGTTCGGCTTGCCGACGAGTCGCGTGGTGGACCAGGGTACCGTCGTGGCCTTGCGTACCCAGCGGGCCGTGTTGCAGCTATGGAAAGTCACGACGCCTTGGGCGCAGCAGGGCGAAGTAACCGTCAACTGGGGGAGCCAACTGGCGCGTGAAGCCGGCGCCATCCCCGGCTACGCCGCGCAGCCGTTGGATGACCAGGCCGCCCTGCTCCCCGCCGAGGCGCCGGTCACGGTGGAGGCCGGCACGTTCCCGCGGACCGTCGTCGATGCGACGGGTCAAGCGCATTACATCAGCGAGCGGCCGCAGCGGATTGTCTCGCTGATGCTGGGCGCCGACGAGATTCTGCTCTCGCTGGTGGACCGTGACCGTATTGCGGCGGTCACGTACTTGGCTGCGAACTCGATCTGGACCAACGTCGCCGAGCAGGCGCAGGGGGTGACGACGGTCGGCACGGATCCCGAGCAGATCGCCGCGCTCCAGCCCGACCTCGTGTTTGCTGCGACCTATACGAATCCGGACAGCGTCAAGCTGCTCAAGGACCTCGGGTATCGCGTGATTACCATGCGGCTCTTCGATTCGGTGGACCGGATCAAGGACAACATCCGGTTCGTTGCCGAGGTGGTGGGCGAGGAGACGCGGGGAGAGACACTCGTCGCGCAGATGGAGGCACGCCTCCAGGAGGTCGAGGCGGCCGTGGCACAAGCCACCGACAAGCCACGGGTCCTGTTCTATAGCTCGTTCGGCACCACGGCGGGCATCGGCTCCACCGGGTCCGACATCATCAAGCGGGCCGGCGGGATCAACGTGGCGGCAGAGGCCGGGATTGGCCCGTTCGGCAGTATCTCGCTGGAGAAGGTCGTCGAGCTTAATCCCGACGTCATCATCATGGACGAGTACACTCCCGACAACCAGCCGCGGTGGCAGGAGGAGTTCGTCGGCCATCCGGCGCTCGCCACGGTCAACTCGGTGAAGAACAAGCAGACCTACGTCATCCCGGCCAAGCATATGACGGCCGTGTCGCAGTTCATCGCCGAGGCCGTCTACGACATGGCGCAGGTGCTGCACCCTGACTTGGTGCGACACTTGTGACCTCACCACTGGCCCCCCTATGGTCCCCCCGCTACGCAGGGGGACGGGCGCCGTAGTAGGGGCACGGCATGCCGTGCCCCTACCCTGGGCCTCCGGCCCACAGCATAGTGAGTAGATAGTGATGGCGACGCAAGCGCTGGCAGCGGCCAGAACAGTATGGCGGCTGCCTACCGACGTGCGTATTCCCCTGCCGGTGCGGCTGGCACTGGTGGTGGGGGCGCTCCTCGCCTTGCTGGCGCTGGCGTTGGTCGTGACCACGGCGCTGGGGGCGGTCGCGGTGCCGCTCGACGTTTCGGCCTCCGTCTTGCTGCGTCACGTCGGCATCGAGACCGGCGTACCAACGACGGAGGCCCAAACCCAGATTATCGGGCAGATTCGACTGCCCCGCGTGGTGGTCGCGGCGCTGGTCGGCGCCGCCCTAGCCGCCGCCGGGACGGCGATGCAAGGGCTGTTCCGCAACCCGCTGGCCGACCCCGGCATCATCGGCGTCTCTACCGGCGGGGCGCTCGGCGCGGTGCTGGCCATCTACCTCGGCCTCCACCAACTGCACTATCTAGCACTGCCCGGCCTGGCGTTCGTCGGGGCACTGGCCGTCGCGCTGCTCGTCTATGGAATCTCGGTGACGCGCGGCGTTGCACCGCTGGCGACGATGATTCTGGCCGGGGCGGCGATCAGCGCCTTCGTCTCGGCTATCATCTCGGCCATCCTCACGCTCTTGGCCGATGCCAATGCTCTGCGCGAGATCATTTTCTGGCTTACCGGCAGCCTGACGGCCCGTAGCTGGACCCACGTGCAGCTGATCGCGCCGCCCATCCTGGTGGGAATCGGCCTGCTATGCGTCTTTGCCCGCGACCTCAACATCATGCTCCTCGGTGAAGACTCGGCCCGCAGTCTGGGCGTCAACGTCGTCCGCACGCGCCTGATCTTGCTCGGTCTGTCGTCGCTCGTGACCGCTGTCGGCGTGGCCGTGAGCGGCGTCATCGGCTTTGTCGGGCTGATTGTGCCCCATGTTCTGCGCCTGCTCGTGGGGCCGGATCACAGGCTGCTGTTTCCGGCCAGTATCCTGGGTGGCGCCACTTTTCTGATCTGGGCCGATTTCGTGTCGCGGATGCTATTCCGGCCCCAGGAGCTGCGCGTGAGCCTGGTCACGGCCTTTCTGGGGGCGCCCTTCTTCCTGTTCCTGCTGTATCGCAACAAGCGACGGAGTACGACGCTATGACCATCTTGCCGCCGCTTCGCTCGCGCCCAGCCGCCCCTGCCGAACTGACCAACGGGACGGCGGCGCCAAACGGTGTCGGAGGCGCAGAGATCGCCGCGCACCAAGTGGCTTACGAGATCGAGGGCCAAGCGCTGGTTGAGGCGGTAGACTTCCGGGCCAGGCCCGGGGAGTTTGTCGGGCTGATCGGGCCGAACGGCGCCGGCAAGACGACCTTGTTACGGACGCTCAGTAAGCTGGTGACACCGAGCGCCGGCAAGGTCTACCTGGACCGTCAGGACCTGGCGCACCAGTCGGCGCGGCGGATTGCCCAGCAAGTGGCGCTGGTGCCCCAGACGACGGTGCTGGACTTCGGATTCACCTGCCTGGAAGTCGTGCTGATGGGGCGCAATCCCCACCTGCGCCGCTTTCAGGTCGAGACACAGCAGGACCGCGCGCTGGCTCAGGCGGCGATGCAGCGCACCGCGATCCAGCCGTTCGCCACGCGGCTCATCACCGAGCTATCCGGCGGCGAACGGCAGCGGGTGGTGGTGGCGCGTGCCCTGGCGCAGGAGCCGCGGCTGCTGCTGCTAGACGAACCGACCGCCAACCTGGACGTGCATCATCAACTCCAGCTACTGGGGCTGGTCCGTGACCTCGTGGATCAAGGACTGACGGCGGTAGGCGCCATCCACGACCTGACGCTGGCGGCACGCTACTGCGACCGGCTGGTGCTGCTGCATGAGGGGCGGGTACTCGCGGCCGGCACGGTTGCTGCGGTGCTGACACCGGCCAACCTGGCGCGAGCCTTCGGCGTGCGCGCGGTCGTCGAGCGCGATGCGTGGCTGGGGACTTTGCGGGTCACGGTGCTGGGAGTGTTGGGGGAGGGGGAGGCTTGGCCCCCACCCTGACCCTCCCCCGTTGCGACAGGGGAGGGAACAACCGCCCCGCTGCCGCAGCGGCCACCCGTGTCATCGTCCCCCGGCCGCAGCGGGGGGGCCATAGGGGTGCCGGTACACCCGCCGCGGCGCTTACGAGGAGCCGCCGTCCCTCGCGCGGACAAGCTCCTGCTCGAACTGCTCCCAGTCCAGGCTACCCAGTTGGTTAATCACGCACAGCAGGTCATTGGCCTCGATCACCGTCTGTGCTGCCGGGCAGTTGTCGGGTGCGCCGTTCTTGATGATGGACAGCGGGTTGACCTGTACCTGCAACCGCTCCGCCGTCAAGGCGCTCCGGACTTGCAGGTCACGCCAGGTCCAGCCGACGATCTGCTGGGGTTGCACGGTATCGAGGCTGGCGCCCTCGGTATTGTGCATGAGGCGCTGGATGGCGGGCGCGCTGTACGGGTCCTGGCATTCTTGGACGACGGCGAGGACCTCCAGCGTCTCCAGGACGGACGTGGAGCGCGAATCCGCGAACATCCACTCGTTCTCCGGGTCAACCAGGACGTAGATCACGCGCGTGTCCGCCGGCACGAACCGCTCGACCAAGTCCACTACCGTCTTGGTTGTGGCATCCGAATCGGGCACCGAGAGATCAATCGGGAAGACGATCACCACGCGGTTGTTTTTCAGACCAGCGCGCTCATAGGTGTCTCTATCGAGAATGGAGCCGCGCACAAAATGGATGGACGGCAGGGCGGCGATGCTATCGGGTAGCTCCTCCAGTCGCCCGTCCACCACGCAGATACCAACGTCCTCCTCGACATGGCGTAGCTCCCGCACCAGCGCCATGAACCGCGCCAGACCGGGAAAATTGAACACGACGTAGCCGTCCCGATAAGGGTTGTTCATCAGGCCTATTCTCCTCCGCTGACGCTGGTCGGTACGATAGTCGAAGACGGCCGTAATCGTTGCGCCGACGAAAGCAATGCCAATCGTACCGAGCACCATCGTTGCCATCCGGCCCCAGGTCGACTCCGCCGGACGGCTGCCGTAGCCCACCGTGGTATTGGCCTGCCACGCTTGCCAGACGGCCTCCTCCCAGGACACGTCTTCGAGATACTTGAAGGAGACCACGAACGCAATCGAGATCAGCAGCGCCAGCGCAACGCCATACAGCAGCACGGTCAGGGGCCGGTGCTCGTTCACGAAGCGCCGAAGATGCAGAAAGCGCAGGATGAAGGTCATGGCACGCGGCGCTCCCCGCGCCAACTCTCGTAGCGATAATAGTCCAGCACGCGCGGCGCCATGAGGGTGCTGATGTCCGTATGCTCGCTTTCGAGCCGCCCTTTGCCGAAGACGAGTGCCTGCCGCACGACCTCCGGGGTGAGGTAGCGGGTCGGCACCGGCAAGGCACGCAGACTTGCCAGCCTCTCTCTAATCTCCATTTCGGGGGTATCATACCAGGCCAGAATCCACCCCCAATCGCCAAAGCTAGGTACGTTGTCGTGGTAAGGCAGCGTCTGGAAGCCGGCCGCTTGGAGCGTGCGGTTGATGGCCAAGAACGACTCCTGCGCGTGGTACGGCGAGGTGGCTTGCAACGCGACCATGCCGCCCGGTGCCAGCACCCGGCGCACCTTCCGGTAGAACTCCCGGCTATAGAGCTTGGCCAGCTCGATGGAACTGGGGTCCGGCAGGTCAATTACCACTGCGTTCCAGACGCCTCGGACCTCGTCTAGGAAGCGGTCGGCGTCAATCGTGAAGACCTCGACGCGCCCCACCGGCTCCGAGGGCGCGGTGCCGCGCGCGTATTGTTGCTGCGGCGTCTGGTGCAGCTGGGCGCGTTCGCCGCTGGCGACGACGCCGGGCGAGGGCCGGGCCGACACCCGCGCGTCGGCAAAGGCGTTTTCATTGAGCATGGTGAACACCGGATGGGTCGCTGCCACGCGGATGACCGCCGGGTCTATGTCCACCAGCGTCACCGTCTCGACCTGCGGATACTTCAGTAGCTCGCGGAGCGCCAGCCCGTCACCGCCGCCGAGCACGAGCACGCGGCGGCGCTCCGGGGCCAGCGCCATGACCGGGTGGACCAGGTGCTCGTGGTAGATCGCCTCGTCCACGCTGGAGAATTGCAGATTGCCGTTGATGTAGAACCGATAGTCGTTCGCCGGTCGGCTGTGTGTGAGGACCAACTGCTGATACCGGGTCAGCTCGGAAAAGACGACCGGATCGCGGTAGAAGCGCTGCTCGAGCAGCCGGCTCCAGTCCCGATTGTGCGTGTAGCCGTAGATCAGGGCGGCGAGGGTGACGAGCACGGCCAGGATGGTCAGCCATCGCGCGGCGATGAGGCCGCGGGAGAGAAAGTAGGTGAACGTCACGGCGGCAATGGCGAAGTTGACGCCGGCGACGAGGAAGCTAATCTCGGTAATCGGAAAGATGCGGAGCAGCACATAGGCCCAGATCAATGCGCCGACAAAAGCGCCCACGTAGTCGAAGGCGTAGGTCGTGGCCAGGTTGGCGCCGAGGGTTTTGACGTACTGCTGGTTGATCCGTAGCACCAGCGGAATCTCGAACCCGATCAGCAAGCCGATGGAGATGACGAAGAAGTATTGGATCAACCGAAAATGGGAGGGCAGATAGCCGAACGATGCATAGATGGCGAGCGGCGCGAACCCGGCGAGCAGCGCCAAGCCGCACTCCACGAGGATGAACTTGTCGAGCAGTTGCCGGTCGCTCAGGTAGCGCTGGAGATAGCCGGCCAGCCCCATCATCAGGAGCATCAGCGCGATAATCACGCTGAACTGCTCGATGGAGTTGCCGAGAATGTAGGTGCTAACCGTGCTGAGGACGTATTCGCTGACAAGACCGGCGGCGCCGGTGAAGAACATGCAGGAGGCGAGCAGAACGGTCGGGAGGTGAGCGGACCAGCCACCGGGCGGTGCTGCCGGAGCGGTCCGGCGCGTGTCCTGCCCCGGAGCCTGTGCCATGCCGGCGCTTTCCTCACTGCTGACCGACGACGGCCGTGCCCTAGAGCACCGCGCTGATAACGATGGCAACGGCAATGATCGTGGCTGCGGTGAGGGCAATCGCAGCGACGTTGCGGTCGCGCTCAATCTCGATTTGGAGCGTGGTGCGGGGGAGGAAGAGCCAGTCAATCACCTTGCGGCAGACCAAGAGCAAGATAATGCCGGTGAGCGCGCTGATGGCAAACGAGACCAGATCGGCGGTCCAGCTCACGAAGGGGCCGGCAATGCTGGCGCTGAGGATTACCCCCTGCGCCGTCAGAATGCCGCCCACGGCCAGCCCGGCGGCCGCGTTGCCCTTTTCGATCTCCTCGGTGACGTGGAACGGCGTAATCCACTGATACAGCTCATAGAGGATCAGCAGCACGGCCTGGCCCAAGACAAAGAAGACGATGGGGTTCCAGAGGTCCCCGCCCTCGCCGGTGAAGGAGCCGTAGAGGATCAAGCCGGCAGCGATATAGGCGCCGGCCTCGACCAGCCCCACTGCTACATTGCCCTGCGCCACCGCGTCGTCGTGCCCCACCTTCCGCACCATCAGCATGTCGCTGACGAGCCGGGCCACGTTGAGCAGCACCACCACCAGCACGCCGTCAATGGCAAACTCGATCAAGTCGTTGACGAACCCCAGGGAGGGGCCGGTGAGCGCCCCGCTCATTCCGATGGCCACCGCCACATATAGCCCGGCCCGGCGTAGCCCTACAGCTAGGTTGCGCCGATCATCAAGCTCGTGGTCGGCGTCAAAGGGCGTGCGCCAGTCGTGCCAGAGCTTGAGCAGGTACATGAAGACCAGCGCCACGATCACGAAGACCACGCTCTGCCACAAGGGGGCAACGCTCTCGAGCAACTCATTCACGGTCATGGCTCTCCTCCATGTCGCTCCCGCTCGTTCGGCCAGCGCGCTGACCGGTCCCGGCACTTGGGCGTGGCGGGGTAGCGCGGCTACTTCCCGCCAATGCGTACCCCACCACCACGCGAGGTCGTTCCGGCGCTGCGGACCGAAAAGTTACTGACGCGCGGCGGCGGGCGGACCGTCTGCGAGACCTGATTGTTCCACGACGAGCGCGTGCTGCTATTGATGGCGGCGGCGCCGGGTCGGGTCACGCCGCGCGCAGTGGTGGTGGTCCGGCTGCCGGTGCTGACCGCCGCGGCGCCCGGTCGGGTGACGCCTTTCGCGGAGATGGCTTTCGGCGTGGACTTGGTGCCGGCAGCGCCGGACGGCCCATAGCGAGTGTACTGCCGCCCGGTGCCGGACGTTGACGGGAGGTCGGCTCGCGAGGTCACCGGGCCGCCGCTGCGGGGGGCGTCAATCACCGGCGGGCGGGAATAGCCGAAGGCGTAGGGCCGATCCATGAGCCAAAGCCAGAAGAAGGGGTTGTTGGTGATGCCGCCACCGCCGCCGATATAGCCACCGGGCGGCACGGTATCTCTGGAAACGTCGGCCGGGATGGGCGGCGGGGTGATCCCTTCCGGCAGCAGCACGACGCTGACTGTCTCGATCTCATCCTTGGAGACAGTGACCTCGCGTCCCTGGTTATCGAGCGGCTTGCCTTGTGCGAACGTCGGATCTTCGTAGACAAACAGCAGGCCGTAGCTGCCGGTGGGCACGTCGGCAAAGCGGTAGGTGCCGGTCGCGTCAGTCTCGGCCACGCAGTTGTCCGCGCGGGTGCCGCACTCGATGCGATTGCCGGCGATGAGCACCGCCGCGCCCGCCAGCGCCACCGGCTGCTCGGTCGTGCTGGGCATCCCCAGCACTTGGCCTTCGATGTCGCCGGTGGGATTGGCCGTATCGCGGCAGCCGATCAGCAGGACGAACAGCAAGAGCGCGCCGGCGGCGACCATCCAGACCACCCAGGGCAGGCCCAAGGGGCCGGTGGACTGATCCTGCCGGTCGTCATAGTCGCCGTAGTAGTCGTAGTCCTGGTCCATTGATCTCATCGGCTCTCTCCGACTGCTGTGCGGGAGGTGGCGGCGCGGGTCAGCACGATGGCGCCCTCGTTCGGATACGAATGCGCCGTCTCTACTATAACCATTGATTGCGGGGTAGCGAGACGCGCCGAGACGATGGTTTGCGGAGGGTCGTCCAAGTGCGGCGTGGTCGGAAACTGATAGATCAGCCCCAGTCCGTCCCCGGTTTTGACCTGCCGTTCCAGCCGGCGGAGCGCGGCGGCACCGGCCGACCAGTCGGTGAGGGTGGCGGAGAAGGTGTAGCGCGTCCGGGCATCCGGTGTGAGCGCGACCGGCTCGGTGAGGGTAGCCACCGGGGCAGTATACAGCCGCTGCTGTCCGGCATCGAGTGGCACACACGCGAAGACCTCGTGCCACACGCACGCGCCCACGGCGTAGCGGATGACGTGACTGCTGCCGATAATCGCAGCGGCGACCCGGATCTGCGCGCCAAAACGCTGCTCGGCACGGGCGAGGACCTGCAGATCGGCGCCCTCAAGCTCGCCCTGAACGAGGGTCAAGCGCAGCCGGCGCGCCGAGTCGTCCTGGTACACTGGCGCCGCCTGCCGGTCCGCAGCGTGTACCGTACCGCCACGACGCCCCGCGGACCGCTCCGCACTGCCCATATCGTCACTCCGGCGAAAGCCGGAGTCCAGCCTACCATTTTCCGGTTTCCGCCCTACGCCGGAATGATGGGGCCGGCCCCCCTATGGTCCCCCCGCTGCGGCGGGGGGACGGCGTATTCCCTCCCCCGTCGGGGCGGGGGAGGGTTAGGGTGGGGGCCAGACCACTACCGCTTCCGCAGGGGGGTGTCCTTGAACTGGCGCACGGTGTCGGTGATGGCTACCTCGACCGGCAGGCGCTCCATCGAGCTGGCGCCGATGAAGCCGACGGCGTCCGAGCGCTCCTGCACGTAGCGGGCATCCTCGGGGGTGGCAATCGGGCCGCCGTGCGAGACCAGGATGACCTCTTGATTGACGGACCAGGCGGCCTCGCCTATCGTCTGCACCCTGGCCGGGGCATCCTCCAGCTGCATCGCCACGCCGCCCTCGCGCTCCAAGCCGATGGTACCGCCGACCGTCAGGCCCATGTGCGCGATGATGCAGTCGGCGCCAGCGCGGGCCATCTGCTCGCTCTCTTCCGGGGTGAAGACGTAGACGATGGTGAAGAAGCCGATGTCGTGAGCGGTGCGGATCATCTCCACTTCCCGATAGAAGCCGAGATTGGTCGCCTCCAACTCGGCGCGGAAGCGCCCGTCAATCAGGCCGACGGTCGGGAAGTTATTGATGCCGGAGAAGCCCAAGGCGTCGAGTTGCCGGAGGAAGTGCGGCATTTGCCGCAGCGGGTCGGTACCGTTGACGCCGGCGATGACCGGGACCTCGTTGACGATAGGCAAGACCTCGCGCTCGCCCATCTCATAGACGATCTGGTTGGCGTCGCCAAAGGACAACAGCCCCGAGAGGGAGCCGTGCCCGGCCATGCGGTAGCGCCCCGAGTTGTAGATGATGATGAGGTCGGCGCCGCCGGCCTCCGCAAACTTGGCCGAAATGCCGGTCCCGGCGCCGGCGCCCACGATAGGCTTGCCCTGCGCCGTCTGGGCGCGGAGTCGTTCGAGTACCTGCTCGCGCGTGTAACGCATGGTGTTCTCCTTCTGGCCCCCTCCCTAGCCTCCCCCGTCCCGACGGGGGAGGGAACACGCCGGCCCCTCGCCGTGCTGGGGCGCTGGACAGGGCAAAATCCCGTCCCCCCGCCGCAGCGGGGGGACCATAGGGGGGCCGATCTCCCTACTACGCCCACCCCAGCATTTTCAGGAGCGCATCGGTTGTCGCCTGGGCGAAGGCCGAGTCGTTGATATTGGCGTCTAGCTCGTGGACGGGAATGTCGGGGCGGATGTGTCGCTTGATGGCGTCGAACAGCGCCCGATCCGCTTCCGGCCACCAGAAGGGCTGCGGCCCCTCGTCGGTCACGCTATCCACGATAGAGATACCTTGTAGGGGCAGGAAGACCTCCACCGGCCCCTGTGCGGCGTTGGCCTTCTCGGCCACGATCCGGCCAAGCTCGGCGTTCTCCTCAATAGTCGTCCGCATCAGCGTTACTTCCGGGTTCCACACATAGAACTTGCGTGCCGGATCGTCTTTGTACTGTGCCGGGACAGTCGCTTCATTGCCGAAGTTGACCATGTCCAGGCAGCCCGGCGCAATCACCTGGGGAATGCCGCGCTCGCCGGCGGCATCGAGGCGGGTCGGGCCGGCGGAGAACACCCCGCCACACAGCTGATCGGCCCATTCGGTCGTCGTCACGTCGTAGACACCGGCGATAAAGCCGTCGCGGATAAGTCCCTCCATCGTCTGACCGCCGCTGCCCGTAGCGTGGAACACCAAGACCTCGTAGCCCTGCTGCTCGAGGACGGCGCGCGCGGTGTCTACTAGCTCGGTGGTGTTGCCGAACATGCTCGCCGCCAGCAGCGGCTGCTCAGCGGCGTCGGCTTGGTGTGCGTGCTGCGCGGCCGCTTCGACGGCACCACAGACGGCACCGGCGGCGTTGGTCAACACGGCGCGCGAGAGGCGGTTGAGGCCGGCGATGTCCACCACGGAATACAGCATGGCCACGTCTTTGGTGCCGACGTAGGGCGCGACGTTGCCCGAGGCCACGGTCGAGGCCAACACCTTGGGCACCCCGACGGGCAACGCGCGCATCGCCGCCGATCCGACGGCGGTGCCCGCCGAGCCGCCCAGCCCGATGACGCCATCGAGCCGACCAGCGGCCCGGAGCTGGCCGGCGATGACGGCAGCGCCGCGCGCCATGGCCGCAATCGCCTCGCCACGGTCAGCCCGGTCGCGCAGGGCCGCCAGCGAGGTGCGCCCCGCCTCGGCGACGGCGGCCGCGTCAACGTCGGGCGCCAGCCCCGGCTCGCCGACCACACCGGTATTGACCACGACCGCCCGGTGACCACGCGCGACGATGATGTCGCGCACGAGCCGGGCCTCGTCCGACTTGGTATCGAGCGCCGCGAACAGCGCAATACTGTGTCCGGCGGCAGGACTGGTTGCGTTCATGGCTCTCCGTTCGTCCTTTCGTGGCCGTCCCTCGCCAGGAGGCGCCGGTCCAGCATACTGCGCCGGGCCGCATTGCACAAGCGCACACGGCCCCGCGCTGGCCCCCCGTCGGGACGGGGGGACCATAGGGAGGCCTACCCACCACCCACCAACTGCCCAACGTCAACGATGTAGAGTTGGCGGTGGCCCTCGTGGACCGAGTCAAAGCAAATCTGCGTGCCGTCGCGGTTCCAGCGGGGGTGGAGGTCGCAGCGGATTTCGCCGGTAATCTCCGGGGGCGAATAGAACCGCCCAATATCCACCCGCCGGTCTGCTTGCAGGTCGTACAGGATCAGGGTGCGATATGGCTCGGCCACGGGGTAGGTGTCGGTGAGCAGCCAACGGCCGTCGGGTGAGTAGCTACAGTGGCCGTCCTCGGTCAGGATACCCTCGCCGAGCACCGTGACTTGGTGGTCAACGCGGTCCTGGAACACGAAATAGCGGTCGCCAATGCCGCGATGGGACCCCCACGCCAGGATGTGGTCCGGGTCGCGCCAATCGAAGTGCGATACCCCGCCGTGCCAGGCGACAATCGCCACCTCACTCCCATCAGGCCGGGCAGTCATCATGCGGTGGTGTCGGGGCGCATCCGGGCTGGTCTGCCAACGGTGCAGGAACACGAACCGCCGGTCGTCGGGCGCGAACTGGAGGTGGTTGAAGCGGTGGACGGCGCCGTCAAAATTCGCGCGGCGCTCTAGGTTAGCGACCTGCGCGAGCGAGAGAATCAGGCGGTGCCCACCCGTCTCGACATCGAGCCAGTAGATGCCGTCGTCCTCCGGCTCCGGCACATCGCGCCAAGGATCGGGGACGCCAGGGTAGCCGTAGCCGGGCCGCTGGTGCTGCAAGCGGGCGAAGTTCAGCGTCACCGCCTGCCGGCCATCGCGGCTGAGGGCGTAGATCGGGCGCGGGAGCGTGCGGACGACTGCCCCGGTCAGCGCGTCCCGCACCACGGCGACAAAGCGAGCATCACCGGCCGCCGGATCGTCCCAGCCGCGCGCACTCGGCCGCTCCGGCGCCTCGCCTGGCGCTAGGCGATCATTGTGGATGATGTACGGAGTCTCCGGCTGCGGGTTGCGGGCGGCGACGTGTCCGGTGGCGTGCGGCACGGGGAGCCAGTGGAGCATCGTGCTCTGCTGCCAGCACCACGCGCGCGTGCGGCCGAGGGGCCGGAACCGGCCGTCTCCGGCGAGGTCAACGACGCCCACGGTGGCGCTGTCGGCCGCGGTTGGCGGCCGGTCAATGAAGTCCACTTCCAGGCAGAGCAGGGAGCGGCCGCTGCCGTCCCAGCAGGTTTTGTCGTAGTACCCGAAGAAGTGGTGCTTGGGGCCATGCGTCACGGCCCGGACCGGGAAATCGGACTCGAATGGGGCCAGCGTCGGCGGTACAGCGATCATCGGTCGTAGGCACTCCTCACCAGATTCGCGGGCGGCAGCATCGTGCCACCGCACCGTCTGTCAGCGGGCGGCTCATTACGGTGTATTGTGGCGTCGAAAGCAGTGCCGGGGCAAGCCGCTGCACCACTTGTTAGCATCAGGTGGTGCCGTGCGTTGCGGCCAGCGGTGCGGAACGGTTGCGAGTAGAGGCAGGGTATTGGGTGATGAGTGAGGAGAGCAGTGGTATTTACCGTGATGAGCAGGGGCAGTCGTTCTGCGACGTTGGCTTGCGGCATCGAGACGGGCGGCGCTTGGCTACCATCAAGGTGCGTACCGCCGGCCATACCCACACCGGCATCGCCAGCTGTGTCATTGCGGGCGATGAGACCGAATTCGTGCTGGAGGACGCCTCGTGGGATTGCCGCGAGTGGCAATGGTGGCAGGATCACGGCTACGGGGACGAGAAACGCCCGCGGTTTGTGCCGGCAACGTCCGGCTTTGCAGAGTTGCCGGACGGCGTGCGTATCAGCAGCGCCTATACGTGCGACGGGATCGAGACGGTCCAGGAGTGGTGGTTTCGCACGCAAGAGCGCGACGACGTGCTCACCTATGACTGCCGGCAGACAGTTACCAATCGCTTGCCGACGGCGCTGATCGACTATGGTCAGTTTTTCGCCTGCTACACCGAGCCGAACAGAGACAAGAGCCAGTTCTATTGGGCCCAGAACGGGCAATTCAAGACGTTTCGCAGCCTGGGCGGCCGGCACGTGGATGCGTACATCGTCGCGCCGGGGTCGGCGTTCGAGCGGTCCGGCGTTATTCCCCATGCGCCACGCGGTGGCGGTCGGGTGGCCGATACCTGGCACCATCCGGTGCTTGTCGGACATCCCACCGCGCAGGGATGGCGCCATATCGTGTTCACCGAGCCGGCCACCACGGCGGCGCTGGCCTCCGGTGGGAACGGTATCGCGATGGACTACACCGGCTATCCGGGCACACGGACCTTTGCCGCCGGGGAGACGTTTGCGCTCCACGTGCGGCACCACCTGGCAAAGCTGCCGGAGGCGATTGACCGCGATCTGCTGGAGGCCTTGTGGCGAGATTTTGCTGCCGATCTCCCGTAGGCGGGCGAGGGGAGAGGGCTAGGCCCCCACCCTGACCCTCCCCCGTGCTGACGCACAGGGGAGGGGACCGTAACACCCTTCCCCTGTCGCAACGGGGGAAGGGACGGGGACGGGGGCCGATCATTTCGAGGAGCGTAGGTATGTCTGCGGATACGAGCTTGGCCGATCCCGACCTACACCTGTTTTTTGCTGATGACGAGATCGACTCGCTAGTTGGCGTCACGCGCCTCATCAATCAACTGCGCCGCGACGCGCCGGAGCCGGTCCTACCGGCCGATCAGCCGTGGGAATGGCACCACATCCAGGCCAGCAAGGTGCTCCACGATCCTGCGGACGACCGCTACAAGTGCTGGTATCTGGCCGCGATCAACGGCCGGGCGTGGCCGGCGAGCCGGGCCAACTGCCTGGCGATCTCGCGCGATGGCATCGCGTGGGAGAAGCCGGACCACGGCTTCGTGCGCCTGCCCGACGGTACCCCGACCAACGTCATCAACGTGCCGCACGAGACCGGCGCGCGGCTGCTCATGCCCTACCTCGATGTCCCCGGCGCCGAAGAGCGCTATGTTGCCACGCTCTACCAGAGCACCGGGCGCACCGCGCAGACCTACGATCCACCGGAGCTGGATCAGCGCGGCCGGACCAGCGGGATTCATCGCGCGACCTCGCCCGACGGTATCCACTGGACGGTGAGCGAGCGGCCCGTTGTGTGGGCCGGCGACCGCAACGCCACAGCCTACGACCCGGTTGGCCGACGTTGGCTGCTCACGACCCGGCGGCCCAGCGCCCAAGGGGTCATGCGGCAGCGCGATCTGGCGCTCTGGACGAGCACCGACTTCCGCACCTGGCAGGCGGAGGCCTGGCTCCTGCGGACCGACGAGCACGACCGCCCCAACACCGAGTTCTACGGGATGCTCCCCGTCCGCTACGGCGCGGGGTTCATCGGCTTCCTCGAGGTCTACCACCGGGCCGTCGAGCGCCTGGATACGCAACTCTGCTGGAGCCGCGACGGCGTGCATTGGCAGCGGGTGGGACACCGCGATCCGGTGCTGGCGCGCGGCGGGGAAGGGGCTTGGGACTCCCACTGGGTCTACGTCACCAACAACGACCCGGAGCCGGTAGGCGACCGGCTGCGCTTCTGGTATGGCGGGGCTGGCACGCACCATGGCTCGAAAGGCAAGCACCGACGGGCGATGGGCGTGGCCTCGATCCGCCGCGACGGGTTTGTCTCGATTGAAGGACGCATGGACCCCGGCTATCTGCTCACCGCCGCGCTGGATGCGACGGTTCCGCGACGGCTGACGATCAACGTGGACGCCGAAACCGGGGATACCCGGGTCGCGGTGCTCACGCCGGGAGGCGGCGTGATTGAGGGATTTAGCGCGGACGATTGCCGACTGTCCGCGGACGATGGCGTAGCCGTGGCCGTAAGCTGGCGTGGGGGCGACGTGGTGCCGGCGCAGGTCGGCGGCGAGGTACACTTACAGTTCCACCTCCGCAACTCCAGCCTCTACTCGTACCGCTGGTCGGCAGCCAGCGAGGAAGGACAAGCAGACCGATGACGCACATTGGCGTGTTCCGCCGCGATGACTTCGATCCTGGAGCCTACGTCGTGGCGCTGTTCCATGCCCAAGCGGCGCTGGCCGGCACCACGCATCGGCTCTCGCTCCATACCTTTCCGGCCGGTGGCTTGGCGGCGGTCGCCGAGGCGGCGACGGATGTTGACGCGCTGCTCACCTTTGGCCCGGAGGGCACCGACCTAGACTACTTGCGCGGCGCTGCCCGGCCCTCGGTCGTGTGCGAGCGGATTGTCGAGGGGTGCAACTACATTGCCCCCGACAACCATGACATCGGACGCACCGCCGCCGAGCACCTGCTCTCGCTGGGGCACACCGAGCTGGCCGTCGGGCTGCCGGGATCGCGGGGTGCTCTCAGCGCCTACCATGCGTTCCGGGCACGGGGCTTCCTGGAGGCCACCTTGGCGGCCGGGCAGCAGGTCGCCGGAGACGACATGCTCTTCGCGGATAAGTCCGTTGCCGGGGGCCGCGAGATCGCGCAGACGCTCCTGGAGCGGGAGCGCCTCGTCCCGGCGCTCTACATGCAGAACCTGTCGCAGCTGATGGGGGCGCTGTCGGTATTCCGGGCGGCCGGAGTGCGGATTCCCGGTGACATCTCCCTGGTGGGCACCTCGTTCGTCCAGTTGAATGCGCCCGAGGCCGCCGCCTACATGGACCCACCGATTACCATCGTGACCTTTGCCAAGGAAGAGATGGGTCGGCGCGGCGTGGAGTATCTCTTGGCGGCCGTAGACGGGACGGCTACATCACCTCTGAACTACCTACTGCCGGGAATCCTGGTCGAGCGCGCTTCGACGGCGCCGGCGGGATAGAGGGGCCGGAGGGGCGCCTCCCGGTCGGTCTGGATTGCGGCTTGCGCCGCAATGACGGACGGTGGTGAAGGCGGACGAGCCGATGGCACTGGGGGCTGGGGAGGCGGTACACTGGTAGTAGGCGGGTGCGCCGGTGGCGGGGGCTGCGGCTCTCTGCCTGCTGTGCTGGCGTCCATGCAAGCCAATCCTTGCAGTGTGAGCGAGTGTTCCCCTAGTGCTGCTCAACTTCCGCGATCCTCTCGAGACGCTCATCATCATGGCGGCCTTCGTCGTGGCCATCTCGGTCCACGAGGCGTCGCACGCCGCTACCGCCAACTGGCTCGGCGACCCTACTGCCCGTCTCATGGGGCGGATGACGCTCAACCCGCTGCGGCACCTTGACGTGCTCGGCACGATCTTCCTCGTCGTGGTGGGCTTTGGCTGGGGAAAGCCGGTGCCGGTGGATGAGAGCCGTCTGCGTCACGGTCGGCAAGGGGCGGCGCTGGTCTCGGCGGCCGGTCCGCTGGCCAATCTGGCCACCGCCCTCCTCGTCGTGAGCGTGCTGGTGATCGCGGCCGTGCTTGGCACAGATATTCGCGGTACTTGGCTCGACGCGGCGAGGATTATCATTCTCATCAGTGTTGTTCTGACGGCCTTCAACTTCCTGCCTATCCCACCGCTCGACGGGTTCGGAGCGCTGCTGGGCGTGCTCCCCGGCGAGCTGGCGGAGCAGTTGGAGCGGCTGCGGCAGTATGGACCCGGTATTCTCCTGGCGATATTGGCGCTGAACTGGCTACTGCCGATCAATCTCTTCTGGACACTGATGTCGCCGCTGATGGACGTGATCCAGCAGATCATCGCGTTGTGGGAACAGGGCTTGCGTGCAGTTTTGCTATCGTAGCCGTCAGTGGTGGCGCAGTCTCGGCGCGGAACTCCCCGCTGCCGACCGCGCCTTGGTCCGGGCGCAGTTGAGCCAGCCGCAGTACACCCTCTTCGCGGCGCTGCTGCCCCGAGACCAAGTCCACGCCGTTGCCGTATACCGAGTGATCCTCCGCGATCATCCCAACACCGCAGACGATCCCGACGTCGCGGTCGCGGCGCTCCTGCACGACGCCGGGAAGGCGGGCACGCGGCTCTGGCACCGCGTCGCCTACGTGCTACTGCAAGACTTCGCGCCGGGGGTGCTGCGCCGGCTGGCGCCGGTGAGTCCGCACGATGTCCGCTACCCTTTCTATGCGTTGCGCGAGCACGCGCGGCTGGGAGCAGCCCTGGCTCGTGCCGCCGGGTGCAATGATCGGGTGGTGACCGCAATCGCCCGGCACCACAGTCCGGCAGCGGCACAGCGCAGCGGGGACGTGCTGGTGCAGGCATTGCAAGCGGCCGACGCGCAGGAGTAGGGCCGAGAACCGGCACAATTGGCCATGGCTGCTGAAGCACCCGGAAACCAAGCGCCCCCACCGCGGGCGCCTACGACCGCTGCATCGGTTCTGCCGGGCTTCCCGTTCGTGCGCTTGCCGCCGTTCGACGTTCACCTGCCGACCTTCGACGGGCCGCTGGAGCTACTGCTCGGGTTGCTGCGCGAGGGAGACCTGGCGATCACGGAGCTGGCCCTCGTCCAAGTGACCGACCAATATCTGGCGCACGTGCAGGCATTGCGTGAGCTGGACGTGGAGGCCATCGCCGGCTTCCTCGCGGTGGCCGCCCACCTGCTTGTCCTGAAGTCACGGGCGCTTGTGCCGCGCGAGCAGCCGGCCCACACCGAGGGGGACGAGACGGAATCGGAGGACGAGCTGGTCGCGCGGCTACGCCTCTACGCTGCCGCCCAGCGGTCCGCCGGCGTGCTGGCGGCGCGGCAGGCCAGCGGCGAGCACGCCTTCTCGCGCAGCACACCACCGGCGCTGCCGCTGCCGCCGCCATCTCCCGGACCCCAGGCCGAACCGGCGCAGCTGGCCCTGGCCCTCCAAGCGGTGCTGGCGGCCCGCGCCGCCGACCTCCCCACGGAAGAGCCGCAACTGCCGCGGCGTCCTTCCTTGCGTCGCCGCATCGAGGATATTCACCGGCGGCTCCGCACAAATGACCGCATAGCTTTCGGCGATCTGACTTCTCCATCCGCCGGCTCGGCCGAACTGGTGGTGACCTTCCTCGCCGTGCTCGACCTCTGGCACACTGGCGAGGTAGCAGTGCAGCAAGAGACGCTCTTCGGCGACATCTGGATCGCGCGGCCGCAGCGTTAGTACACCGGGCGCCGGAGTAGCACCCCGACAGGTGGCTGTAAACGACGTGTCTACCGACCAGGACGATACGCAAGCGCCAGCGCTCGGCTTGGCGGCTTTGGTCGAGTGTCTGCTGTTCGTCGCCGGGCGGCCGCTCGCGGTGAACGAACTGGGGCGCGTCCTGGCGACGCCGGCCGCAGCGATCCGCGCCGCCATCGAGGAGTTGGCGGCGCGTGGCAACGGGCACGGCCTGACAGTCCAGCGCTTCGGTGACCGGGTGCAACTCGTCACGCACCCGGCGGCCAGCAGCCTGGTCCAGCGCTTCCTGGGGACGGAAACACAGTCGCCGTTGAAGAAGGCCGAGCTGGAAACGCTGGCGCTCATCGCCTATCGTCAGCCGGTCACGCGCGCCGAGTTGGAAGCGGTCCGGGGCGTGAGCTGCGACCGGCCCCTGGCGCAATTGCTCTCCCGGTCGCTGATCGAGGTCACCGGGCGGCGAGAGACACCCGGCCGGCCATATATCTACGCGACGACGCTGGAGTTCCTCGAAACCTTCGGCCTGCGCTCGCTGGAGGAATTGCCGCCCGTTGAGTCGGACCACTGACGTGGGAGAGTCAGTGGTCAGGAGGCTGGTGGCCCCCTCACAGGGGTAGGTATTTTACATGGGTGGACAGGATGGGGGAGGAGGGTGCTTCCCTCACCCTGGCCTACTCCCAGGGAGAGAGGGGGTATGGAGGCGTGCCAAGCTACCGGTCCGGTTGCCGCCGGCGCAGCGCCGCCTCCAACTGCCGGATGCGCGCCTCGGCTGACTGACGGGCCGCCCGCTCCGCCAACCGGCCGGCCTGCTCGACAGCGACCTGGGACTCGGCGGCCTCGCGCGCTGCTTGCTCGCTGACCGCGCGCGCCTCGGCTACCCGACGCGCAACCCGCTCCTGTTGCCAGGTCTCCAGATAGGTGTCCGTGGCCGGGTCGTACAACCGCGGCCAGTTATCATCCCAGCACAGGCTCAACCCCAGCACCGGGCTGTACCCCTTCAGGATGCCGTCCGGCGCCGTGGTCAACTCAATAGGCCGGTATGCCCCGTTGACCAACTGCTCCCCGGCCAGTTGCTGCCCGTGATACTCGCCATCCTTCGGATCAAAGCGCCAGTATTCCGGCACGCCGATCCGGGCATAGATGCACCGCTTCTCCGTCACGTCCTGCCGCGCGGTGCTCGCCGAGGCTACTTCCATGGCGAAGTCCGGTGGCCGGCCCACTTCCCAGGGCAGGTACAGCCGGCGCCGCCGGATGGCTTGAGCATCCACCCCGAAGGCCAGGTACACGTCCGGGGCCACCCGGACGTTGAGGTCGGAGGGATCGTAGCAGAGGATCGTGTTGCTACTGAGGAAGACGTCGGAACGTTGCCCAAAGTCGGTGAAGCGACTGGCGAGCAAGCCGAGCATTTCCTGGACGGCCGGTTCTTGCTCCATAGCGTCGGGGGGTAGCTCCCGTTCATCGGGATCGAAGTCGAGACGAGCGTAGTCAATCTCGCCCTGCCGGTGGTAGAGCCGCATGGTGGTTGGAGGCACGGCTGCTATGGTGGTCATAGTTGGTCTCGGAGCCGGTCATGGGGACAGGACGATTATAGTACACGCGCCTCTAGCGCTGCCGGGAGGGGCGGCCGGTGGTTGGGACTTGGCGCGTCATGGCGTAGACTCAAGGAGACAACTGACTGGGCATAGCTGCCTCTGGCGGCGCCAGGACCGGCAGCGATACCCGGTCACAAGCACAACAAGGAGTAGCACCAGTGAGCACAGCGCAGCCCTCGGCCGGAGCAACCCGCACCGAACGCGACACGATGGGGCCGTTGGAGGTGCCAGCGGACGCCTACTACGGCGCCTCGACCCAGCGTGCCGTGCTGAACTTCCCGATCAGCGACCTGCGCTTTCCGCGGCGCTTCATTCGCGCCATCGGCCTCATCAAACGGGCGGCCGCGGAGGTCAATTGCGATCTCGGCGTGCTGGACCGGAGCCTGAGCGAGCCTATTGCCGCGGCAGCGCAAGAGGTAGCCGACGGGAAGTTCGACCGCGATTTCGTGGTGGACATCTACCAGACCGGCTCCGGTACCTCGACCAACATGAACGCGAACGAGGTGATCGCCAACCGCGCCGCCGAACTGATGGGTGAGGAGATCGGCTCGCGGCTGGTCCATCCCAACGATCACGTCAACAAGGGCCAGTCCTCGAATGACGTGATTCCCACGGCGATCCACCTCGCCGCGCTGCTCGGCATCCAAGAGGGGCTGGTGCCGGCCCTCGCCGAGCTACGGGCAGCCCTGATGGAGAAGTCGGAGGCGTATTGGGACATCATCAAGACCGGCCGCACGCACTTGCAAGACGCTACGCCGATCCGACTCGGTCAGGAGTTCTTGGGCTACGCCGGGCAGGTGGAGCGCGCGGAGCGACGCTTGCAGCACGCGCAAGTCGAGCTGGCCGAGGTCGCCTTGGGCGGCACGGCCGTCGGCACCGGAATCGGCATGCACCCGGAGTTCGTGGCGCGCGTCTGTGACCGGATTGCCGCGCTGACGGGCATCACGCTCCACGAAAGCGACAACCACTTTCAAGCGCAGAGCACGATGGATGCTGCCGTGGAGGCAAGCGGGGTGCTGAACACGATTGCGGTGAGCTTGCTCAAGATCGCCAACGATATTCGCTGGCTCGGCTCCGGGCCGCGGGCGGGTATCTTCGAGCTTTTGCTGCCCGAGGTGCAGCCGGGCAGCTCGATCATGCCGGGCAAGGTCAACCCGGTCATTCCCGAAGCGCTGATCCAGGTTTGCGGACAGGTGATGGGCAACCACGTGGCGGTCACCGTTGGGGGGCAGTGGGGGTTCTTCGAGCTGAACACGATGATGCCGCTGATCGCGCACAACCTGTTGCAATCCATTGACCTCCTGGCCGCGGCCAGCGCCAACTTCAGCCGGCAGTGTATCCGCGATCTGACCGCCACCGACCGGGGACCGGCGCTGGTCGAGCAAGGGCTGGCGATCTGCACCGGCCTCCAGCCCTACATCGGCTACGACGCGGCTGCGGCCATCGCTAAAGAGGCCTACGCGAGCGGGAGGACGATCCGCGAAGTGGCCCGCGAGCGGACAGAGCTATCCGAGGACGATCTGGACCGGGCGCTGGACCCGGAGGCGATGACCAAGCCGGGGCTGGGCGGCCCACCGGCGGGGGGATAAGCACCGCCGCTAGTCGGATGTCACGGAGAAACGGCGATGGTACGCCGGCCGCTGGTCGCGGGACTAGGGGAGGGGTCCGGTGTGCGTAGCTCTGCTTGAAGCGACTGCCGCAAGTCATCTTCGGTGCCAACATTGTCGTAGATGAAGGCCATGCCTTGCGTAAGAGCGCCAATCAAGCGGACGGCCAGCGAGCCGCGTGGCAGCTGAGGCAGCCGGTGGACCTGTGCCGCTTCGATGCGGAGCAACTCTTGCAACGAGATGTCTCCGTCGAGATACTGCTGCGTGGCGTCGGCGAGGGTCTGAGAGGTGTCCATGGCTCACTCCTGAGCAGGCGGGCCTAGGCTCTGCTGGCATCCGGCTGCCTTTGCCATGAAAATAACACCTATCTGTCGTTCTCGCCTCCTCCGTCATTGCGGCGCAGGCCGCAATCTAGGCCGGCCGGTTGGGATGGTGACGGTGGCCCCCCTATGGTCCCCCCGTTGCGACGGGGGGACATGGATTCCCGCGTGCGCGGGAATGACGAGTCGGGGCAAGCGGGGCGAACAGCGCTGCGTTGCGGAAAGGAAGAGCCATGAAATCAGCCCTGATCGTGCAAGGAGGCTGGCAAGGCCATGAGCCGGCGCAAGTAGCCCTGATTCTCGCCGACGCCCTCCGCCACGAGCAGTTTGAGGTGGCCATCTCCGATACGCTGGAGTCGCTCGCCGACACAGAGCGTCTCGCCAGCTTGGACCTGATTATCCCGGTCTGGACGATGGGCACCATTGAGCAGCACCAACTCCAGCCGCTACTGCGGGCCGTGCGGGAGGAGGGCGTCGGTATCGGCGGAGTGCATGGCGGGATGGGCGATGCCTTCCGCACCGCGACCGAGTATCAGTTCATGGTCGGGGGGCAATGGGTGGCGCACCCGGGTGGCGACGGTGTGACGTACACGGTGCAGATCGGCCCCACGCCCAGCCCGATTACCGCGGGCCTCAGCGATTTCGAGGTCACGAGCGAGCAGTACCTGATGCACGTTGATCCGGGGAATACCGTGCTGGCGACGACGCTGTTCGGTGACACCGTGATGCCGGTGACGTGGACGAAACGGTACGGCAAAGGACGGGTCTTCTACAGCTCGCTCGGCCATCAGGCAGCTATCGTTCGCATGACACCCGTACTGACGATGGTGACGCGCGGCCTGGTGTGGGCCGCCGAGGGCAAAGGGCTTGGGTAGCGGGGGTGTCTGTCCCCCCTATGGCCCCCCCGCTGCGGCGGGGGGACGGTAGGCTCCTTCCCCTGGAATTGGCTCCAGGGATTGAGGAGAGGGCCGGGGCTGAAAGCCGATAGCTGACGGCTAGAAGCCTGGGATAGTGCTGCTATGTCGGTGCGTAAAGAGGGCGACACGCGCGAGGTGGTCGTTGATCTCGACGACTGGGCGGGCCTCGCCGACCGGAAGATCAGGGAAGCGCAGGCCGCCGGGCATTTCGACAAGATGCCCGGGTTTGGCAAGCCGTTGCAGCTCGACGACAATCCGCATGAAGGCGAGTGGGCACTAGCACACCGCATCCTGCGGAACGCCAATATCAGTCCGCCGTGGATTGCGCTACAGCAGCAGGTCCAGGGCCGCAGTGATGCTCTTCGTGCCAGGCTGGCGCAGGTCGGACGGCAGCTGCACGACCGGCGCCGACGGCTGCTGACGCTGCCCTACTCGGAGCGTGTGCTCGCCACCAAGCGACTCCGCGCGGACAGCATGGCGGAGCGAGCACGCTATCTGCGCGAGGCGGCGGCGCTGGATCGCCTGCTGACTGCTTACAACGCGGCGCTGCCGCGGCACCTGTTCTGGCTCCAAAAGCCGCGCCTCACAGGGCAGCGCGCCGCCGCGACTTTCGACGAGGCATGTCCGCCGCTCGACGGGGTGCAGTAACATCCTGCATGGCCGGGCCGCTATGCGGGCGCGGACGTGGAGAGGACGAGCGAATCATCGAAGGTGATCTCACCGGCCAGGGTTCGATGCACCGGACAGCGGACGGCGATCTCGCGCAAGCGGGCTACCTGATCCTCGTCGAGCGGCCCGGTCACGGTTACTCTGGTGCGGATGCGGTCGAGCAGCCCGGTAGCGGTTTCGCAGTCGGCGCAGTCTTCGGCATGGATGCGGTCGTGGTCAAGCTCGACAACCACGTCTTCTAGCGGCCACTGCTTGTGGGCTGCGTAGAGGCGCAGGGTGATCGCCGTGCAGGACCCCAAGGCGCTCAAGAGCAGCTCATACGGGTTTGGCCCTTGGTCGCGCCCACCAACGTCCAACGGCTCATCGGCCGTCAGGGTATGACTGCCCGTGTTGATGCGCTGGGTGTAGCCGCCGGCTGCGGTCCCACCGACGATGACTTTCCCGGCCATGTGAAGCACTCCTTTGTAGGCTTGTATCGGCGTGCGGAAGTATGCCAGCGCGGATTGCGGGGGCGTCCTGGGCAGTGCCGGTGGTCAGTCGGGATGCTGGTGGATGACGAGCAGTAGGCCGGCGGCAACCGAGATGCGGGCAACCGGGGCGGTCATCACGTTGCTGACGCCGCGTGCCCGTCCAAAGGCCAAGTCATCACCGGCGAGCGCATACTGCAAGCCGCGGGTGGTGATCCCGCGGGCCGGGCCGGCCAGTGGTAGGAGCGCCACGACATCGCCGACGGTGCCTGGCACGTCAACGGACTGACCGGCACATACCACCAGCGCCGTCGCCGCTGCCTCGACCAAGCGCAGACGCACACTCGTGGGCCAGTCGGCGGCGAGCAGCAAGACGTTGGCGAGGCTGTGATCGAGACGCGCACCGCCCGTCGCGCCAACCAGATCAATGTTCGTCGCGCCCTGGTCCAGGGCCAATTCGATGGCCAACTCGGTGTCAGTGGCGTCCTTATCGGCCGGGTGGCGCTGTAGCTGGCAACCGGCGGACGTGAGGCGGACTACGGTCTCCTGGGGCAGAGAATCGAGATCGCCCACCAGATAGTCTGGCGTGATACCGAGGTCCAGCAGCCGGCGCGCGCCCCCGTCGGCGGCGATGACGAGGTCCGCCGCACGCACCGCTGCCAGCGCAGCCCCGGCCAGCCGGCCCGGCCCATTGGGGGCCACGGCGGCATGGGTGGAGGCGGAGGGATTTGTCATGGGTATGCCGGGAGACTGAATTCCTGCTCGATAGGCAATGCTACCCCGATGGCGTGGCGGCCGGCCATGCCTTAGGCGATGGGACCGAGCGTGTCCGGTACGGTCATCGCTGAGGGTGCCGGGGAGTTGGGCGATGGCTCAGGTGAGGCGGCGGAGGGCGGGTACGCGCGTCAGGAACACCAGCGCAAGGAGCGCGCAGATGGCGCCACTCACGGCGATGGTCAGGGGGGCACCGGCGTAGCTGGCGAGGGCGCCGACGAGCAGCATCCCGACCGGCGCCAGCCCCTGGTCCAGCAAGCGAATGCTCACCACGCGCCCACGTAACTCGTCGGGCGTGGACGTGATAACGAGTGTTTGGGTCATAGTGGACTGGATAGCCGCGGCCGTTCCTACCCCGATCAGTAGGAGCGCTGACAGCGGCACCCACCGGGCAAAGCCAAAGGCCGTCAGGAGCAGGCCGTAGCCGATGATCGAGCCGACGAGCACGGCGCCCTTGGCGCGGAAGTCTCCGAGGACGATCAGACCGAGTACGGCGATGATCGAGCCGACAGCGGTGGCGGCGGTCAGCGTGCCTAGGAGCGCCGGGCCACCCGTGAGTACGTCCCGCGCGAAGACCGGCAGCAACTCCCGATACGGCTGAGCGAGAGTTACCGGCAACAGCCCCAGGAGCAACAGCGCCCGGATGGCCGGATCGCGCCACACGTAGGCAAAGCCCTCGCGCAGGCTGCTGCCCGCCGACTGTCGCGGTTGAGGCTTGCTCACGGACGACTTACCGAGCGGCAACCAGACGGTCAGCAGCGCGGCGAGGGCGTGGGAGAGGGCCTGGGCGATGTATGTCACCAGCGGCCCGCGCCACGCCAGCAGCACCCCGGCTATCGCTGGGCCGATAAAGCGGGCCGTGGTCATGGCCGCGGAGCTGAGTGTCACGGCATTGAGGAGGCTGGAGAGGGGCACGAGGTTGGAGAGCAAGGCTTGTCGCGCTGGCAAGCGGATGGAGCTGGCAGTGCCCAGGACCGCTACCGAGACAAAGAGATGCCACACCTCCAGCGCGTCGAGCGCCACCAGGAGGGCCATGACGGCGTGCGTGAGCGTGTTGGTAGTCTCCGCCGCCAGGAGCACGCGCCGCCGATCAGCGCGGTCCGCCAGCAGCCCGCCGACAAGGCTGAACAGGAGCCGGGGCACCCCGCGCACCGCCCCTAACGCACCCAGCAGGAGAATGGAGCCGGTCAGCTCGTACAGGAGCCAACTGTGGGTGATGGAGGACATCCAGTAGCCGGCCGATGAGGACATGCGGCTGGCCCAGAACAGCCGATAGCCGGCGTACCGAAAGGCTTCCAGCGACCGGCCGGCCCCACGGTGGAGCCACCAGCGCGGGCGGATCGGCGCGGCGGTGCCAGTGGGCACGGCTGCGGCCGACACTTCCGCTGGCTCCGGCGCTGCTTGGTCCCGCCGGGGAATCATGCCGAGGATGCTGCCGGAACACGGCAGGTCACGTCAAGCCGGCGCAAGGGCCGCCGTCCCTGTGGCAGCGGGGCGGCTCGTCACGCTCCTAAAGGCGAAGCGGTGTCTCAGCCTGAGATTGACCAAACCAAAGCCACTATCCATCCTAAGATAGTCCATCCTAAAAACAGGTTCGTCCCGAAGATTGATCCCCTGTTCGATGTCTTCCTAGCTACCGCTATACATGTAGGTAGAAAGTAGAATCCTAGCATTGCCAGCCATACGGCAGCGACAATTGGAGAGGCAATAATGATTATCAGAAAGTGATTACCTTCCTGAGCCATTTGACATCCCGAGAGTAGCGTGAGCACTATGTAGATAATAGAGGCTAAGTAGAGATAACCCACTGGGGCGCTCAACGACGACTTTTCTTTGCTGACTGACTTGGTTGGTGTTTGCTTCGGCGATGGCGGTGGTGGCACTAAGTTCGGGTCCGGCGGTTTTGGTAGCGGTGGGGGTAACGACTCCGGTCGGTTAACATATGCGCTGGAGCTGGCGCTCACCTCAGATGCTCTATGCGCCTGGACGTGTACGGCGACTTGGCTCGCTCCTCTGCTGGGCTGGTCTATCTGCGTCCGCTCGGTATCAAAAGAGTCTTCCCAGCCGTCTCGGAAGATGCGTACCCGGTAGAACTCGGCTCTATCCGATGACCAACCGGCTCGAAATCGGTCTCGACTATAGTAGTCTACGCTGAGTTTCGGAGTGCTTGGCTTGGGTAGACTCAGCGTTCTGAAACTTGCGTGAAGACTTTCGTAGGAGCTGGTAGAAGACGCTACTATGTCGTACAGGATGCCTGGGGACAGAGCATTAACTTCGACAAAACCGTCTCCCTCAGTACGTGCGCTCTTGAATATAGGGGTTCTTTGGTGAGAAAGTATTATATTTACAGGCGGATCGAAGCCCTCGAATCTGATAACCGCAGAGGTTTTAGTTGTATTCTCTATATGTATGCTGGCCGTAGACATTGTACCCCTCCAGGGTCATGTGCGGCCGCCAGTCACGGTGTCCAGCATAGTCCCCGGTCAGGGAGTAGCTGCCGTCATCTACTGCTTCCACCGCCACGTGGCAAGTGTACCATGACACCTGGCACGTGCCCGCCGACGCTGTGTTTGCCCGCCGGCCGCCGGCGCCGCTCCCGCTGGCTCCGGCGCTGCCTGGTCCCGCCGGGAATCATGCCGAGGATGCTGTCGGAACACGGCAGCATCCGTCAACCTGGCAGCCAGGTGTTTTTGGATTCCCGCTTGCGCGGGAATGACGGTTATGCAAAGGCCCACTAGGCAGTAGCAAGCATGGCACGCGCGGCTCGCTGGAGCGGTTCCGGCACGACGGTCCGCGCCATCTCTGCTACGATGCCAGCTGCTGTCCGGCGCCGGCTGGCGTCCTTGAGTACCGCCTTGATCTTGGCGGCGCTCTGGGTACGCCCATGCTGCTCCAGCCAGGCTGTGAACACGGGGATAATGACCGTCAGTGGCTCCCCCGTCTCGAAGTCACAGCGCAGGTAGAAGGCGTCATCAACAAGCACGTAGTCGCCCTCGCGACCGGCGCTGTTGGGCAGCATGATATTCAACTCATCACTCTCGCTGTCGTAGCGCCACTCGGCTGCAGCGAGGTGCAGCATGTAGCCCGCACGCAACTGCGGTTGCTCTACTCGTGCGTTCATGGCGTCTCACGCTCCCAGCGCAATTCTAGCTTGCCACGCAGGCTCCTGGGCAAGTACATGGTACGCACGTAACCCACCATAGCACCAGCCGGCCCTTCAGGTAGCCACTTGACCACCACCACGACGAGGTTGCGCGTGTAACGCCCTCGGCCACGCCCCGCCGCGACATAGTGGACAACCTCAGCTTGGGGATTACCGATCTCCCGGGTGAAGGTTGTTGCCTCGGGATCGTCATAGAGCCACTGAGGATCACGGATGGTCTCACGGATAACGTCTTCATGTGCCGCCAACTCAGGCCGTTGTTCTCCCACCAGTTTGCGGTACCACGTGGCTTCCGCACAGTGAATCGGCTGTCCCCACCGGTCGGTCTCGGTCCAGCGCCAGTGCCCCGGCTCGGTCATCGGTAATCAGAGGGCTGCCTTGCGCGTTTCGGCGAGGACTTCCGTCAGCAAGTTGGTGCCCATGGCTTGGCCCACAATGCGCCGCACCTCGTCTGCCGACCTCTCAGATTGGCCATAGTGCCGGCGCAACTGCCTGATGTGCTCTCGAATAGTTGGATCGCCACGCTCCTGATGATGAGGCCGCACTTCAGTCTTCGTGGGGGAAGGCTTCAAGTTGAGCTGGCTCATCCTGCGACTCCGTTCTGCTGTGCTTCCGAGGACACCTGATACATACTGGCGACAGCCTACCACAGGGCATGAGTCCGCGTTTGCCCGCCGGCCGTGGGTTACGGTTAGGCGGGGGCGGGGCCGTACTTGAACTGCATGGCGTGTAGCTCCTGGTAGTGGCCGCCGGCGGCCAGTAGCTCGGCGTGGGTGCCGCGCTCGATGATCTCACCGGCACGCAATACGATGATCTGATCCGCTGCTTGGATGGTCGAGAGGCGGTGGGCGATGACGAACGAGGTTCGTCCGCGCAACAGCACGTTGAGCGCTTCCTGGATGAGTTGCTCGGTGGCCGTATCAACGCTGGCGGTCGCCTCGTCGAGGATCAGGATGCGCGGGTCGGCCAGCAGTGCCCGCGCGAAAGACACGAGCTGGCGCTGGCCGTGCGAGAGGGTGGCGCCGCGCTCGTGGACGACCGTATCGTAGCCGAAGTCGAGGCTTTCGATGAAGTCATGCACGTTCACGGCCCGGGCCGCGGCTTCGATCTCCTCCTGCGTGGCGTCGAGCCGGCCATAGCGGATATTGTCGCGGATGGAGCCGCTGAAGAGGAACGGCTCTTGGAGCACGAGGCCCACTTGACGGCGCAGCGACGACCGGGTGACTTGGCGGATATTGTGCCCGTCAATCGTGATCGAGCCGGAGCGGATGTCGTAGAAACGCTGCAGGATGTTAATCATCGAGCTTTTGCCGGCGCCGGTGTGGCCGACGAGGGCGATCATTTCGCCGGGCTGCGCTTCGATGGTGATGCCGTGCAGCACCGGCCGATCCCGTTCGTACTCGAATACCACGTTGTCGAACTTGACGTGGCCTTTGATCGGCGGCAGTGTGCGGGCGTCGGGAGCATCGGTCACGTCGGCCGGCGTATCCAGAATCTCGTAGATCCGCTCGCCGCCGGCGAGGGCAGCCTGGAGGGCGTTGTAGTTGGCACTCAGCTCGTTGATGGGCTGGAAGAAGCGCACGATATAGGCAATGAACGCCGAGAATGCGCCCACGGACAGCTCGCCAGCGAGCACCCGCGAGCCACCGAACCAGATGATGATGACCAGCGCAATGGCGCTCAACAAGCCCATGATCGGCTGATAGCCGGCCGCAAAAGCGACCGCCTTCAACTGGGTACGGAGGAAGTCCCGGTTCAGGCCCTCGAAATGGGCGGCGTTACGGTCTTCGCGGACAAACGCTTGGACGACGCGCACGGCGTTGATGTTCTCGGCCAGGTTGGCGGTGACGATGCCGTTCTTGCGGCGCACGGCGCGGTAGTGCAGGCGGGAGCGGGAGCGGTAAAAGTGGGTGGTGACGGCGATGACCGGCATAACCGTGAAGGTCAGCAGCGCCAGCTGCACGTCCATCGTGAGCATAATGACCATGATGCCGCCGAGGATGAACAGGTCGCTGACAATGGTGACGAGGCCGCCGGTGAGGAACTCGTTGATGGCCTGGGCGTCACCAGTCAGCCGCGACATGATTTCGCCGGCCGACGTGCGGTCGTAGTAGGAGAGCGTTAGGCGCTGGAGGTGGAGGAAGAGCTGGCGCCGCAAGGTCAGCAGCACGCGCTGGCCGACCCAACTCATGATGAAGGTCTGGCCAAAGGTGCCAATCCAGGCAATGCCGGTCGCCGCGATGTAGCCCAGGGTGAACAGGATCAGCAGTCCCACATTGCTCTGGGGGATCGCCACGTCGAGCACTTGCTTGATGATGAGCGGCTCGACGAGATTCGCCGCGGCCACGATGAGCATGAGCACGACGGATATGCCCATGCGCCAGCCATACGGACGGATATAGCGGGCGGTCCGCCGCAGGATGCGGGGGCTGTAGGTCACGTCGCCGGTGTCAACGCCACCACTCCCGAACCGTTGGCGCTGACCGATACCCATATTCATCATCGGCTCAGGCCCTCCCCCCGGCAGCGGCCAGCGTGGCGACGCCCGGCTCGCCCGCGCGTTCCCCGGTCTGCGCCAGGGCAATGTCCCGATAGGTGCCCGGCTGCGCGACCAGCTCGTCGTGGCGGCCGCGCTGGATGATCCGGCCGTCAGCGAGCACGATGATCTGGTCGGCGTGCTGCACCGTGCTCACCCGCTGGGCAATCACAAACGTCGTGCGGCCCTCCATGACGGTCCGGAGCGCCTGCTGGATGCGATATTCGGTCTGCATGTCCACGCTGGCGGTCGCGTCGTCGAGGATCAGCAGCGGTGGGTTGAGCAGGAGGGCACGGGCAATGGACACCCGCTGGCGCTGGCCGCCGGAGAGAGTCGAACCACGCTCACCGACAATGGTGTCGTACCCATCGGGCAGGTCCGCGATGAACTCGTGGGCCTGGGCGGCCCGCGCGGCCGCCTCGATCTCGCGCTGCGACGCCTCCGGCCGGCCAAAGGCGATGTTCTCGCCAATGGAAACGGCATACAGGAGCGATTCCTGCATCACGATGCCGACCTGGCGCCGCAAGTCCGGGAGCACGAGATCGCGCACATCGTGACCGTCAACGCGGACCGTGCCGTCCGTCACGTCGTAGAAGCGGGGGATCAGGGACACCAGACTGGACTTCCCCGTGCCCGTGGCGCCGATGACGGCCACCGTCTGACCGGGGGCAGCGTCGAGCGAGACATCCTCCAGGACGGGGCGGTTGTACAGGTAGCCAAAGGAAACGCGGTCGAACGTGACCTGGCCGCTGAGGGGGCCGGGCGCCGTGGCGTCGGGTCGCTCTCGCACGGGCGACGGCTGGTCGAGCACCTCGAATAGGCGCTCGCCGCTGGCGATTACCCGGGAGAAGCGGTCAACGGTCATGCCGATCATGCGCGTGGGCATGGCGAGCTGGAGCAAGTAGGCGTGAAAGGCGATCAACATGCCGATAGTGAGGTTGCCGCGGATCGTCTCTAGCCCGCCGTACCACAGGATGACGGCCACACCCAACGCCGAGATGAAGAGCATCAGCGGTCGCACGGCCGCCGAGAGCCGGAGCGCGGCCAACTCGCGCGTCAGGTAGCGCTCGTTCTCGCGGTCGAACTTCTCGACCTCGTGCGGCTCGCGGGCAAAGGCCTTGACCACGCGGACGCCCATCAGGCTTTCCTGCAGCGCATCGCTCAGGGCGGCGAACTGGCGCTGGAGCTGGCGGTAGAGCGGCCGGACGCGCCGCGCATAGAGGGTGGCGGCAGCGAACATGAACGGAATGGTGGCAAAGGCGAGCAAGGCCAGTTGGGCGTGCTTGCTGAACATGGCCGAGGCGACGGCGACATAGAGGACGATGGTGTTGGCGATCCGAATGAAGTCCTGTCCGGTGAACATCCGCACGAGGTTGATGTCGCTGGTCATGCGGGAGATCAGGTCGCCGGTCTTGGAACGGTCGTGGTAAGCGAAGGAGAGGCGTTGGAGGTGGTCGAAGAGGAGGTTACGCAGGTCGAAAGCCACGTGCTCGGAGACGTACTGATTGAGGAACTGCACGCCGAACTGAAACCCGCCGCGGGCGACGTGAATGGCGATCATGACCAGGGCAGCGAACAGCAAGTATTCGCGGTCTCCGCCGACGAGGCCACGGTCCACGATCTGTTCGAGCATCCACGGCACCGCGAGGTTGGTGGCCGTCGCGCCTAAGAGGCAGAGATAGGCGAGGCCGGTCCAGAGGAAGTACCGACGGGCAATCATCAGGACACGCCAGAGGATTTTCATGTTAGCGGCTCCACGGCACAAGATGGTGCCGTCGGTGAGGTCGTGGCATTAGTAGGTGCAGGCTCCGCAATCGGGTGGCAGACGTTCGAGGGGGTATCGCCGGGCAGGAGGGGTGCTGAAGACAGTGGTGGCTACACCTCTGACAGCATCAGGGGCGGCAAAGGGGGCGAGGCGGCATTTCAACTCCGTTGCTTAAAGTATGGCAGAAAGACGGCAATGCTGTCTGCGGGGGCCTGGCCCCCCTATGGCCCCCCCGCTGCGGCGGGGGGACGGGCGTAACATGTTGCGCCCCTACAGCTTGGCCCGACCTACCCCTATCAGAGGATGGCAGGGGGACGGCCGTAGGCTGGTAGCGCGGATGTGGGTGCTATACTGCCTCGCGTGTCCACAGCAGGGCCACCGGCGCTTATTGTAGACCTGGATACGTCCACCGTGCGGGCGTTCGTCTTGGAGCAGGTCGAGGGCGAGCGGCGCATGGTGGCACGGGTCAACGTGCCGGTGCCCCATCCGGCCGTGCCCTCGGCCGTGGTGGCAGCCGTGGCCGCTGCCACCGAGCAAGTCTTGCAGCTCAGTACGGACCCCGAGGCGACCGCCACAGAGGCCCACCTCCTCACCAATCGGCCGGCGGCGGCGCGCACGCTGCTGGTGGCGCCGCGCGCCGATCAGGTTGCCGAGTATACGCTGGCGACACTCAACGACACCGGTGTCCAACTGCTCGAACCGCTCTATCTGCACGGTCGGCAGGCCGCCGCGCTGACCGACGTGGCCGAGGGCCTCCGCACCGGGCCGGCAGACATCGTGATTTTGCTCTGCACCGGCCGTCACCAGGACTGGCTGCCGATTCAGGCCGTGGCCGAGCTGTTGGCACACGGTACGCCGGGGCCATCGCGGCCGATCCCGATTGTCGCCGGTGACGTGCCAAAGGCGCTCGCTGCCGTGACCGAAGCGTTGGAGCCGATCCTGCCGCCCGGCGCTGTCCCGGCGAAGAACGGCAACCAACTGGTCAGGGCCGTACACACGTTGCAGCGCCAGCGGGCTGAGGCGGCGCTACAGCAGGACGGCATCCGCCGGCCGCCGACTCGGTCGGCGGCGGCCGCTCCCGGCGTATCGTCCATCCCGATGACCGCACAAGGCAGCCGGCTGCTGGCGCGTCGCTATGAGCTGGAGGCCTACGTGCTGGACATCAGCACCAGCCACGGCGCCGTCTATGCGGCCGCGGCTGACGAAGCAACGCAGCACGTGCGCGTGGACTTGGGCGGCCAACTGGGGCCGGCGACCATCCTGCGGGAGGTCGGGCCGGAAGCGGTGCTGCGCTGGCTGCCGACCGACGTACCGGTCGAACGGCTCGAAGAACTGGCCACGCTGCGCCTGACCTATCCGAGCTGCCCGGCGACGACGCGAGAAGAACTGCTGATCGAGCACGCTTTTCTACGGGAGCAGGTCCATCTGCTGGCTCTCGGTGCCCAACGTTACATTGGCGATGGGCCGGGGGCAGTGGGCCGTCCGATGGACCTGCTCATCGCCGGGGGCAGCGTGCTGGCCCAAACTCCGCGCATGATGCAGGGGTTGCTCATCCTGCTGGACGCACTCCAGCCGGAGGGGCTGACCCACGTGGCCGTAGACCGTGCCGGGGGATTGCCGCTGCTCGGGCTGGTCGGCGCGACATTGGAGGAGTCGGATGCGCCCCTGCTGGAGCGCGACGCCGTCTTGAATGCCGGCCTGGTCGTCGCGCCGGTCGGCCGTGGCCGCGCCGGCCAGACGGCGATCACGGTCGAGGTCGCCTATGCCGAACGCGCCCCGGTCATGACCGAGGTACTGTACGGATCGCTGGCCGTGATCCCGCTGCTGCCGGGAGAGCGGGCTGCGCTCACGCTCCGGCCGGAACAGGGCCTCGACATCGGGGTTGGTGCGGGCAAGGCGGCGACGCCGCGGTTCGAGATCGAGGGGGGCGCGGTGGGCGTCATCGTGGACGCGCGTGGCCGCCCTTTGGAGCTGCCCGCGCGCGCGGACCGCCGGCAAGCGCGGCTACTCGACTGGTTCCAGTCCACCGGCGCCTATCCACCACTGGAGTTTATCGCCGGCCCGGAGGTAGAGGCCGGCGCGGCCTCACCCCCCGGCCCCCTCTCCATCGCAGAGCGATAGAGAGGGGGAGTGGATTCCCGCCTGCGCGGGGGGACGGCGTGTCTCTTACGATGACCGCGCGCGTAGGCGGTGCAGGCACGAATGTCTTGAGGCTCCAGGATCGGATATTCCCGGAGAATCGTCTCCGCGGAATCACCGGCTGCAAGCATTCCCAGCACGTGCTCCACGGCAATACGCAGGTCGCGGATGATGGGCTTGCCACCAAAGACGCCCGGCCGAGCGGTGATGCGCTGGAGGAGCTCTGGATTGGTCGGCATGGCTCTTTGCCTACCCATAGGGGGGGCAAGTCTACCATTTCCGGCCGGCGTGACGGCAGCGTTGTAGCGCGTTGAGTTTTGGGATAGGCTCTAAGCTGGTATACCCAAGCACGCTCCGCTCGCTGGCACGATGCCTATGAATGGACAGCCGCCGGGCACGGCCTGGGAAGTCGGACCGCTGACGCGCCGCGTGGCCGTGCCACCGGGGGCCGAGATCGCGGTGGCCGTCGGACAGCCGGTCGAGCCGGCTACCGCCCTGGCCCATGTCCCGGTCGCAGCGGCACCGGTGGCACTCTCCCTCAGCGCAGAACTGGGTGTCGGCCCAGCGCAGGTGGCCGAGTCCCTGACCGTCGAGGCGGGGCAGACCGTCGAGGCGGGGACCGTCCTGGCCGAGCGCGCCGGTCTCTTGGGCTTGCAGCAGCGGACGGTGACGGCGCCGCAAGCCGGCCGCGTGGCCTTCGTTTCCCAGGACACCGGCACCGTCGTCATCCATCCGCACGCGGATGCTGGTGTCATGTCGGTGCCGGCGCTGGTGTATGGAACGGTCACGGCGCTGGAGGAGGTGCCGGAGCCGGCGGTGGTACTCACGGCGCCGGGGCTGGCCATCGCCGGCACGTGGAGCTATGGCGCGTCTGCCTGGGGGCCACTCGTACTCTGGGAAGAACCGAACCCGCCCATTGTGGCCGAAGACGGGGACGCCTGGGAGGCGGCGGTGGTTTGCTGGCGCGGCGCGGCGACGACCGAGCTCCTGGTCGCCGCCGCCAGGCATCGCGTTGCGGGCATCGTCGCGTCGGGAAGCACGGATCTCCGGCCCGGCGCTGCTCCGCACAACACCGTCTTGGAGGCAACGCCCGCGCCCGCGGTGCCGACGCTGCTACTCTACGGACACCTGGCACCGACGCTCCCCACTGCGCTCTTGGAGGCACTGCGGCCCTTGGCCGGTACGACGGTCGGAATGGCCAGTGGCGACCGGAGCGGCGTGCCGGAGCTGCTGTTGACCGGTCCGGCGGCCGAGGCGCTGGCCGCACGCCTCGGCCCGCCGGTGCTGGAGCCGGGCAGCGACGCCGTGCTGCTCGGTGGCCGGCAGGCAGGGACGGTGGTGCGGGTCATCGAGACGGACGGGGCACACCTCTTTCCGAGTGAGTGGCGCGGGCCGGCGGCGCGGGTGGCGGCTGCGGACGGCTCGACGCATTGGGCGCCGTTGGTCAGCCTGGCGCCGCTGCCGACGCTGCGCCGGGACTAGGGCGTAGCTGCGTGACACGGGCCGGCGGGCTGTTGTACCGTGATGTCCGCCAGCACGGCCGAGTAAGGAGGGCGTGTGATGGAGGGGCCAATGCTCACTGCTGCCATTATCGGGACCGGCAATCGTGGTGCTACGCACCTGGCGACGGTCAGCACGCTGCGTCAGCATTTCCGGCTGGTGGGCGTGTGCGATGCACGCGAGGAGCGCCGGCAGTGGGCTGCCGAGACCTATGGCGTTCCCACATTCGCGCATCCGGTGGCGCTGCTCGACGCGGTGCGTCCGCAGGTCGTGGGCGTGGTGGTGCCACCGGACGCGCACCACCTGGTCACGGCCGTTGCCGCGGCGCGCGGCGCACACGTCATCACGGAAACTCCCATTGCGACCACCCTGGCGATGGCCGATCACATGCTGGCATCCGCCGAACGGCACAACGTCTTGCTCGAAGTCTCCGAGAACGTCTGGCGATGGCCGCACGAACGGCTCAAGCGGCTGGTGGTCGAGCAGGGGCTACTTGGCCAGGTGACGCAAGTCCACTGCTGGTACACCTCCGGCAGCTATCACGGCATGGCTGCCATGCGCCGCTTCATCACCAGCCGGCCGGTGGGCGTCTGGGGCGTGAGTGCGCCCGTCGCGGTGCAGCCGTTCGTCGAGGTGGACGGGCAGACGCGCTCGCAGCGCACCTGGGAATTGGGCGTGATCGAGTTCGCCGGTGGAGAGCGTGCCGTGTACCAGTGGCCGATTGGTACCACCCGCGGCAACGAGTGGGAAGTCGCTGGTACGCAGGGGGCGATTGTCGGCAATGAGGTGGTGTTGTGGGAAGAGGCGCGGTCGCGGCGTGGTCGCCGGCTCCCTATCGAGACGGTGCTTGGCACCACTGCGGACGGTAGCGAGACGATTACCCACGCCCAGCTTGCCAGTGAGCCACCAGTGACCTGGGAGAATCCCTACCGGCAGTATGCGCTGCCCAGCGCGGACGACGTCGCTCGCGCGGATACCTGGCTGGGCCTGCATCGCTCGATTGTCGAGGGCCGGCCATCGGTTTATGGGGCCTCGGCGCGCACTGACCTGGAGCTACTGATTGCGATCCGTGAATCGTCCCGGCAAGAGAACCGCCGGCTGGACCTGCCGCTGCGCGAGCCGACGGAGCTAGAAGGACAGCTGCACGCGGAGTTCGTGCAGCAGTACGGGGCAGAGCCGTTCGATGATGCCGAGGCACTGCTGTCACGCCTGTTCCCGGCGCCCAGCCTCAGCCGTTCGCCCTACAGCTTGGGGGTCGGAGGGACACGGGCAGAGTGAGAGGTGGCCGGGGGACCGGCTCCCCTATGGTCCCCCCGTTGCGACGGGGGGACATGGATTCCTGCGGGCGCGGGAATGGCGGGTGGGGAGAGAGGCTCCGGGGAGGGGATATACCGGCGGCGGTGCGGCTGCTGCCGCATCCAGGCTCCGACCATTGCGGCGCGTGCTATTATGTTTTCCGGTCAATCGTCGCTGCCCTGAGGCACCCAATGGCAACCATAGTCACGCCCGCCACGACTGTCATGCGGCCCTACAGCCACGGGGGGCCTATTGCCTACGACCGGCTCGACTACAATCCCGATGAGCCGGTGCTAAAGCCTGACGCCACGCAACAAAATCTCCAACTGGAAGCCCTCCTGGTCCTGCTCCGCGCCCACTTCACCGATTTCAACCGCCGGCCCGACGTTTTCCTCGACTTCAACACGATCCTCTGCTATGACCCCCGCGACCTCAATGTCCGTGTCTCCCCGGACGTGTACCTGGCCTTTGGGGTGGACGCGCGGGCCATCCGCTCGCGCAAGCTCTACCTACCGTGGGAGGCCGGCAAGCCGCCGGACTGGGCGCTGGAGATCGCCTCATTGAGTACCGGCGGAGTGGATACCGGCCGCAAGCGTGAGATCTACGCGCGGATCGGCGTGCCGGAATACTGGCGGTTCGATCCGACTGCGGCGGGTGAATATCACGGGACGCGGTTGGCCGGGGAGCGGCTGGTCGGTGGAGTGTACCGGCCGCTGCCATTGACCAGGGAGCCGGACGGGATTCTGAAGGGGTACAGCCCGGTGTTGAGGTTGAGTCTGTGCTGGGACAACGGGTGGCCGCGGCTCTATGACCCGGCTACCGACACCTACCTGGAGACTTGGCCGGAGGTGGCAGCCGCGCGCGAGGCCGCCGAGTCCCAGGTGGTGGTCGAGCAAGCGGCCCGCCAGATTGCCGAAAGCCGTGCTGCCCGCGAGCAGGCCGCGCGCGAGGCCGCCGAGGCGCGCATCCGGCAACTGGAGGCCGAATTACGCCGCCGTCAAGCGGACCGGTAGTCAGGAGTTCCGGCCCCCCTATGGTCCCCCCGTTGCGACGGGGGGACAGGGTGCGGCGCGGGGTCACAGCACCAGGTGGTCGGTGGTGGGTAGGGAGGCTTCGAGGGTGCGGGGGCCGGTGCGGTGGGCGGGCCAGTCGGGTTTGTGCTGGCGGCGCCAGGCGACGTAGCCGGTGGTTGTTTCCGGGTCGGTGAGCTGCAAACGCACGGCCAGCGGGAAGCGGGTACGGTACGGCCGGTGGTGATGTGCGCGACGGACGGCGGTGCGGGCGCCAACTCGGATTCGGGGGTGCGTGTCCGCAGCCGGGAACAGATCTACCGTCCCGTCGGGGCGCAGTTGCTTGACGGGGACGGTCACGAGATCGTGGCCGAGCCAAGCGTGCGCTTCGCGGCAGAGGCCGGTGCAGCCTGTGGCCATGATGATCGGGATGCCGTGGTCGTGGCCGGCGGCGATGGCGTAGGCCGCCAACTCGCCGCCTTCCCGGCCATTGAACCAGTAGCGGCGACGACGGGCGCTGGACCAGGTGTGGGCCAGCACGGCGTCCGTGGCGCCTTCCATCGCGTGGAAGCCCACCAGCAGTATCCCGGCGAAATGCTCGTCCAGGCCGTTGAGCAGCGATCCACCAGAGAGGATGAGCTGCGCTCGCGGGTCGAGTAGCTCCGGGAGGATGTTCCGGTCGCGAAAGCCGTCGTCCTTGACGACCACGGCGGAGGCGCCGGCGTCGTAGCAGCCTTGGACGGCGGCGTTGACATCGCCGGTCATCAGCTCGCGGAAGGGCCGCAGGCGCGGGCTGGTGGATGGGAGATTCCTAGCCCAATACTCGGCGACGCCGGTGGGGCCTTCGCTGTCGGCGACAATGAAGATTTTGGGGCCGTCGTTGCTCATGGCAAACCTACGTTTTTTGCGATCCGCCCCCCTCTCCACCATGTAGAGAGGGGGGCGGCCAGCCACCCATTTTTCAGGGAAACTGGCCCCCCTATGGTCCCCCCGCTGTGCGGGGGGACGGGCGCAACATGTTGCGCCCCTACACAAATGCCTACCCTTGTGAGCTATGGTCTCCCTGGCCCACTGCGTTGGGCTAGATAACGGGTAAGTCCACAGCGGGTTAGGGGCGGCGTAGGGTGATGGCGGCGAGGGCGAGTAGCCCGATTGCGAATCCGCCCAATACAGCTAACTCCAGGCCGATACCCCACAGGGTCTCGCCTTGGAGCATGATGGCCTTTAGGCCGTCCACTACATAGGTGAGCGGTAGAAACTGGCCAACGGCTTGGAAGTAGCCAGGGAGCTGCTCGAACGGTAGGACGGCGCCCGAAAGGAATATCTGGGGCAGCAGTATAACCGGGATGAATTGCACCACCTGGAACTCGTTCCGGGCAAAGGTGGAGATGAAGATGCCGAGGTTCACCGCCATGATGGTGACAACAACCAGGAGCACGAAGATCTGCCATAAGGAGCCTTCGTATTCGATCCGGAGGGCGAAGATCGTGTAGAGGAGGATGACGAGGGCCTGGATTCCCGCGAACGGTAAGAATCCGAGTAGGTAGCCGGCCAAGATGTCCGCTCGGCCAACGGGGGTAGTCAGCAGTCGCTCCAGCGTGCCCTGGGATCTTTCCCGCAGGAAGCTCACGCCGGTCAGAATAAAGACGAAGAAGAGGACGAAGGCACCGATCAAGCCCGGAGCGATTTGATCGAGGATAGGCTGCTGGTCGGCGAAGGAGAATCCGACCAGTGACATCACGATGACCGGAGCGACGATAATCAGGGCGAGGGAACGGTGGTCGCGCACCATCTGGTTAACGATCCGCGAGGCTATGGCGAGGGACCGGTCTATGGTCACGATGGGCCGCCCTGCCTGACGAAGTGGAGGAATGCATCCTCTAGGGTGGCGTCGCTCCTCCCGGTGGCCGCCCGCAACTCATCGGGACTCCCTAGGGCTACGACGCGCCCTTCCTGAATGAAGGCGAGCCGGTGGCAGTGGGTAGCGTCGTCCATTGTGTGGCTGGAGATGATGAGGGTGGTGCCGGAGACGGCCATGTTGCGGAAGTGCTCCCAGAACGAGGCCCGTAGCTCCGGGTCAAGGCCCACGGTGGGTTCATCCAAGACCAGGAGGTCGGGCTTGTGGACGAGGGCTATGGCGAGGCTCACGCGCTGGCGCATACCGCCGCTCAGGTGGGTGAGGGGTTCCTGCTGACGCTCGGTCAGGGCGACCCATTCGATGGCCTGATCTACAGCGTCGCGCCGCTCGGCAGACCGGGAGAGGCCATACATCCGGGCAAAGAAGTCTACGTTCTGGCGGGCGGACAACTCCTGATACAGGGCGCTGAGCTGCGGCATGTAGCCGATGCGCCCGGTGATGCGAGACGATGGTGATTCGCCGAACACGCGGACCGAGCCGGAGGACGGCTTCTGGAGGCCGATGAGCAGCCGCATCAGGGTCGTCTTGCCGGCGCCGTTGGCGCCGAGGACGCCGAAGATCTCCGACTTGTTCACGGCGAGGGAGAGGCCATTGAGGACGTTGAGGGGACCGTAGCTGAACTGGACCTCATCCGCTTCAAAGACCGGTGGCATTGCTGGCGACCTCTATGGCACCCAAGGTAGCAAGGCGCCACCTTGGTGGCAAGGCCGAATGGAGCAGCGGACCTACCCTTATGAGACCTAACCCCCGGCCCCTTCCCTGCCAGGGAAGGGGAGTCCACACGGAGGCCGGGGTTAGTGCGATACCGGCTCTCCTGTGGCTCCCCCGCTGTGCGGGGGGCGGGCGCAACGTGTTGCGCCCCTACGGCTTGGCCTCTACCCGCTCCATGCTACTATTCAGCGGTAGCGCGATGACTTGAGGGGTTGTACGGGCGGACGGGCGTTCGGCCGGGCAAGGAGCGAGCGATGGCTGAGAGCACGACCAGCGGGGCGCGGCCCCGGGTCTTCTGTAGTTGGGGTTATCCAGAGAGCGGGCTGGACCTGCTGCGCGCGCGCTGCGACGTGGAGGTGTGGGAGGGCAAGCTCCCGGCGCCGCCGGAAGTGACCCACCAGAGGGTCGCCGATGGGGTGGAGGGCGTCTTTGCCATGCCACCAACCGACCGGCTCGATGAGCCGATTCTGGCGGCGGCGCCGCGGCTGCGGGCGGTCACGGGCTTTGGCGTCGGCTTCGATTACATAGACGTGGATGCCGCTACAAAGTACGGGGTGGCCGTGACGAACACACCCGGGGTGCTGGTGGACACGACGGCCGAACTGGCCTTCGGGCTGATGCTGGCGGCGGCGCGGCGGCTGTCGGAGGCGGATCGCTACGTCCGGTCGGGGCAGTGGGGCGAGTACGAGCCGGGGCTGCTGTGGGGACGAGACCTATTCGGGTCTACCTTGGGCATTGTCGGCATGGGCGCCATTGGGCAAGCGGTCACGCGCCGCGCGGTCGCCTTTGGGATGGACGTGATCTACACGAGCCGCACGCGCAAGCTCGACGTGGAGGGACGCTATGGGGCGCGCTATGCGAGCTTGGCAGAGGTGCTGGTCGAATCCGACTTTGTCAGCGTTCACTGTGCGCTGACGGCGGAGACGCAGGGACTGATTGGCGCTGCGGAACTCGGCGCGATGCGGCAAGGGGCGATCCTGGTCAATACAGCACGCGGCCCCATTGTGGACCAGCTGGCGCTCGCGGCGGCGTTGCGCGACGGCCCGTTGGCGGCGGCGGGCCTGGACGTGTTCGAGGAAGAGCCGCTGCGGCCGGACGACCCGCTGCTGGCGCTCGACAACGTGGCGCTCGCTCCGCATATCGGGAGCGCGACGCACGGTACGCGGGCGCGGATGGCCGAGCTGGCGGCGCAAGGGCTGCTCGACGCGCTGGAGGGCCGGCGGCCGGCGCACCTGGTCAATCCGGACGTGTGGGGGTAGGGCGGGGGCTTTCCTCACCCCCGGCCCCGGTCCTGATGAAGGTTGACAACTTGATGAAGGGAGGGGGCTGGCCCCCTCCCTAGCCCTCCCCCGTCGGGACGCTTAATACACGACACTTTTGGGGAGCGGTGGGGGCTGGGCTATGAGGTGGAGGCGCACGGACAGGCGGCGCCCCAGGAACAACCACCGCCGCAGGAGCCGCAACCCCAGGGTGAACAGGCTGAACCGCGGTTGCTTGCCCCGGGTGAACTCCCGTTTGAGCCGCGCCGTGTGTGCCACCTGGGTGCCGAGGCTGAGCATCCACACATAGGCCAGGGCCATCACCAGCCACAGGACATTCGCCCGCTCGGCGCGCCAGACCCGACTACGTTGCCATTGCCACCCGTATGATTTGAAGTCGCGGAAGGCCAGTTCCTCCCACATCCGCATGCCGTACCAGGCACCCGGCGCGTCCGGATGGTTGGTCAAGAGCAGCCACGGCTCCGCGTGCCCGGGCGGCCAGTGGCCGTGGGCCCAACAGCGGATCCAGCCCGCTTTCTTGAAGGCCGCGACCGGGCCGTGCCAAGTGGTGCCGGGTTGCGGCACGAACTGGGTGAAGGGCACGGGTGCTTGCGCGTCCACCTGCACCCGGACCTGCTTGGTCACCCGGACCAGGTAGTACCACCCCAGCCGGTCGATGGCGCGGAGCAACGCCGGCGAGGTGCCAATCCCACGGTCCGCTTGCACCAAGACTACGCGCTGCTTGGCAATCCCCGTGGCGACCCAGGTGAGCAAGGTCGTGATCAACTCCACCTGGCCCAGCGGCCACTGGGTGGGGGCGTAGCACCACCAGGCCAGGGGGATCGCGCGGCCACGATAGGCCAGACTGACCGCCATCACCTTGAGCCGCGCCTGCAGGCTGGTCTCATCGACCAGCAACACCACCGGCCCGCGACCGGCCAGGCGGCTGAGCACCCAGGCGGCCAACGCCTGGCAGCCCTGCGCCCAGTCGAGGCGCGGGTTGGCCAGGAAGCGTTGCAGCCGGCGCTCGACGGTATCGGGCTTGCCCAGCGCCGGTACCGCCTCGGCGACGGCGTTGAGCGTGCAGCACCGCGCCGCGGCCACCCCAAAGCTGAAGCCGCTCAAGACCTTCACCTGGGGGGTGCTCAAGTGCGGCAGGTGGCGGCCGACCGTTTGGCGCCATTGATACAATGTCTGGCGTTGGCTCATGGCCCGTCTCCTTCCCGGTAGTTGCAACCCCAGGATGGCGGACGGTGCTGCCATGAGTCAACGCCTCTCCCGCACCCGTCTGGAAAAGTGTCGTGTATTAAGCCGTCGGGACGGGGGAGGGAACCTGCGCCCGGCCCCTACGGAGAGGGGGGCGAGGGCAACCACCAGGGTTGCCCCTACGTGGGAGGAGTAGGGGGGCGGCCGTTGCCGGAGGTGAGCAGCCGGGGGAGGCTCACACCGAGCAGGTAGGTGACGTCGGCGATGCCCAATCCCCACAGCAGGAGGGGCATCTCCCAGGCGGCCGACAGGGCGTCGTAGACGACGAGGCCGAGCCAGACGACGAGGATACCGAGGGCAGCAGCGGTGCGTGCCCACGGCGCCGGGGCCGGGGGCGGCGGCGCGTGCTGACTCATGGTACCCGCCGGAGGCGGCGGTGCTCGGCCCAGGCGGCGAGCAAGCCCAGTACGATGGATAGGGGGACGATCAACCATTCAGCGGTCATGGGGAGTGCTCCTTTCTCGTTTGGGGGGGCTGGCCCCCCTATGGTCCCCCCGCTGCGGCGGGGGGACGGGGAGTTATGACGGATCGGCACGGGTTTACGGGGGCAAGAACTCGGGTAGTGCGCGTTGATCGCCATGTTCGTCGGCCAGTTGGTCGGCGGGAGGCAGCGGGTCTTCCATGTACTTTGCGGCTTCATCGAGCAACTGAAACAGCGCAGACGCGGAGTCGGAGGCCAGCGCCTGCCGCGTCTTGAGGGTGCGCTGCAAGACATCAACCGCACGGCCGACCACGGCGAGCTTTTCCAGCAGCGCGGCGCGTTGCCGCTGGCGGACGGTGGGGGCATCTTGCTGCCGGCCTGGGGGCGGCGTGGGGTCGTAGCCGGTGGCCACTACACGCTGAATGAGGACCTGGAGCAGGCGGAGTTCTTCATCGAGCAATGGCGCGGTGGCCGCTTGCACCAGGCGCTGCACCTCTTCTTTGGTACACGTCCGGTCGTACACGGTTTCCTCCAGGGTGGTGGGATGGGTGACGGAGGCTGGCGGTGGCCCGGCGGCGACGGGTACACGACGGGAGCAGTCGTGGCCCGATGCCGGCGGGGGCGAGACATGGGAGTGGTCGGGGACCGACACGGCGGCGATGGCGGCGCCGGAGCAGTTGTGCTCCGGCACCGGAGGTGCGGCACTCAGACGGTCGTGACGTGGCGCCTTGGCCATGGTGGCGAAGGGTACGTCGGGACCCGGTGCCTGCTGGGCGGCACTCAGACGATCCTGACCCGGCGCCCCCGCCGTGGTGGCGAGGAGTACGTCAGGACCCGGTGCCTGCAAGGCGGCACTCAGGCGGCCATGCCCCGCCGCGCGCGGTGCGGCGGAGGGTCGCTCATGGCCCGGTGCCCTCGGCATGGTGGCTGCGCCACCGCTGTTGGCCGGCGTGCTGCCGAGACCGCTCCCAGCCAGTGCGCGCTGTGCGCCAGACTTGTCTCGCATACGTCAGCCTCCTGTCAATGGGGGTATATTGACGGGGTGGGGCGGGGCGCAACGGGGGGATTGGCCTCACCCGGTCCCCTCTCCAACAATGAAGGGTGCGAACTTGATTAGGTGGTGGTCTGGCCCCCTCCCTCACCCTCCCCCGTCCCGACGGGGGAGGGAACCTGCACCTGGCCCCTGCGGAGCGGGGGAGTTAGGGTACCGGCCTCCGTTGGTCCCCCCGCTGGGCAGGGAGACGGGGATAGGAGGGAGGCCAGAGTGTGAGGAGGAGTGATGGCTAGACGCGAGCATGGGGGTGATACCGGGGAGACCGATCTGCTGGGCGGGCGGCGGGTCGCCAAGTCCGACGCGAGGATTGAGGCGCTGGGGGCACTTGATGAGGCCACCAGTGCGCTCGGCGTGGCACGCCAGGGTGTGCAGCGCCCGCAGGCCGGGGAGGTGCTGCGGCAAGCGCAACGCGACCTGTATCAACTCATGGCCGAGCTGGCGATGCCGCCGGAGCATCCCAAGCGGGTGCGCGTGACTGCGGACCGGGTGGAGTGGGTCGAGCGTGCCTTGGAGGAGTTGGAGGCCGCCGTGACCATTCCGGCCAAGTTTGTGTTGCCGGGCGCGTGTGCGGCGTCGGCCGGCGTGGACTATGCTCGTGCGGTGGTGCGCCGGGCGGAACGGCGAGTGGTGGAGGTCGCCCACGCGGATGGTGCGCCCAACCCCCACCTGCTGACCTATATCAACCGGCTCTCGTTACTGCTCTACATGGTGGCGCGGGCGGAGGACGTGGCGGCGGGCGTGGATTTTGATATTGCGGGGTAGGGTGGGGCGATATGTTATTGCCCACTGCCTCATCCACAGCCCGGGCTAATTGCAGGTAGTGCCACAGTTTCATTTACGATAGTGGGAATCTTTATTGCCCATCAGTCGGTCGGCGGTCAGCCCATTACGATCCCGGCAGTGCGGGTGCTATTGTGGCAACCGCTCTAGGCGCTGCTTATGCTGGACAGTAAGGTAATCCTGGGCAGATCACCAGCCCTGCGGCTTGGTGATCGTGCCATGGGCATCGGTGAGGGTGTGCGGGAACTGGCTGGCTTGCAGTGCCCGGCGACTCACCTGTCTCGCAAAGGTAGCCGCCTGAAAGAGCGCCCGGCTGCGCTTCCCTCGCGGATGGGGATTCAAGATTCCTACTGGGTATCCAAGCCGCTGGCGCACGACTTTGATCGGCTCCAACAAGTCGGAGTCGTTGGAGACGACCACAGCAGCATCAAAGTCGCGGGTAAAACCATCAACCAGTAGTGCGGTCGCCAGGTTGACATCTGATCCCTTCTCCTCAGTTCTCACGACTTCGACTGTACGTGGCCTCCCGGCGGGCGGCTGTGCCAGCGGGAGCCTAACCACACGCGATCGAAATTGCCCGTGGTGGATGGAGAGATTTGGGATCGTACAGAGTGCCCGCAGATAAATATGCTGATGCACCCGCTGCTGAGGGTGGCCTGGTCTGGGTTGGACGGGAGCAGTGAAATAGCGAATGCGGTGAATACAATCCGTCGGAAGGAGGACCTGGCATAGTTGCGCGAGATTAAGCCAGCGGTAAGGCGTATCCTTCACGCAGCCGTAGAACAGGTTGAAGCCATCAACGTAGACGTTGGTCTTCATTAAACTCGCTGAGGCCATCCCGGAGGATGGCCTCGCGCCCTGCCCCCGAAGCGACAGGGGGGATTGCCGCTATCATAGCCAGTGCGGCCGGCCCGTGTCAAGGAGCTTCCTATATGAAAAACGCTACCGCGCTCTCCGTGCCTCCATGCAACTCGCCCAGACGTTCGTTTCCGAAAGAGCAGGTGATGGCTAGGGTGGGCGCGGCATGCTGCAGCCCACTATGCCCGGTAGGAGGTGGAGGGTGTGATGAGCGGGCGATCCATTGACCCGGCATATCTGCGGTATCAGTACGGGACGGCGGAGAAGCTGAACATCAGGATTGCGAGCCATGAGCGCTACAGCGAGCGGAAGCAGGATTTTCGCGGTTGGGTGCTCCGGCGGCTTGACCTAGCGGCGGGGCTGACGGTGCTGGACGTGGGCTGTGGCTCCGGAGTGTTCCACCGGGCCTTGGGGCAGCACGATGTACGGGTCATCGCCTGTGACCGGTCGCCGGGGATGGTGCGAGAGGTGCTGGCGCAGGCGGCGCAATATCAACTGCCGGTAGTCGCCTGCCAGGCCGATGCCGAGGCATTGCCGGTCGCGGCCGGGAGCTGTGACCGCGTGATGGCGAACCACATGCTCTACCACGTGCCGAATCAGGAGCGGGCGCTACGCGAGTTGCGCCGCGTACTCAAGCCGGGCGGTCGCGTCGTCATGGCCACCAATGCGGCGGATCACGGCCGGCGCTTCCGTGAGCTGCACGATGAGGTGGCCGGCGAGTTGGGCTACACGCCGGCCGGCAACTTGGCCGGCCGGTTCACGCTCGACGATCTGCCGCTGGTGCAGCGGGTGTTTGCGGATGCCGAGCGGCACGTCGTCCGCAACGCTTTCGTGTTTCCGACTGCTGACGCGGCTCTCGCCTATTACGCCTCGGGGCCGGTGGATGGGATCGCGGAACGGGACGCGGACGGCAGTCACCGGGGGAAGCTGCTCCCGCTCATGGCGGCGCGGATTGAGGCCATTATCGAGCGGGAAGGGGTGTTTCGCGTGCCCAAGGACGCCGGTTGTTTTGTGGCGTCGGTCTAGCTTGTGTAGGCAGGCCCCCCTATGGTCCCCCCGCTGCGGCGGGGGGACGTGGATTCCCGCTTTCGCGGGAATGACGGGGGCAGAGGTAGGAATGATCGGCGTGGGAGGGCTAGGGCGGGAGTCACGACTAGAATCAGGAAAAGTGCCCCTAGCCCACCCAGGACAAGGAGCTTGGCAGTCTCACTCAGTCCAGCGGTGGTAATCACTGCAATAGCAACGACGCCGAGCACGAGGGCAAACCAGCCCAGGAGTACCTGCGGACTCCTGATGGCCGCCAGGATCGCTGCCCACTGCTCGCCACTGCCCATCCACCTCACTCCATGCTCTGTATGTCGAGACTGCTGATTGTAGCAGCGTTTCCCTGGCCAAGTGGGAGGGCCGGGGATTGACGGGGGAGGGAGGGAGACGCTACCCTCACTGATCGGGAGAGGGAGACGTGGAGACATTTCTCGGGTATCGGCGCCCCGACGGGACGGTGGGGGTGCGGAACCACGTGGCGATTATTCCGGCGGTGGTCTGCGCGAATACGGTCGTGCAGCGGATCGCACAACTGGTGCCGGGGACGGTGGCGCTGCCGCATCCGCATGGCTGTGCCCAGATTGGCGACGACGTACAGATGACGATGTGGAGCCTGGCCGGGGCGGCTGCCAACCCGAACGTGGCGGCTGCGCTGATTGTGGGGCTGGGCTGCGAAACGTGCCAGTCCACCGACGTACTGGACCTCGCGCAGGAGCGGACCACTGGTAAGCATCTGGAACGCTTCTCGATCCAGGAGGCCGGCGGCTCGATCAAGGCCATCCAGCGCGGCGTGGAGACCGCGAGGGCGCTCGTCGCCGAGGTAGCGACGCAGCAGCCGGAGCCGACGCCGTTGAGCGAGCTGGTCGTGGGGACCGAGTGCGGCGGCTACGACGCCACCTCGGGCGCGGCCGCCAACCCGACCGTGGGGGCCGTCGCGGATTGGCTCGTGGCGCAGGGCGCGACCGTGCTCCTGGGCGAGACCGCGGAGTTTTTCGGCGCCGAGCAGACGTTGGCCCGCCGCGCCCGCGACAAGGAGACGGCCCAGCGGCTCTACGAGATCGTGGCCCGCCTAGAGGCCGAGGCGCAGTACGTCGGCGAAAGCGTCGCGGGCGCGGCCACACCGACAGCTACCGAGGACGACTCCGGCGGGCGTGCCGAGGCGGCGCTGGGCTGTATTCGCAAGGGCGGGACAACGGAGGTGCAGGAAGTGGTGGGCTTCTCCGACCGGCCCACGCGCGCCGGGCTGGTCGTGATGGATACGCCCAGTCACGATACGGTGGCGCTGACCGGGATGGTCACGGGGGGAGCGCAGCTGTGTATTGCTACGACGGGCCGCGGCTCGCCGGTCGGTAACGCGCTGGCGCCGGTCATCAACGTGACGGCTAATCCTCGCACGGCGGCGCGGATGGGCGACAACATAGACTTGTCGCTGGCCGGCATCGTCGAGGGGACGGACACGCCGGACGCGCTCGCGGCGGAGCTGACCGCGCTGACGGTCGAGGTGGCGCGGGGCGAGCTGACCGCTGCGGAGATCATCGGGCACGAGGAGTTCGCGCTGTATCGGATTGGGCCGCAGGTGTAGCTTGCAGGGCGCTGCGGATGGAAAATCATGGCCCCCTCCCTAGCCCTCCCCCGTCCCGACGGGGGAGGGGACGGACCATCATCCGGCGACGGGGCGCGGGGGGTGGCTGAGGATCAATGAGAATGAGGGAGTGTAGGTAGGTGCGGACGTTTCAGGGCTATCGGCGGCCCGATGGGCAGGTGGGCATCCGCAATCACGTGCTGGTCATCCCGGCGAATGGGTATGCCAGTACCGTTGCCGAGCGGATAGCGCGGCTGGTGCCGGGGGTGATTGCGATTACTCATCCGCACGGGGCGGCGCAACTCGGCGAGGACACCCGGCTGACCGAGTGGACGCTGGCCGGCGCCGCGGCCAATCCCAACGTCGGCGCGGCGCTGCTGGTCGGGTTGGATGGCGAGCAGGGCGAGGCGGAGCGGGTCCGCACGCTGGCGGCGGAACGCTCGCCCGGCAAGCGGTACGAGGCCATTGCGATCCAAGACGAGGGCGGCTCGATCAAGGCGATCCGCCGCGGCTGCGCCATCGCCAAGGACCTGCTCCGGCACGTAGCGGATGACGAGCGGAGCGCAGTGCCGGTTGGCGAGCTGATCCTGGCGACCCAATGCGGCGGGTCGGATTCCACCTCGGGGATGGCGTCGAATCCGACGGTCGGCGTGGTCTCGGACTTGCTGATCGAGCAGGGCGGTACATCCATCCTGGCGGAGACACCGGAGCTGATGGGGGCAGAGCATATCTTGGCGCGGCGCGCCCGCAACGAGCAGGTGTCCCGGCAGTTGTTCGAGATCGTGGCCAACGTGGAGAAAGAGGCGCAGCACGTCGGCGCGACGGTGGCCGGCGGCAATCCGACGCCGGGGAACATCGCCGGTGGCTTGACGACCATCGAGGAGAAATCGCTCGGCTGCATCTACAAGGGCGGGACGACCACGGTCGAGGAGGTCATCGGTTATGCCGACCGGCCTACGCGGCGGGGTCTGGTGGTGATGGATACGCCGGGGCACGATCCGATTTCGGTCTCCGGCGAGCTTGCCGGGGGCGCACAGGTGTGCATTTTCACGACGGGGCGCGGCTCGCCGGTGGGCAACGCGCTGGGGCCGGTCATTAAGGTGACGGCAAACCCGCAGACGGCGGCGCGGATGGCGGACAACATGGACTTCTCGGCTGCGGGGATGATCGCCGGCACCGCCGATAAGGAGACGCTGGGGCGGGAGCTGTTCGAGCTGATGCTGCGCGTCGCCAGCGGTGAGCCGACCCGTGCCGAGATCATCGGGCACACGGAGTTTGCGCTGTACCGCATCGGGCCGCAGGTGTAGTGCTAGGGATCACTGGCCCCCCCATGGTCCCCCCGCTGTGCAGGGGGACGGATTAGGGAAGGAGGCCAAGTTGGGTACCGGCCCTCTATGGTCTCCCGCACCGCTGGGGGACGGGCGCAGCATGCTGCGCCCCTACGGCTTGGCCCGTACTTAGCTCTGTCAGGATGGGCTATGGCAATCTGGCTGATGGTAATTGGCGTGGTGGTGTTTGCGCTGGGGTTGGTGGCGCTGTTGTTGGCCGAGGCGGTAGCGGCGCGGTTGGCGACAGCCGGCAACCGGCCGGAGCTGACGCCGGTGGCGCGCGGTGGCACCAGCCACGACCGGATGGAGGCGCTGATCGAGAGCCAGACCACCGCTCGCCGGCAGCGGCGGGTCTTGGCGCGTGCTGTCCGGCGGATCGGGATGGCGCTGACCGTGGTGGCGATGCTACCCCTCGCCGGGGGGGTGATTATCCTGCTCTCGCAGTAGCCGGAAGTCACGGGCTATGAACGGCCGACGTTGGGCTGCATTACCCCTTGCCTGGGTTGCCATTGTGCTGCTGGCCCACGCACAGGCGGGGCCGGTGGCGGCGCAGGAGGCCGAGCAGCCGCCCCAGTGCGCGAACTGGCAGCTGACGGGACGCTGGTCGGCCGCGACGACGGAAGCCGGTAGAACAGGAGCCTCGTCAATACGACGCTGCACCTCGTGCAACGGGGGAGCTTGCTGGTCGGGCGCTGGACACCGCTGGAAGGCCGCGAGGTGGTGGTGGAAGGCAACATCGCCGCCGGTATTGCGCGGCTGACCTTCCTCAAGCCGGACGCGCCGCGCAGTTTGGTGCTGGCGGTGGCCAGCGACGGCACCCGGCTCGGCGGGCGCTGGACGGAACCGGGCACCGACGGCGGGGAGTTCTGGGCGCGAGGCGAGGCCATCTGCCCACAAGCACCGGCCGCACCGGCGCCGCCCGCGCCTGGGCCGACCAATGCCTCTTGTCTCGCCTGGGACGTGACCGGCCAGTGGGGTGTGTATTGGCCGACCGGCGGCGCCCAGTTGGGCAACACGCCGGGGCCGGGCGCATGGACGCTGCACCTGTGGCAGGATCAGCAAGAACTCGTCGGCTGGTACCGGTCGGCGGACCGCTCCGCGTACTGGCCTGTGGATGGCGAGGTGCTGGGCCGGCGGCTCAAGGTGACGCTGCGCTTGGAGGAAACCCTGTGGGTTGAGCGCAACTTCTTGCTGGCCAGCCATGGCCGCAGCGCCCGTGCCTATTGGCCCACGGACTTGGGAGCAGTGGGAGCAGAGGTACTCACCGGCCAAGCGACCTGCGCCGCGGCCATGGCGAGGTAGGTGGGGGACTGGCCCCCCTACGGTCCCCCCGTCGGGACGGGGGGACGGCGGCCGCGCGTGTGCCCTCTCCCATCGGGACGGATGACTGGGGCAGGTATTTAGCCACAGAGCGGAAGCGCTGCATCGTATCCAGGCACTCGTGATGGCGATGCAAGCCGGAATGACGATTTGCAGAGGTCTCGGAGGGGGGAGGATGGTTCCACAACGTACCGTGCTGATCGGTGGCGGAACGGCGCGCACGGCTCCGGCGGTGATCGGCACGTTTTTGGCGGCGGGCTATGCGGTCACGGTGACGGGGCGCGATCCAGACCGTCTGCACGCGGCGCTGGCGGCGATTCCCGGTGGCGAGACGGTTCATACGGTCACGGCGGACTTGGCCGAGCCGGCTGCGGCCGAGCGGGCCGTCGCGGCGACGCTGGAGCATTGGGGGCAGGTGGATGCCATGACCACGCTGGTCCAAGCAGCCTTTCTGCAACGACCCTTTGCCGACACCACCTTGGCCGATTTCGAGGCGCTCATCGCCGGTGGGCTATACACGACCTATAACCTGGCACGAGCGGTGCTGCCGGTAATGCTCGCGGCCGGGGGCGGGCATATCGTGACTATCGCTGGCGGGAGCGCCGTGGACCCGGCGCCGGGGCGGGCGCTGTTCGGCGCGACGAAAGCTGCCGTGGTGACGCTGACCAAGGGGATTGCCCGCGATTACAAGCACCGGGGGATCGTAGCCAACTGCCTGGTGGCCGGCGGGATCGGTACGGAGGAAGCGCGGGAGTATCTCAGTGCTGCCGACTTTGCCGCGGCGGCAACGCCGCAGGAGTTTGCCAACGCACTGGTCTTCCTGGCCTCTGCGGAGGGGTCGGGCATCAACGGCGCTGCGGTCGAACTGAATGCGCGGGAGGTGGATTAGGGCGTGTGGGGGCGCAGCACCTTGGACACTGGCCGATGCGTAGGTTATTCTAGGAGGGAAGAGAGGATGAGTACTAGCCATCCATGGGCACCGCTGCCGCGGGTGGCATCGTGAGTGACTGGCGGCTACACCGGTGGGCCAGGTATCTGTATCTCGTGCTGTTTGCCGGTCAGTTGATCGGCGGGAGCGTTATCTGGGTCTGGTATGCTTGGCCGACCGAACAACCAATCCTTTTGGCATGGGTCAACCTGTGGATAGTCATAGGCTCATTGGCAGTCGCGTCGGGACTGACGACGCTGTGTAGCGTGGAAGGAGGGAGTACGATCATGGTGATACTTTCGCGCTATCTCAGACAACGTGAACGGGAGCGAGAGCAACTGCGCGCCGAGGTCCGTGCCGAGGCCCGTGCCGAGGGTCGTGCTGAGGGTCGCGCCGAGGGTCGCGCCGAGGCTAACGCGGCAGCGCGGGAATGGTATGAGCGAGAACGTGCGAACGGGCAGCAGTATCTCGATCCACCATTCATGAAGGACGAAGACGCGGAAGACGCGGAAGACGAATAATCCGGTCACAGCTAGCGCACGCGACCGTCTCCGATAGCCCCTCGCAGGTTACGTCTGCGGGGGGTATCCGTTTCTTGCGGCTTGACGATCAAGTCTCGATAGGTGAGCCTCTTGCCGACCATGCCGTCCGAGGCATGTCCCATCGTGGGCGGATTGTTGTCCGGGCCGGCATTCAGCCGATAGGCGACCTCGTCCACTTGTAGCTCCCTAATACAGGGTGCCGTAGTCGGAGCCTTCTTCGTCAATGGACTGGAAAGCGCCGGGGAAGTAGCAGTTGACTTGGTAGCCGAAGTGGGCCAGCAAGGCGCCGTCGAGCCGGTCGTCGAGTGCCCATTCGAGCGTCAGGTTGTGCAGATCGGCCAGCGCGGTCGTCTCGCCGGGCTGGCCCGCCAGCCCATACCGGCTGGCCCAGAAGATCGCTTCCCAGCCGAAGGCAATGGCCTGCTCGCGGATACAGGAGCGACCGCTGATCTCGTGCCAGTAGCGATGAAAAGAGATCGCGTGGACCGTCTGCTTAATCAGGGCTGCCGCGAGGCTGTCGTCCGACTCGCCCTCGACAAATCCGGCGCCAAAGGCGATGACGTTATTCAGGTCGCTGTATTGGGGCAGGAGGGACCGATCGTCCTCTTCGACGATCAGCGACACGCCCGCGCGCTCCAGAAAGTCGGGCCACTGGCTGGTCGGCGCGAAGGAGCGCATCAACTCCAGCGCCGGGAGGAACCGAGGGTCAACGGTGCGCTCTTCCGGCTCCGGCTCCGGCGCGAAGCGATGCGGCGCCGCGCCGAGGTACGGCAACGGCGCGGCGGTTTCGGAGGGTGAGGCCCAGCCGGTGACAATCCAGGGCAAGGCGGGACCGGCCGCCACCGCTTGCAGCTCCGCGACCGTGGCTGGGCGCACCTGCGACCACGCCAAACCCAGGCTGTTGAAGGTCAAGAGATCCGGAATCCAGCGCCGCTGTCCATCGGCGACAAGGTAGACGCGGCCCGATTGCTGGTCCTGCCGGAGTGACCCGGTGATCAGCGCCGGCCCGACCGGCCACTGCCGGAGCCACGACGGGCTGACAAGCATCGCGTCGTCGGCAGTAAGTCCCTGTGCCTGGAGGCTCTGCCGGTCGGCAATCCAGCGCCGCTGCCCGTCCGGCGCGATAAGCCACAGTGCCGCTCGATCCGGTACCTTCACGACCTGCGGCCGGACAGCCGCCGCTGCGGTGTCGGCAGGAGTGTGGCTCTGCGCGTACAGGGCGGGCGGCGCCGGCTGGAGGCTCGCCAGCACAGTCGCCAGCAGGGCGATGAGCAAGCGGAGGGGGGGCCGGGGGGCATTGGGGCTGGCCCCCTCCCTGGCCCTCCCCCGTTGCGACGGGGGAGGGGGCCAGAGGTGCAGCCTGGCTTGCGACATGGCTCTATACTAGCAGTGATGGTTGGCACTTGGATGCCGCTGGCAAGCACAATGCGTACCCGGCGGGGCGCGCGGTGGTGGCTGCACCTCGGCGTTATCGTGGCGCTGGTGAGCCTACTGCTGCCGGCGCCAGCGGTACATTCGGAGAGCGCTGCCGCGGCGGCGCTGCCGGTGCTGCGCCTGGAGCTGGCGGCGGAGCCGCATTCGCTTGATCCGCAGCGCGCGGTGGGGCCGGACGAGATCGCCGTCGTGCGCCAGCTCTACGAGCCGCTGCTGCGGTTCGATACGGAGCTACGGCCGCAGCCGGCGTTGGCCGAGCGTGTGGAGAGCAACGCCGATAATACGGTCTGGACGTTCACGCTGCGGGCCAACGCGCGGTGGAGCGATGGGGAGCCGGTCACGGCGGCGCAGGTGCGCGACGGCTGGCTCCGCATGATGACGCGGGAGATTCCCGACGATCTGAGCCGGCCGTTCCAAGTGATAGAAAATGCTCGCTTCTTTCGTGTCAACCTCATTGTCAATCCGGCAGCCGTGGGTGTTCAGGCGCTCGATGACCGCACGTTACAGGTGACGACGGAAAATCCGGCGCCCCACCTGCCGATGATAGCCGCGCTGCCGGGCGCCGTTCCCTACCGCGGCGATGCGCCGGCGCCGCGCGGCGAGCGGGCGGCGGGGACGGCCGAGAATCCGCTGCACATCGGGAACGGTCCCTTCCGGCTCACTGCCTGGCATCCGGGCGAGGTCTTGCGCCTCGAACCGAATCCGTACTATTGGGGCGGGCCGCCGGCGGTCGCACTAGAGATTCACCTGCCGTATAGCGCACTGCCGGCGAACGGTGAGGACGCGCTGACTCGCTTCCGTGCCGGCCGCCGGGACATCGTCGTGGTGCCGCCGGAGCGGGCGGCTGAGGTCCTCGCCGACAGGCCGGCGGGCGCGCGCGTGCTGCGCCAGCCGCTCCCGCAGACGACGTGGCTTAGTCTGAACGTCACCAGGGAGCCGCTCGATACGGTCGAGGTACGGCGGGCGCTGTCGTATGCGCTGGACCGCCGGGCGATCATTCGGAACGCGCGCGGCGGGGTGGGACAGCCGGCCTACAGCCTGCTGCCGCCGGGGGTGCCGGGGCACAACCCCGGCGCGGGAGTGGGACGCGAGGCCAACGCGACTACCGCGCGGCTGATGCTGGAAGCCGCGGACTGGAACGTACCGTGGAGCGCCGGCTTTGGCGGACAGGACCTGCCGCGGTTTACGCTCCGCTACCCGGCGCTGCCGCAGCCGACGCGGCTGGCGTTTGCCATTCGTGACCAGCTGGCCTATGCGCTCGGTATCTGGATCAGGCTCGATCCGCTCGACCCGCTGCGGTACGCGCACACGCTGGAGACGAAAGACTTCGAGCTGGCGTTGAGCGGCTGGACCAGCACGTACCCCGACCCGGAGGCGTGGTTTTGGCTGACGTTTGGCGAGGGGAAGCTGGCCAACCGCACCGGCTGGTCGAACCGGGTGTTCGACCGGCTCTGGCGGGCCGCGGAAGAGGCCCCGACGGAAGAGGAGCGGCTGCGCCTGTACCACACCGCGCAGCATCTGCTCACGGAGGAAGCACCGGCGATCTTCCTCATGCACGGCGAGCGGCTGATCCTGGTGCGCGCGGGGATTGGGGGGATCGAGCCGGCGCTCATGGACGACCTGCCCGGGGCGGCCTCGCTCTATCGGGCGCGGGTGGGCTGAGGCCGGGAGAACCTGTGGTCGCAATGTCTGGTCGCTAGGAGTATAATAGAACGAACGTTTCATTCTGGGAGGCTGCGATTGGTAGGAGGCCACCTTGCGACTCATTTGACACCGCATTGAGGCCAGACTACCATATGGCTTCATGACAGGAGGGGTTCCATCAAGTGCGGATGAGTTTCCGCCGCTGCTACCTGAAGGCAGACACCCAATGTCAATCGAGGAGTTGCGGCAACAGTGTGTGGATCGTTTCCCCTTGTCCAAGACACGCGCCGAGATTATGGCCGGACTTGCGGAAGTCATCGAGAGATTGATCCAGCATCAAGTGGCTGGCGAACTCTGGGTTGACGGAAGTTTTCTGACAGAGAAGATCAATCCTGGTGACGTTGACGTTGTGCTGCGAGTTCCATCATCGGTTTACGATGACGGAACGAGTGAGCAAAGGGAGATAGTAGGCTGGATAGATGGGAATTTGAGAGAACACAATCTGTGCGATAGTTATGTGTTCTACGAGTTCCCTGAGACCGACCCCAACTATTTGCTGGGGGAGGAGATGCGTGGCTACTGGAGTAAGTGGTTTGGCCATTCTCGTAGTGGGATGTCCAAGGGTATAGCAGTCATTGAGTTGATCGGAGACACTCCATGACTAGGCTCCTAGAGTTACAAGAGAGGCTGCAAGAGACACGTGCTATATTAGCTCGTGTAGAGCGAGCAGTAGCTGAACAACCTGACAGGCCATCTCTGATCTCTCAGGCAAAGTCTCTGACAGTCCAACTGCGAAATCTTGAGGCAGACTTCGCAGTTGAGGCCGACCGCTTGGGGATGGATGTCTGTAGCTATCGAATCTTTAGCGATAGTGGACACCTCCCGCTTCATCCACTTGCACAAGGGCTGGTAGACTTTCAATCTTTGGTGACAGTTGTCTACGACGCTCATAAAACGTCCGTTCCGAAAGAACGAGCAAAGGTGGCTCCGAATATCAAGTCTGAAACATCCTTTAACTTCGGATATACATTTTCTGGATCATTAGGTGTCGTCCTCACCATCGAGAATGCAAGAACACTCATTCTTGGCAGTCATCTGGATGAATCCATGAAAAAACTATTCTCACTGGTGAAAGTTAGCCGCATATCAGATATCCGTGTGTTCACCGAGAATCTAGGCCTCGCCTCAATTCGGGCAATGCACAAGTGGGCATCTGGTCACGCCAAGGCAGGCCTTGGCGTGGATATCGAATGGCGGCGGGAAAATGTGGTTCGCGCTAACTTGCTTGCACAGCAGCCGGAGCTTGCAAAACTGTGTCTGATGATAGAAGAGACAAGTGATGAAGAAAAAACAAGCTTCTCGATGCACGGCGAGCTTGTGTCCGTCGACGTAGAAACAAGACGATTCAAGTTAAAAGGGGAATCCGGAGACATAATAGGCGGCTCTTACGAGGATGCTATAAGCGATTCTCATAGAGTAAAACTTCCTGGACATCACTATCGGGCACATCTCACCAAAACTCAAAGGGTGCAATATTCTACAGATGCAGAGGAAGCAGAATACCATCTCGAGCGATTAGAGGAGTTAGCTTGAGCTACTACCCGGAATTGCCTCGCAGCGGGGCGCTTACGGCATTGGGGTGGATTGGCCTTGCGAGCTCCTCGCGCCATTCGTCGGGAGATAGACTGACTGCAGGGATGTGGTGCGCCGCCATAACATCAAGCAGGGTCCACCTGTCCAGGCCGAGCACGGCTGCGGCCTCCGCTTCAGTGAGGCGGTTCAAGCGCAGCAACTCCATGACCAGCGTCTCGCTGATGCGCCGGGACGCCTCGGACTCGTTCCAGCCGAAGGATGCCAGGATGCGGGCTGGTAAGTTGACCGTGAAGCTTTTGTCAGCCAGCCTGAAGCGTAGCGTATGGCAACTGTCAGATGGGACTTGAAGCGAAAACGAAGGATCTTGAAGAACTTAAGGGCGCACTTGCTCTTTAAAGGAATGGCTTGACGAGATCAAGTGCATTCCTCTGTAGGCCTGATAGCGGCGACGCTATCAGAACCTTACGGCTGGTGATCCTGCCCATCCATTGCTTTCCGCAGTTCTTCATTTTCAGCGCGGAGTCGGTCCAGTTCGGCTTGAGCTGCTTCATACTCTTGCCGCTGGCGTTCGTACTCCTGCCGCTGGCGTTCGTACTCTTGCCGCTGGCGCTCATGCTCCCGCTGTTGGCGTTCGTACTCGGCTCGTTTTCGCGCGTGCCGACGCCGCTGCCATTCCTCGATTTCTCGCCCGACCGCTCCTGCAATCACCATCAGTAACCATCCTATCTCCACTGCGCCCCAAGACACCAAGGCAGAGGCATATATCACCTCAGCAAGCGTTTGATGCGCTAAGTCTCCTGCTTGTACCCGCCGGCAAGAAAAGACAACGACTTGAATGGTGAAGAGTGTCAGAAAGATTCTGCGCGCTGCTGGTGCAAACCCTAGTACGGACTCGCGCGTGCCCTGGCGTGATGATGAGTCCGCTTGCTCGCGCTCGTCGGACATGTCCGCTCACGGCTGCTACAGAAGGTACGCCCACTCGCTCCGGCGTGTGGAACGGCAAGTATACAGTCATATACCGCCAGCGCACCGGCGGCAGACCTACTAGGACTGTAACACACGGGTAACTATCCCTGGCCGTCAGGCCGCAATCAGCGCGGCACAGCGTCATCTGCTCCTAACTCACCCGTGTTTACTCTACTATGCCCCCCTTCACTAACGAGGTTCCAGCGCGTCGGGGAAGTTGCGGCGGAGGCTGAGGTAGGGCATGGGGGCGGCTTGGCCGAGGCCGCAGAGCGAGGCTCCGGTGATGACTTCGGGGAGGGCGTCCAGCTGGGCACGCGCCGTCGCGTCCGCCGTGCCGTGGCGGACCGCGCCGATGAGGCGGGTCATGTGGGCCATGCCTTCGCGGCAAGGCGTACACTTCCCGCACGATTCGCGGGCGTTGTAGGCCGACAGGTGCTCGACGGCCTCGATGATGGGCAGGCGGTCGTCAATGACCACCATGCCGCCGGCGCCGAGCATGGCGTGGGTGTCGGCGAGCGGACCGCCGGTGATGGGAATATCCAGCCGGTCGGCCGGGATGAGGCCACCCGAGGGGCCGCCACACAGCACGGCCTGGAGCTGCCGGCCCTCGCGGGCACCGCCGCCGAGGGCTTCGACGATAGTGCGGATGGTCGTACCGAACGGCACTTCATAGGTGCCCGGCCGGCGCACGGCCCCGCCGAGGCTGATGACCTTGGTGCCGGGGAAGTCCTCGGTGCCGATGGAGCGATACCATTCGCGGCCCTGTTGTACGATCAATGGTACGTTGCACAGGGTCTCAACATTGCTGATGACGGTCGGCTGGCCCCACAGCCCTTGCTCGACGGGCAGGGGTGGCTTCAGCCGTGGCTCGGCCCGGTGGCCCTCGATGCTGTTGAGGATGACCGACTCCTCGCCGCACACGTAGCCGCCGGCGCCGCGCCGCACCTCGACCGGGATCGGCAGGAGGCCGCTTACTTGCGCCTGCGCCAACGCAAGCTCCATTCGTTCGGCCGCGAGATCGGCTTGCCCGTTGATGTAGAGGTAGATGCGCGCGGCTTCGAGGGCGAGGGCTGCAATCTGCATCCCTTCCACGAGTAGGTGCGGATCGTATTCCATGAGGTACCGGTCTTTGGAGACGCCTGGCTCGCCCTCTTCGGCGTTCACCACGTAGTAGCGTGGACCGGCGTACCGACGGGCGGTTTGCAGCTTGATGTCGAGCGGGAAATAGGCCCCCCCGCGACCACGCAGGCGCGACGTGTCAAGCAGCCGGATGACGGCCGGCGGTCCCAACGACTGCGCCCGCGCGAGGGCTTGATAGCCACCGGCGGCGCGCGCGGACTCCAGGGAGAGGGGATCAACCGTCCCGCACCGGCGCAGCACGCGGCGCACTTCCGGCGGTCGTGGGTCGTGGGCCGGACGGACGGGGTGGGGTGGCGGCTCCGGCGCTGACAGGGCGGCGCGCAGTCGCTCCGGCGTGGCGCGGGTGATGCAGCGGCCGTCCACCTCGGCCACGGGACCGGCGTCGCAGATGAACAGACACTCGTGCTCGACCACGGTGCAGCCACCAACTTCGTCCGCGAGACTGTGGGCTGCGGCCAGTAGCTCGTGCGCCCCATGCTGGCGACAGCTGAGGCAGGTGCAGACACCGACGACCCGGCCGTGCGGCTGCTCCAGGCGCAGCTCGTTGTAGCTGGTCGCAATGCCGTAGACGGTGCTTTCCGGCATAAAGAGGTGCCGGGCGACGGCGCGTAGGCCCTCAGCCGAGAGGTAGGATTCGGCCACGTGGATGGTCCGCAGCGCCGGCAAGAGTTGTGTGCGCTCGCGTGGCAGGCCGGTTAAGATCGTGTCATAGTCGGTACGAGCCATGCGGCTCTCCCTTCACCGTGTCGTTGTCCGCCTAAATCTAGCGTAGCTCCCCCAATCTGTCAGCCGCGCGCCGCTTGCTACCATCTTGGCGCGTGGGACCTAACCCCTGACAGGCCAAAGCCGCACGGATAGTGCCAGGTGTGGTGCGGCTTTGACCGGTCACCCGGCCCCTTCCCTGGCAGGGAAGGGGAGTCCAGCAGACCGTACATTGGACGAATGAGGGGCAGCCACCGTGCTTGCCGGCGCTAGATTCCCGCTTTCGCGGGAATGACGGGGGAGTGGGGGGCTGACTGGGGGAGGGGAAGGATGTCAGCCGAGGAGGAACGAGTGTCCCAACCGCCTGAGCGCCAGCAGCTGATGATGCGCCGGCCGAATCTCGACGGACTGCCCCGGCTCGTCGTGCCGTCGGGGTATGCGCTGCGCTCCTATCGTCGTGGGGACGAGGCGGCGTGGGCGGCGATCATGAATACGGGTATTGGCAGCGACTGGACAGCGGAGCGCTGCGTCGAGTACCTGACCGGGCAGCCGCAATTCCGCGCCGACGGCCTGTTCTTCGCCACGGTAGGAGATACGGCCGGACCGGCGATTGGCTCCGCCTGTGCCTGGACGGAACAACTGGACGAGCACGAGGAGGGCCTGGTTCACATGGTCTGTGTGCTCCCGGAGCACCGCGGTCACGGCCTCGGGCGGGTGGTGACGCTCGCCGTACTGCGCTACATGCGGCAGCATGGCTTTCGCTCGGCGCGCTTGCGGACCGACGATTGGCGGCGCTCGGCCATCCGCGCCTACCTGTCGTTGGGCATGGAGCCGCTCTACCCACCCGATGCGGCGCCGGGGGACGACCATCGGGCGCGGTGGGCAGCGATCATCGCGCAGCTGGGAGCGTCCCCACCGCAGGAAACCGACGGCGCATGAGTAACCGGCCAACCCGCGCGCCGCTGACGCGCCGCCCAGGTCGGCGGGCGCTGCTCGGAGCGGGGATCGCGGTTATCGCCGCCGGCGGTGGCGCGGTGGGGGCAGCGCTGTGGGGGAGCTTCATCCGCTCGGAGCAAGCGGCACCGAGCGGCCCGCCAATCCCAGTGCCGCTCAACGCCGTGGCGACGCAGCCCACCGATGGGCAGCTCTGGCCCAAGCTGGCAGCGCGGCTGGCCGAGCAGGAGCCGGCCGTACAGCTGGCGCCGGAGGTGGTCGAGCTTGATGATGTTGCTCCGTCACTCGCCGCCGGCGCGCCGGCCGGCCTGCTGGCGGTGCCGGACTCCCGCGTGACGCAGCTGGCGGCGACGGGTAGCCTGGCAGCGACGGCCGACCTCTTGCGCGGCAGGAACGCGCCTACCCGCGACGAATTCGTCCATCGTCTGTTCGGGGCGTTGAGCCTCGAAGGAGTGCTGTACGGCCTGCCCTGGCGCTGGCGCGGCACCGCGTTGCTGCTCGACAGCGCTGCCTGGGAACGGGCCGATCTGAAGCTACCGCCCGACCACTGGCGGGACGACCGCTGGTCGCTCCCGGCGATGGAGGCCGCTATCGCGCGATTTCAGGAGCTGACAACAGCAGGTGTGCCGGTACCGCCCCCCTTTCGAGGCAGTACACGCTGGTCGGATTGGTTGCCGTGGCTCTGGCTGAACGACGCCGCGTTATGGCGACACGGCGCTAGGGCCACAGCACTCACCGAGCCGGCTGCCGTCGCTGCGCTGCAGAGCTATGCCGAGTGGCGCACGCCGCCGCCGGCTACGGGAAACGCCAGCGCTATCGTCATGGTGGAGCCGACGTGGCACACAGTGGGCCAGGCGCTGAAAGCCGGCCAGGTGGCGTATCCGCTGCCTCGCGGCGTGTGGCGCACGACCCTGCTGCGCTCGGATGCCCTGCTACTGATGGGCACGGCGGCGCAGCCGGATGCGGCGCGGCGGGCGCTGGTCGCCTTGGCGACGGATGCGGGACAGGAGATCGTCGCTGCGGACGGCGCCGGCTTTCCCGTGTGGCGCGCGACGCTGGCGGGGCGGACGCTGTGGGAGCAATGGCGAGAGACGCCGCGCCTGGTGCAGGCGCTGCGGACCTTTATCGAGACGGGGACCTATGGCGCGGTGCCACCCTATCCGAGCCGCTGGCCGGAGGCAGCACGGATGCTCAATCGCGAGCTAGGACCGGCATTGGACGGGCACGCACCGGTGGCTGCGGTGGTACAGTCGGCGGCAGAGGCACTGGCGCCGCTCCTAGCGGCATCGCGCTGGCCGTAGGAGCGTGGCCACCCTATGGTCCCCCCGCTGCGGCGGGGGGACGTGGATTCCTGCGAAAGCGGGGATGACGGGTGGGGGCGGAGGGAGGGTAGTAGGCAATGGTACAGGCGCAGGTTATGAAGCTGCTCGATACGACCTGGCCGGCACTGGCGCTGGTGTTGGTCGCGGCCGGCGTGGTGCGGCTCGGCTACGTCCTGACACTGGAAAACACGCTCAACGTCACCTTTGAGGCCGATCCGCTCACTTACGACCAACTGGCCCGCAATCTCCTGGCCGGCCAGCCTTTTGTCGGAGCCAGCTTTTACTTTCCCGCCGGTACCGAGAATCCCACGGCGTACTGGGACCCGCTTTATCCGCTGTTGCTCGCTGGTATCTACGCGCTGGCAGGCCACGACCTGCTCGCGGTACGTGTGATCCATGTCGTGCTGGGCGTGGCCTCTTGCGGCTTGCTGTACGTGCTCGGACGCTCCATCTTCGGCCCCCGGATCGGGCTGCTGGGCGCCGGGTTTGCTGCCATCTATCCGTTCTTCATCTACTACACCGGGCAGCTACTGACCGAAACGCTCTTCATCTTCCTCATGCTGGTCCTCCTGATGCTCGCCCGCGCTACAGCACAGCGGCGTATCAGGGGTGCGCTGGCGGTCCTCACGCTGGGGATTACTGCCGGACTGACGGTGCTCACCCGTGCCGAGGCGCTGTACTTCGCACTGATCCTGATCGTCGTGCTGGGCTGGTGGTCGGCTCCCCTGCATGGCAGGACGCATGATGGTGTGACTCTACGAGCGCGGCTGATCTCGCTCATCGCGCTCGTGGTGGTGTTTGCGGCCACGTTGTCGCCCTGGGTGGGGTTCAACTACGCCCGGTTTGACCGTTTCTTTGTCACTACCAAGCTCGGCTACAACCTCTACACGTATTACCATCCCCGCATGACCGCCGATCAGCGCGTGCGTAGCGCCGACATTCCACTGCCGGACTTGACCGGGCTGTCGGAACCAGATCGGGAGGCTCGCCTATTGAGCGAGGGGCTAGGCTTTATGGCGGACGATCCGGCGCGAACGGCGCGGTTCATGGTGGCCAAGGCCGGGCTGCTGTTCAAGTTGGCGCCAAGCAACGAGATCAACCGACGCTATGCCCTGGTTAGTCTGCTGTCCTATGGCGTGCTCGTCCCCTTCATGGTCATCGGCGCCATCCTCAGCCTACGGCGCTGGCAGTTGACGTGGCCCTTGCTGTTGTGGGTCGTGATGGGGAGCGCGAGTGGCATCCTGGTCTTCGCCGGCATCCGCCTCCGCATGCGTATCGAGCCGATCCTGCTCTTATTCGCAGCGGTGGGGGTCATTGCGCTCGTGCAGTGGCTCTGGGCGCGGCGCGGTGGTGAGCGTGAGGCGGAGCAGCCGGGACAAGGAGGCGGCTGACGGTCGCTGGCGAGAAGAAATGGCTACGATCTTTGCACTCTGGGAAACCCGGTCGGGGAATATCATCAACGACTACGCCACCGAGGAAGAGGCACTCGCAGTAGTACGTGAAACCATCGAGCGATACGGCCTTTCTGCCGTAGCTACCTTCTCCTTGGTGTGCGAGACTGCCCAGGACACCACGTTGATTGTCGAAGGTCAGGACTTGGCCGACCGTGCCCCAGCACTCGCTATGCCCATCAGAGGGGCATAGGCGTATCCGGCGGTGGCGAGGCTCAGTTGTCGCCCGATGCATCCTCAAAGATGTCCTGTAGGTCTAGGCCCGTCTCCTTGGTGATGCCACTGACGAGGTAGTAAAGGGCGATGATGAGAATGATGATTGAGGGGACGGTGATGACCGGGAAGCTCAGGGCGGTCATGCGCCCTAGCTCCTCGTTGAAGGCAGTGCTGCCCGGCGCGCTGACGACGACGACCCGTGCCAGGACATAGTTCAGCACGGTCGAGACGAGCAGCCCAAATACGACCATATACGTTGCGACGACCAGCCGGCGCTCGTAGGCCTGGACACGGTCCCGCTGCCGCAGGGCTGCGTAGACCCGTTCGACGGCGATAACTTGGTGGATGATCGTCTTGATAAGCGGATACCGGGTCCGGAGCGAGACGAGCACCGCGACGCCGATGATGAAGGGAACGGCCGCCTCCTTGATCGCCAGCCACTCGACCGGCAGCTTGAGCAGGCCGATCCCGCCGGTGAGCAGCACGCTGACGAATCCCAGGGCCGAGTAGAAGTTAAATCCGCGCCGTGCCGCGAAGTCGTATAGCCCGTAGCCGACCGGAAAGGCCAGGGCCAAGAGCAGCCCGTACACCGGCCCCAGCCGGTCCTCGCGACTGAGCTGCATCAGGACGATGGCCGGGAGGGCGATGTTTAGCCCGATGTTCAGCAGCGGGTTTTCGCGGCGTGCTTTTTTGGCGTTGGCACTCATTGGCTTTCCACTCCGAATCTACTGCCACCGGCTCACCTGGATTCCCGCGAACGCGGGGCATACCATGACCTTGGCACGACCACCGCAGCGCAGGAAAAACGGCTCGTTTGCCTGGCCCCCCTGTGGTCCCCCCGTTGCGACGGGGGGACGTGGATTCCTGGGTGCGTCAACAGTGCCTAGTCGGGCGCCCATTACTCCAGCGTATCGCGGACCAGCTGCCATGTGAAGGGGGTGCCATCGGGTAACGCAGCGCCGACAGCGGTAAAGGGGATGCGCCCTTCATCGTCCGGGTTGTAGAGGCGGGTAGGGTAGTTCAACAGGGTGCTCGGCGCCGGGCCGGTGACCAGGAATCCGTGCAGCGTTTGGCGCGGAATGAGCACGATGAACTGACCATCGCCGGGCGCGTCTGGGCCGATATGAAAGAGGTTGAGGTGACCGGCGGTGGGCGATCCGCGCCGCCAGTCGTAGATGGCTACCACAAGCTGCCCGGCGATACAGAGAAACCGATCCTCCTGGTGCTGATGGACGTGCCATTGCGCCTCGTCGCGGGCCACGCCGGGTTTTGTCACTGAGTAGTAGCACTGCGCGAACGGCCGGTTGTCCGGGTCGTAGACATCCGGCCAGTCGGTACGCAGGGTCTCGACCAAGATGCCCCGCGGGTCGGTGTTCACCCGCAGCGGCCGCAGTACGACATCGTGGATCAAGCCCTCCGTCCGGTCCGGTGCGAGCAGCGGCAGGTTCTTCATGGTTCGCTATGCTCTCTGCGGCTCGCTAGCTGAAGCGCAGCAGGTTGCGGAAGTGGTCGGGATCGTTGAAGGGGCCGACGACCGAGAGATTGAGCCAGCCGGGGCCGAAGACGCGCTGTGCGACCCGGAGGATGTCGGCGGCGGTGACGGCCTCCACACGCTCGACGACCTCATCGGCCGTCAGAATCTCGCCGCGCAGCAGTTCTTGGGCAGCGTACCAGCCGGCCACGCTGCGGCTGTCTTCCAGGCCGAGCCACAGCCGTCCTTTCACGAACTCCTTGATCTTGCGTAGCTCAGCGGCGGGCACGGCTTCCTGCCGTAGCCGATCCACCTCGCGCAAGATCGCCGCAATGGCGGCCGGCGCTCGCGTCGGGTCCACTCCCGCACTCACGATGGCCGCGCCGGTATCGTGGAATTGGCTGATGCCGGAGTGGACATCGTAAGCCAACCCTTGCCGTTCTCGCACCTCCAGGAACAGCCGGGAGCTCATGCCCTCGCCGAGAATCGCGTTGGTCAACGCCAGGGTGAAGCGGTCGGGGTCGGCGTGGTCCAGGGCGTGTCCGCCCAGCAAGAGATAGCATTGCTCGGTCGGCCGCTCGTCGAGCGCCACGAGAGGCTGCCCGTTGGCCAGGTTGGCCCGTGACCACTGCGGCGGTGGGCTACCGTTCTGGTTCAGCTCTGCTGCGGACTGCTTTACCACCCAGTCCACGTCCACGTCACCGGCTACGGAGACGACAAGATTACGCCGGCCACAGGACCGCGCGAGGTAGTCTTGGAGGTCGGCGCGAGTGAACGCCATGATCGTGTCGCGGCGCCCGACCGTTTCCCACCCCAGCGGATCGTCCGGCCAGAGCAATGCCTCGAGCTGCACGCCAGCCCAGTCACCGGGGCTGTCTACAATCGCATTCAGCTCTTCGAGGACCACACGGCGTTCCTTGACCACTTCTGCCTCGTCAAAGAGCGGCGCCCGCACCATGTCGGTCAGGAGATCGAACGCCTTGGGGAGGTGGGCGCTCGCCACCTTGGCCCAATAGACGGTTAGCTCCTTGTCGGTGCCGGCGTTGAGGATACCGCCGACGCCTTCGATGGTTTCGGCGATGACTTGGGCCGAGGGGTATTGCGCCGAGCCTTTGAAGAGCATGTGCTCGAAGAAGTGGGCGATGCCGGCTTGCTCGTAGGACTCGTAGCGACTCCCCGTGCCGAAAAACAAGCCCACGGTTGCCGAGCGGGTATGGGGCATGGGAGCAACCAGGATACGCAGGCCGTTGGGGAGCACGACGCGGTGATATTGGCCGTTAGCACTCGTTGTAGTCACGTCTTCCTCTTGGCTAGGTCGTAGTTGTGGGGCAAGTTGGGACTGGCCCCCCTATGGTCCCCCCGCTGCGGCGGGGGGACGGCACAGTCCCTCTCCCGTCGGGACGGGGGAGGGTGAGGGTGGGGGCCAAAACACCACCTCCTCATCCTGATAAGTAGCTCTCCCGCAATTGGCACGGCACCTGATCCACTGGCATGGGTTCCAGCGCCAGCGCGAGGCGCCGCGCGACCGCCGCGGTCACGTACTCGGCGGCCTCGTCCATGGGCACGCGACGCCCCAGCAGCCGCGTGACCGAGGTCACGCCGCGGCCACTGATCCCGCAGGGGACAATATGCCGGAAATAGGCGAGGTCGGGATCAACGTTGAGCGCAAAACCGTGCGTCGTCACCCAGCGGGCCGCCTTAATGCCAATCGCGGCCACTTTCTCGCCGTCCACCCAGACACCGGTCAGGCCGGCAATAACCTCGCCGCGCAGCCCCCACGCGGCGAGCGCGTCCGTCACGATGGCTTCCAGGGTGCGGACGTAGGCGTGGAGGTCGCGCTGGCGGCGGCTCAGATCAATGACCGGATAGGCCACCAGCTGGCCCGGACCGTGATACGTTACGTCTCCCCCACGGTCAATCTGAATCACGTCGGCGCCCAAGGCCGCGTACTGCCCCGGCGTGCGGAGCAGGTGGTCGGCGCCGCGCGCGCGGCCCAGCGTATAGGTGTGGGGGTGCTCCAGCAGTAGCAATGCCTCGCGGTCGTGGTCAGCGCGGAGCGCCGCCGCGAGCCGCTCCTGATAGGCCCAGGCCGCGCGGTAGGGCGTGACGCCGAGGCGGATCAGCCAGGCCGGGAAGGATACGCGGGGGGAGGGAAGGGAGAATGGCCCCCTCCCTAACCCTCCCCCGGAGCCAGCTCCAGGGGAGGGAACGTCCCCCAGGCTCTGCTGCGGTGAGGGTGAGGGGGCAACGAGGTGAGCGGCCTCGGCTACCGGCGGCCGCGAGGTGTCGCGCATGGTGGCCACGGCTGGTGTTTTACTCCTGGACACGATCAATTGTGCCCCTATCGGGGCACCGCCGGCGGCGCGGTGCGGACCTGCTCGACATGGCGGCGCGCATGGTAGGAGCTACGCACGAGCGGGCCGGCCTCAACGTGCTTGAAGCCCAGCGCCAGTCCTTCTTCACGGTACTGCGCGAATTCCTCCGGGGTGACGTAACGCTCGACCGGCAGCTTGGTCGCCATCGGCCGGAGGTACTGGCCGATGGTCAAGACATCGCAGCCCACCGCGCGCAGGTCGCGCAGCGTCTGCACGACCTCAGCGGGGCGCTCACCCACGCCGAGCATCATGCCGGACTTGGTGGTCACGCCGCTGTCCAGCTCCTTGGCGCGTTGCAGGACCCAGAGCGACCGGGCATAGAACGCCTTGGCGCGCACGCGGCGCTGCAACCGCTCGACCGTCTCGACATTGTGGTTGAACACGTCCGGCCGCGCTGCGGCCACTGTGCGGACGGCCGCTTCATCGCCTTGAAAATCGGGCACCAAGACCTCGATGGCACAGTCAGGCGCTTGCTGGCGGATGGCGCGGATGGTTCGCGCGAAGATGTGCGCGCCGCCGTCCGGCAGGTCGTCGCGGGCCACCGAGGTCACGACGGCGTGCCGCAGCCGGAGGGTCGCAACGGCCTCAGCCAGACGCTCCGGCTCGTCGGTATCCACGTCGTCCGGCAGGCCGGTCTCGACGGCGCAAAAGCGGCAGGCCCGCGTACACACGCGCCCCAAGATCAGGAACGTTGCCGTGCGCTGGTCCCAGCATTCGTAGATATTCGGACAGTGGGCCTCTTCGCAGATGGTGTGCAGCGAGAGACCGCGCATCAGCTGGGAGACATCCTGGAACTCCGTGCCCATGTGCATACGGACTTTCATCCAGTCCGGGCGCGGTGGGTCGTCCGCGGGGAGACGAATGCGCTTGGGGAGGCGGGAGGCCTCCGGTCGGCGGCGTTGCAGCTGGATCAACTCTGGTGTAGCCACGTTGTCCTCGGTCGAGGCGCTATCGGAGCAAAGGATAGCACGTGGGCGGGGATTGTCAGAATCAGGATTAACGGGACTTACTTACCTTAGTGGGAATTATCACTTTTACACGCGCTCCCCCTTCCTTGCCAGGCGGCCCTCTAGCTCGTATAGTGACAGTGCTTCGTGCCAAGAAGCAAGCTCGCTGCGTTAGCGGGATGGTGTCCGCGCCCCCTTGCGGACACAGCGGGATTGTGATTCTTGGCACGAAGTCACCATCCTACCCGTGAGGGGGTTTCCTCATGTGTCCTGCAAGATCAGCACTGATTGTCGCCCTTGTCTTGCATGTTCACGTCCTCCGTTCACTCAAGTATGTAGTTCCCGGATTAACGGGATGAGGAGATAGGCAGGATGGGTGTGGGGGCGGGGGGACGGGTGTCTGGGCCGGGAACGCATTGAAACACGGCGGCCGATGGCCCGGTCATAGAAACGTGAGTGCAGTGTAGGCGGCGCAGAGCCAGCGCACGACAAGCATTCCGCAGACGCCGCGAGCATAGTCGCGGCGAGAGAAAGGAGGGACGATGGCCGAGAACCTGGTCATAGAAACCACGTCGCTCACGAAACGGTACGGCAAGATCGTCGCCGTAGACGGTCTCTCGATGGAGGTACCGCGCGGTCACGTCTTCGGGCTGCTCGGCCCGAACGGATCGGGCAAAACCACGACCATGAGTATGCTGCTCGGTCTGGTGCGACCCACGGCGGGGAGCTTCAGCCTGTTCGGCGCCCCGACCCACCACGAAGGCGCGCTGCATCGGGTCGGGGCGATCATCGAGACGCCCGCCTTCTATCCGTATCTCTCCGGGCGTCAAAACCTCGCCTACTTCCAGGGCATCTTGGGAGGGGGCACGCGCGCGGAGCTAGACGATCTGCTGGAGCAAGTTGGCCTGGCAGATCGCGGGAACGACCGCTTCCACACCTACTCACTCGGCATGAAGCAGCGGTTGGGGCTGGCTTACGCGCTGCTCGGCGACCCGGAGCTGCTGTTCCTGGATGAGCCGACCAACGGGATGGATCCGGCGGGCATGGCGGAGGTCCGCGAGCTAATCCGCAGTCTCGGCACGGACGAGCGGACGGTACTGCTGTCGAGTCACCTGCTGCACGAGGTGGAGGAGGTGTGCGACAGCGTGGCCATCCTCTCGAAAGGCAAGCTGATCGCCCAGGGCAAGGTGGCCGACCTGGTGCGGCAGTCGCGGGAGCAGGTGCGCGTGAAGACGACCGACGACGACGCAGCCGTCGGCATCATCGCGGCATTGGACTGGGTCGAGGCCGTCACGACGGAGGCGGGGGCGCTGATGGTGGCGGCCCCGACCGCGCGCTCCGGCGAGCTGACCGCTGCCCTGAGCCGATCCGCGGTCTACGTCACGGAGATGACACCCGTGCAGGCCTCTCTGGAGGAATACTTCCTCGACGTAACGGGCGAGGAAGAAGGAGTTTCGGCATGATCGCACATATCCTACGGCTCACCGGATGGGAATGGTACAAGCTCCAACGGCGCTGGATGCCGTGGGTATTGCTGGCCATTATGATTCTCGCCAACCAGATCGGCTTCTGGGGCATCTACATCGGGTATCGTGCCGAAGCCTTCAGCCCCAGCTCCCACACCTCCATCGGCAACGACGACGAGAAGGTTGACATCAGCTTCACCTGTGCCGACATTCGCGGGGGACGTATTCCGCCGGAAGTCGAGCGGCTCCGTGAACAGGATCGAAAGCAGGTGCTGGAGCAGATCGAGACTTTCCGCAGTGGTACCTGCGCCGGCTACGAGGGGAACCGCGAGGCCATGCGAACGGGCTTGACGCTCCCGTATAGCCTGGGCTTCAGCCTGGGGTTTTCCTACCTGCTCTGGATCATGCTCATCATCATCTTGGCCGGATCGGCGATGGGGGTCGAATACGGGTGGGGGACGCTACGGATGGCGCTGACCAAGGGCACCGGCCGCTGGCAATTCTTCGCGGGGAAGATTCTCGCGCTGGTGCTGATGGGCGCTGCGGGGCTGGTGATCGTGGCAGCCACAGTCTCCATCAGCAGCCTCCTTGCCGCGCTGACGCTGCCCGCGCCGGCTGACGGAAGTGCGCTTGCCGACGCCGGGGAAGACCGGTTAGAGGTCGCGCTGACGTTCGGGAGGATGCTCGGGAAGGTGCTCTACGTCTTCCTCCCGTACATGATGCTGGCACTGTTCTGCGCGGTGCTCACCTCGTCTGCGGCCACGGCCATCGCCGTTACGCTCACCTACCGCGTGGTCGAGTGGGCCTTCGTCCCCATCCTAGTGAACTTCTTCGACTGGTTCCAGAACATCGCCGACTATCTGCCCGGCACCAACGTCTCGGTCTGGCTGGGTCCGGAGTTCCCGCTCGGTAACACGAGTGAAGAAGCGAGCGTGCTCCGCGCCTTTCTGGTCCTGACGGCATACCTCGTCATTCTCGGCGCCGCCACCTTCGCGCTCTTCCAACGCCGGGACATCGCCGGCGCGAGGGGGGCGTGAGCGTTCCGACCTCACCCCCGGCCGCCTTGTGGCCCCCCTATGGTCCCCCCGCTGCGGCGGGGGGACATGGATTCCTGCTTGCGTGGGAATGACGGAGGACAGGAGGAGATGATCGGGGAAATTCACCAAGATTCTACGCTTCTACACTTCTACCTGTGAAGGATGATAGGGTAATCGCGGTGATACGTGGCGATGCGTACCCGGACGCCGCTTGTGCCGGCAGCGGCCGCTGTGTCAACATAGAGGCACGCCGCGTTCGGTACCGAACCCTGGGCAGCCGGGCAACCGGCGGCCAAGGGTGAGGGGTGAACTCTTGGCCGGGAGGCAACTCCCTGCTGTGAGCTACGCAAGTAGGGCGGTGGAGCTAGCGAGCCACTTCCGCTACCTCGGTAGTGGCTCCCGGTGGGTGGGCGCCCATGCATCGGGAGTTGCGCGAGCAGAGTGGTCATGCCGGCGGACCGATCCGGTGCATGGGGCAGGGCGAGTGTACCGGTGAGAGGATAGCCCGGTGTCCTGTCGGAAGTACGGGTAGCTCCCGACTTCGACCGGGGTCGTCGGTCGGGAACAGGTCCTAAGAGGCCGCAAGGTTTCTTAGGACTGTTTCTTTTAAGCGCCAGGGGGCACCCTGCCCGGCGGTGGCGTGCGGGATCCTACCAACCGCACGATCCAGTCCAGGTCATACGCTTCCGTTGCCAGCCCGCTCGCCATCGCCGTCAACACCACGGGCCGATAACACCATCCAATGGGTGACGGCTGCGTCCGGGAAACCGCCGTTGACAGCTACCGGCGTATACTTATAATCAGAGCACCATCGAGGGGGGACTGTATGGCAGTTGTGACCCAGAGTCCGTCCACCGTGCTGCATCGGCCGGCCGGCCGGCCCGCCCGCCGCCGGCCGAATGCATTGCAAGCGTTCTGTATGGGGGCAGCACACCTCTTCGACTTTGGCAACACGTTGCACCGACCGTTTATCCCGAAGCGCAGGGTATGGCATAGCCTCCCTCCTCACGTTGTAGACGGAGCAGCATTGGCCTCCGATTGGGAGAAGATTAGTCGCGGCCTCGGATCACGCTAATTGCAGCGGGTGATTAAGCGGCCGTAGAGTGCTCCAATATGGCACCAGAGCTGGATGCGCCATCACTGGACGAGCGAACTAGGGAGGGACCACGGGACGCTGACAATCCTGATGACCTTGAGCTTACCCCGCACGCATCGGAGCAGCCACAGGCTCAACTTATGCAGCGCTTGCTGCGAAGCCATCAAGGCCCCTTGCCCTCGCCCGAAGCCTTCGCCTCCTATGAGCAGACTGTGCCCGGTGCGGGTGATCGTATTCTGCGGCTAGCCGAGGAGGAAGCCACGCATCGCCGAAGTCAAGAAATCGTTGAGGGGGAGCATAGCCGCCAACTCGAAGCCTTCGACGTGCGACAGGCCGCGAAGCGCCAGGAGTGGGGGCTTATATTTGGCGGCATCATGGGCACGGTGATTACGGGAGCAGCCATCGTCATCGCACTGCTTGGGAATACCATCGCGGCAGCCACCATCATCACCACAACCGTAGTCAGCGTGACGGGAATCTATGTGCTCGGCTCACGCTGGCGGCGCCAAGAGCAGGCGCCCTTGCCGACAGACCGCGAAGAGCACACCGACTAGCGAGACGCGGCATCCGGACGCGGTGGCTGTATCGGCAGCGGCGCCGAATTCAAACTGAGACACTACCCGGAGGTGGTTTCGCTATGTCCGAGGGTTCGCTCGTGGTTCCGCTCGACCAATATGAGGCCGTTGGTCTCATCGGGAGCAAGGCGGCGGGCTTGCAGCGGCTGATGCGTGACGGCCAGCGCGTGCCGCCGGGGTTCGTCGTCACCACTGCGGCGTATCGGCGCGCGGCCAGAGCCGTCGCGGCCGACCGGCAGGATAGCGCCGACGCTTGGACCTTGCCGCCGGCGTTGGGCGGCGCCATTGCGACGGCCTACGAACGTCTGGCCGAGCCGAGCGCCGCGGGCCAACCGGCGGTCGCCGTCCGCTCCTCCGCCACGCTCGAAGACTTGCCGGACGCGGCCTTTGCCGGCCTCTACGCGACGGGCACCGGGATTCGCGGCGTGGAGGAGGTGCTGTCGTGGGTGCGGCGTTGCTGGGCGTCGCTCTACGATCCGGCCGCCGTGGCCTATCGTAACGAGCACGGCTTCGCCGAGGCGCGCGCCGCGATGGCTGTGATCGTGCAACGCCTGATACCGGCGGAGGTCGCCGGCGTGGCCTTTACGGTAGACCCGGTCAGCGGGCAGCGTGATCGCGTCGTACTCAATGCGGCCTGGGGGCTGGGCGCTTCGGTGGTGGACGGGCTGGTAGAGCCGGATACGTTCGTCGTGGAGCGGAACGGGCCGAGGATCGTGAGCCGGAGTATTGGTGACAAAGCTACTCGTGCCGGCACCACGCCCGACGACCCACGCGAGGCCGTGCCGGTTGAGCAGCGGCGGCAGCCCACGCTGGACGATCCGACGATCATCGCCATTGCGGAGCTGGCGCTGCGGGCCGAGGTGCTGTGGGAGCAGCCGGTGGACATCGAGTGGGCGCTGGCCGATGGGCAGGTCTGGCTGCTCCAGTCCCGCCCGGCGACCGGCATTACCGGCGCCGTGCCAACGGGGACGCAGCAGGGCACCGCAGCGGGTGACGAGGCGCCGCCTTTCGAGGTCGTCTGGCCAACCTCGGAGGCCGCCAAGTATCACTGGAAGCTCTCGCAACGGCAGGGGCCGCCCGAAGCCTGGCGGCCTCTGGAGCAAGACATCTCGTCGCGGTTCGGACGCGGTCGGTTGCACTCAGCCCGGATCAAAGGCCAGGAGTCCTACGACGAAACGATCTGGGTGCAGGGCTACCGCTACTCGCGCACCGTAAAAAATACGGAGAGCCAAGAGGAACGCACCCGCCGCGAACGGGAGTTTCAGGCGGCGGTAGACGCTTGCACGGAACGGGGAGACAACTACTATCAGGCCATCGTGGAGCCGGAAGTGCTCGCTCGCAACGCCAAGCTGGACGCCGTAGACCTCGCCGCGCTGGCGCCAGCGGAGTTGGCCGACCACCTGGCTAAGACAGCGGCGATGCTGGAACGGCACTGGACGCTGCATTGGCTTGGCGTGTCCGAGTCGGTCATTCAGCTACTGGGTGATCGGTTCGCGGCGATCTACAAGGAGCTGACGGGCGACGAGGGGGAGGAAATCCCCAAGAAACTGCTGGCGGGTATTCCGAACAAGTTCACGGAGACGGTGGATGGGCTGATCGCGTTGGCGCGCACGCTGCAAGCGGCGTCCGCGCTGCGGCAGGCAATCGAAAGCGAGCAGCCGACCAACTTCCTCGCCCGGCTGCCAGTGCTCCCGGACAGTGACAGATTCCGGGAGCAATTCGACGCATTTTTGGCTCGCTGGGGACTGCGCTCCGGCATGGGCTTTGGCACGAACCGCTCTCCGGACCTGGTCTGCTGGCGCGAGGACCCATCGCTGGTGATCGCTATTCTCCGGCACTACATCGCGCAGGACCTGGAGCGCATCACGGCGCCGCAGCGGCGGACCGCCGACGAACGGGCGGCGCTGCTCGCCAAGACGATGGATGCTATCGGCGCGGACCCGGCGCGGCGGGAGCGCTTCACGTTCTGGTACGCGGCGGCGCAGCGCGCGGCCCGCAACTTCGAGGATCACAACTACGACATCGACTCGGTCTCGTATGCGCTGGTGCATCTCGCCGTAGTGGCCTGCGGCGAGCGGCTGACTGCCGCCGGGTCGCTCGCGGATTCCCAGGACATCTGGATGTTGCACCTCGCCGAGATCGGAACGGCCCTGCGGGAGCTGGCGCGGCTGCCCGCCGAGCAGCGCGATTGGCAAACAGTGGTCGCGGCACGCCGGGAAGAGCATCGGCGGCAACAGACGCTGCGCCCGCCGCCGACCATCGGAGCACCGCCGCCGGCAGAAGATAAGCAGGAAACGCGGCCTGAGCAGCAAGACGAGGCCGAGCAGCCAACGTTGACGAGCGAGGAAGAGGCGCGGCTGCTGGTGCGTGGACAGGCCGGCTCGGCGGGGGTGGCAACGGGCCGCGTGCGCTTGATCCCGCGGACCGTTACCGTGCCGGACGTGGCGCCGGGCGAGATTCTCGTGAGCAACAATGCCGGGCCGATCTGGACGCCGGTGTTTCCGACGGTAGCGGCCATCGTGCTGGATGAGGGCGCGCTTTTCCAGCACGCGATGGGAGCGGCGCGCGAATACGGTATTCCGGGGGTGCTCCAGACGAAGGAAGCGACGGCCGTGTTACAAGAAGGCCAGCTTATTACCGTAGACGGCAATCGCGGCCTGGTGCTGCGGCCGGAGTAGGGTTGTCGGACCTAACCCCCGGCCCCTTCCCTACTAGGGAAGGGGAGTCTACGTGCTGCTTAGGGGGGCCACGATACGTCGGGGAAGCGTATATACTTCAGGGCAGAAGCAGGCAGAGTGAGGAAACGGTAGAGGCTGCCGCACATGGAGACGTTAGAAGCATTCGCGCTGTACGTGCCGACCGGGTTGTACGTCATAGTGATCGAGCTGCTGGTGCTGGGGATGGCACTGGGTATCTTGCCGTCCCTGCGCGAGCAGCGGTGGGGCATCCTGTGGGAGGCGGGGTTTGTCGTCTTGGGCGTCGTTGCGCTCGGCCCGCTCTTCACGCTCATGCCGTCGGCGGTAGCCGGCTTTGGTCTCGTAGCGGGGGCGGTGGCGATGCTCTTTCCGCTGGGGATGCTGTGGCGGCGCTATGAAGACTGGGCCAGCTCCTTTGCTCCCGATGAAGAGGCCGAATACGAAGAGCCGGCGACATAGGGACTGGCCCCCCTATGGTCCCCCCGTTGCGACGGGGGGACGGGCGCAGCAGCGGTTGCAAGCGACCCTACGGCTTGGCCCGTACCTACCTCAGTTAGGGAGGGGGCTACGACTCTCCGCGGCGGTGACCGCTTGGGATGAGAGACCGACGATGGTAACGACACAACCGGCGGCATCCACGGCCCCCGCTCCGCTGCTGACGGCGGCAGAGCTGCTGGCGTTGCCGGACGATGACTACCGCTATGAGCTAGTGCGGGGAAAGCTGATTCGGATGCCGCCGCCAGGATCACGCCACGGCCGGACCGTCGTCCGCGTAGCGAGCCGATTGGATCGGTTCGTTGATGAGCGGCAATTGGGCGCAGTGCTCGCCGAGAGCGGTTACCACCTGGAATGGGACCCGGACACGGTGCGGGCGCCGGACATGTCGTTTATCTCTGCGGAGAGGTTGCCTCCCGACGAGTTCCCGCACGGCTACCCTACGCTGGCGCCGGACCTCGCCGTCGAGGTGCTCTCGCCGTCCGAGCGGCCGGGCGCGCGCCGTGAGAAGATGCGGGACTACTTCGCCGCCGGGACGCGCCTCGTGTGGGAGGTTGATCCGGCGCAGCGGACGATTACCGTCTATCGCTCCGCACACGACGGGACTACGCTCGCGGCGACCGACGAACTGACGGGCGCCGAGGTGCTCCCCGGCTTTGCCTGCCGCGTCGGCGAACTGATTCCGTAATCGGACTGCCTCGGCAGAGAAGGATTGAGCAGCAGTGAGTACGTTAGACCAAGACGCGATCCAAGCCATCCTGCCGCATCGCAAGCCGTTCCTCTTCCTCGACCGCATCGAAGAGGTCGAGTACGGACAGCGGGCCGTGGGCGTGATTGACGACGTGGCGGACTACACGGACCGCTTCCAGGGGCACTTTCCCGGCTACCCGATCATGCCGGGGGCGCTGCTCGTCGAGGCGCTGGCCGAGGTCGGCGGCGTGGCGGCATTGGGGCAGGGAGCACACCAGGGCAAGCTCGCCTTCCTCGCCGGCTTGGACAGCTGGCGCTTCCGCAGCCCCGCCCGGCCGGGCATGGCGGTGCGTCTTGAAGCAGAGCTAGTGCGGATGCGCGGCCGGTTCGGCATCGGGCGCTGCAAGGCCACCAGTGACGGTGAGCTACTGGCGGAAGGCGAAATCCGCTTCGTGATCGTTGACCGCCCGGCTGAGTTGGGCGGGTGAGTAAACAACCGACCCTCGGCCTACCTCCATCATTGGCAGGAAAATAGCACCTATCCGTAGTTCCGACGCAAGCCAGAATCCACATCCCCGTAGGCCGGGTGGCCCATAGAGTTAACGGACGCCCCAAATGGGGAGGGAGCTTGACGAGGGGCCGGCTCAGTGGTACCGTAAGGATAACTTCGTCCCCGCCCGCTGGGTCTAGCCGCGGCTACGATCCCCGGGCGGGTGTTTTTTATGCGTACCATCGTCTTGATTGACGGCCAGAATCTATTTCACCTCGCACGAAGGGCTTGGGGGATACGGTCCACCTACCCGTCGTCGCCGTACACGTGGCCGAGCTACGACGTTGGCAAACTGGCAAATACTCTGGTCTCCAGAGTGCCTGGCCGCACTCTTACTCAAATCCGTTTCTATACGGGCATCCCGGACCCGGACGCAGGGCCTACCCAGCGGTTCTGGCATGGCTTTTGGACCAACAAGCTTAGGCGTATGAGAAGCAGTGGAGTACACGTCTATCGGGGCAGAGTGAATGCCGGAGGGCAGGAGAAGGGAGTGGATGTCAGTTTAGCCCTAGACTTGGTAAGGGCTACATACGACCACCGCTACGACGCTGCGATCATCGTGAGCCAAGATTGGGACTTTGGTCCTGCGGTGCGCTTGGCCAAAGAAATCGCTCAGGCGCAGAACCGCTCCCTCATCTTTGAGTCCGCTTATCCCGTTGGACCTGGGAGTTTCTCGAATAGAGGCGTGCCTGGAACAACATGGGTTCCCATAGACAAGGCAACCTACGACGCCTGTCACGACCCTACGGATTACCGTCCGAAGAGATCGTGAACAGCTTCGCTACAGCGGAGGGACCATAGAGGCGCTAACGCCCTCAGCCGAGGCGGACGGGGTCGCCGACGCGGTGGACCTTGACCATGTTGGTTGTGCCCGGTTGGCTGACCGGCACACCGGCGACAATGACCACCAAGTCCCCGGTGGTCACTACGCCGGCCTGCTGCGCTAACGCGATCCGCGCCTCGATCAACTCGTCGGTCGAAGCGATCTGGGCGCCCAGAAGCTGGGTCACGCCCCAGGTGAACGCGAGCTGTCGCCAGACGGTCACGTCGTGCGTGGCGGCGACGATCCGGGTTGCCGGTCGGTAGCGGGCTACCATGCGGGCCGTGTACCCCGAGGTCGTCGCGCAAATGATCGCGCTGGCCGCCAACTCCTCGGCCAGATGCACGCTGACCTGGGCAATCGCATCGGTCACACCCGGCGTGGACCAGCGAGGCCGTGCCCGGCCGTCGCGGGGCTGTTCGGCGGTCCGGGCAATCGCGTCCATCATGCGGACGGCTTCCACCGGGTAGCGCCCGACGGCGGTTTCTCCACTGAGCATGATCGCGTCGGTGCCGTCAAAGACGGCATTGGCTACGTCGCTGACCTCGGCCCGCGTAGGCTGTGGCTGCTCGGTCATCGATTCGAGCATCTGGGTGGCGGTGATGACCGGCTTGCCGGCCGCGTTGGCCGCGGCGATGAAGCGCTTCTGCAAGAGCGGTACCTGCGGCGCCGGCAACTCGACGCCGAGGTCACCGCGGGCCACCATAATGCCGTCGGCCGTCGCCAAGATATCCGCAAAGGCCTCGACCGCTTCGTGCTTTTCGAGCTTGGCGAGGATTAAGGGCGGCCCATCGGGGGCCGGCTGCGAACGGACCAGTACACGGAGCGCGGCGATGTCGGCGGGGCTGCGGACAAAGCTGAGGGCGATGGCATCAACGCCGTGCGCTACTCCCCAGGCCGCGTCGGCGCGATCCTTCGCGGTCAATGTCGGGGCGGACAGGGTGGCCCCGGGCACGTTGAGGCCCTTGAAGCTGCGGAGCAGGCCACCGCGGACGACCTCGCAGGAGATGAGGGGATCGTCGGTAGCGCGCACCCGCACCTCGATCCGGCCGTCGTCAAGCAGGATCGTGCCGCCCGGCCGGACCTCGCGGGCCAGCGGCGCATATTGCACCGGCAGGGCATCGTCGCCTGGGACAGCCGGGGAGTTGGCGGCCGGATCAACGGTGAGTAGGAGCGTATCACCGGGGGCGAGGGGACGACCGGCGCCGGGCACCGGCCCCAGACGCATCTTGGGGCCTTGCAAATCTTGGAGGATGGCCAGCGGTCGGTCCAACTCGCCGGCGATCCGCCGCAGCCGCGCGATCACCGCGGCGTGGGTGGCATACGTGCCGTGCGAGAAGTTCAGCCGCGCCACATCCATGCCGGCGCCGATCATCGCCCGCAGCGAGGCCTCATCCTCGCAGGCGGGGCCGATGGTGGCGACGATACAGGTGCGGCGGGGTGGGGCGGTCGTTGTAGACATGAGGGGCTAGTGACGTCGCGCTTTACGCATCCGGCCCAGCGCCAGCAACATGGCGCCCCAGGCAGTGACGGCAGCCAGCGCAATCGCTGTGCGATCCACCACAGAGCGGACATGGATGCCTTCCGGTCCAACCTCGATGACAGCGACCGGCCGCGAGCGCGAGGTACCGCCACCGCCACCACCGCCACCACTCCCGGCTCCGCTGGCTTCGGTTTCGGCGTTGGCTTGACCGGAGCCGACACCGCCGCCGAAGCCGCCAGCCGCGAACACCTCGGCAAGCGGAATGACCATCCGGTCACCCTGCGCCTGGGCCGCGCCAACGCACGCATCGGCGCGGGCCGTCGCTAATAGCCGGTCAAACATCCCCTCGATGCGCTCAAGCAGCCGATCATGGGCCGCTAACCCGGCCCGCTGCTCGCCGTCTTGCGGCGCGGACATCCCGGTGCCATCATTGCCCATATCGCTCATCGCTTGCTCCCCTTCCGCCTTCGCACCGGCGTCATCACCGGTATCCGTGAGCACCGCTCCGACCCGTGCCACCGCCAGCAACGGTCCCGGCCACTTCCACCGGACGAGCTGCGAGATAGGCAGCACCTCGTCCGGGCCAACGGCATGAGCCACCTGTACGCGCACCGGAGCGGCCCAGGCTATACCGCCGGCCAGCCTTCCCCCTGCCGCCCGCACACCGACGGCCGCGACCCGCGCCACGACTGTTACGCGCGTTTCCGGCTGGCCGGCGGCGGCCAGGGAGATTGGCGCGGCGGCACGCTGCCCCGACAAGCAGATCAATCCTGGCATCGCCTTGGTAGTGTACGGCATCGGCTTATCGGTGCCTCACCTCCTGACCGGGGTAGGTACACCGGGAAAACGGGCGCAAGGCGTGCTTGGAGAAGCGGGGTGAACCTACCCCCGGCTCCTTCCCTGGCAGGGAAGGAGAGTCAGCGCGACGACCGGGGGCTACGAATAAGCCTGGATTCCGGCTTCCGCCGGAATGACGGGGGCCTAGCCTCTGACCCATACCGACTTTGCCTACCCTGGTCGTGGCAGCGCTGCCGCTGGGAAGCGCTGGAAGCGTGCGAGGAACTCCAGGGCAAAGGTGAGCAGGCTGACCGTGCCATGCGCCTGGACTTCGCGTCGCCAGCCCGCCCAGGTGACGGCGCCCCGGCGCAGGGTCCCGATCTCGGGCCAGGCTGGTGGCCAGATACCAGGGTGCTGCGGGCCCCAGTCGGTGCCGGCGCCGCCGAGTGCGGGCGCGGGCGCGCCCTTCGCGCCAGCAGCACACCACGTTGACGTGCCGGGGCTGGTAGCGTCGATCCACGCCGTACTGCACCTGGGGATGCCAACGCACTTCCCCCCGGCGCAAGCGCTCGCGGCCCAGGAACCAGCGGGTGCCATCTCGCTCGGTCAGCGAGACCCCGCGGCGCCGCCGGAGCACATAGTCCACGCCTTGCTGCTGCAACCAGGCCAACAGCCAGGCATTGCCAAAGCCGCGGTCGGCCAGCATCACCGGGCGCACGCCGAGGGGCAAGGCCGTCAAGACCGTCGCCAGCGCGTCGCGCGCCAGCCGGCGCTGATCGACCGGCGGGGGCAAGTGGTCGCGGTCGTAGGCCACCTGGAGCAACGGCACCGTCCGCCCCCGGCGGGGCACCGCGATGGTCAGCCCTGGATAGCGCACGGCGAGTTTTCCTGGGGGTGGTGGGGCATCGAACATCGTCCAGTCCACCGCCAGCCCCAGCCAGCGCCCCTGCAACGCCCGGCGACTGCGCCGGTTGTGAGCGCTCGTGCCCCTCGTCAACAGGTGGCAGACCAGCGGCGTGAGGCCCGCTGCTTGCACCGCCAGCGGGTCTCCCCACGGATTGTCGAGGAAGCGCCAGAGCTGCTTGAGACGATGGTGCAGCCCGTGTTTGGGCACCGCCACCCGGCGCTGTGGTGGGAGTGGATAGGCCCGCGCCAACTGGGCCAGGGTCAAGGTGCGCTGGGCCAGGATCGCACTGACCAACAACGCCAAGTTGGTCACTTGGGTCGCCCGTAACCAGGCACCGGTCGTCGCGGTGAGCGTCGCGTGAACCCTCGTGTACCATGGCAGAAGGAAGCCTCCGGGCAGATGGGATGTGGTACAACCATCTTACCTCGGAGGCTGCTTCCTTCCCGCTCGTAAGTGGGTATGGGGCAGGGGCCTAGCCCCCCTATGGTCCCTGACAAGGGTAGGTTTTTCAGAAGGCATGGCTTGCTTCCCCGGCTGCTGGGTCCGACAGGGCGGGCCACAGCTCGGGGCGCAACCGGCCCCGCCGTCACATCGAGCACCGTACTGCTGGCGACGGTATCTTCGGCGACGCCACCCACGCGCACCAGCCACAAGGTGGCCACCGCGACCGCCAGCCACAACCGCGCCGCCCGTGCCGGGTGGGTCATGCGGGTGCGCTGCCACTGCCACCAGTGCAAGACCCAGCGCAGCAAGGGCGCAAAACAGGCTTCTACGGCCAGCGCCTGGCGCTGGGTACCCCGTTTGGCGGGGGCTTCGTAGCACCATTCGCGCAGTTGCTGGCGCACGGTGTTTTCCTTGCGCTCCTGCAGGTGGGCCAAGAAGACCCTGACGGCAGTGAGACCACAAGCGCGCGCCAACACCAGGCCCAGGCTCCACAAAGCCAGGACGGTGGCCTGTGGCCGGCTCAAGGGCGGCCACTGCGTGGCGACGAGCTGCGTCCATTGCGCTACACTGGGCGGTGCGGACAGGGCGTCCCTCCGAGCGGTGGTGGGGTGGTGAGCACCCCCAGCATGCCGCACGGTCGGACGCCGTGTCATTCCGCTGTTTTCAAAAAACCTACCCTTGTGAGGGGACCATAGGGGGGTCAGCCCTCATCCTCGGTTGCCGCCGCTGGACGTGGACTCGTCGGGTGGCGGGAGGAGGTCGGGGCGGCGGGCGCGGGTGCGGGCCAGCGCCTGCTCGCGGCGCCAGGCGGCGATAGCGGCGTGGTGGCCACTGAGCAGCACGTCCGGCACGCGCCACCCGCGAAACTCGGCCGGGCGCGTGTAGTGGGGGTACTCCAGCACGCCGGCGCGGAACGATTCTTCCTCAAGCGACTCGGCGCTGCCCAGCACGCCGGGCAGCAGCCGCGTGACCGTATCGAGCACCACCAGCGCCGGTAGCTCCCCGCCACTGAGCACGTAATCGCCGATGGAGATTTCTTGGTCCACGGCGTGCTCTCGGACCCGCTCGTCCACCCCTTCATAGTGACCGCAGACGAGGACGAGGTGTGGACGCTGGGCCAGTTCGTCGGCGAGCGGCTGGCGCAACGGTGTTCCCTGCGGCGTGAGCAGGATGACGTGTCCGTCCGGGTCGCGCACCGCCTCGATGGCGGCGAATAGCGGCTCCGGTTTGAGCACCATGCCCGCGCCACCGCCGTAGGGGTAGTCGTCTACGACGCGGTGGCGGTCGGTGGTCCAGTCGCGGATGTTGTGGACGGCGACGGTGAGCGCGCCGCTCTCGATAGCCCGCTGGATGCGGCCGGTGCCGAGCACGCTGGTGAACAGGTCGGGGAAGAGGGTGAGGATGTCTACGCGCATGGTGCCTCACCTCCCGGTCCGGCGGCGGCGCCGCCGGCGTATCGCGGGCTGCTTGGCGGTGGCGAGCAGCCCTGGTGGGAGTTCTACGATCAGCTGTCCGGCAGTGAGGTCTATCGTGCGGATCACCGTCTTCAGGGCCGGGATGAGCACTTCACCGCGTGGCCCCGGCACGACGTACACGTCGTTCGCGCCGGTGCTCAAGACCTCTTCGACCGTGCCCAGGTGCTCTCCGGCGGTGGTGTGTACCTGCAAGCCTACGATCTGATGCACGAAGTATTCGCCGGGCGGCAACTCGACGGCTTCGGATTCGGGCACGTACACGTAGACGTACCGCTGGGCGATGGCCGCCTCGCGGGTATCTATGCCTTTGAGCTTGAGCAGGGCCTCGGTGCGGCGCACCTGGCAATGCTCGATCTCGTAGCGGTCATGTGTTTCGCCGACATAGAGCCGCTCCAACTGCCGGAATCGTTTCGGGGAGCGCCCCGTCGGGACGACTTTGACCTGCCCTCGCACGCCGAACGCGCCGATAATCCGCCCTACGGCGATCCAGCCGGCGGCCGGTTCGTCCGGCCCCCCTATGGTCCCCCCGCTCCGCAGGGGGACGGCACGTTCCCTCCCCTGTCGCAACGGGGGAGGGGGAGGGTGGGGGCCATGATCCGCGGTGCGGTCAGGCAATTTCGAGGATGACGCGCTGGTGTTGGCGGTTGGCCGGGACGCCGAGGAGCGTGCGGATCGCGCGGGCGATGCGCCCCTCCTTGCCGATGACTTTGCCTTTGTCATCAGGATGCACGCGCAACTCCAGGATGACTGCGCGCGGCACTCTCCGTTCCTGCACCTCGACCGAGTCGGGGTGGTCCACCAGCGAGCGGGCGATGTAGAGGATCAGCTCCCGCACGTTCCCCTCATTCCGCTGGGGTGGCCGCCGCGGCGGGGTCCGGCGGGGTGGTAATCCGGTCGTGCTCATCGAGAACTCCGACGATCTTCAGTAGCTTGCGGACCCGGTCGGTTGGCTGGGCGCCTTTGCGGAGCCAATCGCGTGCCCGCTCGGGGTCAATCTTCACGGTTGATTTGCCGGTCTCGGGGTCTTTGACCACCGGACTGTAGTACCCGACCGCTTGTAGGTAGCGGCCGTCGCGGGGCGCGCGCGAATCGGCGACCACCACGCGATAATGGGGCTGTTTCTTCTTTCCCATCCGGGTCAAACGCATACGTACTGGCAAGATGCACTCTCTCCTTAGACTGCCGACTGCTCGCTGTTCGATTGAGCGCGGTCGCCGGCGCCAACGCTGCCCACCGGCAGCGACCTCGCCAGTAAGTCTACCGGCCGGCGTGCCCGGCCAGCAACTACCGGTGGTCGGTTGCTAGTCGGAGCAGCCATCAACCTAGCCAAGCAAGGACTTGATCTCGGCCCGCAGGCGAGCATCCTTCAGCCAGGGCTGCTCCAGGGACCATTGCAGCCACTCCACCGGTGTCTTGCTGAAGCAGTCCACGTCAATGTCCGCGCCGTGCGCCCGTAACAGCCGCACGACATCGAGGTGGAGCCATGTTACGGCCCGACACAATGCCGTGGCGCCGCCCTCGTCGTGCTCCTGGATAAGCGCCGCGCCCCCATGAGCCAACAGCACCTCGGCAACGGAAAGATCCCCGTGTTCTGCGGCGTAGTGCAGCAGCGTCCATCCGGCATGGCCGCGCGTATTTATCAGGTTGGGGTCGTGTCGGAGCAGCGCTGCGAGGCGGTCCGACTGTGCCCGGAAGATGGCCAGGAAGAGTTCCCGAATCTGCTGGTCAGGTGACCGCACATAGGCATCGAAAGCGCCATGTGCGATCAATACCTCCATGATGTCCTTGTGCCGCCGCTGCATGGTGTAGTGCATCACTTGGCCGCGGTCAATCGTGGCGTCCGCGCCATGCGCTAACAGGAGCTCGACCAGTTGCTTGTGGCCGTAGTGGCCGGCATGAAAGAGCGGTACCCAGCCGTGCTCATCTCTCGCGTTCGCTAGTGCTGGTGTGGCGGCCAGCAACGCTTGGGCCGCGGCCAGATCGCCCCGTGTCGCTGCCTCATGGATGGACTGGGCTGTGGACATATCCGGCCTCCTTCTGATCGCGCGGGGGGGATTAGTCATGGCAGCCACGGGACGGGGGGCGGGCCGAGCTACTGGACCGGCCGTCTATGGACAATTGCCAAATGGGCCATCATCGTGCGGTACTTCCGCGACACAGCCCTCGGACCACCCTGGGGATGGACCGATGCCGTCTGGTCGTTATAGGCCCTTATCTCGGAATGAGCGTAGTTATCAGGAAGAGGATCATGCACGGCCGGTACGAGTACGAGGGATCGCTGTCGGGGGTGCTCCTGAGTTGGACCGGTAAATCTTGTACGGCGACGGATGCGATCCCCCACTGCGAGAAGTCGGCTTCGGGTCTGTCCGTCGGCGGGATGAGCACATCCTCGGGTTCGCTGAAGCGTGATCGGTTGACCGATTGGTTCTTGGCTCTGATCGCGCCGATATTCAGTTTCCCGGCGGTCTCACACGGTCGACCGGCAGCATCGGTTCGGCAGACCCGGAAATACAAACGTTCCTCCGGCCAGAAGTCCTGGATGGCCGGCCGGCCGGCAGCGTACATTCGTGTCGGTCTATTGCCGGCCGAGGTAGACACAGGCTCTCCCAACGGCCTCCTCTAGCTCCGCTAGAGCGAACTCCTGTACTACCACGTCGTCTGCACCTGTGGAGGTGATAACGAAAACCTCGCCGTCGTTCGTGAATTCGATATCCGCGTGTTTCCGGCCGTTCACGAACGAGAAGGACACACCGGCCTCGACCGAAGGGACAATCGTGTCCGGGGGACACGCTGCTTGGTGCAGCTGTCTGAGTGTTGCATGAGCAAGACGCAAGGCCGTGCTGTTGGGCGGCTCTGCGCCATAGGTATCCCAGTCGGACTTAAGCTCTGCAAGTGATTGCAAGGCTTGGAGGTCACGTAGCAAGGCAGCATCGCGTTGGCGCCCGCGATCCGCCGCTACGCCGGTGGGTCGTAGATCGCGCGACGGAATATCCATCACGGGCGCTGATTCACCCGGATGAGGTGGTGTGTAGGAGCTCATACCTCTATATCTACGGTACTCGGCGGATGTTGTCAAACGGTGTAGCCGCGGATGGGCCTACTCCCTGGCACCCCACCCCCGTCCGGTTCAGGCTGTGTGCTGGCGCAGCAGCGCGACCATCTCGGTATGGCCCTTGCGTGCAGCGACCGTGAGCGGGGTGCGCTGGCGCGTATCGAGGGCGGCGACGTTGGCGCCGTGGGTGAGCAGCAGTTCGGCGAGGGCCTGGTCGTTGTCCCGCGCCACCTTATGCAAGGGAGTTTCGCTACCCATCCGCACGTTTGGATCGGCCCCCCCAGCGAGCAGAGCGGCGATGGCCGCTTCCCGCTGCTGGGACTTGCGCCGCAGGGTCGCGACGAGCGGCGTCGTGCTGGCCTCGTCCACGGCGTTCGCATCCGCACCGTGCGCGAGCAAGACGGCGATCAGATCGAGGTTGCCCGACTGCGCGGCGAAGTGGAGCGCGGCGCGGCCGTCGGGACCACGGGCGTTCGGATCGGCGCCGTATTCGAGCAGCGCCCGCACTACCGCCGGGCCGCCGCCGGTATCGGCGCGGGAATGCTCGAAGGCCATCGGCCGGCGGCGCAGGTCGAAACCGTGCGCGATAAGCACGTCGGCGATGGCTTGGTCCTTGCCGGCACCCAGCGGTCCCAGTACCAGCGATTCGCGCGCCTCGGCGCCATGTGCGAGCAGGAGCTGCACAAGATCGAGGCGATTCCGCACTGCGGCGTAGGTGAGCAGCCAGCGGCTATGCTGCGCTACCTCCGCGCCGCGCGCCAGCAGCAGCTCGGCCACCGCCAGCTGACCGCCACTGACGGCGTGGTGCAGCGGTGTTCGGGGCAGGAAGTCCTCGGCCGGGTCCTCCGCGTGTACTAGCTCCGGGCTGGCGTTCAGCAGCGCAGTGACGCGCGGTACGTCGCCCAGGAAGGCGGCGGTGTAGATGTCTATGATCGCGCCTTGGTCCAGGAGGTAGGCGGCGAGGTCGTCGTATCCGCGCCACTTGGCGAGGCAGTAGGGCGTAATCATCACCAGCGTCGAGCCGGCGCGAGCGTAGGGGAAGTGGAACATCTGGTCGCAGCCGGGGGCGTTGACATCGGCGCCCCGCTCCACCAGTAGCTCGACGACCGGCCGGCGTCCGCGCCGCGTGGCTTCCCACAACAGCGTGCGGCCGGCGATTGAGCGCAGCGTCACGAGTCCCGGGTCGCGCTCGATCAGTGGTTGCAATCCGTCCCGGTCGCCGCGGGCGGCGAGCTTCCAGGCGGTGGCTATCCGCGTCTGCCGCTGCCGCATTGGATTAGCGCCACTGGGTGCTTGTTCCTCTTCATTCACCATGCGCCGGGCCATCGGTGCCAGCCGGCCCATGATTTCGCTCACGATGTCCGGACCGATCCCGCATTCGCGCAGCGACGCGCTCATGTGGTGCAGCCAGCGCCCGGCCGACTGTGCCGTGATGGGGAAGGGGTAGTGGCGTCGCTGCAACCCCTGCATAAGCGGTCGCGCTTCGTCGTCTGTGTAGCGGGGAGCGCCGCCCAGCCATTCCTCGAAGAAGCGCCGCTGCCGGTCGCGGGCGATAATATTGTGTCGTTCGGAATGGTTGAACAGCGGTCCCAGCAGCGGGTCGGCTTGGACGCGGTTGTAGAAAGTGTCAATGATCTGCGCTACGATGGCGCAGCCGCCGATCCGCGCGAAGAGCGTCGGGTGGGGGCGGAGCCGCGCCGGGTCATCCGCTAGACCGCCGCGGTGTAGGTTATGTCGAGTTGATTCATCGGTTCCTGGTAGGGTACTCATGGGTTTGCCACAGAGCGTGGAGTGATACTGGCCCCCCTATGGTCCCCCCGCTTTGCAGGGAAACTATCATGATGACTCGCCAACGGTGCGCTGATCCTCTGGCCGAAGAGCTGCTGGAGGTGATGATAGGCTTGAACAGTAGCGGCGAGTTGTGAGTAGACGGTCTGCATGTCGCTCACGTAGTCTGCTCGGCCTTTGTCGTTGAGGCGTCCGTTACTGGGAATCTTCACAGCGTAGTGGGCTAACTCTAGGAGCTTGATCTGCACGGTGGGGTCGAGTGCGTTACTCAGGGGATGGCTCCTTTCAGGAGTACAGGCCACCGCACGGGCGCTGATCTGTCAAGCTGGGGGATGGTCTGATCTACCGGAGAACTGCTCCATGCGGGCTACTGCTGCTCCGACTCCTTTGATATTCCAGCGCCCTGTGTAATCATCCATACGGCCTCTAGTTTGGGAATAATGGCAATCTGGTAGCTGGAGTCTGAGTTCTAGTGATCCTTTTTGCTCACAATCAGTGAATACTTTGGCGATACCATATGCGTCCTTTGATAAAACCATACATTTCTTGTTGGAAAGAACGCTCCCTGGGATAAATACCCCTCTACTTACCGTAATTCCAGGTATCGATATTCTTGCCCCTCCATAATGAGAAGGGACGATAGGTTCTGGGTGAACACATATCCGTGCTTCCCAGCGGTTTGTTGTTCTCCAGCAGCGGATGAGCAACCTCATGGTCTCGCCGTATGCTGATCGGCCGGTGGTCACTGCGTGACACTGAATCCACATAATGTCTTTGCCGGGCGGCTGGAAAAGTCGCCATCTGTATAGCGGCGCTTGCACTCTCCTGACCATTGCATTACCTCCTCTCGCCGCGCGGTAGGCGCTCGCAGGGGGCGTGGATTCCCGGGTGCGCGGGAATGACGGGCCGGGGCGGGTGGTTAGACGCCGCCGGGTACGTCTCCGCCGCTGATACGCAGGTACTCCGGCTGGGGCGACTGGCCGGTGTAGTGCGATTCGGTGGCCATGTAGCTCATCGTGATCGCCCGCCGTGGCCGCGCCGAGCGGTTCTCGGCCGTGCCGTGCAGCAGCAGGCTGTGGAAGAACAGCCCGCTCCCCGGCTCCATCGGGATTGCGACCACGTCGTCGAGGTCGTAGTGATCGTCGGGAATGATGTAGTCATCGGTCACGCGGACGTGGGGCAGCGGGCCGCGCGTGTGGCTGCCGGGGATGGCGGTCATGCAGCCGTTCTCCAGCAGCGAGGGGTCAAACGGTAGCCAGCACGACCAGAGCGCCATCGGCTCAATGGGCCAATAGGGCGAATCTTGGTGCATCCCCTTGGCCGAGCCGACCCCGGCCGGCTTCATCAGCACGTCCGCGCGGAACAGCTTCACATTCGGACTGGTCAGCTCCTGGATGATCCGCACGATCTCCGGCTGGACCACCAACGCGCCGAACAGATCGTCGCCCCGCGCTACGCCACTGATCTTGCGTACATCTTCACCCGGTGCTGCCTGGAGCGTGCCTCGTGCTACGCGCGGCTCGCGCTGGACATTCAGTCCGGCGGGAAGCGGCCGCCGTTCATGAGCGTAGTCGTCGAGACGCTGAATGAAACGCTGGCACGCTGCCGGCGAAACCAGCCCCTCGACCACAAAGTAGCCGTCCTCCTCGGCAGCGCGCCGTTGGCTCTCCGTCAGCACCGACTGTGTGGTCTGTACCATGAGCGCTCCTCCTTCACTGCCCGGTCCTCGCTGGCGCTCCGCCACGCGGCGCCGCTATCCCAAATACGTTATCAAACGCGCTGACCGCCCTAGTCCGGACGCCTGACGCCGTGGGTGAGGCGGCCGTCAAAGCTGTAGAACGGGTCGCTCTTATCCAGCGGCAGCGTCACCGGCCGGTGCTCCTCGGCCGACTTGTAGATGGCCCGCACCACCTCCACGTGATGGCGGGGTACCTCGATGGGGACCACCGGGTCCGATCCGGCGGCGATGCTCTTCAGGAACAGGCGACTCTGGTATTCCTCGCTCGCCTGTTCCGGTACGTCGGCCACTTCCGCGCGCAGTGACTCTAGGTCTTGCACCGCGGACGGCATGTCGTTGGAACCGAAAGTGGTCTCTGCCTGCCAGTAGTTGGACCGCGGGACGGACCCACCCAGCTGCCCTTTGTAATACGCCTCCCCGACCAGCAGGGAGGCATCGTGACCGAGAATCTCGATGCGGCCTTTCGGTGTGTGCGGCTGCTCATGGTTGAGCAGGGAGGCGTGGATACTCCCGGTGGCGCCGTTGGCAAAGCGGACCACCGCCTGGCTCAGGCTCTCGTGCTCGATCCGGCGCAGCATTGGCCCTGCGTAGGCAAAGACTTCGACGATACGCGAGCCGACTACCCACAGGAAGGGGTCTATGATGTACCGGCCGTGGTGGAAGGCGGCGCCACCGCCCTCCCCTTCCCACGTGCCGGCCCAGCGCCGGTAGTAGGTTTGGGGACGATACCAGTTCAACTCGACGCGGGCGCTGCCGAGCGTGCCTAGCTTGCCGCTGGCCACCGCCCGGCGGGCCAGGACCATGCCGCGAGGGTAGCGCGCGCCGCATTGGGAGTGGAACTGCACGCCGGCCTTGCGGACGGCAGCCACCATCGCGTCGGCCTCCGCCACGCTGCGGGCCATTGGCCCTTGGGTGAAGATATGCCTCCCGGCCTCGGCCGCCGCTATCGTCGGCTCGCCGCGCACCGACGGGGCGGTGAGCAGTACCATCGCCTGGACTTCCTCGTCTTGGAGTAGCTCCTCGTGGTGGTGGTACTTCCTGATCGGCGTCGCGGCTGCCGCTGCGGCTACCTCTGCCTGGCGCTGTTGTGCCTCCCGCGCCTCGGAATCGCGGGCCTCGGCGGCTGCGACGCGGGCGGTGTGCGCTTCCGCAGCGTAGGCGTTGGCCAGGACCTGGCGCCGGTGCTCGGCCAGCTCGTCTACCAGGTCGGCTACCGCCACCACCTGGGCGATGTCCACCAGCCCGGCATAGATGCTGGTGTACAGGCTTGAGATACCGCCGCAGCCTACTAGCCCCACCCGAATGCGGTCGTCGGCCATCGCTTTCCTCCTGGCACACTGCCGGCAATGTAGCTACCAGCGACAGATGTGGATGTATCAAGAGCATACGCGATACGGACTGGTGCGGCTTGTAGATGAGAGTTATCGTTCGTTGTTGCCGGCACGCCTCGGTCCTGCTATTGTCGTAACGTGGCTAACCTGCAAGTAGAGAACGTACCGCAGACCCTGCATGGGCGCAACTGCACTGGAGCGCGTCACCGCCGTCTGCAGTTGAACAAGGAGTAGGCAGGGTGCCCAGAGGCCAGTTAGTCCCGAGTCGCGCTGGCAATGAGACACAGTCTGCTCTGACTACTAGGGCGAGCTTCATAACACTGGCGCGGGTATAGCAGATGAACGCTGAAGAAGTCTTTGTCGGAAAAAACGTCGAGGTAATTCCGGTCTCGCTGTTGAGCGATGGGAAGGGGTGGGTTGCTGAATGTCCATCTTTACCCGAATGGTCATGCACTCTGATATGTCGTCATTCGAGTGAAATAGCTCCTAGTACGCCGACCTCTTCCTGGATTCTCAATATCGAAAGGGAATCACACCACTTGGAATTGACAGATTCTGATTTTGGATTCCTTCCAATCTCAGATCGCATGCGATCACGATATGTCGAGTCTCTTCTCAAAGTTAATGCAGTGGTCGTGGGGAAAGCACCTCGAACTGCAGACGCAGATTACTTCTCGGAAGTGAAAGGCATGTTCTCACGTAGTGCAAGGCGAGATCAATGGGACTGGTGTGAGGTTTATCGTGCATTGGATCAACCTTCGTTTGGCTTGGCTAGAAAATTCTCTAGAATGCTTGGGGAGATGTCGAATGCTCTTCGAAAAGGAAGTGCAAATGATATTTCATCAGCACTTAAAGACCTTCGCAGCAGCAGAATACACATCATTCTTTCTAAAGCACATAAGTGCATATCGTCTTCCATGCCTGGCATACCCGACGGTAGAACCCTGACAGGGAAGAAAACCAGAGAACCGTCCAGAGATTCAGAAAAGACAGGAAGATCTGTTCTCTCAGAGTACTCAAAGAATAAACTTGATGTTGCAAACGCCAAGCATTCGGAGATTCTTAGTGTTCTTGTGCGCTACTTGACTTCACATGGTCACGATGTTGAGGAGAACCAATTCATAGATGCCTTCACCCGTCTCAAGTCCGGGCCTGCGCTTTTTGAAGCCAAGAGCATTCGAGATGAAAATGAGATTTCCCAGATCAGGCGTGGGTTGAGTCAACTTTATGAATATCGATTCCGCCACGACATAGGCGATGCCTCGCTATGGCTGCTCCTGTCACAGAAGCCCAAAGAGAAATGGCTAATCGAATACTTGGAACGAGATCGTGATATTCGTGTCCTTTGGGTAGAGGATAACCAGATTTCTGGCCCATCTCTCGAAAAATTGCTTGAGAGTGGTTCAGCTTCTCTGCGTAGAGTTCGTTCGTAGTGGAATTAGGGTCAAGATCACTTGGGCCGGAGTTTAAGGTCGGGACGCTTGTTGGTTGATGAACGTGCTGCCGCGAATGGTCATGGTATCTCCCGCCCCTTCATATTGCTGATGTGTAGGGATTACGTGGGGGGACACCTCATGACTCCTACTGACGGCTGGTACTTGTCAAGCATGTCATAAGGGGGGCTTTATGACCTTACCTGCGATCCATCCGGGGGAGCACTTGGCTGAAGAGCTGCAAGAACTTGGCATGAGTGCTGCCGCCCTGGCACGGCAGCTTCAAGTGCCCACCAACCGCATCACCGCAATCCTCAACGGGCAGCGCGCAATCACCGGCGACACGGCCCTACGGCTGGCGCATTTCTTCGGCACCAGCCCGGAGTTTTGGCTGAATTTGCAAACGCTCTACGATTTGCGGCTGGCCGAGCAGAAAGCCGGCGAAGGCATTAGAGCATTGCCCACGCTCAAGAGCTACGAGGCTGTGCGGACGTGAAGCCGGTACACGGCTGCCTCTGGGGTGTATGCAGAAGCGCACGGGTAGTGTAGGAGTGCCTCGCAGTCACTCCTGGGAAAGGGAAAGACAGACCATGACCGTGCGAATTGGGATGCTCGGTAGCGGGTTCGTAGCCGACTTTTACATGCAAGGGCTGCGCGATGTGCCCAATCAAGAGGTCGTTGTCAACCACTCTCGCTCCGCCCAGCGTGCCCACGACTTTGCCTGCCGCTGGGCTATCCCGGCACACACGACGCGCATCGCCGATGTCTTGCAACGCGCCGATGTTGACCTGGTCGTGATTGGGTTGCCCAATCATCTGCACCGGGATGTCGTTATCGCGGCCGCGGATGCTGGCAAGGCCATGGTCATCACGAAGCCGCTGGGACGCTCGGCCGCGGAGTCCCGCGAGATGCTGGCGGCGGTACGTCGAGCCGGCGTCTGGCACGGCTACGCTGAGACGGAGGTCTTTTGTCCATCCGTGATGCACGCGCGGCAAATGATCGTTGACGGTGCCATCGGCGACGTCCTGACCATGCGGTTGCGGGAGGCGCACAGTGGATCGCACTCCCCCTATAACTGGCGCCGGGAGACGGCCGGAGGTGGCGTGTTGCTGACCATGGGCAGTCACACGGTAGAGGCGGCGCGGTATCTGGTGGGTAAAGAGGTGCCGGTCGTAGAAGTGATGGCCTGGGGCGATCGTCTCTTGCATCGCGAGAAGATGGACGCGGAAGATACCGCGGTGGCGCTGCTCCGGTTCGAGGGCGGACAGCTCGCCTACACGGATGTCGCTTTCAGTGCCCGGGGTGGGTTGGACCTACGCAACGAGGTGTACGGTACCAAGGGCGCGATCTTTACCGACGTCACGCGCGGTACACCCGTGCGGGCCTTCACGCTGGGAAGCGCCGGCTACGTGTTGGAGAAGGCAGAGGCCGACGCCGGGTGGGTATTTCCGGTCCCGGACGAGGCGCGCGTCTACGGCTACCACGAAGAGCTGCGACATTTCGTGGAGTGCCTCACCCTCGGAGTACCGGCGCGCGAAGACTTCGCCGATGGCTACATCGTTAACGTCATCATTGACGCGGCCTACCGTTCGATGGAGAGTAAGCGCTGGGAGCCGGTATCGTACTGAGTTTCCTGAAGGCCCCCAAGTGCGGTGCCAACGCAGGTGTCCCCGGCGAGTGCCGTGATAGCCGGCCTAGTTGTGCGCGGTAGCGGCGGCTTTGAGCGCCATGATATAGCCCATCTCCCAGGCAAACCCGATCCGCCCGTCGTCGTCGCCGGCGATCCCGACTGCGTGATCGGGGTCCACCGAGCCTTGGTAGTTGTGCGTGTGGAGCAGACGCATCAACTCCAGCATGTCAATGTCGCCGCGGTCGAGAAAGTCCTCCTGGTAGTAGCCGCCCGGCACGGTGCCGCGCGGGTTGCGGAAGTGGCAACTGAAGATCTTCTCGCGTTCTAGGAAGTAGTCAATGGCGCCGAGCGTATCGCCACCCATCTCGTGTAGGGTGCCAAAGCAGAGCAGCAACCCACTGCGCGGGCTGGGCACCAGCTCGGTGAGCCGCTTCAGCCCCTCGAAGTTGTTGAGAATCTGCTCCACGCCGCGATAGTGCCGTTCCGGTGGGTCGTCGGGGTGGGCACCCACGTTCACGCCCGCTTCCTCGGCGACGGGAATGACGCGCTCGTAGAAATACTGCACGCGCTCCCACATCTCGTCGGCGCTGATCTGCCCGTAGGGGGCAACGACCTCCGCTGGTGAGCGCGCCGCGTCATCGGCCGCGCGTGCTTTGCTGTGGGTCAAGAGTACGGCGCCGCCGCGCCCGACAGGACGGCGGTAACGGCCGGGACCGGAGCCGTTGTCCAGGTCACCGGGACCGGGACCGGGCACGCCGGAGTAATTGCCCCAGGAGGTGCCCAGGCTGCGCCAGACCGTGAGGTTGTAGAACACGGTGGGAATACCGACTGCGCCGGCGGCCCGCACCGTGGTGCAGATGCGCTCTATCGCTGCGTCCCGATCCGGACGGTTCTGGAGAATGGGCGCGGTGTCCATGGCTTCGGTGCGGAGATTCAGGATTTCCAGCTCATAGGCCTCGGCTGTCCGCTTGGCGGTGGCCAACTCATCCACGGTTGCGTAGCCGCGCTCCCGGTAGCCGGGCAAGACGCCGGCATCAAGGAAGATTCCGTCGCTGCCCAACTGCTTGATGTACCGCAGGCGCTCTTCCGACAGGTCTTGGCCGCTCATCCCCAGTTTCATGGTGCTGCCCTCCTCTAGGGAAAAGATGCGCGCCAGCCCCCAGAGAGGCTGGCGCGCTCATCCCACGACGTGTGTCGCCATCGCGTCATGGGAACATAGTCCTGCTGACGATCAGGAGGTCTCGCGGGGCTTATCCATGATGGCCTGAATCTGGTTCGAGATGTTCTCGAAGAAGCCCGTGTCGTAGGCGACCTCTTGGTTCAGTGCCCTGAGCAGTGCCGGGTTGATGACCTGCTCGATGGCCGAGGCCATGAAGTTGGCGGCAAAGGAGAACGGCTCGTCCAACGCCATGGAGCGACCGACGGCCTCCATCACCCCATCCGGCATCCCCGGCGCTGCCAGGAAGCGTGGGTCGGCGTAGGCATCCATGCGCGGTCCCATGTGAGAGGTATTGCGTGCGCCTGGCGGTGCCGTGCCCATCACCACGGCGCTTTCCTTGTTGGCGAAGAACTTCAGCAGCTCCCAGGCCTCATCCGGCACCTTGGAGACACGGGCAATGCCCGTCGGAGAGTTGAAGAAGGCGCCGCCACGTCGGCCGCCCGGCCCCTTGGGTTGCAGCACCAGCCCCCAGCGCGCACCGGCCGGGTTCATCGCGCTCGCCACGGCGAGACGGTCGCCGGGGTTGTAGCCCACGGCGAAGGCCGACTGGCCCTGTTCCATCATGGCGCGTGGATGCAGCGGCTTATTGTCAACGAGGTCTATTGCCAGGACCTGGTCCTTCAGGCGGCGGTCGAACCACCAGGTAATGGCCTCCTGGGACTCTTTCGTGCCGATGAGCGTCTTGGTACCGTCATCGTTGTAGAGGTCCCCGCCGAACGCACGCAGGACCGCCATGAGGGCCAAGTCGCCGCCGAACTTCCGGCCGCCACCCCAGTTCACGACCTCGGACCCTTGGCGGACGGTGAACTTCTCGGCCGTCTCCCGCATCTGGTCGTAGGTCCAGTCATCGGTCGGCAGCGGGATGGCCTTCTCCTCGAACTTGCCGATGTTGTAGAACAGCCCACAGCGGGCCATGAACGCCATGTAGGGGAAGCCCCAGTACTTGCCGTCCACGATCTTGAGCGAGTGCAGCACCTGCGGGAAGAACACGCTCATGTCGTATCTATCCCGCGAGATGTAGGAATCGAGCTGCGTCAGCACGCCCTTTGCAGCCCAGAAGGCGTACATCGCGGCGTCGTCGGCCTCGAAGACGTGAATATCGGCTGGGGTATCGGCCGCAAAGACCACCGCCAGCTTCGAGTGATAGTCGGGGGTTGGCTCGAAAATGGGGGCGATGGAGGGGTTTTCCTGCTCGAACACCGGCAGCCGCTGCTCCATCGTGTAGTTGGCCCAGCCGTCGGGGAAGGAAATCCGGACCGCCTTGGAGGAAGCTCCGGTGGCGCCCTGCGCGCCCTGAGCGCCTTGGGCACCGGTCTCTCCCTTTGCTCCGGCCGGCCCCGCCGGCCCCGCCGGTCCGGCCTGGGGCTGGCCGACGTAGCGCACGGTCGGTTCGCCGCAGGCGGTTGCCAATAGGCCGCCCACCAGGGCAGCGGCCCCACCCAAGTACCTTCGGCGTATTACTCTCGCCATCGCGCGCCCTCCTTGTGCTCACGCTCCCCGATGTAGGGGAGGCTCTGGCCCACTCCTCCGCACGATGCTGCTGCATCTATGTGAGCCTTTGAGCGCCATACTACTCAGATCTGATCTATTTGTCTAGGCAATGGACAGCAGTGGTCGCAGCGTATACGGTGGAGGCCGTTTCGGAGAGTCATGTTGTACGCTGACAGCGGTTTCCGGCCGGGAAAGAGCAGGCAAGATGAGTGAACCATACTGCGAGAAAGTTGACGTTTTCCTCCCCGGGAAGGGCGAGTCGTTGCTGCCGGCGCCCGACTATCACTGGGAGCGTGCCGAGGGCATGGTGGGGCTGTTCTTCTTCAGCACCCGCGACCCCAATACGATACTCATCACCCCCGCCAACTCGACGCGCGAGCAAAAGCGACGATTGGCACAGGCGCGGATCGTCGTGGACCATACGAACCAGCAGTTCCACGACCTCGACGGCTTTGGGGTGCATATTCCCGGCCTGCTCGTCACCGCCCAAGGCACCGCGATTGCGGTGTGTCAGCGACGCCATGACTCGACGAGCGATGGTCGCACGGCCAAAGACATCTTGCTCTCGCGCAGTGATGACGGCGGCCGGACCTGGTCCCGGCAGGAGGTGCTCTACGCGGACCCGGCGAGCCATTGCTGCCCCAGCGCCCTCGTCCAGGACCGCAGTACCGGGGCGCTGTTCCTGGCATTCTGGAAGGTGCCCGCGCAGATAGTAGATATTCTCGACTACTTCCGTATCTCCGGCGAGCGGTGCGCCGAGTTCTGGCTGCTCAAGAGCACGGACGAGGGCCGCACGTGGTCGGCGCTGGCCCACGTCCGCCCGGCGCCGAATGCGGAGGGCTGGGTGGGCTGGTCGAGCAACGGTGTCCATGGTATCCAGTTGACTAGGGGAGCACATGCGGGACGGTTGGTGATCCCGGCCTTCCTCTATAAGGAGGGCGAGCCGGGACAGGTACCCGGTATACGTGGGGGACTGCTCTACAGCGACGACCACGGGGAAAGCTGGTGTACCGGTGCCGTCTTGCCCGATGGGTCCGATGAGGCCAGCCTCGTGGAGACGGTAACTGGCGACATTTACGTCAGTTATCGCAAGAACACCCGGCGCACCGGCTACCGGCACTACGCCCGCAGCACCGACGGCGGCGAGAGCGTTGCCGAGCTGGGACAGCATGAAGACCTCCCCGGTCCGGGCGTAGACGTTGGCTTGGTGCGCTACACCGGCCCCCCCGACGGGCAGCCGCCTATCCTGCTCTACTCCCATCCGCCGAGCCGCCCCCGGCACCCGGATGCGCCAACCCCGCGCATGGGTGGATCGGACCTGACCGTCTACCTGAGCCGCGACGAGGGCCGGACGTGGCCCATCTCCCGCCTGGTCGAGCCGGGACCCGCCCGATACTCCGACTTGGCCGTGACCGATGACGGGACGATTCTCTGCATCTATAGCAATGGCCAGCGCAGAGACCTCGAAAAGATCAGCGTGGTGCGCTTCAACTTGGCCTGGCTGCTGGACGGTCAACCGGAACCGGCTACATGATCCAGCGCTGATAACCGGCGGCCCTGATTTGTAGACATGCGTATATAGAATATGTTACAAAGATAGACGTAGGCACTGATGGTACTGCGCCGCTTGGCGGTTGCTCCGGTAGCAGCGTAGCGAGAAGCGCATAGAGCGCAGGTCGTTGGAATGGCCTTGCAGAAACAGCGAGAGGAGAAAGGTCATGTTTAGGATTGTCCCGCAGTCTGAAGCCTACATTGTGGAACGTGTAGGGCGCTATAACCGCACTCTGGGTCCTGGGTTGAGATGGATTTGGCCTTTTGCGGAGCGCGTTGCTCATCGAATCCCCATTCTGGAGCGCCAGCTTGATTCTTTCCGCGTGAGTGTTATTACGAAAGACAACGTTGAGGTTGATTTCTTGACTGTCGTGTTCTTTCGTGTTGACCAACCTGAGCATGCGGTCTACCGTATCCGCGACTTCGAGCAATCGCTCCGCACTGCGGCAACTTCCATCGTCCGCAATGCCGGCGGCCGGATGGAGCTTGATACGCTCCAGTCGGCACGCGAGAGGATCAATGAAGAGATTCAGCAGCGGTTAGGGGAAGCCTCAAAGACCTGGGGTATCGAGATCACTCGTACTGAGGTCACTGACATCATCGTTGATGACGAGACAAAGGCAGCGCAGCGGCAGCAGCTCAATGCCGAGCGGGAGCGCCGGGCAATGATTGCGGCTGCCGAGGGCAAGCAGGTCGCTGCCGAGCGTGCCGCCGACGCTGCGCTCTACGAGGCGCGTCAAGAAGCGGAGGGCGTCCGGCTCAAAGCTGAGGCGCAAGCGTTCGCTGCCGAGCGCCTATCCGAAGCGCAGGCCGTAGAGATTGAGAAAGTTGGCCAGGCATTGAAGCGCTACGGTATGGAAGCTGCACAGTTCGAAGTGCAGAAGCGCCAGATCGAGGCCATTGGCGCCCTTGCTTCCAGTTCCGGCACCCAGAGCCTGATTTTGCCGGCGGAGGTAGCCGGCGTGTTGGGTACCCTGACGGCCCTGGTCGAGCATGCTAGGCCGAAAACGTAGACTGTGCCGCCGAGCGCTCTGGCGTTCTTGCTCTCCGATGTGTTAGGCCGCTTGCTCGAGGCAGTTCTGGAGGTAGCGGGCGGTCTCCTGGAGCGTTTGGCCGCGTGGCTCGGCGACACTGCACTCCAGAGCGCCGTAGCCCTCGTAGCCCATGTCGCGGAGCGCCCGAAAGCCGCTGACGAAATCGGTGTGCCCGTGTCCGGGGACTTGGCGGTTGCTGTCGGCGAGGTGGATATGGCGGACGTGCCGCGCGCTCGCCGTGAGGCTGGCTGAGATGTCGGCTTCCTCGACGTTCATGTGGAAGAAGTCGGCCATCAGCTTCAGGCCGGGGCTGTCCACCTCATCGCAGATCGCGGCGGCCTCGGCCAGGTCCTGGGGGAAGTTGGATTCGTAGCGGATCAGCGGCTCGATCAAGATGCACACGCCCAGGTCGGCCGCCTCCTGCGCCAGAGGGCGCATGATCGTCACCAGCAGGTCGCGTTGTAGCTGCTCGGTGGTGGCGTAGGGTTCGAGACCGAGCACCCGCGGATCGCGGTTGAACAGCGGGACCATGATGCAGCCGATAGCCCCGACCGCAGCGGTCAGGTGGAGTGCCTCGCGCAGCTCTCGGACTGAGGTTTCGCGGTTGGCCTGGTCGCGGTGGATGAATTGGTTGGTCTGGCCGCCGCAGATCGTGCTCGCTTGGATCGGACTATCGGCCAAGGCCGACTTGATCTCGTCCTCGCGGGCGAGCAGCCGGCCGTCGCCGCCGGTCAGCTCCACTCCCTCGTATCCCCACGCAGCAAGGTTGGCCAAGCGGTCGGCGAACGTGTCGCCGGGGACTAGGTGCTCCTGACAGGACAGCTTCATCGGTGGCTCCTCTCTTGCTGTGAAGGTAACCCGGCTCCGGCCTCGGGCGTATGGATTGCGGCCTGCGCCGCAATGACGTTCCTGGACTGTGCCTCGTCACTGCGGCGCAAGCCGCAGTCCAGGGGCCGCACGTTCCGCTCGCGGCATAGCCTCACGAGTGTACCGCTGCGACCACGAGTCTTGGCAAGCGCCGCCGGACGCTGGCACACGACATTGAGTATTGACAGTAACGCGCTCACTTACCTTGACAGATGGAAAATAAGGTGTTATGCTCTCTACTGCCATCACGATGACGGGTGGCAACCAGACACGGCGAGGCGGCGGGACGCAGTAGTCCCGCTAAGGAGGAAAGAGCAATGGCGACGATAGTGCGGTATGACCCGTTTGTAGTGGCGCGCCCCTTCGGTGGGCTGGCCGACCGACTGTTCCGCGACGGGAGCTTCATGCCCCGTCCGTGGCACGGTCGGGCGGCGCCGGGTAGCTATCCGGCCGCCAGTCTCTATGAGACGGCCGAAGGCTACGAGCTACAGGTGCCGCTACCGGGTGTGCCGGCCGATGACCTGGATGTCTCGCTCCACGACGACGTGGTGACGATCAAGGGCCAGCGCACGGTGACTGTGCCGGAGCAGGCCACGCGGTTGTGGTGGGGCGTGCAGTCCGGCGACTTCCACTTTGCCTGGCGGCTACCAGGCGAGGTGGACGCCGACGAGGTGCAGGCGCACTTGGCGGACGGCGTGCTGCGGCTCACCCTGCCCAAGGCGCAGCATCAGCGCCCGCGACGCATTGCAGTCGCGGCGTAGGTGGTGGGTCCTCATCTCCAATCCCCCTCTCCACTCATGTGGAGAGGGGGTGTCTGTTGCCGGCGGCCGGTCGCCGTAGGGTCCACCCTGGTGGTTGCCCTTTCCACCGTCCCTACGGCCCCTCACCGGGAGTAGGCCGCACGGCTGCTATACTACGAGAGTAGGGTCGTTACCAGGAGGGTATGAGCATGTTCTTCTTTGACCCGCTGTACTTTGTCTTTGCCGGGCCGGCACTGCTGCTGGCCCTCTATGCCCAGTATAAGGTCAAGAGCACCTATGCGAAGTATGCGGAAGTAGCCAGTTATGCTGGCCGACCGGGCGTTGACGTTGCCCGCCGCTTGCTCGATTCATTGGGCCTCTACCACGTCCGGATCGAGCGGGTGCCGGGTGATCTCAGCGACCATTACGATCCCAGTAGCAAGGTGCTGCGGCTTTCCGATTCCAACTACGACAACTACTCGGTCGCGGCGGTGGGCGTGGTCGCGCACGAGGTCGGTCATGCGGTGCAAGATGCCCAGAACTACGCGCCGTTGCGGTGGCGGGCCAGCTTGGTCCCGGTCGTTAACATTGGCAGCACCTTGGGCTATATCTTGTTCTTCGTGGGCCTGTTCATCATCCCGCAGCTCGCGTGGCTGGGCGTAGCGTTCTTCAGCACTGCGGCCATTTTTGCGCTGGTCACGCTGCCGGTAGAGTTCAATGCCAGCAACCGCGCGCTCCAGCTCCTCTCGAATAATGGCTTGGTGACCTCGGAGGAGCGCGGCCAGGCCAAGGCGGTGCTCAACGCCGCGGCGCTGACCTATGTGGCGGCGCTGGCCCAGGCGCTCTCGACGCTGCTCTACTTCCTCTTCATCCTGATGGGACGCAGCGACGAGTAGATGCTGGCCCTCCTACGGTCCCCCCGTACTGCGGGGGGACGGGCACTTCCCTCCCCCGTCCCGACGGGGGAGGGCCAGGGTGGGGGCCAGGCCGCACGCCAGCCTTGACCGACTGAGACCGCATCCGATGCCTACGCTCGCAGCGGCGGCCCCGACGGAGCACGTTGCTCCGGCCGCGGCCGCGTGCCCCAATCCCCCGATCACCGGCCTGTCCTGGGCCGCGTTGGAGGAGGTCTTGGCCGCGCGGGGCGAGCGGCCGTTCCGCACCGCGCAGGTGGCGCGCTGGGTCTACCGCAGCGCGATCACCGACTTCTCCCCGATGCTCAACGTCCCCCAAACGCTGCGGACGTGGCTGACCGAGACCTACGCCTTCAGCTCGGCCGAGGTCGTCACGCAAGTTGCCTCGGCCGACGGGGACACCACCAAGGCAGTGCTGCGGCTGGCCGACGGCTCCCTCATCGAGACGGTGCTGATGCAGTACCACCGGCGCAGCGACGGCACCGGCGCCGACCGCAGCACGGTCTGCGTGAGCACGCAGGTGGGCTGTGCGCTCCAATGCTCGTTCTGCGCTACGGGGCTGATGGGTCTGACGCGCAATCTGACCGCCGCCGAGATCATTGACCAGGCGCTCCACTTCCTGCGCCGCACGCGCCAGCGCCCGCCGGTCGTGCGGAATGTGGTCTTCATGGGAATGGGCGAGCCGTTGCTGAACTACGCAGCCTGCCTGGAAGCGGTCGCGCGGCTGTGCGACCCGCTCGGTGCCGGGCTAGGCCCCCCGCGGCTGACGATCTCGACCTCGGGCTGGCTGCCGGGGATCGCGCGGCTGGCCACCGAGCCGTGGCCGGTGCGCTTGGCGGTCTCGCTGCACGCCCCGACCAACGCTGTCCGCGACGAGTTGGTGCCCCTCAATCGCCGCTACCCCGTGGAAGACCTGCTCGCGGCGTGCCGGGCGTACCAAGCGCAGACGGGTCGGCGAGTCACGTTCGAATACACGCTGCTGGCCGGGGTGAACGATTCGCCCGCGTTGGCGCGCGCGCTGGTCAAGCTGGTGCGGGGCCTCGACTGTCATATCAATCTCATCCCGATGAATCCGGTGGCCGAGCTGCCGTATGCGCCCTCGTCGAGCGAGGCCGTACAGAGGTTTCATCAGACGCTCCGCCAAGCCGGTCTCATTGCGACCGTCCGCCGCGAGATGGGCCGCGACATTCAGGCGGCGTGTGGCCAACTGCAAACTACCGTGCGGCGGCGGCCGCTCGTACAGGAGCACAGTTCGTGAGCTACTCCGACACTGGTGAAGTTTCCGCTCCCCCATCCATCCCCATCGGCCTGTCGCTGCTGGCGGCGGATTGGGCCGCACTGGGAACTGCCGTAGATGTCGTGACTGCCGGAGGGGCCGACGCCATCCACATAGATGTGATGGATGGCCACTTTGTGCCGGAGCTGACCTTTGGCCGGCAAATGGTCGCGGCGATACGCTCCCGCACGTCACTGCCGCTTGACGTGCATTTGATGGTGCTCAACCCCAACCGGCACGTCGAGCCGATGATTGAGGCGGGGGCTGGCCTGATAACGGTGCATCTCGAAGCCACGCCGGAGCCGGACTCGCTACGGCGCGTGCTGGCCATGATCCGCGCCGGCGGTGCCCGCGCCGGGGTTGCCCTCCGGCCGCTCACCCCGGCGCAGCTACTCACCGGGCTGTGGGATGCGCTGGACATGGTGTTGGTAATGACCGTCGAGCCGGGCTATAGCGGCCAGCCCTTCCGCGCCGAGCTACTGCCCAAGGTCCGCGAGCTGGCGCAGCAGGCGGCCCTGCAACCGCTGCCGCCGGTCATCGGCGTTGACGGGGGCATTGATAGCCACACGGCGGCGGCGGCAACCGCGGCTGGCGCCACCTACCTCGTCGCCGGAACCTCGGTGTTTGGCGCGGCCGATCCGGTTGCGGCGCTGGCGGCAGTGCGCGCCGCCGCCGAGCGCGGCGCTGGGCCAGCTAGTACATAGCCGGCGAGTGTGTGGCGATTGACGGGCCGGTGTTAGTCGCCCACTCGACGACGCTGGAGGCGGTGGTACGCCTGGCGCGCGAACGCGGCCATCCGGACCCGCTCATCACCGCTGTTCCTGACAAAGAGGAGGCTACTGTTGGGTATTACTGGTAATGATTACCGTACACTATAGTCATGTCTTGCCCTATAAAGGGCAGACTCCCAGGCCCTATGTTGATATACGTCTCGAAGTCGTATGGGTTGTTAGGCCGCTGGGATTTCTTCCAGGCTTTTCAGGTCGGTTTTGATGAAGCGGCGCAGCGTGTGCTCCTTGAGCCGCGACCGCCGGCGGCATAAGCCGGGGCCGTATTGATCCGCTGACAGCGCACCACGGCCCGCGGTTACAACCAACCCCTGGCACTTGAATGTCTGATACCTCTGCCGCCCGATTCCTGGCGAATGGCTTGACACGTTCCGCCCCGGAGCGGTATAGTATCTCTTTGCCGAGAGATGAGTGAGCTTGGCCGGGAAATGGCCGGCGCGATTATCTCTCCGTGGTGGCGGAAACGCTGCCGGGCGCACCTTCACAACTGAAGAAGAGCGAGAATCTGCAATACGGGTTCAGCTTCAAAATTGCCGATCGAGAACATCCTGAGACGGGATAAGAGCGTGTGGTGGATGCCTCGGGGGTGATGGCCGATGAAGGGCGTGGTAGGCCGCGAAAGGCTGTGGGGAGTTGTCAGCAAGCGTTGATCCACAGATACCCGAATGGGGAAACCCGCTCCGAGTCATATCGGAGCACGGTCGGTGCAGCTTACGGTTGCGCCGGCTGGGGGAACCGGGGGAACTGAAACATCTCAGTACCCCGAGGAAAAGAAATCAACCGTATGAGATCCCCCAAGTAGTGGCGAGCGAACGGGGGAGAGCCCAAACCGCGGATCCGATCATGGTCGGCCGGCCGATGGATCCGGCGGGGTTGTGGGTGTAGCAGGGAGGCGGCGGCCGCTGCCTCGGAAGGTATGTACGAGCGTAGACCGAACGGCCTGGAACGGCCGGTCCGAGAGGGTGAGAACCCCGTAGGAAAACGCGCGTGCGCTTCTGCTGCTACTACCCGAGTACCGCGGGACACGTGAAACCCTGCGGGAAACTGGGGGGCCCACCCTCCAAGGCTCAATACCATCACCCACCGATAGCGCAGAGTACCGTGAGGGAACGGTGAAAAGTACCCCGGCGAGGGGAGTGAAAGAGTACACTGAAACCACATGCTTACAGTCGGCGAGAGGGGAACCGCGTTTCGTGTTGCCGTATGGCGTCAGCCGCGTTTCGGCGCGAATGGCGCCTGGTGACACGCAGTGCGCTCCCTGATCGTGTGCCTCTTGAAGTATGAGCCGGCGAGTGGCCCGGCGTGGCTTGGTTAACCTGCACGGAAATGCGGGGGAGCCGGAGCGAAAGCGAGTCCGAAGAGGGCGCCCGTCCTTCTTGCGAGAAGGACCCGGTCGCGTAGGGCCGACCCGAAACCGAGTGAGCTACCCATGGCTAGGGGGAAGGTCCGGTGACACGGACTGGACGCCCGCACCAACTCAAGTTACAAATTGGGTGGATAAGCTGTGGGTAGAGGTGAAATGCCAATCGAACTCGGAGATAGCTGGTTCTCCCCGAAATGGATTGAGGTTCAGCCTGCTCGGTCCTCTGGCGGCGGTAAGGCTCTGGTAGTGTGCGGGAGCACAGCGCTTACCAAACACCCCTAAACCGCGAACGTCGTCAGGTATTGCGAGCAGAGTGAGACGGTGGGGGATAAGCTCCATCGTCGAGAGGGAAACAGCCCAGACCCGCGGCTAAGGTCCCCAAGTTCTGTCTGAAGTGGGAAAGGTAGTCGGGATGCGTAGACAGCCAGGAGGTTGGCTTAGAAGCAGCCATCCTCGAACGAAAGCGTAACAGCTCACTGGTCGAGTAGCCTGGCGCCGACAATGTAACGGGGCTAAGTCAGACACCGAAGCCCGGGGTCTCAGCAGTATGCTGCTGGGGCGGTAGGGGAGCGTGCATCTCCGGAGGATCAGCGAAATCCTCCGCGTGTGGCAGTGAAGCGACGGCGTGAGCGGTCGTGGAGCGGGGTGCAGTGCGAATGCCGGCATGAGTAGCGATAACGTCTGTGTGAACCGGACGCGCCGAAAGCCTAAGGTTTCCGGAGGAAGGCCAATCCGCTCCGGGTTAGGCGGGCCTAAGTCTTAGCTGCCGCGCAGGTGACAGCGAAGGCGATGGACAACGGGTTGATATTCCCGTCCCACGGTGCGACATTTGAGCGATGAGGGGACCCGGCGGGCTCCCACGAGCGGTTTGCTGGCCATAGCCGTCCAAACCGGTAGCGGGGGGTGTCAGGCAAATCCGACACCCTGTTATCCGTGAGAGGTGATGGAAAGGTGGCGGGGCAACCCAAAACCAATTCGTGGTACGCCGTACCGGCAAGAAAAGCCTCTAGCGAGTCACATCGTGTCCGTACCGCAAACCGACACAGGTAGGCAGGGGAGTAAGACCCCCAGGCGTTCGGGAGAGCCTCGGCTAAGGAACTCGGCAAATTGACCCCGTACGTTCGCAAGAAGGGGTCCTCTTGGCTTTGAAGGGACTTGCGCCCTGAGGAGCGAGGAGGCGCAGCGCAGCGGCTCAAGCGACTGTTTAACAAAAACACAGGTCTCCGCAAACCCGCAAGGGGAAGTATGGGGGCTGACGCCTGCCCAGTGCCGGAAGGTTAAGGGGAGGGGTTTTCTGCCCCGAACCGAAGCCCCGGTGAACGGCGGCCGTAACTCTAACGGTCCTAAGGTAGCGAAATTCCTCGTCGGGTAAGTTCCGACCCGCACGAATGGCGTAACGACTTGAGCACTGTCTCGGCCGAGGCCCCGGCGAAATTGAAGTGTCCGTGCAGATTCGGACGACCCGCAGCAGGACAAAAAGACCCCGTGGAGCTTTACTCTAGCTTGGCATGGGCTCGAGTTACGTTTTGCGTAGCATAGGTGGGAGCCTGGGAACTCATCCTCGTGGGGGTGGGGGAGGCAACAGTGAAATACCACTCTGAACGTCGCTTAGGTCTAACCGGTGTCCACCCCGTTGGGATAGTGGGCCCGGGACAGTGCCAGGTGGGGAGTTTAACTGGGGCGGTTGCCTCCTAAACTGTAACGGAGGCGCCCAATGGTCCCCTCAGCGCGCAGGGAAACCGCGCTCGCGAGTGTAAGGGCACAAGGGGGCTTGACTGTGAGGCAGACACGCCGAACAGATGGGAAACCAGGGCCTAGTGACCCTACGTCTCCAAGTGGCAGGGGCGTAGATTATCGGATATAAGCTACCCCGGGGATAACAGGCTAATACTGCCCAAGCGTTCATAGCGACGGCAGTGTTTGGCACCTCGATGTCGGCTCGTCGCATCCTGGGGCTGGAGCAGGTCCCAAGGGTTGGGCTGTTCGCCCATTAAAGCGGCACGCGAGCTGGGTTCAGAACGTCGTGAGACAGTTCGGTCTCTATCCGCTGCGGGCGCCGGACGGGTGCGGGGAGCGACCCCTAGTACGAGAGGACCGGGGCCGACTGACCGCTAGTGTGCCAGTTGGGCTGCCAAGTCCACCGCTGGGTAGCTACGTCAGGACCGGAGAAGCGCTGACAGCATCTAAGTGCGAAACCGCCCCCAAGATGACCCGTCCCGCCGCGCGCCGGCAACGGTGCGCGGGAGAGTCCCCTCCGAGATGAGGAGGTGTGAGGTGGTACCTGGAAGCCGGGCGACCGGTGTAGGGGAGCCATCCTCCTGGACGACGCCGTCTCAATACGATGCCTCGATCGGCATTTTTGGATCTGAACTCCGTAGGTCGCTCGCTCTTCTTCCCCTTGCCTGCCACCCGGCGGGCAAGGGCCTCATGCGTGGCTATCTTGAGATGGTCTTGGTGACTCTAGCGAGGCTGCCCCACCCGTTCCCATCCCGAACACGGTAGTGAACTGCCTCAGCGCCGACGATACTGCTAGCGAGAGTGAGTGGGACAATAGGTCGTTGCCAGGGCCATTTCTTTTTTCCTGCCGTAGAATAAAACTGCACTTCACCGGACAGCCCCCAAGCCCTTTCGGCGCCATTCATTGCGCCGCTACCCCGCTCGGGATGCTGCGCCCTCTGCGGGACGGCTTTTTGCAACCATAGCCTCGCCCGCACCTTGCGGCTGATGGAGTGACCCGATGCATATGGACCCGGCGATGCCCGTCGTCGTCGGAATCGTATTTACCATCCTGGTTTTGGGCCTCGTGCTGCGCGGGCTGCGGCAGCCCGCGGCGGTTGCCTATTTGATCGCCGGCGTGGTGATCGGCCCGCAGGGACTAGGGCTGGTCAGCGATGCTAACGTGATTATCCGACTGGGCGAAATAGGCGTGGTGCTGTTGCTCTTCTTTGTCGGCATGGAGATTTCGCTCCCACGCCTGTTGGAGCGCTGGCAAGCGCCGCTGTTCGGGATGTTACTCAAGGCCATCGTGGGCATCGGCTGCGCGTGGTTGATCGGCAGCCGCCTGGATTGGCCGACCGAGCGCATCATCCTGCTCGGGTTTGTACTCAGCCTCAACAGCACGGCCGTCGTGCTCAAGATGCTCCGCGACTGGGGCGAGATGGATACCCAAGTCGGCCGCGACGTGACCGGTGTACTGCTGATCCAAGACCTCGCCTTGATCCCCATGCTGATTACGTTGGATTTCTTGGGTGGGAAGTCTCCTACCGCCTCAGCAGTCGGACTCCAGATCCTCGGCGGTGTCCTCCTGATCGCCTTGCTCACGTGGGTGACCAGGCGAGGCGAGTTCCATCTACCATTTGCGCGCCTTTTGCGCGCAGACCATGAGCTACAGGTCTTCGCGGCCTTGATTGTCTGTTTTGGCCTCGCTTTCACCATCGGCTTACTGGGTTTGTCCGTCGCTATTGGCGCGTTTGTGGCCGGCATTCTTATCGCTGCTACGCCCGAGGAGCATTGGGTCACCAAGAGCATGGAGCCGTTCTACATCGTATTCGTCGCCCTCTTCTTCGTCTCGATTGGCATGTCCATTGACCTGACCTTTGCTCGTGACAACTGGCAGGTAATCCTGCTCTTGGTCGGCGCCGTGTTCGTGATCAACACCCCCATCAGCACTCTGATTATGGGGATGTTGGGTGATGACTGGCGCGAGAGCCTGTACGCTGGAGCGTTGCTGTCACAGATCGGCGAGTTCAGCCTGGTACTCGCCGCCGTCGGGCTGCAAGCCCAACTTATCACGGGCTTTGCCTACCAGACGACTGTCGCGGTGATTGCGCTGACGTTGTTGATCAGTCCGACCTGGGTTGCGGCCGTCAAGCGGCTGCGTCGCTCGCCGGCCGGTACCATGCCAAGCTAGTAGGGCATGTGCGTGTCGGGATGCTCCTGGAGGTACTGGCCCAAGCGGACGCTCAGGTTCTCCTGGAGCTGGATGCTCAACCCGCCGTCAACCACCAGCGCGTGGCCGGTGATAAAGGCGGCCTCGTCTGAGCAGAGGAAGACCACCGCGTTGGCAATATCCACGGGCCGGCCGCAGCGGCGCAGCGGATACTGCTGCTCGAAGAACCGTAGCCCGCTGGGATTCTCCGCCCACATCAGCTCCTGAATCCGGCCGGTCACCATATGTCCTGGGCAGATCGCGTTCACGCGAATGCCCCAGGGGCCAAACTCCGTTGCCAGCTGCCGCGTCAGCCCGATCACGGCTGCCTTGCCGGCCTCATAAACCATATGGCCCGGCGCCATGAGCAGGCCATGCACAGAAGAGATGTTGACGATGCTGCCGCCACCGGCTTCCCGCATCGCCGGTATGGCGTATTTCGCTGCCAGGAAGATGGACTTGGTGAGCACGGCCATGCCCTGGTCCCAGCCCTCCTCGCTCACTTCCAGCGCACTGCCGGCCCCGACCGGGTTGATGACCGGAAAGGCGTTGTTGACGAGGATGTCGAGCCGCTGCCAGCGCTCCAAGGTATACGACACCATCGCCTGAATATCCTGGTGGCTGCCTACGTCGGCGTGAAAGGCCACGGCCGTACCCCCGGCCGCGGCGATACTGGCTACCCGTCGGTCGGCAGCCTCATCATCAATATCGGCGATGACCACAGTAGCGCCTTCCTCGGCAAGCCGGCGCGTGGTGGCGCCACCAAGCCCCTGCGCGCCACCAGTCACCAGCGCGACCTTGTTGGCCAGTCGTTCCATCCTGCATCTCCCCGGCGCCAGGAGCGCCTTGCGTTGCTGCAATGATAGGATAGCCACCTCATCGTTCGGCATCCACTCGCGTATCCTACATTGAAGCGGGACGACCACTGTGGGGCTGGTGGCTCCCCTGTAGGCGTGCTGTCCCTAATCCACGCCGGATTACTGTCATGATTGCTGTGGAGATGACGTGCGCTGCACCCTTCGGTTGTTCCAGATCGTTCCAGGAGTAGGTCTAGTGACTCCGGTACTGTGTTTAGCATCATGGTTCGCCCTGCGCTGTCCGGTCGGGTATCATTGCTAACTGTCCCTGTGAATGCGTCGTTAACTTCACGCCGGTAGGCTCTGGGCAGTCCCTTACCATACATGGCCGCGGTTAGTCCATGGTTAAGCTGGTGTGCCTATGCGTCGGTTGATCCGCCCGGGGTATGCCCTGCTGCTGGGGCTGCTCCTGGTCCTGTTGAACCCTGGCGAGGCAGCGGCGCAGGACGCCACGACGGGCCTCCTCATCACCGAGGTTCTGGCAGCGAATGCACGCACAGTGGCCGACGACCGAGGCCGCTACACTGACTGGATCGAGGTACACAACCCCACGGACACGCCTATCACCCTCGGGGGCTACACCCTGACTGATGACCCCGACGAGCCGGACAAGTGGCGCTTGCCCTTCACCACGCTGGCACCCGGGGCTTTTCTGGTGGTGTGGGCGTCCGGAGAAAACCAGGTGACATCGACAGGCTGGCACACGAACTTCCGCCTGAGCGGCGATGGGGAGTATGTGGGCTTGTTCGGTCCGGACGGGCAGGTGGCGGATGAGGTGAAGTTTGATGAGCAAGAGACAGATGTCTCGCTGGGGCGAATTGCGACGGTGTCCGGCGAGTGGGTTTCCTTCACGATCCCAACCCCCGGGGCGGCGAATACGACCCGTCCGCGAGCGGTATCCGGCACACCTCCAGTGACAGTCACGCCGGCCAGTGGGCGCTTCCCCGGTCCGGTGACGGTGCAACTCCAGGCGCCACTGCCAGGGAGCACGGTGCATTACACACTGGATGGATCCAATCCTACGGTCGACGGGCAGTTGTACACGGCGCCCTTGAAAGTGACGGATACGACGGTGCTGCGAGCGGTGGCGCTCCGGGACGGCGTGCCGCTGAGCAGCGTGACCACGGCGACCTATCTAGTAGGAGAGAGCACCCGTCTGCCGGTGGTGTCGCTGGTGACCGAGCCGGCCCACCTGTGGGACGAGGAGACGGGTATCTATGCCAACCCCCGGCGGCGGGGGCAGGAATGGGAGCGGCCGGTGACAGTCGAGTGGCTATCACCGGCGGGGAAGCTCAGCTTCAGTGTAGCAGCAGGGCTACGTATCCATGGGAATATAAGCCGGATAGTTGCCAAGAAGGCCTTCCGATTGTACTTCCAGGCAAAGTATGGGCCGCGCGAGTTGGTGTACCCGCTGTTCGGAGCAGAGCCTGGGCAGACGTATGACCGGTTGGTGTTGCGGGCGGTGGCGAACGACAGTTTGCCGTGCAATGAAGTGCCGGAGTGGGGATGTCAAGGTGGGGACGCGGTGTACGTGCGGGACCAGTTGGTGCGGGACCTGCACGGGGCAATGGGACAAGTGGCGGCACGGGGACGCTGGGTAGAGGTATACCTGAACGGAGCCTATTGGGGATTGTACAACCTCACCGAGCGCATTGACGATGCCTTCCTGGCGACACACTTCAACCATGATTATTGGGACTTGGCTCGTACCTGGGAGCATGTAGCCTGGAATGCATTTGTGGATTGGATTGCCGGCACGGACTTGAGTGCAGCGGCGCAATATGAGCAGGCTTTGCAGCAGTTCGATATCGAGAACTTCACTTCCTTCATCATTCTCTGGCTATGGTCCGGAAATGCCGAGATCGACTGGGATGCCGCACGGATGCGTTATGGGCCTGATACCCGGTGGCGACTGCTCGTGTGGGATGCCGAGGTAACCCTTGGCCTGAAGGGTAATCCTTCTATGCCGGCATTGATTGACGGTGGAGGGCATTTCTCCCGCATACTGGCTAGCCTTATGGCCAGCCCGCAGTACCAAGCCTATTTCACCGCACAGGTTGAGCAGCATCTCGCCGGGGCGCTGGCCACCGATTCTGTGCGTGAGCGCCTCGCCACGCTCGTCGCCAAGCTACGCCCGGCCATCGCCGCCGAGGCAGCCCGTTGGCTGCCTGATCGGGAGCCGGCGGTCATGGTGAAGCAGTGGGAAGCGGCGATGCAACGGGTTTCGGATTCGCTGGACATCAGTGAGCAGCGGCTCCGTCAGTCAATTGACTTGGAGACATTCCGGCAACTGCTCCCGCAACTCTCGGTGTCGAATGACCCGGCGTCGCTGCCGCCGCTGCCGCCAGGCACTCGGATTGCCCTGCTGGTGCATCATCCTGCGGAATTGACAGTGGGTGACACGGCCGTCGTGGCACACCTGGCGACACGGGGCGTGACGGTCAACGTAATCGGAACCCATGGGAACAGCACACACGATCATCCGGCGCTGGTCACCTCCAGCCACGATCTGCTCTTGTTCAGCTCCAGTATCAGGGAACTCGGCACGGCGGCGCGCTATGCCCAGACCACGACACCGCTGATCTTCTGGGAGCCGCGGCTGCTGGCGGCGGAGCGCGTCCCGCTGGCGCCGTGGGGCGGCACGCGCCCGGAGCAAACCGATATCCATATTGCCGATGCGGACCATCCGATCACCGCGGGGCTACTGGCTGACCAGCCGCTCCGGGTGGTGCGTCAGCCAGATACGTTCAGTGTGGCGTATCCACCTCGCGGTCCTGGGGTGCAGGTGCTGGCCCGGCAGTCGAGGGGTGACGACGCGGCGCTGATGGTAGCGGAGGCGGGAGCCGAATTAGCTAATGGACAGCCGGCGAAGGCCAGGACTGTCTTCTGGTTCGGGCATGACAGCACGTTCTACCGCAGCACGGGCAACGCACTGCGTCTCTTTGACCGAGCGGTGAATTGGGCGCTCGGCCTCCCCTCTGCCGACGGCGCTTGAGCGAGTGAAAAAGGCTATGCAGCCATGTTGATCCTGCTCTACAAAAAAGGCTTCGGGCAACCGTACTACGAGACCAAGTTCGTGCTGCCGGTAGAATCTGGCCCGGCCCTCGCTGCTTTTCTGCGGCGGGTCTATCCGAGTCGCTCGCCGTACTGGCAGAGCAAGCTCACGACGACCTACTACGACGATTCGGCCCTCAGCTCCTACTGGGAATCGCGGGACGGACTGCTGAACAAGATGAAATACCGCTTTCGTCAATACTTCAACCCCAGCGGGGTAGGCGCCGACTACGGTATCGAGATCAAGCGACGGGAAGGCCCACTGGTCAACAAGACCAAGATCCTCCTGAAGGCTACCGGGACGCGGCTTTCGCCAATGGCCGATTTTGGCGGTTTGCTCGACCGTCTCCGTAGCGTGCCGGGCGCGTCGGCCGCCGCGTTGCGAACCCACGTGCGCCAGTGCCTCCGGCCGACGTTGGCAATTTCGTGTGAGCGCCTGCGCTTTGTGAACCAGCGTGCCCAGGAGCGGTATAGTCTCGACCAGAACATCACTTGTGTGGCCATGCCGGGGTTATCGGGCTGGAGTCGGCGCCGGGTGGCGTTTCCATATACTATCTTCGAGATTAAGTCGGCCGCAGCGGTGCCGGAAGCACCCTTCCTCAGGATGTTTTCGCTGGAGCCGGCGTCGTTCTCGAAGTACGCCTACGGCATCTCCTCGCTGTTGGAAGAAGTTGACCGTGATGGAAGGTATCAATAGCTTCACAAGCTTGCTCGACGGCTCCGCCGTTGCCGGCGTAGGACAGCGCGGGATCCTCGAGTTTGTCTTGGTGCTGCTGGTGAGTATGGTGCTGGGCGGTGGCTATGCCTTGATCTACCAGCGCTATTTCACCGGCGGTGAGGTGTTCAACGAAAGTCTGTACCGCAGCTTTGTGCTGCTCTCGCCGGCCGTAACGACGATCTTCTGGGTCATCCAGTTTTCGATCCCGCTCTCGTTGGGCTTGATCGGCGCGCTCTCGTTTGTCCGTTTCCGCACGCCGATCAAGCGAGCCGAGGACATCGCCTTCATCCTGCTCGTGGTTGCCACCGGTTTGGCCTGCGCGATCTACCAGTTCGCTGTTGCCGTCGGGCTGTTGCTGGCCGTCGGGGTCTACACCCTGCTCAAGAGCCGCCTGGTGCTGCACTGGCTTCAGCCGGCCCAACAGGCCAGCCTCGTCGTCAGCGCCAAGGCTCCGGCCGGCGTGGACGAGCGCCTCCTCGCCGCTATCGTCGCCACGATCCGTGAGACGTCCGGCACTGACCCTGAGATCGTCAGTGCCGGGAGTTATGAAGGCGAGTTCAATGTCTACCTCACCATCGCCACCCCGCGGAATGGGAGCCAGGCCCAAATCCTGCGGTCCTTGGACCAAATCGAAGGGGTCGAAAAGGTTGACATCTATTACTCCTAGCCCGAAGAATGCCCCGGTCGCGTAACGAGGATGTTCCCTTGCGTCGGTTGATCCCCCTTGGTGGCGCGCTGGTGCTGGTGCTGCTCCTGGTCGGATCAGCCATCGGCACGCCGGCAGCGCGCGCCGCCTCCCCCGGCATCCTCATCACCGAGGTTCAAGCGGCGAACACGAGTACGGTGACCGACGACCGGGGTGGCTACTCCGACTGGATCGAGCTCCACAACCCCACGGCCACGCCCATCTCCCTCCTCGGCTACACCCTCACCGACGATCCCGACGAGCCGGACAAGTGGTCTCTGCCAGCCGCCACGCTGGCGCCGGGCGACTTTCGGGTGGTCTGGACCTCTGGCGTAGACCAGGTGACGCCGGAAGGCTGGCACACGAGCTTCCGACTGAGCCGCGGCGGAGAGTACGTGGGCTTGTTCGGCCCGAACGGGGTGCTGGTGGATGCGGTGGCGTTCGGCGCACAGGAGACGGATGTCTCGCTGGGGCGGCTGGGGGCCGAGTCCGACCAGTGGGTCTCCTTCCCCAACCCGACACCCGGCGCGGCGAATACGACCTGGCATCGCTTGCAGACACCGCTGGACGCACCACCAGTGGTAGTTACGCCGGGCAGTGGGCGCTTCGCCGGCCCGGTGATGGTGCAACTCCACACGCCGGTACCGGGCAGCCTGCTGTACTACGCGCTCGATGGGGCCGATCCGACCGTGGATGGGCAGGAGTACACGGCACCCTTGGAATTAGAGGCGACGACCGTACTGCGAGCGGTGGCGCTGGATAAGGGCGTGCCGGTGAGTGCCGTAACCACGGCGACGTATTTGGTGGCAGAAAGTACGAGCCTGCCGGTGCTCTCACTGGTCACAGACCCAGCCCACCTGTGGGACGAGACGGCGGGAATCCACGTCAACGCGGAGGGGCGCGGCCGGGAATGGGAGCGGCCGGTGACGGTGGAGTGGCTATCACCGACAGGGGAGGTGGGCTTCAGCGTGGGAGCCGGGTTACGTATCCATGGGAATATCAGCCGGCTGCGTGTGCCCAAGCGCTCGTTCCGGCTGTACTTCCGGGGGGAGTATGGGCCGCGGGAGTTGGCGTACCCGCTATTTGGGGCGGTGCCGGGGCAGACGTATGACCGGCTAGTATTGCGGGCGGGAGTGGATGACGGTTGGCTTTGGCCATGCGAGGACAAGCCGGGTTGTTACAGAGAGTATGCGGTGTTCTTGCGGGACCAGTTGGTGCGGGACCTGCACATGGCGATGGGACAGGTGGCGCCGCAGGGACGCTGGGTGGCGCTCTACCTGAACGGGGTCTACTGGGGGCTGTACAACCTGACCGAGCGCGTTGACGACACGTTCCTGGTCACGCATTTCGATGCCAGCACGTGGTATGCCCATTCCAAATCAGGCGAGTTGACTCCCGGGAGCGCGGGCCGCTGGTACCGGTTTGCGGACTGGCTGGCCAGCGCGGACTTGCGGTCGGCAGCGCAGTACGAGCAGGCCGTGCAGTATTTCGATATCGAGAACTTCACCGGGTACTACCTGCTGAACATCTGGGCGCGGAACACGGACTGGCCGCACAATAATTGGATCGTGGCCCGCGCGCGGGAAGGCCCGGACACACGCTGGCGCTTCATCGTTTGGGATGCCGAGTCGACGTTCGAGCGCGATGAGGACACGTTTGAGCGTGTGGTGTTGGACAAGGGCCGGCTTGGCAAGATGCTGGCCAGCTTGCTACAAAACGCGCAATATCGTACCTATTTCGCCACGCAGGTCGAGCGTCATCTGGCCGGTGCGCTGGACACCGCCTCCGTGCGTGAACGTCTCGACACACTCGCCGCCGAACTGCGCCCGGAAATGGCGGCTGAGGCCGCCCGCTGGTTGCCCGAGCACGAGACGGCGGTGCTGGCAGCGCAATGGGAAACCGAGTTGCAGCGAATTTCGGATACCTTTGAGGCCGATGCCCAGCGCCTGCGCCAGCTGACCGACCCGCAGATATTGCAGCAGCATCTCCCGCAGTTCGCGGCGCCGGAGGCATCGGCACCGGCGCCGGTCGTTCCCCCGACCGGACCGCCGGGTGTCCGCATCAACGAGATCCTGGCGGCGAATACGCACACGGCGTTCGATGACCGAGGCGCCTACACCGGCTGGCTGGAGCTGCATAATCCCACAGACACGCCCATGACCATCCTCGGCTATAGCCTGACCGACGACCCCACCCAGCCGACCAAGTGGCCCGTGCCCGTCACCACGTTGAAACCGGGGGGGGGGCGGGTGATCTGGACATCCGGCGTAGACCAAGTGACCGGGAATGGCTGGCACGCGAGCTTCCGACTGGACCGTGCGGGCGGCTACGTGGGCTTGTTCGGCCCGGACGGACGGGTGGTGGATGCAGTCACGTTCGATGAGCAGGAAGCGGATGTCTCGCTGGGGCGGCTGCCAGAGTCCGACCGGTGGGTGGCGTTCCCAGCTCCGACTCTCGGCGCGGCGAATACGACCCCGCATCGTCTACGAGCGGCGCCGGGCGCGCCGGCAGTGGTGGTCACGCCGGGCAGTGGATTCTATGCCGGTCCGGTGATCGTGCATCTGGAGGCGCCGCTGCCAGACGGCACGCTGTACTTCACGCTGGACGGGTCCGATCCGACGGTGGGTGGCGAGGTGTACACGGCACCCTTGGAATTAGAGGAGACGACGGTACTGCGGACTGTGGCGCTGCGCGATGGGGTGCCGGTGAGTGCCGTGACCACGGCGACGTACCTGGTGGGCGCAAGCACTGGTCTTCCGGTCGTGTCGCTGGTCACGGACCCGTCCCACCTATGGGATGAGGCGACGGGCATTTACACCAACGCATCGGCATGGGCAGACTGGGGACGATCTTGGGGGCGGGCTAGCGAGCGGCCGGTGACGGTACAGAGGCTATCTCCGGAAGGTGAGTTGGACTTCAGTGTGGGAGCGGGCCTCCGCGTCCGCGGCGGGGAGAACCGGTCAGAATCAGCCAAGCGGTCGTTCGAGTTGTACTTCCGCGCGGAGTATGGGCCGCGCGAGCTGGCATACCCGCTGTTTGGGCTACAGCCGGGGCAGACCTATGACCGGCTGATCCTGCGGGCCGAGGATCAGGACAGTTGGCAGTGCAGCGAGGCGTCCCAATGTGCGGCCGAGGCGGTGTACGTGCCGGACCAGCTGGTCCGGGAACTGCACGAGGCGATGGGACAGGAGGCGGTCCAGGGCCGCTGGGTGGCACTGTACCTGAACGGGTCCTATTGGGGGCTGTACAACCTCACCGAGTACGTTGACGAATCGTTCCTGGTCACGCATTTCGACGCCAGCGAATGGTATACCCACTCGGCCGGTAGCTCGCACCGCTGGCATCTCTTTGTGGACTGGCTGCGGGAGGCAGACTTGAGCGTGCCAGCGCAGTACGAGCGGGTGGTCCAGCAACTCGATATCGAGAGCTTTACTTCCTTCATCATCCTCCGCCTGTGGGCCGGAGATACCGCTTGGGGCAGCCACAACTGGTATGCGGCGCGGATGCGTAGCGGTCCTGATACCCGCTGGCGGTTGTTCCTGTGGGATGCCGATGTGCCCCCGGGTGTGTATGGTCTGCTCTCTCGTGAGGCCGTGAAGGGCCGTGAGGCGCGTGGCTCCCTCATCCCAATCCTGACCAGCTTGCTGCAGAACACGCAGTATCAAGCCTACTTTAAGGCAGAGGTCGAGCGACACCTCACCGGGGCGCTGGCCACCGCGTCCGTGCGCGAATGCCTGGACGCGCTCGCCGCCGAACTGCGTCCGTCTATGGCGGCCGAGGCGGCCCGCTGGTGGCCCGAGCAGGCGCCGGCGGCAGCCGTAGCGCAGTGGGAAGCAGCGCTGCAACGATTCGCGGCTTCACTGGACGCCAATGCCCAGCGATTGCGCGACCTCAGCGACCCGGAGACGCTCCAGCAGCAGCTCCCGCAGCTCGCAGCAGCGGCCACCCTGGCGCCGCTGCCGCCGCTCCCGCCGGATACTCGGGTTGCCCTGCTGGTGGATCAGCCCGCGGCGCTGACGGAGGGCGATGCCGCCGTCGTGGCACACCTGGAGGCGCGGGGCGCCAAGGTCACCGTGCTCGGAACGGGCGACGGCAGTACGGCTGATCCGGCAGCAGTGGCCGCGAGCCATGACCTGCTCTTGATCAGCTCCAATATCCAGGACCTCGACGCGGCGGCGCGCTATGCCCAGACTGCGACGCCGTTGATCTTCTGGGAGCCGCTGCGGCTGCTGGAAGCGACCCAGTTGGCGCGCTGGGGCGGCACGCGCCCGGAGCAGATCTATATTCGGATTGTAGATGCGGCGCATCCGATCACCGCCGGGCTACCCGTAGACGAGCGACTGCGGGTGGTGCGCCGGCCCGATACGTTCAGTGTGGCCTGGCCATTTCGAGGGCCAGGGGTGCAGGTGCTCGCAAAGCACCTGTTCGGTAACGACTCGGCGCTCTTGGTGGCAGAGGTAGGCGCCGAGTTGGCGAATGGACAACCGGCGCCGGCCAGGATGGTCTTCTGGTTTGGGCATCACGACACGTTCTACCTGAGCACGGGTGAAGCGATCCGCCTCTTCGACCGGGCAGTGGACTGGGCGCTCGGCCTCCTCCCTGAGGTTGACGCTTGAGTGTCCCCAGAAGGCCGTGTAGCGATGATGCCCCGGCTCGACAGCAGTGCTTCCGGGCCACTGTGGCAAGGATTGACGCCATCAATGGGTAGTGCTATTGTCCAAAGTATCCTGATGCGACCGGCGTTTCGGCTATGTGTAGGGTGGTGTGGCGCCTGCTGGCACCGGCAGAGGACTCATGTTAGCAATCAAGGTGTTGGTCCGGCTGGGGCGCCGCCTGCGGTGGGCCTTGCTAATCCTCGTGACCTGGGTGGCTACCGCTACCACGGGCTATCGGGTCATCGAAGGGTGGTCATGGTTCGATGCCTTCTACATGACCATCATCACCATCTTCACCATCGGCTATCAAGAGGTCCACCCATTGACAATCGGTGGTCGCATCTGGAGCATTGTAGTGATCGGCGCCGGGTTCCTCATCGTCGCCTCGGTCGCGGCGGAGTTGGCCAGTGGGCCCCTGGCACGCCTGTGGGGAGAGAACAAATTGGAACGGGAGCTCAGTGATCTGCACGATCACTACATCATCTGTGGCCTGGGCCGGGTAGGCTGGCAGGTTGCCCTGGCCTTGCACCAACAGGGTGCGATCTTTGGTGTGGTTGATCCCAAGAATCAGCATGCGGAGGATCTGCAAACCTGGAACGTGCCATATCTGGCCGGCGATGCGACCGAGGACGCGGTGCTCCAGCGGATGCGGATTGATCGGGCCCGCGGCTTGGTCGCCGCGGCGAGTACCGATGCTATCAACATCTATGTGACGCTCACGGCCCGCGGCCTGAGCTCGGACCTCGTCATCGCGGCCCGCGCGGAGGAGCCGAGCGCCGAGAGCAAGCTGTACCGCGCCGGAGCCAACTACGTGCTGGCGCCTACGGCGGTCGGTGGGCGCAAGCTGGCCACGCTACTCACGCGCCCGGTGGTGGCCGAGTACATCGACTCCGTGCTCTACGACGATGACTTGCCCTTCTTCACGGAGCAGGTGGAGTTGGCGCCGACCTCCCCGCTGTGTATGCTCACCATTGCCGAGCTGCAAGCGCGGATTGCACCGGAGCACCATGGGCCGGCCGTGATTGCCCTCAAGCCGGCCGGAGAAGGGCTGTTTGCCCCCCATCCCCCTGGGACGAGAAAGTTGGTAGCCGGCGACGTGCTCGTCGCTGCCGGGACAGAAGAGGAGATCGCGCCCCTGCGCGACCTGAGCCACTAGCGAGGACCACGTCTCACCCTCCGGACCCTCTTGAGCTTCGTGCTCCCAACTCTTGGCAACGGTGGGAGGCCGCGATACTTCCTGGATGGTTCCTGTCCCCCCGCCATCGCCCTTGGAAAGGTAGTGTCATATATGCTACTACTTAGACATGGGCCGGCAGCGGCTACGCGAGCGGATTGCCCAGCGGCCCAACGCGGTGCGGTTCCACGAGATCAAGCGATTGCTGGAAGCCTACGGCTGGGAGCACCGCCATGGGAAAGGTAGCCACGAGGTCTTCACCCGCGCTGGCGAGCGGTTCGTGGTTCCCTACCGCCGCCGGCACGTGAGCCCGGTCTATGTACGGCAGGCGTTGCAGCGTTGCAAGGAGTGAGGCGGATGCGAGAGAGTAAGCCCAGACTGCCCATCCCACCCGCAGTCGCCGCCAAGGTGGAAGAGTATCTGCAACAGCCCTATCACAAAGTAGTCTCCGGCAATACAGCGGAGGGATTCCTCGTGGAGGTGATGGAGCTACCCGGCTGCATGACCGATGGACTGACCGAGGCCGAGGCCCTCGCCAATGTACCCGAAGCAATGGCAGCGTGGCTGGAGACGGCGCTCCTCGATGGTGCCCCTATCCCCACCCCCTTCCCGGAGCGCACCTATAGCGGCAAGGTGATCGTGCGGATGGCTGGCTCCTTACACGAGCGTCTCGCGCAGCAGGCAGAGCGGGAAGGAGTCAGCCTCAATCAGTGGCTCGTGACCCTGCTGGCACAAGGCGCCGGGGCCGCGCGTTGAACACCGGCACTCCCTCGTGGGGATGAGTGGTCGGGGTGCCCGGATTCGAACCGGGGACCTCCTGGCCCCAAACCAGGCGCTCTACCAAGCTGAGCCACACCCCGTTGGTGCTGTCGCTACGGTGGAATTACTGCGCCGGACGTGCTGCCGGCCACGCCGCACCGCACATGGCGGCACAGGCAATGGGCGGTTAGCCGGTGGCTGCTTAGAGACGCGAGTGGGCTAGTCGGCGCACTTCTGCGCGGTCTCGGCGTTGCCGCCGGTGTCGAATGACGATCCGCACGCGCACGCCTTGACGGCATTGGGATTCTGGACCGTGAAGCCGGCTCCCATCAGCCCCTTCACGTAGTCAATCTGCGCCCCGCGAATGAAGTTGGCCGTGAACTCGTCTACGAAGACCGTCAGCCCGTCTTGCTCAATCACTTCGTCGCCGTCGTCGGACCGGTCTTCAAGGCTCATGCCATACGATAGCCCGGAGCAGCCCCCCGGGCTGACGAACACGCGCAGCCCCAAGGACGAATCGCCTTCCTCGGTCACAATGCGCCGTAGCTCCGTGGTCGCCTCGGCGGTGAGCATCACCGTCGGCTCAACTACGAGCGGTTCTGTGGCTACCATAACTACGCAGACTCCCTCGCGCTGCTCTCCCAGCCCTCGCTATCCATAACGTAGGTGAAGCAGCGAACACCTCGAATTGATGGTAGCACCACCCCTCTACCTAGTCAAGGTGCGATGGGCCGGCGGGGCGGCCGCGTGTTCCTCTGCCCAGCAACAAGCATGTCTGGAAGCACTACCGGATGGTCAGGAGCTTGGAGCTTGATGTTGCCGAGGTCATCCGGCGTACCGCATTGACGATCTGCGGGACGTTGTCGGTGCAGACGCGCCTGATGCCCAAGTCGAGCATCCGAGCAAGCGTCTCATCGTCGTTCACGTCCCAGACATGAATGTCAAACCCGTGCGAGCGGATGGCCGAGACCACTGCCGGAGAGAGCTTCGTGGCCTGCAGATGCACCGCCTGTGCTCCGGCCAGGCGGCCGCGCTGGATGGCCTCATACGTCAGCACGTCCTGTCGCATCCAATCCGGGGGCTGCGGCAGGAGGAGGTCGGTGGTCAAGCCGGGACACCGCTGCTGAATGTCCCGCAGGAGCATCGGCTCAAACGCCGTGACCTCGATCCCATCCCACAGTTGCCGGTACTTGGCCAGGACTTCAGCCACGATGCCAGGCGCCTCCGGCTCCGGCCCTTTGATCTCGATCTCCAGCCCGATCTTCCCACCGATGGCGTCCAAGACCTCGGTCAGCGTCGGAATGCGCCAGTCGTCGGCGCTCGCCGCCTCGATGCCGTCGCTAGTGGAGAGGAACCGGGCGGCTCGCAGCTGGTCCAGTGTGTAGTCATAGATCGGGCCAGGGAGCGTGGTGCTCTCATCCAGATAGTAGTAGTGGTACACCACCGGCACCCGGTCGCGCGTGAGTCGCACGTCAAGCTCCACGGCGTCTGCGCCGATAGCGACTGCCCGGAGGAAGGCCGGCAGTGTATTCTCGGGCGCGTGCTCGACAACGCCACGATGTGCCACAACTTCTAGGGTAGTCGCACGAGCCACGATGCACTCCCCCAAACCGGACCGGACATGGTTGCCTCCCTCTAGCGTGTGGATGCTCCTTTCCCGGTTGCCGTCGAGTCTACTGCGGAACCATAGAGCGGGCTGCCCCTTTCCCCGGGCAACTATTCGATCACTGTACAGGCAGCCTCCCCTAGGAACAACTGCCTCCCACTCCCGCCGCCTTGACAGCGCCGGCACTAGCCTGCTACTATCCGGTTTCGGGGGAAGTTGACTAACTTTATCAACTAACCGGAGTATGTCGTGGGCCAAGCCCCCTATGGTCCCCCGCTCCGCAGGGGGACGGTGTGTTCCCTCCCCCGTCGCAACGGGGGAGGATGAGGGTGGGGGCCAAGCCCCTGCGGAGAGCAGCGAGGTATGTACCAAGCACCGCTCGCAGCCGAGCATCCCGGTGAAGCGCCGCCCCCGGCCGGCAAGATTGAGCTAACCGACGCCACGAAGGTGTATGCCGCGCACGGACAGTCCGCGGCGATGCAGCCTGACGTGCCGGCCGGGACACCTGGCAACGGTACGGACGAGGACGGAACGGTCGTGGCCTTCGCCGGCATCTCCCTCGCCGTGTCCGAAGGCGAGCTGCTCTGCCTACTCGGTCGGAGCGGTTGCGGCAAGTCTACGCTGCTCCACATCATCGCCGGGCTGGAGGACCTGAGCGCCGGCTCGTTGACCGTAGACGGCCGTCCTGTGGACGGTCCCAGCCACCGCCGGGGCCTCGTCTTCCAGCAGTACGCCCTGTTTCCCTGGCTCGACGTGTACCGGAACGTCCGCTTCGGTCTCGAGGCGCGGAGTACCGGCATGGACGGTCGCGTCAAGGATCGGGCTGTGCGCGACCTCTTGGCGCTCGTCGGCTTGGAAGGGTTCGAGGCAGCGCGTCCCCACGAACTGTCGGGGGGGATGGCGCAGCGGGTCGCCATTGCGCGGGCGCTCGTCAACGAGCCGGAGATTCTGCTCTTGGACGAGCCGTTCAACGCGCTCGATGCCTTTACCCGCATGACCATGCAGGATGAGCTGGTGCGGATCGTCAAGCAGCGCGGGATGACCGCGATCTTTGTCACGCACGACATTGACGAGGCGCTCTACCTCGGCGACCGCGTGGCGATCCTCACCCCCCGGCCCGGCCGGATCAGGGAGATCGTCCCGGTGCCCATCGCCCGCCCCCGCGACCGCAACGACCCGACGCTGCTGCGCCTGCGCGATCACGTCTATCGGGAGTTCGGGCTGGCCGTGCGCCAGGAAGGACACTACAGCATCTGAGAGTACGGGAGCAGGCCCCCGCCCCGTCCCTCCTCCGCGCTGACGCACAAGGGAGGGAATCACCCGGCCCCCCGCCGCAGCGGGGGGCCATAGGGGGGCCACACACAACGAGCAGACTGAGGAGACAGGAATGACAGAGCGAGCCGAGAACAGACAGGATCACCCGCTACCGCCCCTCACGCGCCGCGGCCACTTCCGCACCGTCGGGCTGGCGTTTACGAGCGCCCTCTTGGGGCCGCTGCTGGCTGCCTGTGGCGAGACCGAGGAAGAATCCGCCCCCGCAGCGCCGGCCCAGTCGGCAGCTATCAGCAGCGAGCTGGAGACGCCGGTCAAGATCGGCTATCTGCCGATTACCGATGCGACGCCGCTGCTCATTGGTCACGCCAACGAGTTTTTCCAGGCCGAGGGCCTGACGGTGGAGCAGCCGACGCTCTTCCGCGGCTGGAACGCGCTGGCGGAGGCCTTCTTCGCCGGCAGTGTCAACTTGGCGCACTTCCTGATGCCGATGACCGTCTGGATGCGCTACAGCTTGCAGCAGCAGGTGAAGGTGGTCGCGTGGGATCACACGAACGGCTCTGCGCTCACGGTCGCCGGGGAGGGTATCAACGACATTGAGGACTTGGCCGGCAAGCAGATCGCCGTTCCCTTCTGGTACTCGATCCACAACGTTGTGCTCCAGATGCTGCTCCGCAACGCCGGGCTGACGGCCGTCGCGAAGGACCGGGGCGCTACGCTGAAGCCGTCCGAGGTCAATCTGTTCGTGATGCCGCCCCCGGACATGCCCACTGCCCTAGGCACCGGCGGTATTGACGGCTATATCGTCGCCGAGCCGTTCAACGCCGCGGGCGAGCTGAAAGCCCAAGGCAAGATCATCCGCTTTACGGGCGACGTGTGGCGGGACCATGCCTGCTGCGTTGCCGTGCTGCACGAGGAGAGCATCAAGGAGCGGCCGGAGTGGTCCCAGCGCGTGCTCAACGGGCTGGTGGCCGCGCAGTTGTGGGCGCACCAGAATACGACGGAGGTGCCCGGCGTGCTCTCGAAGGGCGGGAAGGGATACTTGCCGCTCGAAACACCGGTCATCAACCGGGCGATGAACAAGTACGACCTGGACACCTACGGCCCGCAAGGCACCAACGCCATCCGTAACGACGAGTGGGGCGTCGGACGGATCGGCTTCCAGCCGTACCCGTACCCGTCGTACACGATGGAGTTGGTCACGCAGCTGAAGCAGACGATGGTGCAGGGAGATCGGTCGTTCCTGGGCGCCCTCGACCCCGACTTCGCGGCAAATGACTTAATCGAGTATGATTTAGTCAAGAATGCCTACGAGAAGGCCGGCGGGCCGGAGGCCTTCGGCGTGGACCCCAAGCAAGCCTTCGAGCGCAAAGAGGTCATCTCACTCTAGCGTGGCCCTGGCTCTAGTGTAGGTACAGGCCGCGTCGTAGGAGCGCGATTTATCGCGCCTAGCGCGGGCAACGTGCCAAGGTGGGCGCCATGAATGACGCCCCTACACGACAGGGCTGGCGCGCCGCTGGGAAGGAGCTATGGTGGCGGAAACCACCGACGAGCTGGCGCGACCGCTCGCTGCCGAGGAGCCGGCGGCGGTCGCGCGCGCCACGCCCCGCTGGCTGCGGGTTGTCAAGCAGCGGGCCGGCAGTTGGATGTGGCCCGTCGTCGGCTTACTGGTCGGCCTGGTCATCTGGCACATCGGAGCGACGATCTGGGCCACGCGCTTCCCCATTGCGGCGTCGTTCCTACCCCAGCGCACCTTTGCTGACGCCGTGCGGCTTGTGAGCACCGGCGTGCTCTGGCCGCATATGGCGGCCTCGCTGCTCCGCGTGGGCATCGGCTTGGCGCTGGCTATTGCCATCGGTGTGCCGGTGGGGCTGATGATTGGCTACTGGCGCCGGCTGGAGTTGGGCACCTCCGCCCTGTTCCAGTTCATTCGTATGATCTCGCCGCTGGCCTGGATGCCCGTCGCGATCATGCTCTTCGGCGTGGGCGACCGGCCCATCTACTTTCTGCTCGCCGTCGCAGCCGTCTGGCCCATTCTTATCAACACCGCGACCGGTGTGAGCCACGTAGACCGCCAGTGGATTCGCGCGGCCCGTGCCCTCGGTGCGAATGAATGGGCGGTGCTGCGCCGCGTGGTCATTCCGGCCATCATCCCCGATGTGCTCACCGGCCTGCGGCTGGCGGTCGGGGTGGCGTGGCTGGTGTTAGTGCCGGCCGAGATGCTCGGCGTCAACAACGGCTTGGGCTACTACATCCTCGACACCCGCGACCGCTTCAGCTATGGCGAGTTGATGACGATCATCTTGATTATCGGCGTGATCGGCTACACGTTAGATGCCATTATCCAACGGCTGCGCTATCGCTTCTCCTGGACGTTAGGTATTCGCGACGCATGAGCGACACCACACCGTCTCGACGGTCAAGGCCCTCACCATCGTCATTTCTGCCCCGGCGGGAAGTCGGTGCGGATGGCTCGGAGCGCCTCACGACCGACGTGCTCGTCATCGGCGGTGGGCTGGCCGGCCTCTGGGCCGCGATCCGCGCACGCGAGCAGGGTCAGCGGGTCTTGCTCGTGGAGAAGGGGTTTGCCGGCGCCAGCGGGTGCAGCGTGTTCGCCGGGGCCGTCGTCCTCTGCCTGACCCCGGACGACGACCTGGACACCTTCATCGCCGAAGAGTCCCAAGACGCCGACTACCTGCTCGACCCGGAGTGGGCCGAGTTCGTCGTCCGCGACAACTACGAGCGCCTGCGGGAAATCGTCGCCTGGGGCGGCCCCATCCCCGTGGACGCGGACGGGCAGCTCATCCGCCGCCGCGGCCAAGTCCACGGGCGCCATACCGTCGCACGGGTGGCTTTCGATAGCGCCGAGCTGATGAAGTTCATGCGGAAGGTGGCTATCGGCAAGCGCAAGGCCAAGACGCTGGACCAAACGGTCGTGACCAGCCTGCTGGTCGAGGATGGGCGGGTGGTGGGCGCCGTTGCCCTGCGCCGCCAAGAGGAGCGCGTCACGGTCATCCGCGCCCAGGCCGTCGTGCTCGCGGCCGGCGGGTGTAGCTGGCGCGGCACCCACTTCGGGCACGATATGGTCTGCGGCGAGGCGTACAAGCTGGCGTGGGACGTTGGTGCCGAGCTGATGAGCATGGAGTTCGGCAACGGCTACATGGCGACCTATCGCCACGCCGATACGCACGGGCAATGCCTCTTGGCGGCGATTGGCGGCAAGTTCATCAACAAGCACGGCGAGACGTTCATCCATCGCTATTCCCCCCGCGACCCGGCGCCGACGCACCTCATCCCGCGCGCGATGGCCGGGGAAGTGCGCGCCGGCCGCGGCCCCATCCGGTACGACCTCACCGGTATTCCGCCTGCTGCCCGCGAGCAGTGGAAGCGGGACTTTGCCCTGATCTGGCGCGGCATGGAGCGCACCGGCATTGATGCGTTCGACGAGCCGCGCGAGTGGTTCCCCGGCTTCAACGGCACCGTCTCGGCCAGCGCCGGCGTGCGCTTGCTCGACCGCAGCGGCGCGACGACCGTGCCCGGTCTCTACGCCGCCGGCGACGCCGCCAGCCGCAGCCCGCTGATCGGCGCCGGCAGCGGCATTACGTTCCTGAACCTGGCGTGGGCCGGTGTGAGCGGTGCCCAGGCCGGCATTGCCGCCGCGCAGTTCGCCCAACAACACGGCGCCCCGGCACCGAGCGAGGCGAGCGTTGCCGCGGCCGTGACCGCCGCCGTAGCCCCGCAACAGCGCAACACGGGGGCCACCCCCGATGGCATCTACATGCGCCTGCAAGAGCAGGTCATCGGCATGGACGCGAACATCTACCGGCACGGTGACCGCCTGCGCGACGTACTGGCGGCCACCGAGCGCCTGCGCGACCGGCTACTGCCGGTGATCCACGCCGCCGACTGGCACGAGCTGGTCAAGTGCCACGAAACGATCGCCACCTGCTTTACGACCGAGTTGATGTATCGCGCGGCGCTCTTGCGCGAAGAGAGCCGCGGCTGGCACTACCGCGAGGACTTTCCGGCCCGCGATGATGAGCGGTGGCGGGTGTGGCTCGTCGCCGCGCCGCAGGGCAGCGCCGATCCGTCGGCGCTCTGGGCGGACCCGGTGTTTCGGCATCTGCCTGTGCCGTTGGATGCCTACGCGGCCCGCGGCATCGCGCCGACGCCGGCAATGCCGCTCCCGGCCACCTCATTGCGTCATTCCGGCGCAAGCCGGAATCCAGTCCCCCCGCCGCAGCGGGGGGACCATAGGGGGGCCAGCGCCCCGGCCGCTGCCGGCTGACACCGCGACACGCATGAACCGCTGAGAACGTAGGAAGCACCATCTATGGCCGTCGAAGTCGTCTCGGACAAGCTGTGTATCGGGTGCAATCTGTGCGTGCGCGTGTGCCCGGTTGATGTCTTTCGCCTCCAGGGGCCGGAGAAGGGGAAGAAAGCCTATATCGCCTACCAGGAAGATTGTCAGTCGTGCTTCATCTGCGAGGAATATTGCCCGACCGACGCGATCTACGTCGCACCGGAGAACCCCCGGCCCATCCCGTTGCCCTACTGACGGCGGGTAGCGGATCGCGGCGCGTGCTCACGATTGGCTAAATCGTGAGCGACCTGCTATACCTCACCACACACATCCACGGAAGGAGAGCCGACATGCCGAAGTTCATGGTGGAGTGGAACCTACCCAAGGACCTCACCAAAGACAAGTACATGGCCAAGAAGGTGAAGTCGCTGGACATCTATCCCAAGATTCCCGAGTGCAAGTGGGAATCCACCTTCCTGGCCGACGATATGAGCAAGTGCTACTGCGTCTACGATGCGCCGGACGAAGAGACGGTGCGGAAGGCGCGCGAGATGGTCCAGGCCAAGGTGGACTTGATGGCGACGGTGGACGAGATCACCCCGGATTCCTTGGAGGAGATTCGAGACGAGGAAAGCGAAGAGTAAGCCGTCTGCTGACTGGCCTGACAACGCGACGCTAGGCGCTCACCGGCCGAGTTGGGTGGTGAGCGCCTGCGATTATTTAAGCGCGGTGGCAGAGTGCGGACGAACTCGCTGGTGGTGCAAGCCGCACGCCTCTTTAGGGAAACCGCTACGCCAGCGCGTCGGTGAGCAGCTGCGGGATGTCGGAGGGAAGTTCGGCGACCGGGATACCCGCAGCCTGCAAGGCTGCGATCTTGCCGGCGGCAGTGCCGGCGCCACCGGAGATGATCGCCCCGGCGTGCCCCATCCGCTTCTCCGGCGGCGCCGTTCGCCCGGCGATGAAGCTGACGACCGGCTTGCTGAGGTGCTGCCGCGCATACTCCGCCGCCTGCTCCTCCTCGTCGCCGCCGATCTCGCCGATGAGCACGATCCCCTCGGTCGCCGGGTCCGCCTCGAAGAGCGCCAGCATGTCTATGAAGGAGCTACCGACAATCGGATCGCCGCCGATACCCACACAGGTGCTCTGGCCCAAGCCGGCGTTCGTGAGATGCTGGATGACCTCATAGGTCAGCGTGCCGGAGCGTGACACCAGCCCAATCGGCCCCGGCGTGACGATAGCGCCCTGGATAATGCCGATCTTCGCTTGGCCGGGGCTGATTAGCCCCGGACCGTTCGGCCCGATCAGCCGGGCGCCGCGCTGTCTGACGGTGTGGTAGACGCGCAGCATGTCCAGCACCGGAATACCCTCGGTGATCGCCACGATGGGGTCCAGTCCGGCGTCGGCCGCCTCCAGGATCGCGTCGGCCCCGAACGGCGCCGGGACGAAGATGCAGGATGCCGTCGCGCCCGTCGCTTGCACCGCCGCCTGCACCGTATTGAAGACCGGCACCCCCAGATGCTCCTGCCCCCCGCGGCCGGGGGTGACACCGGCCACGACCTGCGTCCCGTACTCGATCATCTGCTGCGTGTGGAACGACCCCTCACGGCCGGTGATGCCCTGTACCAGGAGCCGCGTGTCCTGATCGGCGAGAATGCTCATCGCGCCGCCTCCACCACCGCGCGGGCCGCCTCGGCCATCGAGGTCACGGCCGTAATGCCCTCCGCGCGCAGTATTTGATGTCCTTCCGTCTCATTGACGCCGACCAAGCGCACGGTCAGCGGCACCGGCCGCGGCAGGCTGGGCAGTGCCGCGACGATCCCGCGTGCGACCTCATCGCAGCGCGTAATCCCGCCGAAGATGTTGAACAGCACGGCCCGCACGCGCTCGTCGGCCAGAATAATCCGCAGCGCCGCGATCACGCGGTCGGACTGCGCGCCACCCCCGATGTCGAGGAAGTTGGCCGGTTCGCCGCCGGCGGCCTGCACGAGGTCCATCGTCGCCATCGCCAGCCCCGCGCCGTTGACGCAGCAGCCGATGGTGCCGTCGAGTTGGACATACGATAGACCGTGCTCGCGAGCCTCCCGCTCCGCAGCGGTTTCCTCCTGTGGATCGCGTAGCTCCACCAGGTCGGCGTGGCGATAGAGCGCGTTGTCGTCCAGGTTGATCTTGGCGTCAATCGCTTGCAGCGTGCCCTCAGTGTTGACGATCAGCGGGTTGATCTCGGCGAGCGAGCAGTCGTAATCCATGAACGCTTGGTAAAGGCCCCGGGCGATGGCGCCGAACGGCCGTAGCAGCCCGCCGGGCAGGTCGAGCGCAAAGGCCGCCTGGCGCATCTGAAAGTCTTGCAGCCCCAGCAGCGGGTCGGCGCCCACCCTGATGATCTTCTCCGGTGTCGTCGCGGCAACCTCCTCAATGTCCACGCCGCCCTCGCTACTGGCCATCAGGGTCACGCGCCGGGTGGCGCGGTCCAGCACCAAGCCGAGATAGATTTCTCGCGCAATGTCCGCCGCCTGTGTGACCAACACCTGCTCGACCCGGTTTCCCTTGATGTCCATACCCAGGATTGCGGCTGCCTTTTCGCGGGCCTCGGTGGGCGTATCCGCCAGCTTGACGCCTCCGGCCTTGCCCCGCCCGCCGACCAGCACCTGCGCCTTGACGACAACCTGCCCTCCCAAGCGAGCCGCGATGGCAGCAGCTTCATCCGGCGTGCTGGCCACCTCGCCCGGTGGAATGGGCAGGCCGTAGGGCCGCAATAGCTCCTTCGCCTGATACTCGTGGATTTTCATAGCTTCTATCCTGGTCCTTGCCGTGACCTAACCCCCGGCCCCTTCCCTGCAGGGAAGGGGAGTCTGCGCTGCGACCGGCCGCCACTTCCTTCCAGGAAAGGTTCTCCACACGCCGGTCTTTAGCCCCTTCCCTGGAGGGAGGGGGTTGGGGGTAGGTCCGTCTAGCCTCGCTCCCTCAGCCTCCCGCGTGTAGCGCCGCGATGATGGCGTCGCCGACCTGCGAGGTCCCGGCCGCCGTGGGGTCGTTGCGGTCGGCCTTGAGGTCGTAGGTCACGCTCTTCCCCTCGGCAATCACCGCGGCTACGGCCTGTTCGAGCCGGTCGGCTGTCTCCGTCTCGCCCAGGTGATGCAGCATCAAGACGCCGGAGAGAATCATCGCCATGGGGTTGACCTTGTTCTGACCGGCGTACCGCGGTGCGCTGCCGTGGGTCGGCTCGAACACGGCGACCTCCGTACCGATATTGGCGCCGGGTGCCAGCCCCACGCCGCCGATGATCCCGGCGCACAGGTCCGACACCACGTCGCCGTACAGGTTGGGCAGCACCAGCACGTCGAAGTCGTGCGGTCGCGTGATGAGCAGCTGCGTCATAATGTCCACGATCCAGTCGTCGAACTCGACGTCGGGATACTCCGTGGCCACCCGCCGGGCTACCTCCAGGTAGAGACCATCGGAGAACTTCATAATGTTGGCCTTGTGGACGGCCGTGACCTTCTTGCGTCCGTTCGCCCGCGCATAGTCCAGCGCAAACCGCACAATCCGCTCGGTACCGCTAATCGAGATCGGCTTGATGCTGATACCCGAGTCGGGGCGGATAGTGCCACCGCCAATCTCGCCGATGAACTCGATCAGCCGCGCCGCCTCGTCCGTGCCTTCCTGAAACTCCACTCCCGCGTACAGGTCCTCGGTATTCTCACGGACGACGACAACGTCGAAGTCGGGGAACTTCGAGGGCGCGCCAGCGTAGGTCCGGCAGGGACGCAGGCAGGCGTAGAGGTCCAGCTCCTTACGGAGCGCGACATTGACACTGCGAAAGCCCTTCCCGACCGGCGTGGTCAACGGGCCTTTGATGGCGACCTTGTTGGTGCGGATCGAATCGAGGACGTGCTCCGGCAGCACCTCCCCGGTGCGCTCGCCGACCTCGGCGCCGGCGTATTGCACGTCCCAATCGAACGCAAACCCGCCAACGTCGGCAGCGGCATCCAGCACGCGACGGGTGGCCTCGGCAATCTCCGGTCCGGTGCCATCACCGGGAATGAACGTCACGGTATGCGTAGGCGGCATGAAGATAGACTCCCTTGCTTACGGTAGGGTGGGGATTCGTAGTCGCCGGTGCGGCGCTCCCCTCTGACAGGTGGAGAAAGTACCGGCCAATACCGTGAGATTGTAGCCGCCGATGTTGTCACCAGCAAGCCTCGGCGCAGCAGCCTGACCGGCTGCCGCTGGTCGGCTGCTGGCGGCGGGGTCCCCAACCTGACTGGCAGTCAGTTGACGCGCCACCCCCTAGCGCCTACCTTGGCAACAAGGAAGCGGTACCGGAGACTACCGGGTTGATTGGGGGAGATGCAGGCCAAGCCGTAGGGGCGCAGCACGCTGCGCCCGTCCCCCCGCCGCCGCGGGGGACCATAGCTGACAAGGGTGGGTTTTTTGTGTAGGGGCGCAACATGTTGCGCCCACGTGCTCGTCATTGCGGCGCAAGCCGCAATCTAGGCCCCAGCCACCGTTCGCCACACCGCTCCCGCTTCCCTGGCGGGCAACGGCGGACCGGCTCCGCCATCGCGCCCCTTCCCTGCCAGGGAAGGGGCCGGGGGTGAGGTCCGACTCGCCGCCCAGCGAAAAACCTACCCTTGTGAGGGGGACCATAGGGGGGCCAGCGCCCGACCGGCGGAGCATGCCTGCCGCCTGTTTTCCCGGTTTACCTATCCCTGTCGGAGGCTACCGGGAGCGTGGTGAGGAGCACCGTGGATATAGAAGCAGAGCTACAAGCAATTGACCGGGCGACCCTGAATCCCCCGGTTCGCAAAGCCCTCGACAGCGAAACGGCCACGGTCACCGACTGGCAGGTAGCATCCCTGCCCGCCGAGCGACAGAACGTGTTCCGCTTCACCGGACATGCTTGCACGGCGGGCAAGACGGTCGCGTGGTCGTTGGTCCTGAAGGTTGTCGGTCGGGAGCGCACCTCGGGGAGGCGGGAGGCACAGGCCAATGCTTCCGGGCTACTGCGTGACTTACCCGGCGGACTCGCAGCAGCGCGTTGTTACGGTGTCGAGGTGCACGGGGATACGTTCCGAATTTGGCAGGAAGAGGTCGTGGACGAGGTGGGCCGGCCCTGGCCGTTGGACCGCTATAGCCTGGCCGCTCGTCACCTCGGCCAGCTCAACGGTGCCTATCTGGTCGGCCGCCCCCTCCCCACCGAGCCGTGGCTTAGTAGAGGCTGGCTACGGGAGGTGGTGGCAGGCTACGCTGCTCTCATTGCCCAACTGCGTAGTCTCCTCGATCATCCCCGGCTACCACACGCCTTCCCAGGCAGCAGCGCCGATGAACTGCTCCGCCTCTGGGAGAACCGAGAGGTCCTTCTGGATGCGCTCGATCAGTTACCCAAGACCTTCGGCCATCTCGATGCCAATCCATCGAATCTATTCGCCCGCCGCGATGCCAATGGGCGGGAACAGACTGTCATAATCGACTGGCAGGGTGCGGGAGTTGCGGAGCTTGGCCACGAGCTTGCTCCACTGGTCTTTTTCGTCCTCGATTGGGCAAGAGTCGACAGAACCGAGGCTGGTGAGCTAGACGAGTGCGCCTTCGCCGGTTATCTGAGGGGGTTACAGGACGCTGGCTGGCAGGGTGACCCAAGAACCGTGCGCTTTGGCTACGCGGCGAGCTTGGCACTGCGTTTTGGCCTGCGCTCCATAGGTCGTATGCTGAGGTTTGTGCTCGACGAGCGCCAGCACTCCTGGACCGGTCCAGCCGGAGAAATGACCACCGAGGAGCTCATGGGCCACTCTGCCGGAGTGCAGCGCTTTCTCCTGGACCGCGCCGATGAGGCCCGGAGACTGCTTGCGGTCATCCACTAGCCCCACGCCGACGACACGCTATTCCCACGGTTCCTGCGCCAGCGTGGCCTGTCCGGCTGCGTCTACCGCCTCGTAGAGCTTGCCGCCGAGAATGAACCCAAAGGGTGAATCTCGGTGCGCGGCGTGTGGTAGCATCCTGGGCACCATTCTACCGGCCCAACCCCCCACCCTCGCCCTCCCCCGGTGTAACCGGGGAGGGAACACGCCAAAACCGGCGCCGTAGGGGCACGGCATGCCGTGCCCCTACCCTGGGTGCAAAACGTGTGGTGTACCACCCCCGACGGAGGAATAAGACGCATGGATGTGCCGCAGCGATTCCCTTGGCTCGCGCCGCTTGCCGGCGGGGAGCCGGGGTCGCAACCGCTCGCCGGACAAGTCGCGCTAGTCACGGGCGCCGGGACGGGTATCGGCGCGGCCGCAGCGCGCGCGCTGGCTCAAGCGGGCGCCGGCGTCGGCTTGCTCGGCCGCCGGCCGCAGCCCCTAGAGCAGGTCGCCGCGGAGATCACGCAGGCCGGTGGGCAGGGCTGGGCGCTCCCCGCCGACGTGACCGACTTGGCGGCGGTGGAGGCGGCCGTGGCGCGTTGTCAGGCGTTGGGCGGAGGCCGTCTCGACCTGCTCGTCAATAACGCCGGCATCAACACCAAATACCGCAGCCTCGATAACATTTCGGCCGCCGACTGGTCGCGGGTCGTTGACATCAATCTGAATGGCGCCTACTGGTGTGTGCGGGCGGTCCTGCCCGTGATGCGCCGGCAGGGCACCGGCCTCATCGTCAACGTCTCCTCCGGCGCCGGACTCCGTCCCTCGCACGTGTCCGGCGTGGCCTACAGCGCCACCAAGACCGCGCTGGCCTCGCTCAACGGCTCGATCAATCAGGAAGAGCGGCAGCACGGCATTCGTGCTTGCGTGATCTACCCCGGCGAGGTGGATACCCCGATGATTGACGAGCGCACGGTCGTCCCCTCGGCCATCGCCCGCGCCACCATGATGCGGCCCGAGGACGTGGCGCAGGCGATTCTCTTCATCGCCACGATGCCCGCGCGGGTCATTATCGAGGAGTTGGTTATCCGCCCCACGACCGTCCGTGACCGCAGCAACGAGCTACCGGCCCGTTAGGGGGGCTGGTCCCCCCTATGGTCCCCTCACAAGGGTAGGTTTTTTGAAAACAGCGGAATGACACGGCGTCCGACCGTGCGGCATGCTGGGGGTGCTCACCACCCCACCACCGCTCGGAGGGACGCCCTGTCCGCACCGCCCAGTGTAGCGCAATGGACGCAGCTCGTCGCCACGCAGTGGCCGCCCTTGAGCCGGCCACAGGCCACCGTCCTGGCTTTGTGGAGCCTGGGCCTGGTGTTGGCGCGCGCTTGTGGTCTCACTGCCGTCAGGGTCTTCTTGGCCCACCTGCAGGAGCGCAAGGAAAACACCGTGCGCCAGCAACTGCGCGAATGGTGCTACGAAGCCCCCGCCAAACGGGGTACCCAGCGCCAGGCGCTGGCCGTAGAAGCCTGTTTTGCGCCCTTGCTGCGCTGGGTCTTGCACTGGTGGCAGTGGCAGCGCACCCGCATGACCCACCCGGCACGGGCGGCGCGGTTGTGGCTGGCGGTCGCGGTGGCCACCTTGTGGCTGGTGCGCGTGGGTGGCGTCGCCGAAGATACCGTCGCCAGCAGTACGGTGCTCGATGTGACGGCGGGGCCGGTTGCGCCCCGAGCTGTGGCCCGCCCTGTCGGACCCAGCAGCCGGGGAAGCAAGCCATGCCTTCTGAAAAACCTACCCTTGTCAGGGACCATAGGGGGGCCAGTGCCGGTGTCAACCCGCCCATCGGACCGCTAAAGTAGCCCGTACCGGCACCGCTGGCGCCGATTTGACGCAGCGGCCGCCGATTTGAGACACTTTGCGCGCTCGGAGGAGGATCCGGTGGGGAGAATGGCAGTGCGTAGTGTGCGAGGATGGCTCCTCATGGGGGCCTTGGTCGCGGTCGTTGGCCTGCTCTGGACGGCACCGCCGCCGGGAGCAGTCGCCCAAGGCGTGCAGCCAACACCAACCTTGCCGTTCTTTTTCTTCGAAGACAACGACCCCTACCTGACTTACGGCGGCAGCTGGTCCACGGTCGCCAACCCCGCCGCGTCCGGGGGCACCGAGCACGAAGCACGCACGCCGGACGCCTACGTCACCTTCATCTTCAACGGCCCCTACATGAAGTGGTACAGCACCAAGGGGCTAAATCGCGGCCGCGCCCGGGTCTACTTGAACGATACTGAAATAAGCAGTTCGCCGATTGATCTGTATGCCTCCTCGGTCCAGCCGCAGCAGGTCGTCGTCTGGATTCAGAGCCTGGATACCTCCCGCTCCCATACGCTACGCATCGAAGTAACAGGTGAGCGCAACGGCAGCGCCACGGACAGCATCGTGGGCATTGATGCGTTCGAGGTCTTCTCTGCGCCTAGGCAGCCGGCTCCGGTGGTGCTCACCCCGACGCCACTGCCCACGGCGGTACCCACGCAGCCACCCCTCCCGACGGCCTCGCCCACGCCGTCTCTCCAGCCGGGGGCTTGGGCGATTGACTTCCGCTTCCTGCAGTACTACGCCGAGCACGACGGGCCGCGCCTGCTGGGCAGAACCATCGGCGCGCAGACGATGTTGGGCGGCAACGTCGTGCAGTATTTCGAGAAGGGCCGGATCGAAGACCATTCCGGCCGCATCCAGTACGGCTTGCTGGTAGACGAGCTGCACCAAGCGCGGGTCACGCTCCCCGTCGGGGGCGATAGCTCCACCGTCACCTATGCGACGATCAACGATCTGGCCACGCCAGGGCGCCGGGTCGCTGCCCCGGCCGGGTTCGAAGCGGGCGTGAGCTTCAACGACGATGGCTCGGTCTTCATCCCCTTTAGTGCCGATCTGTCGTCCGCTTCCGGGCACAATGTCAGCCAGGTGTTCTGGGAGTACATGCAGCGCGAGGACTTCTTCCCGGCCGGCTGGCTGCACGACATCGGCCTCCCGCTCACCGAGGCCATTCCTGCCACCGTAGATAAGGGGGCGCTGAAGGGCCGGCAAATCCTGGTCCAGGCTTTCCAGCGCACCATCCTGACCTACGACGCCCTCAATCCCGCCGAATTTCAGGTCGAGCGCGCCAATGTCGGCACCGACTATCGCAGCGCCTTCCCCGACCGGATACCCGGATAGCGCCAAGTGGATACCACCCCATACAGCACGCTGACGCACCTCGAATGCTCGGCGTGCGGTGAGCACCACGACGCCGACGTCCTGCAAACCACCTGCCGCCGGTGTGGGCTGGTCCTATTTGCCCGCTACGACCTCGACGCCGTGCGCCGCTCGCTCGCGCCGGCCGCGCTGGCGCAGCGTCCGGCGACGCTATGGCGCTACCACGAGCTTCTGCCGGTACGCGCGCCGGCGCACGTGCCATCGCTCGGCGAGGGGTACACCCCCCTGCTCCCGACGCAACGGCTCGGCGCGGCGCTCGGGTGTCGTGCCCTCTACGTCAAGGACGAGGGAATGAACCCCACCGGCACCTTCAAGGCCCGCGGCCTCGTCATGGCCGTGGCGCGAGCCGCCGAGTTGGGCGCGCCGGCACTCGCCATCCCCACCGCCGGCAACGCTGGCGGCGCCTTGGCCGCCTACGCGGCCGCTGCGGGTCTGCCCGCACACGTCTTCATGCCCGTTGACGCGCCCGATGCGACCAAACGCGAGTGTCGCCACTACGGCGCCCAGCTGACGCTCGTAGACGGGCTGATCGGCGACGCCGGGGCCGTCGTCCGTGCCCGCTCTGCGGACGCCGGCTGGTTCGACGTCTCGACGCTGCGCGAGCCGTATCGGGCCGAGGGCAAGAAGACGATGGGGTACGAGGTCGCCGAGCAAATGGGCTGGCAACTCCCGGACGTGATCGTCTACCCCACCGGCGGCGGGACGGGCATCGTCGGGATGTGGAAGGCGTTTGCCGAGCTGGAAGCGCTCGGCTGGATCGGCAGCAAGCGACCGCGCATGGTCGTGGTGCAGGCCGAGGGCTGCGCGCCGCTCGTGCGTGCCTTCCAACAAGGCGCCACCAACGCCGAGCCGTGGGCAGCGGCGCAGACGATTGCTGGCGGCATGCGCGTGCCCAGCGCCATCGGCGACTACCTGATCCTGCAAGCCTTGTACGAGAGCGACGGCACGGCGGTGATGGTCAGCGACGACGAGCTACTGGCAGCGATGGGTGAGTTGGCGCGTACCGAGGGCATCAACGCCTGCCCGGAAGGAGCGGCGACCTTGGCCGGCCTGCGTAAGCTGCTGGCCAACGGCGCGGTGAGCGGCGACGAATCGGTCGTCCTCTTCAACACCGGCTCCGGCCTGAAGTACCAAGACCTGCTCCCCGCAGCCGACGACGCCCCCATCGTGACCCCACCGGCCGCTTAGCCGCTGCCCCGTATAGCGACTGCGGTAGGTATGGGCCATGCCGTAGGGTCGCTTGCAACCGCTGCTGCCCCCGTCCCCCCGCCGGAGCGGGGGGACCTCCGACTCGCCGATTTCGCCGACCTGCAAGAGGCCCCGTCCCCCCGTCGGGACGGGGAGACCATAGGGGGGCCAATCCTCGCAAGCCGCCGGCGCGTGGTACAGTCGAGAGCGACAGGAACGCGGCGATGGACATGCAGTACCGGCGGTTCGGGCGGACCGATCTCCAGGTGTCGGTGGTCGGGCTGGGGAGCGGCGGTCCGAGCCAGCTGGGGCAGAAGAGCGGTGTGCCGGCGGCCGCTGCCGTGCGCGTAGTACGGCGGGCACTGGACCTCGGCATCAACCTGCTCGACACCTCCGCCTCCTACGGCGACAGCGAGGCCATTCTGGGCCGCGCGCTCCGGGACGTGCCCCGCGACCGCTACGTGCTGGCCACCAAGTTCCATCCCGCCGTCCACGAGGCGGGTACATTGACCCTGCGCCCGGCCGGCGCGCTGACCCAATCACTGGAGCGCAGCTTGCAGCGGCTCGGCGTGGACTATGTAGATGTCTTTCAGTTCCACGGCGTTGCACCCGAAGCGTACCGGCCGGCCATGGAGCGTTTCTTGCCCGAGGTGTGGCGCGCTCAAGAGCAAGGGAAGTTTCGTTTCCTGGGGATTTCGGAGGTGTACGTCAACGACGGCCCCCACGCCATGCTCCGCGCGGCCCTCGCCGACAACCACTTCGACACGATCATGGTCGGATACAACTTGCTTGCCCCCGGCGCCGAGCGTCTGGTGTTCCCGGCAGCGCAACGCCACGATGTGGGCGTAATGATTATGTTTGCCGTGCGCCGCGCGCTCTCCCGGCCGGACTATCTGGTGGAGATCATCGCCGCACTCAAGGACCGGGGCCTGCTGGCCCCGGACGCCCTGCCGCACGATGATCCGCTAGGCTGGCTGGTCCACGATGGCGTCGAGTCGGTGACGAGCGCCGCGTACAAGTTCGCGGCCGCGCATCCCGCCGTCTCGTCGGTGTTGAGCGGCACAGCAAACATTGGCCATCTCGAAGACAACGTGCGCTCGATCCTCGGTAGCCCGCTGCCGGCAGCGGACCGCGCGCGCGTACTGGACCTGTTCGGACACGTCGAGGAGTGCGTCGTCGAGTAGGATTGCGCCGGATAGAGCCGCAGTGACCGTTCAAGGGGAACACGGTAAAAACGGTATATGAGGGAGGAGGACCATCATGGCTGCTGATCTGAAGGTGGCCGTCATCGGCGCCGGAAGCCACGCCCAGTCGCATTTCGGCATGATCGCGGCGGAGCCGGCGATGCGGCTCGTCGGGGTCGCGGAGCTTGACCCGGAGCGTTTGGCGCGCGCCCAAGCCGACCACGGTCCCGAGGTGGCCAGCACCGACTACCGCGAGATGCTGGACCGCGCCCGGCCGGACGTGGTGTACGTAGTAACCCTGCCGGGCCACCAGCTACCGATAGTGCTGGATTGCATCGAGCGGGACATTCACACCTCGGTCGAGAAGTCGCCGGGCATGGACTCCGGCGAGACGGCGGAGATGCTCGCCGCCGCCAAGCGTAGCTCGGCCAAGGTGCTCGTCTCCTTCAACCGCCGCTACTTTCCCCAAGTGCTGGCGGTCAAGCAAATGGTCCTGGAACGCGGCGGCGCCATACATTGCGCGGCCACCTACAACAAACCCCACTGGGATGGGCGGAATGCACCGCGTGAGGCCATCCCAGATCTGATCATTGGCGACGGCATCCACCTCGTGGATTTGCTCCGCTGGGTCGCCGGCGACGACATGGAGCAGGCAGCCGACGCGGCAACGGTCTACGCCGACCGCTGGGAGAGCGGACCGGGCCGAGACCGGCACAACGCCATCATCACGTTTGCAAACGGTCGCCGCGCCGTGATGATGAGCCACTACGGCGTGGGGTTCCGTATCCAGCGGTCGGAGGTCCACGCCGAGGACTTCTCGGCCTACTTGGACACCACCATTGCCCCGACCGGCGCACAGCCGCCCGGATTCACCCTCTACGCGGACGGTGCGCTCGACGAGCGGCCCTTGGACCTCGATGCGGTCGGCGGCCCCGGCTACAACGAGGCGCGGCACCTGGTAGAGTGCATCGAGCAAGATCGCCAGCCGTGGAGCCACCTCGCCGACGCCCTGGAGACGATGCGGCTCTGCGAAGCGATTGCCGCAGCCCACAAAGGCGACCTGCCAGCGGCAGCGGAGTAGGAACACACCTACCCCCAACCTGACAAGGGTCGTTTTTTGTGTGCCGTTATGCGCCTCTTCCCAGCACCCGTCATTCCCGCGAAAGCGGGAATCCACGTCCCCCCGCCGCGCGGGGGACCATAGGGGGGCGTGCGTTATGATACCGTCGCGCAGGGGTTGGGAGGACAACGATGCAGCAGAGCAACGAGCATGATGTTGTCGCATCGGCCGTCCGGACAATCGCCGAGCTGAGTCCACAGAGCACCGACGGCAAATGGCTGGAAGCCCTCACCGTCGAGGTTGGCCCCTTTATCAAGGAATGGGATATCGAACGTTGCTATCTGTGGGCGGACTGGCCGGAGCGGGAAGAACACTTCCCCAACACTACCAAGCAGGACGTAGGGATAGATGCTGTTGCAATTCGCCGCAGCGATGGAGGGTACATCGCAATCCAGTGCAAATCCCGGCAGCTGGACGAACTTGGGCACGGCGCCCCAATCAATAAGGGCGAGTTGGACAAGTTCATCGCCTCCTCTGCCGGTGACTTCTGGGCGGAACGCTGGGTAATCACAATCGGCGATACCCCAATAGGCCCCACCGCTCTGCAGACGCCGTCTCTGCACGACAGACCCATCAAGCCAGTGAACATTGGCGCCGACCTGGCGCAACAGCAGGCCGGCCGGTCTACCGAGGAGTGCGAGCACTGCCAACCGAATCCCGACGGAGAAGCACGCAAGCAGTCGAAATCTTGTATGCAGGATGAAGCCGTCAGCGCCAGCATCACTCGCCTCCAGGAGCACGAGCAGTCAGCCAGCGGCGGTACCCCCGTCGGGGAAGCGCGCGGCAAGGTCATCCTGCCGTGCGGTACCGGCAAAACTCGCATATCGCTGCGGATTGTCGAGGCGCTGACGCCGCCGGGGGCGCTGTCCATCGTCCTCTGCCCCTCCATCGCGCTAGTGGCCCAGATTAGGCGCGAGTATCTGCAGCACGCCAATGCCGAGCTAAGAATACTCGCCGTCTGCTCCGACGAGACTGCCGGCTACAACCCGCGTAAAGAGGGCACCCGCAACACCGCCGTTGACCCCACGGTGGACAACAGCAACGTCAGCGCGGCGGAGGTGAAGGGCAAAGTCACGACCGATTCCGGTGAGATCGCCGCCTGGATCAATCAAGGCCAGGACGGCGCTGCACTCAACATCATCATTGGCACCTACCAGAGCAGCTACAAGGTTGCCGACGCCCTGCAGGCTGCGGGCGTCCGGGCGCGGGTGCTCGTCGCTGACGAGGCACACCGGACCGCCGGCCTGCGCCGCACCAGAAAACCGGAGGCGAACGAGCGGGTGCGGGATTTCACCCTCTGCCACGATAGAGACGCTTTCCCGGCCACCTATCGCGTCTATCAGACTGCCACGCCGCGCATCTACGACACCCGGAAACTCACCAGAGACAAGCCCAGCGATTGGATTGTCCGCTCGATGGACGATGAAACCGTGTTCGGCGTGGAGCTGTATCGCAAGAGCTACGTGGAAGCGGTACACAACGGCTGGCTGGCCGACTACCGCATCATCGCGCTGGCCGTCAACAACAAAGAGGCGTTCGACCAGGCGAATTTGCTGGCGCTGAACACCGAGAGCAAGGGGCGGCAAGCCTTGACCTCGGCCCACTACTTACGCGGTTTGGCCCTGGCGCTCGCCATGGGTGGGGCCACACAGGCCACGGAAGACCGCGAGGTACTCATCAAATCCTGCATCGCCTTTATGAACACCGTGGACAAGTCGAAGAACATGGCCAAGGACCTGCAGAACGATACGGTCAAGGAGTGGGTGCAGAACTGGCTGACCGAAAACGCCGACGGGCGAGCGCTGGCAGATTACACCTTGGAGCACCTCGACGCGACGAGCAACGTCGCGGCCCGCGACAACGCAAAGCTCAAGCTGGCCGGGTCGAGCACCGTGCAGCCGCACGGCATTATCAACGTGGGTATTTTCGGCGAGGGCACGGACTCCCCGTCGTTGAGCGCCGTGGCCTTTCTCGAACCGCGGAAAAGCCCCATTGATGTGATCCAGGCTGTAGGGCGCGCTATGCGGACCGCGCCTGGCAAGGACATGGGTTATATCATCTGCCCGATCCTGCTGCCGCCGAACGTTGATCCCGAGAACTGGTTGAGCGTCAGCAGCCAGGACGAGGGCTGGCAGGAGTTAGGCCAAATACTGCTCGCCCTGCGCGCCCACGACCAGCGCATCGAGGACCAGCTCGAAGACCTGATGCATTTCTACCTCCCGCCCCCGCCCCCGGAGAACGAGCGCACACTCGTCGCCGTTGGGAAGGCCGACACGAAGCGTATCCAATACTGGGAGCATGTGGGCGCGCAGGGCGAGGCCGAACAGGCGGTGAAGCGAGTCCTAGACGGGAAGAGTAAGCCGGCGGAAGAGTTCCAGCGTATCGCAGAAGCGCCGCAGCCCCCTTACGAGCCGTCCGAGCCGACACAGATCATCACGGGCAAGAAGAACTCCGACGGCAGCCACGAATTGCGCCAGGATACCGTCGAGCGGGAGAAGCCAAAGCGGGACGGCACGCGCGGCGCGGTTGACTACAAGAAGTCCAAAGACAAAGCCAAAAAGATGATCAATGACGGCGAGGGCATCCGGCTGCCGCCCAGCGGGAAGCCACGGCAGCCACGCCGCAGCCGGGAAGAGGTCGCCAGAGAGTCCGCCATGCGGATGCTGCGGCTGAGTGGGATGGAAGAGCACGGCAACGCGATCAAGCTGAACCTGCTCACCAAATCCGGCCTGAGCGACGACCGCGTGATCCGAGACCTGAACATTCTGGAGGGCAGTATCAAAGAGGCGGCGCACCACCTGCGGACCGATGAGCTGGTGGCGCCGTTGAATCGCCACTTCGGACTCGACAACCTCAAGGAGGCCAGTCTCAGGAATCAGGCCGACGGCTGCACCATCGCCGCGCTCCTAATGATGAACGCCGCGATGCTCCACCAGCGCATCAGCAACGGCCGGTGGCTGCCGGGCATCAGCGACTTGGCAACCGTCAAGAATGACGTTGCCGTCGTCCGAAGGATCATTCGCGAGTGGGAACGCATCATGCGGCACGACTTCCGTCCGGTGCTGGAACCGGCGTTGGAGTCCATCTACGCCATCGAAGAGACCGGCAAAGCCGGTGGATTGGAACGCGCCCTCCGCCACATCACCGCGGAAGCGGAGCGCATCGCGGAGACCTACGCCGATATGGGCGCGGATCACGCCGGCCCGCTCTTCAACCGCGTCATGGGCAACCAGGCGTCGGACGGCGCCTTCTTCACGCGGCCCCCGGCTGCTGCGCTGGCGGCCCGGCTCGCACTGGATGCCTGCGGCGACGCGGACTGGTCCGACGAGGCGGTGTGGCGGCAGCACAAGACCGTTGACCTCGCTTGCGGTAGCGGCACGCTGCTGGCTGCCGTCCTGACGGACATGAAACGCCGGGCGAGAGCGAGCGGCGCCGATGAGCAGCACATCGCCAGGCTTCAGAAACTGGGGGTGGAGGCGGTCATCAAGGGGCTGGACATCAACCCCGTGTCGCTGCAACTGGCGGCATCGCAGCTGACCGCCGGCAATCAGGATATTCGCTACCGACAGATGGGGCTGCACCTCATGCCCTATGGCCCCGACAAGTACGACCCGACGCGAATTGGCGTGGGCACACTGGAGCTGCTGGGGCAGTGGGCCATTGTTCCCAGGCGCGGGGATTTGGGGTTCGCAGACGAGGCCATCGGCTCGCGCGCCGTCTGGGACCCGTCCGACGATGCCGAGCTGGAGGACGCGGTTGACGCGGCCAGGAACGCCCGCATCGTCATCATGAATCCGCCGTTCACCAACCGGATCAAGATGGGCGAGAAGTTCCCGGCGACGACCCAGCAGCGGCTACGCACACGAGTCGACATGATGGAGAACATCCTGGCCGGCGCGGACCAGGAGCTTGAGGATTTCGCGTTCAAGAGCGCACTAGGGTACTTTTTCATAGCACTCGCAGATCGCTGCATCCCTTCAGATGACGGTGTGCTGACGATGATCCTTCCTACGATAGCGATTAGTGCCACATCGGCGTTGCACTGGCGCCGCACTCTCGCTCAACGCTACCACATCCATACCGTGCTGACCTGCCACCAGCCACGACAAGTAAATCTGAGCCAGAACTCGGCCATCAACGAGAGCATCGTCGTGACCAGACGGCACCATGGTCCTAAACCACCCACCCGGTTCATCCAGCTGGACCGGATGCCGACCGATGAAGCTGAAGTCCACGACCTCCATCGCTGCCTGCTGGAAGGCGAGGATGGACAATTGGACAACGGCTGGGGCGCAGTTTCTTACTGGCCAGCCGCCCGCATGGCAGCCGGCGACTGGACGGCCGCTGTCTGGCGCTCCTCCGAGTTGGCTGAAGTAGCGGCTGAGTATGCAGAGAATTCCGACTTGCGGGCCATTGGCACGATACCCGGTGTTTCGGTTCATGCAACAGGTCAAGTTCTGCGTGGCTCGTTCGAGCGCACAGAACCCGGTACTATCGACAGCTTCGCGATACTGAAGTCCAAGGGGGCCGATGCTCAAACAACGATACGGAGCACACCGGACGAGTGGTGGCTTCCCAAGAAACGGGGCGATAGCGTGCTTAGGCGCAATGGAGGTACTTATCCTGAAGCGGATAGAATCCTGGAAAAGGCGGGATACCTCTTGATAACCGCCGGGCAGGGCACTAGCACGGCGCGAGTCTCCGCTGCGGCGAGCGATGAAAAGTACGTCGGCAACGGCTGGATGCCAGTCACCGGACTATCGCCGGAAGAAGCAAAGGCAGTGGCCGTGTTCATCAACTCAACAGTAGGACGTTTGCAACTCATGAGAAACCCTGGGAAGATGATCAGTTTCCCCACGTTCAGCGCGGCAGAAGTCGGCAACATCAGGATTCCCGACGTGGAAGGCAACGCCCGAATCCGCGAAATCCTGGCCGCTTGCTGGGAACGCACCAAGGACATGGAGGTGCCGCAGTTTCGCGATGGCGAGTGTGCGGTGCGTGCTCTGTGGGATGAGGCCGTCGCCGCGGCCATGGGCTGGGACCCGCAGGAGCTTGCCCGCCAGCGCGCGCTGCTCCACAACGAACCGCACGTCCGCGGCCTCGGCTACAACCAGTACGCCGACGAGCCGGAGGAGGCCACCTGAATCGGGAGATCGGTCAAGTAGGTAGTCCCCCCTTCCCTGATGAAGGTTGCGAACTTAACTAGGTAGTGGCAGGGAGCAGGTTCCCTCCCCCGTCGGGACGGGGGAGGGTGAGGGTGGGGGCCAACACACTACCTGATTAAGTTGGCAACTCTCATTAGGGAGGGGGTTGGGGGTAGGTGCAATACCCACCACTAGCGACCCGATGGAGTAACACCATGAAGATCACGCAGGTCGAGACCCACGCCGCGCCACTGACTGGGCGGGATTCGCTCATCGTGCGGGTGCATACGGACGAGGGACTGGTCGGCTTGGGCGAAGCCTACCCGGTCGGGCCGAATGAGGCGGTGGCGGCAACCATTCGCGACTTCCAGAGTTGGATCGCTGGGCGCGACCCCCGCGACGTCAACGGCATCTGGTACCATCTCTACGCGCACTCGCGCTTTCCGGGCGGCTCGGTCGTCAACGCGGCCATCAGCGGGATCGAGCACGCACTCTGGGACATCGCGGGCAAGGCGGCCGGCGTGCCGGTATATCGGCTGCTCGGCGGCAAGTGCCGCGACCGCATCCGCGTCTACCAGAGCTGCGGCGGCGCCACACCGGAGGCCATCGCCGCTCATGCCCGCCAGCTCGTGGACCAATACGGCTACACCGCGCTGAAGATGTCCCCCCAGCCCCCCAACAGCGAGCAGCTGCCGTGGGCGGCCGTCGTCCGGCAGGCCGGCGAGCGGCTGGCTGCCGTCCGCGAGGCGGTCGGGCCGGACGTGGACATCGGCCTCGACCCCCATGCCCGCATCTTCGAGCCTATGCGGGCGCTCGAAATGGCCGCCGCGGTGCAGCCCTATCGCCCCTTCTTCTTCGAGGAGCCGTTGCGGCCGGAGAACATTGACGCGCTCGCCTGGCTGGCGCAGAAAAGCGAGGTGCCCATCGCCACGGGTGAGATGCTGTATACCTCGTTCGGCTTCCGCGAGCTACTCGCCAAGCAGGCCGCCACGATCATCCAGCCGGACATCTGCATCTGTGGTGGCCTGCTGGAGATGAAGAAGATCGCGGCGCTGGCCGAAGCCCACTACGTCACCGTCGCGCCGCACAACCCACTCGGTCCGCTGGCCACCGCCATCAACGTGCATTTCGCCGCGACCACGCACAACTTCCTGATCCTGGAGTACCACTCTGACGACGAGTCGCCGCGCCGCGATGTGCTGGTTGAGCCGATGCAGCTCCGCGACGGCTACCTGGAGCTACCGGAAGGGCCGGGCTGGGGCGTCGAGCTGAATGAAGCGGTCCTCAGCACGGAATTTCGCTCCTGGCATCGGCCGTTCGGCACGCAGCCCGACGGCGCCGCCGCCTTCATCTAATGGCAATGAAGAGCCAAGCCGTAGGGGCGCTTGCAACCGCTGCTGCGCCCGTCCCCCCGCCGCAGCGGGGGGACCATAGGGGGGCCGGTACCATCCTCGGCCCGTCATTCCCGCGCAAGCGGGAATCCAGGCCGCCTGGGGCGTACTACCGCGCGGCGGCCGGGGGATGAGTCCCAAGAGGAGGCCAATACTGAATGAGCTACTCCCGCGCCGCTCGGCTGCCAGTGCGCCCGGCCACACCCGACGATCTGCCCGAGATCGTCCGGGTGTACCTGGCTGCCTACGCCCAACCTCCTTGGTGCGAGCGGAACGACCCCACCCACAGCCGCATGTATCTGGAGTCGCTGCTCGGCACTCCCCATTCGCAGTGTCTCGTCGTGACCGACGGGGCCGCTGCCGCCAACGGCGAGAACCGCGTGTACGGCATGGTGATGTGCGCCCCACGTACCCCGGCCGAGTTCTACGAGGACTGGGAACGCATCTGTCACCCGCTGTCCCAAGGCTGGCCCCGCCTGCCAACGGCCACCAACGCCATCGGCTACATCTACGAGCTTGCCGTTGATCCGCCGTGGCAAGGGCGCGGGCTAGGCGGCCGGCTCCTCGACGCAGCCCTGCCGGCACTGACCCGGCTCGGTGCCGAGCTGATCGCCTTGCGGTCCAGCGAGCGTGCGTCGGTCGCCGTGAGCCTGTATGTGCAGCGTGGCTTTACACGGTGGCCACTCCGCGAGAGGCGGCAACCCGATGCGCGGTGGTGGCAGCGCCCGCGGCAATGAATGACGGCCGGCAGACAGGGATAAATACGGGCCAAGCCCCCTCCCTAACCCTCCCCCGTCCCGACGGGGGGACCACAGGGGGGCCGGTGCCCCATTTGCCCCCCTCCCCCATTAGCACTCGTCTTGACAGAGTGCTAACCGGAACGATATACTCGGCGCAGTAGGGAGCAGGGGCGGAAGCTACCGCCGAAGCGACAGCGCGTGTGGCCCAGGCGCACGGAGCAACCGTTGTGGATCAGCACAGGACGGTACCGGAAGCGGAAGCGCCGCTGGATGCCGGAGCACTGACGGGCGCCGACCTGTGCGAGCTAGGCTTCACCGCGGAGGAGGTCGCTCAACTATCCACCGTTCGGCAGAGCCGGCATCGGCGAGAGTTGGACCTCTCCGGCAGTGAAGTGCAGCGGTTGCAGTTTCTCCGCTGGCTCATCGAGCAGCGGCGGGTCGGCGAGTACGAGACCTCCTAGGCAGATGTGCAGTCGGGGACCATGCAGAGCAGGCAGGGTGGCTCATCTCGGTTCACAGCACCACCACAAGGCGGCGGCACCAAACCCCTTGTACCCCAAAGCTAGGTCTTGAAGCGTAGAGGAGGAACGATCTATGGCAAAGCAGCTTGCGTTCAGTGAAGAGGCGCGGAATCATCTCACGGAAGGCATCGAAACCCTCGCCGCAGCGGTCAAGGGCACCCTCGGTCCGAAGGGACGCAACGTCGCCCTCGGCAAGAAGTTCGGTGGTCCGACGGTGACACACGACGGTGTGACCGTCGCCAAGGAGATCGAGCTACCGGAATCGTTCGAGGACATGGGCGCGCAGTTGCTCAAGGAAGCAGCCAGCAAGACCAACGACATCTGCGGTGACGGCACCACGACGGCTACGGTGCTGGCCGAGAAGCTGGTCATGGAGGGGCTACGCAACGTGGTTGCGGGCACCAACCCGATGATTATCAAGCGCGGTCTGGAGAAGGGCCTCACGACCGTCGTGGACGAGATCAAGCAGCAGGCCGTCGCCATTCAGGGCCAGCAGGACATCTCCTACGTGGCCGCCATCTCCGCCAACGACCCGGAGATCGGCCGGCTGATCGGTGAGGTGATGGACAAGGTGGGCAAGGACGGGGTCATCACCGTCGAGGAATCGCGTGGTCTCCAGTTCGAGGTGGACTACGTCGAGGGGATGGACTTCGACCGCGGCTACATCTCCCCCTACTTCGTCAACAACCAGGACCGGATGGAAGCCGAGTTGGACGAGCCGTACCTGCTCATCACCGAGAAGAAGCTCTCCTCCGTGCAGGACCTGGTCCCGCTGCTGGAGAAGCTGATGCAGACCGGCAAGAAGGAGTTGGTCGTCATCGCCGAGGACGTGGAAGGCGAGGGCCTGGCCACACTCGTCGTCAACAAGCTGCGCGGCATCCTCAACGTGCTGGCCGTCAAGGCGCCGGGCTACGGCGACCGCCGCAAGGAGATGCTCGAGGACATCGCCATCCTGACCGGTGGCACCGTCATCAGCGACGACTTGGGCCGGAAGCTCGACAGCGTGCAGCTTTCCGACTTGGGTCGCGCCCGCCGGGTCGTGTCCGACAAGGACAACACCACCGTCGTCGAGGGCTACGGCGACAACGACCAGATTCAGGGTCGGGTCAAGCAGATCAAGGCGCAGGTGGATGAGACCACCTCCGACTACGACCGCGAGAAGCTGCAAGAGCGGCTGGCGAAGCTGTCCGGTGGCGTGGCAGTCGTCAGAGTCGGGGCGGCGACCGAGACGGAGTTGAAGGAGAAGAAGCACCGCGTGGAGGACGCACTGTCGGCCACCCGCGCGGCGATTGAGGAAGGCATTGTCGCCGGTGGCGGCGCTGCGCTGCTCGCGGCGCAGTCCGTGCTCGACGGCGTGAACCTGGACTCGAACGACGAGCAGGTCGGCATTACCATCCTGCAGCGGTCCCTCGAAGAGCCGGTCCGCCAGATCGCCGCCAACGCCGGACACGAAGGCTCGGTGATCGCGGAAGCCGTGCGGCGGCGGCAAGGCGAGAGCAGCAGCAACCGCGTCGGCTTCGACGTGATTACCGAAGAGTACGGCGACATGATCGAGCGCGGGATCGTTGACCCGGCCAAGGTGACCCGTTCCGCACTGGAGAACGCCGTCTCCATCGCCGCGATGATCCTGACGACGGAAGCGCTCATCACCGACCTCCCCGAGAAGGAAGAGGCCGCACCGGCGATGCCGGACTACTAAACCGCGACGTACCCACGGCACGAAACTCGGGTCCCCGGCGCTCCATGCGAGCGCCGGGGACCATGCGTTTAAGGCCGTGCCGCCGCCCCTCGGATTGACACTGTTGAGAAATCTATGCGACCATGGCAGCAGGCGGCCCGGTCGTCACTCCGCCTCCTATGGCCCCCCCGCGCCGCAGGGGGACGAGATGAAGGGCGAATGCTCTGCCAGGGGACGGTGTGTTCCCTCCCTTGGGCGTCAGCACGGGGGAGGGCGAGGGTAGAGGCCAGGCCCGGAAACGGTAGTAACACCTCGTCTTGTGGTGAGCATAGCGTAGGGAAGCGCAGGGACCCATGCACCCAACGCGCCGGGCGATTCTTGACGTGCTGAAGCGCCGCGGCTCGGCCTCGCTCAAGGAGCTGGCCAGCGATCTCAACCTCGTACCCGTGACGGTGCGGGCGCACGTGCAGTCCTTGGAGAGCGCCGCCTTGGTCGCCAGTTCCGACGTCCGCGGCCAGCGCGGCCGGCCGTACCGGGTCTACACCCTCACCCTCAAAGCCGAGGAGCAATTCTTCCCCAAGCAGTACGACGACCTGGCGCTCCAACTGTTGAGCGGCGTCGCGCAGATCGAGGGCAAGGAGGCGTTGCAGCTCCTCGTGGACCGCGTCGCGGAGAACATGGCGGCGGCCCAGCGTCCGCGGGTCGAGGGGAAGCCCATCGAGCAGCGCGTCGCCGAGGTCACGCGCATTTTCGAGGAGATCGGCGGCGTCGCCGAGCTTACGGAGACGGAAGAGGGCTACGTCGTCCAGGAATACAACTGCCCGTATCTGCGGGTCTCGCGCCAGTCGGCGCATGTCTGCGAGATTGATCGCCGCCGTGTGTCCAAGCTCGTCGGCGCTCCGGTGGAACTGAGTCCCGCCCGCTTGCGCGATGGCGCCCCGAGCTGTGCCTTCATTATCCCGGCCCGTGATCCGTCGCTTGCCTGAGTGCCGGGCCGGCCGTCATCCGTGACAGGAGCCGCGCGTGCCTCAGGGGCGCGATACCAACCAATCGCCGCTCGGTATCGTGGCGACCACGCTCACCGGCGTCGTTGTCGCCGGCCACCTGCTGCTCATTGCCGGCCACGTCTACGACAACGGGGCCAGCCGTCAGGCCATCCTCAGCACGCTCCTCCCGAGCGCCCGCCCGGCCTTCCAGCCGCTGTCGAGCGATGTCAGCGGCTACTGGCTCTTCATCGTCACCGGCCTGCTGTGCGCTATCGGTGTCACCTGGCTCTGGCAGCGGTGGAGCCGGCAGCACGCCCTCGCGCCGGCCCCGGCCACCATCCTCGCGGCCCAATGGCTCATTGCCGCCGTCGCCGGCCTCGCTATCGGCTGGCCGCTGGCGAGCCTGGCCGCTGCCGGACAAGTCGGCTTTCTCGGCGACAATCCGCGGCCAGCGGCGACCGCGCTCGCCCTTGGCAGCCTTGCGGTGAGCCTCGCCGTCTGCACGCTATTGCTGCTGCGGACACGCGCCGGGACCGCCGTTGCCGAACGCTGGCTAACCCGTGTTGTGCCGCCCGCCGGGCCGGGCACCGTGCTGCTGCTAGGGGCTGCGTTGCTGGTCCCCTTCCTCGCACCCGCCTACCTCCAAAGCATCGTCCAATGCGGCGAGCGGTGCATCCCGGAGTGGTCACCGGTCAACATCCTCATCGGCGCGGGCGTGGTCGTGGCGCTCATCGCTGGCCTCGGACTGTGGTACACCCAACGCCGCCGCTGGCGCATTGCACGCGACCCATCCGATGGTCGGGACCCCGTAGGAGCGGAGCATGACGCGCCCCTACTCGCCGGGCGCGTCGGCGAGGCGGCGGCGCTCGGCGCGTGGCCGGCGGCGCTGACGTTCGCGGCCGGCAGCGCCATCGCCGGCTTCCTGCTCTGGCTGCCCGACCCCTGGCGCCCGGTGGGCGATGCTTTCGGCTGGGATCGGCTCTTCCACTGGAGCTATACCGTGCTCGGCCCCACGCTCGGCGTCCTACATGGCGGCACGCCCGGCGTGGATATTGTCGCGCACCACGGCCTAGGACTACCCATCGGGATCGCGGCGCTCGCGCAGTTCGGACTAGAGCTGACCTACGCAAACTTGGCGCGCGTTCAGTTGATCGGGACCGTCCTCGTCTTCGGGCTGCTTGCCGTCCTGGTCCGTCTGCTATTCGGTAGCATCCTGTGGGCCAGCGCTGTGTTCGTGCTCGCGCTGGGACTGCAATTCGGCGGTGGCTGGGCCGCCGGCACCTTCACCTGGTGGCACCCGCAGCTCGGCTTCCTGCGTAATCCCCTGGAGCTTGTCCTGTTGCTTGCCATCGTGCAGCACTGGCGCACTGGAGCCGGCCGCTGGCTCGTCATCGCGGCACTGCTCGCTGCGGCATCGCTCTGGTGGGTCACTGACACCGGGCTGGTCAATACCCTGGTCCTAGCAATCTACGCTGCCAGCCGTGCAGCGCTGCCCACCATTTCGTCATTCCGGCGCACGCCGGAATCCAGGCGTCTCGCGCCCCTCGCCGCGGCCCTGGTCCGAGCGGCCGGCGCCGCGGCCGCCGTGCTCGGCGCCTTCCTCGCCTTGACCCTGGTGACAGTCGGCACGGCGGTGTTTGATCCGCTCTTCTGGTCGGCGCTCGCCGAAGGACCGTGGCTCTACGGCAGCGCCGGGCTGTACGCCCGCGCCCTAGACCCGTTCGGCCTCACCACCGCCCACCTCTACCTCACGCCGGCGTTATACGTGGCTTTCGCTGCCGGAATCGTCGTCCTGGCGCTCTATCGTCGAGCGCCGGACTCTGACGACGCCCCAAGCGCCGGCCTTGGCACGCGAACCTACGCTTGGGATGCATCATCCGCACCGCTGCTCCTGGCGCTCGCGGCGTGGGGACTGCTGCTCTACCAGCACTTCATTCGCGGCTCCGAGCCGAGCTACTGGTTTCGCCACTCGCTGCCCTGGGTGCTTATCGTGACCTATCTACTGGCCCACGCCGCCAGCCGGCTCCACACGTGGCTGCCTCAGCGGGCCGGTCAGGACGCACCGGCCACTGGTGGGCCGGCCCTCTGGCTGCTCCTGACCGGCTGCGTGGTGCTGGTCGGTAGCTTCCTGAGCTACCCGCACGCCCTCTGGGGACGCGAGCGCAGAGCGGTGGAATGCTGGTCGCTGCCGAAAGCGACCTGGTGCATTGACAGCGCGCGGGCCAGACCGGACCTCCCCCGGCCGGAGACGGTTGCCGCCGGCGTGGCGGCGATCCAACGCCTGGTCCCGGCCGGCGAGCCGGCAGCCGTCATCTCTCCGCTCGACGTGCTGTATCTCCATCTGGCCGAGCGCGGGCCGCTCTGGCGCTACCTCCCCCTCGACCACCAACCGCCCACGCCGGCTGCGGTCGAGCGCGCGGTACAACGCCTCACCGAACGGGCGCCGACGTATGTCTTCTTCGACCGTGCCCTACCGCTCGGCTCCAATACGGCACTGCTCGGTGCCGAGGAGCTGGCCGCGGCGCTGCACAACGCCCTGCGCCGTGACTACGTGCTCACCGAGCACGCCGGCTCGCTCGAAGTCTGGCGCCGGGCAGCCTAGCACCGGCCTACCCCACTGCGGCTGCCGGCACCTGGCTAATGGTGGCCAAGATCGCCTGACCGGTGGCTAGTGGCTCGTGGTCCGTAGCCTGGGCACCGGTCGCGGGCCACTGGTCACCGGCCACCGGTCCGCGGCGTGACTGCTGTGATCTCGGACTCAGTTGATACCCGTCGGGATGCGCCGCCTTGGTCAGAAACTGCTCCAGCCCAGCACGTAACCGGGCGGCCTTGTCGAATGGTGCGTTCAGCCGCTGAAGCTCTTGTTCCAGCCAGGCGTGGGGATCGTAGATAATCACGCTCAACGGCCTACCGGTTTCTACGTCAACCCGAACATAATAGTCGCCGATGAGCACAGCCGACCCGCCACGACCGGCACTATCGGGCAACAGCAAGTCAAGCTCGTCCGCTTCTGCGTCGTAGTACGCCTTGGCGCTTTGGAGGCCCGTCAGCAACTGCTCCACGAACGGGTAGCCCAACTCCTCGCTCATGACTTCCTCCAGCGCAATGTGAGCTTACCCAAGCGCAGTCCTCGAGGCACCAGCAGCGTCCGCACGTACCCGATGGCACTCTCTTGATCTGGCTCAATCATCTTCTTCACGACGACCTGGGTCATATGATGAGCATACGGCCCCTGGGTACGACCGTAGCCGACATAGTGCAACACCTCAGCATCGGTGAGGCCCTGACGCCGCAGCTTTGCAGTTACCTCCGGTTCCACGTACACCTCATCGGGATCACGCACCGTGGCGATCAACTCCCGCTCGTAGAGGCGGACCTCCGCGCGTTCCCGCGTATAGACCTTTCGTGTACCAGGTTGCCTCGGCACAATAGACCGGTAGCCCCCACGGGTCTACTACGCGCCATCGCCAGCCCTCCTCTAGCCGTCGCCCTGGGCGTAGCGCCATCACCCTTCTAGGGTAGCATGGAGCATCCATATGTCGCCGCTGGCAGTGAGTGTAGCCGGTCCTACGGCGCGACGCCGGAATGGTACCCTGAGTGGCGTACCTCGCCGGTCGCTGGCGTACCGACCGTCGTAGCCCCCGCCGCACACGGCCGGGCCAGATCGCCGAGCGTCCCCACGACGAGGAAACTACAGCTCACGGAGCGGCCCGCTGTCCACGCTACGGCGTCTTTTTCTCCCCGTCTACATCCCGACGCTCCTGCTGGCAATCAGCTCGGGCGTCCTCATCCCCACGCTGCCGATTCACCTGCAATCGTTCGACATATCCTTCAGCCTGATCGGACTGGCCATCGGCGCCGCCGGTTTGGGCACGATTGCGATGGACCTGCCGGCCGGCATGGTCCTCGGGATATTTGGGCGCAAACGGGTGATGGTGGCCGGGGCCGCCGCCGTGGGGCTGGCGACGCTGGCCCTCGGCTTCTCACCGTGGTATCCGCTCTTGGTGGTGCTGCGCCTGGCCGCCGGGATCGGCACGGCCTTCTGGAACCTCTCGCGCCTAGCCTACCTCGCGGACATGGTGCCGGTCCACGACCGGGGCCGGGCGATCTCGGCGTTCGGCGGGACGACCCGCATCGGGATGTTTATTGGCCCGGCGCTCGGTGGTCTGGTCGGCCGCGAGTTCGGACTAGAGACGGCCTTCATCGTCGCGGGCGCGCTCGACCTGACCGCCGCGCTAATCACCCTCCTCTGGGTGGTCGAGCCGCCGGCGCCGGTTGGGGCAGTCCACCGCACCTCGCACCTGGGACACGTCGCCGATCTCGTGCGGCAGCACCGCCGCAGCTTCGCCACGGCCGGGACTGCCCAGGTCTGCGCGCAGATGATCCGCCAGGGCCGGCAAGTCATCGTGCCCCTCTATGGCGCCAGCGTCCTTGGCCTCGACGTGGCCGCAGTCGGAACGATTGTTAGCATCTCGTCGGCGATTGACATGTCCCTGTTTATCCCGGCCGGCCTGGTGATGGATCGCTTCGGGCGCAAGTTCGCCTCCGTGCCGTCGTTCGTCGTGATGGGGCTGGGGATGGCGGTACTGCCCCTAGCAACCGACTACCTCGGCCTGTTGGCCGCGACGGCCATCCTGGGCTTCGGCAACGGTCTTGGCTCCGGCGCGATGATGACACTCGGCGCCGACCTCGCGCCGCCCGGCTCATCGGGCGAGTTCCTCGGTGTGTGGCGCCTGATCGGCGACACCGGCAATGCCGGTGCCCCCCTGGTCGTAGGCAACCTGGCGGACTTACTCGGACTGTCCGTCGGCGCGTGGGTACTGGCCGGCGTCGGCTTGGCCTCAGCCGGTGTGCTCACCTTCCTCGTGCCCGAAACGCTGACGAAACGGGGCGCCTCCGCCGTCAGCCCCGCGAAGAGTTAGCAGGCGTTGCCGGGTGGTGGCATGGGTATGCCACCGCGGCATCCGCGGCACGCTGCGATTTCCGGGTATACTGGCCCCGTGACCGTGTGTCCTTGCACCGCATGAGGCTGCCGATGACTGCCACAACCACCCTCACATCCCCACCACCCAGCGGGACCGCGCGCCTGGCACCGCTGCCCGACCCACCCAAGGCTCCCGATGCCATGCAACAGCTTCCCTACATCACCACGGCATACTCAATCCTCGACACCTACTTCCACCGGCGCCCTGACGTATTCGTCGGTGGCGACGGCTATCTCTGCTCCGACACCCGCGACCGCTCCCGCTGGGTCAAGCCCGATTGCGTAGTGGCGTTTGGCGTGGACCCCGACGCGATCTTCGAGCGCAACGGCTATGTGATTAGCGAGGTCGGCAAGCCACCGGACTTCGTGCTGGAAGTGGCCTCGGAGAGTACGGGACGGCGGGACTACACCGCCATGCGCGCCATCTATGCCGAGTACGGCGTGGCCGAATACTGGCGCTTTGACCGCACCGGGGGCCAGTACCACGACCGGCCGCTGTCCGGCGACTGCTTGGTCAAGGGCCAGTATGAGCCACTACCGCTGGACACCGGCACGGACGGGGTGATCCGCGGCTACAGTCCGGTGCTGGGGCTGGAGCTACACTGGGACACCGGTCAGCTCCGGTTCTACGACCCGGCCGCGGGTAGGTATCTCCGCGATCTGCGGCAAGCCGAGGCCCAGTTGGACGCTGAGACGGCGGCGCGGACCGCCGCCGAAGCCCTAGTCCAGCGGCTCCGCGAGCAGCTCCGCCGGCTGCAATCCGAATAACCAATGGCCGCCTAGGCAGCAATGTGGTGCCTAGGCACTCGCCCTGGATTTGCACGCACGCGAGGAAAACCGGGAATAGGCGGGAATGGCCGGGCAGTGGCAGCTATACCGGCTCGTTGTGCGGCCAGATGGCGTGCTGGCGGTTGATCTGACCGAGCGGCAAGCGCTCATACGGGTAGGCACGTAGCCCGCTGCCCGCGTCGTTGAGCGCGCCGCGATGCCCGGCGGCGCGGAAATACCGCACGAGCCGCTCCTGCGCTTGGCTACACAACTCTGGCTGCTGGCCGGCCCGGTCGTCTAGCTCGTGCGGATCGTCGCGCAGGTTGAAGAGTTGCTGACGCCCGCCGTTGGCAAAGTAGCAGTACTTCCAGTCGTCCCAGCGCAGCATCAGCTTCATCAGCCGACCGCTGGCAAACTGACCCACCAGTGACTCGTGGCCCGGCGTCGCCGCATCGGCGCAGAGCGGCAGCAGGTCTTGCCCCTCAACGTTGGCAGGGATGGCGGCAGCGGCGCCGACCGCGGACAGAATCGTCGGCAGCAGATCGCACCCGGAGACAAAGTGCTCGCGTGTCTCGCCGGCGGGCAGCCGCCCCGGCCAGTTTACCAGGAACGGCACCCGCGCCGATCCCTCGTAGAACGAGCGCTTGCCCCAGGCGTAATGGTCGCCAAGTAGATCGCCGTGGTCGGAGATGAACACGATGAGCGTGCGCTCGGTGAGACCATGCTCGGCGAGCGCATTTATGATCTTACCCACGTTCCGGTCAATGTGGCTGATGAGACCGTAGTAGCGGGCACGGATCAGCCGGATCAGGTCGTCATCCGGGTCATCTACGCCTTTGCCATGGTTCTGCACGAGCAGGTGCGTATCTACCGGCTCCCGCTCGGACGCCCGGCGGACCGGCATGGGCACCGTCGCCGGGTCGTACATTGTTGCGTAGGGGTGCGGCGGGTCCCACGGCGGGTGCGGCTTGATGAACGACGTGAAGCAGAAGAATAGACGGTTGCGGTTGCGGGCGATGAAGTCCACCGTCCGGTCGGCCGTCCACGCGGTGGTGTGATGCTCCTCCGGCAAGACGGACACCTGGGGCTGGTAGTACAGCTCGTGGCGCTGGCCGTGCGGCTCCTCGACGTGTCCGTAGCCCTGCTCCTGGAGATATTGCAGAAACTCGTCGTCTTGCCGGTACGGGGGTATCTCCTCCGACAGCCACATCCGTTGAAACCCGCCGTGGTTGCGTGGCGGCTTGAAGTGCATTTTGCCGACGGCCTGCGTGAAGTAGCCTTGCTCGGTCAACAGCGTGCCGAGCGTTGGGACGGTGTGCGGGGGAGACGGGCCGTTGTCGTAGACGCCGACCTGCCACGAGTGCAGCCCGGTGAGGGCATTAATCCGGGCCGGGACACACACCGGCGACTCGGTATACGCGCGGGTGAACTGCACGCCGCTGGCCGCCAAGCGATCAATGTGCGGCGTCCGGACCAGCGGATGACCGGCGGCGCCGAGGCTGTCGGCACGCAACTGATCGCACATGATGAGCAGGACGTTCGGTCGCTCTTCGTTCATGGCGAATCAGCTATCAGCTATCGGATTGTACGGACCTGGTGGTCGGATGACCGCACCGCTGGCGGCGTTGACGCCGATGCCGCAGCGGATCGTCTCGTATTCGATGACGCGATCCGGCATGATGTTGGCCACGTTCACCTCCGGACCAACCGCATCGAGGAGTTGGCGATAGATGCGCGGCGGATCGGCATAGGTGGTGCCCGGTATCCAGTGACCGGGCAGCTCGAAGATGGCCTCAGCCGGTTGCAAGCCCTGTGCCAGCAAATCCTGCACGGCGGCCCGCGGCTCCTGGCCGGCGGGAAACACGTCGGCCGCCTCCAGCATCACCTTCCAGGCCCCGGCGGCCAGGCACGCGCGCGCATCGTCCACCAGCGGGACGGTGTGCGCCAACCCTTCTTTCTTACCCGCTTCACCGAGTACCCGCAAGCCGAACTCCTGCACGGCCCGCGCGATCAACGCCGTCTTGTCGTCCAGGCTGATCTCGATGAGGTTGTCCGAGACCTCGATGGCCTCGTAGCCGGCGACACCCGCTTCCGCCAAGAAGGTGTCCGTCGCGCCGTGTGCCAACGCATACTCCAGAAACTGACCGCCGGGGAACGCCACCACCGCATGTTCCCGATAGAGGGCGATCTTTTCGCGGAGCAGGCCGGCATCGAGCAGCCGCGAGACACCGACGGCGATCTTGGCCAGGTCAATGTACTCGCCGGCGATACGTAAGAGGTCCGCCTGCTCCGCCAAGCCCAAACCCCAATCAATCGTCACGACCAAGCCACGCTCGCGCGGCTTGGAGGGCCGCGCCGCAATCGGGAGCGCCGCGAACCCCTTAGCCACCGGACACCACCTTCTCGTTCGCATCCGTCGCTCCGACGCGGTCCGTGAACCGCCAGCCCCAGGCCGTGCGTTGTAAGTCGCCGGCGGCAAGCGCGGCGTCAAAGCGAGCGCGGGCCGCGGCGAACGTCCCATCGTCTGCGAGGACAATCCCATCGTCCAGCACGTCCCAAGCGAGCGACCGCTGGAGGTGGAGCAGCTCGTCCGGGGCAAATGTCACGACTTCCAGATCAACGTTCGCTCCTAGCTCTACCCAGCGCTCCGGTTGATAGGCGCGCTCCAGCCGGTCGAACGGACCCAACGCTGCGAACACCGGCGAAACGATGGCGAGGTCGGCGTCGCTGGTGCGTAGCGAGCTACCCCGCGCCCGCGATCCGAACAACGCTGCCGCGGCGATGGGTAGCTCGGACGACAGCGCCTCGACATAGGCCCGCCCCCACCGGAGCACGGTCGTATCGTCCGCGCCGCGCCAGACCTCCGCAGTTGGCAGCGATGATAGCTTTGGTGTGCTCATGATTCGAGATGCCCGGCGACGAACGTTAGCACCGTCTCCATGTAGGCTAACAACTCTTCTGCCAACGCCTGATCGTAGAAGTCCTCCGGCGCACCACCAACCCCGTTGGGATAGCGGGCATTGATGTAGTGTAGGTCGAGTCGCTTGGCCGCGGCATGTACCGCCGGCGGGATGTCTACACCAGCGCCGTGCAGGGCGGTGAGTAGATGAACGCTGGCGTGAGTACGCCCAACATCGCCGCGCGCCGTGAGGAGCGCCGTGAGTGCCTTCTCCGCCGCCTGTTGAGCGTGGAAAGCCGCGCCTTCCAAGTACCCGGCAGTCAAGAGCGTGCCGGCCATCTCCTGATCGCGCTGGGCGGCCCGCCACCACCAGGATACTTCCGGCCGGTCGCCACGCTCCGGAGAGACAGTCATGCCGCGGCTCCTTCTTCGAAGTAGCGGGCGATTTCGTCGCGGTCAATGGTCGGCAAAGGTCGGCTTGCTCCTTCAGGCGAGCGCAGCCGTAGCCCGGTGGTCGCGGCGGCGATGCTCCCGAGGCGGAAGACAGGGACACCGGCGTCGCGCCAGGCCGCTGTTACCCGGTCGGCGTGGGACGGTGCAACGGCGGCGAGCAGCGCCCCGGAAGCGAGCAAGCCGAGCGGGTCAAGCGCCAGCGCGGCGCAGATGGCCCGACATTCCGGCAGCACCGCCGCGGCTAGGGCCTTTTCCTGCACTTCCAGCCCGGCGCCGGCCGCCGCCGCCAACTCGGCGAGGCCGGTCAGCAGGCCGCCCTCGGTAGGATCGTGGAGCGCGTGGACGTGCTGCCCGGTGGTGTCGAGTGCCAGCTTGGCCGCGGGGACGACGCTGATGCCCGGCTTGTCCAGAAACGCCCTCGCTCTGCGTTGGACGGTGGTGGACACGCCACGGGCGGCGAGCGCCGCACCGGCCTCGTGCGCGAGCACCGCGCAGCCCTCAATCGCTACACCGCCCGTGAGCAGGATCGTATCGCCCGGCCGGGCACCGCCGGGCCGCACCAGGCGCTCGCGGCTGACTTCACCGAGCAGGCAGGCCGACACGATGGGCCGGTCCAGCCCGCCGGTGATCTCGGTATGCCCGCCGACCAGGGTGATGCCGAGCGCGGCACAGGTCGTGCCGAGGTCGTCAAACAGCCCCCGCACGTCGGCCTCTTCCCACTGCTCCGGCAAGAGCGCCGTCGCCAGCAGCCAGCGCGGCGTCGCGCCCAGGCACGCGAGGTCATTGGCGTTGACGTGGACGGTGTACCAGCCGATGCGGTCGGTAGCGAACGTGATCGGGTCGCTCTTGGCAACGAGCAATCGTCCGTCGCCGGCCGCACCGAGCACATCTATGACCGCGGCATCGGCCCCGACTCCCGGGCCGACGACGACACGCGGATCGTCCTGCGGCAGGTCTGCCAGCAGCGAGGCCAGGAGTGCGGGTGGGAGCTTGCCGAGACGCATCGGCACCGTTCTATCAGGCTTCCGCGCTCCTGTCGAGGGCGAGGCCCTCGTCCCCCGTCATTGCGGCCTGCGCCGCAATCCAGGGCCGGTTGCATGGCGTCCGCTGCCCCCGGCATCATGGCGCTATGCCGGCAACGTCCGCTCGTAGCAAGTGGCCGCGGCTCGGTTGGCGCCCGGCCCGCGAAACGGAACGACAGGAGTTGCTCGACGAGGCGCCGGCCAGTGCGGCGTTGGCCGGTAACCTCACCGACTTGCGCCGCGCCAATCACTGGTTCGGTGGCCGGGCGCTCGTCCGTCGCTACTTGGAGCCGCGCCTGCACGCGCTCCCGCGACACAGCCGGGTCACGCTGCTCGACATTGGCACCGGCGGCGCCGATCTTCCGGCCGCCTTCCTCACGTGGGCTGCCGAAAACGGGCAGCAGGGCTGGGCCGTCGGCGTAGACCCCAGCGCCGGTGTGATCGAGACGACGGCGGCTTGGATTGACATAAATAACCGTGTGCCGCCGGCGCTCGTGCTCGTCCGAGGCGATGGCCGCGTGCTGCCGTTCGCCGCCCGGTCGTTCGACTTCGTGCTCTGCGCGCTGACGGCGCACCACCTCGACGCGCCCGGGGTAGTGGCGCTGTTGCGCGAAATGGGGCGTGTGGCCCGCCGTGCTGTCATCGTCACCGACTTGGAGCGCTCGTGGCCGGCGCTGGCGGGCGTGTGGCTCGTCGCCCACGTCGCTATTCGCAGCCGCCTGACCCGGCACGACGGACCGCTGTCGGTGCGGCGCGCCTACACCGTGGCCGAGTTGGCGGCGCTGGCGCAGCAAGCAGGGCTACACGGTGCCGTCGTCCGCGCTCACACCCCCTTTCGCCTCGCCCTCAGTTGGGACCGTCCGAGAGCGCCGAGCACCAGGCAATGAGCCGGGATCAGTCGTGGGATGTCGTGGTGGTCGGCGGGGGCCCGGCCGGCGCGGCGACGGCGGCGCTGCTGGCGGCTCGTGATTGGCGCGTGCTGGTGATTGACAAAGCGCGGTTTCCGCGCGACAAGCCGTGCGCCGAGTTCGCCAGCCCCGGCGTAGAGATCGTGCTGCGGCGCCTCGGCGCGTGGGAATTGGTACAGGCGCTCCGGCCGCGCCGCTTACGCGGGATGCAGCTCATCGGACCGTCTGGCGAGCGCTTTGCCGGCACGTATCCCCGCGGCCAGGCGCTGGCACTCCCGCGACCACAATTCGATCAGGCCTTGCTCGATTTCGCGCGACGGCGTGGGGCGACCGTCTGGGAGGGCACGCGCGTTCACGATCTGCTGCGGGAAGGGCAGCGGATCAGCGGCGTCAGCGCGGCAACGGGGAGTAGCCTGGCACGGCAGGTCGCGGCGCGACTGGTCGTGGGTGCCGACGGGCTGCACTCCACGGTGGCGCGGCACACCGACGCCATCCGGCCGGGGTGGTGGCCGCAGCGAACCGGGCTGGTGACGCATTGCGAGCACATTGACGGTCTGGGTGCGCTGGCGAGCTACGGCGAGATGCACGTGCGGTCCGGCGCCTACGTGGGGCTGGCGCCGCTACCGGGCGGTCGGGTGAACGTCGCGCTGGTCCTGCCCGGTCGGGCGGTGCGGCAGCGGGGCAAGGACATCGAGGCCTTGTTCTGGCACGAGCTGGCGCAATTTCCCGCTCTGGGGAGTCGTCTGGCTCGCGCGCAACGCACCAAGCCGCTGCTCGGGACCGGCCCCCTGCGCCGCCGCGTGCCGATCGCCGCCGGCCCGGGGTATCTGCTCGTCGGCGACGCGGCTGGGTTCCTCGACCCGTTCACCGGCGAAGGGATTTACCGGGCATTGCGCGGGGCCGAGCTTGCGGCCACGGCGACAGACGCCGCGCTGCGTACCCCGGCCGCAGCCGACGCCGCGCTCGCCGTCTACTGTCGAGCGCGGCATCGCGCCTTCCGCCCCAAGGAGGCGCTCTGTCTGCTCGTGCAGGTGTTCATCGCCTACCCGCCCCTGCTGGAATATGCGCTCCGACGCCTGCGCCGTCGGCCGGAGCTAGGGCAGAGGCTGATGGGCGCGCTCGGCGATACCCACTCGCCCTGGACCGCCCTCGCACCGACCACGCTCGCCGCGCTACTGCGACCGTAGGTCCAGGGCACCCACAAGGGACGCCCCTACGGCACTGGCAGCCCCACGAAGACCCGGCTGTTGACATCGGTCAGCGGGTCGGTCTCCCCGGTCGCGGCTGCATGGGCGAAGACCGGCCCCGGCCACGTCGCACGCATGGCTCGTGCGAGCACCGTAAAGCCTGGTGAGTCTTTGTAGGTCTCGCGCAGGTGAGCGTGGCTACCCGTGTACAAGTCTGCCCAGCTCCAACTGCTCGCCACGCGCCCGATCCCTTCAAGCTGCTCGACGGCGAGAGCGTACCCCTCTGCCCGCGTCAGTCCCTCCGCGAGACCGCGACGGATTGCCGTTGTCTGGCCATTGACCGCAGCCACGCTGCCCGGGGAGCCGACGAGCCGCCCCAACTGTGCCATATCCCCGTGCGTACCGCTCTTGACGGCCAACAGCTGCGGGCCGAGGCTGTCGTCCTCGTAATCCCGGCCACCAGCCAGACGCTCTTGCAGCGCCTCGGCGTAGCGATCCCACGACTCGCTGGCCGCATCCGTAGGGGCCGGTGGACGCGCGATACTCGCACCGATGAAGGGGCTGATCGAGGCGCCTGACGCGGCCGCGACCGCAAACCCGCGCCGCATCAGGCGTTCGAGTGCATCGAGCGTCTGAGCCACGCCCTGCTCCTCCTGCACCGCTTGCATGGTTGCCAGCAACGCCTCGCGCGTCACGATGCCTTCGGGCGCTGCAACGTCCGCGCCGGTCAGCCTGGCGATTTCGTCTTGCCCCTCGGCGGAGCGACTGAGGTCGGCGAGACCCCACAGCGCCGCCTGCGTCGGCAACAGCGATTCGAGCACCGCCGGATCGCGCACCAGGTGACCGGCCACCGACAGATGCTCCCCCGCTTCACGCTGGGCCGCCGCCGTGATCGGCAGGAACACCGAGGCGGTATCACCGTCGAAGTCGGCGTTAAGGAGCGGACACGCCAGGGGATGCAGGCGAATCACCGGCTCCGGGAGTCGTACCGGGTAGAACGCGAGCAGGCAGGTAGGCGTCAACGTAGGCGCTCGATTGATGATGACCCAGGACCGCTCCATGAGGGCATCGAGCGCGTTGGCTGCGCGCGCCGTGCGGGCGAGCACGTCATCGCCGTTCCCCAGCTCGCGGGCCACCAGCGGACCGAACAGCGTCCAGGCGATCTCAGCGGGGAGACCGACCTGATCCAGACGGAGGTCAGCGCCCGGCGCGACGACGGCGCGGCCGCTGAACAGGGGGCGTCCATTGATCCAGAGGTGCCGGTTGGTGAGCAGATCATCAAAGTAGGTGGCGACTTGGCTCGTAAGCTGCGCCACGGCTCGGTCCATGAGACGTTGCGGCACGCCATCGGCTACAAACCGGGCGACGCGGTCGTTCGTTTCGACCAGCGCCCGATAGCTCGCCAGATCGGGACGGGCGCCAACGGCGGACAGCGCTCGCTCCGGCCACCACGGATGCGGGGCCGGCTGGGCCAGGGCCAGTACCTCCCCCTCGGGCTGGCCCCAGGCAAAGCGCAAACGGCCAGCCCGAGCTTCCGCGCGGATGCCCGCGGCGGATAGTCGCCGGGCAAGCTGGGTAAACAGCGGGCTGGGTGGACCGGACTGTGGGACGTCTCCGGCCGTGAGGCGGGCTGCCAGCGACGCAGCGTCGTCCCGCGCAGCCGACCGCGTGTTGTAGCACTCGGCGATATTCTCGAACGCGCCGGCATCGCGGTAGGCCCAATACTCCATCTCACCCTGCCGTTGCGGCCGTGGGGCCAGGTCTCCGTTTGGTGGTGCCGGTTGATCGCTGCTCCGGCCCTCCGAACCACCTGCTACTGCGGCGAGCTTGCCTGCGGCCAGATGGATGAGCCGGCCCCAATAGACCCAGCCGACTGTGCTCGGACGAGCCAATGGTGGTCCGCCTTTGCCGCGCGTCAGCGTCTCCATCCCGGAGGGCGGGAGGCCGGCCGCCGCTAGGCGGTCGCACAGCTCCTGCTCGCTCGGCGCCTGGTAAGGCGGGACGATGACCGGAGCGCCGGCAGCGCGGGCAACGCGGCTCAACATCGCTTCACGGATGTCGCCAAACTCCAACGTGGTGTGGCTGCGGAGGAAGCTGTAGACAAGCTCGACGGGGGTGCCGTCGGCGAGGTGCGGCATGTCATCGTCCGGGAGGATGCGAGCGACGACGCCTTTCGTGCCGTGCCGATTGCTCAACTTGTCTCCCGGCGCCACCGGGCCGGGATACCCGAGCCGGCGGGCAGCAGACTCACTGAGCGCAATGCCGTAGGCGTGTGTATCCGGCCCCCACGAGACGTAGGCGGTGAGGAGATTGCGCCCTAGCCACCCCTTGCGCTCCGCCGGCTCGTTCCCGGTCTGCACGAGGGCCGGTTCCGGGTCGGGCGGAGCGATCCACTGGCGCAGCATGTTACTGCCCATGAGCAGCCGGCTAGGGTCATTGTGCTCCAGGAAGGGGATGAGCGCAGTTACCGTGCTCAGACCGGCCTCCGGTCGCTCGTCCACTACGACGATCCGGCCGTCGCGGACCGCTGCGCCCCTAGCGATGGTGCGGAGGCGGTAGATGTTCGGACCTTCCGGCATCATAAATGGACAGGTACGGCCCGCATCGCCCGGAGCAAAGACGCGCTCGTGCTGCGGAATAGCCAGGCGCCGCAGGACTGCCCAACGCTCAAGCCAGTTCCCCTCGTCGAACGGCGGTGTAGGCGGCGTATACGGCCAAGAGCTTAGGAACTCAGTGACCCAGTCGTTGAGCGGGAACCAGGTCGCCAGCAGCGCCTCGTCCCACACGAGATCATCCGGCGCCTGCCCTAACCGAGCGGCAATGAAGTCGAAGAGTTGATCGCCGACACACTTGATCCGGGCGGTAGCGAGGTCCCGGTCCGTCGCCACCGGCATGACCACCCGTCGGGTGCCGTCAATCGGGATTACCCCTTGGGCATTCGGTCCGGGTACGTCTCGATACCTGCCCTGGACCACGCCCGCCGGCCCGGCCAGCGCAACATGGACGGTGTACGCAGCTTCGCCGGTGGCCTCGGCGCTGTAGGCGACGAGCGGCAACCGCTCACCGAGCAGTTGTGGCAAGCGTTCGTGGATGAGAACTTCGAATGACTCCTTGTGCCAGGGAGCGTCTCGCAACAGCGTGGCCAGCGTTTGCATCATCGCTACTCCTCCCAGTCATCATCGTCTAGCTCGCGCCAGGCCTGCGCGAGCCGTTTGCGTGCGTAGTACAGGCGCGACTTCACGGTGCCGACCGGTATGCCTAGAACCTCGGCTACGGTGGCGAGGTCCATATCGGCGACATGGACAAGCTCCAGGACCCGGCGCTTATCCCCAGGCAAATCCGTGAGCAGCCGCCGTAACCGGTCACGGTCAGCGCCGCGCTCGGCCGCTTCGCTGGGGTCTACGGCCGCCGGGTCCACCAGCCAGGCCTCGGGAGGCTCGTCGGCCGACACGGCCGGCTCTACCTCTCGTCGCGGCAGCGGCGCTTGAGGACGCCGGCGCTGCGAGCGCAGCTGGTTGAGCGCCAAGTTGGTGGCTACACGGAATAGCCAGGCCTGGAACGTGCCGCGCCCGTTCCACTGTCCGGCACGGGTCCAGACGCGCTCGAACACCTCCTGAGTCAGGTCCTCGGCAGTGGCCGGGTCCCGGACGACCCGACGCACATGCCGGCGGATCGGCTCGTGATAGCGAGCGAAGAGCGCCTCAAACGCGCACACATCGCCAGCCCCAACCTTGCGGACCACTTCTCGCTCGTCCTGCATCACGCACGCTCTACCTGCTAAGACACTGCAACCATGCGGGAGGTTCACCTTACATGTAGGTGGCCGGCTGGGGCGCTGGCAAGTCGGACCGGAAAATGACTTAATGCGGGCGGAGGCACCGGGATATGGGTATGGCGCTGCTGGCGGCGGTGGCAGCGGGTCTGAACCCCTACGCGACGCTCTTTCTGGTGGCGGCGCTGGCAACGTATCTGGGCTTCTCCCTGCCCGGGTTGGGCACACCGTCACCGCCGGTACTGATCGCCGTGGTCGCGGTGGCAGGTCTGGCGCTGCCCCTGGACCTGGTGCTAGGGAAGCTCATCAGGCGACGCTCCCGGAATCCCGCTCCGGCGCTGCCCCCGCCATCCCCAGCCGCACTGCGGAAAGCGCGTGCCCTAGCGCGAGCGCATAGGCGCGTGGCCCGCGTGCATGTCGTCGGACTGGCGATCTGGCTGCTGCTGGCCGGCGGCGGTAGCGCGCTGACCAAGGCCAGTGTGGACCTCCCGGACCTGACGCTGCCGGTATCGCTCCTGGCGGCGACCGGCCATACTCTCCTGCTCTTCCTGCACACCACGCTCGCGCGCCGCGCACGGCACCGGGGCGGCGACCCGGCCGGCCTGCGTCGCCTACCACTCGTATCACTCGTCCGGCGCGTTGATCTGTTGGTCGGTGCGCTCACGGGCGCTCTCGTGGCCGTAGGGCTGGCCGGGCCGGGAGTATCGCCCCTCCTCGCGGGCGTCGTTGGTGGCGGCGTAGCACTGCTTACCGGCATCTTGCTGACCAGTTGCGCGGAGCGGATGCGGCGCGACCCCTCTTGGCGTGGATTGGGACACATCCCCGTGCTCATCGCCGCAACCACGACGGCGGTGATCGTCATTCCGCTGGCGCTGGTTGCACTGGGGCTAGGCGTGGCCCTCGCGCTGCTGGCCCTGGCCCTGCTCGGCGCCGGGGCGCTCGGCCGCCGGGGCCTCCTGCTACGAGCGCCCCCACCGGAATCCACACCGCAATCCGACGCGCCCGTCTCTTGACTCCGCCGGGAGCCGGCTCTATACTGGGTGGCGAAAGTGTGATGCATCAGGTTCCGTGCATCAATGGTGACCTTAGTGGTGACGACACCTGAGTCTCCATCCGCCGTGCAGTTCGCCACCCCGCCAGCGGACCCGCTGGTGGGCTTGGAGGTGGACCAGCGCCAGCTAGATGAGCGGATTTACGACGCGCTCAAAGAGAAAATCCTGCAGAGCGAGTTGGCCCCGGGGACGGCGCTGACCATCCGCAGCGTGGCGCAGCACCTCGGCGTCAGCGTCACCCCGGTGCGCGACGCCCTGCGCCGGCTCCAAGCCGAAGGCTTGGTGCAGATGCAGGGGCGGGGTGAGACCACGGTTGCCCGGTTGGAGCCGGGCGAGATTGACGACATCTTGGACTTGCGGTTGGCGCTAGAGTTGCACGCGACTCGCCGCGGCGTGAGCCGCCTGAGCGCCGCGGCGCTGAAGCACCTGGAAGGACTATTGGCCGCGGCCGTGCGGACGTTTCGGAGTGATGTCTACAACGACTACCCAGCTGCTAGCCGTCTGGATCAGGAGTTCCATTCGGTCTTGGTGCGGGCCGCCGGCAACGAGCGCCTTACCGAGATGTACGAGACATTGGGCGCCCGGGTGCAGATTGCGCGAGTGTACTACACAACAGCCCGACGACGACCGCGGGCCACGTATGAGGAGCATCGGGCCATTCTCGAGGCCTACCGCCAGCGCGATCCGACGGCTGCCGTCGCGGCGGTCGAAATCCACATTACACACACGCGCCGGCACATCGCCCAACTGTTAGGGCAGCAAACGGAAGGAGGTTGAGTCGACAACTAATCGCTTAATCGCTCAGGCGTGGCGAGGGGTTGCCACGCAGCTAGGCTGGACAGTCCACTCGTGAGGTGGCACACAGCAAGGAGGGAAAACCATGAGTTCCAAAGCGAAGAGACACTTCACCCGACGGACCTCAGTGCTTACGTTCGGCGCACTTGCCGGCGGCGCGCTGCTTGCGGCGTGTGGCGAAATCGAGGTGCGCTACGTACAGGGGCCGGCGGGGCCCGCCGGGCCTGCCGGTGCCCAGGGTGAGCGCGGCGCGACCGGCGCCGCCGGCGCCAAGGGTGCGGCCGGGGCAGCAGGTCAGACGCAGACCATCGTGCAGGAGAAGGTGGTCACCGTCGAGAAGCCGGTGGTCGTCGAGAAGGTAGTCACCGTTGATAGGCCGGTCGTTGTCGAGAAGGTCGTCGAGGTACAGGCGCCGCAGTTCCGGACGGATCATGCGCCGGCCAAGGCTCCCGGCCCGGCACCGGCGGCCGGCCAAGCGCAGGGGTCCATCCGGTTCATGTTCCGTGCTGGACCTGAGGAGAAGGGGTTCGAGGCCATCACCAAGGTATTCCGGGAGCGCAACCCCAACGTGGAGGTGAACACCGAGCCTACCGCGGGCGGCCACGAGTCGAAGATGCTGATCCAAACCGCCGCTGGCACGGAACCGGACCTGATGTGGACGGCGAGCATCGGCAACCTGTACGACTTTGTGGCCTACGACGTATGGCTGCCGCTCGACGCTTACGCCAAGCGGGACAACATCAGTATGGACGACTGGTACCCGGCGGCCGTCGAGACGATGCGTGAGGACGGCATCCTCTGGGCGCTGCCGCTGTGGTCGCACCCTTCGATCACCGGCCTCTACTACAACAAGGACAAGTTCGACGAGGCCGGTCTCGAGTACCCGAACGAGAGCTGGACCCAGGACAAGATGCTCGAAACGGCCCAACAGCTGACGAAGCGGGGCGAGTCGGGCGAGGCTGCGGACCAGCAGTGGGGCTACCGGCCCTTGACCGGGTACTACAACGGTTTCCTGCAGGACATTTGGGCCGCCGGCGGCAGCGCGCTGAACAAAGAGCGCACGCAGTCCATGTTCAACGAAGGGGTTGTGCGGGACGCCATCCAGCGCGTCTACGACTGGTTCCACCGCTACCGTACCGTCCTACCGCCGGAATGGTCCTGGGGCGGTAGCTCCGCGGGCTATCTGCCGCAGAGCACGTTGGCCATGTGGGCGAACGGCTACTGGGGCTGGTGGGGCTCCCAGGCCTGGGACTTCAACTGGGGCGTGACCCAGCTTCCGAAGGGGCGCGGAGGTACGAACGGGGGCATGTTGCAGACCGACGCGATCCCGATTGCCAGGCGGAGCGAGTTCCCCGACGCCGCCTGGGAGCTGCACAAGCTGCACTCCTCGAAGGAAGGCGGCTTGATGCTCAACGATCACCGGCTGATTCCCAGCTCGCGGCCCGACGTGTGGACCGACCCGAAGCTGACAGCGACGGAAGCGCACCGCTCGTGGCACGATACGTTGCTCTCGGCTCACCCACTGGAGTATCCTGCCAACCTGTGGGTGTCGCAGTTCCACAGCCAGCTCACCGCGGGCGCCCACTCGATCTGGAAGGGCGAGCTTTCGGTGGACCAAGGGGTCCAGCAGTTGACGCGCATAGCCGTTAACATCCTCAACCGCCCCCGGCCCCGGCTGTAAGCACCGGATGAACTGCTTGCAGGGGGTGTTGCTCTCCCCCTGGATCAGCACGCTGACTGGGGTAAGTATTGGTTCCTGGAGGGTGCCCACGCGCTTGGCACCCGGGGTAGGGGCACGGCATGCCGTGCCCCTACGGTGGCGTGTTCCACTCGTTTACCTACCCTGGATTAGCACGAGGCAGACATGGCGATGAGCCGGCTGGAGCAGCGGCCCTTCGGACGGACCGGCGAGCAGGTGACCGCCATCAGCTTGGGCAGTGTTGGCTTGCCGCGCGTGTCCTTTGCCGACGGCGTGGCAACGGTCCATCGCGCGTTGGAGCTTGGGATCAACTACCTTGACACCGCCCCGCTCTACAGCCGGGGACTCGCGCAGGCCATTCTCGGTGTGGCCCTGGAGGGACGCCAGGAGCCACACCTGCTGGCGACCAAGCTGGGCCATCTGGCGCAGCCGAGCCGCTATCGCTCGCCCGATGCCCTACACACCCAGTTCGAGGAAAACTTACGGCTCTTGCGCCGCGACAGCGTGGACGTGCTCATGGTTCACGAAGCTGACCAGCACCACTGGTGGTCCGACGAGCCGAGCGACAGCCCGCTCGTGGACCTGGAGACCGAGTACGACGTGGCGAACGCACCGGTGATGCAGGTGCTCCGGGCAGTGCAAGCCGCCGGTCACTGCCGCTACATCGGTATCACCGGCAATAGTCCTGACCAACTGGCACATATCCTGCGCGCAGCAGACGTGGACACCTGCTTGAGCGCCTTCAACTACGGCGTGATCGACCGCGGCATCCGTCGCCAGCTTCTGCCCGCTGCCGGCGAGCGCGGCGTCGCGGTGCTGCTGGGCGGCGTCTTCCGGCAGGGCCGGCTGGTGGTGATCCGCCCGGAATGGCTCCAGACACCGCCGCGCTGGCCGGACTGGATGACGCCGGAGATGCAGCGCCGCGTGGCACGCCTCATCCCGCTCCAACAGGAGAGCGGCCTCTCGTTGACTACGCTGACCCTCCGGTATCTGGTGGCCGACCAAAGCATTGCCACCATCCTCGTTGGGGCGGCAACACCGGCCGAGATCGAGGAGAGCGTAGCGGCCGTCCAGGCAGGGCCACTGGAATCCAATCTGCACCGGGCGGTGGAGGCGTTGGGCCTGCCCTGATAGCACCGGGGCAGTGCGGCGGAGGCGGGCGGCTACTGTAGGGGCAACCCTGGCGGTTGTCTGGAGGGAGGTGCGCGATGACGGCGGCACGAAGGAGCGCTACACCGCCCGGCACGCCACCGGCGCAACCGCAGGTTGGCTGCCAGTTGATCGTGTTCGGCCAGCGCGGGGAGGAAGACCTGCGCGACGTGCTGGCCGATGTGCGCGAGGCTGGGTTTGACGGGATTGAGGCGCACATCCTCCAGGAAGGCAACGCGGCGGCCGTGCGTACCGCGCTCGCCGAGTTTGGGCTGGTGCAATGGAGTCTGGCCATCGGCTACCACCAATGCGTGGAGGGCGTAGACCAGGTGCTGGACTACGCGCAAGGGGTAGGCAGCAAATTCATCATGGTGTCGGGCGCCGGCGACCACGAGACCGAGGGGCTGCGGGCCTACGAGGCGGCTGCGGACCTCTTCAATCACCTGGGAGCGCGCTGTCGCGCCGCCGGGATCACGTTCTGCTATCACAACCACTCCTGGGAATTTCAGGAGTACGACGGCGTGACCGGGCTGGAGCGGCTGTATGCGCTCACCGACCCGGACGTGGTCAAGGCCTGCATTGACGTGTTCTGGGTACAGCACGGCGGCCGCGACCCGGTGCAGTTCCTCCGGCAATACCGCGACCGGATCGGCTACGTGCATCTCAAGGACCTCCGGTACATCGGGCCGGAGCCGCGACGCCCGGGCATCCTGGCGGGCGGGCTGGACCTCAGTCCGGAGCGATACACAACCCTCATGACGGAGGCGGAGTTCGCGGAGTTGGGCGACGGGGAGGTGGACTTCCCCGGCATTTGGGAGGTGCTCCGCCCGCTCAACCTGCCATGGGTCGTCTACGAGCAGGACCGCACGACACTGCCGCCGGCGGAGGCCGCTGCGGTCAGCCGGCAGTATCTCCAAGACGCGCTGGGAATCTAGTGCCCACCAGGAGCAAGTGACCATGCAGACAGGGCAGAGCCGGTCCTGGACGCGATCCAGGAATACGTCGCTCCACAGCCACCTGACCGGGCTGCTGCCCGACGTGTTGCTCGCCGCGCTCGCAGAGGGGCCCGGCTGGCTCGTCCATACGGACGGCACGGCGCTGACCTGGGAGCCGGACGGTACGCCGGAGATCGGGGATGAAGCGGTCGTTCTGCGCTGGCGGCACGAGTCCGGGCTGCGCGCCACCCAGCGCATCGTGCGAATGCCCGCCCACCGGACGGCCACCGTCCAGGTGACCTTGTCCCAGCAGGACACGACAACCTCACTGCCATTGAGCGCCATCCAACCGCTAGTGCTGCTGTGGTCCGGCTTGGAGCTTACCTCCCTACGGCTGCGGACGCTGGGCGGTGGCGTCACGCACGGGTCGTACCCGCCGTCTGCCTACCGCGAGCGCGAGGTAGTGCTACGGTCCTCCATCAGTGACCCATTCATCATCGAGTCTGCCCCCGATGGGCGCTCGTCGAACCGCGACCTCCCGTTCTTGCAGCTACACGCCGATACCGGGTCGGTGCCCGGTACGGGCGGCGGGGTGATTAGCGCAATGGAATGGTCCGGCCCCTGGTACCAGGAGGTGCGCGCGCATCCCACCGGGGCAATGCTCTGGGCCGGCGTGCCGGGAGACGATTTGGTGCTGGCGCCGGGGGAGACGCTCGCGCTGCCAGCGGTACACCTGATCGGCTACAGCGGCGACATGATCGCCGGGGGAAATGCCTGTCGCCGCTATCTCTACGACGTTGTGTGTCCTGGCCTCGGCGGGAAGCCGGCGCTGCCGACGCTCTCGTATGACTCCTTCTTTGGCGTGGCGACCGACTTCGACGAGACCTTCCTCCGGCGGCAGGTGGATCGGGCGGCCGAGCTGGGCCTCGAATACTTTGTGGTGGATGCCGGGTGGTACGACGGCTGTGGCCCTCCGGATGGACGCGGTCCGTTCCGCCTGGGTGTGGGGAACTGGGAACACGTAGACACGCGAAAGTTCCCGCAGGGGCTGGAATCGCTGGCCGACTACGTGACCGCAAAGGGGCTGGCACTGGGTCTCTGGTTCGACATCGAGCGCGCACACGTCAGCAGCCGCTGGGCCAACGAGCACCCGGACTGGTACCTCAGCGTGGACGAGGACTTCATCCACCGGCAACACGTGACCGGGGCGGTGATCGAGCCGGGGAGGACTCCCGTTTCGTCGCCGGGTGGCACGCCGGTCGGGGGACCTGGCCCCGACTTCAAGCACCTCAACCTCGGTGTGCCGGCGGCGCAGGAGCGGGTCATTGCCGTCATCGGCGACTGGGTAGAGCGACTGGGCCTGAAATGGATACGGTGGGACTATAACTTCGGCCCCGCGCCGTACTGGACCGCGGCCGATCCGACAGGCAAGATCGCCTTCCGCCACCTGGAGGGGTTGTACCGCGTACTGGATACGCTGGTGGCCCGGTACCCTGACCTGGTGATCGAGACCTGCGCCGGCGGTGGGCGCCGGGTGGACTTGGGGATGCTGCGGCGCGCCCAAGCAGCCTGGTTTTCCGACCATACCGTTGACCGGCATATCTGCCGCGCCATGCAGGTCGGGTTTGCCCGCCTCCTGCCCAGCCACCTGGCTAACAGCGCCGTGCCGGTGAACCGGAACGAGGGAGACGGCAACGTCAGTGACCGCGACGTGTTGAGCCGCATGGCCGGCGCCTTGAGCTTCGATGGCGATATTGCCTCTTGGTCGCCGCGCCTGACCCGGCGAGTCGCCGCGCTGGTCGAAATCTACAAGCAGGTGCGCTGGCTGCTGACGCAGGACTGCTATCCGCTCACGCCGGCGCCGCAGCGGCCGGAGGACGGTGAAGCGGTGGCGTTCGTTGCCCGTGACGGCACCGCGGCCGCGGTACTGGCTTATCGTATGCCCGACGGGCCACCCCTGCCGCCGCTGCAACTGCGCGGCCTGCGGCCGGGCGCAACGTTCGAGCTGCACGATCCGGTGTCCGGCAAGCCGGGTGTACGTCTGGATACGCAGGCGCTGGCGGACCCCGGGTTATCGCTGGAGGTGCCCACGGATGGCGCGGCCCTCCGGCAGCTGCGCCTCGTGGATCAGGACCGATGATCGAGGCGATATGCTCGGTCAAGGGGGTATAGGTGATGCGTGCCGTGTATTTCCCTGGCGACGGGCAAGTGGACGTGCGGGAGGCGCCGGAGCCACCGGCGCCCGGACCGGGGCAGGTGCTCGTCGCTATGCGGGCCGCGGCGCTGTGTGGCACGGACGTACACACGTACCACCTGCCGGCCGCGGCCCTCCCGGCGTATCCGATCATCCGCGGTCACGCGCCGGCCGGCGTGGTCGCAGCAGTTGGTCCCAACGTGTCGAACGTCGCCCCCGGTGACCGCGTAAGCGTCTACCAGTACCTCGGCTGCGGCACCTGCCGCCACTGTCACGCCGGCTACGTGATGTGGTGCGCGCAGATGCAGTGCCACGGCGCCTCGACCGACGGCGCCTTCACCGACCTGCTACTGACCAACGACCGCAACTGTCTGCCGCTACCGCCGACGTTGAGTCTGGAAGTCGGAACCCTGCTGGCCTGTACGCTCTGCACCGCGTACCAGGGCCTCACGCGCCTGGCGCCGCACGGTCCCGAACGGCTGATCGTCTTCGGAGTAGGCCCGGTCGGACTGGCGACGGTGCTCCTCGCCCACGCGATGGGCGCGGATGTGCTGGCCGTGGACCTGTCGGCGCCGCGGCTCGCGCTGGCGAGGGAGTTCGGGGCCAGTGCCACGATCAACGCGGCGGAAGAGGACGTGCTGGACCGCGTGCTGGCGCTGACGGACGGCGAGGGTGCCGATGCCGGGGTCGAGGCCTCGGGAGCGGTGGCGGCGCAGCAGCAGTTGATCGGTGCCCTGCGACGTGGGGGGCGCGGCTGCATCGTCGGTATGGGCAGCCACACGCCAAGCGTGAACCTGATCCAGCTCATCAACAAGCAGCTGACCATCCACGCCTCGAACGTGGCGCCCATCACCGCGTTTGCGCCGCTGATGGAGTTGATTCAGCGCAAACGGCTTCCGGTAGACCGCTTGATTACGCACCGCTTCCAATCGGTCGACAGAGCACCGGAAGCGCTGCGGCTCCTGGAGACGGCCGCGACCGGCGCCGCGACCTTCGTGTGGTCGTAGGTCCCATCCCAGCCACGAACCCAACGTGCGGCCAGCAGAGGCATAACGCCGGCACTGCTCCATTCGCCGGGGGCTAAACCAGTGCAGGGGAGGACCAGCCCATGAACGTGGTCGTGATGGTGCTCGATACGCTGCGCTACGACATAGTCCACCATCTCGGCAGCACCCGCGTGTACATACCCAACCTCGACGCGCTGCGGCGCGACAGCGTGAGCTTCAGCGCTGCCTTTGGCGAGGGCGAGCCGACGGTGCCCGTGCGACGCGCCCTCATGACCGGCGTGCGCTCCTTTCCCTGGCGCTATCCCTTCGACACGCACGGCCTCTACACCGGCAACCGGGGGTGGCACCGGATTCCCCCGGAACAGACCACGCTGGCAGAGCTGCTGCTGGCGCGTGGTTACAAGACGGCCTTGATTGCCGACGTTTTTCACCTCTTCAAGGCAACCATGAACTTCACCCGCGGCTGGCTCAACTGGGAATTCATTCGCGGCCAGGAGAACGACAACTGGCAAAGTGGCAGCCTCGATCTCATCCGCGACGAGCTTGGTCACTACGTGCCGGGACCACTCGATCCGCGGGCACACGTCACGCTCGTTCAGTACCTGTTGAACAAGCGTGCCTTTGCCCAAGTGGACCCCCTGACCTCCGGAACCGTCTTTCGCCGGGGGATCGAGTGGCTACGGGCCAATCACGACGATGGGCCGTTCCTGCTGTGGCTGGAGGCTTTCGATCCGCACGAGCCCTGGGACCCACCGCGTGCCTACGCGGACCGCTATTGTCCGGACTTCGCGGGTACGGAGTTCATCATGCCTCACGCGGCGCCTCAAGTAGCCTCCGATCACGAGAAAGAGCGGATCAAGGCACTCTACTACGGCGAGATTACCTACCTGGACGAATGGATCGGGCGGTTGCTCAATACCATCGCCGATCTTGACCACCTCCAAGACACGGTGATTCTGTTCACCTCGGACCACGGGACGGAACTCCTCGACCACGGACGGTTCGGCAAGAACGCAGCGGCGCTTCATCCCTACAACACGCAGCTCAACTGGCTCATACGCCATCCGAGCGGTGTCGGCGCCGGGCACGAGGTCACTGCATTCGTCCAGGGCCACGACCTCTTCCCGACGATACTGGACCTGCTCGATATACCCGCGCCGGAGTACACGGACGCGGCGACCGCACTGGTAGGGCGCAGTGTGTGGCCGCTGGTGCGGGCGGCTGCGGGCGAGCATGTACCGGCGGCGACGCTCGCCGCCGCCTGTGCCAACCGGGACGTTGCCATCACCGGCTGGGGGAGCTACGCCAGCGTGCGGAGTAGGCGGTGGAGCTATATCGTCAACTTCGAGTGCCCGGAGGCCGATACCAGGCTCTACGATCTTGCTGCCGATCCCGACGAGAATCGCAGCGTGGCCGCACATCACCCCGACGTAGTGCGAACGTACCGCCACCGGCTCGAAGACTTTCTCGGCCAAGAGCTGCCGGCCACGCTGCCGGATCATTTCCAGCCGGACAATTTCCGCAACCCGGCCCAACTATATTACGGCCGAGGCGCCTAATACCAATGCGTATGGACCACGCCACAAGATGTGGGGTACTTGCAGAATAGGGATCACTGTCCGTGCCTCCCTAAGACCGGACGGGGATACAGCGGAAGCACGTGGGGACAGCCGGCGGTATACTAGGCTCTGGAGGGAGGAGGCCGGGTGATGACGCGCCAAGACTGGCTGCTGCTGGTGCTGGCCGCTGCCGGTAAGAAGCCGTTGTCCCCCTTGCAACTCCAGAAGTCGCTCTTTTTGGTGGGGCACGACCTTGCCAAGCTCGTAGGAGCCGACTTCTACACCTTTCGACCTTTCGACTACGGTCCGTTCGACGCGGCGGTCTATCGGGATGCCGAGGAGCAGGCCGCTCAGGGTCTCGTCATCATTCGCAGCCATCCGGTGACGAAGCGGATATTCTCCCTGACCACGATGGGGGTAACCCGGGCACGAGCGCTGGAACCGGAGTTGCCCGCCGACGCGGTGCGCCACTGCCGCTATATCGTGCAGTGGGCACAGAGTCAGACTTTCCAAGAATTGACTCAAGCAATCTACGAGCGGTTCCCGACGTATGCGGAGCGGAGCGTACTACCCAGTGCCCGCACCGTTGCCCGAGCCGCCAAGCGCCGCCGCCCTGTGCATCGTGGCCGCTGGTCAGCAGCCCTGACCGGCGCAGCCCGTCTCCTGGATTTCGGTACGACTCTGCACACTCGTCCGGCGGCGCGCCGCCGCCGCGCCGCGCGACCGCGTGGCCAGCGGCCAACCGATGGGGCAGCGCGGCAGCATGACCAGCGCCCATCCGATGGGGCCGCGCTGCGCTCCGACTGGGATGCAATCGGCGGCGACTTGCGGACAGCGATATCCTCATTCGAGGCGGCAGAGCCGGCGACGCGCGAGGCACACGCGGAGAGCTAAATGGAGGCCGGCGCAGCAACACCACCGCCCGACCAGCCGGAAGCGGCGGTACCACCCCCGCTTGGTGAGCAGGATGCAGCAGAACGGGAATCTGCTCCTCGGGCCGCACTTGAGGAGCAGGCCAAAGCCGTCCCAGCAGCGTTACGTATAGACGAAGAGGCGGCATCCCCGGCGACCTTGATGACCGAGTTCACCGCTCTTAGCGGCCCACTTCCTCCACCTGAGATGTTGGCCCAATATGAAGAGATCCTTCCAGGTGCGGCTGAACGCATCCTCAGCATGGCAGAACGTCAGGCCGAGCATCGGCAGAAGATGGAGCGGGACGAAAGCAATGCCGACCGGGCGCTGAAGCGCGACGAGAGTGAAGCGGATCGGACACTGAAGCGGGCTGAGAGTGAGGCCGACCGAGCACTGGATGGTGAAGAGTTGCGTCTAACCCACCAGCGGGAGATGAGCGGCATCGTGGCCGGCGCCGGAGTGGTATTCGGCGTCCTCGTGACAGCGGTTATCCTCGCCTTTCTCGGTGCCACCACTCCGGCCGCATGGCTCGGTGGCACGTCCTTAGCGGCTCTCGCTGGCGTCTTCGTCTATGGCGTTCGACAGCGCGATGCCCATGGTGAAGAGGACACCCAGTCGGAGAACAATGACTGACGACACGACCGATGGTCTTGGGGTCGAACGGCAGTGACTCGCTTTATTAGAAGCTCGGTGGCTTGGCGCACGATTAGACGGCTGGTTGTGCTGGGCTTGGCTCTCGGGATGGTCGTGGCGGCAGTTTTGTCGGCTGTACCGGTGCAGGCTCAGGAACCTCAGGTAAAGCACTGGGGATTCCCGGAGGGACAGTTGCTGCGTGCCCAAAACTCTCCCGACGTGTATGTGCTGGAGGGAAGATACAAGCGTTTGATTACGTCGTTGCAGGTACTCGAGGACTACGGCTACCGCTGGGAGGATGTAGAGACGCTTTCTCCCGAAGACCTGATGGTTATTCCGCGTAGCAATGACGTGCGTGCCGGGCCGGTCTACCGCGATCCCGACGGTACGGTGTGGATCGTCTATGAGGGTGCCCGGCGGCGCGTCATCGGTGACGATGCGTACACGACGTTGTTCCTGCGGCCCAGCGACGCGCAACCCATCGAGGCTGTGGCGCTTGCCGCCATCCCCGAAGGCTGGCCGGTGGGTAATCCGGTCCGGCCCTGGCTCTTACCCGTCGTGCTGCTCCCGCTACTGGGTGGTGTAATCCTGTGGCTTTGGGATACCGGTCGTCGGTCCCGGCACACCCATGCCTGGAACCTCCTAGCCCTAATCCTGACGACTACTGTCGTCCTCAAGGTCTACTACGTCCTGCTCTTCCCCTGGGTACCGGATGGCTCGGACGCTCTGGGCTACCACACTGCAGCCCGCGCGTTGGTCGAAGAGGGCTTGCTGACCCGACACACCTACGTCATCACGATGACCGCTTCTGCGTACGCTTTTCTCCTCGCGGCGGTGTACGCTGTGACCGGTATCCATCCGCTTGCCGCCAAGGTCGTACAGATCGTGCCCGCCGTGGGCATCGCCGTCTTCGTGGTGCTGATCACCCGACGGATGTTCGGGATGCGCGCTGCTCGGCTGGCTGGCGCTGTAGCACTACTCTCGCCGGTGTGGCTGTATAGCGCGGAACTGATCGCCTACGAGCTTTGGCTCGCCCTGGGAACCGTCGTCACGGTCTGGTGCCTCATAAACTACGCACATACGTCTTCCCAGAACCAACATCGTCTCCTCTGGCTCGGCGGCGCGGGCATCATGCTCGGCTTCTCCCTCTTTCTGCAACTCAAGATGGCGGTGCTCTTGGCGCTCGCTACGGGATACATCTGGTACATAGAGCGGCGCAGCAGTGTTGGCGCCGCGCGAACCCGGACGCGGTCCCCACTGTGGATGCTCTCGCTCATTACCGTGCTGTGGATTCTCGCGCTGCTTCCATCCACCCTCTTTGGGGTCCGAAACCTCCGCGTCTGGGGAGAATTCGTTCCGACGACGGTTTCCGGCGGGCTCACGCTCTGGACCGGCAATAACCCTCAGGCGACGGGTGGCATCATGGCGTACCCGCAGCCGGAAGAGTTCTGGCAACTGCTCCATGATTACCAAGCTCAAGGCCTCGTGGTGACAGACGAAACCCGCGCCTACGGGCAAATGGCCCTCCGCTACATGGCGGCACATCCGTCGTCCGCCTTCCGGCTCGCGCTGCAGAAGCTCCACCGCGTGTGGGGAGCTATCGAGCCCGACGTGATGGGTGAGCATGCCAACCGCCGCATGGTGGCCTTCTTGGGTGGCTGGCTCGACGAAGAGGCCTTGCGCGGCGCATCAGCGTTGCTGCAGATAGGGTCGCTCCTAGCGCTGACGGTCGGTGCCCTTGCAGTCTGCTGGCCGGTTGGGATCGCTCAACAGCAGAGTTCCTCCAGCATCGTCCGCGCCAGTCGCTGGCTGATCTTGTTGACGATAGTGGTCTTCTGGCTGTCCCACGCACCATTTCTTGGCGAGGCACGCTACCGAATCCCCATCATGCCTCTGGTGCATGTCCTACAGGGCGTGGGGCTGGCGCTTCTGCGCGACTTGCTCCCTTGGCCAGGCAGCACCTGTCGGGCTGTGCGACACACAAGGCTCTCGCCAAGGTAGTAGGTCCCACTGCGCCGGTCCCCCGCCGCGACCCACGACTAAGCGCTTGCTCCAAGCCTTTACAAAGGAAAGGCCCGTGTCCCTTTTCCTTTAAGGGGAGGCGAGCCAGCCGCCATCTGCTTTCTGGCCGGGTCTACGTACAGCACCTTGATGAGGAAATACAGCGTCAGGAACGAGTCGACGAGAATGCCGAGCGAGAACAACACCATGACTCCCTCGAAAGTCACGTCCCAGGCGCCCGCTACGTACAGCAGGAACGCGACCAAGTAGACCGAGCCGTTGGTGAGGAGGGATTGATAGGCGAGGTATTTTGTTTTTCCGAGGCCATAGAAGAAGCTGTCCGTCACGGTGTTGAACGAAAAGAGCACGTAGGGGACGAACAAGATACCGAAGGCGGTAATAGCCCACTTGACCGTCTCCGCGTCATCGGTCAGTGCCCCAGCAATGCTGGGGAAGGCCGGCACCACTGCGATCCAGAGGATCATCATGCCGGCGGTAATCACCATGGCCGCGTACCAAAGTGTCTTGACACGCTCAAGATTGCTGAACGAGTTGGCAACCAAGGCTTTCGCGGAGTCCGCAAAGGCCAGCACCGGCACGAGCATGAAACTCCAGATAATCTGGATGGCGACATAGTAGCCACCGATCTCCGTCGCGCCGATCGTGTTCACAATCCTGATAATCATGACGAAGTACGCGACGTTGCGAATGAGGCTGTCCGCTCCGCTCCCCAAGCCCACCCGCAAGTATTCGCGCATGTCGGCAAAGGACGGACGAGTCACGAGGGCTGCAAGCCGGATGTTCTTCGTGTATAGCAAGAGCACCAACCCCACTACGAACAGCGCGACGCTGGCCAGCAACGTTGCCCAGCCCACCCCCACGACGTCCGCTTGGAGCGAAAACTCGTGACCGCCGAAGAACAGGCTGTCAAAGGCGAAGCGCAGCGCGATATTGACCAGCGCCATGATGCCCACCAGCCACCGCAAACCGAGCGCCTCGAACAGCACAACGATGGCAGCGGCCAGCAGCGTAAACGGAATGCTAAAAATGCTGATCCCGAGAAAGGCTCGCGTCTGCTCTTGAATCTCCGGCGATGTCCCGATGAGGGTGATGAATGCGTCGCGGAACAGGAACACACCCACCGAGAACACCAGCGCAGCCCCGAAGATGAAGGTGAAGACACTTTTCGTTCGGTCAAGCTGAATCGCTGTCGCGCTGCGAATCTGCGATCCTAGAAAGAAAAAGATCGCCAGGATGGTGGCTTCCTGAAAGACCTCCACGACCAGGCCCACGAACTGCCATTGCGAGACGATGGCTAGGCTGCCAGGGTCCGGTAGTTCGTTCCCGACGAGGCGGACCCGGTAGAGTTGGTAGACGTTTGGCAGACCCAGGAACAAGAATATGAAGGCAAACAGCCGCCAGTCCCAGACCCTGATGTAATAGCGAATGTCCAGTGATGTCATGGCGATGCTCATTGTATCACTGGGGCCAAGAATGCTGCCGCTTCACGCGCACTCCGCAGTAACCGCCACCACCGCTGCCAAAGGGAAAGCGCTGATATACTCGATTACCGTGGGTAACGACGACAGTCCCTCCATTGATGGCCGCCTCCGGCGCAATCACGATAGCCCCGTGCTCCATCACCTCCCTGTAGCTCAGTTGGATAGAGCAGCGGTTTCCTAAACCGTGTGTCGCAGGTTCGAGTCCTGCCAGGGGGACCGGCACCGCCGGGCGATGCCCCTGTGCTGTGGCCACGCCGCCAGGTGTTTTGCCGGTGGCTTCTGGCGAAAGTCGCATTCCTGGGCACCGCGGGAAGTACTGCCTCCCGATGGTCCCTCGCGGCGGCCGGAGGTCAGACGTGTTTCCTCCCCCGTCGGGACGGGGGAGGGCTAGGGAGGGGGCCAGAAAGAAACCAATGATGACCAGCACAGTACCAGTCATTCGCTGGGGGATTATCGGCGCCGGCGACATCGCTGATCGGGTGATGGCCCCGGCCATGCGTGCAGCACCACACGCAGAGTTGGTGGCGATCATGCGCCGCGACCGCTCGGCCGCCGCAGATTTTGCCCGCCGACACGACGTGCCCCGGGTCTACGGCAACGTGGAGGCCATCGTTGCCGACCCCGACATTCAGGCCATCTATATCGCCACGCCGGTCGCGCGCCACCTGCCGGACACGCTGGCCGCGGCCGCCCAGGGCAAGCACATCCTCTGCGAGAAGCCCATGGCACTCAGCTCGCAGGAAGGCGAGCAGATGCGCGCCGCCTGCGAGCACGCCGGTATTCGCTTCATGATGTGCTTCTACCAGCGCTTCAATGCCCGGCACCACAAGATCAAGCAGCTACTGGCGGAGGGTGCGATTGGGCAGGTGACGGCGGTGCGGGCCAACTTCTCCGGCCGCAGCCCCGACGTGCCGGCGCGCTGGCGGCACGATCCGGCTCAAGCCGGCGGTGGCTGCTACATGGATAACGCCTCGCATTGCATAGACCTGCTGCGCTTTCTCTTCGGCGACATCACAGCTACCGCCGCCTTCGTGGACACGCTGGCGGCCCGCTATACCGTCGAGGACTCTGCCTCCTCCCTACTACGCCTGGCCAATGGGGCACACGCCGTCGTCACCAGCTACTGGAGCACCGGCGACCCGGACGAGCATCGCAATTCGCTGCTGGAAATCCAGGGCACCGAGGGTACGATCATCTCCACGCCGCTGCATGAGAAATTCTCGCGTGGCACACTCACCGTCGCCACCCAGCAGGGTGAAGCGGTCTACGAGTTCGAGCAAAGCACCCACTATGCCGTCCTGGAAGATTTCGCCGTGACCATCGCCGAGGAGCGCACCCCGGCGATCACGGCCAGCGACGGCATTGCCGCCATGCGCGTCGTCGAGGCGGTGTACGACTCAGGCCGCAGCGGGCGCGTAGTGCAGTTCGCCTGATGGCAGTCCGGCGCCCTGCTCTGCGGGGGACCATAGGCTGACAGGGGTAGGTGCAAGGTAGGCCGTAGGGGCGCAGCATGCTGCGCCCGTCCCCCCGTCGGGACGGGGGGACCATAGGGGGGCCGAAGGAGGCAACGTGCGCGTCGGGTTTTACTACCACCAGGTGCCACGGCTGCCACGTGATCATTCTCGCAACAATCCCTACGGGGCCATCCTGGCCGAGGGGTTGGAGCGGCTGGGTGTCGAGGTCACGTTCGTTGATGATTTCAGCGCGGCGTTCCTGTATCGGAACCGGGGGCACCTCGACGTGCTGCACCATCACTGGCCACACCACGATTACTATGACGACGATGCCGGCGTCATGCGGCAGCAGATGCGCGCCTTCGTGTACTCCATGGAGCTGGCACGCGAGCTAGGCTACAAGCTGGTCTGGACCGCCCATAACATCTACCCGCACAACCGTCGTCACCAGGCGATTGATCACGAGTGCCGCCTGGAGATCTGTCGCCTGGCAACGGCGATCATCGCGCATTGCGACGTCGCCGCGAACGGAGTGCGGACGATATTCAAGCGCACCCGCAATCTCTTTGTCATTCCGCATCCCCACTTTATCGGGATTTATCCCGACACGATGACGCGCGAGCAGGCCCGCGCTGCCCTCGGCGTGCCTCCCGCCGCCTTCGCCTACGGGTTTTTCGGCGGTCTCCTACCTTACAAGGGGCTGGAGCGCCTGATGGAGAGCTTTCGGCGCCTGCCAGGCGACGACTCGTGGCTGCTGATCGCGGGCGGGAACGTCCGCCAGCCGGAGTTTCGGGAGGCCCTTCGCCGGCGAGCCGCCCAGCATTCGCGGATCGTCCTCCGCGCCTACGACCGGGCGCCGAGTTCGGACATTGCGCTCATCATGCGGGCGGCCGATGTCATCACGTTGCCGTTCGTGGATACGATGACTTCCGGCTCGCTGATCCTGGCGCTCTCCTGGGGCAAGCCGGTCATTGCTCCCGCGCTCGGGTGTCTACCGGCGACGGTGCTACCGGCAGCGGGGTGGCTGTTCGATCCCACCGCCGACGATTCGCTGTATGCTGCCCTGCTGGCGGCCAGGGAGCTTGACCTCGCAGCAGCATCGTCGGCCGCGCTGGCCTCGGTGCGCCGGTTCGACTGGGACGAGATCGCCGCTGCGACGTTGCGGGCGTATGAGGCCTGAGCGGCACAGGAGACGCTGGTATGGCTGATACACCGGTGCGGATCGGCTTTGTCGGGTGTGGCCGGCAGGCCAGCGCGGCCTGGTACCCCAATTTCGCCACGATCTCGGCGCTCGACCTGGTCGCGTGCTGCGATCTGCAAGCCGACCTGGCCGAGCGCAATGCGCGGTTCTACGGTGCCAGGAGGTGGTACACCAGCCTGGACCGTATGCTCGACGTGGAGGACCTGGACGCGGTCATGGTAGTCGGGCCGCCGGCGATGCACTACGCCTGCGGCAAAGCGGTGCTGGCGGCCGGGTTGCCGCTGATGATGGAAAAGCCGCCAGCGCCCCGCACCGAGTGGGCCAGAGAACTGGTGGAGCTGGCGGAAGTGCAGGGGGTCGTCACCCAGGTCGGCCACAACATGCGCCATGCGCCGGGCGTGGTGAAGCTCCGAGAGTTGATGCGGACACCGGCATTTGGCCGCCTGCTATTTCTGGAGAGCCGCTACTTCATGCCCGGCCCCATGTGGCACGATACCGGCGACTACCGCGCCGGTTGGACGTATATGATCTTTCAGGCCACTCATGCGGTTGACTTGGCGCGGTGTATCGGCGGCGAGATCGAAACGGTCTTTGCGGACCTCTCGATGGGCGCGGAGGGACGGTTTGCCATCGCGGCGGTAGCTCATTTTCGGAGCGGCGCGACCGGGACGCTGACACTGACGGGCAATACCCCGAACTGGACCTGTAAGCTGGAGGCCGAGGGGGATGCTAGAGCACACCTGCGGCTAGAAAACCTCCATACCCTGCATTTCGAGCAGCACACGGAAGAGAGCGGCTATCAGCCGGTGCCCGGCATTCCGGGTCATTACTGGCATCCGGCCACACGCGATAACGCGGAGCGCCGGGGCGGCTATTGGGGGCAGATGGAGGCGTTTGCCCGCGCCGTGCAGACCGGTATCCCCGCTTCGCCCACGTTGCGGGACGCCTATCAGGCCCTGCGGGTGTGCGAGGCGCTGCTGGATAGTATCCAGTGCGGTGAGCCGGTAGCGGTACCAACCGATTGAGAACCGGACGGAGGAGGGACAGAGCCATGAGTAGCGAGCACAGCGACGGCTTCCGAGCGCAGGTCAGGCCGGAGGCCGGGGAGCATCACCACGCAGCGATCCGGTGCCGCGACATGAAGCTCCTCATAGACTTCTACGAGCGGGTCATGGGCCTGCCCCGGCGCAATATCGCGGGCGATCCCGACAACCCGGAGAAGGTCTGGTATCCCGGCCTCCAGCTCGTGCATACCGATGACCCACCGGGACCACAAGGGGAGTTGGATCATATCGGCATCTCCGTCAACAACATCAATGAGATCTGCGCCCACGTCGAGGCTTGCGGATTTACCGTTGACAAGCCAGTGGTATCCACGGACAACCCGGAGAAGGGCGCACGGTTTAGCGGCGCGTGGCTGACCGACCCCGAAGGGCATACCGTCGAGCTTGTGCAGTGGGAGCGGCTGCCGGAGTAAGGCCGGCCCTCACCACCCGCCTCCCTCCGGTGCCTCACTTCACCGGGGAATGATCTATTCCCTCCCCTGTCGCAACGGGGGAGGGCAGGGAGGGGGCCTTTATCGCACAAGGAATGGCATGGAGTACCGCAATCTGGGGCGCGCCGGAGTCAGAGTATCCCTTTTCTGCTTGGGCTGCGCCTACTTCGGCATCCGGCTGGATGAGGACGAGTCCGTCCGCTTGGTCCATGCGGCTCTCGATGCCGGCATCAACTTCTTCGACACCGCCAATGCCTACGCCCTCGGACGATCTGAGGCATACCTCGGCCAGGGCATCAGGGGCCGGCGCGACGCGGTGGTGCTGGCGACCAAGGTCAGTGCTCCGATGGGCCACGGACCAAACGATGCCGGCGGCTCCCGCTACCACATCATGGCCCAAGTAGAGGCCAGTCTGCGCCGGCTCGGTACCGACCACATTGACCTCTACCAGCTGCACTCCCGTGACCTGACTACGCCGCTGGAGGAGACCCTCCGTGCCCTGGACGACTTGCAGCGCCAGGGCAAAGTCCATTACTTCGGCACCTCCAACTCCGCGGCCTGGCGGCTCTGCGAGGCCCTGTGGGCCAGCGACCGACTCCGCATCGCGCCCATCGTCTCTGAGCAAGCCTCCTACAGCCTGTTTGACCGCGCGCTCGAATCCGATGTATTGCCGTTCTGCCGGACCTACGGCATCGCAGCCATCGCCTACGGACCGCTGGGCGGCGGGTGGCTCACCGGCCGGTACCGCCGTGACCAACCGCCACCACCGGATTCCCGCTTGGCCATCCGAGGCACGATGGTCGGCGCCGCGGACGAGGCGCGGGCATTCGACGTGCTGGAACGGCTGGAGCCGCTGGCAGCGGACAAGGGCATCACCCTCAGCCAACTGGCACTGGCCTGGCTGCTGGCACAGCCCGGGGTCACCACCGCGCTTATCGGACCGCGTACCGTGGACCAGTTGCACGACAACCTGGGGGCGCTGGCGGTGCAGGTCACGCCGGCGGACCTGACGGCGATAGACGAGATCGTGCCGCCGGGCACCAAGGTGGTCCCGGAGGCCCCGGCGCCAGGGGCCATGCTCATCTAGCGACGCCGCGGACACCCAGTTTCCCCGCACACAGGAATGACGGAGGGGTCAGAGGAAGGACGGGAGGTGGTCCCGTGAGCGAGCCCTTCGAAGTGCATCATCCGGCTTTCCACCGGCTGATACCTGCGGACAGCACCATTGAGCGGATCGCCGGCGGCTTCTCCTTCACCGAAGGCCCGGTCTGGCGAGACGGGACGCTACTCTTCAGCGATATTCCGGCCAACCGCTCCGTGCGCTGGCGGCAGCTGCCGGAAGGGCCGGAAGTGACCACGTTCCAAACGCCCAGCGGCAAGGCCAACGGCCTGACGCTCGACGCGCAAGGAGACCTCATCCGCTGCGAGCACCAGGGACGCCGCGTGAGCCGGGTAGCGCGCGACGGTGCTGTCACCACGCTCGCGGATCGGTACCAGGGCAAGCGCCTCAACAGCCCTAACGACGTGGTGGTGAAGTCGGACGGGAGCATCTATTTCACCGACCCACCTGCCGGCCTCGGGGCGGTGATGCCGGACCTGGTGCCCAGGGGAATCGCAGAGGCCGGGGCGGCGCAGGAGCTACCGTTCCAGGGCGTGTATCGTCTCGACACTGGCGGCCGGCTGACGTTGCTGATGGACGACTTCGCCCTGCCGAACGGGTTGGCCTTCTCACCAGACGAGCGGCTGCTGTACATAGACGACTCGATTCGCCGGCACGTGCGCGTCTTTGCCGTGCAGCCGGACGGCACGCTGGCGGACGGTCGCATCTTCGCCGACATGCAATCGCCGGATGAAGGCGCCCCCGATGGGATGAAGGTGGATGTAGAAGGCCACCTCTACTGCACCGGGCCGGGCGGGACCTGGGTGTATGCGTCCGACGCGACGCTCTTGGGGCGCATTATCACCCCCGAGCAGCCGTGTAACGCGGCGTTCGGTGACTCCGACCGGAGGACGCTGTTCCTCACCGCGCAGACCAGCGTCTATCGCGTGCGCGTGGCGCTACCCGGTATACCCGTCGGGGCGTGAGAGCGATTAGCAGTCAGCCGTCAGCTCTTGCGCGTCCGGCACATCGGTATCACTCCCAGCGGAAGGTCTTCACGGCCAGGGCCGTGCCGATCACCAGCATCCCGCCGAGGATCGCCACCGAATCCCACTGCTCACTCCACCCAAAGCCGAACCATAGCCCCTGGAGTAGCTCCACGGCATAGGTCATAGGGAGTGCCTGGCTGATCTGCTGCATCCAGGCGGGCATCTGCTGGACCGGATACATCACACCCGAGAGAAATATCTGTGGGAAGAAGAGGATCATTCCCACGACGGTCGCCACTCGCACCGTCGGCGAAATGCTGGCGACCATATAGCCCACGGCAAAGAAGGCGCCGGTGCTGAGCACGAACGCGCCAAGCACACTGAGCCAGAACCCCCCGAAACTCAGATCGTAGACGACGATCCCGACCAGGATCAACAGCGCCATGCCCACCAGATTCATGCCAAAGAACACGACAACTTCGGCAGTGAGATAGGTAATCGGGCTGATTGGTGTGGCCCGGAAGCGCCGGAGCACCTTTGTCTCCCTGGCGGACGCGGTGTTGTTCGGAATGCCCATAAATGCCGAGCTGCCGATAATCAAGGCGGTGTAGGCCGGAATCATGGCATCCACGACCTTGAAACCGGGCAGTTCCTCTATTTCTATGTCGCCGAAGATCGAGCCAAACACCACCAGGAGGAGCACGGGGAATACCAGCGTGAAGAAGAAGGCCGCCGGCTCTCGGTAGAAGAGTTTGAATTGCACGACGATCAGTTGGGCCATTCCCCGCATGGCGCACCTCTATTCGCGCAGCGCTCTGCCCGTCAGGGCAAGAAAGACATCGTCCAATGTCGGCTGCTCACTCCGCAGGTCCCGGAAACGCCAGCTGTGGTCCTCTATTGCCCGCACGACCTCGCTGACCAGCCGGTCTCCCTGTCCGTGAACGATCACCCGGTCGCCGCTCACCTCAACCCGTGTGACGTTCACCAACGACTCCAGTTGCCGGGGGTCTATCGTATCCTCGGCCGTGAATACCACCCGCGTCTCGACGCCGAGGTCGCTGATGAGGTTCTCCGGGGTATCGAGGGCCACAATCTTGCCCCGGTCCATGATGGCTACCCGGTCGCAAAGCCGCTCGGCCTCCTCCATGAAGTGCGTAGAGAGGAAGACGGTCTTGCCTTGGTCGCGGAGGGAGCGCACGAGGTCCCACATCGTCCGCCGGGCCTGTGGGTCGAGGCCCGTGGATAGCTCGTCGAGAAACACTAGCTCTGGGTCGTTCACCAAGGCCAGTGCGATGAAGAGCCGCTGTTTCTGCCCCCCGGACAGTTTGACAAAAGGCGCCTTGAGCCGTTCACCTAATCCCAGTTGGGCGAGGAGGGGACGCCAATCAATGGACTGCGGGTAGAAGGACGCAAACAAGTCCAGGGCTTCCTGTACCCTGATCCGGTCGAACAAGCTGGATTCCTGTAGCTGGACGCCGATGCGGCGCCGCAGGTCCGCTCCGGCGTCTCCGGGGTCCAGGCCCAGCACGCTGACCTCGCCCCCATCCCGATTCCGCAGGCCCTCCAGGCACTCGATGGTCGTGGTCTTGCCCGCGCCGTTCGGACCCACCAGGCCAAAGACCTCGTTTTCCGCCACCGAGAACGAGATGCCGTCCACGGCCACGATGGAGCCGTAGGCCTTGCGTAGCTCACGTACTTCTACGACAGACAATCCTGATACTCCCAGCCCAAGCGCGCCGCCTCGGCCCCGATCAACTCCGGTCAGCCACCCGGGACACCTGCGGCCGCCGCGCACTACCCCCTTAGACCGGCCGCCAGCCAAAAGGTTTCAAGCCCCGGCACTGGCACCCCTTCGGCCCCCCGCTGCGGTAGGGGGACGGCGTTTCTGGCACCGCTGCGAGGGAGGGCCGGCGTATTCCCTCCCCCGTCGCCACGGGGGAGGGCTAGGGTGGGGGTCAAGTCTGTTGTAGACAGTCACACACCGGCGTCTGCCTCGGCGGGCGGGACGGACCTCACGTGCCGGACCGGGGACAGCATCAGCCACAGCCCGCCACCTGCCAGCAGCCCCGCGCCCACCGTCAGTGCCCCTCTGAGTCCCACCGCCTCGGCCAGCACTCCCGCCAGCAGTGACCCGGCCAGCTGCGCGCCAAGCTCGACGACTTCCAGGCTGGCGTTCACCCGTCCCAACATCCGCCGTGCAGTAATCCCCTGGCGGAGGCTGACCTCGTTGATCTCGTAGACCGCCAGCGCGAAGTCGGCCAGTTGCTGCGCTGCCAGCAACGCCCCGGCCAGCAGCAACGGTCCGCGCGCCAGCGGAATCAGGAACGACGAAAGGCCATACAACAGGAAGCCGACAGCCAACGTCTTCCCCAAGCCAAACCGGTGGGTCAGCCTGCCAGCGCTCAACGCACCCAGGATGGAGGTCGCGCCGCCGATGGCAAAGATGGTCCCCAGCACACCGGGCGCAAGGCCCAGCATCTCGATGCCGTAGAGCACGATGAGCGTCCCGATGATGCCCCCGCCGAGACCCATGCCGACAGCCTTGCTCGCACCGATAGCCCGCAAAATCGGGGTGCCGACGACCAGCCGGAGGCCCGCGACGATCTCCCGGCGCAGGCTGGTTTGTGCAGTGGGCGGCTGCGGGGGCGGCTCCGACGTGCGAATCGCGGTCAGCAGCAGGGCAGAGACGAGATACGTCACGGCGTCCACCGCCGCGACGACAATGGCGGAGGAGAGCTGCGCGATCCAGCCACCCACACTGAAGGCTCCGACCTCGGCGACGGACGCGCTGGCCGACAAGCGGCTATTGGCCGCCACCAGCTGCTCGCGGCGCACCAAGGATGGGAGGTAGGAACGGTAGGCCACATTGAAGAAGATGGTCAGGAGGCCATGAAGAAAGGCGATCAGGTACAGTTGCTCGATACGCAGAGCGCCGACAAACCAGGCGCCTGGGATGGAGCCGAGCAGGGCGGCCCGGAGCAGATCGGCGGCGATGAGCACCGGGCGCCGGCGCAAGCGGTCTACCCACGCCCCGACGACAAACCCGCAGAGCAGCGCCGGCAACACGCCGGCAGCGGTCAGCAGCGACAACTGGAACGGCGTGGCCGCCAGGGCCAGGATCGCCGTGAGTTGGAGGGCGCCCAGCAGTGAGCCGGTGACCGAGACGGTCTGGGCGGCCCACAGCTTGAGAAAGTCCCCGTGCCGCCACAGACTGCCCGGCCCGGCCGCCGGGCGCGATGGATGAAGAGGCATTGCAGGCGCTATCTATCACACGGCGGCACGATTGCTGTCCACCCGGCGCCTCAAGATCGTGGGTACAATCGGGGCTGACGGCCACGCTGGGAGAGGACTGAGGAGCAGGAACGATGACGCTGCGTCTGGGAGTGGTGGACTGCGATGGCATTCACTCGGTGGCCTTTACCCAACGCCTCAATCACGTTGACGTGGCCCCGGATCACTGGGTAGACGGCGCCCGCGTCGTTGCCGCTTGCCCCGGCACGTCGGTTGCGGAGCCGGAGAATATCGTGCGCTACAGCCGGCAGCTGCATAGCTACGGCGTGCCGCTGGTGGACGAGCCAACCGATCTGCTGGGACAGGTTGATGCTGTCCTGATTACCTCCCACGATGGGACGGTCCATCGGGAGCGGGCTTGGCCCTTCATCGAGGCCGGCGTACCGCTGTTCGTGGATAAGCCGTTCACCTGCTCCTTGGACGATGCCCGCAGCCTCCTGGCGGCGGCCGAACGGCACAAGAGCCTCCTCTGGTCAGCCTCGTCGCTGCGCTATGCGCCGGAGGTGGTGGCCATCGCCACCCGCGCCGACGAGATCGGTGCCCTGGTCGGCGCTGCCACGCATGGTCCGGCGATCCGGCATCCCCGCAACCCCGGCCTGTTCCACTACGGCGTACACGCGGTCGAGATGTTGTTCCAACTGCTCGGTACGGGGTGTGCCACCGTGCGGATGACCGGCAACGATAGTACGGACGTGGCGATTGGGCATTGGTCGGACGGCCGGATCGGCACCGTCCGCGACACCCGCAGCGGCGCGCACGGGTTCGGGTTCACCGCGTTCGGCAAGCGGCAGACGGTGTGTACGGCCGTCGGCGGGACAGATCGCTACCTGTATCGCGAGCTGCTCAAGCAGGTGGTCGCCGCCTTCCGCAGCGGCACAGCGCCGCTCAGTCCGGCCGAGCTACTAGAGCCGGTCGCCTTCCAAGAGGCGGCCTGGCACTCGGCGCAGCACGGCGGCGTCGAAGTGCCGCTGGCCACCGCGACCTGAATGCGGCGCGATCTTCCCGTTGGCCGGCCGCGCCGCCTGGTACCCTGCCAAGTGGAGCAGGAGATACGTTATGGATAGCCGCGCATCCGACAAGGAAGCGCTTGTGGGTGTGTCCACCGGATCGCTGGCCCGCTATCCCAATGGCGGCGACCCGGTGGTGCTCGCCGGCTACCTCTCCGACATCGAGGCCGACGCCGTTGAAGTGCTGTTCTATCGCGGATTCCACGACGACTTGGAGCGGGCGGCGCAGGCTTTCCGCTCCTGTGGCCGGCCGATCCGCGTGGTCCACGCTGAGAAGAACCTAGGGACCGCCTTTGGCAGCCCCGATCCGGCGCAGGTAGCCGATGGACAGCGGCGCTTCCTGGAGGCGCTCTGGCTGGCACAGCAGGTCGGCGCCCAATTGGTTACTCTGCATCTATGGGATCGCCCCGAAAGCGACCGGAATCTGGAGCGAAACTTCGCTGCTTTGGAACCGCTGTTGCCGCGCGTCCAAGATGCCGGAATGGCCGTGGGGCTGGAGACAATTCCCTGCACCGTGTACAACCCGGTAGACAACGTGCATCGTGCTCTGACACACTTTGGCGGTCTCGCCGCCGGCTGTGCCGTCACCCTCGACTTGGAGTTCCTGGGCTGGCACGACTGCGTGGAGCGCGGCGTGAATGGTGCGTTTGCCGACCTGGAGCATAGCGCCGCGTTCCCGCCGCACAATTCACCACACGAGTTGATGGAGGAAGTGCGGCAAGATCATTCGCTGGTGCTGGACGTGCATGTGCGCGACTACGATGGCCAGCCGTTCACCGCGGAAGGCCGCCGCCGCTATCTGGACCCCGGCCAAGGGCAACTCGACTTCCCGGCCATCTTTGGCGCGCTCGTGGCCGATGGATTCCGCGGCCCGTTCATGTACGAAGGCTCGCACACGCCGGTCAGTGGCGACGGAGACGTCAGCGCGATCAACGCGGTCCTGGCGAACATGCGGCGCTGGCTGGCCGACGCCGACCGGGCCGCGGCGCCGGCGGCACGCGGCGCGACACCACCAACGGTAACGGTCTAGCCAGACCGGGAGGGAGATAGCGACCATGGAGCAGCTCGCAATCTTGGGCGGAGAGCCGGCAGTGCGGACCGACCCCGGCGATATTTTCAAGTGGCCGATCATCACGGAGGAGGACGAGGCGGCGGCGCTGGACGTGCTGCGCCGCGGCGCCATGTCCGGCACGGACGTGACCGTGGAGTTCGAGCGCGACTTCGCGGAATGGCACGGCGTGAAGTACGCGCTCGGCCACAACACCGGCACGGCCTCGCTACACACGGCGATGTTCGGGTGCGGGCTGGGTGTGGGTGACGAGATCATCTGCCAGAGCATGACCTTCTGGGCCTCCGTACTCCAGGCCATGAACCTCGGCGCCACCATCGTCTTCGCCGACATGGACCCGGCGACGATAACGCTCGATCCCGACGACGTCGAGCGGAAGATCACCCCACGCACGAAAGTCATTATGGCGGTGCATTACATGGGGTATCCGACCGACATGGGCCCCATCATGGAGATGGCCAATGCACGGGGCATCAAGGTCATTGAGGACGTGTCGCACGCCCACGGCGCCCGGTACAAAGGGCAGCTCGTTGGCACCATCGGCCACGTCGGCGCCATGTCCTGCATGTCGGGCAAGGCACTGGCTATCGGCGAGGCCGGGATGCTGATTACCGACGATCAGGAAATCTACGAGCGGGCCATCGCCTTCGGGCACTACGAACGCACGCGACAGATCGAGCACCCGGAGCTACAGAAGCTGGCTGGTCTCCCCCTCGGTGGCTTCAAGTATCGCATGAATCAGCTGTCATCGGCGGTCGGCCGGGTGCAGCTAAAGCACTACCAGGAGCGCATGGAGGAAATCCAGCGGGCGATGAACTACTTCTGGGACCTGCTGGAAGGGGCGCCAGGCATTCAGGCGCACCGCCCACCGCCGGACTCGGACAGCACGATGGGCGGCTGGTATTCACCACACGGCCTCTACGTGCCGGAGGAGCTAGGCGGGTTGAGCGTGGAAGACTTCTGCGCGGCCGTCCGCGCCGAAGGGGCGCGGACCAGCCCCGGAGCGAACTTCTTGCTTCACCGGCATCCCGTCCTGAACGAGGCGGACGTGTACGGCGACGGCGCACCGACGCGCATCGCCCACGCCGACCGGGACGTGCGCCAGGATGCGGATACCTTGCCAAAGAGCGACTCGCTACCGGAGCGGGTGTATTCCATCCCTTGGTTCAAGCACTACCGCCCGGAGATCATCCGCGAGCACGCGGCGGCGTTCCGCAAGGTGGTCGCCCAGGCCGGCGCACTCCTGGATCGGAGTTGATGCTCGTCCGGCCCCCCTATGGTCCCCCGCTGCGGCGGGGGGACGAGCGTGTTCCCTCCCCTGTCGCAACGGAGGAGGGGGTAGGGTGGGGGCCTGGCGGTGGTCAATCCCCATGGCCGCCGGCTATACTCTGCCCTTGTGAAAACGTTCACAAAGAGAGGAGCGGCCGCTCGCGCACCCTGAAACCCGGTGGCCAATCTGCTATACTTCGCGCTGCTCTTTGCTGCCCGGTGATGAAGACAAGGGTAGGCAATGGGAAGCGGCTGGCAGGTACTCGGGCTCGCAGCGCAATTCGGTTTCACGGTTGCCTGTCTGTTGCTCGGTGGCGCTTGGGTGGGCCATCTCATTGACGAGTGGGTAGGGAGCCGGGGACTCTTCCTGATTGTAGGGATATTGGTGGGGCTAGGTTGCAGTCTCTACCTGATTTACCTCCTGTATCGGCTACAGGTACGGCGGTAAGCCAGGGTGCGGAGCCGGCAGAAAGACCCATGCGTACAGCAGGTCGCGCGGCAGGGTAGGGAGATGGAGAATCTACACGTCAGTCTCGCTGGCGAGGGTATCTTCGAGATTGCCGGCTTCACCATCACCAACTCTCTCTTTACGACCTGGGTCGTGATGGCCGTCCTGCTGATCCTCGCCTGGGCCGGCACACGCCGCATGACTGTTGTTCCCAGCGGGCTGCAAAACCTCTGGGAGATGATTCTGGAGTTCCTGCTGGGCCTCTGCTCGAATACCGCTCCTACCTATGCACGGACGATCTTCCCGCTGTTTGCCACGCTCTTTATCTTCATCATCACCGCAAACTGGATGGGCCTGCTCCCTGGCGTCAACAGCATCACCATCCAGCCACCGGAAGCCCATGCCACGCACTCTCTTGGGGACTTGGTGCCGACCGCCCATGCCGCGCCGGCGGAAGCACTGCCGGCAGCAGCGGAGGAAGGGGACCATGCGACGCCTATCCCGCTCTTCCGCGCGGCCAATGCGGACATGAACACCACGCTCGCTATGGCCGTAATCGCGTTCATCATGATCCATGCGTCCGGTATCCGTATCCATGGCGTGCTGGGCTATGCCAAGGAGATTGCGACGCCGATCTTCCTCACCCCGGTCAAAGTGGTGATCGAATGCTTCGTTCCCGTCTCGCTCTCGTTCCGGCTCTTTGGGAACGTCTTCGGCGGAGAGATGCTGCTCACGGTGATGGCCTATCCCATCGTGGCCGTGCTCTTCATGCTGTTGGAGTTACTGTTCGGTATGATTCAGGCGATCATCTTTTCGATGCTGACCTTGGTCTTCACGGCGCTGGCGGTGACAGTGCCGGAGGGACACGGTGACGCCGCTCACGACGAACACGGCGGAGCGGAGGGCGCAACAGTCCACTAACCGAGTAAGCCAGGCGTATCATGCTCAACTCAAGGATGGAGGCAGAAGAACATGGAAGGGGACGTTTCCAAGCTCGCCGCCGGACTGGCAATCGGCATCGGCGGGGCCGGGCCGGGGATCGCGATTGGCATTGGTGCCCGCGCGGCGTTCGAAGCCATTGGCCGTAATCCCGAGGCGGAGAACGCCATTCGCGGTGCCATGATTATCGGTCTCGGATTGGCCGAGGCCGTGGCGATCTATGCCTTCGTGGTCGCGCTCGTGCTGGCCCTCGTCGTCTAGTCGTTTGCTGGCGCTTGGTCGTCCTCCGGCGCCTGCGCGGTGGGGCGGCAGTGCTCCCTCGGCACGCTAGTCCCGGGGAGCGTGAATATACGCCGCAGCGGGCAGCGTGCCGGGTGGTATCCGGTGGTGTTGCCGCGCTTGGCGAGCGATCTACCGGAGGCTGGCGCGTGGTAGCACAAGCGTCTTGAGGTGGACGGATGTTTGAAGCATTGGGAGTCAATTGGCAGTTGTTGCTCTTCCAAGTCTTTAACTTTCTGGTCCTCTTGTTCCTGCTCCACCGTATTCTCTACCGTCCGATCTTGCGGATGATGGACCAGCGGCGCGAGCGGATCAGCACGGACCTGGAGGAGGCCCGGCAGCTACGCGAAGCAGCGGAGCAGGACCGCGCCGAATATCAGCGCCAGTTGGAGCAAGTCCGCGACGAGTCACGCGCCATTCTCGATGAGGCCTCTAGCGTCGCCGAGCGCATCCGCGCGGAGGCGCGCCAGCAGGCCGACGAGGAGCGTGCGCGAGCGGTCGAACGTGCCCGCGAGGCCATCCAACGAGAGCGCGACCATGCCATCGCCGAGCTACGGCGCGAGGTGGCCGATCTGGCCATTGATGCCGCGAGCCAAGTGATCCGGCGCAATCTCGATAGCGCCGAGCAGCGCCGCCTGGTTGAGGAAGTTTTGGCCGAGGTCGAGAGCCGATGACGCGCCACACCGTCGGCGTAGTACCGGGCGGCAAGCGCTGGGAGGGACAAACGTAGATGCCGGCCGGGAGTGCGGGCAAACGCTATGCCCAAGCGGCCGCCCAGATCGCGCGGCAGGCCGGGAGTTGGGCACGCTGGCGGCAAGACCTCGCCGCTATCGCGGAGGTGCTCCGGGATGAGCGGCTCTTGGCCGTCCTCCAGGCCCCACGAATCGGCCTGACGCAAAAGCTGGAGTTGGTGGAGCGCATCTTCGGGGACACCTTGACCGCTGAGGCGATGAACCTGGTGCAGCTGCTCATACGGCGGCGACGCATCGGCTTGTTCGCCGACGTGCAGCACTGGTTCTTGGAACTGGCGGACGCGGCGGAAGGGATCGAGCGCTACACGATCACCACCGCCGAACCGCTGACCGACGACCTGCGCGGGGCGATGCGACAGCGACTCGAAGGTGACGGCCGGCAGGTGGTCATGACGGAGCAGGTGAGCCCGGACATCATCGGTGGGCTGCTGATCCGGCACAACGACCTCATCCAAGACTTCAGTGTGCGGGGGCGGTTGGAGGTGCTGCGCGAGCAGTTGGCGTCCGGTTCCTAGCCACTACAACCTTGCTATTGCTACACCGGGGACACGCACAAGAAGAGGGAGCCAATGGGCATTCGCTCTGAAGAGATCGTCAAGGTTCTACAAGACCAAATCCAAGCCTTCGACCATCCGGTACAGACGACGAACGTCGGTACGGTGGTCGAGGTCGGCGACGGCATCGCCCGGGTCTACGGCTTGTCGCAAGCCCTCGCCGGAGAGCTACTGGCTTTCCCCGGCAACACGACGGGCATGGCCCTCAACCTCGAAGAGGACGCCGTCGGCGCCATCATCCTCGGCGACTACAGCCACATCAAGGAAGGCGACGAGGTGCAGACCACCGGGCGCATCGCCGAGGTGCCGGTCGGCGAGGCGCTGCTCGGTCGTGTTGTCAATGCCATCGGCGAGCCGGTGGACGGTAAAGGGCCGCTGGGAGAGACGGAAACGCGCCGGGTGGAGTTGATCGCCCCGGGCGTCATTCGCCGCGAGTCGGTGGATACCCCGCTGCAAACCGGGATCAAGGCCGTAGACTCCATGATCCCGATTGGTCGCGGCCAGCGGGAGCTTATCATCGGTGACCGCGGTACCGGCAAGACCGCCATCATCGTGGACACGATCATCAACCAACGCGAGACCGGCGTCGTCTGCATCTACGTGGCTATCGGCCAAAAAGAAGGCCAGATCGCCCAGCTCGTGAACACCTTGGAAGAGCACGGCGCGCTGGACCACACCATCATCGTCGTCGCGTCCGCGTCGGACCCGGCGCCGATGCAGTATTTGGCGCCGTATAGCGGCTGCTCGATGGGCGAGTATTTCCGCGACAGTGGCCGCGATGCCTTCATCGCCTACGATGACCTCACGAAGCACGCCTGGGCCTACCGCCAGGTGTCGCTGCTGTTGCGCCGGCCGCCGGGCCGCGAAGCGTATCCCGGCGACGTGTTCTATCTCCACTCCCGCCTCTTGGAACGGGCCGCCAAGCTGTCGCCGGATTACGGCGGTGGCTCGCTGACGGCCTTGCCCGTGATCGAGACGCAGTTGGGCGACGTGACCACGTATATCCCCACCAACGTGATCTCCATTACGGATGGGCAGATTTTTCTCGAAACCGACCTGTTCATGGGCGGGACTCGCCCGGCCATTAGTGTGGGCTTGTCCGTCTCCCGCGTCGGTGGCGATGCCCAAACGCGGGCGATGAAGTCCGTGGCCGGCAGCCTGCGTCTGGACCTGGCGCGCTTCCGCGATCTGGCCGCGTTCGCGCAGTTCGGCTCCGATCTTGACCGGGCCACGCAGCGTGAGTTGGACCGGGGCTACCGGCTGACCGAGCTACTCAAGCAGGGGCAGTACGTGCCGATCCCGTTCGAGGAGCAGGTGTTGTCCCTCTTCGCCGGGGTGAACGGCTACCTCGACGCGGTGCCGGTCGAGGAAGTCGGCCGCTTCGAGCAAGAGTTCATCCAATACATGCGGACCGGTCACGCGGCGGTCGGTGAGGCCATCCGCAACGACTTGGACATCAGCGAGACCACGGAGCAGGCGCTCCGTGAAGCACTGGCACAGTTCACCGAGAATATCTGGAAGACCACAGCCGAGGCAGCGCCGGAACCGGTAGCGGCCGGCTAGACAGAGTAACGGGACCGATCTACGCTAACCCTCCCCGGCAGATGGCGGGGGAGGGACAAAGTACCGAGGCAACGAGGTCGTCAACTGTGGCAACGCTGCGCGATATCCGCCGTCGCATTCGATCCATCGGCAACACGAGCCAGATCACCCGCGCGATGGAGCTGGTCGCAGCATCGCGGATGCGCCGCGCCCAGCAACAGTTGGCGGCGACGCGACCCTACGCGGAGAAGATCAGGGAGTTGCTGGCCGGCTTGACCGGGCAGATCAGTGGCGACGAGGACTCCGTGCCCCACCCCTTGCTGGAGCAGCGCCCCATCCAACGCAGCGTCGTCATCGTGTTCACCACCGACCGCGGGCTGTGCGGTGCGCTGAACAGCAACCTCGTGCGCCGCACGCTCCAGCTGACGCGGGAAGCACGGGAGCAAGGGCGCGAGCTGGATGTCGTGACCATCGGGCGCAAAGGCCCCCAGCGCCTACGCAATGAGCCGGTACGGATCGTCTCGCAGTTCCACGACCTCGGCTATCAGCCGACGCTGGACGATACTGCCGATATTGCTCGCTTCGCTGTCCAGAGCTATCTGGAGCACACCTACGACGAGGTGCGCTTCCTCTATCCACGGTTCGTCTCGATGCTGCGCCAGGACCCCACCGACTACACGCTCCTGCCGATTGCGCCGCCAGCCGAGACGGCTGACGCGGACAACGGCGAAGCAGAGCAGTCCCGGCGCGATATTTCGCTGATCTACGAGCCGTCGGCGCCGGAAGTCCTGGCCCAGCTATTGCCCCGCTACGTCGGGGTGGTGGTCTACGAGACTATTCTCGAATCCCTGGCCAGCGAGCTGAGTGCCCGCATGGTAGCGATGCGTAACGCAACGGAGAACGCCACCGAGCTGCTCCGCGATCTTCAGTTGAACTACAACAAGGCGCGGCAGGCAGCGATCACCCGCGAGATGATTGATGTCACCTCGGGGCTGCTCACGGCATGAGCCGGCCGGCGACGACGAACACGAGCGAGTAGCTATTGAGGAGAGGGCAAGAGTATGACTGCGGCAGCTACCGGAGCCACAGGCAAGGTCGTCCAGGTCATTGGCGCCGTCGTGGACTGCGAGTTCCCGGCAGAGCAGCTTCCGGCGGTGTTCAACGCGCTGGAGATCAAACAATCTACGACGAACGGTGCCGGCGACGAGCCATCCAACCTCATCCTTGAGGTCGAGCAGCACCTCGGGAACAACTGGGTCCGCTGCGTGGCCATGGACTCCACCGACGGGCTGGGTCGTGGCGTAGAGGTCGTGGATACCGGCTCGCCGATTACGGTACCCGTCGGCTCGTCCACGCTCGGCCGCATCTTCAACGTCCTCGGCGACGTGATTGACGAGGGCGATCCGGTCACCATCGAGCAACGCTACCCCATCCACCGGCCGCCGCCCTCGTTCGAAGATCAGAGCGTCCAGCGCGAGATGTTCGAGACGGGCATCAAGGTGGTTGACTTGATTGCCCCCTTCACCCGTGGCGGCAAAACCGGCCTCTTCGGTGGGGCCGGCGTGGGTAAGACCATCACCATGCAGGAGTTGATCCGCAATGCCGCCGCCGAGCATGGCGGCTACTCTGTCTTCTGCGGCGTGGGCGAGCGCAGCCGCGAGGGCAACGACATGTACCGCGAGATGCAGGAGCGCGACGTGCTCGACAAGACGGTCCTGGTGTACGGACAGATGAACGAGCCGCCAGGAGTGCGGCTGCGCGTCGGGCTGTCGGGTCTGGCGATGGCCGAATACTTCCGCGATGAGGAAGGACAGGACCTGCTGCTCTTCATTGACAACATCTTCCGCTTCACGCAGGCGGGGTCCGAGGTGTCGGCGCTGCTCGGGCGGATGCCGTCGGCCGTCGGCTATCAGCCGACGCTCGGCACCGAGATGGGCGAGCTACAGGAGCGCATTACCTCAACGACCAGTGGCTCGATCACCTCGATCCAAGCCATCTTCGTACCGGCCGATGACTACAGCGACCCGGCGCCGGTGACGACCTTTGCCCACCTCGACGCGAACGTGGTGCTGGAACGCTCGATCTTCGAGCGCGCCATCTTCCCGGCGATGGACCCCCTGGCCTCGACCTCGCGGCTGCTCGATCCGCAAGTCGTCGGTCAGGAGCACTACGATGTCGCCCGCGGCGTGCAGCAGCTGCTCCAGCGTTACAAGGACCTCCAAGACATCATCGCCATTCTCGGCATCGAAGAGTTGTCGGACGAGGACCGGGTCGTGGTGCATCGCGCGCGGCGCATCGAGCAGTTTTTCTGCCAACCGATGTTCGTGGCCGAGGCCTTTACCGGTCAGGAGGGGCGGTACGTCCCCGTCGCCGAGACCGTGCGCGGGTTCCGCGAGATCCTCGACGGGCAGCACGATGACCTGCCGGAGCAAGCATTCCGCATGGTCGGGACCATTGACGAGGCCATCGAGAAGGGCCGCGAACTCGCTAGCGACGAGGAGTAGGCAGCCGTGGCTACCACACAGCTCGCAATCGTGGCAGCGGAGCGCAACGTCTTTGCCGGCGAGGTGGACATGGTCTTGGCGCCCAGTGCCGTCGGTCAGTTGGGTGTCTTGCCCCGCCATGCACCACTCCTGACCCTGCTGGTACCCGGGACCTTGCACATCCGACAGGGCGATTCCGAGCGCCTGCTCGCCGTCGGTGGCGGCTTCCTAGAGGCCGACCAAACGCACGTCACCGCCTTGGTGAACTCGGCGGAGTGGGCCGAGGAAGTGGATGTCACCCGCGCGGAGGCCGCCGGCGACCGCGCGCGACAACGACTCCGCGCACGCGATCCGGGCACGGACATGGTCCGCGCAGAGGCAGCGCTACGACGCTCAACGGCCCGCCTCCAGACCGTCGAGCGCGCCGGCCAGGCGAGCCGGCGCGCCCTCAGCCAAGCCTAGCACTTACCTCAGCCCCTCCCTTGCCCTCCGCCAGAGCACGCTCCAGGAAAGTGCCCGTCCCCCCGCCGTGCGGGGGGACCATAGGGGGGCCGGAGCACGCGCCGCTGGCTTGCATCGCCGTCACGACACCGGGCACAATGCAAGCAGGCCGCCGTAGCGCCGGCCGGCGGCCAAGAGTTCGGAAGGTGTGACACGTGGCGCGACAAGTCGTGGCTCCAGGCTTCATGCGGCGATTGACGGGCACACCGCCCGCTCCGACCAATGGCCAGGATGAGACCCCCTCGCGTGGTGGGCGTTTCGTGGTCCGCGGCGGACGACGCCTCCGGGGTGAAATCCGCGTCAGAGGCGCCAAGAACGCCGCGTTGCCGATGATGACCTCCGCCCTGCTGACCAGAGAGCCGGTCATCCTCGAAGGTGTACCCGATATTGAGGACGTACACACGCAGGCAGCCCTGCTACGGTCGTTGGGTGCCACGGTGGAGTGGGAGCCGGCGGCCCATCGCATGACCATCGTCGCCGACACGCTGACCAGCGCAGCGCTGCCAGCAGCCTTAGCGCAGAGCGTCCGCACCTCGTTTCTCTGCCTGGGACCACTCCTCGCCCGCACCGGCACGGCAGCCCTGTCCCGGCCCGGTGGCTGCAATATCGGCGAGCGCCCCGTCAATGTAGACGTGCGTGGCCTCGCGGCCATGGGTGCCGAGATCGTTCAACAAGACGGCGCCTACGTGGCTCAGGCTCGCGGCCTACAGAGTGCCGCGATCTACCTCGATTACCCTAGCGTCACCGGGACGGAAAATCTGATGATGGCCGCCTGCCTGGCCGAGGGCACCACCGTCATCAAACATGCAGCGTGCGAGCCGGAGGTGGTCGCGCTCGCGGAGCACCTGAACCGCATGGGCGCGATGATTCATGGCGCCGGGACGCCCAAGATCGAGGTGTTGGGCAGAGGCTCGCTCTACAGCGCCCGGTCGCAGGTCATCCCCGACCGCCTGGAAGCGGGCATGTTTGCGCTTGCCGCGGCGATCACTGGTGGCGACGTGGGTATCCGCGACGTAATCCCGGAGCACCTGGACGCGGTGACGTACAAGCTACGCGAGTGTGGCGTCGAGGTCCTAGAGTACGAGGACCGCTTGGAAGTGCGCCGGCGCCACCCGCTGCGGGCCACCGAGATTCAGGCCATCCACTACCCCGGCTTTCCGACGGACATGCAGGCACCGTTCGCCGTACTGATGACGCAAGCGCAGGGCACCAGTGTCATTCACGAGCGCGTCTTCGAAAACCGGCTGCTCTACGCGGCCGAGGTGGCCAAGCTAGGAGCCAGAATTGACGTAGAATCGCAGGTTACGGCACATGTCCACGGTCCCATCCGCCTCCGCGGCACGACCGTTGCGGCGCTTGACCTCCGCTGCGGCATTGCTCTCGTGCTCGCCGGCCTCGCCGCCGAAGGCACGACCGTGGTGGAAGAGGCCGGCCACATCAGACGCGGCTATGAGCAGCTTCCCGAACGCCTCGTCAGCCTGGGGGCAGAGCTGGAGGCCGTTGCCTAGCTTGGCTTCTGCGCTGCAGAACATGGCACTAGAGACCAGCCACCGACTACTTCTGCCACCAGCCATGACACTCACCATCCGCCATATCACCGCAGCAGCGTGACGACCGAATCATGTTCGCTCGCCAGATCGGTATTGACCTCGGGACAACCAATGTCCTCGTTTATCTGCGCGGCCGCGGCATCGTCGCGAATGAACCGTCGGTCGTTGCGGTCTCGCCCGGCGACCGGCGGGTGGAAGCGGTCGGCGACGAGGCGTTGCAGATGCTCGGGCGCTCCGCGGAATCCTTGGAGATAGTCCGTCCGCTGCAGCACGGCGTCATTGCCGACTATTTCGTCACCGAGGCCATGCTGCGCTACTTCATCGAAAAGGTCTGCGGCCGCTTCCGCCTGTTTAAGCCGGTCGTGATGATGGCGGTTCCGGCCGGCGCTACCGGCGTCGAATTGCGGGCCGTGGACGAGGCGGCGCTGGCCGCCGGCGCGCGCGCACCGGTCTATTCGATCCAAGAGCCGCTCGCGGCCGCCATCGGCGCCGGCCTCTCCATCTCGGCGCCGAGCGGCAACTTGATCGTGGACATCGGCGGCGGCACCACCGAGGTAGCGGTGATTTCGCTCAATGACGTGGTGGTGATGCATGCCGAACGGATCGGCGGCTCCCAGCTAGACGAGGACATTGCGAACTATGTCCGGCGCCGGCACAATCTCCTCGTCGGCGACCGCACTACCGAAGAGGCCAAGATTGCGGTCGGCAGCGCACTACCCCTGCAAGTGAGCCAGCGCTTCGATATTCGCGGCCGCGACGTCGTTTCTGGTCTCCCCCGCACCGCCACGATCAGCTCGGAGGAGATCACCGAGGCGATGCGCGAAACCCTCATGCAGATCATTGTTGCCATCAAGACCGTCTTGGAGCAGACCCCTCCCGAGCTAGCGGCCGATATTATTGACAAAGGAATTGTGCTTACCGGTGGTGGTGCCCTACTCCGTCAACTGGACCGCTTTGTGACCTTTCACACCGGCGTACCGTGCCACGTGGCCGAGCAACCATTGGACTGCGTCGCACTCGGCACGGGCCTGGCGCTCGAACATCTGGATGTGCTACGTAATAGCTCCAGCCCCGACGCCTAGCCGCACGAGCGGACAGTGGTCGGACAAGGCAAAACACGCAGCAGCGGCGGTATCTTCCAGAGACCGACCGGCAGCGCGTGTGCCGGTATCATATCGTTGGCGAATCGGCCCGGTGAGCCAAGCCATAGGGGAGGAAGCGATGAAGGTTGACGAGTTCCTGGCAGAAGCACGCACTGCCCTGGCGACGCAGGAGCAGGAGGCGGTGGCGGCGGCACCCGACGACTACATGGCGATGATGGCCCGCTTTCCCATCAACTGCCGGCGACAGTTCCTCGACTGGCTCGGCGATGGCAGCGATATTCCCCACGACGACTTTCCGCGTATCTTGGCGCGGGTCGCCGGACGCAACGAAATCCACGACCGCGGGGGCCTCAGCCCCACCTACGCCCAGCAGCTACTCGACGGCTGGAGCGAGAGCCACGCCCACGAGTAGCAGGTAGCTCCCCGCGTCTCGCTCCAGTCGCCGGTTCCACCGTAGTCAGGCGGCCGTTCCTGCCGATCCTCATCTTTTGCCGCGCCCGGCTGGCTACCGGCCGGAAAGGGTACGGCGCGCCTCGTGCCGATATACTGTGCCTCCATGCGTACATTCCCGATGACACCGGCAGAGCGCTGGCTAGTCTTCCTGGCGGCCGCCTTCCTGGGCGCTACGACCGTCTGGCTGGAGTTGATGCTCGTCCGGCTGTACTCGTATCTATACCCGGCGTGGCTGGTCTTCCCCTTGATCTGTCTCGTCACGCTGGGACTGGGTATCGGCGGACTCCTGGGCCGGCGCTTCGTCTGGAGCGCGCCGTGGTGGACCGCGTCGTGGATGACGGCGAGCACCGCGGCGAGCGTGGCACTGCTCACCTTCGCCGGCAGCGCCGTGACGGGCTTTCCCTCCGTCTCCCTGCTGGTGCTAGGGCTAGGCTTTCTGGCGCCCTTCACGGCACTTGGCGGAGCGGTAAGCATGATCCTCCGCCGCGGCGCCTCGCTGGCCGGTTTCATCATTAGTGGCTACTTGCTCGGCGCTGGCGCCGCCGCGCTCGGCTATGCTCCCACCCTGAACCTCGTGAGCTGGCCGGGTGGAATGGCCCTCGCTACTGGCCTCCCGGGCATTGCCGCTCTCACCCTCTTGGTCCTCGCCGTGCGCGAGGCAGGCACGCGGCGCAGTCTGGACGACGACCCGGCGCCGGCAATACCTCCCCGCGTCGCTCTGGTCGGGGGGACGAGCTTGGTGGCCGTGTTGCTAGGAGGCCTCGCCCTGGTCGCTCCGGACAGCCTCGCGTTCCATCCCCAGGATGTGGGCGTATCGAAGGCGCTCTTCCAGCGGGTGCAGGCTGAGGAAGATGCGGAGCAGGTCGTCACTTCGACGTGGAACGCCTTCGCCCGGACCGACGTCACGCGGTCGCCGGACAATGCGCGCCAGCAGTGGCTGTATGCAGACGCCACCGCGCCGGTCTCGATCCTCCCCGACCAAGACCTGTCGGCCGCCGAGCAGCTCCGGGACCACATTGGGTTTGCGCCCTTCGTCCTCCCGGGGAGCCACGACCGCGTATTGGCGCTGGGGACGGGGGCGATCCAAGCCGCCATGTTCGCCGTGCTCGGCGGCGCAGACGAGATCACCGTCCTAGAGAACGATCCCGGACGAGCCGACGCGCTACGCCAGCTACCACCGTTGAGCGAGGGGCGAACGCCGGTACGCCTCGTAGCGCAGGACCCGCGCACGTATCTACAGGCGTCACAGTCCCGCTACGATCTCATTTACGTGGTTGTTCCGAGCACTGGTGCCGCACAGCTCGGCGGACGCGCCACAGCGGGTGCCTCTCTGCTCACCGCCGAGGCCTTCTCGTCCTACCTCAATCACCTCCGGCCGGAGGGGCGCTTGGTGCTCCAGTTGACGGGCGAGCGCGACCTCTTTCGGGCCTTTGGGACCGCCTTTGCGATCTTCCTCGCCCAGGGAGAAACACCCCTCGAAGCGGTACGGCATATGGTCGCGCTGGTACGCACCGACAATACTGCCGACAATGGTGGCTCGATTCCGCCGCCGGTGCTCGTCATTCGCAGAATCTCCCACGATGCGGGCGATGTGGACGTGCTCACCCAGGCGCTTGCCGAGCGTCCCATCTACGCCGTGCTCTTCATGCCCTTTGTAGAAGGCTCATCACCACTTGGCGCCTATGCCATTGACCATGAGGCGGTCTCGGCCGCTGCGCCCTACAACGTGCGACCGCCCACCGACGACTATCCCTTCTTCTACGAATTCAGCAAGCGCGTACCAGGGCACTATGTCATCGTGCTTATCGCCGTCGGCAGCGTGCTCGGCATTGCCTTCAGCGTGCTCCGCGAGCCGCCCGTGCCACCGACCCTCGATACCCCACCGTCAGCACAGCCGCTAGGCGACGATCTCAGCGAAGGGACGCCGTGGCGGCTGGTGCTCTTTGTCGGTTGCGCGGCCCTCGCTGCGGCGCTCGCCGGTCCGCCACTACTACACCGACTGGCACCACTCTTGGGAGGCATGGGCGCGGCTGGCACGCTAGGGGTGGGGAGCCTCCTGTTGGGCGGCGCCCTGGCGGCCGCCGTAACCCAGCGTATCCGGCTGGCCACGGCCCGCTTAGTCATCGGCTGGGCGGCGCTGATCGCCGGCCTGCTCCTCGTGACGAGCCGCGAAGTATTGCCGCTCTTGGCAACGTCGCTCGCCGGTCAAGCGGCACCGGTGCAGTTGGCAGTTGCGTTGGCGCTCGTAGCTCCGGTCGGCTTTGCGTCCCACATTGCCGTGCCCGGTATGATCCGGCTCGCCGGTGCGATGGGCCAGGAAGCGGCTGTACCGCTGCTGTGGGGCACGCTCGGCGGGTGTCTCGTGCTCGGCTCGGCATTGGGGATGGTGCTGGCGCTCCAGTTTAGCCTGGTGTGGTGCTCGTATGCAGCGGCCCTACTCTTCTTTGTGCTGTTCCTGCTGGTCGGCCTGCGGATCATCCGCTTCGACCGCGATGAGGCCACCCCAACCACCACCCAGGACACCGACGCCGACGCGCTGTTCCGGCGACCGACCAGCACGCCGTAAGCGAGCCGTTGGCAGGGGTGTGCTGCCAACTACTGGAGAGTATCATCGGGAAGCGCAAGCCCTTCTTGCGTCAGGACTTGCCGCACGACTTGCCGCACCTGCTCGGCGATGCGTATAGCACGACGTGCCTCGCCTCTCGTCACTTCTTCAATCCCGCTAGGATACCGAGTGGTGACTGCGAAAGGAGTCAATACTTCGGCTTTCCGCAGGGAATCAGCCCAGGAACCTTGCTCGGAGCAAAGCTCCAATAGTCGTGCAATGTTATGGGTAAAAGGGAAATCCACCCCTCGCAGGACGAGATATGCTTTGAGATGTTTCTCAGCGCACTGCTGTGCGTGATAGGCAATCAGATGGTGGGGGCTATGCTGGAGTTTCAAGCCGTGACGAGCTAAACGTAGGTCATCGTCACCAGAGCGCAGCCACTTGAATACCCAGGACAGCACGTCAGGATCACGGCTGCTCATAGAGCACCCGGCCTTCCCGCCAAGCCGGTCGTGAGATCGTGCCGGGAATGTGCCGGTCCCGCGCGAACTCCTCGGGGGTGAGTACGATCACATCCCGGGCAAAGCCCAGCCCGCGCAAAGCACGATCCATCGCAACCATCAGGGCACGACGGTTGCCCGTGATGGGACAGATTACTAGGAGATCCACGTCGCTATGGTGGTCGGCGGTCCCACGTGCCTGGGAGCCAAAGAGGATCACGCGCTCCGGTGCGAACTGCGCGACCAACCGCTCCGTGGCGAGGCGCAGCATGTCATCGCTCGGCATATTGAACCTCGGCGTTCACATGCACCCGAGACGGATGCGGCGCTTGAGGGACTTGATTACTCGTCGCTCATGCTGAGGCGGTCGTCCTCGGAGAGGTGCGCCACCGTTTCCCCGGTGTCCAGGAAGGTGCGGGTAACGCGGGTGCCGCCGTAGCACCAAAGGAAGCGCATCATCTCGCCGCTCTCGTTGCGAAAACAATGCACCACCCCGGCGGGGGCGTACACCGTGTCGTAGGGTCGCACGGTGTACTGTTTCCCGTCCACCTCGCACACCGCTTCGCCTTCCAGCATCGTGATCGACTCTTCGACGTTGTGCGTGTGCAGCGGCACCGCCGCGCCAGGCTCGAAGACGGTGATACCGTTGCTGAATGCCAACGCACCGGTGCGGGCGCCAAGCAGCGGATACGATTCGAGGCCGGCACCGCGGTCAACTGCCTCCTGCTCGCTAGGACGGACAATGCATGGCTTGCTCATCTATGCTCCTTACCTTTCCGCCGGGCCACTCGCGCGGATGTTGCACCGCTCGGCTGCGGCCCGCACGCGACGTTCGGTTGTACCATTGCGGCGACGCTCCGGCAACCGCACCCTCGCTCACCCCCAGAGGGCGGCGGAGAGCCGATTCCAGTCGTCCAGCGTGAGCGTCTGCGCCCGCTGCGCCGGATCAATGCCGGCCGCTGTCAGCGCCGCATGGATACGCTCCGTCCCCACGCCGAGGGCGCCTAAGGCATTGTGCAACTGTTTGCGCCGGTTGGCAAAGCCGGCCTCGACCGTCTGCCAAAAACGCGCCGCGGTGGGCCGGAGCGGCACCGGCGGCGTCCGTCGCGGTACCAGGTGAACCACCGCGCCAGCGACCTTGGGCGGCGGGAAAAACGCCGCGGGCGGTACGTGGGTGACAAGCTCGACGGTGGCAGCGAGCTGTGCCTTGACCGACAGCAGACTCATCCGGCCCGGTCGAGCCGCCAACCGCTCACCGACCTCGCGCTGCACCATCACCAGCATGTCTTCCGGCGGATACCTCGCCGCCAGCAGTTGCAAGATCGCCGGTGTCGCGACACTATAGGGCAGGTTCGCCACCAGCCGGTAGGGCCGTGTGCCAAAGTACCGCTCGATGTCGAGCGTCAGGATGTCCTGATGAATGACGCGCAGGTTAGCCGCCGGACACGTGGCCGCCAACACCCTCACCAAGCGCTCGTCAATCTCGACCGCGATGACCTCCCCGGCACGGGCGACAAGCTCGCGGGTGAGCGTCCCGATACCGGCGCCAATCTCAAGCACCCGGTCGGACGGACGCAGCGCCGCAGCGGCAACGATACGGTCGAGAATGCTGCGCTCCGCGAGCAGGTGCTGACTCTGCTCGCGGTCAAGCCAGATGCCATACTGCGAGAGGAGCGCGCCGATAGTGTCCGGATCACTTAGGTCAGCGTCTGCCAGCGCACGCGGTCGCCGACGGTAGAAATCTGGGGCCGCCGAGGACCGCCGGCGCTTGCGGCGGCGTGGCTCCGCGGTACGTCTAGGCTGTGTTGACATGTGTGATAGCGACCGGCTGTGTCGCCGTTCCCCTGCCGCAGCGGGGGGGCCATAGGGGCGCTATTCCAGGACGTACACTACGAGGTTGCGCCGGCCCCAACGCATGGCCTCTTGCTCGGTGTCGTAGAACAGATCAATCCGGTGGCCGACGATAGCGGACCCGGTATCGCCGGCAATACCGAAGCCGTAGCCGGGGACGTAAAGGCGCGTCTTGTACGGAATGACGCGCGGGTCAACGGCGATGATCCCCGGCGTTGCCTGCCAACCGATTGACGTGACACCATACCACTGATGACCCGGCTGCTTGCCGGTGCTCCGGGGACCGGCCTCGTACCCGGTGGCCACTACGGGCAGGACACGGCGGACCGCAAGGGCGTCCTTGGATGCGACTGCGTTGTAGCCGGGCACGAGGCGTTTAGCGTCTTGCAGGATCGCCAACGGCCCGGAGAATCGCTTGGTACCGTAGACCGTCACATCTGCACGGGGTTCGTCCTCCAACCAGTGTTCGGCCACCGTCCTGGAGACAACCTCGCCGTCCTCGGTGAATGTCTCTATCCGCTGGATAAGAGTGCCTGGCAATCCGACCTGCATATGGCGCCAAAGACCCAGCGGCAGCGTGGGGTCGTCTCGACGGACGTACTCGAAGGGCACGGTCTCTTGCTTGTGCTCCTGAGACTGGCGGACACGGACCACCCGGATGTCGGTTGCCTCTGCGAGCGGCGCCGTGAGCGCCGGCTCGACGCGATCCAAGGCCCCAAGCGCGATCCCAGCCCCGGAGAGGGCTTGCTCTACCGTCAGCACGTGGGTACAAACACCGACCGCGAAATCCCTGCCGCTAATCCGGATGATCTTTGCCGAATCAACTGGCACCTCAGCTCCAGGCGGCAGCAGCAGCATCCGGTCCGGCGCCGAGTGGGTTTCCGTAGGGGGGGACATCCCCTCACCGGCACTAGACCCGGCCACACCGATAGTGCTCGCCGCTGCACTGAGCGTAGTCGGGAGTCCGGTATCCGTGAAGGGGAAGAGGTCTGTGCGCTGCAAGCCGTACCACAGACCAACCAGCGCTACAGCCAGCAGCAACCGCACCCACAGCGGCGCAGCAGGGCTGTTCCCAGCGCGAAGCTGGAGTGACAGACTGCGACCGGGCAAAGCCCCAAGGGTAGCCTGCTCCGGCGGCCGCGGGGCGAACAGCCCACGGCCGAAGCTGTCAGCGAGTTGACGCCAGTCTGGACCTCGCTGCTCAGAGCGGCGCAGTGTGCGGCTCCGGGATAACTCCACGAGCCGGTTCTGCGGAGTGCTAACCACCTTCACGTGATCGCCTCGCTCGACGGCTCAACCCGACTGGGCCGGGTGGTTAGACCACGCCGATCCGGTTTCGAGTTGGATCAGGAACGGTACAGCGCTGGTAACCGTATAGACCATGATTCGTCCTAAGAGTACGTGCTACCGTGTCACCGTCTGCCTATGCGCCATCGGCACCTATAGCCGCGCCAACTTCGTCAGATCCCGCTTGCGCCCTAGTATACTGGAATGTACTTCGGGATGCAAGAGTACGCCAAGCAAGGGAGTACCCGGCCGCGCGAGGCTGTCTTTCCAGAGTAGAGCGGCTCCTCAGACCACAGAATCGCAGCGAACACCAGCAGCCAGCGGCCACATTTCTGCCAGTGAGTACCGTTCCATGACCGCACAGAAAGCGTCCCATACTCCGGCTCTACTATGCTGCGGTGTCAAGGCGGCAGCGGCCTGCCGGCTCAGTTACTGTGGACACACCATGTCATCAGGCACCAGGCATCTGTATGGAGCGCTGCCTGATTAGACCGCGCACGTTGACCGTCCAGGGGTGAACCAGTAGACTGTTGGGTGGGACAGCGCAGTTCGACTAGGTGCTCACCATACTCACCATCGGGGAAAGGTAGGTATAACTACCTGGCGCTTGGACCATCCTCAGCAATCTCCGCAAGCTCTTCCGCTGTAGGTGTCTGCTTTGCTAGTCCTAACGCAACGCTTTGGCGTGCTCGCCGGTATCCTGGGCAGCCTGCTATTCGCTGCCATCATCGTCGTAGCCCTATCCGTGGGCTACCATCTACGTCACCGCCAGCAGGTCTTCCCAGGGGTCCATTTCGCGGAGATTGACCTCCAGGGCTTGGGGCAGTCGGAAGTGGACTTGCTCATGCAAGCCCGGTTGGCGGCCTATGTGGATGCCCCCCTCACGCTATCCGGCCTGGGCCGAGAATGGCATCCGACGGCTCTTCAGCTCGGGATGCACATTCGCACGGCGCAAATGGCCAACGACGCCCTCGGACTAGGGCGCAGTGGCGGGTTGCTCGACCGTCTTGTGGTGCCCTTTCAGCTACGTCTGCGTCCGGCGACCCTACCGCTGCGCGTGTCGTTCGATGAAGAGGTCCTGCAGGCGTATATGCAGACCATCGCTGCCGAGGTTGACCGGGCACCGGTAGAAGCTGCCCTCACCGTGCAGGGTGACCGAATTGTCTCGGTAACGCCCACGACCGGCCAACAGCTAGCGGTCGAGGAGACGATGCAGCGCATCAAGAACTTCTCGCCCTACCCAACGGCCCGTCAGCGCATTGAGTTGGCCATCGTACCTGTGCAGCCGGTACTCGGAGATACCGAGTTGCAAGCTGCCAGCGAGCTGACGCGCAATATCCTGAGCGGGCCGTTGCTCCTCCGCCACGAGACGCACACGTGGACTATTAGCCAGGAACAACTGCGACGCTGGCTAGGATTTCAGCCAAGCGCCACCAATGCCCCGGCAGCGTTGGAGCCGACGCTCGCCAAGCGGCAAGTTGCCGCGTTTATCGCCACCATTGCCGAGCAGATTGACGATCCGCCGCAGGATGCCCGCCTACTGCGAGAGAGCGCCACCAGCGTGGGGGTGCTGCGCCCCGGCAAGCCGGGGCTTATTGTGGACCAAGACACTGCGCTAGAGCGCATTCTGGCGGCGTCCGTGTCCGCAGATCAGCGTGAAGTAAGCCTGCCCGTGCGGGCCATAGAGCCGACATTCAGCGGCAAAGACACCGATGCACTCGCGTTCCAGGACTTGTTGGGCGATGGGCGTTCCACTTTCGAAGGATCGCCCCACGAGCGGGCGAATAATATCCAGGTGGCCGCAAGCAACCTGAATGGGGTGGTCATCCCACCGGGCCACGACTTCTCATTCCTGCGCGAGATCGGCCCGATCACAAAAGCAGCCGGGTATCTGGAAAGCCTAATCATCCGCGGCGATGCGACGGTGCCCGGTATTGGTGGCGGCGTGTGCCAAGTCTCGACCACCGTGTTTCGCGCGGCGTTCTGGGCCGGCCTACCGATTACCGAGCGTAACCAGCATTCCTATCGGGTGAGCTACTACGAGCAGGACGGTACACCGCCCGGCCTCGATGCAGCCGTCTACGATCCGGGGGTGGACCTCCGTTTCCGCAACGATACCGGGCATCCGGTACTGCTGCAATCCGCGGTTGATCCAGTGAGCGGCACGTTGACCTACCGACTGTACGGGACCCGCACCGGGCGGCAGGTGCGGCTGGAGGAGGTTGACATTCGCGACCGTCAGGAGCCGGAGGAGCCGCTGCCGGACGAGCCGGACCCCAGTCTGCCACTGGGTGAGCGCAAGCAAGTGGAGTGGGCCGCCGAGGGGATGCGCGTCACAATCACGCGGGCTATCTTCAGCGCAGATAGCCCCACAATCAAGGACACGTTTGCCAGCAGCTTTGCCCCGTGGCGGGAAAAGTGGCTCATTGGTGCCGAGCCAACCCCCACGCCAACCGACGCCCCGCCCGGCACACCGGCTAGTGGACAGCCGGTAGCCACGCCGACGCCTCCGCTACCGACTCCGGTGACGGTCGCACCGACACCGACCGGCTAATCCCCCGCTCCGCTACAAGCGGTGAGGGCCAGTCCTACGCCCTACTTGACCTCGACATTGCGCTCGATATACCCCTTCATCTTGGCGTACTGGACGTGCTTCCGCACCTGCTCGACCGAGAGGCCGGTCTCCTCGGCCGCCGCCGGGGTATCAATGATGGCCCCCTCTTTGGCCATCCGCTCAATGACGGGGAGTGTTCGCTGGCGCCCGGCGACATAGCCCCACCCCCAATAGGCCACCGCCGCCCCAATGATGATGACTGCCAGCAAGACAAGCCCGGAGACGATATCCAAGAGTCCGCCGGTGATAGTACTCACCAGACCCAGCACACCGGCAATGATAAGGACGATACCGATAATCAAGCGTCCCATGATCCTCCCCCTGACTTGCGCCTCGCCGCAGCGCGAGCGCCGTATTGCAATCGGCAAGGGCACCGCAAACGCTTCCGGCGACTTGCCGGGCGCACCGGCCGCACCTCCCGATACTGTGGTAGGCACTATGCAACCTGGAGGCGGTCGAGTCAAGGAAGCCAGGGCGCCGGCCTTCTATAGACCCCCGCACCGCAGGAGGACGAGGCGGCTGGCGCCGCGGCGACCGGGGGACGGGGGCACGGACTCCCGTCACCTCATCCCTCCATATGAAGCCGTAACGAGGTTGTAACGGCAACGTAACCGCCGCCGCGACCGGGGGGCGTATACTGTAGTCACAGTGTCACCAGCGTAGTTTGACGCGGGATCACCCCCCACTGCCGCGCTGACTACGCTGGGCACGTTGTGCTCGCGAAGGCGTTCTGCTCCTCCAGACGCCTCCGCGAGCGCATTTGATTCTCGGCACCTACGAGGCCGGGGACTCGGTCCAACGACCATGCTGGCGGATCAGTTCGATCAGCCGCTGGCTCGCCTCCGCCTCGGGGACGTGGCGCTCGACAAGCTCTTTGCCGACGTAGAGGTTGACCTTGCCGGGCGCGCCGCCGACATAGCCGAAGTCGGCATCGGCCATTTCCCCCGGTCCATTGACAATACAGCCCATCACGGCGATTTTGACCCCGCGAAGATGCCCGGTGTCGTGCTGAATGCGGTCCGTCGTCGTCTGCAAGTCGAAGAGCGTCCGGCCACAGGAGGGACACGCCACGTATTCCGTCTTGGTGAGCCGCACGCCAGCGCCCTGGAGGATATTGAACGCCTGCTGCACGGTTACGGTGTCGTCTGCGCCGCGTGGGCCGACGACCTCGATGCTATCACCCAAGCCGTCGGAGAGCAGCGAGCCGAGCGCCGCCGCGGCGAACAACATGTCTTGCTCATCGCTCCCGACGCGCGTGACGAAGTGGAGTGGCGTAGACTGGCCGGCCTCGGTGAGTCGCGCCGCCAGCAGCCGCCCCGCCCGCACCAGTAACGCGGGATCGGCCGGCCCCAGCGACAGGATCGTGTCAGCGAGGCCGGCGTCGGCAGCGACCGCAATGGCAGTGCGGGATGTATCGGCGAGGGCCGCCGCGGCAGTCGGCAATGACGCGCTCCAGGTGGGATCGTCAGGGAACGGAGCCGACACGCCGCGCGGCGCGAGCATAACCGGCGTGTCATGACGTGCGGCCAGTCGGCAGGCCTGGGCGAGCAGCGTCCGGCCGTCCCGATCAAGCAGCGCCGGCGTGACGCGGAGGCTCACGGCGCCTGCAAGCGCAACCGCCTCGCCGAACCAAGGCGCGGCCGGATCGGCCTGCACAACGAGCGGTAAGCCGGGCAGCACGGTCTGCATAGCGGGCAGATCACCGTGAGCGCTCCGGTGGAGCACTCGGAGCGCCGCGAGGTCGGCCTCGCTCGTGACCTGCACGGAGACGGCATCAGGCCGCGGCTGCACCCAGCCGTCGGCGCGGCGTGCCCAGCGCACCCGCCGCTCGACGTGCGGGACCGCCGCCAGCGGTCCGGTATACCGATGGATGACCCGCACGGGTGCTTGGTCGCCCCACGCCACGTCGCCAACAACAGTGGTACGCGATGCACGGCGGGTATAGCTGTAAGGATCGCGGCTATCGGGGAGTGACGTGCCAGGTGCGGCCACCGGCTCGGTGGCCACGGGTGGCGCTGCCGTACCCTGGCCGCGCGCCGTGTGCGCGCGCTCCTGCCAGGCGTTATAGGGCCGGACTAGCGCCTGCGCCACCGGGATCTCGGCTTCCGGCTCCTCGGTCAGTGAGACGCGCACCGTATCACCAATACCGTCGTCGAGCAGGCTACCCGTGCCGATGGCCGACTTGATCCGCCCATCCTCGTCCTTACCCGCCTCGGTGACGCCGAGGTGGAAGGGGTACGGGGTCCCCCGGGCGTCCAACCGCGCCGCCAGCAGCCGATAGGCTTGGATCATGACCTTGGGGTTGGACGCTTTCATCGAGAAGATCACATCGTAGTAGCTGTGATCCTCGCAGATACGCACGAACTCCAGCGCCGACTCGACCATGCCGAGCGGCGTATCACCGTAGCGGTTCAGCACCCGGTCCGAGAGCGATCCGTGGTTGGTGCCAATCCGCATCGCCACGCCAAGCTCCCGACACCGACGCACGAGCGGCGCAAAGCGCTCGGCTACCCGCTCCAGCTCCGCGGCGTATTGCCGGTCGGTGTACTCGCGGACGGCGAAGCGCTTGCTATCGGCGAAGTTGCCCGGATTGACGCGGACCTTCTCGACATGCTGCGCTGCTTCCAGGGCTGCTGCCGGACTGAAGTGGATGTCGGCGACGAGCGGGACACTCACACCGCGCTGGTGCAGTTCGGCGCGGATAGCCCGCAGCGCCCGCGCGTCCGCGACCGTGGGGACGGTGACGCGGACGATTTCGCAGCCGGCACCGACTAAGCGGACCGTCTGCGCGACCGTCGCCGCCACGTCCTGCGTGGCCGGCGTGGTCATGGACTGCACGCGAATGGGGTGCTCGCCGCCCACGCCGACATCACCAACCATCACACAGCGCGTGCGGCGGCGCTGGTAGGTATAGCGTCCGACACCGGCGAGGTGCGGTGGGGCCTCAACGGCGATCATGCGGCACTGTCAGCCCTTAGCAATCAGTCCCAACAGGGGTGGCCATGCGGTAGGTCTACGGGGGAGCGTATGCAGGCTAATCATAGCACCTCGGCCTTAAGTCCGACAGGGAGGTGAGAGGTGCCACTACTCCGCGGCCCAAGCCACTTGGCTGGTGTATGCGTTGGAGTTAGGCGCCGTGCTTGATGCTACACTTCGGGAACTCCCTCTGGGCATGACGGAAGCAGGGGCGTGCTCATCCACGGAACTTAAGGCCCAAGCAATGCTGCCGATCATTGGTGCCCCGGCGGTGGGAGCCGTGGAAGCGTCCGCCGGTCGAGTTGGAGGTCCGTTTTGGCAGCGGCTCGCGTAAGTAAAGACATCCGCTACGAGCCGGACGAGCGGTGCCCTCCCCTTTTGGCCATCGGAGTCGGGGCGCAGGGCATCATGATCGGGCTGGCGCCGACGGTGCTGGTCGTAGCCATTACCGCCCTCGCGGCCGGCCAGGACGAACGGTATCTGTCGTGGACCGTCTGCGCGGCGCTGATAATTGTCGGGGTGGTCACCGCGCTCCAAGCGGCCAAGATCGGGCGGCTGGGCGCGGGTCACGTGTTCGTAATGGGCGTCACCCCCAACTTCATCGCGATCTCGGTGCTCGCGCTCGACGCAGGTGGGCCGGCCACGTTGGCGAGCCTCATCGTCCTTTCGGCGCTCTTTTTCTTGGTAGTGACGGCGTGGCTGCCGTTGCTACGCCGAGTCATTACACCGGTCGTCGCCGGTACGGTGCTCATGCTGGTCGCAGCGATGGTGCTACCCATCGCGTTCGATCGGCTGCAAGAAGTACCTGCGGGCACGCCGGCGGCTGCCGGCCCGTGCGTGGCGGCGGTGACACTGGTTGTAGCGACGATGTTGGTCCTGCGCGCTCCGAGGAGCTGGCGGCCCTGGTCGCCGCTGATCGGAATCGCGGCGGGCTGCGCGGCCGCGGCACCGTTCGGTCTATACGACGTTGAGCTACTGTTCGTGGCGCCTTGGGTCGGCCTCCCCGCAATCGAGTTCCCGGGACTGGAACTGACACCGACGGCCGGGTTCTGGGCGCTGCTCCCGATGTTCCTGATCGTGACCTTGGTGCAAGTTATCAAGGGCATTGGCGACAGCGTGGTCATGCAACAGGTGGCCCGGCGCCGGCCGCGGGCGACCGATTTTCGACGGATCCAAGGCTCGATGTACGCCAACGGGATGGGCATGCTGCTGTCGGGCCTGGCCGGGACGCCGCCCACGACTTTCTACTCGGCGTCCACAGTCTCACTGGTCAGCATCACCGGGGTCGCCGCGCGCAGCGTTGGCTATGCCATGGGGGCCCTGCTCTTTGGGCTGGCGTTGCTGCCCAAGGTAACCGGCGTGCTGCTCGCCATTCCCAGCCCGGTAATGGGCGCCTTCTTGCTGGTCATGCTGGGGCTGCTCTTCGTCGAGGGTGTACGGACCATCACGCAGGCCGGCCTCGACCCACAAAAGTCCATGGTGGTGGGACTGGCGTTCTCCATCGGCCTCGGCCTGCAACATCAGAACATCCTCCAGGACCTGCTAGGCGCGCCTTGGGGACTGCTGCTTGGTAACGGCATCACCGTCGGGGCCGCGGTGGCGATTGCGCTGACCGCTTTCCTGGAGTTCACCGGTCCACGGCGCAGCCGTTTGGAGGTCCAACAGGACCTCTCCGATCTTCCCCGCATTGATGCCTTCCTCCAGGAGGTTGCAGCCAAGCTGCGATGGGACGCTGCCGCGACGGAGCGGCTCCGCTCGGCGGGTGAGGAGGCGCTGTCGAGCTTGTTGCAGCCGGGCGACGAATATCCGGCAGGCCAGGCACCGCGCTTGATTATCGTCGCGCGTCCTGCGGATGGGGCCGTGGAGCTGGAGTTCCTGACGGTATTCGACGAGGAGAACCTGGAGGACCGACTGGCGTATCTGGAGGAGCAGCCCGAAACCGTGGATGAGCGGGAGCTATCGTTTCGCCTGTTACGGCACTATGCTTCTTCGGTTCGGCACCAGAAATATCACGGCCTGGACATCGTCACGGTGCAAGTCGAAGGCTCGTAATCACCCGGCAGAACTGCTGCGTTCCGCCGGGTAGCCCCGGACGGGGTGGTAGTAGGGGGTGGCACGGAGGGTCAAGTCCGTGCGATCAGCTCAATGAACTCGCGCATGGCCGCAGCACATTCCTGCGGTTGCTCCAATTGAAGGAAGTGCGTTGTTTCGGGAAGGAAGTCGTAGTCAACGCCCAGCATATCGCCAAGATCGAGCGTTGGAAGATACGAGTATGGCAAAGTGGGGTCCGCGCCAATGACCTTTGTGGGACAAAGGAGCTTACTGAAATCTACCGACACGGCGAAGATACCGGCGTAGTCTATCATCTGCGCTTCATGGTCACGAGGGCAACGCAACTCATAGCCATCCGAATCGAAACATGCACGCAGCGTTGTCTGCGCCACAAGATCATGAACCCCCGGGACAGCGCGCTGGAAGATCGGTAGGAACTGGAGGAGGTCCGCAAACGACTCTAGGGTTGGAAAGCGCGCGGTGCGCCGGCGAGCCATGGCGGCCGCGCGCGTGGCCGCCGCATCGAATTCCTCGTAGCTGGCGCCAGGTTTACATATCGGTGGGTCGAACAGCACGAGTGCGGAGTACGCACTGCCGTTTCCGGGAGACAATAACGTTGCCAGAGCGGAAATGGAATGATATACGCCTATTTGCGGCTTCTTCCCGTAGTTGCGGTCTATCGCTTCAAGAATACGGTCGTGGTCACGAACCAATGTCGGAAGATTATGATTCTCAAGAGTACCGACCGTGTTCCACCCGTGGCTCCGCAAATCGTAGATGATGAGGTCGAATTCTTCGGTCAAGAGTGACCAGAAGGGATAGTAGAGGTCAATCGCGAGTCCGTTGCCGTGGCTCAAAACGAGCCGCTGGCCCTCCGGGTTGCCATGACGCCGTAGGGTAATGACGGCGTCACTGTCTACCGGAACGTCTAGCGTGGACAGCGGCTGGGGGACCTCCCATACGGTCTCTGTGTTGGTCATCACGCTGCCGGTCTTTCCCGGTTGAGTGTCCCGTCCATTTCGTGGGCGATGGCAGCGGCGAAGTGCTCGGTGCCCAGATTTTCTAGCCGCCATTTGATTGTCGGTAGGTGCGGGAACTGAAATATGCTCGTTTTTGCGCTGCGACACATGTCCAATGGAATCTCGAATCGGGATGGATCCAAGGAAAAGCCCCGGCCCAGGGCTTTGATGAGTGCTTCCTTCATGGTCCAGAGACTAAAGAATACGTGCAGCTTGTGGTACCCACGCGCCAACGCAAGCTCGGCTTGTTCTGCCGGGCCAAGCACAGTCGTGATGAGCCGGTCAAGATCGCGACGACTGACACGCTCCTCGATATCCACGCCCAGCCGGCCGGTCGGTGCAAACGCGATCAAGCCATGGTTGCCGCTGTGGGTGACGTTGAAGCTGACGGAAGCCGGTATCCCCTGCACCAAAGCAAACGGCTTTCCATATTGGGCGGCGCCGAACGTAAGCTGCTCGTTCCTGCAACCGAGTTGGTCGCAGAGCATGACGCGGAGGGCCGCGCGACACAAGGCGAAGCGGCGGCGCGCGCCAGCGTGTTGGTAGCGCCGCCAACGGGCCTGCTCCTGCTCATCGAGCTGCACCAAGGCGGCCGCCTCGCGGCGCGCATGAGGCGTCAGATCAACGTGTAGGACGGCAGTATCGTCAACTTTTCTGAACGGACGCCACCAACGCTCGGCAACAGAAATGCGAGTCATAGCCAACTATTGCCGAGGTGGTTACACCGGTCACCGGCAAGGGTCGGAGCAGGGCGCCGTTCTTGCAGGGGCGGCGTTGTTCCCCAACCAATGACGTCTGCCCTGATTTTCGGCAAGCCGGAGCCTTCGCCGGGAGGTAGCCGGGTTAAGCGTCTATGTACTCGATCAAGTCCCGGAGGTTGTTAAGTCGCGCGCAATCTTCGGGTGAAAACGTGAGGTTGAACTCCTGGGCGACCAGCTTCGCGAAGGCAACGATATCCATGGATGGCACGCCGGCCTCGCCGAGGCCGATATCCAGGTCCAGCGACGGGCCTAGGGGCTGACCATCCACTTCCAAGTTCTCGGCGACAAGCTGCCTAACACGGTCTTCGGTTGTAGCCATACGTGAAATCTCCTCCGTTTCTTGAGGGTGGCTGAAGCCAGCTAACTATAGCCAGCCATACACGCCGCGTCAATGCTTGGACTCAGTAGTGAGAGAGTGCCATCACTGTGATTTTCGCGATTCGATCCAGTGACGGCGACGCTGGAAGGGATAGCCCGGCAGCGCCACCCGGCGGCGCGTCTCTCCCGCGAACAGCCCTGCAAAGGACACCGTCAGCCCCGCCTCATACGCTCCCGCCACCGCCGCCACAAACCCGGCGTCCTCCGACCTCCCCTGGTCCTCGGACGGTCCCGCCAGGCTCGCCAGCGTCACCGGCGCGCCCTCCGTCGTCGCCGGCCAGTGCGTCGCCACCATCGGCTCCAGCACCGTCTGCGGACCAAGCTCTACGACCACCTGCACGCCCAGTTCCGCCAGCGTCTCAATGCAGGCGCCGAATGCCACCGGCTCGCGGGCTTGCCGTCGCCAGTACGATCCGTCTAGCCGCGCGTCCGGCTCCACCGCCCGGCCCGTCAAGCCACTCACGAACGTGCCTGACGGCGGCGCGATCTCGACGGCCGCGAGCACCGCGTCCGCATCGTCCGGAGCCGCCGCCAACTGCAGCCCCTCTTCCAATGTGAACACGCCGGCCGCCTGCGCCGCCGCGATCTCTCCCACGCCGTCTCCCAGCACCACGCTCGGCTCGATCCCCACGCTCGCCCACAGCGCCGTCAGCGCACACTCCAGCGCGTAGATCGCCGGCTGCGCCCACGCCGGATCGTCCAGGTTGCCGGCCGCCCCTGCTCGCCCGAACATCACATCGAGCAGCGAGACATCCCGCTCGGCCCGCAGCACTTGGTCGCAGCGATCCAGCACTGCCCGCGCCACCGGCTCCTGCTCGTACAGCACTTGTCCCATGCCAACCCATTGGCTGCCTTGCCCCGTGTAGACGAACGCTACCGGCGGCGGCGCTGGCGGCTCCGGCTCTACCGCCGCCGCCGCGAGTGCTCGCAGGCGATCCCGCAGCGACTCGACATCGTGGAAGATCACGCCGGCACGGTGCGCGAAGTGGCTTCGTCCCAGGCTGGCCGTCCAGGCCATGTCGGCCAACACGGCGTCCGCAACGCCATCGGTGCCCGATAGCACTTCCGCGCGCGCATCGAGCCACGCCTGATAACGTCCGGCCAACTCCCGTAGGGCCTGGTCCGTCTTGCCCGACAGCGGCAGCAGCCGGGTGGTGCGCGGCGCACACGCTTCCGTCTCTGGCGTGTCTGTCACCGCAGCCGGCAGTGCTACGTCGACCGGCTGTGGTGCGCCGGCGGGCCATGATTGTGACCATTCGGCGAGTCCCGTGGCCGCACCGTTCGGCGCTCCGTAGCCCTCCACTACCACGTGTGCGTTCGCGCCCGAAATCCCGAACACATTCACACCCGCCAGCGGTGGCCGGTCGGGCCGGAGGGGCCAGGGGGTAGTCTCGGCCGTGACCTGCACCGGCAGCTGCTCCCAGGCGATCTCCGGATTGGGGTTGTGGAAGTGGAGGTGCTTCGGGATCACCCCCTGCTTCATCGCCAGCACGGTCTTGATGAGGCCGGCAATCCCGCCCGCCGACTCCAAGTGAGCGATGTTCGTCTTCACCGAACCGATCAACAGCGGACGTTCGGCCGCGCGGCCCCGGCCATAGACGGTGGCCAGTGCCTGTACCTCGATGGGGTCACCCACTATCGTTCCTGGCCCATGCGCCTCCAAGTAGTCCACCTCGGCCGGTGCAACACCGGCCCGTGCCAGCGCCTCCTCCATCACCCGCTCCTGAGCCGGCCCGTTCGGGAGGGTGAGACCGAGGCTCGCGCCGTTCTGGTTGACCGCCGAGCCGCGGATTACGCCCCAAATGCGGTCGCTGTCGGCTTCGGCCGCGCTCAACCGTTTCAGGACCACCATGCCGCAGCCTTCACCGCGCACGTACCCGTCGGCGGCTGCGTCGAAGGCCCAGCACTGCCCACTTGCCGATAGCATCCCCGCATCTTTCAAGAATCCGGTGGTCGCCAGGGACAGGATGGCATTGACGCCGCCCACCAGCGCCAAGTCCACCTCGCCCTGCTGCAGGCCCACCACCGCCTGATGCACTGCCACCAGCGACGACGCACAGTTCAGGTCCAGCGGCACGGCCGGCCCTTCCAGCCCCAGCGTGAAAGCGATCCGCCCAACGGCCACACCTGGGTTGCTGCCGAAGGAGTTGTTGTCCCGGCCACTCACCTCGATCAGTCGCCGGTATTCGCTGCCGCCAATCCCCGCATATACCCCGGTGCGGCTGCCCTTCAGCCGCTCCGGATCTATCCCGGCATCCTCCAGCGCCTGCCAGCTTGTCTCCAGCAACAGCCGCTGCTGCGGGTCCATCGTGCGCGCCTCAATCGGCGCAATCCGGAAGAACCGTGAGTCAAACCGGTCAATCCCCTCGACAAACGCACCCCACCGGTAAGCGGCGTCCTCGGCCGTGGGGTCTCCGGCGACACCGTGCCAGGGCCCGGAATCCTGGCGTCCGTCCGTTACCGCGTTCTCGCCGGCCTCCAACTGCCGCCAGAAGGCCGCGAGGCCCTCCGCACCGGGGAACCGACAGGCCATGCCCACAATCGCGATCCCGTCATCATCGTCCCGGACCTGTGGAAGCCGTTCCGGCACGGTTTGCTCTGGGGCCGGGAGTGCCGCCGCCTCATCGGCATCGCCGACCTCGCCAAGCTCTCCGGCCAGATGACCGGCGAGTCCGACGATGCTCGGGTAGTCGAATACCACGGTGTTGGGTGCCACGTACTCCCCGTCAAACGCCCGGTTCAGGCGGTTTCGCAGCTCCACTGCCATCAGCGAATCCATCCCTAGTTCGGAGAAATCCACCGACGGTACCGGCAACGTCGGCAGCCGCATCACTGCCTGCAGCTCCCGCTGCAGGAACGCCACGAGCAACTGCTCGCGCTCCGCCGGAGACGCCGCCCGGAGGCCGGACAGCAGGTTGTCCGGCATTTCCTGCGGATCAACGCCGTCTTCCGCAGCCGTGGACAACAGGTCTTCCAGGAGGGGTGGACGATCTGCGACCGCCTCTTCGAACACTGACCAGTCCATCGCCATCACCACGGATGTGGTAGTGTCCTGCCGCACCAACTGTTCAAGTGCCCTGAGACCCTGCTGCGGCGTGATCCAGCCTTTCCCCTCTGCCTCTAGTCGCTTCTCGATCCGTTCCGACTGCTCCTCTGCTTCACCAAGCTCTGACCATGCGCCCCATGCGATTGCCTGGCCGGCAAGGCCCAGCGCGCGGCGGTGGGCAGCGAGTTGGTCCAGGAATGTGTTGGCGGCAGCGTGGTTCGCCTGGCCCGGGTTGCCCATCACGCCGACTCGGCTCGAAAAGAGGATGAAGAGGTCCAGATCGCGGTCAATTGTGGCGTGATGCAGGTGCCAAGCTCCCACGATCTTCGGCCACAGCACCCGTTCGAAGCGCTCCCAGTTCTGGTTGGTGAGCGCGGCATCCGACAGCACTCCCACGCTGTGGATGACGCCTCCGAGCGGCGGCAGCTTCTCATCAATGCGCGCCAGCATCGCATCAATTGCCGCGGCGTCAGTCACGTCCGCCAGCTCGACCTCAATCCTGACTCCGCGTCCGCGCAGCGCATCAATGGCTGCTTCAGCCTCGGTGTCGGGGTTTCGACGGCCGTTCAGTACGATGGCGCCGGCGCCCTGGTCCGCGAGCCATTCGGCGACGGCGCAGCCGATGCCGCCCAGGCCACCGGTGACCAAGTAGGTGCGATCCTGCCGCAATTGGCCTCCCCTGAGCGGCGGCGGCGTCAGGACGATCTTGCCAATGTGTCGGGCCGAGCGCATGAACCCCAATGCGGCCCCCGCCTCGGCCAGGGGCCACCTGCTGTGAATGAGCGGTTTCAGCTCTCCCGCCGAAAGCCGCACCATGACGCCTCGCAGCACCTCCCCAACCCAAGCGGGGTCGGTTTTCTTCAGCCCGTCCAGGTCCAAAATGTCGTAGGCCACGTCCGGACGCACCGCCGCCATCTCCTCCTTGCTGAGGATGTCGCGCGCGGCCAGTTCGACGAATCGACCGCCACGCACGAGACACGACAGGCTGGCCTCGATAAAGCCTTCACTCGTGAGACTGTTCAGCACCACGTCAACGCCCGCCCCGTCGGTGGCTGCAAGGATTTCCTCGCCAAACCTGGTCTGCCGGCTATCAAAGATGTGCTCGATGCCCAGCGACCGGAGATAGGCCTGCTTCGGAGCACTCGCCGTCGCGAATACTTCCGCGCCCGCGGCGTGCGCCAACTGGATCGCTGCCAGCCCTACTCCGCCCGCGCCGGCGTGAATCAGCACCCGTTCGCCAGCCTCAAGCCCCGAGTATTTGTACGAGAGCGCGGTCGAAACGAATGCGGTCGGGATCGTTGCCAGGGCCGACGCGGACATCCGCGCGGGCGCGGGCGCCACTAACTCCTCTCGTGTGATCATTTCCGGACCGAACGCGCCAAAACCCAGCCCAACCACGCGGTCGCCGACGGAGACGGTTGAGACGTCGGAACCAGTATCGAGCACGTGGCCGCACAACTCCCGGCCCAGGTCTCCCTCCTCAATGAAGCCGAGCGAACGGAACACGTCCCAGAAGTTCAGCCCGGTGGCCTCGACCGTGACGCGAACCTCCTTCGGCTCCAGTGAACGCACGGGCAGCGGCTTGACCTCCGGTTTGTCGAACACCCCGCCCTGGTCCGGGGCCAGTACCCAGGACGACTCCTCCGGCAAGGCCAGCCGCTCGGCCGCAGCGTCGGGGCGAACCAAACGTGCTGCCTGGCGGCGTCCCCAGCGGTACGCGATGTGGTTTTCCTGGTCGGGATACAACAGCTCATTCACGAGGTCGGACAGCGGATCAGTCGCACCGGGGTCCAGGTCAATCATTCGCGGCTGCAACTGGGCCGTTTCCAGGGCCACAACCTTGCCCAGCCCCCAAAGAACTGCGCCGGCAAGCGCCCCGGTCCGCTCACGCTCCAATACCTGCGCCCCGCGCGTGACAAACCACACGCCCTTTGCCGGTATCACATCGGAATCGGCCATGCCCTGCACCAGCGCCAGCGCGCTCGCTCCGGCGTGTTGCACGTCCTCCACAATCTCCGCAGTGGTTGCCTGTGCGCCGTGACCGTCCAGCGCCTGGAGATGCACCACACCATTGAACGGCACATCCTGGGGTAGGCCCGCGAGCAGTGATCGCCACGCCTCGCGGCTCTCCATATCCACGGTGGTCTTGAGAACCGCGGGTCCGACCGCTGCCGAGCTGCCGTCTTCGGACGCTTCCCGTCCCGCCAGTACGACCGTCTGGTTCCGTGCCGCCATCTCGGCTGCGAGTGCCTCTGCAACGCCGCCGTGGTCCGCTGTTAGCACCCACACGCCTGGCGACTCCGTTACCTGGGCCGGACCCTGCGCTACGATTACGCCCTTGTCCAGCATTTCGAACGAGAAGGAATCGTCAACTCCCAAGACCTCGACTCCCGGGAAGCCTGCGGCACTGAGAGCCTGCCGCCATACCGCGGGGCCAGCCATGGCGTGGTGCGGGCGGTAGGCGTCGGCAAACCGCCACCAGCCGTCCAATTGACCGAACGTGAGGTCCATCCAACCGAGGCCGCGCAGATTTTCGAGCGCCACCAACTGACCCGCTGGCGCGAGCAACTCCCGACAGTGTGTTAGCGTCTCCTCCAAGTACCGCGTCGCGTGCAGCACATTGGAGGCGATTATCAGATCGTAGCCGTGGGCATCAAAGCCCTGCGCGATGGGGTCCTGCTCGATATCCAACGGCCGGTATTCGATGCACCCGCCGCCGTCGCCGAACCGCGCCTCCGCTTCCGCAAAGAAGCCCGCGGAGATATCCGTGTACGTATAGTCAAACTGTCCCTCAGGAAGCTCCGGCAGGACCGCTGCCGTCGCCGACCCCGTACCCGCCCCGACCTCGATTACCCGGAGTCGCCGTCCGTCGGGCAATGCAGCTACCAACGCCTGGACGGCCTCGGCCAGCATTCGGTTTGCCGCGCGCGCCACCGGGGCCTTCAGATACAGATCGGCCGCGGTCGGTTCGCCGCTGCCGAACAGGAGCGTCAGCGGGTCGGCTTGACCGCGCAGCACATCGGCCAGGGCGCAGCCCGACCGCCTGAAGAGCCCGATCTCAATCTGACCATTGGGATACCGCCCGGCCATCCGGGTGGCAAATTCCTCGAGATCGCGCGGCATGACTTCCGGCAACGGATCCTCCGGCCCCACGACTACGACGAAGCCGTCGTCCGTCTCCTTTAGCACCCCCGACTTGGCAAGCAGTTCGAGCATCCGGTGGAAGAGGCGCTTGTGCTCCGGGAGGACGTTCAGCCGTTGCCGCAGGCTCTCGGGGTCCACGGTCGCGCCCGTCACGCGCTGCCACCCCAGCTCTTCCAGTGTCGCCAGCGCACGGGACCAGGACCATCGCTCCAGATCCGCCAGCAGGGCGTCTCGGTCTTGAGGGGCGACTCCTGCGTCCGTCAGGTAACCGGTGAACAACTGTGAGCGGGCCGCAACGACGGCCGGACTTGGGAAGAAATCCGCCGGCATTAGTCCCGCCCCAAGCTCGTGGTCGCGCCAAGTGACCTCGTAGAGCAGGTCATCCAGTTCTTCCGTTGCCGAAAGCAGGGCGGCCCGCGTCGCCCGCTTTACGGTGTAACCGCTCAAGCCGCCAAGCTCGACCCCTGCCGGGGTATAGAGCCGCAAGTCTCCAGTCAGGACCTCCGGTGGCTCGCTCGGTTCTCCCTCCGGCCCGGGATCACGGGTGTCCTCCCTCATGCGGGCATGGCAGATCACCCGTTCCGGCAGCCGCTCCGGCAGCCACAACCGTTCCCATCCGAAGGGGAGGTAGGTTGCCCCGTCTGCGATGCTGGCCACGTTGCGGGCCGCCGCCAGGACTTGAAAGCAGCCGTCAAGCAGAATCGGATGCACGACCAACTGGCTGCGGTCCAGGGTTTCCGAGAGGACCACCTCGCCGACCGCCTCGCCTTCCCCGGACCAGAGCGCCCGGAGCGTGCGAAACAGCGGATCGAGGTTAACGTTGGCCTCGGCCCTGGCGCGGTAAAACGCTGACACGTCCTCCGCCGACAGCCCGGTCTTCAGGTTTTCCAAATCTACCCGCGCACGGGTCGGCCGCTCCCCGCTGGATGACACCCGGCCCTCCACATGCTGGGTCCAGCCTTCTTCTCCGTCCCCTCTGCTGAACACCTCGACGCGCCGCGACGACCCGGCCTCGGCACCGTCGAGTACCACCTGCACCTTCCGGCTCCCTGGCTCGGAGTCGATCTCCGGCTCCTCCTCCGGCAAGATCAGCGGGCTGTGTAGCTGCAAGTCTTCCAACACCGCCGGGCCAGCCCCGTCCGGGCACGCCGCCGATACCGCCATGGCCGCGTAGAGCGCACCCGGCACCACCAGCCGACCGAATACCCGATGGTCGTTCAGCCACGCCGGTTCCGAAGCCGACAGTTCCGTCTCGAACAGCACCTCCCCGCGGGGGGACTCATGCCGGATACCGAGTAGGGGATGACCGGTGCCGAGCCGCCGGCGCTTTGGCGCTTCGATCCAGTGGCGGCGGCGCTGGAAGGGGTAGCCCGGCAGCGACACCCGGCGGCGGCGCTCGCCCGCGAAGAGACCCTCAAGGGACAGCGGCAGGCCCGCCTCGTAGGCCCCGGCGACCGCCGCCACGAACCCGCTGTCTGCCGCCGCCTCTTCCGCCTGGTCATCCGGCGGTCCTGCCAAGCTCGCCAGTGCCACCGGCGGCTCCGGCAAGGCCTCGGGCCAGTTCATCACCACCATCGGCCCCAGCACCGGCCGTGGGCCGATCTCTACCACCACCTGCACACCCAACTGCGCCAGCGTGTCAATGCAGCGGCGGAACGCCACTGGCTGGCGAGACTGTCGCCGCCAGTACGACTCGTCGAGCGGCTCGCTGGGAGCTACTACCTGGCCTGTCAAGCTGCTCACGAACGTACAGGTCGGCGGGGCGACCTCGACAGCCGCGACTGTCGCTTCGAGATCGTCCAGCGCCGGCTCCACCAGGGCGCTGTGGTATGCGGGGCTTTTTCGCAATTGCCTGGCCCACAGGTCTTCCGCTTCGAAGCGTTGCACGATGGAAGCAACGTCCGCTGCGGGGCCGCTCACCACCTGCTGCGCCCCGTTGTCGACAGCAATGCACAGCCCCGGCCCGGCGGATGCCGCGTTCTGTTCCGCCACCAGCGCCGCCACCTGGGAGGCCGGCGCATACACCGCCGCCATGGCCCCATCTGCCGGCAGGGCGCCCATCAGCGCGCCGCGCGCCGCGGCGAACCGCAGCCCCTCCTCCAGCGTGAACACCCCCGCAGCCTGCGCCGCCGCGATCTCCCCCAAGCTATGCCCAACCACTACGCTCGGCTCGACCCCCACGCTCGCCCACAACGCCGTCAGCGCACACTCCAGCGCATAGATCGCCGGCTGTGTCCACGCCGGATCGTCCAGGTCGCCGGCCCGTCCGAACATCACGTCGAGTAACGACACCCCCCGCTCGGTCCGCAGCACCTGGTCGCAGCGGTCCAGCACCGCCCGCGCCACCGGCTCCTGCTCATATAGCTCCTGTCCCATGCCGATCCACTGGCTGGCCTGCCCGGTGTAGGCGAACGCCACCTTTGGCGCTGCCTGCGGCTCGGGTTTGCCCGCCGCCGCGAGATCTGTCAACCCTTCCCGCAGCGACGCGACATCTCGGAACGCCAATCCCGCGCGGTGCGTGAAATGGCTGCGCCCCACACTGGCCGTCCACGCCATGTCCGCCGCGGCACCGGCATCAAGGTCTTCTGCACACTCGTCGAGCCACGCCAGATAGCGCCCCGCCAATTCCCGTAGGGCCTGGTCCGTCTTGCTCGACAGCGGCAACAGCCGGATGGTACGCGGCCCACCCGACTCCACCACTGCCGCGTCTGCCACCGCCGCGGGCAAGTCCACGGCGACCGGCTGCGGGGACCCATTGGGCCACGGCTTTTCGGTGAATCCTGTGACTGCGCCGTTCGTTGGTCCGTAGCCCTCTACTACCACATGCGCGTTCGTACCGGACCACCCGAACCCGCTCACCCCCGCCAGCGGTGGCCGATCAGGCACAAGGGGCCAAGGGGTTGCTTCAGCCGTCACCTGCACCGGCAGCCGCTCCCAAGCGATCTCCGGATTAGGGTGGCGGAAGTGCAGGTGTTTGGGGATCACGCCATGCTTCATCGCCAGCACGGTCTTGATGAGGCCGGCAGTGCCTGCTGCCGCCTCCAAGTGGCCGAAGTTCGTCTTCACCGAGCCGATCAACAATGGGCGCTCGGCCGCGCGGCCCCGGCCATAGGCGGTCCCCGCCGCCTGCATCTCGATGGGATCGCCTACCGGCGTCCCGGTCCCATGGGCTTCTACATAGTCCACTTGCGAGGGCAGTACCCCCGCCTGTGCCAGCGCCGCCGCAATGACCAACTCCTGTGACGCCCCGTTTGGCACCGTCAGGCCCGGGCTGGTCCCATCCTGGTTCAACGCCGAGCCGCGGATCACGGCCCAAATGCGGTCGCCGTCGGTTTCCGCCTCACTCAACCGCTTCAGGACCAGGATTCCGCAGCCTTCACCGCGCACATATCCGTCCGCAGCGGCATCGAACGTCTTGCACCGCCCGTCCGGCGCCAACATCCCGGCATTCGCGCGTAGCTCCAGCAGCCGTCCGGAGAGGATCGTGTGTACCCCGCCTGCAAGCGCAAGATCGGACTCGCCGCGCTGGAGACCCGCCACGGCCTGATGCACTGCCACCAGTGAAGACGAGCAAGCGGTGTCCATGGCAATCGCCGGTCCGTGCAGCCCCAGCATGAAGGCGACCCGCCCGATAGCGGTGTTGAAGGAGGTGCCAGTGACCGAATAAAGGCTGGCAGCAGGATCGGTCGTGTCGCTGGCTGCCAGGATCAATCCCCGGTAATCGTAGTTGCTGATTCCCGCATACACGCCGGTGCGGCTGCCCTGGAGCCGATCCGGGTCCATCCCGGCATCTTCGAGCGCCCGCCAGCTTGTTTCCAACATCAGCCGCTGCTGTGGATCCAGCAGTTGCGCCTCGACCGGTGAAATGCGGAAGAACTCCGCGTCAAAACGATCAATCCCGTCGAGGTAGGCGCCGAAACGGCAGGCCTCGCTCTGGACCGCAGCGTCCGGGAACAGCTCGCCCACGCGCCCGACGCCGGAACCGGGCACGCCCTCGGTCACCGCGTTCTGGCCCTCTGCCAATAGTCGCCAGAAGGCGTCCAAATCCTCTGCGCCGGGGAACCGGCACGCCATCCCTACTATGGCAATCGACTCTCCGGCTTGGTCACGATACCCATCTGGCTTCACGATGCTCTTCTCTCCGGTACAGGCTTTACACTCGTGAGCGTGTAACTCCGAAACTGATCCGTCACGCAGCGCGCCTACCGCTCCCGATTTCTTGGACGGAGGAACTGTATCATGCTCGATCCGCGTGTTGGGAGCAGCGCGTTTGCGGGTCTGAATCGACACACACGAGCGCTCTCTAACACCCGACTTGGATCGACCGGCCCATCTGGATAAGCGTCGAGCACAATAGTCGGCAGCAGTCGCTGCTTAAGGTCAGAGAACGTAAATCCGGGACCGCTCTTGCGCGGTCCCGATTGCGCGTAAATTCGAGGTGAAACGGTGTGTTGGTCATCAGGAAGGAACCGTCATCCTGGCTGACGAGTCTCCCCTACCATTGCGGGCCCCCAGCATAGAGAATCGGCTCTACATCCACATCGAGTCCCGCTCCCCGGGAGGATACAGTGACACTCGATCCTCCGCAACGAGGTGAGCACGCGCGCGTTGCACCCGGTCGAGTGACCGGGTGCAGGCGATCAACGTTGCTCCGGCCACGGTGGAGTACCACATCCACAACCTGTTCCTGAAGCTGGACGCCCACTCGCGCATCAAAGTCGTCCTCAAAGCCAGGGAGCAGGGGCGCCTGTAGGCCGGTGCTCCCTCGCCGCCGCTTTTAACTCCGGTAGATGGTGCCGCCACCGGCGATCCATGGGCCTCATGCGGCCCACTGAACGAAAGACTAGGTTCTGTTGATATTTCCCGGTCATTCCCGTGCAAGCGGGAATCCATGTCCCCCTGCCGCAGCGGGGGGACCATAGGGGGGCCAGCACGACCCAATGGGATTGGTGGCAGCGCCGCCTGTCCCAAATGTCAACACAACCTAGGGAAAACCCTAGTGTCTTGGCCGCGCAGTCGGTGTACCATAGGTAGTAAGCTAGCCACGCATAGAAAGGGGGCGGTTGTGTCAGCACCAAGAATGGGCCGAAGACAGCATCTCGGCAGCGGTGCAGCACTAGGTGCTGGCTTATTGGCCGCGGCGTGCGATGTATTGGCGAGCACCGATGGCGAGTCGGCCCCAGACGCTACGCAGAAGCCCCGACCAGCCGTCGCCAAGCCGCCAGGCGTGCCTAACCGGACCAAACAGTCCGTTTCCGTCCAGGTGCGCTTGGCATCAATCAGCTCCTATGGGGGCAACACACCGGACCACCGGCTCACTGCGCCCTTCACGGAGACGCATCCACACATTACCGTGGAGTGGCTCCACTGGAATATCGAGCAGATGGCGGAAACCTCCGCCACCGGCGTACTACAGGATGTCCTGCACTTCCCGTGGGTGGAGGGGCGGCTAGGGCAAGCCTACGTGGCGCGGCTGGTCACCCAGGGCCTGTTGCTGGGCTTGAACCAGTTCATCAAACGCGATCACTACGACCTGAGCGACTATTGGCCGGGGTGCCTGCACGCGAGTACCTGGCGGGGGGACCTCTATGCCCTGCACACCGAGGTGGATACCAACCTGGTGTTCTACAATCAGGAGCGCTTCGCTGCCGCCGGGGTCCCTGTGCCCACCGGCAGTTGGACCTGGGATGAGCTGCTCCGGTATGCACACGCGCTGACCCAACCGCCAGGGGCCTACGGGTTCGGCCTCTTCACCGGCTACTTCTTCACCATTCCGTGGATCTGGAGCAACGGTGGCGCGGTCATCAGCGCGGATCAGACCCGGAGCCTCGTGGACCAACCCCAGGCCCAGGCAGCATTGCAATGGCTCGCCGAGCTACGCCACACCCATGCCGTGTGGCCGCCCAGCGGCTCCCCCCACGTCAAGGCTCGCTTCGAGGATGGGCAGTTGGCGATGCTGTACACCCTGTATGGCGACTACCAGCATCGGCTGCGCTATCTGCTCTATCCGGGGCCTGCTTTCGCCTATGGCTTAGTCGGGCCGCCCGTTCCGGCTCCGGACCGGCAGCCGGCAAACTGGCTCTGGCTGGAGGCGGCCTTCCAGCTGGGGGCGGCGACCGCGGTGCCGGATGAGGCCTGGACCTTCCTCAGTTGGTGGACCGGGGAGGCCGCTCAACGTGCGTACCACCATGGCAAGGCCCGTCAAGTCGAGCAGCGGGTGTTTCCTGGCACGCCCCCACCGGCGCGGCGGTCGTTGGCCGAGGAGTTAGGAGACTGGTTTGGCGCGCCGGGCCTCGCGGCGCTGGAAAACGCGCGGCACGTGCCGCTCCACCCGGCGAAAGCCCGGCTGCTTGATGTGTACGACAAGGGATTGGCAGCGGTGTGGGCGGGCACGCAGTCGGTCGAGGTCGCGACGGTGGCAGTGGCAGACCGGCAGAACGCCATCCTCGCTGCCTAGACTGGGTTGGGCCCCCTATAGGTCCCCCCGCTGCGGCAGGGGGACAGTAGTTCCCTCCCCCGTCGCAACGGGGGAGGGCGAGGGTGGGGGCCGAGGAGAGGCATACCATGCAACCGTGGGACATGGGTGAGCGGCCGACGCCACCCGAAGAGCAGCTGCCACCGTGGTACGAACGTCTCGCGCCCTATGCCGCCGGCGCCGCCGTGCTCATCGCCATCTACCTGGTCCTGGTGCTGATCGAACAATCGGGGGTGGGACTGGCCTTCGTGCTCTTCCTGGGCACGCTCGTCGCCCTGGGCACCGGTGCCGTCTGGCTACTCCTCACCGTCTTGGACTGGCTCGGCGTGCCGCTCATCCTGCAGGCCCGCGACGTAGCGACCCGGACGGTCTTTGCCCTCGGGGTGCTTGCCCTGCTCGTGCTCGGCGCGCTGGGGAAGTTCAAGCCTCCCGAACGTCCGCAGATTTTGGAATCCCAGGGGCCGTTGCCCGAGGTGCCGGTGGACGAGCGCGTGTTGCTGCTGCTGGTCGTGCCCCTCGTGGCGGCCCTGATGCTCGGGATTATGAACTGGACCGGCCGGCGCCGCCAGTGGCCGTTGCTGGCGCTCGTGGCGGGGATCGTGCTGGCGATCGGGACAGCGCGGATATGGCTCGCCATTCTCCTGTTCGTGGTGCTGGTCCTGGTCCTCTGGCGGCCGTTGTCGCGGCTGCGGCGCGGCTAGTCGTGACATTAGCCCCTACCCTGGCCCGCTGGTGGTGGCGCAGCGTCTAGCAGGAATCCAAGCTAATGACCAGCTACCCGTCAGCGGATCCAATACCGACTAAGAGCCTATCCGATAATCCCGGCAGCCCAGGAAGTAATCCAGTCGCAAGCGAAATGCAACATACCCAGATAGTTTCCGGCCGCTTTCTCCCAGAGGCACGCTCGCAATCACTGATGCGTGCCACCACCAGAGTTTGTCCCCGCATCGGCGTGCCGACACCGTAGAGAGGATTCATGACCTTTGGATACTGCTACCGCGATTTGTGAAGGACAGGTGTTGACCGGGCTGCTGTTCAGCGAGCCGATGCGGGTGGAGACGATGCGCCCGAACGGCCCCGAGTCCCGGCGCGCCTGCCGCAATCCCGGCAGGATGTCCTCGCGCCAAGTCGAGGGAAGTTATCACCTGCTTCTGACGGCCACGCCGCAGATATGCGCGACTATCTGCAGACGAGCGATCCCACGGAGTCAAGGTCCTGTATCCGGTCCTTCGTGGAGGAAATCGCCGTGGCCCCTGGCGCAGCCACCATCCGCTATGCCATCCCGCTGCCGGCTGACAGTGCCACACTGAACCGAGACGCCACGGCGGTGGCGCTGAAAAGCCCGGTACTGTCTACAGTCAACCATGGTAGGCCTAACGGTACTGTACACAGTACCACGTTTGAGCTGGTTGTGGCCCTGTGAGTGCCAAAGTTCCTAGAACCTACCCCCGCAATTGCCGAGCAAGCGTCAAACCTGTCCGGCAGACGACCGGAAAGCAGGTACAGTGGAGCAGGACTACACCGACCAAGCAGCCAATGCCCTCGAGACCCCCGCCCATCTATGCCACGCTGTCTATCGGGAGGCGTTGGGGATCACAGCCCCTTGATGATCCCCTTGCGCTCCATGGCTCGGATGTCGGTCTCCGGCACGCCGAGGATGTCTCGGAGCACGTGGAGGTTGTCCTGGCCTCGCTCGGGCGCAAAGCACCTCACGCCCAACGCCACTTTTGAGAACCGCCACGGGGCGGCAAGGTGGACGCGCCCCTCGGCGTCCCGCTGAAAGAAGCCCCTAGCCCGGAAGTGCTCGTTCTCGGCGACCTGCTTGTTGGTGAGCACGGCCCCCGCGGGTACCCCCGCGTCTTGGAGCAGACCCATGACCAACGCGGCGCTGCGCTCCCGCGTCCAGGACCCGAGGATCCCGTCGAGCTCACCCTCGTTTCGCTTCCGCTCCGCCGGTGACGCGAACCGACTGTCGGACGCCAAGCCTGGCCGCTCCACCACCGCGCAGAGCGCCCGGAACTGCCGGTCCGTCTCGACGTCGATGGCGGCCCACCCGTTGTCCTTGCACGGGTAGCACCCCGTCGGGGCGCGGTCGGGGCGTTTGCCGCCGCCGGCCTCGGCAGTCCGGCCATTCAGCACGTAGTCCAGGACCAGTTCGGGAAGGGTAAAGATGTTGGCCTCGCGCTGCGACAGGTCGATCAACTGTCCCTCCCCGGTCGCGGCCCGGTGGTGGATGGCGGCGAGCACGGCGACGGCTCCGAGTAGGCCGCCGGTGGGGTCTCCGTACTTCACCCCCGTCGGGCTCGGCACCGCCCCCGGGTAGCTGCTGATGCCTAGCAGGCCCGACAACGCCTCCTGCGTGGCGCCCATGCCCACGAACCCCGACTCCGGCCCTGTCCTCCCGAACGCGGGCAGCGCGACATAGATGATGCTCGGTGTGATTGCCCGGCAGTCCTCGTAGTCTACGCCCAGTCGCCTGGTGACACCCACGCTGAAGTTCTCCGCCACCACGTCCGACATGGATATGAGCTTACGGATGTGACGTCGGCCCTCGCCGGTGCGAAGATCGATCGCGAGCGCCAGCTTGTTCCGGCTATAGGCGTGGTAGCGTCCGATGCCCTTGCCGCGTCCGCCGTCGCCGCGCCGCGGCGACTCGACCTTGATGACCTCCGCTCCCAGGTCGGCGAGGATGCGGGTGCAATACGGCCCCGCCCAGATGTGGGTGAAGTCGAGCACCCGCAGACCATCCAACGGCAAGCGGCCGGCCTCGTGGCCGACACAGCGGCTCTTCCGCGCGCCGCGAGGGGGCAGGCAGGAGCCATCATGCTCTCCCAGCAGCGGCGCGCGGCGCGAGACGAATGGCGTCCTCGACATCCTGAACGGCGCGCCCGGCATCGTCACACTGCCCGCGGCGGGGTGCCGCACCCGGACGAAGAAGCGCCGGTGCCGCAGCTGCGGCGACTCCAGCAGGTCCCGCGCCGTCGCGACATAGCCGTAGGCGTGACCGTACCGCTGGGCCAGCCGGTACACCTCCTCCTTGGTGTGCGCGGAAACCCAACGGCCGAACAGCCGGGTCAGCTCCTCGGCATGCTCGCCGCGGCCCTCCTCCGTCGTGAAGCGGGGCGACGCGAGATCCGGCAGGTCCTCCGACATCGCGCGGATGGCACTCGTCCAGTCGGCGGACGACCGCCCGTAGGCCAGGACGTACCCATCCCTCGCCTTCCATACGCCGCTGGGCTCCCAGTGCGTCCCGTCCTCGCCCCGCCGGGCCGCCGTCCCCAGGCTCCAAGGGTCCGCGTCGCCCCGCTGCGACACCTGCTCGTCGTAGAGCCAGCCGTTCATGGTGGCGCCGAGAATCGACGTCAGGCTCTCCAGGTGCGAGACTTCGACGTGCTGCCCTCCGAGCCGGTCGCGGACGAGGAGCGCCGCGACCGCCCCGATGAAGCCGTGGCAGCCGGCGTGGTAGTCGGCCAGGTTGCCGCCCTTCTTGAGCGGCGGGAGCTGCCGGCTGCCGGCCAGCCCGGCTTCTCCGCTCAGCGCGTGGACGACGAGGTTGGTCGCCGCGAAGTCCCGGTACGGGCCGGAGCGCCCGAACGGGGTGATGGATACCACGACGAGGCCGGGGTTCGCCCGCGACAGCGCGCCGTCTGCCTGTCGGCCTGCTTGGCCGCCCGCCTGTACGGGCAGGTCGGACAGGTACTCCAGCCCGGCCGTTTCGAGGCCCGGCGGGCCAGCGATCAGCACGTCGGCCCGCTCGATCAACTCCCGCAGCCGGCGCCGGTGCGATGGGTTGTCGGCGTCGAGCACGACGCTCTGCTTGCCGGCGTTCAGATAGAGAAACAGGCCGCTCGCCTCGGGATTGGGGACATCGTCTCGGAAGGGGCCCAGTGTTCGGGACACGTCACCGGCGGGCGGCTCGACCTTGATGACCTCGGCGCCGAACCCGGCCATCAGCTTCCCGCAGACCGGGCCCGCGACCCCCTCCGCGTGCTCCACGACAACCAGCCCCTCGAGGGCGCTGGCGGTGCCGTCCGCGAGCGCCGGCGGGGAAAGGGTAGGGGATCTGTCGCTCTCGGCAGTTGACATCGTCTCCGCAGTCAGCCTAGCATCTGCCCCACACCAGTGTCCCGATTGGGGATTCACGCGAACAATATTGACCGCGGGAGGACGCCATGGCCCTGACCGAAACGAAGACGTGGGACTACGAAGCGGTCGAGGTCGGTCAGCGGGCGCAGCCCATCGCCAACGAGGTGACGCTGGACTCCATCGTCCGCCATGCTTCCACCTCGCACAGCATGAACCCGGACCACTACTCGGACGCGCCCCTGTTCGCCATGCCGACCCAGATCTTCTCCCTCGCCCCCAAGAACCGAGGAGGCGTCGCCGAGAACAACGGGATGACGATCATCACCGCCCACGCGACCCCGTTCGCCAAGTGCGAGGGCCGCTGGTTCGCCCCCATCCGGCTGGGAGACACCGTCACCAGCGTCGCCACCGTGCTGGAGAAGTACGAGCGACGCGGCAACAAGTTCGTCACGCTCAGGCTCGCGCCCCACAACGGCCGGGGCGAGAAGCTGGCCGAGATTGACCACACGTCCATCTTCGAGTTCCGTAAGCGCGCCCGGCCGCGGCCGGGCGCCGGCACCGCGGCGCGACGGCCCGGTCCGGCCCTCGAGCCGTCGCCGCTCCAGGAGACGAGCCCGGCCGCGGCGGTGGAGACCGTCACCTTCGAGACCATCGCGGTCGGCGGTGCGGTCCACCCCTGCACCATTCACTCGCCCCTCAAGACCGAGGTTGACGGAGCCGCGGTCCCTGAGGACAGGACGAGCAGCCATTCGAGCGAGGCGAGCCACAAGCCCGGCCGCTTCCCCTGGGGGGCCATGCACGGAGTCGGCGGCATCACGATCATGGGCTACCTCGACGCGATGCTGGAGCGCTGGGCCCCCGACAGCACGCTCTACGGCGGCGGCCGCCTGCTCTTCAAGGCCATCAAGAACTTCCGACCCGGCGACACCAACACCTACCGCGGCACCGTCACCGCCAAGCGAGCGCAGCACGGCAAGCGCTTCGTGGACATCGAGATCACCGGCACAAACCAGCTCGGCCAGTTGACCGGGGTCGCCGCGGCGACGCTCGTCTTCTTTGGATGGGCTGACCGGCGTAGCCCTTGACGCGAACCTGGCTGCTGCAACCCGCAGGGGCAGGCCAGATGCAACCAGGCACCGACACCGCGGTGGCCCAGCGGCTCAACGGTCCTGCGGGGGAAGGCGCAGGAACAAACGAACTTTGGAGCTATTACAGACTCGGGAGGCACCCAGACGCTGTCTATTCGGGCTAAAGCACATGGCAAAAGGGGAACAGTAGGCCTAACGGTACTGTACACAGTACCACGTTTGAGTTGGTTGTGGCCCTGTGAAGGCCAACGTTCCCGCTCAATACTGGCCCCGGTCATTGTAGGAGGAAGGAAACAACAGCGTGTGAATGGACACCACCTGCACATCCATTCCTCGGTGTCCCTATCGGCCAGCCTCTGCTCCGGCGCGTATCATCTCTTTGGCGAGTTAATCAGAATCCGTTTGCCGTACCCCACGATGGTCTCTTCCACCCGTGCCGTTAGCGCCGGAATTGTCAACCTGTTGGCAAACAGCCTGAACACAATCATCTGTGCAAATTATGCCTTCGGGATTGCCTCGCAATTTAGGGGAACGGCTCAGTGAAAGATTAGGCCGAATGCGATGAATGCCTATGCCAAGCGCACGAGTTCAACCAGGCCGCAGATCCGTCAGATTGCGTGTCCCTGCTACACACAGTATGATTTGCTGTATCCGCTATTCATACGGAGGGAGCCATGCGAGTATCCGAGCGCGGGCAGATCACCATTCCCAAGCGCCTGCGGGAGCGGTTTGGGATGAATCACAACGTCGAGGTCGAGATCACGCCGACCGAGCGGGGGCTGCTCCTCACAAAGAAGACGAACGCGGCGCATCCGGTGGATAGAGTCTACGGGATCCTAGGCAAGGACGCGCTTGGTGTAGGCGTAAGCGTGGACGATTACATCGAAGAGCTTCGAGGCAGGTGATTACCGCCGTCGATACAAACGTCCTGCTGGATGTGTTCATCCCGGATGAGGCGCATGGACCCCGTTCCCGAGCATGGCTCCGCGCGGCCTATGACGCCGGTGCCGTTGTCGTGTGCGACATTGTGTACGCTGAACTCGCGCCATCCTTCCGCGAACGGGCCACGCTGGACGGGGCACTGCGCGAGATCGGAGCCACGATCTCCCCCATCGATTCCTCGATTGCCTACGAGTCGGGATTGCGTTGGCAGCAGTACCGCGCGGCCGGTGGGCCACGGCAGCGGATCATGACCGATTTCCTGATAGGCGCTCACGCCATGTTGGCGGCGGACGCCTTCTTGACCCGGGACCGGGGGTTCTTCTCCACCTACTTTCCGGAGCTGAAGGCTCCAGCTAGACCATGACCACGCCCGCCGCCAAGCGCACCGAGTTCGATCGTGCCGAAGCGCCAGCGTGCCAACTGCTGGAGCGGCTGGGGTGGACGTATGTGCGCCGCGCGCAGCGCTGGCAGCCGAGCGCGGCAACGAGCGGGAGGTGCTGCTGCAGGGGCGGCTGCGCCAGGCACTGCTGCGGCTGAACGAGTAGCTGACGGAGGCGCAGGCCGAGTGCGTCATCTTCGAGTTGGAGCACGTCAATGCCACCGGCATGGCCCGCAACCAGGCCATCCACGAGTACCTGACCTACGGTACCGACGCGAGCCCACTTGGCGTTGAGATCAAGTATACCCAGAAGTCTGGGCCTACTAGGAGTTGAATAGGCCAGAAAACCCGGAACACGTACCCCCATCGGCGCTCCTACAGCCTCACAAGGAAGCACCAAGGGGCGATGCCCTAGTCGTTGGCGGTGCGGATGATTTCGAGCGTCCCGTCGCTAGAGCTTCAGTAGCCCCTCCATGTGGCTTCCCGCATACCCCTTTAGACCTCTTGGGCGAGCGTGTCTGTTTTCGAATCGAGGCCCAGCGCTCAGGTACACATGGGCAGTGGAACTAGAAGTGATCTGACTACTTGGTCAGTCCTTGTAGGTCCCCGTGCAGTGAGAACCAGCCGAATGACCCGTTGCCATGCTCTATGCAAACTGGCCACCTAACTGGGGCTGACGGACCGTCTGAAGGCGCCTACGATATCCCCAGAGCAATCTTCGTTCAGCTTCGGGAGGATCGAGGGGTCAGATGAACGTTTCAACGCAAGTTCCGTCAGTCAACTTCCACCTGTGGAAGCCCTGCAATATGCAGTGCCGATTCTGCTTCGCCACCTTTCACGATGTCGGACCGAACAACCTGCCGCAGGGACATCTGCCCCGGGAGGACTGCCTCATGGTAGTCGAGGCGCTGGCTAGGGCGGGGTTCGATAAAATCAACTTCGCCGGTGGGGAGCCCACCCTTTGCCCTTGGCTCCCTGAACTGATACGGCGCGCCAAGGAACTGGGGCTCACCACGTCCATAGTCACCAACGGCAGTCTCGTCACGGGGACATGGCTGGATCGCGTAGCCGGTGCTCTGGACTGGGCGGCGGTGAGTATAGACTCGGTCGATCCAGAAAAGCTGAAATGCACAGGAAGAACTACGCGCGCCGGTCCATTGAGGGAGGCTGACTACCTGCGCGTCGTGGCTATGCTTAACCAGCGCCTCATTCGCGTGAAGGTCAACACCGTGGTAACGCGGAGCAACTACGACGAGGACTTGGCAGCGTTTATCGCCAGCGCGCGGCCGGAGCGGTGGAAATTGCTTCAAGTGCTCCCCGTCGGGGGCCAGAATGATGGGCTGGTTGACGATCTTGTAATCACCCCCGAAGAATTCGCCCGCTACGTGGCACGCAATCGCTACGTAGAGACCCTGGGGATCGCGGTAGTGCCAGAAAGCAATGACCTGATGACCGGCAGCTACGTGATGGTCGATCCGGCTGGACGCTTCTTCGACAACGTGGCCGGTACTCACGTCTATAGTCGGCCCATCAACCAGGTCGGTGTTGAAGCCGCCCTGAGGGAGGTATCGGTTGACCCGGGCAAGTTCCGGTTGCGGGAAGGCCTCTATGACTGGCGAAAGGCGGGAGGGTGAAATGAGTGACCGCGAAGTGATGCCCGGCCTCCCCACCAGTGGCCAGATAATCGGCGCACTGGTCAAGAAACTAGGCCTTAGACACATTGCACTCCCGCCTAGAACGGCCCGTCGGTATTTCTCCGCTGATCCGGGGCAACTTGTGAAGGAGTCCACCAGGGAAGAGATCCTTGGCGCCATAGCGGAGGTGCTTACCGACTACGGCTTCACTGCGTCGCCGCAGGTAGGGGAGGACAGTCACAGGTCAGCGCCCCGGCTGGCTTCCATGCTGCGGTGGCACGCGGATCACTGGGACCGGTTACGCTCGTTCCTGCGCCGCAGGACAATGTACGTCCTGCCCAGCAACCTGCCGCAGGTCTGGGCGGCCTACATAAGACTCGCAGTCATCGATCTGGCGCTCAGGGTAGCCGCTTGCCTGCATCTTGCCGGGGCGTCTCCGGCCGCGCTGGACTTGCTCGGTAGTACCGACCGTACCGCACGAGGACACTATCTCAACGAGAAGCGCCAGCAGGCTGGGCTCACCCTCGCCGGTCTTGCCGAGAAGACCGGCGTCGACGACCATACTGTCGACGACTGGATGTACGACGGTGCCCGGCCGACCAATGACAACCTCGCGAGAATAGCCAAGGTGCTGGCTGACAGCACTAAGGGTTCGACCACATCGGGCATTGCGCTTGAACTACGGGCCCTCTACTGGATCAGTGATATCGCCGGCCTACTGGTCGAGCACCTAGACGCCAAAGTCGTGGACGAAGCCATCGGGCGACTGCATCGGTACGCTGCGGCAACCTATAGCACCATTGAACAGCAGTTCCCTACCGAAGAACGTGCAGCGGGTCTCACTGTGTTGGCTGACCTCGGCGTTGGCGCCGGCCTTGCGAATCCGCTGCTGGCAGCCCTGATCGAACATGAGCCGGATGACGAATGGCGGGAGGACTTGCGGTCCACTGGTATGGACTGGGTCCGGCGCGTGCTCGCGGTCAATTCCCAAGTTCACCAAGCCGAGGTGGACGACCTGATCGAGAAGACCGATGGGCGCCTTTTGGATGACTGGGACGTAAGCAATCCTGAGGCCTATGCCCACTACCGGCGCGCCCAGCAACTCCAGATGCAGGGCAGACGCGGCGAAGCCTTGGTCGAGGTGGAGAAGGCGGCCCAGCTGGATCCGTTGGATCCGGCGAACCACTTTACGTTGGGGTCGGTGAAGACCAGCATTGGCATCGGGCGTGACGACACGTCCCTAGTCAACGCAGGCCTGGATGCGCTATGGCTGGCGGCGACATTGGACCCCAAGTGGATTGTGCCCTGGACCGAAATCGGTGAGATACTGCTCCACACGGGCCGACCCGAGGAAGCGGTCACGCATCTGCGAAATGTAAAATCGGAATGCGGGCCGCTGGATTGTCGCTACTACAGCGTGCTGGGGGCGGCATACTGGAAACTGGAGCGACTGCCCGAGGCGCTGGCAGCATTCGAGGCCGGCCTCGAACGGGACCCGGAGGAGACGGCTGCTTTGGTCGCGGCTGCGGAAATCGCTTTATTGCTCGGCGACGGCGACAAGCACCGGCGGTACCGCCGAAGAGCGCATCATTTTGGTGCCGACGCCGACACGGACAAACTCCTCGAAGTGCTCCGGGAATTCTGTCAAAACGATCGGGAGAATACTGACACAGCCAGCCATGACCGATAGATCGCCGTCATGGACGCCGTTATCAGGCTCAACCCCGCTGATGACGATGCTCGCCTAACCAGGGGCATGGCACATTTCGCCACGGGAAGGGACGATCTCGCAATTGCGGATGCGGACGCCGTCATACGGCTGAATCTGGATCACGCAGCTGCGTAGGCGCGACGGCCCGGTCCGGCCCTCGAGCCGTCGCCGCTCCAGGAGACGAGCCCGGCCGCGGCGGTGGAGACCGTCACCTTCGAGACCATCGCGGTCGGCGGTGCGGTCCACTCCTGCACCATTCACTCGCCCCTCAAGACCGAGGTTGACGGAGCCGCGCTCCCTGAGGACAGGATGAGCAGCCAGTCGAGCGAGGCGAGCCACAAGCCCGGCCGCTTCCCCTGGGGGGCCATGCACGGAGTCGGCGGCATCACGATCATGGGCTACCTCGACGCGATGCTGGAGCGCTGGGCCCCCGACGGCACGCTCTACGGCGGCGGCCGCCTGCTCTTCAAGGCCATCAAGAACTTCCGACCCGGCGACACCAACACCTACCGCGGCACCGTCACCGCCAAGCGAGCGCAGCACGGCAAGCGCTTCGTGGACATCGAGATCACCGGCACAAACCAGCTCGGCCAGTTGACCGGGGTCGCCGCGGCGACGCTCGTCTTCTTTGGATGGGCTGACCGGCGTAGCCCTTGACGCGAACCTGGCTGCTGCAACCCGCAGGGGCAGGCCAGATGCAACCAGGCACCGACACCGCGGTGGCCCAGCGGCTCAACGGTCCTGCGGGGGAAGGCGCAGGAACAAACGAACTTTGGAGCTATTACAGACTCGGGAGGCACCCAGACGCTGTCTATTCGGGCTAAAGCACATGGCAAAAGGGGAACAGTAGGGCGTACGGGATTCGAACCCGTGATCTTCACCTTGAAAGGGTGATGAGTTAGTCCACTACTCCAACGCCCCGTCACCTGACCCGCAGCAGGCTACCATCTAAGTGTACCACGCGCCGCGACCGACAGCGGTGCAGTCTGTCCGGTCCAGCCATGCTCCGCGTCTTCCACCGCGGACTGGAATCCACCAAGATCGGCTACCGGCGCTCTCGTGGTACGATGGTGTGACTTGGCGGGCGGAGCTGCCGGCATAACCGGTATCACGGTCCGTAACCTCGCCGAGAAACCGCCGCAGCGACTGCGTATCCGCGCCTTGTCCTTGCTAATCCAGCACTCTCGGAGCAGAAGCCGTGTCGAGTAGGCGTAGCCGGTTGCTTGGGGTGACTGTTCTTGCCTTCCTGGTCTTGCTCTCTTGCACCGACGATACAACGCACGAGTTGGCTGAGGCACGCGCGGCAATCAACGCCCTACAACAGGACGTGGCCGCCATCCGTGAAGCTCTGGCTGTTCTCACTCAGAAAGCACAGGCGGCTGAGGAGTCGTCAGTCGCTCTCTTGGGCCGAACACAGTCGTTGTCCGAGGAAGTAAGCGCAGTCGGGCCGGTAATCGCTCAACTGGAACAGGACCTGGCGGGCCTCGATGGTACCGTGAAGGCACAGCATGTCCAGGACCGGCAACAGCTCGATGATGCGCTGCGTGACCTGGTAGCGCGGCTGGACCGCTTGGAGACCAAGGTCGCCGACCTTACACACGCGGCGGATGCTCGGGATGCTCGGGACAAACTGACCATCGCGCGCCTCAACGAGCTTGCGGCCAGCGTGCAGCAACTCGGCGAGTCGCGCTTCACGTTGCAGCTGCTCCACGCCGCGGACATGGACAGCACCGTAGGGGCGCTCGAAAATGTCGAGAACTTCTCCGCAATCCTGGATGGCTTTCGGCAGCAGTTTCCCGACAATACCGTGATCCTCAGCTCGGGCGACAACTACATTCCCGGGCCACGGTACTTCGCAGCCGGCGACGCTGCGAATGACACGGTGCTCGGTGTGTCTGGGAACGGGCGCGGCGATATTGCGTTGCTCAATGCTATGGGCTTCCAAGCGTCCGCTTTGGGCAACCACGAGTTGGACCGGGGCACTGGCGCGTTCGCCGCGACCATCGGCAGTGAAACGCGCGACGGCAGGACCTACCCTGGGGCCACGTTTCCGTACCTATCGAGCAATCTGGGGTTCGCTGGCGATGACAACCTGCGCGATCTGGTGGTCCCGGATGGTCAAGAGGCAGTGCTCGTGGCCAGCAGTCTGGCCAAGAGCGCCGTCATCACCATTGACGGTCAGCGGATCGGCGTGGTGGGGGCTACGACGCCGAACCTGGCCCGTATCACCGGCATCGGCGGCATCACTGTCGCGCCGGCAACCGGGACTGACATTGACGCACTGGCCGCGATCATCCAGCAAGCCGTGAACACACTCGTCGGCCAGGGCATCAACAAAGTCATCCTGGTGGCACACATGCAGCACATCGCCGTCGAGCAGGCGCTGGCCACCAAACTGGTAGACGTTGACATCATCGTCGCCGGGGGATCCAATACGCTGCTGGCCGATGAGCACGACCGTCTGCGCGCCGGCGACGAGGCTGCCGACACGTATCCGCTCCGCTTCGAATCCGCCAAGGGCGAGCCGGTGCTGCTGGTCAACACCGCCGGCGACTACAAGTATCTGGGCCGCCTGGTGGTCGCCTTCGACGCGCAGGGGGTCGTGCTGCCGGAGACGATTGATCCGTTCGTCAGCGGGGTGTACGCGACGGACAGGCAGGGGGGACAGGCGTTCGCCGGGCGCCCCGTCCCGGCCGTGAGCCGCATCGCCACGTCCTTGCGCGGCGTGCTGCAAGCCCGCGACGGCAACATTGTAGGCAAGACGAGCGTCTATCTGGCCGGGCGGCGCGGTGCTGTACGCACCCAGGAAACCAACCTGGGCAATCTCACTGCGGATGCCAACCTGTGGCTTGCCCGACAGGTTGACGCGGCGGTAGCGGTCTCCCTCAAGAACGGCGGCGGAATTCGGGATGAAATCGGCAACGTCGTCCAGCCGCCCGGCACGACGGATCCGGCGGACGTGGTGTTCTTGCCACCACCGGCCAACCCAGTCACCGGCAAGGAAGCGGGCGACGTGTCGCAATTCGACATCGAAGGCACGCTGCGCTTCAACAACGGTCTCGTCATCATCCCGCTGACCGCACGGCAGCTTGCTGCGATCATGGAGCACGCTATCGGCTTCGATGGCGTCGGGCACGTGACGGCCGGCCGGTTTCCACAGGTTGCAGGCCTGCGCTTCAGCTTCGATCCCGCAGCGCCGGCCGGCCAGCGTGTGCGCTCCCTGGCGATTGTGGACGACACCGGCGGCGTGACCGATCGCGTCATCGAGCGTGGCGTCGTGGTCGGCGACCCGGAGCGGTGGATCAAGCTGGTCACGTTGAACTTCCTGGCGAACGGCGGCGACGGCTACCCGTTCCCTCTCCCCGGCGCGGATCGCATTGACCTCGCCGGCGAGGACGGGCAGCCCAACCCACCGAACCCGGATTTTCCGGACACCAACGGAAACGGCCGCATAGATGGGCCGGCCTTGGTGGACCCCGGCCGCACCGACTTCGCCGCCCCGGGCACCGAACAGGACGCCTTGGCCGAGTACCTGGCGCACTTCTTCGCCGCAGTCCCCTTCAACGAGGCCGAGACCGCGCCGCTGGATGATCGTCGCGTCCAAAACCTGGGTATTCTCGGCAAACCGGACACGGTGTTCGGGCCGTAAGGGCATTTAAAACACCACCTATTGGTTGGAAAAAATTAGTTTGAACAATAGACCTGCGTCTGTAGTCGTACTATTCTAGTAACCAATCACGCACAGGGAAAACGGCATGTCTATGCGTGAGTGAAAATAAAGTGCCTCCGCTACTGCCACTGTATGTTCATAGTCGCGGCTCACAGCAGTATTCCCGTCTCTCTTGTAGCGATACTCCTGTGGAACCGCAAGAATCAAATGCTCCATGTCCACCATTACGAGGGCTTGGATGAGATCCCGATAGACCGCGTTGCCCATCCGAGCGCGACCTGCCTCGACTTCCAGACCAGCTAGCCATTCTGGGTGCCAGGCGTCAATCTGATACTGGAGCTCAGGTTTAGCATTCTCTCCGAAGAAGACCGGTCGCATAATCTTGTCTTTGGCACGTTTGCTCGCCTCTACCTGGAATCCAAGGTTGGTGAGGTCAGAGCGCAGTAAGGCGAGCAATTCGTCACTTGTCAAGCCTTTGTCTCTATGGCTAGTGCCTATCTCTCGAGCATGTTTCTCAAAACACTCAATCAGCTCTGAGAGAAATCGCGGTGGTGTCTGTGTGCGCGGGAATGTAGAGAATCGAATCGAGTTCTTGCTCGGAACCCCTGAGCCCTGCATTACCAGCACCATTCTCCGCGATGTCGTCCCAGCCACAACTAGGCGCCAGTTGGAGGAGGAAAGGGAACACCGTTTGCGCCATGCCGTCGTACAAATATCCCGGCGATTGATCCCGGCCTAGAGAACGGCGATCGCTGTTTCCCCTTGGCCTGGGTCCTAGAACTATGTGACGCCTAGGGCCGTGGTGGTGGAGATGAGGGGACTCGAACCCCTGCCCTCCTGCTTGCAAAGCAGGCGCTCTCCCAACTGAGCTACATCCCCGGAAGACAACACAGCGACCAGCAATCAGCCGGAAGCAGGCCGAGCACTACACTCGTCCCAAGCTGACCACCGATCGCTCGTCGGGGGTGGGCCTTCCTGGATTCGAACCAGGGACCTCAGTCTTATCAGGACTGCGCTCTAACCAACTGAGCTAAAGGCCCGCCGGTGCAGCGGCGCAGCGTGCCTTCACCGCTGAAGAGTAGCAAGAGGCGTTGCAGGGGAAGAAAACCGATCGCTTCGGTCACAAATGACCACAGCAGCACGCCGGAAACCGGCGCCACTACCGTAGACCGACCTAGAAGTGGTGAGATGACTGCGCTGACCAAAGCCACGCAGCCGCTCACACCGACTCCCTTAGAAAGGAGGTGATCCAGCCACACCTTCCGGTACGGCTACCTTGTTACGACTTCACCCCAATCACAGACCCGGCCCTCGCACCGGGGGTGGGGGACCCACCCCGGGGGTGCTTCAGGCATGGCCCGCTTTCGTGGTGTGACGGGCGGTGTGTACAAGGCCCGGGAACGGTATTCACCGCCGTATGCTGACCGGCGGTTACTAGCAACTCCACGTTCAGGCAGGCGAGTTGCAGCCTGCCATCCCCACTGAGACGTCGGTTCGAGGATTCGCGCCCCCTCACGGGGTGGCCACCTATTGGCGACGCCATTGTAGCGTGTGTGTAGCCCTGGGCGTATGAGCCATGCGGACTTGACGTCATCCCCACCTTCCTCCGGAGTTCGTCCGGCAGTCGGGGCAGAAAAAGCAACTGCCCCCGAGGGTTGCGCTCGTTGCGGGACTTAACCCAACACCTCACGGCACGAGCTGACGACAGCCATGCAGCATCTGGCGCGGCTCCCCAAGGGGTCGGGCGCCTTTCGGCGCCCTACAACCGCGGAGTCCAGCCCAGGTAAGGTTCTGCGCGTTGCGTCGAATTGAACCACACGCTCCGCTGCTTGTGCGGGCCCCCGTCAATTCCTTTGAGTTTTAGTCTTGCGACCGTAGTCCCCAGGCGGGCCACTTACTGCGTCGGCGCCGGCACCGCAGGGGTCGATACCCGCGACACCCAGTGGCCATCGGTCAGGGGGTGGACTACCGGAGTATCTAAGTCCGTTCGCGCCCCACCCTTTCGCCCCTCAGGGTCAGGACTGGTCCAGCGCGGCGCCTTCGCTACCGGTGTTCCGACCGGGCTCTACGTATGCCACCACTCCCCCGGCCGTTCCCCGCGCCTCGCCCAGCCTCTAGTCGCCCCGTCGGCGCCGACCTCCCCGCGTTGAGCACGGGGCTTGCACGACGCCCGTAAGCGACCCCCTACGGGCCCTTTACGCCCAGTAAATCCGGATAACGCTCGTCTCCTCCGTCTTACCGCGGCTGCTGGCACGGAGTTAGCCGAGACTTGCTGCGGAGGTACCGTCTTCCTTCGTCCCCCCGAACAGCGGTTTACACCCCGTAAGGCGTCATCCCGCACGCGGCGTTGCTGCATCAGGCTTTCGCCCAGTGTGCAAGATTCCTTCATGCTACACCCCGTAGGGCGCGGGACCATCTCTCAGTCCCCGTGTGGCCGGTCAGCCTCTCAGCCCGGCTACCCGTCTTGGCCTTGGGAGGCCGTGACCCTCCCAACTAGCTGATAGGACGCGGGCCCCGCACCGGGCGCGTTGGAGAACTGCCCTCCAACGCTTTCCGCGACAATCCGACGACTGTCGCGCGTAGGCGGGATTGGCCCCCCTTTCGGGAGGGTAGCCCCCACCCGGCGATAGATTGCCCACGTGTTCCGCACCCGGACGCCACTGAGGGGCCGTAACCCCCCCGTCCGACTCGCATTGATCACGCACGCCGCCAGCGTTCATCCTGAGCCAGGATCAAACTCTCCCCGTAATACCACTACTCACTCGGAGCAATGGTCAGTGTTGCAAAATTCTGACCGGAAAGCGTCCTAGCCTCTTCACCAATCGCAAGCTACCTCTTACTACTCTTCAGTTGTGAAGGTCCACGCTCGGTGCGCTCTGTCACCGAGTAGACTCACACTATAGCACGGCCCCACAGTAGCGGCAAACGTGCCCGCCCGGTCAATCCGTGATCGGCTGGCCGGCACCTGTGCGCCGCACTTCGATGTGCTCGCCGACGACCCGCGTCTCCCAGATGGGCAAGCACTGCGGCTCCGGCGGCACAATGGCATCGCCGCTCGTCAGGTCGAACAGCCAGCCGTGCAGCCCGCACCGCAGCCGAGCCGGAGGGCCGACCTCCACACCGCTCCAGGCCAGCGGCCAGGCGGCGTGGGGACAGTAGGCATCGAAGGCGTAGATGGTGCCGCCGACGTTGGCGATGGTCACGTCCTGACCGGCACACCGCACCTGCTTCAGCTTGCCCGGCGGGACATCGCGCACCCGCCCAACCCGCACAAAATCGTCACTCATCGTGCCAGAGCGTAGCCCATCGCGCCCAGCCGGCCAAGGCCCTCGGCAGCGAGCGGGCAGAACGGAGCCGGAATGATGCGATCCTCTGCGGCCCTCGCGGTGGCGAGCGTGCCGGGCCGGGGCTGCCTATACTCGGTGCGTGGCAATCAACTCCGCTGCGGCTGCACACTCGCCGCGCCAACACCCCTCTCGCCGTCGCCGGATCAGCCCATGGCTGTTCCAGGTCGTGAACTTTTGCTTTTGGATCGCCTTGTACTTCTACGTGCCCATCCTGCCGGTCTACGCCGAGCGGAACGGCGCTTCCCTGACGGTGATCGGCGTAATGCTCAGTGCCTACGGGATCATGCAGTTTTTGCTGCGTATTCCCGTCGGGGTCGGGTCCGACCTCTTGGGGCGGCGCCGGCCGTTCGTCATTGCCGGACTGGGCGCAGCGGGGCTGGGCGCGCTCTGGTTCGTCTGGATGCCGGCGCCGCCCGGCCTGATCTTCGCGCGGGCACTGACCGGCATCGGTGCCTGCGCCTGGGTCGTCATCACCGTGATGTATGCCGGCTACTTTGCGCCGGCGCAGGTGACGCGGGCCGTCGCCTTCCTCGCCGTCACCAACGGTCTTGGCCAAGCCGTAGCGACCTTCATTGGCGGCGCCGCCGCCCAAAGCTGGGGGTGGCACGCGCCCTTCTATCTCTCCGCCGGGGCGGCCGTTGTCGGGATCGTGGTGGTCGGGCTGTGCGTCGAGGCCAGGACCGGGCCGGCCGTGGCGCCGGTCACCTGGCGCCGCCTCGTAGCGGTGGGCACACATCCACAACTGCTGCTCGTCGCCGGCCTCGCCGCGGTGAACACCTATGTCCAGTTCACCACGATCTACGGCTTTACGCCGGTCTTCGCCGCCCATGAGTTGGGCGCCAATCGCGCCGACCTCGGACTGCTCACCGCCATCAGCGTCTTGTCGCTGATGGCCGCGCAGTTCTTGGCACCCAACATCGTAAATCGCTTCGGGTTTCGCGGCCCCACCATCGCCAGCTTCCTACTCAACGCGGCGATGACGGCCGCGATCCCGTTGGTCCCCGCCTTGGCCTTGGCCATAGGCCTGCAGAACACGGCCGCGTTGCCCCTGCTCATCCTGACGCAGAGCGTTGCCGGCCTGGCCCGCGGCCTCTTGCAGACCAGCCTGATGAGCCAGAGTATCCTGGCCGTGCCGTCGGCGGAGCGGGCAACGGCCATGGGCGTCTTCCAGGCCGTGTACGCCAGCGGGATGCTGCTCGGCCCGCTCGTCGGAGGCCGGCTCGCGGATGCCGTCGGGCTGAACGCGCTGTTCTGGTTGGCCGGCCTAATGAGCACCGTTGGCGCGGTGATCCTGCTTCGCGTAACCCCGCCGGAGACTACGGCACGCCCATCAACAACACCGGCGTAGCGGCAGGGGTGGGGTAGGACGCCGCCGCGTATCCTACTGACCGACTGGCGCTACTCGTTCTCACGGGCGGCGCGCGCCGCCGCGACGACTTGCTGGGTCACGTGGGCGGGCACTTCCTCGTAGTGGGAGAACTCGACCTTGAAGGACGCGCGACCGCCGGTGATGGACCGCAGGTCGGTTGCGTAGCGGACAAACTCGGCCTGCGGGCCGTCCGCCGTGATGACCGTCGTGTGGCCGCCCTCGGTGTCCATGCCCTGGATACGCGCGCGTTTCTGGTTGAGATCGGCAATGATGTCGCCGGCGTTGGCCTCCGGCACCTGCACTTCGAGCTGCACAATCGGTTCGAGCAACACCAGCCCGGCCTGCCGCACCGCGTTCCGAAAAGCCTGAGTACCGGCCAGCCGAAACGCGATCTCCGACGAGTCGACGGAGTGCTCCTTGCCGTCATAGAGCCGGACCTGCACGTCCACGATAGGATAGCCGGCCAGTACGCCCCGCTCCATCGCTTCGCGCACGCCTTTGTCAACGGCCGGTCGCAGGCCCTGACTGATGACACCACCGACGATGTTGTCCACGAACTCGTAGCCCTCGCCGCGGGTTAAGGGCGAGACTTCGATGGTGCAGACGCCGTACTGACCGTGTCCACCCGACTGCTTCACGTGCCGCCCCTCGGCGGATGCTGTCGCCATGATGGTCTCGCGGTACGGTACCCGCACCGGCTCCGTCTTGAGACTCGCACCGAACTTGCGACGGATGCGCTCCAAGCTCAGATCAATGTGTGAGTCGCCCATACCGGAGAGGATGGTCTGCGCCGTCTCCACGCTGCGCGTGACCTGGAGCGTCAAGTCCTCTTCCTGCAGCCGTGCCACCGCATTGCTCATGCGGTCGAGATCGCTCTTTGCCTCCGGCACCACGGCGACGGAATACACCGGATCCGGGAATTGAATGGCCGGCAGCAGCTGGGGCTGCTCGCGTTGGCAGATCGTGTCGCCGGTGGCGGTCTCGGCCAGCTTCGCCACGGCGCCGATGTCACCCGCTGCCACCTGCGATACCGGCTCCTGATCCTTGCCCCGGACCGTGAGCACCTGGCCGACCCGCTCGGCCTCTTGTTTGCTGGCATTCCACACCTGGGCGTCGGAGCGGAACGTCCCGGAATAGACGCGAAAGTAGCTCAGCCGACCGACAAAGGGATCGGCCAAGGTCTTGAACACACGCGCCGCGAGCGGTCCGTCGGCAGCGGTGGTCAGTTGGCCGGCCTTGCCGGTGCCGGGGTCCGTGCCGGCAATCGAGGTCTCGGCGGCCGCCGGCAGCAGCGAGACCAGCGCTTCCAAGAGTTGGCGCACGCCCTTGTCGCCGGTAGCAGCGCACGCAAACACCGGGATGACCTGCTGGCTGGCGATGCCCTGCTTGACACCCTCGCGTACTTCCTCGGGGGTCAGCCCTTCGCCTTCCAGATACTTCAGCACCAAGTCGTCATCGGTCTCGGCAACGGTCTCGGTCAACTGCTCGGCGAATGTATCCACGTCGTCTTGCAGCTCCGGCGGCACTTCCCCCTCAGTCACCTCACCATCGTCACCGAAGAACAATGCTTTGCCGGTAATCAGGTCCACGACACCGCGAAAGTCGCCGGCCTCGCCGATAGGCAGTTGCGCTGCCGCAACCTTGGTCCCGTACATCTCGCGCAGCTGTTCGACAGCCTGCTGGAAGTTCGCGTTGTCGCGGTCGAGACGGCTGACGACCACGATGCGCGGCAACCCCTGATCGTCGCAAAGCTGCCACACCTGCTCGGTACCAACCTGCACGCCGGACACCGCCTCGACAAAGATCACCGCGCTGTCAATGACATGCACCGCCTCGACGACCTCGCCCACAAAGTCGGCATAGCCGGGCGTGTCGAGGATGTTGATCTTGTGCTCCTGCCACTCCACGGGGACGACCGCGAGATTGATGGAGCCGCCGCGCTTGACCTCCTCCGGTTCGTAGTCGGCTACGGTCGAACCGTCCTCCACCCGGCCCATGCGGCTGGTCGCGCCGCTACGAAACAGCAGGGCCTCGGCCAGGGCGGTCTTGCCAGCACTCATATGCCCCAGAAAGCCCACATTGCGGATACGATCAGCGCCATACGTGTCCATCGCCGCTCCTCTTCCGAATCACCTGGGATGAAGGCGATTATAACGATTCCGGCTCGGCCTGCCTCCACAATCGGCGGTGGCGAACCGCGCCTGCCGCCTTTACGCGCGTCGGTCCACCTGCCAGGATTCAGTGGTACGGGTACCATCATGCGTCTCCACGCCGCCGACTGGCAGTATTGGCTCGACGACCGGCCGCGCCTCCTGCGCTTGGCCTGGCTTCCGTATCCGCAGCTCCGGCCGGACGCCTGGCCTGCGGCGTGTGCGGCAGCCAGGCCGGCCGGCGTCCACGGGCTGCTGCTCCCTATCTCCTGGGCGCATCATGCGCCGGCACCGGACGTCCTCGACCTCGACGGCAGCACCGCCGCGCGGCGCGACCTGAGCCGCCTGCTGGCGATCATCGCCGACGCTAACCTCGGGCTGGTCCCCGTAACGGATCCCGCGCAGCTCCCGTCCTGGCTGCGCGACGCGAACGGTGAGCACCCTCGCCGCGGGGATCAGGAGCGCCGGGAGACAGTGAGAGCTTGGCACGAGGCGGTAGTCCAGACGGTCGCGGCCATCGCGCCCGATGCCCCGCTGCTCTGGGCATTGGCCGAGCCACCCGGCCCCGACCGGGCTGCTGCTGCCGCGCTCACCGCGTATCATTCGTGGCTCGCTGCGCGCTACGATGATCCGCACGACCTCGCCCGCGAGTGGCAGCGCAACGTGGAGTCCTTCCGCAGCGTGGCCGCCCCGCGACCGAGCGCCGTGCCGTCCGAGCAACGCGATTGGCAGCTCTTCGACGTGTCGGTCCGCGCGGAGACTCTCGGTCGGTTGGCGCAGCCGATCCGCGAGTACCTGCCGGAGGTCAGCACGGCGCTGCTCGTGTCCGACACCCGGCAGGCGCTGGCCCGCGCCATCCAGCTGCAAGCGGTCGCTGACGATGGCGGCGCGTCACTCGATCTGCTGGCGACCGTCGCTGCCGATGAACCAAGCGTTATCGCGCAGCTCAACGCGCTGGCGCTCGACGAGTGGCGCCCGGCAACCGTATGGCAGCAGCCCACGATCACCGGTTCGCCGAACGAGCCGGCCGGCCCCTGCGCGGCCCGGGCGCTCTGGCGGCAGAGTATGGCCGCGTTGGCGCGGGGGAGCCGGAGCCTCAGTTGGAGCGCAGCGGCCGCTGTGCCAGGGAGCCAAGACACGCCGGCGCCGGGCGGCTGGCCGGCCGCCGCGCAGGTGGCTGGCTTTCTGGATCGGTACGAGGCGCTCCTGGTGCGCTCTACGCCCGTATACGACCAGTTGGTGGTGCTGTGGGACGGGCTGAGTGAGTTGACGACGGAGCCGGACGAGGCGCTGGCGGCGAGCGCCAGCGGCCAGCTCCTCACCCTGCTCGGTACGACGGGCTGGCAGCCGGAATGCTTGGGCCTCAGCACGCTGGACGACGAGACGCTCGGCGAGTTCCGCGCCGCCATCATCATCGGGCACGGTTATCTGGAGCTTGAGGCCTACGGGCGGCTGGTGGTCTACGCCGTAGGCGGTGGGCACCTGCTGACCGTTGGCCGGCCGATCCACACGGACGAATCGGGCCGGCGCATCAACACGCGTGTCCTCTACCCACGACCCACCAACCCACCAGCGCAACACAGCGCCGGCCATCGCCGCCTCTGGCAGCGTCTCCGTGCCCGCTTCCGGGGCCAGCCACCACCCCGGTTCGGCACCGAGAACAGCAACCTGCCGCTCACCGGCGAGCCGCTGACCTTCGCGGCCGGGCCGGGCGACGACCTCTGGTGGCAATGGCACGGCTCGCGCCGCGGGCTGCCGGTGGCCTACCGGGCCGAGGTGCGCCGCGGCACCACGACGGTCATCGGCGCCTCGCTCTGGCCTCCCGCGGCGGGGTCCGCAGCGGACGGCGTAGCCCTGCGTCGGCTCATCACCGACCTACTGGCGCCGTTGATACCTCGTCGTCTGCTCCCCGAGCCACATCTCGCGCTTGACCTGTCGCTACGCCAGGTGGAAACGGGCGAGGCGCTGCTCATCGCCGGCAATCCCGGCGCTCCCCAGCGCGGCGCCATCCGGCTGCGCGCGCTCGCCGCCCTCGGACTCGGCGGCGCCCTCCGCGCCGAAGTCATCGCCGCGGCCGGCGAGTCCACAGCCTATATAAAGGAAGATGGCTCCACGCTCTCCGTGGTCGTAGACGCCGGCGACGCGCTGGTCGTGCGGCTCCGTTAGTTTGCGCTCGGTGGTGAGGAGGGCTAGACCAAGAAGGATAGGTTTTTTGTAGGGGTGTGATTCATCGCGCCCAGACCCCCGTCATCGCTACCGTCACATCCGTCATTCCCGCCCCAAGCCTGCAAACCCCCGTCCCCCCGTCGGGACGGGGGGACCTATAGGGGGGCCAGAGGGGGGCCAGCCCTCCGCCCGCCCGTTGCTATACTCCGGCGATGGCTTCATCAGCAGTCGCGCCCGGCAGCGCGGGTGCCCGGAACCGACCTCGCCGCGTGGTCGTCAAAGTAGGCACGACGCTCTTGACCGGCGGCCACGACACGCTCGACCGTGACTTCATAGCCACGCTGGCCGCGCAGTTGATCGCGGCGCGGCAGGCCGGCTGGGAAGTCGTCCTAGTCACCTCCGGAGCCATCGCCGCCGGGCGCGCCCGTCTCACCCTTGACCGCGGGGGCAAGGACATCTCCGGCAAGCAAATGCTGGCCGCGGTCGGTCAGAGCTTGCTCATGCGCGATTACGACGCGCTATTCAGCCCCCATGGTACGACCGTCGCGCAAACCTTGCTCACCAAGCGCGATCTTCGCAGCCGCGTCGGCTATCTGAACGCCCGCAACACCCTGCTCGGGTTGCTCGACTACGGCGTCCTGCCGATTATCAACGAAAACGACGTGGTGGCGGTGGACGAGCTTGTCTACCGGGACGGCTTTGGCGATAACGACACCCTCTCGGCGATGGTGGCCAATCTCGTTGACGCCGGCCTGCTCCTGCTGCTGACCGACATCGAGGGCCTCTACACCGCCGACCCGCGCTGCGACCCGGCGGCCAGCCTCATCCGCAACGTATACCGGGTGGATCAGGAAATCGAGCGCCTCGCCGGGGAAAGCGGCTCCGACCAAGGCACGGGAGGAATGCGAACCAAGCTCGAAGCGGCCCGCATCGCGACCACCAGCGGTATCACCGTGCAGATCGCTCCGGGGAAAGCACCCAATATCGTGCCCCGCCTCCTGGCCGGCGAGCACGTCGGCACGCGCTTCCACCCGGCCACCTCCCGGGCGGAAGCGCGCCGGCGCTGGATACTCTCCGCGCTCGGACACCAAGCTGCCATCCACATTGACCCCGGCGCGGTGACCGCCCTAGTGTCGCGCGGGCGCAGCCTCCTTCCCGTCGGCGTGCGGACCGTCGAGGGGCCGTTCCAGCGGGGCGAGACCGTCGCCATCGTCGCTCCCGACGGCGCCAACCTGGCCTGCGGCCTCGCCAGCTATGCATCCGACGAGATCGAGCGGATCAAGGGTCAGCGTTCCAGCCGCATCGCCACCATCCTCGGCCACACCTACGGCGATGCCGTCGTCCACCGCAATAACCTCGTCCTGCTACCCCAAGCACCGCCCCAGTAACCCCTACCCCCATGTAGCGACCCAGCCCCCAGCCCCCGTCCCCCGCCGCAGCCCCCGCACCTCCGTCCCCCGCCGGAACGGGGGGCCCATAGCTGACAAGGGTAGTTTTTTTGTAGGGGCGCGATTCATCGCGCCCAGGCCCTCGTCATTCCGGCGGAAGCCGGAATCCAGGCTTATTCGTCACCCCCGGTCGCCGCATAGACTCCCCTTCCCTGCCAGGGAAGGGGCCGGGGGTTAGGTCCAATCCCCGTCCCCCCGTCGGGACGGGGGGACCTATAGGGGGGCCAGCCCCCCGCCACGCGCGATGCCCAAACCACTATAATCTCCAAACCAGACCACCGAGCACGGAGGTATACCCCCATGGCGACCACCATGCAGCTTGATGCAGCGACGGAAGTACGCACCAAGGCCCAAGCCGCCCGCCGCGCGGCCCGCGTGCTGGCCCGCACCCCGACGGCGGTGAAGAACCGGGCACTGCGGGCCGTGGCGGAAGCATTAAACGAGCACCAAGACGAGCTACTGGCCGCCAATAAAGAGGACCTGGCCGCTGCAACCGCCGCCGGCCTGCCCGCGTACACCCAAGACCGGCTGTTGCTCAACCCGGCCCGCTTGGAGGCTATCGCCGCCGACGTGCGCGACGTCGCGGCGCTGCCCGATCCGGTCGGCGAGATCATGGACATGCGGACGGTCGAGAGCGGCATCCAAGTCGGCCGGCAACGGGTGCCCCTCGGCGTGATCGGCGTCGTCTACGAGGCGCGTCCGAACGTAACCATAGACATCGCCAGCCTGGCCGTGAAGTCGGGCAACGCCGTCGTCCTGCGGGGCGGCAGCGATGCCATCCACTCCAACCTGGCGCTGGCACAAGTCATCAGCCGCGTGATGACCGATGTGGGGCTACCCGAAGGCGTCGTCCAACTGATCGAAACGACCGACCGGCAGAGCGTCACGGCGCTCCTGCGGGCACGCGGGCTGATTGACGTAGTGATCCCCCGCGGCGGTGCCGACTTGATCAACTTCTGCGTCGAGCACTCGACGGTGCCGGTCATCGAGACGGGCGCCGGCGTCTGCCACACCTACGTAGACGCCGACGCCGACGTGGAGAAAGCCCGCAAGGTCACGTTCAACGCCAAAGTGCGCCGGCCCTCGATCTGCAACGCCCTCGACACCCTGCTGGTCCACACGGCGATTGCACCGCGGCTGCTGCCCCCGCTGGCCGACGAGCTACACGGCGCCAACGTCGAGCTGCGCTGCGACCCAGGCGCAGCGGCGCTGTTAGCGGACCGCCCGAACGTCAAGCCAGCCCGCGAAAGCGACTACGGGACCGAGTTCCTCGACTACATCATGGCCGTCAAGCTCGTCCCCGACTTCGACGCCGCGCTCGACCACATCGCGGACTACGGCTCCGGACACAGCGAGGCCATCATCACGGAAAACTACACCACGGGCCAGCGCTTTGTGAACGAGGTAGACGCCGCTGCCGTCTACCTGAACGCCTCCACCCAGTTCACCGACGGCGCCCAATTCGGCCTCGGCGCCGAAGTCGGCATCAGCACCCAGAAGCTCCACGCCCGCGGCCCCATGGCCCTCGGCGAGATGACCACCTACAAGTGGATCATCTACGGCAACGGCCACACCCGCCCCTAACGCGGAGGCTGGCCCCCTCCCTCGCCCTCCCCCGTCCCGACAGGGGCGGGAACAGATTGGGCACCGGGCATCGAGGCGCGCCACCCCTCCGCCCCCGCCGGACCGAGCGCCGCGACCCCGTCCCCCCGTCGGAACGGGGGGACCTATAGGGGGGCCAGCAGGGGCCAGCCCCCCTGGCTCACCAACGGGCCGGTTTGGTGATGGTGCCAATTGAGTCCACCAGCGTATCGGGGAGCTGACTCCGTCTCAGATGGCTCTTCCAGAGCCGCTTCACGTAGGTCGCAGCGTCGGACAGCTCCCTGGGGCTGACGTTCTTGGAGTCGGGATTAACCAGCGTGACGCGAAGGCCCAGATCATCCCGCACGTACCGCATCGCACCGGCGAAGTCCGCATCGTTGGACACGATGACTGCCTGCTCGTACTCCCCCTTGAAGCCATCAACCAGGAGACGTGTAGCCAGATTCACGTCCGACCCTTTCTCCTCCGAGTCCCGGACCGTGACGTGGGTCGGCAGCCCCGGTACCGGCTCGACCAGTGGGCGCAGCTTGATCCTGGGCCGGAAAGTGCCGTAGTAGACCTCAAAGCCCGGCAGAGTCGCTAGTGCCCTCAGGTACACCTGCTGCCGCTGGGGTTGGCTGGGATCGTTGGGACGTGGCTTGAGGAGCGAGGTGAAGTAGCAGACCCGGTGAACGGTATCCCGGGGAAAGAGGTTCTCAGCGAGCTTCCGCAGGTCCAGCCACTTGAACGCGGTGCCCCGGAGAGCACGGTAGTACAGGTTGAAGCCATCAATATAAAGGTTGGTAATCAATCGTTGCTCTCACTCTCATAGGAAAGACAGAGACCGCCCTGAGGCGGTCTCGACCCTACCGCCGAAGCGACAGGGGTAGTGCAGAGACCCTACCACGAGCGAGAGCGGCTGTCAACGGCTGTAGGAGGCGGATGGTTATGGCGAGGGGCCAGGCCCCCTCCCTCGCCCTCCCCCGTCCCGACAGGGGCGGGAACAGATTGGGCGTCAGACGTAGAGGCGTATCGTATCCCCGTCCCCCCGTCGGAACGGGGGGACCTATAGGGGGGCCAGCAGCGAGACCCCAGGCCCCCTCCCTCACCCTCCCCCGTCCCGACAGGGGCGGGAACAGATTGGGCACCGGGCATCGAGGCGCGCCGCACCCTCGTCCCCCCGTCGGAACGGGGGGACCCATAGGGGGGCCAGCCGCCCCTCCGACCCCCACCGGACCGACACCACGCCCCCCACCCCAGCCCTCCCACACCTCCGTCCCCCCGTCGGAACGGGGGGACCTATAGGGGGGCCAGCCGCCGCGGGGCCAGCCGCTCCCCCACTACCGCCCGGATGCTGGCGACGACGGCATCAAGACGGTGCTCAACATCAGCATTCGTAAAGCGCAGCACGTGATAACGGCGCTGGCTATTCAACCACCGAGTCCGTTCCGCATCGTATTCCCGCTGTCCTGCATGTAGTGGTCCGTCCACCTCGATCACCAGTGTTGCCCTGATGCAGCAGAAATCTACGATGAAACGCCCGATGGCGTGTTGGCGCCGGAAGTGGGCGCCATTGAGTTGTCTCCGGCGCAGGCGCTGCCAGAGTCGCTGCTCAGCGGGGGTCATCTCCCGCCGCAGGATGGCCGCCCGCGCCTGGGTAGCTCCGGCCGTCCGCCACCGGCGGCGTTGCAGAGAAGCCATAGCCATATAATACATGAAAAAGACAGCAGCAGCGAGACCCCTGGCCCCCTCCCTACACCCTCCCCCGTCCCGACGGGGGAGGGGACCACGCCCGCCCCCCCACCAGACCGAGCGCCGCACCCCCGTCCCCCCGTCGGAACGGGGGGACCCATAGGGGGGCCAGCTGCCTCCGCCCCCCACCAGACCGAGCGCCACGAACCCGTCCCCCCGTCGGGACGGGGGGACCCATAGGGGGGCCAGCCACCCCTCCACCCCCCACCTCCCTCATCCTGTCTATCCTGTCCATCCATGTAAATACCTACCCTTGTGAGCGCCGCACCCCCGTCCCCCCGTCGGAACGGGGGGACCTATAGGGGGGCCAGCCACCCCTCCACCCCCCACCTCCCTCATCCTGTCTATCCTGTCCATCCATGTAAATACCTACCCTTGTGAGCGCCGCACTCCCGTCCCCCCGTCGGAACGGGGGGACCCACAGGGGGGCCAGCCTCCGTCCCCCCGTCGGGACGGGGGGACCCATAGGGGGGCCAGCCCGGGGGCCAGCCCCGCCCCGGCCAGCCCCCCTTGCAGCCACCATTCCAACCTGCTACCGTCTCTACCCAGCGGGCGGCGCCCGTCCGGTATTGCAGATGGCCGGGCGATGTCCTATACTGGCAAGCGATTTTGCGGCAGTTGGATGGGAGTAGATATCCTGATGGTGCCATTCAGGGTTGCAGGAGCCTTGGCCGCACTCTATACTGGCAAGCAGTTTGCGGCGGCAGGGAAGGAGTCGGGGAGGGAGCAGAAAGCGGGTAGAAACCTTGTAGCAACTCTGCCGTTAACATGGTAGAGTCGGAGCCGGTGTCGCAGGTAGGCGTTGCCGGAGGTGTGCAGCGCTAGTACGTCAGTCGGGAGAGGACAGATATGAAGAAAGCCTTGCGAAGACTTGCAGTAGGGGCCAGCACTGCTGGGAGCGGTGCTGGCTCACATTTCACGAGCACATTCGCTCGGGGAGGCGAAGGGCGGCATCCCCCGGGGCGGAGACGGCGCCGCGCAACACCCCTCCACACCCTCGCCATTGCCCTGCTTTGTGCCGGGGTCATGGGGTTGTTGGCCCTCTCGGTTGTTGCAGCGAGTTCTCATGTCGGACCGCCCGACGCGCCAACGGCCACTGTCTCGAATAAGGCTGCGGACGATAGCGCACTGACGCTTACCCAACTGCGGGTGAGTTGGGACGTCCCCGACAATAACGGGTCGGTGATCACCAGTTTCACGGTGCAGTGGAAGTCGGGCACGCAGGACTACCTCGCGGCCCGTGAGGTCACCACTGCTGACGCGACAACGACGACCATCACGTTTGGAGATGGGGGCGCACCTGCCCCCGCTGATGCTGCGTTGACCACCGGCACCGAGTACACGGTGCGGGTGCGCGCCAACAACAGCTATGACGACGGCGACGCCAACACCGACAACGATGGCTATGGTGCCTGGTCGGCTGAGGTCACCGGGACGCCAGCCGCTGTACCCACCGCGCCGACGCTAGCTGATGCTAATGTCACGGCCGGCAACACGCAACTGGTGGTGAGTTGGGCCGCCCCCGAGGATAACGGGTTGGATATCACCGGCTACACGGTGCAGTGGAAGTCGGGTACGCAGGACTACCTCGCGTCCCGTCAGGCCGACGTAACCGGCACGTCCCACACGATCCCCAACCTGATGAACGGCGAGGAGTACACGGTGCGGGTGCGGGCCACCAACGGCGTTGGCAACAGCGAATGGTCCACTGAGGTCATGGAGACGCCGGCCGCTGTGCCCGACGCGCCAACGGCCACTGTCTCGAATAAGGCTGCGGACGATAGCGCACTGACGCTTACCCAACTGCGGGTGAGTTGGGACGCCCCCGCTGCCAACGGAGCGACGATCGCCAGTTACACAGTGCAGTGGAAGTCGGGCACGCAGGACTACGGTTCGGATCGTCAGGCCACTACCGGTGACGCAACGGAGGCTTCCAGGTCCAACACGTTTGGAGATTCGACGGGCTTCCCCGCGTTGACCACCGGTACCGAGTACACGGTGCGGGTGCGCGCCAACGTCGACGTCGCCGAGGAAGTCTGGGGCCCGTGGTCGGCTGAGGTCACCGGGACGCCAGCCGCTGTACCCACCGCGCCGACGCTAGCTGATGCTAATGTCACGGCCGGCAACACGCAACTGGTGGTGAGTTGGGCCGCCCCCGAGGATAACGGGTTGGATATCACCGGCTACACGGTGCAGTGGAAGTCGGGTACGCAGGACTACCTCGCGTCCCGTCAGGCCGACGTAACCGGCACGTCCCACACGATCCCCAACCTGATGAACGACACCGAGTACACGGTGCGGGTGCGGGCTACCAACGGCATTGGTAACAGCGAATGGTCCACTGAGGTCATGGAGACGCCGGCCGCTGTGCCCGACGCGCCAGTGGTCACCGTCTCGAATGATGATGGGGCGACTCCACCGGTGGCACTGACGCTTACCCAACTGCGGGTGAGTTGGGATGCCCCCGCTGCCAACGGGTCGGTGATCGCCAGCTACACGGTGCAGTGGAAGTCGGGTGCTCAGAACTACGGTTCGAGTCGTGAGGTCACCACTGGTGACGCGGCGACGACATCCATCTCGTTTGGAGTTACGGGCTCACCTGCCCCCGCTGATGCTGCGTTGACCACCGGTACCGAGTACACGGTGCGGGTGCGCGCCAACGTTGACGTCGCCGAGGAAGTCTGGGGCCCGTGGTCGGCTGAGGTCATCGGGACGCCAGCCGCTCTGCCCGGCGTGCCGGGTGCTGCTGCGGATGAAGAGGTCACGGTTACGGCCGGCAACGCGCAACTGACGGTGAAGTGGGACGCCCCCCCTGCCAACGGGTCGGCGATCACCGGCTACAGGGTGCAGTGGAGGGTGACGGACACGAATGAGCCAATGAGTGTCTACAGTTCAAGTCGTCAGGCCGACGTAACCGGCACGTCCCACACGATCCTTGGGCTGGAGAACGGCACCGGGTACACGGTGCAGGTGCGGGCCACCAACGGCATTGGTGACAGCGAGTACTCCGCTGGGACCACCGGGACGCCGGCCGCTGCGCCCGACGCGCCAATGGTCACCGTCTCGAATGATGATGGGGCGACTCCACCGGTGGCACTGGAGGCTACCCAACTGCGGGTGAGTTGGGCCGCCCCCGAGGATAACGGGTCGGATATCACCAGCTACACGGTGCAGTGGAAGTCGGGTGCTCAGAACTACGGTTCGAGTCGTGAGGTCACCACTGGTGACGCGGCGACGACATCCATCTCGTTTGGAGTTACGGGCTCACCTGCCCCCGCTGATGCTGCGTTGACCACCGGCACCGAGTACACGGTGCGGGTGCGCGCCAACAACAGCTATGACGACGGCGACGCCAACACCGACAACGATGGCTATGGTGCCTGGTCGGCTGAGGTCACCGGGACGCCAGCCGCTCTGCCCGGCGTGCCGGGTGCTGCTGCGGATGAAGAGGTCACGGTTACGGCTGGCTACGCGCAGTTGACGGTGAAGTGGGACGCCCCCCCTGCCAACGGGTCGGCGATCACCGGCTACAGGGTGCAGTGGAGGGTGACGGACACGAATGAGCCAATGAGTGCCTACAGTTCAAGTCGTCAGGCCGACGTAACCGGCACGTCCCACACGATCCTTGGGCTGGAGAACGGCACCGAGTACACGGTGCAGGTGCGGGCCACCAACGGCATTGGTGACAGCGAGTACTCCGCTGGGACCACCGGGACGCCATTGGCGTCACTCGGCGCTGTGCCCGACGCGCCGGCCGTGGACGTCATGGCTGGCAACGCGCAGCTTATGGTGAGTTGGGACGCCCCCGCTGCCAACGGGGCGATGATCACCGGCTACACGGTACAGTGGAAGTCGGGCGATCAGGACTACGGTTCGGATCGTCAGGCCGACGTAACCGATACGTCCCACACGATCATGAACCTGATGAACGGCACCGAGTACACGGTGCAGGTGATCGCCACCAACGCCGTAGGCAATAGCGAGGCCGGCACGGCGATGGGTACGCCAGCCGCTGTGCCCGACGCGCCAGGGAATGTGGCTATCGAACCCGGCAACGAGCAGCTTGAGGTGAGTTGGGGCGCACCCACTGCCAACCACCCGGGTGGCATCACCAGTTACACGGTGCAGTGGAAGTCGGGCACAGAGGTCTATGATGCAGGGGCATCGCCGCCGCGTCATGCCGTAGTAGGCGTGGATGTCACGTCCTACACGATCGTTAACCTCGAGCCTGGCACAGAGTACACGGTGCAGGTATTCGCCACCAACGCCGTAGGCGATGGCCCAGGTGCGGAGGCGATGGGTTCAGTGCCCGCTCCGCCTTCGACGAAGACCTCGACACCGAGCACGAGCAGCGACGACGACGAAGATGACGCGCCGAGTGCGCCTGCACCCGCCGCGGCGCCGGCCATGCAGTTGTTCAGCGCCAGCAACGGCGCCGTGACGGTCACTGAGCGGCAGGACGCGCCTGGTCAGAGCAGCCTGATGTTCCAGCGCCACGATGGCGGAGCCTCGTTCTCCGTGCCGATCGGCTGGATCAGCAGCGACGGCCAGACGGTGATCGCCACCGGGTTCATCCGCGACGAGGGCTTGGGTCAGACCTACGCCATCGTGCGGCGCGAGTCCGACGGCATGATCGTGCGCCTGTGGGTCGCGCCGGACAGCCCGCTCGTCTACTCCGTACCCTGGGCCGACGTAAACGCCAACTACACCGTGCCGACGGCCGTCCTCGTGGTGATCCCGCTGGACGACCAGAACCCCGCCCCGAACCAGCTGACGCGGCGCTTCGACGGTGGAGATGACCGCATCTTCTCCTACGACGCCAGCATCGGGCAGTGGCGGCACGTACCGGACCTGGGTACCTTCCAGGCGGCCGGCTTCTACTGGTGCGACGTAACCGCAGCGGACGCGGGCTTCTTCGGCCGGGCCAGCACCGGGCCGGCCCACCCGTCCAGCGGCACGGCGCCCAGCGCCGACTACCCCAGCTGCCGAACCTCGTAAACCCGACCCGCCGCACACCTCCACTGGTGGCCTCCGTCCGCAAGGACGGGGGCCACCCTGTTTTTCCCACCCTCCGTCCCCCCGTCAGGACGGCGGGACCCACAGCTCACAAGGGTAGGTTTTTTGTAGGGGCACGACATGCCGTGCCCCTACCCTAGATGCAGAGCACGTGGCTGGCACGAAACGACCCATACCTATGGGAGAGGGCCGGGGTGAGGGCCACCCCCCACCTCCCTCATCCTGTCTATCCTGTCCATCCATGTAAAATACCTACCCTTGTGAGGGGACCCACAGGGGGGCCAGCAGCAAGGGGCCAGCAGCAAGGCACCAGGCCCCCTCCCTCACCCTCCCCCGTCCCGACAGGGGAGGGAAGAGATTGGGCCCCGGCCGTAGAGATTGGGCACCGGCCGCAGAAGCGCGCCACCCCCTCCGTCCCCCCGTCAGGACGGGGGGACCTATAGGGGGGCCAGCAGCAAGCCGCTGGACGTAGAGATGTACCACGCCCTCGTCCCCCCGTCGGAACGGGGGGACCCACAGGGGGGCCAGCAGCGGGCCGCCGGACGCAGAAGCGCGCCACCCCCTCCGTCCCCCCGTCGGAACGGGGGGACCTATAGGGGGGCCAGCAGCAAGCCACCGGACGCAGAAGCGCGCCACCCCCTCCGTCCCCCCGTCGGAACGGGGGGACCCACAGGGGGGCCAGTCCTCCTCCGTCCCCCCGTCGGAACGGGGGGACCCATAGGGGGGCCAGCCTATACGGCCCCCCCCTGGCGTTCGTACAGGCTGACGACCTCCGCCACCGTGGTCGCGTCCTCGGGGCGCTTGTCCTCCCGCACGAAGCCAAGCACGCGCGGGAACCGCAGCGCATAGCCCAGTTCGTCCGCGCCCCGACCGGCCGTGTGGAACGGGCTACGGGTGATCTCGTCGGCCTGAATCTCGATGACCACCTGCGGCTCCACCCACACGTCCGGCGTCAGCTGCGAGTCCACCCGCGCCGGCTGCTCCGCGGTCCGCTCCTGATCGAGACGTTGCCGCAACGCCACCCATTCCTCTTCCGAGAACCCGGTGCCCAAGCGCGTCACGGTCACAAACCGCTCCCGCTCCGGGTCGTAGAGCGCCGTCAGGACCGTGCCAATCCCGAACTGGGCGCGGTGGCCCTTGCCCTGCCAGTACCCGACGATCACCCCATCTATCGTGTCCTGGAGTTCGCCACGGTAGCTGCGCTTGAGCTTGATCCAGTTGTAGTTGCGGGCACCGGCCTGGTAGGGCGAATCCAGGCGCTTGGCCACGATCCCCTCCTGCCCCAGATCAACCGTGGCATAGAAGTAGGCATCGAGGTCCGCCGCCGCGTCCACGATCCGCCAGTCGCTGGGGAGCAGCGCCTGACCCTCCGGGTCGGCGCTCCACTCGGTCGGCAGCCAGTCGGTCTTGGCCTCCCGATCCGGCGGCTCGCCTCCGGCGCCGAGGAGCACCTCCAACCGCTCGCGCCGCTCGGTGTATGGAAGGTTGGTGAGGTCCTCACCGTCGAGATACAGCATGTCGAAGGCAAAGAGCTTGAGCGGTAGCGTCTTACGCAGCTTCTCGATGCCGTACTTGCGTTTCCGCGTCCCGGTAACTTGAAACGGATGATACTGCCCCGTCGCCGGATCGTAAGCAACCGCTTCTCCGTCCAGGATCACGGTCCGCCCGCCCACCTGCGCGATCAGCCCCTCGGCAAGCTCCGGGAACATCGCCGTGGTGTTTTCGAGGTTGCGGGAGAAGATACGCACCTCATCACCCTCCAGCAGGTGGAGCTGGGCACGCAGACCGTCTATTTTCGGCTCGACGGAGCACCGCTCCACCTTGGCGATGATCTCTTCCGGCCCCGGCAGCCGCTCCGCCGCCGCCGGACGCACCGGCCGGCCGGCCGCCACCTTGATCGCGGCCAGTCCGGTCTCACCTTCCTCCCAATACGTGCGGGCGACGAGACCGAGGTCGGAGCAGATGTTATAGGCCCGCTCGATGGGCTTGCGCGCCGCTTTGGATTCGGTCCGGGCGAACGAGAGCGCATCCATCACCGTCGGGTCGCCGATACCGAGACGCAACCGGCCCAACGGGATACGGGCGAGGTGCTTGGCCTCGCTCGCACTGGCCCGACGCAGCAGCCCGGCCAATAGCTCCGTCTTCCGCGCGACCGAGCCGGTGCCCGCGGTGTGTGCGATCTGAGTCAGCGTCTCGAAGACCGCCGTGACTTCCTGACCTTCGGATGCAGCAGCGTCGTCTGTGTGCAGTTCTGCCGCGACCAGCCCGTAGTCGCCGAGATCGGCAAACCGCGCCGCGATCTCGTCGCGTGGCCGGTCCAACGCCTGCGCCAGCGCCTCGGCAACGAGGGCCTCCCCCATCCCGAACTCGATCTGCTCGAACGTAGGCGCGACCCGCCCCTGGCTCAGATAGGCCAGTTGGGCGATTTCGGCCGCCCTGTCCGCCGTCTCGAACAGGGCGGCCAGGATCGCGACCATCTCATTACGCTTGCGGGTAGCCTCCAGCCGGTCAAAATGCTCGGCAACACGGGCAAAGCGCATAGCAGTCCTCCTCGTATCGTTTCAACGGATTGACGGGTACCGTGTTGCCCTCCGAAACTTGCGTTTTCACCCGCGCTCAGAGAGAATCAGCACCAGGGCTGTGCGATGACTAGGTGCTGTTGATATTTCCCGGTCATTCCCGTGCAAGCGGGAATCCTTGTCCCCCTGCCGCAGCGGGGGGACCATAGGGGGGCCAGCACGACCCCATGGGGTTGGTGGCAGCGCCGCCTGTCCCAAATGTCAACACAACCTAGGCAAGGCACGAAGACCATGATTCTGCAAGTGTCGGAAGCCGAGCGTGAGCAGGACTTCGCTATCATTGCCGAAATGCGTGCTGCGTTCAAGGAGGTGCCGGACGAGGCGCTAGAGCGGGAGTTGAACCGTGCCTTCACCCAGGCCCGGAAGAATCACCGCAGTATCCAGCACCGCGAATAAATGGCCGGTGGCGCGGGCTGTCCGGACAGGCCGATGGAGGAGCAGCGTGAGTGTTGATGTAGCGGGCGCCGTAGCGGCGGGCATGGACGCAGACGCGCTGCGCCGCGCGTTTGGCTTGCTGGAAAGCTGGGTCGGTGAATCCGCGGTGCCGGGGGCTGCGGCGCTGGTCGCTCGGCAGGGACAGGTGGCCGGCACGTGCTACGTCGGCATGGCCGATCCGCATACCAACCGGCCGGTAGACGCCGCAACCGTCTTCGCCCTCGCCTCGATCACCAAGCCGGTGACCGCCACCGCGGTCATGCAGGGCGTGGAGCGCGGCTGGTTTGCCCTGGACGAGTCGGTTGGCGCCCTGCTGCCGGAATTCCTCGCCGGCCCGGCGAGCGGTCGCGATGCGGCTGACCGCACGACGGTGACGGTGCGCCACCTGCTCACCCACACCTCCGGCCTGCCGGGCTTCTCGGTAGCGAACATGCGCCTACGGCGGCGTCACGCGCCGCTGGCAGACTTCGTATCCTCGTTCCAGGCGGCGCCGCTCTTCTTCGCCCCCGGCACGGCCCACCTCTACAGCAATTGCGGGATTCTGCTGCTCGCCGAGCTGGTCGGCCGGGGCAACGCCGGTACTCTGGGCCAACATGGGAAACCGTCGGCAATCCTGCATTATCACGAGCACGTGTACCGGCACATTCTGGCCCCGCTCGGCATGACCGCCGCGTGGATACCGGTGCCGGAGACAGTCTGGGAGCGCGTGGCGCACGTCGCCGACACCGGCCAGGAGGGCAAGACCTACGAGGCGGCAAACTCAGCCTACTATCGGCAGCTCGGCATCCCCTGGGGCGGCCTGTTTGCGACGGCTGCGGACCTGGCCCGCTTCACGAGCATCTTTATGCCGGACGGTCAACAGCTCGCCGAAGGCAATCGCGTGCTCACGAGGGCCAGCCGTGCGGCCATGACCGGCCTACAAGTGTCCGTGCCGCCAGCCGCTGCGGGCACTGCGCCGGGGCTACGCGACAGCGGTGCCGAGGCGCCGTGGCCGCGCGTCGAATGGGGGCTGGGCTGGGAGGTGAAGGGCCGCAAGACGGGCCACGTGTCGGGCGACCTGACCTCCCCACACACTTTTAGCCACATCGGCGTCACGGGAACGCTCGCCTGGGGCGACCCGACCACCGGCGTCATGTGCATCCTGCTCACCAACCGGATGCAGACGAGCGGCTGGACCACCGAGCGCCCGCGGCGGACACTGTTCTCCAACGCGGTCATGGCCGCCACTGCCGGGGCCTAGCGCCGGCCGGCGCAGCACCAGTCGGCAAGAGCCGGAAGAGACCGTCCCCCTGCGAAGCGGGGGGCCTACTAGGCTGACAGGGGTAGGTTTTTTGTGTAGGGGCGCAACATGTTGCGCCCACGTGCTCGTCATTGCGGCGCAAGCCGCAATCCAGGCCCCCAGCCGCCGCTCGCCACACCGCCCCCGCTCCCCTGGAGGGCAGCGGCGGACCGGCTCCACCAGTCCGCCTGGTTTCCCGGTTTACCTACCCCTGTCAGGAAGGGACACTGGCGGCCGTTGCCCTGAGCGTGGCCCTAGCGGCGCCAGGCTATCGGTCCGCTTGCCGCCGGCGTAGCTCCGCCTCCAGCTGCCGGATGCGCGCCTCGGCCGCCAGCCGGCCGGCCTGCTCGACGGCGGCCTGCGCCTCGGCCACCTCCCGTGCCGCCCGCTCCTCCTGCCAGGTATCCAGGTAGGTGTCCGTGGCCGGGTCGTACAACCGTGGCCAGCCAGCGTCCCAGCACAGACTCAACCCCAGCAGCTCACTGTAGCCCTTCAAGATGCCGTCCGGCGCCGTGGTCAGCTCAATTGGCTCATACACCCCGGCCACCAGCCGATCCCCGCCCAACCGCTGCCCGTGATACTTCCCCTCCTTAGTCGGATCGAAGCGCCAGTATTCCGGCACGCCAATGCGGGCATAGAGGTCCCGCTTCCGGCCCACGTCCGCCCGGCCCGTGCTCGACGAGCCGACCTCCAGCACCCAATCCGGTGGCTTGCCCACCTCCCAGGGCAAATAGAGCTTGCGTTGCCGGATGGCTTGGGCATCCACGCCAAAGGCCAGGTACACGTCCGGAGAGACGCGCACGTTGAGGTCAGCGGGGTCGTAGCAGAGGATCGTGTTGGCGTCGAGGAAGACATCGGGCCGCCGCTGGAAGTCGGTGAACCGACTGGCGAGCAGGCCGTGGATTTCGTGCAGGGGGAGGTTTTGTTCCATCGCGTCAGGCTTGCGGACGGGTTCGTCGGGATCGAAGTCGAGGCGGGCGTAGTCAATGGTGCCCTGCTCACGATAGGGCAGCATGGTGGTCGTAGGCGCAGGCACCGTGGTCGTCATGGTGGGTCTCTGCATAGCGCACGGGTACAAGGCGATTATAGCGCATCCGCCTCGCGCCGCCGGGCGGCGCGCCCGGCCCCCTCCCTACGAGGCAGCAGCCTCGGCCGGGTGCGCGTGCTCCGCGTGCGCCGTGGCCTGCTCACGGCTATACAGCGGCCGGGCACAGGCCGGGCATAGCTCGGTTTCGGAGAGCCGATCCAGATAGTGCAGCACCGTGGTCGCATACGTGGCGTGGCTCCAGGTGAGCGGTGAGACGGAGAGGGGCGCGCCACTATAGGGGTCAATCTGCTCGGCAAGCACCCCACTCGGGAGCGCGCTCCGGGCTACCCACCGCAGGATATCCAGGGCCGGCTCTAGCTCGGCGCGATTTTGAGCCTTCGCGATATACCAATCGGCCAGCCACAGCGTACAGATGAACCAGGGGTTGCCCGGCACCTGCACAATATCCGTACTGACCTGGTGGTAATAGTCGTTCTCGTAGCGGGCCACACCGCCGACGTCGGTCTTCACCCACAACCGCTCGCGCACGGCTTCCATCGTCGCAACGATCTTCGGGTCATCCGCCGCGTACATCCCAAACTGGAACAACCCCGCCAGACTGGCGTCCACGGTCAGGTCCACGTCCCAGGAACTGTCCGCCCGTTGGTTAATCATCCGCGCAAAGCGACCCTCGTCCTCACGCCAGAGGTAAAGGTCCGCCCCGCGCCGTATGTCGGCGGCTGCTTGGCGATAACGCTCCGCGAGGTCCTCCTGACCGAAGGTGGCGGCAAACGAGGCGGCCGCCGTGAGGCCGCCGTGGACCGCGGCGACCGTGAAGGACAGGACGCCGCGACGCTCTTCCCATAGATCGTAGCTGCCCAATGGCAGCCCGGTCTCCGGGTCCCGATACTCGACCATGAAGTCGGCCGCACGGACGATCAGCCCGCGATACAGCGGCTTGATGAACTCGATGTCACGAAACTTGACGTAGTGCTGCCAGAGCGACCACACCACCAGCCCGGTCTCATCTTCCTGGATAGGTAGCTGGCGCTCGCCATGCTCGTACCAGGGATGCCAGGAGCTAGCCAAAGACTCGTCGGGGTTGTACTTGTGCAGCAGGAAGCCCTCTTTCGTGACCACACGGTGACAGAAATCGAAGAACCGCTGGGTCAAGCCCGAATAGCCGGCCAGGTCGAGGCCGTAGGCGACCAGCGCCCCGTCGCGCGGCCACATATAGGCGTAGGTATCCCGACCGAACTGCGCGATGTCGTAGTCCGTCGCAGCGAGAATAGCCCCGTTCTCGTTGACCTGCGTGCGGAGTACCAGCAGGCTGCGCTTGAAGAGGTCTACCAGGTGATCGGGGAGATCGTTGTAGTCGAACTGCTCCTTGTTGACCCACAGCCGCCAGTAGTCCATGGTGCGCGTGAGGTACGTCTCCGGCCCGCGGGAGCGCACGGCCCGGTGGACGGCCGTGACCTCCTCGAACGTCCGGCCTACCACCATCCAGTAATAGACTACGGCTTTGCCCTGCGCCGGCACCTCCACGTGCAACGCCATCGTGGAATCCACGGAGCCTTGAGCAATCGGGTTGCCCCCGAGTTGGGCATTTTCGGCGTCGCGCCAGGTGCCTTCCGCCCCACCAACCCCCTTCGTTCCCGTCGCGAATTGGTGAATGCCGAAGTCCACGAGTTCCGTTGCCGGCGCATCGGCCTCCGCCAGCCGCCCCCGACCGGCGCACATCAAAAACCAGCGCCGCTCCTTGTAGTGGAGCAGCGCCCGCCGCTTGGGCTCGTAATACGCCGTGTCGCCCACGTCGTGCTCGGAAATCCGCAGGTCATGGTGAAAAAAGAGACGCACCTGCCGCGACTGGTCATGCTCGTTGTGGACCGTAATCCGCCGCAAATACAAGTCCTGGTGGAAGTCCACGGCGTCATTGCAATCCAACCGTATCCCGAGGTCGGCGTTGTAGAGCGAAACGTCGGTGACGAGCGTCTCCGGCAGATAATGGAGTGTACGCACCCACGGCTCATCATGGACCCAGCCGAACTGTCCGTCGTCATCATCCTCGACCCAGACGCCAAAACGACAGGGATAGCCCAGGGTGTGGTTCTCGGACCCGACGTGCGGAAAGTACAGATCCCGCAGATGGTACCGATCGTCAAAGTTCACCAGCAATGCACCGTTCCCAATGGGGAGATCGCGGGGCATAACACACCCTCCTTCACGAGATGACCGCCGACGCTCCGCCGCGCAACGACGCGGGCGCGCATCTATGCACGGTAGGGCTAATCGCTGCCCCGGCACAGTGAGCGTTGTGCGGTAGCTCTACCGCCGCTCCGCACGCTTCCTCCTGTGCAGCCGGCCGGCCACAACCTACAGGAGCGGCCGAGGCCCGACATATGATCCTACAGGACCAGGTGCGGCCGGCAGATGATGATGGTGGAGCCGGGGTGCTCACATCACTTTCCGCCAACGCGCCGCCTCGCAGTTGCTATGGTATGCTCGCGGTCAGACCGCTGCACCACAACTTCACCCGCGAGAGACCGCTCAATGAAAATCGCGCTCTACCAGGAGTTCGGCGAGGGCTGCCGCCGCCTGACCCACGAGCTACTACCGGCCACGACCGGCTGGGAGCTACTGGACGTGCCGCACGCCGGCGCCGACATTGCCGCGCTCGCTGCCGAGGACTCCGAGACCATCCGCCGTGCCGACGTGATAATCGCTTCACCACTCAGCCCCTTCCCGGATGCCATCTACGATCCGCACGGGCAGGTGCGCCTGATCCAGCTTCTCTCCGCCGGCTACGACAACATTGACCTCGCCCGCTGCCGGGCCGCCGGACAGCTCGTCGCCACCAACGGCGGCGCCAACGCCGTCGCCGTCGCCGAGCACACCGTCATGTTCATCCTCGCGCTGCTCCGGCGGCTGCCGGTCCTGGACCGCGATACCCGCGCCGGCCGCTGGACCGCAGCCAAGACCCCGGAGTGGGAGCCACACGAGCTGGAGGGGCGCACCGTGGGACTGGTGGGTATGGGGCGGATTGGGCGGGAGGTCGCGCGGCGGCTCCGACCGTTCGACGTGCATCTCCAGTACTACGACGTGGTGCCGGCGCCCAGCGACGTGACCGCCAGCCTGCAAGTGCGCTACGTGTCGTGGTCACAGCTCCTGGAGACCTCCGACATCGTCTCGCTCCACCTGCCTCTGATGGAGAGCACGCGCGGTCTCATCGGCGCTGCCGAGTTGGCCCGCATGAAACCGGACGCGATCCTGATCAATACGGCGCGGGGTGGTCTGATAGACGAAGCGGCGCTCGTCGCCGCGCTACAGAGCGGGCAGCTGGGCGGCGCCGGACTCGATGCGTTCAACGCAGAACCGTTTCCGGCCGGGCATCCGCTGGCAGCATTCGATCAAGTCGTGCTGACGCCACACCTCGCCGGGCCAACCTACGAAAGCTGGCCCAAGCGCATCCGGTTTGCCTACGAGAACATCGCGCGACTGGAACGCGAGGAACGGCCCGAATCGGTCGTCCCCGAGCTGTCCGATCTCCCCCTCCGCGCCGCGCGGTAGGAGGCGGTATGACCACGGATCCATCCAGCCGTGGCAGAGGGTTGCCCCAGCAGGAGCTGGCCGCATTCTGTCGTCGCAATCGTATCCGAAAACTGGCGCTGTTCGGCTCGATCCTGCGGGAAGACTTTCGGCCCGACAGCGACATTGACGTGCTGGTGGAGTTCAAGCCGGGCCATCCAGTCGGCCTGCTGCGAATGGCGGCACTGGAGCGGGAGCTATCGCAGCTGCTGAAGCGCAAGGTGGACCTCCGCACACCGGCCGAGTTGAGCCGGTACTTTCGTGATGAAGTGCTCCGTACCAGCGAAGTGCAGTACGCCGAAGGGTGAGACAGATGGACTGGCGGCTCCTGGCACAGTGGCTGGTGATGGTCGTGCTCGCCGCCGCCCTCGGCCTGGCGGTGCTGGCGTTACTCGGAATGGGAGCCGTCATCGCCATCGGACTGGCCGACACGGACGTGCTCGCCGGGCTGCCGCCGTTGCTGCTCACGGCGGGTGCGTCCGCCGGACTGCTCTGGTGGCTGACGCGACGCGGATGGGGCCACGGCTGGTGGCAACTCTTCAGCGGACGGCAGGTTTACACGCACTGGGACTCTCTGCGTGACGCGGAGGAGGAACGCACGGACCTCAACCTCCCACCGCGCCAACCGCCCAGCAACGCGCACGAGCAGTCAGACACTGCACGCCACGCCGACAATGACCCGGCCCCACGATGACCGGCCCGCACCAGACCCGTGCCGCGGCGCGGGCCTGGCGCCGATAGTTGCTGCCCTCCCCATGGGTAGATCGGGGGTAACGATGGCCAGTGTAAGCCGACGGCAGTGCTTGATGGCGACCGTGTCGCTCGCTGGCGGTTTGCTCGCCGCAGCATGCGACATCGGCGGCGCGCCGATTCCCCAGGAAGGGGCAACCAGCCCTCCGACGCCCCGTCCACTGCCCAAGCCGGCTGAGGCACCGGCCGCTACGAAGCAGTCGGTCACGCTGCAAGTGTTCACTGGCCTCGGTCTGTCAGCGATGCACCAAGGCTTTTGGCATCGGGGAGGGCCAAAGGACGCCTTCGAGAGCAAGCATCCCCACATCGAGGTGGAGTGGCAACGACTGCCCCGCACTCCTGCCGGCAAGCCGGCAGAAGAGGCCTTCAGTGAGTTGATCGCCGCGAACGGCACAATTGACGTGGTGCAGTTCCCATCGGATTGGACCGGGCTGGCGGTGGCACAGGGCGGGCTGCTCGCCTTGGATCAGCTTATTGTGCGCGACCGCTATGACCTGACGGACTACTGGCCCGGGGTGTTGGCCGCGAGTCGCTGGCGCGGCGCGCTCTACGCCCTAGCCACCAACGCGATACCGTTTCCGCTGCTGTGCAACGCGACGCTCTTTACTGATGTTGGCCTGGCGGTTCCCCCGGGAGCGTGGTCGTGGGCGCAGTTCCTCGCTGCGGCCCGCGCGCTGGCGACCTCCCCAGTCTACGGCTTTGCATTTCCCTTCAACGGCCATCTCTCACTCACCCTGTCCTGGATCCGGAGCAACGGTGGTGACATGCTGAGTGACAACTCAGAACGGAGCTTGGTGAACCGACCGGCGGCACAGGAGGCGGTGCAATGGCTGGCCGACCTCATCCACGTCCATACCGTTACCCAGACGGCAGACGAGGCCGCGAGCAGTAGAGAGATCACTGCGCTGTGGAAAGCGGGCCGGGTGGCGATGATGCACCAAGGCTGGCTTCCGGAGGCCAGCCGGCGCCGGAGTGCTCAACCAGGGGAAGTCGCCTACGCCGAGCTACCACGTGGGCCGGTGCATCCCGCCGGTTACATGGCCATCCCCTTCGGCGCCTGGTACATCAGCAGCGCATCAGCAGTAACGGATGAAGCGTGGTCATTCCTGATGCTGTGGACGAGCGCAGAGGTGCAGCGGGACTATCATGCCTTTGGCCACGATGCGAGCTACGTTGGGCTACTCACGCCGCCAGCCCGGCAAGCGGTGGCTAACGAATTCGAGCACCGCTATGGAAAAGTCACTCTCGCCTCGCTCGTACACGGGCAATCCGTGCCGCTTCACCCGGCTCTGCCGGCCCTGCTTGCGGCTTTTCAGCAAGGGCTAACCCCAGCCTTCACCGGCCAGCAGTCGGTAGCCGAGGCGTCAAATGCCGTAGCGCAAGAGCAAGACAACATCCTGGCGCAGTGGGCACCGTAGCCTGAGACAACACGGCACGAGTGGAGTGTCAGTCAACACGCACGAGAGCGACCCGCGCGCTGTGGCCGCCGAAGGATAGCTCGGCGACGTGGTCCGCGGGCGGGAGGTCTCCGACCGTGAGGCTGCGGGCAATCGTCTCCCCGGCGACGTGCTCACCGTAGTGCTCGACGACCGCCGCGAGGTCCGCATCGCTCGTGTCGAGCGTAATCGTGACCCAATCGCTCAGGGTCAGTCCGGCCGCGCGGCGCACGCCTTGCAGGCGATGCACCAGCTCGCGGGCCAGCCCTTCGCGCTCTAGCTCCGGTGTGAGCCGCGTGTCGAGCGCGACCATCGCGCCGCCCTCCTCAACCACGCTGAAGCCGGGCTGATCCTCGACCTCGACCTCATAGCTGTCCGGGCCAAGCTCGACCGCCTCACCATCAACCGTGAGGGTCACCGGCTCGCTGGCCTGCTTGCTGCGGGCCAAAACCCGACCGTCGGCCACACGCAGCGCCTGGAGGATAGCTTGTGTTTGGCGCCCGAACTGCGGCCCGATCACGGCGGGGAGTGGTCGCACGCGGTAGGCGACGTACTCGGCGGACGACTCGGCGAAGCGCAACTCCTTGACGTTCAGCTCGTCGAGCAATTGGTCCTGGTGCTCGGTCAGCACCGGGCGGTCGCTTGCCGCCGCGACGCGCACGTTGATGGCGGCGACTGGCTGGCGCACCTTGATCTGGGCACGGCTGCGGGCTGCGCGGCCGAGGCTCACCACCCGCCGCACGAGGCCCATGGCCGCGCTCAGGGCCGGGTCGAGCAGGGATGCGTCGGCCGTCGGCCAGTCGCACAGATGCACCGACTCCGGCGCCGCGCTATCCACCGACCGCACTAGGTTCTGGTACATCTCCTCGGCCAGGAACGGCATCGGCGGCGCAATCAGCTTCACCAGCGTAACGAGCACCTCGTGTAGCGTGGCAAAGGCGGCGGCTTGGTCGGTCTTGTCCGTGGCCCGCCAGAAGCGCCGCCGGCTGCGCCGCACGTACCAGGTGGATAGCTCCTCGACGAACGCCTCGGTGCGACGGACCAAGGTCATCGCGTCGAAGCGGTCCATCCCGTCGGTCGCTACTTGGACGAGCCGGTGTAGCTCGCTGAGAACCCAGCGGTCGAGGGCCGGGCGCTCCGCCACCGCCGGTGCAACCACCACGCCGTCATTCCCGCTCACTACCCCGTCATTCCCGCGCAAGCGGGAATCTCCCTCACGCACACCACCGGCCACCGGATCGAAACCCTCCAGCTCAGCGTAGGTCACGAAGAAGGCGTAGACGTTCCAGAGCGTCAGCAGCCGGCGCTCGACCTCTGCCAGCGTATTCCAGCCGAAGTTCACGTTGTGCTCCGGGTTGGTGCCCATGTACATCCAGCGCATCACGCTGGCGCCAGCGCGGTCGGCGGCCTCGTTGAACTCGATGGCATTGCCCCAGCTTTTGTGCATCTCGCGGCCCTCCCCGTCGCGCACCTGCGCGTGGCCGAGGACCGTCTGAAAGGGCGGCTCATGCTCCAGGACGGTGCTCATCGTCAACAGCACGTAGAACCAGTTGCGGAACTGGCCGGGAAACGACTCGGTGATGAAGTGCGGCGGAAACCACTGAGACCAGTAGTCGCGGTCCGTGCGGTAATCGAGCGTGGAGTAGGGCACAATCCCGGCATCCAGCCAGGGGTTGCCCACGTCCGCGATGCGGCTGGCCGTGGCGCCACACTGCTCACAACGCACCTTCACCGCGTCTACCCAGGGCCGGTGGGGGGTATGCCCCTCGAAGGTATCCCACCCCTCGATGGTGCGCTCGCGCAGCTCCTCCGGGCTACCGATCACGTCGAACCAGCCGCACGAATCGCAAGTCCAGATGGGCAGCGCCAGGCCGTAGTAGCGCTTCTTGGAGATCATCCAATCGTCCATGTTGCGGAGCCAGTCAAGCTCGCGGTCCAGACCCCACGGCGGCAGCCAGGTGATCTGCTTGGTCACGTCCGCAATCTCGTCGCGCAGCCGGGTCGCTGGTGCGCCGTTCACCTCGCGGCGCGGACCGTCCATTGAGATAAACCACTCGTCTACCAGCCGGAACACCAGCTCGCTGCTGCATCGCCAGCACACCGGGTAACGGTGGGTATAGAGCGCGACGTGGTAGAGCCGCCCTTTCTGCCGCAAGTTTTCGATGATCGGCTCGGCGATGTCGTACACGTTGCGGCCACTCAGCCAGTCGAAGCCCTCGACATAATTGCCGAACTCGTCGAGCGGGACGATGGGTGGGAGACCGTGCTCGCGGCCCAGCTCCATGTCTTCCTTCCCGCAGCCGGGCGCGATGTGGACGATGCCGGTGCCCTCGGTCTCACTAACCTCCTCCCAGGCAATAATCGGATGGCCAATCCCCTGCTCTCCCTGGGAGAAGGCTGGGGTGAGGGCCGTCTGCTGCGCCGGTAGCTCGTCGAACGGCCCGGCATAGGTGAGGCCCACCAGATCGCGCCCCGGCACCTCGCCCAAGACCTCGTATTCCCCTTGCAGAGCACCCGCCGCCGTCCCCTTGGAGACGTAGAGCACCCGGTCGCCTTGCCGGACCCGCAAGTACGGCAGCTCCGGGTGTACGGCCGCGGCCACGTTGGCGGTGAGCGTCCACGCGGTCGTCGTCCAGACGAGTAGCGCCTCGCCGGGGCGCTCGTGCAGGGGAAACTCCACGAACACGCCGGGGTGCTCTAGCTCCTGGTAGCCCTCGGTGACGATCTCGTGCTGCGAGATACCGGTGCCGCAGCGGGGGCACCAAGGCATCGAGTCGTTGCCCTTGTAGACCAGGCCGCGCTCGTGGCATCGCTTCAGAAAGTGCCAGATGTTGTAGTTGTTCTCGTCGGAGAGGGTGAAGTACGAGTTGTCCCAGTGCATCCAATAGCCCAGCCGGATAGACTGCTCGGTCTGGATACCGGCGTACTTGTAGACCCGCTCCTTGCAGCGCTCGACGAACTCGGCAATACCGTAGGCCTCGATGTCGCGCTTGCTCTTGAAGCCCAGCTCCCGCTCGACCTCCACCTCGATCCAGAGGCCCTGGCAGTCGAAGCCGTTCTGGTACCGCTGATCGAAACCGCGCATGGCCCGGTACCGCTGGTAGGTGTCTTTGTAGGTGCGGCCCCAGGCATGGTGGACGCCCATGGGGTTGTTCGCAGTGATGGGACCGTCCATGAATGACCAGCGCGGGCCGCCCTTGTTCTTGGCGACGAGCTTGTCGAACGCCTGCGTATCCCGCCAGAACGCCAGGATGCGCTCTTCCATCGCCGGATACTCGACTGTCCGCGGCACTTGTCGAAATCCCATACCTACCACTCCTTTGCTTGCCCCCCTATGCCCCCCGCTCCGGCAGGGGGACGGCACGTTCCCTCCCCCGTCGCAACGGGGGAGGGGTAGGGAGGGGGCCTGCCCCCGCAGCATCCTTAAACACGAAAGCCCGCCCCCACCGGGACGAGCCGATATGCTCGCGGTACCACCCCGCTTAGAGATCACCGCCGGCCAGCGCAGCCGGCGACACCTCTCACCTCTGTCGCGCACGTGTTCATGCGCGCGCCCTTGCTAACGGGTAGCGCACCCGGTCCCGTCTACTAGAACGCGGTGTCGGCCGTGCGCTGACCGGCCGCGCTCGTTGGGGGGACGGCTCAGGAAGGATTTTCCGCTGCGCGCCGGCGCCGGCTCACACCTGACGAACCAGCGCCGCACATCCTATGGGAATCTGTGGTGCGGCTCCAACTCGTCACAAACCGCCGGCTCTCTGCAGCCGGGCACGGCAGCGTACTCGTTTCCGTCGTCGCCTGGTCTCGCTATGCAGTTGTCAAGACGCACCGCAGCCGGCGCGCGCCATAAGTGTCGCATTCCGGCGCGACCGGTGTCAATAGGCGCTTGGCTGCCGCCCCCCTACAGACCCTCCATCCGGTAGTTCCACCACTCTTGGAGACGTTCGAAACCCAGCGCCTCATAGAAACCAAGCTCTACCGGGTGATAGAACCACTCCCGTCGTAGGGCATACTTGGCACCTCGCTCCCGGTGCCGGCGCAACTGCTCCCGAACCAACCAACTGCCAATCCCTTGGCGCTGGTACGGCTCCGCGACCTCGGTCCACTCGACATTGATCCAGTGCCGGTAGTCAGGACGGTCGGATACGAAGCGGCTCAGACCCCACACGCCGCACTCGCCGATCCGTTTCCCATCGAGCAGGGCGTGTAGCTCCCATTCCGGCGCTTCCGGGTCGAGTTGCCACTCGAACGTCAAGCCGTCAATGGCCGGCGGCTCGCCGGGGTCAACATCCTGCAATGAGCGATACATCAGGACGCCGTGCTGCTTGACCTCAAAGCCAAAGTCTTGCAGCCCGGCAATGAGGTGGGGCCAAGACGCGGGCATGCCGTGGCGACCAACGCACAGGCTACCGCCAGCGGAGAGGCTATCGCACCCCAAGCGGCGGGCGCGTTGGGCAAAGCTCTCCAGGAGTAGCCGCAAGCCCTTCCCGGACTGCGGATCGGCCAGAATCCAGAGCGCCTGACCGCTATCCCGGTACTTCCGTTCATACTGCCCATTGGTCCAGCGCGGATCATTGCGGTCCGGGCGCCACAACGAAGCGGCTGCGACGAGTTGGCCTTTGTCTAGGACGCAGAACGTCTCTGTCGTGCCGTGATCCGGCTCCTCGCGAAAGTAGGCCCCCTCCTGGTCCGGGTCCCGCAGTACCGTCGCCAACTGATGCTCGGTTAGCTCCCAACCAGGCGGCACCGAGGCGAGATGTTGGTTTGCCAGCCGTGTGAGGGCCGGCAGTAGCTCCGGGCGGTACTCGACGACTTGCATACCCTTCCCTCCTTTGCCGTGGCGCGTAGCTGGCCGCGACGCAGCTGCCAGCGTATCGAGTGAGAAGACGGCGCCGTTCGTCAGGACGGCTCCCGCGGCGAGCGCATCGAGATAACTGCGGACGAGCGCCGCCGGTGGGCCAAAGCGGCCAACCGCTCAAGATAGTCGTCAATCGCTCCTGGAGTCATCGGCTGAACTCCCGCAGCACGGTGTCGTGCCTCGCGCAAAACGACCCAGTGCTACAGATCAGATGTAGCCGAGCAGGGCTAGATGCCGTCGTGGGCGAGCTACTGCTTCGACTGCGGTGTCGGCCACCGCGCCGGCCACGTGGCCCAAGCGCTGGCTGGGATTACCAGCCTGAGCAAACAGTAGGACCAGGGCCACGCCGCTGAACAGCCCCCGGAGCACAGAGTCAAGGGCGATGGTGAGGCCCTGGGTCACTGAGCCGTATTCCCCATCAGCAATCTGGGACTCTAGGAAAACCCTCAGGCCATACGTAAGAGCGAGGGGGACAACCCACGACAGACCGCTCGCTAACAGCCACCAACCGGCCCGGCGTACCCAGCGCCGCAAGAGCAGCCACTGGAAGAGGCCCGTACCGAAGAAGAGCACCGGGAGGGTCGTCGCTATACCGACAGCTTCCCAGCGCAATTCCGCAGCGAAGATGCCATAGGCGGTTGTGCCCAAGGCAGCAGCACCACCCCAGCCGGCGCCGGCGGCGAGTATCCACCACCAGGCACGGTCTACCCAGCGCCGGAGCACGAGCCATTGCCCGAATCCCATCAGTAAACCCGTAATCAGCCATAGCGCGATGGCATTTGCGACGTTGAATAGCCATTCACGATTGAGTTCGTCCCCGAACGCATTCCACAGACCACCATTAATCATGTCGGCTGCGAAGGCACCACCAGTGGACAGCAGGACCAAGGCAACGCCGGCAGCGAGCCAGCCCGGGCGCGTGCGCGGCGTCCGGCGCCCCGGGGCGGCTACGCGGCTTACTTTCGGGTCGCCCGCCGAACGGGGGCCGATCCGAGCCAGGAGCAGTGCCAGACGTTTCAGCATAGAGTCTCCTCGCTCGAAAGCCACGGCAAAGCGCCGCGCTAACTCCGCTGGCGCGCCAAATCGAGCCACGGCCTGCCGCCAGGCAGCGTCGGCGGTCTGGCCCTGAAGCTGCGCCGCCCGCACCGACTCCCGCAGATGATCCTCCACCTCGGTACAAATCTCAGCCCGGCGTTGCGGGCCGATGCCAACAGCCGTCAACTCGGCTGCGAGCGTAGCCAGGAAGTCCTCGCCGGGTTGCCGGGTCATGGCGTGCTCCCGAGCACGGCCGCGACCGCGCTGCTAAAGGCCCACCACGATTCTCGCTGCTCCGCGAGCACGGCCCGCCCCCGTTTGGTCAGCTCATAGACGCGGCGCCGCCGGCCCCCAACCGCGGTCCAGCTACTCCGGAGCAGACCGGACTGTTCGAGGCGGTGCAGGGCGGGGTAGATCGTCCCCTCGGGCAGATCGAACGTGCCCCCGCTGCGTTCGCGCAGCGCGGTGATGATCGCGTACCCGTGGGCGGCGCCGGCCGCCAGCGCAGCCAGCAGGAGCATGTCGAGGTGTCCTTTGAGCGCCTCACCTTTCATACCTAGTTATTCTATACTATGTAACGCTATGTGTCAACCGTCCGATCACTCATTTGCAGAGCTTTCGGTTGACGATGCAGACCTAGCCCTGGTCCAGGGCCAGGGGGACGTGGAGCGTGCGTTCCTGCCGATAGGTGACGAGGCCCGGCGGCGCCCCCTTGATCCGACGCACGTGACGGCGTTGGGTGTAGTCCACCGCGACGCTGGCCGCATGGCGCGCGGCGCTCGCTCCGGCGGCCAACACCGCCGCCGCCTGCAAGACCCGCTCCGGCACGGACGGTCCGGGCGCGCGGATGACGACGTGCGCGCCGGGCACGCCGCGGGCGTGGAGCCAGAGGTCGTGCGGCCGTGCCTCGCGGAACGTCACCTGGTCGTTGCCGCGCCGGCTCTGCCCGACCAGCACTGTTAACCCGCCGATGACGTGGCGGTCGAACCCGCTGGCCTGGTCGTCGGGGCGCCGACTCGGTGGCCGGTCACTGGTCGGGATCAGGCCCTCCTCTTGTGCTTCCTGCTCGATGCGCCGGACGGCGGCGACCGTCTTGGCCGCTGCCAGCAAGGCCAGCGCCTCGGCGATAGCCCGCTGCCGGAGGCGCGTCCGCTCCAGACGCGCGGCGACCACCTTTGCGCCACGCTGTTGGCGCTGATACTGATGAAAGTAGCGCTGGGCCAGCGCCGGCGGCGCCAAGGCCGGATCGAGGCTGATAGCCAGTTCGCCGCCGTCCGGCGCGGCCCCAGGGACCCGCAGCACGGTCTGGCCGGGTTGGACTTCATGCGCCAAGGCGAGTAGCCACTCGCCGGACAGTCGCAGCCGCTCCAGCTCCGCGGCCGGTAGCAGCGCCCGCTGCAAGGACCGCTCCTGGCGACGCCGGCGGTCCGCGGCGGCGGTGAGCGTCTCCTGCACGGTCCGCCGCACCGGCTCAACGGCAGGTTGACCAGGGGGATGTGCCGGCGCTGGCGTCGCTACGGTTGCGTAGAACCGTTCGAGGGCCGTGCTCATACTCTCGACCGGGCGGGCGTCGGGATACTGGGTCAGCCGGTAGGGAGCGAACGCGACCGGAGTGGCATCGTCATAGGCCAGGTGTGGCTCGAAGCGATCCGCAGCGGCAGCGGCGAAGAGGTCCGCAAGGGTGGCGCCGACCGCCGACCAGTCGCGCGTCTCGGCCACCGTCGTCGCCGCGCTGCCGGTGGCGCGATACACCACTTCCTTGGCGAGCAGTGGGCTGCACGCCCGCAGGCTGCCGACCAGCGCGCGCCACAGCGGCGCGGTCGTGTTGCCCGCCCGGCACGCGGCCCGCACCGCGTCACCCGTGAGCCGGCGTGGGTCCAGCTTGTCCTGCGGTGGTGGCGGCCGGTAGGGGTGGCGCGGCAGCACGGTGCGGTACCGATTGATCTGCGGGCCGACGCGCTTGGCGCTGTCGAGTACGGCTGCCTCGGCGTCGAGCAGGATCAGGTTGCTCAAGCGGCCCATGACCTCCACGACGAGGTCCGTCGTCTGCACCGGTTCATCGGGCTGCCGACGCTCAAAACGGAGCCGCAGCACCCGCTCCAGCAGTGGTTGCTCCACGGCGACCAGCCGGCTGCCGCGCACATGCTTGCGGAGGAGCAGCAGCAAGGGCGTGACGGCATCGGAGGGACGGTCGGGACGGTCCGCAACGAGGTGGATACGCGCGTGCTGGGGATGAGCGGAGCAGAGCAGCCAGTGTGCCCCGCCGGGGCCGTAGAGTTGGAGGGCAATGCCCAGCGGCTCCGGGAGATGCACCCGCTGCACGCGGCTGCCGACGACACGTGGCGTCAGCTCGGCGCGGATCGCCGCCAGGGTCAGCGCATCAACGTACATGGCATGGAAAGTGTAGTGTGCCGTAATCGGGGGTAGCCGCTCACGCGCCGCGCCGGAACCGCGTCCACGCCTCGCGGGCGTGCCGCGCCCGCAGCCGCCACCGGCCCCAGCGCGTGGTCGGTGCCCACTGCTCCCGAACGGTGCGGTGCGCGTGTCGCTCGGCGCGATCATCCAGCGGGATCAGCGCCCGGCGGGCGGCATCAACACCGTAGCGCCGCGCCAAGGCCAGTCCGAGCAGATGATCGGCGAAGTGCGGGTTTTTCGGCAGGAGCGAGCCGTGCAAGTACGTGCCGAAGACGTTGTTCGACACCGCTCCCTCGGTGCCGTCGCGGGAATTATTGCCGTGGCCGGCCAGCACTGTGCCGAGCGGCCGGGCGGTCGGGCCGAGAAAGGTGCGGCCACCATGGTTCTCGAAGCCGACGATGGTCGAGAGGGACTCGCGCTCTGGCACCTCACCCTCGTTGCGCTGTGACGCCCCCTCTCCACAGGTGGAGAGGGGGCCGGGGGGTGAGGCCCAAGATACGACGACGTTACCGATGCAGCGCGGCACGTCGGGGCCAGGATGGACGGTGCGGGCATCGAGAATACCCAGCCCCGGCAATGCTTCGCCGACCGCCGGCCGGTACGAGTGGCCGAACAGTTGATAGGCACCACAGACGACCAGCATCGGCAGCCCGGCGTCCGCCGCCGTCCGCAGGACCGGCCCTTTCCGCGCCCGCAGGTCCTCGGTGAGAAGCCGCTGCTCGCCATCTTGTCCCCCGCCCATGAAGACGAGATCGAGGCCCTCGTCGGGCAGGTCATCACCGATCCCGAATGACCGGACCACGAGGTCAATCCCCCGCCACGCGCACCGTTGGTGCAAGCAGATGATGTTGCCACGGTCGGCGTAGACGTTCATCAGGTCGGCGTAGAGATGGGCGATGGTCAAGCGCAGCTTGCTCACGCTGCCCTCCAGTAGGGCCGCAGGGCTAACCGGCGCGTCAACAGGCCACGTAGCTCCAGGAGCGCCGTGTAGGTCGGGACGATGTGCAGCGTCCCCCCGGCCGGCGTGTACTGCACGGCCTGGTCCAGCGCCAACCCCAGATCGTTCTCCACCACGACGGCCGCATGCTGATCGTCCCTCGCCGGTCCGGCAGTTGCGGACGCAGCGATCCCCGCGTACTTCAGGCGGACGGCGAGATCGGCGGCGCGCCGGCCACTGACGACGACCGTGCGAACCCGGCCCGGCGGCGCCAGCTCTTCCAAGTCGGCATCCCAAATCCACGATACGTCGCGCCCGTCCGCATCGAGGTCGTTCAGCGCCATGAGCAGCGAGAGTGGTCCGGTGCGGTCGGCCTCGGCCGCCAGCAGTCGCACGACCTGGTTGAGGCCGGTGGGGTTTTTGGCCAGCGCCAGGTAGACCGTGCGTCCCTCCAAGACGACTTGCTCCATACGTCCAAACGCAGCGGTAAACGCAGCCAGCGCCTCACGCACAACGACCGGCGCCACGCCCAGCGCCAGGGCGGTCGTCGTCGCGGCCAGCGCATTGTAGACGTTGTAGAGGCCCCCCAGCGGCAGGAAGAAGCGCAAGGCGACGGCCGCGGGCACGACCGGTGGCCGGCACAGTAGCTCTAGCTCGGTACCGTCAATCCCGCGCGGCTCGACGGTCACTGCGCGCACGGCCGGTGCCGGACGCGCCATGTGGCCGTCAGGGCAGGAGAAGTGGCCGAGGTGCGCGTAGAACCGGCGGCGGTAGACCAGCGACCGGCCGCACGTCGGGCAGACGCGAATGTCGGCGGCGTGCTCCGCAGCCGGCCGATCCACCGACGATGCCTCGACGCCAAAGTAGAGGGCCTCCGGCGTTTCCCCCCTCTCTACAAGTGGAGAGGGGGCTGAGGAGTGAGGCGCGAGGCCGGCGATGAGTGGATCGTCGGCATTGAGGACGAGTTGCGGTGGGCGCGGCGTTGCAGCGAGGGCCGCTTGCCACCGCTGCGCTACGGCATCTACCTCGCCATAGCGGTCCAGTTGGTCCCGAAAGAGGTTCAGGAACGTGGCCGTCCGGGGACGCAGCGCCGGCGCGGCGCGCACGAACGCGGCCTCGTCCAGTTCGAACAGGCCGAGCGTCGTCTCGGTAGCCCGCAGCCGTCCCCGCCAGCCGGTGCGCTGGGCAAGGACGGATGCCAGGCCACGCGAGAGGTTGGACCCGGCGGCATTGTGGACGAACCGTGTACCGTCGCGGGCCAAGATCGCCGCGAGCATCCGGGCCGTCGTGGTCTTGCCGTTGGTCCCGGTGAGGAGTACCACACCGCGCGGCAGCTGCCGCGCCACCGTCGGCACGAACGCCGGTGCCAGTGTCTCGGCAACCAGGCCCGGTAGAGCGGTGCCGCCGCGCCCCAGGCGCCGCATGGCGGCCGCGAGTACGCGGGCGGCCAGGGCGGCCAGCCCGATCCGCGGCGCAAACGGAGGCAGCGCACCCACCGCTTCCGGCCCGGCAGCAGAACGAGGCATGACGCGGCATCATACCGCAGGCACCGTCGGCACAACCACTTGGGCGCTGGCGGTGACCGGTGGCTAGTGGCCACTGGCGGGCGTCCAGACCCCCGTCATTCCCGCGTAAGTAGGAATCCACGTCCCCCGCGCCGCGGGCTGACTGCGGTAGGTACGGACCAAGCCGTAGAGGCGCAGCCCGCTGCGCCCGTCCCCCCGCCAGCGGCGGGCCTACCGGGAGGCCAGGAGCAGCCAACGCCCCGTCCCCCCGTCGGGACGGGGGACCTGTAGCAGAGCGGCGTTCGCAGCAGATCAAGCGCCCGTCCCCCCGTCGGGACGGGGGGACCATAGGGGGGCCAGCCCCAGACCTCCCTCACCGTACCCCCGGTCGCCATCACGCCCCTTCCCTTCAGGGTAGGGGCCGGGTGATGGGCCAAGCCGCACCACACCTGGTACCATCCGTGCGGCTTTGGCCCGGCAGAGGGGTAGGTCCAACCCTCTCCCAACAGTAATCCTAGACAGAACATGCATAATATGGTATGCTAATCCTAGAATTGCGAGCGGCATCGGCCGCTCACGCTCGCGCAGAGAGTGAACCATAGTGAACAGTGGACATGTAGCGACACCCGCACCGGCGCCGCTGACCATCGGCCCCGCAGCGGTGCCATCATCGGTGGCGGCTGCGAACGGCGTTCCCGCGTATAGCCCGCGCATCCGCGAAATCCCGCCCGAGGAGCGCCCCCGGGAACGGCTGCAGAAATATGGGCCGACGGCGCTGGCGACGGCAGAGCTAATCGCCATTATCTGGCGCAGTGGCACGAAACGACAAAACGTGCTGACCTTGGCAACCCATGCGCTTGCCCAGTACGGCGCGCTGCACCAGTTGGCGCGAGCCTCGGCCGCAGAGCTGGCGCAGTTGCCCGGCGTCGGACCGGCCAAAGCCGTGGAGCTACTGGCCGCGTTCGAGTTGGGCCGGCGCCTGATGACGATACAGCCGGAAGAGCGCCTGGCCGTGCGCTCCCCCGAGGACATCGCCAACCTGCTGATGCCGGAGATGGCCGCCTTCGAGCAGGAGCACCTGCGCGTGGTACTGCTCGACACCAAGCACCGCGTCGCGGCCATCCGCGAAATCTACATCGGCAGCCTGAATGCCAGCCCCATTCGCGTCGGTGAGCTTTTCCGCGATGCCATCCGCCAGAGCAGCGCGGCCATCATCGTCGTGCATAACCATCCCAGCGGCGATCCCACGCCGTCGCCGGACGACGTGCAGGTGACGCGCGACACCTACCGCGCCGGCCAGCTCCTCGACATCGAACTGCTGGACCACATCATCATCGGCGCCCAACGGTTCGTCTCGCTCAAAGCGCGCGGCCTGGGATTCTCGGAAACCTCATCCTAGCGAGGCCCCCGCCGCGGCGGGGGGACCGTAGGGGGGCCGGTAGCCCTGACAGGGGTAGGTCCAATCCGTCCCTACGGCGCGGGCGGCAGCTGCCAGGCGATCATATTGTGCTGGTCGTCGGTGGCAACCAGCAGACTACTCTCGGTCGCCAGCGCAAAGGCCAGCAAGCGTCCCGGCGTATAGACCGCCCCCAAGGGCGATCCGTCGCGTGCATACACGTCCAACCGCTCGCGGTCGGTGCGGGCCACGACATGCTGCCCACTGACGGCCAGCGCCGTGACTTGCACGTCTTCCTGCCGCCAGCGCTGCTCGCCGGTGCGCGAGATAGCCAGCAGCCCGCCTTGGCCGGCGGTCACGAGGAGTTGGCCGTCCGGCGTCATAGCCAGCAGGTTGCCGGGTACCCGCTGGCGCCACAGCAGACTCTCGTCTCGCAAGCGGTAGAACAACACCTCCTGACCGCTCAAGACGGCCACGTGGCTGGCCGTGGCCGTCAGCGCCACTCGTTCCGGCGTTGACGGCAGCGTGAAGCGTTGCAGCCGCCGAACCGGGGAGACGCTCACCAGGATGAAGCAGTTGACACGGTCCTTGGCCGAGGTCAGTACGGGGTCACTTCCCGGCGCGGACGCAAGGCAGTCAACGCCGTCTTTGGCCGAGACGATGGCCACTTTCGACCCATCGGGCGTCAGCGCGATGTCCCGGGCGCCGACATAATCGGCGGTATGCCACAACGGCGTCCGCGTATCGAGGGCGTGTACCATGCCCGCTCCGCCGGCCGGCTCGGAACGGAGCATGACCCGGTTGCCATCGGCGGAGATCAGCGCCTGTGTGAGGATGTCACCCTCGTTCGGAATGATCGAGTCCCAGTTGACCGCAGCGTCCGACAACGACAGCAAGAACGATTTGTAGCCGGCGAGTACGGCCCGGTTCCCTTGGGCGGCCACGGCCAGGCTGACCAACGCGGCATCGAGGTCTTTGTGCCACCGATACGTCCCGTCGCCCTGCCAGCCTTGGACCGCGCCGTCGCGGGAGGCGACGATGATGAAGCTGCCATCGGCAGCGGTATCTACCAGAGAGCCGATGAAGTTGAGTTCCTGGAGCCAGATCATCTCGCGCCAGTAGTGACCACTGGGGGGCTGCTCTATTTCCGGGTGGAAGTCGTAGGCGTACTCCACTTCGACCCGCGCCGACACCCCGTCCACACTACTCGCCGCGGCGGCAGCGTGCTCGGCTTCCCAGCGGTTGGTATACCGTCCGCTGGTCACGACGTAGGGTGGGGACTCCGAAAAGGCCGGCTCGCCGGCCAAGGTCAGCGAGGCTACGGCTTGCCGGGCTGCGGCGATTGAGGCGAACGGTCCCAGGCGTACCAGGAAGGTGCGCTCGGTGGTGGCAACAATCCGCCCCTGGCCGAGTTGGGCGATCTCCTGTTGGATTGCGGTCGCTACTGCCGAGGCCGGGAACGCGGCGCTATAGGCCGCCAGCCGCGCTTGCGTCTCCGGCAAGAGCACCGCAATCACCGCCACGTGCCGGTGATAATCGTCCGCCTCCAGCAGCCGCGCCGCCCGCCCCGCGAGCGTCAGGAGGTCCAGGGCCTCGACGAGGATCGGGTGTGCCTCCCGCGCGCTCTCCGGCGGGTGGATGACCACCAGCCGCTGACCAAGCGCGAACACCTCGGGAGTCAGCCGGGCGAGTGCCAGACGAAACTGCTCGAAGGTCAGGCGCTCCTCCGAGAAGGCGCGTAGGGCATTGTTGAACAGACGAACCTGTTGCGTGGCCGCGCGCACAATCCCCTGGGTCTCGGACCAATAGTCCGCCGGGGAGAGCGGCACCGGCGCTGGCGGAGCGGCCGACTGGCACCCGACAAGCCAGCAGATGACGAGTGCCAGCGTTAGCCGCTGGTAGCGGTCGTTGGCAAGAGTGAACATCCACATTTCAACAGCCGGCGGCGGCCGCAGGGACGGCACATTGCTGCCCTACGCACTTGAAACGCGCGGCCGCTGTGATCGTCCCGATAGTCCGGCGCAGGGGCAACTGGTCTGCGCCCCTCACCCCCCGGCCCCTCCTGACTGGGGTAGGTACCGGTTAGGCCGTAGGGGCGCAACATGCTGCGCCCGTCCCCCCGCTACGCGGGGGACCATGGGGGACAGCCCCCGTCATTGCGGCGCAAGCCGCAATCCAGTGTCATTCGTAGCCCCCGGTCGCGGCCCTACCTCCCCTCCCCTGGAGCTTGCTCCGGGGGAGGGCCAGGGTGGGGGCCAGAATACTACCTGGTTAAGGTAGCAATCCTCATCAGGGAAGGGGAGTCAGCACGGGACAGGCTGGGCCTCGTCACGCGCCACTCGTCTCAGGCCGGGACTCCGTCCAGGTACCACGGTGCGGCTTGGGTAATTCGCACCGGCGTCAGCGCACCCGTCGGATTGCCGTCGTGTGGGAAGAAGACCAGCTTGTTCGTGCGCGTGCGTCCGCCCCAACGCTTGGTCGTCGAACGCTGATCCTTGCGGCGCTGCGACGGCCCTTCGACCAGCACCTCGGCCGCCTCGCCGACGAGCGCCTGGTTGCGGCGGAGGGCGATCTCGCGCTGGGTGTCCTCGACGGCGCGGCGGCGGCGCTTCTTTTCGGCCGGCGGTACGTCGTCCGGCCACACTTCCGGGGCCGGCGTCCCGCGGCGTGGCGAGTACATGGCGACATGCACCACGTCGAACTCGATGTCCCGCAGCATCGCCAGCGTGCGCTCGAACTGCGCCTCCGTCTCACCGGGGAACCCCACGATCACGTCGGTCGACAGCGACACGTCCGGCACGCGCTCGCGGATCGTCCCGATCAGCGCGCGGTAGTCTTCCGCCCGATACCGTCGCGCCATCCGCCGCAGTACGTCATTGTCACCGGCCTGGAACGGCAGGTTGATGTGCTCGCAGACGTGCGGCAGATCGCGGACCGCGTCAATCAGATCGAGGGTCATGTGGTTGGGGTGCGAGGTCAGGAAGCGCACCCGTTCCAGCCCCTCGATCCGGTCGAGGCACGCCAGCAGGTGGGAAAGCCGCGGCTGCTCCGGCAGGTCTTCGCCGTAGGCATCCACCGTCTGACCGAGCACTGTGACCTCGCGGGCGCCTTCACCCTCCACCAACCATTCGACCTCGCGACGAATCTCGTCCATCGGGCGCGAGATTTGCGGGCCGCGCGTGTACGGGACGATGCAGTAGGTACAGCGGTAGTTGCAGCCGTAGATGGCGGGCACGTGCCGCGAGACGCCGTGTAGCGCCACAGCCGTATGATCCAGTCCCTGCCGGGGCACGAGGGCGCCGAGGTCGAGATCACCGAAATCGGGCGGGTCGGCGAGGCCGCGCTCGGCCAGCCATTCCAGCAGTGCCTCGGGCTGCCGCGGATCAACGTACACGTCCACAGCCGGCGCCCGTTGCAGGAACCCCTCCACGTCACCGTCCGAGACGCAGCCGCTCGCGGCGACGACGAGCGAGGAGCGCGCGCGCTTGAGTTGCGCTACCTCGCGTAGCTGCCCCCACAGCCGGTCCTCGGCCGTCTGACGTACCGAGCAGCTCATCAGCACGACGAGATCGGCGCCAGCCGTATCCGGCACCGGCACGTGGCCCTGCTCGGTGAGCACACGGGTCAGGCGCTCGGAATCGGCCACGTTCATCTGGCAGCCGATAACCCAAAAGGCGAAGCGCATAGCTCAGCAGCCCTGTGTCGTTCGTGGGGCGCCTGCTAGACGCGCAGCAGGCGATTGGCGTGGAGCACGAAGATAGTAGCCCGATGTGCGTCGGGCCGGTCAGGATCGGCCCTGGCCTCGGCGTGCTCGCGGACGATTTCGATAAGCTGATCAACGCGATCAGCTTCCGTGCCGAGCAGCAGGGTGACGTTACCGCGGCGGAGAAAGCCGCCTACCGTGTTGATCCGGGTCGGCCCCGGATAGCCCATCCCCACCAGCGTCTCGGTAATACGATCCGCGTCCTGGCTCTGCACAATCGCCAAGACCAGCTTCATCGGGGTGCCGGTGCGCCCCTTCTTTCGCGCCGTCCTCTGCGCCATAACATCGATTATACCATATTGGCACACGTAGCCCTAATCCGGCCGCCCGGGGCTGGGCCTCACCCCCGTCATTGCTATGAAAATAGCCCGTTCCGGGCTGGCGGATCGCCCGGCATCGCACCATTTTCATGGCCTTCCGTGGCCTGGGCAAGGCCATGGTCATTCCCGCGCAAGCGGGAATCTAAAAACCGACCCCGCCCAGGTTGGCGGGAGTGGGGTCACTGCCACGGAGCACGCCGTCTTGGAGGATATGCAAAGGCCTCTTTTTGTAGTGGTCACTGCGTCTCTTGTGACGGTCTTACACCGAGCGCAAGCCAATTGAGCGCCATGAACAGCCCTTCTCGTGGATTGCGAGCAGAACAGGACCGCTCACCGGCGGGTCGTGCCGGTGTAGGCGGGCGTGATGGCCCGCACGATCTGCTCTAGCTGCTCGACCAGCTTCCGCGCCCCGTCACCCGGCGCCTGCTGCTTCCGCACCACCACGGCCTGGAACGTGGCCTCGATAGCTGCGCTGACCTGGGCGTAGCGCGGGGGATTGAAGGGCGGGCGGCCGTAGCGGAGCCAGAGATCAACCATTTGCTGCGTGTTCCCGCTCTGGAGATAGCCCCGGCCGAGAATGGACTCGCGCGGCGGCACCGCCCAACGCAGATGCGTATAGGAGTAGAGCGTCTCCGGCTCCAGGAGCATCGTCAGCAGCTCCCAGGCCTTATCGGGAGCGGCCGCTTGCGTACTCACGTGCAGTACGGCGGTCTGGGCATGGACCAGCGGCTGCGCGGCGCGTGCCCCCGGCAGCGCGTAGCGCGTGCTGCCCGGCACCGGCGGCGGACCGATCAGCGTGGATTCCGGCGTGGGCCGCCCGGCCGCTGCCGGCGGCGGGCCGGAAAGCGCCGCCCGGCGCTGCTCCACTTCCGCCGTCGCCATGGCTGTGCGGACTTCAGCCGGTGGGGGAGCATCCTGTTGCCGTGGTGCTGCCTCTCGCGGCGGCGGCGAGGCTGGCTGCCAGTCGTGCCGTTGCAGGAACTCAGCAGGCTGCGGTGGCAACCCCGGCGCCCATGCATGAGCCACCTTCCCAAGGTACCAACTGGCAGCATCTTCGACCGACGGGAAGTACTTGTGCCGCTCAAGGGGGGCCACGCCGGCCGGCTGCACGGCGGCGTCGAGGTCCCGCAACCAGTCCAGCACCACCTCCGCCTCGTGCTCCAGCGCCGCGACCTGCCCGCCGTCGTAGAGCGTGACACCCGTGAGCTGCAGCAGCCACCAGAACCAGCGACTATGCGGCGCGGACAGTCCCGCCCGGACCAGCTCGCCATCACTCACCAAGGTGGACCGATAGGCCGTATCGAGCAAATCACCCCAGGTCGTGGGCGGCTGGCCGATCCCGGCGGCCCGCAAGACGTGCCGATTGAAATAGAGCATATAGACCTGGGAGAACAGCGGCAGGCCCCACTGCACGCCCGCGGTTTGGCCGGCGAGCAAAGCCGGCTGGACAAAATCATCGGCATGGGGCATTTGCTTGATCCAGCCATCGAGGCGATGGGCCAGCCGGCGCCGGATCAAGTCGGCATTACGCAGATCGTCGGTCTGGAAGATGTCCGGGGTGGTGCCGGCCCGGTGTAACTCTAACGCCCGGTTCAGCGGATCGTGATGGGACTCGAAGCTGACCGTGCTATCCGGGTAGCGCTCCTTGAAAGCAGGGGCAGCGGTGGTGTGGAACCACTCTGCGACAGGCGCCTCCGGTCGCCCATCAGGCCCTATCCAGTCCACAGGAACTTCGGTGTACATGGTCCCCAGCCCCGGCCCGTACCGCCCGTAGAGCACGCGGAGGGTGGCCGGGGTCGCTCGACGGCGCGGCGGCCCGGTATTCAGCCGGGGGACTCCCGCCAGGTCACAGGCCGCGGCGAGCACGCCGCTCAGGGCAGCAGCGGAGCCAAGCAGATACTGCCGGCGAACGAAACGCATCATGGCACCCTCCTTCAGTCCATCAGTAGCACGCCACCAGAAACACGAACGCGAGGCCCCTCCTTTCAACAGAGATCGGTAGCACCTGACTACGGCGTCCCTTGTTGTTGCTTCCGCCGCCACTCCGCCAGGATCGCGTTCTGCTCGCGGGCAATCGCGGCCGTCGCCTCCGCTACCGTCTGCTCCCCCTTCCACATCGGCACCAAACCCTGATCGTAGGCTTTCATCAGGTCGTTCGATTTCGGGTGCAAGGGCAGCGGCCGTGCATAGGCCAACGCAGCGAGCGTGGCGGCGCCATAGCGGTCTACGAATTCGCCCGCCAGGGAGCGCCGCGCCGGCGGTGCCATGAATCCGTTCTGATTGGCGGCTTGGAACCGGCGTTGCGTCGCCTCACTCGTCCACCAGCTGAGGAAGCGCCACCCATCGTCCGGTACCCGCGCGCTCTTGCTCAGGTTGGAGGCACCAAATGGTCCCAAAAGGCTGGCAGACTGGCGCGACCCCCGCGGTGGCTCCGCCGGGGCAAAGCTGAACTGCGGCGTGCGACCGAGCGCTTCGGTGAAGGCACTCTCACTGATCCATAGTCCATAGAGCATTGCCACCCGGCCCTCAAGAAAAAGCTCCACGACATCAATGTCATTGGCTCGACTGAAGTCCGCTCCCCATAGGCCGAACGCTTGGGTCAGGGAGAGATCATGGAGCCATTGCAGTGCTTCTTGGGACTCCGGCCGCGCTACCAGGCTCTCGCTGCGATCCGCACTGAGCATGGCACCCCCGTTCGCCCAAACCCACGGCAGCGTAGAGAACACCTGTGTATCGAGACCGAAACCAAAGATCGGCTTGGGCCGCTGGTGGTTGGTCAACTGCTTGGTGGCGGCGCGGAACTGCGGCCAGGTCCAGGCGGTCGTGGGGACGCCAAGACCCGCTTGGGCAAAGAGCGCCTCATTGCAGTGGAGCAGCGTGGGGCGCACCTCGGTGTGCAAGCCATACAGCTTCCGCTCCCACTGCATGGACTCGATGGCTCCCGGCCAGTAGTCGGCGAGATCGTACTTGTCGCTGCGGATGAACGGGAGCAGGTCAACGGCAGCGTCGCCGACGAAGAGGCGGGAGGTAAGGTGCGGGAACAAAAACTGCATGACGTCGAAGAGGAGGCCCGCGCTGTGCAGTTGCTCGATCTGCTGCGCTTCACTGGGAGCGTCAGGGTCGTAGGTCAGCGGAAAGGGCTGCCAGTCCACCGTGAGCGACGGATGCCGGCCGCTGAACTCCTCAGCCAACTGGGGGAGCACATCTTTATACTCCTCCAACCACTCGGACCAGGTCAGCACTTGGACTTTCTGCGGCGGTTTGGCTCTCGACGGCGTGCTCTCCGGCGGACGCGGTGGCACCGCCGTCGCTGCACCTGGCGTCTCCCCCGGCGAGGTGTCCGGTGCCCGCAGCTCACACGCCGCCGCCAGCACACCACCCAGCGCGGCGGCCGTACCACGCAGCAAGCGCCGGCGGCTCATCCGCACCATGGCTGCCTCCTTTCACTCTCTATACCGAGAGCAAGCCAGTTGAGCACCATGAACAGCCCCTTCTCGTGGATTACGAGCGGGGCAGGACCGCTCACCGGCGGGTCGTGCCCGTGTATGGAGGCGTGGCCTCCCGTGCAATCTTGCTCAGGGACTTGGCCAGCTCTGCCGCCCCTCCGGCAGGACTCTGTTCCTGCTTGACCACCACCGCTCGGAACGTCGCGTTGATGGCGGCGCTGGTCGCGTCGTACTGGGGCGGATTGAACGGCGGGCGGCCATAGCGGAGCCAGAGCGCCACGACCTGCTGAGCGTTCGCATGTGCCAGGTAGCCCTGCTTCAGCATCAGCAGCGACTGCCGCGGTGGCAAGGCCCAACGTCGCTGCGTGTACTCGTAGATGACATCAGGCTCCAGGATCAAAGTCAGCAGCTCCCAAGCCTGATCCGGGTGAGGTGATTGAGCACTCAGATGTAGTAACGCCGTGTGCGTGTGGACCAGCGGCGTCTGATCCCGGCCACCTGGGGTTGGTGGCACACCAACAACGACTGCTGTTGGCTCTGCAGCCGGCGGTGGAGTTAAGAGCGGTACCCACGCATGGGCGATCTGCCCGTGCTGCCAGCGCAGTCCTTCTGCCCCTCCCAATATCCCGCTATCTGACTCCAAGGGTGGTGGGGGTGGTGGCGCGGCATTTTTCCGAGCCGCCTCTGGCCCGACATAGACAAAGAACCCTCCTGCTGGCGGCGGCCGCACCACGCCAGCGGGCCGTACCGTGACATACAGGGTCCTGAGGAAATCCAGCACCGCTTCCGCTTCACCGCCCGTAAAGCCCGCTTCCCCAACCTCGTAGAGCGTGGCGCCCAACGTCTGCAGCAGCCACCAGAACCACTGGGCATCCGGCGTGTTGAGGCCCTGCCGTACCAGTTGGGTCCCGTTCACCACCTTGGATCGGGCTGCAACCTCCAGCAAGTCCTCCCACGTGGCCGGGAGTTGCGCGAGGCCAGCCTCGCGCAAGACATCCGAGTTGAAGTAGAGCGTATACGCAAAGGTGAACAGTGGCAGGCCCCACTGCTGGCTCCTACTACGTCCGGCATCCCACGCCGGGCGCACAAAATCGCTCGCGGCCGGCCAGTTCCGCACGTGGCCCTCGACCGACTGCACTGCGCCCGCCCGGAGCAAGTCCGCGCTGCGCTTGTCGTCGGCTTCAAAGAGGTCCGGGAGTGTGCCGGCCGCCTGCCGGCGTTGAAGCGCCGGCACGGTATCGCCAGTCGTCTCGAAGGTGAGTTTGCTGTCGGGGTAGCGGCTCTGGAAGGCCGCGAATGCAGTGGTACGTAGCAACTCCTCATGCGGGTAGAATGACCGACCGTCTTGCGCTATATCTATATAGAGAGGGTTGTCCTGCTCGTACATCGCCCCGGTCCAAGGCCCAAAGAGAACGCGGATCGTCGTTGGTCCTCTCTGCTGTGTGGGCACGCTGAGGGTCGGCGCGGGCCTACGCAAAGGTGGTCCGGCGCTCGGTGGCGGCGCCTCTCCGAACGCGCAAGCCGCCGCCAGCAGGCTCCCCAGCCCGGCGACCGTACTGCCCAAGAAGCACCGGCGGCTCATCCACACCACTATGCCCTCCTTTCACCATCCCATCGTCATTCCGGCAGAAGCCGGAATCCAGGCCCCTCCCTAGCCCTCCCCCGTCCCGACGGGGGAGGGGACAGGCGGAGCTTATCCTCGCTCGGTAGCTCGGCCGGCCGGCCACTCAGCGGCGGGTCGTGCCCGTGAAGGGTGGGGTCGCTTCGGCGGCAATCTTGTTGAGCTGCACGATCAGGTCATCCACCCCTTTGCCCAGGTCCTGCTGCCAGACCACGGTGTCCTTGAAGGTCTGCCCAATCGCGCTGCCTACCTGGGCGTAGGCCGGGGGATCGAACGGCGGGCGGCCGTAGCGCAGCCACAGGTCAATGACCTGCTGGGTCTTCGGATGGTCCAAATACCCCAGGCCCAGGAGGGACTGGCGCGGCGGAATAGCGCGGCGGATGTGGGTGTATTCATGGAGCGTGACTGGTTCGAGGAACAGCGTGAGCAGTTCCCAGGCCACGTCCGGGTGCTCCGACTGCGCGCTGAGATGCAACACGCCCGAGTGGCTATGGATCAGGGGTTGCACCTGACGACTACTCGGCAGCGCATACTCTTTGCCCGGCACCGGCAGCCGCCCCACCGCGATGTCCGCTGGCCGGGGCGCCTGTTCCCACAAGGCCCGGGCGGTAGCCAACTCGCCCGAGTTGACTCTAAGCGGTCGTGGGAGGGGCGTGGCATCCGGGGGCGGTGCCGGATTAATGCGCTCCCACACCTTCGACCGGTGCCGGCCCGCCTCCTCGTCTGTCAGCCGCGGTAGCGCCGGCAGCCAAGCGTGGGCCAACTGGCCAGTCTCCCAGAGGTAATCGGTATACATGCCGAGCTCGTCTTCCAGCCGCGCATCTTGCAGCGGCTCCACGCCCCAGGGATGCACGGCATGGTACAGGTGCCGCAAGAACAGTAGAATCTCCTCCGCTTCGCCACCGAAGCCGGCCTGACCGGCCTCATACAGCGTCGCGCCGGTGCTCTGCAGCAGCCACATGAACCACTGTGGGCCGGGGCCGTTGATGCCCTGGCGCACGACATTGTGGCCTTTCACCTTGGTGGACTGTTCAGCGGCAGCCAGCAGGTCTTCCCAGGTGGTCGGCAGGCGCAGGATGCCCAGGGCGCGGAGCAGCGCCTGGTTGTAGTAGAGCGTATAGACCTGCGTAAAGAGGGGCAGCCCCCACTGCCGGCGCTCATATTGGCCCGCGGCCAGGGCCGGGCGCACGAAATCGGCGCGGTCCGACCACTGGCGCACGTGGCCGTCCAGGCGCGCGGCCAGGCCCTGGCGCACGACTGCCCGGCCACGCCGGTCATCGGCGAGGAAGAGGTCGGGCGCCTGGCCGGCGGCGTGGGCCGCCTGCACGACCGGCAACGGATCGTGCGTAGTGTCGAAGGTGACGTGGTTGTCGGGGTAGCGGTCCTGGAAGGTAGCGAACGCCGTCGTGCGGTAGAGCTCTTGCTGGGGTTTGAGCACCTGAAGGTCAAACCCACGCATAGTGATGGGGATTTCCGAATACACCAGCCCCGTGTAAAGCCCGTAAAGCACGCGGATAGCGACCGATCCAGGGCGGGGTGTGGGGAGGGTAGTGACCGGTGCCCGGCGAGGGGGCGGCGGCGTAGCGTCGGCCGGCGGTGTAGCATCGGACTGCGGCACTTCCCTGAGGTCACAGGCCGCAGCCACCACGCCACCCAAGGTGGCGATAGACCCGAGCAAATACTGCCGGCGAACTAGACGTATCATGGGACCCTCCTTCTGCGCGTGTGCGCGTACCGTCGAGAAGACGACGGCAGCACACTCAGCAGCTACTTCACCACGGTCCTTACTTGCACCTCCTTCCCCCACTGCGCGGCCGGCCTGGTGCTACCAGTGGATCAAGCAGAGCCACAGGCACGCACAGCTTGTTTATATCTATGATACGCCCATTCGGCAGCCAAGACACTAGGGAAAACCCTAGTCTTGGCCTGGGGTTTTCCCTAGTCTTTGGGCGTAGGGAGCCTGAAGTTGCCGTCCGATGCAGCGCCAGGAGCGGGCCAGGGGAGGTACGGGTTAAGCCGTAGGGGCGCAACATGTTGCGCCCGTCCCCCCGCGCAGCGGGGGGACCATAGGGGGGCCAGCGCCTGGCCGGCGCAGGACACTCCGCATCTTCAAGCACGCCCGCCGCCTGTTTGCCCGATTTCCCTCCCCGGGCGATGGTTGGGGTGAGGAAACCACCTCCTTTTCCCCATCCTGTCTATCCTGTCCATCCATGTAAATACCCACCCCCGTCAGGGAGGCCGGGGCGCAGCCATGCTACAATGAAGGTGGTGCAGCCACTGCCGCACCGGGGTCTTTTCCAACTTCAGACGGGGATGACGGGTTTCGACAGGGCAGGGAAGCTCGCGGTTGCAAGCCGAGCTGCCGGTATGCTGGCTCGCTAAACCACCGGCAACATAATCAACTGCCAACAGACAGCAGTTCGCTCTCGCTGCCTAACTAACAGGTAGCGCGTCCGCCCGTGGTCCACCCTCGACGGACCCGGCACGGGCGTCATTACAGTCGAGGTGCAGCCGTCCCGAGGCTCATAGGGGCGGCCCAAGCCACATGAGCTGGCGTTGACGGGCGTTCGTCCTCTGTTCCCCCCAACGTGAAAACAAAAGAGGTCTACGCTTGTAGAAGCCGCCGGTTCCCCTGTGTTGGACGGGGCGTTCGACTCGCCCCCATCTCCACCATCACGCACGATGACGGTCGCCCACCGAGGGCGGCCGTTACTCTTTTTCGCCGCGACAGCCGCGCGTAGCGCCGCCGGCCAAGCCGGTGCGCTCGAAGTAGGCGAAGAGCGCCTCCGTGGAGCGGAAGACCGGCGCGGTGCAGTAGTAGCTGAAAAAGGGACTAGGCTCAGTCGGCGGCAGCCACACGGCGAACACCTGCTTGCCGTGCGCCACGGCGTAGATCATCTCCGATATGACCCCGGCCGAGAGCACCGTCGTCGGGTAGTACACAACGACAAAGTCGCTCTGCTTGATGAGCTTGTAGTCACGGGCAACCGTCTGATCGGCCATATACTGCGTTTCGGCCGGCGTAAAGGTCGCCGCGTCCGCAGATCGCTCGGTCAATATCGCCGTGGACGGCGGGGCCTCTTCCCCATCCCCGCCGCTCTGCGCCTCCCCCGCGCCATCTGTAGGGGCCGTGCTAGAGGCTGTGGCCTGCTGCGGCGCCTGGCTGTCCTTGATCGCCATGGGATCGAACACCACAAACTGCGCGTCCAGTTGGGTGCCCAGCGCCTCACACTCGGCCTGCAAGTCAGGCTGATCCACGATGTGGGTGATCGGGTAGCTGCGATAGATCGTCGGCACCTCGGGCCGAAACATCAGCCGGTAGAGCGTGTTGGGGGGCTGGTCACGCGCAATCAGGTAGTGGGGCTGGCGCTGGAAGCTCGCCATCATCTCGGTGACGAACGTCTCCTCATCGCGCCAGGTCAGCAGATCGTGATAGGAGTAGTGGCGCCAGCGCGCTTGCCGGTCGAGCCGGCCTTTGATCGTGGTGATCGTGTCGCTAATCGTCACGTAGAGATCGGGCTGCACCTGGTTGAGATAGTGGACATCGAAGCCCGGAATCAGCGCATTCCGCCAACGGAAGAGCGCGTGCGTAGCGAGGATGAAATGGGGGGTTGTTTCCGCCAATCGGAGTACCTGCTCCAGCGCCGCCGCCCGCAGGGCTTCGAGCGTCGAGCCAGCCGTGTCGAGGATGGTCTCTTCCTCCACCGGCTGACCGCGGTCGGCCGCGATCCGGAACATGATCTCCTTGACATCGAAGACGGCCACCTCCTGGCCGTGCCGACGCGCCAGCGCAGCGACCTCGTGGACGTAGTCGAGGCGGCCGGTACCGCTCATCCCCGTGCAGACGACTCTCATCGTGTCATCCAACCCGACGCCGAGCGAACAGCTAGGCCGGGGGAGTATCCGCTCCCATGTGCCAACGGAGGTCGGGCTGGCGGGCGGCGCGCACTTCATCGAGACGGCGCACGGGGGCGATGCCCGGCGCCTCGTGCAGTAGCTCAGGCTCCTCAGCAGCCTCGCGGGCAATGGCGATCATCGCCGCGGCGAAGGCGTCCAGCGTCTCCTTGCTCTCCGTCTCGGTCGGCTCGATCATAATCGCTTCGGGGACGATCAGCGGGAAGTAGATCGTCGGCGGGTGGAAGGCGTAGTCAATCAGGCGCTTGGCCAAGTCGAGCGTGCGCGCACCGTGCTCGCGCAACGACCGGCCATCCAGCACAAACTCGTGCATACAGGTGCGCTCAACGTAGAGCTTGTAGTGGTCTTGCAGCTTGGCCTTGAGGTAGTTGGCGTTGAGTACCGCATGGTCACCGATGGCGCGCAATCCCTCCGCACCCAGTGCCAAGATGTAGGTATATGAGCGCAGCGCAGCGTTGAAGTTCCCATAGAACCCGTGGATTTGGCCGATAGAGAGCGGCCGATCCCATTCGAGGTCGTAGCTCTCGTCATCCCGCTGGACCACGACCGGCTTGGGCATGTAGGGCAGCAACGGCTCGGCTACACAGATGGCCCCACCACCGGGGCCGCCACCACCATGGGGGACGGCAAAGGTCTTGTGGAGGTTGAGGTGGATCATGTCAATGCCGAGGTCGCCGGGGCGGACTTGGCCGAGCATGGCGTTCATGTTGGCGCCGTCGCAGTACACCAGGCAGCCAGCGTCATGGGCCATCCGGCAGATGTCCTCGATGCGGCGCTCGAACAAGCCCAGCGTGTTGGGCACGGTCATCATGATCGCAGCGCATTCTTCGTCCAGCTTGGCTGCGAAATCGGCGAGATCAAGCTCCCCGGTCTGCCGGTCGTGCCCCACGGTGACGGCCCGATAGCCGGCCATCGCGGCCGTCGCCGGGTTGGTGCCGTGGGCGCTATCGGGGATGAGCACCTTCCGGCGCTGCCGTCCCGCTTGGGCATGATAGGCCCGGGCCATCAGGATGCCCGTCAGCTCACCGTGTGCCCCGGCTACCGGCTGCGACGAGACTCCGGCCATGCCCGTGATCGCCGCCAGCAGCCGCTCCAAGTGATAGAGCACCGCCAGCGCCCCTTGCACCGTCTCGGTCGGTTGGAGGGGGTGCAGCTGCCGGAATCCGGGTAGCGCCGCCACGTTCTCGTCGAGTTTCGGGTTGTACTTCATCGTGCATGAGCCGAGCGGGTAGAAGCCGGTATCCACCGAGAAGTTGAGCGTCGAGAGACGGGTGAAGTGCCGCACCACGTCCAGCTCGCTCACTTCCGGCAGGTTCAGCTCGCCGCGCAGCTCTTCGGCCGGCAGGAGCTCTTCTAGGGGCTGCTCCGGCACGTCGCTGGCGGGCAAGCTGACACCCCGCCGACCGGGCACGCTCTCCTCGCTGATGAGCCGCACCGGGCCGGCGCTCACTGGCCGCAGCAGGCCGGGACGTGCCCCATCTTGCGGTGGCGCGGCCGCGTTCTGGCTGTCGTTCATCGTGCCGCCTCCAACCCGGCCACCAGGGCCTCGATCTCGTCCCGCGTGTTGATCTCCGTGGTACAGACCAGCATGTGGTGGTCGAGGTCCGGATAGTAGCGTCCCAAGTCCAAGCCTCCCATGATGCCGCGGTCCAGCAGTACGCGATTGATCTCCGGCACCGGCCGGGGGCAGCGCAGCACAAACTCCTTGCAGTACGGCGCCCCGGAGACGACCGCGTAACCGGCTAACTCGTCACAGCGGGCGGCTGCGTAATGCGCCTTCTGCAGACTCAAGGTGGCCGCCTCGCGCAGCCCGTGCTTGCCCATCTGGCAGAGGTAGATGGTCATACCCAACGCCACCAGTGCCTCGCTGGTACAGATGTTGGAGGTGGCGCGCTCGCGCCGGATATGCTGCTCGCGGGTCTGCAAGGTCAGGACGAACGCCCGGCGCCCGGCCTCGTCCACGGTCGCACCGACGATCCGACCGGGTAGCTGGCGGACATAGCGTTGCCGCGCCGCGAACAAGCCGACTGACGGTCCGCCAAAGTCAGGTGGCCACCCTGTCCACTTGCCCTCGCCGACCACGATGTCCGCGCCATAAGCGCCCGGCGGTCGCAGCAAGCCGAGCGAAATCGGATCAACCGCGACGACGAGCAACGCCCCGGCCGCGTGAGCCGCCGCCGCTAGCCCCTCGACCTCTTCCAGCCAGCCCAGGAAGTTCGGCTGCTGGATGATGATGCAGGCTGTGCGGTCATCCAGCGCATTGGCCAGGTCGGTACGTCGCTGCAACGCTCCACTGCTGGTCGCCGCCGGTGCCCAAGCCGACACCGTTTCAATCGTGAGGTCTTGACCATGGAAATAGGTATCCAGCACGTTCCGCGAGAACGGATGCACCGTATCGGCAATCAGCACGCGGTCACGCCTCGTCACGCGGCAGGCCATGAGCGCCGCTTCGGCCAGAGCGGTGGCACCGTCGTACATCGCCGAGTTGGCCACGTCCATCCCCGTCAGCTCGCAGACGAGGCTCTGAAACTCGTAAATGGCTTGTAGCGTGCCCTGTGCCACCTCCGGCTGGTACGGCGTATACGAGGTCAGAAACTCGCCGCGGCTCACCAGATGGCCGATGGTGCCGGGCACGAAGTGGCGATAGGCGCCGGCCCCGAGGAAGCACGGGTAGTGGTCGAGGTCTTGGTTGCGCGCCGCCAGCCGGCGCAGCTCCGTCCACGCCTCCCACTCCGATTGCCCCGGCGGCACATCGAGGTCGGGGAAGCGATGGGCCGCCGGAATGTCGCTAAACAGGTCGGCGACGGACGCAACGCCAATCGTGGCGAGCATCTCCTCGCGTTGTGCATCAGTCGTTGATATGTAATCCACGTACCCCTCCCAATAGGAGAATACCCCGCTCACAACCTCAGCAGGGTCTCATCGGATAGTCTTGACTCAAGCAGTCTGACGATCTCCCGGTATGTAACGGTAGCGTCAGCTTGCAAGCCTAACATCTGGGCAACACCAGCACTATTGGTACTCAGCCGCTCGCCCAACTCTAGGCGCAGCCCCGTGGCCTCGGATTGCACGCCGTAAGAATGAAAGTGCATGGGATCGCCTATCCTTGCCGTCTCTACGTGGTCGAAGAGGAATTCTCTTCTTATGTAATCCAATAGACAATCTTGGAGTACAAGCACTAAGTGTTTATTTAGATGCTCAAATGTCTCGATCTTATGATGTAACTGGACCAGAGTCGTCTTAGCCGTCATCTTCCAGTTCATCCCGAATGACCTTGCTACACCTCCGTCAGGAATATCGGTCGGAAGGCCAAAGGTTCCCAGCAGACGTTGCCGCTCGGGCCAGACTGTTCCGGTTGTGTCAAGTGTCTGGAGTTCAATTCCAGCAAAGTCCACAACGTCACTCTTGCGTGTTGACACCAGAAAGTAGTCCACGCTTCCACCAGGGATACGCACTTCATGAACAACGTGTAATTGGTTTCCAGGCTGATGTAGCGTCAACAGATGAAGGCAATCAAAGAAAATCTGTCGCCGCTCCAAGAGCCGATATGGACAGATGACGACAGGAATACGCTCCCTCCCGTGTGCAACCGTGCAAGTGCCAATCGAGACCTCAGGCTGGCTCTTGCGGACCTTGATGCACTTCCCCCTAAGATAGGAGCAGTGTTGCTGCTGGGTAAGCGACGCCCAATCAGTCTCGATACCTGCGGCGGTAGGTCTGGTAAAGAATTCCAATACCCGGGATGTCACAGTAGCCCCCAGCATCGCTTGGTGGCCATAGCGATATACTCGCGAGCGCTATCAATACCAACGGACTTCCGTTTCAGATTCTTGGCTACCAACATCGTCGTACCTGTCCCACAGAACGGGTCGAGAACCATCCCGTCTTGGGGACAGGTGGCTAGGATAGGGATTTTGCACAGGTCTTCCGGGTAGGGAGCGAAATGAAGCAGTCGCTTCTGGGTATCCTCAGGGATGATGTCCCACACATCGCCCGGCTTGGCACCCTTGGGATGGTATCTGAGGAAGTAGAAGCCTCGCTGCTGTAGCTCACGCGCTCTCCCGGACACAGCTTCCGCGTCGGAGTGGGTTGCTCGCTGCTGCCCACGTATGACCATGCGGAAGTCGGCAATTCTTCCTTCGGAAAGATCCATCAGCATAGCATCGAGCGCATTCAACGCCTGGCCTCTCTCCGCTGCAGAAAGAGCGGTTGACAACTCAATCTGCCTGCGATAACGCACCCCTCTTACTCCGGTAGCGGACACTACCGCTCCGTTGACAATCTTCGCTTTCTTGGGGTTACTGCGTATCGCATTGACATCATAGAAATAATCCTTGGACTGTCTCGTAAAGTGAAAAACATACTCATGAACGTTGCGGAGCTTGTCCTTGGCATTGTCGGGGCCGCCCTTGACTTTGTTCCAAACGACATCATTACGCAGTATCCACCCCTGCTCATCAGTTAGAGCGAGCGCCACACGCCAGGGAATACCCAAACGGTTCTTCTTCGAGTAAGTATCCCCTATATTGAGCCAGAATGATCCCGTAGGCTTCAATACCCGTCGGACTTCGGCAAAGATAGCGAGCAGCGCCCGAACATACTCCTGATAGGTAGCTTCATTCCCAACAGACCCGTGCTCATACCTTCGCTGGCTCCAGTACGGGGGGCTGGTCATACAGCAGTCAACGGAAGCAGCCGGAAGCTCACGTAGAACGGCAAGCGCCTCGCCACAGAAGAAGAGCGGCCGCTGCGAGGCACCGCTCCGGTATTCCTCAAACAGACAGCGATACGATTGCCGTGTCTCAGTTGTCGGGATGGCGCACCTCCCGTCACTCTGGCCTACGCCGGAAGCCATGCCCCCTTCCTGGCCCTCACTCTCGCCCTATCCCATGCTGACACATCGGAGCGGAGCGGGAGCACGCCGTCCCCCCGCCGCAGCGGGGGACCACAGGGGGGCCGGAACGACGATCTACGCGACCGATTACTCGTCCAGTGTGCCGAGAAACTGCTCGTAGCCGTCGGCGTCGAGCAACTGCTCCGTCTCGCCGAGGTCCGCCGGCCGGATCTTAATCATCCAGCCCTCGCCATACGGCTCCTGGTTCACCAGCTCAGGCTGGTCGGTCAGCGCGTCATTGGCCGCCTCGACTGCACCCGACAAAGGGGCGTAAAGCTCCGACGAGGCTTTCACCGAGTCAATCACGCCAAACGGCTCGAACTGCGCTACTTCCGTTCCCACGTCGGGCAGCTCGACGAACACCACATCCCCAAGATGATCTTGGGCATAGTCCGTGATGCCGACAACGGCGATACCATCTTCTAGGCGCACCCACTCGTGCTCCTTGGTGTACCGACAGTCCTCCGGGTACATACACTCCTCCCACCGGTTGATGCCTGCGTGCTTTCTCAGGGTGAGAATAACAACGGTCTAGGCGTCAGCCTTTCGGCGGCGCCGGGGACGGCGATAGAACGGCAACGGGACCACCTGCGCCGGGAAGGGACGACCGCGGATCTCGATGTCCAAGGCCGTGCCGGGTGTCGTGAGCGCGACCGGCACATAGCCCATGCCGATACCGCGCTTCAACGTCGGCGAGTGCCCGCCGCTCGTCAGTTGGCCCACGCACCGGTCCTCGTGCAGGATCGCGCATTCCTCGCGCGGAACCCCACGCCCGGTCAGGGCCAGCCCCACCAGCCGGCGCTGCACGCCGGCGGCCGCCTGCGACTCCAAGGCCGCGCTGCCGACAAACGGCCCCTTCTCGAAGCGGACGATGCGCTCCAGCCCGGCCTCCAGCGGCGTGGTGTCCTCGGTCAGCTCGTGACCGTACAGCGCCATCCCCGCCTCCAGCCGCAGCGTATCCCGCGCTCCCAAGCCGCACGGTTTCAGGCCCGCCGCCGTTCCCGCGTCGAGGAGCGCCTGCCACACCGTCTCCGCAGCCGGGACACTCAGCTCGAACCCGTACTCACCCGTGTAGCCCGTGCGCGAGATGATGGCCTCGACTCCGGCGACCGTTCCCCGCATCACCCGATAGTTGCGGAGCGTCGTCGGGTCCGGCGCACAGACCGCTTGTGCGACGGAGCGCGCGCGCGGCCCTTGCAAGGCCAGCAACGTGCGCTCGGTCAGCCGCCGGCTTTCCACCGGACCGCGTGCCGCCGGACGCTCCGCCGCCTGCGCTTGCGCGGCGATCCACTCCCAGTCGTGGTCGGCGTTCGCCGCGTTGACGACCACAAAGTAGCCGTCCTGCTCCAGCCGGTAGACGATAATGTCGTCCACCACACCGCCGGACGGCAGACAGAGCAGGGAATACTGCGCTGCCCCCACGGCCAACTGCGAGACATCGTGGGTAGTTACCCACTGCAAGAGGTCCAGCGCACCAGGACCAGTAAACCGAAACTGCCCCATATGGCCGACATCAAAGAGGCCGACCTGCTGCCGTACCGCCTGATGCTCGGCGAGCACGCCGGTCCGATACTGCACGGGCATGGCATAGCCGGCAAAGGGCACGATACGCGCACCGGCGGCCACGTGCGTTGCGTAGAGCGCGGTCCGCTTGAGCGCCGCGTTTTCCCCATCCATACAAACTGCCAGGATACCATGTGATACGCCGCGACGCGGGGCAGCGCTGGCGGTCCATAGCTGACTGGAGTAGGTACGGGCCAAGCCGTCGGGGCGCTTGCAACCGTTGCTGCGCCCGTCCCCCCGCCGTGCGGGGGGACATAGGCTGACAAGGGTAGGGTTTTCCGTGTGGAGCTACATAGCTCCCCGCCTGGTCCCCGTCATTGCGGCGAAAGCCGCAATCCAGGGCCTATTCATAGCCCCCGGTCGCTGCACAGACGCCCCTCCCCCGTCGCAACGGGCGCGCCATTTGCGGGCTGTAGTGGCTCAGGATGTCCGTCTCCCCTCCCCCGTTGCAACGGGGGAGGGTGGAGGGAGGGGGCCAGGGCCACCCCCAATCCCGCGTGGTACCCTGGGTGGACACTAGACAAGACAGCACTATGACCAACACACCGGAGCACCTGCCGCAGGTGCGGCTCATCGCCACCGGCGGCACGATTGCCAGTCGGCCCGATCCACGGACCGGTGCCGTCGGCCCGGCGGTGGACCCCGCCGAGCTGATTGCCGCCGTGCCTGCAGTTGCCGACTACGCGACTGTGACTGGCGAGCCGTTCGCCGCGGTGGCTAGCTGGAACATGACCCCCGCGATGATGTTCGCGCTGGCGCAGCGGCTGGACGCGGTGCTCGCGGACCCGCAGATCGCCGGGGCCGTCGTCACGCACGGCACCGACACCGTAGAGGAAACAAGCCTCTTGGTTGATCTGGTGTTGCAGTCCGACAAGCCGGTGTGCTTTGCCGTGGCGCAGCGCCACGCCGCCGCGCCCGGCGCCGACGGTCCGGCCAACCTGACCGCGGCCGTGCGCGTGGCCGCATCACCCGCAGCGCGAGGGCGGGGTGCGATGGTGGTAGCGAACGACGAGATTCACGCGGCCGCGTCCGTCGTCAAGACGCACACGACGAACCCGGCTACGTTCGCGTCGCCCGGCCATGGGCCGGCCGGCGTCGTCACGCCAACCGGCATCCATTTCTCGGCGCCGGCCAGCCCCCGGCAGCCGTTGGTCGTGGACTGGATCGAGGAGCGGGTCGCGCTGGTGAAGCTCGTTACCGGCATGGACGACCGGCTGCTGCGCTGGCTCGTAGACGACGGTATTGCCGGGCTGGTGATCGAAGGCTCAGGCGCCGGGAACGTGCCCGGTACGGCCGTGCCGGGGATCGAGTATGCGTTGGACCGCGGCCTCCCGGTCGTACTCACCTCCCGCTGCCACGCCGGCGCGCTCGCCCCCACCTACGGCACACCCGGCGGCGGCCGCACGTTGCGAGAATTGGGCGTGATCGCCGGGGGTGAGCTAACCGGACCGAAAGCCCGCATTGCGCTGCTCGTGCTGCTCGGCCTGACCCAAGACCACGAGCGCATCCGGCGCCACTTCGAAGGCGACCGTTATCCGCAGTAGAAGTAGCAACAATGGCCAACGGCGAGCAGCCCCTGTTCGGTCGGCGCTTCACGATCATCAGCGCTGTCATCGTCGTGCTGGGGCTGATCTACCTCGTCCTGCGCTCCGACCCGGAGTTCCGGCCCCGGCTGTACCCACCGGAGCCGGTGGCCACCGGCCTGACGAACCCACGCGCGTTGGCGTTCGGCGCGGACGGGCTGCTCTACGTCGCCGAGGCCGGCGGCAGCGGCCGCACCAGCGGCCAGGTGAGCCGGATTACGGCGGACGGCCAGCCGGAGGTGATCGCGACCGGCCTGCCGTCGAACCCGGAGCTTGGACGACTACGCCCGGCCGGGCCGAGTTCACTCTGGCCGCTGGCCGGTGCGTGGCTAGTTGCCACCGGCTCTGCCGATGAGGCGCTGCTCCGCGTCCGTCTGACCGACCGGAGCCGCACCGCACCGGCCACGGACCTGCGGTCCGCACTCGCCAAGGTCGGGCTGACCGGCACGCTGGCACCGCTTGGGCTGGTGGGCGACGGGACGCACGTGGTCGTCCTGGAGGCGGCGAGCGGGACACTGGTGCAGCTCGACCTGCGCCAGCCGGACAACCCGCAGCCAACGCCTGTGCCGGACGACGATCCGGTAGTCGTCGGGCGGCTCCCGGCCGGAGTCAACGCGCTGAACCTGGCGCCCAGCGCCGACGGCGGCTGGCTGGTGGTGGACTTTGGTCCCATCCCTTATGAGCAGGGTAGTGGCGCCGTCTGGCACGTCAGCCCGGCGGGACAGGTGGAGCGGGTGGTGGAGGGATTGACGATGCCGGTGGATGTGACGACCGGCGCCGCCGGTGAACTGTACGTGGTGGAGCTTTCCGCCTTCTACAACCGGCGCACCGACCGCTTTACGCCCGGCACCGGTCGCGTCATCGTGGCCCGGCCTGACGAGGGTGCCCGGCCCATCCTGGCCGACCTGGACTTTCCGACGGCGATTGTCCGCGGCGCCGACAACAACCTCTACTTCACGACGCACGGGGCATTCGGCGAGCCGGGGAGTGGGAGTATCTGGCGCATCCCGGCCCGCACCGGCTTCACGACTGTAACGCCCTAAGCGCTGCTGACATTTCCTGTCCATCCACGTTGCCATTTACATTGATGCATAGGATGGACAGGATGAGCGGCAGGATTACAGCACTCGCCACCACGGCGCGGCCAGCACGTCCGGTGCGATCCACTCGATGGTATCGCCGGTGTGCAGGAGCAGACCCGCGCGGGCCTGCTCACCGTACTCGGCCCGGAACGTGCGGAGGTGGGCCGCGTCGCGGAGCCGTGGCCGCGTGGTTGCCTTGACCTCGATGGGCAGCAGGCCCTCGCCCGTCTCGACCACGAAATCTACCTCCTCGCCGAGCGTCGTGCGCCAGTGGAATATGTCGGCGTAGTCGAGCCGCGCATCACGCCACGCCAACAGGTCGTGCAAGACAATGTTTTCGAGGTGGGCGCCGCCAGGCTCGACACCCTGGGCAAGATGGAGCGCGACCCCGGTGTCGGCCCAATAGAGCTTCGGTGACTTGATGAGGCGCTTGGTGCGGTTGACGGCGAACGGGGCGATTCGGACCAGCAGGTACGACGTTTCGAGCAGGTTGAGATAGCGGCGCACCGTCGGCTGCGGCAGTGCTACGTCACGACCCAGTTCGGTCTGGTTGACGAACTGGCCGAGCCGGTGGCACGCGGCCCGCATCAGCCGGCGAAAGTCGGGCAGCCCCGAGATGGCCGAGAGACCCAGCAGGTCGCGCTCCAGGTAGGTGCGGACGTAGCCGTCGAACCAGACTGCCCGCTCCCGCGCCGTTGCAAGCTGGATGGCGGATGCAGGAAATCCGCCGCGGCGCGCCAGCGCCGACCAATCATCCGGTTGCTCCGGCTGGGTGACCAGCAACTCCGGCCAGCTCTCGTCGGGGGTCCCGAGCAGGTCCTCCCAGCAGCCGCCGTGACCCAACCCCAACTGCTCACGGCGGGTCAACGGCCAGAGGGTCAGGTAGCTCGCCCGGCCGGCCAGCGACTCCGACACCTTCTCCATCAGCAGCAGATTAGCCGATCCGGTGAGCAGGAATTGGCCGGGCCGACGCTGCCGGTCAATGGCACGCTTCACCGCGTGTAGTAGGTCAGGCTCGCGCTGCACCTCGTCGAGCGTGACCGGCTGGGCGCCGCCCACGAGCGCATCGGGATCGCGCCGCGCCGCATCAAGCACATCCAAATCGTCGAGGGTGAGGAAGCGCCGCGGCCCCGGCGTCAACTCCTGGGCCAGGGTGCTCTTGCCGGTCTGGCGAGCACCGGTCACGACCACCGCGGGCATGATGCCGAGTCGGTCGGCAAGACTGGGGACCACCAGGCGGGGCAGCGTGTTCTCATTCACACCTTGAATGATAATCATTCACGCCACGAATGGCAATACCACCAACTCGCCCCGCAAAGTGGATGGCTGCCTGGTTAGGGCGAATAGGGTGTGCGGGTCATGACGATGCTGGTGATGTGGGCGACCAACTCGCCGTCAACCTCGCTGGCGGCTTTGGCCGCAATCCACTCCGGGTCGGCGCGGAAGGACTCCCACGCGGCATCCATCGCGGCCTGGTCGGCAAACTCGCAGATGTAGATCAGCTGGCCGTCGTCGGCGCCCTCCGCGTGCTCCCAAAAATCGGTAACTGTGATGCCGTGGCGCGCGAACAGGCCCATGGTGTGGTCGTTGAACCGGCGGTTGATGTTGGTCAGCTTCCCCGGCGCGGCGTCGTAGATGCGGAGTTCGTAGATCATCGTGCCTGCTCCTCCCAATGATGACTTGTGGCGCGGCGCGTGTTCCTGCACGGCATCGTACCATGCAGCGCGGCGAACGTGGCGGCCCGCCGACGGCCGATAGGGTAGAATCGCCCCGAGACGCCGGCAGAGCTTATCCCCGGCCCCCTGGCTACAGGCGCCGAGGGGGTGCAGCGCCGGAAGGAGCGGAGCGCCGATGCCAGAGCGAGTAGTGGACCTGCGGAGCGATACCGTCACCCTGCCGTCGCCGGCCATGCGCGAGGCGATGTATCGCGCCGAGTTGGGCGACGACATGTACGGCGAGGACCCGACGGTCAACCGGCTGGAGGAGTTGACCGCCGAGCTATTGGGTAAGGAGGCGGCCGTCTTGCTGCTCAGTGGCACGATGGGCAACCTGATCGGCGTGCTGGCCCAAACCCAGCGCGGCGATGAGGTCATCCTCGGTGATGCGGCCCATATCGGTCTCGCCGAGTCGGCCGGCAGCGCCGTCATCGGTGGCATCCAACTCCGCCCGCTCCCAACGTACCGCGGCCGGTTCGATCTGGCCGACATCACGGACGCCATCCGTCCGCTCGGCGATGTCCACCAGCCGCCGAGCACGCTGCTCTGCTTGGAAAACACGCACAACCGCGACGGCGGCGCGCCCGTGACGGCGGCCGACACCCGGGCCATGGCCCAGGTCGCCCACGAGCACGGACTACGGGTCCATCTCGACGGGGCGCGGCTATTCAACGCGGTGGTCGCGCTCGACGTACCGGCTGCCGATCTGGTGGCCGATGTGGACTCGGTGACGTTCTGCCTGTCCAAGGGGCTGGCGTGCCCGATGGGATCGCTGCTGGCCGGTGACGCCGATTACATCGCGCGTGCCCGGCGGTATCGCAAGATGGTCGGCGGTGCGTTACGGCAGAGCGGCGTGATCGCTGCCGCCGGCATTGTCGCGCTGGAGCAGATGGTTGACCGCCTCGCCGAGGACCATGAAAACGCGCGGCGCCTGGCCGCCGGCCTCGCCACCATCCCCGGCCTTGCGATTGACCCGGACGAGGTGGAGTCCAACCTGGTCTTTGCCGACGTGGACCCCGACCGGACGAACGGGTGCGAGATCATGGAGCGGGCGGCGGCCGAGGGCGTGAAGTTCGGTGGCAAGGGCAACCGCATCCGGCTGGTTCCGCACTACGGCATCACGGCCGATGACATTGACTACGCCGTGGCTGCCATCGAGCGCGTCATGGCCGATGCCCGCGTGCCGGTGGCGATATGACGCCCGGCCAGGAGGCTCCGATGACCGCCAGCGACGACATTGAGCCGGTGGATATCCGCTACGACAACGGCAATCAACGGCTGGAAGTCACCTGGTCCGATGACCGGGAGACGGTCTACGGCTACGAGTTTCTGCGTTGGAACTGCCGCTGTGCGGCTTGCATCGGCGAGGGCGGCTACAAGGGTATGCTGGCGGAGATGACCGAGTTGCGCCCCGAGCAGTTCCGGGCGATCACGGCCATGGAGTTGGTCGGTTCCTACGGCATCCGCCCCACCTGGTCCGATGGCCACAACACCGGCATCTACATGTTCGACCGCCTCCGCACCCTCACCGACCCCGACCACCCCTCCCGACCGGGATAGGTACACGCCAAGCCGTAGGGGCGCAGCATGCTGCGCCCGTCCCCCCGCACGGCGGGGGGACCATAGGGGGGCTAGGCCCCCGTCATTCCGGCGGAAGCCGCTATCTAGGGCCATATGTGGCCCCCGGTCGCCGCCCTGACGCCCCTTCCCTGCCAGGGAAGGGGCCGGGGGTTAGGTCCAATCGCGCCCGTCCCCCCGCCGCAGCGGGGGGACCATAGGGGGGCCGGTGATGGCCACATGCGGACTGCTCGCTACGGCGTGAAGGAGCGCACGTCAAGCAAATACGGCGCAAGGTCGGAGCCGGCACGCAGGAGCCGCCGATCTCCGGTAATCAGGCGTGTGTCCGCGATCACGGCCAGCGAGACGTAGAGCGCATCGAACAAGGATACGCCCCAGCGCAGACTCTCGCGCAGCGCCGGCCGCAAGAGCCGGCGATTTTCCACCAGATGCAGGACCTGAGTAAGCTCAAGCCATGCCTCCAAGGTACTGGTAACTTCAGAGGATGATATACGCCCAAGCAGTGCAGCTTTACGGATCGCGGCGGTAACCTCGACATCAATCTGTCGCGGCGCGCTGAGGCGCAACTCCCGGGCCTGAACTCTGGCAAGAATGTCATCGGCAGCGGCAATATCGTCCTCGTCCCGCAGGAGCCACTTGGCGGTAACCGAAGCATCAACTATCAGAGCGGGCGGCTCATTCATCGCCGATTCAGCTTGCGCCATCCCGCATCTGGCGAATAATGGATTCAGTGGTCTCCGGGGCGAGACTCTTCATGCGAGCACGGAACTCTTTTGCGCGGCGAATGGCCGCATCAATCCGCGCCTGCTTCTCGGCGCTGACGGGCTTGCTGGCCTCCTCCAGCAACTCGACGAGCCAGCGGGGCTTCGGGCCTTGCGGCTTCCGCTGGCGCTGTTCCTCGCGCAGAAACTCGATAATATCGCGCGGTTTGGCGGCTTCTGGGCGTTGTGTCTCCATGGTGACCTCTCTCCCGTCAGTGTACCACTGCCCGCGTGACGAGGTGGGGGTCACGCCCTCACCTCGTCGTTCCCGCGCAAGCGGGAATCTACACCCCTCTCTATCGCTCTGCGATGGAGAGGGGCCGGGAGTGAGGACCAGTGCAACCAGGCCCTAGAACGGCGGCGCAAACCCGTCCTTGCCCTCGCCTAACGGGGGCAGGTTATTGTCTCGCAGCTTATTGCTCAGTACCTTAAAGAACTCCCGGTAGCGTTTCAGGTACGCACCGACAAAATTACCCCGCTCGCAGCCCAGCTTTTCGGCCATCAGGTCAAACGCCTGTCCCCGTGTCTGGGCCACAAACTTGCCCCGGTTGAAGTGGAAGGATTGCGCGATAAACCGCCGGACACCGGTGCCGATCAGGTCGGCGGCAAAGGCCTCGTTATCGTTGACCAGCAGCAACGGCGTCATCGTGATACAAGTATCAATCCCGGCCTCCTGCACCGCGCGAATGGCCGCCAAGCGCCGGTGGTTGGCCGGACAGAACGGCTCGAACGTCCGCCGGATGTCCTCGTCGTCGGTCGTCACCGTCATATTGACCTGCACGCGCCCGCCTTTGTCCGCAATGCGCCGGAACAGGTCGCAATCCCGCTCCACCAGCGGGCTGCGCGTCTGCACGACCAGTTTCGGCTTGTGTCGGTCCGCCATGATCTCCAACAGGCCGCGGGTAAGCCCCAATTGCCGCTCGATAGGCTGGTAAGGGTCGGTGACGCTGCTCATATAGATGAGTTTGCCGTCCAAGGAGCGCCGGCGCTTGTCGAGCAGCGCAATGGCGTTCGCTTTGACGTTGACCCAATAGCCCCAGTTGTCCCGCTTTTCGGCATCGCGGCTGAAAAAGGCAGCGTAGCAGTAGGTACAACCAAACGAGCACCCGCTGTAGGGGTTCAGCGTGAAGTCGTAGGCCTCCATGAAGCCCGTAGCCTTGGTCAGCAGCTGCCCCGTCTTGACATAGGCAACCTCAGCCTGACCCACACGCTCAATGGATGTGTCTATCTCAGTGGAGATTTCGTCAGCCTGAGCCTCGCCCTCCCGACCAGCGCCATCAACAGCCTCCTCCTCATCCGGCGAGACGATGTGGAGCTTCACCTCGCCCTCGCGGTCAGGGACCTCATCAGCCGGCGGCTCCATCCCGGCAAGCGGCAACTGGCCGGATGCTGACATCGCGGTACCTCCTTGCAGAACCGCCGCCATTGGAACCTAGTTCCTGCCCCTCAAGGCATTCCAGAGCCGGGCCAAGACTCCCTTACGCTGGCGTTTCTCCTCAGCACGTCGGACCGCCTGGCGCTCGGCCCTAACCCGACGTTCCTGCTCAGTCTGTTCCCGGCGCTCCTGCTCCTGTTCTTCCCGCTCGGCTGCTTCACGCTGTCGGCGTGTCTCCCACCCTCGCCTTGCCGCCTCCGCACGCCGCTCCCGCTCTGCCGCCTCGACCTCGGCTTGGCGCTGCTTGGCGAGACGGTCAACGGCGGCGGCATCTACTCGCCAACGGCCGAGCATGCCTGGCCCCTTGGTGCCAGCCAGCTTGCCCTCGCGGAGTAGGCGCGAGACGTAGGCGGAGGAGAGCCCAAGGCGTTGCGCGGCCTCGTTGACGCCAATAGATTCCCACCGCTCGTGATCCTGTCGCTGGGGTTCCTCCCCGGCCTCCTGGCGTGCCTCGGGCAGTTCCGCAAGCCGCGCCTCAACTGTGGTCGGGTCGTTGTAGGTGGCGGCATCGTTCGGTTCACGGTCGCGGTCTTCCGTCTCAGCCTGCCGGGCCGCCCTATGCTGCAATTCAGCCTGCCGCTGTCGCTCACGCTCTTTGCGCTCGGCCTGTTCCCGGCGCTCGGCCTGTTCCCGGCGCTCGGCCTCGACCCGGCGTTCCTCCTCAGCCCGCCGCTGTCGCTCGCTTTCTTCCTGCTCGGCCCGTTTGTCTAGCAATAGCAAAACACCCGGCGGAGGGCTGAAACGACGACGGCTCCAGGTACGGACCGGCCAGGTCCGGTATCCTTCAGGCAACCTAAAGCCGAGGTCTTCCGCGCACAACGTATAAAACCGGGAAGGTCTACTCACAGCACCAAGGTCATGGGGGATATCAAACCAGCGAGCGGGTAAACTATCGGCCGAACGAGCGAAATCGCCCAAGGTCCGGATCAACGAACTGGCCTTCTCACCATGGGAAGTAAAAGCGCCTACATGGGGTGAAACCAAGTTCAATGTAGACTGAATGCTGCGCCGCGCAGACTCGCCGATATTCCCCCAACGATTATCATAAGGCAAGCTCAAATGGAACGCCGTCGTCACGCGCAGTGTGTCATCCTGCATATCGGGCAGCCGTTCTGGCATGCCAGCACCCTCGCGATAAATACAACGAGCGACACTGGCCACCACACCCGGCGGCAAAGCCTTCCAAAAGAAACTACCCGCACGACGCATCGCCTCACTAGGCTCGATAGCGTCAAAGTGAATGGTAGTTGGGGATTTCTTACGCTGCAACAAGGCTAACGCCAGTCCTACACGCGCCGCACCCGTTCCGGCACCTACATCGCAGACATAGAGCGTGTTGGGAACATCACCAACATGACCAAAAAGGTGCTTAAAGGCCCAGTAGGCCATCATGCAGTGTGAAAGATGGTAGCTGACCACATAGGCGGCAGCCACATAAGGGTCATCATAGTCCGGGAGCAGTTCGTTTCCGGCCAGCCCGTCCTTAAGCATCACCAATGCAGTTGATGCACGGCAGCGATGACTATGATCGTCCTTGTCGTGGCCAATATCGCGCAGAAAGCGCCGGAAGCCTTGCTCATGTGCCCGATCCAACGCGCGTAACATGCCCTGGCTGGGTAACACGAAGGTCGCGTGGGGCTTAGGAGCCTCCGGGTGCCGTGTATCCATGGCGGTTTCACCCAAGAGTGTACCACCGCCGGTATCCGGCTCTGCCCCCCTATGGCCCTCCGCTGCGGTGGGGGGACGTGGGTTGTGGCTCACGGCGCCATGATGGGCAGCGCGCGACCAAGCCACTCGCCACTCACCACTCGCCACTCTTCACTGGCTAATACCCCTTGTGCTTGTCAATGACGCTTTCTAGTGGCTCGCCAGCGCGGAAGCGGCGCAGGTTGCGGCAGAAGAGGTCTACGACGCGGTCCTGGCGGAGCGGGGAGCCGCCGGCGGTGTGGGGGGTAATCACGACGTTGCTCATGCGCCACAGCGGATGATCTTCCGGCAGCGGCTCTTGGGGCGTGACATCCAGCGCCGCGCCGCCGATCAGCCCCTCGGTGAGCGCCTCCATCAGCGCCGCTTCGTCTACGATCTTGCCGCGCGTGACGCTAACGAGGATGGCGTGACGACGCATCGCACGAAACGCCGCGCGGTCGAACATGCCGTGCGTCTCTGCCGTCAGCGGCGCGCAGATCACTACGGTGTCCGATGCGCCTAAGAGCCGGTGGAATTGGTCCATCGGCCAGCACGCCTCCACGCCCGGCGGCAACTCGACCGGCTCCGGGTCTACCGCCAGCACGCGCATGTCGAAGCCGAGTGCCCGCTGCGCCACGGCCCGCCCGGTGCCGCCCAGCCCGACGATGCCCATGGTCTTATCGCTCAACTCCCAGGACACGTTCCGAATCGGCATCCGGTTGTCCCAAGTTGGCTCGCGGATCGCCCAGGCGATGCCCCGCGCCAGCGACAGCAGCAGGGCCATCGCGTGGTCGGCGAGGTGCGTCCCGACGTAGCCCTTCTCGCTCGTCAAGACGATGTCGCTCTCGACAAACGCCGGGTACAGCGACCCGTCAACCCCCGCGCCGGTCTGCTGCACCCACTGGACGTGCGGTGCGAATTCCAGTAGCTCCGGCGTCATGTGGCCGAACAGCACGTCGGCATCCTGGATTTCGCGGCGAGCAGCGCCGCGATCAGCGGCCAGCACCACCGCCGCGTCTCCGGCGGCATCGCGCACCCGTTCTACCTGCGCGTCGGTCAGCGGTAACGTCACGAGCACCTTCATGTTTCTCTCCTTCCGGCTCTGCCGGCCCTTGGCATTGAGCTTGGACACAGAAAGCAGGCATACTTCAGCGTGAGCAATCTTCCAGGGTTCAACGAAGTCGGAGACCTGCCACCTGGTATCCACCAAGCGGCCCTCTCTACCTTACAGCAGAGGTTCGGGACCGGGTCCGTGCAGCGTCAACAACTGGCCGACCGGCTTCGCCGGATCTATGACTTGGCTGTTGGAACCGGATGTCTCGGGCGCTTTATCGTGTTTGGTTCATTCATCACTGCGACCGCGCTCCCGAATGATGTGGATGTATTCCTCATCATGGACGACACGTTTGACGCTGGAGTGCTCACCGGCGAGGCCGCCATCCTCTTCAACCATGCCGTCGCTCAAGTGTACCTCGGTGCAAGCGTCTTCTGGGTGCGCCGTATGGCTGCATTGGATGGTGAGCAGGCCGCAATCGAGCACTGGCAGCTCAAGCGCGACGGGACACGCCGCGGGATAGTGGAGGTCGTCCAGCATGATACGGGATGATGGCGAACTGCAAGTGACTCTGGAGCGTATTGCCCACTTCCAGCAGCAGCTCACGCAACTGCGCCGCGTTGAAGTGAACGCCGCCAACTACCGTCTGAGCGCAGCCGGGTACCTCGCAGAGGTTGATCGGATGAACCTTGAGGTCCGTGAATATCTCTCCCTCCATCCCAGCGAGCTGCCGGCGGCGGTCGGATAAAGCCCCCCTATGGCCCCCCCGTTGCGACGGGGGGACGGTCCATCCCCTCCCCGTCGCAACGGGGGAGGGCTAGGGTGGGGGCAGCCCCTCTTCCTACCGCGCACGAGCGCCTAGACGGCCATCTCGATGATTGTTACGGAGTGAGCCGGGAACACATAGTGAAAATCAGGTCCGATGTCCTGGATCGTCCTTTCTTCGATCTTTACCCTGTCCGGTTGCCCGATCTCGGCGTAGGCCATGGGATCGGGGCCATTAAGCTCAAAGACAGTCGCCCCCCGCTTGGGCACGAAGCCGTCCAGGCTGATGCGGCATTCCACGTCCCGGTCTCGATGCCGGTTGACCGTGGCCACGTAGAGCGTTCTCCCGTCCTCGCTGACAGAGGCCGAGGCGTCAAGGTACGGGACGTTCTTGAGATCCAGGTACTCGGTATCGAAGGTCTCCGACTGCACCAGGGTATCCAGGGCGGTGTCGCCGCTGTGATTGGCGTAGAGCGCAATGGCGTGGTAGATCGGCGTCAGCAGCAGCTCATCTTCCGTGGTGAAGATCGCACCCATGACGTTGACCAGTTGGGAGAAGACCGCCAGGGTGACGGCGTTGCATTGCCTGTGGAATACGTTCAGCATCCCGGCGGCGTAAAGCCCGTCTTTGAGACCGTATTTGGCCTCATATAGCGGCCACCCGCTGGTCAGCCTCGACCACCCAAACCCCCATTCATCGAAGGCGATTTTGACCGGCTCCTCTCTCCCGGTGCCGGTGGTGGTCATGTTGATCAGCTCGTGGAGGTGCGTGATCATGGGTTCCGCGTCTACCGGAGCCGCGACCGTGCCGTAGTAGTCCTCGGTGCTGTAGTACTTGTGGAGGGATATGTAGTCAATGAGGTCACCCGCCTTCTTCAAGACCTCGGAGCTCCAGTCCACGGCCTGCCTCAGGAGGGTTTTGCGGGTCTGCCTCCGCCCCGTTCTGGGTACCTCAGGCTCCGGCCCAAGACCCACAGCGACGATCTTTATCGTCGGGTCCACCCGTCTCATCAGGGTCGCATACTCCTCCAGGAGGGCGACATATTCAGCCGGGGTGAAGTTGCCCTTGCCCCTGGCCCAGTAGACCTCGTTGCCGATACCCCAGTACTTCACGCCGTGCGGCTCGGGGTGGCCGTTCCGCTCTCTCATCTTGGCGTAGTAGCTGTTGCCCTTCCGGTTGCAGTACTCCACCCAGTGGGCCGCCTCCTCAGGCGTGGACTGCCGACTGACGTTGACGCAGATGTAAGGCTCCGCTCCCGCGGCGCGGCAGAATTGGACGAACTCATCGGTGCCAAACCGGTTACTCTCCTCCACCCTCCAGGCGAGGTCATACCGCACGGGCCGGTCCGCTTTCGGTCCGACGCCGTCTTCCCAGTGGTAGAAGGAGGTGAAGTTGCCGCCAGGCCAGCGCAGGTTGGCACACCGGGTTCTCCGCAGCGCCGCGAGGACATCCTTGCGGAATCCTCGGTCGTCGGAGAGGGGAGAGCCTTCGTCATAGATACCGCCATAGATCAACCGGCCCATGTGCTCCGCAAGATAGCCGTAGATCTGCGGATTGATCTTGCCGATGATCCGGTCCTTGTCCACCTTAATTCTGTACGGTTCCGACATTGCGGCTACCCTCCCAACTGAACCGACCTCGCCTGGGACGGTCCCAACTCCCTGCCTGATACCGGAAGTCGTCGTACTTCCAGCGCCCGCCCGATCCGCACCTCTTCACCGCCGCCCGCCTCCGACAGACTCCCCCTCTCTATTACTCCGCGATGGAGAGGGGGCCGGGGGGTGAGGCTATTCCGCGCCCGCCCGCTGGCGGCTCATCGCCAGGCAGCGTTCACCGTAGCGGTCACGCAAGACGGCCTTCTGCACCTTGTTCGTAGCCGTTGTCACCGGCAGCGCCTCTACGAACTCCACGTAGCGCGGTGTCTTGAAGCCGGCGACCTGGCGGCGCACGAATGCTTTCAGCTCGGCGGCGGCGCCGGCCGGTTCGCCGTTGCAGTGCGGGAGCCACTCCGCGGTCGGCACCACCGCCGCCAATACCGACTCGCTCCACTCGGCATCCGGGACCCCGACAATCGCCACCTCGCGCACGCCGGGATGCTGGCGCAGCAGCCGTTCGATCTCGATAGGGTAGATGTTCTCGCCGCCGCTGATAATCAGGTCCTTGATCCGGCCGGCGATGTAGAGGAAGCCGTCATCATCGGCGCGGGCCGAGTCGCCGCTGTGCAGCCAGCCGCCGCGCAGCGCCTCGGTCGTCTTCTCCGGCAGCTGCCAGTAGCCGTCCATCAAGGTCGGGCCGCGGGCGATCACCTCGCCCACCTCGCCCGGCGGCACATCTTGGTCGGCGGAGTCGACGAGCCGGACTTCCACCAGCGGGTGCGGCTTGCCGACGGTGCCGATGCGCGCGCGGTCGTCGCGGGTGAGGCGGGAGAACGTCAGGATACAGCCCGCCTCGGTCAGGCCATACGTCACGTAGACATCCGCCTGGAAGCGGCCGAGAATCTCGTCCAAAAGGTCCGGCGTGAACGTATCGGACGAGCCGAGACACCGGCGGACGCTGCGAACATCGTAGTCCCTATGTCGCATTTGGCCAAGCACGCGCCGCCACACGGTCGGCACGCAGAAGAGGCTAGTCGCCTGCCACCGCGCGGCGGTGTCGAGCATCTCGGCGGGATCGGCGCCGTCAAGCAGGAGCACCGTTGCACCCACGAGGAAATGGGGCAGGAGCACGCAATCGGGACCGCCGGTGTGGAAGAGCGGATAGACCAGCTGGCCGACATCCTCCTCGACGGTGCGGGTGCGGATCACCCACGCCATAGCGTGCAGATAGTGGGCGCGGTGCGAGAAGAGCGCACCCTTGGGGAAGCCGGTCGTCCCGCTGGTGTAGAGGATGATGTGCGGATCGTCGGGCGCGAGGTCCACATCCGGCTCGGAGTCCGCCGCCCCGGCGAGCAGCTCGGAGTAGCTGACCTGTCGCGTCGCGGCCGATCCGATCCACTCCTCACTCTCCACTCCCCATCGGACGACAGCACGCAAGGCGGTAGTTTCGAGCATGTCCGCGGCTTCGGCCGCGACGGCGCCGAGCTGCGCGCCGACGAGCAGCCACGTGCTGCCCGATTGGTCGAGCGTGTACCGGACTTCGCCGGCGCGGTACCAGAAGTTGACCGGCACCATGATGGCGCCCAGCTTGGCCAGCGCAAAATAGCTGACGACGTACTCCACACAGTTGCGGCCCAGCACCGCCACCCGCTCACCCTTTGCCACGCCCAGCGCCGTCAGGCCGTTCGCGAGCCGATTAACCTCGTGATTGAGCGCGGCATAGGTCCACGTCTCATCGCCCCAGATGAGCGCGGTCTTGCGCCCGAACAGCCGAGGGTGAGCCTGTTTGCGAAGGATGTCACCGAGCAGCAGCATGGTATTCGTCAGCTTTCAGCTATCGGCATTCAGCTATCAGCCTGGTCCGGCGCTACGCCGCGCCGCGGTGTCCACCTCTCGATTGCTTGCTTTCCATATGTCTCCCTAGGCGGCGGAGGCTCTGCGCGAGATGGTGCTGAGCCACAGCATAGTCAATGGGAGCGTCAGGAGAGGGCAAAGGCTGACGCTCTTGTGCGGCTAACCAGGAGCGGAAGGGGTAAATGACAACGCTCAACGGCTCGCCGCTCGCGGGGTCGAGCCGCAGGTGCAGGTTCCAATAGTCGTCCAAGTCTATCCACTGCGCTTCACGGCCGGCGCCACCAGGTAAGACAATCTCCATTTCCCCAATCTCATCGTCGTATACCCATTCTGCCCGCGGCAGGATCGCAATAATGCGCTCCACCAGCGCATCGTCTACGAGCGGTAGACTCAGTTTGGCATTCATCGTAACGTCCGCCCCCATTGCCACCGTAGCCGCCGCTGCACTCGTCCCGTGAACAACGCTGTCCTGACATACCCGAATTCTTGACCATCTGGCCCTTCGGGCAGCCACTTCACGACGACCATCAGGATAGTTCCGGCATAAGGGCCCCGGGTTCGTCCAGCAGCAAAGAACACCTGCACAGTCGCATCAGGGTTAGTCGCCTCCTCAGTCCCCTGCGGATCGTCGTAGATAGCATCAGGATCGCGGATGGTTTGACGCACGGCCTCTTCATGCTCTGCCAAGCCGGCACGTTGGGATGTCTTGCGCTGCCAGGTCTCTTCCGAGCAGTGGACGGGACGGCCAAGTGGATCGCTCTCAATCCATCGCCACGCCACTCTATCGTTCTCCGCCGTTCATTCGTCCAGCCAAGCGGCCGCGCCGCATTATTGAGCATGGCACAGCACCTACTACGAGGCCAATCGCTGATAGCTGACAGCTACAGGCTGCCCACGGACGGCTCTGCGCCGCGCACGAGGAACTTACACGTGCCCTCGATCACTGCCTGACCGCCGACCGTGCGGCACGTCCCGCGAAACTCCACCAGCCCGCCCCCCTCGCGCAGGCGCGGCTTCGGTTCCAGCGCCTCGACCGTCCATTCGGTCGCAACGGTGTCGCCAGGATGGACGGCGCCGACAAAGCGGAGTTGCTGCTCGACCAAGGCCAGCGCCCCGGCGCCCAGGTAGCTGCCCAGCACGCCGATCATCATACCGGCGGTGAGCATCCCGTGGACCACCCGCGTCCCGAACCGGCTCGCCGCCGCGAACGATTCGTCCGCATGGACCGGGTTGAAGTCCTTGAAGACGCCGGCCGCGAGCACCAGATGCGTCTCCGTAATCGTCGTGGCATCCCGCACGGACTGCCCCACGGCGAGCCGGTCGAATGTCACACCATCCATACAACTGCCTTTCACTTGACCGGCGCTCGGCCCACCAGGCATTTTTCGACTGTCGGATGTCCGACCTCCTGGCCCCAGCCACGTCGGGCCGGAGCTAGGGAGGAGACCACGACCAATGCGCTACGTATCGAAGACCTCGCTGACCACACAGGTAAAGCCGGGCAGCACGTCGTGGCCGTCGAGCGTGTCGTGCTCATCAAGTGTCATCACCGCACGACCCGGCTCGTATACGTCCACGGTGCGCGTATCCGGCTGCACGACCCACAGCAGGTCCACGCCGTAACTCAGCCACATCAGGGCCTTGTCGTGGACCTCGCGCCGGGTATCGCTGGGCGAGACGATCTCCACCACCAGGTCGGGGGGTACCTCGGCGTAGCCGGTATCCAGCGCGTCCAGCGGGATTTTCGTCGCCGAGAAGTAGGCAATGTCCGGCTCGCGCACGGTATCCGGGTCCCGCTCCAGCCAGACACCCGAGTCCGATCCGGTCAAGCTCCCCAGTTTTCGGGGGATAATGAAGGCGTTCAACAGAAAGCCGAGCTTCATTGCGATCTTGCCGTGTGCGTATCCTGCTGGCATAGTCTCGTGCAGCACCCCCCGGATCAGCTCGCCGCGCACGCCCTCGCTATCCAGCCGCAGCATGTCGTCGGCTGTGAGCAGCTTTTCCATCGTCGTCGCCATACCCACCTCCTTCCCGACGCGGCCCTCTCCGGCCTCCCGTCCCACCGCGGGACCGTTGCAGAACCGTTGTTCCTCCGCCCAGGCGGCAATCCACGTCCCCCTGCGAAGCGGGGGGACCATAGGGGGGCCAAAACCCGTCCCTCCGTCATCCCCACGCCAGCGGGAACCCACTCCTCCACGCCTCACTCCCCGGTCAGCTCCTGACGGACGATCTCGACACCCTGCACCAGTCGCTGGAGCTTCTGGAAGGCCAGCCAGCGGGGAAGCTGGAAGAACCCGCAGTCGGGAACGACGGTCATCTTCTCCGGCGGGCAGTATTGCAGCGCCTCCCGTATCCGCTCCGCTACGTCCTCCGGCGTCTCGACGTAGAACGACTTCACGTCCACGAGGCCGACGCCGGTCGCACGATCCTGGGCAATCTCACCCAACAGGTCCACCTCGCGCATCTCGCGGTTGGCGAACTCCAGGACGATTTCGTCGCAGTCGGTGTCGAGCAGGTCGGGGAACATCCAGCGATAGGTCCGCTTGCCCCGGGGCCGGCTGCCGAGGTTGCCGAAACAGACGTGCAGCCCCAGCGTGACACCCCGTTCGCGCACGCCCTTGACGGCCGTGTTGTAGAGCTTGACCCACTCCTGCGCCTCGCCGGGGATAATCGAATACGATGGCTCATCGAGTTGGATAAAGGTCGCGCCGGCGTCGGCCAGGGCGTGTAGCTCGCGGTTGATCGCGCCGGCCACGTCGTAGGCCAGTGCCAGGCGGTCGCCATCGTACACGTCGCCGGGGCGGGTCTGGACGTGGATCGTCAACGTCAGCGGCCCGGGGCAGGTCATCTTCAGCGCGTGATCGGTCTGCTGCCGCGAGTGCGTGAACTCCTCGACAATGCCCAGTCCGTTCGGGACCGTCACCCGCTCGACCGGGCGGTAGCGCGGCGGGCTGTCGTAGCCGTCAATGCCGACCTTCCGCAGCGGCTCGCGCGACTCCAAGCCGGAGAAGTGGCTATAGAAGCCCTGGACGAAGTACCACCGGCGCATCTCCCCGTCGGTGATGATGTCAATGCCGGCGCGCTCCTGATCGCGGATCGCCAGGCCAACCGCGTCATCAAACGTCTCTCGCGCGTCGGTTTGGCCGTAGTCTCCTTGCTCGATGGCCTTGAGCGCCGTCCAAAACCAGCTCGGCAGGGCGTAGCTGCCGACGACGGACGTAGGGAGCAGCGTCGGTACAGGGCGGCGGGCAGTCTGCTGGGCCATGAATTGTCTCCTCTCACTACTAGGGCATTGCCCCGATTATAGCGGCGCTGGCCGTCATTGCGGCAGACGCTGCCATCCAGGACGGCGGAGGGGGCCGCCTAGCTCCCCCCGACAGGCTAGATACACCCCAAGCCGTAGGGTCGCTTGCAACCGCTGCTGCGCCCGTCCCCCCGCCGCAGCGGGGGGACCATAGGGGGGCCGGATGCTCGTCTGCCCTGGATTCCCACGTTCGTAGACCTTTGCAAAACCGTCATTCCCGCGATAAATCGTCATTGCGGCGCAATCCGCAATCCAGCGGCGGGCACGACGGATCGGTTTCTTATCGGTGCAAACAGGTAGGATTGTGCCGGCTGCCGCCATCGAATGCCGCGCGCCGGGCGGCAGCACCGCCGCGAGGGAGGGAATGTGCCTGACTGGTTAGCGAACCCCGTGATACTGGCCGTTGCGCTGATCTTCTTGGGCTGGTTTGCCGGCACCTACGGCACCATCATCGGCGCCGGCGGCGGCTTCCTTATGGTCCCGGCCCTGTTCCTCTTCTTTGGCCTGACCTCACAAGAAGCCTCGGCCCTGTCACTGACCGTAATGGTCTTTGCGGCGATCTCCGGCAACATCGCCTATGCGCGGCAGCGGCGCATTGACTATCGCGCCGCCATCCCCTTTGCCATTGCCACGCTACCGGGTGCCTGGCTGGGCGCCGTAGTCTCCGATCTGTTGCAGAGCCAGGTGTTCAGCATTGCCTTTGCGCTCCTGCTCTTGAGTATCGCCGCGTATCTGATGTTCAACCCCGAACGGCGCATGAAAGAGGGCGAGGCAGCGGAAACGGACGAGTCGGCCGCGACAACGCCGCAGCTCACGCTCTGGCAGCATCTCGGCTGGGGGCGCATCCCCCGCCGCGTCGAGGCGCAAGATGAGACCTACACCTATCGGTACGACGGGCGCATCGGCTTGGCGGTCAGTCCGGTCATCGGCTTTATCTCGGCCGTGTTCGGCATCGGTGGGGGGTTGATTTTCGTCCCGATCCTGGTGCAGGTGCTCCGCTTCCCGGTCCACATTGCCACCTCGACGGCCTTCTTCATCCTCATGATTACTGCCTTGGGTGGCTCGGTCTCCCATGCGGTCTTGGGACATGTGCGATGGGAGTTTGCCTTGCCGATGGCGGTGGGCTTGATCGCCGGCGGCCAAACGGGCGCGTTCGTGTCCAGCCGGCTGCGCGGAGGCTGGATTGTGCGCGGTGGCGCCGTTGGTCTTGCTATTGTCAGCGTGCGTCTCCTACTCCGCTGACGTCGGGAGGTAGAGATGCGGATGACCTATGACGCCGAGGCGGATGCGGTCTGGATCGAACTGTGCAGTGGCGTCCATGGGGCAGAAGGGGTAGACGTGGGGCCTGGCGTGATCGCCTCGCTGAATACTGAGGGTCACATCGTCGGTCTCGAAATCCTCGATGTGCGCGGGCGGCTTGGCGACGCTATGCTCGCCGAGAGCGCGCTTATCGAGCAATTGGCCCCCGAGGACGCTACAACTTCACGCAACTGAGGCCAGGCAACGATGGCAGAGCAGCCAATCCGCTTTATCCGCCATGCGCGCAATCGCATGCGGTGGGACAACATTAGCCAAGAGGACGTGGAGCACATCCTAGAACAGCCTGAGGTAGTGACACCTACCGAGAGGGGACGGTCTAACGCCTGGGGGCGTTACTGGGTGGAACGTACACAGGCAGCATGGCTAACAGTAACCTTTATTAGGGAGCATAATCAGACGGTCGTTATCACGGTGACACCACGACGCCGCGGACCAGGAGGGAGATAGGATGCAAGTCACCTACGATGCTGAGGGGGACGTGCTCTACATTCGTCTGGGTAGTGCATCGGCAAGAGATACGCTGGATATCGAGGCTGGAGTGAGCGCGCCGCTGGATGCGGAAGGCCACATCGTCGGGTTGGAAATCCTTGATGCCCGCGAGCGTCTCGGCGACGCTGTGTTCGCATCAAGCGTGCCTATTGAGCAGCTGACCGCGACGTCGCGTGCCAATGACCGGCACCTGGCTCCTAGAGAGACGGAATCGGCACTGCCCACGTGAGCAGGGCGACGCTGGAATCATGCGGATGGCTCCAGGTGTGGTGCGGCTGCGGTGGGACGGGCGACGTTAGATGAAGCTGTTGATCGAGCGCCTGCGCGCCATCGTCGGCGCTGACGGAGTCATCACGAGTGGCGCCGCGCTCGCCACCTACGAAAGCGATGCCTCGCAGGATCGCGGCGTCCCGACGGTCGTCGTGCTGCCGCGGAGCACCGCCGAGGTCGCAGCGGTCGTGCGTACCGCGCACGAGCAGGGACTCCCCATCGTGCCGCGCGGCGCCGGCACCGGGCTGTCGGGAGGCGCGGTGGCCGTCGAGGGTGGCGTAGTCCTGACCACCACGCGCCTCAACCGCATCCGGCACGTGGACCTGGCCAATCGCATCGCGGTCGTCGAGCCGGGGGTGGTCAACGCCGAGTTGACGAATACGGTCGCGCCGCACGGCCTGTACTATGCCCCCGATCCCTCCAGTCAGCCGGCCTGTACGATTGGCGGCAACGTCGCGGAGAACGCTGGCGGCGCCCACTGCCTCGCCCACGGCGTCACCACCAACCACGTGCTGGCCCTGGAAGCCGTGCTCATTCCCAGCGGTCAGGTGGTGCGCGTCGGTGGCCCCGCGCCCGACCGCCCCGGCTATGATCTGATGGGGCTGCTGGTCGGCTCGGAAGGCACCCTGGCCGTCGTCACCGAGATTACCGTCCGCCTGCTCGTTCGCGCCGAGGGTGTGGCGACCGTGCTCGCAGCGTTCGATGGCGTCGTGCCGGCCTCGGAGGCCGTCTCCGCGATCATCGGACAGGGGATCGTGCCGGTGGCGCTGGAGCTGATGGACGGTATGACAACCCGCGCCGTCGCGGCCGGCTTGCCGGAGGACGCTGGCGCGGTCTTGCTGATCGAGTGCGAAGGGTTGCGCGAGGAGCTAGACGACAAAGAAGGGCCGCTGGCGACCGTGCAAGCCATCTGCCGGGCACACGGCGCCCGCGACCTACGGATTGCCTTCACCGCAGCGGATCGGAACGCGCTATGGAAGGCGCGGAAGTCGGCACGCGGCGCACTCGGTACGCTCGCACCCAACTGCTACGTCCACGACGGCGTGGTGCCGCGGTCCAAGGTCCCGGCGCTGATGGCCCGGATCGAGGCCGTTGCCGCCGAGTTCGAGGTGCCCATCGCCACCTATCTCCACGCCGGCGACGGCAACGTCCACCCCAACGTGCTATTCGATGCCCGTCGCCCGGCGGAGGCACAGCGGGCGGCGGCGGCCGGCGAGGCGATTCTGCGGGCCTGCTTGGAGCTTGGCGGCGTGCTGTCGGGCGAGCATGGGATTGGCACGGAGAAGCAAGCCTACATGTCGTGGGCGCTGACCACGACCGACCTACGTGCCCAAGCCCACGTGAAGCTGGCCTTTGATCCCGACGAGCGGCTAAACCCGCACAAGCTCTTCCCTACGCCGGGCTTCTGCGGCGAAGTCCGCGGCGCCAGCCGCCCGCCGCCGTGATGACAGCCGCGGGCTGATCGGATAGCACTAGCGATCAATGCCGTTAATCCATGTTCTCCACACGGACGACCCGAGGACAAGCTGTGCGAACTCTACATAGCCGGCCGCCGATGGATGCGCTCCATCACCAGCTCGGACTTCGTCCATCCAGATGGTGGACTTGTGCAACGAAGCAAATACTGGCAGAAAGGGTACGCCTACTGAGGCGCAAACTACCTGCATCCCTTGTGCCAGCTTCGCAGTCACGACGTTCTGACGTTCGTCCGCAATAGGCGGCGGTCCTACCATGAGGGTCGGAGCGACCGCGCGAGCACTCCGCAGGATACGCTCGGTGTTGGCAAGAGAGTCCACGTGCGCTACCCGGCTGCCGCTCCCCTGAGGCATCGTATCGTTCACGCCAAACGAGAACACCAGCCGCGCTTCAGTGTTAGGAGCAAGGCGCGGGATCGCCTCTTGACGCCAACGGGTCGCGATGTCGCTGCTGGTTTCGCGGCGCACCCCGAGGTTGTAGTAGGTAACACCGTGCCCTTGCTCAATGAGGGCGGCGCATACCCGCCCGGTCCAGCCGAGGCACGCCGGATCACCGGTACCGTTGACGAAGGAATCACCTACGAAGCAGATACGCAGGTCGTCAATAGCCACACTTCACCCCTTCACGCCAGTGCTACCCGCCGGCAGTTCCGGCCGAACTACTCAAGTGTGACATACACCGGGTATCAAGCCGTAGCCACACAACGCTTGACTCATTCAATCGTGTTATACTACTGCTTCCTCCGACGCCTGCACCTGGAGCAGCAGGCCGGCTCGTCGGCCGCCGAGGTGGGCATGAGGCTGCTTCTCTGGTGGGAGCGGCGTGAGAGGGTTCTACTGCCGGTCGGATGAGAGGGAGCGGGATGAAGGCACTCGTCAGCCTGCTGTGGCCACAAGGTCCTCCGGGGCAGTCCTCCCCCGATATCCACCTGGGCACTGGTGCGTCGGCAGACCTCGAGCTGAACGAGATCGTGCAGGTACTCACCGGCGGCGAGGGCACCCGGTCGTCCTTCGTGATGAGTGTCCTGATGGAGCTATGCACCAATCCGGCGGTGATCGTCTACCGGCAAGAGGTGGTCGCGGACTTGCTCGCAGATCATCGCTTACGCGAGCGCCTCAATGAGATGCTCCCACTACTGGTGCGCCGGCGCCAGCATCGGGACCCACTCGCACGCGAGCCGTGGTCCGTCACGACCGTCGCCCAGCGCGTAGCCGAGCTTGAACGCTGCGTTGAGGTGGTGGTACGGCTGCGCCGGGCGTTAACGGAAGCGTCGCTGCGTGCCACGGGCCTGCTGGCGCTGCGCGAGCACCTCGACGCGCTTACGAATGACGCCCAGTTCAAGTCCCTCCAAAAGCAGTTACCCAAGTTGCGAGCGACGCTCAACAAGGTCCGCAGCGTGACCGTCGGGATCAACGTCAGTGAGGCCCTTGAGCCAGGCTCGGCGACCATCCTGTCCGTCAGCCCCGAGGTCATCAAAGGCCCAACTTCATTGCTCGGGAAGCTGTTGGGCCGAGATGCGGGCGTGCGTGGCATCACACCCCTGCACGTGACCGATTGGTCGCCACGGGACCCGCTGTTCAACGACATGCGGAATCTGATCGAAAAGGTGGTTGACCCGGTAGCGCGGGCCATTCGGCGCTTTACCACCGTAGATGCCGGCGCGTTCAGCGGCTTGGAGCCGGAGCTTTCCTTCTACCTGAACGGAGTAGAACTCATCAGGCGCCTGCGGAAGGCCGCCTTGCCTATCTGCCAGCCCGCGGTCGCCCCGCTGGATGAGCGCGTGCTGTGCCTCGAAGACGGCTACAGCCTCAGCCTGGCCTTACAGGTCCTGTCCCAGAGTGCCGACCCGGAGGCCGCAGCGGCGACGAGCGTCGTCACCAACGAGATACGGTTCGATCAGGAGCACGGCCGCATCTGGGTCCTGACCGGTCCCAATCGGGGTGGCAAGACCACCTACACGCGGGCCGTGGGCCAGGCCCAGGTGCTCTTCCAGGCCGGGCTGCACGTGCCGGGGCATCGGGCACGTCTCAGCCCGGCGGATACTATCTATACGCATTTCCCGCGCCTGGAGGAGGAGCAGCTCGGCCAAGGCCGTCTCGACGAAGAGGCCAAGCGGCTCGCCCGCGTGTTCAAGGGCGCCACACGCTACAGCCTGATCCTCCTGAACGAGGTCCTGGCCGGTACCAGCGCCATCGAGGCCCTAGGGATCGCCTTTGACGCCACGCGCGGGCTGCGGTTGCTGGGAGCACGCGCCATCTACACGACCCATCTTCACGAGTTGGCGGCTCGTGCGGACGAGATCAATGCCGGCACTCCTGGCGACGCGCTCGTCGGCAGTCTCGTCGCCCTCGTGGATGAAGGGACCGACGCAGCGCAAGCACACCACGAGCGGACCTATCGGATCATCGCTGGCCCACCGCGCGGCAGCAGCTATGCCTCGGAGGTCGCCGAGCAGCACGGGATCAGCTACCCGCAGTTGGAGCAACTGCTCCACGAGCGTGAACAGGTCGCTAAACCCAACTGATTCTGGTCGGGTCATCGTGACTGAACGGGCTAGCGGTAGCGCCCGGCTTGCATCTCACGGCTTGGGGGCCGGGCCAAGTACCTTGTACTTCCGCTCGGCGCTGCGCTCGGCGACCGGAAGCACCTCCACGACCACCCTGGACAGCCCCACCACCTCGCCGTCGGAGTCAAAGCTGTAGTTGTCTCCGATCGCGCCGCTCCAGGTGATGGCATACATGCAGTCACGGAACCCATCCGCGTCCTGGTCATCGTTGGTTTGCTTGAGGCACTCGGCGGCGATGTAGACGTTGTCATACGCCGATCCCAGGTGCCACGGCAGCGTGACGTAGTCGTAGCGCTCCCGGAAGTTGGCCAGCACCTCCTGCCCCTTCTCGTTGTCTGGGTCCAAGTCGGCCGTGATGGCCTTCATGCCGGTCGCAGCGTCTCCCGCGACTTCGAGGGCGGTCGTTCCTACGGATATGGTCTCCGCGTAGACCGGGCCCTCGTAACCCAACTCCCGGGCCTGCTTGATGATCGTCCCGGCCGCGAACTCGGACTGGGGCGCGATGTGGAGCGCGTCCGGATTGACGGCGAACAGCTTCGTGAGCTGGCTTCTGAAGTCCGTGACCTCTGACCCGTACCGCTCCGCGGCCACGACCGTGCCGCCGCGCTTCTCGAACTGCTCGACCGAGGTGCGCCTGACACCCTCGGCGTAGTCGGTCGTCTCGGTGATGGTGGCCAGCGTGCGGATGCCGTCGGCCCACAGGACGTTCCCCGTGGCGATGCCCACCTGCACGTCGCTGATCTGGGTGCGGAAGATGTAGTCGCCCGCCTGGGCTATGTCCGGGCTGCTCGCCAGTCCGGAGAACAGGATCACGCCGTCGGCCTCCGCCAGCGGAGCGGCGCCGAGCATTGCGCCGCTGCACGACGTCCCCAGGATGATCTTCACGTCCTCCACTTCGGTCAGCTTCTTGTACGCCGTGATCGCACTCTGGGCATTGCACTGGGAGTCCTCGACGACCAACTCCAGCCTGCGCCCATTGACGCCACCCGCGGCGTTGATCTCGTCCGCGGCCATCTGCTTGGCCTGATTCGCGACCGTACCGTAGGTCTCGCCAGCTCCCGTAAGCGATTCCATTACCCCGACCCTGAAGACGTCTTCGTCCCCGCCACAGGCCAACACGGGCAGCGTCAGGACCGCCATCAAGCCGAACACAAGAATCCGCTCAGGCCACCGCCGCATGATCTCTCTCTCCCGGTACGCTATAGGCTGGTTTGCCGTCCCGCGTCCATACCGCCCCGGCCGTCACGCTGAGCACCCTATCCTGCATAGTCACGTCGCTCATCGGGACGGTCCGCTGAACGATACCATGAACGTGAAGGCCTCGCCTGCATGGCCTTCCGGCACACCGGAGAACGACGCCGTCAGGGGAGGCGCTACCGATAACGCCCGGCCTGCATTTCGTAGAGCGTGGCGTAGCGTCCGCCTTGCGCCACCAGCGCGGCATGGCTGCCCGCTTCCACCACCCGCCCCTCGTCCAGTACCACGATATGGTCCGCCATCCGCACCGTCGAGAACCGATGGCTGATAATCAACGCTGTCTTGCCCAGCACTAGCTCGCGGAACTGCTCGAACAGCCGGTACTCCGCCTCCGCATCCAGCGCCGCCGTCGGCTCATCCAGGATCACCAGCGCCGCGTCGCGCACAAACCCCCGCGCCAGCGCCACCTTCTGCCATTCGCCCCCCGACAGCTCCACGCCACCCGCGAACCGGCGCGTTAGCTCGGTAGCGTAGCCGTGTGGCAGCTTGGCTGCGATCTCGTCCGCGCCGGCCCACTGCGCGGCCTGCTCGATACGTCCCTTCCCATTACCGGCCGCGTAGGCGCCGACCGCGATGTTCTCGCGGAAGGTCAGCGCAAACTGGGCAAAGTCCTGATAGACGACGGCAATCCGGCGGCGCCAGGATTCCAGATCATACTCGTGGAGAGGAATACCGTCGAGCAGGATGGCGCCCGTATCGGGGTCGTACATGCGGGTGAGCAGCTTGACGAGGGTGCTCTTGCCGGCGCCGTTGGCCCCGACCAGCGCCGTGACCCGGCCCGCCGGTAGCACGGCGCTCACGTCGGTGAGCACGGCTTGGGTACTCTCCGGATAGCGAAAGCCCACCTGCTGCAGCGCAACGCCCTGCTCCAGCAAGGCCGGCGCCGGCCGGCCCTCGCCCGGCAGGGGCACGGCGATCCGCGGGCCAGCACGATCCAGCAGCGTAAACAGTGCCCGTAGACGCAGAAGCAGATCGGAAAGCTGGCCAAACCATACCGGCATAGTCATGAGCGTTCTCTCGACCTGGACGACCGCGCCAAGATAGAGCGCGATGTCGCCGAGCGTGAGCCGGCCGGCGCTGGCCTGGGCCGCGACGTACCAGAACCCGCCGGCCAGCGCCAGCGCATGTAACCCGCCAAATGCGACCAACAGACGCAGCGCCGCCCAGCGGATGCGACGGAACTCGGACAAGGCCACGGCAAAGCGGGTGTCGAAGCGCTGCAAGAAGAAGTCGCCTAAGCCGAAGACGCGCACCTCCTTCGCGGCGGCCGGCGCCAAGGTGATGCGGGCGCAGTAGTCCCCTTCACGCGCCGCGCGCGAGCGTTCTTGCATTGCACTCCACCGTTCCCGGTTGAGGCGTTCCTCCGCCCACAGGTGGGGCACCATGGCCGCCAGCAGGACCACTGGGAGTAGCGGATGCAGCTGCAAGAGCAATAGGCAGACACCGGCGACGGTGAAGAGGCCGCTGAGGTTGTGCAGCAGGCTAAACGCCCGCATCAGCCGCCGGGCGGCTTCCTGCGCCAGGCGGGCGTGGTCCTGGAAGGCGGGTCGTTCAATGTCTACGAGGTCCACATGCCGCGCTCCGGCCTCCATCAGCCGGTCATCAACCGCGGCCGTCGCGCGATCCTCAAGCCAGGTAATCTGTACGCGCTGGACCGGCTCCAGGACCTCCGGTATGGCCAGCGCCAACACATAAAGTCCGGCCAACAGCAGCGCGCCGCTGACGTCAGGCCCGGCGGCTGCGCTGCCCACCAGGCGGTCCACGATGAGCTTTCCCAGCCAGACCTGCACCATCGGCAGGAGCGCGAGGACACTGAGCAGAGCCACATAGAGCGCCGCGGCTCCGCCGGCGGCGGTGACGACGATGGCGAGGCCGCGCAGCCAGACGCGCAGACGCTCCGGGAGTTGCTGCGCCACGCGGTTGAGCCGCTTCCGCCAAGCGGCCATGACGGGAGGCAGCGACGCGCTCATCTCCCCACCTCCGGCGTCACCGACTCCACACCGACGTACCGGGCGGCTTGGAGCCGGTAGAGCCGCGCGTATTCGCCGTCGTGGGCTAGGAGGTCCGCGTGCGTGCCGGCTTCCTGGATACGACCGTCGGCCAGGTAGAGGATGCGGTCGGCCATCCGCACCGTCGAGAAGCGATGGCTGATTAGGACCGTCATACGGCCCCGGGTCAGCTCGTGAAAGTGCTGGTACACCTCGTACTCGGTCTGCACATCGAGCGAGGCGGTCGGCTCGTCGAGCACCAGGAGTTGGCAGTCCCGCACAAAGGCGCGCGCCAGCGCCAGCTTCTGCCACTCGCCGCCGGACAGCTCACGACCGCCGAACTCGCGCCCCAGTTGGGTGTCCAGGCCCTGCGGCAACTGCCGGAGCAGCGTGTCGGCGCCGGCCCTGGCGGCGGCGGTGTACAGACGTTCGCTATCAGCGAGCGCCTCGACCTGTCCCAAGCCGATGTTCTCCCCCGCGGTCAACTCGAAGCGCACAAAGTCCTGGAAGATCACGCCCATCTGCCGGCGCAAACCCTCCAGATCGTAGTCGCGCAGATCAACACCATCCAACAGGATGCGTCCCTTCGTGGGGTCGTAGAGCCGCAGGAGGAGCTTGACGAGGGTGGTTTTGCCGGCGCCGTTGCGGCCCACCAGGGCCACACTCTCCTCGGGTGCGATCTGGAAGGAGACATCGTGCAGCACCGGGGTGGGATTGCCAGGGTAGCTGAAGGCCACGCGCTCGAAGACGATGCCCTCGCGGAAGGCACGGGGTGCGGGCCGGGGATGAGCCGGCAGCGGTAGGTCCGGCGGGGCCTCTAGGATGCGAAACAGGCTGGGTAGATAGTGGAACACCCGTGGCAGAAAGCCGATCTCGACACCCAGACTGAGCAGCTGCGCCTGCAACATGGTGGCCGCACCACCGTAGAGGGCAAGATCGCCAACGGTCCGCTCGCCCTGGATAATCAGCCAAACAACGTAAACATAGATGGCACCCGCGGCTAAGGGGGCCACGGCCGTAGCGGGCAACACGCGGCGCAGCAGCTGGCGGCGCAGGCGGTCCACCAGCGCGATGGTACGCTCGAAGATGGCAGCGTAGCGCGCCCGGAAGAAGGAGCCTAGCCCGTACAGGCGGATGTCCTTGGCTGGGTCGGGCATCAAGAGCACTTCGCGGCTGTACTCCAGGCGTCGGGCATCGGGCGTCTGCCGATAGAGACGGTCCCAGACACGATTGGCGTACTCGAACTGCCGCATGGTCCGCGGCAGCGTTGCGCCGACGATTAGCAGCGGGGCGAGCAGGTGAACGCTGGCCAGGACCAGCGACAAGCCCATGGCGGTGAACAACGCTAGGGCGGCGCGGGTGCCGTAGAGGATGAGATCGCTCCCACTGGTGGCAGCCTGGGTGCGAGCGCGCTCAAGGTCGTCCGCGAAGGCAGGGTCCTCGAAGCGGGCCAGGCCCTGCCAGCGATTGGCCGCTGCAATGAGCTGGGCCGTGACGTACCCGGTGAGCCGGTCGCCGACCAACGCCTCAAAGGTCACGGCAAACGGCTGGATCAGCCGACTCACGACCACGGCTACTGCCGCGAGTACAATCCAGACGGCGAGCGGCCACCGAGTCACCAACCCCTGATCGCCTGAGAGCAGTCCCAGGTCAAGAGCAGCACGATCTATGATGGCCCGCGAAAGGGCCAGTTGAAGTGGAGACAGAAGCGCCTGCAATCCCAGCAATAACAGGATAGCCAGCAGCAACACCGGGCTGGCCCGCCAGGCCAGACGGACCGCCAAAGCCGAGTAGCGGCTACTCTCGTATAGCCGCCGCCGGAAGGAGCGGTCCTCGCCGCGGCCGGTCGCCATCGGCCCTCCTTACGGTTGACAGACGCTTCAGCACTGCTTTGATCGGTTTAACTGTGACTGCGATTATTGCAGGAGAGAACACACAGCGTCAATCGCTGCACGGTGCTGCGCCCGTCCCCCCGCCGCAGCGGGGGGACCATAGGGGGGCCAGCAGCTTGACACGAAAGTAGTTGCCGAGGTGGAAACGCTGATGGCTGATCGCTGACCGCTGATAGCCGACGGCTACCGATAGCGCCCAGCCTGCATTTCGTAGAGCGTGGCGTAGCGCCCGCCTTGCGCCACCAGCACGGCATGGCTGCCGGCCTCGATTATCCGGCCCTCATCCAGTACCACGATATAGTCTGCCATCCGGACCGTCGAAAAGCGGTGGCTGATGATGAGCGCCGTCTTGCCCCGCACCAGTTCGCGGAATTGCTCGAACAGCCGGTACTCCGCCTCGGCATCCAGCGCCGCCGTCGGCTCATCGAGGATCACCAGCGCCGCGTCACGCACAAACCCCCGCGCCAGCGCCACCTTCTGCCATTCCCCGCCCGACAACTCGACGCCACCCCCGAACTGTCGCGTCAACCCGGTGTCGTAGCCCTGCGGCAGCTGGGCCGCGATCTCGTCGGCACCGGCCCACTGCGCGGCCTGCTCAACACGGCCTGGTCCAGCATCGGTCGCGTAGGCGCCAACCGCGATGTTCTCGCGGAAGGTCAGGGCAAACTGGGCAAAGTCTTGGTAGACAACGGCAATCTGGCGGCGCCAGGCAGCCAGGTCGTACTCGTGGAGGGGAGCGCCATCGAGCAGGATGGTGCCCATATCCGGGTCGTACATGCGGGTGAGTAGCTTGACGAGCGTGCTCTTGCCGGCACCATTGGCCCCGACCAGCGCCGTGACCCGGCCCGCCGGCAGTACCACACTCACGTCGTCGAGCACGGCCTGGGTGCTCTCGGGATAGCGGAAGCCGACTTCATGCAGCGCAACTCCCTGCTCCAGCAAGGTGGGGGCTGGCCGGTCCTGCCCTCGTGGAGGGAGCTTGATAGCCGGTCGCGCCTGGTCCAAGAAATCGAAGAATGCGCGCAGCCGCGCGAGCACGCCGTAGAACATCCCGAACCACTCCGACATGCGCGTGGCAAAGCTCTGGGCCTGCGTCACCACGCCCAGATAGAGCGCCAGGTCACCCAGGGTCAACTGCCCCGCGCCCGCCTGCGCCGCGACGTACCAGAAGCCGCCGGCGAGGACGAGTGCATAGGCACCAGTGAACACCGTGGACATCTTCAGCTGCAACAGCCGCACGCGGGTCATTTCTGCTAGTGCTGCGTCCCGTCTTTCGCGGAAGCGCTGCAAGAAAAAGTCCCCTAGCCCAAAGACGCGCACTTCCTTGGCCGCCGCCGGCTGGGTGGTGACGGCAGCACAATAGTCCATCTCGCGGGCCGGCCGCGACTGCTGGGCCATCGCCTGATACTGGAGGCGGTTCATGCGATACTCAACTACAAAGTGGGGCACGCTGACTACGGCGAGGACCACCGGCAGCAGCGGATGCAATAAGGCCAGCAGGAGCAACAGGCCGACCGAGGATAGGAGGGGGCCGGCGCCCGTCTCTATGAGCGGGATGAGCCGGGGCAGGTCGTGGGAGGCCGCCCGGCGCACGAGCCGTAGCCGGTCTTGAAAGGCCGGACGCTCGAGACGCACCAGATCCGCCAGCCGCGTACCCGCCCGGATCAGACGACTGTCAAGCTCGGCAACGGCGCGCTCTTCGATCCATGCCGAGAGGACGCGCTGCACCGGAGTCAGCGCAGCCGGCACGACGAGGGTCAGGGCATAGACGGCGGCCAGAGTCATGGCCCAGTTGACGGCCGCGGTCACGCCTCCGGCACCGGCAGTCACGGTATCCAGCAGCAGCTTGGTCAGCCACACTTGGAGCACCGGCAGCAGCGCCATCAGGAGCACGAGCGCCACATGCACCGTGGCCGCTCTGGGCGTGCCGCTGCCGACCAGCAGGAGACCACGTCCAAGCGACCGCAGGTCAGCCAGCAGCGACGCAAATCCCCTCCTGAGACGTACCAGGACTGCCCTCACCCGTTTCATGTCACTGCCTCGCCCTCCCTGACTGGGGTAAGTACGGGCCAAGCCGTAGGGGCGCATGCAACCGCTGCTGCGCCTGTCCCCCCGTCGCGACGGGGGGACCATAGGGGGCCATCCCCTCGTCATTCCCGCGTAAGCGGGAATCCACCCCCTTTCCCCGCGGGAGAGGGCCGGGGTGAGGGCAGCTGGTTAGGCCGAGGGCCAGCAACCGACCGTAGTCAAGCATCCTCACCCTCTTGCTCCGCATATTGGGCGGCTTGCAGTCGGTAGAGACGGGCATACTCGCCGTCTTTGGTCAGGAGGGCGGCGTGCGTGCCGGCTTCCTGAATCCGACCGTCGGCCAGGTAGAGGATGCGGTCGGCCATCCGCACCGTCGAGAGGCGATGACTGATGAGCAACGTCGTGCGGTCGCGGGTCAGCTCCTGAAAGCGCTGGTACACCTCGTACTCGGTCTGCACGTCGAGCGCCGCCGTCGGCTCGTCCAGCACGAGGAGCGCGCAATCGCGCACGAAGGCGCGCGCCAGCGCCAGCTTCTGCCACTCGCCGCCGGACAGCTCGCGACCACCAAACTCGCGCCCCAGTTGGGTGTCCAAGCCCTGTGGCAGCTGCCGGAGCAGGGTGTCGGCGCCGGCGCTGGCCGCGGCGGTGTGCAGCCGGTCACTATCAGACAGCGCCTCGACCTGACCCAGGCCGATATTCTCCCCGGCGGTCAACTCGTAGCGCACGAAGTCTTGAAAGATCACCCCCATCTGCTGGCGCAGATCGGTCGGGTCGAACTCTCGCAGGTCAATGCCATCGAGCAGGATACGCCCCTCGGTCGGGTCGTAGAGCCGGAGCAGTAGCTTGACGAGTGTGGTCTTGCCGGCGCCATTGCGGCCCACCAGCGCCACCGACTCGTGCCGCCCCAGGTGCAGCGAGAGGTCGTGCAGCACCGGCTCGGACCGACCGGGATAGGTGAACGCGACCCGCTCGAAGGTGATGCCTTCCCGGATAGACGGTGGCATAGAGCGGGGTGAAGCCGGCACCGGCAGGTCGGGCGGCGCTTCGAGCACCCGGTAGAACGCCGGGAGGAAGTTAAGCGCCCGGGGCAGGTAGCTGATGTTAAGACCCAGCTCTCGCACCTGTTGCTGCAGCAGCGCCGCCGCACCCCCGTAGAGCGCCAGGTCGCCCGGGGTGCCCTGACCCGTGGCGACCAGCCACACGACGTAGCCGTACACCGCCCCGGTCGCGAGGGCGGCGAGGGCGCTGGCGAGGGCCATGGGTGGCGCGAGACCGCGGCGCGCTTGGTTGAGCAGGTTCATCGTGCGGGCGACGATGTCGGCATACCGCTGCGTGAAAAAGGGTCCAAGGGCATACAGATGCACGTCCTTGGCCAGTGCCGGCCTCAGCGTCACGTCGCGCATGTACAACAGTTGACGTGTTTTCTCCGTCTGGGCATACAGGTGGCTGCCCATGCGATCCTCGAAGTTCCACTGCCGAGCGACTTGGGGCAGGGTCGCAAGGACCAACACGAGGGGCAGGAGCGGATGCAGACCGGCCAGCACCAGCACCAACCCGCTGGCCGTGAACACCACCAGCACGGCCTGCGCTCCGTTGGTGGTCAACTCCAGGCCGCTCTCCGAGGCATTGCGGCGGGAGCGTGCGAGGTCATCGGCCAGCGCCGGGTCCTCGAAGCGTGCGAGGCCATGCCAGCGATTGGCGGCGCGGATCAGCTGCTCCGTCACGTAGCCGGTCAGGCGATCCCCCGCCTGGCTTTGCAAGGTGGTTGAGAAGGGTTGGATCAGCTGACCGACCGCGACGGCCACGACGGCCAGTACGATCCAGGCACCGAGGGGCAGTCGGGCGACGAACGCACCGGCCTCAGCCAGCAGGCCCAGGTCTACGGCGGCCCGGTCAATGACCGCGCGGGTGAGCACCAGCTGCAAGGGGGAGAGCGCCGCCTGGACCACGAGTAGGGCCACGATACCGACGACGAACAGCGCACCCGCCCGCCAGGCCAGGCGCACCGCCAACGCCGCCAAGCGGCTACCTTCCTGCAATTGGCGCCGGAAGGAACGGTCTACGACGTGCCCGTTCCCCATAGACCCTCCTCTTGGCTAAACAGGCACTACACCACTATGACCGGTTTAACCGTGATTGCGATTATTGCAGGAGTGAGCACGCAGCGTCAATCGCTGCACAATGAAGGGGACCGGGGGGAGTCGAACTGTAGGGGCGCGATTCATCGCGCCCAGGCGCTCGTCATTGCGGCGTAGGCCGCAATCCAGGGCGGTTCATGGCCCCCACCTGGCCCCATCCGTGCGGCTTTGGCCGGTCGGGGGTGAGGTCCCATCCGCTCCGACACAAAAACCTACCCTTGTGAGGACCATAGGGGGGCCACCACAGTCTACCCCGCGAGAATAGCGTTCTGCGCCTTGGCGATTGCCGCCGTCGCCACCGCCACCGACTGCGTGCCCTCCCACACCGGAGCCAGCCCCTCTTCGTAGGCTAGGAGCAGCTTCGCGCGCGCCGGATGCAGCGGCAGAGCACGCGCGTGCTCCAGCGCCGCCAGGAGTGGCTCGCCACCAAACCAGGGCGCCACCGACTGCGCGACCGAGCGTCGCGCCGGTGGTGGCATGTTGGGGAAGGTCAGCTTGGGGCCTTTTTGGGCGGTGCCCTGCTGGAAGGCCCGCTGCGCCTCTTCCCCGGCCCACCAGCGGAGGAAGGTCCAGGCTTCGTCCGGCACGTTGGTCGCAGCACCCAGATGGAAGGCCCATCGCGCGGCGAAGAGCCAGTTGGCCGGCTTAACCGGGCCATGGGGAGCGGCAGCGAGGCCGTACTTCAGCCCGTATTGGGCTTGCGGGACAATCAACGTGCCCGCGAAGCTGCGAGCGGCATGAAGCATTGCCAGCCGACCAATCTTGAACAGCTCATCCCCACTCACCTCGTCGGCGCTCGGCCACACGGCATGGGTATCACGCTGCTCGAAGAGCCACTCCAGCGCCTCCCGCGCCGGCGGCTCGTCCACCAAGCTCTTGGTCAGGTCCGCGTCCACGAGGTCGCCACCATTCGCCCAGATCCAGGGAATCGTCGCCGGGTAGCTAAGATAACTCCCCACCATTCCCTCCTGGGGTATGTAGTCATGGCTGAGCGCAAACCCGTAGACGGGTTTCCCTCCCTGGTGGCGGGTCAGCTCACGGGCACGGTCGAGCAGTCCCTGCCAGGTCCAATCGCTCGGCGGCGCAGACACACCGGCCGCGGTCAACAGGTTCTGGTTGTAGAACACGAGCTGCGTATCCGCATGGGTATGCAGCGCGTACAGGTCGCCACGCCAGGTGCTGCGCTCCAGACAGCCCGGCCAGAAGTCGGTGAGGTCGTAGCCATCGCGCCGGATGAGTTGGTTCAGCCCCAGCAGTGCCCCCTGCGCGACCAGCTGCGGAGCGGAATCGCCGAGCCACCAAGGGAGATGCACAATGTCCTGCATGATGTCCCCGGCTTGGCCGGTAGCAATAGCCTCCCGGAACGCCTCCCGAAATTCCGGGAGGTATCTCCAGTCTTGCCACTCGATGGCCAGGTGTGGGTGTGCCTCGGTGAACGGCGCCGTGTACTCGTGGAACTGGTCCACAGTGAGCGGACCGAATCCGGATGGGACGAAACGCACCAGGACGGGGATCTGTCGCTGGGTCTGGCGGGGCAGGTCTGAGCCTGGCGGCTTGGCGATGGCTGGCCGGGTTTCCTGGGGAGCGTCAGGAGCCACCTCGCCGCCACCACCAAACACATCGCACGCCGCGGCCAGCAAGCCGGCGCTGAGCGCCACACCACCGCCGAGGCCCTGCCGCCGAGTCATCACTGCCATTGCCGCCCCCCTTCCCCACCAACAGCAGACCGGCCGACCTCGCCTTACCCCATACCACACTCAGCGTGAGGCCAGCCGTGCCCTCGCCCCTGAGATCGGCACTGCCATTAAATGGTTCAACTACACTATACGCTTGTCCCCGCTGCGCGTCAACAGTTAGCGCAGCGGTCCGCCCCTCCATTCCCGCGCCAGCCGCAATCCCCGTCCCCCCACTCCGCCGGGAGACGGGCCGTTCCCTCCCCCGTCGCGACGGGGGAGGGTGAGGGAGGGGGCCAGACCATATCCCTAACCAAGTCCGCAACCTTCATCAGAGCAGGGGCTGGGTGACCGGCCAAAGCCGCGCGGATGGAGCCAGGCGATGGTAGGAGGCCCGCAGCACGTAGAGGGCTACAACATGTTGCGCCCGTCCCCCCGCGCCAGCCGCAATCCCCGTCCTCCCACTCCGCAGGGGCCGGGACCAGGTTCCCTCCCCCGTCGCAACGGGGGAGGGTGAGGGAGGGGGCCAGCCCATATACCCAAATCAAGTTCGCACCCTTCATCAGAGCAGGGGTGAGGCCCACCCCCGTTGTCCTCTCCCCCACGCCCCCAATATCCCCTCATTGACGAGGGTTGGCACGTATGCAAGACCAGTCTGGAGCACATCCCGTTGCCCCGGAGGGGAGCCGTCTCCGCAGCATGCCGGCCACCAGCGGTGGCAGCGCCACCACGCCGAGGGCGCCGGGTCAGGAGCGACCCCGCACCGTGCTATCTGGCACGGTACGGCCTGACCGTCCGCGCGCCACCCCACAGGCGCCGGGTTATGATGTACCCCGGGCCACCTCGGCCTGGGCGCCGGATCATAACCGTCCGTGCGCCGCGCGGCGGGTGTCGGCCTCTGGCCGGCCCCATCCCGCGCAAACGGCGCCGGGTCAGGAGCGACCCCACATCGTGCCAGCTGGCGCGGCGTGGCCTGACCGTCCGTGCGCCACCCCACAGGCGCCGGGTTATGGTGTACCCCGGGCTACCTCGGCCCGGGCGCCGGATCATAACCGTCCGTGCGCCGCGCGGCGGGTGTCGGCCTCTGGCCGGCCCCATCCCGCGCAAACGGCGCCGGGTCAGGAGCGACCCCACATCGTGCCAGCTGGCGCGGTGCGGCCTGACCGCCCGCGCGCCACCCCACAGGCGCCGGATCAGGACGTACCCTGGGCCACCCTGGCCCAGGCGCCGGGTGCTGATCGTCCGCGCGCCGTGGTCGCCATCGCCGCGGCCGCCGACGCCTCCCACGTCTTGCCCCCGGCACCGGGTCCCGCTAGCTCCCATCGCGGACCTACCGCCGGGCCACGCCCAACCCTCGTCACGCCACCCACCCCGCCGGCCCACGACCCGTATGGCCGGGCATATACCACCAAGGAGGTGCCACAGTTGAGCCAAACCGACCAGGAGCCAACCCACGACCTGTACGGCCGCACGTATACCGCCGAGGAGGTGCAACAGCTCACCCAAACCGACCAAGAGCCGGTGCTCGCTGCCGAAGTCCGCCTGCTCCAACTCCTGATCCGGCGCGTCGTAGCCCCCGGGCAACCGCCCGCGCGGCGCCAGCGCCACCGCCGCCGTGGTGCCGCCGTCCGGCGCCGGCAGCGCCACACGCAGCTCGACACGCTCACCGCCGTCGGCCGCGCCCTGGATGTATTGCGGCGCCTACTCAGGGACCGGCAGGCACTGGCCCCGGAAGAAGAGAACGCCCTGTTTCAGTTACTCGATGAAGCGGCCCAGTACATGGACGACCCGCCACCGCCCGCCGCCCATGACGAGCAAGGAGCATTGCCCAGCGATATGCCGACGTTCAAGCCCCTGTAGACCTGTGCCGATCCGTCATAGCCCCCGCCCCCCCGCCGCAGCGGGGAGACCGCAAGTGGCTGACCACCTGCGCCGTCGTGAGGCCCCCGTCCCCCTCGCTTCGCAGGGGGACGGGGCCGACAAGGGTAGGTTTTTTGTAGGGGCGCGATTCATCGCGCCCAGGCCCTCGCCATTGCGACGCAAGCCGCAACCCAGGGCCATGCGTCGCCGCCCGGCCGGCTTGGATTGCGGCCGCCCACTGCCCAGACTCCCCTTCCCTGGTGAGAGTTGCCAACTTAATTCAGGTGGTGGGGCACCACCCCCTTCCCCAGCCCTACCCCCGCTCCGTAGGGGCCGGGTGCAGGTTCCCTCCCCCGTCGGGACGGGGGAGGGTGAGGGAGGGGGCCAGACCACTACCTAATCAAGTTGTCAATCTTCATCAGGGAAGACGCCGGCTCTAGGCCCCCCTCACCGCGTAGAGACCGTGCCCCGCACGTAGTCGGCCTCATCCGAAACCAGCCACGCCAAAATCTTCCCCACCCCCGCCGGGTCGCCGAGCCGGGCCGAGGCGACCGCTTCCTCCGGTGAGCGCCCCTCGCTGCGGGCGCCGTCGGCCACGTTCTGCAGCTTCAGCGGCGTCGCAATGCCGCCGGGGCAGATGGCGTGAACCCGGATGTTGTGGCGCGCCAGTTGCGGCTGGACCACGTAGGTCAAGCCATGCACCGCGGCCTTGCTCGTCCCGTAGGCGACCGAGGAGCTACCGCCCCGCACACCGGCGCCGGACGACAGACAGAGGATGACTCCACCGCCGCCGGCCTTGATGTGCGGCGCCGCATGTTTCACCGACAGGAACATGCCCTGGACGTTCGCGTCCATCACGTGCCCGAAGGTTTCGACATCCAGTTCATCTACATCTTTAAACGCGCCCCACAGGATGCCCGCGCAGGCAATGAGCGAATCAAGCCGACCGTACTGCTCGACGGCCGCCGCCATCAAGCGCACGCAGTCCTGCTCCTGGCTCACGTCCGTCTTGACGAACAGGCAGCGCCCGCCAGCGGCCGTAATGGCGGCCGCCGTTTCCTCGCCCTCGGTCTCCAATACGTCGCCGATCACCACGCTCGCGCCTTGCTCCGCCGCGACCCGCGCCGTCGCACCACCGATCCCCCGCGCGCCACCCGTGACGACCACCACTTTGCCGCCCAGACGGCCCGCGCCCGCGCCTCCCTCGGATTGCTCCATCACACCTTGCCTCCCTTAACTACCCTAGCGACATGCTGCGTTCCCATAGCAGCCCCTTGCATAACTCGTCATTCCCGCGCAAGCGGGAATCCACGCCCCCCCATCGCCACGGCCAAGGGCCAAGCAGGAGGCACCATCTATCCCCTCCCCCATCGCCACGGCCAAGGGCCAAGCAGGAGGCACTGCCTATCCCCTCCCCCATCGCCACGGCCAAGGGCCAAGAAGGGGGCACCGTCTATCCCCTCCCCCATCGCCACGGCCGAGGGCCAAGCAGGAAGCACCGTCTATCCCCTCCCCCATCGCCACGGCCGAGGGCCAAGCAGGAAGCACCATCTATCCCCTCCCCCGTCGGGACGGGGGAGGGCCAGGGAGGGGGCCAGCCCCCCATTGACGCCTTACTCGTCCCACTCCAACCCCGCCTCCGCCAGCGCCGCGTCCAGCGCCCGCTTGGCCTGCGGCACGTCCTTGTCCGCCAAGTGCTCGATCAGCATATAGCCGTCCGGACAGCACTCCTGAAACCGGCGCAGGTAGGTCACTTGGTCCATCAGCCCCTCGCCGATGATGCACTCGTTAAACCGCACCGTCACCGTGTTCTCGTACCGAATGTCCTTGGCATGGCCGCACAACACATACGGGCCGCAGACGTCAAACATGCGATTCACGAGCGATGAGGTGTTCCACATGTCTTCCACACAGCCCACGAAGTTCACGGGGTCCGTGTTGAAGCGCAGCGCCGGCGACCCGACCGCCTCGATCACGTCGCGCATCGCTTCCGAGGTCGGCAGCGGCGACACGGCCGCCCCCTCCAATGCCATCAGCACCCCTTCATCCTCCGCCGCCTTGCTGATCTCGCGCAAGGAATCCACCAGGCGCTCAATGGTCGAGACCCGCGTGTTCTCCGGGTGCGGCGTCCACGAGCCGGCCGGGTTCAGGCTGCCGGGCCGCACGTACAGGTTATTGGAGTTGAGCACTCTGGCCCCGCGACAGGCGGCCTGCATCTCCCGGATTCCTTGCTGCCGCTGGCCTTCATCGGCCGCTACCAGGTCCCTGTTGCGCGTCGCGGACTGGGCAATCTGCACGCCCCCGTCCTCCAGCACCGTCCGCACGTGGCGCAGCTCGTCGTGGTTGCCGGCCAGTGGATCGGCCTGGTCCCAACGCGCCGCGCTGAATCCGTGCTCGCGCAGTCGCGCCGCCGTGGCCGGCGTGACCTCCGCGGCCGTGCGGGGCATCAACCCCACCACTCCTATCTTCATCTTCTTTTCCCACTATCGCCTGAAATCGTAGGAGCACTCATCGCAGACCGACCATACCCCCACATGGCGCCTTCCTGACCGCATAGTATACGCCCCGCTGCGAGCGACGCAGCATACCATACCCCCGTTCCCCTGCTGACTGGAGGTACGGGCCAAGCCGTAGGGGCGCAGCATGCTGCGCCCGTCCCCCCGTCGCAACGGGGGGACCATAGGGGGGCCAGCACCGTCGCTGCGGCGCAAGCCGCCATCCAGGCCTATTCGTAGCCCCCGGCCGCCGCCCAGACTCCCCTACCCTGCCAGGGCGGCGGCCGAGGGTGAGGACAATCCCCTCCCCCGTCGGGACGGGGGAGGGCCAGGGAGGGGGCCAGCCATCCTCCCCCTACTCCAGCTCCACGAGCCGCAGGTGGTCTGCCCGGAACGCCTCATGCCGCTCGCCCGGCATCAGCAGCACCCGGTCCGGGCGCAGTCCCGCCACAAAGTCCCGATCATGGGACACGACGACCAGCGTAGGACGGTACTCGTCGAGTGCCTCCAGCAGCCACTCGCGCGTGCGAATATCGAGGTTGCTATTCGGCTCGTCGAGCAGCAGCAGGTTGTGCCGTTCGAGCATCAGCTTGGCGATCCCCAGCCGCGCCCGCTCCCCGGAAGAGAGCGTCGCTACGGGCCGGAAGGCGTGGTCCTCGCCGAGCAGCAGCCCCGCCAGCGTCGAACGGATTTCCCGCTCTCCACCGGATACGAGCGGCTGGAGGTATTCGTAGGGCGTGAGCTCCGCCGTGTCCCGTTCCAACCCATGCGCGAAGTGCCCCAGCTTCACCTGATGACCCAACGTGAACGTTCCTGCGTCGCCCCGCAGCCGCCCGGCGAGAATGTTCAGCAGCGTGGATTTGCCCGCGCCGTTCACCCCGATCACCGCCAGCCGCTGGCCACGCTCTACCACGAAGCTGGTCCCGCTCAGAACGGCGTTGCGGCCGTACCGCTTGCGAAGCCCAATGGCCCGCAGCGTCACCCGGCCACTGCGCGGTGCCGGTGGGAAGTGCAGTCCCAGACCGCGGGCCTCGGTCGGCACATCTACGACCTCCTCCTTCATCCGCGCAATGCGCCGGTCGAAGACCTTGGCGCGCCGCGCCATCACCTCGGTCTTCTTTCTCCACTTGTCGGCTAAGGTCTGCAAGCGGTCAATCTGCTTGATCTGGCGGGTACGGGTCTTGGCCAGCGTCGCCTTGCGCTCCTCGCTCCACGCCAAGTAGTTGCTGTACGTGCCCTTGAACTCCTCGATCTGGCGCGTCTGCACGTCGAGGTCGAACACGCGCGAGATGGACTGATCCAACAGGCGCAGGTCGTGCGACACCAGCAGCACGGCCGCCTCCGTCCGCGCCAAGAACTCCATCAGCCAGCGCGTTCCATCCACGTCCAGGTGGTTGGTTGGCTCGTCGAGCATCAGCAGGCTGGCGCCGCTCGCCAGTATCCGCGCCATCTCCAGGCGGGTGCGCTCGCCGGAGGACAGCCGGCCGATCTGCCGGTCCAGCTCGATATGGCCTAGGCCCAGGCCCCGTAGGACAATCGCGGCCTCGGCCTCGACTTGGTAGCCGTCGGCTGTGCGGTACGCTTCCTCCAGACGGCTGTACTCCTCCACCGCCTCCTCCAGCGCCGGTCCGGTTGTCGTGGCGAGCCGCTGCTCGGCCGCCGCCAATTGCTGCGCGAGCGCCGCCGTCGGGCTGGCCGACACCACCACGTCCCGCACCGACGCCGTCGCCGGGAAGTCCGCCGACACGTCCGGCTCCTGCGGCAGATACCCCGTCCGCTTCGGGCGCCCCACGCTGCCGCCGTCCGGCCCGATTTCTCCGGCGGCAATCCGTAGTAGCGTCGTCTTCCCAGCGCCGTTTGCGCCCACCAGCCCGGCCTTTTCACCGCGACCGACGAACAGCGAAACACCGTCGAGTACGGGTTGCGGTCCCCAGAAGTACCGAATGTCCTTGAGTGTGAGCACCTGGTTCCTCCCATTTCCAGCTTGTATTCAGGGCAACAAAAAACCGCGGATCGGATACTCAGGTCAGTTCCGAGCCGCGGTCGGCGCTCTTCTACATATGCAACGCTATTCGCCCGGAACTACCTCCGCCGCGCCTACACAGATATGCACCAGAAATCGGAACATCACGCAGCCATTATACGTCCTGGCACGGCCCCCCTGCCAGCCATCGCCCACGCCTCCCCCGCCATCCCTGCTGGCTGATCTATCCTTCCCGCGCCGGGAGACCATCGCATCACCCGTCCTTCCCGCGCAAGCGGGAATCCACGTCCCCCCGTCGCAACGGGGGGACCATAGGGGGGCCAGCTCCCCCTCCCCCGTATCCACCCTCTGTTATGCTCCCTGGCACAACGAGCGCGGCCCGGCCGCCGCGCCCCCATAGCACAACTGGAGGAAGTGAACGTGAAGACGTATCGTGTGGCGATCCTAGGCTGCCGTGGGCGCGGCACCGCCGCAGCGCGAGGCTACTACTCCCATCCCCGAACCGAGGTCGTCGGCCTCTGCGATCTGATTCCCGAGCGGTTCAATACCCTCGGCGACGAGTTAGGCGTACCGACCTCTGCCCGCTACACCGACCTCGACAAGATGATCGAGGAAACGCAGCCCGACATCGTGGCTATCCCCACGGCCACCGAGTTGCACTACCCCCTGTCCATGCGCGTTCTGGAGCACGGCGTCCACATTGATGTCGAGAAGCCGATGACCCTCGATCTCATCCAGGCCGATGCACTGATCGCCAAGGCCACGGAGAAGGGCTCTCGCGTCGCCGTCCACCATCAGGGCGGCGTCGGCATCCACGTCAAAGCCGCGCTGAAGGCCTATCGGGAAGGCCGCATCGGTGAGCTACGGTACATCCATAGCGCCGGCAAGGGCTACTACGGCGGGTTCGAGCTGATCCACCAAGATACCCACATCCTCAACAACGACATCCTCTTTGCCGGCCGCTGCAAGGCCGTCAGCGCCGTCGCCGTCTCTGGAGGCCAAAGCGCGACACCCGCCGACGCGCACCGCGTCTGGGGTGCGGGCACCATCATCGGCGAGCACATCACGGCTGCGATGGAGTGGGAGAACGGCGTTACCGGCACGCACTTCTGCCACCGCTTCACCCAAAACGACACGACGGCGCACGTCACCGAGCTATATGGCACGGAAGGCCGCATCATCGTCAACCACTCGGCCAAGCAGGGCGGGCCGCGCTTGCTGCAGCAGCCGCAGTACTACCCCGACGGCACCAACGACCAGTGGCAGCCCCTGGACCCCATCTACCCGGAGGGTTACGACGAGAGCATGAGCGCGTCCGAAGACGACTACGGCTACGCCGACGAGTACGTGCGGGCGCTGGACGAAGGGCGCGACCATGCGTGCAGCGGCGCCAACGGCCACCACGTCGTTGAGATCATCATGGCCATCTACGAGTCGGCGGGCTACGGCCGGCGCGTCGAGATTCCGCAGCAGAACCGCGAGCATCCGCTGGTCCGCCTGCGCCGCGAGCACGGTCTGCCCGACACAACCCAGTCGCCCATCCAGTACCAAGACCTACTCGAAGCCGAGGACCGGCGTCGTGCCACCCCGGCCGCAGCCAGCTAACCACCACACCCTCAACCGGCTACCCCCCTTCCCTGCAGGGAAGGGGCCGGGGGTTAGGTCCACTCCCCCCTCTATCGCTCGGCGATGGAGAGGGGGCCGGGGGTGAGGACGGTCCCCTCCCCCGTCGCAACGGGGGAGGGCTAGGGAGGGGGCCAGGCACGGGTCCAGGCGATGATGCCCCGTAGCGACAACAAGGAGACGGCAACCATGAAGACCTACCGCGTGGCACTCTTGGGCTGTCGTGGGCGCGGCACCGCCGCCGGCCGGGCCTACTACGCCCATCCGCGCACCGACCTCGTCGGCCTCTGCGATCTGATCCCCGAGCGCTTCAACAAGCTGGGTGAAGAGTTCGAGGTCCCACCCTCCGCCCGCTACACCGACCTCGACAAGATGATCGAGGAGGTGCAGCCGGACATCGTGGCGATCCCCACCGCCACCGAGTTGCACTACGAGCTGTCCATGCGCGTCCTGGAGCACGGCGTCAACATCGAGGTCGAAAAGCCGATGTGTATTGACCTCGAACAGGCCGACGCCGTGATCGCCAAAGCCCAGGCCCAGGGCGTCAAGGTAGCCGTCCATCAGCAGAGCCGCGCCGGACCGAACATGCAGGCCACGTTCCGGGCGTTCCAAGAGGGCCGGATCGGCCAGTTGCGCTACATCACCGGCAGCGGCAAAGGCTACTACGGCGGCTACGGTCTGATGAACATTGGCACCCACATGCTCAACAATATGCTCCAGTTCGGCGAGCGCTGTCGCAGCGTCAGCGCGGTGGCCTTGACCGACGGCCGGACCATTACGCCCGAAGACGTTCACACTTCGCCCGCTGGCATGGGCACCATCACTGGGGAGAGCATCACCGCGACGCTTCAGTTCGGCGACAACGTCACCGGCACGCTCTTGCAGCACCGTTTCCCCGTCGTGCAACTCGAAGCCTATTCGCTGGAGCTATACGGCACCGAAGGCCGGCTGCTCTTCAATGCCTCCGGGCGCGAAACGGGCGGCGCGTGGTGGATGCCGACGCCGCATCACCTCCCCGATGGTACGAATAACCGCTGGGAGCGGCTGGACCCGATCTACCCCGAACTGTACGACCCGGCGAGTAGCGCCTCGCCCGACGATTTCGGCTTTGCCGATGAGTACGTGCGGGCGCTCGATGAAGACCGCGATCATGCGTGCAGCGGCGACGAAGGCCGCCATATCGTGGAGATCATGATGGGCATTTTCGAGTCCGCAGCCTACGGCCGGCGGGTCGAGTTGCCGCAGCCCGGCCGCGACCATCCGCTGCTCCGCTGGCGGCGCGAGCACGGCCTCGACGACCCACCGCCGCCGGTATCCCGCGCCTATACCGAATGGCTCACCGCCGAGGATCAGCGCCTGGGCCGCGGCTGAGTGATCTGACAAGGATAGATACGGGCCGTGTCGTAGGGACACAGCACGCTGCACCCGTCCCCCCGCGCAGCGGGGGACCATAGGGGGGCCGATATCATCCCCCTTCCCTAACGGGAAAAGGCCGAGGCCCGTCATTCCCGCGAAAGCGGAATCCAGAGTCCCCGCCCCCGTTGCAACGGGGGCGGGTTAGGGTGGGGGCACGTGTGACAGGTCCCCAGGGGGCATTGACCATGCAGAACTACCGCGTAGCCATCTTGGGCTGCCGCAATCGCGGCACGGCCGAGGCGCGCGCCTACCATGCCCACCCGCGCACGGACATCGTGGCCCTCTGCGACCTCGTCCAAGAGTTGCTCGACACCCTCGGCGCCGAGGTCGGTGTGCCGTCATCGGCACGCTACCGCGATCTCGACGCGATGATGCGCCAGGTGCAGCCCGACATTGTCGCTATCCCGGTCGGCATCGAGTTCCACTACCCCTTGGCGATGCGCGTCTTGGAGTACGGCGCCAATATCGAGGTCGAGAAACCTCTCTGTCGGGACCTCGCCCAAGCGGACGAGATCATTGCCAAGGCGGAGCAGCAAGGCGTGCGGGTTGCCGTGCATCAGCAGGGCCGGGTCAGTCCGTACATGCAGGCCGTCGCCCAAGCGCACGCCGCCGGGCGTATCGGCCAGGTGCGGTACATCTACGGCAGCGGCAAGGGCTACTACGGCGGCTATGGCCTGCTCGACATCGGCACCCACATGCTCAACAACATGCTGCGCTTCGGTGGGCACGTCCGCAGCGTGTCCGGTATTGCTTCGACGGACGGGCACCGCATCGGACCGGAGGACGTGCTGGAAGGCCCGCGCGGTTCCGGAACGGTCGCCGGCGAGCACGTGACCGCCACACTGGAGTTCGACCACAACGCCACCGGCACCCTCTTGCAACACCGCTTCGCCGGCGTCGGCGCGGCCTCGGCCGCCTACACTCTCGAGGTGTTCGGCGCCGAGGGACGGTTGGTGATGAATGCCAGCCAACGGGTCGGCGGCGCCTGGTGGCTCCCCCAACCGCACCATCTGCCCGGTAGCGAGCACGGCAGCTGGCAACCCCTCGATCCACTCTATCCCGATCACTACGATCCGCGCAGCCCGGCGGACCCGGCCGACTACTGGTTCGTCGAGGAGTATGTCCGCGCGCTCGACGAGGGCCGCGACCACGAGTGCAGCGGGATCGAGGGCCGCCACATCATGGAGATCATGCTCGGTGTGTTTGAGTCGGCCGTGTACGGTCGGCGCGTAGACCTGCCGCAGCCGCAGCGCGACCATCCGCTGGTACGCTGGCGACGCGAGCAGGGCGCCGGGCCGCCCACGCCGATGCCCCGCGATCTGCTTGAGTGGTATGCCGCCGAGGATCAGCGCCTAGGCCGGGAATGACCGTGTCCCGACCGAGCCAAAGGAGCGAGTCACCATGACCTACTCGCAGATGCAACCCTGGCTCGAACAGGAGTTGGACGACATCCGCGCCAGCGGTCTCTACAAGGACGAGCAGGTCATCAGCACGCCGCAAGGACCGGAGGTCGAGACGCCGCACGGTCCCATGATTAACTTCTGCGCCAACAACTATCTGGGACTAGCAAACCATCCCGACGTCTTGCAGGCGGTAGCGTCCGGCGTGCAGCAGTACGGTTTCGGCATGGCGTCGGTGCGCTTCATCTGTGGCACCCACGACATCCACAAGACCCTGGAGCGCCGGCTGTCCGCTTTCTTCGGCACCGCCGATACGATCCTCTACAACTCCTGCTTTGACGCCAACGCCGGCTTATTCGCCACCTTGCTCGGCCCGGAGGATGCGATTATCAGCGATAGCCTCAATCACGCCAGTATCGTGGACGGCGTGCGCCTCTGCCGAGCACAGCGCCAGATTTACCGACATAACGACATGGCCGATTTGGCCGCCAAGCTCGACGCGGTAGCTGGGGCACGCTTCCGCCTCATCGCCACCGACGGCGTGTTCAGCATGGAGGGCGACCGCGCTCCGCTCGGCGACGTCTGCGCGTTGGCCGACCGCCACCACGCGCTCGTCATGGTGGACGATTCCCACGCCACCGGCTTTCTTGGCCCCGACGGTCGCGGCACCCCCGCCGAGCAGGGCGTGGCGGACCGGGTGGACATCTTGACGAGCACCTTGGGCAAGGCGCTCGGCGGCGCCTCCGGCGGCTTCACGAGCGGCCGCCAGGCGATCATTGACCTGCTGCGGCAGCGTTCCCGCAACTACCTCTTCTCCAATACCATCGCGCCGCCGGTGGTCGTCGGGTCGCTGAAGGCACTCGACATGATCCGGCAGCATCCCGAGCTACGCGCGCGGCTGTGGGAGAACACCCGCTATTTCCGCGAGCGCATGACGGGCCTCGGTTTCGACATCGTGCCCGGCGAGCATCCGATTGTGCCGATTATGCTCAGAGACGAGTTGAAAACCGTCAAGCTGGCCCAGGCCGTCAACGAGGGTGGCATCTTTGTGGTCGGATTCAGCTACCCGGTAGTGCCGCGCGGCGCGGCACGGATCAGAGTCCAGCTCTCCGCCGCCCATACCCGCGAGCAGTTGGACCGGGCCGTGGCCGTGTTTGCCGAGGTGGGCCGGGATGTAGGAGTGATCTGAAGTGATGTCGGATACAACGGAGCTAGCCGGCAAGGTCGCCATCGTGACTGGTGCCGGACAAGGCATGGGCTACGCAGTGGCCCACAGACTGGCCGCCGCGGGCGCGAGCCTCGTCGTCAACGACGTGAACGCCGCGGCCGCCGAGCAAACGGCCGCCGCCCTCCGGGCCGCTGGCCACGCGGCATCGTCAGTGCCGGGCGACGTGGCGTCGAGCCAAGACGTGTACGGCATCGTCGCGGCTACCCTGGAACGCTACGGCAGCATCCACATTCTCATCAACAATGCCGGCGTCCTCCGCCCTACCGCGGTCATTGACATTGAAGAGGCCGAGTGGGACCTCGTCGTCAACGTCAATCTGAAAGGCACCTACCTCTGCTCGCGGGCAGTGCTCCCGGCCATGCGCGACGCCGGCTGGGGACGCATCGTGAACTTCTCCTCGACGGCCGGCAAGAACGTCAGCACCGTCGGCGGCGCCCACTACACGGCGGCCAAGGCCGGTGTCTTGGGTTTCACCCGCCACCTCGCTAAAGAAGCCGCGCCGTATGGGATTACGGTGAACGCTGTCTGTCCCGGCCTCATTGATACCGAGATGGTCCGCGCGACGATCAGCGACGAGCAAACGAGCGCCTATGCCGCGAGCTTCCCCATCGCCCGCTTGGGTCTCCCGGAGGAAGTCGCCGAGCTGGTCGCGTTCCTCGCCTCCGACCGCGCCGCCTACATCACCGGCGCGTCGCTCGACATCAACGGCGGCGACCTCATGATCTAGGTGCCCCTCCCCTCCCTCACAAGGGTAGGTTTTTGTGTAGGGGCGCAACATGTTGCGCCCGTCCCCCCGCCGCAGCGAGGGGACCATAGGGAGCAATCCCCCGCTTCCCTGGAGGGCAGCGGCGGACCGGCTCCGCCATCGCTCCCCTTCCCTGCATGAAGATTGCGAACTTAACGAGGTAGTGGGGCACCAGCCCCTTTCCCAGCCCGACGCCCGCCCCGCAGGGGCCGGTTCCCTCCCCTGGAGCTTGCTCCGGGGGAGGGTGAGGGAGGGGGCCAGACCACTACCTAATCAAGTTCGCAACTTTCATCTAGGGAAGGGGCCGGGGGTGAGGTCCGCACCGCCTCCTGTCGAAAAACTACCCTACCTGGCACCATCCGTGCGGCTTTGGCCTGTCATAGAGGTAAGTCCGGCTTGCTATACTCGATAGTAGACCGGCCACGCGGAGAGGTGCGAGAGTGGCCTATCCGGCGCGCCTGGAGAGCGCGTGTACCGCAAGGTACCGTGGGTTCGAATCCCACCCTCTCCGCCCACGATCTGCGGCTGACACTAGCCCTTGTCCGCCGCTCAACGCCCTCTGGCCTCCCTCCCTAACCCTCCCCCGCCCCGACGGGGAAGGGAACTAACCGTCCCCCCGCCGCAGCGGGGGGACCATAGGGGGGCCAGAAAAGGCTACCCCCATTGACAGCCACCCGTCCCCGCGATACGATTCCTATGGTCGTGCTAGATGGGGTGCTAGCGGTACCCTGCACCCGCAATCCGCTACAGCGGGATCGAATTCCCCCTCCCGGTCTGGCGCCACCCGAGACGGCATTGATCGTCTGGTGTTGATGGCTGGGTCCTGCGCGGCAGGGCACTCCGAACCCCGTCAGGTCCGGAAGGAAGCAGCGGTAAGGAGACTGTCCTGGGTGCCGCAGGGTAGCCTGGCCTAAGCTGGCCGGTCTCTGTACGTCGGGTGGCAGGATCAAAAGGGGGTGCGCGACCACTCCTCCATCATGGTCGAGACCGGCCGGTCGCTGCGCTGGTAGGCTGGTGTCGGCCGCCGTCTCGTGAACCGGTCGGCGGCCGCTCGTGATGAGACCGGGAGCCTCTGTCGCCGGCCCGGCCACATTAATGTCCATGGAGTCCACAGTCGCAGCGAAGACGGAGTAGTACCAGGTGGCCTCCCTCTATAACACGTGGCGCCCCCAGACCTTCGCCGATGTCGTCGGGCAGGAGCATATCGTCCGCACGCTGCGGAATGCGTTGGCGCGGCCCGACCAGTTGGCGCACGCTTACCTCTTCACCGGACCGCGCGGCACCGGCAAGACGACCACGGCGCGCCTGCTGGCAAAGGCGGTCAACTGCCAGCAGGGGATGCAGCCGGAGCCGTGCGATCAGTGTGCCCACTGCGCGGCGATCAAACGCGGCGCGCAGCTCGACCTGATGATCGAGATTGACGGCGCCTCCAATACCGGCGTGGACGATATTCGTGACCTGCGCGAAAAAGTCGCCCGCCGGCCCGCCGAGGGGCGCTACAAGGTCTACATCATTGATGAAGTCCACATGCTCTCGACCAGCGCGTTCAATGCGCTGCTGAAGACGCTGGAGGAGCCACCCCCGCACGTCATCTTCGTGCTCGCCACGACCGATCCGCAGCGGGTGCCGCCCACGGTGCTGTCCCGCTGCCAGCGGTTCGACTTCAGACCCGTGTCCACCACCGACTTGGTGCGACACCTGCGGAAGGTCAGCCAGCGCGAAGAGCTTGCCGTTGACGATGCCGCGCTGGAGTTCATCGCCCGCTTGGCCACGGGCGGTGTGCGCGATGCCCTGAGCCTCCTCGATCAAGCCGCCTCGTTCGCCGGGCAGACGATCAACGTCGGCCATCTGCAAGACATGCTCGGTCTCTCGGATCAAGCGTTGGTCCTGAGCATGGCCGATGCGCTCCTCGATGGTGACTTGGCGGCCGCTCTGACCACCCTCCAGACGGTCAGCGACCGGGGCGCGGACTTGCGCGAGTTCGGCCACCAGCTTGTCGGCTTCCTGCGTGCCCTCCTGCTGGCTCATAGCGGTGTCACCACCCCCGCCGGGCTGTCGTTGAGCCAGGAAGAGCAGGAAGCGGTACGGGCACGCAGCCGACGCGCGGACCTCCCGGCGCTGGTTCGCTGGCTCCGCCTCTTTACCGAGGCGGATCAAGGCTTGCGGAGTACCACGATCCAGCCGCAGCTGCCGCTGGAGCTGGCGGCGGTGCAGGCGCTTGTCGCCGTGAGCGACGCAGCTCCGACGGAAGCTGCGGCCGCCGCGAGCGTTGCGGCTTCCCCCGCCTCGCCCGCGCCGCAGCCGGCTCCCGCCGCGCAGCCGACCCCGGCCCCGGATAGCCGCCAGGTCGCTGAACCTGAGCCGACACGGGCGGCGACGGCTACCCCGCCCGCCGCCGCGTCGCCGCGCGAGCCGGCAGCATCGCCGAGCGACCAAGCCGCACCGGCGCCGCAAGCGGCGGCCCCGTCCCCCGCTCCCACCGCGCCACAGCCCGCAGAACGTGCGGCCCCGGCCGCCGCTGAACCGCTATCGGTGGCTGCCATCGAGTCGCGCTGGCCGGCGGTGCTCGAGTTACTAGGCCGGCGGCGCAAGGTCACCGCGTTGCTCCGCGATGCCCGCGTCGCCGCGGTGCAAGCCGACGACATCACCCTGGAGTTCGACTACGCTTTTCACGCCGAGCAAGTCGAGAAGCCGGAGAACCGCTTGGTCACGGAGCAGGCACTGCAACGGGTATTTCGCCGGCCGCTCCACATGCACATCGTGATCAAAGGTGCCGCGGAGCGCAGTACCGTCGCCGCCAACCCGGAGCGCGAGGACCCGGTCGTCCGCCATGCGCTTGCGGCTTTCCCTGGAGCGACTATCATTGAAGCGGCCGCCGAGGCGGCCGAGCCACCAGCGACCACCGAATAAGGAGCACGGACATGAACATGAAAATGCTGCGGAAGATGCAGAACAAGATGGTGCGAATCCAGGAGGAGTTGGCCCAAGAGACTATCGAAGGCACCGCCGGGGGCGGGGCGGTCGTCGTGACGATGACCGGACAGCAGCAGGTCCAGGCCGTCGAGATTGACCCCGACGTCGTGGACCCGGCAGATGTCTCGCTGCTGGAGGACTTGATCCTCGCTGCCTTCAACGAGGCGCTAACGAAGTCACAGGAGCTAGCCGGCAAGCGCCTCGGCGCCCTGACCGGCGGCTTGGGCCTCGGCAACCTCGGGTTCTAGCGGCCGCAACGGCCCGCACGACAACCTCATGACAGCGCAAACGCTCGCAGAGCCGATTGCCCGGCTGATTGCCGAGTTCGGCAAGCTCCCTACCGTTGGTCCCAAGACCGCTCAACGGCTGACCTACTTCCTGCTGCGTCAGCCCGCGGAGGAAGCCCAGTCGTTGGCCGCGGCCATTCGGGACCTCAAGGAAAAAATCGTCACCTGCACCACTTGCTTCAATCTCGGCACGCGCAATCCGTGCCACATCTGTACCGATACTACCCGCGACCGCCAGCGCATCTGTGTGGTCGAGGAGCCGCTCGATGTCCTGGCGCTGGAGCGCACCGGGGTCTACCGGGGACAGTACCACGTCCTGCACGGCTCGTTCTCACCGATGGATGGGGTGCTGGAGGAAAATCTGCGTATCCGCGAGTTGGTCCGACGTGTGGCGGACGAGCCGCCCGAGGAGATCATCGTCGCCACCAATGCCACGGTCGAGGGCGAGGCCACCGCCAATCTGCTGCGGAGCCGGCTCCAGCCCAGCGGCGTGCAAGTGACTCGCCTCGCCCAAGGGCTGCCCATTGGCTCCGATCTGGAGTACGCCGACGACTACACGCTGAGTCGGGCGCTGGAGGGCCGCCGAGACTACTAGGTGTGGGCCAAGCCGTAGGGGCGCGAATCACCGCACCCCGGCCCTGTCATTCCGGTCGAAGCCCGCACCCGGGCACATTTGGTCGCCCCCGGTCGCTGCGCCGACTCCCCTTCCCTGATGAAAGTTGATAACTTAATCGGGTAGTGGGATGTAGCCCCCTTTCCCAGCCCTACCCCCTCTCCGTAGGGGCCGGGTGCCGGTTCCCTCCCCCGTCGGGACGGGGGAGGGTGAGGGAGGGGGCCAGACCACTACCTAATCAAGTTGTCCATCTTCATCAGGGAAGGGGCCGGGGGTTAGGTCCGACTCGCCGCCCGCCCCCGCCACTCGCACTCCCCGTGTGTCGTTCCTACCCCTCGTCCTCTCCCGTCGGCCCGCGCTGCCGGCGCAGCCACTGCTCGAGTTCCTGCACCATGTCCTCACCGCTGGGCAACGCCTCCTGGCCGCCATCGCCCCGGTCCGCATCGCCGTCAATCTTCTCCTCAAGCTCGCGGATATAGGCGCGAATCTTGGGGTGCTCCTCCAGCGCCTCGTCCACCTGGCGCCGGTACGCTCTGGCCTGATGCTCGACAATCGTCAAATCCAAATCCAAGTCCACCAGCGCGCTGAGATGCTCCAGCAAGGCCAGCGCCACCGCCGGGTTCCGGTGGCCTTGCAAGTAGTGCGGTTGACTGGCCCACAGACTGGCCACCGGCAGGCCGTTGCTGTGGCAGCTCGCGTTCAGCACGCCGACGATGCCGGTTGGCCCTTCATAGCGTGAGCCACCCAAGCCGCGCGCGGCGAGCCGACCGGCCAGTTCGGGATCGGGCGAGTTGCCGCTAACCGGCGTCGGGCGGGTGTGCGGTGTCGCTTCGAGCAATGCGCCCAAGGTGATGATCTTGTCTACGCCGAGGGCTCGCGCCAGGTCAATAATGGCGTTACAGAAGGTCTGCCAGCGCAGTTGTGGCTCGGTCCCGATCAGCAGGATGAGATCGGCCCCCGCATCCGGCGTCGCGCTGGCGTACAGGCGGTTCGCCGGCCAGCGAATCTCGCGCGTCATCCCGGCCCGCAAGCGCACCGTGGGACGGGTCTCCGTAAACACAAAGAACTCCTCCGCCTCAATGTGTGCAAAGGCGACGGCCCGCCGCTGCCGTCGAATAATCCTCGTGGCGAAGGTCGCCCCCTCCGCCGCATCGTTCCACCCGGAGAAGGCGGTGATGAGAATCGGCTGCCGTAGTTCCGGACGCTGGTCCATACGCATGATGTCCACGGTGATTCCTCGATCCTGTGCGTACTCCAACTGCCATCCAGTCCCTCTAAGGGTATACTGTAATGTACCAGCGGGGGGCATTCACTACACGGAACGCCCCATGCCCTCTCGACCCCTAAGCCGGCAGTGAGGTGTATATGGCGGCGCAGCCCCCACCACGTGGGCCATTTTCAGGCGATGCCCCCTCCGGGCGTGCCCGTGCGTGGATAGCCTTGATCGCCTGTAGCTTAATTACCATCGTTGCCGTCGGCCTGTGGTACATCACCGATCAGCTCTTCCTGCTCGGATGGGCGCTGGGCAGCCTGCTCTTGGGACTGATGGCGTTGCGGCGGGTCTAGCCTGAGTATCGGCCGGTGGTCCCCGGTTTGTCTACCAGGGATGGTTTGTCGTTCGACTACCTTCTTGCTATACTTCTCACTTGCGCCTCGCCCCGCCTGCGCTTGCGCGGTCGAGCGCGTTACATACCCGATAAGCCGCAGTGCCGGAAACCGGCAGTACTCTCCTACGCGATCATTGGGCGAAGGGTAAGGAAGACGCCGCGATGGTTGAAAGCAGACGCTCCAGACGCTCTGGCCGCGGCCGCCGGCGAGAGCGTCGGAATGTGCCTCGTGGGATCGCGCATATTCAGAGCACGTTCAACAACACCATCGTTACCATCACCGACCCCGAAGGCACGACCATCGCTTGGGCTTCCGGTGGCTCCTTGGGCTTTCCCGGATCGCGGAAGAGCACGCCCTTTGCTGCCGGCTTGACGGCCGAGCAGGCCGCACGCCGGGCGATGGAAAACGGGATGCGCCAGATAGATGTGCGGATCAAAGGCCCCGGGGCGGGCCGGGAATCGGCCATCCGTTCCCTCCAGGCGGCCGGCTTGGCCGTCACCAGCATCGTAGACATCACCCCGATGCCGCACAACGGGCCGCGACCACGCAAGCGCCGGCGGGTCTAGCTCCCGTGTAGGGCAGCGAGAGGAGCGAGGCGAAGAACACCCATGGCACGGTATACAGGACCGGTATGTAAGCTCTGCCGACGCGAAGGCATGAAGCTCTTTCTCAAAGGCGACCGCTGTCTGACCCCCAAATGTGCGATCAGCCGCCGTAATGCCCCCCCGGGACCGCGACCACAGCGGCGGCCGCCGCGCCCGAGTGATTACGCTACACAGTTGCGCGAGAAGCAGAAGGCCCGGCGCACCTACGGTGTCTTGGAGCGGCAGTTCCGCCGGCATTTTGCCGAGGCCAATCGGCGCGCCGGCAATACGGGCGAAAATCTCCTCCAGGTGCTGGAGTCGCGCCTGGACAACGTGGTCTACCGCCTGGGCCTGGCGGCGTCGCGTCCCGAGGCCCGGCAGATCGTCAACCACCGCCATATCATGGTCAACGGGCGGCGCTGCGATATTCCCTCGCGCCTGCTCCATCCCAACGACGTGGTGGCAGTCCGGCCCAAGTCGCGCTCGCTGGGCCTCTTCGCCGATGTCGTCGCCAGTGCCCCGCCGCGACAGCCGCCGGAGTGGCTCACGTTCGACGCGGCGACGTTGGAAGCGCGCATCGAAACGCTGCCGGTACGTGGCGAGATTGATGTCCAGATCTCCGAGCAGCTCATCGTGGAGTTCTACTCACGGTAGCGCCTGCTGCTGGCGTTACACGTGGCCTTCAGCGCCTGTATAGGTATTTTCTGAATTCCCATGTCAGCCGGTTCCTGAGGAGGCATGGACAACGTGATCACTGAGGCCGTTCCCCAAACGAACATTCAGCGCACTGACGCGGGCGAAGACCCGTCCTACGGGGCCTTCCGCGCCGAGCCGTTGCCTCGCGGCTACGGGCACACGCTCGGCAACGCGCTGCGGCGCGTTCTCCTGTCGTCGCTTCCTGGCGCAGCGGTGACCGCTGTACGGATTGAAGGGATCCAGCACGAGTTCTCCACCATCCCTAACGTCAAGGAAGATGTGGTGCAAGTGGTGCTGAACCTGAAGCGCATTCGGCTGCGGACGGCCGCCACGGAATCCCTCAAGGCCTACCTCGACGTGCCGGGGCCGGGCGTCGTCAAGGCCGGCGACATCCGTTGGCCGGAGCAAGTAGAAGTCGTCAATCCCGACCAGGTGGTCGCCACACTCGACAATGACCAAGCCAGTCTGAATATGGAGTTGACGATTGACCGTGGCACCGGGTACACGCCGGCCGACACGCGCGAGGACGTGCCTATCGGCGAAATCCCCGTTGACGCGATCTATTCGCCGGTCCGCCGGGTGCAATACAACGTCGGCGGCGCCCGCGTGGGCCAGGATACGAGCCTGGATCAGCTCGATCTCCAGCTCTGGACGGATGGCACGCTGACACCCGAGGAAGCCCTGGCACGTAGCGCTCGCCTACTGGCGGAAGAGTTTACCCGCTTCGCGCGGAGCGTGCTGCCCGTCGAGGCGCTGGAGCCGGAGCCGGAGCCGGAGCCGCCCCAGCTCCCCCCCGCCCCCCCGCCCCCGGTCGAAGTGGCGGTGGTGGTGCCGCCGGAGTTGGCCGAGTTGTCGGTGGACGACCTTGGACTGACCAACCGCACACTCAACTGCCTGAAGCGCAACAGCATCTCCCAGGTGGGACAGATTGCCGATATGACCGAAACGGAGCTACTCAAGTTACGCAACTTCGGCGAGCGGTCACTGCAGGAGTTGCGCGAAAGCCTCACCGCGCGTGGGGTGATGTGGGGGAGTGTCGAGCAGCCACCGCCGGCTCCCGTTGCCGAAGCGGACGAGGCCGCCGCCGTGGCCACGGCCGATCCGGAGGTCGCCACGCCGTAGCACGACGGCGATCCGCCGGTCAGTGAGTGATAGAGGACAAGAGTAAAGCGATGCGTCACGGACGGAAAGGCAAGCAGCTCAATCGGCCGGCGGACCAGCGTAAAGCTATGCTCCGCAGTTTGATGGGTGCCCTGCTGCGCCACGAGCGGATCAAGACGACTGATGCGCGGGCCAAAGAGTTGCGACGGCACATCGAGAAGTTGATTACGACGGCCCGGCGGGGCGTGCAAAGCGACGACCAGGCGCGGCTGCTCCACGCCCGGCGCCGCTGCATGGCGCGGCTGCCGGACCGCGTGGCGGTGGACAAGCTCTTTGCCATGCTCACGCCGGAGGCGGATGACGAGCCGGGCTGGCTTGAGGACCGGCCGGGGGGCTATACGCGCATCACCCCGCTCTATCGGCGCCTCGGCGATAACGCCCGCATTGTGCAGATTGAGTTCGTAGAGTAGGCGGGGTGAGCGTGGTCCTAGGAGCGGCGAGCGCCAAGCCCCAGGCCGAAAGCGATGGTACGGCTGCGGTGTGTCGTCGAGTACGACGGAACCGATTTTGCCGGGTTCCAGCTTCAGTCCGGTCAGCCGCAGGTGCGGACGGTCCAGGGGGTCCTGGAAGCAGCGGTGCTCGCGGCGACCACGGCTCCCAGCCGCGTGATCGGGGCCGGCCGTACTGACGCCGGAGTCCATGCCGTCGGGCAGGTCATCCACTTTGACAGTGAGCGAGCGTGGGAGCCGGCCGTCTGGCAAGCGGCGTTGAATGCGCGTTTGCCGCCGGACGTGGTGCTCCGCTCGGTGCAGGTGGCCGCGCCGACGTTCCATGCGCGTTATGCGGCGCGTAGTAGAGCGTATCGGTACGCGGTGTACAATCTACCGGTACGGTCGCCGCTGGTAGCCCGCTGGACCTGGCAGGTGGCCACACCGCTCGACGTAGAAAGGATGAACGCAGCAGCAAGCCGATGTCGCGGTGAGCATGACTTTCAGGCCTTTGCCGCACACGAGAACTATCGTTCGACCGTCCGGCGCATTGTGCAGTTCTCGTGCCGGCGGTTCGCTGATATTATCGTCGTGGAAGTCACCGCGAATGCGTTCTTGCGCCACATGGTCCGCCGCCTGGTCGGCTCGCTCGTGCGCGTTGGCAGCGGGCAGTTGCGACCGGAAGCGTTGCGCGAGATCATTGCTGCCAAACAGCGCGGGCTGGCCGGTCCGACGGCACCGGCGGCCGGTCTGTGCTTGATGAAGGTGAGCTACTGATGAGCTTTCGGAGTTTTACCCCCCGACCGGGGGACGCGGATGAGCACTGGTGGGTCGTGGATGCCGAGGATCAAATCTTGGGCCGGCTGGCCTCGCGCGTCGCCGTCAAGCTGCGCGGTAAGGACAAGCCCGTCTATAGCCCCCATGCCGATACCGGCGACTACGTGATCGTGGTGAACGCCGAGAAAATCCAAGTCACCGGGCGCAAGCTGACGGACAAGCTGTACTATCGCCATTCCGGGTATCCGGGCGGGCTGAAGGTCACGCCCTTCAAGGACATGCTCGCCAAGCATCCGGAGCGCGTGATCGAGTTTGCCGTCCGCGGCATGTTACCCAAGAACGCGCTGGGCCGGAAGCTCTTCCGCAAGCTGCGCGTGTACGCCGGTCCGGACCATCCCCACACCGCGCAGCAGCCCCAACCGTTGTCTTGGGAGTAAGGTAGTGACGAGCAGGATTCACGAGTGCGCCGAGCCGCGCAGATTTGGCGCACGACCGCTCAATGGAGCGAGCCGATAGGAGCAGCACAGTGGAGCAATCGAGTGAGCAGCGGCAGTATTTCTACGGACTTGGGCGTCGCAAGTCGGCCGTCGCCCGCGTGCGGCTGTACGCCGCCCAAGAGGAGCAGGGCAGCGTGGTCATCAATGGCCGCCCGGCCCGCGACTATCTTGGCCGTGACTCCTTGATGCAGCATGTCCTGAAGCCACTCCAGCAGGTGGAGTTGGAAGGACGTTTCGACGTCGTCGCCAAGGTCCTCGGTGGCGGCATCAGCGGCCAGGCCGGCGCCGTGCGGCACGGTATTGCCCGCGCGCTGCTCGTCGTGGACCCCGAGCACCGCCGCCCGCTCCGTCAGGCCGGACTCCTGACCCGTGATGCGCGGGTCAAAGAGCGCAAGAAGTACGGCCTCAAGCGTGCCCGCAAAGCACCCCAGTACACCAAGCGCTAACCCCACCCATCCACAACCGCACCTGGCTCCCGGCCGCCGTAGAGGCGCAACATGTTGCGCCCGTCCCCCCGCGCAGCGGGGGGACCATAGGGGGGCCAATAATGCCCCTCCCCATCTTGTCCATCCCGTCCATCCATGTAAATATCCCCCGGCTCCGCCCTGTCATTCCCGCGAAAGCGGGAATCCAGGGCCATGTGTAGCCCCCGGTCGCCGCCCTGACCCCCCTTCCCCAGCCCCACTCCGTAAGGGCCGGGACCAGGTTCCCTCCCCTGGAGCTTGCTCCGGGGGAGGGTGAGGGAGGGGGCCAGACCATATACCTAATCAAGTTCGCAACCTTCATCTAGGGAAGGGGCCGGGGGTTAGGTCCGTCCATTCCACCTCCCCGCCGCATCCCTCCAATACCGGTAGAATCGCTTAGTCTCGCTGCCGCCTGTCTCCCCCTCTCCCCGTGGGAGAGGGCCGGGGTGAGGGCAGCCGCGGTGAGGCCCGACCGGCCCACGGCGAGACAGGAGGTGCGGCGCAATGAACGAACAACTGCTCGCGATGCCCCAATGGACGACCGGCGCCCGCTTGCTCCGGCTGGGCGAGGCGATAGACTTCCGGTTCTTCCTGCCGGCTGGCGTGTCGGCATCGGACCTGACCATCTTTCCGCAGTACCTCGAACGCGCCAATCCGGGCGCGGCCTTTGTCGCTGGCGGTGATCTGGCCTGGCTCGACGCGCTAGAGTCCGAGCAGCACGCCCTGTCCTTTGCCGACGGCCAGGCCACGCTGACCTATCGGCCGACCGCGCCCGGCAGCTACCTCGCCCGCTGGCAGGCCGGCGACGACCTGTTCTACCGCTACTTCTCGGTCATCGAGGACGACTGGATCGTCCTCCGCTTCAGCGCCTATCGCGGATTCGAGGTCACGCCGACGCTGCACGCCACCGGTATTCCGCTCGACTACCGCCTGCCCATCGCGCACTTCGACGCAGCCGATCCGCTCTTCCGGCGGCTACACGCGCACCACCGCCACTTCGGCGACCTGGTAGCGCCCGTCGTGCCGGACACGCCGCCGACCAACAGCGAATCCCGCATGAGTACCGCCGACCGGGTACGGTTCTACGGCGAGATGCTGGAGCGGGTGCGGTCGCTGCTGCCCGACGAGAACGACGCGCGGTCCGTCCGCATCGAGATGTATCACCACCACGACCCCGGCTATATCGAGGTGCTGTCCCGCCTCGGCGTGAACAATCACTTCGGGTTACGCGAGGCCAACGCCGACTACTGGCTGGGGATGCCCGAGTTTCCCTATTTCGGTTCGCCACTCGACTGCCGCAAGACCAATCAAGGCACCGGCGGCGATGTCGTGGTCAACCAATGGGACTTCTGTGGCGGTTTCCACTTCCTCGGGCCGGCAGAGTCGCATTATCAGTGCTCGGAGGGCGATTTTGCGACGATGCTGCGCTGCCTGGACCAGTGCATGCAAGAAGCGCAGAATCTGACGGTGCTCAGTGGTCATCCGGCAGTGTTCATGCCGCTCTATATGGGTATGCCCGCCAATGAGTACGACGCCTCCAGGCACCGGCAGAAATTGGAGCTGTATCCTCCCGAGTTCCGCGCCGAGGACTCCCCCGACCGCGTTTTCGCGTATATGGACCGCTACCAACGGCAAATGGCCTTCGAGTACCCCAAGCAGTACCGGATGGTCTACGCCCGCTCCCTCGACATCGCCGACTACTATCGCCGCCATTATACGGTGACGCCCCGCACCGTCTTTGTCAGCAAGACCGACCACCTCGACTACGACAAGAACTGGCTATGCACGTGGGGCGACGACCGTATGCTCGTGCCGCGCGAGCGCCTACCCTGGTACACGCGCATGTCCAGCGTGTTTGCGGATCGCCGCCGGCGACTGCCGCACAAAGACCCTCTCTCCCAGGAATACATCCTCGTCGAGGACCAGCAGCGGCAGCTCCGTTTCGAGCGCGAGTGTCCCCATCCCATCTGGTATTACGACTACACTGTGCAGGAGCGTGACCACCTTGGCAGCACGATCAATTACACCGAGACGCCGGACGTGAACATTGTGCGGTCGCGGTGGCTGCGACAAGACGGCCAGGTGTCCATCACGCTCGCTATGCGAACGGAGGCCTCCTTCCAGGACTACGCGGTTGCGCTATGGGACGTGCCGGCGGCCTACAGCCCGGACCGCGCGCGGATCGAGACCAACGCGAAAGACTTCGTGCTCGCCAGAAACACCGATGGAGAGTTCCACCTCGTGCTGTTCTTCGACCTCTACCCCGATGCCGAGCTACGGGTCACGGTGCGCGATGCGTGATGCCGGCCTCGTCATTCCCGCGCACGCGGGAATCCACGTCCCCCCGCCGCAGCGGGGGGACCACAGGGGGGCCAGGCGTGACGAAAAGGAGCTGGAATGATGGCGCTTGACTGGCCGGCCGTTGACCGCTGGCTCATGGGCGAAGCCTGGGTCGGCTCGCAGATCGAACAGCACCTCGCCGTACTGTGCCAGCAGATCGGCCCACGGTGGTCCTCTTCCGATGGCGAGCGGCAGGCGGTCGCCTATATCCGCGAGCGCATGGATGCAGCCGCACTCACGGATGCGCGGCTGGAGGACTTCCCGCTGGACACCTGGGAGCACGGCCAAGCCACGGCTTCCGTCATAACAAACGGCCAGGTGGCAGACGGCCAGCCGATCAACCTCCTGCCCCTCCTCTACTGTCCCCCGGTAGACTTGCGCGGCCCCCTCGTGGACGTTGGCTTCGGGATGACGCATGAGTTGGCGGCAGTGCAGGAGCAGCTTCCTGGCGCCATCACCATTGTCAATCTATCCTCGGAGCCGTTCAGCACCCCTAAGCCGCTCGCCGACCGCCTCCGCAGCTTGCGGGACGCCGGTGCAGTGGCGGCAGTCGTCGTCGAGCGCAAGAGCGGCGGGCGCATGGAGTACCACTCCGCGACCGAATGGCGCACCTCCGGCGAGTTGGAGCATCCCCTCCCCACCGTTGTCACCTCGCGCGAGGATGGCGCCCGCCTGCGTGCGTTGGCCGCCGCCGGCCGCAGTGTGGCGATCAAGGTGCCCAGCCGCGCCTATCGCGCGACCGGCACCAATACCGTCGCGGACCTGCCGGGCGCGCAGTGGCCGGACGAATGGCTGGTGATCGGCGCCCACCACGATACCGTGCCCGACTCACCGGGCGGCAACGATAATGGCTCCGGCACGTCAGTCGTCTTGGAGTTGGCGCGTGTCCTCAGTCTGCTCCGGCAAGAGCAAGGTGTCGCGCCGGGGTGCAGCATCCGCTTCCTCACTTTCGGCGCCGAGGAGCAAGCGCTCCAAGGCTCATACGCCTACGTCGCGCGGCACCATAGCTCCGGGCCGTTGCCCCGCCTCGCCCTAAACCTAGATGAACTGGCCGCTGGCCCGATCAAGGGCGTGGTTCTGCAATTCCCCCATCTGCGTCCGCTGATCCAACGCACGCTCGATACGCTCGGCGAAGGCTTGCAGTGCCACGTGCTGGCGCACTTGGATGCCAGCAGCGACTGGTTTCCGTTTGCCCGCCGCGGCATCCCGTCCGCGCTACCCTGGCGCTGGCGGTTTGTCGGCCGGCATCCCGACGCCGACTTCCACCACGAGCCGGGCGATACCGCCGACAAGGTCCGACCGCGCGAGCTACGCGAATACGTGGGCCTGCTCGCCCGTCTGCTGCTCCGGCTCTCCCACGTCCCCCCGGCTGACTGGCCGGCCAACTCGCTCCGCGTGGACGACATCGAAGCCCGCCTCAAGGACGAGCTGGGCACCGTCCCCCGGACGATGTAACCACTGGCCGAAGTAGGTTGTTGCCGTAGGGGCGCGATTCATCGCGCTCCCCTCACCCCGGTCATTGCGGCGCAAGCCGCAATCCAGGCCCCGTCATGGTCCCCCGGCCCCTCCGTCATTCCCGCGAAAGCGGGAATCTAGCCCCATGCGTAGCCCCCCGGCCGCCGCACAGCCCCCTTCTCTGATGAGAGTTGCCAACTTAATCGGGGAGTGGGGTACCGCTCTCTTCCCCAGCCCTACCTCCGCTCTCCGGGGGCCGGAAGCAGGTGCCCTCCCCTGGAGCTTGCTCCGGGGGAGGGCAGGGTGGGGGCCAGACCACGACCTAATTAAGTTCGCAACCTTCATCAAGGGAGGGGCCGAGAGCTAGGTCCCCCCACTCCCCATCTCTATCGTCCCAAGCCCTACGGTGTGGCCGGCTCCTCTGCACGAGGGATGAACGGATTCTCCGCCGGCTCCTTGCCGCCGTAGAACCAGCGCAGCGGCAGCACCTTCAGCTTCTGAATGAACCCGTGCGTTCCCGGTCGTGGATTGCTCACGAGTATTTCTGCGCGGGTCGGGTGCTCGCGGTATTCCCGGTAGCGGTGGGCGATGATGACCCGATCCTTCAGCACCAAGACGGCCGGGTAGGTCATCGTCACCAGCACCGCTGCCGGTGTAACGTGCTCTCCCTCCCGTTCCGGCGCCGGCAGCCCCGGCGCCAGGTAGCGCTCGGCCGGCCGAACCGGCCGGATTGGCCCCGGCTCCACGCGCGTCTCCTCATGCACCGAGGTCACGTTCTGAAAGAACTCCCAAACACTGCCGCCATTGCGACTGACGGCCGACGAGATGCGCGAGCGGATGTAGCCCTGCTTGATTTCCGCTTCGCTCTGCTGGTTCCAGACGGCCAGCAAATGGCCGTTCGGGAGGGTGCGGATTTTGGCCGGAGCGGTGGAGGTGGCCAGCGAGGTCGGCGCCGGCCGCGTCCACGTCTCGCCGTCGTCGAACGACCATGCTTGAAAGACGCGGCCCAGTCCGGTACGCAGGAACAGCAGTAGCTTCCCCGGCTCGACCTCCGCGGCGGACGGCTCGTTCGTGTAGCTGAAGATGGCGTTCCCGTCCAGCAGCACGAGCAGTTCGCCATCCTTGTTGCGTTGCCACGTGCGCCCCTCGTCATCCGAGTAGCACACATACGAGCAGGTCGCCCCTCGGTCGAAAAAGTGGGCGTTCGTCTCGACCCACTGACCATGGAGCAGCTTGCCCGGCCGAGGCATGGCTCCCTCGCCTACGGCCGTCTGCTGACCCATCGAGCAGTACACTGGCAGGATCAGCCGGCCCGACGACGTTTGAATCATCGTGTCGTGGTAAGCCGAGCTATTCAGTCCCTCCGGTGTCGCCGCTACCGGTGGCGTCCACGTCTGCCCGCCGTCATCCGAGCGCCAGAACAGCAGCCGCGACCGGCTTCCGATCTCGGTAGGAGTATGGCGGACTGCCGACAGCCCGATACCGTTGCCCGCCAAGCGCACCAGCGACATACCGCCGTCCCCGACGAGATCGCCGTTCGTATCGCGGCACTGGAACGGCTCCGACCACGTAAGGCCGCCGTCGTCCGACGTGGTGAAGAGCGTGCCGGTGAGCTGCAAGATACGCCCGTCGGCGCGCTCGACGAAGGTCGCAGCAAAACCGTGCGTAGTGTCCAACTGGGCGAGGGCCTCTTCCGCGCGAGTCATCGGCACGTTGCTCATCGCGCTCCTCCTGACTCCGAGCGCCGGCCAGCCGCCATCTTGCCGGCATGGGTAGTCACTGTAGGTTGCTGAGTAGGCAAGTCTCCGAGCCTATCTTACAGGCTCGTTGGTCGTCGGACGCGGCGCGCGGTCCACCCCCTGCCGATACCTGCTACAGTTATGCTCTGGCACTGATGGCTTATCCACACTGGCACGCACTCGCTACTTTGCCGGTAGTTGCCCTGGCCTGGCCGCGAGCCGGGTGGCGCGGTGCGGTGGCAGCTTGCGCGGGCGGCGTGCTGGTTGATCTCGATCACGTCGTGGACTGGCTGGCAAACGGAGGCCGCCTCGACTATCGGAAGCGGATTATCCTCCCCCTGCACGGGTGGGAGTTGCCCTTGGTGCTCTTTTGGTGGCGCCGCCGGCGTGCCCCACCCTGGGTAGCGCCCTTCATAGCTGCGTGGGTCGGCCACGTCTGTCTCGACTGGCTCGTGAACAATCCGACCGGCCTCTGGGGCTACTTCCTGTCCCGGCGGCTTGTCGTCGGCTTTGATCGCCAGCGGTCCGGCTGGCCTCCACCACGCCCCGGACGCAAAGCGCGGGTACAACGCGCCCATCGGTCGCGGGTTCGAACGCCGGTGGCGGCGCTGGTGAGCGCGGCGGTACTCGTGCTGTTGGGCAGGTGGCCGGCACCGGAGAGTCGACCGTCATTCCCGCGCAAGCGGGAATCCAGGCTCCCTCTTCCAGCGTGAGGGGCCGGTGAGAGAGCCGAACGCCCCGATGACTCCCCTTCCCTGGAGGGAAGGGGCCGGGGGTTAGGTCCAACCCAACAGTGAAGGCTGACGCATGACAGTTCTGATCACCGGCGGCGCCGGCTTTGTTGGCAGTAACGCCGTCGCGCACTTCCTCGCCCAGGGCCGGCGTGTCGTCGCACTCGACAACCTGGGCCGGCGCGGCACGGACAAAAACCTCGCCTGGCTTCAGGGCCTCGGCGGCGACTTGGTGTTCTCGCAGACGGATATTCGAGACGCCGCGGCAGTGACGGCCGTGTTTCGGGCACACCCGGATATCGAGGCCGTCTTGCACCTCGCGGCGCAGACTGCGGTGACGACCTCGGTGGAGGACCCGCGAGAGGACTTCGAGAGCAACGCGCTCGGCACCTTCAACGTCCTGGAAGCTGCCCGCCACCTCCCGCGCCTCAGGGCCTTGCTCTATGCCTCGACGAATAAGGTCTATGGGGGCATGACGGACGTGGCCGTGGTCGAACGGGATGGCCGCTATGCCTATCGCGATTGCCCTGACGGCATCGCCGAGGATCGCCCCTTGGACTTCCACTCGCCTTACGGCTGCTCCAAAGGCGCCGGCGATCAGTACGTTGTGGACTACGCTCGCATTTACGGCTTGCCGACCGTCGTGTTTCGGCAATGCACGATCTACGGTCCCCGGCAGCTTGGCGTGGAGGATCAAGGCTTTATGGCCTGGTTCTGTATCGCCGCTATGCTCGGCGAGCCACTGACCATCTACGGAGACGGCAAGCAGGTGCGCGATGTCCTGTACGTCTCCGATCTACTGGCTCTCTACGAGCGGGCTATCGAGCGCATTGACCGGATCAAGGGGCAGGTCTACAACGTCGGCGGTGGGCCAGCCAACACGATCTCGCTGCTGGAGTTGGTTGCCCGGATAGAAGACCTTTTGGGGCGGCGCCTCGAACTGCGGTTTGGGGAGTGGCGGCCCGGGGATCAGCGCGTGTTCGTTGCCAATATCGCCAAGGCGGCCCGCGATCTCGGTTGGCAGCCTAAAGTAGGCGTAGAAGAGGGCGTCGAGGCCCTGCTCACCTGGGTTCTGGAGCACCCCGACCTCTTCGCTTCTTAGGCGCACACCCGCCGTCTCTCACCCGTCATTCCCGCGCACGCGGGAATCTTCGTCCCCCCGCCGCAGCGGGGGGACCATAGGGGGGTGAGGCGCTCGTCATTGCGGCTTGCGCCGCAATCCAGGGCCGGTCGTGGCTCCCAGCCGGCCTAGGTTCCCGCGCGTGAGAAAGTGACGGGCCGGGGTGAGGGCCGGCTGCCGCACGGCCTCCCCTCCCCTGGAGCTTGCTCCGGGGGAGGGTTAGGGTGGGGGCGAGAGTGTCAATGCCAATGGCCCTACACCTTGGGGTGCTCGGTGCGGTACCAGGGGAAGCCGTCTACCTCTTCGACCCGATAGTCGCCGAATAGGTGCGGAAAGCGCTCGACGCACAGCGCCCCCACCTTGGCGAACAGCAGTCTGATTTCTTCCTCTGCGCCGGGCGCCGTCCGCATCTCGATGACGTGGCGCACCGCCCGGATATTGGCGCTCCAGCCGATGTTTGTGGCCACGCCAATCGGCGCGAGCCGGCGCATGGCCGAGGTGATTTGCTTCTTCTCGGAGAAGGGCAAGGCATCTACGTTGAGCAGGTCGGTCAGCCGCATTTGCAGGGCACCGAGCTGGTCGAACGTCCGGCAGAACAGCTCCATCGCCTCCGGTGTTTCGCGGATGACGAGCGGCACGTAGCCGTCGAGGTCGTCGGTCAGGCGCACGAACCGCAGGCTCTCTTGCGACACCGCCGTACCCGCTCGGTGGCGCACCAGCTCATGCGTAACCACCCGGCTCACGTCGCAGAACATGAAGTTCAGCCAGGCGTGCTCCAAGGTGCTCCCGTGCTTGACCTTGATGAGGTTGGCCAGGTGCGCTTTGTTGCTCCCGCGTACCCTGGTGACATTGGGATTGAGCGCGGTACCGAAGCTGCGGTAGCAGGACCGCGCCATCACCTCGCTCAACAACTCGACATCGCCAGGAGCGTCGCTCTGCCAGTCGGGCGCGCCGATATGCGCTAGGTAGTCGTGCAAGCCGGCCTCATGCACTTTCGTCTCGCCGATCAGAAAAACCTGTGGCTCTTTCACAGCTTTGGACTCCTTCGACACGTCCGTATTAACGGACGATAGTGAGTAATCACGCGCCGCACTCGACTGCGGGCAGATTGTGCCGGCCTCTACATGGGCCTGTCCCCAAGGGACGGGGTGAGAAGACGCCGGGCGGAACGCTGGCCCTGGATTCTGGCTTTCGCCGGAATGACGGGGGGTAGGTCCAACTGTGCTAGTCGTACACGCCGTCCGGCCCCTCGGTGCCCACAATCGGCTGGCGGTCGGGGATGTAGGGTGGCTCCATGAGACGGCGCTGGCGCTCGGTGAGCAGGTCGTATACGTCGTCGTTCCGGTGCCGGTCGTAGCGCCCCCAGGCGAGGTGCTTGGGCGCGTATTTGTAGAGCAGCGAGCGCCGCTCGTGCGCGGCTGTCCACGGGTGCGTGCCGTGGGTGAGCGCCTCGGTGAAGATGACCACGTCGCCGGCGCGCATCGGCACCTGTGTCACACAGCCGGAGTCGCGCTCGAAGTAGAGGATGTCCTCCGGACAGGGGTAGTTGGCCTTGTGACTGCCCGGAATGCACGCGAAGCCGCCTTGTCCCGGCGGTGCGTCGGTGAGCGCCCAAGTGACGACGGAAAGCCCATTGAACATCCGCTCGCGGAAGATGTAATACTCCTCCGCCTCATAAGGCGTGCCCCCACCGTGTAACCGCAGACCGTTGGTGTTAGTCGCCATCTGAATGCCGTAGTAGTGGTCGAGGCGGAAACCGTCGCCGAGTAACACCTCCAGGTACGGCAGGATGCGCGGGTGGTCGAGCAGCGTGCGGAATGGCTCGCCCCAGAGCAGGAAGCCACCGAACCGCTGACTTTCGATACTCTCCGCCGCCGGCGGAAGCTGCTGGTCGTCCGTCAGCCGGTTGAGTTCGGCCACCTCCGCGGCGCTCAATACGCCCTCGATGACCAGGTAGCCCTGGAGATCGAACAGGTACAGCTCTTCGTCGTTCATGTCTCACCCTTCATGGATCGTTGCGCGTGCGGCGACGCCGTAAGGATGCCTACCGACGGCGTTGTGGGGAGGATGCTAGCATCTTGTCGAGGCATGGTCTATGGCACGTACCGGTCAAGCGGGGCAGCACGCAGAGCCGGGCGCACAGGTGCAGCGCCAAGCGCAACCGGGCCAGCTGCGGCGCCGGGCCGTCTCGCTGGCGGTCGCCGGAATTGGTGGATCGGCGGTCCTCGCCTTCGTGCTGTGGCGGTCATCGGAACCGCCAGCTACCTCGCTCGATGGGGATGCTCGTGCGGCGGCGGCGCTGCTGGCCGGCGTGACGCCGGATCAGATCAGCCCTTCGACCCGCGGCATCCACGTTGTCTATCATTCCCTGGGGCCGGTCCCGTCGGCCACAACGCCCCGCACCGACGGCAAAGTCACGCTGCTGATGCTGGCGGCGACGTGGTGTACGACGTGCCGCATGATGTCGAGCTTCATCGCACCCACCGTTGCCAAGCACGGCACGCGGCTGGGCTTGATCGAGAAGGACATTGACCGCGAGCAAGTCCTGGTGCGGCAGTTTCGGGTTTTCGGTACGCCGACGTTCGTCGTGCTCGATCCCCTGGGGAACGAGCTAGGTCGGCTGCCACCCGACAACGATCCGCGGCGGTGGGAGCAGCGTCTCCTGCAAGCTGCCGGACTGTAGCTTTCTACTACACTTACCTCCCGCCACCAGCATTCGCGCCCCTACTTCCGCGACTCGGCCTGAATCCGGCGCGCGGTCGAAGCATCGCCGAGGTGGAGGGTGTTATAGGCCTGCTCGCTAGAGGTGAAGGCGCCAATGCCCTCGTGCCCGTGCCAGTCGCCTTGCGTGAGCATGGGGTTCGTGGTGCCCGTCTGCCGCTCGCGTTTGGCGATGTGGGCTGCCATGCGTGCCCGCAGCGCTTCCACCGTCTCGGGGTTGCGGTCGGCGATATTGTGCTCTTCCAGTGGGTCCTCGATCAGGTTGTATAGCTCTACGGGCGGCATGGCGTGGAAGTCCGGCTCTAGCCCCTCGATCAGCTTCCATTGGGCCGTGCGCCAGCCGTGCTTCCGCATCCAGGCGCATTCGGTGATGTAAAGCTCTGACTCGAAGCTCGCCTGCCGGCCTTGGACCAACCGCAAGAGCGATTGACCATCGAAGCGCAGGTCCGTCCTGATCCGGGCGAGTTGGAGCAGGGTAGGCATGAGGTCTTTGTGCTGGTTGAAGCCGGTCACACGCGCGCCGCGGGGCAAGCGTCGCGGATAGCGAATAATGAGCGGAACCATCAGCGTCGGATCGTACAGACCGTGGTGGTCATACCAGCACTCGTGCTCGTAGAGCGTCTCGCCGTGATCCGCATTGATGACCACGATGGTATCGTCGAGGATGCCCAGCGTTTCGAGCTGCGTGAAGAGCGCGGCAATGCAGGCGTCCATGTAGGCTACGGCGCCGTCGTACTGCGCATCCATGTAGTGCCGATCCGTGATCCCCTCCGGCATCCACGACCGGAAGTAGTCGGCGAACGGCTTGAACGCAAAGACCGGCTCCATGGAAGCGTTCTGAGGATCGCACTCGTCGCCGTGATAGAAGAGACGGTTGAAGGGCGAGGGTGGGAGATAGGGCGAGTGCGGGTCCATGTGACGCAGGAGAATGAACCACGGCTCCGACTCTTGCGTCAGCCGCTCGATCTCCGGCTGTGTCACGTCGTTAAGCCGCTGGGCCTTGGGTGCCGCGCCGCGCGCGCGGTCGCCGCCCCAAGCCGGATAGTTGAGGTAGCGGTCGAAGCCGCGCGACGCGGGATTGCCGCTGAATCCGACGCAGAGCGTGTTGTAGCCGTTCTCGCGCAGCACTTCGGGGAGCGTCGTGACCTGCTCCGTCAGTCCCCCGCGATGCCGGAGCGCCACGACCTCCGTGCCGAAGCAGTCGCGGCCGGTAAGCATCGAGGCATAGGCCGAGGTGGTGGGAATGTGAGCGGAGTAGGTCTGTTCGAAGAGCGTGGCATCCTCGGCAAAGCGGTCAATGTGCGGCGTGGTGAGGCGATGGTAGCCGTAGCAGCTCATGTGATCGCGGCGCAGGGAATCGATGGCAATCAGCAAGATGTTGGGCCGACCGCGCCGGGCATTGCTGGCAGTCATTGGCGTCTCCGCTCCTTTCGTACCTTGTGCGGCGTAGGAGTGACTGGCCCCCTCCCTAGCCCTCCCCCGTTGCGACGGGGGAGGGAACACGCTGTCCCCCTGCCGCAGCGGGGGGGCCATAGGGGGGCCATCCCCTTGTGGGTGCCCTCAGCCCCGCCGGAAGTGCGCCTCGCGCGCGGCCCACGCTTCGGCCAGGCCGTGCCGAGCGAGCAGCGCCGCCGGCGCCTCCAACGGGTCGTCGAGGCGCTCTATCCAGGCCTGTAGCTCTGCTTCGAGCGCCGCTTGCAGTGAGTCTACCGTCGGATCGCCGACGATGTTGTGTATTTGGTAAGGATCGGCCGCGTTGTCGTAAAGCACCCAGGGGCCATTCAGGTCACGGGCATAGGTATAGCGTGCCGTCCGCACGCCGCGCCAGGCCTCGACGCCGACCTTCACGGCTTGGTCGCAGCACAAGGCCTCTTGCAGATAGACCGAGGACGGCCGCGCGCTGCCGCGACCTCGAACCTGCTCCGAGAGGTCGCGGCCCTGCATCGTCTCCGGAACGGGTGTGCCGAGCAGGCCGAGGATGGTCGGGGCGGCGTCCACCAGCCCAATGAGCAGGTCATCAGTCGTGCCTTGGGGCAGCCGGTTGCCAAAGCGCAGCAGCAACGGGATATTGATGGACTCTTCCCACGGCACCTGTTTGTTCCAGCGGCCGTGCGAGCCAAGCATATCACCGTGGTCGCTGGTGAAGACGACGAGCGTATCGTCCAGCACGCCGCCCTCCCGCAGGAATGACAGCAGGCGCTCGATCTGGGCGTCGAGGGCGGTGATATGCGCGTAGTACCCGGCGAGATCGCGCCGCACCTCCGGGGTATCCGGGCAGTTGGGGCGCAGGCGTAGGTCTTCCGGCCGGTAGCGGTCGGCGAGGCCGGGGGGTGCCGGCCAATAGGGGTCGTGCGGCGGCCCGTAGGACAGGAACAGGCAGAACGGCTGCTCGTCGTGGCGCTCCACATGCTCACCTAGCCAGGAGAGGGCTAGGTCGGTCTGTACCTCCGGCTCGTAGCGGCCGGTGGGTGCAACGACGGTGGCGGAGTCGTTCAGGTGGTAGCGCGGCTCGAAGTACCGGTGGGCACAGCTCCAGGCGGCCCAAAAGTCGTCGAAACCGAGCCGTTCCGGTCCCGGCGGGATGAAGCGGTCGCGTGGCCAGCCGCCGATGTGCCACTTGCCGATATAGCCGCAGCGGTAGTCGGCGGCCCGCAGCGACCGGGCGATGGTCGGCGTGGCCGGCCCGGCATCGAGCGGCAGATCGTTGCTAAGGGCGCGGTGGCGATGAGGCCACTGGCCGGTCAACAGGCTGCCCCGGCTCGGCGTGCAGACCGGCGTATTGGCGTAGGCGTGGGTAAACCGCACCCCCTCGGCCGCCAGACGGTCCAGCGCCGGCGTCTGCACGTCGGGATTACCGGCGCAGCCGAGCGCCTCGCCGCGGTGCTGGTCACCGAAGATGACAAGCAGGTTGCTCCGTGCGGTCATCGCTCGCTCCGCTCCAGGCCGGCAACGGCCGGCGCCGCGTCGAACTCGCGGATCACGTCCAGGAAGGCCGCGCCGTATCGCTCCAGCTTGCGCTGGCCGACGCCATTGATACCCAGAAGCTGTGCCGCATCGAGCGGACGAGAGCTTGCCATGTCCATGAGCGTGGCGTCGTGGAAGATCACGTAGGCCGGTACGTCCTGCTGCTGGGCGATGGACAAGCGACATTGGCGCAGGGCCTCGAACAGCGCCCGATCACCGGCGGCAAGCTGCCGCTCACGCCGCTCCCGGCGGGGCTGCGGCGCGGCTTTCTCCGGGAGATCGCGGCGCAGGAAAATCGATTCCTCGCCGCGTAGCAGCGGCCGGCTCCGCGTCGTGAATTGAAGGGCCCCATAGCCGGCAATGTCAACGTGGAGGTACCCCCGCGCGACCAGTTGGCGAAAGACCGAGCGCCACTGCGTATCGTCCAGCTCCGTGCCGACACCGAAAGTCCTGATGCGATCGTGGGCGTACATCCGTACTCTGTCAGTCTCCTTGCCACGCAGCACGTCAATCAGGTGGTTGACACCGAAGCGCTGCCCGGTGCGAAAGACACAGGAGAGCGCCTTTTGGACGGCGACGGTGCCATCCCAGGTCTCCACCGGCGCGAGACAGGTGTCACAGTTGCCGCAGTGATCGGGGCTGTGCTCGCCAAAATAGCGCAGTAGCGCGTGGCGGCGACAGGTGGTGATCTCGCACAGTCCGAGCAAGGCATCCAGCTTATAGTGCTCCGCCCGTTTGTGCTCCTCGCTGCCGGTGGAGGCATCCAGCAGCTGCCGCAGCTTGACCACGTCTTGCAACCCGTAGGCCATCCAAGCGGTGGCCGGCAGCCCGTCGCGGCCCGCGCGGCCGGTCTCCTGGTAGTAGGCCTCAATGCTCTTGGGCAGATCAAGATGCGCGACAAACCGCACGTCCGGCTTGTCTATGCCCAGGCCAAAGGCAATCGTCGCCACCACGATGACGCCATCCTCGCGCAAGAAGCGTTGTTGGTGCCGGTGGCGTGTCTCTGCCGGCAGCCCCGCGTGGTAGGGCAAAGCGTTGACCCCCTGCTCCTGGAGCCACGCGGCCACGCTCTCCACGCTCTTGCGGGTCAGGCAATAGACGATGCCGGCATCGCCGACGTGCTCGCGGCGCAGAAAACGCAGCAACTGTTGCCGCGCGTTCCGCTTTTGCGTAATGCGATATTGGATATTCGGGCGGTCGAAGCCGCTGATGTAGTGGCTGGCGTTTCCCAGCGCCAGACGCTCGACGATCTCGGCGCGAGTGCGGGCGTCGGCGGTCGCAGTGAGCGCAATTCGAGGTACGTGCGGGAACCGCTCCTGAAGCAGATTGAGTTGCAAGTAATCGGCTCGGAAATCGTGCCCCCACTGCGAGACACAGTGAGCCTCGTCAATGGCGAACAGCGCAATCGTCACGTGCTCCAGCAGCGCGAGCGTGCGTTCTTGGGTGAGACGCTCGGGGGCAACGTAGAGCAGGTCCAACTGCCCGGCCCGCAGCGCCTGCTCGACCCGTCGGGCAGCATCTCTCTCCAGGGTGGAGTTCAGGTACTCGGCCCGCACGCCCAGCTGCGCCAGGGCCGCTACCTGGTCCTGCATCAGAGCAATCAGCGGCGAAATGACGATCCCCACGCCGGGGCGCACCAGGGCCGGGAGTTGATAGCACAGGGATTTACCGCCGCCGGTCGGCATCAGCACCAGCGCGTCGCGCCCGGCGATCAGCTCATCAATGATCTCCCGTTGCGAGCCGCGAAAGTCCTCGTAGCCGAACGTCTGCCGGAGTAGCTGCAAGGGTTGTCGGGGCATGATTATATGTCTCGCCGCCCGGTGGTGATGGCTGTTTGGCCCCCTCCCTGGCCCTCCCCCGTCCCGACGGGGGAGGGAACACGCCATCGCCGCGCCTCCCGTCCGTCATTCCCGCGCAGGCGGGAATCCATGTCCCCCTGCCGCAGCGGGGGGACCATAGGGGGGCCAGCCCCTAATCCGAGCGCTCCAAGAGCTTCTGCTGCCACTCCTGAGTGTTTTGGAGTTGATGCTGCCTAGACTCGATGTCGCTGAGGCGTGCTTCCATCCGCGCGAGGCGCTCCTGCACCTCCGGCGGCGTTTCCTGGCTCATGGCAAGCCGCTTGGTGCGCTCGGTCATGACAGTCCGCACGATATAGCCCACTCCGCCGAAAATGGTCGCTATGACCAGGACAGCACCGATTACCTCCATGTTTGCTTGCTCCTCATGCTTGCCCCTACATCGGCCGCCCTTACCCCGGACAGCGGGGCAGATATTCCCGCTTGGCCCCCACCCTCGCCCTCCCCCGTCCCGACGGGGGAGGGAATACGCCGTCCCCCCGCCGCAGCGGGGGGACCGTAGGGGGGCCGGTACCCCACTACCCGGCGTCGAGGCCGGCCTCCTCAAGCAGCTCGCGCAGGGCGTACATGTACCAGATCGTCGCGGCCTTGAGCTTCTCGTAGCCGTAGGTGCCTTGCTTGCCGAGATGTGTTTCGATGCTGTAGAGACCGCGATACCCCGACTCGTGCAAGGAGCGGATCACTCTTGGCCACGGCAGCGCACCCGTGCCGAGCAGGGTCTTCAGCCCCCGATTGCGTCCCTCGGGGTGGTCCGGCGCAAACGTCCGGTCCTTGACGTGGACGTTGACGACGTAGCCCTGCACCTGCTCCCAAGCGTTGGGGAAGATCGGCTCGTAGGGCCAGCCGTTGTCCACGTCCCAGGCGATCCTGACCGCCGGGCTGTCGAGGGCGTCAATGATCCGCCGCACCTCGCTAGGACTACCGCCGTAGGTCGAACGCTCCGGCTCCAGCGCGAGGGTCACACCTTCCCGCTCGGCCAGCTCGGCGGCCGGCCGGAATTGGCGCACGATCTGGGGCAGGGTCGGCTCCAAGTTGGGGCGCACGGCAGCTTGGCTCTCCCGGTCGGGCTGCCAGAAGGGAAAGGTGCGGATGATAGTCGTGCCGAAGTAGTGTGCTTGCTCGATGAGCGTCGGCAGGAAGGCGCGATGCTCGTCGTACTCCGGTCCCTCGATGGGGCACTTGCCGAAGTTCGATTGAATAGCGCCCAGCTTGACGCCGTGATCGTCGAGGATGGACTGAATCTCCGGCCAGCGTGACCGCGGCACGGTGTGCAAGAAGCCTCCCCATACGCCGCGGATGTCTACATAGCCGAGGCCGGCATCGGCGGCGGTACGCACGGCATCGGCAAAGTCCATCGTGATTTCGTCGGTGAGGACACTGGCAGGTACGGTCATCGTCGTCTGCTCCTTACGGTGGTTTCGGCAACTGGGCGGTATGGCCCCCACCCTAGCCCTCCCCCGTCTCGACGGGGGAGGGAACTACCCCTGCGCCGTAGCCGCCCGCGCCGCCGTCCCCCCGCCGCAGCGGGGGGGCCATAGGGGGCCGTCACTCCCTCGTTCAGTTCGGTGGGCCGCCGGACGAGTCGGAAGCATACCACTGCTGCTGGGCGCTTCCCTCGTCCGCCCCGCCGGTCTCGGCGGCGCGGATCAGCATCCGGTCCCGTTGGCTCCGACGCACGCGCTGCTCCAAGTCCACCGGGTTCCAGTATCCTAACAGCGCGCTCCGTAGCTCCTCGCGAATGCCTTGGTATGCCGGGTCGCTTCCTAGGTCGTGGAACTCGCCCGGATCGCTTGCCAGGTCGTACAGCTCCACCGGGTCGTCCAGGCTGTAGTTCAGTTTGTATTGTCCCCGCCGCAGCATGGCCATCGGCCGCGCTACGCCGTGCGCCAGATACTCCGAGAAGGCTTCATCATGCCAGTCTGCTGTGTCGCCTCCGGCCAGCGCGAGCAGGCTGTGACCATCAATGCCTTCCGACGAGGCACCCGCCGCCTCGACGATGGTTGCGACCAGGTCCACCAGCGAGACCACGCCGTTGACCCGCCGGCCGGCCGGGAGGTGCCCCGGCCAGGCCAGCTGGAGCGGCACGCGCACCGACTGCTCGTAGAAGTTGGACTTGCGCCACATGCCGTGCTCGCCGGCCATCTCGCCATGGTCGCTGAAGTACGCGATCACGGTGTTCTCGCGCTGTCCAGTGGCTTCTAGCGCGTCGAGCAGCCGGCCGATCTTCTCGTCGAGGTAGGTAATCAGGCCGTAGTAGCCGACCCGGCCCCGGCGGACCAGTTCCTCCGAGAAGTCCGCCATGCCGAACATGCGGCGTAAGCGCCGGTAGACCGGGTGCTGGTTGTCGAGGTGGCCCAGTGGGATCGTCGGCATATCTACTTCCGCTTCAGGATAGAGGTCCCAGAAGCGCTGCGGAACGACGAACGGGAAATGGGGCGCCATGAAGGAGACGTTAAGCGCCCAGGGTTGCCGGTGGCGGGCCGGATCGCGCAGGTAGTCGAGCGCGGCGGCCTCCACCTGGTCGTCCACCTCGATCTCCTCGGTGGTGCCCGGTCCGGCCCGATCCAGCGCCCCCCACGGCTGCGGCGCTTCCTGGATACCCTCGGACCAGTCGAAGATGGGATGGTGGCGCTCGGCGTGCAGATCGCGGGCCAGTTGTGCCCGAAAGCCGTGTAGCTGGTCCGGCCCGTAGAAGTGCTGTTTGCCGGACAGGATGGCATCGTAGCCGATGGCCCGGAGCCGGTGTGCCCACGTAACCATGTCGGATGGGATGGGCGCGGAGTTGTCCCAGGCGCCGATATGGTGGACATACCGCCCGGTCATAAAGGACATGCGGGAAGGGGTACAGAGCGGCGAGTTGCAGTAGGCGTTCTGGAAGACGACACCATCGGTGGCGAGGCGATCCAGGTTGGGTGTTTGGACCAGAGGATGGCCGTAGGGACCGCTGAACATGGGCGCGTGCTCATCGGACATGATGAGCAGCAGGTTGGGCCGGTCGTTGGCAGCCATGGGCGCGTATACCTCCCAGCGAGTGGGCTGGCTCAGTATACCTACGCCTCGCGCCGGCTCTCGGCGCTGCCGATGACCGCAGCCGCGCGCCATCAGGCCGGCGCTCAGTGCTACGAGGTAGGCTCGGCGGCGTTGGCGAAGACCAAATTGCCGCCGTCTATCTTCAAGTTCAGGGACAGCTTGCCCTCGTGCAGGACATAGGTCACTACCTCACCGAGCCGGGTCAGGAAGGTGTTGGAGTGCGACTCCGGCGGGCACGCGGCCCGGGTAAGTATCCGCACATCCAGGGTAATGCTGCTGCGGGCAAGCGTGTACGCCCCGCTCCCAGTGTTGCAATCGGCTTTCACCTGGAAGGTGCCGTCGGGTAGCAGCCGCAGCGTGTAATTGCTCGGATCGGCTACGGCGATGTCCCAAGACGGGCCGCGCGTGTCTTCGAAGCGCTCCCAGTGCCACAGCACGTCCACAATCGAGGGGGCCTCCTCAAGCGTGCTGCCGACTAACTGGAACGCGCGGCGTACTTTCTGAGTCGGGCAGCATAGAGGATCGTCCGGCCCGTGACCGACCATCTGCACGACGATCTCGCCGTCCTGGATCGCCAGCGACTCGACCTTGACACGATCACCGAGGAGCACGGACGCGACATGCCGCGGCTGCCCCCCCTCGTTGGCGACGGCAGCCACGTGCCGGAAGGTGCCACTGCCGCCGGGATCGGCAATCAGAATGACGGCAGCATCGGCAATGTCGTCGCCGTTCAGATCGCCGAACGCGACGTGCTCGCTCAGAACGAGCCTCACGCCGCTGGCCGATCCCGGCTCGAATGGTTCGAAGAAGGTGCCGTCGGTCAACTGGGCTTTGCCGCTGGCCGGGAACTCGGATTGATACTCGGCGTTCTTGAGTTGCTCTAGCGTCAGGGGCACCGGCTCCAGCGTGTCATCGGCCATCTGGAACACGCGAGTCTGTTCCTGCGTCGGACAACATAGCCCGTCGCCCGGCCCGTGACCGATCATCTCCACAACAATCCGGCCGTCCTGGATCGCCAGCGACTCGATCCCGACGCGATCACCGAGCAGCGCCGACGCGACGTGCCGCGGCTGGCCCCGCTCGTTGAGGACGGCAGCCAGGTACCGGAAGGTGCCGCTGCCGCCACCACTGGCCTCCAGGACGACGGCAGCATCGTCAACGCCGTCGCCGTTCAGGTCTCCGAGTGCAAGGTGCTCCATCAGAGTGAGGTGTACGCCGCTGGCCGCCCCCGGCTCGTAAGGCTCGAAGAAGGTGCCGTCGGTCAGCGTGGCCTTCCCGGCGGTCGGCCACTCGGAGAGGTACTCGGCGTTCTTCAGCGCCTCTAGCGTCAGGGCAGCCGGCACTTCCCAGTCGAACTGCTCGGTGTTCAGCCGCACTTGTAAGCCGTAGGGGCCGTTGATCCACGTGCGATGGCCGTCGGTGAAGCCGGTCCAGTTGTCGGCTTTGCGCCACACCAGGAGGCCGCCGGTGGTCTGCTGGAGGGCATCGCCGTTCTCAGGGTTGAATCGCTCGTTCTCTAGGCATTGCCCGACCTTCTCCGGCCCTTCCGCCTCATCAATCAGGGCCTTGAGCGTGGCAAAACCCAGGACAAACTTGCAGTCCGCCGCCCACGCCGACGGTACCCCCAGGAAGAGCGCCACACAGAGCAGGAGCAATCCTGAGCACAATCCGATGGATCCGACCCGCTTTGGCTTGTTCATCGCTCCTCCGCCGCTCCTCCGGATAGTCGGCTGCACCGAGCTGGTGCCACTATACAACTGTACACCGCGCAGACGGCTAGGGCTAGGGCGCAACTGCAACGTGTCGGCCCCCCTATGGTCCCCCCGTCCCGACGGGGGGACGGTACATTCCCTCCCCTGTCGCAACGGGGGAGGGTGCGGGTGGGGGCCGGTAACGTCATGAATGCTATCGTTTAAGCGCCAGAGTCACGGAAAGCCGAGAGCTGCGAGTCGGAGCGTGACGGAGGGAAATGATGAGTACGGAGCAGGACACCGCGACGACGGGCGCCGTTGCCGACTTGCCCGAATGGAATGTGGGCCGTATTTACGTGGGCGACACGCGGGTACCGGAATTGCTCTGTCGGTACCCCAACGACCCGGTGGCCGTGCTGGAGGAGATCGGCGACCGCGAGGTGCTGATCCGCTACGCCGGCGGCCGGGTGCGCGTGCGGGTCCGCAACCCCGAGGAGGGGGTGGTCGGCACCAGCTACCTGCTGCTGCTCGACGGCTTTGAGCGCGGCATGTACCAGATATAGTCGTGCCTCACTCCCGGCCCCTCCTGGCTAGGGTAGGTACGGGCCAAGCCGTAGGGGCGCAGCACGCTGCGCCCGTCCCCCCGCCGCAGCGGGAGGACCATAGGGGGGCCGGTATTGCCCCTACCCCTAGGCGCCGCTCAGGCGTTGGTCGTCAAGCCATTGCACCAAGGCCAACGTGAAATTCGCTTCGATCACCGCGGCGACGAGCAGCAGGACAATTACCGGCACCAGAATCTGTAGTGCTTCGCGGGCGGTTGTACGCCAGACGGCGGTGCGGGTGCCCGCTGCGGACGGGAGCCACGGTGCCACTCCGAGTTTGAGTCCCCACGCCGCGATGACCAACACGGCCGGTAGCTCGATAATCCCGTGCGGCAAGAGCGCCGCAGCGAAAAACACCGGGTCGCGCGGCAGACCAGCCAGCTCCGGGAGCGGTGTGCCAGTGCTGAAACCGATGAGCAGACCGATGATGGAGCCGTTGGTAAGCAAGACGCCGAGCGGCACGAGGCCAAAGCCGGAGCCGAGCAGGAGGGTCAGTACCGAGGCGCGGGCATTGTTGGCGAAGATCAGCCCGGAGCGGATGAGTGGGTTATCGCTTGCCAGGACTTGCGCGGCGAGCGTTTCGAGCCGGCTGAGGACCGGTTCCGTGATTACGAGCGCCCGCTCCGGCGCGACGCGAGCACCGACGAACCCTAGCAGGAAGCCGAGGAGGAAGAGTGCCGCTGCCGCCGCGATCCACGTGCGATTCAGCACCAGGAGCCGACGATAGTCCGGCCACCACCACGGCCGATCAACTCGACTATCCGCGGCGTTCATGCGGAGGTACCGGCCGGGCTAGGAGCACCCGGCGGCCCGGAGCCGTGTCGAGTTTGACATAATCAATGCTACCCGACTACGGCGGCCGGCTCGCGCACGGCACTGCCATCCTCGGCAGCGATGGTGGTGGGGTGAACCCAGACGCGCTCGGCGGCCTTGTTGCCGAGCACCACGTCGCCATCCGCGCTGGCGACGGTAATGGTGTCGTTGAAGGTCGCCACGTCGAGAATGTCGAGCGTCTTGCCCGGCTTGATCTGATGGCGTTCGAGGAAGGTCAGTAAGTCGAGGTCCCACTCGGCCGCTTCCTCGATGCGGATCACCGTGGCCGCTTGACCGACGGAACATTCGCTGAGTCGCATTTGGGGCGAAAGGTCGAGTAGGCTGGCGCTCCGGCTGCCGGGGATCGGGTTGCCGTGGGGGCAGGTGGCCGGATCGCCGAGGACCGCCGCCAGCCGCTCCTCCAGCAAGGGGGATACGGCGTGCTCCAGCCGCTCGGCCTCTTCGTGCGCCTGACGCCAATCCAAACCGAGCACGTCGGTAAGGAAGCGCTCCATCAAGCGATGCCGGCGCATGAGGCCCTCGGCAAACGCATGACCCTCCTCGGTCAACTGGATTTCCTTGCGCTGCGTCAGCCGGATCAGGCCTTGCTGTTGCAGGCGGCGGAGGGTGCCCAGCACCGTCGGTGGCGTGACCCCGACGATCTCGGCGACGCGCGCGGCAATCGCGGGGCGGTCCTCCGAGATCAGCAGGTAGATCGCCTCCAAATACTGTGCGGCCTTGTCCGTAATGTTATCTGCGGAGCCTGGTGTCGTTTCTGTCGCCATGGTTCCCCACTTTGGCCCCGTAAGGTGGGACCGGCCCATACCGGCAGGGGAGTGGCGGTGGTTGTCCCGCCGCTACCCCGGAGCTACGCGCGTGTGCGCGGTTGCCGCCGAGCGAAAGTCAGTTGCTGACCGAGCGGACTACTTGATAGAAGCGCGCGACCCATACAGGTGGACCCGAGCACCGGACGCGCGGTCCGCCTACCTTCATCCTAGCACCATTGCCGGCCGCCTTACAAACTGTGCTGCGGTTGCCCTCACCGCACGGCGCTTCCCCAGGGTGCGTAGATTCCCGCGTTCGCGGGAATGACAGGCCTCGCCTCTCGGCCCACGCCTATAGCCGGTGGCCGGCGCGTAGCTCGGCCAGCCCTTGCGCGATCCGGTCCAGGCCGACTTCCAACTGCTCGGTAGCCGTGGCGATGGAGAGACGCAGGTAGCCCTCGCCGGCGGCGCCGAACGCGGTGCCGGCGAGGATGGCCACACCGGAACGCTCCAAGAGGTAGTCGGCGATCTCTTTGCTCGTGAGGCCCGGGACCTCGACGCGCGGGAAGACGTAGAAAGCGCCGTGCGGGGAGAGGCAATGGACGCCGGGCATTTCGTTCAGTCGCCCGACGACCAGATCACGCCGGCTCTGGAAGGCCGCGACCATCTCGTCTACCGAGTCCTGCGGTCCGTGGAGCGCGGCGATACCGGCGTGCTGCACGAAGGTCGTGGTACACGACGAGCAGTTGTTCTGGAGCTGGGCCATGGCCTCGGCCAAGTCTTCGGGCATCACGCCGTAGCCCAAGCGCCAGCCGGTCATCGAGTACGCTTTGGAAAACCCATCCACCAGCACCGTCCGCTCGGCCATCCCCGGCTCGGACAGGATGCTCGGCGCATCACCCTCGAACAGCAGCCGCGAATAGATTTCGTCGCTGATGACCCAGAGATCGTGCTCGCGGGCCAGACTCGCAATGCCCGCGACATCCTCGGCGGTGAGGACGCTGCCGGTCGGGTTCTGAGGTGAGTTGAGGACAATCATTTTCGTCCGCGAGGTGATGCGCCGCTCCAGCTCCGCGACCTCAAACCGGAACTCGTTGGCTTCGCTGAGAGGCACGGAGATGGGCTGGCCACCCACGAATGCGACCACGGACTCGTAGATCGGAAAGCCGGGGTCGGGCAGCAGCACCTCGTCACCATCGTCCACGAGGGCGAGGGTGGCGTAGAAGATCGGGGGCTTGGCGCCGGGTGTGATGACGACCTGCTCCGGCGCAATCGGCACACCATGCGTCTCCGACACGTGCTCTGCCACCGCCTCGCGGCAGGGCATGATACCGGCCGACGGTCCGTACTTGGTCTCGTCGGCCGCGAGGGCGTCGTTCGCGGCGTCCTTAACGTGTTGTGGAGTGGGGAAATCCGGCTCCCCAATCTCCATGTGGATGATGTGATGCCCTTCCCGCTCCAGCTGGCGGGCGCGAGCGAGCACCTCGAAGGCCGATTCCGTGCCGAGGTCGGCCATGCGGGTAGCCAATCTCACCGCAGTTGCTATCACCATTAAGCTCTCCTGTTGCTTGGTTCCCTCGTTGTCCTGCTCGGACGCCCGTTGGACCGGCGCAGTGCCGACGGCGGCGGCCGGCAAGGACTCCCCACGACCGGCGCTGGCCGGCGAGTATGAGGATATGTCGAGTATAAATCTCTCGCGCCGTCTGTCAAAACATGGGTGATCGAGGAATATGGCCGGCCGTGCGGGGTAGGCGGACCGCTGCGGTGCTAATTCGTGAAGTTCTGCGTGAACATCTTGCCGTAGATGCCGCCCGACACCACGCCGATGCCGATTTTGCCGTACTCGGTGGCCAGGATATTGTGCCGATGGTCGGGGCTATTCATCAGGCCGGCGTGCGCCACGTCCGCCGTCGGTGCATAGGCCAGGTTTTCGCCGGCGACCCGATAGGGGATGTTGTGCTCGCGGATGCGATCTGCCGGGTTGCCGGTGACGGGTGAGCGATGCGAGAAGTAGTTGAGCCGGAACATCTCGGCGCTGTGGGCACGGGCTACCGCGCGTAGATCGGGGTCCATCACCAGCGGCGGGAGTGACTCGCGGGCGCGGGCGGCGTTGACCAGCGCGAGCAGACGAGTTTCGGCTGCCGCGTCTACCTGTAGCTCTGAAGACGGGAACGGACCGAACCTGATGGTTTCCCCGTACTCGGCAATGCCTTGCCCCCGCAAACCCATCGTGCTGAGAATGGCTCGGCCGAAGAGCGACTCTATTTGGGGCAGGGCTGCCGCCGTCGCACGGGTGAGGTGGCCGGCCAGGGCCGACTCCGCGACCGATTGCTGGACCGTGCTGGGCAGCGGGAGCACGCGGAGCGGGGTCAGGAGCAGCGCGGCGACGGCGATGCCCAGCACAAAGCCGGGAATCGCGCCGAGCAAGTGGTCGGCCGCGATCAGCGGCGCGAGCCACGGGCGCAGTGGGCGCAGCATCCCGGCGATTATCGCCAGCGTGACGGTAAGCACGAGCAGAGATAGGATCATGACCGCGAGGAAGCCCGCACCGTTCGCAATCAGCGGCGACAGTTCCCACTGTTCGAGGATGAGGCCGGCAGCCAGCGGGTAGAATCGGATGGCCAGTATTACGCTTACCAAGATGGACGCAAGGCCGGTGATCGAGGCGACGAAGCCGCGCCGGATACCGTTGATGGTGAGGAGCGCCGCGATCACCACCAGAGCGATGTCAACCGCATTGAATTGGTCCCAGGACACGTTGATCTGGTCCCAAGACTCTGGCAGGGCACCAACGAACTCTTCCCACAGCGACATAGTTGATTGTACCGTCTGAGCGCGGCCGCCGGTGGCCGGGTGGCCGGTGCAGCTTGCCGTCTGTCGCGGGCAGCGTTAGCATCGCTGGTGTGCCGGCCGCCGCGGCGGGTTTCTTTGGTGTGACAACGAAGTGGACAGAAGCGTTTCAATGCAACTGACGGTCGGACTACGCCTCACCCCCCGGCCCCCTCTCCACCATGTAGAGAGGGGGAGTCGTGCAGCAACGGGGTTTGGGGGCCGGCCGCTGTTGCGGGGAGGGCTAGGCTCGCTCGTGCTGGGGCTGATCTTGCTCTTGGTGCAGCCGGGCGGTGCTGTGGCGGGGGGCCAAGGACCGGCGCAGCCGCAGCCGGCTGGCCGGTATGTCCGGCAGGCAGCCGGCGTGGTGGGGCAAGGGTTCGACGTGCGGGACCTGCACGACACGCCGGCCGGTCCGGCGCTCTTCCGGACGGTGTTCCAAGAGTACGGTGGAGTTGAGGGGCTGGGCGATCCGATCAGCCGTGCCTTCCTCGGCCGCGACGGCTGTGCCTATCAGGTTTTCCAGCGGGTCGTCTTGCAGGCGTGTCCTGGGCAGGGTACGCGCTTTGCCAATACGTTCGAGCTGCTGACAGTCGCCGGGATGGACCCCTGGCTGCTGGTCGTTCACGACATACCGGAGCCGCGCGACGGCGAGGCCGCCACCTTCGACGATGCGATTGCCGAGCGGATTGCGTGGCTGCGCGACCCGGCGATCCGGGCGGTCTATTTCCAGGCGCCGGCCGGTGTCACCGGGCCGTGGTCGGTGCTCGATGCGATCAACTACTACGGCTTGCCATTGTCCCAGCCGCGACATCGTGGCCCGTTCATCGTGCAGCGGTTTCAGCGCCAGACCTTGCAGCGCTGGCTGGTGGACCATCCGGCGGGGCTGTTTCCGGCAGAGACGGTCGTGCCGGTGCTCGGCGGTGTCTTGCTCCGCGAGACCGGGCTGATCGGTGGCGAACTCGTGCAGCCCCACGCCCCCGGACAGTCGGCCGGGGAGCCACTGCCGGTGGCGGCGGGCTTTCCCCCGGTGCCGGGCGAGCCGTTGCCGCATCCACCGATTGCCGTCCCCACACCCGAACCGGCAGCCCAGCCTACTCTTCCGGCTGCTGAGTAGGGCCACCGGCCCCCCTATGGTCCCCCCGTTGCGACGGGGGGACGGCGTGTTCCCTCCCTTGCCGCAGCGGGGGAGGGTCAGGGTGGGGGCCAGCGCGGTCAAGCATGACAACTCGGTATACTCTTGGTCCGAGCGCATGGTGCGAGACGGTATCGGTGACGTGAGATAGTTGCTGGATATACTCGACCCGGTTGTCTGAGTTTGAGCATAGGCATCCGGGTGGTACATAGTGTCTTGCTAGTGACGACCGCTCTGGATTCCGGCTTTCGCCGGAATGACGGGGACGGATGATGCCGGAGAGGAGCGGGCATGAGCGCAATAGTGGGCAGCGGTGATTTCAGCTATGAGGCAGTGGGGAACTGGGGGCGGGGACCGCATCGGCCGGAGTTCGGCCTGGTGTCCGGTGTCGCCTGCGACTCGCAGGATCGGGTCTATGTGTTCCAACGCTTTCCCAGGTCGGAGATGATGGTGTTCGAGCCGAACGGCCGGCTGATTACCACCTGGGGCGACGGAGCGTTCGAGCAGGCGCATGGGGTCTGGATGAGCGAGGACGACATTCTCTACGTCACGGACACGAACGGGCATACGGTGACGCAGTGGACCTGCGACGGCACGCTCCTGGCGACATGGGGCACGCGCGGCCAGCCGGGTGTGGAGGCGCCTTTCAACCGGCCGACGCGGGCGTTTCGCGCGCCATCGGGCGAGGTGTTCGTGACGGACGGATACGGGAACCATCGCGTGCATCGCTTCAGCGCGGATGGCGAGTTGGAGTTGTCGTGGGGGACGGAGGGCACCGGGCCGGGCGAGTTCACGCGGCCGGTGCATAACGTCTGCGTGGACGAGCGCGGGCGGGTACTGGTCCTGGATCGCGGCAACGACCGCGTGCAGATTTTCACCCGCGACGGAGAATATCTGGACCAGTGGCGCGATATTGCGATGCCCCAGGAGATGTTGATTGACGAGGACAACACCGTCTACATCATCGGCGGGCGTCTGGGTACCCAGCACGTGACCATGATGACGCTGGACGGCGAGCTGATTGCACGCTGGGGCGAATACGGGACGGCACCCGGCCAGTTTGTCGGCTCGCCGCACGGCATGTGGTTTGATTCTCGCGGCGACCTCTACATCATCGAGGTCGAGGCCGACAACCGCATGCAGAAGTTCGTCCGCCGGTAAGCGGTTTCAGGCGCCGTGCGCCGATGCGGGGTCGTCGAGGCGCAGCGCGACGATGACGGGCTGGATAGCACGCGCGGCGTGCGCGATGCTCTCGTCGGGGCGTGCGCGGTCCAGACTGAAGGCCCGGCGGGCCGCCCGCGCCGGCAAGGTCCGCCCATGCAGGTAGCAGGCTAAGGCGTGGCGGCGCTGCCGCTCACCGCGGAGGACGCTGGCCTGAGCCTGGTAGTGGCGCGAGCCGATCCGTACCTTGACCGCCGGCTGTGCCCGCAGGTTGGCGAGCCAGTCCGCCCCGCCGGGCGCAGCGCGGAAGAGGTAGACCACCGTCCCCGGTGGATGGGGCAGCCCTGGCGGGTCGGCGGACACGTAGCCGATGGGCGTCGTGTACTGCCGGCCGCTGCGGCGTCCGCGGGTAGTGAGCAGGAGCAGCCAGCTCGCCACCATGCGGCCTAGCCCGCGGCGGTACAGTGCTACCACGAGGCGGCTACTCTGCCGCCGTAGCGGCCGCGCTACCTTGAGTAACCGCGCTGTGCTGTCGGTCATGGCTGGTACTTGTTCTGGCCCCCACCCTAACCCTCCCCCGTCCCGACGGGGGAGGGAACAGACGATGCTGACTCCCTGGCCCGCGGCCATTGCAACGGGGAGGGAACGCCGTCCATCCCCTGGCCGCGGCCGGCCCCGTCTCGCCGTCCCCCCGTCGGGACGGGGAGACCATAGGGGGCTATCACGATTACGCGAGAAAGGCGCTGGCTGCCTGGGTGAAGAGCGACGTGGTGTTCGTGGCGACGGAGCGCACGCCTTGGGCAAAACGCTCATGCATCAGCTGGGCGTCCGGCGCGACCGTGCCGACGGGCAGGCCGACGGCGCCGGCCTGCGCGACGACGTTTTCGAGCGCGGCGACGACTCGCGGATGAGTCGGCTGGCCGGGGACGCCGAACGACTGTGACAGATCGGTTGGCCCGACAAATACGAGGTCAATGTGCGGCACGGCGAGGATGGCGTCGAGATTGTCGAGCGCCTCCTGCGTCTCGACCTGGACGATCACCATCGTCTCCTCGTTCGCGCGGGCCACGTAGTCGGGCACGTTGACGCCGATACCCCAGCGCGAGGCCCGTGTGACACTCGCTAAGCCGCGCTTGCCCAGGGGCGTGTACTTGACTGCTTCGACCACCGCCTGCGCCTGAGCGGCGGTATTGACCATCGGAATCTGTACGCCCTGCGCCCCAACGTCGAGGTAGCGCAGGATGACCTGGCGCTCGTTTTGGGCGACGCGCACCAGCGGCGTCATCCCGCTGACGTCCGCCGCGCGAATCATCTGCTCGACGTACTGCGGCCCGAACGGCGCGTGCTCGGCGTCAATGAGGCAGAAGTCGAAGCCGAGCAGACCGCATAGCTCGACGGCCTGGATCGAATCCAGATTGATAAACACGCCGCGAATCGACTCTCCGGCCTGGAGCTTGGCTTTTGCGCGGTTGGTCCACATGCACCCCCACTCTCTTGGCGATCTGAGCCGCGGTGCCGTCCTGGGCAGCCGCGGCGCGCGCCGGACCATACCAGGCGCCGGGCCGCGTCGGCACGGGAGCCGGGGGAGATGCATTATTGGCCCCCCTATGGTCCCCCCGTCCCGACGGGGGGGCCTATAGGGGGGCTGCTCCTGAAGTAGGGTGCTATCCCAGCGGAAATAGGGTCACTCCCCTATAGCCCCCGGCACGCCTTTCCGCTACCCTCGCCGTTAAGCGCATCGGCCATACGCCCGGAGGGAATGAGTGAGCCTGTCCATACTCTTGCCGCTGGCGACGACCGCTCTCGGTCTGCTCTTTGCCGCGATGTTGTTCGCCCAATGGCTTGAACGGCGCAAGCCGTATCAGCTTGTCTGGGCACTGGGTCTGCTCTGGTACGGCCTAGCGTCCGGGACGGAATTTCTCGGCAATGCGTTCGGCTGGGGCGAGGCCCCCTACCGCGCCTGGTACCTGCTCGGCGCCATTATGACGGCGGCCTGGCTCGGTCAGGGCGAATGTTATCTGCTGAGGACGCGCGGCTTTGGCCTGCTGGTCGCCACGGGCTTGGTGTTGGGTTCGTTGCCAGGTCTGCTGCAAGGCCGGCTGCTGCTGGCCGACGGCGATCCGCTGGCAACGGCCGCCCTGACCATCGGCGCCGTTGGCATCGGTGCCGCGCTGCTCGTGGCCGCGGTATCCTGGCAGCGCCCGGACCGGCTTGGCCACGTCACGTTCGGGCTGCTGGCCCTGGGTACACTCTACGGTCTGGCCAAGATACTCAGTGTGCCGGTGGATACGGCGGTGATGCTGCACCCGGACACGGGTATCGTGCATGGCGTGGGGTTTCCCGAGGACGCGCGGCTCCTGACCCCCCTCTTCAACATCACCGGCGCGATGGCGCTCGTCTTTGGAGCGGCCTATAGCGCGTGGGTGTGGTGGCGTCGGCGGCTCTATTCGTACCGCGTCGTGTCCAATGCCCTGATCGCGTTCGGCGCCTTTGTGCCGAGTATGACCCATGGGCTGCACCGTTTCGGCTTTACCGATGGATACTACCTCGGTCAGTTCGTGGGATTGGCGTTGATCTTCGTTGGCTTCCTCGTCAGCATCGAGGTCTTTGCGCGTCGGCCATGGCCGTTCAACCGCCAGGTTCGCGCCCGGCAAGCCGTCACCGGCTAGCGGCCTCGTGTAGACTGCGGTGCGAGCCAAGGATGACCGCAAGTAGGCTGTACACATGACCGTTACAACTCGCATGGCCCCCGGAGCCGACGACGCCATCGCGCTTGATCCACGCCGGCCGGCCGTGGGAAATGGCCGGGCGTGGGATACCACGATCATCACGGTGGCGGCCGTGATCGTGCTGGTGCTCGGTGGTCTCGCCGGGCTGCTGTGGGCGCCGGAAGACGCAATCCAGAAGGCGCCGCAGCGCCTCTTCTACATTCACGTGCCGACCGCGTGGGTAGGGTTCTTGGCCTTCTTCGTGGTCTTCGTGGCCAGCATCGGGTATCTGGTGCGCGGCTCGGCGCGTTTGGATACCATCGCCCGCTCGTCGGCCGAGATCGGCCTGCTGTTCACGACTCTGGCGCTGATTTCGGGCGCGATCTGGGGCAAGCCGGTGTGGGGTGTCTGGTGGCAGTGGGACCCCAAACAGACGACTACGCTGGTGCTGTGGATGATCTACGCGGCCTACGTGATGCTGCGCTCGTTCGCCCGGCGCGGCACGCTCAGTCCCGGCACCGCGCGCGCCGCCGCGGTGCTCGGCATTGTGGGCTTCTTCGACGTGCCGCTGGTCTATTTCTCGGCGGAGTGGTGGCGCAACCTGCACCCTGGTCCGGTGATTTTCACCCCGGAGGGGCCGCAGATGCCGCCGGAAATGCTCATCAGTATGCTCGTCATGTTGGGTGGGATGACGCTGCTGTACGTGGCGCTGCTCCTGGTGCGCGTGCGGATCGAAGCGGCAGCCGAGCGCATCGAGCAGGCGCGGATTGTGCTGGCGCAGGGGTGACTGGCCCCCCGATGGTCCCCCCGTCCCGACGGGGGGACGGCGTGTTCCCTCCCCCGTCGGGACGGGGGAGCAACTGTGTTGGCCGTCAAGCCGTGGTGACCGCTGGAGGCCGCCAGGCGGCGTGATCGCGGAGCATCGCATTCAACATCGTCAGCAGCTTCCGCATCGCAGCCACTAGCGCCACTTTCTTCGCCTTGCCCGCCGCGCAGAGGCGTTGGTAAAACGTCTGGATCGGCCCTTGGTACCGCGTGGCGGTCAGGGTCGCCATGTACAGCACCGCCCGCACCGCGCGCCGGCCGCCCCAGGTGCCCCGCCGCCCGCGCCAGGTGCCACTGTCCCGGTTCAGCGGCGCCACCCCGACCAAGGTCGCTACCTGCTGGCGGGACAACGTGCCCAGTTCCGGCACCTCCGCCAGCAGCGTGCGCGTCAGCACCTGGCCCACCCCGGGCACCTGGCGCAGCAAGTCTGCCTGCGCCTGCCACAGGGGACTGGCCTGCAAGGCCTGGTCCAGGTCGCCGTCCACGCGGGCCAGCTCCCGCTGCAGCCAGCGGACATGGGCCTGGATGCGTCGCCGCACCCGGCGCAGGGGCGTCCGGGCCAACCGGTGTCGCTCGGCCGTCAGCTGCTGGACGACCTGGCGCCGGCGGGTCAACAGGGCCGCTAACTCCTCGGTCTGGGGAGTGGGCAGCGGGCGGACGGGTGGTCGCACGGTGGCCGCGAAGTGGGCCAGGACCTGGGCATCGAGCGCATCGGTCTTGGCGAGCCGCCCGGTCGCCTTAGCGAAGTCGCGCACTTGGCGCGGGTTGACCACCGCCACGGGCAGCCCGGCGGTGCCGAGCGTGCTGGCCACCAGCCGCTCCAGCCCGCCGGTGGCTTCCAGCACAATCAAGGCCGGCTGCTGGCGCCGCAACTGGCGCTGCAGCGTGGCTACTCCAGCCGGGTCATTGGGCACGGTCCAGCTCGCCGCTGGTGTGTCCGGGGTATCTGCCCGGCACACGGCGACGTCGAGGGTGGCTTGGGCCACATCGCTTCCGACCGACACGGCTGGTTGTGACATGCTCGCCTCCTGACGGGGTGCTGGTGCTGGTTCCCGCGGACCCAACCTTGTACAATCCGGGCTTGCCGACCGGCAGGGGCCCCAGCAACTGTGCGGGTTCTGGGAACCGCCAGGCGTGACGACCCACGCTCCCCCCCGGTCTTGGTGGACCTTGGGTCATCCGGTCTGTCACGCCCGGATAGCCAACGCTGACTACCACCCCCTAAGATACAAGGGTGAGGGTGGGGGCCACAGGATAGACGAGACGGCTATGTGCCGGCGTGCTCAAGCTCGCGCCGGCTGGTCGGTCGCACAGTGTTGGCTTCAACCGGAGCGGCCGGTGGGCGGCGTTGAAGCGTAGCCATCGCGGCTGTGAGCGTTGCCTGCCGCACGAACTCTGCGAGGGTGCGCTCGCTGCGGCGCGCGGCGCTACGGACTATTGCGGCGCTCTCAGGGTCAAAACGTACAGCTACCGTCACGCCGGGACGGACCGGGCCAGGCGCGGCCACGCCCTCCCAATCAGCGAGGGAATCCGCGTCCGTCAACGGTATCAGGCCCCAACCTCTCATTCCGATACTCTCCGGCAGTCTTCTAACTCTACGGGCCGCGTCCCCTCATCGTACCGGTACCGACCGCTCACTATGACCGCTTGACCCTGACGTAAGTCTCTAAACTCAGCGACGTGGCTGCGATCAACGCGGCAAAATGCGGCGTAGTTTGGGTGTGGACCTCCCAGCGGTCCAAGAAGCACAAAGTCACTCAGACCCGGGCTCTCTAGTCAACGAACGCCCAAGCCAGAGCGCCGACCCAACCGATCAGCGTCCAGCCCGCAAAGAGATTCACTACAGCTATTGCGGCTAAGTTCCTGTGCTGACGGTTTGTGGCGATAATCGTGGGTAAGAAGTAGACGAACAGCGCAAACACGACAATAAACGCGCCGAGCACGATAGATTCAAAAGATACTCCTTTTATAAAAGCGAATATCACGAGTGGGATAGCAGCAATTATTAGGATGCCAGGAATCGCCTCTCTAAAGGTAGGCGCCGCTTGCTTCTCTTTCCCATCTTCAGTATCTACCGCGCCGCGCTCCTCAGGCTCCTGGACATTCGATGAAAGTGGGGGTGACGGTGCATCCTTGCCTCCAGCCTCCATTTGCTGGATTTTGGCGCTCATATATCCAGCAAGAGTGTCAGTTGGTTCCTCAGATTTGTCACTACGCTCCAGCTGGCTATCGGATGTTTTTTGCTCTTCAGCAGATTCTGCTTCCGGTTGCTCTTCGCCCATCTCCTCCGTTGGTCGGATTTTGGCGTTCACATGGCCAACAAAGACGCGGGTGCGGCTTTTTTCTACGAGGACACGTTCAGTCTTGCCATCAGACTTATGTATCTCTACCGTGCCACTGAATATCCCAGTGGAAGCCTCAAACGACAGCACCTCGCTATACGCAAATGATCGGCACTTGAAAGATGAGCCGGATCCCGACCGTTCGACGTTGATGATCCTCCGATTCGTAGCTACTAAACAACCAGTGCCGTAGGCACCCGCTGCTACGAAATCAGGAAGCTCCCCATCTTCCAATACGGTTGGCAAGTAGCCGATCTCAGGACGATTCAGCAGCTTGTCGTCCACTCCGTCCAAGTTCTGAAGCGCAGTGAATATCGCGGCAGACTTGGAATCTTCTGTCCCCTCCTCCCTCGCGTCGGACAAGGCATGGCCGCAGTCCTGGCAGAAATTGGCACGCTCATCGCTTTCGGTACCGCAGTTCGGGCAATACATGCTTTGCGTCTCCGGCGAGACTGTCCTGGTATCTCGGCTCAATCCGGCGGCGGCCTGGCTGAGTTGCTGCTCAGGTGAATAATTGTAGTGATTAATGTGTCATATGTCAAGACGACAGGTCTGCGCCGGCTTCCCTGGATTGCGGCCTGCGCCGCAATGACGAGGAGGCGTGGTGGGGAGCGTGCGGTAGCCGGCTATGAGCGGTCGGTGAACGATGTCAGGACGGCGTCCCAGGCTAGCTCGGAGCCGATGAGGCCGAGGGCCATGGCATCTAGCGCCGGGTTTTCGATCTCGTTGGTGGTGACGGTGAACAGGGTATCGCCGTCGTTGACGGTGTGGAAGGGCTGGATGGCCTGGGTCATGGCGCTGTGGACCTGGCGACCGAGCTGTTGGAGGGCGTTGTGATGGAGCTGCTGGTTGGTTACGAGTAGCGTGATGGTGGTGTTGCCGGGGGGCGTGGGCGGGGCATCGGGATTAGCCAGGCGGTGCTCGACGGCAGCCAGGGGGTGGTGGCGCTCGCCAGTGCGGGGGTTCAGGTTGCCGCGGACGACCTGCCCTTCGCGATTGACGATGGCGCCGATGGCGTTGACGACGGTGAAGACGGCGAGCTTGGTCGGGCCTAGCTGCCGGAAGGCGCCGCCTTGGCCGGCCAACTCGCGGTAGGCGAAGCGCACGCCCTTGCCCACCGTGGCGGAGACTCCGGCGCCGCACGCGCCCAGGGGAAACCGTCCACTGCGGGCCGACCGGAGCGCGGCGCGTCCCAACGCCTTGTCGGGATAGACGGAGTTCTTGCGCGAGAAGTCGTAGATGATGGCGGCGCCGACGCTGGCGATGGTGGTGAACGAGACGGCGTACTCGCGCTGGGCGAGTAGCTCGGCGGCGACGCCCGACGCCGATTCCAGGCCGTAGAGCGAGCCGCCGGCAAAACAGATCGCGTCGTAGCGGCCCCAAGGATGCTCCAGCACGCCAGGAGCGCCGCCGCGAATGTCCACGGTGCCCGTCACTCGCTCCGAGAAGGAGAAGACCGTGCAGCCGGTTGGCCCCTCGGGGTATTCGGCCACGCCGATGCGGAGCGCCGGGAAGTCGAACTCCAGCAGCGGGGCGTCGGTGACGATGCTGGGGGTGAGCGTGGCTGTGTCGTTCGAGAGCCGTTGCTTACGGTCGGTCATGGTACGGCCTTTCTGGGGAACTCTCACCCATGTGAGGGAAGCCGGATGGAAACTCTGCCTACTCGCTGAAGGGCGCATCATGCTGCGCCCCTACACTTGCGCCCCGGCGTCGAGTCACTCGATGGTGGTGGCGGTGACGCGCCGGATGAAGCCGGTCAGCTGCTCGAAATAGGGCGTGCCGCCGGCCTGATAGGTGTTGTTGTGGTGTGCGCCGGGAATGGTCCAGATGTCCTTGGGGCCAGGCAGCGCCGCGAAGATTTGCCGAGCCTGCTTGGGCGGGATAACGTCGTCGCGCTCGGCCACTAGCACGAGCGTCGGGAGCTGCAAGCGTGGGGCGCGGGCCAGGGTATCGAAACGGGCGCGAAAGAGCTTCTCCAGCGGGACCAGCGGGATGATGGTGCGGGCCATCGCCGCGACCGAGCCAAGCGGTGCCTCCAGGATCAGGCCGGCGGCCGGGCGGCGCAGCGCCAACTCGGCGGCGACGGAGGCGCCGAGCGAGCGGCCGTAGAGGACGATGTGCTCCGGGGAGACGCCAGCCGTGCTGCGGAGATAGTCGTAGGCCGCCGCTGCATCGTCATAGAAGCCCGGTTCGGAGGGCCGGCCCTCGCTGCGGCCGTAGCCGCGGTAGTCGAAGATGAAAACGTTGAGGCCGTGCTCGACCAACAGAGCGAGGTTGTCGGCGCGATGGATGACGTTACCGGCGTTGCCGTGGCACCAGAGTAGCCACGGGTCGTCCGGGTCCGTGCGGGCGATCCAGCCATGCAGCCGGAGTCCGTCGGTCGTGGGGAAAGTGTGCTCCTCGACGGGCAGGCCGCCGAGCAGCGCACGCGCGGCCCGCTCGTCGAACGGCAGCGGATGGTAGATGAAGCGGTCGTCCAAGCCCATACTCAAGCCGATCACTATGATACTGGCAGCAGCCACCACGATGGCGGCGAGCAGGATTACGTCGCTCCGGCGGCGCGGCGGGGTGGACCTAACCCCCGGCCCCTTCCCTCCAGGGAAGGGGAGTCGGCGCGGCGACCGGCCGCTGCTTCTGTCTAGGGACGGGAGGGGTGCCTTCATTCCACTCGGCTCTCTCCCAAAGCCTGCCCGTTCGTCCCCGCGCGGGTATGAGGCTACCTCCCCTGGATTGCGGCTTGCGCCGCAATGACGGTCCTGGTACTGGCTCCACAGGCCGTTGGTGGGGCTGGGGTGATGGTAGCAGGAGGGGGCGGCGGGGGCTTGCGGTAGAATCGGGCTGGCGGTCGGCAGCGTGTGGTATAGACGGAGGGAAAGTCGTGAAGCGGTTGATGTTCGAGGGCCTTTACTCGTGGTCCGTGTTCGATGAGGAGAAGCAGTTCGACTTCAATGGGCATCTGTGGGTGCGGCCGGAAGGCAATGTGCTCATTGATCCGGTGCCGATGCAGGCCGGGGACCGGGCGCAGCTTGATGCGCTGGGCGGCGCGGCGCTGATCGTCCTGACCAATCGGGACCATGACCGGGAGGCTGTGGGCTTTAAGGAGCAGACGGGCGCGCAGCTTGTCGCGCACGAGGCCGACGCGCCGCTGTTCGACTTTCCGATTGACCGGACGGTGGTGGACGGCGAGGAGATCGTGCCGGACTTGCGTGTGCTGCACCTGGAGCACGGCAAGAGTCCGGGCGAGATGGCGCTGATCTGGCGCGGCGGGCAGGTGGCGTTTATCGGCGACTTTGTGTGGGGCGCGCCGGCCGGCACCCTGAGCCTGGGGGCGCCGCCCAAGGTGGTGGACCACGCGCAGGCCTTGTTGCAGCTACGCAAGCTGCTGGCCATCCCGCAGCTCGATGCGCTGTTGCTCGGCGATGGGCACTCGATCTACACCGGCGCACGGGAGGCGCTGCTGGCGCTGCTGGAGTCGCGGTCGGACCTGTACATCAACCGGATCAACCTGGATGAGATCCCGTGGGAGACGCGGGCGGGGCCGGGACCGTACCGCCTGGAGAGCAAGGACATTGATGCGCTGGTGGGGGCGCGGAAGCTGGGGTATCAGGTGGTGCGGCTGGCGCCCGGTCACGCGACGTATCCGCGGCACTATCATCACGTTGCCGAGGAGTTGTTCTACGTCATGGACGGGACGTGTACGCTGCTGACGGACCGCGGCGAGTTTGCGGTGCGGGCGGGGGACTTCATCGCGGCGCCGGCCGGCCCGCGCAGCGCGCACAAGTTCGTCAACGCGGGCACGGTGCCCTGCACGATCCTGATGCTGGGGACGGTCTCGGCGGCCGATGACGTGGAGTACCCGGACTCCGGCAAGGTGAACGTGCGGGCAGTGCGCCGCTTATTCCGGTTGAAGGATGCGGTAGGCTACTTCGAGGGGGAGGTCTGATGCGACTCGATGCGGCACGACGACCGGGAGCGCCGCCGATGGCGCGTGGTGACACATGACCTCGCTTGATCTGCTGGCGGTGGTGTCGCGGTTGATCTGGCTACTTTCCTGGCTGTTCGCGTTGGTCTGTGGCGTGGTAGTCGCCGGTTCGGCGGGCCTGACCGGCTACAGCCTGTACCAACGCGACACGGAACTGGCGCGCATGGCGGCGCTGCTGCTCGGCGCGGCGGCCCTCGGCCTGCTGCTGGCCATCGCCGGCGTGCGAGTAGCGGGTGGCGGGTAGCCGACAGCAATCAGCTTTCAGCGGTCAGCCGGGGGCGCGCGAGTGTGCTCACCGCAGGCTGTGTCTTGGGCGGCTTTTTAGCCATAGAGCAAACGGGGATAAAGCTGGCCCCCTATGGCCCCGGCGGACCTACCCCCTGGCCCCCTCCCTAAAGGGAAGGGGAATGGTGGGGGCTTTGGTGGCCCTCACCCCGGAGCGCAGGCCCCCCTGTGGTCCCCCCGTTGCGACGGGAGGACGGGCGCAACATGTTGCGCCCCTACGGCTTAACCCGAACCTACCCCTGTCAAGGCGCGGGATGGTGCTAGGGCCTAGAATGTTGCTGCGATGAGTGACGTTCGGGGTGAGGGCGGGGCGGTGGATGCTGGTGGGGACTATGGGTGGTTGGTGGGGCAGCGGCGGCGGTTGGAGCGGGAGCGGGCGGAGCTGCGGGCGTCGCTGCGGCGGATTGGGGAAGCAGCGCCGGGGGGCGATGCGCCGATGACGCGGCTGGCGCAGCGGCTGCATGAGCGGCTGTCGGCGGCGTCGCTGGCGCTGACGCGGATGGATCACGGTCGCTACGGCCGGTGCGAGCGGTGCAAGCAGGCGGTGGAGCGTGAGGTGCTGGCAGCATGGCCGACGGCGCGGTACTGTAGGGCGTGTAGCCAGCGGGGACGGGAAGGGAGCGACGATGAGTAGCTTTCGCCAGCGGTTGCTCGATGAGATGGTGGACGTGCCGACGGTGGATTGCCACTCGCATACGATACTGCGCCGCGAGTACGAGGCGATGGCGGCCGAGGAGCGCGATCTATTCACGATCACGACGTACTTCCGGCGGGACGAGGGCGGCATCGTCGAGATGGGGCACGAGCGCTCGCTCAAGGACGCGCGGACGGATGAGGAGCGGTGGCAGCGGCTGAAGCGGATCATCGGGCGGGCGCAGAACGTGTCGTACTACCGGCACAATATCGCCACGTACCAGGGCATCTTCGACTTCGCGGACGACGACCTGACGGACGATAACTGGGCGGCGTTGAACGAGCGGATCAAGGAGTGGACGGCGCGGCCGGGGTGGTATGACCACGTGACGCGCGAGAAGTGCAACCTGGTGACGCAAATCCGTAACGTGCCGTGGTACGAGGATTGGGAGCCGGAGTACTTTACGGCGACCTTGCGGATGGAGCCGGCGATTCGGGATGGCAGCTTGTTGGCGGCGGAGCAGCGGGCACCGTTCGAGGCGCACATGAACCGCGAGTTCTCGACGGTGGCGGCGCTGAAGCAGGGGTTGGCGGACTACGTGGATGGGTACGTGCGGCGGGGGACGATTGGGATCAAGCTGGCGCATGCCTACAACCGGACGCTGGCGACGGAGGACGTGCCGGAGGCGACGGTGGAGGCGATCTGGCAGCGGGCGCTGCGGGGTGAGGCATCGTCGGCTGCGGACGTGCGGGCGTTTCAGGATCACATCATCTGGTGGCTGGCCGGTCTCTGTACCGACGAGAATCTCATCTTCCAGATTCACACCGGAATGCAGGGCAACTGGGGTCACATCCCGGACAGCGATCCGCTGCATCTGCTGCCGATGATCCGGGCGCATCGGAACACGCGCTTCGACCTGTTCCACGCGGGGTATCCCTACGGGCGGGAACTGGGGGTGCTCGGCAAGCACTATCCCAACGTGTGGCTGAACATGTGCTGGGTGTACATTATCACGATGGCGGGGGCGCGGCAGATTTTGAGCGAGTGGATTGACCTGGTGCCGCACTACCGGCTGCTGGGGTTCGGCTCGGACGTGAACTGGCCGGAGGCGATTTATGGGCATCTGGCGATGGCGCGGTCATGCATTGCCGACGTGCTGGCGGAGAAGGTCGAGCGGGACTTCCTGAGCAAGTCGGCGGCGCTGGAGCTGGCGCGGGGGCTGATGCACGACAGTCCGATGGAGTTCTATGGGCTGGACGCGACGGCCGCGCAGGCGGCGGCTGCGGGGTGAGGGGTGTGGCGTTGAGAAGGGTAAGTTTTTCAGTAAGCGGAGGTTTGGACCTAACCCCCGGCCCCTTCCCTGCCAGGGAAGGGGAGTCCACGCCGCGACAGGCCGCTGCTGCACCCGAGGGGAAGTGATCCGCACGGCATTACCCGTATCCCTGCCTGGCCTGGTGGGTCAGAGGCGACGGGCGTGCCGAACAGAAGGCAGCGTAGTACGCTCGGCTGATTGCTGTCCGCTGCGCCGCCGCGTCGTTTCGCCGATGGCCTAGTTCCTCGGCAAGAACCAGAAATCGAGTCCAGTCGAACGCCATCAGACGAACCGGACATCAATTTGCAGGATAAACCGGCCGCGCTGGACTGCGTCGAGCCACCAGCCTTCGTCTAGGCGGTCAAGATGTAGCAAAGCCTCTTCCGCTGACAGGGTGGTCTCTATCCGGGCGAATAGCTCCGGCTCGCCGTGCTCGTCCTCCGGATCGTAGACGACCTCCAGCGCGGCCGGCGTGTCCGGACCAAAGTGCGTGCGGATGTGCTCCCGGGCCTCGATGAGCAAGTCCACGAGGAAGTCGTGCCGTTGGAGGAAGCTGGTCACTGCTTCCCGGTCATTGAAGCGATAGAGGTCGGCCAGTGGCGCGATGCGCTCCGCGGGAGCGATGGTCCGCTGGTCGGATACGGTCGGTTCTACAGCGATCATTGCCATGCCCCCGCGCCGCAACTGTCACGGCGTGCCCGTTGGCGCTGTGAATCGTGGCTGTGAGTGTGAGTAAGTATAGCCGGATTGCCGGTTGCGGGCCTCTGGCCGGCGCATCGCCGGCCGGGTGGGTCAGAGGCGGCGGGCGAGGTGGGTGGCGTAGAGCGTGAGGTCGCGCCAGCGGTCGGGGCGATACGAGTCGCCGAGCAGCAGCGGGGGACCGCCGGATGGGATGGTGGCGGATTCCGGCCCCCCTATGGTCCCCCCGCTGTGCGGGGGGACGGGCGGCATCTCATCCGCGCCACTGGCCGGCGTCTCGGCCGCTCCGCTGGGCAGGGGAGGGCTGTGGTCGTCCCAGCCGGGGGCGGCAACGATGCTGTGGAAGGGGCCGAGGTCTTCTTGCTCGCCGCGCTGGATGACCGTCAGGAGGCCGGTCGAGCGGCCGAGGCGCACCGGCCCGGCGTCGGGCTGCCACACAATCGGCTCGGCCTCGGTCTCGATGGGGATGCGATAGCCCTCCAGGCGCCGGCGGACGTGGGCGGCGAGTGTTGGGTGCAGGTCCCAGAGTGGGTCGGTATTCAGCGTGACGATGGTGGGGCGTTTGCCCCACCCGGCCAGGAAGAGCGCGACATCCGCTGTGACGGAGCTAGCGCCGCAGATGGCCACGCGCCGCTGGAGCGGGATCAAGGCGCGTAGATCGCTTTTTAGGACATCGCTCGCCAGCCAGAAGGTCTCGCCGCCGATCCAGTCCGGGTGTTGCTCGGGCTGTGGTCGCGCATCGAGGATCACGTCGTCGTCGTCGGAGGGCTGGCCGTCGAGCACAGGCACGGCCAGCGCCTTGAGAGCGGTGGCATAGGCGAGGATGGCCCGGCCCATCTCGGCCAAGCCGGGGACGACCGAGCGCAGCCCCAGCAGGCCACCGAGCGGCCAGCCGGCGGCGTAGATGGTCACCTCGTGACCGCGCAGCGCCGCCACGCGCGCCGCTTCCAGTCCGGGCAGGCCGGTACCCCAGACGGCAACTCGCCGCGGCTGCGGCGCCGGCGCGATGGTTAGCTCCGCTTCGTGGCCGGACTCGACGTTGATCGGGCAACCGATACCCGGCTCGGACGCGGGAAGCTGACACGCCATGCAGCCGACGCAGGGCCACACCTCTTCCGAGCGTCCGGCGGCGACCTTGCGGGGCCAGGCGGGGTCGGCCACCAGGGCACGGCCCAGCGCGACCAGGTCGGCGGGACCGGCGGTCAGCAGCTGCTCGGCGGTCTCCGGGCTGAGGATGCGACCGGACACGATGATGGGTGCGGCTGGACCGACGGCAGCGCGGATGCTGACGGCGAGGCCGGCGAGCGTGGCCTCGCCGACGCCAGCGCAGAGCGGGATGTCCTCGCGCGCCTCGGGGGTACCGGCGGAGACGTGGATGGCCGCGGCGCCGGCGGTGACGGCGGCACGGGCGATCTCCTGCCCCCGGGCCACGTCGTAGCCGCGTTCGATCAACTCGGCGGCGCTGATACGCACGACGATGGGGAAGTCGTCGCCGGCGGCGCCCCGCATGGCCGTCAGCGTGTCGCGGAGCAGGCGCAGCCGGCCGGCCGGGCCGCGGCCGAAGCGGTCCCGGCGCTTATTGGTGACGCGCGAAAGGAACTGGTGAATGAGATTGCCGTGCCCGGCCTGAAGCTCTACGCCATCGAAACCGGCGGCACGGGCGCGGGCAGCCGCGGCGCCGAAGGCCGCGATCAGGCATTCGACCTCGGCGCCGGTGAGGGCGCGGACGGGGCGGCCATCGGGCAGGGTGGTCGGAGAGGCGCTGACCAATGGCTCGGGGTCATTGCCCGTTGATGAGCCGCGGGGGAGGCGGCTGCCGTAGTGGTTGAGCTGGAGCAGGGCCTTGGCGCCGTCGGCCTGGATGGCGACGGCGAGTTGGCGGAGGGTGGGGAGGGCGTCGTCACTGTCGGCGCGGAGGCGGCGGCGATAGAGGCCACCGAGGGCTGATACCTGCGCCGGCTCGGTCACGATCAGCGCGGCGCCGCCGGCACTGCGGGCACGATACCAGGCCAGCAGGCGGTCGGTGACTTCCCCGCGCGGACCGACAAAGCCGGTCGTGATGGCGGGAAAGACAATCTGGTTGCGGAGTGACACGCCGGGCGTATCGCCGGCGACGCCTCCGGCCAGCAGGCGGTAGGGGCGAAAGAGCTGGATGGGAACTCCTACTGGGCCTTACCACCGCGAGCGACGGTGGCGGTGGCATTATCGAGGAGTCAGTATAGCTTCCCGATCGAAGCCGAGTTCTAGTTGCCGGCTGCCGGTCGCCGGTTGTGCTATGCCGGAGGACTCCGCTTCGGCCAGAACGGAGGGAGGAATGGGTAGCCTCTCCAGTGCTCTCGGCTCTACTTTGATCGCTCCGCCGCCGTAGGACTTCCCTACCAGTGCGAGATTGGCGACGGTATCTTGGTGACGGAGGACCTGCCAGAGCGCATCGACTGACGGTTGGTCGGTCCGGTGGGGGTAGACGCAGAGGAAACTGGTCAAGGGTAAAACTCTCGCCAGGTTGCGGATAAAGCGCGTATTGCGCCGCCCGAGGTAGGAGAATAAGAAGGGGGGAGGAGTACGGAACTCCATCTTGTACCAGGGATTGCGTGTCGCAATCAGGGTCTTCTTGTTAAGCCCTCGCTCTTCGCCGACTTGCAGATATGCGCGCACGGGCTGCGGAAAATCCTGTAGTGGTCGTCCGTCCGGGCAGAAGAGCAACGTGGGTCTACCCTGATTGTCCAGTTGGCGCAGAAGTGTATCGGTCACGGTATCTCCGGGCACATCTCTGGTACGGCCGATGGCAGGTACCAGAAACTCCTCCGGTAGGCGTAGGTCCGCAGCCTGCTTGCGGGTCAGGAGGAAGAAGTCGTTTGCTCCGGTGGCGATCCCGCGCTGAACGCCGGCGAAGTCTGCGAGAGTTGGGCCGTCGTGTGGCACCAAGGTCGGCTCCCTCGTCAGGCCGGTCGCTACTCCCTCGTGGAGGTCACGTCGGCAGACCAACAGGTCGTTGCCCGGTTTCGTCTGGAAACCAGAGCGTATCCATTCCTGCAGATCGTCGGTTCCGGGTGCCACACACTTGGCCCAATGAAAGGAGTCTGATGGAGGGAGATTTCTGATCAGGATGATGACAGGGTTGGTATCAACGCCGGGGAATGGTGAGGCCGCGGGAGTGAACGTTACGACGGTATCAAGGCGGTATTTCTTGGCGATCCAAGTCCATAGCGCCGAGGCAAAGACTCCCTCGCATGTATCGGCGGGAACGATGAACGCGAGGCGGCCGTTAGGGCTTAGGAGTTGGAGCGCACGGAGTAGGAAATACACGTGGAGTCCGGCGCGGCCGTCTAGTGGCTGGCCGATGAGCTGAGTGCCCAAAGCTCTCAACTTGGCCTTGACTGCGCTGGACAGCCTGTGGTGGCGGATGTAGGGGGGATTGGCCACAACCGCCTTGAGTGGTCCATGGGGAGGGTGGAGGACAAAGTCGTTCACTTCCACGTTGCGAAGATCATCGGCCGTAAGTCCGTGGATGCGGGCCTGTCGTAGAGCGTCAGGGTCTAGCTCGGAGCCGGACAACCTGATCCGCCTGTTGGTCTTGTTGGCGAGGGCCTTGGCACTGCGGAAGAAGGAGCCGGCACCGACCGCCGGATCAAAGATGGTGTCGGTCCCGCCGGTCAGGACGTAGGCTACCATCGCATAGGCGATCCAATCGGGAGTCCAAAACTGCCCCTTCTCGCGCAGGGATTCTCGCGCAGGGCCGGTGCGGGGCACGTGCTGATGCACTACGTTCATTTGACTTACGTGTGGTGTGAGTGTCCCAAGAGATCAAGGGCTTCCGCGCTCAGTGACATTCTGCCACCCTCGAAGCGAACGTAGGGAAGGATGTGTCCGTTGGGATCGGTGATGTGGTCGGCTACGAGGCTTGGCTCCTCCTCCAGCTTACCGAGCGGATAGGCGTAGTGGTAGTAGACTTTGTAGATTGCCTTGCTAGAGGTTGCGCCTCCTGGCGCTTGGAAGGTCTGTTGTGTCGCATCGATTCGGCCGGATGCAATGAGTTCTTCTACTCGGTCGAAGGATATCCCGAAGGCAAGATCATAGAATACATGCCAGATGTGGATACGCACTCGCCTTGCCTGCTGCCAAATACGCAACCGCTCTCGGTCCTCTTCTTTGATGATAACTGTGGGTAGAACAGCGTTCTTGGGAAGGCCCAACTCGCCTCCCAAGCGCCGCATCGGTCGCAGCTCGGAGCCGAAGTCCGGCATCTGAGTTGCACGCCACAAGCTGTTCTCACATTCGACCGCGATTACGGCACGCGACAACAGCCGACGTACCACATCGCTTTCCTCAGGTACGAATGGAAGCTCCTCTGCGCCACCGATAGCTGCCACCAGACTCCTGACAGTAGCTTCATCAGACTTGCGGAAAATAAGTAGGTCCGGCCGCTTCATATCGCCAATGCCGGCGGCATCCAGGCGGTCAAAATAAAGCTCGAATTCCCGCACGTCGTCGGGAGCAGTGCTGCTGGGACCATAGGGCAAGGCGAAGTAGTGGGCCGTTCGATTCGTAGCCTCGATCAGCAAGTCCTCACTCCACCGACCTTGTGACCAGCGCATGAGGAAATCGCTACCGCGTAAGCGCCGAGGGTTAAGCAGAAAGTCGGACCACGGTACGGATGCGTGACCCCTTAGCTCGAACTCAAGCTCTTCCGCTGCGACGCTTAGGTTTACCTCAAACGCACTCATATAGCAGTGCCTCTTACGCCTTAACGGGCGCGGGGCCGCACTGGCCCGGAGATGAAGCCGCCAGTCGGGACATGGTGACAGGTCGCGTCGCGGATCACGGCCTGGACGAGCGCCGGGCGCCGCTCGACATGATCGATTCCGGGGAAGCCACCACGCTACCGGAATCACTGCGCCTAGTACCGTAGCGTTCGCGTGACAACTGCTCGCGTATGCGACGGCCTTCAGCCTGTAGCTCTGCCTCCGTTATACCGGAAGCGGCGAAGGCTCGTCGGATTTCCGCCAAGGCTGCCAGGGCTCGCGCCCGGCGCTCTTCTGCTTGGGAATCATCTTGCTTGGTCATGTACACACCTATGCTGCTGAATGTCGCTGAATCGTTACCTCTAGGGTGAGTCTGGAGCCGAGGGGTGCTACATAGCGGCGCGATCCGGTGGTCCTAGCGTACCAGGCTAGGACTGTGTGGGTCGGGAGGGGCCGGCGATGGTGGTGATGGCGTTGCCGGCGGGGAGGTGGCGGCGGACGGTGTCGAGGATGGCGTCGCGGGTGACGGCTTGGACCAGTGCCGGGCGCCGCTCGACATAATCGAGGCCGAGATTGAAGTGCTCGATCTGCTGCATGAGGCTGGTGATGCCGGCGTTGGTTTCCAGTTGCAGGGCCATGCTGCCGATCAGGAAGCGTTGAACTCCGGCCAGCTCTTCTGCCGTGATGCCGGTGTCCCGCAGCTTGGTTAGCTCCGACCGGATGCTGGTCAGCGCCCGGTCTACGTTGGCCGGATTGACCCCGGCACGCACGGTCCAGGTCGTGCGCGTGGTCGCGGCGTCGAGGGTGGCGTGGACACCGTAGGCCAACCCTTGCTCGTCCCGCACCGTGGCGCCCAGCCGCCCGGACAGGCCCAACTGGCCGAAAATGATGGTGGCCTGGCGCAGCGTTTCCCACTCCGGGTGACTGCGGCGAAAGGCCAAGGCGCCGAAAATGAGATCGCTCTGAGTCTTACCGGGGACTTCACGCTCGGACGTGGTGGGCGCGGGGTCGGGAGCGTCGGGGACCTCTGGTGAGGGAGTGACCTCCGGGCGCCAGTCGTCCAGACGGGCGGCCAGAAGGTCGCGTAGCTCTGCCGACCGGACATCCCCGGAGACGAGGATGCAGGTGCGCCGGGGTCCGTAGCGCGTGCGGTGACAGGCCGCGAGGTCGGCGGGGGTGAGGGCGCTGACGCTCTCCTCTTCTCCGTTGGGGGGGAGGCGGTAGGGATGGCCCGCCGGATAGGCGGCCTCGCGGAAGAGCCGGCCGACGACAGCGCGGGTATTGTGCTGCGCTTGCCGGATGCGGGTGAGAATCTGGTGCTGGAGCTTGGTCACTTCCTCTTGGGGAAACGTGGGCCGGCAGAGCACTTCGCTGATGAGGTCGAGCGCGAGCGGCAGGTCCTCGCTCAGGCAGCGGGCGCTGATCGTGGCTAGGTCGCGCCCGCCGTGGGTGTGGAGCGACATGCCGGCAGAATCGATGACCTCGTTGAGCTGCTCGAAGGTGTAGTGCTCAGTGCCGCGCAGCAGGGCGGAGCCGGTGAATGACGCCAGTCCGGCTTGGTCCGGCGTGTCTTCGATGCTGCCGGCGGACACCAGACAGCGCAGATTGACGAGTGGGTGCGTGGGGTTTTCATGCACCAGCACCGGGATGCCGTTGGGTAGCAGCCAGCGGTCTATGACGAGGCGTGGTGGGGCGGACGCGGTGGCAATATTCATGAGTTGCCTCGCTGCCGACGGTGCCGGCCTTGTCTCTGTTGCCGAGTGGGGAGGAACCAGCCGACGGTGCGGTTGTCGGCGTGCAGATAGGTGCGGGCAACGCGGATTACGTCGGCCGGTGTTACGGCATCGAGGTCGTCCAGATAGGTGCTGTATGCCTGCCAGGTATGCTCTACTTCGAACTGACCGAGCAGGCAGGCTTGGCGGCTGACCCCCTCGGCGTTCATCAGGAACCAAGAGCGCACCTGACGCCGGACTTTGGCCAACTCGGCGTCCGAAATCGCGCTCTCACCGAGGCGCTCGACCTCCCGCAGGGCCACCTCCTCGGCCTCGGTTGTCGCGGCGCCGCGGCGCAGGCTGACGGAGACGCTGATGAGGCCGGGGTCTTTGCGAGCATCGGCGTTGGCGTGAGCGCGAGTGGCCAAGCCTTGATTGACGATGGCCTTGTAGAGGCGAGCACTGCGTCCGGCTCCCAGCACGCTGGCGGCGACTTGGAGGGGGATGGCGTCGGGATGGGAGAGGGCAGGAATGTGGTAGAGCGCCAGCATGGACGGCACCGGTCCCGGCCGGCGGACCGTGACGCGGCGCTCGCCTTCCTGGGGCGGCTCTTCCGAGCGCACCGGCGGTGGCGAGGGGCCGGCCGGAATGGGGCCGAAGGCGTCCTCGACCCGCTGCAACAGGTCGGCGGTGTCGAAGTCGCCGACGGCGACGGCGATGCCGTTGTTGGGTGTGTAGTAGGTGCGGTAGTAGTCGTACAGGTCTTCGCGGGTGATTTGGCGTAGATCGCTCTTCCAGCCGACGACCGGCTGCCCGTAGGGGTGGACCTTGAACGCTGCGGCCGTGGTCTCTTCGTGCAGGTGGAAGAAGGGCTGGTTCTCCGCACCCTCCCGCTCGGAGATAATCACCGTCCGCTCGGACTCCACCTCGTCCGGGTCGAACAAGGCGTTGGCCAGGCGGTCGGATTCGATGCGGATGGCGAGGTCGAGGTGCTGGCTGGGGAGCGTCTCGAAGTAGGCGGTGAAGTCTACCCAGGTAAAGCCGTTCCAGCTGCCGCCGTGGGTCTCGACAAGGTGGCCAATGTCGCCTTTCTTGAGCGTGGGGGTGCCCTTGAAGAGCATGTGCTCGGCCCAGTGCGAGATACCGGTGATGCCGGGGCGCTCGTTGCGTCCGCCGACCCGATACCAGAGATACAAGCTGACGATGGGCGCGTGGCGGACCTCCTTGGTGAGTACCTTCAGCCCGTTGTCCAGCCGAGTCTCGACAATGTCGGTGGTATTTGCCATGTTACGCACCGGAACATTCCTTCGGGGCGGGAATCGACACTGCGGGCAGAGAGTACGGGCCGGCTTGCGCCACTGCCGGCGCAGGCCCACTTGCGATGATAGCAGGAGGGTGGACCTAACCCCCGGCCCCTTCCCTCCAGGGAAGGGGAGTCCGGGCGGCGGCACAGTCCGGTCCCCCTATGGTCTCCCCGTCCCCGACGGGAGGACAGAGCGCGGGCGGCGGGCTATGCTACACTATCGCATCAAGAGCAGAACGGTCGGTCTACGGGCGGGGGCGGCCCGCTACGGTGAGGCGGAAGAGTAGCTACGCCCCACGGTGTTGTGAAGAGGAACGTATGGGAGTCCAGGTACGCTTGCCGACGATGCTGCGGAAGCACGTGGCGGGACAGAGTGTGGTTGAAGCCGAGGGCGGGACGGTGGGCAGTCTGCTGACCGAGCTAGGCGAGCATTACCCGGGACTCCACACCGATCTCACCGACCCGGACGGGGAGCTGCACCAATTCATCAATATCTACGTGAATGATGAGGATATTCGGTATCTGGACGGGCTGGGCACGGCGGTTGGCGCCGGTGACGTCGTCTCGATCCTGCCGGCGGTGGCCGGAGGGAGCGGCGGCAGCTAAGGGTGCTGGCAGGTCGGTGGTCCGGCGCAATCTCTCAGGCAGTATGAACGGTGGATTGCTCACTCTGAGCCGGGGGGCGATGAGGCCGTGGTAGCCGGAAGCATTCTGGACCTCATCGGTAACACTCCCCTGGTCGAAATCCCGCATTTCTCCCCCAAGCCGGGTGTGCGGCTGTACGCCAAGCTCGAAGGGCAGAATCCCACTGGCAGCGTCAAGGACCGGGTTGCGTATGCGATGGTCCGGCGGGCCGAGCGCGAGGGACTGCTGCGGCCGGGTCAGACCATTCTGGAGCCGACCAGCGGCAATACCGGGATCGGCTTGGCGCTGGTGGGGCGCTTGCGCGGCTATCCCGTGACCGTGGTGATGCCGGAGAACGTGTCCGAGGAGCGGGTGCAGCTTCTGCGGGCGTATGGCGCACGGATCGTCTTTTCGCCGGGAGATCGCGGCACGAATGGGGCGATTGAGGTCGCCGAGGAGCTGGCGGGGGATGCCGGGTATTATCTGCCCTTCCAATACGGCAATCCGGCCAACATTCAGGCGCACTACGACGGCACGGGGGCCGAGATTGCCCACGATCTCCCTGGCGTGACGGCCTTTGTAGCCGGCCTCGGTACCGGCGGGACGTTGATGGGGGTGGGGCGTCGGTTGCGGGAGTTGAACCCGGAGGTCAAGATCGTCGCCGCGGAGCCGCAGCAAGGTGAGGCGGTGTCGGGCTTGCGTAGTCTGGCTGACGGTTTTGTGCCGCCCATTCTCGACCTCGACTTGCTCGACTCGCGCATGTTGGTGGACAGCGAGGCGGCCTTTGCGACAACGCGCGAGCTATTGGAGCATGAGGGGATTTTTGCCGGGGTGTCGAGCGGCGCCATCGTCCACGTGGCGCGCCGCTGGGCCGGCCGGCTGGACGAGGGGAGCGTGGTGGCGCTGCTGCCGGACGGCGGCTGGAAGTACCTCAGCACCGGGCTGTGGACCAGCGCGTATGACGAGATCGAGTCGCAGATTCGAGGCAAGCTATGGTGGTAAAGCGCCCCGCTCCACCGTTGGCCGACCGGCGTGGATTCCTGATTGACCTCGACGGCGTACTCTACCGTGGGCAGGAGACGCTGCCTGGCGCTGTCGAGCTGCTTGCGTTCCTAGAGCGCACCGGCCGCCTCTATCGCTTGGTGACGAACGATTCGCGGCGCTTGGCGGCGCAGTACGTCGAGCGGCTGGCCGGCATGGAGATGCCGGTACCCGCTGACGCCGTTGTCACGGCTGGCGAAACGACGGCCGTGTATCTGCGGCGGGTGGCGCGCCCCGGCGCGCGGGTGCTCGCAATTGGCGGGGAGGGGTTGGTGCGGCCGCTGCTGGCGCATGGATTTCACCTCGATGAGGTGCGGCCGGAGTGGGTGATCGTCGGCTTGGACATTCACGTCACCTACGCGAAACTGGTCCGGGCCATGCAGGCCATTGACCGCGGCGCCGGATTCATCGGCACCAACCCTGATCGCCGGTTTCCGTTGGAGCACGTTTTTGCGCCGGGCTGCGGTGCGCTGTTGGCCTTTCTGGAAGCGGCGACGGGCCGCGCCCCGCATATAGTCGGAAAACCCAACAGCACGATGGTTGACATCGCGCTGGAGCGGATCGGGGTGGCGCCGACGATGGCGGCGTTCGTAGGCGACAGTCTGGGGACCGACGTTGCCGCGGGCCGGGCCGCCGGCCTGTGTACGGTGCTGGTGCTGACGGGAGTGACGACTGCCGAGGAGGCGGCCGCGATCCGGGGCACGGAGTACGAGCCGGACTACGTGTTCGACAACCTGCCGGCGCTGATAGCGGCGCTGAAGTAGAACTCGCACGCCTTGGGCGGCGCCGCAAGCGGGGGGTGAGCACTGGCCGGTCGTTGCTGCTGCTTGCAGCCGGCTCCTATACTGGACCGGAAGGCACCTGGCCGTCCGGAGGGATGCATGTCGAGGCGTATGACCGTAGTTTTCGACGACGAGGCGCTCTACACGGCCTTGCAGGTGGAGGCGGCGCGGCGGGGGTGCTACGCCAAGGATATTGTGGCCTCCGCGGTTCGGGAGTGGATAGAGGCTCAGGAGGACGCGGCGCTTCGGCCGGCAGTGGAGCCGGCGCGGCGGGAATGGCAGCGTTGCAGTGGCGTTGAAGCGGGAGCATTCTTCCGTGACCTGGAAGGTAGTCAGTGGTGCTTGCCCCCTCCCTAGCCCTCCCCCGGAGCAAGCTCCAGGGGAGGGAACATGCTGTATCCCTGGAGGCTCCCTGCCGACTGGTACGCTACCGTGCGGGCAGCGGAAAGCGAATAGCACTGTGAGACGGGTCCTGGCGGTCGAGACGCGGGCGCATCGTGAGTTTGTGGACATCACGGAGCGGGTGCAGGAGTTGGTGGGGGCGTCCGGAGTGCGGGAAGGGCGATGCCTGCTGTTTGTGCCGCATACAACCGCCGGGCTGACTATCAACGAGAACGACGATCCCGACGTGCCGCGCGACATGCTGACCGGACTGACCGACCTGCTCGGCGACGAAAGCCGCTTTCGCCACTACGAGGGCAATGCCGGGGGACACCTGCTCTCCTCGCTGCTGGGTGTCTCGCTCACCATCTTCATTGCCGAGGGCAAGCTGGCGTTGGGGCGCTGGCAGGCGATCTACTTCGGCGAGTTCGACGGTCCCCGACAGCGCGAGGTATGGGTTAGAATAGTAAGCGAGGACTGACCGCGCCGGGGCTGGGAACTGAGCAGATGCGCTTGCCACTGATGATGCTGTTGCAGCTGGCGGGTGGCGTGACCGGCGTTGTGCAGCGCCTCGTGCTCGCTTGGCGCCTCTTCCGCGATGGTCGCGTCCCGCTGCTGACCAAAGCCATTCCGGCGGCGGGCGTGGCGTATGCCGTGTCGCCGCTGGACGTGATCCCCGATTGGCTGATTGGGCCGGGCCACATTGATGACGTGGTGGTGGCCTTTCTGGGCGTATGGTTTTTCGTCGTGGCCTGCCCCCGCCGGCTGGTCGAAGAGCACCGGCGGGCGATGTCCGGCTTCCCGCCGCGCAGCGGCGGCGACCGCGGCGCGGCCGCGGGGAGCAAACCCGAGGGCGAGGTCGTAGACGTAGAAGCCCGCGTGGTCGAGCGGTAGGACCTAACCCCCGGCCCCTTCCCTCCAGGGAAGGGGAGTCATGGCAGCGACCGGTGGCCGCTTCTGTTCATAGTAGGACGATCAGTGCGGTGTCCGGCGGCCGCTTCCTTCCAGGGGTAGGTCTGCTCAGGCCTAGCGCAGCGGTTCGAGACGGGACGATACCGCGTTTTGGGGTCGAATCACGGCTCCGCTAGCGCATTACTCCAGTTGCTCTGCTATACTCGTTGCTACACTATTTGTTGTACCGCGTTTGTGAAACTTTTCACAAAGTGACTGGGAGGTGAGCAATGGTGACCGCATCACCGCGGCGTATCATCCCTTTGCGACGTGCCAGGCGCGTGATCCCCGCCTCAACGTGCAACTATGAGTACAGCTACGATGACCTTTTCACGGAGCGATTAAGGGCATCGGAGAACGATGCCCATACGCTGCAAACGCCCTTACCGCCGGAATACGTCGCCATGTCCCCGGCGGAGCTGGACGAGCGCATCGCCGCCGCACGGGCGGAGCTAGGGACGCAGCTTGTCGTGCTGGGCCACCATTATCAGCGCGATGAGGTCGTGAAGTACGCCGACTTTCGCGGGGACTCGTTCAAGCTGTCGCAGCAGGCGGCCTCGCGCAAAGATGCGCGCTACATCGTGTTCTGCGGCGTCCACTTCATGGCCGAGAGCGCGGACATTCTGAGCGACCCGGAGCAGGCGGTCATTCTGCCGAACATGGCCGCCGGCTGCTCGATGGCTGACATGGCCGCCACCGACGACGTGCTGGCGTGCTGGGCCAGTCTGAATCAGGTGACGGAGGACAGGATCATCCCGATCACCTATATGAACTCGGCGGCGGCGCTTAAGGCGTTCTGCGGCAAGCACGACGGGGCGGTCTGTACATCGTCCAATGCAACGGCGGTGCTGACGTGGGCGCTGGAGCGCGGGCGGAAGGTGCTCTTCTTCCCCGATCAACACCTGGGGCGCAACACGGCGCTCAGGCTCGGCTACAGCCTGGACGATATGGTGGTCTGGAACCCGCATCTGCCGCTGGGTGGCAATACCCCGGAGCAGATCGAGCGGGCCACCTTCATCCTGTGGCGGGGGCACTGCTCCGTTCACGGGCGCTTCTCCGTGGAGCAGATCACGCAGGCGCGAGAGCGCTACCCGGATGTCAACGTCATCGTGCATCCAGAGTGCAAGATGGAGGTCGTGCAGGCGTCCGACCTGAACGGCTCGACCGAGGTCATCTCGAACACCATCACGGCGGCGCCGGCGGGCACGACGTGGGCGGTTGGTACCGAGATCAACCTAGTCAATCGCCTGGCGCAGGAGCAGCCGGACAAGACCATCTTCTGCCTCGATCCGGTCATCTGCCCGTGCTCGACGATGTACCGCATCCACCCGGCCTACATCGCCTGGGTGCTGGATAATCTCGTCGCCGGCCGGGTAGTCAACCAGGTGAAAGTCGACTCGGAAGTCGCCAAGTGGGCGCTGGTGTCGCTTGACCGCATGTTGGCGATTACCTAGACTAGCGAAACCGCTCGCTGCTGAAGGAGCACACGTGGCCTAACCTGCATTGTCGGTTGCCGGATGGGGGCCGGTCCCCGGGCTGCCGGGGGCTGATACTTCATCCGTGCTAACACCGCTACCTCGCCGATCTCCCCTCGGAGAGCGCGGGCCTTGTGCCGGCAACGGTCCAGGGCCAGCGGCTCTCCGCGCCGTGTGTTCCGTCTCCCAACCGGTCCAGGCCCCCCAGCCCCCAAAGGGCTGCTGACAGCGGGCCAAGTTGTATTCCCACTCTTTGTTGATGTGCGCCCTTTGGTCCAGACCGGGTGTGTGCCGCTACACGGCACTGACGCCGGCCATTGGGACCAGGGGCCAACGGGAAGGAGGGGTATCCATGAACCTCCATCGCTACCGCGCAATGTGGAGCAAGGCCACGACCCACTTGCGCGAGACAGGCGCCGGGGTGGCGTTTGTCGTCGGCCTGGTGTGGAAGCACGCACCGGTAGCCGGCAGTCTGCTCGCCGTGTCCACCATCGTGGCGGGTGCCACCACGCCGCTGGTGGTCTGGTCCGTTACCGGGGTGATTGATGCGCTGACGGAGGCAGCGGCAGCGCAAGCCGAGCTGTGGCCGCCGATTGTGCCTTGGCTGCTGGCGTTGCTCGGCGCCTTCGCTCTTCGCAGCATGGACTATGCTAGCGCCTCTTACCTAAAAGAAAAGGCAAGTGTGCCGGTCACGGCGGCGGTGCAGCGCGCTGTGTACGAAAAGGCCGCCGCGCTGCCCTTGCATGCCTTTGAGCAGGAGATCTACTACACCAAACTGGAAACGGCCCAGCAGGTTGACGGGGACAGCCTGAGTGATCTCCTCGACAATCTTTCCTGGCTCCTCAGCGCGGTAGTCGGCGTCGCCGGGCTGATGGCCCTCTACGTTCGCGCCCACTGGCTGCTCGCCGTCGTGCTTGTCGCCACCGTGGCGTTGCGCGCTATCGTCGAGTCCGCCATGAGCCGCGCCTCGGTGGAGGCCAGTTACCGCAACTCCCCGCGGCGCCGGGAGATGAGCTACTGGGCCGGCCTGCTCTCCAGTCGCGCTGCCGCCCCGGAGCTACGCCTGTTCCGGCTGGCCGGTCAGCTGCTCGAGCGCTGGCGCCGAGCGCTCGAACGTGCCATTGGTGAGGCGATGGTAGCCCGCCGCAAGATGGCGCTCGCCAGTCTCGCCAGCGTGGCGGCCCAGGAGGCTATCGGACTGGTCATGGTGATCGTTCTCCTGCTGCTCGCGCTGCGCCAGAGCATCAGTCTGGGCGACTTGGTAGCGCTGCTCTATGGCCTCAGCCGATTTCGTGACCTTGCCAGAATTGTTGGCGACGGGCTACAGAACCTGTTCATCTATCGGGCGCAGCTAACGCACCTGCTTGTCTTCCTCGCGCTCGAAGGTGAGTCACCGCGTCGCTCTCCCCACCGACCGCCGCCCCGACCACTGCGCCAGGAAGTGCAATTTCACGACGTGAGCTTCACCTACCCGGGAGCCGCCCGTCCGGCCCTCGCCGGCGTGACCCTGACGCTGCGACCACAAGAGCGGGTAGCACTGGTAGGCGAGAACGGGGCCGGCAAGACGACCCTCGTGCGGCTGCTCCTGGGGCTGTATCGCCCTACCCAGGGGGCGATCACGGTGGACGGGATAGATCTCGCTGAGATTGATCCCGACGTGTGGCGGCGGGAGGCGACGGCGGTCTTTCAGGACTTCGTGCGCTTCCCGACGACTGTGCGCGAAAACATCGCCTATGGCGACGTTACCGTGCTGGCGGATGGCACCGCCGCGACGGAGGTGGTCCAGCGACGAGTCGCTGTCGCGGCGGCGCGGAGTGGTGCGGATCGGTTCATCGCCACGCTACCAGCCCGGTATGACGCGCTGCTGGGCAAAGAGTGGCCGGGTGGCGTCGAGCTATCGTCCGGCCAGTGGCAACGTCTGGCTATTGCGCGGGCCTACTTGCGTGACGCCCAGATTATCGTGCTCGACGAACCCACGGCGGCGCTCGACCCACGCGCCGAGGTCGCCGTGTATCGGCAGTTCAGCCGGGCCGCGGCCGGCCGCTGTGCAGTCTTGATCTCTCACCGCCTGGGGGCTGCACGGCTGGCCGACCGCATCGTCGTGCTTGCCGACGGGCGCTTGGTGGAGGAGGGGAGCCACGACGCTCTGCTCGAACGAGGCGGTGTCTATGCCGGCATGTATCGCCTCCAGGCGAGTTGGTACGCGCGGCCAACGGGGGAGGAGGGGAAACGATGAGTCGAATACAGCGCCGCGACGGGCGTGTGGGCTATCGCCTGCGCTACGTGCCGCGCTTGGTCCGCTTGCTGTGGACCGCTGATGCCGGCGGAGCCACCGTCGTCTTTCTGTTGAGCGCCGGTGTCGGCCTCTTTGTCGTAGCCGAGTTGCATGTGCTGCGGCGACTGATCGAAACAGCGCAGCAGGTGGTGGAGGGAGACGGCCCGCTAGCGACCGGTCTCTGGTGGGGACTGGCTCTGAGTGCACTGGCGCTGCTCCAAATCATAGTCGAGCAGGGTAAGAGGATCCTCGATATCCGCTTCCGGGAGCGACTGCGAGCACATATCGAGGGGCGCTGCTACGCGCAGGCGCAGGCGATGCCCCTGGAATGGTTCGAGCACGCCGCGCACTATGACCAGTTACACCGAGTACGCCGGGGGATGACCAACCGGCTGTCTTCCATGTTGGGCTTTTTCTGGGACTGCGTGTCCCTGCTCGTCGGTCTGGTAGCGCTGCTCTTCTACCTGGCGCAGTTTCACTGGGCGCTACCGGTGTTGCTCGCCGTCGGCAGTACGCCGGGCGTGTTGCTCCGTAGTCGGTTCCTCCATCAGAAATATCGCGTGCAGCGTGAGTTGGCACCACACGAGCGGCGCTTTGCGGTCTACGCCGGTTTGCTCACCGGACGGGAGGCAGCAGCCGAGGTGCGTCTGTTCGGGTTGGGCCGTTGGCTGCTCGACCAAGTCGCAGCGCTGCGGCGGCGTCTTGATCAGGAGCGGCTCCGGCTGGCCGCGCGAGAGTTCAGGCAGACGACCATCCATGATGGACTGAACGGCCTGGTGCATATCGTGGCTCTCGTGTTCAGCATCGGGTTGCTCGTCGTCGGACGGGTGAGCATCGGTACAGCCGCTGCGCTCTTCGCGGCTATTGAGCACTTTCAACGGGACTACGCGGATTTGGTGCGGCTGATGTTGGGGGTGTACAACGACTTGCGTTACTTGCAGGACTACTTCGAGTTCATGGATGGGCCGCGGCTAGACCCGGCGGAGGGACGACGGCTGCCGGGGCAGGTCAGGGAGGGCATCAGGCTCGAAAACGTCTCGTTCACCTATCCGGGTGGCGACCAGCCGGCGCTGGCCAACCTGGAATTGACGATCCGACCCGGCGAGCGGATTGCGCTGGTGGGTGAGAACGGCGCCGGCAAAACCACGCTCATCAAGCTGCTGCTGGGCCTGTACCGACCAACGGAGGGGCGTATTCTGGTTGACGGCGTTGATCTCAACGAGGTGGCGCCGGATGATTGGTACCGCCGTTTCGGGACGGTGTTCCAGGACTTTGTGCGTTACGAGACTACCGTGCGGGAGAACATCGTCTTCGGCTGGCTGGAGGGCCGCGACGACACGCAGGCGCTGGCGGCGACCGTGGCGCGGAGCGGCGCCGACGAGGTGATCGCGGCGTTACCGGACGGTCTCAATACGCCGCTGGGCAAGGAGTTCCATACCGGCGTAGACCTGTCGGTCGGGCAGTGGCAGAAGCTGGCGATTGCGCGGGCGTACTTCCGGCCGGCGGACATCCTGATTTTGGATGAGCCGGCGTCGGCGCTCGATGCCAAGGCGGAGGCGGCCGTCTACGAGCACTTCGCGCGGATGGCCGAGGCGAGCACGGTACTGCTCATCTCGCACCGGCTCGGCTCCTGTCGGATCGCCGACCGCATCCTGGTGCTGCGGGAGGGTGCGCTCGTCGAGCAAGGGACGCACGACGAGTTGCTTGCCGCCGGGGGCGAGTACGCGGCGCTGTACCGGCTCCAGGCGGCCTGGTATCGCTCCTAGGAGCACTCCGACGGACGTTGATCGCCTCCGGGCTGGACAATTAATTGCACATGATGTAATATAGTGTCTGCTCAAGGGCCATTGCCATGGCTGCCGACATGGATCACTACAAGCTCGAGCCAGTGCCTAGGCCGGGGAAGTAGCGGGATGGATAGTCAACGCTGGTGGGCAGCCATAATCCGGGCGATCACGAGTGGCTTGGGTCTCTATGGCCTCTTCGCCCTACTCTTGACTGGCTTTGCCGTAGCCATCCTGCCATCGAAACTCAGCGAGGCTGCCCAGCTTACCGTCCTCGCCTGGACGGGTGTAGGTGGGCTGCTGCTCATCATCGGCTCGTTCATCATCCTATGGCGCAATCCGCGCCACCTAGCCGATCAAGTAGCTCTGCAACAAAGCCAGATTGACGCGATCAAGGAGACGTTGGAGAGTCCCCTGTTTGCGGACAAGGTGCTGGACATAGTACGCTCGGAGATAGGACGAGAGGACCAAGACGATGAGCACACCCTTTGATGATCCGGTGGGACGCCGGATTATGCGGGCCTTTCCGGGCGAGCATCCAGGGTTGCGGGCCATCAGCGGCATCGCCCACGATTCCGGTCTCACGGTACGGCAGGTAATGGGATATATCCACGCCCACCCGCAGTTTTTCGAGCGGTCGGCACTCAGTCTTGGCGGGACGTATGGCTTCAGGCCAGTGTTTCCACACCCGGGACCTTCCAAGCCGAGGCTGAGATCCTTTGCCTAGCTTGCCCCTGACTGAGGTAGATACCGGCCAAGCCGTAGGGGCCGCCCGTCTCCCTGCAGAGTGGGGGGACCATAGGGGGCCGGAGCCTGGCCGGCTACCGGGGATGGACTACCGGGAAATACTCGCCGGCCAGGACTTCGCCGTCCGAGACAGTAATGCGCGTGTCCATCACGTGGCTGCCGGCGGCCACGTAGCGGGTGTGGGCGGGCATGTAGTGGACGGCGATTGCACGGCGGGGAATGGGTGAGGGGTTGGGCGCGCTGGCGTGCCAGGTGGCGCCGTGGTGGAAGCTCACCCCGCCCGTCGGGACCTCGGCCGGCATGACCTCTACGTTAGCCTGTGGCGGCAGTTGGGCCGGATCATATTGTGGGGAAAAGTCATCGTTGGTACCTAAGCCGACATGCTTGTCGCTCCAGCGGTGTGAGCCGGGAACAAAGCGCAGACACCCGTTGACCATGGTCGCGTCGTCGAGCGCGACCCAGGCGGTGACCAGATCGGCGGGAGTGAGCACCGGCCAGGCGGGAAAGTCCTGGTGCCAGTGCGTAGAGGTGCCGACGTTCGGTGGCTTGTACTGGATTTGGTCGTGCCACACCCGCAACGTATCGGTCGGCGCCAGCTGCAAGGCCATCGCCACGATGTCGGGGCGGGCGATGTGCTCGCGGTAGGCCGGGTGCGCCTGCCAGATGTTGACGATCTGCACCACGACCTTATCGCTGTCGAGGCCGCCACCGGCCATGTTGCGGAGCAGGTGGGGCCGGTCGGGGCTGGTGCCGGCGATGACCTGATCGAGCGCGTCACGGAGGGCCTGCACCTCGGCCGCCGACAGCAATGGCTCGCCGGTCGTGACGTAGCCGTTGGCGTGATAAAAGGCGACTTGCTCCTCGGTCAGCATGATCTTCTCCTTTGCGGGGCAGCGTGGGCTAAAGACTGCGCCCGTAAGTCTACAGACCGGCGGCAGCGACGTGTAGGGGTCGGGAGACGGGGCGTTCGGCGCGACACGAGCAGCCGGTGGCGGTCGTGCCGCTCGATCCTCGATTATGGTGGCGGCACAGTGCTATGATACGGCCATGACTGACCAGGAGGGAGCATCTCGTAGCCAGCGGACCCCTGCCCGCCGGCTGACCCCCTACGACGTGCAGGCGCGGAAAGGCGCCGCCGAGCCGCTCGTACTCGTCACGGCCTACGACTTTCCGACGGCCCGGCTGGCCGAGGCGGCCGGCGTGGATGCCATTTTGGTCGGCGATACGCTGGGCCATGTGGTGCTGGGCCACGTCACGACCATTCCGGTGACGCTGGACACGGTGGTGCATCATCTGCAAGCAGTCCGCCGGGGAGCGCGGCGCACGCTGGTGATCGGCGACATGCCCTTTCTCACCTTTCGCACCGGCGTCGTAGATGCTCTGCGCCACGCGGGGCGCTTGATGCAAGAGGGCAACGCCCAGGCGGTGAAGCTCGAAGGGGGGCGGCCGGTCGCGGCAACTATCGGCGCGTTGGTCGAGGCCGGTATTCCGGTGATGGGGCATATCGGTCTTACGCCCCAATCGTACTATCAGCTTGGCGGCAATCGGATCCAAGGGCGCACGCCCACTGCTGCGAAAGCGTTGCTCGACGATGCGCTGGCGCTGGAAGAGGCCGGATGTTTCAGCATCGTGCTGGAGGGAGTGCCGACGGAGGTGGCGGCGGCGATTACGGAGCGGGTCGGCGTGCCGACTATCGGCATCGCCGCCGGGCCGGACTGTGACGGGCAGGTGCAGGTGCTCCACGACCTGCTCGGCTTCACGGCCGGCCGGCGCAGCAAGCGCCACGCCCGTCGGTACGTTCACCTCGACGCGCTCATCGAGCAGGCAGTCGGAGCGTATGCAGCGGACGTGCGGAGCGGGAAGTTCCCCGGTGCGGCCGAGAGCTTTCCGGCCGACGAGCGGACGCTCGCTGCGCTGGCCGGTTGGGAGGCACCTAGGGCCGGCGCGGACGACTCTGCGTAGGAGGGGTGCGATTGGTCGCATCCCTCCATGAAGCACCTGCCGCTTGGAGTGGAGTACCGGCCCCCCTATGGTCCCCCCGCTTCGCAGGGGGACGGGCGCAGAGCGCTATAGCCCACTCTGACTCGGTCTCCCATCCGAGTTAGGATGGGGCCGGGGAGTGACGTCAGAAGGGACTGGCACATGCGTGTGGTGTCGGCGATCCCCAGTTTGCGTCGGGCGCGGGCCGCGGAGGGGCGGCCGATTGAGTTGGTGCCGACGCTGGGGGCGCTCCATGCGGGCCATGTCTCCTTGCTGAAGCGGGCGCGGGCGGGGGGCGGGGCGCTCTGGATGACCTTGTTCCTCAATCCGCTGCAATTCGGCGCGAACGAGGACCTGGCCATGTATCCGCGGCCGCTGGAGCGCGATCTGGAGCTAGCGGAACAAGCCGGCGTGGAGCTGGTCTTCACCCCGGCGGTAGACGACCTGTATCCGCCGGCCTTTGCAAGCTACGTGGAGCCGACCGGCGCGGCGACGCGCTGGGAGGGGGAGAGCCGCCCGGGGCACTTCCGCGGCGTTGCAACGGTGGTGGCGATCCTGTTCCGTCTCTGCCAGCCGCGGCGGGCCTATTTCGGGGAGAAGGACTACCAGCAGCTACAGGTCATCCGCCAACTGGTGCAGGACCTGTACCTCGATGTCGAGATCGTGCCGTGTCCGACGATCCGCGAGCCGGACGGTCTCGCCTACAGTTCGCGCAACGTCTATCTCGCGGGGCCGGAGCGCCGGAGCGCCACCGTGCTCTATCGTGCCCTGCAAGCGGCGCGACGTGCCTACCGGGCCGGGGAGCGGTGCGGTGACCGCCTCGTTGTCCGCATGGCCGAGACGGTCGCGGCGGAGCCGGGCGCCGCGTTGGACTACGCCGCGGTGGTGGATCCCGAAAGCCTGGAGCCGCTGCATGAGGTGGATGACGCGGCGCGTTTACTGATTGCGGCACACGTGGCCGGCGTGCATCTGATTGACAATATGGCGGTTAGCTCGTAGCGGTCAGCCGTCAGCCGTCAGCAATCAGCACTGTTGCCCCCGGCTGATAGCCGCTAGCCGACCGCTGACAGCTAACTGCTGCGCTGGTATCCTCGCTGGAGGGAGGAGCCGGTACCCCTCGCTCGTTACGGAGGGGTAGCCTCACCCGCAGCCATGTGTCCCGAACGTTGCCGCGACCGGTTATGACCTCACGTTACTTGCTCGTTCGTTACCGTCGTCGTCGCGCCACCAACGGCTCGAAGGCGCCACTGCTCGCCGCCGTCGCGGGCGGCATGATCGGTTTTTTCGGTCTGATGAGCGTGGTAGTCGGCTTGGCCCTCGCCGGTTTGGTGTCCACGGGTGCTGGTGTCGCCTTTGCCTATGCCCGCGAGACGATCTTCACCGACCTGCCCGATGCCTCCGGACTGGGGTCGCAGCCGCTGGCGCAGGTCACCCAGATTTACGACCGGACCGGCCAGGTAATGCTCCACGAGTTCTACGAGGAGCGGCGGGTCAACGTGCCACTGCACGCCGTCTCACCGTATGTCATCCAGGCGGTGGTGGCCAATGAAGATGCCAGCTTCTACACGCACCACGGCTTTGATCCACGGGGTATCCTCCGGGCCGTTTTCCGCGACATCACGGGCACGACCGCCTCCTTGCAGGGTGGCTCCACGATCACGCAGCAGCTCGTCCGCGACACCTTCCTCTCGCGGGAGCAGACGGTGCCCCGCAAGCTCCGCGAGCTGACCCTCGCCATCCAGGTCGAGACGCAGTTCTCGAAGAACGAAATCCTGGAGATGTACCTCAACCAGATGTACTTTGGCAATCAGGCCTATGGCATTGAAGCGGCGGCCTTGAGCTACTTCGGGAAGCACGCTCAGGACCTGGACTTGGCGGAAGCGGCGTTGATCGTTGGCTTGCTGCCGGCACCCTCCGAGTATTCCCCGGTGGTCAACCCCAGCTTGGCCCGCCGGCAGCAGGCCAGCGTCTTGGACAACATGGTGCGCCACGGCATGGTTTCGCCGGCCGAGGCCGCGGCGGCCAAAGAGCAAGGCCGGCGGATGGCCTTTCGGGCGCCGCGAGTCTCCATCAAGCATCCGCACTTCGTGTTCTACGTGCGTGAGGTCTTGAGGCGCATGTTTGCCCCGGAAGACTTACGTCGGGGGCTGAAAGTCACTACATCCCTCGACTTGGACCTCCAAGCTGCCGCCGAGGCTGCGGTGCGCCAGCGCGTGGATGAGTTGCAGGGCCGTGCGGTCAATAACGGCGCGCTCGTCGCCCTGCGGCCCGATACCGGCGAAATCCTGGCGATGGTCGGCAGCTATGACTTCTACGACGTGGGGATTGATGGCCAAGTCAACGTTGCCTTGGCCGAGCGCCAGCCGGGATCCGCGTTTAAGCCCTTTACCTACGCTACGGCCCTCGCCTCCGGGAAGTGGACGCCCGCTTCATTGATCCATGACCGGGCCATCGAGTACGATTTGCCGGGCGTGACGCTCGCGGAACGGCAGTTCAAGCCCCGCAACTACGACGACAGTTGGCACGGTTACCTCACGCTGCGCGAGGCGCTGGCCAACTCGCACAATATCCCGGCCGTGATCCTGCTCGACCGCGTGGGTGCCGGCCGGGTGATCGAGACGGCACGGGCCATGGGCATCACCACCTACCTACCGCCGGTGCTCAGTCTCACGCTGGGCAGTGGGGGCGTGCGCCTGCTGGAGATGGCACGCGCCTATGCCGTGTTTGCGAACAACGGGCTGTACTACGACACCAGCCCCATTCTCCGCATTACCGATCTGGATGATCGCCCGGTGTGGGAGCATCGGCCGCGCGGAAAGCCGGTGTTGATCCCGGAAGTGGCGTTCATGATTACCGACATCTTGGCCGACGAGCGCACCCGCCAGGCGATATTCGGTACCACGCTCAACGTGGGTGTCCCGGCGGCCGTCAAGACCGGCACGACGAACGACTTCCGCGATTCCTGGGCGGTCGGCTATACCCCTGACCTGGTGGTAGGGGTGTGGGTCGGCAATACCGACAACTCGGAGATGCGGCGGGTACCTGGCTCGCAAGGCGGCGGCGTGATCTGGCGCAATTTCATGCAGGTGGCTACCAGCGGCCAGGTGCCGCAGCTCTTCAGGCCGCCACCCGGTCTGGTCCAGTCGGCGGTCTGCGGCTACCCGGAATATTTCTTGCGCTCGGCCGTGCCACGAGTGGAGGAGTGTACGAAACCGCCGCCGGTAGAGGCGCCGCCAGCCGACCCTGCGGCGCCGGCGCCGGCGCCGACGGTGATCCCGGTGTGGACGCCGTTCCCGGTGGCCGGGCGACCGGTGATTGGCCCGGAGCCACTGCCGACCCAGACGCCCTATGTGCCGCCGACCCCGGCTGGGCCGCCGGTAGTGCGACCGGGCGGCTAGGCAGCGTGTCCCCCGCCGCTTTGTCTCTCCTGCCGCTTAGAGTATTGACAATATCAGGCTCAAGTTTTATACTAGCTAGTGTCATAGGTTACGCTCGCTGGGTCTGGTGCGATGTCCCCCTCACGCCGACGGGGCCGCCGCTCCCGGCAGCATCTCAGGACCTACGCGGTGGTAGCGCACCAGCCCCAATAAGCGCTAAGGATGCCAAGTATGCCGCAGTCCGAGTCCCGGTCGCCGGGCATTGAGACGATGCCGTTGGACGAGTTGCCGCGTCGCCTACCCGTGCTGCCGCTCATTGACGCCGTGGTGTTCCCACGCATGGCGGTCCCGTTGCTGGTCGGCAAGCCGCGGTCGTTGGCGGCCGTGGAGCACGCCTACGAGTCCAATCGCCTGGTGTTGCTGGTCGCGCAGCGCGACTCTGAACTCGAAGAGGTCAACCCGAAGGACCTCTATCGTTTCGGGTCGGTCGCGCTCATTCGGCAGCTTGTGCGCGTGCCCGACGGCACCTTGCGGGTCATCGTCCAAGGGCAGGCCCGCGCCAAGATCACCTCGGTACGTTTGGTCGAGGATTGCTTGGTGGCCCGGTACCGGCCGCTGGCCGAGCCGCAGGAGGCCAGCCTGGAGATCGAGGCCTTGATGCGCTCGGTGCTGGGGCAGCTGGAGCAGTACGTGGAAGAAGGCCGCTCGGTACCGAGCGAGATGTTCCACGATGCCCGCAATCTGGACGATCCGGGGTGGCTCGCCGATCTGGTGGGCTTCGCGCCGGAGCTGACGCTGGAGCAGCGCCAGCAGCTCTTGGAGACGCTCGACGTGTCGGAGCGGCTGCGCCTCGTGAGTGCCTTCCTGAGCAAGCAGCTCGAAATCCTGGAGTTGCGAAACAAGATTCACTCGGAAATCCAAGAGGGCATGGAGAAGACGCAGAAGGAGTACCTGCTGCGCGAGCAGTTGCGGGCGATCCAGAAGGAGCTAGGCGAGGACCCGCAGCAAGCGGAGTTGAACGAGCTGAAGGAGCAGATCGAAAGCGCCGGGATGCCCGATGAGGTGAAGGAGCGGTCACTCAAGGAGTTGGATCGGCTGCAGGCCGTTCCACCCGCCTCGCCGGAAACCGGCATTATCCGCACCTATATTGACTGGCTCGTGAACCTGCCTTGGGCCAAGGAGACGACCGATCAGCTGGAGATCGCGGCAGCATCACGCGCCTTGGAGGAGGATCACTATGGGCTGGAGAAGGTCAAGGATCGCATCCTGGAGTTCTTGGCCGTCCGGCGCCTGAGTACGACGCTGCGTAGTCCCATTCTCTGCTTTGTCGGACCGCCGGGCGTGGGGAAGACGAGCCTTGGCCGCTCGATTGCACGGGCGATGGGGCGCGAATTCGTGCGCCTCTCGCTGGGTGGGGTCCGCGATGAGGCCGAAATCCGCGGGCACCGGCGAACCTACGTCGGCGCGATGCCGGGCCGGATTATTCGGGGTATGCGCGATGCCGGGACGAAGAACCCCATCTTCATGCTCGATGAGATTGACAAGCTGGGGATGGACTTCCGCGGCGATCCGTCGTCGGCGCTGCTGGAGGTGCTCGACCCGGAGCAGAACACGCAGTTCTCAGATCACTACCTGGAAGTGCCGTTCGATCTGTCGCGCGTAATCTTCGTCACGACGGCCAATCTGCTCGATCCGATCCCGCCGGCCTTGCGCGACCGGATGGAAGTCATTCAGATCCCCGGTTATACGGAAGAAGAGAAGCTGCACATCGCGCGCCGCTTTCTCATGCCGCGACAGTTCGCCCAACACGGCCTGACCGATGGGCAGTTGACCCTGCCGGATGACACGGTACGCCAGCTTATCCGCGGGTATACGAAGGAAGCGGGCGTGCGGAACTTGGAGCGCGAGATCGCGCACGTGTGTCGCAAGGTGGCCAAACGAATTGCGGAGGGCTATGTCGAGACCATGACGATTGCGTCCGACGATCTGGCGCGACATCTGGATCCGCCGCGCTTCGAGGCGCTGGTCGAGGAGCGTCGAGACGAGGTGGGCGTTGCCTACGGCCTGACGGTGAGTGAGGTCGGCGGCGACGTGGTGGCCGTGGAGGCGACGTGGATGGAAGGGAAGCCCCGGCTCACCTTGACGGGGCAGCTCGGCAACGTGATGCAGGAGTCGGCGCAGGCGGCGCTGACGGTGGCGCGCCAGCAGGCCCGGAGCCTGGGACTGGACGCCAGCTTCTTCGAGCAGCACGCCCTGCACGTACACGTGCCGGCCGGCAGTGTGCCCAAGGATGGACCGTCGGCGGGCATCACGATGACCACGGCCATTGTCGCGGCTATGACGGGCCGGCTGGTGCGCTCCGATGTTGCCATGACGGGTGAGATCACCTTGCGCGGGCGCGTGCTGCCCATCGGTGGCGTCAAGCACAAGGTCTTGGCAGCCCACCGGGCCGGTGTACGCGCAGTGATCTTGCCGGCTGAGAACAAGCAGGACCTCAGTGAGATTCCGGAGGAGATACGTAAGGATATTGAGCTGATCTGGGTGGACCACATCAACGCCGTACTCAAGCGGGTGTTGCGGCCGGCGCGACCGGCTGTACCTGTGCCGGCGGCGCCCTGGCTGCAACCGGCTGAGGCGTCGCCAGCCGTGCCGTTGGTGGCGACGTAGCGTCGTCGCGCGACCAACGGAACTCAAAGAACGAGGAGGAGTCGAAACAATGGCAGAACGGGTAGTAGGGATTGATTTGGGGACGACGAACTCCGTCATCGCCATCATGGAAGGTGGCGATCCCTTGGTCATTACCAACGCAGAAGGATCGCGGCTGACGCCGTCGGTGGTGGCGTTCACCAAGGCGGGTGAGCGGTTGACCGGGCAGCTGGCCCACCGGCAGGCGGTACTCAACTCGGAGAACACCGTCTACTCGATCAAGCGCTTTGTGGGTCGCCATCACGGTGAGGTGTCCCACGAGCGCGGGCTGGTGCCCTACGAGGTCGTGCAGGGACCCAAGGGCGAAGCACGGGTGAAGCTGCCGGCGACCAACCGCGAGTACAGTCCGGAGGAAATCTCCGCGATGGTGCTGCAGAAGCTGAAGGCGGATGCCGAGAAGTATCTCGGGGAAGAGATCACCAAGGCAGTGCTCACGGTCCCGGCGTACTTCAACGACAGCCAGCGACAAGCGACCAAGAACGCCGGGCAGATCGCCGGGCTGGAGGTGCTGCGGATCATCAACGAGCCGACAGCGGCCTCGCTGGCCTACGGGCTGGACAAGAAAAAGACGGAGACGATCCTAGTCTGGGACCTCGGCGGTGGCACCTTCGACGTGTCCATCTTGGAGGTGGGAGACGGCGTGTTCGAGGTCAAGAGCACCTCGGGTGACACGCACCTGGGCGGCGACGACTACGACCAGAAGATCGTGGAGTACGTGGCCGGGGAGTTCCAGCAGCAGGAAGGTATTGACCTGCGCCAGGACCGACAGGCACTCCAGCGGCTCATCGAGGCGGCCGAGAAGGCCAAGATCGAGTTGTCCAGCGTCGTGCAGACGGAGGTCAACCTGCCCTTCATCACGGCCGATCAGCATGGCCCGAAGCACCTCGCCGTATCGCTGACGCGGGCGCAGTTCGAGGAGAGCACGGCAGAGTTGACCGACCGCTGCGTCGGGCCGTTCCGCCAGGCGCTCGCCGACGCCAAGCTGAAGGCGAGCGACATTGATGAAGTGGTGCTGGTCGGTGGCTCGACGCGGATGCCCGTGATCCAGAACCTCGTCAAGAAGCTGACCGGGAAGGACCCGCACCAGGGCGTCAACCCTGATGAAGTGGTTGCCGTCGGCGCGGCGATCCAGGCGGCGGTGCTCACGGGCGACGTGAAGGACGTGGTCCTGCTGGACGTGACCCCGCTGTCGCTCGGCGTCGAGACGCTGGGTGGCGTGATGACCCGGCTGATCGAGCGCAACACCACCATCCCGACGCGCAAGACAGAGGTGTTCTCGACGGCCGAGGACGGGCAGACCGCCGTGGACGTTCACGTCTTGCAGGGTGAGCGGCCGATGGCCCGCGACAACATGACCCTCGGTCGGTTCCGGCTGGAAGGCATTCCGCCGGCGCCGCGCGGCGTGCCGCAGGTCGAGGTCGCGTTCGACATTGACGCCAATGGCATCCTGAACGTGTCGGCCAAGGACCTGGGGACCGGCAAGGAGCAGCGCGTGACCATCACGGCCTCGACCCACCTCGACCAATCGCAGGTAGACCGGATGGTCCGCGAGGCCGAGCAGCACGCCGAGGAAGATGAGCAGCACCGCGAAGAGATCGAAGCACGCAACCGCGCCGATAGTCTCGTGTATGGCACCGAGAAGGGGCTGAGCGAGTACGGCGACAAGATCGGCGAGGAAGAGAAGAGCCAGATCGAGACGGCGCTGAACGAACTGAAGACGGCCTTGAAGGAAGAGGCGGACATTGCTCGTATCCGCGAGCTGACGCAGGCGCTCGAACAGGCCTCGTACAAGATGGCCGAGGCGATGTACAAGGATGTTGGTCAGCAGGCCGCGGCCGGCGAAGCGCCACCTCCTGACGGTGAGGCGCCGGGCAGTACGCCGGGTGGCGAGACCGGCCCCGCTGCGGACGACGTGGTGGACGCGGAGTTTCGCTCCAGCGACGATGACGGGAAGAAGTAGGCGGAGGGAGTGATGGCGGAACGACCACCGGCAGCGGATGCGGCCGCCGGCGTGCCGGAGCCAACTCCCGCCGCCGTCCAAGAGGAGGCTGGCGCTGACGGGACGACGCCGGCGCCAGCCCCTGACGCCAGTCCGGCGGCGGCCGAGGAGGACACTGATCCGGCGGCGGCGTTGGCTGAGGCGCAGGCCGCCGCCGCGGCGAACGAGGATAAGTTCTTGCGGGCGCGTGCCGACTTGGAGAACTACCGACGGCGCGTGATCCGTGAGCGGGCCGAGGTAGCGCGGGAGGCGAAAAAGCAGGTGCTGCTCAGAGTGCTCGATGTTCTGGATAACCTGGAACGGGCGCTCGGCTATGAGCAAGCCGATGCCAAGACGCTGCTAATGGGCTTACGGATGACGGTCACGCAGTTCGAGGACGTGCTGTCCGGCCTGGGTGTCAAGGCGGTCGCCGCGTGCGGCGAGCAGTTTGATCCGCGCTGGCACGAGGCCGTGGCAACGGTCGCGGACCCGGCGCAAGCGGAGGGCACGATTGTCGAGGAGATACAGCGTGGCTACCACCTGGACGATGCGCTGTTGCGACCGGCGCGGGTGAAGGTGGTAGCCGGGCCGGCGGGGGCGGGGTAGGGCATGGCCCCCACCCTAGCCCTCCTCCGCGGCGGCGGGGGAGGGAACTGCCGTCCCCCTGCGGGAGCGGGGGGACCATAGGGGGGCCGGTACCAAGTGGCGGCAGGGCAGCAGGAGGCGGAGCGGTGGCGTCTAGAGCGAGCTTCAAAGACTACTACAAGACGCTGGGCGTGCAGCGCACTGCGAACGAGCAGGAGTTGAAGCAGGCCTACCGTCGCTTGGCGCGCAAGTACCACCCGGACGTGAATCCCGGAGACGAGGCCGCCGAGGAGCGGTTCAAGGAAGTCCAGGAAGCCTACGACGTGCTCCGGGACAAAGACAAGCGGCGCAAGTACGACCAGTTCGGTGCGGCGTGGCGGCAGGGCGGCGCGACGTGGCAGCAGGCCTGGGATCAGGCGCGGCGTGCCGGACCGCAGCCCGGTGGCGTGCCTGGTTGGGACCCGTCCGCCGATTTCGACTTCGGCGATTTGCTCGGCAATCTCTTCGGCGAGCGTTTTCGCGGCGGCCGGGGGGCCAGCCGGCCTCGTGCGGGTGAAGACATCGAGCAGGGCGTCGAAATCTCGCTGGAGGAAGCATTTCGCGGCGGCAGTCGGATGTTCCAGATTCAGGTGCCGAACGAGTCCGGCGGGCGCTCGACCGAGCGGATCGAGGTGCGTATTCCGCCGGGCGTGCCCGACGGCCAGCGGCTGCGCGTGGCGGGCAAAGGCCACCCCGGCGTCGGCGGGGGACCCCGCGGCGACCTACACCTCAAGGTGCGGGTGCGGCCGCATCCGCAGTTCGAGCGCGACGGCGACGACCTCACTACCGACGTGCCGGTACCGGTGTGGCAGGCGGCGCTCGGCGGGGACATCGAAATCCGCACGCTCACGGGCAGCGGGAGCTTTCGTATTCAGCCGGAGACCCAGAATGGGCAGCGGATCCGCCTCGCTGGCCAGGGGATGCCCCGCTTTCGCCAGCAAGGGCGCGGCGATCTGTATATCCGGCTGATGGTCGAGATGCCGAGTCGACTCACGGCACGCGAGAAGGAGCTTTTCTCCGAGCTGCGGCGGCTGCGGCAGGGTAAGGCGCGGTCTGCGACTGCCGTCTGAGGTAGCTCCAGAGGAGGCGTAACGATGGCTTCGGGAGACGAGGGGTACTATCACATCGGGATCGCCGCGCGGATCATCAAGGTGCATCCCCAGACCTTGCGCCACTACGAGCGGATTGAGCTACTGCACCCACAACGCTCGGAAGGTGGCGAAAAGGGCCGGGGGATTCGCCTCTACTCGGACCGTGACATCGCCCGCGCCAAGCGCATCCGCCGGCTCGTCGAGGACCTCGGGGTCAATCTCGCTGGCGTCGAGGTCATCCTGAATATGGAAGAGCGTGTGGAGCGCCTGCGCGTCGAGCAAGAGCAGGAGCTTCAACGGCTCAGGGAGGAGAATCAACGCCTCAAGGACCTGCTGGTGCGCTTGACGATGAGCGCACCGAGCCAGCCGCGCGACCCCGTTGTCAGTCCGCAGCCCCGGCGCCGGTAGGCGGTGGGCCTGCACCTACCCCCCGGCCTCTTCAGGGAAGGGGGTAGCGCCGTGACCGTGGGTACATTCCCTCCCCCTGGAGCTTGCTCCGGGGGAGGGTTAGGGTGGGGGCCAAGCGAGGTGTCCGGCCCCTCTACGATTTGGACCGCCGGGCGGGGCGATCCGGACCGGGATTCAAGGGAGAATCCAGCGATGAACACGAACCGTTTCACTGATCGTGCTCAGGAAGCGCTGTTGGGCGCCCAACAGGTGGCCGAGCAGCGTCAGCACGGGCAGGTTGACGTTGAGCATCTGCTCGTCACGCTCCTAGAGCAGCAAGACAGCATTCCCCGCACGATCCTGAGCCGCTTGGACGCCGATCCCGCGCTGGTGCAGCGCGATCTGGAAGAGGCCCTGTCCGGTGCGGCCAAGATTTATGGCGCGGCCACCCAGGTCACGATGGCGCCGCGGCTGCGGCAGGCGCTCCTGCGCGCACACGAGGAGATGGAGCGCCTCAAGGACGAGTACGTCAGCACTGAGCACCTGCTCCTCGCCATTGTATCCGATCCGCAAAAGGGCACGGCTACCCAAATCCTGCAACGGCACGGCGTCACGGCGGAGCGCATCTACCAAGTGCTGGCGGCGGTGCGCGGCAACCAGCGCGTGACGGACCAAAATCCAGAGGCCAAGTACGAGGCCCTAGAGCGTTACGGCCGGGACCTGACGCAGGCGGCGCAAGCGGGCAAGCTCGATCCGGTCATCGGCCGCGACGACGAAATCCGGCGCGTCATCCAGGTGCTGTCGCGGCGCACGAAGAACAATCCCGTGCTGATCGGCGATCCTGGTGTCGGCAAGACGGCCATCGTCGAGGGATTGGCGCAGCGGATCATGCGCGGCGACGTGCCGGAATCGCTGCGCCGTCGGCGCGTCGTGGGGCTGGACTTGGGGTCGCTGATCGCCGGGACCAAGTATCGCGGCGAGTTCGAAGAACGGCTGAAGGCGGTGCTGAAGGAGGTCCAGGCGTCCGAGGGTGAGATCGTCCTCTTCATTGACGAGCTGCACACGGTCGTCGGCGCCGGGGCCGCCGAGGGCGCCATGGACGCCGCCAACATGCTCAAGCCGCTGTTGGCGCGCGGCGAGCTGCACGCCATCGGCGCGACGACGCTCGACGAATACCGCAAGCACATCGAGAAGGACGCGGCACTGGAGCGGCGGTTCCAGCCGGTCTTCGTGGATGAGCCGACCGTGGAGGACACCATTTCCATCCTGCGCGGCCTGCGCGAGCGGTACGAGGCGCATCATCGCATCAGCATCCGCGACGGTGCCCTGATCGCGGCGGCGACGCTGGCGCAGCGGTACATTCCCGACCGCTTCTTGCCCGACAAGGCCATTGATCTGGTGGATGAAGCGGCGTCGCGACTGCGGATGGAAGCCGAGAGTATGCCCACCGAGCTTGATGAGCTGCAACGGCGGATCATGCAGTGGGAGATTGAGCGGGAGGCGCTGAAGAAGGAGGTCGCTGGCGACGAGACCGATGCCGGCCCGGAGGCCGAGCGGCTGGCGCAGTTGGAGCGGGAGCTGGCCTCGGCCAAGGAGCGCGCGCGGAGCCTCGACCTGCGCTGGCGACAGGAAAAGCAGGGGCTGGAGGAGATTTCGGCGATCAGAGAGCGCATTGACGCGCTGAACGTCGAGATCGAGCAGGCCCAGCGGGCGCTGGAGTATGACCGCGCGGCCCGGTTGCAGTATGGCGAGCTACCGGCCCTGCAGCAGCAACTGGCGGAAACGCAGGCGGCGCTGGAGACCGCACAGGCGGATGGCCGGCTGCTCAAGGAGTTCCTGGAGGCCGAGGGGATCGCCGAGGTGGTCGCCAAGTGGACCGGTATCCCGGTCAATCGCCTGATGGAGGGCGAGAGTCGGAAGCTCCTGCGGATGGAGGAGGTGCTGCACCGGCGGGTGGTTGGTCAGGATGCGGCGGTGAACGTCGTATCGGATGCTGTACGCCGCTCGCGGGCCGGTCTCAAGGATCCGCAACGCCCCATCGGCTCGTTCATCTTCCTCGGGCCGACCGGCGTCGGTAAGACGCTGCTGGCGCGGGCCATCGCCGGCTTTCTCTTCAACGACGAGGCCGCCATGACCCGGCTCGACATGTCCGAATACATGGAGCGCCACGCGGTCTCGCGCTTGATCGGTGCGCCCCCCGGCTACATCGGCTACGATGAGGGCGGCCAGTTGACCGAGTCTGTGCGCCGGCGTCCGTACCAGGTCGTACTCTTCGACGAGATCGAGAAGGCGCACCCGGATACGTTCAATATCCTGCTGCAAGTCATGGAGGATGGCCGGCTGACCGACAACCAGGGTCACGTAGTGGACTTCAGAAACACGCTCATCATCATGACCTCGAACTTGGCCAGTCCGGAGATTCAGCAGTGGCAGGCGGCCGGTTTGCCGGAGCCGGAAATCCGCGAGCGCGTGCTGGCACTATTGGGGCAACAGGTCCGTCCAGAGTTCCTGAACCGGATTGACGAGGTGGTCGTGTTTCATCCGCTGGACAGGGCACATCTCGACGAGATCGTCGTGCTGGAGCTGGATGCCGTGCGCGAACGGCTACGCGACCTGGCGATTGAGCTGGAGGTCACGCCGGAAGCGACCGCGCTGCTCGGCAGCCACGGCTATGATCCGGCCTTTGGCGCCCGGCCGCTGCGCCGGATCATTCAGCGGGAGGTGGAGAACGCGCTGGCGCGCTTGATGCTGGCCGGCGAGATCCGTAGCGGTGACAATGTGGTCGTCGGTGCGCGCGACGGCCAGCTCAGCTTCGACCGCGCCGCGGCAGTCGCGGAAACGTCCGTGCTGGCCGGCGCGTAAGGGCTGCGGAGCGATGGCCACCACCCTAACCCTGCCCCGTTGCGACGGGGGAGGGTACACCCCGACCACAGGGGAGCCAGTGGAAGGGAGCTATCCATGCCGGAAGTTGACACGTCTGCGCTGCTGAAGGTGCCGGCGAGCGACGTTTTCGCCCTCTTGGCGCAGGTGGAGCGCAATCCCGAGTGGGTGCCACGCATGGTTACCAGCGAGCGGCTGACCTCCGGCCCCACGGCCGTGGGTACCCGCTTCCGCTTTGCCCTCGACCTAGAGTTCATGGGGCTAGTGATTGACGGCGTGGATGAGGTCGTCGAGCTGGTGCCGGATCGCTTCATTCGATCCCGCTCCGTCGAGGGACTGCTGACCTATATCTCCTCCTGGGAGCTAGAGCCGGTGGGCGACGACGGCGCGGCGACCAGGGTGACGTACCGGATGGGCTTCAAGCTCCCGCCCAGCCTTGAACGGCTGGCGACGCGTTTCTTCAACCTGGATGCGCTGACTGCAGCGCAGGCCGAAAGCGGCCTGCAAAACCTGCGCCGAATCCTCGAAAAAGGGGCCAGCGACGAGTAACGGGCTTGGCCTACGGCCCAGTCATTCCCATATGCGCGGGAATCCAAACTCCGGTGCGCCCAGGTTAGCGGCAGGTGGACAGTGCTACTCCGGCCTCTATCCAGGGAGTGATGCAAAGGTCTCCTTTCGAGGGAGTGACTGGGTGAGACAGATGGAGAAGGGAGCGATTCATGCCGGAAGTGGTCAAGTCTGCCCTGCTGCACGCTCCGGCGAGTGACATCTTTGCACTCCTAGTGCAAGCGGAGCGCAATGTCGAGTGGGTGCCGCGCCTGGCCTCCAGCGAGCGTTTGACCCCAGGGCCAACGGCCGTGGGTACCCGCTTTCGCTTTGGCTTGGAATTCATGGGGATGGTGATTGATGGCGTGGATGAGGTCGTCGAGCTGGTGCCGGATCGGCTCATTCGATCTCGCTCCGTCGAAGGAGTGGCCCATACCACCTCCTGGGAGCTAGAGCCGGTGGGCAACGATGGCGCAGCGACCATGGTGACGTACCGGATGGACTTCACGCTCCCGCCCGGTCTCAGCCGGCTGGCGTCGCGCTTCTTCAACCTCGATGCGCTGATCGAAGAGCAGGCCGACGGCTGCCTCCGCAACGTGCGCCGAATCCTTGAGCAAGGCACCGGCCACGACTAGGGCGTCTTGGAACATGCCTCATCCCCCGGCCCCAGTCATTCCGGCGCCGGCTAGGCCCCGTGCGGCCTCCCTTCCCTTATGAAAGTTGACAACTTAATCGGGTAGTGGGATGTAGCCCCCTTTCCCAGCCCTATCCCCGCTCCGCAGGGGGCCGGGAGTGGGTTCCCTCCCCTGGAGCTTGCTCCGGGGGAGGGTGAGGGAGGGGGCCAGACCACTCCCTAATCAAGTTCGCAACCATCATCAGGGAAGGGGCCGGGGGGTAGGTCCCCCTCACGCCATCTTGGCGATGCCGGTGGTGAAGGGGGTGAGGGGGGCTGGGCGGAGGAGCGCGTGCATGCGTCCGACATCGCCGACCACGTCGGCGGGCGGCTCGCCGGGCGCCGGCTCGTAGCGCGGCGCCTCTCCGAGCACGCTCCCGATGGTCTCGGCCATATCGCGGATAGACAACACCTCATCGCCACCGACGTTGAGGACCTGCTCGCCTTGCAGGGTTAATGCCCGCTCGATCATGGGCAGCAGGTCGGCAACGTAGAGCGGGTTGAAGTGCGGTCGTGCGCCGCGGCTGAGGGTGACGGGCCGGCCGTCGCGGACGCGGCCGATGAGTCCTGGTATGAGCCGCCCGGTCTGGCCGGGGCCGTAGGGCGCAAACAGTCGCAGGATGACCGTGTGGAAGTAGGCGCGGTACGAGCGCACGAGCCATTCCGCCGCCAGCTTGGTTGCCCCATAGTAGTCGTCGGGCTGTGGCGCATCGTCCTCGCGCCACGGTCGCACGGCTGACGCCAGGTGTGACGTCGCTCCGGCGTCACCTCCACTGCCGTACACGCTGCCAGACGAGGCCAGCAGGAACACCGCGGCGCCGGCGGCACGGGCGTAATCGAGGAGCCGCTGCGTGCTGGCGACATTGACGGCGAGTAGCTCGGCCGCCTGGTCCGGGAAGGGGACGTTAGCCTGGGCCAGGTGTAGGACCGCGTCAACGTGGTCGGGGAGGCGCTGCTCGTCCGTGGACGCCGGCTCATCCCAGACGGCATTTGGTGTGAGCGGCCGGGTCGCGGCGAGGTCCCAGGGGACGTAGTACACGCCGGCGGCCAATGCCGGTGGTGGGCGTCCGGGGCGGACGAGGGCGTAGACCCGGCGCTGTGGGTCGCGCTGGGCGAGCCACGGTACGAGGTGGGAGCCGATAAAGCCGGCAGCGCCGGTCACGAGCACGTCAGTCATCAGTCACTCCGCTCCCGTCGCGTCATTCCGGCGCAGGCCGGAATCCATGTCCTCGGCCTGGCCCCCACCCTAACCCTCCCCCGTTGCGACAGGGGAGGGAACATACCGTCCCCCCGCCACAGCGGGGGGACCATAGGGGGGCCAGCCATGCCTAACCGGCGGCGACTACGCGGCGCAGGCCCTCGTCGAACGGGACGGCGGCCTGCCAGTCAAGCAGGCGCGCCGCCTTGGCGCTGCTGCCGACGCGGCGCTGCATCTGCCCGACGGGCGCGGGCTGGTAGTCGGGCGACAGGGTTGAACCGGTCAGGCGCAGCAGCGTCTCGACGACCTGCTTGATCGAGCGTTCCTCGCCGCTGCCCACGTTGAACGCCTCGTCGGATACGTCGCTCTCCATGGCGCGGAGGTTGGCGGCGGCCACGTCATCCACGTAGATGAAGTCGAAGGACTGGGTGCCCTGGCCGAAGATGATGGGTGCCTGGCCGGCACGAATCCGCCGCAGGACGGCGGGGACCACGCCAATTGTCTGGTGCGGCCCGTACACGTTCATATAGCGCAGGTTTACATAATCTAGGCCATACATGGTGTGAAAGGAGCGGCAGAGATATTCGCCGGTGATCTTGCTCGCTCCATAGATCGTGCGTGCTCCGAGCGGATGCGACTCGTCCATGGTCTCGTCCGTGTCGCCATAGACGGATGAGGCCGACGAGAAGACGACCTTGCTGAGGCCGGCGCGTTGGGCGGCCTCCAGGACGGTGAACGTGCCCTCCATATTGATCTGCACGCACAGCCGCGGATCGTCGGTGCAGCTATTCAGGTCGAGCACTGCCAGGTGGAACGCGCCGGCGGCGCCGCTGGCGGCCGCCTGGACCTCCGCTGCATTGTTAATGTCGCCGGCTTGGAGCGTCACACGGTCCGCGGCAGCGGGTGGCAGCCCGGCGCATACCTCGGGGCGGATCACACGGTCGAACACTGTGACCGCGGCGCCGCGGGTGGCGAGCAGCCGGACGAGGCGGCTACCGATAAAGCCGCAGCCGCCGGTGACGAGGAAGCGTTGGTTCTCGATCTGCATGGCGAGGCGTCTCCAGAGCGCAATGCCTGTTTAGCGCGGACAGTCTACCATGCTGGCCCCCCTATGGTCCCCCCGTTCCGACGGGGGGACGGGCACAGGATACGATGGGCCACGTGCCGGGTCGCGTGGCGGCTCAGGCGATGAAGCGGCCGTCCCATAGCCGGAGCCAGCCGAGGTAGCCGCTCAGGCCCAGAATGGCCAGCCCCATGCCGACGGCTGCGGCCGCGAAGAGACCGTCGGCAAGGGTCAGCGGCACCATCCGGTAGTACGTCCGGGTGGTCGCGGCGGCGAACGCGCGGGAGTCCATGGCGATGGCCACTAGGGCGGCGCGACGGACGGCGCTGCTCAACAGCGGCACGATATAGCCGGCTCGGCGCCAGAGCCGCTGCCAGATGAAGCCTTGCTCCAGGACACCGCGCACCCGGCGGGCCAAGGCGATCTGGCGATATTCCTGGCGGAAGAAAGGGAGGAAGCGGTAGGCGGCGAGGAGGGGATAGCCCAGGCGATAGGGGAGACGGGCGTGGCGAATCAGGCTGATAATGAGATCGGTCGGATCGGTGGTCAGGATGAACGTGACCGACAGGACGCCGATAGCCAGGCCCCGCACCGCGAGAGCCGTCCCGAAGATCAGTCCGGGGGTGCTGACGCGCAGCGGTCCGAGGTGGCCGAGCACGCCGGCCTCGTCGGGATAGGCCGAGAAGAGCGCATTGCTCCACACAAAGCCTAGCCCGATTAGTAGGAGGGGCAGGAGGGCGCCGCCATATGTCCGCGGGTGTAGGCGCCCCAGCACCAGCCCGGCGGTGAGGGTTATTCCGAGGAGCAGGAGCGGTGTCCAGGGGTCCAGTACCACGGTCAGGAGCAGTGAGAGGACCAGGACGACGGTGAACTTCACAGTCGGGTTGCGTCGCCGGAGGTACGGCGTTGGATCCGGTAGAGTGCGTCCGGCGTCGTTGGTCGCGGTGGAAACGGTGTTCATGGCAAGTCTCTGTTGGGTAAGGGCGCAGCATGCTGCGCCCCTACGGAGGACTAGGCTGCTCTCCTGCCAATGCCGCGGATAGCGCGCGCAGGCTGCTCACTGCCGGGAGCGCCGGCCGGCGTTCCCTGGCTTGCTGCACCGCCTGGGCGATGGGGGGGAGGCGCAGGGCACAGCGCGTCAGCAGGTCGGGGCGCGCGAATAGGGCTGCCGGTGTGCCGTCGAATACGATGTGGCCGCTGGCGAGGGCCACGACGCGCGTCGCGTGCTCGGCCACGATGGTCATGTCGTGCGTGATGACCACGACCGTCGTGCCGCTGCGGTGGAGGTCCGTGAGCAGCGCCAGCAGTTCATCCGTGTAGCGGCGGTCCTGCCCGAACGTCGGCTCGTCCAGCAGTAAGACATCCGGCTCCGTGACCAAGGCAGTAGCGACCGAGAGGCGGCGCTTCTGGCCGTGACTGAGGCTCAAGGGGTGCGCTGCCGCCAGGTCTGCCAGCCCGATCCGCTCCAGGGCGGCCAGCGCTTGCTTGGCCGCTGTCGCGGGGGGTACGCCCCGCGCCCGTAAGCCGAATAGCAACTCGGATTGGACCGTGCCGGTGACGAATTGGTGCTCAGGATACTGGAAGACGTAGGCCAGGCGGCGGCGCACATCGCGCTCCGGGACGGTGCGGAGGTCGCGGCCATCGAGCAGCACCCGGCCGGTGGTCGGTTGTAGTGCCCCGGCCAAGAGCAGGGCCAGCGTCGTCTTGCCGGCGGCGTTGGCTCCGGCGAGGGCCAGGAACTCTCCGGGGTACACGGTCAGGTCAACCGCTGCCAGCGCCGGGGGGCCGTCCGGCGTGTAGCGGTAGCTTACTTGCTCGGCGGCGAGGATCGCTGCGCCGGCTGGCGAGGGTGGATTCCCGCTTTCGCGGGAATGACGGATGGGAGAGGGGCAGTCGCCGGTGGGTGCGGCGGTGGCAGAAGTCGGCCAGGATGTGACCAGCAGGTCGGCTGCCTCCGCGATGGTGAGCGGCGCCTTGGCGCCGGGGAACAGGGCGCCGAGCCGCGCGACCTGCGGTACCCACACCCCCAGGCGGTCGAGCGTGTCGGCGTGTTGCTGGAATATCTCGCGGGGAGGGCCGGTCAGGGCACCGGTCCCGCGCTCGTCCAAGACGACGACGCGCTCGATCAGGGCGAGAATGTCGTCCAGGCGGTGCTCGACGAGCAGCAGGGACCGGTTGCTATCCCGGCACAGATCAGCGAGGGTAGCGAATAGCTCGGTGGTGCCTTGCGGGTCGAGGTTGGCTGTCGGCTCGTCGAGCACCAATGCACCGGGTCCCATCGCCAGGATGGCCGCGAGCGTAACCCGTTGTTTGGTGCCGCCGGAGAGCTGATCGAGGCGGGCGGGTGTGCGGGCCGGGTCTAGGCCGAGCAGGGTACGGGCTGCCGGGACGCGCCGCAGCATTTCCGGTCGCGGCGTGCCGAGGTTTTCGAGGCCGAACGCAACCTCATCGTCTACCTCCAGCAGGGCCAACTGGCTCTCGGGGTCTTGGAATAGCAAGCCGACCTGGCGGGTGAGGTGGCCGAGTGAGGCTTGGCGGGTGTCCTGGCCATCCACCAGGATGCGGCCCGCCTCCCAGTGCGCCTCGACGCTGTGCGGGATCAACCCGTTCAGACAGAGCGCGAGGGTGCTCTTGCCGGCGCCGCTCGGTCCCAGCAGAAGCAGCCGCTCGCCGGGCGCCCACTCCAGGGAGAAGTCGCGCAGGGCGGGGGCGCGCCGGCCGATGTGGCGCACGGTGAGCCGCTCGACATGGACCGCCGGCGTGTGGTCGGTGGGGAGGGGATTGACCTGGGACCGGCCCCCTCCCTGGCCCTCCCCCGTCGGGACGGGGGAGGGGATTGGTGCGGGGCTGCGTTTCGCCATGAGTGGGCCGCCTCCGGCCGGTGGGTGGCCGTGCTAGACCTCTTCCATCCGCTCGCGGCCGATGGGGAAGAAGTTCAGGGCACCCGTGCGGGCCAGCAGGTCACCGATGACCTTTGCGGCAGCACCCGCCAGGCCTCCGCTGATGATCCGCACGAATAGGATGCCGACGATGACGGCCGGCTCCAGGCCGAAGTACCCCAGGCGGAACCAGTTCCAGGGGATGGCGACGATAGCCGTGACGGCACCGGCGACGAGGAGTGTGGTCCAGCCCCAGGAGCGATACCGCGTGAGCGCAAAGACCAACTCGCAGCCGACAGCCTGCATGATGCCGGTCACGACGAGGATCGGTCCGGCCGCCGCACCGAGCAGGACCTCAGCCAGGGCTGCCAGGCTCTCGGCGAGGAACGCTGCACCGGGACGACGCACGATGTAGCCGCCGAGCAAGCCGGCGATAAACCACACGCCGAAGAACAGCTCGCGGCCGAACGGCCCGCCGAGGGCTTGGGACCAAATCCAGGCCTGAATCCACTGCCAGTAGATGGCGCCAAAGACAATCGCCAGGATGGCCAGCAGCACAAAGTCCTGTGTGCGCCAGGCGGATCGCTCCCGTGCCGCCGGCCGACGCCATTCGAACACACCACCAAGCGCGGCAATAGCAAACATGATGATCGAGGCGTAGACACCCGGTCCGAAACCGGCCAGCTCCCCGGCGCGTAAGGTTTCGAGGGCCTGCTCCCCGGAGAGGGCCTTCTCGGCGAGGAAGACGGCGCTGATGAGCAGACCGCTGACCGCGGCCAGGATGGTCCAGTTGTTGAAGATGGCGCCGCCCTCGTTGTCGTTGAGCATCGAGACCAGTGCAAAGGCGATCACCATGATGGCGAGCACCGGGATGGCGTACAGTGTGACATCGAAGCCTTTAGTCACGCCGCCCATGGCCTGGGCGAACTCGAAGCCGCTATAGGCCCGGTTCTGGTAGTTGATCCAGGGAAAGAAGAAGGCCACGAGCGCGACGATTCCCGCCGCGATAGCGACCCAACGTCCGGAGAACATGCGGCGCTGTGGCATATCGGCTGTTGTCGTGTCCATCGTAGCTCCCCTCCTCGTGGTCTTTTCCTGCTTGACTGGGCCTTGGCTGTGACAGCGGCTAGACGGTCGGTGCGCTAGGGCTGTTGGCGGAGATCGTGGCCGTCATCACGACGTGTGCCGCGTCGCGCCGGGCGTTGCGAAAGGCGGTCCGCAGCGTATCGAAGACGGCGCGGCCGTCGCCGGCCAAGTGGGTGGCAAAGTGCCGGCCACCTGCACTAACCGGCGCGGTCTTGGTCACCCCGATCTCCCGATAGATGACCTCCATGTAGTGCTCAATCCCCAGGGGGTAGAGCGCAAACTGACAGGCAACGCGCGCCGGAAGGTCGTAGGCTTCCGCGACCCAATCATCTGTGCCCTGTTCCTGGGCCAGCTCGGCCAGGGTGACGTGCCGCGGCGCGCAAACGTCGCCTTCCGGCTCACCGGGGCAGCCGGCCGAAAACGAGGCGACCATGACAACGTGCGTGCCGGTCCGGGCGGCCCGGCCGAAGGCGACTCGCAGGGCCTCGAACAACTGTGGCTCCTCACCCATCAGGCAGGTCGAAACGTCGTCCACCTCCACCTCGAGGCCGAGGCGGTCGAGGCCTTGGACGGCATCGAGAATGACCGGGACAAACGCATCGGTCATGGGATAGAGCGAGAAGCGCACGCCGATCATGCGGTACCGGTCTCCTTGCTACGAGTGCTCCCGTATGGTGCTTGGGGTCGCGTGGACCAACAAAAAACGCGCCGAGGACCTCTCCGGGCGCGTTACGGCTTGCTCGTAGGAATAGCGAGAGCCGGATCACTTTCCTACGCTGGCATGACCCAGATCAGGTTCGAAGGGTTGGCCGCCAATAGACCTCTCAGCGCCACAGCGCACCCCTAGCACATGGAGCAGTTGTTAATGGGTAGACGGTGCCCAGTATAGCAGGTTTTTGGCGGGAGGCGAGTTGGACCTAACCCCCGGCCCCTTCCCTCCAGGGAAGGGGAGTCCGCTGGAGGTGGGCCGGGGCCGGGCGGCAGGGGCTGGTGGTGGCTTCTCAGGCCGCCGGGCACGGTGCTATACTGGGCGATGAGGCCGTAGCGAAGGAGTTGCAGCTTGATCGAACGTAAGGCACCGGTGACAGAGGAAGTGGTGCTGGCTGCCCTGTCGCAGGTCATTGACCCTGATCTCCACCGTGATATTGTCACGTTGGGCATGGTGAAGGACCTGGAGGTAAAGAATAATCGGGTCAGCTTTACGTATGAGCTGACGACTCCGGCGTGTCCGATCAAGGACCAGATGGAAGCGATGGCCCGCGAGGCCGTGGAGGCCGTTCCCGGCGTGGAGGTCATCGAGATCAAGATGAGCGCCCGGGTGCAATCCACGGATGAGGCCGGGCCGCTGCTGCCGACCGTGCGGAACGTGGTGGCCATCGGCAGCGGCAAGGGCGGCGTCGGCAAGTCCACGGTCGCGGCTAATCTGGCTATCGCCTTGGCGCAAAGCGGTGCCACGGTGGGGCTGCTGGATGCCGACATCTACGGTCCGAGTATTCCGGGGCTGATGGGCACGCGGGCGCTGCCCAAAGTCATTCAGCACGACGGCAAGAAGCTCTTCGAGCCGCTCGTGGCCCACGATGTCAAGCTGATGTCCATTGGCTTTCTCTTGGAGCCGGACGCGCCGGTCATCTGGCGTGGTCCGATGGTGCATAGCGCCGTGCGTCAGCTGCTCGGCGATACGCACTGGGGCGACCTGGACTACCTGATTGTGGACCTCCCGCCGGGCACGGGTGACGCGCAGTTGACGCTGGTGCAGTCGCTACAACTGTCCGGGGCGGTGATCGTGACCCAGCCGCAGGACGTGGCGCTGGATATTGCGATCAAGGCCTTGAAGATGTTCCGGCATCTGAAGGTCCGCATTCTGGGCATCCTAGAGAACATGAGCTACTTCATCTGTGACCACTGCGACACCCGGCACGATATTTTCAGTCACGGTGGGGCGCAGCGCGCGGCGCAGGAGCTAGAGGTGCCGTTCTTGGGCGAAGTCCCGCTGGCACCCGACATTCGGGAGAGCAGCGACGAGGGCCGACCAGTGACGGCGCTGCGCCCGGACTCGCCGCAGGCCGCGGCGTTCCGCAGCGTAGCCCACTCCTTGGCCGCCCAGGTGAGCATTGCGGCGGCACGCCGGCGGCGCACCATTTCTCTCCGGGCCGTCTGAGCGCCGTGAGCGAGCAGCAACGCCGGCGCCAACTCCTGCGCTACGTTCCGGCGCTGCCAGTTCTCTTGTGGGTAACGGCCTGCAACCAGGAAGGCAAGACTAGCCCGCCGCCGCCCTCGTCTACCCCCCAAGCACCACCGCCGACGCACACGACTAGCGTTTCCCCTACTGCGGCGCCGCCGCGGGCGACAGTGACCGCCGCGGTACGTAGCGACCCGCCGCCGCCCGCGGCTGCGTCGCCGGCAGGCACTACTGCCGGGCCAGAGGTCCGCTTCGATGCGGTGGTCGTGCGGGTGGAACTGGCACAGACGGCGGCGGAACGCACGCGCGGTCTCGGCGGCCATGCGCCGCTGGGGGCAGACGAGGGCATGTTGTTCGTCTTTCCGGAAGCGGGCCGGCACTCGTTCTGGATGAAGGGCATGACCTTTGCGCTGGACATCATCTGGATTCGGGATGGGCAGGTAGTGTACGTGCTCGCCGACGTACCACCACCGCGACCTGGCACGGCCGATTCCGAGCTGCCCCTCTATACGCCGCCGGCAGCAGCCGACTATGTGCTGGAGGTGCCGGCGGGGTTCGCGGCGCGGTGGGGTATCCAAGCGGGGAGCCGGGTGGTGCTGCATGGAGTCCGCTGACACCCTCGCGGAAGGCTTCTAGCCACAGAGAGCACAGAGTAGGTACACCGCGCATCACGGTACCTACTCTATAATGGGGCTGGATGACCCGGCCGAGGCGGATGATGGGCGGGTGCAGTGTGCCACGGGGAAGGGGGTGCTGAGATGTCATTCCGCGCCGATGGAGAGGGCTACCTGCACGAGGCGACGCAGGAGAGGCTCGACCTGTTTCTGGACAATGCGCGCGAGATCAATCTCGATGCGGCGGTGGCGATCCACACGTTCGCGCCTGGCCATACTCCGAACGAGGCGCTGGCGGAGCTGATCGCGCCGTATCTGGGCGCGGATAGCACGCCGCGGCTTATCGGCTGTGTCACAGTCAATCCGCTAATGGATCATGCCGCCGAGCTAGACGAGATGCACCGGGCCGCCGACGAGTGGGACTTCCGTGCCGTGAAGCTGATGGCTGCCGGCCACCGGTACTATATTGATGACCCGATGGTTGACCCGTTTATGGCGGCGGCGCGCGAGCTAAACCTGGTCGCTACGATCCACTCCGGCGGTGACTATGCCCACGCTGGGCGGATCGTGCGTTTGGCCGAGCGCCATCCCGACGTGCCGATTGTCATGGACCACATGGGCTTTCCCGATGGCGTGGACGAGGCCATCGAGGGCGCGGCTCGCCTGCCCAGTATCTACCTGATGACGACGATCTTGCGTTTCTTCGCGGACGACCCCGACGGAGCGGCGCCGCCACAAGTGCGGGAAGCGGTCGAGCGGGCCGGCGCGGAGAAGGTGGTGTTCGGCTCCAACCAGGCCGAGTACCGCCCGGCGCAAGTGGCGGCGGCCATCGAGCGGCTGGACTTGGGCGCCGAGACCGAGGCGCTGATCTTTGGGGAGAACCTGAAGCGCATCTACGGCTTGTAGGCGGTAGTGCCGCTCTGCCGGTCAAGGATTGTGAGCATGGCGGGTAGTCCGGGCGGCGGCGACAGCCCGGTCAATAGTCTGGTCAATCTCTTCCTCACTGTGCTCCTGTGCTTCCTCGCGCACGGGAGCGAAGAGGTCGTAGAGGTCCTTGAGACAGGGCGTGTCCGCGGCGGTCTGCGCTAGCCGAGTGGGTGGTGTGCAGTGAGCCATGTTCTAGTTCCAGGAAGGTGTCCTGCGCGATGCCCAGTTTCTAGAATCGTACAGTATGGAACTACAGTGGCTATGTTGAGCAGCAGTCGGCTGATAGACGGTGCTGACGGGTGGGGCGGATGTCCTTGGCTTGGTAGTGCGGACCACGCTATGATGAGACCGGGATACTCTTGAAGCTCGGCAATCCGATAGAGGTCGCACCGGGACTGCATCAGTTGCGCGCGTTTGGCGCGCGCGTGACCGTCCTTGCGGCCGGAGCGGACGCGCTGCTGATAGACGCGGGGAGCAGGGGGAGCGCTGCCCTGATCGTCTCGGGACTGAAGGCGCTGCGGCTCCGACCGGAGCAAGTCTCGACTATAGCGATCACACACCACCATCCGGACCACGCCGGCGGCCTCGCCCGGGTTGCCGAATCGACAAACGCGAGGGTCGCGGCTCACCGCCTTGATGCGGGGGTCATTGGCGGCACGGAGCAGTGGCCCGCCCCGGGTGCGCGGGGGCTGATTGCCGGGGTGGCCCGGTCCGTCGTGTGGGCACTGTCCAGTAGACCCGTTACCGTTGATATTCAGCTCGAGGATGGCTACATGTTGCCCTTCGAGGACGAGGTCAGGGTGGTGCATACGCCCGGCCACACGCTCGGCAGTATCTGTCTCTTTATTCCCAGCAAGGGTGCCATCGTCGTCGGCGACGCCCTGCAATATCGGATGAGGCGACTCGGCCCACCGGCCGAAGGCTTCACCGCGGATATGAGGTTGGCGCATGAGTCGCTGGCCAAGCTGCTTACGCTTGATTTCGATACGATCTGCTTCAGTCACTTTCCGCCGCTGACGGAGAACGCACACCGCGAGTTGGAGTTGCTGGTGGAGCGGCTGTCTACGAGGAGGCTCGAATGGCCGGGGTAAAGGGCGATCAAGTAGAAGCGACGCTGGTGGACTTCCTGCGGGGACGGGCGGAGGAATTCGGTAGGAGGCCGGCGCTGCTGTTCCGGCCGGGCTTTCGCTACCAGCGCTGGAGCTACGCCGACCTGTGGGAACAGTCGGGGCAGATTGCGACGTTGCTGCAGCAGCGCGGTCTGGGCAAAGGGGACCGGGCGCTGATCTGGGGGCCGAACTGCCCGCAATGGGTACTGGCCTTCTTCGGCTGCCTACGCGCTGGCGTCGTGGTGGTGCCGTTGGACGTTCGTAGCCCGCGCGACTTCGTGGAGCGGGTGGCGTCCAAGGTTGAGGCCAAGCTCTCCTTTATCTCGCGGGTGACGCCAAGCTATCACGGCGAGCTGGGCGTGCCGGAGATTGACTTCGAGGAGCTTGCGGGCCTGATCGAGGGGCTGCCGGCGCCGGCGGCGGTGGACATTGCGCCCGATGACCTGGCGGAGGTGATGTTCACTTCCGGGACAACGGGGGACCCCAAGGGCGTGATGCTGACTCACCGCAACGTGACGGCGAATCTGGCTTCCGTGTCGCAGGTAGCGGCGGGCACGCCGTCGGACCGGGTGATGTCCATCTTGCCGTTGAGCCACATGCTGGAGCAGATGGGCGGGCTGCTGGCCCCGCTGGCCGCCGGGGCGAACGTGGCCTACCCGACGGCGCGGCAGGCCACCGTGCTCTTCAGGACGATGAAGGAGCGGCGAGTCACCATGCTGATCCTGGTGCCGCAGCTGCTCGACCTGTTTATGAAAGGCATCGAGCGCGAGGTACGGCGGCAGGGCAAGGCGGCGTTGTGGGCCAAGCTGCTGAAGGTGGCGGCGCGTCTGCCGTTCCCGCTGCGGCGCCTGCTCTTCCGGCAGGTCCACGCCAAGATGGGTGGCAAGCTATCGTTTGTCTTTGCCGGCGGCGCGCCGTTGGACCCGGACCTCGGGGCGAAGTGGAACCTGCTCGGCGTCCGGGTGGTGCAGGGCTACGGCGCGACCGAAACGTCGCCCGTCATCACGTGCCATCCGCGGTCCCAGCCGCGCTATGACTCGCCCGGTCCGCCGATACCCGGCGTCGAGGTGAAGATTGCCGACGACGGTGAGGTGCTGGTCCGCGGCGAAAACGTCAGCCAGGGCTATTGGCAGGCGCCCGAGGCCACCGCGGCGGCGTTCCGGGACGGCTGGTACCTGACCGGTGACCAGGGCGAGTTCGACGCCGAGGGCTTTCTGCACCTCAAGGGGCGCAAGAAGGACATGATCGTGCTCGGCAGCGGCCTGAATGTCTATCCCGAGGACATCGAGGCCACGCTGGTCAAGCACGAGGCCGTGCAGGATGCTGCCGTGGTCGGCCTGGAGCGGTCGGCGGGCCCCGAGATTCACGCTGCGTTGTTGATGACGGACGTGGCGGCCGCAGACGCCGTGGAGTGGGCCAACGGGCAGCTGGCCGATCACCAGCGGATCCGCGGGTTCACGGTCTGGCCGGAGGAGGACTTCCCCCGCACCCACACGCTCAAGGTCAAGAAGCGCGTCCTCGCCGACATGCTGCTGGCGGCGGACGGCGATGCACCGGCACCGGCGGCCCCGCAAGCCGGCGGGCAAGACGAGCCGACGTTGGAGCGGCTGATCGCCGAGGTGGCCGAGGTGCCGGTCGCGGAAGTGGCTGCCGACAAGAGCCTGGCCGGCGATCTCGACATGGATTCGCTCAAGCGCGTGGAGCTGCTGTCGGCGATTGAGGAGGAGCTTGGCGTCTATCTCGACGAGGATGCGCTCGATCCGGGGACCACGGTTGGGGCACTCGCCGCAATGGTGGCCGAAGGTTCCCGCAACCCGGAGGAGAAGAGCTTCACGAGTTGGGGGCGGAGCTGGTGGTGCCGACCGGTGCGGGGGATGATCCAGCGGATATTCATCTTCCCACTGCTGCGCTGGCTCTACCGCCTCAAGGTCACCGGCGCACCGGATATTGCCGAGCTGCAAGGGCCGGTGCTGTTTGCGGCCAACCACTCCCTGCGGACGGACAATGGCCTCATCCTCAAGGCACTGCCGACGCGCCACCGCAAGCGGCTGGCCATCGCGGCGTGGGAAGAGCTGTGGCAGAACCCGCTCTACCGGGTCACGCACCCGCTCCTTGGCAACGGGTTTCCGTTCTCGAAGCAAGGCTCGGTGCGCGCCAGCCTGGAGAACCTGGGACGCATCCTGGATGACCGCTGGTCAGTGCTCATCTACCCGGAGGGTGAGCTGACCGTGGGCGGCCCGATCCAGCCGTTCCGCGGTGGGACCGGGCTGGTGGCGGTCGAGTCGGGCATTCCGGTCGTGCCGCTCAAGCTCCACATCCACTCCATCGGCTCGCCGACATCGTTCCCGATGCTCCGCCGCGGCGACGTGGAGGTGCGGTTCGGCCCGCCGCTGACCTTTCCGCGCGATACCCCCTACGATGAGGCGACGGAGATGATCGAGCAGGCCGTCAAGACCCTGTAGCCGGACCTAACCCCCGCCCCCTTCCCTGCCAGGGAAGGGGGGTGCGGGTGGTTATCGGGGGACTGCGAGTGGCGCTGGATTGTGCCGCAAGCCGGAATGACGGTGGGTGGCCCCCCTATGGTCCCCCCGCACAGCGGGGGGACGGGCGCAACATGTTGCGCCCCTACGGCTTGGCCCGTACCTACCCCAGTCGGACCTCCTACTGGCAGGGAAGCAACTGTGTTGACTGTCAAGCCAGGGTGACGGGGCGGGGTTGCCAGGGCGTCTGGTCGCGGAGCAGCGCATTCAGGATCGTCAGCAGCTTCCGCATGCAGGCCACCAAGGCCACCTTCTTCGCTTTGCCGGCCGCGCAGAGCCGCTGGTAGAACGCTCGCAGGACGGGATTCCACCGGATGGCCGTCAGCGCGCTCATGTACAGGACCGCCCGCACGGTCCCCCGGCCACCCCAGGTGCCGCGGCGCCCGCGCCAAGCCCCACTGTCCCGGTTGAGGGGGGCCACGCCGACCAAGGTCGCCACCTGCTGGCGCGACAACGTGCCCAGTTGGGGCAGCTCCGCCAGCAGGGTGCGCGTGAGCACCTTCCCCACCCCGGGCACCTGGCGCAGCAAGTCTTCCTGCACCCGCCAGAGCGGGCTGGCCTGCAGCGCCTCGTCCAGATCGCGGTCCACGCGGGCCAACTCCTGCGTCAGCCAGCGCACGTGGACTTTGATGCGCCGCTGCACTCGTGGGAGGGTCGTCCGCGCCAGCCGATTGCGCTCGGCGGTGCGTTGCTGGACTACCTGGCGCCGGCGGGTCAGTAACGCGGCCAACGCCTCGGTCTGGGTATCGGGGAGTGGGCGGACGGGTGGGCGCACGGCGGCGGCAAAGTGGGCCAGGATCTGGGCATCGAGTGCATCGGTCTTGGCCAGGCGGCCGGTCGCTTTGGCGAAGTCGCGCACCTGGCGCGGATTGACCACGGCGACGGGTCGCCCCGCCGCGCCGAGGGTGCGCGCCGCCAGGCGCTCCAGCCCGCCGGTGGCTTCCAGCACCATCCGGGCTGGGGCGCGCCGCTGGAGTTGGTGCTGCCGGGTGGTCACGCCGGCCGGGTCATTGGGCACGGTCCAACCCGGCTCCGGTGCGCCTGGAGCGTCCACTGGGCGCACGGCGACGGCGAGGGTGGCTTGGGCCACATCAATCCCGACAAACACGGCCTGCTCGGTCATCCGGACCTCCTTCGCGAGTGGTGGCTCCCGAGCGCCCAACCTTGCGTGATACGGGCTTGCCCAGCGGCAGGGGCCCCGGCAACTGTGCGGGCTGTGGGAACCAACGCGCGTGACGACCCCGGCTTCCCTACGGTCTTGGTGGACCCTGGGGCAAACGGTCTGTCACGCCTGGGTAGCTACTGGTGCCTACCACCCCCTAACATACAAGGGGCTAACGCTCGCCGGGCGGCTTACGTGTGGCGTCCTGTTCCTGGTCAAGGGCTTCGAGTGCCGCGGCGGCTGCGTAGAAGCCTCGCTCCCGGAGGACCTTGATGGCCTCGGCTCGTGCCTCAGCCTGCCCCGCGGCCCATCCTTCGACCCGCCCCTCGGCTTTCTCGGCGGCAAAGCGTCTGGCGCGATACCACTCCCCAAACCACTCGGAAAAGGTCATTGCTCGCTCTCAGCGTTGTGCCGACTGTTGGGGTAGGGCATCCTGCTCTTGGGCCGGGCGCTCCACTGCCTCGGCGACCTCCTGGTAGCCCTTTGCCCTGAGCGCCTTGATGACCTCGGCGCGTCCCTCAGCCCGCCCTTCGGCTCGTCCTTCGGCCCGTCCCTCGGCTTTCCCTTCCGCAAACCGCTTGGCGCGGTACCACTCCGAAATCATCATGACTAGCTCCGTTCCGATGAGCGCATACGCGGCCGACCCAATCGCGAGGGAGCCGCTCCCTTGCAGAATGTCCAGCGCCGACTTGACCGCTCCGTCCGTTGAAGGATCGAGGCAGCATTCGTAGACCGCCTTAAGGATAACACCCGCGCTGAAGATCGTGGCAAAGACGGCGGAATACACCGCTCGCCAACGGGTGCGGATGCTCCACAGGGACCACCACTGCTTGTCGTCAGACATAGGACCGGCCGTAGGTCATGCTGCACCAGCCTGCCGCTACTACGGTCACGATACCATATCATAACATGCACATCATTGAATCCGCAAGTCTGGGCAGCGCTGGCCCTCCGGCCAACGGCAGCCCGCCGGCCGCACGGTCTAGTCGGGCAGTGCATCAAGCGCCGCCTCGATTTCGGCCCGGTCGTAGCCTCGCGCCCGCGCCATAATGAAATTACTCCTGGCGCGATCGTGCTGGCCTTTGTCCGCGTAAGCAAGGCCCCGATAGTAGTAGGCGTAGGCAAAGTTCGAATCGAGCGTGATAGCCTGGTCGAAGTCCTGGATGACGCGGTCGTACTGGCCTTTGTCGGCGTAGGCAACTCCCCGGAAGTAGTAGGCAAAGGTATCGTTGGGGTCGAGGCGGATGGCCTGGTCGAAGTCTTGGATGGCCCGGTCGTGCTCGCCTTTGTCCGCGTAGGCAAGTCCCCGGTTGTTGTAAGTGATGGTGTCATTCGGACTGAGGCGGATTGCTTCAGTGAAGGCTTGAATGGCACTATCGTAATTGCCCTCGCGGAGGTGGAAAACTCCCCGGTTGACGTAGGCGGCGGCATCATTGGGAGAATGGTCGCGTGTGGCCGGCTTAGGTACCGCCGTAGGCTGGGGAGACTCGGACAGTTCTGCCAGCGCCGCCTCGACTTCGGCTCGGTCGAAGCCGAGCGCCAGCGCCTTGCTGAAATCACTCCTGGCGCGATCGTACTCGCCTTTGCGCGCGTAGGCAACTCCCCGGTTGTAGAAGGCCCTGGCAAAGTTCGGATTGAGCTTGATGAATTGGTCGTAGTCTTGAATGGCCTGGTCATACTGGCCTTTATCCGCGTAGGCATTTCCCCGGCTGTAGTAGACAGATGGTAGCCACAGGTAAATGTTTGAAGCCTGAATAGCACCTACCGGGCCGTAGTAGGTAGCGGCATAGATGGGGGCGAGGCGGATGAATTGGTCGTAGTCTTGAATGGCCTGGTCGTACTGGCCTTTGTCCGCGTAGGCAAGTCCCCGGCTGATGTAGGTCTCGGCATCGTTCGGATTGAGCTTGATGAATTGGTCGTAGTCTTGGATCGCCCGGTCATGCTCGCCTTTGCGGCGGTAGGCAATTCCACGGTCATTGTAAGCTGGGCTGAAGCTCGGATTGAGGCGGATTGCTTCGGTGAAGGCTTGGATGGCGCTATCGTAGTTGCCTGCGAGAAGGTGCTCCTTCCCCCGGTTGTAGGCGGCCTCGGCAAGGCTTGACTCGGTCCCGGCACTACTTTCTTGACTCTCCACAGGGACCGTAGGCGTAGGTATTGGCGTCGGTACACGCTGCGATTCTGTTGGCGCCGGCATTGGCGTCGGAGCGTCTGCCGGCGTTGGCTCCGAACTCCTAGCGAGTGTCTGCACGCGGCCGGGAAGCCACTCATCCAGCGCGCTGAGGTCAATCAGGCCCGATATCGCGGCGCCCACTACCACGCCAACCGCAACGATACCGGCGAGCACCGCCAGCCATGTTGTCGGCTTGGAGACGGCCGGCCGCGAACTTCGTATGACTTCCGCGCACTCGTGGCAGTGTAGGCCGGCGTGCGTTTGGTGCAGACACTCGGCACAGAAGGGCCGGCCGCAGCGGCGACACGTCAGCAACATCTCGCGGTCGCCGTGGCGCGAGCAGACCCGGGGAGCTTGAGGGACTGATGTGCTCATGCTGTCGTCGTAGGTTGGGTAGCCCACGTGCTAGGGTGCCGGCGCTAATGCTCGCACTACCTACTATTGTACGGTGTGTTAATATCCTAGCATATTTATCTTGTGCTCGCCAGCTAGTGGTCAGTGCGCTAGGGTGCTAGGGCTTGCGCGGCGAGGCGTTGGGTGTTGGCGTAGTTGGTCCGCATGGCGTCGGCGCGGGTGCCGTTGGTCGGGATGTAGTGGGTGGCGACAGCGATCACGATGTCGGTGTGGTCTTGGGCAAAGGTGCGGAAGAGGGCGGCGTAGTCGGGATCGCCGGTGCCGATGGGCCGGTACTCGAACTCAAGCCCGGGGCCGTCTACCACGTGGACATCCTTGAGGTGGAGGCTGGTGAGGTAGGGTTTGAGGGTGCGGTAGCCGGTGGTGATCGTGTCGTGCTCGCCGGCGTTGTAGTTGTCCGCCGGTCCCCACTTGCAGCGCAGGCGCGGCGAGCCGACGCGCTCCATGATGCGCCGGAAGTTGCGGCTGGTGTTCGTGTAGTTCCACGGCATCATGCCGATGGCGATATTGATGTCCTCGCGCTCGGCGAGGTCGGCGACGAGGCCGAATGCCTTGGCGAGCTTGTCGAGGGCGGTTGCCGAAATCTCGCCGCCGCCGGTGGCATAACGCTCGCGCCAGGTGGGGCTGACGCGCGCGCCGTTCCGATACTCGCCGGGCCAGGCAAAGCCTTGGACTAGCACGTGCGGCGAGCCGACGGTCTTGGCGAACGGGATCGAGCGGCGCAGTAGCTCCATGTCGTGGACGAACTCCGGGTGGGTGGGGATGTCCGCCAGCGCGATTTCGTCGAGGTGGATCAGCTTGAGCGGATTGGGTGAGGCGCCGCAGGCGTGGACCTGTAGGCCGGCGGCGTCCAGAACTCGCCGGCAGCGAGCCGCGTACTTCTCGGTCAATTCATCGTGCGACACAAAGAACTCGGCGTAGCCGGCGCCTAGCTCCTGGGCCAGCTCGGCGGCTTGGTCGAGGGGCAGGCCGCACTCGTCGAGGAACATCCCCATCTTGAAGGTGTAGGTACTTGCCATGCTCTGCCTCCTGTGTCGTTAGTGGTTGTGCTGGCCCCCCTATGGTCCCCCCGCTGCGGCGGGGGGACGGTGTTTTGCCACGGCCCCGGCACAGCTACAACATCGCCCCCTCCCCCGTCGGGACGGGGGAGGGCCGGGGTGGGGGCCAGCGTGGGCCTCAGCTCGCTACCTGCTGCGTTTTGCCGGTGCGGGCGGCTGCGTCGAGGGCGTTGCAGATGGCGACCGTCCGTGCGCCGTCGTGGACGTTGCAGAGGGTATCGCCGTCGGTTTCGATGGCCTCCATGAGGTTGAGCAGCATCGAGGCTTGGTTCCGCTCGGACTCGGGTAGCTCTTGTGTCTCCAGGTAGTCAATGTCGCAGCCGCTGAAGTCTACGCGGCTGGTGTGCTTGGAGAAGACGGCGCTGCGCTCGCCGTCCCACATCTGGTGAAACCACTTGGAGACGAAGGGGTTGTGGCCCTGATCGGTGCTGATGACGGTGGACAGCCCGCCGCTCTGCCACTGGATGGTGCCAACCAGGGCATCGGGATAGCCGGCGTCGCCTTTGTTGCGGCTATCGAACACCTTGCCCTCGGCGTACACCCGGTCGGCGGCGCCGCCCATCAGGTAGGAGAGCAGGTCAATGGTGTGGACCGCCGTGCTGATGAGCAGGCCGCCACCGTCGTCCTTGTCCCACAGCCAGCTACTGCTCGTCCCAGGCTCCATCAGCGCGTAGTTGTCCATTGCCAGCTGCCCGTGACTGAGCCGCGGGTGGGGGATGAACTCGCGCGCCTTTTGTACGGTGGGCGCGATGCGGAACTTGCAGTTGACGACGAGCTTCACGCCGGCCTTTTCGACGGCCTCGGCCAGGTCTACGGCCTGGTCATAGGTAACGCACATCGGCTTTTCCACCAGCAGGTGCTTGCCGGCGTGCGCGGCGGCGACGGCGAGCGGATGGTGGGCGTCGTGGTGGGTGGCGATGATGACCAGATCAATGCTGTCGTCGCGCATGATCCGCCCGCTGTCGGTGGTGACGTAGCCCCCGCCGATGGTATCGCGCAACCGCGCGGCGCTGGATTCGATCTCGTCGCAGAAGCCGACCAATTCTAGCCCCAAGTCCTGGGCCTTCTTGGCGTGACCACTGCCCATGCCGCCACAGCCGATCACTGCCGCTTTCATGCCTGCCATCGAGTCCTCCTGAGTCTTGATGGGGATGGTGTCGGTACCTACTATGCCAGCCGGAAGAAGCTGCCGGCGATGTGGCGCGTGCCGCCAAAGCCGTTGCCGTCGTCCTGCATGAAATAATAGGCGGTGAAGATGCGGCCGTTGTCCAGCTGCGTGGCGACCGGATAGCTCAAGTCGGCGCCGCTGCCGTCGTCGCGGATGACGGCTTCGGACGACCAGGTGGCGCCGTCGTCTGCGCTGACGATCAAGCCGATGCCGAACGGCGGCTTGCGCCGGCCGAAGATGACGACAATCCGACCGTCGCGGAGGCGCATTGGCCATGGTGCGCGGTAATGGACACCGCGCCGGGCGACGCCGGGGGCGCGGCGGGCTACCCACGGCGATTGTCCCCACGCCACGATGGGCGCTGGCTCAGACCAACTGTAGCCGCCGTCGTCGGAGTAACACATCTCGATGGCGTTGCGAATGCCGATGACGTTGAGCATATAGCACTGCAAGCGGCCGCTGGGCAGCAGGATGAGGCTGACGTAGACGCGGCCCTTGCCGCCAGTGCGGTCACGGGGGACTTCAGCGATGTACTCCCAGGTGAGGCCGCTATCGTCCGAGCCGAAGACCGCCACAGAACGCGGCTCGCCGGTCAAGTAGCCGATGGACCCGTCCGCGAACGTGCTGTAGAGCGACAGCACGCCCATCAGCGTGCCGTCGGGGAATTGCACTAGGGGGTGAGCGTCTCGCCACAGGCCGCCGCCATGTGGATGGCTGACGCGGGTGGGCACCGTCTCCCAGGTGCGCCCGCGGTCGTCCGAGCGGAAGACGAAACACTCCTGGACGGGGTTTCCGTCGGGGTCCTCCGGCCCCGTCCACGGCCGGGCAAAATACACGGCGGCATCGGGGCTGGTGAGATCAATGTGCTCGCGGCCTACGCCCGGCTCATCGGCGCGGGCGACGATGGCCCGCTTCTCGGCCAGCGGAAGGGACTCGTCCCAGACGACCACATCATGCTCGCGGGGCCAGGTCTCGCCATGATCGAGTGAGCGCTGGAGCAGGACCTGGGCGCGGCCCAGATAGCCGGTGGTGAACGAGTGGCTGATGTCGTCGAGCGTCCGGTAGTTGCTGGGGGCATGGCTGTGCAGCACCGCCAGTTCGCCACCGCCGTAGTTGAAGATGCCGCTCAGGCGGGGATGCCCGCAATACCGCTGCTTGCTGTAGCACAGCGTGGTATGGCGGACCTCTGTCAGAACCGGGACGATGCGCTTCACTGTCGCTCCTCGCTCAGGCTGACGGCTGATAGCTGACAGCCCTTAGCGCGCCACGTCCTGCGGCTTGCCGGTGCGGGCCGCCTCGTCGAGCGCGTTGCAGATGGAGACGCTCTTCACGCCGTCGTGGACATTGCAGATCGTGTCTCCGTCGGTCCGGATGGCCTCCAGCAGATTGGCATGGATGGGGTACGCGCCCCGCACTTTGGCCATCTCTTCCGCCGATAGCTCGTTGAGATCAATCGTGTCAATGTCGGCGCCACCGAAGTCTACCCGCGCCGTGTGGCTGGAGAGCACTGCGCTGCGCTCGCCGTCCCAGACCTCGTGGAACCACTTGGAGACGGCGGGGTTGAAGCCTTGGTCGGTGCTGATGATGGTGGATAACCCGCCGCTCTGCCACTGGATGGTCCCTACCAGCACGTCGGGGTAGCCGGCCGTACCCTTGTGCTCCGGCTCGAACAACTCGCTTTCCGCGTAGACCCGATCTCCGGCGCTGTCCATGAGGTAGCAGAGCAGATCAACGGTATGGACGGCGGTGCTGACCAGCAGGCCGCCGCCGTCGTCTTTGTCCCACAGCCACTGGGCGCCAACCCGGCCCGTATTGTAGTTTTCCATCGCCAACTGACCGTGGCTGAGGCGGGGATGGGGGATCAGCTCGCGGATTTTCTGGGACGTGGGCTGGATGCGGAACCAGTGATCCACGACCGCCTTGACGCCGGCCTTCTCCACGGCTTCGGCCACTTCCACGGCCTGATGGCGCATGATGCACATGGGCTTCTCCAACATCATGTGCTTGCCGGCTTGCGCCCCGGCGATGGCGAGAGGATGATGGGCGTCGTGGTGCGTGGCGATGTAGAGCAGGTCAATGCTGTCGTCGCGCATGATCCGGCCGGCGTCGGTGGTGGCGTAGCGACCACCGAACTCTTCCCTGGCGCTCTCGGCGGCGGCCTCGATCACGTCGCAGAACGCGACCACCTCTACGCCGAGCGCCTGCCCGGCGTTGGCATGGGCGCGTCCCATGCCCCCACAACCGATCAGTGCTGCTTTCAGGTTAGCCATCGTCTCCTCCTATCTATCTTTGCTGCTGACCTAACCCCCGGCCCCTTCCCTTCAGGGAAGGGGAGTCGTAGCAGCGAGTTGCCGCCGCCCGCCTGGATTCCGGCCCCTTGCTCCACAGGAGGACGGGCCGGGGGCGATATAGACCGATCACCTTGGCTTTTATCGTGGCACCGCCTGTGGCTTGCCGGTGCGGACCGCTGCTTCCAGAGCATTGCAGATGGATACCGTTCGCACGCCGTCGTGGACGTTGCAGATCGTGTCGCCATCGGTGCGGATGGCTTCAAGCAGGTTGACGTGCATCGTGTAGACCCCGATGGCTGTGCGCTGCTCCGCCTCGGGCAGCTCTCTGGCATCAACATGGTCAACATCGCAGCCGCTGAAGTCGGCGCGGCGCATATGCGCGGAGAGCACGACGCTGCGCTCGCCGTCCCACACCTCGTGGAACCACTTGGAGACGAACGGATTCATCCCCTGGTCGGTACTAATCACCGTGGAGAGCGCGCCGCTTTGCCACAGGATCGTACCTACCAATCCGTCGGGATAGTCCTCGGTGCCCTTGTTGCGGCTATCGAACTGCCGCCCCTCGGCATAGACCCGGTCGCCGGCGCTATTCATGAGGTAGGAGAGCAGGTCAACGGTGTGGACCGCGGTGCTGATGAGCAGGCCGCCGCCGTCGTCTTTGTCCCAAATCCAGTCGCTGCCGCCTGGCGGTTTGTGGGCGTAGTTGTCCATGGCGAGCTGACCGTGACTGAGGCGGGGATGGGGGATTAGCTCGCGCGTCTTCTGGGCTGCCGGGCTGTTCCGAAACCAGTGGTTTATCACCACTTTGACGCCGGCCTGCTCGACGGCTTCGGCGACTTCGACCGCCTCGTGGCGCATGATGCACATGGGCTTCTCCAGGACCATGTGCTTGCCGGCCTTGGCTCCGGCGATGGCCAGCGGGTGATGGGCGTCGTGGTGGGTGGCGATGTAGAGTAAATCAATGCTGTCGTCGCGCATGATCCGGCCGGCGTCGGTGGTGGCATAGTGACCGCCAAACTCCGCCCGTGCGCGCTCGGCGGCCGCCTCGATCACATCGCAGAATGCGACGACCTCGACGCCGAGCGCCTGCCCGGCGTTGGCATGGCCGCGTCCCATGCCCCCACACCCGATCAGTGCTGCCTTGAGGTTGGCCACCGTGCCCTCCTTCTGCGGCTCTTGGCCGTCAGTTTTCAGCCGCCAGTGCGCTGCTCGCACGCGCCGTTGGAGGTGCAGTGCCACCGGCTAACCGCGACCCACTGGCCAGACGTTTCCGGGAGCGATTATAGTAGTCTCGCCGGTGGCAGTCCAGCCTCACAGCGACCCGGTGCGTGGTCGGGAGGGAGGCCGAGGTGATTATCAGCACGGATAACTGCCTGATTGTCTCGCAGAACTCGAACCACCCGGCCTGGGAATCCACGCTGTTTCCGGCGTGGGTGGGGTTCAACGCCTTCTACTTGGTGCTGGACCAGAAGACCGGACAGGGGGTGGAGCCACACTACCATGACGGCGACGAGTTTTGGCTGTTCCTCTCCGGACGGGGGGAAGGGTGGCTGGACGGCGAGCGTTTCCCGATTGAGGCCAACACGTTGGTCTATACGCCGATGGGGGTAGTCCATCGGTTTCAGATGTTCACCGACTTTGGGACGGCGACGGTAGCCACGCGACTGGAGGGGCGGCGGCGGGGCAGGCATATCCTCGTGGAGGAAGATGGGCCGCCGGAGCGCACGGTGCCCGGCTTTGTCGTACCCGGCCGGAGCAACACCGGCCCGGTGCCCCAACGCGGCCCGCGCTGCCCGTTGAGCGAGCTACGCCTGCTCGGCTTTGCTGCCGGCACGGGCCTCGCTGAGGCGCGGCTGCCGGTCAATGAGCACTGGCAGGTCGTCGAGGGAAGGCCGTGCTTGACGATAGATGGCTTGGAGGTCGAGCTGGCACCGGGCGATAGTGCCCTGCTCCGTGCCGGAGCCGTGCGCCGGCTCCACTGTGCGGAGGATAGCCAGGCGGTGCTGGTCCGAGAGTGAGGGCCCGGCATAAGATCGGAGGGTGATATGAGGCAACGCACCAGCCCAGTGCTGACGGACGTGCGCCACACCAAGCTGTGCTACAGCAAAGCGTGCTACTGCGGACATCCCCGGCAGAGTGGCATCTTCAACTACGGGAACGGCGAGATCGCGGTCTTGCACGCCCACGCACCCTCGCGCTACGAGGCGCGGACCGACATTAGCCACTCCTTCTGGAACGGCTATGCCAGCCGCGCCAGGATTCTGCTCCAGCGCTCGTTCGATCACGGCGAGACGTGGCCGCGGGAGCACGACGTTGTGGTGTGGGACGAGTCGCTGCCGCTGGAGGAGAAACGCGCGATTGTGCAGCGGGCCGATGAGCCGGGCGTGGCACGCGAGCAGATTGATCTCACCGGCCCCGATGCCGCCGTGTACTTTGCCCGCCCGGTGACCGGGCCGCCTGGTCCGGGCGGTCAACCGACCCTGGAATGCTTCGCGTTTCGCTCCGGGGACCGCGGCCGCACGTGGGAGACGGTGCCGACGCGGGTGACGAGTCCGCACGGCGGGGGGCTGCACCGCGACGCTCACCCGCTGGTGCAGTTTCCCGACGGCACGCTGATGGGCGTGATGACCATGGCGATGACCGCCGACCGGGACAGTGGCGGGATGCCCGGTGGCGTGGGCGTGTTCGGCTCGGATGACAACGGTCTCACGTGGGAGTATGTGGCGGAGGTGGCACGCGATCCTACCGGCGTGGGGCGGCCGACCTATGCCGGCCTGCTGCTGCTGCCGGGTGGTCGCTTGCAGTGCTACATGCTCAACATCGGCGGTGTTCGCAATGCGATCCAGATGGCCTACTCCGATGACGGTGGGGCAAGCTGGAGTGACGCCCGGCCAATTGTCGCGTGGGGGCAATCGCCGTGGGCGGCGCGGCGCCCCCCGCAGGTGGCCCGCAGCGGTGTCCATTACCGCTCGCCGTGGCCCATGCGCCTGCGGGACGGGCGGATCGTGGTGATCTTCGCGCGGCGCAAGCCGCCCACGGGGATCGGGCTGATTGTCAGCGCGGACGAGGGCGCCACGTGGTCGGCCGAAGCGATTGTCCGGGACGACGGCAGCGGCGGTGACTTGGGCTATCCAGTCGCCACGCAACTCGACGACGGGCGTATCTTCACGGCCTACTACTTCATGGAAGACGACGGGAACGGCTTTGGCGGCACGCGCCACATCGCTGGGAGCTTCTTCCGGCTGACGGGGTAGGGGACTGGCCCCCCTATGGTCCCCCCGCTGCGGCGGGGGGACGGCGGCGGACCGGGCGGCGGCGAGACGGTAGTTCCCTCCCCCGTCGGGACGGGGGAGGGTGAAGGAGGGGGCCAGGAAAAACAGGTTGCACAGGAACGCGATGGCTCCTGTGCAACCTTTGCATTTGGGCCGGCTGGCGGCCCGACGATCCAACTGAGCAGCCAGGCGCGGCTGCTTCGGCTTGAGCTAGGCGTTATCCGCAGTCCACTTGGCCAGCTTGGCGTTCTCGACGCGCACCACTTCCGCCAGCCCGTCCTTGAGGTTGGCATTCGGGTTCTGGCCAGCCTCGCTGAGCATCCCACCAATGCCGCCGAACATGCTCGGGAGCGTGGGGTGGAACGGCCGGAAGCCGTAGCTCAGGCTCTGGACAAACGTCTCGAACTGCGGTACGTTCTCGCGCACCGCCTGATACTCAGGATGAGTAAGCACTGACTTCCGTGGCGCCAGGAACATCGTCACCGCCGCGTAGTGCGCTGCGGCATCGGTGCTGGTCAGCCAGCGCATGACCTGCCAAGCAGCTTCCATCTGCTGCGTATTGGTCTTGAACAGGTAGGTGTTCTGGCCAAAGTTGGCCACGAACGGCTGCTTCTTGGTCGGCGACGGAGTGACGTACATGTTGTCCAAGCCGCCGATGTCCTGTGCCCACGTGACCAAACGCGAGGCGCTGGTCTCGTAGAACTGCCCAATCTGGCCCTTACGGAAGCTGGGGCGCTCCTTGCCGGTTTCCTCGTAATAGGAGCGGTGCGGCACCGCGACCTGGTGCTTGTGGTGGATGTCGGAGACGAACTGCAGCGCTTCGAGCGCTTCCGGCGAATCGAGCACGAGCTCGGTGCGGTCCTCGTTGAAGATGCTGCCCCCGGCCTGGAAGACCAGGTTCCACCACACGACGGTGTTGAGCATGTGGCCGATGGCCCACTTACCCGTTTCTTTGCCGTCGCCGAGGCTAGTTTGCATCACCTTCATCCACTCCACCCACTCGTCCCAAGTGAAGCCGAGGGTCAGTGGCTCCAAGCCGGCTTCGCGCACGAAAGCCAGGTTGGTGTAGGGGAGGTCGGCGTTGGTTTCCTGCGGCAGGCTCCACAACTGGCCATTCCAGTAGCTCGAGTCCAGCAGGTGGGGGAAGAAGTCGTCCATCGTGTCGGCATACGCTTTGTCATGCCGGATGAACGTCTCCATCAACTCGGGCAGCATGTCGCGGATGCCGTAGACGCCGCCGCTCCAGTAGGCGGTATGCACCAGATCGGGCGGCGTGCCCGCGGCGTAGTTGGAGATGATCTTCTCGTCGGTGTTGTTCCCCTGCCCGGCGACGGGCTGGAGCACGAAGGTGATATTCAGGTTCTCGCTATTCCAGCGGTTGGTCAGATCGGTCCAACCAGTGCCGCGGTCGCTCATGTTGCCACCGCGCCAGAACCCGGTCCACATGACCACCTTAGTGTTGGGTGCCGCCACGATGGTCTTCTCGACCACCTGCGTGACCGGCTTATCCACGACGATGGTCTGGCCCGCCGCGCCGGCTTCACCCTGGACGCCCTGGGCGCCGGTAGCACCGCGCTCGCCCTGCGCGCCGGCTGGCCCGGCCGGTCCCGCTGGCCCTTGGACGTAGCGGATTTCCACTTCGCCGCAGGCGACGGCCAACAGGCCACCAAGCAAGGCGCCAGCGCCACCGATATATCTTCTGCGCGTGATCTCTGCCACGATATTTCCCTCCTGCAAGCTCCCGCTTGCTATAGACTCTTGTAGCTGCTCAACACTACCCCATGCAGGGGATCGAGCAAGCTAGAACAGTGTGCAACCGTGTGCGTGTGCCCGTTGCCCCATCACCTCCTGCAACTGGCGTAGTTACCTGCTTCAATGTAGAGGCCGTTTGCGGCCGAGGGGTCACACCGGCTACGCAGGCGTGGTAGCAGGCGTGTATCCTGTGCGAACGATACGTTATTTACCTTCACACGTCAAGCCGGTACCGGAGGCGCTTGGCAAGCTCCAAGCCCGGCGGCGAGACCGTTGAGGCACCACGCCGGCCGCCGGCGTGGCCGTTCGCTATCCTGAAACTGACCTGTTGCTGCAAGCGTGCCTCGGGCCGGCTGAGGCCGCGCCGCTACAACCGGCTCGTCGCCACGGATCACCGGCTCCTGGGCACGATCCCCCCGGGCGGTGAGGAAAGAAAAAAGAAGGTTGCACAGGAACGCGATGACTCCTGTGCAACCTTTGTATTCGAGCCGCCGAACGGCCCGACGATCCTACCCAAGCCGCCCCGGCAGGCTACTCTAGCCTCAGCTAGTTCTGCGCGTTCCACTGGTCCAGCTTGGCGTTCAGCACACGGACCGCCTCATCCAGCCCGTCTTTGACCGAGGTGCCCGGAGTCGTCCAGATCTTCGCGGCCAGATTGCTAAACCCACCGTAGTGGTCGGGGAACATTGGATGGAACGGCCGGAAGGCATAGCTCAACCCCTCGATAAAGGTCTCGAACTGCGGCACACGCTCGCGCACCGCCTGGTACTCGGGGTGCAGGAGCACAGACTTGCGCGGCGCCAGGAACATCGTCACCGCTGCGTAGTGTGCCGCCGCATCCGTGTTCGTCAGCCAGCGCATCACCTGCCAGACAGCTTCCTGCTGCTGGGTGTTCGTCTTGAACATAAAGGTGTTCTGGCCAAAGGTTGCCACAAAGGGCTGCTTCCGCGTGGGCGACGGCGTGACGTACATGTTGTCCAAGCCGCCGATGTCTTGCGCCCAGGTGACGAGACGGGAAGCGCTCGTCTCGTAGTTCATAGCGATGCTACCTTTGCGGAAACTCGGACGGTCCTTGCCGCTGGCCTCGAAGTAGCTTCTGTGGGGCACATGCACCTGGTGGTCATGGATCAGGTCTGCGACGTACTGCAGTGCTTCCACGCCTTCCGGACTGTTGTAGATGATCTTGGTGCGGTCTGCATTGTAAAACTCTCCACCAGCCTGCTTAAGCAGATTGATGAAGTTCACGTTACCCATCATGCCACTCATGGCCCATTTGCCTGACTGCTCACCTGGGCCAAGGGTCTGCTGAATCGCCTTGAGGTACTCGGTCAGATCCTCCCAGGTGAAACCGAGCCTCAGCGGCTCCAGGCCCGCTTTCCGTACCACATCCAGGTTGGTGTAGGGCAGGTCAGCATTGGTTTCCTGGGGCAAACTCCACAGCTTACCCTCCCACATGCTGGACTCCAGCAGATGCGGGAAAAAGTCGTCCATCGAGTCGGCGTACTCTTTGTCGTGCCGGATGTAGGTCTCCTGCAGATCAGGGAGCATGTCGCGGGTGCCGAAGACGCCCCCGCTCCAGTAGGCGGTGTGTACGAGATCGGGTACCGTCCCTGCAGCGTAGTTGGAGATGATCTTGGCATTGGTGTTGTCGCCCTGGCCAGACACCGGCTGAAGCACGAAGGTGATATTCTGATTCTCGGCATTCCAGCGGTTGGTCAGATCGGTCCAGCCGGTGCCACGGTCGCTCATGTTGCCACCGCGCCAGAAGCCGGTCCACATGACCACCTTGGTGTTCGGTGCCGCCACGATGGTCTTTTCGACGACCTGCGTGACCGGCTTGTCCACCACAATGGTCTGGCCCGCCGCGCCGGCTTCGCCCTGGACGCCCTGGGCACCGGTCGCACCGCGCTCGCCCTGCGCGCCGGCTGGCCCGGCCGGTCCCGCTGGCCCCTGGACATAGCGGATTTCCACTTCGCCGCAGGCGACGGCCAACAGGCCACCGAGTAGAGCGCCAGCGCCACCGATGTACCGTCTGCGCGTGATCTCAGCCACGATGTTCCCCTCCTGCAAGCTCTCGCTTGCATAGACTCTTGTAACTGCCCAAAATTACCCCATGAAAGGGATCGAGCAAGCTAGAACAGTGTGCAACCGTCTGCGTGTGCCCTTTGCCCCATCACCTCCTACAAATGGCGTAGGCACCCGCTTCATTGTATGGGTCGTACCCGACGGAGGGCTCACACCGGCTACGCAGGCATGGCAGCAGGTGTGTATCCTGAGCGCACGATACTTTATTTCCCTAGGCACGTCAAGCCAGCGCCGGGAGAGCACAGCGGCAGCGGACCACCAGTGGAGGAGAGCATGACGTATCTCGATGTGGACGTGACTCGCTACCTACGCGAGCAGGTCGTGATGGAGGACGACGCGCTGCGGGCCATCGGGGCGAAAGCGCGGGCGCTGGGCGTGCCGGCTGTTGCGCCGGAAGCCGGACGGGTGCTGCAACTGCTGTGCCGCCTGATCGGTGCGCGGCGCGTGCTGGAGATCGGCACCTGCACCGGCTACTCGGCAATCTGGATTGCTCGTGGTCTGCCCGCTGACGGCCAGCTGGAGACGCTGGAAATCGATCCGCAGCGGGCGGCGATGGCCCGTGCCCACTTCCGGCAGGCCGGGGTGGCCGAGCGAGTAACGGTGACGGTCGGTGACGCCCGCGAGACGCTGGCGGCCCGCGGCGACGAAAGCGTGGATGCGGTCTTCATTGATGCCGACAAACCGCCGTATCCTGCCTATCTGGAGGCGGCGCTGCGCCTCGTGCGGCCAGGTGGATTGATCCTAGCGGACAACGTGCTGACGCTCGGCCCCCGGGTCGCGGTGTACGACGAGGCGATGTCGTCCGAGTCGGTGCGGGCGCTGCGGCGCTACAACCGGCTCGTCGCCACCGATCCCCGGCTGCTGGGCACGATTCTGCCGGTCGGCGAGGGCCTGAGCGTGGCCTGGAAGGTGATGCCCTAGGTTGTAATGCTGAAATTGAGGGGGGGGTGATTGCCCTCACCCTGGCCCGCTCCCACGGGGAGAGTGGGCTTGGATTCCCGCTTGCGCGGGAATGACGGACAGGCATTGCGGTAGAGGCAGAGAGCGGTGTTGGAGGAGAGGCTGCGTCCGCCGCGGCTGGTCGCGCTCACCCGGCGCTGGTCGCCGGCCATGACTACGCTCACCACGACCTCGGTGCTGCACATTGTCAACGATGCCTACATCGCCATTGTCTATCCTCTGCTGCCGCTCATCGCTGCCGACTTGCAGTTGAGTTATGGGCAGATCGGCTTGCTCAAGGCCGCCTTTTCCGGTGTGGCCAGCCTCTTCCAGCTACCGATGGGACTGCTGGCGGAGCGCCTGACGGTCGGAGCGGAGCTGGGGCTGCTCGTGGGCGGCAATGCCTGGATGGCCGGTGGACTGGTAGGGATGGTGTTGGCGCCGACGTACCTGTTCCTGCTCGGCGCGGCCGTTGTTGGGGGTATCGGTGGAGGCCCGCAGCACCCGCTGGCAGCCGGGTTGGTCTCGCGGGCCTACGAGCGAGGTGGGCGTGGCTCGGCCGTCGGCACGCTGAACTTCGCCGGGGACCTCGGCAAGCTCGCCGGACCGGCGCTGGCCGGCATTCTGGGCGTGACCTACGGTTGGCGAGCGGCGCTCGGCGCCCTGGCGGCGGTCGGGCTGGTCTGCTCGCTGGCGACGCTCGCCGGGCGGACACAGGTGACGCGGTCCGTCGCCAGGCTGCCCACGCGCCGGGCGGAGCAGTCGCGGACCGGGCGGCTACGCGCGGACTGGGGGATTGCACAGCCGCGGTCGTTTGCACTGCTCGCAGCCGTTGGCACGGTAGACGGCGTGGGCCGGGGCGCCGGGTTGGCGTTACTGCCCTTCATCCTCACGGCTCATGGGTTGGACGCCGCCGCCATCAGTGGTCTGTTCGCGCTGATTTTCGCAGGCGGGGCAGCGGGCAAGCTCCTCTGTGGGTGGTTGGTTGATCGCATTGGCTCCGTGCGCCTGGTGTGGGTGACGGAGGCGCTGACCGCCGCGGCGATGGTTCTGTTCATCTTCCTGTCGGGGCCGGTCCTGGTCCCGCTGGCGCTGATCTTTGGCTTTGCGCTGAACGGCACCTCGTCCGTGCTCTACGCGGCGACGGCCGGGCTGGTCGAGCCGGCGCGCCGCGCGCGCGGCTACGGCCTCTTCTACACGGTCGTCCTGGCTGCATCGGCCTTGGCGCCCGCGATCTTCGGCGTGGCCGCCGACCTGTTGGGGCTGATGACGGCGTTCGCCATCCTGGCGGCGGTCGTGCTGACCGTCGTACCGTTGTCGGCCCCCCTGCGTCGGGTGCTGGCGTAGCGCGCGGCAGCCGCTCGGTGCTGCCTGGTAGGCTGCTGCGGGTGCTGGCGCCAGGAACCGAGCGGCGCTGAAGCTGTCAACCGAGATTTAGGTGGATAGAGGACTTGACCGATGGAGATTGGGAAGACGCTCTACGTCAGTGACAGAGAGCAATGGCGGGCGTGGCTGGCCGAGTATCACGACAAGGAAAAGGAAATATGGCTGATCTACTACAAGAAAGGGTCCGGAAAGCCGCGCATACCGTATAACGATGCCGTTGACGAGGCGCTGTGCTACGGCTGGATAGACAGCATCGTCAAGGGCATAGACGACAAGAAATACACCCAGCGATTTACACCCCGGAAGCCCAAGAGCAACCTGTCGGCGATGAACCGGGAGCGGGTGCATCGTCTCCTAGAGCAGGGGAAGATGACCGCCGCCGGCCTTGCCGCCATCGAGCACGTCTTCGACCCGGATGAGCAGCCGACACCGGTGACGATTGCCCCGGACATCGAGCAGGCGCTCAAGCAAGACCGGGCGACGTGGCAGAACTTTCAGGGATTCCCCGACTCCTACAAGCGAATCCGCATCGCATTTATCGAGGGCGCAAGGGCGCGCCCGGAGATTTTCGAGCAGCGCTTGCGGTATTTTCTGAAGATGACGGCGCAGAATAAGCGGTTCGGCATGGTGCAGTAGGGAAGCACCCCCCGGCCCCTGCCCTTATGAAAGTTGACAACTTAATCGGGTAGTGGGATGTAGCCCCCCTCTCCGTAGGGGCCGGGTGCAGGTTCCCTCCCCCGTCGGGACGGGGGAGGGTGAGGGAGGGGGCCAGACCACTACCTAATCAAGTTCGCAACCTTCATCAGGGCAGGGGAGTCATGGCGGCGACCGGCGTCAGCGCACCGCGCGGAGACGGCCGGTACGCACGTCGTAGACGTATCCGCTCACCGGAATGTCCTGTGGAATGAGCGGCGACGACCGGATCGTCTCCACATCCTGCCGCACGCTCTCGTCCAGATCGGTGAAAGGCAGAAACTCGACGGTCGAGGCGTCGGCCCCGAGATCGCGGCCCAACTGCTCGCGGAGCTGCTCATTGGTGAACGTCTCCATTCCACAGTCGGTGTGGTGGATCACCACGAACTCGCGCGTGCCGAGCAGCTTGTGGGAGATGGTCAGCGAGCGGATGGCGTCCTCGCTGGCTCGCCCACCAGCGTTGCGGATGACATGCGCGTCGCCTTCCTCTAGCCCTAGGAACCTCGCCGGGTCCATCCGGGCATCCATGCACGTGAGCACGCTTACCTGCCGGCCTGGGGGCATGGGCAGGTCTCCCTTGGTGAAGCCGGCTGCATAACCCTCGTTGGCAGCGAGCAGTTCGTCAAGAACGGCCATTTTGCTTCCTCCCTCCGGGATCGCGGGTGTCAGTAAACACCACTAAATCGCATGGCAAAATCAAGAATAGCAGGCTCCCGCGCTCGTGTCAAGGGAAGCGTTGCCTGACACACTTCATCTCCCGACGGAGGACCTGCCTGCGTCGAGTGGCGGTGGTGCTATGGGGTAGAATGCGGGCGGTGGCGCGCGGGGCGCTGTGCCGTTGGAGTGAGGAAGGAGACCGGTCCATGACAGCAGTTGACCAGCCGGCAGCGGGTATTCTGGCGAGCAGAGGGTCCGGGCAGCTGGCCGAGTTCTCTTGGGGCGCCATCGAATGGCTGTTCAATGGCGAGCTGGCGCCGGGTGCGGAGCAGACGCTGGGCTACGTCGAGATCGAGCCGGGACAGAAGAACCCGCTCCATGCCCACCCCAACTGTGAAGAGCTGCTCTACCTGATCGAGGGCGAGTTGGATCATAGCCTGGAGGGCGCGGTCTATCAGATGCAGCCGGGGCAGGCGATCCGCGTGCCGGCCGGCGCGCAGCACGACGCGCGCAACGTGGGCGGCACGACGGCGCGCATGGTCATCATCTACTCGGACCCGGCGCGGCAGATGGTCACTTACGAGGGCACGCCGGGCCAGGAGTAGCGCCACAGCCGTTACGGATTCGTGCCGGGGCTGCCACTGGCTCCCACCCTCGCCCTCCCCTGTTGCGGTGGGGGAGGGGATAGGCTGTGCCGACTCCCTGGCCCGCGGCCATTGCGACGGGGAGGGAACAGCCCCGTCCCCCCGTCGCAACGGGGGGACCATAGGGGGGCCGATCAGTACGTTATGTAGAGGAGGACCGGATGACAGCGATGGGCCGGGCAGCAGTAGCGACCAGCGCGGACCAGCCGATAGAGTTGCGCGAGTACCCCGTACCGGCACCGGCAGCCGACGAAATCTTGGTCCGCACGACGGTCGCCGGTCTGTGCGGCTCCGACCTGCACATCTGGCGGGGTGAAGTCCCGCCGCTCCAGCCCTATCCGAGCGTGCCCGGCCACGAGGGCACCGGGCGCGTGGTGGCGCTCGGCAGGGGGCGGCAGCACGATACGCTCGGCCGTCCGCTGGCCGTCGGCGACCGCGTGGCGTACTCCTACTTTGTGCCGTGTGGGGAATGCTGGCTCTGCTTGAGCGGCACGACCGGCTGCCCCAACCGCTATCAGTTCAAGGCGCACGTCCGCGCGGACGATCCGCCGCATTTCCTCGGCACGTATGCCGAGTACATGCTGCTCCACCCGGGGCAGTGGGTGTTCAAGGTGCCGGACGATATTCCCGATGACCTCTTGGCGCCGGTGAACTGCGCGCTCTCGCAGGTGATCTACGGCTTGCACCGCATCGGCATCTGGCTCGGCGACACGGTGGTAGTGCAGGGCGCCGGCGGCTTGGGCCTCTATACCGCGGCCGTCGCGCGCGATATGGGCGCCGGGCACGTGGTCTCCATTGATGCCATTCCGCAGCGCCTGGACCTGGCCCGCGACTTCGGCGCCGACCTGATGCTCAACGTCGCGGAGACGACCAAAGAAGAGCGCGTCGAGGCGGTGTGGGAGCTGACCGGCGGGGTGGGTGCCGACGTGTGCGTGGAGGTCGTCGGGGTGCCGGGGGTGGTGCAAGAGGGGCTGGAGCTACTGCGGCCCGGCGGGCGCTACCTGATGATGGGCAATATCGTGCCGGACGTGAGTACCGAGATCATCCCCCACGACGCCGTGCGCCGGCCCAAGCAGCTGCTCGGCGTGCTCTCCTACGACCGCTGGGTGCTGCCACGGGCGCTGGCCTGGCTGGCCGGCGCGCAACACCGCTATCCGCTCGACCGGTTAGTCTCGCGCCGCTACCCCTTGGAGCAGATCAACGCCGCCTTCACCGACGCGGAGTGGGCCGCGCAACGCGGCGAGGTGGCGCGGATACTGATTGCGCCGTAGGCCAGAGGCCTCACCCCCTGGCCCCCTCTCCAACATTTGGAGAGGGGGAGTCTGCGAACCTTCATTCTGGCCGTTTGCCGGTCATTGCTGCGTGCGCGGCAGGCCAGAGCGCCCACAGGGGATGCCCCTACCCTGAGTGGTTGGACCTCGCCATCTTGGTACATCAAGTCACGAGTGACAGGGCGCTTGCTCATCGCAAGTGCTAGAATAGCGGCAATGGTGGCCGGTTGTCCGGGAACGCTGAAGATGACTACCGACGTGGACCTTGGCGTTACGCTCAACGCAGACGAGCAGCTCTGCACAGAACAGGCCGTCCGGTGTGTCTACTCTTCCGTGGACGGAGTACTTGAGGTGATCGCCTGCCGGGGCAAGACGGTAATGGCTAGGATTCGGGAGCATGGCACCGGGGCATACGTGAAATGTTGTCTGGCCGCGGACGAATGGTTTGATGAATTGCGTGACCGTGCGCTATGGGGGAAGCGTGTCCTCGTTGAGGGCCGCGTAGCGTATGACGAGGAGGGCAAGCCGCTCTCCATCGTAGATGTAACCGCGGTAATTGAGCGCGAGAGTGGTCCTCGGATTAGAGATTTCCGGGGTAGCGTCCCCAGCCTTACCGGTGGACTGTCTACCGAGGAGTTCATTGCGAGAGTGCGAGGCGATGCTTGAGTGGCGACGCCAGTATTGGGACTCTTCGCTTTTCATCTCCTACCTCGCAGGAACAGAAGCTGCCCGTGTAGATACAATACACAGACTACTTGAGCAGCATGAGCGCAACGGCATTGAAATCATCATCTCGTCGTTCGTCATCGCTGAGGTACGCAGGATCGGGGTAGCAGATGCCACGACACCACCCGATGATGAGGGGGCAGTCGAGACTGTCACGTATCACCCGGAGCACTTGCGGCGGGTTAGAGATCTCTTCAACTCCCTTGAGTTGGAGATTCGGGTACTGACCCCTCGGATCGCCGAACGTGCTGCGGAGATAGGCGACATGTTTCCTCGGCTCCTACCTGCTGACTGTGTCCACATTGCCACGGCGATTGAGGCCGGGGCTGACGTGCTGTTCACATACGATGGGGCGGGTCAGCGGCGCCGACCAGCCGATATGATTCGCTATGACCGACGCATCGGTGACGGTCTGCGGATCATGCAGCCGTTTGTTCCGACCGGTCCGCTGTTCGACCCTTCTTGATCGGACGCCGGAGTGGGCCGCGCAACGCGGCGAGGTGGCGCGGATACTGATTGCGCCCTAGATCAACAGATGCCCATACGCGGCTTGACGCAGCGACTACGGACTGCCGGCCAGGTGACCTGGCTCGCGGTTCGTCTTAGCTGGCAAGCCAGCCCGCTGCTTGCGCTAGGCGTCCTGCTTCTGCTTCTGCTGCAGGCGCTCGTACCTCCAGCACAACTCGCCCTGACTCGCGCGGTCATAGACCGGGCAGCCGTAGACCTGGGCTTCCTGGCTGACGCTGGTCCTATCGTCGTCAGCCTACCCCTCGGCGCCTGGATCATGCTGACCGCGGTGGCCGTCGCCGTCGGTCAACTGATCCAGCCCTTCGCCTTCACCTTCCAGAGCCAGGCCGGGGATCGGCTGACGGGCTACATCACCGAGCAGCTCATCCGCGCCGTCAATCGCTGGCAGGGTCTGGCGCGGTTTGAGGATCCGAGGTGGGTTGATGATCTGGAGCGCTCCCAGCGCTATGCGAGCCAAACGGGATTGCAGATAATGGTCCATGGGGCATCGGCCGTGCTCGGGCTGTTCACTGTGATCGGGATAGCCTTGCTGCTCGTTGGCCTGCATCCTCTCCTGCCGTTGCTCCTGCTCTTGGCCTCCGTACCGCAGACGATTTACCAATGGCGCTATGAGCGCGTTACCGGTTTCCACCTCTACGTTCAGACGCCGGAAGGGCGCCAACTGGACTACAACCGCGATCAGCTCATCACGCCGGAGCCGGCCAAGGACGTGCGACTGTACGCATTGGGACCATTCTTCGGGCAGCGGTACGGCGCCCTCTTCCACCGGCTCATTGATGAGCTTGGCCGCCTGCGCCGGCGCTTGGTCGTGCCAGTGAGCCTAGCAGCATGCCTAGGACCGGCGACAGCCGGTGCGGTATACGTCGTGCTGGGCTGGCAGGTGGCTTCGGGGCACGGAACTCCTGGAGACCTCGTGCTCTATGGTGGTGCTGCGTTCTTACTACAGCGACGTCTGCTCCAGTTAGGGCCAGTGCAGTCGCTGGGCGTTTCGCTCGCCTTCTTGCCCAGCCTATTCAGAGTACTCCAGGCCCCGTCGGACCTCATCGTCGCCGATCCACCGCGGCCCTTGCCGCGCCCCATACGTGAGGGCGTCGTCTTTGAGCACGTGGCGTTCACCTACCCAGGCCGGAGGGAACCGGTATTGCGGGACGTCTCGTTCAAGCTCCGGCCCGGCGAGTGCCTCGCGCTGGTGGGGCAGAACGGGGCAGGAAAGACCACCGTCGTCAAGCTGCTATTACGCTTCTACGACCCGAGCGGTGGTCGCATTCTGCTCGATGGGGTTGACCTGCGAGAGTATGATCCGGCGGACGTGCGCCGCGAGATAGGGGGCATCTTTCAGGACTTTGTGCGCTATGAATTCACCGCCAGGGAGAATATCGGGCTGGGTCAGATCGAGGCCGTGGATGACGGTGCCCGTCTCCGGGCGGCTGCGTCCAAAGCAGGTGCTGACGCGCTGCTGGGGCAACTGCCGCAGGGACTGGAGACGCGGCTCGGCCGCGAGTTCGGCGGGCGGGAGCTGTCCGGCGGTGAGTGGCAGAAGCTCGCTTTGGCACGGGCCTTTATGCGGGACTGTGCGCTGCTCGTCCTAGATGAGCCGACGGCAGCGCTGGATGTGCAGACCGAGTACGAGGTCTACCAACGCTTCCAGGACCTGACCCGTGAGCGCATGTCCGTGTTGATCAGCCACCGCTTTTCGACCGTGCGGATGGCGGACCGCATTCTGTACCTGGCGGACGGACGGATTCAGGAGGCGGGAACGCACGAAGAACTGTTGACCCGCAATGGTGACTACGCCCGGCTATTCCACCTCCAGGCTGCCCAGTATGCGGAGGCAGCGACGTGAGTAGGCCAGCAGCCCCTCGGTCCGGATCGTCCAGGCTGCAAACAGCACGTCGTACCCTCCGCGCCGTTGCCGGCCGCCTACGAGCGGCTGGGCGCGGCTTCGCCTTGATTATCAAGCCCGCGCCAACTGCCGCTGCGATCTATCTCGGGCTAATCATTGCCCTCGCGCTGATTCCCGTGCTAGGGGTCTGGCTCGGCAAGCTGCTGATGGAGGCCGTGACAGCCGGAGCTAGTGGGACACTCGATACCGGCAGCAGAGTGATCGTGCTCGGCACGCTGTATGCGCTCACGCTGGTTGTCCCAACGGGTCTGAAACCCATCCAAGAGGCGCTGTCGGCGTCAATTGAGAATCGAGCGGTGGGGGAGGTAGATCGGCGCCTGATGCAAGCTGGTGCAACGCTGGTGGACCTCTACCGTGTTGAGCATCCGTCCTTTCGGGATGAACTACAGCTGTTGCAGCACAGAGCAGCTATCCGTGGACCGCGGCTGCTGGTGTTCCTGCAGCGCTGTCTGCCCCTGCTGACGTTGATTGGGTTGCTGTTTCTCTTAGCACGCCTCCACCCACTGTTGCCGCTCGTGCTGACTGCGGTGGCTGTACCGCATCTCATCGCGGAGGAGCACTACGGCCGCAGGACGTATCAGGCAATGATCCGGCAGGCACGTCCGGCGCGAGAGATGGACTATTGCGGTCGCCTGGCTACGCAGCCCGGCAGCGCCAAGGAGGTGCGGGTATTCGGTCTGAGTGGGTTTCTGATTCGGCGCTTCCAGGGGCAGTTTGCCGCGGCTCTGGGTGAGATGGGCCGGATTCGGTATGCCCAACTGCGCGTGACCGCCATCCTCGGCGCCCTCTATGCGCTGACCCTGGCTGGCGGGTTCTGGTACGTGGCAGCGCAAGCCGGCGCGGGCCGGCTGACGCTCGGTGACGTGGTGCTCTACTTGGGGGCAGTGATTCAGGTAGAACTGCTCACCTCAAGTCTGACGAATGGGATTGGGCATCTGTATCAGGCGCTGCTGCCGCTGCAGCGCCTGTTCGAGTTCCTAGATCGGGCGCGGCCAACGATCAAGCTCGCGTCGCCGGGGCAGGGCCATGCGGTACCGGCTGCCGGCCAGGCCGGCATCGAGCTACGCCAGGTGGGGTTTCGCTATCCCGAGAGCAGCCAAGCGGTGCTCGACGACGTGAACGCTGTGCTGCCGGCGGGCCAGGTGACGGCGCTGGTCGGGGCCAACGGCGCCGGCAAGAGCACCCTCGTCAAGCTGCTGACGCGCATGTACGACCCCACTGCGGGCAACATCTTGCTCGACGGTATTCCCCTCGACGAGTATGACCTGGAATCCTGGCGCCGCCGGATTGCTGTCGTCTATCAAGACTTTGCCCAGTTTGCGCTCACCCTGCGGGAGAATATCGCTGTGGGGGCGTTCGCCACCGAATCGGCCGAGGGCAATGTCGAGCGGGCCGCGCTGTGGGCGGGCGCGGACGAGATCGCGACCAAGCTGTCGGACGGCTACGCCACGCAGTTGACGCGACGGTTCGCGGGTGGCGTGGAGCTATCGGGTGGCGAATGGCAGAAGGTGGCGCTGGCGCGAGGGTTTGTGCGAGACGCGGCGGTGGTGATCCTGGATGAGCCGACGGCGGCGCTGGACGCAGAGGCCGAATACCGGCTATTCGAGCAGTTCCGGGAGTTGGTGCGGGGCAAGACGGCGCTGATAATCAGCCACCGGTTCTCGACGGTCCGGATGGCGGACCACATCGTGGTGCTGGACGAGGGCCGGATAATCGAGGCGGGCAGCCACGATGAGCTAGTCGAGCAAGGCGGGCGCTACGCCACGCTCTACGAGATGCAGGCGGGGCGCTATCGGTAAGCAAGATCAGGGGCGGAGGCCCCAGAGGTGGTCGAGGGTATCGCGGGGCTGCCAGCCGAGCAGACGCTTGGCCTTCTCGTTCGGGAACTTGCCGTGGGGTAGATCGGTGGTCATGTTGAAGACCTCGAACGGGCGCGGCAGCGACGGCGCCTCCAACCCGCGCCGCACGGCCAGCGCCGCGTCGTTCCAGGAGATGGTCAGCCCGCCGACGCCGCCGGACCGTGGGCGGTGGCGAGCGGGGTTCATGAAGCCGCCGAAATATAGCGCCGGGACCTCCAGGCCATACGCCTCGGCAAAGATGCGGACCACCTCGTGGCCGAGGTACTTGGAGTGGGCGTAGAGCCAGTGGCCGGGGCGCGGGGGCACGTCGGCGCTGATGTCGAAGTCCCAGTTGTAGCCGACGTTGTGGCCGGAGCCGGTCAGGTGCGGCCCGGTATGCACCACGCGCCGGATGCCCTGTGCCACCGCTGCCCGCATCACGTTGTACGCACCCAGGCAGTTCACGCGAAACGCCTCGACGGGATGCGGACGATTGACCGTGCAGTTGACAATGGCATCCATGCCCGCGCACGCGGCCAGCACTTGGTCGTAGTCGGTGATGTCTACGACCTGCGCTTCGTGTGGGGAATCAAAGAGGACCGGTAGCGGCGCGCCCGGCGATTGTGGCTCGTTGGCCGCGATGATGTCGGCCAGCGGGAGCAGGTCCGTCAGCCGTACCGTATGCGTCTCCGTGAGCAGTGGTGCCGCGGCCGCGGCCAGTGGCCCGCCAGCGCCGAAGACCACCACCTTGCGGATTGGCCGCGATGGGACCGCCGGCGGCTGCGGAGTCGCCGGTGGGTGCTGCCAGTCGTCCGTCCACCAGGCGCGGAAGGCGTGCCGGGGCGCATAGCCAAGGCGGGTGTCGGTCGCGCCCTCCAGCGGAATGCGGGTGCGGGGGCCGGCTGCGGTGATGTGGTAGACCCACCAGCCGGTCTGCGGCTCTTCCTCGGTCGGGGTGAGCGCCACCGCGCGCTCGACGGCCTGTACGGCGTCGTCCACGTGCAGCCAGCGGCCATCGAACGGTTGACCCTCGACCTCGGCCCCCGAGACGACCTCGCCGAGGCGCAAGCAGACCACGCGCAGCGGCAGCGCGCGAACCAGCTCCCGCGCGCTGCACTCGGCCAGATAGGGCGCGAGGTGGGCCGGGGTGGGGGCCGGCTGCGGTACCCATTGCTCGGTGACGCGCCAGGCGCCGGGGTAGGCCGCGAAGAGGTCGAGGGTGCTCCCCAGCACGACCGTCTGTACGCCGGCGTCGGGGGCGGCGAGCATGAGATGGTAAGTGCTGCGGGTGGCCACGTCGAGCCGGTCGAGGTCGCCGGTGGTGGCGGGGCCGGCGGGCGCAATGGGCGCGAGGTGGATCAGGACGTCGCTGTCGGCGATGGCTTGCTGGGCGAAGGCGGAATCGCGCAGGTCGCCGACGCGGTGGTCCTGGGACGGGGCGCCGTCCGGCAGCGGGATGGCATCCACGGTGCGGACCTGGTGGGTGTCCTGCCAGTGGGCGGCGAGCGCCTGCCCCAGCCGCCCGGCGCCGCCGGTAATCGTTATACGCATCGTACCTCTCTCCAAATGGTGGACTTGCTGAATGATGGTAGGGGGCGGCGTTCGGCGGGGCTATTCGCGCTCGACCATGGTGACGGCGGCGCGAATATAGCCCAACGCATAGGCCATGCCGGCGTGCCACGGGGCGTCGCAGGAGACGCTCGGCGTGTGGTCGGGGGTGATTACTCCGTCGTAGTTGTTCCGGTGGTAGATGCGGAGCGCGTAGATCATGTCTACGTCGCCCTCGTCAATGAATACCTCGCGGTAGTTGGGTACCTTCCCGCGGACGTTGCGGAAATGGACGTAGGCGATCTTCCGTTGGGCGGTATAGCGGTCAATCGCCTCGTACACGTCCATCTCGCCAACCATCTCGGAGATCGTGCCCTGGCAGAACTCCAGGGCGTTGGCGTGGCTAGGCACGATGTCGAGGAGGCGCTGATACAGCTCGGGCTTGTAGACTAGGCGGGCCGTCTGACGGAGCGTGGGCAGTGGTGGATCGTCGGGATGGGCGGCCAGCCGCACGCCGGCCTCTTCCGCTACGGGAACCAACTCCGTCAGGAAGTACTCCAAGCGGCTCCACAACTCGTCGGACGAGACGGGGCCGATGTCGCCCGGCGGGGCGTCGGGATCGTAGACGGTGTTCCAGATCGTGCCGTGGGGAATGGGGTCCTGGGGCGGGGCTGTGGCCTCGATATAGCCCGTCGACTCGGCGCCGCCGCGCGCAAAGCCCCCCTGCGTGCGTCCCCACACGCCCGCGAGACTGAAGTTGTAACCCATGACGGGGATGCCAGCGCGGCCCATGTTGCGGATGATGGTCTTCAGCCCCTCGATCTGCGTATCGCGGCGGGGACCGTCGAGCAGCACGTCGGACCAGTGGGCCGGCTCGAAGTTCTCAAGGGCGTACAATTCCAGTCCTTCGGCATTGATCGCGGCGCGGAGGTCGCGCAGCTCTGCATAGCTCCAGAGGGCGGGTTGACCGTCCGGACCGGTCGGTCGTTGGGCCACAGAGGCCCAGTTGGACAAGTGGGCGACGATGTGAGTGACGCCGAGCTGATGGGCAAAGCGAAAGTTCTCGGTGGTGAGCGTGTGGGGGTTCAGCCCCAGCCCGATCTTCATGGCCATGAATGTTCCTCCTCGGTGCTCCGAGTGGCACGTGCCAGTTGCGGAGACGCGCACCAGTCTAGCATTCCTGAGTAGTCGGTGGTCAGGGCCTCACCCCCGGCCTCATCTTCACCGAGGTAGGTAGGACTCTCCAAACGGGGACTCCGGCCGGTAGAGCAAGTCCGCTCCTCCGTCGTGGTACCATTTGGTGCTGATCGCGGGGGAGGAGCACGATGTACATTGGTGAGCAGCTGGGAGACCTCTCGGAGCGGAAGCTGACGTGGGCGGCGCAGCTGGGTGTGGAGCACGTCGCCGTGGCGACACCGACCATCAGAGGCATCGAGCAGGAGGACGGCACGTGGGACGTGGCGGCGCTCAAGAGTACAAAAGTCTACCTGGAATCGTTCGGCATCGCGTTCGACGTGCTCGCGCTGAACATGCAGTCCAACTACATGACCCAACAACGCTTTCCGGGGATCATGCGGGGGCTACCGAGCCGCGATGCCGAGATCGAGGTCATCAAGCAGAATATCCGGGCCGCGAGCGAGGCCGGTATTCCGGCGCTGAAATACAATCTGAGTCTGATCGGCATACCGCGCACGGGCCGAACGCCCGGACGTGGTGGCGTCACCTATAGCCACTTCGACATCAATAAGTGGACTGACCACTCTCTTACCGAGGCTGGCCCCATGCCGCCCGAGAAGATGTGGGAGAATATGACCTACTTCCTGGAGCGGGTCGTCCCCGTGGCCGAGGAGTACGGCGTGCGGCTGGCCTGTCACCCGCACGACCCGGCCGTGCCACACGACACGGGCTTGCGCGGCGTCCATCGGGTGTTGGGGAGCGTAGACGGCCTCAAGCGCCTGTTGAGCATCGCGCCGAGTCCGTACCACGGGCTGAACTTCTGCCAGGGCACCGTGTCCGAGATGTGCCGGGACCCGGCGACGGAGGTGCTGGAGGCGATTCGCCATTTCGGATCCGAGCAGAAGATCTTCATGGTGCATTTCCGCAACATTCGAGGCGGCTATCTGAACTTCGAGGAAGTCTACCCGGACAATGGCGACGTAGATATGTACAAGGCCTTGCAGGTGTATAAGTCGGTGGGTTTCGAGGGGATGCTTTGCCCCGATCATGTGCCACAGTCAACGGTGGACCCGGACGGCGAGCGCCAACACTCGTTCTGCCTGGGGTATACCAGGGCGCTGATCCAGGCGGTCAATAGCAGCCAGTAGCCCGTGGAGTGAGGAGTCGGGCCCGCGAATGGCCACCTCTTTCAAAGCAGATCATAGGTTGCACAGTCGCTCTGACTAGAGCAGTGCATCTGTTATCGTCTCCACCTTTGCTCGTGGTGCGCTTTGATATGCCGGTAAGCGGAAAGCTGGTAAATCGGGTTGCTTGCCATCCTCTAGTAGTTCGCGGATCGTGATTATCTGTATGCGCTGGTAATCTCGGTTCCAAGTATCAGAATGGTAAGAGCCACTCCTATCAGCTTCTTCCTTCATCCCCATCGTGGCCTCTTGGAGCGTTATAAACACGCCGATATCCGCTTTCTCTCGGTCAATAGTACCTCGTAAGTCGCGCACCATACCGGGATTCACGCCGCCGCTCTTGACGCTGACGAGTATAGAGTGGAGGCTCCCGTCTCCCTCCGTAAATGTGATCTTACCATCAATCCCTCTGTCGGCGCCGCTTTTCTTCACACCACCTACTGGAGTAGCTCCTATCAGGTCTATTGCCCACCACTGGAAGTCTTCCCTTCCTTTCGGGGAAGAGGCCATAAGCCTAGCACCTTCAACCTCAGTCGGCCGATTGATGGTTTCAAACTCAACACTTTCCTTAAATGTGGTTCTTAAGCGAGAACGGATTACGGGTACTGCTAGGTAGGTGATATCAATGCCAATCCATCGCCGCTTATTCCTCTGTGCAGCAATGAGTGCTGTGCCACAGCCGCAGAAGGGGTCAAGCACTGTATCTCCTTCGTTGCTGCTGACCCGAATGACTCGCTCCAACAGAGCTTCGGGTTTCTGTGTTGGCCAGCCAAGGCGCTCTTTGCCTTTCCTCAGCGTGTCAGCTATATCTGTCCACGAGTTTGTCACAGGCCTATCTATGACGATGTGAGTGCTGGTTTCTCTGGCAAAGTACTTGATGCGTACATTACCGGTTCTGGTTCTATGGACGCGACCCTCCTTTTCTAGCCTAGAAATGCTCTCGTCAGTGTAATCACCTCGAGGAGATGTCCAGAATACACGACCTTCCTCGTCACGGCTGTAACCCGTCGGTAGGACAGGGGCACCATTCCTAAAGGGTTTTGGTATAAACTCCTCCCAGGTTTGCTCGTTGAAGGTATATGCGCTAGATTTCGTGTAGAATAATAGCGTTTGTGTGTCGGTTGGATACTTAGTAACTCTACGTCTACGACCTATGCCGCGCATCGTCCAGGTTATCTCATTATGGAAGTGGCGGGGCTGAAAAATCGCATCCAGAAGCAGCTTGAGATAGTGACTGGCGGTGGGGTCGCAATGAAGGTATATGGATCCGGTGGATTTGAGCACGCGATGGAGTTCAACGAGACGGACCGCCATCTCGACAAGATAGGCGGTCATTTGGTTCATGCCCAAGCCGGAAACAAGTGCTGCTATAAGTTGGCTCACATGGTCTGATACCCGGCCTCCATGATAAGTGGTATTAGTCAAATAGTGGTACGTCTTGTCGGCAGTTGGCCCCCAATGCCAGATGTCACCAAAGGCCATGATCTGGGCGTCACTTTTCCGCCCGGACTCATCCTTGAAGATGACATTGTAGTTCCGATTAGAGTTGAAGGGTGGATCAAGATAGATGAGATCTACCGACTCATCTGGTATATGTTCGCGCAGGACTTCGAGATTATCACCATAGTACAGTGTGTTCCCTGACATATTCGCCTCCTGTGCCAAAGTAATGGCACCAATGCCTCTTTAGCAGTCGCGCTCGGCCGCTAGCGGAGGGAGCCACTGGGCGATCTCGCGCTCGCTGATACCGACCGCGCCTAGCTCGTCGAGCGTCGCCACCGCCGTCGGGCCGGAGAAGGAGCGCAGCGCACGCAGCACTTTGGCCTGGCTCGTGCTCGCGGCGACGATGTGGTAGTAGCCCCCTTCGCGGGTGAGGGCGAAATACCAGGTCTCATCCGGCATGATTGCCTCCTTATCAGCTGTCAGTCTTCAGCGGCTTCCTGTTTGCCCTCACCCCATCCCTCGCCCGTCGGAAGAGGCGGTGATGCCACCAACCCCATTGGGTCGTGCTGGCACCCCTATGGTCCCCCCGCGGCGACGGGGGGACGTGGATTCCCGCTTGCGCGGGAATGACCGGGAAATATCAACAGAACCTAGCCACTGACCACCGGCTACCAACGCTGGATGTCGGCAAACGTTTCTTGGAAGGCGGTCTGGACGGCCGTGCGATCCGAGCCGTGGGGTATGAAGCGGAAACCCTGCCCGACACGCCTGTTCGCCTCTTCACGAGTCTGGCAGACATAGCCGGCGGCGACGACCTGCAAGCACAGCTCTTCGTGGCGGGACTCGTCGTGGCCGTTCGCTTTCACGTCAATCATCAGATCGGCCGGGCCGATCAGCGCGACATCCACGCCAGGCACGTTCATGATCTCGGTGACGTTGCCGATAGCCTCCTCGGTCTCCACCATCACCACGAGCATGATCTCGTCGTTGGCCTGCCGCTGGTAATCGGCCGGTGTTCCGTCGGCGTAGAGGCCGAGGCGCATCCCGCCCACCGAGCGCATCCCCAGTGGCGGGTAGTAGGCGGCTTGGGTCACGTAGCGTGCCTGCTCGGCGTTCTGCACCATCGGCACGATCACACCCATCGCGCCCATATCCAGCACCCGATTGATGGTGCCTAGCTCGTGGCCCTTCACGCGCACGATAGGCGCCGTCTCAAAGGCGAGGAAGCGGGCCAGCGCATCGTTCAGAAGGCTCTCCGTCCATTGTCCGTGCTGCCAGTCGAGCCAGACCCACTCAAAGCCGACGCTGGCGGCCTGCTCGGCAATGTCCGGTGAACCGAAGCTGACGCCCGGCCCGGCCGATACGCCGCCTGCGCGTAGCGTGGCCAACCCTGGATTCTTACGCATCGTGTTTGCCGCTCCCTTCTGTGTTGTCGGAACAAGCTGCTCGCCGTTGGTAGGCATTACACCTGAATATGGGGGCGCGGCGCAACGTATGGAGTGGTGGACAGCCAGGGGCCAGGCGCAACGGGGGTGGTACGGGGGATAGTGTGCGTGCAAAAAGGCTGGTAGTCGAAGAGACGATTATTCCTCGGTCGCGGCGGCGCGGCGGCGTGCCGCTGGCGAGGGTTCCTCGAACGGCTCACCACGCTGCTCGGCTTGCATCCGCCGTTCGTTCCACGCTTCCCACTTCGCGGTTTCCGCCGCTACCGCTCTGGCGATCTGCTCGCGCCGCCGTTTTTCGCGCCATTCCTCGAACGCTGCTGCCAGGACCATCAGATACCTCCCAGCCGCCAGCGCCACCGGGTCATGCTTGCTGCTGGGGCGGCTCGGTAGCGCGGCTGCGCTCGGAGGGAAGTGGCTCATTGAACGGCTCGCCGCGCTGCTCGGCTTGCATCCGCCGTTCGTTCCACGCTTCCCACTCGGCATTGTTTTCGCGCAGTCGCTCCGTGACCGCCCGCGCGATCTGCTCGCGCCGGCGCTTCTCGCGCCACTCCTCGAACGCTGCTGCCAGGACCATCAGATACCTCCCCGTCTCCGTTATCACCATGGACAGCGCCGCCGCCGTGACCGCGAGCGCCGCCAGGTCATGACAGAGTGCTGCCAGGCTTGCCACACCCTGCTGCACCATCCATATTGTACCGGCAGTGAACAGCACGATGAAGAGCGCGAAGTAGACGTGCTTGACGCCCTTGCTGACACTCCAGATGGACTCGCGCTGCTGACCGGCCATCAACTGCTGCTGACGCTCGTCGTGGACTCGTGTCACCATCTGCCGCTCCCTGGCCGGCGGCCGCTCCGGGCAGCGCACCGTCAGGATAAATTAGCATATCCCTATCTATGATGCAAGCATATCATATCCAAATCGAACGTTGTCACCTCCGCGCGAGCCCTGGCGGCTTGGGTTGCGCCCTACACCGGTGCGAGGGACAGCACACGCGATAGCGCAGGATGGTCCAACGGCGGCCCGCCCGTCATTCCGGCCGGCGCCGGAATCCAGAGGCGTGTGGGAGAAGGGTTGGGGCGTGTACGTACCTACGACTGTTTCTTGAGTCTCTGCTTGGCATACTTTGCCAGTGCCTTAGTGTCTTCGCCGGGCCAGCGTTCAAACCAACATATCGCCTTTTTCAGTCTCTCGGGGGACTCTAGTAGCTTGATGAGATGGCATGGGGAGGTGATTGGCCCTTGTGTGCTGTTCAATTTGATGATATTCAGAACAACATCCTTAGCCCGGTTACGAAGTCTGTGGTAATCACCCTCCGTGCATACCCCCAAGTCAGATCCATGTACCACCTCGTTTCGAAGCCTGTACAGAGGGCCAAGTTTGCTGGGATGGGGAAATCCATCACCCAAAGCCATTGACAGAAGCATTGCTCTTAGAGCGATGGGATCGCTTTTTTGTCCATATTTTTGGGGCGTAAGTGCGGCCTCTAGTGCGATACAAAGATCAACGATCTTATCATCATAGTCCTCACGGGTAATACTCTTCCCAATTCGATCTAGGCTACGTAACAAGGCATCACGAAGTTTATCCTGAATAGTACCATCATAGAGAGGTGCTAGTTTTTCTACAAAACCCTTAGTTGACTCTACCAAAGGACCATCTAAGTCAAGGTCTATAGGTTGGGATCCGCGATCATAGCCAGTCCGCACTGGTCGTGTTTCGGGCTTGAGTTTCCTGACCACGTAAAAAAATGCCACGACGCTGGAGCATCTCCCAATCGCGTATTGGGTACTCTCGGAAAGAACTGATACTAACTCTCAGGATATTCAACGCCCGGTCAAAATATCCCTGAGCGCGCTCAACAGCTTTTTCAGCAGATCCAGCATCGACAGTGACAATGCCCACTGGCTGGCCGGTGAGGTTATCAAGCCCCTCCTGGAGCAACTTCCGGGATTCCCCCTCAAACTCCGCGCAATCCCAATCCCTTGCGAATTCCTGATTGAACTCTCGAAACACCACGTTATCAATGGTCAGAGACTCGGTCGGGAAATTAATACTTTCCACATTGAACACGACCTCGTATCGGTTGCGCGTGCGATTGTCTACTGCCATGTCTTGATCTCGCAATACTCTAAGTATACCTTTTGCTGCACCCAAGGCGGCACAATTCCCCTCCCCATCGCTCGGTGCTGGAGAGGGGAGACTGGGGGCAGGTTGACCGTTGGGATTCGGCTCCCACCCCGATTATTTTTACTCGTATAGGATTGGTTGGTGGGTTCACCGTTGGTAATCGGTTCCTACGCGCCAACCCCAGTTACTCTTACCCTACCACGGCCTCCTTCTCTTCATCAACCTCTTGCCCGCCATCAGAGGGTGACTCGATCAATTCCCCAATCACCAGGAATCCCGGCCGATGACTCACAAAACCTAGCGTGCAAATCATCACCAGCAAGTTTCCTAGCTCTCGGAAAAAACTCCACCGGTCCGGCGCGAGAAACACGACCCGGTACCCGTTGGCGTTCATGCGTTGAATGGTCCGCCGTACCGAGGATTCAGCACTTTCCCCGGAAAATAGGCCAAACCAGCCAGATCGATACGAGGCCCGGTATGTGCGGTTGTGCGAGGGCGGTGCGGGTGTCGCCATATAGATGCCTCCCTGCGGCTACTGTGGTGCTCCGCTACCGTCGGACGTGAACTCAACGGCAACAGAGAGTTGGGCTACTCAACCCCAGCACTGTTGTACCTACTTCCGCCACGCGCAGGCCCACGTAGACATATCTGCGGTGCTGTCTTCATGCTTGGCACATCTCAGGTCTCCAAGGTGGGTTTGTGCGGAAACCCCTCTCACCTGCTGATGGTTGCGCTTCAGAATCCCACAGCTAAGTTCACGTGGGCTTTCTTCATCGCCGTAGATTTTGGAGGAGTTGCAAAACTCCTCTTCATCCACAAACACGTCCAGTTTGAAAGTCGGCACATCAAAAGCAGGCCACGCCAACACCGTTAGGTAGGTTCCCTCGTTACGCAGATATACCCATAGGTTGGCTGTCTCCGTCGTCGAGAGATCGGCCGACACTGGCGGAGGAGCAGTAGCCGCCGCCAATACACTACGTTGGAGGCTGGCGGCAGAGATACCGTAACGAGCTTCCCATGCTGGGCGGTCAATGACGAAGTTCCCGTAGTTGCTGCCGTTGATGCCGAATAGCTCCACGTCGCCGATAGATTGGATATGGAGCAGCTGCGGCAATTCCCACGCGGTCTCCCACTTGACCAGATAGATGGGGTCGCCGTCTTTCAGCAAGCCGGCGGACAGCCACGGATCGCCAACCGGCAGCGTGCGGAGCTGGTCGAGGCTCACCTCGACGCGGTTGCTCCAAGCGATATGCTTGCCCGACAGGGCGCGGGTATCGCCGCCCCAATGCAGGACACCTTGCTCGTCGGCAAACCAGAGATGCGGCGTGCCTTGGAGCGCGACGACGGTGCCGTGCGCGAAGGCGCCCTGTGCCTGGACCGGAGCGACACTGCCGATAAGGAAGACGGCGACGACGAGGAAAAGGAATCGCAGCCTGGCGGTATGCATGAGGAACCCCCTTGCAGCAGAAGACTGGGCTACTCGCCACAAGTGGCCGCATCCTCGACAGAGGCCGCAAGGGGGCATAAATCCCAGCCATTGCTGACCTCTGCCGAGCGAGGGTGCGTACTTGTGGCGAGTACACTCTGAGTATCCGGGGCAGGGGGCTTTTTGTCAAGGGAAGGGAGCACGCACCTTGCCCTCGTCACTGCCGGCCGGCGCCGGAGGCCAGCGAGGAAAGGGGGCTGGATTGCGGCCTCCGCCGCAATGACGATGTCCGGATTCTCGCGTGCTAGGGAATGGCGGGCTGCACGGTGGATTCCCCCTCTCCACATATGAAAGTTGCCAACTTAATCGGGTAGTGGGGCATCGCCCTTCCCTAGCCCTATCCCCGCTCCACAGGGGCCCGGGAGCGGGTTCCCTCCCCCGTCGGGACGGGGGAGGGTGAGGGAGGGGGCCAGACCACTACCTAATCAAGCTCGCAACCTTCATGTGTGGACAGGGGCCGGGGGATGAGGTCTGCCTCCGGAGAGGGTGCGGCGCTGCGGGTTATTCGCGTGTGGCGTGCTTGCCTAGCTCGCCAACCGTGCCAACTTGCCACGGTGTTCCCAGAAGCGGGAGCAGCACGCGGTCCACACCCCAGTAGCCGGCGGTCTTCCAGGCCAGCATTAAGCCGATGGCGACGATCATCAGCACCGGGTTGCTGCTGGCCGTTCCCGCCATGATGAAGTTCCAGTTCATAAACCCGCCGAGGAACGCCATGATCCCAGTCAACGCGCCGACAATCAGCGCAATCCCGACCAGTACCTCGCCCCAGGCGACCAGCGGGGCAAACCAGGTATAGTGCTCGCCATTGAGCAGCCCTTCGAGGAAGCTGCGGTACCAGCCGAACGTCACCGGCGGCCGTCCCTCTTCCGGGATAGTTATCGCCCGCTCCCAGTAGCCTTTGAGGGCCACACCGGTCTCGACCCAGGCCGGATTGTCTATCTTGTGCCAACCCGCGTCGAGCCATTGCCAGCCCAGCCAGATGCGGAGGAGTGCCCACACCCAGGCGAATTTCAGGTTGGTGAACACAAACCGCGCCAACGACGGATCGCGTACCTCGCCAGGTTGATACCGTAAGGCTGCCAGTAGCCGTGCCATGACGCGCCTCCTTCTCCGGTGCCGTTCCGGTCAACGAGCGTCTCTCACGCTCGACACTACCTAGCTTTCCCCCTCCTTTGGTTTGGACCTAGGCGGCCCTCACACGTTCACCTAAGTGATCCTCACAAGAAGTATACCAACTGTAATATTAGCGTACCGTGCTGACCGCTGATAGCTACCGCCGGCGCAACTGCGCGTATTCGGCGGTCAGCTCGGCGCCGAGGAGCAGGATGAGGGCCGCCAGATAGGCCCACATCAGGAAGACGATGGTGGTCCCGAGCGAGCCGTAAATCAGCGAGTAGCGGGCAAAACTGGTCAGATACCAGCTGAAGCCGTACTTACTCGCCTCGAACAGGATGGCCGCCAGCAGGGCACCGAGCCGAACGTCCGACCAGGTCACGTTGGCCCTGGGCACGAACCGATACAGCAGGGCAAAGATGCCAAATGACAGGGCGAACGAGGTCAGGGCAGTGGCTACCCCGGTCAGCCAACCCTCGCCCAGCATCCCCAGGGCGGCTGGCAGCAAGGGGCGGACCACGGAGAAGAGCGACACGGCCGCCCAGGAGGCCAGGACGAACAGGACGACGCTGCCGAGCATCGCCGCCTCCAGCAGCCGCCGGTGGATGAAGGTGCGGGTATGTGCCACGCCCCAGGCGCGGTTCAGCGCGCGTCTGATGGCTACGAAAATCTGGCTTGCCGACCATAAGAGCGTGACCAGCGATACCACGCCGATGGTGCGCTGGCCGCTAGCAGCCTCGGTAAAAGTGCGGGTAACGAGGTCCGTGGACCCCGGAAAGGCGTTCCCCACCATGGCAATGAGCTGCTGTTGGAGGGTAGTGCCCTCCAACAAGGGGCCGAAGATTGCGGTTAGGCCGAGTAACAGCGGAAAGAGCGATAAGATGGTGTAGAAGGCCAGTCCAGCGGCCAGGAGGGGGCAGTCATGTGTCCGAAACCGCCGGCTGGTTCCCAGGACCAGCGCCAGTAGCCAGAGGCCGGTGGTCAGGAGCCGGTGGCCAGGGGGCTGTGGCTGCTGGTCGGTGGCCGGCTGGCGGTCAGTGGTCATGGGTAAGCACTAAGTGAGGAAGGATTGCTTGTGACGGCGGAGATCGTTCTCGTCTTCATCATTTTGGTTGCGGTGCTGGTGCTGTTCGCCACCGAACGGCTGCCCGCGGACATCGTAGCATTGCTGGTGCTGGTCGTTCTGGTGACGGTGCCGGTCATCAAGCGTAGCCCCGACGGCGGTTTCGTCCTCGCGCGTTACGGTCTCCTCAGCGTTGAGCAGGCACTCGCCGGGTTCGCCAATCCGGCGGTGCTGACCGTGGTGGCTATGTTCATCCTCAGTCACGGGCTGGTGCGTGCCGGCGTGGCGCACCGCATCGCCGCCGGCTTGCAGCGCGTGGCCGGCCACAGTGCCGCCTGGCTGATGCTGCTGGTGATCGTAACCGTCGGCCTGCTCTCGGCGGTGATGAACAACGTCGGCGCCATGGCCATCCTGCTGCCGGCGGTGCTCGCTATCGGCGCGCAAAGCCGCATTGCACCCAGCCGACTGCTGATCCCCCTGGCGTTCGGATCAATGCTCGGCGGCAACCTGACGCTGATCGGTACGCCGCCAAACCTGCTGGTCAGTCAGGCCCTCGCCGACAACGGTTTTGCCCCGCTACAAGTGTTCGACTACCTCCCCACCGGAATCGCCGTCTTAGCCACCGGTGTGCTCTACTTTGCCGTCACCGGACGCTGGCTCTTGCCGGCCCGGCCTAGCCCTACCGATCCGAGCGCCGTGCGGGAGCGGCGCCGCTACCTCGCGGAGTTGAGTGTGCCTGAAGACTCCCGGCTGAATGGCAAAACCCTCGCCGAGAGTGGCATCTCCGAACGGTACGGTCTCCAGGTCGTCCGCATCCATTCCGGGACGTTGATTAACCGCTTCCCGACACGGCACGATGTGTTGCAGGTCGGTGATACCGTCGTCGTCAATGGCGAGCAGGCCGACGTGATGCGGCTGGTGCAAACCGGGCAGATGTACCTGCTCGAAATGGCGGATTCCGACGATCCGCTCACGAGCGGCGAGGTGGCCATGCTGGAAGCCGTTATCGTGCCCGGCGCGAGCTTCCTGCACCAAACGGTTGTACAGGCCAACTTCCGCACGCGGTTCGGCGTCTCCGTGCTCGGCATCTGGCGACGCGGACAAGCCATCCACACGCGCTTGACCGACGTGCCGTTAGCGCAGGGCGACGTCCTGCTGCTGCGCGGCTCCGCAGAGCGACTCGCTGCGCTCGCCGCCACGCAAGGATTGCTGCCGCTGAACGCCGTCGAGCCGACCGATACCGGCGGGCGACGCACGCTCACCGCCGCCGGCATCATGGCCGGCGTGGTGCTCCTCGCCGCCACGGGCGTGCTCCACATCGCCGTCGCGGGCCTACTTGGTGTTGTCGCCATGGTGGCGACCGGCTGCGTCCAGCCGGCCCGCCTTTATCATTCGGTCGAATGGCACTCCGTCGTCCTCATCGCCGGGACGCTTCCCCTGGGCACTGCCCTGGAGATAACCGGGACCGCCACGTTCATCGCCGATCAGCTGGTGGCCTGGACCGGCGCCTGGGGGCCGCTCGTGGTGCTCGCGGCGCTCTACCTCGTGGCCACTCTGCTCACGCAGGTCATGTCCAATGCTGCCGCGACGGTGCTGCTCGCTCCGGTGGCCATCACCGTCGCCGGGACGTTGGGCGTCAGCCCGTATCCGTTCGTCGTCGCTCTTGCCATCGCCACCTCGACCGCCTTTATGACCCCCATCGGCCATCAGACCAGCATCATCGTCTACGCCCCCGGCGGCTATCGCTTTTTCGACTTCACGCGCGCCGGGACGCCGCTCGTGCTGTTGCTGCTGACCGTCTCGCTTGTCGTCGTCCCGCTGGTCTGGCCGTTCTAAGGGGTGTGGACTAAGAATGATCCAGGCCAGGAGTAGGGCCGGATGCCGGTTGCAGTCTGGTTCGAAATAGCTGTAATGTCCTTGCGGAGGCCGCCATGGACTTGTCTCGACCGCTTACTACCCTGGATGACCTCGTTGCCCGGCTCACCGGTAGTCTCACGGATTATCTGCCTCATCTACTCACGGGAATCATCATCCTGGTGGCCGGATTGGTCCTGGCCCGGCTGTTGCAGGCGTGGAGCACGCGCTTGGTCGGTGGCCTAATGGCGTGGCTCACCCGGAATGACCGCGTCCAGCGCACTATGGCCCGGCTCGGACTGCCACAGACGGTCTCAACCTTCATCGGGACAGTCGTGTTTTGGGTCGTATTCCTGCTGTTTCTCACCGCAGCGGTGGAAGTGCTTGGCCTAAATGTGTTGAGTCTGCTGTTGAGCAGTTTCGCCACCTACCTGCCCAGTGTCCTCTCGGCAGTGCTCGTGCTCTTCGCCGGCCTGCTCGCCGGTGCCCTCGTGCGCGGTCTCGTCAGCGAGGTCGCTAGCTCTGTTGGGCTGTCCTACGGTTTCCTACTCGGCCGCGTGTCCCAAGTGGCGGTAGTCTTGCTCGCTGTGGTGACCAGCGCTAGCCAGTTGGGTATTGATACCGGGCCACTCACGCTCATGGTCACCGTGACCGGGGGGACCCTGCTCGCCGGCGCAGCGCTGGCCTTTGCGCTGGGGGCTGGTCCGGTGGCCAGCAATGTCATTGCTGCCCACTATGTGATGCAGGCTTACCGCGTCGGTGACACCGTGCAGATTGGGACCACGACCGGTCGCATCATCGAGATCACGCAGACGGCGGTAATGATCGAGTCCACCGAGGGTCGGGTGTTGATTCCTGCCCGCAAGTTCAGCGAAGAGCCATCGGTATTGCTGACTGAGGGGAAGTAAGGTGGACTTGGAGCGCGGACTGTCGGAGGCGTATTGCACCCAGCATCCAGACGAGGTGGCGCGTCTGTTGGAGCAGATGGCGCAAGAGGAGGCTGCCGAGGCGCTGGATATGCTCGATGCCACCGCAGCGGCGGCGGTGTTGCGGCGCTGCGGCGCGCACAGCGCCGCAGCGATACTGGCTGCCCTACCCGTCGCCCACGCCGGCGCGACCGTCGCCCAACTTGATCTTGCAATAGCCGCGCAATTGCTGCGGCAGATGGCCGAACAGACACGCGATGCCATCATCGAGGCCACCTCTCCTCAGGCAGCCCGATCCCTGCTCCAAACCTTGCGATTTCCCGAGGGTACCGCTGGAGCCATGGCGGACCCACTCACTCCGGCCATCTTCAACGACCTCAGTGTGGACGAGGGCTTAGCTCACCTCCGGAGCGTCCCACGTGCTCGCCTGCACTACTACATCTATGTCATCAACCGCGAGCACCGGCTGGTCGGGGTGCTCGATTTCCGGGACCTCCTGTGTGCCGCCCCTGAGGAGCCGGTGGCGATGCTGATGCAAACCGACGTGTTCCGTGTATCGGTGTGGGCAGACCGTGCCGCAATCCTTGCCCATCCAGGTTGGCTGCATGTCCGTGCGCTGCCCGTAGTGGCTGCCGGAGAGAGGTATGTCGGTGCGCTGCGGCACGACACTCTCCGACGCCTTGCCGCTGTTGCCGAAGGTGGTGGTGAGCAGAGTGCGCTGGCGCTTGGCCTCACGCTGGCCGAGCTGTACTGGGTCGGTATGAGTCGGCTCTTCGCCAGCCGTGACAGCCATCCCACGCCGTCAGTGGACAAGAGGATGCAGCAGCATGGCGGAGAGTAAGGCTCCAGGCCATCGCACACTCGCGCAAGAGTACCTGCGCGCTCATCCGGGCAAAGCCGCTGTGCTCCTCGACACCCAGGCCCCGGATGAAATCCTGGACATGCTCCGTACCGTTGCGGCGCCGGTAGCCGCCGCCGTCGTGGAGCGGCTGGTTCCCGATACTGCCGCCCGCGTGCTCACTGAAGCCGATCAAGCGACGATGGCCCGGCTGCTTCCGGTGATGGATCCCGCGCGGGCGGCTGCCATTTTGGCCGGCCTCGACACGGAGATCCGTAACGAGCGATTGGCGGGATTAGATCAACGTCTGGCCAGCGATCTGCGAACACAGATGAGCTATCCAACCGACTCGGCGGGCCAATTCATGGATGTGCGTATTCCGGTATTCCGCCCGGAGACAACGGTCGGCGACGCTACCGCCCGACTGCGGGTGTTGCCACGAGAACGAGTGCTTAACGTCTACCTCGTAGACTCGGAGGGCCGCTTTGCCGGCACAGTCACGCTGCACCAACTGCTCCTTGCTGCGCCGGATGATCGGTTGGGTGGGTTGGCGCAGGCAGCGGAGATCAGCGTGCTGGCCGTGGCACCGCGCGAGGAGGTTGTTGAAGCGCTGACCCGTCATCAGCTGACGAGCCTGCCGGTCGTGGATTTCGAGGGCAAGTTGCTGGGAGTGATCCGGTATGCGGCGCTGGTCGAGGTCACGGAAGAGGAAGCCAGCGCCGATATGCAGACACTGGTCGGGGCCGGCAAGGAAGAACGGGCGCTGTCACCGCTGATTTTTGCGGTCCGCAAACGCCTACCGTGGCTACAAATCAACCTCGTGACGGCCTTCTTGGCCGCCGCGGTCGTGGGCCTCTTCGAGGGGACCATTGCCCAGTTCACGGCGTTGGCAGTGCTGCTACCGGTCGTCGCCGGTCAATCCGGCAATACCGGCGCGCAGGCGCTGGCGGTGACGCTGCGGGGGCTGGCTCTGCGCGAAATCCAACTGCGGCACTGGCCGCGGATTGCGCTGAAGGAGGTCGGCACCGGCGGTCTGAACGGCTGCGCCGTTGCGCTGGTCACGATGATCGGGGTGTTTGTCTGGAGTCAGTCGTGGGGCCTGTGTCTGGTGATCGGCTTGGCCATGGTAGCCTCAATGGTAATTGCTGCGCTCGCCGGCGCTGGTGTGCCGATGGTGCTCACGGCGCTGCGCCAGGACCCTGCTCAATCGTCCTCGATCTTGCTCACGACTATCACCGATGTCATGGGCTTTTTTAGTTTCTTGGGGCTGGCCACGCTGCTATCCGGTCTCTTGTAGGATGCTGTCAACTCGTCTGAGGGCTTGGGACCGATGCCCATGTGGGCAAGAGAGATGCGACCTGCGCCCAGGGGCTACGTCACGATCAGCGAGAGCTATCGCAGCGTCACGAGCACCTCGTTCCGGCGCATTGCTGGCAGGGTAAAGGGCGGATTGTAGCCGGCGACTCGCCAGTCGGCGGCGTGTTCGAGGCTTTGGTCGGCGAGCCAATCTGCCAATTCGCGGCGGCGTACTTCGGCCGTTCGTTCGTTAAACCTGCCGCTGAATCGAATGACGGCGACGCGATGTTGGTCAACGTCTCGGATCGTGACGCGGGAATCATTCGGGAGCGGTGCGTTGTCGGCGGTGTAATCCTCGGGGAGGACAAACGCGATGGACCAAGCGCTGATCTCGTCACCGGTCAATGACTGCCCATCGTCCGGTCCGGCTTTGCGCTGTGGCTCGACCAGGACCGGTGCCGTCATCTCGATCTTCTGAGAGGCCGGCTCGACGAGCACCGGCGCGGTCATGTCAATACTGGCTCGGCTGCGATTGGCTCCTGAAATGTAGTTGAAGAGCGGTGTAAACGCTCTCTGCGTTGCCGCGTCGAAACCAGCTGAGACTGTAATCTCAGCTATGGCGTAACCGCCGTATTCGCGGATTTCGATGTCACCATCTTGCTGGACGACCTGGTATGAGGGTTCGTCTACTGCCTGACGCCTAGCGTACAAGAGTGCCAGCACGGACAGCGCGGATGCGATGACTAGCAGGCTGCCAAGGAGGTATCTCGTCATCGAAATGCCCCTTCAGAGATCGAACTCATATCGAAATTTGCGGTCAGCCTCGTGGCTTGCCGAGTAAAGGCGAACGGCCAGGTTGGAATGGGTGCTCTCAATGAGGAGTGTAGCAGGAGTCGGGGTCATCTCGGATGGGAGAGGGGATCGTCGAGGCACTGTTGTCTTTTATCGCCGATTCGGTCCCGCTGAGGTACGCGATAGGCGTGCTAGGGGGAGCCGACGGTCGGACTCGAACCGACAACCTGCGGTTTACAAAACCGCTGCTCTGCCTTTGAGCTACGTCGGCCGGCTGGTGGGTGAGCGGGGAGGCTGCACGGCGCTCTCTACTTAATTCTAACGCTTGCCACCTGCGGATGCTAGGCCCCCTCCCTGGCGGGACTCATCCCTGTCCCCCCGCCGTGCGGGGGCACCACAGGCGGGCGGGCCATCCAGCCTCCCCATCATCCTGTCCATCCATGTAAATGTCCCCGGCCCACCCCCCGTTGTCATCTCCACCTCTCCCCCAATATCCACCCATTGACGAGGGTTGGTGTATGCAAGACAAGTCTGGAGCACGTCCCGTAGCCCCGGATGGGAGCCGTCTCCGCAGCATGCCGGCCACCAGCGGTGGTGTTGCCACCACCTTGCCGAGGGCGCCGGGTCAGGAGCGACCCCGCACCGTGCCACCTGGCGCGACGCGGCCTGACCGTCCGTGCGCCACCCCACAGGCGCCGGGTTATGATGTACCCCAGGCTCATCCGGCCTGGGCACCGGGTCATAACCGTCCGTGCGCCGCGCGGGAGGCGTCGGCCGTGCGCCGGCCCCACCCCGCGCAAAGGGCGCCGGGTCAGGAGCGACCCCGCACCGTGCCAATCGGCACGACGCGGCCTGACCGTCCGCGCGCCACCCCACAGGCGCCGGGTTATGGTGTACCCCAGGCCCGCCCGGCCTGGGCGCCGGATCATAACCGTCCGTGCGCCGCGCCGTGCGTGCCGGTCCCCGACTGGTCACGCCCGGCGCCAAGGGCGCCGGGTCAGGAGCGACCCCGCATCGTGCCACCTGGCGCGGTGCGGCCTGGCCGTCCGTGCGCCACCCCACAGGCGCCGGATCAGGACGTACCCTGGGCCGCCCCGGCCCGGGCGCCGGGTGCTGATCGTCCGGGCGCCGTGGTCGCCACTGCGTCGGCCGCCGACGCCTCCCACGTCTTGTCCCCGGCACCGGGTTCCGACCGCTCCCGTCGGGTCCCCACCGCCGGGCTACGCCCAACCCTCGTCACGCCCTCCCACCTCTGCCAGGAGCATGACCCATGCCTGACACATAACCAAGCTGCCGCCCTAACCGAGCTGACACATAACTGCTCGCACCGGTGCCCACTGCACCGCTCCCGCCCGTCCCCCTGCGATGCGGGGGGCCATAGCTGATTAGGGTAGGCTTTTGTGTAGGAGCGCGATTCATCGCACCCCGGGGATCGTCATTCCGGCGCAAGCCGCCACCACACATGGCACTATCCGTGCGGCTTTGGCCTGTCAGGGGTTAGGTCTAACCCTCCCCCATCCTGTCCATCCATGTAAATACCTACCCTAGGCAAGGAAGAGGCCCGGGGTGAGGGCCGCCAGGCGGTGAGTCCCGCCGCCGCTGGTGGATGCTTGCTATACTGCGGCTCTCTCCTAGCGCGGATCATCCCAGCGTGCATCACCTTCGCCGCGCCACCACACGGACGGAGGTGATGTCGTGGCCCGGTCGGCGGTGCTTCTGCCCTCCTCTGACGCGCCACGGATCGCTCCGCTCGCGTCGGGATGCCTCCAGTTGCCGACTCCCTTGATCCGCCCGCGGGCGGCGCGGCGCAAAACCAGGCGCCGCCGGCCATCAGCGGCGCTGTCTCGCCAGCTGCGCGGCTCTTTGCAGACCATTCCGCGCGAGCCGGGGGTCTATCTCTTCCACGACCCGGATGACCGCACCTTGTACGTTGGCAAGTCGGTGAGCCTGCGCCAACGGGTGGCGTCCTATTTTCACGCGAGCGCGGCGGGGAAGTCTCGGGTGATGGTCGAGCACGCGGCGGCGGTCGAATGGCTGACCGTCGGCTCGGAGTTGGAGGCGCTCATTCTGGAGTCGCACCTCATCAAGCAGCACCAGCCGCCATACAACGTGATGGGACGCGAGTACCCACGCTACGCCTTTCTGCGTCTGCACCACGGCGAGGGGTTTCCCTATTTGGAGGTTACTACCGCCATTACTCCCGATGGCGCCTCCTATTATGGCCCGTTCTGGACGATGCGCTCGGCCGAGCAGGCGCTCGACTTTGTGAGCCGTCTCTTTGGCTTGCGTCGGTGTGAGGGGGACTTGCCGCCGGAGGCGGAGGCGCGCCGCTGCCTGTGGGGGCAGATGCACCGCTGTCAAGCGCCGTGCCTAGACGAGGAGGCGCGCGCCCGCTATGCCGAGTCCGTGGAGCAAGCGGCGCGTCTGCTGCAGGGCGAGGTGACACCGCTGATCCGTGAGTTGACCCGCGCGCGCGACGCGGCGGCGGAGCGGTTGAGCTTCGAGCGCGCTGCCAGCCTGCAACGGACTATCGAATCGCTGCAAACGCTGCGGCGGCGCCGCCATCACCTCTCGACGGCCGCCCGGTCGGTCAACTTCCTCGTGCTCCTGCCGGCCGACGACCGGGACTATATGCAACTCCTGGCCTTTAGCTGTGGGCAGCTACGGGGGCAGCACACCTTCCGGCGTAGCATGGACAGCTCGACCACCGCAGCCTTGGGCGTCTTTCTCCGCACGACCTTCCCAACCTCGCAGCGGCTGGCACTCGATCTGGCGCAGCTCGACGAAATGCACGTCGTCGCCGAGTGGCTGACCCGCGGCCAGACCGAGCCGTCGCACATTCCGCTGCCGGCCGGCCCTTACGACGAGGAGACGCTGGCCTATGCGCTGGAGGCGATCAGGGCGACCGTAGAAGCACTGCCGGGCGCCGGTCCCGCCGCGGTGCGCGCAGCCCCGGCTTGGCCCGAACGCAAGGCCGCGACGACGGCTGCCTGACGGGTAACATGCTATCCTTTGTACTACAGAGTAGATGTACGCGCTGCGACGCTTCGCACGGGGTGGTCGCTGTCCAAGCTACTGCCGACAACAAGGAGATTTGCTATGTCCTCAGCCATGGCCGTCACCGATTCCACTTTCGAGAGCGATGTGCTCCAGGCCGACGAGCCGGTGCTCGTTGACTTCTGGGCGCCTTGGTGCGGTCCCTGCCGGATGATTGCCCCGACGATTGATGAGCTGGCGCAGGAATACGACGGGCGGGTCAAGTTCGTGAAGCTCAACACGGATGAGAACGCCGTCACTGCCGGCCAGTATGGGATTATGGCCATTCCCGCCCTGCTGCTCTTCAGCGGTGGCAAGGAGGTCAATCGCCTGCTCGGCGTCCGGCGCAAGAGCGAGTTGAAGCGCGAGTTGGACGGCGTGCTGGCCGGCGCTGCGTAGCACTGCTCAGGAGTAAGGCGCGGCGGACGGAGGGGCCACCGGCCGGTTGGCCCCTCCACTGCGTTAACGGACTGGCTGGGTGGGCCTCATCCCCCGGCCCCCTTACGAGGTCCTGAAGGCGTCGCGTTTCAGCAGGCGCTGGCGGTAGGCGTTGGCTGTGGCCTCAAGCTCTGCGAACGTGTCGCCGAATAGCTCGATCTGGGCGATCACGACCCCGTACTCACTGAGCTGCCGGATGGGGGTGTCGGCGGCGATGAAGAGATCGGTGAAGTCAGGGATCGGCACGTCGTAATCGAAGAGGTCGCTGGAGTTGCCCTCTTGGGTGGTCAGCACGTTGAACTGCCCACCCACACCTTGCGCCGTGCAGCGCACCGTCGGTCGCTGGCCCAGACACAACTCGACGCCAGCGCGGTAGACATCGTAGCCGAGTACGCGGCGATACAGGTTGTAGAAGGTCGTGGCCGCGCGGGCATTGATCTCGATGAGCTTGATCTCACCGTCGCCGTACCAGTACTCGACGTTGAAGAAGCTGTTGTCCAATCCGATCTTTGCGATGTCGCGCGCTGCCTGTGCCCGGATGCGCGCTAACGTATGCTCCGGGATGCGGGAAGGGAGCGAAAAGTTATCAATCAGCGATGACTGCGGAAACCGATTGGTGTCGGTGGTTACCGTGAACTGCACCTCGCCGCGCCGGACAAAGCCCTCCAGCGTCATCTGCTTGGCGGCTAGATAGTCCTCGACGAGGAAGACGTGCTCTAGTGCCAGCGGGAAGGCGTCTAGGTCCAGATATCGCCGATAGAAGGGGAGGAGAGGGGTATTCATCGCCGGCAGCTCGCGCTCGACCACGCGCATGGCTCGGGCCAGGTCGGCGTCGCTGCGGATCGTGAACCCGAGCACTCCGGCGGCCGAGCAGGGCGCCTTGATATAGAAGGGGTAGGGCGGCCGGTCGGTGAGCGGATCGCCCAGCCGGTACACGTGCGGCTGCGGCGATGCGCCCGTGATCCGGCGCGTATAGAGCTTGTGGTAGGCGGCAAAGGTAGCTGCAAGGCTGGGACCCGGCAGGCCGTACTCGGCGCAGAGCACGGCGGCGAGGAGTGAGGCGAGATCAAAGCTGTAGTATAGGCCGGCAATATCGTGGACCTCGATGTAGCGACGCGCCTCGTCCAAGTAGGCCAGCAGATTGACGTTGAACCGATTGAAACGGGCACTGTAATCGAGATCGAGGAAATGGAACCGGTAGCCGTCCACCGCAGCGAGGGCGTGGTGGTCGCGCGGCCGGGCACCGATGACCAGCACGTTGGGCAGTTCGCGCGCCTTACTCATCACCATCGTGTGGGCAAGGTGCTATGAGGAGGCTCCGGCGGATGCACGGTCTTGCCAACTGCCCTGCCATGTCTCACTGAGCGTCTCGTGGAGCCTAGCTGCAGCAGCCCTACCCCACGGGCGTAGCGCCACTAGCCGCTCGCCATCGTAAGGATAGCACCTCATCCCCTATCCAGTACAGCCGGACTCTTGATTGAGCTTCGTTTTGCCTCGTGGCCACCATGGGTAGGAACAGGTTAGCGGCTGCGACGGTGCCCCGTGTCGTAGCGCACGCCAGTCACTGGTGCCGGGTACAATCTGCCCATGTTCATTGCTGCGGCCAGCGTGCGGGAGTGGGAGCGGCGCTATGGCATTCCTGTCGTGCGGGAGTGGGAACAGACGATCTCGCGCGGCGAGATGGACATGGTGCTGGGTAGCCGCAAGCACGGCCGCAGCCATGACATCACCCTGTTTATCTTTGCCGGGAAGCGGCTCGCATTGATCGCCAAGCACTCGTTTCCGCCCGGTGGTTTTCGGGCGCCCAGCGGCGGGCTGGAACCGGGCGAGGCGTTGGAGCAGGGCGCTCCCCGCGAGGCCAAAGAGGAAACCGGCCTCGATATTGCGCTGGAGCGGTACGTGCTGCGGATCGAGGCGGTCTTTACCGAAGGAAATCGCACACAACCATGGGTCAGCCACGTGTTCACGGCGCGACGGGTGGGAGGGCAGCTCAATCCCATTGACCGGCACGAGATCGCCAAGGCCACCTATGCCACGTTAGCAGACCTACAGGGCCGCATCCGCGACATACTGCTCGCCACCGAGCGCCCGCTGCTGCGCTACCGCGTCTACCTCACCGACGAGAGTGTCGCGGCCATAGAAGGGCTGGCCGCGACGACCGGCGCACACCAAGCGGCGCTCAGACGTGGGCTGGGACAGTAGCCCAGAGGTTGAGGGCGCCGGAATCATCGAAGGGGAGCTTGGCGCCGGCGTCAGTGATGTCGAGGCGGGGGTGGGCCTCGGCTGCATCGAGGAGCGAGGCGGAGATATAGAGGTCGCTCAACTCCAGCGTGTTGCGGATGACGACCACCCGGGCGTTCTGAGGATCACCGCGCCCGCAGGAGAGGATGCCGGCGGCGATCGTGTCGAGATCGGTGGGCAGGAAGGCCGGCAGCTTGATGCGCTGGACTCCCCCGATACCGGATGTGAAGCCGTTGATGTAGGTGGCGCGAAGGTCAAGCTTCTCAACCGCGCGGCGCGAGAGCAGGTCGGCGAGACCGATGCCGGCGCCGTTGCCGTGCGCTTCCTCGGTCAGGTCGAGGACGGCGACGATGCGGATGCGGGGACGCTTGAACTCGGGCACGTTGACAATCATCATGCGCCCGATGATGTTCGTGTCCATACCGGTACCGCTGATGTTCTTGCCCATCTCCTGGACGACCAGCACGTCAATCTCGTCGAAGGGGAGGGAGGCCATGAGCGAGCGGGCCTCGTTCAGCAGGCGGGTCTCGTGCGGCCCGCCAATCCCGTCCGCCTCGACAAACTCCAGCTTGGCGGTGTCGTCGTAGGCGTTCTCCAGGATGGCTAGAGCGCCGAGCACGTTGGCGTGCTGCACCATCACCTGTGCTGCCGGGGCGAGCGAGCGGCTCAGGCCAACGGTGCCGTAGGAGTGGATCATCTGCGCGCCGCGGTGCTTGCCCAAGCCGATGGTCATGATCTTGGCCAGGCCGCTCTCGATGTCGGCGCGGAAGTCGGTGTGCGGCTTCACGCGGCCGACGATGAGCAGCGCGTCGGCTTCCAGCGCGGTCGTGCTCATGTAGACCGCAGGGCCGTCCGGCAGCTGCCCGATCTGCCGCACATCCATCGCCGAGACAATGGGCATATTGGTGGTTCGCTCGGTAATGCCATAGGAAGCCAGCACTTCCTCCTGCCCCTCGGCCGTCGCGCCGCCGTGGCTGCCCATGGCCGGGATGATGAAGGGATGCCCGCCGCGCTGCCGAATCTCGTTGCCCACGGCGCGGAGAATGACCGGGATGTTGGCGAGACCGCGACTGCCGGCCGTGACGCCGACCCGCATCCCCGGCTCGATGCGGCCGTCCAATGCGGTGAGCTGTTGAGCGACCGCCGCATCAATGTCGCCGACATCGGGTGCGTCGAAGTGCTGCCGGATGCGATACATCGTGGGCAGCGGTGCTTCAACGTGCAGATCCGTGACATGGTCGAGCAAAGAAGGTGCTGCCATTGCTATTCCTCCCGGCTGCCGCCCCGCAGCCTGATCTTCGGGTGGGCTTATTCCAGACGGCTTGTCCGCGACTATAGCAGAGCGTGGGAGGAAGGGGAGCAAGTGTGGGTGCTGGCCCCCCTGTGGTCCCCCGCGCAGCGGGGGAACGGGAGCAGCGTGCTGTGTCCCTACGGCTTGATCTATACCTACCCCTGTCAGGGCGTGGCCTTGGGGTATTATCCAGGCCAATACCACCGGCGCTGAGGTTGAGGCGATGAAGATTACCCGCTTGCAGACGTACACCTTCTGGCGAGGCACGCGCAACGGGCTGCTGCTGAAGATCGAGACCGATGCGGGCACTCATGGGTGGGGTGAGGGCAGCATGGAGTGGATGGAGGACGTGGTCGCTGCCGCCATCCACAACTATCGGGAGCTGCTGGTCGGCCGCAACCCACTGGACAATCTCAGCCTGGTTGACGACCTCGTCCGGCGCTTCCCTTGGAAGGGCGGGCCGATTCTCGGCAGTGCGCTCTCCGCCATTGACATTGCGCTCTGGGATATTGTCGGCAAGGCGCGTGGGGCGCCGGTGTATGAGCTACTGGGCGGGGCGCGCCGCCGGAAGATGCGGGCCTATGCCAACTACACCTTCCTCGACGTGGATGAGGCGGTCCGGCAGGCGCGGCACTGGACCGAGCAGGGGCTGACGGCGATGAAGGCCAACCCTGCCGAGCAGCGGCGCTGGCCGTGGGACCTGCGGGCGATAGACGAGACGGTGGCAGTGCTGGCGGCGCTGCGGAAGGCCGTCGGTCCGCAGGTGGACTTCCTGCTGGACGCGCACGGCAGCCCCACGCCGCTCCTCGCAGTATCGCTGGCGGAGGCGATTGCACCGTACCGGCCGATGTTCCTCGAAGAGCCAACCCAATGGGGCGACGTTGGGGCGCTGGCGGAAGTGGCACAGAAGAGTCCGGTACCCATCGCCACCGGCGAGAAGTTGATGGCATTGACCGAGTTCCGCGAGCTGTGCGACGCTCGCGCAGCCACTATTCTGCAGCCCGACGTGTGTCACGCCTACGGGATCACGGGGCTGCGCCGGATCGCCGAACTGGCGGAGCTGTATCAGTTGTGGATTGCCCCACACAATGCCAACGGCCCGGTGGGGACCGCTGCGGCGCTGCACGTGGATGCCGCCATCCACAACTTCTTGATTCAGGAAGGTGGGGGCAACCACCGTGAGTTTTTCTCGATCTTGCAGGAGCCGTATCCTTACGAGGTAGTGGACGGGTATTTCGAGTTGTCCGGTCGGCCGGGCTTGGGTGTGGAGGTAGACGAAGCGGCGCTGGCCGCGCTGCCGCCCCAGCGGATGCCGATACGCCAATACCGGCACGAGGACGGGAGTTGGTCCGGGTGGTAAGGGGCTGTGTCTTCCGGCTTCTCCGAACGGTGGCTAGGGGCACCCTCCCTAGACTTCCCCGGAGCACGCTCTAGGAGAGGGGATACTCGCGTTACCGCTTGCCGTCGAAGGAGATGATTAGAGTGTCGCCTTCAAAGCGGGCGCCGGCGACGTCTTGCTGGGCGAGGACGTAGGGCAGGACGATGTTGCGCCGCACGCTGCCGATCCGCACGACCAACTCTTCACCGGTACGCAGCAGGCCGACCTCTTCTTTGGTAGCCAACGGCAAGGGCAGGTGGAGCGTGTAGGTATCGCCGTCGCGCCGGACGACGTGAGAGCGGCCGGCGAAGTGCTTGGCCGCCGGGTCTTTGTCGGCAAAGAGGACTTGCCCCATCTGTTGCAAACGCTCCAAGCCCACGACCTCTTCCTGGAACCAGGGGATCGTGACCAAGGGAATGGGCGCAAAGGCGTCGGCGATGTCGGCCAAGTGGCGTTGCTGGGCCGCCAACCACGCGCTGAAGTAGCCTTCCTGCGCCCCCGGAGGAAGCACGCGATTGCAGACGATCAGGTCGGTCTGATACTCGTACAGGTTGAGCTGGGTGAGCGTGCGTTGGGCTTCCTTGATGACCATTTTCTCCGGGTTGAGCACGAGCCGCATGCTGGCATCGGGGCCGACCAGCAGGTCGTGGAGCATTTCCAGGCGGCGGAACAGGTCTTCTACCGCGTCGAACACCGGCTCGTCCGGGACCGGGATGCCGGTCATCGGGCGCAGGATCGGGCGCACGACCTTGGCGACCTGGCGCTCCAGGGGCAGGATTTTCTCCAGCCACCAGCGTCCCACCTCCGGGAACGTCAGGAGGCGCAGCGTTTCGGCGGTCGGCGCGCAGTCAACGATGATGATGTCGTAGTTGCCACTGCTATGGTGCTCGTTGATCCACAGCAGGCTGGCCAGCTCCTCCATGCCCGGCAGGACGGCAATCTCCTCCGAAACCACGTCGTCGAGGCCACGCCAGGTGAACAGCGAGTGGAGCCACTCCTGGATGGTGCCCCAGTAGAGCTGCATGTTGTGAAAGATGTCCGTCTCTTGGCCCCAGAGACGGGGCGCAATCTCGACCGGTTCGGCGCCGAGCGGTAGATCGAACGAGTCCGCGAGGCTGTGCGCCGGGTCGGTACTGAGCACGATGGTCCGCAGGCCCTGGGCGGCGCAATGCACGGCGGTCGCAGCGGCGATGCTCGTCTTGCCGACGCCGCCCTTGCCGGTGTAGAGGATGATTCGCATGGTCGCTTTCCAGTCTCCTTAGGAGTAGTATATCCGGCCTGTTCCGCTGGCCGGAGGGCCGTGTGCCTCACCTGCTGAAAGTGGTTCCCACCCTACCCCTCCCCGTTGCGACGGGGGAGGGAACTACGCCGCCCCCCTGCCAGAGCGAGGGGGGCCAGGCCGGCAATCCAAACGCTCGTGGCATACTCCTTGGCGACGTGCCGCCCGGCGGCGCAGTTATCACGCCAGAGGTGGAGTGCTCGATGCAATTACGTAGGATCGTGTTAGGGCATCGGTCCAGTCCGTGGGACCGGTGTCTACGACGATGAACACGTCAACTCACGGTGCCGCCCGGCGCTGGTACAAGGGGGAGTTGCACTTCCACTGCGAGCGCAGCACGATGCCGGAGATGCTGGCGGCCTACCGGCGGCGGCGGTACGACTTCTGTGTCAGCACGGAGCACGATGCCGTCCACCAGCAGGCGCCGTACTGCGGGCCGGACAGTCTGTGCTATCCGCCGGACCGGACGGAAGCTGCCCGCCCGCTGCTGCTCGTCGGCGGCTCGGAGATGAGCCTGACTATCCCCGGCGCCGCGGCGGACGGGGCAGACGCGGCCAACGGGAAGCCCGTTCACGTGGGCGCCTTTCCCCTGCGAGCGCCCGTCGAGAGGCATGCACCGACATGGCCGATCTTCGGACAGCTACGCCAACTCGCCCGGCCGCCGCTCATCGTAGTCAATCATCCGCTGGCCGGGGCGCCGGAGCGCCACTGGTCGGCGGACGATGTGTGCGCGGCCATCGGGCACGGCGCGACGCACATGGAGCTGAACCCCCGCAACCACGGTATCGAGGGCAGTCTTCACCTCTGGGATACCGTCTTGAGCCGGGGGCAGCGAGTCTACGGTGTCCTGACCAACGACGCGCATGAAGTGACGAACATCGGGCGCTATGGCGCGACGCTGGTGCAGGCCGCGGCGCTTACGACTGCGGCCATTGTGGCCGGGCTGCGACGGGGCGCGTGCTACGCCCTCGAATCGGGCTGCCGCGCGCGGCTGAGTCACCTGCAGCGCGACGGCCAGGAGATCACAGCCGCCGTCACCGACGCGGAGGAGCTGCACTTCATCGGCGCCGAGGGCCGTATCTTGCATTGCGTCTACGCGGCGGCCGGGCACTACCAGGTGCCCGCAGCGGAGCGGTACGTGCGGATCGAGGCAGCAGACGACGACGGGCGGCGGCTGTTCACCCAGCCCGTCTGGTTCGACGATGAGTAGCGGGAGGAGACGGTAGTCATCCAGTTATAGAACAGCATGGATACTTCTGGGCCGGACATTGTGCTCGGCCAGCGCACGCGCTGGCTGTGCGCCGTCGTCGGATTGCTGGCCGTAGTTGGCGGCGTGGTGATCCTGGCGGTCGGGCGCGGCGGCGCGGCTGTCACGGCGGGCATGGGGCTGCTGTTCGCGGGGGCCGGTGCGGTCTGGCTGGCCATTGCGGCGCCGCCGCCCGACGGCGGTCCGGGGTGAGGCGGGAAGTCGTGGCCCCTGGGTTCCCGCGTTCGCGGGAATGACGGCTGGGCCGGGCGCGGCGGCTGGGCCGGTAGTTGAAACCGGCGCTGCGCTGTGCAGGTCAGAGCAGTGGAGGGATGGAATGACTCGTAACATGCTCGCGCGGCGGCCGATGAAGCTCCAATGGGTCGCTATCGTGCTGGGGCTGCTGGCGCTCGTGCTTTTTGCATCACCGGCTCATGCCGCCGAGTTTCGCGGCGATGAAGACACGGTACGGATCGGCGCCGACGAAACCATAGACGGGGACCTGTTCGTCGGCGGACAGACCATCATCATTGAGGGTACGGTCAACGGCGATGTGTTCGCCGCCGGCACGACAATCACCATTCGCGGGACGGTCAACGGCAGCGTGAATGCCGCCGGCACGCGCATCGAGATCGAGGGGCCGATTGAAGGCGGGGTCCGCGTCGCTGGGCAGGAGGTCGTCATTGCCGCATCGGTCGGCCGCGATCTGATCGTCTTGGGCCAAACGGTCGAGGTCACGGACGCCGGGAGTGTCGGCGAGGACGCCCTCTTCGGTGCCAGCGAGATCACGCTCGCCGGCGATGTCGGGCGGCGGGTGCTGGGGGGCGCTGATACGCTGCGTCTGGCGGCTGCCGTCGGTGAGGGCGTAGACGTCGAGGTCAACAATCTGGTGGTCGAGCCGAGTGCGTGGATCAACGGCGACCTGCGATATCGCAGCAATAACGAAGCGCAGGTAGCCGCCGGCACCGTGACGGGGCAGGTGGTGCGCGAGGCGGCGCGGGCCGACTTCTCGGTCGACACCGGCGAGGCCGTCCGCGATACGGTCCGCGGGAGCGTGGCGCGGATCGTGGTGCTGGCGCTGCTCGGCCTCTTACTCCTCGCCGCGGGTCGTGGCTGGATGGAGCGTGCCACGACTCAGATGATGCGGCGACCCTGGGCCAGCCTGCTGATGGGTGTGCTGGTGGGCATTGCCACCGTGCCTGCGATTCTCGTCGTGGGCGGCATAGTGCTGGTGATCTTCGGTCTGGTCTTCGGTGCCGGTGGCGTCCTTGCCACCATCCCATTGCCACTCGCTGGGCTGGGCTTCTATGCGCTGGCACTCTACATCAGCCCGGTGTTCGTGGCCTTGCTGATCGGGCGCCTGCTGACAGGGCGCTTCAGCACAACCGGCTTCTTGGCACTGGTGATCGGACTGATCGTGCTCGCGGTGCTGGGAGCCATCCCCTACGTCGGCTGGATAGTCACCGGCTTGGCCACGGCGCTCGGTCTGGGTGGCGCGTTGCTGGCCGGCCGCGGCGCGGCGCAGCCGGCGGCGGCCTAGCCCTAGGGCGCGTGGATTCCCGCCTGCGCGGGAATGACTGGCGAGGCGGCGTGGGTGAGGCACGGCTGGCCGGCTCAGGCCAATGGTGGGACCTCGATTCCGGTGGGGTCAATGGCGACGTGGCCGACGCAGTTGCGCCAGGCGGTGTAGCCCGACTGCTGCAAGATGGCCACTGCCCGCTCGACGTAGCCTTCTCGATCCAGTTGCTCGCCGACTTCGACGCCCAGTTCCATCGCCTCCGGGTCCAGCCCCTCTCTGGCGTAACGAAGGTAGCCGGCTTCGTCACGATCAAACAGACCATGCTCCGCGAGCAGTTGGTCGAGCCGCGTGTCGAAATCTTGCCGGAAAGCGTCATGGGAGCGGAGGAGGCCGACCAGTTGGGCCAACAGGCCGGTGTCGTACTCGTCATCGTAGATGGAATACCATGGCACCGGCGTAGTGAACGGACGGATGTTCTCGATACTAAAGGCAAACTCCTTGGCGGCGATGCCCTCCTCCTCGCGTCGGTAGACGGAGTACCGACTTTCGCTGGAGCGGTGCCAGTTCAAGCCGCACAGGAAGACCCCACCCGGCTTGAGCACCCCGCCGACCCAGTCCACGGTCATCTGACGGAAAGGGCGGTCGAAGTACATGAGCACGTTGAAGCAGCGGACAACATCGAGATCGCCAACACCACTGTCCCCAATCGCGCCGCGCCGGAACGATAGGTTCGGGCGCTCGTACTCGCCAACCGCATACTTCACCAGCCTCGCGCCGTCCTGCTCCACGGTGGCCAGCGTCTCTGCATCGCCCGCCGGCAGCGAGGCCCCCAGTTGACGCTGCAACTGCGTAAAACGCGCTGCGGTCGCGGCGGCGTCCTGGAGCAAGGCAGCGTAGCGCTCGGCGTCGGGAATTCCCGCCTGGAAATACTCCAGCGTGCCTTCCTGATCGAACGTGGCGTAATCTCCCTGCTCGTCATAGACGATGTAATACGGGAGAAGCGGGTCCAGCCCCATGATGCGGTAGCCAGGCAGACGTGTCGCCGTCTCGACGGTCGTCGCCGGGGGAAAGCCGCAGCCGATGTCGAGCAAAGTCGGCTCCGTAGTGGTCTCCCTCCAGGGCGTGTCATCAATATAGGTATCAATCTTCTCGTGCCGCCCGGGGTGGGTGATCGGCGGGACCATGCCGCCCCAGGCGCCGGGGACCAGTCCCGGGAAGATCGTGCCGATAATGAAGGCGAGCGAGTCCGAGAAGTTGGCGGCTCCGAAGCGTGCTACGCTCATGTACTTGCACATGCGCTCCGCGACAGCCTGCACTTCGGCGCTCTGCTGCGGCAGGCCGGCCAGTGCTGCCAGCACCGCCGGCGAGAGCTGTCCGTCGAAGTACGTCGTGTTCAGCCGCGCTACCAGGTTGTCCATACGTTTCTCCTTAAGGATGGGAGTCCTTCGCACTCGGCGGCTACCGGCGGTGAAGCCCCCCACGCCGCCTGCTACAGCATACCGTAGCCCGGCGGCGTAACGCCGGGCGTGTGACAGTCGTGTAACGCCGTTGGTGTCAGCAGCCGGGCGCGTTGCCCAACCGGAGACTTCGGAGTACCATGTTAGGTTGAGGCACCGCGTCGCGTTGGGCAGAGGACAGGCGGAACCCACGGGGGTAGCCATGAAGGCAGTCGTGATGGCCGGCGGCGAGGGATCGCGGCTCCGTCCCCTGACCATCGGCCGGCCGAAACCGCTGGTGCCGATCCTCAACGTTCCGATGCTCCAGCACATTTTCGGGCTGCTGCGGCGGCACGGTATTACCGAGATCGTGGTCACGGTCCAATACCTCGGTAACTTGATTCAGGACTATTTCGGCGGGGGGCAGGATTTCGGCGTCTCGATTACCTACTCTATCGAGGAAGCGCCCCTCGGCACCGCCGGCAGTGTGCGGCATGCCGCCGACCTGCTGACGGAACCTTTCCTGGTCATCAGCGGCGATGCGCTGACCGATTTCGACCTCCAGGCGGCGATAGCCTTCCACCGGCAGCAGCAGGCGTTGGCTACCCTGGTCCTCCATCGGGTCCCCAATCCGTTGGAATATGGGATGGTGATTCTCGGTGAAGATCATCGGGTGACTCAGTTCCTGGAGAAGCCGAGTTGGGGCGAGGTCTTCAGCGATACGGTCAACACGGGGATGTACGTCCTCGACCCGGGGATTTTCCGCTACGTTCCCAAGAACAAGCCGGTGGATTGGAGCCAAGACGTTTTTCCGCAGTTGCTGCAGAACGGCGATCCGATGGTCGGCTATGTAGCCGAAGGATACTGGCGGGATATCGGGGACCTGGGCGAATATATGCGGAGCAATGCCGATATGCTCCACGGCCAGGCCGGTCTCGACATGTCCGGTGTCGTGCAGGAGCGCAATCTCTGGATCACCCCGGACAGCCGGCCGAGCCTTGACCCGAGTGCCCGGCTCTATGGCCCGGTGTACCTCGGCAAGAACGTCGAAGTCCGCGCGGACACGGTTGTCCACGGACCGACCGTCATCGGCGACTATACGATTGTCGAGCCGCGAGTGCATATTGATCGCTCGGTGATCTGGGCTAACTGCTATCTCGGCACCGGCACGAATCTCCACGGGGCGCTGATCGGCCGCCAATGCCTGCTCAAGAACGGTGCGGCGGTGTTCGAGGGCGCCGTCGTCGGAGACGGGTGTACGCTGGGCGAGGGTGCGATCATCCGGCCCAAGGTCAAGCTGTGGCCGGACAAGGTGGTGGACGATGGTGCCACCGTGAGCCAGAGTATCATCTGGGGCCAGCAGGGGCGCCGCACTATCTTCAGTAGCTCCGGTGTCACCGGGCTCTCCAACGTCGAGCTGGTCCCCGAGTTCGCGGCGCGGCTTGGCGCCGCCTACGGCTCGACGCTGCCTATGGGCGCTCGCGTCACCGTCAACCGCGATCTCTCTCGCCCGGCCCGCATGTTGAAGCGGGCGCTCATCTCCGGGTTGCCTTCGGCGGCGGTGGACGTGCTCGATATTGGCAGTCAGCCCATCCCCGTCGCCCGCTACGAGACGCAGCAGTCCGCGGTTGCCGGCGGGATTCACGTGCGGACCTCACCCCACGACCGTCGGATGGTGGACATCAAGATTCTCGATAGCGATGGGCTGAATAGCCCGAAGAGTGCCGAGCGCAAGGTCGAGACGGTCTTCTTCCGCGAGGACTTCCGCCGCGTGCCGCCCGAAGAAATCGGCAGTATCACCGTCATTGGCGATCCGGTGGCGCTACGCTATCGCCAGGCGTTTCGCCGCCACATCGCGGAAGAGGTCCTCAGCCGCAATGGGGGGCGCTTGGTCTTGGACTACAACCTCGGCACGGCCTCGGCCATCTTGCAGCCGTTGCTGGCAACGTTGGGCGTGGATTCTATCCCGATCAACGCCGCCACCGGCCAGCCCTTCAGCGTGCGTAGCTTGCCTGACGTTGAGCGCGACCGCCGCCAGCTCGCCCAGATCACCGCTACCGTCGGCGCCACCTTTGGGGGCCTGGTTGACCACGACGGCAAGACCATTACCCTTGTAGACGAGCTGGGACAGGAGCTGGCCGGCATGGCCGCGCTGGCCGCCTTTGCCGTGCTAGTGTGGCGCACCATGCCCGGCGCCACGGTCGGCGTGCCCGTCACGGCGCCGCTCATCTTCGAGCGCTTGGCCAACGAGTTGGGCGGCCACGTGTGTCGCACCCGTGCAACGCCGGATGTGCTCATGGCTACCGGCGCGACGGCCGATCCACCGGCCCTCCTCGGTGATGGTCAAGGGGGCTATATCTTCCCTGAATTCCACCCCGGTTTCGATGCAATGATGGCCAGCGTGCGCTTGCTGCAACACCTCACGCAGGAAGGCGTCAGTCTCTCGGAGGTCATCGCCGCGCTGCCGCCGTTTCACCTGGGTCACGCTGAGGTCGAAAGTCCGTGGGAATTGAAGGGGACGGTGATGCGTGCTCTCCATCAGCGCGCCCGCGAGCACAACCGCAACCGGGATGTCGCGCAGATTGACGGTGTGCGCTTCGATCTGGACGATCAATGGAGCCTGGTGCTCCCGGACCCGGACCGGCCACTCTTCCGCATCTATACCGAGGCGCCCTCGCCGCAGCAGGCGAGCCTGCTGGCCGATGAATATGCAGAGCTGGTCCGCCAGTTAGCGTAGTGGTGCATACGGAACGCTTCCTTTCGAGCCGATGATTTCGACTTGTATCGCGCATGTGCGGCACCGTGTCCGGCGTTGGTCGGTATGGTTTTTGCAAGGTCGGTACCTGCTACTGGCGCGTCTGCTGGGGATGCACCCCGAACCGGGAGTGGCCGGCAAACGAGGCACGGTATTCATCGAGATTGACGGCCTGGGCCACGATCACCTCCGCTCCGCCCTGCGCCAAGGCTATATGCCGTTCCTGCGCGATTTGCTCGACCGCGACCTCTATCGGCGCTATCGCTGGCGCTGCGGGCTGGTGGCCGATACGCCGGCCGCGCAGAGTGGGTTGCTCTACGGGACGACCGACGGCATCGTCGGCTTCTATTGGTTTGACCGCGCCACCCAGAAGCGGATTGTCGGGGCCAATCCGGTGGATATGCGCCGCGAGGAGCGGCGCCTGGCGGCGACTCATCGCGGGTTACTAACGGGTGGCAGTAGCTACGCCAGCATCATCTCCGGTGGGGCACGCTGGAACGTGCTGACAATCGCCGGCACCAGCGCCCACTGGTATCGCCCCGGCCAGGCGCTGCTATGCTCGCTCATTATCTTGCTGCTCAACCCCGGCAAGGTGCTCCGCTTTCTCTTCGATGCCGCTTGGGAGATGGTGCAGGAGGTTGAGGATACGGTGTGGAGTTTGCTGAAGCGCCATCGCCGCTTCGGCCTCGATGCGTTTCCCTTCATCCGCCTGCTGCTGAACATCCTCCCGCGCGAGATCGTCGCCACCGGCACGCGGCTGGACATGCTGCGCGGCGTGCCGGTGATCTATAGCTGCTTCATCGGCTACGACATACTCGGTCATCGGAGCGGGCCCACGGCGCGCACGGCACTGCGCTCCCTGCGTGGGATTGACAGCGCCATCGGCAAAATCTTCGAGGCCCGGCAGCGGTGTGAGCGGCAGTACGACATCGTGGTGCTGAGTGACCATGGGATGACTCCGGCACGGCCTTTCGCGCAGGCATTTGGTGAAAGCCTGGAGGACTGGGTGACGCGGTGGTGGAATACCAAGTCACGCTACCCTTCGCCGCAGCAAGCCGGCTGGATTACCCGCCGCCGACTGCCCCGGCAGGGCGCCGGCTGGCTGAATACCTGGGGCCGGATTGGCGCGATGATTCTCGAGTTGGGCAGCGCCGGGGCGATCAAGCTCGGCGAGCGCTTCTTTGTGGACCCCGGAGAACTCCAGGCCCGCCCACACGTGCTGGTGGTTCCTTGTGGCTCGCTGGCCCAGATTTGGGTGCGCGGATTTGAGCGGCGGCTGTATCGCGCCGAGATCGAGCAACTGGCACCCGGTTTCCTGGCTGTGCTGGCGGCGCAGGAGGGGATTGCGCTCGTCATTATCCGCGAGGAGGCGGCGCTGGCTGTTGTGGGGCACGAAGGGTCGTTGCGGCTCCGACTGCCGTTGAATGACGAGGAGGGGCTGCGTAGCATCTGGCAGCAGCCGCTCAAGGACTTGATTTTGTCCCAAGAGGGCGCCAACCCCCTGCTGCGCTATGAAGAGCCGGATATCGTGCTGCGCCAGCTCATCAGCTTTGCCCGCATGGAGGCCTGCGGGGACATCATCTGCCTGGCGGACATCTGGCGCCCGGCTGGGCGCCGGGGCCGGGACTCGGAGGTGCATACCTATGCGTTCGAGCAGCAGGCCGGCTGTCATGCGGCGGTCGGTGGCGATCAGTCCTACCCGTTTATGCTGCTGCCCAGCCACCTCACCTTCGACCCGGAGACGGTCGGTGAGGCGGTCCATATTCATCATGTCCTGGCCGGGATTGTTGATCCGTCCCGGCGGCAGGAGCCGGTTGCGCCCATAGCCCCGGCCCCGGCCCCCGCGGGCGTGAGGCGCAATGGCGCGGCGGTGGCCCCAGTGATGCCGCCGGTGGAACGGTTCCGGGACGGCGGCGGGTAGGGAGAGACCAAGTGGGGTGTGGGCCCCATATGGTCCCCCCGCCCAGCGGGGGGACGGGCGTAGCGTGCTGTGCCTCTGTCTGTCCGGAGCACGGCGCTCACGTATTACGAGTGGAGAGCTGCGATGACCCAACCGCACCGCCAGCGTCCGCGGGGCGCCGACCTGATTGCCGAGATGGCCGCGACCGGGCTAGGACCGGGGGTGGTTGCGTTGTGGAACCTCGGTCAGGCCAGCATCGCGCTCAAGGGCGACCGAATGGTGTACGTTGATCCGTTTCTGTCGGGGCATTTGGAGGCGCTGATGGAGCGCGAGGGCCGGCCGATGCCCCGCCTGTGGCAGCCGCCGCTGCGACCTGCGGACGTGACCAACGCCGACCTCGTGCTCATCACCCATGACCATGCCGATCACCTGGACCCCGGCACGATCCCCGCGCTCGCCGCGGCCTCGCCGGCGGCACAGTTTGCCGCACCGGTCGCGGGGCGAGCGGCGCTGGCAGAGCTAGGTATCCCGGACGAGCGCACCATCATTGCGGAAAGCGACCGGCCGCTGCCGTCGGACCGGGTGCGGGTCACGCCGATTCCGGCGGCACACTACGATCTCGATCCCAGCCGTTATCTGGGCTACGTCATCGAGATGAACGAGGTGCGTATCTATCATCCTGGCGACACGGTGCTGTACCAGGGCATGGTGGAGCGCCTCCAACGGCTGGTGGTGGACATTGCGCTCCTACCGATCAATGGCCGGGACTGGTTCCGGGAGCAGCAGGACATCATCGGCAACTTCTCGTACCGTGAGGCGGTAGACCTCGGCGTGGCGATAGGCGCGGACCTGATTATCCCCATTCACTACGGCATGTTCGCTGCGAACACCGTGCGGGTCGCGCACTTCGTGGACTATCTGACCGACCACTACCCGGAGCAGCGTTTTCACATCCTGGCCCGCAACGAGCGGTTCATCTATGTGTCGTAGCGTCGAACGGGGCCACCCGGCCCATGCGTGACCGCCCGGCGGCGCCCGTCTCGCTGACGGGCCTGTACATCGGAGTGTTCATCGGTCCGCTGATGGGCGGTGTTACCAATGTGATGCTGCCGGTGCTGCGGGACGATTTTGCCGCGACTCTCGGCCAACTGACGGCGATTGTCTCGGCCTACATGGTGCCGTTCGTGCTGTTGCAGCTTGTCTCCGGCACCATTGCCGACCGCTTCTCCCGCGGTGGCACGGTGACGGGCGGCTGCGCGGCGTTTGCCGCCTCCGCAGCGCTGGCGGGCGTCGCGCCAAACATCGAGCTATTTCTTGCCGCTCGCGTGGTCCAGGGTGCTGCCAACGCCTTCGTTACCCCGGTCATAATGGCCACGCTGGGCGACGTGGTGCCGACGCCGCGGCTAGGGCGGGCGCTGGGAGTGTTCACGACGGTCAACACCGCCGGTCTCTTGCTCGCGCCGCTGCTCGGCGGTGCCTTTGCCGAGACGAGCTGGCGGCTGGTGTACGTGCTCCTCACCGCTGTCTGTACGGCGCTGGCGGTGTACTACGCCTGGTGGTATCGCCGCCTCCGGGTAGCGGCGCCGCCCGCCCAGCAGGCGAGAAGCACCGGACTGGCGGTGCTCGTGCGCGGTCTGGCGAACCGCCGCCTAGTGTTGCTCTGCGTAGCGGGCTGGCTCGGCTACGTGGGGATCAACGGCATCCCGTTCATCGTGGCCCTGCACTTGGAGGCCACCATGCGGCTGGGTGCGGTCCTCAGCGGCGCCATCCTCGCCGGCTTTGGGCTGGCCGGGATGCTGGCAGCGCCGTGGGGTGGACGAGCGGCCGACCGTTGGGGGCGGCGCGGGGTTGTCGTCACTGGTACGGTGGCTACCGCACTCTGCACCGCGGCCCTTGTGGTCGCACCGGGGCCGTGGACGTTCGCGGCCGGGTATCTGGCCGCGGGCGGTGCGGCAGCGTTCATGTGGTCCGGCCTGCACACGATGGCAGTCGAGGCCTTGCCGGCGCAACGCGGCGGCGCCAGTTCGGTGTACAACACGTTTCGGTTTGCCGGAGCAGCCTGTGCGCCGGTGCTCTATACGCCGTTGTATGCCGCTGCCGGGGCCGGGCCGGTGTATTGGGCAGCGGCCGGCGCGTCGCTGCTGATCTTGCTGCCCATTGCATGGCACCGCCCCGCGCCGGCCGAACGGCCGGCAGAGACGTAGCGTCATTTGTGCCACTACAGGCGGTCGTCTTGCCAGCGCACTAGCTGTAGCGGCGTGCTCGTGTTAGAATGGTGGTGTGGTGCCGGGCAACTCTGGCGAGCCGGAGGTCGGCACCGGCGGGGAGTGGCGCAGCCTGGTAGCGCACTTGACTGGGGGTCAAGAGGCCGCCGGTTCAAATCCGGCCTCCCCGACCACCGCACAGCGAAGCAGTCTTGCCGGTTCGTACCCCTCTGCGTATCGGTATTGGGCCGCTGTCCCCGGCGCCCACTCCGGCCTTACGGCCGCACTAGCGGCGCATCCGATCTGGCTACCGGGTGAGGGTTGAAACTCCGAGGCGGGGTGAGCGATAGGCCGAGGTGGGGAGAGGCTGAGTATGGAGAGGCTGCGAGCGCGGATCAAGCGCTTTGAGCGGGAGTTGCATATCCTGGGAATGATCCTGGTGATCGGCGCCGTTCTCGGCGTGGGTGGCTGGCTGGCCGGGAGCGGCCAGGCGCAAGTACCGGCGCCAGCGCCGACAGTGTCTGCCGTTCTGCCGGTGGCGGAAGGGACGCCGGACCCTGAGGACTGTGCCTGCTCCGCCGAGGAGGGGAAGTGAGCGAGCCTGGTGATGGCACGCGCGCAAACAACCTACGGAGGGCCACGAGTGATGACCACCGCGGCCATTGAGCTACCGGCCCCCTACGGTCCCCCCGCTGCGGCGGGGGGACGGGCGCAGCATGCTGCGCCCCTACAGAAAGAACCCAGGCCGGCCTAATCGTCCAGCTCTAGCAGACGTAGGCCGTTGCGGTAGGTGATGTCGGCGTAGTGGTCCTCGGACTCGCAGTATTCTTGTAGGAGTGGGAGCGTCTGAGAGGCAAAGCACTCGCGGGTCCTCTCCTCGCCCCAGTCGCCCTGGCCGTCGAGGCAGGGGCAGTCGGTGGCCCAGAGTAGCTTGGTGCGGTGCCGGCGCACGAAGTCTCGGCCGAACGCTGGGTCCCGGGAGATGGCGCCTAGCCCGGATCCCGCCGACAGGTCGCCGTAGATGTTCGGGTACTCCTCCAGCCAGCGGTCGGTCAGCCCGCCGCGGACGACCGGGTCTTTGGGGTAGGACGTGTAGCCCGGCGCCCGGTAGTCGCGCGGTACGTCGGCGCTGACGTTGGCCCACCAGGCTTGGGCGTGGCCGATGAACGTCGTCTCCGGGCAGGTCTTCAGCACCGTCTCAAACGCCTCGAAGTTGTAGCTGTAGTTGCGGTATTCGAAGTGGATGAGCACCGGCCAGCCCAGCTCGCCACACAGGCGGTAGATGTCCAGCGAGTCGGGATGGTCACAGGCCAGCCGGACTTTGTGCTCGCCGAAGCCGTAGAACTTGCCGGTGGCGTGGTAGCGGCGAATCTGGTCGAGCGCGTCGGGGGCCAGCGGATTGACGTGGCAGAACGGAATCAACTCATCGCCGTACTCTTCCACCGCCTCTATGGCTAGCTCCGTCCTCATGCCCGCATAGGTGCCCATCGCCGTACAATCGCCAGGCTCGATGGGTAGCACGACCGACCTGCCGCCACCGTAGGCGTTGTGATGGGCGATGACGTGTTCGGCTGCCCGATGGCCTTGGCCAATGTGCGTATGGAAGTCAAGGATCATACGTCCTCCTCAGCGCAGATGGAATTTGCGCGGTGCTGGGCTGCATAATACCAGGCAGCGCAGGCTGCCGCGGCTCGGTAGATGGGCAAGACTGGCCCCCCTATGGTCCCCCCGTTCTGACGGGGGGACGATGGCCGAGAACCTGCCACAGCCGGTGGACGGGCAGTGTTCCCTCCCCCGTTGCAACGGGGGAGGGCCAGGGTGGGGGCCAGGCCCCAAACGGGGGGCCGGCAGTGTTCCCTCCCCCGTCGGGACGGGGGAGGGCGAGGGAGGGGGCCAAACACCGACCGGGGAACGAGGATTCCCGCGCACGCGGGAATGACGGAAGAAACGGTGGGAATGGAGTGAATTGCATGGTTGTAGAGGATACGGGCCTCATCGGGCATTGGCCGCTGGCCGGCGATACGCAGGACGCCTCCGGGCACGGCCACCATGGCAGCAATCGTGGCGCCGACCTCACGGCGACGGGGCCGGACGGGCGGCCAACGGGCGCGGCGCAGTTCGACGGCCGCACCGCTGCCATCGAGGTGGCTGCGAGCGACGCGCTGCGCTTGGGTACCGACGATTTTTCGATCTCGGTGTGGGTGCATACCGCGCAGGTGCTCGACGACGTGCTCGGAGATATTGCCAGCAAGTACGATCCCGACCGCCGCCGGGGGGTCAACTTCAGTATCCAGAACTACGCCGGCGTGACCTCGCACCAAGCCAACTGGCGCAACGTCCACTTCGGCATTGACAATGCCCAGATCGAGCCGACGTGGACGGACTGCGGGCGCCCCGGCAACAATCTGCGGGTGTACGCGCTGTGTGTGTATAACGGTGACCTCTATGCCGGCACGTTCGAGACGGGAGCCGACGAGGCGGGCCACCTGTACCGGTACGCCGGCGGCACCCAATGGTTGGATTGCGGTAGCCCGGATCGGTGCAACACCGTCGCCGCGCTGGCGATCTACGAGGGCCGGCTGTATGCCGGCGTCTCGCGGTACCGGGCCGGTGGCTCGGCCCTGCCGGAGTCGGAGAACCAACACCCTGGCGGCAGTATCTACCGTTACGAGACCGACGGAAGCTGGACGGACTGCGGACACCTCGCTGGCGCCGACTCGATAGCGGGCCTCACGGTGTACAAGGGGCAGCTCTATGCCATTCCGCTCTACAGCCAGGGAGTGTTCCGCTACGACGGCGGGCAACGCTGGATCAACTGTGGCACACCCGGCCGGCGGCTGATGGCGCTGGCCGTCTACGATGGCCACCTGTACGCGACGGGCAATGAAGGCGGCGGCCTCTTCCGCTACGACGGCGGAACGGAATGGACGAGCTGCGGCTTTCAGGCCGATACGACCCAGGTGTATTCGGTGGCTATTCACGGCGGTCGGCTCTACACCGGTACCTGGCCCACAGGCACGGTGTTTCGCTGGGACGGGCAGACGGAGTGGGCAAATACCGGGCAATTGGGTGAGGAACAGGAAGTGATGGGCATGGCCGTCTACAACGGCAAGCTGTATGCGGGCACGTTGCCACTGGCCAATGTCTATCGGTACGATGGCGACGGCGTGTGGGTATCTACGGGCCAGTTGGATACGACCCCGGCGGTGAAGTACCGGCGCGTGTGGTCCATGGCGGTCTACCAGGGGCGACTGTTCGGCGGCACGCTGCCCTCCGGCCACGTGTACTCGCTGGAGGCGGGTCGGAACGTCACTTATGACCGCGAGCTGGCGCCGGGGTGGCGGCAACTGGTGGCGGTGCGGGAGCGCAGCCGGCTGAAGCTCTACGTGGACGGCGAGGCCGTGGCTACGTCGGCGCCGTTCCAGGCCGCCGACTACGATCTCAGCAACGAGCAGCCATTGCGGATCGGGATGGGCGCACACGACCACTTCTGCGGCCGGATGTCCGACCTACGGCTCTACGGACGGGCGCTGACGGAGCGGGAAGTGGCGCAGTTATCGCGTCGCAGGGCGGCGGAGTAAGCGGCAGCGGGGGGTGAGTGGGGAGAGGCCCGATGGACGAGCAAACCAATGACCGGAGTGACCAGTCTGTGAGCAACGCCAAGCCGCCGGGCGGGGACTTGGTGCTGCAGTGGGTGGTGGCGAGCGTTGCGGGCTGGATCGTCGGCTGGATCGGGGCCTGGATCGGGGCCTTGGCCGTGGGCTGGATCGTGGCCTGGGCCGGGCTTGGGATTGGGGCCGGGGTCGGCGTGGCCCAATGGCTGGTGCTGCGAGAGCGGGTAGCGCGGGCGGGCTGGTGGGTGGTGGCGAGCGTCGTGGGCGGGGTCGTGGGCGGCGTCACAAGCGCGGGAATGATCTTGGGCGCATATGTGGGCGCAGGCCAGATCATGGGCGATGTCGTGGCCGTGATCCTGGGCTGGGTCTTGGTTGGGGTCGGGATCGGCGTGGCTCAGTGGCTGGTGCTGCGCGGGCACGTCGCACGGGCGGGCTGGTGGGTGCTGGCGAGCGTGGTGGGCTGGATCGTAGGTAGGATCGCGGCCTGGTTTGCGGTCGGATTTGTGGCAGTGGACGTGATTGTGGGCCAGGTTGTGGGCCAGGTCGCGTATGGGGTTGTGTATGGGGTCATTACCGGAATTGTGCTGGTGCAGCTGCTGCGCCAGCGGGCGGGCGAGGCCGATGATACTGTGGCTGCCTCGGCATGAGGGTCATGCCAGCCTCCCTATGGTCCCCCCGCCGTGCGGGGGGACGTGGGAGCCTGGATTCCGGCGAAAGCCGGAATGACGGAGGTGCCGGGAGTGACAGGAAGCAGGGGATATGATTATTGACTTTCACCAGCACATCATCGTGAGGCAGAGCACGGACCCGGCCACCCATCGAACGGCCGAGCACGTCCTTGCCCATCTGCGCCATCATGGTGGCGGCAAGGTGATCATTTTGCCCAACGACCGCGGCGAGAGCGTCGCGCCGTCGTTCGAGGGGCAAGGGTCATCGGAATACGATACAGAGCTGGCACTGGATGCCTGGCGGCAGTGGCCGGACGAGATCATACCCTTCTGTCATGTCAATCCGCTGCGTTACGACGCGCTCGACGCCATCCGGCGCTACCACCGGGCGGGCGCGCGCGGCTTTGGTGAGCACAAGGTGCGGCTGGCGTTCGACCATCCGGCGTGTCTGCCCATCTATCGGCTCTGTGGCGAGCTAGGGTTGCCGGTCCTGATCCACTTTCAGTACGGGGTGTATAGCTACAACTTCGAGGCGGCCGAGGCCGTCTTCCGCGCTTGCCCGGAGACGGTGTTCATCGGGCACGCGCAGGCGTGGTGGGCCAATGTCAGCGCCGAGGTGCGGAGCGACTATGACGCGCCGGACTTTGTCGGCTATCCACCGGGGCCGGTCGTGCGCGGGGGCCTGACCGACCGCTGGCTGGAGGAATACCCGAACGTCTACGGGGACCTATCGGCGGGGTCGGGGTGGAATGCGCTTACCCGCGACCCGGAGTTCGGCCCGGACTTCGTGCGGCGGCATCGGTCGAAGCTGCTGTGGGCGACCGACTGTTACTGCCGCGATGGGCGTGGGGAAATGGCAGGGGGCCACACGCAAGAGTGCTTTGCCGCGCGCACGTTGCCGTGGCTGCGGGAGCACTGCGAGTCCGAGGAGCACTACGCCGACATTACCTACCGCAACGCCGTGGGCTTGCTGGGGCTGTGAGGACTAAGGCACTGGCCCCCCTGTGGTCCCCCCGCGCAGCGGGGGGACGGGCGCAGCGTGCTGCGCCCCTACGGGTGGGTTGGGGGTTAGGTGCGATACCGGGCCGCTAGGCCGGTACTACGGCGAGTGCGCTGATCTCGACCAGCCAATCGGGCGCCGCAAAATCGCTAATCTCGACCATCGTGGCAGTCGGATACGGCTGCTTCAGGACCTCGGCACGCACCTTAGTTACCAGTGGACGGTGGTTGATGTCGCGGAGATAGAGGGTCATCTCGGCGATGTGCTCCAGCCCACCGCCGGCCGCTGCCAAGAGCGCCTGGATATTGGCGAATACCTGCCGTACCTGGGCCTCCGGGTCGTCCACGCCCACGACATTTCCCGCGGCGTCGGTCGGTCCCTGGCCGGAGACGAACACAAGCTGCCCCACGCCTGGCAGGGGCAGTGCGAGGGCCTGGGAGTATTGCGCGCCCGGGGTGGATACCTGGTCGGTGAGTACCGGCCGCAGGAGTGAGCGGTGCGCTGTGGACATGGAAGTCGTCTCCTCTCGGATCAACCGGACAGGCTCCGTGGTAGGGCAAGCCGGGCATTACGCTTGCGCTTGGGCGATCTCCTGGCCGAGGGCGAGGGCGGTATCAATCAGGACCGCCTCCGCTTCGGGCGCAAAGGCCGCGGGGCGGCGGTAGCCGGAATAGGCGGTGGACGGCTCGTACCCGCGCTCGAAGATGGTGCTGGCCGTGCAAAGGTAGCCGACGTTGCCGTTCGTGTAGCCGAGCGTCAGCACCTGTTCGCCCTGCTCCGGTCGCGCGAGGTCCAGGTCCGCAAAGCCGCGCTCGATGGACAGCCCGATCTCCAACTGCGTCTCGCCCGGTGTCGTTACCAGCCAGTGTGGGCCGAGCCGCATGACCTGCACTTCGGCCGTGTCGGTCGTCGGAAGGCTGCCGTCTCGTTCCAGGTCGGCCAGGAGCGCCGTGGCCCAGCCACTCCGCCGCCCATCCGCCGCTGCCGCCTGCAACTCGGCTTCGGTGGGGAGGTCCCCGTAGGGCAGCGAGACCTCGCGCCGGGCGACGGCAATTGCCCCGACCGGCGCGCTGACGACGCGCTCCGCCGTCTGCACGACTTCCGAGCCGAGGAGGCGGCCGATTACCAGTAGCTCGTGGTCCGTGGCGCCGCGGAAGCTCTCGTCAGATCGCAGGAGGTGCGGTCGGATGTTGCCGAAGCAGCCGGGCAGGAACAGGGCGCGCGTTCCGGCGCCGCCGTTGGCCTGATAGACGCCTTCGACGACGCGGCGGGCGGATCCGGGGTAATCGGCGCTGAAACGGTAGTTGTCGCTGCCCATGGTGGTGGCATGGCAGACATAGGAGAAGAGCACGGCGAGCGGGTCGCTCTGCGGCAACGGCCGCCCGCCCAAGGTGCCAACCGGTGCCGGTGCCGAGGCGGGGTCAACGCGCAGCACGCGCACGCGCTTATCCACTATGCCCTGGCGGTTGGGCCGCATCGCCGTGTTCCCGTCCGGCGTGCGGAGGCGGCGGTTGACGTTGATGTCTACCGCGCCCTCACCCACGCCGAGCGTGACCGGCTGCATGGCGCGGCTGGCCTCGCCCACCACCGCGCCGAGCGTCTGCTCCACCGTGCGTTGGTATTCGTCGTCTCCCGGCAGGTGACTGAGCCGTTGAACCGAGGGGCTGGCGTGCGTGTGCGAGCAGGCGACCATGATGTTGTCTGCCGGCACGCCGCTGGCCGCTGCGGCGCTGGCGCGGATACGGTGAACCGAGGCGCATTCCGGTCCCTCGAAAGCGTACTCCAGCCCGATGAGGTCGGCCGTGACGATGGCGGCCTGCGTGCTACCGTCGTCGAAGACGATGGCGCGGGTCTCCAGAGGGTCGAGGGTGCCCGTGGACGGACCGCGATCATAGCCTTGCAGTTGCATCGGCCGCTCCGGGGTGATGGTCGCAGCGGCGGTGCCAGCGCTTAATGTCGTTGCCATCGGTGTGTCTCCTCTCCTAATCCCCTTGTGTCATTCCGGCGGCAGCCAACGCCCCCGTCGCCTAGCCCCCCTATGGCCCCCCCGCTCCGCAGGGGGACGAGGATTCCCGCTTGCGCGGGAATGACGGGGAATGCTAACTGCGATCATGTTGCGCCAAGGCGCCGGCCTGGGCCGCGACCTTGCGAAACGCCTGGGCGTACTGCTCGATCAGGTCATCCGCTGGGCGGGTGAGCGCCGGCAGCGTAATCGTGTTGTAGGGCACTTCGGGGTCTTCGGTCACGGGCAGCGTGCCCGGTCCGTACTGCGGGCGCTCTTCCGGCGCGTGGCTGCGAACTACGTCCCAGAGCAGGTCGCCGGTACCGGCGGCGTTGCCGGCAAAGACCGGATGCTGGTGCAGAGGCCGCAGCGTCCCGGCAGCCCCTACCCGGACGCCTTCCGCTTGCAGCGCCTCGACCAGCGTAGCGCGCTCAATGCCGCCTAATTCCTCGGGATCAAAGCGCACCCAGCCGCGATGGAACGGTGATTCCACGTAGTCGGGGACCTCGGGCGGCGAGAAGCCGCCGATCTCGGCAATTGCCTGTCCGAGCCGCTCCATGTTCCGCCGGCGCACCGCAAAGCGTTCGTCCCAATGGCTCATCTGGACGACCCCGATGGCTGCGCTGATCGTGGCGATCCGGTACTTCTCGCCGAAGCAGAAGCTGGCCACGGCACGGTACTTCTCGTCGGGCAGATCGGCGAGCCGCTCGTAGTGTCCCAGGATGGCGGCCCGCTGGTAGTACTCCGGGTTGCTGGTGATGAACATGCCGCCCTCGCCGGCGGAGGTGAGCTTGCCGACCTGGAAGCTAATGCCCGCCGCATCGCCTAACGTGCCGCACATCTTGCCGCGGTGCAGCGTGCCCTGCGAGACACAGTTGTCCTCGACGACCTTGAGGTCGTGCCGCTGGGCCACATCGAGTATTGCGTCCATGTCTACGGGCATCCCGTCCCAATGCACGACGATGATGGCCTTGGTGCGTGGCGTAATCCGCCGCTCCACGTCGGCGGGGTCAATGGTCAGGGTGTTTGGGTCTACGTCGGCAAACACCGGCACGGCGCCGCAGCCGATGATCGGCACGCAGCTATAGGGATGGGTGGCCGACTGCACAATTACCTCATCACCGGGTCCCACGCCGACGGCGAATAGGGCCGCGTGTAGCGCCGACGTGCCGTTGGGATGCGCCAGCGCATACGGGACGCCCCAACGCTCGGCGATGGCGCGCTCCAACTCGTAGATCGGGCCACCCGGCTCCGAGCCGCCGGACGTTTGGCGGGACCGGATCAGCGCAGTGACCGCCTCGATCTCTTCATCGCCGTAGATCGGCCATTCCGTGTAGTAGTCCTGGTCAATGGTGACTGCGGGATCGCCACCGAGGAGGGCCAACTGGTCAGACATGCTGCTTGTCACCTCATCCGTTACGTGCCGCTCATTGGCCGCCAGGTCCGCACCACCGATTTCCATAGGATCGTGTGGGCCTGGTATGTCAGCGGCCCACCAGGGCGTCGGCTTGGGCGGCCACCTTACGGAAGGCCGTCGCGTACTGGCCGATCAACTCGTCCGCCGGGCGGGTAAACGCCGGTAGCTGGAGCGTATTATGAGGCACCTCCAGGTCCTCTGTCACCGGCAAGGTGCCCGGCCCGTAGCGGGGCCGTTCCTGGACGGTTGCGCCGAGCGCCTCCCAGAGCAGGTCGTCGGCGCCGGCTGCGTTGCCAGCAAAGACCGGGTGCAGGTGCAGTGCGCGCACCAGCTCGGTGTGCGGGATGCTGGTCGCGCCGGTCGCCGGATTGCTGACCTGCGCGCCCTCGGCTTGGAGCGCCGCGAGCAGGGTCTCGCGGTCAATGCCGCCAAGCTCTTCAGGGGTAAAGCGCACCCAGCCCTGGTGATACGGCGATTCCACGTAGTCGGGGACGGGGCGGAAGGAGAAGCCGCCGACTTCCTCGATGGCCTGTCCTAGCTGCTCGGCGTTCTGCTTGCGTCGCGCCATGTGCTCGTCCCAGTGGCGCATTTGCACGGCGCCGATGGCTGCCGTGATCGTGGCGATCCGGTACTTCTCGCCGAACGCAAAGCCGGAGACCGTGCGGTACTGGGCGTCGGGGAGGTCCTGAAGCCGCTCGTAGTGACCGCGGCTCGCGGCTCGCTGATACACCTGCGGGTCGTCGGTAAAGAAGACGCCACCCTCACCGGCGGAGGTGAGCTTGCCGTGCTGGAGGCTGATCGCGCCGGCGTCGGCGAGCGTGCCGCACATCCGGTCGCGGTGCAGGGTGCCCTGCGAGACACAGTTGTCTTCGACTATGCGGAGGTCGTGGCACCGGGCAACGTCGAGCAGCGCCTCCATATCGGCGGGCATACCGCTCCAATGTACGACTAGGATGGCCTTGGTCCGCGGCGTGATCCGTAGCTCGACATCCGCCGGGTCCAGCAGGCGCGTGTGCGGGTCAACGTCGGCAAAGACGGGCACGGCGCCGCAGCCGACGATAGGGATGCAGCTAAACGGATGCGTTGCCGACTGCACGATCACTTCATCGCCAGGCGTGACACCGACGCCGAACAGCGCGGCGTTCAGGGCCGCGGTTCCGCTGTGGTGGGCCAGCGCGTGGCGCACGCCCCACTGTTGGGCGATGGCCTCCTCTAGCTGGGCAATCGGTCCGGTTGGGTCGTAGTGGGCACTGGAGAGGCCGGAACTGCGGATCAGCGCGCTGACCGTTTCGACCTCTTCCTCGGTGTAAATCGGCCACTGCGCGTAGTAGGTATGGTCCAGGGTGATGGCCGGGCTGCCGCCCAAGATTGCCAGCCGCTCGCGCATCGCTTGCCTCGCTCTCCGATGATCGCCTGTCCCGGCTGCCCTACAGTAACGCGCTGGCATTGGCGGCCACCTTGCGGAAGGCCGTGACGTACTGGTCCAGTAGCTCCGGGGTGGGTTGCGTGAGCCGCGGAAGCGACACACGATTGACGGGCGGGTCTTCCGTGATCGGCAGTGTACCGGGACCGTACCGCACGCGCGCCGCGGACTCGGCATTGTCCGGATGCTCGAAGGCCCAATGCTTGCGCTCGACGAACAGCGGCTGCGTGTGGAGGCCACCGCGGTGGCGCAGCCGCGTGGCTGTGCCCAAACGGGCGCCCTCGGCCTGTAACGCTTGGGTAAAGCGATCAGCGGGCAGGCCGCCAAGCTCGTCCGGGTCATAGATCATGAAGGGCGAGCGGTAGTAGACGCGCTCGACGTGATCGGGCATCGGTGGCACGGAGAAGCCGGGAATCTCGCTCACCTGGTCGTAGAGATACTGGATGCCGGCGTGGCGCCGGGCGTTGCGCTCGTCGAGCTTGGCCAAGGCCACCTGGCCGATGGCCGCGTGAAGCGGGCTGATGCGGTACTTGAAGCCGAAGCCGGTATGCTCGAAACGGCTATCTTCGTGATCCAGGTCTCCGATCCGCTCGTAGTGTCCCAGCAACACCGCGCGGTTGTAATACTCCTCCTCGTTGGTGGTAAACAAGCCACCCTCGCCGGAGGGCATGACTTTGCTGGTTTGCATGGAAAAGCCGGCCACGTCGCCCCAGGAGCCGATCTTGCGGCCGCGATAGCTGGACCCGTGGGCGTGGGAGGCATCCTCGATCAACTTGAGTCCGTATCGCTGGGCCAAGTCGGTAAAGCCGTCCATATCGCATGGCATCCCGCCGCGGTGACAGACGACGATGGCTTTGGTGCGCGGCGTAATACGCCCCTCCGCCGCTGCGGGATCGAGGTTCAGGAACACCGGCTCCACGTCTGCGAACACGGGAATGGCACCCACGGTGAGGACCGGCACCGCGGTCGCCCAGTAGCTCGTGGCTGGGCAGATCACCTCATCACCGGGGCCGATACCGAGCGCAAAGGTGCAGGCGTGGAGCGCCGCCGTGCCGTTGTTGTGGGCCAGGGCGTAGTTGACACCGATGTAGGCGGCGAACTCCGATTCCAACTCGTCGCGGATGGGGTGATTGGACCATTCGCCGCTGCCGGCGACCTCGGCAACGGCATCAAGCTCTTCCTGCTCGACCAGCGGCCATTTCATGGCCTCCGTTTGATCGAGCGTGATGGCGGGAGCGCCGCCGAGTAGTGCCAGTGTCGTTGTGGCTGTCATTCTTCCCCCAGTCCGTGTGCGACAAGATGGTACACCGATCTCCAGAGCAAGGCCAGTGGGCAAAGTGTCGGCCCCTCTATGGTCCCCCCGCTGCGGCAGGGGGACGAGGGTGTTGGCGCCGCTGCGGCGGGTGGCGGCGGTGTATTCCCTCCCCTGTCGCAACGGGGGAGGGCGAGGGTGGGGGCCACAACTACTGCTACGGCAGATCGTGGATACTGGTGGGTGGCGGCGGGAGGCGCTTTTCACCTTCCCGCAAGCGCAAGGCGTAGTCGTCGGCCTCAATCGCCTGCCGCGCGACGCGGTGTAGCCCGGCGGCCGATACGCGGCGCACAATCGCCTCACCGATGACGATCTCGGTCTGCACCCCGGCCCTGATGAGCGGCATATTCATCCGGTTGAAATCGGCGGAGCAGGCCATGTTATGCGCCCAGGTCGGCACCGACCGCTCGATGCCGCGCTCGTCCACGATCCGGGCGTTCGGTAGCTCGATGAATCCGACGTATTCGGGTGCCAACTCCTCCTCGACGGCCTCGAACGTCGTGTTCGAGCTGTGGGAAACGCCCAGCAAGAGAATCTGGGCGTCCCAAGCCATGAGCTTTTGGAAAGGGCTTTCCCGGCCGCAGTTGGTCAGCGAATGGGTCGCCGTCAGCTCGGCAGCGCGGGCACCGAGCGCCGAGACCGACTCCACGACGTGGTGGCTGCGGTGGGTGCTGCGCTGGCGGATAGCCTCTGCGATGGTGCCTAGCTCCGAGGGCGCGTGCCGCACGTCGAACACGGGATTGGGCGTGCGTTTCAGCGAATAGGTGCCGGCCGGGGCCGCGAGGGTGCCCGTCGGCCCAAGGCTGGCCAACAGGGCCTCCACCACAGTCGCGGCGCCGCCCTCCACGTAACCGAACTTGCTCAACGATGAGTGGCAGTACACGGTATCGCCCGGATGGATGCCCACGCGCCGGAAGCCTTGCAGGAGATCGTCGTAGCTGATGTGGAGGCAGCGGGCGCGGCGGGTAGCGAGGTCCAGCTTGCTCATGGCGGCTCCCAATAGTCGCGCTATCTAGGCGCATAGTCTACACTTTGAGGGCTACAGTACTTATGGGAGCTTGCGGTCGGGCAAGCAGTGGCCTGAGTTGGTTGACATCTTGACATAATGATCGGGTCTGCGGAACCCACTCTCGACGGACTACGGCACATGAGCACGCAGTCGGATCGTCCGGACATCTCGGTCGTCGTACCGGTTTATGAGGAAGTTGAGAACATCGGCGCGCTGTATCGTGCGCTGAATACGCACCTGGAGCGGCTGAATCAGTCTTATGAGGTGATCCTGGTAGACGACGGCTCCAGAGATGGGAGCTGGGAGCAGCTGCACCGGCTGGCCGTGGAGCACGCTCACTATACGGCCATTCGCCTCCGCAGGAACTTCGGCCAGTCGGCGGCGCTGGCCGCGGGGATTGACCATGCGCGCGGTGCGGTAATCGTGCTGATGGATGCGGACCTGCAGAACGACCCGGCGGATATTCCCAAGTTACTCGCCGGGATACAAGAGGGGTTTGACGTTGTAAGCGGTTGGCGAGAGAAGCGTCAGGATGCGTTTCTGCTACGTGTTCTCCCTTCCAAAGTAGCCAACTACCTGATCTCCCATGTTACCGGTGTTCACTTGCGCGACTACGGCTGTACGCTCAAGGCCTACCGGAGCGAGGTGCTGAAGAGCATCAGGATATACGGGGAGATGCACCGCTTTCTGCCGGCGCTGGCCGACTTGAGTGGCGCGCGCATTACCGAGATTCCTGTGCAACATCATCCGAGAAAGTACGGTCGGTCCAAGTACGGCATTAATCGGATACTCAAGGTCTTACTTGATCTGCTGACCGTGAAGTTCATCAGCACCTTTGGTACCAAGCCCATCCATGCGTTCGGATGTCTGGGCACGGTGAGCTTGTTTCTGAGCTTTGGCCTCGTGCTCTGGCTCATCTACGACAAGCTATTCCACGGGAAATACTTGATCGAAAGTCCGCTGCTGTTGCTGGCGTCGCTCCTGTTTCTGGTCGGCATCCAGTTGCTGGCGCTCGGACTTGTGGCGGAGTTGGCCATACGAACGTGGTATGAATCGCAGGACAAGAAGGTCTACTACGTGCATACGGTCGTGAGCGAATCCGATCCGTCGGCAGAAGGCCCTTAGCCGACGGCGGCCGTTCCGACTGCCGGCCCGGTTAGGACCGCGAGGGGACGGGCGCCGGGAAAAACAGTAGGATAGGGTGTCGCCGGTTCCCAACGCAGAGACGGAGGAGAAGCGATGAGCAGTACAGGCTACGACCCCACGTGCGACGTTTGCAAGATCAACGCCCGTGAGCTACCCATCGAGGGCGGTGTGATCTTCGAGAATGATCTCTGGCTGATCCGTCACATGCCGGAACCGTATGGGCTGCCGGGCTGGATGATGCTCCATACGCAGCGGCACGTTCCTGGCCCGGCCGACTTCAACGATGCGGAGGCGGCCAACTTCGGGCCGGCGCTGCGGCACTTCCAGCGCGTGCAACTGGAGGTTACCGGGGCACTTCGCATCTACACTGCCGGGTTTGGTGAGAGCAGCCCGCATATTCATATCCACATGGCGCCGCGCTATGCAGATCATCCCGATGACGCGCTGGCCTGGGGAGTGGCGAATCTGATGGGCGGCCGAATTCCCGTTGATCCGCAGGAAGTAGAGCGGATCACGGTGGCCTACCGCGAGGCATTGGCAGCCAATCCGCCGCCACGCTAGACGGGACGTGGCAGCGCCGGGTCAGTGCAAGGGGAGAGCATCAACATGTCGCAGCCAGACCAGCCGCACATTCTTGTTCTGCCGTCCGGTGCTCTGGCGGAGGAAATCATCACGCCGCGGGCGTGGGACGTGCTGGAGTCGTTGGGAACGGTCGAGCGCAACCCGACGGGGCGGATGCCCACCTCGGAGGAGCTGGCAGCGTGGCTGCCCCGGGCTACCGCCGTCCTGACCAGTTGGGGCACACCGCCGTTCGACGATGCCATGCTGGCGGCTGCGCCGGAACTAAGGATAATCGGCCACGCCGCCGGCTCGATCCGGCGCCTGACGCCGCCGCCGGTCTTTGCGCGGGGCATCGTCGTGACGCACGGTGCCGACGTGATCGCGCAATCGGTCGGAGAGTGGGCGCTCACGACGACGCTCATGGCGCTGCGGACCGCGCATACGTTTGATCGCGCGATGCAGAGCGGCCAGGTATGGTCGGGCGTGAAGGGCCGATGGGGACGGGAGCTATACCAGAAACGGGTTGGCATCATCGCCGCGAGCATGACCGGCCGCGCCTTCATCCGCCTCTTGCAGCCGTTCGACACGGAGATCACGGTCTACGACCCATATCTCTCGGAGGAACGGGCCGCCGCGCTCGGCGTGCGGTGTGCGGCGTCGCTCGACGAGTTGATGGCCAATTCGGATGTCGTATCCAACCACGCGCCGACGACACCGGAAACCAACGGCATGGTCGGCGCCAGGCCGTTGGCGCTGCTGCCGGACGGCGCCCTGTTCGTCAATACGGCCCGCGCAGCCGCCATTGACTACGCGGCCCTCACCTGCGAGCTACAAACGGGCCGCTTGGTGGCCGCGCTCGACGTATTTCCCCAGGAGCCGCTCGCAGACGATAGCCCCCTGCGCGGGCTGCCGAACGTCATCCTCAGCCCCCATGTGGCCGGCGCAACCGTCGAGTCCCGCGCCCGCTTGGGCGAGGCGATGGCCGACGAGTTGGCGCGTTTCTTCAGCGGCCAGCCGCTGCGCTACCAGGTCACCGACGCGATGCTCGCCACGATGGCCTGATGCTCTGACCAACGGCATTGGCCTCCTCCCGCGCTGACACGCCGGGGAGGGAACGGACACCTCGCTCCGTTATTCCGGCGTGCGCCGGAATCCACGACCACCTTGACATCCGCTTCCAGTACCGGGTATATTCTGCCGCTATTGAGACCGGTTAGCATTTGTGTCAGACGGAGCAGCGATATGGGGTCCGCTGGCGTAACCGGGTGACAGGGAACCAAGTCTGACGGGAAACAGGAGGTGGCGATTCCAGGGGAGGAACAGCCTACATGGGAGCGGCTCCCAACCGAGCCGCAGGTCGCATGCTACGCAGATAGTCACCGGTGAACACATCGGCAGAGCCGATACGGAGCAAGGAGAGGGATACCCATGAGATCAGGATGGCGGAGATTACTGGTGTTGCTGACCATCGTTTTCGCGGCGGTGGCAGCTTGTGGCGAGCCGACGGTGCGTTACGTCGGCCAACCGCAAGCCGGCCCGGCCGGTCCGGCCGGTCCCCAGGGGCCAAAGGGCGCGACCGGCGCGCAGGGTGCCCAGGGCGCTCAGGGAGCGGCCGGCGAAGCAGCATTCAACGTGTCCATCGAGAACTGCGGTTTCACCCAGATCTTCACCGCGCCACCGGAACGGGCCGTGAGTCTCACCCAGCACACCACCGAGATCATGCTGGCGCTTGGCCTGCAAGACAAGATGGTGGGGACGGCGTATCTCGACGACGCCATCCTGCCGCAATACGAGGCGGCCTATAACAAGATCCCGGTGCTGTCCGACACGTACCCGTCGCGCGAGGTGCTGCTGGGTGTAGCACCGGACTTTGTCATCTCCGGGTTCGCCAGCGCCTTCGAGCGACCGGAGAACGCCGGACCGCGTGAAGACTTGCTGGCCCTTGATATTCACTCCTACCTCAGCACCGGAGCGTGCCGGGAGCGCGTCGGTCCGCTGACGATGGACGACATTTACATTGACTTCCTCAACCTGGGCAAGATTTTCGATGTCGAGGAGCGGGCGGAGGAGGTCGTAGCGTCCATGAAGCGCGAGGTTGAGGCCGTTGAGGCCAAGGTTGGTGCCTTGGACGAGAAGCTCCGGGTTTTCCTGTACGACAGTGGCGAGGATAAGGCCTTCACCGCGGCCTGTTGCGGCTCGGCCAACCTCGTCGTGGAGGCGGCCGGTGGCATTAACCTGTTCAACGACCTCGAAGGGAACTACAAGAATGCCTCCTGGGAGGTGGTCGTGGAGCGCGACCCGGAGATCATCGTGCTCATCGAGGCCGGGTGGTCCACGTCGGCCGAGAAGGAGCAGCTCCTGCTCTCGAATGAGGCCCTTGCAGACATCACGGCGGTCAAGAACAAGCGCTTTGTCATCGTGCCCTTCAGCTCGACCTCGCCTGGCGTCCGCGTGCCAACGCTGATTACCGTTCTGGCAAAGGCGTTCTACCCGGACAAGTTCTAGCTGCTGGTCCTCCCTAGGACAACATGCTAGTCTCGAAACAAACCATAGCCAAACCGACCGGCTCGCCGGTCAGTCAACCGGCGCAACCGGTTGAGGAGCAACGGCAGCGGCGCGGCAGCCGGCTGCTGTTGCTCCTCTTGTTGCTGCTCGGCGGGCTGGTGCTCACGATCACGCTGGCCGTGACCCTCGGCCCGGTGCCGATTAATCCCCTGACCGTGTGGCAAATCATCGGCAGTCATCTCTTTGGCACTGAGGCGGGGGAATGGAGCCGGGCGCACGATCAAATCGTCTGGCTCATCCGCTTGCCGCGCGTGCTCCTGGCGGCGGTCATCGGCGCCGGCCTGGCAGTGGTCGGCACGGCCATGCAGGCCACGGTGCGGAACCCCATCGCCGATCCGTACATCCTCGGCATCTCCGCCGGGGCCTCCATCGGCGCCGTCCTCGTGATCCTCTTCGGTCTCCAGGTCTTTGGGCTGTACTCGCTCTCCGTAGCGGCGTTCCTGGGTGCTTTGGCGGCGTTCGCGATTGTCTTTACCCTGGCACAGCAGCAGGGGCGGCTGCCGCCGGTACGGCTCATCTTGGTCGGGGTGGCCGCGTCGTATGTCTTCTCGGCGATCACCAGTTTCCTGATCTTCCGTGCCCACGACACGCGGCAGACCCAGGCGGTGCTCTTCTGGCTGGCCGGCAGCGTGGCCAGCGCCAAGTGGAGCTTTCTGCTGATACCCACTGTCGTCATCGTCGTCGGTACGGCCATTCTGGTGCTCCAGGCACGTTCGATGAACGCGCTTGTCGCTGGCGAGGAGACCGCCGTCACGCTAGGGGTGGATACCAACCGCTTCCGTAAGGAGCTCATGGCGCTTTCCGCCCTGTTGACCGGGGTGATGGTAGCTGTCGCCGGTGCCATCGGTTTTGTCGGGCTGATCATGCCGCACGCGGTCCGGCTCTTTGTCGGCGCCGACCACCGCCGGGTGCTGCCGGTCAGCGTGCTGGTGGGGGCGATCTTCCTCATCTGGGTAGATGTGCTCGCCCGCACCATTGTCGCGCCGGAAGAACTGCCCCTCGGGGTGATTACCGCGTTCGTGGGCGGTCCGTTCTTCCTGTGGCTGCTGCGGCGTCGGGGACAAGCCTTTGGAGGCAGCGGCCGATGAGACTATGCATTGAGCATGTTTCGTGGCAAGTTGACGGCGCGGCCATCCTGCGGGACACCACGCTCACAGTAGAGCCGGGGGAGTTCGTGGGGCTGATCGGCCCGAATGGCAGCGGCAAGTCGAGCCTGCTGCGGACGATCTACCGGGTCGTGAAACCCAATGCCGGCCTAGTCACCTTGAACGAGGAGGATATCTGGAAACTCAGTGTGCGTGAGGCAGCGCGACGCACCGCCGTCGTCTTGCAGGAGTCGCCGTCCGAGTTCGACTTCACTGTCGAAGAGCTGGTGTTTATGGGGCGCACACCACATAAGGGCCTCACGGACCGCGAAACGGACGAAGACCACCGGATCGTCTACGATGCCCTGGACCGGGTAGGCATGGCGACGTTCGTGCAACGGCACTTCTCCACGCTCTCGGGAGGGGAAAAACAGCGGGTGCTCGTCGCCCGTGCTCTGGCCCAGCAAGCCCGTTTTCTGGTGCTCGATGAGCCAACCAACCACCTTGATATCCGCTACCAGATCGAGATACTGGACCTGGTCGGTAGCCTCGGGGTCACGACGTTGGCTGCGCTCCACGACCTCAACCTGGCGGCTGCCTATTGTGACCGCATCTACGTGGTGAGTAGGGGGGAGATTGTTGCTGCCGGAATCCCGGGGGAGGTCCTGCAACCGGCGCTCATCCGCGAGGTATTCGGCATTGGCGCTGAGGTGCAGCCGCACCCGCGGACCGGCAAGCCCTATCTGATCTTCTTCTCGGAGAACGGCAGCGCCCCGGCGCAACCGGCCGCAGCGGGAGCGTAATAGAGGTGCTTGGCCGTGCCTATGGCTGACCGGAGCCGCACCACCGCTGCCATTTGATTGTGCGGCTCCGATCAGCCGCTACGACCCGTCCTCGAGAGCGGGGCGCTTGTGCGGCCGGGCGGCCGGTGGACACATGTAGTCCGCAACCACTTGTCCGTCCACGAAGTGCTCTTCCACAATGCGATCCAGCATGGAGGGCGTGAGCGCGCAATACCAGGCGCCTTCCGGGTAGACCACCATCACCGGACCGAGGTTGCAGGGGTAGAGGCAGCCGGTCTGGGTCGCCCGCACCTGCTCCGGCCCGGAGTTCAGGCCGCGCTCGGCCAGCCGGTCGCGCAGGTGGCGGTAGAGGTCACCGGCGAGATGAGTCGAGCAACGGGGACCAAGGCAGAAGAGCGCATGGTAGCGGTGAAGCGGATTGACCGACCAGCTCGGGTCGCCGCGATCTACAGGCGCCCCAATCCGCACATCCGACCGCCGTTCGGCAGCCGCCACAACCCGACAGACGGCCTCACCCAGGGCCGCGTGATCGCCAAGCGTATCCGCAAGCAGCACCTCGATCTCTAGTGCCGGGTGCCGCCGGAGCCAGCGCCGAATGACCTTCGGTAGCCAGATGCGGGGGGAGCGATCCATCGGTATGAAGACCGGGACAATCAATATGCGCCGCGCGCCGGCAGCCGTGCAATCCTGGAGTGCGGACCATAGCTCCGGAGTACCCTGGTCAAGGAATACCCCTTCGACACGCGGGTAGCGTCCGGTAGAGCGGACTGCGGCAACCATGCGGTCCAGTTCTGCACGCGGGGCGTCGCCATAGCCGCCTTTGCCCAGCAGCAGCACCGTATCGGGTCGCTGCCCGTCGGTCACATCGGGGTCCGCGAGAGGCTGCGGGGCCGCCGATACCACGGCTTGGTGCGTGGCTGCAATATCACTCATGGCGTGACTCTCTTTCTGTCGGAGAACGTCAATGTCGGGAGAGTATGAATGGGTTGGTCTGATAGGTGCTATGATAGTCTATCGCAAAGTATTCGCATTAGCAACTTGCCGTGCGCTGCCGGCAATGCCATGATAGGGCACTTGAGGCGAGAGGTGAGACGGTGGCTGAGATGATGTGGCGGGTGGGCAAGCGCAAGGGCGTGGGGAACGTCGTCTTGGAGCACGTGCCGATTCCCGAGGTTGGCCCTGGGCAGGTGCTCACGCGGACGCACGTCAGCCTGATTAGCCGTGGCTCCGAGCTATGGCGGCGCTACGAGCTGGCAGAGGCGGTGCCGTCCAGCATGATGGGGTACTCCACGACCGGGATCGTGGAGCGCGTCGGCGCGGGTGTCACCGGCGTCACGCCGGGCGACCGGGTGGTGGCCAGCGCCCCCCACGCCGAGTACTCGCTGGTGGACAATGTGCAGCCGCTCGACGCGCGGCTCTCCTTAGAGGAGGGCACGTTTCATCCGCTCAGCACGAGCAGCGCCGGCTGGACACGCGCGGCGGGGATTACCGCTGAGGATCGCGTCGTCGTGCTCGGCCAGGGGATTGTCGGCAATCTGGTGATGCAGTTTGCGCGACGCTATCGTCCCGCGCAGCTCATCGCCGTGGATGCGCTCAATCTGCGGTGCCGGCTCGCAGCGGAGGTTGGCGCGCCGGTGGTCGTCCACGCCGGGGAGCAGGACCCGGTCGCGGCGGTGCGGCGTCTGACCGGCGGTGCAGGTGCAACCATCGTGATTGACTGCGTGGGGGGACGGGCGGGCGTGCAGTCCTTTGCCCAAGCCCAAGATATGCTGGCGCCGGGTGGTCTACTCCAACTGCTCGGGGCGTACCATGGGGAGCCGCTGCCGCTGGATGCGTCGAAGATCATGGGCAAGCGCCTGCGCGGTGGCTACCCGCCCGATACGGACCGCGCGGCAATGGGGCGCGCGGCGATGGTGGCGCTGGCAGCGGGCGAGGTGCGGGTGCAGCCGTTGATTACGCATCGGTTCGATGGGCAGGAGGCCAAGCGGGCGTTCGACTTCCTGTACGAGCACCCGGAGCAGGCGCTGGGGGTATTGTTCCGGTGGGCGTGAGCGGCGAGGTGGCGGCCTCGCTGGGCGGCCGTGTCGTAATTTCAAATGCAGCGGCGGGTATATTCGGCGTATGAGACCGGCTGCCAAGATCACTGCTATTCGTCCCATCGTGTGTGCGACCGGTCATGGACGCACGTTCCTGTTTGTGCTGGTGGATACCGACGCGGGCCTCACCGGGGTTGGTGAGGGCAGCCAGAGCGATCAGGATGCTGCGGTGGTCGCCAACGTGCGCCAGCTTGCTCCGCACTATATTGGCGAGAACCCACTGGACGTGATCGAGGCCCGAGGACGGCTGCTCACCAACGACCGTACCGGCCGCGCCGTGTTCGTGGCGGTGAGCGCCATTGAGCAGGCGCTCTGGGACCTTGCCGGGAAGCTCCTGGAGGTGCCGGTCTACCAGTTGCTCGGCGGCTCCTGCCGCGACCGGCTGCGCTGCTACGCGACGATGGGCGCCGGAGTCACCGACCGCAGCCCGGCGGGCCTGGCCCGCGAGGCGGCGCGCTGCACGGCGGCCGGCTACACCGGGGTCAAGGTGGGACCGTTCGGCGATCTGACCCCGGAGCAGTGCGCCGGACCGGTCGGGCGCAGGCGGTTGCAGGAGGGCATCGAGCGGGTCAGGGCCGTGCGGGCTGCCGTGGGGCCGGACGTGGACGTGATGGTCGAGTGTGGCTACTCCCTGGACTATCCGGCGGCGCTGCGCGTGGCCGCGGCGCTGGAACCCTACGACTGCTTCTGGCTGGAAGCGCCCCTGTCCTGGGACGATCCGGCGGAGTTGGCGCGCTTGCGCCATGCTGTCCCGCAGCGTGTGGCGTCGGGGGAGCGCACGCACGGCCGGCGCTCCTACCGCGAGTTGATCGAGCGCCAGGCCGTCGGCGTGCTCCAGCCCGACGTGAAGTGGACCGGCGGGATTTTGGAGGCCAAGAAGGTCGCGGCCTGGGCGGAGACCTACCAGCTTGCGCTCGCCCCGCACAACAACTCTGGCCCGGTGGCCACCGCAGCCAGCGCCCACCTGTCGGCGACGCTGCCCAACTTCCTCATCCTGGAGACTCCCTCGCGCGCTCCCGACTGGGAGGCTGACCTGCTGCGCGGTACGGGCCTAGTCGAAAACGGCACGGTGTCGCTGGAACGCCTGCGGGCGCGGCCGGGGGTGGGCATCGAGTTTGACGAGGCGGTGGCGCGCCGGCACGAGCAGCCCTGCTAATCTCTGGCCCGTCATTCCCGCGCCTGCAGGAATGATGGGGAGATAAGGTGACTCCCTGGCCTTTCCCCACTCCGCCGGGGCGCGGGTGCAGCGTGCTGCACCTCTCCGGATGCCTTGGCGTCGGCCGCGATGCCGGGGGTAGTCAGTGGCGTCTCGGATACAACTGCTTGACTAATGCTAACGACTTGTATTAGAATTAGAGAGTTGCGTCCGATCACTCAACAGTGCGGTAATCGCAGCGACACACCAGGAAGGAACAGTCAGTCAGAGGAAGGAAAGCGACCGATGCTATCTCGATACACCATGCAAAGACGGGGCCTCGCTATAGTAGCCGCCGGCTTGCTTGCGGCGGCTTGTGGTGACCCGACCGTGCGCTATGTGGGCGAGCCACAAGCCGGACCACCGGGACCCGCGGGCCCCGAGGGACCGCAAGGTGCAGTCGGCGCCCAGGGGGCGACGGGCGCGACGGGCGCCAAGGGGACGACGTCCGCGCCGCCGCGCAACCGCAGCAAGGAGGAGGTCGTCCTCGCGGCGCCGCGCGACCTGGCGAACGGTCTGGAGGACCCGTACTTCACGCACCTGATCGTGAATGCGTGGAATAGTCTGTCCAAGCTGGACAACAACCTGGTTCCGCAGCCGGAGCTGGCCGAGTCGTGGGAGAGTAACGACGATGCCACGGTGTGGACGATCAAGCTCCGCTCCGGGATCACCTTCCAGGATGGGGAGGTCTTCGACGCCGGCGCCGTGGCCGCGAATATCGAGCGCTACGTGCAGATCAGCCCGCGCAGCTCGCGCTACTTCTCCTATACCAAGGAGCGGGCGATGGGCGAGTTTGAGAAGGTCGAGGCGGTGGATGCGAGCACGGTGCGGCTGACGCTGGGGCGGCCGCGGCCCGCGCTGCCGAACACGATGTCGAACTTCTACTCGGCAATGTTCTCACCGGCCTCCTTTACGGCCGAGGGGAACTTCAATGCGCCGCCGGCGAGCGCCGGCCCGTTCAAGATCGTCGAGTGGAAGAAGGGCGAGCACCTGATGCTGGAGGCCTTTGAGGATTACCACCGCGGGGCGCCGGCGGTGAAGCACCTCACCATCCGCTCCCTGCCGGACCCCAATACGCGGGTGGCGGCGCTGCGGTCGGGTGAGATTGACGGCGTGGTGGATCTGGGTGGATTGCAGCCGCAGCAGGGGGCGCAGTTGCGCGAAGAGGGCGCGCTGGTGGTGAGTTCCCGGCCCATCGCGCTGCAGCAGTACCTGGCGTTCAACAACAGGAAACCGCCGTTCGACAAGCCCGAGATGCGCCAGGCAGTGAATATGGCCATTGATCGGCAGTCGCTGGCGAAGGACCTGTGGCATGGCTTTGCGACGCCCGGGGGAAGTATCTTGCCGGCGTTTGCCGACTTGTGGGTGCGCCAAGACCTCGTCCATGAATACAACCCGCAGAAGGCACAGCAGTTGGCGCAAGCAGCCATGGGCGGGCAGCGGATGAAGATCGATGTGCCCATCTCGGCGCTGCAGAACAACCGCTATCCCTACAAGAGCCTGCATGAAGTGATCCAGGCCGTGATCGCGCCGCTGGGGTTGGACGCAGACCTGCAGCTCGTCGAGCATGCAGCCTGGAAGGAGATAGTCAAGAATGGGGACTACCACCTGACCGTGAGCACCCACGGCTGGGCCAACGGTGATCCCGACTACTTGTTCAGTCGCTTCATGCACTCGAAGGGCGACACCAATGCCCAGCGGCACTTTGACTATGACGACCCCGAGATTGACAAGCTCGTTGTACAGGCGGCGTCCTCGCTCGATTACAATGAGCGCAAAGCCTTGTACGACCAGTTGCAGGAGATCGCGTTCGAGGACGTGCGCTTCGCGACACTGCTCTACGATCACGTCGTCTTTGCCCACCACCCCGCATTGCAGGGCTACGACGTGAGCACCCTCTACCAGCCGAGCCTGTCGCAGTTGTCCGTGCGCTGACCCGGATCCGCATCGCTGGCCGCCGGAGGTCGGGGCGGGGGCTTGATGGCGCCTTCCCCCTCCGCAGCCTCACCTTCGCCATTAGTGACGAGGGGGAGGTTGCGGAGAGGGGCTGGGAGTTGGAGCCACCGCCTCGTCAGTGAGCAGTCCAGGCTATGATCCGCTACACGTTGAGCCGTCTCCTCGCGCTGATACCGGTGCTCTTGGGCGTCTCGCTCCTGGCCTTTCTCTTGGCCAATCTGGCGCCGGGCGATCCGGCCGAGCTAGCCCTGAGCCAAGGCGATCAGGAGCCAACGGCGGCAGAAATCGCGGCGAAACGCGAGGAGTTGGGACTCAACGCTCCCATGCCCCTGCGTTACGCCCGCTGGCTCGGTGACGTGGTGCGCGGGGACATGGGATTGACGTATATAGACCGCGTACCGGTGTTGCCGGAACTGGCACGGCGCATCCCCGCGACGGTGCAGCTCGCCACTGCCGCCCTGCTCCTGGCCCTGGTATTGGGTGTCTCGATTGGGACGGTGACGGCCGTGTACCGCGGCACGCTGCTCGACGAAGCCGGTCGGGTGCTGGCCTTGCTCTGCGCCTCGCTCCCGAGCTTTGCGGTGGCGCTGATCCTGATCTATGCCTTCGCCGTGGCGCTGCGGCTGGTGCCGGTTGCGGGCTACGGAGACGGCCACCCCCGGCATTTGATCCTACCGGCCATATCGCTGAGTGTCTTCACGATGGGTGCGCTCGTCCGGCTGACCCGCGCCAGCGTATTGGAGGTCCTGGGGCAGGACTATATTCGCACGGCCTACGCCAAGGGCCTGAGCAAGCCGATGGTCGTGCTCAAACATGCGCTGCGGAACGCACTGTTACCGGTCGTCACGGTCGCTGGCACCCAGTTCGGCCAACTCCTCGGTGGGGCGGCCATTGTCGAGACGATCTTTGCGTGGCCTGGCGTGGGCAGATTCGTGGTGGAGTCGATCTATGCGCGCGATTACCCCATCATCCAGGGCTTTGTGCTGCTGGCTGGCCTGACGTTCGTGCTCGTCAATCTGGCGACCGACCTGCTCTACGCCGTAATTGATCCACGCATCCGCTTGGGTGCGGGGGCGCAGGGTGGGGGCGATGACAGTGCCTAGCCGCGCGCTGCCGGCCGCTCCGGCAGCGGCGGGGACTCTGCGCGACGAGGAGCTTTATGCGGTCGGCGAACACTCCCCATGGCGCGCGGCGCGACGGGTGTTATGGGCTGATCGGGCGGCACTTGCCGGCCTGCTCCTACTGAGTCTCTTTGTCGCCATCGCAGTAGCGGCGCCGCTCCTTGCGCCGCACGATCCGCACGCCATTCACCTGAGTGACAAACTGCAAGGTCCCAGCGGACGCTATCCGCTCGGGACCGACCAACTGGGCCGTGACCTGGCGAGCCGGCTCATCTACGGCGCCCGCGCCACCCTGGGAAGCGCCATCCCGACGACCATGGGGCTGCTCCTCTTTGGTCTGGTGGTCGGTATTTCGGCCGGCTTTCTCGGCGGGTGGGTGGACCGAGTCGTGGTCGGCAGTGTTGATGTGCTGCTGGCGCTGCCGCGGCTGATTCTTTCGCTGGCATTGGTCGGCTTTCTCGGCCCCAGCCTCCAGAGCCTTCTGATCGCCATCATCGTCGTCGGCTGGGCCGATCACGCCCGCATATTTCGCGCCGCGACGCTCGCAGCCCGCGAATGGGAGTTCGTGCTGGCGGCCCGCGCACTGGGCGCCTCGGACCTGCGGATCATGGCGCGGCACATCCTCCCCAATATCATCGGCCCCATCGTGGTGCTCGCCACGCTGGACCTGGGCCACATCATCCTGATGATCTCCTCGCTCAGTTTTCTGGGCTTGGGCATCCAGCCACCCTCCCCGGAATGGGGCGCGATGTTGAACGACGCCCGCACCTACCTCGACCAAGCACCGCATCTGGTCCTCCTGCCGGGGTTGTGCATTCTCCTGTCCGTTTTGGCGTGCAACTTGCTTGGTGATGGGCTGCGTGCGGCCCTTGATCCGCGCTCGCGCCGCCGCTAGGCCGATATGGATTGAGGCTGAAAGGAGTACCGGCAAGCACCGATGGCCGAGACATTAGAGCCGTTCCACCCAGAGAGAACGCCGCTGCTTGCGGTGCGCGGGCTGTGCGTCTCGTTTTCCACGTCCGACGGCGAGGTGCCCGCCGTGCAGGACGCGAGCTTCAGCATCGGGCAGGGGCGCATTCTGGGCTTGGTTGGCGAATCCGGTTGCGGCAAGTCCGTCACGGCCCTGGCCCTGATGGGTTTGCTGCCCTCTCCGCCAGCCTGTGAGCTTGCCGGTGAGGTCCGGCTGGAAGGCCGCAACCTACTCACGCTCCCCGAACGCGAGTGGCAGGCGGTTCGCGGCCAGACCATCGCGATGATCTTCCAGGAGCCGATGACGTCGCTCAATCCCGTGCAACGGGTCGGGGATCAGATTGCCGAAGCGGTCCGCGTACACCGGCGCGTGGGTCGCCGCGCGGCGCGGGAGCAGGCGGTCGCGCTGCTCGACCAAGTGGGGATCCCGGCACCGGCCGAGCGCTCCCGCGCATATCCCCACGAGCTGAGTGGCGGAATGCGTCAGCGGGTGATGATTGCGATGGCCCTGGCTTGCCGACCAGCCTTGCTGATCGCGGACGAGCCGACTACGGCGCTTGACGTGACCATTCAGGCCCAAATCCTCGATCTGCTCCGGCAGCTTCAGGATGAGTTGGGGATGAGTCTGCTGTTGATTACCCACGATCTGGGAGTGATTGCCGAGTTGGTCGACGATGTGGCGGTGATGTATGCTGGGCGGATCGTCGAGTACGCGCCGGTCAAGGCCCTGTTCGAGGACCCGCAGCACCCCTACACCCAAGGGCTGCTCATGAGCATGCCCTCACTCGCGACCGACCGTAGCCAGCAGCTCCCGGCCATCGCCGGCAGCGTGCCGCATCCGAGCCGTCTGCCGGCCGGCTGCGCCTTCACCCCGCGCTGCCCACACGCATTGTCACCTTGCATGACCGAGCGACCACCGGAGGTCGCCACGGGGCCGGGCCACCGCGTCCGCTGTTGGCTGCACTCCTCCGCACCACCGACCAGTGGCACCCAGCCACCCGTCTCCGGGCAGGCGCTGCAATGACGAGCACTCGCGTGACGGAGCCACTGCTCCAGGTCAGGAACTTGGTCAAGCACTTTCCGGTACGGGGCAGCCGTTTCGGTCGCCGGCCGGTAGTCCGCGCGGTAGATGGGGTCTCCTTTCATATCCGGCGCGGCGAGACGTTTGGTCTCGTGGGAGAATCGGGCTGCGGCAAGACCACCACCGGGCGGACTATCCTGCGCCTCATCCCTGCGACCGGCGGCCACGTGCATTTTGCCGGGCAAGATGTGTTCGCGCTGCGTGGTCGCGCCCTCGCTACCTGGCGCCGGCAAGCCCAGATCATCTTCCAAGACCCCTATGGCTCGCTCAATCCACGTGTGACCGTCGGCGCCAGTATCGCTGAGGGATTGGTCGTTCACGGCTTGGGTACCCGGCGCGAGCGGGAGGAGCGGGTACATGAGGCGCTCGCTGCGGTCGGCCTGCGTCCCGAGTACGCGCGGCGCTACCCGCACGAATTCAGCGGGGGCCAACGCCAGCGGATCGGCATTGCCCGGGCGCTGATCCTGCAACCCCAACTCATCGTCTGCGATGAGCCGGTTTCGGCGCTGGATGTCTCGGTGCAGGCGCAAGTGCTCAACCTGCTGCGCGACGTGCAGGCCGCGCACGACCTGACCTACCTGTTCATCGCCCACAACCTGGCGGTGGTCCGGTACATCGCTGACCGGATCGGGGTGATGTATCTAGGCAAGCTGGTGGAGACCGCGCCTAGTGACGAGTTGTATCGGCAGCCTCGACATCCCTACACGCAGGCATTGCTCTCGGCCATTCCGCAGCCGCGGCCAGGACAGCGCCAGGAGCGGATCGTGCTCGGTGGCGACGTGCCCAGCCCGCTCGACCCACCATCAGGTTGCCCATTTCACCCGCGCTGTGCCCACGTGATGCCGGTGTGCAAGCAGGTCATGCCGCCGACCCGGGAGCTAGTCCCCGGCCATACGGTCGCCTGTCACTTGTACGAAGATGAGACGTGCTGAACGTTGGCAATTAATCAGGTGGCAGCCTGCACGAGCGGGATGACCTCACGACCGAGGCGGCGCAAACAGGCGCGGGCCTGGGCCGGCCCGATGCCGGGCCAACGTAGCTGCACATGAGCGTGGGTGAGCGAGAGGATACGCTGCCGGGCAACAATGCCCTGGGCGACTGTCTCCGGGCTGCCATAGAGGAGGCCGACACGCTGCGCGGCCTCGGCGGTACTCGCCGGCGGTGGCGTCGTACTCCACCGCGGCCGCGGGGCGGCCCTGGCCCAGAGTTTCTGGACGGGCGTAGTCGCCGCGGCCTCAGCGGAACGATCATCGGCGTCGATATAGAGACCAAAGCCGCCCGACACCGGTGGCGGTTCCGGCCACCCGGCCTGACTCCAGACGCGGCGATAGGCGGCGACAATCTCCTGCACATGGTCTAGCGCGCGGTCGCGTGAGGTCATCAGGCCGAGGCCTCGTTTGGCGACCAGCGCTGCCGACTCGACGCTATTGGCGGCGGCCCAGGTCCGGGCCCGCAGGTCTCCGAGCGGCACTGGCCGCAGCGTGACGGTGGGGAGCCGAAAGTAGCGCCCTTCGAAGGCGAACGGCGTGCCGCGCCACAAGCCCAGGACTATATCCAGCGCTTCCGCAAACCGCTCGCGGCGCACCGTGTCGGTGAGGTTTAGGCCGAACGCCGCCGCCTCGGGCGGTGTGCAGCCGCTGCCAAAGCCGAAGGACGCCCGGCCACCGGTGAGCACGTCCACCGTGGCGATCTGCTCGGCGATGGCGAGGGGATGGTGCAGGTTGAGGCAGATGATCGCGCTGCCGACGGCGATGCGGTGGGTACGCTGACCCGCAGCCAGCGCGAGGAGCGGGGGAGCGGGCAGATGGCCATGATGCACCCCGAAATGATGCTCGGCAAACCAGACAGCGGTGAGACCGATTTCCTCGGCGGCCTCGACGAGCGATAAGACCTCCGCGAAGACCTCCCCGGAAGGAGTACCCGCGTTACCTTCTGCGTGGTCGATCAACGCGAACTGCACTGGCGTGGTCCTACGAGCGTGATTGGCACATCGTACTTGGCCGTCAGCCTGGCTCAATGGGTGGGGGATGATGGTGCTTCCGCACGGCGGACTAGAAACACTCACCGGGAGGAGAGTATACTGCTCGTAACAGGCGTCTCTCTTTCTGTCGGAGGATTTCAGTGCCAGGAAGTCATGGGTACTTGGTCTGACAGACACCAAGTCATTCTATCGCAAAACAATCGCATTAGCAACTTGCTGTACCGTACCGGCAATGCCATGATAGGGTGCTCGAGGCGAGGGGATGGACGTGAGCAACGGCGGAGCAGAGTGCATCGTAGGGGCAGTGCCGGTCCTGGCGATGCCGTTTGACGATGACGGGGCGATTGACGAGGCCAGCCTGCGCCGGGAGCTGGACTTCTGTATCGAGGCCGGCTCGCAGGCGATTGCCTTCGGTATGGGCAGCGAGAGCGCCATGCTGACCGACGCGGAGCGGGCGCAGGCCTGGAGCCTGACGGCCCGGCATCTGGATGGCCGGCTCCCGCTGATCGCGGCCACTGCACATGCCAGCCGGGAGGGCACCATCGCGCTGACCCGGCTCGCGCAAGAGTGCGGTGCTACCTGCGCGATGGTCAATCCGGCGCCCTACGGTGGCGAGCAGCTGGTGGGCCTATTTCGTGACCTGTCCGACCGGGTAGGACTGCCGCTGATGGTGCAGGACGCGAGCGGCAACGCTCCCGCGGAGATCCTGTTGCAGGCGGTAGACGCTGCGGCCAGCATTACCTGTCTGAAGCTGGAGTCGGCGGGTACTCCGGAGAAGATCGGCGTCGTGGTGGACGGGCTGCGGCAGCGCGGAATGCTGGGTGACGGCGCGGCACGAGAGATCACCGTGCTCGGCGGCGGCAACGGCAACTTACTTCCCGAGGAGCTGGGCCGTGGCTCCGTCGGCACGATGCCGCATCCGGCCCTGATTGATGGCTTCCGCACCGTCTGTGACCGGTATGCCGCCGGTGACTCCGCCGGTGGTCTGGCGGTCTATCAGCATACGCTTGCGCCGGTGCTGCGGGCCGTCACCGTGAGCGGCGCCGGGTCGGCGATGTTGTGGCTCCAGAAGACACTCTTTCAGCGTGCTGGTATCCTTCATAGCACATATTGTCGTCGGAATGCGCTGGCCTTGCCGGATTGGCTGATGGAGCAGGTGCTCGCCCATCTCGATACGACCGATCTCAGCATAGCCCGGTTGCTCCGGGCCAAGTCCACGCACCGAGGTAGTCACTAACGATGGCCGACATGTACTTCATCGCTGCGCCTACGCTGGAAGCCTACGCGACGGATATTCTGGTGGCCGCCGGCACGCCGGCAGTCACGGCGCAGCACGCCGCCGAGCACATGGTCCTGGCGAGCCTGTCGGGCCATGACTCGCACGGAGTTATTCGCATCCCCTACTACGTCGAGAGTATCGAGGACGGCACCTACAATGCTGCCGGTCAGCCGACGGTGGTGCATACGGCGGGCGCCGTCAGCGTGGTGGACGGCGAAAATACGCTCGGCCAGTACACAGCCTCGTTCGGCCTCGAAGTGGCGCTGAACCATGCGGCGCGTTACGGCATCGGCGCTGTGGCCCTGCGCCGCTGCAGGCATACCGGCCGGCTCGGGCACTATGCGGAAGTCGCTGCCGAGCGCGGCTACGTCTCGCTGTTGACGGTGGGCTATGCCGGACCTGGCGTGGGGGGTATGGCGCCGTTCGGGGGCGCGCGGCGGCAGTTTGGCACCAACCCTTGGGCACTGGGCATTCCGGTAGACTCGCAGCCGCCGGTCATCGCCGACTTTGCGACCACCGTGGTCGCGGAGGGCAAGCTGCAAGTGGCACGCGCGAAGGGCGAGCCGCTGCCACCGGGCTACATCGTGGACGCGCAAGGCAACCCTTCGACCAACGTCCACGACTTCTATGACGGCGGCATGTTGCTGCCCATGGGTGGCCACAAAGGGTCTGCCCTGGCGCTCATCGCGTCCTTGCTCGGCGCCGGTCTCACGGCCGAGGAGCCGGTCACAACCGGCCACGGCAACGGGGTGCTTATCATCGTGCTGGACCCGGCCGCGTTTGCGCCCCACGCTGCGGCGACGGCAACACTCGCGGGGATGCTGGAGAGCGTGAAGGCAGTGCCGCCGGCAGCCGGATTTGACGAAGTGCTCCTGCCTGGGGAACCGGAGCGGCGCTCGCGCGAGGAGCGCCGCCGCACGGGCATTCCGATGCCGGCGCAGACTTGGGAGGTGTTAGGAGCGCTGGCGCAGCGACTTGGCGTGACCGTGCCGGAAATCTCGTAGCGCCGCACGCGGAGGTCAAGCGCCCGCTGTCGAGCAGGCCGGCGAGGGACCGGTGAGCGTATGCGGAACGGGTTGACCTGATCTAGCGCTCGACATCGTAGGCGGCTGGCCGTATGCTGATGGAGACAACAGACACGTGATCGCTCGCCGCACCTCGCCCTCTACATAGAAGGCATGTATGATAGGAGGTACATATGAGCAGCAGTAAACAGAGCAAGAGCACAGGACTCACCAGACGCCAGGTATTGTGGGGCGGCGGTTTGGTGGGCATGAGCGCGGTGCTTGCGTCTTGCATCGTCGAGGCATCGCTTCCACCGACGCCCACCCCGGTACCGGGCAAGATTACCTTCATGCACGGGTGGAAGGGTCAGCCGGCCTATGACAGCTTCCTGGCCACCGCTGCCCAGCAGTGGCAGACACGGCGCCCCGATCTGGAGGTGACGTGGCTGGCTCTGGAAGGTAATACGGCCGTCGTGGAGCACTTCCTCGAGACGACCGCAGCCGACACGCCCGTGGAGGTGAGCGTCGTCGCCGCCACGGACGTGCAACGGCTCTTCGAGGCGCGGAACCTCCGCGACCTGCGCTTCGCCACCCGGCAGCCCGAGTTCGCCGAGATCGCGGAGGGAGCGTTCCTCCGCTCGTCGCGGCAGTTCCGCAATGCCGGCGCGGAGACATTTGGCCTGCCGGTCAGCGGCCCGGCCTCGCGGGTGCTGGCTATCCATAGCGGTCTGCTCGAAGAGGGAGGGTTGAACCCGAAGGGTTCCGAGATAAGAACCTGGGAAGCGCTGGATAGTGTGGCCGAGCAGTTGACGATTCGCGACGGCGATACGATCACGCGCAGCGGCTACGCGCTCCAGGCGATGGACCTCGTGTGGTTCACCGCGTGGGTCAACACGACCGCCTCAACCCTCTTCAACCCGGAGCAGTCCTGGGCAAATCTCAATTCCGATGGCGCAGTAGCCGCCTTGCAGCACCTGGTAGACCTCCACAGGAAGCTGGAGGTATCGGCGCCCATTCCCGAGGCAGCCCGTTCCCCGGGCGCGACTCCGCTGGTGGATGGCACGGCTGCCATCCATGACGACATGAGCTGGGCGCCGCTGCGCCACTACCGGGACGCGGCCTCGGCGGGAACCTACTGGCAGATTCCATATCCCGGAGCCCCAGGCGGCTCTGGCACCAATACTTCGACGGGGATGGACACCGCGGTCGTTCACGTGAGCATTGAACGCCCAGGTCATGCGCTCACCTTCTTGCAGTGGTTCTGTGGCGACCTTGAGTTGGCCCACATGAAGTTCTCCCAGGTGCGGGAAACATCGCCGCTGGTGTCGTTCTACCAGAGCCAGGAGTGGATCAAAGCGGTGGACGCGCAGCCAGTGCTGGCGACAATCCCGGACATTGCCGAGATACCCGGCGCGTATGCCGGGTACACCGCCCCATACCCGTACCGGCGGTATGGCCAGCTCAATGAAGAGGTCTTGCCGGTCATTGACCAGGCCTATCGCAGCGGTGAGAACGTCGTTGATGCCTTGGAGGAAGCCCATACCATAGCCAACAAGATCCTCTCGGAGAAGAGGTAGCGGCTGCGCTGCGAGAGGTTGGTATTGCATCTAACCCCCGGCCCCTTCCCTCCCCTGGAGCTTGCTCCGGGGGAGGGCGAGGGTGGGGGCCAAAAGATTACCTGATTAGGCTGTCAACTTTCATCAGGGAAGGGGAGTCCGCGCGGTGGTCGGTGGCTGCTCCAATCCCTCGCTGTCACCAGCCCAGAGCCGCTGTAGTTCCTCGCAGTCCGCCAATAAAGAATCGAGGTTGCCCTCGGCCTCGATGTGGCCATCCTTCAGCACGATGATGTGGTCGGCGCGACGCAACGCTGCGCGGCGATGGGAGACGACCAGACATGTCGCCTCCGGGCGGGTAAACACCCGCTCCCAGAGCACCTGTTCCGTCTCGACATCAAGTGCGCTCGACAGGTCATCGAAGACCAGCAGTTCGGGGTCGCGCACGAGCATACGCGCGGCGGCCGTGCGTTGCACCTGCCCTCCGGAGAGCTTGACTCCCCGCGGGCCAATCACCGTGTCCAAGCCAGCGTTAAGCTCTGCCACGTCGCGTTCCAGGACCGCCGTGTGCAGGGCGGCTGGGAGGGCCACCTGAGCCGGTGACAGACCCAGGAGGATGTTGTCGCGCAAGGTCTCGCTGAAGAGCCGCGGCACCTGTGGCGTGTAGGCCACCCGCGGCGGCACGAGGAATGCGGCCGGATCGGCAATCGGCTCGCCGTTCCAGCGTAGCTCCCCCGCATCACGGGGGAGAAGGCCCAAGAGAGCGCGGAGCAGCGTGCTCTTCCCGGAGCCAACCCGCCCGGTGATGACCGTGAACGAGCCGCGCGGGAGGTGGAAGCTCAGACCGGTGATACCCCGCCCGGACTCGGGATAGCGGTACGTCAGCCCCGCCACGTCGAGGGTGTCCAGCCGATGAGCAGCCGTCTTGACTCGGTGCGGGATTGACGGGAAGGCGCCCCGCATATAGACCGGGCCATGCTCCACGAGGGCCGCCGACGGTGTGTCTCTCGGCAACAGCTCGATCAGCCGTTGCCAGGAGACCTTGGCCTGCGTCGCATCCACTAATGTGTGTCCGATCATACTGAGGCCGCCGCCGACTGTGCCGATGTAGGAGACGAAAAGCGCGAAGTCACCCACGGTGAACGTGCCGTCCTGCAGTGACGAGCCTACCAGTAGCAGGATCAGCCCGGTGGCGAGGCTATCGGTGAGGCTCCAGGATCGGCGCACCAGTTGATTCAGGAGCATGTTCTGGAGTTCGGCCCGGCGCCGGCCCTCGCCCAGCTCCCGGAAATGCCCGACCACCTGCCGCTCCGCGGTGTTCACCTTGACTGCCAGCGCAGCGCCGAACACTTCCCCGATGAACCCCGTCACCTGCCCGGTCGCCACCCGGCTGGCGCGCCGCGTGACCTCCAAGCGTCGCCGCACCAACGCAGACGCAACTCTGATGGCTACCAGGGGGGCAATGACGGCGATGGTCGCGAGGGGGCTGATGGTGAGCATAATCGCCAGCGCAGCAACAGCAGCCGCGATATTTCCGAAGGAGTCAACGACATCTTCTGAGAGGCCGGTGATCTCGGCAACATCACCACCAAAGCGGCTGACGGCCTCGCCTGGAGAGCTAGAGAGTGCCCGTGCTCCCGGACGTCGGAGGATCCGCGCGAAGAGGTTCTTCCGCAGCAAAGCGCCAACGGTGCCGTGAAATGTTGCCCCCGTCGCAGTGCCTCCGACCACGAGCAAGGTTTGGATTCCGGAAAGGGCTGGGAGGAGGGCCAGGAGCGCCCAGAAGCCGACATCGAGTTGCGCGTGGTCGGTCAACCTGTCGAAAAGCTGGCGGAGAACCAACCCCGGCACCAGATAGAAGAAATCCTCCACAATCCAAATGAGGGCATTCGCCACGAAGAGCCAGGGGGCAAAGCGCACGAGCCGCCAGACTGCTTGCCAGACGTTCATGCGGTCTGCACGATCCGATGGGGCTGGGGTGGTGCAGACCTGGCGGGTCATACCAACACCTCCGCTAGTCCCGTCTGTCGGAGCTGGCTGAAGCGCGAGGTAGGGTCACGGGCCAGGGCAACGCGCGCGCCCTGCTCCACAATCTGTCCAGCTTCTAGCAGGACGATTTCGTCGGCGCGTTCGACGGTAGCGAGCCGGTGGGCGATGATGATGGCCGTGCGTCCCTGTAACAGCCGGTCTACGGCTCGCTCCAGCAGCCCTTCCGTCGCCGGGTCCAGCCGCGACGAGGCTTCATCGAGGATGACCAAACCGGGGTCCCGGAGGAAGACGCGGGCAAAAGCCAGCAATTGCGCTTCACCCGCCGACAGTCCGCCGCTGCCGGAGGTCAGCTCGCTATCGAGTCCGGCAGGCAGGGCCGCGTACCAGCGTCCTAGCCCTACCTCATCCAGCACGTCCACGATCCGGTCGTCGGGAATGCTGGGATCGAAAAAGGTCAGATTGTCGCGGACAGTGGCGTGGAAGAGCTGGACCTCCTGCGTGACCAGGCCAATGCGCTGCCGCAGCTCGACCAGACGGGTGTCGCGGAGGTTCGTGTCGCCAAGACGAATAGTACCGGCAGTGGGGTCGAAGAGGCGGAAGAGCAAGCGCGTGAGTGTCGTCTTGCCGCTGCCGGTTCGGCCCAGCAAGCCCAACACGGCGCCCGGTGCTAACCGGAACGAGATGTCGTGGAGGACGGGAACAGCGGCCTGATAGCCGAACGAGACATCCTGAAACGTCACAGACAGTGGTCCTGGTAGGAGGCTGGTCCCAGGGCCATCGCGCGTGCCGCTCTGGAGCTTCAGGAGCTCGTCAATTCGCCGCAGACTGGCCGTAGCTTGCTGCAGATCCTCCAACTGCCTAGTAGTATCGTTGAGCGGTCCCCAGACGTTGTTCAGGTAGTGGATAAAGAGATAGACCGTGCCCAGCGTAATCACCTCGGCGCTAAACAGATAGGCACCCACGCCCAAGGCCATCGCGTTGCCCAAGGCGAACAACATCCACGAGGTCCGGTGTCCAAGCCTCGCGATAACCTGTGAAAGCCGGCTCCGCTGCATGGCCACCCGCAGCGTTTGATACAAGCGGCGCAACACATATGATGTTGCCCCACTACTGCGGATGTCCTCGGTGCCGGCCAGCCGCTCTTCCAGAAAGCTGGCAACGTCGGCCTGCGCCTGACGTGTCCGTTGCTGCGGCCCTACGCCCAGCGTGAACACCTGGCGCAGCACCACCAGCGACAGGAGAGCGAAGAGCGTAAAAGCTAGGCCGGCTCGCCAGTCTTCGCGCCAGACGAGGGCGAGCACACCGATCAGAAAAAGCGCACTGCCCAGCAGTTCAACGACAAACTGGGAGAAGAAGTTGGCCAGTTGCCCCACGTCGCCATCAATGCGCTCGATCAGCTCGCCCGGGGTGTGCTCATTATGGAAGCGCATATCCAACCGGAGACAGTGGAGCGTGAGATCGGAGCGCAGTTGGTTCGTCGCTCGCCAACCGACATCCGCGCTCAGGTAGGCGGCGGCAGTCGCAGCCGCGTGGTGCCCGACACCAACAGCGAGGAACAGCAGCACCGTGATCGTCAGAGTGGCCAACGTTGCTCCCGCCTGCGCGGTGTCAATGAACTGGCGGACAAGCTGCGGGGCGAGCAGTCCCAGACCGATGCTGCTTCCTAGCAGGGCGGCCAGGAGCGCCACGCGCGGCCAGAGTGGCACGAAGTACGTCACCAGGAACTCCCGGTAACGCTGGAGGGACAGCGACATACAGTGATCCTTTCAGTGCTTTGCAAGGTAGCCGAGACGCTTCTTCGGGGGACGCCTCGTCCCCCGGTCCCTCTCCACCAGTCGAGAGGGGAGGTTGCCGGAGGCGGGCGGAGGTGAGTTCCTGGGCGTGGCCAACTGCTCGTTCAGCCGGAAGAGCAGCCCCAGGGGCCAAGCCACCACCAAGCCACGGACCGCAGCCTAGCAACACTCGGTGGTTTATGGTGAGGAGAGTGAGCGGATCATGGCGGTACCAGCGCAGTATCTTGATCGTAGCAGCTATGGGCGGCACTGCCAATTGACCGTGAGTCAACGCTTGGTGGTACCAACTTGACTGACAGTCAAGCGCCATTGGGCCATGACCTTGTTACACTGCGCCCATATCACCCCACGTTGGGGCCAAAGGAGGTATACGAGATGTTTGCACGAAAGCAGGAAAGAGTAGTGATGCTTCAACAGGCTACGCCGACAGCGGTGAGGGCCGTCTATCCGGCTGTTGAAGGAGAAAGGCTTGACACGATTTGGCAAAGTACTGCGGGCGCTACGCCAGTGGCGCCACGTCACCCAGGAGGCGTTGGCTGAGAGCGCCAACGTAGACGCCACCTACATTTCCCACCTCGAACGTGGTGTGAAGCAGAATCCCAGTACCGAGGTGGTGCGGGCACTGGGCACGGTATTGGGTCTCCAAGGCACCACGCGCTATCTCTTCGAGAAAGAGGCTGCTGTGGCCAAAGCGCTCCTGGATGGCACGACGGACGAGGAGTTCTTGGATCTTTTGATCCGCCTGAGCCTCGCCTACGAGGAAGGCGAGCCGCACACCAAGCAACGGCTCGTCGCCGAGTTGGCCCAGTTCGTGGCGCACCGCCAGCCGCAGGATGACACCGTGGGTGGGGCTGGTAGTACCACCGGATTGGAGCATCTGCCTCCAGATGTCGTCCCGCCGGCAGAAACTTGACTCGTGGTCAGTTGACGGGCTACGGACTGGCGCTTTAGAGTGGAGTTGCCAATTGGTGGCCGTCAACGTCCTCGTGAGGATAGGCCAATCACACTGACAAGGAGGTGTAAGATGACGAACATGAAGGTGGTAACCAGCAGCTAAACGCCCTGTTGGGCGTAGGCCGGGGCGGCGGGCTTGGCCAGTCTGCCGCCTCCGGTCGTGCATCTGCACCACGCCCTCATTCGCCCCCCCCCCCCCGCGATGTAGCACCCATCATCCCCGCAGTCGGTATGTGTCACACGGGTACCAACGGTCCGAAAACCAGAGGCCGGCAGGCACTCTGGGTATCGGAACGCCGACAGATGACAGAGATAGGAGGTGAACCCAATATGATCGTTTTGCGCCCAGTTGTGAGGTTCAGGCACAGAGGAACGACGAATGTCCGATGCTATGGTCCGCACCTCCTTTCCCGGCCTCGACGACTTCTATAGTGATGGCTGGATTGCGGGAGAGCCTACGGTCATCAAGAGTGGCAAAGAAGCTACAGTGTATCGCTGCCCGGCAGGTCCCGCAGTCGGCGCAACGTTCTTAGCTGCCAAGCTCTACCGCTCCCGCCAGCAACGTCGCTTCAAGAACGATGCCATCTACCAGCAGGGACGGGCGCTTACCGTTGAATCTCATGAGGGACGACTGCTGCGGGGTAATCGCCGGCCGGATAGGCGGCTCCTCCGCTCGCTCCGAAAAAAGACACGCGCCGGCCGCAGCACACAATACCTATCCTGGGTCGAAGCCGAGTACCAGACGCTCACACGGCTGTATGCAGCAGGGGCAGACGTACCCCAACCGTTTGCCCGCTCCAGTAAGGCGGTGCTCATGGAGTGGGTGGGCGATCATATACAGCCGGCCCCTCTTCTGCAGCACTGCACACTGTCTCCGGTGGAGGCGCGCCGTCTCTGCGAGCAGCTCCTCCATAATGTGGGGTTGTGGCTCGCGTGTGACCGCGTGCATGGGGACCTGTCGGCGTTCAACATCCTCTACTGGGATGGACGCCTCAAAGTGATTGACTTCCCGCAGGCTGTTAATCCTCGTGAGAATCCCAGCGCCTTCACCCTCCTGGTGCGAGACATCGAGAACATTGGCCACTATTTTGGGCGCTCCGGTATGCATGTAGACGCTTTGGAGTGGACTACGTTGCTCTGGGAACGCTATCTCACTGGCGAGCTAAGGCCATCTGCGCTGACATAATTGTTGCTCCTGGGTAACACCCTCGACCGGCGCATCCATCCCTGGCGCTGCGTCCGGCGAAGCTCCCTGATAGCTCGTGGCAGCTATGTCTGCGGACACGCTTCCGGCGCCTATAATCACCGTAGCGGCGCTACTTTATGGCGCGGTAGCACGACGCAGCGAGGCAAGGCTATGGGGACGGTTGATCTGACGAGTGCTCCGACCTATCACCGAGCGAGCGAAGAGGACGTGCTGATCCGGGCGCATATCGCCGAAGCGGGCGGCGGCGTGGGCGAGCCGACAGTGGACGGGACTACCCTGACGGTGGCCGCTGTGTGGCAGACGTTCCAGCGGGTGCGCGGTGACCGCCGCGGCTTTCGCGCCCGCACCCCGGACCTCACGGAAGATCAGCGGATGGCCGTCGTTCGCTTTGTCGGGAAATATCCCCACTACGTGCTGCCACCGGTGCAGTCAGAGTAGGGCACTTGCCTTCGCCATCTACCCGACCGGTGCAGTACTTTCGAGGTCGGGTTCCGACTCCTGGCAGCGCGGCCGTCACGAACTGCGCCATCCGGCGACAACCTGATCGAACTCTGCCAGCAGTTCTGATCGCTCCGCTTCGGACAAGAAGGCGACTTCAAATCCCGTCCGTGCGATCTGGATGAGATCGTCACCGCTAAGTCCGAGCACATCCCGCGCCTGCCGATACTCGTTTACAATGTCCGATCCGAACATTGCGGGGTCGTCACTCGATAGGGTGACGGGAACGCCGGCATGGAGGTGGGTGGCGAGTGGGTGGTCTTGCAGCGCAGCCAACACCCCAGTACGCACGTTGCTGGTCAGACACACCTCGAGCGGGATGCGCTCGCGTGCCAGAAAGGTTAACAGCGCCGGGTCCTCGATAGCCCGTGTGCCGTGACCAATCCGCTCGACACCGAGGGACTTGATGGCTCCCCACATACTCTCCGGCCCGGCCGCTTCCCCGGCATGTGCCACGCGATGCAGGCCGAGCGCTTCGGCGCGTTGGTAGACCGGCTCGTATGGCTCCGGCGGAAAGCGCTGCTCCGAGCCACCGAGGCCGATACCCAAAATGCCCGCCTCTGCGGCTACTTCGGCGGCCTCTTCCAACCAGCGCATCCCCTTCTCCGGGCCGTTGTCACGACCGAGATCAAGGATCAAGCCAAACCGAGATGCGAGAGTCACACCTGATTTCCGTATAGCTTCGTCCAACCCGGCCCGAACCGCCAGCGCTAGCGGTTGTAGCCTCAGACCGTGGCGCTCGTAATCACTCGGGCTGAAATGCAACTCTGCGTACCGCACGCCCTGCGCTATGAGGTCTTGTGCAACTCCGGTAGCGATTAGCCGAAAGTCTTCGTATTCGCGCAGATACCCCACCATCCACACCCAGGTAGCGATAAAGTGCGCGAAGTCTCGGTAGCGGAACCTGGCTTGTAGGGCGTCAAGATCGGGTACTTCGTCGGCACCGCCATACTTATGTACCAGTTGGAGCAGTGTCTGCTGCGGCATGGCCCCTTCGAGGTGCAGATGGAGCTCGGTCTTGGGTAGAGCCAGCAGGTCCATATACCTTCCTCCCACTATCGGTATTGGCGTCGTGAGGTGCCGTTGGGCGGGCGGCACGCCGTCTTCAGTCGCGAGGGGCCGCCTGCGGCTGGCCCCAAATCAGCACGACCTTCAGGGGCGTGCTGCCGGTGTTACGCATCCCGTGATCGCAGCCGGGGGGCGCCAGGATGGCGTCGCCGGCTGACACGGGTATGTGCTGGCCGTCCAGGGTCATTACCCCGCTTCCCTGGGTGAAGTAGTAGCATTCCTCCAAGTCGTCGTGGATGTGGTCACCCTCGCTGACGCCGGGGTCCAACTCCCAGACGTGGAACTTCACGGGGAGACGGCTCGTCTCTTCGAAGAACCCGCGGACCTTGATGACGCCGTCGCCTTGGTGGATCGCTGCCACTTCCTTGACCCCGGTAGTATCGCTCTCTTTGCGGTACATCGCTTGCTCCCTCCCGCTCCCGCCGGGCCTCGTCTCAGCTACTACCTTCCGCCGCCCCGTACTCGACCACGCGGATCAGCAGGTCTTTGGCCGCTGCCAGGGCCACGGCGGTGCGCCAGGACCCGTGGTCGGTTTCGCCGGCTACGTTGGACAGGCCGCGGATGACGGTGAGCGGCACGCCGTAGAGCCGTGCGGCCAAGCCTACCGCAAACGCTTCCATCTCTTCGGCGCTGGCGCCGGGAAAGTGCGCTGCACGCTCGCCGGCCTCGGCAGGAGTCGCCGCGGCGGCGGTGACGGAGAGTAGGCCCCCACGCTGCACTGGTCCTCCCGGCAGGTCGGGAGCCGAGAGGGGTAGGCAGTCGCCCACGGGCGGCAGTCCGGCTAGCGGGAGGCCCTGCGGCCAGCCCAACGCCGCGGCCGAGCGATGCGCTGTACCGGTGCCGCGGCCGATGCCGACGCAGCGCACATCGGTCGCCAGCAGTGCCGACCCGACCGGCGCGCGCACCGGGTCATACGTGCCGGCAATGCCAACCAGGATCACTGGAGTGGTCTGCGGCTCGGCAGCAGTGGTCCGGAGGTGGTTGCCCAGCGCGTAGGCGGCGCCGGCGCCAGCGGCAGCCAGACCAAAGCCGCAGAGCGCGACTGCGACCTCGTACCCACCAACGCGACAGCGGGCCGCTCCGCGTTCGGTGAGCGTGCGGTGGACGCGCTCGCCGCAGAGAAAGCGTGCTTCGTAGGCAGTGGGCACAAGTATCAGCATCGGTTCACCAGGCAGCCTTACCCCCGTCGCTGCCAGTGCCAGCTATCGCTGCCGGAGATGAGGGGGCGCAGCTCCTCCGGGAGCGTCGCCACAAACTCGGGACTGATCTCGTTGCCAGGCCACTCGCGCAGCATCGGCGGTGTATAGCCGGCCACCAGGATGACCCGCTCGGTATCGCTGCGGATGGGCGTGGTGCTGTGGAGCAGCGATTCCGGGAAGAGCAGCACCGACCCGGCCTTTGCTTCGATCTGGTGGATGAGGCGGCTGTCGGCTTGCGCGGCCGCGATGCTCTCCTGCGGTGGCCACGAGAGCTTATGGCTCCCTGGAATGACCGAGGTGCCGCCATCGTCCGGCCCCACGTCCGTCAGATAGGCCAGGGTCTTCACGAACAGACAGTGGAAGTTACCCTGCTCTTCCCAGGTACCCCAGCCGTGGCGGGTGCCATCGTGGAAGTGCAGTCCGGCGCCACTGGCCAGAGCCTCTGGGCTAGCCTCGGGGTTGCGGCGATTGATGATGGCCTCCGACTCCTCGAGCCGCACGGAGCCGCCGACTACTTCCTCGACCAGCGGCACAAGCTCCGGGTGGACCGCGTAGGCCAGCAGCGCCGGATCGTATTCCACGAGATGCCCCAACAAGACGTGATGCTCACCCTTCGCGCGGCGGTACACACGTAGCTCCTCCAGCCGCTCATCCGGCTCGGCTTTCAGCCGATAGAGCGCCGCTTTCGCCTGCTCTACTTCGGCGGGAGTCAACACATCCTCGAGGAGCACGTAGCCAAAGACATTGAGATGGAGCCGCTGCGCTGGCGTGAGTGTCACTGTGCTATCGGCGGCGACCTTCGATTCGATTGCCATGTCGATTGCCATGCTCCTCTCCTCCGAGTGCTGCCGGTTCTCGTTCGGTGCATGCGGTTGAGGTTGTGTGCGACGCTCGCGCTCGTCTCTAATGGTACGCTACCGGCCGGACGCAGCCGCCGGACAAGGCGGGCAGCGATGGAGGCATGGAATGGTTAGCTCGACCGGCGCGGATGTGGTCATCGCCGGCGGGACGGTGATTGACCCGGCACAGGAGCTGCACGAAGCCCGTGACGTAGTGATCGCCGACGGCGAGATCGCCGCCCTGGTGCGGCCCGGTGAGGCACCGGGCGCGGCGCGGGTGCTGGATGCCCGCGGCTTGCTGGTGACGCCCGGCTTGATTGACCTGCATACGCACGTCTACCTGCACGTCGGGCGGGACAATATTGACGCCAATAGCTTGGCTGCCCGCAGCGGCACGACGACGATGGTGGATGCCGGCTCGGCCGGTGCCGCGATCTTTGACGGCTTTCGCCACTACGTCGCTGCGCGGGCACGGTGCCGGCTGCTGGCCCTGCTCAACATCTCCGTGATCGGCACGGTGGCCTCGCCGATGGCCGGCTATGGCCGCTTTGTTGATCCCACGTTCACTGCCGAGACGGTCGAGGCCAACCGCGACCTGATCGTAGGAGTGAAGGTGCTTGGCAGCCGCATTCGGGTCGGCGAGGACAATACGGACCAGCCGGTGTGGCACGCGCACGCCGCCGCGCGGGCGGCCGGCGTGCCGCTCATGCTCCACATTGGCGATCCACCGCCCACGATCACGCAGTCTATCCCGATTCTCGACCGGGGCGATCTGATTACCCACTGCTACAAGGGGGAGTTGGTCGGCCGGCTCGTGAATCGAGATGGCACGCCGACCGCGGTGCTGCAGGAAGCGCGGGAACGAGGCGTGTTGATGGACGTGGGTCACGGGGCCGGCAGCTACCACTGGGGGGTCGCTCGTCTGCTCTGCGAACATGGCTATTGGCCGGATACGATCTCGACCGACGTTCATGCCGGCTCTATCAACGGCCCGGCTTACGACATGCCGACCACGATGTCGAAGCTCCTACACTTGGGTATGCCGCTCGACGAGGTGGTTCGGGCGAGCACGCTCAGGCCGGCGCAGGCCATCGGCTGGGATGACCGGATCGGCAGCCTGGAGGTCGGGCGGACGGCCGACGTGGCGGTGCTGGAGCTACAGAGCGGCGCCTTTCCGCTGACCGACACCTTCCGCCAGACCGAAACGGCCAACAGCCGGTTGATCGCGCGCCATACGGTATTCGGCGGCGAGGTGATCTCGGAGTCGACGCTGTAAGCGGCCGGCGCGTGCCCGTAATTGCGCGGCATGCCGCAATCCAGCACGCCGTTGCCAGCACTTCGCATCTGGTGTATACTTATAAAGATTAGTCTACGCTAGTCTACGCAACTGGTAGGGCCTCCTTTTCTGGGGTCCGGGGTGTCAGCCGCTGGTTGCCTTGCAGGGAGGGGAAGATGAGTGAGGTCACGAACATAGCCACAATCCGTATAGACCCTGACAGCACTATCAATGTCCGCAGGCAGGGAGTAGGTGGGAATGTTGAGAAGGTCAAACTCTCAATTCAGGAGCACGGCTATTGGCCGGACATGCCCATCGTTGTTCGACCTCATCCTGATTCTCGCTCACAATACGACTATCAGCATGTTACTGGACAGTGCAGGCTTAAGGCGTGCTTGGAACTCGGGCTGGAAACAATCCCTGCCTTCGTGCTTGAATTGGACGATGATGAAGCTATTCAGCGTTCATGGCTCGAAAATGAAGCGCGGGGAGACCTTACGGCCAGCGATAAAGCATACTGGACGGAAAGAACATACAGGCGATACAGCGGTGCAGGCCATACTGCACAAGAAGCTATCAAACTAGCAGCTAAGTATCTTGGTGTTACAGTTCAGACTGTCCAGAATTACTATTCTTTAGTTGCTCTTCCTGGAGATCTTAAGGAAATGGTAGACCAAGGAATCCTCTCTTCAGGAATTGCAGTCTCAATCGTGAGGAATACTTTCGATGGCGCACGTGTCGAGGAGTCACAGGAGGCGATGAGAAATCGAGCTTCTTTGGATTCTTGGACTTGACAGAGACAGTCGAGAGCATGGTCGCAAGGCTTTGGAGCAGTTGAAGCATGGGGCCACCATTGCAGACTTGAATTCGTATGTGACTGAAAAAGCCAGCGAGTCCAGGCGCGTCGTGAATTATGCAATTCCTGGCGAATTGTATGGCGAGTTGTTGCAGTGGGGTAAAATGCGAGGCCTGGACGATGCACCCACTATTATCAGCCATATGGTGGCGGAGATTCTGAGGGAGTCAAGATAGTGGACACCGATAAGGCGATAGAGTATTTAACTGAACCAAAGGGCAAAAAAACATCCGAGATTGGAGAGGCTGTAGAGACCTTGTATCGGAAATACGGATCCTATGCAGAAATTGCGAGAAAGTTGCCGTTGGATATGCCAGATGTATCACATTTCCTAAGTTCAAGGCGCCGTATCTTTCAACTCCCCAAGGGCATCCAATGGAAAATTGACCACGGGCAAATTGAGAGTGAGCAAGGTTATCAGATATCCAGACTTGGGAATGAAGATGATCAGTGGCTACTGGCATTTGCTGTTGTAGAGGAAAATCTGAAATTATCTGAATGCGAAAATGTAGTCAATATAGTTCTCAGAAAGGGCCGTTCTATCAAAGATGCTCTTGATGATGTAGCGGGTGTCAAATCTGACACAATCCAACCATTAATGCTCCCTATTGGATTTGACCTCCGGCTTGCGATGTGTCGGTTAGCTTGGAACCAACGCAAAAATTGGGCCGACCTTTGTTACGAACTAATCCGCCAAGGAATAGACGTTGATATCAAAGAGGCCGCAAGCCAACTTGAAGTGCTCGCATCGAAATTGCACGCGGCCGGTCAGAAGAAGTCTGAAGAGTAGTCCACACAGATGCTGTGATTAGTTCTTAGTTCTACGCTCCTCGTAGAACGCCTCAAATGTCAGCATCTTTGTTCCCCTCCCTAACCCTCCCCCGGAGCCAACTCCAGGGGAGGAAAGAGACCGTCCCCCCGCCGCAGCGGGGGGACCATAGGGGGACCGATCTCTCTACAGCGACGGGGAAACGACCGGGTTGCGGAGGAGGCCGATGCCGGCTACTTCCGCCTCGGTGACGTCGCCCGGTTGGAGGAATTCCGGTGGCTGGCGCGAGCCGCCAATCCCGTCGGGTGTGCCGGTGGAGATGATGTCGCCGGCTTGCAGCGTGAGCACGCTCGACAGGTCCGCCAGAATCTTGGCGACTGGGAAGATCATGTAGCGCGTGTTGGAGCTTTGCTTTTCGACGCCATTGACGCGGAGGCACAAATCGAGGTTCTGCGGATCGCCGATCTCGTCGGCCGAGACAATCCATGGTCCCATCGGGCAGCCGGTGTCGAAGCTCTTACCCAGAAACCACTGCCCGCTCCGGGCGAACTGGAGGTCGCGGGCCGAAACGTCGTGAATGACGGTGTATCCGAAGACGTGATTGAGCGCGTCGGTTTCCGAAATGCGCCGCCCGCCCGCGCCGAGGATTACACCTAGCTCCACCTCCCAGTCCAACTGCTGGGACACGCTGGGGTCGGCGATGATCGGCTCGTCCGGCCCGATGACCGCCGTGGTGGCTTTGGTGAAGTAGATCGGCGCATCGGGCGCATCGTGGCCGCCCTCTGCGGCGTGCTCCGCATAGTTGAGGCCCAGCGCGAACACATTACGCAAGGGCTGGGGCACCGGTGCCAAGAGGCGCACCCCGGTCAGGGGCAATAGGCTGCCGCTGTCTGCCGCTGCCGCGAGCTGACCGGCGCGCTCCCACCACGCCGGTCCCGCTTGGATGAAGGCCAGCAGCGTCTCCGGCCAACCGGCGAGGCCGGCCGCCGCCGCGGCAGCCGGCAAATCCAGAACGCCGCCGGCCTGTACGACTCCCCAGCTCACCCTTCCGTCCCGCTCGAACGTCGCGTATCGCATTTCTGCTCCCTCTTTTCGCGTGCTGTCCGCTTTGCCGCGCGGCTCCCTCAGCTACCGGCGGCCTCCTGCGCCATTGCCGATTCGCCGGCCATCGCCGCGGCCGCCGCCTGTGCTTGCTCCACGAGGTCAACGCCCACGTGCTCGCCAAATCCCGCCAGCAACCGTCGCGTCACCGGCCCCGGCGTGCCGTTGCCGACAGGTTGTCCTTCGCAGCTCGTCATCGGCATGATCCCGAAGGGGGTCGAGGTGAAGAAGGCTTCGTCGGCATTCAGGAGATCGTATGGCTCCAGATTGCGTTCCTGGACGGGGATGCCCAACTCCTGGGCAAGCTCCAGCACAAAGCCGCGTGTCACACCGCGCAGGATGTTGCGCCCCTCCGGCGAGTACAGCGTCTCGTCGTGGACCAGGAACACGTTGCTCCCGGTTCCCTCGGCGATGTAGCCGCTGCCGTCGAGGAGCACTGCCCACGCCTCGGAATCAACGCGGTGTGCCTGATGATCGGCGCGACGGTAGTAGAGGCGGCTCCGATTCTTCGCCTTCGGGTCAATGTACTGCGACGGCACCGCTCGCTGGGAGGGTATCACCGCCCGCACCCCGGACTCGTACTGCGGCGCATACTCGGCCAAGCGTGCCCTCAGCGGCCAACAACTGATCGTGACCGTCGGGCCTGGCCGGTCGGGGAAGGCGCTGCGGTAGTAGCCGAACACCCCCGGTGAAACGTTATGCGTAATCTGGAAGTCGAAGCCGTCAGCAAGCTGCGCTTGGTTGACTTCGATAGTCCGGTAGGTTGCTGCTTCCAGCTCCGCGAGGCTGAGGCCACAGTCAATCTCGGCGTAGCGCATCGAGCCATACAGCCGCTCCAAATGGTGCCGCAGGCGAAACGGCTGCTGACCGAACGTGCGAGTCACTTCGAAGACCATATCGCCGTACATCAGGGCAGAGTCGAAGATGGAAATGTTCGCCGCGGACAGCGGGACAAACGAACCGCTCATGTAGACCAGCAACTCACTACTCATCCGCCTGCCTCCTCGGCACGCCGGGCTTGCGTCCTCTGATAGTTGGCAGCCTTCCGTCTCAGGCCGGGGCCTCGCCTGCTCACCCCCCGTGTGATTATGCACGAGGACACCAAATCTTGTGCAAAGCGAAAGAGCGGCCTTGGCGTTGCGCGGCGGCCTTCACTTCCAGGCGAGGATGCGGGCGGGATTATTCACGAGCATGTCCTGGATGGTCTCTTCCGTGATGCCCTGCTCGCGGAACCGCGGGACGATGTTCTTGATGACGTGGGTATAGCCATAGCCGCCGTACTTGGCCATCGCGTGCTTGCCGAAGATGTCGTGTGCGAGCAGCAGGCGCGAGCCGTAGCCGGCCTCGATGAGTTGCTCCACGAACGCGATCCGTTGGGCATCGCTGGGCATATCCAGCGCCGAGAGCGGGTAGTAGGAAGTCTCCCAGCCGAACAGGTCGTACTCCAGGTAGCACCCGCTGGAGGCCAGGTCCAGGAGCGTCGCCGGCGTAGCGATGGTCCGGTCGAGGTGGCCCATAATCACGCGGCCGAGGTCGGCGCCGGCCGATGCCAGCACGTCCAGGATTTCCCGGGGGGCGGTCTCGTCGCGCCCCGGGTGAATGGTGATCGCAGCGCCGGTGGCCTGCTGTGCTCGTGCGCCGGCGCGGAGCACCTTGAGCTCGTTCGCCGTCAGCGGCCACGAGCAGCCTAGCTCGCCGATAATGCCGGCCCGCACGCCGGTATCGCCTACCCCTGTCGTGAGGTCGGCAATCATCTCTTGGGCGAGGGTCTCCTCGCTCCGGTCGGTCATATCCGCGGGATGAACGGCATCCGTGTAGTAGCCGGCCCCCATCACGATGTTCAGCCCGGTTGCTTGGGCGATGTGTACCAGCGCCGCCGGATTGCGACCGATGCCGATGGTCGTCACGTCAACAATCGTCCCGCCCCCGGCTTGCTGGTACAGCGCTACCTCGGAGATGGCGCTCTCCTCGTCGAGGCGGAGCAGGTTGTCCCGGTTGCGGAACGGGTCGTAGCGTATCCAGCCGAGATTTTCGATGGTCAGCGGCTCGAAGGATTTGTGCCGCTCGGCGGGATCGTCCGGCGGGTCGAACATACAGAGGAAGTCAATCAGTAGGTGCTCGTGGGTGAGGGTAGGTCCCAGGGTTTCCGGGCGCACCGGTCCCAACACCGTCTGCACCAGCCCGGCCGTCTCGCGGTTCGTCACGGCGTCCTCCTTTTGCCCTACGATAGCACGGCCAGCGCGCCGGTTGCCTCTGCCGGTTCAATAGCCGTAGTCCGCCTTCAAGACGGACTCGTCCCGCCAGCGCTCACCAGTCTGTTCGAGCCGCTTGGTGCGCGCCGCGAGGCCAGAGCAGTGCTGGGCGAGCGTCTGAAAGATGGTGTGGGCTACGATCCGGTGGCCGAGGTCGTTGGCGTGGACGCCATCGTGATGGACGAGCCACGGCGCGTTCCCATAGGCGTGGTAGACATCGCAGAAGAGACAGTCGTGGCTACGCGCGACCTGCTCGGTAAGCAAGGTGAAGAGCGCGAACAACTCGTGGCTGCCGTGACCAAAGGCCGGGCCACCGACCGTGAAGTCGGTCATGAAGTAGGGGCTGAGTAGCACGATCAGGGGGTCGCAGCCGGCACGCACGGCGGTAATGAGGGCGGTCAGCTCGCGCCGAAACAGTTCTGCTGGCGTACCGCCACGAGCGTCGTTCAGGCCGTAGGAGATCACCAGCAAGTCGGGCTGGTGGTCAATGACGTGCTTCTGCAGGCGCTCGTTGGCCGCCGGTTTGCCGGAGGCAGCGTATGACGGCACCCGGGTCGAGATTACGTTGGCGCCGATCCCGCTATTGATGAGCCGGACCGGCTCGTCCTGGAAGTCGCTAATCAGCGCCGCCAGCACGGGTGCCCAGCAACGATCCGGCGTGGAGCTCCAGCCGCCGGCGGTGGTGCTTTCGCCGAGCGTGACGAGGTCGCGGAACGGCTCGGGGTGCCAATCCACGGGCGGACAATCCGGCCGGGTCGTCGCGGCGCTACCCGATGTGGATGCTTCAACCATACTACCCCCTTCCCCACTCAGCCTTGCCTCGGTAGGAAGGATACGGCATGGGAGCGGCGGAGGGTGAGCCGCCGTGGAGGTTGACCGGCATGGGTTTGGCGGCTAGGTTACGGAGCCGCTTCCCGTGTGCGCGGTGCGCCGCCGCCGGTCGGCGAGCACAGTGGGGGCACACAGGTTGTGCCCCTAGCGAGAGGAGCACCACACGATGAGTGCGACAGAGTACCGCGCGGCGGTGATCGGGCATACCGGTCGGGGCAATTTCGGCCACGGGATCATCACCGCGTTTGTCGGCGTTCCCAACGTGGAGATGGTCGCTGTGTCCGATCCCGACCCCACCGGGCGAGCCGAGGCCGCCGCGCAGAGCGGGGCGCCGCGAGCCTACGCCGATCCCTACGAGATGCTGGAAAAGGAGCGCCCCAATCTGGTGGCCATCGCCACGCGCCAACCGGATCAACACCACGATCTGTTCCTGGCAGCAGCGGAGGTGGGCGCCCACATCTTCTCCGAAAAACCGCTCGCCCGCTCGCTGGACGAGGCGGACCGCATGTTGGCTGCCACCGACAGTCGGGGGCTGAAAGTGGCGATGGCGCACGTGTGGCGTGTCTATCCCGGTGTGCAGCGCGCCCGCGAGTTGTTTGCGGAGGGAGCAATTGGTCAACTGCGGCTCATGCGGTCCTACGGGGTGATGGATCATCGTGGTGGCGGTCAATGCCTGATGGTGTTGGGTACGCATACGTTCGACTTGATGCGCTATATCACCGGGACCGATCCGCAGTGGTGCCAGGCGCGGGTGGTGCAGGACGGCCGCGACGCGACGGCTGCGGATGTACGGCCGGGCGACGAGGAGATCGGGCTGATTACCGGCGATGGCCTCTGGGCGGCCTATGGCTTTCCCAACGGTGTCACCGCGACCTACGAAACCTACGTCAGCGATGGCAGCGCACCGACCTACGGGCTGGAGCTGCACGGCAGCGACGGTATTCTCATCATGCGAAGTGATGCCTGTTATCGCCACCCGCGGCCGTATGCCGGACCGGTGGTGGACGCGGCGCTGGGGACGGGATGGGAGAAGATCGCGTGCCCGCCGGTGCCGGACCCGCCGGGCACGCCACCAGACGCGCCACAACAACATCCGCTGAACAATCTGGTTGTCACCGACTTGCTCGCCGCTGCGGCCGAGGACCGCGAGCCGCTGTGCAGCGGCCACGGGGCGCGGTGGTCGCTGGAGATGATCTTGTCGGTCTACGAAGCGCATCGGACGGGCGAACGGGTGCCGTTGCCGCTGGCTGACCGGACGCACCCGCTGACCCGTTGGTAGGTCACGCCGTCAGCAGGGGGTGGCTCAGGCGCCGGACGGGGAGGTGCTTTGGTGGAGACGAGGGTGCTGGGACGCACCGGGTTGCCGGTTTCGGCCCTTGGACTCGGCGCTGCTTATATCGGATTGCCGGGGCCTGAGGAGCCGCGGGACGAGGCCGAGGTCCAGCGGGGGAAGGAAACGATCTGGGCTGCCGTCGAGGCGGGCTGCCGGCTGATTGATTCGGCTGCAGGCTACGGGAGGGGCGGAAGCGAGCGCCTGATCGCGGCAGCGTTGCGTGAGCGCCCCGACCTCGCCGCCGCCGTGCTGGTGACGACGAAGGTCAGTCGTCCGTCCGTCGGCCACGATGGTATCTATGACATGGCGGTGCGCTGCGTCGAGGGCAGCATGGAGCGCCTGGGGGTGGAGCGGTTTCCGCTGCTCTACATCCACGATCCGATGGACATGCCGATGGACCTGGTGATGAGCGAGCGGGGCACGCTCGGCGCGCTGCGGGCGCTACAGAAACGGGGCCTGCTGGACTACGTTGGTGTCGCTGCCAACGACCCGGTGACCAATGCCATGTACATCGAAACCGGGGAGTTCGACGCGGCCGTGGTGCCGGAGGCCTGGAGCTTGATTAACCGCCTGGCCGAGGAGCGCATCTTCCCCGCTGCCGAGCGCCACGGCACCGGGCTGGTGATTGCGACGCCGCTGGAACTGGGGCTGCTCGCGGTGGGGGCACGGGAGACGGCCACCTTTCCGCGCCGGCGGTTCTCGCCGGAGGTGTTGGCGCACGTGCGGCAGCTAGAGACCGCTTGCGAGCGGCATGGCGTCTCGCTGGCCGCAGCGGCCTTGCAATATGTGGTGCAGCATCCAGCCGTCTCTGCGGTCATCGCCGGTGCCCGCAATCCGCAGGAAGCGCGGGCCAACGCGGCGGCGATGCAGGAGCCAATACCGGTGGCGTTCTGGGACGAGGTGCGACCAACGCTCCGCCATTGGGAGGCCGGTGAGCACCGCCTGCCGCCGGAGGACTAGCCGCTGACCTATTTCCCAATTACGCAAGGTCTACTCAACCAACTCTCAATGACAGGAGCCGAATGTCCCGCATCGGAAAGTCCTTGGTGTTTTCGGTGATAAGGACTGCGCCGTGTTCCTGAGCCACTGCGGCCAGCAAGGCGTCGGCGAGGGAGAGTGCTCGCCCTTGCCGGGCCAGATCATAGCGGTAACTCCCGGCGCGCTCGGCAGCTTCTCGCGTGATGACCAAGTGGGGTAGAGTGGCGAGAAACCGCCGCCACTGGGAGCGTTTCTCTGGTGGAAGACCAGCATAGAACTCGGCAATGTTGACAGCGCAGACGGCAACTGCCCCGGCTTCGATTAGGGCGGGCAGGCGGGAATGTGTCGGCTCCCGCCCCTTTGAGAAATCTATCAGAGCACTGGTATCCAGTAGATAGCGGGTCATGACTCGCCTAGGATCCGTTGCAGGCGCTCATCATCCGTCTTCCGCAATGCACGGACCCACTCGACTGCCGCCTCGCTCGTTTCCCAGCCGGGGATGTCCACGTGGGCAAGGGAGCCGCCGGCCTCCCGCGCGAGTTGACTGCGCCGCATCCGGGCCAGCTTCTCGGAAACGGCTTCGGCGAAGAACTTACTGCGACGCCGGCGACCGATGGCTTGGTCCACCTCTTCGACAAGGTGGCGGGGGATGACGATGTGTGTGCGAATGGTGTTGCTCGGCATCGGATTGGCTCTTTTGACCCACGGGAATGGGATAACTCTATCACACTTACGCGCTCACTTGCCGCTCTGTCGTCCCGGTAAGGCGGAGGGCGGCCACTTTCCGGCGACGGTGTAGGCTTCATCTTCACCTGGCCAGGGTGGCATGGTGATGCCGAGGGCGGCGAGCGGCTCGGGGCCGAGCGAGCGAAACTGGAAGTGGGTGCCGACCGGGATAGTGAGGCAGACGCCGGGCGCGACGGTGACTACCTCTTCCTGTCCGTGCAGCTTGCGCCACATCTCGCCGCGACCACGCAGGAAGTACCAGATTTCCTCGACCGTGCGGTGTGCGACGGGAGCCGAGGTCCGACCTGGCGCCAACTCGAAATGCGCCATGCTGCCCCGATGGAGCGCCAGCAGGATACGCACGTCCGAGCCGTCCGGCGCAACCACGTCCGGGTCCGTAGGCAGGCGCTTAGTGTGAAAGCTCGCCACGCTGGTGTCCTCGGCTAGGCGACCAGCGGCGATGTGACGTCGTCTCGCCGCGAGGTGTCGTCGAGTGACCGCTGTGCATGGATTAGCTCTGACAGTTGCTGCACGATGGCGGGGTGCTCCGCGGCCAACTCTTGCTCTTCGTAGGGGTCGTCGGCGATGTTGAATAGCTCGACCTGGCGCTCATCGTCCTCGTACACGATCAGCTTCCAGTCGCCGGCGCGGGCGCCCAGCCGCGTGCCACCGCGGAAGTTCCAGAAGAGCGTGCGGTCGGCGGGGGGCTCGGCCGTGCCGGCGAGCAAGGGCCAGATGTCCACGCCGTCCCACTGCGGATCGTGCTGCGGCGTGGCGCCGAGCAGGCCGCAGAAGGTCGGCATCCAGTCCACGACGTGGACCGGCTGCGCCATCGTGCCGGGTGTCAGGTGGCCGCGCCAGTTGATGACCGTCGGCGTGCGGATACCGCCCTCGTAGAGCTGGGCTTTGACGCCGCGAAACGGGAGGTTCGATCCCAGCCGCGGGCAGGCCTCTTGCCAACCCGGATACCGGTCCGAGCTGTGGAGGGGAGCCTCGTTGATCGCGCCATTGTCGGAAGAGAAGACGATAATCGTGTTGTCCCGCTGGCCGGTTACCTCCAGCAGCTCGACAAGCTGGCCGATGGCCGCATCCATGTGGCTGGCATAGGCGGCGTACCGCTTGAAGGAAGCGTCTTTCAGCGGGTCGGCGTCGAAATGCTCGAACCAGTAGCGGTCAAGCCAAGGCTGGGGTGGCTTGATGGGCACGTGGACGGCGGTGAAGGGAACGTAGCAGAACCAGGGACGGTCGCGGCTGGCGATCCAGTCGAGGGCGGCACAGGCGATGAGGTCGGTGACGTGGCCGGTCTCTTCGACCAACTCGCCGTTGCGGTGCCAGGTGACGGAGAACTCCCCGCGCTTGTAGCGATGGTTGTACGGGTCAACGCCGCCGGCCAAGCTGCCGTAGCCGGTGTTGAAACCGTAGGCTTGAGGGCCGAACTGCGGCGCCGAACCGAGGTGCCACTTGCCGAATAGCCCGGTGTCGTAGCCCGCGTCGCGCAGCACGGTGGCCAGGGTGGGGCAACCATCGGGTAGGACGGGGGCGTTGGCGGGGACGGTAGCGTGGGCGCCGAAGCGGCCCGGGTGGCGGCCGGTGAGCAGCGACGTGCGGGTGGGCGTACACATGGGACAGACGTAGTGCTGGGTTAGCTCCACGCCGCCCTGTACCAGGCGGTCAATGTTCGGCGTGCGGATGGGCGAGCCGTGACAACTGACGTCGCCCCAGCCGAGGTCGTCGGCGAGGATGTAGAGGACGTTCGGTGTGCTCATCGATTCTCCCGTTCTAGGCGTAACACCGAACGTGGGGGTTGGCTGCATGACGGGATGCTATCGCTTGCAGGGTGTAAGCGATTATAGTATAGCCGCGAGTGATGTCCTCGACAGAACGTGAGCGAAGGACTGGGAGATGAGTGGCCGGGAGGACAGCGTCCGATGAATCGGGGCAGGATCGAATCCGTCCGTATCCGAGGTTTCCGTTCCCTGGCGGACGTCGAGCTTTTAGGGCTGCCACAGGCAACGGTCTTGATCGGTGCTAATGGGTCGGGGAAGTCTAACTTCATTCGGTTCTTCGAGATGCTGAACTGGATGCTGGGGTCGGCGCGGCTCCGTGAGTTCGTCGAGCGCCAGGGCGGCGCCGACGACCAATTGTTCGGCGGCAACCGCCGGACTCCAAGCCTGGAGTGCGAGATCGCGCTTCGCACCGCGGGGGTTCGGAACGACTATCGGTTCGCGCTTACCTATGCTCATCCCGATCGCTTCTTCTTTACGGAGGAGTGTTTTCGCTTCAAGCGCGATGGTCCTCAGAATAGTTCTCAGACGGAGGCGCAGTGGCAACACTTTGGTGATGGGCAGCGGGAAGCCCAGATCATCGGGGCAGCACAACTCCGGGATGCTACTAGTCCTAGCACGATCACTACTTGGGAGACAGAGAGACTGCACAGCATAGTCGCTACTGCGGAGATTGTAGATCTGCTCGGCAATTGCGTCATCTATCAATTTCACGATACCTCTGACAGCTCGAACTTCAATAAACGATGGGACGTGGATGACCGTAACTATCTTCGTAGTGACGCCGGCAATCTGGCGGCGGTGTTACACCGGTTGGAGCGGGAAGACATACGGCGGTACGAGGTCATCTGTCGCCACATCGGTCGGATATTGCCGGGCTTTGATCGCTTTGTGCTGGAGGAGAGCTACGGAAAAGTGTCACTGCGCTGGCAGGCCAAATGGACGGATAAGACCTTTGGGGCACACCTTACGTCCGATGGCTCCCTGCGGTTCTTCGCCCTGGTAACGCTACTCAATCTTCCCCAGGAGATGCTGCCCGGCGTGCTTCTGCTGGACGAGCCGGAGCTTGGCCTGCATCCGGCGGCGATCACCTTGATCGGCGGCATGATTAAGGCACTCGCCGAGGAACGGCAGGTTATTGTGGCTACACAATCTCCGCTGCTGGTGGATGCGTTCGATCTCGACGAGATTTTCGTGTTGGATTTGCAGGACGGCCGGACAGAGATTCGCAAGCTGGACCCCGATAAGTACCAGCAATGGCTCGATGATAGCTTCACCCCCGGACAGCTCTGGCAGAAGAACCTGCTCGGAGGCCGGCCGTGATCCGGCTGGCTATTTCGGTGGAGGGGCAAACGGAAGAGGAATTCGTCAAGAGGGTGCTCGCGGACTACCTGTGGCCGCGGGGTGTTATAGCGCAGCCGATTCTACTCGGTGGTAGGGGTGGTGATGTGACCGTAGAGCAACTGGCGCGGGAGATGGCAAGGCTGTACTGGGATTCCGACTTCGTAACCTCGTTGGTTGATTTCTACGGGTTTCGCGGCAAGGGCAGTGCAACAGTTGACGAGCTAGAACAGATCGTAGACGAAAAGGTCAACGACAATATGCGACGTTCCTGGGATCAATCGCGAGTATTCTCCTATGTCCAGCAACACGAATTCGAAGGGCTACTGTTCTCGGACGTGAGTGCTTTTGCGAGCCTGATTAGCGTACCGGACGATGCGGTGGATGCACTGAGGGAAATCCGCTCACAGTTCCCGACTCCCGAGCATATCAACGACAATAGCAATACGGCTCCGAGCAAACGCATCGTCAAGCTGATACCTCGATACCAAAAGGTTGTTGACGGCTCCTTGCTGGCCGAGGAAATAGGCTTGGAGACAATCCGCGCCGCGTGTCCGCGGTTCAACGCATGGGTGACGCGCTTGGAGGCTCTGGGGTAGTTCGCCGGTGCCGAGATAACCGAGGCGAGGGACACCTGCCGACAAGAGCTTCGGGAGTTGATGACCACAAGCAGAGGCGGCGGCGATTACGGGAGGGTGGCGATGAGGGCGTTTGAGGTGGCTGGGGATGGCATCGCTGTGCGGGTGAATGAGGATCTGAGCTTGACGGTCCGGCAGCGGGACGGGCGCACGCTCTGGGCCACGTCGTCAACGCAGCCGCCCACCGTGACGGTGCGTCGGGGCAGCGATGCGCCGCGACAGCTTCCGTTGGCGCAGGGGGAGGCCGCGCTCAGGCCGTTCGACGATGGCACACATCGCGGCCGGACCGTGCGGTTGAGCGGCTTTGCGGGTACCGATGTCGTGCTGGACCTGACCTTCGCGGTGGGGCGGAACGAGCCTGTGCTCGATGGTCGCGGTGGGGAGGCGGCGCCGGCCACGGACGAGCTACTGATCGAAGCGGCGCAGGTCGGAGGTACGGACATTGTGGTGAGCTTGGAGGACCTTTACCGGATCGAAAAGCCGGTCTCCGACGGGGGGTATCTGGTCCTGCCGCACGGTTCGGGCTATCTGATCCCGGTGGATTGCCCGGACGAGCTACCGGGGCGGGGACACGTGGGGGGCTTTATCGGCGCGCGGTGGACGCTGCCGCTGTTCGGGATCGTGCGGGGGGCGGACGGGCTGTGTGTGCTGGTGGATACGTGGTGGGATTGTGAGGTGGAGGCGGATCACGCGCCGGGCGAGCAGTCGGCACTGGCGTTCCACTGGCGGGGCAGTCTCGGCACGCTGGCTTACCGACGCCGTTTCCGCGTGCAGTTCGCTGAGGGGCTGGATTACGTGGGCATGGCCAAGATTTACCGAGAGCAGGCGCGTCGCGAGGGGCTGCTGCGGACGCTGGAAGAGAAGGCGGCCGACAACCCCGATCTGCGGAACGATCTCGATGCGGTGCTCTACCGGTGGCCGGCCTGGAATCCCGACGACGGACCGGGGGTGCTTGATGACTTGCAGGCGCTCCGCAAGCTGGGGTTTGCCATCAAGTTCTTTTTCCCGAAGTGGTCTGCAATTGGCTATGCGCCTGAACGGAGCTTGCCGACGAACGCTACGTCCGGCTGGCAATCGCTGCTGCTGGAGACGCCGGTGCCGGGCGGGTGGGAGACGCTGGTGGGACTGGCGGATGCGGTGCATGAGCGCGGGTGTAGCATCCAGGGGTTCATTGCCCCGCGCAGTCAGGAGCCGGACGGGCCGGACTACGACGAGGACCGCTGGCCGCGAGATGCGGATGATCGGCCCATCCACGACCTGAGTGCTCACGACGCAGTTGAACGGCTCAGGCGAGGCCTCGATCACCTTGAAACGCAGGGGCTGAGGCTGGACACGCTCTACTTCGACGGCTATGCGGCGTTCGGTGCGCTGGCGGAAGACTTCTCGCCGCAGCATCCGGTCACGCGGCGCATGACGTATGAGGCGCAGAACGCGGCCTTTGCCGAGACCCGGCGGCGTGGGATCGTGCCGGCCGGAGAACTGGCGCGCTTCTGGTGTATTGCCGACTGCGACTGTTTTTTCTTCACCGATTGGTCCAGTGATCGGCTGGCCAATACCCCGGTGCAGGGCGCGCCGGCACCCGTCGGTGAGCCGGTACCGCTGTTCCAGTTGGTGTTCCACGATTGCTTTTCCGCCGGCTTCTCCGGCGGCGGCTATGCGCTCTACTCGGCTGGCTACGACTGGTGGGAGGACCGCACACCGCGGCTGTATGAGCTACTGTATGCCGCGGCGCCGGCGTACAACTGGCTGCCCGGTGGCGATGTGCCGCTGGGCGACTTGGAGCAGGGCGCGCTACCGAGGAAGCTGGCTTGGCTGCGGCGCTGGCGCGACTACTATCGCGCGATTGCCACCTCGGAGCTGGTCGGGCATAGCTTCCTCTCCGCCGACCGCACACTCCAGCAGGTCGAGTTTGCGAACGGCGTGCGCGCGACGTTCAATATGGCAGCGAACGCGCTGCGCGTGGAGCACATGTCCGGCTTCAGCGGAGAATGGGAGCAGCCGGAGCAGCTAGATTAGTGGCTAGTGGTCAGTGGCCAGTGGCTCGTGGAATGGAGAATGGAGTAGAAGGATGACGGACGAGGAGCGCTATTTCTTCGACCTCAAGGGGTACCTGGTGCTGCGGAACGTGCTGTCCGCAGAGCACGTGGCGGCGCTGAACGCGGTGATTGACCGGGTGGAGATGCGCCCGGACGACCTGCCGCCGCTGGTGCGGTTCAGCGAAAGGCATGAGCCGGATATCTACATCAACAACATGAAGGAGCTGGGCGGTCCGTTCGAGGAGTTGATTGACCCGGCGCCGATCATCCCGCTGGTGCGGGAGATGGTCGGGACCCGCATCCGGCTCAATCACGACTACGGGATCATGCGGCACCACGCCGACGGGCGCACCCCGTTCCATCTGGGTAACACGCCGGTCCGGCCGTCGTGTCAGTTCCGGGTGCATAACGGCGGGTTCTACTCGACGCTGGTGAAGGTGGTGTATCCGCTGACCGACCAGGAGATCGATGATGGCTGCTTTTCGGCCATCCCCGGCAGCCACAAGAGCAACTTCCCGAATCCGTATGGGATCGAGCCGGAGGATATTCCGGTGCGCGAGCCGGTGCCATGCCGTGCCGGGGACGCGATCATCTTCACGGAAGCGACGACACACGGCTCGGAGCCGAAACGCACCGTGCGGCCCCGGCGGACGCTGTACTTTGCCTACAGTCCGTGCTGGATTGCCGACTGGACCGGCGGGCCGGCAATCTCGGCAGAACTGCTGGCGCGGGTGACGGAGCGTCAGCGGGCGCTGCTGGAGCTCCAGCCGATGGGGACGGAGGATTAGGGGGCTGGGGCTATTGGGTCAGTTGGCAGGGCCGGGGTGAGGCCGCGCCTTCTCACGCCTCGTCCACAATCTCGAATTCGCCAGGCTGTTCTTCAATCTTGACTCCTAGCCACATTGGATCAAACACTACTATCGCCCTGCCCGTTCTTGGATTCGTGCCCGGCGCCTGAATCCTCCAAAGTAACCACCCAATTGGAGCTCGCTGACTAGGTCCTGTAGCTTTTACATCAAACTTAGTTATAAATTCAGGTTCTACTTTCTTGAAAATTGGTCTATACAACCCGTCAACAGGCCAAGAAAGATCGTACCAATCTACTTCGTGTTTTCCCCAGTCACTCTTGACAGTGCGATGCCCATCATGGCGAAAGCCGCACAGCAAATCCCTCACTGACTCCCGCCGAGAATATGATAGTCCCCCAAACCTGCCGAATCCAATAATACCGAGTTCAATTGAGGCGGCTTCTACGGATGCAGTCGCAGTATTCCTTACTCCAATATAGATCGTCACATCATCGTCGGGGAAATAGCCTCTCTTCATCGGTGACCAAGTTTTACTCAGCCCGAACACTAAACTCAAATTAGGTTCAACGCCTCGATTCCTAACCATATCGATTTCATAATGTTCCATGGGTTCGGCCTTATAGTGAAATCGCTTGTAGTACCGTTTGTCCTTTGCTTGCCATACATCTCCTAGTCCAACTGCGATCTCGACAATGTACACGATACGAGTATCATATTCGACTTCTGCAATCTGAAATAGCTCTGGTCCTGGTTTAGGTTGAATGTTGCTGGTAATCAGGTTCTCAATCGTCTCCTTCTCAATCTCGCCCGGCTGAAAGCCGATCCGACCTGATTGGGTGATGGGTACCGGAGCACCCCCGGTTGCAGTTGAGCCTTGGTCCTCAGGTACACCATATATCAGTACACCGCCATCCGAGTTAAGGAATGAAGTAACATCCTTGCTGACATCGGTTGCCCTTTTCTCTTTGTTTATGCCACCACCACCTTTGCTGGGAGGGAGTAGGCCCTGCTTGTTCTTATAGTCGAGATGGAGGTTTTCAGGTTCCTGATCTCTGAGCTTTCGCTCTAATTCTCTGCTCCACCACTTGCTGTCATGGAACTGTGCCATCTGATTGCTCGACTTTCTCTACCGCCAGCGGCGCCAAACGCTTGTCTACACCGGTCGCCCATTCACCTGTATCATAGCGGCGTGGGTAGGGGCAAGTGATTAGCCAGGGATGCTGGTTGTGAGGAGGGGTGGATGGCTGGGGAAGTGAGGTCGGAGCCGGTCTATGACGTGCAGGTGGACCGCGATGTGCCGGTGCCGATGCGGGACGGTACGATCCTGCGGGCGGACGTGTACCGGCCGCGGGTGCCGGGTCGGTATCCGGTGGTGCTGGAGCGCGTGGGCTATGAGCTGGTCGCGCGCTGTACGGCCAACGGGGAGTTCTTTGCGCGGCACGGCTACGTCTTCGTCGGGCAGAGCGTGCGGGGGCGGTTCGGATCGGGCGGGCGGTTCGATCCGATGCGCGATGACGCCTGGGGCGCGCGCCCGGACGGGTACGACTCGGTGGAGTGGGCGGCCGCGCAGCCGTGGTCGGACGGCAACATCGGGATGGCCGACGGCTCCTACTCCGGCCTGACCCAGTATCTCGTCGCGCCCACTCGGCCGCCCCACCTCAAGGCGCTGTTTGCGCGCCAAGCCGATACCGGCTGGTACGGCGGGCACAACTATCGGGGCGGCGCGCACGACCTCTGCCGGCGGCGCAAGTGGTCGTTCGAGCAGGTGCTGATTCAGTTGGAGCACCGGACGGCGCCGCCGGGCGTGGAGGCGGCCCGCGCGCGGCTGCGGGAGGCGTTGGACGAGATCGAGCGGTGGTACTGGCATCTACCGCTGAAGTCGTGTCCGCCGCTGGAGGGGCTGGCCGACTGGTACTTCGACATTCTCGACCATCCTGAGGACGGGCCGTACTGGCAGCCGATGAATATCGCCCCGCACTTCGGCGAGATTGACGTGCCGATCTTTCATCTCGGCGGCTGGTTCGACATGTTCATCAGCGGCACGCTGCGGATGTTTCAGGGTGTGCGCGAGCAGGGACGGTCCGAAGCCTGTCGCACGGCGCAGCGGGTCGTCATCGGCCCCTGGCAGCACGGCCAGGCCAACATCGGCCGACGACAGACGGGCGAGGTGGATTTTGGGTCGGCGGCGGTGTTCGACCAGAACGAGTATTGGCTGCGCTGGTACGACTACTGGCTCAAGGGCGTGGATACGGGGATCATGGAGCTGCCGCCGGTGCGGGTGTTCCTGATGGGCGCGAACCGCTGGCTCGACCTGGCAGAGTGGCCACCGCCGGACGTGACCTATCAGCCAATCTACTTCCGGGCGGGTACCGGGCAGTCGGAGGCTTCGCTGAACAATGGTGGGCTGACGTTTGCCGCGCCGGCCGCGGCCGAGCAGCCGGACAGCTTTGTGTACGACCCGGCGGACCCGGTGCGGAGTGTCATCAACGACATGGCGCTTGGGCCGCGCGATCATCGGCCGGTCGAGGGGCGGATACTGACCTATACCTCGGACGTGCTAGAGCAGGACGTGACGGTGATCGGTCCGGTCAAGGCGATCTTGCACGCGCTCTCGACGGCGCCGGACACCGATTGGGTAGTGCGCCTGTGCGACGTGTGGCCCGACGGACGGTCCATGTCGGTGTGCGATGGCATCCTGCGGGCGAGGTATCGCAATTCGCTGGCCCGCGCCGAGCTCCTGACCCCGGGGCAACTCTACCGGCTGGAGGTGGAGTTGACGCCTACCGCGCAAGTGTTCCAGGCCGGTCATCGGCTGCGGGTGGAGGTGACGAGCAGCGACTTTCCGCGCTCGGACCGCAATCTGAATACCGGCGGACCGTTCGGCGAGGAAACGGAGTGGCAGGTGGCTGTGAACACGCTCTTCCACGACGCCGAGCGCCCCTCGCAACTGGTGCTGCCGCTGGCCTAGCTGTGGCGCACCTCGTCCCCGGCCCCGATTGGGTGGGCTAGACTCTGGGGTGAGATGGCTGACAACGGAGTCGTGTTGGTCACCGGGGCGACCGGGTACATCGGCGGGCGGCTTACCCCCAAACTCGTACAGCGCGGCCAACGGGTGCGGGTGCTGGTGCGTAACGCGGACCGGATACGCGCCCGTCCATGGTCGGACCAGGTCGAGGTAGCCGTAGGGGATGTGCTGGACCCGGAGACGCTGCCGGCGGCTATGGCCGGGGTGGACTGTGCCTATTACTTGATTCACAGCATGTCCGGTGGTGCCGGGTTTCACGATCTGGACCTGACGGCAGCGCGAAACTTTGCCACCGCGGCGCAGGAAGCCGGCGTGCGCCGGATCATCTACCTGGGTGGGTTGGGCGATCCCAACGCCGATCTCTCCCAGCATCTACGCTCTAGGCAGGAAACCGGGCGGGCACTGCGGGTGGCTGGGGTGCCTGTCACCGAGTTTCGGGCCGCCGTGATCGTGGGTGCTGGCAGCATCTCATTCGAAATGATTCGCTATCTGGTAGAACGCCTCCCGGTGATGATTTGTCCGAAATGGGTCTATTCGCAGGTGCAGCCCATTGGCATAGCAGACCTTTTGGCTTATCTCGTGGCTGCCCTGACGACGCCGGAAAGCGCAGACAAGATCATCGAGGTTGGCGGGAAGGATGTCACCACCTACAAGGGCATGATGCTGGGCTATGCCGCGGCACGGGGCCTGAAGCGCCTCCTGATACCCGTCCCGGTACTCACGCCGCGCCTTTCGTCGTACTGGGTGCATTGGATGACACCGATCCACGCCAACATCAGCGGGCCGCTCATCAATGGGCTGCGGAATGAAGTGGTCGTGAAGAGCACGTTGGCCCGCAGGCTCTTTCCGGAGATTGCGCCACGGACATACGCAGAGGCCATCCGCGCGGTGATCGAAGACATAGATGCGGGGCGCGTAGAAACCGCCTGGAGCGATGCGCTGGGCATGACGTCTGCCCAATACTCCGACGTGAGCTTGCAAGTCCGGGAAGGGATGATATTCGAACGCAGACGGAAAACCGTAGACGCACCGGCAAAGGACGTTTACCGTGTGGTGGCGGGAATAGGCGGCAAGCGAGGGTGGTACTTCGCCAACTGGGCGTGGCGGATACGCGGGCGGCTGGATCGGATGCTGGGTGGTGTGGGGCTGCGGAGGGGGCGGCGGCACCCGGATGCGCTGCGGGTCGGCGATTCGCTGGACTTCTGGCGCGTGGAGGCGTGCGAACCCGATCACTTGATCCGGCTGAGGGCTGAAATGAAGCTGCCGGGCCGGGCGTGGCTACAGTATGAAGTGCGGGCGGATCGAGCGGGGACGACCCACTTGCAGCAAACTGCGGCTTTTGTGCCGAAAGGGGTGGGCGGGCTGCTCTACTGGTATGGCCTGTATCCGATGCACGCCTGGATATTTCGGGGCCTCATCAATGAAATCGCCAATCGCGCCCGATCACGGGGAAACCCTCGGTGATGTCAATGGTTGGTCGCCGCCCGTCCCTGCATCTTCCGCGGCGCGCCGTTAGACGCGCAGGAGCTTGGTCACGCGCTGGTTGCGGATGATCTCGGTGACGTAGATGCTGCCCTCGGCGTCCACGGTGATGCCGTGCCCGGACTTGAAGATGCTCTCGTCGCCGCCGAGGCGGGCGACGACCTGCCCGTCCAGGGTCCGCAGGCTGACCCATTGACCGCCCTCGGCGACATAGGCGAGGCCGTCCCGGATGCAGAGGTCATTGGGACCGGGCATATCCCACTGGGTCAGGTACTGTCCTTCACTGTCGAAGACCTGGATGCGGTCGTTCGAGCGGTCGCAGACGTAGACGCGGCTCTCGTCATCTACGGCGAGATTGTGGACGGTGCCGAACTCGCCCGGCCCGGTGCCCTGCTGTCCCCACGTGTGGAGTAGCTCACCGTCGGGGCTGAATTTGTGGACGAGGAAGTTGCCGTAGCCATCGGCCACGAAAATCTCGCCGTTGGGGGCGAGGCCGGTGCCGGCGGGCATGTTGAAGGGGATACGCACGAATGCGGCTGCCGGCCGCCCCGGTCTCCCCAGCGTCTGTACCGGCTCGCCGGCCGGGGTGTAGCGGGTGACGATGTGCTTCAAGTCGTCGGTGATCCAGACATAGTCGTCCGAGTCAATGAAGACCTGGTGCGGATCGCCGAATGTGCCCTCACCCCACGAGGAGACGAAATTACCGTCGGTATCCCAGATGGTCAGCGGATGCGCGCCGCGACTGGTGATGTGGACCTCCCCCAGCGAGTTCACGGCACCGTTGGTGCAGTCGCCCAGCTCCCAATGCTTGGGTAGCTTGGGCCACGACGGGACTACCTCGTACTGATATGCGCCGGTGCCTAGCCGTACCATGTGCCCTGACCTCCTCGGAGTGGTTGAGGGGTGTGCCTCACGCCCCGGCGGACCTAACCCCCGGCCCCTTCCCTCGCAGGGAAGGGGAGTTTGTTACCGCTCAGTCTACCCACACGGACTGGAAGAGTCGCAGCCAGTTGCCGCCCATGATCTTGGTCACCTCCTCCGGCCGGTAGCCGCGGCGGAATAGCTCTCCGGTCACGTTGGATAGGGTATCGGGTGTCTCCATGCCTTGCGGATGGATCAACGGGTCGGGAAAGGGTTCGCCGCGCACGTTGAGCTTGGTGCCCTGCTGGGCAAAGAGCCAGTCGAAGAATGATGCGGGTTGATCCTGCGTATAGTCCGTGCCGATTCCCACATGGTCAATGCCCACGCGCTCGATCAGGTCCTCGATGGCGTCTACGTAGTCGGCGACGGTGGATTTGAAGCCGCGGCGCAGAAAGGAAGGGAAGGCGTTGGCGCCGATGACGCCGCCGCGCTCAGCCAGTAGCTGCAACGCCGCGTCGGTCTTGTTACGGACGTGGTCGAAGAAGGCGCGGGCGTTGGCGTGGGTGATCGCGACGGGCCGCTCGGAGTGCTCGATGGCCTCCAGCGTCGTGCGGTCGCCGACGTGGGAGAGGTCAATCAGGATGCCGAGGCGGTTCATCTCGCGCACCGCGTCGCGGCCAAAGTGGCTCAGGCCGTCGTCCGACCGCTCGTAGCAGCCGTTGCCCAAGAGGTTGCGGTCGTTGTAGGTGAGCTGGATCACGCGGACGCCGAGGGCGTGGAAGAGCGCGAGGCGGTCGAGGTTGTTCTCGATAGGGGTCGCGTTCTGCCAGCCGAAAATCACGCCTACCTTGCCGTCCTGCTTGGCTTGGTGGATGTCCTGCACCGAGCCGACTTGCAGCATGGTGTCCTGGCGCTCCTCGAACCGGCGCAGCCAGGCAGCGACGTGATCCAGCGTGGCCCGGTAGTCTTCCCAGACGGCGATGGTGGCATTGATGGCGGTCACGCGCCCGGCGTGCAGGCTGCGATAGACGGCCGGACTCTGCCAATTACTCACGTTGAGGCCGTCAATGATGATGGACTCCTCGTACAGCCGCTTTGCCGCGTCTTCTGTCGCCATGCGCTCCACCTCCCGGCCGCCCCGGCCCGGCGCGACGATCAGCGCCAGCCCGGATGCAGGATAACACGCCGGGCGTGGCGTAACGTATGACTGAACGGGGCGGCGCTGACAGGGCAGTAGCGGCAAGTCGGCCGGCGCGCTACTATGTTCTTAGTGTCGTAAGGGTCAGGAGCATCAAGGAGGGGAACGATGGCCGAGCAGATTGGCGAACGTAGTGAGCAGCCTATCGGCAACGCTATGGCTCTGGACTGGCGGCTGTGGCTGTGGTGGGTGGTGGCCGGCGTGGTGGGCTGGGCTGCGGGATGGGGCCTGGGCTGGAGCGAGGTCGAGTTCTGGTCCGTGGACATCGCCGCGGCCGAATACGGGGGCGTGGTCGTGGGTGTAACGGTGGTTGGGGCGCTGCAATGGCTGATGCTGCGGCGGCAACTGGCCGGCGCGGCGTGGTGGATCGTAGCCAGTCTCGTGAGTGGTGTTGTTGCAGGTGGTGTAATCTACGGGGTTGGCGGTGACGCGGGCTTCACCGCGGAAGTGACCAGGGACTTAGACGTGGGCTGGGTCGTCGAGGCTGGCCTCTACGGGGTGGTGCTCGGGGTGCTGCAATGGCTGGTGCTGCGGCGACAGGTGGCACTGTCCGGATTGTGGGTGTTGGCCAGTACGGTTGGTTGGATCGTTGGCGATCCGGTATGTAGCAGCCTGATGGATTTTGGGGCCTTGAGTTGGGTCGTATTCGGGGCAGTATATGGGGCGATTACCGGGCTTGTGCTGATGTGGTTGTTGCGTCAGTCGGTACCCGCAGCAGCAACGGCGTAGCGGCCTGCTGCCATGTCCAGAGAGAGAACACCGGTAGACTGGCGCTTGTGGCTCCAGTGGATGCTGGCCAGCATGGTCGGGTGGGCCGTGGGCGGGGGCTTGAGTGGGTCCCTGGGCAGCATCCAGGTCGGGTACGTGGGCGGTATGACCGTCGGCGCGACCGGGGCCGGGGTGCTGCAATGGCTGGTGCTGCGGCAGCGGATCGCCCGTGCCGGCTGGTGGGTGCCGGCCACGATGCTGTCCAGTGCCGTCGTCGGTGGCTTGATCGTGGCCATGGGCTTCGTCGGAGGCAAGGCCTGGGGCGCGACCTGGAGCGCAGATCCGGGCCGGGTCGTGGGTGGCCTCGCGGGGATGGGCCTCTTCGGGACCGTGCTCGCGGCACTGCAATGGCTGGTGCTGCGGCGGCAGGTCGCGCGGGCGGGCTGGTGGGTGCTCGCTGGCGGAGTGGGCTGGGTCGCGGGCGCTCCCCTGGGCGCGGTCCTAGGCGGGGGCCTGAGCGGGGTCCTGGGCTGGTCCGGGAGCGGGGCTAGTGACTGGGCTCTGACCTGGGCTGGGGTCGGGGCCGTGTACGGGGCCATTACGGGGCGTGTGCTCGTGTGGTTGTTGCATCAGCCAGCGCCCACAGCGGCAACGGCGTAGTGGCCTTCTTCTAGGACAGGAGTGGACAGCTATGGACTGGCGTTGGTGGCTCTGGTGGGTGCTGGCCAGCACGGTCGGGTGGGCCGTGGGCGGGCCTGTGGGCGTGGCCCTAGGCGGGGGCTTGGCCATGGGCATCGTCGTGACCGGATACGTGGGGATGGCTGTGGGCGTGATCGCAGCCGGGGCGCTGCAATGGCTGGTGCTGCGGCGGAAGGTCACTGGCGCGGCGTGGTGGATCGTGGCCAGCGTCGTAGGTGCTGCCCTCGTCGGTATCTTGGCCGTGCTCCTGGGCGGGATCGTGGGCGTGGTTGGACGCTTGGTCGGTGGCACGGCCTGGGGCGCGAATTGGGGCCCGGACTGGAGTGCAGAACCAGGCGGGGACGTGGGCTTTGTCGTGGGCGTGGCCGCGGGCGGGACCGTGCTCGGGGTGTTGCAGTGGCTAGTGCTGCGCCGGCAGGTGGCGCGGGCGGGTTGGTGGGTGCTGGCCAGCACCGTGGGCTGGATCGTGGGCGGCTTCGTGTCTGGGATTACGGACGCGGCCGCCGGCTGGGCCGTGCTCGGGGCAGTGTATGGGGCGATAACTGGGATCGTGCTGGTGTGGCTGTTGCGCCGCCCGGCAGCCGGCACCGCTGCCGTGACCGCTCCGGCGTGAAAGTCACGGCCCCACCCCATTTACTGGCCTTGTCCCTGGCGGAACTTGTAGAGGGCCGTATAGAGCGCGGCGCTCGCCGGAACCGGCACCTGCTTCGCGCGGCCCTGCCGCACGACCGCACCCAAGAGGTCGTCTAGCTCCAGCGGGTTGCCCGCCTGGAAGTCGAGTTGGAGCGACGAGACGAGGCCCGGCGCGTCGGCTTTGGCGGTCGCCATCCGCACATCCACCACGTCGCTGGCGAACTCGGCTCCGTGTGCCTGCCCTACCGCCACAATCTCTTCCATCACAGTCCGCAACGTGAGCGCGCCCACTGGAGAGGCCAACACCTCCAGACACGACGCTCGCGATGCCGTCATGACGGTGCCGGTGGCGGCGACCAGGACGAGCTTGGCCCAGAGCGCCGAAACGATGTCGTTGCTCACCTCCACTTGGATGCCTTCCTTAGTGAGCGCGTCGGCGACCCGCTTGGCGCGAGGGCTGTAGGCGCCATCCTGCTCGCCGAACACGATGCGCGCGGTGGTGCCCACTTGCTCGATCCGGCCCGGGGCTGGCCGGGCCGCATCAATGTAAGTCGTCCCGGCCAGGACCGGCTCCCAGCCGTAGACGGCGGCGATCCGTGCCGGGCTTTCTACCCCGTTCTGGATAGAGAGGATGGCGGTGTCTGCGCCAAGCAGCGGCTCCAACAGCGGTAGCGCTTCGGGATTGTGGTAGGTCTTGACGGCGTAGATGATGAGATCTACCGGCCCTACCTCGTGTGGGTCGGCCGTCGCCGGTACGTGGACGGTGAAGTCGCCCCAATGGCTGGACACGTGGAGGCCGCCACGCACGATGGCCTCCCGATGGGCACCGCGACAGATGAGCGTCACCTGCTCGCCATGCTTGGCCAGCGTGCCACCGTAATACCCCCCTACTGCACCAGCTCCGACAACGGCAATCCGCATGATCCTGTCTCCTCCGCGCGTGTGTTGAGCGTGTTTCAGTATGACAGCGTTCCCTGCGCCGCTGGGGATAGATTATGCACAAGCCGGCGTTGCTCAGGTTGTGGCGCTGGTCCAATGGCCTGTGTCGGTACACGTCGTCGCGGACGGCGATGCCTGCTAGACTGGCTTATGGCGATGCCTGCTCCTCGTGTGGACGCTTACCGGGTAGATCGGGCAGCTTGGGCCTGGCTGCTCGGTCGCATCTGGGCAACGCACGTTGCGGCGGGACGCGCCTGGCTGCGAGCGCTGTGCCGGCCGGCGCTCGTCGCGTTCGTGGCGCTCTTCGCCCTCACGCTCCCCACGGCGCACCTTCACGGGCCGACCGGTACCGAGCGTCACATCGCAGTCCACTGGCACGGCCTCCCGCTGCTCGATGCGGTCCTGGCGGCCGGATACCACGCTGCTCATCATCACGTGCATAGGCCCGGCAGCCTGCTGGTGTGGGAAGCCCCGGCAGGACCCGAGGCTGATCCGGTGGCCAGAGCGGCGGCGGAGCAACGGCAGACAAGCCCCTGGCACGCGACGAGTGCCGGTTCGCAATCGCTCACCTACTTGCACAGCGTCTTGTCGCTGCCACAGCACGTGCTTGCCATGCTGGACTTTGTGTGGCTTGCAGCCGGCTTCCGGCCACCGGATGTCCCGATCCCGCCTCCCGAGACTCCCCCGCGCGTACTCCTGATGACCGAATAGGTTATTCCGACTTCCGGGTAACGCCCATCCGGCGGTAGCCGGGCCTATCCGTGCCGCCGCCGGCACGGACCTATTCCACTGAATGTGCCGGCTGTCTGCGACTGCACAGCTTCAGGAGACAATAAGGAGAAACATCATGGATACAGTCTTGGGATTACGCCGGCGCGTCCGGCGTTGGCGCTGGTGCCCGGGCCGCTGGCTCAGTCTGGGCACCATGCTGCTGGCACTGGCGCTGGCACTGCCGGCAGCGGCACTGGCACACGAGCACCGCACAGTCCACGGGTATGAGCTGACCGTCGGCTTCAACGTCGAGCCGGCCTACTTCGGCCAAATCAACGGTGCCTTCCTACAGGTGATGAAGCCGGCCACGCCCGGCACCGAGGGACATGGCGACAAAGAGAGCGATGGCGGTCACGCGCACGCGGCGATGATGCCGGTGGAGGGCCTGGAAGCGACGCTGACGGTGCTCGTGGCTGCCGGTGGCAGCGAGCCGCGCGAGTTTCCGCTGCGGGCCGTGTTCGGAGCGCCGGGGACGTATGTCGCCGACTTTGTGCCCACGCGCACCGGCAGCTATATCTTCACCTTTACAGGTACTATCGAGGGCAACCCGATCAACGAGCAGTTTGAGTCAGGCCCTGGACGCTTTGACGAAGTGCGGCCGATCACGACTATCCAGTTTCCGGAGCCGCTGCCGTCGAGCGCCGAATTGCAAGAGGAACTGGCAGTTGCCAGGGCGGCCATCCGCACGGCGCAGGCGCTTGCCTTTGGCGGACTCGGCGCAGGCGCCCTTGCGGTGCTTGCCGCGGGCATGGCTATGTTGATGGCCAGTCGCCGGCGCTAGAGTTGGCCTCACCTCCGGCCCCTCTCCCTAACTGGGGTAGGTATGGGCCAAGACGTAGGGGCGCAGTACGCTGCGCCCGTCCCCCTGCACAGCGGGGGGACCGTAGGGGGGCCAGCGCCCCGGCCGTCCGGGGGAACGCTGCGCCTCACCCTTGGCGTTGTGTCACTAGCTCGATCTCCTGCCGGGTCATGAAGATGTCCTCCTGATGCAGCCGCTCGCACAGTTCGGCGTGGAGAGCCAGGAAGTACGCTTCATGCTCCGGCAACCGCTCTGCGACAACCTGATAGCTCCTGTGAGCATCAACGAATTGCTCCCCGGTATCAGGATTGGTCCAGACACCTTCCATGCCGGGCCTCTCCTCGGGACTCTTCGTGTAGCCATCAAAACGCTGCTGGAGTTGAAACTCAAGCCCCACGATTTCAGCGCGGGGTATAGGCTGTCCCGGAACTGTAGGATCAGTTGGGTTGTAACGCAATGGCACAAAAATCGTGAACAGCCACCGACGTTCAAAATGTGCGAAAAGCCGTCGTTCCGGACCGTTGGTGACCACAGCCTATGCACCACTCTTGATGGTAGGCCGTGGTGTGGCCGGAACCTTGCTCACTACTTCATATGGAAGGGCTGCTTTCTCCAGCAGCTTGACAAGGCGTGGCCAAGATCGGGCACCGACGATGTGAATTGGTCGGTCGTCATCATCCGGATTTCGCACTACGGTCACTGGTGCGTTGAGTTCATCGAACACATCAATCGAGGCCGCCCATCCGTCTCGGTCTCTGAAGATGATCGCTGGCATCGTGACACCTCGCTGGATTATCTTAGCAACCGAAGCTGCCGTGCTGCTCCGGACAAGGGGGAGGCCATGGATGGTGCCTGGGCCACTACGTCATAGGGAATAGCCGCTTTTCCCAGCAGCTTGACAAGGCCGCGCCTGGCGCAGGTCGTGTCCCGAGATTGCCAGTTCGCTGCCCGTCTCCACTGCCGCCGCGTGACCATTGTAACCTCCGGCTACCGGGTCGGTACACGCCGCACCATGGAGTCACACTCGGCCGGAGCGGAGCCTGGCGGGCAGCGGTACAATCACCGTAGTGGGCAGTACGGGAGTGGGCGATGGCTGGCGAGCAGGGTAAGGCTGAGGGTCGCGGCGCCAAGGCTTGGGGCGGGCGGTTTGCGAAGGCGACCGACCCGACGGTCGAGGCGTTCACGGAGTCGATCTCGTTCGATTGGCGCCTCTATCGTGAGGACATAGCAGCCTCCATTGCCCACGCCCGGATGCTCGGCCAGCAAGGGATCATCGCTGCCGAGGAAGCCGAGACGATCATCGCCGGTCTGCGCGAGATCGAGGGCGAGATCGAGCGCGGCGAGTTTGTTTTCGATCCCGGCCGCGAGGATATCCACCTTAATATCGAGGCGCGGCTGGCGGAGAAGATCGGTGCCGCAGCCGGCAAGCTGCACACCGCCCGCAGTCGCAACGACCAGGTAGCGACCGACGTGCGGCTATGGTGTTGCGCGGCGATTGACGACCTCTGCACCCGCAGCCTCGACCTGCAAGCGGCGCTGATCGGGCAGGCTGAGACGCATTCCGCGGCGATCATGCCCGGCTACACGCACCTGCAACGGGCGCAGCCGGTGTTGTTCGCCCACCATCTGCTGGCCTACGTGGCGATGCTGGAGCGTGACTACGACCGGCTCGGCGACTGTCGGCGGCGAACGAATGTGCTGCCGTTGGGCGCCGGGGCACTGGCGGGCGTGGGCTTTCCGGTTGATCCGCAGGCCGTCGCCGACGAACTGGCGTTCGCGGCTATTGCCGAGAACAGTATGGACGCGGTCAGTGACCGGGATTTCGTCGTGGAGCTGGTGTCGGCGTGCAGCCTGCTGATGGTCCACCTCTCGCGGCTGGCCGAGGACGTGATTGTCTGGGCCTCCGATGAGTTCGGGTTTGTCGAGCTGGATGACGCTTACGCGACGGGTAGCTCGATCATGCCGCAGAAGAAGAACCCCGACGTGGCCGAGCTGACGCGGGGCAAAACTGGGCGGGTATTCGGTCACTTGCAGGCGCTGCTCACGCTGCTCAAGGGGTTGCCCCTGACCTACAACCGCGATCTCCAGGAGGACAAGGAGGCGCTCTTCGACGTCGTAGACACGGCCCAAGCGGCGTTGGTGGCGATGGCCGGGCTGGTGCGGACGATGGTGCCGCAGCCAGAGCGAATGGCTGCCAAGGCTAGCGCCAGCTTTTCCACCGCGACCGAGTTGGCCGACTATCTGGCGCAGCAAGGGCTGCCCTTCCGACAAGCGCATGAAGTCGTCGGCAAGCTCGTGGCGCAGTGCCTCGCGGCCGGGAAGTCGCTGGAGCAGTTGACGGCCGCCGAGCTGACCGCGGCGTCGCCACAGTTCGGCGCCGATGCCCTCGAACGGGTGACTGCGACGGCGGCAGTGGCGGCAAAGGACGTGCCGGGTGGTACCGCGCCGCGGCGGGTAGCGCAGGCGCTGGCCGCGGCCCGGGCGCGGCTGGCCGCTCATCGGGCCGCGGCGCCGCTGTCAGAGGCCGAACATAACGGCCCATAGCAAGCGTTCGGGCCTCACCGTCCGGCCCTCTGCTACTCCGCCGAGGTGCGGCCGAGGACGGCGCGTGCTTCGGCGGCGACAAAGAGCGAGCCGGTTGCCAGTACGAGATCGTCAGGACCGGCGTGTTGCGCCGCCTGGTGGATGGCTGCTGGCACCGAGGGCATTGCTTTGGCGCCAGCGCCGTTGCTCACGTGGGCGGCGATGTCTGCGGCGGGGCGAGCGCGTGGATGAGTCGAAGCGGCGGCAAACACCGTTGCCGGTGTGAGGGTCCGCAGCGCGGCCCAGATCGCGGCGAGGTCGTGGTCCGTGCTGGTACCGAGTACGAGGTGGAGCCGCTCGTGGGGGAACCAGTCACGGATAGCCGCGACCAACCGTCGCGCCGAGTCGCCGTTGTGGGCACCGTCGCAGACGACCGTTGGCCGGGTCGGCCCCGTTTGCAATACCTCCAGCCGGCCCGGCCAACGCACGTTCAGTAACCCCTGGCGCACCGACTTGGTGGATACCTCCAGCCTGTTAGTCAGCCGTAGCGTCTCAATCACCGCGACCGCCACGGCCGCGTTTTCGAGTTGGTGGTCCCCGATCAGACCTAGCTCCAGGCCGGCGTAACCCCAGTCCGCGCCGTTCACCATCCCGGCGCGGTGATCCCCGGACCAGGTGAAGTCCCGACCGCCCAGGGCCAGCGGTGCCGCCCGCTCCGTAGCGATGGCCGCTAGGGTCGCGGCCGCCGCCGGCTGCTGGGCTGCGCTCACCACCGGCACACCGGGCTTGATGATCCCGGCCTTTTCCGCGGCGATGGCCGCCAGTGTATCGCCGAGCAGCGCGGTGTGGTCCAGGGAGAGGGCAGTAACCACCGCCACTGCCGGCGTTAGCACGTTCGTCGCATCGAGGCGGCCGCCTAGACCGACCTCGACGACTGCCCAGTCCACCTCAGCGTCCGCAAAGTGCTGAAAGGCCAGCGCCGTGCCTAGCTCGTAGGTAGTGAGTTGGCCCAGTTCAGGCGTCTCGCGCTCCAACTGCTCCGCCGCCGCGGCCAAGTGGGTGACGGTGTGGGTCAGCGCCGCCGGCGTGATCGGCGTGCCGTTGATCCGCACGCGCTCGCGGTAGTCGTGCAGGTGGGGCTGCGTGTAGAGACCGACGCGCCGGCCGGCGGTATGCAAGATGGAGGCGAGGAACGCGGCGGTGGAGCCTTTGCCCTTGGTCCCGGCGATGTGGATGGACGGATAGCGCCGCTCGGGATGGCTGAGGGCGGTGAGCAGCGCGCGGGGACGATCCAGGTTCCAGGCGCCATGCGCCGCTGCGCCGAGCGACCGCCGCTCCCAGTCCGTGCGGTCCAGGAGATAGTTGAGCGCTGCGTTGTACGTGAGTGCTTTCATTTGGCGCTACCGGTGAGTGTTATTGTGCCGTTGTACCGCGCACAACTGCATCGGCCAGCCGCACCGCGCGGGTACACGCTTGCACGTCGTGGACGCGCACGATGTCAGCGCCGCCGGCGACGGCGAGGACGACCGCGGCGATAGTGCCTTCCAGGCGCTCCGTGACCGGGAGATCGAGCGCCCGGCCGACAAAGCTCTTCCGCGACGGTCCGACGAGCAAGGGCAGTGTCAATGCTTGCTTCAGGTCGGCGGTGCGACGCAGCAGGAGCATGGTCTGGAGGGGTGTCTTGCCGAAGCCCAGGCCGGGGTCCACGACGATCTGCGACCGGGCGACGCCGGCCGCCTGCGCCGCGGCGACGCGCTCCTGCAGAAAGGTGACGACGGACCTGAAGATGTTCGCGTCGGGCACGTCGGGATAGTGGCCACCGACAATGGCGTGGCGTGTGGCGTGTGCCCGGCGGTTGTGCATCAGGACGACCCCGGCCTGCGCCGCGGCGACGACCGCAGCGATCTCGGGGTCTTTGGAGAGCGCCCACACGTCGTTGACGATGGTGGCGCCGGCGGCGAGCGCTTCACGCGCGACCGTGGCGCGCGAGGTATCCACACTGATGGGCACGTCCGTCTTGGCGGCCAGGTCGGCGAGCACCGGCAGCACGCGGTGCCGCTCTTCGGCCTCCGGAACGGCCGGTGCGCCGGGCCGGGTGGACACACCACCCACGTCAAGCAGGTCCGCGCCCTCGTCCACCAAGCGCAGACCGTGTGCGACGGCGGCGTCCGGCTCGGCGAACCCATCGCCGGAGAAGGAGTCGGGGGACGTGTTGACGACGCCGGCAACGTAGGTCCGCTCGCCCCACGCAAACGGCCAACCGCGGCGGGATGATGACGACCTAACCCCCGGCCCCTTCCCTCCAGGGAATGGGAGTATGTTAGATGCCATCTAGACTCTTCCCTTCAGGGAGGGGGTTGAGGGTAGGTTTACGCTTCGCTGTGGGAATAGCTTCATGCCCGATTACTGCCTGTCGGAGTCTAGGCAGAGAACTGTATGACGGCAAGGTGCCGGCGCTCTGCCTGGCGCCGGGGGTGCATGAGGGCCAGGCGAGGTCTACAATGCTCTCACGCCGCTGTCGTGCCGGCGCGGCCGGGAAGCGGCAGGAACATAAGGAGGAACAGCCCGATGTTGAAGCTCGCCTGTCTCTCGCTCAGTTACAAGCGGTCGTTTGCTGCCGGCACGATGGACCTCTTCAGCTTCATCGAGCGGTGCCGCGCCCTGGACCTCGACGGCATTGACATCCACTCGCGCGACCTGGCCTCCGAGGACTTCCCGTACCTCCGCGAGGTCAAGCTGCGCTGTCTGCGGGCCGGCTTGCCGATTGCCTGCCTGGGCGTGAGCAACAACTTCGCGCTGCCGGCGGATGAAATACCCGAGCAAATCGAGGGAGCCAAGCAGTGTATTCGTCTGGCGCGAGTGCTCGGTGCGCCCCAAGTGCGCGTGTTTGCCGGCACGCCGCGGGGGAGCGAGGCCGACCGGGCGGGTGCTTGGGATCGGTGCGCCGCTGCCCTGAAGGAAACCGCCGACTACGGCTGGGAGGAGGGGGTGCAGGTCTCTTTGCAAAACCATAACCACCATAACCTCACCGCCGATGGCGCGAGCGTGCTGAAGTTTGTCGAGCAAGCGGCGCCGCACCTCAGCCACGTGTGGGATACGGGTCAGTACGTCGGCTCGCCGGGTGCCTCGGGTGAAGAGTCGGAAGTGGCCACCGAGGCGGTCTACGAGAGTCTGCAACAAACCGTGCATCTCGCCACACACGTCCGCACGAAGATTTACCGCGTGGAAACGGGCGAGGAGCGCTGGCTCGACTATCCGCGCATCTTCGACATTCTCCAAGGAGCCGGCTACAACGGCTTCTGCTCTTTGGTCTACGAAGGGGTGGAGGACGAGGAACCGGCCATCGCGCGGGCGGTCCCGTTCCTGCGCCGCTTCATCCCATAGGACCAGGCGGCGTCCGGCCGTGCTAACCTCCCGGTGTGACCGCCCGAAGTGACACCATATCCCCGCGCCCCCGGCGGTACCGGCGACGACGGACCCTGGCTGCGCTGGCCGGCGTGGGTATCGCGGCAAGCGCCGCGCGGTTACTGCCCCTCGGCAGCGATGAGCCGGTGGTCGCGGTGGCCGAGGCCCACGCCAACCTGCTGCGCTCGGAGCCGGCGATTGGCGCGGTGCTGCACGAGGCGCCCCGCCGGATGCAGCTGTGGTTCAGCGAAGAGCCGGAGCCGCGCTTCAGCGAGGTAGCCCTTTTCGACGCGACGCGGCAACGGCTGACCGACGCACCGGCCCAGGTGTCGCCGGGCGAGCCGCTGTCGCTGTTGCTCGATCTGCCGCCCGATCTCGCCGACGGCGCGTATACGGTCGTCTGGCGCGTCCTCTCCAAGGTGGACGGCCACGTGACGGCCGGGAGCGTGCCGTTCACCGTCGGTACTCCCGGCGATGCCGCTGCGCCGGCGCCGACCGGCGTTGACGCCGCGGCCCTGCTCGGCGGGCAAGACGCGCTCGCCGGCCGCGTGGACGCGCTCAACGTGCTGGTGCGCTGGCTGCGGCACCTCGGAACGGCGGCTGTCGGTGGCACGCTCGTTTTCGGGCCGACTATCCTGGCGCCGGCGCTGGCCGCCACGCAGACGCCGCGGGTGCCGGACGGGCAGCCGACGAGGGACGTAGCGCGGGCGTGGCGTCGTGGGCTGCGGGCGGGCCGGAGTCTGGCGTGGTTTGGCTGGTGGCTGCTGCTGCTCGGCACGCTGGGCGCACTGATCGTGCAGACCGCCGCCGCCACGAACGTCTCGCACGTGGATGCGCTCGGAGCACCGCTACTGGATGTCGTGCTTACCACCCGCTACGGCCGCGTCTGGCTCATCTGGCTCGCGCTCGTGCTGCTGCTCACGGTGCCACTGGCCCGAGCCTTTCGACCGGTCCCCTCCCCTGTGCGTCAGCACGGGGGAGGGTTAGGGAGGGGACCGGCGGCGCGTCAGGAACGTGAGAGCCGAAATCCTGTGCCGCCGGGACACAGCTCCCGCGACCAAGCCACTAGCTACTGGCCACTGGCTACTTTCCGCTGGTGGTGGCTGGGGGCAGCGCTCATCGGCCTGGTGCTCGTCGCTACTGGCTTGGTCTCCCATGCCGCAGCGACACCGCAGCTCGTCGTGGTGGCGCTAGCCGCTGACTGGCTGCACCTGGCGGCGACGGCGCTGTGGATCGGCGGCTTGTTCCAACTGTTGCTCGTGTTCCCGGTCGCGCTGGCGCCGCTGCCGCCCCCACTGCGCCTGCACGCGCTGGCCGCAGCGGTGCCTCGCTTCTCCCAGTTCGCGCTGGTGTGCGTCGCTGTGCTGGTCATCACCGGTGCCTACCAGCTCTGGCTGCACGTAGGCAGCATTGAGGCGCTCTTCACGACCGTCTACGGCGTGACCCTTTCCATGAAACTCGTCCTAATCCTCCCGCTCCTCGCGCTCGGCGCCTTCAACCTGCTGGTGACGCGGCCAGGGTTTCGGTTGCTAATGCGTCAACGTGGCGCTCGTGTGCTGGCTGCTGCGGCCCTGCTGACGCGGCGCTTCCGGCTGGCCGTCGCAGGGGAGGTGACGTTGGGCGCGACGGTGCTGCTGCTCGTGGGCTTTCTCACCGTCGTGCCGCCGGCGCGTGTGCTCGTGCCGCCCACCCAGCCGGGAATCGCCGCAACGGGCACGGCGGAAGACTTGCGGGTGCAGTTGCGCGTAGAACCCGGCGGCGCCGGCATGAACACGCTTACGGCGACGGTGCGCGATGCCGCTGGCCGGCCGGTCCGCCCGGCCGATGGCGTCGCGCAGGTGGACTTCCGGATCACGCTGGCGGACGGGAGCCTGGGCGAGCAGGAAGCGCGCACCGAGCACATCGGTGCCGGCGTCTACGGCGCGCGGGGAGCCTGGCTGTCGCTGGCCGGCGACTGGCAGGTGGTCGTGCTGGTGCGGCGCAGCGGCCAGTACGACGTGCGTGTGCCTGTCGCTTTGATGCTCCCGGTGGTCGCACCGGCCCCAGTCCAACCGGTAGCCTCGGCGCAGCAACCGGTCCTCCTCGCGCCCAACCTCGGCCTGGCGTTCGGTGTAGCTGCCGTCGTGGTCAGTCTGGCGGTGCTGCTGGTCAGTGTCATCGGGCCGCCCTTGCTTCCGACGCGGCTGGCCATTGCCCGGAGTAGCGGTGCAGTGCTCGGCGCGACCGGGATCATCGCCGGCTTTGTGCTGCTTCACGCCGGCCTGGCTCCCGAAACGGTCCCCTCCGAGGGGGCGGTGCTCTCGCAATACGCCGCTGCCGTCCCGCCGATGGATGTCGAGAACCCGATCCCGCCAACCGAGGAATCGCTGTCGCGCGGGCGAGCGGTCTACCGGCAGCATTGCGAGGTCTGCCACGGCGCCCAGGGCCGCGGGGACGGTCCGGCAGCGGCTTCCCTGCGACCACCCCCCGCCGACCTGGCGTACCATGTCTATCAGCATCCCGACGGGCAGTTCTTCGCCTGGTTCACCCGCGGCATTCCCGGCACGGCGATGCCGGCCTTTGCAGCGACGCTTTCGGAGGAGGACCGCTGGCACGTCCTCAACTACATCAATACATTTGCCCCGGCGCCGCGTTGAGATCCGTCAGGGAATAGTATGGCTCGTCCGGATGCGCTGGCCCCCATCCCCAGCCCTTCCCCCGTTGAGACAGGGAAAGGGGGGGCGGACCCCTCCCCTGTACGTCAGTACGGGGGAGGGCGAGGGTGGGAGCCAGCCAGTGCGTCCGGTGCCAGCGCCTCCAAGTTCACGCGCCGCCGCGCCCTCGCTGCGGTGAGCTTGGGCTGGCTGGTAGCCTGTAGTCCTTTTGGCGGCGCCGAGATACCGCCGCTGCTGTTTGCACGCGACGGCAACGTGGAGGCGCTGGCGCCCTCGGGCCGCGACCGGCGCCAGCTGACCGACGTGCCGTTGCCGGGCTATGCGCGCGATCCGGCGTGGGCGCCCGACGGGAGCAGCATCCTCTACGCCTATACGCCACCGCCACAGCCGCAGTCGGGCGCGGGAGGCGTCTCCTTCACGCTGCCGGTCGCCGACATCTACCGGCTGCCCAGCGGTGGCGGCGATCCCACGCTCCTCATCGCGCATGGAGGCAGCACCGAGCAGTTGGAGACACCGACCTGGAGTCCCGACGGGCGATGGGTCTATTTCTCCTACAGCGCGCTGCTCGTTGATAGCGACAACGTCATCACCGGCCACGACTTCGGGATCGCGCGGGTGCCGGCCACCGGCGGCCAGCGCGAAGTCATCGCCACGGAAGCGGCCTTCCCGACCTTGAGCGCCGACGGCACTCGCATGGCCGGCGTGTACCAGCATCCCGAGGACGGGACGACGACGCTTTGGATGAGTGCGCCGGATGGCAGCGGCAGTCGGACGATCATCGCGGCCGGAGTTTCCGAAGCGATCACCGCGCCGCGCTTCTCGCCGGACGGAACGCAGATCGTCTACAGCGCGCTGGTGCCGCCGGAGGAGCGACCACTACGCTTGGCCACGCCGACGCCGCGCCGGCAAGTGGGACTCTTCGATCTGCTGGCGCCGCGGCCGGCTGCGGCTGCTGGGCTGACGCACGGCATACCGAAGGACCTGTGGTTGGTCGGCAGCGATGGCACCGGTTTGCGCCGCCTCACGCACTTGGTAGAGGATGACCCCGCTGCGGTGTGGTCGCCGGATGGGAGCACGCTGTTTATCGGCGCTGGCGGTGGCCTCTACATCCTCCGGCTGGACGGCTCCCCGCCGGTGCGGATTGCCGCGCCAGGCGGTCACGGGCTGGTGGACTGGCGGCGCGGCGGGTGAGACTGGTGACTTATCTGGCCTCACCCCCACAGCTGCATGCTATACTCGGTCCACGCAGAGCATGGTGATAGCAATGGCAAAAGAGTTGAAAGCTGTTGACATAAATGACCAGCCGAGGTTAGAGCGGCCGGTGGGGCAGGTACGCACGAGCGGAGAGCCATCTACCCTGCGGCGGAACGGCGAGGACAGTGCCGCGCTTACGTCGTCCCCTCTGCCGCCGCGCGCACCGTCGCGCGCTCGACCAGTCACTCACGATGATGCGCTTTTCCGGCTCGTCGGGATAGGCAAGAGCGGAATTCCTGGTGGGGTATCCGAGAAGAAGCATACGCTTCTCACCGAGGCGTACCGTCCGCGGTAACCCATGACGGACCGTCTGCTTCCAGCGCGGGCCAGGCGGGTCTTCGTCGATTCCTCGGCGTACCTTGCGCTCTTGGATCAGGACGATGCTCACCACGCAGAGGCGGTAGCCATTCTCAATCACCTGGCGGACCGGCGCTATCGCCAGTTCACTACGAACATCCTCATCATCGAAACCCACGCGCTGCTGCTGTCGTGTCTGGGCAGTGCCCCGGCAGCCCAATTTCTCCGCGACATGCGCGAGAGCAACACCGTTGTTGTCCGTGTTCGTGCTGCGGACGAAGCAGATGGTCAACAGATTCTGTTCCAGTACACGGATAAGGACTTCTCCTTCGCCGACGCGATCAGCTTTGCCGTGATGGAACGGCTCCGCATTACCCAGGCGTTCGCCTTTGATCGCCACTTCGCCCAGTACGGGTTGACGATGCTTACTCGTGAAGTGCTTCCGTAACCGGCACGAGGATGCGGCGCAGCCCCGGTCGCGTGCGTGATTGGCTCAACCGGTCCCCTCCACACTCGCGCCTCACCCCTGGTGCTGCTATATCATCCTGTTATGTTGGCCTGATACACGGGAGGAGGGGGTTCGATGAATATGCGCGAGTACCTGAGTCGGGAGGCCCGGCGGATGCAGGCGGCCGCGCTGCGGTCCTTGCCGCCGGCGGCGCAGTGGTCGGTAGAGCGGCAACGCCGCTTGGCGCAGTACTACGACATGATGGGCGTCAGCGCGTACATGGCGCTATCGGAGCGGCCTCCGCTGAATGTCCAAGTCACCAGCGAGATACGGCGGGACGGCTACCGAATTCGGACATTGGCCTACGAGAGTCTGCCGCAGCTCTACGTCACCGCCAACCTCTACCTGCCGGACGAGCTATCCGCACCGGCGCCCGGCGTGCTCTATCTTTGCGGTCATTCCGAGCGGCAGAAGGTCCATTACCAGGCCCACCCGCGCAAGTTCGCGCAGCTCGGCTTTGTCTGCCTGATTGCCGAGACGATTCAGCGCGGTGAAATCGAGGGCCACCACCACGGGACGTATCTGCGCGGTTGGTTCAACTGGTTCAGTCGCGGGTACACGCCGGCCGGGATGGAGCTATGGAACGGCGTGCGAGCGCTCGACCTGCTCGAAGCACTGCCGGAAGTGGACGGCACAAAGCTCGGCGTGACGGGCCTATCGGGCGGGGGCGCCGGAAGCTGGTGGGTGCCAGCGGCCGATGAGCGGGTGCGGGTGGCGGCGCCGGTCTGTGGTACGGCCACGTTTGCCTCGCACGTTACTGAGCGCACCATTGACGGCCACTGCGACTGCATGTTCCCGGTCAACGTGCATCGCTGGGAGCTGGCCGACGTGGGTGCGCTGATCGCACCCCGGCCGCTGCTCATCGCCTCCGCCGACCGCGACGGCATCTTCCATATCCGGTCCATTCGTGAAGTCCACGCGGCCACCAAGCGAGTCTACGACCAGCTGGGCGCCGGGGAGCAGCTGCGGTTGGTCGAGACGCCGGGTGGTCACTCCTATCACGAGCGGTCACGGCGCGCCATCTTCTCCTGGTTTCTGCGCCATCTGCAAGGCAAAGAGGTGCCGGAAGCGGAGGTCGGCGACATTGACGAGCGGCCGGCAGCGCAGGAGAGTGCCGAGACGCTGCGTGTCTATCGCCACGGCGTGCCGGCCGACGAGCGCACGACGACCGTGCAGGAATACTTCGTCGTTCCGCAGCCGCCGCCAACGATTACCACTGTGGACGAGCTACAGTCCGTGCGGGACGGGACAGTGGCCTACCTCCGAGCGCACACCTTCAGCCACTTCCCGGCTCGTCCGGTCCCGCTCGACGTGGAGGTTGAGTACGAGCGAGCCGACGGCAACGCCAACGGCGGACGCTTTGCCTTCACGAGCGAAGAGGGCTGGCGCCTGCGCGGGATGTGGTCGCCGGCGCAGGAGAGTAGCCAACCGGCGCCGGCATTGGTGGTGCTACGCTCGCCGCATGACGTGCGGCGGGAGAGCTACGCGCTGCAAGAGATCGTCGGCCTGGATCGCCGCTGGGCGCGGGTCTGCGTGGAGCCGCGCGGCACCGGCGATACGGGCTGGAGTCCGTCGCTCGACTGGCATCTGCGCCGGGCGGCCATGCTTACCGGCCGGACCATCGCTTCGTTACAGGTCTACGATGCGCTGCGGGCGCTGCAAGCGGTAGCCGAGCTACCCGGCATTGACGGCGACCGGCTGGCTATCGCGGGGCAGGGAGGGATGGCCGCCGTCGCGCTCTACGCCGCCCTCCTGCATGGTGGCCTCGAAGCCATCTGTCTCGACGGGCCGCCGGCGACGCAGGACGGGCCCTCCAATCCCGATGGGACGGGCGAGGCTATCGAGATGCTCTTTGCCCTGCGCGTGACCGATCTGCCGCAGGTGGCCGGGTTGCTGTGGCCGGCCGAGTTGGTCTTCATCGGACCGCGCCCGACCAGCTACCAATGGGCCGAGGACCTCTACGCGCGGCTCGGCGCGCCGGGTGCCGTCCGTCGCATCATGCAGTGGTCGCAGTGGCAGCCCAGAGGCCTTAGCCCCGCGTCGCGTCGAGGATGACCTGCTTGGCGCGGTCGTCCAGCCCATAGTCGCGGTAGTTGAGGCACACGGCGGGGAAGAGACCCCAGCGCGGCCCTTCTGTCAACAGCCGCTCAACGTGCTCAGGAATCGGGTGCTCCGCGGCTGGGGGACCGGCCGGCTCCTCGGCCTCGCTGCCCTCTTGACCGCCGTCTTCAGCTACTGCCGGGGGATGCAACGGGACGAAGTAGTGACCCGGATACATCAAGCGAGTAAACCGCTCGTGGACCCGCCGGGCGAAGTCGCTCACCTTGTAGGGGGCATCGCTAGGAGGCAGTCCCGCGTCGGTGATGTTCGTGAGGCGGAAGACATCGTACCCCGGCTCGGCCGAGGCCGCGCCGGCGAAGACCACGCCGGGGAGGTCCTCACGGAGGGCGTCGAAGATGTCCCGCTCGTCCGGGCGGGTAAGCTCCAGATCGTCCACGTACAGCATGTCAATGCCGTACTCTTTCGCCACGCGGCCCAGGTTGTTGCGCGTGACCGCAATCCACCCGGGATGTGTGATGTCGGCACGCACGAGGGGATGGGTCCACACCTGGCCGCCCTTGATGGTGCCGTTGAGCCGGTAGGTCGCCCGCGACAGATCGGGGATACTCTCCGCGAACTTGAGCCGGACCACGTTCGTTTCCGGCGCGAACCGGAACCGGAAGCGGAAGCGTGCCCGGTCCGCGTGGGCAAAGGCGCCGGGGTTGCTCGCCACCTCCCGGCCATTGACGACTGCCCGCAGCGTACCGCAGGAGAAGTCCTGGACACCGGCGATGGTGAGATAGGCTTCCATCTCGGCGGGCAGCGGCAAGGTCTCGAACATCACCTGCGTGTCCGACTGCGCCTGTAGCTGGATGTCTACAAAGCCGGAGTCATATCCGGTCGGGATGACGGGAAACGCGCCCGGCCAGCCGTCATACGGCCCTACCTGCCCGCCGGGGAGACGCTCATACGACCGGTCATACGGCAGCGCGAGATGCTCCAGGGCCGCAAAGCCCTCAGCATACGGGTCCATGCCCCAGACGTTGCTCTGCACCATCAGGCGGTGGCCGCCGGCGTGGACTGCCTCGGCGACCGCATGCAGGCCGGCGCTGCCGCCTAGCTCCGGGGCCGGGTCGAAGACGGGATAGCGCGAGCCGGCAGGTCCCTGGAACCCTTGCAAGCGGATGGCCACGCCACCTGACACGCCCAGATCGGCCAGGTCCCGGCAGAGCGCCACCACGTGGTCGAAGGTATGGGCGATTTCGCCGGTCTCTCGCCAGAGGTCCAGGGAGACGAGCACCTTGATCTCGTCGAGCCAGGTCGGGACGGCGGCATCCTGCGCGCGGGGGAGCACGCCAAGTCGCTCTTGCAAGCTGCTACAGTAGCGATCAATCGCCGCCGTCAGGCCGAGTTGGGCGGAAAGCTCCAGCGGTACCCCGTTCACGCACTCGATACCCAGCCAGAGACCCTGCGTATCCCGATACGCGCCGGTGCTCCAGATCGCAGCGTGTGTGCCGGGCAGGCAGCGCATGTAGTCGGACAAGCCGATGGCAGTGATCGCAAAGTCCTCGGCCTCGACCGCAGCGAGTTGATGCGTCGAGCGGGTACTCCCCAGCGCCACGCCGGACGCCGTGCCAATGGGGCAGGAGGCGTCAATCCGGGCACTCCAGTTCTGCCCGGTCAGGTGGTGGATGGTGGCTGAATGCGGAAAGGGGAGCCATACCTCAACGCCAACGTCGGTCGTTGCGCCCTCGACTTCGATCAGCGAGGTGATCGCCTCGTGACCGGGGCGGAGGTGCCACTTGCCCTCTACCCCGTCGCCGCGCAGCAGCACCGTCAGCGTGCTGTTCGCCACGACGATGCCGGCAACGACCGCCGGCGTCCCGGCGAGCTTGAAGCGCGGCACGGCGGTTGTTGCCTCCGCCGGCTGCTGCTGCCAACCAAATCCCGTGGCTGCCGTCTCCGTGTCAAGAGTCATGACCAGGTCACCGCCACGGATTTGGAAGGACATACAACGTCACCTCTCTGCGGCTGGCGCGCGTCTTTCCGAATGAACGGTCACACCTATTCGCTGGCCGGTTACCACCCGCGGGGCGACGCATGGTGCGAGTAGCTCGCAAAGAGTATACCAGAAAAATCACACACCATCCTTTTCTGAGAAAATAGTATTCTTTGATAGAAATATAGCGTTCTTTCGGCACCATAATGATGTCTATATGGGCAGAACGGCCACATCTACGCACTGCACGCTGCTTTCTTATGAAAAGCTGCCGGAGTGCCGCCGGTGCTGCCCCGCTGCCTGCCCGGCGAGGCCCCATGATCGTTTCGTGGCATACTCAGGGGCAGTGTTGCCGATTACTGCACATATGCCGATATGGTGTTCCTAGCGGCTTAGCAGCGGCCGGGGCGCCGCGTGGCCGGTGCCTGCACACCAATCGGCGACCCGGCTCAAGACGATCCGGAGGTGGATGATATGAGAGCGGCAGTCCTCACTGCACCGGGTACTATCGAGATCGAATGGCTGGACCGCCCCTTGCCGGCAGACAAAGTTGCTGTCGCAACGAGTGCGGCCGGCATCTGTGGCACCGATATTCACGCTTTCGGTGGACACAATCCCTTCCTCACCTACCCGCGCGTGATGGGGCATGAGATCGCCGGCACGGTCACGGCCGTCGGCTCGGACGTGACCGGCGTCAGGGTGGGGGAGCGGGTCGTTGTCAATCCGTATGCCTCCTGCGGGCAATGCCGCACCTGTCGCCGCGGCTATCCCAACCTCTGTCCTGACCTCGCCGTCCTCGGTGTCCACACCGACGGGGGCTTTGCCGAGCACGCCTACGTTAGCCCGCAACAGCTCTACCGGCTCCCACCCGGCGTGGGCCTCGCGACGGCGGCGCTCGTCGAACCGCTTTCCATCGGCGCCGAGGCGGTGGCCAATGGCGACGTACAGGCCGACGACCGCGTGGTCATCATCGGTGCGGGGCCGATTGGGCTGGCCTGCCTCGCGTTCACGGTGCAGCGGGGCGCGGCGGCCTTGGTCGTTGACCGCATCCCCGACCGTCTGGAGCGGGCGCAGGCGCTGGGCGCGGCAGCGGTGGTCAATACGCTGACCGACGATCCCGACGAACGCATCAGGGCCTTTACCGCCGGACAGGGCGCCGACGTGGTGATCGAGGCTGTGGGGGCGCCGGAAACTATTGAGGCCGGGTTGCGCTGGTTTGGGCCGGCCGGCCGCTACGTGCTGCTGGGTCTTTACGATGGCACCGTCGAGTTGCCAACATTCACCGCTATGCGGTTCGGATTACGTCTGACGGCCTCCCGCCTCAACCGGGGGCGCTTCCCCGAATGCCTGGAATACCTGCGTACTCACCCCCACATCACGAGCCTCGTCACGCACCGGATCGCGTTGGATGATTTGCAGGACACCTTGACGCTGCTCGCGCGGCGTGAACTTGAGGCATGTAAAGTGATGGTCGAGCTGCCGTAGCGGCCGGCTGCCGTGCCTGGCGTGCGAGGCAGCGCCGCGGCCCTGGGAGGATGCGATGTCGCCCCTGACCTTGTTGAACGTGCAGGCCGTCGTTATCATTCTCGGACCGCTGGCGCTGGGCTGGTGGCTGCGTCAGCGTCTCGCTGTATCCTGGCGCACCTGGGGCTGGGGTGCGCTCACGTTCGTCGCGTCGCAGTTGGCCCGGTTCCCCTTTCTGTATATTCTGACGTTCCTGCTGGCCCCGCTCGTGCGTATCGCTCCCGACTCGCCCGCGGCATTCTGGATCAATGTCCTGGTCCTCTCGTTGACGGCGGGCATCTTCGAGGAGACGGCACGCTGGCTGATACTCCAGCGTTTTGCCACCGCCGCCCGTGGTTGGCGCAACGCGGTCATGTTTGGCGCCGGTCACGGCGGTATCGAGGCCATATTGCTTGTTGGTGGCTCCACCATTTTCAATATCTTCCTGCTCCAGTTGGGCGATGGCTTGATGGCGCAGACGCAGAGTGTGCAGGAACGGGTCGCCATGGGTGCCCAGCTCGACGCGCTCCATGGGTTGCAATGGTGGGATAGCGCGCTGGTGGTATGGGAGCGCGTTGCCGCCGTGACCTTTCACATCGGCGCAGCCGTCTTGGTGATGCAGACGGTGTTGACCGGGCGGCGAATCTGGTGGGTCGTCGCCATCGTCGGCCATGCGCTGTTCAATGCGACCGTCCTCGCGGCCCTCCAGTTCGGCGGACCGCTTTGGGCCGAACTGGTCGGGACCCTCTTTGCATTGGCAGCGGCCTACATGATCGTGCGGTTCCATTGGCTGGACCGTCAGCGCGCCGCCGCCCAGCCGGCCGTTGTGGACGATGCTGGCGACTGACCGGACCCGCGCCTCACTCCCTGTCCCCCTCTCCATCGCCGAGCGGTAGAGAGGGGAATCTATTACCCGTCATTCCCGCGCACGCGGGAATCCACGTCCCCCGGCGGAGCGGGGGACCATAAGCCGCGGGGTCATGCCAGGCGTTAACCGGCGTTTAACCGAATGCAAACGAGATACTTACCCGTTCTTGCACGGCGCTTAATGTTGGTAGGAGAGAATAACAGCAGCGAACGTGATGGCGATGGCAGCCGTCGGCGCTCTACCGGCAACGAAGCCGGAGCAGACGCGATAGGGCAACAAGACACGCCTCCGAGAGGCGACCCTATCCCTCCCACGAGTTGGGCCTGGACCTCCCCCAGTCCAGGCCCACTTGCTTAATCGGGAGCATCAGCGCCGCATCCCCCGTCCCTCGCTCCACCGACCACTAGCCGCGGGCGCCGCGGGCGCCGCGGGGGCCACGGGCCGGTGTGCTCATCCGCTGCTCAGGACGATGGCAAGCCGGCTTCCGCAAACACGGAGCGCAGGGAGGCGATGCCTTGCTCCGCGCACGCATCGGGGTCGAGGTCGGCGAGGCGCGGACCGAGCACCTCCAAGGCAATCGTGCCGTCAAAGCCGGTTGCGGCGATGGCTTGGAGCCATCCGGCCAGGTCAATGATCCCCTCGCCGGGCATGAGCCGGTCCTGGTCGTCCAGCTCCTCCAGTGGTACCGGCTTGGCGTCATTGATGTGGAGGAGCGTGATGCGCTCGGCCGGAGTCTGGCGCAGCTGCTTGAAGGTCGCGCCGGAGGCGTGGCAGTGGTACGAGTCGACGGTCAGCCCGCTGGCCTCGACCTGGGCCGCTTCGAGCAACTCCAGGGCCGCCGCCAGATTGTGGATGAAGAAATGACCGCGGTCCGGGTGCAGGGAACGCACGCCGAGGAACTCCAGCCCCAACCGCAGGCCGGTGTCGCGCACGGATTCATCGAGGCGCCGCAGCCGCTCCACTGCCAGCGGCCAGGCCGTGTCGAGTGGCAACTGGGTACGCATCGGTATTCCCGCCCCGGTGACCGTGCCGCCCCATGCGACCGCCTGGCGAGCGCGTGCCGGGAGGTCCGCCAGCGTTGTCTCGATGTCTTCCCCAGGCTCGAGCAGGGAGAACCCCACCAGGCCGCCGATAGTGCCGGCCTCGACGCCCACGCTGGCGAGGAGCGCGGGTACCGAGCCGCCGTCTTGCTCATACGCCTCGGCTTCGGCGATGGAGAAATCTACGGCAGCGTAGCCGTGCTTGGCTGCGAGTTGTGCCTTTTCGACGAGCGTGATCGGGTCGCCGTGGAGTTGGGATCCGTGCAGCGTAGGACGAATGCGTGCGGTCATCAGTGGTCCTTTCCTTCCGTGTGGCAGCGAGCGTGCTGCGAGCGGATTGTAGCAAGGCTGGTGCAGTCACCGGTCGTCGGCGCTGCTGCCGAGGGTTTCGTCACGCGGCATACTGGGGCGATGCAGCGACGTAGGCGGCCGGACGGTTCCGATACCAGGTCACGCCCGGGGCGCTCCAAGCGGCGGGGGCGGGCGCTCCGCTTCGATCAGCGTTTGTTGCGGCGCGGTCTTGAGTTGGTGGCGACGGACCGGGTGCTGGAGTTGGGTTACGACGATCTGGAGACGCCGCTCCTGCTCATAGCCGGCACCGTAGCCGACGGGCTGCCGGTGCCGCGGCAGGTAGTATCGTTGCGCCCGACGGTGGACTTGGTCGAGGAGCTGCAACGGCACGAGCCGACCCGCCGGGACGCCCCGGCGGCGTTCGAGGTGCGCTTGGCCGACACGATTCCGGCCGCAGACGGCGGCGCCTATGACGTGGTCTTGCTGCTGGCGCCTCACTATCTCGGCAACGAGCGCGTGCGGACCGACATTGCCACCGCCCACCGGGCACTCCGGCCGGCCGGTGCGCTGTTCCTGCAAGCGCATCGGCGCCAGGGCGGCGAGACGTTTGTGCGCTACGCGGACGAACGGTTTGGCAACGTGGAGCTGCTGGCCATTCGCGGCGGCCACCGTCTCTACCGGGCCATTCGCGGCCCGGAGCCGCCGGCCAGTGCATCCGACGAGGGTGAGCCGGAAACGGTGGTACTGCAAGAGGCGGTCCGGGGCCTCGCAATTAGCCTGGAGACGCAGGCCGGGGTGTTTTCCCGCCGCCGGTTCGATACGGCCTCCCGTCTCTTGGCCGAGACGATGGAGATCGGTCCGGCAGACGAGGTAGCGGACCTGGGGTGCGGCGCCGGCCTGCTGGGGATTGTGGCGGCCCGTCTCGCGCCGCAGGGCGTGATCGTGCTGCTCGATAACCGCGTGCAGACCGTCGCACTCGCGAAACGCAACCTGCGCCGCAACGATGTAGCCAACGCGACCGTGCAGTTGAGCGACGGCTTGCGGGCGGTTGGTCGGCGCACGTTTGACGTGATCGTGAGTAACCCGCCCCTACACGAGGGCGGGGTCTATCGAACGACGCCGGCAGAGCGATTTGTCGCTGGCGCGGCTGCCCATCTCCGCCCGCGCGGGCAGCTCTTTGTCGTCGGTCCGCGCACGCTGCCGCTGCCACGGCTGGCGGCGGCGCACTTCGGCGAGTGCGAGGTCGTGACTGCTGATCGTGTGAACGTGGTCTGGCGCTGTCGCCGGCCGCATCCGCCATCCACGCAAGCACGGGAGACAAGTCCGGCGTCGTAATGACGGGCTGGGCTGCCCTCACCCCGGCCCGTTCCCAGGGGGAGAGGGAGCGGGCATATCAGAGTCTAGGTGAAAGATAGCGGCAATTTAACTCCAGGTTAGCCCCGATGGGATACGCTAGTATGCGGATGGCGCAACGGGTACTATAGAGGTACGTTGTGACCAGCAGAGACGGCTACGTGGGCGGTAGCTTGGCGGATACCGGTGGAAGACGACGATGAACGAACAGAGCGCGTCGCCCTCGTCTGCGCCCTCGCATGGCACGATCCTCGTTGCCGACGACGAGCGCCATATCGTGCAACTCATCAAGCTCTATCTCGGTAACGAGGGCTTTGGGGTGGAGACGGCCAGCAATGGGCAGGAGGCGTTGGCCAAGATTAATCGGCTGCGTCTGGACCTGCTGATTCTCGACCTGATGATGCCGCATGTGGACGGCTGGGAAGTCTGCCGGCGGGTGCGGCGGGACAGCGATGTCCCGATCATCATGCTGACGGCCCGCGCCGACGACGTGGACAAGATTGTCGGCTTGGAGCTTGGTGCGGACGACTATGTGACCAAACCGTTCAATCCCCGCGAGCTGGTCGCGCGGGTGAAGGCGGTGCTGCGACGGACGAGCCAAACGGGGCCGACAACGGCCGTCGTCGAGGTCGGTGACCTCCATATTGACCCGGCCCGGCGCGAAGTCACCGTCGCCGGCGCGGAGGTCAAGCTCCGCATGAAGGAGTTCGATCTGCTGTTGGCGTTGGCCCGGCAGGTGGGCGTGGTCCTGACGCGCGAGATGCTGCTCAGTGGCGTCTGGGGCTACGATTACTTTGGCGAGAGCCGCACGGTAGACGTCCACGTGACGTGGCTGCGGAGCAAGATTGCCGGCAGCACTGCCCATATCGAAACGGTGCGGGGCGTGGGCTATAAGCTCGTCGGCCCGGCGGCCGGCGCGTAGGAGCATGTCGGCCGCGGGGACCGCTCCACCCGGAGCGAGCGAGTAGGTAACGTGATGAGACGCTGGCTGGCAACGTGCCGGGCCTGCACGACCGATCTCTATGCGATTGTGCAGAGCTGGCGGCGTCAGGGGTTTAGGTTACTGACGCTGCGCTCCAAGCTCCAGGCCGCCTTTGCGGTCGTCATCATCGTGGCGCTGGGCACGGCGGCGGTTGGGACCATTGGCTTGGTCCAGCGGTATCAGCGGCAGCAGGCCATTGACCAGTTCACAGACATCGCAATGATTGCCGCTGTCCAGATGAACGTGCTGACTCGGCAACAGGCGTCGTCATCCGACATTGCCAGCATCATGTCGTTCCTCTCACAGCGTTACGGCGTGCGGATTCTGCTGCTCGATGACACCAATCGAGCGTTGGTAGATGTCAGTCCTGAAGGTGATGAGAGCCTGCAAGGCGTGCAGCTCGAAGTGTTGCCTCAACAGGTGGCGTCGGATAGACGCGCCGGCCGGCGGGCGCCCCCAATGCCCATTGTCGCGTGGACGGGGGAGGTACAACCGCTCGATCAGCCGCACTTGTTCATTGTGGCCCAGGTGCCGCCGGTGGCGCCACGCGGACGAGGGGCCGGAGACGTGGACCGACCGGCACCGGCGGGCGCCGCTATTAGGCATGTTGCGGTGGTGGTGCCGGAAGCCAGCCTGGCGACCGCCTGGCGTGCCCTGTTGCCCAGTCTGATCTTTGCTGCCCTGATTGCGCTGGCCGTCTCCGCGGCGGCCGCGCTCTGGCTCTCCCGCTCGATAGCCCGTCCCTTGCGCCAGATCACCGAGGCGAGCCGGGCCATGGCGCAGGGCGATTACGAACAGTCCATTCCGGTGCGGGGCCACGACGAGGTCGGCGAGCTGGCGCGAGCATTCAACCGGATGGCGCGGGAGGTGGCCCGCTCCAATCGGGCGCTGCGGGCCTTCCTCGCCAATGCCTCGCACGAGCTGCGTACTCCCCTGACCTCGCTGCAAGGCTGGGCGCAGGCGTTGGTCGAGGGCGAGGTGCGCGACCCGACCGCGAGCGCGGAAGCGGGACGCATCATCCACGGTGAGGCCGAGCGGATGCGCCGCCTGGTCGAGGCGCTGCTGTACCTCTCCAAGATCGAGGGTGGGCAACTGCCGATAAAGCGCGAGTCGGTGGACCTCACGGAGTTGCTCTCCGTGACGGCGGCGCGCATTGCCCCGCTCACCGATCAAGCCGGCCAGAAGCTGGTGCTGGACTTTGACGCCGACGCCGCGTATAGCTGGCACGGCGACTCACGCCTCTTGGAGCGACTCTTGGCAAACTTGGCCGAGAACGCGGCGAAGTATGCACCGGAAGGGGCGACGATCACTATCAGTGCCGGCACGGGCCGGCCGGCGCAGGACCCCGCCGCGCCGATGGTGAACGGTGCCTTCGTCGTAGCGACCGACGACACCCCGCGGCTGGACAGTCCTATGGATACGCGGACAGTGCGGAACGGGCAGACGGCGGAGAATGGTCGCGCAACCGCGCTGCCGACGGTCTGGGTGACGGTCCACAACACCGATAGCGTGATCCCGGCGGCGGATTTGCCCCATATCTTCGAGCGGTTCTATCGCGTCGAAAAGTCCCGCGCCCAAGAGGTGGATGGCTCCGGCCTGGGGCTGGCCATCGCTCAGGAGATCGTCGCAGCCCACGAGGGCGAGATTGCAGCCACGAGCAGCGCCGAGGAGGGCACCGGCTTCACGGTCATTCTCCCGGCAGCCGATGGCACGCCGGGCCAGCGCGATCCGACAGATGCTCAGGCGGCGCACCTACCCCCAACCCCCTCTCTGAAGGGAAGGGGCTAATGCCGCTGGCGAATGGTTAGGCCCCCCTATGGTCCCCCCGCTTCGCAGGGGGACGTGGATTCCCGCGTGCGTGACAATGAAGCTACCTGTGATGGTTTGCGGCCGCCGCGGGCAGGCTAGCGCAGACGCCACCAGGCGATGCCGGCGGCGAGGGCGGTGAAGAGCAGCAGCAAGGGGTTGCCGAGCGCAAAGGCAAGGGCGGCGCCGGGGGCGAATGTGCCCTGCGTGAGCATCAGCCCTAGTGCAAAGATGAGCGGCCCAAGAATAGTTCCGCCAAAGAAGCTCAGGACCATGATCGCTAGGGTGCGGTTGCGCGTGTGGCGATTGGCCAGCGGTGCCCAGCGGGTTGCGCCCGCGAAGCCGGCAATAGCCGCGAGCAGCAGAATGAACAGTCCCCCACCGATGAGGAGCGCGCCGGCGCTGGCCGCCGCCGTAATAGCGACCGTCTGCCAGACGGCCGTCCAGGTAGCTTGCCCGGTGGCATGGCGGCTGATCCCCGCGCATTGGTGGCAGCGTTGACCGGCTGGCGTGTGGATCAGACAGTCGGTGCAGTAAGGCTGGCCGCAGCGGCCGCACATCAACAGTGTCTCGCGGTCGCCGTGGCGCGAGCAGACTTGGGTCGCTTGTGCAGACGGCGAGCTCACGATGCTGCCGCCAGAGGTGTGGTCGGTGGGGCCATGGCGCGCAGAGTCTCGATCAACGCCGGCAGCTCGCGGAGCACGTAATCAATCTGCGCTTCCGTATTGTCCAGCCCGACCGTCAGACGCAGCGACCCACGCGCCCACTCGGCCGCCAGACCGAGCGCCTCCAACACGTGCGACAACTCCAGCGAGCCGGAGGTGCAGGCCGAGCCGCTCGAAGCGTAGATGCTCTTGACATCGAGGCCGAGCAGGATACTCTCGCCTTCGACGTTGTGGAAGCAAAAGCTGGCGCTGTTGGGTAGGCGGTTGGTGGGGTGCCCGGTGAGCCTGGCGTCCGGGATGTCGGTTAGCAGTCCGGTAATCAGCCGGTCCCGGAGGTACTCATCGTGTGCGCGCCGGGCAGCGAGCTGCGCGTGGGCGAGGTCGAGCGCCTTGGCGAGGCCCACGATCCCGGCCGTGTTCTCGGTGCCGGCGCGTTGGTTACGTTCCTGGCTGCCCCCTTGTTGCTGCGGCTGCCACTCGGCACCCTCGCGCACGTAGAGGACGCCCGTGCCCTTGGGGCCGTAGAACTTGTGCCCGGCCAGCGAGAGTAGGTCCACGCCCAGCGACCGCACGTCGAGCGAGAGAGCGCCGCCCGCTTGCACGGCGTCGGTGTGGACAAGCACGCCGCGCTCGTGGGCGACACGGGCAATGTCGCGGATGGGTTGGATCGTGCCGACTTCGTTGTTGGCGTACATGATCGAGACGAGAACGGTCTCTGGACGAATGGCCGCCGCGACGGCGCCGGAGTCCACCTGCCCGTACTGGTCCACGGGCAGCATCGTGGTCTCGAATCCGAACTGCTCCAGAAACTCGCAGGTGTGCAGGATGGCGTGGTGCTCGATGGCGCAGGTAATCAGGTGGTTGCCCCGGTCGAAGTTGGCAAAGGCCGTCCCCTGCAAGGCTGCGTTGTCCGCTTCCGTGCCGCCGCCGGTGAAAATCACCTCGCGCGGCCGGCAATTCAGGACCTGCGCGACGGTATCGCGGGCGGCATCGAGGGCGTGGCGAGCTTCCCGTCCCCAACCGTAGATACTCGACGGGTTGCCCGGGGCCGCGCGCCAATAGGGCAGCATAGCAGCCAGTACATCCGGGTGGACCGGCGTCGTCGCGGCGTGGTCTAGGTAGACGGGTAGTTGCGCCATCGTCATCTCTCGCGGGGCAGCATCCGGCACGAGGTCGCCGGCAGGTACGCTCTATCAATAGTCTAGCAGTGCCGGGAGGCTAACAGTAGTCGGCCGGGATGGGACTAGACGGGAAGCGTTTAATTGATACAATCGTGCAAGGCTCTGGTGGAGCGAGGGCCGGTGCGTTGGGGGGTGCGTTAGACTTGGCGAGGAGACTGTGTGGGGCTGACGTAACAACGCGATGGGTCAGGACGACGGCACGACCATCTACCTCCTGCGGCACGGCGAGAGCCATGCCAACGTGCGCTCCGTCCTGTCCAATGGCGATGCCTACGATGCCGGGCTGACGGAGCGGGGCCGGCGTCAGTCCGTCGAGGCGGCCGGTTGGCTGCAAGGGGCGCCGCTGGCTGCGCTGTACACCAGCCCGCTGCGGCGCGCCGCCGAAACCGCCGCCATCCTGAGCGCGGCGCTCGGCTGCGCGGCTGCGGTCTGTGCGGACGTGCGGGAGATTGATGTCGGCACGTTCGATGGACGCGGGGACCGCAATATGTGGCGAGACCACGATGCCATTCTGTCGCGCTGGTACGGCGGCGAGTTGGACGTGGCGTTCCCCGGCGGCGAATCGCGGCGGCAGGCAGAGACACGGATTGTCGGTGCTCTGGAGACGATGCACGAGCGACATCCGCGGGGCGCGGTGGTTGTGGTGACGCACCATATGATTGCGCGCTTTGCCGCGGCCCGGCTGGCACCGCTCGCCGCGACGGCAGCAAGCGCCCCGGCGTACCGCCTGGGGCATGGCGAGATCGGTGTACTGCGCTGCGAGCGCGGTCGCTGGACCTGCCTGACGTGGAGAGTACATCCACGGCGGGCGTTGCAACGGTCGGCTGTGCCTACGCCAGGCACAGCGGGGAGGTAAGTGATGGTTGCGTCAGGTCCCGTACAACCGCCAACCGTCAACATGGAGGATACCGGTGGCGTTTCTTCCCGGCGGCCCGGCGGCGTCCTGGACGACTTGCTCGTTGCGCGGGAGGTCAGTCTCGTCCACGCGCTCGGAGTGGGAGCGCTGGCTGCTGTAGCGTTGCTGTGGCTGCCCGTGATCGCTGTCGTGATCTACGCCTTCTTCTCGCGCTGGATGAGCGGTGCTCGCTGGGAGCAAGTCTATACTCGCCCCGGTCTGGACGATCTCGGTGGTGTGGTCGTGCAGTATGTACTCACCGTCGGGCCGTGGACGCTCGTCGCTGCTCCCTTTGGCGCTCTGCTCGGTGCATTACGTCGCCTCAGCGCACGGCGCGGTCACTGGTGGCTGGTGACGTTGGTAGCGGGACAGGTGCTTCAGTTCGGCTGGCACTCGCTCGTTGCCGGGCTGGCCGTGCCGCTCCTGCCCCTGCTCGTTATCTTCCGCTGGTCCCCGGCTTGGTTGGACGTCTCTACACTGCCGCTGCTGTGGGTTGGCGTGTTACCGCTCTGGTTGGTATCGGGCCTCGCGGTCGAAGTGCTTTGGGAGGCGGTCAACGGTCCGATCCTGCGTCGGATCGTGCCGCTACCGGTAGCCTTGCGGACGAGCCTCGCTGTGCAGGCGGTACTGGGCGCCGAACCGGGCCTCCGGACGGCGCGAATCGAGCATGTAAGCGCCGATCCGGACACTGGCACCGTCTACGTCCGCGGGAAGTTCGTGGATGCCGAGCAGTGCGGCGTGTGCAGCAAGTCTGTATGAGGGTAGCCGGCGTGGAGCGGGTAGTGGTCACGCCGGCCGCGACTGTGCCTACGCCAGGCACAGCGGGTAATGCTCGATAGCGGTCGCTGACGCTGCCGATGGAGGGTGCCCATGGGTCCGCCCGTCCTCCCGAACCTCAATGCCCTTGGCCCGGTGCCGGGGGAGCGCGTCTTCCGCGACAGCCTGGTCGCCCGCGAGGCGAGCACGTCGCGCACGGCCCTTGCCGGCGGACTGGCCGCCTTGATCCTCCTTGGTGTACCGCTGGTCGTGCTGGCCCTCAACGCGCTGATCGGTGCCTGCGGTGACCTGATGCGGGCGAACGTTGCCGCGCCGCTGACCGCGCTGGGGGACGTGGCGGTCGGCTACGTCCGCACCGTCGGGCCGTGGCTGCTGCCCATCGTGGCGCTCGGCGCGCTGCTGGCCTGGCTGCGCCGCTATGCTACGCGCCGCGGTTACATCTTGATTCTGACGGTAGGCCCAACTCAGCAGATGCGGTTTGGGTTGCAGTCTGCCTTCCCCATCCTGATCGTACCGGTGGCCGTCTGGATGGTTGCCCAGCGGTTGGCGGCCGCGCAGCAACTTAACATAACCATCATCCTGCTCGCTGCGTTCCCGCTGTGGATGCTCTCCGGTGTGGCCATAGACGTGGCGTGGGAAGGCGCGACGGCGTGGCTGCTGCGGCGACTGTCCCCGCTCCCACCGGCGCTGGAGATGACAGTAGCGGTACGCACGGTGTTGCAGACTGCCCGCGACCTGGAGACGGCGCGGATTCGGGACGTGGCCGCCGATCCGGACACCGGGACCGTTCATATCCGGGGGCAGTTCGAGGACGCCGAGCAGCAGCGGCGAGTACAGCAGCTCTGTCAGATGGTGGCCGGGGTGAGGAGCGTGCGCGTCACGGCCGTAGACGCGGACGAGTGAGGGGGTGGTCATCTACCCCCACCCCCCTCCCTGAAGGGAAAGGGCCAGCCTCGCTCGCCGCCCGGCCGCCGCTCAGGCGGAGACTTCGCCTTCGAGGTCGGTGCGGCTGATGAGGAGCGGGGGCGCCTGGTTCAGCACGCAGTCGGCGTTCACAATGCACTTGGCGATGTCCGACCGCGAGGGAATCTCATACATGACTTCGAGCAGCACTTCCTCGATCACGGTCCGGAGCGCGCGGGCGCCGGTCTGGTAGCTGAGTGACCGCTTGGCGACCGCTTGCAGCGCCTCCGTGGTCAGCTCCAAGTCCACCTCATCGAGTGCAAGAATACGCTCGAACTGCCGCACGAGCGCATCTTTGGGTTCCGTGAGAATGCGGACGAGATCGTGGCTGGAAAGTGGCTCGACGCTGACCGCGACCGGCAGCCGCCCCACAAACTCGGGGATCAGGCCGTACTTCAGCAGGTCGGCGGCCGTCAACTCGCGCAAGAGCAGCGGGTCGTTCTCATCTCTGCTACCGGAGACCGACTGGAAGCCAATCGAGCGCCGGCTGCCGATGCGACTGCCGATGATGCGGTCAAGTCCCTCGAATGCGCCGCCGCAGATAAAGAGCACGTTTGTCGTGTCAATCTGGATGAAGTCCTGGTGGGGATGCTTCCGGCCGCCCTGCGGTGGGACGTTGGCGACGGTGCCTTCCATGATCTTGAGCAGGGCTTGCTGTACCCCTTCGCCGGAGACATCGCGCGTAATCGAAGGGTTGTCGGCTTTGCGGGAAATCTTGTCCACCTCGTCAATGAAGACGATGCCGCGCTCGGCGCGCGCGACGTCGTAGTCGGCAGCCTGGATCAGGCGCAGTAGGATGTTCTCGACATCCTCACCGACGTAGCCGGCCTCGGTGAGGGCGGTGGCATCGGCGATGCAGAACGGCACGTCGAGGATGCGGGCGAGCGTGCGGGCGAGGTGAGATTTGCCGCAGCCGGTCGGCCCGACGAGCAGGATGTTGCTCTTGGTCAACTCAACGTCGTCGAAGTCCGTCGCGGCCCCGATGCGTTTGTAATGGTTGTAGACCGCGACCGAGAGCACTTTCTTGGCGTGCTCCTGGCCGATGACGTACTGAGAAAGCTGCTCGAAAATGCGCTTGGGGATGGGGATGTGGAGGCCGGCGAGGTCGGTTTGGCTCGTGCTTTGCTCCCCTTCTTCCTCCATGATCTGGCGACATATATCAATGCAGTTGTCGCAGATGTAGACGCCATTGGGACTCTTGAAGAGACGACGGGCCTGCTCTTGATTGCTGCTGCAGAATGAGCAGCGGACTTGCCCCCGACTACCGCGTTGGCTCGCCATAGTACCTCTCAGGGTCGAGTTCTATAGCCCCGACAAGGGTCTCCCGGCCGGCCGGCCCGGCGCGGCTAGGAGCCGGTTGCCGCCGGTGTCAGCGCCGGCAGTTCAATCACCTCGTCAATGACCCCATATTCCAGCGCCTGCTGCGCCGTCATGAAGAAGTCTCGGTCCACGTCCTTGGCAATCTTGTCCACCGGTTGTCCCGTATGGAAGGCCATGATGTCATTCAGCCGGCTCCGCAGCCGCAGGATTTCCCGCGCTTCGATCTCGATGTCCGAGGCTTGACCGCCTCGGCCCGGGCTGCTCGGCTGGTGGATAATCACCGTCGAGTTGGGCAGCGCATAGCGCGATCCTTTGCTGCCGGCCATTAGCAGCACGGCCCCAAAGCTGGCCGCGGCCCCAAAGCAGGTGGTCCGCAACCGGAGGCCAGAGTCCTGCTGGATGTACTGCATGGTGTCGTAGATAGCCAGCCCGGCGTAGATGGACCCGCCGGGCGAGTTGATGAAGAGCTGAATCTCTTTATCGGGGTCTTCGGTCTTGAGCAGGAGCAGCTGGGCGACGACCGAGTTGGCAACGACATCGTCAATGGGAGTGCCGATGAAGATGATGCGCTCGCGGAGCAAGCGGGACCAGATGTCCATGCCGCGCTCGCCGCGGGGGGTTGTCTCGATCACATAGGGGACGATCAACTCCGGTGGCTGCATGGATCGCTCCGTTTCTTCGCCTCCGCCGGTAAGGCTGCGGAGAACAGTTTTCGTTTCAAGTTGAGAAGTTTGTGGCATGACAGCACTGCGTCTCGCCAGACCCACGAAGGGCTAGGCGCTGCTTTCAACCGCCGGCTCGTCGTCGGTCGTCTCGGTCTCAGTCGCCGTCCCTGGGATGTCGCCGCGCGCATTCCGCACAAGCCAATCGAGCGCGTGCTGACGTTGCAGGCCGCTGCGTATCCGGCTGCGGCCGTCGGCGGTGCTCAAGAAGCTCCGCACCTGCCGCCCGGTGCGCTGATCGGTAGCCATCGCCTGCTCGACCTCCGCCTCCATCGCGGCGGTGATCTGTTGTGCCGTGGGTCTGATCCGCTCCCGCTCGGCGACCGCTTCCAGGACCAAGCGGCCCTGGAGCTGCTGGGCTGCCGCCTCCGCGACTTCCGCCTGCCACTGCTCCATGGTGCGGTTCGTAAGCTCCAGGTAGCGCTCGACGGTCACGCCTTGCTGCCGGAAGACATTGGTCCGCTCGGTAGCCAACCGCTGGGTTTCCGCTTCCAGCAGACGGGCGGGAATCTCGAATGTCGTGCCCTCGACGGCGGCCGCTAGGACGTTACTCTCGTACTCCAGGAGGGCGCGACGCTCGGTTTCGCGTGCCACCGACTCCTGGACGGTCGCACGCAGCCTCTCCAGCGAATCGTGCTCGGAGACCGAGCGGGCAAACTCGTCATCGAGAGAGGGCAACTGTCTGGACCACACTTCCGTGACCCGCACCCGATACCGGGTGGTCCGCTCGGCGGTCGTGCCGTCGGGCTGCTCCTCGGGAGCCGTAAGAGAGAAGTCGCGCTCATCATCCACGGACATGCCGACGACCTGATCGTCAAAGCCTTCCGGGTAGCTGTTGCCGCCAATGATAATGCGGAGGCCGGTGTCGTCGGTCTCCCGGCCGTCGGGCCACGCCACGCGAATATCGGCAACAATCTGGTCGCCGAGCTGCGCGGTGCTATCCAGCGCCGGCTCCCATTGCGCCTGGCCCTCCTGGAGCTGGGCGAGCACGCGCTCGACCTGATCGGAGTCAGGTTCCGGCGGCTGGAAGGGCACGCGGACATCGCGGTACGGCCCTAGCTCCACCTCCGGGCGGATCGGCACGGTGGCGCGAAAGATGAACGGCTTGCCGCGGTCCATCTCCACAATGTCGAAGTCCGGCTGGTCAATAGGCTCGATACCCGCCTCGGACACGGCGTCCTCGTAGGCAGCCGGTAGGAGGGTCTGGAGGGCCTCGCGCTCGATTGTGGCGGCGCCCACGTGGCGCTGCACGATGGCGCGTGGCGCCTTGCCGGGACGGAAACCGGGGATGCTGACCGACCGGCTCAACCGCCGCCAGGCGGTATCAAGCTCGCGGCTGAGACGTTCTGCCGGTAACTCGACGAGGAGGGCACGCACACCGTCTTCGGGTCGCTCGGTTGTGACTTTCACACGCTCTGCCTCGGAAGGGGGGACATCCGCTTCATTCTAGCATAGGCCATGGGTCATGCTAGTGGTCGCGGCCGGCAGCGTGGGGCGGTAGTCATCGTCGGAGAGTGGTGTATTGCTTGCTGGGGGCAACAAAAAAAGCGAGAACGGCACGGAAAGCTCTCGCTCTAGGGACATGGAGCGGAAGACGGGATTCGAACCCGTGACCCTCACCTTGGCAAGGTGATGCTCTACCACTGAGCCACTTCCGCCGGTTAAAGGAACTATACGGGTACGAACGGCGGCTGTCAAGGAGCACGCCGCGGTCCGCCCCCACCCTAACTCTCCCCCGTCCCGACGGGGGAGAGAACAGCCCGTGCCCCCGCCGCGGCGGCGGCTGTCTGCTGCCAGAGCGCGCGGAGGCCCGCTTCAAGACCCACCTGCACGCGGAAGCCGAAGCCGTGGGCCGCTCGTTGCACCGCTGCCACGCTCCGGCGCACGTCGCCCGGTCGCGGCGGGTGGAACTCAATCGGCACTGCCCGGCCGGAGACTCGGAGCATCGTCTGGGCCAGGTCCAGGATGCTGGTTGGCGCCCCGGACGCGATGTTGTACGCGCCGCTGGTCCCTGGCGCCAGGGCGGCTAATCCGACGGCGCGGGCAACATCGTGGACGTGGATGAAGTCCTTGGTTTGCTTGCCATCTCCCTCGATGCAGAGCGGCCGGCACCGGAGCAAGCGTTCGGTGAAGATGGTGATGACGCCGGAATACGAGCTATCCGGTCGCTGGCCCGGCCCATAGACGTTGAAGAAGCGAAGGGCGCAGGTATCCAGACCAAAGAGGTCCCCGTACATCAGGACGTATTGCTCGCCGGTGAGCTTGGAAAGGCCATACGGCGACAGAGGATGTGTTGGGTCGTCCTCGCGGATCGGCACCCGGTTCGGCACACCGTAGATGGCGGCGGAGGAGGCGTAGACGACGCGGCGCACGCCGGCGCGGCGACACGACTCCAACAGAGCCACCGTCCCGGCGATGTTGGCCTGCGCGTCGGCCAGCGGATCGGCCACCGAGCGTGGCACTCCGGCCGAGGCGGCGAGATGCACGACGACCTGGGTATCGGCTAAGAGGTCATCCAGCGTCTCGCGCACGTCGCGCCGGTGAAAGGCCACCGGCAGGGTGCCCAGGCGTGCCCGGTCGCCGGTGGAGAGATCGTCAATGATGGCGAGATCGAGCGCCGGGTCTTGGGCCAAGAGCGCCGCGGCCACGTGCGAGCCGATGAAACCGGCGCCACCGGTGAGTACGATTCGCACCCTGTTTTCACTCCGTCTCGGACCTAACCCCCGGCCCCTTCCCTCCAGGGAAGGGGAGTCATGGGGCCGGCATCAAACTCCTGCCCTTCAGGGAGGGGGTTGGGGGTAGGTTCATTGCCGTGCCTCTTGATACCAGGCAATCGTCTGGCGTAAGCCGGTTTCCAGCGGAGTTGTCGCTTCCCAGCCGAACAGCTCGCGGGCGCGGCTGGTATCGAGGCAGCGGCGCGGCTGGCCATCGGGCTTGGAGGTATCCCACGTAATGCGGCCCTGGAAGCCGACCATGCTGGCGATCAGTTCGGTCAGCTCCCGAATGGAAATCTCGTGTCCGGTGCCGAGATTGACCGGCTCCGGCCCGTTGTAGCGCTCCATGGCCGTCACGATACCGCGGGCGGCGTCGGTTACATAGAGATATTCGCGCGTTTGGCGGCCGGTTCCCCAGGTGACGACCTCTTCAATTCCCGCCTCTTTCGCCTCGATGTATTTGCGAATGAGGGCGGCGGTGGCATGGGACGTTTCCGGCTCGAAGTCGTCGTGCGGGCCGTACAGATTGGTCGGCATGAGGTGGATGGCGTTGAAGCCATACTGCTCGCGGTAGGCTTGCCCTTGCACCAGGAGCATCTTCTTCGCCAAACCGTAAGGCGCATTGGTCTCTTCCGGGTAGCCCTGCCACAAATCCGCCTCCCGGAAGGGGACCGGTGTGTGCTTGGGATATGAGCAGATGGTCCCGATGGCGACGAACTTCTCCACCTCCGCCAGCCGGGCGTGCTCCAGCACGAGAGCGCCCATCATCAGGTTGTCATAGAAGAAGGTCGCGGGATTGGCCCGATTGACCCCGATGCCGCCGGCCAGCGCGGCCAGGTGTATGACGATCTGCGGCTGGAGGTCGGCATAGGCGCGCTGGACGCCATCAGGGGTGCGGAGGTCGTAGTCGCGGCTGCGCGGCACGGAGATTTGGCGGTAGCCGCGCTGCGCCAACTCGGCCACGATATGACGGCCGAGGAAGCCGCTCCCGCCCGTCACCATAATGCGCGTCTGCGGGGCCAGTCCTGCACTCATGGCGCTACTGATCTTTCTGCCACAGAGTCCACAGAGTTCACAGAGAAGGATACCGGCTGTGCGGGTACGTGTCTGGCGAGTGCCTACGGTACACGCTGGAGGCGGGCGCTGACGCTAGAGACGATAGCTCATGCGCGGCGGTTAGCAGTGCCGTCGGCCGGGCCGCTGCGCTTGCCTACGGAAGCGAGCTACGCCGGCGACCACAGTTGCGGCCAGTGGATGGCCAGGCCGCTGGCGATGATCCAGAGCACCGCCGAGATCAGCAGCGGCCGATCTTTCAGGAAGAGCAGTGACGGGTCTTCGACCGGCGCTCCCCGGTGCATCAGGTGCAGGTAGCGGAAGACCGCGTAGATGACAAAGGGCACCGTGTAGATCAGGAAGCCGGACTGAAAGCGCGCCTGCGCGTACTCCGAGACGGTGAAGAGGCTATAGGACATGATAACCAGGCCGGCGAGCACCGCGAGCACCTGATTGACCATCTGGAGGTCGTAGTCGCGGAGCACGGGGCGCGAGGTGCCGTTGATATGCATTTGCACTCGTAGCTCTTGACGCCGCTTGCCCAATGCCAGCAGGAGGGCCAGGAACAGGGCGACGAGCAGCAGCCAGTTCGAGGGCGGAGTCAGGCTGACGACCGCGCCGGCGATCACCCGCAGGACAAAGCCGATGCCAATGGTCATCACGTCCAGCAGCGCTACCCGCTTCAGCGCGAGCGAGTAGAGGAGGATGGTACACCAGTAGATCGCGACGACAGCTGCCAGCCACGAGTTCACGCTGTAGGCGATGCCCACCCCGATGACTGCGAGCGTGGCCGCAAGGGCCAAGGCCGCCCCCTTGGGTATGGCACCGGCCGCGACCGGCCGCAGCCGCTTGCGTGGGTGGCGGGCGTCGCTCTCGGCGTCGCAGACGTCGTTGAGCGCGTAGACGGAGCTGGAGGTCAAGCACAGGGAGACAAAGCCGAGGCCGGCCGCAGCCAGAATTGTCGGATCGAACAGGCCGAACGAGAACACGACCGGGGGGAAGATGGCGAGGTTCTTGACCCACTGGTGCGGGCGCAACAGCGCCACGTACCGGCCGAGCAGCGGACCGATACGCTCCGAGGACTCGGCTGGCGCCGGCTGTGTTGCCATAGCAATCAGGATCAATCAGGGATGTTGCCGGCGAGCGGTTGCGCTGGCGCCAACCGGTCATGCCGTAGACAGGTAAGCATAGCACTGGCGCGGTGCGGGCGGCTGGCCCCCCTATGGTCCCCCCGTCCCGACGGGGGGGCGATGACCGCGAACCGGCTACGACGGCCGGGCGGTATTCCCTCCCCTGTCGGGACGGGGGAGGGCGAGGGAGGGGCCTGCCTACCATCTTCACCCCAGCCGGTCGCGTATACTGGATCGGATGCTCGACACGGACATCTACACTGAGGGGTGCTCTTGGGCACTTCAGGAGGGATGATCGCAGATGAAAGTGGTATTGGGGACGGACCATCTCGGAGAACCGTTTGTTGACGAGCTACGGTCACTCCACCCGGAGGTGACTTTCGTCACCGCTTATACGCCGGAGGCGGCCGAGCGCGAGATTGTGGATGCCGATGCCTTTATGGGAGCGCCGTCGCGGGCGGCGTTTCTGGCGGCCCGGCGGCTCAAGTGGGTCCACGCGCCGGGGATGGGTATGGACCCGGTAGCGATGGTGCCGGAGCTGGTGGACTCCGACGTGGTCTTCACCAACTCGCCGGGGCCGCATACGAACGTCATGGCGGACCACGTGCTGGCGGTGATGCTCTCGCTCGCCCATCGGCTTGGCGAGATGCGTGACGATCAGCAAGCCAAGCGTTGGGAGCCGGACAAGTACCACCACAGCTTTGTCGAGCTGAATGGTGGCGTGCTCGGATTGCTGGGGCTGGGGGGCCTTGGCCGCGCCATCACACAGCGGGCGCTCGGCTTTGGGATGCAGGTGTATGCCGTAGACCCCACGCCGACGGACGTTCCCGCCGGTGTGCGGGCAGTCTGGGGGCTGGACCGGCTCGATGAGCTATGTAGTCTGTCCGACTGGCTGGTCATTACGGCGCCGCTGACCTACGAAAGCCGCGGGCTGATTGACGAGCGGCGGATGAGCCTGATGAAGCGCGGCGCCTATCTGGTCGTGATCTCGCGCGGCGGGATCGTGGACGAAAACGCGCTCGCGGCTGCGCTGCAATCCGGCCATTTGGCCGGCGCCGGCGTAGACGCCACGGAGATCGAGCCGCTGCCGACCGACAGCCCACTATGGGAGCTGGATAACCTGATCCTGTCGCCACACTCGTCGGGACTCAGCCCGTGGCTCTACGAGGGCCGCCGACAGGCGCTCAAGGCCAACTTGCAGCGGTTTCTGGAGGGTAGGCCGTTGGCCTACATCGTTGACCTGCGGCGCGGGTATTGATGGTCCTGCTACTGGCCCCCCTATGGTCCCCCCGTTCCGACGGGGGGACGATCCGGTTCCCTCCCCCGTCGGAACGGGGGAGGGCGAGGGAGGGGGCCTGCTCGCCTCACCGACCACTGACCCGTCGCTTACGCATAGTGGACGCGCACCTCGGTGACGCGGGGGGTGCTGCCGCTGTTCACGGCGCCGAGCGCGAGCCGGTATTGCACCCATTGTCCGGCGGCGGCGATCTGCTGGTCGTTGGTGAACCAGCCCGCGCCGTTGTCCGGACCGATCCATTCGGCGTGCTCTAGTGCCTCCGCGGTGGGTGCCGAACGGAGCTGCGCGCCGACCCAGGTCTTCGGACCAAGCTCCGCCTCCCAGCCGATCCGGGTCACGGCTGTGCCGGCGGGTAGCTCGAACCGCGCCGACGTGTAGTATTCGCGCTCGCTGCCGTCGAGGATGTTGCCGGGCTGCACTTGAAGCATCCCGTGGGGGCCGGCGGTCGGGAGCCGCGTGGGGTGCCGGTCGTCTATGCCGTCCGGCCCGTTCCAGAGCACGAACGAGTCACCGACGTGATCGCCGAAGCTCTTGTGGTTGGCGACGGCGATGTCAATATAGCCGTCCTCGTTGAAGTCGGCGGCAATGCACCCGGACGAGGAATGGGTCCGCAGGCGGGCGCGGTTCTTCGCCGAGAACGAGCCGCCGGGGCCGCCCCAATAGATGTAGGAGTCAATGTCCCGGTCGTTCACGGCTTGGTAGCTACAGGTGAAAATGTCGGCGTAACCGTCATTGTTGAAGTCGGCGACGGCAATCCCGGACGCGGCATTCGCGGGTAGCTGGGCTTGGCGGTCCGGACGCAGGCCAGCGGGTCCGTTCCAGAAGATGTGGGTAAAGGCGTCGTGGGGGGCGCCGACGGTAGGCTTGCCGCCGCCGATAATCAGATCGGGATAACCGTTGCCGGTCAGGTCCCGGGCGATGGGAAAGCCGGAGAAGTTGGAGACGGGGAGGACCTGGCGCCGGTCCGGGTCGAAGCCGTCCGGACCGCCCCACAGGATGACCGCGCGGTTCGTGCCGCCGCGCCCGACCGCCATGTCGAGCCAGCCGTTCCCGTTGAGATCGGCGAGGAAGACGCGACGGGGCGGGATGTAGTCGTCCGGGCCGTCGAGGACATAGAGCTGTTCGGGATGCTCGAGGTCCAGACCGTTGGGCGTGCCGTAGTAAATCTCGATGGTGGCATCGTGGAACCGGGAGAGCACGAGATCGAGGTGCCCGTTGCGATTGAGGTCGGCGGTGGCCACGCCCCAGCCGTAGTGGGTGGGGATGACTACATCCGGCTGGTGTGTGTACCCGTCGGGGCCGCCCCGGAAGATGAAGGAACCGGGGTCGAGGTGGATCGCGTTCTCGGCGCTATTGGCGATGATGACGTCGGGCCAGCCGTTGTCGTCGAGATCGCAGATGAGGCCCGACGTGGCGCCCCGTCCCCACAGCTTCGTGACCCGATCCGGGGAGAAGCCGTCGGGACCACCGTAGTAGAGGTCGGAATCCACGTCGTTGGTGGCGGTGCGGGCAACTTGGTTGATGAAGATGACTTGCGGATTTGGCGAGTCCGCCGTCTTGGCCACGAACACGCGCCGCGCTCCGTGCGTCGCTAGGCGCACCGGCTCAAGGTCAATCCCATCGGCGCCGCCGCGATAGACCAACGAGTCGGTGGAATAGCTTTCAGCGTTCTGCTTCTGGCAGATGACGACATCGGCATAGCCATTGCCATCCAAGTCACCGACGGCGACGTCGCAGGCGTGATCCGTTGGCAGGGCGGTCCGCCGCGTTTCGGCAAAACCATCCGGGCCGCCCCAGTAGACCCACGAGCACTCGCCGTCGTCGTGGCGGTCGCGGCCGACGAACACGAGGTCGGTGTGCCTGTTGCCATTGATGTCGCCGCTGGCGACGGATAGGGCGCCGCGGGAGGCGAAGCTCAGAGGCGTGCCGCAGGTGCGATCCGCGCGGACGGGCACCAGCAACGCGCGGTTGGCGAAGGGCACGAACAGGTGCGGTGTCTCGTCGAGGGCAATGATCTGGGCTAAGGGGCCGACGGCGCTGACTCGCTCTTCCTCGGAGACGTTGGCCAAGTCCGCCTCGATGGTCGTGTCGGACTCATCGCCGACGAGGACCTCGCTGAAACGCTGCGGGTTGATGCCGTCGGCGCCGCCCCAGTAGATGCGCGGCGGGGTGCCCGGGGCGAGCACGTAGAGGTCGGCGTAGCCATCGCCGTCGAGGTCGGCGGCGCCAAGCTGGCCGGTGCCGGCCGGGGAGGGGGCCGCGGCCGGGAGGTCCAGGTCGGTGTGTATCTTGGCCTCGAACGCCAGTTCGGACTGATAGTAGAGCCGGACCTGGCCGTCGGCGACAAGGGCTAAGTCCGGCCGGCCGTCGCCGTTGAAGTCGCCGCAGGCGGCCGAGGTGCAGCGGTGCGCGGGGAGCAACATGCGGTACCGCTCGCTGAGGCCATCGGCGGCGCCGTAGTAGATGAAAGCGTTCAGGTGACCCGGCTCGCCGCTCCTTTCGTTGCCGATGACCAGATCGGCGTAGCCATCGCCATCGAGATCGGCCACGACGCCGGTGCCGGCGCCTTCCGCCAATAGCTCCGTCCGCTGCGGGTTGGTCAAGACATCGGCGTAGACGTAGGCCGGTGGGGATTCGAGATGCGCTTGGGCATTGCAGAAGAGTAGGTCCACGTAGCCGTCTTTGTTGCAGTCGAACAGGTGGATGCGCTGGAGTACGCCGGCGCGGGAGACGTAGATATTCTGGCCGGCATTCCCAAAGGTGCCTTGCCGGAAGGCCTCGAATCCGCGGGTGCGCCAGACGCCGGCCGTGTTGCTCATCGTGCCTCTCTCTTTCCTGTCACTGGCTGGCCCCTTCCCTCGCCCTCCCCCGTCCCGACAGGGGAGGGAACAGTGCCCGGCCGACGGCCGTGGCGGGTTCGCGGTCGTCGTCCCCCCGTCGGGACGGGGGGACCACAGGGGGGCCAGCCCAGCCCACTCCGCACACGACGGTGGTAACGATAGTGGCCGTGTCTCGGAGTGTCAATCGGCTATGGTGTAGGCTGACGTTGCCCGTAGACGGGATGTGCCCGGCTAGAAGGATAGGGGCACAGCCGGGCGTTGTCAGGGAAGGGGCGGTACTTATGGCCCGATATATCGAGGTTGGTCTGACCAAGCGGTCGGTCGTGGCCGTGGCGCGGTTGCTGGAAGATGAGGCGCCGGAAACGACCCGGGCGGTCTGGGATTCGCTCCCGCTGGAGGGGCCGGCGTTCCACGCCAAGTACGCCAACAACGAGGTGTACACGCTGCTGACACCTTTTGTCACGCCGGAGCCGGCGCTGGAAAACGCGACGATCTTTCCGCTGCCCGGCGATCTTATCTACTTCCAAATTCCCCCGGCGATGCCGCTGCCGCCGAACCTCCGAGAGCAGTGCCGGCGCTACGGTCGGCTGATTGATCTCGCTGTGTTCTATGGCCGCAACAACTACCTGCTGTCACCCATCGGTCATCTGCCCGGGACGGTGTTTGCCACCATCGAGGAAGGACTGGCCGAATTTGCCGATGCTTGCAATGACGTATGGAGCACCGGAGCGGTGGGTGAACGGCTGACCTTCCGCCGCCGGGAGTGACGGGAGCGCAAGGGAAACGGCGATGGCGCAACCTACACGGCTGGGGATCATCTTTCCCTGCCAGGACATGCGGGACGACTATCTCCCGCTGCTGGCGGCTGTAGGTGGCGCGGTCGAGGCGCACTTTGCAGTGATCGAGAGCGTGGATGACCACGATCCGGCTGCGTTGGCGCAGTACGGCGGGCGCATAGAGGACCTGCGACCGGGCATTGAGCGGCTGCGACCACGGTGCCCTGACGTGGTGGTCTATGCCTGCACCAGCGGTAGCTTCGGTTGTGCGGTGGGACCGGAGCGGCAAGCGGCGGAGATGGCCGCGGAGGCCGGTGTGCCGGCGATCAACACGACGCAGGCGTTCGGCGCGGCCGTGCGGGCGCTCGGCGTGCAGCGGGTCGCAGTGGCCGGGACTTACCCGGCCGCTACGGTCGCGCTCTTCGCCGCGTATCTCCGGCGGCACGGCGTCACCGTCGTCGCCCAGCGTGCGTTGAATCTGCCGACCGGGGATGCGGTCACCGAGCTGCCGGCCGCCGACGTGTATCGCTTTATCGCCAGCGGCGACGATCCGGCGGCCGAGGCGGTGCTGGTGCCGGATACGGCGCTGACCACGACTCGGCACATTGCGGGGCTGGAAGTCGAGCTTGGCAAGCCGGTGCTGACCGCCAATCAGGTGACGGTGTGGTACGCCTTGCGGGTAGCGGGGGTGGCGGCGCGGGTGCCTGGGTTTGGGCGTCTCTTGGCGCTGTCCACAGTGGCGCCGCATCTGCCGGTTCTGGCCCGATAGATTGGGGCTACGCAGGTGTCTGAGCGGCGCGTTGCCACTCGCCGTGCAGTGTGCCCTCCCAGTAAGGCTGGAGTTGCCAGTAGTACGCGGCCGCGCGGTCACAGATGAGAATGGGACGGAAGCGGAGGTCATCTGTTGGGGGCGGCAAGTTGACGAATATGGCCTCGACCGAGCACCGCTGGCCAGGCCGGAGGAGGACAGGCGACGTGCCGCGTCTGGCGGGAAGTGGCTCGTCTGTCCCTTCGATCTCTACCGCCAACCACCCTGCTACTGGGAGCGACAGGGCCGGCTCCGGGATCAGGACTCCTTCAAGACGGCGCGCGCCGGCAGGCGTTTGGGCGAGTGTCCAGGGGACCCCGGTTGCATTCCGCCAGCAAACCGCCGCGCGTATGGCCTTGGATGTTTGCGGGTCCTCCACTACCTGCAACTCATGAAGTGTGATGGAGCGCAGATTGCGGCGCACCACCACGCTTCCTTCCAGTAGGACCTCTCCTTGCGCCGCCGCGATGTTGCCTCGCCAGTACCGGCGTGCCCGCTTCATCAGCGAATCTACCGTTTCGCCGTCGTTGAGGTAGCTGATGAGGCCCATTTTGGCAGTGCAGGCCCGTCGGCACGCTACGACCTCGACCTCGTACAGGCCCGCGACACCAGCGGTCGTCGGTCGTTCCTCCTGAGGCGAGTCCCGCGAGGGCAGGATATGTTGCCGATAGTGCCAGGCCCGCGCTTCCTCTTCACTCGACCAGAGGAAGAGGGAGTCCAGGCGGCTGGGTCGGTCGGGGAAATCGCGTAGCCGCACCATCTCCCAGACGACCTCTAACAGGGCCTGATGACCGAGCGGCCCAAGGACAAACCGTCCGTCGGCTTCGCTGCGCGCCACGGTCCAGTTGACTACCTGCTCCCGCCAGTGGCCGGAGGTCAGCCGAGCGCCTACTTCGAGGTCGGGCGCGGCCGTGAGGAAGAGCCGAGTGCCGACGCCGATGGTCCCGGTATTCATGTTCGTCGTCTACACCTCCTTGTCGGCGTGATTGGCTCATCCTCGCAAGGACGTTGACGGTCACCAATTGGCGCCTCCACTCTAGGTACCGTTCCATAGCTCGTCAACTGACCACCAGTCAAGTTTCGGCCGGCGGGACAACACCTGGAGGCGGTCGCTCCAACCCCGGAGCACCGGCAGCGCTGCTCCCAGTGTCATCCTGCGGCTGGCGATTAGCTATCAGTTGGGGCGAAATGCCAGGGGTTGGGGTGGGACGCAGTGTAGTGGATGGCGTCGTAGTAGATGCCGGCCGGTTCTTTCTCGGCGGCGGTGATGGCGCGACCACGCACGCGGGCATCGTTCAGGTAGCTGCCGAGCAAGCGGTGGGCGACGAGCTGCACCGAGCCGCCGGTGTGGGGGAAGAGGTGCCCGAAATCGCAGCGGGGCAAGCCATCCGGGGGGATGGGGATGCCATATTCGAACGTATCGAACACCACGCGCCGGTTGGACGCGGTGAACCCGTTGTCGGGGTCAATGTCCCAGAGGTAGAGCGGGTTGCGGGCGTAGTTGTAGGGGGAGATGGTCTCATCGCCGGTGAACAGGCGCAGCTGCCCGTCGCCCATCGTGTAGACGGTGAGCGGCTGCTTAATCAGCGGTGACGGCGGGCGGAAGACCTGCGGTGGCTCGTCGGCGAACGGATCGGGCGTCCGCATCCAGACGGCCGGGGCGCCGGGTGTGTCCGGATCTACGGACGGCCGGGAGGCGATGACCCATTCGTCGCCGTAGCGGGCGACGCTGGCCTCGCCGATGCCGATGTCGCCGCCGAGCAGCGGGCCGATCTCCACCCACTCGTACAGCCCGCGCTGTGGGTTGTAGCGATACTTGATCGCGGCGATCATCCCGTCCATATGATGAAAGTCGAGCCATTCGGTGCAGTCGTCATTGAAGGGGATGGCGTGGGTAAAGGTGTTGTTCATGTTGGTGATCGGGGCACTGCAGAAGGACTCTCCGGTTTCGTAGCCGACCTGCCGGAGTTGCTGGGCCGGGGCAACGATCTCCAGGTCGTCTCCGGCGTCGTTGAGGCGGAGCTGCGTCCACGCTACGCGGAGGGTGCGCTCCATCAGGCCCGGCGTATCGTGGTTCGAGACCAGAATGCCCGTCTCGGGATCGAGATAGCGGGCCAGGTAGTGCCATTTGATGACAAAGAGGTTGGCGTTTGGGGCCGGCTTGCCGCCGATGAGGGCGCCGCGCGGCACGCCAAAGGCGGCGGGATGGCCATTCTGGAGCACGTAGTGGGCACCATCGCCGAACGGCTCCCAGTCGTTGCGGGTCGAGGCGACTATTCGCTCGGATAGGACCGGCCCGTCGAGCGCCCCGCCCCGCAACTGGTAGACGATACTGAGGTCGTCGTCGCCGCCGCGGTAGCCGCGCGTGGCGTAGACCACCAAAAAGCGGTCCTTGCTCACCTGAATGGCGTTCGGATGGGCCGGCCACACGTCGTCGTCGCGGGTTTCGCCGGGGAACGGGCAGTCGGCGATCAGTCTGCCGAGGGGTTCGATGCGCTCGATCATGGCTGTTCCCTCCCTATCGGGTCTGTGGGGTCTCGCGGCTTAGCCACGTCTTCACGTTCTCAGGAAGTGGTGAGGCCGAGTTGTGCGAGGCGGGCCGGCTCGCCGAGGTAGAAACCTTGCTGCAGCAGGTGGCGCTGGAGCTTCTTGACATCGAGGTCGCGGGGCGCGACGCCGTCCTGTACGGCCAGGGCGGCAGCGGCACCGGCGGCCTCGCCGAGCTGCATCAGCGCCGGGCGGGCGCGGGTGGCGCCGGGGTCGTGGCCGCGGCGGATGTAAGCGGAGGCGCGGCCGGTGGCGAGTAGGCCGTCCATGCCTTTGGGCAGCATGGAACGGTAGGGGGTATCGAAGCCGGATGCTTCGCCGCCATAGTGGGGCTGCGCGGCGTGCGTGTTGCGGTAGAGCACGTCGTCGAACTTGGCGCCGTTGAAGGCATCTTCCGGCGTGATGGTGTACTCGCCGTCAATGTGGGGGCCGCCCCGCGAGCCGAAATAGGGGGCGGTAATCAGCAGATAGGCGCGGTCGAATCCGGGGACATACTTGCGGAAGAACTGCACGGTCTCGAAGACGTGCATACGGATGGCGGTTTCTAGCCGAGCGTGCTGCTTCATGTCGTCGCGGCGGATGGCGCCACCCATATTGATCCGGCTGCCGACCAGACCATTTTCAAACGGGCCTTTCCAGAGGTTCGGCGTATTGATGTGGACGTGCGGCTCGACGGTCTTGAGGTAGTAGTATTCGCCGGTCTCCCAGGCATGGCGGAGCAGCGGGATCATCGGGTCCTCGAATGCTTGCCGCGCGAACGGAAACTGCTCGCGCTCGGCGAGCCAGGCCTCGTCCTCGGCGGTGAGGGTGACATCGCTGGCGAGGAACTGCTCGAAGCGGGGGTGGTCCACGTCGGCCATCACGAAGTAGATGGCGGTGTCGTTCCAGGGGACGAACTCGGGGCGTAGGAACTCCTGGCGGATGACCGGCGGCCACGACGGGTCGGGGGCCATGTCGGTAATGACGGGGACGCCGGCGCGGCGGCACACATCCGCGTCGGCCGAGGCATCAATGACGACCTTCGACTTGACGGCGACGCGGCCGGACTTGCCTTCCACAAAGAGGCCGGCGACGCGGTTGTCTTCGATGATGGGATCGCCGACCCACACGGGCACGAGGATTTCTACGCCGGCGTCGAGGGCCATCTGCGCCGCGAGGTGCGAGATGATATTGGTGATGTCGGCATAGCGGTGGCCGGTTTCGACCTGGAGCGCCTCCATCCGGTCGTTCAGCTCCTTGGGGATGCCGGCCAGGCCGCCGGGCAAGGTGACAGGCGCCTCGCCGGCCACGCTGCCACCGACGATCATGGCGGGGCCGAGATTGCCGCCTAAGGCAGCAAAGCGGTCCAGGAGCAGGGTTTTCACCCCCAGGCGCCCAGCCGCGATGGCCGAGAACATGCCGGAGAGACCGCCGCCCACCACCGCCACGTCTACGTCGTAGGCAATGGGTACCTGCTTCTGTGGCTCTGCAACGTAGCCGAGCGGCTCTTCTTTGGTCATTGTGTCGTCTCCTTTGGGGGCACTTCTCAGCGGCTCGAAGTCTTTGGCTGTACTTCAGACTGACGGAGGACGTGATACTCGGATCCGTCCGCCGCGTATGGTTACTATTGCGTGGGTATCCAATGCCTGCCGATGTCGCCTGATGACCTCGGTCATCAGTTCAATGCGCTGCGCCGCCGGCACATAGGTCTACGAGAAACCTCACGACTCCGTAACCGACACGGTGGCCAGCGTGTCTCCTGCGATGACCGCGTGCGCGTAGGCGGTGCAGGCACGAATGTCATCGAGTTCTAGATCGGGATAGTCGTCCAGAATGGCCTCCGGCGTCACGCCCTGAGCCAATAGGCTCAGTATGAGTGCCACGGATACCCGCATGTCGCGAATGATGGGCTTGCCACCAAAGACGCCCGGCCGAGCGGTGATGCGCCGGAGGAGCTCGGGATTGGTCGTCATGTCTCTCCCTTTTCGTGGTCCCTGGCGCTCTTACTACCGAGTAGCATAGCAGGAGTATATTGACGGGAGGCGGGGGTGAGGCACACCGCGCCTATGGTCTCATACGGTGTAGGTTACCGGCCAGTTGGCGCAAGGTTGTCCGCGCACGACGTGGAGTAGGCCCTTGGTTGGCTCGACGACGACCGCGGCGGTAGTTTCCATACCCGGCTTGCCGTCTACCCAGTGGCGGCAGGTGCCTTGGGGGTAGTAGGTGTGGTCGGCGAGGGCGGCGAACGCACGCTGCGGCGTCAGCCGGCCGGACTCCGCGTGGAGTAGGTGCCAGAAGCCGTGCATCCGGTAGTGGGAGTTCTCCTCTTCGCTCGCGCCCTCCTTGCCGACATAGGCGGCGAACGGGCGAGTCTGCACGCCCTCGGCGTGGTTGCCGTGGGTGGCAATGCCCTCGCGGGCGGGAACGGCGCTCACACCCCCGGCGTTGAACTCGACGGAGAGGCTCTCGCCTTGCGGGTCGCTGATGAGGCAGTTGCCGGAGCCGGCGACGCCAAAGCGCCGGGCCAAGTCTAGGCCGTCGTACACCGATGAACCGGCCAGCATGAGCAGACCCCAGGTGGCCATCGGCAGCCCCTCGTCGGCGCCGGCCTGGGAGTAGAGCGAGTTGCGGAAGATGCTCATGCCGGTGGACCACATGCCGTAGCCGAGAACCTCGCCCGGATAGGCGAGGACCAGGATGGTGGGCGCGTCCTTGATCCGCATGCGGAGCACGACGTAGCGATAGGCGCTGTGGGTCTGGGTGTCTTTGGTTTGGCCGGAGAACGGCTCGCCGTCGAGCGTGACGCTGCCGGATACGCCGAAGGAGGTACAGCCCTCCACTGCCGGTGTCGAGGTGGCGGATGGCGGGGCGGTGGACGGTCCGATGCCGTCACTCAAGCCCTGGAAGAGGTCGAACAGGTGCGGCGCCCGCCGCTCGTATAGCGCCTGCACCGCGGGAGCCAGCTCCGTCCACCAAGTACGGCGCTCGTGGTAATTGACATAAAAAGGATAGCGCTCGCGGATGATTTCGCCATACTCCCGCCCGCAGTCGTAGGCCGTCCCTTCGACGGCGAGCAGCGGCACCGTCCCCGGCGGCACCTGCCGCGGGATGGGACTGCGCGGCGCAGCGGGGCTGGGCAGGTCGAACGTTGGTCGGTCTCCTGGCGATGCCATCGTACTGATCCTTATCCGCCAGCGTCAGGATTCGCAGGATTAGATGATGGACAGGATTTGCTAGGCGCGTCAAGCCCCCTCGCCGTCGGGCGGTGGCTCAGTGCGCGTGGTGCCGTTGCTTTCCGCTTCAGCGAGGGCGGCCACCGCCTGCTCGTGTCCCAGCGCCTTGAGCGCCCGGATGACCTCTGCGCGGCCTTCAGCCTGTCCCTCAACCCGGCCCTCGGCCCGACCTTCAGCTTTGCCGGCAGCGAACTTCCGCTGTCCGATCCACTCTGCGATAGCCATACTTACTCCCGTTCCGACCAATGCGAGTGACGCCGCGCCGATACCTACCGGCGCGATCCCTTGCACGACGTCCAAGGCGGTCTTCGCTGCGCTGTCCGCAGAACGGTCGAGACAGCCTTCATAGGCCAGGGTGTAGCTGGCACCGGCTACGAACAGGACGGTAAAGACATCCGAATAGATCTTTTGCCAGCGCCGGGGCAAACTCCACAGCGCCCACCAATCGTCCTCGCTGCGCTCCGACACACCGCCTCCTTACCCCTTGATAGTAGAAATTCCCGGTAGGTCGGCGCAAGCCTCTCCGACACGCCGCTGTCACATGCTTGATATGCATACTGTATCATATAGATGTGCGAATGTCAATAGGCCGGCGCCTGCGTCCGCATCAGGATTTACGGGATTTAGAGGATGGACAAGATTGCAAGCCGCGGTGGCGAGACCCCGCCACCAATCCGGCGTATCCTGTCCATCCTGGGCATCCATGTCGGTACAGGCTGCTCTCGGTGGCCCTGGATTCCCGCGAAAGCGGGAATGACGACACCTGGTAGGGCAGACCCGGGGAGTGTTCTAGTAGTCGAGGGTGACGCCGCCTTCTACGGGGAGGATGGTGCCGGTGATGAAGGTGGCGGCATCGCTGGCGAGGAAGAGCACGGCGCGGGCGATGTCGGTTGGCGTGCCGATGCGATCTAGCGGGTGCATGGCGGCGAACTCCTGCCGGCGCTGCTCGGGGTTGTCCTGCATCTCCAGGTACTCTTGCAGCAGGGGGGTGTCCACGACGCCGGGGCAGATGCAGTTGGCGCGGATGCCGTAGGGGGCAATGTCCAGGGCGAGGGAGCGGGTCATTGAGATGATCGCACCCTTCGAGGCCGTATAGGCTATCGAGTCCTTCTGGCCGATGACGCCGACCATCGAGCCGATACTGATGATGGCGCCGCGGGATTCCTTGAGGGCCGGGAACGCCGCCTTCGCGCAGAGGAACACGCTCTTCAGGTTCAACTCGAGGATGGAGTCCCAGTCTTCCTCGGAGCATTCGAGGAGGCCCTTGCTGTTGTGCCAGCCGGCGTTGTTCACCAGCACGTCGAGCCGCCCCCAGCGTTCGACGGCCGTGGCCACGGTTGCTTCGACGGCGGCGCGGCTCCGCACATCGGTGTGGACGAACAGCGCCGAGCCGCCCTGATCGTTGATCGCGGCGGCGGTCGATTCGCCGTTCGCGCTGTCAATGTCGGCGACGACGACATGCGCTCCGGCCGTCGCCAGCACTTCGGCGCAGCCGCGGCCGATGCCTTTGGCGGCGCCGGTGACGATGGCGACGCGGCCGGTCAGGTCCAGTAGGTTCATATGCTTCACCTCACGTTTTGGCTTTCAGCCATTGGCTGTCAGCCGTCAGCTATTGCCGTCAGTATAGCGGGGGGAGGTGAGGAGGACTGGCCCCCTCCCTCGCCCTCCCCCGCCCCGACGGGGGAGGGAACACGCTGTCCCCCCGTCCCCCCGTTGCCATCAGCCCGTCCTCCTGCCGCAGCGGCATCGCCGCTGTCCCCCCGTCGGGACGGGGGGACCTATAGGGGGGCCAGCACCCCTCACAGGCGCGGCTGGCGGAAGTCGGGGACGGGGACCGGGGCGCCGCCTTGCCGCACGGACTCCATCGAGAGCGGGAAGATGCTACTCCAGGTCACGCCGTCCACGACATCAATCGGGGGCGGGGTGTCGTTGCGGATGCACTCGATGAACTCCGAGAGCACAAAGTAGTCCCCGCCGCCGTGGCCGGTTTGGGCGGCGCGGGCTGCGTGCTCCTGCCAGAGGGGATGATCGAACTCGGCGGCGAACTCGTCGAGTGGTCGGTAGGTCTCGGCGTCGGAGCGGTCGCGCAGCCAGAGTACGTCGTCGTCGCCGGTGAAGCGCCGCGAGAGGTAGGAGCCGCCGGTGCCTTGCAGGACGTAATGCACCATGTTGTGCGGGCGAGGGCTGGTCGTGTCCACGATGATGGTGATGAGGGCGCCGCTGGCGCACTTGATGAGCGTCATGGCGCGGCAGCCGGCGGCAAAGGCTTCAGGGTGGGCGTCGGGATGATCGGCGCCAAAGCGTTCGCGCACGTACTCCGGCATCACCGGGCCGTGCGACATGAACGTGGTGGTCGTGAGCAGGCGGTCGTGGCGGTTGATGCCGAGCCACTGCGCGACCGGGCCGAGGGAGTGGGTGGGATACCAACTGCCGTTGTAGTGCCGGAGGATGCGGCCGCGCCAGGTGGGCTGACCGGCGCGGTCTTGGCCGTAGTCGCCGATGGGGAAGTACATCAGGTGGGTGCAGTCGTGGATGTAGCCGCCCTCGGCGCAGATAAGCTCGCCAAACAGCCCCTGCTCGACCATGTTCAGCACGAGCATGTTCTCGCGCCGATAGCAGGAGTTCTCGGCGAACATATACTTCAGCCCGCTCCGCTCGACCGCCGCGATCAGCGCCCAGCACTCGTCGAGCGTGGTCGCGGCGATGACCTCCGAGAGCACGTGCTTACCCGCTGAGAGCGCCTGGAGTGCCTGCGGCGCGTGTAGTTGGAGCGGGGTGGAGAGCACCACGGCGTCAACATTGGCGTGGGTGAGGAATTGCTCGTAGGACTGGTAGTAGGCCAGCTCGGGGTAGTCGCGGCGCCACTGGGCGAGCACGCCAGCGTCAATATCACAGACGCTCGTGAGGCGCACGCGCCCGTCAAGACCGTCCAGCGCCGTCCGCGCGAAGCTGGACCCACGCCGGGCGCCGACGATGCCGAGCGCAATCGGTTGCTTCACCATGATGTCTCCGTTGCGGTAGCCTACCAGACTTCGTGCTGTGGGGGTGCGAGCCTCATCATCTGGCCCCCTCCCTCGCCCTCCCCCGTCCCGACGGGGGAGGGGACACGCCGCCCGCCCGCCGCGCGCGTTGCCGTCAGCGGTCAGCGGTCAGCCTGTCCCCCCGTCGGGACGGGGGGACCATAGGGGGGCCGGAGCTTGACCGGGTAGCAGATAAATATATACACTCCTTCACATAGTTCAGCCGCGTCCGGTACCCGACGTGCATCGTCAGCAGGATAGGGGCACCCACGCCCCCTTGTGGTCACGTCGGGTACGTCGGCTGATGTAGGGTTGGTCGCTATCCTGGTCGCAAGGGGGTATCTTCATGCGGAACGCAACGTTCCGGTTCCTCGCGCTGGTTGTCGCTGTCTTCCTCCTCGGCAGTGCTGCTCCGGTCCAGACGCAGGGCGCCTTCGCGCACGGCACCGTCCTCGCGCTCCAAGGCACGCCGCATCTTTGGTTCGCTGACGAACACGGCGTCCTGCATTGGGGCGGCGATACCCGCGCCTTGAGCGGCAAGCATGTCAACTGGAATGACCGCCGCGACGTGTCGCTGGCCGAGTTGCAAGCCTATCCGATTGGTGATCCCTGGCTGTCGGCGGGCCTGCTCAAGGACGGTGATCCAATCTATCAGGTCAAGTGGGAGTCGGAGTGGCCACTGCCCAAGCTGCTTCATATCCAGTCCATCAAGGACGTGGAGTTGTTCGGGATTGACGGCAGCAATTACGGGAACTATGTCATTGACAGAGCGGCGTGGGAGCAGCGCTACGGCATTGACGCGGCGAGGTTGGAGCGCAGCCCCTTGGCCAGCGCGGTACCACCGGGAGTTACGTTAAACCTCAACCGAGTAACCTCAGAGGCGGCATCGGTGCCGGCTCCGATCCATCAGCCAGCTACTGACCAGGCAGAGGTGTATACCTATGGTGGCTCTTCGTGGGGTGTGGCCCAAAATCACCGGGGGCCTGGCGTTGAAACAACGATCACCGAACAGGGCCTGCGCCAGTACGTATTCAATTCGGCCTGGCAAGCTATGCCAGTGGGTCTGACTACCAGGGACTTTGTTTTTCGAGCAACGGGTCGGCAACTCGACGGTGAGGGAGCAGTAACGCTCATCTCCCTTGGTGGCCCACTCACTGCTCTTGAAGGTTCCAAAGGAGGCGAGTCACTCAACTTGCTGGTTGATTTGCAGGAGAAGACTGCGGTGCTTCAGCGGAACGACAACATCATGCACAATATATCTATAGTCTCCACGACCCGCTTCGGGGAACATCTCATCCAGCCCGGCCAGCCCTTCACGTTGGAGGTGCGAGTACAAGACCAGCAGATCACCGGTACAGTGAATGGAGTCAAGGTGCTCGCTGCGTATGACCCCCTCTATACCCATACGACGGTCGGGTTAGGAGTCTTCCCACCCATTTGGCAGGAGACCTTTCTACCCTTCACTATTCAGTGGGAGTCGGCCGAACTGCGTTACTTGACAGACCTCCGACAGTTCTCAGTACCCACAGACGTGCTGAATGCTTGGCTAGATGGAATAGATTTCGAGGACCACGGTGGGCCACTGCTCTACGCGCTACAACTGCTCTGGGCGCACAATGTTGATGGCTGGCGGGAAAGGGTCGGCCGACCTCTGGCAAACCTCGGGGTAGAGATCAGATGGGGTAAATTGCCGGCAGGGGTAGGCGGAAGATATAACCCAGCACAGCGGCGCATTACAATAGACGAGTCCTATATTGCCGAACGGGTTTCGGCTCTGACAGCACTCGTGGCACATGAAGTGATCCATGCTATCCAGCCAAGAACATCTAGCGATGCAGCCGATTGTTTTGAAGAAGAGATGATCGCGTTTACCTGGCAAGCCATGGTTTGGAAAGAACTGCGACCATCGCTGAAGTGGGTAAGGATTCCTGAGGGCCTCCGTAGTGGTGAGCAACTCAACGAGGATGTCTATGATGCCTGGAGCGATGGGGAGTTGGGGCAGGCCGTGCTCGGTCTCCCTGGCTACCAGTTACAGTGCCTTGGTCGTGTCCTCCCGAACTACTAAGCCGCTGGTCACTCATGTCCATAGTTCCCGCATTGCGAAAGTTGATGACTTGCTACAGGATCCATCGCCAGAGAATACATGGGCAGGCGAGTCTTCTGCCGCTCAGTGCCTCCCAACGGCCGGCCGCGGCTTGACCGTATAGCAGAACAACAGACATACTCCTTTAGGCGGCTGTGATCGGCGTTATAGCTCGGCAGTACGCCGCCATCGGGTTGTTACTGAGGGGGGCAAGGGGTGGGAGACATGAAGCTAAACCGCTTGGAAAGCAAGTTCTTCGACGATATTCTCAAGACAGAGTTGGATGTTCCCGTACATGCAACTCTGGAATATAGAGAGACGGTGCTTGACGTTGTTGTTGTTCCCGAAATAAACGACCAAGGTCATTTCTTACTGAAGTATTTCAACGCATCTCCATATGAACCTAAATCAGAATTGAACAACAAATATCTTTTTGGATTGCATCCATTATTGGATCAGGCATGGAGAGATCGTGATTCTGTTACGCTGCAACTGAAAACAGCACCACATTTTCCTCGACCTCTATACAATGCGGAACAACCACAATTGAATGCTAGAGTATATCAGGCGGGAACACACAATAGAGGCGAACTGGTTCTGGATGAGAATCAAGTCGTGGTGCAAGACTCTCTGCTGAGACGGGCAGAGTTTTGTGTCGTGAATTTGCCGATCATGCAAATATCTTCTCCTTCGGAACGAGAAGTCTTCTTTGAGAGTGGCGACTGGAGAATCGTGCTCACAGTGGATGAAGAACCGACTAGAGATTTCGTTGGCTGGACTGGATTGATCGAGAAAAGCGATGGCAGCGAGTACGAAATCAGTGATCTAGACGACGTACTGCAAGGATTGAACTACTTTTTCGCGTTTGTCGCAGGTGTATATCGCTCGCCAACCATTGTGATTGGATATAGCACCGACGGTCAACCAGTGTGGGGAAAGATAGGACGATTTGATGTGAAGGGTCTCGGAGGAAACTGGTTCCGTAGTGAGAGCACCATGCATACAAGCGGATTCTTAGAGGCGTTGTTTTCCCAGTTTTGGTGCCGGTGGGAGAAAAGGAGGAGTGAGATTACTTCTGTAGTGGAGCGTTATGTTCACAGCAATATAGTAGGCAGAATTGGCGCTTGGGATACTGCACTATTTACGAGCTACACGGGTTTGGAAATGCTCGCACGTTTGGTTCTAGGGAAGGATGCGAACAGGAATGACAAAGGATACAAAACATCTTCTCAGAAGATCAATAGAGCACTTGACAGGGTAAACAAGCCGCGTTGCAGCGTCCACAACATTTCGCTAGACGAGTCTCAGACTCCCCGGATGGCAGCCATCGCTAAGAATTTATCCGGCGATAACAATGGTCCGCGGTTACTCGGCGATGTAAGGAACTATGTTGTTCATCCGCTTGAAAGAATAGGGAAAGAGCGTTACAAGGAACTGGATTCGGATTCTAGTCTCTACGTATACTTACATGACTTGAGCCAATTCTATCTGGAGTATATGTTCCTGGCATTTTTGGGGCTACCTGATTTGGAAAGACCTAGAATCTTGCTGGAGAGATCAGAACGAATCTGAAATCAGAACATCAGCGGCGCTCCGGCGGGACTTGGCCTCGCTCGCGGTCACGGCGGCGGTTGTGTCCATGGTGCTCACGGAGACGGGGAGGTATCTGATGGTGTTGGCAGCGGCGTTCGAGGAATGGCGGGAGAAGCGACGGCGGGAGCAGATCGCGCGGGCGGTGCATGAGAACAATGCCGAGTGGGAAGCGTGGCTGCAACGGCGGGCACAGGCCGAGCAGCGCGGTGAGCCTTTCGATGAGCCGCCGCCATCGGCACGCCAGCGCGCCGCCGAGGTGGCCAAGCAGTAAATGAGGGCACCGGCGGCTGCCGGCTGGCCCCCTCGGTTGGCCTGGATTGCGGCTTCCGCCGCAATGACGGGTGCCTAGGTACGCTGAATTGCGCCTTCACACAAAACTTGCTCCTGTCAGCCGATGCCCCCCTCGCTCCGCCGGGGGATGGTCACTGACCACTAGCCACTGACCACTGGCTTACCGCAGATGGTGGGTGGGCCGGCGGGAGTGTTCGTAGGTGGCGTTTGGGTCGGCGTGGACTTCTGGGGGTGGCTCGCCTTCCCACCAGGTGGGGACGGTGGGGAAGGGGAACACGTCCCACCAGGAGAGGACCAGGGTACGCCGGGTGTCGGTGTTGTTGGGCCAGGCGGCGTGGAGGACGCGCCCATCGGCGATGACCAGATCGCCGGCCTTGCAGGGTACGTCTATCTCGCCGGGCTGCTCGGTGAAGGCGAGGTGGGATTCGTCGGCGCGCTGCATTTCCGGGCTGTGGGCATCGGGCAACAGATCGTGTAGCTCCGTGCGCTTGCGGTGGGTGCCGGGGATGATGCGGAGGCAGCCGTTCTGACGGGTGGTGTCTACGAGGTAGTAGGAGAGGAAGACGCGGCTGGGCCAGGGCAGCGCCGATTTGGGGTGGTTCCAGTAGGTGGCGTCCTGGTGCCAGTAGAGCGGCGGGCCGTGTGGTGGCTTGCTCAAGAGGATGATCGAACTGGCGGAGGTCATGTCTTCCAGCCCGAGCTGGTCGCAGGCCGCGACGGCTGCCGGTAGATCAAGCACCTCTTGCACGATGGGGTCGTGGTAGCGGCGGGGGTCTTGCTGCTGGTCCCAGGTCTCCTTGGTCATGATATGGAAGTCGCTGCCCTGGTAGCGGAACTTGTGGTCAACGGCGTGGGTATCCAGGAAGTCGTCGGAGAATTGGCGCATCCGGTCGAGGAGGTCGCCGCGGAGGACGCCGGGGACGATGCAGAAGCCGTCGTCGAGGAGCTGGCGGCGCTTGGCTAGGGCTTCCGCGGCGGTGAGGGTGGCGGTGTGCGGTTGGTCAGTCATGGTTGTGCGTATCTCCTATTGAAAGTTGCAAGGCCCCCCTATGGTCCCCCCGTCCCGACGGGGGGACGGCTTTGACCTAACCCCCGGCCCCTTCCCTGCAGGGAAGGGGCCGGGGGTAGCGAATGGCGCTGGATTGCGGCCGAAGCCGCAATGACGGGGGAAGGGCGCAACATGTTGCACCCCTACATGCACCTCTTCCCTCCGTGACCACTTGTCACTCATCACTCTGCACTCGCCACTAGCGCCTCGGCTGCGGCGAGGGTGGGGATACCGGCTCGTCCGCCGAGGCGGCGGCACTTCAGGGCGGCGGTGGCGCTGGCCAGCAGGAGCGCGTCGCGTACCGCGCGTCCGCGTACACGTGCGAACAGAAACGCGCCGTGGTAGACATCGCCGGCGCCCGTGGTGTCCACCATTGGCTCGACAGCGAACGCCGGTACGCGATAGGTGCCGGCCGGCTCGACACAGACGGCGCCGTGCTCGCCTTCCGTGATGACCACGACGGGCGGACCGTGGTCGCGGAGCGCCTGCGCCACCGCGACGAGGGACTCGCCGGGCGGGAGGTCGTGGGCGCGGGCGAATTCGCGGGCGAAAAAGCGCGACACGATCAGGTAGTCCACGAGCGGCAGGAGCGCAAGATCGTCGGGATGATAGTGGGTGCCATCGTAGCAGACCGGCTGGCCGGAGGCGCGGGCCCAGGTGGCGGCCTGGAGTGCGGCCGGGCCGGGGTCGCTGAGGTGGAGGATGCGTCCGCGTTGGAGGTAGTGGAGGTCGAGGTGGTCGGGGGGTACGACGCCGCAGGTACCGAACTGGGCGAGGAAGGAGCGGGCGGCGTTGCGGCGGTCTACGAGCACAAACGTGCGGTTGGAGGTGGCGCCGGGTTGGAGCCTGAACTGGCTAACATCCACGCCGGCGGACTCGAAGCCACGCTTGATCTGTGCGCCGGTCGGGTCGTCGCCGATGGCGCCGATGAAGGCGGCGCGGCCACCGAGCCGAGCGACGGCGACCATGGCGGTCGCGGCCATGCCGCCGCCTTCCAGGGCACGCTCGAGGACGGTGACTTGCTCTTCGGCGCGGGGGATGCGTTCGAGGAGCAGCAGCTCGTCGAGGCAGCAGAAGCCGAGGCCGACGACATCGAAATCGGGGGCGGATGAGTTGCTGGGTGCGCTCATTCGGATGGCTCGGTGGGTGGTGTTGACGCTTGAGTATAGAAGATGGTGCGACCGGCCCCCCTATGGTCCCCCCGCTGCGGCGGGGGGACGGCGAGTCGGACCTATCCCCCGGCCCCTTCCCTGCAGGGAAGGGGAGTTGGTGTAGCGACCGGGGTTACGAATAGGCGAATAGGCCTGGATTGCGGTGGAAGCCGCAATGACGGGCGGGGGGTTAGTGGGGGGCGGTGAGGTGGCGGGCGGCGGCAGCGACGGTCGCGCCGCCGTGGATTAGCTCGACGAGGGCGCCGGCCATGCGGTCGGGCCGCGGGTGCTGGATGATGTTGCGTCCGAAGGCGATGCCGCGGGCGCCGGCGGCGAGGGCGTTGGCGACGTGCTGCAAGGCGTCGCGTGGATCGGCGTGCGCGGGGCCGCCGAGAATGATGACGGGCACGAAGCACTGGCCGGTGACCTGCTCGGCGTAGGCGTCCACCGGTCCGACGTAGTGCGCCTTCACGAAATCGGCGCCGGCCTCGGCGGCCAGCCGAGTGGCGCGGGCGATGTTCTCGACCGTGTGGGCGCTGGTGTCCTCGAACGACACCGGGATCGGTTCGGCCAGCAGGGGCATGCTCCACTCGGTGCAGCGAGCGACGAGGCGGCGCAGGTCGGCGAGGTGGGTTTCGCCGGCGCTGCCGGGGAAGACCTTCAGCTCTACGGCGTCAGCGCCGAGCCGGAGCGCCAGCTCCACACCGTAGTCGGCGACGGGGCCTTCGCTGTCGAGGGCGACGATGAGGCCCGTGCCGCCTAGCTCGTCGGCGACGACGCGGGCCATGCCGGGCGTGGTCATGATCGCGTCCACGCCGCCGGCGACGACGCGCCGGACTGCCTCGGCGGGGTGCTCGAGGCCGGTGGCGATGCCGCTCTCGCGGGCGTGATCCATTGCGACGACCACGGCGCGGCCGTCGGGGGCAAAGATGTGGTGCAGGCGTCGCTTGGCGTAGGTCATGGTGGCGCGAGGCTACCAGCGGACCTGAGCGCCGTCAACCGGGTGGACCTAACCCCCGGCCCCTTCTGACAACTTGATTAGGTAATGGATCTGGCCCCCTCCCTCGCCCTCCCCCGTCCCGACGGGGGAGGGAACCGGCACCCTGCCCCGACGTAGAGGGGGTAGGGCTGGGGAAGGAGGTGGTGCTCCACTACCCGATTAAGTTGGCAACTTACATCAGGGAAGGGGAGTCGGCGCGGCGACCGGGAGTGGGATGTCCTCCCTATAGTCCCTCCGCATTGCGGGAGGACGTGGATTGCGGCTTCCGCCGCAATGACGAGGCTGTGGGCGGCGGGGCGCGGGAGGGGTGCTGTGCAAAGAAGCCCGTTGCCGCGGTGGAGCAAGGCCGCAGGTGGGGCTGGCCCCCCTGTGGTCCCCCCGTTGTGACGGGGGGACGGGGGTTCCCGCGTTCGCGGGAATGACGATTGAGGGGGCGGGAATGATGGTTGAGATGGTGGGGGTGCGTGGCGCGGGTGTGGGCAGTGTCTCGGTGGGAGTGTGGGGAGGTGAGGGTGCGGGGATTGGCAGGGTTGTGGGGCAAGTCCTCCTGGCGCAGCCGGTGTTGGCCGGCCGGCGAGGGAACGGTGGCGATGGGTGCGGCACGCAGACGGCGATGACTTAGCGGCATGGCCGGAGCGGCCAGCGGTTCGTCAGCGCCCGGTGCCGGCAAGGCGGCACGCAGACGGTCGTGGACCGGCGCCCCCGCCGTGATGGCGAGGGGCCGGCCATGACCCGGTGCCCTCGGGTCGGCACTCAGCCAGTACTGACCCGGCGCCCCGGCCGCAGTGGCCAGGGGTACGTCAGCACCCGGTGCCCGCAAAGCGGCACTCAGGCGGCCATGCCGCGCCGCGCGCAAGGCGGCGCGGGGTCGCTCATGACCCGGTGCCCTCGGCTGGGTGGCGGTGCCACCGTGGTTGACTAGCATGATAATGCGAGTGGGTCCCTGCCGGGCGGTGCCCGGTGCTCCAGGAGGGACTTGCAGCTGCCAATCCCCGTCAATGGTGCATATCGGCGGGGGGTGGGGAAAAGACAACGGGGGGATATTTACATGGATGGACCGGATGCACAGGATGGGGAGGGGCAGGGCTGGTCCCCCTGTGGTCCCCCCGTTGCGACGGGGGGACGGGCGGACCTACCCGCTGACAGGCCAAAGCTGCACGGATAGTGCCAGGTGTGGTGCGGCTTTGACCTATCACCTGGCCCCCTCCCTAAAGGGAAGGGGAATGAGGTAGGCACGGAGGTGGTTTGGGAGCAGGGTGGCGGTACAGGTTGGGTGAGGGACCTGCGTGAGGGACCGTTCGGTGGCGCTGCTAGAAGTCGTCGGCGTGAGGCCACACTTTGGTCGCCACCTGGCAGAGCCGCTTGGCGCGCTCGGCAATTGCCGCCTCGTCCCATACCGAGGGTGCGTCGCCGAGCAGGTCCTTGTTGAGGAACAGGACACTGTGCTCGCCAAGCGTCGCTTGTTTTTCCTCCCATGGGGCGTTGGAGAGGGCCGGGTTGAGCCAATGGTTCACGAGGGTCAGATTGCCTATCGTGTGAATGAAGTGGTCGCGATCCCACTCCGCCTGTATGTCATCTTCTGTGTTGGCGGGCAAGTCCCAGTGCTGGCGCCACTGCTGCGGCATGATGTGCTCGATTGTCAGGTTGCGCGGCACATCCTGGATCTCTGTTGTGACTGGCCGCAACTCTTCTTCTATTCCTTCGAGGACGATCCGTAAGCGTCCCCTCGTCAGCAGCCTGTATAGCTCAAGATGCGCGAACGCCTCCTCCAACTCTTGGTCGTTCGGCCATAGTCCCACATCGGATGTCTGGCCTCCCAAGTATTCAACAATGGCATCGCCAGCATTTTCTGGCCCCGCCTTTTCCAGTTTGTCCACCAAGCTAATGAAAAGCCGGTTGTAGCCCCTTGTCGTCATGCGGCAGATCATCCGCCGTACCTGATGGCTCTCGATTGCGCGAAGGCTTTTCTCCAGTTGTAGCTGAGGCACCTGCGACGAGAGCAGCCACAGCAAGACTGGTGTCAGGACGCCGGCTTGCATCACTCCCCACCGGTAGAGGAACGTTTCCATACCAGGCTTGGAGGCTTCTTCCAGCGCCCGGTAGGATTCTCCTACACTGCCGATATCAGTTGCGATATCGCTAATCGGCGTTCTATTGTTTCTGTAGTAACGACGGAATGCCTTGAATACATCATTCGCTGCAACGTCATCGCATGTACGCATGATAAGCCAATAGTTCAAGAAAACGTCAATGCGCGGCCGCCGGAGCCTTCCTTGTCGCACCTCTTGTCTCCACCAGTCATCGTTGAAGCTCCACAGTCGAGTTGCTTTCTCGGAGTCACTGGCAATGCCTGATACTTCGGCCTCGTACAGGACCATATTCTTGATTAGATCCGATTGGAGCAGAGGCGTCCCGCGTGCGTTGAGCGTCTCGAAGATGATGTGAGGATCGTCTGAATGGTCTAGGTCGATCACGACCAGTTCCAGCAGATTGGTAACTGCTTGCTCCAAGGCTACTGCTCGCGCTGCACTACCCTGTGGATCATCGCCAAGCCACTGACGAACCTGAGTCTTGAAGAATTCGTGCGCTTGGATGATAGGTGATTCATCGTATTGCTCGCTGGCCAGGTCGTTGTGCATTGCGTAGCGGAAGGCTGCTTGGTCAGCCTCTGTGGGCCAGACCTTGAATGCACTGGTCGGGTCATCATCATCCACGTACATCTCTTCATTCAGTACGAGACGCTCAAGGCGTTTCGACATCGAGTCATCGCCGCGTTCCTCAAACACTTCCCGCACGGCGTCGAGCAGCAATTGCAATGTGGTTAGCCGCTGCTGTCCATCAACAACGTCCCGCGTCATCAGCATAGAGGTCGGGACCTGTCGCTGCTGGAGAACGACAGCACCGAGAAAGTGAGCCGGCCGCTCGTTTGTGCCTGTGCCATATTCCAAGTAGTGCTCCGCCGTGTTCTGTATGTCTTCCCACAGCGGCTCCCATTGATTTTCTTGGTTCCAGACGTAGGGACGTTGAAACGGCGGAATCTTGTAACATCCTGGCTTGACGAACAAGTTGTGCAGGTTCAGAATTTCGACTTTCATGCGTCCCCTCCTTGCAGGTCAATGATGATGGTTATGAGTCTTTGTCGCACGCTACTCCTCTGCCCATCTGTGCCAAGGCAGCGGAAGATAGCAGCTTGGCGTCGCGCTTGTCCAACCGAGGATAGGGCAGGGTTCGGGGTTAGTTGCCTGGGGGGAGGGGGAGGTTGACGCGGGCGTTGCCTTGCTCCTGGGACTTGAGGAAGCCGACAATGATCTCGACGACTTTGCGGGCTTCTTGGCCGGAGCCGATGAGTTCGCCGCCGTGTTCGATGGTGCGGGTTAGCTCGTCTATGAGGGCGACGACGTCGGTGCGGCGGTGGGAGGGCATGGGGGGCCGGTGGATGGCGCCATCCTTGCGTAGCTCGACGTGGTCGCCAACGAGGTCAATCTCGCCGGTCTCGCCGATGACCTGGATGTACATGCCGGGCGTCTGACCCTTGCTGGCGTTGATGAAGGCGCGGACGCCGTTGCGGAAGTGGATGTAACCGCTGCCGCTGGGGTCGAGGGCGGGGTCTTTGCCGCCGTCGCCGCGATAGGCGAAGTAGTCCGCAAAGGCGGGGTCAAGCTCGGCGAATACCCATTCGGCGTCGGATTCGGCAAAGAAGAGCACGCCGTCGAGCAGGTGGGTGCCGTTGCGGAAGAGCATGGCGCGGGTGCCGCCCATGTGCGCCACGATCCGCTGCACCGTGCCAATCGCCCCCTCCCGAATCAGTTGGCGGGCGACGTGGTACGGCTGCCACCAGCGGCGGGTGTGGTCTACGGAGATGAGGGTGCCGTTGGCTTCGCAGGCGGCGATCATGCGGGTGGCGTCGTCGAGGGTGGTGGCGAGCGGCTTCTCGCAGGCGATGCCTTTGACGCCGTGGTTGGCGCCGTAGATGACGATGTCGGTGTGGGCGTTGTCGCCGGTGGTCACGCTGAGGAGGTCGAGGTTTTCCTGGTCAATCATCTCGCGGTAGTCGGTGTACGTCCGCGCTTGCGGAAATAGGTGGCCCCATTGCTCCCGGAAGGCCGTCAAGAGCTCGGATTTCAGATCGCAGACAGCGACCACTTCCGTCTGGGGCAGGACGGCATAGGAGCCGACGTGGGAGTGGGGCATGGGGGTGTTGAGCACGGCGGCGGGGTCGTGGTCGAGGCGCCTCATGCCCATGCCGGTCAGGCCGACGACGCCGGCGCGGTAGGTCTGGCGGGGGACGCCGGGTGATCCGGTGACTTGGAAGCGGATGACGGCCGGGTCGTCGCTGCGGAGATGGCGCAGTTGCAGGCCAAGCTCGCGCGCGGCGACGGTGAGGCGGCGCTTGATGGCGCGGGGCGACTCGCCGCTGTCGAGGGGGAGGTCAATGGGGGTATCGAGGGCACAGGTCCGGAGGAACTCGAGGTACGAGGTCTCGGAGCGGACTTCCTGGGCGTTGTCAAACTGTGGCATCCGGCGTCCTCCTTGCTGGGGAAGGTTATACCAGTTTGGTGGTATTTTGGGGGAGGGCGGAAGCGGTGTTGGACCTAACCCCCGGCCCCTTCCCTCGCAGGGAAGGGGAGTATGTCGTATGGCATTCGGCCCCCCTATGGCCCCCCCGCGGTGCAGGGGGACGAGGCGGACCTACCCCCTGGCCTCCTCCCTGATGAAAGTTGCTCACTTGATTAGGTAGTGGTCTGGCCCCCTCCCTCACCCTCCCCCGTCCCGACAGGGGAGGGAACCGGCACCCTGCCCCGACGGGGGAGGGGCGGTATGCTTGCGGGAATATCCCGCATAATGGGGGAGCGCCGCGGCGGGTGGTGGGTGCGGCGGTGGGGTGTGGCTGGACGATTTTGCGTGAGAGGATACGGCGATGAGCGAGCGAGCGGCAGTGGGCTTTATCGGCTTGGGGCTGATGGGCGGCCCGATGGCCAAGAACATTCTGAAGAGCGGCTTCCCGTTGACCGTCTATAACCGGACGCGGGCGCGGACGGCGGCGCTGGCGGAGGCCGGGGCGGCGGTGGCGGATACGCCGGGGACGCTGGCGGCGCAGGTGGACTTCGTGTGCTCCTGCATCACCGGGCCGGCGGACGTGGCGGAGGTGTACCTGGGTGACGATGGGGTGGTGGCGAATGCGCGGCCGGGGGCGGTGCTGGTGGAGATGAGCACGATTGACCCCGGGACGCACCGGCAGATTGCGGAGGCCGCGGCTGCGCGGGGGGTGGATTACCTCGACGCGCCGGTGAGCGGCGGTGTGACGGGCGCCGAGGAGGGGACGCTGGCGATCATGACCGGCGGCGAGCCGGGGGTGTTCGGGCGGGCGAGGCCAGTGCTGGACGCAATGGGCGAGAACGTCGTGTTGATGGGGCCAGTGGGGAGCGGGGCGGTGGCCAAGCTCATCAATAACATGATGGCCGCGATTACCAACGCGGGAGTTGCCGAGGGCATGGTCATCGGGGCGAAGTGCGGCCTTGATGCTGCCCAACTACAGCAGGTGCTGATGGCATCGGCGGCCAGCAGCTTCATGCTGCGGATGCTGCCCGATTTCACGCTGCGCCGGAACTTCGATCCGGGGTTCACGATTGACAACCAGACCAAAGACGTGAACCTGGCGACGGACCTGGCGCGTGAGCTGGGCGTGCCGACGATGCTGGGCGCCGTCGCGGCCCAACTGCTGCGGTCGGCGCAGGCGGAGGGTCTGGGGGACCGGCACATTGCGGCGGTGATCCAGCCGCTGGAGCGGTTGACGGGCGTGGAGGTGGGCGGGGAGTAGGGCGTTCGCCTGGCCCCCCTATGGTCCCCCCGCGGTGCAGGGGGACGGGCGCAGCGTGCTGCGCCCCTACGGCCTGGCCTCCCTATGGTTCCCCCGTTGTGCAGGGGGACGTGGGTTCTCGCGTTCGCGGGAATGACGGGCGGTTGATCGCTAGCGGCGGGTGCCGAGGCGGAGGGAGCGGTCGGGGAGGGGGAGGTCCACGCGGATGCCGCCGCGGCGGTGCGATTCGCGGAGGGCGATGGCGATTTCCAGCGCCTCGCGCCCGAACTCGCCGGGGCAGATGGTCTCTTCGCCGGCCTCAATGGAGAGGGCGACGCCTTCGATGGCATCCACCATGGAGCTGCGCGGGTGCCAGGCATACGGGAACTGGCGCTGGCTGTAGTCGGGGGAGCCGGCGGTGTCCTGGGTCCACAGCTCGAACCAGGCGTGCTGGTTGCGCGAGACGATCCGGCCGCGGTCACAGATGAATTCGAGCATCCATTCCCGCTCGGAGGCGTGGGTGTTGAGGATGGTGCGGACGCCGTTCTCGTAGACGACATAGCCGGAGCCGGAGAGGTCGTCTTGCTCGGCGGCAGCGGCCTCGTCGTCCATGTGGCCGAACACCCAGCGGGCCGGGGCGCCGGCGAACATACGGAAGAGGGCCAGCGTGTGGCTCTGGAGGTTGGAGAGCGAGTGGGGGGAGTGGCAGACGAGCGAGCGCAAAGGCCCCAGCTCGCCGCGGGCGATCAGGGCGCGGGCATTGGTGTACGGGCCGTACCAGTTGAGGTGGCAGGCGACAGTGAAGATGGTGTTGTGCTGGCGGCAGGCGGCGATCATCGCGTCGGCCTCGGCAAGGGTGCGGCAGAGAGGTTTGGTGGCAAAGATGGCGCGCACGCCGGCTTCTGCGAGGGCGATGACGACTTCGGCGCGCTCGTTCGGCCGCGTGGTGACGCTGACGATGTCGGGCTGCTCCTGGGCGACCATCTCGCGGAGGTCGGTGTAGAGCGCCGTGACGCCCCAGCGACGGCCGAAATCGTCGAGCTGCGCGGGGTCTACGTCGGCACCGGCGACTAGCTCGACGCCGTGCGCCGCCATCATCGCCGGGGCGTGCGCCCAGGGCCAGGGGTAGTAGGGCATGTTGACCATCTCGTCGTCAATGGTGCTGCCCATGCGACCGCAGCCGACGACTGCGCCGCGGTAGGTGCCCTTGGGGCGGGTGGCGGCGATAGCCTGATAGGCCGGGATGGATTGATCGCGCTCACGTGTCATGGTCGTGCTCCTTTTCTAGGACCTAACCCCCGGCCCCTTCCCTCCAGGGAAGGGGAGCTGCTGTTCGGCATTCGACCCCCTATTGTCCATGCCAAGCACGCGCGCTGCGGTGCCGCCCATTATCAGGGCCAGGTCAGCGCTGCTCAAGCCCGCGGACGGCGCGAAGTGACGTTCGATCCAGTGGCGGGACTGCCGGTAGGTGCAGAAGCGGTTTTGGAAGGGCATGTCAGTGCCGTACATGAGCCGGGATGGGCCAATCCGCTCAATCATTGCCTCCAGCGTCGGCCAGACCTCGCGGTAGGGGTAATCGAAGATGTCGCCGATGCGAACGGGAAAGCAGACTTCCAGGCTCAGGTTCGGGTTCTCAAACGGCGCCCATATTTGGTCGGGCAGGGTAATATGGTCGCCGTCGAGGTAGACGCGCCAGGGGAAGCCGTGGGTGATGCTGCACGGCAGGTGGGGGTAGCGATCCATGAGGCGCATGAGAATGCGTAGCTCGCCGAGGTAGCTCTGGCGTCCGGCGGGATCGGGATGCGCTTCGCTGGCGCGGGCCGGGCCGGTACACAAGGTGAAGAAGACGGGCACGCCAAGCGTCGAGACGGCCTCCCAGAACGGGGCGTATGGTCCACTGTCCCACGGCTGATCGCTCACGGTGTAGCCCGCGGGGTTGAACTTGATCGCGTGGAGGCCGAGATCGTTGATGGCGGCGGTGACGCCGGCAATGACGGAAGCGACGTCGGTGTGAATCCGGCGCTCGTCGAGCAGGGCCATGGACAGGATGCGGTCGGGGAAGCGCTGTATGCACTCCGCCTGATACGTGTTGCTGCGCCCTAGCATGGCGTTCGTGTGGAGCAGGACCTTGTCTATGCCGGCGTAGTCCATCTCGCCGATGAGGCTGTCGGGCGTGAACTCCAGATTGCGGAGGTTGGGCGGGTAGAAGTGCTTCGTGTAGGTCTCGCCGCGGTAGTCCCACAGGACGCGGCCCGCGGCGCGATCAATGCGGAAGTTCACGTCGGGCAAGTCCGCGAGGTCTCCCCCGGCCGGATCGAGAATGTCGGACGGGCCTGCAACGCGATCACGCAGGCGAAAGGCCGGCTGGTGGTGACCGGCCTGCGCCTGCTGCACGGTGAGGAGGTGCTCCCGTGCGTCGGCGTAGCCGCGCGGGCTGTCGGCCGGCTCGAAACAATAGGCGTGCGAGTCGATAATCATGCGTTGGGTATTCCGTTCTCGGCGAACATGGTACCACTCTTATGCGCTACTCGCGTGATCCACCAGAGCGACATTGACCGTAGAGTTCCAGGTGTGTGGGGTGCTTGAGGCTGCCGGATGCCGAACGTATCCCGGTGCAAGCCAGACCACGACTGCTCGCACAGGTTCTCAGGCTAGTGGGATGCCCTGCTCGCGGGCAACGTGACGGATGTTGTGCAGGGCGACGACCTTATCGTCCATCTTGGACAGGTGCTCGGTGTGCATGACGACATCGTGGTCGAGGGCAGCGGCGCGGCGCAGCAAGGTGGCGTAGTCGAGATTGCCCTGGCCGGGCACTGCCTCGTTCAACCGGCAGACGGTGAGCAGACCTTGATCGTTACGTTCGAGGCCGGAGAGGACGGTGTCCTTGGCGTGGACCGAGACAATGTCCGCGCCGAGGGTGTCGAAGGCATGGTTGAGGAACGGGGCCGTATCGTAGTAGTGCTCCAACGTCACCAGATTGACCGGGTCGAGCAGCACTTTGAGCCGCGGCGAGTTGACGTCCCGCAGCAAACGCGCGATCTGCTCGACGGTGTAGAGGGGGCCGAGCTGGTGGGGATGGGCGGCGATGTCCATGCCGGCGGCTTCGGCGTCGGACGCCATCGCGCCGATTGCGTCCACGACGCGGTCCCACACGGCTGCGGAGCGCGGGTCTTCGCCGGACGTGCCATCGAGCGAGAAGAGCACGGTGAGGCTGAAGCCGACGCAGGCGGCGCCGAGGATGTTGGCCTGGGCGAGGTTGCGGCGGTAGGCGTCGAGTGAGGCGCGGTTTGCCGCCGGGTCTTGCGCGGCGAGTCCACCATGGAAACGGCTCAGCTCGCCAATCCGTAACCCCTCGCCGTCGAGGAATTGCCGCAGCCGTTGGACATCCTCGTCGGTCCAGTCGAGTTGGCTGGCGCCGCAGATGGTCGTAATGTCCAGGTAGCGGCAGGTTTGGGCCAGCTGCTCCAGGCCGGCGTGCTCTACGCTCAGTGGCAGTGTGGTACTCAAGCGGATCATGGTGGTTTGTCCCCCTTGGCGACCATGATACAGTGTGGTGGGTAAGTAAGGGACCTAACCCCCGGCCCCTTCCCTCCAGGGAAGGGGAGTGCGGGGTGCGGGAGGTATATACCATGTGCCCGGTCTACATACCTCCAGCGTAGGGACGATGTTGCACATGGCACGCTGCCTCACAATGAATGGCTGATTAGGTGGATTTCTGAAATACATGTGTGATATAATGATGGAAAATCTTTGGATAAGGAGGGGGCAGCATGGCTGTACCGGGCATCGTTATCGGGCAACAGGTGGACCCGAAAAAGCTGGAGCGGGCAAAGCGGCTCCGCCGTCACCAAACGCGAGCGGAGCAGGCTCTATGGCGGCATTTGCGGGCTGGGCGTTTGGCCGGTCATCACTTCCGGCGGCAGCAAGTGATCGCCGGCTATATCGTGGATTTTTACTGTCACGCCGCCGGGCTGGTGGTTGAGGTGGATGGCAGGGTCCACAGTGAGCAGCGTGTGCATGATGCCGAGCGTGATCGAGTGTTAGCCTCCCATGGCTTGTCCGTCCTGAGAGTCAGCAATGATGAGGTGGAACACAACTTGGGTCGCGTCCTCAAGCTGATTTCGACACATGTTGCGATTCGTTTGAGGTCCGGCTACTCTGTAGAGTTGGATTCCTATCCCTACAGGTAGGATACTGAGGGGCTGACGGGGGGTGGACCTAACCCCCGGCCCCTTCCCTCCAGGGAAGGGGAGTCAGTACGGCGACTGGGGAGCGAGGGGTAGGTCGGAAGAGGGAGAGATGACGATGGGTAGTCCGCGGATTGATGATCGCGACTGGTCCAAGTTGACGCTCGGTGAGCGCATACGGATGCTGGAGGTGGACGGGTATCTGGTGCTTCCGGACCTGCTCTCTGCGGAGCACGTGGCGCGGCTAAAGGCGGAAACGGCACCGCTGGATACGATCCATACCGACTACTCGGAGCGGCAGCGGGTGCGGGGGAATATGAGCTTCCAGGGCGGGGCGATCACGGACCTGATTGCCCATCCGCCTACCGTCTCGTTTCTGCGGACGCTCTTTGGTGATGACCTTGTGGTGATGAGCTACGCCTACGCGCGGTCGGAGCCGGGCCACCCGGGGATATCGCTGCACACCGACGGGCAGCCCTACGGGTCGCAGATTTTCGGCTATGAGGGCAGCGTGCCGGTGATGGTGCGCGTGCTGTACTACCTGGATGATTTGACGCCGGAGGTGTCTCCCTTCCGGGTGGTGCCGCATTCGCATCTCAGTCTGCACGTGGACGGCAATCCATATACGCGGTATGAGGCGCATCCGGAAGAAGTGATGGTGCCGGTGAAGGCCGGGTCGGCGGCACTTATCAACCACAAGGTCTTTCACGGGAACTTCCCGAACACCGGAGACCGTCCCCGCGAGCTGCTGGCGATTGCCTACCGGCCGGCATGGGCCGGGCCGGTTGAGGCGGTCGAGGCGTGGGACCCGGAGGACGTGGCGACGTTGCCGGAGGCGGTACAGCCGCTGTTTGGTGACAAGAGTCAGCGTAGGGCGGACTTTCATGGCGGCAACAAGCCGCCGGACATGCGGAGCGAGGCGCCGGGGATCAACGTGAGTCGGTGGGAGCGGGCGTGAGGTCAGTGGCCCCCTCCCCAGCCCTCCCCCGTTGCGACAGGGGAGGGAGCACGCCGCCCCCCGCCGCAGCGGGGGGCCATGTTGCGATACGCCAGCGTGCTATAGGTAAGAACTGTCCCCCTGCCGCAGCGGGGGGACCATAGGGGGGCCGGTATCCTGACTGCGTAGATACGGCCGATCGGGGGTCGGGTGCGCGAGGCGTCGAGAGGGGGGGAGTAGGCTGCTATGGAGATCGTCGCTCTGGAGCCACCGCTGCCGGCGGACGTGATCGAGGAACTAGCCGGGTTCTGGGAGCCGATCTTTGAGGCTCGCTATGACGACCTGCGGCCGGTGCTCGCGGGCACTGAAGTGGGCAAGAACCGCAACCTGGTCTACTTGATCCGGGAGGGTGGGGAGTTGGCCGGCACCTCCCAACTGACCATCTCGCAAGCGGCACCTACCTTGGGCGGCTTGGGTGAGGTCGCGACGGCGCCGGCTTACCGGGGCCGGGGGATTGCCACGCGGCTGTGTATGCGGGCGCGGGACGATTTCCGCGCTCAGGGTGGGCGGGCGCTCTACTTGGGCACGATCAATCCGGCGGCGGCGCGGGTCTATTACCGGCTCGGCTGGCGCAACCTGGCGGGCACGACGGTAATGGCCTGCACGACCGGCGACGACTCGCCGGAGGGATTCCTGGTTGACTACTTCCGAGCGCAGGAGGGCCGCCCACGGATTGTCGCCGGTACAGCCGCCGCGCGGATACCGATGATCCCGCTGATCGTCATGCCGCACGATTGGCAGGTGTTGGATGCCAACGTGGGGCTGTACTCGACGCGGTACGTGGTCCAGCACTCGTGCATGTTCCTGTACCCGCGGTTCCAGGCCTTGACGCAGGGGGGAGGCGGCGCCTGGTTCGGGGCGCAGGCTGAGAGTGGTGCGCTCCTGGGACTGGCGACGGCACGACTTGATGAGGACGGGGGGTGCCAGGTGGACGGGTTCGCCTACCGCACCGCCCAAGATGTCTGGTCGGAGCTGCTACGGGCGGCCATGCGGTGGGGTGCTGGTCAGGGTGCGACCGGCTGTTGGGCGGGGGTATCGGTCGAGGACGAGGAGAAGCAGGCGTGGTGCGAGGAACTGGGGTTCCGGGCGGCGGGGCCGGCGGCGACATTCGACCTGGATGGTCGGTCGGTGGAGGCGGTGCGGCTGGAGGGCGAGGCTGCTGCGCTGTGAACCCCCTCCCTAACCCCTAGCCCCTGACAAGGGTAGGTTCTTGGCAGGAGGCGGTTTGGACCTAACCCTCGCTCCCCTTCCCTCCAGGGAAGGGGAGCGAGGGCCGTGCTGATCCGCCGCTGCTGGCCAGGGAACATGCGCTGTATGGCGGCCGGGAGCCCTCTCCCTAGCCCTCCCCCGCACCGCAGGGGAGGGAATCGGCTAGGGCCGGGCGCCTATGTCCTATGTATCAAAGACGGCGCTGACTGGGCAGGTGAAGCCGAGGAGAACATCGAGACCGTCGAGCGTGTCTTGGTCGGTGAGCGTCTCGACTGCGCGTCCTGGCCGGTACACGTCCACACTGCGCGTTTGGGGCAGCACGACCCAGACGAGGCGCACGTCGTAGCGCAGCCACATGCGCGCCTTGGCGGCGACCTCGCGCCGGGTATCGTTCGGTGATACAACCTCCACCACCAGGTCGGGGACCACCTCGGCATAGCCGTCAGGTATCGCCGCCGCCGGCATGGTCGCGGCCGAGAAGTAGGCCAAGTCGGGCGCGCGCACGGTATCCGGGTCGCGCTCCAGCCATATGCCGGCACTCGCCCCGGTCAACGTGCCCAACCGCCGCGGCTTGATGAAATTCATCAACTCGGCACCGAGATTCACGACGATCTCGCCGTGCTCCACTCCCATAATCATGGTTTCGTGCAGTACCCCCCGAATTAACTCACCGCGCACGCCCTCGGCAGCGAGCCGTAGCAGATCGGCAGCCGTCAGTAGCTTGGTTGTCGGCGGCTTGGTCATTGTGGTTGCCATATGCGGCTCCTTCGCGCCCGTTTAGTCTGCCATAACTCCCATCCCGCAATTGCAGCTGATCTATCTCCGGGCATCCGACCGTCCTGGATTCCCGCGTTCGCGGGAATGACGGGGGGCTGGCCTAAGCGCCTGGGTTGCTAGGGAAGGTCTACTTTGGCGGTGATGATGAGGTGCTCGATCCAGTCATCGCTGGTGTTGAGGAGCTGGTGCTTGATGCGAGCCGGGGTGTGGACGACATCGCCCTCGCGCACGTCGTAGAGCGTGCCGTCAATTTTCATCTGCCCGTGCCCGCGGGTGAAGTAGTACACCTGCTCGGCGTCTTCATGCAGGTGGTAGTCGCCGTTGCGGCGGCCTTGCATCAGGTGGAGCGTGAAACCGGTCAGCCCGGCCATGCGGGCCTCCTCGGGGGGGAGGCCGGGGGCATCTTGGTGACGGAAGATGCTCCAGATGATGGCGCTCTCGTGACCGACGGTCGGCGGGCAATCCCGCCAGTTGCGGACGGCGGGTTGCGCGCCGGCGGCGCCGGGGGCGTTCAGAATAAGATGCTCCAGCCAGTCGTCGCTGTCGTTTACTAGCCGGTGCTTGATGCCGGGCGGCACATGCACCGTATCACCCTCGCGGACCGGATAGAACTGGTCGTCGAGCCGTATCTTGCCGTGTCCGCGCGTGAAGTAGTACAACTGCTCCACGTCGTCGTGGTCGTGGCAGTCGCCTTCCTTGCCGGCGGGCATCATTTGGAGAGCAACCCCGCTGATGGTGTGTAGGGGAGAGTGTTCCGGGGGGAAGTCCGGGGTGCCCTGCTGCTCCATGATCGTCCACCGCAGCACGCTCTCGTGCGCCACGACCGGAGTGGCGGCGCGCCAGTTACGAATGGTCACCATGCTTCTATCCTTTCCTGGGACCTAACCCTAGGGAGTGGTCTGGCCCCCTCCCTGGCCCTCCCCCGTCCCGACGAGGGAGGGAAGCGACCGTCCCCCCGTCGGGAAGGGGGGACCATAGGGGGGCGGGAGTCTGACCGGCTGCGCGGCGTGGGTGTTACCACAGCCGCTGGGCGGCCAGTCGTGCTTCGTCTAGCTCCATTCCCAGGCCGGGGCCATCCGGCACGATGATGTGGCCGTCATGGTAGCGCACCGGCTCTTGGACGATCCGCTCTTGGTAGACCAACGGCCCGGCCGGGTAGCACGGGAAGGTGAGATTGGGCATAGACGCCATGAGATGTGCCCGCGCCGCCGTGCCGATGGACAGTTCGACGGTACTGCCGTGCAGCGTCTTGATTCCGAAAGCCTCCGCCAAGCCGAAGCCCTTCAGACAGGGTGCGATGCCATCATAGCCGATTCCCAGGTTGAATACGTCCACAGCATCGTGCCGCGCGAGGCGGGCGGCGACGGCGAGGCTGGTGATGTGCTCGCCGATGGGCACCTCGACGGCGCGGCGGACGGCGACGAAGTCCTCGGAAGGGGCGTCGTGGCGTCCGCGCACCGGCGATTCGACGAGGTTGGGTTGGAACGGCGCCAGGCGTTGGATGGCTGAAATCGCGTCCTCCACCTCGAAGAGGCCGCTGGCATCGAGGGCGTTGAGCAGAACGGTGTTGCCCCAGAACTGGCGCAGGGCGGTGAGGAAGCGCTCGTCGAGGTCGAGGTCGGCGCCGAAGTAGTAGCGGATGGCGTTGTGTCCTTGATCGAGACGGAGCTGGACGCGCTCCAGATTGGCGTCCACGTCTGCCATGTTGCTACAGCGGGCGAGCGGGTAGCAGAAGGGAATGCGGTCACGGACCTTGCCACCGAACAGTTGGTGCAGCGGCACGTCGAGCGCCTTGGCCAGCGCATCGTGCAGGGCAATGTCCACGCCGCAGACGACTTGATGATCCCACTGCTGCCGGCCGAGGGCGACTTGGATGGCCGTCAGGTCGAAAGGAGAGGAGCCGAGCAGCAGCGCCTCCAGCTTTGCTTGCAGTTGGCCCAAAGACGCTGGCGAAAGCACCCAGTCAACGTCCGACATCTCACCCAGGCCGACGATGCCGGTGTCGGTGTGCAGGCGCACGATGACGTGGTGGGAGATTGCCCCCTCGGGGTCCGCGGGGCCGGTGCGGCCCATCTCGCGGGTGGAGTAGACGGGGATTAGCTCCAGATTGGTGATATTCATACCGCTGTGTCCTCCTGCTGGACGGCGGCGTTGCCGACACGTGGGGCAAGCCCGGCGACTCAGACGCCGCGCCGCTCTAGCTCCGGGTCCAAAGCGTGCAGTATCCGCTGGAGTTCTGCCACGTCTACGTCGCGGGGTTGGACACCGTGCTTGACCGCGAGGGCCGCTGCGACGCCGGCCGCTTGCCCCATAAGCTGCACGGTATGGCGCTGGCGGATCTGCGGGCCGCGCCGCACTGCGCTCTTCCCGGCGGCCAGGAGGCCGTCTACGCCCTTGGGTAGCAGCATCCGGTAGGGCAGGTCGCAGCCGCCCGGATAGTACTGCTTGTCGTCGTAATAGATGCACACCACGTCGTCAAAGCGGGCGCTACGGGCAACGTCATCGTGCGTCACGACGTAGACGCTCTCGATGCTCTTGCCGCCGCGCGCACAGGTCAGCGGCGCGACCACGTGGAGTTGGGCACGCTCAAAGCCGGGGACGTACCGGCGGAGGAAGGCCGCGAACTCGGGGATGTAGGTGCGCTCGTGCTGGGCAATCCGTGACATGGCGAGACCGTCACCGGGGTTGTAGTTGCCGTTGACGCGCGTGCGGGCGTAGACGAGCGGTGGCTCGCCCCTCGAGAGCATGAGCGTAGCTTCCAGCGTGGCGAAGTCGTCCACGGTTTGCACGATCTTGAACCCGTCGCGCTCCCAGGCGGCGCGTGCCCACGGCATGAACCCGTCCGCCACCGGGCAGACCTGCGCTTGCATCCAGGCTTGATCGTCCGGGGAGAGGTCGCCGCGGGCGGCGAGCGCCTGCTGATAGGCGTCCCAGTCCGCGTTAGCGATGGCGAAGAACGTACCGGCGGACGGGTTGCTGGGCATCTCGGTGACCGGGGCGCCGGCGCGAGCGGCTACGTCGGCCGTGCCGGTGCAGTCAATGATGACCTTCGATTTGATGGCCAGCGTGCCGGATTTGTTCTCGACAAAGACGCCGGCGGCCCGGCGGCCCTCCATGATGACGCCGGACACGACGCTGGAGAGCAGCACCTCGGCGCCGGCCTCGGCCAGCATCTTGAGCGCCGTGTAGGAGACGCTGTGATGGTCGCGGAAGTAGTCGGACCCGACGTTGCGCGTCTCGCCGTCAACGACGCGGCGGTTGAACTCGCCGGGGATGCCGCCCAGACCGTTGGGGAATGCCTCAGGGTTGTGCAAGGCCATATGCAGCGTGCCGCCGACGAACATCGCCGGGCCCATGTTTCCGCCCAATGAGGAATGAGTCTCCACGACGAGGGTGCGTGCTCCGTAGCGGGCCGCGGCAACCGCGGCGATGATGCCGCCGACGCCACCGCCGGCGACGAGCACGTCCACGTCGGCGATCGCGGGTATCTGCTGGCTGGGGCGCTCGACCGTGCTCGTCACCTGCCACAAGTCGGCGCCGGTGCCCCGGAGCGGTGGGGCGCCGCCGGCGACTTCATCTGCTACCGGCATGTCCTTGCTCATGCTGCACCCTCCATGGGGAATGGTCCCCTCCCTAGCCCTCCCCCGTTGCGACGGGGGAGGGAACCTGCTCTAGCCCGGCTTCGGCTTCCCGCTCCGCTCTGCCTCGTTGCGACGGGGGAGGGAACACCGCCGGCGCGCTAAGCGGCTACGTGATACTCACCAGGGCCGGCGGCGCCATAGCGGGAAGCTCAGTAGTGCGGCCCGCCGTTGGGCGGCTGTGCTCGGTGGCGGTGATGATGCCGCCGCCGAGGAGCAGATCGTCGTCGTAGAGCACGACCGACTGGCCGGGCGTAATCGCGCGCTGCGGCTCGTCAAAGACGACGCGCATGGTGCCGGCCGACTCTGCCGGGTACACCGTTGCCGGCGCCACTGCCATCCGGTAGCGCACGCGCGCTAGGACGCGCCGTGGGCCGTCCAGGGTGGAGAGGGCGATCCAGTTGACTTCCTCCGCCAGTAGCTCGCGCGTGTAGATGTTCGCCTCGTCACCGACGACGACCACGTTGCGCTCGGGCTGGATGTCAACGACGTACATGGGCTGGGAGTGGGGGAACCCCAGGCCGCGACGCTGGCCGAGCGTGAAGAAGGCGACGCCGGGATGCTGACCGAGCACCTCGCCCTCGGTCGAGAGTATGATGCCCGGCTCAAGGGTCTCCGGCGCCACCTGCCGGAGGTACCGGCGATAGCCACCGGCCGGGACAAAGCAAATCTCCTGGCTCTCGGGCTTGTCGGCAACGGCGAGACCAAAGGAGCGTGCCAACGCGCGTACTTCCGGCTTCTCTACGTCCGCGAGCGGGAAGAGCGTGCGGGCCAGCTCGTCCTGCTGCACCGGCCACAAGACGTAGGACTGGTCCTTCCCATGGTCACGAGCGCGGCGCAGCACGTAACGCCCGGTCCGCGCGTCCTGCTCGCGGCGGACGTAGTGGCCGGTAGCGACGTAGTCGGCGCCGAGAATGGCAGCGCGGGCGAGGACCGGCCGGAACTTGACGTGCTGGTTGCAGCGCACGCAGGGGTTCGGGGTGCGGCCGCGCTGGTACTCGCGGACGAAATCGGCGATGACCGTCTCGCGGAATAGCTCGCGGAAGTTGAGCACGTAATAGGGAATACCCAGGCGGTCGGCCACGCGCCGGGCGTCCTCGACCGCCGAGGTGCCACAACAGGCCTTGCGCTGGCGCTGCGCCTGGGGCGTCTCCGAGGGCCACACGTCGAGCGTGACGCCAATCACATCATGGCCCTGGGCGTGCAGCAGCGCAGCCGTCACCGAGCTGTCTACGCCACCGCTCATCGCCACAACAATGCGTGCCATCGTGATTTGCTTTCTGCGTACAGGCGCGGACCTAACCCCCGGCCCCTTCCCTCCAGGGAAGGGGGGTTATGGGGCGACCGGGGAGCTACGAACGGCCCCCGCTTCGCGGGGGGACGGGCGCAACATGTTGTAGCCCTCTACAGGTATCAGTGGCCTGTTATTCCGGTTTGACTACCCTTGTGAGCCGGCCTCGACCTGACGTGCGTTATAAGAATCGTAGCGTTAGCTGAGGAACCCCGTCAATGTTGTGATTCCTAGACGTGCCCAACAGGATATACGGTACGCTATAGGGGATAGCCATGCGATGCCCTGTCTGCCAGAGTAGCTCGCTGCGCGTGATCGACTCGCGCGATACGGCGGACGCCGTGCGCCGCCGGCGTCATTGTGACGATTGCAGCCATCGGTTCACGACGTATGAGCGGCTGGAGGCCATGCACTGCCCGCGCTGCCACTCGCAGGATACCCGTGTCATGCAGGTGAGCGAGCTGGCGCAGAGCGTGCGCCGGCAGCGCGAGTGTGCGGAGTGTGGCAACCGTTTTCTCACCTCCGAGCGCGTGGACCCGCGGGGCTTTGTGGTGGTCAAGCGGGATGGCCGGCGCGAGGAGTTCAATCATGGCAAGCTGCTGGAGAAAATTCGCATCGCCTGCACCAAGCGGCCGGTCCCGCCGGCGGCCATCAGCAAGCTGACCGCGGAGGTCGAGCAGCGGATACTGGCGCTCGATCAAGCGGAAGTCTCCAGCACGATCATCGGCGACTGGGTGATCGAGCGGCTCCGGGACCTCGATCCGATCGCCTACATACGGTTTGCGTCGGTGTACCACGACATCCGCACCGTCGAGGCGATGAAGCGCGAGTTGGATGCGCTGACTACTGAGGGGTAGGGTGAGGCCTCACCCCCCGGCCCCCTCTCCACCATGTGGAGAGGGGGAGTCTGACATACAGGCGGAGCGCCGAACGTGTCAAGCTTGCCGGAGGTCCTAAAGATTAATGAGCAAGGAAAATGAGACTGTGCGCCGGACCGAGGGCCGTGTCCCTGCGTTCAAGACCATTGAGGAAGAGGCGGAGTTTTGGGATACACACGATAGTAGTGAATTTGACGGCGAATTCGAGACGGTAACGGAGGTCAGGTTCGTGCGGTCCAAACGCAAGAGCAGCCGCGAGGCCAGAGGTAGAGTGAGCTTGCTCTAGCCGAGGAACTTGAGGATGGCGATAGTGAGGCCGTTGAGGGCGACGATCAGTGCTCCGAGACGTAGGAGCAAGCGCGTCTCCATCTGCGCTAGATCGGCCTTGGTGGCAAGGTGCGGCAAGGTGGCCTGGAACTCACCGCGGAGTGAAGCGAGGTCTTCTTTGGTAGCGAAGTGGTGCTCGGGTGGGACAGGTGCGGCGTTCATCGTTTCAGTGACCATAGCATAACCTCCGTCGTTGCCGCGCGGCTCTCTACAATTTTAGCGTGCAAATATAATATCAGACTATGCGGCTTCCGTCAAAGAGTGTCGGCCATTGAGGTCATCGTGCCGGGGCGGCTTGCCGGTCAGTCGTTGCTGGCGCTGGTGGCCCAGGGTGGGGGCCAGCGGCCGGATTGGCGAAGCTCGGCGAGGCGGCCGCTGGCAGCGAACTCCGCTTCGACCTCTGCGGGTGGGCGCTGACGGCCGGGCCAGCGGTCGGCTTCGGCCAGGCGCAGCAGTAGACGCGCCGTGACTACCGCCGCCGACTGGACGGTCGCCGGACGCACCTTGTCAACCGTGTCGGCAATGGTGTGGCCCCAGCCGCGGCCCACAAGACCAGTGGCGCTCTCCGGTGATGCCTCGTTTTCCACCATACCGGCCGGAATACCGTGCATCACGAAGGGGAAGTGGTCGGACGACGTGGAGAGGCGTTCATGCACGGTCAGGGGATAGTGCATGGCCTGGGCCTGGGCTGTGAAGTGGGGCACCAGGTCGGGACAACCGACCAGGTGGAGCGACTCGGCGCCGGGGTCGCTGCGCCCGATGTCGTCTACGTTGAGCATGAAGCACAGTTGCGATAGCTCGGCGGCGTGGCGGCTGACGTAGTGCCAGGACCCCAGCAGCCCGATCTCCTCAGCTGCGAAGAAGCAGAACCGTAGTCGCCGCCGGGGGGCGTGCCCGGCGGCCCGGTACGCCGCGGCAACGGCCCGCGCGGCTTCCAGAATGATGGCGACGCCGGTGCCGTTGTCGAGCGCGCCGGGCGCAATATCGTGGCTATCGTAGTGCGCGCCGGCGAGCACAAGCTCGTCGCCATGCGGGCTGGTGGGGTCGGCCGGCAGGTCGGCGAGGACGTTGGCGCTCTCTACCGCCGGGAAAGCCGCGGCGACGTCCAGCCGCACTCTGGCCGGGCCACGCTCTAGCAGCCGCAGGAGCGTAGCGCCGTCCTCGTAAGCGAGGCCCAGGCCGGGTATAGGCGCCGGCTTCCGCGTGGCCAGACTGCCCGTGATGGCCAAGCCGCCGGGATTTTGATTGTAGTACAGAAAGGCGGCGGCGCCGGCTGTGACTGCACGTCCGTACTTCAGGCGCCGGTGCGACGGCGGCGGCCCGGAGGGATCACTTGACTCGGCGGCACACAGCACGACCTTGCCCTGCAAGTACCCATCGTCGGCGCCGGCGGCTTGATAGTCGTTGGCCTCGCCAGCGCCAACGGAGCAAAGGGCGGCCTCGATTGTGCCGGGCGGGCAGTGTGGCAGGGCCAACGCTGCGAGCGGGTAGGCTGTGGGTTGCACTATCTCCAGACGGCTCTCGCCACGCCGCCAGCCGAGATAGCCGAATGGCTCGCTATGGACCTGCGCCAGGCCGGCCTCGGCCAGCCACTGCGCCAGGAGTGTGGCTGCACGCTGCTCTCCCGCGGTGCCGGCGAACCGTGGTCCGCAAGAGTCGCACAACTCGACCAGCCGTTCGTAGGCCGTGCGCGAGCGATAGATGTCCCCAATGACCGCTTTGTCTAGGGCTGCAAGTAGCGGCTCAGTCACGGCCGCGGCTCCTCTCGAGCTTTGGTGTGTGTCTGCAACGTACCAGGCGGCAGCGGACCTACCCCCAACCCCCTCCCTTCAGGGAAGGGGCTACAGGTCGCTTTGCGGATCGCTTTCCCTGGCAGACAGCGGCAACCCGTCGCCATGTGGACTCCCCCTTCCCTGCATGAAGATTGACAACTTGATTAGGTAATGGTCTGGCCCCCACCCTGACCCTTGTATCTTAGGGGGTGGTAGTCAGCGTTGGCTATCCGGGCGTGACAGACCGGATGACCCAAGGTCCACCAAGACCGGGGGGGAGCGTGGGTCGTCACGCCTGGCGGTTCCCAGAACCCGCACAGTTGCTGGGGCCCCTGCCGGTCGGCAAGCCCGGATTGTACAAGGTTGGGTCCGCGGGAACCAGCACCAGCACCCCGTCAGGAGGCGAGCATGTCACAACCAGCCGTGTCGGTCGGAAGCGATGTGGCCCAAGCCACCCTCGACGTCGCCGTGTGCCGGGCAGATACCCCGGACACACCAGCGGCGAGCTGGACCGTGCCCAATGACCCGGCTGGAGTAGCCACGCTGCAGCGCCAGTTGCGGCGCCAGCAGCCGGCCTTGATTGTGCTGGAAGCCACCGGCGGGCTGGAGCGGCTGGTGGCCAGCACGCTCGGCACCGCCGGGCTGCCCGTGGCGGTGGTCAACCCGCGCCAAGTGCGCGACTTCGCTAAGGCGACCGGGCGGCTCGCCAAGACCGATGCGCTCGATGCCCAGGTCCTGGCCCACTTCGCGGCCACCGTGCGACCACCCGTCCGCCCGCTGCCCACTCCCCAGACCGAGGAGTTAGCGGCCCTGTTGACCCGCCGGCGCCAGGTCGTCCAGCAGCTGACGGCCGAGCGACACCGGTTGGCCCGGACGCCCCTGCGCCGGGTGCGGCGACGCATCCAGGCCCATGTCCGCTGGCTGCAGCGGGAGCTGGCCCGCGTGGACGGCGACCTGGACCAGGCCTTGCAGGCCAGTCCCCTGTGGCAGGCGCAGGCAGACTTGCTGCGCCAGGTGCCCGGGGTGGGCCAGGTGCTGACGCGCACGCTGCTGGCGGAGGTGCCGGAACTGGGCACGTTGTCGCGCCAGCAGGTAGCGACCTTGGTCGGGGTGGCGCCGCTGAACCGGGACAGTGGCACCTGGCGCGGGCGGCGGGGCACCTGGGGCGGCCGGCGCGCGGTGCGGGCGGTGCTGTACATGGCGACCCTGACCGCCACGCGGTACCAAGGGCCGATCCAGACGTTTTACCAACGCCTCTGCGCGGCGGGCAAGGCGAAGAAAGTGGCGCTAGTGGCTGCGATGCGGAAGCTGCTGACGATGTTGAATGCGATGCTCCGCGATCACGCCGCCTGGCGGCCTCCAGCGGTCACCACGGCTTGACGGCCAACACAGTTGCTCCCCCGTCCCGACGGGGGAGGGAACCGGCACCCGGCCCCTATGTAGAGGGGGTAGGGCTGGGGAAGGAGGTGGTGCTCCACCACCCGATTAAGTTGGCAACTTACATCCAGGGAAGGGGCCGGGGGTTAGGTCCAAATCGCTGTCTACCCGCACTCGTGCCAATCTTACCGGGTCGGTATGCATCCGTCGGCGTCGGAGAGCTTGGGCGGCGCCGTCCAGCGGCCGAGCGGTGCCGCTGGGGTTGTTTGATAGAATCGCGGTCAGGAGGCGTGAATGGCAATTAGCATTTATCTCCACTTCAACGGGAACTGCCGCGAGGCGTTCGAGTTCTACCGCTCGGTGTTCGGCGGCGAGTTCGCGCTCGTGCAGACGTTCGGCGATGGGCCGCCGGACATGGATGTGCCGGAGGACGAGCGCGGGAATATCATGCACGTGTCGTATCCCATCGGGTCGAGCGTGCTCATGGGCAGCGACGTGCCTTCCGGGTTCGGGCCGCCGCCGCAGTTGGGCAACAACTTTTCGATCTCCTACCAAACGCGCAGCCGGCAGGAGACCGACGACCTGTTCGCCAAGATTTCCGCGGGTGGCACGGTCACGATGCCGCCGGCGGACATGTTTTGGGGGGCGTACTTCGGCTCCTGTACCGACAAGTTCGGCATCAACTGGATGTTCAACTGCGAGCAGCAGGATCAACAGCAACAGCAGCAACAACAACAGCAGCAGCAACAGCAGTAGACTTCCGGTGTCGCTCGTCACCCCCGTCCGGAGGGGAGTGTGTCGGCCCCCACCCTCCCCCTCCCCCGTTGCGACAGGGGAGGGAATTGCCCGTACCCCCGGCGCAGCGGGGGACCATCGGGGGGGCGAGGTGCTCGGCTTCTACGCGGTATGATCTGGCATGGCCCGTCGCTTGCCCTACCGCGCGCTTGCCGGCTGGCTGATCCTCGCTGTGGTTCTGCTCGTATTGTGGTGGACGGCGCCCCCGATCACGCCGCCGCCGCCCGGTGCTGAAGACTCGGCCAGTGTGGAGTTGCTGGAGGCGCGGGTCGTCCGCGTCAGCACCGATCCGACCGCTGTGCCTGGCGGTTCACCCCGCCGGATCGTTCACCTGGAGTTCTTGGGCGGATCGCTGCGTGGCGAGCGCATCACCGTTGAGCTACTACCGGAGGGACGCAGCCCGGGGGTCTTGCAGTACCGGCCGGGGGACCGGGTGATCGTCTCATACGTGCCGACGGCGGCGGACTGCGTGGGTCAACCCGACACCGCGTGGGCGCGGGACGGGCGGCCGTGCGATGAAATTCGTGGCGTGCCGCCGTTCGTGATTGACGACTTTGCCCGCCGGGTGCCGCTGCTGGCGCTGGGAGTCGTCTTCGTCATCGCGCTGGCGCTCGTGGCCGGGTGGCACGGCCTCCGCTCGCTGGCCGGGCTGGTCTGTGCGCTGGGTGTCCTGCGCTGGTTCGTCGTGCCGCACATCCTCGCCGGGCGGGAGCCGCTGCTGATCGCCATTATCGGCTGCGTGCTCATCGTCGCCGTAGCCCTGCCACTCACGCAATCGGATTTTGCCCAGGTGGTGGCTGCGGGGCTAGGGTTGCTGGGCGGGGTGATGGTGGCCGGCGTACTCTCGGTGCTCTTTGTCTCGGCGGCGCGTATTGGCGGCTGGGGCACCTCGGAAGAGCTACTGCTGGTGCAGGCTTTGACCGGGGGGGTGGTCAGCGTGCGGGGTCTGCTACTGGCGGGCATGTTGATCGGCGCGCTTGGGGCGCTCATTGATGCTGCCGCCGGGCAGGCGTCGAGCGTTTTCGAGCTGCACGCCGCCGACCGCACGGCGCCGCTCTGGCAACTGTATCGCCGCGGGATGAACGTCGGCCGGGTTCACATCGGCGCAATGGTGAATACGCTGGTGATCGCCTACGCAGGGGCCTCGCTGCCGGTCATTGTGCTCCTGACACTCTATCAAGGGGAGATCGGCGACGTTTGGAACCGCGAGGACATTGCCGTGGAGATCGTCCGCTCGCTCGTGGGGAGCCTGGGCATCTTGGTGGCCGTCCCGCTCACGACCTGGGCCGCGGCGGCCATCTGCCGGTGGAGGGCGTCCGGCCCCCACCCTAGCCCTCCCCCGTCCCGACGGGGGAGGGGATAGGGCCTACCACCGGCCATGGCAGAGCACCGCACCAACCGTCCCCCCGTCGGAACGGGGGGCCCACAGGGGGGCCAAGTCGCCTCGCTCCGTGAAGGGGTAGACTCCGGTGGGTCTGGTGTTGCTGACGGAATGGGCCGAGAGAAGACTGTGAACGAGAAGTCGCTGGCGGTGCTGGAGTTTCCGAAGGTCCGCGAGCAGCTTGTGAGCCAGGCCGCCTTTGCGGTCAGTAAGGAGCTGGCCGCGGGGCTGCGGCCTAGCGCCGACCACGGTATCGTGGCCGCGGCGCTGCAGGAAACCTCGGAGGCCGCCGCGCTGCTGGAAGCGCAACCGGCCTTTGGCGTAGGCGGCGCGCGTGATGTGCGCGTCGTGGTGGATCGGGCGGCGCATGGCGCCCGGCTGGAGCCGGCGGAACTGCTCGACGTGCTGATGACGCTGCAGAGCGCACAGCGGGTGCAGTCTACGCTACGCTCGCTGCGGGACCTGGCGCCACGCCTCGCCAAGCGGGCCGCTCGTATCGAGCCGTGCGTCGCGGTGCAGGAGGCCATCGGGCGTAGCATCGCCGAGAACGGTGAGGTGTTGGATGCGGCGTCCGCGGCACTCGGTCGCATTCGCGCGGCGGTCCGCACGGCGCACGGTCGGCTGCAAGCGGCGGGCAATAGCTTGATCGCCGGGCCGCTCCGCTCGCTGCTGCAAGAACCGCTGGTCACGATGCGTGCCGGACGTTACGTGGTGCCGGTGAAACAGGAGTACCGGACGACGTTTCGCGGGATTATCCACGACCAGTCGGCCAGCGGCGCGACGGTCTTCATGGAGCCGCTCGATCTGGTTGATCTGAATAACCGGTGGCGCCAAGCGCAGATCGAGGAGCAGCAGGAGATTGAGCGTATCCTGCTCTATCTCTCCGGATTGGTTGCCGAGCGCCAGGACGAGATTGTCGAGGCGGTGATGATCTTGGCGGCCATAGACCTGGCGCTCGCCAAGGCGCGGTATGCCGCTGCGCTGTCGGCCACCTGCCCGCAGCTGACGACCGACTACCGGCTCGATCTTGTCGAGGCGCGGCATCCGCTGCTGACCGGGCCGGTGGTCCCGATGTCTGCGCGGCTGGGCGGTGCTGCTGCCGATGGCTGCCGGGCGCTCATCATCACCGGTCCCAATACGGGCGGAAAAACGGTCGCGCTCAAGACGATGGGGCTGCTCAGTCTGATGGCGCAAGCCGGCTTGCACATCCCGGCCGAGGCCGGCTCGGTCGTGGCGGTGTGGGACGACGTTTACGCCGACATCGGCGACGAGCAGAGTATCGAGCAGAGCCTCAGCACCTTCTCGTCACACATGACCAACATCGTGCAGATCATGCGGACGGCAACCCCGCGCTGTCTGGTGCTGCTCGACGAGATCGGGGTGGGCACGGACCCCGAAGAAGGATCGGCCCTCGCGCGCGCGGTGCTCTCGGATTTGGTGGCGCGGCGCATCTGCACGGTGGTCACAACCCACTATTCGGACTTGAAAGCCTACGCCGCAGCGCAGCCGCAGGTGTGTAACGCCAACGTCGAGTTCGATGCCGACGCACTGCGGCCCACGTATCGGTTCCATATGGGACTGCCGGGGCGCAGCTATGGTCTGACCATCGCCGCGCAACTCGGGCTGCCGGAAGGGGTGCTCGACGAGGCGCGCGCCTTGCTCGACCCCGAGACGATGCAGGTTGACGATCTACTGGCGAGCATCCAGCGCGAGCGCGAGGCGGCGCTGGCGGCGCGCGCGGCTGCTGCGGCAGATCAGCAGGCCGCCAGCGAGCTACGTGCCGAACTGAAGGAACGGCTGGCGCGGATCGCGGACGAACGTGAGCAGGCCCTCGCTGCCGCTCAGGCCGAGGCGGAAGGTGTGCTGGCCGCGGCGCGCCGGGCGCTGCGCCGCGCCGAGCGGGCCGCGCCGGCGGCGACTCCGGCAGCCCGCGAGCAGACGACGGCAGTGGAACGGGAGCTTGCGTCCGTTGCAGAGCGGGCGGTGGAGCTGCCGACACGCCAGGTAGCGCCGGCCGACCCGGCTGCGCTCACCGTTGGTGACCGGGTGCGGGTGCGACGCTGGAATACCGTTGGGCGGATTCTGGCGCCGCCGAGCGAGCGCGGCGAAGTCGAGGTGCAGCTGGGAACCCTCCGCACCCGCCTGCCGATTGCTGACCTCATGCCTACCGCCGGCAGCGACTCGCCGCAAGCGGCGCCAGCGCCGCCGGCAGCCGCGCCGGTCCGGCTCCCGGCGGCCCCACCGGTGACGATGGAATACGACGTGCGCGGCCGGCGCGTGGCGGCGGCGCTGGCGGAGGTCGAGCGCTACCTCGATGATGCCTACCGTAGCGACATGTCCTTGGTGCGGATTATCCACGGGAGAGGCACGGGCGCGCTGCGCGAGGCCATCCGCGACTGGCTCGGCGACCACCCCCTCGTCAGCGACTTTGCGCCGGCCGACCCGGCCAACGGCGGTGACGGCGCGACGGTCGTCCACCTGGGGTGAGGGGAGTGCGGCGGTTGGCATTACGCTGGCCGTGGGGTGGGACCTAACCCCCGGCCCCTTCCCTGGCAGGGAAGGGGAGTCTATGCGGCGACCGGGGGCGACGAGTAAGCCTGGATTGCGGCTTGCGCCGCAATGACGAGCACGTGGGCGCAACATGTTGCGCCCCTACACAAAAAACCTACCCTTGTCAGCCCATGGTCCCCCCGCTGTGCAGGGGGACGGGCGCAGCGTGCTGCGCCCCTACGGCTTGGTCCGTACCTACCGGCCGGTGTTGGCCAGCCGGCGCCGGGCGCGGTATACTCGCTATGTCGGGCCGAGGTGGCGGAATAGGCAGACGCGCTAGGTTGAGGGCCTAGTGGGGTATTTCAATCCCCGTAAGGGTTCAAGTCCCTTCCTCGGCACCCTTCCGTCTATGCGTGCTCCTCAGCCTACCTACAGGCGTGCATGGTAGTGACGACCGGCCGGCCGCTCCTACGCTGTGTCCTGCTACCATCAGGTGACGCATTTGTTCGCAGGGCCGGACATGGCGCGTACAATGGGCCGGATGTTGTGCATGCGGCCGGACCGGGAGCACGATACGGCGATTCCAGTCCAGGCGGCACGTAAGACCGGATAACACGCGCAAGGAGCACCGACGATGGTAGTAGCGACAAGGCCCAGGACAGTCAACGAGCGGCGCGGACGGCAGCTTGCCGGCTCGGCAACCTGGTACGAGCGGGCCAAGGAGGTCTTCCCCAGCGGGGTCACGCACGAGACCCGCTTCTTCCAGCCGTTCCCGATCTACATTGCACGCGCCGAAGGCTCGCGCAAGTGGGATGTGGACGGGAATGAGTACGTGGACTACATCGGAGGGCACGGCGCTCTCCTCCTGGGACATGGGCATCCCGCAGTGACTGCCGCGGCAACGGAGCAGCTCCGGCGCGGCACGCAATACGGTGCCAGCCACGAGCTGGAGGTGCGGTGGGCGGAGCTGGTGACGGAGATCGTCCCGTCGGCGGAGCAGGTGCGCTTTCACAGCTCCGGGACCGAGGCGACCATGATGGCGATGCGGCTGGCCCGCGCGTTCACGGGCAAGGACGTTATCGTCAAGATGCACGGTCATTTCCACGGCTGGCACGACTATGCGGCGCTCCAGATGGCGCCGCCCTACGATGAGCCGGTTTCGGTGGGCATTCCCCAAGCCGTGCAGGAGTCCGTCGTCGGTGTGCCGGCCGGGGACATTGCGGCGCTCCGTGCCGTGCTCGATGCGCGAGACGATGTGGCCGGCGTCATCCTGCTGTGCAACGGTCTGAGCACCGAGTATTTGCAGCAGGTCCGCGATCTGACACGGGAGCGGGGCGTCATCCTGATTTTCGACGAGGTGGTGACGGGCTTTCGGTGGGCGCCCGGCGGCTGCCAGGAATACCATGGCGTGGTGCCCGATCTCACCACGCTGGCGAAAATCATGGCCGGTGGATTGCCGGGAGGCGCGGTCTGCGGACGGCGGGACATCATGGAGCTATTCGAGCACCGGCCCGACGACCCACACTGGAGCCGCTACGGTCGCATTGCCCACCAAGGCACGTTCAACGCCAATCCGCTGGCGGCCGCGGCGGGCATCGCCTGTCTGGAGATCGTCCGCGACCCGGCCATCCAGCGGCGGGCCGCCGCCACGGCCGGGCAGATTCGGGACGGCGTCAACGACGTGCTCCAGCGGCACAGCGTTGGCGGCGAAGCCGGCGCGAACGGTAGCTCGGTGGTGGCCTCGACCGATGCCTCGATGGTCGACATTCCGGTTTCGACGGCGGCCGCGGCGCGGATTGCGGCCGCGATGCAACTCTACGGTGTAGACACCGGTGGTCGGACGGGGATGATCGTCTCCGCAGTCCACGATGAGCGGGACGTGGACGAGACGGTGACGGTGTTCGAGCGGGCTTTGGAGCTGCTCCAAGACGAGGGCGCGCTGTAGCCTAGGTGGTACAGGCGCCTGATGACGGATCCGCTGGACCCGGCGCGGCAGCGCAGCTACGCCGACTTGGAATCGCGTCTCGCGGCGGCTGCGCTACCTCCTCTCCAGCGGCGGAGGATCGCCGAACAGGCCAGCAGCTACGCCATTTGGGAGGTACGGATTCCGGCGCGGCGGCGGATTCCGAGGCCTCGGCCGCGCGTGCATGTCTTCCTCAGCGGCGGGATCCATGGTGACGAGCCGGCCGGGGTCGAGGCGTTGCTGCAATTCCTGGAGCAGCGGCGTTATGAAGCGTGGCCGGAGATCGCCTTTACGCTCATCCCCTGCCTCAACCCGTGGGGCTATGTGCGGGATACCCGCGAGGGGCCGGCCGGCCACGATCTGAACCGCGCCTTCCGCCGGGCATCGTCCGCTACGCCGGAGGTGAGCGCGATCAAGCGGGTCCTGAGTCGGCGGCAGCTCACCTGTTCGATGGACTGCCACGAGGACTGCGACGCCGAGGGGTTCTACGCCTACGAGCTTCCGGAGGTCTCGTCACTGGGGCGGGCCGTGATCGAGGCTGTCGGCGCCGTCGGACCGATCAGCCCGGACTGCCTGGTGGAGGAGATTATTCCGGTGCGTGACGGTCTCGCACGAACGGACCAGCTCCGCCCACAGCCTGGCGGGATTTCCGAGCGTTCGTGGAGGCCTGGCCGACCTGGCCGCTGCCGATCTACCTGTGGCACCGCTACGGCGCACGAGCGTTCACCTTCGAGACGCCAACGAAACTGTCCCTGGATCAACGGGTGGGGATGCACCTGGCGGCCATCGAAACCGTGCTGCACACCCTTGCACGCTCGCCGTGGTCGGGAGCAGCAACCGATGGCTCCGGCGTCCCCCCGCACGCGGGGGGACCATAGGGGGGCCGGTCTAGCTGCGGAAGCTGGCGAGTGCTTGCTGGTAGCCGGCGGTGAGTGCCCGGATGTCGTTGTTGAAGAGGATGAAGCGTGAGCCGACGGCTTGCCACTGCCGCACTTGCTCGGCGTTGAACCAGTGGCCGCCGGCGGCCACGCCGCGGGCCTCAGCGGTCTCGATGATGTAGCGGACGGTGCGCTCAAACTCCGGGTGCGTCGGCTCGTCGGGTAAGCCCATGGAGACCGACAGGTCGTTGGGGCCGATGAAGATCACGTCAATGCCGGGGATGTCCAGGATCGCCTCCAGGTTCTCGACGGCCGGCGGACTTTCGATGCCGATCATCACCACGACACCCCGGTTGCGCTCCTCCAGGTGGCGGCGGGTGGCCTCGCTGGGGAACTCGCCCCGGTCGCGCGCTCGCTCGTGGAGAGCGCCTTTGAGTGGACGGAGCCGGGCGGCCGCGACTACGCGCTTGACCTCCTCCGGGGTTTCGCAGTAGGGCACGAGGACGCCGTGTGCGCCGCCGTCGAGGGCCATGATCGTCAAGTGCGGGTCGGGTTCCGGCACGCGGACAATGGGCGCGATGCCCACACCGGCCAGGGCCGCGGCAAAGTCGGCCACTTCCGAACGACCGTAAGGCGACTGTTCGGTATCAATGATGACGTAGTCGAGATCAAGGTCCGCATAGACCTGTGCCCAGCGCGGGTTGCGAGAGAGGAACGTCATCGTCCCGACGACGTGCCGGCCCTCGTGTAAGGCTCTGCGGAGATCAGCGCCAGTCATACTGATTCATTCCTCGCTGCGGATGATCCTAGAGCGCCGGTATAGAGGTGTCCACCGGCGGCGGGCTGACGACGAGCACGGGGCGCCGCGCCATCGGTCAGCCGGGCAGCACCGTGCCGTTGGCCGATTGATCGCCGACCGAGGCCTCCAGAAACGGTCCGAAATGGCGCAGACGGTCGTACCGGGCGGCCAGCAGATCGGTCGCCGGAAGTTGACATAATGCATCAAGCTCGGCGCAGATGGCCTCTTTCAGCGTGGCCGCTGCTGCATCCGGATCGCGGTGCGCGCCGCCAATCGGCTCCTTGAGCACACGGTCGGCGACCCCCAGACGATGCAGGTCGCGGGCCGTGAGCTTGAGCGCCGCTGCCGCCTCCGGCGCGTACTTGGCGTCCTTCCAGACGATGCTGGCACAGGCTTCCGGTGATGCCACCGAGTAGATGGCGTGCTCGAACATCAGGAGACGGTCGCCGACGCCGATGGCCAGCGCGCCACCGCTGCCGCCCTCGCCAATCACCGCCACGACAATCGGGACTTGGAGTGTTGCCAGGGTGGTGAGGTTGTCGCCCAGTGCCCAGGCTTGGCCGCGCTCCTCGGCGGGCAGGGAGGCCTGCGCCGCCGGTGTATCGAGCAGGCACACCAGGGGCACGCCGAACTTCTCGGCTTGCAGCATGAGCCGCCGCGCCTTGCGGTAGCCCTCGGGATGGGGCATCCCGTAGTTGCGGGTCACGTTCTCGCGGGTATCGTGGCCCTTGCGGTGGCCGAGCATCATCACTACCCGGTCGTCGAGTCGCGCGAGGCCGCCCATGATGGCCGGGTCGTCGGCGTACAAGCGGTCACCGGCGAACTCGACGAACTCGCCGCAGATGGCGCTCACGAGGTCGTCCGCATGGGGACGCTCGGGATGCCGGGCCACCTGGACCGTCTGCCAGGGGGTCAGCTCCGCGTAGAGCGCCTCCAAGCGTTCCAACAGGGCGAGCCTGGCTCCTTCGACGTTCTCCTCCGCTGCCGGCGACGGCTCTTTCGCGGCCTGCTTTTCGAGGGTCGTCAACTCCTTCGCCAGTGGAGTGAGCGACTGCTCGAAATCGAGCGCCTTGACCTCGGTGATTGCCACGTCGTTTTCCTGTCTGTGGCCTCTGGTGGATTGCTACGAGCCGACGAGTGCGCTGGTGGCGCTGGTGGCCGCGGTGGCGGCTGCGGCTGTCCGCGCATCCAGGTAGAGGCGGAGCACGCGGCCGAGCCGCGCTTTCAGCGCCCCACGCGGTACAACCATGTCTACCATGCCGTGAGTGCGCTGAAACTCGGCCGTATCGGCATCGGCCGGCAGCTTCTCGTGCATGATCTGCTCAATCAGCCGGGGACCGGCAAAGCCGATCACGGCGCCCGGCTCGGCGATGATGCAATCGGCCTGGGACGCAAAGCTGGCGGTGACGCCGGCCAGTGTCGGGTCGGTGAGGATGGACACGTAGGGCAGACGCGCCTGCGCCAACTGGGTCAGCGCGGCCGTCGTCTTCGCCATCTGGAGCAGGGCGAAGATGCCCTCGTCCTGACGGGCGCCGCCGGAGGCGGCAATGACCACGAGCGGTTGGCTGAGGCGACAGGCCAGTTCGGCCGCGCGGGCAATCTTCTCCCCGACGACGGTGCCCATGGTGGCGGCAAAGAAGTAGGGGTCCATCACAGCCAGCACGACGGCGACATCTTCAATTGCGGCTGTGCCATAGACGGCGGCTTCACGCAAGAGCGGCGCTGCACCGGGCTTGGTCACCTTGCCGTCCGTTTCCGGCGGTAGCTCGGTACCGTGTTGGCGGTAGAGGGTGATCTTGAGCGTCGGAGAGACTTCCTGTTCGCCAACCTCCTGCAGCTGGCCGGCAGTGCGTTGGCGGTGGGCGGCGATCTCCTCACTGAGCTTGGCTGCGTAGGACTCGCGGCCGGGGCGCACAAAGCCGATAGGATCGGCCGCGCCGAGGTCCGCGTCAAGCTCATGCCACGTACCGGGGTCGGTGAGTTGGGCGATGCGCTCCGGGGCGGTCAAGCGGCCGTGATGACCACACTTCGGACAGACTTGCAGATTGCCGTGCAGCTCCCGCGCGTACAGGATTTCGCGGCACTGCGGGCAGCGCTCCCACAGGTCTTCCGGGACCGCTTGCTTGGTAGCCGCGCGCAGGGAGTCACCGGCGTCGGCCGGTTGAGCTTCCGGCGACCCGGCCGGCCGGCGCAGCGCGTGGCGGCGGAACCAACCTTTCATGGGATTATCCAACTGCCGCGTACCGACGAACGACAACCGCGCCGCAGGCGTCCTCGTGCTCCATTACTCCTGATCTGCCGACTTCCGACGGCTTGGCGCAACTGTTCAGCGGCCGGGAGGAGACTCTAAGATGCATTAGGGTAGCAAAAACGGTTACGGGCGCGGAGTATACCATAGTAGCTCTCCCCCTGCCGCAATGGCTGGTAGGGGGACTAGCGGGGGGCCAGCGCCTGGTCGGCTGGTCCGAAGGTGCGCTCGATCACCTCGTCTTGCGGGCCAAGCGGCCCAAGGTCCTGGCCGTTGACCGAGACCGACAGGGCACGCGCGTTGCCCGAGCGGATGCGTATGGACTGCGTACCGGACCACAATGCTTGCTCGCCAGCGACCAGCAGACCTTCTTGAGCCAGTTGCCCGTCAATTGTCACTCGGACCCACACCCCCTCCGTCGCCTCGGCGCGCACGACGACGCCGGGGCCGGTGGCTGCTGCCGAGCCGCCGAGGGTAGTCGGCGTCGCGCTCGGTCCCACGCCGGGCAGTAGCGCCAGTGATGCGCCGCGCTGAAGCCAGGGGGGGTTAATCAGCAGCACCGCGATCAGCACACCGAGGGCGAGCACTGCGCCGGTTCCGGCCAGCCTGAGCCAGGGAAGCCGGCGGCGTCTTCCCGTGCGGACAAGGCGGTGTGGCGCTCGCGGTCGGCGCCGCCGCTCGTACAGCGCCACCAGCGCCTCGGGATCGAGCTGCACTTGCTCGGTATGCTGGCGTGACCGCGGATCGCGGCCGGATTGGTGGGCTGCCAGGTAGCGCGCGTAACTCTGCACAAACGCCCGCACATGTAGGGGGGCAGGGAGCAGCGCATGGTCGTCCTCCTCGATGGCCTCGAGGTAGTCGGCCCGGATGCGGGTAGCCGCTGAGACTTGCGCCAAGGTCAACCGCTGCGCCAGGCGGGCGAGGCGCAGGATGTTGCCTGGGGAGACCGTATCGCCAGGGGCGGCGCGTGGCGTGGCGGTAGTCCGGTTGTCAATCCGGACCAGGTCCGGTGTGCTGGGCGGCTCGGGATCGTGTGCTGCGCGGGGACTGGGCGCTTGTGTGGTGTTGGACCCGGCAGCCCCGTTCCGGCCGGTGGGGGCAGCGGTACCCACGTTACCCATCGCCCAACGTCGCTTCGACAAAGCGGAAGTCAACGAGGGCCTCTAGGCCCACACCGGTGTTCTCGGCGATGGATTCAACGTTAACTTCCTCTGAGAAGAAGGCCACTAGAATGTCCATCATATTCTCGCGTACCATCTGGTACGTTGCTATCTGGAGCCGCATCTGATCCTCACCCAGCTGTGGGTTGGACTCCATGAGTGAGACGGCGGTCGCTTGGAGGCGCTGGGCGAGATACTCCTGTAGCCCCTGCGATAGCCCGGCGCTCAGATTTTCGGCGATGTCGGCTTCCCGGGAGACGAGTGCCCACTGCGCGGGATCAACAATCCGGTACTGGATCAGGACGGCCACAAGCTCGAAGCGTGGCGGAGCGATGGGGCGCACGATAGCCTGGAGGCCGAGCGTCTGTGGTGCCAGTGAAACGGGTTCGCGGGTACCGAAGGGGCGCGGCCAGGAGGCCTCGAAAGGCCAGGGTAGGTGGAGGCCCGGTCGCTGCATCACCTGTGCTCGCTGTGTGGATTGGACGGGTAGAAAGCCCAGGCCGAGACCGCGACCAAGCTGTTCGAGCCGGTCGAGCGGAGAACTAACTACAATGGCCTGCTGGGGCACGACGAAGTAGGCCCCGGCCAGCAGATACACGGCGGCGAACACCGCACCGCCAATCGTGAGCGCTATCGGCAGCGCCTCCCAATGGTCGGCCGGCGGCGACTTCAGCACATACGGCGCGACCGCTTGGAGCAGCAGCCCCCGGGTGCGGCTGACGGCCCGCATACTCCGCCGCTCGTCGAGTACGCCGCCGCGGCGCTCTAGGTGGCCGAAACGCCGCTCCAGAGCCTCGCTCAAGCGGGCGATCTCCTGATAGGGGGCCGCAAGTGCGGGCAGGCCGTGGCGGTGTGCCAGTTGTAAGACGGACTGACTTTCGTCTGCCAGCACCCCGGCTGCGGGCAGCGGCTCGTCTTCGAGGCGGTCGAGCTGCCGGCGGAGGTGCGTCAGGTGCTCCCGGCTGTCGGTGACAAAGGCGTCGAGTGCGGGCAGGGGCTGTACCACGAGCGCCTCGCCCTTGCCTCGTTGGGTACGGAGCAACTGCGCGAGATGCCCATAGCGACGCGCTGCGGCGCGGTGAGGGCGGGCACGGTACCAGCCCCAAAAGGCGGGCAGCAGCCCGACCACGAGCGCCAGCACCGGACCGCCCGGCACCAAGCCGAGCGTGCCGATGGCGGTGCCGATGAGCGCGGCAATACCGGGCTGCACGAAACTCCCGGCGATGACGACGACCCCGCCGACGAAGATCGCCACGTTGATCCAGAGCAGGGTCAGCGCCACCCCGACGAGCAGCCAGAGCCAGCCACGCGCGGCAATTCGCCGGCGTTGGCCCAGTAGGTAGCGCGTGAGCCGCTGCTCCGCCGGCCGGAGTGACTGCTCCAGAGCGTCTGGCGCCGCTGCTTGGTCCGGCTCCGCGGTTGAACCGGTGGGAGTATAGGCGACTCGCCGCAGCGGTGCGCCATGGCGGGCGGCTTCCAGCGCTTCCGTCGCTGCACGCCGGTCTACGACCGCCAGCACACCTTCTCGCAGGGGGTGAGGTACGACGTAGAACTCCAGTGTTGCTGGCATTGTCGGTATGTTCCGTGTTCTTGACTGACCACCGGCTACTGACTACCGGTCACTGCCTCACGATGGCTCCGCGACCAGGCCGAGCGCGTGAACGAGCGCTCCCTCGACGGCGGCGAGCAGCGCGCCCACGCGCGCAGCCACAGGCCGTCCGCTGAAGACCTGTACCGCCAGCCCGTCAGCGCCGTAGCGGTGCAACGCTGCTTCCGTCCGCACCGGCACACCGAGCCGACGCACGCTGGCCACGGGTATGTACCGCCCCGCGGCTACCTCGATCATGGCCTGGCTACCACCGGCCCGGCGGACCCGGCCCGCATACGGCTCACCAAGAACAGGGTACCCCATCCGCCGCACGTATTGCTGGATGGCCGCGCCCATGGCGTTGCGCGGATGCTCTGCCAACCACCGTTCGCCGAACAGCAGCCGGCGCCGCCAGTTGCGGCGCGGGAGCGATGGGGCGAGGCCGGAGAGGCGGTCATGGTGCTCGTCCGGTAGGGCATAGGATTCGACCAGCCGCAGCCCGGCGCCGGCCAGCGCGTCTGCGGCGGGTACAGCCGTCCAGTCTTCGAGCGTAAGAACGAGAGTCGGCCGAAATGCCGCGACGGCCTGCTCCCATGCGCGGGCCGCGGGTGTCGGCAGCCACCAGGCCGGCCAGCTTGCGAAGCGGTCGGGGCCATCGTCCGGCCCGGCCGTGACCGATACGCCGGCCGCCGGGTTCGTCGGAACACGGACAATCCAGGGCGGTGGGTGCGGGAACCGCGCCGGTTGGTCGAGGACGGCAGGGTGCGGGAACACGAGACTCAGCAGCGCCCGCTCCAACACCGCCTCGCGGAACTGGCTCACGCGGGTCGCGGTCAGACCCTCGGCCATCAAGTGCAATGCGGCGGCCCCGGCGCTGGCCGCTTCCGCCGAGGGCTGCTCGCCGGCGGCAACGACTTCGATCCAGATGCGGGGGCGGGCGTCGGGGTTGCCGGCGGTGAGAATGGTTGGACCGTCGTCAGCAGGAACCGCCAAGGAGAGGCTCCCCGGCTGGAGGGCGGCGTATGCGCGGACCGCACGCTCCCAAGCCCTGCCGCCGGCTGCGCTGGCCGCCACTGCTGCGGTGATGGGACCGTCAAAGAGATCTATGGTCGGCCTCCGGTCCTACCGCTGGCGCTGCGGTCGCTTCAGTCTGTGGTGACAGCGCGTCCGACTCGGCTGCCGGTGCTGCTGAGGCCAACTCGACCTCGAACCAATATCGTGTCTCCTCCGGCACGGTGACGGTGTTGACTTGCACTGTGGCCAAACGCGCGGCGTAGAACGGTCGCAGATCGGCGAGGTCGGCGCGGGCGCAGTGACGCCAGAGGGCGAGCAGCGCCGCGGGGTCGTCATCGGCTTCCGCGCAGTGGGCTGCCAGGTCCGCGAGGCCGCGATGGGGGACTTGCCGTAACTCCGGCGCGCCGGCGAGGTCGGGCGCTCGCTCGCTGCGCCCGGCAAACGACCCCAACGCCTCCTGCAGGGCACCGGCCCATCGTCGCTGGGCACGACCGTACCAGGCGCGCATGAGCGGTACGCCGATAGCCAGCCACAGGCCGCCGGTGGTCGCCAGCGGATTGCCGCCGCCCCCGAGAACGAGCGTCCAGCCCCAGATGGCAATAGCCACCGTCAGCAGGCGCTGGCGCGTCTGGGCGGCGTTATCCGCCGGAGGCTGCTGCCCGGCCGCTTGGCCGGTAGCGGCCGCCGGCGCTGCGGCGCTGGCGGCGGCCTGGCGCAAGACGCGCGCTACCGCCAGTTGCAGAGTGCCGTCGTCGTCGAGCGGTGCAGCGACGTAGAGATCGAGGCGGAAGGGCGCCGCTGTCGCCGTCCACCACCACGCCAATCCGGCCAACTCCCGTCGTGTCGTCGGCGGTAGGCCAATGGCCCACCGTCCACGACCGGGCAGCGGTGCAGCGTAGGCTCGGATGCTCACCATGTTGTCGGTGCCGAGAGCTTGCTTCCGTCACTCCCGCTCCGGGCGGTTGCGCCTCGGCGTTCCGCTACGTCAAAGCGGGTAGTGGCCTTGTCTACCGGGTATCGGTCGGTGGTAGTGAAACCGCGATCACGGGCGCTGGCGGAGCACCGCCCAGAAAGCGGGCACGCCAGCGATGCCACAGTCCGGGCAAGCCCGGTGCTAAGGCCGCGCCTTGCTCCAGCCATAAACGGTAGTGGCCGTACAGTCGCGCCGGACCGGACCACCCGGCCTCCAGACTATGGCTTTCGAGCTGGTCGAGCACGTCCAAGGCCGAGCCGCGCAGACGACCGGCGACGGTCCACAGCGCCGCCATCCGATCTGCGGTAGCCCGGCTCCGGCCCGGCACGACCTCGACATCGTGCAGGCGGCGCAATCGCCGCAGCAACCGGCGTGCCCGCCAGCCACGCACGAGCGGCCCGATGCCTCCCGGTAGTGCCAGCACTGCGACCAGGAAGGTGAGCCAGACGACGGACAATCCGCTTGGCAGCGCGACCAGGATAAGGAACACCAGGCTGAGGAGGCCCCCGACCGTCCACCAGAGACGGGGCCAGAATACGGCGGCGTAGCCGCCTTCGGAGCGGATGATGCTGCCCAGGGCCTCGGTAAAGCGGGCACGGAGGGCTGCTTGGTCCGCAGTGGTAGCCTCGGCCGGGCCGTAGAGCGCCAGCGTCACCCGGCCACCGCGCACCCGCAGGCGCGCCGGGTCGGCGTCCACAAAGCCCATCACGCCGTCTGGAAAGGGAAGGATATATGCATCAATAGCCATGCGGTGGGGACCTTTGACTGCCCAAGCTGCACCACAGGGGCTAACACTCGCCGCCGGCGAGTATAGCACAGGCTATCGTCGCGCCAGGGCGGACGCCGAGCCGACGGTGGGCCTCGGCAGTTGATGGCGTATCCTTACCGATCAGGATTATGTGGCGTTGGACCGAGATTGACCCCTTTGGGCACACGATCTACTGCGCTGAGGAAACCTGGCGGCGGAAGACTGCTCAACGGTCCGGTCTAGGTGCCCATGAAGCAGCGGTTCGCGCCGCGATCCACGATCCCCAGGGGGTCTACTTCGATCCTCTGTCTACGGCCAACACCCGCGAGCGCGGCAATCCCGCCGCGCTGATGATGCATTACATCGGTGTAACTCTGTCCCGCGGGAAGTTTGCCGGGCATCGCCTGAGTGTCGTTGTCAAGTGGCTCCCCGAGGCAGCCAGCGGCCGCTTCACCGGCTATGTCCAAACCGCCTACGCTACCAGCCGCGTTCTCCCTCGGCTACAATTGCACTGGGAACAATCACCATGAGCACGTTACCTCTGATGCACAGTGTCGTAGACGCTATCGTGGCTGACCTTGAGGCCGCCGACTGGCAGTACGACCCGGAAGCCGATGATATGGACATCATCCTTCCTCATGTCACGAACCGTGCGGCCGATTGGGTGCAGGTTGATGATGATGGGTGTTTTGTACGGATTGATCTGGAGCGCCGGGAGCCGTTGAGCATCGTCATTATCGCGTTCACCGTCTGGCTGGCCGAGAAGCAAGGGCGTGCCCTCCCCGTCCCGAAAGCATCCATTGACTACGCCGCGGCGCGGCAGGCTATCGCGCACACGCTGCGCGCGAGCAAGGAGCTTGCCGCCGCTGTCGGCCAGGTCGCCATCCCCGTTCTCCATTCCACTGACTAGGATTATGTGGCGTTGGACCGAGGTTGACCCCTTTGGGCATACGATCTACTGCGCTGAGGAAACCTGGCAGCGGAAGACTGCTCAACGGTCTGTTCTAGCTGCCCATGAGGCGGCAGTCCGGGCCACGGTTCGTGACCCCGACGCAGTCTATGACGATGCCCAGTCTACGGCCAGCACGCGAGAGGAAGGCAATCCCGCCGCGCAGGTCGTTCGACACGTCGGCTTTGGGCGCACGCATGGCCAATACGCCGGTAAGGTTCTGAACGTGGTCGTCAAGTGGCTACCGGAAGCTGCTACCGGCCAGGTGACTGGTTTCGTTTCGACGGTCTTTCCTTCCCGTCGAGTGGCTCGCCGGCTAGAATTACGGTGGGAGCGGGAGCTATGAGCATACAGTGGGCCGTCGCAGCTAATGTCGAGCGAATTATTGCTGCCTTGCCGCACGCCGACTGGCAGTACGACCCGGAAGCCGATGACATGGACATCATTCTTCCTCATGTCACGAACCGTGCGGCCGAGTGGCTGGACATTGAAGACGACTTCTTTGTGCGGATTGATCCGGAGCGCCGGGAGCCGTTGAGCATCGTCATTATCGCGTTCACCGTCTGGCTGGCCGAGAAGCAAGGGCGCGCCCTCCCCGTCCCGAAAGCATCCATTGACTACGCCGCGGCGCGGCAGGCTATCGCGCACACGCTGCGAGCGAGCGAGGACCTCGCCGCCGTCGTCGGCTAGGTCTCAGCCCCGGTTGCCCTCACCCCGGCCCTCTCTCCATCGCGGAGCGAGAGGAAGGGGAGATTCCCGCTTGCGCGGAAATGATGGGCGGTGAGGTGTCCTCGGCTACCCCTTCTCCGAGGTGGCTCGGCGATAATGGACCTCTTGATAGACTCCATCTGAGGACACTACACGCCGGCCCGGCCTCGGGCGGCGCGTGGTCTTGATCGAAGGGAAAAGCATGGCCGAGCGGTGGGATGTCTTGGTGGTTGGTGGGGGACATGCCGGCTGCGAGGCCGCGCTGGCGGCGGCGCGCATGGGGCGCCGGACGCTGCTCCTGACGGGCGACCTCGCTGCCATCGCCAGACTGTCCTGCAATCCATCCATGGGTGGCCCGGCCAAAGGCCATCTCGTCCGCGAGATCGCCGCCTTGGGTGGGGCGATGGCCCATGTCACCGACCGGACGGCGATCCAGGTCCGGCTGTTGAACTCCGGCAAAGGACCGGCCGTCCAGGCGCTGCGCGCGCAGCTCGATAAGGACCTCTATCCGGCCACGATGCGCGACGTGCTGGCGGCGCAGGCGGGTCTGGAGTTGCGGGCGGCGATGGTGACCGGCCTGCTGCTCGACGCGGACCCGGCGGCACCGGCCGGCGGGCGTGTGGGTGGGGTCGTCACCGCCAACGGCGAGCGCGTGGTAGCTCAGAGCGTCGTCGTCACGACGGGCACGTTTCTCAACGGCCGCATGATCGCCGGCGAGCGCATCACGCCCGGCGGCCGGGTCGGTGAAGCTCCGGCCGAGGGACTTTCCGCGCAGTTCGCGGCGGCCGGCTTGCGGTTGGGCCGGCTCAAGACCGGCACGCCGCCGCGCATTGAGGCGCGCAGCATTGACTTTGGCCGCACGCAGGTACAGCCTGGCAGTCGGGTGCCGCTCTGGTTTTCGTTCGAGCCGCCGGCAGCCGAGACGTGGCGGGCGGCGCCGCCGGCGCCGTGGTTTCCGGCGGTCGTGACGGACGGCTGGCGGGTGCAGATGCCTTGCTATCTGGTCCGGACCAACGGCGCGACGCACGCGGCCATCCGCGCCAATCTGCACCGGGCGCCGATGTTCAACGGGCTGATCGAGGGAGCCGGCCCGCGGTACTGCCCGTCCATCGAGGACAAGATCGTCCGCTTTGCCCACAAGGACGCACACCCGCTGTTTCTGGAGCCGGAGGGCTTCACGACCGCATCGGTGTACGTGCAGGGAGCCAACACGAGCCTGCCGGAGGACGTGCAGGACGCCATGCTGCGGACAATCCCGGCGCTCGCCGCGGTCAAGGTATTGCGCTATGGCTATGCGGTGGAATACGACTTCGTACCGCCGGATCAGACGACAAGCTGGCTGGAATGCAAGCGACTGCCGGGCCTCTTTCTTGCCGGTCAGATCAACGGCACGTCCGGCTATGAGGAGGCGGCCGCGCAAGGATTGATCGCGGGCATCAACGCGGCGCTGGCGGCCGGCCGGCCAACCGGTTCCGGCACGGCGTCTCCCAACGGTGCTCCTGCGAATGGGGCAGCGGCGGCGCTGGAAACAACCAGCAGCACGGCGGCCACGCTCGGCCGCCTGGCGGCCAGCAACCGGCTCGTATTGCCGCGCGACCTGGCGTATATCGGCGTGATGATTGACGACCTGACGACGACGGAGCACCGCGAGCCGTACCGCCTGCACACGGCGCGGGCCGAGTATCGCCTGCTCCTGCGGCAGGATACCGCGCACTTCCGGCTCACCCCTATCGGCTATCGGCTGGGACTGATCGGCCGGGAGGTATACGAGCGGACGGAGCGGCAGCGCGATCAAGTCGCCACCGTGCTCCGGCAGGTCCGGGGCAAGGGGCTGGGCGCTGCGCCGGAGCTGAATGCGCGGCTCCGCGCGGCCGGTTTGCCGCCGGTCACCAAGAGCACGATGGCGCTGGCGTATCTGCGGCGGCCGGAAGTCGGCGCCGTGGCCCTCGCGGCGTTGGGCTGGGACGACCTGCCGGCCGAGATCGCCGATCACGTGCTGACCGAGATCAAGTACGAGGGGTTTATCGTCCGCCAGGCCCAGGCGGTGGCGCGGTCGCGCCAGCTAGAGCATCACCGCATCCCCGACCACGTGGACTATCAGGTGCTCCGGGGGCTACGCGCGGAAGCGCAGGAGCAGCTCAGTCGCTTTCGCCCGGCCACGGTCGGCCAGGCAGCGCGCATCGCCGGCGTCACGCCCGCCGACATCTCGGTGCTGCTCGTGCATCTGCACGCAGCATAGGACGGCCGATATTGGGCCTAATCTCCGGCCCCCACCCTCACCCTCCCCCGTTGCGACGGGGGAGGGAAAACGCCGTTCCCCCCCACCGCAGCCGCTCCCTGTGCCCGTCCCCCGCCGCGGCGGGGGACCATAAGGGGACCGGAACATCACCACCGACCGCTGCACTTTGGTAGGCTTGCTGCCGGGAGGATGGTTGGACATGGATGTATTGACGGCTATCAAAAACCGCCGCAGCGTAGGACGCCCTAGTCAGAAACCGGTGGCTCGTGACGTGATCGAAACGCTGCTGGACGCGGCGGCGCAAGCGCCCAGTCACCACAACACGTTCCCTTGGCGGTTCCACGTATTGACCGGTGACGCACGGGTGGCCTTGGGCGAGCGGCTGGCGGCGGCACTACGCCGGAGCCTGGCGGAGGAAGGTCAGGACCCGGAGAGCAAGCAAGGTCAGGCGCTGCTTAAAGCGGAAGCCGGCAAGACGATGCGGGCGCCGGTGCTCATCGCTGTGTCGTCGCACCCCTCGGATGCGCCCGGCGTGGTGGAGCGCGAGGAGCATTTCGCCTGCGCCGCTGCCGTGCAGAACATGCTGCTGGCAGCGCAGAGCCTGGGGGTGGGCGTGATGTGGCGGACGGGCGACGGCAGCGAGGCGCCGGAGGTCAAGGAGTGGCTGGGGCTGGCGGGGCGAGATCAGATCATCGCGCTGGTCTACGTCGGCTGGCCCGAGCCTGACGCCCCGCTCTACCCGCTGACGCGGCGTCCGTGGTCCGAGCTGACCGAGTGGCGCGGCTCTGATTAGCGGCTGGCGGCTAGGGGTGGCTGGCTCTGGCCCCCATAGGCATCAATTTAAGCCCCTCCCGCCTCCAGCGCCACGAGCAACTGGCAGGTGGACGGGGCGTGGTGGCGCCGGTTCAGCCGACACCCGGCGGCGATACCGGCCGCGATCTGCCGGAGCGCCGCGGGCAGCGTGAGCACCCCGGTGAAGGCCCGCGCCAGCAGCACCGCTTCTTGGCGGATGGTCTGCGCCGCTTGGACCAGGCTGCGATCCGGATACTGCCAACAACTGACTAGCAGCAGCCAATGTTGCACCACGACGGCGATCAGCTTGGCATAGACCTCGCTGAGGATGCGCCAGGGCTGGGTACTGCGCCAGGTGGCCAGCAAGCCATCCTGCTTCCACAACTTGAACAGCAACTCGATCTGCCAGCGGACCCGGGCCAGCACCAGCACCTCCTGGACACTCAGCCGGGTCGGTGGCGCATTGGTGATCAGGATCGTCCAATCGGCCCACTGCAACCGTGCCTGGTTGACGGTGCGGCCCCGGCGGCGCGCGTCTTGCTTCAACCGGCGGCGCCGCGTGGCCGCGACCGCCGCGGGCACCCGCGCGACGACCAGGCGGACCGGCAGGTGGTGGCGGTGGCCGATCCGGATGGGGCACTCCAGCCATGCCTGGTGCTGCTGGCGCAACCAGTGGCCGAGTGCCACCCGCTCCCCGGTCGCCAGGAAGACGGCCGTCCGCACCGGCAAGCGGGAGAGAAAGAAACCGCCGTGCTGGGCCAGGGTGTGCAACTCTTCCAGACAGAAATACCCCAAGTCGGCCAGGTACAAGGCGCCCGCGGGCACGGGGCCCAGGCGGCGGGTAGCCCGCCGGTCATTGGTGCGCGCGGGCTCCGGCACGGGCCCCTGCAAGCGCCCCGTGCAGAGGTCCCAACGCACTTGCAGCTTGAGCCCCGCGCGCGGCGCGGGGGCCGTCGCGCGGCTCGCGGGCCAGCGGGAAGCCAGGGCCGCCGGCAAGGTGACGATGGTACTGTCCTGCACCAGTACCGCCGGAAAGCGTCGCAAGAGTGGCAGCGCCACCGGCGCGGCCTGGATCACCTGGGTCACGGTGGCCGCCAAGACCTGCTCCAAGCAGGCCGCGGTGGTGGCCGTGAAGCGCTGCTGCAGCGCCTGGGGCGTAATGGTGATCCCCAACCGCGCGGCCATTTGGGCCAACTGCTGCAGCGTGGCCGCTGGCTCTGCCAGCCAGCCCAAGACCAGGGTCTGCACCAAGCCCGCGCCGGTGAGCTTGGAGCGGCGCTGCACACAGCCTGTTTGCCAAGCAATGGTCTCGGCCGTCACCGTCAAGAGGGTCCGCATCGTCCGTGCTACGTGTGGTATCGTCGTCATCGGGGAAGCTCCTGGCGCCAAGTGTGCGGGGTCACGACCCACATGATGCCAGGAATGCTTCCCCGTTTCCCTTAGCTTGATGCGTATGGGTGGCTGGCTCTGGCCCCCCTATGGTCCCCCCGCTGCGGCGGGGGGACGTGGATTCCCGCATTCGCGGGAATGACGGGCCGGGGCGGCCGGTAGTGGCGTTATTCGGGGGTGCGGGCGGTGGGGAGCGTCTGGCCGGCGAAGCGGTTGCCGGGCTTCCGGTAGTAGGGCACCTCGGCCGGGCTGGATAGCTCCTCGAATGTGAAGGAGCAAATCCGCATCTGCGGATAGAGCGCCACCGGCATCCGGCCGATATTGCCTAGCTCCAGGACCGGATGACCGCGCCAGCCGGCGTCGAAGACGTTCGACGTGCCGTGAACGATAATCCCCAGCCGCGCCAGGCTACTCCGCCCCTCTAGGCGTCCGACCAGATCGTCGGCCAGCTCTAGGTGCTCGCGCGTGATGGCGAGGACCAACTCGCTGGGGTGCATGATGAACTGCTGGTCGTCCTCGACTGCGAGGTCGCGGAACATGCCTTCAGGCAGCTCTTGGGCGCGGGTATCAATGTACGGCACGCGCGCCGGCTCGAAGAGCGAGAACTTGTTGCCCAGCGTGAGATCGAGCGAGCACGAGCCGAGCTGGAGCGCGAGGTCCGGCGCCGGGTCAACCTTGATGCGCCCATCGGCCAACGCCTGCTTGATGTCGCGGTCGGAGAGTAACATGCTGCACCTCGCACTCCATAACGGTTCGCGTGGCCGGAGGACGCGCCCGACTGCCTGAGGTGGGAATCCGGCGGCAGGAGGTGGGTTAGACCTAACCCCCGGCCCCTTCCCTGCAGGGAAGGGGGGCGTGGGCGCGATGAATCGCGCCCCTACAGAAAAACCCACCCTTGTCAGCCTATGGCCCCCCGCTGCGGCGGGGGGACGGGGCCGTGGGGGAATGACGGGGACGGCCGCGGCAGGAATGGGTGGGGTGGTGTCGGGTCTGCCGTCAGGGAGTGACCGTGCAGACGGCCCGGGTGGCGGCATCGCAGTACCACAGCTGGCCGTCGAACCAGGTCAGTCCGTGCGGGTCCGGGCCGTCGGTGATCGCCAGTTTGTCGAGCACCTCGCCGGTGAGGCTATAGCGGACGAGCGTGCGCGTAGGGCGCTCGGCGCACCAGAGGCCGGCGCCGTCCCAGGCGAGGCCGTGGGTCACGGTCCCCGGCGCCGGAAACTGACGCCACACGCGGCCGCTCGCCGGTTCGAGCTGAAAGGTCGTGTTCACGGGGTCCGGCACGGTCACCCAGAGCAGACCGGCGATCCACTCCAGGCCGTGCGGGCCTTGCCCGGTCTCGACGCCTGGCGAGGGCAGCCGGCGAATCTCGTTGCCGGTTACCGGGTCTACTTGGAGCAGGACTTGGGGAGTAAAGGTCGAGGCGAGCCAGAGATGGTAGCCGTCCCAGGTGATGCCGCTGGCGTGCGCCGCGGCGGTGGGCGCCTTGTGCAGCAGGGCACCATCCGACCACCTGAGCTTGTATATGTGCTGGTCCCGCTGATCCATGACCCACAATCCGTCGTCCACCGCCTGCAAGCCGTTGGGCTGTGGTCCCGGCGTCAGGAACCGGGTCTCTGCGCGGACTTCTTTCACCATGTGTCTTGCCTCCTGGGATACCACTGGCGCCGCCGCCCGGTCTGGGATCGGCCCCCCTATGGTCCCCCGTCCCGACGGGGGACGGTCTGGTCCCTCCCCTGGAGCTTGCTCCGGGGAAGGGCTAGGGAGAGGGCCACGACCGTCCGGTCCTGGCCGGTTACGAGACCAGGCCGCTACATGATAATATGAGAGGGGTGAGGCGTGGGGAACATGATCCAGCATGTGCGTGAGGTCATTCCGCAGACGCTAGAGCGCTTGGGGATTGCCGAGCGCGTGTGGTGCGCGCGTGCTGCGCTCCAGTGGCCAACGGTGGCCGAGGGGGTCCGGCGCGGCGCGGCCAAGGCGTCCACGGCGCGGCCCGGCAGCCCCGGCACCCTGCTCATCTCCGTCCGCAGCTCTGCTTGGCAGACCGAGTTGGTCGCGCGTGAAGCCGAGATCAAGGCCGCGCTCAACGAGCGTGTGGACGGGTATATCGTCGAACGCTTGCAGTTTCGGGTCACGGGCCACACCCGGCGCCGCTGATCGGCCCGTGCCACCGCTAGTGAGTTACTGCCCATGAGTAGTCGTCGCCGGCGGCGGAGTGCCGCGCGTGGTCGCGGGGCGTCGGGACGCCGCGCGGCGGCCGGCGAGCGCGGCGGGTCTGCAAGCGGTGATGGGTCGCAGATGCGCTCGGAGCGCCGCCAGGGACGGGCGCAACGGGACGAGGCGCGCCGCCGCGCGCGGCAGCAGCGGCAGTTGCGACGCGCCGCCCTGTGGAGCCTGGCTATTGTCGGTGTGGCGGCCATTATCGTTGCCAGCGGGGTGTGGCTGTGGCGGGAGACGGCCGACGCCATCGAGAGCCAGCCGGGTACCTCCGTCCCGGACTTGGGTAACCTGCACATTCCTACGGGGACACGCTCTCCGGTCGCGTATAACACGACTCCGCCAACCTCCGGGCCGCACTATGATCCCCTGGCCCGCTGGGGCGTGCATACGGAGCCGATCCCCGACGAGCTGCAGGTCCACAACCTGGAGGATGGGGGTGTGCTCATCCAATATCAGTGCGATGAGCCGTGCCCGGAGTTGGTCGAGCAACTGACGGCCGCCGGTCAGCCCTACCTCAGCTCCCCCCATCCCTACGTCATCCTGGCGCCGTATCCCGAGATGGAGACTCGCATCGCGCTGACCGCCTGGGGCCGCATTGACCAATTCGAGGAGTTCGACGAGGCGCGCATCCGGCGCTTCATCGAGGCGTACCGCTGCACGAACTGGCACGAGGGGCAATTGCGGGGCCGGGGGCGCGTCCCGAACTGTTAAACATTGTTAAGGTATGGTTAGCTATCGGCGCGGCTGGCGTGTACTGGGTAGACTTTTGGCGCCGAGGGTGCGATACTTGACTACAGCGCCGGGCGGTGGGAGACTGGCGCCGGCCATCGTTGACTGTCGGAAGCTCACCCGGAGAGAAAGGTAGGCGGGGCATATGTTCGAGAAAATCTCTGGCTTCATCGCGCGGCACTGGCGAGGGCTGCTCGTCTGGCTCGTCATCACCGGGGCGGCGATATTCTGGTTCTTGCCGAACCTTGCTACGCTGCTGCCCTATGTGTTCTTCGTGATATCGATTCTCTTCCAGCTCCTCTTCGCCGTTCTGTTCATGGTCGTGCAGTTTGGCGCGCTCTTCTGGTTCCTCTCCCGTGGTCGTACCTACTGGATTCTGCCGGGTGAGACCGGCATTTCCTTTAAGGACTACCGTGGCCAGAAGGACATCCTGGAGGTATCGCAGCGGATCGTGACGCTGCTGCGGGGCGTGAAAGAGTTCAAGCGCATGGGTGGTGAGGTCTCCAAGGGGTTGCTACTCGTTGGCCCGCCGGGGACCGGCAAGAGCTACTTGGCACAGGCGATTGCCACCGAAGCGGGGGTGCCGTTTGGATACGCCTCCGGCACCAGCTTCCAGCAGATGTTCTTTGGCATGAGTAACCTGACCATCTGGCGGCTCTACGGAAAAGCGCGGAAGCTGGCCCGCAAGCATGGCGCCTGCATCCTGATGATTGACGAGATTGACGCCGTGGGGATGCGCCGTGGTGGTGGCGGTGGCGGCATGGGCATGATGGGCGGCTTTTTCGGCGGTGGCGGCATGGGCCTGCTCAACGAAATCCTGATGCAAATGGACCCACCTCGTATCGAAGGGGGCTGGAAAGAGCGGCTGCTGCGGCGGTTGGGCCTGCGTCGCGGCCCCACGATCCTGCCCACGGTCTTCACGATGGCGGCGACCAACCTGCCCGAGGTGCTCGACCCCGCGCTGCTCCGACCGGGCCGATTTGACCGCAAGATCACCGTGGATCCGCCCGACATGGAAGGGCGCAAGGACATCATCAACTACTACCTGGACAAGGTGCGCCACGAGGAGATTCCGATTGATCGGGTGGCCTCGGACACGGTTGGCTACACGCCGGTCTCGATCAAGTACGTCATCAACGAGGCGGTCGTGGTGGCCCACTTCAAGGGGCGCGACGCGATCACCTACGAGGACATCTCGGAGGCGCGTGAAATCCACGAGTGGGGGCTGCGCCAGCCCATTCACAGCATGAAGATGCTGGACAAGCGCCGGATCGCGTACCACGAGGCCGGGCACGCCTTTGCTCAGGCGACGCTGCTGCCGCGCGAGCGCCTGTCCAAGGTGACGATTGTGCGGCACGGCCGCGCGCTCGGCTTGTCGGCGGCGAAGCCGCAGGACGAGTACTACACGTACACCAAGGAAGAGTTGCTGGGGCAGATCAAGTCGGCGCTGGCCAGTCGGGCCGCCGAGGAACTGTTCCTGCACACGGCGATGACCGGCGCGGGTCAAGACCTGCAACAGGCGACGCAGATGGCGATTGCTTACTACAGCGTGCTCGGCATGGGCGATTCGCTCTACTCCATTATGGGTGAAGGCCCCTCGCTGGCCGGTCCGTCGGCGCAGCGCGACCGGATCGAGCGGCTGCTGGATGAGCAGTATGCCCAGGTGAAGATGCTGCTGTGGACCAACGCGGACGTGATCCACGAGATGGCGCGTCGCTTGGTCAGCGAGAGCGAGCTGACAGGCGACGACGTAGAGGCGATCATCAAGGACAAGCAGGCCGAGCGGACCAAGCTGCTCGCCGATGGCGTCAGTGCGAACGGCGCCAGCACGAACGGTACCAGCGTCGAAGATCGGGAGGCAGCGGCGCTGGCCGAGCAGAAGCGGCGGGCCGCCTACCACGAGGCCGGGCACGCCGTCGCGCGAGCGAAGCTCCAGCCGATGGGTCCGGTGCAGAAGGTCAGCATCGTGCCAACCGCCGACGGCAGCGCCGGGGGCTTCGGCGACACGCCTTCCATTACCGATAGCCATGCCGGCGCGCTCACCCGCGACGAGATCTTCACCGAACTCTCCGTGGCGCTCGGTGGGCGGGCGGCCGAGGAGCTCTTCCTCGACGAGGCCCTCAGTGGCTCCTCGTCGGACCTAGCCTATGCGACGCGGCTGGCCGGCTCGATGATTACGCAGTTCGGCATGAATGGCAGCCTGTACGTCTACGAGTCGGCGCGCTCGGTCCGCGATCCCCTGGTGAAGCAGGAGGTCGAGAAGGTCTTGGGCGAGCGGTTCGAGCAGGTGCAGGGCCTCCTGGCAGGGCACAAGGCGGAGATCGAGCAGATCGTGACGCTGCTCCTCCAGCAGGAAACCATCAATGCCGAGGATGTTGAGGCCATTCTGGAAGGCCGCGATCCGCCGCTGAACGATGCTCGCGGTCACGACATTGAGGAAGCGGATCGGCGCGAGGTCGTGCCCGTCGGCGCCGGGACGGGGGCCGAGAGTGGCTCGTCCGGCGGCGACGCCAACGGCACAGGCACCGCCGGTAACACGATCTCAGCACCTAAGCCGTAGCTGAAAGTCGTAGAGGGCTACAGCATGTCGTAGCCCTTGCCCCGGTGTGGCAGGAGGTCGTATCCGGCCTGCTGCTGCACCGCTCGGTGTGCCTGTCCCCTGCGGAGCGGGGGGCCATAGGGAGCAGTACCCTGTACCCTAGTACCTTACAGCGGCTTCCACCCTCACCCTCCCCTATGCTGATGCACGGGGGAGGGCTTTGTTTCCTGCCGACGTGATCCCATTGGGCCATCCACGGGGATCGCGTGCCTATGTGGCCGTGTACTTTAGGAGCAAGTCTGGACGATATTGCCCTTCGGGTGTACCCTAGCGGCGAGACTTGCGGTGTTCTTCACCGCGGTCCGCTCTAAGCCATGTTCCAGGGGATTGTGAGGGAGACTCATGTTCGGCTTTCTGCGGATTAAATGGGCGCTTCCGGTGCTCGTCATTACGATAGCGGCGGTTACGTTGGCCTGCGATTTGGGGCCAGACGAGGTCACTAAGGAAGTTGTTAGCGAACCAACGGTCAGCGCAGAAGGGACCCCGGGGCCGCAGGCCGTGCCGAAGCCCGCGGCGGGGCCGCCCGTCTACCAGATGGGCCTGTTCGCCGAGCCGATCACCAGGAACTATTGGAACTATATCGGTGGGCCGGGTGGCTCGGTTTGGACGGGATACGTGCTCGCCGGCTATTCCTCGACGCTGTACGGCTACTCGGACCAGCGGTTTGATTGGGTGCCGGTCATCGCCGCCGATTTCCCGACGGACCTGAAGAAAGAGACGATTGACGGTACCGAGTTTTGGACGACCGAGGTTACGCTGAAGCAGGGCATCCAATGGAGCGACGGGGAGGTGCTTACGGCGGAGGACTTCGTGTTCACGGTGAACACGGTACTTGACATGGAGCTGGGGGCGGGGTGGGCCGAGGCTGTCGACTCTGCCTTTGTCGAGCGGGTGGAGGCGCTGGACAGCCACCGGCTGAAGGTGATCTTCAAGGCGACCGACGACGAGGGCAATCCGCAGACGCCCGGCCTGAGCGTCTGGCAGTTCGGACTGGCGTTCATGCCGATTATGCCGGAGCACTATTGGGCCGCCGTCGTCGAAGAGGCCAAGCAGGCGAGCGATACTGCCCAACGGATCGAGGCGCTATTTGCCCACGTGCCGGAGGGGGAACCCACGATTGACGGCTTTACGTTCCGCAAGTGGGAGCCGGGCGCCTTCTTCGAGAACGAGGCCACCGCCAATTACTACCAGCAGGGCACCACTGTCACGCAGTATGCGAGCGGCGCGTTGATGGAGGCCAACGAGCGGCTCGGCTACACGACCACCTACTTTGGCGAGGCCGGCGGTGAGAAGGTGCTGGAGTATGAGGTCGGGCCGCACGTGGACAGCGAGATATTCAGCATCTACGGTAACCAGGACGCCGCGGTGCTCGCCCTGACCAACGGTGACATTGATTACCTGTTCAATCCCCTGGGACTGGAGAAGGGTTTCCAGGACCGCATTAGGAGCGCAGACGATCTCCAGATCGTCTCCAACGCCGACAACGGCGTCTTTTATCTCGGCTTCAACGTCCGCAAGGCACCTATGAGCATCAAGGCGTTCCGGCAGGTCGTCGCGACGCTCATTGACAAGGAGTTCGTGGCGCAGACCATTCTGCAAGACGCGGCGATTCCGATGTACGCCATGGTGCCGGAGGGCAACGCGGCCTGGCACAACTCCAACGTCACCAAGTTCGGCCAGGGCTTGACCAGAGGCGAACGGGTCAAGCAGGCGGTAGAACTGTTGAAGAGCGCCGGTTTCACCTACGATCAGGAGCCGGAGGTCGCGGAAGACGGCAGCTTCGTCGCCGAGCCAGGCAAGGGTCTGAAGCTGCCCGACGGTACGGACGTGCCGGCGCTTGAGCTGCTGGCGCCCAGCGCGGGCTACGATCCGCTGCGGGCAACCTTCGCCATCTGGGTCGAGCGCTGGCTGAACGACATTGGCATCCCGGCGCGGGCGAATCTGGCCGGCTTCAACGTCATCGTGGCCAAGCTGTACAGTGATACCGTCGCCGAGGACCTCGATATGTGGATTCTGGGCTGGAGCTTGGGCATCTTCCCGGATCACCTGGAGAGCTTCTTCCACAGCCGCAATGCTCCTGAGAATCAGGAGGGTGGCAACAACTGGGGCGGCTATGCGAATCCGCAGTTCGATGACTTGGCTTTCCAGCTGCTGTCCGAGACGACTATCGAGGGGGCGCTAGATAAGGCGTTGCAGTTGCAGGAGTTCCTCGCGGACGACCTGCCCTACGTGCCCTTGTTCACCATTCCCAAGCTCGACGCCTACCGACCCTCCAGAGTGGAGTTTCCCTACACTACCGTTCTCGGTGGATTGGAGGGGCTGGGCGGTATGCAGCAGACAGCGCGCATCAAGTAACATGGCCTAGTCTGCTCCCAGTCATTTCCATGAAGGGAGACCTTCGCATGACTCGTCATTCCCGCTTTCGCGGGAATCCGGCAGCGCCTAGCCACCGAACAGTGCGATGACTGCCTATCTGCTGAAGCGGACGATCCAGATACTGCTGACCCTCTTTGTCTTCCTGACCATTGTGTTCTTCCTCGTGAATGCCCAGCCGGGCGACATTAGCAACGTCTACGCGCTTAATCCTGATCTGCCGCCCGAGACCCGTGAAAAACTCCGGGAGCTTTTCGGGGTGAACCAGCCGCTCTGGAAGCAGTACCTGGTCTATCTCAAGAATGTAGTCACCGGCAACTTCGGTGTCTCGTTCAGCCTGTATCCCCGGACCGTGGCCGATGTCATTGCGGAGCGCCTGCCGCGCACCCTCGTGCTGTTTATGACCGCGACCGTGCTCTCCTTTTATCTGGGGTTTGCGCTCGGCAAGATCATCGCCTGGCGCCGGGGTGGGTGGACCGAATACGCCTCGACGCTCGGCGGCGTCACGCTGTACACGGTATTCACGCCCTGGTTTGGGCTGATGATGATCTGGCTGTTTGCATTCAAGGCCGGGTGGTTCCCGATAGGCAAGTTCCTCGACCCGGTGGTGTGGCAGGACGCCCCGACCGACGCCAATACGATATTCAACCGCATGATAATCACGGCGCTTGTATTGTCCGTCGTCGTGTTTGCCGCCTTCGTGGTCACGACCAAGCGGCGCGTGAGCGGGGCGTGGCTGATACAGCTCGGCAGCGTCGCTGTGTCCGCCGCCGTGCTGGTGGGGGTGTGGCTGGCCTCGGGCACGGGCCACCTCGCCTGGGACATCGTCAAGCACATGGTCCTGCCGATAGTGACGTTGGCCTTGATTAGCTTCGCCGGCACGATGCTGCTGACGCGCAACAGCATGTTGGAGACGATGCGCGAGGACTATGTGCTGGCGGCCCGCGCCAAGGGCCTGCCGGAGAAGGACGTGCGGGATCGGCATGTGGCCCGCAACGCGCTGCTGCCGGTAGTGACCAGTTTCGTATTCAGCCTGGCGTTCGCCGTTGACGGCGGCATCATCATCGAGTCCGTGTTTTCGTGGCCCGGCATGGGTCAGACGCTCGTGGCCGCGGCGACGACGGAAGACGTACCCCTGGCGGTTGGGGCCTTTGTGTTCGTCGGCATTTTCGTGCTGTTGGCGCATCTGCTGGCGGACGTGCTCTACGTCTACCTGGACCCGAGGATCAGATACTGATGGCCGCAGCATCCGTCTCGCAAGCGGCTACTCCTCCGCTCTGGAGGATGCGTCTCACGCTGGCGGCGCGCAGCCTGCGACAGAACTGGTCCATGTTTGTCCGCACGCGCATTGGGGTGCTCGGCTTGGCCATTATCGTCTTCTATCTTTTGCTTGCGGCGGCCCATCCCATCCTGATGAACACCGTCTGGGAGGCACGGATTTACGATCCGGTGGTGGGGTATGCGTTTGACGAGGTACGTCAGCCGGCACCGCCCAGCCTGCGTCATCCGCTCGGTACCGATCCTTTGGGCCGGGACATCCTCAGCCAGCTCATGTTCAGCGCCCGGTCGGAGTTCATGCTCGGGCTACTCGCCGCCGTCGTCACGGTCACTATCGGCACGACGGTCGGGGCGGTCACGGCCTATTTCGGCGGGATTGTGGACACGATCCTGATGCGGCTGGCGGACATCATGATTATGCTGCCGGGGATCAGTGTGCTCATCGTGTTGAGCGCAACGATTGGGGTCGAGCACTTCGAGCTGGCCTTGATTATCGGCATCCTCTCGGGATTCGGCGGTGCGGGAGTGCTCCTGAAGTCCCAGGCGCTGGGGGTGGTCGTCAAACCGTACATCGAGGCTGCCCGGGCCGCGGGTGGTGGTCATGTGCATATCATCCTCGTCCACATCGTCCCGAACCTGTTGCCGCTCTCCTTCCTGTACATGATGTTCACCGTGACCGGTGCCATCTTCTCGGAAGCGGTGTTGAGCTTCCTGGGCCTCTTGGACATACGGATGAGCTGGGGACTGATGATCCATACCACCGAATCGGCCGGCTACCTCTTGCAGGTTGGTGAATTCTGGTGGCTGATCTTCCCGGCCAGCCTCTCCATCACGCTGCTGTGCTCCTCGTTCTATCTCGTCGGCCGGTCGCTCGACGAGGTTATCAACCCGCGGCTGAGGCGCTCATGAGCGAACGACCCCTGCTCGCCGTCGAAGACCTCACCATGCACTACTCCACGCGAGCCGGCGCCGTGCGTGCCGTTGACGGCGTTTCCTTCTCCGTCGCCAAGGGACAGGCGCTCGGGCTGGTGGGCGAGTCGGGCTGCGGCAAATCATCCATCGCCCTTACGCTGCTGAAGCTGCTGCCGGAGAACGCCCGGATCATCGGCGGCAGGGTGCTGCTGGACGGGACCGACATCGTGCCGCTCTCCGAAGAGCAGCTGCGGGCGTACCGCTGGGACCGTATCTCCATGGTCTTCCAGGCTGCGATGAACTCGCTCAATCCGGTGTATCGAGTCGGCGAGCAGATCATCGAGGCCCTGGAACTCCACGTCGCCTCCGCCCGCGAGGAGTCTCTTGAGCGCGTGCGGCAGTTGTACGACCTCGTGGGCCTCGACCCCGGCTTCATCTCGCGCTATCCGCACGAGTACAGCGGCGGCATGAAGCAGCGGGCGATCATTGCCATGGCGCTGGCGTGCGAACCCGATCTCATCATCGCCGACGAGCCGACCACCGCCCTGGACGTGATCGTGCAAGACCGTATTTTGCGCGAGATGCGGAACATTCAGGCCGCACTCGCTATGAGCATGATCTACATCTCGCACGACATGGCCGTCATTGCCGAGGTCAGCGATGTCGTCGGCATCATGTACGCCGGCAAGATCGTGGAGCTGGGCGGGACTACGGAAGTCTTCAAGCATCCGATCCACCCGTATACGCGGGCGCTGATGTCGGCGTTTCCGAGCGTGACGGGCGAGCGGCACGAGCTGATGATGCTGGCAGGAGAGCCGCCAAACCTACTGGACCCGCCCCCCGGTTGCCGCTTCCACCCGCGCTGTCCCTATGCGACGGACGAGTGCCGGACGGAGGCGCCGCCAACGGTGCGGCGCGGAGAGCATTGGGCGACCTGCTGGAACCCGCCGGGAGCGTAGGGCGATGATCGAGACTGCCCGGCCCGCGCCATCCACCGAGAATCGTCCTCTGCTCAGGGTCGAGGGACTGCGTAAGCACTTCCCGGTGTCGGCAAGCTGGTTTCGGCGCAGCCGGAGTTTCGTTCATGCGGTGGACGGGGTCTCGTTCGAGCTGGCGCAAGGCGAGAGCTTTGGGCTGGTCGGAGAGTCCGGGTGCGGCAAGACCACCACCGGGAAGCTGCTGGTCCGCCTGACCGATCCGACCGAGGGCCGCATCATCTTCGATGATGGGCAAGGAGCGCCGACGGACATCGCAACGCTGAAGGGGAAGTCGCTGAGGGCCTTCAGAAGGAAGGCCCAGATGATCTTCCAGGACCCCTACGAGTCCATGAATCCCCGGCGAACGATTTTCGATACCGTCGTCGAGCCGCTGCAAGTGCAGAAGATCGGCAGTCCGCTGGAACGCCTCGACCGGGTGACGCGGATGCTGGAACTGGTCGGGCTGGCACCGCCGCGCACGTTCCTCTTCCGGTATCCGCACGAGCTATCCGGTGGTCAGCGGCAGCGGGTGGCGATTGCCCGGGCGCTGGTAGTCGAGCCGACCTTCGTCGTTGCCGACGAGCCGACTTCGATGCTGGACGTCTCGATCCGAACCGGCGTGATGGCGCTCATGGAGGAGCTGGCCGCCCGCCTGGGGATCAGCTACCTGTATATCACGCACGACCTGGCAGTTGCACGGTATATGTGCAGCCGGATTGCGGTGATGTATCTGGGGAAGATCGTCGAGGTCGGTGAGACGGAGGCGCTGCTCCAGCGCCCGCAGCACCCCTATACGCAGGCGCTGCTGTCGGCCGTGCCGGTGCCCGATCCCACCGTCACGCGCCCGCCGGTGCAGATCGAGGGCGGTGTATCGCTGCCGGTGGACCCGCCGGCCCGGTGTCGCTTCTACGACCGCTGTCCGCTGGCCGACGATTTCTGTCGCACGCACGATCAGCCACCCCTCGAAGACAAAGGGAGCGGCCAGCTCGTCGCCTGCTACAAGGTCTAGCGCGCCTCGGAATATCAGGAGATTCGGTATAGTAGGCGGCGAAGCGGGTAAGGGGGGCTATGTCTTTATATAGTAGCTCCCGTCCTGATGCCGGACCTTTGAGTTATCACCATGGACTTTAGTGCCTACGACCTTGATAGCGACATCTACGACGAGATGTTCTTGTCGGACGGTACGCCGCGCGAGCAATGCCGGCAGCTCCACGAGACCCTGGGCCGGCTCTCCGCCGAGGAGCTGGGCACTATTCAGGAACGGGTGACGCGCTCCTTCTCGAACGAGGGCATCACCTTCACCGTGTATGGTGACGACGAGGCCGACGAGCGGATCATTCCGATTGATTGCGTGCCTCGCGTGCTTTCGGGCGCCGAGTGGCGGCAGCTTGAGGCTGGCCTGACCCAGCGTCTCAAGGCGCTGAACCTCTTCCTGGAGGATGTCTACGGTGCAGCGCGCATCGTCGCCGACGGTGTGATACCGGTGGACGTGGTGCGCGGCTGTCCCCAGTACCGCATCGAGATGCGGGGCTTCTCTGCGCCCCACGGCACCTGGGTGAGCATTTGCGGTACCGATCTGGTACGTACCAACGACGGCTTCCGGGTGCTGGAGGACAACCTGCGGGTTCCTTCCGGCGTCTCCTATATGCTCGCCAACCGGAAGGCGGTCAAGGCGAGCCTGCGCCGCTTGTACCGTAGCTCCCGGGTGCAAGAAGTGGAGCACTACGGGCGCCTGCTGCTGGAAACCCTGCGGGAGCTGGCGCCGCCGGGGCGGGACGATCCGTGCATCGCCCTGCTGACGCCCGGGGTCTACAATTCCGCCTTCTACGAGCACATGTTTCTGGCCGGCGAGTTGGGCGCGGAGCTTGTCGAGGGCCGCGATCTGCTGGTCAACGACGGCTTTGTCTACATGCGTACCACCACCGGCCTGCGGCGCGTAGACGTGGTCTACCGGCGCGTGGACGACGACTTTCTCGATCCGCTGGTGTTCCGTCCGGACTCGCTGCTAGGCGTGCCGGGGCTGCTGCACGCCTACAAACGCGGTAACGTCGCCCTCGTGAACGCACCGGGCACGGGCGTTGCGGATGACAAGAGCGTCTACGCCTACGTGCCGGACATGATCCGTTATTATCTGGGCGATGAGCCGCTCCTGGCCAATGTCGAAACCCACCTCTGCCGCCGACCGGAGGGCCTGGAGTACACGCTCGACAACCTGGAGCGGTTGGTGGTCAAGCGGGTGGGCGAATCGGGGGGCTACGGCATGTTGATCGGCCCCCACGCAACGCCCCAGGAGCGGGAGGAGTATGCCCAGCAGCTGCGTGCTGACCCGGCGGACTTCATATCACAGCCAACGCTGGCGCTCTCCCGTGCGCCCTGCCTGATCGAAGGCCGTTTCGAGCCGCGGCACGTGGACCTGCGGCCGTTCGTGCTGCATGGCCGCGAGACCCGCATCGTGCCTGGGGCGTTCTGCCGAGTCGCGTTGCGCCGGGGTAGCTTAGTGGTGAACTCCAGCCAGGGCGGGGGTGGCAAAGACCTCTGGGTACTGGCAGACTGAGTGGCGTCGTTTCGAGGAGAGGAGCAGAGGGATGAGGATGTTCAGGGGTTTCCTGCGTGGTCGTAGTCGCCTGGCCCTGGTTGGGAAGATAGTTCTGATACTCGGTGCGCTGTTGTGCCTGCCGACCGTCGCCTACGCGGCGGTTGAGGGGGAAGCTCAGTTCGTCTTCAACACCTTCTTATTCATCATCTTCGGTGTGCTGGTGATGTGGATGTGCGCGGGCTTCACCATGCTCGAGTCCGGCTCGGTGCGGACCAAGAATGCCTCGATGATCTGCCTGAAGAACATCGGTCTCTACTCGATTGCCGGGCTGGCCTACTACTTCATCGGCTACAACCTGATGTACGTCGGCGTCGGAGACTTGGGCTTGGGCGGGGTGATCGGCTCGATCACGCTGCTCTATGGCTCCTCCGCCGCCCAGGTCACTCTTGTGAATGCTGAGGGGGCAGACGTCGCCGCGGCCACTGCGACCGTGCTGGAAGAGGCGGTTCGGGATGAGACTGTCTACTCCACCATGTCGGATTGGTTCTTCCAGATGGTCTTTGTGGCAACGGCCGCCTCCATCGTGTCCGGCGCCTTGGCGGAGCGGGTCAAGATGTGGTCGTTCTTCCTCTTCACGCTAGCCCTGACCGCCATCATCTATCCCGTCGTCGGCGCGTGGACGTGGGGCGGCGGATGGCTGACTGAGCTAGGGTTCCAGGACTTCGCCGGTTCGACCATCGTGCATAGCACCGGCGGCTGGGCAGCGCTGGCGGGGGTGTTGGTCGTCGGGCCGCGGCTTGGCAAGTTCCGCCGCGACGGCTCGGTCCGGCCCACACCGCCCTCCAACATCCTGTTGGTGACGCTGGGCGTGTTCATCCTGTGGTTCGGCTGGTTCGGCTTCAACGGTGGGTCGCAGTTGGCGCTGGGCAGTGCGGCCGACGCGGTGGCGATCAGCCACGTGCTGGTCAACACCAACCTGGCGGCGGCAGCCGGTGTCATGGCCGCCCTCATCTGCTCGCGGCCGATCCTCGGACGGATGGACCTGTTCGCCGGCCTGAACGGTGCCATCGCCGGCCTGGTCTCGATTACCGCCGGCCCGGATATCACCGAGCACTATTGGGCGGTCATCATCGGCGCCATCGGTGCCGTCGTCTGTACTGCCGGGATCAAGCTCCTAGAGAAGATCAAGCTGGACGACGTGGTGGGGGCCATTCCGGCGCACTTGTTCGCCGGCATCTGGGGCACGCTGGCGGTCTGCATCGTCGCCGGGGGCAACGTCGGCGTGCAGCTCCTGGGCATTGTGGCGGTTGGGGCCTTTGTGTTCATCGTCTCGTGGGTGATCTGGTGGGTGTTGGGCAAGACGTTGAGCGTGCGCGTGGCGCCCCAGGTCGAGCGATTGGGGCAGGATGTCGGGGAGCTGGGCATTGAAGCCTATCCCGAGTTCGTGCTCATGCCGGAAGAAGATGATGAGCGCGAAGAAGCCTAAGACCTGCGGGTGGCACAGACCGTGGGATACTGAAGCGGAAGATCGAGCGAAATGCTTTCGCGCAGCGCACAGGGCCTCTACTGGCTAGGCCGTTACTTGGAGCGGGCCGGGCACCTCTGCCGCTTGCTGCGTTTGCAGACGGAGGCGCTGGTGGACCGGCCGCTCCGGGAGATTCACTTCGGCTGGAGCCGCATCTACAGCAGCGTGAACCGACAGCCGCCCGCGGGGCGGCTCGAACTCATCAGCGCCGATGACTACGCCTTGGCCGACGAGTTCGTCCTGGCTGATTCTTACACCCTCGCCGATGACCTCACGTTCGAGCGCACCAACCCGGCTTCGGTCTGGAGCTGCTTGGCGGGCGGTCGTGAGAATGCCCGCCAGATGCGCCACTGCATCAGCGCCGAGATGTGGACCTCCCTGAACCTGCCGTACCTGCGGATGCAGAAACTCACCATCCAAGACATCTGGGCAACTTCCCCGGAGAGCTTCTACGCGGAAACGGCGGCGGAGATTGACACCTTCGCCGGGGTGGCCGCGGCCACGATGTACCGTGATGACGGCTGGCGCTTCATGCAGCTTGGACGGTTCATCGAGCGTGCCCAGCTTGCGGTCGCCCTGCTCCTCGCCCAGCTCGCCATCGAATCGCTGACGGAAGAGCACTCCGACGCGGACTGGACCAACCTGTTGCGCGCGCACCATGCATTCGAGGTCTACAACCGCCGCTACAGCGTGGAGGTCCGGCCGGCCCAGGTAGTGGACCTGCTAGCCACGGATCCGCTGCTGCCCGACTCGCTCTGCCGCTCGCTTGACATGGCGGAGGCGGAGCTTACCGCCATCGGTCCGGGGCCGAACGAGCGTTCCAGCGGTGCAACCCAGCGCTTGGCCAGCCGTCTGGGCGCCTTGATCCACTACGATTGGCCGGATCGGAAAGACCACGGGGGGCTGTTGCGAGAGGTGGATGAGCACTGCCGGGAGCTGCACCGGCTAGTGACCGTCACCTATTTCGACTACCCGATTGAGGACTTTCCCAAACACTGACCCCAGAGGCGGTTCGGTGCGCTACGAGATCGAGCACGTCTCCTGCTACCGCTACACTGCACCGGTGCAGCACTGCGTGATGGCGCTCTGCCTCCAGCCGCGCCACGATCTGGGTCAACGACTCCGGCACTTCGCAGTCTCCACCGTTCCCCCGGCATCCCTGAACAGCGAGACCGACTGTTTCGGCAACACGAAACACCTCATCAACATCCATCGGGAGCACGAGGCGCTGGAGATCACTGCCTGCACCACGGTCGAAACGGCGCCGGCCAACGCGCTCCTGGGTTCCCTAGACGTGGCTGCCTGGGCAGAGCTGCGCTCGTGGCGGCAGTCGTTCACGCACTGGGACTTCACGCAGCCCAGTATGTTGGCTCGGCCCTCAGCGGCGCTCACGGATTTTGTGGACTGGCTGGGTATCGAGCCGGCCGGCGATCCGTTGGCGGCCTTGCGGCGGCTTGCGGATACGCTCCACCGCAGCTTCCAATACGTCCCGGGGGTCACGTCGGCGGTCTCGCCAATCGAGCACGTCCTCGAAACCGGCCGGGGGGTCTGCCAGGACTATGCCCACGTCATGATCGCCATTGCGCGTTCCTGGGGCGTGCCCACTCGCTACGTCTCGGGCTACATGTACGTCACCGACCACGCTGACGCAACGGCCACCCACGCCTGGGTCGAATGCCGGTTGCCGGACCTCGGCTGGGTCGGGTTCGACCCGACTAACCGGCGCCTGGCCGACGAGCGGTACGTGCGGATTGCGGTGGGACGCGACTACCAGGACGTGGCACCGACCCGCGGCGTTCTGTTGGGCGGCGGGGAGAGCGAGTTGGAGGTTGAGGTGCGGATGCGGCCACTGGTGGGCTGGACCTAACTCTCTGCCGGGCCAAAGCCGCACCACACCTGGCGCCAGCCCGGCGCTGCCGGCCTCCGCCTCACAGGGGGCGCTTGGCGGGTATGCCGGGGCGGCGCGGGTAGCGGTCCGGGGTGGGCTGCTGCTTTTCCACGACGAGCAGTGCGCGGCCCGAGAGGGACTGCTGCACCTCGGCCAAGTAGTGGGCTTGACTTGGTGGGTCCCCGGCAGGTGTGGAGAGTGTCACCGGTGTGAGTCGTGGCGGTCTGCCGCCGAGTAGCCTGCCGGCTCGCCGGCAGGCAGCCAGCTCGTCTTGACCCTTGCCGGCCGTTTTCTGGGCGATGAGGCGGCCGCCGACCCGGAGAAAGGGCAGGGCATATTCCACCAGTACGGGTGCGGGTGCTACGGCCCGTGCCAGCGCCACGTCGTACTGCTCGCGGTAGGCCGGCTGCCGGGCCAGGTCTTCGGCGCGGGCCGTGAGGACTGTCGTGGTTTCCAGGTTGAGGCGGCGGACCAGATCGGCGAGGAAGGCGGTCTTCTTCCCGACCGAATCGACCAGCGTGAGGTGGATTGGGCGACGGATCAGCTTGAGGGGCAGGCCGGGGAACCCGGCCCCAGCGCCAATATCAATCACTCGCATGGGCCGGTCCGTCACCGTGGGCCACGCGAGCAGGCAGGTGAGCGAGTCCACGAAGTGCCGCAGCTCGATTGCCGCCGGATCGGTGATCGCCGTGAGATTGGTGCGCTGGTTGGCGGTCAGGAGTGCCTCGCGGTAGCAGTTGAAGGCGGCCAGTTGGTCGGGTGAGAGACCGATTCCCAACGCTGCGGCGCCGGCCCGGAGCCAGGGCAGCCGGGGCGCAGCCGGCCGTCGTGCTGGGGTAGTCCTCGCGCTGTTGGCGGGAGTCACGGCGCCGGGCTTGCCGGGTGAGGTAGCGGCGGACGGGTCATGGTACGATTGTACGCGGTATGGACCGGCTTTGGAGTCCCTGGCGCATGGCCTACGTGACGGGTAGCAAGCGCTCGTCGGGCTGCGTCTTTTGTATTCCCCCGCAGCCGGACCGGGCCGAGGACGAGCGACGGCATATCGTCTACCGCGGTGAGCACGCTTTCATCGTCCTGAACCTGTATCCATACAATCCCGGCCACCTCTTGATTGCTCCCTACCGGCACACGGCGGACTTGGAAAGCCTCACGGCGGAGGAGCGTGGCGAGTTGATGGCGCTGGCGCAACGGGCGCTGGGGGCGCTGCGGACCGACACCGGCCCGCACGGCTACAACATGGGGATGAACCTCGGCAGTGTCGGCGGCGCCGGTATCGTGGATCACCTGCATCTGCATCTCGTCCCCCGCTGGGAGGGCGACACCAACTTCATGCCCGTTATCGGCGGGACGAAAGTGCTCCCGGAGCTGTTGGCCGCAACGGCTGCCCGGCTGCGCCGGTGCTTGGCTGAGATCGAGGGTGCCGGGGGGTGAGTTGAGCAGGGGGCCAAACGTGGAGGCTGGCCCCCCTATGGTCCCCCCGCTGCGGCGGGGGGACAGTGTGTTCCCTCCCCTGTCGCAACGGGGGAGGGCTAGGGTGGGGGGCTATGCCCGGTTAGGGCTGCCGGCGGTCACGGGGGTGTAGTGGGAGAGCGGGCCGAACCAGTTCAGCGGCCAATAGGTGAACCACGCCTTGCCGATCACATACTCCTGGGGGAGCGAGCCCCAGGAGTGCGAGTCACTGCTGTTATTGCGATTGTCGCCGAGGACGAAGTATTCGCCATCGGGCACGATGCGGCGCGGGTAGCTATACAGCGGCGGGGCACGCACATACGGCTCCTCAAGCAGCTGCTCGTTGATGAAGACCCGGCCGTCGCGTACTTCAACCGCCTCGCCGGGCAGCGCGATAATCCGCTTGATGAAGTCTCGGCGGGGGTCGTGGGGGAAGCGAAAGACCACAATGTCACCGCGCTGCGGCTCTGCAAAACGGTAGGATAGCTTGTTGACGATGAGGTACTGGTTGTTGTGCAGAGTTGGCACCATGCTCAACCCCTCGACCCGGAAGTTCTGGACGCCCAGCCGCACGCCATAGTAGATGATGAGCGTGAGCAGGAGCGTCTCAAGAATGTCGCGGATGACGGGTTTCATCGCTGCCGTCGGAGCCGATGAGTGGTGTGGGCACTGTGTCTACCGGGTGGTGGCCTGTGCTGACAGTATACCAGGGGCAGCACAAAGCACAGGACTGGCACCTGGCATAGCCAGCACGTTACCATGATGTGCAGCATCCCCTCCCTAACTCTCTCCCGTGCTGACGCACAGGGGAGGGAACAGCCGGCCCCCCGCCGCAGCGGGGGGCCGAGGGATGGGTATGTACATGGATGGACAGGATGGGAGTCTGTGTCGGGGCGTAGGTGGGTCGCTCCGTACCGAAAAACTACCAGTTGTGGGGATGATTGGCCCCCCTATGGTCCCCCCGTTCCGACGGGGGGACGGGCGCAACATGTTGCGCCCCTACGCTTAACCCGTACCTACCCCAGTCAGCCCGGCCGCAGGAGCGGGGTCATAGGGGACCCCGGCAGTCGTGAGTGACCATACCATCGTTGTGCCGGACGGCGTTGCCGCACAGCGCCTCGACCGCTACCTTGCTGCGGTGTTGCCGGACCTCAGTCGCACGCGCGTCCAAGGGCTGATTGCGGATGGTCACGTGCAGGTGCGCGGGCGCACTGCGCGTGCGGCGCTGCGCGTGAGCGCCGGCCAGCGGATTGACGTTCACATTCCGGCGCCGCGGCCCTCGCGGCTCACGCCGGAGCACCGTGCGCTGGACGTGCGCTTCGAGGACGACGATCTCCTAGTGGTGAACAAGCCCGCCGGCGTGGTGGTGCATCCGGCGCCGGGGCATGAGACGGGCACGTTGGTTCACGCGCTGCTGGCCTATGCGCCCCAGTTGGCCGGCATTGGCGGTGAGGAGCGGCCCGGTATCGTTCACCGACTGGACAAGGACACGTCGGGCGTGCTGGTTGTGGCCAAGAACGAGCGGGCGCTGCGGGCCGTCGCCGGCCAGCTCCGGGACCGCACGGCGCACAAGGACTACCTCGTCGTCGTCGTCGGCTACCCGCAGCCAGCCGCCGGGACCATTCGCTTACCGGTCGGCCGCCATCCCCGGTATCGCCAGCGGATGGCCGTTGTCGCACAGGGCCGCGCGGCCACGACCGGGTATGAGACCCTGGAAACGCTGGCCGGTCACACCTATCTGCGCGTGCAGCCGGAGACCGGCCGGACGCACCAAATCCGCGTCCATCTGGCGCATATCGGTCATCCGGTAGCCGGGGATGCCACCTATGGCCGGGGGGACTCGTGTCCGGGGCTGGAACGGCAGTTTCTCCATGCGAGCCGGCTAGTGATCCGCTTGCCGTCCACCGGGGAGCCGACGACGTTTGCGGCGCCGCTGCCGGACGATCTGGCCGCCGCATTGGCGCGCCTGCGCGGTACCCTAGAGCGTGGTGCGGAGGTAACGACTTGATGCGGGTGCTTATTACCGGGGGGCGCGGGCAGCTGGCCCACGACCTGCGGGAGGTGTTTGCCGAGCACGAGCTCCTGCTCCTGAGCCGCGAGCAGCTCGACATTTGTGACAACGACCAGGTGCAGGAGGTGATCGGCGCGGCACGCCCCGATGTGGTCGTCAACACGGCAGCGTTCGTGCGCGTGGACGATGCGGAAGGTGAAATCGCGCGGAGTTTCGCCGTGAACGCCGGGGGCGCCGGGCAGGTGGCGCGGGCGTGTGCGGACGCCGGCGCAACACTGGTGCAGATCAGCACGGACTACGTGTACGGCGGGCAGCTACAGCAGGAGCCGTTGACGGAGGCGGCTCTACCGGCCCCGCTCAACGTCTACGGCGCCTCGAAGCTGGGTGGTGAATACGCGGTCCGGGCGCTCTGTCCACGGCACTACATCATCCGTAGCTGCGGACTGTACGGCGTGGCCGGGGTGACGAGCAAGAACGGCAACTTTGTCCAAACGATGCTGCGCTTGGCAAGGGCCGGCCGGTTCATCTCGGTCGTCAACGATCAGCACTGCACCCCCACGGCCACCGCCGACCTGGCCCAGGCCGTGCGTCACCTCGTGACGGCACCCGCTCCGTTCGGTCTCTACCACGTCACGAACGCCGGTGAGACGACCTGGTACGAGTTCTCACAGTGCATCTTCGCCTTGGCCGGCCTCTCGCCGGCGCTGGCGCCGATCTCGACGGCAGCGTTCGGAGCACAGGCGCGGCGCCCGCTGTACTCGGTGCTGTCGTCGGAGCGGTACGTGCGGGCGACGGGACTTGATCTGCCGCCGTGGGAAGACGCGCTGGCACGCTATCTGCGGGCGACGGAGGCAGTGGGTTGAGCGTGGGCTTACCGCCTGGCCCCCCTATGGTCCCCCCGCTGCGGCGGGGGGACGGGCGCAGCGTGTTATAGCCATCTACGGGATAGGGGGCGCACGTCGGGATTCTCGCGGGCGCGGGAATGATGGGCGAGAGGTGGGAATATTGGGCGGTGGCTCCCCGTTAGACTTTCTGCTAGGTGTGGGTTTAGATGGTGGCGACGGTTTCGGCGGTGGTGGTGTAGTGGTCGAGGATGTCGCGCTGTACGGTGATGCCGAGGCCGGGGGCGGCGGGTACGGGCACAAATCCGTCGTGTTGGCCGATGAGCGGACGCACGAGGTCTTGGCGGGTGGGGTGCTCCGTTTGGTCGTATTCCAGGAGCGGTTCGTAGGCGAAGGGCGGCCCGCATCCTGGTGGATTGAGCGGCTGGGCGCTGAGGAGGTGAAGGGTGGCTGCCAGCGCGATGCCGGTGTGAAAGCAGTGGGGCACGAGCGCCATGTCCTTGCCGCGGATTAGCTGGCCCAAGCGCCACATGCCGGTGATACCGCCGGCCGAAACGACGTCGGGCTGGACCACGTCCCAGGCCGCGGCGTCGCAGCCGGTGGTGAAGTCGCTGGCGGCGCCGAGCTGCTCGCCGCCGGCGACGGGGATGGGTGCGGAGAGGCCCTGGAGCGCAGTGCGGACCTGATGATAGCCCGCCCAATCGAGTGGGTCGGTGGGTTCTTCCATCCAGCCGACATCGTAGTCGGCGATTGCCTCGCCGAGGGCAATGGACTGCTGCGGCGTGTAGGCGGCGTTGCTGTCTACGTAGAGGGCGATGTCCGGGCCGATGACACGACGAATGGCGGCAGTGTGGCGAGTGTCGGCAGCCAGGCCAAAGCCTGTTTTCAGCTTCATGGCCGTGTAGCCGGCGGCTGCGTAGCCCTCGGCTTCGAGCACTAGCTCGCGGGCGTGCTCGGCGGCGGTCCAGCGCTCACGGCGGAAGAGGCCGGTGGCGTAGGCGCGAACCTGCGGGCGCACATGGCCGCTCTCGGCGCCGAGTAAGCTGGCGACGGACTGGTCAAGCGCCTGACCGCGCAAGTCCCAGAGGGCGGTGTCTACGGCGCTCAGAGGGCCGATGGGCAACGCCTCGCTCAGAGTGGTCCACAGGACGCGAGGGTCGAGGCGGCTCGGGTCAACGCCGAGCACGTGCGGCGCGGCGGCGGCGAGGGCGGCGATGCCGGTCTCGGAGTCGCTGCCGTTGCCCCAGCCCGAGTGGCCGTCGTCCGTGACCAGCTCGACGAGCAGGTCGGCGCGCGCCGGCACCGGCCCTCGCCCGGTTCGTATGGGGTCGGTGGGCTGCACTCGGACGCGGTAGGCGTGGACCGTGGTCACAATCATAGTTTTGGTCTCCTGGGTGGCTCAGCCCCCGGCCCCTCTTCACATGGTGGAGAGGGGGAGTAGATTCCCGCTTTCGCGGGAATGACGGGCGGCAGGGCGCGATGAATCGCGCCTCTACATCAAAACCTACCCCTGTCAGGGACCTAACCCCCGGCCCCTTCCCTCCAGGGAAGGGGAGTCGTGGTGGTGGCCGGCAGTCGCTTCTTCCCAGAGCCGGCGGTCCGCACGACGACCTTTAGCCCCTTCCCTTCAGGGAGGGGAGTGGGGGTAGGTGGGCCGTTCCCCCTTACTCTTCTTGTCCGAAGCGTTGGATTTCGGCCAACTCTGCTGCCGAAAGCTCCTGTGGGGCCTCGCCTTGGGCGACTTTGGCCGCCTGGACGTGCTGCTGGATTTCTTCGACGATCTCCGGGTTGGCCAGCGTCGTGATGTCGCCAACGTCCGTGAAGTTGGAGATGCTGGCGATGACGCGGCGCATGATCTTGCCGGAGCGGGTCTTCGGCATGTCCGGGACGAGCCAGACGTGCTTGGGCGTGGCGATTGGGCCGATCTCGGTCCGGATGGCTTGGCGCACTTTGCCAGCGGCCTTGTCGTCGGCCTCGAAACCGGGTTTCAGCGACGCATAGATTTCCACGGCACGCCCCCGGATCTCGTCCATGACCGGCACCGCGGCGGCTTCGGCGACATCCTCAACCGTGAGGGCGGCGGACTCTAGCTCCTTGGTGCCCAGGCGGTGCCCGGCCACGTTGATCACGTCGTCTACGCGGCCGAGGATGCGGAAGTAGCCATCTGCGGCTTGCATGGCGCCGTCGCCGGGGAAGTAGGGCCAGTCGCGCCAGTCGGTACTGTTCTCGTCCTTGCAGTACTTCTCGTAGTAGACCTCGACGAACCGCTCGGGCTGGCCCCAGATGGTTTGGAAGATGCCCGGCCAGGGATTGCGGATGACGATGTTGCCGGCCTTGCCGCTGCCGGCGGGGACCTCGTCGCCGTTCTCGTCGTAGACGGCTCCGTATATGCCAAGGACGCTTGGTCCGCAGCTGCCGGGCTTCATCGGCTGGAGGGCCGGGAGGGTACTGCCGAGGAAGCCGCCCGTCTCGGTTTGCCACCAGGTATCAACGATGATGGCCTCGCCCTTGCCGACGACCTCGTGGTACCAGCGCCAGACTTCCGGCTCGATTGGCTCGCCGACGGTCGTCATGTGCTTGAAGTGGTAGTTGTACTTCTGCGGCTCGTCGGGGCCGGCCTTGCGGAGCATGCGGATGGTCGTCGGCGCAGTGTGGAAGATGTTGACGCCCAGCCGCTCGGCAATGCGCCAAGCGCGCCCCGGATCGGGATAGGTCGGCACACCTTCGAAGAGCACGCTCGATGCACCGAGGGACAGCGGGCCGTAGACGATGTAGGAATGGCCGGTGATCCAGCCGATGTCGGCGAGGCACCAGTAGGTATCTTCGGGTTGGATGTCCTGGTAGTACTTCGCGGTGCCGGTGACATACGACAGATAGCCGCCGGTGCTGTGCTGGCAGCCCTTCGGCCGGCCGGTGGTGCCACTGGTATACATGAGGAAGAGCGGCGCTTCCGCGGGCAGTGAAACCGGGTCTACCTTGGCGCCGCGATAGTCCTTGAGTACCTCGTCCACGAAGTAGTCGCGTCCTTCCACCATGGGCGTGGGCGAGGAGTACTTGCCGGGATAGCGGCGCCATACCAACACCTTGTCCACCTTGACGCCCTCGGCCTCCGCCACGGCCACGGCTTCATCGGCCTTGACCTTGTGGTCGAGCAGGTCGCCGTTGCGGTAGTAGGAATCCATCGTTATTAGGATGTTGCTGCCGGAGTCGACAATGCGGTCGCCGCAGGCGTTGCCGCTGAACCCGCCAAAGACCTCGGAGTGGATGACGCCGAGGCGGGCGCAGGCGAGCATGGCGATGGGCAGCTCCGGCGTCATCGGCAGGTGGAAGGTGATGCGGTCCCCGGTCTTGACGCCGCAGAAGTCTCGTAGCAGGGCGGCGAACTCGTTGACGCGCTCGTATAGCTCTTGATAGGTGAGCGTGACCGTCTCTTCGTCTTCGGGTTCGGGCACCCAGATGAAGGAGGCCTTGTTGCGGTTTTTTTCGAGGTGGCGGTCCACGCAGTTGTAGGAGGCGTTCAGGCGGCCACCGACAAACCACTTCCAGAAGGGCGCATTGCTGGTGTCGAGGGTGGTGTGCCAATACTTGTCCCAGTCGAGCAGATCGGCATACGCCTTGAAGCATTCGGGAAACAGGTCCTCCCGGAACTGCTCATGGATCCGCGGGTCAGCGGCATTGGCCTGGCCGATAAAGCTCGCCGGGGGGTGGTAATACTCTTCTTCCCGCCAGTGGACGGCGATCTGCGCTTCGGTCAGTCCTTGCTCGTCTGCCATCGTGTTCCTCCTCGGCAACCGGTGTTCCGCTCCGGCCCGGTGAGATACCAGTGTCTACGCTGCGATCTGCGGCAGACACCAAAGTACCGGGCGCAGGTGCGGGTAGCGCACCGGGATGTGTAGCCGCTTGACCAATCGGCCTGTTGCGACGGTGGCATTCTAAGAAGACGGCAGCGGCCTTGTCAAAAGAGTGTACCTAGTCGCGGAGGTATTCGCGGAAGAGCAGGGCAAAGTAGGCGAGGACGCGCTCCGGGTCGGGACTGCCGTCTATTTCGGACGAGCAGTAGCCTTCGTAGCCGTCGTCGCGGAGCATCCGTAGGACGGGGCCGTAGGGGAACCCGGTGGTGAAGTCGTGCATGTGGACGTGGTTGATGTAGTCGCGGACGTAGCTGTAGGTCTCGCGCACGGAGCCGCCGATCTCGTCGCGGCGGTCGCAGTTGTAGACGATGCCGACGTTGGGCTGATCGGCACGCTCTACCGCGCCCAGCGCGTAGCGCCAGAAGTTGAACTGGCCGTGCATCTCCAGGTTGACTTCCACGCCGTAGGGAGCCGCGAACTCGCCTAGCTCGCGGAGCGCGTCGCCGACATAGGCTACGCAATCCTGGCTTTCTACGCCGTCGGGAATATCGTTGCCGAACACACGGAGACGGCCGCAGTCAATGTCGCTGGCTAGCTCGACATAGCGCTTCGTGCGGTCAATCTGCTGCTGACGGGCGGCCGGGTCGGGTGATTCGAACCGCGAGCTGGTGCCGATGCAGGAGGCCACGAGGTAGTTGTCTTCCAGCGTGCGTCGAACCTCTTTACGGCCCGCCGCGTCCAACTCTAGCTCGACACCGTGTTTGTGGTTGCTTTCGGTGCGGAACTCGATGGCCGCGTAGCCCCAGCGGTGCGCGACCTCGATGATCTTGTCCAACTCCCACTCGCGGGCGCAGTTATAGGTCAACATGCTGAGCTTCATAGTCGTTCTCCACCATCCTGGATGGCTGCGGGCCACCCGGCGTTTTTGCTTTGACGCTCGCCACCGGCTGCGCGGTCCGACCGCGATACCGTGACTGGCAGCATCGGCGGCGCTAATGGTACCGTGCGAGGGCAAAGCGTGTCGAGGGCCTGGCCCCCCTGTGGTCCCCCCGTTGCGACGGGGGGACGGGCACCCAGCCATACTTGCCCTTGCCAAAGACCGGGTCCCTCCGTTGCGACGGGGGGACGGGGCTTGCTGCGTGCGCTGGAATGACGATGGGGGCCGGGGGAGAGGAGCGAGTGTGGTGAAAATTACGGGGATCAAGACCCATATCGTGTCCTCGCGGCACCGCAACGCCAAGCGCAACTGGCTCTTGCTGCGCCTGACCACCGATGAGGGCTTGGAAGGGTACGGCGAGGCCTCGATGCTGGGCCACGACCGGCTGGTAGAGAGGCTGCTGGAGGGGTGGGTCGAGACGTACCTTGTAGGGGCCAACCCGCTGCACCACGAACGCCACTGGCGCACCCTGTACCGCGATACGCCGGGCCATGGTGGGCGCTTATTCAGCACCGCTCTTTCCGGGATAGACCTAGCCCTGTGGGACCTCAAGGGAAAGGCGCTCGGCGTCCCAGTGTACGAACTGCTCGGTGGGCCGCTCCGTGAGCGCCTGCGGGTGTATGCCAACGGCTGGTACACGAACCCCGGCACGCCGGAGCAGCAGGCTGCGGATGCGCGGGAGGTCGTCGAGCGGGGATACACGGCCTTGAAGTTCGATCCTTTCGGTCGCACGAACTACGACACGATCTCGCCGGAAGAGGCCCAATTGGCCGAGGATCGCGTTGCCGCAGTCCGGGAGGCGGTCGGGCCGCACGTCGAAATCTTGGTCGAGGTTCACGCGAAGTTCACGGTGTCTACGGCCGTCCACTTGGGACGGCGGCTGGAACGGTACCGGCCGTTTTGGTTCGAGGAGCCGGTGCATCCGGAGAACGTGTCGGAGATGGTGCAGGTGCGGCAGCGGCTGGACATCCCCATTGCGACGGGCGAGCGGTTGTACGGAAAGTTCCCGTTCTTCGAGCTGCTGAAGGCCGAGGCGGTAGACATCTTGCAACCGGACATCTGCAACGCCGGTGGTATCACCGAGTTGAAGAAGATCGCGGCGATGGCCGAGGCGCAGCATGTGTTGATGGCGCCGCACAACACGAACAGCGCGGTCGGCACGGTGGCCTCTTTTCACCTGGATGCGTCGCTGCCGAATTTCCTGATTCAGGAGTATCACGCCGAGTTCTACGAGCCGCATTACTTCGAGGTGTTCGATGGGCTGCCGCGGCAAGTGCAGGGGTACGTTGACCTGCCGGGCGGGCCGGGGCTGGGCCTGACGTTCAATGAGGAGGTCGCCGCGGTGCATCCCTGGCAGCCATTGGATTAGGGGTGGGGGTGCTCCGGGGGGTACATTGGGCGGATGCCCAGCGGCGTCGGGCGGAGGCAAGAACGGCGTAAAGGGGTGGGTACATGGTGAATACGGCGAGGCGGCTGGTGTTTCGGGCGATCAAGGACGTGGATTGGGAACCCCTGGCGCTCCCGGCAGAATTACGGCCGACGGAGGTGCTGGTCAGGACGGCGCGCACGGTCATAAGTGCCGGGACGGAGATTGCCGTCTTCTCCGGCACACACATTGGCTACACCATTCCGGGTGCGAAGTATCCACACATGCCCTACTACCCAGGCTTTGCGGCGGCCGGCACCGTCGAGGCGGTGGGCAGTGCCGTCACCACGCTCGTGCCAGGGGATCGGGTGATGGGCAAAATGGGACATCAGGATTGGGTGGTGGTGGACATCGGGCAGGAGAATTTGGATTGTATTCCCGAGGGCGTCAGCTTCGAGGCGGCGTGCTTGGGACGTCTGGCTACCGTCTCGATGCAGAGTGTCCGGCTGGCCGGGGTCAAGCTGGGGGAGCATGTCGCGGTGTTTGGTCAAGGGCTGTTTGGTCAATTCGCATTGCAAGTGGCCAGCCTGGATGGGGCGGTGACGGCGATAGCGGTGGATGTGCTGGACTCGCGGCTGGAGATTGCGCGCCGCCACGGGGCGACGCACGTCGTGAACCCGTCGCGTGAGGACCTTGCAGAGCGCATTGCGGCGGTTACGGATGGGCACGGTTTGGACGTGGCTATCGAGGCGACGGGCGATCAGCACGTCATCAATGATTGTCTGCGCGCCGCGGCGTGGCTGGGGAGGGTGATATTGCTCGGTAGCCCGCGTGGTCGCCTTGAGATTGACCCGTACACCGACATCCATAGCAAGGGGGTGACGGTGATCGGCGCACATTCCGACACAACGGCCAGAGAGGCCAACATCTTTCATCGGTGGACGGACGGAGCGCATCGTAGCCTGGTGCTGGAGCTGCTGCGCCAGGGACGCTTGGAGGCGGACGGGTTGATTACGACGCGGGTGCCGGCAGACGAGGCACCGAGTATGTACCCGGCCTTGATGAACCATCCGGAGGACCATCTGGGCGTGATTATCCAGTGGGATGATGCGCCATAGGCTCACAGGGGTAGGTATTTACATGGATGGACAGGATTGGGGGGAGGGGCTGGCCCCCCTGTGGTCCCCCCGTTGCGACGGGGGGACGGGTGCGGCTGGGGCCGCTGCGGCAGGGGGACGGGTGCGGCTGGGGCCGCTGCGGCAGGGGGACGGGTGCAACATGTTGCGCCCATACGGAAAAACCTACTCTTGTCAGGGGACCATAGGGGGGCCGTTCAGAGGGAGCGAGGGTGGATGTTTGGCAGTCTAGCGGGGCAGCTTGAGGAGCGAGCAGCGGCGGGCCGGCCGGTGCGGGTGGGTCTGGTGGGTGCCGGTCGGTTCGGTACGTCGGTGGCCGCGCAACTGGGGCGGATGCGCGGACTGCGGCTGGCGGCCGTGGCCGACGTGCGGCGGTCGAACGCGGAGGCTGCGCTGGAGGCTGCCGGGTGGGCCGCGGCGGAGGTGCAGACGACGGAGAGTGCAGCCGTCGTGCAGGAGCGGGTCCACGCCGGCCGGGCCGTGATCGTGGAGGCGGCGGACCTGCTTGCCGCGGCGCCGCTGGACGTGGTCGTGGAGGCGACCGGACGACCGGAGGTGAGCGCACGGGTGATTCCGGGGCTGCTCCGTGCCGGCATCCACGTGGTCAACGTCACCGTGGAGTCCGACGTGCTGCTCGGTGCGCTGTTCCGGCGGCAGGCGGAGACGGCCGGCGTGGTCTACAGCTTGGCCGACGGCGACCAGCCGATATGCACGAAGCGGCTGTACGACTGGGCGGTGGGGCTGGGCTATCGGGTGATCGCGGCCGGGCGGGGCACACGGCGCTATCCGACGGATCGTGCGCTCACGCCAGCGGAGGCCTTCGCGCGGTGGGGCGTGGACGAGGAGCACGTGCAGCGGCGGCGGCTCAACGCCCAGATGTACAACTCGTTCGTGGACGGCTCGAAGGCGCAGATCGAGTCAACGGCGATTGCCAACATGACGGGGCTGGTGCCGGACGTGCGGGGCATGCACGAGCCGTCGGTGGCGGTGCCGGACCTGCCCAATACGCTCCGACGGCGGGAGGACGGCGGCATCTTGGGCGCCGAGGGCGTGGTGGAGTTGGCGAATGCTGTCGCGCCGGATGGGAAATCGCTGTTGCCGGACCATATCGCCAACGGCGTGTGGGCAGTCGTGACGACCGAGCAGCCGCTCTTGCGAGAGGATCTGGCGTTCTACCATTTGCCGGTCAGCGCCGACGGGCGGGCGGCCGTGCTATCGCGGGCGTATCACCTGTGCGGCATCGAGACGCCGTGGTCCATCGTCGAGGCGGCGCTGGGCGGCTATGCGAGTGGCGCGCCGGGACGGGTGCCGGTCGCGGACGTGATTGCGGTGGCGAAACGCGATCTGCGGGCCGGTGAGACGCTGGACGGCAGTGGCGGCGCGATGGTCTACGGCCTCACCGAGCGGGCCGAGGTGGCGCGTGCCGAGCACCTGCTGCCCTTGGGTCTGGCTGATGGCGTGACCGTGCGTGAGGCGGTGCCTATGGGTACGCCGATCACGTATGGCATGGTGGCGCCGGACCCGGATTCGGTGGCGTACCGGCTGCGCCGGGAGCAGGACGCGCTTTGGTAGGGCGGGGGGTGCTGGCCCCCCTATGGTCCCCCCGCTGCGGCGGGGGGACGTGGATTCCCGCGTGCGCGGGAATGACGGATGCCTGGATTGCGGCGAAAGCCGCAATGACGGGGGGACGGGCGTGGGCATCCCTGGAAATGCGAAGTCCCCGGTGGCAGATATTCTGCCACCGGGGACGAGTCCTGGGCACGGATGGCCCGAGAGCGGGCTGTGACTACTAGGCCGGCTTGAAGGCGGCGCGCGCCTTCTCGATGGCCGCGTTGCCGTCGTCTACCATCTTGCGGATGGCGGTGAGGGCCGGGACCTGGCCGGTCAGGCCTTCACGGTACGGCGGGTTGACGGCAATCCACCACTCGTACCAGAAGAGGTGCGGCTTCATGCCTTCACGCCACTGGAAGCTGTCGAGGATGACTTGCCGGGTCTGTGGCGGGGGCATGAACCGGTTGCTGTCGAGGATGCTCTTCCAGGCGGGAGTCGCGCCGCCGACGTCCGCGATAAAGCCCTGGGTGATCGGTCCGGCGTGGAAGGCGACCACCTGGATGGACTCCACGATGTTGTCGTCGCGCTCGTGGAACTTGGTGACGTAGTAGGGCTGCTCGTTGAGCTGGGTGGCACGGAGGCCGGTGCGCTTGAAGAGGGGCATGTGGAAGACATCCCACTCGAACTTGCCGCCGACTGCTTCCGGACGCCAGTTCCAGTTGCCGCCGGGGGAGTTGGCCATCTGCATGGCGTAGTTGCCATTGAAGAAGCTCAGGCGCTTCTCGCTGTGTACCGCGCGCGGAGCAGAGACCTGGTGCTTGTTGACCATGTCGAGGTTCATCTCCAACGCTTCGGCGGCCTCGGGGCTGTCGAGGACGGACTTGCCGTTAGTCTCGTCCCAGAACTCACCACCATTGGCGAAGACCATGGGCATCCAGAGGGAATGCTCGCCGACGTTGCGGGCGCCCCACTGGTCCTTCTCGGGATTGGTCAGTCGCGTGGCGGCGTCAATGAAGTCGTCCCAGGTCCACTCGTCGGTCGGGTAGTCCACGCCGTTCTCGTCGAAGCGGCTCTTGTTGTAGACCCAGTCGAAGCCGTTGAACTGCATCGGCAGGCCGCCGATCCGGTTCTTGTACTTGAGGTGCTCCTCGAGGAAGAGCATCTTGTCGATGTCAATGTTGAGCTGGCGGAAGTACGGCTGGATGTCCACGTTGAACAGGCCGCTCTCGGTCCAGTTGGGGATCTGCCAGCTGACGGTGAGCAGCACCGAGCCAAGCTCGCCGGTGGCGATCAGGGCACGCTGCTTCTCGGCGCCGTTGCCCTGGCCGATGTCCAGCCGGACGTCGAGCAGGATGCGACCCGCAAACTGGTCATTGAAGGCCTCTGCGGCCCTGGCAGTCACTTCACCACGAGTGCCCCGGGCCCAGTCGGTGTCCATGAGCACCTTGACGATGCCCTTGGCCGCCGCCGGGACCTCGACGACCTTCTCGACGACCTTCTCGACCACCACCGGCTTCTCGACGGTGACGATCTTCTCGACTTCCTTCTCGACGATCACGGGCTTCTCGACCGTGACCGTGCGGACGGTCTCCTGGATGACGGGCTTCTCGACCGTGACCACCTTCTCCTGGATCACGGGCTTCTCAACCACGCGCTCGACGTAGCGGACTTCGGCCTCGCCGCAAGCGGCTGCGACAACGCCGCCCAGCACGGCACCGGCACCGCCGAGATAACGTCTCCGTGTTGCTTGTGTCACGTTTCCTACCTCCCTAGAGTTACGAATCTGCGCTGACCACTCGTGCCCGGCTCCAGAAACAGACTATGGAGCGAGGGCTGCGGGTGAGGCGCATGGAACTCGCCCGAGTGCGGGTGTAACGGCGTTTATGCCCCCGTTTGCTCCGCGATCACCTCCCCGTCGGTGGTTTCGAGCCTGTGTACCGGGCCACTCTGGCGCGGCACAACGACGAGCCAATAACACCGGCCGCGCTCACGATACTGTAAGTCGGCGGCCGGTGTCAAATCGAGGGGAAGATATGGCGGCGGGTGGCTAATGGCCCCCTCCCTAACCCTCCCCCGTCCCGACGCTTAATACACGACACTTTTGGGGAGCGGTGGGGGCTGGGCTATGAGGTGGAGGCGCACGGACAGGCGGCGCCCCAGGAACAACCACCGCCGCAGGAGCCGCAACCCCAGGGTGAACAGGCTGAACCGCGGTTGCTTGCCCCGGGTGAACTCCCGTTTGAGCCGCGCCGTGTGTGCCACCTGGGTGCCGAGGCTGAGCATCCACACATAGGCCAGGGCCATCACCAGCCACAGGACATTCGCCCGCTCGGCGCGCCAGACCCGACTACGTTGCCATTGCCACCCGTATGATTTGAAGTCGCGGAAGGCCAGTTCCTCCCACATCCGCATGCCGTACCAGGCACCCGGCGCGTCCGGATGGTTGGTCAAGAGCAGCCACGGCTCCGCGTGCCCGGGCGGCCAGTGGCCGTGGGCCCAACAGCGGATCCAGCCCGCTTTCTTGAAGGCCGCGACCGGGCCGTGCCAAGTGGTGCCGGGTTGCGGCACGAACTGGGTGAAGGGCACGGGTGCTTGCGCGTCCACCTGCACCCGGACCTGCTTGGTCACCCGGACCAGGTAGTACCACCCCAGCCGGTCGATGGCGCGGAGCAACGCCGGCGAGGTGCCAATCCCACGGTCCGCTTGCACCAAGACTACGCGCTGCTTGGCAATCCCCGTGGCGACCCAGGTGAGCAAGGTCGTGATCAACTCCACCTGGCCCAGCGGCCACTGGGTGGGGGCGTAGCACCACCAGGCCAGGGGGATCGCGCGGCCACGATAGGCCAGACTGACCGCCATCACCTTGAGCCGCGCCTGCAGGCTGGTCTCATCGACCAGCAACACCACCGGCCCGCGACCGGCCAGGCGGCTGAGCACCCAGGCGGCCAACGCCTGGCAGCCCTGCGCCCAGTCGAGGCGCGGGTTGGCCAGGAAGCGTTGCAGCCGGCGCTCGACGGTATCGGGCTTGCCCAGCGCCGGTACCGCCTCGGCGACGGCGTTGAGCGTGCAGCACCGCGCCGCGGCCACCCCAAAGCTGAAGCCGCTCAAGACCTTCACCTGGGGGGTGCTCAAGTGCGGCAGGTGGCGGCCGACCGTTTGGCGCCATTGATACAATGTCTGGCGTTGGCTCATGGCCCGTCTCCTTCCCGGTAGTTGCAACCCCAGGATGGCGGACGGTGCTGCCATGAGTCAACGCCTCTCCCGCACCCGTCTGGAAAAGTGTCGTGTATTAAGCCGTCCCGACGGGGGAGGGGATGGCTGGGCGGCCACGTGTGAGGCGGGCGGTGGTACTATGTCTCCGCAACGCTGCTGGGTGGAGAGGGAGGAGGGACGCTTGAAGATCACGAACGTCGAACCGCTGTTGCTGGACCGCTATCTGTTGGTGCTGGTGCATACCGACGCGGGCATAACGGGCTTGGGTGAGTCCGGGGCGTGGGGCTATCTGGAGGCGTCGGAGGCCGCCGTGCAGAAGTACGGCCGCTATTTGATCGGCAAGGACCCGCTGCTGATCGAGCATCACTGGCAGTACATGTACCGATTCAGCCACTTCCGCGGCTCGGCGATCATGGGGGCGTTGAGCGCCATTGATATTGCACTGTGGGACATCGCGGGCAAGCACTTCGAGGTGCCGGTGTATCAGCTGTTGGGGGGGAAGGTGCGGGACCGGGCGCGAGTCTACTATCACGTGTTCGGGTCCACGCGGGAGGAACTGGTGACCGGGGTGGCGGATGCCAAGCGGCAGGGGTTTACGGCGGTCGGACATCTGACACCGTTTCTCGATTCGGTGCGTGATGAGGCGTACTTCAAGACGCACGCGGACAAGATCGCCGACGCCATTGACGCGGTGCGGCAGTATCGCGCCGCGGTGGGGAACGACGTTGATCTGTGCATCGAGATACACCGGCGGATGACGCCGACGGAGGCGGTGCAGCTGGGGCGGGGGATCGAGGAGTTTCACCCGTATTTCTTCGAGGACCCGGTGACACCGGATAACTTCGACGAAATGGCGTATGTGGCGCAGAAGATCAACATTCCCATCGCCACCGGGGAGCGATTCACGTCGCTGTGGGAGTTCCAGATGGCGCTCCAGCGGAATGCGGTGCAGTACGTGCGGCCGGACGTATGCATGGTGGGCGGCATCTCCGGGGCGAAGAAGGTCGCCGCGCTGGCGGAGGCGCAGCACGTGAAGGTGGTGCCGCACAACCCGCTGAGTCCGGTGAGCACGGCGGCGTGTCTGCAAATCGCGGCCTGTATCCCCAACTTCGGGCTGCAAGAGTATCCGACCGGAGAGGACCGGCCGCCAAAGAGCGACTTGGTTACCGGTATCGCGGAGCACGACGGTCACGGCTACCTGGTGCTGTCGGACCGGCCGGGGATCGGCGTCGAGCTGAAACCCGATGCGGTCGAGCGGTGCCCCTTCACGCCGCGGGAGGTGGAGACTCGGCTGGACATGGACGGGTCGGTGATTGACCAGTAGCGGCGCGTGGGGGGAAGGGCGGCTTGGCCCCACCCTCACCCTCCCCCGTCCCGACGGGGGAGGGAACTACCCCTGCGCCATAGCCGCCCGCGCCGCCGTCCCCCCGCCGCCGCGGGGGGGCCACAGGGGGCCGGACCCCTCACTCCCCGGCGGCTGCGGCGCTGGCGCGGATGTGGGTGAAGTCGCGGGCCGTTTGGGCCAGGCGCACCGGCACGGTCATGTCGTTGTATTCGCTGTGGAGCGAAACGAGGCCGTCCCAGTCGATGGCGTCGAGAATCTTGAAGACCTCCGTCCACTGGGTGAGGCCCTCTTCCAGGGGGACGAGGGTGGCGCGCCAGGAGTGCTGGCCGGTCTCCGGGTCCTGGGTGCGGAACCAGCCGAAGCTCTTGACTGCCAGGATGCCGATGTAGTCGCGCAGGAGGTCCATACTGATCCGCCAGCCGTGGATGCCGCCCTCGACGGTGAGGTGGCCCATATCGAGGGACACGCCGACGTAGCGCGGGTCCCGGCCATCGAGAATCTGGGCGAGGAGTGCGCCTTGACCGCTGAGGTAGCTGCCGGAGTGGGCGTGGATGCAGAAGCGCACGCCGTACTCGCGTCCGAGGTCCTCCAACTCTTTGCACTCGGCGCGGGCGGTGGCGAGCTGTGGGCGGGCTGACCCGAGGCCGAGGTAGCGCCAACTGCTGGTGCGTAGGAGCGTGGCGCCGAGCGCGCCGGCAGTGCGGCAGACAGCTTCGGCGTGCGGAGTGCGGCGGTTGTGTATCTCGACCACCAGCGCTGGCACAGTCAGGCCGAGCGCCTGTAGCTGCTCGACGGCTGCGGGCAAGGTGGTCTCGACCTCTTCCGGTAGGATGTGACCACCCGGCCGGGTGGTCAGCTCGACGCCATCGAAGCCTAGCTCCTTGATGGCGCGGCCCGCGTCCGGCACGCTCAACTCTTGGAGATGCTTGGTGAACATCACGTACTGCATGGGAGCCTCCGAATTATGGTGTTGTGGCCGGCTATTCTAGCGTGTGGACGCCTTGGTGCCGGCCGCCGGGGTTCGGCCCCCCCTATGTGCAGGGGGACGGAGTGGGGATCGTTAACGTGCTCGCGTACCCAGAAGGCCTCCGGCTGTGCAGGGAGACGGGCATTGCTGCCCGGCGGCGATGCGGCAGGTGGAAAATAGTCGAAATTCTGCGTGAGTGGAGTGGCAGCCTGGGTATGAGATACTGAGATCGTCCTAATGCGGGGTTATTCGTGCCCGGACGCGGCTTGTGCCGGCAGCGGATGCGGCGTATGATATTAGTTACACTGCTTCAAGCGCGGAACTTTGGGCGAGAGGGCAACTTCTCGGTCGAGGAGATGCGGAGGGGCGGTGGAGCTAGCGAGCCATCCCGCTACTTCGGTAGCGGCTCCCGGCGGGCAGGTGACTGCTCGGCGGGGGGTGCGAGAGCAGGGTGGCGAGGCCGGCAGACCGATCCGGCGGCAATAAGCAGCGTAAGTGTGCCCGGGGATGAGGGTGCTCGGTGTGCTGTCAGTTCCTGCCTAGCTAGCGGGAGCGGCCGGGTACCGTCGGTCGGGGGACAGGCCCTGAGAAGCCGAGAGGTTTCTTAGGGCTGTCTCGTTTTAATCAGCCTGTAATGACCTCGGTAAAGCACGGTCGCTTTGGCCGTCGGCGCGGCAGCCTCCCCTAGAGCGGGCTAGGCGAGCACCCTGTTGCGGCAACTCGCCGGTTGCTCACGTCCCGACTGCGCCTTCCCCGCGATAACTGCGTTGCTCGGCGGTTCGTTGTAGGTGGCACCCAACGCAGCAGCCACACGGCAGCTGCACGGCGTCACGGCAGACGGGCGCGTGCGCCGCACGTCGTTGGGCAACCCACAAAGGAGGCACGTCTGAAGTCCAAGCGATCTTCCCTCAGGCGCGTGAAGCTCATCCTGCCTGCGTTGACAGAAGCGACCAGCACGTACTGGCGACCGATCAAGTACTCGCTCTTTCCGCCGTTGGGCCTTGCCACCCTGGCCGCATACCTCGACCCCGACATCGAGGTCGAACTGCAAGACGAGCACGTCCAGAAGCTCGACCTGAGCGATCAGCCGGACCTGGTCATCATCCAGGTCTACATCACCAACGCCTACCGCGCCTACCAGATCGCGGATCACTATCGCGCCCGTGGCGCCTACGTGCTGCTCGGCGGCCTCCACGTCACGTCGCTACCGGATGAGGCGGCACCGCACGCCGACACGATCTTCATCGGACCCGGCGAGGACACCTTTCCCCAGTTCCTACAAGACTATGCGGTGGGTAGACCGTTACGCCGGTACGTGTCGAAGACGCGCACGCTCCTCGGCATACCGCCGGTCCGCAGAGACCTGATTCAGCGACGGCTGTACCTCGTGCCGAACTCGATTGTCGTTTCCCGAGGCTGTCCGCACCATTGCACCTTTTGCTACAAGGACGGGTTTTTCGCGGGCGGGCGCTCGTTCTACACGCAGGAGGTTGACGCAGCGCTGGCCGAGATCGAGCGGCTGCCTGGTCGGCATCTCTATTTTCTCGACGATCATCTGCTTGGGCATCCTCGATTTGCCAGGGCGCTATTCCAGGGGATGATGGGCATGGGCCGCATCTTTCAAGGGGCGGCGACGGTGGACTCGATTCTCCGCGACGACCTGATCGAAGAGGCCGCGGCGGCGGGCCTCCGCAGTATCTTCGTCGGCTTCGAGACGCTCTCGACTAGCGCGCTGGCCGGCGCCGGCAAGCGGCAGAACCTCGGCCAGAGCTATCGGGAGGTCGTCAGAAGGCTCGATGACCTCGGGATCATGATTAATGGGAGCTTTGTCTTCGGGCTGGACAGCGATGACCCCGATGTCTTTGCTCGGACGGTGGACTGGGGTGTGGAGCAGGGGATTACGACGGCCACGTTCCACGTCCTGACGCCGTACCCGGGCACCGCACTGTTCGCGGAGATGGAAGCGCAAGACCGGATCGTGACAAGAAACTGGGATCTGTACGACACGCGGCACGTGGTCTATCGGCCTAGCCGGTTGTCGCCGGAGGAGTTGAAGCGGGGCTACGACTGGGCTTACGAGGCGTTCTACCGGTGGAGCTCAATTTTCCAGGCGGCCACGGCGCACCGTTCGCCGAAGCACAAACTGAAGCACTTTTTCTACAGTGCCGGGTGGAAGAAGTTCGAGGGGGCCTGGGGCCTCGCGATTCGGATCAAGCAGCTGTCGCAGATACGGCCGCTGCTTGAGGCGGTGCTGTCGCCGGTTGGTCGGCAAGTAGCGGATGGGGCCCCGGAGACGCTACCGGCAAGCCGCTGACGCGGCCGGCGCAGGTCTGAGCCGGCGTGGGGTGCAGCAGGGGTGCGACGCAGGCAGGTTCAGCGCGTGGAGGGGGTGTCGTCGGTGAGCCGGGGCGTATCGTCAGCGGCGGGCTTGGGCAACATGCCCATCTTCTGCTTGAGGGCGAGGAGCGCGGCGTCATCGGACGGAGAATCCAGAGACTTGATCTCCGCCTCGAGGTCGGTTCCTTCCATTTCTGCCTGGAGCTGGGTGCTGGCTTCTGCCGTTGCTTCGATCTGATCCACTTTGGTGGCCATGCGGTCGAACGTATCGAAAGCGCCGCTGTCCGAGATGCCGCCCATCGCCTGCGCGATCTTCTTCTGGGCTTCCGCTCGCTTGGCACGAGCGATCAGGAGGTTCTTCTTGCGCTGGGCCTCATCTATCTTGCTCTGGAGGCGGCGGAGCGATTCCTTGAGTTGGTCTACGGACGCCTTCTGCGCTTCCCACTGTTCCTGGTAACCGGTGATCGCTTCGGTGTGCTCGGTGTGGCGCTGCAGGGCTTGGGCGGCGAGATCGTCCCGGCTGGCCATCACGGCCCGCATGGCCTTCTGCTCCCACTCGGCGGCTTGCCGCTGCTCGGCAGTCAACTGCTGGTGCAGGCGACGCTCGTCGGCCATCGCGGCGGCGACCTGCTCTCTGGCCTTGCCGTACTGTCCGCGCATATCCTCAATCAGTTGATTGAGCATCTTCTCCGGGTCTTCCGCCTGGGAGATCATGTCGTTGACGTTGGCCCGAAACACGGTGGAGATGCGCTGGAAGATGGACATGTTCTTGCTCCTTACGTGACCGAAAACCGGCTAGCTGGCGGCAGTGCGGAACGCCGACAGTTGCGGATAGTGCTCGGCGATGGCGAGGGCGAGGGAGTCGACGGACGCCTGAAACTCGTTGAAGTCCATGTTCACGGCTTCGCGGGTGTCGGTGACGACGATGTTGCTTCCTTCGAGGCCATACGCCCCGTGTAGCAACTCGGTGGTGTTGTATTGCAGCAGCAGGCGGAACAACTCCGTGTTGTCTCCCTCGGGAAGCTCCATGAGCTTCACCCGGAAGATCACGAGCGGGTCGGCGTAGGAAATAACGATGTTGTCTATGTGGTCGTACTCGTCGTGGATAACCCAGAGGCCTTCGTCTAGCTCTTCGAAGGGCTGATCCATTTGGATGAGATAGCCCTCGACATCTGCCATGGTGGCCATATGCTACGGCCTTTCTCTCTGCGAATATCCCCACGCGAGCGTTACCACCGGCTGCCCTCACCCCGGCCCTCTGCCACTGGGAGAGGGGGAGGCCGGCGGGCGAGCACGAGGTCCAGGATTGCCCGCCGGAAGATGGCAACGTTCATCAGGGGTCATCAATACGGTATCTAGCCCGGCTAGCTCTGTCAAGGTGGGGGCATCGTGCCTCCTGTGAAGCGGAAGGGCCGTAGGGTGGCCGGGCGATTCCTGGCTACCAGGTTTGCGTGTGTTGGAGGATGGACTGAAAGCCGGCGCGTAGGACGCCGGAGTCCGAGCCGCAACTGACGAATCGGAAGCCTTGTGCGACCCGCTCATCGGCGACCTCGAGGCTGGGGCAGACGAACCCGGCGGCGACACCGGTCTGCTGCGAAGCGGTGAGGACTTGCTGCACGAGCCGCTCGTGGTAGGCGGCATCCTTTCCTTGTGCCTGGACATCGAGCATGAGGTCGCCGGGGCCGATTAGCACCACGTCCACGCCTGGCACGGCCATGATCTCGGCGACGTTGTTAATCGCCGACTCGGTTTCGACCATCACGACGAGGAGCATCTCGTCGTTCGCTCGCTCCGTGTAATCGTCGCCCAAGAGGGGGAGACGTGTGCCGCCGGTGGAGCGCCGGCCGAGTGGTGGGTAGTAGGTCACGTGGGCGATTGCCCGGGCCTCGTCGGCGGTTTCGACCATCGGCACGATGACACCCATCGCGCCCATGTCCAGTACGTGGTTGATCGCACCCGGCTCGTGGCTTTTCACGCGCACGATGGGGGCAGTTTCCACGGGCAGAAAGCGGGCAATGGCGTTGTTGAGCGTGTGCTCCGAGAATTGCCCGTGCTGCCACTCCAGCCACACGTAATCGAAGCCGGAGTGGGCAGCCAACTCGGCGAGGTCGGGGGAGTCTAGGCCGACGCTGATACCGCTCGTCATTCCACCGGCATTTAGCTTGGCTAGGGCTGGGTTGTGTCGCATAGTGAGGCACGCTCCTTTCGGTGGCCGTGCAGTGGCGGCGCCACGGCCCGTGACAAGCCTACCCTTGCTGTCGCCGGCACAGCAAGCTAACGGGCCACATCGTGCGACCGGGGATTGCCGAGCATCGCTGCGGTAGGCGGCTGGTGGGTGCTCCTCACCCTCCGGCAGGCCCACGGTCTGTCGTCGAAATCCAGGCGCGGCACGTACTATGACCGCCGACGGTCATATACACACTCGCCGGATTGGTGCATTGGACCGTGTAGGCATATCCCCCGCCCCTTACCCCAAGCACCCTTCCAAGCATCCTTGATCTTCTCGTAGGCCGCACTGAAGTGTGTTTCATGATCCGACTGAGCTACCAAGAAAAAGGCAACCTCACTGTTATGAAACGTGAAGACAGCATTAGCGCCCAGCAGGTCACGCAGACTGCAGGTCTGCTCCTGGACAAACTGCAGCCGGGGCCTGTGAGGGAAGTGCTGGTAGATCAACAGCGAGTGACACCGTGAGAAGGACTCCTGCAACTCCTCTTGATATACATACTTTTCAGCACGTCTGCGGCCAAGCGGAACTGAAGCGACCTCTACACCATTGTCAGGATCGAAGAAAACAAGCTTGGGTTCTCCGGCAATCCCTAGAAATCTGTTCAAGTAGTCTTCCCTTGCCTCTCTTGGCACAGGCACGATCTCGGAGAAAAATGTGCAGCCACTGAGAAGAATATCCTGCTCCAATACTCTCACGTCTCGCATACCTTCATCAACGACCTTGCGACGCAGATAGTCATAAACTTTCGGATCGTACTTGCGCCAGCGTTCGGGAACCAAGAGGTATCCGAGTTTTCGGCCGTCCTGACCTCCGTCGTCCTCGGTGAGGAGCCAACACACTGCGGTGGGTAGCTCACCGTTCGAGGTAAGGAGGCGGACCAGACTGTATTTCAGATAATCGCGTTCGTCCCCGAAATATTGGTTTTTCATGCGATCAACCGTAGGTAGCAGTGTACGGGCCATACTCCTCAGGCTTATAGCTGATGGCTGAACGCAGACGATCTCAGAAGCCGGCTTCCTTGTCGCAGACGTTGAGTAGGCCCTCGCCGGCAATGAACCGGCGCAGGTTTTCGTGGAGGAGCTTCTGTCCCCGCTCGCGAGTCTGCACGGAAGCGCCGGAGATGTGCGGTGTCAGGATGACGTTGGGCAGGTCCCAGAGCGGGCTGTCCGTGGATAATGGCTCGGTGGCCGTGACGTCGAGGCCGGCGCCGGCCAGCCGCCCTTCCTGGAGGGCCGCAATGAGCGCCTCCTCTTCGACGATGCGGCCGCGCGAGACGACGATCAGGTGGGCGGTGGGTTTCATCAGGGCCAGGCGCCGGGCGTCAATAAGGCCGATAGTCTGGGGCGTGCGGGGGACGCTGACGGCGAGGTAGTCGCTGATTTGCATGAGGCCGTCGAGGCGGTCCAGTCCCCAGACCTGCTCGACGCCGGGTGCTTGGGCGGCCGGGTTGAGGTCCACAGCCACGACTTTCATGCGGAACCCGGCCCCGCGCCGGGCGATCTCGCCGCCGATGTTGCCCAGTCCCATGATGCCGAGCGTGGCGTCGCTCAACTCCAGCATATTCGGCGCGTGGTTACGGCCAGACCACACTTTGGCTTGCTGATCCTCCGTGAATGCACGTAGCTGCCGGGTGAAGGCGAGGATCATGGCGAAGCAGTGGTCGGCGATGGCGTTCCCGTAGGAACCGCGACCGTTTGTGAGTATGATGTCGCTTTGGACCAACTCCGGGACTTGGGAAATCCAGTCAATACCGGCACTGCCAGCGTGGATCCAACGCAGCTTGCGGCCGGCGAGGATGTGCGCGTCGGTCGGCCAGCCAATCGCGGCGTCGGCATCGGCAATCTCGCGTAGCTCGTCCTCCTCCGTGGCGGCGCCGGCGAACGTGACACCTGGATGGCGTTGTCGTAGCGCGCCCAGTTGACCTTGATCACGACCGCCGAGGAATAGCACCTTGAGCATTCGTCACCTCACGTTCTCCGCTGGGACCGTCTGCCGTAAGCGGCTCGGCCCGTTCCCAGTCTTTATGGAGGGCTACCTAGGTTGAGTAGCGCAACGGCGCGAGCATTATAATACACCCCCTAACCGTCTCGTTGCTCACTGGGAGGGAATATGAGCCTCCGCCAAACGCACGCCACCTTTGCCGATCCGCCGCGCGAATTTGGTCTGATCCCGCTCTGGTTTTGGAACGACGACCTGCAAGAGGCAGTGCTCCTGGAGCAACTGCACGCCTTCTACGAGGCCGGGTTTGGAGGCGTGGCGCCGCATCCGCGGCTGGGGCTGTCGCGGCGCGTGGGCTACCTCACGGACGAGTACTTTCGCCTGCTGCGGCTGGTCGTCGCGGAGGCGGCTCGATTGGGGATGAAGATCATCCTCTACGACGAAGGCTCCTATCCGTCCGGCGCGGCCAACGGCGCGGTCGTGGCGGAGAACCCGCAGTACGCGAGCCAATGCATCACACTGTGGGAGCACGAGGTAGAGGGGCCTTTCTGCGGATACTGGCGGCCGAATACGGGCCGCGCCTTGCTTGATCGCCACGTCTGCACGGTGCTGGGCCGGGTGTGTGACGACGGGAGCATTGACGCGGACTCGGTGCGCGTGCCGGATACGTTGCCGCACGACATCGTGCGGATCGAGGTGCCGGCGGGCCGCTGGCAGGCGATGAGCGTATGGCAGACGCACAGCGGCGGGATCATCCGCGGCGTCCTGGCCGAGGAGGAATCCGGCCATGCGACGGCGCCGGCGGCAGCGGACATCCTCAATCCGGCGGCGGTGGCACGCTTCCTAGCCCTGACGCACGACCAATACTACGAGCACCTGCGGGAGTACTTCGGCACGACGATCATCGCGCTGTTCACCGACGAGCCGAGTATTTTGGGTAAAGGCCCCCACCGCACGGACTCCGTGCAGCCGTACACGACCGGCCTCGTGGACTGGCTGGCGGGCCAGTGGCGGGGGCGATGGGGCGATGATCCGCGCGCGTGGCTGCCGGCGCTCTGGCACGACTACGGCGCCAAGACCGCAGCGTTCCGCCGCGACTACGCCGCCGGCGTGCAGCAACGGCTGGAGGAAGTGTTCTACGCGGCGCAGTCCGAGTGGTGCGCGGCGCACGGCATTGCGCTGACGGGGCATCCCAAGTGGAGCAATGAGATGTCCGTGCTGCGCTTTTTCCAGTACCCCGGCCAGGACATGGTGCATCGCTACATCGAGCCGGGGAGGGCGTCGGCCATCGAGGGCGACGATAGTGTGGCGGCCAAAGCGGCGACGAGCGGTGCCCGGTTGCAAGGGGCGCGCCGCATATTGACGGAAGTGTGCGGGGCCTTCGGCTGGCGCCTGACGCTGGACGAAACCAAGTGGCTGTTCGACTGGCATCTGGTGCGGGGGAACAACCTGATGTGTCCGCACGCCGTCTACTACTCCATCCGCGACCGCCGCGCCTGGGAGAGCGAGCCGGACCTGGGGGTCCACAACGTCTGGTGGCCGCACTTTCACCACCTGGCCGACTACGCGCGGCGGTTGAGCTGGCTGCTCTCGGATGGGCAGCAGGTCTGCGACGTGGCGATCCTGGGTGATGGGAACGATTTGCCGTGGCGGGCGGCGAAACAGCTTTACCAAAGCCAGATTGACTTTCTCTATCTTGATGATGCGGCGGTCGCGGCGGCGACTGTCGAGGCCGGCCGTTTGGAGGTCGGTGAGCAGCGGTATCGCGTGGTCATCGTGGAAGGTGAGCCGGTACTGAGCGGCGAGAGCCGCGCGATCCTGGATCGCTTCCTGGCGGGCGGTGGGCAGATTGTCGTGTACCGGGGCGGCCTGGACTTGCCGGCCGAACTGGATACGCTCATCGAGCGCGACCTGCGCTTGGCGCCGCACCACCCGGACCTGCGCTTTATCCACTACCGGAAGGACGGGCTGGACTACTACCTGCTCGTCAACGAGGGCGAGGGGGAGATTGCCGGGCAGTTGCGCTTGGCGGGTTCCGGAGAGATCGCGGCTTGGGACCCGCTGACCGGCGGGCAGTGTCCAGTGCAGGCGGAAGCTGCCGGCGATGGTCTCCATGTTGCGCTCGATCTGGAGCGGCGAGAGAGTCTTGTGCTCGCCGTGGATACGCGGGCGTCGTTCGTGCCACCGCCGGCGCTGCCCAGGCTTACGGAGGAGCGGATTCCCCTGGACCTGTGCTGGGAGGTGTGCGATCTTGACGGGGCGGCGGTCGCGGTGGCGGCGCCCGGGGACTGGGCACGGCAGCCCGGCTACGAGTTGTTCTCCGGGACGCTCCGGTATCTCACGGAACTGGCGCTGCCGGCGCCGGCTGCGGAGGTCTGGCTCGATCTGGGGCAGGTGGGGGATAGTGCGGCCGTCTTCCTCGACGGGCGGCAGGTCGGTGTGCGGATGTGGGCGCCGTACCGTGTGTGCTTGGGCAGCGGCCTGGTGCCGGGGACGTACCGCCTGGAAGTGCGCGTCACCAACAGCATGGCGAACGAGTATGAGGGTAGCCAGCGGCCGTCGGGACTGCTGGGGCCGGTGACGTTGATAGCTGTCAGCCGTTAGCTATCAGCCGTCAGCTTGCAGCACGCTGATGTTGCCGGGGGAGGGGCGTTGTGGCCGAGCGCATATACACCAGGGGTGCGCGGGGAGGGCTTGAGCCGTTGGAGGAGGAGCCTTTTTCGACCGAGGACGAGCTACAGGCGCTGATTGCCGAGCATCCCGAACTGCTGGATGGTGAGCAGATTCGTCCGGGCGATCCGCGGCGCTGGATTCTGGTCACGCGCGAACAGGGGATCGCGGATACGCCTGAAGGCGGCGCGCGGTGGGCGCTGGACCACCTAATCGTTGACCAAGACGCAGTGCCGACACTGGCAGAGGTGAAGCGCGGCGCGAACCGTGAACTCCGCCGCACTATCGTTGGGCAGTTGTTGGAGTATGCGGCGCACGCCGCGCAGACTTGGACCGCGGATGAGCTACGGCGGACGTTCGAGGAGTCGAATGACGATCCCGATGCGGTGCTCGCTGACCTGCTCCAAGAGGGTAAAGAACTGGATGCGGACGGTTTCTTGGAGAACGTGGCGACGAACCTCACTGCGCGTCGGCTGCGGCTCTTGTTCATCGCAGATGAAATACCGGACCCGCTCGAACAGGTGGTGAAGTTCCTCAACGAGCAGATGCCCAACATCGAGGTGCTGGCGGTGGAGATCAAGCAGTTCCGGGGCGAGTCGAGCCAGACACTGGTGCCGCGGGTGATCGGGAGGACCGCGGCCGAACCACGAAGGTCGTTTAGCTCACGCTCGCACGAGCGAGTAGATTTGGAGCCGTACAGGGAGTTTCTGAGGTCTGGTCAGCCTGGTGAGACGCTAGAGTGGACGCTGGGCGAGGGTGAGACGGTGCGTAGGGCGAAACGGCGTTTGACGCTGGCCGGTAAGGAGTTGGGAATGGAGATTCGCAACCGAGAAACGGCGCCAAATGTGATCGAGGCCACTGTGCTGTCTTCCCCGGAGTAGAAGACGCTGTGAGCGGGCACTCCTCACCCCCCGGCCCCCTCTCCACCTGGTGGAGAGGGGGAGTCGTTGTCCGTTGGCCCTGGATTGCGGCGGAAGCCGCAATGACGGGTGGCTGGGCGTGATTCATCACGCCCCTACACAATAAACTATACCTGGGAGTAGCTCTCCCTCCCTGGGTGAGGGAGTCTAGATTCCCGCTTTCGCGGGAATGACAGGCTAAGGGACGGGTGCGAGGGGGCTAGGCGTCGGCCTCGGTGAAGCGGAAGCCGTAGAGGGCGGCTTCGCGGAGGTGGAACTGTAGGCGCAGGGGACGTTCGCGCCAGCGGTCGTCGCCGCGCCGGGTGCCCCACTGGACGCGGTGCCGTAGCGAATCGCCGGTCAGCGGTGTGCAGTCAGCGGCAGCAAAGCCGGGGAGTGTCTGTCCGTGCTCGTCTTGCACGGCGACCGTGATGGCGCCGCCGTCGGCCACCGTCGCGTTCACTTCGAGGCCGGCGCCGCCCGGCCGAAGCAGCCGGGTGGTGAGGGTGCCGCCGTCCTCGCCGGCGTCGCGGGAGATGAAGCCGTCGCGGCGCACTTTGGCCAGGCCCATGGCCGGGAAATGGCGGCGTCCCGCGCGCACATCCTCGCGGTACTGGCGGCGCATGGCATCGTCGTAGCAGCCCTTGGCGGCGTGGCCCTCGTTGAAGCCCATGTAGTAGACCCACCACTCATCGCCGACGGTCAGGGGCAGCGAGTGGTAGAAGATCATGTGGCTGTCAAAGCCGTCGGGGTCGCCCCGGCCGATGACCGGCTGACGGTGGCCGATGCGCTGCCAGTGAACTAGGTCGCGGCTGGCGAGGAGTTGCACGTCCACGATGGCGTACTCGTTACCGCGCCCGAGGCGGGTGAGATTGAAGGCCACATCGTAGGTCCAGGCAAATCCCAGGAAGAGATCGCTCGTGGGGTAGAGCAGCATTCCGTAGAACTCGCAATGGTGGTCGTCGGGGTGATCGTGGAGCAGGAGCGGCTTGGCCGCGGCTAGGCGTTCCTCGGACATGTCGTCGTCGAGCTGATCGGGCGCCAGGGCGAGCAGCGGATCGCTCCAGTGGGTGAAGGGATCGCCGCCCTCGTCGTCCTCGGAGGTGGTGATGCCGACGCAGCGCCGGCGCCAGCCGCCCAACTCGACCATGATGCGGGTCAGAAGCGCGTACTTGGCTGCCGGGGACCCTGGCGGACCCTCGTGAGTGGGTGATTCGCGGAGCTTGGCGGCGCTGTTGGTGTCGTCGAGCAGGCGGCCGCGGAGGACGGGGTTGCCGGCATATGGCTGCCAGCGCACGCCGTCCGGAGAAAAGTACACGTCCAACTGGGCGATGCGGCGGTCGTCGAAGCCGCCCCAGCCGGCGGCTTTGTAGCGTCGGTCGGGCGGCTCAGAATCGGACATTTCGGGGCAGTCGAGCATCCCGTGTCCGACGTCAGGGTGGTCGGTGAAGATGTTGTTGCGGGTGGAGCCGGCGTACTCGAACAGTCCCAAATGAGGGCGCTCCCAGTTGAGGCCGTCGGTCGAGGTGGCAAGGCAGCGGTAAGTCGGGTCCTTCCGGGGCGGGTCGGCCGGATAGGCGCCCATGGTGCTGTACCAGAGCTTGTAGACCTGCTCAAGGGGATCGAAGTGGGCATGTACCGGTCCCCATAGCCCGCCGACCTCCGGCCGCTCCCAGGGCGCCGCGGCTTGTAGGACCGGCTCCGGGTGCTTGGTCATGGGGTGGAGTTGCGTCTGCAAGCCGTCGTTGGCGGCGATCAGGTAGTCGTCCATAAAGAGTTGGGAGCGAGTGCCAACCTCCGCCGGTCTCTGGTTCACGAATTCCCCCTCACCTGTTTATGATCGCAGGGCGCTTGGCGTTGAAGTATGCCATTGCCGGTGTGTCGCGCTGCTCGGCAGAGACGGGTGTTTGCGTGGGTGGCGGGGGCGGCGTAGCATGATCGGATAGACCTAACCCCCGGCCCCTTCCCTCCAGGGAAGGGGAGTCCGCGCGGCGGGCCTCACCCCCCGGCCCCCTCTCCACCATGTGGAGAGGGGGTGCAGATTCCCGCTTTCGCGGGAATGACAGGGCAAGGAGGGCTGGTGGGGGACGAGGAGGAGGCAAGGTGAGGCTGACGGAGGCGCAGATCGCGGACTTTCATGACAATGGCTATCTCCACTTGGCGGAGGGTGTCCTCGGCGACGATGATCTCGGTCCGGTTATCGCGGAGTACGAGGCGCTCATAGACCGGCGGGCGCGGCGGCTGGTTGCCGACGGCAAGTTGACCAAGCTCTATGAGCACGAGCCGTTCCAGCGACGGATGACCTTGATCGCGGCGGAGGCGCCGGAAATCGGGGACAAGCTGGATATTCGCTTCGTGCGGAGCCGGGCGATGTTCGGCTTTTTGCACTGCCCGCGCCTGCTCGATCTGGCCGAATCGCTGATTGGCCCGGAGCTCCAGTGTAGCCCGATCCAGCACATTCGCTCGGTACCGCCGGAACGGTCGGCGATGTACAACTCGCGCGCCCATCATTGGCATCAGGACGCTGGGACTGTCTTGCCTGAGGCGGACAATCAGATCATTGCGACGATGTGGATACCGCTGTTCGACGTGCCGGAGGACGGCGGCTGTCTGGAGCTGCTGCCGGGCAGCCACAAGCACGGGCTGCGGCGCCATCTCGTCAACGGCGAGATTCGGGTGGACCCGCGGGAGGTGCCGGCGCTGACGCCGAAGCTGCTGCCCACGCGGGCTGGTGGCCTCATCCTCTTTCACCCGTTGATGATGCACCGCAGCCAGCCGAACGTATCGGATCGGGTGCGCTGGAGCATGGACTTGCGCTACCAGGACTCCGCCAAGCCGACGGGCCGGCCGTTCTTGCCGGGCTTTGTCGTGCGGAGCGCGGCGCGGCCGGAGACGGTGCTGACCGACTACGAGCGCTGGAACGCGCTGTGGGACGCGGCAATGGCCCCCCTGGCGGACATCCCCTACGACGAATATCTGAAGATGGTGTATCGCTGGCCGGCGGGCGAGCACGTCCGGTAGCTGCGCCGCACTGTGGAGGGGACGGATATGGCGACGACACTGACGAAGCTACTAACGGCTGATGACCTGCTGCGGCTGGATAGCCAGGGCGTGCGTGGCGAATTGATCCGAGGGGTGCTGCACGAGACCATGTCAACAGGACTGGAGCACGGTGAGATCGTAATGAAGCTCGGCTTTTTGCTGAACGCCTTCATCATACCTCGGAAGCTGGGACGGCTGACCGGCTCGGACGCGGGCATTTGGCTGGAGCGGGACCCGGACACGGTGCGCGAGCCGGACATTGCCTACTTCTCGGCGGAAACGCTGCCACCGGACGTGCGGATTACCGGCTACGCCGAGGTACCGCCCGATCTGGTGGTGGAGATCGTTTCTCCCAGCGACGGCCAGCGCGAGGTCCATGACAAGGCGTGGATGTGGCTCAGTTACGGCGTGCGCTTGGTGTGGGTGGTGCAGCCGGACACGCGCACCGTGGACGTACACGAGCCGGGCCGGGCGGTGGTGACGCTCGATGAGCACGACAGGCTTGACGGCTTGGACGTGCTGCCCGGTTTCGCCTGCGCGGTGAGTGAGGTCTTCGAGACGTAGGGCCGACGGTGGCCTGGCCCCCACCCTAGCCCTCCCCCGGAGCAAGCTCCAGGGGAGGGGACTACCGTCTCCCTGCCGCAGCGGGGGGCCGGCGCTACTCTTCCGGCTTGATCTGGACGCCGGAGAGTCGTTGGAGGGGGACGGCGACGACGGCGAAGTCCTGTTCGCCCAGACCGTGGTTGCGGACTTCCTCGTAGGCTTGGAGCGCCAGGTTGCCGAGATTGAGCCGGACGTTCAACTCACGACCGATGCCGAGCGCCAGCATGATGTCTTTGTAGAGCAGGTTGGCCGAGAAGGCCGGCTCGTAGGAGTTCTTGAACACGAAGTCGGGGAAGCAGCGCCGGAGCTGCAAGCTGTCGCCGGAGGCGCTGCTCACCACGTCGAGCAGTAGCTCCGGATCAATGCCGGCCTTGGCGCCGAGGACAAAGCCCTCGACGGCCCCTGACAGATTGACGCCGACGAGCATTTGATTGATGAGCTTGACGGTTGAGCCGGCGCCGATTGGCCCGGCGTGGACGATCTTCTCGCCGACGGCTTCCATCACCGGCAGGGCACGCGCGTAGTCCGCCTCGCTGCCGCCGCACATGACCGTCAGGTTGCCGGCCTCGGCGCCCGGCGGCCCACCGCTGACCGGCGCGTCAAGATAGCCGACGCCTTGCTCGGCGAGGGCCGCGGCCACCTTGCGGTTCGTGGCGGGGTCAATGGTGCTGAAATCCACGACCAGGCTGCCGCTGCGGGCGCCGGCCAGCACGCCGTCCGGGCCGAGAATGACTTTCTCCACATCGGCCGGGACGGGTACGCAGAGGCAGATGATGTCGGTGGTAGCGGCAGCCTCGGCCGACGAGGCGGCTGCGGTCGCACCCTCCGCAGCCAGCGCCTCGACTTTGCCCCGGCTGCGGTTGTGGACGGTCAGCGGGAAGCCGGCCTGCATGATATTGCGCGACATGGGTAGCCCCATCTTCCCCAGCCCGATGAATGAGACGTTTGGCATTGGCGCGTGCTCCTTCCCTGGGACGAAGCGTTCCTCGCCCCTACGCGATCCGGCATTGGCGGGATGGTAGCACTCGCGCCCGGCGCAGTCCAGCGACGCGCTGGATTGTGTAAACCTAGCGGCTCGGAGGTAGAATGCTCCGTGATGCAATCGGCGGGCGGCAATCAATCCGCAGACGAGCCGCCGGGTCGTGGTCCGGCGCAATCGGGAGCGATGCGGCTCTACCCGGCCGGCGACCCGATGGGCTTGCGCGAGGCAGCCGAAATCGTGCGCTGGGGCGGGCTGGTGGTCTATCCCACCGACACGCTCTATGGCTTGGGCACGAACGCGCTCCATCCGCCAGCGGTGGACCGGCTCTTGGGAGTGAAGGGGCGCTCGGCCGCGCGGGGGTTGCCGGTGCTGCTTGCCGACCCGGAGGCCGCCGCCGCGTTGGTCGCGGAGTGGCCACCGGTCGCCGCGGACCTCGCCGCGCGCTTCTGGCCGGGTGCGCTGACGCTCGTGCTGCCGCGCTCGACGCAGGTGCCGGACCTCGTCGCGGCCGATGCTACCGTCGCGCTGCGGATACCGGATCATCCCGTCACGCGCGCGCTCATCCGCGAGGCCGGCTGTCCGCTGATCGGCACGAGCGCAAATCGCTCCGGCGAGGCTCCGGCGACGACGGCACATGCCGCGGTCGCCGCCCTCGGGTCGGAGGTGGACGTGGTGCTCGATGGCGGGACATCGCCGGTGGGGCAGCCATCGTCGGTGCTCGACCTCTCGTCGCCGCCAACGGCGCGGATTCTCCGGGCCGGGGCGGTGGCGGCAGATACACTGGAGCCGGTACTGGCGGCGGCCGGGTGGACGCTCGCCTAACGGGGGAGGACAAGCCCCCTCCCTCACCCTCCCCCGTCCCGACGGGGGAGGGAAGCTGCTGGCTGGCCTGACCGGGGGGCGGTCCGTGGATTCCGGCTTCCGCCGGAATGACGAGGAGCTGGGCGCAACATGTTGCGCCCCTATGGCGGCTGGATTCCCGCTTGCGCGGGAGTGACGGATCCAGGGTATTTTCAGAGGAATGGCGAGTTAGGCAAGGGTCTCATTAGGGGATAATCAGCCGTTGACCGATCTGGAGGGTCACGTTGCTGTCCCGCAGGTTGTTCGCTGCGACGATAGCCTGCACACTACTCTCGTAGTGCCGGGCAAGGGCAAAGAGCGTGTCACCCGCGACGACGGTGTGCTCGCGCACACTGCCGGGGGCGACTGTCGCCGTAGCCTCCGGTGCCGGCGTTGGTGCGACGGTGCTGCTGGCGACCGGCGTATTGACGACCGCCACCGCTGCTGTTGGGGAGGGAGCCGGTGTTGGCTGGGCGATGGTGGTGCCGGCGGTAGGCTGACTGTCTGTGGAAGCGGTTGCCGGACTAATCTCCAGCGTAGTCAGGAACTCAGGGAGCGGCAAGCCTAAGCTGGCACCTAGGCCCAGCACTGTGGTTAGGGTGTTCTGGGACACCGTCAGCATGGTCTGCACCCCCACGCCGGCGATCCGATACATCACCACCAAGGAAAACACCGTAATGATCACCGCGGCGCCGAGACCGAGTCGGGCCTTCCATAGCTCGGCCGTCCGGCGTTGCGCCGCCGGACTGGGGTAGCGTGAGGGGGGAGCCGGACGCTGTCTCATCGGTCTCTGCGGATGCACGGAACAGGCAGTATACTGCGCTGACGTTATCGTACCAAGAGCTTTATCCTACCAGGATTGGGAACGCTGATCGCGCGTGGCGGCGGCTGGCCATGTGACCAAGTGGTCGGCGCAGGGGGGCAATGCGGTGGATTATCGCGGCCGGCGCGTGCTCGTGATGGGGCTGGGCGTCCACGGTGGCGGCGTGGGCGTAGCCCGATTTCTGGCCGAGCGCGGCGCACAGGTCACGGTGACTGACCTCAGCTCTGCCGAGCAGCTGACCGCTTCACTGGAGTCCCTGGCGGATCTCCCGATAACCTACATCCTGGGTCAGCATCGGGAAGAGGATTTTCGATCGGCAGACCTCGTGGTCCGCAATCCGGCCGTGCCGCGTCACTCGTCCTACCTGCAGGTGGCGACCGCGGCCGGCGTGCCGGTGGTCATGGAAATGACACTCTTCTTTGCAGAGTGTCCGAGCCGGAAAATCATCGGTGTCACGGGCACCAAGGGCAAGACCACAACCACGCTGCTGCTCGCCTCCATCCTTCAGGCGCACGGCTGGCCGCACATAGTCGCCGGCAATCTGCGCCGCTCGGCGCTCGAAACGCTGCCGCGCATCAAGCCGGAAACCTGGGTCGTCTTGGAGCTATCGAGCTGGCAGCTGGAGGGGCTGATCCCGTTGCGGCGCAGCCCGCACGTGGCGGTCATCACCAATATCATGCCCGACCACTTGGACCGCTACGCGAGCTATGCCGAGTATGCACAGAGCAAGGGGCTGATCTTGCGCTGGCAGCGGCCCGGGGACTACGCTGTGCTCAACGGCGCCAGCCCGCCAGTGCGCCCGTTGGGTGAGGCGGCTGCGGGGCGCGTGGTGTGGTTCGATCCGGCGTCGGAGTCGTCCGGGTGGCCGGCGGCGTACCTCTATGGTGCTCACAACCGAGCGAACGTCGCGGCGGCGACGGCGGCGGCTCGCGTGCTGGAGATACCCGCTCCGGTGATTGACCGGGCCGTGGCCGCCTTCCCCGGCGTGCCGCACCGCCTGGAGACGATCCGCGAATTCGAGGGCGTGCGCTACATCAACGATACGGCGGCCACCATGCCGGAAGCCATGCTCGCTGCCCTCGCCGCCATGGATCGGCCGACCGTCCTGATTGCCGGCGGCAGCGACAAGGGGCTGGACTTCAATGGTGTCCGCGCGGCCGTGCAGGGGCCGGAGTCCATGGTCACGGCCGTTGTGCTGCTGGCGGGTACCGCGACACCCAAGGTCGCGGCGGCGTGTGGGGAGAAGGTGGTCGGGGAGGCCGGCGATCTCGCGGCGGCGCTGGCGACGGCGCGTGCGGCGGCGGAGCCGGAGAGCGCCGTGCTGCTCTCACCCGGTTGTGCCTCGTTCGGCCTGTTTGCCAACGAATTCGACCGCGGCGACCGGTTTCGGGAACTCGTGCAGGCGCTCACGTAGGAGCCGGTCGCCGGCAGGCACCGCTAGTCGCGGAAGGCCCTACGACCCTCGGTGCTGTCCACAGCGGCGCGGATGGCTTGCTCTTGGGCCGCGAGCAGCGACTTGATGCCCTGATGGGCGAGGTCGAGCAGGCGATTCAGCGCGCGGCGTGAAAACGGCACGCCCTCGGCCGTGCCCTGCACCTCGATAAACTGTCCCTCGCCGGTCATCACCACGTTGAGGTCGGCGCTCGCGCGGGAGTCTTCCGGGTAGGAGAGGTCGAGGAGCGGCGCCCCATGCACGATCCCGACACTGACGGCGGCGATGGCCTTCTTCAGCGGCGTGCTGGTGAGCACACCCGTCGTGACCAACTGGCGTAGCGCGAGGGCAAGGGCGACATAGGCGCCGGTGATGGCTGCGGTGCGGGTGCCGCCATCGGCTTGGAGCACGTCGCAGTCCAGGATGACGGTGCGGGGGCCGAGCGCCTGGAGGTCTACGGCGGCTCGCAGCGCGCGGCCGATCAGGCGTTGAATCTCCTGTGTGCGGCCGCCGAGTCGGCCGCGGACCGATTCGCGGCTGCTGCGGGTATGGGTAGCGCGCGGCAGCATCGCGTACTCGGCGGTGACCCAGCCGCGGTCGGTGTTGAGCAGATGAGGCGGCTGTCGGTCTTGCACCGAAGCGGCGCAGAGCACGCGGGTGTTGCCGCAGGCGATGAGTGCCGATCCTTCCGGGTACTCCTGGTAGCCGGTGGTGATGCGTACCGGTCGTAGCTCGTTGTGGGCACGACCGTCGGAGCGGGTGGGGGGCCTCTTGGTTGTCATGCTGATGGGCAGTGTAGCAGCCGGAAGCGGATTGCCGCTCCGGACAGCGGAGCACACTGCGCTGGCTGCCCTCACCCTGACCGGCCAGAGCCGCACAATCCGATGAGATTTGGTGGTGCGGCTCTGGTCGGTCACCCGGCCCGCTCCCAGGGGATGACGGAGCCGCCTGTACCTTGTCGGAAGTGCCGGAGTTGTGGATAATCCAGGCCAGCGCTGCCGGCACATCCGGGCAAGCAGCCTGGTTCGGGCCGCTGGATGCACCGGCAAGCAGCGAATACGCAGGCAGGTTGAGAGAAGATGCCACGTGTCAACCGGGCGATTGAGCTACTGGAGCAGGGTCAGCCGCTCTACTACACCGGCGCCGGTGAGCTGACTTACGAGAACGGCGTCGAAATGGCGCAGACGTGGGCCGACTACCTGATGGTGGAGATGGAGCATTATGCGTTCAACATCCCGGGGTTGTCGGCGTTCATGCGCGGGTTGATCACTGGTGGCCCAACCCGCAGCGGCCACCGCACGCCGACGGTGATCGCTACCTTGCCGACCGACGGGACAAGTGAGGAGGTCATGCGGGCCAATGCCTGGATGGTGAAGCACCTCCTGACGGCCGGCGTCCACGGTATCCTGCTTTGCCACGCCGAGACACCGGGCGCGGTCAAGGCATTCGTCGAGTCCGCCCGCTTTCCCTTCCAGAGCATCGGTGTGGGTGAGGGGCTGGGTGACGGCCGGCGGGGCAGTGGCGGTCAGGGCGAAGCGGCGGCGATGTGGGGATTGTCGGTGAACGAGTATCTCGACAAGGCCGACCCGTGGCCGCTCAATCCGCAGGGTGAGCTACTCCTGGGCCTCAAGATCGAGGACAAGCGCTGTTTGGCGAACGCGGAGGCGAATATCGAGGTCCCTGGTGTCGGTTTTGCGGAGTGGGGACCGGGTGACATGGGGATGTCGCTCGGCTATGAGGACAACCACGACCCACCCTATCCCGAGTACATGCTCGCCGCACGGGCGCGCGTGTTCGCCGCGTGCAAGTCGGTTGGGATTGCCTTTCTGAATGGTGTGAACCCGGACAACGTGACGGAGATGCTCGACGAAGGGGTGATGATCGGTAGCGGTGGGCAGGAGGCTTCGGAGATCGGGCGGAAGCATACCGGGCGCACGATGCCTTGGTAGTGCTCAGGGATGCGGAGCGACTTGGCACGCTTCCGTCAGGTGTGACCAGAAGTAGGTGAACGACGCCGAATGCTGCCTTGCCGCTTCGGGGTTGAATTGTGGCGCCATCAAGCTGGCGAAGCCGATTTTGTTGGGGATCGAGTTTCGTCCATACTGCTGCTGCCACAACGCTTTGAGCTTTCTGCCTGGGTTCAGGCTGGCGGTGTCACTCGGCGCAGCGTAGCTGGCCTGGGGCAACAGCGCCTTGATGGCCGCGGCGTCCGCCAGAAGCCAGGCCTCAAACCCGCGGATAGCAACACAAACGGATAGATAGCGCTCATCCGCTGGCTGGCGTGCTTCTTCCCGGCTTACCGCGTCCAACCGTTCGAGGATGGCCGCAACACACGGGTCCCGGTCGCGGTCCACCACGATGAAGCCGGCGGCATAGTGGAGACTACGAAAGCTATCTAGCAGGCGCGGTGTCGCGCGGATGAGCTTTTCCCGGGTCTTCATGTTGCGGATGTCAAAGCGGACGCCGGGGAAGTGCTTGGGTAATACCTTCTTCCAAAACGCCAGGTCGGAGGGTCCCTCGACACCGACGCCGATTCTCACGGGATTGCTCCCACCACACCCTGCTCCCACAACTCGCCGAGGCTGAAGTGCTGTCGGAACTGCTCGATGTCGGCGACGCTTGAGGCCTTTCTGAGCTTCGTGAATCCGTCCTCTTTGTCGCAGAGGATGACCTCGCTAGGTTCGAGGTGATCGAGCAGATCGGGTTCGTGGGTCGTGACGATAACCTGTGTCCACTCGGAGGCAGACCTGAGCATGTCTACGATATGTTCTGCCAGGTGGGGATGAATCCCGTTTTCAGGCTCCTCGATGGCAATGAGAGACGATCTGCGAGCACTCCAGGTTGTGAGGACGAGCAGAGCGAGCAAACGAACCGTGCCATCCGACACTGAGATGGGATTGATTGCTTCGTTAAGTTGATCTTCCACGATCTGGAATGCCAAAGTGGCCTCCATTGGTGACTTTGTTGTCTTCAGGTTCCTAAGTCCTGGCACTATACTTCTCAGGCCATGCACAATTGAAGAGCGTTCTTCGTCAGTCATTCCATGGAGAATAGTAGCCAGCTTCTCGCCCGCTGAACCAAGAGCGACACCAGCTTCTTCTCCGTATGGTTGGCGAGCAGCCGCGGGAATGATGTTGTGGAAACTCCAGTCGCTGATCCAATTGCAGAGCAGAGTGGCTGGAAGGGAAAAGAGCCTGGCACCGACGAGAGCGAGGCGAGTTGATTCCTGTGAGTGGATGGGGAAGGTGCCCCCTTGGAATCCTCCGCTTCTGGGAGCCGTCGGATCGCAGTATGTGAATTCCCTGCCGCTCCGTGTGAGTGTCGCGGTATTCGCCTCATCATCCCGCCTGACTCTCGCGAGCATTGATTCTTGCTCAATGCTTGGTGGGGCTTCATTACTTCCCGGGTCAAGCGCCAGCTTGTATTCGAAGGGCCCCGCAACAACCTTGTCCTCCCAACCTTGCGAACCATCCGATCCTGTTAGTATGGCCTTAGATTTCTCCTCAACTTTGATCGCCAGCCGCACCGATTGAAGTTGATGGAGGCGCTTGTTGCAGACTTCGGCGCTCCCGCCCAACTTACTTACAGCATGGGAAATGTCATGATTTACGGCGTTTTGCAGAAATCTCAAGGCGTGGAGGAGGTTGGTCTTGCCCGTAGCGTTGGCGCCAACGATGAAGTTGAGCGGCCCTAACTCTATCTTCTCCGCTGGCGAGCCAAAGCTCTTGAAGCCCTCGATTTCCAACTCGGTAATCATAGTCCTAACTCTAGCAGAAGGGCCGGGCAATCCCTGGGGCGGCCTCGGCGCTGCCGACGCCCGCCTTCTGGAGGGCTTCTAGGAATTCGGAGAGGTTGGTGGTGGCGGCGGGGAGCCAGGTGATGCGCTCGTCGCGGCGAAACCAGGTGAGCTGGCGGCGGGCGTAGCGGCGGGTGGCTTGCTGCTGGCTGGCTATCGCCTCGTCGAGGGTCAGCTGCCCTTGGAGATACTGGCCGATTTCGCGGTACCCGAGACTCTGCATGGCCGGCAGGTCGTAGCCATAACCCTGCTGCACGAGGCCACGTACTTCTTCCACGAGGCCGGCCGCGATTTGCTCGGATGCGCGTGCATTGATGCGGGCGTATAGCTCGGCACGGGGGCGCGTCAGACCGAGCCAGACGGTGTGGAATGGTGGTGGCTGGCGCTGTTGCCAGGCGGAGAACGGGCGCCCGCTGACGCGCGTCACCTCCAGCGCGCGGATGACGCGGCGCGGATTGGCGAGGTCGAGCCGTGCGGCGCCGACCGGGTCCAGGCGGCGCAACTCTGCGACCAAGCCGGCGAGATCGCCAGCCGCCACCCGTGCCTCCCACTCGGCGCGTAGCTCCGGCTGCGGCGGCACCGGCGGGAGCACCAAGCCATCGCAAACGGCGCGAAAGTACAGTCCGGTACCACCGACGAGCAGCGGCAGCTTGCCGTGCGCGTGCAGTCGGGCGATGACGGTACGCGCCTGCCGCTGATATAGCGCGACGGAGTACGCCTCGTCCGGCGCGACGACATCGAGCAGGTGATGCCGGACGCTGGCACGTTCGGCAGCGGTAGCCTTGGCCGTGCCAATGTCCATGCCGCGGTAGACCTGGCGCGAGTCCACCGAGATGATCTCGGCATTCAGGGCGGTGGCGACCGTCAGCGAGAGGGCCGTCTTGCCTACCGCCGTCGGACCAACCAAGGCCAGGATGGGAGGCTGCCGGGGCACGGCTGCGGACATGGGGGCCTTTTCCGAGTGCCAGGTCTGCACAGTCCTCTGATGGCTACGGTTGACATACTCGCGGTAGCGGCACGCGACTACTCCGTTAAGGGTTTGGAGCGGGCTGGCGGCCGCCGCTGTGCAGAGGGCGCTGCCCGGTGACTATCCTAGCGATTGCGACGAGGCGGGGAGGAGTAGCATGGCACGGTACGTGCGCGTGGCCACGGTGTCCAGTCGGCAGGCCGGGGTGGAGGACTCGCCGGAGTGTCAAATCGCCGCGAACCGGGAGCGGCAGCGGGCCTTGGTCGAACGGGCCTGCTTGGACAAGCCGGATATTGTCTGCATGACCGAGGTCATTACCTGGTATGGCCTGGGCCAGTCGTGTTTACCCGTTGCTGCGGAGCCGCTCGACGGGCCGACGATCCGAACGTTCGCGGAGGTCGCACGCCGGCATCACTGCTATGTGATCGTGCCCATTTTCACCGTGGAGGACGGGAAGACCTACAACTCCCAGGTGCTGCTCGACCGCAAGGGGAACGTCTCCTCCGTCTATCACAAGATTCATCCCACGATTAGCGAGATGGAGATGGGCGTCACGCCCGGTATCGGGACCGTGGTGGCCGACACGGACTTCGGTCGGGTGGGTTTTGCGATCTGCTACGACCTCAACTTCCGCGACGTGGCTGAGGGCAACCGGGCGCAGGACGCGGAGATTGTCTTCTTCTCCTCGATGTATGCCGGTGGTCTGCAACTGAGCATTTGGGCACACGACTTCAGCTTTTTTATTGCCTCGGCCACGCCGGGCAGTGAGAGTCGCATTGTGGACCCGCTCGGCCGGAGTCTGATCGAGTCCGATGCCGTCTACCAGCCGATCAACGTGCGAACGATCAATCTCGATTATCAGGTGCTGCACCTGGACTACAACCACGCCAAGCTCGGCGCGATCAAAGAGCAGTACGGCGCCGGTGTGGAGATGGACGTGACCCGTCCCGAGGCGGTGTTCTGCATGTATTCGCACTTGGAAGATACGACCTGCGCGGAGATCATCCGCAGGTTTGGCTTGGAGACGCGCGCGGCCTACTTCCGCCGTGCCAACCGCGCCCGCACGGCCATGCTGAACGGGGAGAAGTGAGCCGGTGTGACGCTACTGCTCTCGGCGGGCGGCGAGCCAGGCTTGCGAGGCGTGCTCGATTTCCGTGGCGAGCGCGACGGCGCCGTCTACCAGCGCGGCGCGGGCGTAGTCAATCCTGCGGGACACTGGCGGCGGGAGGTCGGCGGGTAGCTCGTCTTCATCCAGCACTTCCACTGCGCCGTTCGGTCGCACCAGCACGTCTACCACGAGATCGCGCCAGGCAATCGTCGTCGTGGTAATCGCCGTCCGATCTGCGATGTTGGCGTAATAGGCCAGCGTGCGCTCGTCCGGGTCGAGCCAGTGGTAGACGTTGTACGGCCGATCCTGCCAGAAGTAGCCGAGGGTGAACGAGCCTTCGGGCATGTCAATGCCGAAAATCGTGATGGCCCGCGGCATCCGGTACAGAATGATGGCCGCGGCGGCGCCCACAGTGGACTCGACCGCAACAAGCTCGCAATCGAAAGCGTGGTCCGGCTTATCGAGTAGGCTGCTCTTGACCTCGCGGATGGTAGCGGGTCGGGATGTCGAGGCAGGCGGGGGGTGGTCGGCAGGCAGGAGGATGCCGGGCATCTGACTTGCTCCAGGCGGTGGGCTACCTTACCGTAGCACGGCGGGCGCGGCTGCACGAGAGTAAGCGTTCGGGTTACCACAGCGGCTAGAGGCAGAGGACGGCGCGGAGGTTTTGGCCGAAAATCTTACGCTTGTCGGCCGCCGGTAGATCGGCATGGGCTACTTGGCCGAGCTGCCAGGCTTGGCCGAGCACCGGGTAGTCGGACCCGAATACGACGTGCTCGGCTCCGGCCACGCGCACGAAGTCCTCAATCGTCCCGCGCACGTTCCCGGAACCGGCCATCTCCACCAAGACGTTCGGGTGATCGCGGACCACCGTCGCTAGGTCGGGCGTCCGCAAGTGGTTCCAGATGGCGTGCGCCCAGACGAACGTGGCGTTCGGGTACGTCGTGGCCAGCTTGGCGACCGTAGCCGGAGAGTCATAGGTGTGGCTCAAGATCGGGAGGCGGTGGTCGTCGGCGTACTCGTAGACCGGCGCGTAGTTGGCTCCGAGTACGCGATAGTTGTGGCTGGTGGGGTGAATTTTGATGCCGCGAAAGCCCTGATCCTCCACCCGCCGCCGCAGCTCCGGTACGACTAGCTTCGGGTAGCGAGGGTTGGGCACGACGCACCCTAGTACCCGATTGGGATGGCGCCGGATGGCCGCGGCCACCAGGTCGTTGCCGCCGATGAAGTCCGGGCCGATGGCGGCATAGGCGCTGAAACAGGCGTAGTCTGTGCCCGTCTCGTCCATCGTGCGGACCATGTCATCCACGTCGCCGCCGTGCCAGTAGAAGTTGCGACCGACGCCGGGGTGGCAGTGGATGTCAATGACCAGGTCCTCCAGTGGCTCACCATGGACGGCCCGTTCGGTGAAGGAGTCGTGCTCGTGGGCGTGGCGGTGCGGGTGGTGATGGTGGTGGGGTGTGGCGGTCATGGCATTGCTCCTACCAGGCGGCCGTGGCCAACAGGCGGTCGAGGTTGTGTGCGCCGATCTGAGCGCGTACCGCCGGCTCCAGGCGCGCGTACAGTAGCTCGGCATGGGGTCCGCCGACCGATTGCCAGGGTAGGCGGGTGCCGAAAAGCAGCCGGTCGGCGCCAACTGCCTCCGCGAGGAACTCGATCCCGCGATACGTGCGGAAGCCGCCGGTCTCCAGCCAGAGATTGGGGAGCTGACGCAGGAGCGGCGTGATGAGGCGCGGGATGGACTTGTCAACGTCGCAAATGGCGACTTGCAGTTGGGGATACTGCGAGCAGACGCGATAGATGTCGCGGGCGGTGGGGGTGTCGAGGCGGGCGATGTGCCAGAACAGCGGCACCTGCCCGGCTACGGCAGCAAAGAAGTCGCCGAGCATCCAGTCATCCACCGGGTACTTGTGGTCGTCCGGGAACAGGCGCAGTGCCCGCACCCCGGCGCTCCGTGCCTCGGTGAGCAGCGTGGCCGGAGCGGGGAACTCGCCGGTGTGGTGCGGGAGGGCGATCCATGACGGCTGGAGCGCGGCATGACCCTCGATGGCTGGGAGGAGCTTGGCGTTGCCGGAGGCCGGGTGCTCTTCCAGGGCGAGCGTATGAAACGGGAGCGCGCGGATAATGCCGTAGCGGGCCTGATGCTCAAGCAGTTCGTCGGCCGTGAGGAACACCCCGGCCGGGCCGGGCTGGGACACCATGCCCAAGGCGCAGTTGGCATCGAAAAGGTCGGCTGCGGAGGGTGTTTGGCTCATGGCGCTACCATGATACCGTTTTGCGGGTCGGTATGGTGGAGGCAGATCAGGTATTCACATGGAGACACGGGATGGACAGGATACTGGCCCCCCTATGCTCCCCCCGCTGCGGCGGGGGGACGGCGTGTTCCGGTCCCTGTCGCAACGGAGCAAGGTTAGGGAGGAGGCCACCTTCCGTAGCTCTCGGTCTGCCAGCGTGATGACATGCTTTGCGGCAACGCGGCGCGCTCGTTAGCATGTCTTTGGCGAGGGATGGTGGCAGTGCCGGCGGTTGAGGGATGCTGATGGGGCCGGTGGTGAGGCTGCTCGTGTAGAGACAATGGGGGTATAGAGATAGTGGGTACGCTTCCGCCGGGTGATACGCGGCTGGCTACTCGTCCGCTGCCGGGGCAGGACTTGCGCCTGAGCTACCATTCCGCAATTGACGATACCGAGCAGCCGTATGCGCTCTACGTGCCAGCCGGCTATGACGGTCGCCGGTCTTGGCCGCTGGTCATCAATCTGCACGGGACTTCGGCGGGCCTGTCGCCGGAATACGTCGGTCAGACCTCGGAGCACTACACCGCTGACGAAAACGCGGCCCCGCTGTGGGCGGCGGAGCGCCACGGGGCACTGCTCGTCACGCCGTTCGGGCGGGGGATCACGGAGTTTCGGGGGATCGGCGAGAACGACGTGTTTTGCGCGGTGGCCGACGTGCAGCGGCGCTATCGCGTGGACGCGGAGCGGATCTCGGTGACGGGCCTCTCGATGGGCGGGACCGGGTCCTCCGAGCTGGCGTTGCACTATCCCGACTACTTCGCCGCCGCGGCCCCGATGGGCGCGGCGTACAGCTTCCCGTGGCTGGCGGCCAATGGTGAGCATCTGCCGTTCTGGTGCATCGGGGGTGAGCATGACCGAAACTTTCAGTTGGGTGGGCGGCTGGTCGCGGACCGCATGGAGCGCCTCGACTTTCCGACGCGCTTGGACATCCGCGCCGGACGCGGGCACGCCGACTTCGTGCCGGAGTATTACGACGGGGTGATCGCCTGGCTGGTGCGGCAGCGGCTGCGGCGCCACCCGTCGGGCTATAGCTTCAGCGCGGCGCTGCCTTTGCACGGTCAGGCGTACTGGACCGCCATTGACGCTCTGTCGCGGCCGGGGACAATCGGCACGGTACATGCTCAGATCATCGGCGACAATCGGCTGCGTTTGGCCACCGATAATCTGACCGGTGTGGCCGTGCTGCCCGATCCGGCGCTCGTTGACTTGGAGCGGCCGTTGGCGCTGGAGATCGAAGGGCAAGCGGTCTTCGAGGGTGTCGTTGCCGCCGACAGCGAACTGCGGCTGACCAAGCAGGCGGGGCGGTGGCAGGTGGCGGAAGCGCCGCGCCGGCAGCGGTCGCTGACGGCCTACCGCACCCATCCCGTCGCTGAGTCGCCGGCGGCGCTCACGATGAGCGGGATCGAGGCGCCGCTGGCGAACTGGATTACCGACGCGATGCGGCTGGCGACGGGGGCCGATCTGGCCCTCTACAATCGCCGCTCGTATCGGGGGCTGCCCTTGCCAGCGGGCACGGTGGACGAGGTAGACTTGATCCAGTGCAGCCGTCCGTTCGAGCAATACCTGGTCGTGGCGGAGCTACAGGGTAGCGACATCCTGAGCGTATTGGAAGCGAATATCCGTGACCCCGTCGAGGGCCTTGAGTTTCTCGTGCAACTGTCCGGCGCCAGCTACACGTTCGATTGGAACCGGCCGGTGGGGCAGCGGATTGTGGCGCACACGCTCGACCCGCAGCGCCGGTATCGCGTCGCGCTGGAGGGGCACGTCCCGGAGCGGGGACAGGGGCGCTCGATGTTCCTGTCCGGGCACCGCGAGACGCTGTCCTACAGGATCACGGACGTGCCCTTCCGGGCCGCGCTCTACGCCCATGCGGTGCGGTCCGGGCGGATTGAGGCGGCGGTCGAGGGGCGTGTGCGGGCCGTCCGAGGATAGGGCGCGGGCCGCACCTCCTGACGGGCCAAAGCCGCACGGATAGTGCCAGGTGTGGTGCGGCTTTGGCCCATCACCCGGCCCCCTCTCCATCGCCGAGCGATAGAGAGGGGGAGTCCGGCGGGAACTTTCCCGTCGTCCAGGACGTCTAGGTCCCGTTGTCGCCCGCTGTGGGGCGGCTGCGCCGGGAAATACGGCGCAAGACGGAGTGGTCGGGATAGGGAGAGTGCCATGAGACGGTTTCTAGCAACGGGTCGTGGTCGGGTCGTGGTCGTGGTCTTGCTCCTCGGCGTGATCGTTGTCGCGTTGGCAGTGGCCCGTAGGCCCGGTGCGTTCGAGGAGACCAGCCTCCTGCAGGTCCAGACGGAGGGGGCTGACTCAGCGGCGGTTCGCGGCCCGGCGGGTCCGGCCGGGGCGCAGGGAGCGAGCGGCGAGCGGGGGGCGGCGGGTGCCAGCGCCGCGGCCGCTCCGGTCGTGGTGGAGCGGCCGGTGGTCGTCGAGAAGGTTGTCGAGAAGACAGTCACGCAGGAAGCCATGTCCAGGAGTGTTGCTGCCGCCCCGGCGAGTGCTGCGGCTCCCCGGTTGGCAGCGATCCAGGAGCTCGCCGCGAGCGACCGGCAGATCATTCGGAACGGTACGCTCGTGCTGATGGTGGCGGACCTGGAGGACGCTATCGGGTCCATCCGTGACTTGGTGGCCGGTATTCCCGGCGCCTTTTTTGCCAACTCCGAGATCAAGCCGGTGCGTGACCGCCGGCCTTCCATTGTCACCCTGCGTATTCCGGCTGCTGCGTTCGATGAGGCGGTGGTGGACCTGAAGGCACTGGCGGTCGAGGTGCTCGAGGAGCAAACTCGGGCCGAGGATGTTACCGAGGCGTACACCGACCTCAACATCCGGCTGCGGAACCTGGAGGCGGCCGAGGAGCAGTTCCGCGTACTCTTCGAGCGTGCGGAGCGAGTGCAGGACATCCTCGAAATCCAGGATCGGCTCCAGCGTGTCCGCGGCGAGATCGAGCGTCTGCGCGGACAGCTCAACGTGCTGGAAGACCGCGTAGCTCTCGCCACCGTGCGGGTACAGCTGCATCCCCCGCCGGACTTGTCATTGGAGCTGGTCCCGCAGGGCGTGCCCTTCGTCTACGGCGAGAGCGCGTTCCGGCTGATCTATCGCAACGAGGGCAGTGTGCGGGCGAAAGACGTGGAGGTGACGCTCACGCTGCCTCAGCAGGCAGCCTTCGTTGAGGCGCGGAGCAACGGCATTTACGATCCGGCGACGCGGGTGGTGACGTGGGAGATCAGCGAGCTGCACCCCAGCGACCAGGGTACGTTCGCCGCCGTGTTGCGGTTCGAAACCGCCGCCCGTGTCCTGACGCTCGATGCGGAGGTCCACGCCGGTACTCCCGACGCGGACGAGTCCAACAATGCTGCTACCGCCAAGCTGACGTTCGAGCCGGACCTGATGCTAACGGTGCTCCATGCACCGTCGGCGGTCGCGCAGGGCGACACGGCAAATCTGGCGCTGCTGTACGGGAACGCCGGGAACGGTGATGCGGAGCGGGTGTCCATCCGGCTGTCGCTGCCGGCGGGCGTCACTTTCGTCAGTGCAATCGGTGGGAGGTACGATGCGGACAACCGCGTGATCGTCTGGGACTTGGACCGCGTCCGGCCGCACGATGAAAACCACATTGAGGCGAGCGTGCGGGTTGATGTCGAGTCGGGACGGCTGCCGTTGGCCGCCGTGATTGCCGCCGCCGAGACCGAGCGCGTGACCTACAACAACCGGGCCGACCTGTCGCTGGCGGCGCTGCCGGAAGACGTCTCTGGCCGCACGGTCTGGAGTCCGGGACAGACGTTCCGTGACAGCCTCGAAACGCTGGGCGACGTGGCCCGCGGGACGGTGGACCTGCTGATTTGGGTGGGCACGTTTGGCGTGCCGGTGGCGGTGATCGCCGGCGTAGTGCTGGGGCCGATCGTGCTCATCCGGCGCCGCCGTGCGGCGCGGACCTAACCCCCGGCCCCTTCCCTGCCAGGGAAGGGGAGTCACGGCGGTGCCCAGCGTCCGTAGGGGCAGATATGCCTCGCCATGGCCCTCTCCGCCCCCCTATGGTCCCCCCGCTGCGGCGGGGGGACGTGGATTCCCGCTTTCGCGGGAATGACGATTTGGCAAAGGTCTCGATGTGGGCAGGGCCGGGGTGAGGGCTGTTGCCTTGGTGCATACTTCAGCCTGACCGGCTGGCCGCGAGTGGTGGGCTGCGGCCGCGGGACGGAGCGACGATGAAGCGTTTGGGGCATCCGGAGACGCCGTTCCCGGTGGGGGTGGAGTATTATCGCGCCCCTACTCCGAAACAGGAGTGCTGGGACGGTGATTTTGCGCGGTTGAGTACGGCCGGGTTTCGGATCGTGCGGAGTCACTCGTATTGGAACGCGATGGAGCCACGACCGGGGCAGTACGAGCTTGAGGACTTCGACCGATTGTTCGACCTCGCCGCGCAGCACGGCCTTTCGGTGTGGATGGACATCATGCTCGCCACGCACGGGGCCTGCCCGGAGTGGCTGTCGCGCGAGTACCCTGATATGCGCGTCGTGAACTATCGCGGTCAGCGGGCAGAGTCGTTTGCCAGCGGCGCCTATCCCCAGGGGGGTGCCATGCACTGCTACGACCACCCGGCGTGGCGGGAATACGGTGGAGGTCTCATCCGCCATGTCGTGCAGCGGTACAAGGACCGGCCGAATCTGCTCATCTGGGGGCTGTGGGACGGCATCAACATCATCTCGGCGTGGAGCAGGATCACCGACGGCTATCCCTGCTACTGCGACTACACGCTGGCGCGGTACAAGGCGTGGCTGCGGGAGCGCTACACGCTGGACCAGTTGAACGAGCGGCTGCTGCGGCGCTACCGGCGGTGGGAGGACGTGCAGCCGCCGCGGTCGAACAACAACGTCGTGGAGATGCTGCTCTACCGGGAGTTTCATTATCAGAACTTGGTAGATCATCTGCAATGGATGGTCGGCGAGGTCGAGGCCCTGGACACGCAGCACGAGGTCCGCGCCCACGGGGCCTGGTATCCGCGCCCGTGGGACGAGCGGTGCGCGCCGCACGTGGATAGCTGGGGCATGTCCATGCCCTCGAACAACCTGCTCACCGCCGCGGACCCCTACAAGCTGGCGGACCGGGCGTTCAGCTTCGACTGGTCGCGGAGTGCGGGAAAGAACGGGCGCTGGTGGCACGAGGAGATCTATGCCGGCATGTCGCCTGGCGGGGTCATCTGGCACAAGCAGTCCGATCCGCGCGAGCTGACGATGCTGCTGTGGATGACGCTCGCTGCCGGCGGGGCCGGGGCGATGTTTTGGCAGTATCGTCCCGAATACCTCAGCTTCGAGGGGCCGGGCTACAATCTGGTTGCACCGGATGGCGAGCCGACGGCGCGGTTCCGGGCCGTCGCCGAGGCGATTGGGCAGATCGAAGGGCTGAAAGACCACCTGCCGCTGACGTGTCCCCGCGCCGAGGTGGGTGTCGTCTACCACCCCAAGTCGCAGGAGCTGTTCACGTACAACGACCAGGGCGACCGCTTCCTGGCTGACCTGCGCGGCGTGTACCGTACCCTCTGGACGCACGGGATTCCCGCCGACATCATCACGCCGGGGATGGACTGGTCCGGCTATCGTCTGCTGTTCCTGCCCAACGTGGCGCTGATGGACACGCAGACCCGCGAGCGGATCGAGCGCACGCGAGCCGAGAGTCCGCAGACGCGCCTGGTGGCCGAGGGCAGCTTTGGCCTGTATTCGGCCGATGGCCAGTCGAGCTACCGGCCACCGGAAGGCTTTGCGGCGGCGTGCGGCGTGCGGGTGGCGGACTTCTCGCGCGTGACCGAGTACGACATTGCCCAAGGGCGCAACGTGGTCGAGACGCCCTACGGCCCGGCCACGATCACGACGGAGTGTGGCTATGCCGTGCTCGAACCGCTGGGTGAGACAACGGCACTGGCCTCGATGGGCGATGACACGGTGGGGGTGCGGACCGCGGACGGCCGCTTTACGTGGCTGGGGTTCACGCTCTCGGCCGGCTTTGGCGACGTTGGCGATCCCGGTCTGGTCCTGGGTCTGACCGCCGAGGCCGGCGTGCAGCCGCTCATTGCTAGCGAGGGAGATCGGATCGTTCCCGTCGTGCGGCGCTCGCGCATGGGGGGCTGGCTGGTGTTCCTGTTCAACCTGGAAGACCAACCGGCCCAGGCTACGCTGCGTCCGCGCTGGCAAATGGCCGAGGCTTGCGATCTGCTGGCTCAGTCGGCCCTGGCGGTGTCCGACGGCGCTTTCGCAGTGAGCCTTGATCCGTGGGCCACCGCGGTCATCCACTGCACGGAGGCTTGAGCGGGAGCTACATTCATTCGGGCGGCAGCTTGCACCAATCGAATAGCGACCTGTAAGGAGAGAACGGCGATGGCAGCAGCATTACCGACGGCGATCTTGGGGCGGACCGGGCGGGAAGTGACGCGGTTGGGCTTCGGGGCGATGGAGATCAGGGGCGCACCGCGCGGCCGGGCCGTGACCGATGAGCAGGCCGAGACGATCTTGAACGCGGTGCTCGATGCGGGCATCAACTTCATTGATACGGCGCGGTCGTATGGCCTGAGTGAGCAGTACATTGGCCGCTACATCTCCGACCGCCGCTCCGAATACTTCCTCGCCACCAAAGGCGGGCGGTATCAGGCCGGGGAGACGGATTGGACCGAGGAGCACCTGTTCCGGGGCATGGACGAGAGCTTGCAGCGCCTCCAAGTTGACTGCGTGGATACGCTCCAGTTGCACAGCCCGACGGTGGAGGAGGTCGAGCGGGGCAACTTGGTCGCGGGCCTGCGGAAGCTGCGCGAGCAGGGCAAGGTGCGCTGGCTCGGCAACTCGACCAGGCTGCCCGATCTGCCGACGTTTCTGGAGTGGGGTGTGTTCGATGTTTTCCAGATACCGTATTCGGCGTTGGAGCGCACCCACGAGGATTTGATTACGAAAGCAGCGGAAGCCGGCATTGGCACGGTCATCCGCGGCGGCGTAGCCAAGGGCGAGCCGGGCGCCGGGCGGGGCAGCGCCGAAGTGTGGGGCAAGTTCGCAGCGGCGAACCTGGACGAGTTCCGTGAGGCCGGGGAGAGCCGCACGTCCTTCATGCTGCGCTTCACGCTAACGCACCCGCACGTCCATACGATCATTGTCGGTACGCAGCGGCCGGAGCACCTGCGCGAGAACGTGGAGGCGGCGCTGCGCGGTCCGCTGTCGCCGGCGGACTACGCGGAGGTGAAGCGGCGTTTGGACGAGGTCGGGATCGGGCCGGCACCGGTGTCGTGAATTCCACCTTCAGTCAAAGGGGCGGGAAGTGGAAGGCTGGCCCCCCTATGGTCCCCCCGTCGCCACGAGGGCGGATTATGGTGAGGAGAGGTAAGCATGAGTAGCAGTCGTCCTACCGAGCCGTTGCGGAGCATCCATATCGGGGTTGGTACGCGCGGGAAAAGCCACGTGCGGGCTGCCATGGAGAGCGGCTTCTGGCGCCCCGTCGCGTTGGTGGACGTGGTGCCGGACTACCTGGCGGCGGCGCGGGAGATGACGGGCCTGCCGGAGTCCGTCTGCTTCACGAGCGTCGAAGCGGCCGTAGCGGCGGTCGATTCGGAAGCCGTGATTATCGCGTCACCAGTGACGTTCCACGCGCAGCAGATTTTGGCCGCGCTGGCGGCCGACCGCCACGTGTTGACGGAGAAGTGCTTCACGGTCAGCTATGCCGACGCGGTGCGCTGCGTGACGACGGCCGACGAGCGGGGCCGCAAGCTGATGGTGGTGCAGAACGCCCGTCTGCAAGCGCCGATGCGGACGCTGCGCCGGCTGGTGGCCGAGGAACGCTACGGGCCGCTGGGCCTGTATTTGATGAACTTCTACAAGGCGCGGGGCCGGGCCTACAATCTGAGTCCGCACATGCACCTGTGGCAACAGGGTGTGCATGAGCTGGACACCATCCTGTCGGTCGTGCAGCGGCCCTTGCGGCGGGTGTGGGGTCTCAGCAACAACCCGGCGTGGTCCGACTGGCCGACGCCGTGTACCTTCCAGGCCATCGCCGAGTACGATGGTGACGTCTCCGGCACCTACGTGGGCACGTCGAACGCGCGTGCCCCCGGGTTCGAGTTCCGGCTGGAGTGTGCCGAGGCAGCGCTGATTGCCGAGCGGACGGCCGGAGCCATTCGGGTGTGTTACGGGCCGCACAACCAGCGCGAAGAGACGGTGCCGCTGGACCAGCCCGACGTCCACGGCATCGAGGATCACCCTGCTGCTCAGGCTGCGCTTGGCGGCGCATCGGCCACGCGGGAGCACGCCGGTTTGGCCGACGTGATGATCTACCGTGACTTCTACGAGTACGTCGCGGAGGGCAAGGAGCCGGAGACTTCCGGCCGGCGCAACCTGGAGACAATTGGATTTGTCGAGGCGGTGCAGCGGGCCACGGAGCTAGGACGGCCGATTGACATAAGCGAGCTAGGCAACATTGCCGGGTAGGCCGCTGCGCGGCTGCGTGTGCGGCCGGAAGGGAGCCGGCCGGGAAGGAGCCGGGTATGGCGACGACACTGACGAAGCTGCTGACTGCCGACGACCTGTTGCGACTGGATAGCGAGGGTGTCCGCGGCGAGTTGATCCGGGGGGTACTCTACGAAACGATGCCAACGGGACAGGAACACGGCGAGATCGTGATGAATCTGGGTATTTTGCTAGGGGGGTTCATCAAGCCGCGGAAGCTAGGGCGGCTGATCGGCTCGGACGCGGGCGTCTGGCTAGAGCGGGACCCGGATACCGTGCGCGAGCCGGACATCGCTTACATCGCGGCGGCGCGATTGCCGCCGGGGGTGCGAGTCAGGGGCTACGCCGAGGTGGTTCCCGACCTGGTGGTAGAGATTGTCTCCCCCAACGATGGTCAGCGTGAGGTCGGCGACAAGGCGCGGATGTGGCTGCGGTACGGCGTGCGCTTGATGTGGGTTGTGCAGCCGGATACGTATACGGTGGACGTGTATCGGCCGGGCCGGGCGGTCGTGACGCTCGATGAGCACGGCACACTCGATGGCCTGGATGTGCTGCCCGGTTTTACTTGCGCGGTGCGCGATATTTTCGATATGTAGTGCCGTATGGTCCGAATCAGGATTTTCAGGACGCTAATGACGGGGATGAGGTCAAGCCCGCCATCCGTCCTGGCAGATAGGAGACCGGGAGCGTTACCCTCTCTAGGGAAGGAGTGTCATTCGCTATGCGAGCCAACCAAGCACTTGCCAAGCTGCGCGCCGGTGGAGTGCTTTCCGGTCCGTTGATGGTCTACGACTCGCCCGACATGATCGCGCAGGTGGCGCACCTGGGCTTCGACTGGGTGTGGCTCGACTGGCAGCACGGCCAGTTCACGGAGACGACGCTCAACGCGGCGCTTGGTCAGCTGCTAGGAGCCGGGCACGTGCCACTGGTCCGGGTGCGGGGCCACGAGCCGGGCGTCATCAACCGGGTGCTCGACATGGGCGCGTTCGGTGTGGTCGTGCCGATGGTGCAGAACGCCGAGGAGGCACGCGCGGTCGTCCAAGCGGCGTACTACCCGCCGCAAGGTCAGCGCTCCGGTGGTGGCGTGCGGCTGGCCACCCTCGGCGGTGAGGGCGGGTCGGCCGAGTATTTCGCACACGCCAACGACGAGATCATGGTTGTCGTGATGGTCGAAACCGAGGCGGCGATTGCACAAGTGAGCGAGATCATGCAGGTGCCGGGCGTGGACGTGGTATTCATCGGTCCGGGCGACCTCATGCTGGATGTGCGCGCCAACGGCCACGACGCGGCCTACCACGAGCAGCTTGTCTTGCAGGTCGCGGCGGCGAGCAAGCGGACGGGCACGGTGGCCGGCTATGCCTGCGGGAACCGGGAGGAAGCGGAGCAGCGCATCGCGCAGGGCTTTCGGTTCCTCTCCTACGGTTCGGATAGTCGAGTGGTGGAAGCCGGCTTCCGGCAACTCCGGGACGAGTCAAAGGATTGGTAGCGCCTAGCCACCGGGTAGATGAAGAAGCGAGGGCGGCTGCGATGACGACAGCGCCGGCCGTGGCAACCGATGGCGGGGATGGTCGGCAGCTGCGTCGCCGCGTGGCCATCGCCTATGCGGCCATGGCGGCGGTCATGGTGGCGGGCTTGGGCGTGGGTTACGCGGCCGTGCGCCGGCTGCCTGGTGGGCAGTGGGAGCGGATGATTGTACAGGCGACGCTGAACGATCCGGCTTCTGAGGCTCAACTGCAAGGGTACCTTGACGATGGGTGGGAGGTAGAGCGCCGCGTCATCCGCCAGTCAGCGCGCGGCACTCAACTGACCTACTACCTGCGCCGGCGGCCGCCGGGTGCTGCCGGCGAGGGGGGATGAGTGCCGGGCGTCAGTACGCCGATGGCACGCCGGCGCTCCTCTGAGCCTTTCATTCTGAGGCCGTAACACCCGGCTTCTGAGGCCGTAACACCCGTCGCCGCGTTCTGTTAGCGGGTGAGCATGGTCGCGGACGTGTCGCTGGCGGCACGGGGATGGTGTGCTCCGCACCTCACTTGCGGCCGGTCGGTGTGTCAATCCCCGGTCCGTATCCGGTCTATGGACTGGTCGCTACTGGGGAGTGACCGTCAACCGCAAGTGCCGCACACGGCGTATGTGCCGACGAGGAGGCGTGCTGCCGATGGGAGGACAGACAGCACCGGCGCGAGACCATGGGCGGTCTCGTTACGCCGCGCTCCTGGGGATTGCCATGGTCATCTGCCTGCTCGGCACGGCGACGCAGACCGCCAGCGCGGCAGTGATAGGTAGCGGTACGCCCATCGCTGCCGGGCGTGTGGCCACGAGCAGCGGATTGAACATGCGCGCAGCCCCGCAAGCCAGTGCGGCCGTGCTGCGCGTGTTGCCATTCCTGACTGAGGTACACATTCTCGGCGCGGAGGTGGAGCGCGACGGGCACCGGTGGGTGCCGATCCGGTTGAAGCCGGAGCATGGTGGTCAGCAAGGCTGGGTTGCTCGTCGTTGGCTGGTCGCGCTGCCGCTGAGTGCGGCCCATCCCCAGAGTAGCGGCAGCCCCGGCGGGACGGGACTGCTCGCCGATCCGCAGCGGCTGCGGGTGGTCAAGGGATCGGGTGCCGCGCAGTATGCAGCCTTGAACGGGGTCCGCTATCACATTGCCGACCTGACCACGCTCCAGGTGCTCAACCTCGGCGGCTATGAGCAGGTATCCGATGCCGTGCTCGGCTCGCTGCGCGTGGGGCCGACGCTCCGCTTCTACCAGGGTGCGCTACTCAGAGACGATGCCGGCCGCGTTTGGCAGATTGGCCACGACTGGAAGCGCCACTGGGTACCCGACCTGGCAACGTTCAATGCGCTGGGCTTTACCTGGGATCGTGTCCAGCAGACACCGGACTGGGCGGTGGGGCGTTTGGCGCAGGGTGATCCGTTGGCGGCCGGCTAACGGGCCTCACCCTCTCCACCCGGTGGAGAGGGTGAGTTTGCCGGTCCGTATTCACGCGCGAGTGGGAATTCGGGTACTTGAGCGAGGGCGGAGCGTATGGCGGTTAGGTGGTGGCAGCGGCCCGCGCGGCGGCCGGCGTCGGGGCACTCGCCCCGGACTTGGTCAAGCGCAGGATCGCCTCAATGCGGCGGGACTCCAGCTTGGGCGGACGGTCCAGCTTCACGTCCGGTCCCAAGGCCTCAATCGCACGTTGCATGACATCGAAGCCCACCTGGGGATGTGACAGGTAGCGGGTGTTCTGGCCGAAGAAGCGCACGACCATCCGCACAGGATGACCGGCACGCAGGAACTTGAGGGCGCGTCGGACCTTCATCTGCAGATCGTGCTCCCCAATGGCTGGCGACAACTGGACTTCCTTCATCTCCTGCGCCGCCTTGGCCGCCTGTCCGGCTTTGCGCGCCTGCCGATTCTTCTTCTCCTGCTCGTACTTGAAGCGGCCGTAATCGAGGATGCGGCAGACCGGCGGCTGGGCCTTGGCCGCCACTTCGACCAAGTCCAGGCCGCGCTCGCGGGCCATCCGTAGTGCCTCGGTGAAGCGCACGACGCCGATGTTCTCGTCCTCGTCGTCAACGAGGCGTACTTCCTGAACACCGCGAATCAAGCCGTTGATGCGGTACGGCTCCGGGCTGCGGGGCACGGGCCGAGCGCCGCGCCGGGGTGGGCGAGGTGAGAAACCGCCGCTTGGCCGAGCGCCAAACGGTCGGGGCCCGCCGGGGCCACGCGGGGGGCCACCCGGCCCTCTTGATGGACCGCCCGGGCCGCGTGGTGCTCCACCCGGGCCTCTTGGTGGGCCGCCCGGGCCGCGTGGTGGCCCACCGGGGCCGCGCGGCGGACCACCGGGACCGCGTGATGCTCCGCCGGGGCCACCAGGTCCACCTCCACTAGGCCGGCGCGGTGGGCCGCTTGGTCTCCCGGCCGGGCCGCGCCCATAGCCTCCTGAGCGGGCGGGACCGCGTTGGCCGGGCGAGGTATTCCTGGGCGCAGGCCCTCTGTCCGCCGGACGTGGTCCGGGTGGGCGGCTTGGGGGTTTTCCTCTCTCGGGTGAGCGGTCGTTAGTCGTCGTAATGTCTCCTTCTCCAGTGTGCAACGAGCCTCGTTGCTTCACTCTACAGCCTAGATTAGGGCCGCGCAAGTGATAAGTGCCGATGGGCGGGTGGTCAGTGGCCCCCCATGGTCCCCCTGCGGAGCAGGGGGACGGGTGCTGTGTGCTGTAGCCCACTACGACGGCGGTGCGGCGAGGAAGAGGGGGTTGGACCAAGCCCGCTGGCCGGTCTCACTGATGACCTCGATGCGGGCGTATTGCTCTTTGCCGTGGAGCGTGAACTCGGCGCCGGTCAGCAGACTGCCGGCCGTGACACCCTCCGGTAAGCCGCCGGGGCGGAGCCGGCGGGCATTGGCCGCACGCTCCAGCGTTCCGGCGCTGACACGGGCGCCGTTACTGGCATCGGCGATCAGGCCGACCGTGCGAACCGGACTACAATGCACGCTCACGGTGCCACCGCTGCCATTCGCGTCCGCCGGTTCCCACTGCACGTCGTGTAGCTGCGGTCCGTTGGAAGCGTAGAAGTGCCCGGCCCGCAGGGCGGCGGTAATGGCCGGCGCGGTAAGCTCCGGTGCCCGCACCACGACCCAACCGCGCATGCTGTCGAAGCCGGGGCGATGGCTGTCGTCCACGGCGACTCCGAGCAGGCGGTGGCCGCGGCGGAGCAGGTCGTCCCAGATCACGCTGGCGTGTCCCTTGCCGATGGCCGCCTCGGTTGTTGTGTTGAAGACCTCGAGGCCGAGCAGGCCTTTCAGCGGCGCAATCTCCTCATGCGTCAGACCGGACCAGTACGGGTGGGCCAGGATGGGCAGCCCGTCGGCCGCCAGGATGGCGTCTACCAGCGCCTGGCCGGTCCAGTCCGGCCGCCGTTCGATGCCTGTGGTGAGATTGATGCCGGTGATGTGGAAGCCGCCGCCGTAGATCATGGACTCCTTGGCGGTGTTCACCTCGATACCCGGCATGACCAGAAAGTCCGGGCCGGAGAGGTCGCTGAGGTCGGTGCGGTGGTGGTGGTCGGTGATGGCGATGAAGTCGAAGCCGCCCATCTCGTAGTGGCGGACCAACTGCTCCGGTGCCATTTGCCCGTCGGAGTTGGTCGTGTGGCAGTGGAGGCAGCCCCGATACCAGTTGCCCGGAACGTCGAAAGGGCTGGGTAGCCGCTTCATGGTCTCACTCCTTGTGTGCCGGTCTTGTCCACAATACAGTACCAGGTGGGCAAGCCTGGTATACTGTAACCCTGCACCCTTGCCGTGACAATCCGGTGACAATATCGGAGCGGCTCTCAGCACACCACTGCGGGATGATTTCGAGACGCGATGATCGAGGTTACCAATCTAAGCAAATACTACGGTCCGCACCTCGCGCTCGACGGAGTGACGTTCCGTGTGGAGCCGGGGCAAATCCTGGGACTGCTCGGCCCGAACGGCGCTGGGAAGTCCACGTGTATGCGGATTCTGACCGGCTACTTCCCGCCCTCCGGCGGTACTGCCCGCGTAGCCGGCTTCGATGCCGTACAAGAGTCGCGTGAAGTGCGGCGGCGAATCGGCTATATGCCGGAAAACGTCCCGCTGTACCGCGACCACACGCCGTACCGCTATCTGGAGTTTGTGGCGGCCATGAAGGGTGTGGACGATGTTCACGCCGAGATCAAGCGTGTGACCGAGGTGGCACGGATCGAGGAGGTGATTGACCGCCCCATCGGCCGGCTGTCGAAGGGCTATCGGCAGCGGGTGGGGTTTGCTCAGGCGCTGCTGGGCGATCCGCCTATCCTGATCCTCGACGAGCCGACCGCCGGCCTCGATCCACGGCAGATCATCGAGGTCCGCGAGCTGATCCGCGGTCTCGGTGGCGATCATACGGTGATTCTGAGCACGCATATCTTGCCTGAAGTGAGCATGACCTGTGGCGCGGTGGTGATTATCAACCAAGGGCGCGTGGTGGCCGTGGATACACCGGAGAACCTGAACCGGCGGCTGACCGGCGCAGACCGGATTGCGCTGACCGTGCGCGGACCGGCAGACGAGGTGGTGGAACGCCTAGCGAGACTCCCGCATGTGCTCGCGGTGCATTCGCAGCCGCAACCGGACGGGACCGTGCAACTGAGCGTCGAGGTGGATGTCAACACCGACATGCGGGAGGAGCTGGCCACAGCCGTTGTGCGGGCGGGCTGGGGATTGCAGGCGCTGCAAGCGGCATCCCTGAGCCTGGAGGAGATTTTCTTGCAGCTCACGACGGAAGAGGCCGGGATCAAGGCCGAAGATGACCTGGACCAGACTGAGGTCGGTGGAGGAGAGGGTGCCGAGGAGAATGCGCCATAGGGGTGCGGTTCGTCTGGATTGCGGCCTGCGCCGCAATGACGGAGAGTAGGTGGGGTGGTGGCCCCCACCCTAGCCCTCCCCCGTTGCGACAGGGGAGGGAACATGCCATCCCCCTGCGTAGCGGAGGGGTCATAGGGGGGCAGCCGGCGACGGACGACATAGGTAAAGAGACAAGAAGCGATGCGGGGTCTGTGGGCGATTACACGGAAGGAGCTGTATTCCTATTTGGTCTCGCCGGTGGCGTATGCCGTGGCGGCGGCGTTCCTGCTCATCAACGGCCTGGTGTTCTACTTCTTCATCAGCAGTCCGTTAGCCGAAGCAAGCCTCCAGCCGGTACTGTCCAGCACGGTCTTCATCCTGCTCTTGCTGACGCCGATCCTGACGATGCGCCTGATTGCGGAGGAACGTTCAACCGGTACCATCGAACTGCTGATGACCTTTCCGGTCACGGACTTGCAGGTCGTCTTGGGCAAGTTCCTGGCTACTTTCATCACCTACGCGCTGATGCTGGTCCCGACGCTAATCTACGTCGTGGTTATCGCGCTGTACGGGGCGCCGGAGGTTGGCATCCTCATCTCGGCCTATCTTGGTCTGCTGCTGCTCGGCGGGGCCTATATCGCAGCGGGGATGCTGGCCAGCGCGTTTGCCAGCAATCAGGTCGTGGCCGGGGCGCTGTGCTTTGGCGTGTTGCTCTTCCTCTACCTGCTCGGCGCGTTGGGAACGTTGGGCGCTGGGCCGCTGGGGCAAGTGCTGGGGTTCATTAGCGCGCTCTCGCCGGCGGTCCACTTCGACACCTTTGGCCGTGGGCTGCTCGATACGAGCGAGGTGATCTACTTTGTGACCTTCATTCTCGGCGCCCTCTTCCTGACCGTGCGCGCGGTCGAATCGACGCGCTGGCGCTAAACCGACGAAACTGCCGATCATGGACGAACGACTGAGCGCCTTCTACCGTCTGAGCGGCCTCCTGGGAATCCTAGGGGCGCTTGCGCTCGTAGGTGCCGTGGTGGCCATGACCGCGGCCGGCACCATCACGCGGCTTGCCATGGTGCTCTATCTGCTGGCGGCTGTGCTGCTGGCCGGCTTCCTCGTGCCACGCATTGAGGAGCTTGGTGAGCTACTGAGCAGCCGGACGGCGCGGCAGGGCTACTCGGTCGTGGCCTTCAGCGTGGCGGTCATCGGCATCTTGGTGCTCATCAATGTCATCGCCGGTCGCTATTCACAGCAGCTGGACATCACGGCGGCTGGCCAGTTCACGCTCTCCGATCAGACGGTCAAGGTCATCGAGCAGGTCAATCAGCCGGTCCGGATCACCGCCTTCTTCCCTGCCGATGACTATACGCAGGGTGCGGTGGACCTGTTGGGTCGCTACGCCCGGCAGTCGCCGCTGATCACCTTGGAAGTGATTGACCCGCTGCGCCAGCGGGCCGCTGCCGAGCAAGCCGGTATCCGCAGCTTTCCCGTCACCGTCTTCGAGCTTGGGGAGTTGCGCGAGGAGACGCTGGGGCTGAGTGAGCAGGATTTCACCAGTGCCTTGTTGAAGCTGACTCGCCCGGAGCAGAAGAAAGTCTATTTCGTCACCGGGCACGATGAGCGTGACCCCGACGGGTTCGATCAGCACGGCTACTCCGGCGTGGCGGAGGCGCTGCGCCGCGAGAACTACGCGGTCGAAAAGCTCTCCTTAGTGAGTGAGCGCGAGGTTGCGGCGGACGCTGCGGTCGTGATCTTGGCTGCGCCGCGCACTCCGCTGCTGGACTTCGAGACTGCTGCCCTACGGGACTATCTTAATGGTGGCGGTGCGCTGTTGGTCGTGGCCGATCCGCAAGGTGAAACCGACCTCAACGCGGTGCTGGAAGGGTGGGCGGTGTCGCTCCGCAACGATCTGGTCGTGGACCCCGGCCGATTTGTGCCACCCGATCCGGGATTGATCATTCCGGTGCCAGAGTTCGGGCACCGGATCTCCTCCAGCTTGCCGGCGACCACCGTGTTGTCCCTGGCGCGGTCGCTGGCAGTAGCCGAGGATCCGCCGGACGATCTGGAGGTGCGGTCGCTGCTCACGACCAGCGACCGGGCTTGGGGTGAGACCAACCTCGCGGAACAGGCCGTGGAGTTCAACGCGGGCGAGGATCACCAAGGGCCGCTCACGGTTGCCGTCGCGATCAATCAGCGAGACCCGGTGCCCAGCTTTGCCGGCGGTCAACCGCCGCCCACGCCGACACCCGTACTGGAGGGTGCCGAGCCGGAGCCGAGAGGCCGGCTGGTGGTGCTGGGCGATGCGGATTTCGCGGCCAACGGCTTCCTGCGCCAAGTACCCACCAATCTTGATCTGGTCATCAACAGCGTGAACTGGCTGGCCGAGGAGGAAGAGCTGATTTCAATTCGGGCGACGCCGGCCAACGTCGCGCCGGTCGTTCTCGACAGACAGCAGAGCGTATTGGTCTTCTACATCACGGTGGTCTTTGTGCCGGTAGCGGTGATGCTGCTCGGCGTGGTCGTCTGGTGGCAGCGGCGCTGATGCTGGCCCCCACCCTAGCCCTCCCCCGTTGCGACAGGGGAGGGAATCACCTGTTCCCCCGCTGCGACGGGGGGACCACAGGGGGGCTGGTGTACTCGGCAGCATGTAGTTTCTGAGCGATGATTACCAACCGCATGACCCTCGCTGCCGTGGCGGTCTTCGTTGTGTTGGCGGCCGTCGTATTGCTGCTGGAGCGGACGGGGGAGCCGGAGGGCGACGAGCGCTTTGCGTCTATCGTGGCGTTCCGGCCGGCCGACGTGACGCGCGTCGTGATCGAGCGGGATGGTGAGACGATTACGGCCACGCAGTCGGCTGCCGGGAAGTGGGACGTGCGGGAGATAGTCGTGCCGCCAACGCCGACGAGTGATCCGAACACGCCGCGGGTGCTCATGGTCACGCCGGGTAGCCGGGCGGCAATACTGCTCGATGCCGTCACACGCTGGCGGGTAGATCGCGTACTCGGCCCGCCGGGCGGGCAAACGGCCGAGTTTGGGCTGGATCAACCGATCATCACGCTCACGTTGCACACGCGCCGGGACGGCGAGCACACGCTGCTGGTGGGAGCTAAGACTGCCGACGAGTCGAACTACTACGTGCTCCGCGAGCGAAAGGGGGACGTGGTTCTGGTGCCGCGCTTCGACGTTGAGGACGTGGTCGAAACGGCCGACCGGCTGGTAGCCGAGAAGCGAGGGACCCCGACGGCGGGGTAAGACTTACGCTGTCTGACGCTTGTGGCGTGCCCGCGTGGGGCGCCTACAATCCCCGGCGACCGGCGCTCCAGTGGCGCCCGGTTGCCAGACTCGAAACGCGATCAACGCGACAATAGGAGGAACAGGATGCCCGTGTCACTGACCGCCGAACAATTCGAGGCGATACGCGCCGTTGACAGTCCGACGATTGCGAATGCTATCGAGCCGTTCAACGTGCGGCCACATGCGTCCGGGTACGTGGGCTACGACATACGCTGCCTCATCCCCGAGTTGGGCACGATGCTCGGCTACGCGGTGACCTGTACGGCGGATAGCCGGACGGAATGGCGCCGGCGCGAGGACAGTAACTTCATTGATCTGTGCCGGGCGGTGCAGGCCTCCCCAAAGCCGGCGGTCGTGGTCATCAAGGACGTGGGGCAGGACCAGGCGCGCTCGTGCCACGTGGGCGAGGTCATGGCGACGACCTTCAAGCGGCTTGGCGCGGTGGGCGTGGTGACGGACGGGGGGCTGCGCGATATCGTCGAGGTGCGCGAGCTAGGCGACTTTCACTATTACGGCGCCGGCTTGGTGGTGGCGCACGGTCGGCCGATGATTCTCGATGTGAATGTCGAGGTGACTATCAGCGGTATGCCCGTCACGCCCGGCGCCTTGCTCCACGGCGACGAGAACGGAATTGTCCACATACCCGACGAGATTGCTGACAAGGTGGTGGCGGAGGCCGAGAGGATCCGCGAATACGAGGCGGAACGCCTGCGGGTGGTCAACAGCCCGGATTTCACGCCTGGAGATTACCGCTAGAGGCCGGCACCCGGCCCCTTCCCTTCAGGGAGGGATTGGGGGTAGGTCCGCAGCTCCCCACGAAAAACCCACCCCTGTCAGGGGGGACCATAGGGAGCCACTCGCCATGTCTCGGTCATTTCCTACGGCGTGGCTGTCAGGACTTGCCATAGGCTGTATTATTAAGGGTGCGGGGGTGTGGGGGACGTGGAAATTTCAACGGATTCGGTGCTCGTCGCGCATGATGTAGAGGCCGATGCGGCCTTGGTGCGGTTCCGGGACGTTCACCAGCACCACACGGGGTTCCCCGATGGCGTGCTGGGCGGTCGGTACATCCACTACGACATCAGGGGCCGCATTCGTGCGTTCGAGTTTGTCGCCGTAAGCAAAGGCGTGAACTTGGAGGACTTCCCGGAGCCGGAGGCCGCTCTAGCGGTTAAGGTCCTGCTGCGTGACGGGTTTGTCATTCGGTACGAATTGCCGCGCGCGCGAAGCGGCGAGCGCCCCACGTAGCGGCAGCGGCCTCGCGGACGAGTGAGGCGGCCTGTCGCTGGCACCTCGCGCTGCTATACTTTGGTGGCAGTCTGGGAGAACCGATACACATGGCCAGCAATCGCAAAAAGCAGAAGCATAAGCTGCGTTGGCGCAGTAAGAAAGCCAATCATGGCAAGCGGCCGACGCACAGCCGCAAGTAGCTGCCGCCCCGCGACGGCACTGGCTCCCCTATAGTCCCTCCGCTGCGGTAGGGGGACGAGTGTATCCCCTCCCCTGTCGGGACGGGGAGGGCTAGGGAGAGGGCCAGCCCCTCTTCAACCAGCGTCCTCGCTTGTCCGCAGCCAGGAGCGTAAAAGCTCCGCCACGCTCCAGGCCTGCGCGTAGCACCCGCCGGGTGTATGTGGCGGGTCCCCGTCACATACCTCACTGATCGAGCCGACGCCAGCAGTGCTGAGGTGCGCGACCAACGGTTCGAGGCGGCGGCGTGCTTGTGCCCGGTCGCCGTACACCGCGAGATGCGTGTCTATGAACGGTCCGATGAGCCAGGGCCAGACGGTGCCTTGGTGATAGGCGCCGTCGCGCTGCCACACGTCGCCGGCATAGCGGCCGCGATAGTGGTCATCGCCGGGGGCGAGGCTGCGGAGGCCCATGGGCGTGAGCAGGTGTTGCGCGACGATTTCTACGACCCGGCGCCGTTGGCCTGCCGATAGGGGCGTCTCGGGGAGCGCGGTCGCGATGACCTGGTTCGGGCGCAAGCTGCCGTCGTCGCCTTCCGGCCCATCCACAACGTCGTAAAGGAACCCTCCCGCCGCATACCAGAACCGCGCAGCAAAGCTGGCCGAACCCTGGGCGAGCCAGCGGCGGTATTCCGTGGCGTCGTCCGTGGCGCCGAGCGCGGTAGCCCACTCCGTCATACGGGTCAGCGCGTGGAGCCAGAGCGCGTTGATCTCGACCGGTTTGCCGATCCGCGGCGTGACCACCCAGTCACCGACCTTGGCGTCCATCCAAGTGAGCTGCACACCCGGCTCGCCGGCATAGAGCAGCCCGTCGTGCGGATCAACGTGAATGTGGTGGCGGGTACCGCGCAGATGGTGAGCCACGATCCGGCGCAACACCGGATAGAGGTCGGAGAGCAGCCGCTGACGCTCCCGCGCACTTGGCCCGGCACCATCGTTGGCATTGTGGGCCAGCACGCGGGCTATGGCGTGGAAATACCAGAGCGTGGCGTCGGCGGTGTTGTATTCGGGTGTGACCGACTCGTTCCGCGCCACATTGGCATTCATCGGATCGTGCGGAACGAGCCGGTCAATATCGCCAGCGTCGGGGAAGCGATTGGGTAGGAGGCCGTCCTCTACGTGGTCGGCGAAAACGCGCAGGATGGCTTCCGCCTCCTGGCCGCGCCCGGTGGCCAGCGTGAGGCCCGGCAGCGCGATCATCGTGTCGCGACCCCAGTCGGCAAACCATGGGTATCCGGCCAAGACGGTGCCGGCTGCGTTTGTGCCGGTACCGGGCGTACCGTCGTCTCCGTGGTCAGCGGAGGACCCGCGAGCGACCAGGCATTGGTCCGCGGCGAGGCAGAGGGCTGCGGCTACGGGATCGGCGGTGGCGTTGAGCCCGGCCTGACGGGGGAGGCGGCGCGCCCGTGCCCGTGCCCGCGCGAGGGCGTCATGGTCACCGGCGGCGGCGCTGGCTGCCGCTGCGCTCTCGTTGGTGAGCACCACTGTCACCGCTTCGCCCGGTGCCAGCGCAACGGCGAAATCACCGGGCACGTATAGGTCTTCGAGGTGGTCGAGGCCCCGGTCGCGCTCCACCCGGTAGAGGAAACGCCAGGACCATTCTTCGCGCCGGGTGAAGTGTGCGGGGCGGTCGAGCGATAGCCAGTAGGGTAGCGCCTCCGGCCAGGCCCGCAGCGTCATGCCTGTTTCCTGCGGCTCGACGATGAAGCGCCAATCGGGATGGCCCTGGGTGAGCGCGTGGTAGTCGCGGAAGGTACAGAGAGGGGCCAGACGGAGCACGATGGGGGTGCTTTCCGGCGCCAGGGCATACCGCACGTAGGTGATGTCGCGGCCGTGCTCCATCCAGATCGTCCGGGTCAAGCGGCCGCCGGCAAGGCCGTAGGTCCAGGTGGGAATGCCGTCGTGGAGCGCGAAGGCCTCGATATGGCGGTGACCGTGCGGCGCGACCGTGCCGTCGTGATACTCGTGGGCGTGCAGGGGGATGGGTGACGTACCCGCTACCGGCTCGACCGTCGTGTCCAAGGCTGCCACCAGGAGCGTGCGGCCGAGCGGCGGGCGCAGGGCCGCGACGAGCAGCCCATGGTAGCGGCGCGTGTTGGTGCCGGCGACCGTGCCGCTGGCGTAGCTGCCGCGGCCGTTCGTCACGAGCCACTCATGGGCGATGGCCTGTGGCCAGTCGCGGCACGTCTCGTCCGGTAGGCGTAGGTGGACGCTCCCGTCGTCGTCGGCCCGGATGCTTGATGTCATATGGCGGCCGTGCTCCTTCCCGGCTGCCTTCATCATAGATGATGGGAGGTTAACGTTGACGTTAAGTTTTGGCTTTGTTACGATGGCGAGGACATGAATCTGCCCGGAGAATACGCATGATTGGCGGTGGGTCGGCCGGTGGGTTGTTCTGGAGTGTCGGGCGAGGCGGACGCTATGATGGGCCGCCGGTCAATTTCGACCGGGAAAACCTACTCCGCATCCTCGGCTATCTGCGTCCCTACGGCTGGCACTGCGTCGGCATCCTGATCTGCATTGCTGCCACGAGTGGGATCGGGGTAGTGCCGCCGCTGCTGATTCGCCAACTGATTGACGAGGCGTTGCCGGAGCGGGATGCCGTGCTGCTCAACCTGCTTGTCCTCGGGATGGTGGCCGTGCCGCTCGCGTCCGGGCTGATCGGGGTAGGGCAGAACTACCTGAACATCCTGGTCGGACAGGCCACCATGTTCGACCTGCGCCAGCAGTTGTTCGCGCATATGCAGCGCATGAGCCTGCGGTTCTACACGGTGACCCCGACGGGGCAGATCATGTCCCGGGTGAACAACGACGTGGCCGGCGTGCAGGGAGCGATGACGGGCACCCTGACGAGCATCACGACGAATGTCATCAGCGTTGTCGTCACGGTCGTGGTGATGTTCGGCCTGGAGTGGCGGCTGGCGCTAGTGGCGACGGTGCTGGTGCCCATCTTCATCTACCCGGCGCGGCGCGTGGGCCTGTTTCGACGCGATGTCTCCCGCCGGACACAGGAGCAGCAAGCGGGCGTGACCGCCTTCCTTCAGGAGCGCCTGAATATCAGCGGCTACGTGCTCACGCGCATCTTTGGCCGCCAGGGCGACGAGCGCGAGCGGTTCCAAACGCTCAACCGCGACCTGATGAGCCTGCAAATCCGGTCGGCGATGGTGGGACGCTGGTTCTTCATGTTTGTCGGCGTGGTTGGGGCCGTCGGGCCGGCGCTCATCTTCTGGTACGGCGGACATCTCGTGCTCGGCGACGAGCTAGAGCTAGGGACCATCGTGGCCATGGTCACGTTGCTCAATAACCTCTACCGGCCGGCCGGTCAGCTCGCCAATATCTATGTCGAGCTCCAGGCAGCGCTGGCCGTCTTTGAGCGCATCTTCGAGTACCTCGACATGACGCCGGAAGTGCGCGACAAGCCGGGCGCCGCCGTGCTGGGATCGGCGCAGGGGCAGGTGTGCTTCGAGCACGTCAGCTTTACGTATCCCCCGCCGCCGCCCGGCGGGATGATTGATCCGGGGCTACCGCCCTCGCCGCGGATGGATCGCATCGGGCGCGGTGGGGGCGGGATGGGCGGTGCGTGGGGCGGCGGTGGCGGCAGCGGGGGCTATGGCGAGGCGTGGACGGGTTCTGGTGGTGCGGCCGGCGGTCGGCGCCGGCGCGATGGCGCTGCTCGCAACTCCGCACCAGCGGACAAGGTGGACGCGGCCGCCACGGAATCGCCGCGCCGGCGCGAGGCCGTGATTGATGTCTCCTTTACCATCGAGCCGGGCCAACTCGTCGCACTCGTCGGACCGAGCGGGGCCGGAAAAACGACGCTCACCTACCTGGTCCCGCGCTTCTACGACCCGGACGAGGGCAGCGTCTTCTTGGACGGTCACGACTTGCGGGACGTGACGCAGGAATCGCTGGCGCAGCAATTCGGCATCGTAATGCAGGAAACCTTCCTGTTCCACGCCTCGGTGCGGGAGAACCTGCTGTACGCGCGACCTACAGCCACCGAGGCGGAGATGATTGCGGCGGCACAGGCCGCGGCGATTCACGATTTCGTGGCCGGATTGCCGGAGGGGTATGACACCGTTGTCGGGGAGCGCGGCTTCCGGCTGTCTGGCGGCGAGCGCCAGCGCGTGTCCATTGCCCGGGCGATCTTGAAGGACCCGCGTATTCTGATCCTAGATGAGGCCACCAGCTCGCTCGACTCCACGTCGGAGGCGCTGATTCAGGCGGCACTCGAACCGCTGATGAAAGGCCGCACGAGCATTGTCATCGCCCACCGCCTTTCGACGATTCTGGCTGCCGACAAGATTCTGGTGCTCGATAAGGGGCACTTAGTCGAGCAAGGCAGTCACGAGGACTTGCTCGACCAAGGTGGCCTGTATGCCGAGCTGTACCGCATCCAGTTCCGGGGCCGGCGCCGCGAGCGGGCCGCGCTGGGCCGCATGACGACGGCGGCCGGGGGGTAGCGATGGCCACACAGACATGGCGAGACCGGGCGGCACTGGGCGGCGTATGGCTGGCACTGTTCGCGGCCGGCGCTGCGTGCCTCTTCCTCATTTGGTGGCCCGATTTCTACACCGGGACCGTCACCGAGCTTGGGGCCGACGGGTCGCGCCGTTCGTTCACGCAAAGCATCTCACTGATCGAGGAGAACGGCCCGCAGATCATCACCGTGCTACTGGTGCCGGTCGCGTTGGCGCTGATTGCGCTCGGCATCGTCTTCATGCGCCACCAATGGCGCTGGGCACGCTGGCTGCTGTGGGGTGTGACACTGCTCGCTTGGGCGTTCTCGGTGCTGGGATCGTTCACGGTTGGGCTGTTCTACTTGCCATCAGCGGCGCTTCTGCTCCTGGCCGCGCTCGTCATGCCGCCCGCCAGTGCCCCAGTGGAGGAGCCGACGGAGGCGCCGGCAGCGGCGTGGCGCCGGGAGCGGCGCGTAGAGCGAGCGGGCGAGCGGGAGTAGCGGTGGGGCGTGGGGAGTCGTGGCCCCCACCCTCCCCCTCCCCCGTCCCGACGGGGGAGGGGGATAGACTGTACCTCCTCCCTGGCCCTCGGCCGTTGCGACGGGGGAGGGAACGTGCCGTCCCCCTGCCGCAGCGGGGGGACCATAGGGGGGCCGGTTGCGCTAGGCCAGATAGTGCAGCATCAGGTAGACGATCCAGCCGGTAGCGACGACGTAGAGCCACATAGGCAGGGTGATCCGGGCGAGGCGGCGGTGTAGCCGGAAGTTGCGGCGGAGGGCGAGCGCGATAGTCGCTAGGACTAGCGGCCCCACGACGACGGCCAGGACCATGTGTGAGCCTAAGATGCCGAGGTAGGCCGCACGGACGATGCCCTCGCCAGCGAACAGCTTGGTCTCGAAGAGCAGGGCGCGGGTCACGTACACGACGAGAAAGAGCGCCGCGAACACCGTGGCGGTAATCATGCAGCGTTGGTGATACGCGATCTGCCGGCGGCGGATGAAGTAGAAGCCGGCGAGCAGGAAGACACCACTCACGCCGATCAGGACGGCGTTGAAAAGGGGCAGCCAGGTTTCCCAGAAGTCGGTAGTCATCGGTACTTGTGTGCTTATCGCTTGGTCGCTCTGAGCGAGAACGTGAGCGGCAGTAGCGTATGTTGTCCCGGCAGCCGCCACCAGCCATCGGCGCCTTGCTCCATCCCCGGCAGGCATTTCCAGCCCGCAAACGGGAACTCGTGGAGGTACTCCAGGCGGAGGCCTTGCGTGGTCAGGGCACTCACGATGTCGCCCAGCGTGTGCTGCCACTCATAGTGAACGTTGTGGGCCGTCTCGGCTTGCGGTTCGGCATAGGACCCTGATTCTTCCCAGCGCGTTGGCTCGGGATCGAAGTACGGGGAGGCAAGCTGCGGTGTTGGTGCCACTGCCTCAGTATCCCCAAAGGCATTGGCGAAAGGGTGTTTCTCACGGATATAGAAGGTGCCGCCGGGCCGCAGGAAGTGGGCGACAACCGCTCCCCAGCGCAGAATGTCGGGGAGCCAGCCGAGCACGCCAGCGGAAGTAAAGACAATGTCGAACTGCTCGGTCAGTACCGTTGGCAAGTCGTAGAGATTGGCGCAAACGAAACGGGCGGGAATCGCCAGCTCGGCGCTCAGGGATTGTGCGAGGGTGATGGCCTGGTGCGAGAAGTCCGCGCCGGTGACGTGGGCGCCCAATCTTGCCCACGACAGCGTGTCCAGGCCAAAGTGGCATTGGAGGTGCAGCAGGGACTTGCCGGCAACATCGCCCAACTCATCGAGTTCAATGGACTTGAGCGAGCACCGGCCGGCCTTGAAACCGGCCAGATCGTAGAATGCCGAGTCGCGGTGTAGCGGCACGCGCTCATCCCAGAGCGCGCGATTGGCCTGCAAATACGAGTCCATGCTCCTGCCCGTGTCGTGATCGTCGCCGTCTCGCGCTAGAGTTAAAGTATAGAGGCCCGGCCGGTCGCACGGACGCTCGGAAGCCTGTAAAATCTCTTCTGGCCTTTTGCGGCCGGACACTACGCAGACGGAGATAGGGAACAGGCATGATCGGTCCATTTGGCGGCACGGCCGATCTCACCGCGGTGTTCTTCGTGGTTGTGGCGGTCGTTGGCGCCCTTGTGGCGCTGCTTTCCTACGAGTTCTGGGGTCGCAGTACCTGGTGGTTTGGGCTAGGTCTCGTGGGCGTGGCCGCGGTACTGCTACTCTTCCGGGCGCTGGCCGGGGGCATGGTTGGCCCCTTTGGTGGCGCTGCGGACGCTGCTCTGATCGGGGTCATTGCGGCAGCAGCCATTGGCCTGGTGCTTGTGCTCCTGACCCACGAGCTTAACGAGAGGTTCGGGCACGTCACCTTCTGGACCGGAGTCGGCCTCGTGGTGGCGGCGCTCCTCCTCATTGCCTTGGGCCACCTGGCCGCGGCGGCATTGGCGCTAGTCGGCGGTGGTGTGATTACCGCGCTCCTGCTGCAAGTGGCGCCGCGCGTGGTGCTGCACTACGCGCAGTTTCGGTATTGGGGCCACGCTGCCTGGTGGGGCGGACTGGTGCTATTGGCGACGGCGCTGGTCCTGCTCGGTCTGGGGCGCACGGCGCCCGCGACCGTGCTGATCCTCGCTTCAGTGATGGTCCTGTGGGTGCTGGCCTTGGTGATGCCCCAGGTCACGCGCCGCTATACGCAGTGGGAAGAGCAGTGGACGGTCACGGGTGAGGCGCTGTCGGTGCAGGACCGGCGTTTCGAGCGGTCGCGTTACACCACGCTGGCAATGGGTACGCTGGCGCTGGTCGGAGTCGTCGCCTGGGTTGGCGGCGTGCCGGCGCCGCGTGAGGACGCGGTTGAGGTACAAACCGGACCGCTATTCGAGTTCACCGTGGACGCCGAGCTGGCGACCCAGGGTCAAGCCATCTTTCTGGAGTATGGTTGTCAGGCCTGCCACAACGTCGAAAGCCGTACCGGCGGCGTGGGACCCAGCCTGGTCGGGATATTTGCCAAGATGGAGCGATTGGAACGCGGCGAGGAGGTGCTCGTAGACGAGGAATACCTCCGGGAATCGATCGTGGATCCGAATGCCAAGATTGTTCGAGGCTACCAGGGTGCGGTGATGATGGGGGGCATCCAAGCCAATCACGAGGCGATCAGCCAGCCCGAGACGGTGAACGCACTGGTGGAGTTCATCAAGAGCCTCGCGGATTAGCTCCTCACCCCCGCCCCTTGCTCCACTGGCAGTGGGGGGCGTCCGCCGGGGGTGACGCGGCCGCTGTGTACCATCAGATGACCATGCGAGGGTAGGTACGCGCAGTGGATGTTGACGACGTAAGTAACCTGTGGCTGGCCGAGGAGCTGCACCGGCAAGGCGGCGTGCGGTTTGGCGACTTCAGCTTGGGCCGCAGCACCCGGCATTCGCCCGTCTACATTGATGTGAAGGTGCTGCTGCGGGTTCCGCAGGTGCTCCGTCGCGCGGCCGAGCTGATTGTGCAGGAGACTCAGGCTGAACTCGGGCGGCGGCGGGGGCGCTTCGTGCCTTTCGATCTGGTGGCGGGTGTGCCTTTTGGCGGCCTGCACCTGGCGACGGCATTCGCTATTCAGAGTGACACGCCCATGATCTATGCCATTCCGCACCACGATGGCAGCCGGGAACGGGTGCTGGAGGGGCACTACCGTGAGGGCCAGCAGGTGCTCATCATTGACGACCTGATGACGACCGGTGGAAGCTTCCTTGAGACGCAGCAGGTGCTCACGGAAGCCGGCCTACGGGTGCGGGACGCCATTGTGCTGGTGGATCGTGACCAGGGCGGGGCCGAACGCTTGCGGCGAAATGGGATACAACTGGTTTCGATCCTGCGGTTGCCGGTCATGCTTACCTACTACATGTCGCAGGGCTACATCTCCGAGGACCAGTATCAGCGCAGTATGGAGTACGTGCGGACGCACCGGGCGGTGTAGGGGCGGTTCTCGGAGGCGGGTGCAGTGGCGGCTACACGACTGGTCAAGCGTGGGCTGCGCCAGACCTGATGAAGAGTCCACGATAGACTCTCGCACCGACTGTGTGTAGTCGAACAACAACGTAAGGAGTAGGGTATGGTTGATGGTTTGAGCTTGGATCGTCGCCACTTTCTCGTCGCCGGAGCGGCGACGGTGGGGGTGGTCGCTTGCGGACCGACCGAGGAGGCGGCGCCGCCACCGCAACAGCAGCCGGAGCGGGCTGCCGAGCAGCCGACGCAGGCTCCGCCGCAGACGCAGCGGGGAGGTATTCTGCGAGTGGCCACGCCGGGCACACCGTCGGGGTTGGACCCGGCGATTATGAACAACGGCGAAGCCTATATCCTCAACATGAATACGCACGACAACCTGGTCTACCTGAATCCCCGGCTCGAATACGAGCCGCAGCTAGCCGAGTCGTGGTCATCGAATGACGACTTGACTGTGTGGACCTTCAAGCTGCGCGAGGGGGTGCAGTTCCACCATGGGAAAGAGTTCAACGCCGACGACGTGGTTTTCACGTTCAAGCGGCTGCTCGATCCCGAGACCAAGTCGGCGATCCGCAGTGTGGTGGACCCCATCCAGGACGTTGCGGCGGTGGACCCCCACACGGTGCGGTTCACCTTGAAAGGTCCCCATGCCACGTTCCCGGCCTTGATGTCGCCTCGACAGGCGTCCATCGTGGCGAGTGACCGCACGCCGGAGCAGCTTATGTCGGAGCCATCGGGGACGGGGCCGTTCAAGATGCAGGAGTTCAAGCCCGACGAGCGGACGATCATCGTCCGCAACCCGGACTACTGGCAGGCGGGGCGGCCGCTGGTGGACGAGGTGCATTTCCAAGTGATGAAGGAGCAGGCCGCGCAGGCGGCGGCGCTCATCAGCGGCTCGATCCACATGATGTTCACCGTGAGCATAGATGTGGTGCCGCAGCTTCAGTCGAACTCGAACACGAGCGTGGAAGTCAAGGAGAGCGGGGCGTTCACCGATCTGGTGACCAACACGCAACTGGCGCCATTCCAGGACAACCGGGTGCGTACCGCCTTCAAGCTGATCGCGGACCGGCAGGCGTTGCGGCAAGCGGTGTTCTCCGGCTTGGGGTCACTGGGTAACGACGATCCGATTGCGCCCATCGTGCCGGAGCATAACGACGCGCTGGCCCCGCGCGAGCAGGACTTGGCCCAGGCCAAGCAGCTGCTGACGGAGGCGGGCTTCGACTTCGACCAAGAGATCGTGCTGCACAACAACGTCAAGCGCCCCGACCACCAGGCGCTGGCGCTGGCTTACCAGGAGCAGGCCAAGCAGGCCGGGATCAACTTGAAGATCGAGCGGCACGAGGACAATGCCTACTGGTCGAACGTGTGGCTGAAGGTGCCGTTCTGTATCGTCAACTGGCAGTGGCGGCCCAACATTGATGAACTGTGCTCGATCATGTTGCACTCCGAGGCCAAGTGGAATGAGTCGTTCCACAAGAACGCGGAGGTAGATGAGTTGATCGCCAAAGGGCGGGCCGAGCGGGACCCGGCGCAGCGCAAGGCCATCTACGGACGCATCCAGGAGATCGTCTCGAACGAGTACGGCCTGATTGTTCCCTTCCACTGGCCGAACATCAACGCGCTCCACAAGAGCGTCAAGGGCCACGTCATCCATCCCGTCACGTGGCTCGATCTGCGCGGCGTCTCACTAGAGCAGTAGCCGGGGGTGAGCCTCACCCCCCGGCCCCCTCGCCACTTGTGGAGGGGGAGTAAGCTGGAGGCGGGCGCGGCAGCGAGAGCCTCAGGGTGGTGGAGGTGGACTGGTGGCCGGGCAAAAGGAGCGCGCAAAGCGAAAGCGTGCCTACGCAGAGGCGGTATCGAGGGAAGAGTTGGCCGCCTTTTGCGAGCGCTGGCGGATCGTCGAGTTGGCTTTCTTCGGGTCCGTGTTGCGCGACGACTTCGGACCGCATAGCGACGTTGACGTGCTGGTTCGCTTTCATCCAGAGGCCAAGCACAGCCTGATGGGCTTGGTGACCATGCAAGAGGAGTTGAGCCGAGTACTCGGCCGCGAGGTGGACTTGCACGAGCGCACGGCGGTCGAACGGAGCCGCAACTACATCCGCCGCCGGGCGATCCTTGAGTCCGCCGAGGTAGTCTATGCAGCGTGACGAGAGCGCCTCCCTGCTTGACATGCTCTTGGCCGCGCGCGATGCGCTGGAGTTCGCCGCCGGGCTGACGTTCTCACAATTCGAGCAGAGCCGCCTCCATCAGCACGCGGTGGTGAAGGCAGTTGAGAATATCGGGGAGGCTGCATCTCGGGTCAGCGCAGACACCAGGCAGGCGCATCCGGAAATCCCCTGGCCCCGGATCATCGGTATGCGTAATCGTCTTGTCCACGCCTACTTCGACACCAACCTCGATATTCTGTGGCAAGTGGTTCAAGACGATCTGCCGGCGCTGATCACCCAGATCGAGCCGCTCGTCCCGCCTGGGGAGGCGTCATGCCCCAGGCAACCATAGACCGCCTCATCATCATCCTGGACATGACCAAAGTGGTATAGCATATCTGGGAGGCGATTCGCTTGGAGAATACCGAGCGGCTGGAGCCAGTTTTCGACGGGATGATCCCGTCCGCTCCACCGCCGACATGCGGACATCAAAGATATTCTCGGTCGACATACGGGCAGTTATTAGCTCTGGCGGACAGGTGGTGCAGAGGGGGCGATGAGTAGCGATGACTACGGGAGCACTGCGGCCGCGCCGGCCGCGCTACCCCATGCCCACGTTCATGGCTGAGGCCCTCGCGCAGCATAGGCTGCTGGAGGCGTATCAGAGTCGTCCGCCTTACCAGCGGAACGACTACATCGGCTGGATTACGAGCGCCAAACGCGAGGCCACGCGGGAGAAACGCCTGCGGCAGATGCTCGATGAGCTGGCGCGCGGCGATGTCTACATGAAGATGGCTTGGAAGCCGAGGTTGCGCTAACCGCGCCGCGACCTCGCCGGTCAGCGGCGCTGCTAGTTGTTGACGGAGGCGGCTTTCGGCTCGGTGGCCGGACGGTCCGGGATGGCGGCCAGTGCGCGGCGAGACTGCTCGTGCCACTGGTGCAGCACGACGAGCGCCCACAGCTTGTACCCATGGTCGGCGCGGCCGGTGAGGTGCTCGTCGGCCATCGCCCGCACCGCCTGGGCGTCGAACCACGGGAGCGGCTGCGCCAGGACCGTATCGTGGAGCGTCGCGCCGAGCATATCGCGGAACCACACGGCGACCGGGGCGCTGAAGCCTTGCTTACGCCGGGCGATGATGTGCTTGGGGAGCATCCCTTGCGTGGCGCGGCGCAGGAGGTATTTCCTCGTCAGGCCGCGGAGCTTGAGCGAGGGGGGGACGCTCAGGAGGAACTCGACGACGCGCCGATCAAGGAAGGGCGCCCGCGCCTCCAGCGAGTTGCCCATGCTCGTGCGATCCACCTTCACTAAGATGTCGTTCGGCAGGTACGTGCTGAGGTCGAGATAGAGGAAACGGTCGTTGCCGGCAAACTCGTCCCGCTTGGGGGCGGCGGCGAGGTAGTCGGCGAACGGCGCGTGGTCGCCGAGCAGCCGGCGGGCATCCGGGGCCAGGATGCGCTGCCGCTCGTCATCGGTGAAGAGCACCCGCCACCAGTAGTGCGCGGCGTCCGGCTCCAGCTCTGCGCCTTCGACGAACCGCCGTGCCATGTAGTCAAAGCCGACCTTGTGGTAGGACGGTGGCAGCCGATGCACTACCGGCGCGACGACACCGCGCCGGAACAGGCCGGGCACCAGGCGGTACCAGGGCCGGATACGGTTGGCGAGGTAGGTCACGTAGCCGGCCAGCACTTCGTCGCCGCCATCGCCGGACAGGGCCACCGTGACGTGCTGGCGGGTGAAGCGGCTCAAGTAGTACTGCGGCAATACGGAGGTATCGGCCATCGGCTCGTCGAGGTGCCACAAGATCGTCGGTAGGTCCTCGACCACGTTGCTCAACGGCATCGTCAACTCGCGGTGCGCCGTGCCGAGATGGTTGGCGACCGTGGCGGCATAGGTCTGCTCGCCGTAAGTGCGCTCCTCGAAACCGAGGCAGAAGGTGTGGACTTGCTCCGGGATGAGCCGCTGCATGGCGGCGACCACCGTGCTGGAGTCGATCCCGCCGCTGAGGAAAGCGCCCAAGGGCACGTCGGAGAGCAGGCGCTTGTGGACGGCTTGCTCGATGAGCGCCTGAAACTGCTCGACATACTCTCCTTCTGACGCCGAATTCGGTACCGGCGCGGCCGGATCACGGCCCGGCGATGGCTCCCAATAGCGCCGCTGGCGGAGGGTGCCGTCCTCGAAGACGAGCGCCGTGCCGGGCGGGACTTGGCGCACGTCGCGCAGGATCGTGCGTGGGGCCAACGTATAGCCGAGGGCAAGGTAGGTATTGACGGACTCCAGGTCGAGCGCATCGGACAGCTGCGGGTGCAGGCGCAGGGCCTTCAACTCGGAGCCGAAGATCAACTCCGCGCCGAGTTGGGCGTAGTAGAGCGGCTTCTTGCCTAACGGGTCGCGGGCGAGGAGCAGGCGTCGGCGCCGGCTATCCCACAAAGCGAAGGCGAACATGCCGTCGAGCCGTTCGACGCAGCGCTCGCCTTCCTCTTCATAGAGGTGGACAATGCTCTCGGTGTCGGTGCGCGTCGCGAAGCGGTGACCTTTGGCCTCCAGCTCCGCTTGTAGCTCGCGGCAGTTGTAGATCTCGCCGTTGAAGACGATCTGGATGGAGCCGTCCTCGTTGCCGAGCGGCTGGTGTCCGCCGGCCACGTCGAGGATGCTCAGGCGGGTCATGCCGAGGCCGGCGCGGGCTGCGGGGTCTTGCCAAAGACCCCAATCGTCGGGGCCACGATGCACGAGAGCGGCCGCCATGTGCTCCAGCAGCGCCGTAGTTTCTACTGCCGACCGCTCGGCGCCGGCAACACCGAAGATGCCACACATCGCTTGTTGCTACCTCAGGGAGTGGCCTCGACGTTAGAACTCTAGGACGCGGCCTCGCAATGGGTGCGGCCGTCCTACCGCATACATGAAGACATTGGTAACGACGAAGATCACTTGTTGGATGTGCCTCGTCGCCGCGATTCGTTGATTAGGGCGAGATGTTCGCTCCATTCCGGTTCCATCTCGGGACCTTCCAAAGCGTCGCAGGCCCGGAAGAACGTTTCGAGTTCTGCCGGTGACTTGAAAGGGGCCGCCCGCTGCTGCGCTTCAAGCCGCTCGCGGGCGGCGGCCCACAGCCAGGCACTCAACGTTAGGCCCTCTCTGCGTGCCTGCTGGAAGTAACGACCGCGGTCCTCGTCGGACATCACCAACTGAACCCTGGCCATTGCACTTATCTACACTCTCTACCAGGATACGTGCTGAATGTTACCCCGTATGGTCCCGTAATCTCCTGCGCCAAGGCTAGTGTATCAGCCGAGCTTCCTCTAATAGATGCAGGAAAGAGAGCGAACCGGCTGGCAATGGCGCCCGATCGCTTCTGACCACTGGCGACTATAATCGGGGTGCGATGCGTGTTGCGCTGGTGCATGACTACCTCTACGTCTACGGCGGTGCCGAGCGGACGCTGGCGGAGATGCATGCCATCTGGCCGCAGGCGCCGGTGTTCACCCTCTTCTACGTGCGAGACCGGTTGCCGGCCGCATTTCGCGACATGGACATCCGTCCGACCTGGGTGGACCGGCTGCCCGGCCGGCGGCGCTGGCAGCGGCTGTACGCCCTGTGGCAGCCGCTGGTGTTCGGCGCCTTACGCTTGCGTGGCTATGACCTCGTGCTCTCGTCGGCCAGCTTCGGCGCCAAGGCCGTCGCGGCGCCACCGGGTGCGCGGCATGTCTGCTACTGCTACACGCCGCCGCGGTTTCTGTGGGGCTATGCGCCGGGCACCGCGCGCGAGCACCTGCCGCGGACGCTGCGGCTGGGCGAGCGGCCCTTACGCGCGGCGCTCCGCCGCTGGGACCGGGCGGCCGCCGAACGTGTGGATTCGTTTGTTGCGATTTCGCGGAACGTTGCTCGGCGGATCGCGCGGGTGTATCGGCGCCCGGCGACGGTGATCTATCCCCCGGTGCAGACCAGCCGCTTTCGCCAGCGCGCGCCAGCGCCGGGACGTTACTGGCTTGTGGTGTCGCGCTTCGAGGCCTACAAGCGCGTGGACCTGGCTATTGCCGCCGCCAACGCGCTGCAGGAGGACTTGGTGATCGTCGGCACCGGGGGCGACGAGCCGCGCCTCCGCCGTCTCGCCGGCCCGACCGTGCGCTTTCTGGGGTACCAGTCCGACGCGGCCGTCGCTGAGTTGCTGGCCGGCTGCCGTGCCCTGCTCTTTCCAGGGGAGGAGGATTTCGGTCTGACCCCGCTGGAGGCCAACGCTGCAGGGAAACCCGTGATTGCCTATGGCGCGGGCGGTGCGTTGGAGACAGTCATGCCCGGCGTGACCGGCTCGTTCTTCACGGAGCCGACGGCACGGGCACTGGCCGCGGCCATGACCGCGTTTGATCCGGCGCAGTTCGATCCGGCGGTGTGCCGGCGGCAAGCGGACCGCTTCGCGCCGGCGACGTTCCGCGAGCGGCTGCAGGTACACGTGGAGCAGGTGATGGCTGTGCCACCCGGCGCTCTCGCTTGACGGTGGACGATGACCGGCCGCGATTGATAGTGCTCCTAGGTTGCTCTGGCGTACAATCCACACTGCCAGTTCATGCCCGCGGTTGCTGGAGGAGGTGAGGGGGATGGCGCAGGTCGTGGTGGTGGGCGGTGTGAATACGGATATGGTGGTGCAGACGCCGCATCTGCCGCGCCCCGGTGAGACGGTTGGTGGTGGGTCATTCCTCACCACCCCGGGTGGCAAAGGAGCCAATCAGGCGGTCGCTGCCGCGCGGCTTGGCGGGACGGTGCGGTTCATCGGGAAGGTCGGCGGCGATCCGTTCGGCGTGGCGGCACGGGATAACCTGCGGCAGTATGGCGTGGACACGGCCGGCTTAGGGCGCGATCCGCGTGAGCCATCAGGCGTGGCGCTGATCTTTGTGGATGCGTCGGGGGAGAACGCGATTGCCGTGGCGCCGGGCGCCAACATGGCGCTGACGGCGGACGATGTGGTGTCGCAGGAGGGGCTGCTGGCTGGCGCCGATGTCGTCGTCGGTCAGTGCGAGGTACCGGCTGAGGCCACGTTGGCCGCCTTCCGGCTTGCACACGACCGCGGCATCCGGACCGTCCTGAACGCCGCGCCGGCAATACCCTTGTCGGCGGCGTGGAGTGCGGTGGTGGATACGCTCGTGGTCAACGAGGGTGAGGCGTCGCTGGTTGGCGATGCGGCCGGGCTGACTGCCGAATCGCCGGCTGGTTGGGCCGAGGGCTTGCAGCGGCTGGGCTACGCGCAGGTCATTCTCACGGTGGGGCCCCAGGGCGCCTACGTGGCGACGGCTGACGGAGCGATGCACGTGCCGGCGTGGGGGGTGGACACGATTGATACGACGGGCGCTGGTGATGGCTTTGTCGGCGGGTTGGCGGTGGCCTTGGCGGAGGGCCAGGGGCTCGACGCGGCGGTGCGGTTTGCGTGTGCGGGCGGCGCGCTGGCCACCACCGCGATGGGTGCTCAGGTTGCCCTCCCGGACCGAGCGGCGGTCGCTGCGCTGGTGGCCGGTGGTGCGTGATTGGGGCCGGGGGATGAGGCCCGACCAATGGCTACTGGCTACTCACCGCTGTTAGGGTGGACAGCACGATGACGGATATTGTGGGGGGACGGCTGCGGCAGCTTGTGGAGGGTATGCGGGGCCAGCGATTGCTGGTGCTCGGTGACATTGTGGCGGACGAGCAGGTCGTCGGGCGGGCGGCGACCGTGGCCCGTGAGGCGCCGGTGTTGGTCTTGGAGGAAGTGGAGCGGACCATTCTGCCGGGTGGGGCAACGAACGCGGCGGCCAATGCGGCGGCGCTGGGGGCGGCGGTCAGCGTGTGTGGGGTGCTAGGCGACGACGCGATGGGGGAGCTTTTGAGGGAGCGGTTGCACGCGGTAGGTATTGACGTGGCCGGCTTGGTGGTGGATATGGCGCGGCCGACGACGACGAAGACCCGCATCTGGGCGGGCGGCGTGCAGCAGCAGGTCCAGCAGCTACTCCTACGGGTGGACCGCGTAAGCCGGCGGCCGGTGGAAGGCGCGGTGCTGGAGTCGTTGATGACCCGGCTGCGCGAGGGCCTGCGGCCGATGTCGGGGAGACCGGGTGCCATGGTAATGTCGGATTACGAGAACGGCGTGATGCACCGGACCGCGGTGTCCGAAGGGATTGCACTGGCGCGTCAAGCCGGGGCAATCGTGGTGGCGGACGCGCATGGTGACCTGTTGCGGTTCAAGGGTGCGACGGCGCTGACGCCGAATCAGCCGGAAGCGGAGGCCACGCTCGGTCGCAGTATCACCACGCCGGGCGAACTCGACCGCGCTGGCGCCGAGCTGCTGGCAGGCAGCGAGTCGGAGGCGGTACTGATAACGCGCGGCCGGGAAGGGATGTCGCTGTACACGCACGACGGCCCGCCGGTACATCTCCCGGCGATGCCAGTGGCCGGCGGCGGTGTGGCGGACCCGACGGGGGCCGGTGACACGGTGGCGGCGGTGTTTACCTTGGCCCTCGCAGCCGGGGGGAGCTTCCGCGAGGCGGCCGTGCTGGCGAACCTGGCGGCCGGGGCGGTGGTCGCCAAGGTGGGCACGGCCACGGTGTCTTCTGCCGAGCTACTCGCGATTGTTGATGGCTGGGCTGCTGCGACTGAGCACTAGCCACTACTATGGGCGATCTGAATGATGCCCCACTATGGCCTCCCCGCTCCTCGGGGGGACGGGGATTCCCGCGCACGCGGGAATGGCGGAGAGGGAAGGTGGAATGACGGGGCGGGTGCTGACGCTGGACGAGATGTGTGCGTGGCGGGCGGCGGCGGCGCGGCAGGGTCGGCGGGTCGTGCTCACCAATGGCTGCTTTGACCTGCTGCACGCCGGTCACGTGCATTCGTTCGAGGTCGGCCGGTCGTTCGGCGACTGTCTGCTGGTGGGAGTGAACTCGGATCGGTCGGTGGCGCAGCTCAAAGGGCCGGGGCGGCCGTTGGTACCGGAGCAGGAGCGGGCGGCCTTACTTGCTGCGCTCAGGATGGTGGATGCGGTCACGATTTTCGACGCGCCGACGGCGGTGCAACTGGTGGAGGCGCTGCACCCGGATGTCTATGTCAAGGGCGCGGACTACGCCGGCGCCGGGCCGGGCGGGGTGGATGAAGCGCGGCTGCCGGAGGCGGCCGTGGTCCGGCAAGGTGGTGGCGTGGTGCGCTTGGTGCCGAGCGTGCCGGGGGTCTCGACCTCGGCGCTCATCGCGCGGCTGGCGGACCTGGCGGGGCGCGGGGAGTAGGGGTGAGCCGCTGACGATGCTATTTCCTAGTCATTTCCGCGGAAGCGGGATGCCAGGGCGGGTATGTTGGCTGCGGTTCCCGGACACCTGGATTCCGGCGGAAGCCGGAATGACGAAAGAGGGGCCGGCACGCTGAAAGAGGGGTGGTCGAACCGCCTCCCAACTCAAATGTCAACACAACCTAGTAGTGAGGTGCCCCGGCGGTTGGCGACGGCGGCGAGCCTGGTCATGGTGGGCAACCTCGCCAGCCGCATCTTAGGTCTCGTCCGCGATCAGACTATCGCTGCCCTGTTCGGCGCCTCGGCCCAAGCCTCCATCTTTGGAGTGGTCAGCCGGGTCTCGACGATGGTCTACGATCTGCTGATCGGCGGCGCGATGACGGCCGCGCTGGTGCCGGTCTTCAGCGAATACGCGCGTGAGGAGGCGGGCGATCCTGCTGCGCCTGGGAGCGAGATAGCAGCGGAGGGGACACGGCCGGATGAGCGCCGCGACCGGCTGGCGGGTGCGCTGGGGGCGACGGTCGGCGCGGCGCTGCTAGTGCTGATCCCGGTGGTGGGGCTGCTCATTGTCGCTGCGCCGCAGGTGATTGCCTTCATGGGTGAGGGCTTCGCGCCGGAGACGCAGGACTTGGGTATGCGCCTCGTCCGACTGGCACTACCGTCTGCAGCCATGCTCGGGATTGCCAGCGTGCTGATGGCGGCGCTCTATGCACGCGAGCGCTTCGTGCTCCCCTCCTTTGCCACCGCCCTCTACAACGTCGGCATCATCGCCGGCGCGCTGCTGCTCACGCCGTTCTTTGGTCTCGGTGGCCTGGTGCTCGGCTTGCTGGCCGGGGCGGCGCTCCAATGCGCCGCGCAGTCACCGGCGCTGCGCGGCGTGCGGTGGGGTGCGCTCATCAACTTCCGGCATCCGGCGCTGCGGCGTATCGTGCGGCTCTACGCGCCGGTCGCCGGGGGGCTGGTCGTTACGGTGGGGACCAACGCCCTCGATGCGCGGCTTGCTTCCCAGACGGGCGCCAGCAGCATCGCGGCCATGCGTTATGCGACGACGCTAGTGCAGTTCCCGCTGGGTCTCGTGGCGACCGCTTTGTCATTTGCCACGCTGCCGGTCTTGTCCAAGCAAGCAGCGGCGCTGGTGGCGTGGCGGCGGGCCGGCAAGTCGGAGCGTGGCGGTGAGGAGGGGGCGCCAGCGGGCGCGGCGGGGCAGCAGCCGGACCTCGCTGCCTATCGGGCGACCTTGGCGCTCACGCTGCGGTTGGCGCTGCTGTTCATCGTACCCTTGACGGTAGCTCTCATCGTGCTGCACCAGCCGGTAGTGCGGCTCGTCTTCGAGCGCGGCGCGTTCACTGCCGTCAGCACGGACATCACGGCGCTGGCGCTGCTGTTCTATGCGCCACAGTTGCCGTTCGTGGCGATAGATCAGGTCTTGATTGCGGCCTTCTATGCGCTGCAGAACACCCGGACGCCCGTCCTGGTGGGCGTCGTCACGGCCGGTCTCTATGTCGTGGTGGCGCTGGCGCTGGTGGATGACTGGGGTATGCCGGCGCTCGTGTTCGCCAACACGGTCCAGAACTCGGCGCACGGGGTTATTCTGGCGGTGCTACTCTGGCGAGTAGTAGGCGGGCTGCGCGATTCGGGGTTGGCCCGGGCGGCGCTGCGCGTCGGGATGGCCGCGGCGGCGATGGCCGGCACGCTGCTGGCGCTCGACCGCGCGGTGCTGACACCGACCGCCTGGCTCCCGGTCCCTCTGTGGGGGCTGCTGCTGCTCGGCGCCGGAGTGGTGGGGATGGGCATGTATGCCGGCGCGTTGTGGCTCTTGGGTGCCGAGGACATCCGTCACGTGGCAGCGATTGGACGGCGTGCCTGGCAGCGCCTCACCGCAGATGATCCGTAGGTAGTAGTAGGCGCCGCAGTGAGACCCGGCCGGGGGTGAGAGTATGCCTGTGGAACACGAGTGTGGCGGGTGGGAGAAGGACGAAGCGGAAGCGGCGCGGCTCTGGGGGGCCGCGCGGCGGCAAGGCATGGATCAGCGTCGTTTCTTGCAACTGTTCTCCGTCGGAGGTGCGGCCGCTGTGTTAGCGGCCTGCACGGGTCTGGAAGCGCAGCGTGCCACGCCGGCGGCTTCCGAAGCGGGCGGCGCGGGGGCTTGGTTCAAGGACACGGCGCCGTTCATCGTCCATGATGACCGCAAGAGTCTGGAAGCGCGCCTGGAAAACATGGAAGGACCCATCACGCCCAACCACTTGTTCTTTGTACGCAATAACTCCGTCAGTCTCGACGTGGACGTGGCCAACTGGCGGCTGTCGGTCGAAGGCGATGCCGTTACGAAGCCGCTAGAGCTGTCCTACGACGATATACGGAACCTGCCACGTCGTGCTCTCGTCTCCTACCTGGAATGCGCCGGCAACCACCGCGCCATGTTCGATCTAGTGCAGGGACGAGCGGCAGCCGGCACCCAATGGATGACGGGGGGTGTCAGTAACGGTGAATGGGGTGGTGTTTCCCTGGGGGAAGTGCTCAGGCTGGCCGGAATCACCGAGCAGGCGGTCAGCGTGCTGCTGATCGGGCAGGACACGGAGTCGCCAGAGGCCGGCTTTCGCCGCGTCTTGCCGGTCGAGACGGCGCTGCACCCGGATACGCTGCTCGCCCACACGCTGAACGGGACCACGCTGCCCAGAGACCACGGCTTTCCCCTACGGGCACTGGTGCCCGGTTGGGTGGGGAGTACCAGCGTCAAGTGGCTCGTCCGGATCGTTGTGTCTGCGGAACGCCTCTGGACTCGCAACAACACCACATCGTATGTGCTCATCGGTGACGACTATCCGCCGGAAGGTGAAGCGTTGGGCCAAGTGGTCACTATCCAGGTGATAAAGAGCGCACTGGCGCTGCCTTGGCCGGCAGAACTGCGTGCCGGCTTAAACCGCATTCGCGGCTATGCTCACTCGCCGGCTGGACCGGTCCGGAAGGTGGAGTGGAGTCTCGATTCCGGACAGACCTGGCGGGACGCGACAGTGCGACCGCCGCAGGTGCAGTACTCGTGGGCGGGTTTCGAGTTCGTCTGGGACGCGCAGCCGGGTGAGTACACCGTAATGACCCGCGCCACCGACGCGGCGGGCAATACGCAGCCCCGTGCGGTTCCCTTCAACGAGAAGGGCTATCTCTTCAATCAACCGCTCCCGCATCCGATTCGGGTCAGGTGATGCGTCAGCAGGGCAAGAATGGGCCAGAGAAAGATGGCTGCTGCTCACTTACTTTCAGTCGGATGCGCGGCTTTCGTCCAACAGCACACCAATCTCGTGGTTGAGCACCGGGAGTTTGGTCTCCACCACGTCCCATACCAGCCGATCGTCTACGTCAGCATAGCCGTGAATCAGCATGTTGCGAAAGGAAATAATGCGTGGATACTCGCTGATGCGGGCAGCAGTTGGCGCATCCAATTTTGCAAGTTGTGCTACGGCCTCGCCGATGATTTCCAATTTACGCTCCACGGCGGCGCGCAGCATGGCTTCGCGTTCGTAATCGGCAAATGTCTTGTTAATAGTGAACTCTCGCAGCAGCGCAACGGAGCACTGGATGTCGTATAGGTATTTTCTGGTCTCAAGCCTCATAAAGCGGCGTCCTGGTCGCCTCGACCGAGCGCTGGAAATAGGGATTCTTGATAGCCGATTCGACCACCAAGTCCACAGTCCGACCGAAAAGCCGTTCCAGAGTTTCCCGCAGGCCGAAATATGTGTCGGCATAAGCGCCGGTCGGCAGTGGATGGAATGTGACTATGAAGTCGAGATCGCTGTGCTCCGGTCGGTACCGGCCGGTTGCCGCCGAGCCGAACAAGTCGAGTCGCCGGACGCGGTAGTGGCGGCAGATTTGCTCTAGCTCGGCGGCTCGCTCCACAATAACCGGAGTCATCCCGAACGCTCCTCTTCCACAGGATAGCTTAAGCGGGCCGGATTGGTCGCAAGCGCCGCGTCCAGCCTCACGGCTGCGGCTTGCTGCTCCTGCCGCGGCACCGACATGCCGGCTGGGTACGTAGCTTCTATTATCAGGTTGACGAGGTGCTCATAGTCCCTGCAACGAGAAGGGCTATCTCTTCAATCAGCCGCTCCCGCATCCCGTTCGGATCAGGTGAAGAGGCGGCCTGGAAAGAATAGCCCTGGCGTCGTTGCGAAGTTATGCGAGGAAGACGGTACCTCGGGAGAGTTCTCGTTGCAAGACGCTGTGCATCCGAGCCGAGGACTGCTCCGATTAGCACGCAGTTCCAAAAGCGTCGCCCTGAAAGATGCCGTTGGCGCGCTGCAGCTCCCGTATATAGCAGGTAATCTGCTCTACTTCATCGGTTGATACCGTGGTAACAGGCTGCATATCGCCGAACTGCCAGTGGTGTTGTCTCACGCCGCGACGGACCGCGTTGCGGAAGCTGAAATCCGAATGATGGCCTGGCGCATAGATTTTGTGGATCAGCGGTGGGCCTTGGTGGGTACCGGCAGCATTGGCCCCGTGGCAGAGCGAGCAGTTGGCGTTGAAGAGTTCTTCGCCCGCGAGAGCCGCCTCGGACAGGGCCGGTCTTGTCACCGGGACCGGCACGGTGTCGTTCGATGCGGTGGTCTCATATTGCTGCGGACTCGCTTCACCACACCCGAGCGCCATGAGCAGGATGAGAGCCATGGCGCCTGCGGCTCGTGCAGGACTGCGGCGTAACTGGGCATACATGGCTAACGCAACCGGGTTTCGCCGGTGGCCGGGGCTGCCGCATAATCTCAGCACAACAGTCGGCAGCGGCCCGGCCACGCGAAAGTCCGTTTATAACACCCAGCGCTGCGATGCTAACTCACGTTCGCGACATGCACCGTCACGATGTCGAGGTCGTGATACTTCTGGTGCCGCACGGACGAGGCGTAGTGCTGTAGCAGGCGGAACGAGATTTGGCGTTCGTCGTCCGTGATCTCGGGTCGTTGCTCGCTCAAGTGTGCCAGGTGGTCTTCGATGTTTTCTTCGTCGGAGGCGGCCAGGAACTCCAACTCTGCTACACCACGGTCGCGGCGCGCGACGATATGGAGGCGGCGTGGTGCAGTGTCCGCGTCGTCGTCCTGGCTGAGCAAGTTCGTGAGGGTTTCCTCACCGACCAAGGCGAGCCGCTGCGCCGCCGCTTCGTCCCAACCGCTCTTGTTGGCGAACTCGCGGAGAAACTCGTCTATCTGGGGCAGAGAAGCCATGTCCAGGTCGGTCTTGAGACGCCGGCGCCGCGCACTGGTCAACTCCACAAACAAAGTGAGCAGGAGTGCCACGATGCTGCCGGCCGTCATGCCGTTGCCGAGCAAGGTGCCCAACTCAAACCCGAGCTGGTCCGCAAAGATGGCCTGGTTCTGGAAGCCCGTGCCAATCCAGAACGCGAGGCCGATGATCGTGGCCTTGCGGTAATCAACACCGTCTTGGAGGGCGATTTTCATGCCTTGCACGAACAGCAGCCCGATGAACAAGATCGCGTAGGCGGCGACGACGGGATTGGGAATGGTGAGCAGAAAGGCCGTGACCTTGGGGAGGAAGGCCAGCGCAAGGAAGACAACCCCGATTACCACGCCGACGCTGCGGGCACCGACCCCGGTAAGCTCGACAAAAGGAACGCTCGACGAGTAGGTCGTGTTCGGTACCGTGCCGGCGATGCCGGAGAGCAGGTTGCCGACGCCGTCGGCGTTGACGGCCCCTTGTACGGTGCGGTAATCGGTGGCTTGGGGATTGCGCCGCGAGACCCGTTGAATAGCGACGCTGTCGCCGATCGTCTCGATGGCACCGACGAGGGTCACGAAGGCGAATGCGGGCAACAGCACCCAGAAGCCGCGATCAAAACTCAGGTCCAGTCCGGGCCAGGCGCTTGGGTCGGGGATGCCTACCCAGCCCGCCGCGACCACTGCCGAGAAGTCGGCAAGGCCGAGCAACGCGGCAACCGCATAGCCTACGGCGATCCCGATGATCGGTGCCCACAGCCGCCAGATCCCGGAAGCGCGCAGGGCAAGCGCCGCCGAGACCAGCAGGGTCGCTGCCGCGCTTGCTGGGGCGGCTGCCGCCGGGGTGCCGCGGGGGACGGTGGTCAGCATGTCGAAGAGGATGGGCATGACGGTCGCGGCGATGAGCGCGATAACCGTACCGGCGACGACGGGTGTGATGAGGCGCCGGAGGAAGGAGAGTCTGGCAGCCAGCGCGAACTGGAACACCGCCGAGATGATGACGAGGATGGCGAGCAGTCCTGGCCCACCTTCCACGAGGGCTGCGACGCTAACCGCAATGAAAGCGCCGGAGGTGCCCATGATGAGGATGTGGCCGGCACCGAATCGCCCCACCCGAACGGCCTGCAGGATCGTGCTCAGGCCGCTGATGACGAGTGCCGCAAAGACCGCCCAGTTCAAGTAGGAATCGCCTTGATCGGCCACGCGGATCACAATGGCGGGAGTGAGCACGATCCCGGCCAGCGTGAGCATGGCGGCTTGGAAGCCGAGTCCAACGGATAGGATGTGTGCAGGTCGTTCATCCGGCTCAAAGCGGACGTCATCGTGCCCAGGTGCAGTCTGTGCGCTCATGCTTCAATCCCCCTCGTCTACGGAGTGTAGTACAGCGGATACACTCGCGTTGTGGCAACGGCGGCACTCCCCACCCACCGTCAGGCTCGTAGAAGATACCCTCATTCGGTAGCTGCGCTCAAAGAGTACCTGATGGACGCACTGTAAGGTAGTCAGCTCCACGCTGCGTCGGTGGACCTCAGCCGTAGCTGATCTGCGGCTCGCGCCCGTGTTTTCTGAGCAGGTCGCCGATGCCGTCCCGCGTGTGCATGAAGATGCTGAGGCTCTCGGTGACTTCATCGAACCAGTGCTTGCCGGCGGCGTGAATCTTCTCGGTGGCGCGGGCGTAGGCTTCCTGCACCTGGGGGTGGTTCGGCTGGCCGGGCAGGCCGAGCGACTGGGCCATGTCTTGGAGGCCGCCGGCGAAATAGTGAATCCCCTCGACTTCGAGAATCTCGTCCAGGTTCTCTACCGCCGTGATGCTCTCGATCTGAGGGACGATGAGTGTGGCGGCGTTGATCTGGGCGTAGAGCTGCGGGCGGCTTTGCTCCGTTTGGAACATGCTCACCCGAAAGCTGGCGGCGCTGCGTAGCCCTTGGGGCGCGTAGAAGCTGTATTTGACCCAGGCTTCGGCTTCCGCGCGAGTTTGCAGGTTCGGGATCACGAGGCCTTGCACGCCCCGGTCGAGGTAGCTCAGGATGGTGCTTTCCTGGCCATCGGCGATGCGGGACGTGACAGTGAGGTTGAGGCCGTTGGCAATACGACACATGTCTTCGATCACGTCGGGCGGATAGGGCGAGTGCTGGCCGTCGAAGCTGACAAAATCGAGACCCATGTGCCCAGCAAGCTCCACCAGCTCGCCGGATGGCTGACTCAGGCTCAGTCCCAGGGCCTTCTCGCCTTGGCTGGCGCGCTCGATGATCCTATTGTTGAGCATTGTGGCTCCTCTCTGACGGTAGTATAGGGTATGTGCCGCGCTATGCTTGCCGCCGATTGTAGGCGATGCGAGCGCAAGGCAGCCGGCGCCGAGCGGCGGCGTGCTACGATAGCGCATGGTCGGCTACACGCAGGTATGTGATTCAAAGGCTCGACATTACGGCGCTGGGCCGCCAAGGGCGTATTAGACGTGCAGACGCAATCGCTTGACCTCCACGATCCGGCGCACCGGCGGGCCGGTGTGGCGCATCTCCGGCGCGTAGATCGCGCACTGGGCGCCATACTCGATGGAGTCGGGCCGCTCGGCACGATCCCGCAGTGGGAGCAGGGATTCGGCGCCTTGGTGGCGGCAATTGTTGGACAGCAGATTTCCGTCCAGGCGGCCGATGCTATCCTCGCGCGAGTGGCGGATCGGCTTGAGGTGCCCACGGCCGTCGAGATCGGCTATTTCGCACGGGTGGCCACCCAGTCTACCGCGACCGCTACTAGCGAGGATGGTCGCTATCTATTTGAGCCGCGCCACTTCCTCGCTAGTACACTGAAGGAATTGCGCCAAGCCGGACTTTCCCGCGCCAAAGCCCGTTACGTGCTTGATCTGGCGGCGCGGGTGGCCGACGGGCGGCTCGATCTGGAACGACTCACGAACCTCGGCGACGACGCGGCCGTGGCGGAGCTGACGGCCGTCAAGGGCATCGGCCGCTGGACGGCGGAGCTGTATTTGCTGTTTTCGCTGGGCCGACCGGACATCCTTCCGGCCGGCGATCTCGGGATTCGCAAGGCGGTGCAGCGCCTCGACCGCCTGCCGGCCATGCCTGACGAGGGTGCAGTGCGGCGGCGCGGCGCGCGTTGGCAGCCGTACCGCTCTTTGGCGACGCTCTACCTCTGGCGTGGCCGTCGGGTGCTGCCAGCCGCCGACGAGCCGGAGTAAGGTGCCCCTACCGGGCACCGTGGCCCTGGTAGCGCCTGATATAATCGGTCGCGTGGGGAGGTGCCGTCATTGGTCCGGCCACCGTAAGGTGCTGCCGGCGAGTGTGGGGGCGGAGGCAGTTGGGTGGCAATCCACATTGAAGAAGCCGTCGAGGTCGAGCACGACCTGAACGGGGCTGCCCAGGCGCAAACTCCTGAAGGTACGCTGCGGCTGGACGACCTGCTCGCCGAGTTGCGGAGCTATCTTCCGGAAGACGAGGCCGCGGTTGTGCGCCGGGCCTACAATATGGCCGCGGCCGCGCACGACGGCCAAGTGCGGCGGTCGGGTGAGCCGTTTGTCCAGCATCCGCTCGCCGTGGCCCTGGAGCTGGCAAAGCTGCGCCTGGACTGCGCGACCGTAGCGGCCGGTCTGCTGCACGACGTGCCGGAAGATACGGCGCTCACGCTCGGTGAGATCGAGGCCCGGTTCGGCAAGGAGATCACGCTGCTCGTTGACGGCGTGACCAAGCTCACCCGGATTGCCTGGGAAACGCTGGAGGAAGAGCAGGCCGAAAACCTCCGCAAGATGTTCCTAGCGATGGCGCAGGACATCCGCGTGGTGCTGGTCAAACTGTGTGACCGGTTGCACAACATCCGCACGCTGGAGCCGTTCTCCATCGAGCGGCGGCGGCGGATCGCGCAAGAAACCCTGGAGATCTACGCGCCGCTGGCCCACCGGCTCGGTATCTGGGAGTTGAAGTGGCGGCTGGAGGACGGCGCGTTCTACTACCTGGATTACGAGCGGTACCAGGAGTTGAAGCGCCTGCTGGCAATGCGGCGCGAGACGCGCGAGCGCTACGTCCACCACGCGCTGGCCATCTTGAGTGACGAACTGGCTTCCATGAACCTGGAGGCCAAGGTGAGCGGTCGGCCGAAGCACCTCTACTCCATCCACCGCAAGATGCTGCGGAAAAACGTGCCGTTCGAAGAGGTGTACGACCTGCTCGCGGTGCGGGTGTTAGTGGATTCGGAAGCGGATTGCTACGCGGCCCTCGGCGTCGTGCATCGGTTATGGACCCCGATCCCCGGCGAGTTCGACGATTACATCGCGCGCGCCAAGCCGAATATGTATCGGTCGCTCCACACGGCCGTCATCGGTCCGGCGGGTCAGCCGCTGGAGGTGCAGATCCGCACCCAGGAGATGCACCAGATCGCCGAGTACGGCATCGCTGCCCACTGGCGCTACAAAGAGGGGCGGCAGCACATCAACGAAGAGTTCGATGTGAAGCTCGCGTGGTTCCGGCAGTTGATGGCGTGGCAGGGTGAGGTGGGCGCTGAGGACTTCGTAGAAGCACTCAAAACGGACATTTTCCAGGACCAGGTCTTTGTCTTCACCCCGCGCGGCGACATTAAAGAAATGCCGGCCGGTGCTATCCCGCTCGACTTCGCCTATCGCATCCATACCGATTTGGGGCATCGTTATGCGGGCGCACGGGTCAACTCGCGGCTGGTGGCCTTGGAGTATCAGCTACAGAATGGCGACATCGTCGAAATCCTGACTGGGCGGCCTGACCGCGGCCCTAGTCGAGATTGGCTGAACGTCGTCGGCACCACTCACGCGCGCTCGAAGATCAGACAGTGGTTCAAGCGGCAGCAGCGGGAGGAGAACGCGGCCCGCGGCCGGGAGTTGGTAGCGAAGGAGCTCCAGCGGCTCGGTTTGCCGGAGCTTAGCAGCATCGAGCCGGAGGCCCTGGCGGCCGCTGCCGCGGAGCTGCGGGTGGCCAGTGTGGAGACGCTGTTCGCGGTCGTGGGCTATGGCGGCCTCAGTCCGCATCAGGTGGTCAGCAAGTTCGGCCTGCAAGTGCCTGAGGTCGAGGCCCCGCAAGTGCTGGGTGTGCCGAGCAGCCCGCCCACCGCTGGCGTGACCGTCTCCGGCGTGGGTGATCTCTTCACGCGCATCGCGCGTTGCTGTAACCCGGTGCCTGGTGATTCGATTGTGGGGTTTATCACGCGCGGACGGGGCCTAACCGTGCATCGCCATACCTGTCCAAATGTGCGGTCCACCGAGGAGCGCGAGCGGCTGATTGATGTCGAGTGGGGCGCAACTCACCAGCAGGTCTATCCGATTACCCTGCGTGTAGAGTCCGGGGATCGTCCGGGGCTGGCGCGGGACGTGACCACGATTGTGGCCGAGGACAAGATCAACATTGTGGACTTGCGAGTGACGACCGAGAGCGGGGCGGCCACCTTCTTTGTCACGGTTGAGGTCACGGACGTGAATCAGCTAGTGCGTCTGATCCAACGGATTGAGCGGATCAAGGACGTGAGTCACGTGGCCCGCGATACCTCGTTCACCACGGCAACCGGTAATGGCGAGGTAGTCAGCGTGCAGTAGGGAGCGGCCGGTAACGGTAGCAGGGTCACATTGACAGCGTGGCGGGGCCAGGCTATACTTGGCAGTGGTGCGGAGTATGCTCCGCCGGGGCCGTTTACAAACTCAATACGAAGCGATGACGGGGAGTAGTAGAGGCTACTTACCCTCCTTCAGAGAGTCAGCGGTTGGTGCGAGCTGGCGGGAGTGTAAGTGACGAGTAGTATCGTGCCTCGAACTCGCCTCCGAGTTGCTGCTACGAAAGTGCTCCGGCGTGTAGGCGGCGCAGAGTAGTAGCAGACGAGCCGTAAGGCATCCGTTACAAGAGTTACGAGATGGTGTGGCAAGCCGGGCGGCTGCCCACAATCTGAGGTGGTACCGCGGGAGCGTCGATTCGCAGCCCTCGTCCTCGGGACGGGGGTTTTCTGATTCTCAAGGCGGTAATTTGGACACCGCAGATGTCGTGCCGGTCGGCCGTGTGTGCTCGCTGCACCAATAGTAGGGTGGTATCGCGGGAATCGCCAGTAAGCTCTCGCCCCTCGGGTGGGAGACTTTTTTTGCGCTGCGACTGTCCCGAATTGTGCAACCGTGTTGTGAAATCAGAGGGAGGAACGCTATAGTGACTGTGATTGCCGAGGGTGGATTGGTGGCTCGCCACCGTAGGTTCGTCATCGTCATAGCGGTTGTTGTCGGGGCATTGCTTCTGGGTTCCTGCGGTGAGGCCCAGCCACCTGAGGCCGTCCCGACGCCGAACGAGAACATTGTCCCGGTTGTACGGGTCATTGACGGAGATACCATCGTCGTTCGCTACCGTGAGGTCGAAGAAAGGGTCCGGTATCGGGACGTTGATACGCCGGAGAGGGGCCAGCCGGGGTACGACGAGGCCCGCCGGTTCAATCAGGAGTTGCTGGTCGGGGGAATGGCTCGTCTGGAGATCAACTACGCGGAGGGCAACGGTCGAGACAGTTTTGGGCGGTTGCTGGCCTACGTCTATGTCGAAAAGGACGGTCGGGAGGTCCAGGTCAATCAGGCCATGAACGAGGCCGGTCATGTCAAGCCTGGGTCCACACTCGTCCCAGAGCAGTATCGGGTGACGGTGACGGCAACCCAGGAGCCGACAGTGCAGCCAACTACGGAACCAACGCCGGAGCCGCCGCCGAAACCGACGGCAACTCAGGAGCCAACGGTGCAACCGACTACGGAACCAACACCCAGGCCGACGGCAACCCAGGAACCGACAGTGCAACCGACTGCGGAACCGTCACCGACACGTGTGCTGTCTTTCGAGAGTTGTGACGCGGCTGAGGCGGCCGGGGTCGAGCGGCAGTTGGGTACGAAAGGTCCCGGCCGGGGTTTCCCCGCAGCCCTCGTCCCGTCGGCGCGTGATGGCGACAGTGACGGGGTGGTCTGCGAGAAATAGTGAGCCGGTTGACCGAGGCGGATCACAGCGGGTACACAGGAGGGAAGGAACGATGAAACTGAACGGATCCCAAATCCTCTGCGAGGCGCTGGTGCGGGAGGGGGTTTCGGTCGTATTCGGGCAGCCCGGTGGGGCCATTATGCCCTTCTACAACTTCCTGCGTGACTACGAGCTGCGCCATATCCTCTGCCGCCACGAGCAGGGCGCGGCCCATATGGCCGATGGCTATGCGCGGGCGACCGGTGAGGTCGGCGTGGCGATGGCGACCTCCGGACCCGGCGCGACCAATATGGTGACGGGCATTGTGACGGCCCTGATGGACTCGGTGCCCATCGTCTGTCTGACCGGGCAGGTGCCAACCAACATGATGGGCGGCGACGCTTTCCAGGAGACCGACACCACCGGGATCACCATGCCGGTCACGAAGCACAACTATCAGCTGATGGATGTGCGCGATATCGCCCGGGTGGTCAAAGAGGCCTTTCACGTCGCGCGCACCGGGCGGCCGGGGCCGGTGCTCATAGATTTCCCGAAGGACATCCAAACCGCCGACGGGGAGTACGAGGAGCCGGACGGCATTGAGTTGCCGGGCTTCAAGCCGACGCTGCGTGGCAACGTGCGGCAGGTCCGGCAGGCCGCCAAGCTCATTGGTCAAGCGAAAAAGCCGATTATCCTGGCCGGTCACGGCATCATTCTCGCCGACGCCTACGATGAACTGCTGGCGTTTGCCGAGAAGACGGAGATTCCCGTCATTACCACGCTGCTCGGCATTTCCGGGTTTCCCGACACGCACCGGCTGCACTTTGGCTTCCCGGGGATGCACGGCACCTACTATGCCAACATGGCGATCAGCGAGTGCGACGTGATGGTCGCGGTGGGGATGCGGATGGACGACCGCGTGACCGGGCGGCTCAACGCCTTCGCGCCGTATGCCAAGATCATCCACATTGACATTGACCCGGCCGAGTTGGGCAAGAACGTGCAGGCGACCGTGCCGATTGTGGGCGATGCCAAGGAAGTGCTCGGTCAGCTACTCGCAGAGGTCGAGCCGAACGAGCACCCGGACTGGCTGCAAAAGCTCAACGGGTTGCGGATTGCCCACCCGTCGCTGGCGCTGCCGGAGTTCACGGAGAAGATGAGTACGCCGTGGATCCTGCGGCAGCTCTACCACGCCACCGACGGGCAAGCCATCCTGGTGACGGACGTGGGACAGGCGCAGATGTGGGCGGCGCAGCATTACTTCTTCGACCGCCGCAACACCCACATCACCTCCGGTGGTCTGGGCCCGATGGGCTATGCCTTGCCGGCGGCCATCGGGGTGCAGGCCGGGCGGCCCAACGAGGAAGTGTGGTGCGTCACCGGCGATGGCGGCTTCCAGATGACGATGCAGGAGATGGCAGTTATCGCCGAGGAGCGGCTGCCGATCCGCATTGCGCTCATCAACAACGGCTACCTCGGGATGGTGCGCCAGTGGCAGGAGTTGTTCTGGGAGAAGCGCTACATGGCGGTGGAGATGCAGAACCCGGACTTCGTGAAACTTTCCGAGGCCTACGGTATCCCGGCCCGAGTAGTCGAGACGACCGATCAGGTAATGCCTACCTATGAGTGGGCGCGACGGATTGACGGTCCGGTATTGATTGATTTCCGGGTCGAGCGCGAAGAGAACGTGTGGCCGATGGTACCGCCCGGCGCATCGCTCCAGGAGACACTAGAGGATCCGGCGCAGGCCAGTGATGACGCGCTCACGGCGGATGAGATGCGTGAGATGGTGGCCAGCGGTTCCGGTGGTGGCGGGGTCTAGCCCACGACGGAGGCAAAGGGAGATGCAGCATACACTGGTGGCCCTCGTGGAGAACCAGCCCGGTGTCTTGCAGCGCGTCGCGAACCTGTTTTCGCGGCGCGGCTTCAACATCGAGAGCTTGGCCGTCGGTCATACCGATACGCCGGAGCGGTCCCGGATGACGATTGTCGTCAACGCCGAAGATACGCAGGTTGACCAGGTGACCAAGCAGCTCTACAAGCTGATCAACGTCCTCAAGGTCTCGGATGTCACCACCGACCGCACCGTGGACCGCGAGTTGGCCTTGATTAAGGTCAATGCCACGGCGTCCACCCGCGCCGAGATTGCTCAGGTGGTGGACATCTTTCGGGCGCGGATCGTGGACTTGGCGCGCGATTCGCTCACAGTCGAGGTGACGGGCGAGTCCGAGAAGATCGACTCTATCGTCGGGCTGCTGCGACCGTTCGGCCTGAAGGAGATGGTGCGGACCGGCCGGATTAGCATGACCCGCGGCTCCGGCGCTGTCCGCGTCAACGGGAGCGCGTAAAGGGATGATTTGACCTAACCCCCGGCCCCTTCCCTTCAGGGAAGGGGAGTCCAGGCGTTCGTCACTGCGGCGAAAGCCGCCATGCCGGGGGCCGGGAAGAGATGGGTAGCGGCACACAAGAACGCCTATCCTTCCCCTGGGAGCGGGCCGGAGGCGGGAGTAGGTCTGAAGGAGAGCAGGTATGGCACGGATTTACTACGACGGCGATGCCGATTTGGGTCGCCTGGCCGGGAAGCGCGTCGCGGTGCTGGGCTATGGCAGTCAGGGTCACGCCCACAGCCTCAACCTGAAGGAGAGCGGCGTGGACGTGGTGGTTGGGCTGTACGCGGAGAGCCGGTCGCGGGCGGCGGCGCGGGAGGCGGGCCTCGACGTGGCCGACGTGGCCGAGGCCGTGCGGAGCGCCGATTTCGTGATGTTCGTGGTTCCGGATCATATCCAAGGCGACCTGTACCGCGAGGAAGTGGCGCCCCATGTGCGCGAGGGGCAGACGCTGATGTGGGCACACGGTTTTAACATCCACTACAACCAGGTCGTGCCACCGCCCTACGTGGACGTGAGCATGGTGGCGCCCAAGGGGCCGGGCCATCGCGTGCGGGAGGTCTATGTTGACGGTGGTGGCGTGCCGGCGCTGTTGGCGGTGGGACAGGATGCGAGCGGCCAGGCGCACGAGAACGGTCTCGCCTACGCCAAGGGCATCGGGGCCACTCGCGCCGGAGTATTGGAGACGACTTTCCAAGAGGAAACCGAGACGGACCTCTTCGGCGAGCAAGTGCTGCTCTGTGGCGGGGTGTCCGCGCTCATCAAGGCGGCCTACGAGACAATGGTCGAGGCCGGCTATCAGCCGGAGTCGGCGTATTTCGAGACGCTCCACGAGTTGAAGCTGATTGTGGACCTGTTCTACCAGGGTGGCTTGAGCTACATGCGCTACTCGGTGAGCGATACGGCGGAGTACGGTGACTACACTTCCGGCCCGCGGGTGATTGACGAGCACGTGCGTGAGAAGATGCGCGGCGTCCTGGAAGACATCCAGACGGGCAAGTTTGCCAGCCAGTGGATTCTGGAGAACCAAGCCGGGCGGTCATCATTCCTGGCAACGCGCCAGCGTGAGGCGGCCCATCCTATCGAGCAGGTAGGCAAAGAGTTGCGCGCAATGATGCATGGCCTGGAGGCGAAGTAGCGGTTGGTCCGAGCGATATACCCTGGTGGGGGTGCGATTCATCGTGCCCTGGGCAGCCTGGATTCCCGCTTTCGCGGGAATGACGGGAGGGGCGCCATGAATGACGCCCCTACAAGCTCATTTGGGTGAGACGCAGAGAAGGGAGTGGTGACGATGCGTCAGATACGAATCTTTGATACCACGCTGCGCGACGGCGAACAGGCTGCCGGCGGCTCGCTCACCCTCCCGGAGAAGATGGAACTAGGCCGCCAACTGCAACGACTGGGCGTGGACATCATCGAGGCCGGCTTCCCGGCGACCTCACCGGGCGACTTCCAGGCCGTGGAGATGATGTCCCGCGAGTTGAGGGACTGCCAGATCGCAGCGCTCTCCGGGTTCAAGGAAGACCAGATCGAGACGACCTACCAGGCGCTGAAGGATGCGGTGGCGCCCCGACTGCACATCGTGATCTCCACTTCGGACAACCATCTGCAAAATCAGCTGCACATGTCGCGCCAGCAGGTGATCGAGATTGCTCGCGATGCCACGGCCTACTGCAAGCGCTTCCTGTCGGACGTGGAATTCTCGGCGATGGACGCGACGCGCAGCGACCCCGACTTCCTCTGCGAGGTATTCAGCGCCGCCGTGGCCTCCGGCGCGACGGTCATCAACGTGCCCGACACCCTTGGGTACCACCAGCCGCCACAGTTTGCCGACCTGGTGCGGTACGTGATGGAGAACGTGCCGGGGGTAGAGAACGTGGCGGTCTCCGTTCACTGCCACAACGACCTGGGGATGGCGACGGCGCTCTCGCTGGCAGCGGTGAACGAAGGTGCCGAGCAGATCGAGTGTACGATCAACGGCGTCGGCGAGCGGGCCGGTAACGCCTCGCTCGAAGAGATCGTGATGGCGCTTCGCACGCGCCAGGACTACTACCAGGCGACGACGAACATCAACACCGAGCAAATCTGGCGGGCGAGCCGCATGGTCAGCCAGTATATGGGCTTCGTCGTGCAGCCCAACAAGGCCATCGTGGGCGCCAATGCGTTTGCCCACTCCAGCGGCCTGCACCAGGACGGGATGCTCAAGGAGCGCACGACCTACGAGATCATGACGCCGGAGAGCATTGGTCGTAACGATAGCCGGCTGGTTTTGGGCAAGACTTCCGGCCGGCACGCGGTCCGGTCACGGCTGGAAGAGCTTGGCTTTGAGCTTGACGGCGACGACTTTGCGCTGGTCTTTGCGGCCTTCAAGGAGTTGGCGGACAAGAAGAAGGACGTCTCCGACGGCGATCTGGAAGCTATCGTCAGCCAGCACATGGTCCGCACACCGGAAATGTACGAACTGGTGCGAGTTCAGGTTGTCACGGGGAACGACAGCGTGCCGACCGCGACGGTGCAGCTCCAGACGGAAGACGAGGTGCTTGAAGACGCCGCCATCGGCGACGGGCCGGTAGATGCCGTGGTGCGCGCGATCTCGCGGATCACCGGCGTGGAGGCGCGACTTACGGAGTACACGTTGCAGGCGATCACGCCGGGGGTCGAAGCGCAGGGCGAAGTGACCTTGCGGATTGCGTCGGAGGGGCACACGTTTATCGGTCGCGGGACGAGCACCGATATTGTGGTGGCGAGTGCGGCGGCCTACCTCAACGCCGTGAATAAGGTCTTGGCCCGCCACGATGTGGAACACAACGGGACGGTTGACGTGCTTGGTTTACATAATCAGATGAACGTGGAGGTGGAGTCGGTCGCCGAGCAGGCGGTGGCCGTATAGAGCCATGAGTACCGAACCGCGCACGCTGTTTGCCAAGGTCTGGGACAGTCACGTTGTCCACGAGGCGCCGGGCGAACCGGCGATCCTCTACATAGACCTGCATCTGGTCCACGAGGTGACGTCGGCGCAAGCCTTCGAGGGGCTGCGGTTGACGGGGCGGCACGTGCGTCGTCCGGACCTCACGCTGGCCACGTTGGACCATAACGTCCCGACGGCCGAGCGCCACCTGCCGATTACCGACCCTATCTCGGCGCAGCAGGTCGAGACGCTGCGCGAGAACTGCCGCGAGTTCGGCATCCCGCTCTACGACCTGCAAGACCGCCAGCAGGGGATTGTGCATATCATCGGCCCGGAGCTTGGCCTGACACAGCCGGGCATGACCATCGTCTGCGGGGATAGTCATACGTCCACGCACGGCGCATTCGGCAACCTGGCGTTCGGCATCGGCACGTCGGAACTGGAGCACGTGCTGGCGACGCAGTGCCTCCAGCAGAGCCGGCCGCAGACGCTCGAAGTGCGGATCGAGGGCCAGCTGCCGCTGGGAGTCACGGCGAAAGACGTGATCCTCGCCACCATCGGCGAGATCGGCACCGACGGCGCGACCGGCTACGCCATCGAATACACCGGCTCGACGATTCGCTCGCTCTCGATGGAGGCGCGGATGACGATCTGCAATATGTCCATCGAGGCCGGGGGGCGGGTCGGCATGGTGGCACCGGACGATACCACCTTTGCCTATCTGGACGGGCGTCCCCATGCACCAAAGGGCCGGGACTTCCACGAGGCCGTGGCGCACTGGCGCGCGCTACCCACCGATCCGGCGGCGTCCTACGACAAGACGGTGCGGCTCGATGCGGGCGCTCTCGCGCCGCACGTCACCTGGGGGACTAACCCCGGGATGGTCGTGCCGGTGACGGGCCGGGTGCCTGATCCGGGATCATTTGCGGCGGATGCCGACCGGCGGGCCGCCGAGCGTGCGCTGGAGTACATGGCGCTGACGCCGGGTACGGCTATCGAGGACATCGCCATTGACCGGGTGTTCATCGGCTCCTGCACCAACGCACGCCTTGAGGACTTGCGGGCGGCCGCGCGCATGGTCCGTGGGCGGCGCGTCCATGACGGCGTGCGAGCGATGGTGGTACCCGGTTCCGGCGTGGTCAAGTGGCAGGCGGAGGCGGAGGGGCTGGACGCGGTCTTCGAGGCGGCCGGCTTCGAGTGGCGCGATGCGGGCTGCTCGATGTGCTTGGGCATGAATCCCGACATTCTCGCGCCGGGCGAGCGCTGCGCCTCGACCTCGAACCGCAACTTCGAGGGGCGGCAGGGCAAGGGCGGCCGCACCCATCTCGTCAGCCCGGAGATGGCCGCGGCGGCGGCCACGGCCGGACATTTTGTGGATATTCGAGCGTGGGAGTAGCTGACGGAGTAGTGGCCGGTGGCCCGTGGGGTGGGTAGTGCAGCGTAGGTGGTACAGACTTAGGTTGTGTTGGCATTTGGGTCAGGCTGGCCCCCCTATGGTCCCCCCGCTGCGGCAGGGGGACATGGATTCCTGCTTTCGCGGGAATGATCGGGAAATATCAACGGAACCTAGCGTGTCAGAGTGATAGAAAAGGATGCGTGAGCGGCCATGCAGCCATTCGTGCGTGAAACCGGCGTTGTCGTCCCCTTGGATCGGCCCAACGTAGATACCGACCAGATCATTCCGAAACAGTTTCTCAAGCGCATCGAGCGGACCGGTTTTGGGCAGTTCCTGTTCAATGACTGGCGCTTCCGACCCGACGGCTCACTGGACCCGGACTTCGAGCTGAATAGGCCGGGATTCGAGAACGCGACCATCCTGCTCGCTGGGCGCAATTTTGGCAGCGGGTCGTCACGGGAGCACGCGCCGTGGGCCTTGGATGATTACGGGTTTCGCGCCATCATCGCGCCGTCGTATGCCGATATTTTCTACAGCAACTGCTTCAAGAACGGCATCCTGCCCGTGATCCTGCCGGAAGAGGTCGTCAATGACCTGATGGCACGGGCGACCGAGCGGCCGGGCTACCGGCTGACGGTGGACTTGGAGCGAGGTGTCATCTCCGACGAGGAAGAGGGCGACATCGCCTCGTTCGAGGTGGACCCGTTCCGGCGCCACTGCCTGCTGGAGGGCCTCGACGACATCGGCCTGACTCTGCGGCACGAGGCGGCGGTCACGGCTTACGAGCAGCGCCGCTCCGTCAGCCTGCCGATCACGACACCAGAGGGTGCAGCGGAGTAGGGGGAACTGATCCTTTGGTAGGATGGCAGTTGGTGAGGTGATGTTATCTCGCCGAAGTACCCGATTACTCAACAGGATTCTTCTTGGCGCTTCGGATGCAAACATTCCCTTCGCCGGCTTGCGTAGACTGCTGCATGACCTGGGGTTTGACGAGCGGATTCGTGGTAGTCATCACCTCTTTACTAGGGTCGGTGTGGATGAGATTCTGAATCTGCAACCCAAAGGGGCAGAGGCCAAACCCTATCAGGTCAAACAGGTACGCGGTGTGATTCTAAGGTACAGGCTCGGAGGAACAGATCGAGACTATGACTAGATATGAGGTCATCATCTATTGGAGCGATGAAGACGAGGCCTTCATCGCTGAAGTCCCGGAATTGCCCGGATGCGCGGCCGATGGGCCAACACGCCAGGATGCCCTCGTTGCTGCGGAGGTTGTCATTCGGGAGTGGATTGAGACTGCGCGGGAACTGGGGCGATCTGTCCCTGAACCCAAGGGGCGCGTCATATTCGCATAATCCGCTGGTAGTGCTACGACTAGGACATGAAATTGGCGTGAGGTGCTGATGAAGTCTGAAGTAGAGCTGTACGATACGACGCTGCGCGATGGCTGTCAGCGCGAGGGGCTGACGCTCTCGCTGGAAGACAAGCTCAAGATCGCCCAGCGCCTCGATCAACTCGGTATCCACTACATCGAGGGCGGGTATCCCGGCTCTAATCCGCGTGACCAAGAGTTCTTTGCGCGTGCGCGGGCGATGACCTGGCAGCACGCCACCATCACGGCGTTCGGCAGCACGCGCTACAAGACTAATCGGGCCGAGGACGATCCCAACTTGCAGGCGCTCTTGGATACGGAGGCAGGTGTCTGCACGCTGGTCTGCAAGAACTCGGAGCGCCACGTGCGCCACGTGTTGGGCACGACACTCGACGAGAACTTGGCGATGATCGGGGACTCGATCCGGTTTCTGCGCGCGCACGGCCGGCGGGTGTTCTATGACGCGGAGCACTTCTTCGATGGCTGGCGGGAGAACGCGGCGTATGCGCGGGCTTGCCTGCACACAGCCGCCGCGGCCGGCGCAGAATGTCTCGTGCTGTGCGATACGAATGGCGGGATGCTCACCGAGGACATCACTGCGATAGTGTGCCAAGCCGTTGAAGCGGGACAAAGTGACTACACCGGCACGTTCGGGATTCATGCCCACAACGACGCCGAGCTGGCGGTGGCCAACTCGCTGGCGGCAGTGCGGGCGGGAGCGACCCATGTCCAGGGCACCATCAACGGCTATGGGGAACGCTGTGGGAATGCCAACCTGTGCTCGATCATCCCCAATCTGGTGCTCAAGATGGAGATGCCGGTCGTTAAGGAGGAGCAGCTGGCCTGGCTCACGGAGAGTGCCCGATTCGTAGCGGAGTTGGCCAATGTCGCCCTGGACCCGCACTTGCCCTACGTCGGCCATAGCGCGTTCGCTCATAAGGCCGGCTACCACGCTGACGGGATGATGAAGTCCAGCACGAGCTACCAGCATAGCGATCCGACGCTGGTCGGCAACGACATGCGTATTCTGATCTCGGAGTTGAGCGGCCGGAAGGCCATCGCGACCAAACTGGACCAGTTGGGCGTTGAGCTGACCGACGGCGTGGAGACGAGCGATATTGTCGAGCGTGTCAAACAGCTAGAGCACCAGGGCTATCAGTTTGAGGGGGCCGAGGCGTCCTTTGACCTGCTCGTGCGGCGGCGGCAGGCCGACTATCGGCGGCCGTTCGAGCTAGAGGACTTTCTCATCGTGGTCGAGACCCACCGGCGGCGGGAAGAGGTGATTGCCGAGGCGACCGTCAAAATCCGCGTCGGTGATGAGGTACAGCACACGGCCGGGCACGGCAACGGCCCGGTCAACGCGCTCGACGACGCGATGCGAAAGGCGCTACTATCGTTTTATCCCCAGTTGGCCGCTATCCGCCTCACCGACTACAAGGTGCGCGTCGTTGACGCCGGCTCCGGCACGGCAGCGACGGTACGGGTGCTGATCGAGAGCACAAACGGCCCCCAGACGTGGAGCACGGTGGGTAGCCACACCAATATCATCCAGGCTAGCTGGCAAGCCCTCGCCGACAGCCTGGAATATGGTCTCCTCCTGAGCGCTCGTGCGGCACAGCCGGCTGCACGCTAAAGCGGTGCGGACCGCACAACCCGGCCGCCGGCTCGTCCCCGTCCTACGTTGGTGGCGAGTAGCTGACTCGTGCCGCACTCTCTAGTTCAGAGTTCAGCGGATGATGCGGGACGAGCTGGCTATTCCTCGTGTGTCGCGACGGTGGCTTTGCTCCGGGCACGGTGGGCCAGCCAGCGGTGGAGTGCGAGGAAGAGGCCGTGGATGGCAGCGATGATGAGGCTCACGACCGGTACATAGGGGGGCAAGCCCACATCAGCGAGGATGAGCACACTCGTCACGGCAGCGGCAAGCAGCCAAAACCCGACTGCAATGCTGTGTAGTCGGGTGATGCTGTGGTGCAGGCGGGCGATGGCCTGGGCACCGGCGGGCGTGGTAGCCCGCGACGGAGTAGCGCGCTCCGTGCTCGCCGGGCGACGGTCTGCCTGCTGATCGTTCGATGGGGTCATCGTTGCTGCTCGCCTACTGCTCGCCTGCTGCCGGTCTCGGATGCAGGGTAGCGCATCGGTGGGCAGCGTGCAGCACAGCGTCGGTCGACCGGCTACCCAATCGGCCGCTGTCGCAACTCTCGACCACCCGGCATCGTCTGGACTAAGACAGGCCTTAGACCTCGCGCACTACCGGTCCGGGCGCGTGCGGCGGTGGTCTTCCTGCCCCTCGCACCGACGCCCGCCGCAGGGAAGGACGCCCCCCTTTGATGAACATGCGGACATGGCTCATCGTCTTTATCGTCGCCGGTGCCCTCATCGGCCGAGTTGCTGCGGCACCAGTGGCGCAAGCGCAAGGCACGTTCGCGCACGGGACGGTGGTCGCCCTCCGGGGCACGCCGCACTTGTGGATTGCGGACCGGCAAGGGGTACTGCATTGGGCCGGCGATACACGGGCCTTGGCCGACAAGTACGTCCGTTGGGGGCGCGAGAGCCGCGTCGAGGTCACTCTGGAGCAGCTCTGGCGGCTCACCCGCGGGGACCCCTGGCTTTCGGCCGGCTTGCTCAAGGATGGCGATCCGATCTACCTGGTCAAGTGGGAGCACGACTGGGCGGAGCCGCGGCTGCTCCACATTCACTCCATTAGCGACGTGGAGCTATTCGGGATCAACGGTGGCAACTATGGGCGCTTCGTGGTGGATCGGCCGACGTGGGAGCAGCGGTTTGGTCGCTCCACGGCCGGTCTGCAGCGTTCCCAGTTGGCCGTGGCCACCATGCCGCCCACACGCCCCACGCTCCCGGCGCTCGTTGCTCTGAGCGGCCGGCCGCTGGCCGCTCTGCAAGTCGTCCTCGATCCGGGGCACGGTGGAAACGATCCTGGCGCGATGCACTTCGGTCAGCGCGAGGCTGCCGTCAATCTGGAGATCGCCAAGTCGCTGCGGCCGATCCTGGAGCAGTTGGGCGCCAGCGTCATCTTGACGCGCGACGATGTCGGGAGCGTACTGCCACCGCACGCACACGAAAGAGACGAGCTCCAGGCCCGCGCCGACATTGCCAATCGCGCTGGAGCCGATATCTTCGTGAGTATTCACGCCGATGCCAGTACCAGCCCGAAATTGTCGGGTATCCTGACGTTCTTTGGGCCGGCGGACGGGTATAAGTTCGACGCCGACCGCAGCCCACAGTTGGTGATGCGGAGCCATCGGCTTGCTCGCGCCATGCAGCGGGAGTTGGTCTCAGCCACCGGGCAGACCAGTCTTGGCGCCCGCTCGGCACCGTTCTGGGTCCTCGGTGCCGCCCGAATGCCGGCGGTGCTCGTTGAAACGGGGTTTCTGACCAACGAGGATGAAGCGCTTCGTCTCGCGCAGACCCCCTTCCGTGAGCGGACCGCGGAAGGGATCGCTCGCGGGCTTGTCGCTTACGTACAAGGCGTGGACGACGCGATCTTCGTGAGCGACCTGACTATTCCCGACGGGACCCGACTCCGACCGGGCCGGTCGTTCACCAAAACCTGGCTCATACGCAACTTTGGCAAGCAAGTGTGGTCCCCGGAGTATCGTCTGGCCTATCGCAGCGGCGGGGAGTGGGGCACGGTGCCCAGTATTCGCTTACCACATCCGGTCGCGGCCGGGCACGATGTGGCCATCAAGGTCCCAATGGTTGCGCCACAGGAGTTGGATACCAACCGGACCGTCTGGCAGCTACAAGACCCGGATGGCAACTGGGTTGGGGACCCACTATGGGCGGAGATCGCGCTCGGTGGTGGTGTCCTCCCGACCGATCGTGCCGCGCGCGTGGACCACCCGGCCTTCACCTACTTCGAGGAGACGGGGCATAACGTGGGCTATGCGTTCCGGCGGTTCTTCGAGGCACACGGCGGCGTGGACACGTTTGGCTATCCACGTACCGGGGAGTTTGATGAGGATGGACGACGGGTCCAGTATTTTCAGCACGCTCGCTTCGAGTATTACCCGGAACATGCCGGGACCGAGCGTGAGGTGCAGCTGGCGCCACTCGGCGTGCTCGTCACGCAGTCCCAACGGCCGTTCCCAACCGGCGAGCCGTTCGAGTCCGGGCCGGACCGGCGCTTCTTCCCTGAAACCGGGCACGGTGTCCACTTTGCCCTCCTGAAGTTCTTCGAGGCGCACGGCGGTGTGGAAATGTTCGGGTATCCGATCTCCGGTGAGCTTCAGGAAGCGGACCACTACCGGTCCGGCCGGGTCCGCACCGTTCAATACTTCGAGCGTGCCCGCTTGGAGTATTACCCGGAGCACGCCGGCACCCCGCAGGCGGTACAACTGGGGGCGCTGGGGGATGAGTTGCTGTGGCAACGCGGCTGGCTGCTGGAATAGCGCACTAGCCTGGGTGGGATGGAACGCTGGCCTGAACGGCAAGCAAATAGCGGGCAAAACCCTCACCACCTCCACTTGGCGCAAGACATCAGGACCTGGTAGTTGCCGGTGTCAACAGATCGTCGTGGGTGATAAAACGCTCAAGAGCCGCCTTGGCATTGTGCAGGATGGGTGAACCGTGCCCAAAACACATGCAGTCGAATGGTTGGGACAGGAGGTGTTGGGCACTCAGCCACGCCTGGTGCTGCTTGGCTGAGGGAATGGTGAAGGTGGTGGACCTACCGACATCGCCGTCCGGAATTCCGATATCTGCTCGGCCGCCGCAGAACGCATCGCCTACAATGAGCACTCCCCCGCCGCTGGCGATCAGGAAGGCCGTCTCTTCAGGCCAATTTAGCCCCGGGAGGTGGATGGCCTTCACGATGCCCCAGAATTCAGCGCCATCGTGGAAGGCGCCGTCTATCGGCGCCTCGGCGTCGGCGAGCCCGGACCGATGAATGAGGATGCGGCTGCCCCAGCGGCGGCGGCAGGCCTCGGCGTTGCGAAGATGCCAGTTGCAGGTGAGGAGCACGTGGGTTGGTGGTCCGAGTGCTTCTAACGCTCGGATTTCATCCGCCGACGCCGCGAGTGGGTCTACGAGCGCGAGAACCTTGGCCTCCGCCACACGGATTGCATAGCTGTACCATTGGTAGCGCCGCTCCGGGGTGCCGTGTGGCTCGGACCAAGCGTACACAGTGGGTGCAAGCTGCATTAGCATAAGACACTCCCTTGGCCTAGTCTACGTTAGTGTCATGCCGCATCTAACATGAGTGCTTGGAAGCAGTGTACGATTCAGGAGATGACACGCGACGATGCCGAGCGTTGGCTGGCCGAGGCCGAGGCTGACGTGGCCACAGCCGCTGTGCTGTTGACCAGCGGCCGGTACAACCCATGCGCGTTCTACAGCCAGCAGGCCGCTGAGAAGGCGCTCAAGGCACTCATCTATCTCATTGATGCGGACCCGTGGGGTCACTCGGTCCTGGCGCTCGTGGATGACCTAGAGCGCCGCGGCTGGACTGTTGACCCGGAGCTTCGCGCCGCGGCGCGCCGGCTGGATCACCATTACATTGCGGCGCGTTACCCGGATGCTTTCCCGGCCGGCACACCAACCGACTTCTACGATGAGGACTTGGCTACCACTGCCCATACGGATGCGCGGGCTGTGGTCGCGTATGCCCGGCGGCAGATCAAGGAGGCGTCGTCAGCACCATGATCGCGAAACAGGGCGTAGTGGCGTTGGTGGGCCGGCCGTCAGAGCAATCCGTCAGCGGGCGGCGAGTGGCGGAGGCCTACGCGGCGCGGGTGGCAGCGGCGCTGCGTCCACCACCGGCGGCGGTGATCCTCTACGGCTCGGTAGCGCGGGGTACGGCGCGTCGGCACAGCGATATTGACATAATCGTAGTAGCCGACGGACTGCCTGATGACTGGTTCGACCGCCTGGACATCCTGGGCGACGCGCGCAGAGTTGGTGTCGCTGCGCCAGAACTGCACGAGCAAGTGGATGTAGGTGGTGCCGCTCCGGTGAGTGAAGCGTGCATCCAGGTCATTGGCTACACGCCGGATGAGTTCGCGGCGATGCTGTCTAAGGCGCATCTGACTGCGCTCGAAGCGGTGGATCATGGGATTGTGCTGGTTGGTGGGGCGTGGTTTGAGCGGCAGCGAGCGCGCCTCGCGGCATTGAAGCGGGAGGGGTGGCGGCGCACGCCGCGCGGCTGGTATCGGGAGACTGGCAGTAATGGGTCGGCCTCGGATTGTGGATAGCCATGCCCACGTCTTCTCGCCGGAGGTCGTTGCGAGGCCGGAGACCTACCGGGAGCGCGATGACTGGTTTGCGCTGCTCAACCCCGGTCCCCGGCCGCGGCTGGCCACTGCCGCCGACCTCACGGCGGAGATGGCGCGCAGCGGAGTGGACGTGTCGGTGGCAGTGGGATTCGGTTGGCGGGACCAGGCCCTCTGCGTCGAGCAGAACGACGCCCTCATTGCGGCTGGAAGTAGCTCTGGGGGCAAAATAGTGCCCTTCTGTACTGTGCAGCCCCTGGCCGGCGCGGCGGCCGCCCGCGAGGTCGAGCGCTGCGCGGCGGCGGGGTGCCGGGGTGTAGGCGAGCTCTACCCGGACGGGCAAGCGTTTGCCGTTGACGACCTCGCCGCCGTCGGCCCGCTACTCGAAGTCTGTCGGGCGCTTCAGTTGCCGATCCTGATTCACGCCAGCGAGCCGGTCGGGCACTCGTACCGCGGCAAGGGCGGGACGACCCCGGAGCGGCTCTACGGTCTCCTGCGCCTCGCGGCGGGTGTGCCGCTGATCCTGGCGCATTGCGGTGGCGGCTTCGCGTTCTACGAGCTGATGCCGGAGGTCGCGGCGCTGACGGCGCAGGTCTATTACGACACGGCGGCAGCAGCCTATCTCTACCGGCCCGCAGCGGTAGCCCGGCTGCACGACCTCGCGCCCGGCCGGGTGCTCTTCGGCAGCGACTACCGGCTCCTGAGCCAGCGACGTATGCTGCGCTACGGGCGCGACGCCGGTCTCCCACCAGAGGCAGCCGCGGCCGTACTGGGCGGGAACGCGGCGCGGCTGTTGGGGTTGCCGCCGGCCTGACCTGCGCCCAGCGGCGACGTTTCCCCGCGCCCAACCTGCCACAGAGCACACAGAGTAGGGTCCTGGCCCCCCTATGGTCCCCCCGTTGCGACGGGGGGACGGGCGCAGCATGCTGCGCCCCTACGGCTCTCGCCCGCCTCCGGCAGATTCCCCCGCTCCACTGACCACTAGCCACCGGCAAGGGGTGAGGCGCCATAAGAGGCGCTATAATCCGCGTGTGACTGCGACTGCTCGGCCGAGACGCCGGTTGCTGCTGGCCTCGAACAATGCCCATAAGCTCGCGGAATATCGTGCGCTGTTCGCCGGCTCGCCATTTGTGCTCCAGGTGCCCAAGGACCTCGGACTGACGCTGGACGTGGCCGAAACGGGACGGACCTTTACCGAGAACGCTGTGCTCAAGGCGCGGGCGTTTGCGAAGGCGGCGGGGGTGGCGGCGTTGGCTGACGATTCCGGGCTGGAGGTGGATGCGCTGGGCGGCTTGCCGGGCACGCGGTCGCGGCGGTATGCCGGTGAGGACGCCACTGACGCCGAGCGGATGGCCTTGCTGTTGGAGCGGTTACGCGGGGTTGCGACTGCCGAGCGCACGGCGCGATTTCGCTGTGTGATCGCGGTGGCCGCCGCCGACGGATCGTTGGTGGGGAGCGTCGAGGGGACGGTTGAAGGGTTGATAGCCTCGGAGCCACGCGGCACCCATGGCTTCGGCTACGATCCGGTGTTCTGGCTGCCAGAGCATAGCTGCACGATGGCGGAGCTATCCCCGGAGGAAAAGAATGCCATCAGCCACCGCGCCCGCGCCGCGGCGGCGGCCCGCGACCTGCTTGCCGCTTGGCGGGACTGAGGGTGACGAGAGGCAACGCTCGTGACAGGTACTCTTGATTCGCCGGCCGAGGCACTGCTCGACACGAGCGAGGCGGTCGTGGCCGTCGGCGTGGCGCCTGGGCGCGCCGATATGCTCGCGGCGCTGGCGGAACCTGGTGCGGTGGCGGCGCTGCGTATCACTGCCGACGCCGACCAGCCAACGTGGTGGCGGCCGCCGCCGGCATCCCGTCGGGGACGGCGGCAGGCTATCGAGCCGGACCCGGCGGATGCGCTCGCCTTCTTCGTCGGCCAGGACCGCACGGTCTGGCTGGTGGCGGATGCCGAGGCTGCCGAGAGCGCCGCGATGCTCCCGCTGCCGACCACGCCGCTCGACCTGTGGTCGGTGGCGACGCTGCTGTTCCCGACGATTGGCCGGGGCGAGCGGCGGCGGCTCGGCGCGGCCCTCGGCATCGCGCTGCCCGACGCGCCACCCGATGAAGCCCGCGCGGCGGCCGAGGAGGCCGGCACGGTCTATCGGGCGCTGGTCCGCCATGCCGATACGCTGGATGTGCGGCTGCTAGAGGAAGCCGTGCGACTGCTGGGGCGCACGGATACCGCCGAGGCGGACTTCTTTCAGGCGGCGCTGCGTCGGGGGCTGCAACGCGCTTTCACCGCCGACGGTGACGTACCCGACCGGGACGGTGCGCCGGAAGGCGAGGGGACGGCGAGCGAGCAGGCGGACCCGACCGAGCTGCTAGGCGAGATGATGGTGCCTCCGGAGCCGCTGCGGCCGGCTAGTCGGATCGAGCCGGTTGATGTGGACGCGGTGGCGAGTGTGCTGGGGCCTAGCGGTCGTCTGGCGTCTGCCCTTGCCGAGTATGAGGATCGGGCCGGGCAGCGGGAGATGGCGCAGGCGGTGGCCGACACGCTGAACCGGCGCGATCACCTGCTCGTGGAGGCGGGGACGGGCACTGGCAAGTCGCTGGCGTACCTCGTGCCGGCGGTGCTGTATGCCGTGGCCAACGGCCGGCGGGTGGTGGTGTCCACGAACACGATCAATCTCCAGATGCAGCTGCACGAGAAGGACGTGCCGCTGCTCCAGCAGACGCTTCCGCGGCCGTTCCGGGCGGCCGTGGCCAAGGGGCGCAGCAACTATCTCTGTCTGCGGCGGTGGCGCAGCTTCCTCCGTGATACCACGCACGCCAAAGACGAACTGTTCTTTGCGACGCGCATCCTGTTCTGGCTGCGGGAGACGCAGACCGGCGACCGACAGGAATTGGCGCTCGCGGATGAAGAGTTGGGCGCGTGGGCGCAGGTCGCGGCGGACGCGGACAGCTGCACGCCGCAACTCTGCCGCTACCATCGCCAGGGCGTGTGCTTTTTGGCGCGGGCCAGGCGGCACGCCGAGGCGGCCCACCTCGTCATTGTCAACCATGCCCTGCTGCTGGCCGACATTGCGCTGGAGAACCAGGTGCTCCCGGCGTATGACGACCTCATCATTGACGAGGCCCATCACCTGGAGGAGGAAGCGACCGATCAGCTTGGCCTGCGTCTGGAGCAACACGCACTGCTCGGCCTGTTGCAGCGGCTCAGTCTGAAGATCGGTCAAGGGCGGTATGGGGGGCTGTTCGGTGACATCCACTCGCTCCTACTGGTGAGCGGCGGACCGGCACTGCGCGAGCGTGCCGCCGAGTTCACGCAGCCGGCGCACGATGCCGTCGAGGCGGTAGTGCCGCTGGTCCGTAACCTGTTCGATGCGGTGCAGAGCTTTGCCCGCGAGGCTGGAGAGTCCGGCCGGGGCAACGGTGACGCCATCGGTCAGTACGTCCAGCGGTCGGGCGACCGCCAGCTGCGGCTGACCGCGGGCAATCGCCGGACGGAAGCCTGGGAGCGCGTGGAGGAGGCATGGGTGGCGCTGGGCGAGGGGTTGGTCGTATTGGGGCAGGCGATGACCCGGCTGCACGGTGTTCTGGCCGACTTTCGCGGCGCGAGCGAGGAGCTGGACGAGAAGCTCGGCGATATTCAGGGTGCCGAGCGCGAGGTGAGCGATACCCGCGCCAGTCTTGACGCGATCATCGCTACGCCGCAGGCGGACATGATCTATTGGCTGGAGGCAGACTGGCGCGGCGTGACGCTGCGGGCGGCGCCGCTGGACGTGGGCGAGCTACTGAAGCAGACGCTCTTTGCCACCTGCGACTGCGTGATTATGACCTCGGCGACATTGCAGGTCGGCGGTAGCTTCCGCTACGTGCTGGAACGGCTGGGGTTGGAGCGCGATACGTCGTGCCTGGCGGTGGCCTCGCCGTTCGACTACCGGCGTCAGGCGCTGCTGTGCGTGCCCGGCGATCTGCCGCCGCCGTTTGCGCCGGCCTATGCCGACGCGCTGCACGCGGCGCTCCAGGACATCTGCCGGTCGTCCGGGGGCCAGACGCTCATTCTCTTCACCTCGCACGCCGCGCTGCGCGGCGCGTACATGGCCTTGCGGTCCGCGCTGCGCGACTTGACGATCTTGGCGCAGGGGGTGGACGGGCCGCGTGCCCAACTGCTCGAACGCTTCCGCACGACGCCGGGCACCGTCCTGCTGGGCACCAACTCGTTCTGGGAGGGAGTGGACTTGCTTGGCGAGGCCTTGACGTGCCTGGTGATCGTCAAGCTGCCGTTCACTGTCCCGACCGATCCGATCTTCGCCGCCCGCTCTGAGGAGCAATACGGCGACAAGGCCTTCATGGGCTACGCTGTGCCCCAAGCGGTGCTGCGGCTCAAGCAGGGGTTTGGGCGGCTGATCCGCAGCACGACCGACCGCGGCGTGGTGGTGATCCTCGACAGCCGCGTGCTGACCAAACGCTACGGCCGGCTGTTCCTCAAATCGCTGCCGCCGGCCGACATGCGGAAGTGCCGCCGCTATGAGCTAGGTCGCATGGTCGGCAAGTGGCTGCACGGTTCGGTCAGCCTCCATCAGCCAAGCGGTGGGTAGAGGAGGAGGCCTTGGCGGTTGGTGCGGGCGCGGACGCAGAGGCGGTTGGCCGGTGGACTGCAATAGGGCTTGCAGTGCTGGCGCTCCTCACGTTCGTGTTACGGCTGTGGCGATCAGACGAACTCCCTCCGGGTCTTCATCTTGATGAGGCGGTGGTCGGGCTCACCGCCGCTGCCATCCTCGAAGGAGACTTCCGCGTCTTCTACTCGGAATTCGGTGGGCGCGAGCCGCTCTTTATGATTGTGGTTGCCGCCTTCCAATTCTTCATGGGGCACTCAGCCCAAACGGTGCGGATCGTGGCGGCGGTAGCTGGCACGGGCACGGTGCTTGCTACCTACTGGGCATTCCGCGAGCTGTTTCTGTATGGCAAGTGGTCTTCTAGTCCAGCGATGGCCCAGCGTATCGCGTGGTTAGCTGCTGCTGCCACGTTCTGCTCTTACTGGCACCTCCACCTCAGCCGTGAGAGCTACCGGGTCAACATGCTCCCACTTTTTGTGGCCCTGGCGGTGGCATTGGTTTGGAGGACGCTGCGAACTCGGAGCTGGAGGTGGGCGGCTGCGGCGGGCATCTGCACAGGACTGAGCCTCTACACTTATTTTTCGGCTCGCTTCTTGCCCTTTGTCATCGCTGCCTTCGTTGTATATCTCGCTTTCCGGAACGAGGCCCTTGCGAAGAAGCAACCAGGCTACAGCGAGTGGGACCCGTCACTACTAAGGCTTGGCAAGGTCTGGGCTGGGGCAGCCCTGTTAGTGGTTGCCCCGCTCTGTGTCCATTTCCTGTTTCACCCTGGCGACATTTTGCAGCGCCCCGCGCAGGTCAGTGTGTTTGGGGCCGCTGATATTACGCTGCTCGACACCCTGGGGGAGACCCTGCGGGTATTTGGTATCGAGGGTACGGGTGACCTGAAATACAACCTGTCAGGACGCCCGATATTCGATCCGATCACCAGCTTGTTCTTCTACGGTGGCGTCGTCGTTAGTCTTTGGCGTCTGTGGAGGCAGCCGGTCTACGGTTTCATCATTGTCTGGCTCGTGGGGATGTTTTTGCCGGCGACACTCTCGATCCAGGGAAACCATCCACTGCGGGCCTATGGCGCCATGCCGGCCGTCATGGGTCTCTGGGCGATTGGTGCTTCCCAGGTGTGGTGGTGGGTGGATGAGAGAATAAGGGTAGGCTGGAAATCCCTCACCCCAGGATTGGTGCTGGTTGGCGTCGCTCTTTGCTTGCTATTCGCGAACAGCTATCGAGACTATTTTCAGCGGTGGGCTGGCTCCTCGGAACTCTACTCGGCCTTTGACACAGAGTTCGTCGAGCTTGCTGACTATCTTCGAGCCTACGGTGCGGAGCAAAAGGGCGTGGTCATCGCCAGCGAGTACCCGTTTCACCCGACAGTGACTTACCTGGCACCGCGGACCCGCGACTACCGTTGGGCTGATGTTGCACAGGCACTCGTCATACCGCCGGAGGTAGAGCGGATCGAGTACATCCTGCTCGACCGGGTGGTTGCTAGTCAGGGAATACCGAAGGATTGGTACGCGCCACTGGGAGTTGAGCCTGCGGCGGAGAGGGTTATCCGGGGCGAGGGGGGTGTTCTCGGTAAGCACTATACATTTCAACTCCCTCAGCCGATCTCACTTGAGGGTCTTGGCATGACGGCTCGGGCCTGTGGTGACTCAGGCGTTAACTTCGCCAACGATGTCACGCTCGTCGGCTATCGTCTCGACGGCCAAGCCGTTCCTGGCCAGCCGCTGGCAGTGACCCTGTTCTGGCGCGCCAAGCGGCCCAGCCAAGCGAACTACCAGATATTCGTCCACCTAGTAAAGGAGTTGGACGCTAAACAGCGATGGGGTCAGCAAGATGCCAACGGCGCTTTTTCACAGGCTTGGCAAGCGGGTGACGTGATAATCGGGCAGTACAGTTTTGAGGTCGAGGCGGATGCGCCGGGCGGGGAGTATCTCATGCAGATTGGTCTCTATGACCTTGCTGACCGTCGCCATCCGCGAGCGGCAACCGTCGCGGAAGGTGAGGTCTGCCCCGACCTTAATCAGAAGCGTGACACGTTTGTTGTGCGCGGCCTGCGGGTGGGTGAGTAACTGGGCACCTGGACCGTCGCCTTGATCGGCGCTGTGCAGGTGCCTCCGGAACTCGCAACGGCGGCCCTAGGACCGGGAAGACGGCATCGGGTGGGATTGGCAAGTTGCCACCACCAACTGGACCGCATGGCCGCCGAGCGGCTGCACGGAGCGGCGGTGTAGAGGCAATTGCTCTAGGACGGACTGTGGATCAGCACCTATCAATTTGGTAGCTGGAGGGAACTACATCTATTCCAGCAAGATGGCGATTCAGGACCAGAGGTTCTCGTCTGCCATTGGGGAAGATATAATGCAAATCCCGGAAGTCAAATACCGCATCTGTTGCATGAATGACCTGATGGTGGTTTGGACACAGTAGCAACATGTTCTCCAACTGATCGTGTCCGCCGCGCGACAAGTAGACTACGTGGTGTCCAGAGCAAGCACGGGCACCGTAGAGCAGTTTGGGATCAAAGGCGCATAACTGGCATCGCCCCTCGTACCAGTCATGCAGTTGCTTAACAAGCCTTGGGTTTCTAGCATAGGATTCCCGGATGTGGAGCTTTCGCTGAGGGGATACACCCTTGTGGTAGGTGAGGACCCTTTGTAGAGTCTCCTTGTCAGTATCGAAAGACCTTTCTAGTTCTGACTCGTCAGCAATCTGATAGGCGCGAGGTTCGAGTGACAGGTTCCTGGACCAATCCGATAGGAGGCCGACATCGTTGGGAGACAGGCTCCTCATTGTCTGTAGTGATTGACTGATGCGTACCCTCGCGCTTATAGACCTATGGGGATGGAATTCAAGATTCAGCAGTAGGCCACCCGAGTCTGGACCGTCGGAAGAGTAGTACGCAGAATTCTTGATGTCTCCCCAGACACGGAATTTTCCATACTTGTAGCCTGGCTGATTATAGGTCTTTGCTTTGACCACTAGACGTGCCACCAGCGGGTACTGCATTCCACCTGGCTGGCGATGCCCTGTCACAAGCCAAAGTGTCTCACCAAGCTCAATTGCAGAGTGAAGACGCCTCTGATTCGAGTTGAAGTTAAATCCTGCACCCTCGTTTAGGTCACGAACGTAGTTGTCCCATCGCCAGTAAGCTAGCAGGTCCATAGCGGCTGCTTCAGTCAGGGTTTCTCCACCTATGTGAGCGGTGGGTAGAGGAGGAGGCCTTGGCGGTTGGTGCGGGCGCGGTAGAGCGAGCCGCCGGCGGTGACGTAGAGCGTGCGGAGGTCGCTGTCGCCGAACGTGCAGTTGGTGGGGCGGTCTTCCGGGACCGGATGGGTTTCGATCACCCGGCCGGAGGGGGCAAAGACGTAGATCAGCGGGCCGGGGCCGCTTTGCTCGAAACCGGCGGTGGCGACGATGTTCCCGTCGGTGTCGAGGCACATGCCGTCAATGCCGCGGTGGGGGCCGAAGTCGTGCAGGATGCGGAAGGCGCCCAGCGTATCGTCGTCCAGGATGGGGTAGGCGCGGAGCTGGCGGAGCGATTCGCCGCCGTAGGCGCTCTGTGCGACGTACAGCGTCCGCTGATCGGGGGCGATCAAGAGGCCGTTGGGCTTGGTCGTGGTGTAGGTCATGCGGTTGATGGACCAGGTGCCGTCGTCCTGGGGATCGAGGCGGAAGACGGACTCGTGGTCTAGCTCCATCGGGTCGTAGTCGTCGTGGTAGCGGGGATCGGTGAACCAGATACGTCCTTGCGCGTCAATGGCGAGGTCGTTGGGACTGTTGAGCCGGCTGCCGCGTGACCGGTCACCGATCACGGTGCGGCCGCCGTCCGGCTCGTAGCGGGCGATGCAGCGGCCGGCGCCCGTCTCCGGGTCCACGCTGCCCTCACAGGCGTAGAGCCGTCCGTCTTTGTCGAGCATCAGCCCGTTGGCCTGGTTGGTGCCCGTGCGGAACACCGTGCAGGCGCCGGTGGCCGGCTCGTAGCGCATGATGCGGCTGGTCGGGATGTCGGTGAACAGCAGGCCCGCGCCATCCCAGGCCGGCCCTTCGGTGAAGCCATACGGCCCGGCGACGTGCTCAAACTCCCAACTCATACCAGCACCCTTTCCGTTGCGTTCGGTGAAGTCTTGTGCGCGGCTCCCATGATACTAGGGCGTGTGGGGAGCGTACCAGACGGAGGGGGGCTGGCCCCCTATGGTCCCCCCGTTGCGACGGGGGGACGGGCCGGAGCCAATACCTGCAGGGACGGCAAGAGATTGGTCCCCCCGCTGTGGCAGGGGGACGGGGTGTTCCCTCCCCCGTCGGGGCGGGGGAGGGCTAGGGAGGGGACCTGACAGAAAAAACCAGCCGCTACTTGCAATGAGTAGCAGCCGGTCTTCTGAGATACGTATTGGTAGCGGGGGTTGGATTCGAACCAACGACCTTCGGGTTATGAGCCCGACGAGCTACCACTGCTCCACCCCGCACCGGAAGTGAGCAAGCAGGTCCGTAAGCCGCATTCTGTTTTAGGCGATCATCCATCTTGGGGAAAGGTTGCCCTGGCCCTCTTTGCGCCCTACCTGGGACTTGGCGAGCCACCTGCGAACGTCCCTATTTGGGCTTGCTCCGGGCAGAGTTTAGCGCTTTTCACCCCCGGCACACGCCGTAGCGCCGCCGGGTCATGGTCTCTGTGCCACTGGTCCTCGCCTCACGGCGGAGGGGCGTTACCCCCTGCCCTGCTCTGCGGAGTGCGGACTTTCCTCACACGTAGTGCGATCACCCGACCTGCTTGTTCTTGAGTTATTCGTGTGCAAGTGAGAGGATGGCGGTTAGCAGCTGAAGAGTGAAAGGAAGCACCGAGCTTGCGCCTGGCAATTCGGCCAGGCCACAGGACAATACAGCAGAAACTGATCATAAACGACCAGCCTCCGATCGACCTGGGGGTGAACCGAGTAGAGTGAAACGGGATGTTCCACTCCCTCGTGTTAGCACTCCCTTAGAAAGGAGGTGATCCAGCCACACCTTCCGGTACGGCTACCTTGTTACGACTTCACCCCAATCACAGACCCGGCCCTCGCACCGGGGGTGGGGGACCCACCCCGGGGGTGCTTCAGGCATGGCCCGCTTTCGTGGTGTGACGGGCGGTGTGTACAAGGCCCGGGAACGGTATTCACCGCCGTATGCTGACCGGCGGTTACTAGCAACTCCACGTTCAGGCAGGCGAGTTGCAGCCTGCCATCCCCACTGAGACGTCGGTTCGAGGATTCGCGCCCCCTCACGGGGTGGCCACCTATTGGCGACGCCATTGTAGCGTGTGTGTAGCCCTGGGCGTATGAGCCATGCGGACTTGACGTCATCCCCACCTTCCTCCGGAGTTCGTCCGGCAGTCGGGGCAGAAAAAGCAACTGCCCCCGAGGGTTGCGCTCGTTGCGGGACTTAACCCAACACCTCACGGCACGAGCTGACGACAGCCATGCAGCATCTGGCGCGGCTCCCCAAGGGGTCGGGCGCCTTTCGGCGCCCTACAACCGCGGAGTCCAGCCCAGGTAAGGTTCTGCGCGTTGCGTCGAATTGAACCACACGCTCCGCTGCTTGTGCGGGCCCCCGTCAATTCCTTTGAGTTTTAGTCTTGCGACCGTAGTCCCCAGGCGGGCCACTTACTGCGTCGGCGCCGGCACCGCAGGGGTCGATACCCGCGACACCCAGTGGCCATCGGTCAGGGGGTGGACTACCGGAGTATCTAAGTCCGTTCGCGCCCCACCCTTTCGCCCCTCAGGGTCAGGACTGGTCCAGCGCGGCGCCTTCGCTACCGGTGTTCCGACCGGGCTCTACGTATGCCACCACTCCCCCGGCCGTTCCCCGCGCCTCGCCCAGCCTCTAGTCGCCCCGTCGGCGCCGACCTCCCCGCGTTGAGCACGGGGCTTGCACGACGCCCGTAAGCGACCCCCTACGGGCCCTTTACGCCCAGTAAATCCGGATAACGCTCGTCTCCTCCGTCTTACCGCGGCTGCTGGCACGGAGTTAGCCGAGACTTGCTGCGGAGGTACCGTCTTCCTTCGTCCCCCCGAACAGCGGTTTACACCCCGTAAGGCGTCATCCCGCACGCGGCGTTGCTGCATCAGGCTTTCGCCCAGTGTGCAAGATTCCTTCATGCTACACCCCGTAGGGCGCGGGACCATCTCTCAGTCCCCGTGTGGCCGGTCAGCCTCTCAGCCCGGCTACCCGTCTTGGCCTTGGGAGGCCGTGACCCTCCCAACTAGCTGATAGGACGCGGGCCCCGCACCGGGCGCGTTGGAGAACCGCCCTCCAACGCTTTCCGCGACAATCCGACGACTGTCGCGCGTAGGCGGGATTGGCCCCCCTTTCGGGAGGGTAGCCCCCACCCGGCGATAGATTGCCCACGTGTTCCGCACCCGGACGCCACTGAGGGGCCGTAACCCCCCCGTCCGACTCGCATTGATCACGCACGCCGCCAGCGTTCATCCTGAGCCAGGATCAAACTCTCCCCGTAAGCCACACTTCCTACCACTGTAGGAAGTCGTCTCGTCAAAGTGAGTTGCCTGGCCTCGTGTACTACCAGGTCACAAGTTCTGGTTGCTGCTCGACCGGCTACCCCGTAGGGCAGCCAGCCGGCGGCTACTTCCTTCCACTCTTCAACTGTTAACGAGCCACCGCCGCTGCGACAGCAGCCTGCAAATGGTGCTGCCGATTACGGACTCTGTAATGATACGGGTACCGGCGCTTTCTTGTCAACTGCGGTTGTTGACGGTCAAATTGCGGGAGGTAGGGGTTGGCCTCTTCCTCGCTCTCCCCCGGAGCCAACCCCAGGGGAGGGAAGAGACTGTCTCCTGCGGAGCGGGGGGGCCGGGCCAGTGCCGGACAGGCGCCGCTATTCGGATAGGTAGCTGGCGGTGGCGCAGGTGTTCCCGGTGTGGCAGGCCTCGACGGCAGCGAACAACATCGCCATGCTGTGTTGATTGTCTGCGGCCGCGGTCTCCGGTGCTCGGTTTTCGGCAATGGCGGCGAGGAACTCATCGAATGCGACGACTTGACCCTCGTGCGAGCTTGTTACATCCATCACCTGTTCCAGGCGCAACTCCGGAACGTCGCGGCGGCGCTCGACGAACAAGCGCGGGTACTGCATGACGAGCGATCCGTACTCACACTCGGCTCGAATGTCGCCGTACCAGAAGGTGTTGGTGCCGGCTGAGATGCAATTGCCCTCGTAGACGACCGGCACGTCGTGCTCCATGGTGAACAGGAGGCTCGCGGCCACGTCGCCGGCGAATCCGCTCCAGGCCCAGTTCCAGCTGTGGCCCGACACGGTGAGGGCATTGCGTCCGAGCAACGCCCGGAGGAGGTCGAAGTGATGAATGCTCATCTCGACGAGCAGGGGGTCATCCATGCGGTGCCGGAACCCGCTCGCGCCCCACCGAAACAGCGCGTCGCGGTAGTGCAGCGTGACGTGATTGAGGCGGCCGAGCGCGTTGGTGGTAATCAACTCGCGGAATCGCCGCACCCAGGCATGATAGCGGCCTTTCTGTGAGATCATCAGGTGGCCCGGACTGCTGCGGTCGGCGGCGAGAATACGGCGCATCGCTGCCGGCGTATCGGCGATGGGCTTCTCGGAGAGCACGTGCAGGCCGGCTTCCAGAGCGGGAACGATCACGCTCTCGTGGTGTGCCGGCGGGACGATACAAAGCACCGCGTCGGCCTCGACGGCGTTGAGCGCCTGAGCGAGCGAGTCGAAACAGCGGTCGGCGGGTACGCTCGTCTCTGCCGCGGCCGTGGCCAGGGCTGCACCGTCCACGTCAACGAGGCCGACATAGGTGGCCCGGTCCGGGACTGCCAGCACGGTCTTCAACCAGGTGGCGCCGTAGCCGCCCACCCCGACTTGCACAATGCGTAGCATGGTCATCTCCTCCGTCGGAGCATCAGCATAGGCTACCGGGGACGGCGCCGGCAACTGAGCCACCCGCCTCGCGCGCCGCTGCGTGCCGGATGGTGACAGGTGCTATACTGCCTCCGGGCAGCCCGAAACGTGGCCTTCCGTGGCTCTGGGCTGCGCTGCTTGCTTTATGAGCACCTCTTTGGCCATCGTGGGGCTTGGCCCCGGCGCGCCGCGGGCGCTGACGACCGGCGCGGTGGAACTCCTGCGGACGGCCCCGTTAGTTGTGCTCCGCACCGCGCGTCATCCGGCGCTGAAGCACCTCGCGCTACCTGGAGACGTGCGCTCCTTCGACGACCTCTGTGACCGAGCGGACGACGTTGACGGTCTCTGCGAGCGGATTGCGACCGAGGTGCTCGATCTGGCGGCTGCGGTGCCGGGGCTGGTCTATGCCGTGCCCGGTCATCCGCTGGTCGGTGAGGCCACGGTCGCGTGCATTCTGAGGCAGGCGCCGGAGCGCGGGATTCGCCCGGTGCTTGAGCCGGCGGTAAGCGTCATTGACGCGGCGTGTGCCGCGATGCAGTACGATCCGCTGCGCGGGCTGCAAGTCCACGATGCGCTGGCGCTGCCACCGCCGGATCGGATCAATGCCACCGTGCCGCTGCTGTTGGCGCCGCTCCACGAGCAGCGCATGGCCGCTGGTGTGCAGGCGATACTCGCGGCGCGCTACCCGTTGAGCCACCCGGTGCAGCTGGTGACGCTTGGAGACGGGCCGGCGCAAGCGCAACTGTGCTCGGTACCACTTGGCGATATTGGCAGCGCCGCTGCGGCCTGGGAGGGAGACTGGCTGACCGCGCTGTGGGTGCCGGCGTTGGCGCCGGAACGGGACATGCGCTCGGCGGTGACGTTGCGGGAAATCATGGCGCGGCTGCGTGCGCCGGACGGCTGCCCGTGGGATCGCGCGCAGACGCGGCAGACGCTCAAGCGGCACCTCCTCGAAGAGACCTCTGAGGTGCTGGATGCGATAGACGCTGACGATATGGCCGAGCTTTGTGAGGAGCTGGGCGATCTGCTGCTCCAGGTGTACTTCCACGCGCAAATCGCGGCGGAGGACGGGGCGTTTACCTTCGCAGACGTGGTAGGCGCCTTGGGCGAAAAGCTGGTGCGCCGCCATCCCCACGTGTTCGGGGATCGGGCAGCAGCCGATGCCCAGCAGGCGCTGGCGAACTGGGAGCAGATCAAGCAAGCCGAGCGCCGGGCGAAAGGCAAAGAGCGGCCGTCGCGGCTCGATCGGGTGCCGCGATCCCTGCCGGCGCTGGCGGCCGCGCAAGCGTTGGGGGAGCGGGCCGCGACGGTAGGGTTCGACTGGCAGACGGTGCGCGGTGTGTTCGACAAGGTGGACGAGGAGCTGGACGAGCTGCGGCGGGCGGCCACGCCGGCGGAGCGGGCCGAGGAGCTCGGCGACGTGCTGTTTGTCCTGGCTCGCGTCGGTAGCTGGCTGGAGGTGGACGTTGAAGATGCATTGCGCCGGGCCAATCGCAAGTTTCGCGCGCGGTTTGGTGCGATGGAGGCGGCCGCGCAGCATGAGGGAGTGGAGCTGGCGTCGCTCTCGGACGCCGAGTGGGACCGTCTGTGGAACGCGGCCAAGCGGACCACCTGAGTTGAGGGTGCCGGACCTAACCCCCGGCCCCTTCCCTCTAGGGAAGGGGAGCGATGGCGGCGACCGGCGGCCCTCTCCCACGGGGAGGGGGTGTGGATTCCCGCTTTCGCGGGAATGACGGAGGGGTGTTGTTATACTCAGCTATGCGTGTCGAGATGACCAGCCGGGTCCGCAGCGTTGAAGGGCTATAGGATTGTGCAGACCTGGCGGTTGGACATCACTATCGAAAAGGAGCACCGATGGCTGTGCAAATGGATGACTTTCGCTCTATTGCGGAGCGAGTGGTCGAGAATGTCGAGCGAGTCATTGTCGGGAAGCACTACGAGGTGCAGCTGGCGCTGATTGCCTTGATTTGCCGTGGCCATCTATTGATTGAAGATGTGCCTGGCGTGGGCAAGACCACGCTGGCGAAGTCGTTGGCGCGCTCGCTCGGCTGTACATTCAAGCGCATGCAGTTCACGCCGGACCTGCTACCGAGCGACGTGACCGGCGTCTCGATCTACAACCAGAAGAGCGCTGAGTTCGAGTTCCGGCCCGGCCCGGTCATGGCGCAGATCGTTCTCTCCGATGAGGTGAACCGGGCGACGCCCAAGACGCAGTCGGCGCTGCTCGAAGCGATGGAAGAGAATCAAATCACGGTGGATGGGGTGACTCGTGCCTTGCCGGTGCCGTTCCTGGTGATGGCGACGCAGAATCCCATCGAGTACGAGGGCACCTTTCCCCTGCCTGAAGCGCAGTTGGACCGGTTTATGATGAGGGTGAGTTTAGGCTACCCGTCGGCGGCCGACGAATTGGTCGTACTTGGTGCCCAGCAGCAGGCGCATCCATTGGATTCCCTGGAGCAGGTGGTATCGCTCGAAGACTTGTTGCAGTTGCAGCAGGAAGTGCGGGGCGTGTACGTGGATCGCCTGGTCTCGGAGTACATCGTGGCGGTGGTGACGGCGACGCGCGAGCATCAGGAGGTCTATCTCGGCGCCAGTCCCCGCGGCTCGCTGGCGCTCTACCGAGCGTCGCAGGCGCGGGCGATGATGTATGGCCGCGACTACGTGATCCCCGACGACGTGAAGGAGTTAGGCGAGCCGACGCTGGCGCACCGCCTGATCGTCAGCCCGGCGGCGCGCATCCGCAACGTTGACCCGCGCCAGATCATCGAGGAGATCGTCGAGGCCGTGCCGGTGCCCGGCGCCGGTGCCGCTGCACGCAGCTAGGGGGCTGGCGGCTTCACTGCTCTGGCCCCCACCCTGGCCCTGCCCCGTGGCGACGGGGAGGGAACCGACTGCCTGTCAGCTCCCACCCTGGCCCCGCCCCGTGGCGACGGGGAAGGGAACATGTCACCGGCCGACTGGTGCTTCGAGGTGGTACCAGCCGTTGCCCTTGACGGTATCTTTGCCTACATGCACGATGCTGCCCCAGAGGAGCAGCGGCAGTAGTGCTCGCAGGGCGGCCCGTTCGCCCTGCCAACTGGCCCGGCCCACGAAGCCGCCAATTGGCGTCGTGCGCCGGAGGCGGCGGCTCGGACTCCACTGATCCACCCAGGCGGTTTCGTCCGCTTGCAGCGTTATTGCGTCGGCGTGCGCGAGTAGCGCCTTGGGGTCGTCGCCGGGCGATCCCGGGGTGTCATCGGCGCCGAACGCTCGGCCGAGGGCATGCAGGCGCTGCACGAGGCGGGCCACCAGCACGCGCGGCTGCGGCGAGCGCATCAACTCACCACGCGCGATAAGCCGCGTTGGGGTATGGAAGGTCAGTCGGAGCACACCGCGCTCGTCGAGCGGCCATTGCTGCGCCGCGGTAGCGACATGCGCCCCGGTAATGGCGAGCGCCAGTGATAGGTCGGACAACTGGTCGGAGTGCGGGCTGGATTCCCAGAGCACCTGGCGCTGGGCGGTGAATGGGTTTTCGGCCAGCACACGTCGTAACCGCACGCGACTGCGTTGTCCGCGATACCGGGTTTCCCCGGCATGGCGAGGCTGCCGCGCGCCGATGCCGACGGTTTGCCACTGGCGGACTGCCTCGATGAGGTAAGGCGCCAGGTCGCGCGCACCAGCGCAGAGTGTCAGGCCGAAGGTGAACTGCTGCCCGGCCGCGTACCGCGCCGAGGGGGTGAGCGGCGGCTCAATCGTGTAGGGGCGCGGTCGCTGCTCGCCCGGTGCATCCACAGAGAACGCGGAGAGCACGGAGCCTGGATCGGTCTCGCCGTGCTGGAGCCACAGCGACTCGAACAGGGCGCCGCGCAACGCCGCGCCGCGTGGCTCCGGGAGCGTGAGCGGCTGCACTGCCTCCAGGGTGAAGCGCAGCCGGAACGCTGTGAGCGGGGACATGGTGAATAGCGCGTATTAGATGTAAGGGGTGCGTGGACACGTGAGCGACGCTTATTCTGGCACACTTGCTCGTGTAGCGGCCGCCGGTGGCCGCGTGACTGGTTGGAATTGTGTTTACACCGCCTGCGAATCGTACCGTCGTTGCCGTCTTCTTGCTCGTAGTCGTTGGCGCGTACATCTGGCGCGGCCAGTGGCGCCGGCTGGTCGCGTGGCTCGGTATCGTGATCGTGGTGTACGGCGGCTTGCTGCTGCTGCGGACGGTCATCGCTCCGCAGGCGCTGAACCTAGTCGCGGTGGTGCTCTTCATGCTGCCGCTCTTCGATGGCGTGTGGCTGCTGCTCTCCGGCCGGCCGCTCTTCTTCCCGCGCCTCTTGCGTCCTGAAAAGCCGGCCGGAGGCAAGGATGCAGCCGGCAGCCGTACACGTAAACGCTCTTGATTGCCGGGGACGTGGTCTCTTGGCCCCCTCCCTGGCCCTCCCCCGGAGCAAGACTCCAGGGGAGGGAGTGTGTCCCCCTGCGGAGCAAGACTCCAGGGGAGGGAGTGGATGTCCTCCTGCGGAGCGGGGGGACCATAGGGGGGCCGAAGGGGGACGAGCGCAGCGTGCCGTAGCCCGCTACGGACGTGGGCCTGCCCCTCGTCTAGCCACCGGGAAGGAACCGGCGCAGGGCGGGTGGTACGAGGATACGCAAGTGCCACTGGGTATTGTCGTCGGTGAAGAGGGCGGCGACCATCGTATCCACCGGGGCGTGATCGTCGGTGAGGACTTGGACCGGTCCTTGATGCAGCCAACGCTGCCGGTCGGCCTCGGCCATGACGAACGTGGTTCGCTCGCTGAGGAGCCCGTGCGTGGTATGGGAGCGGAACTGAGAGAAGTCTATGGGCTGGCGCGAGGCGGCCACGACGTAGGTGGCGCGGGCGTTGCCGGACTCGCGTAACTCGCGCTCAAGCTCGGAATGGGATTCTTCGGCGCTCCATGCAGCCCGGTCTAGCTCCTCGAGGTAATAGGGGAAGGGGATGTCGGCATCTTGCCCCAAGATGTAGACATAAGGGTAGATCGACTCCAGTGTGTACACAAAGGCGCGCAGAAATCTGCTCGGCCGGAGCTTGTCAATGATATTGACCAGATAGATGCCGTCGTCGTTCAGGAGGTCCTGAAGCTGCTGGCTGAACTCCAGGGTGGTGAGGTGATAGGGGACGGAGTAGTCGTTGAAGGCATCGCCGACAATGAGGTCGTACTTTTCATGTCGGACGTGATTGACGGCCATCCGTGCGTCCTCGTTGTAGGACACGATGTTGGTGCTGGGGCTGAGGCCCAACTCCGTGCGGACGATCTCCGTCACACCGGGATCAATCTCGATGACCTCGACTGAGGCCTGGGGATACCGGTTTTCCAGATGGATGGGCACCGTATAGCCGCCGCCGCCGATGAAGAGGGCGCGAATGGCGGGGTTGCGCTGCGCGAGGTACTGCGCCGTTTCGGCGAAGATGCGGGTGTAGGGATAGGTCAGCGTATCGGGTTGGCCGATGACATTGTAGCTGTGGATGAGGTGGTCGAGTTTTAGCTCTCGGGCTGGGCTATCGGTTGCATGCAAAGACCTGACTCGGATGCAATAGTAGCTGCTCTCCACGAGGCAGGGACTTTCCCGTAGGTGCGGCTGGAGCGTGTATCCGGCCAGCGCGAGGGTGGGGATGAGGACGATGGCTGACGCGAGGCGCTGCCGGAGCAGGCTGCCCATGGCGAGCGCCAGCGCCAGCAGCACGAAGCTCACCAACAGTACGACGTGGCGGGTACCAATCGCCGGGATCAGCACAAAACCGGTGATGTAGACGCCGAGGATGCTCCCGGCGGTGGATACCGCGTAGAGCCGGCCCACGATCCCGCCGGCCCGACCGAGGTCGGTCAGGGCCTGCTTGACGGCCAGCGGCGTCACCATGCCGAGGATGCAGCTGGGCAGGAAGAACAGTGCGGCGTTCACGGCGATGATGTGCGGTATGAGGGGCAGGTAGTTGAAGAGCGACGGCACATGCGGCAGTAGGGCGAGGACGGCGAAGCTCAACAGGCTGGCGCCGAGCAGCGTGAGGCCGAGCGTGCTGGCCGGGGGGAAGCGGTCGGCAAGCCGGCCGCCGAGATAGTTGCCGACGGAGATACCGGCGAGCACGATGCCGATGATGCTCGTCCAGGTGTAGATCGAGACGCCAATCTGCGGTGCCAGCAAGCGACCGGCGACGATCTCGAGGACGAGCGTGCCGGCGCTGGCGAGAAAGACAATGACATAGAGCCGGGCGGAGCGGAGGGCGGGGTTGCTCATGGGGCCATCCGCTGGTCGTTCGCTATTGACAACTGGCCGCTGCGGATACCCCGGCCATAGAGCAGGTTGCCGAGCAGGGCACCCAAGATAAGCAGGACTGCCGCGACCATGATCACGATGAGGCGCGTGCCGAAATGGGCGATGAGGACGAACCCGGTGAGGTACACGCCGACTAGGCTGCCGGCGGTGGAGATGGCGTAGACGCGACCGACGAGGCCGCCGGCGTGACCGAGGTCCGTCAGTGCCTGCTTGACCACGAGCGGCGTTATCATGCCCAAGATACAGCCGGGCAAGAAAAAGATCACCGTGGTCAGCACGAGAATGCGCGGGACGAGGGGCATCCAGAGCGTGAACTGGGGCAGCACGCTGACCAGCCCGAGGGTAACAAAGCTCGTCACGCTGGCGGCGACCAGCGTCAGCCCCAGCACGGAAGGGCCGGGATAGCGGTCGGCGAGCCGCCCCCCGAGGAAGTTGCCGATGCTGATGCCGGCGAGGATGACGCCGATGACGCTCGTCCAAGTGTAGAGCGAGACGCCGATGTAGGGCGCCAGAAGCCGGCCGGCCACGAGCTCGATGACCAGCGTACAGCCGCTGGCGATAAAGGCGATGGCGTACAGGCGTGTCATGTTCAGGGCTGCATACATGTCCGGCTGACTCCTCGGAAAGCCTTACGTGCCGCGCTGCGGAACGCCGTCGGCGCAGCCTACAAGAGTCTACCCCGTGCAGCTTTGCGGCGGTGGGATTTGTAGTGGAGGACAAGCCATCAGTTTAACCGGCCGCTCACGACTCAGTAAAGCCGGGAGTGGTGGCTCGACGCTAAATCGCTGGCTCGCTGTCGGCGGCGCGCGGTTTCGTGTGCTGCACGAGCAGTGCCGCCAGGTCGGCGGCGGTGCGGGGGGCGGGCGCTGACGGCGGGAGCAGCCCTTTGGCGCGTAGCTGCCGATAGGCGCTGACCACGATGGGCTGGAGCAGCCTGGCCCCGTGGAGCAGCGGCTCATCGGCGAGGACTACATCGGGGCGGCCCTCGGCGAGCAGCCGGCCCTGGCGCAGTACTATGACGTGGTCGGCCCAGGCGAGCGCCAACTCTACATCGTGGGTGGAGATGACAATGCTCCGGCCGGTGCGGTGGAGCGAGTCGAGCAGGTCGAGCACCCGCCCGGTCATCTCGGGGTCGAGGCCGGCCGTCGGCTCGTCGGCGATGACGACCTCCGGCTCCATCACCAGCACGCCGGCGATAGCCACCCGCTTCTTCTGGCCGTGGCTGAGGAGGTGCGTGGGACGGTCGGCCAGGTCCGTCAGGTCAGTATCGCCGATGACCTGCTCCACCTTAGCCCGTACCCGCTCCTCGGACCAGCTCAGGTTCAGCGGCCCGAAGGAGATGTCCTGCCGGACGTTGGCCGCGAAGAGCTGCGAATCCGGGTCCTGGAACACCAGCCCCACGCGGCGGCGTAGCTCGCGGAGGGCGTCGCGGTCGTAGCCTATCGGCTGGCCACTCAGGGCGATGGTCCCGGTGGTCGGTTGCAGAATACCGTTGAAGTGCAGGAACAGGGTTGTTTTCCCGCAGCCGTTGGCACCCAGGATGGCGACGCGGCGGCCCGCTGGCAGCGCCAGCGATAGGTCGCGTAGGGCTATGGTGCCGTCCGGGTAGGTGAACGTGACGCCCTCGGCCGCGAGTACGGGCGGCGCGGCCGGGTTCACGGCCGGCTGATGGGCGGCCGGATTGGCGCCGTTGCGGCGTTCGGCCAGCGGCTTCTGGGTGCCCTGAGGGTCGCCGGGGAGTGCTGGCCCCGGTGGGCGGGTCCCGACGTTATGATCCCGGCTCATGACATTCTCCACCACCAGGTTGCGATGGCCGCTAAGAGCAGCACACTCTCGGCGCCGGCGATGACGAGCAGATTGCGCGGCGACCACGTGGGCTGCGCCGTGAGCACGCGCAGGTCGCCGGTATAGCCGCGGGCGGTCAGCGCGGTGAATAGCGCCGCCGCGCGCGCCTGAGAGCGCAGGTAGAGGTTGGCGGCGAGCATTCCCGCCGAGCGCAGCGAGCGCCGCCAATTGCTATAGCCGAGGCGAGCGTTCTGGGCAATGTACATGGCCTGCGCGGTCTCGATGAAGACGAAAATGAACCGATACATGAGCACCATCAACTCGATGAATAGCTGGGGTACGCGCCACTTCCGCAACTGGTCGGTGATGTCCACCATCGGCGTGGTGAGCGCGAGCGACAACATGCTGGCTACGCACGCGAACGACACCGACGCGACCTGCGCGGCTCGCTCTAGGCCGCTCCACGTCGCGCCGAGGTGCCAGGGGCCAACGGGCAGCGCGACCAGTGTCCCGGCGTCGGCCGGGTCTACGGACATGACCGCGAGCGTGAGCACGCCGAGCACGATGAAACTGGCCGGCAGGCGGACGAAGTACCAGAATGCTCGTAGTGGAATGCCGGCTACGCCGACGACGGCGACGGTGACGAACGCCAGCGCGAGCAGGGCGACGACGGGCGAGCCGGCGATGAGGCAGATCAGGATGGTGAGGCCGGCAAAGAGTATCTTCTCGGCCGGGTGCGTGGTCCGCAGCCGATTGTGGTAGGCGTACAGATCAATGGGGAAGGGATGCACGCTTGCCTCTCTCAGTGGTCAGTGGTCAGTAGTCGCCGTCTAGGTCTGGTCCCCCTATTGGTCCCCCCGCTGCGGCGGGGGGACGTGGATTCCGGCCTACCCGCTCGCTCCAGCGCCGGCGCGGCGGCCGAGCGGGTAGCCGACGAAGAAAGCCAACAATCCCAGGCCGATGCCTTGGAAGGCGGAGATGGTCGCCTGAAGCTCGCCGAACTCGGTTTCCACGAAGAACAGCGCGATGACCATGATGACACCGAGGGCGGCCAAGGCCCCGGCAATAGTCAGATCGGTACCGCTGCTGATGCCGTTCCGGGCACGGGAACGGCCCAAGAGCCAGCCGACAAAGCCGGCCACGAGGAGCGTGCCGAGGAGTGCTTGCAGGCCGAAGTAGTAGCGTTCCAGGTCTTCGGGCGAGTAGACTGGCTCGAACCAGGCCTCAAAACCCTCGCCGGCCAACTCTTCCACGGCCGTGACACCTTGCATGTCGGCGCCGCCCCACTCGGTTCCTTCGGCGATCCAGCCGCGATAGGCGAGCGGGACGAGGACCAGGAGAACGACGACGGCGGCCAGCAGCCAATTGCGCGTTCGCGGTGACATACGATGCTCCTTCAAGTCCCTTACGAGTGGGGCGCGGCATGCCGTGCCCCTACCATCAACTGACCGTCAGCTGGCGGCTGCGGACGTACCGGGGGCGGGCGTCGGTGCGTCCGCAGGGAGGATGCCCTGCTCGACGAGCACGTCGCGGCTGTGCTGGACGAGTAGGTTGAAGACGATAACCGTGAGGATGCCCTCGGCGATGGCCAGCGGGACCTGCGTGATGGCGAAAATGCCGAGGAACTTGACGAATGACTCGACAATGCCGCCGGTCGCGGCGGGCCACGCCAGCGCCAACTGTCCGGCGGTGACGATGTAGGTCGCCCAGTCGGCAAGGGCGGCGGCCAGGAAGACGGCCCACGCCAGCCCCAGCCCGCGGAAGGCGCGGAAGACGCCGTAGGCGACGAACGGCCCGACCAAGGCCATTGAGAAGACGTTGGCACCGAGCGTCGTCAAGCCACCGTGCGCGAGGATAATCGCCTGGAACAGCAGGACGATGGTCCCGAGCACCACCATAGTCGTCGGCCCGAAGAGGATGGCGCCGAGCGCGACGCCGGTCGGGTGCGAGCAGCTCCCGGTGACGGACGGCAGCTTCAGGCCCGACAGCACGAAGGCGAAGGCGCCCGACATGCCGAGGGTGATCTTGCTCTGTGGCGAGCGGTTGACTTGGCGGGCGATGGAGCGCAGCCCCCAGAGGAAGAACGGGATGACGGCGACGAACCAGATCACTGCCCACATGGGTGGGAGGAAACCTTCCGAGATATGCATGGCGTGTGCCGACCGCACCATGCCGAAGGCCAGCAGCAGCGCCGCCGCAACGATCAAGGCCAGGCGCTGCAAGGTCTTGGGGTGAGCGAGAGTAGTTGACATAAGCACCTTCACCTCCTGGGGCGGCTCGACAGATTCCTGCTATAGATAACTGTTTGCAATAGCGTCACGGGAGTAATATACACCCGATTGCCGGAGGAGTCAAATCGAGGGGTGGCAAAACAGGCAGTGGAGGGGGGAGGTGTTGCGTCCGGCCCCCCTCTGGTCCCCCCGTCCCGACGGGGGGACGGCAACGGGCTACACTGCGGGGGCGGCGCGGCAGTGGGCACAGTGGCCGCTGATGTCAATGTCCATGGCCTCGACCTGGAACCCGCGCTGCGTGAGCAGGTCGGCGCGGAGCTGGGCGGTCAGCTCGCTGGTGAACTCCTCGACGGCGCCGCACTGGCGGCAGACCACGTGGTAGTGCTCGTCGGTGCCTTTGATCTCGTAGTGGTGGTGTTCTTCAGAGAGGTGTAGCTCCTCGATCAGGCCGTGGTCCTTGAGCACGAGCAAGGTGCGGTAGACGGTGGAGAGGCTGATGCGGGGGTCGCGCTGGCGTGCCAGGCGGTATAGCTCGTCGGCGTCAAGATGCCCTTTGGCCGCCTCCATCACGTCGAGGAGCAGGCCGCGCTGCTGGGTCATGCGCCGGCCGCCGCTCCGCATGACGGCGCGCGCGCCCTTCTGGAAATCGCTCATCGGGCGCGTGTCGGGTGAGTCTTCCATCGCTGTACTCTGGACCTAACCCCCGGCCCCTTCCCGGCAGGGAAGGGGAGCCTGCACGACGGTCTGTGACCCCTTCGCTAAAGGGAGGGGGTAGGTCCGCTTCCTCTAGGGGCCGCCACGGTGCTTGCCGGCGCTGGATTCACGCTTTCGCAGGAATGACGGGAACGATAGAGCCAAAATGCGATTGCCCTGGTGCTCGCTCTCTGCCGGGGTGTCCGTAGCTTCGCCGTCTGTAGGCTCGGGGGGCGGTCGGAGCGAGAGCCAAAGGATCACGGCGACCGCCAGGAGCACCATGAGTACCACAAACGCCGGTAGCCCATAGTCCACCACTAGGTCTGCTACCCCGGTGCGGTCACCGTGCGCTCCGGCCACCTGCGGCGCTAAGGCAAGCACCAGGCCGCAGAGCGCGCCTAGTGCATACTGCCGGCGGTCTGTCCGTCTAGGTTTCATGCTGCGCCGTCCGGGGGTGCGGCAATGGTGGAGCGGGAGGCAATTCCGGCTGTGCTGGGAGCCGTTGGCTGACGTGGGCCAGCTCGTGGCCCGCGTGCTTGGGTGTGGTGGGCGATCTGCTCTTCGAGGGTCTGCGTGTTGTTGTGGGCGGCCAGCACGTGATGCGCTTGGACGAGCGGAGCGCCCTCTACGACGGCGAGGTCACCGGCGGCCCGTATCAAGCCCCCTAGCTCGCGCAAGCGGACGGTGAACTGATCGGGCCGGCCGCTCCGCAGTCGGGCTTCCTCCAGGACTGCGTCCACAGCATCGCGCCCAAAGTGGGGTATCGTCCCGTCGCGGACTACCTCCTGCGCCACAAAGCGGGCGAGCCGGAGGCGCGTCTGCGGCGTATCGGGCATCGCCTCCTGCATGTAGATTTCGTATCCGTAGCCGCGAATGCGGCTGCGTAGGGCCGGATGCATCTTCTCGACATCCTGCATATTGCCCGCCAGAACCAGAACAAAGTTACACGGCGCCGGGGTACTGCGGATCATTGTCCCGCTGGAGCCGAGGGTGCGCCCCGAGATCGGAAAGCGCTTCTCCTGGATCGCCGTCAGCAGGCTTTGCTGCGACTCCATCGAAAGTGTCGAGACCTCGTCAATAAACAGCACGCCGCGATGGGCGAGGTGGATGGCTCCGGCTTCAACAAGCTCATGCGGCGGGGTTTCATAGCCCCCGGACTGAAACGGGTCATGGCGCGCGTCGCCCAGGAGTGCGCCGGCATGGAAGCCGGTAGCATCCACATACGGAGCATGGGTTAGCCCTTGCCGGTTGACCAGCAGCTTGGGGATAGGCACGCGGGTGGTTGACTGTACAAATCGGCGGAGCACCAACAAGACAATAACGCTCACGATCCCCACAAGAACTGCCAACATGGACCGCTGAGTGAGCGTGAAATAGCCGCTGATAATCGCCGCGGCGACCATCGCAAAGCCGAACAGGAAGTTGATGCTGCTGTTGGCTTGGGCACGTCGGGCACGTGCCTGGGCCAGGAGCTTATTCCCTTCCCCGGCTGGAACGGCTCTCACCACCGGTGAGATGCGAGCTTCCTCGCCCGGTTCGACAACAATATCCTCCAGATCGCTGGCCGGCATCAACTCAGCCATGGCCGCGGCGAGCATGCTCTTGCCTGTGCCCGGCTCTCCAACCAGCAGCACGAAACGCTGCTGTCGCGCGGCGAGACGCACGATCTCTACGGCCTGTTCCTGGCCGATCACTTGATCCACCAGACGCGGCGACAGGGGGATGTCCGCCGTAGTCCGGTAGTCCTCCGGCGGATCGCTTGTCGCGGCCAACTCGGGGGTTCGGTTGGCCGCGCTCTGCAAGGCTCGCTGCACACGGGCATCATCGTGGGCGTGCAGACAGCGGTATATGCGGCGGGCGCGGTCCGGGTCGTGGGTCACAAGCTGTGGGGTGAGTGCCCGCGCTGCGTGCCATTGCACACTGGGCCGCTGGTCGGCTGCCCAGGCCTCCGCCAGTGTAAAGGCGAGGTCGGGGCGTGCCTCCGCCAGGGCGCGACCGACGACGAGCGCTCCCGCCTGCCGAGTGGCGCCGGTGCGATCCACCTTGATCGCCCGCGTCAGCCAATCCAGGGCCGCATTTAGCCGTGCCTCGTCGCCTGCCGTCAGAAGCGGTACGATGGCCAACATCGCTGCGCGGCGAGGGCCTATGGAGTCGGCGGCGGTCAGGAGTGTTTCCCACTGGGAGGTAGCGCGAGGTGGGTCGCGGGTCCATAGATCGGCAAAACTCGCTGCTACAGCCTCGCGGACAAACCGCTCCGCGTCGTCAGCGAGGGCCACGAGCGCATCCCAGAGGCGAGAAAACGCCGCCGCGGGTAGGGTGGGAGTAGCGGTGGTGCCCAGGAGGCGGGCGGCCACGTAGCGTGCCGGCCAGTGTGGCCGCGTGGCAAGCTCATGGAGGAGAGATAAGCGATCAGGACCACTGGCCGGCACGAGTGCTTCGAGACGCTGCAATCCGGCGGGAAGAATGATTGGGTGGCGGACGCTATGAAGCGTGGCCGCCACCGCAAAGACCAAGGGGCGAAACGCCACGGTTACCTCCCGTGCCGCCGCCTACGCCGACTCTCGCGCCGGTCGGCGGGGCCGGGCCAGCGTGCCGCGCACGCGCGCTCCGAGCGGAATACCGATCACCAAGCCCACCGCGGCCACCGCTACCAGGTACAAGGTCGCCCGGATCTGCCCCCAAAGCGGTGGCGCTACTCCTTCGACCTCGACGAGGTGCTGGAGGGTGACGGGCGCGAACTGCACACTCGCGCCAGGCGCCGGTCGAGCGGTGATCCGCAACTCATGCTCGGCACCGTCCCAGAATTGCACTCCCCAGGTGAACGTGCCCTCTGAGGCGCCGACGGTGGAGTCGAAGACCGCGAGGTCGTCCTCGACATGCACACTCACGACCTGGAACTCCGCCTGCTCGATGGCGGCACCGGTACTGGCATTGACGATCTTACCGGTGACCATGACCACTTCCGACACCTTGGCATGGGGTGGCGCCAGGGTCACTTCCAAGCGCGCATTGCTACTTTCGGCGGTCACCGTTGTGGGTGGTCCGGCAGTCTCTGCTTCGTCTCCGGAGCGCTCGCCTTCACCGATCACGGCCAGGATCAAGAGCGCGACGATCAGCACCGCCGCGATCAACCCGAGGGCCAGTCCTGTTGCTCGTCCCATGCTATCTGCCTCCCTCTAGGCGCTTTGCCCGGCTCGGTTGGCGGCGCCCATCACTATGCCGGCAACCAGACCTAAGGCGAACAACCCGATGATGAGCTGGATCAAGTTGCCCCGCTCGGCGGGATTCTCATTGAGATGCAGCGTCACTTCCCGGGTCACCGGGGCGAACGATGCGTCGGTGCCGGGCGCTGGGCTGGCGCGCACGAACAGCCGATATTCCCCACGCAGCGGCCAGATGAAGTCCAGTACTAGCCGCCCGTCGGGAGCCGCGAACCGGGATTGAAACAGGCGTGTTCCCTCGACCACCGGGAAATCGGTGGATATCCAGGGTGAGGGCCGGGGTGCATCCAACTCGAAGTCAATGACGGCGTTCTCGATGAGCCGACCCTGGGCGTCTTTGACCTCAATAGTCGTTTTCGCCAACTCCGCGTCGGGGATAATCTTGCCAGCTGCCGGATCCGTCGTGACCGTGATCGTGGAACTGCCTTGCGCCAGCGTCGCGCTGGGAATCAAGGCGAGCAAGGCCACTGCGAGCCACAACCAACTGCGGCGCCAGATAGTCACCATACGAATTGCTCCTTTCACGCGGTGCCCACCGTAGCGGGCCTAGCCACTATCGTAGGCAGAGAGGCCCGGAGCCTCTGCGGCCCCAAGGCCGCCCAAGCCTCCGGGTGCTTCTTTAGTGGCAGGGAATGATGTAGAGCGCGTGGCGCAGGGCATGGAAGGGATCATGCACGTTGCCATACGGGGTCATCAAGATCGTCCAGAGCACCAGCCCGACAATCGCCAGGAACACCACCGCTTGGATGGCGAGCGTGAGGCTAAGGGTGGTAGTGCGCGTCAGGGTCCGGGTCGCATACTCGGATGCCATGCTGTTTCCTCCATGCTTACGGAGCCACGTACTCAACGCTTCCCGCAGTATACAGGAAATAACAATCAATTGCAATAGCCGGGTCACGTAGCCCAGGGCCTTTTCCTTGTCACCCCCTGTTCGAGCCAGGGGCAGGGTCTGAGCGGAGCGATGGGTCGCTCCCACGTGGCGAGATTCTTCGCTCCGCTCAGAATGACCGGATTGGCGGCGACTTTGGAAAGGCCCTGCACGTAGCCGCGCAAGAAACGGGGGCACTGAGACGACAAGGCCGGGGTGGGGCCAGTGGAGGGAATCAGGTGGCGGCGCGGCAGCGGGCACAGCGGCCGCTGATGTCAATATCCATGCCCTCGACCTGGAACCCGCGCTGCGTGAGCAGGTCGGCGCGGAGCTGGGCGGTCAGCTCGCTGGTGAACTCCTCGACGGCGCCGCACTGGCGGCAGACCACGTGGTAGTGCTCGTCGGTGCCTTTGATCTCGTAATGGTGGTGCTCTTCGGAGAGGTGTAGCTCCTCGATCAGGCCGTGGTCCTTGAGCACGAGCAAGGTGCGGTAGACGGTGGAGAGGCTGATGCGGGGGTCGCGCTGGCGAGCCAGGCGGTATAGCTCGTCGGCGTCGAGATGCCCTTTGGCCGCCTCCATCACGTCGAGGAGCAGGCCGCGCTGCTGGGTCATGCGCCGGCCGCCGCTCCGCATGACGGCGCGCGCGCCCTTCTGGAAATCGCTCAACTGGCGCGTGTCGGATGAGTTTTCCATTGCTGTACTCCGGACCGGGGGTAGGTCCGCTCTCTCGATTGTAGGAAGGCGGCGCGAGAAGTGTCAATATCGGAGGGCTACGGAGGTCGGTGGGCTGGATGGCTATCCGCGCACCCCCGGCGGGCATCGCCGCACCGGCGGGAGCGGTGTAGAATGCGGAGCGCGTTATTCACGAGCAGCGGGAACGCGCAGCGGCGGCGGGCAGCATGGCCAAACAGTCAACGGGTGCAGTAGCAGCCAACGAGCGGGAGACGGTCCTGCTCCTCGACGGTTTTTATCTGCTCTTCCGCGCGTTCCATGCCATACCGAGCACGTTCTCGACCTCGACCGGCGAGCCGACAAACGCCGTCTATGGCTTTACCTCCGTCCTGCTCAAGACGATTGCCGACCTGCGGCCGGAGTACGTGATCGTCGCCTTCGATAGCTCCGGACCGACCTTCCGGCACGAGGAATATCCCGAGTACAAGGCCAACCGTCCGCCGATGGACGAGACGCTCCGCGTACAGATACCCCGAGTGCGGCAGCTTGTCGAGGCCTTCGGTTTTCCGATCTGTGAGGCCGAGCGGGCCGAGGCCGACGACGTGATCGGCTCACTGGCCGTCAAGGCGACGGCGGCGGGGCTGGACGCCGCTATCGTGTCGGGGGACATGGACCTCTTGCAACTGGTGGATGAGCAGGTCTCCGTTATCTGGCCGGGGCGGCGCATTTCCGACTACACCATCTATGACCGCGCAAAGGTGCAGGAGCGCTACGAGCTGCGGCCGGAGCAAGTACCCGACTTCAAAGCGCTGGCCGGCGATAGCTCGGACAACATCAAAGGGCTGCGCGGCGTGGGCAAGAAGACGGCGGTGCGGTGGCTGCACGAGTGGGGCACGGCCGACGAGATCGTAGCGCACGCCAGCGACCTTCCGAAGCGGTTTCAGGATGCCGTCGCCGCGAGCGCGGAGCAGATCGGGCGTGACCGGCACTTGGCGACGATTCGGCGGGACATACCGTGCGAACTGGACCTGGAGCGCGCGCGCGTGCGGACCTACACGCGGGATCGGGTTGTGACGCTGTTCCGTGAACTGGAGTTTCGCTCCCTGCTGCGGCAGCTGCCGGAGGATGATTCGACACCGCTTCAACCGTCGCTGCTGGCCGACCGCGCCGAGGCCCCGGCGCCGGCTGAGATCGCGGTCGAGGTCGTCACGGGTCCGAGCGAGGTGGCCGCAGCGGCGCGGCGGCTGGCGGCGACGGGAACGCTGGTCATCCACCCACTCACGACGCAGCGGCCGGGCGCGGACCCCGATCAGGGGGGGCTGGCGCTGGCTGGCGCTACGCCGGAGGCCGCGCCCGTCTTTGTCCCGTTGGCCGCGGCGGATGACGCGGCCAGAGCGGCGCTGGTGGAGGCGCTCCGCGCGGTGAGCGAGGACGCCACGGTGGCGAAAGTGGGCCATGATGCGAAACGCGCCATGGCGCTGCTGGCGCGGTACGGCGTGGCGTTGCGCGGCCTCACCGACGACACGATGCTCGCGGCGTATCTGGTCAATCCGGCGAGCCGCTCGCTGTCGGTGAAGGACCTGGTGCTGGCGCAGACGGGGGAAGAGCTGACCGAACCGGCGAGCCTGATTCCGAGGCGCAAATCGTGGGCGGCCGTGGAGCCGGAGGCGCTGGCCCAAGCGGCCGGCGCCGAGGCGGTGCGGCTGCCGGATATGGCGCGGCTGTTGCGCGAGCAGCTTGAAGAGCGTGCGCTGCTCGACCTCTACCGCGACGTGGAGCTGCCGCTGCTGCCGGTGCTGGTGGACATCGAGGCCGCCGGCGTGGACCTGGATACCGACTACCTCGCCGAGATGAGCAGCGAGATGGGGGTGCAGATCGCTGCCGTCGAGCAGAGCATCTATGAGGACGTGGGCCACGAGTTCAAGGTGAACTCGCCGCAGCAGCTAGGGCAGGTGCTGGTGGATGAGCTGCATCTGCCGCTCACCAAGCGCACGAAGACGGGATTCTCGACCGATGCCGGCGTGCTGCAGGAGCTGATCGGCGCGCATCCGGTCATCGAGAAGGTGCTGGACTATCGGCAAGTGACCAAGCTCAAGTCCACCTACGTTGACGCGCTGTCGGCGCTCGTCAACCGCCGGACGGGGCGGCTGCATACCTCGTTCAATCAGGCTGTCGCTGCTACCGGCCGGCTGTCGTCGGCCGATCCGAACTTGCAGAACATACCGATCCGGACCGAGGAAGGGCGTCGTATTCGCCGGGCCTTCGTGATCGGGCGGGCGGGGTGGGTGCTGCTGGCTGCGGACTATGCCCAGATCGAGCTGCGGATCGCCGCGCATCTCTCCCGCGATACGCTGTTGATGCAGACGTTCCGAGACGGGGTGGACGTACATGCGGCGACGGCAGCGACGCTGTTCGATACGACGCCGGACGCCGTGAGCGAGGACCAGCGCCGGCTGGCCAAGACGATCAACTTCGCCATTCTGTACGGCATCAGCGGGTGGGGACTGGCGCAGCGTACCGACATGAGTTTGGAGGAAGCCGATCCGTTTATCAAGCGGTACCGCAGCCGCTACCCCGGTATTGACGAGTACATCAAGCGGACCGAGGCGCACGGGCAGGAGTATGGCTGGGTGGAGACGCCGATGCGACGGCGGCGCTATCTGCCGGAGCTGAAGTCGCGGAGTGCGCCGGTCCGGGCTGCTGGGAAGCGGATGGCAATTAACCATCCTATTCAGGGCGGGCAGGCCGATCTGATCAAGGTGGCGATGATTAACATTCACCGCGATCTCAAGGCGGCCGGCTTGCGGAGTCGGATGATCCTGCAAGTCCACGACGAGCTGGTGTTCGAGGTGCCGGAGGAGGAGCTGCCGCGCGTGGCGCCCCTCGTCAGGGAGCGCATGGAGACGGCGCTGGCGCTCGACGTGCCGATTGTCGTGGAGATGAAGACCGGTCCCAGCTGGGGCGAACTGACGAGTTTCTAGTGGCCGGTGGCTAGTGGTCAGTGACCCAAGGTGCTATGCCTGAGCTTCCTGAAGTGGAGACAACGCGCCGCGACCTGGTGCCGCAGCTTGTCGGGCGCCGGATCGTCGGGCTGGAGCTACGCTGGCCGCGGACCTTGGACCGTCCGCCGACCCATGCCGAGGCCGAGGCGCTGCTGGTGGATCAGCGCATCACCGGGCTGCGGCGGCGGGGCAAGTACTTGCTGTTCGACTTGCAGAGCGGCGCCATCCTGGTCATTCATCTGCGGATGTCGGGGCGGTTGGGGGTAGTGGCGGCGGATAGCCCGGAGCCGGTGCATCTGCGTGCTAGTTTGCTGTTGGATGACGGGGACGCGCTGCGCTTCGTTGACATGCGGAAGTTCGGACGACTCTACGTGTTGACCGGCGCCAGCGAGCTGGACGACCTGCTGGTCAACGTCGGACCGGAGCCGCTGGAGGACGAGCTGACGCTGGCTGCGTTTCGTGAGCGCCTGGCGCAGCGGCGCACGCGCCTCAAGGCGTTGCTGCTGGACCAGCGGTTTCTCGCCGGTCTCGGCAACATTTACGTGGACGAGGCGCTGTTTCGGGCCGGCCTGCATCCACTGCGTAGCGCGGCTGAGCTGACGGCGCGGGAGACGGCGCGGCTGTACGAGGCCTGCCGCATGGCGCTGACGGTAGCGATCAACAACCGGGGCACGACGTTCCGTTCCTACCGCGACGGCTGGGGCGTGCGAGGCCGCCACCGGGAATTGTTGCTTGTCTATGATCGGCAGGACCAGCCGTGCTACGTGTGTGGCGGCGAGATCGAGAAGCTCAGGGTCGCCGGCCGAGGCACGCATCTCTGCCCGGTCTGTCAGCCCCTCGATCCGCTGGCGCCGGCGACGGCGGAGACACGCACGCGGCGCGTTGCTGAGCTGGATGCGCCGTACCTCGTGGAGGGCGCGGCTGGCGGTGAGGCGGCTGAGGGCTGAGTCCGTCGGAGGTGGCCCCCTATGGTCCCCCCGCTGCGGCGGGGGGACGGGCGCAGCATGCTGCGCCCCTACACGCCTCGTCTGCTTCTGACGGGCCCGAGATCGAGAGGTGGCTAGAGCAGCGAGAGCTGTTCGGGGGACGGCGTGGGGTCGTCCGTGGCCGGCTGCGGCTCGGTGGGCTGCTCGTGGGCCAGCTTTCGGGCAGCGCGGACGACATCGGGGATTTTGGCGAAATCGGCCTCGATCTCGCGCCGGAGGGAGCCGCGGTGCAGGGCGGCTGCGGGGTGGTACATCGGCATGACGGTGCGGTTACCGATTCGCCGCGGCTGGCCGTGAATGCGGCTGATGCGCTGGCCGGGGATGAACTTATTGAGCGAGTAGCGCCCCAGGGTGACGATCACCAAGGGGTCTATGGCGGCGATCTGGCGGTCGAGGTAGGTGTTGCAGGCGCTGACCTCGCCGGCTTCCGGGTCGCGGTTGTTGGGCGGACGGCACTTGATGACGTTGGCAATGAAGACTTGCTGCCGGCTCACGCCGATGGACCGCAGCAGGCTTTCGAGAAACTGACCGGCGGCGCCGACGAACGGCCGGCCTTGCTGGTCTTCGTGGAAGCCGGGGGCTTCGCCGATGAACAGCAAGGGGCTGTTGGGATTGCCTTCACCGGGTACGGTGCGCGTGCGTCCCTGGTGCAGCGGGCATTTCATGCACGCGGCGACCTCGGCGCTGATAGCTTCAAGCTGCTGGAGCTTATCTTCCGTGGTCATGCGCTCACCTCGGCTCGCCCTCACTTGGAGGGTTCACCAGTAGAACGCAGACGGGCTGGTGGGCGCCTCACTGTGCCAGTGGTTAGTGGCCAGTGGTCGGTGGTCAGTAGGGATGGGCGGACCTACCCGCTGACAGGCCAAAGCCGCACGGATGGTGCCAGGTGTGGTGCGCCTTTGACCTGTCACCTGGCCCCCTCCCTAATGAAAGTTGCTCACTTGATTAGGTAGTGGCTGGCCCCCTCCCTCACCCTCCCCCGGAGCAAGCTCCAGGGGAGGGAACCCGCTCCCGGCCCCTGTGGAGCAGGGATAGGGCTGGGGAAGGGAGGTGCCCCACTACCCGATTAAGTTGGCAACCATCATAAGGGAAGGGGAATGGTGGGCGCGGGAGTTGTGGTGGTGGAGGAAGCCCGTACACGCGGTGGAGCAAGACCGCGGGCGGGGCGGAACCTGGATGGCAGGATGCACTTGGTGGGTAGACTGGGGCTGGCCCCCCTGTGGTCCCCCCGTTGCGACGGGGGGACGGGGATTCCCGCTTGCACGGAAATGACGATGGGGGAGGCGGAAAAGACGGTTGAGGCGGTGGGAATGATGATTGAGCGTGCGGGAGTGCGTGGTGCGGGTGTGTACGGTGTCTCGGTGAGAAGAGTGCGGGTAGGTCAGGGTGTTGGGAGTGGCAGGAGTGCGGGGCAAGATTACCTGGCGCAGCCGGCTGACGCCGGCCGGCGAGGATACGGTGGCGATGGGTGCGGCACTCGGACGGTGTTGACCCGGCGCCCTCGTCGTGGTGGCGAGGGGTACGTCAACACCCGGTGCGCGCAAGGCGGCACTCAGACGGTCGTGGACCGGCGCCCCCGCCGTGATGGCGAGAGGCCGGCCATGACCCGGTGCCCTCGGGTCGGCACTCAGACAGTACTGACCCGGCGCCCGCACCTGGGTGGCGTTGCCACCGTTGTAAGTTGACACGATGGTACGTGTACTTTCCTGCCGGGCGGTGCCCGGTGCTCCAGGATGATCTTGCATCTGCCACATCCCAACGTTGGGTCATATAGGTGGGGGTGGGGGAAAGACAACGGGGGGATTTACATGGATGGACAGGATGCACAGGATGATGAGGGGTAGGGCAGGCCCCCCTATGGTCCTCCCGTCGGGACGGGGGGACGTGGATTCCCGCTTTCGCGGGAATGACGGACAAGACGACGGGAATGACCGGGCAATGTCAAGAGCGGCTAGTCCTCGTCGAGGGCGTAGTCGTCGAGGAGCGCCTTGAGGGAGGCTTGTGCTTCGGCGGGTAGCTCGATGAGCGGGAGACGGAGACCGCCGACCTTGAAGCCGGACAGGTTGAGGGCGGACTTGATTGCGGACGGGGACGCGACCGGCGACACGGGCGGGAAGAGCGCCTTGGCGAGGGGCAGCAGGTGGTGGTGTAGGCGGGCGCCCTCGGCGGTGTCGCCGCTGGCGGTCGCCTCGATCATCTGCTTGATGAGGCGGCCGGTGACGTGGCTGGCGACCGACACGACGCCGAAGCCGCCCAGGCACATGATGCCGAAGGTGTCCTGGTCGTTCCCGCTCCACACGCGGAAGTCGCCGGGTGTGCCGCTGATGATGCTGGCGATCTGCTCGTAGTCGCCGGATGCTTCTTTCACGCCGACGATGTTGGGCACCTCGGAGAGCCGCACGACGGTGTCGGCTTCCATGTTGCGGACGGTGCGCGTGGGGACGTTGTAGAGGATGCACGGCTGGTCGGTCGACTCGGCGATGGCCCGGAAGTGCCGGTACAGCCCTTCCTGCGGTGGGTTGTTGTAGTAGGGGACGACGAGCAGGTAGCCGTCCACGTAGGCGGCCGCTTCCTCGGTCAGCTCGATACTCTCGCGGGTGTTGTAGTTGGTCGTCCCGCCGATGACCTTGGCTTGGCCGGCGACGGCATCGCGGACGGTGCGGAAGAGCCTGATCTTCTCCTCCGTGCTCAGGGTTGGTGATTCGCCGGTGGTGCCGGAGACGACGATAGAGTCGGTACCGTTCTTGACCAGCCGCTGTGCCAGCCGCCCGGCCTGTTGATAATCGAGCGCCTCGTGCTCGTCGAAGGGTGTCACCATCGCGGTGATGAGCCGTCCAAAATCGTCTGCCGAACCGGTCATCGCTCTACCTCCTGTGGGACCTAACCCCCGGCCCCTTCCCTCATGAAAGTTGACACCTTGATTAGGTAGTGTGTTGGCCCCCACCCTCACCCTCCCCCGTCCCGACGGGGGAGGGAACCTGCTCCCTGCCACTACCTAGTTAAGTTCGCAACTTTTATGAGGGAAGGGGAGTCGGGCTGAATGTGGTCGGGGGCCGTGCCGTGCTGCTACTACGCTACTCCAGACCGAGCACCTTGTCCAATCCTACCGTTACACCCGTGCTAGAGAGCACGTAGCGGAGGGAGGCGAGGGCGCCGGGCAGGAACGATTCGCGGCTGGTGGAGTCGTGCCGCAAGGTCAGCGTCTGGCCGAGGCCGCCAAAGATGACCTCCTGGTGGGCCACGAAACCGGGTAGCCGGACGCTGTGAATGCCGACGCCGCCTTGCTGGCCGGCGCGCACGTCGTCGAGCGTGTACTTGGCCGTCTCGGCGCGCTCGAAGTCTCGACCCCGCCAGGCAACCATCTCGCGGGCGATGTGCAGCGACGTGCCGGAAGGGGCGTCGGCCTTTTTCTCGTGATGTAGCTCGATGATCTCGGCCCAATCGAAGTGCTGGGCGGCGACGCGGGCGAGGTGGAGGAGCACCGCCGCGCCAAGAGCGAAGTTGGGCACGATGGCGGCGCCCAGCCCACGTTCCGCGCAGAGCTGCACGATGGTCTCGATGGCCGCCGGTGACAGTCCGGTCGTGGCAATGACCGGGGGAACGCCGTGGGTGAGCGCGATACGCGCGTTCTCCGCGGCTGCTTCGGCCGTTGTCGCATCGAGCAGCACGTGGGCCTGAGTCTTGGTCAGCAGCGTGGCGAGATCGGCCGCGAGGGGCACGCTGCGCCCCGACGGCAGGGTGATGGTGGGGGAGTCAACGGTGCGCCGGGTCACGCCGACGACCGCAAACCCGGGGTCCTTTTCGATACCAGCGGCCAACTCGGCGCCCAAGTGACCGTAGCCAGCCAATACAACGCGGATCGGGTCTGCTGCCATGACTGCCGCTCCCTTCGTCTGGCTCCCCTGCGGTCCCCCCGCTATGCGGGGGGACATGGATTCCCGCTTTCGCGGGAATGACGATTTATGCAAAAGTCTCCTTACGTGGGAATGAAGGAGGCTGGGTCCGATTGCTACCGGCGGCGGCGCACACCGCTGGGTCGCGCGGGCTGGTCGCCACCGTAGCGGCGGCCGCCGTAGGACGTGGCCGGGGTGGCGCCGCCGCGGGGACGCGGCCGGCCCGGCCCACCCGATGGGCCTTGGCGCACGCGCTGCATCTTCCGGCGCATCACGTCCTGCGGGGTGCCGCCCTCGACGACGGCGCGGCGGGAGAGGTTCACGCGGCCTTGCGAGTCGATCTCGCTGACCATGACCATTACCTCGTCGCCGATTTCTACCACTTCCTCGGCGCGGCTGACCGGATGCTCGGCAAGCTCCTCCAGCGGGATTAGGCCGTCGGAGCCGACGGGTAGCTCGGCGAAGGCGCCGAAGTTCATCAGGCGCACGACCTTGCCCAGGTAAATCCGGCCGACCTCGACATCTTCCGTCATTTCGCGGATCAGCGTCTCGGCCTTCTCGGCACCTTCGGCAGATGGGGAGAGAATGCTGATGAGGCCCTTGTCGTCAATGTTGATGTCGGCGCCGGTCTGCGCTTCGAGGCCGCGGATGGTCTTGCCACCGGGTCCGATGACCGCCCCGATCTTTTCGGGGTTGATGGAGACCGTAATCATCCGCGGTGCATACGAGCTAAGCTCCGACCGTGGCTCCGGCAAGGCTTCCTGCATCTTCTCCAGGATAAACAGGCGCCCCTCGTGGGCTTGCGCCAGCGCCTCGCGCATGATCTCGGTCGTAATGCCCGTGACCTTGATGTCCATTTGGAGGGCGGTGATACCCTCAGTGGTGCCGGCGACCTTGAAGTCCATGTCACCGAGGAAGTCCTCCATGCCCTGGATGTCGGTCAGCACCTTGTACTGACCGTCGTCGCCGAGCACGAGGCCCATGGCTACGCCGGCTACCGGCTGCTTGAGCGGCACGCCGGCGTCCAGCAGGGACAGCGAGCTACCGCAGACGGAGGCCATCGAGGTAGAGCCGTTGGAGGAGAGGATTTCCGAGACGACGCGGATGGTATAGCCGAACTCCTCCTCCGAGGGCAGCATGGGGAGGATCGCACGCTCCGCTAGACGACCGTGGCCGATGTCACGGCGGCTGGGACCGCGCAGGAAGCGGGCTTCGCCGGTCGAGAACGGCGGGAAGAAGTAGTGGTGCATGTAACGCTTGATCTCGTCTTCCCAGGCCAGCCCGTCGAGGCGCTGGGCATCGCCGGGTGAGCCGAGGGTGACGACGGAGAGCGCCTGCGTCTGGCCGCGGGTGAAGACTGCCGAGCCGTGCGTGCGTGGCAGGATGCCGGCCTCGATGGAGATCGGTCGAATGGTTCGGGAGTCGCGGCCGTCTGGGCGGACATCCTGTTCGATGATCTGGGCACGCACCGCTTGCTTGATGTTCTGCTCGACACAGCTCACGATCTGATCGGCGGGATGCTGCGGTTCGAGCTTACCGACGATCTCTTGGGAGAGCTGGTCCAGGGCCTCTTCGCGGGTGGCCTTGTCTTTTTGGTTCAGGACGGCTGCCAGACGATCCTGTAGCTCCGTCTCGACCGCCTCTTGGACCTCGGGGTCAATCGTGGGCGGCTCGAACTGCTGCTTCGTTTTGCCGACCTTCTCGGCAAGCTGCTCCTGGATGGCCACAAGGTCCTTGATGACCTGCTGCGCCGCTTCGAGCGCCTCCAGGATGACCGCCTCGGAGACCTCATTGGCGCCAGCCTCGACCATCATGATGGCGTCGGCCGTGCCGGCTACGACGAGGTCCAGCTTGCTCTTCTCGTCTAGCTCGGTCGTGAGGGGGTTGGCGACGACCTGGCCGTCTACGTAGCCCATCCGTACTGCGGCGACCGGACCGGCAAAGGGAATATCGGAGATCGTGAGCGCGGTCGAGGCGCCGATGATGCCGAGAACGTCGGGGGGGTTTTCGAGGTCGGCCGAGAGCACGTAGACGATGATCTGGACATCGTTGCGGTAGCCCTTGGGGAAGAGCGGACGGAGCGGACGGTCGGTGAGACGGCACATGAGGATGACATCATCACTTGGCCGTCCCTCGCGGCGCGGATACCCGCCCGGAATCTTGCCGGAAGCGTAGTGTCGCTGTTCGTAGTCGACCGTCAACGGGAAAAAGTCTGTTCCTGGGCGCGGCTCTTTCGAGGCGGTGGCCGTCGCTAGGATGAGGGTGTCACCGTAACGCACGGTGACGGCGCCACCGGCTTGTTCCGCTAGTTTGCCGGTTTCAATCGTAAGGGTGCGACCGGCGACCTCACACGATACCTGCGTTGCCTGCAAAGCCATAATCGTAGCTCTCCTCCCTGGTAGATAGATGGGGTGTGGGTAGATATATGGAGTGTAGTGGCGACGCGCTGTAGCACCATCCGCTGCGAGTTTGGGTGGTACGAGGGAGCGCGCCGAGGAGGGATCGGTCGCAGGTGCAGATTATTAGTTAACACTTGACTACCAGCAGCCTGCCAGGCGCTCCCGGCGACGCGCCGTTGCGGTGCGTGCCACCGAGCACGGCAGCCGGCCGGTCGGTGGCCTGGAGTGCTGCTCATAGTCATGTGCTAACTAACAACCCTAGAGCGACCGTCCCCAGTGAACGAAGCCGTAGAGAAGGTGTGGAAGGGCTGCCGATTACCTGTGTCGCGCGGCGGCGTCTTTTCCTTAGCGTGGACCATCCGCCAGCAGCGGCAGTACCGGAAGTGGGCAGGGTCACTGCTCCGCCGATCTGCACGCCCGCACGCCGGAAGGTAGCGGCATGTGCCGACTTGCGGAGCGCCACTGCCATTGGCAGTGAGATGACTGGGCTGCACGGAGTTGGTGCGACCCCAGGCCATATACCGGGGCTGCCTGCCGACGCCACGCTACCGCCGCAACCCGGTCCGCGCAATGACGGAATCGTAGCGGTCGGGGTGTTTGCGCTGTAGGTACTGCAAGTGGCGGCGGCGGCGACCGACGAGCTTCAACAGGCCGTACTTCGAGGCGTTGTCCTTCTTGTGGACATTGAGATGCTCGGTTAGCTGACGGATACGCTCCGTCAGCACGGCGACCTGCACTTCCGATGAGCCGGTGTCCTTCTCGTGGAGTTGATAGGGCTTGATGAGCTCCTGCTTCTTCTCAACCGTCAGCGTCACGCTGTCTGCGCCTCCTTCTGCTCTTCGCCATCTTCCTGAGGCGACTCACGCAATCAACAGATCACACTTCTCTTCGCCGGTAAGTATACCAGGCGCACGGCGGATTGTGCGGGCAGGTTCGCTGTGATTGACATAAGTGGTGGTGATGTTGGCCCCCCTATGGTCCCCCCGCTGCGGCGGGGGGACGGGCACAGCATGCTGTGCCCCTACGGCTTGGCTCGGGTCTATCCCTGTCGTGGCAGAGGGGGGCACCGGCCTAGGCTGGGAGGTGGATGCCCTCTAGGGATAGAAGCCAGCGTTTCAGGGCGATTCCCCAGCGGTAGCCCGTGAGGCGGCCGTTTGCGCCGACGACCCGGTGGCAGGGGATGAGCGGGGCGAGCGGATTGGCGCCGATGGCCCGGCCGGCGGCGCGGGCCGCTTGGGGGCGGCCCACTCGCCGAGCCAGCCAGCCGTAAGTGCGCGTCTCGCCGTGGGGAATGCGCCGGACCTCTGCCAGCGCCCGCTGTGCGAAAGGTGACAGCGCGGTCAGGTCTAGCGGGCCGCAGTCGGGCAGCGGCTCGCCGGCGAGGTAGGTCGCCAGCGCGGCGGCGGCCGGCTCGGCTGCGGACTCAATAGTCGTTGGCCGGGGACCGGTGCTGAGGGTGTCCAGCCATTGGCTCGCCGTCTCGGCCGTGGCGGCCAAGGGGCTGATGAGGACAAGCCCCCGCGATGACCAGGCCAGTCCTACCCAACTCAGACCGACGCAAGCGATGCCACGGCGCGTGGCGGCAGTTGCGGCCGCCGAGCCGACGGTGCCGGTTGGTGGCGGGTTGCAGAAGGGCGGTGGCTCGGTCATGTGATCGCCTACGGGTGGCCGCCGCCAACGCGCTCGGCACAGCCGCTGCCGGCTGGTCGCCGCCGCTATTCGCCGTCGGTGGGGAGGCTGTGCAGTAAGGGAATAGGATGGGCGACCCGGCCAGATTGTAGGCTGCGATGAAAGTAGGATGTATGGAACGGGAGGCCGCCCCGCCTATCCACAATGACAGCCGATTATCCACATCGGGCTGTCAGGTCTATGATACCCGCGGCCGCGCAAGCCGTCAACGGGTGTGTCAGGTGTATCATCTTGCGGCGCGCCGATGCTTGTGCAACGGGGAGCTAGACCCTGCCAGCGGTGTATAATCTACGGAACAGCGTCGAGAGACCGGCCCGGAAACGCGCAATAGCGGGTGTCGCGGTACCGGGTAGAAGTGGTTGAGCGATGGACTCGGAGCGGGCTGCCCCAAATTCGCAACCAGCGCGTCAATCAGAGGCCCAAGCGGGCCGGGTGGGGGTAGCAGCAGCACCTAGCCCGGCAGGTCCAAGCCTAGACCAGCTTGGCGCGCGACTGGCGAGGCTTCGCGTTGGGCGCGGACTGACGCAAACGGCGCTGGCGGCGCGGGCCGGTATTCCGCGTCCCTACGTCAATGCGCTCGAAGCCGGGCGCCACGAGCCGACGGTGCGGACGCTCGCGGCATTGGCGCGCGCGCTCGACGTGGAGCTGGCGGCGCTAGTGTGGCACGTGGCCGGGCGGACCTACGCCGATCCGGGCGCCACACTGGGCGAGCGGGTAGCGCAGCGGCGGCTGGCGCTGGGGTATGGGCGGCAGGCCGACTTGGCGAGTGCGGCCGGCGTGCCGCGGGCCACGCTGAACCAGGTGGAGCGGGGAGGCATCCCCAACCCCAAGCTGAGTCTGCTGGTGCGACTGGCGGCAGCGTTGCAGTGCTGTCCGAGCGAACTGGTGCGCGGTCTGGATGCGCGCGGCGCAGACGGTAGGCGGGGAGCCTCTGAGGAGATGCGGTAATATCTCATACGTAGGGAGGAGGGACTGCGCTATGTCAGCAGTACGACGCCCTAATCCTGCGCGCATCATCCAGAACCCCGACATCATGGTCGGCAAGCCGGTGGTCGAGGGGACCAGGATTCCGGTTGAAATGGTCCTCGACCAACTGGCGTATAAGCCTGATCTGGAGGAGCTTTTTGCCGTATTCCCGGATCTGACCGTGGGTGATGTCCGGGATTGCTTGGCCTACGCTCAGGCCGCCGTCGCGCGGAAGAGGCGTACACGCCGTGCCAGGCGTATAGGCAGAACCTACTAAGACGGCACGCAGACACAACCTACGTGAACTGGGGAGCCACGTTCGGCTCCCCTACGGCGGAGCCACTCCAAGCAACAGCCTGCGGACACCGGTGTGGTATCCGCCATACCACCCGTCAGGGCTTCCTGACAAAGCGGTTGTACACGAAAAGGGCCACCAAGCCAACGAACACCCCGACCACTACTCCCAAGGGGATAGCGATAGTCCACTGGTAGTTCTGGCTTAGGCCGCTGACTACACCGGCAGTGACGCCAGCGGTTACCGCTGCAACGATGAAAGCAGTGGTGTTGGTCATTGGATCTCATCCTTGAGCCACATAGCATGGTGGCACGGCTGTGCTGTCGTGGTTTGGTAGTGTCTCCGTTTGAAATCCGTACCCGGGCGGCAGGCAGGAGCGGACCGCTCAAACGGACACCACTACGATAATCTATACGTTTATCAAGAGCAAATAGGATGCTCTACGGGGTGGCGGTGGCAATCGGCAAGGGCGGCGCCAGCCGCTCGTCCAGGAGGCTGGCGGTGAGCACCGGCAGCGGGAGCGTGGACCGGTGGAGCGTCGGGGCGAGCTAACGCCGCACGGTCAGCCCGGCAGCCGCGTGCCGGGGCAGCCTTATGCCGTGGCCCGCCGCGCGGCTGCCGGGCTGACATTTTCAAACTGAGACACTACTCGTGTTTTGTGAAAGCTAATGCTGATTATAGTTCGCAAAGAGTAATCCGGCTGGGCCTTGGGCGTCTCTCCTGGAGTCCGGTCCGGTCGTGCGGTGTGCGCGACGCATCGCCGCTGCGCTGTGAGTCGTTCCAGGTGCGAGGCTGGGGCGCACAGCCACGCTCTGGCTTGCCATACCACATCGTGAGACCGTTGGAGTGCTGGGATGGTAGCGACTCAACTCCCGTCAACCAGGTGGAGAGGGGTGTGGATTCCCGCTTTCGCGGGAATGACGGAGGGGAGGCGGGAATGACAACTTTTGCAGCGGTTTCATCTGGGGCTGTGTCAGTGTCGGGGTTAGGACGGGTAGCGGTGCGTCAGGGGAATTACGATGTCTCGTGATCTTATGCTCAACGGCCGGATTTCCGGTGATCCGGTGCCGATGGATGATACCCTCACCGTCGCTGCCGCCAGTGCCGCCTTTCTGCAAACGCAGGTGGTGCGCTCGCCACGCACCCTGACGACATACCGCACCGGGTTGCGCCGCTGGGCCGAGTTCCTGCACCGCGAGTTCGGCGATGATGAGATTTATGTCAATCAACTCCCGGCGCCTATCCTCGAGCAATTCTACGCCTGGCTGCTCCGGCACCACGGCCGGGAGCGGCGGGCAACCGTGCTCACCTATCTGGCCGGTGCCCGCGCCTTCATGCGCTACCTTGACCGGCGGGGGCTACTGGCGCCGGGGCTGTCCTATGAGCAGATGCGCCAACAGTTGAGTGACGTAGTTGGTCGCTCGACGTACCGCACGCCGCGCATTGACCGGGGCATCCCGCTCATTCTGGAGTACGTAGACGGCTTGCCGCTGCCCGAGGCGACGCCACAGACGCGACGGAAGCGCTTGGAAGTACTGCGGGACCGGGCGCTGCTGCACACCCTCTTCTCTACCGGTCTGCGTCGTGCCGAGGTGGCCGGTCTCAACCGCACCGATGTCGAGGACGGCTGGGCGCGGCGCGCGCTCGTCACCGGCAAAGGTGACAAGGAGCGCATCGTCTTTTTCGGCGAAGAGGCGCTGGCCGCCATCCGCGCCTATCTGGACGAGCGCGCGGATCGCTACGTGCCGCTGTTCTTGCGTCACGACAAGGGGCGGGGCCAGCCCCGGCGCGACGGTGAGAACCTGCGCCTCTCGCCACTCTCGGTGTGGCGGGTGGCTAAAGCGGCCGGTGCGGCGGTGAATGTTGCAGTGAGCACGCACCATTTTCGGCACCACAAGGCCAGCACGCTGCTCAACCGCGGCGCTAGGCTGGAGCAGGTCCAAGACCTGCTCGGCCACGCCTCCCCGGAGACGACCAAGCGCATCTACGCGCACTACGAAGTCGAGGCCCTGCAAGAGGCGTTCGATCAATACAGCGTGTCACCCGCGGAGCAGGCGGCGGCGCTGCGGGCCGGGAAGCGGTAGGCTTCCATATTACTGGTCCCCATTACTGGCCCCCCTATGGTCCCCCCGCTTCGCAGGGGGACGGATTGTTCTAGCTACTGCGGCTCAGGTTCCCCGTGCAGCGGGGGAACGGGCGCAACATGCTACGCCCCCTACGGCGGGGGTGGGGCACGATGCGCTCATGCGGACGGAGGAGGCGAGGGTATGGCGTTCGAGCGGACCTACTCCCACGCGCCGTGGGAGACCAAGATCGGCTATTGTCGGGCACTACGCGCGGGCGACCTCATCTTTGTGACCGGTACGGCGCCAGTCGCCGAAGACGGCGGCGTATTCGCGCCCGGTGCTCCCTACGCGCAGGCGCGTCACTGCCTGGAGCTGATCGAGCGGGCGCTGCGTGACCTGGAATGCGACCGGACGGCGATAGTGCGGACTCGTATGTTCGTGACCGACATCGAGCGGTGGGCGGAGTTCGGTCGCGCCCATCGCGAGTTTTTCGGCGAGTCGCACCCGGCGACGACGATGGTCGAGGTCTCGCGCCTGATGGCGCCGGGAATGCTGATCGAGATTGAGGCCGATGCCGTTGCGCCGGCTGCGTAGCTGGCGCCGGAGTTCCCCACTACGCCGAATTATGTAAAGCACACCGAGTCGTCACCGGCCTCTTTACGTACTGTGGACGCGCTCACTCCGCACCTGGCCGCACTCCGTAGGATTATTGTGCGGAACCGATGGTCGGTGGCTGATGCTATAGTGACGGAGCAGCCGCGGTTGCCGGTTTCCAAGCACTACCCGGAGAGAGCGAATAGCTTGTGATGAAGGTCAGAGCCGAGGCCCCGGTAGCCGTGCCGGATGGCCCCGCCCAGCGCTGGTCGGACGACGACGCAGCGGCCGTCAGTCGGCAGCTCGACGACTTGCTCCCGGACCCGGCCCTGTTTCGCGTCGAGGGACCGGCGCGGCTGCCCGGTCAGCGCGCACCGTGGCGGCTGTCGCCGGAGCCGTTTTGGCTCGCGCCGGAGCTAGTGGAGACGCTGACCCGGCTGGGCGCGGACCTGCTCGCGTTTTACCAGGCGTGTAATCGGCTCTACCAGGCCAGCGTGCGCGGACGTGTGCCCGCCTGGGTGACAGGGTATCTGGATGCCGGACGGCCGGACCAGGTCGTGCTGTACGGCCGGATGAATCGGTTTCGGCGGCATACCCCGTTGGTCATCCGGCCGGACCTATTCTTGACCGATCGGGGCTTGAAGGCTACGGAGCTGGACTCCGTGCCCGGTGGGATGGGCTTCACAGCTAGCCTGGCGCAGGCCTATGCCGCTCTGGGGTACGAGCCGGTTGGTGGCACGCACGGGATGGTCGAGCGGTTCGCGGCCATGGCGCAGTACGCGGCGACGACGGTCCGCGATGCTCCGACTGACGGTATTCTCGCTATCGTCGTCTCCGAGGAGTCGGAGGATTATTGGCCGGAGATGCAGTGGCTGGCCGCGGCGGTGGACGATCTGGGCGTGCCAGCCGTCGCCGTCCGCCCCGAAGAGGTGGTCTTCACCGAGGCGCACTTGCAGGCGCCGTATGCGGGCGACCTGCGGCCCGTCTCGGTCGTGTACCGTTTTTTCGAGCTGTTCGATCTACCGAATATCCCCAAGTACGAGTTGATTCTCTACGCCGCCAAGAAGGGGCGCGTCGCCATCACGCCCCCGGTGAAGTCGTATCTCGAAGAAAAGCTGCTGTTTGCGCTGTTCCATCACCCGGTCCTCGCCCACTTCTGGCGCGAGCAGTTGGGCGCCGAGGTACACAAGCGTCTGGAGCAAGTCCTTCCGGAGACGTGGGTGCTGGACCCGGCGCCGCTGCCGCCGGCGGCCACGATCCCCGGCCTGCGGATTGCAGACCGGCCGGTGCAGTCTTGGGACCAGCTGCGTGGCCTCACCCAGAAGTGGCGGCAGCTGGTGCTCAAGCCGTCGGGCTTTGATCCGCTCGCCTGGGGAAGCCGTGGCGTGTCCATCGGCCACGACATGGCGGCGGAGGATTGGGAAGCGGCTGTGGACACGGCGCTGGCCAGCTTCCCTCGCACGCGCTACGTTTTGCAGCATTTCTATCGGATGGAACGCTCGCCCGTGCCGTACTTCGATTTTGCCCGCAATCAGTTGCGACTGCTGCGCGGCCGCGCGCGTCTCAACCCCTACTACTTGGTCGTGGAAGATCGGGCGCACCTCGCCGGGGTGCTGGTGACGGTCTGTCCGCCGGACAAGAAGGTCATTCATGGCATGGTGGATGCTGTGATGGCGCCTGGTGGGTTGCTCGCCGGGGCGTAGTGGACTGAGATGGGGTGAGGCTGGCCCCCTCCCTAGCCCTCCCCCGTCCCGACGGGGGAGGGAAGCACCGTCTCCCTGCCGCAGCGGGGGCACCATAGGGGAACAGGCCACTCGCCTCGTAAGCGCCAGAAGGAACGTCTATAATAGGAGTATTGGGAGGCCGTGTCGGGTATGGAAGAGTGGAAACAGCTACTCCGGGATGGAGTCAATAACTCGCAGCAGCTTTTCGAGCGCTTCGGTATTGACAAGGACCTTGGCGACAGGATTGCCGAGGATTTCGAGATCAGGGTCAATGCATACTACCTGAGTCTCATCGAGGAGCCGGGTGATGCGATCTGGAAACAGGTCATTCCCGACGAGCGCGAGCTGCTCGATGACTTGTCGAGTCCGGAGGACCCACTGAACGAGGAAGGCGATAGTCCGGTACCGAACATTACTCATCGCTATCCCGACCGGGTCCTGTTTCTCGTCAACCACCAATGCCCGATCTACTGCCGTTTTTGCACGCGCAAGCGGAAGGTGAGCCACCCCGGTTGGTGGAGTAAAGAGACCCTGCGCCTCGGTATAGACTACATTCGCCGGACTCCGCAGATTCGGGACATTATCGTGTCCGGCGGCGATCCAATGATGCTGCCCGACCACATGATTGACTGGATTCTCAAGGAGTTACGTGCGATCCCGCACGTCGAGGTCATCCGCATTGGTAGTCGGGTGCCGTGTGCCTTGCCGCAGCGCGTGACGCCGGAGATGTGTGAGATTATCCGGCAGTACCATCCCGTTTATGTCAACACGCACTTCAACCATCCCCGCGAGGTCACGCCGGAGGCGGCCGTGGCCTGCGCCCGTCTGGCTGATGCGGGGGTGCCGATTGGCTGTCAGACCGTGCTGATGGACGGCGTGAACGACGACCCGGCGGTGATGAAGGAGCTGGTGCAGAAGCTGCTGCGGATTCGCGTGCGGCCGTACTACATCTACCAAGCCGACCTCACGCGGGGCACCAACTACTTTCGGACGCGCGTGGAAAAGGGGCTGGAGATCATCAAGGCGCTGCGCGGCTGGACCTCGGGCCTGGCGGTGCCGCACTTCGTGATTGACGCGCCCGGCGGCGGCGGGAAAATCCCGCTGCTCCCCGAATACGTCGTGGAAATGAACGACGACGAGGTGGTACTGCGGAACTACCAGGGCAAGATGTTCCGCTATCCCCAGATTCCGCCGGAGCGGCCGGTCGGCGAGCAGTCCGGAAACGGGGTGGCCGCCCCGGTGGCCGCCCTGCTACCATAGCTGTCCTTCACTCAGCAATTCGTGGGTGAGAGCGGCCGCTCACAGCGATCATCCCCGCAAACATTCCTCCACCGCGAGCGGCGGCTGGCTTGTAGACCGAGGTGCCGGTGGCATCGCCTTGGTCTCGCCACTCGCTCCCCCACTCCATATCCTAGTCGTGACGTCCCAAGTAGTTCTTTGCCGGTCGTTTGTGAACGGCCGGGCGTGGCTGCGATGTATGGCGGCCACTGAGCAGATCACCCTTGGCGATCAACGGCAGCGTTGGAGCGCACCGTGGACCTCCGCAGATAGAGATAGGGACAGTGCGTGAATCCTTGCGTTCGACGCTCTCGGCAACCGCTCCGGGCAACTCCGGCGCGTCTGCCCCGTTGAAGACGGTAGGAAGGGAGAAGACCGCCATGGCAGTGGCAGTGGCAGACGCCGCACTGATTGCGCGTGCTCAGGCTGGTGACGAGGCCGCCTTCGAGGTCATCTTCAACCAGTATCACGCAGCGATCTACAACTACGTCTTTCGGATGATGGGCAACCCGGAGGATGCCTCCGACCTGACCCAGGATACTTTCCTGAAGGCGTGGCGGGCGCTGTCGCGGACTTCCGACGACCTGCGCGTAGGAGCCTGGCTCTACCGGATTGCGACGAATGTCTGCCTGGATGAGTTGCGGCATCGCAAGCTCATCAAGTGGCAATCGTGGGACAGTTTTGTGTCCGTCTTCCATCCGGTGGCCAAGGAAAGTCCCGAGCGCGACGTAGTAAATCGTGAAAACAGAGCGGAGGTCCAGTACATTCTGGACCGCCTGAACCCCAAGTACCGGCTGTGCATCCTCTTACGTGAGTATCAGGGCTTGTCCTACGACGAGATCGCCCAAGTGCTTGGCACGACCCGCGCCGCCGTCAAGTCGCTGTTGTTCCGCGCCCGGGAGGAATTCCGGCAAGTCTTCAAGACGGTCGAACGGCAGCCTGGGCAGGTGAAGGAGTGATGACCCGCCAGGGTTGCACCACTATCGTCCCAGCGGAGGGTGCAGTTCCGGCGCATCATCGGGCATGTCGTCCGGCAGTCGGAGTTCGAGGAGGAACGGCCGCGAACGGGTGCAGGTGACCGCTGAGGCTGCATGACCTGATCTCCAGCAGAGGAGTACAGTTCTTGGCGGTCGGGAGCGCAACGTGAGCCGCCACGACGCGCGCGAGCGTGATGCTTGGCGCCGGCAGATTTCGGCCTATATAGAAGACGATCTGGCCCCGGAGCTGCGCCAGCGGATCAAGGATGAGTTGCGCCTCTGCCGGGAGTGCCGCGACTATTACCGGCAAGAAAAGGCCCTCCAGGCGCAACGTCGGGGGGAAGCCGCAGCGGCAGTCTCCCCGCCGCAGGGCCTGCGCCGCGATGTCTTTGCGAAAATCGAGCACGAAAAGCGTACCTGGCTCCCGGCCGGGTTGCGGCCGCCCAGCCTCGGCGCGGTCGTCACCGTAGTCACCCTCATTGCCTTGGCCTTCCTGGTGCCGCAGATCTTCCAGTTGGTTCGGTCGGCATCGGCACCGCCCGCTCAACAGGCCCTCCCGGCCCGGCTGGCGGTGCAATCGGACGTTTCCCCGCTGCCCACGGTGGCCGTGCAGCCGGCGGCGGACACTCATTCCGCAACGGCCGATGCATCGCGGCCGCCGCTCCCGACGGCCGAGGTGCGGACGACCCCGGCGGTCGGAGGGCCGGGGTTGGCCGGCAGCACCACGGCCGCCACGCCGCCGGCGGTGTCAGTTAGGACGCCGGCTACGGGCGTGCTGGAGGTGCAGGTGAGCGGCCGGGTGACGGAAGTCCGGCGAGCGCAGCGGCTGGCAACGGTCCGTGAAGGCGCTACCACCGTGATCGTCGCCTTCTCTGCGGACACCGTCATCAGCTCCGATCCTGATGGCCAAGCCTTGACTTATGAGCAAATCGGGATTGCCGACCGGGTGCAGGTGACGGGCGTGGCCGGCAATGCCCCGAACACCGTGACGGCGCTGCGCGTGAGCGTGCTCAATCCACTGTTCCGCGCCCAGCCGACGCCCGTGCGGTCACCACTCGTGCATCCCCGCGGCCGCACGGCCAAGGTGCTCTACCTCCAGGACGGTATTGATGGTGCTCCGACCGACGGCGGTGCGCCAGCGAGCACCCGCCAGTGGCTCGACCGGCTCACGGCGGATGGGTTCAATATCGTGCCGATTAACCCGGCCCGGGTGACGGCGCTGGCGCTCGGCGACGTGGGCTTGGTGGTGATTGGCGTCCCGGCCACGCTTACTCCGGCGACGCTGGCGAGTATCCAAAGCAGCGCCGTGCCGGTACTCAACGCCAATCCGCGCTATGCGCCCGTGCTGGGATTGGGGGAGCATCCCGATCCGGCCAACCCCGGCCACAGCGTCCCCGGTATTGCGGTGCAGGTGGTGCCCGATGTGGCGCTGGTGCAGGACTTGGTCGGGGTGCAGGCGGTGGCGGTAGCGCCGCTGGAGCGCGTACCGATTATCGCTCAGGGAACGGTGCTTGCCGCGCTGGACGAGCGGGGACACGAGCGGGCCGTCTGGACCAGCAACGGCAGCCGCATGTACTTCGGCATCTGGCCCGGCTCGGCCGGCGGCGCCCCTACCGCCCTCTATTGGACCTTCCTGAACCGCGCCGTCACGCAGCTGCTCGGGGCGTAGCGGCTGCACTTGGCACTCCCACGATGGCCGCAGCCCGACGCTGGCGCTGGACCGTCCTCGACCCGTATGGGAATCCCGTCCGCTGCGCGGAAAGACGTTGGCAGCATGTGTTGGACCGCCGCCAGCACATGGCGGGATATGAGATGGTGGTGCAGGCCGCAATCCGTAAGCCTGAGGCCATCTATCTTGATCCCAGAGGTACCCGCTTTACTTATAATCCCGATGCTTGGGTCGTTGTCCATGTGGCGGCGGACCTGACCGACGGAGCGTATGCGGGCAATCTCATCAACGTTGTGATCCGTTGGGAGCCACACGTGGCCAATCCCCCCATAGGCTACGTTATCACTGCTTATCCATCGCGGCGGGTGTCCGGTCGGCTAGAATTGCTTGAGGTGTTCTGATAATGGCTGCCGAGCCGGTCCTCGTTGACGTGCTGACGCGCATCCTGGATCGCTTGCCGGAGGCCCGGTGGGACTACATTCCGGACGGCGGGTGGATGGAAGTCTTTCTTGCTGGTAGCGAGGGGTGTGCCGGAGTTGCGGAACCGTTAGGTGATGACTTGGAAATCTGTTTTGACGTAGAGACGGGTGAGCCGCTCAGTATCATCATCCCCGGTTTTCCAGGATGGCTGGCCGAACAGCAAGGGAAGCCGTCCCCGGCATCTCAGGCACCCATTGACTACGACACCGCTCGTAAGTATCTGGCGCGGCGTCTGCGGGAGGGTCCTGAGCTGACCGCGACAGTGTAGCGTGCCGTTCCTGTCTCCCCTGCTTGCCGTACACAACTCATTGTTCTATACTGCTGGCGATTAAACCGATCAATTGCATCCACCTCACGTCCCATGGCAAGGACAAGGTCCGGCGGCCGGGGCGTAGTTGTTGCCGCGGAGAGGTAAGGGACACGGTGAGGGGCAAAAGCGATCAGCCGGCGCTGCGCTCTGGCTGGGCAGCTAGACTCCTTTCCCACACACGGCAGGCGCTCGGCGTCTATCGTGGCCTGTCGCGCAGTCTCCGGCTGGTCGTGGGAGCCGCGCCGCGCCATATCGTCATCATGCTCCTGGTTTATGCGCTCTTCCGCCTGATCGAGCCGGCTACGGTGTGGTTCTCCAAGTTCCTCGTAGATGCACTCACGGACAACCGGCCGCTGACTGCGCTGGTGATTGCCGGTGTATACGTACTGCTCCGTATGGTGGTCGAGGTGGCGCTTTGGATATTCGGGCTTGTGGTTGCCAGCCAGAGAGAGCGCCTGCGTTATTCCTTGCAGAGCCAATTGATGCAAAAAGCCACGGCGATGCCGGACCTGGCGCTTTTCGAGTCTGCCAGGTTCTACGACAAGCTCCAGAACGCACGCCGGTCCATCGGGTCTGCCGAAGAATTGATCGTGCAGTTGGTCAACGGGTTTTCCGTAGTCCTTGTCCTCGCTACGCTACTGGGATCACTCGCGTTGCTCCATCCGGTTGCAGCGCTTGTGGTATGCATAGCGACGGTACCAACGTACCTGGGAGAGCTGCGGTATGCACAGGGCTACTCGTGGGTGTTTCGTGAGCAGGCACCCCAGACGCGGCGTCTGGACTACTACTTCCAACTCCTGACGACCGATAGCGCGGCCAAGGAAATCCGGCTCTTCGATCTCGGCGGCCACATCATCGGCCTATACCAGCGGACATATCGCCGGGCACTCGCGCAAGTGGATGCGTTCCGGCGACGGCAAGTCCCGGTGAGGATATTGTTCGGAGCCAGCTCGCCACTGGGCGCCGGGCTTGTGCTGCTTTTTGCCGTCTGGCAAGCGGGTCAGGGAGCGATCAGCCTTGGTGACGTGGTGCTCTATATTGGGGCGGTGTTCTTGACCCAGAGTGCGGTGCGAGACATTCTGCGGACCGCGAGCAGGATGTACGCCAATCAACTGCAGACGGCGAACATTTTGGAGTTTCTCGATCTGGATTCGCCGATGCGCCCGGCGGCTGACGGGCGGAAGGTGCCGGTGCCGTGGCAGGAGGGATTGGAGCTACGGGACGTGACCTTCCGGTACCCGGGGACCGAGCAGCCGGTGCTCCGGCAGGTGAGCCTACATATTCGTCCTGGCGAAACCGTCGCCCTAGTCGGTCACAATGGCGCCGGCAAGACTACGCTCGTCAAGCTGCTCTGCCGGCTCTATGACCCGACCGAGGGGCGGATTCTGCTCGATGGTCACGATCTATGCGCCTACGACCTGCGCGACGTGCGGCGCCACACCACGGTCATCTTCCAGGATTACGCCCGCTATCACTTCACCGCTGGCGAAAACATCGGCTTGGCGGCGGTGAGCCGGCGCGATGACGGCGAGGCAATCGCGGCGGCAGCGGCGCAGTCCGGGGCCGATGAGGTGATCGAGCGACTACCGCGCGGCTACGAGACGCAACTGGGCCGCGAGTTCGAGGACGGGATGGAGCTGTCCATCGGCGAGTGGCAGAAGGTTGCGTTGGCTCGTGCCTTCTTCCGCGATGCACAGCTCCAAATCCTCGACGAGCCGACCGCGGCGCTGGACGCGCAGGCCGAGTACGACGTGTACCTGCGGTTTCGTGAGCTGACCCGCGGACGCACGACGCTGCTCATCAGCCACCGCTTCTCGACGGTCCGCATGGCCGACCGTATTCTGGTCCTCGACCGGGGCCGCCTGGTGGAAGAGGGCAGTCACGACGCCCTGAGGGCCCGTGGTGGGCTGTACGCCGATCTGTACGAGAAGCAGGCGGCGCGCTATCGGTGAGACGGAGTGAGCAGTCAGACTAGGGAGCGTGCTATGCCCTGCTCCTACCTGAGCGGGACAAACTAATCCGCCGGAGGCCGCAAGGCGGAGTGCAACATTCTTCGGGCCGGTGTGCTCTCGCATTTAGCGGACTGTCATGCCGCCGAAACCGAGGCTATTCGTGAATCTCCTTATGGCAATGAGGGCATAGCCTGGGTGTGTCCGTGCTCTTTCTCAATTCATCCACAAAGCCGGACCCCAGGATACCTGCGGGTAGGGCAAACAGCCCGATCCCCACTATCGCTATCAGTCCGGCGAGCAGGCGTCCCGCGACGGTGACCGGATACACGTCTCCGTAGCCTACGGTGGTAAGGGTGATGACACTCCACCACATGGCTTGGGGAATGTTGGCAAACTTGTCCGGTTGGGCTTCCCTTTCGGCAAAGAAAATCAGTGATGAGGTCATCAACAGTAGTATTGACAAGACCATTATCACGGTGAGCAGTTCACTGCGTTTGGCGTGTACGACTCGGGCCAAAGTACGTAACCCCGAGAAATAGCGGCCCAGTCGGGCGACTCGGGCGAGGAGACGTACTGCCCGCAAGAAACGCAGGTCCAGGCCATGCAAGTTGACGAAGAGCACCATGTAGAAGGGCAAGATCGCCAGCAGGTCAACGAGTGCCACGGGCGAGACGATAAACCGCAACCGCCCCAACACCGGATGGGCGTATCGCGGATCGGCGGTACAGGACCAGACCCGTAGCAGGTACTCCACTGTGAAGATGGCCACGGATATGATCTCGAAGATTCGGAAAGCCGGCGGTGAGACTTGGTGGATTTCCTCGACGGTTCCTACGATCAAGGCTACGGCGTTTAGGGCGATTAGCGAGATGATGAATATGTCGAAGGCGTGGCTGGCCCGGTTGCCGGGCGCGGCCTCCTCGACAATCTCGTACACTCGCTGCTTCATGGGTAGCGCCGGGCCTATGTGCGGCCAAAGGTGACGGGGACCAGCCGGCTGCCGTCGGCTGCTATGAAACCTACAGCAATGAGCTTCTGGAAGTCGGCTACGATGCCTCAGCCTCTACCGGTGGGGGGCGCCAGAGGCCGTATGGCTCGATTTCCACGCCTTCGACCTTCGGGCGTAGCCCTGCGACCATGAGGCCCGGTCGCCCGTGGGCTTGGCCACTGAGCTGCCGATTGCGGGGATTGCGGTAGCCCAGGCGCACGACCCGGCGCCAGTGCTTGGTGCGGTTGAGGCTCGATCCGTGGATGGTGTGGATGCTGAACAGGACGACATCGCCGGTGTTGGCGGGGCAGGAAACAGCATCCTCGATGCGGTACTGGTCCGTTGGCAGGTGTGGTGAGCCGTTGCGGAGGTGTTCCAGCGCTCCGAGCTGGTGACTGCCGCGCAGGAACTTCAGGCAGCCGTTCTCCTCGGTGGCCGCGTCCACATGCACGATAGCGTCAATAAACCGGCCATCCTGGTGGGGATAGAACGGGTAATCCTGGTGCATCGGGAACGGAGTCCCGAACTCCGGCCCCTTGGCGTGGAGCGTGACGTGGTGCAGCTCGACTTCGGGGCCGATTAGGTCGGCCACTGCGCCGACGAGCCGCGGGTTGTAGATCGCGTGCCCCCAGGCCGGCGAGTAGTGCTGGAGCTCGTGCGTGGCGGAGAGCAGGGACTTCTCCTCTTCTTCCTCGGAGAGATACTGCTTGTCTTTGCGCCACGGCCCAGTCCAGCCTTTGGTGGGCACGATGAACGTCTCCATGATGTAGCTCAGCTCGCGGTCCAGCGCCGCGACCTCGTCGGGCGAGAACACCTGCTCCAAGCGCAAGTAGCTGTTCTCGTTGAAGAAGGCAACCTGTTCGGGTGTCAGCATTGGCTCAATCCTCCTCACCAGCCTACGGTACCAGATGGCCCCCCATCCTGTCTGCCGGTGGTGCTCCCGGCTAGCGGAGCCAGAGCTTGGCCCGCAGCCACTCGTCACCAAGCAGCCCGAGCGAAACCTGCGGGCTGCGGTCGGGATGGTATTCGAGCCGGCCGCGTTGGAAGTATTGGACGACGATTCCGTCCTCTTGCAGCTCGTTAGAGATTGGGTAGCCGAGGATGGTCAATCCGTCGCGCTCGTCGAAGAAGCGCTTGAAGCCGTGGAGCACGGCATAACCGGTCTCCGGGAAGTAGCGGTAGCTGGCGGTAGTCGGGCGCGGCTCCGCCTGGGGGAACACGGAGCCGCGCTCCTTGGTCAGGATGTCACCGATCAGCGTGAGCTGCACCTCGTAGGGGGTGCCGAGCTTATCGGCGTGCAGCTCAAAGCGTGCCCGCTGGAAGTACTGTACGGTGAGTCCGTCTTCGTTGAAGGCCTCGGTGCGCGGATAGCCGAAGATCTCAACCCCACCGCGTGCATCGAAGAACGTGAGGAAGTTGCCGGTGACGTGGTGACCGGTCTCCGAGAAATAGCGACCACCGAGCGCCGGGTTCTGCGGGACGGGGTTGGTGCGGGAGAGATCGTACTGCGGCGTTGGCGGTCCTACTACGCCGGGCTGAATTCCTTGCGTGCTCCCGCCCTGCACGGCCGGCGCATCGGTCCACAGCAGCCGGAAGTTGGAGCTCCAGAGCCAATCAGCGCCGTCCGGCCCATAGTTGGCGATGGAGTTGAGGAAGGTGCTCGCGCGCACCGTGAGCGTGGTATTGCTGCCGGTCAGCGTCACGTGGGTGAGCCGCCCCGACTGCGTGCGGCGCGAGAGATCGAGGGTCTGGAGCTTTCCGACGCGCGTATCCGTGTCGGCGTTGAGGGTGGCCTCGAGCTGGGCGATGGAAACCGGCCCTATTTCCCAACTCAAGTATGGCGAGGCGGCGTCATAAGCCTGACCGAGCACGTCCACGTCGCGGATCGCTCGGAGGTACGAATGGGGAGTATTGCTGAACCAGATGTCTTCGTTGTTCTCGGTCCAGCCAGCACAGGTAGAGGAGTAGTAGCCGGCAACGACCTGCCCGTTCAGCGTGATGGCCAGCCCCGGATGCTGGTCAATCAAGCTGTTGATGTGTGGATACTCTACGGCCGTGCCGCGGTACACTTGCGCGCTTTGGGTGGCGTCGAAGTCATAGGTGCGCCGGCCGGTATTGCGCGAAGAGGCATAGGCAAACGAGCGCGAGGCGATGAGCTGGGCATGGAGGGCCTCGATGGGCCAGCTGTGGGTCATTTCGGCGGCGATGACGCCCCGCAGGTAGTCTTCGATCCCGACCGTGTTGATGGTCTGCACAACTGCTCCGCTCGGTATCAGACTGATGCTGCCCCGATAGGTGGTTGGTGCCGGTTGCGGGTAGGCGAGCTGGAACCGCGCGTTGGCATCACCCGGATGGAGCGTGATCGGCAGCCCTAGGCCCGGCCCCTCCAGCAGCTGTCCGTTAGGGGCATGGACCGACAGTTGTGGAGATTGATTGCCGCCCATCATCCGGAGCTGGAGGTACCCGTCGGGTGGGAGTACTCGGTCGCTCCCGGCGATGCGCCAGGCCCCATGCCGGGCGTAGATGCGATTGACGTGCTCGGCACCGTTGGGCATCACGTAGCGGACGAGGACGCGGATCGTCGTTTCGCGCGGTACGGCCGGCGCGACGGTGGTGCCCGAATAGTAAGCCGTCACTATCTGCGTAGCGTTCTGGCCGGCGATCGCGCGGCCCCGTGCGCCCCATTGACACAGACCGACGCCATGTCCGCGCCCGCGGCCGACGAACACGAGGTTTCGGGTCTGACCGGTGAGGGTGAGCAGGTCATTCGTCGTTGCGGAGGCCGGCGCGTGCTGCCCGCTAATAGCCCCAATGGACGCGAGAAGTGCCAGCACCAAGCAGCACCGCCCGATAGTCCACAATATGACCGAGTCCCGCTGTCTCATCGCTGGCTGAACTCCCCGTTTCACATCGGGCGGCCGGTAGCTTCTTTGCTCGGATAGAGTGAGGCGGCGGCTGCCGCACCCTCCTAGCCCTCAGGGCAAAACGGATGAAGCTGTCGTAGGTCCGGCTCTATTCCGGTTAATGGTCATCGGGGAGCGCCGTGCAGTCGGACAGTCGCGCTCAGGGGGCGACGGCGGGCCAGCCGTCGTTGCCCGGCACGACTTCAGTTGGCGGTATAGCCGGCGAGTGGTACAATCCATCGGTAAATGGTCTAGGAAACCGTGTAGGACAGTGCGGCTTAGGCCATTAAGCCGCAGTGGCACCGTGCCCGTGTTGGGAGTCGAGAACAATGACGGTTGCAGAAGTAACAACCAACCAGCCTCGATCAGTCGTTGATGTATCGTTGGTCGAGTCACGGAAGCCGGCACTGCGCGAATACGAAGATTTCGCTAACCTCACCTTTCAGTTCCCAGCCCTCAACCGCTTGCTCGATCTCGTTGGGATATCCCCCGAGCAGGACGTAGTTGACCTTGGGTGTGGGACCGGCATGGTCACCCGCGCCCTCCTCGACCGGCGAGGAGCGGACGCGAGCGGCCGGCTCTACGCGGTGGATCCGGAGCCGGCGATGCTGGAGAAAGCCTCGAAATCGCTTGAACAGAATGCGTCTGCCGCGGTTTCCTGGGTGGTTGGTCGGGCTGAAGAGCTTGACGGGCTGGTGCCACCAGTTGACCGCGTGCTGTTCTGCAATGCCATCCACCTCGTCGAAGAAAAGACGAGGGGCTTACAAGCCATTTTCGAGTCCCTCAAGCCACATGGCCGGCTGGCGTTCAACTCGGCCTACACCAAGGACCATCGGCCGCCCGAATCGGAGTCTTTCTATGTCGCGTGGATGCGGCAAGCGTTGCGGGCGCTGCGGCAGGATCACCCGGACGTCCGGCGCGATGCCTCGGCACCGCGTCCGCTCGCCGGTACCGACCTGATGTCGCGTGGAGAATACCTCGATCTCGCGCGCCAGACAGGCTTTCGCGTGGTGGCTGACGAAGTAGCCCAAGTGGACATGCCGCTGGAAAGCTGGGTAGACATTAGCGCCTACAGTCGCTTTGTCCGCTCGGTCCTCCCTGGCGTGCCCCTGGAATGGGCGGCTGAGGCGCTGCAAGAGGGTGCCCGGCGCGCCTTCCGCCGGCTGGGCCTGACGACGGTGCCCCGGAACTGGTTCCAGGTCGTCCTTGAGCGGCCCTGATGGGCGCTCACTGCGCCGCGGGTGGTGCGCCGCCTCCCACCGTCGGGTCGGCCAGGACCGGCCCATCTACCGGCTGCGTCGGAGCCACGACCGGCAGCTTTAGGAACTCGGCCATCACCACGTACAACTGCTGGCGATCTGCGGGTACGGCTACTTGCAGACCGTAATGGTTGATGAGGTTGGCCGATGTCTGGAGCCACTCGGACCAGCACGCAGCGCAGGTGCGCTCCTGGATAACCTGACCACGCGTACCGCCCAACGGCGGTCGTGGTAGCTGCTCCCCGGACTGCCCGCAGCGCGCACATGTCACTGGCGCCATCATCTGCTCCCTTCACCCGCTGGGTCACTGGCTGGTCCTACCCTACCCAAGTCTAGCAGGATGAGGACGCGGGATGAAGGGAGGCAACATCACGGGGACATGGCAAAATACAGCTGAGGCACGTCCTGCTCGTGCCAGGAGTGCTGGCTGACATCAGCTAGGCTCCTCATCCGTCCGGGCGTTCTAGTAGGTGGCGGGCGTAGGCGTAGATGGTGGCTTGCTGCTCGCTGGTCTCGACCGAGCCTGGTCGCCGGGCGCGGACGTGGGCGATGGCCTCGGCCGGCGTGTATCCCTCGTGGACTAGGTAGCAGGCGATGACTGTGCCGGTACGCCCTAGGCCGGCGGCACAATGCACGGCGACGCCTTCCCCGGCAGCCAGCGTGCGCTCGATGAACGCAACGGCCGCCGCGATCTGTTCCAGCGTCGGCGCTGCAAAGTCCTGGACGGGATAGTGTCGGGCCGCTATGCCGAGGGCGTCGAGCTTTTCTTGGTCAACGGGCCGCTCGTGCAGTGTTATCAGCGCACGCACGCCGGCGGCGTGGAGGGCGCGTAAATGGTCATCATTGCGGGGGTAACTACTGGCAGCTAGCTTCCCCTCGATGATCCAATCGAAGCGGCGTGGTCCTATCCAGCCCGGCAAGTGCGTTACCATACGTCCCTCCTGCCTCGCGTTGACGCTGCTGGCCGGTAGCACCTTTGGAGGCGGCATTGGCTTGTACCGGCCGGAGTGTCGCCAACACCATAGCGCATCGGCGGCCGCCGTCGTGGCGTTTGGCATCATCGGGAGCAGCGCCGGCCAGCGTTTTCCGCACGAGCGCCGCGTGTCCTCTGTAAGGGGGAAACGGGCGCGAGGACACCACCGCGTTGTGCAGTTGGCGAGCCGCAGCCGCACGAGCCTATGCAAGTCCGTGGTGCGACTCCGGCTAGATACTGGCCGTGCGTGGTCCGTGGTGGTGGTGGATCAGAGGGTGTCATGCTTGACGGTATGCTCGGTGACTTGTCGGTCTTCCATCTCATCTTGCTCCCGCTGATTGGGGCCGTGGGCGGCGTTATCGCCGGGATGGTCGGCAGTGGTGGTGGTGTGCTGGTCGTGCCGATGCTCGTCTATTTCGGCGGTGTGCGCTGGGAGGCGGCGACGGGTATCTCAGCAGCCCAGTACTTCTTCGGCGCCATGTCGGGGGTGGTGCCACACTGGCGCCGACGTAACGTGTACCTCCGCGTGGGCGTGGCGATGATGGTGACGGGCGTAGTGTTTGCCCAGCTCGGTGCCGTGTTGTCTGCGCTCATGCCGGAGTGGACGCTCTCGCTGCTCTATCTGCTCTTGGCGGTGGTGGCAGCCACGTCGCTGCTCTTTCCGACGCGCGAGGAGCGCGCTGGCACGGATGCCATTGAGATGCCCCGCCCGAACTGGCTGCTGATCGGCGGCATGGGGATGCTCGTCGGGTTAGTGGACGGTATCCTGGGGGTTGGCGGCGGCTTTATGCTCGTCCCGCTCATGGTGTTCGTACTGCAGATGCGGACTCGACCGGCTATCGGCACGTCGCTCTTCGTCATTGCCGGCACCATGGCCTCGGCGCTGACCGGCAAGCTGGTCCAGGAGCAGGTGCCGCTGCTGTCCTCGGTGCTCGTCACGCTCGGCGCGGTAGCCGGGGCGCAGCTTGGGGCGCGATTCAGCGGCCGGCTGCGGCCATCGGTGCTGCGCCGGATGCTCAGTGTGATGATCTATTTGGTCTGCATCCGCATTCTGTGGGACGTCTTCACGTAGACGCCGGTGCTCGACCGCTGGGCCAATCGTGTAGCAGCGCCGGTAGCTCCCGGAAATGCCGGATGACCGCGTCGGGGCGCGCCAGCCCCCTCTCCGGCGGTCCCTCCTGCCGAAACTGGTGCGTGAGGATGGCGTGCATACCCAGCCGGTGCGGACCGGCCACGTCCTCCAGGAGACGATCACCGATGAAGACCGTCTTGGCCGGCTCGACACCCAGCCCATCGAGCGCAGCCCGATAGATCGCGGGGTGCGGCTTACGCACTCCGACCGCCGACGAGCAGAGGACCATGTCCAGGTGGGGCAAGAGACCGTCGCGGTCCAGCATCGCGCGTATCACATCCACACCCCAGAAGGCGTTCGACACCAGTCCCAAGCGTAGCCCCTGGTCGTGCAGGGCAGCGAGTACGTCGGCAGCGCCCGGCGCGGCCCGCATAGCCGCAAGCAGGTAGAGGTGTTGGCGCAGGACCAGTGCCCGCTGCTGCACGGGATCAGCCGGCCAGGTCCGCCCGGCGATCCGGTAGCATGTGCGGATCAGGTCGTGGGCGGTGGTTTCGCGCCACGCCTGCACCGGCGGCTCCCAGCCGGGCCGGCCCAACTCCGCGAGGCCGGGGTCCGGACCGCCCAGCAAATGCTTGGTGGCCGCCGCGAGCACGTCTTGGCTAAAAATATCCTCACGCCGCATGGCAGCTATGCCGCGCTCCGATACCACCGGCCCGAGCGTTTCACCCCAGTCGAAGATCACGGCCTTGATCGGCATGGCACTGTCGTCTTGCATAGCGTCATGCTACCACGACACCGAGAGTGTCAGCGCCGCCGCCTCGCTCTGCTACACTCTCGCCGTCCGCATGACGCCAGGATAGAGAGGCAGATGGCTATTGATCCGTCGCGTGGTCTTACTGTGGGAGTGCTCGGCACGGGGCGCATGGCCCGGCTGCACATTATCGGCCTGCAGGGCCTGCGGCAAGCCGGGCTAGAGATCGGGGGCACGCGCTACCCGGTGACTATCGCGCTGTACGGGCGCGACCCGGCCAAGGTGGCTGCGCTGGCTGCCGAGTTCGGGATCGAGCACACGAGCACCGATCTGTACGGCTTTGTGCGCGATCCGGCGCTCGACGTGGTGGACAACTGCCTGGTCAACTCGCTGCACTACGAGCCGCTGCTGGCTGCTATCCACGCGGGCAAGCACGTGTTCAGCGACAAGCCCTTGACTATCGCGGTAGCCGAGGCCGAGCACTTGCTGGCCGAGGCCGAACGCGCCGGCGTCGCGCACGGGATCGTGCAGAATATGCGCTTTCAGGGTGGCCCAACGGTCGCGCGGGAGTTGTTGGCGACGGGAGAGTTAGGACGCATCTTCCATGCTCGTGTCACGTGGGGCTACATGGTGCCCAAGCGCGTGACCAATCGGCCGACGTGGTTCTTCAAGCAGGAGCTGGCCGGCGGCGGCATTGTCCACGACATGATGGGGCACTTCTTCGACCTTTTGCGTCACCTCTTGGAGCCGTCCTGCGGCCCCATTGCGAGTGTCTACTGCGCGACCGACCGGGGATTCGACGAGCGCGAGGAGCCGGACGGCACACCGTTTCCCGTCGCAGTCGAGGACACGTGCAGCGTCGTGCTGCGCTTCCGCTCCGGCGCGATTGGCGACGTGTTCGCCAGTTGGATACGGCGCAAGCACGAAGAGGTGCCGTTCGTGGAGATTGACGGCGAGGCCGGGTCGGTCGCGTTCAGCTTCAACGACCTGCGTTTCCAGAGCCAGGAGCGGACGCCCAGCTTCACCTACGATCCGACCCGCGTGCAGGCGGCGTTCGGCGAGGGGTGGGAGCAGATCGAGGTTCACCGCCAGGACCCGTTCGCGTTGCAGCTGGGGCGTTTTCTGCGTGGTGTCGTGACCGGGGAGACCGTCGAGCCCGACTGGCACGACGCAGTGCTGAACCAGCGCTTGATCGAGGCGGCCTACCGCTCGGCTGCCGAGCGGCGGGAGATCGCAGTCTAGGCGGCGCGCCCGCTGGCCGCTGTTGGACCTAACCCCCGGCCCCTTCCCTCCAGGGAAGGGGAGTCCGCACGGAAACATTTAGCCCCTTATCTGAAGGGAGGGATTGGAGGCAGGCCTGCCGGCCCCCCTGCTCCACTGATCGCTAGCCACTGGCCGCTAGGTCGAGGGCTACGACTGCGGTGGTGGGGCTGCCAACCCACAGGCCGTAGAGTCCATCAGGCTCGCGGACGACGAGGTCCACGGCGCCGTGCGTGGCGGCCTTGTCTTGCAGCCGGTCCAGGGCGCCTGGCTGGCCCAAGGCGTGCTGGTGCGACGCACGCACGATCCACGCACCGATGCCGTAGCGCCGGTCGGTGTAGGCGCGGACCAATGCGGCTATGTCGCCGTCTTCGGGGAGCACGAACGGCACCGCTACAGCGTCGCGTCCGCGTTGGCGCAGCGCTGCATTGAGTCGTGCTAGCTCCTCGTCTGACGGAAGTGTCGGCGCCACGATGCCAACGGCCAGCGTCTCCGGACCGATGGCCGACGCTCGGTAGACCGACTCCATCGCGTCAACGGGCAGTTGTCCCGGTGCGACCTGCTCGCCCTTGCCGAGCGTGGCGTAGGTCAGGAAGCACTGCTCGTAGCGGAGCGCCAGGACGCGGCTCGGTAGGCCAGCGAGGCCCATGCCGATGGCGATGGTGGGAATGCGCGCCTGGTCAAAGGTCTCCAGCACGTACCGGTTATCGGCCGGGTGCTGGGCCATGCCGACGACCTTGACCACGTCGGCGCCCTGGTCCTGGAGCCGGGCCGCGATGCGCGGCAGCGTCGGCGGGGTGGCGGTGAAGTCGTGGAAAGAGACGATGACCTGCGTGGTCCCGCGCTCCGCCGGCAGCAGCGATACGGAGTCGTGCTCGATGTCTATGTAGTCGGCACCCAGGTCAATGGCTGCCTGCAGCGGGCGCAGCCGGTCGGCTTCCGATCCGGTGAAGCGCCCACCCTCGCGCTCCGGCCGGTTGGTCACGATGACTGGGCAAGGGCGAGCGGAGAGCAGGCGCGAGAGATCGTATTCCGCCATGAAGTCGAGCCGCAACTCGGCGATGTCGGCCACGGCGGCGACTTCCGCGAGGGCGGCGAGCGCCTCGTCGGTGGTACGCACGCCGAGCGACACGCCGATCATGCGTTGCTTGCTCATGCGGGTGCTCGGTGTGCCCGGCGCCTCAGCTGTAGCGGTCGAACAGTTGCTCCAACTGTTCGTGGCGCTCGGATTGGCTCGGTGCTTCGGCGTTCATGTGGTCTTCGAACGTGGTTGCCTCGCGCTCGTGGAACAACCCCAGATAGAGCGGGTCTTGGCTGATGGCCAGCTGCATGGCGTCCGACAAGCTGGACGGATCGTGGTCACTCGGCAGAGTCTCGGTCTGTTCCTTGTAGTACTTGAAGGTGTTGACCTTGTTGAACACCACACAGGGGCTATAGACATCAATGAAGGCGAAGCCCTTGTGGTTCATTCCGGCGACGATCAAGTCGGCGAGCTTCTGCGGCTCGGCGGAGAAGCCCCGGGCGACAAAGGTCGCGCCGGAGGCCAGCGCGAGCAGCATCGGGTTCAGCGCCTGCTCTGGATTGCCGTGGGGTGTCGAAAGCGTGACAAACCCGGTGCCGCTGGTGGGCGACGTTTGGCCCTTGGTCAGGCCATACGTCGCGTTGTCCATCACGACGTAGCACAGGTCAACGTTGCGCCGCATCGCGTGGACGAAATGCCCGGCGCCGATGGCAAAGGCATCGCCGTCGCCGCCGAACACGAGCGTCTTCAGGTCGGGGCGAGCCAGCCGTACTCCGGTGGCAATGGGCATGGTGCGGCCGTGGATGCCGTGAAAGCCGTAGGCGTTGATGAAATACGGGATGCGGCTGGAGCAGCCGATCCCCGAGACGCACACGACCTGGTGCGGCGGAATGCCCTGGGTGCGGAGTGCGCGATACACGGAGTTGAGTACGCCGAAGTCGCCGCAGCCGGGACACCACGTCGGCTTCTCGTCGCTCTTGTAGATGTCCGGGCTGCGCTGCCGGCGTTGTGGACGACGGCGTGTGACTGTCCGACTAGACACGCTGTACCTCCTGTTCGGGCGCAGCATGCGGCGCCCCCACGGTGGGTGGCACGGCCGATTCGGCCGCGCCGTTGCGCGCTGCTGCAATGATGTCTTTGACCTGATCTACGAGGAAATCCACGCGCATGGGCTGACCACGATAGACGTTGACGCGGTGAATTTGGCGGGGGAACTGGGCGAGCAAGAGGTTGGCAAACTGCCCACTGTAGTTCACCTCCGGCACGATGACGATCCGCTTTTCGGCCATGAAGTCCGCCAACTGGTCGTGCGGGAGCGGGTGAACCATGCGCGGCACCAGCAGGTCGGCTTGGACGCCGGCGCGTGCCAGCCGGTCCAGCGCCTCGATGGCCGTGCCGGTTGTGGACCCCCAGGTCACGATCCCCACGTCTGCCGCCGGGTCACCGTAGCGCACCGGCGCCGGGGCATCGGTGACGGAACGCTCCATCTTCCGGAAGCGCTTCTGCGTCATCAGCATGTGGGTTTGCTGATCCCACCGGCCGCGGCCTTTCTCATTGTGCTCCAGGCCCATCGCCACGTACTGACCGCCCGGCGTGCCCGGTAGCGACATAGGCGACACGCCGGAGTCGGTGAGCTTGTAGGGGAGATAGCCGCTGTCGTCCAACTCCTCAAGCATCGGCGTCTGGTTGGTCGCTTGGCCGTTGGCGCCGTTGGCCGACCAGGTCTCCCGCTCGACAAGCTCAACCTTCGACAGGTCGGGGCGCTTGATACTCTCCGTGCGGACCGCTACGACGGTGTCGGTCATCAGGATGACCGGCATCTGGTACTTCTCGCTGAGGTTGAACGCCTCGATAGCGAGCCAGAAGCAATCCTCGACCGAGGTAGCCGCCAGCACGACGCGCGGGACCTCGCCGTGTCCACCGAGCGCGGTGAGGTTGAGGTCGGCTTGCTCGTGGCGGGTGGGCATACCGGTCGAAGGTCCGACACGCTGCGCGTCCACGATAACGGCCGGTAGCTCGGCCATCGTCGCCAGCCCCAGCGCCTCGACCATCAGCGAGAGGCCGGGGCCGCTCGTCGTGGTCATCGCGCGCGCGCCGGCGTAGGAAGCACCGAGCAGCATGTTGACCGCGGCGATCTCGTCCTCGGCTTGGACGACATGTCCCCCTTGCTGGGGTAGCCAGGCGGCGAGGTATTCCATCACGTCGGAGGCGGGAGTAATCGGGTAGCCGGCGAAGAACTGCACACCACCGGCAATCGCGCCGAGGCCGGTGGCTTGGTTGCCGGAGATGTGGATGGTGTTCTGAATCTCCTCGGCCGGCGCAAGCACAAAGGGCGCTGCGCCGTTGACTTGCTCGTTCACGTAGGCGATGCCGGCGTCGAGCGCCTTGTAGTTCGTCTCGACGACCGCTTCACCTTTCCGCAGCCACAGCTTGCGGATGACCTGCTTGAGGTGATCCGTCTCCAGCCCGAACAGCGTCGCCATCCCCCCGACGGCGACCACGTTCTTGACAATGGGCATACGCAGCTCTTTGGCCGCGATGCTACCCATGGGGAAGGCCAGCGTTTGGAAGTGGCTGGCCTGGTCCGGGTCGAGGGTCACGCGGTCGGGGTCATAGATCAACATGCCGCCGTCGCGTAACTCGGCGATGTAGGCATCGTAGGCCTCTTGGTTGAAGGCCAGTAGCACGTCGGGGGCATCGCCACGGGTATAGATCGGGGTGGTACTGAGACGTATCTGGAAGAACGAAACACCACCCTTGATTTCGGCCGGTGGCGAGAAGTCGGTGATGATCCGGTACCCGGCCCTGGCGGCAGCTTGGATGATTAGCTCGCCCGGACTTTTGATCCCTTCGCCGGCCTCGCCGGCGAAGCGAATGACAAGCTCGCTTCGTCGGACGGTTCCGGCGTCGTCGGTCTGTGCCCCGCTCATGTTCTTTCGCTCCTCCTCGATGAACGGCGTGCTGCGGGTCGTCAATGCGACGACGCAGCCCGCGCCGATTTGTGTTCAGCCTTTGGTCTCTCCGTTCGCCGGACTCGCGGCAACGCCAGTCGAGCCGACGGGGTGGATAGCCTGCGGCCCGGCGTCCCAGTGCCGAGCGGTCCGGGCCTGGACACGCGAACGTGGGTGGGTATCCTTGCGGCTCCTCGCCTGCCGAGGTGTATAGCCCAGCCGGGCAGAGATACGCTCGGCGGTTTCCTTGACCAATCGCGCCGCCGTTTGCAGGTGCTCCGGGCGTAGGCGGAAGGTTGGTCCCGAAACAGTGATGCTGGCGACGATCTCCCGGTGATAATCGTAGACCGGCGCTCCCACGGCCGTCAGGCCCGGTTCGTACTCCTCGGAAACGATGACGTAGCCGCGAGTGAGCATCTCTTGCAACTCGTGCCGCAGCTTCTCCGGGGAGACCACCGTCCGCTCGGTATAGGTCGGGAGCGGCTGCCGTAGCCAGCGTTCGAGTTGCTCTGCCGGCAATGACGCCAGCAGCGGTTTGCCACCGGCGGACGCATGGAGCGGCAAGCGGCGCCCGATCCAGCCGAGGTCCTTGACGGGATGCGGCCCAGCGACCTGGTCTATGTTGACTGCTTCGTCCCCGTCGAGTACCGAAAGAGTGGCCGTCTCCTCGGACTGTGCGGCGAGGTTGACGAGATAGGGCCGCGCGGCCGAGCTAAGATCAAGCTGCGTGACCGCCAGGCCGGCTAAGGAGGCAAGCTGGAGACCGAGACGGTAGCGCCGCGTGTCGGAAACCTGCTCGACGAAGCCGCCGCGTTCGAGCGTACCGAGCAGCCGCGACACCGTGCTCTTGTGGAGGCCGAGCCGCTTGCTCGCCTCGGTAACTCCCAACTCTGGGCCACTGAGGCCGAATTCCTTGAGCAGGAGCATCGCCCGTTCGACGGACTGAATACTCCCGGAGGGGCTACGTCGAGGACGAAGCTCGGCTTCGGTAGTTCCGTCGGAGGTTGTCTCGGTTTGCACCGTCAGGTCCACCTTTGCACCAGGCGCATTGTTGCGAAAGAAGCAACACCGTTTCGTATAGTAGCTACCAGTGCAGAGTCTACTCTGGCGGCGCCCCGTGTGTCAAGATACCCGGCTCAACGGGACTGCGCGGTATGGTCGCTGGACGCCGGAGGTGCCGTGGGGTGTGTGGAGTTGACCGGCGGCAGGGTCGGTGTGTCCATAGCGGCCGCCTCGTCGTCGTCCCAGTCGGCAGGCTCATCGTGGTCGTCCTCGCTAGGCGACCCGGCGGCCAACCACGCGGACACGGCGGCGCCGCCGACAACCAAGATGCCAATGAGCGCAAGCAGCCCGTAGTCAATGATGAGGTCCGCAGTACCCGTGATTCCGAAGTGTGCGCTTGCAGACACGGGGACGAGGGCCGCGGCGAATCCCCCGACCATACCGGCAAGCCTCGAGAGGTAACGGTGAGCGCAGTGCCGTGCCATGTCAGGATTCTAGGTGGCGATGGCCCTGGATGTCTAGGTTGCAGGGGTGGGCGCAGCATACTGCGCCCCTACGGCAGCCGCTCAGCTCCGTCGTACTCCCCCGCTCTATCGCTTGACAGTGGAGCGGGGGACGGGGGGGTGAGGCGCGATCCAACCCGCCTGCTGCCCAAGCGGTATCATAATGCCCGCTTGGCGCCGTAGTGCAACGCTCACTATGGGGGCCGGTGAGGAGGACGCATGGCCGGGTATCAGGTTGTTGCTGCTGTTGACCTGGAGCACCTCGCGCAGGCGATCTTTGCCGGCGCAGGCACTCCTGACGCTATCGCGCACCACGTGGCGCGGCATTTGGTACGCGCCAATCTGTCCGGCCATGACTCGCACGGCGTGCTGCGTATTCCCCAATACGTGCAGTTCATTGACGAGGGGATGATCCGCCCGGCGGCGGAGCCGAAGGTCTTGCGTGAGCACGGAGCGACGGCGTTGCTCAGTGCCGAGCGGGGTTTTGGGCAATACTCCACATCGGTGGCCCTGGACCTCGCCATCCGTAAGGCCGAGGAATTCGGGGTTGGTCTCGTGACCGTTCGGCAAGGCAATCATATCGGTCGTGTCGGCGAGTACACGGAGGAAGCGGCGCGGCGCGGCTTTGCAGCGCAGGTCTTTGGTGGGACGGCCGGCGCCAGGGTGCGACCGGCGGCGCCGTTCGGCGCGGCGGGGACGGCTTTTGGCACCAACCCGTTCTCGGTTGGCGTGCCGACGAGCGGGACCGATCCGGTGCTCGTTGACTTCGCCACGACGGTCCTGGCGGAAGGGAAGCTGCGGATTTACCGGGTGAAGCAGGAAGAGCTACCACCCGACGTCATCGTTGACAGCGCGGGGAACCCCAGCGTTGATGTCGAGGACTTCTACAGCCGCGGGGGGATGCTCAAGCCGATAGCGGCGCACAAAGGCTCCGGCCTCTCGCTGGCGACGGCGCTACTCGGTGGGCTGGCGGCCATCGGGGAGAACAACCCTTCTTCCAACGGCACGGCGCCCCAACCACCCCCGGAAGGTGGGCGTGAACGCACAGGTGGCATCTTCCTGCTGGTCATCAACCCGGGCGCCTTTGGCGATGCGGACGCCTACCGCGAAACGGTGACGCGGACCGTCGGCGCGATTAAGGCCACGCCGCCGGCACCGGGCGTCGCGGAGGTGCTGATCCCCGGCGAACCGGAGTTCCGGGCGCGGGCGGCGCGGGGGCGGGAAGGTATCGCGCTCCCGGAGGGGACGTGGGACGAGCTAAGTGCGGTTGCCCACCGCTTTGGCCTTGCGCTGCCGGCGACGCGCCCTGGCTGATGACTACTGGCCCCCCTGTGGTCCCCCCGCTGCGGCGGGGGGACGGGCGCAACATGTTGCGCCCCTACGGCTTGGCCTGTACCTACCCCTGTGGGGGCGGTAGGATGCCGGAGGCTCGGCTGCGGACCTGTGATGGGGAGAGCAGGCCGGCTTCGGTGACGACGGCCGTGAGGTAGTGCAGCGGGGTGCGGTCGAAGTAGTAGTTGACCACGGCGACGCCGGGTACCGGCGCGGTGTGTACTTCCTCCGGCGGCTGTGCCCGGTCCGGCACTGCGAAGCCGCGTCGCTGCGTGGACTTGTGGCCTGTGCGAGGCAGCCGCGGCAGCAGCTTTTCGCTGGGGCAGACGGCATACACCGGGACGTGACAGGCGCGGGCGGCGAGGGCCAGCGCCGCCGTGCCGGCCTTGTTTATCAGGCCGCCCGGTGCGACCGTATCGCCGCCGACGAGTACGGCATCCGCCGCGCCAACGAGCCGGGCCGCCAGCGCATCCACGGCGAGGGTGGTCGGAATACCGGCCGCTGCGAGGCGTTGCGCGAGCAGCCGGCCTTCATAGAGCGGTCGTGCCTCCAGACAGGTCACGTGGGCGAGCCGACCGGCGGCGGAGGCGCGTCGCAGTGCCGCCTCAACCGCGCTACTGGCCGAGTGGGTGAGCACGGCGGCTTGGCTGGGCAGGAGCTTTGCGGCGTTGGTAGCGGCCTGTTCCTGGTGCGCCTCTATCGCAGCCATGAACGCCGTGGCAGCCGCGCGCACGGCTGCGGCGACCGTTGCAGCGTCGGCAGCCGCGGCTTGGCTACCGGCAGCGTTCAGCACCGCCCAACCGAGCCGGCGGAGCGGCGCCATGACCGGCTGGGCGGCGGCCAGCTCTGCGGCCGCTGCGCGCACGAGCGCGATTGGCCGGACCGTGGCCGCGCCGCCACTTGAGGCGTCGAGCCAGGCGGCCAACTCGCCCAAGGCCGCGACGGCCTGTGCGGTGAGGGCCGCCGCGCCGGAGGTGTGATCGTCGCGGATGGCGACGACCCGCGCCCGCCACGCTGGCGGCAGCCGGCGTGGTGCCGGGGCGTCGGTGCGGCCGGTATGGCGGCGCATAGTCTGCCTTGCGAGCACGCGCTGGTGGCGAACCTGGCGGGTCAGTGGGACGGTATGATGATGCTATGTCTCAGCGACGGCGGCCGGTGAACACTCCCCGCGCGCAGTTTGCAGCGCTGGTGCAGCAGCCTGAGGAGCGGTGGGCCTTGGACCGGGCCGCGCTGCTCATCGCCCAGGAAGCATACCCGGACTTGTCGGTTGAGCAGTACCTCCGCCGGCTCGACGCGCTGGCCGAGGCGGCCCGGGCACGCCTGCCAAGTGCAGCTGGCAGCGCTCGGTGGTCGCGCGATGACGTGCTGCTGGCCGTGCGGGAAGTGCTTGTTGAGCAGGAGGGCTTTGGTGGTAATGAAGAGGACTACCACGATCCGCGGAACAGCTTCCTCAATGAGGTCCTCGACCGGCGGGTCGGTCTGCCCATTTTGCTCTCGCTGGTGTACATGGAGGTCAGCCGGCGGCTCGGCGTGCCGGCGCAGGGTATTGGGTTGCCGGGGCACTTCATCGTCGGCTGGCCGCCGGACAGTCCGGGTGGTGAGACGCGGTACCTGGACCCCTTCCACGGCGGCCGAGAACTGACCGTTGACGACTGTGGCGAACTGTTTCGGGAGATGTTCGGCACGGAGATACCGTTTAGCGAGGACCTGCTTCAGGCAGTGAGCAAGCGTGCCCTGATTGCGCGGATACTGCGTAATCTCAAGCTCCGCTACATCGAGGACCGGCAGTTCGACCTGGCGCTGGGTGCGGTGGAACGCATCTTGCTGGTGGAGCCGGTGGCAGCGGAGGTGCGGGACCGTGGCGTGATCCTGGCACACATGGGCCAGTTGAGCGTGGCCTGGTCCGATCTCCAGGCGTATGTGCAGGCGGCGCCCGATTACCCCGACGCGGAGCAGGTGCGCGAGTTGGCCGACCGCATCTGGCGCAACCTCGGCCGCATGAACTGAGCGGGGCACTGGCCCTCCCCCGTCCCGACGGGGGAGGGGATAGACGGTGCCTCCTTCTTGGCCCTCGGCCGTGGCGAGGGGGGATTCCCGCGCAAGCGGGAATGACGCGAGGAGGCTGGAGCCTACCCGATGAAGAGCGGTCCGAACACGAGGGCCACGATGGACATGAGCTTTAGCAGGATGTTGAGGGCCGGCCCGGAGGTGTCCTTGAACGGGTCGCCGACGGTATCGCCGACAACCGCGGCGGCGTGCTCGTCGGACCCCTTGCCGCCGAGATGACCGGCTTCGATGTATTTCTTGGCGTTGTCCCAGGCGCCGCCGGCGTTCGCCATCATAATGGCAAAGAGAAATCCGGTGGCAATGGAGCCGATCAAGAGGCCGCCGAGCGCCTCAGGGCCGAGAATCGCTCCGACGACTATCGGTACGACGATAGCGATCAGGCCGGGCAGGACCATTTCCTTCATCGCCCCGCGCGTACTTATGTCAACAGCCCGCGCATAATCGGCAGTTGCTGTGCCTTCCAAGAGGCCTTTGATTTCCCGGAACTGCCGCCGCACTTCCTGGACCATGGCATACGCCGCCCGTCCCACCGCCTGCATGGTGAGGGCACTGAAGACGAAGGGCATGATGGCGCCGATGATGAGGCCGATCATGACGTTGAGGTCCATGATGTTGAAGACTTGGACGCCGACGACGCCGGAGTAGGCGGCCATCAGTGCGAGGGCGGTCAGTACCGCGGAGCCGATGGCAAAGCCTTTGCCGGTTGCAGCCGTGGTGTTCCCGAGCGAGTCGAGTGCGTCCGTGCGCTCGCGCACCTCCGGCGCCAAGCCGGCCTGCTCGGCGATACCCCCGGCATTGTCCGCGACCGGACCATAGGCATCGGTGGCGAGGGTGATGCCCAGCGTGGAGAGCATTCCCACCGCGGCGAGAGCAACACCATACAGGTCCGCCAACTGGAAGGCGCCCCACATGGCGACGACGACGACGATGCCGGGAATCACCGTGCTCATCATGCCCAGCCCCAGCCCCCCAATGATGATCGTTGCCGGGCCAGTGGCGGCTTGCTCGGCGAGCTTCTTGGTGTGGCGATATTCGTAAGAGGTGTAGTACTCGGAGGCGGTGCCGATGATCTGCCCCGCGACGAGGCCGACGGCGACGACCCAGAAGAGGTTGAAGTCCAGGCCGAGCGCGAACACGGCGCCGACGGTTCCGGCGAGGACGAGGACACCGGCCGAAAAGATGCCCGTCCGCAGTGACCAGAGCAGGCGCCCCATATCGGCGCCCTCGCCGGTCCGGACGAGGAACGTGCCGATTATGGACGCAGCGATACCGAGTGAAGCGATGAGGAGGGGGAAAACGGCCAATTCCTCCCGGCCGGTGGACAGTGCCCCGGCGCCCACCGCGGCCAAGGCGACCGTCGCGATAATGGAGCCGACGTAGGACTCAAAGAGGTCGGCGCCCATGCCGGCAACGTCGCCCACATTGTCGCCCACATTGTCGGCTATGGTCGCTGGGTTGCGGGGATCGTCTTCGGGGATGCCCTGCTCCACCTTGCCGACGAGATCCGCGCCGACATCGGCGGCTTTCGTGTAGATGCCGCCGCCGACTCTGGCAAAGAGCGCGATTGAGGAGGCGCCGAACCCGAAGCCGGCGACGATGCTGGCATCTCCAAAGGCAATAAACATCAGGGTCACGCCGAGCAGCGCGATCCCGACGACGGAAGCGCCCATGACGGCGCCGCTGTTGAAGGCCACGCGCAGCGCGGGGTTCAGCCCTTGCATGGCTTGGACGGTGGTCCGCGTGTTGGCCCGGACGGCGATGCTCATGCCGATGAACCCGGCCAGTCCGGAGCCGAGCGCACCGACCAGATAGGCTATCGCCGTCCCCGGGATCGATGCCCCGGCGCCGCTGCCGATCTTGCCGAGAATGTCGAAGTCAATGAAGACGGCGAGGATGACGGTCATCACCACGACGAAGATGGCCAAAAGGCGATACTCGCGCGAAAGAAACGCCGTCGCGCCTTCCTGAATGGCCTGACCGATGAAGCGAATCTGCTCATTGCCGGCGTCCTTCTTCAGGACAGTGGAGGCCAGGAACGCTGCGAAAATGAGCGCCACTACCGCGGCAACGATAGATACTATCTGTATTGTCTCCACACTATCCTCCGGTTACGCTCTGCGGGATGATGCTGGCCTCGAGTACCGCGTGCCTCCGGGCACGGCGCGTCATGCTAACACCTTGTGGAGCGCGCCAACCAGCGCGACGTGATCACTCTCACTGCCAACCGAGATGCGGAGGTAGTGCTCCAAGCGTCGCTGATGGAAGTAGCGCACCAGCACCCGCCGCTCGCGGAGGGCCGCGTATACCTCGGCGGCCGGCTGGGGGTGTGGCTCCACGAGCAGGAAGTTGGTTGCCGACGGCCAGACGCGCCAGCCGAACGTAGTGCGGAGGATTTCGGCCAACTCATCGCGCCGCTGGGCCAGGCGGCGGTTGGCGGCCATCGCCAACTCGTACTGGGCCAAGGCGGCGATCCCGGCAGCCTGGCTGAGGCGGTTGACGTTGTAAGAATCCTTCACTTTGTAGAGGCCGCCGATAAGCTCGTCCGACCCGAACGCATAGCCGATACGCAGACCGGCCAGCCCGAACCCCTTCGACATGGTGCGGGTAATCAGCAAGTTGGGATAGCGGCTGAGGAGGGAGAGCATGGAGGTGGCACCGAAGTCCACGTAGGCCTCGTCGGTGACGACTACGCCGTGCAGCCCCGCGCAGAGAGCCGCCATCTCGTCGTGCGAGACCGGTTTGCCGGTCGGTGCATTGGGGTGAGCGATAAACGTGACGCGACCGCCGGCGCGCACCAGCTCATCCACCGGCAGCGCGAACTGGGCATCCGAGTCGATCTCCAGGAGCTGGGCGCCATGAATCTCGGCCAGCGTGCGGTACACGCTGTAGGTCGGGTAGGGCGTGACCACGCGCTCACCTGGATCAACGCACGCCCGCAGCGTCAGGGCGAGCAGTTCGTCGGAGCCGTTCCCGACGATGATCTGCTCCGGCGGTACGCCGTAGCGTTCTGCGAGCCGGTCGCGCAGCTCAGAGCACGTCGGATCGGGATAGAGCCGCACCTGCTCGTCGAGTGCCGCCCGAACGGCATCGGTGATACCGGGGAGCACGTCGGGGTGCTCGTTCGTGTTCAGCTTGACCCACCCGGCTTCGCGCGGCTGGTCGCCGGGCACATACGGCGCCAGCGCAGCAACGTCACTACGGAGCAGTGAGGCAGTCATCGCTTTATCCGGTGCTCGGCGGCTGAGGTGAGTGAGCCAGTCAGGCGGAGATTGTAGATGCTTGTGCAGGATTTCACAAGCGCGAGTGCGCCTCGGACGTGCCAGCCGGCGCCGGGGTGCCCACGTGTGTATGAGGCGGCCGACCGGCTCGACGGTGGTGCCGTGCTCCCTGGCTTCACCTACTCCGTGCGCGAGCTACTGGCGTAGCCACCGGTCGGATCAGCCGTGTCACCGGCCCGGCGGTCTACGAGCCGCTCTCCAGCGTCTGCCTGAGCCGGAAGATTTCGAGCCGCAGCTCCGACAGTTCTCGGTCGAGGTCCCCTAGCTGTCGCTGCACGTCCGCCGGTAGCTCGAGGAGCGTGCGCTGCAAGCGGTTGGCCCGGTCCTGGACCGCCTCGACGGCCGCGAGCACGGCGCCACGATCCAGGCCTGGCGTCGTCGCCGGCGTTGTCGGTTGCGACGCGGGTGCCGTTTGCGTCTGTTGGGCGGCGGGCGCCGTTTGCGTAGGTTGGGCCGTGGTGGCAGGCGCCGGAGCGGTCGTGGTAGTGCTGAGGTTCATTGGCCCGCCGAAAAGCTGGGCCAACGCCTCAGAGACGGTCTGCTCCATGACAATCGAGTTGCCGGTCGCCATGATGACGCGCTTCATCTCGGGAATGCTGCCCTGGTCGGCCTGGAGGTAGATCGGCTCCACGTAGAGATTGGACTGTCCGACCGGGATTACCAGCATATTGCCGCGGATCACCCGCGAGCCGGACTGGTTCCAGAGCGTGAACTGCTGGCTAATCTCTTCGTTTTGGTCAATGCGGGCCTCGATCTGCAACGGGCCGAAAATGAGCTTGTCCTTCGGATACTTGTACGCGACTAGCTCGCCGTAGTGAGCGCCGTCGGAGCGGGCGGCGAGCCAGTTGCTCATGTTGTTCTTGTTATTGGGGGTGTATGGCAGGAGCAAGACGAACTCCTCGCGCTGTTCGCCCGGCAGGCGCATGATGACATAGTACGGCTGCACCTCCTGCTCCCGGTCAACGAAGACCTCGGTCGGGATGGCGAGCAAGTCTTCACGGTTGTAGAACGCCTGCACGTCCTTGACGTGGTAGAGCCGGTACAGTTGACTTTGGACCCTGAAGATCTGCTGTGGGTAGCGGATGTGGGCACGCAGCCCCTGCGGCATGGCGCTGAGCGGCTTGAATAGCCCTGGAAAGGCCCCGGCGTAAGCGCGGATCAGCGGGTCGCTGTCGTCGGCTATGTAGAACTGGACAGAGCCGTCATACGCATTCGTGACGATCTTGACGCTGTTGCGGATGTAGTTCAAGCCGCCGAAGGAGGGTTGGGAGTAGGGATAGAATCCACTGGCGGTGTAGGCGTCTTGAATCCAGTGCAGCCCGCCACCATGCGCCACGATGTAGGCATCAAAGTCGGGCAAGAGGAAGGGCGCGATACGCAGGAGCCGTTCGAGGATGTTGCGCCGGAAAAGCAGGGTGGTATCCGGCTGCACGTGCCGGCTAATCAGCAGGTTGATGTCGCCCAGGTACCAGGCAAAGAGCAAGCGGCGCCAGAACGAGCCGATGGCCACGCCACTCTCGCCGGCGTAGGTTGTCTCGACGTTGGACTCGCCGCGGGGGTAGTCGAACTCCTGTGTATCGGTCTTGGTCAGCACCCAGTCGCCAATCGAGTGGATGACTTCCCCGTAGTAAATCTCCGGTCGGGTGATCGAGAGCTTCCCCTTCGGCGGCACGTCCTGGACGTACAACTCCGGCAGCCCCTCCGGGGTGACCTCATTCACCGGGCTGATGACTACGCCGTAGCCGTGGGTGAACTTGAGACGGCGGTTGACGAACGTCTGCGCGGCCGCATCCAGGTTATCGGGCACCAATTCCCGCGCGGAAATGATGACTTGGCGGTACTCGTTATCCAGGTGGTAGCGGTCGAAGTCGCTATCGAGGAAGTTGTAGTACAGGCGGATGCTCTGAATCTGGTTGTAGGTCGCCAGCGAGGGGGCATAGTCCCACAAACGCACGTTGCGTAACGTCACGGCGTTGGCTTCGATCTCGTCGCGTGTCACCGCATCCTGGGCCGGGTAGTCGGTCTCCTTGACTTTGTCGAGGCCATAGGCCTGCCGGGTGAAGGTCATATTGCGCTCAATGTACGGTCGCTCGGTTTCCAGCTCGGCGGGCAGCACGACAAAGCGGTGGACGACGGCCGGCAGCATGGTCTGACCGACGAGCCAGACCAGTGCCCAAAGGCCGAGGGCCGCCGGGCCGACCCAGAGCAGCCGGACAAAGGCGCCGGCGACCAGGCCGATAGCGCCGAGCGCCGCCACGGCGAGGCCGACCCAGAGCGCCGGGGCGAGCACGTTCACGTCCGCGAAAGTGGCGCCCAGCGTCGCGCCCCGACCGGCGTACACCAGTTGGTCGAGGCGGAGCGCTTGGTGCCAGGCCAGCAGCGCCATCGGCATGGCTGCCAGGAGGGAAAGGTGGGCCTGAATGGGACGCCCTACCTTTAGCACCATCCCCCCGTCCCCATCACGCCGTCCGCGCGCTTGGGGCATGATGAGCCAGACGAAATAGACGACCACCGCGGTGACCAAGAGGATGATCGTGGCGACCAGCAGCCATGACTTTGCAACCAGTAGCGCGGGGAGCACAAAGAGGTAGTACGAGACATCGCGACCGTGGAGCGGATCGGCGATTCCCAGGTCGGTGCGGTGCGGGAGCCGCAAGGCCAGGTCCCACTGGCCGCTGAGTGAGGCGCCCAACCAGAGGGCAATCAGACCGCCGAGCGCGAGGATCGCCACGACCACGAGGGCCGGGGGCGTGCGCCGGCCCGCAATCTCGAGGTCGCCGGTGCGTCCCCACGCGGCCCAGCGACGCCGGGCCAGGCGATAGGCGAGGGTGGTGGAGAAGAAGAAGGCCGCGAAGAACAGCCCGGCCCCGCCGAAGAACAGGAGTAACCGCGTTTTGAGGATGGTGAGGAAGACATCCGGGATACCCAGACTGCCGAACCAGAGTAATTCAACCGCGATATTGGCGCCGTTAACCAAAAGTACGAGGGCGACAATGGCCGTCGGAATACCGATCAAGGCCCGCTTGACCCAGCGAATGGCACGTCCGCTGGGCTGGCGCTTACGGGTCTTCTCTTCCTGCTCGTCCTCTTCCGGGGCGAAGTCTTGGTCCAGATTGCTACGGGCGATGCTCACCGGTCACTCCTTGCTGGCGGCGCAATGTCTGAGCCGACCATCTCTTTACCCCAATGCCGTACTGCCACACAACAATCCCGCTCCCATACATACCAGTATACCGGAGATAACCGGCCTCGCCGACGGCAAGGCGCAGTGGTATTATGTTCCAGCGAGGTATTGGAGGTTTGCGCGGCCGGGGAGCGGCCGGGGCGCAGCTTTGCGGTAGGTGAAACATACGCGCCGTTCCTGCGTTATGGTAAGTCGAGATGTCTATACCGAGTTTGCTCACGATCCTAGCGGGAATCCTGCTCTTTGGCGGCGGGCTGGTCATGCTCGCCCGCGTGGTGCGACCTTGGCGCGGCGGTGACCAGGTCCTGCTCGTGTTTCTGGCCGTGGTGATCAGCGTGCTGGGGTTGGCTATTGGCTGGCTGGGTATCACCTTGGGCACCGAAAGCACCGAAACCGCTGCCCCGCAGCCGACTGTGATGCCTCAGCCCACTGCCGTCCCGCCGCAGCCGACCAGCACGGCACCGCCGGTGACTCCCCGCCCCACCGTCCCTCCGCCGCAGGTGACGCCGCTTCCTACTCTTGTCGTCACCGCCCCGCGCCCGACCACGCCGCCGCCCGCGACGCCAGCGCCGGCGCCGGCAGCCACCGCCACGGCCAATCCGTATGACACCCTCCTCGCCCAGGCCCGGTCCTACGCGGAGCAGGCCGACGCTGCCACCAGCGCCGCCGATAAGCTCAGGCACCTCAGGAACGCTGAGGTGATCGCACGGTCGCTGCTGGCCAGCAATCCGTGTGAATATACGTTGCAAGCGCTCTTCATCCGCATCTGTCGCCAGCTGAGTGTGCTCGACCCGGCCGCCGCCGCGTGTGCGAATGCGCCGGCGTGTTCCTCCGGCTAACTAGGTTGTGTTGACATTTGGGGCAGGCGGCACTGCCACCAACCCCATGGGGTCATGCTGGCCCCCCTATGGTCCCCCCGCTGCGGCAGAGGGACGTGGATTCCCGCTTGCGCGGGAATGACCGGGAAATAGCAATAGAACCTAGCAGTCGCTTGCCCGGCCCACTTGTCGCACTCGGCCCCGCATCGTCCGAAACCTTGTGCCGCCCTCGTTGGTCATACTTGGCGAGAGGCGTAGAAGTCCTCGTGCGCGGCTACGCCTCGGTGACCGAGCACGAGGGAGCAAAGTGCGATGGGAGGCCGCAGTGATCTTCAAGTTAGCCGGTGACATCGAGATCGAGGGCGCGTGGGACCTCGACGACGAGACCGTCTTCTTGGGCATGGGGGATATCCAGATTGACCTCTCGCAAGCGCGGATAGCGAGCGCCTATCCGTGCCTCACGGTCTTCTGCGGAATGGGGGATGTCGAGATCAAGCTATCGCCCGATGTCCCGGTGCTGGTGAACGGCATGACGTTGCTGGGTGAGCGGGAGGTGCTGGGGCGTCATGACGAGGGCATCTTCATCGACTCGGTCGTGCAGGACATGGCCGACACGGCCCCCGACGATCCCGCGGTACTCACCATTACGGCCACCTGCTTGGTGGGCGAGGTCGAGATCGAGCGGCTCAGATACGCGCCCCGGCCGGACTCAACGACCTGAGCGCGTTGCCCCGCACCCCTTTGGGGCTACGGAGAACACGGAGCACGCAGAGTCGGGTACTGCGGCCTACTGCGCTCGTCATTCCGGGGGAAGCCGCAATCCAGGGCCATTCGCAGCCCCGTGGTCGGTCTGGATTGCGGCCTGCGCCGCAATGACGGGTGCCGGGGCGGACGAGGGGGCAGCCGCCGGAGGCCGGCTATTGCTCCGGTCCGCGGCTGGTGCTACACTCGCGGCGCTATGACTACGACATTTGCGCCCGGTGGCATTCCGCTCAGTCTCTTCCGGCTCCGTACCGAGGTGGTCTATGGCGATGGCTGCGCCGCCAACATCGGTGAGCACGTCCTGGCTCACGGCCGGCAGCGGCCGCTCGTGATCTCTGACCCCGGAATTGTCGCGGCCGGTCTGCTGGAGCCGGTGACTAGCTCGTTAGCAGCCGCCGGCCTGGCCTACGAAACGTACACCGCCGTCGAGCCGGACCCGCGTGTTGCGGTCGTTGAGGCCGGCCTCCGGCAGTTTCGGGAGCAGGGGTGCGATAGCCTCATCGGCGTCGGTGGTGGTAGCTCGATGGACACGGCCAAGGCGATTGCCATTTGGTCGCGTAATCCGGGGCGTCTGCGGGATTACGAAGGGCTGGACCAGTTCGAGCAGCCGCCGGTGCCGCTGTTCTGCGCGCCGACCACGGTCGGTACGGCCAGCGAAGTGACCCAGTTCCTCGTCGTTACCGATCCCGAGGCGCAGTTCAAGTTCACCATCGCCGGGCGGATGGTGCCGCCCCTCGCGGCCTTTCTGGACCCCCAGCTTGTGCTCGGACTGCCGGCGCCGATCACCGCTGCGACGGGCATGGACGCGCTGACGCACGCTATCGAGAGCTACCTCTCCCTGCTCGCTACACCGCTCACGGAGGCGCTCGCGCTCCATGCCATCCGCCTCATCGGTGCAAATCTCCGGCCGGCGGTCGCCAACAGTCGGAACCACGGCGCGATGGCGAATATGCTTGTGGCGTCGTGCCTGGCTGGGATGGCGTTCAACGCCACACGGCTCGGTAACGTCCACGCGATGTCGCATCCGGTCGGCGCCTTCTTCCACGTCCCACACGGCGTTGCCAACGCGATCATCCTGCCGCACGTGATGGAGTTCAACGCGCTGGCGGTGCCACGCAAGCTGATCGAGGTGGGGCAAGCGTTGGGCGAGCAGTTGGCCGGACTGGGGGAAATGGTGGCCGCCCGCCGCGCCGTGAGCGGCGTGCAGCAGCTAGAGGCCGACATCGGTATTCCCCCGCGCCTGCGCGACGTCGGTGTGCAGCGGGAGGCCATCGCAGCGATGGCTGTGGACGCCATGAAGAGCGGCAACATCCCCATCAACCCGCGACGCACCGTGCAATCCGACATCGAAGAGTTGTTCGAGCGGGCGTTGTAAGGGGCGGCTGCGGTGACCTAGCCCCCTTACTTCCGCAGCAGCCCGGGGATAGTCCGGGCGAACTGCTCCGCGCGTTCCAGGTGGGTGTTGAAGGGGTCGGGTAGCTCTAGCACGTGGTCGCGCACGGCGATGGCACCCCAATCCACTAGGTACGGGATAATGTGCCACGAGCCGGTGTCCCGGATATCTTGCCAGTCTTCCAGATAGCTGTAGATGAAGAACGGCTCATCACCCCACAGCGCGCGCTCCCCGAGCCGGCGGGAGATCAAGTCCCAGCGGATCGCGGTGTCCGCTCGGGCGTCGGCGAGTGCCCGAATAACCCGGCTCCGGCCCACGGCGCGCGTATCGGGTGGCGGCTCCGTTATCGCCCGTTCGATCCGCTGCTCATCTACCAGCGTGCTTACTCGGTTGCGCTTGCGGAGCGACTCGTAGAGGCTGGTCCGTGGCTCCACGTGGTGGTAGGCGAGATCAACCTTGATGAGCTGCGGGTCTGCCCATCCCTGCGGGGATTGCTCCGCAAACGCATTGAGCTGGTGCCACTTGGTCACCCAATCGAGATGTCCGTCGAGCCGGAGGGGATCAAGCTCCAGACCGTTAATCACCTGCGCCCAGTTGCGGAGTACCCAGTCGGTATCCTGGTCGCGGCCGAGGAATTGGCGGGTGGCCTCGTGAAGATAGACGCGCTGCACCTCTACAGCCGGCAGCGTGCCGCGATCTACGAAGCGTGCCGTCCACCCGCCGCGCGTGTTACGCGAAATGTCCCTGAGTGCCTGTACCGGATTCTCTAGCTCCAACCCGGGGTCCCAGCCCAATTCGAGCAATTGCGCGACGATGGCGGTCGTCCCGATCTTCAGCGCCGTCGTGTACTCCGACCGGTTGGCGTCGCCGATGATGATATGCAGTCGCCGATAGAGGCCGCCGGCCAGCGGCTCATCGCGCAGATTGAGAATCGGCCGTCCACCGAACCGCACGCGATGGCTCACGTCAACGGAGACAAACGCGGCGCGCTGGGAGAGATGGTAGGGCGTGTCCGTCGCCTCACCGCCGCGGCTGCGTCCGGTGCGGCGGGCGGGCACGACCATGCCGGCGCCGGCGAAAATCTGCCGGGTGACCAGGAAAGGCAGCAAGCCTTCGACCATGTCCCGGCTGCGGGGGCTGACCCGTAGACAGTAGTTCTCGTGATAGCCGAACGTGTGACCGAAATGGTCGGTATTGTTCTTGATGAAAAACACGGAGCCTTCCTGCCCCAGTCGGGCCACCGCACCGCTGAGAATACGGTCGCCGGCTACCTCGGCTGCGATCAGGTCATCGAGGGTCCGGCATTCCGGCGAGGCGTATTCGAGGTGCCCGGAGTCCAGGTACAGGCGACCGCCGTTGTAGAGAAAGCCGCCGTTGCCCGGGATTTCGCCCCATTCCCGCGGCGCCGGCTCGATCACGCCGTATAGGCGATTGCCGAAGACACCGTCCTTGGTGCGGATGGCCGCTTCGGCCGGGGTCCACCGCCCGGCGCAGGCATACTCGATTTCCGTGCCGAAAAGCGCGTTTTCCATCTATCTACCTTGCACTGGCTCTCTTGCCACTGCGTCTCGGCTTGACGTGGCGCTCGCTTATTTATGTCAATCTATTCGGCGCCGCAGGGTCGCGCTGGGCGTGTTACTCGCCTCCTGGCTGCGGTGTCGGATCGGGAATCTCGCGCACGATCCGCTTGATCTCCTCATCCAGGTCCGTCTCGCCGTCCTCGCTGCCCCCGTCACCATCGGGGTTGTCAATGCGGGTCGGCGTTTCCGTTGGCGTCTCCACCGGTTTGACGGGTGCGTCAATCTCCGCCGACGGTAGCGGCAGGATGCGGTCGAGAATCGCTGCGGTCTCTGCACGTGTCATTGGGTTCCTCCCGACTTTAGGGTGGTCAGCAAGGCGTCGAGACTATCTGCTCCGCGCGTAAGCTCCTCAATGCGGGTGGTTCCGGCCCCCCACACCTCATCCAAATGCAGGACCACCTCGCGTCCGTTGATACCGAACGTCACGGAGTCCCATTCGAGCCGGCGAATCCGGTCGCCAAACTTCCGCAGACAGAGCGCGCGAATGGCGGCGCGTGTGCCCGCAGGTGGCTCAATGCACGCCCGCGCAATGGCCGGCTCGTCAACGTACCGGCGCATTGCACCTCGCTTGCTCAGGGTAGCAAAGAGACTGAGCGCCGGGTTGACCAGATGGTACGCGAGATCGAGGCGGCGCAAGGCCGGGCTGCTCCAGTCTTCACCTTGCGCTTGGCGAATACCCTCGAACAGCACCCATTTCGCAACCCAGTCGAGCCGGTCGCGTAACTGTTGGGGATTGGAGGCGAGCAAGTCCAACACGGTGGCCCATTCGCGGAGCACCCAGTCCGTTTCCGGGTCGCGGCCGGCGAACTCGCGGCACGCCGCCGCGTGAAACTCGCGCTGAACGGCCAGTGCCGTGGTCGGTGGGCCGGCGCGTGTGGGCAGCAGCGCGTTGAGGTTGAGGTCGTGGGAGACGGTCCGCAGTGCCTTGACCGGCTCGGCAAGCTCGACGGACGGTACCCAGCCCAACTCTCCTAAGTCCAGCGCCAGCGCAGTGGCGCCGACTTTGAGCGCGGTGGCGTACTCGGAGCGGTTGGCATCGCCGATGATGACGTGGAGCCGGCGATATTTCTTGCGGTCCGCGTGCGGCTCGTCGCGGGTGTTCAGGATGGGACGCTGGGCGGTTGTGTTGATGCCGACGACTTGCTCGAAGAAATCGGCCCGTTGGCTTAACTGAAAGCCCGGGGCCGGCGTCGCGGCATGACCGTCACGCCCTTCGAGGCCGACTTTGCCGGCGCCAGCGTACACCTGCCGGGTCACCAGGAAGGGCACCATCAACCGCACCAGTGCGGGGAAGGGCCAGACGCGGGCAACGAGGTAGTTCTCGTGCGTGCCGAAGGACCGGCCGTGATAGTCGGTGTTGTTCTTGACCAGCCGCACGCGCGCGCTCCCCCCGCGCTCGCGGCGCAACACCTCGTTGCGCGCCAGTTCGGCCCGATGGAGCACTCGCTCACCGGCCCGATCCTGAGCAACGAGATCGGCGAGCGTGGCGCAGGCATCCGTGCAGTATTCAGGATGGTTGTGGTCGTTGTAGAACCGCGCCCCGTTGGTCAGGACGGTATTCGCCAGCAGCTCATCACGGTTGAGCCGCTTGCTCCGTTCGTTCGTGCTGTGCAGATCGTGCGGGTCGTGGGCAAGCTGCTCGACCCGCATCCCGCGCAGGTCCAGGCGCGGGTCCTCGCGGCGATAGTCCCAGCCGCGCAGGACGCCGTCGAGAGGGGCGCCGCGGACGATGGCCGATGCCTCGTAGGCAAAATCCACCGGCCCGGCGAAACCCTCGCAGTTGATCCCGTACTCGGTTTCGATGCCGACAGGACGGTTCATCTGGGTGTGGCATCCCTTTCCTGGTCGCTGTTGCTCCGGAGCGCCCCCTCCGACCGGAGCAACCGACTCGCTGCTGGCTCTGTATCCATTCTAGCACTGCCCGGCGCCGGCCCGGTCAAGTCTTCCGCCGTGCCCTTGCGCTCGGTCGCACGCGCCGAGCCTGACGATCTACACACGTCTGGTCATACCGCTCGCTTGACAAATACTCGTTGGAGGTATATGATTTTGATGAACTCATCAAGATTTCTCACAGTTTAGTAGAAGATGTTGAAGGAGCCGCCGATGAGTGAGGTTCTCGGGCAGTGCCCGGTCTGCACCGGCGAGCTGGTCGTCGTGCGCGAGGAGTGTACCCACTGCGGTACCGCGCTCGAAGGGCGGTTCACGTTGCCGCGCCTCCTACGCCTTGCACCAGAGCAGCTGCGCTTTGTCGAGCTGTTCGTGCGGTGCCGGGGTGTCATCCGTGACATGGAGCAGGAGCTGGGCGTGTCCTATCCGACGGTGCGCTCCCGCCTCGACGACGTAATCAACAGTCTGGGGCTGGCTGCGGTGGATGAGAGCTTGGCGACCGAACAGGCTGCCGAACGCCCGGTCTCGCCGGCGGTGCGACGTGCCGTGCTCGATGACCTGGCGGCCGGCGCAATCGGCGTAGACGAGGCAGTGCAAAAGCTCCGCGAGCAGTGACGAGCGCGTGTCGCAGGGTGCGCGGCCGTTGTGACCGATGAGAAAGAGGGAAGGAGAGCAGCATGTTCGAGCAAGAGGTACCCGCCGAGGGCAAGCTGGAGCTTAACGTCTTTGCGTGCCGCGGCGACGTTGAGGTGCTAGGGCACGATGCCCCGACGCTGCGCGTGGAGGCCGAGGACCCGCAGACCGAATACCATGTCCGCGAAGAAGGCCACCGCTTTGTCGTGGAGGCTTCGGGCGCTGTCCGCATTGACGTGCCGCGGGCAGCGCAATTGTTCGTTGTCGCCGGCCCGCGCAGCGTCGAGGTCCACAACGTCGAAGGCGAATGCACCATCCGGTGGGCCGGCGACGACCAGGTGCTGGAGACGGCCACCGAGTTTGCGCGCGAGTTCTCGGATGTCGGCCGGCGACTCGGCGCCGACTTCGGGCGACTGGGCCGCGACCTCGGCGAGCAGTTCGGACGCACGTTTGGCGCTTGGGGCCGGGGGGACTTCGATGACCAGTCCGGTGGTCGCTCGCGCCGTCGGCGCCGTCGCGGTGCCGGCGTGGACGTGGAGGCCTTCATTCGCCGGGCGGAGGAGGGCGCCGAGCGATTTGCGCGTGCTGCCGAGGAGCGTGCCGAGCGGTTTGCCCAACGCGCCGAGGGGCGGATGCGGCAAGCAACACAACGGGCCGCCGGGCGCCGACCTCGCGCGACGGGAGAGGCGGGCGCCGACACCGGGCGCGCGGACGCTGCCGAGGGCGCGGCCCCGGCGGCTGCGACTGCCGCCGAGGAGCGCCGAGCGGTCTTGACCATGCTGCAGGAAGGCAAGATCAGCGCCGAGCAGGCCGAGGAACTGCTCCAGGCGCTCCAGCAGTAGCAGCACATCGGCGGCCGCTTATTTTGATTTTGGTGCGGCCGTGGACTCGGCGGAATTGTTGTCGTTAGGCTCAGTCTGGCGGCGGCGCTGCGGGGCCGGTGCCTCGGACCAGCCGGCCGCGCCGATGAGAGGCACGAAACGCACCGGGCCGAGCGCCGCCGCCTCGACCGGACCGGCAGCGTCCTTTCGCACGACAAGCAGCCGCTGGCCGCGGCGCCTGCCGACCGGCGCTACGAGCCGCCCCCCCTCGCGGAGCTGGTCTAACAGCGCCGGTGGTACGGCGGCCGCGGCCGCCGTGACGATGATCCGATCATAGGGTGCGGCTTGGGGCCACCCCAGCGTGCCGTCGCCGGTCTGTACGGCGACGTTGTGGTAGCCAAGATGGCGGAGCAGCACCCGCGCCTGATTGGCCAGGCGCGGCAGTCGCTCGACGGTGACGACCTCCACGCCCATATCGGCCAGCACCGCAGCCTGATAGCCGCTGCCGGTGCCGATTTCGAGCACACGCTGCCCGGGGGCAGCTCTGAGCGCCTCCGTCATCGTTGCGACGACAATCGGCTGCGAGATAGTCTGCCCTTCTTCCAGCGGCAGCGCTTCGTCTTCATAGGCCAGATGGCGCAGCTCCTGCGCGATAAACAGTTCTCGCGGCACGTGGGTAAGCGCCCTCAGCACGGCCTCGTCGCGGATACCCTGGCGCCGCAGATGCGCTACCAGGATTTGCGCTGGCGATTCGCCACCCATGCCGTGGTACCCCCTGCCCGCTATCGCTGTGTTGCCGTGCCGGTGGCGTTTAGCATACCGATTCGACCGTTAAAGGCCAGGGGCGCGCGTGAGGCGCGTGAGGACGTGTGCTAGGCTCCTTCCCCAGATCATAGGCTCCCACTGGAAACCCCATGTCCGTTCGTAAGCTGCGATGGCCGACCAGACCTCCGGCAGCGCCAGGCAAGCGTCTGACGCGCCGCCGCACCTACGCTGTAGTCGGTCAGCTGCTCCTGGCCGGCCTCCTCCCGGCCTGTGCAGCAACCGCGCCGGTCCCTACATCCCGGACTGCGGCCGGAGGCGAGGCACCGCGGCTGGAATGGTGGACGGCCGTCTCGACGCCGGCTCAACGGGGTGCGGCTGCCGCGTGGAACGAAACCCACGACTCCCCGCTGCTGGAAGTGCGCGAGCAAGCGGCCGCGCGGTCTGCACACGAACTTGCGGCGGTCATCGCCGCAGGACAGCCTCCGGCACTGCTCGCGCTGGCGGCCCCGGACCTCACCTGGCTCGCGCTGGCCAACGTGGTGCAGCCGCTCGATAGTCTGGTTCGGGCAAGCCGCTACGACCTCAAGGCCTTTATGCCACCGGCCTTGCAACCTTGCTACGGGTTGGATGACCGCCTCTACGCGCTGCCAGAGGGGCTGGCGCTCACGCTGCTCTTTTTCAATCGCCGATTCTTGGAGGAAGCCGGCATAGACTCCCGCCAGGCCGGACTGGACTTTACGCAGCCGCGCAGCACGTGGGAGAGTTTCCGCGAGCTAACCGGGAGCCTGGCGCGTGCGTCGGCGCCCCCGGCCGGAAGCGGCCGTTGGGGCTTCGATCCCAGTGAGCGTTTCTCGAATCCACTGGTCTGGTGCTGGCAGAACGGTGGGCACCTTGTGAGCGACGACGGGCGCGTGGCCAGTCTTACGCATCCGGCGAACCTTGACGCGCTCGAATGGCTGACCTCCTGGGTGAGGGACCAGGGAGGGACGACGGAGTTGGTGAAGCAGCAGCAGACCTGGGGATTTAACGACGAATCCCCCCTACTCACCGGCCAGCTCTTCGCTGCCCATGCCAACAATCGCTTCCTGGACCAGATATCGCGATACGCGCCGCACCTGCCGTTGAGCTTTGCCCCCTTGCCGGTGCGCCGCGCTGGCGAGACGCCGATCACCCAAGCCGCGGTGCAGGCATTGGCGCTGGTGCCGGGTGAGCACGTCGAGGTTGCTTGGGAGGTGGCCCGATTTCTGGTGGCGCACTCGACATCCGGCCCGCGTGATCGGGCGGCGGCGGCCGAGGCCGCGCATCATGGCTGGCAGTGGGTGCCGACTTACAGCGGTCAGCTACCGCTCGACCGCTACCGTCTGGCCGAGCGGCCTTCCGGCCACGTGACGCTCGATGAGTTCAACCTCCATGCCCTGGAGCAGGCCCGGTATGCCCACTCGCCGGAGCGGAATCCGGTGCCGCGGATCGTCGCGGGTAGTTTACGCACGGCCTTTCGACGGGCAGTAGTTGGCGAGGTGACGGAGCTGCGCGCACTGCGAGACGCGCAAAACCGCGTGCAACGGGAGCTTGACAACGCCTGGGCAACGCTCGATGAACGGGCGTGAGAATCCTGGGCTGTGTTGACATTTCCCGGTCGTTGACACGAAAATGACAGCGTCCCCCTGTGGAACGGGGGACCATAGGCTCACAAGGGTAGGTTTTTCGCTGGGCGGCGAGTCGGACCTCACCCCCGGCCCCTTCCCTGGCAGGGAAGGGGCGCGCTGGCGGAGCCGGTCCGCCGCTGCCCTCCAGGGAAGCGGGGGCGGTGTGGCGAGCGGCGGCTGGGGGACTGGATGGCGGCTTGCGCCGCAATGACGAGCACGTGGGCGCAACATGTTGCGCCCCTACACAAGGGGGGTATCTCAAATGTCAACACAGCCCAGGATATCCAGCTAACTTCCAGGTAGTGCGGCCGCTTATCGGGTCTCCGGTGCTCGGAGATGGTTAGAATGTATCGGGCTATGCTACGGTGATCCGCGCCTCGCTACCGGGTGCTGCTCGTGACCTCGCCGGTCGCTCAACCCCGTGTAGCGATGTGGAAAGCGTCTCGTGCATAGCTGTCTGCGCGCTGGATTGCCCACACTGCAAATGACGCGCGGATGTACTATATTGATCCATGTGGAGCGGTTCCACTGCTTCGGTAGCAACGCCGAGTGCTTTGCGAGCGAGGCGCTTGAAGCGGGAGCCGTAACTCATTTGGCGAGGAGGTTCGCTATGACCTATGTGATCGCGCAGCCATGCATTGGCACCAAGGATGCCTCGTGCGTGGACGTGTGCCCGGTGGATTGTATTCACACGACGGACGATGAGGAGATGTACTACATTGATCCCGATGAGTGCATAGACTGCGGTGCCTGTGAGCCGGTCTGCCCGGTGAGCGCAATCTACCCCGAGGACGCGGTGCCCGAAGAGTGGGTGCATTTCATTGACATCAACGCCGACTTTTTCTTGCAGTAGCTCACCCGGCGTTGCGGCAACGATGTGGGCGATTAGCCATATCCTATTGGCGCGGCCGCGCCGTCGGCAGCGTCCGGCCTGTTGAGTTGGCCTAGCGGCTTGTGGTCCGGGCCGGGTGTTGCGTCATTGTTTGGCGCCGCCCCCGGCGGTGATCGGCCATCATGGACACAGCTCGCAAGCCCCCCGCCAAGAGCCGGTCCCGCCATCCTGACGGTGCCCAGCGAGCCACCACACCGACTGCTCTGTCCAAGACAGTGCTCCTGAACGCCGAAATTCAGTATCTGCGCCGGGTTCAGGCGCAGTTGCGGGCCTCGCAGCGCGTTGTGCGGGCGCAGTTGCGGGCACTCTTGGAGATCGGTCAAGCGAGCACCGCCAACCTCACGCTGGCCGAGTTGCTTCGCAAAATCATGGCCAGCGCGACCAATCTGTTGGGCGCTTCGGCGGCGGCGGTATGGCGCATTGACGAGCAGGGCACGCTCCAGCGGCTTTCCTCGGAGGGCCTCTCGCGCGCATACGTGGAGTCGGTGGCCAACCTTGAAGTCGGCGAAGGCGTCACCGGCCTGGTAGCCCTTTCCGCCCATCCGCTCGCGGTCGCCGACGTGGCCAGCGATTCGCGGCTCCCGCGCCCGCTCTGGGAGCAGGAAGGCATCCGCTCCTTCTTGGCGGCGCCGCTGCTCCGCCGGGGCCAGCCGGTGGGAGTCTTGAGCATCTATCGCCGCGACGTTCACGAGTTCGCGCCGGCCGAAATAGCGCTGCTGGTCAGCTTCTCGGCCCACGCCGCCACGGCCATCGAGAATGCCGTGCTGTACGCGCGGACCGGGCGGGCGGAAGCGGCCGCCACTCGCCACCGCGAACTGCTACAGAACGTCATCTTCCACGCCGAGGACGGCATTCTCGCGCTGGATAGCGAGTGGCGGGTCTTGCTGTTCAGCCCCGGCTGCGAACGACTCACTGGCTGGCCGGAGGCTGAGGTCATGGGCCGCGTAGTGTTCGAGGTCCTGCAAGCCAATCTCTCGAACGGCAACCCGCTCGACGCCGACACCCTCGTTCGTGCCCTCGACATCTCTAATGAACAGGCTCCGCCGTGGGCAGACGGGCGGCCGGAAGGGCCCGCGGACGCCGGTACTGACGTGCCGTATCTGGAGATGCGTATTCGGGCACGCCACGGGGACGAGCGGTGGGTGGGCGCCAGTCTTGCCGAGGTGGCGAGCCGGCGGCGCGGCACGCCGCGCATTGTCCTGGTCCTCCGCGACATTACCGTGGCGAAAGAGATGGACGAACTGAAGTCGTCGCTGATTGCCACCGTGTCCCACGAGCTACGTACACCGCTCACGTCGTTACGGGCGTTGAGCGAGCTACTGCTGGAGCACGTGCTCGCACCGGACCAATCGCGGGAGCTGGCCGGGCACATCAACGCGGAGGCGGTGCGCTTGAGCCGCTTGGTGGACAATATTCTCGACGTGACGCGGATCGAGGCCGGGGGCCTGACATCCGAGCCGCAGCGGCTCGACCTGGCAGCGTTGCTGCGGGAGTCCGTCGCCGTGGTGCGCGGCCAAGCGCGCGAGGGCGGCCCCCATTTCGTGCTGGCGCCGTTGCCGCAGCTTCCCCCGGTCTGGGCTGATCGTGACCACCTCGGCCGCGTGCTCGACAACCTGCTCGGCAACGCGCTGCGCTACGTCCCGGCCGGCGCCGATGTCCGCGTGCGGGCGTCTCTGTTGGAGACCGATGGTATGCCGCTGGCGTCGTCAGGCCGACCGTTGGTCGAGATTAGCGTGGCTGATGAAGGTCCCGGGATCGCGGCGGAGCACCTGCCCCGCATCTTCGATAAGTTCTACCAGGTCGAGGGCCAGCAGCGGCTCCGTCGGACCGGAACCGGCCTCGGCCTCTACATTGCCCGCAACCTGGTTGAGTTGATGGGCGGGACGCTCCGCGTCGAGAGCGAGCTGGGCCGCGGCGCGACGTTCCGGTTTACCGTGCCCGTTGCTCCCGACCATGTTCAGCGTCAGGATAGGCCCGTACTGGCGGCGGATGGGCCGGAAGCATGACCACGCCGGGACGACGGAATAGCGGCCGGCATGGTGGGAATGCGGTGCCGCGCATCCTCATCGTCGAGGACGAGCCGGCGGTGCGTTTCAGTCTGCGCGTGGCCAGCGAGCGCGAGGGCTGGCAGACGGTCGAGGCGACGACCGGCGAGCAAGCCTTGGCTGCCATCCGCCGGCAGCGCCCCGACCTCGTGTTGCTGGACATCATGCTCCCGGACATGAGCGGCCTCGACGTGTGCCGGCAGATCAGACTAGAAGATCGCCTCCTGCCGATTATTATGGTCAGCGCCCGTGATGATGAGGTGGATAAAATCGTCGGGCTGGAGTTGGGCGCCGACGACTACGTGACCAAGCCGTTCAGCGTGCGTGAGCTGGTGGCGCGCGTGCGTGCGGGGCTGCGCCGGGCCGCCGCCGAGTCTGCGCGCAGAGCGGCACCCGCCACCGGCAGCGGTGCCGCAGCCGACACCGACGCGGACGAGTCAGCAGACCGCCTGGTATTCGGCGCCCTGGAGGTGCTACCGGCCGAGCGCCAAGTACTGGTCGGTGGGAAGGAAATCGCGCTGACGCGCACCGAGTTCGATCTGCTCCTGGCGCTGGCTCAGGCGCAGGGCCGCGTGCTGACGCGCGACGCGCTGGTGGCAGCCGTGTGGGGCTACGATTCGGAAGGCGGCACCCGCCTCCTCGACAGCCATATCCTGCACCTGCGGGGCAAGATCGAAGCCCAGCCGCGCCGGCCGCGCTTCGTGCTCACCGTGCGCGACGTTGGCTATAGGCTGAATCGCCGGCCGTGATGGATCCTCACCCCCGGCCTTCTCCTGACTGGGATAGGTACGAGCCAAGCCGTAGGGGCGCGGCAGGCTGCGCCCGTCCCCCCGCATGGCGGGGGGACCATAGGGGGGCCGGATTGGGTAGCATTAGGGCCACGATGAGGTGCGAATATGGGTGATCGGCCGGCCGAGGGGGCAGCACTGTACACGATTGGTCATAGTCGTCTGGCCCCGGAACGGTTTATCGAGCTGTTGCAGCAGCACGACATTACCCTAGTGGTGGACGTGCGGTCCGCTCCGTACAGCGGCATTGCGCCGTGGTTCAACAAGCAGCCGCTCCAGCAGTATCTTCAGCGGCACGGGATCAAGTACCGGTTCGCCGGCCAGGAGCTAGGCGGGCGTCCCGATACGGGGGAGGCGTATGATGCGGCGGGGCGGGTAGACTACGAGCGGATAACCGCGCTACCCGCGTACCGTCAAGCCATCGCACGGCTCAAGCAGTTGATGCGGCGCGAGCGTGCTTGCATCATGTGTAGCGAGGGCGACTATCGCCAGTGCCACCGGCACAACCTCATTGGCCGGACACTGCAAAACGACGGCCTGACGCTGCACCACATTCTTCCCGACGGATCGTTGGCAGCGAGCGGCCCGGAGGCATGGTACACGCAGCCGGGTCTCGTCTGACGGCGCCTGTTCGCATCACTTCTTCTCTGGATTGCTGACCCGCAGGTAGGCGCGCCGCGTCATCGGCTTGTAGAAGTCCGGCCTCGTCTGCTGCGGGAACAGCTTTCTAATCTTGGCGCTGTCCACGTACATTGTGGTCAAGGCCGGCATGTGTTCGAACTTATAGGCGTCGGTACTCAAGTTCTTGCCGGCTGGGAGACTGGCTAACACGGCCTCTTCGAGTGCTTCCTTCAATCGCTGCGCCAGCACTTCCAGTTGCCGTTGCCAGGCGTGGGCATCGTCCCACGTCGTCGGGCTGTCGTTCAAGGCAGCGATGACTCGGTTGGTCTCCTGCTCTAGTAGCAACTCGCGGTTGTGCCCATCGCTCCGGGGCCGCGCTTGCGGTTCCGGCTTCCGCGTGCTTCCTTGAACCGTGCGGTAGAGACCCGTTATCTGGAGGTAACATTTTTCCTGGCTGCCGCCCTTGGGGTCAAAGGGCCGTGCTAGCCCGAGGCGCAGGAAGAGCGCCGGCGCTTCCTTGAGTGCCTGCAATGCTCTCGTCCCCGCTCCGACATCATCCGTCCTGAGTTTGTCTACCCAGTCTCGGAGCACCAGGTCGGTGATCCGCAGGTCGTACACGACCCCCGCCGCGTCGCTGAACCGCAGGCGTGGACGCGGTGATCCGTCGTATGGATTGAAGAGTTGCATGTCATGGACATCGGCCACCCGTATGGTGCCCAGTGATTGCGACCCCTCGCCGGGCAGGACGTACTTATGCTCCTGCAACGCGCCTTGGAAGATCGCTTCAACCGAAGGGGCAGCGTCTCTATCGAGCAGTTGATACCACTCGTTATCGTCGCAGTCGCCGACATAGCGCCATGTGTTGGCCTCGAAAAACATGTCCTCGGTGTGCGGCTTTGCACTAGGTTTAGGCTGTAGCTCGAACTCGATCTTGGCGCGCGGCTTGATGATTGTGCGGCCCTCTACTTGCAAATGTCCCTGTAGAAGGCCCGGGGGCGGCAGATCGGGGCGAATACATACTCCATCGGAGTCGATCCCGGCGATGCAGACGCGGCTACCCTTCATCCGCGTGAGGTCCGTGATGGTGAGTAGTTTTCGCATTACCCTGCCCCCCTCGTAGGCTGTGCTCAGAGGTGGATGATGTCCGCGCCGGGGGCTAGCTCTGCGCGCAGGTAGTCCGCCGCCAGCCGGCGATGACAATGCTCTGCGGTTGGCTCGCTACAGAGCAGCACAGCCCTCTCTTCCAAGATGGACGGGTCAATGCTCCGCTCCGGGTTTCTGGCGTGCAGCAGCTTGTTGTACTCATCCTCGTAACGTTGCCAGTCGCCGTCTTTCCTGTATGCGGCAAGCAGGTCCTCTGGCGGAGCGAACGCTGTCAAGTGGTGGTATTGCACACCGAGCAGACGATCCAGGAAGTAGACGAGATCGTTGCGCTTGGCAAAGCCGGCCAGGTGCGAGGTATTCTTGAGCCGCACGTCAATGACGTGGCGGACTCCGCTGGCGCGTATGGCCTCGAAGAATTCCTCCGCTGACTTCTTTGTAAAGCCGATGGTAAATAGCTTCATGTGTTACCTCGAAACCGGATACTACCAGGTTGGTGTCCCAACGCACATGTGACAACGGTGGCAGGGGCTATGACGAGAGTGGGGACGGTGCGGCCGCTGGCGATCTACGGTGGTCGCGTGGTGACGATGCACCCGGCACAGCCGGCGGCCGAGGCGCTGCTACTGGTCGGCGGCCGGGTGCATACCGTTGGCACGGCGGCCGCTGTACGCGCGGCGGCCGCCGCGCTTGGGCAGCGCCACGTCGAAGAGCTGCACGTGCCGGACGCCTGTGTGCTGCCGGGCCTGACCGATGCTCACCTACACCTCGGCGCTTACGGCTTGCAGCTAGAGCAGTTGGACCTGTCGGGTGTCGGGTCGCTCGCCGAGGCCGTTGCACTGGTGGCGGCGCGAGCCGGCGACTTGCCCAGTGATGCCTGGCTGCTCGGCGGCGGCTGGGACCATACGCTCTGGCCGGAACCCCGCTTGCCGGACCGGCACGCGCTCGATGCCGTCGCCGGCGGTCGCCCCATCGCCCTCGCCCGCAAGGATCGGCACATCACCTGGGTCAACTCGGCGGCCCTGCGCCGCGCGGGGATTGGTCGGGGCACACCGCAGCCGGCCGGCGGCGTGATTGACCGGGAGGCGGACGGTGAGCCGAGCGGCATTGTGCGCGAGTCCGCCCAGCGGCTTGTCGAGACGGCGATTGGCGATCCACCGCCGGAGGTGCTACGGGGTGCGTTGCGGCGCGCACAGGCCGCGCTGCTGGAGTTGGGACTGACGTGTGTTCATGCGCCGGACACGCCAGCGACCTTTGCCGCGCTGCAAGACCTTGCGGCTGCCGGGGAGCTGCGGCTGCGGGTCGTCTACATGCCACCGGCCGCCACGCTGGAGCAGCTTATCGCTCGCCGGATGGCGGCCGGTTGGGGTAACGGACGCCTCCGCATCGGGCACCTGAAATGCTTTCTCGACGGGTCGCTTGGCTCCCATACGGCCGCGATGCTGGAGCCGTTCGAGGACGAGCCGGGCAATACCGGCGTCGTGATTACCCCACCGGAGGCACTGGCTGACCTGCTCCGGCGCTCGTCTGATGCCGGATTCGGTGTGGCTATGCACGCTATTGGCGACCGGGCCAATCGGCAGGCCCTCGACACGATAGAAGGTGTGCGGCTGCCGGCGGACGATCCTTTGTGTCGCCCGCGCATCGAGCACGTCCAAGTGCTGCACCGAGACGACATTCCACGCCTGGCTGCGCTAGGCGTCGTCGCCGCGATGCAGCCGATCCATACGACTCAGGACATGGACAACGCCGACCGTTTCTGGGGCGCGCGTAGCCGCGGCGCCTATGCGTTCGACAGCTTGTTGCGGGCCGGAACGGTCCTGGCGTTCGGGTCCGATGCGCCAGTAGAGACGCCGGACCCGTTGGCCGGTCTGTTTGCGGCGGTCACGCGGCAGCGGCCCGACGGCACGCCGGCCGGTGGCTGGTACCCAGAGGAGCGCATCTCGCTCGCGGCGGCGGTGCGGGCCTATACGGTCGGCGCGGCCTATGCGGCCGGGCTGGAGCACAGGCACGGGACGCTCCGGCCGGGCGCAGTGGCCGACGCAACGATCATCGAACCGGACATCTTCGATGGGCCGCCGCGCGCGCTATTGGCGGCGCGGGTAAGCCACACGATCATCGCCGGCGAGGTCGTCTATGCAGCGGGCTAGGGGGTAGTTGCCCCGCCCCCACCCTAGCCCTCCCCCGTTGCGACGGGGGAGGGAATATGGTCCGCGCTGGGCAGGGGGGCCGCGCTCACTGTCCCCCCGCCGCAGCGGGGGGACCATAGGGGGGCCGAGGGGGGCCGAGAGATGCCGCAGCTACCTCCATTGGACGGCGGACCGCGCCTGTATAACGACCTGGCCTGGCTGTGGCCTATCGTCAGCCCGCCGGAGGACTACCGCGAGGAATGCGCGGAGTATGGCCGGCTGATCGGGCAACGCAGCCGGCACTCGGTCCGGTCGCTGCTCCACTTGGGCTGTGGTGGTGGACACCACGACTATCACCTGCGGCGGCGCTTTGCGGTCACGGGCGTGGATCGCAGCCCGGCGATGCTGGACTTGGCGCGCCGGCTCAATCCCCGCGTCACCTATCGGACGGACGATCTGCGCGAAGTGCGCCTGGACGAGGCGTTTGACGCGGTAGTGCTCTTCGACGCCGTGGCGTATATGTGCTCGCCGGACGATTTGCGGGCGGCGTTCGAGACGGCCTTTGCCCAACTGCGGCCCGGTGGGGTCTTCCTCACCGTCGTCGAGACGACCCCGGAGCGGTTCCGGCAGAACCGGACCTGGACTTCCGTGCATACCGCCGCCGATACGGAGGTCGTCCTGGTCGAGAACGTCTACGATCCGGACCGCTCCGACACGACGTATGAGGTGACTTTTCTGTATCTCATCCGGCGGGACGGGGGCCTGTCAATCGAAGCCGACCACCATACGTGCGGTATCTTCCCGCTACACACCTGGCTCGATCTGCTGACCGAGGTCGGCTTTGTCGCGGTGCAGCGGCATGAGGCGCAGCCGTCGGGTACAGTGGGCGCGGCCGACGATACCGGCATTGTGCTCACGGCGCTGCGCCCCTGACGCGCCGGAGTGACCGGCCGGAGCCAGCTACGCCTTACCCCTACGAGGGGAGAGCAAAGAAACATGCCCTACCCAAACCACACCACGTGGGACGTGGTGATCGCCGGTGGTGAGTTCGTGGACGGCTCCGGCCGGCCGCGCTTCCGCGCCGACGTGGCCATCCGGGCCGGGCGCGTCGGCGCCGTGGCGCCGGGGCTGCACCGCGAGCCGGCCCGCCGCCGGATTGATGCTGCCGGCCTGTTGGTGTGTCCCGGCTTTGTGGACATGCACACGCACTCCGACATCCAACTGCTCGCGTCGCCGGCACATGAAGCCAAGATCATGCAAGGCGTGACGCTGGAGGTGCTGGGGCAAGACGGGCTGGGCGTCGCGCCGCTCACCGATGAGCGCGTGGAGATGGTGCGGGGCCAGGTGCGGGCGCTCACCGGCGATCCACCGGGCGTGACCTGGCGCTGGCGAAGCCTCGGTGACTATCTCGACGAGTTCGACGGCCGGGTGGCGCCGAACGTCGCGACGTTGATCGGGCAAGGCACCATCCGCATGAACGTCATGGGGTTTACCGACCGCCCACCCAACGCTGGTGAGCTGGCGGCGATGCAAAACCTGATCCATCAGGGAATGGAGGAGGGTGCCATCGGTCTCTCGACCGGGCTGACCTATCCCCCAGGAATGTTTGCCAGCGACGACGAGATTGTGGCGCTCTGCACTGCCATCGAGCCGCACGGCGGCTTCTACTGCACGCATCACCGCAGTTACGGCGCCGGGGCGCTGGCGGCGTATCGTGACAGTATCGAGATCGGCCGCCGGGCCGGGGTGCCGGTGCATCTGGCCCATGCCCAGCTGGCCTTTCCCCTGAACAAGGGCCGCAGCGACGCGCTCCTCAGCATGATTGACCGCGCGCGGGCCGAGGGCGTCGCGGTGAGCATGGATAGCTACCCGTATGTCGCGGCGAGCACCTACCTGTGGGCCATTCTGCCGTCGTGGGCCTATCGAGGCGGTGACGAGGCGCTGCTGGAGCGGCTGCGCGACCCGGCGACGCGCGAGCGGCTACGGCATGAAGTTGAGGAAGTCGGGACGGACGGAGCGCAGGGAGTGCCGGTGGATTGGTCCATCATTCAGCTTGGAGCCATGACGGTGCCGGCCAACCGGCGGTTCACGGGGATGCGCGTCAGCGAGGTGGCAGCCGAATTGGGCCGACGGCCGTTCGACTGGGTGTGCGACCTCCTGATTCAGGAGCAGTTGGGCAGCACCATGGTCTGGCACCAGGGGAATGAGGACAACGTGCGGGCGATCATGCAGCACCCGACGCATACCGCTGGCAGCGACGGGGTGATGGTCGGCGAGCAGCCGCATCCGCGGGCCTGGGGCACCTTTGCGCGGTATCTCGGACGTTACACACGCGAACTGGGCCTGTTCACCTGGGAGCAGATTGTTCGCAAAATGACCGCGGTTCCAGCCCAGATCCTCGGCTTCCGGGATCGCGGCTCGCTCCGGCCGGGGCAGGCCGCGGATGTAGTGTGCTTTGATCCGCAGCGGGTGCGCGACACCGCGACCTACGCGCAGCCGCGCTCGTACCCGGAAGGTATTCCTTATGTGCTCGTGAACGGCGTGCTCGTCAAGGACCGCGACCGGCATACGGGCAATCTGCCGGGCCGGGCGCTGCGGCACGGCCACGACGGGTAACTGGCTTGATAAGGCAGTATTTTGGCCCCCTCCCTACCCCTCCCCCGGAGCAAGCTCCAGGGGAGGGGTAGGGAGGGGGCGGGCAAAGTCAGCAGCGCCTAGCCTGTGGGCGTGGGCGTGGCTGATACAGGAGTTGGTGCCGGCGTCGCGGTGGCCGGTGCTGCCGTCGGCGTGGCCGCTGCCGGCACGGGCGATGTAACCGGCGGCGTGCGCGGTAGTGAGCTAGGTACCTGAGGCGCATCCGGGCTACGCAGATACTGGAGCAGCGAGGTGTCGGAGGGCAGGATCAGCAGCGTGCTGTCGTCAAGCACCGCCCGGTAGGCTTCCAGGGAACGTAGATAGTTGTAGAACTCCGGGTCGCGTCCAAAGGATTCGGCATAGATCGCTGCGGCTCGCGCGTCGCCCTGGCCCTGCAAGTCCTGGGCCTTCTCATAGGCCTCGGCGAGAATGATCTGCTGCTCGCGGTCGGTATCACCGCGAATCTTGCGCGATTCCTCTTCGCCCTCAGAGCGGTACCGCTTGGCGATCCGCTGGCGCTCGGCGACCATGCGGTTGAAGACACTGGCGTGGACTTCCTCCGGTAGGTCGGCACGCTTAATCCGCACGTCTACGATCTCGATGCCGAACGGACTGAGGCGCTCCTGGGTAGCCGATGTCACGCTCTCCATGATCGGCTCACGCCGCTCGTCAATGATCTCCTCCAACTCATGCTTGGCCAACTCGGCCCGCAACTGCGAGAAGATGATGTCATCGAGCCGCGAGAGGGCGGCCCCTTCGGTGCGGATGCGTTCGAGAAACACCAGCGGCTCGACGATCCGCCAACGCGAGACGTGATTCACGATCACGCGCTTCTTGTCGAGGGTCAGATATTCCGTCGGCGCCGGGTCGGAGCGCAAGATACGCTTCTCGAAGCGATTGACGGTCTGGATGAACGGTATCTTGGTATGCAGACCCGGTGCCGTCACCGTGCGGATGGGCCGCCGGAACTGCGTGATCACCACCTGATCGGTTTCGTCAACGAAGTAGAACACCTGCGGCATGGCAAATGCAGCCAAGATGGCCACCACGAGCACGGCGATTCCCAGAAGCTTCATCGTGTTGTCCCTGTCTCTTCCTTGACCGAGTGTGTGCGTGCGTCAACTGCCGAATGCGGCGGCGGCGGCCCCTTGGGCGGGCGTGGCACCGTCCCGGAGCGGCAGGAACGGCAAGATGTTGTCACCGATAGGCCCATCGGTGATGACCTTCTCGACGTTGGGCAGGACTTGGTTCATCGTTTCCAAGTAGAGCCGCGCACGTGTCACTGCGGGTGCCTTCTCGTACTCCTCCAGCACCTGAATGAACTTGGAGACGTCGCCCTGGGCACGGATGATTCGCTCTTGTTTATAGCCCTCGGCTTCGAACACCAACCGCTCGGCCTCACCACGAGCCTTCGGGATCACGTCTTCCGCGTAGCCGCGGGCCTCGTTGATCAGACGCTCGCGGTCCTCCAGAGCGCGTACTACGTCGTGGAAAGCGTCCCGCACCTGTTCCGGCGCGTCTACAACCTGAAGCTTGACGTTTTGGACGAGTAGGCCGGCCTGGTAGTCGTCGAGCTGGCGCTGCATGAAGACCAGCGTCTCCTCTTCGGCCTCGGCCCGCCCGATGGTCAGGAGGTCGTCAATCGTCGTACTCCCGGCGATGCTCCGCAGGGCCACCTCCGCAGCGTCCTTCAGGACTTCTCCCGGCTCCCGGACATTGAAGAGGTATTGGGCGGCATCGCGCACCCGATACTGCACGATCATCTGCGCTTCGACGATATTCTGGTCGCCGGTCAGCATCAACGCTTCTTCAGGGACGCGCTGGGCGCGGTCGCCGCCGCCGGAGCGGAAGCCAAGCTCCAGCCGCCGCACGAGCGCCATGTTGACCACGTCTACGCGCTGGATAGGCCAGGGGAGGTGATAGCGTAGGCCGGGGTCGGTCTGATCGGCGAGCTTGCCGAACTGACGCACGACCCCCTGCTCGCCAGGGCCAACCTGATAGAAGCCGGTGGCGAGCCAGCCGCCGATGATGATGACGACGAGGACGAACCAGAGTCCGGCGCCGCGCCGCAGGAGGCCCGACCAGCGACCACTGCGGATGATGTCCCGCACATAATCCTCGAAATCCTCGCCGTCCCTGCCACCACCACCACCGCCAAAGCGGCGGCGCGGTGGTTCCTGTGGGGGGCCACCGTACACCCGGCGTTCGCGTGGTTGATCGCCGCCGTTTTCTTCCGGCGCCGGGGGGGGATCGTCTGGCCGACGTGCCATCATTTGCCTCCAGTGGCTCACTCAAGATGCCTCGCCATCCGCACCGGACCGCTTATCGAGGCACCGTTATGTCGAACGGAGCGTTTCAGCGTATACCGTCCCCAGAGCGACGTGGGGAGGTGGTCATACCCTATAGCATAGAATACCATGCCGACGGTGACGCTCGCAGTCACTGTCAGCGCTCACGGGCTTCTTGTAACTCGATCTGATTGCCAAAGGGGTCAAAGAAAAAGACCTGCTCCGCACCGACGGCGGCTGTCTGAACGACGTAGGGAATGTCACGCTCACCAAGAGCGTGCTTGGCCGCCGCCAAGCTGGTGACGGCCAGCGCCAGGTGGGCAACTTTGCGGCGCATCGGTTCTTGCCCGTCGGCATCGTCCTCCGCCGGTAGCCCGTTCGGTCGCCCGATGAGATGGATCTGCCGCAGGTGCGCCGGTGGAGGGCCAACCCCGCGGCTGTCTTCCTTCCCAGCGGAGTGCGGGCGTGGGCTGCTCGGGACGTTGTACCAGTAACCCGGCGTCCCAGGGATGTCCGGGCGCCCCGTATCGAGGGGCAGGCCGAGCAACTCACCATAGAACTCCCTGGCCATCGCCAGTGCGTCGGCATCGCCTTTCCCGATGGGTATCGCATGGTGCATCAGGCCGACGACCTCAATCATGCCCTCGTCTCCCTCATCGTGTAGACAGTCACTGAACGTACCCTTGGCCCCGACATGGTAGCACGACGGCAGCGGTTGGCCCTAGAGCGCGTATGGCTGGGGAGCAGGCCGGTTGCAGCCGTTCCACTGTGCCGGTCCATGACGGCTACTGGGCTACGGCGGTTAGCTCCATGTCTAGCTTGAACCAGTCCTCCACGGCCAAAATCCGAATCGTGATCTGCGGAATCCCAAAGTCGGCGTACTTCAACTCGCTCGTCCCGACCTTGCCCGTCAGCGTGTTGCCCTCCACCTTGGCCGTCCCTTGCCAAGACACCGGTTTGGTGATCTCTCGCACCGTCAGGTCGCCTTCCAGGACCACCGTCACCTCGGTTCCCTCCTGGTACGACTGCGGCACACCCGCCACGCGCTTGAGTACGAACGTGGCCATTGGATACGTGTTGGACTCCAGGAACCGGCCGCGGATGGCGTTGTCGCGGCGCGAGCTATCGGTCTTGAGGGTGCGTAGGTCAACGGTGATGACGGAGGGCGGATCGGCCGCCGGTTGCCAAGTGTTGCGGTCGAGGTGGAGGTCCCCGGTGATAGCGGAAGTAGTTCCGGTGACGAAGATAGGTGAGGGTTGGTCGAAGAACTTCTCACGGGTAGTGTAGCTGGCCAGCGAGCTATCCCCCGCGACTTGGAAGTGCGTGGTGCCGGCGGCCGTTGCCGGAGCCGCGGCGGTCGGTGCTGGTGCAGTAGTCGGCGCCGGTGCCTTGGTAGGTGCCGGTGATGCCGGAGTGTTTGCCACGGCCGCTGGCTGTGGCGCTGCGGGCGCAGCCTGGCTGTCGCCACCCTCTTCCGCCCCGCAGCTCACGGCTATGAGTGCTACCAACGCAGCCAACGAGCGTCGGCGATCCAGGAGGTATGTGCGTAGTCGGCTGTTGCTCACAGGGCCTGCTGCCTCTTGGGCGGCCTTTACACTATCGTCGTGAGGATCGCTTGTTGCGGGCACTGAGGAACCTCCTCCTCGGACTGGCTGTGCTCAATCCTGGCGTATCTGCTCGGAGCGCGCGGCGGCGTGGCTACATCCGGTTAGCGTGGCTGCGCTCGCGGTCGCCGCGCGTTTCTCCGAGTGTGCAGCCTGCGCCGAGTGCCGCGAGGACAAGCAGCAGCCAGTGACGCCGGGTTTTGGCTGGCGTTCTCATGGTGCCCTCTCGTTGACTGACATCCGCAGTATGGTTACTGCTATCAAGGTACCACGAGCACTGCTCAACGGCATAGCGGGCTGCGTTCACCCGAGCTTGGCAAGCACCGAGCGGCGCCTTCCTCCTGCTTTGGCACCCATACGCCGCAGGACTACCCAATGCCAAGGTATAGCAGGCAAGTATTAACCGCAGGATAAATCCCGGTAAGGCTGTCCGCAACTCCCGTCTATCAACCCCGGCTTCACGGAGAGCGCCCCGGCGGCGCTTGGCATAATACCCACCGTATCTGCGCGGGGCCGAGGCTGCTGTGAGCGATTCCTATTATGTCGCCCTCCATAGTCTATCGGGCGGATTGACGATCCTAGCTGTGCTCATGGTGCTGGGCATCGTCCCGACCCACCTGCTCCTGCGTGGGGCGCTGCGCCGAACGTTCTGGCTGGTGGCGCCGCTGGTTGGCTGGGTGGTCCTGGTGGCTACTGCCTACATGCTGCTCCCGGCCCTCAACCTCAGGCTGACGCTGCTGATCGTCACGGGTGCGGGAGTGCTCACGACCGTTGCCTGGGTACTGTGGCAAGTGGCGCGGTGGTGGTCGAGACGGAGTGAGGGCCAGCCAACCGAGAGCGCAGCCGCGACGGTCGCAGTCTTACCACGACCGGACCTCGCGACGGCGGCGGTGGCAGTGCTCGCTGTGGCGCTCTATCTGCTGGCGCTGGCACCACACATCCATCAAGGCTCGCCGCTGCTGCTCATTCCCAACGGCGACGAGGAGTACTTTGTCGACCGCCAAATTGGGAGGCTATCTTCCCCCGTTGGCTGGCGAGTTGCACCAGGCTCGCAGCACGAGACGATGGGGTGGGCCTACCACCTTCTGATGGGAGTGCTTACCGTCGTCGCTGGCGTACACCCCTATCACGCCGTCATCCTCGCTGGCTATGTGGCGTTGGCCCTCTCGGTGCCGGCGGTCTACCTGTTCGCGGTCCAGGTGGGTGGTCTGCGGCCGCGGTGGGCAGTGCTTGCGGCAGCCCTTGCCGCCGTGCATGGATTGCCCTTGTGGGTCGCATCCTACGGCTCTGGGCCAAATGCTGCGGCAACCGCCGCGGTGCCGTTCGGTCTTGCCCTCTTGCACTACGCGCTCCGCTCGCGCCATAGACGCGCGATGATACTGGGTGGACTGGCGGTCACGCTCGCCACGGTGTCCTTTTATCGCGTCACGGCCCTCCTTGCAGCCCAAGTGGGAATCCTGGTGGCGGCAGCCGTGCTGCTCGCGGCCTCGCGCCAGGATCGCCGGCGTCTCGTCGGGCGGCTTGCCGGACTGGCAGCCCTCATGATCGGCTTGGGCTGGCTGACACACTACCCGGCGCTGGTGTTTGCCCTGAGACACCTGGGGCCGCTGCTCTGGGGAGACGATCTGACGCACGGCACGGGCTGGGGGCTGACCGTCGTACCGCCGTGGCAGTTGGCTCTGGGCACGGAGTTGTGGGACTTTATCAAGCTGCCGACCACGCCAGCCATTCCGACTATACTCAGTGGCCTCGCAACGGTCTTGGTGGTACTGGCCGCCGCCTACGGTCTCTGGCACGCGGGGCGGCGCGACATCTATATCGCTGCCGTGGTCGCTGCCTACGGCACCTATTGGTGCTACGCGCGCTTCATCAAAGCGTTTCCCTATGCTGAGTTCAAGGTCTTCTCGGTCGGCTACTTTCTCGCACCCGTACTCGTCATCGTGGGACTCGTGGGCCTGGCCCGCGTGCTGGGAAGGACCCCGGAGGTGGTTGACGCTCCGGCCGGCACTGTCCGCCGGTGGCTGAGGGCGTGCCGACCTGGCGCGTTGGTGCTCGTCAGCGTCGGCGTGGTCGTGACTTACGGCGTGACCCTGGGCTGGAGTACCTTCGCAAGCGTGCGCTTCTCTTGGGACGGGTGGGGGTGGAACGTGCGCCCGGCACTGCTGCGAGAGATCGAGACCGTTGTCCAAGCGATACCACCGGGCGAGCCGGTGTGGGTCTCCAGTGCGTACCCATGGCCGGTGCCGGCGAGTGAGGTCGTCGTGCGCGATCATACCGTTGGCCTGCACTCTCCCTGGCACCAGCGGAGATTCCTGCGGTCCAGGGTACTCGGCATGTTGGTCCTTGTGCTCCGCGAGGCTGGCCGAGACGTGTACGGTCTGATCGGAGGCACCGATGGCCAGCGCGCCGGCTGGCGCGAGGACGGCCGCTATCGTTGGCTGGTGCTCGGCGCTCAGGAGGAGCCGCGGCTCTGGGGCGCCGGCTCCGCCGATCTTGTGGTGCGTGGTGAGCACTGGTACGTGTATCGCCATCCGGAGCGTCCACGTGTGGAAGGGACCGAGCTAGCCCTGGTTGCTGTTCCCCCTAGTCGTGCGGGGGAGGAAGTCGTTGGTGATGCCGGAGCTATACCACCGATTTGCATCGGATTGTGCGCCTCCGACGCGGTGCTTACTGCGAACTGCAACTCGCTTTCTGCCGCACCTACTACGATTGATAATCGACCCGATCCAGGCGGTGAGCACAGTTGCGTCGGCCGGCTGCGCTTGGGGCTGCTGGCTGGCGGCGAGGGGGTGGTACGGCTCGATGGCCTGCCAACTGGTGCGGAGGTGGGGAAGGGCCGCGGGCCGCAGGAGCCATCAAGGCAGATTTATGTCAGCTTGGGCTTGTCCTGGTATACGACTGAAGCGCTGCGGCTCCCGCAGACGGTCACTATCACCGCTCAACCTGGACTCCCGTTGCGGCTCGTGGCTGCCGAGTTGCTCGCTGGGGACTCAGTCGCGCGGCCCCCGGGGGCACCCCTGGACGATCAACTCGAAACCGGGACTGCGCCGGTCCTGCATGGGGTAGCGGTACCGCATGGCAGCCGATTGCGGCTGGACTTCTGGTACGTCAATCCGCGTGGGTTTGAGCCGCGCGGCTCTCGACCGATCCGTGCCAGCTTGGGCAGTTCGCCGCGGCCGTCCGGTGGTGGCGTGTGGTGGCCGGGAGAGATGGATGTGCGCGCACCGTTTCAACGCTGGTCGTGGTACTTGGATGCCACGGGCCAGCCGGTGCAGCAGGAGGTCAATGGGCAGCCACGGATCGTGCCATACGAGCCAATGTGGCCGTCTTCCGGCGGGAGGCAGAGCACATGGCTCTTCTTCAGGCTCGGGCGTGGTCATGATGAATGGCTCCGCCAGCCATTGTTCCTTACTACGACACGGGACGGAGTCATCCACCGCGTACATCCGCGGGCAATACTGCAGGCAGTTGTATTCCCAGAGGAGATGTTTCCGGCACCGGTCATCCCGGCCCAGTCACTCTTGCCGGATGGTGCGCTAGTCAAAGGGACTACTGAGCACGTGTTCGTGGTCAGGGACGGCGTGCGGCACTGGATTCCCGATCTCGGTACCTTCAACCAGTGGGGATTCGAGTGGGGGCAAGTCGAGCAGATTTCCCCGGAGCTACTCATTCGACTGCCGGCTGGTCTGCCCTTGCGCTAATGGTGATATCACTGTGAGGGGCAGGGTGCATTCTGGCGTCGTTCGAGGCGGTAGAGCACGCCGTCCGGCTCAATACGAAAGCAGCGCTCTATTGCGGCCCGTTCATAGTAGGGAAGCGGGCTGTTGTCGGCAAGATAGAGTGGGCGCCCGCGCTCCTGGTCCAGCAAGTAACGCAACTGCACACCCGCACCGGCATTGAGTTGCGCTATCGTCACATCGGTCCGCAGCCCCTCGATTACTTGGAGATAGTGGAGCGGGTGGAATGGCAGCCAGTCGGCGACGACGACCGCGTCGCGCGGCAAGCCGGTGAGGGCGGCGCGGCCGAATTCTTGCGCTCCCTGGTAGCCCGTTTTCCAGGGCAGGAGGTAAAAGCTCACCGGGTCGCGGCCCGGCAGCTGTCGAGCCGGGGCCAATCTGAGGCTGACCTCACCGGCAAAGCGCGCTGCCAGCGGGTAGATAATGACCGGGGCGGCGATCAGCATTGCTAAGCCCAGTGCCGCGGCTATGCGCCAAGGCTCTTGTCGCCAGGTGATAGGCCAAGACTGCACGGTCTGGTGCCCAGTGCGGGACCGTGCGATTGGGGCTTGCCGGGATATTGCCGTGGCCACGAGTACGGCTGCGCCGAGACCAATCAAGAGTGCCACAGGGAGGTACGACACGAGATAAAAGAGAAATTGGTCGCGCACGTACATGCCAGGATGGTGGCGCGTGAGCATCAGGAGTGCATTGCCCACGTACAAGATGAGCAGGCCAGTGAGCACTGCTCGGTCCCGGCGCCACAACCACCCGGCGCCGATGAGCGCCAGTGGCAACGAAAGCGGGAATTGGTAGGCCAAGTAGCCGGGCAGGAGCAGTGCGTCTCTTAGTAACGGGAAGTGGGCGCGATAGCCAGTCATTGCGCCGAGCAAGTCCATTACCGGCAGGTCTCGCAACGCGGCCCCGGCCAGCGCGAGCGCAGCCGTCGCCAGCGCTGCCACCACCAGTTGGCGCCGAGCAGAGCGAGGCACTACCACCGCGAGCCACACCAACCCCGGCACGGAGGCCAATACCAGCGCATGGTTGAAGAGCGCCAATCCGAGCAGGCCGGCCGCTGCCACTGGCAACCACGGCCGATGGGGGGGGAGCCGCCAGCGCACGACGAGCCATAGCGCCGCGGCGATGAGTGCTGTCTGGAGCGTGTAGACGTTTGGCCGCACGGCCAGCAGCCAGAAGGTATGGGACAAGGCGAGGACGACCGCCGCAGCGATCCCGGCCACTGACGGCCAGGTAAGCCCAATCTGTGCAAGCCAGAAGACCTGTATGTTGGATTGCCGTCGCCGGCTTGATGCCTGGCGGGCGATTGCGGCAGTTGCCAGGTAGACGAACGAAACCGTCAATGCGGCACTGAGCGCCGAGACGAAGTTCACGCGCCCGGCGAGGTCGCCCGGCACGGTGGATATACGCACAAACCAGGATGCCAGCGTCAGCCACAGGAGGTGGCTGGCCGGAGAGGACTGCCCAATGGTGCGCTGCTCGCCGGTTACTACGATGCGTTGCAGTTCCGCGTCGTCGCCCCAGAGGACCGTGGGCGCCAGCGTGGCGCTATAGAGCGCCAGCGCTGAGAGCATTAGGGTTAGCGGCCAATGGCCGCCCGATTTCCACCATCTCAACATCCACCGGATAGGGCCGATCTGGCGCATGTCAGTCACCTGCTGCCGCTGCGTTAGCGCCGCCAGAAGGCCAGCCATTGGAAGCGCCGCCTCTGCCGTAGGACGCCCCGCACCCGGTCCCACGGCTGGCGCAGTAACGCGGCCTCGTCACTATTGACCGCCGCTTGGCTATACCTCGCCCGGACAAAGGCCTCAGTCAGCGATGCGATAGGTTCGCGCTGTTGCGGCAGGTGGCGGGCGAGCTGTGTGCTGGCCTCGTAGGCGGTGTCGCTGTCCCTCCGCCCCCAGCCCAGCTTGGCTGCCCAGGCGAGCATCGAGAGGTAGAAGTAGATGAGCAGTTGGCGCGGCGCGAGGCGGCCGAGCGCACGCCAGCCAAGCTCACGGAAGTCGAGGTCCGCTGTGCTCTCCTGCTGTGGCCCGCTGCGCTTGGCGCGTGCGCGTGCGCGTCTGCGTCGCCGTGGAGCGAGCGAGCCGGCGGCGCGCCACACCCAAGCAACGAGGATAGCGAAGGCATCGCGCAGGGAGCCGATGGCCTCGCCCCAGGCACTCGCCAGCAATGACCGGAACTCGCGCCGCTTGCGCCATGCATTCCAGAGCGCATAGAGCGCGATGACCGCGGCAATGGCACCGGGGATGCCAAAGGTGAGCAGACGCCAGATGATGTTGAGCCAGTTTTGCTCTTGCTCCAGCGACCCAGCCTCGATAGCCTGTCCCTGTCCCTGTTCGATGGTCTCCTGCGAGGCCAGCTCCGGCTCCGGAAGGGGGAGCTGGGCATCGGGCAGGAACCATGTCAGCGGCGCGAGCAGCAGCGCCAAGAGGTTGCTGAAGAGCCACGCCAGCCCGCTGAGGACCAGCTTGACCAAAGAAAAGATGGGCGAGAGCAACTGGCCGAGTAGTGGCAGCGACCCCACTGCGTCCTCGGCCAGGGTGGTCGGCAGGAGCAGGGCCAGGGCTAGGCCGCACAGCATCAACATGGTGCCAGCGACGAGCCAGCGCGGGATCATCCCCGGCTGCACCGCCGCACCGCTGCGAATCCAGTCGGCGCGGAGTCGGTCCAGCCCGGTCTGGGCTGCGAGGACCAGGCCGAGGAGGAAATAAAGCAGCAGCAGCAGCATGGGGTCGGTCCGGAGTGGACGGTCGGGAATGAGCAGGTTTGGTCCTAGCTCGGCGACACCCAGGATGAGCATGAGGATCACCCCGCCACCGAGGAAGCGGCCCATGAGCCCCTGCCAAGCGCCGGCGTGGTCAATGTAGCGGTAGGGGCTATCCAGCCACTCGTGGTACTCGACCGTGCCGGCGGTGGGTGGCAGCTCGCCTGGCTGAAGCGAAAGCAGCTCCATGTTGCGAGCTACGGCCAAGGCGTACATCCAGACGCCCAAGAGCACGATTGCCGATCCGATGAGGCTGAAATCGAAGAAGCTCGTGGGGTTCTCGCGCCACTGGGACATATCGGTCGCGAGCTGCTCGCCGCCCAGGCCAACGTAGGGAAGGAAGCGCAGCAAGAGCATGATGGGAACGAGCAGCAGCAGCCAATCCCGCGGCCCGAGGTTGCCGGCCGGCCGGTAAGGCTGGGAAGTGCTCCGGCCTCCCAGCAGGATGCCGGCGACGAACGTCACGAACGAGGCCAGGCTGGTGGCGTAGGCCTGCGCTTCACTGGCGCCGGCGCGGAGCAGCAGCTGTGCGAGGGCCACGGCCACGCACGCATACATGCCGAACACGAGGCCGCGCTGGAGGCCGCGGTTACCAAGCCATTGCGACCCGAGCATGGATCCGACGGACATCTTCCTCTCCCCGAATCTCCTGGCAGGCAATCCCCTGCGCCCGCATCGTGCCCAGGAAGTCGTCCGCCGGGCCAAACCGCACGAGCAGGAGGACGACGTGAAAGTTGGCCCGGCGCAGCCCAACGAGCGTTTCTTGCAGGCCGGGTGATCTCCCCCAGGCGATGGCGACAATGGTGCAGCCCCAGGGTAAGTCTGCGGTGTAGCGGCGCAGCACCTGGGAGAACGGCTCGACGCCCCGCGCCTCGGCACGAGCCAGTACCTCAAGTATCCGCATCAGGTGTGCGCGAGTCTTCCCCGGCGGCACCACGACCGGGGGAAGCTCTTCATCGAGCAGCGCATGGAAGTCGGTAGGGCCTTCGCGGTTCTGGCCCGCTACGGTGGTCTCTTCATCGTCCGTTACTTCGTCGTCTTCAGTCGAGAAGGTGAAGTCGAACGGCGTCCGCTGCGGCGCCGGGAGCGGCACGGAGCGGTCCCGCCCGTTGAGCACCAGCCCGACCGACTGGCGCCGATTTGCGAGGTGGTGCGCCAGCGAGGCGGTGAGGCTGATCGCCAACTCGGAGGCCGGGTCCAGATAGTGCGCCTCGAACTCCGCGGGATTGAGGTTGAGGAACAGCATCGTGTCGAGAGTGATGGCCGGCTCATACTTCTTGACTTGCAAACGACCCAGTGTGGCCGTCGCCCGCCAGTTGATCCGGCGCCACGAGTCCCCACGCAAGTAGTCTCGCACACCGGCAACGCGCGAGGGGTCCTCGTAGATGATCTCGTTGGTGCGGAATTGGCCGAACGGCGAGCGTGAGGGGAGGTCCAGGTCGGCGAGGGGGATGATCTTCGGGTAGACGGTCAGGTAGTGCGGTGTCTGGGTGGACAACATGCGCTCGAAGAACCCGAAGACATCACCGAAGTGCAACTGTGCCGGGCCGACTGGGAAGTAGCCACGGGTCTTCGCAACCAGTTCGTAGGTGACGGTGCGGGAGAGGTGTGGCCCTAGCGTCACGACGGCCCGAAACGCATCGGTCGTGGTCAACGGCTGCGGCAGACGGTCCTCGACCTTGAGCCAGGGCAGTGGCAGCCGGCTGCGGTTGGCCAGCCGGAGCTTGACCGTGACCTTCTCGCCTTGAAACGCATGGCCGGCGAACTCGCGGCGGAGGGCAATCCGCCGACTCACGTGCCGGACCCACAGCCAGGCCAGCAGCACGACAAAGCCGAGAAAGTAGGCAATGAAATAGTAGAAGGAAATACGGAACATGGAGGCGACGATGACGAGGCCGATCAGAAAGAGGAATAGTCCTTGCACCGGTTCGCCCTCCAGCCGTTAGCGGTTCGCTGTCAGCCGTTAGCCTTGCGCCCTCAGTCGTGAACAGGCTGACGGCTGAGGGCCGACCGCTACTGGTTCAGTGTGACCGTCTCGCGCTCCAGGATGTTGCCGACAATGCTGTCCGCCGTGCGGCCGCGCAGGGCGCTCTCGGGCTTGACGATCAGGCGGTGGGCCAGTGTGCAGACGGCCAGCCGCTTCACGTCGTCCGGGATCACGTAGTCGCGGTTTTGCAGCGCCGCATACGCCTGCACGGCCTTGAACAGCCCGATGGTGCCCCGCGTACTGGCACCGAGGATCAGCTCCTCGTGCTCCCGCGACGCCTGCACCAGACCGATGAGGTAGTCGCGCACCGTATCATCCACGTGAATGTCCCAGACCGTCCGCTGGAGCTGGAGCAGGCGGCGACCGTCTACGACCTGCTCCAGCGATTCGATGGGATGCTCGCGTTCGAGGTTATGCAGGATCGTGCGCTCGTCGTCCGCGGAGGCATAGCCGAGCGACAGCCGCATGAAGAAACGGTCGAGCTGCGCTTCCGGGAGCGGGAAGGTCCCCTCGTATTCGATGGGATTCTGCGTCGCCATGACGAGGAAAGGGCGCGGCAGCGTCCGCGACACGCCATCCACCGAGATTTGCTGCTCGCCCATCGCCTCCAACAAGGCGGACTGGGTGCGCGGCGTGGCGCGGTTGATCTCGTCGGTGAGCAGGATGTGCGAGAACGCCGGGCCGGGGCGGAACTCGAATTCGAGTGTTTGCTGATTGAAGACCGAGACGCCGACGACATCGTTGGGAAGGAGGTCGGGGGTGAACTGAATGCGGTGAAAGTCCAGGCCGAGCGAGACTGCGACAGCCCGCGCGAGCATGGTCTTGCCGGTGCCGGGCATGTCCTCGAAGAGCAGATGGCCTTCGCACAGCAGCGCAACCATCACCAGCTCGATCACGTCGCGCTTGCCGACGATGACTTTCTCGATATTGTCGGTGACGGTCTCGCTGAAGTCGCGGATTTCGCGTACATCCACCATGCCTAGCGCCTCGTGCGGCGTGATCGGGCCGGATGACCAATGGTAGCAGGCGCGCCGTGCCCGTCTAGGCACGCAGCGCACCTGGTGCCGCCGCGGCGATAGACGCCCGCCGCAGCAATTGATTCGTTTAATGCTACCATAACCGCCCGCTCGGTGGTCGGTACGTCCCACCCCCGGCCCCTCTCCACCACTCCCGCCGAGCGGAAAGCGCAAGCTATCGCGGACGCACGGGCGAAGTATGGGGATGACTGGCAGCTTGCCACATACCAGCGGCAGCGACGCGCCGGCAGCACGCCACGCCGAGGTTCCCCTGCACACGCGGGGATAGACCCAGGAGGGCGATCGATGTATTGGACGTTGGCACGGTTCCCCCGCACACGGAGACCTTTGCATAACCTCGTTTCGCAGGGATGCTCCAGCGGGTAGTGATGGCCAGGGGCCAGCGAGTGGTGCCCAAACGCGCTCCAGGCCCCCGGCAGCCGGCGGGCGCACTAGGCAGGGGGCGCCGCCCGGCGCCGGGACCGCCCCGCACCGGCGCGCCAGCCGGCTTCACGCGGCGTTCAGGACCAGTTGGTCTGCCTTTCGCAGGTTGTAGGCCAGCAGCTTGAACCACAGCTCCACGCCGTTGCGCGCCAGACCACGGTACCGGACCCGCTGGTACCGGTAGGTCCGCTTCAGCGTCCCAAAGACTTTCTCCACCTGCGCCCGGATGGGCCCGATCAACGCGTTGTGTCGCTGCTGCCAGGGCGGTAGTTGGCGCTGGTGCTGGTGCGCGCGGTGCATGATCCGATCCTTGATCCCCGCGGCCTTCAGGCGCTGCCGGCGCGTCTTGGACTCATAGGCCCGGTCCCCATACACCGCGCCTTCATCCCCACACACTAACGCGTCGGCCACCTCGCTCTCGTACACCTTCGCGGGCGTCAGCACGGCCCGGCGCACCAGCAACGAGCCCTGGTCCACCCCCAGATGCATCTTGTAGCCGAAGTGCGTCCGGGCGCCCCGCCCACTGTAGGTCCAGTCGGCGTCGGGGTCGGTTGCGCTCTTGGCCCCGTTGCCCGCCGACCGTGGCGGTCGCCGCACCTGTGCTTCCATCACGGTCGCGTCCAGCAAGGCCCCTTGCTTCAGCACCAGCCCCCGCTGCTCCAACTGGTGCGTCAACTCCGCAAAGAGGCGCGCGCTCAACTCCCGCTGCGCCAAGACCCGGCGGAACCGACTGATCGTGGAGTGGTCCGGGGTGTCGTCTTGCAGCCTCAACCCCACAAAGCGGCGGAAGGAGAGGCGGTCGCCCAGCGCCTCTTCCAACTGGAGGTCCGAGAGGTCATACCACTGCGCCAACAGCAACGCCTTGACCAGCAGCAACGGGGGATAACTGGGCCGGCCTTCCGGGGCAGCGTAGACCGCGGCCACCACCTTGCCGAGGCGGTCCCAATCCACCGCCGCGACGATCCGTTCGAGACGCTGGTTCTGCCCCAGGTTTGGCGGCAGCAACGCCTCGACCTCCGATGGCTGGCCCATGTCCCGATGCATCGCCCCCTCCTGCTTCCCGCACCACCCGCTACTCGTTGCCGCTTATCCTACCGGACAGGCGAGTTATGCAAAGGTCTCCACACGCGGGGACAGACCCCTACCAGCTACGGTCCGCCACCGGGCCTCATAGGTTCATGACTCTCGTTTTCCAAGACCTAACGCTTTTAGCAGGCGCGCGCTTTTCAGTGTCGCCTGGCTGAACTTGTTAAGCTCTTTATAGTAGATGGCAATTCCCTAAACGTAGCGACCTTGGCAGTTGCTTTGGACAAATCGTGAGTTGCAGTGAACTCGTTTGCAACCACGATGCAGTCAATACCCGCCGCTATTGCCGACTTCAACCCTCTCGCCGAGTCTTCAATAACTACCGTTTCAGCGGCAGTAGCACCAAAGCGTTGGAGCCCTCTCAGATAGGGCTCGGGATGTGGTTTAGCTCGCTCGTAATCATCCCGAGTTAAATAGAATTCCATATGATCCAGGATAGATCGCTTTTCGTGTATTAAGGCGAAGTCAGTTGGTTTGGAGGTAGTGACTATGCCCATCCTGTACTCACCTGTGAGTACGTCCAGCGTTTCCAGGACACCCTCGATTTCGATGTCCTTTGTTCTAAGATATTCCTGATAATAGGCATTACGGACCTCACGCTGCCTGCTGATGGTCTGTTCATCAATGCCTGCCGCTATGGCTTGGGCCCAGGTGGCCAATCCCTGGGTCATGTCTCGGAGGTATTGTTCTCGATCCAAGGTAAATCCAATGTCAGCCAGGGCCCGCTCTCCGGCTTTGTAATACCAGAATTCGGTATCCACCAGAACCCCATCATGGTCAAAGAGAATGTATTTTTTCACTTTTGTGCTCGATTCAATTTCGGCTTAACGATCACGCTAACTTGACGCGCCCCGGCAACGAACCGTCGGAGAAGAATCACCTTGGCTCTATTGCCCTGGGGGATTCGAACTCCCGACCTACTGAATGCCATTCAGTCGCGCTCCCAACTGCGCCACAGGCCCGTCTGTAGGCGAGTATAGCCTACAAGCCGAGCCGCGGCCGCCTGTCACCGGTCCCGCCCCGCCGTCACTCCCGCGAAATCGTCATTCTCGCGTGCGGAGACCTTTGCATAACTCCCCTGTCCGGTAGGATGAGCGGCAACGAGTGGCGTGTAGTGCGGGAAGCCGGAGGCTCCGATTGACTACGCTGCGGCGCGGCGCCATGTCGAGCGTGCGCTCCGCACGAGCACCACTCTCGCAACGGACTGGTCTACTGCCGTAGCCGACGGCCTGCCGGTCCCCCGCAGCTTGGTTGAACTCGCGCCGTTGACGGCTCCCGGCCATTGTCGCTTGCACGGGAATCCAGGGCGCGTGCGCTCTTGGCGCCTTGCTGAGGGGGAATCGCGGCAGTTATAGTTGGCCTACTATGGCTGAAGTGAATCCTGGTGCGGTCCACCGCACGGACCGCGATCTGCGGATCCCTGGCCCGACTCCGCTGCCGGCGGCGGTGCGGCGCGCCCTGGCATCGCCGATGATTAACCACCGGGGGCCGGAGTTCGCGGCGCTGCTGGCGGACCTCACGGCCGGCGTCCGGCGCGTCTTGCGGACCGAGCATGACGTGCTGTTCTTCCCGGGATCGGGCACCGGTGGGTTGGAGGCGTCGCTCGTCAACACACTCTCGTCCGGTGATCGCGTCCTCGCCATCACTATCGGCGCGTTCGGCGATCGCTACGCGGACATTGCCGACAGCTTTGGTCTTGCGGTCGAACGCTATGCCGTCGAGTGGGGGCAGGCAGCCGACCCGGACGAGGTGCGGCGCCGACTGCGGGCGGCGCCCGCGACGCGGGCAGTCTTGATAACGCACAACGAGACGAGCACGGGTGTCACGAATGACCTCCCGGCCATCGCGGCTACGGTGCATGAGCATAGCGACGCGCTACTGCTCGTTGATGGGGTCAGCTCGCTGGCGGCCTTGCCGTTTGCGATGGACGAACTGGGCGTAGACGTGGTGGTGACCGGCTCGCAGAAAGCCTGGATGGTGCCGCCGAGCCTGTTGCTGGTGGGTGTTGGCCCCCGGGCCTCGGCGGCGGCGGACACCGCGCGGCTGCCGCGCTACTACTGGGATTTCCAGGCGCAGCGGGAGGCACAGGCGCGGGGGGTGACGCCGTACACACCGCCACTGACACAGATGTTCGCGCTGCGGGTTGCGCTTGAGATCATTGAGAATGAGGGACTGGCGGCGGTCTATGAGCGCCACCGGCAAGTCGGGGGCTATACGCGCCGCGGCCTCGCTCGCTTGGGGTTTGCGCTGGCGGCGGACCCGGCACACGCCTCGAATACCGTCACCGCGGCTCGGCCGCCACAAGGTGTGGCGGCTGCAGACCTGCTGCGACGGGTGCGTGAGCGTCACAGGATTGTCCTCGCCCGCGGTCAGGGCAAGTGGACGGACGAGATAATCCGCGTTGGGCACTTGGGTCGGGTCAACCGGGCGGCGATCCGGCGCGTCTTGCAGGCGCTAACCCATGAGTTGGGTAATGGCTGATACGACACCGCTCTACCGTTCCGGCTCACGCCCGCAGCCGTGCCCGACCGTCCTCGTGGCCGACGGGCTGGCCGGCGAGGGTCTGGCGCTCCTGCACAAGCAGGCCGAGGTAGTCGTTGCCAATGGCCTGACCGAGGAACAGCTTATCGCCCGCATCCCCCGCTTCGATGCCCTGATCGTGCGGAGCCACGCCCGCGTGACAGCCAAGGTCCTGGCCGCCGGCCGGCGGCTCCGCATCGTCGGACGCGCCGGAACGGGCGTGGACAACATTGACCTCGCGGAGGCCACGCGCCGGGGGGTCATTGTGGTCAATGCCGCGACCGCCAATACGCACGCGGCGGTGGAGCATACGCTGGCTTTGATCCTGTCGCTGGCCAGACACGTGCCGGCGGCGCACGCTGCCGTGCTCCAGAAGCAATGGGAGCGCGGTGAGTTTGTCGGTGTCGAGCTGCGCGGTAAGGTGCTCGGAATCATCGGGCTGGGGCGCATCGGCAGCCTGGTCGCGCGGCGAGCACAGGCGTTCGAGATGACCGTGCTCGCGCACGACCCGTTTGTCTCCGAGGATCGCGCCCGGCAAGTTGGCGTGCAGTTATCCGGCTTGGAGGACCTGCTGCGACGGGCCGATTTCGTCTCGGTACATGCCCCGTTGACCAGCAGCACCGCCGGCCTCCTGGATGCCGATAAGCTGGCCCTGCTCAAGCCCACGGCACGCCTCGTCAACTGCGCGCGCGGCGGGATCGTAGACGAGCACGCCTTAGCCGCGGCCCTCACGGCCGGTCGGTTGGCCGGGGCCGCGGTGGACGTGTTCGAGACGGAGCCACCGCGCTGTAGCCCGCTGCTGACCGCGCCCAACGTGGTGCTCACACCACATCTGGGCGCCTCGACCCAGGAAGCGCAGCGGGGGGTGGCGCTGGATGTTGCCGAGCAGACGCTCGCGGCACTGCGTGGTGAGTACGTCGCCGGCGCGGTGAACGCGCCCTTCGTCCTGCCGGGCGCATTGTCACTGCTCCAGCCGTACCTGGACCTGGCGGAACGGCTCGGCTCGTTCTTGCGGCAGGTGGCCCAGACCTGGCCGGCAGATGGCCGTATTGACGAGGTGGAAGTCGCGTTGTCCGGCCTGCTTGCAGAGCACGACAGCGCGCCCCTCACGGCGGCAGCGCTCAAGGGCTTGATTGACCCCATCACCGACGAGCGGGTCAACATTGTGAACGCGCGGCACGTGGCACGCAATCGTGGCTTGCGCGTGCGCGAGCGAAAGGAGAGCGCGTCCGCCTCCAGCCCGCTCGCTCGCTCCGCACGATCCACTGCTATAGGTGGTGGGGACCGAGCAAGCGACTATGCCAACCTGATCGAGCTGCGGGTACATTCCGGTGAAGTGACCCGTCTCGTTGCCGGTACGATCCTGAGTGACGTACCGCGCATTGTGCGTATTGACGATTTCGACATTGATGTCCACCCGTTCGGCCATCTGTTGATTACGACTCATCGGGACCGCCCCGGCGTGATCGGCCGCGTGGGGACCCTGCTGGGCACCGGGGACATCAACATCTCGCGGATGCAGGTCGGTCGGCACGTGCCGCGCGGCGAATCGATCATGGTGATGAACGTGGATGAGCAGGTGCCGCCGGAGCTGCTCGCGGAACTGGCGGCCCTCTCTCCGATGCAATCCATCATCCCGGTGAGCCTCTGATCCATCCGTCAGGGACGCGCGATCCGCGAGGAGTATGAGGTGTTGGAGCAGTCACTTCCCCCCGAGGGGACCCAGCCTGGCGCGCCCGTCCTTGAGCCGCCTGATCCGGGTGTCGTGCGGGCGATGGTGCGGCGGGCCTTGGCGGAGGACGTGGGGCCGGGCGACATCACGGCAACGGCCGTGGTGCCGCGAACTGCCCGCGCTGTGGCGCATCTGGTCGCGCGGACGGATGGCGTGCTGGCGGGGGCCGAGGTGGCCGCCCTCGCTTTCGCGCTTGTGGAGCCACGGGTGGAGGTCGAGTACCACCGGCACGACGGCGCGCGGCTGGCGCCCGGTCAGCGCGTGTTGACGGTGCAGGGGCCGGCGCGCGGCATCCTGACCGCGGAGCGGGTGGCGCTCAACTTTGTCCAGCGGCTGTCGGGCATCGCGACGCTGACGGCTCGGTACGTCGCTGCCGCCCAGGGTACCCGCGCGACCATCGTCGAGACCCGCAAGACGACGCCGGGCCTGCGCGTGCTGGAGAAGTATGCCGTGCGGGCGGGTGGGGGACGTAACCATCGCCAGGCGCTCTACGACGGCATCCTTATCAAGGACAATCACCTGCTGGTGGCCGGCTCGGTTCACACCGCCATCGAACGGGCGCGGGCGTATGCGCCACACACGATGCGGGTGCAGGTCGAGGTAGATACGCTGGCGCAAGTCGAGGAGGCGCTTGCTGCGGGCGCCGACGCGATCACGTTCGACAACATGTCACCGGCGGAGGCGGAAACGGCGGTCGGGCTGGTGGCCGGCCGCGCGATTACGGAGGCGTCGGGGCAAGTGACATTGGAGACGGTGCGGGCCTACGCTGAGGCCGGCGTGGACATCATCTCGGTCGGTGCGTTGACCCACTCTGCGCCGGCCCTCGATTTGGGGTTAGACTTTGCGGAGCTAGGGGCCTAGCCGCGAGTGAGCGAACACCTGACCGCCGGGTTGGCACAAAGTGACCAAAATGAGCGAAAGCGTGCGGTTTGAGCGGCAGTATCGCACCGCCGCCTCGGAGGGCTATCATCTGCTCGACGGGGAGCAGCGGATCGGGCACGTTGACTTGCACTACACGCAGCGCGACGTGTACGCCTCGCTCATCCTGGAAGTGGATATGACCGAGGGGGCGCTGCTTGATCTCATCGAGCGGATTGACGATGCGCTCGTGCTCTCGGCCGAGGTGTCCCGCGACGACTTCCTGGTGACGGTGTACCGGGGCGAGGAGACCGGCTTCTATAGCGACGACTTTCTTGCCGAGCGGGCGTCGCGCCGTGACTCCCCGGATAGCGGCCGGCCGAATTAGTGTCCCGCTCCGGGTGCTGACACTGCCGCACGCAGGCTGTCAAGAAGCTATCCGTGGCCTACGCTCGGCGGCGGCTCCTTGAAACCCCCGCCGTTTTGTTCTGCCTCTTCCCGGCGGGCATTCCATGCCGACCATTCAGTAGCAGCCTGCTCATAACCTTCCGCCCGGCCCTCCGCCCGGCCCTCTCTTCTTGCCTCTGCCTGAAGCTTGGTTACTCTGGCGCGTGCCTCGTCTCTCTTGGCCAACAGCCATTCTGTCAGTGCCACTGTCACACTCGCTATCTCCGCCGCTCCTAGAGATAGGATCGCCGATGCTGCACCCAGCGTTACTACTATCTCCAGGAACTCACGAACGCCGTCTATACGGACGTATACAACTACTAACACCGCTCCGACAAGAAGCGTAGATCTGAAAGACCAGAAGTAGAAACTCCTGAACCTTCTGTCCACACTCCATATGGATTCACGATCGGATTTACGGCCATCCCTGTTACTAGACACTGCTTTTCCACGAGGCCCACGCTGTCTGCGAGGCTAACAGATTGCCCATGAGCGGTCAAGTTGTCGCCGGGGTACGTTGGTCCCGTTACATTGAGGGGGGGCTGTCCCTGAACGCAGCCTAGGTTCAGCCCCGCCACGGGTCTATGAATCGTGGTGCCTACTCGTAGGTGTCGTCCAGCTCGTTGGGAGCTACGGTGGCGAGGATCATCATAGGCTCGGCTGCACTGACCGCTATCTCGTGGGGGACGCCGGGTTGAGCGAGCAGGCAGCTGCCTGGCTGCACCTCGACCGATGGGGCAGCGCCGATCTTGAACGTACCGCTCCCCTCCAGCACTAGGAACGATTCGCTGGCGCGAGGGTGCCAGTGGGGAGTGAGCTGCTCGCCCGGCGTCCAGTAGATGAGCACTTGGCGGAAGGCCGGCGTGGCGATGAGCGGCTCCCGCCACGGTGGCGGCCCGCGCCGGGCCTTGATTGCCGCGATCATCGTGCTGATCTCGTTGTTGGCATCTTGGGGGTCCAAGTAGGGCATGGTCTACTCCTTGCTGCCCAGCCTGATGCGTGTACTGCTGCGGTAAACAGCGCCGTAGCGGGTACACTTCGGCTAGACTACCACAAGCGTGTGCGCGGAGCCGACGGTGCCGCTCCCGGCAGTGCAGGGATGGCCGTCGGCATTGTATTCGCGCCATAGGGAGTAAAGCCGCATGGTAGAGGTCGAATGGTGGGTCTGGGTCGTTTTTATCGCCGTGATCCTGTCGTTGCTGTGCTTTGACCTTCTTGTCCTCAACCGCAAGGCCCACGTGGTTTCGACCCGCGAGGCCGGAATGTGGACGGCGGGCTGGGTCACACTCGGTCTCTCCTTTGCGGTGCTGCTGTGGGTGTGGCACGGATCGGAGCCGAGTCTGGCGTACCTCACCGGCTACCTCGTCGAATACAGCCTCTCCGTAGACAACGTGTTCGTCTTCGCGCTGATCTTCACGTACTTCGCCGTGGCGCCGGAGTACCAGCACCGCGTCTTGTTCTGGGGCATTTTGGGCGCGATGTTCTTCCGGGGTGTTTTCATTTTCGCGGGCGTGGCGCTACTGCAGAACTTTGAATGGATGTTCTATATTCTGGGCGCGTTCCTGGTCTATACCGGAATCAAACTGGCGCGGAACAGCGGGATCGAGGTCGAACCTGGCGAGAACCCGGTGCTGCGGCTGCTGCGTCGTTTGGTGCCGCTGACCGATGAATACCACGGCCAGCGCTTCTTCGTGCGGCACGCCGGCAAATTGATGGCCACGCCGATGCTGGCGGTGCTCGTCGTCGTCGAGACGACGGACGTGGTCTTTGCCGTCGACTCCGTGCCGGCTATTCTGGGGATCACCATTGATCCGTTTATCGTCTTCACCTCGAACGTGTTCGCCATCCTGGGGCTACGGGCGCTGTACTTCCTGCTGGCCGGCATGATCCGCTCGCTCGACTATCTCAGCATGGGGCTGGGTATCATCCTGGCGCTGGTCGGCTTGAAGATGCTCAGTAAGGAACCGCTGGAGATGTGGCTCCATTACGAATTGCCAACGGCTATCTCCTTGGGAGTGATCGCGTTGGTGCTCATCGTAGCGGTAGCGGCCTCGCTGCTCCTGCCCCCGCGCGAGAAGCCGGAAGCCGAGCCGCAGCCTACCCCTACCGGCGCCGACGGAGCATCGAGTTAGTCAGGCGTCATCGAACGCCGTTGCTCCGACTTACCACACTCGTTACGGGAGGTCAGCATGGAGTTCAGTCCCTGGATTGTCACCGTCTTCTTGGTCTACTTCGTGGCGCTGATCGGCATAGCGATAGCCCGTGCCCGCGGGATGCAGGAGATGTCGGACTACGTCCTGGGCGGCCGGCGGATAGGCATCATCACGTCGGCATTGAGCACCGGTGCATCCACGTCGAGCGGCTGGACGATGCTGGTACTGCCGGCCCTGGCCTTCCAAGGCGGCCTCATCCAAGTGTGGCTGATCGTTTGCATTGTGTTTGGTCTCTGGTTGAACTGGCAAATCGTAGCCAGGCGGTTGCGCCGCTTCACCATCGCCGCGGAAGACTCGCTTACGTTGCCGGAGTTCTTCGAACGACGCTTCAATGATCGGACGGGAGTGCTGCGGACTATTACCGCGTGCGTCACCGTCTTCTTTGTCATTTTCTACGTCAGCTCCGGTATGATCGCCGGCTCCAAGCTCCTCAATACGATATTCGGGCTGGACGAGACGGTGGGTATCCTGTTGACGTTTTTCGCCGTGGCCTCGTATACGCTCATCGGCGGATTCTTGGCAGTCTCCAGGACCGACGTATTTCAGGCCATGTTGATGGTGGGTAGCTTCATCATCATGGTGATTACGTTGATCTTCATCACGGACAACCCCTTCCAGACTACCGGAGCAGTCTCCGCAGGTTTCTGGAATCCGCTGACGGACGCAGCCGGGGAGCCGATCGGTGTTTTCTTCCTGCTCTCGGTCGCCGGCTGGGGGTTGGGCGCGTTCGGCTCTCAGCGGATCTTGCAGCGGTTCATGGCCGTAGAGAGCGAAGCAAAGATACCGGCCAGTCGTGACCTTGGTACGGCATGGAGTTTCTTAACGTACACCTTCGGTCTGCTGCTGGGGGTGATGGCGTTCGCCGCCTTGGCGAAAGCGGGTGCGCTGGCGGAGGTCATGGAGGACCCGGAGCGGGTCTATCTCGTGGTCTCGGAGTTGTTCTTCCATCCCATCGTGGCCGGCGTCCTGCTCACGGCGGTGATTGCGGCCGTGATGAGTACAGCGGATTCGCAATTGCTCTTGGCTTCCGCGGTCGCTACCGACGACCTGCCGTTGATCAGAAGGCTCGCCTACGCCAAGCGATACGTCTATGTACTGGGGGCCTTTGTTCGCGTCTGGTTGGGCCGTCTGCTGCTCGTGGTCGTAGGCGTCATCGCCGCCCTGCTTTCGATATTCAACCCGGAATCGGTGCTCAACTTGGTCGCCTACGCTTGGGGTGGCATGGGCGCAGCGTTTGGCCCGGTGACAATTCTGGCGCTGTATTGGCGCCGGTTCAATTTCTGGGGCGCGCTGGCCTCCATCATCACTGGAACGGTCGTATCCACGATCTGGGGATACTATTCGGGAGGCCCCGGTGGGATCATGGACATTCAGCCGGCCACGCCCGGCTTCCTGCTCGCGTTCCCGGTGGCTATCGCGGTCACGCTCCTGACGGCCAAGCCGTCCGAGGAGGTCGTGGAACTGTTTGACCGGTCAATGGCCGGGGGCGATCCGGCCTGAGTCGGGAAAGGGGTGGGACCTAACCCCTGGCCCCTTCCCTGCCAGGGAAGGGGAGTCCACGCGGCGGCTAGAGGAGTGGCCCTCACCCCGGCCCTCTCCCAGGGGAGAGGAGGTGGATTCCCGCTTTCGCAGGGGGACAGGCCCTCGGCAGCTAGGATTCCAGTAGCTCGCGGGCGGCCGTGGCGATCTTGTCGGCGCTAATCAGGGCGACCTGCTCCAGCGCCTCGGAGCAGGGGATCGGAACATCCTCCGAGGTGACGCGCATGACCGGTGCATCGAGATAGTCGAACCCTTGCTCCATGATCCGCGCCATCACCTCGGCGGCAAAGCCGCAGTTGCGATAGCCGTCGTTGGCGACGATCACGCGGTGGGTCTTGGCGACCGACTCGATGATCGTGTCCATGTCGAGCGGAACCAGGGTCCGCAGGTCAATGACCTCGGCCGCGATGCCCTCGGTGGCCAACGTCTCGGCGGCCTCGATGGCCATCTGCGCCGACAGACCGCTGGCGACAATCGTCAGATCGTCGCCGGTCCGGCGGACGGCAGCCTGGCCGAAGGGCACGAGGTACTCCTCCTCCGGCACCGGACCGGTCGCGGCGTAGAGCAGGCGCTTCTCGAAGCAGACCACCGGGTTGCCGTCGCGGATCGCGCTCTTGAGCAGGCCCTTGGCGTCGTAGGGCGTGCTGGGCATGATGACCTTCAGGCCCGGAATATGTGCGACCCACGCTTCGAGGCTCTGCGAATGCTGCGCGGCCAGGCCGATGCCGGTCATCACGACGCCGCGTAGCACCATCGGCACCGACGCCTGACCGCCGGTCATGTAGCGGAGCTTGGCGGCGTGGTTGGCGAGCTGGTCCATCGTCAGGGATAGAAAGTCCATCACCTGTATCTCGACGACGGGATGTGCGCCGGCGATAGCCGCGCCTACCCCCACGCCGGTGTAGCCCGGCTCGGCAATCGGCATCTCGCGGATGCGCTCCTCGCCGAACCGCTCCAGCAGGCCGCCGGTGACACCGAACAGGCCGCCGATGTTACCGATGTCCTCGCCCATAACGAAGACGGTCGGGTCGCGCTCCATCTCCTCGTGCAGGGCCTCGTTGAGGGCTTCGACCATGTTGAGCTGCCGAACGTCGGTGTCCAGCGCTGGGTGGCCCGGCTCGCTGTGGTGCTCCGTCTCAGAGGGCAAGAATACGTCGGTCAGGGCCTCCTCCGGCGCCGGATACGGGCTGGCGACGGCAAAGTCGGCCGCTTCTTGGGCCAGGGCTGCTTCGTGCGCGCGCAGCGCATCCAGCTCGGCCGCGGTGAGGACACCGGCATCGAGCAGCTTGGCGCTGAGAATCTCGATGGGATCGCGGCTCTTCCAGAACGCCACTTCGTCGGCTGCGCGGGGGTCTTTGGTCGCAAAGGCGGAGTGGGTATGGAAGCGATAGGTCTTGGCCTCGATCAGCGTCGGGCCGCCACCCGTGCGGGCGCGGGTGATTGCTTCTTGGGCCGCTGCGTGCATCGCAAGTCCGTCTTGACCGTCCACGATGACGCTGGGTAGCCCGAAGCCCTGGGCGCGGGTGGCTACGTCCGGCACGGAGAGTGTGGACTGGATTGAAGTAGATAAGGCCCACTGGTTATTCTCGCAGATGAAGACGACGGGCAGCTTGGAGACGGCGGCGATGTTGAGCGCCTCCAGCACCACGCCTTGACTGGCGGCGCCGTCGCCGAAAAAGCTGATGCCGACGCGGTCCTCGCCCTTGAGGCGGGCTGCCAGCGCCGCGCCGGTGGTGATTGGCGCGTTGGCCCCGACCACGGCATCGGCCCCTAGCATCCCGAGGGCCAGGCAGGCCACGTGCATGGAGCCGCCCTTGCCCTTGCAGTAGCCGTCGCCGCGACCGAGTAGCTCGGCCATCATCGGCTTGGGATCGAGGCCCATCGCTAGGCTATGCCCGTGACCGCGATGCGTGCTGGCTAGAAAGTCATCGGGACCCATGGCCGCCCGCGTGCCGGCCGCGACCGCCTCCATGCCGATGTAGAGGTGGGCGGTGCCGCGGATATGGCCCTTGTTGAAGAGGTCGAGCACCGTCTCCTCGAAGTAGCGGATGCGCCACATGAGCGCGTACATCTCGCGGAGCCGGTCGGTGCTCAGGTCGGTGTCCAAGCGGGTTTGCGGTGCGGTTGCGATAGCCATACTCATGCCCTTTTCTTGCTACTCTCATCCCCCTATGGCCCCCCCCCCCGCTCCGCAGGGAGACGGCACATCCCCTCCCCTGTCGTAACGGGGGAGGAGAGGGTGGGGGTGAGCTACTTGGCCATGTGCCCGCCGTCAACGACGAGTGTGGCGCCAGTGACCATGCTGGCGGCATCGGAGGCCAGGAACACGACCGGACCGACGATCTCCGGCGGCTCGCCGAGCCGGCCGAGCGGGATGTTCGACAGGTAGTAGGCCCGGACCTCGGGATTCTGCATGTTGCGCTGGATGAGCGGGGTGTTGAAGTGCGTGGGTGAGATGCAGTTGACCAGGATGTTGTGCGGCGCCCATTCGAGCGCGAGGCACTTAGACATCGCCACCAGGCCGCCTTTCGCGGCCGAGTAGTTGGCATTGCCGCTCGTCACGCCGACGTGCGCGCCGATGGAGGCGATGTTGATGATGCGCCCGCCCTGTCCCTGGGCGATCATGGACCGCCCGACTATCTGGGCGCAGAGGAAAGCGCCGGTCAGGTCTATCGCCACGACCTCGTCCCACTCCGCGTCGGTCAGCTCCACGGCCGGCGCGCGGCGCGCGATCCCGGCCGCATTGACGAGAATATCCACGCGGCCGAACGTATCCAGTGTCCGGTCAACGAGCGCCTGCACTTGGTCGCGGACGCGCACGTCGCAGGTGACGGGCACGGCTTGTCGTCCAGTGCTGCGGATGGCAGCGGCGACCCCTGCCAGCCCCGGCTCGTTGACATCGGCGAGCGCCACGTCGGCGCCGAACACGGCCAGCCCGCCGGCGATGGCTTCGCCTAGCCCCGAGGCCGCGCCCGTCACGATGGCGGACCGATCGGAGAGGTCGAATAGCTCGCGGGTGATGTGCTCGTCAATCGTGCTGCTCACAACGACTCTCCCGCTCGGTGCTTCCATGCCGGATTCCCGCTTTCGCGGGAATGACGGATAGGCGTTATTCTCACAGCAATGGCGGTCAATAGGGCTACTAGCGAGCGCGAACCAGTATAGCACTGGGACTGGCCCCCCTGTGGTCCCCCCGTCCCGACGGGGGGACATGGATTGCCGCGCACGCGGGAATGACGGCGCTTGCTTCCGTCAGTCGAGGCCCAGGCAGGCCAGCGAGTCCCGTTCCACGACCGCCTGGAGTTCGTCTGCGGGCACGCGGGGGAGTGCCGTGCCTTCGAGGATGTCGTTGACGTGGGGGATGGCGTCAATCGTCTCCTGGGGTGTTGCTACCGGGAAGTCGGAGCCGAACAGCAGCTTCGGCAGGACTGCCCACTCGGTCGCCAGCCGCATGCAGGTGTAGTAGGACCAGGGCCGGTAGTGCTGGGCCGAGATGTCGGCATAGACGTGCGGATGCTTGCGGATCACCGTGATGCAGTCGGTCTGCCAGGGATGTCCCATGTGCGCCATCACGATCCGTAGCTCCGGAAAGTGCATGGCGACACGGTCAATGTGCCGCGGGTGGGCGTAGTCGAGGTCGGCAAAGCGCACCGGCGACGTGCCCTGGTGGAACAGGATCGGCAGTCGCAGCTCCTGCGCGCGGGTGTAGAGCCGGAACGCCTCGTCGCTGAGAGGATCGAAGTTCTGGTAGTTCGGTCCGAGCTTGATGCCGCGCAGCCCGAGATCGCCGGTGGCGCGGTCCAACTCGTCGTCCAGGGCCGGGTCACGCGGATGCACGGACAGGAAGCCGATCAGCTTGTCGGGATAGGCCCGCACGAGCGCAGCGGTGTTGTCGTTCACGTCGCGGGCAGGCGCCTCGAATACGGAGCCGGTCAGCCGGGCGCTCAACGGGTCCGGATCGCCGGTTGGCGGTGAGGCGATGTTGAAGACGATGGCCCGATCCACGGCGGCCATCGCGGCCAGGTAGTCGTCCCAGGTCACACCGGCCGGGTCAGGACGGTCCGGGCGCATGGGGGCACGGTCGGAGCTAGGCATGGCTACCGTGGCTGACGCTGTTCGCCGACGCGGGGCGTGGGTGTGTACGTCAACGATCATCGCTCGGTCCTTTGGTAGGCCCCCCCTATGGTCTCGCCGCTGTGCGGGGGGACGGCGCGGGATAGCTCTGCGTGGCTTGCTGGCGTAGCCAGTGGTCGGCGAGGGTGAGCGCGGTCATGGCCTCGACCATTGGGACGGCACGGGGCAGGACGCAGGGGTCGTGCCGCCCGCGGCCGCGGAGCTTGGTGGGGTTTCCCTTAGTGTCCACCGTTTCCTGCTCTTTGAGGATGGTGGCCGTGGGCTTGAAGGCCACGCGGAAGATGATCGGCTCCCCGTTGGAGATACCGCCCTGGATGCCACCGGAGTAGTTCGTCCGGGTGCGGATGGCGCCGGCGTCGCTGTAGAACGGGTCGTTGTGCGTGGAGCCGGTCATGTGTACGCCGGCGAACCCGGAGCCGATCTCGAAGCCCTTGGCGGCCGGCAGCGATAGCATCGCCTTGGCGAGGTCGGCTTCGAGCTTGTCGAACACTGGCTCACCCAAGCCGACCGGCACGTTACGCGCGACACACTCGACTACTCCGCCCAGAGAGTCGCCATCCTTACGGGCTGCATCAATCCGCGCGACCATGCGCTCGGCGCAGGCGGCGTCCGGGCAGCGGGCGATGTTGGCCTCCACGTCATCGAGCGTGACGGCGCTCGGGTCCACGTCGGCAACGAGGTCGTGGACCTGCTTGACGTAGGCAACGATCTCTATGCCGCCGGCGTCGCGCAGAATGCGCTTCGCAATCGCGCCGGCCGCGACCCGGCCGACCGTTTCGCGGGCGGAGGCCCGGCCGCCGCCCATCCAGTCGCGGATGCCGTACTTGGCCTGATAGGTGTAGTCGGCGTGGGAGGGACGATACTTGACGCGGACTTCCGCGTAGTCTTTCGGCCGGGCGTCCTTATTCTTCACCATTAGCGAGATGGGCGTGCCGAGCGTGTGACCCTCGAACACACCAGAGAGGATTTCAACGCGATCTTCTTCTTTGCGCTGGGTGGTGATGCGGCTCTGTCCGGGGCGGCGGCGGTCAAGCTCGCGCTGAATGGTGGCGGTGTCGAGCGCGATCCGAGGTGGGCAGCCGTCCACGACGACACCCACGCCCCCGCCGTGCGACTCTCCCCAGGTTGTCACCCGAAACAGCGCACCGAATGTACTGGCCATTGCTGCACCATACCACACGCTGGTCCTCACCCACTGCCGGGCCAAAGCCGCACGGATAGTGCCAGGTGTGGTGCGCCTTTGGCCCGTCACCCGGGCCCCTCTCCATCGCCGAGCGATAGAGATGGGGTGTAGATTCCCGCTTTCGCGGGAATGACGAGTCTTGCAAAGGTCTCCGGACGCGGGGAGGGCGCAGATAGAACCGGGCGGCTGGCGCAGGGTCTATACTTGAGGGTGGACGGCAGCGTTCTTGTCTGCCGCGAGGAGTAATGGGGCATGTTACGCACTTTGGTTGCGCTATCGATGGTCTTCGTAGCCATGCTGATACTGTTTGGCGCGATGATTGGGATTTTCCTGATGGGTGGGGGTATTCTGCAGGATACGTTCGGGCCAGCTGCCGTGTTGGCGGCGTTCGTGGCGTTTGGCATCGCCATCTTGATTACGCGGCGGGTGATGCGGTGGTCCGACCAGCTACTCTCCGGGGAAGATGATGCACAGGCCCTCCTCGACCAGATGCAGCCGCCCAGGGAAGAGGACTACGTGGCGACGCAGGACCAAGTGGCGCGGAACAAGCGCTGGGCGTATCTGCGCCGCACCCGGCAGTTCGATAAGCTCGCCGCCCTTGAAGCCGAAGAGGCGGAGCGCGCCAAGCAGAACCAAGCCGCAGACACGGAGCCGGAGGCCGGCGAGCCGTCAGCCGAACAGCGGCAATAGCCCGGCGTCCGCGCGTTCCCAGGCTGCCTCCGTGAGTGCCCACAGCCCGCCGCCGACGAGTGACTGACCGCCGAGGGCGACCGGCACCGGTGCGGCACGTGCGGCGGCGGTGAACGAGCGGACCTCCTTGTGACCTATCCGCTCGACGCAGCCCAAGTCGGAGTAGAAGCGGTCGGGCATGGATACGTCCCAGCCCATGTGTTGGAAGATGGGGCGCGTATCCATGAACACCGCGTCCGATCCGAGGCCCGCGAGCGCCGCAAAGAATCGCCGGGCGCCGACCTGCTCCAAGAACATGCCGAGAAGCGAGCGCACCTCCCCCCGGCGGTCACGTCCCGAAGCCTGCATCCCGCGCTCCTCAGCATAGATGCGGAGCCGGCAGGCGAGGTCCTGCCGCAGACCGCCAAAAACGCTGTTGCTCACGCGACCGGCCAAACAGACCTCGGCGCTGGGACGGACCAGAGGAGGCATGAATGCCGCCAGGTGTTGGTCCGGCCAACTGTCTCCTCCCCACGGGATTGCTTGCAGGGCGGCTCGCGTGTGTGGATACGTGCGGTGGTGCAAGTTCAGAATGGCAACGTCCGCCGGGGTGTCAATATCGAAGAGCGAGCCGACGGACGGGGGTATGTCGTCGCGGGACAAGCCGGCCTGCCGCTGCAACAGCACGGCCAGCAGATTATCGCGTCGGGCCGGGAGGTCAATGTGTCGGATAGCCGAGGCCGGGGTCCAGCCCAGGAAGTCGGCTGACCAGAAGTTGTTGGCGCTCACCACGCCGGCGCTCGTTCCGGCGGCAGGGTGCGCGAGCAGCGTGTCGCACAGGCGTGCCAACGTCTGCCGGGAGAGTAAGGGCGCGGCGCCGGCGCCGAAGTAGAGGGCGTGCCGAATGGAAAAGCGCTCGATGACGCCGGCCAATCGCCGGCCGAAGTGGAACGGTTCGGCCGGCGCGTCGAGATCAACATGCACCGGCGTAGTGGCCGGTGACTCGCGGCTCGTGCGGCGCAGGTGGTCGGCGCCGGTGCCGTCGGCTACGACCGCCACGATGCGCCCGATCCGGTCGCAGGCTTGCGCGAGGGCTACCAGGTCGAGCGCCGCGGCCTGCCGAATGTACGCAACGGACTGCTCCACCGGAGAAGGGCCTGACCGGCCGACGAAAACGATGAGGTCCACCTGAGCGGGGGAAGCGGTCACGCTGGGCAACCCTTGGCTGATAGCTGATTCCTACTGGTCACCGATCAGCGAGTTCAACAGCTTGACGGCCGCGCGGATGTCGGCCGCCTGCTGCGGTCCGCTGATTTCGCGCTCGATGGTGATGGCGCCCTGGTAGTCCAGTGCCTTGAGTTTGGCGATCAGTACCGGGAAGTTGACTCGGCCTTCGCCCAAGGGCTGTTCGTGGCCGAGTGCCCGTCCCGTCGTGGGATAGTCGCCGTCCTTGGCGTGGACCCCCTTGATAAGCGTGCCGAACTGATCCACCGCGTCGAGCGGATTCGCCTTGCCGTACAGGAGTAGGTTGGCCGGGTCGAGGTTGATGCCGAGGTTGTCGGTGCCGATGTCGTCGAACGTGCGGAGCAGGGTCGTCGGTGTCTCCTGGCCGGTCTCGAACCATAGCTCGATGCCGTGATCCGCGCAGGTGTGCGCGAGCCGCGTGAGGGCATCTACGGTGCCCGGGTAGCGCGGATCGTTCGGGTCCTCGGGGATGAAGCCCATGTGCCCGGTGAGCGAGGGGGCGCCGATCCACTCGGCAAAGGCCGCCGCCTGCTGGAGCGCGGCCAGACGATCCGCGCGGGTCTCCGGCGGGACCAGCCCCAGCGTCAGCGGCCCTTCGTAGAAGTTCCATACCCGCCGGCCAGGCGCGTGCGCCCAGTGCGTGGTGACAGCGACTTGGTGCTGCTCGGCGGCGGCGCGTACCTGGTCGGCTTTGGCTGGCGTATACAGCGCTGGATCGTCAGTGGTGAGCTGGCAGGTGGGCAAGTCGAAGTCGGCCACGCGCCGGAGGGCTTCATCGGCGCTGTCTTGCAGGCGGGTGATGATGCCCAGCGCGAATGGCCCGGCCTGGTCGCTGGCGGTGCTCACGGCGATACCTCCGGTACGGTGTGACTGTGCCGGCTTTACTACCGGTCGCTCGGCATTGTAACCGACGCGCAGCCGGGCTACGCCAGCTCGGCCAGTAGGTCACGGACGTAGTTGAGGCTGCGGGCGTCGCTGGTGAGTTGGTCGCCGTCCCGGGCGCCTTCGACGGCCAAATAGCCGTCAAAGCCGGCGTCGTGCATGGCGGTGAAGGCAAAGCGGTAGTCAATGTCGCCGTCGGGCAGGGGCACGCGCAGGAAGATGCTATGCCGCAGCTCCGGGATATGCACGCGGACCAGGTTCTTGCAGTGCATATACATGGCCCGCGGGGCGAGCGCGACAATGGCCGCCTCGATGCTCTCCTGCGGGGTGTCGTAGACCCAGTAGACGTTGCCTAGATCGGGGTTGGCCCCGACGTTGGGACGGTCAACTAAGTCCAGCAAGTGGAGCGTTGCCCAGCTACAATCGGCTATCGAGTGCTGGTGGACTTCGATGGAGATGCGGACGCCCTCGTCCGCAGCGAGGTCGGCAACTTCACGCAGCCCATCGGCCGTCCGCTCGAAATCGCTGGCGCTGGCCTGGCGGCTGGACCCTTGCGAGATCGGGTCGCCGACGAAACTGCCCGGCCCGCCCGGATCGCGTGGTGGCGTCGTGACCGTGGCGTTGAGCACATCGGCCCCGATCTCGGCGGCGAAGCGTACTGAGTTCTCCAGCCGCTCCCGGTTCGCCGCCGCCACGCGGGGATCGTGCATGCCGCCGCCGCCGCGCACCGCCGCGCAGGGCAGGTCCAGGGCACGCAGCACCCGCCGCAAGTCCTCGCGCTGGGCGGTAGTGTAGCTCTCGGCGAGCGCCGCTGGCAGTTCGATACCATCGAAGCCGGTGGCTTTGACCTTGGCCAGATAGGCCCGGGTCAGAGCCGCCTCGCTCGCTGGCGGGAACTCCCCGCCCTGGTAGGGATAGAACACACTGCGACGGTAGGCGTAGCAGACCTTCATAAAGCTGGGGCCTCCCTCGTGTATCTGGCACCGGATCAAAGCGTGCCATTGATCCCGGCCATCGAGTCCGTACACACGCCCTAACCGCCTGAGCAAAGCGGCCAGCCAGGCGCTCCGTGTGGCGCTGCCCCAAGAGCCGGTTCGGTGCTAAGGATACAGTCCCCGCAGGCGTGTAGCTTCCGCAACCCGCGAGATGGCGAGCATCTGTGCCCCTTGGCGGAGGTCAACGTCGTGTTCCTGAGCCATCCGGTACACCTGCTCGAAGCTGCGGACCATAATCCGGTGCAACTGCCGGTTGATCTCCGCTTCGTCCCAGAAGAAGTTCTGGAGGTCCTGGACCCACTCGAAATACGACACTGTGACGCCGCCGGCATTGCAAAGGATGTCCGGTATCACGAACACCCGCCGGTCGCGCAGGATAGCGTCGGCCTTCGGGGTCGTTGGCCCATTCGCTGCCTCGGCGACGATCTTGGCCTTGATTTGCTCGGCCACCTCGGCCGTGATCTGGTTTTCCAGTGCCGCCGGGACAAGAATGTCGCAATCGAACGTCAGCAGCTCGGCATTGGTGATCGCAGTTGTATCGCCAAAGCCGACGACGGACCCGGTTTCTTCCCGATGGCGCAAGAGCTGGCGGGGATCAAGACCACGCATATCGGCAATGCCGCCCTCGGCGTCGCTCACCGCGATGATGCGGCAGCCGAGATCGTGGAGCAGCCGTGCAGCAACGGAGCCGACATTGCCGAACCCCTGCACGGCGACCGTACTCCCGGCAAGGTCGAGACCGAGACGCTTGGCGGCCTGCTGAATGGTGAAGACGCACCCGCGGCCCGTCGCCTCGTTGCGGCCTTCCGAGCCGCCGATACTCACGGGCTTCCCCGTCACGACCGCGGTGGCGGTGTAGCCCTTGTGCATACTGTAGGTGTCCATCATCCAGGCCATGATCTGCTGGTCCGTGTTGACATCGGGCGCCGGAATGTCGCTGTGCGGACCGATCAACGGCTCGATTTCCAGGGTGTAGCGCCGGGTCAGCTTCTCAAGCTCCGTCGGCGAGAGCTCATGGGGGTCAACGGCCACGCCGCCTTTGGCGCCACCGAACGGAACGTTCACGACGGCGCACTTCCACGTCATCCACATGGCCAGTGCGCGGACCTCGTCGAGATCGGCCTGGGGGTGATAGCGGATGCCGCCCTTGCCGGGGCCGCGGGCCAGGTTATGCTGGACGCGGTAGCCGGTGAAGGAGCGGACCGAGCCGTCGTCCATCTGCACCGGGAAATGCACGATGAACTCGCGCTTGCAGTTGCGGAGCACCGCGCGCTCGTCGGAGCCGAGGCCCAAGCGGTCGGCGGCGAGATCGAATTGCTGCTGGGCGATATCCCAGGCATTTAGCCCCTCGTGGGGAGGGGCGGCAGGTACCGACGGTGCTCCATTCGGTATGTCCCAGCCGTTGGGGAACGCGGTGTCTGGGTCCAGGTAGCCAGGCGATGGGTATGGGGAAACCGCTGCAGTGCGCCGCACGTCTGCCATTGACAGTACCTCCTCATTGAAGTACTCACGGGTGCCACGCTGCCGTTGACCTGAACGCCAGGTCCAAGCGTGACGCCCTCCCTATGATTGTAACGGCCAAGAGGACTGTATGGCAATGGTGACCGGGGGCGACCAAATGTGCCCGGGTGCGGGCTTCGACCGGAATGACCAACGCCTGGGCGCGATGATTCGCGCCCCCAAGAAAAAACCTACCCTTGTCAGGGGGGAGGGGGTAGGTGTGCTCTGCGCGACGGTGCTGCTATCCGCTTTGGTCCGGTCACTCGTCCGGGCATTGCCGCTACAATGACAGGCCGGGGCGCCTCAGACGAGGCACGTCGTCAAGCCCCTAGAGCGAAGGAGACTGCCCGAACGGGCAAGTGTGCATGATGAAAGGCATTGTTCTCGCCGGTGGGACCGGGTCGCGCCTGGCCCCACTGACCAACATCACCAACAAGCACCTGCTGCCGATCTATGACCGGCCCATGATCTACTTTGCGCTGGAGGCGCTCGTGCGCGCCGGGCTGGAGGAGATCATGGTCGTGACCGGCGGTAATCACGCGGGCGAGTTCCTGCGCCTGCTGGGCAGTGGTGGTCCCGTGGGGCTGCGCGGTCTGCAATATGCCTATCAGGAGCGGCCCGGTGGGATTGCCGAGGCGCTGGGCTTGGCCGAGCACTTTGCGGCCGGCGATAAGGTCGTCGTGATGCTCGGCGACAATATCGTTGAGGACGATCTTGCCCCCATCGTCCGGCGCTTCGAGCGCCAGCCGCGGGGGGCGCGGCTGCTGCTGAAGGAGATCGCGGACCCGGCGCACCTGCGGCACCTCGGTGTGGCCGTCTTCGACGGCGACCAGCCGGAGCGGCTGGTGGACATCGAGGAAAAGCCCGCTCATCCTCGCTCTGCCTACGCCGTCACCGGTGTCTACTTCTATCCGGCCGAGGTGTTCGACATTGTGCGGACCCTTGAGCCATCCGGGCGCGGCGAGCTGGAGATTACCGATGTGAATAAGGCCTACCTCGAACGGGGTCAGGTCAAGCATGATGTCCTGTCCGGTTTCTGGGGCGATGCCGGCGAGTCCATCGAGGCCTATTACGCCTGTACGCGGTATGCGCGCTCGCGTGTGCTCGCAGTGAGGTAGTGATGACGAGGGTAGGTTTTTCGGCGGGGAATCGTGGAGGCAGACCTCACCCCCGGCCCCCTCTCCACCTGGTGGTGTATAGACCGGGGAGAGGGGGAGTAGCGCCCGGACCGGTGGCGATGCTTGGCCCTGGATTGCGGCTTCCGCCGCAATGACGGGGACTGGGCGTGGGAATGACGGGCGGCTGGGCGCGATTATGAAGGCTGCGAACTTAACTAGGTAGCGTTTTGGCCCCCACCCTAGCCCTCCCCCGGAGCAAGCTCCAGGGGAGGAAACTGTACTCTCCTCCTTTGCCTTCTCCCGCCGATTCCGTCGGCAACTCCCCACTGCTGCGGCTCGCCTTCCGGCGCGTCGTCTATAGTTAGGGGCGCCGCTCCGGCGAGGGGTGCGGGGCAATCCACGCGGTTTGGGAGGATGTGTAATGGCCGGCGATAGTCCAGCGAAACGGTTCATCCTGGTCGGTCTCGACGGTGTCGGCATGGAGAGTATGCTGCACATGGTTGAGGCCGGTTACATGCCCAACGTTGGCCGGCTCATCAAGCGGGGTGTGCATCGAGAGATGTGGGGGGTGCTGCCGACGCTGACGCCGCCGGGCTGGACTACCCTGGCAACCGGCGCGTGGCCCGGTACGCATCAGGTGATGGACTTCAATATCCGGGCGCTGGGGAAGCCGCTCGATCAGACCGTGTGGGGTATCAACACCCGGCTGTGTAAGGCGGAATACCTCTGGAATACCGTCGAGCGCGGGGGGCGGGTGCCGGTCCTGGTGAAGTACGAGATGTCGTGGCCGCCGACGATCAGTCGCGGCGTCCAAGTCGAGGGGACGGGACCGGGCATCAGCAATCACGCGCAGATTGCCGGCTACCACCTGTTCGCGGTGGGCCGGGAGGAAGAGCAAACGGCGGCCTCGACGGACAGCGCAGCCGTTGATCCGAGCGCCTTGCGGGAGAGCCAACGCTTCGAGCCGATCAGCCTGTGCAGCGTATCCGGCAACGGGTGGAGCAATCTGCCGGCGAGCGCGCGTGAGCCGCTGGAAGCGGAGTTGGTCATCCGCCCACAACACCGCAGCCACCATTCCATGGGCCGCTCGGGTGCCGTCGTCCCGAAGAGCTACTATGCGTTGATCTACGCTTCCGGCGGGGAGGGCTTTGACCGGGTGCGGATTACCCGCAGCCGCGATGGGGCTGACCGCCTGTTCGAGCAGGACCTGAGCGCCGGGGAATGGACCGGATATGTCCACGATAGCTTCCGCATCGGTGACAGCGACATTGCCGGCCACGTGCGGATGAAATGCATCGAGTTGACGCCGGACGCCGAGCGGTTCGAACTGTTTGTGCCGCAGATTTGGCCGCTGGACGGATTCACCTACCCGAACGCCGTGGCAGGAGAGCTGCTGGAGCACGTGGGGCCGTTTCTGCAGAATCCCGGCCGGGATGCGCTGGGTGTGATTGACGACGACACCTATTTTGAGCTAGTCGAGCACCACCTGGGCAAGCTCGCCGACACGGCGATTCACCTCTGCTCGACGCGACCCGATTGGGGCGGCCTCTTCACCCAGACGCACGTGCCCGACTATGCCAACCACTTCTTCATGGCCGACGCCGATGCGGTGAGCGGCCAGCCGCCGGAGCGGGTCGAGCGGTGCTTCCAGGGAATGGCGCGCTCCTACGCGGCCTGCGACCGCTGGATCGGGCGACTGTGCGACGCCTTGCTGGACGACCACACCGTGATCTGTATTGTCGCGGATCATGGTGGCACACCAACCAGCTATCCGCTGGTCGAGGTGGCCGACGTGCTGGAGCAGACCGGCTTTCTGGTCTATACGGACGCCGCCGCCGGCGGGCGGGTTGTGGACTGGACGCGCACCACGGCGGCGCCGGTCGGCAACGTGAACATTTATGTCAATCTCAAGGGCCGAGAGCCGACCGGCATCGTCGAGCCGGAGGACTACGAGCAGGTCCGGCGCGACATCATTCACGCGCTGAACGGCTATCGCGAGCCGGGCGCCGGCTACTGCCCGTTCGTGTTCGCGTTGCGGCGCGAGGACGCCGAGGTGGCCAACCTGTGGGGCGAGCTGGTGGGCGACGTGGTGTACGCGACGCTGCCGGAGTTCAACGGCGCGCACGGGCCGCAGCTACCGAGCGCACGCCTCGGCTGGGGGTCGCAGCATACGTGCTTCGTGCTGGCCGGCGCCGGGATCAAAGAGGGTGTCCACTTACAGCAGCAGGTACGCCAAGTGGACGTGGCGCCGACCTTGGCCTACGTGACAGGACTACCGCGGCCGCGCGACGCCGAGGGCGGGGTGGTCGCGGAGGCGTTGACCGATCCCGACTGGTATTTGTGAGTGGTGGAACCGGGCCTCACCCCCCGGCCCCCTCTCCACCATGTGGAGAGGGGGAGTCTGCTGTCCCTCCTGCGGTTTTCCACACCGCCAGCGTTCGGGCCAGTCGCTAGATGGGCTGATCCCAGGGCGCTGGAATGGCGTTTCGTGCAACCGCCAGCACCGGTTGTAGTGCCTCCGTCAAACCCGCAACGTCCCATGTCGCCGTGAGCACTTCCCCGTCAGCCGTGACCACACCGGCCGTGAAGCGATCCGTCTCTTGGAGCTTGCTAATCACACTCAGTTGAGGCCGGATGAGGCTATCGTCGTCATAGTCGTCGGCGACGATCCTAGGCGCGAACGTGGCGTCCCCGTCTGTGCTCAAGCTCCAGTCCTCTGTCACCTGTACCCCTGTCCCGTATTGCGTCATCACCTCCAGCGGCCCCTCACTGGCCACATGCTGGCCCCAGTCAATGTACGCCTCCCAGTCTGGAAGGCCACGCGCTGGCAATGTGCAGCGAACGCATAGTGCAGCCCACTGGTTCCTACTAGCTGGACTATAGCTAGACGACATCAAGAGGACACCAATTTCCCGTTCCTCCGTGCTTGGGTCGGTATGGTCAAACGACTCCCACCCGCTAGTTGAGCTTGGCGCCGGATGGACCGCCGGCACCGGTTGCAGCGCCTCCCGCTTCCACTTGCACTGCCGCTCTAGCCACGTCACCGCCGCCCCAACGCCCTCGATATTCCAAGTACCAGTGTAAGAACTGGGATAGCGCGAGTGGGGAAGCAGGCGCAGTTGGATCCTCAGGTTAGTTTGCCCCTCCTGCTCTGTAGCAACAAGCTCCTGGGCGAACTCATATGCGTCGCCACTATAGACAATACCTCGCTTATTGGAAGTCACCTCCCACACTCCATGAGGGCCAGCACGTTCTTGAAGTCCAAGCTCGATGTGCGGAAAAACGCGACCGTGCCAACTATTAATGATATTACTAACGAATGCCGCAGCTTCCCAACGCTTTTTGCCGACGTCGCAACGAAAGCGCAGCCTCATCTCTTCGCGGCGCGTTCCAGAGCGACCGGTCTTCACCGTTGTCAACTGGATTGCTTTACTCTCGTCACCGGTGAGTTCATCTCTCAGCGGGAGAAGAGTCCACCTCCACATAGGTGGTCTGGCCCTGGCAGTCATCGTGTTCCATTAGCCTCCTACCGCAACTCCGCCGCCTTTGCCTGCTGGATTGCGGCTTGCGCCGCAATGACGGGCCGGTGCCCGCCCCTACCGCCACTCACCACTCTGCACTCCCCACTAATCACTCGCCATTACGGTCATGGTGGTGGCGATGGCGGCGGTGCCGCCGTTTGAGTAGATGTGGACTTCGCCGGCGTAACGCTCGCCGACGTGTAGCCCGGTGGCGTTTGCGATTAGCTCGAACGAGGCAGCATCACCGTCGAAGCGGCGGTGACTGGCTGAGAGCCAGCGTCCGGAGACGGCGATGCTGCCATTGAGGCGGCCGGAGCCGGCGTTGCGGGGCCGAATGGTCCGTGTCTTGACCTGTCCTGGCGCGGCGGTGCCGAAATCTATGGTCGCGGGGATGCCGGCGATGACGGGCTGCACCGGCTCGGCCACGCCCACGGAGACCCGCACCACGCGGTCGCCGCCGTTGAGCGTTGAGACGACGAGGTTCCCCCAATAGTCGTTGCCGGCCTGAAGGTGCGTGGTATCCACGGAGACGAGCACCAACGTCGAACTGCTGATGAACGAATGGCGGTTGACGGTGAGCCAGGCGCGGTTGCTGGTGATCTCTCCGAACAGCGTCCGGCCGCCGGCGTTGCTAATGCGGAGCGCCAACTGGCGGCGCTTGCCCGCAGACATCAGCCCGAAGTCGAGCGAACTTGGAGACACGACGAGCAGTGGATCGGCGCGGTGCCGGCCGGCAGTGGGGCCGTTGTCTGCCGCCGCTCCACCGTCACTCGGTGGTGGCTGCGCTGCGGAGCGTGTGCCCGGCGCCGGTGACTTGGCCCGCTGGCGGCTTGTGCTGCGCTTGGTGGTGCCGGTGCTGCGGCGCGACCCGGAGCGCAGCGAGCGGTCGTACTCGCGGCGGCGCTCGGTGTTGGAAAGCACCTCGTAGGCACGTCGGAGGCGCTTGAACTCCGCTCCCGCTTCTTCCATCAGCTGGGAGCGGAGTGGCTCATCGTAGTTCTCGTACTTATCCGGGTGGAAGATGTGGGAGCGGAGGCGGAACGCGGCCCGCACGGCTGCCTTGGAGGCGTTGCGTTTGACGTTGAGTACGTCGTAATGCGTCGGAGCCATGCTCACACCGGAAAGAAGACGCGCCAGCAACCGCGATACGTGTGCTGCGAGACGGCCACCTATAGCGGCCGAGGCCTAACCTCGCCATTGTACGGAGGTCATAAAGCTGCCGGCAACCTTGGGCGCACTGGCGCATAGTATTGACAACTTGATGCGGGAGTGGTCTGGTCCCCACCCTCGCCCTCCCCCGTCCCGACGCTTAATACACGACACTTTTGGGGAGCGGTGGGGGCTGGGCTATGAGGTGGAGGCGCACGGACAGGCGGCGCCCCAGGAACAACCACCGCCGCAGGAGCCGCAACCCCAGGGTGAACAGGCTGAACCGCGGTTGCTTGCCCCGGGTGAACTCCCGTTTGAGCCGCGCCGTGTGTGCCACCTGGGTGCCGAGGCTGAGCATCCACACATAGGCCAGGGCCATCACCAGCCACAGGACATTCGCCCGCTCGGCGCGCCAGACCCGACTACGTTGCCATTGCCACCCGTATGATTTGAAGTCGCGGAAGGCCAGTTCCTCCCACATCCGCATGCCGTACCAGGCACCCGGCGCGTCCGGATGGTTGGTCAAGAGCAGCCACGGCTCCGCGTGCCCGGGCGGCCAGTGGCCGTGGGCCCAACAGCGGATCCAGCCCGCTTTCTTGAAGGCCGCGACCGGGCCGTGCCAAGTGGTGCCGGGTTGCGGCACGAACTGGGTGAAGGGCACGGGTGCTTGCGCGTCCACCTGCACCCGGACCTGCTTGGTCACCCGGACCAGGTAGTACCACCCCAGCCGGTCGATGGCGCGGAGCAACGCCGGCGAGGTGCCAATCCCACGGTCCGCTTGCACCAAGACTACGCGCTGCTTGGCAATCCCCGTGGCGACCCAGGTGAGCAAGGTCGTGATCAACTCCACCTGGCCCAGCGGCCACTGGGTGGGGGCGTAGCACCACCAGGCCAGGGGGATCGCGCGGCCACGATAGGCCAGACTGACCGCCATCACCTTGAGCCGCGCCTGCAGGCTGGTCTCATCGACCAGCAACACCACCGGCCCGCGACCGGCCAGGCGGCTGAGCACCCAGGCGGCCAACGCCTGGCAGCCCTGCGCCCAGTCGAGGCGCGGGTTGGCCAGGAAGCGTTGCAGCCGGCGCTCGACGGTATCGGGCTTGCCCAGCGCCGGTACCGCCTCGGCGACGGCGTTGAGCGTGCAGCACCGCGCCGCGGCCACCCCAAAGCTGAAGCCGCTCAAGACCTTCACCTGGGGGGTGCTCAAGTGCGGCAGGTGGCGGCCGACCGTTTGGCGCCATTGATACAATGTCTGGCGTTGGCTCATGGCCCGTCTCCTTCCCGGTAGTTGCAACCCCAGGATGGCGGACGGTGCTGCCATGAGTCAACGCCTCTCCCGCACCCGTCTGGAAAAGTGTCGTGTATTAAGCCGTCCCGACGGGGGAGGGAACCGGCACCCGGCCTCGACGGAGAGGAGGGCCGGGCTGGGGAAAGGGGTGGTGCCCTACTCCCTGATTAAGTGGGCAACTCGCATCGGGGAAGGGGAGTCGGTGCAGCGGCCGGGGACTATCAGTAGGCCCGGCTTCCGCCGGAATGACGAACGCCTGGACGCGATTCGTTGCGTCCCTACGGGAAAAACCTACCCTTGTCAGCCTATGGTCCCCCGTCCCGACGGGGGGACGGTCGCTTCCCTCCCCTGGTAGCTCAATCCGGGGGAGGGCGAGGGAGGGAGCCAGCCTATCACCGACCCGAGTCAGGCGCCTAACTCGCGGCGGCGGGCGCAGCGGGTGCTGCATCCTGGGCAGCGAATTCCTCGACCATGCGCCGGGCTTCGTCATCGCTGTGCTGGACGGGCGGGGACTTCATGAAGTAGGCCGAGGGGCCTTCGAGGGCGCCGGCCAAGCCGCGGTCCAAGCCCAGTTTGCAGCAACGCACGGCATCAATGACCACGCCGGCGGAGTTGGGCGAATCCCAGACCTCCAGTTTCAGCTCGATGTTGAGCGGCACGTCACCGAACGCCCGCCCCTCCAGGCGCACGTAGGCCCACTTGCGGTCGGTGAGCCAGGGTACGTAGTCGCTCGGTCCGATGTACACGTTGTCGTCGCCGATGTCGTAGTCGAGCTGCGAGGTGACGGAGTTCGTCTTGGAGATTTTCTTGGAGTCGAGGCGCGAGCGCTCCAGCATGTTGTAGAAGTCCATGTTCCCGCCGACGTTGAGCTGCGAGGTACGCTCCAGGCGCACGCCCCGCTCGCGGAACAGCCGGGCGAGGGCGCGATGGACGATAGTGGCGCCGACCTGACTCTTGATGTCGTCGCCGATGACCGGCAGGCCGCGTTGGCGGAAACGCTCTTGCCAGTAGTCTTCGCGGGCGATGAATTGCGGCACGCAGTTCACAAACCCGCAGCCGGCGTTGAGCACTTGCTCGACGTACCACTTCGTGGCCTGCTCGCTGCCAACGGGCAGGTAGCTCACCACTACGTCCGTACCGCTGTCCTTGAGGATGCGGACCACGTCGTCGGTCGGTCCGGCGGCCTTGGTGATCTTCTGGGCGCCGTATTGGCCCAGCCCATCGTGGGTCATGCCGCGCTGCACCTTGACATCCAGCGGGGGTACGTCGGCCAGCTTGAGCGTGTTATTCGGCTCCGTGTTGATCGCCTCGCTCAGGTCCAGGCCGACCTTCCGGCTATCAATATCGAAGGCGGCGGAAAACTCGATGTCCCGGATATGGTAGCCGCCGAGATTGACGTGCATCAGGCCGGGCACGAAGCTGTCGTCGGGAGCGTCGCGGTAGTACTGCACACCTTGGATGAGCGACGAGGCGCAGTTGCCCACGCCAACCAACGCTACTCGTACCTTGCCGTCGCTGCGTTTGGTCATGCCGGTTTCTCCTTGTTGTCGTTCTAGCTCGTGGACACGCTGCTCCAGTTGCCGGATGCGTTGTTGCCGCGCTCGCGCCGCCGCGGGGCCGCCGCGCTTGGCCGCCGCTGCAGTGCGGTGCGCGGCGCAGTAGCGCAACGGGCGGTCGCGCCGCTGATAGCGGGTCTTGAGCGGCGTCCCGCAGATGATGCAGTGCAACTGCTCACGGGCCATGCTGGCGCTAGTATAGCACCACGACCTACGCCGTGTCCACAGATGAGCGTGGAGAATCTATGACACGGCGTAGGTCGTGGTGGATTGCTCACGAGGGCACGAGGGTAGGTACCGGCCGCAATGACGGGCAACGGCGTGGCTACTCGCCACCGATCATGGCTGGTGGGGCGCCACGCACGCGGTCGGCGGCCACTTGCAACCGCCCGGCCGCAAACCAGCCGATGACGGCCGGGAGTAGCCGGTGCTCTTCGGCGAGAATACGGGCAGCGAGGGTATCGGTCGTGTCGTCGTCGAGTACCGGGACGGCCGCTTGGGCAATGATCGGCCCGGCGTCCACGTCTTCGGTGACGACGTGGACGGTGCAGCCGGCGATCTTGACGCCGGCGGCGAGCGCGTCGGCCTGCGGCTTGGGAGCCATCCCACCCGCAAAGGCAGGGAGCAGCGAGGGGTGGATATTGATGATGCGATTGCGATAGGCCGCCACTACGGATCGGCTGAGGATGGCGCTGTAACCGGCGTTGACCACCAGTTGTACGTTGTGTGCTCGCAGGGTGAGGAGAATAGCTTGGTCGCGGGCGCGACGCGACGGGAAATCTCGGCGCTCGTGGACCGCCGTCGGGATACCGCGCTGCTCGGCGCGGGTGAGTGCGAGGACACCCGGCCGATTGCTGACGACGACGGCTACGCGGGCCGCGAGCGCGCCGCGGTCAATCGCGTCGAGGATAGCCTGCAAGTTCGAGCCGCGCCCGCTCACCAGCACGCCCACTGTGAGCGGCGAGGGACGTGCTCCGGGGTTAGTCCGCGCATCGCGTTCAGCCGGCATTGCTATCACTCGTGCAGATGATACCGCCATCAGCGTCTACTACGCGCACCACCGCCGGTCCTGCGCTGGCCAGCACCTCGCCGATGGGCACGGCAGCGGGTACTGCTGCCTGTGCGGCGGCCACATCGTCCGCGGGGCAGACGACCACATAGCCCACGCCCATGTTGAAGACGTGGCACATCTCCGCCAGCGATACGTTACCGGCCTGTTGGATGAGCGAGAAGATAGGCGGAACGTGCCACGAGCCGAAGCGCAGGTCCGCCCTGGTGTGTGGAGGTAGCACGCGGACGATATTGTCGCGCAGGCCGCCGCCGGTGATGTGGGCCATGCCCTTGATGGCGATGACCTGATCGAGGCGCTCGATGTCGTCGAGATAGCTGCGATGCGGTGCGAGGAGCGCGTCGCCGATGGTCCGGCCCGACGGTGGCTCGGTAGATATTGGATTGTGCGGGCCCTCACCCCCTCCCTCTCCCCAGGGGAGAGGGAGGCCCCACCGTTCCGGTGGCAGGAGGCGCCGGGCCAGAGAGTAGCCGTTGGTGTGCAGGCCCGATGATGGCAGACCCAGGAGGACATCGCCGGGGGCAATGGCCGCGCCGTCAACGATGCGGTCGTGCTCGACGACGCCGACGATACAGCCGACGAGGTCATAGTCACCTTCGGCATACATGCCCGGTAGCTCGGCCGTTTCGCCGCCGATCAGGGCTACTCGGTTGGCGCGGCAGGCCGCTGCCAAGCCGGTGACGATAGCTTCGACGGTCGGAGGGTCGAGATGGCTGGTGCCAATGTAGTCGAGGAAGAAGAGTGGTCGCGCCCCTCCGCAGAGGATGTCGTTGACGCAGTGGTTCACAATGTCGTGGCCGACGGTATCGTGTCGCCGGAGGCCGATAGCGACGCGGACCTTGGTCCCGACGCTATCAACGCTACTCACCAGGACCGGCCGGTCGCCGCGCGGGGCGGCGTAGAGGCCACCGAAGCCGCCGATATCCCCCACGACCTGCGGGCCGAACGTGGAGCGGATGGCGCCTTTGATGCGGCCGTAGGTCTCTTCCCAGGCGGCAATATCCACGCCGGCCGCCGCGTAGGTAGTGGGTGGGGAGGAGGAGTCGGTGCTGCGGCCGGTGGGCACGGATGATTGCGATGGGTCGCTCAGGGTGGTCATGTTCCTTGCCGGTAGGAGCAGGTGCCCGCGTTTAGCTGGTTGTCAGGACTTCCGCTATGCGGGCGCCCATGAGACGAGTGGTAGCCCTTGGCGCATGATCCGGGCTACCCGGCTCGGTTAGTGAAAACGGGTTAGCGCCGAGCGGGTTCTGCGGGAGGGAGCGGCGGGGGAGTGACCAGGGCACCACAAGGGATGTCCCTACGGCTTGGCCCGTACCTACTCCAGTCGGGGCGCGTCATTAGGTGTGAGGTGGCTGAAGATACCCCAGCCTGGGTAGTGTGCCTGGTTGCCTAGTGCCTCCTCGATCCGCAGGAGCCGGTTGAACTTGGCGACGCGGTCGGTGCGGGCCGGCGCGCCGCTCTTGATCTGGCCGGCGTCGGTGGCGACGGCGAGGTCGGCGATGGTGACGTCTTCCGTCTCGCCGCTGCGATGGGAGATCACCGTGGTCCACGCGGATCGCTGGGCGAGATTGATCGTCTGCAGCGTCTCCGTGAGGGTGCCGATCTGGTTGAGCTTGATGAGTATGGAGTTGGCGGCTCGGCGTTCGATGGCGCGGTTGAGCCGCTCGGGGTTGGTCACGAGCAAGTCATCGCCGACGAGTTGCACGCGGTCGCCGATCTGTTGTTGGAGGAGCACCCAGCCGTCCCAATCGTCCTCGGCCAGTCCGTCCTCGATGGACTTGATGGGATACCGGGCGGTCCAATCGGCCCAGAACTCGACCATTTCGGCGCTTGACAGCACGCGGCCCTCGCGCGTGAGGTGATAGCGGCCGTCGCGGTATAGCTCGGTTGCTGCCGGGTCCAGCGCCAGCACAACGTCGCGGCCGGCTTTGAAGCCGGCGCGGTGGATAGCCGTCAGAATGACCTCGATGGCCGTCTCGTTTGTGGGGAGGCTGGGCGCAAAGCCGCCTTCATCGCCGACGTTGGTGTTATCGCCGCGCTCATGCAGGACGGATCGCAGGGCGTGATAGACCTCGGCCGCCCAGCGCAGCCCCTCGCTGAAGCTGGGTGCGCCAATCGGCATGACCATGAACTCTTGGAAGTCGGTACTGTCGGCCGCGTGCTGCCCGCCGTTGAGGATGTTGCACATCGGCACGGGCAGGGTGGACGAGTGGCCAGTAGCCGGTGGTCGGTGGCCAGGAGTCTCCGCCCCTGTCTGCCTGGGAGACTGGGAGGTGGAGTGCCAAAGATCACCCAAATACCGGTAGAGCGGCAGGTGGCGGGAGGTAGCAGCGGCTCTGGCGACGGCCAATGACACCGCCAAGATGGCGTTCGCGCCGAGCCGCCCCTTGTTCGGCGTGCCATCGAGCGCGATCAGTGCCTCGTCAATGGTGGACTGCACTGAAGCATCTTGGCCGCGGATATGCGTGGCTATTTCTGTGCAGACATGCGCTACGGCCTGCTGCACACCGCGGCCGCCGTAGCGTTTGGGGTCGCTGTCCCGTAGCTCGACGGCCTCGTGCTGGCCGGTCGAGGCGCCGGAGGGCGCGGCCGCGCGGCCCTGCGCGCCGTCCGCCAGCGACACCTCGGCCTCGACGGTCGGGTTGCCCCTGGAATCCAAGATTTCGCGGGCCTGCACGCTCCTGATGGCGGTTGCTACGCTCACTGCTCGTTACCCCTGCTCTCCGGTCCGGTCAGCATCGCTTGGCGCCTATACTACTATGACTATGCCGCGGCTGCCGGCCATCACCGCCTGGCTTGGCCGGTGGGTCCTGCGGAAAACGGGAGGTGCAGCGCAACGGTGCAGGGGGCAGCGAGAAGGCAGTTCGGTCGCGCGTCGGCGGACTACGCCACGAGCACGGTGCATGCCACCGGCATGGACCTCCACCTGCTGGTGGACGCGGCCGAGCCGGCGCCGGGTGTGGTCGCACTGGACGTGGGGACGGGCGCAGGCCATACCGCGCTGGCGTTGGCGCCATACGTCGGGCTTGTGATGGCGCTCGACATTACGCCGGAGATGCTGGCCGAGGCGCGGCGCTTGGGGGCTGCAAACGGGGTTGCCAATATGCGGCTCATCGAGGGGACGGTGGAGGCGGTGCCGGTGCTGCCCCGCAGCTGCGACATCGTGACCTGCCGCGTCGCGGCGCACCACTTCCGTGCTCCCGACCAGGCTATCGCGGAAATGGCGCGTGCGCTGCGGCCGGGCGGTCGGCTGGTGCTCGTGGATAACTACGCGCCGGATCGGCCGGAGCTGGACGAGTTCATCAATCGGCTGGAGGTGCTGCGCGATCCGTCACATGTGCGCGAGCACACATTGGCGCAGTGGCAGGGCTTCATGGCGGCGGCCGGGCTGCGCGTGGAGATCAGGGCGCTCGACTGTATCCGCCTCGATTTCGCCGATTGGGTGCGCCGCTCGCAGACGCCGCCGGACGCGGTGCAACGGCTGCGGGAGATGCTGTTGTCGGCGCCGCCGGCGGCCGTCCGCACGTTCGGCATCACGGTCGAGCCGCAACTGACGTTCTCGCTCTTGCGGTTCATTGCGGTAGGCTATGCGGTCCGATAAGGGGAGGACGCGGGTGGCAGGAGTGGCAGGTGGCCCCCACCCTCCCCCTCCCCCGTTGCGACAGGGGAGGGAACATGCCGTCCCCCGCCGCAGCGGGGGGCCTAGGGGGCGCATCAGTTGAGTAGAAGCATGACGGGCCTAGCGCGGCAGGAATTGGCGCAGGCGCTCGCCGAGCGGCGGCGGCAGTGGGAGTCGTTCAATGCTTGGGAGGCCGCATCGTCAGCGAAGGCCGACCTCTTGGCCAGCATCGAGGACCGCATGGCGTGGTATGAAGCCGCGTATGAGTTTGCGGCGCGTTACGGTGACTTGGCGGCAGCGTCGGAGGAGCACCGGCGCCATCTGATCGAGTGGGTTCAGGTTTCACGCAAGGCATGGCGCAATCTCAGCGTCTCGAAATTGACGACGCCGGACGCGCACGATGGTGGGAGGGGTGGTGCGCGTCCGGCGTATCAGCGGCGCTCGCCGGAGTAGCACGGCAGCGTGTCTCCTTGACGCGCCGGTAGAGCGAGCGTTAGAGTCTGGGCGGCTTCAGATTGATTCTCCGTGTACTATCTTTGGAAGGAGCGACGACGATGGCATTCGAGGTAAAGGACCTACTCTGGGCGAAGGATGCGCTGCGTGGTATCTCGGAGAAGACCATTGAGACCCACCACGACAAGCTCTACGCCGGCTACGTCAACAAGCGGAACGAGATCGAATCGCTGCTGCCGGGCGTAGATCGTTCGGCGGCCAACCAGGCGTACAGCGCCTACCGCGCGCTGAAGCTGGAAGAGACGTTCAGTGCCGACGGCGCTATCCTGCACGAGTTGTATTTCGACATTCTCGGCGGTCCGGGCGGCGCGCCGACGGGATCGCTGGCTGACAAGATCAATGCGGACTTCGGCTCGTTCGAGGCCTTTGTCGAGGACCTGACGGCGTGCGGCATGGCTGCGCGCGGCTGGGCCGTCACGGCCTATGATCCCTCCGACGGCAAACTCCACAACTTCCTGTGCGACGTTCACAATCAGGGCGGTGTATGGGGCACGGTGCCGCTGATGGCGCTGGATACCTACGAGCACGCCTATTTCATGGACTACGGCTCCGACCGGGCGGCCTACATCCAAGCGTTTTTCGACAACGTGAACTGGGACAAGGTGCAGGAGAACCTCGACAGCGTATAGGCGATCACGCGCCATGGGCAGCGCGTTCCACGTGACGGATCGGCGCGAACCGCGATCCGCACGACCTCGACCGGGTGGCTGACTTGCTACCCGGTTGTTGCTTTTGGTGAGGATAGTTGGGTGGTACCTAACCTCCGGCCCATCCCTGGATGAAGGTTGCTAACTCAATTAGGTAGTGTTTGGGCCCCCACCCTAGCCCTCCCCCGGAGCAAGCTCCAGGGGAGGGAACGTGCCGTCTCCCTGCCGCAGCGGGGGGACCATAGGGGGCTGGGGCAGGTGTGGCGGATGGATGTTATTTTCGGAGGAATGACAGGGAATGTTCGCAGCGCCTAGAATACGGGCCATGAATGATCCGGCTGCACGATACGCTGCACTCTTCGCTCGCCGGGCCGCTATGCCGGTTGAGGCGCTGTTTCGGGCCGGGGCGGCCTCGCCCCAAGAGGTGATCCCGCTGACCTACGGCTTTCCGGACCCCGGCTCGTTTCCGTATGACGACTTGGTCGCAGCAAGCGGGCGGGTGCTCGATGACGGAGGCGATACGGCGCTCCAGTACGGACCGATTGCGGGCGATGAGCGCTTTCGCGACCATGTTGCCGAGCGGTTACAGGGCGACGGCCTCGCGGTCTCGGCCGACAACGTCATTGTGACCAGCGGCGGGTCGCAGGGTATCCAACTCGTCACCGAGATGGTGGTTGATCCTGGCGATGCCGTCATCGTCGAGGCACCATCATTCATCGGTGCCCTCCAGACGTTCCGTAACGCCGAGGCCGAGCTATACGAAGTGCCGCTCGACGATCACGGGATGCAGACCGACAAGCTGGCAGAGGTGCTTGCCAAGCTCAGCGCGGCCGGCAAGCAGCCGAAGCTGATCTACACCATCCCGACGTTTCACAACCCGGCCGGCGTCTCAATGCCCCTGGCGCGTCGTCACGAGCTGATCGCGCTGGCGCGCCAATACGGAGTGCTGGTGCTGGAGGACGATGCGTATAGCGAGTTGCGCTTCGAGGGAGAGCGGGCGCCGTTCCTCTACGAGCTGGAGCCGGAGGGGCTGGTCATTCAGGTGCGGACGTACTCCAAGATTCTCGCGGCCGGCTTGCGGCTGGGCTATCTCGTGGCCCCCAAAGTGTTGATCCCCCGGCTCTTGCCGCTCAAGGTGGACGTGGGGACCAGCCCGTTGATAGCACGGCTGGCCGTCGAGTTCGCCGCCGACGGCCGCCTCGCGGCCCATATCGAGCGGCTGCGGAGTATCTATCGTGAACGGCGCGACGCCATGCTGGCGGCGCTGGACGAATACGCGCCACCGCCGACCAACTGGACGCGGCCGGAGGGCGGATTCTTCGTGTGGCTGCGCTTGCCCACCGGTCTCAATGCGAGCGAGTTGCTGCCGCGCGCCGAGCAGGCCGGCGTCTCGTTCATCCCCGGCGCGGCGAACTTCACCCATGGTGACGGGTCGCGCTACCTGCGCCTCGCCTTCAGTTTCCTGCCACCGGACCAACTCACCACCGGGATTCGGCGCCTCGGCCGGACGATCCAGGCGGCGCTGGCCGACAGCGAGACACACGCGCACAGCGCCGGTGCCTCCCCCCGGTCTGCCGCCAGCGGACTCCGCCCCGCCACTTGTTGTGGAGCGGCGGCCGGGGGTGAGGCATGAGGACCGAGCCGTGCTCACAGCGGCGGCGGCCATCTGCGGCGACGCACACGTGCTGTCGGGTGCGGCCGCAGCGCGTGAGTACGGCGCCAGCCGCCGGGGGCCGCCGCTCCTAGTCGCCAAACCGGCGAGTGTCGCGGCAGTGCAGCGACTGGTCCAGCACGCCGCCGACCAGCCGGTGCCCGTCGTCGCGTGGGGCAGCGGCTCCCGGCAGGACTGGGGACCACCGCAGCCGGCGGCTCAACCGCCGTGCGTCATTGACCTCCGTCGTCTGACCCAGCCCCAGGCCGTCCAGGCCGACAACCTCACGGCAACGGTCGGGGCGGGCCTGTCGCTGGCCGATCTCGATGCGCTGTTGGCCGCGGAAGGCCTCTGCTGGCCGGTGGAGCGCCTGGAGGGAGTGACGACGCTAGGTCTGCACAATCCTATGGAAATCGGTGGTGCAGACCTGGCACGTCATACGCCTACGGTCGGCGGGACGGTGGCCACCGCAGCGGCGGGACCGTCGCGGCGCGCTATCGGACCGACGGCGCGGTGGGTACTGGGCGCCGAGGTCGTCACCGCGCAGGGCGAGCTTGTCCATGCCGGCGGCCGGACAGTCAAGAATGTCGCCGGCTATGACCTCACCCGCATGTTGGTCGGGTCGTGGGGAGCGCTAGGCTTGCTCACCGCCGTCACGCTGCGCCTGGCGGCTCGCCCGGCGATGACCCGCTCTCTGCTGCTGACCTTTGCCGGGCCTTCCGCCGTCGCCGGGGCCGCGGCAGCGCTCGCGGACCATCCCCTCGCCGCCGCCGCGGTCGAGCTGCTCGACGCGGCCACGCTGGCCCAATCGTCCCCGGCGCTCCCCCACCCCACGCCGGCGGAGTCGGGGGGTGCGGCGCCGGAATGGGCATTGTTGGTGCGCGCCGCGGGCCACGAGGAGCGCGTCGCCGGGCTGGCGCGGACGGCTGCCGAGATCGCCCGGCGGCATGGCGGCACAAGCCATGTCCTCGATGATGACGCCGCCGCGCTGGTTTGGCGCGCGCGGCGCGCAGTGTGGCGGCCGCGCGGTGCCGGCGTGGTACGGGGCACGTGGACCATCCCGCGTGGCGGCTTGGCCGCGGCGCTCACCATGCTGCCGCAGTTGCTCCCGGCGAGCGATCTCGTCGAGTGCCGGATCAGCGGCCACGCCGGCGACGGGCTGCTACACATCGTCTTGCAACCACGCGACGAGCACGCCCGGCCGGCGTTCGTACCGGCCGCCGGGCGCTGCATCAGCGCGCTGCGCGCCGCAGCGGCGGCGCTGGGCGGCTCTTGGCGGACGGAGCTTGCGCCGGCTGAGGTGTGGTCGCGGGCCGGCGCCGATCCCCCGACGGCGCGGCAACGTCTCTTCGACCGCTTCCGAACTGCCGCCGACCCGGATGGCCTCTTCAGCCCGGCTATCGAGTGAGCCACAGCGCACACAGAGAGCACCGAGTAGGGGCCGCAGGTTGCTGTAACGTTGGCCCCCTCCCTAACCCTCCCCCGGAGCAAGCTCCAGGGGAGGGAATAGATTGGCCCCATGCAGGGGGAGTCATCTCGACTTGACAGGCGCGGCCGGCCAGTGCATTATTAGAACTGTTGTTCAATATCGTCGCTGTGCCAGATGGCGAGTGCCGCCGGGCTTGTAGCTGGCCTGGAACCGTTCTGTCTGTACGTCGGTGGCGGGAAGGTAGGCTCCGGCTCTCGCCGAGACGACGGGAGAGTTGTATCTTGGCGCGCTTGCCGCGGAGTGGGTGCCGCATTTTGACAAGGACCTCTCTGATAGACAATATATGGGCTACTCACTTCCTTGAGACACAACATATAGTGTCTCGTGAGCCGCGGCAGCCCACATCGTAGTCCACATCGCAGCAAACATCATAGGAGGCGTCATCGTGGTCATTGCCGACTTGGTCCAGACGGAGCAGCAGACGAACGGAAGCAGCCCAGCAGTTCGGAGTGAGGGGACGCGACTTGAAGGGGTGCGGGAGAAGGTTTTTCTTGACCGCTACGCCCTGAAGGACCGCGACGGTAAAGCAATTGAGACTGCGCCAGAGCAGATGTGGCGGCGCATCGCCGAGGGCATCGCCGCGGTGGAGCCAACCCCGGAGAAGCGGGCGTATTGGAGCGAGCGGTTCTACGAGGCCCTGAGCGGCTTCAAGTTCGTGCCGGGCGGCCGCATCCAGGCCGGCGCCGGGACGGGCACCGCCGTCACCTTCTACAACTGTTATGTCATCCCGTCGCCGGAGGACAGTCGGGGCGGCATTCTCGACAACCTCAAGGTGATGGTGGACATCATGGCGCGCGGTGGTGGGGTGGGGATCAATCTCTCCTCCCTGCGGCCGCGCGGCTCCTACATCAAGACGGTCAACGGCACCTCGTCGGGGCCGATCTCGTGGGCCGAGCTGTATTCGGTGGCGACGAAGGACGTGATCCAGCAGGGCGGCTCGCGGCGCGGGGCGCTTATGCTCATGCTGAACGACGATCACCCCGACATCGAGGAGTTCATCACCGTCAAGAAGGACCTCCAGCGCATCAACGGGGCCAACCTGTCGGTCTGCGTCTCGGACGACTTCATGGCGGCGGTCAAGCAGGACCGGCCGTGGCAGCTGAAGTGGCAGGGCGAGGTCAAGAAGGAGCTACCCGCCCGCGAGCTATGGGAGCTGATCTGCGAGGCGGCTTGGGCCTCGGGCGAGCCGGGCATGGTGTTCATTGACCGCTACAACAAGGTCTCGAACACCTGGTACTACGAGGATATTATCTGCGTCAATCCGTGCGGCGAGCAGGGCTTGCCGGCGTGGGGGGTGTGCAATCTGGGGGCGCTCAACGTCGCTGCGTTTGTGCGTGACGGCGAGCTGGACTACGAGGCGCTCGCGGAGCACGCCAAGGTCGCCATCCGCTTCCTCGATGATGTCGTGGACGCCAACGAGTATTTCATCCCGGAGAACGCCACGGCCCAGTTGGGCACCCGGCGCACGGGCCTCGGCACGATGGGGCTGGCCGACGCGCTCATCAAGATGGAGCTGCGGTACGGGCACGAGGAATCGCTGCCGGTGATCAAGCGGGTCTACCGGACCATCCGCGACGCGGCCTACGAGTGCTCGGCGGCACTGGCCGTCGAGAAGGGGCCGTTCTCCTCCTGGGACCGGGAGAAGTACGCGCAGGGTGTGTTCATCAAGCAGTTGCCGGCGGCGCTGCAAGAGCAGATTGCCGAGACGGGTACGCGCAACGCCGTGCTGCTGACGCAGGCACCCACGGGCAGCACCAGCCTGCTCTCCGGCGTCAGCTCCGGGATCGAGCCGGTCTACGACTTCGCGTTCGTGCGCCGGGATCGGATCGGCGAGCACGTCATCTACCATCCGCTGCTCCAAGAGTGGAAGGAAGCGCATCCCGACGCGGAGACGCCGCCGTGGTTTGTGAGCGCGAACGATCTGACGCCGGAGGAACACGTGCGCGTGCAGGCGCTGGTGCAGCAATACACCGACTCCAGCATCAGCAAGACGGTCAACGCGCCGAACTCGCATACGATTGACGACGTGAAGACGCTCTACACGCTGGCCTACGACCTGGGGTGCAAGGGCATCACGTACTTCCGCGACGGCTGCCGCGAGGGGGTGCTCTCGCACATCGAGGAGCCGGACGAACCGGCGGAAGAGCAGGAGAGCGAGGCCGAGGCGGTGCAACTGGGGCTGAACGGCATGGAGGCGGCCTCGCAGGTCAAGCCGCGGCCGCGGGCGATGCACGGCGTCACCTATAGCAAGCGGACGCCATTGGGTACCGCGTTCGTGACGGTCAATCATAATGGCGACGAGCGGCCCTTCGAGGTGTTCACCCAAGTCGGCAAGGCCGGCTCCGATACGGCGGCCGACGCCGAGGCGATAGGGCGACTGATCTCGATCATCCTGCGCTTGCCGTCGCCGCTGAGTTCCGTCGGGCGCCTGCGTGAGGTGGTGGATCAGCTTTCGGGGATTGGCGGGGGCCGCTCGATGGGCCTTGGCCCGCAGCGAGTGCGCTCGCTGCCCGACGGTATCGCGCAGGTGCTGTCCGAATACTTGGCAGAGCGCGAGCCGGCCGAGGGCGACGCCGTGGTGGCGACGAACGGGGCAATGAGCGAGCAGTCAGTGGCCACCAACGGACACCCGGCCGACGCCTTTGCGCGCCCCGGCGACCTCTGTCCGCAGTGCGGCGTCGCTGCGCTGATCCACGAAGAGGGCTGCCAGAAGTGCTACTCCTGCGGCTACTCCGAGTGCTGACGGGCGCTGCTCTGGCCTCACCCCCGGCCCTCTCTCCATCGCCGAGCGATAGAGAGGGGCCGGGGGGCTTGCTTGCAGCACAGCACGGCGATTTGCACCCGACTTGATAATCGCACTAAAGGGTGCGATAGTAAGCGTGTGAACAGCCGGGAATTCGTCAGGCGTGCCCGCCAATATGCCCGCAAGACAGGCCAGAAATGCCGCTTCGACCCGCGTCGCGGCAAAGGCAGCCACGGCACGTTCTACCTCGGTACACGCTTTGCCGTCGTCAAACACGGTGAACTCTCCAGGGGCATGTTGACAGCTATGCTCAAGGACCTCGGCATCGCCAGAAAGGACTTCTGACGCAATGCGCTATATCTATCCCTGCGATCTCTGCCCGGATGAAGAAGCCGGGGAAGGATATGTCGTAACTTTCCCCGACGTGCGCGGGGCTGTAACCGGCGCCAGGACGGCAGAGGAGTCTCTCTTCCTGGCCGAGGATGCTTTGGTCGCTGCCTTAGATGCCTACGTGCAATGCCGCGAAGACATCCCTGCCCCCAGCCCGGCCGTCGCCGGACAGGCGCTTGTCGCCGTACCCCCAATTGTCGCCGCCAAGCTGGCCCTCTACACAGCCATGCGTGCCCAGGGCATCACCAAGGTTGCTCTCGCCGCGCGTCTGGGCCTGAGCGAGTCCGCCGTCCGCAAGCTGGTCAACCCGGACCATCGCTCCCACATTAGCTCGGTCGAAAAGGCACTGCGCGCGGTCGGACGCACCTTGGTGGTCGAAGACCGGGCAGCAGCGTAGCGGTAGTGCTGGGCACGGCATGGACTATCATGGTCCCGCAATCTATGTTCCGGTGAGAGGAGACGGCTCGATGGGCGTGTTGGACGGGCGGGTGGCGGTGGTGACGGGGGCGAGCAGCGGGATGGGGCAGGCGACGGCGCGGCTGTTTGCCCAGGAAGGGGCGGCGGTCGTGCTGGCGGCGCGGCGCGGCGACCTGTTGCAAGCGTTGGCCGACGAAATCGCCGCTGCCGGTGGCCACGTCCTCAACTGCCCGACCGACCTGACGGACCGCGCGGCCGTGGATGCCTTAGTCGCCGCGACGCTCGACCGGTTCGGCGCCCTGCACATCCTCTGCAATCCGGCCGGTACCAACATCAAGCGGCGGGCGCTCACGGTGCTCGATCCGGCTGAGTGGGACGGCATGGTGGACATCAACCTGACCGGCGCGTTCAACGTCACGCGCGCGGTGCTGCCGGCGATGCGGGCGCAGCGCGACGGGGTCATCATTCAGGTGTCGTCCGGCGCGGTGCAAGCGCCCGATGTCTCCGGTGTGGCGTATCAGGCCACGAAGCACGGCATGGTCGGCCTGACGCATGGGACGATGGCCGAGGAAAAGGCCAACGGCATCCGCTGTACCGTGCTGTTCCCCGGACTGACCGACACGCCGCTCCTGGACAAGCGCCCGGTTCCGACGCCGCCGGAGGTCGTCGCCTGCGCCCTCCAATCCGAGGACGTGGCAGCCGCCTGCCTGTTCATCGCCTCCCTGCCGCCACGGGCCTACGTCCCCGACCTGCGGCTGCTACCGTCGGCGCTGTAGGCGGAACTACCCCCAACCCCCTCTCTGACTGGGGGAGGTATTGGTTACTGGAGGGCGCTCACGCGCTTGGCACCCAGGGTAGGGGCACGGCATGCCGTGCCCCTACGTGAAAAAATCCACCCTTATCAGGAGGGCCGGGGGGCCAAAGCGCCGTAGCGCGTCAGTCCTAGGCCGCCGGCTCGACCGCGACGTACCGGTAGCCGTAACGCACGGTGTCACCGTTCACCACCTCGGCTACGAGCAGCTCCACGCCGTCGCCCAAGTCCAGGTGTTGCAACGGGCCCGGCTGCTCGCTGGTGTTCTCGTCGAGGTCGGGCAACAGGATGTGCGTGAGGCCCGGTGGCACGGTCAGGGTGCTGCGTCGCTCCCAGTAGTGGCTGGGATCGTAGCCGCTGGCAGCGACGGCGACCGTTTCGGTGAAGAGCAGTTCGATGCGATGATCCGGCAGATAGTAACGCAACTGGCGTGAGCGGTCGTAGGCGAGGATCAGCGTGCTCTCGGCCGGAAACTGCGCCTCGATGGCCGCGACCTGCTTGCTGAGGATGCGGTCAATCGCGCGGATTTCGCGCAGCCGCCCCTCACCGTCGGCGACGAGGAAAAGCGCCGCGTTGCTCAGGGCGATGAGCGCGATCAGGATGGTGGCGGCGTACCTACCCCCAACCCCCTCCCTGAAGGGAAGGGGCTGCCGGGGGCCGCGTTGACTCCCATTCCCTGGAGATGAGGAGCCGGGGTTTAGGTCCAACTCGCCTCCTGCGGATGTTCTCCCATCGCTCGGCCGAGCGAGCCGCACCGCTTGGGCGGTGTCCTGGGCAAGGATGAGCGTGCCGTGGGCCGTGAGTAGGCAGAGGGCGGGCAGGAACGACAATAGGTAGCCGGGATTGCCGATGTGGACGAGCAGGTAGAAGGCGAGCGGCGGCGTTATCCATAGAGCCAGGACCTGCGCGCGGGTATCGCTGACGAGTCGTGGTGGCGCAAAGAAGCGTCCGGCGATGTAGAGCAGGGGCAGTAGGGCCAGCCCCACACCGTTGTACGTGTAGCCGACGAGCGTGCGGGTGTTCTCCAGGACGGCCAGCAGGAGTTTGCCGAAGCCGGAGGTGGCACTCAGGAAGAAGAGGAAGTAGCCGCTGGATGCTGACTGGTAGGTCTGCCAGCCGCCACTAAGCCAGATCATCGGCATGTACCACGCGGCGACCAGCGCGGCCAGCAGTCCCAGGCCGGCGAGCCAGCGCCACCGCGGTCGCCGCCACGCACCCCAGAGCCAGAGCGGCAGCAAGAACGGCACCAACTCCGGTCGGAAGCCGCCGGCGATGGCGAGCAGCGCGGCGCTGACGAGCGTGGTGTCGCGGCCGCCGCTGCGGTTCCGAAGGGCGAGCAGCACGATCAGGGAAGAGAAAAGGGCCAGGAAGGCGTAGGGGTAGGCGACCACGCCCTGTCCCCAGAAGAGCGAGCTAGTGAGCAGCACCAGCCCGCCGAGGACGCCGGTGAGTTTGCCGAACAGCCGGCCGCCCACCAGCACCACACACCAGACGGCGCCGACGCTCACCACAACCGATAGCCAGACGTAGGCGGCGTTGGCGTCAGCGACGAGAAGGTGTACGAGCCGGGCTACGGCGACGTACAGGATGTAGCCGGGCGGCTGGGGCTGGTGCCACGCGACATTGTAGTGCTGGAGGGCCAGGGCGAAGTTGGCGGAATCCCAGGCAAAGAGATGGGTTGAGCGGAAGGGTATCCGCGTGATGAGCGTGAGGGCGGCGAGAGCGGCGGCCCACCACAGCAGCGACCCGCTGAAGCGCTTGGCTCCCCACATCTGTAGCCTGGCTCGTATACGTCCGAGCATGCTACGTGCCGGCCTCTCCTTCCCGATCATAGCCGCGAATGCGGGTGCCAGCCCCTCATAGCTCTCCCCCGGATTGAGCTACCAGGGGAGGGAAGCAGCCGTCCCCCTGCGAAGCGAGGAGGCCAGTCAAGGGCGTAGCGTGAGGCGGACCCACCCCAGCGGCCCAGCCGGGCGGCTACCGCCGGACAGAATCACCTGCCGCCGGGCGCGTTCGCCGCCTGAGCGCGGCCCGGTGCTCTCTTGAGCCTCCGCTGCCGCTGCCGGGGTTCCATGCCAGCGCGTCCCCCAGCCGAGCCACAGGAGCGTACTCAGCTCGTCGCGGGCGGCATGGGCGCGATGGGCCTGGAGCGCGTCGTACACGGCCACCACCGACTGCGCGGCCGGCTGCTGGCGCCACCACTCGTGCTCGGCGTTCATCACCTGCTCGCTCCACGCCTGGCAGGCGGCGATGATCTCGGCAACGCTTGCGGGATTGGAAGCCGAAGCGGGCCGTCGGCCGATGGTCAACTGCCGCGGGTCGAAGGTCACGGTGCCGGTCAGCGTCGCTTGCGGGGGCAGACACTCCAGCCAGACGCGCTCCGGCTGCTGCTGCGCGGCGCCCGGTGGTGTGGCCTGTCCTCCGCCCGGTCGCTTGGCCTGGGGCTCGCTCGTGCTCGACGGATTGGGCCGCTCGGGCGCGCTGCCCTGGCCGCGAGCACCCGTTTCGAGCAGCCGCGGCAGTCCATCGGCCAAGGCTTCAGCGGAGGGGTAGCAATCGGTCACGGCAAGGGCGCGGAGCGGGTCGGCGTGTGACCTTCTCCGACCGCGCTGCCGCCCGCCGCCGGAGGACGACTGCGCCGGTGGGGTGCCGTTTTCGGCTGTGCTCTCGTTGTCGGCGCCCTGCGATGCTTCCGCCGCTGCCGGTTCGCTCTCGGGCGCAGCATGCTGCGCCCCTACGGGAGAACGAGCGTCCCGCCGCGCCTGGCCCCGCTGCCGGCGCACCGCGACGACGAGCGCCGACCACAGGAGGCTGCTGGGAATGTAAGGCTGCTCGAAAGCATCGCGGAGGTATGCCTGCACTTGCGCGGGCATTTGCGTCCGGGGCGGTAAGGCCAGCCGGTACGCGGCCAGCCCGGCCAGCTTCTCACTGGAGCCGAGCGCCGCCAAGCGAAACGCCGGCTGATTGGCCAGCGTCTCTGCTCCGAACTCTTGCTCCAGACCGCTCAAACGGAAGACCAGCAAATGGCCCTGGTGGATGAGGTAGTCCACGTTGCGGTGGAGCAGCTCCCCTTGCTCCACGTGCAGGGGCGTCAAGACGCTGATCGTCGCCTGAAAACGCTCCTTCTGGGACCGGTCGGTTAAGCTCATGGCCTGACAGCTTTCATTCGGTGCCTTCATCGGGAGTAGTGTCAGCCGGCGCCTCAGCGTCGGGCACGGTGCCGAATGCCCCTCCATCGGGTAGGGGAGCGGCGGTCGGCAGCCGGAGGGGCCAGCCGAAGGCAAAGCCGTAGCGCCATACGCGGTGGCCGGGCGCCGGGTCCGGCGTCACGTCCACCAACTGTCCAAGCCAGCTCGCACCGGAATCCGCCGGCGATGCGACGACCGAGCCGGCCGCCAGCATCGTCACGCGCCGGCGTCGCTGGCCGGCAGCTTCCGGTGATCCCGCGCGACCACCTCGCTCCACGAGTGTCCAGGCGGCGTCGCGATGGGCGAGCAGGCCGGCTGCCAACTCCGGGCACGTCGGGCAGAGCAGGGCAAACGTCACGAGGCCATTTGCATCCGGCGACTGCGGCACCGGCTGGGTCTCGACGCTTTCGAGTGCGAAGTATCCATGGCCGACGCCGCGGTCGGCGCCGAGGCCGCCATCGCCGAGCGCAGCCAGCGTCTGTTCGAGCGCCTCGCGCCAGTCGTCGCGCCGCCACGCAACCAACAGCGACAGCCGCGTGCCGGGTGCAAAGCTGGTGGTGGAGCGCGTGTACGCGCGCACGCCGCGGCCGTCGCGGCCCGTGACGGTCCGCACACGCTGTCCGTGCTGCCACGCAATGGCGTCGCCCGCCGGTCCCTGGCGGACCAGCGCCCGCGCCTCCGCCGCCTGGCGGTGCTCGTCGGCGGCCAGCCGAATCGTGCCGCCTTGGGGCGCGGCCGGCGGCGGAGCGCCATCCGGCTCCGTCGCGCCACCAACCCAACCCTCGAATACCGACCAGGAGAGCCATTCCAACTGGGCGAAGGTGCGGTAGTCGAGCCGGCCGTTGGCCGCCGCGCCATGGACCGCCGGTGGCGTGGCCGGACGGGGCAAGAGCTGGACCGGCCCCAGTCGCGGAAATAGCCCGCTCATCAGGAATGGCGGATCGCCGGCGATGAACTCGTCGAGGAGCCGCTCCAGCGCGGACCGGCCACGCAACTCGCGTAGCTGGATACAGAGCGCCGAAAAGAGGCTATCAGAGGGGAAGAGGCCGAGCCGACGTTGCGCTCCGTGCCCGCGCGGCCCAAAGTTGAAGGCGCTCTTGGGCGCCAGCGTATAGACGCTCCACTCCGCGGTGCCGCCGATGCTCTCCGGGGAAGCGTGTTCGACGAGTGCGCTGCTCACCAAGTCTTGCTCCGAAAGCGTCGCTAGGCAGTCCAAGCTCGACAATTAGCGATTATACGGCACGGGCAGCCTTTCGCACACCCATAGGGGAGACCTAACCCTGGCCCCCCTATGGTCCCCCCGCATAGCGGGGGGCGGGGATTGGACCGCACCCCCGGATTGCGGCGTGCGCGGGAATGACGATTTTGCAACGGTCTCCAGGGGGTGATCGGAAGACAAGCGAGGACGGCAGCGGCTAGACTGAGAGCAAGCGTCGGTTGTGTCCACAGCGGATAGTGGATAAGAGGGGAGGTCGTCGTGATGGTCAAGGTAGTCGAGTCGCCGGCGCCGCCAGCCGAGCACACCGCGCCGCTCACCGTGCCGACGGGCCTCGATCACGTCAACCTGCACGTGCGCGACGCGGACGCTGCGCTACGGTTCTATACGGAAGTACTGGGGCTGACCATTGACTGGGTAGACCGCGATGCCGCCAGCCGCGCCACGTTCGTCGTGCTCAATGCCGGGCCGCACAACGTTTTCCTCATGCGGACGCCCGACTACGCGCCGCCGGCGCAACGGCGCAGCCGGGGCCTCAACCACGTCTGTCTGATGATCCGGCCGTCGGAGCCGGCGGCCTTGCTCGACGCGCTCCGCGCTCGCGGGGTGGCGCTGCGGAGCGAACTGGTGTGGCGGGGCAGCGCCGCGCGACGCACCTGCTCGATCTATATCGAGGACCTCGACGGACACGGGATCGAGCTGAAGCAAGCGCTGTCGCCGGACCAGGCGGCGGCCTGGGGCGCTCCGTCCGCCTGATTGCTCCGAAAACAGTTCCGCACCGCCACTCCCGCGCAAGGGAGAATGCGGCCGCCGCGTCGCCCTAGACTCCCGCTTTCGCGGGAGTGACGATGGAGAGAAGCCGTCCGTGGACAGCCGGTGGGCGGCTACTCATCATCGAGGCTCGGCCAGGGATGGCCGGCCGTGAAGCCACCGTCCACGGCGAACGTCTGGCCCGTGACGAAGTTGGAGGCCGGGCTGGCGAGGTACACCGCTGCGCCAGCGAGATCGGCCGGTACTCCGAAGTGGCCTTGGGGCTTGTGGGCGTTTACCCAATCCTTGCGAGCCTGGTTCATCGTGATGGTCATGGGGGTGGTGATCCATCCAGGCGCTATCGCGTTGACCTGGATGTTGTAGCGTGCCCACTCCACAGCCATTGCCTTCGTCGTCTGGACGATGCCGGCCTTGGAAAAGCCATACAGCGCGATGTCCGAGAAGCCGCGGAAGCTCGTCATGGAGGCGATATGGATGATCTTGCCGGCTTGCCGCGGGAGCATGGCGCGGGCGGCCGCCTGAGCCGTGAAGAAGGCGCCCCGGCCGTTCACGTCCATCACGTAGTGCCAGTCGTCGGCTGTGGCCTCCAGGATCGGCTTCCGCCGCTGCACGCCGGCGGCGTTGAGCATGATGTCGAGGCGGCCATACGTTTCGACCGTGCGGGCCACCATCCGCTCGATGGCCTCCAAGTCGCGGATGTCCGTTGGGACCACGAGCGCCTGTCGCCCGAGGCCGCGAATCGCCTCGGCTACCCGTTCGAGGTCGGCTTGGGTACGGGCGGCGAGGACCACATCGGCCCCAGCCTCGGCGAAGGCCTGGGCCAGCCCTGCACCGATACCGGTACTGGCGCCGGTGACGAGAGCCACCCGGCCATCGAGCCGAAACTGATCGGTAATGCCGCCACTGCTCTGCGATGCTTGAGTCTCCATACTGTTCCTCGGCATTTGCGTGCTGTGACTGCCCGGCCGGCTGCGTGAGGACGACGGTAGAGTATCATACCTCCCCGTTGAAGCTGGCAGCGTTCGGGTATGCTGCGGTGAACGCACGGGCGACGGCGTTGTAGCGGCGTTGCAGCAGTGATGGATGGAGAGATGGAGTGACTGAACTCTTGGCGCGGCCGCCGGACGGCGCCGTGACGATGCGTTGGTTGGGGCAAGGTGGGTTTCTCTTTCGCAGTGCGGGTGACGTGACGTGGGCAGTTGATCCGTATCTGACGGACTTCAGCGCCGGGAGCGGCCGCATCGAGCGGCTCAACCCGCCGCCGGTGCCACCGTGGGAGTTGCGCGTGGATGCCGTCCTCAGTAGTCATAACCACTCCGACCACCTCGACCCGGAGACGCTGACGGTCGTCGCCGCTCGCACAAGCGCCGAGTTCTATACGGCGGCGGAAGGCGCTCGTATGTTGGGCGAGCTAGGGGTGGAGGCGCGACGGGTGCATGCCGTCGCGGTTGGTGACGAGCTAACGTTGGGCGACGCGGCACGTTCGGATGTACGGGCAGCCTGCGTCTTTGCGGAGCATACGGGCGACCCGGTGGGGTTTGTGTTCACGGTGGGGCGTAGCGACCGTACCGTTCGCATCTACGTCACCGGCGATACGCTCTTCAACGAGCGGCTGTTCTCATCGGCAACCCGAGACATTGACGTGCTGTGCGTGTGCATCAATGGTCGGGGCGGCAACATGACCTATGAGGAGGCGGTGGAGCTGACGCGCCGGCTGGCGCCGCGGGTGGTCATCCCGATGCACTTCGCCGTCATGCCGCACAACACCATTGACCCGCAGCTCTTCGTTGACGCCGCCCAAGCCGCCGGATTGTCGGCGGAGACGCGCGTCTTGGCCGTCGGCGAGGCAACCCAGATTCCCGGCTGAAGAAGAGACACGGCCAGGACAACAGCATCGAGCAAGTAGATGGCACCGCTGCCGCCCGATCCCCTGCGACAGTTCCGCTACTGCCCGCAGTGCGGCGCTCGATTGGCCAGTGTCACCGCGCCACCGCTGCGCTGCGGCTCCTGTGGGTGGACGTTCTATCCTCACCCTGAGTTGGGCGTGAACGTCGTGGTGCTTTGGGAGGGCAAGGTTGTGCTGATCCGGCGAGGGATCGAGCCGTTCAAGGGGTGCTGGGCGCTGCCCGGTGGCTTTGTTACCTACGGCGAAGAACCGACGGTGGCCGCCGTGCGTGAGGTGCGCGAGGAAACCGGATTGGAGGTTGCCATCGAATCGCTGGTCACGGCCACGCTCGTTCGCGACGATCCGCGTGCCCTGCTCTTGGTGCCGGCCTATCTCGGTCGGGTCACCGGAGGGACGTTACGAGCCGGCGACGATGCGGCTGACGTCCGGGCCTTTCCCGTTGGCGAGCTGCCGCTCATCCGGCCGGCCTATCATCGGCACCAACTAGACGCCGCGCTTGTGCTCCGGTCCGGTGAGGCCCGGACCGGAGCGGCCGACGAGTGAGGCTGAATGGCGAGACATCGGGCGGCACCTGCTATATTGAACGGCTACATACTCTGACGCGAGGGAAGCAATGGTTGATCCTGGTTACTCTGACGAGCCTGAAGCACAATCAGCAGTCCGCACACTCGGTCCGTGGCGGGGCGCCGATCTCTCCTCCACCAGCCCGCTGCGCTTGGGGATTGTCGGCTGTGGCCGCATTCTACCGGCGCATCTGCACGGCCTGAAGGCACTAGCGGAGAGCGGGGCCGCGCATATCGTGGTCACGGCACTCTGTGCCCGCCGGCGCGAGGACGCGGAGATGTTCCGGCAGCGCGGCGAAGGTCCGCCGCCGCGGCCGCCGGTGACCGATATGGCCGGGGATCCGCTGGCAGCGCCGCACCTGTACGTGTCGGACTTCCAGCCGGACCCGCTGCCGGCCATCTACACCGACTACCGTGACCTTCTGGCGGCGGACGATGTGGACGCGGTGCTCTGCCTCACCGCTCTCGATACCCACCACACCGTTGCGCTGGCAGCGCTGGACGCGAATAAGCACGTCCTAGTAGAGAAGCCGCTGGCCATCACCATCAAGGCGGGGAACCGGATGGTGAACCTGGCGAACACGCGCGGCCTTGTTCTCGCGACGGCGGAGAACGCCCACTATGCCGAGCGGACCCGCGCAGTGGCGTGGCTCGTAGATGAGGGCTACTTGGGCCAGATTCAAATGACCTTGGGTGGCGGTGTCGGCGCCGGCGATTGGTCGCCGAACCGGATCGTAGCCGGGACGGCTTGGCGCCACGACAAGCTGCGGGCCGGCGGTGGCCCGATCATTGATCTGGGCGTCCACCGGTTCAACGTGATCCGCTACTGGCTCGGTGACATAGATGCCGTCTCCGGCCTGGTCCGCACGTTCGAGCGCGAGCGCGTTCACCGCGACTCGTCCGGCAACGTCGTCGAGCGGGTGCGGGCCACCGTCGAGGACACGGCCTTCGCCACGCTGCACTTCGGCAGTGGGACGGTCGGGCAGTTCGTCGTCTCCTGGGCCGGGCACGGAGATCAGTTCCACGTCCCCGGCGGCTGGAGCATTTGGGGGTCCCGAGGCTCGTACCACGACGGACGACTGCACCTGGACGACGGCACGCGCGCCGACGCGGTCGAGGTCTACCGCAGCGATGCCCCGGCTGCCGAGCGCGAGCGCCACCTGCCGCACGGCCTGACCGATCCGATTGCGCTGGAGCAGTACGACTTCTATCACGCGGTCCGCCGCGGCGGTAACACCGAGGTCAGCGGCGAGGAAGGCTTGCTTGATCTGGCCACGGCCTACGCCGTGATCGAGTCGTCTGTGGAGGGCCGCCTGTTGAGCTTGACCGAGGTCGAAGAGCTGCAAGCCGACCGCTACCAAGCCGAGATCAACCGGGAACTTGGAATCTAGGTGTCCGGTGGTAACACGTACCTCTGGCCCCCCTCTGGTCCCCCCGTTGCGACGGGGGGACGGGGATTCTCACGTGCGCGGGAATGACCGGGAAGCTACAACCGGGTAGGAGCACAAGGAGCGGCGGGGATGGCGGCACGGGATGAGGAAGCGGCGGGGGTGAAGCTGCTCCAAGCGATGGCTGCCGCGCAGGGCGTCACGCTCGCGGCAGAGCGGTTAGCGGTCTTGGCTGCGCCGCTGGCCGCGCTCCGCGCCGGCCTCGCGCGACTGGATACGCTGCCGGTTGGCGATGCAGAGCCGACGGTGTCTTTTCAGCCCGAGGTGGCTGAGGCCGAGGGTTAGCGAACCTGCAGGGGCGCAGCACCCGCCACCTCAGTAGGAAGGTCCATTCCCTCCCCCGTCGGGACCGGTCCAGCAACTCTAGCAAGCGCCGCAGCGAGGGGGCGATAGGTCGGCCACACCCGGCTCAAACCACGTGGACGTTGGCGCCCGATTGCACGTGGCCGATGCGCCATACGGGCTGGTCCGCGGCGGCGAACGTGGACTCTACCCGCGTGGCCGCTGTGGCAGGTGCGGCAAAGAGCAGGCCGCCGGAGGTCTGCGGGTCGAACAGCAACTCTGCTCGCAGTGGGTCCACGTCCGCGCCTATCGTCACGCGGGCACTGCCGTCTGCCGGCGCAGTCAGATAGTCGCGGTTGCGCTCCTGTCCGCCGGGCAGGAAGTCTGCCGCGGCGTAGTCGTAGGCACCCGCCAGTAGCGGCACATCGGCGGCCACCACCTCGAACCGGACGCCGGCAGCGGCGGCCATCTCGTGCGCGTGGCCGAGCAAGCCGAAGCCGGTGATGTCCGTCGCCGCCTGCACCGCGAGCGTGCGTAGGAGGCGCGCGGCCGCGCCGTTGAGCCGCAGCATCCACGCGACTGCCGCGTCGAGATGCGCGGCTTGCCCCGCGTCGTTCTTGTGCGCGGTGGTGATGACGCCGGTACCGATTGGCTTGGTGAGGTAGAGCGCGTCGCCGGGCCGGGCGCCGTCTTTCCGCAGGAGGTGGGTGGGGTGCGCGCGCCCGGTGACGACGAGGCCGTACTTCGGCTCTTCGTCCACGACCGTATGGCCGCCGGCGACGATGACGCCGGCCTCGCCGGCCTTATCGGCGCCGCCGCGGAAGATCTGCCGGATGACCTCGTGCGGCAGGTCGCGGGGGAAGCCGGCGATGGCGAGCGCCAGAAACGGCTCGCCGCCCATCGCATAGACATCGCTCAAGGCGTTGGCGGCCGCAACCGCCCCGAACGTGTAGGGGTCGTCAACAATGGGCGGAAAGAAATCCACCGTCTGAATCAGCGCCGTATCGCTGCCGAGGCGGTAGACGGCGCCGTCGTCGGCGGTGTCGAGACCGATCAGCAGATCGGGATGGGACGGGCGTTTGAGTGGCTGCAACACGTGCGCCAGGTCCTCTGGACCCATCTTGGACGCTCACCCCGCGCAGTCAGCGAGCGCCGTCAGTTTGATTGCCGAATCGGTCATCGCGCAGCCTCCTTATCCACGTGGTACCGGGCGCGAGTAGCATACCCGGCTATTTATCGTAGCGTCGAGTTGGCTCCCCTATGGTCCCCCCGCTGCGGCGGGGGACGGTCTCTACCAACATCACGGCATCCAGGGGGACGGTACCTTCCCTCCACCGGTACGCCGTCGGTGCCTCCGTCCTTGCGCTATCATAAGGGGCGAGGCAAACTCCCGCCCTGTCCCCTGCTCCGCACACGCCCCGCGCCGGCCGCTGCTCCAGCGCCATGAATGACGAACCGCTGCTCGATCTGCTGGCCGAGCCGTTGACTGCTCCGATCTGGCCGGTCAGCGAGTTGACGGCGCAGGTACGCGAGACGCTGGAGGGCAACCCGGTCTTTGCCGACCTGTGGGTGCAAGGCGAGGTATCGAGTAGTTACACGTCCGCCGCCGGCCACACCTACTTCACACTGCAAGACGGCTCCAGCCAGTTGGCCTGCGTCCTATTCCGTCGGCAAGGACTGGCTTTGGGCGCACCAGAGCAAGGGCGTCTCTACGTCGTCAGAGGCGGTCTCACCGTCTACGAGGCCAGGGGGCAGTATCAGCTCGTCGTATCCGATCACCGACCCGCCGGCCTCGGCGACCTCTTCATGCAGTTCCAGCGCCTCAAAGCGCGGCTGGAGTCCGAAGGGCTGTTTGCCGCCGAACGCAAGCGGCCGCTGCCGGAGTGGCCAACACGCATCGGTGTGGTGACCTCGGCGCAGGGCGCGGCACTGCAAGACTTATGCAAAGTCATTGGGCGGCGCTATCCGCTGGTGGAGCTGGTGGTGGCCCCAAGCCTCGTGCAGGGGGCGGCGGCGCCGGCGGCGGTGGTGCGCGCGCTCGCTGTGCTCAATGCCCAGCCCGACCTCGATTTCGTCATCGTCGCGCGGGGCGGCGGCTCGGCTGAAGACTTGTGGGCCTTCAACGACGAGCGGGTGGCCCGTGCGATTGCGGCCTCTCGCCTGCCGGTCGTCAGCGCCGTCGGCCATGAGGTGGACTTCACAATCACCGATGGCGTTGCCGATGTACGCGCGCCAACGCCGTCGGCTGCCGGCGAAATGGTCGTGCCGGACGGTGCAGCCCTGGCTCGACAGCTCGACGATTTGAGCAGCCGCCTGCACCGTGCCGGACAGGGGCAGGTGCAAGCGGCTGCGGCCCGGCTGGAAAGTGCCGGGGAGCACTTGAGTCAGGTCATGGCGGCGCGGTTGGATCGTGCCGGCGTGGCGCTGTCGGCCGCCGAGGGCCGGCTGGCGGCACTCAACCCGCTGGCCGTGCTGGGCCGGGGCTACGCCATTGTCCGCGATGCCGTCAGTGGGCGCGTGCGGGCGCGTGCGGGCGAGGTCAGTGTCGGCGATCTGCTGCATATCGTATTGGCCGACGGCACCGTCATTGCCGGTGTGACCGACGTGCAGCCGGCGAGAGCGGATGACGAATAAGTGACGGGTGGACGTATGGAGAGCAACAACGAGACACGGCAGGATAGTCTGCCCTTTGGCGCGGCGCTCCAAGAGTTGGAGACCATCGTGGACCGCCTAGAAGGACACCCCGACCTGGAGTTGGAAGAGGCGTTGGGGCTGTACGAACGCGGGGCCGCGCTCGCCAATCGTTGTCGCACGCTCCTCGCGGGGGCGGAGCTGCGCGTCAGCCAGCTTGCCGCGGAGAGCGACGGCGAGACACCGGGCAACCCGGCCGACTGAGGCAACCGCTGGCGTGCCGAGCACCGCACCTGGCCCCCTTCCCCTGGTAGGGGGCGGCTCCTCACACCCACCCGACCCTTGTCAGGATGGGTTGAGTTTGTCGAGTTGTGCCCGGAGCCGGGCTAACTCCGCTTCAGCCGCTTGTCGCGCCTCGGTCTCGGCGGCCATCCGTGCCTCGGCCACTTGCCGCGCGTCGGCCTCTACGGCGGCCCGGGCTTCAGCCGTTGTGGCTCGCACCTCCGCCGCCCGCCGTGCTGCCGTCTCTTCCTGTGGGGTCGGCAGCCACCGTTGGCTCTCCGGATCGAACAACCGCAGGCGCTCGCCGTGGGGGCGCAACTCCAGCCCCAGCACTGCACTCCACAGTGAGCCGTCTTCAGCGGGCCGCAGCGGCCGGTACTGCCCCTGCTCCAACCGATAGCCCTGGAACGGCGGCCGCAGATACTCGTCGAGCGGATCGAACAGGAAATACTCGGTCACGCCCAACCGCGCATAGAGCGCGTGCTTGGTGCGGAGGTCTTCCCCACGGGTGCTGGGGGAGGTCACCTCGAAGACGACATCCGGGGGCTGGCCTTCTTCCCACAGCTTGTAGATGCGCCGGCGACCACCGGGGACGCCCTTGACGACAAAAACGTCGGGCGCGACTACTCGCCGGGGATTGCCTTCCTGGTAGTAGAGGAACAGATTGCCACTGATATAGACCTGCGGATCATCGTGGAAGTACTCCCGCAACATGGCAATCAGATCAATCATCAGGTCGCGGTGGACATCGCTCTCAGCCATGGGCTGGCCATCCGACTCAGGGTAGAAGACTTCCGCCGTCGTCCGTGATTGCGCTGCCGTCACCATCTTGGCTCTCCTGCATCGTCGCCCCTGCTACGCCGTGCCTCGTCACTGTAACATGGGCAGCCGGCGGCGCACCGGCTTGACAGCACCGTTGACTTACTCCTATACTTCACACTACGTCCAGTGATAACCTCGGTATTTTGCGCTCTCCGGCAGGGCCGTGCGATCTCCGGCCGCCTGAGTTTCGTCGTTTTTCCTCGCTCCGCCCGGTCGAGTAGGTGTCCCGCCGCCCACCAGCAGAACCACCCGCATGTACGGCCGGCGAGCATGATTTCCCAGTTGTGAGGAGCAAGCTATGACTCAGACTCTTCCCGTCGCCGAAACCGCCGTATCAGGGAATGGCGCCGCCGCCGAGTGGCGCCTCACCTCGCCGAACGGTGTCCGGCGCCGCTGGTACGGACAGGCACCGGAAGTGCTGCCCATGCCCAACCTGATTGAGGTGCAGCTACGGTCGTTTGCCTGGTTCCGAGAGCGCGGGATGCGTGATGTCTTTGCCGAGATTTCTCCGATTGAGGACTTTACCAAGAAGAACCTGTCACTGGAGTTGACGGTTCCGGAGAACCCGTTCGAGGAGCCGAAATACACCCAAGAGCAGTGCCGCGACCGTGACATGACCTATGCTGCGCCACTCTACGTTGATGCCCGACTCCACAATCTGCAAACGGGCGAGATTAAGGAATCGCGCATCTTTATGGGTGACTTCCCGATCATGACGGAGCGCGGAACGTTCATCATCAACGGTGCCGAGCGGGTAGTCGTCAGTCAGTTGGTGCGCTCGCCGGGCGTCTACTTCACGGCCACCGAAGACGCTACGTCGGGTCGCCGGCTCTACGGCGCCAAGCTGATCCCTAGTCGGGGCGCGTGGCTCGAATTCGAGACGTCGAACCGCGATCTCATCACCGTCAAGATTGACCGGCGCCGCAAGATCCCGGTGACAACGCTGTTGCGCGCCTCGCATCAGATGTTCGGTACGGATGAAGCACTCTTCCGCTTGTTCGAGCACGTGGATACCGACTCGGACCACCCGTTCATCGCCTCGACCATCGGCGAGAGCACCCGCCGCGATCCGGCACGGACCCACGAGGAAGGGCTGATGGAGTTGTACCGCCGGCTCCGCCCCGGCGACCCGGCGACCGAGGAGAACGCCCGCAACCTCGTAGAATCGATCCTCTTCGATCCACGCCGCTATGATATCGGCGAGGTCGGGCGCTACAAGCTGAATCGCCGGCTGCGTCTCCCGCGCGGGCTACGGGAGCGCACGATGAGGCCGGAAGACCTGGTCAAGATCGTCGAAGAGTTGATCGTACTCAACAACGATCCGCAGTCCACGCCAGACGACATTGACCATCTCGGCAACCGCCGTATCCGGCCCGTCGGCGAGTTGATCCAGAACCAGTTCCGCGTCGGCCTGTCGCGCATGGAGCGGGTCATCAAAGAGCGCATGACCATCCAGGACGCGGCCACGGCCACACCGGCCGGCCTCGTGAATATCCGGCCGGTGGCGGCGGCGATGAAGGAGTTCTTTGGCGGCAGCCAGTTGTCGCAGTTCATGGACCAGGCCAATCCGCTGGCAGAGATCACCCATAAGCGGCGGCTGTCGGCGCTGGGGCCGGGTGGTCTCTCGCGCGAGCGTGCCGGCTTCGAGGTGCGCGACGTGCATCATTCGCACTACGGCCGCATCTGCCCCATCGAAACGCCGGAAGGTCCCAATATCGGCCTGATCGGCAACCTCGCTACCTTTGGGCGGATCAACCCCTATGGCTTCATCGAAACCCCGTATCGGCGCGTGGCGCGCACCGTGCAGGTCACGCCGGAGATGGACCCGGCGGCGCTGGTGGGGCGCGTGCTCTCGGAGACCACACAGTTGCAGCTGCCGCCGCCGGCTGCGGACGACAACGGGCTGGTGGGGCTGGCGCGTGGCGACACGCTGACTCAGGAGCATGCCGCGGCGCTGGTGGCCGCCGCGACGGACGGCGATGGTTTCGAGCTGGCGGTAAGACCTTACGTCACCGCCGAGATTGCCTATCTGCCGGCGGACGAGGAAGAAACCTACATGATCGCCCAGGCGAACGCCGTGCTCGACGAGCATGGCCAGTTCACCGATCCGCGCGTCGCGGTGCGCTATCGCGGCGAGTTCCAGGCGGTCGAGCGACGGCGCGTGGACCTGATGGACGTGTCGCCCAAGCAGATTGTGTCCATCGGCACCTCATTGATCCCGTTCCTGGAGCACGACGACGCCAATCGCGCGCTGATGGGCGCGAACATGCAGCGGCAGGCAGTGCCGCTGGTGCAGCCGGAATCACCCCTCGTCGCTACCGGCGTCGAAGCTCAGGTAGCACGCGACTCCGGTCAGGTCCTCGTCGCCCAGCATGACGGTGAGGTCGCGCGCGTCACCTCCAACGACATCATCGTGCTGGAGGCGGCCACCGGCGAAGAGCGGGTCTACACGTTGCAGAAGTTCGTGCGCTCGAACCAGGGCACGACGATCAATCAGCGCCCCACGGTTGCGCGCGGTGATCGCGTCGTCCAGGGGCAGGTGCTTGCCGATAGCTCGGCTACCGATCAAGGCGAGTTGGCCCTCGGTCAGAACCTCCTGTGTGCGTTCATGTTCTGGGAGGGCGGCAACTACGAGGACGCCATTCTCATCAGTGAGCGCCTGGTGCAGGAGGACAAGTTCACGTCCATCCACATCGAAAAGTACGAGGTCGAGGCCCGCGACACCAAGCTCGGGCCCGAGGAGATTACGCGCGATATTCCGAACGTCGGCGACGATGCCCTAAAGGACCTCGACGAGGACGGCATCGTGTATATCGGCGCCGAAGTCGGTCAGGGTGACATCCTGGTCGGCAAGATCACCCCCAAGGGCGAGACCGAGTTGACCGCGGAGGAGCGGCTGCTCCGAGCGATCTTCGGTGAAAAGGCGCGCGAAGTGAAGGACACGTCCTTGCGAGTTCCCACCGGGGAGCAGGGCAAGGTCGTTGATGTCAAGAAGTTCTCGCGCGACGATGGCGATGAGCTATCGCCCGGTGTCAACACGATGGTGCGCGTGAGCGTGGCCATCAAGCGCAAGCTGTCACAGGGTGACAAGATGGCCGGGCGGCACGGCAACAAAGGGGTGATCGCCCAATTGATGCCGGTCGAGGACATGCCCTACCTCGAAGATGGCCGTCCGGTGGACATCATCCTCAGCCCGCTCGGTGGGCCGTCTCGTATGAACATCGGACAGGTGCTCGAAACCCATCTCGGCTGGGCCGCGCAGGCCTTGGGCATGAAGGTGGCTTCCCCGGTGTTCGATAGCGCCAGCGAAGCGCGGATCAAGGCCGAGCTTGCACAGGCCGGCCTGCCGGCGAGCGGCAAGGTCAAGCTATTCGATGGGCGCAGCGGCGAGCAGTTCCACCAAGACGTGTGTGTTGGCAACCTCTACATGATGAAGCTCGACCACTTGGTGGAAGACAAGATTCACGCTCGCTCCACCGGACCGTATTCGCTTATCACCCAGCAACCGCTCGGCGGGAAGGCGCAGATGGGTGGACAGCGGTTCGGCGAGATGGAGGTGTGGGCCTTGGAAGCCTACGGCGCTTCCTACACCCTCCAGGAGCTGCTGACGGTCAAGTCGGACGATGTGGTCGGTCGCGTCAAGACCTACGAGGCCATTGTGAAGGGGGACCTGAACCTGGAGCCGGGCGTGCCGGAATCCTTCAAGGTGCTCGTGAAGGAGCTCCAGAGCCTGGGCCTGAATGTGGACATCCTCAACGAGAAGAACGAGCAAATCCAGTTCGTTGAAGACTCTGGCGTAGACATGTTGCCCGAGCTAGGCATCAATCTCGAAGGCCTAGAAGATCGGGAGTAGGAGGCAAGGGACAAGCCATGTTGGAAGTTAACGACTTCAATGCCATTCGCCTCATGATCGCCTCGCCGGACCAGGTTAGGCGCTGGTCTTATGGCGAAGTGGTCAAGCCGGAGACCATCAACTACCGGACCCTGAAACCGGAGAAGGACGGCCTGTTCTGCGAGCGCATCTTCGGCCCGCAGAAGGACTGGGAATGCGCCTGCGGGAAGTACAAGCGCGTGCGGTTCCGCGGCATCACCTGCGACAAGTGCGGTGTCGAGGTCGCGCGAGCGAACGTGCGCCGGGAGCGGATGGGCCACATCGAGTTGGCCTCCCCCGTCTCGCACATCTGGTACTTCAAGGGCATTCCCAGCCAGTTGGGTCTGCTCCTCGATCTGTCGCCGCGCAACCTGGAGAAGGTGCTTTATTTCGCGTCCTACATCGTCACGAGCGTGGACGAGGAGGCGCGGCGGCAGCGGTTGTTCGCGCTTGACGAGGAGGTCGTTGAGCAGGCAGCGGCCTTGGAGCGCGCCACCACCGAAGAGCAGCAGGTGATCGAGATGCGGGTGGACCAGGAGTTGGTCCGCATGGAGACCGAGTTGCGCGACAAGCTGGCGGCGCTGCAGGAGCGCCGCGGGAGCGCCCGTGCGGCGGCGGAAGCAGCCCTGCCCTCCCTGGAAGCGGCGCTCGCCGACCTGAACGGCCAGACTGCCGAAGAAACCGTGGCGTTCGAGCCGTCCGGCGTCGTGATCGTGAGCGCCGGTGATGAAGTGACCGCCGACCATGTGAGCGCGGCGCGGGAAGCGGCGCGGCAGCACGTGGAAGACGTGGAGCGGCAGACGGACCTCGAAGAGCGCCAGCTGCACAACCAGTTGGAAGAAGAGGCCGAGCAGTTGCGCGGCGTGGCCAACGACGAGATTGACGAGTTGGCACGCAAGATGAACGAGGAGATCGAGGCGATTGACGGCGTGGTCCAGGCACGCCGGCAGGAGATCGAGAAGCTCCAGCCGATGACGCTACTCACCGACGCCCAGCATCGTGAGGTGCAGGAAGCCTGTGGGCCGATCTTCGAGGCCGACATGGGCGCCGAGGCGCTGCTGGAGATCATCCGGCGGCTGGACCTGGACGCGCTGGCGGACCAGTTGCGGGAAGACGTTCACGCCTCTTCGATGCAGCGGCGCAAGCGGGCGATCAAGCGGTTGGGCGTGGTGGAGGCTTTTCGCAAGTCCGGTGCCGAGCCGACCTGGATGATCCTCTCCGTCTTACCCGTCCTGCCTCCGGACCTCCGGCCCATGGTGCAGCTCGACGGCGGCCGGTTTGCGACGAGTGACCTGAATGACCTCTACCGCCGAGTCATCAACCGCAACAACCGGCTCAAGCGGCTGCTCGATCTTGGCGCGCCGGAGATCATCATCCGCAACGAGAAGCGGATGCTCCAAGAAGCGGTAGACGCGCTGATTGACAACGGCCGGCGCGGCCGGGCCGTGGCCGGATCGGCCAACCACAAGCTGAAGAGCCTCTCGGATATGCTCAAGGGCAAGCAGGGCCGTTTTCGGCAGAACCTCTTGGGCAAGCGCGTTGACTACTCCGGCCGGTCGGTGATCGTGGTCGGTCCGACGCTGAAGATCAACCAGTGCGGGCTGCCGAAGCGGATGGCCCTGGAGCTGTTCAAGCCCTTTGTCATGCGCGAGTTGGTGGACCGTGGTCATGCGCCCAATATCAAGAGCGCCAAGCGCATCGTAGAGCGGGCGCGGCCCGTCGTCTGGGACGTGCTCGAAGATGTCACCAAGGGCCATCCGGTGCTGCTGAACCGCGCGCCTACGCTCCATAGGCTGGGGATCCAAGCCTTCGAGGTGGTCTTGGTCGAGGGTAGCGCCATTCAGATTCACCCGCTCGTTTGCACGGCCTATAACGCCGACTTCGATGGCGACACGATGTCGGTCCACGTGCCGCTCTCGGATGAAGCCCAGCGCGAGGCGCGCGAGCTGATGCTCTCCACCCACAACCTGTTGTCCCCGGCCGACGGCTCGCCGCTCGTCGCGCCGACGAAGGACATGGTGCTGGGTTGCTACTACTTGACGCTCCAAGAAGACGGGACCACGTCCAACGGTCGCGTGTTCATGGACTTCGACGAAGTGGTGCTCGCCCACGACCTAGGCGAGATCGGTCTTCAGACGGCAGTCAAGGTGCAGGTCAACGCGAACGATTTCGACAGCGACGCGGCTATGGTCCTCAACGATGGGCCGCAGGGACGCGGGACGTCCATCGAGACCGTACCGGTCGGCGGCATCTTCACGACCACCGTCGGCCGCGTGCTCTTCAACCGGGTCCTCCCGGCGGAGCTACGTTTCGAGAACCGCGTCATGGACAAGGGCAAGCTGAAGGAGCTCGTGGCCCGCACGTTCTTGCTTGTTGGCCGCGAGAGCACCGCCGAGATCGTAGATCAAGTGAAAGACGTCGGCTTCCACTACGCCACGCTTTCCGGGATCACCGTGGGCATTGACGACATCAAGATTCCGGTGGCCAAGCAGGGCATCCTGGAAGAAACCGAGGCGCTCATCGAGGAGATTGACGCCGAGTACAACGACGGGCTGATGACCGAGCGCGAGCAGTACGAGAAGACCGTCGAGGCGTGGACGGAGGCGACGACCCGCGTGACGGATGCGGTGCAGAAGGAGCTTGATCCGTTCGGCTCGGTGCATATGATGGCCGAGTCCGGCGCGTCCAAGGGCAGCTTCAACCAGATTCGTCAGCTGGCGGGGATGCGCGGCCTCATGGCTGCGCCGACCGGCAAGATCATTCCAATCCCCGTCCGCTCCAACCTGCGCGAGGGCCTATCCGTGCTGGAATACTTCATCTCCACGCACGGCGCCCGCAAGGGCCTCGCGGATACTGCCCTCCGCACAGCCGACTCCGGCTACCTCACCCGGCGCCTCGTGGACGTGTCCCAGGATGTCATCGTTCGTGAGGACGACTGCGGCACAACCCTGGGCATCACCCTCAGGGCACCGACCGATCAGGCCGTGCAGGAAGACCTCGGTGAGCAGGCTCTCGGCCGGTTCGCCGCGGAGCCGGTTGCCCATCCCAAGACCGGTGAGGTGCTGGTTGAAGCCAACACGCTGATTGACGAGCCGGCCGTGGCGGCCATCGAGAATGCCGGGATCACCAGCGTCAACGTGCGGTCGCCGCTGACCTGCGAAGCGCGGCACGGCCTCTGCGTCAAGTGCTACGGACGCAATCTGGCCGACGGTCAGGAAGTCACCATCGGCACCGCGGTCGGCATCATTGCCGCGCAATCCGTCGGTGAGCCGGGCACCCAGTTGACCATGCGGACCTTCCACACCGGCGGTATTGCCGGCGAGGACATCACCAGCGGGTTGCCGCGTGTCGAGGAGCTGTTCGAGGCGCGTGTGCCCAAGGGGATGGCCCTCATCAGCGAGATTGACGGCAAGGCGGAGATCATCGAAGGCGAGCCGCGGAAGATTCACGTGACCAACGTCCAGGTCCTGACGGAAGCGCTGGACGTTCCCGAGGGCTACGAGATCGTGGTCCAGGACGGTGATGAGGTTGATCCGGGGGACGTGGTGGCCCAGCGCGTTGTTCCGGCTGCATCGGAAGCCGCCGACGGATCGGAGCAGTTGGCCGTTGCGGACGGTGCGGACAGCCTCGTGCCGGTCGAGACGGAGCAGCTGCGGGCCACCACGCAGGGTCAGATCGTGCGCGAAGACCAGCGGGTCATCGTGCGCTGGGAAGAGCCGAGCGATGCCGAATACTCGGTGCCGGCAACGGCCCGTATCAGCGTCGAGGACGGCCAGCAGGTGGAGGCCGGCGATCAACTGACGGAAGGGCCGGTCAGCCCGCAGGACTTGCTGGCGGTCAAGGGCGAGCGCGCGGTGCAGGAGTACCTGGCTGCGGAGGTGCAGAAGGTCTACTCCGGTCAGGCAGTGTCCATCAACAACAAGCACATCGAGGTCATCGTGCGGCAGATGCTCCGCAAGGTCCGCATTGACGAGGCGGGCGACACGGGCCTCCTGCCCGGTGAGTTGGTGGATCGCTTCAAGTACGAAGAGATGAACGCGAAGACCCTCGCCGAGGGCGGCGAGCCAAGCACCGCGCAGCCGGTGTTGCTCGGCATCACCAAGGCGTCGCTGGCTACCGACAGCCTCCTGGCGGCGGCCTCCTTCCAGGAGACCACGCGCGTGCTTACCGAGGCGGCCGTCGAAGGTCGCACCGACCAGCTCCTCGGCCTGAAGGAGAACGTCATCATCGGCAAGCTGATCCCCGCCGGGACCGGAATGCAGACGCTCCTGGAGCGCCAGCGTCAAAAGGAGCTGCTCGAAGCCGGCCCCGCGGACAGCAGCGAGGGCGGCGAAGACGACGCTCCCGCAGCGTTGGAGGACGAGGCTACGCCGGTGCTGTTCGGCCAGCCCACCCCCAAAGCAGAAGCATCGGCCGCGCCGGCCGGGTAGCCCTCACAGGGGTAGGTATTGGTTGCTGGAGGGTGCCCGCGCGCTTGGCACCCAGGGCAGGGGCACGGCATGCCGTGCCCCTACGGTGGCGTGTTCTCCCCGTTTACCTACCCCTGGTCACTAGCCACTCGCCGGTTGTCGCTCCTGTGTCTCCCCTGGTAAAATCGGGTAGTGCCCGCGATGGCTGCGAGATGCAGCGGCGTGGGAGGTGTGGTCCAGCGGTTAGGACTCTGGTCTGTGGAACCAGCGGCACGGGTTCGACTCCCGTCACCTCCCCCACACGCAGACTCCACCCGTAGCGTTCCCCTCCCTCCGGCTTGGCTCTCGTAGTATCCTCGCTGTCTGCGCCGTCGCCACCTTAGCAGCAAGAGCGCCGCGATAGGGCAAACGTGCGGCTGCGGGCAATCGGACATCCTACCGGCCAGGAGTCGTTACATATTGGAGGCGCTATGAGCGCAAAGATCAAGCCCCGTATTCTGCGCGGCACGCGCGATTTTCTGCCCCAGACGATGCTCTTGCGCCAGCATGTCACCGGGGTCATTCGGACTGCTTTCGAGCGGTTTGGCTTCGAGCCGCTGGAGACGCCCGCCATCGAGCTGGCGGAGACGCTCGAAGGCAAGTACGGCCCTGAAGGCGATCAGCTTGTCTACCGGTTCCGCGACCGGGGCAGTCGGCGCGTCGGCTTGCGCTACGATCTCACCGTCCCGCTCTGCCGGGTCGTAGCGATGTACCCCACGCTGCCGAAGCCCTTCAAGCGCTACCAGATGCAGCCGGTCTGGCGGGCGGACAAGCCCCGCAAGGGCCGCTACCGCGAGTTCTGGCAGTGCGACGCCGATATTGTCGGCAGCGCCAGCATGTTGGCCGACGCCGAGATCATCGGTCTCGTCGCGACGGTCCTGCCGGCGCTGGGCCTGCGCGAATTCACGGTACGCCTGAACAACCGCAAGCTGCTCACCGGCCTGGCACAGTATGCCGGCGTGCCGGATGCGGATGCGCCGGACATCTTCCGGGCGATTGACAAGCTCGATAAGATCGGGCGCGACGGGGTGATGCAGGAGCTACTCACGCGGGAAGTCGGTGACTCCCGCTTTGGGACCGCCGATGCCGATGTTTCCGAGCCGCCGGACCACGGGCGGCGGGAGCCGTTCCTCTCCGAGGAGACCGCCACGCGCCTCCTCGATCTCGTCGCGCTCCGTGGCCCCGCCGATGAGGTGCTGTTCGACCTGCGAGGCACCCTCAGCGAGATTCGCCTCGCGGCGACCGGGATCACCGAGCTTACGGATGTCATCGGCTATCTCGAAGCGTTGGAAGTGCCGGCACACTGCTATCAAGTGGATCTGTCGCTGGCTCGTGGCCTGGATTACTACACCGGTCCGATCTTCGAGACGGAAGTAGGCCAGCTCGTCAACGGCCGTCCTATCGGCAGCGTGACCGGTGGCGGGCGCTACGATGAGCTATTGGGCATGTTCACGAGCCGAGGGCAGCCGGCCACCGGCACATCGTTCGGAATCGAGCGCCTCGTTGACGTGCTCGAAGAGCTAGGCGGTGCCGCCACCGGCGCGACCCGCACGATCACCGACGTGCTCGTGACCGTCTTCGACGGCGATCATCTCAAAGACAGTCTTGCTCTCGCCACCTCGCTCCGCCGCGCCGGCATCAATACCGAACTGCCCCTGGAGACGCGCCGTCTTGGCGCCCAGCTACGCCAAGCGAACCAGCGGGGCATCCCCTGGGCGGTATTCCTCGGGCCGGATGAGGTCGCCGCCGGACAGGCCACAATCCGAGACATGCGCTCCGGCGACCAAACTACCCTGCCGCAGACCGATGTCGCGACCTTCCTGCAGGCCAGGCTGGCCGACGCTTGAGCGGCCGGCGGGGAGTCTACCAGGGCGCCCACAAGGGACGCCTCTACGGCGGACGCCCCTTCCCTGATGAAAGTTGCGAACTTGATGAGGTAGTGGTCTGGTCCCCTCCCTCACCCTCCCCCGGAGCAAGCTCCAGGGGAGGGAAGCCGGTGCCGGCCCCCTGCGGAACGGGGATAGAACTGGGGAAGGGGGATGCCCCACTACCCGATTAAGTTGGCAACCTTCATCAGGGAAGGGGCCGGGGGTTAGGTCCGCTTCAATTGCTCGGTCAGGGCCTGGTAGTACTGGCTGCGGTCACCGAACACGTAGTCGAGCCGACTCACCGTGACGTCCGTGCCGCCGGCCCGGCGAAGATAGTCCACCAGCGGCAAGAGCGACTCCTGGCGCACGACCACGCGGACGGCATACCAGCCGTGCTGCCCCGGCGTCTTGGCGACGACCTTGCTCACCGTCGGTCCCTGCAACCCGGCCAGCTCCGGCCGCCGCAGGAGTTGGCGACCAATGGCCTCTGCCGACTCCGTGCTGACGTTGGCCGTGACCGCGAAGTAGCCGGCGGCGCGCATATGCGCCTCGATCAGCTCCAGCAACGTGCGTGCTGCGTCCCGGACAGCCGGGTCCTCGCGCAGTCGCCGGATGTTGCCGACGACACAGGCTTGGCAATGCAGAATTGTCCCGCCGCCGATCTGCTTGAGCCGGTTCTCGCGGAGCGTGGTTCCGGTGGTCACCAAGTCGGTGATGATGTCTGCGGCGCCCGTCGTTGGCGCCGCCTCCAGCGCACCGTGCCCGGGGACCAGCGTGAAGTGCGTAATGCCCTTGTCGTACAGGAAGTCGCGCGTCAGATTGGAGAACTTTGTCGCTACCCGCAGCACCCGGCCCGCGGCATGCATGGTCGCGGCGAGGTCGGCGAGGTCCCGGATCGTCACCACGTCGAGCCAATCGTCCGGTACCGCGAGGGCCAAGTCGCACTCGGCAATCCGCAGCGCCGGATGCAGCACGCGCAGCTCAACGCTCTCGTCACGCGCCTCGGCAACGAGGTCGTAGCCGGTAATGCCCAGGTCCGCCCCACCGGCCTCGACCATGCTCACGATGTCGGGCACGCGCTGGAACTGCACCGTAACCGTGGGTAGCTCGGCGATGGTCGCGCTGTAGTGCCGGGAGTTGACGCGCCGAACGGTCAGCCCGCAGTCGGCGAGCAGCTTGAGGACCGGCTCCTCCAGTGCCCCCTTGCTCGGCAGCGCCACGCGCACCTGACCCGTCGCTTTGTCGCTGCCGCGGAGTTGGCCGCTCATAACGCACCTGCCGCCGCTTCGTCGCCGGCTCGCCGGTCAGCGTGGCCCGGCTCCGCGTCCGCATGACAGTACCGTGCGGCCTCGGCGAGCGCCACGCGCTGCTCCTGGTGGGCAGTCATATTGCGAATGGTGATGGTCCCGCCTTGCCGTTCCTCCGGCCCGACGATGCCGCAGAAGGGAATACCCCGCCGCGCGGCTTGCCGGAGCGTGCCCTTGATCCCGCGCCCCATCAACTCTAGCTCCACGCGCAGGCCCGCCCGACGCAGCCGCTCCGCCGCGGTCACGGCGTAGGCGCAATCGTCGCCGCCGAGTGGAATGATCTGGACCTGCGTCGTAGGGCGGGACGCCGGCCGGGCGTGACGATCCAAGGCCAGCTTGACCCGCTCGACGCCAAAGGCGAAGCCGGCCGCAGGCACGTCGGCATTGGCCCCAAGCAGCCGTAGCAGGCCGTCGTAGCGGCCACCGCCACACAGTTGTTGGGCCGGACCAAGGCCAGCGGCGTAGATTTCGAAGACCATCCCGGTGTAGTACGGCAGGCCGCGCCCCAAGCCGAGATTGACGGTAATGGCCGCGGGCGGCACACCGTAGGCGCCAAGCTGCCTGCTGACCGCTTCCAACCGGTGCAGCGGCGCATGGTCGAGCCGGTAGTCGGTGAGTACGTAGCGGATACGCTCGAAAGCCTCCGGGGGACTGCCACGCACGGCGCGCAGCCGTTCCGCCAGCTCCAGCGCGCGACGAATACCGGGCGCCTGGTCCTGCCAGCGCAGCTTGCGGAGCAGGCCGGCCGCCACGTCTTCGGCCGACCGGGTGCGCCCGACGCTGACGTGGCTGGCTTGCAGTAGCCCCAGGATCAACTCGCGGGCGCGCTGCTCGTCCAGACCGGCCACCAGGCGGCGCAGGGTGGCCAGCGGATCGTCCGATTGCCGACGGTCCACGGCGTTCGCCGCGCCCGGCGCCTGATCCGCCGCCCCGGTGCCGAATAGCTCATCGAGCCGAGCGTCCACCTGAGCACGTCCCCGCTCGGCCTTCCGCAAGTCCTGCACACTGGCGATGACAAAGCTGCGAGCGCGGTCGTCCAGTCCCAGCCCCCGCAGCAGGGCAGCCATCACTCCGAAATGACCGATCTCCAGGCGATGGTCCTCCAGCCCGAGGCGGGCCAGCGCCTGCCAGGCCAGCGCGGCCAGCTCGGCATCGGCCGCCGCCCCCTCCGGTCCGATCAGCTCGACGCCGGACTGGGTAAACTGGCGGTAGCGTCCCTGGCGCGGCCGCTCGTAGCGGAACACCGGCCCGGCATACGCAAAGCGTTGGGGCAGCGCCGCGGCTTGGCAGCGATCCACGTAGTAGCGACCGACGGAGGCCGTCAGTTCCGGGCGCAGGCACAGGTCGCGGCCCCGATACGGAAATGCATAGAGCTTGGTCAAGATGTCCTCGCCCGATTTGAGACGGAAGAGGTCGGTATGCTCCAGGATCGGGACTTCGATGTGCTCGTAGCCGTAGCTGGCGAAGCTATCGCCGAGTGCCCGCACGAGGTCGTGTAGCTGCCGGGCGTCCGGGGGTGACCAGTCGTTCGTGCCACGTACACGTTCAAGCTGCTGTCGCATCGCGTCCTCTCAGGGGGTTACTGGTATCCTAACAACGACAGGACATCAAGGCACTGGCGATTGTGCAGAGGAGTGTGCTCATGCCCGCGACCGACGGGGTGTCTAGCCCTGGGAATGAGTTGGTAAACGTATCATTCGTGCAGGAAATACTGCCGGCCCACCATCGCTCGCACGGGACCCCGGACCCGGTAGTGCGACGCTGGATAACGGTCGAGGTGGGCGGGAGTCGGGCCGCGCTCGAACAGACCGATTACGGTCACCCGGGGCGTTTCAATCCACCGCAGGTGCGTGTGCTATCGGCAACGCTGGCGGACCGTGAGGCGCAGTTGCAGGCCCTCATCCCGGTGATCGTGGATTTGGTGAGCTAGGGCATATCTGCAAAGTACCAGTCGGCAGGGGGGACAGCACGTTCCCTCTCCTGTACGTCAGCACGGGGGAGGGTTAGGGAGGGGGCAGGGAGACGGCACGGTGAAGCACGCCTCTACACTCCCCTGTCTTTTATGTATCACCCACCAAAGCCCCATCAATCAGGGTCGCTGCGCTCGCCACCGTCCTCGGCGGGATGCTTGCTTTCGTCCCACATGACGTAGGCGGTACCGACAATGATGACGACGACCACGATGATGAGGACCGGCCAGCCGAGTGGGTTAGGAACGATAGGCATGATTAATCCTGTCCCGGCCCTACAAGTACGCTGGTGCCGCCTTCGGCGCGCTCCACGTCTGCATAGTGGCCGTGATACTCCGGTGGCATCAGCGCCGCCAGTTGTTGCATCAGCGCCTCCGTAATCTCGGCGGCGGTTGCCCGCCGGCCGTTCGGGGTTAGCGCCTCCAACATCACCGGCGAGCCGATGGTCAGCGTGAGGCCGCAGCGGAAGAATGACCGCAGCGTGAGCTTCTCCGTACCGGTGATCGCCGCGGTCACCAGCGGGACCCCGGCGCGACGTGCCAGTAACCCCACTCCCGGCAGGCCGGCCAACAGCCCGGGGCGGCGGCTACGAGTGCCCTCCGGGAAGATCAAGAGTACGTCGTCATTCTCCAGCACGGCCAGGCTATGGCGGATGGCCCGGCGATCCGACTGCCCGCGCCGGATCGAGACCGTGCCCAGCCGATGCAACAGCCATCCTACGAACGGGAAGGCCGTGACCTCCGACTTAGCGATGAAGATGGGTGGGCGTGGCAGGAAGATGAGCAGGAAGGGAATGTCGAAGTAGCTGAGGTGGTTGGCAGCGATAAGCACCGGCCCGGCGCGTGGCAAGTCGGCACCGCCGGTAACTCGCACTGCAAAGAGCAGCCGGCCCACCAGCCGCACAACGGGGATTATCGCGTAGTACACAATGTACAGGAAGCGCGGGTACGACCTGGCACGCACGGTATTCGCCGGATTCATGCTCGTTATTGTGGTGAATGTTCCAGGCACAGCGGCCGCTCTTGGTCATCCCCGCTGTCGGCCGCGGGGTGCTCCGCTGCGACACGGCGCACGGCAGCCAGCACCTGCTCGACAACCGCCGATACCGACAGGCACGTCGTATCTAGCATCATAGCATCAGCCGCCGGCTTCAGCGGTGCCGTGCGCCGGCTGCTGTCGAGACGGTCGCGCCGTTGTAGCGCCGCCAACGTTGCCGCGTAGGTGACGTCCTCGCCTTTGGCCCGCTGCTCCTGCAAACGTCGTTGGGCGCGTGCCTCAATGCTGGCTGTGAGAAAGAGCTTCAGGTGCGCGTTCGGCAGGACTACGGTACCGATGTCGCGTCCTACCATGACGACACCGCCGGGCGCGGCGAGCCGGCGCTGCTGCTCCAGCAGCGCCGCACGCACCTGGGGCAGCGCGGACACCGGCGAGACATGGCGATTCACCGCCGGGGAGCGCAGCGCTACCGTGACATCTTCACCGTCGAGCAGCGCCGTCTTATCTCGCACCGCGAAGGCCATGTCTGCCGCCAGCTTGGCCAGGTGTGGCTCGTCATCCGGGCGGACCTGCTGGCGGATGGCGAGCAGCGTGATGGCGCGATACAGCAGGCCCGTGTCGAAGTACGTATAGCCCAGCCGCTGGGCCACCAACAGGCCGACCGTGCTCTTGCCGGAGGCGGCTGTACCGTCGAGCGCGATTATCAGGCCGGTCATGGATTCAGCCTCATACGGTAGTGCTTTCGTCAGGGTGTGCGTTACCTGGCCGCAGTTGCTGTCTCTACCTCGGCGGGCGTAAGATGTCGCCAGCTGCCGGGCGCGAGACTGCCTAGCTCCACACTACCTACCCGCACGCGCACGAGTCGCCGCACCGTCAGCCCGACGGCCTCGCACATCCGCCTGATCTGGCGCTTGCGCCCCTCGCGGAGGACGACCTGCAAGTGCTGCACGGCGGGCGTCGTCAAGGTCATATCCTCGCCGGAGCGCTCGACCACGGTGACGTGCGCCCCGCTGGAGCGGTCGCCGTCACCCAAGTCGAGCGGCCGCCGGAGGCGGCGGAGCGTCTGCGGGGTGAGCCGGCCGGTGACGTGGACGAGATATTCCTTCTCGCAGCCGTACCGAGGATGCTGAATCCGTTGGCTCCAGCGCCCGTCGGTTGTGGCAAGCAGCAGGCCCTCGCTGTCGGCGTCGAGGCGACCGACAAAGAGCAGTCCCGGGAACGCTGGGAGCAACTCCATCACCGTCGGTCGGCCGTGGGGATCGCTATGCGTGGTGATGACCCCCACCGGCTTGTGCAGCGCCAGGTACACCACCGCCGACTGCGCCGCTACCGGCCGGCCGTCCACCAGCACGTGGTCCCGGTCCTGGTCAACGGTGGTCCCTAGCTCGGTCGCCGGCTGCCCATTGATCTGCACTCGACCGGCGCGAATCAGCGCCTCGGCCCGGCGGCGCGAGGCGATGCCGGCCCGCGCCAAGTAGCGCTGCAAGCGTTCTCGTCGGGGAGCGGCCGACACAGGCGACTGTCCACGGCACCGGCCACGTTCAACCGCCCCTAGCGTGCGAGTCATGCCTGCTCTATCCGCACCGACCTCACCGACCTACGGGCCGGTAGCGAGTGTAGCAAAGGCAGCGCGCCGCCGGCGTTGCCCTTGAGCGGAGGCTGTGCTATTGTGGCTGGCCAATGGAGCGGTAGCGTCGAGCGCCGTGATTGCTACGCAGAGAGGCGGAGACCCATGGCCGGAGAACGCGCGGCGCCCATCCGCAAAGCGGTCATCCCGGTGGCGGGGCTGGGAACGCGGCTGCTCCCGGCAACCAAGTCGCAGCCCAAGGAGATGCTGCCGGTGGGCCGCAAGCCGGCCGTCCAATACGTCGTCGAAGAGATGGTCGAGGCCGGCATTACTCAGATTCTCCTCATCACCGGGCGGCAGAAGTCCTCAATCGAGGACCACTTTGATCGCGAGACGGAGTTGGAGCGCCGCTTGGTCCGCACCGGCGCCTACGATCTGGCCGAGGAGTTGAACTTCTTCGAGGAGGATGTCGCGCTCTTCTATACCCGCCAGAGTGTGCAGAGCGGGCCGGCCGATGCCATCCGGCTGGCGGCCGATTTTGTCGGCGATGAGCCGTTCCTCGTCGCCTATGGCGACACGATCATCACCAGTCAGCAGCGACCCAGCCTGATCCAGCGGATGCTGGCAGACCACCTCCGTAGCGGCGTGTGCGCCACGCTGGCCGTGGAGACGGTGCGGCGCGAGGACGTGCAGCGTTACGGCATCGTGCAACCGACGGCCGGCACGCCACCGCAGCCTACCGCAGCCTTCGAGATTGACGATCTCATCGAGAAGCCGGAAGTGGCCACGGCGCCCAGTACGCTCGCCATCACGCCGCGCTACATCTTCGACCGTTCGATCTTCGACGCCATTGACCGCACGTTGCCGGGCCGGGGCGGTGAGCTATGGCTCACCGACTCAATTGCTATCCTGCTCAGACAAGGTGACGGCGTCCGGTGTCTGCCGCTAGGAGCCGGCGAGAAGCGCTACGACATTGGCAATTTCGAGACCTACTTCAAGGCGTTCATTGATTTTGCCCTCGCCGACGAGCGGTACGGCTACATGATTCGCCAATATCTCGTGGGCCTGAGCGAGCAGTTCTAGGTGCGGGCAAATGCGGCGCAGGCCGGCAGCAGGTTCCCTCCCCCGTCGGGACGGGGGAGGGCTAGGGAGGGGGCCAACACACTACCTAATCAAGTTGTCAACTTTCATAAAGGAAAGGGGCCGGGGGTTAGGGGCAGCCGGGCTTTAGGCGCAATACCGGGGAGAAGCATGGGGGCAGTGGGGCAAGCAGTCCTCGTAGGATCGGCGCCGGGACGCTGTGGCATCATCGGCAATCCCACCGATATGTACGGCGGGAGCGTTATCTCCTGCTCGCTCGGCGAGCGTGCCTATGTCAGTGTGCAGCCGGCGGACGAGCTATCGCTGGAGTCGGACCAGGAGTGTGTGATTGTTCGCCACCGGGCCGACTTGCAGCTGGCCGGTGACCACTGCGACATTCTGCGTGCCGTGATTGCCCATCAGCGCTGGTATGGGCTACGGGCGAACGTGCGGTGTTGGAGCGACGTGCCGTTCGCATCGGGCCTCTCGTCCTCGACGGCAATGGTCGCCGCGGCGCTCTGGACGTTGGCTGCCCATCAGGACATCCACTATGAGCCACACTATTTCGCAGAAGTGGCCCGCTCCATTGAGTTGAACTATCTGGGCGTGGTCTGCGGCTACCAGGATCAGTATATGGCCACGTTCGGGCACCTCAACTACCTGGACTTCCGCGACAAGGAGTTTTACCGTCCCGTCGGCACTGAGCCATACGCCACGGTCGAGCCGCTGGCCTGGAACGGCCAGGCGCTCCCCTTCATCCTGGCGAACACCGGCATTCAGCACTCCTCCCATGCGGTACACAAGCCCATTCGAGACCGTTGGCTGGAAGGCGACCGGGCCGTTGTCGAGGGCTACGAGCAGATCGCCAAGCTGGCGCGTGAAGGCAAACGCGCCTTCCTCACCCGCGATTGGGAGTGGTTAGGTCGGCTGATGAACGACAACCACGAGATACAGCGCGATCTCGGCGGCTCGGGACCGGAGAACGAGCGGCTGATTGCCGCCGCGCTGGATGCCGGGGCGCTGGGTGCCAAGCTGGCTGGGGCGGGTCAAGGCGGTACAATCATCGCGCTGCATCCCAGGCCGGAAGAGCTGGTAGACGCGCTGCGGGCTGCCAATGTGCGGCGCATCCTGTGGCCGCGCCCCGTCCCCGGCGTGCGGATCGAGTCGTCCGACATTGGCGCCGCGACAGCCGCCGTTCCATCACCGGCTGTGGTGGAGCACAACTAAGCAGGAACCGGATCGAGTAGCATGGGACTGGCGTTTCGCTATTTTCGTAGCGCGGTGGCGGAAGTATATTACGATCCGTTCCGCACGATTCTCATCAATGTGCGGTGGTTCGTGCCCACGTTGCCGGCGCTGCTCATCCTGCTCATCCTGCTTTCGCCCGTGCAGACGGCCAGCACGACTGAAGCGACGCTCTTGGAGGCCTCGGGAGACACGGCCGCGCTGCTCACGCCGGCGGTGCTCGCGTTCCCGATCCTGCTCGCGCTGATGATCCTCGCCGGTCCGGCCACCGCGGCGCTCTACAGCGTGACGCATGAGTTTGTCCGCGGCGAGCTCCTGGAGCCAACTCGTTTCCGCGCCGCCTTTCGACGCTATTTCTGGTCGGGAGCGCGCCTCGCCGCGACCAACGTGGCCGCCGGCACATTGCTGCTGCTCAATGCCTGGTTCTATCTGACCATCGGCATACCGGGAGTAGGCTTACTGTCCATTGTGTTCTTCTACCTGCTGGTTGTCTGGTTCGCGCTCCAGCCCTACCTATTCCCGCTGCTGGTCGAGTTCGACCAGCCGGTACGGCGCATCTGGCGCAATGCCTTCTTCCTCGTCATGGACAACCTCGGCCTGACCCTTGGGCTGCTGATCGTGCGGGGCATCGTCCTGCTGGTTGCCGGGGTGCTCTTCATCATCGTCGTGCCGCTGTTCCTCGCCGTCCTGCTGGCTTATATTGACAACCGCGCCGTCACCGAGGCGATTGATCGCTACCGCGAGGCCGGGCGAGTCTTCTCGTGAGCGGCGATTCATGGCTGCCATCCGGCTGGTAGGCGTCACCAAGCGGTTTGCCGGCGATCCGACGACTGTTGGCCCCACGTCCGCACCCCCGGCGCGCTCTCGGTTTTCGTGGCCCTGGAGACGGTCGCAGCCGGCAGCGGCGCCGCCGGCTGCCGCCGCGACGCTTGCGCTGGACGACGTGCAGCTCACGCTGGCGGACGGCGAGACGCTTGCAGTGCTAGGGCCATCGGGATGCGGCAAGACGACCTTGCTGCGGGTCATTGCCGGCCTAGAGGCGCCAACCTCCGGCAGCGTGCTCTTCGACGGTGAGCCAGTTGACCACCTGGAGCCGGCGCAGCGGCGCGTGGGCTTAGTTTTTCAGAACTATGCCCTCTACCCCCACATGCGGGCCTATGACAACGTCGGCTTTTTCTTCAAGCTGCGGGGACGCGAAGCCGAGGTTGACGAGCGAGTGAAGCGCGTGGCACAGGTGCTCGGCGTCGAGTTCCGGCACTTGCTGGGACGGATGCCCCGCCATCTCTCCGGTGGTGAGCAGCAGCGTGTAGCGGTGGGGCGGTGTATTATCCGCGATCCGCGGGTCTTCCTCTTCGACGAGCCGCTCTCAAATCTCGACGCGCAGTTGCGTGGGCGCACGCGCGTCGAAATCAAGCGGCTGCTGCGCCGCTTCGGGATCACTGCCGTGTACGTCACGCACGACCAGATCGAGGCAATGGCGCTCGGCGACCGCGTCGCCATCATGCGCGCCGGCCGCGTGGAGCAGATCGGTACGACAGCAGAGATCATGGCAGCGCCGGGCAACCGCTTTGTGGCCGGCTTCTTCGGTATGCCGCCGATGAACTTGCTCGACGGTGTAGCCGACGGCCGCGGTGTGCGGGTCGGTACTACGCTGTTCGAACTGCCAGGGCATAGGCGGGCGCTGGCGGGGTGGGTAGGTCAGCCTGTCACCGTCGGTCTACGAGCCGATGACCTCGCCTTGCTCCCGCCCGACGATCCGGGCCACCTGGCTACGGCGACTGTCGAGGTGGTGCAGCCACGACACGAAGAGCGGCAGCAGCTTGTGACCGTGAGCCTGCACGCAGTGGAGTTGACGGTGCGCGAGCCACTGGGCGTTCCTCGGCGGGCCGGCGAGACGGTCGGACTTCAGTGCTCACTCCGGCGAGCGTTCTTGTTCGATAGCGATGGGGAGCTGTTGGCCGGCGATTGATGCAGGACGCGCCACCCGGCGGTTAGGCTAAAGGCGGTATAATGGGGGCTGTTGGCAACGGTTTGTTGCCGCTGGCGCGGCTGGTACCCGCGGCCGCCGCACTACTCTTATAAATTCTCGGCGTTAGGCATAGGGAGACGTGGTGATGGACGAGGAGTTGAGTAACAAGATCGTGGTCATTGACGGCGACCCGGACATGCAAGATGATCTGGGTTACGAGTTGCGAATGCGTGGGTATCAACCCATCGCGGTGCGACGTGGTGAAGGAGCGTTTGATCTGGTCAAGGAAGAGAAGCCCCATATGGTCATCATGGACGTGGTGCTGCCGGATACCGACGGCATAGAGGTGCTCCGCGAGATGGGTACCCATTGGGATACGAAGAAGACCAAGTTTATCGTCGCCTCGACGTACCCGTCGCGGATTGACCACACGGTTGTGGGCTTGCTTGCCGCGATATTCCGCAAGCCGCTCGATGAGTGGGAGTTCCTGCGTATGCTGGATGTCGTGTCTATCGAAATGCTCACCAAGGCCGACCGCTGATCGTGGCGACGAAACGCGCTCCTCGCGTGGCGCGTTTTAATCCCTGCACGAGTATGCGTGCAGCGGGCGGGTGCCGGCACAGGGCTGGTGTCGGTCCCTCCAATGTCCGAGCATTGGCAAAGTGACACGCCGCCAAGTATCCTAGTCAGGGCTACTGCGGACGGGCTTGGCGCAGAAACACCTGGGAAGGGAGCAGCAGAAAAGACAATGCCCAGTGAAGGTACGGGAGGCTGGCACGGGGCCGGCTCCAACCGTGAGCACGAAAAGTCTGTGCGCTCTGCTACCGTTCCCCAGCCGCTGCTGGCGCTGAACCGCAGTGAGCTTGGACAATCCATCCTCGAATACGCGCTCGTTATTGCCGTGGTCGCGCTGGTCGTCATCGGGATTATCTGGATGATCGGTCCACAGCTCGCGGCCGTCTTCTCATCTGTGTACGAAAGCGTGGTCATCGTTCCCACGCCGCCCAGCGGCTAGGCCCCGTTGGCAGTTCCCGGTCGTTCCCGTGGACCGGTCACTCCTGCTTGACAACCTCGCCGTCTTCCCATACCGCCGCCGCACCTCCGCGCACCTCGCCGCCCGGCTCCGGCGTTAGCCTGGTGTGATGATCGCGAGCAGATGGTCAACCAGGGCCGCCGGACGGATCGCCACCGAGGCCGCGCCGTTCGGTGCGGCCTGGGGATCGAAGTGGAGTCGGGTGAGGTCATCGCCGGTACGGGTCACGGTAAAGCGCCCGTGCCGGAGGGTGATGAACTCGTCGGTATAGCCGAGAGTCAGCGTAGCCGGGTCGTACATCGAGGTGGCCTGGCGCCGCTGCTCCTGCAGATACAAGTCGAGCATCGCCGCCACCGCCAGACACGCCGGGTCACCGGTGGCGCGCAGGGCAGCGCGCTCCGTCTCGCCGATGCAGGCCTGCCGCGTGACTTCATAGGTACCAATCCACAGTGGGCAGCCGCTCTCGATGACCACCTGTGTCGCCGCCGCGTCGCTGTTGAAGTTGTGCTCACCCAGATCGGCGTGCTCACCGAGGCGTCCCCCCATAAGGATCAGCGACCGCAGACGCCGCGCCAGGCGCGGTTCGCGGCGCAGGGCGGCCGCAACGTTCGTCAGCGGACCGATGGCCACGAGCACCGGCGGCTCCGGGGCTGAGAGCACCGTCTCGATCAGGAAATCCACGCCCGGCTGCGGGTGCAGCGCGGCCGCCAGTCGCTCCCATTCGGCGAGGTCCACGTAACCCTGGCCGGAGGTGAGCACGCGGCCGGGGTCGCGGCCGGCGAGCGTGATCCCCTCCCCGACCGCGACCGGCACGTCGCCCCGGCCCGCAGTGTCAAGCAGCTTGCGGGCAATGAGCGCGCGCTCCTGGACCGGACCGTACACGGTCGTGACGCCCAGCAGCTCTATCGCCGGCTGCCGAGCGGCAAGTAGCAAGGCGAACGCATCGTCTACGTCGTCGCCGATGTCCGTATCCAGTAGGAGCGGAATAGTCATCTTTGGCGTGCCAGAGCCGCACCACCCATTTTCATCTGATTGTGCGGCTCTGGTGTCGCCACCTCCCTCGGCGCGTTGCACTGACTACAGTGTACCGCTCCGGCCGGCGCTGCTCCGGGTGCGCGCAGCCGGACCTAGTGGTGAATGATGGCGACCTTGAGCTATGATGAACCTGTACTAGGGCCAGCACGGCTCCCTACGGTGCGCGGAAGCCCTGGCCCAATCCTAACGACCCTCCAGGGGGAAAGCAGTGCGTCTCTCTCGCCTTTTCGGCCGTACCCAGCGGGAAGTCCCGGCTGATACCGATACCATCAGCCATCAGCTCATGCTCCGCGCTGGTCTCATTCAGCAGCTCGCCGCCGGCGTGTATAGCTTGCTCCCGCTGGCCCTCCGAGTGGAGCAGAAGGTCGGACAGATCATCCGCGAAGAGATGACTGCCGCCGGCGGGCAGGAGCTGCTGATGCCGGTGGTGCAGCCTATCGAACTGTGGCGCGAAAGCGGTCGCGATACGGTCATGGGCGATGTCCTGTTTCGCCTGCGGGATCGCCGCGAGCGGCTGCTGTGCCTTGGACCGACGCACGAGGAGGTGATTACCGATCTCGTGCGTCGCACGGTGCGGAGCTATCGGGACTTGCCGCTGCGGCTTTACCAGATTCAGACGAAGTTCCGCGACGAGCCACGCGCCCGCGCCGGCCTGATCCGCGGCCGCGAGTTCTCGATGAAGGACCTCTACTCGTTCGACACCGACGAGGCGGCGATGGATCGCTCCTACCGCGCTATGTATCGGGCGTACCAGCGTATTTTTGCCCGCTGTGGCCTCTCCACTATCCCGGTAGAGGCCGACAGTGGCGCCATCGGCGGCAAGGAGAGCGTCGAGTTCATCATGCTCGCGGATAGCGGCGAGGACCAGATCGTGCGCTGCGCCGGTTGCGACTACGCTGCCAACTTGGAGCGCGCGGAGTTCGTCCGCGAGGTGGTTGACGAGCCGCCGGCGCTCCTGGAGGAGGTCGAGACCCCGGGCATCAAGACGATTGAGGACTTGGCCGCCTACCTCGACCTTCCCGCCCACCGCACGCTGAAGGCGGTGTTCTATAGCTGCACCCATGCCCGCGCAGACGGTACCGGCGTGACCGAGCCGGCGCTGGTGTTCGTAGCGATCCGCGGCGACATCCCGGTCAACGAGATCAAGCTCACCAACGCGCTCAAGTGCGTAGACTTGTGGCTGGCGACCGACGAGGAAGTGCAGCAGGCGGGACTGGTGGCCGGGTCGGCGTCGCCCGTCGGCTTGGAGGGTGTGCGGGTGGTCGTGGACAGCTCGGTCCCCGAGGCCGGTAATCTGGTAGCTGGCGCCAACCGCCCGGATTGGCACCTCCGCAACGTGTACTACGGCCGCGACTACACGGCCGATATGGTGGTAGACATCGGCTCCGCTCGTCCTGGCGACCGCTGCGTGTACTGCGATGGCACGCTAAGTTTGGCGCGCGGCATCGAAGTGGGTCACGTCTTCAAGCTCGGATTGGTCTACAGCGAGCGGATGGGCGCGCGGTACCTGAGCACGGACGGTGTGGAGCGGCCCATGTATATGGGCTGCTACGGCATTGGCCACACGCGGATGATCGCCTCGGCCATTGAGCAGAGCCATGACAGCAAGGGAATCATCTGGCCGGCGCCGATTGCGCCCTACGACGTGCATCTAGTTGGCCTGAACCTGAATCGCCAGCCGGTGGTCGCCGCAGCCGAACAACTCTATGCGGACTTGCAGGCTGCCGGCCTCTCCGTGCTCTACGATGACCGCCCCGAAAGCCCGGGGGTCAAGTTCAATGATGCCGACCTCCTCGGTATGCCACTGCGGCTGACGGTCAGCCCCCGCAACCTGAAGCAGCAGGCCGTCGAGTTCAAGCGCCGTGCCGAAGATGAGACGTGGCTCGTGCCGCTCGACGAAACGCCGGCGGCAGCGCGGGCGGAGTTGCGAGCGCAGTGCGATGCGGCACTGGCCGCGGCCGCCGCCGCCGGGCCACCATTGAGCGACTAATGGTTGGCACTACTCACCCCCTCCGCATTGCCGTCGCCGGCGTTGGCTCGTTCACGCAGCGCGTCATCCTGCCGGGCTTGGCAGCGTGCGCGGACGCCGAGGTGGTGGCGCTCTTCGGTCCGACCCGCGACAAGACGGAGCGTATCGCCGCGCAGTTTGGCATAAGCGCCGTGTATGACGATTATGTCGAGCTATTGGCGCAGACGCCGCTCGATGCGGTGTTCGTCGCCACGCCCAACGACGCCCATCACCCGCTGGTCATGGCGGCGTTGGAGCGCGGCCTGGCGGTGGCCTGCGAGAAGCCGCTAGCGCCGACGGTAGCCCAAGCACGCGAGATGCATACGGCGGCCACGCGACGCGGCGTACCGACGGCGGTCAACTTCTCATACCGGTCGAGCACAACCTATCGGCAGGTCGAGCAACTGCTCGCTACCGGGCAGCTCGGCTCGATCTATCACTTCAGCATCCTCTTTCTCCAGGGTGTGAGGGCCGACCCGGCGCTGCCGCTCGCGTGGCGGATGCAGGCGGAGCGCGGCGGCGGCACGGTGCTGGACATCGGGACACACATGCTGGACCTCCTGCGCTGGTGGTTCGGCGACATCGCCGCCGTGTGTGCCCAGGCCGAGATCGTGGTCGGCGAGCGTGCCGGGCCGCAGGGCGACCGCGCCCGAGTCACCGCCGACGACACGGCCTCCTGTCTCGTGCGCTTGCGGAATGGCGTGACCGGGCTGATGCAACTGAGCCAGGTGGCCCACGGTCGTCAGACCTACCGCCACGTTGCCCTCTACGGCAGCGCCGGCAGCGTCGTGGCGATTGACGAGCGCCAGGGTACCTCGGAGGTACACTTCGCCAAGCCGGGCGGCAGCTTCACGCTGCTACCGCCGCCGCCCACGCTCGCGGTCAGCTTTGACGAGTATCCCGCTTTCCATCTCGCGCGGATCGTGCGTACACTAAAGGGAGAGGACACTGCTTTTCCGACGTTTGCCGACGGTCTCTGGGCGCAGGGGGCGGCCGAGGCCGTGCTGGCTTCGTCGCGGGAGCGTCGCTGGGTCGAGCTAGCACAGGATATGGGTTGAGGTGACGCGCCAGAGCCGCACCCTCCGATACCTCCGGTAGGGATATGATGGTGCGGCTCTGGCGTGTCAGGCAGTAGCAGTCCGCCAACGGAGAGGACAAAGACCAATGGCCACGACCGAGCTACACGTGCCGGACATCTCGTGTGACCACTGCGCGCACGCGATCACGCAGGCGCTGACGCCCCAGCCGGGCATCGCCGCCGTGCAGGTGGACGTTGCCGAGAAGCAGGTTACTGTAGAGTATGACGAGCGCCTGACGGCCCTCACGCACATTGAGGCGCTGCTCGACGACGAAGGCTACCCCGTCGAGAGTGCCGCCGGTTCGGTAGCATAATGAGCGATATGGCGCCCTCAACCCAGCAGCCGGCGGTGAGCGAGGCTGGTGCTTCGGTCGGGGCGCCCGCGTGGGCCTCGGCCGCTCGGCGCTACGGATTTCTGATCGGCGCCGCCGTGACCCTGTGCCTGCTGGACCAACTGACCAAATACATCATCACCGTCACGATTGGCCCGGCCGGCGCCGACCCGGGCCGGGAGATCGTCGTCGTGCCGGGGTTCATATTTCTCCGCTACATAGAAAACACGGGGATGGCCTTTGGCCTGTTCCGTGAGCTTGGGGACTTTTTTATCCCGATAGCTCTCGCTATTATGACGGCGGTGGTGTTCTACTACCGGGCGCTGCGTGGTCGCGCGTTCCTGCTCCGCACTGCCTTGGCGCTCCAGATGGGCGGCGCGCTCGGCAACCTGCTCGACCGCGTGCGGTTGGGCTACGTCGTGGACTTCATCGCAGTGCCGGGGTTCAGCGTCTTCAACCTGGCCGACAGCGCTATCACCGTAGGCGTGACCGTGCTGATCCTGCTCTTGCTGTTCCGGCCTGACGGCTGAGAGGACATCGCGGCACGCGCCCCTACCGCTGCCATGCTAGACGCAGCAGCCACGCTCCTACCGAGATGAGGAGCACGATAGCGAGGATGGGTCGTGGCCCCGGCAATGGCAAGCCGGGCATGACGAGGACGAGGCCCAGGCCCAACGACACGATCCCGACGACCGTGAGCAGCCACTGCAAGAGCGGCCGCCGCCAGGTGGAACGCTCTGCGGCGTCGCCCCCTTCGTCCGGCTCGTCCCAGGGGTCTTCCTCGAGATAGGCCACTGTGCTCCTGCCAGAGCGGCTGCCGTGCAGATACCCTTTTCCTACCGGGAAGGGGCCGGAGCGTAGGCGCGATGCCGATACGCCGCCGTCAGCCGGCGGCCGCCGGGGCGGCGTGTGCTGCCTCGTGGCGCTGCGCTTCGATGTACTTCTCCGCGGCCAGCGCTGCCGTGGTCGCGTCCCCGACGGCCGTCGTAACCTGCTTGGCAAGCTGCTCGCGGATGTCCCCGGCAGCATAGATGCCGGGGATAGAGCTTTCCATGAGGCTGTTCGTGATGAGATAGCCGGCTTCAGTGTGCTCGATATGGTCGCGGAAGATGTTGCTGTTCGGCGTGAAGCCGATGAAAATGAACACTGCGCCCACGTCGAGACGCCGCGTACTCCCGTCCTTCACGTTACGCAAGGTGACGTACTCGACCCGCTGCTCGCCACCGATCTCGTCCACGACCGTATCCCAGATCACCTCGGCGTTCGGCTGGGCAAAGAGGCGCTCCTGAATGATCTTCTGCGCCCGTAGCTCGTCGCGCCGGTGGATGACGTACAGCTTGCGGGCGTACTTCGTCAGGTAGGTCCCTTCCTCCACCGCGGCGTCACCACCGCCGACAACGGCGATGTCCTGGCCCTCGAAGAACGGGCCGTCGCACACGGCGCAGTACGAGACGCCGCGGGCGCTCAGGCGCTCCTCGCCCGGCACGCCCAGCTTCCGAGGGTTGCCACCGGCGGTCACGATCAACGCCGGCGCGCGATAGGTGCCCTCCTCGCCGACAACGATGTGCTGGTCGCCCTCCGAGTAGATTTCGAGCGCGAGGTCGGGGATAATCTCCGCCCCGAACTTGCGGGCGTGTTCCTCGAACTTGGCCGCCAAGTCCGGACCGGTGATACTCAAGAAGCCGGGGTAGTCCTCGACCATATCGGTGTTGAGGATTTCGCCCCCCGGCACGCCCTTTTCCAAGATGCCGGTCTTCAGCTTCGCTCGTCCGCCGTACATGCCGGCACAGAGGCCGGCCGGCCCGGCGCCAACGACGAGCAGGTCGTAATCGAGTGTGTTCACAGTGCGGTTCCTCCATACGTAGAGGGCTACAGCATGCTGCCCCCATTCAGCAGTTAAAGTATGCCACGCTCGCTCGACCGTTGACCGTAGCCGCCGCCACATGACCGGCGGTATCGTCTGTGTAGACCCATGACTATCTCGCTAACCCAGACGAACCCTACCGACTGGATTCACCTGGAGGGGATGGCCTTCTATGGCTATCACGGCGTTGATCCGGCCGAGCAGCAGCTTGGTCAGCGTTTCATCGTGGACCTCTCGGTAGCCTATGATCTGCACCGGGCCGGTGAGACCGATGATCTCCGGGATACCGTCAGCTATGCCCAGCTCTATCGCCTGACGCGCGACATCGTAGAAGGACCAAGCTGTCAACTGCTGGAGGCCGTCGCCGCGCGCATCGCGGCAGCCGTGCTTAGTCAGACGCCGGTGGCGGCAGTGCGGGTGCGCCTCCGCAAGCCGGAAGTGCCGATCAAGGGCAGTATCCTCGCCGCCGCCGTCGTGGAGATCACTCGCTGGCGGGACTAGGCCTCACTCGTCTTCCGGCTCCGTCTTGTTGGCGATGTGCGCCCAGCGCTGCCGGAGCTTGGCGAGGCGTTGCTCGACCTCGGCCGGTGGCACCCCGCTCCGCCGCCAGTTGGCACGCACGGCAGCCTCACGCTCGGCCCAGCCGCGCGCGGTGAACACGTTGCGCTCTTTGGCCGTGACCGCGGCCGCGGCGACTGTGCTGCGCGGGCGCCAATGCGCGACCAGCGCGGCCGCTGCGGCCGCGACTGTGCCTTGCCCTTCCACCGTCAGCCAGACGCGGCATTTGCCGGGGTCCACCTGGGCCGTGACCGCCGCCACTGCGCCAGCATCGCGCATCGTGCCCGGATTCTCCCGCTGCATCAGCGGCGCCCAGCCCGCCGGTCGCCAACGCGGCTGCTGCCCGCTGGGTAGCGCGGCGGATGGGCCGGCCTGACTGCTTGTCACGGGCGCCGCCGCGGCCGATGGGCCACGCAGACCGAGCGAGTGTGCATCTTGCCGCGTGATTGTCAAGCCGCGCTCCGTGAAAAATGCTGCCGCCTCGCGGATAGCCGCCTCGGCCGGCAGATCGCAGAATACTTGCAGCTCGCGGATGGCCGCGGGGGCTTTCATGGCTCCCCTCGTCTACGGCGCGGCAGCGGCAACACGGAGCACTGCCCCCGCTGCCGCTTACTCTTACTCATCGGGTGACGCTTCCGGCGCCGGTTCGGCCGCGGGCGCCGTTTCGCCAGCCTGCCAGACCATCAAGGGCACCTCAACCTGCGGCTCGTCGTCTACGAGCGCCACGAGCTTATAGAGACCGGGGCTTGGGAACGTCGTCCGCACCGTCAAGAACCACTCGTGTCCCTTGAAGGGTGTCACCTCGACGACCAGCGGGTCAGTCAAAACTAACTCCACGCTTTCCGCGTCAATCAGGCGCAACCGGACGGTCGCCGTACCGTGCCCCTTGATATTGCACCAGACCATGAACTCGGCGGCGAGCGGGAAGCTCTGCGTCGAGAGACGGTCGAAAATGCCGATGAGATGGGTGCGGCCGCGCTCGTCGCGAAACGAATCCTGGGTAATCACGACCGCCGTCAGGTAGACGCCACGCGGCCGATCAACCTGGTCATCCGTCGTCACACGTCCTCCTGCCACTGCCGTCGCTATCCAGTCTACGTGCCGTGCGTCGGCTCTGGCTACCGACGTGTCGGAGCCGCATAATCCACCACCTCCAGCGCGTCAACAGTGCTGGCCGGCAAGCCGATGCAGTTGATCGTTATCCCGGCATCCGCCCCCTTGCGGCGTGGTATGGTAAGCCTCGCCGGACGCGGACGCCGTGAAGTTATCGAGGAGCTTGCAATGACTACTCTCGACCTACCTTTACGCTACTACTGGCTGCTGACGCCGGCCGACGTGCCGGGCGACGAGCACAACTATGCCCACCACGAGCAGGCCTTCTCTATCCCCACCGCCCAGGCCGCCGTCGTTGTGGTGGACGCCTGGGATTTCCACTATCTCCAGAGTCACTTTGCGCGGACCTCGGAGATATGCCGCAGGAAGATAGCCCCGGCGCTGGCTGCGGCGCGGCGGGCAGGAGTGACTATCATACATGCGCCGGGTGACGACGTAGCCCGGCGCTTTCCTCAGTGGGTGCGCTACGCTGGCGAGACGGAGTTCAGCGCGCCAGCGCAGAAGGAACCGAATTGGCCGCCACGCGAGTTTCGGCGACGCGAGGGGCGCTACGCTGCGCTGGCCCGGCCGGATAGTCCGGCCATCGAGACTACCCACCAACAAAGAGCCGAGCGCATGATTGACGCAGCAGTGGCTCCCGAGCCTGACGACTTCGTGGTTGCCACCGGCCATCAGTTGCATCGGCTCTGTCGAGATCGCCGGATCATGTATCTCCTCTATTGCGGGTTTGCAACGAATATGTGCGTCCCGAATAAGCCCTACGGCATGAAAGAGTTCGCCAGCCGCGGCTACCACCTGACACTGCTGCGCGACTGCACGACAGCGGTCGAAGGACACGACACGGTGGATGTACAGCGTGGCACCGAGCAGGCCATTCGGGAACTAGAGTTTGGCGGAATGTTCACCACCACGTCGGATGTGTTCATCCGGTCCTGCCGCACCGCTATTGCCCAGGGGCAGGCCACAGTAGAAGAGCCGGTCTCGGTGTGATCTACGGTCAGGTAGTCGCGAGCAGCTGGCGCAGGGCCTCGCTCGCGTCGCGAACGGCCGTCTCCGGGGACTTTGCACCCAGGAGGATCGGCATATCCAGCTCGGCGAGCAGCACGCCCAACACCTCGTGGTAACGCTCCCAGGCCGGCGCCCGCGCGTAGTCCAAGGCAGACTGCATTACCGCTATGTCACCGTCGGTTAGCCGTGGCTCGATCTGTCGCAAGCTGCCGGTGAGTGATTTCCGTGGCGGCATAAGGCCGCGGCGTTCCAGGGAGGCCGCCAGCGCCCGGAGTGCAGCCCAGGATTCGTCCGGGTGCGCTGACTCCGCACCGATGGCGAGGCCGGAGGTCGTCAGGGTTGTGGCTGGCTGTTGTTGGCGTGGTGGCTCGGCCAGATTGAGATTGAGTGGTGAGTCGCGCCAGAAGATGCCGTGAGACAGGTGGAACTGAAACAGTCCTGCCCCATTCTGTTGTATTAGTTGGCCCATTTGATCCAGGCTCACCTGACTAAGGCTGGGACTGACCCGCGCTTCTCGGATCAAGCCGGCCATAAACATGACAGCCTCCAGCCCCGCCGGCTCGTCCAGCCGCACCGAGCCGTTGGGGCCGAGCACCGCGCCGCCGTTCTGCCAGATGTATTGCACCGATAGTGGCGACCCCGGTAGCTGGAGATAACCCCATTGGTCGGTGCGGCCATCGCCGTCGAGGTCGCGGGTCAACGCCGACGCCGTGACCACAAGATCGTCCCACCTCCAGTCTGCGCTCGGCGGCAGCAGATTGGCGGCGGCGAATAGGTCCGGCGGGTAGTACATCATCAGGGGAGAGGCGATGAAGGGCAGCGCATAGAGCCGGTCGTGCCATGAGTGAGCCGCCAACACCGGCCGGTAGTAGTCGTCCAGGTCGAGTGACCGCTCGCGCTTGCGATAGCTCTCCAGGGAGAGGAGTGCCTGACTCGCTTGCAACGCCGGCACGTCACCGAGGTGGACGGCGAGCAGGTCTACCGACATCGCTCCGGCGCTCTGCAACTCGCCGATTAGCTGCGACCACTTGGCTGCGTCTGTTTCCAGCGCCTGCACCGTGAGCCGGTAGGCCGGCGGCTCGGTAGCGTTCAGGTCATTGACGGCGGCGTCCATCCAATCGGGCAACGGGTCTACCATCGCGTCTTGCAGGCGCGGCACAAACACCCGGAGATGCACCGGCTCTTTCGGAGCAGCCGGGGCCGGGGCGGGCGGCTCGCCCGGCACACACGAAAGCGCGGCCGCACCTGCCGTGCCGGCCAGCAGCGCACCGGTGCTGTGTCTCAGGAGTTGGCGCCTGCTCAAGCGATTCATCGGCCTGTCACCATCGCTCTCCGTTCGCCACACCTCTGAAGAGACCAGTCTGCCACAGATTGTACCGGCTCCTCTGCGGCCCCCCACGTAGCGAGGGGTGGATCCCCGCTTTTGCGGGATAGCCGGGAGCAATGCCGGGGCCGGCGGTGAGGGTGCGGGGGTGCTAGGTTTGGTGCAGGCGGCGCAGGGCTGCGCTGGCGTCGCGGACGGCCGCGTCGACGGATTTCGCGCCCAAGAGGATGGGTATATCCAACTCCCTGAACAGTATGCCTAGTACCTCGTGGTAGTGCTCCCAGGCTGGTGCTCGCGCGTAGTCCAGTGCCGATAGCATCACCGCGATGTCGCCATCGGTCAATCGTGGTTCGATCTGGCGCACGCTGCCGGCGAGCGATTTCCGTGGTGGGAGCAGGCCGCGGCGCTCCAGGGAGGCCGCCAGTGTCCGCAGCGCGTCCCACGCGATGTCGGGATGCGCCGCCTCGGCACCGATGGCGAGGCCGGAGGTGGTCAGCGTGGTGGCTTGCTGCTGTTGGCGTGGTGGTTCCGCCAGATCGAAGTCGTGTGGTGGGGAGCGCCAGAAGTTGCCAGCAGCCGGATGGAACTGTGACAAGCCGACCCGATTCAGGTTCACCCCTCCGCTCAAGTCAGTCAGGCCAGGGCTTGCTTGGCGAACGAGATCGGCCACGAACGCAACAGCCTCCAGGGCCGCCGGCTGGTCCAACTGCACCGAGCCATCGGGAGTGACGGCCGCGCCACCGTTTTGCCAGATATATGGAACCACCGACAGTTGCGTCGCCGGCTTGACCCGCACCGTCAGAGACTTTGTGTTGCCGCCCTGCCCATTGGCTGACTCCGCCGAGAGAGTCGACCCTGGCGGCAAGGAGTAACCCCATTGGTCGGTGCGGCCGTCGCCGTCGAGGTCGCGGGTCAACGCCGTTGCCGTGACCAAGAAATCGTCCCAACTCCAGTCTGCGGGCGGCGGCGAAAGATTGGCGGCGTCGAATAGATCCGGGGGGTAGCGCATGATCTGTGGTGAGGCAATGAAAGGCAATGCATAAAGCCGGTCGTGCCACGAGTGGGCCGCTAACGTCAGCAGAAAGTAGTCGTTCAGGTTCAGTGACCGCTCGCGCTTGCGATAGCTTTCCAGGGAGAGCAGCGCCTGGCGCGAATGCATCGCCGGCACGTCGCCGAGGTGGACGACCAGCAGGTCCGGGGCCGGCGCGCCGGCGCTCTGCAGCGTGCCGATGGTCTGCGCCCACTCCGCAGCGGGCGTGTCCAACACCTGCATCGTCAGCCGGTAGCCCGCTGGCTCGCTATCGTTGACCTCCTTGACGGCCGCGTCCATCCAGTCGGGAAGGGGGTCTACGAGCGTGCCCTCCAGGCGCGGCACGAGCAACCGGAGCTGCACCGGTTCTTGCGGAGTCGCCGGAGTGGCCGGCTGGCCGGGTACGCACGACAAGGCTGCCGCACCGGCTGTGCTCGCCAATAGCGCATCGGCGCCGCGTCGAAGGAGGCGGCGTCTGCTCAAGCGGTTCATCAGCATGTCGCCATTGCCCCCAATAACGTGATCCTGGGACTAGGCCCACCTATGCCCTCCCGTCCCGACGGGAGAGTGCCAGGGAGGGGCCAGGTCTCGCAGGCTATTGTGGGGGCTGGGCGTTACGGGGCGGTTGTGGCCCGATTACAGTCCCGCAACCGGGGGATGGAGGTGATCCGGCCCCCCTATGGTCCCCTGACAGGGGTAGGTTTTCCGCGGGGAGAGGCGGGATGAGGCAGACCTCACCCACCGGCCCCCTCTCCACCATGTGGCGAGGGGGTGGAGATTCCCGCTTTCGCGGGAATGACAGGGTGAGGCGGCGGAATGACGCGGTGAGGGGGACGTTATTCGTCCTGGACGCTCTGCTGTAACTCGTGGAGCTTGGTCAAGGCTTCCAGCGGCGTCATCGCCAACACGTCGAGTTGCTTCAGTTGCTCTACGACGGCGTGTGGTGGCGCGAATAGGGAGAGCTGCATGGCGCCAAACTCCGGGCTGGCAGCCGGCTGTTGAGCTTGGGACGCCGGCTCGGTCGGTAGCTCGGCGCGAGCGCCGTCTTCGAGCGTGTGCAGCACCTCCTCGGCCCGCCGGATGACGGCCCGCGGCACGCCGGCCAAGCGCGCGACGTGGATGCCATAGCTGCGGTCGGCGCTGCCGGGCACCACGCGATGCAAGAAGATGACCTGATCGCCTTCCTCGCGGACATCCATCCGTGCCGTATGCACCCGTGGTAGCGCGCGCTCTAGCTCCGTCAACTCGTGGTAGTGCGTCGCGAAGAGCGTTCTGGCGCGTGTGTCGGGATGGTTGTGCAGGTACTCGACCACGGCTTGGGCGATGGCCAGCCCGTCATAGGTGCTCGTTCCCCGGCCGATCTCATCGAGCAGGACGAGGCTCTGCGGGGTGGCGTGCCGGAGGATGGTTGCCGTTTCGAGCATCTCGACCATGAACGTGCTGCGTCCGGTGGCGAGATCGTCCTGGGCACCCACGCGCGTGAAGATGCGGTCAACGAGGCCGATCCGCGCGCGGTCCGCGGGCACAAAACAGCCGACCTGTGCCAGCAGCGCAATCAGCGCTACCATCCGCAGGTAGGTGGATTTGCCGGCCATGTTCGGGCCGGTCAGAAGGACGATCTGGCGGTCCGTCAGATCGAGCCGGCAATCGTTGGCGACGAAGCCGGACGTGGCGGCCAGGCCGGGGCGATCCTCAGCCAACGCCTGCTCCAACGCCGCTTCTACCACCGGATGCCGGCCGGCGATGATCTCCAGCTCGCCACTCTCGTCGAGCGCCGGTCGCACGTAGCGGTGCTGGACGGCGAGGTCGGCAAAGCCCACCAGCACGTCGAGCTGTGCCAAGGCATCCGCGCTGCGTTGGAGCCGCCGGTGGTAGCTCGCAATCTCTTTGAGCACGCGGGCGTACAGATCGCGCTCCAGTTCGGCAATGCGTTCTTGCGCCGTGAGGACGCGCGTTTCGTATTCCTTCAACTCGGGTGTGATATAGCGTTCACCCTCCGTGAGCGTCTGGCGACGGACGTACTCGGCCGGTACCTCACCCCGGTAGGCGTTGCTGACCTGAATGTAGTAGCCGAAGACCTTGTTGTAGCCCACCCGCAGCGACTTGATGCCGGTCCGCCGGCGCTCCACGCCTTCGAGCGACGCGATCCATTTGCGCGCCGCGGCGGTGCCGCTAACCAGCTCGTCTAGCTCCGCGCTAAACCCCGGCCGGATCAAGCGCCCTTCCCCGGCCGGTCCAACCGCGTCGCTACCGTCCGCCTCGTCGTCGGCCGCCACGAGCGCCCGCTCGATCAGCGCGGCAACTTCCGGGCACGGATCAATCGCTGTCAGCAGTTGCGCTAGTGGTCCGTCCGGCTGCGTCTGCTCCCCCGGCTCCTTCTCCGCGGGGGCAGAGGGGTAGTCTGCCGCTGTGTCGCTCTTATTGCCCTCATCGAGGAGGGACAGTCTCTGCTGCCGCAGGCGCTCGCTGGCCAGGAGGCTCTCGCGGATGGCGACCAGCGCATTCGGCGGCGCCGATCCTTGGACGACCCGGTTGGTGAGGCGCTCTAGGTCGCCGACGCGCCGCAAGTCGGTGCTCAGGTCGGCTCGCAGTTGGCCGTTGCCGACCAGCGCATCCACGATGTCGTGGCGGCGGCCCAGCGCCGCGAGGTCGCGGAGCGGCAGGTTCAGCCAGCGCCGCAGCAGGCGTGCGCCGAGGGGGGTGCGGGTCCTATCAACGACGGAGACGAGCGTTGACACGGCCTCCTGCCGCCGCCCACCGGTACCGCTTTGGCGCGGGGCATCGGATTGGGCCGGTAGCGGCGTCACCCGGCTGCCGGCACGCTGCGCCGGCTCCAGGATTTCCAGGTTATGTCGCGTGAACGTGTCGAGGGTGACATAGCGGCCCGGATTGTACGAGCGCACCTCGGCCAGCGAGGCCAGCAGCCGCGCGTGCGTCTGCTCCAGGTAGGCGACGAGCGCTCCAGCAGCGGCGATGGCCGCCGGCTGGCGGTCGAGGCCAAACCCTTCCAAGGAGGCCACCTCGTACCGGGCGAGCAGCTCCTCCTCGGCCGTCGTTGGATCGAAGCGCCAGCCCTCGTAAGGGGTCACGAGGCCGGTCAGCGGTCCGCCGCCGGACTCGATCCGGGGCCACCAATCGGGTAGCCCGTCGTCGCCGCCTTCGCCCTTTGGGACCAGCACCTCGGCCGGCTGGAGCCGATCCAGCTCCTGGCGCAGCGCGGTGGCCCACTGCTCGCCGCCGAGCTGCGTCGCCGCAAACTCTCCGGTAGACACGTCCGCATACGCCAGCCCCCCTTGGTGCCCATGAACGGCGACGGCGCATAGGTAGTTGTTGCGGGCCGCCGTGAGCATGTCCGGTTCGGCGACGGTGCCCGGCGTGACCACCCGGACAACCTTGCGCTCCATCATGGATGTGCTGGAGCGCCTGGCACCGCGGCGCGTGTCTTGACCGCTCTGTGTCGGTGTCTGCGACTCCGGCGCGACCTGTTCGCAGACGGCCACGCGCTCACCGGCGGCAATCAGGCGAGAGATATACGTATCGGCGGCGTGCGCGGGGACTCCGGCCATCGGCACGCGATTGCCGCGGCCCATTTCGCGCGAGGTCAGGGTGATCTGCAGGAGCCGCGCCGCTCGTTCCGCATCGTCGTCGAAGGTCTCGTAGAAGTCACCCAGTCGGAAGAACAGGATGGTGTCCGGGTGCTGGCGTTTGAGCCGCAGGTATTGTCGGCGTAGGGGGGTCATGGTGTTATACCGAGTGTCCGGGCCGGATCGAGGCTATCCACTGGCTGACGACACCGGCCGGCACAATCCTATTTACCGGTCGGCGGTGGTGATGGCAGGCCAAAGCTGCACGATCTAATCGTTCCAGCGGCGGTGCAGCTTTGGCTTGCCAGACGCAAGCGAGTCGTCACCGGTACGCACCAAGCCTACCACCAGCACCAACGCCGCGGCCGCGAGCAGAGCGACCACGAGCCAGCATCACTTGACTCGCAGTTGCCGTGATCCTCCCTCCCTATCGTTCAACGATGGAGAAGCAGCCGGGGAATGCGGCGCAGAGCGACGGTGTTGCGCGTCCATTAGCGCGCCCAGGCGTCGGAGTGCTTCCGGGGCCTGGCGGCTCTTCATGCCGTGAGGAGGATACGGCTGCAAGTTGTCGTTCCAGAGCCACACCTGGATGTTCTCCACGCCGCGGAGCCGCCCGCCGGAGGTATCGAGCCAGTTGTTGATGGTGAGACAAGGCACGTCGGCCGGGGCTTGCCAGCGCAGGGTTGGGCGCAGGCCCCACCGGAAGGCCGCTCCGACCAGCTCGCGCAACGGATCGAGCGGCGCATCCACAAATATCGCGCCGAGCGGTCGCGTGCCGGCGGCCCACGGCCAGTCAGCCCCGAGGAGGTATTTGATAACCGCACCGCCCTTGCTATGTCCCACAAGCACCACGTTGCGGAGCGTCTGCAAGTCCGCGCGGACCTGCCGGGCGGCGTGGCGCACGTCCCCGTGGGTCGAGCCGCCGGGTGTGCGTCGCCAGTTGTAGAAATACACGCGGTACGCTGCCATCAGCACCGTCCGCGCCCGGTCAGCGTCGCGTGGCGCCAGCCGCTGCGTCTGCGCCCAGAGCGTAGCGAACTGCTGCCATTCCGCCTCGGACCAGCCGTGAAAGGCACATGCCCAGCTTTTCCAGGCGACCGGATTGTCCCACCAGGTATCCGTCCAGATACCGGCGATGCAGTAGATGATCGCCGCGTCCGGCCAAGGCGCCAGGCGACCGGCGATCTTGGACGGATCAAGGGCACTGCCGCGCGTATCCATAGCACCGGACTACCGAGCGAGGCCGGTCGGGTTACGGCCGGGCCGGCTACCCCATTATCTGGACGATGTCCCGATACGAGATGTACACCATCAGCATGATGAGCAGCAGCAGGCCAACCATGTGGATGAGACCTTCGGTGGTGGGGTTGACCCGCCGCCCCCCGCGCAGGGCCTCCAGCCCTACGAACGCCAGCCGTGCCCCATCCAGGCCAGGTACCGGCAAGAGGTTCAGGATGGCGAGATTGAGCGAGAGGAAGGCGGTGAAGTTGAGCAGCTGCGCCAAGCCGTCTTGTGCGGCCTCGCCGGTGAGGCGCGCGATCCCCACTGGACCGGCCACGTCGGCCGCAAGCTGCCCGGTCACAATCATGAAGAGACCGCGGAGCAGCAGGCCCATCAGCTCGCCGGTTCGCTGGACCCCCAGCGGGAGCGCCTCCCAAGGGGGATACCGGACGATTGGTGGCCCGAGTGCAATGCCCAGCGCTCCCTGCTGCGCTGGTGGATTGACCCGCGGGACGGCGGAGGTGGTCAGCTCGGTACCGTCGCGCCTGAGCGTGATGGCGAGCGGCGTACCCAGCGACCGCTCGACGACGGCCCGTACCGTTTCCAGCTGCTCGACCGCTTCACCGTCCATCCGTAGCAAGACGTCGCCGGGTTGCAGGCCCGCTCGTTCTGCCGGAGAGTCCGCCCTTACCTCGTGGACTTGGACCTCTCGGCAGGAGTTACAGGGGGCGCCGATCATGTAGGCGGCCGCGAAGAGCAACGGAGCGATCAGCAGGTTCATACCGACCCCGGCCACGAGGACAAGCGCTCGCTGAGAGCGGCTCTTGCTGGCGAAGCTGTCGCCGTCATCATCCCCGGTCGGGGGGTTATAGGTCTTGATGAGCGCTATCTGCCTCCGCCTGGCCTCCGGTTCCGGAAGCCGCTTTGCCATATTCCACAACGAAGCGAACCGTTGCCACTCCGACTCCGTCCAGGTGTTTTCCCGTGCCGTCGGTGCGCCATTCTCGCCCTTCATCTTCACAAACCCACCCAAGGGCAAGAGATTGATCGAGAACAACGTATCGTTGCGCCGGATGCCGAAAAGGCGGGGCGGAATGCCCAGACCGAATTCTTGCACGCGGATACCGGCCCGCCGGGCCGCGACGAAATGGCCGATTTCGTGTGCGAGCACGAGCACACTGAGGACGACGAGAAACCAGAGGATCGTGAGGAACATACCTAGGATGTTACCGCGTCCGGGCGCCGACCGGCACGTGGCCGGCGTTGGGTCGTCCGTCGAGCGCACTGTTCGGCCTGCTCAAGTGCCCAGCGTTCGGCTGTGAGCAACTGCTCGACGCTCTCGACCGCCTGCGGTGGGTGCTCGTACAACACCGCTTCGATCACCGTAGCGATAGCGGTGAATGGCAGCCGGCCGTCGAGGAACCACCGGACGGCCACCTCGTCGGCAGCGCAGAGTACGGCGGGGGCCGTGCCACCCAGTCGCCCCGCCTCGCGGGCCAGCGATAAGCACGGGAACCGTACCGGATCGGGCGCCTCGAAGGTAAGCTGTCCCAGCGCGGCCAGATCAAGCGGCCGGAAGTCGCTGGCGAGCCGCTGCGGATAGCCGAGCGCGTACTGGATGGGTAGCTCCATGTCGGGATAGCCGAGTTGGGCCTTGACCGATCCATCGCTGAACTCGACGAGCGAGTGGACGATACTCTGGGGATGGATCACCACGTCCACATGGTCGAGCGTGCGACCGAACAGCACGCCGGCTTCGAGGACTTCCATCCCCTTGTTCATCAGCGTCGCCGAATCGATAGTGATCTTCGGCCCCATCTGCCATGTCGGATGGGCTAGTGCTTGCTCCGGGGTGATCTTAGCCATCGCTGCAGCCGGCAGCGTGCGGAAGGGGCCGCCGGAGGCGGTCAGGATGACACGGGTAATGCGCGAGCGATCTTCGCCGACGAGACATTGGAAGATGGCGCTGTGCTCGCTATCAACGGGCAAGATCGCCGCGCCGCTCCGGTCCGCCGCCGCAAAGAGCAGGTCGCTGGCCGCGATGAGCGATTCCTTGTTGGCCAGTGCCACGTCAATGCCGGCTTCCAGCGCGGCGAGGATGGCCGACAAACCGACCAAGCCGGTCGTCGCCGCAATCACAATGTCCGGCTTCGTGGACAGGATGAGGTCTCCCAGGCAGTCCGCACCCGCATATACCTGCGTCCGGCCAGGACTGTACGATTGGAGGTCTGCCCAGGTGCTGCCGTTCTGTCCGTCCGTTCGCGTGGACGGCGGCGGAGCGTGGGTGAGGGCGAGCGCTTCCGGCCGAAACTCCCGCGCCTGATCGAGCAGGAGCGCCAGATTACGCCCCGCTGCCAGCCCGACGACCGTAAACGCTGCCGGCTGGGCGCGAATGACGTTGAGTGCCTGATGGCCAACCGAGCCGGTTGATCCGAGAATGACAACACGTTTCATCGTAGCTCTGCTGTGTGTGCTCGTTGGGTTGTGCCGGATTGGGCCTGAGACGACCGAACAGATGCGCCGGTGCCTGTCACCCAGCCGGGACGACTACTACCGTCACATAGTAATACACGACGAGCACGGAGAAAAGCAGGCTGTCTATCCGGTCAAGCATCCCACCGTGTCCGGGGATCAGACCGCCCGCGTCCTTGGCGCCGGCCTGGCGCTTGATGAGCGATTCGGCCAGGTCGCCGAGCTGGGCGGCGGCGGCGACGCCCAGCGCCAGCGGGAGCGCCTGCCAGTGCCAGAGCGGGAGCGCCTGCCAGCCCCAGAACGTCAACGGCAATCCGGCGACAACGGTAACGAGCGCCACGGCGACGGTGCCGCCGGCAACACCCTCCCAGGTCTTGTTGGGGCTGATCCGGGGCAGGAAGCGGTGCCGGCCCAGCAACGACCCGGTGAAGTAGGCCGCCGTATCGTAGGCCCAGGTGGCCACCAGTGCGTAGAACACCCACCCCCGCCCGGCCTCAGCCGGCCCGACCAGGCGCAGGGGAATAAAGTGCCCCAGCAGCCAAGCGACGTAAAGACAGCCGCTCAACGTGGCCACTGCGCTGGTGGCGCCCTGGCGGTCGGGCGAGCGTCGGAATATCTCAAAACCGAGCGGCACCACAATGCCGGCGGTGATGAGCAGCTGACTCGCCAGCCCACGCCATTCGCCGAAAAGCTCGAACCCGGCCAGCCGGTCGCCGCCTAGCACGGCCAGGAGCAGCAATGCCAGGAGATAGCCGAGCGCGCGGCGGGGCTGCCACCCCGCGTGCTGCGCCAGTGCATAGACTTCGCGCAGGGCAAGATAGGTGACGACTACCACCCCCACGAGGTAGAGTGGTCCGCCGAAGTAGGCGGCCACGAGAATCGCCGGGGCGATGACGAGCGCCGAAGCGAGGCGTCGCCGCAGAGCGAGAAGCCACCGGGCCGGAAGCCGGCGGACCGGAGCCGTGGGCCGGGCCTGCTGCTTGCTCATGGTCGGGGAGGCACCGTACCCATCGCACCCATCACGGGTGCCATCAGGCCGGCCGCTGTGGGCGCCCAGTCATTCACGGCATCGAGCCAGGTCCGAGATCGGTGGCCCCGTTAGGTGTGGCTGCGTTGGAAGCGTCCATCGGTTGGTGGTTGCCGGTGGTCTCCGGCAAGACGCGCCCGAAGCGCCGCACGCGCTGGCTATAGGCTGCCAACGCTTGATAATACTCGTGTACGTCGAAGGCCGGCCAGAGCACCGGCGTCACGTAGACCTCGCTGTAGATTGCTTGCCACGTGAGGAAGTTGGAAGAGCGCATCTCACCACCGGGCAGAATAATCAGATCGGGGTCCGGCTGCCCTGCCGTGTAGAGATATTGGCTGATCGTGTCTTCCGTGATCGCTTCCGCCGGGAGACCGGCGCGAATGATCCCTTGCAGTGCCCGCACGATTTCTGCCCGCCCCCCGTAGTTGAACGCGACGTTCAAGATCAGGCGTTGGTTGTGGCGGGTAAGCGCCAGCGCCTCTTGGATCCGGTGTGCGAGGTGCCTGGGTACTCCTTCCAGCGAGCCGAGGTGCCGAATCTGCACGCCGTTGGCGTGTAGCTCTGGTGTCTCCCGCTTGATGGCCTCGCCGAGGATGGTGAGAATGGCGTTCACTTCGGACTGTGGCCGCTTCCAGTTCTCGGTCGAGAAGGCATAGACCGTGACAATCCGGATACCAAACTGCACAGAGGCTTCCAGGATGGGACGGAGGTTCTTGGTGCCGCGCCGGTGGCCGGCGATCCGGGGGAGGTTACGTGCCCGTGCCCAGCGGCCGTTCCCATCCATCTTGATGGCGACATGCGTGGGTACACGGGGCAGGCGCGGAAACTCGGCTGGCCAAGCGGCACCGGCTGCCGACGCGAGTGTCCCGATACTGGCCGTCATTTCCGGCGGTGCCAGGCTTGCATCACCATTTCCCAGTTGACTGTGCAGACCTGGCGTACTGTCCACGGAAGCTGTCATAAGGCCCTGCTACCCCCCGCTGTGTGTCACCCTTTAACGACCGAGGACAGGATCACTCCTCCAATAGCTCCTTCACCTTGTCTTCGCCCAACAGGCCGGCTTGCTCCACCGAGCGATCCGTGAGCTCTTGCAGCCGGCTCTCGGACCAGCGCAGGTCATCTTCCGTCATTAGCCGCTCTCGTTGCAGCTCCCGCAGGTCGGCCAGCGCCTGCCGCCGGACGTTACGAACGGCCACCCGCCCGTCCTCGACGCGCCGCTGCACCGCCCGCACCAAGTCGCGGCGGCGCTCCTCCGTGAGCGGGGGTAAGACAATCCTGATGATATTCCCGTCGTTCGAGGGCGTCAGACCCAAATCCGATTGTTGGATGGCCGTTTCGATAGCCTCGTGGGTTGTGCGATCCCATGGTTGGATGGCGATGAGGCGCGGCTCCGGCACGCTGATCCCGGCCAACTGTTGCAGCGGGACCGGTGAGCCGTAGTAGTCTACCGGCAGGCGCTCGACGAGCGACGGTGAAGCCCGCGAGGTCCGCATGGTTTGCAGGTCGGCCCCGAGCACGGAGACGGCCGTCTGCATCTTCTGGTCTGCGTCGTTCAACACTTCCGTAGCTAACTCTTGCTCCATCATCCCACTCCCACTGACCGCTTGGCCGGCACCGCATTGGACTCTAGCGGATGATGCACGCCGGGCGTGTCAACGTCGCGCGACGACTGCGCCACAGCGCCGGGGGACCAGTTCGGACTGGCAATCAGCGTGCCGATCTTCTCTCCCAAGATTGCCCGCCGCAAGCTCCCCGGCTCATCCAGCTTGAAGACCAGGATCGGCAGGTTATGCTCCATGCAGAGGGTGATGGCGGTGCTGTCCATGACGCCGACACGCCTATTCACGGCCTCGATATAGCTCAGGCGCTCGAAGCGCCGCGCGTCCGGATACCTGGATGGATCGCGGTCGTAGACGCCGTCCACGTTCGTGCCCTTGAATAGCGCTTGGGCGCCAATCTCCATCGCCCGGAGCGCCCCGGCGGTGTCGGTGGTGAAGAAGGGGTTGCCACTCCCGGCGGCGAAGATCACCAGTTTGCCGTCCTCCAGGTGGTTGGCGGCCCGCCGACGGATATACGGCTCGGCCACCGCGCGCATCTCGATGGCCGTCTGCACCCGCACCACCATGCCCTCGACCCGCTCCAGTGCTTCCTGCAAGGCGAGTGCGTTCAGCACCGTCCCCAACATACCGATGTAGTCGGCGGTGGGTCGGTCCATCCCTTGCGCGCTGCCGGTTGCGCCGCGCCAGATGTTGCCGCCACCGAGCACGATGGCCATTTCCACGCCCGTCTCGCGGACCGTGGCGGCGATCATGCGCGCCAGCCGCTCGGCGGTGGGCGGGTGAATCCCGTACTCGCCGGCTTCCGCAAGCGCTTCGCCACCCAGTTTCAGCAGGATGCGCTGATACCTCACTCCGCTTGCTCCGACTGGTCGGTCGCCTGCGACAACTCGTAGCGCACAAAGCGGCGCACTTGGATGTTCTCCCCCGTCTGTGCGCTAGTCTCCGTCACCAACTGGCCAATGGTTTTGCTGGGATCACGGATGTAGGGCTGCTCGGTCAGAAACAGGACGGCCCGCCGCTCAGGAGTCAAGTCCTCCCGTTCAGGAGCCTCCTCGGGCAGGTCGGCCTCACTGACGTAGAGCGGCTGCATGGCCGCCACCTGCAACGCGACTTCGTGCGCCAGGTCGGCAAACTCGCTCGTGCGAGCGACAAAATCGGTCTCGCAATTCAACTCCACCAGCACGCCGATACGATCACCCGGGTGTACGTAGGCGGCAATCCGGCCCTCGCTGGTGGCACGCTCGGAGAGCTTGCTGGCGGCGGCTAGGCCCTCTGCTTCCAGCAGCTTCTTGGCGCCTGCCATATCTCCATCGGTATCGGTGAGTGCCCGCTTGCACGCCATCACGCCGGCTCCGGTTTCCTCCCGGAGTTGGCGCACCATCTCGACTGTTACTGCCATCGTCGTTCGCCTCTCGTTGTTGACTCTGCCGCGGCGGCCGGGGTCGTGGTTACAGCCTCATGTTGGTGCATACCATACTGAATAGCGCACGACCGAGCGTGGAGGTGCTCCAGGAGCGACCCCAGGCAGCGTGACCGGCACGGCCCTCGCTCACCCGCCGAGCCGCGTTCCCTCGCACCGGATTCCGGGTTGAGGCGCTCCATACGCTTCGCGTGGCCGGGACGGCTGGACACAGCCCACGCTGGCGGCGGCGTAGGTGACGCGCAGCGGCAATGCCGATAGTTGTGTCCGATGCTACCGCAGTGGCCGCCTAGAGTGGGCTGCCGGCCTCTTGCTCCGCTGCCGGCACGTACTCTTCTTCTAGCTCGGACAGCCCGATACCAGTGTCCTCTTCCTCGCCTAGCTCGGCCGCAGCCTCATCCTCGCTCACCGCGCCACGCACTTGGAACCCTTCCGAGCAGGCCTCGGCGATGTGACTGGTAATCAGTCGGATTGCGCGGATGGCATCGTCATTCGCCGGGATGGGCCAGTCTATTTCCGTCGGGTCGCAGTTGGAATCGACCAGCGCCACGATGGGAATGCCCAAGCGCCGCGCCTCGGCAACGGCAATGTGCTCATGCTTCGTATCCACAATGTAGACCGCTCCCGGCAGGTCCCGCATCGTCTCGATGCCACCGAAAATCCGCTGGAGGCGGTTGATCTGCTCTTGCAGCTTGACCGCTTCCTTCTTGGGGAGCAGCTCGAACTCCCCGCGCTCCTTTTGGTATTTCAAGTTCTGCAAGTACTGAATACGCAACTGGATTGTCTGCCAGTTCGTAAGCTGGCCGCCAAGCCAACGCTGGTTGATGTAGGGTTGCCCGGCGCGTTTCGCCTCCTCTTCGATGGTCTCCTGCGCCTGTTTCTTCGTGCCCACGAACAGCACGTTTTCGCCCGCGATGACCAGATCACGCAGGAACTCGCACGCGGACTGCAGCCGGTGGACCGTCTGCTGTAGATCGAGAATGTGAATACCGTTCCGTTCGGCGAAGATGAACCGCCGCATCTTGGGGTTCCAACGCCGCGTATGGTGGCCGAAATGCACTCCGGCCTCCAAGAGAGTCTTCATCGAGACAGTAGCCATGTAAACCGTGCTCCTCCGTGCAACTATACGCCGAGCGTCTGCCCTGCCAAACTACCGCTACCGGGATCAGGCCCTTGCCGCGCGAGACGGCAATCGGAAGGCGCCGCATACCCCTTTACCTGGGCGGGGTACGTAGTGGTCGCTGTAGCACATCCACGCACTTTGCGCCCCAACGACGCTGGCCTGGTCCACTTGTGTGGCTTCTCGTGTCAACGCTGCTTCCGTAATAAGCCCCAGAAAGTATAACGGACGGCTACCGTTAGCAGCAATCCGGCCAGGGCTTGCTCCACAAGCACGTACAAGCGGACTACGGCGCTGTAAGGAGGCGTGGTGGGGGTGGATGGTGGTACCTGCCCTGTTACCGACCTATACGGAGATGATCCATCCTCATTCCCGTTGCTCACGCCATTCATGACCGGTCAAAGCAGCGCTACAGCGCCGTGACGGCGGCGAGGAGGGCCGGCTCGTCGTCCGGGAGGACAGTGCGCGGATCGAGCAAGAGTGCGTTCCGCTCGATGCGTCCCACGACGGGCGGCGTCGCCCGTCGCAGGTCCGCCGCGATGTCCGCCACCGGACGCTGTCGGGGCCGTAGCGCGACAACGGCCGTCGGCAACGTGGCGCCTGGCAATGAGCCGCCGCCGATGGCCGACTCTGCATCGCGTACATCCACCTCCAAGTGGCGCGACTCCCCCGCGATGGTCGCCGCCCACCGCTGCGCGCGCTGCGCCAACGCCTCCTCGCCAGCGCCGATCATCTGCCACACCGGTATTTCGCGCTCGGCCTCGCCGCGTTGGTAGTGCTGGAGCGTAGCGACCAGCCCGGCGATGGTCACTTTGTCCGGGCGCAGCGCGCGCACCAGCGGATGGCGCCGCAGCGCCGCCAGCGGCTCGCGCCGCCCGACAATCAGCCCGGCCTGCGGTCCACCGAGCAGCTTGTCACCGGAGAAGCAGATCACGTCGGCGCCCGCAGCAACGCTGTCCTGCGGCTGCGGCTCCTGATACTCGCCGCCGAGCCCAAAACGAGCGGTGTCGAGCAGACAGCCACTCCCCAGATCATCGGCCACCGCCACCGCCCGCTCCTGCCCCAACTGGACGAGCGCCGGGAGGGGCACGCTCTCCGTAAAGCCGACGACGCGAAAATTGCTGGTGTGGACGCGCAGCAGCAGGGCCGTATCGGCAGTGATTGCAGCGGCGTAGTCGGCGAGCCGCGTGCGGTTTGTCGTACCCACGTCCACCAGGCGGGCGCCGCTCTGGCGCAACACGTCGGGGATGCGGAACCCGCCGCCGATCTCGACCGCCTGTCCCCGCGAGACGATCACTTCCCGTCCCGCTGCAAGCGCCGCGAGCACCAGCAGCAGCGCGGCCGCGTTGTTGTTAACCACCAGCGCCGCCTCGGCGCCGGTCAGCCGGGTCAGGAGCGTCTCGACATGCCCGTGCCGGCTGCCGCGCTCACCGGCCCTGAGGTCGTATTCCAGGTTGGAGTAGCCGGTTGCCGCCGTCGCCATCGCGTGCTGCGTCGCGACACTCAGCGGCGCCCGGCCCAGGTTGGTGTGGAGGACGATGCCGGTCGCATTGATTACTCGCCGTAACGATGGCGCCAAGATACGCTCGACCTGTGCAACGATGCGGCCGGTGAGGTGCTCCGGTACCGGCGGCGCGCCGGCCGCTGCCTGCCGACGCGCCGCCGCAAGCTCTGCGCGGACAATACCCACCAGCACATCACGGGACACGTACTCGGCGAGCGCCGCGACCGGTGGCGCGTTGAGGAGCCGGTCAACGCTGGGCAGCCGGCGCCGCGCATCCGGGTTGCCGCCAGCATTGGATGTGCGTGTGCTGCTCATGGTGACACGCTCGGTCTGCACCACCTTAGCTTACATTGGGCGGCAATCGCTCAGGACCCGAACTTTGCCAGCTTGCCGGCGTGAGCCAGCATGAGAGGCATCGCATCGGTCGCCGGGAAGTGCCCTAGGCCGCCCTGCATACAGGCCCGTTCCGAGAACGTCGTTGTCTGGTCGGGAAACACCGTCTTGGCGTGGAGTAGGAACGGGACCGGATGCCAGGAGTGCGCTGCCATGACCGCTGGCGTGGAATGATCGCCGGTGATTACGAGCACGTCCGGCGTGACACCCAGCAGTGCCGGGACCTGTGCGTCGAACGCTTCGAGGAGTGCGACCTTGCGGTCGAAATCCCCATCCTCGCCAGCGCTGTCGGTCCACTTGTAGTGGATGTAGAAGAAATCGTATTCGGCGCGGTGCTTTCGCAGCGTCTCGACTTCGGCTGCGAAGTCGGTGCCCGTATCCAGCACCTTCATGCCGGCGAGGCGCGCCAGCCCGTGATACACCGGGTAGACGGCAATGGCGGCCGGGCGCAAGCCGTACAACGCCGCGAGGGACGGGAGCGAGGGCCGCTCGGCGAAGCCACGGAGCAGAATGGCGTTGGCCGGCCGTTCGTTTACGAGAATCCGGTGCGCCTGCGCGATGAACTGATTGACCAGTTCCGCCGTATGGGCCGCCTCCGCTTGTCGCGGCTGCACCGGCCGGGGCAGCCGACCGGTGATCTGCGGGTCGCTGTCGGTCAGGGCGGCGGACAGCCCCGCGCCGCGCATCACCAGCAGAAAACGATAGCCGCTTTCCGGCTGCACGAAGAACTCCGCCCCCGGCACGGCGATGTCACGCAGTCGCTCACACAGCTTGGCGCTCAATTCCGTCGGGATACGACCGGCGCGCCGGTCGGTGATGCGCCCCTGCGCGTCCACCGCGGCGAAGTTGCCGCGGGCAGCGACGTCGCCCGGCTGCAAGGGGAAGTTGAGGCCCAACGCCGACAACGCGCCGCGCCCGACCTGGTGCTGCACCGGATCGTAGCCGAACAGCGCGAGGTGGCCAGGCCCACTGCCGGGGGTGATGCCCGCACCCACCGGGTCGGTCAAGCCGAGTACGGAGTTGGCTGTCAGCGTATCGAGGTGCGGAGTCCGGGCGGTTTCCAGTTCGCTTTTGCCCGTCTCCGGGTGCGGCAGTCCCCCCAGCCCGTCAATGACCGCCAAGACAATACAGGTATGTTGAGCGATGGCGAGGCCAGAGACAACTTCCGTCGGGACAGTGCTCACGACGTTGCTTCCTCGAAACGGCTCGGTTGCAATCCTGACGACGCCAGGTCCGCACAAATCCGCTGGAAATAGGCGGTGCAGACCTGGCTCGTCGCCTAAACCCCAGCCGATTACGCAGCCGAGCCGGGTCACCCCCAACCGGTAGCGGACCTTAGCATGGCCCTGTCCACCTCGCCAAGTCACCGGCTCGATTGCCGCTATACTGAGTTGACCGGCCGGCAGGATGAGCTTAACCGTGGCCCACAGCGACGCCGGGGAGCAGCATACCCGCAAACGGCCGCGGCGCGTCGTCAATCGCCTGAACGACCTCGACGGCAAGCAATGGCTGCCCTTTCAGAAGAGCTGGTTTCGCGACCATACGGCGGTACACGAGGAGTTCATCCGCTTCTTTACCAAGCGGCGACGACCCGATGGCACACCGTCGGTGGTACTGACGTTGGCCGGTACCCCCGCCGACCGTGCCGTCGCTGCGGCGACCGCCGCCGTCGGCCGCCAATCGCTCGTGTGGCCGGCCAAAGCTGCACGATCTAATCGTTCCAGCGGCGGTGCAGCTTTGACTGGCCAGTGGAACGCCGACTGCCCCATGTCGCCGCCGGAGGCGGACTATGTGCTCGTTGATCTCCGGGGCCGGCTTCCCACGCTCTCGGCGCTGCGGACGTTCCTGCAACGGACGGCGCCGTTCTGGTCCGCCTTAGGCCAAGCAGACGTGCTGGGCGAGCGCGGCTATGCCACCGTCCTCGTTGACAACACGCAACAGGACGGGGTGCTCGTTCCCGTTGCCTGGCAACTCGCGCGGTATCTCGCCGGCCTGCTTGCGCTGAAGGACGAGAAGATTGGCTGTCTGCCGCCCCCCGAATCTCCAACCGGCCAGGAGCATACGCCGCACTTCGAGACCGATGGGCAGGTCTACTACGCCTTGAACTTCCGCCGCGAACCGGCCCCGTGCCAGGAATTAGTCACCGCTCACCGGTGGCCGGAAGTCAAGCCGCACGGACCACGGACCACTGGCCACCGACCACTGACCGGGCCGCGCTTGTGCTCATGGTTTGTGCCCCGGCCGCCGCCGCGGGAACCGGGCGTGCTCTTGCACCCCGCCAAGTACCCCGAAACGCTCGTCGCCGAGTTCGTCGAGCGGTGTACGCGGCCGGGCGACCTGGTGCTCGACCCGATGGTCGGGACCGGCAGCACGCTCTTGGCCTGTCACCGGATGGGGCGGCACGGGTTCGGGGTCGAGCTTAACCCGGAGTACGCGGCCATCGCCCAGCGGCGTCTTGCCGAGAGCGGCTGCGCGGCTGGTGGTGTGCAGCGCAGCACACTCGCCACGCAGTCGGTGATCGTCGGCGATGCACTGCAGCTCGCCGCCATCAAGGGCCTGCCGCCGCAGGTGGACTACTGCATCACCAGTCCGCCCTACTGGGACATGCTCAATATGCGCGGAGCGATGACGCAGCGCGGACGCCGGCAGCGCGGCCTGCACGTCAGCTACGGCGACGATCCGCGTGACGTGGGCAACGTCGCCGCGTATGGGCAGTTTGTGGCCGCCCTCGTGCAAGTCTATCGCCAAGTCGCCGCGCGGCTGCGGCCCGGTGGCTATTTGACGGTCATCGTCAAGAACGTCAAGAAGCAAGGCACGATCTACCCGCTCGCGTGGGACCTCGCCGCCGCCCTGGCGGAGTTTCTACAGGTATGTCCGGAGCGGTTCTGGTGCCAAGACGACGTGAAGCTGGCACCGTATGGCTACGGCAACGCCTGGGTCAGCAACACCGTCCACCACTACTGCCTTACCTTCCGTAAGATACGCTGATCCGCCTACCTCGCGCCGGCGCCGCGGCACGTTGTCACTGCCGACGGCCGCCCGGCTATGCTACCCTGGAAGCGAGGTCTTGCCACCACAATGCTCACCGTCTCCGTCGAGAACTTCGGGCCCATCCGCGAGGGCATAGTCAAGCTGCGCCCGCTGACGGTCTTCGTCGGTGCCAACAACTCTGGCAAGTCGTATATGGCGATGCTGATCTATGCGATCTCGCGCACGTTGGCTCTCGACTCGATCTGGGACGCATCATGGCTGCGCCGGCCGTATTTGCGCCGCTTGCGAGGCCATGGGCTTGACATATCCGAACGAGCACTGGCTGTGTTGGAGGGCACTGAAGCACGCGAAGAGGTGCTGGCATGGCTCGCCAGCCGTTTGGCCCAAGGTAGTAGGCGATCGGTTCGATCCGAAGCGGCAGACATTGACTACGCTGATTTGCCGGAGCCGCTTCAGCAGGCACTTCAGATTGTCGTAGAAGACTATCTGGAATCTCTAGCAGAGTCACTTAGCAGCGAGATTGAGCGGTGTTTTGGTACTGAACTTGGTGACCTTTCGTCTAACTTCGCACCGGACAAGTCGTTCACAGTATCTATCGGTAGCACACAACCTGCATTTGGGCTAAGGTTGAAAGCATCCGGCCGAGAACTGGTCGTCACTGCCAAGAAAGTAGACCTGACCTCTGCCGAATATAAGGTTTACTCTCGGTACCCTCTCCGTTACTTTGATGTGGATAGAGATGAATCTCGGCCATCGCTGCCACTTATCGAGTTTCTGTCCGAAAGCGCTGTGCAAATCATGGGAGAGGTGATATGGCCGACCTACTATCTACCGGCTTCCCGATCGGGAACCCTCCAAGGCCACAAGACCCTGGCCAGTTCTTTTGTGCGCCAATCACCGCTTGTCGGTATTGAGGAGCTAGACGTGCCGCGCCTAACCGGTGTAATCGCAGACTTTATAAGCAACATCCTTACGCTTGATAGTGAACAGAAGACTACTGGGATAATCAGGAGGATTGCTAGTTTTCTTGAGTCCGATGTTGTCCATGGTAGTATTTCTTTGAGCGAGGGTGGAAAGCTGCTCTACCCTGAAATCTACTATACTCGCGATGGGGAGAGTTTCGAGTTACACAGGACCTCGTCAATGGTGTCCGAGCTAGCTCCGATCATTCTCTTTATCCGGCATCTCACGCGGCCCGGTAGCTTACTCATCGTCGAAGAGCCGGAGTCCCATCTGCATCCGGCGGCGCAGCGGCCGCTCGCTCGTGCGTTCGCGCGGCTATTGGGCAAAGATGTCAATTTGCTGCTCACAACGCACAGCGACTACTTCATTCAGCAACTTACAAACCTTATCCGTGTAGAGCCACTAACAGCCGAGAAGCGAGAGAGATTCGACTATTCCGACGACGAGAGAATCCCTGCAGCAGCTGTCGGCGCATACCTGTTTGACACACCGGGTGAAGAGTCTGGAAGTAGTGTCATCAGGGAGTTGTCGGTGACGGGTAGGGATGGCATACCCGAGGATGAATTCACACGTGTTGCGGAATCGCTGTACAGCGAGATGGTTCGGCTTGATCGTGCGGCTATGGAACATGAGCCAGATCATTGATGATTTGCGTGCTGAGAACGGGCAGGCGCGTATCGCTAGATGTGCGGAGCGCAGATGTTCTCTTGATCTCAGGGGTGTAGCGGCAGATAATCATGTGATTGTCAGCCCTGAACAAATACTCTCTGGTACAAGTCAGAGTCGCTGTGATTGTATAGTGTTCTGTGATCGCGACGGCCTTTGGGTAGTTCCAGTAGAACTCAAGGGTGGCGGCTACGATGCGGGGCAGGTTATCGCTCAATTGCAAAGCGGAGCGCAGGTCGCGGAGAATTTGCTAAGAGCAAGAGCCTGCAAGGGCTTCATTCCACTCCTACTTTGCGGTAGGGGTAGTTCTGCGGGCATCAGAGTTCTCCGCAGGGACCAGTCGCGAGTGAGCTTTCGAGGCCGGACGTATTTCATTGAGATACGTAACTGTGGTTTTCCACTCACACAGGTCTTGAGTGAGTGATTCGTCTGACTCTGAGTTGCCAAGATGACGATGCGCTGCACGGTCGAGTTGTTGGGGGTGGCGCGGCTGCGGGCGGCGCGGCGCGCAGTCGAGGTGCGGCTGGGCGAGCGGTGCAGCGAGCATGGCGCCGCGACCGTCGCGGATGCACTGACCGCGCTCGCTGCGGCGTGCCCGGCGCTGGTGGGGCCGGTCCTCACGCCGGATAGCCACGCGCTCTGCACCGGCTACCTGCTCAACCGCAACGGACGCGAGTTCATTGACCGGGCGGACACGCCGCTGGCGGACGGCGACCGCCTCCTGCTGATCGCCAGTGCCGCCGGGGGTAGCCGACCAGTGACGACGGCGGCACAGCGCCGAGAAGAAGCTGTGGCATGAGTGACCGTCTTTGCGGCTATCATGGCCGGATACTCGTCGTGGACCTGACCCGGCAGGCGTGGCGGGTGGAGCCGCTGCCGGCCGATACGCTGCGGTCCGTGCTCGGCGGCACCGGCCTGGCGACACGGCTGCTGTACGACCTGACGCCGCCGCAAGCCGACCCGCTCGGCCCGGACAATGCCCTGCTGTTCGTCGGCAGCCCCCTCGTCGGGACACCGCTGACCACCACGAGCAAGTTCACCGTCGCAGCACGATCACCACTGACCGGCTTCATCGGCGACTCGCTCTCGTCGAGCCACCTGGCGCTGGAGCTGAAACGCTGCGGCATTGACGCGGTGGTGTTGCTGGGCGCCGCAGCCCGCTGGTCCACGGTCGCGATCTCCTGGCTCGGACCGCAGGAGAAGCAGCCGACCGTCCGGTTTCTCGACGCGAGCGATCTCCTGGGCTATGACACCGTTGCCACCGCCGCGGCCGTGCGGTCACAGTTGGGCCAGCGCTGGCGGGTCGCTACGATTGGCCCGGCCGGCGAGGCGCTGGTGCGCTACGCCACGATTAGCAACGACGGCCGCCACGCCGGGCGCACCGGCACCGGCGCGGTCATGGGTAGCAAGCGCCTCAAGGCGTTGGCGCTGTGCGGCGGTTGGTCGGTGCCCGTCGCCCACCCGGCGGCGCTCGCGGCGACAGCCGAGCGGCTGCGGAAACGCAGCTTGGGGCCAGATACGGCCAAGTACCGCGAGTTGGGCACCGTCGCCAACCTGCTGACCTTTGACCGGCTCGGGACGCTGCCCACGCGCAACTTTCAGCAAGCCACGTTCGAGGGCGCCGAGCGCCTGAGCGGTGAGCGCCTGCATACCGACCGGCACGTGCGCCGCACGGCCTGCGCGAACTGCACCATCGGCTGCGAGCAGCTGTTTCGCCCGTCGAAAGGGAGCGAAACGCAGAGCCGGCGTCTGGAATACGAGACGCTCTTTGCCCTGGGGCCGCTGCTCGGCATTGACGATCCGGATTTCGTGCTCCACCTCGCGGCCCGCTGTGATGAGTTGGGTATGGACACGATCTCGACCGGCGGCACGATTGCGTGGGCAATGGAGGGAGCCGAGCGCGGCGTGCTGGACCGCGGCGCGCTCGACGGTCTGGACCTCCGCTTTGGGAACAAGAAAGCGGTGGCCACGCTGGTCGAGCGCGTCGGCAGCCGCGAGGGTGTTGGAGACCTCCTCGCGGAAGGGTCGCGCCGGGCGGCTGCCCACGTCGGTCACGGCTCGGCGGACTGGGCCATGCACGTGAAGGGGCTGGAGCTACCCGGCTACGAGCCGCGCAGCCTGAAGACGATGGCGCTCGGTCTGGCGATTGGGTCGCGCGGCGCCTGCCACAACCGCGTACCCACCTATGAAGCCGACTTCTCTACGCAAGTGGATCGCCTCGCCGCCGACGCCTCCCGCGGTCAGCTTGCAGCGGCGGCCGAGGACCGGGAAGCGGTCATGGACTCGCTGATCCTCTGCAAGTTCATCCGCAAGTGCCTCGACAACTTCGATGATGACGCCGCGCACTTCTGGCGCCTCGTGACCGGCTGGGACGTGGACGCTGCCGAGGTGCGGCAGGTTGGCGCACGGATTAGTACGCTGAAGAAGGTCTACAACGAGCGCGAGGGGTGGCGCCGGGTGGACGACACGTTGCCGCCGCGCTTGCTGGCCGAGCCGCTGCCGGACGGCCCGGCCAGCGGCACCGCGCTCACCCCAGCGGAGTTGGATTCGATGATCGCCGGCTACTACGCGGCACGGGGCTGGACCGCGGACGGGCGCGTACCTGCTGGTCAGCGCCGGGAGCTAGGCGTATGAATATACGGTCAAGCGGGGTGCGCGGGGCACGCCGCTTGGTCTTCACCGGTCCCGGCCACGGGGAAATCGAGCGATTTGACCTCCCGGCGCCGGCCCCACACCAAGTATTGGTCCGCGCGACCCGAACCCTGGTCAGCGCCGGCACCGAGGTCAAAGGTTTCCAGGGTATCGCCCCGAGCGGCCCGTCCCGTTTTCCGGTGCGTCCTGGCTACTCGTTCGTCGGAATCGTCGAGCAAGTCGGTGCGGCGGTCACTGCGGTGCAGCCCGGCGACCGGGTAGCGACCCAAAAGGGCCATGCCAGTCATGCTCTCGTTGACTTGAGCACGCAGTCGGCCGGCAAGACCGGGCATCGCGCCCCGGAGTACCTGCAAGTGGTCCCCGCCGGTCTGACCGATGAGCAAGCTACGTTCGCCGTGCTCGGCAGCGTCGCGCTGCACGGTGTTCGCAAGGCCGCCATCGCCCTTGATGAGTCGGTCGTGGTGATGGGTCAGGGCGTCGTCGGTCAGCTAACTTTGCAACTCGCGCAACTCGCCGGCGGGCGGCCAGTCATCGGCGTTGACCTGGTGGCAACGCGGCTGGCTACGGCTCGCACTAATGGCGCTGATGCGGTGGTCAACGCTTCGACGGAAGATGTCGCAGTGGAAGTGGAGCGTATTACTGGCGGACGCGGCGTGGATGTCGGCTGCGAATGCACGAACACGCCGCGGACGTTGCCGACGTTGCTGCGGCTCGCCGGTATGGGCGGCCGCATCGTGATTGTGGGGAGTCTCCCCGGCACGGTCGAAATCTCGCTGTTCGATGAACTCCAGCGCAAGGAGCTGACCATCATCGGGGCCTTTCAGCCCAGCGCGCCCTTACTGCCACATCACACGTTCCCGTGGACGCAGTCACGCAACCGTCTGGGTATCCTCGAACTGATCGCTGCCGGTCGCCTCAAGGTGGACAATCTCATCACCGACGTGGCGCCGGCGGCGGAGTCACCGGCTGTCTTTGCGCGGCTGGCGCAAGGACCGGCCGAGTGGCTTGGTGTCATCCTGGATTGGGAGCGGGCCGGGTGAGGTCCAGGCCCACCCCATCCATGTAGCTATCTCCCCGTCCCGGACGCCAGGCGCTTGAGCCGCACAGCCGGCAGCCGCTTCAACCGCTGACTCACCGGGTCCACCTCAATGCCCACGGACTCCAGCGCCGTCACCCCCAGCAGCGGCTCAACGCCAGCCTCCCCGTAAATGATCGTGCCACCGACGATTTCGCCCATGAACTCGATCTCGGCGACGGTGACGTCTAGTCTGAGTTCGCTCCCGTCCGCCAGCTCGTAGATCCGCTTCCCCCTAGGCGCCAGACCGATAGCTTCCAAGTGCGGCCTGGGAACCAAGGAGTCCGTCGCTCCGGTATCGACCAGGAACAGCCCTTCCCACGTCCGCTCCGGCTGCGCCGGGTTCCGAATCGTCACCGTTACGTGTGTTGCCCCCATTCGCTCACCCCCTAGCCCGTCTGCCGCAGGTCTCGTCGCTCGAACAGGAGCACCGAGAGCGCAATCAAGACGAGCGACAGTCCGGCGAGAACCGCCGCGTGGCTCCAATCCAGGCCGTTGTTCAACGGATCACTGCCCAGGTAGTAGTAGAAGGGGAGCCACTGGACCACGTCCGCCATGCTCTCGTTGAGCGCGGCGAATCCATTGAGGAGATGGAGCACGAGCGCGGCGCCGATGGTCACGAAAACGGCGATCCTCGTCCGCCCGGTGCCGGCGCTCAGGATCAGCGCCAACGCGCCGAAGGCCAGTCCGAGCAGCGTTTGCAGCAGGCAAGTGGCAGCGATATTGCCGATGTTCATGCCGAGGTCCGCAAGCAACGATCCGAGCGCCACGCCGGCGAAAGTGGCGAAGCCCACGGCGAAGGCGTAGAGCGTCATCGTCCAACTCTTTTCGAGCACAATCCGCGAGCGCCGGACCGGGTTGGCAAGCAGTAGGCCCATCGTCCGGCGCGATTCTTCGCCGGCCAACGCGCCGGCACCGATGGCAATGGTGACCACCATGACCGAGATCGGCGCCATCAGGCCGAACGTCTCGATCTGATACCAGCCCTCCGGAGTGCTGATGTTGCCGCCCCCGGCCAAGGCGATCAAGGCTTCCGGGAGGCCATCGAAGGCCGCCAGGGTCTCCTCGGGGATGGCTTTGTAGAAGGGGCCCATCATAATGCCCATCATCAGGAACATCACCGCCGCCGTGACCAGCAGCAGCCCCTGATACTCCGAGGCCGCCTTGAGCCAAATCGAGGAGACGCGGGCCGATCCTGCCAACTGGCCGATGACTCTCCTGGTCAGCGGGTTGCCGCGCAGGCGATCTATCAGCGTCACGCCGACGGACTGTCCCTTCAGGTCGCGGCGATTGACTCCGAACACGGCGATGACGGCAAACACCGCAGCGCCGGCCAGCAGCACGCCGAGGTGGCCCCAGTTGACGCCGTTGTAGACCGGATCGCTACCGTCGAAGTAGTACCACGGGAACGCTCTGACCAGGTCTTTCAACTCCTCAATCAGCGGCAGCAGGCCGACGGCGAAGAACGACAGGACCAGCACCGCGGATGTTACGCCGGCTGCCGCCCCCCGGTTGCCGGTCCAGGCGCTGATGGCCGTCGCCAGCAACCCGTAGAAGAGGACATTGACGAACATGTGGAGCGAGAGCGCCTCCACGTCCAGCCCCCCGATCTCGACACCCAGCATGGCTGCGATGGCGTACATCGCTCCCCACAAGATGACCACGCTCAACGCCGCGAGCAGCACCATCGCTCCGGCTTTGGAGACGAGCACGTGGGCCCGGCCCTTGGGATTGCCGAGTAGGATGCCGATGGTCCCGTCGCGCTCCTCGCCGGCGACGGAGGATGCTCCCATTGCGAGGGCCATTGCCGCCAGGGTGATGGCACCGTAGAGGCCGTGGATCGCCTGGATGGCGAGGCCGCCCGCATCAACGTCCTCGCGGATACCGATGAGCGCGACGTAGGCTTCCGGCATCGAGGTGAGGATGGAGAGATCAATCTGGCGGTAGACGGCCATCCCGTAGAGGGACAGCAGGATGAGACAGACGACGGCGACGGTCCACCCCAGCCAGCGATCCCGGAGCGTTTTGGTGAAGACGTTCATCAACATCAGGCCGGCACCTCCTCATCGTGGTAGTACGTGAGGAAAATCTCTTCGAGGTCGGCCTCTTGAGTGTTGATGTCAACAATGGTGTGATGCTCGCTCGCGGCTTGGAGCAGCACACCCATGTCACCATCGAAGGACAGTCTGACGTGGCTGTTCTCGATGGTCACGTCACGCGCCCCCGGCACGGCCGCGAACACCGCAGCTTCGGCCGGTGAGTCCAGTTCCAGCTCGACTTGGCGCATCGCCTTTGACCGGAGATCGGCGACGGACTCGACGGTGACGAGCCGACCTTGGCGGATGATGCCGACCCGTCCGGCCACCCGCTGTACCTCCGACAGCGTATGGCTGGAGAGGAACACCGTTCGCCCGTCGGCCGCCACCTCCCGCACCATGTTCTGGAATTCGCGTTGGACCAGGGGGTCCAGACCGGAGCTAGGCTCGTCCATGATGAGCACGTCCGGCCGGTTCATAAAGGCCTGGATCACCCCCACCTTCTGACGGTTGCCGGAGGAGAGGTTGCCCACCTTTCTGGAGAGATCGGCGTCGAGTCGCTCGGCAAGCTCGTTGACGTAGGACCAATCCACCCCGCCGCGCAGATTGGCAAAGTACGTGAGGGTGTCTCGACCGGTCAGGTTGGGGTACAGCGCCAGATCGCCGGGGATGTAGCCGAGATGCCGGCGTATCTCGACGGACTTAGCGTGGGTATCGAGGCCCAGGATCGAGGCCCGTCCTTCGGTTGGCCTGATCTCATCGAGCAGCATCCTGATGGTGGTCGTCTTCCCGGCGCCGTTGGGGCCGAGGAAGCCGAAGACCTCACCGCGCTGCACGGTAAACGAGAGGTCCTGCGCGCCGACCACGGATCCGTAGTGTTTGGTGAGACCCTCCACCTCGATGACCGGTTCGGCGCTGCTTGCGGAATCCATGATCCTTCTCCCTTCGTTCGTGCAACCGGGCGGCCGCGCCGTATTGGCAGCGCCTACTGGCCGCTGACCATCATCGTGCCGATGCGGAAGGTTGGCGCGGCGGTACCGCTGCGGAATTGGAGGTCGTTCGCCACCATGTCGAGGTTGGCCAGCATCTCGGCGAGGTGGCCGGAGACGTTGATCTCGCTCACCGGATAGGTCAGTCGCCCGTTCTCAATCCAGATACCACCGGCGCCGCGCGAGAAATCGCCGGTGGTGATGTTCTCGGCAAACCCGATGAGGTCGGTGAGAAAAAGGCCTTGATCCACCGAGGCGATGATCTCGTCCGGGGTATGGGTACCCGGTTCCAGATAGAAGTTGGAGGTCGTCACGGTCGTCAGCGCGCCGCCGCGCCCGGCGCTGTGGGTGCTGGTCTTGCCCAGCTTTCGGGCGCTGTACGTGTCCAGCAGAAAGTCGGTGAATCGGCCGGCGTCGAAGAGCACGTTGCGTTGCGTGGGCAAGCCCTCGCCGTCGAAGGGCCGGCTGGCGGGCAGACCGGGGCGCGTCGGGTCGTCCACGATGATCGCACTCGCCGAGCCAATGGTCTCGCCTTCGCGTCCGAGCAGAAAGGTTGACCGCCGATAGGCCGAGTGTCCGTCGGCGGCGCGGGCATAAATCCCCAGCAGCGCCGGCCCCACGGTCACGTCCCAGACGACCGGAACGGCGCCGGTCGGCGCTTGGCGGGCGCCCAGCTGCCGCACCGTGCGCTCGGCTGCCGTGCGTCCTACCACCTCCGGCGACTCGAGCTGGCTGACACTCCGGTGGCTGGTCCACCACCAGCCGTTGCGTTTCTTGCCGTCCTCGTCGTCGGCGATGGCCTCAATCCCGATGCCGCAGGAGCTGCGCCGATAGGAGGCGGCAAAGCCGTGGCTGTTGGCCAGAGTCACCCGCATCGTGGTGCGTCCTGCCGTGCCGCCGTCCGAGTTCGTCACCCGCGCGTGAGCGTCGAACGCAGACTGCTCGGCGCGACCGGCCCATTCGATCAGGCGCTCCGGGGACAGCGTGGCGGTCGCGGGATCATACGTCTCCAAGTCGTCGGGAGCGGCGGACAGGCCAAAGCCGGCTTCCGGCAAGCCACCGCACTCGTCGGGGTCGCTGATTTTCGCCAAGTCCACGGCGTCGCTCGCTGCGCGGCGGATGGCGGCGAGGGCAAAGTCGCTCGTCGAGACCGAGGCTGCCCGCCCCCCAACGAACACCCGCAGCGACAGACCCTTGGAGCCGGATTCGAGCAGCTTTTCCGTTTTGCCCTGCCGGACGGTCGCCGAGAAGTCGTTGCCGGCTCCAACTGCGGCCTCCGCTTCATCGGCCCCGGCTTGGCGCGCCGCGGCCACGGCGGCTTCCGCCACGTCGAGGTAGTCCCGTTCCGTGAGGTCAGCGCCATTGACGGACATCGCACGTACTCCTGACTGTTAGAGTGGCCCTCCCCCGTTGCGACGGGAGAGGGAATGGGCCGCCCCCATAGCAGCTACGCAGGCCGGTACAACCTACCTGGCCCCTACAAGCACTCATTTAGTCTGTATTGTCGGTTTACCTACCCTGGTCGGACTGCTTCCTGTGCGAGGGTATCCCCCTTATTGCTGCGTGCCACCGATATTAAGCTCCGAGACGAGCAGCGTGGGGCACCCGGCGCCCACGGGCACGCCCTGGCCCTCCTTGCCACACGTCCCGGTACGCTTCGGAATGTCGGGATCGCTGCCGATCATGGTGACGTTCTGGAGCAGCGTCGGACCGTTCCCGATTAAGCTGGTGTGCTTTAGCGGCGCCGTCTGCTTGCCGCCCTCGATGAGATACGCCTCGACGGTGCTGAATACAAAGTCGCCGTTGCTGATGTTGACCTGCCCGCCGGAATAGTTGACGCAGTACACGCCCTTGTCCACGGAACCGATAATCTCCTCGGGGTCCGAATCGCCACCGAGCAGGTATGTATTGGTCATGCGCGGGACCGGGTAGTGGTGATAGTTCTGGCGTCGGCCGTTGCCTGTCCGGGCGGTGTCGAAATGCCGGGCGCTGATCCAATCGTGCATGTAGCCCACGAGCACGCCGTCCTCGATGAGCACCGTGCGCTGACCCGGTGTGCCCTCGTCATCCATGTTCAGGGAGCCGATATAGCCGGGCAGCGTGGCGTCGTCAATCAGGGTCACGCCGGGGGCAGCGACCTGCTCCCCGACACGGTCGGTGTAGAGACTGGTGCGCTTGCGGTTGAAGTCGGCCTCCAAGCCGTGGCCCACGGCCTCGTGCAGCAAGACGCCGGACCAACCGTTTCCGAGCACGACCGGCATCGCGCCGGCCGGCGCGTCTACGGCGTCGTGCAGCGTGGTCGCCATCCGCGCGGCCTCGTGGGCCGTGGCCTCGGGGGAGTACTCGTCGGTGAAGTACGCCAGCCCTTCTCGCGCCGCGCTCCCCTGAAACGCGCTCTGCCGGTCGCCATTGCGCTCGGACACGACTTGCAACGCGAGCGTCACCCGGGGCTGCACGTCCGCTGCCAGAACCCCTTCGCTCGTAGCGACCATGGTGCGACGCTCTTCCTCGGCAAACATCACCATGACATGGGTAATCGTCGGCGCGTAGGCCCGCGCCGTGCTATCGGCCCGTCGGATCAGGTCCAGTTTTGCCTCGGCCGGCTCGTTGACGGCGGGGTTTTCCACCGCATAGTAGTCGGGCAACGGCACCGTTGCCACCGCAATCGGCGCATGATGCCCCCCCGCCTGCGCGATATTTCCGGCAGTCTGCGCTGCCCGTTGCAGGCTGGACCAGGCGAAATCCTCACTGTAGGCATAGCCGATAGCGTCGCCGCTGACGACCCGCACGCCGACCCCTTGCGCCGTGCTGGCACTCGCCGACTTGATGGTCTCTTCCTCGAAGTTGATGTTGCGGTGGAGCGAGTACTCCGCGAACACGTCGGCGTAGTCTCCGCCGCCCGCCAACGCCAGATCGAGCAGACGGCCAAGCTCGGCAGTGCCGAGGCCGTACTGCTCGGCAAAGAAACGGTCGGTGATCTGCGGTGCTTGAGCGGACATGGGACGGTCCTTTCTCAATCAGCGGTGCTGTCCACTATAACAGGTAGCATGTCGGACGCTATCCTGTAAGTATGGGGTACTACTCACGGCGCTTTGCTATGATGCTCGCTGAAGTACGACTGCTCCGCTGCCAACCCAACTCAACTACATCGAGAAAGGAGCGCCCACGATGAGTGCAACGATGGCTGGCCAACCGGACGCGCCCAAGCGTGTGCTCGTCACCGGCGCCGCGGGGGTCATCGGGCGGGCGCTGCGCGACGAGCTGCACGAGCGGTACCGGCTCCGGCTGATGTACCACCGCACCGTCCTCCCGCAGCAAGGCCGGGACGAGGTGATCGTTGCCGACATCACGGACCTGGCGCAGATGGAGGCCGCCTGCGAGGGGATGGATGCCGTCGTCCACCTGGCTGCGGACCCCAACACCGGGGCGCCGTGGTCGTCCATTCTGCCCAAGAATATCGTCGGCGCTTACAACATCTACGAAGCGGCGCATCGGCGCGGTGTGGACTGTGTCGTGTTTGCCAGCACCAACCACGTCATGGGCATGTACGAGACGGACGGCGTCCCGCAGCGGCCGGAGTTGTTGCCCGTGCGCCCCGACGGGTACTACGGCGCGTCCAAGGCGTTCGGCGAGGCGCTCGGACGCTACTATGCCGATGCGTTCGGCCTGCGCGTGATCTGCCTCCGCATCGGTTCGTTCGTGCCGCAGCCCACGGCGCCGCGCACCTTGGCCACCTGGTTAAGCTCGCGCGACATGGCCCAGCTCACCTGGCGGTCCATCGAATCGAGCATTCCCTTTGGGGTGTATAACGCGATCTCCGGCAACTCGCGGCGCTATTGGGACATCACTAGCGCCCAACGCGAGTTGGGCTACGACCCCGCGGACAATGCCGAGGACTACGCGGCTGCCATCCTGGCCGTGCCGGAGTAAGTGCATCCTCCCGCGCTGATGGTGAGCATGACCACATTACACCCGGTCGAGAACGAGGCTAACGCCCGCCCCAAACGCGAATTCACCGTGGCGGTGTTCGTCGTCCATGACGGCGCCGTGCTCCTGCATTGGCACAAGAAGCTGGACATGTGGCTGCCGCCGGGCGGGCACGTCGAGCCGGGTGAGCTACCCGATGAAGCCGCGGTCCGCGAGACGAAAGAAGAAGCGGGCCTCGACATTGTGCTGGTGGATACGGCCGATGATCCGCGGCCCCCACCGCCTGGCCCCCAACGGCTGTGCCGCCCGCTGGGCATCCAGTTGGAGGACATCCCGCCGGTGACGGCACCAGAGCCGCACAATCATATGGGGATGGGAGGTGCGGCTCCGGCGCGTCATCACCAGCACATTGACCTGATTTACGCCGCCGTCCCCCGCGACCCGGTCCCGCCGCGCCTGGGCGGCGAGAGTGCCGGGCAAGGCCTCGGCTGGTATGACCGCGCGGCCTGTCGCCGCCTGGGCGTAAGCGACGAGGTGCTGCGGTGGGCCGAGGCTGCTTGTCGCGCCGTCGAGGCGGCGCACCGGTCCGGTGTCGCCGCCCGGTAACAGCCACCGACGGCTGTGAGGTCGCTTACAAACTATCCGACCCTGCCTTGTGTATACTGATTCAAGACTGGACAGGCGTGGTTTTATGCCAGTGAGGAGGCATTGTAATGGATAGCGGCGCAGGCCCCGGAACCGGCGCGAACGCCCCTCGACTCAATCCCAAGCAAGTCTGGCAGGGTATGGCGGTCGGCTTGCTGGCCATCATCAGCGCGACGGCCGTGATGCTCTTCTTGCGCTTCGCGTTTCAGGCCTTCATGCCGATTGAGCTGATCGCGCAGTGGGTACCGACGGTCACTCCGGTCAGTGCCCAAGCCGACGGGATCGCCACCTTTGGCGAGGCCCTCAAACCGCTCGGCTTCACGTTACTGCTCGGCGGACAGCTCGTGCTAGGCACATTCTGGGGCCTGGCAGTGACGATCCGGCGCCAGCGCCGCCGCCTCACGCTGCGGGCGCATGAGACGTGGTTCCTCGCTGCCGGTCTGCCGACCATCTTCTGGCTCGTGTTGTGGCTGCTACTGCCGGCCGTCCAGAATCGCGGGTTGGAGTTCTTTACGGGCCTCGTCGGTGTAGCCACCTTTAGCATGACACTAGTGGCGTTGCAGACGACGCTAGGCATCCCGGCGCTGACACCCTCGACCGCGCCGGCAGCGTCGCCGGGGCCGCGTCAGGCTCGCCGACCCACGTTCACCCAGATCGCGTGGAGTGGCGTGCTCATTGTCGCCGGCATCGGTCTGTGGCAGTTCCTCACCCGCTCTTTCGGTGGCAGTATGCTGACGATGGGTGGTGGAGACGGTGCCCGTGACTCCCGTGCCGTAGGCATGCAGTCCGAAATCACCGCGATTGACGATCACTACACGGTCTCGAAGAACTTCAGAGACCCGACCGTTGATGCAGCCGACTGGAAGCTAGAGGTGACCGGGCTGGTCGAGCGCCCCTACACCCTGAACTACGATGACATCCTGGCGATGGAGACCCGCGAGCAAATCCATACGCTCATCTGCATCAGCAATCCGGTCGGGGGTGAGTACATCGGCAACGCCCGGTGGGAAGGCCTGCCGTTGAAGACGTTCCTGGATACCGCCGGGATCGGTTCGGGAGTACAGGACGTCGTGCTGCATGGCGCCGATAACTACGCCGACAGCTTTCCGATTGAGAAGGCGCTGGACCCGGGCACGATGCTCGTCTGGAAGATGAACGGCGAGCCGCTCCCGACGCAGCACGGCTTCCCCATCCGCCTGCTGCTGCCGGAGATTTACGGCATGAAGAACGTCAAGTGGATCACCAAGATCGAGTTGGTGGACCACGACTACACCGGCTTCTGGCAAAGGCGCGGCTGGAGCGATATCGCCACCGTCAAGACCATGTCGCGCATTGACGTGCCGGAGAACGCCTCACGCATCGCAGCCGACACGGAGCACATCATCGGCGGCGTGGCGTTCGCCGGGCCGCGCGGCATCTCCAAGGTCGAGGTGAGCGCCGACGAAGCGCGGACGTGGATGACCGCCGACATCCGACCGCCGCTTTCCGAGTATGCGTGGTCGCTTTGGACGGTGCGGTGGCGTCCGAAGGCCGGATCGTACCGCCTGCTCGTGCGGGCTACCGATGGCGAGGGCAACGTGCAGCCGTCCGCGCACACGGCGGCACTGCCCGACGGAGCGGACGGCTGGGATCAAATCTCAATTAATGTCGTCCCAAGGGCTCAAGTCCAGCCGCAGTTGCCGAATATCGAGAGCGAGCGAGCACCTCTGCTCCCGCAGTTGCCACGTGAAGAGGGACGGTAAGGGGGTAAGGGAAGCCTACCCCTACGGCGCCGTCAGTGGTGTCGTGTGTTGACCGGCTCACGCTGACCGCTTACAATGGCAACGGTATCCTGCCGGCCGGTGAGTTTCGGGGCCGGGGGAGGAGGCGTTCTGCCGATGCGCGATGTCGCACGCCCAATGATCGCCTTCCTGCTCACGTTCATCGCGCTGACGCTGGCGCCCCTCGCACTGATCGTCTGCTTCTTCCTCCTGTCACAGTTTTGGAGCTTTCGGTTCGGCAACTATGCGTTTTGGGCGGCGCTAGGCTCCTTCATCATCTGTGTGCAAGTAGCGCGGCTGCTCTTGCGATATGCCGACAACCTCCTTATCGCCCCGGACGATCCGAATGCCCCGGTTGCCCCACGCGATGAATACACGCACGACTGGCGCGAGTATTCGGATCAGATAGGGCGGTACAAGCGCTGGGCCTATTACCGCCGCACCCGGCAGTTCGACAAGCTCGCCGCCCTAGAGCAAGAAGAGCGCGACCTAGCCGCCAAAGCCAAGACGCGCGCGCGCAATGGCGCGGCATCCGGCAGTACGGCGGTCGCCACGCGGCCGGCTGACAGCCGCTCGCCAGCGGTGCGCCGGCGCCCCCCGGAGCGGCCGGCGTAGTGCCTCCCCGCAGATCCACACCGCTGTGCTCAAGTGGCGCGCCGGATTCACAGCAAGGCCAAGGCGTCGTCGAGTACACGCTCGTTATCTGCCTCGTCGCCGTCACGCTGGTCGTCGTTCTGCTGGTCCTGGGCGAGCAGATAGCTCATCTCCTCACTGCCGTGTCCGAGCGCATCGCGTCGCTGCTCAACGGCGCCGCGGCAGTCATGTCCGGGTAGTGCGGCCGGCGCTCCACGGCCCCGGCACTGCGGCGGAAGCCGCCATGACGGAGGCCGAGAGCAGTGCGGGAGGAGACATGCGGGCTGCCACCGCCCCGCAAAGCCGCGTATACTCCCCGTGATGGCCAAGAACGTGACCAAGGGCAATCTGTGGGGGTACATCCAGAGCCGCCCCTACGCCAGCGTGGCCGACATTCGCCGCCAGTTCAGTCTGGAGAGCGAGGCGGCCATCCCGCTGCGGACCGGGCACGGCGTCGTGTACATCGGCCTACCCAATCGTGGGGCGCAATTCCTCCGCCAGCTGCTGCGCGAGGGCCGTATTGCGCTCGACTTCTTGCCGGACGTGCGGGGGCGCGTCGTGACCGGGGTCTACGCGATCCAAGCTCCCAGCCGCACGGCCCAGTCGGGCGGCCGGGCGAAAGGGAAGAGCACGCGCAAGCGCAACCGCCGCTCGCGGCGAGGTGGCCGCGCTGCTCCCGCTACCCCACCGACCAAGCGGCCGGCAGCAACGCCGGCCGCTGGCAATGCGCCCGGCTAACCCCACGCCCCCACTTGCCGGCACAGGCCCACGGCGACCGGGCTGCGGCGAACATCCACGCCCCCGATTCGTTTGTGTAGCGAGGACCGCGGCGAGCGCCGTTGCGGCCCGTCCCGGCAAGCAACGGTTGATCGGAGTGGCCGGTGCGTGTTATCCTTGTGGAGAGTTGCCCCTTTGAGACGTAGCTCTACCTGCTCTCCCCGTTACATCGCCTCGCACATGTATTGCCCAGGTGGTAGCGCGAAGTGACCACATCGTCTCCTCCGGAGCCGCGGACCACCGGTCGTAGTGCTCCGGCCAGGTCGTCAAGAGCGGTTGATCCTCGCCGCTCGGCCCGGCGGCGGCCGGCTACCCGCGCCCGCGGTGACGGCACACCGGTAGAGCCAGCCCCGCCACCACAGCCACGCGAGGGCTGGGTCCTGGGGCCGCGCGGGCGCATCGCCGTCTTCTGGTCCCTGATCGCGGCCGCGGTGGTCTTCCTCTTTGCGGTCCGCGGGATCGTCGCGCCTTTCCTCTGGGCACTGATCCTGGCCTATCTGCTCAATCCGGTCGTCAAGCTGGTCTGTCGGTACTTGCGTGTGCCGCGCATCGTCGCCGTCACCATCATCTACGTGGCGCTCGGCTCGGCGATTGCCTGGTTGTGGGTGACGACCTCGCCGCTCCTGCTCACTCAGATACAGGGTCTCGGTGAAGCTCTGCCGGACTTGGTGGATCAGATTGTCGTGCTCTTGGGTTCGACCGATTCCATTGTGTTGTTGGGCTTCGAGATAGACCTCCAACCGCTAGTAGCCGAGATCGGCCCCGCGGCCAATGATCTCATGGCGCAGGCGACCCAGCGGCTGCTGGAAACGGCAGTCGAAGCGGTGGAGGCCGTCCTGCACATCCTCGTCACGCTGGTCGCCACGTTCTACCTCCTCATTGACCTGAACCGCCTGAGTGAGCTGGCCCGTCGCCAGATACCGGCCCGGTTTCGTCACGAGTTCGGGCCGCTCGCGCGGCGGATTGATCAGATCGTGGTGCGCTTTATGTACGGCGAGTTGGCCCTCGTCGTTATCATGAGCACCGTTACCTACATTGCGCTCACCATCCTCGACGTGCGCTTTGCCCTCGTGCTGGCCATTGCAACCGGCTTCCTCGAGCTTATCCCCTACATTGGCCCCATCACCGCCGGTGCGTTGGCCATGCTGGTCTCCTTCGGCCAGACCCCGCCCTTCGGCTGGACGCCGGCCGTCTACGCAGCCGTCATCGCAGTCGTGTACTTCGTGTTGCGCCACGCCGAGGACTATTTCGTGATCCCGAACGTCGTCGGTCGGGTGGTGAAGCTGCACCCGGTACTCACGATGTTCGCCATTTTCTGCGGCGCCGTCCTCGGCGGAATCATGGGCATGATCGTCGCAGTACCGATTGCGGCCATCCTGCGCCTCATCGTGCAGTTCATGTGGGGCAAGGTGGTCGAAACCGAGAAGTTCTAAGTCGGCGTGACACTATGGGGCAGCAGCGGCATCTAATCTGGCGGGTTGTTCACGAGGTTTCCAGCCGCCTACGCAAGGATTGATCCTCCGGCCTTCAACCCGGTACTGCTTCCAAGCTGATCTGGTTGCCTATTTAGAAATTTAATTCTAAAATAGATCGAACGCGGCGGCGCAACCAGCAAGTGTCTCAGGCGTTGGCGGCCAAATTCGGAACCCAGCAAACTTCCCAGGCGTCTGGGGATATGTCCTATCCGTCGCTTCGGCTTCAAGGAGTTGCTACTTATGTCTACCGCAACCGCTGTGTCACCTAGTCCTGATGTAGTACCAAGCAACATCGGGACCGAGAGAATCTGCGATTGCCCACCCAAGCACTTGAACTGCCTGACAGCCAAGGAATGGATCCGATGCCAACTTGGGGTCTGGCAGTTTAGCTACCAGAAACGAGATATACGCGATAAAACGCTACACCCGGCAGTCTTTCCTATCTCACTCGCACGAAAGGTCATTGAGCTATTCACGCATCGTGGTGAGTTGGTCCTAGACCCGTTTGTAGGTAGCGGTACTACCCTCGTTGCCGCGCAGGACTCGGAACGCAACGCAGTTGGTTTTGACCTCCAGGAAGACTACGTTAGTCTTGCAAATGACAGACTTAACCAACCTCCGCTGCATGTGCCAGACAAACAGATAGGGCAGAAAGCCATCCACGACGATGCGAGGGCTATTCCCTTATACTTGCCCGAAGAGTCGGTGAGTTTGATCTTCACGTCTCCACCCTACGCCAACCTACTCAATCGTCGGCGCAAGAACAAGAGCCGACGCGGAGATCTCCGTAAGAACGGACAATACATGAAGGTGGAGCAGTACTCCCAGGACCCGCGAGACCTAGGCACGTTACCACTGGAACGCTACGCCGAGGAAATGGGCGCGATCTTCGCTGCGCTCCTTCCAGTACTGCGGCCCGGTGGCCACTGCGTGATCAATGTTCCCGACATGTGGTGGGAGAATCAGCGCATCACCATCCACCTGTCAGTGATCGAGGCGCTGCGCCAGGTGGGCTACGAGCTACGCAACACGATCATCTGGGACCGCACCAACATCGTGAACCGGATCGGCATTTTTGGCTGGCCGAGCAACTACATCACGATGGGCACGACGTTCGAATACCTGCTTGATTTCCGGCGCCCCTAACACAGGTCTTCAAGGGCTAATGGGGAGGCGAGCATGCAGACATATACTAAACAAAGCCTAGCAAAAGCTCTGGACGATATTCGCCAGCGTGGGTGGATAAAGAACAGGCGACCAGGAAACGCGGGAGGGGTTGGTAATACCCTTGAGGACCTTCTGGGTATTGAGGAGAATAACCTCCCGCTAGCTAACACAACCGAATGGGAACTCAAGACCCAGCGGGCTAGTACCTCGTCGCTGACTACACTATTCCATATGGAGCCTCTGCCCCGCTCGGCCAGAATAGTGCCGAACCTGCTACTACCCAAGTATGGATGGCGCCATGCGAGAGCCGGATCTCAGTATCCAGCCACAGAGATGAGCTTTCGCCAGACCATACGGGGCAGGTCAAGAACCGATCGCGGATTTGGCATCGCTGTGAATCGTCAGTACCGTAGAGTGCTGGTATCGTTTGACGCCAGGGCAGTCGATCGGCAGAGACACGCAGGTTGGCTCGAATCAGTCGCGGAGCGTGCCGGTCTGGATGAACTCGCACCACAGCCTTACTGGAGTTTTGACGACTTGCTCAATAAAGCAAGCACCAAAATGCTCAATTGCTTCTATGTTCGAGCAGAAGTCAGGCGAAAATCTGGGATCGAGTTCTTCCATTACAACCAGATATTCGTTCTCCAAGACTTTAACTCTGGGAGATTCCTAAATGCTCTGGAAAACGATACAATCCTTGTTGACTTTGATGCTAGAACAGGACACAACCACGGCACAAAGTTTAGAATACGCCAAAATGTCTGGCCCCAGTTATATGGCGAAGTGACCGAGATATAGTGTCTCGGGTGGGCATCTTTGGCTGGCCGAGCAACTACATCACGATGGGTACGACGTTCGAGTACCTACTCGACTTCCGGTGTCCACCGGCAGCTACGTAGAGCTACAGCCCTCGCCACTCCGGCACGCCCCGGGATCTAGGGTAGTCATGTCTGGTGGCCGCACGGCAGATCGGAATACGTAGAACAATGACCCCACGTTCGCCCGGCCGCGTCATGATGGTGCAGGGCACCGCCTCGTCGGTGGGCAAGAGCGTGCTCGTGACCGGACTGTGCCGACTGTTCAGGCAGGCAGGCTATCGCGTGGCGCCGTTCAAAGCCCAGAACATGGCGCTCAACTCCTTCGCTACGCCCGACGGCCGCGAGATCGGCCGCTCGCAGGCCGTTCAAGCCGCGGCGGCCGGCGTAGCACCGACCGTCGAGATGAATCCCATCCTGCTCAAGCCCGAGGCCGGCGGTCGCAGCCAAGTGGTGCTCTTGGGCCGGCCGGTCAGTAACGAGAATCCCGCCGAGTATGCGCGCCGGTATGCCGAGCGGTGGGGCATCGTCACCAAGAGTCTCGATAGATTGCGGGCCAACTACGACATTGTCGTGAGCGAGGGCGCGGGCAGCCCGGCCGAGGTCAATCTGCGGGAGCGCGACATCGTGAACATGCGCGTCGCTCGTTATGCTCAGGCACCGGTGCTGCTGGTCGGCGACATTGACCGCGGCGGTGTCCTGGCGGCGCTGGTCGGCACAATGGAGCTATTGGAGCCGGACGAGCGTGCATTGGTGCGCGGTTTCGTTATCAACAAGTTTCGCGGCGATGTGACCCTGTTCAGACCGGCCCTGGACTTCCTGCAACAGCGAACCGGCATCCCAACCCTGGGCGTACTCCCCTACTACCGTGACATTCGGATTGCTGACGAGGACTCGGTGGCGCTCGACGAGCGGCGGACCGTTCCCAGCGAGCCTGGCACAACACAACTCGACCTTGCCGTCGTGCGGCTGCCGCACATCAGCAACTTCGACGACTTCGCGCCATTCGACGCCGAGCCGAGTGTGCGGCTGCGTTATGTCGAGCAGGCCGCCGACCTCGGCTGGCCGGATGCACTCATCATCCCCGGCAGCAAGTCCACCGTGGCCGACCTGCGGTTTCTGCGCGCCGCTCGGCTCGATGCGCGGATCGTCGGTCTCGCGGCCGCCGGCGTGCCGGTGCTCGGCATCTGCGGGGGCTACCAACTGCTTGGAGAGCGCATTCTCGACCCTCACGGCGTCGAGTCCCAGACGCGCGAGACGCCCGGACTTGGGCTTCTGCCCGTCGTGACGATCTTTGTCACCGAGAAACGCACCCGGCAGGTTCAGGCGCGGGTCACAGCCGGCCATGGACCACTCGCCGCGGCGCGGGGAACGGACTTCAGCGCCTACGAAATCCACATGGGCCACTCACGGGCGGCTCCGGGCACACGAGCGGAGCGGTTGGCGCCGTTCTCCGTCATGGATGGTGAAGCGTGCTACGCGGACGGCTGTCTGAGCACCAGCGGGACGATTATCGGCACGTATCTACACGGCCTTTTCCAAGACCCGCCGGTGCGCCACGCGCTCATCACCTGGCTGGCGCGTCAACACGGCTTGGATGCACAGTTGACCGCAGCAACGCCCACGATGACGACGCCGGAGGCACAGTACGACCGCCTCGCCGACCTTCTGCGATCTCACCTGGATGTGCCGGCATTGTTCAGGCTGGTTGGCCTCGCACCACCCACCGGTTCGTGAGTGGATGGATAGGCCCTCACGCTTTGACGCTGCCCCGGCCTAATGCTACGGTCCGGCCGGCGTCCGAGGGAGGCTCCATGTCAGGAAACGCAGCCGTACAGGAGCTGGACGGTGTATGGCGGATTACCTGCCCGTTCGCAGCGGGCAGCCGGGTCATGGCGTACTTTATCGAGGCGCCGCAGCCGGCGATCATTGATACCGGCGTGCGCTCGTCGCCCGGAACAGTGATCGGTCCGGCGCTGGCGGTGGCCGGCCTGGACCTGGCCGACACGCGGTTCATCCTCAACACCCACGGTCACTGGGACCACATGGGCGGCAACGAGGCGCTGCGTGGTGTAGCCAGCGACGCCCAGGTGGTGGCACACCCGGCGGAAGAGCGCTTCTTTCACGACATCGCCGCCCACACGCGCAGCTACCGGGACCTGGTGGCCGAAGTCCCGGCCTTTGCGGCGCTGGCGACGGCCTACACCGGGCAGTTCGCCGACAACATCACCCTCCCCGCACACGTTGACGTCTGGCTTACGGCCGGGCAGGAGATTGGTCTCGGCGGCGGCATCGTCCTGCAGGCCATCCACCTGCCCGGACACGCCCGCGGCCTCGTGGGGTACTGGTGGCCGGAGCGCCGGCTGCTGTTTACCGGCGATGGTGTTCAGGGACTCGGCAGCCAGGTCGGCAGCTTCCCGCTCGTCTTTGCCAGTGCTGCCGACTACCGGGCCAGCCTCGCACGCATCATCGAGCTGGAGCCGGCCGCCCTCTGCATGGGACATGCCTTCCTCGACCGCGCGGGTCGGCAGGCGGCGGTGCGGCGCGGGCCGGCAGCGACGCGCTTCCTGCAGGAGAGTCTGGAGATTGCCGAGCACGTGGCCGAGGTAGTCGGCGCGGCGGTCGCGGCGGCACCGGATCGGTCGTTCGAGGAGGCCGCCCGCGCGGCGCTGGCGGTACTATGTGAGACGTACCCATTGCAGCTCGATCCCACTACCGGTCTGCACCTGCGTGCGCTCTTCCTGATGCAAGCCATATGGCGTGAACTGCGGTCTCAGTAGCGAGCGCACCGATCATTTTCCTGCCATTCCCAGGACCTTGAGAATGAAGGTGTATTCCAGGGATACTTCCTTCAGCCGCTCGAACCGGCCGGAAGCGCCGGCGTGACCGGAGTCCATGTGAGTCTTCAGGAGCAAGAGATTGTTGTCGGTTTTCAGGTCACGGAGTCGCGCGGTCCACTTGGCCGGCTCCCAGTAGGTGACGCGGGGGTCGCTGAGGCCGGCGGTAACCAGCATGTGCGGGTAGTCCTGGGCCATTACGTTGTCGTAGGGCGAGTAGGACTTGATGTATTCGTAGTATTCACCGGATTGTGGATTTCCCCACTCGTTGTATTCCATGGTGGTGAGCGGCAGCGTGTCGTCCAGCATGGTGTTCAGCACGTCTACGAACGGCACGTGGGCCACGATGGCCTGGAACAGGTCGGGCCGCATGTTTGCCATGGCGCCCATGAGCATGCCGCCGGCGCTGCCTCCTACTGCCACCAGCTTTTGGGACGAAACGTAGCCCTCCCTCACTAGGTGCTCGGCGCAGGCGATGAAGTCGGTGAACGTATTCTTCTTGTGTAGCAGCTTGCCCTGCTCGTACCAGTCCCAACCTAGCTCCATGCCACCGCGAATGTGAGCCGACGCGAAGACAAAACCCCGGTTCACCAGGCTGATGCGGTTGGAACCAAAGTCTGATTCCATGACCGCACCGTAGGAGCCATAGCCGTAGAGATACAGGGGCGCCGATCCGTCCAGGGGTGTGTCCTTCCGGTAGAGGACGGTAATGGGTATTTCGGCCCCATCGCTGGCAGTGGCCCACAGGCGGCGGGTCCGGTAGTGCTCGGACTGAAAACCGCCCAGCACCTCGGTCTGCTTCTTGAATTCCCGCGCTCGCGTCGCCATGTCGTAGTCGTACACGGTGGTGGGTGTCGTCAGCGAGGCGTAGGTGAACCGCAGGACGGTAGTTGCCCACTCCCGGCCCGCCCTCACGCGCAAGGAATAGTCCTCCTCGTCAAAGGGTACGGTGTGGACTTGCTTCCCGGGCAACGTCAGTACCTGCAATTGAGGGAGGCCGTTCCGCCTGAAGGTAACGGCCAGATAGTCTTGGAACGCGAGCACGCTCAGGACCGGGCGACCTGGCTCATGCGGGATAAAGTCCCGCCAGTTGGCCTTTCCGGGTGCCGATACGGGAGTTTCTGCAACCTTGAAGTCTTTGGCCCCGTCGCCGTTGTGCTGCACCAGAAACGTGTCGCCGTGGTCTACCACGTCGTATTCGAAGTCGGGCCGGCGCGGCTCAATCAACGTAAGCTGACCGTCCGGGCGGTTGGCGTCGAGAAAGCGCCATTCGGACATGTTGTTGCCGCTGGCGACCACGTAGATGAAACGCCCACTCAGTGACTTGCCGAGGTCAACGAAGAATCGTTCGTCCGTCTCCCGGTACACCAGCTTGTCGGTGGAAGAGTCTTTGCCGAGCCGGTGTTGCAATATCTTGACCGGGCGATGGTTCTCGTCGAGCACGTCGTAGAAGACGGTCCGGCTATCGTTGGCCCACTCCAGGGAGTAGTAGGAGTTGGAGATGGTCTCCGGTAGGTGCTCGCCGGTGGCCAGATTCTTGAAGCGTATGGTGAACTTTTCCGAGCCGTCGGTATCCAGCGAATAGGCCAGCCATTGGTGATCGGGGCTGTTTTTGAGAATACCGACTTGGAGGTAGTCCCGGCCCTCGGCCAGTTCGTTTACATCGAGGATGATCTCCTCCGGCGCGTCCAGAGTCAGGTGCTTGCGGCAGTGGATCGGGTACTGCGCTCCTTCCACGAAGCGGACGTAGTAGTAATAGTCTCCCTCTTTCTCCGGCACCGTTGAGTCGTCCTCTTTGATACGCCCCCGCATCTCCTCGTAGAGGTCTTTCTGCAACTCATCGGTAGGCTGCATCACGGCCGCCGTGTAGGCATTCTCAGCCCGTAAGTACTCCGTGACCGCCGGGTCGTCAATGTCGCGCAGCCAGAACCAAGGGTCTACGCGCCCGTCTCCGTTGGTAGTCAGTTGCTTGGGCCGCTGGGGAGCCGCAGGCGGTTGGATAGTCATGGATGTATCTCTTGATCTCCGGCATTTGTCATTCCGGCCCCCCTATGGTCCCCCCGCTGCGGCGGGGGACGGGGTCTGCTGGGGCCGCTGCGGCGGGAGGACGACGTGTTCCCTCCCCCGTCGGGACGGGGGAGGGCTAGGGAGGGGGCCAGCACACCCCCAGGCCCGGAACTAGGCCGGCACGGCGACTTTCGTCTCGGTTTCTACCTCGGACACGGTCGGCGCGTGTGTGTGGCCGCAGGCGGTGCAGGTCAGCTTGTCGCGGCTCGACTGCGTCTGGAGGCCGCCGCACTGCGGGCAAGGCGCGGCGACGGGCCGCTGCCAGCTGGTGAATTCGCAGTCGGGGTAGCCGCTGCACCCGTAGAAGGTCCGCCCGCGCCGGCTGCGGCGGACAACAAGGTCCTTGCCGCACGTGGGGCAAGGCACGCCCAGCTTGGTGAGCAGCGGCTGCGTATGCCGGCATTCCGGAAAACCGGTGCAGGCCAGGAACTTCCCATAGCGACCGTGCTTGATGACCATGGGTTTGCCACACTCCGGGCAGACCTCATCGGTCGGCTCGTCCTCAATCCGGACCTTTTCCAGCGTCGCTTCGGCTGCTGCGACTGCCTTTGCGAACGGCTCCCAGAACTCGCGGACCACCGGCACCCACGTCGTGTCGCCCTCCGCTACCCGGTCCAGATCGTCCTCCATCTTCGCCGTGAAGCTGGTGTCCACCACGTCGGGGAACTGCTCCACGAGCAAGTCGTTGACGATGTTGCCCAAGTCGGTTGGGTGCAAGCGCCGCTCGCGCCGCTCGACGTAGCCGCGCTCTTGGATGATGGATACGGTGGGAGCGTAGGTGCTCGGCCGGCCGATACCGGCCTCTTCCATCGCCCGGATCAGGCTCGCCTCGGTATAGCGCGGCGGCGGCTGGGTGAAATGCTGCTCCGGCTTGAGATCGTGCAGCGTGAGCGGATCGCCGGCCGCGAGGGGCGGCAGGATTGACTGCTTGGCTGGCGCCGCCTTGGACCGCGTCGAACTGCGCGCGCCTGACGTGCCGGTAGCCCTGGCCTTGCCTGACTTGCCGTTCTCGTCGCGGCTCTCCTCGTAGAGCCGCAGGAAGCCCGGAAAGCGCACGATGCTCCCACGGGCACGTAGTAGATAGTTGTCGGGGTGGGCGCGACCATCGCTCTGCGGCGCAGCATGTACGGGAGAGAGCTGCCCTGGGGCCGCACTGCCGTTTGTGCTGGCGGAATCCAGCGGCGTCGCGCGAATGTCAATGCGCGTCGTATCGAGGACTGCGGCGGCCATCTGGCTGGCTACAAAGCGCTTCCAGATGAGCGTGTAGAGCCGATACTGGTCTTGAGTGAGATGGACACGCACCGCCTCGGGCAGGCGCGCAGCCGAAGTCGGCCGGATGGCCTCGTGGGCTTCCTGCGCGGCCTTGGCTTTGGTGCGGAAGCGCCGCGGCTTGGCCGGCACGAATTCCTGCCCATATTGCTTGCCGATGACCTGCCGCGCCTCCGCCAGCGCCTCGGCAGCGACGTTGGTCGAGTCGGTACGCATGTAGGTGATGAGACCCACCGGACCTTCCTTGCCTACCGCTAACCCTTCATAGAGCTGTTGCGCCACGCGCATGGTGCGGCGGGGCGCAAAGCGGAGCCGTCGCCCGGCCTCTTGCTGCAACGTGCTGGTGGTGAAGGGCGCCGCCGGTTGGCGCCGCTGTTCGCGCTTCCGCACTTCCTGGACGGCAAAGCTCATCCCGCGCAAGGCTTTGACCGTGGCTTGCGCGTGTGCTTCCGTCGCAATGGACAGCTTTTCGCCGCGGTGCTGGATCACTTCCGCCCGGAACACGGTTTCTTGTGTCCCGTTGGTGTTGGCAGGCGACAGGAGTGCCTCAATGGTCCAGTATTCCTCGCTCACGAACTGCTTGATCTCGCGCTCCCGCTCGACCACCATCCGCAGGGCGGGCGACTGCACGCGGCCCGCCGACAGGCCGCGCCGCACCTTGGCCCCCAGCAGCGGACTCAGCTTATAGCCGATCAGCCGATCCATCACGCGCCGCGCCTGCTGAGCCTGCACGAGATCGTCGTCTATGTCCCGCGCGTGCCGAAAGGCATCCTGCACCGCGCTCTTGGTGACCTCGTGGAAGACGATTCGTTGAGCCTCGACCGGCCCGGCGGCGCGAGCTTTGGCACCGCCGCGGCTGTTGATGGCCGCCAAGAGGTGCCACGCAATCGCTTCACCCTCGCGATCCGGGTCGGTGGCGAGATACACGCCGGAGGCCTGGCGTGCGGCCCGCGCCAACTCGGTCACGGTCTTGCTCTTGTCCCTGGGGATCACATACTTGGGCGCAAAGTCCTGCTCGACATCTACGCCCAGATCGCTCTTGGGGAGGTCCCGGATGTGCCCCAGTGATGCCTGCACGCTGTAGTGACGCTTGCCCAGGTAGCGTTCGAGCGTGCGAGCCTTCGCCGGTGACTCGACAATCACTAGCCGTTTCGCCATTCGCTTTGCCGGCCGTTTTGCTGGCCGCTTGGTTGCCCCTGCCATCGTTGCCTCTGTTCCTACCCTATCGTTTTTGTGCGTGTTTTGGAAAGGTCGCCGGCTGCTCAAGGAGCGCCTGGCCCCCACCCTCGCCCTCCCCCGTCCCGACGGGGGAGGGCGAGGACTGTGCCGCCTCCCTGGCCCTCGGCCATTGCAACGGAGGAGGGAAGAGACCGTCCCCCCGTCGGGACGGGGGGACCATAGGGGGGCCGGACACCTCACGGCTCCCTCCCCATCCCTTCATCCGGCAAATCCTGTTGCTAACACCGTCCACCTACGTCTACCTGGCTCCCCGTCGGGCACCGGTGCCTAGCTCGGAGAAGACGCTTGACCGCCCAGTGGTTAATGAACGCGCGTCCACCGTTGTAGTCTCTTTTGCCGGGCCGTCCTCACCCCGGCGTCCGACGGCCCGGAGCTGTTGCAGCAGTTGGAGGAGATCGGCCTGCCACTCCGCCGCGGCCGGGCGGCGCGGAATCGTAATCACTCCCCGGCGGACCTGCGCCTGGCGCCCGAATGCCCGGTAGAGCGCCAGGCGATCCGTCACGACGAAGGGGCTAGTACGGACGATCAACTCGCGGTCCGTGGCCTCGACGGCGCGCAACATCCGCGAGCGGGCCAGCGCCCGGACCCGCAGGCCGAAGAGCAGGTCCACGACCGGCGGCGGTGGCGAACCGAACCTATCGGCGAACTCCTGCTCCATCGCCTCAACCTCATCGAGACTGACCACGGATGCCAAACGCCGGTACAGGCGTATCTTGAGATCGGGGTCGCCGATGTAGTCGTCCGGCAGCCGCGATCCAAGCGGCAAGTCTATCACCAGTTCTTGCTCCGGCAAGAGACGCTTGCCGCGCAGCTCCTCAACCGCCTCAGCCAGCAGGCGCACGTAGAGATCGAACCCAACCGCGTTCATGAAGCCGCTCTGCTCGGCTCCGAGCAGGTTGCCGGCGCCTCTGATCTCCAGGTCCTTCAACGCGATGCGGAAGCCGGCGCCCAAGTCGGTCGTCTCGTAGATCGTGCGGAGGCGTGCCTCCGCCTGCGCCGTCAAGGGCTGTTGCTGCCGGTACAGGAAATAGGCGTAGGCTTGCGCCGCACCGCGTCCGACCCGCCCCCGCAGCTGGTAGAGCTGCGCCAGCCCGAAATGCGCGGCATCGTTGACGATGATCGTGTTCACGTTCGGGATGTCCAGACCGTTCTCGATGATCGTGCTGCAGACGAGTACGTCGTGCTGCCCGTTGGCGAACTCCACCATCACCTGCTCCAGATCGTCTTCGGGCATCTGACCGTGGCCGACCACCAGATCGGCTTCCGGCACAAGCTGCGCCAAGCGCCGCGCCGCTGTGTAGATTGTCTGAACGCGGTTATGGACGAAGTAGGCTTGCCCGCCCCGGTCCAGCTCCCGCAGGATGGCGTGCCGCACCACGTCGTCATTGGTCTGCGTCACGTAGGTCTTGATCGGCAGCCGCGCCGCCGGGGGTGTTTCGATGACGCTCATCGGCCGCATCCCGGCCAGCGACATGTGCAGGGTGCGCGGAATCGGCGTGGCCGTCAGGGTCAGCACGTCTACGTGGTGGCGCAGCCGCTTCAGGCGCTCCTTCTGCTCAACACCGAACCGCTGCTCCTCGTCTATGACGATCAAGCCCAGGTCCTTGAACTGCACGTCGCGTTGGATCAGGCGGTGAGTGCCGACCACCACGTCTACCGTGCCTTGCCGTAGGCCATCGAGGACCGCGGCTTGCTCCTTCGGCGTGCGAAAGCGGCTCAACAGCTCGACGTTGACCGGATACGCTTGCATCCGCTCGCGGAACGTCTGAAAGTGCTGGAGGGCCAGCACCGTCGTCGAGGCCAGGACCGCCGCCTGCTTGCCGTCCATGAGTACCTTGAAGACGGCCCGCACCGCTACCTCGGTTTTGCCGAAGCCAACGTCGCCACAGACAAGCCGGTCCATCGGCTTGGCCTGCTCCAGGTCCTCCTTGACCGCTTGGATCGCTGCGATCTGATCCGGCGTTTCGATGTACGGGAACGATTCCTCTAGCTCCCGCTGCCACACACTGTCCGGCGGGTAGGCATGACCGGTCGCAAGCTCTCGCGCCGAATACAGTTCCAGCAACCCTTTGGCGATGTCGCGCACGGAGCCACGCACCCGACTCTTGGCTCGTTCCCAGTCGGCGCCGCCGAGCCGGTGCAACGTCGGCTCTTGATCCGCGGCGCCGACGTACTTGTCCACCCGGTCGAGCTGGTCCGTCGGAACGTAGAGGCGATCGTTGCCGGCATATTGCAGCAGCAGATACTCACGCTCGCCGCCCTGGCGGGACAGCGTCACGAGTTGGATATAGCGCCCGATGCCGTGGTCAATATGCACCACGTAGTCGCCCGGTTGCAGCTCCGTGAGCAGCACCTCACCCGTCGCCCGGCGGCGCTGGAACAGGCGGCGAGGACGCAGCCAGCCGAACACCTCCGCATCGCTCAACACCGACAGCTTGAGCGCCGGGCATTGCCAGCCTTCCGGGAGCGTGCCGGCGACGAGGGCCAGCGTACCGGCGGCCGGCACCTCGGCCAGCCGGTCCGTCGGCGACACGACCACCCCCGTCTCATGTAGTAGCTCAGCCAGCCGGGCTGCTTGCTGCGAGACGAGGACCACCCGCCCGTCGCCGCGGAGCAGGCGCCGCACCTGCTTGACGGCCTGCTGCACCTTGCCACCAAAGCTCGGCGGCGGCGCAAAGGCGTCCAGGTTGTATACGGGATCGTCCGCTTCGGTGGTCGGTGGTCGGTGGTTTTCTTTCCCGCTCCGCTGACCACTGGCCGGGACCGGAGCGCGGTAGGCCAGCTCCACGTGCGGCCGGTCGGTCAAGTCCACCCACAGCGCCTCCGGTTCGACGAGCGCCGCCTGGAACGACGGCGGCAGCGAGCCGCTGCTCGTTTGCTTCTCTTGTAACTCCTGCGCCCGTTCTGCCAGTTCCTCGACCGTCTGGATGATGGCGTCCGGCTCGTCCAAGATCACCACGGCATTCCGCAGGTAGTCGAGCAGGGTGGCATGTTGCTCCAGCAGATAAGCGGCGAAGAATGACGCCTCGGCAAAGCTCTGCCCTTGCTCCAACAGCGCCAGCTGCCGCTGCCACTCTTCCCTGACCTCCGGCCGCAGTGCGGACCAATCGAGCGCGCGCACCGCCGCCGCGGCCCGCCGTCCGCGCACCGGCAACGTCGCCAGTTCGCTCGCCGGCGCCAGCACCACCTCGTCGCGCGCGTCGGTCGAGCGCTGCGTGGCCGGATCGAACGACCGCAGCGAATCGATCTCGTCACCGAAGTATTCGACCCGCACCGGCTCCTCGGCCGACGGGGGAAAGAAATCCACAATGCCGCCGCGCTGGCTGTATTGGCCCGGTGTTTCCACCAGCGGGCTGCGTGTAAACCCGCCCGCTTCCAGCGCGGCCAGCAGCGCGCTCGGCGCCAGTTCCTCGCCCAGCCGCAGCACGACGACCCGATTGCCGAACTCGGCCGGTGGCGGCAAGCGGCTCGCCAGCGCCGTCGGTGAGGTCACAATGAGCGGCGCTGGCTGGCCACCCCCGGCGGCACTGAGGGCGATCAGCACCTCGACGCGGCGCGTCAGCACGTCGGCCGGCACCGGTAGCTGCTCGTAGGGCAGGGCGTCGAAGGCCGGGAAGAGCAGCACCCGCGCCGGCGCGGCGCTCCAGGCGAGCAGGTCTTCATAGCGTTCCTGCGCGCGGGTAGCGTCGGCTGCGACGACCAAGACAGGCCGCCCTCCCTGGCTGGGCAGCCCGGCGACGACGGCGGCCTTGGCTGAATCGCGCACGACGACCCGCGACCGGTGACCGGACTCACCGGCTGCCAGCGCCGCGACGAGATCGCGGTAGACGGGCAGGGTCTCCCACAGCGCCAGCAGTGGGGCGAGCGCGCCCGACCGCTGGGTCTGCATCACGTCAGGTTTCATCGGATCGCTGATCGGCTCCAATAGGCGCTGAGGGTGGTGGGTGACTGCTTAGGCTGCGCCATCAATCCCGGCCAGCGGCGTCGGTTGGAGCATCCTGGGCGGTCTGAGGCGCCGGTGCGGCGGCGGCCGCCGCGCGGGGCGCAGCATTGTAACCATCCATCGCCACGATTAGCCCGTCGCGCAGCGCGCACTCGACTGCCTCCGCCGCACGGTCGGCAGCGCCTTCGATCAGCAGCCGCTCCTCAGCCGCGAAGGCTCCCAGGACATAGGAGACGCGGTCAACGCCAGGCGGCGGCTCCCCAATACCGATCCGTAGCCGTGGCACGTCCTGCGTGCCCAGCGCGGCCAGCACCGATCCAAGCCCCTTGTGCCCGCCGCCGCCGCCCCGGGGCCGCACGCGGAGCTGCCCCAGCGGGAGCGCCAGATCGTCGTACACGACCAACAGGTCGCTGCCGACCAAGCCCTCGGCTGCAACCAAGGCCCGCACCGCAGCACCACTTTCGTTCATGTAGGTCAGCGGCCTGACGAGCAATACTGCGGCGCCATGAAAGGCGGCCACGGCCACGGCCGCGCGGTGCCGGGCGTGCGGGGTGCCGGCCTGCCAGCGCTGCGCCAGCCGCTCGATCACCCACCAACCCACGTTATGTCGCGTGTGTTGGTAGGCCGGCCCGGGATTGCCTAACCCGATGATGACCTTCATCCGTCCACTTTCAAGGTTGCGACACGCGCCCGTACTCCGTCAAGGCCGATCTGGTAAGTGTGCGCGGCCGGACTGAGGTGGAGCCAACAGCAGGCGCGTTCGAGCGTGTGCCGCCTCGGTCACCCGATAGTATCGAGGTTCCGCACGTCTTTCGCGTGCGTCAGGATAAAACGCCGTCGCGGCGCAACGTCCGGGCCGAGGAGCGTGTCAATCGTTTGGGCGGCAGCCAGGCTGTCGTCAACGGCTATTCGGAGCAGCTGGCGTGTCTCCGGGTTCATCGTCGTGTCCCAGAGCTGCTCCGCTGTCATCTCCCCTAAGCCCTTGTACCGCTGGATTTGGCCGGTCGGCCGGCCCCGCTGGGCAATGATGTCCTCGCGCTCCTCGTCATTGTAGGCATACACATAACGCTGACGATAGGGAATGCGGTAGAGCGGGGGTTGCGCGATATACAGGTGTCCCCCCTCGACAATGGGTGCCATATGGCGGAAAAAGAACGTCAGCAGCAGCGTGCGGATGTGCTGGCCGTCAATATCGGCATCCGTCATGCAAATAACACGGTCGTAGCGCAGCTTGCTCTGGTCCAGTTGATCGCCAATGCCGACGCCCAGTGCCGTAATCAAGGCACGGATTTCGGCGCTGGAGAGCATCCGGTCCAGCCGCGCCTTTTCCACGTTGAGAATCTTGCCCCGCAGCGGCAGAATGGCCTGGAACTGCCGATGCCGTCCCTGCTTGGCCGTCCCGCCGGCCGAGTCCCCCTCGACGATGAACAGTTCACTGCGGCGGGGATCGCGCTCGATGCAGTCGGCCAGCTTGCCTGGGAGCGCCATCCCCTCGAAGGCGCTCTTGCGGATCACCAGGTCGCGGGCTTTGCGGGCCGCTTCCCGCGCGCGGGCGGCGGTGAGCGCCTTCTCGATGATACGCTTCGCCTGGTCCGGATGCTCATGCAGCCAATTGCCAAGCCCGTCGTTGACGACGGTCTCGACGTGCGAGCGCACGTCGGCATTGCCGAGCTTGCGCTTGGTCTGGCCCTCGAACTGCGGCTCACTGAGCATGACGCTGACGACCGCTGTCAGCCCCTCGCGGACATCATCTCCGGTCAGGCTCGCGTCTTGCGGCTTGAGGAGCCCATTCTTGCGCGCGTAGTCGTTGACTTGCCGGGTCAATGCTGCGCGAAATCCCGTCAGATGCGTGCCGCCGTCAACGGTGTTCACCGTATTGGCGAACGTCAACACCTGCTCGTCGAACGAGTCGTTATATTGCAGCGCAATCTCGATGCTCGTGGACCGGCCATCGAGGCCCACCTCGCGGGCAATCCTAATCGGCAGCGCATGGATAGCACGCTTGTTCTTGTTCAGATACCGCGCGAATGAAGTAATCCCCCCATCAAAGCAGAAGCTCACTTCACGGTCGGTACGCTCGTCCACCAGGGTGATGGAGAGTCCCGCCGCCAGATAGGCCAGCTCGCGCAACCGCTGCACTAACGTCCGGTATTCGTAGTCGGAGGTCTCGAAGACCGTATCATCCGCAAGAAAACTGATCTTTGTGCCCTGACCGGGGTAGCCAGGCTGCACCCGCATGTCGGACTGGGGTTCGCCGCGCACGAAGTCCTGCGAATAGAGTTGCCCGTCGCGCCGTACTTCCACGCGCAGCCAAGCGGATAGCGCGTTCACCACCGATACACCGACGCCGTGCAGCCCTCCCGATACCTTGTAGCCACCGCTGCCGAACTTACCGCCAGCGTGCAGCTTGGTCATCACCACTTCCAGCGCTGGACGCCCGGTTTCTGGATGTACGTCCACCGGGATGCCGCGTCCGTTGTCCACGACGGTCACGCTATTGTCTTGGTGGACGACGACACGGATACGATCACACGATCCCGCCAAGGCCTCGTCAACGCTGTTGTCCACGACCTCGTAGACGAGCTGGTGCAGGCCGTGATGATCGGTGCTGCCGATGTACATACCGGGCCGCCGGCGCACCGGCTCCAACCCTTCCAGCACCTGGATCTGCTCGGCCCCATACTCGTTTGGCGCGGGACTACTGTTGCTCATTGCTTCAGGCGATCTCTCGGTGTCTCGATGCGTGGCGGTCTCGTCGCAGTGTCACTCCGACGGTGAAGGGGCCGGCGGTAATGCATCCTGGGAAACGCCGTCGGCAGATTCGCGCGTGCGGTCGTAGTAGAACAGCAGCGTTGCTGCCGAAAGGCCGGTCATCACATAGGCGTTGGCGACGATGCCGACCATCGTGCCGAGCGGTTGTGAACCGAGCAACCGCCAGAGTATCGGGATGCCGACACTGACGATCAGGATGATGGCGATGAGACCTAATGCAGACCACCAGCTTGCCCGTACCACCTGCACACTCGACCTGATCGCAGCAATGGGGCCGTGCTTCCCGACTACCACCGCCGGCAGCGCAAAGTAGAGGTAAATCGCCGCCCATATGATTGCCACCTGCAACACTATGAACACCAGCATCGCCAGCGCGGTATGGATGGCCGCTGCGAGGAAGAGCAGCACGCCCACCGGCACCCCCAAGCCGAGGCCAACCATCAGCAGCAGCCCATGCAGCTTCAACGCCCTCCCCCACACCGAGATGACCGACTGCTGCAACGCCGCCAGGCTGACCGGCTGTTTCCGAATGAGCTGCGCGATGGCAGTAAGGTAGACACTTGCGACCAGCAGGCCCAACGGGATGAGCACCAGGACAAGCAGCAGCGCAGTACCCGGTCCGGCTACCCCGGCTGTGACCTCTTCCACTTCTCCCACGGTCAGCGCCTGGCCCACGGAAGTGGGCACGTGAATAGCCAGCAACATAAGGAGGTTAAAGGATGCCGGAACGGTTTGGATACCTTCCGCTTGGCCCGGCGCGGCCAAGGGCAGGGCGACGGTGGTCACAAAACGGTCCAGACCAATGCGTGGACCAGCCCAGAACACCAGGTCCAGCGCGATGGGAATGCTGAGGAGCCAGAGGCGGCGATTCACCGCAGCGTAACCGGCCGACAGCGTGTCAATGACCCCCAAATTACGCGCCCCTCCCTCTCCGGTTGAACAGTCTGATTCTACCAAATCGGTGGCCCACAAGGCCGGAAACGCTCTGCGGATGGGAGTCGGTAAAGACATGCAGTTTCGACACCGGCAGCGGCCCGATGATGGCCGGTGCTGCCGGCGGCTACGGTGTCATCTTGGCTGCACGTCTGATCGTTGTGCGCCACAATGCTGCCGGTCGCAAAGTCGCCCCGTTCATGGTACGATTCATCCGTCCGAATTCCGCGAGGAGGCAGTAACATGGCGATGGATGTCCCAGGCGCCCACGTCCGGCTCGAATACTGCGTGCCCTGAAACTATCTTCCGCGCGCCGCGTGGACGGCGCAAGAGTTGCTCGGTACGTTCTCACAGCAGATCGCCAGCCTGGCGTTGGTGCCCGGCACCGGCGGTGCCTTCGAGGTCTCGGTGGACGGAAACCTGGTCTACTCGAAGCAGCAGGCCGGTCGCTTTCCCGAGTTGAGTGAGGTGCTGGAGGCGGTCAAGCCCTTACTGCCCGACTAGCCCGGACTATTCGCCAAGCGCAGCACGCCAGCGGCGAGTGTCCTGGCCGGCCGGTTGTCGCCACATTGTGTTCTTGTGGCCCGGCTGTCTCGTATGACTGGAAGGTCTGCGGCGACTGCTATTGTCTCTGACACTCAGGGCTGCATAAGGTGCCGCCCTGGCGGCCGTTGGCCATTGTTGTCGTAGGCATCCTTTCCCCAGGTAGGAGCAACCCTCCCTCTACCGATCATCCGGTAGCGAACAACACCGTGGGCCGTTAACGTACTCATGCTTGGTTCTTGGCCCGCTAACCTGCTGTCGGCGAGCGCAGTGCTCTGCCTGGCCCTGATCGCTGTGAACGAGGGCCGGACGGGGCTGGCGCGTGTACTGTGGGTGCGCCTGTATCGCCACCGGCACCAGGTGATAGCGGTCGTTGTCGTCCTCGGAGCGGCACTCCTCGCTTTCCTCGGCTCGCTCGGCCCCATCGGACTGCGTGACTTCCTGGCGCCCTTTGCCCGACTGGCGATTGATCTCCTGAAGTGGCCGTGGCTGCCCGGCTGGGTCGCCGTCGCGGCGCTCGCTATCCTCGTCGTCATCCTGGATGTCCGCGCCGAACGGCTGCGCGGCTGGCTCCTTGTCCGCTGCACCATGCTGCTTCCCCGGTTGCGCCGCGCCGGCCGCGCGGCCCGCGGCCCGCTCGCGCTCGCCGCCGCGATAGCAGTCATTAGCACCGTAGGCTGGCCGCAGGTGATCCGACCACTATTCCGTGCCGAGCCACCCGATGCCGAAGCCTACAACTTCTATGCCACCTACTATCGGGGCATTGACGAGACCAGGCCGGAAGTTACGAAACGTAACTTCCGGCCTGGCGAGGTCGGATTGACTCTGGATCCACACACCGCTGGCGAGATCGTCTACCGCCTAGAGCGTCCCCCCGGCTCGCTGGTGTGGATCAAGCTCGATTTCTACAACCAACTACGGGAGCCACCTAGCCCCGGCCGGCTCAACGCTGATATTGTGTTCCCCAACCGGGTCGAGGTCTCGACGGATGGCGGTGAGACCTACCGGACACTGGCGGAGAATATCTCGTTCGGAGCGCTGGCTACCCAACAAGGCCTTGACCTCACACCCGCACTCGGCGCTGCCACTACATATTACGTTCGCCTCTCAGCTCACAACACCACCGACCGGGAGGCGCCGGTCGTCGTCCTGGTGATGGTGAGCACGGTCGTGGACCCGGCGGCACTACCACCGCAGGACTTCCCTGACCTCGCCTGGCTCGTTGGCGGGGCGCTGCTGGCATACCTCGCGGTTGCACGGCTCCGGTGGCCCTGGTGGCAAAGTGTCGTGTTGGGCAGCGCAGTACTGCTCTTTGGAACGCTGTTGTGGCGAATTCCTCCACTGGCCGACGGCGCACCACAGGTAGTGTTTTGGACGGCGGCGCTGGCGGCCACCCTGACGAAGTGGCCGGTGGCTAGTAGCCAATGGGTAGGGCTCCGGGGGACATGGGCGGTAGTCCGCGCACGGTGGGCCGGAGACAGGTCACCGGCCCCCACGCGCGGGTCACTCGTGGGGGCGGCCTTCATTCCGGCGGCGGTAGCGATTGTGCTCGTGGGGGTTGATCTCCGCTGGGCAGAGATGATGGAAGTGCGCTTGCTGCAACTGCTCCCGGATGCGGTTGGCTACAAGAGTTACGCCGATTTGCTGCCTGCCGATGCAGCGCGGCTTGGTCTGCCACCCTGGTTGATGTTCTACATTCGGGCATTCGGTGTGCGCGAACCGCTATGGATCTTTCTCATCCGCTGGACCTTCGACCTGCTGGGCAGTTCCGTCTTTCACCTACGGCTGCTGTCGGCCGTGCTCTCGGTTACGGTAGTCGCCGCGACGATTGCCTTCGCAGCAGCCCGGCTCGGACCGCTGACTGGTCTGCTGGCCGGTCTACTCCTGGCGATCAATCCCGCACATATCACCAACTCTGTGCTCGGGCTACGCGAAGAGTTGGGCACCGTCCTCTTCCTCGCCGTGATTGCACTCCTCTGCCACCGCGCACCCGGCGCACAATGGTCCTGGCCGGTGCTGACCGGCATTGCTGCCGCGGCAATGGTGCTCACCCGCTCGGAAGTGCAGCCCCACCTGCTGGTGATGCTGGCGGTCGGGGGCTGGTGGGTGGCGCGGTGGTCGTGGCGGGGGATCATCGTGTCCTGGATCGTCATGATTGCCCTAGTCGTCCCCATGTATGGCGGCTTCTATTACCGCACTGGCAGCCCCTTCTTCGCGGCGAACTATGGTGCCACGGTCAATCGCAACCTGGAATTTGGGGAGCGTATCGGTAAAGATCCGGGATTCCCGACCGAGGAGGAATACCAGCGGGATGGCTGGGCGGCAGGGCCAATGATTACGCCGCTGGAGTACTTCTTCGACTACCACACCCTCCCGGAATTCGCGGTCATCTCCTTGCGCGGGTACGAGCATATCTTTACGCGCGTGCTCCTGGCCCACGACCAACGCCTCCTGTGGCTATTTGCACTGGGCATCGGCCTACTGCTGGCATCGCGGCGGTGGGTCATCCCGTTGGTCATTCTGTGGGTCTTGGCCCCACCGTATTCTTTTCTTGCTGGTACTGGAGCGCCACAGATCTTTCCCGGCCGCTATGCTCACCATGCCCTGCCCTATGTGAACGCGGCTATCGCCTGGAGCCTCATTGCCCCCGGCAGTTGGCTAGTGTGCCGGGCCTGGCGACGCCTGCGCCCGGCGGTGGCCTCATCTAGTTCCACTGACATGCCGGGACCTGCAGGTAGTGGTCGCGCGTGAGGCGTAGCACACGTCTTGCTGCCGGGAGCTTTCGCTAGGAATGCGGTGATATGGGAGCAACAGCTTCACAGGTAGCGGAAATGGCTAGTGCGGCCACTGCCGTACAGCGATTTCGTCAGGCGGCACGCAGCCGGCTACGGCACTGGCTCCCGGTCCTCCTCTTCGTCGTGTTGATCGGCGCCCAGACCATGGCGCGCACCGGCGAATTCGGCGGCTTCGTTGATAGCACCAAGCCGGCCCGCGGCTTTGACCAGACTTTTACCACGGCCGATGGCTACGTGCTGTTCTGGGACGGTATCCCGGTCAACGGCGATGCCATGGGGTTTCTCTCATTGACCCGATTCATGCAGGGTCAGGAAGGTCCCGGAGGCACCGGTATCTATGATCGCCGCGCCGGCTACTCGTATCTCGGCGCGCTGGTCTCCCTGCTCATGGGGCACTATCGCTCGTTTGTGGCGCTCAATGCCCTCGCGTGGCTGGGAGCGGCGCTGACTATGTACTGGCTCGGTGGACGGCTGCTCGGCAGTCGTCTGGCTGCCTGGATAGCGGGGACGCTGACGGCGACGGGGCAGGGCTTCAGCTATATGGTCGGTACGCCGGTCTCGACGCTCTTGGGCTTTGCGAGCGTGGCGTTGCTGCTGGCATTTGTGGAGTGGTCCGGCTTGCTGCGACCACCGTTCCGCTGGCGTGATTGGCTGCACACCGGCTGGCTCATCGCGGCCGTCTCGCTGATCTACCCGGTCTATCTTGCGCTACTCGCCTTTATCTGGCTGTATGGGCTGCGACGAGCACCGCTCACGCGCTTGCTGGGCCTTTCCGCTCTAGTGCTGGGCTTGGCCCAAGTTTGGCCGCTCATTGGCACAACGGTCGTAGGGCTACAGTTCGACACGACCAACAGTGCCCTGCTCGTGGGGTCACTGAACAAATGGTGGTCAGTGCTATTGCTTGGTCTGGATGAGTTCCTGAAAACACTACGTGGAGTGGCGAGTGCTGGCGTTATCTACGCCGCCTCCCCCGGTGCGATGCTCCTGGCCGCTGCGTATGGCTACGTCGTGGCCGGCCCGCGGGTGCGGCGCTGGGCGCTCGCCCTGTGCCTCGCCACACTCCTGGCATCGCTATTATTCACCATCCGCTATGCCATTCCCCGCACGGCGTTCTTTGCCTACCCGGCGATCTACCTGCTGGCAGCGGCCGGTCTGACCCACGCGGCACACACAATGGGAAGGTGGCGGCTCACGAGGCGGCTTGCAGCACGCCGCGTCCGCGTGCTGGCAGCTGGCGTCGTCACGGGCGGGCTGCTGCTGCTGCTCGCGCCGAGCGTGGTCGCGCTCGTAGGCTATGGGGGAGTTGATGCCAGCTTCCACTTCTGGACGCCTTCGTGGGCGTTTGAGGCTGCCGGCTGATGATCGGGAAGGCCGCGCACACCGAGCGGGCCATCCGGCCATTGGTGCTCGCGCGGAGTAGTGGGCCGCCGCTGGTCGCCGCCGCGGTGCTTGCAATCGCCCAGCCGCCGTGGCCGCAGTGGGCTGCCCATGCCTTCTTTTTGGCACTGCTCGTGCCGGTCGCAATCCTGACCGTTGACCGGGTGTTTGGGGTGCGGGCAGCGCTCACGCTGGGGGCAGCAATTGTAGCCCTGACCGGCTGGATCGCCGTAGGCCCGGTTCCTACGACACACGTCAGCCCACTCGGCAGATCGGCGGTGTGGGTCTCCGACTCTGCGCTCGTTCAACATCGCTGGCGCTTACCTCTCCAGTCGTCAGCTTGGCCGGCAGCCTGGAAGCGGACCGTGCTTGCCATCGTCCGCGTGCATCTGGACGTTCCAGACACGGCACAGATGACGGCTGGTGTGAGGGTTGTGCTCAATGGCGTGCAGTTACCGGCGTTAGACCGGGAGAGGAGAGGTGGGACTTGGTTTCGCACGCCAGTCACTCGCAGACAACTCGAAGCCTCGCCCGTAACAACCGTTGAGTTCCAACCCGAGCCGGGGAACCTCACAGCCGGCAAAGTGATCTGGGGATATAGCCATCGACCAACGGCTGGGGCCAATGCGAGCCGCTACTTTGACGGCGAGCGCTGGCATGGGGCAGACCTGGCACCGGCTGAAGTCGGTATACAGTCCGGGAGATACATAGTGGAGCTGTGGCTGTTTGATCGGTATGGTAGGGTCGTGATGACCTGGTATTGATCGTAGGCGTTGGCCTCCCTATGGCCCCCCGCTCCACAGGGGGACGGCATTTCTCTCCCCTGGGCATCAGCACGGGGGGTGAGGGTGGGAGCCATAGGAATAGGTTTGATTGAGATGTTGCAGTCCGTCGTGCGCCGGTTTGACCCCGCCGGCTTGGGCCTGGTCATTGCCGTCCTCTTGGCTGCCTGGGCAGAGCCGTATGCTACGCCCGGCACGGCAGCCGTGGAGACCCGCCTCAATGTCATCGTCGGGTTGGGTCTGCCTGTTATCCTCATCCTGGTGGCGGCCGAAAGCCTGTGGCAGAGGTGGCGAAACTCCGCACGCTCCCCGAGGGAGCATGGCACCATTATGGCACCATTAATGTAGAGTCATCCACGGATGGCCGCAATGGGTACTAAATGAGCGACGTTGCAGCGCAGCCCGTGGCCAAGCATGCCCTCTCGGTCGTGGTGCCGGCGCTCAATGAAGCAGCCGGCATCGGCCCGGTGCTCGACAGGCTCGTGACCGTGCTTGGCGAGCTTGGCGCGCCGCACGAAATCATCGTCGTGGATGATGGCTCGGACGATGGAACAGGCGGGATCGCACGACAGAGAGCTGATGTGCGGGTCATCCGGCATCCCCAGAACGCAGGCTACGGCGCATCCATCTATGACGGCGTGCTCGCGGCTCGCTATGAGCGCATCGTCATCACCGATGCCGATGGGACGTATCCGATTGAAGCGCTGCCGGAGTTGCTGCACTGGGCCAGGGACTACGATATGGTTGTGGGCGCGCGCACCGGGCGGGCCTACCGAGGATCGCTCTTCAAGTTTCCGGCCCGGTTGGCCTTTGGCGCGCTCTGCTCATTCGTGACGGGTACGGCGATCCCCGATGTCAACTCGGGCCTCCGGGTGATGCGGCGTGACTTGGTGCTGGCCTTCTCCGACCCGTTGAGTCGCGGCATGTCGTTTACGACGACCATGACGCTGGCGCTGTTGAGCAATGGCTACTTCGTCAAGTTCGTACCGATTAGCTACCATCAGCGGATCGGCAGCAGCAAAGTACGCTATGTGCGTGATACGCTACGCGCCTCCCAGATACTCGTGCAGGCAATTACACGCTACAACCCTATCAAGCTCTTCCTCGCGTTGGCTGCACTCAGCGCCTTGACCGGGGTCATCGCGGTCGGAGTGGGCTGGACGCTGGGCACGGCCGTGCTCTGGACAATCGGCGCGCTGCAATTGGCGGCCGTGCTCCCATTGTTCGGGCTAGGACTGGTGGCCGACCTGCTCCGGCGCCAGCACAGCTCATCTCTACCGCCTACCGCGGCACAGCGCGGCTTCGCTCGCACGAGCGCGAATGATGAGAACTCGTGAGCGTGACCGTCACCTGTCGGTGAGCCACGCGACTAGCCAGAGCCGCACGCCCCTCTGGAGGTGGGTGATGCAGACCTGGCGTTGCCACATCCCCTCTGCTGTCCGCTGGGCTGCGAGCACCCTTCTCCCGACCATGATCGTCTCCGGTGCTGTCGCCACGAGCTATCATCCCGTAGCGCACGGCGGCCAGCGCGCCTTTCTCGCCAGCATCATCCTGACGGCGCTGGCCGCATTGGCCGCTGCTGCTATCGTCACTTGGCTGTCCCGCTCAGTAGCCTGGTCGCTCGCAGCAACCGGGGTGATCCTGGCTACCGGACATGCGCTGCCTATTGCGCGGCTGACGCAGGCCCCGACCGCAGGCGTGCCCATTGCACAGGTGCGCGAGGAGTTCCTGCGTACCGAGATTGCCCAGCGCTGGCAGTTCACAGTGGAAGACGGCGCCGCAGTCGCCGTGCAGGATGGCCGGCTAGTTATCCGCGCCCCCCCTGGGGTGCGAGCCTTCGTGACCATGCCGCTGCCACCGCGCCCGGCCGCGCTGCTGTTGCCGCGGCCGCGCTGGTGGCACTTGATGGGCTGGGGAAGGCCATCCGTGACCGAGGAACTCCGCTGGACGGCGCGTCTGCAATTGCAGAATCAGTTCTTCGTGGTCGCTATGATTGACCGCTTGCTCCTGCAAGGGACTCCCTACGGTCTACACTTGACGGTTCCTCAGGCCGCTGGCTCGGTGGCAGGACACGAGGTTCGCCAAGCGTCCGTTGCCGATGGCGTAGATCACACCTGGCGCCTTACCCGTTCCGGGGACTGGGTGACGCTGGAGATTGATGATCATCAGGTCTGGCGGGGCCTTGCGCGCGGCCCATTGCGGGAGATTCGCTTTGGGGAGGTGCATACCGATGAGCTTCACGGCGGTGAGCTAAGTATCGAGCGCCTGGAGTATAGACTTGCCTGGGACGGCTGATAGAAAAACCATGATGGATGCCGACGCCTCTCCCTACTGGGCTGCTGCACAGCGACGACGGCAGGCGGTTGCCGCGGCGTTCGACCGTTACGCTGACCAGCGTGCCGCGTGGAAGCGCCGCGCCGCCTACTACCACACTACGTTGCGTAAGGTTTGCCGCCGGTACGTGCCGCCGCAGGGTCGCGTGCTGGAGCTGGGCTGCAATACCGGCGATTTGCTGGCGAGCCTGGAGCCAGCGCTGGGTGTCGGTTTGGATATCAGTCCGCGCAGCCTCGCCGTCGCGCGCGCGCGCTATCCGCAGCTGCATTTCGTCGAGGGCGACGCTCAAGCTGTCCCCTTCGACGCCCCGTGGGATGCCATTATCCTTGCCGACACGCTGGGATACGTTGACGACGTATGGCAGACCCTACGCTCGGTCCATGAGGCTGCGACGCCCAACACGCGGGTGCTTATCATCAGCCACAATTTCGTCTGGCGACCGGCCTTGGCACTCGCCGAAAACGTCGGTCTGAAGATGCCGGTCGGTCTCGAGAACTGGCTCGGCACCCCCGATATCGAGAACCTCTTGCGCCTAACACACTTCGATGTGGTGGAGCGTGGCCAAGCCATGTTAGCACCCGTCCGCTTGCCGCTGGCGGGAGCCTGGCTGGACGCAGCCGCCGACTGGTCACTGCTCCGCCATCTGGCCTTGATGCTCTATTGGGTGCTACGACCGCGGCCACGGCCGCAGCCACGGCCGCTCTCGTGCTCGGTCATCGTCCCGTGCCGCAATGAAGCCGGCAACATCCAAGCCTGTGTCGAGCGCGTCCCGGCGATGGGCACCCACACCGAGTTGGTCTTTGTGGATGGGGCGTCAACCGACGGCACGCGCGAGCGCATCCGCGAGCAGTTGGCCCGGCATCGGGGGCACAAGGACATTGTGCTCATTGACCAGGTCCCCCGAAACGACACCGCTCCGCGCAAAGACGTCCCGGGCCTACCACCCTCCGCGTCTGAGCAGACCCCGCCCGACCTCATGCTCTCGCTGGGCAAGGGAGATGCCATGCGGAAGGGATTCGCGGCTGCGAAGGGCGATGTCCTAATGATCCTCGATGCCGACCTGACCGTTCCGCCGGAGGAGCTACCCAAGTTCTACCTGGGTGTAGCCGAGGGCGTCGCTGAATTCATTAATGGCAGTCGCCTCGTCTACCCCCTCGAAGACGAGGCCATGCGCTTCGCCAACCTGCTTGGGAATAAAGCCTTCAGTCTGATCTTCACTTGGCTCCTCGGTCAGCGCATCAAGGATACGCTCTGTGGTACCAAGGTCCTGCCCAAGGAGGCCTACGCACGGCTCGCGGCCGGACGCGCCTATTTCGGCGACTTCGACCCATTCGGCGACTTCGATTTACTGTTCGGAGCCGCCCGCATGGGCCTTAACCTCATCGAGGTGCCCATTCGCTACCGCCGCCGCTCCTATGGCGCGTCCAAGGTCCGTGTGTTGTCACACGGTCTCTTGCTGGCCCGCATGAGCCTGATCGGCTTTCGGCGACTCAAGTTGGCACAGTGGATAGAACACCTACGCGAGATGTGATGATGGCCGCTTCTCCAGCCCAGACAGAGCCGACAAAGCCGGCGTCCGCAGGCGTAGACCTGGGGGCTTTCCTCGCGGGAAGCGGTGGAGTCGGGCTGCTCCTACTCGTATCCGTGGCAGCGCGGCTCATGACGTATAACGTGATCGCCGATGGCAGCCACGAGTCCTATGTGCGGTCGGTCGCTATCGCCGCCGTCAGCGCCATCATCGTAGCGGCACTCTTGGCCTGGCAGTTCACACCCGCCCATGTGTGGGCTGCGGCCGGTCTGATCCTCACGTTGCTACCCGGTGACGCCTGGCACTATGCTCGCCTCTGGAGCGTCGGGCAGTTTGCCCAAGAGGAAGTCGTCTTCGAGGAGACCTTCACGGGCGCGGCCCTCGATCCGATACGCTGGCAGAGCGACCTAGGCCCCGGTGCTACCATCTCCGTTGCCGATGGGTCGGTCCGGGTGGAGACTCCGGCCGGCTCTATCGGCTGGCTTGAGCCGCTGTTCGAGCTGGAACGACCGATACCGCGCCCTTGGCACCCGGCCGCATTGCGAGAGCAACAGCCCGACTACACGATTGCCTGGGAGACGCGCTTTCGGCTTACTGGCCAATTCTATATCCTTATAGAAGCCCTCAACCGCGATGGCCGCCTGCTGCTCCTGCAAGCTCGCCCAGGGGATTGGCACCTCACGCACCCGACAGCCGAGGGGCCGGATGTCGGCACTGAAATTCGCGATCCAGCCCCCAGCCCCTCCGAGTGGCACCAGTTCACGCTGCAGTTCGGACCGAGTGGCACCTCGCTGGCGATAGACGGTCGCGAGGTGTGGAGCGGTATCCCGCTTGAATTCTTGAAGCGGGTGCGTTTCGGCGAGACGCGCTCGGACGACCTCCACGGTGGCGAGATGGAGGTCCGCCGGGTACACATTTCGCGGGTCATCCATCCCGACCCGGAAATTGTCGCCGCAGAAAACGAGGCAGCATAGGACCGGCCCCCTCGCCGCCGCGGCGCCAGAAGTCTCGTCCCCCCGCCGCAGCGGGGGGACCATAGGGGGGCGGTACCCTCGGTGGTGGGCGACCTGAGTATGCGACAGCATATGAGTATGCAAGCTGGCGGCTCAGTGGAGCACGTCGCTCTGCTCTTCCTGGCACCCTACCTTTCCGGCGCCGAGCATCAAACGCTGGCACTGGCGCAGCATCTCAGCCGGCGCTGCCGCGTCTCACTCCTTGTTGCGGACGAAACCGCCGCCGTCCTTCAACGCGAGCGCTGGCTGCGCCGGTCCCTCGCCGCGGTGCGCGTCGTTTCCCTGGGGCCGGCATTTGCGCCGCTGCCATTGCACCACCGACTGCTGGCATTTGCCCAGCTCCAGCGCGCGACGCTCCGTTACTTGCAGGAAACGCAGCCGCAAGTCGTGCATCTCCTCCTCCTCCCGACGTTCTGGCTCTATGCCCCCCTCTTCTACAACCTGCGCTTCCCGACGGTCGTCACGATGGCCGGTGAGCTACGCTACGCGCGGCTGCGGTTCTATTCCCGCCTGCGGCGCGCCATCTTGCGCCATGCGACCTGGCACGCCGACGCAATCATTGCGTGCAGCAACGACGAGCGGCTCGCCTTGCGCCGCATGGGCTGGGACCGCGGCGCACAGGTGGTAACGCTCGACAATTTCACCGACCCGGAACGCTTCCGGCCGCTCCCGGCCTCGTCGGTAGTGCAAGCAGGCGCACGGAAGGAGCCGCTGGTCACCTGGGCCGGGCGCCTGCACTACGAGAAAAACCCCGAGTTGTTCGTCGCAGCGGCAGCCTTGATCCACCAATACTGTCCCGGGGCCCGTTTTGCGCTCTTTGGGCAAGGTGAGTTGGAGCACCGCGTACAGGCACTGGTCGCTCACCACCGGCTCAACTCGGTCCTGCGCCTCACCCACACCGCGGACATCTCCGGCGAGCTGGCGCGCTCCTCGGTCTTCGTCTCCTGTCAGCGGTTCGAGAACTTGGGTAGCTCCAGTCTCCTGGAAGCAATGGCCTGCGGGAACGCCATCGTTGCCACCAATGTCGGCCATACGCCGGAGATCGTAGATGAGACCATCGGCGCACTGGTGCCACCTACGCCCCGTGACGTTGCCAGGGATGTTGCCGGCCTGCTCACCAATCCGCCGCGCTGCCGGGAGGCCGGACGCCGCGCCCGCGAGCGCGTCTTGGCACGCTACAGTCCGGAGCAGTACGTCCAGCGCCTACTTGAGGTCTACGCCACGGTCGCCGGGTAGAGGTCGCTGGCGTGTTCCCTCCCCTGTCGCAACGGGGGAGGATTAGGGTGGGGGCCTAGCGCGTCGTCAGGCCGGACGGCGCACGTAGACGACATCGCGCAGATCAATCGTGCCGCCGTGCAGCGGGTCGCCCCGGGTGACACCGAAGCGTGTACGCAGGAGCGCAAAGGTGCCCGGGTACGACCAGCGCACATGGCCATCAATGAATAGGTGCCAGGCCTCCGGCCGAATGCTAATCCGCCAGGTGTGGTACCGCCCGTCATTGGCCGGGAAGTAAGGGATGTCGTGGTTTCGGACACCCTCCGCCAGTTGTTCGACGATCTGCACGCCCCATTCGGTGAGCTGAATGCGCCACGGCCGCTCGACCGGCGCCAGTTCGACCGTCACCGTCGTCAGATACGGGCGCCGCTGGTGGATCATCGCCTCCCACTGCAAGTCCTCGCGGATGGGAGCAATCTCATCCGCCTCCAAGAGCCGCGAGTCCAGCGTCGGAAGCCGCGGCCGCGCCGTCGCCGTCAGACCGTCGGCGATGATGAGTCGTAGGGACTCGCTGGTGGCGTAGACTGCCGCCCCCGGCAGACTGTCTACGATCCAGCGCTCTCGATCAATGACACCGCTGGCCAGCGGATCGTGGAAGCGGGCCTCGGCCGGATGCAGCGGCTCTAGCGACCGCCCACGCGGCGCGCAGCGCGTGGCCGTCAGGACCAACCCAGTGGTAGCCAGCAGTAGCGTGCGTCGCCTCATGCCGATCCCGGCCCCCCGCTCCACAGGGGAACAGTAGGTTCCCTCCCCTGTGCGTTAGCACGGGAGAGGGCTAGGGAGGGGCCACCCCCCCCCCACATCAACCTGCCCCTGTAGCCCATAGAGATGATAGTCGCAACCGGACGGGAGCGCACAGCGTTGTATGGGCAGCGCCATGACCTGGCGGCTACCATCAAGGCAACCGTCGTCCCATCACAGTAGAACGGAGGCATGACGGTATGAGTGTAGAAGAAAGCCGGCTTACTGCCACGACAGCCCAACCTCAGAATCAGCTCATGCGCTTAGTACGCGAGTTGTTGGTGCTCCTACTCGGCACCGTCTTCCTGGCGCTGCTGGCACGGATAGAGATCAGGCTGGAGCCGTTCTCACCAGTACCGATTACCGGCCAGACTCTCGGCGTACTGCTGATCGGCGCTTTATATGGTCCTTGGCGCAGCGCGCTCTGCTTGCTTGCCTATCTGGGTGAAGGCGCCGCCGGGCTGCCCGTGTTCGCCGGTGGCGCGAGCGGATGGGCCGTACTCGTCGGGCCAACCGGCGGCTACCTCATCGCGTTCCCGGTCGCTGCCGCTATCGTGGGCCTCCTGGTTCAGCCGTTGCGCGGCGTGCTGGCCGGCTGGCGAGCACTCCCGGGCCTACTCATTGGCACCGTCGTCATCTACCTTATCGGCGTACCGGGGCTGGCGTTGAGCACCGGCATGGGGCTGCCTACTGCCATCAGTAAGGGTATGCTGCCCTTCATCCCCGGCGATCTGATCAAGGTCGCCGTAGCCGCAGCCGTGCTGCCCTCGGGCATGACCGCCCTGCGTGCCCTAGGCTGGCCGCTCCGCGGACCGGCGGGCAACGCCGATGGCACGACCTGAGCGCGACCGCCAGCGCCTCATCATGATCGGCGCCGGCGGCATGGCGCGGTCTTGGATTCGGCGCTTTCTGCCCGTTCATAGCGACCGGGTAGAGATCGTCGCCCTCGTAGACATTGCCCCCGAGCCGCTCGCCGAGCAAGGCGACTTCCTGGGCCTGCCGGCCGACCGCCGCTTCGCGCGACTGGAAGACGCTTTCGAGGTGGTGGAAGCGGATTGCTGCGCCATCGTCATCCCACCGGCAGCGCATCGGCACGCCGTTGAGTTGGCAGTAGCGCGTGGCCTCGACATTTTGAGCGAGAAGCCGCTGGCGGATAGCTGGGAGGACTCCGTCGCTATCTACCGCGCGGCCAAGGCAGCCGGGGTCAAGATGCAGGTGATGCAGAACTACCGCGCCAATGCTCCCATCCGCACCCTCAAGCAAGTCCTCGACTCCGGCCGGCTCGGGCGGAGCTACTACATTGTCTCGCGCTTTGCCGCCGACTATCGCCGCCGCAACGCCTGGGGCGCCACCTTCCGCCATGAGATGCGCCACGCCATCCTGGTCGAGGGCAGCATTCACCACTTTGACCAGATTCGTAACCTGAGCGGCGCCGACTGCGCGACGATTGCCGGGTGGGAGTGGAACCCCGGCGCTCCGAGCTTTGACGGCGAGTGCCTCACGTTGTATGCAATGCAGCTAACCAACGGCACCTATGCCCAATACGAAGGCACCGGACTGGCCGGCGGCTGGCAGAATAACTGGCACAACGAGTATTACCGCGTCGAGTGCGAGGGTGGCGCCGTGGTCGTAGACCGAGACCAGGTAGTACGTATCTATGAGCACGAGCCTAGCCGCGGCCTGCGCGTCGAGGAGGTGCCGCCAGTGCCGGTCGAGCATACCGGGCACACGGTCGTGATTGGCCAGTTCCTTGATTGGCTTGCCGGCGGGCCAACGCCGCCCACCCACCTCGACGACAACATCCAGAGCACAGCCATGCTGTTCGGGGCTATCGAGGCCTCGGCGCGCTCCGAAACGGTCAACGTGGCCGCACTGGTCGCCGCCGCACGGAGTGGGTGACCTACCACCAACCCCCTCCCTGACAGGGGTAGGTAAACCGGGAAAACAGGCGGGATGCGTGCGTGAAGAGGTGGAACATGCTCCGCCGGTTAGGCTCCGGCCCCCCTATGGTCCCCCCGTCCCGACGGGGGGACGGCCAGGGTGGGGGCCAGACCTCACAAGGGTAGGTTTTTTGTAGGGGCACGGCATGCCGTGCCCCTACCCCAGATGCAGAGCACGTGGCCGGCCAGCGCCGCACAATCCGATGGGGTTTGGTGGTGCAACTCTGGTAGGCCGGGGTGAGGGCCACCCCCCACCTCCCTCATCCTGTCTATCCTGTCCATCCATGTAAAATACCTACCCTTGTGAGGGGGCCAGCCCCCTACCTTATCAAGCCCGCAACCTCCATCAGGGAAGAGGCCGTGTGACAGGCCAAAGCCGCACCACACCTGGCACCATCCGTGCGGCTTTGGCCTGTCATAGGGTTAGGTCCGGGAGTGCCGAAAGGAGCACATATCCATGACTACCCCAGATTCCCACTCGACTCCGACAGCCGCCCCGTGGTGGCAGCGCATCTTCGCCGACGGGAGCTACCTGCGGCTGTGGTCGGCCCATCTGACGCCGGAGCGGACCGAGCGTGAGGTCGCAGGCGTACTGGACCTGCTCCGACCAACACCCGGCGCGGCGATCCTCGACCTGGCGTGCGGACAGGGGCGCATCGCCGTGCCGCTGGCCCAACGCGGTTACCGGGTCACCGGGCTGGACCTCAGCGAGCAACTGCTCGATGTAGCACACGCGGCGGCCGACGCGGCCGGCGTCGGCGTGGAGTGGCACCGCGCCGACATGCGCGATATTCCGGCAAAATGGGCGGGCCGGTTCGACTACATCATCAACATCTTCACGGCGTTCGGCTATTTCGAGGACGAGGCCGAGAATCAGCGCGTGCTGGCCGGTGTAGCACGGGCACTCAAGCCCGGCGGCCGGTTCCTGATCGAGTCAATGAATCGGGATGGCGTCATGGGGCGGTTCCAAGAGCGCAACTGGCACGAAGCGGACGGGCTACTGGTCTGTACGGAAGTGAGCTTTGATCCAATCAGTGGGATGGCCAGCACCGTAGACCAGTGGAATGAAGGCGGCGAGCGCCAGTCGCTGCACCACAGCGTGCGGCTGTACACGCCGACTGAGCTTGCGGCGATGCTCCAAGCAGCGGGACTGAAGTTGGTCGCTACCTATGGCGGCCTCGCCGGCGGGGAGCTAACACACGAGAGTTGGCGCATGGTGTTGGTGGCGGAGAAGCCGCGTGAGCAGCCGCGGCCTACAGAAGTTGATCGTCCGACCGAGCAGCCATGGTGGGAAGCGTTCTTCGAAGAGACCTTTCTGCACCTCTGGCCATCCAACTCAACACTGGATCGTGAGCCGTCGGAGGTCGCGGGGCTGGTGTCGCTCCTGGCATTGCCGCCGGAGGGGCGTATCTTGGACCTGGCCTGCGGCTACGGCCGCATTGCCGTACCGCTCGCGCGGCGCGGCTTCCAGGTGACCGGCCTGGACTTGAGCGAGCCGCTGTTGGCCAGCGCCCGCGAGCGCGCCGCCCAGGCTGATGTGTCCGTCGAGTGGCGCCGCGCCGATATGCGCGACATGCCGTCGGAGTGGTCCGGCGAGTTCGATGCGATCATCAGCATTTGGAACTCCTTTGGCTACTTCGCCGACGACCACGAGAATCAGCGCGTGCTCGCCAGCGCCGCCCAGGCGCTCAAACCGGGCGGCCGCCTGCTCATTGACGTCTCCAACCGCGACCGCGTGGTCAGTACGTATCGTGCCCGTGACTGGGATGAGCGCGACGGATTGGTGCTGCTGCAGGAGCGAGCATTCGATCCGGTGCGCGGCCTTAACCGGACCGACCTGATCTGGCACGAGGCCGGGCAGCGTCGCCAGGTGAAGCTGGCAGTGCGCCTCTACACACCGAGGGAGTTGACGCGAATGGTCGCGGCCGCCGGGCTGCGGCCGGTCGCCTACTATGGGGACTGGACCGGCGCCGAGTTGACACGCGAGAGCCGGCATATCATCCTGATTGCCGAGAAACCATAAGGGCCAACGGCCTTTCGCCGTGCCCAACCACGCAACGGAGGGAACAACAATGGCAGGACGATTGGCAGGCAAAGTGGCATTGGTGGCCGGAGCGGGACCGAATATGGGCCGGGCAGTGGCGACGCTCTTTGCCCAAGAGGGCACCAAAGTCGTCGTCGTCGCCCGCAGCGCCGCGAGCACCGCCGGCACCGTCGAGCGGATCGAGCGCTTTGGCGGCGCGGCCCGCGCGGTGCAAGCCGACGTGAGCACCGAGGCCGGCGCGCAGAGCGCCATTCAGGCAGCGGTGGCGAACTTTGGGCAGCTCGACATCGTGTACCACAATGCCGGCGGCTTCTTCACGCCCAACCACGCCGTCGAATCGCTGCCGGCGGACTTCTGGGAAGGGGCGCTTGCCAACAATCTGCGCTCGCTCTACTGGCTGACCCGCCAGGCCGTGCCGCACCTCGCAGCGGCCGGCGGTGGCTGCATCATCACCGTGTCGGCCGCCGATCTGGTCGTCCAGGACGCGAATAGCGCCTACGCCGCCGCGAAAGCCGGGCTGATCGGCGCTGCCCGTAACCTGGCCCGGGAGCTGTTCCCGCAGAATATCCGCGTCCACGCGATGTGCCCCGGTATCATGTGGGAGCAGCTGGCCGAGAGTGACGATGGGCGCGTCAGCCCGGCCGCTCGCCAGCTCGACCGGCTCGGCAACGCCGCCGACGTGGCCTATGCGGCGCTCTGGCTGGCCTCCGACGAGGCGGCCTGGGTCACCGGGCTGGCGGTCAACGTGGACGGCGGCGACGCCGTGTTCGCCGACTCACCTATGCGCCGCCGCGCCGTCGAGTCGCGCTTGGCGTAGGACTGCGGAGGTAGAGAGGTGCAAACCTACCCCCAACCCCCTCCCTAAAGGGAAGGGGCTAAAGGTTCTCGCCGCAGCTACCCTCACCCCGTCCCGCTCCCCCTGGGAGAGGGAGCGGCCGCCGGCTGTTCACCGCGCGGACTCCCCTTCCCTAGAGGGAAGGGGCCGGGGGTTAGGTCCGTTCAGATCAGCAGGGTGTGACGCAGCGTCGTCAGCGTGCTATTTACCGTCTGAATCAGGGAGCCGAGGGCACCGCTCACCAGGTAGCCGCTGACCAGGAGCGCCAAAGTCATTCCTAGTTTGCGCCAAGCCGGCCCGTCGCCGCGCCAGACAAACCAGGACCAGTAGGCCGCGCAGCCGGCGAGGCACGCCGGTAGGAGCAGAATCACAGCGGTGACCACGCAGAGAATGACCGCAATCACCGCGTTGAGCACCCCGGGCGAGACTGCCAACTCGGAGAACCACAAGGTCGCTTGGCCAAGCGACCAGACGCCAACGAAGAGCGCCACGTAGACCCATAAGGCGGTCGCGGCGACGCGCACTACCAGCGCCCACAACGGCTCATACCAGGGTAGACCGCCTAGTCCGAAGAGGTACTGCCGCATCAACGCCTGGGACTCCAGGCGAAACCGCAGGCCGCCAATCCCCATATACACTGTGCTTGCGTCCAGGGCAGCGCCCCGAGCGTGCTGCGGGTCTCCAGGAGCCGGGTGTGCCGCATCCGGGGATACTGGCTCCTCCTCGCCGATCTCGACGTGCCGGGCGAACCAGTCACTGAGCTTGAACAGTGCGCCCGATATGCCCACCAGCCCCAGTACGACGGCGCCAGCCAGCGTAAGCACCTGATTGATGGGCGTGGCCGGTCCGAGCGCCTGCGCGATGGCGATAGCGACGGAAAAGGCGCTATAGAGTGCGACAACAGCGACGAGATTGGCCAGAATGCTGACCCACGCTTCGCGCATGGCCTCCCCCTCCCCTACCGGCTTGGCCGGCAGACCGGTACTATGATACTGAAGGGAGCACGCCGCGATGAACGTTGCCGTCCTGTCCGATACGCACGACCACCTGGATCAGCTCGCCAAGGCCCTGGCTGCCGTCCGCGCCAGCGGTGCAGAGGCTCTGGTGTTCTGCGGCGATTTCTGCGCGCCGTTTACGCTCGCGGCCCTGGCCGAGGGCTACGCCGGACCCATCCACGCCGTTTTCGGCAACAACGACGGCGACCGCACGATGCTGCTCTCCATCGCCGGTCAGCATCCCCACGTGTCCCTCCATGGGGAAATCGGCCGTCTGGAGCTGGGCGGGCGCCCAGCCGCCATCGTCCACTACACCGACTTGGGCCATGACCTAGCCGCCAGCGGCAGCTACGACGTGGTGTTCTGCGGACACACCCACGTCTACGAAGCGGCCCACGTCGGGCCGCGACCGACGCTCATCGTCAATCCCGGCGAGGTGATGGGCCGCCTCGGCGCGCCAAGCTGGGCGCTCGTGGACCTCGCCACGCTCACGGCCCAGCAGCAGCGCCTCTGAGCCACCGGTGGCCGAGTGAGGTCCCGCTCCCCTACGGCCCCCTGACAAGGGTAGGTGTTGGTTGCTGGAGGGTGCCCACGCGCTTGGCACCCAGGGTAGGGACACGGCATGCCGTGCCCCTACGGTGGCGTGTGCTACCCGTTTACCTACCCTAGTCAGCCTATGCCCCCCGGTGCATTAGCACGAGGGCGCGGCTAGAGAGGGCCAGGGGGGTGAGGCTCAACGGGTACGGAAGCACAGGCCGACTGAACCAGGCCCCACGTGCGAGCCGATGGCCGGTCCGATTTCGCCCACGTAAAGCTCGCCGACCCGAAACCGGGCTTCCACTTGCCGGCGCAGCTCCGCCGCATCGCCCGGCGCGTCGGCGTGGAGGACGCCAGCCATCACCAGCTCGTTGCCACCGGCACGCTCGGCGGCGTACTCGATCAAGTGGGCGACCGCTTTCCTCCGGGTGCGGGGCCGAGCCAGCGGCGCCAACTCGCCATCATCTAAGTGCAGCACTGGCCGGAAGCGGAGCAGGCTCCCGATCAGATGTTGCGCCCGGCCGATACGTCCGCCCCGATGCAGATAATCCAGCGTATCGAGCGTCAGCACCACGCCGCAGTACGGCTGTAGCGCGCGCACCCGCGCCACCACCGCGTCGGCATCGGCACCGGCGGCTGCCAACCGCGCGGCTTCAATCACCAAGGCGCCCTCAGCCAGCGCCGCGAGACCGGTGTCTATGACCTCTATGCGCGGACCATCCATGGTCTGGGACGCGGCTCGCGCCGAATTGTACGTGCCACTCAGCTTTGCCGATACGGTAATGCACACGATACTATCCGTCTCGGCGTTGCCTGCGAGGGCCTCGTATACCTGCTGGAAGTCACCCGGCGACGGCTGCGAGGTCGTAGGATGGTTCTCATCGGTACGCAGGCGGGCATAGAACTCCTCGTTCGTAAGGTTCACGTTTTCCGTGTAGCGGTCCTCGCCAAAGGCGACATGCGCGGGCACAACCGTAATACCGTGCTCCTCGGTCACCTCCGGCGGCAGCATAGCCAAGCTATCGGTGACGATCCGTACCGTACCCATCAACTCCCCCAATCGTCCGGTAGTCTTCCACCGGCAGTAACAGTACGCATAGCATAGGCAACGGCGGCACGCGCGTCAACCACCCCTGTTGGCGGCCTCTCGACAGTCTTTCCCCTCTCCCCATCTGACTGGGGTAGATATTTACATGGATGGACAGGGTGCAGGGATGAGTAGGATGGATTCCGGCTTGCGCCGGAATGACGGGGGGGCAGGCGCAACGTGTTGCGCCCCTACGGCTTGGCGCGTACCTATCCCAGTTAGCCTCTCCCTGGGAGAGGGCGGAGGTGAGGCGCAAAGGATATGCTAGAATCAAGAGTCGTCGGAGAGCACCTACCGGAAAGCGCGTATGCTTGCATTATTCGACCGCATTGCTCACGTCAAAGACACGATTGCAGCAGCGTGCCAGCGTGCCAATCGCTCACCGGCCGATGTCGCGCTGGTCGCAGTAACGAAGACCGTGCCCACCGATACCATCGAGCAGGCGTATAGCGCCGGGCTGCGTGTCTTCGGGGAGAATCGGGTCCAGGAAGCACAGCCCAAGATCGGCGCCCTTCCGGCCGACATCGAGTGGCACTTCATCGGCCATCTGCAATCGAACAAAGCGCGGGCCGCCGCCGGCCTGTTCGACATGATCCATAGCGTCGATTCAGCGCGGCTCGGCAAGCGCCTCGCGGCGCGGGCCGCCGCCGGCCAAGCCATACGGATGCTCCTCCAGGTCAATCTGACCGGGAAGGCTTCGCAGTCCGGCTTTGCGCCGGAAGAGGTTGGCGCGGCCATCACGGCGCTGACGGGAGAGTCGGGGGTCGCGCTCGAAGGGCTGATGACCATTGCGCCGCAAGTACCCGACCCGGAGGCCGTCCGCCCGTGGTTTCGCCGGCTGGCCGCTCTCCACCGTGAGCTTGCCGCGGCTGCCGACGGGCATCCCTGGCGTCACCTCTCGATGGGCATGACGGAGGACTACCCCATCGCGATTGAAGAGGGCGCGACGCTCGTGCGCGTCGGCCGCGCGCTGTTCGGCGAGCGACCGGCTTGACCAGCGGCCGCTCACCCCCGATCGCCCGCCAAAACTGGCAGACTCGGATTGTTAAACACCATAGTCGCCCGCGTAGACAGCCGGCTACACCAGGCTGACTGCCCATACCGACCCATCGGCCACATGAAAACAAGTACGCGAGAGGAGCAGACTTGAATGGAACTCTTGGCCACCTTCGTAAATCTTTTGACTCAAGCACTCGTCATCGCCATTGTCCTGCGCGCTATCCTCTCTTGGTTTGTCCCTGACGGAGATCATCCGGTCGTGCGTATGCTCCGTGACGTGACGGATCCGATCATCGTGCCCTTGCGGCGGGTCATCCCGTCCATTGGGATGCTCGACCTTTCGCCATTTGTCGCGATCATCTTGCTGCAAGTGGTACGCCAGATTGTGGTGAGTGCCTTGCTTGGTGCTGGCGGCTAGCCGACTCGATCTCATCGCTACCCCCACCACCAACCACTGCACAAGATAGGCGGTAGTATTGGCCCTAACCCCTCCCTACCCAGCCCCCGCTGCAACGGGAGCGGCAGTTACCGTCCCCCCGTCGGGACGGGGGGACCATAGGGGGGCCGGATTTTACCCACATAGAGGGAACAAGCACATGGAGCTAGTCGTCGTTGACTATGACGCCGGGAATATCCGCAGTGTGGCCAAGGCTATTGAGCATGTCGGCGTGAAGCCGGTCGTCACCGCCGATATTCCCACCATCCTCGCCGCGGACGGAGTCATCGTCCCCGGCGTCGGCGCTGCCGGCGACATCATGCGGAGCCTGAAGCGACTCGACCTCCATCGCGTGATCCGGGAGGTCATCGAGCGGGGTACGCCGTTTCTTGGTGTGTGCATGGGGCTGCAAGTGCTCCTGACGAGCAGCGACGAGGACAACGGGCAGGCCTGCTTGGACATCGTCTCCGGCACGGTGCGCCGCTTCGGCTTGGGCCTGAAGGTGCCGCACATGGGCTGGAACCAAGTCCGCTTTGTCCACGACCACCCACTCTTTGCCGGCATCCCGGACAACTCCCACTTCTACTTTGTCCACTCCTACTACGCCGACCCCGAGGACCGCGCCACCGTGGCCGGCGAGACCGACTACGGCCACCCGTTTGCCAGCGTGCTGATCCGGGACAACGTGATGGCGACGCAGTTTCACCCGGAGAAGAGTGCCCAAGACGGCCTCCGGCTGTACCGCAACTTCAGCCGCATCGTCCGGGACAGCCTCCCGCAGACAGGAGATTAGCCACAGCGCACACAGCGTAGGGGTGCCCCTACCCCCGTTGAATTCCGTGGCCCAAAGGAAACGCAACCGATGCTCGTCTTACCGGCAATTGACGTGAAGGGCGGCCAGGCCGTACAGCTACGGCAAGGAGACTTCGACCAGGCCAGGCAATACGGCGATCCGGCAGCGGCGGTGGCGCGCTGGCTCGCGGCGGGCGCACAGTACCTGCATATCGTTGACCTCGACGCCGCGGCTGTCGGACACCCGGTCAATCGGACCGCGGTGCGGGCCATCGTCGCCGCAGCCGCCAGGGCCGACGTGCCGGTGCAGTTCGGCGGCGGGCTGCGGACCACCGCCGACGTGGCGGCTGCGTTGCGCGACGGAGTCAGCCGCGTCGTGGTCGGCACGGCGGCAGCCCAATCGCCCAACCTCGCGGCGGCGATGGTGCGGCGCTTTGGCGCTGAGCGGATTGTCGCCTCGCTCGATGCCAAGGATGGTGTCGTCGCGACCCATGCCTGGCGTGTGCAGAGTCACTACTCGGTGCTGGAACTGGCCACCGAGCTTGTGAACTGTGGCGTGCGGCGCTTTGTGTATACCGACATCACCCACGACGGCACACTGACTGCGCCCAATACTGCGGCCACCCGCGCGTTGGTCGAATCTACTGGCGCCGCGGTGATCGCAGCGGGCGGCGTGACGACGCCCGACCATGTGCGGGCGCTGGCCGCCGCCGGTTGCGAGGGTGCCATCGTCGGGACCGCACTCTACGAGGGCCACATGACCCTTCAGGACGCACAGGCTGCTGCTGCCGGAGCGGCAACCGACACTGACCACTGAACACAGGACACTGATCAATGCTTACGAAACGGATCATCCCCTGCCTCGACGTGCATCACGGGCGCGTCACCAAGTGCGTGCAGTTCATCAACCGGCGCGATGTCGGCGACCCCGCCGAGCTGTCCGCCTACTACAACGAGCAGGGCGCCGACGAGTTGGTGTTCTACGACATCACCGCCTCCCACGAAGAGCGCGACATCATGCTGGACGCCGTGCGCCGCACCGCCGAGCAGGTGTTCATCCCGCTCACCGTCGGCGGCGGCCTGCGGACCGTTGACGACATGCACCGGATGCTCCGCGCCGGCGCCGACAAAGTCTCGATCAACTCGTCGGCGCTGACCAACCCCCAGCTTATCGCCGCGGGCGCCGACCGGTTCGGGAGCCAGTGCATCGTGCTCTCCATGGACGTCAAGCGCACCGACGACACACCCGATGCCGAGCAGCCGCGCTGGAAATGCTATCTCCGCGGCGGCCGCCTCGCTACCGACGTTGACGCACTGGAGTGGGCGCAACGCGGCGTGGAGCTAGGCGCCGGTGAGATCGTGGTGAACAGCATTGACGGCGACGGCACGCTCGACGGCTACGATCTACCCTTGCTCCGCACGATCAGCGACGCAGTCGAAGTGCCGGTGGTTGCATCGGGCGGTGCCGGGAAGCTGGAGCACTTCTCCCAGGCGCTCCACGAGGGCCACGCGCACGCGGTCTTGGCCGCCTCCGTGTTCCACTACGGCACCTTCACCATTGGGCAGGTCAAGGACCACCTCGCCTCGAAGGGGGTACCGGTACGGCAATGAGTACACAGAGCCGCCGGGCCGCGGCACTGCTCGACGCGCCGGACTGGGGCCTGCACTTCGACGCCCAGGGCCTCGTGCCGGTCGTCGCCCAGGACGCCCGCACGCGCGACGTGCTGATGCTGGCATTCGCCAACCGGGAGGCGGTGCAACGTTCGCTCGATACCGGCGATGCCTGGTTCTGGAGCCGCAGTCGGCAGGAGCTATGGCACAAGGGCGCCACCTCCGGGCACTTTCTGCGCCTGCGCCGCATCCGCCGCAACTGCGAGGACAGTTCGCTGCTCTATGAAGTGGACCCGCTCGGACCGGCCTGCCACACGGGACGGCCGGGCTGCTTCTTCCGCGACCTCGCCGGCACCGAGTTGCCGCCGCTATCGGCGGAGGAGCAAAATCCCACGGCGGTGGCCCCCACGGAGGTGCTCGATAGCGTCTTCGCGGTCATCCTGGAGCGGCAGCGGACCAAGCCGGCCGGCTCCTACGTCGCGACGCTGCTTGATCAAGGTCTCGACCGCATCGCAAAAAAGGTCGGCGAAGAGGCCGCCGAGGTCATCATCGCCGCCAAGAACCGCGACCGGGCACAAGTGGCTCACGAAGTTGCCGACCTCTGGTTTCATACCCTAGTGCTACTGGCCGAGCAGGGCATGACCCCGGCCGATGTCACGGCAGTCCTAGCCGAGCGGCGCGGCGGAAAAAGTGGCGCGGGAAGTGGGTAGTCCCCCTCCCCAGCCCTCCCCCGTCCCGACGGGGGAGGGGGGCTGGTCCGTGCTGGACGTGGAGGGCGCCGTACTCACCGTCCCCCCGTCGGGACGGGGGGACCACAGGGGGGCCAGGCACACGGAGGCGTGATGGATACCGACACCGACACCAATCTAAATCCCCGCGAGCTGACCCTCCGCTACGGCTGCAATCCCCACCAGACGCCGGCCCGCGCCGCGGCGCCGTCTGGTCGGCTGCCGATCAACGTGCTGGCCGGCAGTCCCGGCTACATCAATCTGCTCGACGCTTTCAACTCCTGGCAGCTCGTCCAGGAACTGCGTGCGGCGCTGGACCTGCCGGCCGCCGCCTCGTTCAAGCACGTCAGTCCGGCCGGCGCGGCCGTGGCCATGCCCCTGAGCGCGCCGCTCGCCCGCGCCTATTTCGTCGCCGACCTGGAGCTTTCGCCGCTGGCGACGGCCTATGCCCGCGCCCGCGGCGCCGACCGCGTGTCGTCGTATGGCGATTGGATCGCCCTGAGCGACCCGGTGGACGAGCCAACTGCACGGCTGATCGGACGCGAGGTGTCCGACGGAGTCATTGCGCCGGCCTACGCGCCGGCGGCCCTCGCCATCCTCCGCCGCAAGAGGGGCGGCAAGTACCACGTGGTCGCGGTGGACCCCGGCTACACGCCCGCCAACACGGAGACCCACCACGTGTTCGGCGTCACGCTGGAGCAGCAGCGCAACACACATCTGGCGAGCGCCCAAGACCTGGCAAACGTCGTCACGCAGCGGCGCGATCTCCCGGCAGCGGCGACGCGCGATCTGCTCGTGGCGCTGATCGCGCTGAAGTACACCCAGTCCAACTCGGTCTGCCTGGCCGTTGACGGGCAAGTGATCGGCATGGGCGCCGGCCAGCAGTCGCGTATCCACTGCACGCGCCTGGCGGCGACCAAAGCCGACACCTGGTACCTGCGCCAGCATCCGGCCGTCCTGGACCTCCGCTTCCGCCGCGGCCTGCGGCGCCCGGACCGCGACAATGCCATAGACCAGTATCTCCTCGATTCGCTGACCCCGGCCGAAGAGCACGTCTGGCGCCAATCCTTTCGCCAAGTACCCCGGCGCCTCAGCCACGAGGAAAAGCACGCCTGGCTCCAGGGACTCACCGGCGTCGCACTCGGCTCCGACGGCTTCATCCCGTTCCGCGACAACATTGACCGCGCCAGCGCCAGCGGCGTCCAGTACGTGGCCCAACCGGGCGGCTCGCTCCGCGACGAGCCGGTAATCACCGCCTGCGACGAATACGGTATGGTGATGGCGCTGACGGGCGTGCGGCTGTTCCATCACTGAGCGGCAGCGGGGAGCGAAGGATTACGTCATTCCGGCCCCCCTAACCCTCCCCCGTCCCGACGGGGAGACGAAGTGGAAGGCGACCACCCCACAGAGGGACGGCATGTTCCCTCCCCCGTCGGGACGGGGGAGGGTTAGGGGGGGGCCAGCCAAATAGGAGTCTTCAACCATGGTCAGTCCTGTGCGCCGGCCGATCATCGCCGGTAACTGGAAGATGAACACCACAATCACCGCGGCGGCGGACCTCGCTACTCAGGTCCGCGCAGCGGTAGCGAGCCACCCCGACTACCACACCGAGGTCGTGCTGTGCCCGCCATCCGTTTCGCTCGCTGCCGTAGCCGCGGCAGTAGCGGGTACTGCTATCGGGGTAGGCGCGCAGAACTGCTATCCGGCCGACTCCGGCGCCTATACCGGTGAGGTGTCGGCGGCCATGCTGGCGGCCCTCTGCCAATACGTCATCGTCGGGCACTCCGAGCGTCGCGGATATTTCGGCGAGGACAATGCCTTTGTCCAGGCCAAGGCCGCCCACGCGCTCACCCACGGACTGACGCCCATCGTCTGCGTCGGGGAGAGCTTGGAGCATTACGAGGCCGGCACCGGTGCGGCTTTCGTCACGGCTCAGATTACCGGGAGCCTGCAAGACCTGTCCGCCGACGCGGTTGGCTCAGTCGTGATCGCCTACGAACCCATCTGGGCGATTGGCACGGGCCACGCTGCAACGGCCGCCGACGCCAATACGATGATCGGCACCATCCGCGCTACTGTCGCCGCTACCTGGGGCGCTGCCGCCGCGGAGCGGGTCCGCATTCAGTACGGCGGCAGCGTGGCTCCGGACAATGCGGCGACTCTGCTGGCCGAGCCGGAGATTGACGGGGCACTGGTCGGCGGTGCGAGTCTCCAGGCCGACGAGTTCGCAGCGATCATCGCTGCTGCCGAGGCTGCACTGCCGTAGTGCTATACTTCTACCGGAGCGTTGAGCCTACCGGCGGCGAGCAATCGAGCGCAAGGAGCACTCCATCGGCGCTAACGGCGTTTCAAGGAAGGCACAATGGCGAGTATCTTACACATTGCAATGATCGTACTCTCGGTAACGATGGTGGTGGTCGTCTTGCTCCAAGTAAAGAGTGCCTCGCTTGGTAGTGCTTTCGGCTCCAGCGATGCGTCGGTCTTCTCCACGCGACGCGGCTTCGACAAAGTGCTCTTCAACTTCACTATTGTCCTCGGCGCGCTGTTCATTCTGCTCTCACTGGTCGTCCTCATCGTCACCGGCTAGGCGCCGCAGCACCACCTCCCTCGCCGCGTCGCCATCGTGAGCGTTGTGTAGATCGGCAGCAAGGTGCCGGGGCAATGACCGCACAGCCCGGCCCGCCACACACCGAGCCGCCGCCCCTCGCTGCCGGCGTGATCGCGGCCGCCTGTGCCGGCCAGCTCGTCGGCCATCGCGTCATCTACGAGCCACGCATGGCATCCACCAACGGCACCGCGCACCGCCTGGCGCAGCGCGGCTATCCGTCCGGGACCGTCGTCACGACCGACGCCCAGGTTGGCGGGCGCGGCCGTTTCGGCCGCACCTGGCACATGCGCGAGCGAGCGAGCATCGCCTGCTCGGTGATCCTCCGCCCCACCCTAGCACCGGCCGAGTTGGCCAAGCTCGGCATGGCCGCCGCCATTGCCGCGGTAGAGGCCGGCCGTGCCGCCGACGTGCCGGCGCAAGTCAAGTGGCCGAACGACATCGTGGTCGGCGAGCGGAAGCTGGGCGGCGTGCTCTGCGAGGCGTCCTTGCAGGGCGCGGCGGTGCAATACGCTATCGTCGGCATCGGCCTCAACGTGAACGACGACTTTCGAGACCAGTCTGATCTACGAGCGACGGCAACCAGCATCCAACTGTTTACCGGCCGGCCAGCCGACCGCAGCACCCTGCTCATCCGCCTCCTGCGCGAGCTTGACAACTGGGTTGTGGAAACCCGCCCACAGCCGGCCCTCCTCAGCGCGTGGGCCGCTCGCTGTGCAACGGTCGGTCGCACCGTCACCGTCCACGACGCCCATTCGGACCAGCGGATCGCCTCCGGGCTGGCTATCCGGCTAGAGCCGGACGGCGCGCTACTCGTGCGCCAGCCATCGGGCAAGACCCGCCGCTTCGACTACGCCGCCGTCTCCGTCCGGCACACCTGACCCACCCCGCCACCCGACCGGTCAGCCCGCTCTCGCTACCGTCCACGCGCCGCGGCCGGTAAACTCCCACTCGACATGAACGATGCGCTCGCTGCCGGCGAGATCGCGGAGGTGCGGGCGGCGTTGGCGACCCGGCTCAGTCACTCGCGCTTCGCGCACACTGAGCGGGTAGCCGCGATTGCGGGCCGCCTGGCGGAGCTGTGGAGCCTCGACCCCGAGCCGGTGCTGCGCGCGGCCTGGCTCCACGACTGCGCGCGTGAGCTGAGTCGCGCCGAGCAACGCGCCTTGATCCTGCCGTCCCGGTGGGAGGAGGCCGCCACGCTCGGCTGGCACGGCCCCGCCGGCGCAGTGGTATCCTGGCAGCACTTCGGAGAAACGGACCGCAGCGTCCTGGAGGCGATCAAGTACCACTCGGTGCCGCAGCCGGATGCCAGCACGCTCACGAAGCTCATCTTTGTGGCCGATAAGCTCGACGCTGGCCCAACACAGTTCACGCCAACGCTAGAACGTCTTCCCGCCCAGTGCTCCGATCCGAACCAAGCACTCCTCTTCGCCATCGAAACTCGCCTCCGAGAGCACATCGAGCGGCGGCGGCCGCTGCTACGGCAAGACGTTGCGGCCCACGCCCTGCTCCTGAAGCGTCTTGGCTGATGTCAGGCCTACTCATGCCAGTTCTCTCCTGCCGGCGGCGGCTCGACAGCGCACGGCCTACGTGGGCGCTGTTGCCGGCGGCGGGGACACTGCTGCTGCTTGCGCTGCTCGCCGGCTGCGCGGACACCGAGCCGGCGATACCGACCGTGACGATCCGTGCCCTCGACCTGCGGTACGAACCGGCGCACATCACCATCCCGCGCGACCGACCGGTCCGGATCGTCTTGCAGAACGACGGTATCCTGGCGCACGACATCAGTGTCGAGAATCTGAAAGTCCAGGTTCAGCAGCACCCGGGAGATTGGGTAACGGGCCAGGTCTACATGCACGCGGAGCGGGGACAGCGCATCGCGCTCACCGTTCGGGCCTCGACCCCAGGTACCTACGATTTCGTATCCACCTTACCCGGCCACGAGGCGGCCGGTATGCGCGGAACACTCACCGTTGAGTAGGTCCATCCCGACCATCAGGTAGAATGCCCCTAGGTGCCCCACCTCAGCCCTTTTGCGGCTAGACTCTGTGGGCCGGACATAGCAGAATGATAACGCGCTATCGGTTAGGCGTAGCACTGATTATCTGGGGCGGGCTGGCCTGGATCCCATACTTCGGGTTCCTCCTCATCGGCCAAGACCCGTGGCTGCCCTTCCCTGTCCATCTCGCTTGGCACCTGTCCGGTGTGATCCCGGGCACCATGCTCACCGGCTCTTCGCTGCTCCTGCATCTCTATCGCCGTCTGCGCCGGTAGCCCCAACCCCAACGGGATAGCGCCGCACGTCCGGTTCTAGCCGGCACACACGGTCGTCCCGCCGGGTACAAGCCGTGACCGCGCATGAACGTCGGAGTATGGCCTCCGTAGCTGCCCACGACGACCCGCTCGCCGCGCTGCATAGCGAGATCGCCTCCTGCCGGCGCTGCGCGACGGCCGGCTATCCCATTCAGGGGCGGCCAATCCTCAGTCGCATTGATCCGCTGCCGGCCGCGGCGGCACCGACGAGCCACACCGACCGACTGCCACAGATCATGCTCATCGGTCAAGCGCCGGGACGTCGTGAAGCCGCCGGGGGGCAGCCGTTCATGGGGCCGGCCGGCCGGCGGCTATTTGCCTGGCTGGAGCGCATCGGGATAGACGAGCGCTCTTTCCGGCAGCAGGTCTACATGACCGCCGTGACCAAGTGCTACCCTGGCCCTAGCGCCGGGGGGCATGGGGATCGTCTCCCGTCGGCCGCCGAGCGGGCGCTCTGCCGTTCATTTCTGGATCGGCAGGTGCGGCTCGTCAACCCGCGCTTGGTCATTCTCGTCGGACGGCTGGCCATTGAGACCTTCTTGGGCAAGGTACGACTGGCAGAAACGGTGGGCCGGTGTTTCGAGCGCGACGAGCGGCGGTGGCTCCCGCTGCCGCACCCGTCGGGCGCAAGCACCTGGCTGAACCGGCCTCGTCACCAGGCGCTACTCACGCAGGCGCTCGCGTTGCTGCGGGACAGCGGCCTCGTCGAGGGCACTGCGGCTGCTCCGGGAGCGATGGAGAGAGGAGATTGACATGAAGCTACTGTTATATGGCGACATCCCGGCCTCATGGCCGGAGCAGCTGAAGCAAGTCGCACCGGAGGCGGACATCGCAGTGACGAGCGACGCCGACGCCGCTGTGCGCGAGATCGCGGATGCCGAGGCCTTCTACGGCCAGATTACCCCGGAGATGCTGTCCGCGGCGCGCCGACTGCGCTGGATTCAGACGCCGATGGCCGGCCTGGAGAGCTACTTCTTTGCCGAGCTGATCGCCCATCCGGTCGTCGTGACCAATATGCGCGGCATCTTCTACGACACGATTCCGGACCACGTGCTGTGCTTCATCCTCTGCTTTGCGCGAGACATGCCCCGCTATTGGGCAGCGCAGCAGCAACGTACCTGGCGCCACCGCGAGGGCACCACCGCGTTTCACCTCGCTGCCCGCACCCTCGGCATCGTCGGGCTGGGCGGTATCGGCTACGGCGTAGCCAAACGCGCCGCCGGATTTGGGCTGCGTATTATCGCCGTAGACGCGCGGCGCGAGGAGTGCCCGCCAGAGGTCGAGACCCTGTGGAAACCCGACCGGCTGGCGGACCTCTTGGGACAGGCCGACATCGTAGCCGTCTGCGTCCCGGAAACACCGGGGACACGCGGCCTATTCGACGCCGCACGCTTTGCCCAGATGCGGGCCGGCGCCTACTTCATCAACATCGGACGCGGCAAGGTGGTGCGGCTCGATGCGCTCGCTGCGGCGCTGCGCTCCGGGCACCTCGCCGGCGCCGCCCTCGACGTATACGAGCAGGAGCCGCTGCCCGCCGATCACCCACTCTGGGGCTTCGACAACGTGCTGATGACACCGCACGTCGCGGGCGTTGACGACAACGACGAAGATCGCCAAATCGGCGTGCTCGCCGACAACCTGCGGCGCTTTGTCAGCGGTGCGCCGCTACGCAACATCGTGGACAAAGCAGCCGGTTTCTAGCCAAGCATGTATCAGTGAATGCTCCGTGAAGTTTCTCCGGCTTGCCGCTGTGTTTATCCAGTTTAGATGCTACCCAACCACTCTACATTCGCGACTGTCCGACTCTGAGCGAGATTATAGAAGCGACGATCAGCAGTAATGAAGGGAATATCGAGCAAGCGCGCTAGAGCCAGATAGAGAGAGTCGTATAAAGCCATCTGATACTCAGTTGAGAGGCGAAATGCGGCCTCGAATAAGTCCTCGTTGGTGAAGTAGGTGACAGGTAGCGCAAGAAACGCATGCATCAATTCCAAGCCATCGTCCAATCCGTAGTGCCGGTCTCTCACTCCAAGCTGGAGCACGCGAATAACCTCTACCATCATGTGTTCAGGGGCAGCAAGCCGTAAGATACCGGCCACCATCTGGTCACGAAGCTGCAAAGCCACATCCGTGTCAGCCTCGGGAGGTATGTGCCACTTTGCTACAACTGAAGCGTCCACGACATAGAAGAGTTGTGGTTCAATGCCGTTCATACCGCTTATTATCTTCTACCCGCGCTGTATCCAGCAGGTCCTGCAGTGTGCCGGGAGGCCATTGCTTTTTAGCGTTGACCCGATCAACCGTTTCTGCCCACACCCGGAGTCTCGTCAGTTCTGCCGCTGTGTATGGCTGGGCAGCTTTCGCCTTGAAATCAGCCACCCATGCCAATTCGGTCTCAGTAGCCATGGCATTCTCCTTGCCCAATCCGCCACGTGAATTGTAGACCTCATCATGCCGACAGATAGTCTCCGGTATTCTATCGCACGCGCTGTAGAGGCGCAGGAGGCCCTGGATGCCGCAGTACCCCGACCCTGGTCGGCCCCTGTATTGTGCCCGCTGTGCCGCCCCTTTGGGCGAGCAGGCGCGTGGGGGCGTCGTCCGACCGGCCTGCGCGGTCTGCGGCTGGGTGTATTACGCCAAGAACGCCGTCGGCGCTGCGGTGCTGATCGAGTCAGCCAACGGCGTGCTGCTCGTGCAGCGGAAGGGCGAGCCATATCAAGGCCACTGGATGCTCCCAGCCGGCTTCGTGGAGTACGGCGAACGCCCCGACGAGACTGCCATCCGCGAAGCACTGGAAGAAGTTGGTCTAACCGTGACACTCACTGGACTGGTCGGCACCTACTTTGGCGACGATGATCCGCGCAACGTCGCCATTCTGCTGGTATACCGGGCGACGATTGCCGGCGGGGAGTTACAGGCCGGCGACGATGCCAAGGCGGCAGCCTTCTTCCGGCGCGGTGCGCTGCCACAACACATCGCCTTTCGAGGACACCGCGAGGTGCTACGCGACTGGGAGGCGGGCGGGACGTAACTCCCCATCCGTCTTTCCCGCCCCGCGCGAATCCCGGCGTGCCGCCCTCCAGGCCGTAGGGGCGCATCATGCTGCGCCCGTCCCCCCGCCGCCGCAGGGGGGGCCATCCCCAATCCCCGCCGCCAGCTACGCCTCCCGCAGCATGGCCCGCGCCCGCGCGAGGTCCGCCGGTGTGTTGATGTTGAAGAAAGAGCGCAGCTCCGGGTCGAAGCCGCGCACGGCGGCCTCGTCGAGATAGCGCACGCGCACGGCGTCGAAGAACCCGGCGATCTTCAGCCGCCGCGCTTCAATCCGCTCGCGCATGGCCGGTAGACACGCCGGTCCATACAGAGCGTGGAGCGGCTCCGGTCGCCCCGCGATGACCGGCACCAGCGCATCCCACTCGCGCGGCAGAGAGAGCATATGGCGCACCAGCGCCAGGTCCAGGAAGGGCATGTCCGCGGCAATGGCAAAGGACCAGCCGCCCGCAGCGGCCAGCCCGGAGTAGATGCCACCTAAGCTGCCGGAGTCCGGGTAGACATCCGGCACGATCCGGTAAGGCAAAAGGTGCCTCTCACCACGGTAACCGACAAGCACGACCTCGGCACATACCGTCGCCAACCGGCCAGCGGTGACGGCGAGGAGCGTGGGAGTGCCCGGCGCCGCCGGCTGTCCCGATGCCGGCGGCGGCCACGGCAGCCTCGTCTTGTCTCGGCCCAAGCGGCGGCTCTTCCCCCCGGCGAGGATGATGCCTGTCACCGGCCCCTCTGCCATCGCTGGCCTCCCCTCCGGCCTGACGATCAACGGCACTCTTTGCGCGCGACGACCAACAGGCGCGGGCTGTCGTCCTCCGCCGGTCCCAGGTCGTAATCGCCGTAGACCGCCTCAACGTGCAGGCCGGCACGCCGCCAGAGCAGCTCGATCTCGGCGCGATGCAGGTAGCGCAGGCGGTACGGCGCCACGTGTCGCTTGATCGTACCATCGGCGGCGGTCTCATCGTAGTAGCTGTCCACGGTCACGAGCTGCACCGCGCGGTCGGTCCGCACCGCCTGGAAGTGCAGCACATAGGCCGACCGCTCCGGCAGATAGTGGAGACAGTGCAGCAGGAGCACGCCCTCGCTGCTCTCGTCGAGTGTGCTTGCCGGATTGAACAGGTCCACGATCACCCGGCCGTCGGGGCGCAAGTGCCGCGCGATGGCCCGCAGCGCCTGCTCCTGAGTGCGCTGCGTCGTCAGGTGCATGAAGGAGTTGAACGCCACCACGATAAGGCCGAACTCTGCACGTAGCCGGAACGCACGCATGTCGCCGCGCAGCAGCCACATTGCGCCCGGATATGACTCGGTGTTCAGGCGGCGCTGCGCCCGCCGCAGCATCGCCTTCGAGTAGTCCAGGCCCACGACCGGCTGTCCGGCCACCGCCAGCGCCGGCAGCACGCGCCCGGTGCCGCAGGCCAGCTCCAAAATCGGCCCCGGGGCTGCCCGCGCGAACTCCGTCAGCACCGGCAGATCATCGGTGATGTCGTGATGCTCGAGGTCGTAGTAGACCGCGAGACGGTCGAAATCGGCTGAATCGTCAGCTTGCACCACCATCATTCCAGCGCAGACCTTTGCAAAAATCGTCATTCCCGCGCAAGCAGGAATCCACGTCCCCCCTCGGGACGGGGGACCTATAGGGGGGCCGGTACCAGCCTCACCCCCGTCCCTCCGCTGCGGCCGGGGGACGGGCACGGGGAGCGGTTGCGGCGGGGAGACAGCGTGTTCCCTCCCCTGGAGCTTGCTCCGGGGGAGGGTTAGGGAGGGGGCCAGTGTCAGCCTCCACACGCTCGATGGCCCTCGTCAAGATCGGCTCCGCATGAACAGCACCAGCTCGAACGTTGCAAACGCACCAAAGGTCAACAGCGCCGTCAGAATGCTCAGGGCGTGGATCAGCAGCAGGACGGCGTTGGCCACGACAAAGCCGGCGGTGAGGATACCCTGGCGGATAGAGCGGCGCAGCGTGTCTTCACGTGACCGCGGTGAGGTTGCAAAGCGCAGCGAGAGGCCGTAGAGGATCGGGGCACTGGTCAGCGCGAGTGCCAGAAAGAGCAAGACCAGGAAAATGACGATAGCGAGCGCCGAAACCGGCTCCACGGCATACATCAGGACACCGATGGCTGCCCAAGCGACGAGCGCCGCAACGAGCTGCATCCGTGGTCCGAAGCGGTCCGCAATACGGAGCGGACGGCGCAGGCCCTCGCCGGGCACCGCGGCACTGCCGCGCCCCTTGGTACGGCCGCCGCGCCAGCCTCCGAGCAGGCGATGGCGACGTTGCTGCCGGCGAGTAGGTTGAGCCATCGGCCGTGATGCGGACCAGCGCCGCTACCCCTCCGTGCGCTGCAACAGGACACGTACATCGCCAACCCGCCGCGTGACCCGGCGGTGATCCAACTGCTCCAGCAAGGCCAGCACGTAACGGCGACTCGTGCCGAAGAGGTCGCGCGCGTCTGCAACCGTGATGCTGCCGTGCTCTCGCAAGTGAGCAATCACCATGGCCGTCATGTCGGCAAAGGCTGCCGGTGTGAAACACACGTCTTGGCTTACGCGCACGACCCGCTCCTGCACGACCAAGGCGTCGAGTAGCTCATCGGAGAGGCCGGTCAACGTACCGCGTAGCTCGGTCAGACTTGGTGGCGAGCGCGGCGCGGCGGCCAAGCGCCGGAGCAGCTCTGCGGCCGTCGCTTCGTCGCTCGGGGAGAGCCGCACCGCATGTTGCGTGGTCCGGACCAGCGCTCCCTCCTCTACCAGCTCGCCACTAGCCAGCAGGCGGTCCAGGCTGGCCGCAAACTGGCGCGGTCGCAGCCGCCGGCGGCTCCGCAGCTCCTCGCGGGGCATCCCGCGCCGCAACGGGTACTGCCGATGGTAGTCCTGCACGGTGCTCAACAACTGCTCACGCACCAGCTCCCAGCCGGTCGTGGTCATCAGCAGCGTACCGAGCGACGTGACCTGCCCCGACTGCTGAAGACGAGTCAGCGCCTCTTGCGCGACGCTCGTTGCCAAGCCGCTCGCATGGGCCAGGACCGGCGGCGTGAGCGGCTCTCTGAGCGCCAGCGTCTGCAAGACGACCTCGTCCGGCTCGCCGGTGGCCAAGATTTCCAGCGCGGTCAGCACCTCCGGGCGCCCGCGCCGATGCCGCTGCGTGGGCCGCACGTCTACAATCTCGCCCCCTCCCCAGGTGACGGCGGGAGAAAGCTGCCGGATGATGAACAGGTCGCCTTTCAGCGCCGCCACTGGCGCTTGGAGGGATACCTGTACCCAGCCCTGAGCACCCGGCTCCAGTACCGGCGCGTCGAGGAGCCGGACCTTCCCGACAACCTCGGCGGTACCAGTGTGCAGTGCAACGGTGGTGCCGCCCTTGAGCGGGCGCGGCGCATCGGCCACCAGCTGCAAGCGAGCATCCAGGCGCTGGGTCGGCCGCAGCCAACCGGGAGACGCGACGATGGCGCCGCGCTCTAGGTCATCAACCGCTAATCCGGCAAGGTTGATCGCTACGCGCCGGCCCGGATCGGCGCGATCAACCTTCGACTGATGCGATTGCAGGCCGCGGGCGCGTGTCCGCAGACCACCGGGCTGAATCTCCAGCTCCTGCCCGAGTTCAACGGCGCCGTCCAGCAACGTGCCGGTTACGACGGTGCCGAAGCCGCCCAGTGTAAAGACCCGGTCCACGGGCAGGCGCGGGTGCCCCAAGTCGCGCTTCGGCGGTGTATCGGCCAGGAGCTGCTCCAACCGCGCCACCAAAGCGGCAAGCCCCTGGCCCTGCGTCGCCGAGACTTCGACCACCGGCGCCGTGCCGACTACCGTCCCGGCTAAGGACTCGGCAATATCCTCGCGCACTAGCTCGCGCCATTCCTCGTCCACGAGGTCGCATTTGGTCAGGGCGACGACGGCCCGGCTGATGCCGAGTAGGTCAAGAATGGCAACGTGCTCGCGGGTCTGCGGCATCACCCCCTCATCGGCAGCGATGACGACCAGCGCAGCGTCAATCCCACCCACGCCAGCGAGCATGTTATGGACAAAGCGCTCGTGCCCAGGCACGTCAACGATGCTGACTTCGTGGCCGCTCGGCAGCCGTAACCAGGCAAAGCCGAGATCAATCGTCATGCCGCGCTCTTTTTCCTCGCGCAGCCGGTCGGGATCAATGCCCGTCAGCGCATTAATCAGCGTAGACTTGCCGTGGTCAACGTGCCCGGCGGTGCCGATGGTATACGCAGCGGCTGACGATGGTGTCATGGTAATCGAGAGCGCAGCAGGTGCGGCGTGTCCTTGCCGCTGGGGGGCAGGTCTCCTACCCTGAAAGGGATTATAGGGCAACGCCTACCGGCTATCGGCCGTCACAGCCGTCAGCCGAGGACTGTCATTCCCGCGCAAGCGGGAATCCCCGTCCCCCCGTCGGGACGGGGGGACCATAGAGGGGCCAGCCGGGAGAACTCCACCATAAGAAGGAGCGCATCATGCCGCTAGAAGATGAATTTGGAGACGTGATCGGGAAGGCCCGCCGCGGACACGGCCTCAGCCCGGCCGCCGTCGCGGTGGCCGCCGGTCTCACCGAGGACACGCTGGCCGCCATGGAGAGCTACGAACGGATGCCGACCCGCGCCGAAGTGGATCAGTTCGCGCGACTCCTCTCGCTTCCCGCCGACCGTCTCTGGGACATCGCCACCGAGGCGTGGGACGCACCGCCGGTACCACTGATGACCGGCCCACCCGCCTCGCTCCGTATCGAATGCGTCACGCTGCCGTATCCCGTACATTGCTTCCTCGTGGCCGCAGCGGATGACTCGTGTCTCGTCATAGACACCGGGACCGAGGCCGGCCCGTTACTCGCCAAGCTACGCGAGACCGGCTGGCGGGTGACAGCAATCCTCATCACCCATGGACACGGCGATCACACCGGCGGCCTGACCGAAACCCAGCGGGCGACCGGGGCACCGGTCTACATTGGCGCAGCGGACGCGAGCGCCGCGGCGCCCGTCCCGCCGGACGCGGTTCACACCATAGCGGCCGACCGCCAGCTCTCCTGGGGGGCGCTGGCTGCCGAGGCCATCCCCACGCCCGGTCACACGCCCGGCAGCATTTCCTACCTGATCGGCGGAGCGGCGTTCGTCGGGGACACCATGTTTGCCGGCTCCGCCGGCGGCACGCGCTCTCCGGCGGCCTACCAGGACATTCTCCGGTCCGTCCGGGAGCGGCTGTTGCGGCTGCCACCGGAGACGCCGGTGTTCCCGGCACACGGTCCCGCCACGACGATAGCCAACGAGCAAGCACGCAATCCCTTCGCCTAGACCGTGCATCACCTTCCGCAGACGGCCGTTCCCTCTCCCTGCGGGGTTGAAGGCCACAGAGCGAGGATCGGCTGCAAGGTGTACCGACGAGAGCGTGGTGGTGTAGATTGAGCGGTCGGTAGAGCCTCATGATAGATAGCGGCATCGGCCGCCGCGCCGCGCTGCGGGCCGCATTAGCCGCCGCGGGCGCGACGGCGCTTGGAGCACGCACCCTGGCTACCGCCCCGGCTGCCGCACACGCCGGGCGGTCCTGGCCGTCCTATCTTCCCGCGGCCGATGCCCCGGAAGAGTACCGCACTCCCGGCGGGCGCTACTTCGGCCAGACGGGATTCGCGGTGCTGGACGAGGCCGGCGGCCCGCAGTTCTGGGCCGGAATGCGTCACCTCGGTGGCGTCCAGGTCCTCGGTTACCCAATTTCCCGGCCGTACCTCGCGGCGGATGGCCTCCAGTACCAGGCCTTCCAGCGCGGCGTGCTGCAATGGCGGCCGGACATTGGCGAGGCTTGGCTGGCCAATGTCATGGACTGGCTGCACGATGCCGGTCACGACGACTGGCTGCTGTCGCTCGGCGTGCCGCGGCAGATAAACGACGACTCGCTAACAGACTTCGCGCAGATCAAAGCCGCCCGGCTCCGCTGGCTGACCAACGCGCCGATCAAGCGCTATTTCATGCAGGCCGGTGCCGCGCAGCCCAGCCCTAGCGACAACACGGAGCGCGGTATCGCCGTCTACGGACTGCCAACCTCGCTGCCGGAGCAACATGGCCCCTTTATCGCCCAACGTTTTCAACGCGGGGTGCTTCAGTATTGGACCGAGGCGATCCCCGGTCTGCCGCTCAAAGGTACGGTGGTCGGCGCTCTCGCCGGTGATCTGGCGCGCCAAGCCGGCATTCTTCCGGACTCGGCAACCGCGGCGGCGGTACCCCCGACACCGGCCGTTATCGGCCAGGTCACCCTCTCGCGTTCATCAGTCGCGCAGGGCCGGACGCTCGTCGTGCGCCTGTGGGCGCCGCTGGCCCGCGGGATTGCGGGCACCATCGGTGACAATCCCCTCCTACTGCTACGGCGCGGCAATTGGTGGGTCGGCATTGGCGGCGTGGAGCGGCTGGCGGCTGTGGGTGCCCTCCCGCTCCGCTTGATAGCCGAAGATCAACAGGGGGGCCTGCACGCCGGCCCGGAACTGGTCGAGCGCGTCGAAGTGTCCCCAGGCCACTACCCGTTGGAGCGATTCTGGATAGGCCAGGCCCAGCTTGCCCTCCTCACGCCGGAGACGATAGCACGCGAGGCCGCGCTCTTGGCAGCGGTGACGACCCGGCTGACGCCGGAACGACTCTGGTTAGCCCCCTTCCAGCGCCCGCTGAACGCCCCCGTCACCTCACCATTCGGTGCCCGGCGCTCGATCAACGGCGGCCCGCCGAATACCGCCCATAGCGGCGTGGACTACGGTGCAGCCACCGGAACCCCGGTACCGGCCTGTGCACGGGGACGGGTTGCGTTGGCGGATGGGCTGACTATCCGCGGGAACGCGGTTTATCTCGACCACGGCTTGGGGGTCTATTCCGGCTACCTCCACCTCTCGCAGCTCCACGTGCGGGTGGGCGAGCCGGTGGAGCGCGGTCAAATCATAGGGCAGGTAGGCGCGACCGGCTTTGCCAACGGCCCGCACCTGCACTGGGAAGTGCGGGTAGGCGGTGTGGCCGTCGCCCCGGCCGAGTGGCTTGTGCCCGGCGCCATGCACAACCTCTGAGGCCGCACGCCACACCTGACCGTTAAGTCCACGTAATCCTCTGCCGGCTATGGTGCCGCCACCTTGGCGCGGCATTCTCGCTCGGTTGCTGCGGCGTGGAGTGACAGGCTATGTGCGGGATTCTCGGCTACGTTGGGGAGCGGCAAGACAACCTGGCGACCTTCTTTCTCGAAGGGCTGGAGCGCCTGGAGTACCGCGGCTACGACTCGGCGGGATTCGCAGTTCTGGATCACTATCGCCATGCCGACGGACCGCGCAACGGCCTCCCACTGTTCAAGGAGGTAGGCCCGGTCGATCAACTCACCGCCAAGGTCGGGGGTAGTCAGCTTCCCGGCGGCATCGGGGTCGGGCACACACGCTGGGCCACCCACGGTGGCGTGACCGTAGCCAACGCCCACCCGCACCTCGATTGCACCGGCTCCATCGTCGTCGTCCACAACGGCATCATTGAGAACTACCGGCCGCTCAAACAGCGGCTCCTGGCCCAAGGGCATCGCTTCACCTCCGACACCGACACCGAAGTCGTCGCGCACCTCGTCGAGGCGGAGTTGGCGAGCGCCAGCGGCCGGCGCAAGCCGCCGCATCCGCAGGGCGCTGCGGTGGGGCGGAACGGGACGGTCAAAGCACCGGTCCTGGACCCGCTCCGGGGCTACTCGCCCAGCGATTTTGCCGCCGCTGTGTTTCGCGCCTTCCGACAACTGCACGGCCTGAATGCCATCGTCGTCGGATCAACGGAAGCACAGAGCCTGGCGCTGTTCCGACTTGGCTCGCCGCTCGCGGTGGGGCTGAACGGTACCGCGACGCTCGTGTCGTCCGACCTGCCGGCCTTGAGCCTCTACACGGATCGCGTGCTCCTCCTCGACGACGGCGAGGGCGCCCTGCTTACGCTCGATCAGCCGCCGGTCTGCCTCGACGAGCAGGGCGACATGCTTGAGCTACGGCAGGTTAATTCCCAGCGCATGGTGCAGCTTGAGGCGGCAGGGCAGCCCAACACCACGCACACCCAGCCGCTCGACACGATCACGCCGGCCACCGCCGATAAGGGCGCGTATCCCCACTTCATGCTCAAGGAGATTCACGAGCAGGCGGAAGTCCTGGCGCGGATTGCCGCCTACCCCGCCGCTCCCATCGGTGCTGCCGCCGCCATGATCGAGCGCGCCTTCGGCACCTATTTCACGGCCTGCGGCACCGCCTCCTACGCCGCGCTCGAAGCGACCTATCTCTTCTCGCACCTGGCCCGCAAGCACGTGAACTTCGCCGTCGGCTCCGAGTTCTACTTTCTGGAGGACTTCCTAGTCGCGGACTCACTGCTGGTCGCCGCCTCGCAATCCGGCGAGACGATGGACACCATCGAGGCCGTGCGCGCCGCCAAGCGCCACGATAGCCAGGTGATGGCCTTGGTCAACGTGCCGGGGTCCTCGCTCACGCGGCTCGCCGACTATTCGCTGGACCTCTACGCCGGGCCGGAGAAGGCCGTCGTGAGCACCAAGGCGTACACCGCCAAACTGGGCGTCTTCTTGCTCCTGGCGTATACGGTTGCCGGCGATCAGGCCCAGGGCCGCGCCGTGCTGCAGCAGGCCAGCATGGCCCTTTCGGACTTATTCGCCAACGGTATGGACGAGCACATCCGCAAGCTGGCCGGGGAGCTTGCCGCTCACGAGCACCTCTTTACCATCGGACGCGATGTCAACTACCCAACTGCGCTCGAAGCCGCGCTGAAGATCAAGGAAACGTCGTATATCCACGCGGAGGGTTTTGCCGGTGGCGAGTTGAAGCACGGAGTTATCGCGCTGATCGAGGACGGCACCCCCTGCATCGTGTTTGCCGCAAATGACCGCAGCCGCGCCGCGGTGCTCTCCAACGCCATCGAGCTGCGGAGCCGGGGCGCCCTGATAATCGGCATCGGGCCGGAGCGCGAAGACGTGTTCGACGAGTACCTGCCTGTTCCCGACGTTGGGTATGCCTCGCCAATCGTGAGTGTTGTCCCGGCACAGTTACTTGCCTACTACTTGGCGGTCGAGCGCGGGCTGAACCCGGACAAGCCCCGCAACCTCGCCAAGTCCGTTACCGTTAAATGACATGCCCAGAAAGCACAGACGGAGGCAACAGTGAGTAACGAGATCAACTTCTATCACCGGCAGAGTTGAACAAGCTGCAAGAAGGCGAAAGCGGCGCTTTCGCAAGCCGGCGTACCGTATAAGAGCCGCGAGCTATTCCGCGAGCCGCTGACTGAAGCCGAGGTGCGCGCGCTCCTCAGTGAGCGGTCTCCCCGCGACGTTCTTTCCCTACGCAGCACCAAGGCGCGCGAGTTGAACCTCCGCGAGCAGCTCCCCGACGACGAAACCCTGATCCGGCTGCTGGCCGCAGAGCCTGGCCTGTGGCGGCGACCGGTCATCACCATTGGCAACGAGTTGAGCGTCGGCTACAGCGCCAAGCGCATCCAGGAGCTCATCGCGCAAGCCGGCTAGGCGTTCGTGCGGAGAGGCGGACCTACCCCCAACCCCCTCCCTTCAGGGAAGGGGCTAACAGTCGCCGTGCGGAATCGCTTTCCCTGGCGGGCAGCAGCAGCCGGTTGCTGCGATGACTCCCCTGCCCTGGAGGGAAGGGGCCGGGGGTTAGGTCCAACCCCTCTACCGAGCAACCACCACTATCTTCCCTAGCTCGTAGTAGTCCGCACCGACCGGCTCGCCACCGAGCGTTATGGGCAGCCGCTCCAGCGTCTCCAGCCGATACAAGCCCACGATCACGCGATAGCTGCCCGGCCGGGTATTAGGGCCTATCGGCACCGCGTAGGAGTCGGTGATGAGGTCACCGCGCCGCCACGTCGGTGTAGGCTTGTTACCGGCGACGGGGAGTTGGTCCCGTTGGCCGATCTTCTGCGTTGGGTCGTCGGCCACGATGTGCGTGAAGACGGTGTAGCTGCTCGCCGGCGTCGCCAGCGCCTCCCAAAACAGCGTGAACCGCACCGCCTCGCCGGCCCGGTAGCTCCTCACTGGCAGCGCGTATCCTGCCAGGGCAATGCGCTCACCGAAGCGCGGCGCCGGGGCGAGCCAGCGATCATCGCCCGGCGGTTGCCAGGGGAGCACATACAGGATGAACCGGTGACTCGCGTTGCCCGGCTTCACGACCCGCTGCACCACGCGAGCGCCGGGGTTGGCCCGGCGGAACTCCCGGTCGCCGGCGCCGCGGTGGTCATCATTGAGCAGATAGAACAGCGTCGCTCCAGTGCTGGCAGCCCGATACGCACGTCCTACACGTTGCACGAGCCACTCAGCGACCGGCGTCCCCGGCGGCAGCGGAGCCAGCACCGGATTTGGCACGTCCCCCAGCAGGACCCGCACACCATCGCGCGGCATACCGGCGGTACCCTCAGTGAAGACGACGACTTGCTGCTGCTCGGCCGCCACCCGTAACCGCTCCACGATCTCACGCAGACCGTAGCCGGACTGCCGCGCCTCAATGTATCGGGCGCGGTCCGAAGCACCGGGACCGTCGTGCCAGGCCACGCTCGTCGGATCGGTGAGCAGCGACCAGTCCCAGACGACCGCCGGCGCCACACACACGCCCAGGACGATCCCGGCTACCGCACGCTGCAGGTGCCAACTGGCTGGCACCCGCTTGGCCAGCGCGGAGACTAGCGCCGGGAGTCGTTGGGGTGCAGTGATAAGCCGGGCCAGGCCCCAGCCTACGAGTGGGAAGGCCGGGACCGTAACGAACGCGAGATCGGCAGAGGTCGGGACCGGCTGACTACTGAGTACGCCAACGGCAGAGCCGGCTGACCAGAGCAGGCATACCCCCACCCCGCGCCACGTGGAGCCTTTGCTAGTCTCGACCACACGTTTCTCCGCATCTGACCGCTCGGTAGCTAGGCGGTGCCGCAACTCCGCAGCCCCGACTGCAACGAGCGTCCCGCCCAGCAGCACGACGAACGGCCAGGTCAGGTAGGCCCATATGGCCGCGGTCAGAGCACGGGCGTTGACGATCCAATCGGTCGCGACTCCCACTGCAACCACCGGTGCAGGAGACAGCGCAGCCCCAGCGCTGGCAGACGGATCGGTGAAGACGACGGAATAGAGCAGGCCGGCCAATAGAAAAGCGTTTACCAATGACCACCAGTGCCGCAGCGCCGCCGGTCGCCAGACGAGTACAACGCCGGGGACCACAAAGAACAGCGCCAGTGCCTGCGTCGAGGTGAGCAGCGCCAGCCCCAGCGCAATACCGAGTGCCCCCGACCGCCACACATCAGGCTGCTCGCACCAGGCCAGCAGGCACCACAGCACGAGGAGCGACAGGGCAGCCAACAGCACCGCCGGCAGCGCCAGCCGATCATGCAGCAGCGTCAGTGGAGCGCAGACGTAGACCAGCGCCGCGGCGAGGGCAGCCGCCCGGCTGAAGGGCCGCCGCGTCAGCACAAAGACGAGGGCCAGCGCCGCTGCACCGCTCGCCACGGAAAGCAACCTAGCTGCCAGCACGCCATCCAGTGGCAGGCTGATGACGGGGGCCAGCAGCCAGCTATGCAGGGGCTGGGCTGCCGCGCGCACCGCCGCGAACCAATCGCTCCAGTCGCGTGCCTGTTGCGCCCACGTAAGCGGCGTGGCCTCGCTACCCGCTAACGGGAGCAGGGTGAGGTTATACAGACGGGTCACGACGAAGAGGACGACGATGCCTAGGACCACTGATCGCCAGGACCACACCATCTTGGTGTTCATCGGACCGTGCGGACCAAGTGATCGGTAGGGTCGGCTGTCCGGGCGGCCGCCCACAGCGCCCGGCCGGCCGGGATCAGCGCGACCAGCAGCCACCAAGCCACCAGCGCACTCACGAACTCGACCCACTGCGGGCGGTCACCCGGTCCCGCAAACCAGAGGTCCAGCTTGACGGCATACTCGGGATGGGGCGGTACGCGGTCGGGGAAGGCATCGGCCCAGGGATAGGCGTGCAGGAACGGGTTTGCCAACGGATCGCGGTCATCATCGCCCAGCGCATCGTACAGCGCGGCGCGGAGCAGCCACCAGTGACCGGCCAGCGGCGAGAACGCCGGCTCGGTGCGGGCATCGGCAACGTCCACACCTTGCCCCAGTTGATGACCGACGACACTGTAGTAGACACCAAAGTCCATGAGGACACCGAGAGCATTCACGCCGACGCCAGTCGCCACGCCCACTACTACGAAAAGCACCGTCAAGTAGGAGCGGAGCTTTCGATTGGCGACAGCGACCACAGAACGCACCGAGTGTGTAGGTGTCCCTGGCGGATACGCTCTCTCCTCCTCGAACTCTGTGCGCTCTGTGTACTCTGTGGCCTGAAAAAGGCGGAGCACTTGTTGCCAGAGCGGTAGCCAGCCCCACATGAGGAACGGGACCATTGCCACCAGATAGCGCGGCCCCCAGGACCAGTCGCCATGCCATGCCCACCAGCGGCCGAAAAAGGCCAACTGAGACACGAAGAGCAATGCTGCAAGGGCCGCCTGCGGTGGGTGCGCGCGCGCAAACGTGCGCCAGCCCCACAGTCCCGCCACCACCGCCGGACAGAACCACAGCAGTCCCTTCCCGGAGCTGGCCAAGAGCAGCGCAATTCCGGTCAGCAGCGGCGTGGTGAATCCGACAATCGGCTCATCACCGTAACCGAGGTCTACCACGGAGCCAAAGCGATAGTAGTTGAAGGCCAGGACAAAGCCGCCCGCGACGACGAGCGGCCCGAGGCTCGTGGCCAGTGACCGCAGGCCGATGACTCGTGGCCGGTCTCCGGACCGGAGCAGCCAGAGCGCGTAGAGCGCAAACGCCGGGCACAGGATGGCCGCCGTGGGCTTGGTCACAAAAGCGAGGCCCCCACAGGCGCCCGCCGCCAGCGCCCAAGCCCACGAGTGCCGCGGCGCGCAGTGCCAGCGATACAAGCACCACGCCGTCGAGAGTAGGGCCAGGGCGAGCAGCGGCTCGCTGAAGTCGGTGCGCGCGTAGGGCCACACGAGCGAGGCGATTGCCAACGTCACCGCCCCGGCCGTCGCAACCGGCCGGGCATAGCCCAAGTCGCGGGCAAAGCGCCACCAGACGAGCACGATCCCCACGGAGACGAACGTGTTCGTCAGGCTGGCCCAGAACTGGGTCAAGCGATCATCGGGCTGGTTGGTCAGCGTCGCCAGCGTATGACCGAGCAGCACTAGCGGCAGTTCCACCAGGCTCTGACCAAGCCCATACTTGGCATAGTGGCGCCCATCACGCCCGGCCGGTGCCTCGGGCGATGGCGGCACCGCCAGTTGGCCGGCGACCACGAGTTGATGGGCTGTCCGGTACATGGCAATGCCGTCGAGAGACGTGAGGCGGCCCGCCGCGGTCAGCAGGTAGAGCACAATCAGAAAGACAGCGAGGCGCCACATGCACCGGTGGTCGGCGTGCCGTTCCGACCGCGAGGGCCGATCCCTGGCTTGAACCGGGGTCCGCAGCCCCGAGGGTGGATTCCCGCTGACGCGGGAATGACGATTGGCGAGGGATGTAGGGAGCGGAGTATTGCGCTGCTCACTCAGCACTCGCCACACTCCCCTTGTCCCGGCGTGGCGTCCGGCGCCAGCGCCGAGCCATCACCCATGTCCATGACAGCCCGACGTTGAGGAGTATCACCACGCCACTGACGATGAGGCCGGCTTTCCACGTCCAGGGGTCATACCAGATTCGCACTCGTGACGCCGTGGCCGGCAGCGCGACCATCAGTGCCAACCGATCAGCGTCTACATCCAGAGTTGCCGGGCGGTCGTCAATGGCGACGCGCCAGCCGGGGTAGGGCGTCTGGCGGAGAGTAAGGGTAGCAGCGCCGTGCTCCGACACGTCAACTTCTACGGTCTCAGGGGTAAAACGGATGACGCGCGCCGGCTGTTCCGCCTCGCCGTCTACCTGCACGCCGATGCGCGGTGCCGGCGCCGGGTGTCGGTACAGCGCCACTGACGCGCCAGTGCCCGATACACGCTCCCAGCCGCCAGGTGGCCGGACACCTCGCTCCATGATGACGTACCCGATACCGTACTGCCCTAGCACAGCCAGGGCATCACCATTGCCCGCCGGTACCTCATCGGGACTGCACAAACCGGATGGAGTTAAGATGGTGCAGCCGCGCCGCGCCAGCACAGCGAGCGTGTGGTGCGTCGTCACGGGATCATCGGCCGCGGCCAGCGCCTGCTGCAAGGGGGCATAGGCGCGGAGCGGAAGCAAGCCGCCATCGTAGCCATCGGCGCTGCTCAAGCCAAAGATCAACTGCAAGTTGGGCCGTAGCTGCTCATGGTACCGGGTGTATACCGCTGCTTCCGCAGCAACGCCGGCCCTGGTCAACTCCGGCCGGTGTAGCGCGAGCACACGATTCTCGTCGCCGACGGACAAGAGCCGCGGGGCGAGGGGATTATCCGCTTTCAGTGATACAAGCTGCTGCGCTACTGCCGGGGTCCACGCATAGACTTCAGCCGGCCGGCCGCGCTGATACTCCATCGGCCGCGCCGCGAACACCAATTCCCCGGCCACCAAGCCGAGCAGCAGCACCCGATGCCACCAGCGCGGGCCGGAGGTCATAGCGTGCAGAACGAGGCCCACGGCGAGCAGCGCCACCAGGCTCCAAAGCACGACCACACGAGCGTGCGGAAGCCAGGGAATGGCGACGACGACCAGTGATCGCCAGGCATAGAGCGCCAGCCCACCGACCACGGCTACGAGTGCCAGCGTAAACAGGGACGCCCGGTGGAGGCCGGGGGCCCGATCCCCATTCCCCGACCACTGACCACTGACCACCGACCACCGGCGCAGCACGGCGTCGGCGCCCAGCCCAGCCAGCCCGGCCAGCGCCACGGTCATGATGAAGAGCCAGCGGCCGGGGGCGCGGAAGGCGTCAAAGGCCGGTAGCCACTCGTACAAGAGAAAATACAAAGAGGTGTAGCGTCCCAGCGCGAGCGTGACGGCGAGCACCGCGATGCCGGCCAGTACGACGGCCCGGCCCAGACGAATAGGGTGCGTCAGCCCGGCCAGCGCGACAACCAGGGCGGCGACACCCACGTAGCCGATGACCTCCTGGCTCGGCAGCTCCCAGAAGGTGGGCAGCAGCGATTCGAGGATGTGCGTCCGATCTACGGAAAGCGCAGTAGCCTCATTGAGTGTCAGGCCACCGGCACGGTGCGAAAGTCCACTTAGCTCAATGGTAGGGAGCAGTTGAGCCGCGGCCAAGCCGGCAGCATTGATGGTGACCACCGCCAGGGCGATGATGGGCGGACGCAGCAGGAGCAGTTTGGGCAGTCGCCCCATCTGCCACCCGTCGGGCCGCCGGAGCACGACCAGGGCGACCGACCAGATGCCCATGGTGAGCAGCGAGTAGTACACCTCCTGCGTGTGGCCGGCTAGGAGCTGGAGCGCCAGCAACCAGCCACCGACAACAAGCCACCCCACCGAGCCGGCGGTCGCGCGCTCCAGCGCCAGCAGCAGCCAGGGCAGCCACACCGCCGCTTGCACCTGATTGAGGTGCCCCACGTGCGCGCCGAGGAACCCGCTACCGGCGAAGACACCGCCGGCGAGCAGGGCGGCAACCCGCGAGCAGCCCCAGCCCAGCCGCACGAGCAGGTACATGCCGAACGCCCCCCACCAGAAGTGCCCGACAGTGTTGGCGAGCAGGGCATCCGGAAAGCTCAACCAGGAAAAGAGTAGATTGGGTGGATAAAGCACGCCGTTCTGAATGTTGGCCAAGAACGGGCTGCCCAAAAACAGGTCGGGATTCCAGAGCGGGATGTCCCCGGCGGCCAGGCGCCGCGCCGCATAGGTCTTCAGCGGATAGAAGTAGTTGACGAGATCGAACCCGGCGATGACTCCGGGACCGAAGAGCGTGTTCCGAAAGAGGAACGCAATGAAGCCGCCCAAGGAGAGCACGGCCAGCGCGTCAGGCAGCAATCGAGTCGTCCAGGCTATAAGGTTCATATGTCGCAGGGAGGTACCCTCACCGGGGCCATGTGGCCGGTCCGAGCGCCAGGGTCACACAATCGGATGGACCGATGGCCCTGGCCTCTCGCCAATGAACGTGACACACACACCATCAACGGCCGGCTAGTGGTGCTGGTTATACCAGCTTGGCCGAACGGCGACGGTGCGATGCCCCGCGCGGCTCAACAGCGAATCCGGATGAGCCAGGGTGTGACCGTGAGCGCCTGGCCGGTGCCGGTGAGGGGCGCAGCGAGCGCCGCCAGCCATGCCGCCGCATCAGCCCCCTCGCTCTGCACCATCTGCCCGAGTCCGAGCCGGTGCAGCGCGCTCGCCTCGTCGGCCGTCTCCGGCAGCAGTTCCGGGGCGCGGGGGCGGACATCCACCACCTCGGGATCGAGGTCGTCCGGCAGGCCAGCCAAGGTGCGTGCATACTCAACGGCGGTCGTGAGATCGCCCAGGCAGTCCGCCAAGCCCTGGGCGACGGCCTGCCGGCCCGTCCACACCCGCCCTTGCGCCACGTCATCGAGCTGTGCGCTATCGAAGCGCCGGCCCGCACCGACGACCGCCTTGAAGCGACCATACGCCGTCCCCAACATGCGCCCAACTTGCTGGCGCTGGTGCTCATTCCACGGCTGCACCGTCTGATAAAGACCGGCACTCTCACCACGGTTCAGCTCGACGGTCGCCGCGCCGAGCCAATCGTACACGCCGCCGAGCACCGCCCGCACCACCAGCACCCCAATAGAGCCGGTGATCGTCGTCGCCTGCGTAATGATGGCGTTGCACGGCGCAGCCACGTAGTACCCACCCGAGGCGGCGGTTGCTCCGAGATACGCCACGACCGGTTTCAGCGCCCGCACGCGCTTTACCTCGTGGGCAATCGCGGCACAGGCGCGTTCGGAGCCGCCCGGCGAATCTATCGCCAGCACGATAGCCGCCACTCGCTTGTCGGCGGCCGCCTGCCGCAGCGCCTGCACGACCGAGCGGCTGCCGGCCAGCGCCGGCGCCGGGAGCGGCAGCGGGGGCGGCCGACGGCCGGCACCCTCGACAATCATCCCCGCGACGGTGAGGACGGCGATCAGGCGCTCCGGGCGCGGCCGAAAGGGCACGATCAGCCGTGCGGCGGCGCGCTCCCACGTGACGACCGCCGCCGGCTCGCTGTCGCTGCCCAGATAGTCGCCTAGCGCATCCTCGAACAGGGTCGCATCGAGCAGACCCACCTCGACGGCCCGGTGGAGATCGAACGGCGCACTGTTCAGCAGGGCGCGCACCCGCTCCGGCGTCAGGCCCCGGTCCGCAGCCAGCGTCCCGACCACGTGCGCGTAGAGATCGTCGAGCAGCCAATCCAGGTTTTGGCGGTGCTCCGGCGACATATCGCGGCGCGTCAACGAGTCCCCGGCGGCCTTGTACGGCGAGACGGCGACCACCTCGAAGCGCAGTCCCGCGCGAGCAAACGTGTCGCGCAGAAAGGTCGCGGAGAGATGCAGGCCCAAGGCGTTGAACTCGCCCGCCGGCACCGCCACCACGCGATCACAAGCGGTGGCAGCGAAATAGCTGGCCAGACTGACCTCGCTGAGGGAGGCAACGGTCTCCAGTCCCCGCCGCTTGGCCCGCGCAAAGATGCCCCGCAACGCCTCCGCGCCGGCCAGTCCGGGCGGCGGCTGCCGCAGGTGGAACACGACGCCCCGCACGCGCGGATCGGCGGCGAGCGTATCCACCCGCCGGCGTAACTCGGCCAAGCTCACCGGCCGCCGCGCCAAGAACGGCAGCCGATTGAGCGGAAACGGCCGCGGCCGCGCGTCGCGCTCCGCCAGCGGCCCCTCAATCGGCACCACCACGTAATCGAGCCGCGCCTTGCGCCGCTGCCGCGCGGCATTGCGGGCGGCCAACCCATAGCGCCGCGCCGCCGTCCCGACCGCCACCGCGCCCTTGCGTACCGTCCCAGCAGCCCGGCCGTCCCCAGCGCTCCCGGCTTCCGCAGACACGGCCGGCGTTATAGCGCCGCCTCCAGCACGTCTCACGCTCTGCCTCCCCTGCCCCCTACTTATACCAGGCGCCGGGCCTAACTTGCCGAAAGCGCCCATTTACCTTCACAATAGAGTGAGGAATCCCCTAGGTAAACGGAGGCACGCGGCCGATGGCTTTGGATTACGAAGAAATATATTGTGAAAACTTGAAACGCTACGGCACAGACATTGGTCGTACCGGGAAGATGTTCTTTGCGGACACTTACGCTGATCGCACGCACTTCATCTTTGAGCTACTACAGAATGCGGAGGACGCGATTGCTCGGAGAGGAGCCGAGTGGGATGGTGAACGGGCAGTCTCGTTTCACTTAACAGGAAGAGCGCTCCGCTCCAGTCACTTCGGTGAACCATTCAACGAGGCAGATGTTCGAGGTATTTGCGGCATAGACGAGTCCACAAAGACAGGAAGGCTTACCGAGATCGGTCGTTTCGGCATCGGTTTCAAATCGGTCTACGCTTTCACAGATCGGCCGGAGGTTCATTCCGGCCCGGAAGATTTTGCCATTGAGAGCTTCGTCTGGCCGGTAGCGACGCCATCCATTGATCGGCACCGGGACGAGACTGTTGTCCTACTACCGTTCAAACCTACTGATGAGTCAGGACATGACGAGATAGCCGCCGGACTCGAAAGACTCGGAGCATCAAGCCTCCTGTTCCTGCGCCGGATCGAGGAAATTCGCTGGAGTGTCGAGGGTGGGCAATCAGGGCACTATCTCCGAGAACAGGAGGCTATCGGTGAGAATGTTCGCCGCGTGACAGTCATCGGCCAAGTGTACGATGAGAGCGAAGTCTATGAAGAGTGGCTAGTATTTTCGCGTGAAGTCACCACAGATGGCGGACACGCTGCCGGCCACGTAGAAATCGCCTTCTCCCTAGACCCGGAAGACCCGATGCGCCAAAGAGTTCGACCAGTTGATGATTCGCCGCTAGTAGTCTTCTTCCCCACCGAACGTGAGACGCGCCTCGGCTTTCGCGTGCAGGGGCCTTACCGGACCATACCGAATCGAGGCGATGTGCCACAGTACGACCGCTGGAACAGGCGTCTCGTCCGTGAAACTGCCGCACTGCTGCAGGAAGCCCTCCGTTGGCTTCGAGATAAGAACTGGCTAGACACAACAGTACTATGTTGCTTGCCACTCGTAGACAGGGGCGGCATGTTCACGCCTCTGTTCGAGGAAACGAAGGATGCTCTGCTCACAGAACCCCTGCTGCCGCGCTTTGACGGAGGCTATGTATCGGCTACACATGCCCTGTTAGGAAGTACGGAGGCGCTTCGCAAGCTCTTTTCTTCACCCCAGCTTTCGGTGCTCTACGGAGAGGAGCAAGAGTTGGCTTGGTTGAGCAGCGATGTTACGCCGGATCGTGCGCCGGACGTTCGCGGTTATCTCATGCAGGAGTTGGGCGTAAAGGAGGTAACACCGCAGGCAATCATACGAAAGCTCAGTCATGCATTCTTAGCGGCTCAGTCAGACGACTGGATTCTCAAGCTCTATGAGTTTCTTAACAGCCAGCCGGCACTGTTGAAGCAGTCAGATTGGCACTCCCTTAGACGGCAGCGCCAACGAGGATACTACCCTGAGCAGCAGCATCAACTCTACAACGTGCCATTGATCAGACTAGAGAACGGGAGACATGTCACTCCAGCTAAAGTGAACGGCCAGCCTCAAGCATTTCTACCGAGTGCTTCCAAAACGGACTTTCCTACTGTACGCGCCGCTGTCTGCTCCACCTATGAAGCGCGCAGATTCCTGCAAGCACTCGGATTGACCAAACCGGACCTGGTAGATGACGTGATACAGCACGTTCTCCCGAGATACCGGGAGGATGATGTCAATGTTAGCGATGCCGACTACGAAGAGGATATTGAGCGTATTGTGAGAGCCTTTGCAAATGACTCAACAGCGCAGCGAGAGAAGCTCATCAGTCCGCTTCGAGAAACTTCCTTCGTCATGTCAGTTGACGCCGGAGACGGCTCTGACAAGTGGCGATGCAGACCGAGTGGGGTATACCTGGCGACAAAGCGGTCGAAGGAATTGTTTGCTGGCGTTAAGGGTGTCTACTTTGTGAATGAAGACTACGAGTGCCTGCGTGGTGGGGAGGTCTGCGAATTCTTGGAGGAATTGGGGTCGACTGAGCTAAATTCGGCAGATGGCGTGATACAGCACATTCTCCCGAAGTATCGAGAGTGTGATACTGACATCAGTGATACTGAATACGAAGCAGACATCAAGCGTATTCTGGAAGCCGTTGCGACAGCCTCGGACACGCGGCGAGAGAAGCTCATCAGCGAGCTTCAAGAAACTGCTTTTGTCATGTCAGTTGACGCTGGTGACGACTCTGAGCGACGCCGTAAGCCGGGAGAGACATACATGTCGACAGAGCGCCTGAAGGAGTTACTGGCCGGTGTTAATGGTGTCTGCTTTGTGGATAATAATCACGATTGTCTGCGTGGTGAGAAAATTCGTGAATTGCTGGTGGAATGCGGAGTCGCAGTACGCCTCAGAGTTGACGATGTATTGCAGCATGTCCTCCCGAAGTACCGGGAGGATCGAATCAACATCACCCGTATAGATTACGAAGCGGACATTAGACGTATTCTGGAATCCCTTGCAAATTCCTCAGAAGAACAGCGAGATGATTTCATCAGCGAGCTTCGAGAGACTGCTTTTGTCATGTCAGTTGACGTTGGGGACGACTCTAAGTGGCGATGTAGGCCGGGACAAGTGTACCTAGCAACAGAACCACTGAAGGAGCTGTTCTCTGGAGTTAAGGGTATCCATAAATTTGTGGACGATACCTACGATTGCTTGCGCGGCGAGAAAATCCGCGAATTGCTCGTGCAATGTGGGGCCTCAAAGTTCCTCAGATTTGACTTGGGATCCACGTCGCTAGATTTAGAACCACTGCTGGACCTCCTGCCGCAACTTAGTCCGGAGCTTCGCTCGGAGAAGGCTAAGTTGCTCTGGGAAACCCTTATTGAGTTGGAAAGATATAAATGGAGATACTTTTACAATGCAGATTTCTACGGTGCTTTAGTGAACCAACTCAACGAAACTGCTTGGGTACCGAACGCAAATGGTGACCTGAATCTTCCCAAGTTCGTCTCTTTCGACACGCTCGGTTGGGAGGAGAACCCCTTCTTACAGTCAAAGATCAATTTCCAACCGCCAGTCATCGAATCTCTCGCCCGCGAAGCCGATATCGAACTCGAAGCGCTCGACCTTATGAAGAAGCACAATGTGACCGCGGATCAGCTGCGAGAGTGGATAGGGGAGAAGAATGAACCGCCAGAAAGCGAACCTGTGCCCTGGGACGAGGAAGACGACACATACGCAGAGTCAGGCGGCAACGGTGATGCTGGAACCGGCGGCGATGAGACTGTACTAGCGACAGGTAATGGTAGTGGTATTGAAACGGTAGCACGCGGCGGCACTCGAAGTGGAGAAAGTAGCCGACGCAGGCGGTCGTCTGGAGGTAGTGGCGATACTGGTGGCAGGAGGCAAACCAAACGCAGGCCGGGCGGCAAGGGTAGACGACGGTTCATCTCCTATGTTGAAGTGCATCCGAACGAGAGCGAGCCGGACCCGGACGGTTTGACCAACGCAGATCGGATGGAGCTTGAGGAAAGCGCCATCAAGTTCATCTTGGAGCACGAACACGAATGGAGGTGTACCCCCAAGGGCAACAAGGGTTACGATCTGAAGAAGGTTGACCAACACGGCAAACCGGTACGCTGGTGTGAAGTCAAGGCGATGACCGGGGCTTGGGGCGATCGTCCGGTTGGGCTAACCCGCGCACAGTTCAGGAAGGCGCAGAAGTGCGGCGAGGCATACTGGCTCTACGTGGTGGAGCACGCCGACACCGACAGCCCCAACATTGTCAAAATCCAGGACCCGGCCGGCCAAGCGCGGACCTTCACGTTCGACCACGGCTGGCGCGAGGTCGCGGTCTAGCCGACGGCCCCCTATGGTCCCCCCGCTCCGCAGGAGGATAGCACGTTCCCTCCCCTGGAGCTTGCTCCGGGGGAGGGCTAGGGTGGGGGCCACTCGCCACTGGCCATCGGCCACTCCATGCGGTAGAATCAGCTTGGTGCTGCCGAGCGGGCGTGGTGTAGTGGTAACGCATCGGTCTCCAAAACCGAAAACGGGGGTTCGATTCCCTCCGCCCGTGCCCTCTCCCCCATCTCAATGTAAGGCCGCCGTATCGCCGGCCCGGGAGCGTGCATGGAGCTTCGCTGGCTCGGAGACTCCTGCCTACACATACATAGTACCCAGGCCACCGTGGTCTGTGACCCCTATCTGGGCCTGGCGGGCGCGTCCCCGCTCCAGGCAGACATCGCCACCGTGAGCGGCGGCCGTTGGCCGGCCGTACCCTTGCATCCCCTGGCGCCCGACTGTCGGCTGGTGCGCGGCCCCGGCGAGTTCGAGCTGCGCGGGGTCTACATCACCGGACATGCGCTGCCGCCGGCCGACCGGCCCGTTCGCAACACCGTGTACCTCATCGAAGCGGACGGCCGCGCCATCTGCCATCTGGGCAGCCTGTCTACGCGGCCACCGGAACGGGCACTCCGGCCGGTCGCGGCCATGGACGTATTGGTGGTGCCGGTCGCCTGTGCCGGACCCCGATCCGGTAATGGCGCTGATGCGATGAGTACGACGGAGACCGCCGAATTGGTGAGCGAGTTGGAGCCACGCCTGGTAGTGCCCCTTTTCTGCGCCCCCGCGGCGGAGCACCCTGCGCTCCTCGCCCGCCTGTGCCGGGAGTTGGGGCTTGCCATGGTGGAGCCACAGCCGGCGCTCGTGCTCGGCAGCACACCGTTGCCCGACGGTCCGGCCATCGCAGCGCTGACGGTGGCGGCGCCGCGCGCCGCGCCGTAATCTTGGCGGAAGCGAGGCACGACGGTAGAACGCTCGTTCTCACAACAGAGCCGCTGCTCCGGCGGTGATAGCCGCTTGCCGCCGGCAGCGAGAGGAGACGGGATGGCAACCAAGTACATCTTCGTGACAGGCGGGGTGGTGTCCTCCCTGGGCAAGGGCATCACGGTCGCCTCCATCGGACGTTTGCTGAAGTCGCGGGGCGTGTCCGTTTCTATCCAGAAGCTGGACCCGTATATCAATGTTGATCCGGGCACGATGAGTCCCTATCAACACGGCGAGGTGTTCGTGACCCAAGACGGCGCCGAGACGGACCTCGACCTCGGCCACTACGAGCGCTTTACGAACGAGCCGCTCGGCAAGCTGAACAACGTGACCACCGGGCAGATTTATTGGTCCGTCATCGAGCGCGAGCGCCGCGGCGATTACCTCGGCGGCACCATCCAGCTCATCCCCCACATCACCGACGAGCTAAAGGCCCGTATTCGGTCGGTGGGCGAGCAGACCGGCGCGGAGGTGGTCATCGTCGAGGTCGGTGGTACGGTGGGCGACATGGAAGGCTTGCCCTTCCTGGAAGCAATCCGCCAGATGCGGCACGATCTCGGCCGCCAGCATGTACTCTACATCCACCTCACCCTCGTCCCGCACCTCTCCACGACGAACGAGTTGAAGACCAAGCCAACGCAGCAATCCGTCCAAGAGCTACGCCGGATCGGCATTACCCCCGACATCATCGTCTGCCGGTCCGACCACGAGCTACCGGACGACATCCGCGAGAAGATCGCGCTCTATAGCGGTGTTCCGGCCAACGCCATCATCCCCTTACCCACGGTAGACGAGATTTACGAAGTGCCGCTCATCTTGGAGCGCGCCGGTCTCGGACGCCTCCTCGTTGACGAGCTGGCCTTACCGTCATCCGAGCCACTGCTCACCGACTGGAGCATGATCGTCCAGCGCCTGAAGCAAGCGCATCGGCCGGTACGCATTGCCTTGGTGGGCAAGTACGTGCAGCTGCACGATGCCTACCTTAGCGTGACGGAGGCGCTGCGCCACGCTTGCGCCTTCCATCGGCTGGACCTCGACCTCAAGTGGGTGAACTCGGAAGACCTCGAAACCACGCGGCCGGCGCGGCTGCTGGGCGACATCCAGGGCATTGTGGTGCCGGGCGGCTTTGGGCCGCGCGGCGTGCATGGCAAGTGTCTGGCCGCCCAGTTCGCTCGCACCAACCGCATCCCATACTTGGGGCTGTGCTTGGGTCTCCAATGCGCGGTCATCGAGTTTGCCCGCAACGTGCTCGGCTTGAGCCAAGCCAATAGCACCGAGTTCGATCCCGACACGCCCGATCCCGTCATAGACTACTTGCCGGGGCAGGAGGCCGACGGGGCGAAAGGCGGTACCATGCGGCTGGGCAACTACCCCTGCGAACTGACACCCGGCACCCACGCTGCTGCTGCATACGGGCAAGCGCTGGTGCATGAACGCCACCGCCACCGCTTCGAGGTGAAGAACCGTTACCGCAAGCAACTCGCAGCGCACGGCCTGATCGGCAGCGGCCTCTCGCCGGACGGCGAGCTGGTCGAGATGATCGAGCTACGCGACCATCCCTGGTTCGTCGCCACCCAGTTCCACCCGGAGTTTGCGTCCCGCCCGAACCATCCGCATCCACTCTTCCGCGAATTCGTGCGGGCCTGCCGGCAGCAGCCGCTCGACGGCACCCAGCAGGAATTGCCCCTGGGTCAGACGCTGGAATTCATGGCCACCGAGTCCACACCAGCTTGACTTCCCTGCGATACTGCTGGCGAGGCGCCCAGTATCAACTCCCAAAGCACACCGCCTCCGAGGGGTCCTGAGCGCAGAACGTCCAGGCGGCACCGCCATACAGGTCATCGTATTCTGGCGCTGGCCCGGGAGTGGTGTAGCCGAGGGCCGCGACGGCCGCCGGCAGATTGCCTTCATGGACCACCACCAGCATGCCTATCTCGGCGAAGTTGTAGACCTCCCAGGCGTACATATTGCGGATGCAGCCGGCTGAGATCGGTCCGGTGCGAGCATCCGTGACGCGACCCCGGTCGTCCATGAGCAGGGAGTGGAAGCCGTTGAAGCGGACGGGATCAAAGGCCACCCAGGCTTCCATGTAGGTATCGAACCAAGCATTGTAGGTGAGCGGACCGCGCTTGGCGTAGACCCGGTAGATACCAGGGGCCGTGGAGTAGAAGTCGCTGGCGCTACCGGGGATGCCGCGCCCCCAGGCGCTCTGCAGCTCGGCCACAATCCACGCGCCGACCATCAGTTGCGTCATACCGGCGCGCCGGTCGAACGCAATCCAGCGTTGCTTGCTAAGGTCGGCTACCGCTGGTGAAGTCACCGGACCACCGGCATGTAGCGCGGCGGCCAGTCTGCACGATCCGAGGGGCGTCAAGATCGTGCAGACCGGTTCGTCTAGCGGAGCCGCAGCGGCGGCCGGCACGAAGGTTCCGATTACCGCCGAAAGCGCCAGCAGACCCGCAAAACGAGCCAGCCGGATCGCTCGTGCGTCGCGATTCCCGCGCTGTGCGGTTGCATTTAGACCTTGCCACACGCCAACCTCCGGTAGCAGTATGCTCGCAGTGGCTTTACCACCGTCTCTTCAGCATACCGCTGGGCCGGCCGGCTCGTCATTTCGGCCGGGCGGTGACCGGGGAAGGCCGCCGCCCCGGCCAGGATTACAGATGTTCGCGTAGCGCCGCGACCGCCCGTTTCGTCATGCCGCTGACGGCCAGGAGGTCAACGTCGCTGGCTTCCCGAATGTGGGGTACGGAGCCGAACTCGCGCAGCAGGGCGCGCTTCCGCTTGGGGCCAATGCCGGGTACGCGATCCAGCGCCGAGACGATGGTCCGCCGCCGGCGCACGCTGCGGTGATACGTGATGGCAAAGCGATGCGCCTCATCGCGGATACGCTGGATTAGGTAGAGCGCCTGCGAGGTACGCGGCAACACTAATGATTCGGCCTGGTCGGGGCGGAAGATTTCCTCCTGCTCTTTCGCCAACCCGATGATCGGCAGTCCCGCAGCACCGGCCGCACGCATCGCCGCACCGGCCGCACTCAGTTGGCCCTTGCCCCCGTCTACAATGACCAGCTCCGGGAGCTCCCAGCCCTCGGCAGTTGCCGGGCCATCCTCGGGCGTGCCGATAGCAAACTCGGGCGGCTCGTTGTCGTGCGGTGTTGGCGACGCTGGGGGACGCGACGCCTCCAGCGTCACGGCTGCCCCCGGTGATCGCTCGTTCTCGCCAGCACCGGGGGAGGGCGCCGCCCGGCGAAAGCGACGCCCAATCACCTCGGCCATCATCGCAAAGTCGTCCGGCTGGTGGACCGTCTTGATGCGGAAGCGGCGGTAGGCATCGGGACGCGGCCGGCCCTGCTCGAAGACGACCATCGAGCCGACGGCCGCGCTCCCCTGGATGTTGGAGATGTCGTAGCACTCGATGCGTCGTGGCGGTTCCGGGAGATCGAGCGCCGCCGCCAGCTCGCGGACTGCTCCCCACGTCCGGCGCTCATCCGCCAGCCACTTGACTTTCAGTTCCTCAAGCGCCGCCGCCGCGTTCTCGGCGACGAGCGCAACCAGTTGGCGCTTGCCACCACGCTGCGGCACCTCCAGCCGGACCCGCTTCCCACGCCGGTCACTGAGCCACGCGGCGACCGTATCCGGGTCAACGCATTGGATAGGCAGCAAGATCACCGGCGGTACGGTCGTGGCTCGCAGGTAGTACTGCTGGAGGAAGTGCGTGAGCAGCGCCGATTCGGCCGTATCCTCGACACGCTGCAGGACAAAGTTCTCCCGACTGACGACCTTGTCGCCGCGCACCTGAAACACCTGTACACAAGCATCCGGCGCATCCAGCGCGAAGGCGATAGCGTCCAGATCGCCACGACCCGGCGCCGTAATCCGCTGCCGCTCCAGCACGCGCTCGGCGGCGCTGAGACGGTCGCGGATGGCCGCGGCCCGCTCGAAGGCCAGCTCCTGTGCGGCCGCGGCCATAGCCGCTCGGAGTTGGCGCATCACGTCGTCCTGCTTACCGTCCAGAAAGAGCACTAGCTCATCGAGCGCTTGGCCGTACTCCTCGGGAGTGGTGGCGCCAATACAGGGGGCCAGGCAGCGCTTGATGTGATAGAGCAGACAGGGCCGATCCAGCCCCTTCTCCATGTCAATGTCGCAGGTGCGGAACTGAAACACCCGCTGGAGATGCGCCATCGTGGCGCGTAGCCCTTTGGCGTCGGTGTACGGTCCGAAGTAGCGCGCTCCGTCGTCCCGCGCCTGGCGCACGGTATAGATGCGCGGGTACGGCTCGCCGAACGTGATCTTGAGGTACAGGTAGCTCTTGTCGTCGCGCAGCGCGATGTTGTACCGCGGTCGGTGCTCCTTGATGAGGCTTGCTTCCAGTAGCAGCGCCTCTTTTTCGGAATCGGTGACGACAAGCTCGAAGTCGGTCGTCCGCGCAACCAGTTGACGCTGGCGCACGCCTAGCCCGGCTTGGTGCCCGAAATACGAAGCCAGCCGACTACGCAGCACGGCCGCCTTGCCGACATAGATGACCTGCCCGGCCCGATCCTTGAACAGGTACACGCCGCTGCGCCGCGGGGCGAACGGGACCCGCACAGCCAGGGGATGCTCCGGCGGTTCCGCTGGGCCGGCTCGGGGCTGGGCAGCGGCGGCGCTGTCAACAGTCATGCAACACCCCTACGGCATTGGCACGAAAATAACACCTGCGACAGGAGAAGGAACGCACCGTCCTCCCGCCGCAGCGGGGGGACCATAGGGGGGGCCAACAACGCCGCTTGATGGCCGGCAGTAGCTACAGGTCGTCCTCGGAATCGTCGAGGTAGTCCAGGACGGCCTCACCGAGTTCGGCTTGGTCAGGTGCGCCGTGGATAATCTGATACAGGCGCAGGGCAGCGACCACGGAGGACAGGCTTACCGTGTCGGTCTCGTCGTCCTCCAGCCGGATGGCCTGGGCAATGTCGTTGGCGATCCAGGCCAGCGGATCGGCGACGAACATCATATCGAGGTTGTCTTCCAAGGTGCCGTCCAGTCCGAGCAGCCGCCGCGCTTCCTCGTCGCCGGCCAAGCTGAGGAGGTGCTGCACGATACGGCCGACGCGCTCCTCATCCGCCTCGTCGGCGGCCTCGTTCGGGTCGGCCCAGTCTTCCGCCATGTCCTCGCGCATAGTCCCTCTTGCCCCCTGCCGCTCAACGGATCGGAGGCCACACCCGGCCCCAACAGCCTCACCGAGACATATTACCAGGTAGCAGGGGAATCGCGCCTGTGTGGCGAGCGGCTAGCCGCCGGCGGCCGGTGCCAGAGACGGTGGCGCTGCTTCTGGCGCCTCTTCCTGATGGGCAAACTGGATGTCGTACAACGCGCGGTAGGTGCCATCGCCGGCCAGCAGCTCATCGTGCCGACCGCGCTCCACGATCTCGCCCTTGTCCAGCACGATAATCTGGTCCGCGCTGCGAATGGTCGAGAGACGGTGGGCAATGACAAAGGTGGTGCGGCCCTGCATCACGCGCGACAAGGCGTCCTGAATCAGCGCCTCCGTCTCGGTGTCCACGTCCGAGGTGGCCTCGTCGAGGATGAGAATGGCCGGGTCCTTGATGATCGCGCGAGCGAGGGCAATGCGCTGCCGCTGTCCGCGCGAGAGCATCACGCCGCCCTCACCGACGGGCGAATCGTAGCCTTGCGGCAGCTTGGCGATGAACTCGTGGGCGTGGGCCTGCTCCGCCGCTGCCTCGATCTCCTCTTGAGTGGCATCCAGCTTACCGTAGCGGATGTTCTCGCGGACGGTCGTGCCGAACAGAAACGTCTCCTGAATCACCATCGCCAGCGACCGGCGCACACTGTCGAGCGTGAGGTCGCGGACATCCTGCCCGTCGAGCGCCACCCGGCCCTCTTGCGGATCGAAGAAGCGCGGGATCAGATTAGCAATCGTCGTCTTGCCCGACCCGGTGTGCCCCACGAGCGCAATCGTCTCGCCGGGCCGCGCTGTGATATTGATGTCCTTCAGCACCGGTACCCCAGGGTTGTAAGAGAAGCCCACGTGCTCGAACGCAACCGCGCCTTGCACCGCAGTGAGGTCGTGAGCGTCGGGCTTCTCCAGTACCTCGGTCGGCTCATCGAGGAACTGGAAGATGCGCTCACTGGCCGCGAGCGCCTGTTGGATGCTCCGATTGACCATACTGAGCTGCTCAATCGGCTGATAGAAAGCGATCAGATACGTCACGAACGTCGCCAGCGTACCGAGCGTCATCGTGCCCCCGATGACAAACCAGGAGCCGGCCAGCAGGACAATGCCCATGCCGAGCATGGCGATCAATTGAATGGCCGGCGTGGCGACCGCCTGCACCTGCGCCGTGCTCATGTTGGCCTGCAAGTTCTCGCGGTTCTCGCTCTGGAAGCGCCGCCGCTGGGCATCCTCACGCGCGAACGCCTTGCTGACGCGCACCCCCGAGATGTCTTCGGCCAGGGCCGAGTTCACGTCGGCGATCTTTTCCTGCACCAGCCGGTAGCGCGAGCGGAGCATGTTGGCCGAGACCAGTCCAGCCAGCAGGAGCAGCGGCACCGTGGCGTACACGATCAGCGCCAACTGCCAATGAAGCAGCAGCATCAGCACGGCGTAGGCCAGCATGGTAAAGAGGCGGATGGCTGAAGCGACGGTGCCCCCGCTAATGGACTGCTGCAAGACACCCACGTCGTTGGTGGCCCGCGAGATGATCTCGCCCGTTCCTTGCCGCTCGTAGAAGCGCAGCGACAGCCGCTGCACGTGCTCGAAGAGCCGCTTCGCCATCTCGAAGACCAGCTGCTGCGCGGCTATCGCCAGCGCAACGCGCTGCATGTACCCGAGGAAGTAGCGGACAACCTCCAGCACGAGCAGCCCGCCGCCGATAACCCACAGCATGGTCAGATCGCCACTGGGGATTACCACGTCAATCGTGTACATGAAGCTCAACGGCACGAGCATTTGCAGACTCGACGCCGCGAGCACCGAGACCAAAGCGATAATGACCTGGCGACGATACCCGGCCACAATCGGCGCGAGCCGCTTGAGCACCTGCCAGGGGCTAGTCTCGAACTCCGGCTTCTCCATCATGGACGTGCGGCGGCGACCCGAGACGGAGCCGACGCCCATCCCGCCGCCAAAGCCACGCATCATCATCGTGGCACCTCCTCGCTCGCGTCCTGGCCCGCGCGGCGCCCGTTGGTGGCCTCGCCGCCGTTCGACCGCGCCCCGGCCAACGCCGGCGGGTCGCCGTTCGCGGTCGCGGCCCCCTCGTACTGGAGGCGGAACTGCAAGTCGTGGATACGACGGTACTGCGGGCTACTTTCGAGTAGCTCGCGATGGGTCCCGCGGCCCACAATCCGACCGTCCTCCAGCACCAAGATCATGTCGGCCCGCTGCACCGTCGAGAGCCGGTGCGCGATGACGATAGTCGTGCGCCCCTCCATCAGGTCGTCGAGAGCACGCTGGATCATGAAGTCCGTTTGCGTGTCCACGCTGGAGGTGGCCTCGTCGAGGATCAGGATGCGAGGGTCCACCAGGAGCGCACGGGCGATAGCGAGACGCTGGCGCTGGCCACCCGACAGGCGGACGCCGTGCTCACCGACCAGCGTGTCGTAGCCGTCGGGCTGCTCCGTAATGAACTCGTGCGCGTTGGCAGCGCGGGCAGCCCGCTCCATTTCCTCAGAGCTAGCGTCCTCGCGGCCGTAGCAGACGTTCTCGCGGATCGTCGCGTTGAACAGGAACGTCTCCTGCATCACCATCCCCACCTGCGAGCGCAGGCTCTGGAGCTGCACGTCGCGCACGTCGTGGCCATCGGCGAGCACGGCGCCCGCGGTCACGTCGTAGAAGCGCGGGATCAGGTTAATCAGTGTTGATTTACCGGAGCCGCTCGCGCCGACCAGCGCCAGCGTCCCGCCGGGTTCGATGGTGAAACCGATGTCGCGGAGCAGCGGCGGATTCTTGCCGTAGGCAAAGGAGACATCGCGGAACTCGACCCGGCCGGCGAACCGTTTCAACTCGATGGCGTCCGGCTTCTCGGTGACTTCCAGCTGGGTATCCAGGATTTCGAACACGCGCTCGCCGGAGGCAATCGCCTGTTGTGCCATCTGGTTGATGAAGCCGATGAACCGCATTGGCATCCACAACATGAGCAGCAGACTGTTGAATGCCACCAGATCACCAATGGTCATGCTCCCGGACATCACCCGGCTCGCGCCGACGACCAGGACGATGATCGTACTCAACTGCCCCGCAAATTCCTGGCCCGGCATGACAAACGCCATCATCCGCGAGATAGTGATGCGACGCTCCCTGATTTCCCGGTTGATGGTGTTGAAGCGCTCCGCCTCGTATGGCTCTCGGGTATAGGCTTTGACCAGCTTGATGCCGGAGACGTTCTCCTGGATCACGACGTTCAGGTCGGCCATCCGCTCCATCATGGCGCGGAACATCGGCATAAGCCCCTGCATCCGCCGCTGGTAGTAGACGACCACGGGCGTGACGAGCAGGGCCACAATGGTCAGTGGGAGGTCAATCGCGGCCAGCGCGACGAGGTGAAACGCGACCATCACGCCGGTCGTCGTCAGCCGCGATAGTCCTTGCGTGAGGAAAAACTGGACCTGGTTGACATCGTTCGTCACCCTCGACATGAGTTGGCCGCTCTGGTTGGCATCGAAAAAGCTCATGCTCTGCGACTGCACGTGCGTATACAGAGCATTTCGCAGATCGTAGATCACCCGTTGTCCGACAAATTGCTCCAGATAGGTCTGCACCGCGGTCACCCCGTTTGTGAGGATAGAAGCCGCAACAAGCAGCAGGACGTACCACAGCACGAGCCCCATATCGCCCTGACCGATGCCATCGTCAATAACGAGCTTGGTCATCCACGCTGGAACCATGCGTAAGCCGGTCATGGCGAGGATCATGACGATGACGACGGCAGTCGCCAGCCAGTACGGCCGCACAAAGCGCAAGAGACGAACCAGTGTCTTCACGTCTGCTCCTCCGTGGCTACTCCCGGTGTGGTCGCCAGTACCGGCACCGTGCCGGCATCGGGCAATCCTATGGCAAGCGGCCGTACCGCGCCGGCAGCGTCAGCCGGTGCGGATTGCTGCGCGTGGTGTCCCCGCTCCTCGTCGGGAGCAGCGGCCACCGTGTCCGTGCTGGCTGCCTCTTCATCCAGCGCGTCGCGCAAGAGTCGGAACGACTCCTCAAGCTGATCAAGCACGGCCGGGTCGAGGCGGCGCAGCGCCGCCTCCAGCCGCGCCCGCCGCCCTTGCTGGAGTTGATCGAGGAGGCGCTGCCCGGCCGGCGCGAGGCGGTGGAGCGACACGCGCCGGTCGGCCGGGTGTCTGAAACATTCGACCAGCTCCTGGCGCACGAGCCGGTCGAGCGTGCGGGTGGCACTCGGCTGGGCGACGCCGAGCCGCTCGGCAATCTGTCCTACTGCCGCCTCGCCTTCGCGCCCCAGCAGATAGAGAATACGCATCTGCGCCACGGTCAGATCGAGCCGGTTCAGCGGCTCGGGCGTCGCGCCGTGGAGGGCGCGACTGACCTGCCGCTTGAGATCAATGATCCGGCCGATTTGATCGTCTCGTCTCATGCTGTCTCGCTATCCTATAGTCTGACGCTATTATATAGCCTCCGACAATCTATTGCAATGGTGCCACCGGGCATACCGGGTGGCAGAATCCTGACAGAGGTAGGTCCGAGCCAAGCCGTAAGGGTGCAACATGTTGCGCCCGTTCCTCCATCATTCCCGTGCCCGCGGCAATCCATCCCCTCTCCCCATGGGAGCGGGCCGGAGTGAGGGCAGTAGCCACCCCCCGCGCTTGTAATCGCGCCCGCTAGGCACGTATGCTGGCCGGACTATGAGCGGTGAACGTCCGCCGGCGGCGGCCGCTGCGGCAGCGGCCGAAGAGCCGGCATCCCCGGACCGTAGCCTGCCGCAGTGGCGACGACTGCTGTACGCCAACGGCAGCCTGGGTGCCACCGTCAACTTTCAGACCCTCGCGCTGTGGTTGATCTTCTTCTATGCACCAGCACCGGAGGCCGGGCTCCCGACGCGGCTGCCCGCAGTCGCCCTGCCCTGGCTGGGAACGCTGGCGCCGGTGGCGCTCGCCGGGTTGATTTTGGGCATCGGGCGGCTAGTAGAAATCTTCGACGATCCGCTGATTGGGCACTGGAGTGACACGTTCCGCTCCCGCTGGGGACGCCGCGCCCCCTTCATCCTGGCCGCCACTCCGATTATGTCAATCGCGTTCGTGCTGCTCTGGCTCCCGCCCGATGCGGAGGCCTCCTACCTCAACGCGGCGCTGCTGTTTATTGTCCTGCAAGTGCTGTTCTTCTCCACCACTGTTGCCAACGCGCCCTACGAGGCTTGGCTACCGGAGGTGGCCGTCACGTCGAACGACCGCATTAGCCTCTCCGCGTGGAAATCGTTGTTTGGGGTGTTCGGGGCGGCCCTGGCGCTGGTTGCCAGCCCCCAGTTGAAAGAGTGGCTAGGCTTTGCCGGCATGGCACTCGTCCTCGGCGCTGTGACTATGCTGAGTTACTACTTGGCAGTGTTCGGTGCGAGCGGCCACCGCGGGCGCGGTCAACACTCGAACTTGGACTTGTGGGTTGCTTTTCGTGCAACATTGGCCAATCGGCCGTTTCTCATCTTCGCCGCCAGCCTCGTTCTGTTCAATCTCGCTCTCAATATGCTGACGCAGATGATGCCGTACTTTGTTGTCTCCATCATGGGACAAGGCACCGAGCAGGTCAGCCTGTATGTTGGCCTCTTCCTGCTCGCCATGTTGGTCAGTTTACCGGGGACGGTCAGGCTAGGGCAGCGGTGGACCAAGCGCCGGGCCTACATCGCATGCATGGGGGTGCTGGTACTGTACTTCCCGTTGCAGTTCTTCGCTGGTTATGTCCCCGGCATTCCGACCGTGGCACAGGGACTGGCGTACATTGCTCTGGCCGGCGTACCCATCGCCGGCCTGTTCGTATTCCCGAACGCGCTGCTGGCCGACGTCATTGACTATGACGCGCAGTTGACGGGGCAGCGCCGCGAAGGGATGTATTTCGGCGTGCTATCAACGATCAATAAGCTCGCCCTGGCCCTCTCCTCGCTCATCTTTGGCCTCATATTGGGTGCCTTCGGGAACACCGCCGCCAATCCGCTCGGCATCCGGCTCATCGGTCCCGTTGCCGGAGTGGCCGTGGCGCTCGGCTTACTCCTCTTCGCGCGTGGGTATGCGCTCCCCGACCAGTTGACAACCGCTCCCGTACAGGCCACTTCCACCGCAGATGAGGCCGATTGAGCCGTCTGCCCCCTGCAAAGGGCCGGATTCGACCCTTTGCCCTATTGACTTCTGGTGCAAAGCCGCGTACACTAGCCAAAGATAGGCTATTCTGGTGTCCATGACCTGCGTAGCGAAGGGTGTTATCCATCCACAGCGTCACTGATCCGGTCAAGTCTTGAGTCTGTGGCAACTGCGCTATACTCTGCTTGGATGATGAGGCCGAGCGGCAGGCTCAAGACATGCGAGGTTAGTGGCTCTCTGATACCGGCAAGAGACGTAGCGATTGTCGTGTGGCCCCACGTGGGAGTGGCTGGGTGATCTCTGCCGCTCGCCACCGCAAGTAGCCTAAGCCGTTCCAATGAACACTGACAGGTAGGGTAAATCTGTGCCTTGGCGGATGCATGCCGGATGCGAGCAAGGACAGCAACGGAGTGTCTAATGGAAGGTTCCGCCAAGGTGGAAAGGACGAGACGGTCGCATGGCGAACACACTTGAGGAGCTTGAGATTCGAGACGGGAATGCCCCGGCTGACTTGACGGCCGACCGGCTTATCGGTACGGGGCTAACTGAAGAAACCCTTGCGCGGCTTGCTAGGCCTAGCGTCGCCGAGGAGGAATTGCTGCAGGACCCGGCCAGTGCGGCGCTGGGCACACCGAGAAAGCGGTGGGCCTGGGGCGAAGGGACACCGAGCGCCCCGGCCTCGGAGGATCTGCCTGAGACCACCGAGGCGCTGTACCTGCGCGACATCCGCCGGTACCCGCTGCTCACCCCCCAAGAGGAGATAGACTTAGCGCTCGCCCGCGATGCGGGTCTTGAGGCGCAGCGTCAGCTTGAGGAAAGCACGTTCGAGCGGCAGTTGCAGCTTGAGATCGAGCAGGTCGTCTTAGCCGGTGCAGCGGCGCGGCGGCGCATGGTGGAGTCCAACCTCCGCCTAGTCGTTACCGTGGCCCGCAAGTACACAGGCCGGGGGCTGCCGCTGCTTGATCTGATCCAGGAAGGGAACTTGGGTCTCGAGCGGGCCGTGACCAAATACAACCCCCATACCGGGTACCGCTTTTCGACCTACGCCTACTGGTGGATCCGTCAGGCCGTGAGTCGTGCCCTGGCCGATCAAGGCCGGGTGATCCGCCTGCCGGTCCACGTCGTTGAGCGGCTGAGTGCCATCGGCAAGGCCCAGCGCGAGCTAGAACAGCAGCTCGGGCGGCCGGCGACCGCACCGGAGATCGCCTCGCGCCTGAAGCTCCCGGAGCTACAGGTACGGGAAGCGCTGCGGGCGTCGCGTGCCACGCTCTCGCTGGAGCGCCCGCTCGGCATCGCCGACGACGGCGAGCTGGGCTTGGGCGACCTCATCGCCGATGATGCCAGCCCAACGCCGGACTCGGCGGCGATGCGCTCGTTGCTAGTGGATGAGTTGGAGCGCGCCCTCCAGTCACTCACGCCACGCGAGCAGGTGGTCCTGAAGCTGCGCTTCGGATTGGGGAGCAACGCTGCCGACCGTGAGCTTGGCCCGGCAGCGACCTTGGCCGAGATCGGCGAAGAGCTAGGCATGAGCCGCGAGCGGGTGCGTCAGATCGAGGCGGAAGCGCTCACCAAGCTGCGCTGCAATCCGCTGGTCCGCAAGCTCGAAACATACATTGACTAGCCGCCTTGGCGGCTGCGCCCCTACGGGTTACCGTTGCCAGCGTACCCGAAACGTGCTGGAGCGCAGTGCCGTCACTTGCACCGCGCCACTCTCCCGCACGGTCCGCCATACCGCGCTCATCCGCGCCGCGGCCGGCACCGTGAGCACCACGGCCGCTGCCTCGTCATTCACAATGTCCTCGGAGAGGACTTCCACGGTGCAGCCTTCCCGCTCCAGCGTGAGGAACAGGCTCGAAGCCGCGTCGGATTCCAGCCCGGATAGCCGTCTGTTGCGACGATTGGACCCGTACAGCCAGTCCATCGCCTCCTGCCGCTCCCACCCCATCGTCGCATTCCCTCCCGCAAAACCGGCGTGCTGCCCCCCCGCCGCAGGGGGAGACGTGGTTTGCCGCTTCCGCCGCAATGACGAGCGTAGAGCTACCGCCCAATACAGGACACCCACGCCACGCGAGCCGAAAGCTGACCGCCTCGCCTCATCCGCCGCGCACGGTTACTCCGAGCTGCCGCTTCAGCGTACCGATAATACGTTGGCGCGTTGGCTCGACCTCGGCATCGGTCAACGTGCGATCCGGCGCCTGGAAGGTCAAGGCGAACGCGAGGCTGCGCTTGCCGGCCGGCACCTGATCGCCCTGATAGACATCGAAGAGCCGCACGCGCGTCAGCAATTGGCGGCTCGCGCGGCGCATGACTGCCTCGACGTGCTCGGCTGGCACCGCCTCATCCAGCACCACCGCCAGGTCCTGCTCGACCGACGGATAGCGCGCCACGCCGTCGAACTGCCGGCGGTCTCCGGCCAGCGCAATGATCCGGTCGAAGTCGAGCGCCAAAACCACGCACTGCCCGCCCAGACCGAACGCGCGCGCCGGATCGCGGTGCAGTGCGCCCAGCACGCCCAGCACTTGGCCCTCGCGGACGGGACGCTTGCCCATCGCTTCCGGGTGATGGTCGCTGATGATCGCCGCTGCCGGACCAACCGCAAAGGCCGGGTGAGTCAGCGGGATGAAGCCGGGACGCGGGGTACCCAATCGCTCTAGCAACTCCTCGGTCGCGCCCTTCAGGTGGAAGAAGCCCGCCCCGGCCTGGCTGCCCCAGCCAGCTGCGGACGACCAGCTGCTGTTGGGATGCTGTGCTACGACCGCCGTCAGCACGCGCCGCTCCTCCGGTAGGCCGGCGTCGGTGGGTAGATACAGCCGTCCAAGCTCGAAGAGACACACGTCTTCATCGGCCTGCCGCAGGTTGCGACCGGCCGTCTCGACGAGATCGGGAATAGCCGACGTGCGGAGCACGTCGCGGTCGCTGCTCAACGGATTGGCCAGCATGACCGGCGTGTCAACGGCCGGAAAAACCCGCTCCTGCACCCACCTGGCGAGGTCATCACCGGCGGCTGCCGACCGTCGGGAGCGTCGGGAACGCCCGGAGCTTTGCTCCTTCCCTGCTGGCGGCGTATCCAGCGCCGGGAGGCTGGCGAGGCGCTCCCGGTTGGTCAACGTGTAAGCGATGATCTCGTCGTAGCCGGCCGCGGTGAGCACCTGACGCGCCGCCTCCTCCCAATAGAGCGGCGCATCGCGCTCCGGGCGCGGGGTCCCGCCGGTGAGCAGCGTGCTGGGAATCGTATCGTAGCCGACGATCCGCGCCACTTCCTCTACCAAGTCCTCGGGAATAGCCACGTCGGTACGATGGAGGGGCGGCGTTACCAGCCAGCCGTCTTCCCCGTCGGGCAGCGCCGCCACCTCGAAGCCGAGCGCGTGCAGCGTTTGCGTCACCTGCTCCGGCGGATAGGTCATGCCAAGCAGGCGCTCCAAGTCGGAGGGCCGCAGCTCGACAGCCGTGCGTTGGCGTGGCCGTGGAAAGGCATCAACCGGCGCGCCGACCATCGTGCCACCGGCCAGCTCAACCATCAGCGCCGCAGCTCGCAGCGCCGCCGGTAACGGTAGCTCCGGCGGTAACCCCTTCTCGAAGCGCCGCGAGGCCTCTGTCGGCAGCGTGAGCGCGCGGCGGGTGCGGCGGATGCTCACCGGGTCGAAGTTCGCGCTCTCGATCAGGACGGAGGTAGTGCCGGCGCTCACCTCGGTAGACGCTCCACCCATGACGCCCGCCAGCGCCACCGGACGGGCGGCATCGGCGATCACGAGCATCTCCGGCGTGAGGATGCGACCTTCTCCATCGAGCGTAATCAGCTGCTCGCCGGCCTCGGCGCGCCGCACGATGATCGCCTGCCCGCGCAGGGTGTCCAGATCGAAGGCATGGAGCGGCTGCCCCCATTCAAGCATGACGTAGTTGGTGATGTCTACGATGTTGTTGATCGGCCGCAGCCCCGCAGCGTTCAGACGCTCCTGCATCCAACCGGGCGACTCGCCGACCGTGACGCCGCGCACCACAATCGCCACGTAGCGACTACACAGGTCCGGGTCGGCGATCTGCACGGTGGCCGGTGGCTGCGCGGCCTCCTCGTGCCTGGCGATCTCCGCCGAGGGCACCTGCAACTCGGTACCCGTGATGGCGGCTAGCTCTCGTGCGACGCCCAGCATCGAGAGACAATCGGCACGCGGCCCCTTGATGTCCAACTCCAGCACCACGTCGCCAAGCACTTCCTCCAGGGATAGGCCCACGGGGGTATCGGGCGGGAGGATCAGGATGCCGCTGGCGTCATCGCCAATCCCCAGCTCGCGTGCCGAGCAGACCATCCCCTCGGATCGGACACCGCGGATGCGCGAGGCCTTGAGCCGAAATTGCTTTGGTGGATCGGCGTAGTTGTCCCAGAGCTGCGCCCCCACGAGCGCGAGCGGCACCTTGGCGCCCTCATGCAGGTTGGGCGCACCCGTCACGATTTGGAGCGAGCGCCCCTCGCCGTAGTCAACGGTAGCGAGCAGCAAACGGTCCGCGTTGGGGTGCTGCTCCAGCCGTCGTACCTCGCTCGTGTAGATGCCCTCCCAGGCGCCACCGACGGCGTGCTGCGCCTCTACCTCCAGACCGGCCATCGTGAGCCGGTGGGCCACATCGCTCGCCGGCAGGTCAGTCTCGACATATGCTCGTAACCACTTCAGCGACACTAACATGTTGTCTCTCCTGATACGCTCCGTTGACTCTTCCGTTCACACCCCGTCATTTCTACAAAAGCAGCGACCCATGTCCCCCTGCGAAGCGGGGGGACCATAGGGGGGCCACACGGCCTAGCGGAACTGGCGTAGGAACCGCAGATCGTTGTCGTAGAACAGACGCAGGTCGTCAATGCCGTAGAGCAGCATGGCTATACGGTCGAGCCCCATGCCAAAGGCAAAGCCGCTGTACTCCTCCGGGTCGTAGCCGACGTTGCGGAGCACCTGCGGATGGATCATCCCGGCGCCCAGAATCTCGATCCAGCCGGTCTGCTTGCACACGGGACAGCCCTCGCCACCGCAGGCATGACAGTCCATCGCCATGTCCACACCCGGTTCGACGAACGGGAAGTAATCGCAGCGAAAGCGAGTACGCCGCTCTTCGCCGAAGAGGATGCGGATGACGGCAGCTAGCGTCCCTTTCAGGTCGGTCATCGTTACTCCGCGGTCCACAGCGAAGCCTTCCACTTGGTAGAACATCCAATTGTTCGTGGCGCTAGCAGCCTCGTAGCGGTACACCTTGCCGGGCACGATGACCCGCACCGGCGGCTCGGTCTGCTCCATCACGCGAATCTGCATCGGCGAGGTGTGCGTGCGGAGTAGCACTTCACCCGGCTTCCCCACGTTCCCGATGTAGAAGGTGTCCCACATATCGCGGGCCGGATGGTCTTCGGGCAGGTTGAGCAGGGTGAAGTTGTTGCGGTCCCACTCCACCTCCGGCCCGTCCGTGGCGCGGAAGCCCAACTGTCCGAAGGCCGCCATGACCTTGGCCATGACCTGGTTGATGACATGCATTTGGCCCATGCGCGGTCGAATGCCGGGGAGCGTCACGTCGAACGCTGCCGTCTCCTCCACTGGCACGTGCTCTGCTTCGGCGAGGGCCTGCTTCCGGGCGTCAAACGCACCGGTCAGGGCCGCCTTGACCGCGTTACCCGCCGCCCCGGCGGCCGGACGCGCCTCCGGCGGCAGCTGCCCCAGCCCGCGCATGGCTTGAGCGAGGCGTCCCCGCCGTCCCAGATACTCAATACGCCAGGCTTCCAAGGCCTGCTCGTTCCCGGCCTCAGCCAGTTCGCGCTCGGCCGCCTGTCGCAGCGCTTCCCACGTATCCTGCATCGTTTACTCCTTCATGGGCTGGCCACTCACTGGCCCCCTCCCTAACCCTCCCCCGTCCCGACGGGGGAGGGAACCCGCCGCTGCTCCGGCCCCCTCCGCCGCGCAGACACACCGGGGAGGGAACTTGCCGTCCCCCCGTCGGGACGGGGGGACCATAGGGGGGCCGACTATGCCCACCACACAACAAGAAAACCGTCGCCTCGTCCGGGACGAAGCGACGGCTGTGAACCGTCCTCTCCGCGGTACCACCCGCGTTAGCTCGCTGGTCGCGCCTGTTGCGACGGTTACGGCGGCAGCAAGCCCACTCTCGTTGGCTCCGGAGTTACACCTGCCCCAAAGCCATTGCCCCGCTATCGGTGGGCTTCCGGGTCGGCATTACTCAGCCGTCGCGCCGCGCCACCCAGGTTACTAGGTGGCATCCGGCACGCCGGCTTTTCCTCCGCCGGCTCAGAAGGGAACTTCGGAGCGACCGTTGTCGCCGGGGCTTGCAGCCGCTGACCCCGGCTCTCTGTGGACAGGTAGGCCGCCCTACTCGCTTCGTCCTCGCCGTTCGCTATTCACTTCCGCTTGCACGCCGGCCGATGAGTCCTTTGCCCCACCGCTCGCCGTGCGCTGGCGTAACGCCTCGAATAAGATGATACCGGCTGCAACCCCGACATTCAACGAGTCCAGCAGCCGGCCGCTCGCCATGGGCACCGTCACTGCTTGCCCACCCGTAAGCTGCACGGCCTCGGCGCTGGCACCCTGCGCCTCGCTAGAGACGACGAGCACCGCCGGCTGCCGCCAATCCGGCTCCCAATAGGCCACACCGCCGCGCGGGTCAGCAAGCCAGCGCGCCGGCACCACAGCAAGCATCTCGCCGAGCGCTGGCCACTCCACACCCTGCCGGATGGGTACCTGGAAATGCGCCCCGGCCGCTGCCCGCACAACCTTGGGACTCCACAGATCAACACAGCCGCGTGCAGCCAGCACTGCGGTCACGCCACTGGCCGCCGCCACGCGCAGGAGCGCCCCCGCGTTGCCGGGGTCGCTGATGCCGTCGAGCAGCAGCACGAGCGGCACGGTGTTCTCGTCCGGCTGGAGCCGCACCTCCGGCACGACTGCGACGATGCCCGGCGGCGTGACCGTATCACTGACGGCACGCAGCACGCCCGGCGACACCTCGCGGACTTCCGCACCAGCGCGACGGAGGGTATCGAGCAGGTGGCGATGGCGGCGCTGCCGTTGGGCAAAATCGGGGCGGTGGAGCACAAGCTGCGGCGTCGTGGCGCGGAGGGCATCGGTGACGAGCCGCGTACCTTCCACCAAGAAGGCGCCGGCACGTTGACGCCCTCGGCGCGTGTGCAGGCTGAGGGCGAGGCGTATGCGTGGATTGGCGAGACTGGTAATCAAGCCGGATTAGGCGGCTGCCGCCTGCGCCGCAATCTGACCGAACGCCTCGGCATCGCGCACGGCGAGATCGGCCAGCATCTTGCGGTCTACGGTAATGCCGGCTTTGCGGAGGCCGTGCATGAAGGTGCTGTAGGTCAGGCCGTGTTGCCTCGACGCGGCATTGATCCGCAGAATCCACAACCGGCGGAGGTCGCGCTTGCGCTGCCGGCGACCGCGATAGGCGTAGTCGAGGCTGTGAATCATCGCCTCGTTCGCCACCTTGTAGCGGCGGCTCCGCGCCCCGTACTGGCCTTTCGTCCGCTTGAGCACCTTCTTATGCCGGCGATGGTTGGTGACGCCGCGCTTGACTCGTACCATGTCCGTATCCTGCTCCGCCGCTACCGGTCCGGTCGCTAACTGCCGACCAGAATTCTCTTGATCCGCTTGGCATCGCTCGGTGCTGCGGCCATCGTCTCGGCAATCATGCGCTTGGTCCGCCCGCGCTTCTTCATGCGATGGTGGCTGACCGACCCTTTCGAGCGCATCACCTTGCCGTTGCGAGTGATCCGAAATCGCTTGGCCGAGGCCTTATGGGTTTTCATTTTGGGCATACGTGTCATCCTCAGGGCAAATCATCCGGCCCGAAACGCTCGCAAGCCGGCAACGTAGCGAACGTAACTATAGCACTTCTCTCCGGCATCAGGCCAGGATACTGCCTCACGGTGCAGCGGTAGCGATGGTATAGGGCGGACAGCAGGTGACAACTGCTTGGCTCGACCGTCACCGGCCAACGACCTCTACATGGTATAGTGCTAGGGATAGACGCTAGATCGAGAAACTCAAGCGAAGGCTGCTCGGCGATTGATGCTCCCAACCAGCCTCAAGCCCAGTGAAACACTCACGGACGAGGCCCGCCAGCGCGGCCTGAAGACGCTGACCTTCCAGACCATCGCGGCCTCCGGCGCCGATGGTCTGGCGTCCGGGGGCTTCCTCGCGGCGTTCGCGCTGCTTCTGGGCGCCTCCAACTTCCACATCGGGATCATGGCGGCGATCCCTTCCATCATGCAGCCGGTCCAGATCGCGGCCGTCGTCCTCGTCGAGCGTCTGCGGATGCGGAAGGTCATCGCCGTACCGGCGTATTTCGCGGCCTATGCTTCCTGGGTGCCCGTCGGCTTGATCCCCTTTGTCATCGAGGTGCCACACGCCGGTGCCGTGACCCTCCTCTTGTTCTTTACGGCAATCCGGGGCGTGGCCAATGCCTTTGTGAGCACGAGCTGGACCAGCTGGCTGCGCGACCTGGTGCCGGCGAATACGATGGGTGGGTTCTTTGCCCAGCGCATGCGAGTGGCAACGACCGCGGCGGCCGTGGTCGGGCTGGCAGCCGCGTTCTACATAGACTGGTGGAAGGGCATCGTGCCCGAGGGAGATGTAATATTCGGGTATTCATACGCCATTCTACTGGGGAGCATCTTGCTCGGCTTCAGCGCCGCCGGCATGATGGGCCGAATTCCCGAACCTCGCATGGCAATACCGGAGGGTGCCAGACCACCGATACTCCGGGCGCTCACAGCACCGTTGCGGGACGAGAATTTCAGACAACTCATCAGCTTCCTATTCCTGCGAAACTTTGTTGCCAACCTCGCCTTACCCTTCTTTGCCGTGTACATGCTGACCAAACTGGAGCTGTCCCTCTCCGTGGTAGTTGTACTGGGCGTGTTGAGCCAAGCTGCGAATGTATTGTTCCTGCGGGTGTGGGGTCCCTTTGTGGATCGGTACGGGAGCAAGGTCATCTTATCGCTCTGTTCTTCGCTGCACTTCCTGGTTATCCTGGGTTGGACCTTTACCACACTGCCGGACAGACATGCTCTGACGATGCCACTGCTCATCTTCCTCCACGCCCTGATCGGCATTGCCAGTGCCGGTATCAACGTCTCCTCCACGACCATCAGGATGAAGATGGCACCACAAGCCCAAGCAACGGCCTACTTGACGGGCGCCTCGCTCGCGGCCAGTCTGGGCGCCGGAGTCAGCCCACTCCTGGGCGGCGCCTTTGTTGACTTCTTCAGCGTGCGACACCTCGCCATCGCGGTCGAGTGGGTTGATCCGATTCGCACCATTGACTTTCCGGCGATATTCCTGACCGGGTACGATTTTCTGTTCGCCTCCGCCTTTGTGCTCGGCCTGCTCACCCTCGGTGTGCTCGGGAAAATCCGCGAGGACGGTGAGGTGCAGCGCGAGGTGGTCATGGATCAACTGATGACCCAGACCCGCGAGAACCTCCGCGCCCTGAACTCCGTGCCCGGCTTAGGCGCGGTCGCCCAGTTCCCTCTCGCTGGCCTCCGCTATGTCCCGGACATCCCGGGCCTCGACGTAGCCGCCGGTGTCACTGCCTATCAGTTGGCATCGTCGGCCCGCTATGCGGTTGAAACGCTTGCCCAAGCGCCCGCCACGGCGAGACAGGTGCAGACGCGCGTCGGCCAGACAGTCACTGGCGCGATTCGCGATTCTCGTGACGTGACCCGGCAAGGGACAGAGATCGCTTTCGGTGCTGCTCAAGGCGCCGTTCACGCCGCCGCCGACACCGGGAGCGGCACCGGAAGATTGATCCGGGCGTCGGTGAGCGGCACGCTCGAAGCCTTGAGCGCGGCCGGTGCCGATCCGCTTGATGCCGTCCGGGGAGCCGTCTACGGTGCCGTCCATGGGGCCAGCACCAGCGGCTTGCGGGTAGGCTCAGTCGTCAGACATTCCCTAGCTGCAGCACGACGAACCGCCTCACAGCTGGAGCTCTCCGAACAAGAAGCCGTCAGATATGCGGCGCAGGTGGCGGTCGAGGCTGCCGAGGACCTGCCCGGGGAGTCCCAGGCGCAGGTCAAGGAGGCCATCCTCCAGGAGCTTATGCAGGAAGAACCGTCAACGAGGAAAGAGAGTTAGCACTTCTGACCCGCACAGGTTTTGTCACCAGTCATCGGTAACTGACCCGGGTGAAGAAGCAACCGAACACGCCCGGATGGTGAGAGGACAGCGCCAGCCCGCTACAGGTAGCCCTGCGCCTTCATCAACTCGGCATTGAGGATGGCAGCCCCCGCAGCGCCGCGGACCGTATTGTGGCCGACGACGAGCAGCTTCCAGTCGAGGATGGGACAGGGCCGGATGCGGCCCACCGCCGTCGCCATGCCACCGGCGGCATCGCGGTCCAGGCGCGGCTGCGGGCGGTTCTCCGCCGCCGGCACCGACAAAGGCCGCTCCGGCGCACTCGGCAGCCCCAGTTCTTGCGGCAAGCCCCGGAAGTCGTGCAGCGCCTGCCGTAGCTCGTCGGCCGTCGCCGGGCGACCGAGCTTGACCGACACGGCCTCCGTGTGCCCGTCCCACACCGCCACCCGATGGCAGTGAGCGCTGATCGGCAATTCCGCCAGCCTGATCTCCGCTCCGTTCAGCGAGCCGAGCAGCTTCAGCGGCTCCCACTCCATCTTCGGCTCCTCGCCATCGGTGTGCGGGAGCACGTTGTCAATCACGTCGAGCGACGGCACACCCGGATAGCCGGCGCCGGAAGTCGCTTGCATCGTGGTGACGATGACCTGCTCGACCCCAAAGACGTCAACCAGCGGCTTCAGCGCCATCACGAGCGTAATCGTCGAACAGTTGGGGTTCGTCACGAGGCAGCCGTGATCCCAGCCGCGACTCTTCTGCTGCGACGGTAGCAAGCCAAGATGATCCGGGTTGACCTCCGGGATCAACAGCGGCACGTCCGGCTCCCGGCGGTAGGCGCTCGCGTTGCTGCTGACCACGTAGCCGGCCTCTGCAAACGCCGGCTCGACCTCGCGCGCCACGTCCGACGGCAGCGCAGAAAACACGAGCGCACAGTCGAGCGGTGGCCGGCTCTCGACCACCGTCATGCCGGCCACTCGCTCCGGGATCGGCGTCGGCAGCAGCCAATGCACCGCGTCGGCGTACCGCTTACCGGCGCTGCGCTCCGAAGCGGCGACTGCCGCGATCTCGAACCACGGATGGTCGGCGAGCAACTGGATAAACCGCTGCCCTACAATGCCCGTAGCTGCCAGAACGCCTACCGGTATCTTGTCCACAGATCGTCTCCTTGGGTTTGGTGTTGTCTGCATCCCGTCGTTTCCGCGAGCGGGGGGACACAGGCCCCCTCCCTGGCCCTCCCCCGTTGCGACGGGGGAGGGAAGAGACCGTACTCCGTCGCAACGAGGAGCACGGGGGACCCGTCCCATTTTACTACAGCAGCGGCTCGCTCGCTTTCGCTGCGACTTCGCGCTGCATAGCGGCAATGACCTCCGGCAGCGCGACCGTCCCGCGATCCTGCCCACTGCGCTGGCGCACCGCCACCTGCTGCGCCGCCGCCTCGCGGTCACCGACGACGAGCATGTACGGAATCTTCTGGAGTTGCGCTTCCCGTATTTTCGCTCCGATACGCTGCGAGCGGTTATCTACTCGCGCGCGCAGACCGGCCTGCTCCAGCGCCGCTGCCACTTCCGCCGCGTAGGCATTGTGCCGGTCGGCAATGGGCAGCACGATAGCCTGCGCCGGCGCCAGCCACAAGGGGAACGCGCCCCCGTAGTGCTCGATCAACGTGCCGAGAAACCGCTCCAGCGAGCCAAGCAGGGCGCGATGGACCATGAAGGGCCGGTGCTCGGCGCCGTCCTCGCCGATGTAGCCGAGGTCGAAACGCTCCGGGAGGTTGAAGTCCACCTGGATGGTTGTACATTGCCACGTGCGGCCGAGCGAGTCGAGCAGGTGAATATCAATCTTTGGTGCGTAGAAGACGGCCTCGCCCTCGGCAACGTGGAAGTTGAGATCGTGCCCTTCGAGGGCACGCCGCAGCGCGCCCTCGGCCTGCTCCCATTCCTCGTCCCCACCCATGTACTGGTCCAGGTTGTTCGGATCGCGCACGGAAAGTTCGATCTCGTACTCGTGGAAGCCGAACGAGCGCAGCAGATGCAGGCCGAGATCGAGCACGCCATTGATCTCGTCTTCTAGCTGGTCAGGCCGGCAGAAGATATGCGAGTCATCCTGTGTAAAGCCACGCACGCGCAGGAGGCCATGCAGGACGCCGGCACGCTCGTAGCGATAAACCGTGCCTAGCTCGCAGTACCGGACCGGCAGCTCACGGTACGAGCGCAGTCGCCGCCGGTAGACCTGCACGTGGAAGGGACAGTTCATCGGCTTGAGCAGGAACTGCTGCTGGTCAATGTCTATCGGCGCGTACATGGCATCCTGGAAGAACTCCAGGTGGCCCGAGTTGGACCACAAATCCGCCGTGCCGATGTGCGGCGAATAGACGTACTCATAGCCCCACTTGCGATGCTCTTCCTTCCAGAAATCCTCCGACACGCTCCGCAGGACCGCGCCGTCCGGCTCCCACAGCGGCAGGCCGCCGCCGACCTGCTCGTTGAAGAAGAACAGCCCCAAGTCGGTGCCGAGGCGCCGGTGATCGCGCCGACGCGCCTCTTCGAGCTTCCATAGGTGGTCGTCAAGCTCCTGCTGCGTGTGCCAGGCCGTCCCGTAGATGCGCTGGAGTTGCGGGCGGTTTTCGTCGCCACGCCAGTAGGCGCCGGCGACGCGCAGCAGCTTGAACGGCCCGATCTGCCCCGTGCGCGCAACGTGCGGCCCACCGCACAGGTCGAGAAACTTACCCTGCTGGTAAAGCTGCACTTTGCCCGCCTGCACGCCGGCGGCATCCGGCGAGTCGGCGACCTCACCGCTCGCCTCACCAGCCGTCAACGCCTCGATCAACTCCAGCTTGTAGGGCTGTTCGCGTTCTCGGAAGAGTTGCTGGGCCGCCGCGCCCTCGATCTCCTGGGTCGAGAAGGGCAGGTTGGCCTTGATAATCCGCCGCATCCGCCGCTCGATCTGCGCCAGGTCATCGGGCGTCAGCGGCCGGGGCAGGTCGAAGTCGTAGTAGAAACCGTCGGCAATCGGCGGGCCAATGCCGAACTTCGCGTTCGGCCAGATTTGCTGGACGGCCTCGGCCATCACGTGTGCAGCAGAATGCCGCAGCGTATCCAGTGGAATCGGCCTATCGCTCGGCGCCGCAGCGCCCTCGCGAACCTCGTTCTTACTCATCGCGTACTCCTATCTCTGATTTCAAGATGTGCGGTGGTCTTACCACCCGTCATTCCCGCTTTCGCGGGAATCCTCGTCCCCCTGCGCGGCGGGGGGACCATAGGGGGGCCAGAATGGATTCCTGCCTAAGCGGGCATGACCGGGTAACGTCACCGGCGCCTAGCACGTGGTCGCGCCCCGGCCGCGGTGAACGGCCGGGGAAGTTCCCTCCAGCGCACATTGCTCGGCAATTCCGGCGATCATCGCACCGACCTGTCGTATTCCTCGTCCCTGCTCCGGCTGGACCTACGGCCAAACAAAACGCCCCCCGCCCTTTCGGGACGGGAGGCATCGCCTCGCGCGGTTCCACCCGAATTCGCCGCGCCGCCCAGCGGGGCAAGCGTGGCGCACTCGACAACTGCTATCCGGAGCCACCGGGGTCAGCCTACGCAGCAGCGCCGTTCCACATCCAGCGCGGACCGCACGCCTTCAACCGACCGGCTCGGAGGTGGTATCCCGGGCCTCGTCCACTTGGGAGGCTTGCAGCCGGTGGCCTCCCCTCTCTGCCACGCCACCGGACCGGGACGTGTCCTCGTCAACGCCTACCGTATTCGCTTCGCCCCCCAGTGTAACACACGCAACCCGCAACCAACGAGGACCTACGGTGCGCCCGCACCGGCATCGTGCTATAATCGTCCTATGCAAAAGGCAAGCGCAACGCAGCCCTCCTACACGACCATTCCTTTTGAGGAGTTTGTGCGCGATCTCGCGGCGATCCTGGATCGCCTCGCCTTGGACGGCGAACCGGTCATCGTCGAGCATAGCGGCACTCGCTACCAGGTCGAAGTAGCGCCATCCACCCACCGCGAAGACCAACCGCTTACCAGGGACGATCCGCTCTGGGAGCTTGTTGGCTCCGCGACGGATGCGCCACCCACGGACGCTAGTAAGAAGTACGAGTACTTAGCGGAGGCATATACACCCCAGCCGTGAGCATCACCACAGCCGGCTCCCATCGGGTGTTTCTGGATAGTTCCGGCTTCTTGGCGCTGATTCATCCCCGCGATGCCCATTACCAGGAGGCGCGCACGTGCTGGGCGTGGCTGTCCGACCACTACTGGCTACCCGTCACCACGAATTTCATTATCGCCGAAACACACGCGCTCTTTCTCTCCCGCCTCGGCCAGCCCCATGCGACCGCCTTCCTGCGGCAGCTTCCCCAGAGTACCACGCGGATTGAGCGGGTCACGGTCGCTGACGAGCAGCGCGCCTTGGCGATTATCTTTCAGTACGCAGACAAGGGCTTCTCACTCACGGATGCCACCAGCTTTGCGGTGATGGAGCGCCTGGGGATTACTCACGCCTTGGCCTTCGACCGCCATTTCGCCCAGTACGGGTTGACCGTGCTCACACCTGAAGCGTTACCCTAGCCAGTCTGAGCGTGCTGGTTAAACCGCTGCTTCGTGAATTTCCCTAATACATGTGCCACAGGGTCCGCTTGTGTCTCAAGATGGCCCACCATTGCACGCTGATCGTCGAGCGACCGGTTCTGGCCGAGCTTGAACTTGCCCTCAACCCGCGTAATGTCCATCGTAAAGCCCACAATTGCCTTCAAGAGACTGGCTCTGAGGTCTGCGGGTAGTATCCCTGGCCATGGCTGCGGCTTGTCAGCTTCGTAGATGGTCACCAACCGATCAACAAAGTCGGAGAGCCATTGCTCATCATCAACGACACGAGGCACACCGTACACATGCACCACAGCGTAGTTCCATGTGGGGACGGCCGGCGAAGACGAGGTGTACCAACTCGGTGAAATGTAAGCGTGAGGCCCGTGGAAAATCGCCAGCGCCTCTTGTTGACCATCGAATGCCTGCCAGTGCCGATTGGCGCGGGCGACGTGCCCCAAGAGCGCTCCCTGCGATGATCGGGACTGGTCGAGGATCAACGGCAGGTGGGTCGCAAAAAGGCTGCCTTGCACAGAGCTAATGAGCGTCGCAAAGCTGTTGTTGGCGATGAACTCCGCCAGCACTCGACTGTCCGACACTTGGAATGCTTTGGGGGTGTACATGGTGCCGTATTCCTCTGCCGATCAGACTACCGGATGAAGGTTCAGCGCCAGCGAGCGGAAATCGCGGACGCGGTGAATGGTCACGAGGTCGTTGTCGTGCTGATTGGCCGCGTTCTTCGCGGTGCGCGACGACACCAGCAGATCATCTCCGTCAACCAGGAGCGCGTTGTATTGAAAGCCCTGTCCCGGGCTGGGCCACATGGCGACACAGCCCGCCGGAAACCAGTTCAGCGCGTCCAGGCTGTACATGAGCATCAGAAACCGGCGCTCGTTTCCGGCCCGCCCCTTGAGCAGCCCTCGCGCCGCCATCTCCCGTCCCCACTCCAGGTCCTGCGTCCGCGTCGGCAGGCTGGTCGCCGCCCAGAAGTAGCCATCAGGCTCGTCGCGGATGATGTGGAAGTAACAGTTGCCGGGCAACGGATGAAGCTGCGTAAACCGCAGCGCGATCTCGTCGCCGTCGTCGGCCACGTCACACACGGCGCAGAGATGCGCGGTCGTCTGCCGATCAATGCGGAGCCGGACGAAGACGCGGATGCAGCCATTGACATTGACGACGTTTGGCTCCAGCCAGTGATCCCCGTGGTCCGGCGGCCGGCCCGGAAACGATGCTATGAGATCATCGCCATCGGCCGGATACACCTCGCCCTGCGCCACGTCGTCCCGTAGCTCGGCGCTGAGGCCGGCCGGCGTGCCAGGGTACGTGAGATACGGCGAAATGCGCCAGCAAGACCGGTCCAGCAAATCATCGGCAGCCAGGTCACCGGCCACGACGACGATCCGCGACCCGGCGCGATTGAAGTTGCCGCCCGCGTTCGGAGCGCCCAACGCCCAATACAAGGTATCGCCGCGAACGGCATGAGGGGTAAACGTGTTCCAGAAGCGCCCCGCAAATAGCGTCACCGGCTCCCGCCAGCTTGCTCCCTCATCATCGCTCGCCGTCACCACGATGTCTCCGCGCCCGGGCCGGTTGCACAGCAGGTACAACCGCTCGCGGTGCAGGAAGACCAGCCCGTCGTCGAGGTCCACGGACCCGCTCTCGTCCCACGTCCGCCCGCCGTCGCCGCTCGTATAGAAATGCGTCCCCAGCGCCCGCTCCGGGTGGCCCGGCGCCCGCCCGACGCGGGTCACGAGGGAGAAGCTGCACAGCAGCCGTCCGCTCGGCAGCCGGAGCAGCGCCGGCGTCGCCGTGAACACATCGGGATCGGCAACGTGCCGCACCACCGTATAGTCCTGCGCCAGCGGCGCGGCATGGGGAGTGTACGCGGCTCGTTTGCTGGTGCCATCAATCATCGCTTGCCCCGTAGCGTCGTGTTGCTGCCCGGATTCTACAGCGGACACGGCCCTCTCGCTGTGTACCGGACACCGATTCCAGTAGAATATCCACTGGCAGCCAGGATTTAAGGGCCATCTAGTTGGGGGTTGATGCTGAAGTAGGGGCCGAACCTGGCATTGGCCGCCTACTCCGGCCGGGAGATAAAGATGGGCGTCACCTACGTCACCGTGACCATTCGGAATCCCGCTGCGCCGGACCGGACGTGGGAAGGCCTCTTCTTGGTTGATACCGGCGCGGTTGATTGCCTCGTACCGCGGCCGCACCTGGAATCCATCGGTCTGGCTCCCAAAGGCCAGCGCATCTACGGCCTAGCCGACGGCCGGGAAATCAGAATGGATATCACCACCGGCGACATCGAGTTCATGGGCGAAATTGTCGGCGGTACGATTGTCATGGGACCGGCGGAGAGCGAGCCATTGCTCGGCGTCACGGCCCTGGAATCGGTGGGTATCGAAGTAGACCCACGCAATCAGACCCTCCGGAGACTCCCGTCGGTACGGCTCAAGGGGCTGCGGCCCAGGTAGCGTGAGTGCGGCGCGGCTCCTAGTGCCATCAATCATCGCTTGCCCCGTAGCGTCGAGTTATTACCCGGATGCTGCGGTGGATATAGACCCTCGCTGTGTAACAGTGACCTATTCCAGTAGAATATCCGGCAACAGCCGGCCGACTGTGGCGACACACCCGCCGGCATCTTTTTCTAAGTCCTGGACAAGGGGGTGCGTACATGTCCGATACCAAGGTGCGCGTCGTCCATTATCTGAACCAGTTCTTTGCCGGGATCGGCGGTGAGGAGCAAGCTAGTCATCCGGTCGAGGTGCAACCGGGCGCGGCTGGCCCCGGCCGCGCCCTGCAAGCGCAGTTCGCCGGCCAAGGCGACATCGTAGCTACGCTGATCGGCGGCGATAGCTACGTCAGCGAGCAGCCCGCGGATGCGGAACCGGCACTCCGGGCGGCACTGACCGACTTGGAGCCAGATGTGCTGGTCGCCGGACCGGCCTTCAATGCCGGGCGCTATGGCCTCGCGTGTAGCCTGGCGTGCCGCATAGCGCACGAGCTAGGCATTCCCGCCGTGACCGGCATGTACCCGGAAAACCCCGGACTGGCCGGTGAGCGCCTGCACATGGTCGCCGTGCCGACCAGCGACAGGCCGCTGGACATGCAAGCGGCGCTCGCGGCCATGGCCCGCCTCGCGCTGAAGCTCGGTCGCGGCGAGGACTTGGGTCCAGCCGCGGCGGAGGGCTACCTGCCGCGCGGATTGCGCGTGTTCGGCCAGCGGGAGGCGCCCGGCTACCAGCGTGCGCTCGACATGCTCGTAGACAAGCTGAACGGCCGGCCCTTCCAGACCGAAGTGCCGATCCAAGTGCCGGAGCGCGTCGAGCCGGCGGCGCCCATCGCCGACCTGCGGAGCGCGCGGATAGCCCTGGTAAGTACCGGCGGGCTGATCCCCAAAGGCAATCCCGAACGGCAGCTCAACGGCAATCCGCACCGCTACTACCGCTACTCCGTCGTGGGCCGGTCCACGTTGGCACCTCACGATTGGGAAGCCTTTCACGGCGGCTACTTCAACGGGACCTCAAGTGACAACCCGAACTACATCTGCCCCCTGCGTCACCTCCGTCACCTCGAAGCGGAGGGTGTCATCGGCGGCGTGTTCCCCGACATTTTCACCATGCCCGGCGTAGCGACGCCCGTTGACAAGTCCCAGGCGTTCGGGGACCAGCTCGGCACTGAGCTACGCGAAGGCGGTGCCGACGGCTGCTTCTTAGTAGCGACCTGAGGGACCTGTAATCGTTGCGGCGCAACGATGGCAAAGGAAATCGAACGGCACGGCATCCCGGTAGCGATGATCTCCGCCATTCACGGCCTCCCACTCACGACCGGCGCCAACCGGGTCATCCGCGGCGCCCGCATCGAGCACGTCTGCGGCGACCCCAACCTCGGCCCGGAAAAGGACTTCGCCTACGGGCTACGCATCGTGCAGACGGCCCTCCGCGCCTTGCAGACGGACGTGAGCGGTCCGACGCTATTCGACCCGGACGAGCTGGATGAAGTCGCAGCGGAAGGGGAGGTCATCCATGCGTCTTGAGCTAGGCACCTTTCCGGTGCATGACATCGTGTTCGGCGCCCACACGCGCTGGTCCGATGGCCTGCTGGAAGTGAACCGCGATGAGTTATTCGCCGCGGTACGCGCCGACCCGCGCATCGCTACGGTGGACCTGGAGTTGGCGCGGCCGGGCGAATCGGTCCGCATCTGGCCGCTGCGCGATGTTGTCGAGCCGCGCGTCAAGGTAGATGGCGCCGGCGTGGCCTACCCCGGCGTCTGTGGCCGGCCCATCGAGACCGTCGGCGAGGGGCGGACGCACCGGCTCTCCGGCATGGGTGTTGCCGAAGTGTCGGAGGTGAACTGGCACGAGGCCGGCGGCGATTTCGTCGAGGTCTTCATAGACATGTCCGGCCCATGGGCCGACCGCCTGCCGCTCGCGTCCCTGCTGAACCTCTGCGTGGTCGTCGAGCCGGACGCGGCGCTCGGCAATGACGCCAAGAACGAAGCGGTACATGCCGCAGCGCTGACCGTCGCGGATCGGCTGGCGGCGACCACGAAGGACCTGGAGCCGCCGGAGCAGGAGGTCTACGAGCTACCGCTGGTGGACCCGGCGCTACCCCGCGTGGTCTATATCTGGTGCCTGCACTCACCACAGGCGATGTCCGGCTCGCCCACGACCTGGTGTACCGCCACCTATGGCCTGACACACCTGACGCCCCCCTGGCTCCTGCATCCGAACGAAGTGCTCGACGGGGCAGTCACCGGCCCCTATCGGTCGCCATTTGCCATGTCCTGGACCGTCATGAACAATCCTGTGCTCCGCGAGCTGTACCGGCGCCACGGCGTAGACCTCAACTTCCTCGGCGTGATCGCCTTCCGGACCGAGTGGACGACCCAACACGAGAAGCAGTTGATGGCCAACCAGGCGGCCAAGATGGCCCGTATGCTGGACTCGCAGGGCGCCCTGGTCACTTGGGACGCCGGCGGCAACGAGTTCATCGAAGTGATTCGCACCGTCCAGGCCTGTGAGCAGCTAGGGATCAAGACGGTGTTTATGACCGGCGAAGACTCCTCTGCCGGTGGCGTGCCGACCTTGCTGGAGCCGCTCCCGGAGGCCGATGCCATCGTCAGCACCGGCTTCATCTACAACGACCTCACCGACCTCAAATCCCTGCCGCCCGTAGAGCGGGTCATCGGCTCCGACCAGCGGGTCATCGGCCGCTTGCGCGATCAGCAGGTTCCCACCGCCGGCCCATTGGAGCCGCCCCGCCGCTACGACGACCATTATGGCTTCAACCGCTACAGTGGCCTGGAGGCATGAGCGGCAATTGGTGTTTCGGTGCCGGGAAACACCATGGCCTTGCCCAGGCCACCAAAGGGCATGAAAATGACGACCGTCATTGCGGCGGAAGCCGCAATCCAGGGACCGGGGGCTGGCCCCCCTCAGGCCTCCCGCTCCGCAGGGAAACATCTCTTCCCTCCCCTGGAGCTGGCTCCGGGGGAGGGGGAGGGAGGGGGCCTGGATTCCCGCGTGCGCGGGAATGACGGATAGAAGTTGATGTCACAGATCACCTCGAACCGAGTAGTCGTCAAGGGCGTGCGCTATATGCTGGCGCACGTGCCCGGCCTGGTCCGGTACGGCTCCAAGCCCGTGCGTGAGCTGCCGCGCGACGCGGCGCTGCGTGAGCAGTTGGGGGAGCGGCTTCGCTCATTCGACGACGCCGTGGCCTATCCACCGCATCAAGTATTTCTCGGCGCCCGCCCGCCCGAGGATCTATGGGCGCTGGAGCGGCCGTGGTGGCACTCGCCAGCCGACGCGCCGCCCGTCGGCCCCGACCACTCCTGCCGCGGACCGTTCGGTGAGCTGCTGTCCGAAATACCGTTCTACGGCTTCCTCAAGATCGCCGACGACTTCAACCTCGTGACCCTCTCCGAAGAATTCATGGCGGAGGCCCGGACCGCCCTCGCGCAGCATCCGCTCATCACGCCGGACGATCTCGCCCGACTCGGCACGGGACAGCCGTTGGCGCGTATTGAGCAGTCCGAGTCGGCGCTACCACTGGTGCTGCGTGACGGACGCTTGGTGGGCTGCATCCGCAGCGATCACGACCAGGACACGTCGCTCTCCGCGGACGTGCTACTGGAAAACCTGACCTGCAAGGCAACGGCCGTGCTGGCCTTGCGGGCGCTCCTGCACGCCGGCCCGGTACCGGCCGACCAAGTGGAGTACCTGATTAACTGCGGCGAGGAGGCGGTCGGAGACCGCTATCAGCGCGGTGGCGGCAACCTAGCCAAGGCCGTCGGTGAGCTATCCGGCTGCGTGCAAGCAACCGGCGCCGACGTCAAGGCGTTCTGCTGTGGTCCGGTACATGCGCTCGTCATCGCGGCCGGGCTGGTGGCGTCCGGCCTGTTCCGCGAGGTAGCCGTTGTCGGCGGCTGCTCGCTGGCAAAGCTGGGTATGAAGTTCCTGGGGCATCTGAAACACGATCAGCCGATACTAGAGGACGTGCTCGCCGGAGTCGCGATCCTGGTCGGCGCCGACGACGGACATAGCCCGGTTCTGCGTCTCGATAGTATCGGCAAGCATCCGGTCAGCGCCGGCGCGTCCCAGCAAGCCATCTTCCAGGCACTGGTCGCCGAACCGTTGCAGCGGCTCGGCTGGCGCTTCGACGCGATTGACCGTTACGCGACCGAACTGCACGATCCGGAGATTACCGAGCCGGCCGGCAGTGGGAATGTGCCACTGCTCAACTACCGGTTAATCGGCGCTTTGGCGACGCTCAATGGCGAGCTGAAACGGGAGGCCATCCCCGACTTTGTGGAAGCACACGGAATGCCGGGCTTCGCGCCGACCCAGGGGCATATCGCCTCGGCCGTGCCATACCTCGGTCACGCCATCGCCGGCTTGAGCGACGGGACACTACAGCGGGTGATGTTCCTGGCCAAGGGCAGCCTGTTCCTCGGCCGCATGACCCAGATGGCCGACGGCCTCTCTTTCGTACTGGAACGGCGAGCGTAGTCCGATGCACAATACGCCACAGGAGGAAGGTAACATGACGGCAGACACGGCTGCATTAACGGGGAAGAAGGTAGTGGCGCTCGGCGAGCGCGACGGTGTGCCCGGTCCGGCTATCGCCGCGTGCGCCCGCGGTGCCGGGGCAGACGTGGTGCTGGAGGATACCTACTGTTTCGTCTGAACGTCCGCCGGAGCGCTTGACCTGGATGGTCAACAGAACATCAAGCGAGTCGTTGACGACGTGGGCCGCGACGAGGTAGTAGTCCTCCTCGGCACCCCGAACGCCGAAAGCAGTCAGGTCTACGGCCTGACCGTGACCGAAGGCGACCCGGCCTGGGCTGGCGCGCTGGCCGGCACCGCCTTGGGCCTACCGGTCTATCACATTACCGAGCCGGAGATTGCCGGGCAAGTCCCCCCGGAGGTGTATGCCCAGGAGGTCGGCATCTCCGAGATGGTCCTGGACACGCAAGGCATCGCCGCCGCTCTCCGCGCTGTCCGCGCCGGCGACGCGACGCCATCCTAACCCGCGCACGGCTGCGTCCCCACGCGGATACCGAAATCCGAGAAGATGAATCCCGAAGAACAGGCGCGGGCCAACATAGATTGGCTGCTGGCGCAGGCCAGGAATCCAGTCGAGGCGTGATCGGGTACGGCTGTTCCCATTGGTGGCCTTAGTACCTAACAGACGCTATCCGGGGTAAGAGCTTATGATTCATTTTGACCCATCCGAAATCGCCAATTGGGCAGATAAACCGGACGCCCACTACAAGATACCTGAGCTTCTACGGCGGTTAATCCTGGCCACCGTTCCTGCGCCTACTCTCCTCAGTATGCCAAGTGGCAGTTCAGTGCGGATGCCTGGCTGGGACGGGTTGCTTGATGTTGCCTGCGGTAACACGTGGACCCCCAAGGGTGCTTCAGCTTGGGAATTCAGTTGCGAGAGAGATCCCAAACAGAAGGCGAACAGGGACTACCGGAAGCGAACGGAAGATTCGCGGCACGTAAATACTTCCCAAACGATGTTCGTGTTCGTGACTCCTCGGAGATGGCAAGGCAAATCAGATTGGGTAAGGGACCGTGTGCAGGAAGCCCCCTGGGCTGATGTTCGCGACTTGGACGCTGACGACTTGTCAGCCTGGCTTGAACAGGCGCCAGCAGTTGCACACTGGTTTTCTCGTCTCATCGGCAAACTCCCTGACACTGGGATTATTCCGCTAGACGAATGGTGGGAGACTTGGTCTTCTTCGACACAGCCCAAAATCACCCCCGACCTGGTACTCGCGGGTCGCAGTAAGCAGGTCAAAACTCTCGGAGAGTGGTTCAAGGCAGCAGCCGGCCACTGGTACCTGCAGGGTGATACTCGGGACGAGGCCATTGCGTTCCTGGGGGCAAGCGCCCAAACTTCTGCCGCCCAATGGGGATCGGCATTCCTTGCGAGAGCCGTTGTAGTGCAAACTGCTGAGGCTTGGAGGAGCTTGGAACACCATCCTTATCCCTTGGTGCTGGTCCGGGATTTTGATGGCATCGTATCACCTCAGATTGCAGTAGGTAACGGCCACCACGTTCTGACGCCGTTGGGTGGTTCCCAAGATCCGCATGGAAACGGGCAGACCCTCCCACGGCTTGGCAGGGACGAGACAGTCAAGGCCCTCACAGTAATGGGGCTTTCCGATCACGAGGCGGGCTCGCTGGCCCGCAAAACTGCGAGACGGTTATCCATCTTACGCCGCTTTCTCCTAGATGATGCAGGATATCCAGTTCCAGACTGGGCAACAAGTCCTTCTGAGTCACTGATTGGATTAATCCTAATCGGCCAGTGGGAAGAGAGCAGTGAGGGCGATAAGGACGTCATTGAGAGGCTTGTCGGAAAGCCTCTCACCGAAATCGAGGATGATATTACTGCCTTGGCAGTGACTCCTGATCCGCCCATCGTGAAAGTCGGACAGCATTGGCGGCTTGCCTCCCACGAAGAAGCTTGGCACTGTCTGGCGTCGAGGTTAACGCCCACCCTTGTGGCGCGATTCAAAGAGCTGGCCAGCGAGGTTCTAGGAAAGGCGTCGCCAGAGTTCGAACTGCCGGTAGAAGAACGCTACTTAGCAGTTACTAGAAGGATGGTACTCCCTCACAGTAGCACTCTGCGCCACGGTATTGCCCGTAGTTTGGCATTAATGGGAGTGCATCCTGAACATGCGAGGTCCGTCGAAGCAGCAGCGTATATCCCATCGCACACGGTATCATGTTTATTGGCTGAAGGACAGGGATGGCATATTTGGGCCACTCTCGGTAATGACCTGGCAACCTTGGCGGAAGCTGCGCCGGATGCTTTGCTGGATGCAGTGGAACGGGACCTTTCTTTCACCTCTAGTCCATTCAAGCATCTTCTTGCCCAAGAGGGTAACCGCCTTTTTCCGGGAGCGTTGCATACAGGTCTCGTATGGGCGTTAGAGCGATTGGCGTGGTCAAAAGAGCACTTCGCTAGAGTTGCAATGATATTGGCCCGCCTCGCCGAGATTGACCCCGGGGGCAGGGTGAACAACAGGCCAGCAGAGAGTCTCCGCAATCTGTTCCTACCTTGGATCAGATTTTCGGAAACGTCCGACAAACAACGATTAGAGACACTTCAGACTCTGTTAGACAGACACAAGCAAGCTGGCTGGAGGCTGATCGTCCAAGCCTATCCGTCAGTTCGTGATTTCGTACTTGAGCGCCGGCCGCCGGATTGGCGGCCATGGGGCCATGATGCTTCTCTTCGCCCAACCCGTCAGGAATGTCGGGAATTCACTGATGCAATTGGACAAAGCCTAATCAGTCACGTCCAAGAAGATGCCGAGAGATGGGCAGACTTGGTAGATATAATCTCAAACCTTTCGCTCGAAACACGTAAGCAGGCTTTGGACCAGCTGTTGCAGCGGGCGGAGGTCCTGAGGCAACGACCGGCTGCATTAGACCTCTGGGCCAAGATTCGATCTCAGTTGTACCGCCACCGGAGCCACCCGGACGCAGATTGGGCCATGGCTGCTGCTGATGTGACAAAGCTTGCTGCCGCCTATGAGAAACTCACACCCCATGATCCAGTGCTAGCCACCGCGTGGCTATTCGATGGTCGGCCGCGCTTGCCAAATCCCGCATCAGTTGACCAAGAAGACCCCAATGGCTGGGAGAACAAACGGAAGCGAGTGGAAAAGGCCCAGCAGGATGCAATTCAAGCCGTTTATGAGCATGGCGGATACGCCTCAGTAGTAGGCCTAGCGGAAGTAGCTAACGCTCCAAACCTGGTAGGTATTGCGGTCTCTTTTGCTTTGGATTCAAGTTTGGCAACATCTTTGGCATTGCCGCACATCGGCGTAACCAACCCCAAACTTAGAGAATTCGCGCATGGGATAATGGCCGCACTGTTCGACCGGTTGGGTTGGGATCACCTCGAACTGGTGCTCAATCAGCTTAAAGCTAATGGAGCCGAGCCGAACCAAATAGCAGCCCTCTTTCTATCGGCCCATGCAAACAAGGAAACGTGGCAGCGTCTCGAGTCCGAATCCCAAGTGACACAAGATTCCTACTGGAGGACAATCCCGGTGTTTCACATACTTCCTCGGAAATCCGAGGAAGTATCCTTTGGGGCACAGCGGCTCATTGATGTCCAACGCTCCCCGGACGTTGTAGAATTGATTTCACATGCGGACATAGCCGATGCACTAGCGATACAGGTTCTCGAGCAAGCCCCGATCGACCTGTCCAGGCAAATAGCGGCAGGCCATCGTCCACAAGTTGACGCTTACGACATTGCCTGTCTCTTTGAAAAGCTCGACCGCTCTAACGATGTTCCCGATGATGTTATTGCCAGACTCGAGGTTCCATATCTCCAAGTACTGCACTCTGATCGCCCCAAGCTGGCTTTGCACCGCGAAGTTATCAAGGCCCCCTCAATCTTCGCCGATCTCATCTCTTGGGCATTCAAGCGCTCTGACGAGCAGGCTGACGAGATGATTGATGAACAGCCCCCTCATCGCCGAGCCGAGATTGCTTTCGACATTCTCTGGAGACTGCACGGACTCCCCGGCATGGGCGAGAGTGGTGTGGTGGACCCTGAGAACTTGGCAGCCTGGGTCAACGAGGCTCGCCGCCTGTGTAAGGAACGGAGACGCGAGGTGATAGGAGAGCAACAGATTGGGCGAGTCCTGGCCAATGCACCCACCGGCACGGATGGCATATGGCCCTGCGAACCTGTGCGAGACCTGCTGGATGCACTTGAGTTGCAGGAAATTGGTCGTGGATTCATTATCGGCAAGTCCAACCTTCGTGGAGTAACAAGCAGGAGACCTCTTGACGGAGGCAGCCAGGAGCGGTCACTTTCCAGGGAATACCGCGCCAATGCAGAAAGAATTGCGACCAGGTGGCCCTTTACCGCGCAACTCTTGCGGAAGATGGCTGTTGACTACGAGTCGGATGCCCGATTGTTCGATCAACGGTCCGATTGGCTTGACCAGTTCCAGGCTTAGGCTCGCGTCGCAGGGTATGACGACAACTCCCTCTGGGAGTAAGCCGGAGGGTGAGGCGGGCCAGGACGGTTACGGCGTCGCCGGCTCTTCCACGCGCGGTATGAACGGATTGTCGGCCAGCTCCTTGCCCCCGTAGAACCACGTCAGCGGGAGCACCTTGAGCTTCTGGCTGAAGCCACCCGGCTTGGACTTGCTATCAATCAGCTCCGCGCGAGTGGGGTGTTCGTCTATCGTGGTATAGCTGTGCGCGATCAGCACCCGGTCCCGGCCGGGCCGGAACTACGACATGGTGCTGACCAATCCTCCTTTCGGACGGAAGTCCAGCCTCACCTTTATCAACGCCGAGGGGAAATCGGAGCGCGAAAGCCTGGAGGTCGAGCGGCCCGACTTCTGGGCCACCACCAGCAACAAGCAGTTGAACTTCCTACAGCACGTGCATACCCTGCTGACGATCCACGGCCGGGCGGCCATCGTCGTGCCGGACAACGTCCTGTTCGAGGGCGGCGCGGGGGAGCGGGTGCGCCGCCAGTTGCTCCGCGTATCCGACGTACATACCCTGCTACGGCTGCCCACAGGCATGTTCTATTCCCAGGGCGTCAAGGCCAACGTGCTCTTCTTCGACCGCAAACCTGCCCGCGAGGCGCCCTGGACCAATAACCTCTGGATTTACGACCTCCGCACCAACCGGCATTTCACCCTCAAGGCCAATCCGCTGAACCGCTCCCACCTCGACGACTTCGTCGCCCGCTACAACCCGGCCAACCGTCACGAGCGCGAGGAGACCGAGCACTTTCGTCGCTTCAGCTACGACGATCTGCTGCAGCGGGACAAGGTGAACCTCGACATCTTCTGGCTGCGCGACGAGAGCATGGAAGACTCCGCGAGCCTCCCGCCGCCCGACCTCATCGCCGAAGAGATCGTGGAAGACCTGCGCGCGGCGCTTGAACAGTTGGAGGAGATAACCGCAGACCTCTCCCCGACTCCACGCCTTCCCCTGTGAGAGGCAGGCGCCCGAAAACGGCGTCTCAGGATTCGATCAGCCCTTCCTGGGGCATGGTCCAGGGCAGCGCATAGTAAGGCGCCATCTGCGGGGCGCGTGGTATGGGCATGTCTCCGAAAGGTACGTCAATGAGCACCGGCGCCTGGCGCTCCAGCGCGAGCGGAATCAGCGTTCCCAGTTCCATGGGATCGTTTGCTCTCATGCCGACTGCGCCGAATGACTCCGCGAACTTGACAAAGTCCGGGTTGTGCAGGTCGGTCTCGTAAGCTCCGTCAAACACCTCGTTCAGGTCATTGGCAACGTTGCCGTAGGCGTCGTTCCTGAAGACGACGGTCGTGACATTGATCCCGTACTTGACCGCCGTGGAAAGCTCAACTGCGTTGAACATGAACCCGCCGTCTCCGACCATGCATAACACGGGACGGTCGGGTTTTGCCACCTTCGCGCCCAGCGCCGTCGGAAATGAATAGCCAAGGTTGAACGAATAGCCGGAATCTATGTACGTCTTGGGGTGCTTCACCTGGTAGTGAGTGCGGGCGTAGTAGCCGAACTGCGTGATATCCCAGGCGATGAAGGCATCCTCCGGGATGCTGTTCTGCATTATCTCCAAAATCGGGTACTGCGGCTCCTTGATCCTGATGTCGTAGTAGGCAATCAGGCGCCGCGCCGCGCTGACCGCTTCGACGGGCGAGGGGCGCTCGCCCACCCCGGCCTCGATAAGGTAGGGCAGCAGGGCCTCAATGGTCGCTCTGGCGTCGCCATGCAGGGGGATGGTGTTGGATTGGACTCTTGTCAGCTCGGCGTCGTCTATGTTGATGTTTACCAACGTGGAGGCCTCGCCAGCCGGATTGCCCAACGAAAAACGGCTGCCGATTCCGATCACGACGTCAGCGGCCTCCATCACCTCGTAAAGCTGGTTCATCTCCTGTCGCTCGCCCCGCGGGCTGAAACAGGAGCCATACGATAGCGGATGGTCGTCCGGCATGGCTCCCTTGCCACCGCTGGACGTGATTACCGGGATGTTTGTCGCTTCAGCCAGTTTGACCAGGGCCGATTCCGCGTCTGAGCGCGCCACGCCGCCGCCGGCGTAGATCAGGGGCAGGCGTGATTGGGCAATGACACGGGCGACATCCCGCAGCTGCTCCGGGCTGGGTACAATGCGCGAGACTGGGGCCGGATTCCGCAGCTCGACTTCCTCCCGCTCCACCCCAGCCTCGGGCGGGACCTCGATCAGCACGGGACGCGGCCGGCCGGTACGTAGCTGTCTGAACGCCTCGAACACCGCTTCCGGTATCTCCCGCGGCCTGAGCGCCCGCCGTCGCCACTTGGTCACGGGGCGCACCACATCCGGCTGGTCCGAAATCTCGTGAGGGGGGCCGAGGTTCTTGCCAATCAGGCCGCGCGGGACCTGGCCGGCAATGAGGAGCACGGGCGAGGAGCGGGCGTAGGCCGTGGCTAGGCCGGCGGCAGCGTTGTACAGCCCCGTGCCCGGCACCACCAGCGCTACTCCCGGTTTTCCTGATGCACGAGCGTAGCCGTCGGCCATGTATGTGGCGGCCTGCTCGTGGCGGGTCGTGACTATGCGGATGCCCGGCTCATCCCGTAGCGCGGCGATGATCCCGTACAGCTGGATGCCTGGAATCCCGAATACGACCTCCACGCCTTCCCTGACGAGGGACTTCACGAGGGCTTCGCCTCCGCTCATTTTCACCACGGCCCACCTACTCCTTATGGAGACCTTTGCACAGGTCGTCATTCCCGCTTTTGCGGGAATCCAAAAACTGGGTAGTGTCTCAGTTTGAAATCCGGCGTTGGTCGGGGCCAGGTGGGCCTGGCGCGCGCGGCGCCGCTGCCCCCCGTTACCCCAGCCATACCCGGTCGGCGGGCACCGCTGCGCGTCCCCCGGAGCGGGCAGTTCAAACTAAAACACTACTATAAGCTATACGTTTATCAAAGCAAAAAGTGGAAGCACTGCCATCACAGCACTCCGTCTTGATGGTTATGCAAAGGTCCCTTCTGGCTAGGCCAGACCGGCTACGGCGTTGCCGGCTCTTCCGCGCGCGGTATGAACGGATTGTCGGCCGGCTCCTTGCCTCCGTAGAACCAGGTGAGCGGGAGCACCTTGAGCTTCTGGCTAAAGCCGCCCGGCTTGGACTTGCTGTCAATTAGCTCCGCGCGCGTCGGATGCTCGTCCATCGTTGTGTAGCTGTGGGCAATGAGCACCCGGTCCCGGCCGACGAACACCGACGGATACGACCAGCGGCCGTAGCTGGCGTCTTGGGTGATGTACTCGACCTCCCGCTCCGGCGCCGCCACACCAGGCATAAAGTAGTACTCGGCCGGCCGCACCGGCTGGATCGGTCCTGGCTCGACGCGCGTCGTCTCGTGGATGGACTCGACGTTCTGGAAGAACTCCCAGACGCTGCCCCCGTTGCGACTGATCGCCGCCGAGATGCGCGTCCGGTTGTAGCCGCGCTTGACCTCTCCCTCCGTCTCCTGGTTCCAGACGATGAGCAGGTGGCCGGTCGCGGGGATCGAGCGAATCTGCGCCGGCGTGGTCGTCGCGGCGAGCGATGTCGGCGCCGGACGTGACCAGGTCTCGCCATTGTCCTCCGACCAGGACTGGAACAGCCGTCCCAGTCCGGTCCGCATCACCATGAGCAGGCGGCCGGGGCTGACCTCGGCCACGCTCGGCTCGTTGACGTAGCTGTAGGTCGCGTTCCAGTCGTGCAGGATGATCAGTTCTCCGTCCCCGTTGCGCCGCCACGTGCGGCCGTCGTCGTCGGAGTAGCAGACGTAGACAAACGAGAACCGCGGATCGAAGAAGTGCGCTGCCGTCGAAACCCACTGCCCACCGATCAGCTTGCCGGAGAAGGGCGGCCGCACGTCGCCCGGACCGGCCCGCTGACCGAGCGTCCCGTAGACCGGCACGATGATGCGGCCCGACGACGTGCGGAGCAGCACGTCCTGGTAGGCGTGCGCCGGCAGGCCGGGTGGTGTTACCTGCACCGGCCGTTCCCAGGTCTCGCCGCCGTCCGGCGAGCGCCAGAAGACCAGGTGATGAATGCCGCGCCGGGACTCCTCCGCATTCTGCCGTAGCGATAGCAGGCCCACGCCGCGGCCTGACAGCCGCACCAGCGAAGGCCCGCTGCCGCCGACGGAAGCGCCGTCGGTATCGCGACGCTCGAACGGCTCCGACCAGGTGATACCGCCATCGTCGGACGTGGTGAAAGTCGTACCCGCTGCATGGAGAATACGACCGTCGTCAAGCTCGGTGAAGGTCGAGGAATGGAAATATGGCGTCTCGTGGAGGGCCAACAGCTCCTCCGGCCGGGTCATCGGTACGTTGCTCATCTGCTCGCACTCCTCGTGCGGACGGCGTGCTGCGCTTCCAGTTTGCCGATCAGGGACAGCAAGCGTGCTGCCTCGCCCGGGAAGTTCCCGCTGAGGCGGACTACGGCGATGGGTAGCTGCCAGGCCGCAAGCTGTTCCCGGTTAGTCCCTGTAATAGTGGCATACCAGTGCAGATACCGCGACCGGGCGATGCTGCGGGCCGGCCTCACGAGGAGGCCGCTGATCCGGCCGGCCGGTGGGTTCCCGACCTCCAGAATCAATGCCGTCAGGGCCACGTCGGCGAGCGGATTGCCGCGGCACGCCGTCAGCCAGTCAATAATCACCGGTCCCTGCGGGGTCAGGATAATCTGGTCCGGGTGGAAATCGCCGTGGCACAACTGCGTGCCGTCGGGCAGCGATTCGAGCACTGCCAAGGCCGCCGCCCTCGTCGTCATCGGTATGGCTGTTGTCTGCCGGATCAGGCCAGCGTAGTGCTCGCGCTGGGAGGGCAAGTCTGCGACCGTATGCTGATGAATGGCAGCGTGTAGCTCGGCAAACCGGCGGGTCAAACCGAGCACCCGCCACGGCGTCTTGCCGAACTGCTGCAGCATCGTTGGTCCCGCCATGTACCGGTAAGTGAGGCCGCGCCGCCCGTCTACCCGGCGCTGCCCGACGACGGCAGGCACCGGCAATCCTAGGGCCTGGACCCGTTGGGCGCTGCGCCATTCTTGATCCACCGAGTCGGCCGACCAATGCGCGTGGTAGAGCTTCAAGACCTCGGTATCGGACCAGCGATAGATGTCCGCCGTGCGGCCATAGCCGATAATCGGGCGCTGCAACTCTCCCGCCATAGGACACCCTGGTGCCCAGTCTACCCACTGGCCCCCCTTTGGCCCCCCCGCTGCGACGGGAGGACGGTCTCTTCCCTCCCCGTTGCAATGGCCACGGGCCAGGGAGTCAGCACCGTCTATCCCCTCCCCCGTCGGGACGGGGGAGGGCGAGGGAGGGGGCCAGGCCAGGCAACAGACCCCCGAGGCCCACCCTTACGACAACGTCACCGGCTCGCCGCGCCGATGTGACTCTTTCACCCCATCGAGGATCGCCGACACGGCGACTGCTGTCTCGCCGGGGATCGCAGCCGGTCGTCCGGCCCGCGCAGCAGCGACGAACTCCTCTACCTCGGCGATATACATGGGATCGAACGGATCGCCGGTGTGCTGGATCGTCGTCGGCTCCCGATAGGCCGCAACCACGTCTGACTGCACGATCACCGTGTTCAACGGCCAGTCGGCCCGCACCCGACCGCGACTGCCGTACACCTCCACGAAGTCATAGGGCTGGCTCACTTCATGCGAGCACGTCACCTGGGCCGTCACGCTGTTGGCGAAGGTGAGCATGAAAGCCGAGGTGGCGTCAACGTCCGTCCCCGGCCGGTAACGCATCGTGCTATACACCTGCGTCGCCGGCTGCCCGACGATCCACAGCAGTTGATCGCTCACGTGGCTACCCAAGAAGAGTAGCTGCCCACCGCCGGCCTGCGGGTCCGCCAGCCAGCCGCTCAACGGCGCGCCACCCTTGCCAGCGCTGATGAACACGATGTCACCGATAGCGCCGTCGTCAATCAGCTCCTTCATCAGCAGCCGCACCGGCGTATAGCGCAGGCAGTATCCGGCCATCAGGGTCACGCCGGCAGCCTCAGCAGCGCCAACGACCCCCCGGACCTCGCCGGCGTTAACGCCGACCGGCTTCTCGATAAAGACGTGCCGCCCGGCCGCGATCACTGCGTGCGACACCGATGCCAGGAGGTTGTGCGGCGTCGCGACGAGCACGCCGTCTACCACCGCCTCTGCCAGGAGCGTCTCATGATCGCGATAGGTGTGCTGGTAGCCGAAGTCGCGCTGCGTCTGGCCGGCGACGGCGCTATCCGGGTCCGCGCAGGCCACCAACTCACAGTCGCCGAGGGCGCGGGCCGCTGCGGACAAGTGACGTCCCTGCCGGCCGGCGCCGATGAGTCCTAGTCGGAATGGTGCTCCCATGACGGTTGTCTCCTATCCCTCTACCCAGCTGCGTTTGCCCAGTTGGCTACCGTTTCGGACGGTACCAACGAGCGACTCACCACGGCTGCTACCCCCCAGCCATCAACGTGCGGTAGTTCGCCGGGATGTCTTGCGGATTGGCCATTGAGCCAATCTCATACATGAAGACTCCGGGATACTCGATCTCCCGCAGCGCCGCAACCACCGGGACCCAATTGATCGTGCCGTCCAACGGCATGATGTGCTCGTCCCGCTCACCATGATTGTCATGGATGTGCAGGGTAATCAGGTACGAGCCGAGGGTCCGAATCGCCATCGGATTGTCGCCCCCGAGGTGGCGGTGCCCGGTATCCAAGCACACACCTACCGCCGGGAAAGCCCCGGCATCCTCGATCAGCGCCATCAAGTTCCGCACGTCGGCGCGCCACCCGGAGGGGACGTTCTCGATAGCCAGCCGCACGCCCAGGTCCGTCGCGGTAGCTGCCAGATCGCCCAGGCTGGTCACAAAGGCATCGCGACGCCGCGCATACGCTTCCGGCTCCTGATCCGGCTCTGGAATGGCGATGTGGTGAGTCACGAGGATGTCGCCGCCGAGCCGCGCCAGCCCAGCCAGCCCGCTGCGGTACAGCGCCACCGATTCTCGCCGTTGGGCCGCGTCCGGGTTGGCCAAGTCGCTGCCGGGTTGACGCTGCTCGAAGTGGGCATGGATAGAGTTGAGCGCCAAGCCGCGGCTCTCCATCCATCCCCGCATCCGGTCGAGCAGCTTGCCATCGGTGTAGTCGAAGTTGGGGTGGTAGTCCGCAATCTCGATAGCCACCAAGCCCAACTGCTGCATGAGGTCGAGCAGCGCCGGGGTGAGCGGCTGGCCATGTGCGGCAAAGAGCGTCGAAGCGCCCGGCGGTAGCGGTGTCCAATCTCGGTGTGCTGGCCTGTTGCTCATGTTCGTTGCCCGTACAATGGCTCCCAACGCCGCGCGAGGCACATACCCGGGCGCGGCCGCCGTGCTGGCAAGCGTAGCGTACCCGCAAGCGAGCGAGTGACGCACCACGTCTGCACCACCTTAGCAGGCATCGGCTTGTGTAGACCTGGCTGTGGTCGCAGAGGACGGGAGTAGACCATGACAGACGTGCTGATTCGGGGCGGGAGGGTGATTGACGGAACGGGAGCCCCCTGGTTTCGGGCCGACGTCGCCGTCCAAGACGGCAAGATCGCTGCCGTCCAACGTCTGCCGATGAACGATCAGAACGGTCAGTCGGAGGGAGCCACGGCCGCGACCGTGCTCGACGCCACCGGCTGCTTCGTCACACCGGGGTTCGTTGACCCGCACACCCACTCCGACCTGCCGCTCTTGGTCAATCCACCGGCGGAGAGTCAGGTACGGCAAGGCGTGACCACGGTCGTCATCGGCAACTGCGGCAGCGCCCCGGCCCCAATCGGCCCGCTCAATGGCGCCTTCCTCAATCGTAGGATTGGCGAACGGGCCGCCGGGCAAGGCCTGCGCCGCGACTGGCGGACGTTCGGCGAGTACTTCGACCGGCTGCGGCGCCAGGGTGTGGCCGTCAACGTGGCGCCCCTGGCCGGCCACGCCACCCTGCGGGGTGAAGTCATGGGGATGGAGCACCGCCCACCTAGCACCGATGAGCTGGCGGCGATGTGCCGCCTGCTTGATGAGGCACTGGACGATGGCGTCTTCGGTGTCTCCACCGGGCTGATCTACCCGCCTAGCTCGTATGCCGACACGGACGAGATCGTCGCCTTGGCCGAGGTCGCGGCGCGGCGCGGTGGACTGTACTTCAGCCATATCCGCGGGGAAGGCGACACGCTCCTCGACGCCGTAGACGAGGCAATCGAGATCGGCCGCCGCGCGGAGCTGCCGGTACAGATCGCCCACCACAAGGCAGCCCGTCCACCCAACTGGGGCAGGACGGCCCAAACGCTGGAGATGATGCAGGCCGCCCGTGCCGGCGGTGTAGATGTGGCCTACGACGCCTACCCCTACATCGCCAGCAGTTCGGGGCTTGGCTCCCTGCTACCCGACTGGGCACACGAGGGCGGCGCACCGGCGCTCCTCGCCCGCCTCCGCAGCCCGGTCGAGCGCGAGCGCGTCGTCGCCGGCATCCGCGAGCGCGCCGCCGGGATAGAGGGCTGGCACACGATCATCGTTTCGTGGGTACCAACGGCGGCGCACAAGTCCTGGGAGGGACAGACCATCGAGCAGATCGGCACAGCGCTGGGCCTCGGCGGAGAGGAGACGGTAGCCCATGTACTCGACACGCTTGGCGGTGCGGCGCACATGGTCTACTTCCAGCTCGACGAGGCGGACGTGTGCCGGGTGCTCGCGCATCCCTTGGGCATGATCGGCTCCGACGGCAGCGTGGCCGCGCCCTACGGCCCACTGTCCGAGGGCAAGCCGCATCCCCGCTCCTACGGAACGCATCCCCGCGTCTTGGGTCGCTACGTGCGCGAACTTGGCCTGCTCACCTGGGAGGAAGCCATCCGCAAGATGACCAGCGCCCCGGCCCAACGCCTCGGCCTCGCCGCCAAAGGGATTGTCCGGCCCGGCCTGGACGCCGATCTCGTCGTCTTCGATCCGGCGACGGTCAGCGACCGCGCCACCTTCGACGAGCCACACCAATACTCGGACGGTATCAACCACGTGCTGGTGAACGGCGAGCTAGTCGTGAGCGGTGGCAACCACCTCGGCACGTTGCCCGGCCACGTCCTCACCCGGCCATAGTGGCCGGTGGTCAGTCGCCAGTGGGGAGACACCGCCCCTGCCCCGCCGTCATTGCGGCGCAGGCTGCACTCCACGTCTCCCCGCCGCCGCAGGGGGACCATAGGGGGGCCGGCGTCGATGTTCGTGCGGTTCAAGTGGACGGCTTCGGCTTGCGCGCCGGCGGCAGCTTGCCGCCCGGCGGCTTGCTCGAGTCCCAGGCTTTCGGAGGCCTCACCTTCGGCGCCATCGTTGCCCCACCACCCTTATTGCGAGCATCGTTGGCTGGCATATCTCCTCCTTGGATCGTCGCGTCAGACACGATCCATTATATCGTAGACCGTGGTTGCACTCCAGCCTTCAGGGGTTGAAGACGATTGTGAGAACTGCGAGTTGTGGAAGTATGTGTAGATCAGAACCGACTCGATATCCGCTAATATCACGAATTCGCAAGTTTCTTGATGTGATTCACCAGGCTCTACAATTAACACATCCTTTTCCCAATTGCGTGGAGCTTCGTCGAGGGTCGGCCACTGGAGATTATCGTACTCTCTGTCTCTGAACACCTGAGCATACAAGGCCTCGACTTCCTCCTCCGATACGGGGGATATTTTCTGCAGAAGGAAGAATGCTTCACGAAACTCCATCTTCACTTTTGAGCTGTTATGCAGGACGGCAGTCACGGCAATATGGATGTAGCTGTCACCGATGCGCCGGTGTGACACCTTGTTGTCTATAGTGAGGTGCGGCTCGGATTCTCTGAACACCTGCCACTTATACGCGGCAAAGATACCACCGGCTATGATGGCAAATGCGGTGACGACCGACTGGATCACACCGGCCAGGTCCTTGAGCTTGCTCGTGCCGGTCAGGGTGAGATTCAGCGCGACCAGCGTGCCGACCAGCAAGACCAGGACGACACTGACGATTACCACTCCTCGCCACACCTGGCTCCGCGGCAGCCGGACTTTGCTGAATTGACCCATGATCAATCATTCACCGCCGGCGCTACACCGGCACCAGGGTCATGGCCTTGTCCTTGAGGTACGGGTACGGCAGACCGACGGTGCGGAGTCGCTCGATGATGTCCGCCGATAGCCGCGGCAGCGTGGCCACCGCCAGGTTCGCCTCCAGTTCGGCGACGTTTGCCGACCCTGGAATGACACACGTGACCCGCGGATCGTCCAGAAGGTACAGCACTGCCAACTGCGGCAGTGTATAGCCCGTCTCGGCCATCACCTCCCGCAGCACGGCTATTGCCGGCGCAGAGTCCCCGCTCCACCGCACGCCTTGAGCCTCCAGGGCCGCCAACGAAACCAGGCGACCCGCGAACAAGGGCGTGGCCACGACCACCGCGGTGCTGGTCCGCTCCGCCACCGGCAGCACCGTTCGCCGGGCTGCATTCATCAGCAGGTTGTAATGGCTGGCGATCTCCACGCTGTCGAACTCCGCGTGCTCCAGACAGCGTTGCAGATGCGGCGACCAGTGGCTCGTCACGCCAATGTACTTGCATCCGCCCTGCTCGCGGATCTTGAGCAGCGCCTCGTAGGCCATGCCCTTCCCAAATACGTCGTGCCACTCCCGGCGGTGGTCCGCTGCCAGGTCTCGCCAGCCGGGATTGCCATGGATTTGCAGGACCTGCACCGAGTCCCGCTTGACGTGCCGCAAGGTCTGCTCGAAGCCCCGCATGCAGTTGTCATAGGTGTAGTCCCAGAGGTTATCGGTGGGACCACTCAGCTTGGCTCCGATGATGATCTCGTCGTCCGGGATGTGGGCAAAAGCCTCGCCCAGCAGCGCGTCGGCCTCGCCGGCCCCGTACAGCGGCGCCGTATCAAAGAGCCGCACCCCTCGCTCGTATGCCCGTTGCAGCGTGGCTAGGGCCGTTGGGCGGTCTACGCCCATGTCGGTGGTGATGCGGTAGCAGCCCATCCCGATCTCGGGGACCGGTTGACGATCATGGCCAAAGGGCCGCGTCTCGATCATAGTGTCCCTCCCGTCGCACAACCAGCCACCGCCGGCCAATCGTCACGGTATCATAACGGCATCAAGACGACGAGGTGGTGTGATGGCAAGCAACTCAGATGAGCAGCCGATCCGGTTTGGTTTCTTTGGCTACGGCTTTATCGCCGGTGCCCACGCGCAAGCCTTGGCTGACGTACCCGGCGCCGAGGTGACGGCCGTGTGCGGGCCGCGCCCGGCGCCGGCTCAGGAGTTTGCCGAGCGATTCGGGGTCGAGCTAGTCACACAGGACCCCCAGGAAATGCTCGCCTCTGACATTGACGCCGTGGTGATCTGCACTCCCGACGACGCCCACCACGAACAGGTGCTGGCTGCGGCGGCCGCGGGTAAGCACCTCTTCTGTGAGAAGCCCGTCGCCATGGACCTCGCGCAGGCCAGCGAGATGGTCGCGGCGTGCGAGCGGGCCAACGTGCGGACAATGACCGGCTTCCTTCTACCCTACGCGCCCATCGCGCAGGAATTGGTGCGGCGGGTACGCGACGGCCAATTCGGCGAGTTGATTAGCATTCACACCCAGCGCTACAACCCCCGACTGCTCGGCGCGGCACTGACGGCGCAGTGGCGCTACGACGCCGCGCGTAGCTCGGCCGGCGTGTTGAGCGACCTCGGCTCGCACATGCTCAACTTCTCGGTGCTCATCGGCGGTCCGATCACCCACATCGCCGCCAGCCTACGGACCGTGGTTAAAGAGGTGCCCGACCCGGCCACTGGAGGCACGATGCCGCTCTCATTAGACGACGACGTCGTGCTGGCGCTGCGCTTTGCGTCCGGCGTTCACGGGACGATTGCGACCAGCCGCGTGGGCCACGTCGACTCGGACAAGCCGTTGGGCCGCTCCATGATCCAGATCAACGGGACGAAAGCGGCCGTCGTCACCGATGGGCTGGAGCACGCTGAGGTCTACCGCTATGGCCACCCGACCGAGGCCATCGAACCGGACCTCGGCCCCGGTGTAGACGAGCACGCCGGCCTGCTGGCGGCGATGGCCCGGCGCGTGTTCACCGAGTTTGTCGCGGCGATCCGCTCCGGCCGCGACTGCCACCCGACCATCCGCGACGGCTGGCGGGTGCAAGCCCTCGTCGAGACGGCGGGCCTAGCCGCCAAGTCCGGCCGCTGGGAAGAAGTACCGACAACCCTCTAAGCGCAGTCACAGATAGCACTCCCGGCACAGCACGACCATGCTCCTAGGAGGACCGGTTGAAGCAGCTGCGTAGCAAGTATCCCATCCTGGAGTTCGATCCTGATCGGGAAGCGGTCATTGAGCCGCGTCGCGTGATTAAGCCGGCCGACGTGCCGACGCACTGTGTTGTGACCTTCTTCCAAGACGTGATTACGCGCTTGCAGGAAGACGGCCAGGCCACAGTGATCGCGTCGCTGTCCAGCGAGATCGGCACCCATCCCGTGTACGAGCTAGCCGTGGATGGTCAGCGAGTCGCTCTGTTTCACCCCGGAGTGGGCGCACCGTTGGTCGCCTGTATGCTGGAAGAAGTGATTGCGCTGGGGTGCGAGAAGTTCATCGCCTGCGGTGGCGCAGGTGTCCTTGATGAGACTATCGCCTTGGGACACATCGTTGTCCCAACCGCCGCTGTGCGTGACGAGGGTACGTCGTATCACTATCTGCCACCGGGACGGGAGGTAGCTGCCAGCCCGGCGGCAGTCACAGCCATCGAACGGACGCTCAAAGGTCACAACGTTGACTACGTGCTGGCCAAGACGTGGACCACCGACGCCATCTATCGAGAAACACTCACCAAGGTGCAGTTACGTCGAGCGGAAGGTTGCGCCACGGTGGAGATGGAGGCTGCTGCGCTCTTTGCCGTTGCCCGGTTTCGCGGCGTAACGTTCGGACAGCTACTCTATGGCGGTGATGATGTCAGCAGCGATGAATGGGATTCTCGACTCTGGGACAAGCAGACATCAGTGCGGGAGAAGCTGTTCTGGCTCGCCGCCGAGGCTTGCCTGACTCTATAGATTTCGGCCGGTGAGCACGGCGCCGATGGCTTCCAGGATGGAGTCTTCGACCAAGCCGTAGTTGTAGATGAAGTACAGCGGGACGTCGGCCTCGACATAGTGGCGGGTCACGTCCGACCAGTAGCCCGGACTGCGCCCGTCCTTCGACTCGGGCCGCAGCATCGCACAAGGTAGCAAGTCGGGGTGCGCCGCGCGCAGTGCTGCCGCCTCGGAGCGCACCGCTGCGGCCGAGGGCGGGTTCTGCGACAGCATCCCCGCTACGTCCGGGAAACACCGCGCCCCATAACGGGCGGCGATGGCGACCACTTCCTGGTGGAGTGCCTCGACCTGTGCATCACGGGCAGCAATATACGCCGCCACATTGGGCCAGTCGGCGAGGCGCTCGGCAACCGGCGCCTCGGACGGCTCCGGCGCGCACAAGAACCGGTCGAACGTCTCCCGCGCGGTCACACGCACGCCCTCACCATCCACGCCGGCTCGCGCCGCGACTTGCAGACAGGCCGGGCAGAAGCAGAGCGAGGCGAGTTGTCGTTGCAGTGGATCGAGGTCGGCCGTGATCTTTACGATTGACTCGGACCCACAGTAGTCGAAGTCCCGGTAGTCCAGCGACTCCAACCAGAGCGAGTTGGCGCCAGTCGCGCGGCAGACGTCCTCGGTCAATGCCCGTGCATAGGCCCGCACCGCTTCCTGCGCCGGACACAGCCCGAACGTATACCGGCTGCCCCAGGCGTTCTCGACGGCATACTCGGGATGGGCGGTACCCAAACGCTCGTTGTAGCAGTAGACGGTCCAGCTCTGTAGCTCCAGCCCGGCGCGATCCAGGGCGGCCTTGGTCTGCGCGAAAGCGTTGTCGGGGCCGTCACCTAGCTCGGACCACGGTGTTGGCTTGAGCGGTGTGTCATCGTAGAGCGACGGGTCGTTGGGGAAGTAGGTGACGTGCGGCTCCAGTATGTACATCCGCCGCCGCGAGTGGTGCGGCAGCAGGAACCGGCCATCGTGATACGCGACGGCGAGCGCAACGCCGGTGACGCCAAGCTGCTCTACCAGCCGTTGAGCAAAGTGCTCCGGACCCTCGTCCACAATATCCCACAGGTAACTGAATAGGAACACCTCGCGTAGTCGTTCGGCAGATGCGTTCGTCATGGCCACTCCTGACTATGTAGCAACAATCCGAATACTGTAACATCATGCCGCAGGGGGCGAGCACAGCTACACCGAGAGCGCAATGCTGGCCAGCAGGTCACGCTTTTGCCGGAGCGAGCCGTAGGGAAACGGGCACCTTTGATAGGATGTAGCTAAAGGAGATGGCTACCGTGAAGACAAAGGCCCGGAATCTGCCACCCATGGCTCGCGTGTATTCTATTTCAGAGATCAAGTACGATGGCCTCCCGGCACCCACACCGGAAGAGTTGGCAGAGCGGCAGCAGGTCGTTGACAACATCCTCGCGGCCGGGGCAAAGCGGGGCTTGCGCCGATCCGGACCTTCCCTCACCGCACTGATCCGAAAGATGCGCGATGATGACGCGGCTCTGTCCGCGGACCCCGAAACCGAGTGACCGGTGTCTGTTGCGTCAGTCGGCTACGTTCTCGACACGAACGTTGTTGGTAAGTGGTACCTCCAGCGTAGCGAAGCCTATGTGGCCCAGACAACTACCCTCCTGCGTCGTTATCAAGCCGGTTCCCTTCAACTCGCAATCCCGACTATCCTCCGCTACGAGCTTACAAATGTCTTGGCTCGCAGCGTGCGACAGAAACGACTGACGTCTGCCGATGCAAAGAATGCCCTGGCCGGGTTCCTATTCTTGGCTCTGCCCGAGGTTAGTGTCCATGACCGAATGGACGATGCACTGGAACTGGCATTGCAGGAGCAATGTAGCGTCTTCGATGCGCTCTTCCTCATCGTTGCCAGAGACCTGAACTGGCCTCTGGTGACGGATGATCGCGCACTCAGCAACCGAGCCAATCGGCTCGGTATTCCGTGTCAAACGCTGGATACACTGCCTACCTGAGTAATATTAGGATGGTGCCACCAGTTTTGTAGGCCTAGCGCGTCACTTTGCTCTCTGGGGAGGCCGGCCATGGGATTGAACGTCTTGCTGGTCAACGCCAACCGTATGAAGCCGGCCGTGGCTCCTATCGGCCTCGATTATGTCGCGCAGGCGCTCGACGCTGCCGGCCACCAGGTCGAGCTGCTCGACCTGTGCTTTGTGCCCGATGCGGCCAGCGCAATTGGCGAGCGGTTTGCAGCCGGTCGTCCCGGACCCGACCTCATCGGATTGACCGTCCGCAACACCGACGACTGCTATTTCGCCAGCCAAGAATCCTTTCTGCCTCTCTACCGGGAGGTCATCGGCGCACTACGCCGGCACACGTCGGCGCCACTCGTGCTCGGCGGTGTGGGTTTCTCGGTCATGCCCGAAGGCGTGATGCAGCGCTTGGGCGTGCGGCTGGGCATCGCCGGTGATGGCGAGACGGCGGCGGTCGCCTTGGCCAATGCACTGGAGCAGGGGCAGCCGCCGGATGCGGTACCCGGACTCCTCTACTCCGTTAACGAGCACGGCCGGTCGCTGCCGTGGCCTGAACTGGCAGCCAACGGTACCGACCGCACCGTGCGGTTGCAGCGCAATGCCCCGGCCTTTGCGCCGCTCGACGACCTGCTGGTGATGGAGCGCCGCTGGATAGACCATGACCGCTACTTCCGTGAAGGTGGACAGGCCGGTATCGAGACCAAGCGGGGCTGTGCAATGCGTTGTACCTACTGCGTGGACCCGATTGCCAAGGGCCGGCGCTATCGCCTCCGGCCGGTGGATGCGTTGCTGGCCGAGATCGAGTCCCTGCTATCCAACGGCGTTGATACGTTCCACCTCTGCGACGCCGAGTTCAACTTACCGCGGCGCCACGCGCGCGCCGTATGCACGGCACTCATCGAGCACGGCCTGCACGAGCGCGTGCGTTGGTACACCTATGCGTCGCCGATCCCTTTTGACTACGATCTGGCGGTTCTGCTGCGCCGGGCCGGGTGCGTGGGGATCAACTTCGGCGGTGACGCCGGCAATCCGACCATGCTGCAATCGCTGGGTCGCGTCTTCGGCGTCCATACGCTCGTCGCCACGGCAGATGCCTGTCGCCGCGCCGGCCTCACCTTCATGTACGATCTCCTGCTCGGCGGCCCCGGCGAGACACGCGAGACGTTACGGGAGAGTATCGAGCTGATGAAGCGCCTGGAGCCGGATTGCGTCGGCGCCGCAATGGGCGTGCGCCTCTATCCCGGCACTGCCATCAGTCAAGATTCGCTTGCTGCTGGGCAGGGCCGGCTGGACCCGGCCAATCCGCACCTGCATGGCGTGCTGACCAACAACGATGACCTCGTTGAGCCGGTGTTCTATCTGTCGGCTGCGCTCGGCGACCACGCGGTTGGCCCGGACGAACAGCGCACCACGAGCGAGGCCGCCGGGCGCCGCCGGGCCGGGGAGACCGCCGCCGCCGCGGTGGACTACTTGCGCGAGCTAGTGGGTGACGATGCACGCTTCTTCGTGGGCGGGCGCAAAGGAGAAACCGGCGCCAACTACAACTACAATGACAACAGCGAGCTAGTCCAGGAGATCAAGCAAGGCGCCCGCGGCGCCTACTGGGACATCCTGCGGAAGCTCCGCACGGGAGCCTCACCATCCACTGCACTCCCCACTGTTGAGTCGTAGAGAGGGCAGTGAAGCCCACGACCGAGGAAGAGCGATGATTAGCACCACTGGCAACGCGCCGCCGCCGGCAGCACCGTCCGGCCCGGCGACCGACCTGATGCTCACCGTCAACCAGGCGCGTGAGCGTATCCTCGCCCACTTCTCGCCTCTCCCGTCAGAGCACGTGCCGATCCTGGACGCCTTGGGCCGGGTGCTCGCCGAGGACGTGGTAGCGCCGAACGACGTGCCCCCGTTCGACAACTCGGCGATGGACGGCTACGCGGTACGCGCTGCCGACGTCAAGGCCGCCGGCGATGACCGGCCGGTGATGCTGGCCGTGCTAGGTGAGCTACCGGCCGGCGCCACCACCGAGCAGCCGGTAACGGCCAACACCTGCTACCGCATCCTGACCGGCGCCCCGCTCCCGCCCGGCGCCGATAGCATCGTGCCCTACGAGCTGACCGACGGCGTGGCGTTCGGCGGCTGGCACGGCGCGGCAGAGGCGGCAGCAGCCGTTGCCGCGCAGCGTGCGGTGCGCGTCTTCAAGGCGGTCAAGTACGATGACAATGTACGGCACGCCGGCGAGGATCAGCGTCAAGGCGACACGATCCTCGCGCGGGGGACGGTGATCCGGCCGGCTGAGGTGGGAGTGCTCGGGTCCCTGGGCAGGACCAGCGTCGCAGTGGTGCAGCGACCACGTGTCGCAATTCTCTCCACCGGCGACGAGGTGGTCGAGATTGACCGGCCGCTCGCCCCCGGCCTCATTCGCAACGCCAACAGCTACTCGCTGGCGGCACTGGTGCGTTGGTACGGCGGCGAGCCACTCATGCTCGGTATCGCCGCCGATACGGTCGAGTCCCTGCGCGAGCTACTGTGGCGCGGCCAGCGGGCGGACATGATCGTGACCACCGGCGGCGTCTCGATGGGTGACTACGACGTCGTCAAAAACATCCTGGCTCATGATGGCGACGTCGCGTTCTGGTCCATTGACATGCGCCCCGGCAAGCCGGTCGCCTTCGGGACGCTGCTCGACGTGCCCTTCATCGGACTACCGGGCAACCCGGTCTCGACGATGGTCGGCTTCGAGATTCTGGTACGCCCGGCCCTCCTCACACTGGCCGGCCACACCCGCTTGGCCAAGACAGCCGTTCGCGCTCGGGCGGCGCACCGCATCTCCAACCGCAGCGGCCGTGAGAACTACATGCGCGCCATCGTGACCCGTGACGGCGATGAGTGGGTCGCGCACCTGACGGGCGAGCAAGGGTCGGGCATTCTCACCTCCATGCACCGCGCCAACGGGCTCGTCGTCGTACCACGGCAGACGACCCGCATCGAAAAGGACGAGCCAGTGCAGGTCCTGATGCTCGACTGGCCCTCGATGGAGTGAGGTGTAGGCGGCCAGGGGGTAGGGCTACAGGACTGCACGCGAGGCAAGCATGAAGCTAGTTATCCTCTACGGACCGCCTGGAGTTGGCAAGCTGACCGTGGGCCGCGAGTTGGCTACGCTGACCGGCTTCAAGCTGTTTCATAACCACCTGACGGTTGATCTGGTTGCTGCGGTATTCGACTTCAAGACCTGCCCCTTTATTGACCTGCGAGAGCGCATTTGGCTCATGGTATTCGACCGCGCTATCGAAGAAGGCGTTGAGGGCGTGATCTTCACGTTCGCCCCTGACCGAACGGTACGAGCCGACTTTATCCAGGATGTCATCAATCGCGTCGAGCGCACTGGCGGCGTGGCCTATCCGGTCCACCTCGGTTGCGATCTCGAAGAGCTATTCAGGCGGGTTCAGGAGCCATCCCGCTCCAACAAGCTGCAATCAGCAGAGCATCTACGCGAGTCGATGAAGACCTATGAGGCCAAGCTCCCGCCGCTCGACAGAGCCCCACTGACGATTGACAACACGCACCTGCCACCGGCAGAGGCAGCAGCCAAGGTTGCCCGGCGGCTTGGCTTCATTCCCTCCCATCTCCGGTGAATTCCCCCTCTCTATACGCTCGGCGATGGAGAGGGGGCCGGGGGGTGAGGACAAGCCAGATTACCACCGGAACTCGCCCGACCGAGGGCCGGCGGCGGTGAGCGCCGCGCGGTAGCGGGCAAACTGCGGCGCGTCCGGTCGTTCCAGCAGGCCGAACATGAAGTTCTTGTAGGCCTCCACGCCCGGTTGGTCGAGCGGATTGACACCGAGCAGCCAGCCCTCGACGACAGTGGTCAACTCCAGCAGGTAGATCAGTTGGCCTACCGTGAACGGGCGCACAGTAGGCAGCGTGATGTCGAGCGTCGGGCGGCCGGCGCGGCGATAGGCAAAGGCAGTCGCCTCGATGGCCGCCTGCTGGCCGTCGTGCAACGTCCGGCCGGCCAAGTAGTTCAGGCCATCCGCATCGCCGGGCACTTCCGGGAGCACCACGTGCTCATAGCTCGGCTCGGCCACGACCACGTTCGTAATCAGCTTGTCGTGGGCACCCTCTTGGTGCTGCTGCCCACGCGAGTGTAGCTCCCGCGAGTTCACGACCGTCAGCGGCGTCGGACCAATGCCGTCCTTCCCCAGGCTCTCAGCCAGCAGCTGGTCGTACCACAATCCCACGGCCTCCAGACGGGGACTCCACGCCGCGAATACCGAGATCGTGCGCCCTTTCTGCCGGTACATCAGCGCATGGAGCATGGCCAGCAAGTAGGCCGGGTTGAGGAAAGGGTCGCTCGCCGTACACAGACCGGCCATGTAGCGCGCTCCGGCCAGCAGTTCGGCGATGTCAATGCCTACGACCGCCGCCGGCAGCAGGCCCACAGCGGTCAGTACCGAGTAACGCCCCCCAACGTTGTCGGGTATCTCGAAGGTCTCATAGCCGGCATCCGTTGCCAAGTCACGCAGACGTCCCCGCGCGGCATCCGTCGTGGCGACGATAGCCCGCCGTGCGTCAGCATCCCACACCCGCTCTGCACGCTGTCTCAGGAGCCGAAACGCGAGCGCCGTTTCCAACGTTTCTCCCGACTTGGAGATGACGTTGAGCGTAAAGCGACCGCCCGAATCGGCGCCGGGCCGGGTCGGCAAGCGGTCGAGCAAACCTCGCAGTGCATCGGTATCCATCCCGTTGCCGGCGAAGTAGAGACGCGGACGACCCTGGCGCTCCGCCGGCGGCAGCTCGTTGTGATAGGGATGCGCCAGCGCCTCAAAGAGCGCCCGTGCGCCTAAATACGAGCCGCCGATCCCCAGGACTACATGCGCGTCACCGGCCGCCGCGATCCGGGCCGCCGTCTCGACGAGGCGCGGCACCTCGGCCGTCATAGCCGTGGGGAGGTCCATGAAGCCGAGGACTCCGGCCTGGTGCTCGGCGCGCACCCGCGCGTCAATCGCCGCCATCCCCGTGGCTGCATCGGCAAGCTCGCGCCGACTCACGCCCGCGGGGATACCAATCGTGTCCTCCATGACATAGCTGTAATCGAGGCGCAGGCGCTGTTGCTCGCACCAGCCCGGGTCCTCGTATCGCGCAGCCATCAATGCCCCTCCCGCACCTTCCAACCAACCAGCCGGATGTTATGTCGCTCACGGCTAATCTACACCATACCCGACTGCGGCCAGGGTATACTGCCAGGCTGTCACCAGATGGATATGGCAGATGACGGCGCATCAGGAGAACGGGCATGTTCGAGTTGGATGGCAAAGTTGCGCTCGTGACCGGCGCAAGTCGGGGTATCGGCAAGGCGCTGGCGCTGGGGCTCGCTGCGGCGGGCGCGGACGTGGTGTTGGCCAGCCGCACCTCCAGCGCCCTCGCAGATGTGGCCGCGAGCGCCGCGGCGCAGGGCCGGCGGGCGCTCGCCGTCCCGACGGACGTTGCCGACTCCGCAGCCGTCGCAGCGCTGATAGACCGGGCCGTGCAGGAGCTTGGTCGCCTCGACATTGTGGCCAACGTCGCCGGCATGAATATCCGCGAGCCAACGGTTGATGTGCCGACCGCACACTTCGAGCAGATCGTCAACGTCAACCTGCGCGGTACGCTGGTCGCCTGTCAGGCCGCCGGTCGCGCGATGATCGCGGCCGGACGCGGCGGCTCGATCATCAACATCGCCTCACTCACCACCCGTCAAGGTATGCCACAGCGGGCCGTCTACGGTGCAACGAAAGGCGCCGTCGGTCAACTGACGATGGCGCTCGCGGTGGAGTGGGGGCAGCACGCCATTCGGGTCAACGCTATCGCGCCCGGCTGGATCGAAACACCGCTCACGGCGCCGCTCTTCGAGGACCCGGTCTTCAAGGAGTGGGTCGTCAGTCGGACCCCGCTCGGACGACCGGGACAGCCGGAGGACCTCGTCGGCATGGCCGTCTTCCTCGCCTCGGAGGCGAGCGCGTTCATCACCGGCCAAGTGCTCTATGTGGACGGCGGCTGGACCGCAGCGTAGCAGGGGACGAAGATGAGAGTCGCGTTGGGTGCAAGCCCTCCTATAGTCCCCCCCCCCGCTGCGGCAGGGGGACGGTGTGTTCCCTCCCCTGTGCGTCAGCACGGGGGAGGGTTAGGGTAGGGGCCACGTATCACTCGCCTGGCCCCTCGATGGTCCCACCGGCGGCGGAGAGACGGCACTTCCTTCTACCTGGGACTCACGTTGAGGGCTGCTTGGTAGCCGCTGGTAGCGGCTCATCGAACGGCTCGCCTTGAGCCTCCGCGGCTAGGCGGCGCCGGTTCCATGCTTCCACTTCCACCAACGCCTCAGCCCGACCCTGCTCGTATCGCTTGGCAAGATACTCTTCCGTCTTCCGCGTGAGAATCGTCGAAAGCATCGTCCAACCCTCCGTGACAACGAGAGCAATCGCCGCCGAAAAAACTGCCGCCGTCGCGCCTCCCTGAATTATATCCAATAGCGATTTGACTGCTCCGTCCGACGAGCGATCTAAGCAGCACTCCTGCGAGATCGTCAGAGTTGTACCGGCGATGAAACAGACGTTGAACAGGGTGAAGTAGATCGTTTGCCACCTCGTCGGTACGCTCCAGATGGACTCCCTGGATGCTCTAGTCATGATTCATGCGCTGACCCCGTTACTTGAGGCGCTTTCTCCCTCCGGCGTCCGCGAGGGCACCGGCCAACTCGCCCGGTCATGCCAACTCTCACTGGCATCCAGGTTGCGCCGCCGTTCGGGCCGGAGAGGCCGTCCACCGCTGGGCGCATCCATGTGATACATATGTATATCAACAATGTGGCCAGGAGTCAAGGGGGATGCCGGCGCAACGCGACCTGGCGCGGCTCGTTGCAAGCCATACCCTATCCGACAACGGGCTTGCTGGGGTCTGATGGGGGAAAGCTGATTTGTGGAACTAAATGGTTGTCCCTGTCAAAGCGACCGCCGGAGGTGGCACGACAGGATGCCCGGCTCGCTACGGCCGCTCCGGCCCCACCGGACGGATCATCGCGATCTCGTCGCAGTTGGCGAACTTCGGGCACTTATAGCACTCGTACCACACCTTGATGTGCAATGAGTCACGCTCAGCCCGCTCGAACCCGAGCCGCTCGAAGAACTCCGGGACGAGCGTGAGCGTGTAGACCTGACGCAATCCCAGCTCGACCGCCTCCGCCAAGCACGCGCGGACCAGCTTGGTGCCGACGCCGCGCCCGGCCGCGCCCGGCGCCACCGCCAGCCCCCTGATCTCGGCCAAGTCTTCCCACGTGACATGCAGTCCACCAGTGCCTACGACCCGTGCAGCACCGTCGGCCTCCTCGCAGACGGCCACATGGTATTCGCGGATCGTCTCGTATAGCTCCGCCTGAGCACGGAAGAGCATCCGGTTCTGCGCCGCGTAGAAGTCAATCAGGCCCTTGATCTCCGGCACGTCACCGAGTCGAGCACGTCGCACGGCAATAGCGGCGTCCACTGGCAGGGCCGCCTCCACAGCGGCAGTGTGCTCCGGAGCCAGGCCGGGCGGCGCGGTGGGTGTCGGAGACTGTGCCGGCCGCCGCACAGTCTGGATGGGGATGAAGTGTGGTACGGCCACAGTTGTCTACCTTCGCTGCGTAGGTCGGACGTTGCGGTGCTGTACAAGACGACACGGGAAAGAGACTACACTCTATTAAACGACCATAGCACAGGGTTGGAGGCGCCGTCATTATACTGAGTGCTCGGCCGGCGTATCTGAGCGATAGACGGGTGCGTTACACTGTGCGGCGATCAGAGCCAGCGGTTCTGCCGGAGCCGCCGCGGCTGCCGGGCCTGCGCTGCCCGGAACCCACGACGCTCTCCGCTCTTGGCGTAGGTAGGGGCTGCTTGGGATGACACAAAGCACCGACGCGACAGGGCTGCCCAGTCGGGATCAGCTCGCAGCCGAGGTCGAGGCTTTGCGTAGCCGGCAAGAACGGCTGGAGCAGGCGCTGGACATCACCCGCCTGCTCGCGGCCGAAATGAAGCTGGACGTGCTGCTGCCGCTAATTGCCACGAAGACTACTGAGGCACTGGCTGCCGACCGGGCCACGATCTATCTCGTAGACCACGAACACCAAGAGCTATGGACACGCGCCGCTTCCAAGCTGGAGCTTCAGGAAATCCGCTTGCCCCTCGGCACCGGCCTGGCTGGTCACGTCGCACAAACCGGTGTCACTCTGCTGATCCCCGATTGCTACCAGGACCCTCGGTTTGACAAGACGTGGGACCGGAAAACCGGCTACCGCACGCGGTCCATGCTGCTCATGCCCATGGACAACAGCCAGGGTGACCGGCTGGGAGTATTCCAAGTCATCAACAAGCACGGCGGCGCAGCGTTCGATTACCAGGACTTGACCGATCTCAAGGCCATCGTGGCCTCGGCGGCAATTGCCTTGGAGAATGCTCAACTGTACGAGGCCCAGCGCGACTCGTTTCTGAGCCTCGTCACCGCACTCGCCAGTACCGTAGACGCACGCGACCGGGAAACGAGCGGGCACTCACAGCGCGTGGCCGCTTCGTCGGAAATCCTCGCGCGGCAGCTGGGGCTGGAGGGCGATGATGTCGAGCGCATCCGCTTGGCCGGCTTGCTGCACGACTACGGCAAGATCGGCGTCCCCGATTCCGTACTGACCAAGGCCGGTCGGCCCACGGAAGCAGAATGGGAACAGTTGAAGGCGCATCCGCGCTTCACGCGCGACATCTTGACCAACATCAAATTCCTGCGCGGTTTCGAGGACATCCCGATTATCGCTGGGCAGCACCACGAGCGCCTGGACGGGAAGGGCTACCCCGACGGCCTCCACGACGCCGACCTGACGCTGGGAGGCCGCATTTTGGCTGTAGCTGACGTGTACGACGCTCTACGCATGAAGCGTTACTACAAGCCGTCCTTCTCTATCGAGCGGGCACTCGCTATCATCAAGGATGATGCCGGTCAGGCCCTCGACTTCGAGGTGGTCCAGGCGCTGGAGGCAAGCATTCCGGAGATCGAGGCCGCAGTAGGACACCTCCGTCCGGGCACCGAGCAGGAAACCGAGCGGAGCCGGGACATGCGGGCACAGAAAGAGCAGACGGCGTCCAACGGCGCAGCGACTGAACCGGTCGCCGCCGGCAAGGTAGATTCGGGCTAACACCGGTGACACGTGTGCTGCTCCTGACGGCCGCCCGTACAGGAGCCGGGCATGTCGTAGTGGGCGAGGCCCTCGCCGCGGCTGTCAAAGCCAGGCCGGGCCGGTTCGCCATGGACGTGCTCGACGTCCTCGCTCCCGCCAAGCCGCGCTGGTCGGACCACTTCGCTCATCTCTACGAGCCAACCATAGTCCATGTTCCGTGGCTGTGGTCGGCCATCTATGCCGCCACCGACACCCCGCTGGGCATGCTCGTCTATCGCGCTTTGGCCGGTCAATCCTTGGTCCGCCGGGTCGTGGCCGCCGCAGAAGCGCAGCCGCCGGACGTTGTCGTTTCAGTTCACCCCCTCATGGTCCGCGCGGCGACTGCGGCCCGCCGGCAGTCGTCGTTCCTCGCCGACAAGCCCATCGTGACCGTCGTGACGGACCTCGTTGACGTGCATCGCGTCTGGGTAACCGACGGTGTGGATCACTACGTCGCTGGCTCGGAGGCCGCCGCGACCACGCTCATGCGCTTTGGCGCTGCACCGCAGCGGATCGCTCGCCTCGGCATCCCCCTGCGCCCCGAATACGGCCGCCGCCATGTGCCGACGACACCACCAGGCCCGCACGATCCTGCGAGTAGTGTTGGCACTGTCCCAGCCAGCCAGACGGAGATGCGCCGGCGCCTCGACCTCGACCCTGGCCTACCACTCGTCCTGTTCATGGGCGGCGGCGCTGGGGCCGGCAGCTTAGTCAAGCGGGTGCGGGCGGTCGCCGCGCTGGCGCGACAAGGACACGAGTTTCAGATCGCGGTCGTTACCGGTAGCAACGTGCGCTCTCGAAACGCACTGGAAGGGATCGCCTGGCCGCTCCCGGTGCGGGTCTATGGATACGTGCCGTCTACGGCCGACCTAATGACTGCCGCGGACATCATCGCCACGAAACCCGGCTCGGTCACGGTCAGCGAGGCCCTCGCTGTGGGGCGGCCCTTGGTCCTGAGCCGCCCGGCTGGTGGGCAAGAGGCCGGCAATATCCCCTACGTAGTGCAAGGACAGGCCGGGTTCTATGCTCCCAGCCCTCAGGAGACGGCCGACGCCATAGACCTCTTGCTTCAACAACCGGACCTCTGCTGGGAAATGGGACAACGCGCAGCCCGTCTAGGAGCGCCGGACGCTACGCGTCGCACCCTGGACCTGATCCAGAGCCTAGTCGCACGTCCGTCTCCACCATAGCCCCATCGCGGTGGGCAGGTGGCCAGCGTCAAACACGCCGCGCAGAACTGCTCCCTTGGCACCATTCGATAGAATCCAATGCCGCGCAGAACAAGCAGTCAGAGGAGACCCCGGCACGATGGGAAGCAGCAACAGACCGCTGTTGGCGTGTACGATGGGCGATCCGGCCGGCATTGGGCCGGAGGTGCTGGTCAAGGCATTCATATCCGCGCCGCTCCACGAGTGGTGCCGCCCACTGGTAGTCGGCGATGCCCACTGCCTTGAGCAGGTCAGCCATAGTCTGGACGCCGCCGCGGCGCTGGCCGTGCGCCCGGTGGATGAGCCGAGCGACGGCGTCTACGGTCCCGGCGTCCTCGACGTGCTTGATCTAGCCAACGTCCAACCGAACGTCCGGGCGGGTGAGCTATCCGCCGAGGCCGGCGCGGCGGCGATGGCCTACGTCCTACGGGTGCTGGACCTGGCCCGCGCCGGCGAGGTTGCAGGAATTGTGACCGCGCCGATCAACAAAGAGGCCACGCAGCTCGCCGGCTATAAGGACATGGGCCACATGGAGCTGTTCGGCCGCGTGCTCGACGCGCCGGAGCAGGCCACCATGCTCGTCAGCGGCAAGCTCCGCACCGTCCATCTCTCCACGCACTACTCCCTGCGCGAGGCTCTCGACCGCATCACCCGGGAGCGTGTCCTGAGCCGCATCCAACTGACCGATCACCACTTCCGCGCCTGGGGACTGGCACAGCCGCGCATCGCCGTCTCGGCCATCAACCCCCATGGCGGCGAAGGAGGCCATCTAGGACGCGAAGAAATCGAGGAGATTGGCCCGGCGGTCGAAGCGGCCCGCGCCGCCGGGATCGCGGCAACGGGACCACTCCCGGCCGATTCGGTGTTTGTACGCGCCATGCGCGGCGAGTTCGACGCCGTGATCGCAATGTTCCACGACCAAGGCCACATTCCGGTGAAGGTTCACGGCTTCGAGGAGAGCGTCAGCGTCGCGTTGGGCTTACCGATTGTCCGCACGTCCGTGGATCACGGCACCGCCTTCGACATCGCTGGCCAGGGAATCGCCGACCCGACGAGCACCATCGAAGCCATCCGCACCGCCGCCCAAATCTGCGCCGGCACGTGGCTCTCCGCGACCTAAGCACATCCTGACGGTGCTCACCGCTCCTGTCCCCCGATCACCCGCAGCACTTGCAGGAACAGCATCACTGTGCCAACGATGACGAGGCCCAAGACCAGGAACATGATCCCGATGAGCGGGTTGCCGGTGCCGCGTATCAGCCAGGCTACTCCGCCACCAAGCAGCACTAGCACTGCCAGCAGCGCGAGCAGCCGTGTGCCGAGCGCCTGCCATCGCAGCATCGTTTGCAGCCGGCGCCGGCGGCGGCTGGTCTGGCGCGGCGCGGCGCCCGAATCATCCTTCATGGCAGAATCTAGGGTAGCGGCAATACCGTGCCGGTAGACAGGTGGCTATGGCGAAGACAACCGCGTTATTCCAGGTTCGTGATCTGCACTGCGAGGGCTGCGCGAGGACGGTCACGCGCACGCTCTATCAACAACCCGGCGTTCTGGTGGTGCAACCCGACGTTGCCGAGCGGACAGTCCAGATTGAGTATGAGTCGAGCGACGTCAGCACGACAACATTGCGTCGGACTATCGAAGCCGTGGGCTTCACCGTCGCCCCGGCGCCCTGAATCCGGCCCCCTATGGTCCCCCCGCTGCGGCGGGAGGGCGGCGGCGTAGCAACTGCGGTGCCGGGGCCGGCACCTCCCTCCCCCGTCGCAACGGGGGAGGACTAGGGTGGGGGCTACCTCCGTCTGCGCCCTACAACGCCGCCGCCAGCAGTTGCAGCGCGCCGTCTTTGCCTTGCGGACCGATTTCGTCGCGCGGTCCAGTGCAGGAGGGGCAGCCATCCTCGCAGCCGCAGTCCTGCGCCAGCTGCCGGGCCGCCGCGAAGACCAGCCGGTGGGTCTGAAAGAGTTGGCGCGCAAAGCCCACGCCGCCTGGGTAGTTGTCGGCGAGGAAGATTGTCGCCCGGCCGGTAAACGGGTTCTTGACCTGGGGTATGGCGACTATGTCGCGCGGGTCGCACATCAGGAAGAGCGGCGCGACGTTGACCAGCAGATTGCAGAGGCCGAGCAACCCACCTTGCAGTTGTTGGCTGCCGAGTTGTGCGGCGAGATTCTCCGGTACGGCCGTCCAGTAGGCGGTGGTATGCATCTCCTGGGTCGGTAGATCAATCTTGCCCCAGCCGACGTTCTCGCCGGTCAGCATCCTGATCTTCTTGTAAATGGTGGAGGTAAACGCCAGGCGCACCTCGCCACAGCCTTGCTCCAGCGGCGCTCCAAGGTCCCGTCCCTCGTCCTGGAGCACGGCTACGTTAAAGCTCAGATCGGCATCGGTGTAGTAGTCCACGTTCACCCGCTTGGCCTCGGCGCGCTTCTGCTCCCAGTCGAACTTGGCGATGTGATATTGCTGCCCTTCATGCATATAAATCGCGTCCTCATGCACCAGCATGGGCGCGTTGAAGGGGTCACATTCGCCGAGCACCTGCGGCTGCGGTGCGGTGACATCCACAATGACGACGTTCTCGCGTTGAGCCGAGCGCAGACTGACCGCTTCCGCCGGGTAGTCTTCCCCGGTCCAGTACCAGCTCGCCCCCTCGTGCTGGAGCACACCCGCGTCTTCCAGCTGCGCCAGCGCCCGCCCAGTGCCCTCCTCGCCGAAATGCTCATCGTCCTCGAACGGCAGCTCAAAGGCGGCACAGGCGAGATGGCTCATGCGGAGGTAATGGTTGTCGGCATTGACCAGCCCGTGCTCCGGCGAGCGTGCAAAGAAGTAGTCGGGATGCGTGACGACGAACTGTGCCAGCGACGACGACGACGCGACGAAAATGGCGACACTGGTCGTCGTGCGCCGGCCCGCGCGGCCGGACTGCTGCCACGTGCTCGCAATCGTGCCCGGATACCCGCACAGGATGGCCGCGTCGAGATGGCCGATGTCAATACCTAGCTCCAGGGCATTCGTCGCCACGACGCCGCGCACCTGTCCCGAGCGCAGGCCGCGCTCGATCTCGCGGCGCTGCAAGGGCCGATAGCCGCCACGGTAGCCCCGCACCTGGTCGTCGGGTAGCTTGGAGCGGCGCCGGATCGCCGTCAGCAGCACCTCGGTACGGACTCGCGAGCGGGCAAAGACGATCGTCTGAATGTCATTGCTCAACATCTGCGTGGCCAGGCTCGCCGCCTCGGTGACGGCACTCTTGCGAATACCCAGCTGCCGGTTGACAACGGGCGGGTTGTAGAAGATGAAATGGCGGCCACCTCGCGGGGCGCCATCGTTGTCAACGGTCTCGAACGGGCGGCCGGTCAGCGCCTCGGCCAGCTCCGACGGATTGGCGATGGTCGCCGAGCAGCAGATGATCCGCGGAGCGGACTCGTAGAAAGCACACACCCGCAGCAGCCGGCGCAGGACGTTGGCGACGTGACTGCCAAAGATGCCGCGATAGTGATGCAGCTCGTCAATGACAATGTAGCGCAGGTTCTCGAAGAGGCGCTGCCACTTCGTATGGTGCGGCAGGATACCGGTATGGAGCATGTCCGGGTTGCTGATGACGATGTGTCCGGCCAATCGCACCGCTCGCCGGGCGCTGCTGGGGGTATCGCCGTCGTAGGTGAATGTCTTAACGTCCACCCCCAGCGTCTCGATGAGACCGTGCAGCTCGCTATATTGATCCTGACTCAGCGCCTTGGTCGGGAAGAGGTAGAGCGACCGGCTGGCGTCATCGTCGAGGATGGACTGGAGTACCGGCACGTTGTAGCAGAGCGTCTTCCCGGACGCTGTCGCCGTCACCACGACAACATCTCGTCCGTCCTGAATCGCCTCGATAGCGGACGCCTGATGGGTATAGGGGCGGCCGATGCCACGGCGTTCCAGTGCTGTTGTGAGCCGTGGATCGAGGCCCGCTGGCCACGCGGCATACGCCGCCTCCCGCGGCGGCTCCAAGCGCCAGGCCGTCAGATTGTCGCGGAAAGAGGGCGTCTCCCGTAACCGGTTGAGTAGCTGATCGAGGTTCATCGGCTGCTGTCAATGTACCGCACCCTCTCTGCACAAGTAGTGGCGAGGGGTGCTAGTGCGACGGTGGTGGTTGAACAGATGTTCATCTGCGGCGCATTGTAGCAGAGGCGGGCGAGGCATGGCTACACCGGCCACGTTGCTCCTCCTTCCGACGGAAGAGGCCGGGGGGACAGAGCGGCTCGCTACGGACTCGACGGCAGGAGCCGCATCCGGGCCACGAGCACCGGCGGGATTTCCGGGTAGTTTTCCCAGCTACCGGGCCGCTCCGGCCGCGGCGGAAGCTCGAAGACCGGCTCGACGAGGCCATCGAGGGCAAAGCCGGCACGGAAGCAGGTGTTGAACAGGAGACTGAGCGGTCGCTCAAAGTAGTATTGCAGCGCCGGTTGGCCGAACATTGCTACCCCCTTCGCCGCGGTCGGTCGGATATACGACGAGACCTTGATCGCATACTCCGTGACGATCTCTCCGTCCCGCTCCTCGATCTCCACCACCTTCTTCATACGGGGTGCCACGGCGTTGAAGCAGGGATGGGGCACCGAGAACACAAACCGACCGCCAACCTTCAGCAGCCGGCTCAACCCCGCCAGCAGTGGCTCGATAGCGGCCATGTCCATCAGCGCCATCGTACACACCGCCGCGTCGAAACGGCGCTCGCCCAGCGCGAGCAACTGTTCGCGGCTCGTCGCGTCGAGCACGCGATACTCGATGCGGTCGGCGTGCGCGGTAGTACGTGCCCGCGCGTGCTCGATCATCTGCGGAGCAACATCGGAGGCGACGACCCGTGCGCCGAGACGGGCCATGTGGCGCGCGAACTGGCCATTGCCGCAGGCAACATCCAGCACCAGCTCGTCCCGTTGCAGCGCCAGCAGGCGCTCCTGCGCCGGAGCGATCAGCAGCCGGTGCCAGTCGTTGCCCTCGCCCATCCGCTCATCCCAGAACGCAGCATTGCGGTCCCAGACGTCCCGGACTTCTTGGCTGAGGTCAGCGAACTCGCCCATGACCACTCCCTAATAGCTGCCAGTGACTCATTAGCAGGGGTGAGAGTATACCGTCCTCCTGCCGGCGCAGGATTGAACGGCAAGAGCGCGGAAATGACGGGCAGCACACTCCCCTCACAAGGGTAGGTCTACTGTAGGGGCGCGATTCATCGCGCCCTGCCTCCCGTCATTCCCGCGAAAGCGGGAATCTCCTCCCCTCTCCACATGGTGGAGAGGGGGCCGGGGGTGAGGACCAGGAACCAGCCGGTAGCCATCCTGACCACCCCGCCATCCCGAAAATCCCGATGCAGACAAAAACCTGCCCCTGTGAGTCCCACCCCCGGCCCGCTCCATTCGCATGGAGTGCGGGGCGAGCACAACGGCGATTATTGAACAGATGTTCGTCTGTGCCGCATTGTAGCAGAGGCAGGCGAGGCATGGCTACACCGGCCGTGTTGCTCCCTCTTCCGACGGAAGGTGATTACCAAGATGCCAGATAGAGAAAGCTTACTACGCGAGATAGAAGCTACTGACACTGGCTTGAAGTGAATGGGGGCGTGGGGCCAGACCTCACGCCCTTACACCTACCCACTACTTACAGTATACTACAGGCTACTAGCGTGCTCATTGTGTTAGCTCCTATAGCGGGGATTACACGTGTCCGTTAGCTCTGCTACCGCTACTCGTGCTCCAGCAAAATTCCATGTCGCGGTGATAGTCTGGTCATCGAAACGCCGCACCCGCGCAACGAGCTTATGGTTATCCCTCCTTGCACCTAAATCCTCTAGGAATGACTCGACGTAGGAAGGGTCTAGCAAAGTAAGATTATCTGAGAGACTAAGCCATCGCATATGAGCGATGTACTCGTCTGATATGCGGTGCGCTACTGGTACAACTTCATTATTGTCGTAACCGAGCCATGCTTTCCAATCTATAATGACCGCTTTAGTTAGCGAGCCGCCTAGACACATCAGCAATAAGCGGGGATACCCCCGCCCATAGCCGGAGCGTTCGGTAGCTTCTAGGAAAAACGCATCTGTTCTTATACCGTCTAGGGCGTCAATGCGGGTTATGTGCTGCCACCAGCCAGCAAGCGGCAGCCACTTAGCACCGGCAGCGGGCCTTGGCGTAGGCGTTGGTGTTGGTTCCGGCGCTAATGTTGGCACGGAACGGAGGTACCGTCGTGGCAGCGGTACTTGGGTTGGCCGCTGCCAGGTGGGGCGCCATTCGCTTGGGTCTGGGCAATCATGGTCTTCCCATGAATTGGGGTCGTCAGGCTCATCATAACAATGACCGCTCTGCGCCCTGCGCTGTGGCCCCACTAGGATAGCGGTAGTTATGGCAATGGCGGCCTTGAGGGAGGTACGCTTTGTGAGCCACATGAAGGTGCTTCTTTGCAGTAGGATCGTGGCTCACTACCAATAAGCCGCACCATCCCAACGCGAACCGCAAGTTGCCCAAGCGCCCGCCGCGACGCTAGTGTCTCCGGTTCAATCAGTAGTTCGGGGCGAGGGCCACCTGCTTTGCCGCCTCGCCGCCATGTGCTGCCCAATACTGGTCGGCGGTCCGCTTCTTCTGAGGATACGCGGCTGACAGTTCTTCCCCTGGCAGTTTCCGGTACAGGTCACGGCTGATGAGTCCGAGCGCCGCCTTCGGTACCCATCGGCACCGGCGGTTGTTGTAGCGGCAATACACGGGCCGCCAGTCTTCGTTGCGCGGCTTTTTCCGGGCACGGTCGCCGCCAATCGCGGACACCATTGAGCCGCGCCCATGGATTTTATAACCGAGTTCATCGACGGCGGCATGTACCACCGGCAACGGCACGTGCGTTCGATCTAATTCCTCTTCATGGTGCATGATGTTCATCTTTCGCTGATTGCAGCCGTTCCGGCCAGCGACCATCCTGCCGCACTGGTGCGCCGGTGTCAAGTTGTGTATATAATTCTCATCTACTTCCGCCGCGGAAGTGCCGCGGCGCGGATGTGGTTGGCCCGACGATAGTAAAGGGTCCGCAGCTCCAACTCGAACTCACCGATAACGTCCTCACAGGTCACGTCGGGCAGGTGCGAGTACATACAGAAGATCGCCTCCGGCCGCGTCACATCCAACTCAATTCCCGCACCGTACTTCTGCTTGATCGCCTCGAACTGCGCGCAGTTCTCCGAGAGGTGCATCACCGCGTAGTCCAAGTTCAGCCGCTTGGACAGGATCGGGTTATACGTCGCATCGGACTCGGTCAGCACGCGCCCCAGCGGGTCCACGATCCGCGCCCGGTCGCCGGGTGTGGCTGAGGCGATGAAGACTCCGAAGTCGTGCGCCCAGATTTGTAGCTGTAGCCCCCCAGGGTACATCGAGGAGAAAAACACTAGCTCCGCGCCACCCGCCGCGTTCCCCTCCGCCACGTCCCGGAAGTTGAGATCGAAGCAGATCGCAAAGCCCACCCGGCCCTGGTCGGTGTCCGCGACCACCGGCTCAGTCCCCGGCGTCACGCCCATCTCGATCTCGCCAATCGTCGGGTGAATCTTGTGATAGACGGCCGCGATCTCACCACGCCGGTCGAGCAGCACCTGGGAGTTGAAGATGTGACTGTCTTCCTGGGTGTAGATCGGGACAACGACGTAGCAAGCGTGTCGCTGCGCCACTTCAGCAAAGGTCGCTACGGTGGGACCATCGAGCGGCTCGGCGATGAGTGATAAGTGCTCCTTGCCCAGCCCGTACCAGGTGATGACCTCGGTCATGCAGACGAAATCGGGCCGGTCGAGACAAGCGCGCTCGACCAGCTCCAGTTGGCCCGCGCGATTGGCCGCGATCTTCTCCTCCGGCGTCGCGCCAGTGGTCCCGCCACGCCACGAAACCGTCGCCACCTGCGTATACCGTGCCATCACATCCTCCCCTGCACTGCGACCACCCTCACACGCAACTAGCGAGCCGCCGACAGATGGCAAAAGCCACCGCTTCCTCCTGCCCCGTCAACGTCGCTTCCCACCATTCCGATACCGGCCAAAATCCAGCGTGAGACCTTTGCGTAACCCGTCATTCCCGCGAAAGCGGGAATCTAAAAACCGGCCCTCCCAGGTTGGCGAGGTGGAGTCACCGCCCCCACCGAACGCTGTCTGGGAGGTTATGCAAGAGTCTCAGTGTCGAGCATGATAGGGATGCGCGCGGCTAGGTGTGACCTCCCGGAGGTTATTCCGCTTGCAGCCGGCGCAACTGCTCCCGGAGCCGCCGCAGCGCGGCTTCGGCCGCCAGACGGGCGGCACGTTCGATGGCAGCGCGGCTTTCAGCACCGGCAGCGCGGGTTTCGGCAGCGTCGCGCTGGTCTTGTAGCTCCGCCGGGGTCGGCAGATACTCCCCGGTCGCCGGATCGTAGAACCGCAGCGCACCACGCTCCCAGCACAGGTCCAGGCCCAACACCGGGCTGTGCCCCCACCGCACGCCATCCGGCTCCTCATTGATCCTGATCGGCTCGTATGCTCCTTTGACCAGCCGGTCCCCGGCCAGCGCCGCATCGTGGTAGCGGCCGCCGGTGTGGTCAAACCGCCAGTATTCGCCCACGCCATAATCGGCGTAGCCCGCGCGCTTGACGGTGTAGTCCCGCCGCCCGGTGCTCCGTGAGGCCACTTCCAGCACAAAGTCCGGCGGCTTGCCCACCTCGCCAATCACATAGCCGTTGCGGGCCACGATGGCCTCGGGATTGACGCCGAACGCGACCAGGCAGTCGGGCGCCAGTCGCTCCGCGCGATTGTCGGCCGCGTGGCGAAGATAGCCTCCGCCACAGACCAGCACATCGGAACGGTCGGCGAAGTAGGCACGCAAGTAACTGTCAAAGGCCGCGATCCTGATGTGTTGCTGCATATCGGGCGTCCGAGGCGGATCGGGGAGCGGCGCCAGGTGAGCGTACTCGCCGGGTGGGGGGGGGTGGAGGACGGTTCTGGCGTTCATCGGAGGTCTCGTAGGGGCTGGCCAGTTCAAGCGGTAGCGATGCAGGCAGACCCAACAACGACATTATAGCCGACGGGTGGGTGGGGGATAGCAAGATTGCGCTCCCGTAGCGCGCCGCGTATCCTCACTCCACGAGAAAGGGATGGTCATACCATGGCAGATACACCACGGCGCCCCAATATCCTGCTGGTCACGACCGATCAGCAACGCTACGACACCCTGGGCGTCACCGGCAACCCCCACGTGCGAACCCCGCACCTGGACCAGCTGGCCGCGCGCGGCACCCTCTTTCGGCACGGCTACATCCAGAACCCGGTGTGCATGCCCAGCCGCGCCTGTATGCAGACCGGCCGCTACGCCCATCAGCACGGCATGGAGCATATGGAGTCGGTCATCGGCACCACGCCGGGTCTCCCGCCCTGGGAGACGACGTTCATGGAGCGGTTGCAGGCATCGGGCTACGCGACGGCGGCCTTCGGCAAAATCCACATGCTCCCACCCAAGGGCTTCGACGAGACGGCCCTGACGATGGGCAAAGGCTCGCGGTGGACGGTCGCCGAGGGTTCGCCGTTTGGCCCCTCGCAGCTTGGCCCCGTCTATGCGGAATGGCTCGAACGGAAGCGCCCCGGCGCCTATGAATCCATCTACGAGCAACGCCGAAGGCCCGAGTATCGCCAGCAATCCACGGCCATTGTGAACACGCTCGCTGCCGATGAATACGTGGACTACTGGATAGGGGAGAACACCTGGCGTTATTTGGAGCGGCCGGACACCGGCACCCCGGAGCGCCCCTTTTTCCTCTGGTGCGGCTTCTGCGGACCGCATGGACCGTTCGATCCGCCGGAGCCATACGCCAGCATGTACGAGCAGGACGCCATTTCGATTCCGCCCCTGCTGTACGCCCGCCAGCTCAACGCCCCCGGCGGTGACCGGCCGAGCCGTTTCGACCGGCCAGGCGGCGAAGACCTGATCCGCAAGATCATCGCCTACTACTGGGGGATGGTGTCCTTCATTGACACGATGATGGGACGCATCATGGACACCCTCACGCGCCGGGGGCTGCTGGACAACACCCTCATCATCTTCACCACCGACCACGGCGAGATGCTGGGTGACTTCGGCATGTTGGGGAAGGGCAACTTCACCGAGCAGGTCATCCGCGCTCCCTACATCGTTGTGCCGCCAGGCAGTGAGTCCGGGGCGGGGGTGCGACCGGAAGGTCCGCGCCTAGTGGATAGCCTCGTGGAGCACATTGACCTCGCCCCGACGATCCTCGACTACGCCGGCATTCCGCAGCCGGGCGAGCTTCCGGGTATCAGCCTGCGCTCCATCTTGGAAACCCCCGAACCCACCACCCGACCGCCGACCAAAGACGCCATCCTGTGCGAATACGTGAGCAACGACCGCACCCATCGGAGCAAGTGCCTGCGTACCGCGCGCTACAAGTACGTCTACTCGGGCCGCGACAACCCCGTGGAGTTCTACGACCTGGAGCGGGACCCGCAGGAGCTGGTCAACGTGGCCGGCGATCCGGCCTATCGGGACGAAGTCCAGCGGCACGCGGAGCTATTGCTGGACCGGCTGCTGACCACCGAGCAAACCGTCTGGAACCACGGCGGCGCGCTCCCTCAGCCCCGCGACGGCTTCGACCGCCCCGTCGCCGCCAGTGGCTAGTATCCAAGTGGTGAGGCACCTCAGACTCAGCGGCCGCGCTGGCTGGGCGATCCAACGGGATGGTTCGTGTCGGCCAGTGAGCCGTAGACATAGGGCCGGCGCATGGATGAGAGCACCGCTTGGATCGAGGCGCCCAGCGGATGTGAGCGCAGCCGGTCCAGTTCCACGTCGGCCCAGATGAGATCGCGGTCCCCGTCGTTGTAGGCAATGATCTCGCCCCACGGCGCGGTGATGGCGCTCCCGAAGTTCGCGTTGCGGCAGGCGACGACATACAGGTGGTTGTCAAAGGCATGGGCACGCTGGACCAGCTTCCAGCGCTCCGTATCGAACTCGCTGGCACCGTGTACCCACCGAGTAGCGCGAAAATCGCCCATGATCGGCATGAGCATGATCTCTGCCCCGCGTTGAGCGAGGATCCGACAGGTCTCGGCAGCCGAGGAGTCCATGCAGATGCCCATCCCCACGGTCACGCCGTCGAACTGATAGACCGGAAACTCGTGACCTGCCGCCACGCCCTGACGCGCCTCCACGAGGGCCAAATGCACCTTGCGGTAGGTGCCGATCAACTCCCCCTCGCGTCCGAGGAGGAGGGCCGTGTTATAGACCAACTCATCGTGAGCGCCGGCCCGTTCGAGTACTGAGAAGCAGATACCCATGCGGTAGGCGAGGGCCACCTCTCGGAACGGCTCCAGCCACGGCCCCGGCACCAGGACGGCCTGCGCGTGGATGGCATCGGGGCTGCGGTCCGGGCTGCTGTAGCTCAGGATCGTCTCCGGCAGGCAGACGAGATCAACACCCGCTGCACCGGCCTGCCGACATTGCTCGACATAGTGGGCGATGCTTACCGCCGCGCTCACCCATCTGCGCGGGCGACCCGAGGCAACTCCCAGCCGCAGCGTCCGCGGCGCTCGCGGCGCCGTCCGTTGCAAGCCCCAGCCATGCCAACGCACCCGCCCCCGCGGCGACCACCGCAAACCGCAGCGGACACCGAGCCGCGTCGCACCGGCCGGGTACCGGAGCGCCTTGGCGTAGCGCACAAACAAGCGGCCGTCCCCAGCCGCAGTGGCCCGGTCCAGCAACACCGGGTCCCAGTTCACTTCAGTGCCGTCATCGTCGTACCAGAACGCCTCGACCACGAGTTCGTCGGACCCACGCTCTAGCCCGGTCGCCTCCGCCGCTAGTTCTAGTTGGAGTGGAGCGTCCGCCTGGGCAGTGACCGGAAAGAGCAGTTCCCAGCCCCCATAGCAGCCCGCGCTGCCATTGGACTCCATCCACAGTGCTGTCCGGTCCTCCTCCGTCCAGACACGCGGAGCAATACTTTCCCGGCATATCCACGGTTGAATCCGACCGAGCGGTAGGATGTCCTCGGCTGGTGTCACGTCAGTTGGCACTGGATCAGGCCGCCCCGGCGCGGCACCCTCGACTGCCGGCGCGTGCGCGCGGTCGGAGACTGTTGTTGTCGGCATCGCGCTCCCTCCGACACAGCTAGGCCGCTGGTAAGCCAAGCGTATCCAGCAACGCGAGCACGCGCCGGTTGAGCCGGTCAGCGTACTCTAGCACCTGCGGTCTGGGCGTATAGGTAGGTTGGCGGACAGTGGCATGGTCGAGCACACCACGCGCCACCAGCAGGCGCTTTTCTAGCTGATGGGAAAGCTCGAGGTTCTGGAGACTGAGGACCACGAGCGGCAAGATGACCTCGTAGATGTCTTGTGCATGGTCCAGTTGGGCGGCCTGCGCGAGACGCCACACCCGCGCTTGGAGGTCCGCCTTGGACAGTCCGGGCATCAGGCCGCAGATCCCCTCCGCCAGCAGCTCCATCAGATACATGCCGCCCCAGCCGATCAGCACGCCCACCTGGTCCTGAGTCGCCTCCCGCATGGCGGCGATCTTGTGGCCCAGCAACGGCTCTTCGAGCTTCACGTAGTGGAAGTTCTGATACGCCTCGTGCAGCCGCGCGCAGAGGGCGGGACTCATGCTCGGCCCACCCGGATTGAAGTCCTGGATCAGTACCGGCACCGTCACGGCACCCATGATCGTGCTGCAATAGTCGAAAAGGTCGTCGTCGGTAAGCGCAAACTGGCGCGGAATGGCAAAGGAGATCAAGTCCGCACCGCAATTGGCGTTGCGCCGGGCCACGTCCGCAGCGACGCGGGCCGCGGGATGGTTGGACTGAGCAACGACCGGCACACGCCCCGCTGCGGCTGCGATGGCCGTCTCCACGACCCGATTACGCTCGCCCTCGTCCAGCTTGTAGAACTCGCTCGCATACGCCGGCAGACAGATCGCCCCGAAGTCCCGGCCGGCCGCGAATTCGACCAGCCGACCGAGCGCGGCATAGTCCACCGCCTCGGTCTCCGGGTCGAACGGCGTGGGGATAATCGGCACAACCCCCTCGATCCTCTGCGCCTGGGATCCTTGTAGAGCAGGACCGGATGCAGACACAATGAACTCCTTTGGCCTAATAAGTCCCCAACATTGTTACTGGATTCCCACTTTCGCGGGAATGGCAGAGAAATGTCAGCAGGGTCTAGTGAAAGAAGGTGACAAAGATATTCACTAACCCCGCTCGGCGAGGAAGCGTTCGAGTGCGCCCGGACTAGGCTCCACGCCCTCGGGCGGCTGCCATTTCTCTCCCGATCCACTCAGTATCCCGCGCTGCCGCAGGTAATCGAACCACTCTTCCGTGGTCAGATTTTCCCGCAGGAACTGCTCGTCCGGAGGCTGTGCCGCTGCCATGATGTGCCGTGCTCCTAGTAGCTGTGGCCAGCGTACACGCGCTCGCCGCGGACCAGCAGACGCTGTGCATCCTCGCCGGCGGCCAACTCATCGGCGCTGTGATAGCCCAGCGTAATGCTCGTGCGGGTTCCCGTCGTGCGGTTAAGGCCAACGGTATGGAACACAAGGCTATGCGTGGCGAGCACCCCACCGGCGGGCATCTCCACCCGCACAACCTGGTCGCGCAGGCCCATCTGCTGCGCCGCCGTTTCGACGTTCGGTACCCAGGGCAGCAGGTGTGTGCCCGGCACGATCTGCGTCGCGCCGTTCTCGCAGCGCGATTCTTCCAAGAAGACGATCACCGAGACGATGGGCCGGCTCCACTGCGATACATCGCGGTGGAGCGGCAGGTCCCGGCGCTCGGCCAGCCGGATCGTGGCGTGATTGTGGCGGTTTCGCAGCACCTCGATGTTGGGACCGAGCAACTGCTCCAGCGGGTCGAGGATGAACGGATGGGCAGCCAGGTCTCGAAAAATCGGGGCACGACCGAGGATGTTCGAGATGCGGACGATCTTGCCGTCGTGGTTGCGAACGACCGGCTCGACGGCATGGTCAATGTCGTGCTGGACGGCAGCTTTCAGGTCAGCCACCAACTCTGCCGGCAAGGTGCCCGGCAACTTGACGTAGCCGTTGGTCCTGAAGAGCCACGCTTGCTCAGGCGTCAGCGTCATTGGGCCTCTCTCTGATATGGATGCGGCTTCCACCGAACGTCACGACGCGGGAGGGTATGGGCAATGAGGGTTATCCGGCAGCCGGCAAGCTGCGCGTTTGCGGTTGGTGGTGCGAGACCGTTGATCCGCCCTTTGTCACCTGGATGTCCAGTTGGTGTTGTTGCTCGTAACGAGCACCGCCGGCCAGTTCCGCAACGACCATCGCGCCGAGGCGAAACGTTCCCTCCTGCGGGAACCCGAGCAGCAGCTCGAAGGCTTTGCTCTCCTCTTCCTCGAGACACGCCTCCCAGTGCCGGCCACCTTGGACCAGACTGACCCCCGGCGGTAGCTCGTCAACCTCAACCATCACCATGGACGGCCCAACCGTCGAATACATCGAGATCTGTAGCGGCACTTGCTGCCCTAGCCCCGGCGTATCCATGAACGACAGCGCGACACTGAACGGCAGGCTGACGGTGCCGGCCGGGGGCAATGACACCGACACCTGGCTAGGCCGTTCGCCAGAGATCAGCGCTTGGTCGCTGACCGGGGCGACGGCGGGAGACGAGGGCGCCGACTCGGTCCGAACGTTGTCCGCGCCGCAGGCGGCCGTGTGCAGCGCAATGAGTAACACAGCCGCAATAGCCACAGGCCGCTGCCAGTACGTCTCTGACATCGGGATTCTCCTTACCGTGCCGGCCCCTCGGCCCCCCTATGGTCCCCCCGCTGCGGCGGGGGGACAGCAACGCCAGTAGCCGCTGCAGCGGGGCAACGGCGTTGCACCCTCCCCCGTCGCAACGGGGGAGGGTTAGGGTGGGGGCCGGACGTTGGCTTACAGCCCGCGCTCTTCGGCCTGCCGACGGAACTTGGCCAACACCTCGTTCGTCAAACGCACACCCTCGTCGAGCGCATCCTTGACGGACGCCTCGCCCTTGATGACCGGGGTGCTGACGTTCTGATGCTTCAGCGCCTCACGCCCGCCGGGGGCCGCGATCACGAACCGGCGCTTGGTCATCTCCTGCGCTTGCAGCATCTTGGCCGCATCGCCCTGGATGTAGGCATCGGAGTTCGTGCTGCTGATCCGCACCGGCACGCGGTCGAAGCGGTTGGCGAACTTGATGTTGTTGTCCTCGCGCGTCACCCACTCGATGAACGTCCAGGCTTCGTCCGGATGCTCACTGAGCTTGGCAATCGGGAGCGAGTGGCAACCGCCGTAGTTCGCCACGACGCCGCCGGCATCGGGCAACGGGTAGGAGCTGACATGGAACTCCAAGTTCGGGGCGGCGGGACGGATCGTCTCACCGCGCTCCGACAGCGTGGCGTGCAGGTAGGTCTGGTCGCCCTGGACCAGGATCGCATGGCCTCGGCGCCCCGCCCGAAACTCATCCAGCGCCGCAAAGCCACCCTGGCCGTCCACGATCTTCTTCAGCCAGGTCAGCGCCGTGATGGCCTCATCGTTGTTGAAGACGGCCTCGGTCTGCTCCTGGTTGAGCAGCTCGCCACCCAACTGCCAGTACGGCACCATCCACAGGTACGGCCCGCCGCTGCCCCAGAAGGGGTACCAGCCGGCGTGTTCGACCTTGCCGTCATCCGCTTTCTTGAACGCTTTGAAGGCGTTCTCCTCCAACTCAGACCAGCTCTGCGGGGGACTATCCGGATCAATGCCGGCCTTACGCGCATTGTCATCATGCGTGTACATGATGCGCGTATCCGGCGCGTAGAGCATGGCCGTCATTTGGCCCTTGAACTCCACGTCGAGCCGCAACGATTCCCACACGTCGGACTTGTCCAAGACCTTGCTGGTCTTGATGTAGTCCTCCAGCAGGATGGTCAGACCGAGCACATAGTCCTCCTGTGCCCAGTAGCTACCGCTGGAGTAGACATCGGGTGGCGCGCCACCGGCCGCCTCCGTCCGGAACTTGTTCAGGTTGTAGCTCGGAATGAGATCAAAGCTCAACCAGGGGTTGGCCTCCAAGAGCGGGGTGGTGATCTCCTGGCCGACATCCTCGCCCCAGTGGAACCGAGCGTTCATCCCAATGCGGAGCTGCACCGGCGCCATGCCGGCTGCCCCGGCGGCACCCTGCGCGCCTTGCGCGCCAGTTGCACCCTTCGGCCCGGCTGGCCCGGCCGGGCCAGCCGGGCCGGCCTGCGGCTGCCCGACGTAGCGCACCGTTGGCTCACCGCACGCGGCAGCCAAGAGACCGCCCAATGCCGCCGCGGCACCACCGAGATACGTTCTGCGAATTACACCTGCCATCTGGCTCCTCCTCCTTCATGGAAACTGCTTGCGAGGGTGCTGTCCAGACCCTCAGCTGCTTACCTCGCGCACGACCACTGTCGCTCTATGTTCGTTCAGGCGCCTCCTTCTGAGTAGTATCCCTGAACACACCTAACCCTGAGCCTTTCCCTCCAGGGAAGGGAGTCAGCACGGTGCCCGGCGGCCCCTTCCTCCCAGGGAAGGCAGTCCGCCCGACGGCCTCTAGCCCCTTCCCTTCAGGGAGGGGGATGGGGGTAGGTGTGTTCATCCCCAAGGTAGAATGTTGCTGCCAGAAAGTAGCCTATCGCAGGCCATTCTGTCAACCGGGCGGAGCGGCGCCGCCGGGTTTTCCGCGGCTTCTGCCCGAACAACGAGCGCTCAATTAAACCGAATGGCCGGCTGCTCCGAGAACAGCCGGCCACCGCAGAAGGGTGCTCAGGACACCACGTTTACTCAGGTCAAGCCGTCGTCGCCGTCGTGTCGGCGGGATAAGCCTCGGTCCCATGCTCCGGGACATCGAGACCCGCCAATTCCTCTTCCTCCGAAGCACGCAGCCCCATCGTCACCTTGAGAATACCGAACAAGATAAAGCCGGTCCCCAGGCCCCAGACGAGTACCACGCCAACGTCCACGAGCTGCGCGAGTAGCTGCCCCACGTCGCCGACGATCAAGCCCTTCACGTCGCCATAGGTGCCGTCGGCGAAGATACCGACCGCCAGCAGGCCCCACAGCCCATTCGCGCCATGCACGGAGACCGCGCCGACCGGATCGTCCACCTTGAGCACGCTCTCGACGAACCACAAGCTCACGATCAGCACCACGGCGGCAATCGCGCCGATCACGACCGCGGCCCACGGCGCAACGTAGGCGCACGGCGCCGTGATGCCAACCAGTCCGGCCAGGGCGCCGTTGCAGGACATCTCCAGGTCCACCTTGCCTCCGCTGCGGACCATCGTGATGTACATGGCCGCGACGGCACCCACGGCACCGGCCAGGAAGGTGTTCGTGGCGATTACGGCGATCCGCAGGTCGCCGGCAGCGAGCGTGCTACCGGGGTTGAAGCCGAACCAGCCGAAGAACAGGATGAACGTACCGATCAAGACGTACATCATGTTGTGGCCGCGAATCTTGTTGGGTGTGCCGTCTGCGTTGAACTTGCCCTTTCGCGGTCCGACCATCCAGGCACCGGCCAGCCCGACCAGTCCACCGACCGCATGAACCACGCCGCTACCGGCAAAGTCCTTCACGCCGGTCCCCAGCTCCAAGCTGCCGAGCCAGCCGCCGCCCCAGACCCAGTGGCCGTAGATCGGGTAGATGATCGCGCCGACAATGAAGCTATAGGCCAGATAGGCGTTGACCTTAGTGCGCTCGGCGACGGCACCGGCGACGATAGTCGCGGCCGTCGCGGCGAAGACCATCTGGAAGAACCAGCTCAGAATCGTGTCTACATCGTAGGCATCGCCGGTCAGGAAGAACCCGGAATAGCCGATGATCGCGTTCCCGTCATCGAGACCGGAGGCCGCCTTGGAGCCGCCCCACATGAGCGCAAAGCCAAACGCCCAATAGGAGAGCGAGGCCATGCAGAAGTCGAGGAAGCTCTTCGTGAGGTAGTTGACTGTGTTCTTGGCGCGGATAAAGCCGGCGCCCAGGAAGGCAAAACCGGCCTGCATGAAGAACACAAGGAACGCAGCCACGAGCACCCACGAGAAGTTCGCCGCCCGCAGCGCGTCCTGGCTGCCGGGATCACCACCCGTAGGATCGCCGGCCGCGAGCGCAGCGGTCGGTACCAACGCCAATCCGAGCGTCCCCAGCAGCAGGCCAGCCCGCGCCCAGCGTCGCGCTGCCGGCCGATCCTGGTTCCGGGTATGCCGATAGTCCCTGCGGTCGTTCATCCGTCTTCTCCCTCCTTGTCCCGGCATGAGTACAACCAACGACGAGTGCAAGGCAACCGTTCCCTTATACGGCGCTTGCGGATTACCCCCAGACAGGCGGCGACTTCCACAGCAATCCGGCCTCCGATGAGGACATGGATTCACACTGCTCGCCGCGAAGGACATGCAGCGGCGAGGACCTATGGGCTTATCGGGTGAGAGCGCTGCTGAAGCTATGGGCTGGCAAGAACCCGTGGCGACGAGTGCGAAGTGAGCCGATATCGCGTCCGCTACTTACCGCGCTTGCGAAGAATAGTCGGCGCAATGGTCCAGAGGGTAAAGAGTCCGGCGAAAGCTGCTACTCCGACGATGGCTTCTGCTGGCATCCCACTTCCCTCCGGCTGGTTGGTTTGCTGCTCCGCTTGGCTAGGAACGGTAAGCAACACTTCTGAGCCAATACGATACGCGAGCGGCTGTGGCCGGACGACGTGTGATGTATCCGAACCTACTCACCGCCGTTTGTGCAACTTGCACAAGGGCCAGGTTACACACCGCGCGGGCACCGAACACGGGCCGGAATCCGAGCCGAATACCACCGTGACAAGCCTACGCAGTCGCCGGTTTCACATTCCATATAGAGAGGGTGGAGTATCCGGACCCAGGTCAGGACCCACAGCGGGCAACCCCATTAATCTGCGCGGATTGACTGCCCGCGCGGCTCAACAACCGTCTGCAACTATTCCCTAGCCCCGGCATCCACGAGAACCCGCACCATTTCAGCGGTGCCCCTCCTGCGCGCTGCGGATAGGAGCAACTCGCCGTTGGCCCTCCTCGCGTTCACGTCCGCGCCCGCAGCCACGAGAATCCGTAGCGCCTCCGTTTTGTTCCGCCAAATTGCGGTGTACAGGAGCGGCTCGTTATTGGCCCGTCTTGCATTCACGTCCGCACCGGCGTCCACAAGAATCCGCACGATCTCGGGAGTAGAAGCCCAAATCGCCGTGTATAGGAACGGATCACCCCGCTCGTCGCTTGCGTTGACCTGGGCCCCGGCGGCGATAAGTTTCCTCACTTCGCCAGCTTCATCGAAGAAAATCGCTTGCTTAAGCGCTGGATTGCCGTGCGGCAGCAGCGTAGCTCTCGGCAATGGTGCGAATGTCGGCCTGGGGGTGCGCGTAGGCCGCGTTGTGGCCGTCGGCGGCTGGGGACTGCGCGTGGGCCGAGCCGTGATTCGTGGCGCCGACGATGGGATGTCGGTTGAGCGCGACACGGTTGCGGGAGTGTCAGAAGCGCGCGGTGCGGGCGCGGTATCTTCCGCGGTATCCTCATAGATTATCACTGTGACGACTATGATCCCGACGACAATGACGGAAGTAAGCGCAAAGACGAACGCATAGCGAAACAAGGCGATCTCCCCCCATGCCGGCAACACTCCGGCTCTGCTATGTCACGACCCGCCACCAGGATGTGTTTCGCGGCCATCTACTGGTCTCTACCTGTCATGGGTGGACGACGGCGAACAGATGCGGCTACATCACACGTTGTCCGGCAGCAGCCACTCAGGTACCCTACGGCCAGGAAGCGCTGCTTGTCGGCAGTGCCAAAGGCCTAACCAGCCAGTGCGAAGGGAGGCAGTCGAATGAACACCTACTGCCCGAACTGTGGCACCCAGCTGGCTGAAGATGCCAAGTTCTGCATGCAATGCGGCACCCCCGTCCCAGAGGACGCTGCACCGGTTACGGCAAGCGCAGGCGAGAGCCAGCCCCGACCGGATAACGCACCTAAGGCAACGAATAAGGACCGGAGGAGCTACCGGCGCTTTCTCAAAGTAGATTCATCCCGTGGCTTCTTGGCTGTTGTAGCACCGATACTGATTTGGTCCGCCGCAGTAGGCGTCCTCACGTGGACCATTATCGGCCTCCTTTCGCTCCGCTTTGACCTCGGATTCATAAATCTTCCTGACCTGCTCTTCAGCATGCTCATCATTGTTGGAATCATGTTGAGCGTTGCCGCCAACTCCTACCTCGTTTACAGCCATCGCAGCCGAGACGGGGCACTTTGGCAGGCCTTGTCGTATCTTCCAACGGTATGGGCAGCCCTGTTGAGCGTGGGCCTGCTCATCATGATCTGGCAAGTCTGGACCGACTTCGCAGGCGGTCCCAACGAACTGCGGAGAGCAATGTTCTCGCTGATCGGCGTCGGGTTGTGCGGAACATACGCGGGATACTTGTCCCTTGTAGTGGTTGGACCGGATCTAATCTACCTCGTGGTGCGCCGGGTGATGTATGTGCTCACGGCTATCATCGCCGTGGAGATTTTGGATGCGCTATGGTGGGCAGCCGGGGACCTCTCCGGAAGAGAAATCGGGGTACATTTCATAAGAGCCGGCTCAACCGCAGCCACCTGTGTCATTGTCTACGCCATCATCGCCGTCTTCACGGCTCAAGTAAGAGCCAGGAAGCAGCGCATCGCTGTCCTTGTCACGTACTTGGTGCTGGGGCTTACCGGATTCACCATCGCCGTGTGGTCGTTATGGGACACGTTCCCTCCCGGCGCGCTCCGTTTTATCCACGGAGGGATCGTCATTGTTTCCATCACGACCATTGGGTTGTTGCTGGTACAGCATTTCCACAGGAATAAGGACCCCCGCAGCGCACAGACGACCGGCGCAGAGCAGTCAGATCAACCCAGCGCCCCCATGATTCCCTGACAAAGGACGATGCACAGGCCGCCGGGGCTACATGCGTAGTTCGATGGTATCGCCGTCTTCGAGTACGTAGGTCCGGCTGACGTGCTGGCCATCGAACTTGCCGTTGCCCCAGACCTGCGCGTACTTCACCGTACCCATCCACTCGATGTGCAGGGACGCAGCCAGCGTTTCGAGCGTGGCCCCGCGACGGAGCACCACCGGTCGGTCGTAGTCGGGTTTCTGGCCCTTCGCCCGCGTGTAGACGCGCACCATATCCAGCGCCGCGAACAGCCAGCAACCCAGCACATCCAGCCCATCACCCGCGGTTGCGCTGACCGCCAGCGTGGGGAACCGCTGACCATACTGCGCCTGCAAGTCAGCACCGGCCTCCCTAGCATCGGGGAGGTCCAGGTGCGTGCCGACGACGCGCAGCCGCTTCGGCTCGGCCGCCGGCATTGCCTCATCGTCCGTGCCGGCCGGCAGCCGCACGACCGGCTCCAAGCCGATATTGGTGAGCTCCTCCAACACCAGCTCCAGCGACTCTACCGGGTCGGACGCCAGGTCGAGGATAACGAGCAGCACGTCGGCCTGCCGCACCAGCGACCGGATCCAGCCGTTGGTGTGGTGCATGTCAATCGGCGGCAGGTCCACCAGCTGGATGTGAACATTCTCGTAGCGGAGCATCGCCGGTTGGGGTTCCAGCGTCGTGTACGGATAGTCGGCCACACGCGGTTTCGCCCCGGTCAACGCGGCCATGAGGTGCGATTTCCCGGCGTTGGCCAGCCCGACGAGCGCGACCTGTCCCGCGCCCTCCTTGCGGACCGTATAGGGGTTCCAGCGGCTCCCGGAGCGGGACTGCGTCTCGGCCTGGTCCCGGAGCCTGGCCATCCGCCGGCGGAGGTCGGCCTGCAGGTGGTCGGTACCCTTGTGCTTGGGCATCACCGCCAGCATCCGGCGCAGCGTCTTCAGTTTCTCGGCGACGGTATCGGCCCGGCGGTACGCTTCCGCTGCCTCGTGGTAGGCGGGCGGCAGATTGGCAGGCATCCCTCAGTCCCCACTCGGCCGGCACCTACAAGCTAGGGCTAGCCACTTGCTATCGGGTATTCTACCGCGCCCCAGCACACCACCGGCAAGGCATGCGGGCGGGCAGTGTCGCCAGCCCCGCGGCGGACAGCGGGAGCGGACGTCAGCGACCGGCGCTCGCCAGTGGTCGCACCGACCACACCTTATCCGACGTCAGCGGCTCAAGGGCCGAGGCTGGAACTATGATGACCTTTACGGTCTCGCCAACGGCATTGAAAACCTCTAGGACGTAGCCGTCTTCACCCGCTGCCGTCGGCAGATGCTCAACTACCGTCGCCACGTCGCCGCGGCGCAGCCCCTCTCCTGGTAAGTCGTAAGCCAGCGCCACTTCGCAATACAAGGCAACAGTCATGGTACCCGATACTCCGCTCGCCGCCGAGAGCTACCGGTCCGCGAGGGCCGCGACACCGGGCAGGGTGCGGCCGCTCAAGAACTCCAACGAGGCGCCCCCGCCGGTCGAGACGTGGGTGATCCGGTCGCTCAGACCGGCTTGCTCGATGGCTGCAATGGAGTCTCCGCCGCCCACAATCGTCACGCCGGGGCAGTGGCCGACGGCAGCGGCGAGCGCACGGGTGCCGGCGGAGAACGGCTCGATCTCGAACAGCCCCAGCGGCCCGTTCCAGATGACGGTATGTGCCGACTCCACCGCTTGGACGTAGTGCTGGGTCGTCTGCGGTCCGATGTCCAGGATCATGCCGTTGGCCGGCGCCTGATCTACGGCAAAGACCTGGTGCGGCACGTCGGCCGCCGCCTCGGGCGCCACCACTACGTCGGTCGGCAGCAGTAGCTCGTAGTCACGTTGCCCGGCCCGCTCCAATAGCTCGGCGGCGAGCACAACCTTGTCCGGCTCGTGCCGCGAGCGACCGATCTCATAGCCTTGGGCGCGGAGAAACGTGTTGGCCACGCCTCCGCCGATCAGCAGCTCGTCCACGCGCGTCAGCAGGTGGTCAATGACCTCGATCTTGTCCGAGACCTTGGCGCCGCCGATGATGGCAGCAAACGGCCGCTCCGGCCGCTCTAGGGCACCGCCCAGCACCTCTAGCTCGCGCTCCAACAGCAGCCCCGCGACGGCCGGCAGCACGTGCGCGATCCCCTCCGTCGAGGCATGAGCACGGTGCGCCGCGCCAAAGGCATCATTGACGTAGATGTCCCCTAGCTCCGCAAGCGCACGGGCAAAGGCCGGATCGTTGCGCTCTTCTTCAGGATGAAAACGCACGTTCTCGAGCAGCGCCACCTCGCCCGGCCGCAAGCCGGCAACAATCGCCTCGGCATCCGGACCGACACACTCCCGGCTAGTGGCAACGGCAGTACCCAGCAGTTCGCTCAGGCGCGCCGCGACGGGCGCCAAACGCAGCGCCGCGACGACGGCGCCCTGGGGCCGGCCGAGATGGGACAGCAGCACGACCCGCGCCCCGGCGTCCCGCAGGGCGTTGATCGTCGGCAGCGCGGCGCGAATGCGCGTGTCCTCCGTAATCCGCGTGCCGTCGAGTGGCACATTGAAGTCCACGCGCACCAGCACCCGCTTCCCGGCTACGGCCACGTCGCGAATGGTTTGCTTGTTCACCACGCGCCTCTGACGGCCAATGGTCCGCAGGTCCCAGGCCACCGGGGTGCATAAACGAGGTCGGCGGCGTGGCCGCTCATCATCACGCCGCCTACATGCGAGTTGCGATCAGGTTCGTGACATCGGCCACCCGGCACGCATAGCCCCACTCATTGTCATACCAGGCCGCGACCTTGACCAGATCATCGCCCATCACCATCGTCAGCTGCGAGTCCACGATAGACGAGTGCGTATTGCCCTTCAGGTCCATCGAAACGAGCGGTGCGTCGGTGACATCGAGCACGCCCTCCATCCGGCCGGCGGCGGCAGCCCGCAGCGCGTCGTTGACCTCATCCGTCGCCGTCGGTCGCTCCACCGTGGCGATGAACTCGACGATGCTCACCGTCGGCGTCGGCACCCGGTACGCCAGGCCGTCCACGATCCCCTTCACCTCCGGGAGGACGAGTGCCACCGCGCGGGCAGCGCCGGTGCTCGTCGGGATGATATTCATGGCACCGGCGCGTAGCTCGCGGTCCGCCGCGCCCTTCGGCCCCGCCACATCGAGCACCTGCTGGGTGTTGGTGTAGGCGTGGATGGTGGTCATCACGCCCTTGCTGATCCCAAAGTTATCCCACAAGACCTTGACGACCGGCGCCAGCCCGTTCGTTGTGCAGGACGCATTCGAGACGATCCGGTGCCGCTCAGGATCGTACTGCTCGTCATTCACGCCGAGCACCACCGTGATGTCCTCGTCCGTCGCCGGCGCGGAGATGAGCACTCGCCCGGCGCCCGCCGTCAGGTGCTTCGCCGCCATCTCCCGCGCTGTCCCCACTCCGGTCGCCTCGATGACCAGATCAATGCCCAACTCACCCCACGGCAGGTCGGTCCACTCGCGCTCCGAGAACACCTTGATCTCGTGCCCGTTCACGACCAAGCCCGCATCGGTCGCTTCAATCGTGCCGTCGAACGTCCCGTAGTTGCTGTCGTACTTCAGCAGGTGGGCGTTGGTGGCGCTATCGAAGAGGTCGTTAATGGCGACAATCTCCAAGTCCGGGTGCCGCTCCCCCAGCGCCTTGAACGCCTGCCGACCGATGCGGCCAAAGCCGTTGATCGCAATACGCATCTGCTACTCCTTCACCAATGTAAAGCCGCCGGTGCCGTCTGCCCTGATGGTACCCGCCTCCCACGCCCGGAGCAACGGAACTGCCACCGCACACCGCGCCGCTGATTCCGACTCTTCACCCTGAGCAGATCGTTGCAAAGGTCGTCACCCCCGTCTCACCCCCGTCATTCCCGCCTCACCCCCGTCATTCCCGCGAAAGCGGGAATCTACTCCCCCTCTCTACATGGTGGAGAGGGGGCCGGGGGGTGAGGTCCAAATCCCCGCAGGCGGCGGCTCACCGCCTAGTGGTGTACCGTTCACCAAACGTACCGCGAGTTTCGACAGTGCCGCCGCCTACGCATAGGACATGCCATGCCCGGACAGCTCTTCACCCACTACTTCCTGACCGATGGCATCAAGGCTACCCCGGAGTGGCAGTCTTCGGACACGGCGTTTGCCGCCTTCCGGAGCGATATTGCCCAAGCGGATAAGCAGTTCACACGCTACCGGCAACCCAACGAGGCCGTTACCGAGCAGGAGTTGATTCGCCCGGTCCTGCACCTGCTAGGCTGGACCGACTACCTACCGCAGCAAGGCTCAGAGGACATCCCGGACCACCTCCTCTTCACCGACGCCACAGCAAAGGAGCGCGCCCTCGGCAGAGCCAGCGTTGAACACCGGTACCAAGATGCCGTAGTGGTTGAGGAGAGCAAACGCTTCGGTCTGCCCTTGGACGCGCGGGACAAGGACGCCAAAGGCCAAGCTGGTACCCCGCACGGCCAGATTCTGCGCTACTTGGCGACGGCCGATATTGCCTCCAACGGCGCAGTCCGCTGGGGCATCCTGACCAACGGCGGCGTATGGCGCCTGTATAACTACCGCGCCCGGCCGCGCGCTACCGGCTACTATGAAGCCAACCTGGCGGAAATCCTCCAGTCCGGCGACAACGAGGCGCTGCGTCGCTTTTACCTCCTGTTTCGGCGCGACTCGTTTATCCGCCAAGCGGGCGCGACCACTACCTTTCTGGATGACGCCCTCGCCGAGGGGCGCCGCTACGAGGAGCAAGTTGCCCAAGACCTCTCCGGCGTGGTGTTCGAGCGCGTCTTTCCCGATCTCGTCGCAGCGCTGGCTGACGCGGCGGGGGCTGGGGGAGACCCCGTATCGGGGTACGGGGCGGGCCTGGAGCCGGTACGCCAGGCTGCTCTTATCTGCCTCTACCGCCTGCTGTTCATTCTCTACGCCGAGGACCGCGGGCTGCTCCCCGTCAACGACGCGCGGTATGCCGACTACGGCTTGCGAAAACCGGTCCGCGAGCAGATTGCCCGCCGGATGCAGCAAGGCGCCGTCTTCTCGACCAGAGCCACCAGCTACTACTACAAGCTCCTGAACCTGTGGCGCTTGATTGACGAGGGCGACGAGTCCATCGGCCTGCCACCCTACAACGGCGGGCTGTTCGCTACGGCAGCCGCGCCCCTGCTGGAGGAAGTTCACCTCTCCGACAAGCAGCTTGCCCCGATCATCTACGACCTCAGCCACACCGAGACGGACGGTCATCGCCGGTTCATCAACTACCGCGATATGTCCGTGCAGCAGCTCGGCTCGATCTACGAGCGCCTCTTGGAGCGCGAGCCGGTCCGCAACGAGGCAGGACGCATCACCGTCCGGCCCAACCCCTACGCCCGCAAAGACAGCGGCAGCTTCTACACGCCCCAGGAGCTGGTTGACCTGATCGTGGAGCGGACCTTGGGGCCACTGGTAGAGGAGCGCCTGGCGCAGTTCGAGGCCAAGGCCGACGCGCTAAAGCGCGACCGCCGGCCCCAAGCCGAGCGTACCGCCGAGCTACACGATCTTGACCCGGCCGCGGCGGTGCTCGATCTGAAAATCCTCGATCCGGCGATGGGCAGCGGTCACTTCCTCGTGACTGCCGTGGACTACCTCTCGGACTACATCGCCGAGCTGGTCGAGTACGTCCCGGCGGTCCCGGCGTGGCTGGACGGCGAGTACGTCTCGCCGCTGGTGGAGCGCGTCGCGGCAATCCGGCGAGACATCATCCAGCGTGCTCAGGCGGCGGACTGGGTCATGGACACAGCCCAGCTCACCGACCAAGCCATCATCCGGCGCATGGTGCTCAAACGCTGCATCTACGGCGTGGACAAGAACCCCCTGGCGGTCGAGCTGGCGAAAGTGTCCCTGTGGCTCCACAGCTTCACCGTCGGCGCGCCATTGTCGTTCCTGGACCACCACCTGCGCTGCGGCGACTCCCTGCTCGGCTTACAGATCAACGACGCCAAGCAAGACCTAGAGCACCTGGGACGTATGTATTCCAGTAACGCAATCCAGAGGGCCGAATCCGCAACCGCAGCGATGCACGAGATCGAGGAAATGTCCGACGCCGACGTGGCCGAGGTTCGCGAATCCGCCCACCTTTTTGAAGGCATCGAGGCGACCACCGCACAGTTGCGCGGGGTACTCGATACCCTCTATGGAGTCCGTTGGCTGACTACCGGAATGAAGAAGAGGGAACGAGAGACCTTTGAGCAACCGCTTACAGGTACGCTGGCCCTCCAGGAAGAACGGGCCTACAGCCTGATCGCCAGTGGCCCCGCCGGCATAGACGACGAAGACACTATCAGGGAACGCTCCTTCTGGCCAGCGTTCGAAGAGAACCTGGGAAGCGCCAAGTCCACCGCCGACCGCGAGCACTTTCTCCACTGGGAGGTCGCCTTCCCCGGCGTCTGGCACGGCTGGCAGGACACCCGGCCGCAAGGCGGCTTCGATGCCGTGATTGGCAATCCGCCCTGGGACCGGATCAAGCTCCAGGAAGTCGAGTGGTTTGCGACCCGCTCTCCGGCCCTGGCGCGAGCGCCGACCGCAGCCGCCCGGCGCCGGGGTATTCAACAGCTACGCAAGCAGGGCAGCCCCCTCGCCGCCGCGTTCGACGCCGCCAAGGAGCGGGCGGATACGCTCGGCAAGCTGGTGCGCGGCTCCGGCCACTACCCCTTGCTCGGCGGCGGCGACATCAATCTCTACTCCCTGTTCGTCGAGCGCGCCATGCAACTCATCAAACCCAAAGGCATCGTCGGCCTGCTCACGCCGTCGGGCATCTACGCCGACAAGACCGCCGCCCGCTTCTTCAAGACCGTCTCGACCAACGGCCGCGTGTCCGGCCTGTTCGACTTCGAGAACCGCCGTCTCGGGACCGACCTGCCGCCGTTCTTCCCCGACGTGGACGGGCGCTTCAAGTTCGTAGCCTTGATTTTCGGCGGCGAGCAGCGGCGATTCGACCGGACCGACTGCGCGTTCTTCCTCCCCGACACCGCCACCATCGAGGACCAGGACCGCTGCTTCCCACTCGCGCCGGCCGATTTTGCCCGCGTCAACCCCAACACCGGCACCGCGCCCGTCTTCCGCACCCGCCGCGACGCCGAGATCACCCGCGGCATCTACGAGCGCCATCCCGTCCTCGTAGACCACTCCACCGGCCAAGAGCACCGCACCTGGCCCGTCCGCTATGTGCGTATGTTCGACATGACCAACGACTCGCACCTCTTCCGCACCGCAGCCCAGCTTGATGCCGCCGGCTTCTACCCCATCCAAGGCAACCGCTGGAAGCGCGGAGATGAGTTGTACCTACCCCTCTACCAGGGCCGAATGATCTGGCATTTCGACCACCGCGCCAACTCCGTGCGGCTCAACCCGGAAAGCACACACAATCCCTACCTGAGCGAGGAAGTCAGCGAGGCACAACATGCGGACCCCCACTTCCTGCCTCAGACCCAGTATTGGGTGCCAGCCGAGCCGGTTGAGGAGCAACTGGGCAACAATCGCGGCTATACATTGGCATTCCGTGACATTAGTAACCCTACGAACATGAGAACAATGGTTGCATCACTGATCCCGCCAGTAGGAGCAGGGAACCAGACGCCGTTGCTGTTGCCCGATCCAGAGTTGAGCGCGGACGACACGGCGTGCCTAGCTGGGAATCTAAGCAGCCTACCACTGGACTATATCGCCAGGGGCAAGGTGCAGGGCACCCACCTGAATTGGTTCATAGTCGAGCAACTCCCCGTCATCGCGCCCGCCGACTACGACCGGCCCTTCGGCAACACGACCGCCCGCGAGCTGGTCCGCGACCACGTGCTGCGCCTCACCTACACCGCCCATGACATGGCACCGTTCGCCCGCGACCTCGGCTACACCGGCCCGCCCTTCATCTGGGACGACGAACAGCGCCGCCACCTCCGTGCCCGCCTCGACGCCCTCTACTTCCACCTCTACGGCCTCTCCCGCGATGACGCCGCCTACGTCCTCAGCACGTTCCCCATCGTCCGCCGCGAAGACAGAGCCACTTTCGGCACCTACCGCACCCGAGACCTCATCCTCGCCTACATGAGCGCCCTCGCCGCCGGCGACACCCAGACCCACGTGGCGCTGTAGGAGACCTTTGCGTAACCCGTCATTCCCGCGCAAGCGGGAATCCACGTCCCCCCGTCGGGACGGGGGGACCACAGGGGGGCCAGCCCCCCTCACAAGGGTAGGTCTTTCTGTAGGGGCGCGATTCATCGCGCCCACGCCCCCGTCATTGCGGCGAAAGCCGCAATCCACGCTCCCTCTCCCAGTGAGAGAACTGGGGTGAGGTCCATCCCCAACACGGATGCCCAGGATGGACAGGATTATGGCGAGCGGCATAGCTCCTATGGCTCTGGTCCTTCGCTGGTCACGACGGCAGTCCGGCCGCCGCTCTTGTGCTTGTAGCGGGACAGTTGGTAAAATGTTCTAGCCACCGTTAGCCAAACTAGGAGGGAATATGAGGACATTCAACTTATTCATCAGCCATTCGTGGACATACGGAGATGCATACGACCGACTCGTCAACCTATTGCGGGCACGATCTTACTTCCAGTTCAGAAACTACTCGGTTCCCCAAGACGACCCGATCCACAACGCGGGTACCGATGCACAGTTGCGTGAGGCAATTTGGAGGCAAATGGCTCCCTGCAGTGCGGTGCTCATTCTGGCCGGGGTCTACGCTACCTACAGCAAGTGGATCAACATAGAGATTGACTTGGCAAAAAACGGCTTCACTGGGCCGAAGCCGATCATTGCTATCAGACCTTGGGGTAGCGAGAGAACCTCCGTGCCGGTAAGAGAGGCTGCCGATAGAGAGGTTGGGTGGAACACGGAGAGCGTCGTTAGAGCGGTCCGGGAGGTGGCATGATGGCTGACACAGAACGGAAGGAACGCCTGGAGATTTACAAGCTCCACGCCGAGTTGGCCGACCGGGTGAGCCAACGACGGGAAGGCGCTAACCGGCTGTACGTCAGTCTACTTGTGGGCTTGGTGGTTTTTCTTGCTGCGCTGATAAAATTCGGTATGGGTGAGGCCCCGGAGCAGCTTGTGCTCGGTTCGCTCGGAGTGTTCGGAGTATTGCTGTCGCTCTCGTGGATTGTCGTCATCCGTTCCTACCGGCAGCTCAACTCAGCAAAATTCCGCGTGTTGCAAGGGATGGAAGAGCAGTTAGTCTATCCGTTCTTTGTGAGGGAAGAGCGATTATTTTCAGAAGGTGGATTATTCAGCCGCTATTGGAAGCTAACTGTTGTCGAGACATTTCTACCCATCATCTTTATTCTCCTGTTTATCGGACTCATCGTCTTTGCGTTGCTCCGGTGACTCCAGCGCCTCAACTGCCCCGTTCGTATCCACGTGGGCTGGGAGAGAGCAATCCTGGGGAAAAATGAAACAGCGCGGGGATGAACTGGCCTCTCACCCGCTGAACGGGATCGGGGGACCCCAGACAATCCGCACCGTTCCCCATTCCAAGCTCTGGCTGGCGCATTGTCAACTGCCCAGTGAGCGCCATCCCGCCCGCCCGTGAGATTCCCATGCACGCGGGAATCCATCCTGCTCATCCGTGCATCCTGCAAATCCTGATGCAGACTATGGCAGCACCCGTGCTTGCCGTGCAGGCATGGTACGATGGAGGAACCGGGCGGACGGAGGGGCAAGCATGGCGAGTATCACGATCCGTAACCTCGACGCCGAGCTTCAGCAGCGCCTACGCCATCGGGCGGCCCAGCATGGCCGCTCGCCGGAGGAGGAAGTCCGAGACATCTTGCAGGCGGCGCTAGGGCCGGAGGAGGCGCTAGCGCAAGAGACAGCCCCAGCAACGGGCCTCGGCACAGCGATCCACGAGCGCTTCAAGGCTCTCGGCGGTGTAGAGCTGGAACTTCCTCCGCGGGAGCCGGCGCGCGAACCGCCAACGTTTGACTAGGCGTTCGGCGATGATCGTCCTGGATACCAACGTCGTCTCGGAGTTGATGCGGGACCGCCCACAGCCGGCGGTGCTCGCGTGGCTGGATAGGCAGCCCGTCAGCACCCTGTTCGTTACTGCCATCACCGAGGCCGAACTGCGCTACGGTGTCGAGATTCTGCCAGCCGGCCACCGTCGCGAGCGGCTCGCCGCCGAGATCGAGAGCACGCTCCGGGAAGACTTCTCTAGGCGCATTCTCCCCTTTGATAGTGCCGCCGCCCGTGCATATGCCACGATCATGGCTGATCGCCGCGCTACCGGCCGGCCGATTGGCCAATCCGACTGTCAGATCGCGGCGATTGCCCGCTCCCGAGGAGTACCGGTTGCCACCAGGAACGTAGCCGACTTTGCCGGCTGTGGGATCAAGGTAGTGAATCCCTGGGGAAAATAAGACAGCGCGGGGATGCACTGCCCCTCGCCCGGTCGTGCAGTACACTAGCAGCGCCGTAACTTGGCGGCCCTCAAGCCCTCAAGGGAGAACACACCATGCTCGACGTGCTGTTGCGCGGTGGCCGGGTGGTGGATGGCAGCGGCGCGCCCTGGGTGCCCGGCGACGTGGCTATCCAAGACGACCGCATTGTCGCCGTGGGCAACCTGCCCGGCGCTACCGCCCGACGGATTATTGACGTGGCGGGGCAGGTCATCGCCCCCGGCTTCATTGACTGCCACACGCACAGCGACTGGAGCATCCTGGTCAACCGCGCCTGCGACAGCACCGTCCGCCTCGGCGTGACCACCGAAATCCTCGGTAACTGCGGCTTCAGCCACGCCCCGCTCACGCCCCACAACCGCGAGCGTATCAGCACCGATCTCGCCAACTCCGCGCCCGGCGCCACCGTCACCTGGACCACCTTCGGCGAGTATCTCGACACCCTCGAAACCGGCGGCTTGGGCGGCAACGTCTCCGTGCTCGTCGGGCATGGGGCCGTCCGCAGCGCCGTGATGGGCTACGACGAGATACCGGCCACCCCCGATGCCATCGCCCAGATGGAACGTCTCGTGGCGCAGGCCCTCGACGAGGGCGCGCTCGGACTGTCCACTGGCCTGGAGTACCTGCCGGGACGCGCCGCCTCGGCCGAGGAGCTGACCGCGATGAGCCGCGTCGTCGCCCGCACCGGGCGGGTCCACGCCTGCCACCAGCGCACCCGCAACGAGGAGTTCGAGCAGTCCATCGCCGAGATCATCGGCATCTGTGAGCACGCCGGCGCCCGCCTCCAGCTCTCCCACAACTTTGCCCGCCGCGGCTCGCCGCCGGGCGCGTGGGGGCGCGTGATGGACCAGATTGACGCCGCGCGACGCCGCGGCCTCGACGTGTCATGCGACACGACCAGCTACGCCACCGGCCTCGGCCTGATGGCTGCCGTCCTCCCACCCTGGCTATTCGACGAGGGTCCGGCCGTCGCCGCCGAGCGCCTCGCCATCCCGACCGTCCGCGAGCGCGTCAAGAACGATTGCAGCCGCTACTGGCTCCTGATCGCCGAGCGCCAGTGGGACCAGCTCTGGCTCGCGCGCACCGCCAACAGCGGCCACCTCTTTGGCAAGTCGTTCGTCGAGATCGGCGATCACCTCCACCAAGACCCGATGGACTCCTACCTGGACATCCTCCACAACGAGGGCGCGGCGATCAACGACGCCATCCTCGTCGGCGTGGAAAACAGCGAGCCTCACCTGCACGAGATGATGACCCATCCGCTCTATGCGTTCGAGGCCGACTCCTGGACCGCCAGCGCCACGGGACCGCTCGCCCCCCTCGTCAACCACCCCGCCAACTTTGGCTGGACGGCCCGTATTCTCGGCGACTATGTCCGGGAGCGGGGCTGGATGCCGTTGGAATCAGCCGTCCACAAGATGACCGCCGTCCCTGCGACCAAGTTCGGCTTCACCGACCGCGGCCTGCTGCGTCCGGGCCTCGCCGCCGACGTCGTCGTCTTCGACCCGGCCACCATCCAGGACAACGGCACCCTCGCCCAGCCCGCGCAGTATCCGTCCGGTATCTCCTACGTGCTCGTCAACGGCGCTCTCACCGTCGAGCAGGGCGCGCACACCGGGGCACGCAGCGGGCAGGTGCTACGCCCCTCCTAGGTACGCGCAGCGCCTACGTCACGCGCCGCAGCCGCTGCGGCCGCGCCCCCGGCACGCGCTCGATCAGACCACGCGCCTCCAGGTCGAGCTTGACCGTCGTGACGTACCAGCGTACCGAGGCGTTGGCGAACAGCACGTCCGGCAGGTGCGGTCGCACCGCGTCCGCGAGGTCCTGAAACGGGACACCGGCGCCAGCCGCCGGCACGACCGTCAGCAAGGCCGCCTTCATCGCCTCATACTTGGCAGCGTCAATGTTTGTGCCCTGCTTCCCCGCCTCCGGATGAATCGTCTGAAACTTCCGCGCGGTTGCTGCCATATCTGCTGCCTTTCCAGAGGGTAGTTTTCTCGCCTGAGACATGGATATGATCGCACCGCTCCCCGGTCCGTGCCGGCAGCCGCGCCCTTTCTCTGGGAGCAGGGCGGAGAGCGGAACGGCTGGCGCTTATCGCCGGTGTGTGTGTTACGAAGCAAAGATGTCGTTGACCATACAAGTGAATCCGGGTAGCACATCCAGACCATCAAGGGTGTCGTGCTCACTGAGCGTCATGACCGTGCGGCCGGCCTCGTACACTGCCACGGTGCGAGTATCCGGCTGTACGACCCACACTAAGGCAACGCCGTACCGGAGCCACATCCGCGCCTTGTCGTGAACTGCGCGCCGGTTATCGCTTGGTGACACGACCTCCACTGCAAGGTCCGGGGGCATCTCGGCGTAGCCCGGAATTCGCGCCTCCAGCGGCATTTTTACTGCCGTGAAGTAGGCAATGTCCGGCGCGCGCACAGTGTCCGGGTCCCGCTCCAGCAAGACACCGGCATCCGAGCCGGTCAAGACCCCCAGTTTCCGGGGTAGGATGAAGGCATTCAACAAAAAGCCTACCTTCATGATGATCTTCCCGTGCTCCTGCCCCATTATCATGGTCTCGTGCAACACCCCCCGTATCAGCTCACCGCGCACGCCCTCGCCGTGTAGCTGCACCAGATCGGTAGCCGACAGCAGCTTGGCCGTCCGCGGCCGGGTCATCGTCGTCGCCATCTCCGGCTCCTTCCGGTCAGCATCAGGATGTACAGGATTGCAGGATGGGTGAGATCACCGGCCCCTGCCCGCGTTGCCGGACACGCGAGCTACATGCCGATAGCGGCGCGGGCACGCGCCGGCTGCTCTAGCGCCTCGAACGGCATTACCTGCGCGCGGCCCGTCTCGGCGGCGCGGAAGATGGCCTCGGTCATCTCCATATACTTCAGGCCGTCCCAGAAGCTCGGTGATCCCCACTGCCCGGCGCGGATTGCCTCGATCCAGTCCGCCTCGGCCGTCCACTCGCGCACCTCGGATTCGTCAATCGGGATCGTGCTCCAGTCGGTCTCGTCGCCACGCATACCGGAAAGGTGGTCTGCGCCGAAGTTGTAGCGCAGGGCACCGTCGGCGCCATAGATTTCGACGCTGTTCCGGTCACCCCCACCGCGCGCAACACCGCTGAACAGGAACGTCGCCACGCCGCCGTTCTCCAGTTCCGCTACCACCGTCAGCGCATCAGGCCGATCCACGACGCTGCGGCCCTCACCGGCCGCAGCCGGCCGCTCCGGGATGGCGGTCAACGTCTGGGCCGTCACCCGCTTGGCATAGCCGAGCCAGCGGTGGAGCACCTCCGAGAGCATCCCGACCTCCAGCGTGTTGAAGCCGGAGATGTGGCCGATCTGCCGCCAGTGGATGGGCGTGTCCGGGTCCAGATAGTTGTCGCTGTAGGACCGCATGATGACGTTGTACACCGGACCCACGTATCCCTGGCGCAGCAGCCGGCGAATGGTCGTGTCCCCCTCCATATAGTGCGGTGGCGGACAGAGCATCGTCGTGCATTCGGAGGCCAGCGCACGCTCGTACATGACTTTCGCGTCCTGGTAGTCCATCGCCATACGTGCCTGGCAGAACACGTGCTTGCCGGCATCGAGCGCCGCGACCGTAATCTCGCGGTGCAAATATGGCTGGGTGCCGATCACGATGGCGTCAGTGTCATCGGCCGCGACCAGGTCCTGCCAGCTCCCGTAAGTCGTCGGAATACCGAACTCGGCGGCCGCCCGCTGCGTACTCTCCGGCGTACTGTTGGCCACCGACACCAGCTCGACGCCGGCGATCTTGCTCAGACCGGGGTAGTGGCGCTGCCGGACAATGCCCCCGGCTCCGACGATCCCCACGCGGACGGTCCCATCTGCCGTGCTCATGTGCCTTGCTCCTCTCGGTAATCGGTCCCTCGCAGGACGGTCAGCCGATTATAGCGCGCCGCCATCCGCCGGCGGCGCGGTGCGCTGCACAGTTCCGCGAGTGTGAGGGGAGGAGAAGACCGGGCGTCCGGCTGACTGGGGGACCGAACGCCCGGCACTGTAGAAGGAGGATGGGCGTCAGTCGGGAGGCCGACTGACAAGGTACTCCCTACTTTAGGCCAGCCATGTGACGGGGCGGCTGCGGTCCGGTGACAATTGCGTGACATTCGCCCGGCTCCATCGCCTCCGCGCAAGTGCCGTCACTTGCGCCGGAGCAACGCGGGCCGAACTGTACACTACCGCCTGTGATTTATCTCCTCCTGCACATCCTCGGCAACACGGCGTTCCTCCTCTCCGTCCGCCTCGCCCGCCAGCGCCAACGGCAATACCTGCTCATCGGCGCCACCAACTACGCCACTGCATTCGTCATCGCGACGATAGTGCTGGTGCAGTCAGGCATAGCGCCGACCTGGCCGGCGCTCGCGTTCGGTGCCGTCCAAGGCTTCCAGTACCAGACGATGTTCCTGCTGCTCTTCGTGATGTTGAGCCGCAGCGGCATCGCAGTGGTGGTAGCCTTGCTCCGCCTGTCGGTCGCCATCCCGACCTTAGCGTCTATCGTGATCTGGCAGGAATACCCCAACATCTGGCAAACGCTGGGGCTGCTCCTCGCCGCCGTAGCTGTGCCCTTGCTTGGCAGCGCGCGCCGCACGCCCGAGACCGGTGTGCGGGAGGCGCCGCAGCACCCGGAGAGCGCCCTGCGGCACCCCATCGCCAGGCGGGCCGGGACGGTCGGATTTCTCGCCCTCGTGCTGCTGCTTGGCGGCGCAGGGCTGCTTGCCGCCAAGTCCTTCGCGGAGCTAAGTCAGGAGGAGCAGCGGCCAGCTTACAACTTTGGCACGTTTGCGACCGCAACGGCGCTCTCCGCACTCAGCTGGCCGCTGCGGCACCGCTTCACCAAGCCTCTGAGTCGGCGCGGCCGATACCAGGGTCAGCGGCCGCATGCCGCCAGGTCTGCCCTCGCGCTCGGCATCGCTATCGGCATCATGAACATCGCCCAGATCGAGTTGCTCTTACGGGCACTTGTGCAGATCAGCGGCACCATCGCGTTCCCGCTCACGACAGCAGTGTCAACAGTGCTCACGGCCGGCGCCGGGTGGCTGTTCTGGAAGGAGCCGCTGCACGGCCGAGCGGCCGTCGGCGTCGCCTGCGGCCTCCTCGCCGCCACACTCATGAACCTGCCGTGACAGCCGCGTAACGTTGCTGCCGGCCGATACCCCTCGGCCTACGACTCGTCCAAGGCGCGTCTGCCGAACGTACTCAGCCACTGCGCCCAGCCCTGCGCCTTTGCCACCGGTCCAACAACGCCGCGCTGTATACCGCGGTGGGTTGCGTCCTCGGCGGTCGCCGCCTTGACCCGCACCATATGGGCACCGTCCACCGCTTTGTTGCCCCAGCGATGGACAGCAAAGGCAAGACCGCCGAAGATGACGGCCACAATGAGCGAGCCAATCAGCGCCATGAGCGCCAAGACGATCACCGCTATTTCATACGCGACCCGCAGGATGTCCATGATTCGTTCCCTCGTCCTACTCGTCGGCCGGAGGCGGCGCCACAATCGCCTCATAGCGCCGTAAGACTTCCCGCTCGGCCGCGGTGCGGGCAGTCTCGGCCTCGCGCCGCGCGTTGGCAAGATGGGCACGGATCGCCGCCCTCGTCTCCTCGCCATGCCGCGGCGCTAGTAACAGGCCAAGCACTGCGCCGATCAAGACACCCATCAACAAGCCGCGCCAGTAGGACCCGCTAACGTACACGATCCGCTCCCCGGCGCCGCCCGCCCCGACCGATGGTGGTCAGTGCCCGCACCAGCGTCAGAAAGCCGTTGGCCAACCCTGCCGCCCGCGCCAGCGGCCCGATCACCAGCTCGCCGATCAGCGATGTTGTCTCCCGCACCGTATTGGAGGTGTGCGTCAGTGAGCCGAGCACGGGACTGACTTCCTCTCGTAGCGCCTTCACCATGCCCCACAGCTTGAGCACGAGCACGATCAGGGCGATGTTCGCCGCCAAGGCCGCGAGTGCTACCAGGATGACGACGACATCGCGGATGGCTTCTAATACTCCCACCTTCGCTCCTCCCGGACTGCGCGCCGGTACCTCCCAAAACGATACCAGTTTGGCGCCAGCATAGTGCCGGGCCGAGGCTGTCCAACACTTGCCGAGCCTGCCGCGCCGTTCCTCACGAGCACACAGCAGACAGCGCCGGCCTAACCTGCCCACTCCTAACGATGACGCGAGTGCCCGACATCAGCGACTGAACAAGAAGTGCAGTACGTCGCCGTCGTTAATACCGTATGTACGCCCCTCCTGCCGGAGTAGCCCCTGCCGACGGGCCGCGGCCATATCACCCGCTGCGGCCAGTGCCTCGAAGGAGATCACTTCCGCCCGAATAAATCCCCGCTCCATATCCGTATGCACCAGTCCCGCAGCCTGCGGCGCGAGCGTACCGGTAGGCACGCTCCAAGCCCGCACCTCGTCGTCACCGACAGTGAAGAAGGTGCTCAAGCCACAGACCTGATAACTCGTCCGGATCACACGCCCGGCCGCCAACTCACTAAGGCCCAAATCATCCATGAAGGGCTGGCGGTCAGGCTCGGACAGCGCCGCCAGCTCCAGCTCCATTTGCGCGCAGAGCGCCAAGCCGGCGGTACCGGGACCGGCGACACGCCGAGCAAACGCCGCTTCGAGGTCAGCATTCTCTCCCAACTGCTGCTCGCCGATATTGAGGACATAGAGGAGCGGTTTCGCACTGAGAAACTGGAACCCGCGCAGCCGGCGCCGACTATCTTCGTCCAGACCCAATGCCCGCAGCGGTACTTCGGCTTCGAGCTGCGTTTGGAGCTGCCGCAGCAAGCTCTGCTCCTGCGTCAGGCTGCGGCGCTCGTCGCGCGTCGCACGGCCCAGGTCCGTTTTCAGCCGCGCCAGGCGGCGCTCCACCAGCGGCAGATCGGCCAGCACCAGCTCCAACTGAAGATCGGCGACATTGGCTAATGGGCCGGCGAGTCCGTCTGCGGACCGGTCGTCGAACGCCCGTACAACCGCCACCAGCGCGTCAACGGTACGCAGGCTGCCAATCCAGGCGGCCTCGGTGCTCTGGTCGCGCTGACCGAGACTGGCATAGGGAAAGTCCACGTACTCCACCTCGGCGTAGACACGCTTCCGGTCGGGATACAGCGTCCCGAGGTGGTCGAGCCGCGGGTCCGGGACCTTGACGATGGCAGCGTGCATCGCCGCGCCACCCCCGCCCAAGCGCGTCGGCTGCCGGCCTCCAGTGAGGCCCGCGAGAAGTGTGGTCCTGCCACTCTGCGGGAACCCGACGATGCCCAGTTGGAGCATAATGCCTCTCACACCCGGCGAGACCGCGTACAGGCCGAAGTATACCGGCCGGTTCAATACGGCCGGAGCAACCGGCCCGGCGCACGGCCGTGACCGTCCCCGGTAGCAGGGCCATTGGCACTATGGATTGCCGGGTGGTAAGCTGTGATTATCGTACCGATAGAGTCACCCCGTAACTCGACGGTATGACTTCTACTGTGGTGGACAGGCATGACACGCGCAAGTCGCTCGTCTGATTCCCCCCGCAACCGCGCCGAATCACCCACACCGCCCCCGGCAAAGCCCCCCGAGGCCGCGGCGCAGCGGCCGTGGGTGTCGCTTGCCGGTGAGCGCGAAGCCGGTGAGGCCAGCCGGAAGCTCACGATCACCTGGTCGCGCCTCAACGAGATCGGGGCCAACGACGACCTCCGTGAGATGCTGGAGCACGTGCTGAACCCGGCGTGGGAAGGCGTAGGACCGGCGGAAGTGGGGGAGGTCATCGCCCAGGCGGCCATGCAAGCCGCCGTGCTGGACTATCTCGACTGGTACTTCGCCGAGCCGTCGCCACCCGGCACCGAGGCCCTACCGGCGGTCTACCGGGCACTGGCAGCCGCCGGCACCGCGGTCGCCAAGGCCCCGACCCCGGCCCTCGATGCGCTTGGACCCGACATCTTGATGCTGCTGGAGCACGTGCTGGGAGACATGCAGCAAGACCACCCGGTAGCGACCGCGGTGCTCCACGCCCACCTGCTGTTGTCCACCTGGATGCACGCGACGCAGCCGGTGTCCGCCGCCGGGTCGGATGACCGATCCGATGCACACCCCCAGCAGTTGGGACTGACCGAGCGGTCGGACGCGGCCACCGCCGGCCCGGAGGAGAGCCGGACCAATCTGCTCTATGCGGAAGCACGACGGCTCCTGCGGAAGAACGCTCCTGACGATGCACTCGACCGCCTGCTCGCCGGCACGCTGGCCGCCCTGCAAGGCGCGCCCGTGTGGTTTGGCTGGAGCCATGAGTTCGCCGGCACGCTGCTAGAGCGGCCCTTGCAAGAGGGGCTGGCGCTGGTCGCCTTGCTGCGCCGGGTGCCATCTTGCCCCTTCCCCCTGCTCGCCCGCTTCGCCGATGAGCAGCAGCGGTGGCGCGACGTTGTCTTGACGGGTCGCTACGTGGATTTCGAAAGCCTCATCCAGCCCCACACGGACCGTGTGATGCGCGGCCCGGCCGTGACCTCGTTCATGCACGGACTAGCGAACGATGGGCGCGAATTCGAGCCGGAAGACTTGGCGCAAGGTCTGAGTGAGTTGGAGCCACCGGCGCGCGAGCAAGTCTGGCTGTATCTCTACTTCAATGCCGGCTTTGTCGGCCCCAACCTACTCGGCCAAGGAGGCGCAGCGGTGCAGTTGACGCTATTGGAGCTGGCCGGCAACGGCGAGTGCTGGTCGCGCGAGATCGCCGAGGCGCTGATGGACGATCTGACCTATCATCCACCGGCCACCAGTGGTATGCCCGACGAGGGCGAGGACGAGCTTGAGGCCGGCGATTCCGAACGGCGTCAGTCGTCGCCTGCCGCCCCCGATCCCGGCGAGCCGCGCGTGCCCCTGGCAATCCGGTCACAAGCCGCCACGTTGCTGGCCAAGCGCCTGCTGGACGATCCCTCCCTCTCCAACCTGCTCACCGACACCATCCGCTACGCCAGCGACACCTCCGTCGCCCGCTGGCTAACCAGCCGCGTCGCCGCCCGCCCAGTATCGTAGCCGCGTGTTCGCAGCCACAGGCCATGTCCCCCTTTCGGCCACGCCAGCACCAGAAGGTCAGTTGTAGGACGCTGGTGGTATGGGGTATACTTACCGAAGCGTACATAGCCGCGGTGTCGCATTCCTCGGCCACTGAGCCTGAGGGTCTACGACAGGTTCAAAGGCAGCATTCGGAAGAATCCCTGAGGTACAATCGTGAACTCCGATTCAAACAATAGCCCGTGGTACGATGACTACGGAGAGAACGAGGATGATACCAACGTAATCGATTATGACCTGAGTGCCACACCCAATGATTTCAACGTCTCCACTCTCTTCAATTTCGTCGAGTCGGGTGCCATTATAATACCGGGTTTCCAACGCCACTATGTCTGGGATATCAAGAGGGCGTCCAAACTCATCGAATCCCTAATTCTTGGTCTCCCAGTGCCTCAATTGTTCCTATATGAAGAGGGTAGGAACAGGTTTCTCGTCATTGATGGGCAGCAACGCCTAATGTCAATCTATTACTTCATCAAGCAGCGTTTTCCCCGCCGGGAATCTCGCGCCGAACTTCGCCGTATCTTCAACGACAAGGGAGCTATTCCGCCGGAGATTCTTCATAACGATCGTTACTTCACGAACTTCCGCCTTCAGTTGCCAGCCCAACTGCCAACGCAACCCAATCCGTTTTCAGGTCTGAGCTACGAAACCTTAGGGGAGCACAAGCTTCAACTTGAATTGCGGCCGATAAGAAACGTTGTAGTCAAGCAGAATTTGCCAGCAAATGATGACTCCTCGATTTACGAGATATTTAGCCGCCTGAATTCCGGCGGCGTCAACCTAAAACCTCAAGAAATACGCATCAGTCTTTACCACTCCGAATTCTACGACGAGTTGATTCAAATGAACACAGACCAGCGATGGCGCAGTCTCTTGGGAAGTTCGGAGCCGGATCTTCACTTTAAGGACATTGAAATACTTGTCCGGATCTTTGCGATGTTGATCCATGGCCACAACTATTCTCCGTCGATGGTGAGATTTCTCAATCAATTCTCGCGTATGTGTAAATCGCACAATTCGCAGAAGAATAAGTACCTCAGAGAGCTGTTTGACTCCTTTTTGGATGCAACCTGCAATCTCCCAAAGAAGGCATTTCTAAATAAGAGAACCAATAGGTTTAACATTGCTCTAATCGAAGCTGCCTTCACGGCTGCATGCCACAAAGCGTTTGACGAACAACGTATCTTGAATGGACAGTTAGATGGCGAGTCACTACAGAGACTGGAGGTTGATAATAGTTTTGTTGAAGCGGCAACATATGCGACTACTCAGACTTCAAATGTTCGAACTAGGCTTAATCAGGGAAAGAAGTTCATCAAGGCGTTGTGATAAATGGAACTGACCATAGTCGATAATTTGTACAGGGAGTTTAAAGACGTTATCGACTGCCTTGATGAGACAGAGGTCTCTCTCCGGTCAATCGCAGGAGATGCTTTCCGGAAGAATCTACTGCTTGCGGCATTCAGCCACTTTGAACAAGAGATTAAGAGTTGCGTTATGAGGATCGTAGAGAAGAATTCTGAGAGTGACGTCGTTACGGAATTCGTTCGAAACAAAGCTGTCGAAAGGCAGTTTCACACATACTTTGGATGGGGTGGGAATAATGCCAATTCCTTCTTTGGTCTTTTTGGACAGGGTTTCAAGTCACACATGGATAGGCGCGTTAGGGAAGAGGAAGAGTATAGGCAAGCTATACGGGCATTTCTTGAACTCGGAAACGACAGAAATAGACTAGTACATCAGGATTTTGGCACGTATCCATTAGAAAAGACGAGCGAGGAAATTTACTCCCATTATAGGAAGGCTCGACTGTTTGTCGAGTCGCTCGAGTCTTGCTTTGATGAATACGTGCAGTCGGAGGTTGCTTCTGCGTCGCCCGGAGTAGTAAGGCGATGACCAGGTCTCAGATTCGGCGTCGGGGCAGAGGTAAATGTCATGGCGAGATTCAGTTGGAGCAGTGGATTGCACGGCGTCCTTGTTGTAAACCGCTAGGCTGCAGTATACTAACCCTTGCACCCTAGCGAGCCACCACACGGCGGCTCTGGGCCTGTAGCTCAGTTGGGAGAGCATCGCGTTCGCATCGCGGGGGTCGCCGGTTCGAGTCCGGCCAGGTCCACAAACCCCATTTCTGGCTTTGCTCCACCCTAACGCCCTTTTGGCGGTGCAATGGCCCGGCCGCCAAACCCATCCTCGCGCTATGATCTCTCCATCATGCTCTGGGAAAGACGATGAAGCGACTCCTTGGTGCGCTGCTCGGCGCCGCCGCGATTGCTGGCTCGGCCGGGTACTGGCTGCGGCGGTCGCTGCCGCGTCACCGGGGCACGGTGCGGGTAAGCGGTATTGACGGCGAGATCGAGATCGTCCGTGATCGCTGGTCCATCCCCCATATCTTCGCTGCCAGCACCAGCGATCTTTTCTTTGGCCAAGGTTATGCCACCGCACAGGACCGCCTCTGGCAGATGGAGGTCGGCCGCCGGATAGCCTCCGGTACGCTGGCGGAGCTGGTCGGGCCGGCGGTGCTTGATGCCGACCGTCTGCTGCGAAGGCTGGGCTTTCGCCGCGCGGCACAGGCCGAATGGCCCGACTTAGAAGCCGAGGGACAGCAATCGCTTGAAGCCTACTGCACTGGCGTCAACGCCTGGATTGCGGAATGCGGCGGCTCCATTGGCCGGTGGCCGCTGGAGTTCACGATCCTACGTACCCGCCCGGCCCCGTGGTCACCCATTGATTGCTTGGCCTTTGCGAAGTACATGGCGTTCGGGCAAGCAGCGGACTGGCAGAGCAAATGGCTCCGTGGTCAGGCCGTCGCGCAAGTCGGAGCAGAACAAGCGCTGGCCGCCGAGCCGTTCGCCGGCGAGCACCCGCCGCAGTCCATCCACGTCCCGGCTGGCCTCGACTATGGCGCCGTTGACTACAGCCTCGGCGGGCCGCACCAGCCACCACTAGCACGAGGAGCGCCACCAGCGGCCAGCAATGGCTGGGCTGTCAGGGCAGAGCGAGCCGCCGGCGATGGCGCACTGCTGGCGAACGATCCGCACCTGGCTCCCCACCTGCCGGTGTCGTGGTACGAGGTCCACCTATGTGGCGCCGGATACGACGTGATTGGCGGCTCGCTCCCTCCGGCACTGGGCGTGCTCATCGGCCGCAACCGCCGGATCGCCTGGGGGATGACGGCGGCAATTCTGGATGCCAACGATCTCTATGTCGAGCGTTGTGATCCCGCCGCACCAGCCACCTATCTGGCCGATGCCGGTCAGAGCCGGCAAGCAGAGACCATTGACGAGCCTATCACCGTCAAGGGCTGGTCGGGGCCGGTCGTCGAGACGGTCCGGGTAACGCGACATGGGCCAATCATCAACCCGCCGCCGGTCGGCCCTGGTCAGGGGACCCCGGCGTGTCACCTCCAGCTTGCCCTGCGAAGCACGGTACTGGAACAGCCCGGCCTGGTAACGAGCCTGCTGGCGCTCAATCGGGCCGGTTCGTGGGACGAGTTCCGCGCGGCGCTCGCACGATGGCCGGCGCCACCGCTGAACTTCGTCTATGCCGATATAGAGGGACATATCGGCCGCCAAGCCGCAGGCCACGTCCCCGCGCGTGGTCGAGGCGACGGCTTGTTGCCACTGCCGGGGTGGGATGATTCCTATGCGTGGCGCGGGGCGGTGCCGTTCGATGACCTCCCGTCGGAGTTCGACCCACCACGCGGCTTCACGGTGGCCGCAAATCAGGATATATCGCGCCAGCCGGAACAATCCGCTGCCGGCTCCGGTGATACCGGCAGGCGTCGTCATGGGGACAATCTGGGACACGAGTGGCTGGACCCTTATCGGGCACGCCGCATGGCACAGCTCCTCGCGGACGGCGAGGTGCTCGACCGCGAATACTGTCGCGCCATGCAGGCAGATACCGTCTCGCTGGCCGGTCGCGCCTGGGTATGCGCCGTACTCACCCTGCGCGACCGTGGCTGGCTGGCGCCACAGGACCAGCACGAGGTCCAGGCCCTTGATCTTCTGGCGCAGTGGGACGGCATGATGGTCCCGGAGAGCAGTGGCGCAGCGGTCTACATGCTCTGGCGGCGCGCCCTCCTGCAGGAGTTGTACGCGGCGCAAGTGGGCGATCTGGTGGCCGGCTATCTAGGGAAGGGGCCACACCCCGTCGTAGCCAGCGCCAACACCTTTGCCTTCCGCCACTCCCGCCGCCTGATTGAGCGCTTGAAGCGGTCCGTAGCCCAGGAGCGGTCGGCCAGTGACGCTGCCCCCCCGGTGATAGATGCGGAGCTGCGCCAGGCGCTGCAACGGAGCTTCTCCGCAGCCGTGACCGAGCTACGGCAGCGCGCTGGCGAGGAACCCCACCGCTGGCAGTTGGCGGCCGTTCACCGGGTCACCTTTTCGCACCCCTTCGGCACCCAGCGGATCATCGGCCGGCTGTTCAACCGCGGCCCGCTACCGGTACCCGGCGACAACGACACCTTATTCGCCTCGCCGCCGGAGCCGGCCGCGCTGTACGACCGGGCCGCAGCGATTCCGTCCTACCGGCTCATCGTGGATTTCGCCCCCGGCGGCGAGACTACCGCCGCGCTCGCCGGCGGTCAGTCGGGCCATCCCCTCAGCCGGGACTACGCCAACCAACTCGGCGCGTGGCGGCGCGTTGACCCCGGCCATCCGCTACTGCTGGAGCGCGCAGCCATCGAGCGCGAGGCCCGCGCCACGCTCCGGCTCCTACCGGAGGAGTAGGCGAGGGCGAGTCAGTAGGCCACAGCCTACTCCGTGCCAGGCAATCAGGCACCATCCTCTTCAGGGTTCAACCCGACACGTCGTGCTATCGCGCGGGCGCTCAAGGCGGCCAGCACGACCTGCCCGGTGTCCAGAACGAGCACGCACCTGGTCCGGTGGCCGAAGGTCACGTCAATCACTTGGCTGCGCTCACGCGCCGTCTGCACCAGCCGCTTGATGGGTGCGGAGTCGCTCGCCGCCACCACGACGATGCGGGCCGCGGCGACGGAGTTGCCGAAGCCGACATGCACGAGACGGCGCGGCGGCATACCACTATCAGGCATGTGTGCGCTCGCTCGCTCGTCCGACACACCGCGTCACACCGGTAGTCCTTCCTGGTGTTAGGCGTCACTGCCGGCGCCGGGCGGCAATGGCAGCGAGACCTTCCGCCCGGTGCGAATCGCCTGGAAGCCGGCTTCGACTACTTCCTGGATATTGCGGCCGCGGAGTGGGCTGGATGGTCCGGTGATCGGCTCGTCACGCATGATGGCACCGAGGAAGGCCTCGGGGCCGGAGCGAGCACCTTCAGGCAGCGGCGGCGCGGCAATCGGCTCCGGCTGGTGCGTGCCGCGACGATACAACGTCAAGTCACCGCCGTATTCGACCACCAGGTTTCCCTCGGTCCCGCAAATGGCCGCGGCACCGGGCAGCGGTCGGGCCTGCGTCCACGATCCCTCCACCAGAGCCATTGCCCGGTGGTATTCCAGCAGCAGGCGGGCGTTATCGTCCACGGTAATGTAATCCTGGACTAACCGCCCAGCCAGCCCCACGACTGCCGACGGCATACCCAGCACGTCGTAGACGAAGCCGGTGCCATAGCCGAGGTAGTCTGCCGAGGCACCACCGCCGTTCAAGTCGGCGTCGTAGAGCCAGGAGTAGAAATAGGGCGAGCAGCCAAGATCGCGCGGGCCGGTGTGTCCACCGCGGTAACGCGCTTCGTAGACCTGTCCGATGAAACCCTCGCGGGCCAGCCTGATCGCGTGCTGGAGTGGTGGCTGCCAGCTCGATGGCCAGTTGAGGAAGAGCTTGACGCCGGCAAAGCTGGCGGCGGCCAGCATCCGCTCCGCCTGCACGAGAGTGGCAGCCATCGGTTTCTCGACGAGGACGTGCAAACCGCGCGCCGCTGCCGCTTCGACGACCTCGGCGTGGCGGGCGTTCTCGGTAGTGCAGTTCACGATGTCGAGGTCTTCGCGCTCAAGCATCTCATCATAGGTCTCATACAGTGTGCTCACACCGTATTCGGCCTCGATCCGAGCGCGTAGCTCCTCATGAGGGTCGGCAGCAGCAGCGATGGTCACGTTGGGCAGCTGCTCCCAGGACCGGAGCAATCCCCAGACGTGATCATGCACCATGCCGACCACACCCACACGGTAGGTTCGTGCCATCACTCTCGCTCCTCGCGCATTATTACTGTTGCCACCTGCGGCCGGAGTGGGGAGGCCTGCGGCGAGATGCACCGGGTTGGCGGTAGCCACATGGGCCGCTGGCGTGTCGCCGCCTTCATCTCCGTCGTTAATCGGGATGAAGAGCCGGCGAGATTACCTCCAGGGAGAGAGCTAATGGAGCACTCTAGCGCGGTCGTGCCACCGTGTCAATGCTATGCTCTCGATAGAGTTGCATCACATGCTCGCAGTTGGCTAACGGAGATTGGCACAGCAGCCTTCCCAACGAGGGTGAAGGGAGAAGTGTAGATGCAGGGAGTACGATACCCTGCCGTGTCCACACAATCCAAGGGGACTATGGGTAGGACAAACGCCGGGTATGCACGCCGGAGGGCACTCCAAGTAGCCGGCGCGGCCCTCGCGTCGGGTGTGGCGACAGCTGTGGGACCGCGGCTCGTGGGGGCGGCGGCCGCGGGCCAGCCGGGGGTCCACTTCCCCGAGACCGGCCACACGGTCGCGCTGGACTTCGCGCAGTTCTGGCTCGACAATGGAGGGCAAGCCCCGTTCGGTCTGCCCATCACACCGGAATACGTTGAGGATGGCGTCGGCATCCAGTGGTTCGAGCGGGCGCGGTTCGAGCGGTGGCCGGGTCAGCGTGGTGTCGTGCTCCCCCCGCTTGCCGAGGAATACCTGGCAGCGACAGGCAGGTCGCCGGCCACGTATCCAAATGTCGCCGTGACCGATCTTACCGTGACCGATCCTGGGCAGTACTTTCCCGAAAGCGGGCTTACGGTGCGTGAGCCGTTTCTGAGCTTCTTCCGCCACTATGGTGGCACAGCCATCTTCGGCCAGCCGACCAGCCGGGAGCACCTCGTCGGCGGTGTGCCAGCGCAGTATTTTCAGCGTGCGCGCCTGGAGCTACACCAAGATGGAGTCCATGCTGCACGGCTCGGCGCCGCACTCGCGCAGTTGCATGGGTGGCAGCCGGGGACATCGCTGCGCCTGCCCAGCACGGTGAACTGGCGGCAGGTCTTGGCCGCTGCGAAGATTCGCAAGCCGGACCTGGACACCGTCTTGTCCGCACACAGCGATGCAATCTCCGACATGGAGCTGCACTCCGCGGACTCCCACGCGACTAGCACCTGGGAACGGCTACGGTGGCTGGCGGTGAGTATCAATCACCAGCGAGCCACCGCGTTCGTAGGCGACCGGCCGATCTTCACCGATCTGGTGTCTACCGGCCTGGCGAGCAAGGGGCTCACGCCGCTCGGCCGCTATACGATCAACCGTCGCGTGTACAACGAGGTGATGGACAGCGCCACCATCGGCCTGCCCTGGGGTCACCCAGCACACTATCGCCTGGAGAACGTGCTATACACGCAGTATTTCACCAGTCAGGGTCATGCGCTCCATTACGCCTGGTGGCACGATAACTTTGGGGCACCAATGAGCTTTGGCTGTGTCAACATGAGCTTGTCAACATCACGGTTCTTCTGGCAATGGGCCGGGATCGGTATGCCTATCCTGATCCACGGGTAACCGACCAAGCGGGTCATTGCTCGGAGGAAACCGGTGGTCCAGACCTAGCGCGTCACTGCATACCACAGCGCGCCAATGATGTAGCTCCGTTGACACCTTGAGCGGCGTATGACCGTGCGAACGAGTGTCGTCAGAGTCGCATGGCAGTGGCGCCGATTGGTGCTGGTCATCGCGGTCCTCGCCTTGGGGATCAATCTCACACTCGCGCTGCGCCAACCCCTCTACGGTACCGAGGTGCGGGCACTCGTCCAGCCGATCCTGCCGACCGAAGCCTTGCTCTCGCGTTCCCGCTACCCCCAGGAATACCGGCGGGCGCAGTTTGTGCAGCAGGTGTTACTGGACCTCAGCGATTATGTCGAGAGTCGCAGCTTCGCCGCCGGCGTAGCCGCGCGCCATGCGGAGCAGTTCGGTACACGACCACCGCCGGGAGCCATCGCGGGTGCGCTTGCGGCGCAGGAAGTACACCGCACGCTGCGGATCGGCGTCGTTACCGGCGATGTCGAGAGCACGCACCGCATCGCCGTGGCGACGGCTGCCACGCTGGAGATGGATGGCGCGAGCTTTGTGGCCGACGAGGCGGGGCAGCCCCGGATCGAGGTGTCCGTCATCACCGACCCGGCCCCGCCGCAGCGCCTGGTCCCCTGGCGCGGCGTGCTGGTGGCAGTCCTGCGCGCGCTCGCCGTCGTTGCCCTGCTCCTCGCGCTGCTCCGGGTCGCGGCGGGGCTGCGGCGCACGCTCGACACGCCGGGCGAGGTCACTGCCCTCCTGAGCCTGCCGGTGCTCGGCACAGTACCGGCGCCGACCTCGGCTCCGAGCACCCTCTCCACGCGCTGGATAGGCCGGCTGCGACGCGCAGTGCGCTAGAATCGCCTCGCAGTAGAGGGGCAATCATCGTGGATACGACTCCAACGCCAGCGCAGACCGGCACGGCACCGCGACCGCCGTATCCCCGGCTCGCTGAGGCTATTTGGCTCACCGTCTTTATTCCAGTTGTACAGTTCGCCGTCGGTAGCCTCTTGGTCATCCCCCTGTTCGTCTGGGCTACTCTCGTTACGCTGAGTGGGCCGGCCGACGCGGCGGAGCGGAGCGCAGAGGACATCGCAAGGCTGCTCAGCCATCCGGCAACCCTTGCAGGGTTAACCATCATCTTCTGCTGGGCCGTCATGCTGTACATCCGTGAAAAGTCCGGCGTCCCATTCCGGGAGCTGTTCCCTTTGCGCCCGGTGCGCCTCGCCTTCTGGCCGCCGGTTGTCCTGACGCTGCTCGGCGCGATGATCGTAGTGGCCGAGGCCGGCAGCCTCATGAGTATGGCACTCCCACCACCCACTTGGTTCCAGGAGCTTATCGAGAACCTCGTAGGGGGACCACTTTGGGGTGCATTGCTGGTTGCCGTCGTCGTTGCGCCGCTCACGGAGGAGCTACTGTTCCGCGGCGTAATCTTGCGAGGCTTGCTGCTGCACTACTCGGCACCGAAGGCCATCATCGCCTCATCGCTGATGTTCGGCTTGGTCCACCTCAACCCGTGGCAGGCCGTCGGTGCAGTGGCACTCGGCGCGCTGTTCGGTTGGTGGTACGTCCGCACACGCTCACTGACTCTCTGCATCTTTGGTCATGCCTTCAATAACCTGATCGCCGTGCTCTTGTTCAACTTCGGCGATTGGGAGCCGGTGAGCGCCATCTTCGGTCCGCCGGATTCGTCGGAACTGCTCCCGCTGTGGCTCGTTGCCGTGGGGCTACTGATGGCAATCGGCGGCCTGTGGCTCACGCACCGGATACGCGACGAGCGACCGGCCCCCAGCCCGCAGCCATCAGCCTAGGGCCCGGGCTGGCAACTGCCCTTGTGACGATCTAAACCCCAATTCGGCCTACTACTTCACCGCGCCTATATTTCGACTATCAGTCCTGGGTACGACTAGCTCATCATTGCTCAAAGTGCTCGTGCAGGTACTCGCGGCTCGTTTCGGCGCTCTCGACCGGCGCTCGCTCCGGCCCTTGGGGATCAACGACGAGCCAGCCGCCATCCATCAGCCTGCTCATCATGGGCAGCAAGGCCTGAGTCAGGTCGAGGTGGCCCTGGCCGAGCGGCACGATGCCGCCGCGGTGCAGGAACTCGTCGTAGTCGTACAGCTCGTCGCGCGTCTCCTTGAGGATGGTCAGGTCTACGTCCTTGCAGAGCAGCAAGGCGATCCGTGAGGCGTACTGATGTACCAGGACTTCGGGGCGCGTGCCCGCCACCATTGCCTGACCAACGTCCAGCGTGAGGGAGACTAGCTCCGGCTCGGTGGCATCCATCAGGATGTGCAGCTCCTCAGCCGTCTCCAACTGCGTGCCGAGACGGTTGCGGATGGAGGGCGTGAGACCAAAGTCCAACAGCACTTCGGCAACGACGTTGAGCGCTTCACCGAGGTATTGCAGCTTGCCCTCGGTCAAGGCGAAGGGCTGGCGGAGGTTTTGGTAGCCCGCGACAAGCACCAACTCGCGCCGGATCGGCAGCGAAAGCACCGCGTGCTCGCACTCCAGCTCGGCGAGCAGCTCCGTGGTACGCCGGAGGCGCTCAAGCTCGTCTTTCAACTGCGTTGGCTCCTGCCACAGCCCCGGGAGGTGGCAGGCAGCAATCCGCACCTCGCGCTCTTCCCACCAGTCCCGATACCGGCCTAGCTCGTCGGCCCAGGGCAGCACATGGTCCTCTTCAACGAGCGCACCATCGTATCCGGCGCCGGCGACGACATCGAGGACCAGCGGCAGCGGCTCGGCGCCCCAGGGAGCAAGAGTCAACGCGATGCAAGCCGTCATACTATTGTCAGGGTTACACCGACGCTCGCTCGACGCGATAGTCGCCGGCGCGTCGTAACGCACAGGATAGCGGCAGCACCAGGATTATCTCGGCGGCGACTTGCCGGAGCGCAGCACCGATGGACGATGACCAGCACAAGCTAGGTCAGGCTGATGCCTTTGTAGGCCAGCAGATCGGTGAATTCCTGCTCGGACAGGCCCAGGTGCCAGGCTGCGCGTGCAGCGGTCATCCGGCCTTCGCGGAACAGGCCCAGCACGATCAGCTCACGGGCACGCTCCTCAGGGGAGATGTCCATGCCCTGCAACGCCTCGTACAGCGCCGGCTCTAGCGCGACGCGCACCGCGTCCTCCTCCGCAACTGCAACCGCTGCGGCGCTTGAGTCTGCGCCACCGACCGCCTCACCGGCTGCGATCAGACCGCTCGTTGGAGCGGCGGATTGTGTAGCCTCCGTCGGTAGACCGTCCGGGGCGCTGGCGGTAGTCCCGGAATCGGCCAGGCCGTCGGCTGGCGCACGATCCGGCGCGTCACCAGCTTCCGTAGGCGTCGTCGGCAGCGCCACTTCGGTATACAGCGGTACGTCCGCGTTGTCGGTGGTCGTAGCGGCCACGCCATCGGCGTGAGACGACAGCGCGGCTTTGGACGCTACCGGTGACTCGGTGGCCTCGCCCTCGGCATCAGTCTCCGGGATCGTGTCGGCGTCTGCTGCGGCCAGTGCCTCCTGAGAAGAGGCCGCCACAGCGGGCGTATCGTCGTCCTTACTCGTGGACTCCTCGGCCGGTAGGTCCGGCGCCTCGCTAGGACCGACGGACACGGCCGCATCATCAGTGTCTTGAGGAAGATCGCCAACCTTGGTCGCCAATGTGTCTAGCACCGGGTCGTAGCCCTTATCGTCATCGGCCGCGTCGTCGCCCTCGGCGGTACCATCGCCCGCTTCTACTGCCGCAGCCTCCGGCTCAACCGGCGCGTACTCCTCGTTCGCTTCGATAGCCGCAATGGCCTGCTGTACCGGATCAAGCGCGTCATCATCGTCGGCCGCTTCGTCATCGCCGGCACTACCGTCGCTCGTTTCCCCTCCCACTGTCTCCGGCTCGACCGGTGCATACTCCTCGTTCGCTTCGATGGACGCGATAGCCTGCTGCACCGGGTCAAGCTCGTCAACGGCAGGAGTGTCAGTGGGGACAGCGGCATCCGGGAGATCAACGTTCCCGAGGTCGTCGTCGTGCGGGGGCGAATCCGCGCTATCCGCGGCGATTACCGCAGCCGCTTCCCGCGCCGTTTCCTGTAGTGCAGCAGCCGCAGGGTCGGGCGCGGGTGCAGCAACGCCCGTCGTCGCGGCTGGCTGCACCGTGGCTGGCTGCGCTGCAGTCGGCTGCCCGGCCACCGCCGGTTCGTTCGCTAAGTCGGCAGCTGACTGGATGTCCTCGTGTACGCCCTCAACGTCGGCCTGAATCTGGTGTGCAATCGCCTCACCCTCTTGAATCCCCTCGTGTAGCGCCTCCCGCACCTGCTGGATGGGATCGCCAATGTCACCGCCGAGCTGGCGCAACTGGCCGATGAACCGCCCGAGCGTCCGCGCGATCTCCGGAATACGCTCCGGGCCAACGACCAGCAGAGCCACGACTATGATGACGGCAAACTCCATGGGGCCGACGTCGAACACGGTGGCACACCCCTTGCTGACGGTTTTCCGATTTTTTGCGAGCACAGCCGGCCAGCTATAGCGCCGGCAAGATCGGCCTCTAGGAGTATACGGGATAACGGGCCGCTATGAACGAGGTGGGGGAAAGCGGGCGGGGACCGAGGAGAGCAACGGTCCCTCGCTCCGCAGGGGGACGGACGGGTGCAGCGTGCTGCGTCCCTACAGCTTGGCGCTATCGCTAGGATTGCTGGCCGGTGGCGACGGTAATGCCGCGGAAGTCGGCGGCGCGAGCGCGTACTTGGCGCTCCAACTCGCCGGCTACCTCTGCATGCTCCTTGAGGAAGTTCTTCGCGTTCTCGCGCCCCATACCGAGGCGCGTCTCGCCAAAGGAGTAGTGCGCGCCGGCCTTCCGCACGATCTCCATGTCCACCCCAACGTCGAGCAGACCACCGAACCGCGACACGCCCTCCGAGAACATGATGTCGAACTCGCAGACGCGGAATGGCGGCGCCAGCTTGTTCTTGCGGACGGTGACCTTGGCCCGCATGCCGATGCTGTCGGACCCGGACTTCAACGTTTCGGCGCGGCGGATTTCCAGCCTCATGCTCGAATAGAACTTCAGCGCGCGGCCACCAGGTGTGGTCTCCGGATTACCGAAGAGTACGCCGATCTTTTCCCTGATCTGGTTGATGAAGACGACGACGGCATGACCCTTGGAGATTGCAGCCGTGAGCTTACGCAGGGCCTGGGACATGAGCCGGGCTTGCATCCCCGGCAGGGAGTCACCCATATCCCCCTCGATCTCCGCCCGCGGCACAAGCGCCGCCACGGAGTCAACGACGACCAGGTCCACGGCGCCACTACGCACCAGCATCTCGGTGATTTCCAGCGCCTGCTCGCCGGTATCCGGCTGTGAGACCAGCAAGTGCTCGACATCCACCCCACAGGTGCCGGCCCACACCGGATCGAGCGCGTGCTCCGCATCAACGAAGGCAGCGACCCCACCGGCCTGTTGCGCCGAGGCAACTGCGTTCAACGCGAGGGTTGTCTTCCCGCCACCCTCTGGGCCGTAAATCTCGATCACCCGACCACGGGGCAGGCCGCCGATCCCCAAGGCGATATCGAGCGAGATAACGCCGGTCGGGATAACACTGGTGTTCAATCGGCTATCACCGGCGTCTCCTAGCCACATGATCGAGCCTTTGCCGAACTGGCGCTCAATCTGGCTGATCGCCTGGTCCACGGCCTGATCCCGCTCACTCCGTTTCTTTTCCGCCTGCTTCCCGTTCAACTGACCGGGGCGCAGCTTGGCCGTCGCGCTCTTTGCCATCGCCATCGTCCTTTCTTCCTCGCAACCAGCGGCCGCCAACTGTTGTTCTATTCTATAGAACATTTATTCGATTGGCAAGTTTCAGCGGTCACAGCCGCGGTGGCACAGGGCACTGCATGGGCTGCACCGTCCGACACCCAGCGTATGCGTGGTCTGTCGAGGGGAACGAACCGGGCCGGGGAGCAGTTGCGGCGCAGCGTTAGTGCGCCGCCGGAGCCGCTGCCACCATAAGCGCGGCGTCCGGCTGGTACGGCGGCGCCGCATGTGCAGCGGCGCTCAACAGGTCGGCCGCCAGGTCCGCGCTCACTCGCTCCGTGTTGATAACGTAGTCGTACAGCGTCGCGTCGAGCCAGTCTACGCCTCCCGCCTGCCGATGAAACGCCTCACGGTCGCGGTCGCTGCGTTTCACCTGCGCCGCGGCGCTACGCGGGTCGGCGCCGATGGCCTGGCACACACGCTCAACGCGGAGGTCGAACGGCGCCACGAGGAGTGCGTGGACGGTACCCGCAGCCGGGCCGAGCGCGCATTGACCACCCCGTCCGACAATGACCACGTGGCCTTGGCTCGCCTTGTCGGCGACCGTTCTGATCGTCTCACCGATCAACTGCTGGTAGTGCTCGGCGGCCCAATACGCGGTCGGGCGCACATCCAGCTCATGCGTCGCTACCGGCCCGGTCGGTGGGTAGCGCGTCTCCGGCGGCCCGTGATGCTCCGCGTGCTCGGCATCCGGCAGCGGCACCGGCACTGTGCGCCAGAGGTCCGACGGATGCCGCCACAGGCTTCGTCCTCGCTCATCCATGGTCACGAGAACCTCAACGGGAACACCGGAATGCGCCGCAGCAAGGTCGAGGAGTTGCTGATCTACGAGTTGTGCAGAGAGGCGAACGGCCAACTTCGCCGCCACCTCTTCACCCCAGGCGCCTTCCTGACGAGCAATCGTTACTATAGCCATCCTGCCGTCCTCTCGCGCCAGCGGCTGGCACCTGCGTTAACGGCGGTGCCCGCCCTCTGCTGCCGACGCTCACCGATTATACCGACCGGCCAAGCTCACGAGAGCAATGCTAGGCAAAGCGGGCACCAAGTGAATCGCGGCTTCTGCCGCAGTGACGAGGCAGGGGCAAGGACGGTCATCACGGTGCAAGCCGCAAGCCAGTAGCCGGGGAAGGCCCCAAGCTACGTTTCCCCGTTAGTCAGCCGTCGCCTCAGCGGACAGCAGGCCGATCTCGATGGAGCCACCCACGGACCTCAAATCCAGGTCAGCTGCGCCCTCACCCAGCGTACCGCGATAGCGCCGGTTTGGACCTCGCTTTGTGGACTTGCCCTCAGCAGTCGGCAAGTCCACGTGGATGCCGCCGCCCAACGCGCCGGCCCGGATACATACCGACGAATCCTCGGCCAGCAAGACCTTGATCCGCCCCCCGGCGGCCCGTGCGCGATGGGTACCCTCGATGAGGCGTGCGCCTTCGATAGCGATGTTGCCGCCCGCCGTGCGCGCATTGAAGCGCTCGACCTGCCCCGTGAGCCGCAGGTTGCCCCCCGCCGTCTTGCCGTCCAGCTCCTGCGCGTTGCCAGCGAAGTGAACATTCCCACCGCTGGTGCGGAGCTTCACCCGTGTCGGGTTCCCACTGGCCGCGATGTTGCCGCCGGCCGTGCGGGCGACGACAGGCTGACGGCCGTGCTCGTTGATTTCGATGCTACCGCCGCGCGTCTGCGCGTCGAGCGGGCTATCCAGGCGCTCGGTCTCGATGTCGCCACCGACGGTCCGCGCGGCGACCTCCACTAACCGGGCCGGTACCGTCACCTTCAACGTCGGCACGTGGCAGTCCTGCGACTCAGTCGGATACGCCGCAATGATGGCGTCGGTACCGCGGCGCAGGGCATACCAGGTCCAATTGTGCCCCTCGGAGAGTGGCTCGACCGTCGCGATGGCTCCCGGCTGCCCGTCGGCCTCGCCGCTCGATTGCTCCGCGGTAGTAGCGGCCCAGGTGCTCGCTTCCGGGGCCGGCTCGCCGGCCTCGGACCAGGCGGCGGCCTCGGGAGTCTCGGCGGCCGGCGTGCTCTCGTCCGCATCGGCCGGAGTAGCTGTCTCGTCGGGTTCGTCGGTGCTGTCGTCTGCTGCGGGAGCTTCTTCAGCCGGTTGAGCCGCAACGACCAAGCCGCCGCCGGTACTTTCCACCAGCAGCCGTCCGGCCAGCGAGACCGGTACCTGGCCATCCTCAGTAGCCAGCGGTTGCCAGCCCGACGCCAGGCGCTCCTCACGACGACGACGGCCCCACGCCGCATCCCGCCTGACCCGGGGACCGACCGTCTTGGTCACAGCGGACACGACTTTACTGACCGTCTTGTTGAGGTCTTCCACTGTCTCTTCGGAGAGGACACGGCCAACGTTGGCCTTGATGTCCTGCACGAAGTCTTCTCCGAGCGGTCGCTCTCGCGCCGGTGCCGCCGGCGCCGGCTCCTGCTCGTCTCCGAGCGCTTCAAGCAAGCGCACACCCTCGTCTACGGAGACCTTACCCTCTCGAATCAACTCCAGTACCCGCATCCGCTCAGACGCCATCGTTCAACTCCTTCGTTGTCGGTTCGCCGCTCGTCACCTAAGAACATTGAGTGATCCTTGTTATACTTTAATTCCATTCTGAAGATTTGTCAAGAATTACAGCGAGAATTTGATAATCACCGCCGATTCCTGGATTCCTGCTTGGGCGGAATAATCGCCGGGGCGCACACGGCGGGTGGCATCACGGGGGCGGCTAGGCCATGTCCCCGGGTGCGAGGCCGGGGTGAGGACAGCGCCAGGCCCCATGGTGCCCCCGCTTTTCGCCGAGGGACGGGGCTACAGCGTGCTGCGCCCCTACTCACTAGGGCCTTACGGGGAGTCGTGGCGCTACTGCGACTGGTCCATAGCGGATAGCACGCGGCCGAGCGCCTCGAGTTGCTGGCCGAACTCGGCCCACTCACCGTCGCGCAAGGCTTGCTGCGCTTGCTCGTAATGCTGCCGGGCCTGGGCCGCCAGCTCGGAGACGGCAGCCCCCTCCAGGGCTTGACCCGCGGCCGGTGTGGCCGTCGCCCCGACACTCGGACGGAGGCCCGCCAACGCCGCTTCACCGAAGATCTGGGCGAGTGCGGCATCGAGCGTCGGCTCCATCACGAGCCGATTGCCGGTCGCGACGACGACGCGCTTGAGTTCCGGGAGACGACCTTGTTCGGCCTGCAAGTAGACCGGCTCGACGTAGAGCGTGGAGTTGCCCACCGGAATGACCAGCAGGTTACCGCGAATGACCCTGGAGCCACCCTGGTTCCAGAGGGTGAGCTGCGCCGAGATTTCCGGGTTCTGGTCAATCCGCGCCTCGATCTGCATGGGACCGAAAATCAGGCGCTCCTTGGGGAACTTGTAGAGCAGCAGCGTGCCGTAGTTCTCGCCATCGGATCGCGCCGCCAGCCACGCGATCATGTTGTCTTTCGCCGCCGGTGTGAACGGCAGCATGAGCAAGAACTCCTCTTTCGGCTCATCGGGCAACCGCATGATGACATAGTACGGCTCGACGGAGACTCGCTGGTCAGCAAAGGATTCCATTGCTACTTGCCACTGGTCCTCGCGGTTGTAGAAGACCTGCGGATCGCGCATATGATAGGTCAGGAACACTTCGGCCTGCACCCGGAAGAGGTCCTCGGGATAGCGGATGTGCTTGCGGAGCGATTCGGGCATCTCCGCGAGCGGGCGCACCAGGCCCGGATAGATGCGCTGCTGCGTCCGCAGGAGCGGCTCGTCCGGCTCGGCGGCATAGAGCGTGACCGTCCCGTCGTAAGCGTCAACCACGACCTTGACGCTGTTGCGGATGTAGTTGAAGGACCTGCCTCTTTGCGGCACTCGAACCGCCGGGGGCGACGTGGGCTGCGCCCCCTGCGATGTCCCCGCGGCCTGGAGATCGGTGGGTTGCAGCGCCATGTGCGCGGCAATGATCTCAGGGACCGGTTGGGCATACGGAATCCGGTCGGTGGTTGTATAGGCATCTACGATCCAGACTAGGCGCCCGTCGGCGACAACGAGATACGGGTCGCGGTCCAGTTGGAGGAACGGGGCAATGCGACGCACGCGCTCCGGTACGCTGCGCCGCAGGAGCAACAGACTGTCGTTCCGTAGATGCGGGCTGGTGAGCATATTCAGCTCGCGCAAGTGCCAGGCGAGCAACATGCGGCGGAACACCGAGCCGACCCGTATCCCGCTTTCACCTTCATAGGTCGTGTACACGTTCTCGTCGCCGCGCGGATAGTCGAATTCTTGCTCGCCGGTCCGCACCGCGACGTACCAGTCGGTCTGCATCCCATAGTAGATCTCCGGGCGGGCGAGGTCTAGCACCCCCTCCGGCGGAATGTCCTTGAGCAGCAGTTGCGGCAGCCCCTCCGGCGACACCTCGTTCACCGGACTCATTACGGCGCCGTAACCGTGCGTGAATTGCAGGTGCCGGTTCTGCCACGTGGCGGCTTGGGCCGGGAGCCGGTCGGGATCAAGCTCCCTGGCGCCGATCATCACCTGCCGGATTGTCCCGTCAATCTCGTAGCGGTCTACGTCCACGTCATCGAAGCTGTAATACAGGCGGATGGACTGAATCTGGTTATAGGTGTCGCGCAACGGGCGGGGGTCCCAGAGCCGCACGTTCGCCACCGTTTGCTGGGCGGCCCCAATCTCACTGGACTGCACCATCTCGTCCGCCGTAAATGTGTGCTCCTCGATCCGATCCAGCGCGAATCCCAGCCGCGTCAGTTGGATTGAGTTGGTGATAAAGGGGGCCTCGCGCGCCAACTCGGCCGGGTCAACCCGCACCCGCTGGATAACGGCCGGCAGCATCACCAGCCCGATGACGAGCACCAGCGCCGTAAGGGCCAGTCCCCCCAGGGGGAGCACATAGTCCACGCGGGGAATGGACGCCAGGATCAGCACCGCCAGCAGGACGAAGGACCCGGCCATGACACGTAAAGCCGGTAGGCGGAAGAACACGTCGGTGTAGCCGGCGCCGAAGAACTGATCGCGCGTCCGATAGAGCACGTCGTAGCCCTGAAACCACACGATAGCCGCCACAATGAGCGCCAGGATAGCGAGCAAGATCAAGACGTGAGTACGGGCCGGCCGGCCGCGTCCCAGGAGCATAAAGCGGAGGTGCTGCAAGCTGGGATCGGCGAGATAGAAGGCGATGGCGTAGATGGCGAGCACCCCCGCTCCGACGAGGGCTACGGCGGCAAGGAGCCAGTTCACCGCCGAACGGATCACCGGCAGTTCGAAGACGTAGAAGCCCAAGTCTTGGCCAAAGACCGGGTCGGCCGTCCCGAACGAGGTCGCGTTGAGAAAGCGCAGCACCGCCGGCCATTGCGCCGCAGCGCCAAGCCCGAGCACCACCCCGACGACCAGACCGCCGAGGAGCACCATCTGCCCGGTCAGCCGCACCAAGGGTTGTACCTGCGCCGGACCACCCAGCAACTGCTCAATGGCCTCGTTTTGCAGCACGCGGATCGGGAGGCGCTCAACGGCACGGAGCGCAAAACGCAGTGCCAGTAGGACGTTGGGGAGCAGAATGATCCAGAAGAGCAGCGTGGCGGCGGCGAAGAGCAGTGCCCGCGCGGTGAGCATTGTTTGGAAGACGAAGAGATAGCCCACGCTGTCGAACCACAGCCAGTCTATGTACAGTCCAACGAGTGTCCCGACGCCGCCAACGAGCAGGGCAACCAGGGCCGCGACGGCGAACATGACGGCTCTTCTATTCATGCCACTGCGCCTCTCTGTAGCAGCAATTCCAGCACCAGACGGTCCTCACCCATGGCGCTCCAGCCGTGCGAGCTGGTCGTCGTCCAATCCGAGGTGATGACCCACTTCATGGAGCAGTGTACGCCAGACTTCCTCGGCAAGCTGACGTTGCGAGCGACAATGCGCGAGGAGTGGCCGCCGGAAGATGGCGATCTGATCGGGCACGGCAAGGTGGTAAATCCCGCCGCGCGTTGCCAGTGGCCAGCCGCGATAGACTCCGAAGACCTCAGCCGGCGGGCCGCGACGATCCACCTCAAGGTCCTCGGGCCGTGGCCACTCCTCAATGGAGATCGTCACGTTGTCGAGATACTGCCGGATCGCCGGCGGCAGCCGGTCCATCGCGCGGTGGGTGAGGCGTGCCAAACGACCGCGGGAAGCTCGTATTCGCCGCCCCACACTCGCCTCCTCCCGCCGCACGGATGGTGCCAGGTGTGGTGCGGCGGGGGGCGACGACTCCCCCTAAGCACCTGCTTGCCCGGACTGCGACCCGGTGCGGGGAAAACTGCCGGTCGGTAGGCTATGCCGGCCTCCAGACTCGGTATCTACTGGTCGGGGCGAGAGGATTTGAACCTCCGACCTCAGCGTCCCGAACGCTGCGCGCTACCAGGCTGCGCTACGCCCCGTCGTCAGCTATGGATTCTAGCGAAGGCTAGCAGGTCACGTCAATCAAGGGTGAGCCGCGCTGGCAGTGGGCCTACATACTTGGAATCGCCTCGAATGTGGTGGCGCGAAGCCGCCGGTTACAGACCCACGCCGGATGGTGCCCTAACCCAAGCGAGCGGCGCGCTCGAACAACGCTTCGCGGAGACCGTCCAGTAGTCCTTCCAGCCGCGCTTGGCGCTGCTCAAGATCGGACATGCGGGCCTCCAGGCGGTCAAAGCGTGCTTCCAAGCGGTCAAAGCGTGCCTCCATGCGCTCGAACCGTTTATCGGTACGCTGCATGGACACCAGCAAGACGGCCACGATTGCGACGCCGACGCTCAAGATGCCCACCAACTCCGGTGTCATTCGCTAATCTCCCCCTTGCTGTGTACGACCAGTATACAGTTAGCCTCCCCATGGTGCCGGGATCGCCATGCGGTAGACTGTGCTGGGGCCAGCATGAGCCGGCGCGAGCAGCCGAACACTGCCGGCCGGCGCAGGGTACCCCTGAAACGCAGCAGGGAGGGGACGGATGCAACTCGGACAAGACGTGGAGATTACCTGGCTGGGGCACAGCACCTTCAGGCTCGTTAGCCCCACGGGCAAGGTGCTGCTCATTGACCCCTGGACGGCGGGCAATCCCGCTTGTCCCGACGAATACAAGCAGATTGACAACGTAGATGTCCTGCTCATCACCCACGCGCACGATGACCACATGAGCGATGCGGTGCCTATTGCCCACGCGGCCCAGCCGGAACTGATCGTGGCGATGCACGAGATTTGCCTCTATCTGGAGGGGCAGGGCGTTGACGGCTGCAGCGGCATGAACAAAGGGGGCACGCAGACCTTTGAGGGCATCCGCATCACGCAGGTCCACGCCGATCATTCCAGCGGCCTGAACCGCGACGGGACGGTTGTGTCCGGCGGTGAGCCGTGCGGGTACGTCATCGAGTTCGAGAACGGCTTCACCCTGTACCACGCCGGGGACACCAACGTCTTCGGCGACATGCGGCTCATTGGCCAGCTCTACCGGCCGGACGTTGCCTGCCTCCCGATTGGCGACCACTTCACGATGGGGCCGCGTGAAGCCGCTCTCGCGTGTCGCTTGCTGGAGGTACCACGGGTGATCCCCATGCATTTTGGTACGTTTCCGATACTGACCGGCACACCGGCCGCCCTGCGCGAGCACCTCGGCGATCAATCGGGTGTGGAGGTCCTGGAGCTAACACCGGGAACGACGCTACGCTGAGACTGCGCCGCTGGCCCCCACCGCGGCGGCGGGAGGCCAGCGGGGGCTGGCGGATCATCAACACGAGCCTGACCACCATGGCTACTTCACGGAAAGCCGAGAGTATGCCAGCGGACGACTGGCCCACCGGGGCCGAATCCGCCCCGGCCGCGCGCGCCGAGCATGTGCCGGAGAGCACGGTTCGCCGTCTCTCCACCTATTACCGCCTCCTACAGACGTTGGCTACGCAGAGCGAGGGCGAGCAGGTGTCTTCCGGGAAGATCGCTGCGCTCACCGGGTTTACGGCCGCGCAGGTGCGCCGCGATCTCGCTTACTTCGGCACGTTCGGCCGCCGCGGCGTCGGCTACGAAAACCGGGAGTTGCAGCGCAGCCTGGCGACGATCCTCGGCATTGACCGCGGCTGGCGCATTGCGCTGGTCGGCGTCGGGAACTTGGGCCAGGCGCTGTTGAGCTATCGCGGCTTCCCCCGCCAAGGCTTTCACGTCGTGGCCGCCTTCGACCGAGACCCACGCAAGATCGGCCAGAAAGTGCGCCGGGTACTCGTCCGCCCAATGAGCGCTCTGCCGGCCGCGGTCCGCTCCTTGAACTTGCAGATGGCGGTGATCGCCGTGCCGGCCGACTCGGCGCAGGAGGTGGCTGCGGCGGTCGTGGCCGCCGGTATCACCGGCATTCTCAACTTCGCTCCGGCGAAGCTAGAGGTGCCGGAGCACATCCACCTGCAAAACGTTGATCTCTCTATCGAGATCGAGTACCTCTCATACCTGCTCACGCACGAGGCACCGGCTGATGCCCAGTGAAGAGCCGGGCACCAATGACAAGGAGCCACAAGATCAGATGAGTGACAACCGGAGCGACCGGCCCCTGCGGACCCGCATCGCCCCCTCACCAACCGGGAACTGTCACGTCGGCACGGCCCGGGCGGCGCTGTTCAACGTGCTCTATACGCGGCAGCAAGAAGGCACGTTCGTGCTGCGGATCGAAGATACGGACGCGCAGCGCTCGACCGTCGAGTCGGAGCAGGGTGTGCTCGAAGGCCTGCGTTGGCTTGGCCTGACCTGGGACGAAGGACCGGACTGCGGCGGTCCGTATGGCCCATACCGGTCGAGCGAGCGCCTGTCTCTGTATCAGGAAGTAGCGGACAGTCTGCTGGCGCGGGACCTGGCCTACCACTGCTACTGCACGCCGGAAGAGTTGAAGGCCGAGCAACGCGCCGCCCAGAAGGCCCGGCGGCCGCCCAAGTACAGCGGTCGTTGCCGCAACTTGACGGCGGCCGAGCGCCGCGCGCGGGAAGCCGCCGGGCACGCGGCGCGGATCATGTTCAAGGTGCGTGGCGGGCCGGTCGCCTACGACGATCTTGTGCTGGGCCACATCGAGGAGAATAGCGACCTCTACGGTGACATCCCTATCATGCGCTCGACCGGTTGGCCGCTCTTCAACTTCGCCGTGATGGTGGATGACCACCACATGGCGATCAGCCACGTCCTGCGCGGCCCGGAGCACGTGCCCAACACGCCCAAGCAGGTGCTGCTCTACGAGGCCCTCGGTTGGGAGCCGCCGGCCTTCGGTCACGTGCCGCTCTTGCTCAACCCCGACCGCTCGAAGATCAGCAAGCGCAAGGGAGCCGTCTATATCGGAGAATTCCGCGACCAAGGCTACTTGCCGGAAGCACTGGTGAACTTCCTCGCGCTGCTCGGCTGGCATCCGGCCAACGATAAGGAGGTGTTCACGCTTACCGAGCTGCAAGAGTCTTTCTCGCTCGACCGCGTGAGCAAGTCCCCGGCGGTCTTTGACGAGACAAAACTGGAGTGGCTCAACGGGGTCTGGATGCGGTCGCTCGCGCTGGACGACCTGGTGCAGCGCGCCACGCCGTTCCTCCGCAATGACGGGCTGCCTATCGCTTCCGCGCCGGCGGACCGCGTCAAGGCAGCCGTGGGCCTGGAGCAGGAGCGCGTGCGGCGCCTGAGCGAGCTACCCGATGCAACATCGTTCTTCCTGCGCGATGAGCTGGAAGACTACGATTCGAAGATTCTGCTGGCCCGGCGCCGCACCGCCGCCGAGTCGCGCGACGCGCTGGCCAGCGCCAGGGCGGCAACCGCCGCGGCTGAGTGGGAGGAGGCGTCCCTAGAAGAGACTATCCGCGCTGCCGCCGACGATCTGGGCTGGCGGCACGGCCACCTCTTCATGATTATCCGCGGCGCCATCACCGGGCGGACCAGGACGCCGCCGCTGTTCGACACGATGCTGGTGATCGGCCGCGACCGGGTGCTGTCGCGGCTGGACGACGCACTCGCCCGCCTCGACCGGCTCGCGGCGGAGCATTAGGACAGGCTCTTGACAACTCAGGCACCGGAGCGGACCGTCGAACGCTACGTGACTTCAGGCTCGGCGCAGCTGTGGTCGGCCGCAAGTGGCCATGGCACGCCGCTGCTCATGTTTAATGGCGGTCCCGGCTGCGACGATTATCTGGGCCCGGTCGCCGCCATGATCGAGGACCTGTGCCGCGTAATCCGCTTCGAGCCACGCGGCTGCGGGCGCTCCGACTGGGACGGGAGCTACGATCTCGATACTTTGCTGTCCGACGCAGACGCCGTCCGCCGGGCGCACAACGCAGAGACATGCATCGTCGCCGGCCACAGCTTTGGTCCGTGTGCCGCCCTGGCGTATGCGCTGCGGCACCCGTCTCGCGTGATCGGTCTGATCGGGATCGCCGGAGGGAGCGTCGTCAATGATCGGACCTGGAGCGAGGCCTTCCACAAGGCGCTGGAAGAGGTCGGCGAGGACCTTGGCGGATTGGAGTTTACAGCCGACGCAGCCGTAAACCGAGAAGGTAACCGCAGTTGGTACGAGTACATCAGGCGTCCGACCCTCCTCAGGGACATCGCGGAGCTGGACATACCGGCCATCTTCATAAATGGTGGGCAGGACATCCGTCCCAACTGGCCTACCCAACAACTGGCAGCGCTGCTGCCGCGGGGTCACTACGTCGAACTGCCTGACGCCCCCCACGCCATCTGGCTCACGCACGCCGACGAGCTACGAGCCGAGCTGCGGCAAGCAATCCAACAAATCACCGGCACCGGCGGCTTATGATCGGCTTATGATGGAACGTTGGAGGCCCGCGCCCCCACGATACGTTTAATGGACCAGCGGACGGCGTAGAACCGCCTTCCCCACAACGCCGCGGCAGCCGAGCACGAGTCGCGGTGCCTTGACCGCCTCCAGAGAATCAGGCCATGCCCAGCCGTCATTCACTTCAGCGTTGGTTACGGTTCCTCGGCGTGCCGGTGCTGCTGCTCGCCGTATTCGGCGGGGCGCAGCGTTGTCAAGCGCAGCCGACACCGTTAACTGAGGCGCTCAGGGCGCCGGCCGCGCTTGCCGTGGTGCGTGCCGTCCACCTGTCGGGCGACTACAAACAAGCTATTCGGCTCTACCAACAGGTGCAGAGCCAGGCGCCGCAATCGGCGGCGGCCATCGAGGCCCTGTACCGACAGTCCCAGGCCGCTCTCGCCGCCGGCGATACCGCTGCCACCATCCGCAGCAGCCTCCAGCTCGTCATCCATCCGCGCGCGGGCCGCTGGCAAGCGCCGGGCTTGCTGCTTTTGGGGCACGCTTTCGAGCGTTCCGGTGCCGAGGACGCTGCGCTGGCGGTATACGAGCAATATGAAGCGCTGGAAAGTGACCTCGACGACTTCATGGCCGTGCGTAAGGCAAACCTGCTCTTCCGATTAGGCCGAGATGACGCTGGCCGGGAGGTGCTGGCAGAGGCGTATGCGGCGCTCGATACCATTCCCTCCCGTGCCGGGCGCGTGCGTGTGGCACGGGCGTTCGGCCACCGCGCCGAGCAGGCGGGCCGCACACGGGAGGCGGCCGCCGCTTTCCGGACGACCCTGGCGGACTTACATCTGCTGGGGCTGCCTGTTGCCACACATATCCAGTTACTCTGGCGGCACGTCGAACGGGAGGAGGCCGCCGGGCGCCGTGACTTGGCGGACGAAGTGCGTCAAGAGCTGATCGGCGAATATCCCCGTTCGTTTCAGGCGTTGCAAGCCTTGCGGACCTCGGGCAACCGTTTCCCCATCAGTGACGATGATCGCACGGCGATCTACTACGCCAACGGACTGTGGCACGACGCCATCGCGGCCGCGGACGACTTCATCGCCGGCAATCCCGAACCAGCGCGGCGGCTGCGCGCCGCCTATTACCGAGCGCTCGCCCTACTGCGGTCCGGCCAGCAAGCGGCCGGCATCGGGGCGCTGGATGAGATCGCCGCCCGCGGGCCGGACAGTTTCTGGGCTGACCGGGCACTCTGGGCCGCCGCGACCAACTTGTTGTGGAATGCACCGGACCGAGGGATCGCACGGCTGGAGCGGCTGGTTGCCGAATATCCCCAGTCGCAGTTTCGCCCCGAAGCACTCTACCGGCTAGGTCGCATCCTGACCGCGCGTGGTCAAGAGAGTAGAGGCCGCTGGCACTTGGCCACGGCCGCCGATACCGCCCCGGAGAGCTTCTACTCGCTCCGGGCGCGTGAGTTGATCGGCCAGCCCCAGACTACACCGCCCGGCCCTTTCGAGACGCAGCGAGCCATCACCGCGGCAGAGCAGGCGCAGTGGCGAGCGTGGCTGGTCGAGCAACGGGGGCTGGATTTAGCCGAACAGGAGCGCCAGCGGGCCAAGATCGCCGCGGACCCGCGGTTCCGGCGCGGATTTGCGCTGCTGGCCGCCGGCTTCACGTCCGCTGGCGAGGAGGAGCTACGTGACTTGGCCGATACGGTTGCCGACGAGCCGGCTGCACTCGTACACCTGGCCACAACAGCCCACGCCGAGGGCCATATACGGATCGCCATGCGGCTCGGCGAGCAAGCGTTCCGCGACATGGAGAGTGTCCGGCTGCTGGAGGTGCCGCGCGTGCTACAGAAGCTCATCTATCCGCTCGGATTCGTCGGTCTGGTCGAGCCGGAGAGCCGACAACGGGCACTCGATCCGCTCCTACTGACAGCGTTGATCCGCAAGGAGAGCACCTTCAATCCCGACGCGACTTCCTTCGCGGCCGCGCGCGGTCTGACGCAGTTTATTCCCGGTACGGCGCGGGAGGTGGCCGCTGCGCTCGGCCTCACGACATTCCAACTGGACGACCTCTACCACCCCGACGTGGCCGTCAAGTTCGGCGCTCACTACCTCGCCGGCTTGCTCGCACGCTTCGATAACAACGCCTACCTGTCGCTCGCCGGCTACAACGGCGGCCCTGGCAACGTCGCACGCTGGGCCAGGGGCGGGGCCGCAGACGACGTGGATCGGCTCGTGGACCAGATTGACCTCTCCGAGACGAGCGACTTTGTGAAGTCCGTCATAACGAATTACACGCTCTACCGGGCGATCTATCAGTAGCAGACCGACGGGAGCGACCGGCTGGCTGCCCGACCCTCCCGCTGTGGTACTATTCACGTGTCGGCATTGCCGCGCCGGCTGCCGGTTGAGCTTGCCGCCGGACCTCACAGACATACGAGGAGAGCATGAGCCAGACGTCTCCCGCCGCCGGTCAGGATAGTGATGCTGCTCGGAACGATCCGTACCGTCCGCGCTTCCTCGGCTTCTGGATTGGAATCGTCCTGGCCTTTGTGCTAGGTGGCGGAGCAGCCGGTGTCATCGCCGACATCCTCTACCGCGACCTAGTACGGGCCGGTATCCTGCCCCCCATCCCCTTCAGCTAAACCGGGCGAGTCCCCGTAGCTCTTCGCAGCGCAGTGTCTGCTTGCCCGCCACCGCGGCAGCCTCACTGTGCTCTGCCCCTCTATCTGGGTAGCTTGGGGTACAACTGTGCTCCGATACGGCACCTATCTGGCCGACTCGCCTCCTTCCGGTCGTGCCGGCACGGCTCCGGCTGGCTTTCCATAGTTTCCCTTGACGAATTAGAACTGAAGTTCTATACTGCGTTCCAGTAGCCGCAGGAGACAGTGGGAGGAAGCTGATGGAAGTAAGAGGAACGGGGACCCTCGGCGCGCCCACCTACCACGAGATCGAGGCGAAAAGCGCCCTCAACCGCTCCCGCGGCGGGCCTTTCTCTTGGAGCCTCAACCCCTACCGCGGTTGCCGCCACGCCTGCCACTACTGCTACGCCCGGACGACGCACGCCTTCTTCGACTTGCATCCGGGCAAGGACTTCGCTCGCCACATCTTTGTGAAGACCAACTTGGCCGACGTGTTGCGCCGCGAGCTATCGCGACGGTCGTGGCGCCGCGAAAACGTGGCCATTGGGACGGCCACGGACCCCTACCAGCCGGCGGAGGGGCACTACAAAGTGACCCGGGCGTGCCTGGCAGTGTTGGCCGAGGCGCGCACACCGGCCCGCATCACGACCAAGGGCAGCCTCATCGTGCGCGACATGGACCTGCTACAGGAGGTCCGCGACCGCGCCGGCTCATGCAGCGTCAACATGAGTCTGACGAGCCTCGATGCAGCACTGCTCCGGAAACTAGAACCGGGCGTCGCATCACCGCGCCAACGGCTCAGTGCGATGCGGCGACTGGCGGATCGCGGCATTCGCGTGGGGCTGGCGCTCGCACCGATTCTGCCTGGCATCACCGACTCGCCGGCGGCGCTGACCGATCTCGTTCGGGCGGCGGCCGACCACGGCGCCGCGTTCGTGTGGGCGGGGACGGTACATCTGGAGCCGGCGGTGCGCGATTGGCTTTTGGAAACCCTCTCGCCAACCTTCCCGGAGGTGATGGTGAGCTACCGCCGCTGGTTCGGTGCGCCCGGCGGGCCGGCGCGTGCCCGCTACTCGCCCCGCTCCATGGATGAACGCATCGAGCGACTGGTCAATGCCGTAGGCGCCAACTGCGGTCTGCCGCGCCCGGAAACCCGACCGCGCGTAACAGTCCCGCCCCCAGCACCACAGCAGCTCGCCCTGAATATCTAGGGCGTGTCTGAAACCTACCCCTGCCCCCTATGGTCCCCCCACTGCGGCAGGGGGACAGCGTGTTCCCCCCCATCGCAACGGGGGATGGATAGGGTGGAGGCCAGGGCCTGTGGCTACTACTCAGGCAGCGCGTGCCCGCGCGAAGCGGTGCTCCAGCCGGCGCTGGCAGTCAATGCAGTGGGTAGCCTGGGGAACGGCCCGCAGCCGCCGCGCCGGAATCTCCTCACCGCAAAGCTGGCAAACACCGTAACGGCCCTGCTCTAGGCGCCGCCGGGCGTCGTCCAACTCAACCAGCCGCTGCTCGACGAGGTGCCGCAGCTCGACACGGGTACCACGCTCCGTGGCCTCCTGAGCGGCAGACACCAGCCCATCGAAGTCACCGCGGTCCACGACTGGCGCTTCCGAGGCATCATCGCCGCGCAGACGGTTGACCAGGGAGATCAACTCCGCCTTCCGCGTGTCCAGCGACTCTGCTGGCTTGAATGTGGGTGCCATGGGATTACCCTCCTTGTTGAAATCTGCGACAATGCCGGCTCATTTGCACGCGGTGCCAATCCTTGGCACCGCACTCCGGCATCGCGCTACCAGCGTTGGTTGACCGCAGCGGCAGCACCAACGCTGCCGCACGATCCTCCATGGTTACTCACCCTCAGTTGCACTACGCGCGCGACCCCTTTGCCGGCGCACAGCCAACCTACAGGTGTAACGGAGTGTAGCGACGATCTACATCGCTGTCTGTGATGGTGGTCACATTGGCAGTCACATCAGGATCGCCGCTGCTCACCCTGCTTCGGGATATATGACCAACGGGACCCGGTGGATGTTTCACGCACCACCGTCACACGGCCACCCTCCGGTGGAGAACTACTCTACTGGACGATTGTTAACTCTGGATTACAAGCACGTTACAACCGTGTTACGGATGACGTGCAGCACGGAGGGCGAGGAAGGCAGAATCGCCAGCCTACCGGCCAAGGGCTGTCCGGGAGCAGCCGAGGACCACCTTGGCTGGCGCGGAGGCTTACTCTTCGTCTTCGGACTCGGACCTAGAACGACCACGTTGCCCAAACTGGTACAGGACCATGGCGATGTAGGCGAGGGCTACCAATATCCCGGCCAGCGTAGGGTTCGTCGTCAGCCAGCCCGTCTCCGGTTGGCCAAAGTCGTGTATCAACCCGGCGAGCAGGACGGCGGCGAAGATCGCGGCGGCGGCTAAGAACCACCCGGCATAACGTTGTAACACAGCGGTACATATTAGCGGCTCTGTCAAGACGAGGCAATTGCGGCCGGCGCCCCTGGCCCTGCGCTACAATCACGGATGTCCCGGTGGGAGCGGAGCGCCTCGGGCTGACGCGCAAGGTAGCCGGCCGCTCCCGCTGCCGAGCCGAATGCGCCTCACGTCGCAGCTTCCGGAGCACCAGGTATGGACCTTCCGGCAGGAGACCTCCCTATTGTCGCGCTCGTCGGCCGGCCGAACGTCGGCAAGTCGAGCCTCTTCAACCGGCTCACCGAGGCACCGCAGGCGGTAGTGGAAGCGGCGCCGGGCACCACCCGCGACCGGCTCTATGCGGAAGCCGACTGGGGCGGCGGCCGGTTTCTGGTCGTAGACACCGGCGGCTTGGCCTTTGAGCCACACGACACGCTACAAGAGCAGACCGCAAAGCAGGCGCAGGTCGCCATCGCCGAAGCCGATGCCATCATCTTCGTTGTTGATGTCGTCACCGGTCCTACGCCGCTCGACATGGAGGTCACCACGCTGTTGCGCCGGACCGGCAAGCCGGTCCTCCTGGCGGCGAACAAGGCGGACAGTGTCGGGCGGAGCGAGGGGGCCAACGAGTTCTACGCCCTGGGCATGGGTGAGCCGCACCCCGTTTCCGCCTATCATGGGATGGGAACCGGTGATCTGCTCGACGGACTCCTCAAGGAGCTACCGGCGGTTGCGCTGCCCACTGAGGAAGACGACACGCGCCTGCGCGTCGCTATCGTCGGCCGGCCGAACGTCGGCAAGTCACTACTCCTCAACCAGCTGCTAGGCGAAGAGCGCACGGTCGTCAGCGCCATCCCGGGCACCACCCGCGATAGCATTGACAGCACCGTCCGCTACCAGGACACCGAGTTGGTGCTCGTGGACACGGCCGGGATCAGGAGCAAAGCGAGGGTCGTGCCCGGGGTCGAGCACTACAGCGTGCTGCGCTCGCTGCGGGCCATTCGGCGGGCCGACGTGGCCCTGCTGCTCACCGATGCCACCGAACCCTTTACTTCCCAGGACACCCATATCGGCGGCATCATCGCCGACGAAACGAAAGGCGCGGTGCTGCTCGTCAACAAATGGGATCTCGTTACCAAAGACCCGGACGTGCTGCGCCGCTTCCAGCCCGAGGCACAGCGCGCCTTTCGTTTCATGCCCTGGATGCCCACCCTGTTCGTCTCCGCCCTCACGGGCCAGCGGGTGAACCGCATCCTCGACACGGTCCTGGCGGTGGCCCGGGAGCGGGAGCGCCGTATCCCGACGGGTCAGCTCAATGAGTTGATTAGCAGAGCCACGGCCGCACACGCGCCCCCCTCCATGCGCGGTCAGCGCCTGAAAATCTACTACGCTACCCAGGTCGGGACGCGGCCCCCACGGTTTGTCTTCTTCGTCAACGATCCCAGCCTGCTGCATTACGGCTATCGGCGGTATCTGGAGAACTCCATCCGCCGCGAGTACGCCTTTCATGGCACGGCTATCCGCCTCACGGCCCGCCAACGCGACCGGTGATGGTCAGTGGCTAGTGGCCAGTGACCGGCGGCGCTTCCGCGGCGGCCCAAGCGACCGCGGCGGATTGCTATACTCGCGGCATGACTCCCGTCGGCCAGTCCTACCTGCTGTTCCAGCTCCAGCAGATCGATTCGCAAGGCGATGGGGCGCTCCGGCGCATCCAGGAGTTAGACACGATGCTGGCGGACCGCGACGCAGAGGCGGCCGCTGACCGCGACGCGCAAGCGCACAGTGAGCAGTTGCACAACCAGCAGCGCGATCTGCGTGATCTGGAGCTACAACTGGGCACCGTGCAGGAAAAGCTCATCACCGAAGAACGGCGTCTCTACGCTGGGCGCGGCGCTCCGCGCAGTCAGCTTCAGTCGCTCCACCAGGAGGTCGAGAGTCTCCAGGGCCGCGTCGCCGAGCTGGAGGATGCGGTCTTGGTGGCGATGGAAGCAGTAGAGGAAGCAGAGGTCGCGGCGGCCGCGGCGGCGCAACGCGCGGCCGCCGCCCAGTCGGCCGGGGCGCAGAATCGCGCCGCGCTGGGGCACGACAAGGCGGAAGTCGAGACCCGGCTCCGACAATTACAGCGTGACCGCTCCGCCATTACGGCACAACTGGCGCCGGCCTCACTCACGCTCTATGACCGCCTCCGCCAGCGCGCTGGCGGTCTCGCCGTGGCGGAGGTCGCCCAAGGCCGTTGCCAGGGATGTCGGTTGACACTCCCGTCACATACCATCCAGCAGGCCCGGCAAGCCAACCGTCTCCAGCAATGCCCCACCTGTCGGCGCGTTCTGTACGTCGCGCTGTAAACCCTGCCCCGTGGCCCCGTGGCGTGCAGAGGACCGTGCCGGCCAGTCATAGCGAGCTTGGCGCCCACCGTAGAATTACACACCCCGGAATCCTTGCCGTAGCGTGCGCTGCGCCACGTATAATCTCGGCGGGCAATTAGCAGACGAGCGCCCCCACGGCAGCCCCGCCACCCCTCCACACACAACGCGCTCAGGCGACCGGGAGGCCGTCCATACCATTCTCCTACGAGGTGTGCTCTGCGTCGCTACCCTCATGCTCGGACGAGTAGACGAGTAATGTTGCCACCACGCACGCGAGCCAGTGCCACCCGGTCATCCGTCGCGGTCGCTGACCCCTCGGTGGCGCAGGAGCACGTGCCCGTGCTGCGGGCTGAGGTCGTTGACCTGCTCACAACCGGGGGCAAGCGCTTTATAGATGCGACTGTAGGCGCTGGTGGGCACGCGGCGGCACTCTTGGCCGCCGCACCGGACGCCCGGCTGCTCGGCCTCGACACCGACCCGCAAGCCTTGACCATAGCGGGGCAGCGGTTGGCCCATTACGGTCAGCGCTTCCGCTTGGCGCAAGGTAACTTCTCGAACCTGACTGCCGTTGCTCGCGCCCACGGCTGGGAGCAGGCCGATAGTATTCTCTTGGACTTGGGGTTGTCCTCCCGGCAGCTGGCCGACGACACGCGCGGATTTTCGTTCCACAGCAGCGGACCGCTCGATCTGCGCTTTGACCCGACGGGCGACCGTCCCACAGCGATTGAACTGGTCCGTCAGTGGAACACCGACGAGCTGGCGCGGGTCATCTGGGAGTACGGCGAAGAGCGCTGGTCGCGCCGCATTGCCCGTGCGATCACCGCCGCCCGTCCGCCCGCTGGCGCTTGGAGCGCCCGGGACTTTGCACGGGTTGCTGCCGCCGCAGTGCCGCGGCACAGTGGCAAGCGGCGGCGCCATCCGGCCACTCGCACGTTTCAAGCATTACGGATTGCCGTCAATGGTGAGTTGGACGCGCTGGCGGCAGTGTTACCGCAAGCGATCCAGCTGCTAGACACCGGTGGCCGGCTGGCCGTCATCAGCTATCACTCCCTTGAGGACCGGCTGGTGAAGCAAGCGTTTCGGGTCGCTGCGGGTGCCTGCCAGTGCCCTCCGGAGGTACCGGTGTGCAGTTGTGGGGCTTGCGCTAAGGTGCGAATCGTGACCCGCCGCGCCATGCAGCCAACGGCAGTTGAGATTCGGGCGAATGTGCGTAGTCGCTCCGCCCGTCTGCGCGTGGTCGAGCGGTTGCCCCTCACGACGGCAGCCAACGGCCGTGGGCAGCCAACGGCCGGCACGTAGTAGGTAATCATCGTGGCAGCAACGAGCAGACTATTCTCAAGCAGTGGACAAGCGGCAGTGCGTCTGCCTTGGCCGCTCAATCTCCCACCAATCGGGCTTGTCTTCGCCTCGATCATGTGCGTTGCGGTCGTGGCGCTCCTGTACCTGACGCAAGTGAGTCGGGTCGCTGCATCGGGATACGACCTCGCTCATCTCGAACACCGTCGGGAGCAGTTGCAGCGGGAGCACCAACAACTCCTCGTTGCGTTGGCGAGTGCCCGGAGCATCGGCCAAGTTGACCGGATTGCTGCGCGTGAGCTAGGTATGGTCCAGGCCCACGCGGAGACCTTCCTGCCCACCGCGGTGCTGCCGGCGACGCTCGACATCGAGGCCGCGATCCAAGCGGCGGAACAGGATACGGGCGCGCCACCCGCCACGTGGCGCCAACGCCTCGGCGCATTCCTCGCCCTTGTGCAGAGCAAGCTCGACAGGAGCGCCAGCACGGTACCATCCCCCGAAGACGATGGGGACACCGCCCTGGCACGCCACAGACTCTTTGAGGCCGACAGCGCCGGGCTGTCGGCCGGTCCCGCGCACACACAGAGTTAGCGCATGGTCACGGCTGCTCCACCTCCGTCACACGCCGGGGAAGGACCCGCTGCGAGTCTGCCGGCCCCTATGGAGCCGGCAGACCTGTCGCCGGGCACGGAATCCCTCTTGCCGGAGGCGCTGCCGCCAGCCGGCCCACCTATTCGGCTGGCCGTGCTGCTGGCCTTCATTATGATCTGTGTGGCACTGCTTGCTTGGCGGCTCTTCTACTGGCAGGTGCTGCAGGGCGAATGGCTCCAGGAACAGGCCAGCAGTGAACAAGTGCGCGAGCAGGTCCTCCCCCCTCAGTCGGGCGTGATCTATGACTCGCGCGGGCATATCCTCGCCGTCAGCGTAGCCGCCGATTTCGTGTCGGCCGACCTGTCCGCAGTTACCGATCCGGGGCTGACGGCCGAGCATCTCAGCCCGATCCTCGGTGTACCCGCGGCCGAGCTGCGAGCCAAGCTGACGGAGGCCGCGGGGTCCTACGTGCGGCTCTCCGGCAAGGTTGATGACTACGTGCGCCGCCAAGTGCTCGCTTTGCGGCTCCCCGGCATCCAGCTAGAGCCGACCGCCCAGCGGGTGTATCCCGAGGGAACCCTCGCCGCACACCTGCTAGGGTTCGCCGACGGCGAGGGGCAAGCCTGGTACGGCCTGGAGGACTACTACCGCAAAACGATCACTGGGCATCCCGGCCGTATCCGAGCCGAGATGGACAACGCCGGCACCGAAATAAGTTTCGGCCTCCGCGAACGCGCCGCGCCACTCGACGGCCATGACCTCCTCTTGACCATTGATCGCACGATCCAGCATTTTGCCGAGCACGAGCTCCAGCGTACCCTGGCACGGCACGAGGCCGAGAGCGGCACCATCATCGTGCTGGAAGTTACCACCGGCGCCATCCTCGCCATGGCCAGTCACCCAACCTTCGACCCCAATCATTACGGCCGTTTCGAGGCGGAATTGTTCCGCAACCCGGCGATCTCTATGCCTTTCGAGCCCGGTTCGACCTTCAAGCTGGTGACCGTCGCCGCAGCAATTGACCTAGGGCTTGTCAATCCCCACACGACGTACACCGATACCGGGTCAGTGACCATTGGGCCACACACAATCCACAACTGGGATGGGCGCTCATACGGCCACACCACGGTCACGGCGCTCCTGCAGAAGTCGCTCAACACCGGCGCTATTTGGGTAGCGCAACTGCTCGGACCGCAGCGATTTTACCGCTATATCACCGCCTTTGGCTTCGGCAGCCGTACCGGCGTAGACCTGCAAGGCGAAGCGCCAGGTCAGTTCAGAAACTTCACTGACGCGGGTTGGACTCCGTCCGATCTCGCGACGAACTCGTTCGGTCAAGGGATTACCACTACGCCGTTGCAGCTCGTTTCGGCCATTGCCGGGCTGGCCAACCACGGCCAGCGCATGCGCCCGTATGTGGTAAAGGCGCGAGTGGACCCCAAAACCGGTGAGGTCGCCGCCACGACTGCTCCGGTCGTCCTCCAGCAGGTCGTCAAACCGAGTACCACCAGAACCATGCTGCAGATTATGGAGACTGTCGCCAACCAGGGGGAGACGAACTATGCGCGCGTACCCGGTTACCGTGTCGGTGGCAAGACCGGCACGGCTTCTATTCCGACCGACACTGGCTACGATCCGGAGCTAACAATCGCCTCGTATGTGGGCATTGCGCCGATTGATGTGCCCCGGTTCGCCATCCTCGTCAAGATTGACCGGCCCAAGGGTGTTCCCTGGGGATCAGTCGTGGCGGCGCCGGCCTTCCGCAACATCGCCGAGGCGCTGATGCTGTACTATCGCATCCAGCCAAGCGACCCCACCGGACGCCAAGCCGCGCAGCGGGCAGCGGCCCTGAAGCGCCAAGCGACACCAACCCCCACACCATCCGATGAAGGCGCGAGTAACGACGGGTAATGGAACAGCCTTGATGAACCAAGACTTGGCACCGTCCGGACCGATAGCCCATCGTTCCGACTATGTGTTGTTGGGCATCGTTATCGCGCTCCTCGCTTTCGGCCTCGTCATGGTGCTCACGAGCAGCATGGTAACCGCCTACAACAACTATGGGACCCAGTTCTACTACCTAGGTCGCCAGGGGCTGTGGACCGTACTGGGACTGGTAGCGATGGTGGTCACTTGGCGCTTGGACTATCGCCGTCTCGGCCCCCTAGCACTGTGGCTGCTTGTGGGCTGCATCGTCGCGCTCATCGCCGTCCTGCTCTTTGCCGAGAGCATTAACGGCGCCCAGCGGTGGTTGGCGCTCGGCCCCTTCAGCTTCCAGCCTTCCGAGCTGACCAAGCTGGGAATTACTATCTACATGGCCTACTGGCTGGCTACCAAAGAAGAGCAAGTGAAGAGCCTAGCGTATCAGTTCGTACCGTTTGTCATCATCATTGCCACCATCGTTGTGCTGCTGCTCAAGCAGCCGGATCTAGGCTCCACTTTCGTGATTGTCGCCACGGCCGTCGCGATCTTCTTCACTGCCGGGATGCACCTGGGTCAACTGCTGCTCTTCCTCGTCTCCGGGATTGTTGGCCTGTACGCAGCGATTACCGTGTCGCCTTACCGCATGGAGCGCTTCGTCACTTTTCTCGATCCGTGGGGCGATCCGAGTGACTCGAGCTATCACATCGGCCAGGTCCTCAAGTCCCTCGGTGCCGGTGGCGTGACGGGCACCGGCCTCGGCGTGGGACGCGGGAAGTTCAACTACTTGCCGTTCCCACATACGGACAGTATTTTGGCCGTCATCGGGGAAGAGCTTGGCCTCATCGGCACGTGCTGCGTGCTGCTGGCCTTTGGCCTCCTTGCGTACCGCGGTCTGCAGATCGCCTGGGATTCGCCCGATACCTTCAGCCGGCTCTTGGCCACCGGCATCACGTGCAACATCGTCTTTCAGGCGCTCGTCAGCATCGGTGTGACCACCAGCTCGCTCCCGTACACCGGGCTGACGCTCCCCTTCATCTCCTTCGGTGGCTCCTCCTTGCTGGTCACCCTGGCCAGTACGGGCCTGTTGCTCAACATCTCACGGTATACGGTCTCACATGGACACGACACGCTTGCGGGTGGCGGTGTGTGGCGGGGGCAGCGGGGGACACCTGTATCCGGTGCTGGCAGTGGCGACGGTCCTCTCCCAGACTCAACCTGAACACCCGCTGACGACGCCCGGTCGGCACACCTCACCCCCCGGCCCCCTCTCCACATGTAGAGAGGGGGCGAAGCCCGGCGGGGTAGCGCAGACCGGGCAGGCGGAGGTGCTCGTCTTCGCCGGCCGGACGCCCACCGACCGGGCTGTGCTTACCGGGACGTCCTGGCCAGTAGTCTGGCTCGATGTCGGGCCACTGCGCGGCGTTCACCCGGGCCGCTTGGTGTGGAATGCGCTGCGTATGCTGCGCGCGGTCGGCACGTGTTATCGCCGGCTTCGCACATTCCGAGCGCACGCTGTGCTGGTCACGGGCGGCTACGCCAGCGTGCCGGTCGTGCTCGCAGCGCGACTAGCGGGCATCCCCGTCGTCCTGCACCTCCCCGATACGACCCCAGGCTGGGCAGCACGCTGGATTGCACTGCTGGCCGCACACGTCACGCTGGCCTTTGATCTCGGTGGTCGGCTACCTACCGGAGCGCCCACCACCGTCACCGGCTACCCCCTCCGCCCAGAGTTCGAGCAGCCCTCCGCTGCCCAGGGACGCGCGCGGCTCGACCTCGACCCGCAGGAGCCGCTGGTACTCGTAATGGGCGGGAGCCAAGGCGCCCGGCGCCTCAATCGGGCCGTGAGCGGCCAACTCGCGGCGCTCCTGGCCTGCACGCAGGTCGTCCACCTCTGTGGTCTGTTGGATGAGGCCGAGGTCAGGGCTGCGCGGGCGGCCCTCGCACCGCAGCTCAGGCGACGCTACGTGGTCAGAGCACATCTCCACGCCGGCGTCGCGGACAGCATGGCCGCCGCGGACCTTGTTGTCTGCCGGGCCGGCGCCGCCACGTTGGCCGAGCTGCCCGCAGCCGGGGTCCCGGCCGTGCTAGTGCCCGGGGATTACGCCGGGGGGCACCAGCAGCCGAACGCCGCCTGGCTGGCCCATCACGGCGCGGCGGTCGTTGTGGCGGATACGGAGCTTAACGCCCAGCGGCTGCTGGCCGAGGTCACTACCCTGCTCGATGATCCGGACCGCAGACGCCGCATGGCCGCCGCCATGCGGCGCTTGGCCAAACCACAGGCGGCCGAGCGGATCGCCGCCACACTACGCACGGTTGCGCTGCGGGAAGTGGCATGTTGATACTGTAGGCACAGGTCTAAGCTATGGTTCAACGTCAGCCGCCTCGACAATCCGGCGCAGAGGAGCGACTGCCGTCGCGCGTGCATCTCATCGGCATCGGTGGCACCGGGATGGCCACCCTGGCCGTGCTCCTCTTGGAGCTTGGCTGCGAGGTCACGGGGTCCGACCTGGAAGAGAGTGCGGCGGTACGGGACCTCCGCCAGCGCGGCGTGTCCGTCGGCGTACCACACGCCGCGCGGCACCTCACCGATCCTGAGCTGGTCGTGTATTCGTCCGCCATCCCGGAGCGCAACGTCGAGCGCCGGCAGGCCAAAGCCAGGGACATTCCCGAGATCAAGCGGGCGGCCATGCTGGGACGGCTCAGTCGCCGGAAAGACACCATCGCGGTGGCCGGTACCCACGGCAAGACCACGACGACGGCCATGCTCGCCTGGATTCTGAAACAGGCTGGAGGCCAACCTGGCTGGGCCATCGGCGGCGAGGTGCCCGATCTCGGCGGCAGTGCCCAGTGGGGAGCCGGGCCGTGGTTCGTCGTCGAAGCGGACGAGTTCGACCGCTCGTTCCTGACGCTGCATCCGCGGGTGGCAGTCATCAACAATATCGAAACCGATCATCTCGACTACTACGGTCACCCCGTCGCCATCTATCAGGCCTTTGCTGCATTTGCCAACCGGCTCCCGGCCGACGGTCTGCTGGTGATCGGCGAGGATGCCGCAGCGCAGCGGATAGCAGAGCGGGCGCCCGGCGCGGTGCAAGCGGTCGGCCTCGCCCGCGAGTGCGACTGGCAGGTTACCGATCTGGCCCTCAGACAGGACGGGACGGAGTGCAAAATCCATGCCCCTAATGGGCAGATAGCGCAGTGCCGGCTCCGCGTGCCCGGCACGCACAACGTCCGCAACGCGCTGGCAGCGCTGGCGTGCGCCGCTTACGCTGGCGTCCCGCTCGCCGCCGCTGTGCCGGCGCTGGCGACATTCAATGGCGCGGCGCGGCGTTTTCAGCACGTGGGTGCGGCCGGCGGCGTTATCGTGTACGAGGACTATGCCCATCATCCCAGCGAGATACGGGCCATTCTAGCGGCCGCGCGGCAGGTCCACCCGGCCACCCAGGGCCGGCTCTGGGCGATCTTCGAGCCGCACACCTACAGTCGGACCGAGGCGCTCTTCGATGATTTCGCACAGGCCTTTGGGGCCGCCGACCACGTGGTGCTCACCGACGTGTATTCACCATCGGGCCGCGAGGATGCGAGTGGCGCGCGCGATTCCGCGGCGCTCGCCGCTGCGGCGAGCCATCCCGCCGTGCAGCACGCCAGTGCCTATCACGATGTCCTCGCCTACCTTATAGACCACCTGCTGCCCGGCGATTGCGTCGTTGTGATGGGCGCCGGACCCATCTATCGTCTCGCCTATCAACTCGTAGACCGGCTAAGGGGCACGGCGACACCCGGCACGTAGGTACACACATGGCACCATCACCCACCACCGGCCATTTGCCACCGGCCATTGCTAGGGGCAGCTTGGCCTTCGAGCACAACCGGCCCCTTGCCCGCCGGAGCACCCTGCGGGTGGGGGGACCCGCCGAGTGGTCGGTGCAAGTGCGGAGCAGCGCCGACCTGGTGCGAGCCGTGACGGTCGCTACCGAGCACAACCTTCCGTGGCGCATCCTCGGCGGCGGCAGCAACGTCCTGGTAAGCGATGCCGGCCTCAGCGGCGTCGTGATCCTCAACGCCGCGCGTGGTGTGTCGGAGCAGACGGTATGCGGCGACGAGCTGCGGGTGCGGGTGGAGAGTGGCGCACCGCTGGCCGGGCTGGCCCGGCGGCTGGCCCGCGCGGGCTGGACCGGGCTGGAATGGGGCTGCGGTATCCCGGGCACCGTCGGCGGTGCCGTCGTCGGCAATGCCGGCGCCCATGGCGGCGAGATCAAGGATGTGCTGGTGAGCGCTACCGTGCTGGACAACGGGAAAGAGCGCTCAGTCGTCGCCGCCGAGCTAGGGTACGGCTACCGTACCAGCGCGCTCGCGCGATCCCCAGCGCCGCTGCCTGTATTGGACGCGGAGCTGCGGCTGCACCGGGCGGCGGCCGCCGAGTGTCTGGGGAAAATTGCCGAGCATGAACGCTGGCGGCGTGCCCATCAGCCGCGCGAGCATTCCGCCGGCTCGATGTTCAAGAACCCGCCGGGCGAGGCCGCGGGCCGCCTCATTGATGCTGCCGGCTTGAAGGGAGCGCAGCACGGTAGTGCCCAAATCTCGACGCGCCACGCCAACTTCTTCGTGACGCAGCCAGGCGTTACGGCCGCCGATATCGTGGCGCTGATCCGGCTCGCCCGCCGAACGGTCCGAGAGCGGTTCGGAATCGCGCTCGCACTCGAAATCATACCGCTGGGCAGGTGGGAGCAGGACCCACGTCACGTGGGAGGCGCCTGCTAATGGGACCGGAGGACGGCTCAGGGTGGCGTGTGTTTGCCCACTGGCTCGGCTGGAACTGGCTCTCGGTCGCCAACCTGCTGGCGCTCTGCGGGGTTATTGCGCTGCTGCTGACCTCGCCGCAGTTCCAGGTCACGCAGGTCGTCATTGCCCAGGATCGGGAATCCGATGTCGCCCTGACACAGGCGCACGAGCTATCGAACATCGTCGGGAGAAGCATTTTTCTGCTGCACACGGAGCGGCTGGCGCGGGAGATCGAGGCGCTGCCCAGCGTGCGCTCGGCGCGGGTCCGGGCGCGGCTGCCCGACCGGGTCATCGTAGAGATCGCCAAGCGCGAACCGGTCGCCGTGTGGCAAGCGGTCAACGGCGCCTTCCTCGTTGACCGTGAAGGCCAGATCATCGGCCCGGCGACGGACGACGCGCCAGGTCGGCCGGCTCTGGTTATTCAGGAGACCAGTGGCGTTGAACGTGCGCCGGGGCAGCGTGTCGAGCGCCGGATACTGCTGGCGGCGCGCGAGCTGCGTCGCGTGCTGCCACAGCTGGGGATTGATCAGCAGGCTATTGAGTACGGTACCCTCGGACTGACGGTGGTGGGGAGCAATGGCTGGCGGATCATCTTCGGCGATCTAGAGCAGCTCAACGCCAAGCTGGAGAACCTGGTGGCCATACTCGACCTACAGCGCCGGCAGCCAGAGCCGGTGGAGGTGATTGACCTACGACCGGTGGAGCGACCCTACTACCGCCTCATCCCTACACCAACGACGCCCGGCGCCGTGCCCACCACACAGCCCCGTTAGTCCAGACACAATGCCAAGCGCACCGGGACGGGTGGTATACTGCGACGGTAGTTCGACGCGCGCAGGCAGAAAGACATGGCAATCGAGGTCAGCAACGCAGGTGCGGCCCAGCCCCAGCAAGGCGACGTGGCCGCTGCCGCACTGGCCGGCTTGCTCCACGACATTGGTGCGTTCTGGTATCGCACGGGCGAGCATGTCCCGCCCGAGGTCGTGTCGGCCGGACGCAGCAGCACGCCGACCACCATCCACGCGCACTGGTCCGCAGCCTTCGTGGCTCGCCACGTGCTCGTGGGGTGCCAAGAGGAGGTCGTGTCGGCCGTCCGCGACCACCACCAGCCCCAAGACCGCCTCGGCAACCTCGTGGCCTTGGCCGCGCTCCTGGCGGCCGGCGGCATGGGAGCGGCGCCGGACGGCGGAAATGTCCAGCTTCAGTCGGTGCTGGCCGCCCTCCACCGCACCGCCGAAACCGGTGACGCGAGCGGTGCGGCGGCGAAGCGAGACCGGGTACGCCGCTTCTATGTGCCGCTCCATCCGCTGGCACCGAATCGGGCCGCGCTCTTCCCGACCAACGTGCGCCTCTCCGCACGCGAGGCGGCGGCGGCGTACACGCGCTTATGGCACGGGCTATTGGAAGAGCACGCGCTCATTCCGATGACCAACGACCTAGCCTACGCCGACTCGCTCTGGTGGCTGCTACGAAAGTACGCCTGGTGTATACCGAGCATGGCGGCGGGACCGAGCCGCGACACCTCGCTGTTCGACCACCTGCGCCTGACAGCGGCCCTGGCCGTTGGGCTAGTCCTGAACGGTACGACCGACGACGAGATCGCCCGTCTGCTGGCTGTGTTGACCGCGGACCGATCCCAGGGAGCACCTCAACTCCCGCCAGCGGAGGACACACCCGGATTCACCCTCGTCGCTCTCCGCGTGTCCGAGGATGGTTGGCCGGCCAGTCAGCCGCACAACACGAGCGTTGACATCGCGCGGGCGGTATCGTTCTCGCGTACTCTGCTGCGCCGCAGCGTTGTCGCGTGGCTGCGCGAGCGGTGGTCACTGCCGCAGACAAACATCTTGTTCGAGGGCGGTGGGACGGCCTATCTCCTCGCGCCAGCGCACGTATCGGCCGACGTGGACGGCACCCAGACGGAGCTGGCCCAGCGCCTGTGGCAGGAAGGCCGTTGGCGCGGCCAGGTCACGCTCACCGCCCAGCCTCTGACCGTCGCTGACCTCTGCCCCATGGCTGTAGATTCCCGCGAAAGCGGGAATGACGAGCAAGAACAACGTAGGAATGACGGGGAAGAGCGGACCGGCCACCTCGGGACGATCTGGCGAGACGTGGGGGAGACCCTGGCCTGGCGCAGTTCGCGGCCCGGCGCAGTGGTCGAGACGGAGCAGCTCGCCACGGAGCTTTTCACGGCGCAGGGGCGGGGAGGCAGCGCGCCGACGTGCCACCTGTGCTCCGTCGAGCTTGCCCCGTCGGACCGGGGCGCCGGATCGGAGGAGAACTGCGACCGCTGTCGCAGTCTCCGCGAGCTTGGCCGCTTGCTGCGGAATCCGGGCTTTCTGGTACTGTCGCACGCCCAGCCGTCGGGAGACCTGCTCTCGCCGGACCCTTTACCGGGACTAGTGGCACCACCGCCACCGGATATGGAACCGGTTGCGGCGGCCGTGCCCGACGCTCCGGCCGTCGCCGACAACGAGCACAACGAGCAGCCCGGTAAATCCGGCTGGCAAGCGGCGCTGGGCGCCTTGGGCCTGCGCGCAGCTCTGCTGCCGGCCTCCGACGCGCCGCCCGACCATCAGGCGGAACGACTGCTCCACGCCCTCCCGCCGCGCGGCTTGGCGACCGTCCTGCGTCTGAACGAAATTAGCGGTAGCTGGGCCGAGCTACAGCAACTGGCCCGCACTGACCGGCCCCTGGTGATCGGCTGGCAGCTACTCACTGACGGTCACGAGCTACCCACTGGCCGGATTGACCTCCGTTCGCTGGGCCGGCGCGCGCGGGGCGTGCGGACCGCGGCATTCTTACGCAGTGACGTGGACGACGTGCTGAACCACGTAGCCGCAGGGCTAGGCCGGGCAGCAGCGCCGGGACGAGTGCTGACGGTGAGCGCGCTGTTGCAGGTCTTCACCGAGGTTTGGGTACCGGCCATGCTGACCGGCACGGGCGTGAGCGATACCGTCGCCGACCGCCGCCGCTCGCGCGTCTGCGGGATCACAGCGGACAGTAGCGGCCTTGGTGCAGTTGGCGCCTGGAATACTGTTGTCGAGCTGGCGCAGCAGCTCGCTCGCGAGTTCGGTCAGTACGGTTGTGGCAATGCGGCCCTACACCTTTCGGCCGGTATTGTGACTGCCCAGCCGCGCATGTCCGTGCTGATGGGTAATGAGGCAGCCCTAGCCGCGCTGGGCCAAGCCAAAGGCCGCCGGCCGGCGGCCTTTGCCGACGCCGGCGCCCAGGCCAAAGATGGCATCTGCTTCTTGGGGCAGACGCTAGGGTGGCCGGCTTTCAATGTCGCCGCGCGCTATCGCCGCACGCTGATGCAGTCGCAGCGCGGCGCCGGCAAGGATACGGCTCTCATATCAGCCCTGCTGACGGCGTTCACGCAGTTGCGGGCCGCCGCGACGGACTGGCCGGTTGATGGCGAGCCGACCGGCAGCAACGGTACCGGGGAGCAGCGTGATTCCCCGCAGCAGGGCCGTTTGCCCATCGGGACCTGGACGTGGTATGCAGCCGAAAAACTTGCCACCGCCGCGCGGGAGTTGCCCGCCGATGAGTCCCGGCGGATGCTAGTGCTCACGGAGCTGCTGCGTAATCCCCAAGAAGTGGGCTTGCCGGCGCTGATGGTAGCAACGGCGTGGGCGGCGCTGCTCTCCGGGACGGACGCCCGGTTGCAGGAGGTGTCATGGTAGCGCAATTACCGGATCGGGGTCCGGCACAGGCCGGCGATAGTGCGGCTCCGACTGCCACACAACCCCAGCGCCGGCCGGGGCGAGGCCCGCGGTCGGGCCGCGGGCCTCGGCCACCCGCGCCGCCGCTCGCAACGCCGCGCGACATCGAGGCGATCATCGTGGATGGCGACGCGCAGCGCATGGTGCGGAAGGCGGAAGAAATCGGGCGCCGGCTGCGTGAGCCGTTGCGGGCCGCGCAGCTACGCTCGATCTACGCCGCGCTGCGCTTGATCGAGGCCGAACGGCAGGACGCCGCAGCGGAGAACCTGGACGTGAGTCAGCGCCTCACCCAGCTTCGACCCCAGATCGCCTACCTGGCGGCCAAGCATCGCACCAGTATCGGGCCGCTACGCCCCGTGCTGGAGATGGGCATCGGTCGCGTCGAAAGCGACGGCGCGCGGCTCGTTCGCTTGGTGGACTTTGTCACCGCCATTCTGGCGTACCACCGGGCGGCTGGCGGTGAGGTGAAGACAGCCTCCTCCTAAGGGGCGCAATACGCTGTAGCCCTTAGCAGAGAGAGATCGGGACCGAGCGGAACGCAACGCTCTAGCGAGGAAACGCGGTCATGGCAACAGACACTGGGCGGTCAGCCGGACAACTCTACGGTCGCGTATTACTACGCGGCAGTATTCGCTGCCTGACGGGGCTGCACATCGGCGCCAGAAGTGACGACCTGGCCGTCGGGGGGATTGACGAAGCGGTACTGCGCGATCCGCTGACGCTGCGCCCCTACATCCCCGGCTCCGCACTGCGCGGGAAGCTACGCAGCCTCAGCGAGCAGGCCGAAGGACAGGAGCCGAACTGGGAGACCGGCGGCGTCCACATCCACCTCTGCACGCGGCCGCCGGCCTGCGCGGTCTGCCGGCTCTTCGGGGTGCCGAGCCAACTGGAGACGGCACGACCCGCGCGTTTGATCGTGCGCGATGTCTACCTGAGCGAGGACAGCGCGCAGCGCCTGGCGGCGCTGCGGACCGACCTCCCCTTCACGGAAGTGCGCGCCGAGGCCACCGTTGACCGCCGCTCGGCCGCCGTTACGTCCCGCGAAATCGAGTTGGTACCGGCCAGCGCCGTGTTCTCCGACATGGAGTTGGTGCTAAACGTCTACGAGGACCAGGACCTGACCGACTTCAGCACACTGGTCCAGGCACTGGCGCTGCTCGAAGATGACTACCTGGGCGGTAGCGGATCGCGTGGTGCCGGGAGCGTGCGCTGCGAGCAGCTGGCGGTGATCCCGCGCAGTGTGGCCAGCTATGGACAGCCGCCGGCCGGCAGCCCCTTGCAGATAGAGGTAGCAAGCGTGCGCGAGCTGCTTGAGCGCAGCGACGAGGTCCTCGCGTTCCTGCGCGAGCAGATTCCCGTTCCCGAGGGCGAAACGACCGCCGACGCGGCGCCCTCGGAGCCGGCCGCCAGCGATGAGGAGCCGTCGTCTCCCTAGTCCGCACGGCGACCGTTGGCCCCGGCCCTGAAGGCCGGGGCGAGGCGCAGGTGTCGTGGCCCGGCCGGGTCGGAGTCATTGCTGCATGGATCCGTTGCCGCTATGTTCCCGACAGAGAAAGCCACTCAGCCAGCCTTGCTCGACCTGAGCAGTCCGGCGCCGGCTCCCGCTTCCGGCAAGCACGACAGGCCGGCCGGAAACCGGGAGGCGCCAGGGGAGAAACATCCCCGCAACCAGCTCAACGAGCTTACCGGGCAGGAGTGGGTCTACTTCACCCGCAGCGTGCTCACCACGACGTACTCCTCGGCTTACGGTCATCAGCTCCGCAAGGCGCACGGCGCAAACAAGCCTCCGGAGCTGATGAAGGAGTTCATCGAGTTCTTCACGCGGGCCGGGGAGGTAGTGCTCGATCCGTTTGCCGGCGTCGGCGGCACCCTGATCGGCGCCAGCATCGCCGCCCCACCGCGCCGGGCCATCGGCATCGAGATCAACCCGCGCTGGGCGGAGACCTACCGGGAGGTGATCGCCGACTCTGCCGGTGAGCTAACGGCGCAACCCTTGCTGGTAGGCGACTGTCGCAAGGTCTTGTGCGACCAGGAGCGCTTTGCCGATGAATCGGTGGACTACATCCTCACCGACCCACCGTACAACGTCCACCTCCCGCAAACGATGTCCAATGCCCCCCGCTACCGCGAACGGCACGCCAACCGGCGCACGGACTACAACATGCGCTCGGATGAGGCCGGAGACCTGGCCAATCTCGGCAGCTACGCGGACTACCTCGCGGCGATGCAAGAGGTGCTGCGGTTGTGCTATCGCGTGCTGCGGTCCGGGCGCTATCTCACGCTCATCATCCGCAACGCCTATCAGGACGGGCGTTACATGTTTACGCACGCCGAGGTCGCGCAACGCGCCGAGGAAGCCGGGTTCGTCACCAAGGGAGAGCACGTCTGGTATCAGGCCGGTACGCGCCTACGGCCCTACGGCTACCCGTTCAGCTACGTGCCCAACATTGCCCATCAGCATATTGTCACGTTCCAGAAGCCGCCGCGAGGCAACTCGCCCCGCCGCCCATCACACGCCGCCCCGGCGTAGGCTACCGGCTGTGCGAGGAGATCAAGCTCGCCCTACTCCCGGCGTTTCCGGTAACGGTAACCAAGTCCGAGCACCTTGGTAGGCAAGGCCGCGATCAGCAGACTAAGCACCGCCATAACCAAATGGAGGTAGATAAAGAACTCCCAGTTTTCCCACAGAAACATGTACACCAGACAGATTAGAACGTTCCCGCCCGCATAGACCAGGTTGCGCTCCCTCGTTCTGTAGCCGTACTCCTTCTCCTCCTCGCTCATAGCGCCCCCTACACAAGCCCGGTAGTGCCTCGCCAGTGGGGCGCTACGGCGTGTGGTCAGGCCGGCTCCCTCTGCGCTTCAGTATACTGCCAGTGAGTAGTCATGCCTAATGGGAACTGGTCCGTCCCTACGTCTCCGCGCAATCCGGCCAAGATACGGGAGGAGTTGCGCGTGCTGGCGGCGCTGCTGCCGAGCTGGCGGCTGCGCGGCATGGCCTGGGCGCCCAGCACGGGCACCCAACTGGAGTTCGGGCGAGCGTTACGGCAGATGCCGAGCCAAGTCGAGGCACAAGACAGTGCCCTCGCAGAGCGCGACTACCTCGGCCAAGTACGACCATCCGCAATCGGCGAGGCGCCAAGCCTCCCCTTCCAGCGGCAGGCCGAGCAGCTCACCGACGACAACCTGCGCTGGACGGCGCGCGCCCGGTTCGGCACCTATAAGTTTTTCGGGTTCGTGGCGCTGGACGCGGGCCGGATCGCTCGCTTCACCCCCGCCGGCGAGCGCTTGATCCACGGTCCGCGCCCGCATGAAATCTTTCTACGCCAACTGTTGAAGTGGCAATACCCCGATCACCAGCATCGAGGCCAGCGTTATCCGCCGGACCACTTCGCGCTGTTCCCTTTCCGCGCCGTCGCGGAGCTTATCCGCGAGCTGGACGGTCTGACCAAGGAAGAGATGGGCCTCTTCTGCTTCACCATGCGCCGCATGGAGGAGGTACCGGCCATCGCGGAAGCCGTCGCCCGCTTTCGGCACACCTGGGGCCGGGTGCGCGGCCGTGTGAAGCGCCGGCAGTTGGCGCAACAGCTTTTGTCGGCGCAGCGCCGGGAGCTTGCCGCCGCGGGTTTGCGCGTTGCGGCGAGTATGGACGACTACGCCGATGCTCTGGCCCGTTACCTGCGCTACACGCGGCTCTACTCCGTCCGCGGCGCCCGTCTCGTCGTTGCCAGTGGGCGTGAGGATGATGTAGACGCGCTGCTTGCCAACCCGCAAGTACCATTCGCCGACTACAACGACCGCGAGGCCTTCTACGCCCACTACGGCGCCGCCGGTACGCCGCGGCTGCCCTGGGAGCACCCGCAGCAGCTCCAACGGACCATCCACCGCTTGGAGGAGCGAATTGCCACGCTGCAACGGCGCGAGTTCTTGCTCCGCACCGGCCAAGCACCACGTTTCGGTGAACCGACCGGCAGCCGGGATGACCCTCCGGCACCGGCGCTGCCGCTGCAACCGCTGTTGTTCGATTGCGGCAACGCAGCGCTGGAGACGGAGGTGGATGCGCTTTGGCGCAAGATTGACGCGCTTCAAGGCGAGGCAGCACGCCTCGAAGTGGCGATTGACGCGGTGGAAGCACGCACACCGGAGCGCCTCGCGGCCGCGCTGCGGCAGTACGAGCCGATTGTGGCGCGGCGCGTGATTGACCCACCGACCTTCCTGGAGTGGAATACGTGGCGGGTATTCGTCTCGCTCAACCACGCCCGCGAGATCAGGCCCTATTTGCAGCTCGACAGCGACTTGCAGCCGCTCGGCCCAGCTCCCGGCAACGGCCCCGACCTGATCGTCACGTTCGACGATTACCTGCTGGTCGTGGAAGTGACCCTGCGGCGCGGCGCGGACCAGCGTCAGCACGAGAGCCGCCCGGTGACGCGGCACGTGCTGGACATCCAGCGGAGCGCGCAGCCGCGGCCCGTCCTGGCGCTCTTCCTGGCGCCCAGCATCCACAGCGATACCGCCACCGACTTCTTCGTCGCCCTCAAGTATCGGGTCATCGAGCGCGAGCAGATTGCCGTCATCCCGTTGCGAATTGCCCAGTTCATCAGGATTATGCAGCCGTTTGCGTCTGCTGATTCACCAGCACCACTTGACCCCGCCACGTCCCTGCGCGCGCTCTGCGAGGGGTTCATCGCAGCTTGTCTCGCGGCGGAAACCGGCGAGGAATGGCTAGAGCGCATAGATGAGACAGTGGCCGGCTGGCGCTCGTCCCTCCGGGGCGACGATGCCGATGACGCTACGCCGCTACCGACGCTGCGTCCGCAGCCGCTGTTCGACGCTCCGGCCGCGCTCCAGCGCCAGGGAGCGGCGCCTTAACCGGCACGCAGCCCAGGCGCGAAGCGGCGCGCCGCCTGGCGTCATGATTCGGGGGAGGTCGCAACTCTGGCCGATCATTGGCCGTTGGTGACAGTAGAGGCAAGCTATAGGTCATGTGTTCTATAATACCGGCGATACTCATGCCGCCGCGAGCCACCGGCCGCGCGGCGAGTGCAGCCGGCAGCCGGCGTGAGGAGTAGACAACTGTGGCCGTGGCGACTGCAACCCGGAAATCGAGCCGACGAAACGGTGCCGCACGCAAGACGCCGCGCCGCGCCGGGGAGCCGACGTATACGGCGGCCGACATCCAGGTGCTCGAAGGCGTGCAGGCTATTCGCCGGCGCCCCGGCATGTACATCGGCTCTACCGCCACCTCCGGTCTCCTACATCTGCTCTGGGAGGCGATAGACAACGCCTGCGACGAGTACAGCGCCGGCTTCGGCAAGCGGGTCAGCGTCACGATTGACCGGGCCGAGCGCGTGACGGTGCGTGATAACGCGCGCGGCATGCCGTTCGATCTCATGAAGGTGAACGGAAAGCGGTTGCCGGCAGCGACGGTGCTCTTCACGGTGCCGCACTCCGGAGGTAAGTTCGAGGAGGGCGTCTACAAAGCGGCCGGCGGGCTACACGGCGTCGGCGCCACGGTCATCAGCGCCCTCTCCGGCGAGCTGGAGGTGACGATCTGGCGCGATGGGAAGGAATTCAAGCAGCGCTTTCTCCAGGGCGTGCCGGAGCGGCACCGCATCACCAAAGCACCAGCGCGCAAGACCGGGACCCAGCTCACCTGGCGGCACGACCCGGAGATTTTCGACTCCGACGTGTCCTACCCGCGCGAGTTGATCGCCAGCCGGCTCCAGGCCGCGGCCTACCTGAACCGGGGGCTGGTAATCGAGTTCGAGAGCTGGGATTCGGATCGCGGCGAGATGGTCACGGAGGTCTTCCAATCGAAGGAGGGTCTCGCCGATTATGTCAAGGAATTACTTCCGGCCGACACGACGCCGCTCTTCGCCAAACCGATCTCCATTCGCAAAGAGCGCGACGGCGTGCAGGTGGAGGCTGCCTTACAGCCCAACACCGGCTACACGACCGCGATCCTCTCCTTCGCCAATAGCGTGCGAACCCGCGATGGTGGCGTACACGAGACCGGTTTCAAGGCCGCCCTGACGCGAGTGATGAACAACTTCGCGCTCAAGTCCGGGGTGATTAAGCGCCGCGAGAAGGAGAGCTTCAAGGCCGAGGTGATCCAGCAGGGGTTGGTCGCCATCATCTCGGTCAAGCTGGAGGACCCGCAGTTTCAGGGGCAGACCAAGGACCGCCTGAACAACGCGCCCGTCGAGGGGCTGGCCCGCTCCATCGTAGATGAAGGCTTGAAGGAGTGGATTGACGCCTCTCCCGACCGGGCGCGGGAGTGGGCACGACGCATCCAAGTGATGCAAAAGGCCCGGAACGAGGCCGTGCTAGCCGAGGAACTGGCCCGCACCGGTATGCGCCGCAACGGCGAACTGGTGGATACGAGCGTCTCCAAGAAGTTCCTCCGCTGTAACACCAATGACCCGGAGCGCGCCGAGCTATTCATCGTCGAGGGCGACTCGGCCGGCGGGTCGGCCTCGCAAGGGCGATTCTCCGACTTTCAGGCCGTGCTCAAGCTGAAAGGCCGGCCGCTCAACGTGGCAAAAGCCGACCTCAAGCGGATCGTCGCCAACGAGGAAATCCGGACGATCATCAACGTGCTCGGCTGCGGCACGCGCCAAGCGTTCGACATCTCGAAGCTGAAGTTCCATCGCGTCGTGATCCTCACCGATGCCGACGTTGACGGCCTGCACATCCAGTGTCTGCTGATGACGCTCTTCTTCCGCGAGTTCCCGGGGTTGATTGACCGTGGACACGTCTTCATCGGTTGTCCCCCGCTCTACTCGGTGCAGTACCGCGGACAAACCCGCTGGCTGCTCGACGACGAAGAGCGACGCCGGTTCCTGCGGAACAACAGAAAAGCGGAGGGCTTGGAGTTCCGCCGCTACAAGGGCCTGGGCGAGATGACCGCGAAGCAGCTCCGCGCGACGACGCTGGACCCGGAGCGCAGGATGCTCAAGCGCGTCACGATGGACGATGCTGCCGTCGCTGCCAAGCTCGTCCACGTCCTAATGGAAGTGAGTAATGCCGAGGGCCGCCGCTCGTTCTTGGCCCAGCACTCGCATAAGCTGGCCGACCTCGACGTGTAGGGCGGGGCGGACCTACCCCCAACCCCCTCCCTGAAGGGAAGGGGCGATAGGTCACCATGCTGATCGCCTGCTTTGGAAGGAAGCAGTGGCTGGCCGCTGCCATAACTCCCCTTCCATGGTAGGGAAGAGGCCCGGGGATAGAGCTGCCCAAATCGGAGCCGGCCAGGAGCCACGGATACGGAGTTCCTGCATGGACCTAGCGAATCGCACCGGGGCGCAACGGCGGTGCTGGCCGGCCTGAACGCCGGCGAGCTAGAGAGCGTCAACCTGGTCGAATGGCTGGCGATTGACATGCCCACGCTGTTACGCAACGTGGCGCCGCAGGTCGGGCTCGCCGCCGAAGCGGCGGCGCTCGGCGCCGCAGCCGATGCCTTGGCAGGACTGGGCATCGTGAAGCGCGAGAAGGGTATCGGCGCAGCACTGTTCCGCGCGCTCGACGGGCACCCGGACCGCGCGGTGATCTTCGAGGCGCTCGCTTCCCACACGTCGGACATGGTGCGCGCTTGGGCCGCGTTCGTACTCCTAGCGGACGAGCGCTTGACCCAACCGCAGCGGCTGGCAGCGACACGACACTTCGCAGCCGATCCGGCGGTCGGCGTGCGCGAGTGCGCCTGGGACTCGTTCCGGCCCTACCTGGTACAGGACCTGAGCGCTGGCTTTGCCCTGCTGGAGACGTGGGTACACGACTCCGATCCGAATATCCGCCGTTTTGCCAGCGAAGTTACGCGGCCGCGCGGCGTCTGGACGCCGCATATTCCGGCGCTGAAAGACAATCCGCAGCAGGCGCGCGGCCTCCTGGAGCCGCTGAAGTCGGACCCCAGCCGCTACGTCCAGAACTCGGTCGCCAACTGGCTCAACGACGCCAGCAAGTCGCAGCCCGACTGGGTGCAAGCGGTCTGCACGCGCTGGCTGGACGAATCACCGACCAAAGAGACAGCGTACATCGTCAAGCGTGCCCTGCGGACGCTGCGGAAACAGGGCGTAGTCGCATAGCGGGGGAGGTGGCACCATGACGCAGCAGAGCAGCGCCCGCCGTAATCCGGGCCGCACCGGGTCGTGCTATAGTGTCCTGCCGGGCATCCCGACGCTGCTCCCGTGTTCACCTGGCCGGCATGAGGCCACCGATGACTGCTAGAGCTACCCTCACCTCGCCGCCGCCCGCCCGCCTGGCGCCGCTGCCCGATCCGCCCAAGGCTCCCGATGCCATGCAACAGCTCCCCTACATCTCCCGGGCACACCTGATCCTCGACAACTACTTCCGCTCGCGGCCCGACGTGTTCGTCGGTGGCGACGGCTATCTCTGCTACGACACACGGGACCGCTCCGGCTGGGTCAAGCCCGATTGCCTGGTCGCGTTTGGGGTGGACCCCGCGGCCATCTTCGAGCGCAACGGCTACGTGATTAGTGAGGTGGGGAAGCCGCCGGAGTTCGTACTGGAAGTGGCCTCGGAGAGCACGGGACGGCAGGATTACACCGTCAAGCGGGCCAGCTATGCAGAGTTCGGCGTGGCCGAATACTGGCGGTTCGACCGCACTGGGGGCCAGTACCACGACCGGCCGCTGTCCGGCGACCGGCTGGTCAAGGAGCGGTACGAGCCGCTCCCGCTAGACACCGGCGCGGACCGGGTGATCCGGGGCTACAGTCCAGTGCTGGGGCTGGAGCTGCACTGGGATACGGGTATGCTCCGGTTCTACGACCCGGCCGCGGGTGACTATCTCCCCGACTTGGCGGAAGCCATATCCCAGCGAGATGCTGCCGAAGCTCGCGTTGCCGCCGTGCGTTCCGCCTTGGAAGCCGAGCTACAACGGCTCCGCGAGCAACTGCGCCGGTTGCAATCCGACTAATCAAGACCGGAACGGTCTATTTTCGGAGTAATACCCTGGCCTTGACCGGGCCGCCAAAGGCGCTGAAATAGCGGCGGCCCGGTCATCGTTACTCCGGCTGCTGCGGAATACCGAGTACCGCGGCCGCTGGATTTCCACACACGCGGAAATGACGGAGGTAGGGCCGGGGCGAGGCGCAGAGAGGTCAATGAACATGGTCGCAACGATTGAGCGTGGTGAGAATATCCGCCAGGAGGAGTTCGGGGCGCTTCTGAGCCATGCCTTTGCGCTGTACGGTCTTTCGGTCGTCACCGACCGGGCACTGCCCGATGCGCGCGACGGCCTCAAGCCGGTGCAGCGGCGCATTCTCTACGGCATGTACTTCCGGCGCTATCTGTCCACGCGCCCGACGGTGAAGTCGGCCGAGGTCGTCGGGAATATCCTCGGTGATTACCACCCCCACGGTGATAGCTCGGTCTACGACGCCGCCGTGCGGATGGCGCAGGACTTCACCATGCGCTACCCGCTCATCGAGGGGCAGGGGAACTTCGGCTCGATTGACGGCGACGCGGCCGCGGCGTACCGGTACACCGAAATGCGTCTGACCCCCGTCGCCGAGGCACTTCTCCGCGACATCGAGAAGGAAACGGTTCCGCTGCACCCGACGTACAAGCAGGACCCGCGCGTGCTGGAGCCGGACTACCTGCCGGGCCGACTACCTCCCGTCATCAATCCCACTGCCGGCATTGCCGTCGGCCTCTCGACAAACATCCCGCCGCACAATCTGCGTGAGGTGCTGAATGCCTGTATCGCACTGCTCGACGACCCGGAGATGAGCGTCCACCAACTCATGAGCCACATCAAAGGCCCCGATTATCCCAGCGGTGGGACAGTCCTGGGAGAGGAGGGCATCCGTGAGTACCTTGCGACGGGCAAGGGGCGCGTCATCGTGCGTGGGACGGTGCGCTTGGAGGACTCGCCGCGGCAGCGGTCCTTGGTCATCACCGAGCTACCCCCCATCGGGAAAGATCGGCTGAAGACCACCATTGTGAATGCGATCAACGCCCGCAAATTGGAGGGCCTCGTGCCCGACGTGCGCGACGAGTCGGACACGGAGAAGGGCATTCGGATCGTCCTCGATCTGCGGCGCGATGCGGACCCGGCCCACGTGGTCAATCAGCTTTACAAGCGCACCGACCTCCAGATCAGTCAAACGCTCCAGATGGTGTTCCTGCTGGGAGAGTCGTGGGAGGCGGCCCGCCAGCCCAAGCAGATCGGCATGGTGGAGCTGCTGAACTACTGGAATGCCCATCAGCGCGACGTGCTCACGCGGCGCACGCGGCACGACCTCGAACAAGCTCAGGAGCGGCTGCACGTCGTCGAAGGGCTGATTATCGGTGCGGCCCACGCACGGGAGATCGTGGAGATCTTCCAACGGGCGCGGGATCGCGCGGCGGCCAAAGCACGGATCCGGCGGCGCTTCGAGCTATCGGAGCGGCAAGTGAACGTCATCGCAGACATGACGCTCTCCCAGGTGACACGCCTCGACGCGGCTAAGTACGAGGATGAACAGCGCCAACTCCGCGAACGTATCGCAGAGCTAGAGGCGCTGCTGGCCGACGAGTCCAAACTGGTTGCCCTGCTCAAGGAGGAGATGCGCGCGCTCATTGCGGAGCATGGCGACGACCGGCGGACGGCGATTGATACCGCTGGGCCGATGGAGGTGGCAGAGGTAGCTCCCGTCGTGGAATCCGAGCCGCTGCACCTCGCCCTCACGCACGACGGCCGGCTAAAGGCCTTCGCGCCAACGGTCTACCGCGTGCCCGTGCGCGGTCGGACGCCGGCAGCGGCCCGTGGAGACGAAGCCATCGCCGCCCTTGTGCCGTCCACAACGACCGACGACGTGCTGCTCGTCTCCAACTCCGGCAAAGTCTATGGGCTGCGGGCACAGCAGATTCCGGTCGGGACTCGCGTGACCAAGGGCGAGCCTGGCCGGCGACTGGTCCAACTGGAGCCGGGCGAGCAACTGATCGGGATCGCCTCTCTGGGAGCACATGACCTCCACGCCCCCGGTCGCTCCCTCGAAAGCGGGAATCCACCACCCCGCTATCTGGTGCTGTTCAGCCGGCAGGGCAAAGTGAAGCGCTCGCTTCTGACGGAATATCAGAACGCCGACAATCGCGGCGCCGTGGACTTCCGACTCGCGCCGGGCGATGCGGTCGTTGCCGTTGCCCTGGCCGGCGAGGACGACGACTGCGTGCTGCTGTCGTCTGCCGGCAAGGTGCTCCGCTTCCCGCTGGCGGCAGTCCGCGCGACGGGCCGCGGCACGCGGGGCGTCGTGGGCATGGCCTTGCCGTCGGACACCCGGCTCGCCAGCGCAACCACGACTCCGGCCGCAGCACGCGCCAACAACGCTGTCGTGCTGCTCACGAGCGCCGGCATTGCGAAAAAGGTGTCGCTCCGCAGCTTCCCACGGAAGGGCCGCGCTACCGTTGGCATCTTGGGCCTGAAACTCCCACCCGGTCGCGAAGCGGCGGGGCTGGCGGTCGCAGCGCCGGGGTCGCACGTCATCATCAACGCTGCCAAGCAAGTAGTGCGCCTGGCTACGGACGATCTGGCGGCGCAGAGCCGCTCCGCTATCGGGACCCAAGTCCTGCCCGCCTTCGATCTGGAGACGGTGTCCGGTACGGCCATCCTGGTCCTGTCGTAGCGACGCCACACGGCTCCACTCCGGTTGCTCACGCCGGCCGGCGTCCGCGCGGCTCATTGGCGGGCCTGAAGCGTCCCGTGGCTCGTCAACGGGTACAATGCTGTCGAGGATTGAGTAGTCTCGCTGCGGTAGAGTAGAGAAGCACCGACAACGACAACATCGCAGACTCATTCCGAGGAGGAAGCAGAGCCATATGACCTCAGAAGAACTGTCGCCGCTCGACGAGATTGTCGAGCTGGTCGAAGACCTGGCCTTCGAAATCGCGCACAAGCTGGACTGGGTTGACCTCGTGCGGCGCAACCTGCCCCCGCTGACGCCGGCCCAAGAACGGACCCTCCGCGACATGGCCGATGCGTTCGCAGCCGGGCAAATCCTGGAGCGCGAACTGGATGGCCAGGCCCTGAGCGCGACGGACCGCCGGTTCGTCCGCGAGGTCGTGCTGCGGCTGGCCGGTCAGTATACGGACGGGATCGAAGCGGCCCAGCAGCAGTACCTCAACCAGTGGAGCGCCGGCGGCGGCTAGTGCATCGCCGCCGGGGTGAGTCGCTCGTCTCACCTCATCCCGTTGCCGGCCCTATCCATCACGCCTATAATGGGGTTGCTTCCCTGTCTGACAATCGGCGGGGACGGTCCAGATGGCTGGTGTAGGGGAGGACCGGATGCCGAAGTATATTGACATCAACGAGAACGAGGCGTGGGCCATTGACCACACCATCCGCCATACCTACCAGGAAGGGCAGCAGAACATCGGCAAAGACCTGCTGCTCAAGGCCATGAACATTGTCCTGGAGTTCGAGGAGCGGCGGACGCAGCCTTACGCCAGCCAGGAGCTTCCACTCGCGCTGACCGAGGCCGAGTGCTGGGCCATTGACCACCAGATACGCTGCGACGTCACCTTAAACGACAAGCCGGTCGGCCGAAACTTGCTGCTGAAAGTGTTTCGCCTCCTGACCGAATACGCGAACGAGCGCGATTCGCAGCTCGGCGTGGACACCCTCGATACCCTCGCCGACCTGCTCAAGCGCCCGCCATCGGAAGCCGATAGGCCATCCGATCAGCCCCCCGACGAGCAGTGGCCGGACTCGGAGCCGGACGATCCCGCCGCCGCTCCAGAGCGCCCTACGTAGCACGGCCGCCACGCGGTGATGCCACCAACCCCATTGGGTTGTGCTGGCCCCCTATGGTCCCCTGACTGGGGTAGGTACTGGTTTTGGCGTGTGCCCACGCGCTATGCGCCCAGGGTAGGGGCACGGCATGCCGTGCCCCTACAGCGCTGGTTTTGGCGTGTGCCGCTCGTTTACCTACCCTTGTCAGCCTACGGTCCCCCCGCTGCGGCAGGGGGACGTGGATTCCCGCTTGCACGGGAATGGCCGGGAAATATCAACAGAGCCTAGCTCACCGGGAAGCGCCGGCGGCTGCGGTCAACCGAGAGAGGGACGTTCGCAATACGCTCCAAGACCGGCAGATACACCTGTTCAACAGTGCGGCGGGACAGCCGGACCTTGCGATCCACCTTGTACAACGGCGCGTTGTGTACCGTGTGGCCGCCGTACAGGGCCAGCACGAGCGCCACTATCGGCTCGATAGCGCGGGGATCGGAAACCCACTCCTGCTCAAGGGACTGGAAGGAATCCCCCCGCCCTACGGCGCTGGCCGGAACGTCAATGCGGAGCGGATCGTCGTTGGGCGCCGGCCGGACGTAGCAGCTCACCATCGCCGGGCATTGCCCTAGTAGCTGCTCCGCCTCCGGTTGGAGTGGAAAGCCCGCCAACTCGGTCACTCCGAGCAGAATAGGGTGCGTATAGCCCGTCCCGGCGAGCCAGCGGTACAGCAGCTCCGGGTCGCTGGGCCGGCCTTCGTCCGTGGGCAGGCCGTCTTGCTCCAGCAGGCGGGCCATGAAGTGGGCACGAGTGGTCTTGGCGACACCCATGACCAGCAGGTCCCGCTCGGCCGACCACCGGCTCAACCGTACATAGTCCTCCAGGGTCTGCTCGACCCGACCGGGCTGCGTAGCCGCCGTCCGCTCCCCGTCCAAGCCGAGGCCAAATGTAACCCCCCAGCCATACGAGGGGCTAAGGTGGGTCAGCTCGGCGTGGAGTGAGCCATCGAGCAGGAGCACGCTCTCCTGCGGGCGCTCGATCCGCTGCGCCGTCTCCAGCGCCACTTGCGATTCCAGCCGCCGCATCATCAGGTCACGCAGGGACGAGACATCGGTTGCGCTGCGGCGGGCATCGTAAATCTCCAGGTCCACCTCGGCAACGGTATCGGCCTCGGTCGGGCCGGCTAGAAAAGCCTGCGCCACGACGATGTAGAAACCGCTATTCAGAGCCGCCACGTGGCCGGAGCCGTCTACGGCATAGAGCAGCGAGCGGCCGTTGGCCAGCGCCGGCAACGGGTACCAGCGTTCGCGCGCTGCCGCGGCCCATTGATCCTCCGCGTCGCTCTGGGTCTCCGGGGCCAAACGCTGGGCCAGCGCCGGCCCTTTCTCCCGACACAACTCCACAAACCGGTCGAGCAGCATCGTAGACCTCCTCGTTGGACCTAACCCCCGGCCCCTTCCCTGATGAAAGTTGACAACTTAATCGGGTAGTGGGATGTAGCCCCCTTTCCCAGCCCTACCCCCGCTCCGTCGGGGCCGGGTGCCGGTTCCCTCCCCCGTCGGGACGGGGGAGGGTGAGGGAGGGGGCCAGACCACTACCTAATCAAGTTCGCAACCTTCATCAAGGAAGGGGTGTAGCGCAGCAACCGGGGGCGACGAATGACCCTGGATTCCGGCTGGCGCGGGAATGACGGATAGGCGTTATTGTCATAGCAATGCCTGGGGCCGGGGCTACGGCCGGCCGGGGAGCAGCGCCTCCGGCTCCGGTGGTGGGAGCGTTGACGACGCCACCCCACCGGCCTCCATCACGACATGATAGGTGAACATGTGCGGATCGAACAGCGTCGAATGACTAATCAGGAATACTTGCGGGAAATGCGAGGTAATCGTCCCGCGGGTGAGGAGATTGACCAGCGCCTGCGTGCGGTCGCGGTCGAAGCTGGACAGCGGCTCATCCAGGAAGAGGAAGCCGGGACGAGTACCAACCTCCTGGGGGAGCGCCGCAATCGCAAAGCCCAGGCGCAGCGCCAGCGAAAACTGGTCCTGCGTGCCACCACTGAGGAGCTTCTTTTCGGTGTCACCCCGCTTGCGCTCGTCCCACACCTGGAACCGATAGTCTTGGTCCAGCCGCGCGTGCCGGTAGCGGCCGGCCGTCAACTCCGGCAGGAGCAAGCACATGTTGCGCTCGGTGCTGGGTAGGACGTTGGCAATCATCTTCCGGCGGGCCTGCGAGAGCACTTGGACGGCGTAGCGGCGGCTCTGTAGCTCCAGGCGGGCCTCGCGCGCCGCCTCGTCCGCTTCCGCAACGTCCGGCACTACATAGTCGGCGGGAAGGGCCAGGTCCTCATGGATACGCCGAATGTCTTGGTCGCACCGCACCAGACGTTCGCGTAGCTCGCTGACCTGCGCCTCGATATTCTCCGTCGGCGGTAGCGGCTCGGTGACGGCCGGCAGCGCCTCCCGTATCTGGGCGGCGCGCTGCCATACCACGGATACGTCCGCCAGCGTGACTCCCAAGCCGCTGGCCCGGTCAACCGCCGAGGCAGACAGCCGGTGTGCGTCGGCCAGGGCTTGCGCCTGGTCCCTGTCCGCCGCGCCGCGGCGCTGCAGGGCGTCTTGCCGCGCCGCTTCCGCCTGCTCAGGATCGAGGCGGGTGATTTCCGCCGCGATCTTGCGAAGCTCCTGCTGGGCGAGGGTGTCGATAGCGTCCGTTTCCGCCGGCACGACAGCACCGAGGGCAGTAAGCCGCTGCTCGACCTCTGCGCGTAGCTCCTGACAGCGGGACTGCCACTGCGCCGCGTGCGCCCGCTCGCGGGGGAGCCGTTCATCGGCCGCCGCCGCGGTGGCTACTTCCTGGTCTGCCTGCCGCACCCGTGCGCGGACCGCCTGCGCGGCCGCCTGGTGATCGCGTGCGTAGTCACGGCCCAGCCGCGCCGTCAGCGCCTGCCATTGATCGTCGAGATCGGCCCGGCACGTCTTCAGTAGTTCGCCAGCTTGCACCGCGGCGGCCTGGAGCGCCGGTTCCTGCGTCAGGTTGGTCGTTAGCTCTTCCCCTTGCCGTTGCAACTGCCCGCGCCGGCCCAATAGGTCTTGAAACCCCGCGTCGTCTACGGCGCCGCGGCCGTCGTCAGCACCGCCGCCCAGCTGCGTTGCCAGCGCGTGCTGCTTCGCATCCAACTCGGTCCGGTACGCCGCCAACGTCTCACCAGCCTGCGCCACGGCGGCTTGGAGCGCCGGTTCCTGCGCCAGGTTGGTCGTCAACTCCTCCTGCTGTTGCTGCAACTGCCCCCGCTGCTCCAGTAGCCCCCGATACCCTGTGTCGTCTACGGCGCCACGGCCGTCATCGCTACCGCCCAGCTGCGCCACGAGCGCCTGCCGGCTAGATGCCAGGTCGGCGTGAGACGCCGCCAACGCCGCGGCGGCCTGCGTCGCGGCGGCCTGGAGCGCCGGCTCCTGCGCCAGGTTCGCAGCCAATTCCTCCTGCTGCCGCTGCAACTGCCCGCGCCGGCCGAGTAGGTCTCGATAGCCCGCTTCAGCCACCTCGCTGTGTCCATCGTCGGCAAGGGCAACGAGGGCAGCATCCACGCTGAGGATGCGTTGCCGGACGCTTGAGGTGGTGAGCGGCGCTGTCTCGCCTTGGTCGTGTAGGGCCGCGGCCGCGGCCTGCAATCGCGCGTCGAGGTCGCCGGCCGTGGATTGGCTCAACCCCGGCAACACGCCGGCCACCGCCGCGAACATCCCCGCGACCAGCAGGACGGCAAAGAAGGCAATCCCGCAAACCGCGATCAGGGCCATTGGCGCCCCCAGTAACAGCAGCGCGCCGCCGGCGATAGCCAGGACACCGGCACCGCCGCCGGCTACATTGAGCCGCCGGCGGGCCGTGCGGATGGCGGCGTGCTGGCCGGCGATTTGCGCCCAATCCTGGAGGTGGTTCCGCAGGGCGGTCAGGCGCTCGCGCTCGGCGCGGTTTTGCCGCTGCGCCTCGGCGCGCGCGATGTCCTGCTCTAGTTCGGCCAACTGCGCGGCTACCTTTCGCTGCTCGGCCTGCCAGGCAGCGCATTGATCTAGGTGCTGCTGGGCCTCCTGGTGCTCACTAGCGAGCCGCGCGTACTCTTGCTCCACGCCGTGCAGCTGCCGGCGCGTCTCGGCGATGGCGATGGTCTGCTCCAACTCGGCCAACTGCTGAGTCACGTTGCGCCGCTCGGACCGCCAAGCAGCGCATTGGTCTACTCGCCGCTGCGCTTCCTGATGCTCGCCAGCGCGCTGCGCGTACTCTTGCTTCACGTCGTGCAGGTCCCGGCGCGCCTCGGCTATGGCGATGGTCTGCTCTAGCTCTCCTATCCGCTGGGCTACCTTGCCCTGCTCTGCACGCCAAACAGCGCACTCCGCGACTCGCCGCTGCGCCTCCTGATGCTCGTCAGCGCGCCGTACACACGTTTCCTGCGCCACACGGATAGCCTCGACCTTGGTGGACAGGTCATGCGCCGCGGCGGCACGAGCCTTGGCCGCGGCGAGCTTTGCGGCCGCCTGCTCGGTGGCGGCGAGCGTTGCGGCAGCGGCCGTGAACTGCTGCTCGGCCTCGCTCAACCGCTGGACCGTGCCGAGGAGGTCGCGCCAGGACTGGCGCTGTGCGCGGTAGGCGCTGATGGCCTCGAGGCGGGCGGTGGCCGCGGCCAGGTCGCGCTCGGCGGTGGTACGGTCGGCGGTGGCGGCGGCAAACTGATCTGCGGTCGTATCGAGGGACGCGAGATCGTCGCGCAGCCGGGCCAAGGCTACGAGGCGCTGCTGCTCCTCCAACTGCGCGCGGAGGGCGGTCCGCTCCGCTGCCACCGCCGCCATGCCCGCGATTCCCTCGGCGCGGCGTACTTCGTCCTCGTACACGCGGGTGGGACGGAGCGTGCTCTCGATCTCGCTCAAGCGGCCCAGGTTGAGGAGCACGGAGAGCGCGCCTTCTCGCTCTCGCCGGGTCAAGGTTTCCAGGCGACCGAGGGCTTTTTGCTCCACGAGGCACGAGTTTTGGAGCGCCTCCGCGGTGAGGCCGCCCAACTCGGCAATGAGCCGCTCGCGCGCCGGACGCACGTTGCGGACGTACTCGATGTCACCGCTTTCGGCCTTCTGTACCCACAGTTGGACCTCATGGCGGAGCGTGCGTGGGGTGCGCCGGAGGCGGCGCTCGACGATGAGACGGGTGCGATCCACGTCAACGTCAAGCTCTGCGCGCGCAATCGTCGTCTCGGCGTCGTAGGTCAACGCTTCAGCCAGGTCGCCAACGAGTGGCTGACCGTAGAGGGCGAAATGGAGGCCATCGAAGAGCGTAGACTTGCCGGCCTCGTTTAGCCCCTCGATGAGCACGCTGCCCTGGGGTGGGAAGGCGAGGTCAACTTGCTCCAGCCCTTTGTACTGGCTCAACCGGAGGCGGCGCAGTCGGATCATGCGGCCGCCTCGGGAAGAGGGGAGAAGGGAGTGTGGAGTGTGGAGTGTGGCCCCCACCCTAGCCCTCCCCCGTTGCGACGGGGGAGGGAACACGCCCGTTCCCCTGCCACAGCGGGGGGGCAGAGGGGGAGCAGGACCCGGCCTGGCCCCCTCCCTGGCCCTCCCCCGTCGCCACAGGGGAAGGAATAGCTCGTCCCTCTGCGGAGCGGTGGTGACAGAGGGGGGACAGCCCCCGGCCTGGCCCCCTCCCTGGCCCTCCCCCGCCGCCACAGGGGAAGGAACATGCCGTCCCCCCGTCGGGACGGGGGGACCATAGGGGGGCCACCCTTCCACCATCCAGCCCGGCCCATTACTCGTCCTCCATCCCGCCGTAGTAGGCGAGAATACGCTCGCGGCAGCGCTCGACGGCCGCGCGCTCCTCGTCGGTCGTCGGTTCGAGATCGCGGAGCGCGGCTTCGACTTCCTGCCGCTGGGACAGCCGCACCGTACTGGCGGCCGCTACGCCGAACTCGTTGGCCAGGTGCAGGTCGTCCGTGTTGATGCTGAAGAAGAAGTTGTTGACCATGCCAACGTCCTGGACGCGGGCGAAATCAAGCTCCATATAGCGGTCACGCGGTAGCTCGCCTTCCAGGACAAGGGTGGTCAACTGATCGGAATGCGAGGCTTCCCGCACCCGGCGGACTACAGCTTCCGTGACCGACTCGTCCGGGTCGCGCAGCCCGGTCGGCGCGGGGATCAACTCGTTGGCCCGCACGGTCAGGCGCAAGCGGGGCTGCGCCGGGAACGTGTGCCAGCGATGCCGAAACATCCCCCGGCGCCCTAGCTCGATGGAGGCAAAGCCCGGGGCGTGTCCGAACTCGCCGTAGCGCATTAGCTCCGTCGCACCGGGCACCAGCACCTTGCGCCCCTCGATCTCCATGAAGGTGCGCCGATGCTCGTGGCCGAGGATCAGCACGTCCGCGTCTAGCTCGGCGATGGTCTGTCGCCGGACATGCGGGTCCTGCGACTCGGGGTGGCGGTGCCCTTCCGGGCTGGCATGGGCGAGCAGTACCTTCCAGTCGGCGCGGCCGGTCTCCGGGTCGGGGTAGGACAGGTCGGCGAGGGGGTCGTCTTCCGGGCCAAGCGTGGAGTTCCAGGAGATACCGCCGAACTGGACGGTCAGGCCGTCGCGCTCGATGACGACCGACGTGACCTCGCCCGGCTCGGCGCAGAAGTGGAGGCCGCCGAGGGAGGCGTAAATATCGGCGGCATGGTAGCCGCCGTGCTGCCCGGTGTGGCGGGGCGTATCGTGGTTGCCGCCGATGCCGACGACCGTCATGCCGGCGTCCCGCAGCCGGGCCAACTCCTGGCTAACCATCACCCGCTCCAGGTTGCGCGGATCAACCGTGTCGAACAGGTCACCGGCGTGCAGGAAGGCGGCGGCGCGGTGCTGCACGGCGTAGCTCACGGCGCGTCGGAAGCCATCGCGCAGCCGGCGGCGGCGCTCTTCGAGCCGCGCGAATGGCATGCGCGCCGCGTATTGGCCGAGGTGGTTGTCGGCCGTCACAACGAGCAGCATGGTCAGTGGCCTGTGGTCAGTAGTCAGTTGCCAGTGGTCAGTTGCCAATGGTCGGTGATGCAGTCCGGAGGGCGAGTACCGAGACTAGGACATCCGTTCGCACGCGGGGAGTATAGCAGCGCGGCGGGAGACGTGCAGCGGACTTACTGCCGGCCCCCCTGCGGTCCCCTGACAAGGGTAGGTTTTTTGTAGGGGCGCGATTCATCGCGCCCACCCCTCCCGTCATTGCGGCGCAGGCCGCAATCCAGCGCCATTCGTGGCCCCCCACCCGGCGTGGATTGCACCCAGCCACCGCTTGGACGCCCCTTCCCTGATGAAAGTTGCCCACTTAATCGGGTAGTGGGATGTAGCCCCCCTCTCCGTAGGGGCCGGGTGCAGGTTCCCTCCCCCGTCGGGACGGGGGAGGGTGAGGGAGGGGGCCAGACCATATACCTAATCAAGTTCGCAACTTTCATCATCGCGCCCCTACGGGGTTGGCGGCGGGGAACGGGAAGGGCAGGCCAGGATGGTCGTAGGGTGGTACACGGCGAAGTGGTACCATGCATACGCCAGCACTACCCGGCTGGCACAGTGCGAGGCAACGAAATCTATATGGTTGACAACGACCCGTTCGACGATTACCTCCGGCAAGCGCAAGGGTTCATCGACTCCGGGCAGATCGATTCGGAGGAGATGAAGTACAAGCTGGAGATAGTGGCGGACCTGGGGAGGGCACGCGACGCGGTACTCAGCGGCGACAGTGAATGGCCCGCACTGGTGAGGAAAGGCCTCATCAGCAATAACCTCTCGCACTGGAGCTACGGATACCCGTTCTCGGAGTGGTTCGATTCCCAGCCGGACGAGGCATTACAGGCCCTGCGCGCCCTCTGGGCGGATGACGACACACCGCCCGGTGAGCGTATCCGCGCCTTCATCACCCAGGTACCAGGGCACCAACAGCGGCGGGGCGTCGGCACGAGGCTGACGCCGGTCTCGGTGCTGTTGATGGCGCTGGGCACTGAGTATCCACCTTTCCGGGTGACTCCGCTCAACCGGGCCTATGACCGTACCGGGTATCCCCGGCCGCCCCAGGATGCCGACGAGGGGGTGATGTACGAACATGCGCTGGCCTTCCTCGATCAGTTGGTCGAGCGCAGCGCCGGCCGGCCCAGCAACCGTCTCGAGGCGCAGTCGCTCGTGTGGCTGATGCGGCGGGAGGCCGCAGACCAGGAGGAGGTAGCGGTGGAAGCGGCCCCGGCGGCGGAGCCGGAGGCCACCGTGGAGCAGCCGGCCAGCGAGCAACAGACCGACGAGCAGCCGCCAATGTCACTGGAGGAGCTGGCGGACGAGCTGATGTTCGACGTTGGCTTCCTGCGCGATATCGAGAAGCTCCTCGACGACAAGGGTCAGGTGATCTTCCGGGGGCCGCCCGGCACGGGCAAGACCTACACCGCCCGGAAGCTGGCGGCGTGTCTCGCTGGTTCGCCGGGGCGGGTGCGGCTGGTCCAGTTCCACCCGTCGTATGCCTACGAGGACTTCGTCCAAGGCTACCGCCCAATCCGCATCGGCGATCATCCCGGCCTGGCGCTGCGGAACGGGCCACTGCTCGACATGGCCGAGCAGGCACGGAGCACCCCGGACGTGAAGCACTTCCTGGTCATAGACGAGATCAATCGGGGCGACCTGGCCAAAGTGTTCGGCGAGCTGTACTTTCTGCTGGAGTACCGCGACGAGGACATGCATCTCCAATACTCTGCCGAGTCGTTCTCCCTGCCGCCGAACCTCTACTTCATCGGCACGATGAACACCGCCGATCCCTCCGTCATCCTGGTGGACTTCGCCCTCCGCCGCCGGTTCCAATTTGTGGAGTTCCACCCGGCCCGCCCGCCGGTGGCCGGGCTGCTCCGGCGTTGGCTGCACCGGAATGCGCCGGCTATGCAGTGGGTTGCCGGGGTTGTCGAGCGCGCGAACGAGAAGCTGGATGATAGCCAAGCAGCCATCGGCCCTAGCTACTTCATGCGACCCGATCTGGACGACGAGCAGGTTCGTCTGATCTGGAAACACAATATCCTCCCCTACATCGAGGACCAGCTCTACGGAGGGCAGGAGCGGCTGGCCGAGTTCGAGCTTGAAGTGCTCCGGCGCGAGGTAGAAGGCAGCGTCGCGCCAACAGGGGACAGCAGCGAGCCGCAGCGGTATCAGGTCAATGGCAGCCGTGTCCAGTCTGCACCGTGGTGAGGCAAGGATGCCGGATTTGGGGAGCGCAGTGGTAAGTCCCAGCCCGCACAGTGGAGAGGTAAGACAATCTACCATGGCTGACAGCGATCCATTCGATGACTACCTGCGGCAAGCACAAGGTTTGATTGACTCTGGACGAATCGATTCGGAGGAGATCGACTACAAACTCAAGACTGGAGAGGACCTTGGCAGAGCGCGTGATGCGGTGCTGTCTGGCGACAGCAAGTGGCCCTTGCTCGTGGAGGAAGGGCTCACTACCAAACCCAACGACAACCTCTCTGACTGGCGTGATCGCAAACCGCGCTTGAATTGGTTCAAGTCACAGCCGGACGACGCACTACATGCTCTGAGAGCACTTTGGGTGGACGACGACACTACGCCTGGCGAGCGGATACGCGCCTTTTCAACTCTTGCACCTGAGGACCAAAGCCGTGGGGGTGTCGGATCGAGGCTCAGGACGATATCAGTCCTGCTGATGGCGCTTGGACCTGAGTATCCGCCCTTCAAGGTCACTGAGTTCGACATAGCCTACAACCGCACGGGGTATCCCGGCCCTCCCGCCGACGCAGATGAAGGGGCGATGTATGAGCATGCGTTGGCATTCCTAGACCGGCTGGTGGTAGAAGCCAAGTCACGCGGTCTCACTAGGCCAAGTAACCGTCTCGAAGCGCAGTCGGTAGTCTACAGAGTGGGTCGGCAAGCATTATCTCCAGACCAAGGCCCGGAAGACGACAATTCGAATGTCCCCAAGCCGGAAGCGGCCGCAGAGCAGCAGCCGATTGACACACCCGATCTGGAAGAGCTTGCGGAGGAGCTACTGCTTGACGCTGACTTCCTACGGCGCATTGAGATGCTGCTGGAGGACAAGCGCAAGCCCCAGATCATCTTTCAGGGGCCGCCGGGCACGGGGAAGACGTTCGTGGCGCGGAAGCTGGCGGCGCGTCTCGCCGGGTCGCCGGAACGGGTGCGGCTCGTCCAGTTTCATCCGTCGTATGCCTATGAGGACTTTGTGCAGGGCTTCCGGCCCAAGCTCATTAATGGGCAGCCCGGTTTCGAGCTAACGGACGGGCCGCTGCTCGATATGGCGGAGCGTGCCAGGGTTAACCCGGACGCCAAGCACTTTCTCGTGATAGACGAGATCAACCGGGGGAATCTCGCCAAGGTGTTCGGCGAGCTGTACTTTCTGCTGGAGTACCGCGACACGGACATGCGCCTCCAATACTCCGACAGGCCGTTCTCGCTGCCCGATAACCTCTACATCATCGGCACGATGAACACCGCCGACCGCTCCATCGCCTTGGTGGACCTGGTGTTGCGGCGCCGGTTCCATTTCGTGGAGTTCCACCCGGACAAGCCACCCATCAAGGGGCTACTCAGGCGGTGGCTGGGCAAGAACGCGCCCAGCATGGAGTGGGTTGCCAGCGTCGTTGACCGCGCGAACGAGGAACTCGGTGACGACAACAGCGAGGCAGCCATCGGTCCGAGCTATTTCATGAAACCTGGCCTCACCAACGAGCAGGTCGGCCTGATCTGGGAGCACAATGTCCTCCCCTACGTCCAAGAGCAACTGTACGGGCAGCCTGACCTGCTCGCCGAGTTCGATCTCGATGCGCTGCGGCGCGAGGCCGGCGGCGACGCCGAGTCAGTGGACGCCGGCGAGCAGGCTGGATAGCCGCGGGGCGGGAATGACGGGAGCCTGGCCCCCCTATGATCCCCCCGTTCCGACGGGGGGACGGTCTCTTCCCTCCCCCGTCGGGACGGGGGAGGGCGAGGGAGGGGGCCAGGGGACGATTCCGTATGGAGAAGCGTACCTACCCCAGTCAGCAGGATGAAGGGGCCAGCGCTGAAGATGCAGCAAATTGACCTGCAGGAGTACGTCACGAGCGCGCCGCTCGAACTCTCCGCGGGTGAGCGGGACGCGCTGCGCGAGACAGTGCCGTCGCTCAACATCGAATCTGCTCCTGGACGGACCGGCGCCTACTGTCTGACGCCTGGCGCCACTATCGGCGCATTGGAGCTTGGCGACCTGTCGGTAGCCATTCATCCCAAGCTGGACATCCCGCGCGTGCTGTACCTGGCTTCTTACGCCCTGGGTGCGTTCGAGTTGCGGGCGGAGCGGTTCGACTTCGAGAAAGCACACACGCTGGTCGAGGCGCTGGCGCTCGCGCTGGAGGCGGCTGCGCGGCGGGCGTTCGCGCGGGGCCTGCTGCACGGGTACCGGACGGAGGAGGAGGCGCTATACACGGTCCGCGGGCGGATACTCGTCGCAGAGCAGATCAGGCGCCGGTTCAGCGTGCCCGTACCGATAGAAGTGCGCTACGACGAGTTCACGGAGGACATCCTAGCCAATCGGTTGGTGAAGGCGGCGGCCGGTCTGCTCGGCCGGATGCGGATTCGCTCCCCGCGTGCGCGCAACGGCCTGCGGTGGATCGGCGCGATGCTCGGCAACGTCACGCCAGTGCGGTATGCGCCGAGCGCGGTGCCGGAAGTGACGTTCGACCGGCTGAACGCGCATTACCGGGAGGTCGTGGGCCTGGCGCGGTTGATCTTGCGGCACTGGGCATTCGAGGCGGAGCGCGGCGGCCGCCGAGCGGCGGGCTTCCTGATGAACATGAACACGGTGTTCCAGGAGTTCGTCACCCAGGCGCTGCGGGAAGAGCTACGGGTCTCGGAGCATACGTTCTGCTCCGATGATCGTCTCCCTGGTCCCATTCACCTTGACGAGGGCGAGAATATCCGGCTCAAGCCGGACTTGACGTGGTGGGATGGGCCGACCTGCACGTTTGTCGGGGACGCCAAGTACAAGAATGTGACCGGCGAACGTGTTCCCAACGCCGACCTCTACCAACTGCTGGCCTACGCCACCGCCCTCGACTTGCCAGGCGGGCTGCTGGTCTACGCGCGCGGCGAGGCTGCCGAGAGAACGTATCGGGTCCGCTATGCGGGAAAGCGGCTGGAGGTCGTTGCGGTTGACCTGGCCGGTTCGATTGAGGAACTGCGGGCCTCCATCGGCCGCGTCGCCGCGCGGGTGCGGGCGCTGCGTGCCGAGGCTCGCCGGGTAGCGCGTGCTGCGTGATGGGGCCTTACGCCTGGCCCCCTCCCTCGCCCTCCCCCGTCCCGACGGGGGAGGGAACCGCTGACAAGGGTAGGTTTTTTGTGTAGGGGCGCAACATGTTGCGCCCACGTACTCGTTATTCCGGCGCCAGCCGCCGTTCGCCACACCGCTCCCGCTTCCTTGGAGGGCAGCGGCGGACCGGCTCCGCTATCGCGCCCCTTCCCTGGCAGGGAAGGGGCCGGGGGTGAGGTGCAGCCTCTACCAGGTGTCTACGCTGAGGTTGCGGTCGGCGAGCGGGAAGTCCACGCGCACGCCGCCGGCGTTGTGGGAGGCATGGAGCGCAATGCATAGCTCCATCGTGCGTGCGGAATGCTCCTCGTTGTTGAGGGGCTTGCCGCCGTTGTCCATGCAGTTGACGATGTCCTCGACGATCTTCAGTACCGGGCTGCGGTCCTGGGGCGGCAGGGGGAACGGCGCAGACTCCCAGCGCCGGCCGCCGTCTTCGGACGGGCGCCAGAGCGTCGCGTCGGTGCCGTCGTTGTGGACGACGAGCTGACCACCGGTGCCGGCAATCACGAAGCTGATCGGGCCTTTGCTGACGCCATCCAAGAAGAAGCGGACGCCGTTTTGCATCTCGATGTAGCCGCTGCCGGGCGGGTCGATCTCGGCCGACCAGCCGGTCGCGCCCTCCGGAGGCGCCTCGATGCGGCCGAAGGCCCAGGCCGGGTCCGGTTCGCCGGCCAAGAAGGACATGAGGTCGGTGTAGTGGGTGCCGCCGTGCATTAGCGTGCCGACCGAGAAAGCGGTAATCGAAAGCAGGTCGCCGATGGTGCCGTCGGCGATGGCATCGCGGAGCGCGTGATAGTACGGCCGCCAGCGCCGCAGGTAGGCACAGGCAAACACCACGTCGTTGTCCTGCACCGTCTTGACGATGTGATCGGCCTCGGCCATCGAGGTAGCGATGGGCTTCTCGCAGAATATGCCCTTCACGCCGCTGGCTGCGACGACGGGCGCAATGGCGGCGTGATCGTGGCCCCAGGAGGTGGTGATGCTGACGATGTCGAGGTCTTCTTTCTCCAGCATCTCCTCGTAGTCGGCGTAGAGCGCCTGCACACCCCACTTCTCGCCGAACTGCTGCAGGCGCTCCGGGTCGAGGTCGGAGCCGGCCACCAGCTCGGTGCGCGCGTGGGTGGCGTAGCAGCTGGCGTGGCTGTAGGGCAGCAATTCGGGGGCACGCGGCCCGGTCAGGTCGTCGTACCAGCTGCCGACGCGGGCGGTGCCAATGATCCCGGCTCGATAGACGCGCTCGCTCATAGTGCCTCCTTGTGCAGGTAGGTTCGCGTTGACTGTGGTGAGCCTACGCGAAACGCGGCGGGAAGGCAACGCTGCGGAGGGAAGGTCTGGCCCCCTCCCTCACCCTCCCCCGTCCCGACGGGGGAGGGAACAAGCCGTCGTCCCGCCGCCGCGGTCGCCTTTCACCTCGTCCCCCCGACGGAGAGGGGGGACCATAGGGGGGCCGGGGGTGGTGTCCCACCACCTGACTAAGTTGGCAACTCTCACCCTAAGTTGGCAACTCTCACCAGGGAAGGGGGGCCGGGCGGCGACCGGGGGCGACGAATGGCCTGGATCCCAGCCTGCGCCGGAATGACGAGCGCCTGGGCGCAACATGTTGCGCCCCTACAAAAAACCTACCCTTGTCAGAGGGAATACGCCCCGGCCTCCCGCTGGCCCGTGTCGCCGTCCCCCCGCCGCAGCGGGGGGACCATAGGGGGGCCGGAAACTACCACCGACCACTAGCCACTCGACGGTAACTCGTGTATTGTTCCGGCAACGGGCGGGAGTACACGACAACGCCGCGGTAGGAGAGCCATGATTATTGACTTTCACACCCACATTGGTCACTTCGGACGTTCGGCCGAGCACGTCATCAAGCACCATCGCTACTATGGCGGCGGGAAGTCGGTGGTGTTGCCGATTGAGCCGGGCGATTCGACGGCGACGGACGTGCTGGACGACAGTTGGGCGACGGAGCACGCGCTCGCAGCCTACGACGAGTACGGCGACGAGATCATCCCGTTCTGCCACGTCAACCCGCTGGCGCTCGACGCGCTGGACCAGATTCGGCGGTACCACGCGACCGGCAAGGTGCGCGGGTTCGGCGAACACAAGGTGCGGCTGGCGGTGGATCACCCGGTTTCCATGGACATCTATCGTCTGTGCGGTGAGTTTGGCTGGCCGGTGCTGCTCCACTTGCAGTACCGCGAGTACAGCTACAATTTCGAGGCTTTTGAGCAGGTGCTGCAAGCCTGCCCGGAGACCGTCTTCATCGGGCACGCGACGGCCTGGTGGGCCAACGTCAGTGCGGATGCACCCAGCGACTACCGCGCTCCCGACTACGTCAGCTACCCCACCGGCCCCGTGGTGCGCGTCGGGTTGACCGACCGCTTGCTGGAGGAATATCCCAACGTCTACGGGGACATCTCGGCCGGCTCCGGGCTAGGTGCGCTCACACGCGACCCGGAGTTCGGCCGCGACTTCGTGCGCCGGCACCGGACCAAGCTGCTGTGGGCAACGGATTGCCCCTGCCGCGATGGGAAAGGTGACTGGGGCGAGGGCCGGCAGCGCGAGTGCTTTGCAGCGCAGAGTCTGCCGCTGCTGCGCGACTACTGCACCTCGGAGGAACACTTCGCGGACATTACCTATCGCAACGCGGAAAGGCTGCTGGGACTATAGTCAGTAGCCGGTGGGCTGGCCCCCCTATGGTCCCCCCGTCCCGACGGGGGGACGGTCGCTTCTCTCCCCTGTTGCAATGGCCGCGGGCCAGGGAGACAGTACTGTCCATTCCCTCCCCCGTCGGGACGGGGGAGGGCCAGGGAGGGGGCCAGCCTACCTAATCCGTGTTACTATCCTGTGCAGTCGGAGCAGGTTTTCCCTGGTACATTAGGCGCATCAGAAGGAGAGGGCAACGTGAGCAAGACATATCGGGCGGCGCTGGTCGGCTGTAGTCGGATGGGAGCGTTCATTGACAACGAGGTGGTCGGGACGCCACATCATGTGCCGCCCTACTCGCACGCCGCCGGTTACGAGGCCTGTGACCGGACCGATCTAGTTGCCGGTGTAGACCTGCGACCAGACGTCCTGGAGGAGTTCGGCAAGCGGTATGGGGTAGGTAGCGACCACCTCTACACCGACTACAAGGAGCTGATCGCCAAGGAGCAGCCGGACATTCTGAGCGTGGCGACGCAGCCGGAGCAGCGGGCCGAGATCTCCATCTACGCGGCCGAGCACGGCGTCAAGGCGCTCTATTGCGAGAAGGCGCTGTGCGCCTCGCTGCCGGAAGCCGACGCGATGGTGGAGGCGTGTGAGCGCAACGGAGTGGCGCTCAACATGGGCACCAACCGGCGCTGGCACCCCGGCTTCGACAAGATGCGCGAGGTGATCGCCTCGGGAGAACTGGGCGCGCTCAAGACGCTCATCGTCTACAGCAACGGCACGCTGTTCAACACCTCCAGCCACACGTTCGATCTGATGCAGCGGCTGAACGGAGACGCGCGGGCGACATGGGTGCAAGGGCACCTGCCGCAGGGTGATGAGCTGATTGCCGGCGACGAACTCCTGGAGGACCCCACGGCGGAGGGTATGTTCGGTTTCGAGAACGGCGTCACGGTCTACGCGATGAACAGCCCGCGCTCGAGCGAGTACGAAGCCATTTGCGAGCGCGGCGTCTTGACCGCGCAGAACAACGGCGTGCAGTTCCGCCAGCGGCAGGTGCATGAATACGAGGTCGCGTCACGGACGATCCGAGACCTCGGGGACGGCACGTTCCCGGAATACGAGAAGGCGAGCAGCACGCTGCGCCTGATCGAGGACCTGGTCGCGGCGCTGGACCGCGGCGACCCGACGACGCGCGGCGGCGTGCGCGTGGCCCGTGCCAACATGGAACTCATCTTCGGTTTTGTCGAGTCGCACCGGCGCGGCGGGGCGCGGGTGTCGCTTCCGCTGGCCGATCCGGGGATTCGGCTCATTCGCCACACGCGCACGCCGCGGCAGCCGCGCTACCAGCCGTAGGTTGACAACTTGATGAGGGAGGGGCTGGCCCCCTCCCTAGCCCTCCCCCGTCCCGACGGGGGAGGGAACCTGCACCCTGAACCTACATAGAGGAGGTAGGGCTGGGGAAGAGGGTGGTGCCCCACTACCCGACTAAGTTGGCAACCCTCATCAGGGGGGAACTTGGAGGCCGTGATAGCTCTTACCCCCGGCCGCCTTTCGGATGGCTTTTGGGCCACAGAGTACAGAGAGAGCGGCCCCCCTATGGTCCCCCGTCCCGACGGGGGGACGTGGATTGCGGCTTGCACCGCAACGACGAGGCGGCGCGGGGTCGCTCATGACCCGGTGCCCTCGGCTGGGTGGCGGTGCCACCGCTGTTGACCAGCATGATAATGCGAGTGGGTCCCTGCCGGGCGGTGCCCGGTGCTCCAGGAGGGACTTGCAGCTACCAATCCCCGTCAGTGGTGCATATCGGCGGGGGGTGGGGGAAAGACAACGGGGGGACGGGGCTGGCCTCACCCCCCGGCCCCCTCTCCAACATTTGGAGAGGGGGGATCACGCCTCGTCAACCATCTCAAAATCACCATCACCCTCTTTGAGGCTGACTCTTGAACCCTGACTCGGTCTTATTACCTCCACCACGCCTGTTTTTGTGTCCATACCCTGGGCCTGGATTGCCCAAAATAAACATCCTATATGCTGTTGGTATGGTATTATATTCCTTTGTTCGTCGAAAGCAGCAGGAGGTGTATTGGTCTTGAAAGGGAAATTCGAGATTCGCACGGACCCTACCGTTCTGACAAGCGATCTAGGGAAGTCAATATCCTCCCAAGTTAACTTATACCAGGCAGCATGCCAGTCTATCCCTTTGTATCGCATCTCATGATGTTTGATGTACTGGAATGGGTGTGACAATTTCCTCTCTAATCCACCAGGAGTGAACATGGTGTCAACTCCTTCAGATACCCATAATTCAACCGATGCCGCTTCTGGAAGTGGTTTTGAGTCGTCCTGGATACCTACATAGATCGTACATTCTCCACTGTGAATTTGCACTCGCCCCTGTTTTGCCCCATGCTTATCTAGCGAAAATACTAGCTTTAGATCGGGTTGTATATCATTATTTGTCCTCGATCTTGCAACTATCTTCGACAAAGCAGCTTGTATTTCTGCTTCCATGTCTTGATATTCAGACCGTGGAGATTCGCCAGTAAGACCAAGTCCTCTCGTGATCGCAGCCATCAATCTGCTTGCGAAACCATCTTCCTCGACATCGAGGGCTTGGAGATTGCTTAGTGGCTGAGGTAGTCCACCTACCGTCATGCCAGAATGGCAAATGGGTATAACCGGAATACCTCTGATCCACCCTGCTCCTGTCTCAAAGTTGATCCATGGCCTGTGAACTGACTCTTCGCTACAAATAGCGAGGAGAACTTTAGTAGAAGATAGTGACTCCTCAATTTCTCGAAACCATTCCTGACCGGGAGGTATGCTATCGTCTTCACTACTGACGAATACTCTAACTTTCCCAACGAAAGCATCTTCTATCCACTTTTTGAGAACAGAGGCTAACGGGGCTTCTGGATTGATATGGCTGATGAAAACTTCCATCAGGCTTTGCTCCGTGGCATGGTCCGGCCGACAGGCTCTCGGCAGAACTCCACCTTTATTATAGCGACGCGCATACTGTCAAGTGAGTGGCGGCGGTGAGGCGAGGGGTGCGGCGCCGCGCGGGGCATACGGCCATACGCTAGATTCCCGCTTTCGCGGGAATGACGAACGGGACGGGGGATGGCGGGTGAGGGGGGCTGGATTGCGGCTTGCGCCGCAATGACGGGGCGCGGTGGAGCAAGGCCGCGGGTAGGGCGGTACTTGGATGGCAGGCTGCACTTGATGGGTGGGTCGTCGCCCCCTCCCCAGCCCTCCCCCGGAGCAAGCTCCAGGGGAGGGGGTAGATGTCCTCACCCCCTGACGGGTCACAGCCGCACGGATACTGCCAGGTGTGGCGGGGCGCGGCTAGGCCGGGTTACCAGGAGGAGACCCAGCGGTCACGGTTCTCGGTGATGGGGATGTCTACGCTGACGCCGCCGCGGAGGTGCGACTCGTACATGGCGTAGCCGATCTCCTGGCCGATGAGCGTCGCACGCAGGTTGCTGACGCCGGGCTGGCCGGACTGCACGGACTCGGCCAGGTCTTGCACCTTGGCGACACCGCTGCTCCAGCGCTCAACGGTGGGCGGGTCCATTTCGTCGTAGCCGCGGGTGTCCTCGTCGGCGCGCCGGGCGTAGAAGGTGTAGCCATCGCTGGGGATGCGGAGGATGCCACCTTCGCAGATGACCTCGTACTCGCCGCTGGCACCCACACCGTTGATGTGGATGGCGGTGTCGTTGGCAAACGTCACGTGCGCGGACTCGATACGGGCATCGGGCTTGAAGCGCATGTTGGCCGTGTCGCCCTCGAATGGTGACAGCGTGCCGAGGGTGGCACGGACGCTGACCGGGTCCGGGTCGCTCAACAGGTAGAGCAGGTTGTCGAGGGTGTGGCCGCCACATGGGTTGCCGGCGAAGGCGATGGCCGCTTGGACTTCACCTAACTCGCCGCTGTCGAGGAGCGCTCGTGCCTGCTGGTAGGCCGCCCAGTTGCGGCGCATCGGTCCGAACGCCAGCTTGACATCGTGACGCTCGCAGGCCTCGCGGATGGCGTCGGTCTCGGTCAGAGAGCAGCAGAGCGGCTTCTCGACGAACATCCCCTTGACGCCGTGCTCGGCGGCGAAGACGATGATCTCGGCGTGGTTTTCGGGACGGGTGGTGACACTGATGATGTCCGGCTGCTCCTGCCGGATACACTCGCGGAAGTCGGTATAGCCGCGGGGAATGTGCCAGCGCGCGAGGGCGTTGTTTAGGCGCTCCTCGTCAATGTCGCAGGCGGCGACCATCTCCGTCCCCGGGTAGTCCAGGTAGCCACCGGCATGGCAGTAGGGCAAGATCATGCCGCTCTTGTCCAGCTTGCCAACTACCTCGTCGTCAATAGTGCAGGCCATCCGCCCGCACCCGATAATCGCTACACGATAGGTCATAGCTCTTGCTCCTCTCTCCTGATGGGACGCAGCATGTGGCCCCCCTATGGTCCCCCCGTCCCGACGGGGGGACGTGGATTCCCGCTTACGCGGGGCTGACCAGTGCTCGTGGTGGTCAGGCCGCCGCGAGGGCGGCGGGCAGGGCTACCAGCAAGCGTTCGACATCCGCTTCATCGTTGTACAGGTGGCACGACACGCGCAGGCGGCCGTCACCACCCCACACCAATACTCCTTCCTCCGCGAGCCGGGCGGCCAGGGCACCGGAGTCTACGCCGGCCGGCACGACGCAAGTCGCATTGCCGGCGCGATGCTCCGGCTGCTCAGGCGTAGTGACCTCCAGCCCCAAGCGCTCGAATCCGGCCAGCACCAGTCCGGTGAGCCAGACGCTGTGGGCCGCCAACTGCGCGGCCGGAAAGCGACTGAGGTAGGCCAGCGCGCTTTCCAGCAGATAGGCGCTCAGGTAACTCACGTTGGCCGCCTCGAAGCGGCCGGCATGATCCGGCGCAGTCCACACGTCGGGCCGATCTAGTGACAACTCGTTCGCCCGCGAGTGCCAGCCGACGATGGGCGGCTCCAGCGCACCGAGGCGCTGGGGAGCGCGGTAGAACAGGGCGATGCCTTGCGTACCCAACAGCCACTTGTAGCAACTGGAGACGACGACATCGGCCAGTTCGGCCTCGACCGGGACTACACCGGCGCCATGGGTGGCATCCACGAGCAGGAGTGCCCCGGCGCGGTCGGCGATGTCTCGGAGCTGCGCGAGATCGTGCCGCCGGCCGGTCAAGTAGCTCACTTGGCTGGTGGCGATGAGCCGGGTGCGGGAGTCAACGGCCGCTGCCAGGTCGTCCAACGTGTAGCGCCACGGCGAGCCGTCGCTGGGGCGGACGATGCGTAGCTCGACGCCCTGCTCCTGGAGTCTCGTCCACGGGAAGACCAGGGAAGGGAACTCGATGGCCTCGACCACGACGGTATCGCCCGGTCGCCAGTCGAGGGCGAGGGCGAGGACGTTCACCCCTTCGGTCGTGCTGGATAGGAGGGCCACGTCGGCCGCGTCTACGCCGAGCAGGCGGGCTGCACGCTCCCGTGCTCGCTCGACGGTGGCATCCTTACGCGCGCGCCCTGGCATACCACCGCTCTGATCGCGGGCGAGGAGCGACAGGGCCTCGGTGTGGGCGGCCAGCCAGGGCGCCTCGCCGCCGGCGGCGAGGTGAGTCACCCCTTCCAAGCCAACGAAGTCCGAACGTGGGACGAGAGCGTGGATCAACTATGCACTCCTTGGGTCAGCCAGGGTATGATCTGCTCGGCATCATAGCACGGCACGGCAATGGCGGTGCATTCGTATCCGCGCGTAAAACTGCCAGAGAAACAAGTGATGGCGTCAACAAGTGACCAGCCGCCGGTGCTGCTGCAACACGACGGGCCGGTTGTCCGGCTCACCATCAACCGACCGCAGGCGGACAATTGCCTGGACAACGCTACAACACGCGCGCTGCTGGCGCACGTCGAAACGCTAGCGGCCGATCAGGAGACCCGCGTGGTCATGCTCACCGGCGCCGGGGAGACCTTCTCGGCCGGGGCCGACCTCAGCGCCCGGCAGGACGGAGCCACCAACGCGGTCGGCACCTGGCTCCGGTGGGGGCAGCGGCTGACGGACGCTCTCGCCGCGCTGCCGCAGCCTACGCTCGCCGCCATCAACGGGCCGGCCATCGGCGCCGGCTGCGAGCTGGCGTTGGCTGCCGACCTGCGCCTGTTGGCTCACAATGCCCAGATCGGCCTGCCGCAAGTACGTCATGGGCTGATCCCGGGCTGGGGCGGCACCCAACGGTTGGCGCGCCTCGTTGGGCCGAGCGTGGCGATGGAGCTGATCTATACCGGTCGGCTCGTCGGCGCCGAGGAAGCGCTACGCCGCGGCCTGGTGAATGCCGTCCACCCTGGCGCCGAGCTGCCGGCCGCTGCGCTGGCGCTGGCCCGGCAACTGGCCGCGCTGCCTCCCGAGGCCATTGCCGGTGCAAAGGAGGCCATCAGTTCCGGGCTGGACCGGGACCTGGCGACGGGTAACCAGATCGAAATGGCTGTCTTCGAGCGCCTGTCCGGCGGATTCTCCTCTGCTCCTTGACTTCCGATTGATTGTATAATATACATAGTAAATATCAAGGTATAAGGCCGGGGGAAGGGTAACCTGGGTGCAGGCTATGCCTGATGGCCAGCCTGCACTGGCGCGGGAGCCGTGCTCAGGATACCATGGGGTACCGGCGTGGGAAGTGTGAGAGCAGCATGGTGATCGAACAACGGATTAGCCGGCTGGAAGGCGCCTACGAGCAGGTGGACCGCCGGCTCGACGAGATGCACCAGTCCATCAACAGCCTGCGTGCCGAGATGAACGGACTGCGCGAGGAGATGAACAGCCGGTTCAACACGCTGTACATACTCATCGCCGCCTCCTGGGTAACGATCATTGGCGCTATGATCGGGCTGTACTTCAAGTAATCGCCTGCCTGGCGTCCCCCAATCCGCATAGGAACGGACGCAGAAGGCCGTCGTCCACTACGATCTGACTCGTGCCTACTCTTATCAGCAACCCGCCTCAGGCCGGTGGCGCGGGCCGCGCCAGTCCGACGCAGGAGATCGCCTGTGCCGGGGCGGCGAGCGGTGGCCCTCCGCCCGGCGATACGTACTCTTCCAGGACCGCTGCCGGATCGAGCGGGGCGCCCATCCAGGCCCGAAACTCCTCGCTGAGCCACGTTTCGGGTGCTCCCAGCACGATCTCCAGGGCACGGCCCAACACGGCTTGGAAGCGGCTCCCATAGACGTCTGCCGAGCCGATGGTCGCGTGCCGGTAGGTGCCGTCGGCGGCCAATGCCGCGCCCAACGGCATACGCTCCGGCGCCGGCCAGATACCCGGCGAACCCCAGCGGCGGACCTGGCTACGCAAGGCCTCGCGTTCGGCCGCGCTGGCGCGGCGGAGTACCGCATCCACCAAGATCGTCTCCAGGTAGTGCATGATGGTCTGGACTTGGAACTCCACGCCGAGCAGCACGTACCAGGCATTCCAGCGGGTGAGCAGATCGAAGGGGCTGCCCTGTGCAAAGCCGGCATCGCACCACGGGCTGCGGCGGCCGAAGGTATTGCGCTGTTGAGCCGTGACCATGCGGGCGAGCCGCCCCACGGCGGCGACCGAATGCACGGGATGGAAGCTCCGCAGGGCATCGGGCCGGCGGCGCAGGGTCTCGGTAATCAGGCCGACCGTCGAGGGGGTCGTCTGATGGTCATACCAGGAGCCGAACGGACCGAGCCGCTCGGTGAGGGTAAAGGTCGGTACGACGACGGTTCCGGTCGGTCCGACTGCATCCAGAAAGCCGCCGATCACGGCCTGCGGTCCACCGGTGACCCGGCCCATGCTCTTGAGTGAGCTATGGAAAAAGACGGTCTCACCCGCGGTGATACCCAGGGCACGCAGACCCACTGTCACGTCAGCGCTCGTGGTCATGGGACACCCTTCAATCGAACTGAGGCACTGCGGGGGCTGATCGCCGCTTGGCCCCCTCCCTAACCCTCCCCCGTTGCGACAGGGGAGGGAACACGCCAGCCCCCCGCCGCCGCGACGCCAGAAGCCGCCGTCCCCCCGTCGGGACGGGAGGACCATAGGGGGGCCTAGCCCTGCCGCTGCCAACAGTGCTCAAAGCGGTCGCGGGGCTGCCAGCCCAACAGCCGCTTCGCCTTCTCGTTCGAGGCGTATCCGTGGGGTAAATCGGCGTTGATGAGGAATATCTCGAATGGCCGCGGCAGCGACGGCACCTCCAGGCCCCGGCGTAAGGCGAGGGCGGCATCGTTCCAGGACACCGTGAACGCATCAATGCCCTCGCCACTCGTCCGGACGGTCGTCGGGTTGGCGAAGTGGTTGAAGTAGAAGGTCGGCACTTCCAGCCCATAGGCTTCGGCAAACGTGCGTACCACCTCCTCACCCATGTACTTGCTGTGGAGATAGACCATGGCCCCCGGTCGCATCGGCACATCCGACTGCACGTCGGAGTTCCAACGGTAGCCCACGAGCGGCTCCTGCATCACCATCTGCGGGCCGGTATGGACCACGCGCCGGATACGCTGCGCGACCGCCGCGCGCATCACGTTGTAGGCGCCCAGGCAGTTCACCTTGAAGGCGCGCTCCGACTCGGGACGGAACACCGTGCAGTTGACAATCGCATCCATCCCGTCACACGCCGCCAGCACTTGGTCGTAGTCGGTCACGTCTACCTGGCGCGTCTCGTGCGGCAGCCCCAAGATGGTCGGCAGCGGCGCTCCCTCCGACTGGGGCTTTCCCTCCGCGATGATGTCGTCCAGCGGGCGCAAGTCCGTCAGGCGTACCGTGTGCGTCTCCGCCAGCAGCGGCGCCGTGGCTGCGGCCAGTGGTCCGCCGGCACCGAACACCACCACCTTGCGGATCGGCCGCGACGGCACCGCGGGGAGCGGCGGGGCCGCCGGCGGGTGCTGCCAATCGTCCGTCCAGTGGTCTCGGAAATCGTGCTGCGGCACATAGCCCAGCGGCGCATAGCCCAGTGGTGCCGCTCCCGCTGCGACTAGCGGGACTCGCGTGCGGGGTCCGGCTGCGGGGATGTGGTAGACCCACCAGCCGGTCGCTGGGTCGCCCTTCTCGGTGACCGGGACTGCCCGGCGAACCGGCGGCGCTTGGTCGGTAGCGGGCGTGGTGTGGCTCCCACCGGTCACGGCGCGCTCGACGGCTTGCACCGCGTCATCCAGGTGCAGCCAGCGCCCATCGAACGGCTGGCCCTCGATGTCCGCTTCTTCCACGATCTCGCCGAGGCGCAGACCGACTATCCGCAGCGGCAACACGCGAGCCAGCTCGCGCGCGCTGTACTCGGCCAGGTAGGGCGCGAGGTGTTCCAGGGTGGGGGCCGGCCGAGGCGCCCACTGCTCGGTGACGTGCCAGGCGCCGGGGTAGGCCGCGAGGAGGTCCAAGGTACTGCCGAGCACGACCGTCTGCACGCCGGCCTCGGCAGCGGCCAGCAGGAGGTGGTAGGTGCCGCGGGTGGCGTCGTCGAGCCGGTCGAGGTCGCTGGCCGAGGCAGCGGGAGCGATGGGGGCGAGGTGGACGAGGGCGCCGGCATCAGCGACGGCTTGCGCGGCAAAGGCGGGGTCGCGTAGGTCGCCGACGAGGTGGTCGTGGGACGCGCTGCCGTTGGGGAGGGCAACGGCAGCCACGGTGCGGACCTGATGAGTGTCCTGCCAGCGGGCAGCGAGCGCCTGCCCCAGCCGCCCGGCGCCGCCGGTAATCGTGATACGCATCTGTCCTAGCCTCCTTGGCAAATTGAACGCAGGTGTGTCTTCCGGATTGTCGGACACACTGTAGCAGTGTCCGGCCGAACCCCGTAGGGGTGTGCCTTGTGGGCAACCTGAGGTGTGAACTGGCCCGGCTCCACGCTAGGGGTGCTCGCGCCGGCAAATCGCTGCACCGCTGGCGCCGCTTGCCGGCCGGCTCCGGCGCGCCCACGAGACCAGCTATCGCTTCAGCTCTGCCCAGACCACCCACCCGAAAGCGGGCTGGGCGCCACTTCCTCCCCCGCGCCAAGAGGCCCTGCAAGGGCCTGGACTACCGGACGCCCACGGCAATCTTCTGGCACGACGGGTTGCACTGCCAAGGTGAATCCACCCTCCCGCGCACGCGGGAATGACCGGAAGGAGAGTTGCCGTCTGCCGACGCGACTTAGGCGGCGGCGACGGTGTTGCTCAACACGCCGAGGCCGGTGACCTCAACATCCACCACGTCGCCGGCTTGGAGGTACACCTCTTGCACCGAACCGACGCCGGCCGGGGTGCCCGTGGCGATGACATCACCGGGCGCGAGGGTGATGAACTTGCTGATCCATTCGATGGTATCGGCGATGTAGAAGATCATGTCGGCGGTGGTGCCGTACTGCCGCCGCTCGCCGTTCACGCGGGTTTCGAGGGTGAGGTCCTGGGGATCGGCAATCTCGTCGGCCGTGACGACGTAGGGGCCTATCGCTGCGAAGGTATCGAACCACTTGCCGATCAGCCAGTCGAAGAAGCCGCTCCGCTCGCTCTCGTCGCGCTCGACATCCGGGTCTAGCTCGCGGCCCGATACGTCGTTGAAGTTCACGTAGCCACCGACGTAGGAAAGAGCGTCCGCTTTGCTGACGTTGCGGGCCGTCTTGCCGATGACGACGCCCAACTCGCCTTCGTAGTCCACTGTGGTGCAGATCGGTCCGGGCAGGAGGATGGAGTCTTCGGGGCCGATGACCGACGTGACCGGTTTCATAAAGACTTCGGGTACCGCCGCGACCTCGACCGGTCCGGTCTCGCCTTCCTCGCGGTGCGCCATGTAGTTGCCGGCGAGGAGGAAGATCTTGTCGGGGCGCGGGATGGGCGCGAGCAAGGATGCCGCGGCCGCCGGAACCGTCCAGGCACCACTCTGGCCCGCGGCGAAGTCGAGCGCCTGCTGTGCGGCGGCGTGGCCGGCATCACCGGCGCCCAACAGCGCCTTGACGCTGTGGAACTGCCCGATGGCGTCTGCACCGAGACCGGCGGCTGCGCCGGCCGCGGTCAGATCAATGATGGTATCGCCGTGCGGCACACCGACGCGGTTGCCGCTGCCCGCTGCTCCGGAAAATGTGACCAGCTTCATGCCTCTGCTCCCCTCTCCGTTCGGTAGGTTGTGTCCCGCAACAGTCTAGCCGAGGTGGCTCTACGTGGCTAGTTGCGGGGATGCGGGCCTCACCCGCGGCTCCCGGCCGAAAAACCTACCCTTGTCACCCCCCGCCCCTCCCCCCGCTCCAGCCGCCAGCCAGCTCCCCCAGCCCCCCCTCCGCAGGAGCCGGGACCCGGTTCCCTCCCCCGTCGCGACGGGGGAGGGTAAGGGAGGGGGCCAGACCACATACCCAAATCAAGTCCGCACCCTTCATCAGGGCAGGAGTTAGCCCCCCCGTTGTCCTCTCCCCCACGCCCCCAATATCCTCTCATTGACGAGGGTTGGCGCGTATGCAAGACGATTCTGGAGCACTGCCAGTCGCCCCGGAGGGGAGCCGTCTCCGCAGCATGCCGGCCACCAGCGGTGGCATCGCCACCACGCCGAGGGCGCCGGGTCAGGACCGACCCCGCGCCGTGCCAATCGGCACGGTGCGGCCTGACCGTCCGCGCGCCACCCCACAGGCGCCGGGTTATGGTGTACCCCAGGCCACCTCGGCCTGGGCACCGGGCCATAACCGTCCGTGCGCCGCGCGGCGGGTGTCGGCCTCTGGCCGGCCCCACCCCGCGCAAACGGCGCCGGGTCAGGACCGACCCCGTACCGTGCTATCTGGCACGGTGCGGCCTGACCGCCCGCGCGCCACCCTAGAGGCGCCGGATCAGGACGTACCCCGGGCCAGCCCGGCCCGGGCGCCGGGTGCTGATCGTCCGTGCGCCGTGGTCGCCACCGCGTCGGCCGCCGACGCCTCCCACGTCTTACCCCCGGCACCGGGTTCCGACTGCTCCCGTCGGGCGCCCACCGCCGGGCTACGCCCCACCCTCGTCACGCCCTCCACCCCGCCGCACCAGGACCGGACGTATCCCGCCGTGGCCCGCGCCGGTGGCCACCGCGACCGCTCCCTGCGACCGGTCCGCACGGCACCGGCGCCAGGAGCATGACCCATGCCGGACACCTAACCAAGCGACCGCCTCACCGGAGCTGACACCTACCCTATTCAGGCTCCAGGTGTGGGTGGGAAGTGGGTGGGCTACCTACTCCAATCGGGGGGATCGGTGGGGTCGGCGGACGACAGCTTGCGGTGTACCCGGCGGTAGAGGGCGCCTATCCGCCGCCGGCCGAACGACCTGCGCGGCTCGGAGGGTGCTTCCACCGGCTCCGGCGTGTCAGCGTGGCCTGCCGCTGGTTCAGCCGGTGGATCGTCGTCGAGGGCCAACTCGGCGGCGAGGTCGGATGGTGGAGGCTGCCGGAGCATCCGGCGGTACAAGTCGCGTAGCTGGCGCTGGCCCAGCGTCTTGCCGCTGGCAAAGTATTCAATCGTGGCGCGGCCGAGCGCGTAGGTGCCGGCAGCGGCGACGCCCCCGGCGGCGGCCCAGCCCACGACCGGCACCAAGCGGGCGACCTGCCGGGCTGCCGTGCGGACCAGCATCCCACCCATGACCGCGCCGATGATCTCCTTGGCCCGTTCCGCGTCGAGCGTCTCGCCGTAGATCGCGGCGACCCGGAGCACCATGCGTATCTGCGCCGCCAGCACGAGGGGGATGTCCACGAAGGGGACCGGCTCGGCGCCGGCCGCGGCGGCCAACCCGGCGGCTTCGCGGACGATGCGCTCGGCGGCCGTGCGGCGAAAGCCGGGCAGCGCGCGACCAAGCGCCACGGTGACGGTCGGCTCCAGGTCGAGGAGGGCGGGCATCAGTAGCTCGGCGACGTTGGTGCCGCGCGCGGCCGAGATCGGGATGATCTTCGTGCCTAGCTGCTGCTCGACATAGGAGACGGCAGCGGTGAGGTCATTGGTCCGCAGCAGGTCAATCTTGTTCAAGGTGACGAGCGCCGGGGAGTCGAGGGCGGCAATTGCTTGCCAGAGGGCCACGTCCGCTTGGCGCAGCCCGGCCGCTGCATCGAGCACCAAGACCACCCCGCTGGCCGCGACGACCTGCTGCCACGCCGCGCCCCAGCGCTCGGCGTCACCAGGCTCGCCGGCGCCCGGCGTGTCCACCAGGCGGAGCGGACCGACAAGCTCCTCGACGGCGGTCGTGGTCGTGCCCGGTAGCGGCGAGACGGCGGAGCGCTCGGCGCCGGCGATGGCATTGAACAGGGTGGATTTGCCGGCGTTCACCGGGCCGACGATGGCGAGGCGGGGCGGGGCGTCGGCGGCGAACTCGGCACGCAGCTCTTCCCAGCCGACCGCATCCAGCAGGCGGCGTAGGTCGTCGAGCCGCTTGGGATACTTGGCGGCCGTGGCCGGGCGGGCGGTGGTGGTGGTCATGGCGGTTGCTCTGCTCTCATGGCCCCCTCCCCCGTCGGGACGGGGGAGGGTTAGGGTGGTGGTCATGGCGGTTGCTTTGCTCTCATGGCCCCCTCCCCCGTCGGGACGGGGGAGGGTCAGGGTGGGGGCCAATACGTGTCGCTGCTATCACCCCGTAGGTGTCTCCTAGTGGAAGGGCGGGGCGAGGGACAGCTGTAGCTCCAGTAGCGATGGGCCGGAACGCTGGAAGGCGGCGGTCATGGCGCCGGGTAGCTCGTCAATATGGGACAGCCGCTCGGCGTGGGCGCCGAACGCCCGGCCGAGCGCGACGAAATCGGGGTTGCGGAGGTCGGTATCGAGGACCTTGCCGTTGCGCCGCTGCTGGGCGGCCTTAATCATCCCGTAGGCGTTGTCGTTGACGACGATCACGGCGATGGGTAGCTCGTACTGCACCGCCGTCGCCAGCTCTTGCAGGGTGAACAGGAGGCCGCCATCGCCGGCGAGCACCGCGACCGGCGTATCGGGCTGGGCCACTTGGGCACCAATCCCGACCGGCAGGCCGAAACCGAGCGAGGCCGAGCCGGCCGGATAGAGGAAGCGGCGCGGGGCGAGCGTAGGCAGATGGCGGACGCACCAGTAGCAGGCGATGGCTTGATCGCAGGCCAGGATGCCCGCCGGGGGTAGCCCGGCCCGCAGCGCCCGCACTAGCTGAAGCGCCTCGGGGCAACGCTGCTCGCCGGCGGCGTCATCGGCGTCGCGGGCAGCGCGAACGTCGTGGGGGTCCCAGCGACTGGCGCTATCGCCGTCGTCCAAGGCAGCCAGCAGCATTTCCAGGCCGAGCCGGGCGTCGCCGACCAGGCGCTCGGCGACCGGGTAGCTCTTGCCCATCTCGCTGGCGTCGAGGTCGAGGTGGGCGAGGGTGGGTGGTAGGGGCAGGCGCCAGGCGCGCGTAGCCATGCCGGTCAAGCGGTTGCCGACCACCAAGCCGACGTCGGCTTGACGCCACAGGGCCGGATAGCCATCGGTTGGGCCGGAGGAGGTGCGCCAGGTACAGCCGGCCGACCAGAGGCTGGTATCGGGAATGGCGCCCTTGCCGCTGATGGTCGTGAGCACCGGGGCGCGCAGGCGCTCGGCGAGCCGGAGCAGCACGTCGCTGGCGCCCGCGTGGGCCACACCACCGCCGGCGAACAGCAGCGGATACTTGGCTCGACGCAGTAGCTCGGCCGTGCAGGCGACGGACTCCTCGGATGGTGGTTGGGGCAGCGGAATCGGCGGTAACGACGCGGCGGGCACATCGGCTGTTTGTTCCAACACGTCAATGGGCACTTCCAGGGCGGTCGGACGCGGGCGCCCGGTCTGCATCCGCGCCAACTCCTCCAGCGCGGCCTGCTCCAGGTCGGCAACGCGCGTGACGAGGCGCGATCCGGCAGCAGCAGCCATCACACCGGACTGGTCCTTGAACTCGTGGAGATAGCCCTTGTACTTGCCGAGCAAGGGCAGCTCGCCGGCGGTGCCGATGACCAAGAGCGGGACGGAGTCGGACCAGGCTCCGGCGAGCGGCGTGACGGTATTGGTCAGGCCGGGACCGGTGGTGACGAGGGCGACGCCGGGGCCGCCGGAGGCACGGGCGTAGCCGTCGGCCATGTAGGCCGCGCCCTGCTCGTGGCGGGTGGCAAAGCTGACGAGCGTATCCTGGTCGTGGATGGCATCGTAGATCGGCAAGTTGTGGACGCCCGCGATGCCAAAGGCGTGGCGGACCCCCGCGCGCACGAGCGCATCAACAATCAACTCACCGCCTGTCCGTGCCATCCGGTGCTCTCCTTTGTGGGGAATGCTTGGGCTTCACCCCCCGGCCCTGTGGTTCATCGTAGCATGGACCGGGAGGCCGGGCCGTAGGTCATTGAGTATTGCCTCACCCCCTGACGGGCCAAAGCCGCACGGATAGCGCCAGGTGTGGTGCGGCTTTGGCCCATCACCTGGCCCCCTCTCCATCGCCGAGCGATAGAGAGGGGGTGTGCGCTGTGGCCACGGTAGCTCAGTCGCGCTGGAAGAGGGCCCCGACAAAGCGGTGCGGATCGAAGGGGGCGAGGGCATCAAGGTGCTCGCCCGTGCCGACGAGCTTGACCGGCACGCCAAGCTCGTCGCTCACCGCGAGGACTACGCCACCCTTGGCGGTGCTGTCGAGCTTGGTGAGGACGACCCCGGTCACGCCGATGGTCTCGGTGAAGGACTTGGCCTGGATAATGGCGTTCTGGCCGGTCACGGCATCGAGCACGAGCAGCGTTTCGTGCGGCGCGCCGGTCTCCTGGCGGGCAATGGTGCGGCGCACCTTCCCCAGCTCGGCCATCAGGTTGACCTTGGTGTGCAAGCGACCCGCCGTATCTACGATCACGCAGTCAGCGCCGCGCGACCGGGCGGCGGCCAGCGCGTCGAAGACGACGGCGCCAGGATCGGCGCCGGCCTGATGGGCAATGACCTGACAGCCGGTGCGCTCCCCCCAAATCTTGAGCTGCTCAATCGCCCCGGCGCGGAACGTGTCCCCGGCGGCCAGCAAACATTGTCGTCCGGCGTGGCGTTGCAGCCAGGAGGCCAGCTTGGCGATGGTGGTGGTCTTCCCGACTCCGTTCACGCCAACGACTAAGATCACCGCGAGATCGTCGGGCGGCAGCGCCAGTGCCGGATCGCCGCTGGCCACCAGTTGCCGGACTAGCTGCGCTTTCAGCGCGTCTTCCGCCGGCCCGGCGTCGGTGATACCCTCAGCGCGCACCGTCCGTTGCAGGGTCTCGGTCAAGCGGGCGGTGGTCATCGCGCCCACGTCGGAGGCGATCAGCAGCTCCTCCAGCTCGTCCCAGAAGTCGGTATCCAGCCGGCGGCTATCATGGAATAGCTGGCGGATGGCGCCAAACAGGCCGCCGCGCGTCGGTGCCAACGCTTCGCCGTAGTCGGCGTCAGGCACCGTGGCCGGTACGTCCGCTGACGCCGGGTCCTGGGCACCTTCCGCGGGCGGCTGTGCCGCCCGGCGCCGGAATGGATTCCAACTCACAGTAAACCCCTGCTGCGTTCTTTTTTCGTCGCCGGTCGTCCTTAGGGTTAAGGGCTTGGCCGTCCTAGATGGAGCACCACCGACTTACGAGGCAGTCGCCACGTAGTATCGCAGATCACGGAGAGGCGCTGGTCAATGTCTGCTATGCACAGTCCTGACCTCGCAGGCAGTTCCTCCATGTCTCCGGGTGACGCAACCTCGCTAACTGAGCGGCTGCCGCGTCGGCAGCTGCTCAAGTTTCTCGGTGCCTTGCCCTTTGCCTCGCCCACACCGCTCCACGCGGGGCAACTACGGTCCCCGGCCCCGATCATCTCCCGTGCTCCCCGTGTGCTCCCGCAGGTGGCGGTGAGTATTGACGATGGCTGGCATCCCTATTTGGTCGAACAGGCCCTGGATATCCTCGATGCCTTCAACCTGCCGGCCACCCTTTTTCCGACGGGAGCCGTGGTCCGCCAGAACCCCGACCTGTGGCGGCGGGCGCACGCGGCCGGCCATGAGCTTGGCAACCACACCTTCACGCACCGCCCGCTCCCTCAGCTTACGGATCAAGAAGTCTTGGCGGAGATTGACCAAACGCAGGCCGCCGTTCAAGACGCGACCGGCGCGGATACACCCATGCAGTGGCTGCGCCCACCCAGTATGCGCGGATTCATGACGCGGGGTGGTGACCTACGGATCAGGCAAGTCGTCGCCGAACGTCAGCTCGGCATTGCGTTATGGGAAAGCGCCAGTAGCGCCGTAATTATGCCCCAGCGTGAAGACCCGGACGCGGTCTTGGCGGAAGTCGCCCGTGATGTACGCCGCGGCTCTATCGTGCTGCTGCACTTCATTCGTGACGATGTTCACGCGCTGCCCTTAATCCTGATGTACCTGCGCCGCCGCTATCGGCTCGTGACAATCTCGCAGCTATTTGAGAACGTGTACGAGTACATCGTGGAAGAAGCCCTGAACGAAGGCGTCATCTGACAACCGCTCAGGGTGGTGCTTCGGCCGGATAGACTTCCACCTCGGCGAGCGAGGTGAAGCCCGGGTGTCCGTGATTGGAGAGGATACGGAGCATCACCCAGATCCCCCGGGTCTCGGGAAACGTGAACCGCAGCGGTGCCGGCACCGGGTCCTCGCGGCGGCGGGTGGCATCACGCAGGAGCCGCTCCGCCTCTTCCCGTGGGAACGTGGCTTGCAGGACGGATTTGTAGCCTGATTCGGGACCGGTGACCGAGATCAGCAGCTCGAAGTCGCGGGGCCACGATTCCGGTGGCGAATCCGGGCTTACACGCAGGATGAGCTTCCCCATTGACGAGTTCAGCGCGGCCCGGAACACCAGCTCCGCCGGAAACTCGGCCTGCTCCGAGCGCCAATCCGCGACGTTGGCCTGCCAGAACGAATCGATGAGCGCCGACGGGCTATGGCCGTCTTGCGAGGAGACGTTGGCGCCGACGTAGCTCCCCCCGTACACCGACAGCAGGACGTTGGTGCCCTCCAGCGAGGTGAAGCCGCCGCGCAGCCCAACCGCAATCCGCGCGGCTTCCTCTGCCGTCAGGGGTGTTTTCGCGGCCTCCCCGGCGACGATCCAAGCCGGGACCACGACGATGGCAACGATAAACGTGCCGATGAGCCAGTTGCGTAGCACGGCGCGCGAGGGCCGTCGTTGCCAGAGGGGCCGGTTCTCAGTCTTGGCCGCCGCAGCGAAGCGGCGTAGCTCCGCAGCACACTCGTCACAGTAGTGTGCGTCCGGCGGGTCCGGCGCCGGCACGTGCCGGCGCCAAGGCCGACGCGGTGGCGGTGGCGGGCGCTCGGCCGGGGGTACCTCGTGCAGGCAAAAGTCGCAGTACGGCATGCGGCAGCGGCTACAGCGCTGCTCGGTAATGCGGTGCGGATGGTTGTAGCACCGCTGCTGTTCGAGGACGCCACCACGTAGCATCGGGTATCACACCGAGGGAACAGTACACGGAAGCACCTGAGCAAGCCTACTACTGAACGTAACCCTTTGCGCTCAGTATACCAGTGGACAGCCGGGGCCTCTCAATGCCCGCTGGCAGCGCCCGCACTTGCACTCTGGGCTGCTACCATGGGCAGAGGCACCCGGCCGGCCCCTAGCAACGCCGGAGCCGGTACACCCGGAGTGTGCCCGATTTTGCTCAACGAGGAGGCCACCATCAACGAGCCAGCGCTGGAGACCATAGACAGCTTCATTGCCGAGCAAGCCATTGACTCGTCGCGGCCGGGCTGGAAGACGCGCTTGCCGCAGCCGCCGGCCCTCAGCTTCGACGCCGCCAAAAGCTACTACTGGGACCTCGACACCAACCTCGGCGCCATCGCCATTCGGCTCCTGGCAGACGCGGCGCCGGTACACGTTGCCAGTACGCTCTATCTCACGCGGCTGGGGTTCTACGACGGCCTGACCTTCCATCGCGTCATCAGCGACTTCATGGCGCAAGGGGGCTGTCCGCTGGGGACCGGGACCGGCGGCCCCGGCTATCAGTACGCTGGGGAGTTTGCTCCCGGTGTCAAGCACGACCGACCCGGCCTCCTCAGCATGGCCAATGCCGGGCCGGGCACCGACGGCAGCCAGTTCTTCCTGACCTTCGTCCCGACGCCCTGGCTCGATGGCCAGCACACCATCTTCGGCGAGGTCGTCGAGGGTATGGACACGGTGCGCGCACTGGAGCTATGTGGCTCCCAGAGCGGCCAGCCGCGCCAACGTCTGGAGATTAGGAAGGCCGGTATCCGGGTCGAATAGGGCCTGGATTCCTGCGTAAGCGGAAATGGCGGAATGGAGCAGCCACCCAAGGCGGCAGCCTAAAGCGAGGAGAGACCGGTGGTGAGCCTAACCAAAGGGTGGGGGCCGCTGCTTGCAGCCGTAGGGCTGGCCTGCTTGCTTACTGCCTGCGACGAGGAGCCCGGTTCCGGCGCGGCGGCTGTGGCCACCGTGCCACCAGCGCCAACCGAGCAGTTGGCGTCCCCCACCCCACTGCCGCCCACCGCGACTTCTCTGCCGTCCACACCAACCGCTTCACCGCTGCCGCCCACCGCGACAACCCCACCGACGGCGACCGCGACGGTACCGCCGACTGTGACGCCTCGGCCAACTGCCACGACGACGCCCACACCACTACCGCCGACGGCGACAACTCCACCGACGGCGACCGCGACGGCTACGCTACTACCCACCGCTACTCCTCGACCGACGGACACGCCATCGCCCACACCGCCGCCGCCCACCGCCACGCCGGTACCCATCGCACTGAAGATTGTCGCCTACGCCGTGCCGCCCGGGTCGCGGCCCCACGATGTCGCCCCCGCGCCCGATGGGCGGGTCTGGTATACGGCGCAAGGCTCCGGGGAGCTAGGCGTGCTCGATCCGGCCACGGGTAACACGCACCATATTCCGCTCGGGTCCGGCTCGGCGCCGCACGGTGTCATCGTCGGGCCGGATGGAGCACCCTGGATCACCGACGGCGGGCTGAATGCCATCGTGCGCGTGGACCCGGTCTCGGAACAGGTACAACGCTTCCCCTTACCGGCCGGAACGGGCTATGCCAACCTCAACACCGCCACGTTCGACGGCCAGGGACAGTTGTGGTTTACCGGCCAAAGCGGGGTCTACGGGCGCCTCAACCCGGTTAACGGGGAACTGGTCGTCTTCCAGGCACCGCGGGGCCGGGGCCCCTACGGCATTGCCACGACTCCCGACGGGCAGGTCTACTACGCCTCGCTGGCCGGCAGTTACGTCGGCCGGATTGACCTGGAGACGGGCCAGACTACCGTCCTCGATCCCCCCACGCAGGGCCAGGGCGCGCGGCGCGTGTGGTCCGACTCACAGGGGCGCATCTGGGTCAGTGAATGGAACACCGGCCAGGTCACCGTGTACGAACCGAACACGGGGCGCTGGCAGGAGTGGCGTCTGCCCGGCGAGCGGCCGCGGGCCTACGCCGTGTACGTGGATGAACAGGACATTGTGTGGTTGAGCGACTTTGGCAGCAATGCACTGGTCCGTTTCGACCCGGCTACCGAGGAGTTCCGCGTCTTTCCGCTCCCGAACAGCCCCGGTAACGTGCGCCAAATCCTGGGCCGCCCCGGCGAAGTCTGGGGCGCCGAGTCCGCCGCCGACACTCTCGTCGTCATCCGCACCGCGGCCGCGCCGTGAGGCCGCGTGGGAAACCGGATGATGTCCGCGCCAAGCCATTGACGATAGCGGCACAGCCGCCTAGACTAGAGAGGCGCAAGTGGCGCGCTTGGTCTGCGCTCCTTGCGCCGTCACCGGATTGTACAGACCAGGGCGCCGGAGCCGCCCGCGCCGACGGGTGCATGGCAGTGCGGCACCGGTGCAGTCGCGGTCAGGAGTGTAGTTGTGGCAGAGCTAGTACCGCCGCTGATTGCCGAGCTGGAGCGGATTGTTGGCCCCGCTAATGTGCTCTGGCGGGACAATGAGTTGATCTCATACTCCTACGACGGCTCGATTGATCGTGGCCGGCCCAATGCCGTGGTGCTCCCCGGCAGCGCCGCCGACGTGGTGGCCATTGTCAAGGTGGCCCAACGCCACGATCTGCCTATCGTCGCGCGTGGCGCGGGCACGGGACTATCCGGGGGCGCCATCGCGCACCAAGGGATCATGCTCGGCTTCTCCCGGATGCGGCGTATCCTGGAGGTGGATACCGACAATATGCGGGCGACAGTCGAGCCGGGACTGGTCAACCTCGACCTATCGAAGGCCATTGCCAGCCGCGGCTTCTACTACGCGCCCGATCCGTCGAGCCAGGCGGCCTGCACACTCGGTGGCAACGTCGCCGAGAACTCCGGCGGCCCCCACTGCCTCGCCTACGGGGTGACGACCAACCACGTGCTCGGCCTGGAGGTCGTCCTGCCGAATGGCCAGGTCGTGCATCTCGGCGGCGTCAGCATGGCCGGGGAGAACGCCGGCTACGACCTCACCGGCGCTTTTGTCGGCTCGGAAGGCACGCTCGGTATTGTCACGAAGATCACGCTGCGCCTGATGCCCTTACCCGAGGCCGTCCGCACGCTGTTGGCGATCTTTCCGACGATTGACGACGCCAGCCGCACGGTCTCGGCGGTCATCGCGGCCGGCATTATCCCGGCAGCCCTGGAGATGATGGACGCGCTAACTATCCAGGCGCTCCAGCGAGCCGGACATCAGGGACTCCCCGCGGACGCCGGGGCGGTGCTGTTGATCGAGCTGGAGGGGGTGGACGAGGGCATGGCGGAGCTAGCCGCGGTCGTGGAAGGTATCTGCCGCGAGCACAACGCGCGCGACGTCCACCTGGCAACGACGGCCGAAGAGCGGACCAGCCTGTGGAAGGCGCGTAAGGGGGCGCTCGGTGCGCTGGGACAGCTCGCTCCCAACTACTATTTGCAGGACGGCGTCGTGCCACGCACGCTCCTGCCGGAAGTGCTGCAAACGGTCCAGGCTGCCAGCGAGAAATACGATCTGCCGATTGCGAACGTCGCCCACGCCGGCGACGGCAATCTGCACCCCTGCATCGTGTTCGACGAGCGCATCCCCGGGCAGACCGAGAAGGTCATTGCGGCGGGCGCCGACATCCTGTGGAAGTGCGTACAGGTCGGCGGCACGCTGTCCGGTGAGCACGGGGTCGGGCTGGAGAAGCAGGCCTACATGTCGTGGCTGTTCGGCCCGGCCGACTTCGCGGCCATGCGCCGGCTGAAGCGGGCCTTTGATCCGGACGGCCGCCTCAACCCGGGCAAGGTCTTCCCCACGGAGGAGCAGATGGCCGCAGCCGAGGCGTGGGTGCAGCGCGAGGACGGTGCCACTGAAGCTCCGGCGGATCAGGAAGACTTGGCGCGGCAGGAGGCGGCAGCGACGGCGGCCCTCGCCGCGGCTACGACCTTGACGGCGAAGTCGCCGGCGGCTGTGCCGGTGACCGGGCCGGTTGCAGCGCCGTATCCTGCCGGAAGCACCGGACGTAACGGAGCGCAGAACGGGTCCGGCCAGGTGCCTAACGCATGACCGCCCCCCTCGACGCGCAGCTATGTACCCTCGGACGCCTCGACGTGGCCACGGCGCAGCTGGCTCCCCTCGCCATTGACGGCCGGCGACCGACGTTGGCCCTCAGTCCCGATTCGCCCGACGCGGTTGCCGCCGCCGTGGGCATAGCGGCCGAACATGGCGCCGCGGTGTCTCCACACGGGAGCGGGACCAAGGTGGGTATGGGCAACCCGCCGCAACGCTACGACGTGGCGCTGCGGCTCCATACACTGGATCAGGTACTCGAATACGAACCGGCCGACCTGACGGTGACGGTGCAGGCCGGCATTCGCCTCAGCGCGGTGCAGCGCCGGCTGGCCGCAGAAGGCCAATTCCTGGCGCTCGATCCGCCCCACGCCGGCGAGGCCACCATCGGCGGTATCTTGGCGACGAACGCGAGCGGCCCCAGCCGCCTGCTGTACGGCAGCGCCCGTGACCTGGTGCTGGGGATGCGCTTTGCCACCGCCGACGGTGAGCTGGCCAAGACCGGCGGCAAGGTCGTCAAGAACGTCGTCGGCTACGACCTGAACAAGATGCATATTGGCGCGCTCGGCACGCTGGGCGTACTGGTCGAAGTGACCTTCAAGGTGGCGCCGCTGCCCCGCCAAGAGCGGACGCTGTGGGCGCGCTTTGCCGGGCTGGCGGAGGCACACGGCTTCAGCGGGCGGCTCTATCGGTCCCAGCTTGCACCACGCGCCGTCGAGCTGCTGGACGCGGCCGCGGCGCGGCAGTGTGGCCTACCGGGCGATGCGCCGTGGCTGGTGCTCCTTCATGCCGCCGGCTCACCGGCGACCGTCGCTCGGCAGGTCAGCGATGCCGCGCAGTGGGCGAGCACCGACGGGGCGACCGGCTGTGGGCAGCTGGACGGCGATGCCCATGCGGACCTCTGGACGGCAGTCCGCGCCCTGCCGGGCACATCCGTGCCGGACGGTGTGCGGCTCAAGATCGCCACCCTCCCGACCGAGATCGTCGCCGTCTGGGAGGTCTTGGAGCGGGCGGCGCGCTCGGCCGATGCCACTCTCACGCGGCTGGCCCATGCCGGCAGCGGCATCACCTACGGGCTGTTCGGCGCCCAGAACGGGCACGGCCTTGACCTGGCCGCGGCGGCGACCATCGTGACGGCCGCGCAGAGCGTCGTGCTGCCCAGCGGGGGCAGCGTCGTGGTCGAATCGTGTCCGGTGGCGCTCAAGCGGCACCTCGACGTGTGGGGACCGACGCGCGACGACTTTCCGCTCATGCAGGCGCTCAAGGCCCAGTTCGATCCCCAGGGCCTCTTCAATCCGGGCCGCTTCCTCGGCCGCCTGTGAGCGCGCGTTGGGAGGCGGCGGCATGACGCGGACAGCAAACCCGGTGCCGGCTGCCGGCGGTTCACTGGCACAGGCCCTGCGGGCCTTGCCCAAGGTTGAGCTACACCTGCACCTGGAGGGCACCATCCGGCCGCGCACGGTGCGGGAGTTGGCTGCCAAGTACGAGCCACGGTCGCCGCTCACCGCGCCGGACTGGCACGAGCGATACTGGACGTTTACGGACCTCGCCGGCTTTGTGACGCAGATGCGGCAGGTGTCGCTCACCTGTCTGCGGAACCCGGACGACTACTACCGCCTTGCCGGCGAGTGCTTTGCCGACCTGGCGGCGCAGCACGTGTGCTACGCCGAGGTGATGTTCGGCTTCCGGGGTCCGGAGGCGCCGTTTTCCATTCCGTATCCCGATCTAGTCGCTGCAATCGAGCAGGCGCGGCGCGAGGCGGAAGCCCGCTCGCCCCTGCGTATCGGCTTGGTGCCCTCCCTGATACGGACGCAGCCAGACAGCGCCGTACCGCTGGTGCGACAGGCTCTGGCGGCGCAAGAGCGGGGCGCAGCCATCGTGGGCATTGACCTGGTTGGGGACGAGGCGGCGGGTCAAGACTTCGCGGCACTCGCGCCGGCCTTCCGCCTGGCCGACGAGGCCGGGCTGGGCCTGAGCGCCCATGCCGGTGAAGCGGCGGGGCCGGAAAGCTGCTGGGGGGCGCTCCGCCTGCTCGGCGCGCGGCGGCTCGGCCACGCCACTCGCGCCGGGGCCGACCCGGCGCTCATCGCGCAGCTCCGGTCCGAGCGGATCACCCTCACGATGTGCCCGACCAGCAATCTCCGCACCGGCGCGGTCTCCGCTCTGGCCGACCATCCGATTCGGGCGTTCTATCGGCAGGGGCTGGCCGTGACGGTCAACTCGGACGACCCCACGCACTTCGGCGCGACGCTGACGGACGAATATCTCTTGCTGGCGCGGCGGCTGGGCTTCTCGTTGACCGACCTACGGCAACTGACGCTGAACGCGGTCGAGGGGGCCTTTCAACCGGCTGCCGTGCGGGCAGCGCTGCGGGCCGAGGTGGAGCGAGGCTGGTCGGCAGCGATCCCGGCGTAGCCTCCCTGACTGGGGTAGGGAAGCCGGCTGACAGGGGTTAGGGAGGGGGCTGAGGCTGGTACCGGCCCCCCTATGGTCCCCCCGCTGTGCGGGGGGACGGGCGCAGCCGCGGCCACACTGGCAATGATGCGGTGCATGGCTCGCTCCCTGAGGACATCAAGGGCCGGATACCAGCCAAACGGCACTACTGCCGTGGTGGGTATGTACTCGGTCTGCTCATTCCCTAGCGGATCCTCGCCCCCGTTGCCCGCCGTCCGACTCCTCTCCACCCCCCATGCCGCCGCCGCCGCCGCCAGAGCTTGTCAAGGACAGCCCCAGAAATCAGGAACCGGGTCCGAGTGGGGCGAGAGCCGAAAGTGTCTCACCGGCGCCACCGGATGCCCACTCACTTTTATCGTGCTGAGAGTCCGCTGACGCCGTACCTCTACGAAATGCGACCATTGAGACAGCCCAACGACAGTCCCAGACACTCCGACACCCACCCACAGCAGCAGAGCCACCACGACAGCACAGACGCGGGTACTCATCGCCACCCTCCTGTCGTCAACCAACAAGCAAGCAACAAGAGAGAAGAGCGCACCATCGCACTTCCCTCTCGGCACTGCTCGGCCAGGATGCCTAGTGGATACGCTCACCGGACGCGAGCACCAGCGAGGTCGTTCGATGGCTTTCGACCACCTGGCCGCCGACGCGGCGTTCGTAGCCGATGGGGATGCCGGTCTCCACGTGGTAGGTGAGTTCCGTCCGCTCCTCCTCTATCAGCGGATGGCTGTTGGTGAGGGCGTGGACCCGATGCTCGCCCCAGTGTTGCGTGGCGAGGGTATGGTGGGGCAGCCCGCCGAGCGCGAGCGCGACCAGCAAGACCGACAAGAGAGCAGCTTTCTCCGCACCCGTCGCGGAGCTTTGAACTGTGCCATCGCCGACCTCCTCTCGGCGCTGACAGCGACCGCTCCGGTCACATATTCCATTGTACGCCGCTGGGGCGCTCAAGGCCCTATGGAAAACCCTAGTCTTTCCTTAAGGAAATCCCTAGTTTTTGATTTTTGATTAAGGAAAACCCTAATGTGCCGTCCCGTAGAGCGCCGGGGGAGGAGGGTGCTGGCGGTCCCCCCGCTGCGGCGGGGGGACGGGCGCAGCAGCGGTTGCAAGCGCCCCTACGGCTTGGGCCGTACCTACCCCAGTCAAGTGCAGCCCCCGGTCAGGACTTATGACCCGAGGAGCGCCGCGCCGGGCGGCTGGCCATTGGTGCTGCGCCACAGGTTCGTGAGCCAGCGGCGTGCCCGGAAGAGCACCAAGCCGGCGGTTGGCAGCGCAAACACGACGTAGATAATCAGCTCCAGCCCTTGGGCCTCGTTCCAAGGCGACACGAGGTCGGCCCCGGTCTGCCAGATGGCGAACGATACCAAGAGGATCAGCAGATACTTCAGGGCGGCGTACCACGGCGCCCGGCCGCGCAGCAGGCCCACGCTGGCGAGGATCGTGCCGAGCAGGCCGCCGCCGATGCCGGCGAGGAGCAGCGGCGTTGCCAGCCCCCAGAGGGGGTAGACCACGAAGAGTGTGGGCAGCGATCCTAAGTTGAACACCTACTACTCCCCTCTCGGCCGCTCGTCTATCGTAAGCCCTACCTAGCTCGCGCTTGCCTCGTGCTCCGTACTCCGGGTACGTTTCTGCGGTGATGATAGAGGATTCGGCCGCTGCGATGCATGGGCCGGGCGAGGAACGGACATGGAGCCGCCACGACGCATCGTGTTAGACTTGTGAAGGGATTCACAAGCGTTGACGGGGTGGCGAGACACATGTTAGCATCGCCGGAGCATTTGCCGAATGAGCCGCGAGGGTTGAGCAGCGCGCACTCACGGATAGAGCGACCCCGCGTTTCCCTGCTCCGCCGCTTCCGGCTTGCCAGGGCATACTGCAAGTCAACTCTATGGGAAAATGACGAGTAGCATGACGACTGTTCGTGGCAGCTCCTATCTACGAACCGCGCTCTTGGCCGTGGTGGTCCCAGGGTTACTCCTCGTGGGGGGCTGTGCGCCCGACCTGCCCCAAACAACCCTCGTCACCAGTGGGCCGAACGCCCGGCTGATTAATGATCTGTTCGGGCCGATCTTCTGGATGGCGACCGGCGTCTTCGTGGTCGTCGAGGGCCTGCTGCTCTATGCCGTCTTCCGCTATCGCCGGCGGGCCGGTGACGACCGTATACCGGCACAGACGCATGGGAACACGCCGCTGGAAATAGGCTGGACGATTGTCCCAACGATCTTGGTGATCGCCATTGTGGCCATGACCTTCAACACCCAGCGGGAGTTGGACGCGGCCGGCGAGACACCCACCATGACCATCGAGGTGATCGGTCACCAATGGTGGTGGGAGTTCCGCTACCCGGACGAGGGGATCGTGACCGCCAACGAGCTACATATTCCCGTTGGCGAGGTCGTGGCGCTGGATGTCTCGTCGGTGGACGTAATCCACAGTTTCTGGGTACCCAAGCTGGCGGGTAAGGTGGATGCGGTGCCCGGCCATGTCAACGAGATGTGGCTGCGGGCAGACCAGGCGGGCATCTATTTCGGTCAGTGCGCCGAGTTGTGTGGCATCCAGCACGCGCTGATGCGCCTGCGGGTCATTGCCCAGTCGCCCGCCGACTACGCGGCCTGGGTCGCGCAGCAAAAGACCGTGCCCGGCGAGCCGGAGACTGAGTTGGAGAAGCGCGGCGCGGAGGTGTTTGCGACCGGGGCGTGCATCGGCTGTCACGTGATCGAGGGCACCCCGGGCACCGGGGTGACTGGGCCGAACCTCACGCACTTCGGCAGTCGGACGACGCTTGGGGCCGGAATACTCAAGAACACGCCGGGTAACCTCTACAAGTGGCTCATTGATACGCAGAGCGTCAAGCAGGGCAACCTGATGCCCAACGTGGAAATGACTGACGAGGACGCCCGCGCGCTCGTCGCCTACCTGCACAGCTTGAAGTAGTGATCCTGCCGGGGCTACACACACCGAGCGCGAGCGGTGGTAGTGGAGACCTGGCAGTGAGGAGATGTAGCGATGCCGGAGCTGCACAAGCCTATGGGAATCGGTGGTGCAGTTCCGGCCCGCCAGCGGAGGTAGCTGATGGTAACAACGGCAGCCGCTCCACCAGTCCAGGCGCCGGAGCAGGTCGAAGCTGCACCGGCAGCCATGCCGGGCTGGATGAGCTGGCTTACGACGGTTGACCACAAGCGCATCGGCATTCTGTATACCGTCACGGGGGTGCTCTTCTTCTTCGTCGGGGGGATCGAAGCGCTCTTCATGCGGACGCAGCTCGCCCTGCCGGCGAACACGGTCCTCGGTGGTGACTGGTTCAATCAGATTCTCACCATGCACGGCACCACGATGGTGTTCATGGCGGTCATGCCGATCAACGTCGGGTTGGGCAACTACATCATCCCCATCATGCTCGGCGCGCCCGATATGGCCTATCCGCGCCTCAATGCCATGAGCTACTGGCTGTTCCTGTTCGGCAGCCTGCTGATGATGGGGAGCTTCCTCAGCGGGGGTGCGCCCGACGCCGGCTGGTTCGGATACGCGCCACTGACCGCATCCCAATACGCGACGACGCATGGGGTTGACTTCTGGGTATTGGGCCTGCTCATCCTGGGTGTCGGGTCAATGGCCGGTGCCTTCAACTTCATCGTCACCATCGTCAAGCTGCGGGCACCGGGGTTGACGTTCAACCGCATGCCGATGTTCGTCTGGATGACCCTGATTACCTCGTTCCTCGTGATCTTTGCCTTCCCGAGCATCACCGCCGCGCTGATCCTGCTGATGTTTGACCGCTACATCGGCACGAGCTTCTACATGGTCGAGCAGGGCGGTGATCCCTTGCTCTGGCAGCACCTGTTCTGGTTCTTCGGGCATCCTGAGGTCTACATCATGATCCTGCCGCCCATGGGGATCATCTCGGATATTCTGCCCACGTTCTCCCGCAAGCCGCTGTTCGGGTACCCGGTCGTCGTGTACTCCGGCGTAGCCATCGGCTTCCTCGGCTTCAGCGTGTGGGCGCACCACATGTTCGCCGTCGGCATGGGGCCAATCGCCAATGCCGCGTTCGCTACCACCAGCATGTTCATCGCCGTGCCTACCGGAGTGAAAATCTTCAACTGGATTGCCACGCTGTGGGGAGGCGCCCTGCGACTTACTTCCGCCATGCTCTTTGCCATCGGCTTCGTGGCCATGTTCATCATCGGCGGCATCAGCGGGATAGCCCTCGCCGCGCCACCGCTGGACTTCCAGGCCACCGACACCTATTTTGTCGTGGCCCACTTCCACTACGTGCTGTTCGGGGGCAGCATCTTCGGGATTTTCGCCGGCGTCTACTACTGGTATCCCAAGATGACCGGGCGCATACTCAGCGAGCGGCTGGGCAAGTGGCACTTCTGGATCATGATGCTCGGCTTCAACATCACCTTCTTCCCGCAGCACTATCTCGGGTTGGCCGGGATGCCGCGCCGGATTTACACCTATCCGACGGGCATGGGCTTCGACGACTGGAACATGGTCTCGACCGTCGGCGCCTACCTGCTGGGTGGCTCGTTCCTGCTGTTCATCTGGAACGTGATCGTGACCGCTCGTCGGGGTGAACGGTCGCCGGCCGATCCGTGGACGATGGGGGATACGAAGGGGGGCTATAGCCTGGAGTGGGCCACGTCCTCACCGCCCACGGAGCACAACTTCGTCGTTGTCCCGACGGTGCATAGCCGTCATCCGATGTGGGACCAGCGTAACCTCGTCGCCGTCGTCGCTGGCCGCGGCGGAGATGGCAGCCTCACGGAGGCGAACGGCGACGGTCACGGCAACGGACGCGGCAACGGCGAGTCGGGGGCACACGGAGAGATGACCGCGGCGGGCGCCCATGCGGTCGAAGAGCACCATGGCGGTGCCCACGAACTTAACCTGCCCGGACCGACCGCGTTCCCGATCATCCTCGCGTTGGGCATCACCCTGATGGGTGCCGGGCTGATCTACCATATTCTGCTCAGTATCGTTGGACTGGCATTCTTCTTGGTTGGCTTGGTCGGCTTCATCTGGCGCACGACTCAGGACTAAACGAGATACAAGATCGCTCCCATCGCCGGCCTCGCTGTGACGGGGGATAGGTGATAGGTCCCTCCTACGGGAGAGGGCACAGATGGGAGCCATAACGGGGAGCGAGGCACATGGAAGAGGCGGTTGCACGTCTCGATAACCGCAAGCTCGGAATCTGGGCCTTCATCGGCTCGGAATCGCTGTTTTTCGCCGCCCTGATCGGCATGTACATGGTGTATCGGGGCCGCACCGGGCCGCCGGCCCACGAGGCACTCGACATCAACTTCACGGCCGCCCTGGCCTTTATCCTGCTGATGAGCAGCTTGACTATGGTCCTGGCTCTGAAGGCCATCCGTGAAGGCAATCAGGGCGGACTACGTTTCTGGCTCGGGGCGACCATCTTCCTGGGGCTATGCTTCTTGGGCGGGCAGGTCTACGAGTTCTATGAGCTGGTACACCATGAGCACGTGACCATCACCAACAGCCTCTTCGGGGCGAGCTTCTTTACGCTCACCGGCTTTCACGGCACCCACGTCGGGGTCGGCGTGATCTGGCTCGGCGCGGTACTGTTCAGAGCCTACAAGGGCGGGTTTACGCCGCAGAACTTTATCGCCGTGGAGATTGCCGGTCTCTACTGGCACTTTGTAGACTTGGTGTGGGTGGTGATCTTCACGCTGATTTACCTGATCTAGCCGGAGTGTTGGCCGGGGACGGCCATTGGCGGAAGGCAGGACCGGCACGGAGCGCTACAGCGCGGAGCAACGTCTATGAGTGAAGCATTAGAGGCCAGCAAGGCAGCTACTCCTAGCACCCCGGAGGAAGAGCACGCCGAGCACGAGGAGCACCCCAACTACGTTGGGATTGCGATTGTCCTGGCTGTCGTCACTGCGGTTGAGGTCGCGGTGCCGCAGTTCCTCGACCTCGAGCGGTCGCTTATGGTGACCTGTCTCTTGGTCTTGATGTTCCTCAAGGGTGCCGGCGTGGCGCTCTATTACATGCATCTGCGGTTCGATAGCCGCATCTTCACCAGCTTGCTCGTCTGGCCGCTGCTTATCGCCACCGCGATGCTCATCGTCTTTCTGATCATCTTCCGCCCGGTGCTCATCCCCGGTTGAGCGGTGAACTGGCTCACTGCCTGGACGCTTGACCCCGGCCTCATCTTGGGGCTGGTGGTGCTGCTCGAGGCCTACGTTATCGGGATCGGGCCGTTGCGCCGCCGCTATCGGCTCGGAGCACCGGCCACCAAGCGGCAGATCACCTGGTTCGCTCTGGGCTACCTCGCGCTCGTTGCGGCGCTCGTGTCGCCGCTACACGCACTCGGCGAGGTCTACCTCTTCAGCGCGCACATGGTCCAGCACATCCTGATTACTCTGGTCGGGCCACCCCTACTGCTCTTGGGCACTCCTGGCTGGCTGCTGTCGCCGCTCCTGCGTATCCCGCTGGTCGAGACGCTCGCGCGCCGTGTGACCTCCCCGGTCTTCGCGTTCCTGGCCTTCAACGGAGCGTTTGCGCTGTGGCACGTGCCCTCGTTCTACGACGCGGCGCTGAACCGGGAGCTACTGCATACGCTGGAGCACGGGAGCTTCTTCGGCGCAGCGGTGCTGATGTGGTGGCCGATCCTCAGTCCCATGTCCGAGCTACCGCGGCTGCCGCTGGGATTCCAGGCCTTCTACCTGTTCCTGCTCTCCATCCCGCAAAAGATCATCGGGGCGCTCATCACGTTTGCCGGCGAGGTGCTGTACCCCACGTATGAGATCGCGCCGCGGGTGACAGGGCTATCGGCGCTGGCCGATCAGCAGCTCGGGGGCATCATCATGTGGGTGCCGGGGGGCCTGATTATCTTCGGGGCGTTCACGACGCTGTTCTTCATGTGGATGGGGCCGTCGGACCCCGGCCCGACGCTGGTAGTGCCGGCGGCGGACGCGCCGGGGCGCCGGAACGGTCACGCCAAGTCCGACATGCTCTCCACGCCACCGCCACCGCCAGCGCCCACGGCGTGATGGGCAGCCCTGAAACAAGGGTCAGCGGCTAAGTGTCTGCGGCCCTACGGCAGTTAGGGCCTCTTCCGGCAGCGTGCGGTTGGCGTCGGAGGCTTCGATGGATCATCTTATGCTGTCGTCCCTACCATCGGCTAGAGTCTCGCCACTGCCTTTGACTTCTTAAGAGGGGTTGGGACGGCGCATGAAAATAGAAGTCGGTGAATCCCTGGGATACTCATACCTGCGGCACGTCAAGCGGTGCTGGTTGGTGCAAGCCAACTGGAAGGCGTCCGAGCATTGGCCCAGGCGCCTGGCCGGCAACATTCTCGACGCGATTTTTGCCGACATGAGAGCGAGGTTCGACCCTGATGGCAGCGTATTCAGAGGAACTGCCAACGCCGCACAGTTCTTGCGGCAAGCCGAAATTGATGTCATCGGGGTGGACTGGGAGGGCGGTGTCTACGCCCTGGATATCGCTTTCCACGAAGCCGGCCTGAATTACGGGGGCGGTGCCGATAAGCGAGTACTCAAGAAACTTCTCCGCGCCATGCTGATTCTGAACGGCTACCACCCACCGGAAACTAAGCTCCACATCTACTTCCTTGCGCCGAAAGTGAACCCCGGCGTTCAGAAACCGTTGGAAGCCGTGTTTAACAAGCTGCGGGCGGGATACCCAGCAATCGAGTGGAAGCTCATCATTAATGACGATTTCTACCGGCAGGTGGTGCAACCCACGCTGGAGAAAGCAGCTACGGTAGCCGACACGTCCGAGCTGTTCGTGCGCTCCGCGAAGCTGCTGCACTTGGGGGAGGCAGCAATGAACGCATTACCGGTCCATACCGGACAAAGCCAGCGCCTTGCGGACGATGCCGGGCGGTTTGGGCATACAGGAACGGCCACGACGCCAAGCAACCCGGCACGCGGCAGGGTTCAGCCGCTGGTGCAAGACCTGATGAGAACGTTGCTGGAGGACCACCCCACACTCCTTGACGACACCGACATTCGCAATCTGCTGAATCGGGACTACTGCAAAATCAACCTGGGCCTCCAAATCGGCAATCATGCGCTCTTACGCAGAGTCGAGGACGGAAGGATGGTTGACAGACACAGCAGGTATTGGGCGACACTGTACTCAGGTAAGTTCTATGTCTGCTCTCAATGGTGGAGAGATCATCATGTTGACAACGCCAGGAGTCTGCTGCGGTTCGTGGAAGGACTCATTGAAAGAATGCCGGACCACTCCGGCATACCGGCGTTGCATCAGCACCGGCAGGCGCTCCGCGATTACATCGGATGACCGCTGCCTCCGACCGCTTTCGATGGGGACCTATCGCCGCAGCTGCGGGGGAACCGGGACGAGCAGCCCAGCGCTAACGGTCAGCGGCCAGCAGTGAGCGGCTCTACGGTGGTTAGAAGCTCTTTCGGCAGCGTGCGGCTGGCGTCGGAGACTTCGATGGCCATGAGCCGGTCGTCTGCATCGAAGTGCAGGTGGAGCGGACTGATGCGACCGTCGAACTCAACTGGTTGCAGTGCTGGGTATATGCGCTGAAGGGCTTTCCGGTCGTAGCGAGCTGGGGGTGAAGATAGATGGTGGCCGCATCTGTCTCAGGATCGTAGTGTGCCTGCATAGCCCCTCTGCTGTCCGTGAGTAGCTCCGCTGACAGGAGCCGCCGCGCCTCCAGGGCCTCAATACCAACCAAGCGGCCGGTGTTGTCGAAATCGAGATGAATGTAGGCTCCGGCCTTGTCCCCATCAACGGGATAGGTCAGCGCCACCGGGCGCCACTCACGACCAATGGAGATATATGCTGCGTCTAACGCTGGGTCATAGGTAACGTTCACGGAATCACTTCCCAGTTACCTTCCCCCGGAAAAGAGCCGTCCTTGCTTTGGATAGGGCCAGTGGCACTTGACTGAGCACACACCACCAGTGCCCTCGCGCTATGGGCTGGCCCGGCGAACGCGCTAGTAGCGGCTCTCGATGGTGGTGAGGGGGCACCAGCGCGTGGTCATCAGGTAGTCCACGAGGATGGCTTGGGCCGCTGGTGTATCGAGCCGGTAGAGCACTTCGACGGCTTTGCCGCGCACGTAGCGGTCGTCGTCGTCCAGGACGCCCTGCAAGGCCGGTACGGCCTCCTCGGCGTGCTTGCCGATGCGGAGTAGCGCCAGGGTGGCATTGCGACGCATTTCCGCGTCCTCGTGCTGCAAGGCTGCGGCGAGTGCCGGCACCGCCTCCGGTCCCTCCTGACTCGCCATCCCGAGGGCTTGGGCCGCCTGCTGCTGGACGATAAGGGAGTCGTCTCGCAAGGCCGCGATGATGGTAGGAACGGCCTCACGCGCTGCGAGGCCCATTTCGCCGAGCGCGTTGACCGCGGCGGCCCGCACCCACCACTGCGGATGACCGGCCGCCTCGATGAGCGCCGGTACTGCGGGCGCACCGACGGCGCTGAGGGCGTAGCACACGTTGCGGCGGCGGGCTTCCAGTTCGCTCTCGTCCGCCAGCCGCCCGTACTGGCTCAGGCGCGCCGGGGCCGGTCCGTCGGCCGGGCGCAGCGTGCTTTCTTTGCCCATCAGCGCATCAATGAGCGCCGGTACTGCGGGCGCACCGATCTCCCCCAGCGTGTAGGCGGCGTTGAAGCTCTCGACTTCCGAGTCACCGACTACGGTCGCGACAAGCTCCTCGATGGACGCCGCGTGCCCATTGCTGCCGTTGTGGTCGGTGCCGTTGGCTTGCCCCGTGTGCCACTGCCAGATGTGCCGCCAGAGCGCCGGCGTGGGGGAGTCGGCGCCCGGCTCCCACTCGGTTTGGGTATTGTCCCAGCTCGGCGCGGTCGGCTCCTCGACCCGCGTAAAGAGGAACTTATTCATGTAGCGCTTGTGCGTGCTGGTGTTCGCCGAGCCGCGATGCCAGATGTCGTAGTTGGCGATCACGATAGTGCCGGCTTCGACCGTGAGCGGAAGCTCGCGCTCCGACCCGTCGGGGGGCAGGGTGTTGTAGTACTGGCTGCCCGGCACGACGACCGTCGGTCCCATGTCGAGGGTCGTCGTTTGGGGATAGTAGAACGCCAACAGCCAGCGCGTGCGATGGCCGCGGCGCGAGAAGCCATCCTTGTGGAGATTCTGGCCGGGACGGCCAGGCTCGTTGTAGTGGCAGTGCCGATGCGGGTGCATGTAGTAGTTCGGCCCGACGATACTGGTCAGCGCGCCGACGACCGCCGGATCGTGCCACGGCTTGAGCGAGTCCGGAATCCTGGCGGGCAGGTTGTTGCCGGGGTTGAACTCCTTCTCCCAGACGTATTCGGTCTGCTCGAAGAGGTGGCGGTGGAAGTCATCCGGTAGGTCCGGCTTGACGATGACGTAGCCGTCGGTGATGAACTGCTGCACTTGTTGGTCGGTGAGTAATGTAGTCATAGCTGGCCCCCTTTGCGGTTGGGCGGATTATAGCAACGCTCGTTGGGCCTCACCCCACCTGTGGCCCCCACCCTCGCCCTCCCCCGTGGCGACGGGGGAGGGAACACGCCGACCTCCCGCCCACGCGGGAATCCCCGTCTCCCTGCTGCGGCGGGGGGAGCATAGGGGAGCCGGGCCGCTATACTCGGTATAGCCCGCTCGAATGAGGCAATCTCGCGGGTACGGAGGAAGTATGCGGCTTGGTCTAGTGACGTACAACATCGCCAAGGATTGGGACCTCTCCACCATCCTCGAACGCAGCCCCCGGCTGGGATATGAGGGCGTGGAGCTACGGACGACGCACATGCATGGCGTCGAGGACACGCTCTCGTCAGGCGAGCGCGGCGAGGTGCGCCGGCGCTTCGCGGACTCGCCCCTGGAGCTGGTCGGGCTGGGGACGATCTTCGAGTACCATGCGCTCGATCCCGCCGTCGTGCGTGAGCACGTCGAGGGCACGAAGCGCTACGCGCAACTGGCGGCCGACGTGGGGGCCGGCGGGATTAAAGTCCGGCCGAACGGCCATCAGGAAGAGGCCGGGGTGCCCCGCGAGCGCACGCTGGATCAGATCGGAAACGCGCTGGGCGAGTGCGGACCGGCGGCGGCGGACTGCGGGGTCGAGATTCGGCTGGAAATGCACGGTACCGTGGCCGACGCCCGCGACATCCGCCGGATTATGGATACCGCGGACCATCCGAGTGTGCGCGTCTGCTGGAACTCCAACCCGGTGGACGTGAAAGACGGCTCGGTGGCCCACGACTTCGCGCTGATGCAGGACCTCATCGGGCTGGTCCACATTCACGATCTGACCGACGAAGGGTACCCTTGGCCGGAGCTGTTCAGCTTGTTGCGCGGACGTGGCTACGACGGGTTTTGCCTCGCGGAAATCCAGGAAAGCAGCGATCCTGAGCGGGTGCTGACCTACTTCCGCTCGCTCTACCGGGCCTATGGTGGCTGACCTCGACCGCGCCGATTCCAAGCGGTCGGCCGGTGGCCGGTGGCGGCTCGCTGCGGTCGGGCTGTTGGTCTGGCTGCTCGCTGCCTGTGGTGGCAGTGGCGGTGGCTGCGCGAATACCGGGGAGGCTCCGGCCGACCACGTTATCACGATGACGATGCTCGACACGATGAGGTTCGTCCCCGATAGCTTCACTGTCAAGGCCGGGCAGACCGTGTGCGTGGAGCTGACGAACAAGGGCGTGCTGATCCATGACTTTGTGGTGCGCGACGGAGACAAGGAAACCAGGGTGGAGCTGAGTGGGGGTAAGCACGGTGTGGCCCTGTTCACAGCACCGACGGTTCCCGGCGAGTACGAGTTCGCCTGCATCGTGCCGGGGCACACAGAAGCCGGGATGAAGGGGGTTATGCGTGTCGTCGCCTAGTGGCGCCGGACCGGCGAGCAGCACCCCGGAGGCTGCCGGGCGGACACCGGGGCGCTTTTGGTGGCTCGTCGTCGCCACCGTCGTTGCGACCTACCTGCTGATCGTGCTGGGCGCTGTGGTGCGCGTGACCGGCTCCGGGATGGGCTGCGCCGACGACTGGCCGCTGTGCCAGGGCCGTCTCTTCCCGCCGCTGGAATTCGGGCCGCTCCTGGAATACACGCACCGGCTGGTGGGCGCAATCGTGTCGGCGCTGATCGTGGCCGTCGTCGGAGGCATTTGGCTGCTCTTTCGTCACCGGCAGCGGCTGGTGGTGCTCGCCGGTGGCGTCGTCGTGCTGCTGGCTATCCAGATCGGTTTGGGCGCAGTGACGGTCATGACGGAGTTGGACCCGTTGGTTGTGCTGATCCACCTGGGGCTGGCGATGCTGGTGTTAGGCGCCCTGGTCATGATCGCGGTATACATGGGTTCCGACGACGGCGTTGCCCCAACGACCGGTGCTGATCGGAGCCTGGACGAATGGCTGGGGTTCCGCACGCTGGTCCTCACGACCGCAGTGGCCATCTACGCCTTGGTGCTGACCGGCGCGGCCGTCCGGGCGACGGGCGCTACATGGTCCTGCATCGGTTGGCCGGACTGCAACGGACTACTGCTCCCACTAGGGGTAGACCCACTCGTTGATACCCACCTGCTGCACCGGTTTACCGCCTACACCATCGCGGTGCTGGCGGTGCTGGCGGTCGTGCGGGCGCGACCGTGGCGGCACCGGTTTCCGGCGGTGTGGTGGGGCGCACTGGCGCTGGTGGCCAGCGTCGTTGCCCAAGGCGCAATCGGGGTCTGGGGAGTCACGGCCGGGTTCGTGCCGCTCGTCCAGGGTCTCCACGTTGCCGGAGCGTCGGCCGCCTGGACCGCGGCCGTGGCGCTGGCTGCGCTGGTGACGCGCGCACCGGCACCAGCCGCCGGGGATGGTGTTGCATCGGAGCCGAGGCCGGCAGATGACCTACCGCCGCCGCCCACCGGAGCGGATGACTCGTCTGCGCTGCACCAGCCATCGGACGGACGGACGGTGCAGACCGGGGGTGCGAACCGGGGGCCGCTGGCCGGCTTCCTCCAACTGACCAAGCCGCGGATCATCCTGCTCTTGCTCGCGCCGACGCTTTGCGCGATGGTCGTCGCCGCGGACGGCTGGCCTTCCCCGCTGCTCGTCGCCGCGACATTACTGGGCGGTGCCCTAGCCGCCGGGGCCGCGAACGCCTTCAACCACTATCTGGACCGTGACATTGACGCGATCATGCACCGCACCGCGCACCGGGCGCTCCCGGCGGGCATCCTCCGGCCGCGACAGGCGGTGTGGTTTGGTCTGGTGCTGGCCGTGCTGTCGTTCGTCGTGCTGACCGTGTTTGCGAATCTCCTGGCGGCGCTGCTGGCGCAGGCGGCCATTGTGTTCTATATCTTCGTTTACACGCGCTGGCTGAAACGGTCGTCGCCCAGCAACATCGTCATCGGGGGCGCCGCCGGGGCGGTGCCACCCCTGGTGGGGTGGGCCGCGGTGACCGGCAGTATTGGGCTGCTGCCGCTCTACCTGTTTGCCATCATCTTCTACTGGACGCCGCCGCACTTTTGGGCGCTCTCGCTACTCATCAAGGACGACTACGCCCGCGCGCGGATTCCCATGCTGCCGGTCGTGCGCGGCGGTGCCGAGACGCGGCGGCAGATCGTGCTGTATTCTCTCCTGATGGTGGCGATCACGCTGCTGCTGGTGCCGTTCCAGCTGGCCGGCCTGTTCTATCTGGCGAGCGCCGTCCTGCTCGGGGGGCTGTTCGTCTTCTATGCTGTGCGCCTGCTGCGCGAGGCCTCAGCGGTGGCGGCGCGGCTCCTGTTCAAGTATTCGGTGGTCTACCTCTACCTCATCCTGGCGGCTATCGTGGTGGACCAGAAGTTCATCGGCGTGTAACGAATGGCCTCTATCGGGAAGGCACGAGCAACACCACGTAGCCGGCTTCCTGCCCGCTCTATGAAGACTGCGACTAGGCGCATCCTCGGCAGTGTCGGGCTGGGGCTGGTGGTGGTGGCCATGCTCGGCGGGTGCGGCGCGGGAGCGGAGGACCTACCGAGCTACGGCGCGGCGCCGTCCTTCGCACTGACCGACCAGCACGGGGAGCCGTTCGGCAGCGCGGATATTAGCCAGCGGGCAGTGTTGGTCAGCTTCGTCTTCACGACCTGTACGGAGTGGTGCCCAGTCCTCAGCCCCAAGCTCCGCGAAACACAGGAGCAACTCCGCGCCGACGGCCTGCTCGGCAGTAAGGTGCTGCTGCTCTCCATCACGGTAGACCCGGAGCAGGATACTCCTGACAAACTGGCGGCCTACGCACAGCGTTATGCGGCCGATCCGCGCCACTGGCGCTTTCTGACCGGGCCGCCGGAGGAGATCCAACGTGTGGTCGTCGGCGGTTTTCGGGTAGGGTTGTTGCAGCCGGTGCCAACGGCCCGCGACAGTGCCGCGGTGCCGCTCACGATCACGCACAGCAACCGCTTTGTGGTGGTGGACGGGGCCGGGCAAATTCGCAGCTATCTGCGTGGTGAGGAGGTCACGCCGGCCGAGATCGTGCGTACCATTCGGCGGGTGGTGGCGTAAGCGGGGGGAGGGCTGGCCCCCCTATAGGTCCCCCCGTTCCGACGGGGGGACGGCGCGCCGGCATGGGCGGGAGATGGACCAGGGCGCCCACAAGGGACGCCCCTACAGGGTTGGCGGCGGGGGGCATAGATTCCCGCTTTCGCGGGAATGACGAGGGAGAGGCGCTTACTCTGGAAATGAAAGGAAGCGAGGCAAGAAGATGAGCAAGTTGCAAGTGGCGGTGATCGGCTGCGGTGGGCGCGGTCGCGGGTATCTCCGGGAGCTAACCGATTTTGAAGACACCGACGTAGTGGCGGTGTGCGACCTGGTGGCGGCGATCCGGGAACCGGTCGCGGCCGAATTTGCGGTGCCGCGCCAGTATGAGTCTATCGAGGAGATGCTGGACGCGGAGACGCTCGACGCCGTATTCGTCGCGACGCCAGCGCACCTGAATGCCAAGTGTGCGCTGCCCTGTCTGGAGCGCGGGGTCAATACGCTGCTGGAGAAGCCGCCGGGGTTGAGCGTGGCCGAAACGACGGGACTACGCGATGCAGCGCGGCGGACGGGCGCGAAGGGGATGGTTGGCTGGCAGCGCCGCTTCAATCCCTACATCCGGCAGGCGCGGCGGATGATCGAGGAGCGCGGCCCAATCGTGCAACTGGTCGGTGAGTTCCACAAGAGCATCACCGGGCTGGAGGCCGCGGGGCGCTGGCCGGAGCAAGTCATGGACAACATGCTCCTGGAGAGTCCCATCCACGCGATAGATGTCACGCGAGCGCTGGCCGGTGGCGAGGTCGTCGAGGTGCATAGCGTGGTGCAGCGGCGCCTTTCGCGCTACAAGGACGTTCACGCGGCGCTGGTGCTCTTCGACAACGGCTGCGTATTGCAGGTGAGTGCAGCCTATTCGGGTGGGAGCCGCCTGGAGCGGTATGAGATTCACGGACGCGACATCTCGGCGTACCTGGAAGGTGTCTCCGGAGGAGTAGCCGTCTACGACGGCCAGACGCAGGAACTGGCCGGGGAGGGACCGGCGGCGACGATAGCGCAGAACCGCTTCTTCCTCGACTGCGTCAAAGAAGATCGTCCGGTGACACTGCCCGCGGCCAATCTGGACGAGGCCGTCAAGACCATGGAACTGGCCGAGCGGATTCTGGCCGGCCTGCGCTCGTAGTTGCCGCGCCTCCCATTGACTTCAGCAAATGCGCTTGTAGGGGCGGATTGGGCCTCACCCCATACGCATCAAGCTAAGGGAAACGGGGAAGCATTCCTGGCATCATGTGGGTCGTGACCCCGCACACTTGGCGCCAGGAGCTTCCCCGATGACGACGATACCACACGTAGCACGGACGATGCGGACCCTCTTGACGGTGACGGCCGAGACCATTGCTTGGCAAACAGGCTGTGTGCAGCGCCGCTCCAAGCTCACCGGCGCGGGCTTGGTGCAGACCCTGGTCTTGGGCTGGCTGGCAGAGCCAGCGGCCACGCTGCAGCAGTTGGCCCAAATGGCCGCGCGGTTGGGGATCACCATTACGCCCCAGGCGCTGCAGCAGCGCTTCACGGCCACCACCGCGGCCTGCTTGGAGCAGGTCTTGGCGGCCACCGTGACCCAGGTGATCCAGGCCGCGCCGGTGGCGCTGCCACTCTTGCGACGCTTTCCGGCGGTACTGGTGCAGGACAGTACCATCGTCACCTTGCCGGCGGCCCTGGCTTCCCGCTGGCCCGCGAGCCGCGCGACGGCCCCCGCGCCGCGCGCGGGGCTCAAGCTGCAAGTGCGTTGGGACCTCTGCACGGGGCGCTTGCAGGGGCCCGTGCCGGAGCCCGCGCGCACCAATGACCGGCGGGCTACCCGCCGCCTGGGCCCCGTGCCCGCGGGCGCCTTGTACCTGGCCGACTTGGGGTATTTCTGTCTGGAAGAGTTGCACACCCTGGCCCAGCACGGCGGTTTCTTTCTCTCCCGCTTGCCGGTGCGGACGGCCGTCTTCCTGGCGACCGGGGAGCGGGTGGCACTCGGCCACTGGTTGCGCCAGCAGCACCAGGCATGGCTGGAGTGCCCCATCCGGATCGGCCACCGCCACCACCTGCCGGTCCGCCTGGTCGTCGCGCGGGTGCCCGCGGCGGTCGCGGCCACGCGGCGCCGCCGGTTGAAGCAAGACGCGCGCCGCCGGGGCCGCACCGTCAACCAGGCACGGTTGCAGTGGGCCGATTGGACGATCCTGATCACCAATGCGCCACCGACCCGGCTGAGTGTCCAGGAGGTGCTGGTGCTGGCCCGGGTCCGCTGGCAGATCGAGTTGCTGTTCAAGTTGTGGAAGCAGGATGGCTTGCTGGCCACCTGGCGCAGTACCCAGCCCTGGCGCATCCTCAGCGAGGTCTATGCCAAGCTGATCGCCGTCGTGGTGCAACATTGGCTGCTGCTAGTCAGTTGTTGGCAGTATCCGGATCGCAGCCTGGTCCAAGCGGCGCAGACCATCCGCCAAGAAGCGGTGCTGCTGGCGCGGGCCTTCACCGGGGTGCTCACGCTGCCCGCGGCGCTCCGGCAGATCGCGGCCGGTATCGCCGCCGGGTGTCGGCTGAACCGGCGCCACCACGCCCCGTCCACCTGCCAGTTGCTCGTGGCGCTGGAGGCGGGAGGGGCTTAAATTGATGCCTATGGGCGGATTGGGCCTCACCCCCTGACGGGCCAAAGCCGCACGGATAGTGCCAGGTGTGGCGCGGCTTTGGCCCGTCACCCGGCCCCTTCTCCATCGCGGAGCGATAGAGAGGGGGTGGATTCCCGCTTTAGCGGGAATGACGGGTTACGCAACGGTCTCCTTTCGCGGGAATGGTGGTGTGCTCCTGCCCATGGCCAGGGCCGGCGCCGCGGCGCTCGGTCGGCTATACTGCTACTGCCAGGTTGGTCCCCACCGCTACCGCGCGAATAGCCTGTCCCGCATGAGGCTCCCATGGCCACCGGAACCGCGCTCCGCCCCCCACCAGCCGGCGAGTACGCTCATTTGGAGCCGCTCCCCGATCCGCCCCGGGTACCCGATATGCAGCAATATGACCGGCTCGTGGCGTTCGATAGTATCCTCCGCGCCCACTTTGCCCAGCGTGCCGACGTATTGATCTCCGGCCAGGGCTACCTCCGGCACGAGGCCGGCAATGACGCGGAGCGGCTGGCGCCCGACTGCGTGGTGGCGTTCGGCGTCAATCCCGCCGCCATCGTGGCCCGCAACGGCTACGTCATCAGCGAAGTGGGGCAGCCGCCGGACTTCGTGCTGGAAGTAGCCTCGCGGAGCACCGGGCGACGGGATTACACGGTCAAGCGGGATGGCTACGCCGGCTATGGGGTGCGGGAATACTGGCGGTTTGACCACACCGGCGGCCGGTACCACGATGCGGCGCTGGCCGGAGATCGGTTGGTGGGCGGGCAGTACGAGCCGCTGCGGATCAACGAGGAGCCGGACGGTCAGAAGTGGGGCCACAGCGCGGTGTTGGGGCTGGACCTATGCTGGGAGGAAGGTGAGCTGCGGGTGTATGACCCGGTAGCGGGGGCGTACCTGCCCACCCCAGTGGAACTGCAAGCCCGGCACACTGCCGAGCGGGCGGCCCGTCAGTTGGCGGAAGACCGTGCTGCGGCCGAGCGGGCGGCCCGTCAGTTGGCCGAAACCGCGCTGCGGCGGCTCCGGGAGCAGCTCCGCCGGTTGCAAGCGGAATAATTCCAGCGGCCCCCCTATGGTCCCCCGCTACGCGGGGGGACGGGCGCAACATGTCGCGCCCCTACGGCTTGGTCCGTACCTACCCCATACACCAGTCAGCCGTGGGAAGGGGGAGGGCAAGGGTGGGACAGTTGGCCCTCCGGTCCTACCGGTAGAGGTCACGCACGGCCACGGGCTGACCACCGCCGCCGGCCGAGCGATAGGCGGCGTCCAGTAGCTCGACTACCCGCAGACCCACCTCGCCCGGCGAGCGATTCGGCGCTTGGCCGAGGATCACGTCCACCAGATGCGCGGCGGTGGCAAAGCGCGGATACGACTCGTCACCTTCCAGGGGGCCGTAGCGTTGCTCCGTGCCGTCGTGCTTGCGTACCGTCAGCGTGCCCTGCACCTGCTCCAGCAACAGGTAGCCGTTCGCGCAGTAGACGCGAATATCGAGCTGGCCGGCATCGCCCACCCCGATGTTGCCGGTGCTGCCGAACACCCCCACCGCGCCGCCGTCGTACTGCACGGCCATGGCATCCACGAGGTCAACGGGCACGTCGTAGTTGTTCATAAAGGCGGTGACGCTGCGGGCACGTAGGCCAGTGATGTAGAAGAGCGATCCGGCGGAGTGCGTGATCTGCAAGTGCGCCTGCCCGCCACCGGAGCGCTGCGAGTCGGCGTAGACGTTGCCGGGACCGGTCACGGGGAACTGAAAGACCGGACGATAGGCTTCCGGATTGGAGCGGTAATACTCCACGACCATCGAAGCGAACAGGCAGGAGGTGTGCTGCACGGGGCCAAGCTCCCCGGACGCCAGCACCTCGCGGGCAGTGCGCGTGACGTCGGTGAAGTGCCAGGGATAGCCGACGATGATCTCTAGCTCTTGGGCCGCCGCGAGGTCGAGCAGGGCGCGACCATCTTGGGCCGTCAGGACCATGGGCTTTTCGAGCATGATGTGTAGCCCGGCGGCGAGGCACTGTCGGGCGACGGCGTAGTGCGCGGCGTGGTAGACGGCGACGACGGCGCCATCGAGCGCCTCGTTGGCCAGTAGCTCGTCAACGTCGCTGTAGGTCCGGTCAATGCCGTAGCGTTCGGCGGCAGCGGCGAGGGCATCCGAGTTACGGTCGCAGAGGGCGACAAGTTCGGCATCGGGGTGCTCGATCAAGCCCGGAATGTGCGTATAGGTAGACCACCACCCTGTCCCGATGACCGCGACGCGCGCTTTTTCTGCCATATCGCACCTCCCTACGTCCGCTCACGAGCGGAGGCGTTCGTGTGATGCCGAGTATACCTATCCGGCCCCCCTATGGTCCCCCCGTCCCGACGGGGGGACGAGGATAACCACCAGGGTTGCCCCTACAGCGGCCGAGGAGCGAGGCGCCGGGTTTAGCCCTGCTGATCGGCGGGGTGGGCGACGACGGTGATCGCTACGTTGGTTGCCACGGCAACCGCTCGGTAGAGCGGTCACCTGTCTTTGTAGACGCCGACAAGCTGCTCCGCTTGCTCCTGCGAGAGGCCGTGGAGGTCAAAGCGGAGGCTGACGCTGGCAAAGTCGGCGAGGTTATCGGGGTGTCGCGCTCCCTCGATGGCGACCTCGGCTCGCTGCAATGGGAGGTCGTCCTCCGCGGCGCGGCCCTCGATCAAGAGCGCCCCGCACGCCGAGACACCGGCCAGGAAGGACTCGGCCGGGGTCAGCGCCTCGGCCGGTCCACCGGCGTGTCCAGCGTGGTCAATCACGAAATGGTTGGTGCGGGCACTGTTCAGCGCGCGGCCGGGGATGCCGGTCGTCACCGACCGCACCCGGTTGATCTGCATTGCGGTACTCATTGTGTGCTCCCTCCTCACACGCGGCTTGTTGGGTTGCCCGGCGTAACTCGCCTCGCCGGCGGCTACCGGTACGGCAGCGCCAGTATCACTGCCGCGTGCTCTTCGTCAGCCAACGGTACACATACTTGGTGATTAGAACATGGCCGAGGCTGGCAACCGCTCCCGTTGCGCCGAACATCGAGGTTATGACTATGAAGTCTTGCGTTTCAGCTTGTCCGGAAAAGGTAAGTGCTAGGAATATCAAGCCGATAATGGCGCCGACCACGTATCCGACGACGACAGCGGTGATGAGTGGCATCGGCCACTCCCTGAATCGGCGGTCTCCCGGCCGTCCGCTCACCGGCGCTGGCCCCGTTGGCTGCCAACGGGGCAGGGACTCTGTGATGAACACGTGACCGAGACTAGCAAGCGCTCCCGTGCCGCCGAACATCAAGGCTGTGCCGACAAGAGCGATCACCGGGTTGACCACGTACATGACAGTGACCTGGAATATGAAGCCGACAATAGCGCCAATCACGAATCCTAGGCCGGCAGCGGTTAGCAGCGCCATCGTTTACCCTTTTGCCCAGCGGCTTCCGGCCCCCTATGGGTCCCCCCGCTGTGCAGGGGGACGGGGATTCGCACATAACCGGGCCGTGCCATGGGCGGCTCGCTCGTAGCCCAGTCTATCGCAAGGTGGCCGGGCTGTCAGGGCGGGACGCACACGCGCGCGGGCGCTGGGCAGGGTCTACGCTGCACTGTTGGCCGTGCCGAGGCGGCGCGGTACACTGCGAGCGGTGTGTTTGTTGCCGGCCCCACCCCCGTCGCCGCCGAGGTAGAGCGGCGCCGGGAGAGCGTAGCGAGGGAGGACGATGATGGCGCGGGAGTATCGGGTTGGTCTGATCGGCTGCGGCCGGATGGGCGCGACCATTGACGATGAGGTGCGGGACCATCCCCACAGCGACTTGTGGATTCCCTTCTCGCACGCCGCGGGCTACGTGGCGGTGGAGCGGACCAACTTGGTCGCGGTGGCCGACGCGATCCCAGAGAAGGCCGAGGCGATCCGGCAGCGCTACGGGGCGCAGCGCGCCTACACGGATTACCGCGAGATGATCGAGCAGGAGCAGCCGGACATCGTCAGCGTGGCGACCCGGCCGGCCACGCACCGCGAGATCGTCGTCTACGCCGCCGAGCACGGCGTCAAGGGGATTTACTGCGAAAAGCCCCTCTGCTGCTCGATGGCCGAGGCCGACGACATCGTTGCTGCCTGTGAGCAGCACGGCGTGAAATTCAACTACGGTGCCCAGCGCCGGTACATGGCGCTGTACCACCGGCTGCGCGAGCTGATTGCCGGTGGTGAGATCGGCGAGGTGCGGGGGATAACGGCGCACACGGCGCCTAGCTCGGCGCAGTGGGGCTTGACGCACACCTCCGACATGCTGCTGCTGCTGGCCGGCGATCCGACTATCGAACTGGTGCAGAGTACCGTTGACCTCGGCGGCGTGGAGTTCTCCGGCAACCACCTCGCCACGGACCCGCGCGTGACCTCCGCCTACGTAGGCTTCAGCAACGGCATCCCTGGCTACGTGGTCACCGGGCTGGGGACGGAGTTCGAGGTGATCGGCACGAAAGGCGCGGTGCGAACCCTGAACAACGGCGCCCAGGTCCAGTTGCGCCGGGCGGATGACCGGCACGGGGTCCTGGCAGAGGTGCCATTCCCCGACACGCCGCGGATCAGCGGGACGGTGAAGGGCATCGAGGACATCGTTGAGGCGCTGGATACCGGACGCGAGACGCAGGGTCACGTCCGCCTGGCGCACCGCAGCCAGGAGATGATCCTGGGCTTCGTGGAATCCCACCGCCAGGACGGCCACCGCGTTCCCCTGCCCTTGGCCAACCGCGAGCTATACGTCGGCCGGCCCGACTGGTAAGGCGGCGCATCGGCCGCGGCCGCCGGTTAGCACATCATTGCTACTCGGTGGCTGCCGCGGCGCGACGGCGGGCCGACGGCGGCGGCTCTGCGAACGGCTTGCCGCGCTGCTCGGCCTGTACGCGCCGTTCGTTCCACGCTTCCCATTCGGCAAGTCTCCGCTCTCCATCTGCGGTTGCCGCCGCGACAGCCCTAGCGATCTGTTCCTGCCGGCGCTTCTCGCGCCATTCTTCGAACGCTGCTGCCAATACCATCAGATACCTCCCCGTCTCCGTCGCCACCATGGACAGTGCCGCCGCCGTGATCGCGAGTGACGACAGATCGTGCCAGAGGGCCGATACCGACTCCGCACCCTGGGCCACCGTCCATATTGTACCGGCACTGAACTGCACGATGAAGAGCGCGAAATAGACGTGCTTGACGCCCTTGCTGACACTCCAGATGGATTCGCGCTGCTCGTCGCTCACGCGCTGCTGACGCTCGTCATGGGCTAGTGCCACCATCTACCTCTCCCAGACCGGACGCCGCTCCGTGCAGCGCACCGTTGTGATAATATATCACATTATGAAATATGATGCAAGAGTACTATATCCCAAGCGACTGGGGCGATCCCTGGCCCCCCTGTGGTCCCCCCGTTGCGACGGGGGGACGGGGCCTCGGCTTAGGCGTGGGGCTGCCCCCCTATGGTCCCCCCGCTGCGGCGGGGGGACGGTACATTCCTGACCCTGGAGCTTGCGCTGGGGTATACTCAGGCCGGGTCGTGGGTTGCCGGGCGGGGGAGGAGGCACGATGGCAAAGCGGGTACGGCGGCCGTTGAGCGTGCTCATCAAGCCGGCTTCGAGCCGCTGCAATCTGCGCTGTACCTACTGCTTCTACCTGGAGAAGCAGGAAATCTACCCCTGGAAGGACCATCCGGCGCTCACCATCGAGACGTTTCGCACGTTTTGCGAGCAGTACGCCGCTGTCAGCCCGATGCTGGCCTTCAACTGGCAAGGCGGCGAGCCGACGCTGATGGGGCTGGATTTCTTCCGCGAGGCGGTGGCCGTCCAGCGGGAGGTGGCCGACGCGGCGAGCAACGGTCGCACGGTGCCGATCACGAACGCCTTGCAGACGAACGGGACGCTGCTCAACGAGGACTGGGCGCAGTTCCTCCACGACAACGGCTTTCTCGTCGGGATCAGCGTTGACGGTCCGGCGGAGTGGCACGACACCTACCGCTACGATACACGCGGACGCGCCACGCATAGCAAAGTGTTGCACGCGCTCGATCTGCTCCGCGCCCGGGACGTGCCGTTCAATATCCTGACGGTCGTATCGCAAAGCAATGTCGAGCGGCCGCGCGAACTGCTGCGCTACCTGGTGGACAACGACCTCTACGATCTTCAGTTCATTCCGTGCATGGAGCGGCTGCCGGCCGAACACCCCCACGTCGGCGAACTTACCGACTACTCGATCACGCCGGAGCAGTACGGGCGCTTTCTCACGGACGTGTTCGACGAGTGGGTGAAGATCGGCTACCACAAGCTGCGGATCCGCTATTTCGACAACATCATCCAAATGGCGCTCGGTATGCCGGCCGAGATGTGCCAACTGGCCGTCAGTTGCGGCTACCTGGTGCTGGAGCACAACGGCGACATCTACCCGTGCGACTTCTTCGTCGAGTCGGAGTGGCAACTCGGCAACGTCCATGAGCAGACGATTGGCGACATGGTCTCCGGGCCGCTGTTCCGTCAGTTCAACGGGATGAAGCCGGAGGTCAACGAGGAATGTACGCGCTGCCAGTGGCGGCCGCTCTGCCACGGGGAGTGTCCGCGCTACCGGATCAACGGCGGCGGCAGCCACAACGAACTGACCTACTTCTGCTCGTCGTACAAGCAGTTCTTCTCCGCCACGTGGTCGCGGATGGCGCGCGTGGCCGATGAGGTCGGGCGCGTGCGGGCGCTGGAGCAAGGTATCCCGCTCCCGGCGCCGCGGCCGGCTCCGGCGGCCGTGGCGCCGACGCAACATCACGTTGGACGCGGCGCGATCCGTCCGCAGCCGGTGATGGGACGGCCGGCGGCCGGCGGCACGGTGAAGGTCGGGCGCAACGCGCCGTGTCCGTGCGGGAGCGGCCAGAAGTACAAGCGCTGTCACGGCCGCAGCTAACGGCGAGCGCGTTCATCCCACTCTCTTCGCTTGGCGCTGGCCCCCTCCCCAGCCCTCTCCCGGAGCAAGCTCCAAGGGAGGGGGTGGACTGGGGCTGGCCCCCCTGTGGTCCCCCCGTTGCGACGGGGGGACGGGGCTGGCCTCACCCGCCGACGGGCCAAAGCCGCACGGATGGTGCCAGGTGTGGTGTGCCTCTGGCCTCACCCCTTGGTCCCCTCTCCAACATTTGGAGAGGGGGAGGATTGCGGCTTGGGCCGCAGTGACGGAGCGTGGTGGGCACGGTGCATGGGTACTGCCCCCAGCGGGGCAGAGGAACGGGCGGACCTACCCATAACCTTCTCTGCACTGGATAACGGTCAATCGGTTGTAGGGCGCGTGATTGGCATCGTGCGGTGAGTGGGCCGCCCTGCTGACTGGACTACCGTCTCCACTTCACCACTGGTGGTTGGCTCAAGAAAGACGACGACACGCATTCCCTGACTGGCATGGTAATCACAGACGCCGACTCCAGTGTTCGGAGACCAGACGGCGTTTGTATTTGGGAATCTCAGGCGTACTCCGAACTTGTTCCTGCCATTCTCCTGGCACCCTTCAATTATGCACTCCATGACGATCCTCCTCGAGATGGGCGCGATTGCGTCCCATGTCCCAGTCCCGTGCCTTCCACTTGGTCTCCATAGACTCTCCTTTGCATGGCCGCGCAATACTCTGCGCTGGTGTCTATACCAATCCCCATGCGGCGCAGCTTTTGTGCGGCGACGAGGGTGGTGCCGGAGCCGGCAAACGGGTCCAGGACGGTATCGCCCTCGTCGGTAAATAGCTTGATGAACCAGGCCGGTAGCTGCTCAGGGAAACAGGCCGGGTGGCCACGGTAGCCGCACTCGGTGGCCATGTGTAGCACGTTTGTCGGGTAGGCCCGGTCGCGCCCGACCCAATTCTCGACCCTCTTGCCAAAGCCGTTGTCGTGGCGGCTCTCGTCGCGCAGCATATCGGTGGTGGAGAGCCGCCGGAGGCGGGTGTCCTTCCAATCGCCCATCGGTACCATGACCGCTTCCTGCCGCATCTTGAAGTCCTTGCGGACGGTGAAGTGCAGCAGGCGCTCCCAGGCATCGCGGAAGCGGTTGGGCCATTTGCCGGGGTAGGCATTCTTCTTGTGCCAGCAGTATTCATCCACCCAGCGCCAGCCTTGCTTGCGGAGAGCGAGGATAAGCTCCAGCACATAGGGGTGGCGCTCGCCATTCACGGCGCGCTCTTTGATGTTGAGCACGAACGACCCGGTGGGGCGCAGGCTGTCCCGGATGGCCTCGGCGCGGGGGAGAAACCACTCGACGTAGCGGTCGGGATGGATACCACCGTAGTTTTTCCGACGCTGGTCCGCGTAGGGTGGCGACGTGACTACCAGGTCTACTGCCTGCCGCCCAACCTTACGGGGAATAACCTCCAGGCAGTCACCGTGCAGGATGCGGGGTTGCCACGCCGCATCGTCCGGGGAGGGCCGTGCCGCCTCGAGGGAAGGCAAGCCTGGGGCAGAGTGTTGGACGGATGCCTCGCTCACCATGACAACACCCTTGCTCGCGGAACCGGGCTGACCGCCAAACGTCGTCTAACAACTACTATAGTAACGATTACGCACCAATTGTCCACCCGCGGCAATCCCCGGCTCCGGGGCCTCTTGGAAGAGGGCCTGGCCCCCTATGGTCCCCCGCTATGCGGGGGGACGGGCGCAGCAGCGGTTGCAAGCGCCCCTACGGCTTGGCTCGTACCTACCCCAGTCAGCCGTCGCAACGGGGGGGAGGGTGGGGCTACGACGCCCGCTGGACTGGCGGGCGTGGACCGCGTATACTGCACGGAGAGTACGCACGGTGAGGAGGTCAGCGGGAGGACATCGGAGCAGTCTTGAAGGCTGTAGCTCGTGTGACGAGCAAGCGTCGTCCACTGCTGCCCGCCGTCGCCGGCAGTGGTGGGTAAAGAGCGGCTTTTGCCGAAAAGTTCTGTCTTTGCGCGACGACAACCTGTGAAGGAGAGAGATATATGGCTAGTGTAACGCTTGACCGCCTGACGAAGCGGTTCGGTCAGATTGTGGCGGTCAACAATGTCACGCTGGAGGTGCGCGACCGCGAGTTCCTCGTGCTCGTCGGCCCCTCGGGCTGTGGCAAGTCCACCACGTTGCGGCTGATTGCGGGCCTGGAAGAGGTGACGGACGGCAACGTCTTCATCGGTGAGCGCCTCGTCAACGACGTTGCGCCGAAGGACCGCGACATCGCGATGGTCTTCCAGAGCTATGCGCTGTATCCGCACATGAGCGTGTACGACAACCTCGCGTTCGGCTTGAAGCTGCGGCGGACGCCCAAGCGCGAGATTGACCGGCGCGTGCAGGACGCAGCCGAGTTGCTGGGTATCGGCCAGCTGCTTACGCGGAAGCCCAAGCAACTCTCCGGTGGTCAGCGGCAGCGCGTGGCGCTGGGGCGGGCCATCGTGCGCGAGCCGAAGGTCTTCCTGATGGACGAGCCGCTGTCCAACCTGGACGCCAAGCTGCGGGTGTCCATGCGCGCGGAGCTGATCAAGCTCCACCAGCGGCTCCAGACCACGATGATCTACGTGACTCACGACCAGACCGAGGCGATGACGATGGGTACCCGGATCGCTGTGCTGCGCGACGGGCTGCTGCAGCAGCTCGACACGCCGCAGCAGGTGTACGATCACCCGTCGAACATGTTCGTGGCCGGGTTCATCGGCAGCCCCTCGATGAACTTCGTCGAGGCGCGGCTGACGGGCGATCCCGATGACATCTGGGTTGACGCGGGCAGCTTCAAGGTCCAGGTGCCACCGCAGCATCGCAAGGTGCTCGTACCGCATCTGGATAAGGAAGTCTTCTTCGGTATCCGCCCGGAAGACCTGTTCGACCCGAAGTACTCTCCGCCCGAAATCACCGAGAACAGCACGATCAAGGCCCAGGTAGATGTGACGGAGTTGCTCGGCTCGCTGATCTACCTCTACCTGCTGGTCGGCGACCAACAGCTGGTCGCGGTCGTAGACCCGCGGACGGAGTTCAAGACCGGCGACGATGTGACGATGATGATGGACATGAACAAGATGCACATCTTCGACCGTCACAGCCAGGAGGCCTACCTGTAGCGCCGGCGTATCCGGTTCGCAGCCGAGGAATAAGCGTGTGGGGGACGACCGCGTGGTCGTCCCCCACACTGTATTTTGGGCCGGCTGATAGCTGACAGCTAATAGCTGGAGGGGAATCATGGCACGAGGAAGCGTGCGGAATTGGGGCTGCCGCTTGGAGACGGACCTGGTGCTCCGTGGCTGGCGCGCCGCTGTGCTGGAAAATGAGCTACTGCGCGTCACGGTGCTGCTCGACAAGGGCAGCAACATCTACGAATTCCTCTATAAACCGCGGGACGTGGACTTCATGTGGCGCACGCCGCAGGGCTTGCGCCGGCCACCGACCGTGCCGACGACCCGCGCGGACGGGGGCTTTTTGGAGTATTACGAGGGGGCGTGGCAGGAGATCATGCCGAGTGGCGGCCCGCCGTGTAGCTGGGGTGGGTCGCAGTTCGGCCAGCACGATGAAACGCCGCAGCTCAACTGGGACGCGACCGTGGTCGAGGATCGGCCCGATACGGTGGCCATCCGCTGCTCCGTCCAAACGGTGCGCTCGCCGTTCCTGCTGGAGAAGACGCTGCGGCTGGTCAGCGGCAAAGCGGTGCTGTTCATTGACGAGCGCCTGACCAACTACGGAGCCGAGACCTGGCCGTACATGTGGGGACACCATCCGGCGCTGGGCGAGCCGTTTCTCGACGAGACGTGCCGGCTCGATTGCGCGGCCCAGACGGTGATCGTCCACGAACCGGCGCTCACGCCGACGCCCCGGCTGCCGGCCGGCGGCCGATTTGCGTGGCCGCACGTCGAGGACAGCGCCGGCCGGGCGGTAGACCTGAGCACCTTCCCGCCGAAGTCGCTGGGGCACACCGACCTCGCCTACCTGACGGACCTTACGGACGGATGGTATGCCGTCACCAACACGAGCCGGCAGGTGGGATTTGGCATGGCCTGGGACCCGGCGGTCTTCCGGCACATCTGGTACTGGCAGGCGTTCGGGGGCAACTCCGGCCATCCGTGGTTTGCCGACACGTACAACGTCGGTATCGAGCCGTGGACCACGATTCCGGGGTCCGGCCTCGCCACGGCGGTTGAGCAAGGCGCGGCGTATGAGCTGGCACCCGGCGAGAGTCAGACCGTCCGGCTGCTGGCCGTGGCCTACGAGGGCTTGGAGCGGGTCGGGGGTATCGCGCTGGCTACCGGGGACGTTGGATAGATTTGCTGGCCCCCTCCCTGGCCCTCCCCCGTCAGGACGGGGGAGGGCATACGCTGTTCCCCGGCGGCGGGAGGCGGGTTGGACCTAACCCCCGGCCCCTTCCCTCCAGGGAAGGGGAGCGATGGTCGGTGCCTGCCGTCCTCTATAATCCAGGTGGAGCACCGCAGAGCGCCGGCGTCCGGGAGGAGACGACCATGACTGCTGAAGAGAACGGCACGCCAGAGCAGGCCCCGGCCGGTGGGCGCGATCCTTGGGTGCGCGTCACGCTGGAAGCGCCGCGGCCCCTGCCACTGCCGAGTGAGACGCGCCAGCACTTGCTGAACGCGAAACGCGAGGTGCTACTGGCGCTCCGCAGCCTGGTGGACACGGCTATCGAGCGTACCGACGCGCAGGCGGAAGGCCGCGCCGACCGCCGCCGCTCGCGGATCGAGATTGACGAGGGCTAGGAACGGCAGAAGCTCGATTACACCGGGCAGATACTTGCGGAAGCCTTGCGGGTCCGCGCGGCGCTTGGCCTAGAGCAAGGCAATCAGGCGTTCTTGCTGGGTGCTCATGCGATTTGCCCATCGTCATGGCCGTGACGGGTAGTTACCGGCGCGCCTTGGTGTTGAGGCTGAGGATGCGGCCGGGGATGTAGCGCCATTGGACGGCATCCCAGTCGGAAACCCAGCGTTGGACCCGGTCGCTCGCTTGCGCGGCTGCGCGCACGTCCGCCTCGGCAGCGGCGGCGGGTAGCTCCAGGCGGTCGCGGACCTTGCCGTCAACTTGGACAACGACAGTGACCTGTTCGTCGCGGACGAGCGCCTCGTCCCAGGTCGGCCAGGGCTGCTCGTGGACGCTGCCCGGCTGGCCGATGCGCTCCCATAGCTCGGCGGTGACGTGCGGCGCCGCCGGCGCCAGCAGGACCAAGAGCGTGCGGATTGCCTCGTCCCAGGTGCGCGTTTGCCACGTGCCGGCGCGATAGCGTTCGCCCAACTCGTTGGCGAACTCCATGAGCGCCGCGACCATCGTATTGAACTTGAAGGCCTCGATGTCCTCGGTCACGCGGCGGATGGTCTTGTGCAGCTGCCGGGCCAGCGCCAGGTCGGCAGGCCGGCGGGCGACGGCCGTGCCATCGCCGTTGGCGGCGGGCGTGGCGGTGTGCAGGATCATGTCCCAGAGACGCCCCAGGAAGCGCCGCTGGCCGTTGATGCCCTGCTCGCTCCAGTCCACGTCCTGCTCGAAGGGCGCCATGAATAGCTCATACAGGCGCAGGCTGTCGGCGCCGTACCGCTCGACCATTTCGTCGGGTGTGATGACGTTGCCACGCGACTTCGACATGCGCCGTCCGTCCGGGGCATGCACCTGACCCTGGTTCAGTAGCTTGTAGAACGGCTCGTTTCCCGGTACGCCCAGGTTGGCATCACGCATCACCTTGTACCAGAAGCGCGCGTAGAGCAAGTGCATGACGGCGTGCTCGGCGCCGCCGACGTAGAGGTCCACCGGCATCCAGAACTCCGCCCGCGTGGGGTCGAACGGTCCCTCGTGGTAGTCCGGGCCGGTGAAGCGCAGCTGATACCACGATGAGCAGGCAAACCCGCCCATCGTGTCGGTCTCGCGCCGGGCCGCGGTGCCACACTGCGGGCAGCTCACGTTGATCCAATCGGTGGCGCGGTCCAGTGGTGAGCGGCCGTCACCGCCGGGGGCAATGTCGTCAAGGTCGGGCAGCAGCACGGGTAGCTCGTCCTCCGGCACGGGCACTTCGCCGCAGTCTGGGCAGTGGATGATCGGGATGGGGCCACCCCAATACTTCTGGCGCGAGATCAGCCAGTCGCGCATGCGGTAGTTGACTGCGCGCCGGCCCCAGCCGCGCGCTTCGACGGCATCGGAGATGGATTCGATGCCGTCCTGCTCTTGGTTGGCGAGGCGTTCGTCCAGCGCCTCGACGGAGAAGCCCCACTCCGCGGCCAACTCCGCCCGCTCCGCTGGCGGCAGCTTGGGCCAGTTGGCGCGGGTGAAGGTGCCGTCGAACGAGCCGGAATTGACCATCTCGCCGGGGCCGACATAGGCCTTTGTCAGCGGCCGCCCGTCCCAGCCGGGCGGCGCGATCACTACCTTGATGTCCAGCCCGAACTCCTGCGCGAACTCGAAGTCTCGCTGGTCGTGGGCCGGGACGGCCATGACCATGCCGGTGCCGTAGGTGGCGAGCACGTAGTCGGCCACCCAGATCGGTACCTGCTCGCCGTTGAGGGGATTTGTCGCGTAGGCACCGGTGAAGATGCCGCTCTTCTCCCGTTCGGTCGCGGTACGCTCGATCTCGGACTGCCGCTTGGCTTGCTCGACGTAGGCCTCGACCGCGGCGCGGCGCTCCGGCGTGGTCAGCCGCTGGACCAGTTCGTGCTCGGGAGCGAGCACCATAAAGGTCACGCCGAACACCGTGTCCGGCCGGGTCGTGAACACGGGCATCTCGACGCGCTCAGTACCGCCGTCGGCCGTCGGCGCCTCAACCGTGAACACGATGTCGGTGCCGGTGCTGCGGCCGATCCAGTTTTCTTGCATCAGCTTGATGCGCGGCGGCCAGTCAATCTCGCTCAGGTCCGCAAGCAGTTGATCGGCGTAGGCCGTGATCTTGAAGAACCAGGCCGGAATCTGCTTCTTGGTCACCCCGGGGTGATCGCGCCAGCAGAACAACTCACCATTGTCGCCGGTCTGGACTTCCTGGTTGGACATGGTGGTCTGGCAGACGGGGCACCACCATTGCCAGTTGGTATCGCGATAGGCGAGGCCACGCTTGTAGAGCAGCAGAAAGAACCATTGCGTCCAGCGGTAGTAGTCGGGGTGACTGCTATCAATCTCGCGGTCCCAGTCGAAGGAGATACCGACCAGGCGCATCTGGCGTTTATAGTTGGCGGTGTAGCGGTCGGTCAGCGCCCGCGGCGACTCGCGCACTTCGATGGCTTTGTTCTCGGTCGGCTCGCCGAAGGCATCCCAGCCCATCGGGTGCAGCACCGTATAGCCGCGCATCCGCATGAAACGGCTATACGTGTCGGTGGGGATATAGTTGCGACAGTGGCCGACGGACAGACCGTCGCCGGAGGGATAGGGAAAGAAGTCGAGGGCGTAGAACTTGGGCTTGTCGGGGTCCTCTCGCGTGCGATAGAGGCCTTCTGCCTCCCACCGCTGCTGCCACGCGGCCTCGAAGTCTTGCGGGACATAGGACCCGGCGATACTAACGTCGCTAACCTCGTTAACTTCTGCCTCCACGGTGGTCATCCTCGACTCCTCCTACCTGCTCGCTGTCTAGGGGTAACCGTGCCAACTAGATTATAGGATAGGCGCATATGATGACACGCGCGGTCGGTACACGCCTCTGCCGGCGGAGCATTGGGTGGTGCGGACCGAGCGGGCAGAAACCGGATCGCCTAGCTACTGCTATCGGCGCACTATGAAAGGCTCGGATCGCGGCGCAATGCTCGTGGGGCTGGCTAGCTGGAGTGCGGTGGCCTTGCTCCTTGGTCTCAGCATCCTCGGCTGGCCATCGCGTGCGGCGCTGCTCGGCTGGCTCGGCATCGCGCTTGGCTCCGGGTTAGCCATGCTGGCCTGGTGGTGGGTGCTCGGCTGGCTCTTGGCCCGCCTGAGCCGGGCGCCCGCGGCGGCTCCCACCACCTTGAACTCTATCGGACTGCGCGGAGCAAGCCGGCAGTGGTCGTCCGCTGGCGCACGCCGCCTGGCCGCCTGGACCTTCGCACCGCTCGCCGCCGGCTGGCTCGTGGCGCTGATCGCCCTCACCTCCCCGGAACTGCACCATAACCTCATCCATAGCACGACCATCCAACGCCGCTTCATCTTCCTGCTGGCAGCGCCTACGCTGCTCGTGCAGGTCTTCGTGCTGCTCCGGGCGTACTCCGGGGGCAGCACTGGCAATGGGGTAGCAGCCGATAGCCGGTGGGACTGGTGGCCGGTCGTCGTGGTGGGACTGCTTGGACTGGGTCCCGTCATCCCGCACCTGGCCCCCGGCTACCTGTGGACACCGGACGCTCCCTTCCACCTAGTCAACACGCTCGATCTGCGCGGCGGCTGGCTCGCCGGTGATCTACTTCCCTGGTGGAGCGCCGAGGCATTTCTCGGCTTCGGGCTGCCTACACTAGCGTATTATCCGCCCTTGACCTACGCCCTCGCCGCGGCCATGACGTTCCTCCCCGGGGTTGATGCGGCGACCGGGTTGCAGCTGACACTGGCCCTCGCCGGTGTGGCCGCGGCTATCGGCACCTACGGTTTCGTCAACGCTGCGCTACGCTCGCCGGCGGCCGGCGTGCTGGCCGCCATCGTGTACGTCTACGCGCCGTATCGCTACATCACGATCTACCAGCGGGCGGCCTTACCGGAGCACGTTGCGCTGGCGGCCTTACCCTGGCTGCTCTGGGGGGTTCACGGGCTGGTGAGCCGACCGACGGTCGCGCGGCTGGTGGCGACAGCGGTGGCTGCGGCTGCGATTCTGGCCACCCACAACATCAGTGCGCTGTTCGCCTTACCGCTGGCCGGCGTGTATGGCGTTGGCTTGGCCCTGGCCGCTCGCAGCCCCCGCCGGCTGCTGCCGCTGGCGGGTGGCCTGGCGTTGGGCCTGGCGCTGGGGAGCGCGGTGTGGCTGCCGGCGCTGGCTGATCGCGGCGCGGCGACGACCCACGTGGCGCTGGCCGTGGACTACCGGACGCAATTCGTTGCCCTCCAAGACGCCCTGAATGGCAACTTCACCTACAAGTTCTACCTGGGCTACCGCCCGTCCGCTTGGCAGGTCCTCCTGCTCGCCGGGGCACTGGCCTGGCTGGTGACGGGGCCACGTAGCCGCGGCGCCGTGGCCTTGTGGCTGCTCGTCGCGTTGGTGGCCTTCGGACTGCTACTCGATGTCTCCGCGCCGCTCTGGCCCAACATTCCGCTGCTGCCATTCGTGCAGCTTCCCTGGCGCTTGCTCGGCCCGTTTTCGCTACTGGTGGCCTGTGCCGCCGGGACCTGGGCCGCGCAATTGCGCCCGCGGGCGGCCTGGCTGCTCGTCGCGGTGCTCGCCGCCGTGACGATAGGTAGCACGTGGGAGCTGTGGCGCTGGGGCTGGGGGACGCAGCGGGACCCAACGCCGATGGTCGAAAGGCGCAGTGAGATTCCGCCTTTCGCCGAGTACAATCCGATCAGTCTGGGGCGCTGGGTGCCACGCTTCCGGCCACCGCCCGGCCACCCTTACCATGAGGACCTGTGGGCCGCGCTGCCGCTGCGGGTGGCGCGCGGTGAGGCACAGATAGCGGTACACTTGGATCGGCCGCGCGACATCCGCGCCGACGTGGTGGCGACTACCGGCGCCGAGCTGTGGGCACACCGGCTGCTGTATGCCGGGTGGCGCGTTACCATAGATGGCCACCCGGTCGCCGTTCGGGCGTTGGACGAGTGGGGGATTATCGTATTCGATGTGCCGGCCGGCACGCATGAGCTACAGGTGTTTCTGGAACCCACGCCGGCGCGGCAGTTGGGACGCTGGCTATCGCTCGCCGCCCTGCTTACGTGCGTAGTAGTGCCGGTGGCGGCTCGTTTCGCACGATTCGATACTCGCGCCGGCATACTGTGGCCCAGGCGACCGCAAAGCAGGCAGCGATGAGTAAGGCACAAGCTCACCCTAGCCCCCCTATGGTCACCCCGCTGCGGCGGGGGGACGGGGATTCCCGCGCACGCGAGAATGGTAGGCCGGGGCGGGCGTTGGGCCTCCTCGTGCTCGGGTCGGCCGCCGTGCTGGCCGCTGTGCTGGCTGTCGCTGGTGGGCGCTGGAGCCGGGAGCCGGCCGAGGTCGCCGACCATGCGGCGCCCTTCGTGGCGACCTTCGAGTTGCGGTTTGCATACCCGACGCTCGTCGGACAGTCGTTCGAAGCGCGTCAGAATAACCTGTCGCGGCTTGACGTGATCTTGGCCGCCGACCCGGAGCGTCCGCCGCCCGACGGTCGCCTGATCTTGCACCTGCGCCCGGACATTCCCGGGGCAGACATCCGCGCCGGTACCGACATTCGGACGGTCGAGATTCCGGTGCGCGAGCTTGGGTTGCCGCGCCGCCCGGTACTGGACCTGCGCCCGGGGCAGCCGGCCGAGCAGTGGACCGCGCTGCGGTTTGCCCCCATCCCCGATTCCCGCTTGCAGCGGTACGTCTGGCTGCTCGAATACGTGCCTGGTCCGGCGAACGGGCAGCTCCAACTGCTGACCCACTTCAACAACCGCTACCGCGATGGCGCGCTCTACCTGAACGGAGCGTTCATCAACGGCAATGCCTTGTTTCGCCTGGCCTTCAGCGGCACCAACCGGGACCATCTCTGGGTGATGCGGGACAACCTCTTGGTCCATGCACGGCTCGACCGGGAGCCGGCTGCCGTGCTCTACGCACTCACGGCGGCGCTCGGGGTGCTGGTGGTGGGGGTGCTTGTCGCACTGTGGCCGCTGCCCCGGCATTCGGCAGGACCTACCGGGGAAGCTGCGACGCCCGACACGGGAACCAAGCACCGCTGAATTGAGCTACACTTGAGGCAGACGCTCCGCAGACGGCGAACGATCATGGTCACGACAGAGGCGCCCCCCGCCGCTCCACCTCGGACACAATCCCGGCCGGCAGTCAGCGCCGCGCTCGCCTGGCTCAATGCCGGTCATTGGACGGAAGCGGCCTACTTTGCGCTCCCGGAAACGAATTACATCGTGGAGCTGTCCGAGGGGCGGCTATTGGTGCATCAGATGCCGGGCTTGGAACACCAGCGGATTGTAGGCGATCTAGTTTTTGCGCTCGGCACGTGGTCTCGTACCGGAGGCCATGGCGAGGTGTTTCACGCGCCAATGCCCATCAGGCTCTGGGAGGGCAAGATACGCGAGCCGGACATCATGTTCTACGCCGCCGGCGGTGAGGAACGCTACCACGGGCAGTATGCCGACCCGCCCGATCTGGCGATTGAGGTGCTCTCGCCGAGCACGCGGCGGATTGACCGGGAGGAGAAGGCCGCCGAGTATGCAGAAGCCGGCGTGACGGAGTATTGGATCGTTGATCCTGAGGGACGCGCTATCGAGGTGCTGACCGGCGCTGGGCCGGAGGGGTACACGTCGCACCAGCAGTTTGGGCCAGGTGATGAAGCCGCCTCGGCGGTCTTGCCCGGCTTGGTAGTGTCGGTGGCAGAACTGCTCCCTGTCGAATCGCCGCTGAATTGAGCTACACTCCAGGCGAGGTTGCGGCCGGGGCGGACAATGACCAACAGGCAGGTACCGGTCAGCGCCGCGTTCGACAGTTGCGCTGCTCCTGTGGTTGACGGACATGGCTGCCCTTGGCTACAGTGGGGTGCGTTGCCATTCCTTTGGCCCGCTCGTTACGGATGTGAGCGCGTGGTTGCCGGTGTGACCGGCCAGGTGGAACGGCAATGACGGCTGCACCGCTTGACCCGGCATTCGTCGCTATCCTGGCCTGCCTGCTCTGTGGAGCAGAGGTGGCGCAGGATGCGGACCGGCTCGCCTGTCAGAACCCGCAGTGTGGCCGGCGCTATCCGGTTGAAGACGGAATCCCGGTGATGCTCAGTACAGCGGCCGAGGCGCCCATGAGTGCGCCAGGCGGCCAGGAGAGACCATGAACGACGTCGCGGCGGCCTTCAAACTGATCCGCAACTGGCGCCGCTACGAGGCCGTCATGCATCCGCGGACCATCCGCTTTCTCTGGCATTGGCTGCGCGGCTCGACACACTTGCCCTATCCCCCGCTCAAGCTCCACCTGGAGCCGACCAGTCTGTGCAACCTCAAGTGTCCGATGTGCCCGCAGTCTATCGGGGCGAACACGGTTAACGGCTTCATGGACATGGATGTGTACCGGCACATCCTGGAGCAGGTGCGCGGCCACGTGCTGGAGGTCAACCTCTTCTTCCGCGGCGAGCCGATGATGCACAAGAATCTCGGTGAGATGACGACGCTGGCCCATGAGGCCGGGATTGCGGTCCACGTCAACACGAATGCGACGACGCTGCGGGCCAAGCAGACGGCCATGCTGCTCGATTCCAAGCTCGACAAGCTGACGGTGAGCTTCGACGGCGCGGATAAAGAAACCTATGAGCGGATGCGCTTGGGCGCTAAGTTCGAGCTGACGCTTAAGAACGTCCGCGAGTTCCTGCTCGAAAAGCAGCGGCGCAAGGTGCGGTACCCGTACACGGTCATGCAGGTGATCCTGCCCTATGACCCCACGGCCGCGCGGCCGGAAACACCGGCGGGGATGCGGGAGCTGTTCGCCGGCTTACCGGTGGACGAGTACGACACGCGCTGGGCACACGGTTGGGCCGGCACGATGATGGAAAATCCGGTGGCCCAACCGGAGCAGTACGGTCCCAACTACCACCCCTGTAACTGGCTGTGGAAGTCCATGGCGATCTACTGGAACGGCGAGGTGGTGTCTTGCTGCGCCGATTTTGCGGGTGAGCAGGTGGTCGGCAACTTAATGGAGCAGTCGCTGATGGAGGTGTGGAACGGTCCGGAACTGGTCAAGCTGCGCCGCTTGCAGGTGGAGGGCCGCTACCAGGAAGCCTCGCTGTGCTCCGGCTGTGATGCACTGTGGCAGCAGGACTCGGCCGCGTGGAAGGCCTTCGACGGGATTGGCGCGGCCGCGGATCGGATTGCGCCCAGTGAGGCCGCGTGGCGCCACAAGACCGTCCCGCCCAGCCCGGCAGTGGTCAGTACCGAACGCACGATCACGCCGAATGAGGCGCCCTTCTCCGAGCCGATGCCGAGCCTCAACGGTGACACGCTCGCTCCGCATGAGCCGGTGAAAACCAAGGTGGAGAGCGACTGACGGCTCGTGGTGACGACGGCCTTAGGTCTGTCGGGAACTGGCCCCCTATGGTCCCCCCGTCCCGACGGGGGGACGGGCGCAACATGTTGCGCCCCTACGGCTTAACCCGTACCTATCCCTATGAGGGAAGGCCGGGGGGAGGGTACCCATCACCTCGGCGCCGGCCGGGACCGGCGCAACCGTCGTACAGCTCGGATGGCGACAACTTCTAGCCGGAGGAACGGACAACTGAAGGTCTGCCTCGTTTCCAACCTCTTTCCCCCGGACATCGGCGGCCCGGCAACCTACGTGCCCAAGCTCGCGGCCAGTCTGTCCGCGCACGGGCATCAAGTGCGGATTGTGGCCGGAGCGCCGCCGGAGTACCGGCCCAACGCTGCCGACGAGTGGTCGTCGCTGACCACGAGGGTGTCGCGCGGCTTACCCTTGCCCCAGCGCATGGCCCGTTTTCTCGTCGCCGTGCTACGGGTGGTCAGGACGGCCGACGTGCTGTACGTGAACGGGCTAGCCGGCCCGGAAATGGCTGCTATTGTGGCGGGACGGCTGTTGGGCCGGCCGGTGGTGCTGAAGATCGTGGGGGACAATGCCTGGGAGCTGGCGCTCCGGCGCGGCTGGACGACGGCCGGCATTGACGAGTTTCAACGCCGGCCGGGCAGTCTAAACGTGCGCCTTGTGCGCGGTCTCGTGCGGCGGTTCGCGCGGCTGGTGACCAAACTGATCGTGCCGAGTGAGTACCTGAAACGCCTGGTGATCGGCTGGGGGGTCTCGCCCGACAACGTGGTGGTCATCAGAAACGCGCTCGCGGTTGACGATCTCCCTGCTCCCCATGGGAGTGGGGCCGATGGTGAGGGCAAAAGCGCGGCCCGCGCCCGTTTGGCGCTCGGTACGGGCCGCGTGGTGATGACCTGCGCGCGCTTGTACCCGTGGAAGAACCTGGAGTTTCTCATTCGCCTGGTGCCGGACCTGCCGCCCGACGTGACCTTGGTGATTGTCGGTGACGGGCCGGAGCGCGAGCGGCTGGAGCGGGAGGCCGTCACCGCCGGCGTGCCGGAGCGAGTGTGCTTTGCCGGCAGCGTCTCGCAGGCCACCGTCCAGCAGTATCTCCAGGCAGCCGACGTATTCACGCTGCACACGCGCTACGAGGGGCTATCCCACGTCATGCTGGAGGCGATGCACGCCGGCACACCGATTGTGGCCTCGGACGTGGGGGGGAATGCTGAGGTGATCGAGTCCGGTCGCAACGGCCTCTTGGTGCCGCTGGACGACCGGGCGACGACGCTCGCTACGCTGCGCCGCCTGCTCGACGATCCGGCTGAGGGAGCACAGTTGGCCGCGGCTGCCCAGGTAGACGTGCGGGCCTATCGTTGGGACGTACTCCTGGACCGGACTATCGCCACGCTGGCCGGCGTGGTAGCGGTAGCGTCTTCCCGTCATTCCGGCTTCCGCCGGAATCCGGGGCCTTGACCGGGCCACCAAAGAGGGTGAAATGGCTATTTCAGAGCAATGACGAGGCCGGGGGTTATTTACATGGATGGACAAGATAAGGAGCGTACATTATTGACCCCCCTATGGTCCCCCCGCATGGCGGGGGGACGGGCGCAGCATGCTGCGCCCCTACGGCTTGGCCCGTACCTACCCCAGTCAGAGGGCTATAGAGAGGTCAGCGTTCCGGCCGGCCTGGATTCCCGCTTTCGCGGGAATGACGAGTTATGCAAAGGTCTCCGAAAGCGGGAATGGCGCGAGGGTGAGGCGGGCGCTGCCGTATGACGAACGGGAAAATGGATGAACCTGCTCTTTGCTACGCAGAGCTACGCTGCCGATAGCACGATCCTCGGAGTGACGGCGGATTGGGTTCATGCCCTGGCGCGGCGCTGTCGCTCCGTGCAGGTCCTCGCCCAGCAGGCCGGGAGACGGCCGCCCAATGCGCCGGCCAACGTGACCGTCCACTCGCTCGGCAAAGAACGGGGAGACTCGCGCCATCGCCAACTCGGACGCTTGTTCGCAACGTTGCGCCATGTGCTGTTCGCGGCCCCGCCGGCCGAGCGGGTCACGGCGATCTTTGTCCATATGGTGCCGCGCTACGCGGCGCTCGCGGCCCCGCTGGCAAAGCTCCGTGGTGTGCCGCTCGTGTTGTGGTACGCGCAGGGTGGCATCAGCCGCGACTTGCAGATTGCTCACCGGCTTGTTGACCGCGTCGTGAGCGCGTCGCGCCGGAGCTATCCGCTGGGCGCCGAGCGGCTGACGGTCGTGGGACACGGTATTGACACCGACCGCTATGTACTGCCGCGGTCACTCCACCGGCACGAAGACGGCCCCTTGCTCCTCAGCGTCGGACGCCTCTCGCCGGCCAAGGATCACGAGACGACCATCGAGGCGCTGGCCGCGCTGCACGCTCGCGCCGGGACGGCTGCGCCGCCGCTGCTCCGCATCTGTGGCGCACCGCTCTATCCATCCGACGAAATCTATGCGGAGCGTCTGCGGGGCCGCGTGAGTGAGCTGGGGCTGGAACGGGCGGTGCAGTTTGCCGGGAATGTGCCTTATGCGGCGATGCCGGCCGAGTACCGGCGCGCGGCGGTCCTGCTCCACACCAGCCGCACGGGCAGCCTGGACAAAGCGGCACTGGAGCCGCTGTCCTGCGGTGTGCCGGTCGTGACCAGCAATCCGGCCGTGCAGCACGAACTGGCGGCGTGGGGCGAGCGTTTGTCCTTCCCGGCGGGTGACGCAGCCCGGCTCGCCGCGCGCGTGCAGGGCGTGCTGGCCTGGACGGAGGGTGAGCGGGCCGCGGCAGCGGCGGCTATGCGCCAACTGGTGGTGCAAAGGCACAGTCTGGAGCAGTGGGCGGACCGGGTCGTCGCGCTGCTCGACACGCTGGGCGGGTAGATACGGGTGGATTCCCGCTTGCGCGGGAATGACGGGGGAGGGGATGATTCTGGCCCCCCTATGGTCCCCCCGTCCCGACGGGGGGACGGGCTAGTAAGCCGCCGCCGGGCTGAATGCTGACGGCTGATAGCTACTTCAGTCGGCATTGACCTGATCGAACACACGCACGACCGCTTTGGACGGCGCGGGCGTGAGGAGGGTCACGGCGATGGCTACGGGTATGGCGACGATGAAGCCGGGGGCGGCCGGCTGAATGTCCATGATCCCGCCGGGGCCGCCGGAGAAATATCCCCAGATCGAGGCCGTTACCGTCCCGGTGATGACCGACGCAAGCGCGCCCCAGATATTGAAGCGACGCCAATACAGTGCCAGAATGGTGACGGGGCCGAAGGCCGCTCCCATGCCACCCCAAGCGTACTCGACGAGGGTGAGTACCGATTCCGGGTTCCCAATGGCAAGCGCGGCGGCGATTACGCCAGTCACCACGAGGAGGAAGCGGCCGAGCCATACGCGGCCATAGGCTCCGGCCGCATAGAGGTACCGCATCCGATAGGCGTAGCGCCTGATGAACGGTAGGTCGTCGGTGGCCACCGCGGAGGCCAGCAGCAGCTGTGAGTCTGCCGTGCTCATGATCGCCGCAATGACCCCGGTCAGGAGCAGACCGACGAATACGGGGTGGAAGAATACCTGTGTGACCACGAAGTAGAGCCGCTCCGCGTCTTCCAGGACCTCCGCCAACTGGCCGGCTTCGGTCAGAGCGGGCAGGCCAAATAGCCCCAGCAACAGGCCGCCGACGAGCATGACGGCCACCCATGCCGTGCCAATGGCACGGCTGGCGGGTATCTTTGCTTCGCTTTCCACCGCCATGTAGCGCTGCAGCACGCGCTGGGCGCCGAAGGTCCCGAGTCCCCAGCCGAGAGCGGAGAGCAGGAAGAAGAAGCCCAACGGCTCACCCTCGGTAGTGGTCAGTGGATTCCAGTAGGTGGGTGCTACGCCGCTCGCGGTACCAAAGAGGTCGTCCGTAGCGAAGATGAGCGTGAGCGGCAGGATGACAAAGCCGGCCAGCATGATGAGGGCTTGAAAGACGTCGGTTCTGGAGACCGCCACGAAGCCGCCGATGAAGGTGTACGAGGCAACGGCGAGCAGGGTGATGACGATACCGGCCGTCCCGTGAAGCCCGAATACCGATTCCAGCAGCTTGGAGCCGGCAATCAGGCCGGAGCTGACGTAGAAGACGACGAAGAAGATCGTGATACCACCGGCGAGGGTCCGCATGGTACCCGTCTTATCGTTGAAGCGCTTTTCCAGGAACTCCGGGAGGGTGAGCGCCTCTTCGGCGGCGACCGTGTAGCGGCGCAGCCTTGTTGCCAGCATTTTCCAGGTGAGCCAGAAACATAGGCCCAGGCTGGCCAGTATCCATACCGAGATCATGCCCTGAGTGAAGGCGATGGCCGGGATGACCAGCATGGTGCCGGCGCTGGCCGAGGAGGACCCGGCGCTCATGGCGGTGGTGAAGGCGCTCATCCGCCGGCCGCCCAGCACGTAGTCCGACATCTCCCGTATCTGACGGGAGCGCACCACGGCGATGCCAATAAGCACCGCAAAGTAGGCAACGAAAACGAACGGTATCCAGTACAGGCTGGACATCAGGCCGAACCCCCCTCTCGGTATATCCGGTCATCCCAACTGATGGGATGGGATCGCAGCGGCTGCGGTGCTGAGTGTAGGGTATTTCGATGGCGGCGGCACCTTACCACCAGGCCCCCCTATGGTCCCCCCGTCCCGACGGGGGACGGGCGTGACCACGCGGCGATAGCCGATGTCATAGGCTGGTACCCCCGCTACGCGGGGGGGGGGGGACGGGCGCAACATGTTGCGCCCCTACGGCTTGGCCTGTACCTGCCCTTGTCAACTCCCTAGCCCCAGGTAAAGCTGAAGAGCTTGGCCGCGCGTAGCTTGAAGTGCAGCACTACCGGGGCGCCCTCGGCGGTGCCGAGGTCCGACTCGCCGTGCCAGCGCACCGTCTGGGTGAGCGAGTCGCCGTGGAGCGGGTCGCAGTCCGTCACCGACCGCCCCGGCTGGCCGTGGATGCCGACCCACACGCCACCGCCGCCTCGCGCCTGGAAGCTCACTCGCAGCTCGCGCCCATGGGGCTGTACCGGGAACGTCCAGAACTCGCCTTCCTCGTCGGCGACAACGGCGCCGAGGCGGTCACGGGGCCACCAGGCCCAGCCGGTCCGGGCGGCCGCGATCACGTGGGGCCAGCGCGGGTACTTGTGGGGGTAGGACGTGCCGGAATAGAGTAGCCCGACACGCTCGTCACCCAGGGGGACCAGGCCGGTGCCGGCACCGAGAAACTCCGAGTCCCACTCGCCCGGCGTCCCCGGATTGATGACCGCGCCGCCCGGCACCTCGTTCCACACGATCCCATCGGCGCTGGCGTACATCCGAATGCGCGAAATCTGATTCCAGCGCTCGTAGAACATCGGGAACATCAGATGGTAGCTCGGCTCGCCGGGATATGACGTGCGGGCGTTGGTGTAGATGTCGTTCGAGGGCGACTCGTCTATACGGGGCCACAGCAGCGGCTCGACCGGCGGCCACCGGCGAAAGTCGGCCGTTTCGGTGCGCCCCACCCAGCGCCGGCCTTGGAGGTACATGCGGGTATACAGCACGTAGCGCCCCAACCAGGTGTCGTAGTAGGCCGTCGTGATGGTATCGGTGAAATGCGTGAAGAGCGGCTCCGGGAGCAGCGTCCAGTCTAGGCCGTCCGGCGACACAGCACCGTAGACGCAGGTGAACTTGCCCGGTCGCAGCCGCACGTCCTGATAGCGCGGATGGAGCGCCTGGTACTCGGCCCAGCGCCGCTCGAATTCGTCCGGCGGCACGTGCGCCATGAAGACCAGCTTGTACCGCTCGCCGGCCGGGGCGCTGGGGTCTTTGAAGACCGTGAAGCCGTCGAAGTTGTGCTGGCCGCGCTCCGGGGGGACACCGAAGAAGGCGTTGTTCCGGGTGCTGCCAGCAATCTCATAGCGGTCGAAGTTCGGGAGCCGCCAGGTGAACCCGTCGTCGGACTCGGCGTAGTGTGCGTGCTTGCCCACCCAGTACCAGAGGCGATACCGGCCGCCCTCATAGAGCAGGGCGTTGATGCCGATGTCCTGGTCGAGTGGTCCGATCTTCTGCGCCGGCTGTGCTTCCAGGCGGATGCCGTGGGGTTGGCGCTGCGAGCGATAGCTGGCCAGGGTAACGGGGTCGTCCGGTGCCGGCGGTGACTCCGCGCCCGGCTTGGTGGGCAGCGGCTTGCCGTCCGGCGCAAGCCATTCCAGGTCACCGGGGTCTATGTGGCGAAAGTCGGTGAAGAGGTAGGTCTGCTGATCGGTTAAGAGCCGCCATTCGATGCTCGTAGCCATGATCCCTCCCGTGCGGGTATGGTAGCGCAGGCTGGGCTAGGAGCTTGCCGGCGCTCCGGCACTCGACTAGCATAGGCCATGTACGACGGCGGAGCGCGTCGTAAGGTGGGCCGGGGGCGGCGGAAGGAGACATATCTTCATGGCAGAGCCAACTCGCCTCGCGCTGATCGGCTGTGGGGGGAACATGACCAACGCGCACCTCCCGCGCCTGCTCGACCAGGATGATGTCAGCATCGTTGCGCTGGTGGACCCGGTGACGGCGACCACTCAAGCGCTGCGGGAACGGCACCCGGCGCTCGCCACGGCGGCCACGTTCACCGACCACGAGCGGATGCTCGACGCTGTGCAGCCCGATGGGGTGGTGATCTCGTCGCCTCACGCGCTCCACCATCCGCAGATCGTTGCCGCGCTGCGTGCCGGGGTACACGTGCTGGTGGAGAAGCCGATGGTCAACACGGCTGAGGAGGCGGCCGAGGTCATCGCGACGCGCGACGAAACGGGCAAGATCGTGATGGTCTCGTACCAGCGGCGGTTCGAGCCGAGCGTCCAGCAGATGAAGCAGGTCATCAGCACCGGCGGCATCGGCGACGTGGAGTTTGTTACGGCCCAGCTCCACCAGTCGTGGTACACGAACAACTTGGGCCGCATTCAGCGCACCGGGGAATCGTGGCGGGTGATCCAGCAGTTGGCGGGCGGTGGTCAGCTCAACGACTCCGGCAGTCACCTCGTTGACCTCGTGTTGCACCTCGTGGGTCTGGCGCCGACACGTGTGACCGCAGCACAACAGTATTTCACGCTGGAAGTGGACGTGAACTCCGCGATCATGGCCGAGTTCGAGGGCGGCGTGATTGCGACCATCGCCATCGGCGGTAACGTGCATGGCGGCGGGACGGACATCACCATCGCCGGCAGCGAGGGCACGCTGCACTACCGAACCGTGGGGCAGGGGCCGCGCCAGCCGTGGGTGGAGTGGCAGCGGGCCGACCACGCCGAGCCGCTCACCCTCCCCACCTCACCGCCAGCGACCAGCCCCGACCACCACTTCGTGGACGTAATCCGCGGTCGGACGGCGCTGGCCGGCGCGACGGCGGAAGACGGCCGGCAGGTGGTGCAACTCTCCGCAGCCGTCTGGCGCTCGGCCGAGACCGGGGCGCCGGCAGTGGTCACCGGCTAGGGCGGGGACAGGGGTAGGTACGCCTATCCCCTGGCCCCCTCCCTGGCCCTCCCCCGTTGCGACGGGGGAGGGAACGCGCCGTCCTCCTGCGGAGCGGGGGGCCATAGGGGAGCCGAGCAAAGCGCCATTGTTCACGCGCTGTGGTGGCCTTGACCAGGCCGTGGTGTTTCCCTAGGGGTGGCCTTCAGCTAAGGGGGGTGCCGCAGGGGCCGCCGCCGGTCGCCGTCGCTATGTCGAAGCGGGTGGCGTCGAAGCGATGGAGGGGCTTGTAGCTGCGGGCGATCTCTTCCGCCGACGCGCCGACGTAGTGGCAGATGAAGGAGCGGCGGAAGCGATCCCGACTGCGATTTGGCTCCGAGCCGTGGATCAAGTTGCCGCCGAAGAACAGCACATCGCCGGCGTCGAGATCAACGGGCACGGGTTGCAAGCCCTCGGGCACCGGCACGAATTCTTTGGTGAACGAGATGGTGGGATCGGCCTCTTCCGGGCAGAAGAGGTCCATGGCATGGCTGCCGGGAACGACGAACAGGCCGCCGTTCTCGCGGTCGGCGGGGTCAACGGCGAGCCACGCGGCCAAGCACGTGTCCGGGTAGGCCTTCAGATAGAAGTTGTCCTGGTGGAGCGCCTGGCCCCGCGCCCCTGGCGGCTTCCAGTAGAACATGCTCTGCGCGGCGATGGGCGCCTCGCCCAATAGGGCACGCAGATGCGGCTCCCAGCGGGGGCTGAGGAGGTAGCGGAGTGCCGTCCGGTTGACGCGATGGGGCTGCATCATGCGCGGATACAGCAAGAGCGGATCAGAGGTCTCAACCGGGGACAGGGCATGAAAACAGCCGGGTATCTCGCCCTGGGCGTGCAAGTCGTTGCAGATAGCGATCAGTTCTTGCAATTCGGCCGCATTGAAGAGGCCCGGCACGACGGCATAGCCATCGCGGGCGAACGACACGATCTGCTGCGGACTGAAGGGCGGTGCCTCGACATCAACGGTCATCGGATCTCACTAGCCAACGAGCGAACGTCCCGGCCTTGCGCCCCAGCACAGCGGCGGCGACACGCTCCGCCGGCACTGCCGCAGCCCGCGTCGGATTGCGCTGAGGGAGCAGTCGGGACTGCTGCACAGCGATACCTGCGCCGCGCTGCGCCACGATGATACCCGCGAGGATGGCGGCACCGCCACCCACCAGGCTCGCCGTCAGCGGCTCGCCCAAGACGAGCACGCTCAACAGCACCCCCAGCGGCGCCACCAGATATTGGAAGTGGGCGATGCGGGTGGCGGGCAGTCGGCTCAACGCAAAGTACCAGAGGGCAAAGTTGAACGCGGTGCTGCCGAGGCCGAGGTAGACGAGGATGAGCTGGGTGGAACGGCTGGCAGCGAACAGGGACCGGAAGCCTGGGCCGATCATGAGGACCAGCGGCACCAAGGCCAGGGCGGCCCAGCAGCAGGCGACGGCGGTGATCGCCACGGCATCACGCCCGGCCACCGTGCGCCGCGCGACCAATATCGCAGCCGCGATGGCGAGGCTGCACGTCAGGGCGAGGATGACTCCGCGCCAGTCGGCAGTGGCGAGAAGCTGCCACCACGCGCCGCCCTCCCCACCGGCGTCTTGACCTAGCACCACGGCACCGACACCAACACAGGCCAGCAATGATCCGCCGAGCAGATACCATGGTCGTGCCGCGTGACCGAGCGCGGATGCGCCGAGCGCAATCCACAGCGGTCCGATACCGGTCAAGAGCGCCGCGACCGAGCCGGGCAGGAACACCTGCGATGAAACGGAGAGGGACGACGTGACCACAAAGGCCATCGTGCCCAAGAGCAGCACCTTGCCGGGCTGGGCGCGTAGCTCGTCGCGCATACGGGACAGGCCGGCGCGGACGCCGCCGAGACGCAGACACGTGAGCGCCGCGAGGGCCAGGCCCGCCACAGTGGCGCGCGACCAGACGATAATGAACGGCTCGACCTCGGCGAGGGCCAACTCGCTGCCGGGGTAGAGCGACGCCCAGCCCCAGCAGGAGCAGATCGCGGCTAGATACGCCCAGCGTATGCGTCCCATAGAGGCCGTTGGGGAGCGTGCGTGCGGTTAATCGTGCTCAAGGATGGTACACGAGCGACGGTGAGTGGGCATTTCCCGCGCAGGTTGCTGCCGGGGCTGGGTCTATGGCTATAATTGATCTTTGGAGCGGCGAGGGCCGGCAGCCGTCCGGCCCCAAGCCGTACCGTGCTTGTGCCGATCCAGCCGCCGGGGTGGCGAAATGGCAGACGCGGCTGACTCAAAATCAGTTGCCCGATGAGGGCGTGGGGGTTCGAATCCCTTCCCCGGCACCACTATTACCCGTGAGCATACCTGCCCCCAACCCCCTCCCTGAAGGGAAAGGGCCGGGGGTTAGGTACAAATGGCCCCCCTACGGCCCCCCCGCTACGCAGGGAGACGGGCGCAGCGTGGGGTGAGGATGGCGACATGACGGCACAGACCACCATCGCTGCCAAGCGGACTCCACTGAGCAATGCGGAGTTAGAGCAAGCGCTGCGGCAGGTCCTGCGGCTCCAGTTGTCGCTGGCCATCCCTGCACTAGAGAAGGCGCTGGAGCGGCAGTTGTCACAGTCTCCCCCCATGCCTGGGGAGGCATTCCGGCAGGTGCTAGAGCGGCAGCTACCATCGGCTGCTCCGGAGCGGGAGAAGGTACTTCAGCAGGCACTGTTCCAGCGGCTTTCACCTGTCACCCCACAACTCGGAGAGGCGTTCCGGCAGGCACTGGAGCAGCATCTTGCCTCGACTGTCCGCCGCGCGCTTACCTCCGGCGAGCCGGTGGCGGAAGACACGACTAGGCCCAGCTTGAAGGAGCTGCTGCTGAGGCCGGGAGCGAGGACTGAGCAGCTAACACCGCTGCCCGAGTCCCGCCACGGTGTCAAGCCCCACACGCCATAGGCCGATGTATCTCCTGGATACTAACGTCATTTCGGAGCTACGTCGCCCATGGCCGCACGAGGCCGTCTTGGCTTGGATCGCGCAGACATCACCCCAGCACCTCTTTGTATCCGTCGTGACGGTGGGAGAAATACAAGCAGGCATCGAGAAAGCACGTGAGCAAGATGAGATAAGCGCAGCGGTGCTCGAGTCTTGGCTCGACGAGATACTCGTCTCCTACCAGGTATTGCCGATGGATGTGCCCGCTTTCCGGACGTGGGCGCGGCTAAAGCACGGAAAGTCGGCTAATCTGAATCAGGACGCCATGATTGCGGCGACAGCCCTCGTTCACGGACTGACGGTCGTGACGCGGAACGTGCGCGACTTTAGCCAACTCGGTGTAGAGTGGCTGAACCCGTTCGAGATATAGACACCGCTGAAGCGCCAGTCATCATGCCTCCATTCCGTATGTGAGGTAAGAGGCTGATGGTTAGGTACAAATGGTCCCCCTACGGTCCTCCCGCTACGCAGGGGGACGGGCGCAGCATGCTGCGCCCCTACGGATGCTCCGGCCGCCTACCCCCGCTGGGGCTAGCGGCTGTTGAGGAGGAGCAGGTCGCGGACGTTCAAGCGGGGGCGCACGACGGTCAAGAACTGGTCGAGGATTTGATCGGGGCGTAGGTCAGAGGTGTCGAGGCGCACTTTGCGCGGTACCCAGGAGGCGCCATAGGCCGCCTCGAACTGCTGCTGCACGGCCTCGACGTCGGCCGGTGGGACGACGGAATGGCGGTGCGGCGCTGCGGCCATGCGGGCACGGATCACCTCGGGACGGGCGGTGAGCAGCGCCAGGACGGCGTCGCGCGGGAATTCCGGCTCGACCTGGCGTTCGTAGGTCATCGCCAGACCGGGATAGTAGTAGCGCGGGCCGTAGATGGCCTCCTCAATGTGAAACCCGACCAGGATAATGTCGTCGTAGCGGTGCAGCAGATGCACGTGATACTGGATTTGAAAGCGTTGGTAGCGTTCCTTGATCGCCCCTGGTAGGGCGAGCATGGCCTCCTGCTCTTCCTCGCTGACGTGCTGGGCATCGGGAATGGTGAAGTGGTCGTCCATGTGAAAGTTGCGCCCGCGCTCCAAGCCCCAGGCCTGGAGTGCATCGGCGAGGGTGGTCTTGCCGGCATACTCGCAGCCAACCAGGATCAATCGCATCGTTTCCTCCCGCAGGACCGGGCGTTCTCGCTCTGCCACTCGTACACGACAGGATAGCCGGTGTGCTCGCGGTCAGCCAGGGGTTGTGCGGTCCGGCTCCCCTATGGTCCCCCCGCTGCGGCGGGGGGACGGGCAGTTCTCTCCCCCGTCGCAACGGGTGAGCGAGTGAGGGTGGAGGAGACCTCCTACTCCTGGCCGTCGAAGCCGATCATGTTGGTGGGGCTGATTCGCAGCAGTACGAATTGCAGCTTCCGCAGCACGTCCGCGGCATAGGTGGCGCCTTCTTCAGCGCCGAGGTAGTGCAGCGATAGCGCCCGCACTAGCTCCGGGATGCGCTCGTGTGCAATCGTCGCGGTGCCGTTTACCAGGAGCCACCGCTGCGGGGATTCGTTGAGGGCGATACAGAGCGCCACGTGCGGATTGCGGCGCACGTTTCGCGCCTTGACGGAGGTATTCTCCACCGCGACAACCACCTGCTCGCCGTCCACCAGGTGCCACACCGGCGTCATGTGCGGGGTACCGTCGGGGCGCACGGTGGAGATAATCGAGATATGCGGCTCCCGCAGAATTGTGTTGATCTCCTGCCGACTCAGCCTGCCCATGCTGCTGCCTCCTTCCACTCTCAGCCCTTCCCCGGTCCGGCTCCCCTATGGTTCTCCCGCTGTGCGGGGGGACGGGCGCAACATGTTGCGCCCCTACAGCTTGGCCCTTACCTACCCCAGTCAGCCCGTGGGACGGGGGAAGGTTAGGGAGGGGGCTGGAGGTGCGGCGTATAGTTAACGGCAGACATACTACCGCCGCAGCACCGAGGGAGGTGCGTCATGGTACCGGCAAACGCCGATGGATTGCGCCTGGAAGCGGGGACACGACTCCTCTTCTTCGACATGGATGCGGTCGAGAGGGTTCACAACGTCGTCCCGCGAGTGATGACCGCGACCAAGCATCCCGACAATCCCCTGCTGCCCCTGGGCGATATCCACGAGTGGGATTCGGCGCAAGCGGCACCCTGGGCGTCGCGCTCCGTCATCTACGACGAGGAAGACAGGCTCTTCAAGTGTTGGTATCACGGGACCGACCTGAGCACGGAGCGTTGGTGGGCGACCGGGTATGCGTACAGTGAGGATGGCATCCGCTGGACGAAACCGCGTCTGGGTCGGCACGAGTACAACGGCAACAAGGACAACAACATTTGCTTCCAGGGCTGGGGACCGGTCATCAAGGAGCGGCCGGGGGGCGATCCGGCCCGGCGTTACAAAACGATCCTCAAGGGGCCGACGAGGCAGCACCCCATTCGAGCAGCCTATTCGGCGGATGGTATCCACTGGCAGGAAGGCGCCGAGATCGCCTTGCCCGAGTGGCAAGGACGCACACCAGATATTGTGGTGTTGGTGCGCGACGACCAGGACCCCGATCCGCAGCGCCGGTACAAGATCGTCTGGCAGACCACGCATCCATCGAATAAGCCGGGGCCGGCGTTGGTACGGACGAAGTGCCTGGGCTACGGGCCGGACATCGAGCATTTGGTTGCCAGCCCGGCGAATCCCATCCTGCATCCCAACGACGGACTCGAACAGGAGAACCACTTCCTGCTACTGGCGCCCTATGCCGGCCAGTACATCATGCTCTACGAGTATGGGTGGTATCTGCCGAACGGGACCGGGAATTTCGGCAATTATTGCGCCGACATCCGGCTGGCGGTGAGCCGCGATGGCGAGCACTACACGCGCCTCCAGCCGCACCAAATCGTGATCCCCCGCGGTCCACGGGGAAGCTGGGATGACGGCATGCTGGTGATCGCGGACAAGCTCGTGGTCAAAGACGACACGCTCTATCTGTACTACTGCGGCCAGGGCGAGGAGTGGACCGACTGGCCGGCGTCGAACGAGCCGGCGGCACTTCAGTACGACTCGGCCGGCGCCGTGCGGCTGTCGCGGATGGGGCTGGCGACGCTGCGCCGCGACGGCTTTGTGGGTCTGGAGACGACGGATCGCGAGACACCGGGACACCTGACGACCGCACCTATGGTCGTCGCGGAGCGGGGAGTCACGCTCCGCGCCAACGTGAGCGCCACGCAGCAGCGCCGCAGCTGGGTGGCGGTTGAAGTGCTGGATGCAGCGAGCAACGAACCGTTACCCGGCTTTGGCGGCGAGGATTGTGTTCCCATTGACCGGGACGGCGTGCAGATAGCGGTCCAGTGGCGGGAGCGGCAGCTCGCCGAGCTGAGCGGCACCCGTGTCAAGCTGCGGTGCTGGCTCTACGGGGCCGCGAGGCTGTTTGCGCTCTACGGTAGCTAGTTGAGGGCGATCAACGGCCAACGGCCAGCTTGACACGGCGGCGGGGGCCGCTGGCCCCCCTATGGTCCCCCCGTTGCGACGGGGGGACCATCTCTTCCTGCCCGCGTCGGAATCGGCAGGGCCAGGGTAGGAGCTAGGATGCGAGGCGTATAGTTAACGGCAGGCACACTACCGGCGCCGGTACACATGAGCAAGCCTGCCCGCAGCCTCTCCGCAGCGCCGCTCCTCCGCTGCCTCGACGGTGCAGTCGTGGCTGCTGCTCGGCCCGTGAGCGGCGGATCGGCCGCAGCATTCCGGATCATGTTCGGGCTGCTGGGGTTTGTGGCGGTGTGTCGCTTCATCGCTCAGGGCTGGGTTGCCGATCTTTATGTAGAGCCGGCGCACCACTTCACGTATTACGGGTTCGGGTGGGTCCAACCCTGGCCGGCTTGGGGAATGTACCTGCACTTTGCCTTGCTGGGTCTGGCGAGCCTGGGGGTGGCGCTCGGGTATCGCTACCAGCTCTCCATCGTGGCGTTCTTCCTCCTGTTCACCTACATAGAGCTGATAGACAAGACGACCTATCTCAACCACTACTACTGGGTCAGTCTCGTCAGTCTGCTGATGATCTTCATGCCGCTGAATCGGACGGCTGCACTGGATGCCCGGCGAGAGCCATCGTCATGGTGGGAGCACACACTGCCGGCGTGGGTACACTGGGCGCTGCGTGCCCAAGTCGGAGTGGTCTATCTATTTGCGGGTATTGCCAAGCTGAACCCCGACTGGCTGCTCCACGCCCAACCGCTGCGAATCTGGCTGTACAACAGTGGCGACCTGCTGCTGGTCGGGCCGCTGCTCAAGGAGGCGTGGGTGGCCTACGCCATGAGCTGGGCCGGGGCCGCCTTTGATCTGACGATAGTGGGCTGGCTGCTGTGGCGGCGCAGCCGGCCCATCGCGTATGTCGTCCTGGTGGTGTTTCACCTGCTGACCTGGCTGCTATTTCCCATCGGGATGTTCCCCTGGATTATGAGTGCCGGGGCGCTGATCTTCTTCCCGCCCGACTGGCCGCAGCGACTGCTGGCCGGATTACGCCGCCGGTTCAGCGTGGCGTCCGCGGGCGCTCCTGAGCGGACGGAGCGGGCACTCCCCGCTGTGTTCCGCCCGACCTGGCGCGCCCGCGCCGGGGTGGTTGCGCTGCTGCTCGTTGCTCTCGTGCAAGTGGCGGTGCCGCTGCGCCACTGGGCCTACCCTGGCAACGTGCGCTGGAACGAGGACGGCTACCGCTTTGCATGGAGGATTATGTTGACCGAAAAGACGGGGCAGGTTCGCTTTCGGGTGACCGATCCGTCAACCGGCGAGGAGTGGCTGGCGTATCCGGAGGAGCACCTTGTCCCGCTGCAAGTCGAGCGCATGGCCTACCAGCCGGACATGATCCTGGCGACCGCCCACCTCATTGCCGCGGACGCCAAGCGGCGGGGGCGTAGCGTCGAGGTGCGGGCCGACGCCTACGTGTCTTTCAACGGCCGGCCGGCGGCGCGGTTCATAGACCCGGCGGTGGATTTGGCTCGCGTCGAGCCGGGGTTGCGCCCCAGCACGTGGGTGCTGCCGGCTCCAACGGCGGACCGATGAAGGTTTCTCACTTGATTTAGGTCGTGGTCCGGCCCCCTCCCTCGCCCTCCCCCGTCCCGACGGGGGAGGGGATAGACTGTGCCCCACTACCCAGAATAGTTGGCAATCTTCATTGATGAGCTGCGGCACCAGTGGCGTGTAGCAGCGGCTTGCGTGGCCCGCGGCGCTACCGGAGGCTGTCTCCGTCGGTATCGCTGAAGCCGACGGAGACACCGAGCAAACTGACGACCTCGGTATTGAGCGTGCGCCGGAGGTCCAGCAGCCGTTCATGTACCGCCTTCACCCGCTCCGGCTGCTCCTGAAGCGCAACGTGCAGTGGCAGCTCTACGGCTTCAATGGCCGCGAGTGCCGCCGCGAAGTGGTCGCGCATGCGCTGGTCCGTTTCGTCGGACAAGGGGACGATGAGCGCGGAAATACCGAGCGCGTCCGCTTGGTCGTCGCTCCCGTCGTGGCCTAGGTACATGTCCCGCATCCCCAGTATCTCTTGGTGTAGGTCCTCCAGGGAGTTGTGGCCGGCTCCGCCGGGGATCGCCGCGGGATCGGGGCCACCCTCGCGCAGTCCCAGGGCGGCTGCCAGCCGCATGTCCGTGATGGTCCGGAGCAGGAAGACTTGGGTTCGCACCAACTCGGCGACGGCTTGTCCCTTCAAGAGGGAGCTGGCCGAGCGGCCGGTGAAGAAGTCCCGGTACGCGCGACCCTTCTCCCCGGCTTCCGTCCAGTCGGCCACGATGGCCTGAGCCTCGGAAGCGACCACACGGCCCAGGGCGGCCAAGTACCGGCAGCGGGCGGAGGCGGGGTTGGACAGGCTCTCCAGCGCCCCGCTGTCGAACAGCAGGTACTCGATGGCGCCGAGACCCCGCTGCGTGGAGGAGAGTCCCTCGCGGACGGCCGCCTCGGTTACGGCCGGATTATTCGCCAGCATCGTCTCGATCCGTTCGGGCGCGGTAGTGGACCAGTCCATGAGGCTTACCGCGCGCCGGTCCATGACTGGACCGAACCAGGTCACCTCCGACCGCATCCACGGCACGCGAACGTCCCGCCACGCTTGCCGCGCCGCCTGCAATGTGGCGTCGGAGGGGGTAGCGCACAGGCCGTCGAGCGCCTGGCGTAGGTCTTGCGCCTCTGCGGCGAGCGCCTCGTAGCCGGGGACGATAATGCGGTCGGTGAGGCTGATGAGTACCTCGGATTCGTCAGGGGCTGCACTCGGGGTGCAGCCCCCAACGAGGATGAGGAGGGCACCGAGGAAGGGCAATCGTAGAATTCGTAGCATTCGAGACATCAGATCGCCCTCAGGAACTCCAGCAGCGCCGCGCGCTCTTCCGCCGACAGGTTCATGAAGTAATCACGCGACTGCTGCGCTTCTCCGCCGTGCCAGAGGATGGCCTCCTCAATGTTCCGTGCGCGCCCGTCGTGCAAGAGCGTCGTATGACCGTTGACGACTTCGATGAGGCCCAGGCCCCACAGGGGCGGGGTGCGCCACTCGCGCCCGGAGGCCAGGCCGTCGGGCCGTCCATCGGCCAGGTCTGCGCCCATGTCGTGGAGCAGCAGGTCGGTGTAGGGAAAGATGACCTGGCCGCGGAGCGGCCGTACCGGGTGATCCTCGGCCGTCACGTGGCGCGGCGTATGGCAGGCGGCACACTGCGCTTCGACGAACAGGCGCGCTCCTTGGCGAACTTCGGGGGCATCCACACGGCGCATGGCCGGCACGGCCAAGGTCTGCACGTAGAAGGTCACTTTGGCCAACCGGGCCTCCGGAATCTCGGGTGATCCGCCAGTGGGCGCTTGCTGGCAGGCAGTCTGCGCCGGTGGGCAGTTCTCATCGGGGAAAAGACTCGACGTAATCCCGACATCGCCGTGGAAGGCGCCGGCGCCTTGTTGCTCTACGGTGGGCTGGTTGGCCTTCCAGCCGAAGCGGCCCAAGACGACGCGACCACGCCGAACATCCCACACCCGGTTGACGCGGCCGGATATGCCATCGCCGTCGGCATCTTCAGGATCGGACAGCCCCACGATGCGCTCCTCGGGGATCGCCTCCAGCAAGCCCATGCCGATGGTAGCCGGGGCGATCCGCGGCGAGATCATGACCTCCGGATGCAGTCGGCCTAATGCCGGCTCCACGATGACGTAGGTCGGCTTGCGAAGGGAGTAGGAGGTACCGTCGGGATAACGACCGGGTAGCTCTTCGTAGCGGATGGAGATGCGTCCTTCGACCGGGACACCCAAAATGGCGCGGTCCTGCAACTGCCCGCCATAGGTTGGCTCATCCACCGGGCCAGAGTCACCCGGTACACTCAGCCGGAGCAACAGACCCCGCACCGGGTCATCGTCGTCATCCGGTGGCTTGGCGCGACCGTCGTGGCTGTGGCAGGAGGAGCAGGACTGGGCGTTGAACGTCGGCCCCAATCCGTCGCGAGCTTCGGTTGAGGCCGGGGCGGTGACCCAGTTCTGGTTGAAGAAGCTATCACCGACCTCAAAAGTGCGCCGTTCCTCGTTGGTGAGGTTGCGGGCAGAAAGCTCAAAGGCGTTGCGGCCGGCGCTGAACGCCGTGGTTTCACCGCCGAGCAACTCGTCGTACACCAACTCCAAGTCAGTATCGTCCCCGCCCAGGTCACAGCCATACAATGATCCGAGTGCGGTCGCCAGCAGGAGAACGCCGGCGACCAGCACCCAGAACCTAGAACGGACCATAACCAGGTCCAGCTAACTGACGCTGATGGTAATGCCGATGTGCTGGGCGGCATCCACAATGGTGTCGGTTTGGGATTCGAGCGAGGAAATCGTCGTCTGGATAGCCTGCCGGCCAGCAGACTGGTCGGACACGCCCTCCAGCAGGTGCTGGTCGAATGGTGCCGGAATAGCGCGAGCCAGGTTCACGCTGCCCCGAATCTGAGCTTCGAGCTGCTCCGCTAACGTCTCGTCGTGGGCGGCGACCAGGTCTCTGATACCGGTGCCGGACACGGCGCCGTAGTCGCCCGCGTAGACCATCTGGATGCCGAGGGCGTTGGCGATGATGTCCGCCGTGGTGTTGTCGGCGAAGCACGAGTGCTCGTCTTCCTGGGAGCGCTCCTCGTATGCAACGGTCATCCGCTCACCGGCCAGCTCGCCGCGACTCAACTCGCCCATGCCGGTGATGACCTTCTGTAACGCCTCGTCCAGGTCTAGCGCGACGAACTCGGCACGATAGTTGTCGCTGCGCCCCGGCGCCCAAGCGTTCACCATGTCCTGGAGATGGGTCAGCAGCAGGTCGGATGCCACCCGGAGGTAGGTAGCGCGCCGCGTGGCATTGGCGTTGGTTGTGTAGTCCTCGACCGGCCGCGCGCCCGGCCCGTCCTTGTTCATGTCTTGCCCCCACAGCAGGAACTCAATGGCGTGCCAGCCGGTGGACACGTTTTCCTCGCCGCCTTCCTCGTTGAGGGAGACCAGCAGATCGGCATTAATCTGCGGGAACTCGCTGGCCTTGTTGACGATGCCGGCGTTGGGATCGCCTTCCACGTAGTCAATGTAGGCCTCATCGAGTGGCCAGGCATTGATCAGACCTTCGGGGCCGTTCTCGGGATGATCTATGGGGCCGTCGTAGAAGCGGAAGACCTCCGTCAGGCCATAGTCATCGCGGGCCAGGAGCCACATGCGCTTGGCCGCTTCCAGATGCGCCGGGGTCGGGTCGGCCAGGAAGCGATCAATGGCCTGGTCCATGGCCATGGCCGAGGCCAGGCTCTGCGAGTAGAGGTTATGCACTCCATTCGCGTAGTTGGCGACGGCCGAACGCTTCATCTCGTCGCTCGGTCCGCTCGCCCCGATATCACAGCCGGCCAGCAGACTGCCGGTCAGGGCTATCAACGCACACAGCGCCACAATCTTCCTCACGTAGCCTCTCCTTACTCCAGCGAATTATCGCCGCTTTTTTCGAGAATTAGTGTAGACGAATCATTTTCGTTCGTCAAGACTCAGATTGGAGGCTCGTACCCATTAGCATCTCGGAGACTACGATCCGGCATTGTCTGCTCGCGCTCCCTCAAGGGTAGGGGCACGGCATGCCGTGCCCCTACCGCCAACTCTAGCGTGTTATACCCCTTTACCTGCTCCTGTCAGGAATGCGGCAGCGGGCCGGCGCGGTGCGGAACGGCTAGGATAGGAGGACCGCGGCGGGAGCGGCAGTGCGGTAGCACTGCGAGGTGCTCGTCATAATCCGCCGTCCGGCAGCAGGGCCGGAGCGAGATTGATCGGCCAGATCGGGAGCAAGCATGATCGAAGTGCAAAACGGGTATCCCCACGCGCGGGTCCGCGAGGCGGTGTTGTTTCCGTTCGACGAGGCCAGCATCCCGTTCACGTCGGGGCTACGGCTGCATATGGTCAGCTCCAAAGCAAGTGGGCGCGAGTCGCTGGTCGTGCTGCCGGGGCCGGCGGGCGCACCCGACGACATGCGCGTCCGGTTTTATGGGGCGGTGATTCCCAGCGGCGACGAGCTACGGATGTGGTACATGGGCGCCGGCAGCCGCGACGGGTACCGGGCGGACCGGCTCTGTTACGCGGTCAGCGGCGACGGGGTGCAGTGGGAGAAGCCGGCGCTCGGCTTGGTGGAGTACAACGGGAGCACGCAGAACAACCTCGTTGATCTGCGGAACGGCGCCTGCGATCTGCTCTCCGTGCCCGTGCTCTACGACCCGGACGACCCGGACCCGCAGCGGCGGTACAAGCTCGCCTTCGAATGCCGCGAGTACGACAAGCTCTTGTCCGTCGCGTTCAGTCCCGACGGCCTGCGCTGGACCGAGTCACCACACAATCCGGTCGGGCCGATGCTGGAGATGAGCGGCGTGATCCGGCACAACGACTGCTACTACATCAACGGGCACGGGGGCTTCCATTTCGGTACGGCCCGTGAGCTTGTCACCTGCGCTTCCTACGACTTCGAGCACTGGACGGAGGCCACGGCGCGTGGGTTCCGGCGCGACCCGCTGCCTTTACTCGATATGGCCGGCATCACGACCAGCCGGAACGCCGGCGAGCAAGTCCACTTGGGCGCCGGCCTGTGGGACCGGGGCAACGTGATTCTCGGCGTCTACGACAGCTGGCACGGCCACCCGTCCGGCGACCGCGGGCTGTTGACGATGGACCTCGGCTTGGTCATCAGCCACAACGCGCTGCACTACCATGAGCCGTTCCCCGACTTCCGGCTCGTCCCGGCCATCGAGGAGCAGGGTGGCGCCGGCGCGCTGTTCCCGCAGGAAGGGCTGCCGCCGATCATCGGCGGGCCGGCGCTCAGTCACGGGCAGGGGATGTGCAACTGGGGCGATGAGACGCTGCTGTGGTACAGCGTGTGGATTACGGGCGGCGTGCGCGTGGCCCGCTGGAAGCGCGACCGGTTGGGCTGCTTCCGCGCCTTTCAGCCCGAAGAGCTGAACCGGCGGCCCCCGGAGCGCTGGGAGCGCGGCACGCGCCACTGCACCACCTGTCCGATACAGGTCAGCGACACGCCGGCGCGGGTGTATGTGAACGTGGCCGGGCTGTGGGAGCATAGCGAGATTACGGTAGAAGTGCTGGACGAGCAATTCCGGCCGCTGCCGGGCTACTCCGGCGCGGCCTGCGTGCCCATGCGGGATCCGGGCATTCGGCAGCCGGTGGTGTGGCAGGACCGAGACTCGGTTGGCGAAATTGACGGACCGTTTCGGTTGCGGGTGAACTTCAACGGGCTGCGGCGCGATGACGCCCGGCTCTATGCGCTGTACGTCGCGTGAGGTGGGTACCGGCCCCCCTATGGCCCCCCCGTTCCGACGGGGGGACGGGGATTGGACCTACCCCCAACCCCCTCCCTGAAGGGAAGGGGCTAAGAGGGTGCTGTGCAGGTTCCCCGGCCTTGGAGGGAAGGGGCCGGGGGTTAGGTGCAGTACCGGGCCGGAACGGTTGCGAGGAGGAAGGCATGGCTGACCGCCCCAAGAATGTGCTGTTGCTGTGGACTGACCAGCAGCGGGCCGATACGGTCGGGCCGAGCAAGGACCCACGGCTGCAGATGCCGAATCTGGAGCGGCTCGCGCAGCGCGGCGCGCACTTCCAGTATGCCTACTGTGCCCAGCCGGTCTGTAGCCCGGCGCGCGCCACGGTGATGACCGGGGTATACCCGCACACGCACGGCGTCGTGGACAACAACATCGTGCCCGATCCGGGTATCCCGATGATTACCGAGCTGCTGCGGCCGACCGGCTACGTCACGGGCTACAACGGGAAGTGGCACTTGGGCAACGAACTCCAGGCGCAACGCGGCTTCGACCATTGGGTAAGCACCGAGGAAGGGTATGCTCGCAGCCATGCCGCGGAAGGGTATAGCTCCTACCACCGGTTTCTGGAGGCGCGTGGGTACACGCCCACCGATCCGCACTTGGACGGTATGACCTTTGCTCGCCACACCGCTGCGGCGCTGCCGGAGGAGGACGGAAAGCCGGCCTTCCAGACCGCCGCGGCGCTCCGGTTTCTGGAGGCTCACCGCGACCAGCCCTTTTTCCTGTCGGTGAACTATCTGGAACCGCACGCGCCCTTCAGCGGGCCGCTGAACGGCTTCTACAAAGCCGAGGACATGACGCTGCCGGATACGTGGTTCGGAGAGATGGAGGCGAGCGTCCCGCTGCGGTATCGGCGCCTGCGCGGCGCCTACGCGGGAGACTACATGGCCGGCCATCCCGACTGGATGAAGTCGAACGACGAGTGGGGGTGGAAGGAGCTAAAGGCGCGTTATTGGGGCTTGTGTACGCTGGTGGACAAGTACGTGGGCCGGATTCTCGACCGCCTTGAGGAGCTTGGTCTCGCCGACGACACGATTGTCGTCTACACCTCCGATCACGGTCACATGATGGGGGAGCACGGGCTGTTGAACAAGAGCGTGCTGTACGAGCCGTCGGCGCAAATCCCGTTCATCATTCGCGTGCCCGGCTTACCGCCACAGCAGTTGGCGACGCCGGTCGGACAGGTGGACTTGGTCCCGACGCTGCTCGAACTGCTCGGTCAGCCGTTGCCCGACCACCTGCAAGGGAGCAGCCTCGTGCCGTTGCTGCGAGATGGTGACGACGCCCCGGAGGAAGGCCAGACGATCATCGAGTGGAACGGGAGCCTCCAAGACGATGCCGTGCCGACGAGGCCCGGCCCGCACGCGCCGCTGGCGCCGGGGGCGGTGGACCCGGACCGTTCGGAGATACGGACCATCCGCCGCGGCTCGTGGAAGCTGAACGTCCACGCCAGCGGTGAGCATGAACTGTATGATCTTCGGACGGACCCGGCGGAGCGGCACAATGTCTTCGCCGATGCCGAGAACGCGGGGGTGGTCCGCGAACTGGATCGCCGGCTGCGCCAGTGGCAGCGCGAGACGGCCGATCCATTGGCATTGCCGGCGCTTGCGTAGGCACGGAGATGGGGGGCGGTCCGGCCCCCTCCCTAGCCCTCCCCCGTTGCGACGGGGGAGGGGACTACTTGTCCGCTTGGCTCTGTGGGGGAAAAAGGTGGCGAGCGATGCTGATTATTGACGGCGACTATCCGATGGCCTATGGCGGGGTGGACCTCGACCGCGATCTGACCCGGCCTATCGAGGAGGTACGCGGCGCGCGCGCGCGGCGGAGCCTGATTGACGGCTGGCCTGATGGGGAGACGATGGCGTCGCTGCCGGAGATGCGGAAGGGCCGGATTGCGGCGGCGCTGGTCAAGATCGTGGCGCGGATCCGCCGGCCGCAGAGCACGATCTGGGGCTACCGCACCGGGCACGGCGCCTACGCCGCCGCGCAGGCGCAGCTGGCGTACTATCGCGTGCTTGAATCGGTCGGCGAGGGCCGCATCTTGACTACCGGCAGCCAGTTCGCAGATCACGTGCAGGAGTGGGCGGCGGCGGATGACACGACAGGGCTGCCCGTCGGGTTTATCCTCGGCATGGAGGGCGCGGACCCCATTCTGTGGCCGGAGCAGGTCCACGAGTGGTGGGAGGCCGGTTTGCGGGCCATCAACCTCTCCCACTATGGCATCAGCACCTACTCCCACGGCACGGGTACCGGCACCGAGGGAGGGCTGTTTCCACCGGCCAAGGACCTGCTGCGCGAGATGGAGGCGCTCGGGGTCATCCTGGACATCACCCACGTATCCGACCAATCGGTCCGGGAGGCGCTGGACCTGTTCGGCGGCCCGGTGATGGCCAGCCATCAGAATTGCCGCGCGATTACGCCGGGCGAGCGGCAACAGCCCGACGACATTCTCCAGCAGGTGATCGCGCGTGACGGGGTGATCGGGCACTCGATGGATACGTGGATGCTGTACCGGGGCGGTGTTGACTGGGCCAATATCCCCTCGCGGCGGGAAGTGTTCCCGCGAGAGGCGGTGACCTTGGACGACTTGGTGGACCACATTGACCACGTCGGCCAACTGGCCGGCAACGCTCGCCATAGCGCCATCGGGGGCGACACGGACGGTCAGGGCGGCCGGGACGGTGCGCCCTACGAGATAGATACCGTGGCCGACTACCAGAAGCTCGCCGCCGCGCTGGATCGGCGGGGCTATTCACAAGAAGACATCGAGCGGATCATGTTCCGCAACTGGCTGCGGTTCTACGAGCAGTCGCTGCCGCAGTAGGAGCAGCCGGAATGGCGGGATGAGAGCCAGCACCGTCATTGTGGCCTCCGCCGCAATCCACGTCCCCCTGCCGCAGCGGGGGATCATAGGGGGGCCGGTACTTTGCAGCCCCGCCGTACTCCCGGCGCGGTGTACGATATGCCCCGGTGCATAGCAGCGGCCGCTACGTAGACGACGCACACGAGAGGAAGTCCGATGGGGATTTACGAGGACCTTGGCCTGCGCCCGGTGATTAATGGCTACGCCACAGTGACCCGCCTCGGCGGCTCGCTGATGCCGCCGCCGGTGGTGGAAGCGATGATCGAGGCGTCCCGGCAGTTCGTGGACCTGGAAGACCTGCAAGCGGCGGTGGGCCGGCGCATTGCCGAGCTGACTCGCAACGAGGCGGCTTACGTCTCCAGCGGCGCCGCCGCCGGCCTCACACTGGCAACGGCCGCCTGCGTCGCGGGCACCGACCCGGAGATGATTGCGGCCCTGCCACACCCTCAAAAAGTGCCCGGCGCGCGCCACGAGGTCATCTTCCAGCGATGCCAGCGCAGCGGCTACGACTATGCGGTGCGCCAGGTAGGCGTGGACATGATCGAGATCGGCCCGGAGCAGTCCTCGCCGGCGGACCTCCCCGCGGTGCGCCAAGAGCTGGAGCAGGCGCTCTCGGAGCGCACGGCGGCGGTGCTGTATTTCGCCCGCGGAGAGGACCACCACGGCGGGCTCCCGGTGGCGGAGGTGGTCGCGGCGGCGCACGCGCGCGGCGTGCCGGTCATTTTGGACGCCGCGGCGCAGCTTCCGCCGGTGGAGAACCTGTGGCGCTTCACGCAAGAAGGCGCCGACCTCGTGATCTTCAGTGGGGGGAAGGGTCTCTGCGGGCCGCAGGCCACCGGGCTGGTGCTCGGACGGTCCGACCTGATTAAGGCCTGTGCCGTGCAGGGCAACCCCAATCAGGCCATCGGCCGCCCGATGAAGGTCGGGAAGGAAGAGCTATGCGGCTGCTTGGCCGCCGTCGAGTGGTACGTGGGGCTGGACCACGCGGCCATGACGGACCGTTTCGAGACGCAGGTCGGCACGGTCGTCCAGCGGCTGGCCGGGCGGCCGGGGGTCAGGGCACGAGTTGAGATGCCCAGCGAGGCGGGGCAACCGCTGCCGCGGGCGCTGCTGCGCTTTGACGCGGCGGTGGCGGGACAGAGCCGCGATCAGATCATGGAGCAGTTGCAGCAGGGTGAGCCGTCAATTGAGGTATCGCCGGAGGGCGACGATGGTATTTACGTCAACCCCCAGACGCTGATGGAGGGCGAGGAGGTGGTGATTGCGGACCGCCTCGCAGAGATTTTGGGCTAGGTGCCGGACTGCGGCGTGCTCTGCCGGAGCTGCTGCTCGAATTGCACCACCCCCTTCAGGGCGGTCATCGCACCGTAGAGGATTTGTAGGTGACCTACGAGTGCTGTGTAGCGGTCATGGGTGGCCTCATAGAGGGGCGGGAACGATCCGACCACGCCGGCCATGATGGTTATGTCGCGCCGCACCCGCGCGAACGACGACTCGTGCGTACTGGACTGGTTGGCGAGTGCCGAGCGCATTCCGTCCAGCTCCACGCTCAGGGTCTCGATGCTTTCCAGCAGCAGGACCGTCCGCTCTCGGTCGGGCGTGGAGCCGCTGACCAAGTTGTCGTGCTTGAGCATCGCTGCGAAGCTACGCAGGCGCTGCCGGGCCTCGTCGTAGGTCAGCGGCGGAGTCGGTGACGGTCTGGGGGTCCCCACGGCGCGGGTCGCTGCGGGGACGGCGGCCACCGGCAGCGCCGGGGCAACGCTGCTGTCGTTGCCGACGGGCACCACAGCCTGCGACTGGTCATCCGTGCCTAGCCCCTGGACGAGACTGACCAGAAAAAACGCCGCGATCAGCCCGAGACCCCAGAGAGCAATGATACGCAGCTGCCGAAGCATCATTCTTCTCGCCTAGGCCGGTGGCAGGTCTTCGCGCAGTCCTGACATGATGGCTTCCGCCAACTCCATCGTCTTGATGGCCTCGTCGAGGTTGGCGGCGGGTAGCGAGACCGGTCGGTCCTCTTTGATGCAATCGAGGAAGTAGCGAATGTCCTCGCGCCGCCCGCCCGTGCCTAGCTCGCGTAGCTCGTGCCGCTCGCCATCGCAGAATACCGTTCCCTGGTTGATGCCTTCGAGGTAGGCGGAGATGTCGCGCCCATGAATCTCGTAGCGTTGCAAGCGCGAGTCTGTGGTGTAGTTGGCGATCAGGTGTCCGAGACAACCGTTCTCAAAGAGGATCAGGGCACCATGCACGTCCTTGTACGGTGAGCAGGCGCGGCGCACCACACTATGGACCTCCGCCACGTCGGAGCCGGCAAACACCCGGAGCAGGTCTATCGAGTGGATCGGCGACTCCATCAGCATGTTGTCGAGGAGGATTTCGGGAAAGGTCGTCCGCCCCGGTGAGGTGGCCAGAGCGCCGCGACCGGCGAAGCCGCTCATGCTCTTGTGGAACTCCCCAACGACTTGGACCACCGGGCCACGCTCTTTGACCATTGCCAGCGCTTGATTGACGAGCGGATGGAAGCGATAGCTCCAACTCACCATCGCCTTCGCGCCCGTCCGGGTGGCAGCGGCGCGTAACGCCTTTGTCTCTGCCACGCGCAACCCCGGCGGCTTTGTCACCTCGGTATTGACGCCGCGCTCCAGGCAGCGCAGCGCGACCGGCGCGTTGAGGTGGGCCGGGGTGATGACAAATGCGGCGTCGAGCGTCTCGTTATCGAGGAGCGCGTCCACGTCGGCATAGCGACGGGACACGCCGAACTCGTCGCCAGCACCGTCGCGCGCGGCCGGCACCGGATCGCAGACGGCTACCAACTCCACATCGTCAAAGGTCTGCAAGTGCGCCAGGTATCCCCGGCGCCCGTTCGGCCCGCAACCGACAACCGCCACTTGCAAGCGCGACATTTTTCTGGCCCCCTCCCTAACCCTCCCCCGTTGCGACGGGGGAGGGAATGTGTCGGCCCCTCAGCCTTCGGCCTCGACCTGCGCGATCATCGCCCGTAGCTCGGCGGCGTTAATACGCATGGCGTCTACGTGCGTGCCGCCAGGGGGCGCGAAATGGGTCGCCAGCGCGAGCACCGCGTCGCAGCGGTAGTCTCGTAGCTGGCGGAGGATGGGCACGTAGTCCACGTCGCCGGTGGCCAGCGAGCGGTACTCGAACTTCAGGTTGGGGCCGTCAAAGACGTGGACGTTCTTGAGGTGGAACGAGTGGAGATAGGGCCGCGCGTTGTGAAAACCGGCGGTCTCGACATGGCGCTCGCCGGAATTGAAGTTATCCGAGGGGGTCCACATCAACTTGACGCGCTGCGAGCCGAGGGCTTCCGCGACCCGGCGGAAGTTGGTGGTGGTGTTCGTGTAGATCCACGGCTCCTGCGAGAACACGAGGTCCACTTTGTAGTATTCTGCTGCTTCTACTGCCGGCGATAGGGCACTCACGAGCTTTTCCATGTCAATATCGGCGATGACACCGCCGCCGGTGAGCCAACGCATTGGCCAGGTGGGCTTGCCGGCCGAATACTCGCCGGGCCAGGCAAAGGAGTGGAGATTGACCGCACCGATGTCCAGCCGGGCGGCGACTTGCATCGTCCGCACGAGGTCGGCGAGGTGCTGCCGGTAGACGGGGTGATCGTGCGGATTGTCCAGGTCTAGCTCGGTCAGGTGCAACTGCTTGAAGGGAATCTCGGGGCTGATAACGGAAATATGCAGCCCGTAACCCGCGACCTGAGCGGCGATTTGATCCCACTCCGCGTCCGACAGCGCGGCGAGGCGCTCCACGCCCGGCAGCCGATTGAACCAGACGGACTCCACGCCGACGTCTTGCGCGATGGCGAGCATGTCGTCGAACGAATCGAGTCCCAACTCCATCAGCCGCATGCCGATCTTGAAACGGTAGCCGTCGTGGCCGTCGTTAGCCATGATGCTCCTCATCGTTCTGTGCAGCGCAAGGGGGCCGGTTTGGACCTAACCCCCGGCCCCTTCCCTGATGAAAGTTGACAACTTGATTAGGTAGTGTGTTGGCCCCCTCCCTAGCCCTCCCCCGTCCCGACGGGGGAGGGAACCTGCTCCCGGCCACTACCTAGTTAAGTTCGCAACCTTCATGAGGGAAGGGGAGTCAGCAAAGTGACCTCTGGTACGTTGCCGGTAGGCCCTAGGGTACCATGACTTTCAGAGGGGCCAGGCTCGGACTAGCGCTTCCAGGAGCCGGCCGCAGTTGAGCATCCCGCCCAGGTGGGCAACCTCATAGCCGTGGGTGTTCTCGGTGGGGAACCCCACACAGGCGCTGCGTGCTACCGATCCCATCCGGCGGGCCAGCGCCGCATCCGACCCGAAGGACGCCAGCACCGTCGCTTGGACCTCGATACCCCGGTCGCGGGCAGCGCCCACGATGTTGGTCGTCAGTGGTACGTCGTATGGCCCGCGGCTGTCGGCCCAGATCACCACCGGCCGCGCATCGTTCCGGAGATCGTATTCGGGCATCACCGGGGCCACCTCGACGGCTACTAGCGTGTCGCCCGGTAGCTCGCGCGAGCCGTACACGGCTGCGCCGCTCTCGACCTCTTCCCCGCTCGCCAGCAGGAAGTAGACATCCTGTGGCGGCGGCTCCGCCGCGAGCGACTCGGCGAGTAGCAGCAACAGGGCAATCCCACCCTTGTCATCCAGCGCGTGGGCACCAACGTAGTCTTGCAGCACACGGGGAGCCTTGCGCGACCGCTCCAGCGCGATGCGCGAGCCGACGTGGATGCCGCGGGCGTGCAGCTCGTCCCTGGTGAGCTTGGCATCTACCACGGCATCGGACCACTGCGCGGCACGATGACCGGACTTGACCTGCTGGATGGAGGACTGCCCCGAGACGTGCGCGGCGCCAAAGCCGAGGATAGCCGGCACAATACTCCCGTCGTCCGCCAGGATGTCCACCGGCCCTTCGCCGACCTTGAAGGGGTGGATGCCGCCCACGCGCTCGACATGGAGCCGGCCATCGGGATCGATCCGCTTGACGATGAGGGCAATCTCGTCCTTGTGGGCCGTGAGCTGGAGCGGCTGGTCATGGGCACGCCCCGGGAACAACGCCACCGTGTTGCCGGCCGCGTCCTGCCACACCCGCGCGGCGGTGGGCGTGAGGTACCGGGTGATGATCGCGTCCAACTCGCGCTCGACGCCGGACGGGGCGTGGGCTTCGCAGGCCTCCTTGAGCAGAGCGAGCAGCGGCTGCGCCTCGCGGGGCCAGTCGTGGGCCTCCGGGCTGTCGCGGTCCGCTTGATTGGTCGCAGCGGCCGTCATGCCGGGCGTCCCTCCGGTCGTCGCCGGCTCTTACCGGCAGCGGGCGAACTTTTGGAGTCGCGTACCTTCCAGCACCTCGCTGACATACAGGTCACCCCGCGAGTCCGTCCATGCCCCGTGCGGCGCCCAGAACGCCCCCGGCGCGTTGCTGCGCTCCCCGCCCAGGCGTGCCAGGACGTTCCCGTCGAGATCAATGATACTCACGCGCCCCTGTAGCTCCGGCACGTACATGATCCCTTGGTCATCCACGTACAGATCGCAGGGTTGGAGAAATCCGGTCCACTCATCGAGGTACTCGGCGTCCGGCGTGAATATCTGGATGCGGTGGTTCTCGCGGTCCGCGACGTACACCCGCTCGTCGGTGGCCCAGATGCTATGCGGTAGATCGAACTGGCCCGGCCCCGTGCCCGGCTCTCCCCAGGAGCGGATGTGTGTGCCGTCGGCCGCAAAGCGATGGGCGCGATTCTGGCCGTAGCCGTCGGAGACATAGATGTCCCCGGAAGGTGCCCGGACCGCGTCCGTTGGCTTGTTGAACGGCTGCCCGTCCGGGCTGCCCTGATCGTAGTTGCCCAGGGTGAGCAGGACTTGGCCGTCGGCGGTGAGCTTGTAGACCATATGGTGCAGGTTGTCCGTCGCATACATCGTCCCATCCGGCTCGACGTAGAGGCCGTGTGCGTATTCGAGATACTTCGGCGCCCGCTCGAACGCGGTCACCAGGCTGCCGTCGCGCTCGAAGATAATCAGCGGATGCTCCCCGCGGTGAAAGACGTAGACTCGATCCCGGGCATCCACGGCGACGCCGGCGACCTCGTGGAGGCTCCATCCGGCCGGTAGCTGGGGCCAATCCGGGACGAATTCGTAGGTATAGTCTCCGCTCCCAATTGTCATCGCGCGTGTCCTTTCGGGTGGATTTATAGTTGTCACTGGCCCCCACCCTAACCCTCCCCCGTCGGGACGGGGGAGGGGACCACTGCCGTCACCTGGCACAGAGGGGCCGGTCGGCACTACTATAAGCGGCAACGGATGTGCCGACCTGGCCGGTCAGGCCCGCCTCAGAGCTTGCCAATTGCCGCGATGACAGGCCAGAAGTCGAGCTGCTCGACCGCGTGCTTCCGGTAGACACCGACTGCGTCGGCCCCGTTGGCGAGCGCGCACCGTGCTGCTTCCAGCAGCAGGTCCGGGTCCTGGAAGCTGCCGGGATGATAACAGGATAGCTCTACCACCAACGGCATCCGCCCCTCGATGCTGGCAGCCACCTGCGCGGTCTGCCGTGCGACTGTGGCCAGGTTGCCGGTGGTCCGGAACCAGAGGTGAAACTCGTCAATCAGCCCTTGCTCCACCCAGGCCGGCCAGTCCTGTAGCACCTTCAGATACTCGTCCGGCTCCGCGGCGATAATCGTCGTCGTGAACAGAGCGGACGGAAACGCGGCCTTGACCTTGCTCCCCAACTCCCGCAAGAACAGGGTGACGTAATCCGCCCGGAACTGAAGCCACAGCGGATCGTCGTTGGGCAGCGCAAAGGCGTCCTTTCCGTGCTGCGCGCGGAACTCTTCGACGACGCGATCCTCATAGCCGTAGGGCACGACGCCGTGCTCGTCCTCGTTGCCGATCACGAATTCCACTTGGATGCCGTCGCCCCCTGACTCGGCCAAGGTCGTCAGGAACAGGTCCGCTTGGTGGCTGCGGACCTCGGGGAACGCTAGGCTGAGGCAGAGGTGCTCACCAGGCTCCAGAGCCTCATGCTTGTCCCTAGTGTAGCTGCGGTATTCCGGGTGCTCACGCGCAAAGTCGCTGATCTCCGGCGCGGCCGCGCGCGGATGGCTCCAGATGGGCCGGTGCCGGTCCATGATCGCGCGGGCCTCCGGGGCCGTCACCGGTGGGCGCATGAACGGCAGCGACCATTCGTAGCTGACGCGGCGGTTGCCGTAGGTAGGGAATGCCGTGTAGCCGATATACGGGTGGACGGCGATGCCTTTGGCGTGAGCGACTTCCACCACGTAGACGGATGTGGCCCCGATCAGGCGCGTCACCCCGACGCTCGCGCACCTTTCGACATAACTTGCGGCCTCAGCGTCTTCCACGCTACCCCAGAGGGGTAGTTGGCGTTTCATTGTGCTGGCCCCCTCCCTAGCCCTCCCCCGGTTCCGACGGGGGAGGGGATGTGGATTGGTCGCTGGATTCCGGCGGAAGCCGCAATGACGGGCTACTGACCACTGGCTACTGGCAAAAGCGCGGCACACCTTCCTGCAACGCGGTCACCAGACCGCGCACCTCGTCCTCGCTGTTGAAGCCGGCAATCGAAACGCGCATCCCTAGCTTGCCGGGCTCCATCGGTGCGGTGAGCCACTGGAACTTGACGATGGTGCGGTGCTGCTCGTAGATATAGGCCACTAGGCCGCGCAATGCGGTGGCATCATACCCGTCGAAGGTGAGAGTCGTGATGCCGGCGGATTGGCCCGGTGCAGTGGGTGTGAGGATGCGTACTCGCTCCAGCCCGGCCACCTGCTCGCGGAACAGCGTAGTGAGGTGCTGCACGTGAGCCGCTATCGTGTTCAGCCCAATCGCCGACAGGTTTTCCACGGCGCGTCCCAGGCCAATTATCAGCGCCGCGTTGTGCGTCCCCCCCTCGGCGCGCCGCGCCGCGCTCGGCGGCGGTGGAGCGGTGCCCGGCGGTGCCCAAGGGTCGGCATCGGAGAGGAACGTCGGCCGGAACGTGGGGAGCTGGTGGGGTGCGACCCAGACAAACCCGACGCCCATCGGCCCTAGGAGCCACTTGTGCCCCGACCCGACGAGGAAATCGCACCCCAGCGCCGGCACGTCCACCGGAAATTGCCCCAGCGACTGCGCGGCATCCACGACCACCGGTATCCCGCGCTCGTGCGCCAGCACCGCTGCCGCAGCAACCGGCAGGAGCCGCCCGTCCGGCGAGGCCAGATGACTGATGCAGAATAGCTTCGTGTGCTCCGTCAGCGCGGCGGCGAGACGTTCCAGCAGCACGCTATCGCCGCGGTCCGCCGGCACGACCTTGGTCCTGACGCCGCGCTGGTCCCGGAGTGCCCAGGCGTTCCGCACGACGCTGACGTGCTCCAGGTTGGTGATGACGAACTCATCGCCCTCGCGCCAGCGCAGGCTGTGCAGCACCCGCAGCATCGCCTGTGAGGTGCTGGGGGTGCTGCCTAGCTCGTCAGGCCGGACGTGCAGCATCGTTGCCAGGGCGGCGCGCGCCCGCGCTTCCTTCTCAGCCCGCTCGGCCGCGACCGCCGGGACGCCGTGAAACTCCGCTTCTCTGGCCATCTCGTCCTGGACGGTCCGGAGCACCGACTCCGGCGTGGGGCTGTGGCCACCGGTTTGTAGGTAGGCCACGTGCCGGGTGATGGGTAGCTGGTTTCGGAGGTCGGCGAGGGTCAGCGCAGCGCCGCTGGATGGCATGGACGACTCCTTTGGCGGCCCATTCTACCGACATCACCGGGGGAGGGTGCTGGCCCCCCTATGGTCCCCCCGTTGCGACAGGGGGACGGGTGCAACATGCTGCACCTCTACGGTGGCTAGGCGGGCCGCGGCGCTGCCACGTAGTCCACGAAGACGGGGCTGGTCCAGGCCATCTCCATATCGGTCTGCACGATCCGCGCCCAGTAGGGATTGATCCCCGGCCGTGGCGCCGGATCGGTGAAGGTGAATTCGGCCGTCTCCGGCCCGTCCGGCGCCGGGGCCAGCGACACCGCGATCTTGCGACTCAGTTGGCCGAGGTGCGGCGCCGGGTCGGTATCAGCGCTGTCCGGGTGCTTTTGCAGCGGTGGCGTCGTCAGGTATAGCTCCTTCTGACCGGCCGCCAACTCCCGCAGACCACAATTGAAGGTCACGTGCTCGGCCGGCGCGTAAGCCATGCGGCCGGGGTCATCGTCGCCATGCCCGCCAAAGTAGGGGCGGCTGATGAGCGAGGTGTTTATCACCAATTGCAACTCGGCGTCGTCTGCCACGTCTCCGAGGTCGAGGATGACCCCGCTGCGATAGCCGCAGGTCACGGAGTACCAGCGTAGCGCGGTATCCGTGCGATCGAACACGCGCGAGCGCGGACTGTCGAACCGGAGCCGCTCGACGGACGCGATGGTGGCGCCGCCGACCTGCAAGTGACCGTCCCAGATCACCCCGGAGTAGCTCGTCTTCCGGCTGGCGCCTTCCCAAAGCACCCGCACGCGGTTGCTGCTCGTGCCGGCGCCTACGGGGTGGCTATAGATGCGCTCCAGGCCGCGAAACAACTCGACGCGCTCCAACGGGGCCGTGCCGGCGACCGATAGGGAGATCGTCGGCCGGCTGGACGTTGTGTGGTCCGCGCCCATCATGTGTCCGTCGGCGTCCAACTGGACCACCATCCGCGCCCCGGTCGTCGCGTAGCAGCGCCGCGCCCGCAGCGCCGCGTGGACGGCTTCCAACGTCAACTCCGGCGCATATAGCCCGGTCAGTCCTCCCTGGGCATAGCGCCGCTCCTGCCAGCCCGGCGTGTCCGCGCCGGGCCGCCCGTCGTGACTGTCGCTGCCGCCGACAAAGCCCATGCGATAGCCGTGACGCAGCGACTCCTCCAAGAACCACTCGAACGTGCCGTGATCGGAGGTAATCTCCAGGGCCGGCTCCAAGGTCGGCTCGTGATGGGTAAGGTCGGCATGACTACCACCGACGTGGGGCGTGATGACCACGTCCTGCCCCCGGTACGCCCGGTAGACATCGAGGATATGCGGCAGATCGGTGTCTACGTCCGACATATCCGCCAGCCCTTTGTGGCTGTTGCGGCGAATTGGCTGGCTGTGGCGCCGGAAGTAGACATTGTGATGGCCGCCCTCGCTCGGCACGGCCGACCACTCGAACCCCGGCAGCGGCACGAAGCGCCCCGGCTCGTCGAAGTCGCGCTCGGCCTGCTGCTGCACCGCCCAATCGTCATTCGACAGAATATGGTCGTTGCGTTGATAACCCACGAAGTCTATGCCAGCCACGTCGCGGGCGTAGCGGAAGAAGTCCGGGATTTTCGCTGCGAGCGCGATCTGCCCACCGTGCGGATCGCCCCAGTAGAGAGCGTGCGGCGCGGCCTGCTCCGTGCAGAGGATGGGATTGCTCTCGGCCCGCAGTCCTGATGCGCTATCTACGGCGGCCAGTCGGTATCGCCCCGGCGCGGACACGGTGCAGTCCGCGAACCACCGCACACCGCCGTCCTCGGCGGTGAACGTGTACCGCTCCACCGGGCACGCGCTGCCAGACGGCGCCAGTAGCTCTATGCTGCCCCGGTACGCAGCGGCCGGGTTGCCCCACCGGTCCTCGGCGCGAACCAGCAGCGAGAACGGCGCCCCGGCAGTGACCGTCGAAGGGGCCACAACTACCAGCTTGACCGCCGACCCACCGACGATGGACAGTGAGGGCGGCTCTGCCAGCGTGACGAACGTACCGTCGCCCGCTGCGTCTACGGCCACCCAGAAGTACCGCTTGGCCTCGAGGAACGTCTGCGCCCGCGTGCCGGGACCACCCCCGCTGCGATCACCGTAGGTCAACACCAGCCGTTCGCCGGGCTTGAGCGGGCGGCCGTGGACCACCAGCAGGACCGAGGTCACCTGCTCAACCATGATGGAGACGCGCGTGTCCTGCGGCGCTTGCACGGTCATGTAGTCCGCGGCCGCCGGGTCGTGGAACTGGGGATACGCCCAGTCCGTATCGCATTCCGTAAACACGCGGATGCGACCGCCGGAAGCCACCCCTCGCTCGCCGACGATGTACGTCAGCCGCTGGGTTGTATTGCTGCCGGCCACCACCTCGCCGGCCGGGTCGAGGCGCACCTGCCCGTAGGCGTGCCGCTGGGCCTCCGCCGTACCAGCTTGCATCATCTCGATCTCCGGTTCGGCGCCGTAGCTGCCGGTGGACAAGCGACACCTGACCACGTCATCCGCCGCCGTGACGAGGCGGAGGCCAGGCGCGTCATCGCAGCGCAAGCCGCAACCCGGCTCTCCTGGAGGAGCGAAAGGGAGGCTGCGCTGGTGCGATTATTCCGCTTGCAGACGGCGGAGCCGCTCTCGCAGCCGCCGTAGCTCCGTTTCGACCGACAAACGGGCATCGCGCTCGGCCGCCGCCCGGTCTTCCGCGACAGTCGCCCGATCCTCCGCGACAGCAGCCCGGTCTTCTGCGGTCAAGCGGGCTGTCCGCTCGTCATCGCGCTCGGCTTGCAACTCTGGCGCCGTCGGCAGATACGCCCCCGCTACCGGATCATATACCCGCAACTCGCCCTCTTCCCAGCATAGGTCCAGCCCCAACACCGGACTGTGTCCCCACCGCACCCCGTCCGGCGCCTCATTGATCGTGATGGGTTCGTATATCCCGCCCACCAGCCGATCCCCGGCCAGCGCCACATCGTGATACCGGCCGCCGGTGGGGTCGAACCGCCAGTATTCCCGCACCCCATAGCCGGCGTAGCCATCCCGCTTGACCGTGTAGTCGCGCCGGCCCGTGCTGCGCGAGGCCACTTCCAGCACCAAGTCCGGCGGCTGCCCCACTTCGCTGATGACGTAGCCGTTGCGGGCCACGATGGCGGCGGGATTGACGCCGAACGCGACCACGCAGTCGGGCGCGAGCCGCTCCGCGTCATTGCCGGCCTCGCGCCGGAGATAGCCCTGGCCAGAGACCAATACGTCGGTACGCTGGGCAAAGTGGGCACGCAGGATACTGTCGAACGCCACCAGCCGGTCATATTGCTGCATATCGGGTATCCGGGGCGGGTCGGGAAGCGGCTCCAGGTGTGCATACGCACCGGGCGCGGGGGGGCGGAGGGCAGTTCTGGTAGCCATGGGAGCCTCATGTGGGTTAGCCGGTATGCGGTAGCGCGGGCACACGACCCGGTGAGAGCAGTATAGCCGACCGGCATTCGCGGCGTCGGTCGCGGCCCTTGGCACGACCATACCACCCAGCCGTCATCCCCGCGCATGTGGGAAACCACCCTGGCCCGAGGAGGCATCAGCGCCGGGCGTCGTGGTACGCTACCCCCAATGCCGCCGGCCCCACACCATGCGCTTGTTGACTCTGTGGCAAGAAACCTGCTCCGCTAGGAGGTCATAGGCCGATGAAGTTCCGCTTCGGAGTTACCCTCCCCGGGCTGCCGACCGCTGAAGAGTGGACCGGCTGGGCGCGGCAAGCAGAAGACCTCGGCTACGACATCGCCCTCATCCCCGACCATTTCGGCGAGCAACTGGCGCCGCTCCCGGCCCTGATGGCGGCCGCGTGTGCCACCACCACCCTGCGCGTCGGTACGCTGGTGCTCGGCAACGATTACCGGCACCCGGTCATGGTTGCCAAGGAAGCGGCTACGCTCGACGTGCTCTCGAACGGGCGGTTCGAGCTGGGGCTGGGTGCCGGCTGGATGCTCTCGGACTACCGGCGCTCCGGCATGCCATTCGACCGGCCGGGCATCAGAGTGAGCCGCCTAGAAGAGAGTATCGCCGTGATTAAAGGCCTTCTTGGACCTGGCCCCTGCTCATACGAGGGAAGGTACTACCGCATCTCCGACCTCGACGGGTACCCGAAGCCGGTGCAGCGGCCCAAGCTGCCGATCCTCATAGGCGGCGGGGGCCGGCGGATGCTGAAGATCGCCGCGCGCGAGGCGGACATCATCGCGCTGCATCCCAGTCTGCGCCGGTCTCGCAACGGTGCTCCGATGCTCCGGCAGGCGGCATGGGACTCGACCCCAGAGGCCTTTGACGAGAAGATACGCTGGCTACGGGATTCCCTGGGAGATCGCCTGGATCACACCGAGCTGAACAGCGTGCTCTACCTCCCGTTCGTGACCCAGGACACGGATACGGCCGCCCACGCGGCGGCCAAGCAGCTCGGTGTCTCGCCCGCGGCGGCGCGTGAGTGTCCGCTCGTCGTGATCGGCACCGCTGGCGAGATTGCCGACCAGCTACAGCAGCGGCGCGAACGCTACGGCATCTCGTACTATCTGGTGAAGCAACCCTGGATGGAGGAGTTTGCGCCGGTCGTCGCCCGGCTCGCGGGCACGTAGGATACCGGCCCCCCTTTGGCCCCCCCGCTATGCAGGGGGACGGAGGCACGGGTGGGGGCCACCCGGAGGGGAGCAGAGCACGATGAAGTTCACGGTAGGCGTCAATGTCGGTGGCCCGCACTACGACCCGGCACGCATGGGCGCTATCGCCCGCCAGGCCGACGCACTGGGCTTCCACAGCGTGGGAGCGGCCGAACGGCTCATCATGCCGCGGGTCATCAAGTCGCAGTACCCGCGCGGGAGCGGAGCGATCCCCGGCGTTGGCTCGGCCCAGAACACGCTCGAAGTCCTGTCGGTCATCAGTTTTCTGGCCGGTCAGACCTCGCGCATACGCCTAATGCCCTTCGTGGTCATGCCGTACCGCAACCCTCTCCTCGCCGCGAAGATGCTGGCCACGATTGACGTGCTCTCCAACGGCCGGCTGGACATCCTGCTCGGTGTGGGCTGGAATCGTGAGGAGGCGCGTGCGTTGATGGTGCCTACCCCGTTCGACAAGCGCGGCGCCGTTACCAACGAGTACCTGCGCGCCTTCGTCACGCTCTGGAATGAGGAGTACCCGGAGTTCCAGGGGAAGTACCTGCAATTCTCCGACGTTGAATTCGCGCCCAAGCCGGTGCAGCGCCCCCACCCGCCGTTCTGGGTCGGCGGCGAAAGCCCCGCGGCCATCCGCCGCGCCGCGACACTCGGCGACGGGTGGTCGCCCGGTGCGGGCAACCCGCAGTTTCCGCTCGATACGCCCGATCAGTTCAAGCGGGCAGTAGCCAGCCTGCACCGGCGGGCCGCGGCCGCCGGCCGCGATCCCAGCGCCATAGCCATCCGGTTCGGCACCGTGACCTGGACGGGCGGCCAGCCGGCGACCGGTCCCGACGGGCAGCGCGTGCCCTTTACCGGCAGCGCCGAGCAGATCGCCGCCGCCGTGGAGCAGCAGGCCAAGCTCGGCGTCACCCATATGACCCTCAGCACGCCGGCCGAGAGCCTCGACCACGAGCTAGAGCTATTGGCGAGCTTCGCCGAGCAAGTGTTCCCGCTCGCCGGTGATTAAGCCGGTGAGAGGCTGCCGTCGGATCAAACTTGGAGGTAGTACCCGTCCCCCCGCAATGCGGGGGGACCATAGGGGGGCCGGTACTGGACCTAATCCCCGGCAGCCCCTTCCCTGAAGGGAGGGGGTTGGGGGTAGGTCCGGGCCAGTGGCTGGATGAGAGGAGACGACCATGGCGCTGATCGAGATTGGCTCACAGAAACAGCTGTTCCTCGACGACTACCTGATCGAGAGCATGGCCCAGGCCAAGCAAGGCGTCAATCCTGCCATCAAGGTCGCCAACAACCCCATCATCCGGTCCGAGCGGCCCTGGGAGGGCAACCACGTCATGCTGTCCTCGGTGGTGTTCGACGACGCGGAAGGCCTCTTCAAGCTGTGGTACACCGCCCGCAACTTGCAGGCTGACCCCGAAATGCGCCCCGGTGGCGCCACGGGCATCGCAATTGGCGGCGAGGACGATCCGCCCGTGATGTGCCTGGCCACCTCCGAGGACGGCATCCATTGGGAGCGCCCGGTGCTGGGACTGGTGGAGTATGCCGGCTCCAAAGAGAACAACATCGTCCCCACCGGCGCCGTCGAGTCCCCATCGTTCCTGGATCGGCACGAGCGCGATCCGGCGAAGCGGTACAAGGCCCTGAAGTGGACGATGGACACGACCAAGCCCATGCAGTCCAACCTCTACTACTCGCCCGACGGTTTCGCATGGACGCCCTACGCCGGCAATCCTGTGATAGACACCACGCCCGTCGCCGGCCGTTGGGGGCCGACCTCCTTCATGGGCTGGGACCCCATTCGCGAGACCTACGCGGCGTATGTGGAGAACAGCCACCATATGCGGACGCTCTTCGGCAAGCGTCTGATTGGCCGCGCCGAAAGCCCCGACCTGATCCACTGGACCGAGCCGGAGACAGTCCTGGTGCCCGACGCGGACGACTTCCCCGATACGGAGTTCTATCGGCTCGTGGTCATCCCCTACGCCGGGCTGTACGTTGGGCTACTCTGGATTTTCCGCACCACCAACCTCACGCACCACCCGGAGGTCATCGTCAGCCGCGACGGGTTCCACTGGGAGCGGCGCTACCGGGAGCCGTTCATCGTCCGCGGCGGCCGGCGCGAGGACTTCGATTCGAACAGCATTTACGTGTGGCACGCCATCGCACATGAAGACCGCGCACTCCTCTACTACAGCGGCACCAACCACCGCGCCGCCCAGCAGATGCTCGAACTGGGCGACGACGCCATGTCGGCCGTCGGGCTGGCGATCTGCCCGCTGGACGAGTTCGTGTCGGTGGACGGCGGGAAGGGCTGGGCGCCTCCCGCCGGCGAGCGCCCCGATTTGAGCGGACTACATCAGGAAGCGCTATTACGCGCCTCCCACGACCCCGCGGCGTTCGGCCAGTTGGTCACGCGCTCCTTCGGCTTCACCGGGTCGCGGCTGTATCTCAACTGCGCGACCACGCCGGTTGCGGCCGGGCCGGGACCGGCCGAGGTGCGCGTGGAGGTGCTCACGTCCAACCACCGCAAGATCGAGGGCTTCACGTTCGACGACGCGGACCCGATCACGCAGTCGGGGCAAGACCATGTCGTCTCCTGGAACGGCAACGCCGACGTGAGCCGCCTGATGGGGCGGCCGATCAAGCTGCGGTTCTACTTCAAGAACGCGAAGCTCTACTCTTTCCAGTTCAAGGCAATGCACTAGGGCAGGACCGTCCCCTCTGGCCCCCACTCCGCAGGTGGACGGCGTGTTCCCTCCGCCGTCGCAACGAGGGAGGGAGGGCGTGGTGTCCAGGCCGATGCGTGCATACGAGGTGGTAGTAGCATGTTTCGGATACCTTTACATCTTTTGCAACTCGGTCGCGGCGGCACGCGGGTCGCGCTGCTCGGATTGACTGCGTTGGCGCTGCTCACCGCGGGATCCTGCGGTGAGCCTGCCATTGATCGGGACGCGCTGATCGCGTTCTACAACGCGACCGGCGGCGCGAGCTGGCAGGACAACGCGAACTGGTTGAGCGACAAGCCACTCTGTGAATGGCACGGTGTCACGACCGATGCCAATGGCCGTGTCACGGAGCTTATTCTCATCCGCAACAACCTGACCGGGCCGCTGCCCCCGGAGTTAGGCCACCTGACGCACCTCACCTGGCTGAACCTCGCCCACAACGGCCTGACAGGCCCGCTGCCCCCGGAGTTGGGCCAACTCACCAACCTCACGTGGTTGAACCTCTACCGCAACAGCCTGACCGGACCACTACCAACGGATTTGGCCCGGCTGACCAACCTCCGGGGGTTGGTCCTCAGCTTCAACGACCTGACGGGGCCACTCCCGCCGGAGTTGGGCCACTTGACCAAGCTGGAGATGCTGTGGCTCGGCAACCTCGACCTGACCGGACCCGTGCCAGTGGAGTTGGGCCAGCTCACCAACCTCAAAGAGCTGCGGCTCGACAACAATAATCTGGCTGGTCTGCTCCCGGCGGAGTTGGGCAGCCTGACTAACCTTCAGGAACTATGGGTCTTCAATAACGATCTATCGGGACCCCTGCCGCACAGTCTGACGCGGCTGATGGTCCTGGAGAACTTTCGCTTCCGCGGCACGGAGCTTTGCGGCCCGGCTACTAGCATCTTCCAGTCCTGGCTCCTCCGTATAACCGTCCTCGATGGAAAACGGAACTGTTCACTGCCGTAGCCGCGGGCATCGCCTACCGTATGCGCGGGAATGAGGGGCACGGAGGCGAAACCGATGAGACCAATCAAGCTCGCGCAGGGCTACGCCGGCGATCGTGCAGCCAGCGCCGAGACTGCGTGAGGGCCTGGACCACCTGCGACTATGATGAGCGGAGTCTCTTCCCGGAGGTCCGGCGCTCACGTTGCTCCCTTATCGAATCTTCTGTCCGTCGGCCAGCACCAGCGACGTGACCGTGTGGCGGCTGACGACTTCACCCCAGAACCTGAGCTCGTACCTGACCGGAATACCGGTAGCGGCATCGAAACGCATCTCCGTCTGCTCCCCGGCGCGGGTGATGGTCACCACTCGGTACGCGCGGCCATCGTCCGATTTGTCCGGCCCGAACTCTTCACTTGTCACTATGGCGTGGGGAAGGAGCTGGCCGCGGCCAATATATCCCTGCTCGTCAACAAGCCACCACGGTCCGGGGACGTGGTACCCGGGAGGCGAAGAAGGCCCGTAGAGGCGCTCGGCGTTGGTGGTGGTACGGATGCCGATGCCATCGTCAGTGGTGCTGCTCACCCAAGCCTGATTCCAGTTTCTGTCGTTCTCGTAGACGAGATGGTACACAACAGTGTGCCGGTTGTCAGTGGTGACGGACATGGCCTCGTAGGTCATCTCGAAGGCCGGGAAGCGAGCCGAGGTCACGGGATAGCTGATGGCGAAGATGGTGACGCCGGCCAGTACTGCCACGAGGGCCGTGGTAGTGATGATCGCGAGACGGCGCACCGGGCTGCTCCAGACACTGGACCAGTACGCCGCCACCTCCCGCCCAGCCCATGAGCTCGTTTTGCCACTCACGCGCTCCGCCTCACTCCTTCATGGCACGTCCAGTTGCCGAGCACACCGTTCACGGTCGTTCCTACTGCTCCACCGCATGACGAAACAGCGGTTTGACCGCCGCGGGCAGCGTTTCGTAGACCTGTGGACTCAGCGGTGGCTGGAGGTTTTCGCGCTTGCCCGTCTCGTCCACCATGCGAGCGCGCTCGACGGTGCCAGGCCGCAGCACGTCCAGGTTGAGCCACCACGGGGCATAGCGCACCGCGATAGTGGTTCGCGGCCGTGGCGTGCGGTTGGGCGCGATGGCGTGCCACAGGCGACTATCGAACACCAGCACACTCCCGGCCGGCCCCGTCACCTGCATCTCCGTGGGGAAGGGCTGCGAGGGGTCAATGCCGTTTTCGCCCGAGGGGTTGTTGTTGGCGCGATGGCTGCCGGGGACGATAAACGTCCCGCCGTTCTCCTCGTTGAACGGCGAGAGCAGCCAGAGCGTCGTCACGTGCATCACCACGTCGGGATAGGGTGCCGGGACATGTCCGGCCGTATCCTGGTTGAAGGGCCAGTCCGCGTGCCAGCCCCCGCGGTCATTGCCTGGGAAGTTGATCTGCGCGGTGGTAAAGGAGATGCGGACATGCTCGCCGAGCAAGGCTTCCACCAGCCCCAGGAGGCGCGGGTGTGCCAAGTACGGCGCGAAGGATTGCTCGAAGCGGATCAGCCCGGGCACGTGGCCGATACTGTCGGGTGCCGTCGTGCTCTGGTGCGCTGCGACGGCCGCCTCCACACTCTCTCGTACCGCGTCCACCTTGTCGGCGGGGATAATCCCTTGGAGGAGACACCAGCCGTTGATCTTCATATAGCGCAGGGCAGTCGGCAAATCCATGGTGAATGTCCTCTCCACTGCGACGCGGCGCTTGCTGCTGCAACTCTCTTTATCACATTCCGGTGCCCACAGCCACGCGGGGTGGTGGCTGGCCCCCCTATGGTCCCCCCGCGCAGCAGGGGGACGGGAGGATGATGGAGTAGCCGGGGATGAGGCACGGCCAAAGGAAACAGGCGCTTCCCTCGCCCCGCACTGAAGGGCAAGGGAAGCGCCATGCAGGCTTGTGCGATGGGCCAGGCTGGTTAGCCGTCTCGCGCGCGGAAGTCGTCGAGCAGCACTTGCATCTGCCGCGTCGCCTCGTCGAAGAGCGTCTTTGGCGCGGCGTTCGGATTCTTCCAGGTCTCCTGCATCGCTGCGTTGTAGGGCCGCGCCGCCTGGTTGAGCGTCGGATGGAACGGCCGGAAGCCGAGCTCCTGCTGGTCCAAGAAGGTCTGGTACTGCGGGGCGATCTTCATGACGGCGAGCCACTTCGGATGCGTTAAGATGGACTTACGCGCCGGCATGAACATGGTCCCCGCGGAGTAGTGCGCCAGCCCGTCGGTTGAAGTCAGCCAGCGCAGGAAACCCCAGCCGGCCTCCTCGCGCCCCGGTTCCGTCTTGAACTGCGTGAACTGGCGTCCGAACGCAATGGTAAAGGCCTGCTTCTTGGTCGGCGGTGGACTGACGTACATCTTGTCCAAGCCCCCGATGTCCTGCGCCCACGTAATCACCCGCCTGGCACTCGTCTCGTAGAACAGCGTGATCTGGCCCTTGCGGAAGCTCGGCCGGGGTATCCCCTTGGCCTCGTACCACTCGGGGTGCTGCGTGTGGATTTTGTGCTTATGGACCAGGTCCATCATCCACTGGATCGTCTCGATCCCCTCGGGACTGTTGAGCGTGACTTTCGTGTAGTCCTCGTTATAGACGTCCCCGCCGTTCTGCTTGAGCAGGTTCCAGAGATTCACCCAGTTGTAGGCATGACCGAAGGCCCACTTGTTGGTTTCCTCGCCCGGGCCATGGTAGGTCTGGAGCGTCTGGCAGTACTCCACCAAATCGTCCCAAGTGTAGCCCTGCTTCAGCGGCTGCAACCCCGCTTGCTGCACGTGGTCCAGATTGGTGTACGGGAGGTCGGCGTCCGAGGTCTGGGGCAGGCTCCACAGCTGGCCTTTCCAGTAGCTCGTCTCCAGCAGGTATGGGAAGAAGTCGTCGAGCGTCGCAGCGTACTCCTTGTCCTGCTTGACCATTGGTGCCTGGTCCACCGCGATGCCAACATCGCCAAACTCGTGGGACTGATGCAGGTTGGGGTCTACGAAGTCGGGCTGCTGACCGGCTGCGGTAGCGGCGATGATCTTCGCTTCCCAAATCCCGCCTTGGCTCCCGGCCTTCTTCATGGCCTCGGTCGTGGGCGGCGGCGGCTCCAAGATCACGGGGGTGTTGGTGCCCCGCTCGTTCCACATGTCCACCAGCTCTTTGAGCGGCACGGCGCGCTCACCATTGGCCCCCGGGCCACGCCAGCCCCACCACACGGTCCAAGCTCTGAGGATCTGCGTCGGCTTGGCCTGCGCCGGCACCTCCACGACCTTCTCGACGGTGACTACCTTCTCCTGCACCACGACTTGTGTCTGCCCGGCGGCCCCGGCCGCACCCTTGGCGCCGGCGGCCCCGGCCGCACCGCGCTCACCGGCTGGCCCGGCTGGTCCGGCCGGGCCGGCTGGCCCTTGGACATAGCGGACCTCGACCTCACCACAGGCGGCCAACACCGCGCCGGCGGCCCCGGCCAGGGTGAGCATGGATGTGCGCCGTGTGAGTCGCTTCCCTCTCCCGAATTGCATTGCTTTTCTCCTGCTACCTCCCCTCCAACCCTGGGAACTACCCAGAGCGGAAGGCTGGCTCGCTTCTTACGGAACCCCTCACCCCTCCCTTCGTTCCAGTGAGGATGTTGCCACAATACACAATTGATGAGTGATAGTCAAAAATGCTTGAAATGAAAAGGGTGGTATGTACACGTGCTAGAGTAAACTATCCTCTGGCTGGTGAGGTGCCCGCCTGACCTTCCGCGGTGTAGGCTACTAGCGGACCCAGTGTCTCAGCAGGGGCTTGACCGGCGTGGGAAGCGACGCAAAGAGGTCGGGGGTAAGCGTTGCCTCTCCACCGCTGATTTCCTCGACGGGCCGGCCAATTTCCGCCGCCAAGCGCCGTTTTTCGGGCGAATCGGGCGGCATCAGATAGTCGAGGTTGAACCACCAGGGCGCGTAGCGCACGGCGATGGCTAGTCGGGGTTGGTCGGTGGTGTTGGCCCCGGCTGCGTGCCACGTGCGGCTGTCGAACAACAGCACGTCCCCGGCCTTCCCGATAGCCTGCTTCTCCGTCGGGTAGGGACTCAGGGGATCAATACCGTTCCCACCGGTGGGGTTGTTGCTCGCCCGGTGGCTGCCCGGTACGACCAGCGTGCCACCGTTCTCCGCGGTGAAATCCGAGAACATCCACACCGAGCTGAGGTGGATGACCGCATCGCCGTAGGGCGCGAACACCCGCAGCGTGCCCTTCTGGTTGAAGGGCTGGTCCGCGTGCCAGCCGCTGCGCTGGAAACCAGGGGTCGTCAACTCGCCCTTGATCCAGGTAATCCGTACATACGGTCCCCAGAAGGCCTTCAACGTCTCCACGATCCGCTCATCGGCCAGGTAGGGCGCAAACGACTGGTTGAGGCTGAGTAAGCCGTAGGTGGGTCCGTAGCCATAGGTGTGCGGGTCTCCGGCAATCGGGTGGGGCGGCGGTTGCTGGGCGATCTTCACGTCCAGCCCGTGCAAGCGACCCTGTTCGAGCGCCGTCGCCTCAAGACTGTCGCGGACCGCGCCCACCTGGTCATACGGGATCACCTCCGGGATGATGCAGTAGCCATCCAACTTGAGGTGCTCGATAATGCGCTCGACTGTTATCTCACCCGGTAGCGTCATAACCACCTCCCGTGCATACCCGTCATCATCGTGTTCTCCCGACCATAGCGAACGGCTGCATACTCGTGCAGAGCGAGATACGGTAAGCTGACTGGGGGTCGTATGTTCACTCTCCCCGGCTACACTATCGGCGATGTCTGGTTTGCCGTCAACGAGGGCCTCGCCCACTGCTTCTTCTGCACCTCGCCGCCGCCCGATGCCGACTGGCACTGGGACATCGGTCACGCCGTCAGTCGGGACCTGGTGCATTGGGAGTACGTCGGCCTCGCCTTGGTGCGCGGTGCCGGCGAGTCCTGGGACAGCCAGACCCTCTCCACTGGCTCCGTCATCGCCTGGAACGGGCGCTTCTGGATGGCCTACAGCGCCCTGCGCCGGAACGAAAATCCGCCCACGCGCAAGGTCCATCGCGTCGGGCTGGCCGGCTCCGACGACCTGTTTACCTGGACCAAGTATGCACACAATCCACTCAACGAGCGCGACCCGCGGCTCTACGAACGGCTCGGTCCCGTCCACAAGGCGTACAGCCAATGGCGCGATCCGTTCCTGTTCCTCGCCGGGGACCGCGTGTATCAGTACGTGTGCGCCCGCAGCAAGTCCCCGGACCGCAGCCGCCGCGGCACGGTCGGTCTGGCAAGCAGCCAGGACATGCGGACGTGGCAGGTAGAACCGCCGCTGCACGTGGACCCTATCGCCACCGAGCTTGAGGTCCCGCAGGTGTACCGGATCGGCGGACGCTACTATCTGCTCTTCTGCACCTCGACCGACCGCCTGCTGCCGGCGTTCAAGCGCCGATTCCCCGGCCACCGTTTTCGCAACGCTAACTTCTCGATGGTCGGGGATTCGCCGCTGGGACCGTTCTACCTGCACGGCACCGGCGAGGTCCTGCCCGCGGACGCGCCGGTCCAGCCTTACGCGAGCCGGCTGGTCCGGTGGGAAGAACAATGGGTGCTGCTCGGCACGGCCAATATCGGCGGTACGCGCTTCATCTGTGACCCGATCCCGGTCGTGGCAACCGACACGGGCATCCGGGTGCGAGACCGATCCGACGCCTAAGCGCAAGAAGGAGCAGGGTAATGCCCACTGCGTTCACCGGCAGCGAGTCCGTGCATTTCGAGGCCACCGATCCCGGTACTGCCTGGTCCAAAGACCCCTGGATTGCCATTGACCTGGACACACCGCTGGACTCGGAGCGGATACTCACGCCCAACGTCATTCGGCTGCCCGGTGGGGAGTATCGGCTTTACTACACCGGGCTTGGTCCGGGCCGCGCGGTGCCGGATTGCATCGGGTATATCCTCAGCGCCTCGTCCGCCGACGCCGTGACCTGGGTGAAGGACCCCGGTGTCCGCGTAGATGTGTTCCCACCCCACGCCGCCCTGCGGACCCTGTGTCCCGATGTCATTCCCTTGCCGGACGGGCGCTACCGGATGTATTTCGAGGCGCGGTCCCCCGACCAGCCGACGGTCATCCTGAGCGCGGTGTCGCACGACGGACTGGCGTTTGCGGTCGAGCCGGGCATCCGCGTCGGCGACGGCCGCTGGTCCTACGGCACGCCCCGCTGTCTCTATATCGAGCCGGCGGCCGGTAAGGCGGGGCCACAGTTCCGGCTCTACTACCACAAGTACACGTTCCCGCTGGTGAGCGGGCTTGACGCGGGCAACGAGATCATCAGCGCCGTCTCGGACGACGGGCTGCACTTCGAGCGCGAGCCGGGCGTCCGCATTGCCCAAGAGACGCCCCGCGAGACGCTGTCGGTGTACGCGCCGGAGGTGATCCGGCTCCGTGACGGCACTTACCGGATGTACTACTCCGGCTGGACCGATGAGATCGCCGGCGGCGTGTTCAGTGCCACGTCGCACGACGGGCTGGACTGGGTGAAAGACGCCGGCCCCTGTGTGGAGCTGGGCGCCAGGGGCGCGTGGGACAGCAAGATGGTGTCGGAGCCGTGTGTGATCGGTCTCGGCGACGGTCGCGCGCGCCTGTTCTACGAGGCCCGCGACGACCACGGCCGCTGCCGCATCCTGAGTGCGACGAGCTATTAGCTATCAGCCGTTAGCTATCAGCTTGACAGCAGCCGAAACATGCTGTATTTCTAGTGGCGAGTATTGTTTATGTTTGTATATACTAAGATGGCTACTGGCGGCGCGGTCAGTCCCCGGCACGACCTGTAGAGGTAGTATGCGTTTTCGGCTACAGAGGCGCTACCAGAGCACATTCCGATTACCCCCGCCACATGTAAGGTGTTTGATGGCGCTATTGGCGGGATCAGGATGGGCAATACCAGATTCCGCGGCGGCTCTATTCGGTTGAATCGGCTGGCTGTCACCCGTCAAGGCGACACATACGTGATTGAAAGCCTGCCTTAAGCGCGCTGGAGGCTTTCGCCTACTGGCTGCAAAGCCGCTCCGCAGCCAATGATAGCTCCAGAGCGAGAGAGGCAAGACTCGAAGATAAGAGGTTGAGATGAGTAAGTCTTGGTCGTGGCACAAGGTCCTGGTGGCCCTGGTCATCACGGTTGTCGCGCTGGCGGCGCTGCCAGCGGCGTCAGCACAACAGTCCTTCGGGCATGGCGCCGTCGTGGCGCTGCAAGGCACGCCGCATCTCTGGATCGCCGACGAACACGGCGCTCTGCATTGGGGCGGCGATACCCGTGCCCTGGCCGGCAAGCACGTCAACTGGGGCGACCGTACCGAGGTCAGCCTGGCGCAGCTCCGCACGCTGCCGGTAGGCGATCCGTGGCTATCGGCCGGGCTGCTGAAAGACGGCGATCCGATTTACCTGGTCAAGTGGGAGAGCGACTGGGCGCAGCCGCAGTTGCTGCATATCCAGTCTATCGCCGACGTGGAGCTATTCGGGATCAACGGCAGCAACTATGGCAACTTCGTGATCGAGAAGAGCGAGTGGGAGCGCCGCTACGGCATGTCAGCGGCCGGCCTCCAACGCGGCGTGTTGGCTGCGGCGGCGCCCGTACCCGCGCCACAGCCGGCCGCCACGCCCGTGCCGCCTCATCGAGGTAAGGCTGTTACGGGAAGCATTACGACTTGCTCGGGTAACAGGAGTAGTATCACTAGGATTGTCACCGTGACTATCGAGGGCACTCTTCAGGCCCACAGATCTGTACGCCATGTCATGGTCACGGGCAAGGCTAACGGGACAACTGTGGGTGTTGATATCATCAGTAGCATTGCTGCCGGTCACACCGCGAACTTTCGCATTACGGGAATTACTACTACCAGTGCATCCACACTCGATTGCAGTGTCAGCGTTGAATGGTTGGAATTCTCATCTTCGTGACGGACGGCCCGCGCCGCCGGGCCGCCTGGATTGTGGCTGGCGCGGCAATGACGGGTAGACGTTACGCTCCACTGGTAAGCTGACATCGGAACGGACAGCCTACCCGTGGAGGATACCGTGGCAACTACACGCCTGCGCTGGGGCATTATCAGCACCGGCAAGATTGCCCGCACGCTCGCCGACGCCATCCACCAGTCGCGTACCGGCGAGCTACTCGCCGTCGGCAGCCGCCGGCAGGAGACCGCCGAAGCGTTCGGCGCCGAGTTCGACGTGCCGCGGCGCTACGGGAGCTACGATGCGCTGCTTGCCGACCCGGACGTGGACGTGGTCTACAACGCCTTGCCGAACCATCTCCACGCCGAGTGGAGCATCAAGGCGGCGCAGGCCGGCAAGCATATTCTCTGCGAGAAGCCGTTGGCTACCAACTTGGGGCAGGCGATGGCGCTCGTCGAGGCCGCCCGCTATCACGACGTGTTTCTGCTCGAAGCCTTCATGTACCGCTGCCATCCGCAGACCGCCAAGCTGGTCGAGCTTATCAAGGCCGGTGCGGTAGGCGAAGTGCGCCTGATCCAAGCCAGCTTCACCGGCAACATCGGCCTCAGACTGGACAACATCCGCCTACAGAACGGCGCCGCCGGTGGCAGCCTGATGGACCTCGGCTGCTACACCATGTCCATGGCCCGTTTGATCGCCGGCGCGGCGCTCGGACAAGAGACCGCGGAGCCGCTGGAGGTCAAGGGCTGTGCCTGGATTGGCGCCGAGAGCCGGGTGGACCAGGTCGCCACGGCCGCGCTGCGTTTCCCCGGCGACATCGTCGCCAGCCTTATCTGCGGCAACCAGTGTGCCTCGGACCGCGGTGTCCGAGTGTGGGGCAGCGAGGGGCAGTTGGAAGTGCCCAATCCGTGGTTCCCGCAGGAGCGCGACAACGAGATCCTCATTACCAGGAGCGGTGAGCAGCCCGAAAGGGTGATTGTTCATGGCGAGCAGCCGCTCTACGTCATCGAGGTGGATACGGTGGCGGCCCATCTCGCCGCCCGGCAGGCGCCCAGTCCGTGCATGACCTGGGCAGACAGTCTGGGCCAGCAGGCTGCGCTGGACCGCTGGCGCGAGTCCATCGGCCTCGTGTTCGACGAGGAGCGAGACGAGGCGGCTCTCCAGCAGACGGTCTCCAAGCAACCGCTGCGGCGCCGCCCCAGCGTGCCACCGGTGATGGTGACGACCCAAAGCCGCACCACACCTGGCATCATCCGTGCGGCTTTGGGTCGTCAAGCAATGCGCTACGGCCGCGTGGCGGGTATCGAACAGGACGTTTCGCGTCTGGTCCTGGGCACGATGATCTACCATCCGGACCATCAGGCATTCACCAACGCCATGCTCGACTGCTTCTTCGAGCTGGGCGGCAACTGCTTCGATACCGCGTTCAGCTATCGCGGCGGATACTCGGAGCCGGCGCTCGGCAACTGGATTCGCCAGCGCAACATTCGCGAGCAAGTCGTAGTGGTCACGAAAGGCGGCCATCACGCCAGCGTAACACCGGAGATGATTGACCGGGAGCTACCGATCAGCCTGGAGCGCTTGCAGACCGACTACATAGACCTCTACTTCCTGCACCGCGACAACCCGGCGATCCCGGCCGGGGAGTTCGTGGACATGTTCAATCGCCACCGGGCGGCTGGGCGCGTCCGGGCGTTTGGTGGCTCGAACTGGACGCCAGCCCGCCTGGCGGAGGCCAATGCGTATGCGGCGCGCAATGGCTTGGCCGGGTTCAGCGCCAGCAGCCCGAACTTCACGCTGGCCGTGTGGAACGAGGTGCCCTACTTCAACTGTGTCACCGCCACGGACCCGGCCTCGAAAGCGTGGTACACCGAGCACCAACTCCCGCTCTTTGCGTGGTCGAGCCAGGCCATGGGCTTCTTCACCGGCCGCTACCACCCGGATGATCGGTCGAATGACATCGTGGCACGCACCTGGTACAGCGACGACAACTGGCAACGCTACGAGCGGGCGAAGGAGCTGGGGCGGCGCAAAGGAGTGGACGCTACCCAGATCGCCGTGGCCTACGTCCTCGCCCAGCCCTTCCCCACGTTCGCCCTCGTCGGGCCACACACCATTGAAGAGACCCGCACGACGGCCCTCGGACTGTCCGTATCGCTCACGCCGGAAGAGGTCGCCTGGCTCAATCTGGAGGGGTAGGGCGCTCACAGGGGTAGGGTTTTTTGTCTGCATCAGGATTTGCAGGACGCAAGGATGGTCAGGATAGCGACTTCCGCCGGAATGGCGAGCACCTGGGCGCGATGAATCGCACCCCTACACGAAATACGTCCGGTTGTGCGGGTGCGTGGCCCCCCTATGGTCCCCCGCAGTGCGGGGGGACGGGCGCATCATGTTGCGCCCTTACGGCTTGGCGCGTACCTACCCCTGTCAGGGGGTAGGACGGGGGCAGGAATGAGGCGCATCGTTGCTATAGTCACATTGCTCTGCTGCCGCCTCGACCTCACCATCGGGGAGCAGTCACCAGCGGCGTGAGAGGAGATGGACCATGGGCCTTCGGAAGCTCACCGACCGGCAGATGCAGGACTTCATCCGCACCGGCTATGTGCTCGTCAAGCCGAACCTGCCCGACGAGTTCCACCGAGCGATCTTCCAGCAGACCGAAACCGTATTCGAGACGGAGTTCAATCCAGGCAACAATCTGCTGCCCCGCATCCCGGCGCTTCGCAAGGTCTTCGATGATCCCGTGGTCAACGGCGCGCTGACCAGCGTACTGGGACCGAACTACTTCATGTGGCCACACCGCCATTGCCACTACAATGCGCCGGGCACGCCCGCCCAAAACCTGCACAAAGACGCCGGGATGCATAAGAGCCATCGCACGCGCCGGATATTTGCCCTGTACTATCCCCAAGACACGACCCTGGAGATGGGGCCGACGGCCGTGCTGCCCGGCAGCTATATCTACAACACCCGTCCCACCGACGACCCGGCTGCGGAAGTACCCCTGGTGGTCGAGGCGGGTACGGTCGCTATCGCCGAATACGACATCTGGCACGGCGCTACGGAAAACCGCAGTGACAAAAAGCGGTATATGATGAAGTTCCTGTTCAACCGCATGGAGGAGCCGACTCGTCCCAGTTGGGACAGTACACACGCAGCATGGTCGCTGGCCAGTGACGAGCCGCATCACGGGCTACGCGCCAGCCAGTGGGCGTGGCACTCCGGCCAGGTCAATGGAATGCAGAACGGTAACGGTCCGCAGTCTAGCGCAGCCATCGCCGACCTCGTTGCAGCCCTTAGCGACGGGTCGGAAATGGTGGCGATTGACGCTGCCTACGCGCTTGGGCAGATCGGTGGGCCGGCAGCGTCCGCGCTGATCGAGGCATTGCCGGGGCAGGATGAGGCAACGCTCACGGCCGGGCAGACCGCCAAGCTAGGCAACGTGACCCGGCCAGAGCTGGTGCGTCGGAACGCGAGCTATGCGTTGAGTGCCATGGGCGCGGCGGCCGGCCCGGCGCTCATCGAGGCCACCACGCATCCGCAGTGGTGGGTGCGGGAGACTGCGGTGGAGTCGTTGGGTGACATTGGGCTGGCGGCCGAGGCCGCCATTCCGGCGTTGATCGAGGTGCTCCATAACGATAGCTCCGACCGGGTACGGCCGGCGGCGGCCGAGGCCCTCGGCACCACCAGCCAAGCCGGGTCGCAGGCCGTTTCTGCACTGGCCCAAGCGCTGGAGCAAGACAATGCCGGGGTGCGTAACGCGGCCTCGCTCGCGCTGGCGCGGATCGGTCGGCACGCGCAGGCCGCCGTCCCGGCGCTGCAAGGCGTGTTCGAGGACGAAAACCGGTACACGCGCGGGCACGCCGTCCACGCGCTCTACCGGATCGGCACGCCGGCGGCCCGTGAGGCGCTGCTGGACTACCTGATGAACATGCGGTGGTGCAACATAACGACCAAGGAAAGCCTGTACTAGGCTGTGGCGATGCCTGCGTGGAGGGGTGGACCATGCTCGGCCGGCCAGACTCCGGCCCCCCTGTGGTCCCCCCGTCCCGACGGAGGGGACGGGATGTTCCCTCCCGTGTCGAGACAGGAGCGGGCCGAGGAGGGGGCATGGCCTCTAGGAGATTGCGATGATTGACTTTCCGCGCTCGACGTTCACCTGGAAAGCGCATCCCCGGCAACCGGATGCTTACTTCCGGTATACCGGCGGGTTTGTGGGCCAACTCGGCCAGGTCTATCACGTCAGATTCAATATCGAGGCCGCGTGCGTGGTACGCGACGAGGCGAGCGGCCACTCAACGGACCTCTTTCTCGGAGCACCGTGCCGGACCGAATACACGATTGCCTCTCGGAACCTGTTTCAGGTCCCGAGTGCAGAGTGGCGCATGGCCTTCAGTCGGAGCACCCGGCTGCACATTGCGCGGCGACCGAGCGACGAGCAGGAGACAGTCGCCACAAAGCTGCTCAGTGAAGCCTTCCAGGGGCACGACATCACGCTCCGCTCTCATCGAGACATCACCGAGCTGACAACGGCCTCCCAGGTCGTGGACGCTACCCTGGCCCACGACCTGCTGAGCGCCCGGTCCACCTACCGCGACGCAGCGCGCGGCCTGACGATTGCAGTCGAGTACCCTATAAACCTCATCAATCTCAACGCAGCGGACGGCGAGTTCCAGGTCTGCACCGGTCCTGTTCTGTTGCCCGATCTGGAGACCTGGGACGGGCGCGAAGTGTCGCGCGTCTTCCTGGCATACGCGGCGTTCAGCCACTTCGACCACGTGGAGTTTATTCTGCGCCGGGAAGTGGCGGCCGCCGAGAGCGAGCGGAAGTGGCTGGACCAGCCACGCGGCCGCGACCGCGATGAGCTACTGGACCCGGAGAACCGACCGCCCGTGTACCCCAGCCCCCGGCCCCGGCCGACCGTGTTCAACGAAACGTGGGAACTGGCAGCCACCAACGTCGTGCTGCGCGCCGAGAATAGCTGAGGGAGGGGTGTAATTCATGGCGCTCCGGCCCCCACCCTGGCCCTCCCCCGTCCCGACGGGGGAGGGAACACCTGACTAGGGTAGGTAAACGGGTAGAACACGCCACCGTAGGGGCACGGCATGCCGTACCCCTACCCTGGGTGCCAAGTGCGTGGTCACCCTCCAGCAACCAATACCTATCCTTGTGAGGGAGGGAACACCCCGTCCTCCCGCCGCCGCGGGGGAGGCCAATGCTTTGCAGACCCGACCTAGGCGGGGCTGCCGGCGCCGACCTAGAGCGCCGCGAGTACGGCGGCGGCGGCTTGGGCCTGCTCCGAGTCGGGGTCGCGCTCGATGGCCCGGCGCAGCGCCAGGTGGGCGCGCTCGTCGCCCTGCTCGGCCAGGGACAGCGCCTCGGTGAAGCCCTTTTCCGCGAAGCTCATGTCCCGGGGGATGATCGGCATGTCCAGGTCTTGCCAGTAGTATTGCAAGTCTGCCGATTGCCAGCCGGCATAGACCTCTTCCCAGGTGAGGCTATGAAAGATGTTCAAGTGCGGCTGGAGCATGTGCTCGGCGATGGGTAGGCCGCGGGCCTGATACCGATTGTCGAGCGAGACGCGCAGCCGGTCGGCAGTCACGTTGGGTAGCGCCTGGTGCAGCAACAGACTGTGGAAGATCAAGCTGTCGCCCATTTCGTAGTTCGTCGTGGCCCACGGCCCGGCCTGCTGCTCGGTGTCCACCGCCAGGCTGCCGGCACCCAACGAGAAGTGGTGCTCCAGGACGGAGTTCTGTTTGTGGGAGCCGGGCACGACCGCGAGACCGCCTAGCTCGATGGGGCAGTCACCGACGGGTGTCCAGCAGGTATAGGTGTCGTATGATCCCTGAAAATGCACGAAATCCTGGTGGGCCGGAGTGGTATGCTCCGTGTACTGCGGGAACCAGAGGCGGGCGATCTTCTGGGGATGGGGCAGCACCGGCCCGCCGGTGATCTGCTCCATCTTCTCCAGTACCTCCGGCCAGTGCCCGGCCCGGTGAAAAGACTCCAGCTTATAGACCTCGTGGTACACGTCGGCGTAGGCCACGTCCCCCTCGGCGCAACGCTGTGACAGATCGGCAATCCCGTCGGCCAAGTCGGTGCCCGCTTGCAGCCACCCGCCGTCCCGGATCACCGCCAGCATCTCCAGGCGCAATTGGCGTAGGTGGTCCGGGTCTTGCAGCTTCCTGAAGAAGAGGTACCCGTCCTCGGCGATCCTCCGCCGCAGCTCCTCAGCGTCGTCACTGGCATCGTTCGAGACCCTGAATTCGGTCAACTCCATATTCATGTGCCCTGCCTCCCCGTCACGGCAGAGTATACACCGCGTCTGACGGGCTGGCCCCCCTATGGTCCCCCCGCTGCGGCGGGGGGACGAGGCGGCCCTCACCCCGGTCCTCTCCCGCTTGCGCGGGAGTGACGGGCGCAACATGTTGCGCCCCTACAACTCTGGCCGGCTCACTTGGGCGTCGCCAGATGGAAGGCGTAGAGGCGGGCACGGTCGAGCGTGAAGCGCAGCCGGATGAGCTGACCGCGCCAGCGGCTCAGGTCGGCAATCACGCCATCCACCGCGTCGCCTTCAAACGTCACCGCCTCCGGTCCAAGCGGCTGTCCCGCCTCGTCCGTTAGCTCGACGCGAATGGAGCCGCCGCGCTCGGTCGCTGCATTGAGCCGTAGCTCGTCGCCGTCCACTCTGATGGGGCGCGTGGTGAGGTCACCGCACACGTCGCGCGGCTCGGCGTGGGCCACCCGATAGGGCTGGCACCGGGCGATAGCCGGCAGATACTTGGTCTGCTTGCCGTCCGCCCAATGCCCTTCCCACGTCGTGAAATAGGGCACGTCGGCATGATTGGGACGCTCCCGTTGAAGCTGCGCCAGGTCCGTCCACCGGGCCATAATCCCGTAGCCGTTGTGCCGCGTGTTGATGGCAGTGTAGTGGTACCACCACTGCCCAGCACATTCGCTGTACATGTAGCGATCGCGGATCATGCCACAGTTGTAGGTGCCGGCACCGCTGGACTCGATCAGGCTGTGCCGGTGCGTCGTGAACCGCTTGAAGTGCAGGAGATCACGGGTCCAGATCAACTCCGGCTCCTGCGTTTGCTCGATCCCCCAGTGAACGAGCACCGAGCCGAGGTAGAGGTTGCGCTGCGGAAAGGCCTGGTTGATCTTGTGCAGGCCTTTATCCAGGACCGGTCGCCCCGGCGCGTCGCCCAGCGTCCCAAACCGTTGCAGCAGTCCCATCGCGTAGAACTGCGTTCCCAGGCGGTCGTGGCCGTCCGGCGCCAGCACGAACTGGCGGTGGTACGTGATCCCGTCATCCGTCCACATGACGGCCAAGTTCCGCAGACCGAGGTGCAGGTTGTCGCAGGGGGCGCCGTGCGGCGGATAGGCCGGTGAAGCGGGCCGGAAATAGAAGTACAGCCGCGTGCGGTCCGAGCCGTTGCCCGGCCCCTCGGCGTGGCAGCGGATTGTTTCGCTCGTGTGCATCAGGTCCATGCCGATACCGAGATAGAGGATCGGCTCTCTGGTCAGCACGAGATAGAGGTCACCGCGCTGCTCGAACGGCCAGAACTCGCCGCCGCGGGGCCGAAAGGCATCGTCATCGTCATCAGTAGCGTCTTCACGCTCGATACTCTTGCAGCGAAACGGAAAGTGCTGCTTGCCGGAGGCGACAAAGACGTTATCGAGGTTGACCGGGCCGTCGCGCTCCGGGTCGTAGAAGCGGAACTCGGCGTGCTCGATGTCGTGTGCTTTCTCCCGTTCCGCGTCGTCAGGATTGTCGCGGTCGTCGCGCAGGATGTTGTTGTCCGTCGAGCCGTCGTAGTCCACTAGGCCGAGGGTGGGCTTGTGCCACTGCTCGCCGTCGGCGCTGATGAGCAGCATCTTGAGGTGCAGCCGCTCCTCGTGTGTATCCTGGCGCTCGATCCGTCCCCCGCTGTTGCGATAGGTCGCTTCATACCGGTCGGCGCCGTCGTTCCAGGCCAGCGAGTCGATGGAGAGCATCTCCTCCTCGTGCGACTGCGTGGGCGAGACCAGCGGCCGGTCGGGGTGCTTGTCCAGCGCGTCGGGGACGAACTGAATGTCGTTGACCGCCTCGAAACAGTAGTCGTCCACCAGCACCTCGGGATGACCGGCCAGCTCCAGCACTGCCGGCGGCTCCGGCGCGGCGGACACCTGCTTCCAGAACTTCCGCACGCAGTACGGGCCAACCGGCTGGCCGTCCACCAGCGGGCGGAGGCGAATCCAATACTCGCCCGTATCCCAGCCGGCAGTCGAGAAGGACTGCGCTTGCAGGTCGTGAGTGAGTGTGTAGCGCCACGGCCCGGCCAGCGGCGCGGTGCCGCCGCGGCGCGTGACATCCACCTCGACGTGGCACTTCGTGACGCGGTGGCGCCGGATGCGGCAGACGAACGAGACCGTGTCCTCGTCCTGGTAGAGCGCCTGCCGCGGCGCGCACTCGATGATCTGCGGTCGCGCATCAACGGAGATCACCATGCGGTCGGACGGGAAGAAGCTGTGCGGATCGAGGGTCAGCGACTCGGCAGCGACCACCTTCCCATTGACCGAAAGCTCCACGTCGAAGCGGTATTCGCCCATCAGCCAGGCACCTTCCCAGATGCCCGGCTTCGCGTCGTACCGCCCCTCGTCTACTAGGGGATACAGGATCGGGACATGGGCCTGCCCAGCACGGAGTTCTACGTCCGCCACGGTCATTTCCTGGACGTACCCCTGCGGTTGGCACACCTGCACTCTCGCAGTGAGGTCCGTTGCGCCCGCTGGACAATCCAGGACCAGGGTCTTCCACCAGTAGTCGTTCTTGATGAGCCGCACGTCGCCCTCGCTCTCTTTACCACCTGTAGCGGTAGCTCTCGACACCTCCGACTGCCCGATCTACCCTTTCCGCGCAGTCTTTGCCGCCTTGGCGTCCTTGGCCGCGCGGCAAACGGCATCGAAGTCCTCGGGACTCCTAGAGGGTTGCACGGACCCGTAGGCCGACTCCAGGCTGAAGAGAGCCGGCACCGGGCGTACTTCATCGCCTATCTTTCCGGCCGAGGCTGGAGGCCGGGACCTGGATTGCGGCTTCCGCCGCAATGACGGACCTTCCTGAGAAGGGCAGGGAACGTTCATAGAGTCTAATACCGCCGCTCCATCATGCCGACGGGAACCTCGATAAGCGTCGGTGCCTCAGTAGCTAACGCCTCGCGCAGTGCCGCCGCTAGTTGGTCGGCGTCGTGCGCGCGCACGCCACGCGCCCCGTACACCTGCGCCAACTGCACGAAATCCGGATTGTGGAGCTGTGTACCGATTACGTGCCCGTCGAACTGCTCGATCTGGGCACGTAGCACGTTCCCGTAGGCGTTATCGTTGAAGACAATGACCACGGCATTGATGCCGTATTGAACGGCCGTGGCCAACTCCTGCGAGTTGTAAAGGAAGCCGCCGTCGCCCGACAGCGCCACGACCGCCCGCTCCGGCGCCGCTACCTTGGCCCCGAGCGCCAGCGGATAGGCGCTACCCAGCGTGCCGTAGGACGACGCAGTGAGATACGTCCCCGGTGTGTAGACAGGGTAGTAGTTCCGGCTGTAGTAGCCCAGCTGATTCATGCCTTGCACCAGAATGGCGTCGTCGGGCAGCACCGACCGGATAGCGGTCATGAACGAGTGCTGAGGCTCCAACTGATCCTCGGGAGCAAAACGAGCGGCGTTCAGCGCCTGCACCGTTGACGACACCGGCGCGGCGCTACGTGCGCCCGTCATTGCCGCGACCAGACGATACAGCGCCTCCAAAGTGCGCCGGGCGTCTCCCACGATGCCGAGCGTGTGATGGCGCTGCCGTTCGATCTCCGCTTGGTCAATGTCAATGCGGATGATCTGCTGGGTGTCGAGACGGTCCCCAAAGCCGGTTCTCGTCCCGACGGCGAGGATCACGTCGCAGCCGGCGAGCCACTGCCGCAGCGGCTCGTAGCGCAGCTCGGCCAGTCCCAGCGAAAGCGGATGCCGGTCCGAGATCGCGCCCTTGCCGTTCGGTGACGTGACCACCGGCGCCTGGAGATGCTCCGCCAGTCGTTGCAGCGCGCCCGAGGCTCCTGCCGAGATGGCACCCCCACCGGCCCAAATGACCGGCTGCCGCGCCGTGGCGAGGCTGCGCGCGGTGCGCTCGACCTGCTCACCAGCGCCGCCGGGACGCTCATAGCTTTCCGGCGCTTCCAATTCGACCGCCGCCTCCGCGGCCAGCACCTCCGGCCCAATCTCGATCTCGACCGGTCGCGCCCGGCCGGTATGCAGTTGGCGAAAGGCCTCGTGGACGAGGGCCGGAACGTCCGCCGGGTGGCGCGCCCGCGCCGTCCACTTGGTGATCGGCCGCAGGAAGTGCCGCTGATCGTCTTCCGCGCCCTGCACGTCGGGCGTTATGGCACCGCCCGCGCTGGGCGATCCTATCGGGAGCGTGGCGCTGGCAGCGTCACCAGTCACGATCAGCAGGGGTGAGGAGACCGCATAGGCGGTGGCGATGCCCGCCGCGGCGTTGAGCAGCCCCGGACCCGGCACGACCATCGCCGTGGCGACCTTGCCGCTGACACGGGCGTAGCCGTCGGCCATATAGCTGGTGGCCTGCTCGTGGCGCGTCGAGATGTAGCGGATTCGCGGCTCTCGGTATACCGCGTCAACAGCGTGATACTGCTGCATCCCGGGCACACCGAAGATCACCCGTACCCCTTCTCGGTAGAGTGCCTGCACCAGCGCCTGGCCGCCAGTCATGCTCTCAGCCATACGTGCCGTATCCATCCTCACTCGACCGGGATTGCCCCAATAACTCCCCTTCCCTGATGAAGGTTGCGAACTTAACTAGGTAGTGTTTTGGCCCCCACCCCAGCCCTCCCCCGGAGCAAGCTCCAGGGGAGGGAACCGGCCTCTCCTCCCTTGTCGTAACGGGGGCAGAACTGGAGAAGGGAGCGGTGCCCCACTACCTGATTAAGTTGGCAACTCTCATAAGGGAAGGGGCCGGGGGTTAGGTTCAACTCGCCCGCCTCCCATCACACCGCCACCGTCCGCCCTTCGCGCATACTGCGGTGGACGGCCTCGGTGAACGCCATGTACTGCACGCCCTCCTCGAACCGCGTGCGGGTGATGATCCCCTCGCCGCGGATCGCCTTGATGAACTCCTCTTCCACGTGCCAGCCGGGTGGGTGCGACGCTGCCGGACGCGGCCTGGCGGGCGGTAGCGGAATGGGCCGCAGCGCGTCGTCGTCGCGCGTGCCGCCGAGTAACTGGCCGCCCTCGACCCGCAAGGTTGCCTCGGTACCGTGAATCGTGATCTCCGACGTGCCGTGCCCGGTGACCGCCGAGAACTGCATGTGGAGCTGCGCGCCACACGCCATCTCCCCGATGATATCCACATGATCGGGGATACTGATGGCTCGCGGCACGCCGTCCTCGTCAGTCCGCAGCTTCACGAACGTCCGGCCCAGCGCCGCGAGCCGGACCGCCGGACCCACCCAGTACAGCACATCCTCATACAGGATGCCCATTCTCATGATGTTGAGACCGGAGTACTCCCGGTTGTGCCGCCAGTGGTACGGTGCCTCGCGGTCAATGTAACCGTATAGCTGCCTGACCTCCACGGCCACGATGTCGCCGAGATAGCCGTCAGCAATCAGCCGCCGGATGGTGGTGTCGGCGTGGAGCGCCGCGCCGCCGGTGACGATTTGGGTCACGAGATGAGGCGCTTGCCGGGATGCCGCCAGCATCATTTCCGCTTCCGCCAGGTTCATCGCCATGCGCGCCTCGGTGAGCACGTGCTTGCCGGTAGCGAGCGCTGCCAGCGTGACCAGGCAGTGCAGATAGGGCCAGGTGCCGATGACGATGGCGTCGAGGTCGTCCGCCTCGACCACTTGGCGCCAATCGTCGCACACCCGCGCGATGCCGTAATCTCTGGCTACCCGTTCCGATGATTCGCGCCGGCGATTGGCGACGGCGACTAGCTCCACTCCTTCCTGTGCCAGCAGCCCGGGGATATGCTTGCGGCGCGTGTTGTCTCCAGCCCCGACAAGCCCAATCCTGATCGGCTTCTGCTTCCCTGCCATGTTCTCCCTCCACATCCTGCTCCGGTATGGCCGCAAACGTCTTGTGAATGCTGTCGTAGTCGCGCCCTTCTGCCACCCAATAGTGGCGCAGGACCTCCGGCTTGCGCGGCGCTCCTGCCACTACTTGTCGGGAGAATGGGTACGCGGCGCCGTTACGGCGCCGAGATGCGCTCCCTGCCGCCCATGTAGGGGCGCAGGACCTCCGGGATGACGACGCTGCCGTCCCGCTGTTGGTTGTGCTCCAGGATGGCGATGATCGTCCGCGGCAGGGCCAGTCCCGATCCGTTCAGCGTGTGGACGTGCTCCAATGGACCGCGCTTGGTGCGGTCGGTGCGCCGCAGCCGCGTGCCCATCCGCCGAGCCTGATATGCCTCGCAATTGCTGCACGACGAGACTTCCAGCCACTGCTCCACACCGGGCGACCATACCTCCAGATCGTAGGTCTTGGCAGCGGCACCACCGAGGGAGCCGGTACAGAGCGTGGCCACACGATAGGGCAGATCGAGGGCCTGGAGCACCGCCTCGGCATGGACGAGCAGCGATTCCAACTCGTCATACGAGTGCTCCGGGGCGACGATCTTCACCAACTCGACCTTATCGAACTGATGCATCCGCAGCATCCCGCGCGTGTCCTTGCCGGCAGCGCCGGCTTCCCGGCGATAACACGGTGTATAGGCGGTGTAGTGGAGCGGCAGGTCCGCCTCGCTGAGGATTTCGTCGCGGTGCATGTTGGTGACCGGCACCTCGGCAGTGGGGATGAGGAACAGATCGTCGGCGGCGACGCGGTAGGAGTCCTCTTCCAGCCGTGGTAGCTGCCCCGTACCGATCATGACCTCGCGTCGCACCAGATGCGCGGGTGCTATCTCGGTGTACCCGTGCTGCTCGACGTGTAGGTCCAGCATCCAGGCGATGAGCGCCCGGCTCAGGCGCGCTCCGGCCCCGCGCAGCATGGTGAACATGGCACCGGACAGCTTGGCCGCGCGTGGAAGGTCGAGGATGCCGAGGTATTCGCCAAGCTCCCAGTGTGGTCGCGGCGCGAAGTCGAACGACGGCGGCGTGCCCCACGTGCGGACGATCATGTTGTCGTCATCGTCCGCGCCCACGGGCACGGACTCATGGGGCAGGTTGGGCATCTCCAGCATGATCTCGGTGATGCGCGCTTGTAGCTCCGCTTCTGCGCGGTCCAACTCGGCAATGCGGCGGCCGACCTGGCGCATCTCGGCGATCATGGGCGCCGCTGCGCGGCGATCCTGCATCCGGCCGATCTGCCGGCTGGCCTCGTTGCGTCGTGCTTTGAGTGCCTCGGACTCGCCGAGCAACGTGCGCCGCTGGCCGTCGGCTTCCAGGAGCGCGTCGAGTGGCGAATCGTCGCGCCGGTTCGTGAGTGCCTGGCGGACGAGGTCGGGGTGCTGACGGATGAAGCGTAAGTCGTTCATAGGGGTCCTTCCCTGAAGCGCGAGCTTGCACCATCCTCTTTCGTAGTGGGACCTGGTACGAGCGAGCGCATGACCGGCCGGCGCGGCTCACTCGACGGTCCGGAGCATCGGGAAAAAGATCACTTCGCGGATTGTGCTTTGACCGAGCAGAAACATCACGAGGCGATCAATGCCCATGCCCAACCCCCCGGCGGGCGGCATCCCTTGCTGGAGCGCCTCGACAAAATCGAGGTCCATCACGTGCGCCTCGTCATCGCCGCCCGCGCGGGCGTCTACCTGCTGGAGGAACCGGCGGTACTGGTCGTCCGGGTCGTTCAACTCGCTGAAGGCATTGACCAACTCGACGCCGGCGGCGAATGCCTCGAATCGCTCCACGGTGTCGTCGCTGCCCGGCTTGAGCTTGGCGAAGGGCGACAGCTCCAACGGGTAGTCCAGCACAAAGGTCGGCTGGATGAGGCGGGGTGCCACGGCCGTATCCAGCAACTGGTCTACCAGCTTGGCCCACGTCGGCTGTGGCTCGACGCGCACCCCGGCCGCTGCAACGGCGTTTTGCAGCGACGGCAGATCGGGGTGCTCCCCGTAATCAATACCCGTCTCGGCGAGGATCGCCTCGCGGAGCGTGACCCGGCGCCATGGTGGACGCAGATCAATTTCCACCCCCTCGTCATTCCCGCGTGCGCGGGAATCCACGACCTGGTGGGTGACGGTCTGCCGACCGAGCGCCTGCTGGGCCACGGTCGGCACGAGCTGCTCGACCAGCTCCAGCATCGTCCGGTAGTCGGCATACGCCTCATACGACTCAAGCAGGGTGAACTCGGGATTGTGCCGGCGCGACAGGCCCTCATTGCGGAACACGCGGCCGATCTCGTACACGCGCTCAAATCCACCGACCAGCAACCGCTTGAGATACAACTCCAGGGAGATGCGGAGGGAGAAATCGCGGTCGAGGGCCTGGTAGAAGGTCGTGAATGGACGCGCGGCCGCGCCGCCGTGTAGGGCTTGGAGAACGGGCGTTTCCACTTCGAGGTAATCGCGGGCGTGGTAGAAGTCCCGGACCGCCTGGACGATCCGCGTGCGTTGGCGCAACAGGTCGAAGGTGTCTCGGTTGGCGAGGATGTCTACGTGGCGGCGGCGGAGCCGCGTTTCCACGTCGGTCAGCCCGTGCCACTTCTCCGGTGGTGGCCGCAGCGCCTTGGCCACCATCTGCCAGGCAGTGACCTGCAAGGTCGGCTCACCCGTGCGGGTGCGGAACATCGAGCCGCCGACCTCGATCAGGTCACCGAGGTCTACGGTGCTGCGGAACAACTGGTAGGCCTCCGTGCCGACCGTATCGCGCCGGAGGTAGATCTGCACGCGCCCGGAGGCATCCTGAAGCTGGGCAAAACTCGCGCGTCCCATCGGGCGCAGCAGCAGCACGCGGCCGGCCAAGGTCAGCCGCTCGTCTGCGGCTTGCTGTTCCCCCAGGATCGTCAAGGCTTGCTGCAGTGAATGGGTCCGGCCGGTGCGGGCCGGAAACGCCGCGGTGCCGGCAGCGCGTAGCCGTTGGAGCTTCGCGCGGCGCGTTTGGACGAGGGGATCATCGTCACCAGGTAACGGCTCTGGCCCGTCATGGTCGGCCTGTCGGCTGGCAGCAGCCTCGTTCATCGTGTTGGGACGTGCTCCTTGCTCATCTGTGCCGCCCGGCGGGTGTCGAGCGGCGAGCACGGACCGGTGAGCCGGCCCGCGGCGGTCCGGGTAGGATCGGGAGGCCGGGCTAGGTGATCTCGATGACCGTCAGCGACAGCATACCCGCCGGCACTTGGACGGACACTTCGTCGCCGACCCCTTTGCCCACCAGCGCCCGACCGATGGGGGATTCGTTCGAGATTCTCCCCTCGCGGGGGTTGGCCTCCGGCGAGCCGACAATCGTATAGGTGCCTTCGGAGCCGTCGGCGCGCCGCACCACCACGTGACTGCCCAAGCCGACCATCCGGGTGGTGTGCTCCTTCACGACGACGGCATTGCGTAGCTGCTGCTCGATGCTCCGAATCTTGCCCTCGACGAAGGCCAACTCGTTCTTGGCCTCGTCGAAATCGCCGCCCTCGGCAAACGCTCCGAACTCCCGCTCTTCTTGAATACGTTTGGTGATCTCCCGGCGCTGCATCAACAGCTGGGAGCGCTGCGCTTCGAGACTTTGCCGGCCCTCCGGCGTCAAATACACAGTTTGATTGGTCATCGGATACCTCCTGGGCATCCCAGGGGAGTCACTACAGGAGCCGCAGATGCAAAGAAAAAGAACCGAGAGCACAACTCTCAGTTCACAGTGAATGCCCAGCCACTAGCATTATAAAGTCACGGCGCGCTGCGGTCAAGAGAACGCCGGCCGGTCCTCGCTCCGCAGCGGGGACGAGCACAGCATGCGGCACCCTACGACGGTGCGTCAATGTGGGAACTTCGGGAAGGTGATGATCGCGCGCGCACCGGCCGGCTTGTCCTGCGGTGACTGGGCGGCTGACGAGACGTTCTCCATGTGGAAGCCTCCGTCTATCTGCTCCATTAGCCCCTTGACAATACTCATCCCCAGGCCGTTGCTCTGCGCGAGGTTGAAGCCCTCCGGCAAGCCCACCCCGTCGTCAGTGACACAGACGCGCAGCAAATCACCATCTTCCTCGGCTTCAATCAACACCATGCCCGCAGTGCGCTGCTTCAGGCCGTGGGTTAGCGCGTTGCACACCAACTCGTTCAGCACCAGCCCCAAAAGCGTCGCATGGCGCTGTCCTAGCGGAAACCCCTCCGCCGCGACATTGAGGGACACGCGCTGGTGCTGCTGCGCCATGGTGTTCAGTGCGATGTCGGCCACCTTCTTGGCCACGCCCTGCACCGTGGTCAGCTGCTCCGCGGTCGGTGCCGTGTTTTCCTCCGCCAACAGGTCGTGGACGGCGCCCAGGCTCTCGATGCGGGACTGGGCGAGAGCGAGGGTCTCCTTCACCTCGGGCGCGCGCACGCGGCGGAGCTGGAGGCGCATCAACGAGGCCATCATCTGGAGGTTGTTCTTGACGCGATGGTTAAGCTCCTGGAGGAGGAGGGATTTTGTGGTGCTCTGACGCTCCACCTCTTCATTCTGGCGTTCCATCTCCTCGTACAGACGTGCTTTGTCAATGACTAACGCGGCATCGTTGGCAAAGGCCGCCAGCAGCTCTACTTCATCGTGGCTGAAGCGGCGCTGCTCACGGGTGTAGACCGAGATGCCGCCGAGCACGTTGTCGTGGCTAATCAAGGGGACCGAGCACATCGACCGGTAGCCCTCTTCGGCAACCCAACTGGCAACCGTCTGGAGACGCGGGTCGGAGTGGGCATCCTGGATCACGATGGGCTGGCCCGATTGCACTGCCAGCCCGATGGCGCCCTCGCCGACCTGCAAACGGATGTTCAGGTACGACTCACTGAGGCCCCGGTGGGCCACGATCTTCAGCTCTTGGGAGACCGCATCCAACTCGAAGATCGAGGACATGTCGGCGCCGGTGAGCGTCATCGCGTGCTGCACGATCATGTCCAGGGCTGCGCTGCGGTCAACCGTGGAGACGAGGGAGGCCGTCACGTGGTGCAAGGTGGAGAGCTGCGTCACCTTCTCGCGCAGTTTCTCATCGGTCATCTCATAGAGGCGGGCGTTCTCGATAGCAATGGCAATCTGCCCGCACACGGTCTCGGTAAAGGCGATCTCGTCCTCCGTGAACTCTCTGACCACCTTTTCCTGGAGCGTGAGCACACCGATCAGCTTGTTGACCGTAAAGAGGATGATCGGGACCGAGAGCATCCCATGGTATGGCTCTTCCTGAAGTCCGGGGACGACCTTGAAGCGGGGGTCCAGCCAGCCGTCCCGGATGGCAATGGGACGTCCTTCCTGGGCCGCTGTTCCCGCGATCCCCTCGCCAATCCCCAGTGACATGCTACCCACCGCGGCCGGGTTGAGACCGCTCGTGGCGCCCAGGACGAGGCGGTTCGAGGTCTCATCGTAGAGGAAGAGCGAGCACACGTCGGCGTGTGTCACCTCCGCGACCACGTTCACGGTCTGCGTGAGCGTATCGCTGAGGTCCAGGCTGGAGTTCACCACCGAATTGATCTTCTGCACCGCAGCAAGTCTGGCGACTCGCGCGACCAGTAGCTTTTCCGTGTCGGTAGAGCCTTCCTGCGGATAGCGATGTTCATACGCCTTGGCTATCGCACCGACCACTTCACGCTGGAGAGTCAGGAGTGTTTCCATCGCGGCGGCGGCTGGCGCATTGTCCAGGGCGTTGAGAGACAACTCGGCGGTGCGGGACTGGGCGCGGCGCAGCGCCGTGGTGAGCGGCACGCCGTTCTCCGCCAGTAACGCTGCTTCGCGCCCGAGGGTGGTGAGGAGGCCATCAAGCTCACCAGGAGCCGTGTGGCGGATGAGCGTCTGCCAGCGCTGCTGCACGCGCTCGTCGAGCGGTACATCGCCGGGGCCATCTTGGCCGAGCAGGCTGCGGCAGAGCCGGAGCGAGTCGGACGGAGACACCGGGGCTGTCGCCGGGATGGATAGCTCGGCGGATACTGGTGCTCGTCTCATGGCAACGCTCGCTTTCGCTGCCGAGGCGCCGAAAACCGTCCGGGAACCGGCGCTGGGGCAGTGCTAGGCTGTGCTCAACGGCGCAGCACGGCAACTGAGCTGGTGGCGGAGAGGGTGGGATTCGAACCCACGAGGGTGTTTGCCCTACTCGTTTTCGAGACGAGCTCCTTAAGCCACTCGGACACCTCTCCGGGAAAGACCGCGACCGCGCCGGGATGGCCCAGCCTCCTGATAGCCGAGCTACCGTTAACGTTCAGCATACCAGGCCAGCGCCGCGGAAAACGCCGCTATCCGTTGCGGCACCCGGTGGCCCACCTAGTCGCTGGCACCGAGCGCCGCGACCGGCTCCCGACGCAGCCGCGCGAAGAAGCGGTTCAGCTGCGCGGCCGCCGCGTCGTGCAGCACGCCCGAAACCACCGCCACCCGATGGTTGAGCCGGGGGTTATCCACGATGTCGAACACGGAGCCGGCGGCCCCGGCGCGATGATCCGGCACGGCATAGACCAGCCGGCCAAGTCGCGCCTGCACCATCGCGCCAGCGCACATCGCGCACGGCTCCATCGTCGCGTAGACGGTCACGTCCGGGAGGCGCCAGCGTCCCAGCCGGCCAGCGGCATCGCGCAGCACCAGCAACTCGGCGTGGGCGGTCGGATCGGCCCAGGCCTCTTTGCGATTGTGCTGCCGCGCAACAATCGCTCCGGCCAGTACCGCCACCGCCCCGACGGGTACGTCGCCATCGGCCTCGGCCAGCCGGGCCTCTTCCAGTGCCAAGCCCATCAGTGCGAGGTCGGAGGCCTCGTGAGCGTTCTCGATCATGCTACGGGCCACATGGTGGGCGCATTGCAACGACAAGTATGCCCAGAAACGCCGCTTTGGGCGCAAAACTGCCACATTCGGACCGGTTTGCACGACAGTAGTATTATATCATGCCCGTCGGTGTACCGCCGCCTTACGATTGTACCTCTACGCCGACATAGTGGGGGGAGGTTTGCCCGTCGAGGGTGACGATGTCCTCGTCGGGCTGACCGGTTCCGTCGCCGTCGGTTGCCCGTGCCACGAGTACGTAGCTGCCTGGCTCGGGGATGCGCCAGTGGTAGGACCACATGGTCCACACGGCCGGCGACGGGGTGGGGCCGAGCGTCGCTTCCTGCCAGGATACACCGCCGTCGGTGCTGACCTCGACTTTGCTTACACCAGCGAGACCACCGAGGGCAACGCCGGTGACGTTGAGCGCCGCTGCCGGCAGCTTCTGGCCGGCGAACGGCTCGTCAATGCGGGAGTTGATGGTGATGGCGGCTTCATCCGACCAGCCCTCCTGCTCCCACGTCCCGCGGTGGTCGTCCCGCTCAATGACCTCGATCCGCCGGAGCCATTTCGGGCACTTCTGGCCGTAGTAACCGGGGTTCAGCAGTCGGAGCGGCGCGCCGTGATCGGGCGGCAACGGCTCGCCGTTCATGCGGTAGGCAAGCAGCACGCCGGGTGCCAACGCCTGCTCAATCGGGATGCTAGTGACGTAGTCGTCAAGGCCGTGAAAGGCCACACGCTTGGCCCACGACTTGATCTCGGCGCGTTCGAGCAGCGGGCGCAACGGCGTTCCGACCCAGACGGCATTGCCGATCAACTGCCCGCCGACCGGGTTGCCGATGCACTCCAGGGTGAATTGCCGCTCGACGGCCGGCAGCGCGAGGATGTCGGCAAGCGTCAACTCCAGCCGGCCGGATACCAGGCCGTCAATGGTCAGTGTCCAGGTCTCCGGATCGCGGGCTTCCTCGGTTGGCGTCTCCCGGTAGCTCTGGACGTAGAACTTGTCGTTGGGGGTGAGGCGAGGGGTCAGGTCCTCCGGCGAGAGCGGCGCGACCTCCACACCCCCGCTGTTTCCGTCGTTTCCGCGTAAGCGGGAATCCGCCTCCGGCGGCGAGTCGGAGGTGCTACAGGCGGCGACGGTCGCCATGCCACCAACGGTGGTCACGACTAGGTAGGTGAGTGCTCGCCGGCGTGAGGCGAGGGGCGAACCATCCTGACGCCGCTCGGTTGCACCACGGCGATCTGCCATCAGCCTTGCCCTCCTCATTGAGGATGGTACGCCAAGAACATCCGAGCCGCCAAGTTGCGTTGTTCCGGCCCCCCTATGGTCCCCCCGCTGCGGCAGGGGGACGGGTACGAGCGGGAGTCCATACCGCGAGCAACGCAGAGGCCCCCGACTATGCAGGGGGACGGGCGCAACATGTTGCCCCCCTACGGCTTAACCCGTACCTACCCCAATCAGCCCGTCGCAATGGGGAGGCTAGGCCGGGGGCATTTCAACAGCGCCTACTTACGGAGTGCCCGCTCCACCGCGTCGGGGCGATAGTCGAGGGGGGCATGGTCTGCGGGTGTTTCGCCGTCAATGAACAGCCGGTTCCACCACTCGAAGCACATCAGCGACCAGAGCAGCAGCTTGTGGTTGCGCTGGCCGGCGGTGTGCTCGTCCACGACGCGGCGCACGGCCGCCGGCTCGAAATAGCCACGTGAGAGCGCACGCTTGTTCAGGATGGTCTCGCGGATATACGGCAGGATGCTGGTGCGATACCACGTTTCCTCCGGGGGAACGAACCCTTGCTTGGGGAGAGCGAGGGTGGCGTCCGGGATGAGGCCGCGCATGGCGGCGCGCAGCACGCGCTTGCCGGTGCCGTTGCTGACCTTGTAGTGGGCCGGAATGCGTTGCGCGAACTCGACAAGATCGTCGTCGAGGAACGGCACGCGCGATTCCAGACCGTGCGCCATGCTCAACTTGTCTTCCAGGACAAACAGGCCGTGTAGGTATACCCGGGCTTCGAAAGTGAGGGCGCGATCAACTAACGCCGGTGCGTCGTAGTCGCGGGTGATGGCCAGGAAAGGATCGCGCGGATCGAAATCACCGGCGCAGCGCCGGAACCGCTCGGTAAAGAAGCCGCTGCGCTCCTCAGGAGACAGCAGGCGGCTCCAGTATTGGAAATAGCGCTCCTCGAACTCCGCCTCGGTCGCACCGTCAAGTACGGCGTAACGCCAGGGATACCCGCCGAATAGCTCGTCGCCGCCGGCCCCGGCGAGCACGACCTTGACAAAACGGCTGGCGAGCCGCGCGACGTAGTAGTTGTGGTAGCTGGAGCTGACGCGCAGGTCTTCCAGATGCCACACCACGCTGGGCAGGGCGCGCGCCAATCCAGACGGCTGAATGACGATCTCGTAATGCTCGGTATCGAAGGTCGTTGCCAAACGCTCGGAGTGGATGCGCTCGTCGCAGCTGCGCTCCTCCTCGGTCGCGCCCGCGAGCGAGAAGCCGCCGGTGATGGTCGTGATCTGCGGTTGGTAGGGCAGCCGCTCACCAGCGCTGCCACCATTCTGCGCGGCGGCTCGCGTCATCAACTGGCGGCTGGCTACCGCACAGATGGAGCCGGAGTCCATGCCACCGCTCAGGTAGCTACCGACCGGCACATCGCTCATCAGCTGGCGGCTCACCGCCGCCTCAAAACGCTCGCGCACGCCGGCCGCGCAATCCTCGAAGGACAGCGCCGGATCACCGTCAAAGCGAAAGGCCCAGTATTGCCGCTCCTGGGTGTGGCCGGCCTCGGCGACAATGAGGTGGCCCGGTGGGAGCAAGCGCACACCGTCGAACAGGGTGCGGTCGCTGACGATATTCTGAAAGGTGAAATACTCCAGCAACGCTGCCGCGTTCACCGCCGGCCGGTGCGGCAGCGCCGCGAGCAGCCCCTTGACCTCCGATGCAAAGAGCAAGCGTTCTCCCCGTTGCGCCAGGTAGAGCGGCTTGATCCCGTACCGGTCGCGGGCCAGCACGAGCCGGCGCCGGGTCTCGTCCCACAGGGCGAAGGCAAACATGCCGTTGAGCCGCTGGACGAGATCGGGGCCAAGCTCTTCATAGAGATGGACCAGCACCTCGGTATCGCTCTCCGAGCGGAACCGGTGGCCGCGGGCTTCGAGGTCCCGGCGCAGCGCGGGATAGTTGTAGATTTCGCCATTGCAGGCGACCCACACGTCCCCCCGCTCGTTTTGCATCGGCTGTCGGCCGTTCGGAGACAGGTCCATGATGCTCAGGCGCCGAAAGCCGAGCGCCACCTGGCGGGAGGGAGGGCTGTACAGTCCCTTGTCATCGGGGCCGCGGTGTGCCAAGGCTTCGCGCATCGCAACGGCCGTCGGCTCGTCGGCCCGGCCCGAGGGGTCATAGACACCGGCTACGCCGCACATATGCTCCTTCGTACTCCTACCTACTCAACGGCCGGACCAGTGGAGGTGTCACCATGCGCCGGATGCTACCACGTTCGCCGCTCTCACGGTGTCCGCTGCCGTCACGGCGGTGCGCCTTGAGCCGCTGGCCAATGCGCTGACGGCCGTCGAGCGCTCGATGCAAGGCGGCGCCCCGCCGGCCTCAAGTGGCAAGCCGGGTGTGCGGCGCAATCCCTTTAGCAAGCGAATGTACTCTTGATGAGATCGTTCAGAACTGTAACGCCTACTTCCAAAACATCGTCTGTCTCGCGCTGGCCCGCCCGACTTGCCAAGTCTACCAATGTATCAGGCCGGTAGCTTTGTCTTGCGATGGGGCAAAATGAGCCATGCTTGATCGTACCGTTGTAGACCTTCTCGCCGGTAATCTGGAACCCCACACCCGTTCTGGGCAGCTGGCGGTGGAATACGCCCCCTTCCAATCCCGCCATTTTGAGACCGACGGTGCTCGCTCTGTCCATCGCGCTCAGGCTGATGGCCAGTCCTTCGCCGGCGCTGCCCGTCCAAGGGCCAACCAATACAACGATAGGCTGGAGATAGGAGCTGTTGCCGCGTGGCTCCCAGTAGCTTATAAACGCCTCGCTAGAAGGTCTGACCGTCCGCTGATACGCCACCCGCGAGGCTACGAGCCGTCCGGCTACACTCTCAAGAACACCGGTATTTCCCCCACCGGCACGTCGAAGATCGAGAACTAGCCCTTTTGCCGCACGAAGCTCGTCAAGTGCAGCGTCGAACAGGGAAATCGTCGAAGCGTCTCCTAGTGAGTCGTTGAAGCCGATGTAGCCAAGATCGCGGGATAGCCAACGTGTTTCGAGCCGGCAGGTATGTTGTAGAGCATACTGGCGGTCAAAGCGGCCGGCTTCTAGCTCAAAAGAGAGCCGCCGCCTACTACGCAAGACTTCAATGGTTCGGCTTACGCCCCGATTGCCGGCGAGTACCTTGTTCAGTGCCCAGTTACGCAACTCTGTGGTAGGGGTTGTGATACTGACGGGAAAGCGCATTTGTGTGGCTTCGGCAATGGGAACATTGTTGATCGAAAGAATGACGTCGCCCGGTTTGATGCCACTAAGCGCTGCTTGAAACCCCGCGCGTACCGCGAGCACCATCGCCCCTGCCTGGCACCATGTGGCATGAAGGTCTGATCGAGCGGGAACGAGGCGCGGTGATGTGGGTGTGTTGTATGTAAGGTGGACGTGGTTATCGTATAGCTCTTCGAGAGCTCGCTCCAAGATGGAGATGAACGTTTCTCCCTCGCCGATAGCCTCAACCTTCTGCCGATAGTATTGCCGGACTTTTGCCCAATCGGTGTCTTTTTCATCGAAGTAGGCGTATTCTGCCGCAAAGGTCCTCCACAGATAATCAAAGTCCTCCAGAAAATCGGCCGTCGTACACGCTTGCTCCCGGTTATCCGTCATACTCAGCCATTTTATCCGATCTCGCCCTGGATTTTGGTGGTAGGTCCTCCTATTTTCACATGTTGGCCTCGCGTGTAGGCGACGCGACGACTGGAGTAGGGTCAGAAGCGGCGATGCCCTCGACAGTAATCCGCCGCAGTGTCTCGTCATCACCGAAGCGTTTCACCGCGTCGAGCACCTCAATGCCAGCCAGCCGTCCTTCAGTGTCATAATCGGCGGCAAGTCCCTCCGCGAGGTGTTTTGTAACCACCTGCGTCTCGCGGAACCGGATGCTGAGTGCATCCACCTCTGCATCATATGTAATTCTCATCAAAGTAGTGCCTTCCTAGAAGGAGTGTAGCGGTCCATGGCAGGAGAGCCGCGCGAAGAATTGTGAAGCTACTGATCCTGCCGAGATGGCCACCGCTGGCGGCGGCGCGGTGGCCGCCGGCGCATGAAGGGCTGTTCGTCGGAGACGAGCGGCGCCGGTGACGCGGCGAGCCTTTCCAGCTTCGTCAAGTCCTCCGGGGCGGGCCACCAGACATACCGCTTCAGGTCGAGCACGTAGAGCGGCCCGTCCCGCTCGATCTCGACTCCTTCCTGCCGGAGCAGCCTGGCCTGCTCGTGGACCCGGTGCTCCGGGTGTCGCGGGCTGATGCCGCCGCCAGCATTCACCACGCGCTGCCAGGGAACGCCCTCCGGGTCGGGACAGTGGCGCAGTGCCCCCCCGACGACGCGGGCGGCCCGCGGCGCGCCCAAGGCCAGGGCGATATCCCCATACGTCATCACCCGGCCGGGTGGAATGCGGCGGACGAGCCAGTAGACTCGTTCAGCGAAGGTCAAGCGCATCGCCCCTGGCCGTAGCGGCGGCCGTCGGCCCACGCCGCTGCGCGTGGGTGCGATCCACGCTGAAAGCTGATGGCTAACGGCTGAAGGCTGACTATGCGCGTCTCCATCAACGCCTTTTTCCTGCAGCAGCCACACACGGGCAGCGGCCAGTACGTCCGCCACCTGCTGCCGGCCCTCACCAGGGAAGCGCCAACGCTCGACGTGGTGCCGTTGCTGCCGGCCCCGCGCGTGGCGGGCCGGGCCGAGGCGCCGCTGGCCATGCCCCGCGCCCACCACGTCGGCTTACCGGGTTGGCTGCCCCATGCCGACCTCCGCAAGGTCTGGTGGGAGCAGGTGGCTTGGCTGCGGGCGGGGCGTGGACGCGCTGCCGACGTGGCCCACGTCCCGTACTTTGCGCCGCCGCTCTGGAGGCCGCGGCCGCTCGTCGTCACCATCCACGACCTCATCCCACTGATCTTGCCGGAGTACGTCACCCGTCCGCACGTGCGTCTCTATAACGCGCTCATCTCGCTGGCCGCCCGGCGAGCGGCGCAGATCATCGCCGATTCGCAGGCCACCGCGGACGATATTGGGCGGCGGCTCGGTATCGCGGCAGACCGTGTCCACGTCGTGCCGCTGGCGGCCGCGCCCGGCATGGAGCCAATGGCCGACGGCACGCAACGGCAGGCGATCCTGCGGCAGTTCGAACTGGACCAGCCGTTCATCTTCTATATCGGTGGCTTCGATTCGCGCAAGAACGTGCCGGCGCTCCTGCGTGCGTTCTACGCCCTGCCGGCGGACCTACGCCAGCGGCACGTGCTGGCCATCGCCGGTGCCGCGCCGGGGAAACAGTCAGCGCGCAACCCGCGCCTGTTCCCGCCACTCCGGCCACTGGCCGAGGCCCTCGGCTTGGGGGACCGGGTGCGCTTTCTGGGCCGCGTGACGGAAGAGGAGAAGCGCGCGCTCTACAGCGCAGCGACGCTCTTTGTCTTCCCGTCTCTGTACGAGGGCTTTGGGCTGGACCCGCTCGAAGCGATGGCCTGCGGGGCGCCGGTGCTGGCGTCCAACCGCTCGTCGCTCCCGGAAGTAGTGGGTGACGGCGCGGCGCTCGTGGAGCCGACCGACCGGGCCGCGTTCACACGGGCGCTGGCGGCACTGTTAGACTCGCCGCGGCGCCGGGCCGAGTTGAGTACGCGAGGCCGCAGTGTGGCGGCTGCCTTCTCCTGGGAGCGCACGGCGGCGATGACCTTGGAGGTGTACCGGCAGGCCAGGGCGCGTGATCGGTGATCGGAAGCTGATGGCCGGGGGCACGGGAAACGGGCAGGTGAGCATTAACGAAAGGGTGGCGTTGGTCACCGGGGGCAGCGTCGGCATCGGAAGGTTCATTGCCGTGGCCTTGGGCCAGGCCGGAGCCGACGTGGCGATCAACTATCGTACCCATGCCGCCGAGGCGGAGGCCGTGGCCACCGAAATCCGGGCGCTAGGCCGGCGAGCCATAGCCGTCCCCGCCGATGTTCGTGATACGGCGGCCGTCGAGTCCCTGATGAGCACGGTGACCGCGACGCTCGGCGAACTGCACATCCTCGTCAATAATGCCGGGGTGGCCGGGCCGGGGTTGCTGGCGGAGATCGGCGATGACGATTGGGACTTGATCCTCGACGTCAACCTGAAGGGGGCATTCCTCTGCTGCCGCGCTGCGGTACCCAGAATCCTAGCCGCCGGCGGCGGCAGCATCGTCAATATCGGCTCCAACGCCGGTCGCACGGGCGGCACGCCGCATCAGGTCGCTTATGCAGCGTCCAAGGCCGGCCTCGACGGGCTGACCAAGGCCCTTTCCCGCGAGCTGGTGCGGCAGGGCGTGCGGGTGAACTGTGTTGCGCCGACGACCGTAGGCACGGACATGGTGCTCGGCCGCGCGAGTGCCGAGGAGTTGGCCGAGCGGACGCAGAGCATCCCGCTCGGTCGGTTTGGTAAACCGGAAGAGGTCGCCGCAGCGGTCGTGTTTCTGGCCGACGACGCGGCCGCGGCCGCCATCACGGGACAGACCGTGTACGTGAACGGCGGTGCCTGGATGGGGTAGGCTTGGTGCGGAAGCGCACTTGGCTATTGCACCGCGAGTACCCGAGCTACCGTGATTAAGGGCCGAATCCGCGCATTCATACACTGGCCTTCAACCGAAGGCCAGCGTATACTTGCTGGCACGTGAGGCGACGCATCGCGTATCGCGTCAGGGCTGCCGGCCCCGTCATATCCGCGCAAGCGGGAACGCCGTCGGCGCAGTGAGCTACCGATGCGCGATAGAGTACGGGAGCGTCAGTGCCGGGAAGGAGTAGCGCCGGGAGGCCACCTGGAGTAGCTTGCCCGCACCTCGGGGCAGCCACGGCGCAAATTATGCTGGACAAGGCCCTACCCTTCTTTGCACCGGCTTGGAACTATGAATGACGAGCGGCGGCGGGACAGACGGGCGATGGCGCAGCAAGAGCGCCAATCCAACCGTGAGGAGGATGAAGGCCTGACTATGGCCCAGCTCCTTGACATGCGGACGCCTGAGTTCTCGCAGGTACGTCGAGGGGCCGTAGTCGAAGGCGAGGTCGTCTACATAGACAGCGATGACGTGCTCGTAGACATTGGCCTCAAGTCGGAAGGGATTGTCCCCGCGCGCGAACTCGGTAACCCGGCCGAGGACCTCGGCCGGCCGCTGGCGGTCGGTGACCGCATCCTCGTGTCGGTCCTCCAGCCGGATGATGAAGGGCCGGCCGTGCTCTCCTACCGCCGCGCGCGTCGCGAGCGCCGCTGGCGGCAGATGGAGGACATGATCCGTAGCGGGGAAATCATCGAGGTCCCCGTCGTAGACCACAACCGGGGTGGCGTCGTGGTGGACCTGGGGCTGCGGGGGTTCGTGCCCATTTCTCAACTGACCAGCCTCCGGCGTACAGGTGATCGGGCCGAGAGCCGCGAACGACTGGTCCAGCGGCTGGCCGAGCTTGTCGGCTCGAAGATCAACGTCAAGGTGGTCGAGGTTGACCGGCGGCGCAATCGGCTGATCCTGTCCGAGCGGCTGGCCGACCGGGCCCAGCGGGCGCAGCGTCGTGACGAGTTGTTCGGTGAACTGGAACCGGGCCAAATCCGCGAGGGGACCGTCAGCAATCTGGCGAGCTTCGGCGCGTTCGTTGACTTGGGCGGCGCCGACGGTCTCGCGCACATCTCTGAGTTGTCTTGGGATCACGTCAACCACCCGTCCGACGTGCTCACGCCGGGCCAGAGCATCTCTGTGTACGTGCTCTCCGTTGACCGCGAGGAGCACCGGATCGCCCTCAGTATCAAGCGGGTGGAGGACGACCCGTGGGAGACGGTGGAAGAGCAATACCCGCCCGGTGAAGACGTGACCGGCGTGGTCCTGCGGCAGTCGAACTATGGGGTCTTCGTTCATGTGGATGAGGGAGTCGAGGGGTATCTCCATCCTTCTGACACCGACCCCGCCGATGCGGCCTTCCTCGAAGAGGGCCGTAGCCTGCCGTTTCGCGTCCTGCACATTGATTACGAGCGGCGGCGCTTGCGTCTGCTTCCGGCTTTCGAGCATCTCGACGAGCAGGGCGAGGTCGTCTCGGAGAGCTATGAGGGCACGTATGCGCCGCCGGACGAGGAAACCGCTGAGGACAACACCCGGAGCGACACTGCTGAGTAGCCCCCGGCCGGCCGGTGATGTCCGCTAGTTGGGTTTTCGGTTAGCATGGATGGCGGATGGGCAGTCGCTCCCGGCACACGCGGATCGCTCACCGGGGAGAGGACCGGTGCGCGGCGCGCCGGAGAGGCGGTGCCGGCCTATGCTATACTCCCGATAGTCTACGGCTCTCCTCGCAGCCAGTGAGGCCTTACCATGAGTGATCGCTTTGACAAGTTCACCGAGCGCGCCAAGAAAGTGCTCGTTCTCGCGCAAGAAGAAGCGCAGCGTTTTAACCATAACTATATTGGCACCGAGCACTTATTGCTCGGTCTGGTGCGAGAAGGTGAGGGTGTCGCCGCGAAAGTCCTCAGTAACCTGGGCGTTGAGCTGAATAAAGTCCGGAGCGCCGTCGAGTTCATCATCGGCCGCGGCAACCGCATGGTCATCGGTGATGTCAACCTCACGCCGCGCGCCAAGAAGGTCATCGAGTTGGCCGTCGAGGAAGCGCGCCGCCTCAATCACAACTACATCGGCACCGAGCACCTCCTGCTCGGCTTGGTCCGCGAGGGCGAGGGGATTGCCGCCGGCGTCCTGGAGAGTCTCGGCGTCAACCTGGAGAAGGTCCGCACGCAGGTCATCCAGGTCGTCAACCAGAGCGGCAGCGGCGCCAGGGGGGAAGGGCGGGGGCGCACCAAAACTCCGACCATTGACCAGATGGGCATTGACCTCACCGCGGCGGCCCGCGATGGCAAGCTCGATCCCGTGGTCGGTCGCTCGGAGGAGATTCAGCGCGTCATTCAGATTCTGAGCCGCCGCACGAAGAACAACCCTGCCCTGATCGGCGATCCGGGCGTCGGCAAGACCGCCATTGCCGAAGGGTTGGCGCAGCGGATCATCACCGGCGACGTTCCGGAAACCTTGCTCAACAAGCGCCTCCTGACCTTGGATATGGGTGCCCTGGTGGCCGGCACGAAGTACCGCGGCGAGTTCGAGGAGCGCCTGAAGCGGGTCATCGAGGAAATCCGCAGCTCGCAAGAATGCGTGCTTTTTATTGACGAGCTACACACGCTCGTCGGCGCCGGCGCCGCGGAGGGAGCGGTGGATGCGGCGAATATCCTCAAGCCGTCTCTGTCTCGTGGCGAGCTACAGTGCATCGGCGCTACCACCCTGGACGAATACCGGAAGTACATCGAGCGCGACGCCGCCCTCGAACGGCGTTTCCAGCCGGTGCATGTCAAGGAACCGACCATCGAAGAGACCATCGAGATCATCCGGGGCGTGAAGGATCGCTACGAGGACCATCACCGGGTCATCATCACCGACGAAGCGGTGAAGGCGGCGGCCGAGTTGGCCGGACGCTACGTGACGGACCGCTTCCTGCCCGACAAGGCCATTGACTTGGTGGACGAGTCCGGCTCTCGCGTGCGTATTCAGCAATCCATGGCCCCTCAAGGCTTGCGCGAGACGATGAAGCGCCTCGATGAGTTGATTGGCGAGAAGAACGCTTCCATCGAGAAACAGGACTACGAGCGGGCGAGCGCCTTGCGCGATGAGGAGGCCGCCCTGCGCGAGAAGATTCAGGGATTGGAGCAGAGTCGCAAGGACGAGAACGACGAGGAGCGCCCCAAAGTTGACGACGAGGTGATCTCGCAGGTCGTCAGTATGTGGACAGGTATCCCCGTGACCCGCATCAAGGAAGAGGAGTCCGAGCGCCTGCTCCATATGGAAGAGGCCCTGCACGAGACGGTCGTGAGCCAGGATGAGGCCATCAAGGCCGTCTCCCGCGCCGTGCGCCGGGCGCGCGCCGGCCTCAAGGACCCGCGGCGGCCTATCGGCTCATTCATCTTCCTCGGCCCCACCGGCGTCGGTAAGACCTTGCTGGCACGCGCGCTGGCCACGTTCATGTTCGGCAGTGAAGAGGCCATGATCCGCCTCGACATGTCCGAATACATGGAGCGGCACTCGGTCGCTCGCTTGGTCGGTGCCCCACCGGGCTATGTCGGCTACGACGAGGGCGGGCAGTTGACGGAGGCCATCCGGCGTCGCTCCTACGCCGTGATCCTGCTGGACGAAATCGAGAAGGCCCACCCCGAAGTGTTCAACATGCTTCTCCAGATCATGGAGGATGGCCGGCTCACCGACGGCCGGGGCCGGACCGTGGACTTCCGGAACACGATCCTAATTATGTCCGGTAACGTCGGAGCGCAGCAGATCAAGCGCGAGGCACAGGTCGGCTTCCGCACCTTCTCCAGCGACGAGCACAACGAGCAGGAAGCCTACGACCGGATGCGCGAGAAGGTGATGAGTGAGGTCAAGAATACCTTCCGACCGGAGTTCATCAACCGTGTGGATACGATTGTGGTGTTCCGGGCGCTCACTCGTCGCAACGTCAAGGCCATTATTGACATCGAGCTGAAGCGCGTGATGGCCCAGCTCCACGAGCAGGAGATCGTCCTCGAGCTGACGGACGCGGCAAAGGACTGGCTGGTTGACAAAGGCTTCGATCCCGACTTCGGCGCTCGTCCGCTCCGGCGCGTCATCCAGAACAACATCGAAGACGAACTGGCCGAGGAGCTATTGGCCGGGAACGTCAAGGCCGGAGATCGCATCCTGGCCGATCACGATGGCGAGCAGGACCAGCTCGTGATGACCGTCGAGTCGGCCGCGCCGAAGGCGGAAGAAGAACCGGAAGAAGAACTGGCGGCAGCGACCGCCTAGCACGATGACGCCCAGCGAAAGCCCCTCCCTAGAACGGCGTGCTCCTCACTCGCGGCTTGGTGCCGCCGACCCACCGCCGGCCGCCGAGGAGGTGGAGTGTGCCCCGTCAACGAAGCCACTTCACCTGCGCTGAGTGCGGGGCTACCACGCCGAAGTGGCATGGGCGCTGCCCGGAATGTGGCGCGTGGAACAGCCTCACCGAGTCAGCCGCCCCCGACCAGGCTTCCGGCCGCTTCCGGCCGCGCTCGGCCGGCCCCGTCCTGCTGGCGGAGATCGAGACCGAAGCGGAAAGCCGCGTCAGCAGCGGTCTCGGTGAGTTCGACCGCGTGCTGGGCGGCGGCATCGTCCCCGGCGAGCTGATCCTGCTGGGCGGCGACCCGGGGATCGGCAAGTCCACGCTCTTGCTGCAATTTGCCGCGCGCGTGGCGGCCGAGGCGCCGGTGCTCTACGTCTCCGGCGAGGAGTCGGCTCGGCAGCTACGTCTCCGCAGCGACCGGATTCGCGCGACGGCTCCCCAACTCTACGTCCTGACCGAAACGAACCTGCAAGCGGTGCTCCGCGAGGTCGAGCGTCTGCGCCCGCGGGTGATTATCGTCGACTCCATCCAGACGGCCTACCTGGATTCGATTGCCGCCAGCCCGGGGAGCATTACGCAGCTCCGCGAATGCACACTCCGGCTCATGGACCTGGCCAAGGCGACGGAGATTGCGACCTTTCTCGTCGGGCACGTCACCAAGGATGGTAATATCGCCGGCCCGCGCGTGCTCGAGCACATCGTAGATGCCGTTCTCTACCTGGAGGGCGAGCGTTTTCATGCGTATCGTCTCTTGCGAGCGGCGAAAAACCGCTTCGGCTCGACCGATGAGGTCGGCGTCTTCGAGATGGCCCCGAACGGCCTCCGCGAGGTGACCAATCCCTCGGCGGCCTTTCTCGCGCAACGGGTCGCCTCCGCCTCCGGTTCGGCGGTCGCCGTGCCGCTGGAGGGCAGTCGTGCCCTGCTCGTCGAGGTGCAGGCCCTCGTGGCCACGACGGCCTTTGGGATGCCCCGCCGCACGGTCGTCGGGGTGGACCTCAATCGTCTCCATCTCCTGATCGCCGTCTTGACCAAGCGGCTCGGCCTGGCGCTGGGCAATCAGGACGTGTACGTCAATGCCGTCGGCGGCTTGAAGCTGGCGGAGCCGGCGTGCGATCTGGGGCTGGCGGCGGCCATCGCGTCCAGCTATCGGGACAAGATTCTGCCGGCCGATCTCGCCTTCCTGGGTGAAGTCGGCTTGCAGGGTGAGCTACGACCGGTCAGTCAGATCGAGCGCCGCCTGACGGAGGCGCAGCGGATGGGATTCGAGCGTTGCGTCGTGCCGGCCAGCGACGCCCGACGGTTGGAGGCGGGTCGCGGGCCGCAGCTCATCGGCGCTACCGGCTTGCGCGACGCCTTCGAGGCGGCCTTTGCCGCATAGAGGCCAGGCAGACGAGTAATGGGTGCAGCAAAACGGGCGCCAGACGCGGCGGCGCCCAACGGTTCGGTCGCGGCCATCGTTGTCGGCGCCGGCCAGGGGCGGCGGATGGGTGGGATGGATAAGGCGTTCCTGCCGTTGCTGGAGCGGCCGCTGCTCGCCTATGCCGTGGATGCCCTGGAGGCCTGCCCGCAGGTGGGCGAGATTGCGCTGGTCGTCAGCGCGGCGCTGGCAGAGCGCTGCCGCCAAGTGGTGCAGGCTGCGGGGTGGCAGAAAGTCTCGGCCATCTGCGCGGGCGGCGCGGTGCGCGCGGCCTCGGTGCGGGCCGGCCTGGCCGCCGTCAAAGGCGCCGAGTGGGTGCTTATCCACGATGCCGCGCGGCCCCTGTTGACGCCGGCGTTGGTGGCCTCCGGGCTGGCGGCCGCCGCCGGCGCAGTCGCGGCCATCGCGGCGGTCCCCGTCCGCGATACGATCAAGCGTGTCCGTCCGGACCATACGGTGGCGCACACGGTTGACCGGAGCCAGCTCTGGGCGGCCCAGACACCGCAGATATTCCGCCGGGACACCCTGGCCGCGGCCTTCCGGCGCGCCGGCGCGGCGGCCGATGACTACACGGACGAAGGAGTGCTGCTCGAAAGTCAGGGTATTGCCGTGCGCCTTTTTCCGGGCGATCCGGCTAACATTAAGGTGACGGTGCCGGCCGACGTGGAGGTCGCGGCGGCGCTCTTGACCAGCAGCGGCCGCGCCACTGACCACCGGCCACTGACCACTCCCGACGAGCCACTCGCTACGCGCGTAGGGACGGGCTACGACATTCATCGCTTGGTGCCCGGCCGCCGGCTTGTGCTCGGTGGCGTGGCCCTGGAGCACCCGGAAGGCAAGGGGCTGGCCGGGCACTCCGACGCCGACGTGGTGACGCACGCCATCATGGATGCTTTGTTGGGCGCGGCGGGCTTGCCCGACATCGGGCAGCTCTTTCCGAATACCGATCCGGCCTACCGGGGCGTATCGAGCCTGGAGCTTCTGCGGACGGTGGCGGACAAGGTACGTACACAGGGCTGGCGCATTCAGAACCTCGACGCGACCGTGGTCGCGGAGGCGCCGCGTCTCGCCACGCACCTGCCGGCGATGTGTCAGGCGCTGGCGGCCGCGCTTATGCTATGTACGTCGCAGATCAACATCAAGGCCACCAGTAACGAAGGAGTGGACGCCGTTGGCCGGGGCAAGGCTATCGCTGCCCATGCGATAGCGCTCTTGGCCACTGACCATTGACTACTGACCACTGGAGAGTGAGTAGTTGTGAGCACGAGTGACCGTGACCATACGCGGCCCAGTCCGGCGGAGACACTGCGCCGCGACCTCGCGGCCATCTTTGCCCGCGATCCCGCGGCGACTTCGTTTACCGAAGTCGTACTGTCCTATCCGGGCTTCCACGCGATCCTGCTGCACCGCGTCGCGCACTGGCTGCGTCGGCGGCGCCTGCCGGTGCTGCCGCGGCTGCTCTCGCACCTCAACCGTTTCCTGACCGGTATCGAAATCCACCCGGCGGCCGCGATTGGCGCCGGCTTCTTCGTGGACCACGGCATGGGCGTGGTGATCGGAGAGACGACGGAGGTAGGCGACGACGTGATGCTGTACCAGGGCGTAACATTGGGCGGGACCGGATTCGAGCGTGGTAAGCGCCACCCGACGCTGGGCAATGGGGTCACGGTCGGGGTCGGGGCCAAGATACTGGGTGCCGTACACGTGGGCGATGGAGCGATCATCGGCGCCGGAGCCGTCGTGCTACGCGATGTGCCAGCGCATACGACCGTGGTCGGCATTCCCGCTCGCGTTGTCTCCGTGCGTGACCCCGCAGGCGGCAGCTCCGAGCGAGTGATGGACAACACCGGCTCTACTGCCAGCGGACTGGACCGTCCTAGCGGCCAGCAGCCTACTCCCGAGTTGGAGATCATTCGCCGCCTCAACAACAGGGTGCATGAACTGGAGACACGCCTGGCGCGGCTCGAAAGGACGGCTCGGCCTCCAGAGGCCGATGACGCGCTCGGCCTCGGGGCACTCCCCGATCCGGCCACGCTTGCCGGCCGGGAGCCGGAATCCGGCGGCGCGGAGGCAGCCAATGGCTGCGGCGCCGATCTGACTGCTGGGGACGCACCACCGGAGCATCCAGCGGATTGCGCGGACTCGGCGCGTCGCCTGGCTTCGTCAGGAGGGCGCTCGTGAACCTGGCACTGTACGACACCCGGCAGCGGCGCAAGGTGCTGTTCGCGCCGCGGTCCACCCCGGCGACGATGTATCTATGCGGCATGACGCCCAAGGCGCCGCCGCACATCGGACACGCGCGGCTATTCGTCGTCGCCGACGTGTTCCGGCGCTATCTTGCCTGGCGAGACGTGCCACTCACCTATGTCCAGAACTTCACCGACGTAGACGACAAGATCATCGAGCGCGCTCAGGAGCGCGGCGAGGAGCCGCTCGCTTATGCCCGGCGCATGACCGCGGCCTATTTCGAGGTCATGGAGGCGCTGAACGTCCAGCCAGCTGACCACTATCCGCGCGTGACCGAGCACATGGACGCCATTATCCGCGTCATCTCCGGCCTGCTGGAGCGCGGGGCCGCCTATGTGGTGGGCGGGGATGTCTATTTCGCCGTTGACGCCTTTCCAGCGTATGGACGGTTTTCCGGCCGCGTGGAGGAGGGCGTCGAGGCCGGGCGGCGGATCGAGGTGGACGCGCAGAAACGCAATCCGCGCGACTTTGCGCTATGGAAAGCGGCCGCGCCGGGCGAGCCGGCCTGGGACAGCCCCTGGGGACCGGGACGGCCAGGGTGGCACATCGAATGTACGAGCATGGTGTTCGAGCTACTCGGAGCGCAGATTGACCTGCACGCCGGCGGCGCCGATCTGATCTTTCCGCACCACGAGAACGAAATCGCGCAGAGCGAGGCCTACAGCGGTCAGGCGCCGTTCGCCCATCACTGGCTGCACATCGGGCTGCTGATGGCCGGCAGCGAAAAGATGGCCCATTCGCTGAACAACTACACGACCGTTGCCAGTCTCCTGGAGCAATATCCGGCCGAGGCGCTACGCCTGTACCTGCTCTCGGTCCACTACCGCTCACCCATGACCTTCGCGCCGGAGCACATCGCCGCCCAGAGTCGGGGGCTGGATCGTCTCGTCCACGCGATTCAACGCGAGGCGGCTGAGGACGCCAAAGAGATGGACGCAGTAGCGGCGCAGAGCCGGCGACGCTTTATGCGCGCTATGGACGACGATCTCAATACCGCCGCGGCGCTGGGCGTGCTCTACGACCTGGCCCGTGAGATCAACCGTGCGGCCGATGAGGCCCCTGCCGCCTCGCTGGGTCAGGCGCCGGCGACGCTCAAAGAACTGGCCGGTGTGCTCGGCGTGGACCTGGCGGCAGTGGCTGCACGGGTGGATAGCCGGCAGGTTGGCGCGGCCGAGCCATTTCTGGACCTGCTGCTCGACGTGCGCCGGTCGCTGCGCGATGAGCGCCTCTATGCGCTGGCCGACACGATCCGTGACCAGTTGGCGGCGGACGGAATCACACTCGAAGATCGGGCCGACGGTACCGCCTGGCGCCAAAGTGACCAACAGGCGGAGCTGGCGGCGTCTCCCTTGATCGGTCTCTTGGTAGAGGTGCGGCAACGGCTCCGCACGGAGCGCCAATTTGCGCTGGCCGATGCGGTCCGCGACCGGCTCACCGCGCTGGAGATCGCCATCGAGGACCGTCCCGACGGCTCGCACTGGCGACGACGTTGACCGCTCCACGGCCGCCGCGACGCGGGCGGTGGACGGGTCCGGAGTCGGCCCTGGCTGCGCCCTCCGAGCCGCACTGGCGTTGGGGCATCCACCCCGTCCAGGAAGCTGTCCGCGCCGGCCGCGCCAATCGGGTGTGGCTCGCGGGTGAGCCGCCCGGTCGCGGCCGCCTCGCCACAATCGGCCAACAGGCGGCGCAAGCGGACGTGCCGGTGACCTGGGTGACGCGGGAAGCTATCGGCCAGTTGGTGCCGGGCCGGCGGCATCAAAACGCCGTCGCGCGAGTGGCGCCGCTCCCCGCGCTCACGGTGAGCGAGCTAGGCCGGACGGCGCAGCAGGCCGACCATGAACCGCTCCTGCTCGTGCTGGACCAGGTGCAGGACCCGCAGAACGTCGGCGCGATCCTGCGAACGGCCGATGCCGTCGCCGTTGACGGCGTGGTAGTGCCGGAGCGGCGCGGCGCGCCTCTCGGCGGTACGGTCAGCCGGGCTTCGGCGGGCGCGCTGGAGCACCTTATCATCGCGCAGGCTACGAATATCGCCGCGGCCTTGGATGAACTGAAAGCGCTCGGTTTTTGGATTTATGGCCTCGATCCGCGTGGGCCGACGACCTACGACACAGCCGACTACCGGCGCCCGGTGGCGCTGGTGGTGGGATCGGAGGGGCCGGGCCTGCGTCGCCTGGTGGCCGCCAAGTGCGATATGCTTCTAAGACTGCCGCTCTTGGGGCACGTGGAATCGCTCAACGTGGCCGTGGCGACCTCGGTCTGTCTCTACCACGCAACGTATCGTCGCCAACGGGACGGCGGGAAGACCTACCCCCAACCCCCTCCCTAAAGGGAAGGGGCTACCGAGTGCTGCGATGACTCCCCTTCCCTTCAGGGAGGGGGCCGGGGGGTAGGTCCACATAGGGGGAGAAAGTGATGGTTAGCTCCGGGCAGCGCAAGGTGCTCACCGAGGAACAGCAGCGGTTCTTCGCCGACAACGGGTACCTGGCAATCGAGGGCCTGTACACGTCGGCGGAGATGGACGAGATGCGCCGTAAGTTTCACGATCTCATCACGAATACCGAGCACCGCCCCAAGGCCATGTCCTATGACTTCTTAGAGCCGGTGCCCGGCTATCCGATTGATCCCTACAACCCGAAGAACGTGCGGGGCATCATGGATCAGCCGCTCGCCAACGAGTACTGGTTCAACAACGTCACCGATCCTCGTATCGTCAACGTGTTCATTGACCTTTTCGGGCCGGACATTGACTTCCACAACGGCAAGGTGCGGAACAACCCGCCGGGGTTCACCAATCATCAGGGCTGGCACCAGGACTGGCCCTACGAGCGCCACAGCACGTCCGATCTGGCCGCCGCCATCATCTATCTCGACGAGACGGGTGTTGACGCCGGGGCCACGACTGTCCTGCCCGGCAGCCACAAACGGGGCGAGTGGCCCACGCGCGACGGACGCACGGTGGCCGAGGACCAGGTCGAGGGCTATGAGGCGGTGCCCATGCTCGCCAATCCCGGCGACGTGCTATTCATTCACGTGATGGTGCTCCACACGGCCGGCCATAACTACACCAACCGGTCGAGGCACAAGATCATCAACGAGTACAAGACCAGGGACGCGATAGACCGCTGGGGCAACCGCTGCGCGTTCGCCGGCCTGCCGCTCGCCCGCAATGGTAAAGTGCTCATTCCCCAGATTTGATCCGCTTCGCTCGGATTCCCGCGTGCGCGGGAATGACGGGTGAAGGAGTGGAAGGAGACTCACGATGGCGACCGCCAACGCCACCATCTCGCCGCTACGCCAGCGTCTTGCCGCACTCTTGCGGCGCGGCGCGGCAGCCGCCCAAGAGGCGGGCACGCTGCCGGCGGTCGCGCTGCCCGACTTCACCGTCGAGCAGCCGCAGCGGTCGGAGCACGGCGACTATGCGACCAATCTCGCCATGCGGCTGGCGCGCGCCGCGCGCATGGCGCCGCGCCAAATCGCCACCGCTATCGTGGAAGCGCTGCCGCCGGACGAGATGGTCGCCGGGGTGGACATCGCCGGTGCCGGGTTCATCAACTTCCGGCTCCATCCAACCTGGCTCGCGGCGCAGACAGCGGCCATCATCGCGGCCGGTGCCCGGTTCGGCCACACCGACGCGCAGGCGGGTCAACGCATCCAAGTCGAGTTCGTCAGCGCCAACCCCACCGGCCCGTTGCACGCCGGCAGCGGTCGCGCCGCGGCACTTGGTGACGCCTTGGCCAATCTATTGGCGGCTACCGGCGCAGAGGTCCAGCGCGAATACTATGTCAACGACGCCGGTAGCCGGATGGAAGCCTTTGGCCAGAGTGTCTACGCACGCTACGCGCAGCACTTCGGCGGCAACGCCGAGGTACCGGCCGACGGCTACCACGGCGACTACGTGCGGGACGAGGCCGAGAAGCTCAGTGATACGTTGGGCGATGCCTTGCTGGCGCAAGACGCCGACGTGGCAGCGGCCGAGCTAGGGCGCTTGGCGATGGAGCGCATGACGGCCCGCCACCGTGCCGACATGGATGCACTGGGCATCGAGTTCGACGTGTGGTTCCACGAGCAGACGCTTTTCGACCGCGGCGACGTAGCGAGTACCCTCGACTTGCTCCGCGACCGGGGCTACGTCGCCGAGCGCGAGGGAGCCGTGTGGTTTACCTCATCCGCACTCGGCGACGACAAGGACAACGTGCTGGTCCGCAGCACCGGAGTGCCGGGCTACCTCGTCTCCGACATCGCCTACCACCGCGACAAGTTCTTCACGCGCCACCTCGACACGGTCATTGACATCTGGGGCGCAGACCATCAGGGGCACGTGCCGCGGATGAAGGCAGCGGTCGAAGCGCTGGGCGTGGAGCCGTCGCGCCTGGTCATCATCGTGCATCAGATGGTGACGCTCAAGCGCGGCGACGAGCTTGTCCGCTTGCAGAAACGGACCGGCGACATCGTGCCGCTGTCGGAGGTCATCGAGGAGGTTGGCGCCGATGCCTGCCGCTACTTCTTCCTCGCCCGCTCGCCGGACAGTCATATGGACTTCGACCTAGAACTGGCGGCGCGACAATCAGCTGAGAACCCGGTGTATTACATCCAATACTCGCACGCCAGGCTGGCCGGCATTCGGCGGCACGCGGAGCGCCTCGGGTTTACGAGCAGCCCGGCGTCGGCAGGGGCCGATCTGGCACTGTTGACCTCCGCACCGGAGCAGCAATTGATGCGGTGGCTGTGGCGCTATCCGGAGGTGGTCGAGGATGCTGCGCGGCAGCTCCAGCCGCATCATCTGGCACACTTTGCGCTCGATTTTGCGCGCCAGTTCCACACGTTCTACGAGCAATGCCGGGTGGTGGATGAGGCCCAGCCGGAGCTAACCGGAGCTAGGCTGTTGCTCGTCGAGGCCGCCCGCATTGTCCTGGCCAACACACTGGCGCTCATGGGGATCACCGCCCCGGAGCACATGAGCCGCGCCGACGGGTAGGACCTCACCCCCGGCGCCCACTCGCCGGTCACTTCGAGCGATGATTATGCGCCAGGTCTGCACAATTCGCTGGAAATAGATGGGTGCAGACCTGGCGTCGTCAAGCGTACACTTGTAGGAGGGCGGTCAGCGGTCAATGGTCTCGCGGCGCTCCTCGAGAGCGCAAGACCCATTAGAGCCAGCCGCATGGGTGCAATTCATGAGTAACGATCTCGCACCAGACGAACAGTACGAATACTTGGAGTGGCGGCCCAGCCGCTGGCGCAAGCAGCTCTCCCTCAAGGGCCGCAAGATGACCGTGGGACAGTTCGTCTCCACCATGCGTGTCTCGGGCTGGGACGTGGCTGAAGCAGCACGTCAGTTCGGCTTGCCGGTCGGCGCCGCGGTGGAAGCAGTCGCCTACTATGAGCGGCACGAGGACCTCATCATGGAGGAGGCGCAGGCGGAGAAACGCTGGCTGATGGAAAGAGGCTACCTACGTGAGCCTGCGGCTCTATCTCGATGACTCCGCCGACAGCGACGAATACCGACTACGGCTCGCCGCTGCGGGACATGAAGTGGTCAGTCCGCGCGACATCAACATGGTTGGAGCCGAGGATGGTGCCCACCTGGCGTATGCGACCCGCCTCGGCCTAGCCGTACTGACAAAGGACACTCAGGACTTTGGTGCTCTCCACTATACCGGTGCTGAACATGCCGGCATCATAGCGATCTACAGCGATAATGATCGAATCCGGGATATGAGTCCGCCGGAGGTAGTCCGAGCTATTTCGAGGCTTGATGCCTCTGGTCTTCCTATCGCTGGTGAGTTCCATGTCTTGAACCATTGGCGCTCGTAGCCCGGATGGGCTGTAGGTGAGGCGCGGTCGGGACAATCGTGGGAAGGAGAGGGACAATGAGTAGTGATGGGCGCATCCGCGTTGGGGTCATTGGCTGCGGGAGTATTGCCCAGATCATGCACCTCCCGTATCTGCGCGAGCTAGACGACCGTTTTGCGATCACGGCCCTCTGCGACGTGTCGCCGGGCACGCTGGCGGCGGTGGCGGCGAAGTATGGCGTGCCCGATGAGGACTGCTTCGCGGACTATCACGACCTGTGCGCTAGTCCCGCGATAGATGCCGTCCTCATCTGCTCCAGCGGCTCGCACGTGCCGCCGGCGCTTGCGGCTCTGGCCGCCGACAAGCACGCGCTCGTCGAGAAGCCACTCTGCTACACCCGCCGCGAGGCGCAGGAGTTCGTTACCGCCGCCCAGGCCGCCCGTGAACGCAGCGGCACTGTGGCCCAGCTTGCGTACATGAAGCGGTACGACCCCGGCTATCAGTACGGACAACGCCGCGTGCGCGCCATGCAGGCCGCCGGCAGCCTCTTCTTCGTTGACGCGCGGCACATGCACCCCAGCAACGACCTCTATACGGCGCACCATCCGGTCCATCGAGCGCCCGATGTACCCGCCGCGATCCGTGAGGCAGGGGAGCGGGAGCATGAAGCCGCGCTGACCGAATCGCTAGGGACGGACGCGACGGACGCGCAGCGCGGCGCGTTCGGAACGCTGATGGGGTCGAGCATCCACGACGTCTACTCGTTGCGCGGGCTGCTCGGTCGTCCTGAGGCCATCGTGGCCATCGAAGTGTGGGGCCGCAACATTGCGGCGCTGCTGCGCTATCCCAACGGCGTGCGCGTGAGCTACACCTGGGCCGATTTGGGCCAGCTACGGGAGTTTCGTCAGGAGTTCGCGTGCTACGGCGCCGACGAGCGGGTGACGATCACGTTCCCCTCGCCGTTTCTGCGCTCCGCCCCCACCATCGTCACGCTGCAAGCGATGGAAGTGGGCCAGGACGGACCGGTGCATACGGAAACGCGCGTCACCGCCTCCTACGAAGAGGCGTTCAAGCGAGAGTGGCTGCACTTCCACGAGTGCATCACGCAAGGACGGGAGCCACGCACCGGCGCTGAGGCCGCCCAGCACGATACCGAGTTCATCATCGAGCTGGCGCGCGCGATCCGCTGACGGCCACGCCTGATGCTCCTACGGCGATCAGCCATTGTAGGGATGGGGGATGCATGATGCGTTCCGCCCGTCGGCGCTATCTGACCCGCTCCGTCGCTGCGCTGGGAGGTATCCTGGCGGCCGCGTGTGACCGCTCTGAGGGGCGCCGCCGGCCGGAGACCGTCTCTGGTCACAGCACGCTGCCACCACCGGTAGTACCGCCGCCAGCCGAAGGTGACCGCGCTCGGAGCGCTTGGCGTTACGTGCCAGGGCGTCCCATATCTCCGGTGCCAGCCAAAGGGACCAGCACACTGCCCGTCCTCGTCCAGCTAGAGTGGATGAGCGAACATAAGGCGGTCCTCCGCGACCTCGCCATCCGGTTCACCGACCAGCATCCGCACCTGCGGATCTCGTGGCAGCAACGGCTCTGGCCCACCTCGCGACATAGCGATACGGCTGTACGCATGGCCGCTGCCGGCCGGTTGGAGGGCATCCTAGGGGATCACACCGCCATCATTGCCGTACTGGTCGCGGCGCAGGCGGTGCTCGGGCTGAACCGCCTGATCGCCCGCGACCGGTACCCGCTCGCCGACTACTGGCCCGGCGCCGTGCAGTCGCTCCAGTGGCAGGGGGACCTCTTTGGCTTGCCGACCGCCGTGGTCCCTACCGTTCTGTATTACCACCCGGCCGTGGTCGTCGCCGCCGGGGTGACGGTCCCCACCCCGCCGTGGACGTGGGCACAGTTCCTAGCGGTAGCCCAGCAGGTGACCGAGCCACCGGTGTTTGGCTTTGCCTTCAGCGAGCAGCGGGCGGCGGATATCTTACCGTGGCTCTGGAGTTACGGGGGCCGCATGATGGATGCGGACTTCCGGGAGAGCGCGATAGCGCGCCCGGAAGCGCTGGCGGCGCTCCAGTGGCTGCTCGACCTCACCTTTGCCCATCGAGTCTCCCCCCAGGCGGTGGACTTGCAGCGGGCGGGCGTTGAGCGCGCCTGGCAGCTCCTGAGGTCGGGGCAGCTGGGGATGTACTACACCAGCTGGTATGGCCGGAGACGCTATGCGGTGGCGGAGCCACCGACCGGCCGGCAGCGGGCCGCCACGAGCTTAGGCGAGTCGTATCTTGGTTCACCCATGGGTTATTCCATCATCAGGGATTCTGGCGATACTGACGGAGCGTGGAGCTTCCTCCGTTGGTGGACGAGCCGGGACGTGCAGCGGGAGTTTCATGCCAGATCAAGTGTCACGGCATACGCGGACGTGGGGATACCGGCCCGGCGGTCGCTGGTTGATGAGCAGCCGGCACGCTACAGTGCGGGGACGGTCGCGGCCCTGGCCAGTGCGCGAGCTGCCCCGCTCCACCCGACGTGGCGCCCGCTGGTGCGTGCTCTCGATGCCGGGCTGGGGCCGCTCTGGGAGGGTAAGCAAGACGTTGCCGCCGCGATGGCCGCGGTGGCCCAGCAGCAGAATGCGATCTTGGATGAGTGGTGGCAGAAACAACGCGGGTCTCCGTAGTCGTGTGCTACTGGCCTCTCTATGGCAGTGGCGCGAGGCGACATCCCACTTCACCAGGAACGGCTAGTTCGCCAGGGAGGGAGACGAGCGAGGGGCACCAGCAGCCGGCCAGCTTCAGCGGCTGCCGGTGCTGGACGTCACGCCGGGATTGAGCCTGGTTGCTTGGGCTAAGACACGTCCTCGAACCCACTGGGCCGGAACCGCCGCCGCACGGACGTGAGACTAGGCAGACCCAACGCGCCCCGCAAGCCCCAGAACACGGCGAGCAGACCGATGATTCCCCAAGCGGCGGCCCAGACGACGGCCGGGACCGGTGTGAAGCTGGCCGCCAATTGAGCATCGTTGTGTGCATCCGTCGCGGTGGTGAGGGCGAAGAGCGTCCGGAGATCGCCGAGGGCGGCCAGGCACAGTTGGAGGGCCAGCAGCGCGCAGATGACCTGAAGACTCCGCCGCCCCAGCCACTTCGCGGCGGCTGCGGCCAAAGCCGCCAAGCCGAGCAAGGCCAGCACCGCGTCAAGATCGGTCCGGGACCACACGATGGCTACGACCGGCAACAAGACGGCGTGCCCGACCAGTACGCCGCGCAGCAGGTCCGGCCGGCCTAAGCTGCGTAGCCACAGGGCGCCAGTGACGGCGCTCCCCAAGTAGCCCGCGGCGGCGATGGCCAGTGACCAGCCCCCGGCGATCAGCGCCGCGCCACCGCCAAACCCGCCGGCCTCAAGCGCGATACCTTCTACCTGCCCGCCGGTCAGCAGGGCCACCAGCGCGTGCCAGACCTCGTGGACGACGGTGGCGTAGGGGCGTACCGGCAGCAGCACCACGCTGCCGAACGGCACCAGCCACAGCACGGCGCTCAGGCCGGTCCCCGTCCAGGCGGCGGCGCGGCCCGACAGCGTAGTTGACACCGGCGCCTCCTTCCACTCGCGGCTGCACAACTCTTCACTAGCGTAGACCGTCTCCAGAGCGCGCGAGTTTCAAGCACCTCGCCTCTTGCACTGTACCGCCTGCCCGCGTTGCGCGCAGCCTCTCCGCACCAATTTTGGACTCGTTCTCGAAAACCCCTTGACAAGCGCCTCGGAGCGGCGTATATTGATCGTGACCAATTATTTTAGAACAAGTTCTATTATTCGAGCCGGGCACGACGGCACCTGATCGGGGTCCCGTGCCGGGGAGGTGGCCATGCCGACAACCGTCGCGGAGCCGGGCCGGACGACCAAGGGCGAGCAGACGCGGGCGCTGATCCTCCGCACGGCCCTCGATCTCTTCCGCGAGCGCGGCTACGAAGAGACCACGATGCGCCTGATTGCCCAAGAGGCCGGCGTCACCCCCGGCAATATCTACTACTACTTCCGCTCCAAGGAGCACCTGATCCAAGGATTCTATGCGCTCACGCTCGACGAGCACGTGGCCGCCGCCCGGCCGGTGCTCGCGCGGGAAACGGACTTGCGCGCACGGCTGCTGGGCGTGATGCGCGCCAAGATCGAGACCTCGGAGCCGTATCATCGCTTCTCCGGCATCCTGTTCAAGAGCGCCGCCGATCCCAGCAGCCCGCTCAGTCCCTTCAGCCCGGAGTCACACCCGGTCCGGCAGGAGAGCACGGCCCTGTTTGCCGAAGTGCTCACCGTCTCCAAGACCCGCGTCCCCGACGACCTGCAAGCCGAGCTACCCAACCTGCTGTGGCTCTACCACATGGGCATCATCCTGTTCTGGCTGCACGACCGCTCGCCGCAGCGCGCGCGGACCTACCGTCTCATCGAGCACACGGTCGAACTGATCGCGCGTGTCATCGGGCTGGCGACCGTGCCCCTGCTGCGTCCCCTTCGCACGCGGGTGCTGCGCCTTCTGACCGACCTACGCCAGGACACGTCCTAGCGCCCATGCCAGCAGGACACCAGAAGGGAGCCGGAGGCGTGTATACGATTATCGCGGGCGGATCGGGCCTGATCGGTCGCGCCCTGACCGCGGACCTGACCGCGGACGGACACGAGGTCATTATCTTGAGTCGCCGGCCGGAGCGTGTGCGCGGCTTGCCCCCCGGCGCCCGTGCCGTCCGGTGGGACGGCCGCACGCCCGAGGGCTGGCAGGAGTACGTTGAGGCGAGCGATGCCATTGTCAATCTCACGGGCACGCGCATCGCTCCCTGGCCATGGACGGCTGCCCGCAAGCGGCAGATTCTCGATAGCCGCGTGCATTCCGGACAAGCCGTGACCCAGGCCGTCGCGGGTGCTGCCAAGCGGCCCCGCGTGGTCGTGCAGGCGTCGGGCGTCGGCTTCTACGGTCCCCGCGGCGACGAGGCCATTGACGAAACTGCGGCCCCGGGCGATGATTTCCTGGCACAGGTCTGTATCGCCTGGGAGGCTACGGCCGAACCGTTGGACGCGCTCGGTGTGCGCCGGGTGATTATTCGCACCGGGCACGTCTTGAGCCGGACCGGCGGGTTGCTGCCCTACCTCGCCTTGCCCTACCGCCTCTGGCTCGGCGGGCCTATGGGTAATGGTCGTCAGGGCCAGCCCTGGATTCACATCGCCGATCACGTCGCTGCCGTCCGCTGGCTCATCGAGCACGAGGTGGCGGCCGGCGCCTTCAACTTGGTCGCGCCGCAGCGCACCACCAATGCCAGCATGAGCCGCGCCCTTGGCCAGGCGCTCGGACGGCCCGCAGTTGTGACTGTCCCGGCTTTTGTGCTACGCCTCTTCTTGGGTGAGGAGGCCACTATTCTGCTGGACGGGCAGCACGCGATCCCGGCGCGATTGCAAGAACTGGGGTTCTCATTCCGATTTCCCACCGCCGAGGCCGCATTGAGCGATCTCTTGGACTGAGGCCGCTGGCCTTGCCACCCACGAGTGGAAGCGATGTAACCGGTGCGGACAGAAAGGAACAGGAGCGATGCCACATTGGCGCAAGGCGCTCATCAACCCACAGACTACGGCCTTGCAGGACCAGTCGTTGGGCAATGACCAACGCGCCCTGCGGGTGCATGTCTCCGGCTTGGTCTGCGAGACGATCTGAGCGCAGCGGACGATGGCGGCCCTGGCAGGGCTGCCCCAAGTCGAGGCCGTGAGCTTTGAGCGCCAGGACGATAGCTTCACCGTGCGCTACCGCGGCGAAGCGCTCCGGCTGGGACCGGTCGCTGCGGCGGTACGGACGGCCGTGGTCGGCAAGCCGATCCGCCGGTTGCTCGACCGGCTGCGCCGCATGGTCGTCAGCCAGCCTACGAGGAGGTAATGGCCCCCCTATGGTCCCCCCGCTGCGGCAGGGGGACAGTGGCACGGGCACTACGATGGAAGCCGCAATGGCGCATCGTTTTCGTGGAGCAGAACTGCGCCGATTCGGCGACAGGATAGGGAAGGAGAGAGGACATGCGAACCATCATTACCGGCGGATCGGGCCTTATCGGTCGGGCGTTGGCGGCAGAGCTGGCCGCTGCCGAGCACGAGATCATTGTCTTGAGCCGGGCACCCGGACGGGTCGGCGGCCTGCCCGCGGGAGTGCGATCCGTCGGCTGGGACGGCCGGACCGCCGAGGGCTGGCAGGACCTGGCCAATGGCGCCACTGCCATCGTCAACCTCGCCGGCGAGAGCATCGCCGCCGGACGGTGGACCGCCGCGCGGAAGCAGCGCATCGCCGACAGCCGCCACCAAGCGGGCGCGGCCGTGGTGCAAGCTGTGACCGGCGCGACGACCAGGCCCCAGGTCGTCATCCAGGCGTCCGCCGTCGGCTACTACGGCCCGCGTGGTGACGAGACGATTACCGAGGATTCGGCCGCCGGCGACGATTTCCTCGCCCAGATATGCGTCCCTTGGGAGACCTCGACGGAGGAGGTCGAGCGGCTGGGCGTGCGTCGGGCGATCATCCGCACCGGCATCGTCCTCAGCCGTGACGGCGGCGCCCTGCCGCAGATGATGCTGCCATTTCGGCTGTTTGCCGGTGGGCCACTCGGCAGTGGACGCCAGGGGTTCCCCTGGATTCACCTCGCCGACGAGGTGGGCGCCATTCGCTGGCTGATCGAGCGCGAGGACGCGAGCGGCCCGTTCAACCTCGCGGCGCCGGAGACGCTGACCAATGCCGAGTTCGGTCGAGTACTGGGCCGGGTCATGCGGCGACCGTCCTTCATGCCCACCCCCGGCTTTGCCCTGCGGCTCGTCTTGGGCGAGCTATCCACGCTGCTCCTCGACGGGCAGCGCCAGGTGCCGCAGCGCCTACTGGACCAGGGCTTCACCTTCCGCTTCCCCACCGCCGAGGCAGCCCTCCGCGACCTCCTCGCCTGACGCCTGAGGCAGACTCAGTCTGCTCCCCCTCACCACCAAGTGGCGAGGGGGCTGGGGGTGAGGCCAATCACGTCCCCCTGCACTGCGGGGGGACCATAGGGAGGCCGGAGCCTGATCGCTGCCGCATGTCCCGTCCCCCTGCGAGAAGCCCAGCGCGCGTGTCATCTTCTCCGCCCAGTGTGTAGACTGATGCCGGTGAGCGCGTAGTGACCGGCGGCGAAGGAGTTCGGGATCATGCTTGGTGAACTGGAGGCGGGAGCAGTCGGGCAGTTTCAGGAGGCGTTGGTAGAGGCGAACTATCCCCTGACCACCGACCGCTTCCTCCAGCTCCTCCGCGATGGCCAGCGGCCATCCACCCTCGTCCGCAACGCCCTCGACGCTGCGGCGCCCTTCCTCACCGTCCCCTCCCATATCATGGTCAACCCACAGGGCGAATTCATGGGCGTGAACTACGACCATTGTGTGCTGGGACTGCGGGCCTCGCATCGGATGGTGCCCTATCTTCCCCGCGATCATCAGATGCTCTCGATGGCCCAGGCCATCTGGTACATGCCCCAGGGACTCGATGTGTGGGATCAACTGCTCTGCGAGTTCCCCGGGCACTACGCCCGCGACGACAAGCATTGCGGCGACCAGCCTGGCGGGCGCACGCCGGACGGCCGCGACCGCTTTGACGGCCCCACCTGGACCGCCCCCAAACAGTGGTTCCAGACGGACCATACTCCTATCGTGGACGGCACGGTCCCCGACCGCCTCAATCGGTTCGCCGCCAGCATCATGGAGGGCGATAAGCAGACCGCCTATCAGCTTTCGCTGGGGCTGCACGCCGAGCCGGACCCGGCCGTGCGCCGCCAGCTCGAGTCGCAGCTGCTCTTCTGCGGGATCATTGATCTCCAGGAGACCCTGCTCGGTGGGCGCAAGATGCAGAACATCGGACACAAGGCCCTGCGCGCGCGGGCGCTCGTCCATCTCGCCGCGGTGATCGGCTGGGAGCACGCCGCCGCGCTGCTCTACTGCGTCGTCCCCGACATCGCCACGATGCCGCGCCTCTACACGCTCTTCGACCTCTCGACCCAGACCCTCGGCATGAACTTCCGCCAGGACCTCTACACGCTCAAGCGGCGGAACGACCAGCCAATGACCGACGCGGAGCGCGACGCTTTCGTAGACCTCATTCTGCACGCCGGAGCGCGCGAGGTGACGGAGCACATCACCGAGTTGCTACGCCAGGGCAAAGCGCTGATTCATATTTCGGACACGATCACCGCCGCCTTTGCCAAGCACGTCGTTGACGACATCTGGAGCCGGCGCAGCTTCTTCCAGTCGGGCCACGCCTACGACTACAGCAACGTGGTCAGCTTCTGGCTACGCAACTACGACCACCCACACCAGGCCAAGGCGCCGTACTTCCAGGGCCTCTTCATCAACGATGTCATCCAGGTCAACAACCAGTTCCCCCAGGACCCCACCAGCGAGGTCTACCTCGGCGACTGGCGTGACCACAAGACGTGGGCCGACGGCTTCACCGTCAGCGAATGTTTGAGCCGGTTGATCGCGGCCGTGGAGGACGTGGACGCCGCCCGCGCCGAGGCGCTCACCCGGGCGTACCTGGAGCGCACCTCCGAGCGCCGGCCGCTCATGGAGGCGCTCTCGATCTGCTCCAGCAAGTTCCAGAACGATCCCCACCAGCAGCGCAATGCGGCCACCTCTATCGAAGAGTGGGAGCTGACCACGGCAACCAAGTACCGCGATACGATCCTCATTGCCTGGGCCAAGTACATCGCCGGCTGTATCAAGCGCACCACCGCCCTCGACTGCACCCGCCTGTTCGAAGAGCGGTTGGGCAAGAACAACGGCAGCACGGTCATCGCCGCCAGCCCACTCCAGGAACGCGATCAAGGCGTCATGGGCATGACGCTGGCCAAGCCGGCGGACGATTCCTGACGATGATGGACGGTCCGCGATCCCTCCGTAGCGACGAGTGGGAGCAGCTCAACACCGTTGTAGAGACGGTCTTCCGTCCAGGGATGTTCGAGCAGTATCCCCAACTCTTCAACGAGGCCAACCGCGACAATCTGCGCGTCGTCGCGGCGGACGGCAAAGTCGTCTCGCACGTGGGCATGATCGAACGTCCGGCCTCACTCCTCGGCTGCTCCATCCAGGTGTGCTGTATCGGCGGCGTCGCTACCCTGTCCGACTATCGAGAGCGCGGCTACGCCTCGGCGGCGTTTGCCGATGCCGTCGCCAAGGCGCGGACCGACGGTGTAGACCTCATGCTGATCTCCGGTGGCCGCGGCCTCTATCTGCGTGCGGGCAGCCGTCGGGTGGGCCAGGACCAGGAGTTCACCGTCACCCCGGCCGCCGCGCCGCGCTTGCAGGCCACCACCACCGGCATCCGCGTAACAGCGGTCACTGCCGAGCACCTCCCGCTGCTCCAAGACCTCTACGCCGCAGAAGCCGTCCGGTTTGTGCGCTGGCGAGAAGACTGGCGGATGGCCTTCGACTGCAAGTACGTCATGAACCGCCCTACCGAGTTCCACCTGATCTACCGCGGCGCCGACCCGGTGGCCTATCTGCTAATCCAGTATCCGCGGCCGGGTACCGCAGAGGACGAACCCAGAGTCGTCGCCGAATTCGCCGGCGACCGCGCGGCGCTGGTCTGCGCGCTCGGCCAGTTGGCCGGTGCGCGCAACATCGCGCTGCGTGTTCATGTGCTCCGTGCGGATACGGTGCTCGCCAGCTTGCTCGGCGGAGCGGCCCTGCCCGCCGAGCCGGCGCCCTTCTCCGGCACACTGCTCGTCATCAACTTCACGCAGTTCATGGAGCGGATGCGCCCCTTGCTTGCCGAGCGGCTGGGTTCCGAGACGGCGCGGCAGCTCACTTTCCATGCTGCAGCTGACCGCTTCACCATCGCCAAGGGGGCGGAAAGAATCACGTTGAGCGGTCGCGGCGACTTGGCGCTCTATCTGTTCGGCTCGCACGACGCGGGTGAATCCGTCGCGCCGGCCGGCTCACCCGCGATGGCAGCGCAGTTGGACCAGGCGCTACCGTTTCCCGCGCTCTGGTACGGCGTCTCATACGTCTGATCGCGCCCAGCGATAGCGGCCCGCGGCCCCGCTTGCTCCTGCCGGTGATGAGCATGAGTACGAGCCACGCACGAGCAGGAGACTCGCGGCCCGCTGGTGGTAAGGCCGCCTCCCTCCTGCCCCTCTCCGACAGCAAGCGAGAGGCCATCTCGCTCTCGACCGAACACACGACCATCGGCCGCGCGGCCGAGTGCGATGTCGTCCTCGACGACCCGCGCATCTCCCGCCAGCACGCCACCATCACCGACGATGGCCAGCAGTACCACGTGTACGACGCCGGCAGCCTCAACGGTACGTTCGTCAACGGCCGGCGGGTGCTCGCCGACACCTCCACCCGCCTATACGCTGGCGACGAGCTACGCTTTGCCGATCTCCGGTTCCGCTTCCTCAGCGGGCCGGCCGACCAGTCCCACCCGCCACCCGCCCGGCTCCGTTTCGATGACGTGGCCGCCGAGATCTATGTAGGTACCGGCCGCGTCGCCTTGGCGCCGAAGGAGTACGCGCTGCTCCGCGTGTTGTGGCGGCGCGCGGGACAGGTCTGCTCGAAAGAATGTCTGGCGCAGACCGTCTGGCCGGAGTACGAGGGCATCGTCAGCGATGCCAGCATCGAGTCCACCGTCAGCCGGCTCCGCCGCAAGCTCGCCGCTGCCGGTGGTCGCCGCGCCTGGGTGCAGACGGTGTCCCGGCGGGGTTACCGCCTAGTCGGTGACGACGAGTAGGTTCCGGCGGCCCTGCACCCAGGCGCGGCGTAGTCCCCTCCCCTGGAGCTTGCTCCGGGGGAGGGCTAGGGTGGGGGCCGGGTGAGATGTCCGGCCCCCTATGGCCCGCCCCCCGCTCCGCAGGGGCACAATCGCGCAGCCTCGCCGGCGGACGCACAATGCGCGAGCGCCGCCGAAAGGGCGGCGGTGCTTCAGGAGCGTACTCGGAAGAACTTAGAGCGGTTGGATGACGCTATTGCTCGCTTTGAGGCTGCTGCTGGCCTGCCTCCAGTGCCGCCAGGCGAGTTTCGATCTCGCTCAACCATATCCGTATCATGAAGATGACCTTTCAGAGAGAAAAAACACGTGGTCTTTTAGATGTGTTCAAGATACTCGTAGTATTTGACTGGTATGTTTGTCTGAAATCCCTCCTTGGTGCCAGACTGGCGGCTGGCGCTAGAGTGGCCGCTGGCGGCGCGCCGCGTGGTGAGCATTGGTGGTGCGCCAGCAATCGTAAGTGTATATGGCGGTCGATGATTCGACGCTGCGGGGTCACGATCTACTGGATCGGCTGCGGCATCCGAACGATTTGTGGGTCCAGTCCACTGGTCGAGTGAGCGTGGCGAAACTGCGCGGTCGTTCCCCTCCGCAGGGGGCCGGCACATTCTCTCTCCTACAGTTCGATAATCGCCCGCCCCAGGATTTCGCCGCGGGCGAGCGCTGCGAACCCCTCGTTGATCTCCTCCAACCGATAGCGCTGCGTCACGAGCGCCGTGAGGTCCAGGTGTCCCTCTCGGAACCACTCCAGGAATAGCGGGAAGTCGCGGTCCGGCACGCTGGAGCCACCCACCGAGCCGAGGTACGTCCGCTGTCCGAACAGGACTTCCTCCATGTCTAGGCCCACCGGCGCCACCGGCACGCCCACCAAGACGGCGGTCCCGCCGCGGTCGCCGCCCCAAACTCCGTACTTCGTCGCAGCCAGCGTCTGCTGCATGGTCACGGTGGCACCCATGCAATCGAACGCGAAGTCCACGCCGCCGTTCGTGAGTTCGTGGATCCGCTCGACCGGATCGCCCGCCGTCGCATTCACGCCGATTGTGGCGCCAAACCGCTTGGCGAACGCCAGCTTTTCCTCCGCCACGTCCACCGCGATGATCGGCGTCGCCCCAATGACCGCCGCAGCCGCAATCGCCGCCAGCCCGACGCCGCCCGCGCCGAAGACGGCCACGCTCTGGCCCGCCTGCACCCCGGCGGTGTTGCGGACGGCGCCCGCACCCGTCATCACCGGACAGCCGATGATGGCCGTGACATCCGTGGGTACGTCGTCCGGCAGCGGCACGACGTGCTGCTCGTCCGCGATGACGTTGTCGCCGAAGGTGAACATAAATGTCCGCCCGGTCGTCGCCTCCGTGCCGTCGGGCAGGGTGTACCATGTCCGTTCCGGGATGTGGTCGGCCTTGGCGAGGTCCCGCGGCAGCCACGTCGTCATCACGCGGTCGCCTTCCTTGACGTGCTTGACCTGTGCTCCCTTCGCCAGCACCACCCCGGTGGACTCGTGACCGATCAGCAGCGCACTATCCCGCGGGTTGGGGCTGTGGATTTGGTGTAGCTGCGAGTGGCACAGCCCGGTCGCAAACTGCTGCACCACGACCTGGTACGGGCTAGGGTCGGGCAGTTGAATGTCCATCAAGCGCAGCGTGGGCTCATCTTGTGGCAGCACCACCACCTGGGCCGGTGTAGGCATGGCAAGGCCTCCTCTCCGTTCCCCAAAAGCATACGGCCACCAGCGTCGCCAGACAACGTCTCACCCCTCATCCCACTCGGTCTGCCACCTACCGGAAGAGGGATACTGCCCGGCTGCTGCCCCTCTTACGCTGTAGACCTCTCGCGGCGCAGAGTCAGCGTCGCCGCAACGGCGCTCGTAGCAGGGATCGTTGCTATTGGCCCCAACAGGGCGTCCTCAGCCCTGGCCGCATAGATGAAGCTACCGATGAGTCCCAGGCCCAGCAGTCCGGTTTCGAGACCGTTACGAACCAGTTTGGCCGCCAGGTACGTGCAGATGAGCACGTTGAGCACGTTGAGCGCGATCAGGGGCGGCAGATACCTCAGCCCTCACAGCGGGTACTGGCCGATCTGCTCGAACAGCCGCGCAAAGCGGGCGACGTTATCCCAGTTGATCTCGATACCGAGGCCGGGGCGGTCGGATACGGCCGTCGTACCACCCTCCATGTCTATCAGCCCCTCCACCAGCACGTCCTCGACGAATAGCTCGTGCATCACCTGGTGGCCGTCGGTGAGGTTGGGGATCGTGGCCAGGACCTGCAAGGCTGCCAGCGTCGAGATGCCCGATTCGCCGATCACCCCATGCCGGTTGAGCGCCAGCCCACCCGCGGCAGCGACGGCGGCCGCCTTCTTGAGCGGCAGCAGCCCGCCGGTTTCGTGGAAGCCCAGCACAATCACGTCGCTCGCCTGGCGCCGGATGACTTCGAGCACGTCGTAGTCGGTGAATACCGCCTGGTCGAGCGCGATGGGCACGTTGACCTGCTGGCGCAGCGACACCGCCCCGTCGAGATCGTAGAAGACCAGCGGTTGCTCGACCCAATCGAGACCTAACGGGGCCAGCAGCCGGATCATCCGCACTGCGGTCAGCCGGTCCCAGGCCTCGTTCGCATCAATCCGCAGCCGTGGCCCATCCCCCACGGCCGCGCGCACGGCCTGCACGGCGGCGTAGTCCCGCTGCTCATCCACCCCGACCTTCATGTACAGGACATCAAAGCCGCGCGCGACGTACCGCTGCGCGTCGGCGGCGAGTGCTTCCGGCTCATCCCCTTGCAGAAAGCCGAACCACGGAATCTCGTCGCGTACCTTCCCGCCCAGCAGGTTGTAGACCGGCTGGTTAAGCGCCTTGCCGCAGATGTCCCAGAGCGCCATCTCGACGCCGGCAAACGCCTGATGCGCGAACCGGCGCTGGTTGCTCCAGGCCCCGCGCCGCAGCATCAACTCCAGCAGATGCTCGATGCGGAACGGGTCTGCACCGATGAGCAGATGCTCGATCCCGTGGATCGCCGCAGCCGTCGCCACGGCCGACCGCGATCCGCAGGCATCGCCGTAGCCGACGATCCCCTCGTCCGTATGCACCTCGACCAGCACGTTGTTCGTGCCCTCCGGCGCGCCGGGCGACCAGACATAGGGATGGTGGTGCGGGATAGCGAGCGTGTGTGTCCTGACCTCCGTGATCCTCACGTCCGTTCCCCTACTGCCGCCTCGTGGACGACCGCGCCCGCTTTCAGCACAGCGAGCGGCCGGCGCAGCGCCTCCAGATCGGCCAAGGGGTCGGCGTCCAGCAGCACCAGATCGGCCTCATACCCCGCCGCGACCCGACCGCGCCGGGAGAGGCCCAGTCGCTCGGCGCCGTCGCTGGTCACGGTGCGGAGCGCCTCGGCATTCGAGAGGCCCTGCGATGTGAACGCCGTGATCTCATCGAGCAGCGTGTCGAATGGCGTGTGGGTCGCGCCGCAGTCAGTGCCGCCCACGATGCTCACACCCAGGCGGTGGAGGGGGCCGACGTTCGTCAGGCGGGCCTCCAGCCGCTCGATAGCCGTCGGGTCGTCCGGGTTTGCGGCCTCCCCGACCTGCCGGAAGTGCCGTGCCGTGAGAAAGCCACCGTACACCGTCGGGCAGACGGCGATGCCACTATCACGCACGCGACAGGCCACGTCTATGTCTACCCGCGTGCGCCCCTGCGGATCGAGGAAGCTCGCGTGCTCGATCATGTCCAAGCCGGCCTCCACCACCCGCTCGATAGCCGCCGTGGCGTGGCAGTGGGCCGTGACTTTGATCCCGTTGGCGTGCGCGACCTCGCGCGCCGCCCGCATCATCGCCACGGATAGCTCGGCGCGGTGCGGCTGCGTGCCCGGCGTCAGCCCCCCGCCCGAAGCCATCAGCTTGACCCACTGGGCACCCCCCGCGATCTGCTGCTCAATCCGTGCCCGCAGCTCGGCCGGCGAGGCCACCTCACCACCGAAAAAGTGACAATGCCCGCGCGGACGACAGAGCGACGCCCCGCTGCTGACGACGTGTGGCCCGACGACCTGCCCCGCCGCGACCTCGGCTTGCAGCTGCGTCATCAGCGCGGCGGGTGCGCCCACGTCCCGGACGGTCGTAATCCCGGCCCGGATCGCCACGCCGAGGTTATGCCGGCCAACGGCGAGGTGCTGCTCGTCGCTCGCCGCCAGATAGTCCAGCCGCGGCGTGCCGCTGGCGTTGAGAAAGCAATGCACGTGCGCGTCAATTAGCCCCGGCGCCAGGTAGCGTTCCCTCCCGTCGAGTCTCGGCCCGGACCAGGCCGGCGCGACAGCCACGATGTCGCGGATCAGTCCGTCCTCGATGACCACCGACCGCGAGCCGTCTACGCGACCCCGAACCACGTCAACCAGCGTTACGTCGTGGATGAGCAATGCCGCCGTCTTTGCCGTTGTCATGCCTGTGCCGGACCCCGAGCCGGTACTGTGGAAGATACCCCCTCCAACCGACGCCTCGCCACCAACCGCCGCAGCCGGTCGCCTACGCTGCACACGCCGCAGACATCCTGCTACCATTACCCCCCCCCCCAGATGAACGAATGTTCCACCCGCCAGTCCCTCGACCAAGCCATGTGTACCGACCTGGACCTAGACCCCGAAACCGTCGCCACCATCCGCCGCCACCTTACCGGCGAGCCTCCCATAACCACCAAGCGTTATGCCGGTTGAGGAGACCACGAGCGGCAAGCAATTGATATTGCACACGCCGTCGATAGGAAAACAACTAGAAACAGGAAGGAGCAAGAAGATGCGACGTGACATGGATGTTATCCGGGAGGTTCTCCTTGAAGTGGAGAGCCATTCCGGCAATCGTCCTCTTGCATATAGCAAAGAAGGCAATGGAGTGAAAGCGTACCACGCTATGCTGTTGAGAGAGGAAGGGTATATCAAGGCGTCTGGAGTGCTAGGTGGAACGGTACTTGCCCGTCGTCTCACCTGGGAGGGTCACGAACTGCTGGATAACATTCGAGACGATAGTGTCTGGTCTAATGTGAAGCAGAAGTTGGGCGGTGTTTCCGGCTCAGCCTCCCTTGAGATTGTAAAGACCATCGCAGCCCTCGCGGTCAAAGAGGCCCTTACGAAACTTCCTTCTTAGCCCAATCGCGGCAGGCAGTTGGCGCTGCCTGTGTCGGGTTCGATCCCCGACTGCCGCCCACGCCCGGTAAGTGCCGGGCAAGTGAAGTCTCAGTATCTCAGGAGGGATGAGCATGGATACCAGCGCAACGCAGGAAAAGCCGGTCGAGACAGCGGCCACCCCGCCGCGGCAGTGTGAGCCGTTGGATGAGCAGGAGACGCTATTGCTAGACGAGGTGGCTCAGGTTTACTTCAAGAAGACGGCTACAGACATGCGCGCTCGCACGAACTTGACTCCTCCCACTCCTAGACAACAGGTTGTTCCGAATCAAGAGCAGATAGATGCTCTTTGCACATTGGACTACTCTATTCACGGCATTGTTGCTCATGCCGAGAATATCAGGAAGTTCAAGAACCTTCCTGGTAAAGTCACGCTAACGAAGGGCAAGACGCTCTATCTGGAAGTGATCTTCAAGCTGAGTGAGGTGATGGACGATATTGAGGACATTGCTCGGCGGATAGAAAAACTTCCGTAGTAACATGCTTGAGCTTCTTGAAGCTGTCGCCGCGTTCTTGTGGGAGATCGCTGAAGCAATTCCCAGGGTAATTGCCTCAGCAACCCCCGAGGAAATAGCCACGGCAATCCTCTTGGCAATCCTCACCTTAATCGTCGGGGCAATCTTCAGCGAGCGGGTACAGCTGATAGTGGTATGGCTCGTCAAACAGGCATGGCACGGTTTCTGGTTCTTGTTGAGGATTCCCGGTCATTTGCTAGGGCTGGTAGGTCGTGCAGCCAGTGGGACTGTCAACGGATGTAGGAGGCTATGGGGGAGAGTGCAGGCTATGAGACGTGAGCGGCTGAAGCGCCGAGTCATCGAAAAGCTCCGCTGTTATGAAGCGTGTGGCGAGTTGCCGGCCAAGCAGGTCGAGGCGCTGGTACAAGCCATCGCCTTGCTGGAGTCGCCTCGACATGCGAGTCCAGCATAGTCTCGCTGACCACCGCAGCACCATCGCCACCCCGTGCTATAGTGTGCCACCGGGTATCCTCACATCGTGACCGTGCCCGGCCGGCCCGCATGAGGCTCACGATGACTGCCAATACGACGCTCAGGACCCCGCCGCCCGCAGTGCCTGCCCGCCTGGCGCCGCTGCCCGATCCGCCCAAGGCTCCCGATGCCATGCAACAGCTCCCCTACATCTCCCGGGCGCACTTGATCCTCGACAACCACTTCCGCTCGCGCCCCGACGTGTTCGTCGGTGGCGAAGGTTATCTGTGCTATGACACCCACGACCGCGCTCGCTGGGTCAAGCCCGATTGCCTGGTCGCGTTCGGCGTAGACCCCGCCGCCATTTTCGAGCGCAACGGCTACGTGATTAGTGAGGTGGGCAAGCCGCCGGAGTTCGTATTGGAAGTGGCCTCGGAGAGCACCGGCCGGGAGGACTACACGCGCAAGCGCGATATCTATGCCGACTATGGCGTGGCCGAATATTGGCGGTTCGACCGCACCGGCGGCCAGTATCACGACCAGCCATTGAGTGGCGAGCACCTGGTGAACGGCCGCTACGAGCCACTCCCGCTGAACACCGGCGCGGACGGGGTGATCCGGGGATACAGCCCAGTGCTGGGGCTGGAGCTACACTGGGATACCGGCCGGCTGCGGTTCTACGACCCGGCCGCGGGAGACTATCTCCCCGACTTGGAGGAAGCTCTGACCCAACGAGATGCCGAGGCAGCGGCCCGTGTCGCCGCCGAGGCCCTGGTCGAGCGTCTGCGCGCGCAGCTCCGCCGGCTGCAATCCGACTGAGCGAGCGCGGTCTGCCGTCGCTCGCAACCAGCGCCTACGGCCCGACCGGTTTGCGCTGGGGCGGCTCGACCGTGCATTCGGGCAGCGCCCGCAGAAACGCCTCCGGACCAGGTGGTGAGTACACCGCCAAGACGATCATTTCCTCGTCGCCCGTATTGAGTGTCGAGTGATAGGCGCTGGCAGCGATGTGGATCAGGGTCCCCGGCCCCACTTCCCGCGTGACCGGCTCGCCGTCTACTTCCACCATCTGCTGGCCGGTGCCCTTGATGACGTAGAGAATCTCCTCGGTCCCGGGGTGATTATGTCGCGTGTGCCCCTGGCCCGGTGTCACGGTGGCAATGCCGGTGCTGAAGCGCTCGGCACCGGTGACGCGCGGCTCCGAGAGCCAATTGAGATACCCCCAGGGCAAGCGCTGCGTCTCCACGTCCGCAGCTTCGACAAAGGTGAGCTTCCGGCCTCCACGCACAATCCACCTCCTGCCCAGGCTAATTGACCACCGAGCACACCGAGCATGATACCGGCTTGGTACGGCCCCCACCCTGGCTCTCCCCCGTGCTGACGCACAGGGGAGGGAACGCGCCGTCTCCCTGCCGAGCGGGGGGACCATAGGGGGACCAGGGTGTGATAGTACGGTACACTCTTGCCATCGTCTACAACAACCTGGCTGAGGAGGTAGATTCGTGGTCGTTCGTATTGGCATGATTGGCGCCGGATTCATTGCGCGGTTGCACGCCACCGCCCTGCGGAGCCTCGGACCGGACGCCGCCCAGATCGTCGGCGTCGCCGCGCGCACCGAGGGGCCGCGCGAGCAGTTCGCCAGCGAGTTTGGTATTCAGGATACCTACGCCGACTATCGTCAGCTGTTGGAGCGTGCGGACGTGGACGCCGTTGACCTCTGCGTGCCCAACCATCTCCACCACCCGATGACCGTCGCCGCGGCCCAGGCCGGCAAGCACGTCTACTGCGAGAAGCCGCTGACCGGCTACTTTGGCCGCGGCGAGGCGCCGGAGCAGGTATCCAAGACACCCCGCGAGGTCATGCTGCGCGAGACGCTGGCCGACGCCGACGAGATGCTGGCCGCCTGTGCCGCCAGCGGCGTCCAGCTCTGCTACGGCGAAGATTGGGTCTATGCGCCGGTGCTCGAAAAGGCCCGTCGGCTCGTCCAGGTCAGCAATTCGCCCATCATGGAGCTACGCGGCGAGGAGAGCCACAACGGCTCGCACGCCGACTACGCCAAGCGCTGGGCCACCAGCGGCGGCGGCGCGCTCTTGCGCCTCGGTGTGCATCCGATTGGCGCCGCGTTGCAACTCAAGCGCTGGGAAGGCCAGCTGCGCCAGGGCCGGCCCATCCGCGCTGCTGCGGTCACGGCCGAGGTCGCCACGCTCACCGACATCGGCGGCGTCCCGCGCGACGAGGGGTCGTGGCTCGTCACCGACTGGGTAGACGTAGAGAACTGGTCCACCACGATCATCCATTTCGAGGACGGCTCGCGCGGCGTCTTCATCGCCTCCGACAACATCCTCGGCGGCATTGTCAACTACCTGGAGCTGACGCTGGCGCACGGGCGCATCAAGTGCAACATGACGCCCAACAATATGTGCGAGGCCTACGCCGCCGACGGCACGGTCTGGGGCGACGAGTACATCACCGAGAAGATTCAGACCAGCGCCGGCTGGACGTATCCCAGCCCCGATGAGGACTGGGTGCGCGGCTTTCCGCACGAGTTGGCCGATTTCGTCGCCGCCACCCGTGACAACCGGCCGCCCCTGTCCGATGGCGAGCTGGGCCGCGACTGTGTCGAGGTGATCTACGCCGCCTATCTCGCCGCCGAGCGCGGCGCCCGCGTCAACCCTACCCTTTAACGCAAGCTGAACGGCTTTCAGCTATCAGCCGTCAGCCAAGGAGCGTCATTCCCGCGAAAGCGGGAATCTACCCCCTCTCCACTTGGTGGAGAGGGCCGGGGTGAGGTCGGCGGGAGTGAGGACAAGAACATGACTATGCCAATGCCACCAGCCGAAGGACGACGCCTCTACTTTCCGGAGGTCCGCCAAGCGGTGTGGGAGCGGTTCCCCCTGCCGCGGCCCTCCGAGCTACAGCCCGACCAGGTGCTGCTCCGCGCCGTAGCGAGCGCGGTCAGCGCCGGCACGGAAATCGCCGTCTACAGCGGCACCCACATCACCTACTCCCTCTCGTCTACCACCCAAGCTGGCCAGCCCCGGCCGATGTCGGGCGTGCCATCGCGCCCCGGCTATGCCTTTGCCGGCACGGTCGAAGCCGTCGGCAGCGCCGTCACCGCAGTCAAGACGGGTGACCGCGTCGGCTGCGCCGTTGGCCACGCCGACTGGGCCGTCGTGCGCGAAACCGGCCAGGACCCCGCCAAGCCCCAGCGAGAACCCAGCCTGATCCACATCCCCGATGGCGTCACGTTCGAGCAAGCGGCCCTCGGTCGGCTCTTTGCCATCCCCATGGTCGGTATCCGGCACGCGGAGATAAGGCTCGGCGAGCGCGTCGCGGTGTTCGGTCAGGGCCTCATCGGGCAGTTGGCCGGGCAGCTCGCCCTCGCCAATGGCGCCGGCACCCTCATCGCCGTTGACCTCTGGGATCACCGACTGGCCGTCGCCCAACGGCACGGCGCCACGCACATCGTGAACGCCGAGCGCGAGGACGCCGTAGCAGCCATCTATGACGCCACGGACGGCGAGGGTGCCGACGTCGTGATCGAGGCCACCGGCCATCCGCCCGTCATCAACGACTCGCTGCGGGCGGCCGCCCTGCGCGGGCGTGTGGTGCTCGTCGGCAGCCCCCGCGGCCGGGTGGACATTGACCCCTACACCGACATCCATAAGAAGGCCGTCGTCGTGATCGGCGCGCACGCCAGCGCCGTCACCCAGGCGCGCAACTACAGCGACCGCTGGACCACCCTGGAGAACTACCGCCTTTCGGTCGAGCTACTCCGCCAGGGCCGGCTCCACACCGAGGGACTGATTAGCCATCGCGTGCCGGCCGACGCGGCGCTGGGAGTCCACGCCGCCCTCGCCGCGCGTCCGCAAGAGCACCTCGGCGTGCTCATCCAATGGGCGGCTGCCTGATAACTACCAGCTTGCTACGAGGTGACTGCACGTGTCTGACGTATCTGATCCAGCCCACGTCCTTGTCGTCGAGCCGATCCACGACCGCGGTGTCGCCCTCCTGAGCGCCGCCGGCACGGTCGTTGCTGCACCCGACCCTAGCCCGGAAACGGTGCAGCCCCTGCTCGCCGACGCTACCGTCATCGTGCTGCGCGCCACCCGCCTCACGGCCGACATGATCGCCGCCGCCCCTCGGCTGCGCGTCATCGGCCGTCACGGCGTCGGCTACGACAACGTGGACGTAGCAGCCGCCACCGCGCGCGGCATCCCGGTCGTGTATACGCCCGAAGCCAATAGCGAATCGGTCGCGCAGCACGCCTTCGGCCTGATGATCGCCCTCTCCAAAGAGCTTGTGGCCGGCGACCGCCTGCTCCGGCGCGGCGATTATGGCACCCGGCACACCCTGCGCGGTGTCGAGCTTGCCGGCCGCACCCTCGGGATCGTCGGCTGCGGTCGCATCGGCGCACGGCTGGCGCACATGGCCCGCGCCGCCTTCGATATGTGTGTCCTCGGCTTCGACCCCTACCTGGACGCCGCCCGCGCCGCCGCCCTCGGCATCGAACTCGTCACCGACTTGCCGGCCCTGCTCCGGCCGGCCGACGTGGTCAGCGTCCATACGCCTCTCACGCCAGCGACGGTGGGCTTGCTCGGCGCCGACGAACTGGCAATGATGAAGCCGAGCGCCTACCTCATCAACACCTCGCGCGGCGGTGTCATTGACGAGCCGGCCCTCGCCGCCGCCCTCCGCGCTGGGCAGCTTGCCGGCGCCGGGCTGGACGTGCTAGAGCAGGAGCCGCCACCGCCGGACCACCCGCTGCTGACCCTGGAGAACGTCATCCTCACCCCCCACTCCGCCACCCAGACCGAAGAAGCGCTCCGCCGCACGTCCGAGCACGTCAGCGCCGGCGTGCTCGCCGTCCTCCGCGGCCAGCGCCCCCAATGGTGCGTCAACCCCGAGGTCTTGGGAAGCTAATCACCCCGCGCCGGCAATAATCACCTATGGTATAGTGTTATCGTGTAGCGGGGTACTATCGAGACCGTCACACAAAGGAGGCGCAGGACATGGGCGTTTTCAACTGGCCTATCCGGCTGGACAGCATGGACGGCCAACGGTCGCTGGAGCTAGAGGCGATGGTGGACACCGGCGCCAGCTACACCATCGTGCCCGCCAAGCTGCTGCACGACCTGGGGGTGTCGCCCATAGACAAGATCGGCCTCGTGCTGGCCGATGGGCGTGCCGTGGAGTACGACCTCGGGCGGGCTATGGCCACCATCAACGGACGCACGGAGGCGACACTGGTCGTCTTCGGGGAGAATGGCGCCCGTGCCCTGTTGGGGGCCTACACGCTGGAAGGGCTGCGCCTTGCCGTGGACCCGACTCACGGCCGGCTCGTCCCGGCCACCACCGCCTGGGCGTAGAGCGTAGCAAGTCGGGTAAACGAGGCGGCATCCCCTATACTCCGGTATACTAAGGGTACGGCTGCCGGGGGATCAGGAGCGCACCGTGACAGCAGAAGCCATTGCTGCCGAGCCGCACACGGCCACCAAGGACGACCTCCAGGAGTCGGAGGACCGCTTGCACCGCGAGCTGCAACACTACGCGACCAAGGCGGACCTCAAGGACACTGAGCTACGGCTCGGAGCGGAGATCGGTGTCCTCAGAACCGATCTCAAGGACACCGAGTTGCGGCTCCAGACCAACATTAGAGATACCGAGCTACGGGTCCTCACCAAGCTCCAGGAAGTCCAGGTGGAGCTACAGGGTCAGATCAAAGACGCCCAGATGTGGCTGCTGCTCCGCCTCGGTGGCCTGATCGTCGCCTCCGTCACCGTCGCCGTTGCCGTCCTCAAGCTCCTCGAAGGCGCCGGCTAACCGCTGTGGTGCTGGTCTGCGTCAGGATGGGCAGGCGCCGGCCTCACCCCATTATCCGCGGCTGTTTGTTGCCGTCGTAGGTTGAATCCCCGGCTTCCTTCTTGCGAATTCGATCAGGTAGTCCAATAACAAGATAGCTTTCACTAGGATTTCAGCGAACACTGTTCTTAGATCGCGGCTGTTCGCTGTAAACGGTGCAATTGCCCTACGGTACTTTCGACCTTTGCGATGGGCCGCGCCCGCGGACCTCAGATGTTGAAGATCACGAAGGAAGACTATGTGCTTATCAGCATCTTGAATATCGTAAGCCGCCAGCGCAGCCTCAAGTCGTGCGATACTTCCCTTCAGGTTTCGCCTCTGATCCGATGGGATCAGCTTATTCAATTCCTTTTCGTTGAGCGAATCTACCAAAATCTTTGTCAATCCTAGAACAAGCTCGTCGAATTCCGGCTGTTCGTCGGTCGCCGGAATGCGGATATTTTGGATGTGATACTCGTCTCCTTCTTCTAGTGGAAGGAGCAAGGACCACCCTAGATGATCCTGGCACTCTCGGGCAAGCTCTCCGTACCTATGCTGGAATATGTGCTCAGGACGATCGGAAGAGGTAAATTCAGCGTGAATCTGCTGTCGATAGAAACTCTCACTGACACCACTCTCCGATGCAAAGTTGCAACTTCTCCAATAGAACTGTTCATCGTAAGGCAAGGTGCCAAGATCTACAAGCCAAACACATACCTTATCGTCGTGGTGACTGTCGATATGGATACTCCACAAGTTACCACACTCTACGGTATCTACCGAAACACTATACTTGCTAGATTGTCGGTAGTACTTATCAAGCACCTCCTTTCGGAAGCTAACAGGTGTGAGTTCATGCGGCGCACCCGGATTCCTTCCAAAGTAGTTTTCCAGCGCATTCTGATCGCACGTGTGCTCTATCTCATCGCCGTCATCGTCCATTCCGATGATAAAATCTATATATCGCTTCTTTGGATCATCGACAAATCCCGGCAGATCGCTCTCCGACTCAGGTAGCGGCTCAATAAGTCGAAGTCCACGCAAAACACTCATGGTTCGTCGATCTGAGTCTGAGCCTGCAGCGTCGTCCAGAGAGCATCTCCACCAAGACAGATCTTCTCGAACTTCGCGCCTTTCTTTAGAAAGACCAAGTTCTTCCAGGCTCTTCTCTGAGAACTCCAGGTAGTCGAACTGGATGGCGAGATGCATCTCCTTAACCGCTAGGAATTGGCGAATCTCTTTCAGGCGGATCTGCACTCGTCCGGGTTCGCGGTCGACAACCGCGACAATCTGTTTATTACCACTTTCTTCTAGCTTGATATAGCCGTCGAATCGGTCGTCTCGATCATCGTAGTATAGATTATGAAATAGTCTAAATTCTTCTCTTACTTCTACATAACTATCTCTCATTCCGTGAAAAGAACGCCCTATAATGAGTGGTCCTATATCATTTTCATCATCAAAACGGTAGCATCCCACACTATCGCCAAGCAAATATAGCCATTCGCAACTGGAGAGTGCTTGATCAACTTCGCTCGACGGTACTAATGCACAGTAAATAAAGTAACTGTGTTTCTTGCTTTTATCCCAGTCCGATGATTGATAGACAGTCACCATCTCGGCTAGCGACATTTCGCGCCGGAAATGCGCCAGCGATTCGGTCTGCAAGAGACGTTCTCGTTCTTGCTCTAGACTCATCATCACTCCACGATCAACTGCCAACCAGCTTAGAACTTCCAGTCAGGCTTTCACCTAGGTAATCAGTTTAGCATTTCTCGGTCGTTTCTTGCCTCCATGCACCGACGGCTCGGCGCACCATTTGGCGGCCAGCCGCCGCACCCCTGCGTAGGTCGCCTCGTCGAAGCCGAGGAGGTCGCACACCACGCGCCGGTCGAGCAGCGCGCGGTGCGGGTCCGCGTCGGCCAGGTAGGCGGGCTGGAGCTGGAGATCGCGGAACTCGTCGAAGATCGCCTCTGCAGTGGACAACTGCTCGTCGCTGAGGGTGCGGAAGTCGAGCACGGGGAGGGCTTCGGCAGAGCGGATCGTCATGTCACCGCGACCGGCGACTTGGCGACTTGAATGCCACCAATAGCACAGCAAACCCAACGTGCTGTTTCCCCACAAGGTAAAGGCGTAATCGTATTGTGGCTTGTCAAAGCTCACGTTCGGCCAGGCGCGGCCACCAATGCTCTCTTGCTCAGTGAACGCTACTGCAAGAGGCTGGGAGTTGAAACGGAATCCCCGGCTTAGATGAGCACAGCTGGCGGTAGCCCAAACCTGGGCGGCCTTCTCTTCCATGCCTAGCCGTACCAGTAATTGCGAATCAGGAAGGCATACTAGCCGCGTTTCATTCTTGGCATTATGGTTCCACAACGCGGGAAAGGTAGCCGTCGGACTGGCCGGTGCTTTGTCAAAAGGGCCACGCGGAGCCGGGCCGGTAATATCACGGTCTACCAAGCCCAGTTCGCCGACGCTGCCCAACAACGCCACATTTAGCTCAAGCGCGGCCGGCCGGCCCGGTAGCCATAGTCTGGATGCAGACAGGGCGTGTGCAGCCTGCGCCAAGGAGTAATCCGAGAGGCGTACCGCCCCCCATACGATGTCCTCGGTGTCATTGGGAACCGTCATCATCTGCCCGGCCAACTCAGCTCCGACCGTCAGCGGTGTGCCTCCGTAGGGACCATCCTCGACTTGCCTGACGCCGTTGGCCGATGCCACATTGCCGGCTATGGCGCCAGCGTGGGCAAAGCCCTGTGGCCGGCGGGTGAGCGAGGTGAAGTGCGTGCGCGGAGACGGTTGCTCACGACTCTTGAGCTTGCGGGCGATAACCAAGCATTCGGCCAAGCCGGTGTCGGCTGAAAACGACAGATCATCATTGTCCGCAGCAGCGATAGTCAGCACGGTCAAGTCCGTGTAGTCGGTAGCCAGCATGTGCCGGAACTTCTGCCAGGACAGCCCGGCCGCGGCGGACAAGGGCAGCACCAGCGCGAGGACACCGCCCGGTTTGAGCTTCTTTTCCGCCAACGCCGCAAAGGCCGACGCGATCCCGGCATTGCCGTGGTAGCACGTGCCTCTGCCTAGTTCGTTAATCCGCTGACCCATTTCCGTCTGGTCATCGGGCGTGGCATCAAAAGCCGCAAAGGCGGGATTGGTGATGTCAGCATGGGCGCCCTCGTGATTGGTGGCGCGGGTAAAGGGGGGATTCATGATGACCAGATCGAAGCTCTCGTCCGGTATCTCGACCGGGACCTGCTCCGCCGTCTCCTCGCCAACACTGCCGGTGCGGAGCGTCGGATCGCTCATATTGATCAGCGTCAAGGCCCCCGAGTCGCCCAGTCGCTCCAACGAGCCGATCTGCACGCTGCCGTCCTTCATCCGGCCATAGGGCATGGTATAGAGCCGTGTTGTGCCGAACGCAACGGCCGGCTGCACCCCGGAGAGGGTGGCGCCCGTGATATGCACCGCCGACGGCATCACGTCGCAGCCGTATAGCACCTCTTCCATCATCACACCGTGCAGGTCCGCCGGATTGCCGCCGGCGCGCTCGTGCCGGGCGGCCAGCCGCTCGTACACCGCCGACAGCAGGGCGCCGGTGCCGCAGGCAAAGTCGGCGACGCGCAGCTTGCCGATGGCAGCGGCATCGGCCCAATCCACCCCGTCCAACTTGGCGACGGCCAGCCGTGCCAGCAGCGCCGCCGAGGCCGGCAGCGTGTAGAAGGTGGCCAGATACTTGCGGTCGGCAATCAGGCGCTGGAAGATGCGGCCGGTGAGGTCGTGGGCCTGGTCTACGCCGGTGGCGCTGATCGCCTGGGCGGTCTCGCGCAAGCGGCGCAAAATCAGGGCCGCGTCGCCGGCCGGGAGGTGGGAGAGCAGGTCCTTGGCGATGGCGAAAATGGGCCAGTAGTTGATCTTCAGGATGTCGGTCCAGGCGGTCAGCACCTCGCCTTGCGGGTTGGCGATAGCATCGCCGCACACCAGTTGGAGCGGCTGAACATGATAGTGCATGCCGGCGATGCGCTCGTGGAAGACCAGCGCGTTGGCGATGATGGCGCAGGCCATCCGGCGCGTCTGCGGCACGTTCGCCATGCCGAGCAGGTGGGCCATGGCGCGGGTGATGCCCGGCCGGGTGTCGTCTACGGCGTCGAGCAGCTTGGCCGCAGCGTCAATGCCGTCTTGCAGCGTGTCGGTAGCTGCGTCAACTGCCCGCTGCGGCACGGACACCAGTCGCACCAAGTCCGCCAGGTCCTCCACCGCCCCTTCCAGCCACCCGCCGGCCGGGAACCGCTGCCCGCCGTCGTCATCTTCAGTGAAGACGCAGTATTCGAGCCGGGCAGCCGTGAGCGCGGCCCGGAGGTCGGCGGCATCACCCACGTCAGCGGGATAGCGCAGCGCGATGGCCGCCTCGATGGGCCGCGGATGCACGGTCACGGGCAGGCCGAGGCGTGCGCGGGCCTCCGCTTCGACGGTAGCGGCGGGCAGGTACTCGGACTCGATGACGACCGGCGCACGGCCAGGATCGGTGATGAGCAGGTCGGGCTGCAACCCGGGGCTACCCTCGATGACGCGGATATGCTCCGAGCGCACCTCGCTCCCCGGCAGCATGGACCGCAGCAAGCCACCCAAGGCATTATTGGCGCTCGGCTCCGTCTGGCGCGGCATCAGGCCAGCCCTCTCATCATCACTCCGGCGCAGCAGTCAGGCGGCGGCCCCGGAGAACACACGTTCAATAGTAGCACATCACCGAGCGGCGGTGGGGGTATTCACATGGATGGACAGGATGGGCGGGATGAGGGGTGGGGAGTGCGAGGTGAGGCAGGCCCCCTCCCTAGCCCTCCCCCGTCCCGACGGGGGAGGGGATAGATTGTGCCGCCTCTCTGAGCCTCGGTCGTTCCGACGGGGGAGGGAATACTGCGCGCTCTCCGGCCATGGCCGGCGCCGCCTCCCCGTCCCCCCGTCGGGACGGGGGGACCATAGGGGGGCCAGATTAACTCACCTCCCAAAAATAGCCACCAGCTCCGGTCGCAACGGGTAGCGCAGCGGCTCGCCCGCGAAGTGCCGGCGCGCGTCTTGGCACTGTCCGAGGAAGACGCCCCGGTGCGCGCCATACGTATGCCCGCCCCGGTGCGGCGTATGCACCACGTTGGGCAACGTGCGGAGCGGGCTGTCCGCTGGCGGTGGCTCCGGGCTATACACGTCAATCGCGGCCCGCAGCTCGCCGGCCCTCAGCCGCTCCAGCAGCGGCGCCTGCTCCACCACCGCCATCCGCGAGACCAGCACGAACACCGCCTCGCGCGGCAGCGCATAGATCACGTCGCGGTTGATGATCTCAATCGTCTCCGGCGTCGGCGGAATTGCGACGAAGAAGACCTCGCTCCGCGCCGCCATGGCGACCAGCTCGGTCGCCTTGCGTCCCCCCGTCGCCACCATCCGCTCGGCCGGCACATACGGATCGAACGCTTCCCAGTCCGTGTCGAACGGCGCCAGCATCCGCGCCAAGTGCCGATGGATTTCACCGAACCCGGCCAGCCCCACCCGCCGGCCTTGCAGCCGGTCCGGTGTCTCCGGACGCTCCGGGAAGTCCTCCCAATGCACCCAGCCGTTCGCGCCGACAATCTCGTGCTCCTGCGGCAGGTTGCGGAGCGCCGCCAGCCCCAGCGCCAACTCGTACTCCGCCACCCACGGCGACATCACCGGCGCCGTTTCGCTGAGGGCAATACCCCGCGCCAGCGCCGCGCCCACGTCGCAGAACTCGGCCTGCCGATAGTGGCAGGTGGACCCGATGTACCGCAGCCGCGGCGCCTTGGCCAGTCGTTCCGCGGACAGGTAGCCGATGCCTTGATTGCCCCACCCGCACAGCACCAGCCCGTCGGCATCGGCCAGCGCCGCATCCACCCGCGCCACACGCTCGTCCGCCGTCAGGTCGGCCCCGAGATGCACGGCGACGCGCTCCGCAAACGAGTCCAGTACCTCCGCAGCCGCCCTGCTCCAATGCCGCTCCAACGACCGCGGACCAAACACCACCACCATCCTCGGCCGCGCCATAACCACCTCCTTCAGCCGCCGCATGAACTCCCCTTCCCTTATGAAAGTTGCTCACTTGATAAGGTAGTGGTCTGGCCTCCTCCCTCACCCTCCCCCGGAGCAAGCTCCAGGGGAGGGAACCCGCTCCCGGCCCCGGTGGAGCGGGGATACAGGCTAGGGAAGGGGGATGCCCCACTACCCGATCAAGTTGGCAACTTTCATTAGGGAGAGGGCCGGGGGGTGAGGCTCCACCCTCCCCCTACACTGGCGGACGCCGTTCGTGCCAGGACGTGCTCCGCTCGTAAGCGTGAGCCGCTTGGAGTAAGGTCCGCTCGTCGAACGGCCGTCCCACCAGCATCAGGCCCACCGGCAGCCCGTCCACAAAGCCGCACGGCACCGAGATGGCCGGCAGGCCCGTGTAGTTGCAGGGCCGCGTGATCTGCGACAGCATCCCGGCGCTGTGCGGTTTGCCGTTGACCATGATGGACTTGTCCTCGGCTGCCGCAATGCTCGGCGCCGGCACCGCCACCGTCGGCCCCGCCAACAGGTCCACCTCCCGCCACACCGCCGTATAACGCTCCAGCAGCAGGCGCCGAGCGCGCAGCGCCTTGGCGTGATCGCCCGCCAGGATGAATTGCAGCGGCAGCAGGCGCAGCAGGGTCTCCTCGCCGTAATCCGCCGGCCGTGTCCGCAGCCAGTGCTCATGGTCCACCAGCGCCTCCGCACGAATGGCGTCTACGCCGTCCATCAGCGCGTCGTGGTCCGGCAGCCGCACCTCCCGCACCGTCGCGCCGAGCGCCTCCAACTGCCCGATGGCCGCCCGCACCGCCGCCTCAACCGGCCCATCCACCAGCGCAAAGTAGTAGTCGCGCGGTACACCGACCCGTAGCCCGCGCAGGTCCGTCCCGGCGCCCAGCGTCTCCGGCGGCGCCGCCACGTCGCGGGAGGTGGGGTCGCGCGGGTCGTGGCCGGACATCACCGCCAGCAGCAGCGCCGCGTCCTCGACCGTGCGCGCGAGCGGCCCGATGTGATCCCGCGTCGGATTCCCCCCGCGCATCGCCCCGCGCGTCGGCACACGGCCATGCGTCTGCTTCAACCCCACGATGCCGCACAGGGCACCGGGTATCCGCACCGATCCACCGGCGTCCGTACCGAGCGCGCCCAGTGCCATCCCCGCCGCGACCGCTGCGGCCGAGCCGCCCGACGACCCGCCGGGCACGTGCTCCGGGTTCCACGGATTGCGCGTCGGGCCATAGTGCGGATTGATCGTCGTGGTGCCGAACCCGAACTCGTGCAGGTTGGTCTTGCCTACCATGATCGCGCCGGCCGCCTGTAATCGTGCCCACGCGGGCGCATCCTCGCGCGGCACGTAGTCGGCGAGAATCTTGGAGCCGGCGGTAGAGCGTATCCCCGCCGTCTCGATATTGTCCTTGACGGCGATAGGGATGCCGTGCAACGGTCCGACCTCGCCCCCGGCGGCGAGCGTCGCCTCTGCCGCCCGCGCCGCGGCCAGCGCCTGCTCGTCGCACCGCGTGATGAAGCAGTTGAGCGTTGGCTCCAGCCGTTCGATCTGCTCCAGCACCGCCCGCATCAACTCCACCGGCGATACCTGCCGGCGCCGAATGAGCGACCGCGCTTCGCTGATGGTCAGCCACGCCAGGTCGTTGCCGTTGACAGTCACGGCATCTCCTCCTCCAAGCGGTACGGCTGCGCCGTCAGTGTCTCGTCCACCTCAACCCCCGACTCGGCAAAGCGCCGGACCGCAGCCCGCTGCTCGCGCACCGCGTCAAGCACCTGCGGCAGGACCCGCTCCGGTATCGGTATCAGGTCCAGCATCCGCACCATCTCTTTCAGGTCCTCCGCCGTCAGTTCGGTATCCCTATCCGCCATACGGCCTCCCTCTCACTCCAGCATCCGCCCGCACCGGCCCTGATTGTAGCTGCTACCGTGTTATCCCCTCCCCCTCTCTATCGCTCGGCGATGGAGAGAGGGGCCGGAGGGGGAGGCCCGAGCCGTATAATCAACCGAGCTTGACATAGCAGCAAGGGAAAGGAGCCTGTCGTGTTTACGCCAATCAAGGCCACGGCAATCTCGCTCAAGCCCAAGAAGTGGGACAAGGCCTACAACGCCGACAAACTGGAGGCGCTCTTCCGCGCGGCGGCGCAGGAGCAGCCCGACCTGATCGTCGCCACCGAGGGCGTCCTCGAAGGCTACGTGGTCATGGACGTGATCGAGCATCCGGAGAAGGTCCCGGCCATGCTCGACATCGCCGAACCGCTCGACGGACCGTATATCCGGCGCTTCCAGGCCTTGGCACAGGAGCTACGCACCTGTCTCTGCTTCGGCTTTGCCGAGCGCATTGACGACGGCGTTTACAACAGCGCCATCTTCATTGACCAGGAGGGTGTCATTCGCGGGCGCTATCACAAAACCCAGTTCGCCGAAGGCACCCACGACTCCTGGCAGTTCAATCGCATTGGCCGGCAGATCAGGGCCTTTGACACCCCGCTTGGTCGCGCCGGCATGCTCATCTGCGCCGACCGCTGGAACCCGATGATCGCCCGCACCCTTGCCCTGGACGGCGCCCAGCTGCTCCTCATCGTCTCGTATGGCTCGCGCCGGAAGGCCCAGAATGAGACCGTCTTGGCCCGTGCCCGCGAGAACGGCCTCCCCATCGTCGAAGCGAACGTTGGGATGAATCTACTGATTAGCAAAGGCGAGGTCGCCGCCTACAAATGGGGCGTAGATCAAATCACCACGGCCGTCGTTGAGGTGCCGACGCCGCCCTCACAGCCGGCGGCCCGTGCCCACGAGCAGGAGTATATGCAACTCCAAGGCCCGAGTATGGCCGAGCGTTACGAGAAGACCATCGAGCGTATCCACCACTCGGCCACCTAGTTGGAAGCACAGACCTTTACCGTCCGGCTGGTATACTGAGCAGCGCGAGGAGCTTTCCCCGCACGGTTTCATAGGAGCCAGTAATGAACACAGGGCGCTTCTTGCGCTAACGCATGACGGCAGAGCTGCTGGCTTGCTCTAGCTACTCGCTGTACACGGCTGTTGACAGCCGTAGCGAGGGGCTAGGGCAGTTGGTCGAGGAGCTGCCGCGTGCAGCGCAGGTGCCGGTTCGCGCTCCTGGGCACCGCTGGGTCTGACGCGCTCGCTAACCGCCACCAACCAGACCCAGGCCCCCTTCATTTGCAGCGCTCCTGTCACCTCCCCCGGTGTAACCCCTGCGCGCACTCCTGCCCTCGGCCCGTGTTGTCCGTAGCACAGCGCGGCCTGTAGCTCTCGACCGGACGGTACCCGATGAACTATTCCCGTCTACACGTGAGGCACCTATGCGCCGGGCAAAGAGACGGAAGGAGGGCAGCAATGGGGAGAAAGTCGTGGCGGAAGGGGAAGATCAGCACGACCTGGGATCCGGTTGCAGAGTGGTACTACGGCTGGGTTGGGGCCGCCGGGAGTACGCATCACCGCCGGTTGGCGATTCCGGCCCTACTCGAACTACTGGACCTGCGGCCGGGCGAACAGGTCCTCGACATCGGCGCGGGACACGGTGTCTTAGCCCGGTACGTCACCGCCCAGCAGGCGTTCTACACTGGTATCGAAGCCAGCCCGCGCTTACTAGCGCGTGCCCGGCAGAGAGCCGGCCCAGGGATGAGGATGCTCCAGGGCGATGCCCGTCGCCTCGCAGCATTGCCGGAGCTGCGCGAAAGCGTGTTCGATGCAGTGGCCTTCCTGTTGAGTATCCAAGACATGGACCCGCTGGCTGCCGTGCTGGAGTCGGCTGCCTGGGCGCTGAAACCTGGTGGGCGGCTGGCGATTGTCATGACGCACCCGTGCTTTCGCGTGCCGCGGCAGAGCGGGCGAGGCTGGGATAAGCAACGCAAGCTATTCTATCGGCGCATAGACCGCTATCTCTCGCCACTCACTGTGCCGATGAAAACCTATGCCGGTGGGCGGGCTGCCACGTGGAGCTACCACCGTCCGCTTGAGGACTACATCAACGGCTTGGCGGCATGTGGGTTGACTGTGGACTGCCTCAAGGAGATTCCGACGTACAAGGTGGCCACCTCTGGCCCCCAGGCCCAGGCGCAGAACGTCCTCAACCAGGAAATACCACTCTTCCTCGCGCTTCGTGCTCGCAAGAGTGAACAACAGTAGACCAGGTCAGCAAGACCATGGCGCACGTCCAGCGCACGCTCTCGTAAGAAGCCGCTCCCTCGCCCCCTGGGAGAGAGCCAACACCCCCTGCCACCGCCCTAAGGCCGGCAACTGGGGTAGTTCTCCTGCGCCGGCACCGTCGTCGGCGGGTGCGGTGTCCCGATATGGATCCGGTTGAAGAAGTTCTCGTCCGCCGCCGTCACGTCGCACCAGTAGAACCCCAGCACCTGGAACGTGGCTGCATCCGGCACGTGCCGCCACTGCAAGAGGCCCGCATCGTAGGACAGAATGCGGTCATCCCCACCATCGAACCGCCGCACGAGCTGGTTCGGATGCGGACGCTTCTCGTCCAGCGGGATCGTCACAATCACCAGCACCGGGAAGGTGTAATTGGTATTCACGTCGTCCCACGGCACGATCAACGCCAGCGGGCTGTCGGACGCAATCCACTGCCGCACGATCGCGCCGTCAGCCTCCCGCCGCAGCACCGCATACGTCTGCCCCAAGCTATCGTCCCGCACGTACCCCACCGGCACGATCTCCGTGCCTTCGGTGTTGATCGAGCCGATCCCGAACGTCACCTTCCGCGGGTTGTCCGGATCATCGGGGTTGTGGATCTCGAGTAGTACGCTATTGTTCTCCAGCTCCCAGGCCTTTGCGGAGCCGTTTTCGCCGATCAGCTTCGGCCACTCCGACGACCCACCGCCACCGCCACCACTACTGCCACCACCGCCACCGTCGCCACTGTCGCCACCGCCACCACCACCATCGCCACCGTCGCCACCGCCACCACCACCATCGCCACCGTCGCCACCGCCACCACCACCATCGCCACCGTCGCCACCGCCACCACCACCATCGCCACCGTCGCCACCGCCACCACCACCATCGCCACCGTCGCCACCGCCACCACCACCATCGCCACCGTCGCCACCGTCAGCGTCGTCGTCGCGATCTAGCTCCTGCGGTCGAGGCGGGGGCGGGGGTGGTGCCGTTGTCGAGCCGCGGACCGTAATAGTGACGGTGTCCGTCACCTCCAGCCCATCGGGATCGGTGACCGTCAGCGTGAGGTTGATCGGCAGCGATACGTTCGGCGTTGCCGGCGCGGTCCATGTCGTAGTGAGCGCATTGCGGTCGGCAAATGTCCCGTAGTTGGGGTCGGCTGTCCACCGATACTTCAGCGTGGCGTCATCGTCGTCCGGGTCGCTCGCCGTCGCTGCCAGGTCAACCGCCGCCTCCCCGTCTACCGTCGCCGCAACGGTGCTGATCTCGACAGTCGGCGACTGGTTGGCGCGCACGATAACCGTGATGGCGTCGCCATGCTCCAGACCACCGGTATCCTCGGCATGAAGGTTCAGCGTGTAGGATCGTTCGGTGCTATCCGCGTCTGGTGCGGTCCATTGAGTGGTCAGTGGGTTAGGATAGGGGTCAGTGAAAGTACCGGAAGCTGGTGAGAATGTTCCCGCTTCAGACCATTCGTAATCGAGGTCATCGCCGTCCGGATCCGAAACCGTAGCTGACAGATCAATGACCTCGTTGCCGTATACGGTTCGTTGGCGGTCACCGGTAATCAGCACGTTCGGTATTGTATTGCCACTGACCGTGATGGTGACGGTCTTGGTGTCCTCCAAGCCACCACTGTCTGTCACAGTCAACCTGAGCACGATTGACTGAGCACTGCCCAACCTCGCCGGCGCCGTCCACTCCGTATCCTCCGCAGCCGCGTTGTCGAAGTTCCCCCGGCCCGTCCACGCATACGTGTGGGTATCGTTCGTGTCAGCATCCGTGACAGTCGCTTCCAGGTTGATCGTCTCGCCGCCACCGACGGTTTGCCGCTGAGTGTCAATCGTGAGCATCGGCGGATTGTTAGGGTTCGGAGGCTCCGGGTCCGGGTGGACGGTGATGGTGATCGCATCGCTATCGGTCAGACCGTTCGGCTTGCCATTGTCCGTGACGATCACGGTCAGCGTGTAGGATGTCCGCGCGGTAACTTGGCTCGGCGCGGTCCACGTAGGATTTTGGATGGTTCCGCTGGAGAAAGTCCCACCGTTAGCTTGCCACTGATACTGCAGGGACCCTGTATCTTCATCAGTGACCGTAGTTGCTAGTTGGACCACCGTGCCAACAGCCACTGTCTGTGCAGGTGTGTCAATCTCGATAGTCGGTGCCTCATTAGCCTCGACCGTGATGTTGATGGTAGCGATGGCGGCCAAACCACCGTCGGAGACTCGCAGGGTGAGCGTGATCGCCTGCGCTGTGTTCTTCGCGTCTGGTGCGGTCCAGGTCGTAGTGGCCGCGTCTTCGGGGTCGAAGGCCACGTCAGCGGCCCTGCCGTCATTGGTGCTCCACTCGTACTCGAGGGTGTCACCGTCATCCGGATCGGTAGCTGTCGCTACGAGTGCAACCGAGTCGCCTCCGGCTACGAGTTTGTAACTGACGGCATCGCCGTCAATCGTGATCCCGGTAATCCGCGGTGTCTGGTTGAGCGAAACCCGGATCGTGACCGTTTTCTTGCCGCTCAATCCTCCAGGATCGGTCACCGTGAGTGTCAGTGCGATTGCTTGTTCGGTGTTCGTCTTGGCCGGTGCGGTCCAGGTCGTAGTGGCCGCGTCCGTGGGGGAGAAGGTGCCGGTGTCCGTACCGACGGGGTTGGTGGCGGTCCACTCATACGTCAGGGTGTTGTCAGCGTCGTCGTCAGTGACCGTCGCTCTCAGTTCGACCTCCAAGCCGCCCCCTATTGTGGGCACCCCGTCCACCAGGGGCGCATCGTTGGTAATCCCGGTAATAGTCGGCGTTGCGTTGCTCTTGACCGTGATGACTACCGATGCCGTGTGGCTCGTCAATCCGTCCGACACGGTCAGCGTCAGGCGGATCGGCCGATCCGCATTGATCTTGGCCGGTGCGGTCCAAATCCGAGCAGTAGACCGTTCGCCATCGGGGTTATTGGGATCGGTCGCGAAGCTGCCGTCATCCGTGGTATTGGCATCACCATCATCAGCCGTCCACGTATACGTCAACGTGTCGTCAGTGTCGGTCTCTGTGACAGTCGCACTTACGTTGACCTCATCGCCACCACTGACTGTGGGTTCCCCGTCCACGATGGGCGCATTGTTGGTAATCCCATCAATCGTCGGTGCCTGGTTGGCGCGCACCTTCATCGTGACCTGGGCCGAGGAGGTCAAGGTGCCATCCGACCCGGTCAGCGTCAGCGTGACCTCTTGCGCGTCGTTCGTCTTCGCCGGTGCCGTCCACGTAGTATCGGCCGTGTCCGTGTAAGGGTGCGAGATCGTGCCGGAGTCAGGCGAGAAATCTCCCGCTCCCGTCCACTCATAGGTCACGTCTTCCTCGTCCGGATCCGAGACGGTAGCCGACAGTTGGACCTCATCACCCCCGTTTACGTCCTGCCCTAGCGTGGTGATGAAAGCTCCGGGCTGGTTGTTGCCACTCACCTTCATTAACACTTCCGCATAGCCGGTCGCACCCTCGTTATCCGTGGCGGTCAGCCTGAGCGTGATCCGCTGCTCGTTAGCTGTCTTCGCCGGCGCCGTCCACGTGGTGTCTTCGTCCGCGGCATTGCCAAACGTGCCCAAGTTGGGACTCGCCGTCCAAGCGTAGGACACGATTGAGCCATCTCGATCTGGATCTTCAGCCGTTGCCGACAGCGTGACGACGGCATTTTCGCTGACCGTCTGCGTCCCCGTATGGATCGTGACCGTCGGCTTCTTGTTGGCCGCCTGCACAGTGACGGTTGTGTTGGTCGTGGTCTGCCCACCGCGGTCATCCGTCACCGTCAGCGTGAGCGTGTAGTCCTGCGCGTTCTCCTGCTCGGCCGGCGCCGTCCACGTCGCATCCTCGATCGTGTGGTCCACAAACGTGCCGCCGTTAGTGGGAGCGTCCCATTCGTAGGACTCGATCGTGCCATCTGTGTCATCGGCCGTCGCGTCAAACGTGACGGTCGCGCCGCCGGCCACTTCCTGCGTAACCTCTTGGATACTGACCGTCGGCAGCACGTTAGTCTTGATAACCCTGATATCCACCGAGGCGGAGTTGCTCTTTCCGCCGTTGTCCGTCACTTTCAGCGTGAGCGTGTAGGTCTGCTCGGTGGCCTCCTCGGCCGGCGCCGTCCACGTCGCATTCCTGGTCGCCGCATTCGCAAACGTGCCACCCGTGGCCGTCCACTCATACGACGAGATCGAACCGTCCGGATCGTTGGCGGTCACCGTCGGCGTCACCCGCGTGCGACCGTTCACCGGCTGCGTCACCGACGACGGGATGCTGATACTCACCGTCGGCCGTTGGTTCGGCGGCCCCGGCTGCTGCGCGTCGTAGTCGTCCTGATCAACGTCGCCGTCGAGATCAACGTCAATCTTGAACACCGGGTACTCGTCGTCTTCCCCGAAGTACCACGGCGCGTCCTGGCCCGTCGCGTGGTCATTGTCCCCGTCCGCGTTGTCCAGGTCCAGGTCCGGGCTATCGTCCCACGTGGCGTAGATGCCCGTGTAATCCGTCGGCGTCTGCAGCTCGCTGGTCGTCTTCCCGGCGACCCCGTCCTGCGCCGTTTCCCCGAACACGGGCGGCCTTGCGTTTAAGTCCCGCTCGTCAATGATCCGGTTGTTGTTCTCGTCATCCGTACCGACACCCACTGGAAACTCCGAAGTCTCCGTATCCCAATAGCTGGCGGTGATCGACCCCGGATTAACGTAACCTCCAAAGTCGTAAAGCCGCTCCGTGGGGCTTTCCCCGGCCAGCCCACCCACTCGCAGGTGGACTGCCTCGACGTTGGGTTTACCGATCGCATAGCTATTGATGATCGCGCCGCCGTTGATATTCCGTCCCACCAGCCCACCGATTCGACAGCCCGGGTTGCTATCCGAGTCACAGGCCACATTCTCCGTTGGCCCGGTAACGGTCACGTCACCGTGGGCATAGGTGGCCCGAATCGTTCGACCGATGTTTTCCCCGACCAGTCCGCCGACGTGATGCATGCCGGCCACGTCACCCGAGGCAAAGCTGGTGCTGATCGTCGCGCCGCGGTTCCCCCCGACCAGCCCGCCAATCCGGGTCGTTACGTGCTCGTAGAGATCCCCGCTTGCCAGTCCTGCATCAGTGCATGGCGTTGGTTCAGCGGTCGCCACGACGACACATGCTCCCTGACCCGTCACGTCGCCCGTGGCGTAGCTGGTCCGGATGTGGCCACCCCACACCAATCCGACCAGCCCTCCAACGAAGTGTTCCCCTCTGACGTTGCCGGTCGCGTAGCTGTTGCTGATGACGCTGTTGTCATACCAGTGCGTCCCCACCAGTCCACCGATTGAGCTACCCCCGTCATCACCCGTCCCGGTCACGTCGCCCGTGGCGTAGCTGCGGTCAATACTGTCGTTGTTCCGCCCCACCAACCCACCAACATCGTCCTCGCCGGAGACGGCTCCAGTGGCGTGGCTGTTCGTGATCGGATCGCTGCTCTCTCCGACCAGCCCAGCGACCTGTATCCGGCCCGCCACGGTGACGGCGGCCGAGCTGTCGCTGATCGGGCCGGAGCTGTTCCCCACCAGCCCGCCAACTGTCAGCCCGCCGACATCATCCCCGTTTTCATCCTGCCGCACGACCGCAGTGACGGTGCCGCCGGTGACCGAGCTGTTGCTCACCGATCCAAGGCCGAAATGCCCGATCAGCGCCCCGACGTTCTCGCTGCCCCTCACATTGACGTCGCGCAGCTTCACGTTGCGGATCTTGACAGCATCACCCTGTGAGTAACTCTCATGACTCACATTCCCGAACAAGCCCACGCCTTCTTCATCGGGGCGGTTGATATACAGGTTGGAGATCGTGTTGTTGTTGCCGTCGAAGATGGCGCTGTACGGGGACCCATAGGGAGACGTACCGCCACTCGTGTATTCGCCGATCGGTACCCAGCCCTTGCCGTCGCCCTGGCCGCTCGCCCAATTGGAGCCACTGAAGTTCAGGTTTGCCGTCAGCTCATACCCGATGCAGGCCACCTCAGTGGTCTGGCTATTCCCATCGTGATCGTAGGTGCAGCCCGCCGTCACCGGGGCATTGGGGAAGGCGGCCAGATAGTTCGTCTGGTCGGCGCTGTCCACCACGCCGTCACCGTTCAGGTCCCAGCGGATGGCGTTCAGTTTCGCCAGGCTGTCAACCTCGATCAGACCATCATTGTCGGTGTCGTAGTCGGTCGGGGTTTGCGCGGAAACAACCGGGATCGCCAGCAGGGCCGCGATTCCCGCGCAGAACAGCGCCAGCGCCACGATGCGCCGGGGCGTCTTCATCGCCCAAGCAAGAACGCCTGTTCTAGCATCGTGCAGCCCGGCCTTGCTCCGAGAGGCGCTAGCCCCCGCGCCGGACCACCAGCCGCGTTGCACCCCTGCCTCCTCTGCGGCTCTTTTATGTACGTTCGAATAAATATAAGCGGTGCCCAGCCGGCCAATATTGTAGAGCAGGTTGTAGCAATCCGCAATCACCCTCACCGACGCCCGGCGCTGCGTATTGAACAAGCAAGGACCGGAGACGCTACACTGTGGCTGTCGAACCCCTACCGGCGGAGGTCAAGTGCCATGCGACAGCGTGTGCTTGTGCTGCATCCCAGCGATAATGTCGCCACTGTCTTGGTGGATTTGGACGCGGGGCAGTCCGTCACTGCCGAGCGCGCGTCGGGCGCGGTGACTGTCTGCGCGCAGGAGCCGATTGCCTTTGGCCATAAGCTCGCGCTTGTGCCACTAGCCGCCGGCGCGCCGGTCTACAAATACGGCGAGGTCATCGGCGTGGCCGCAGCCGACATCCCGGCCGGTGCCCACGTCCACGTCCACAACGTCGAGAGCCAGCGCGGGCGCGGTGACTTGGCGGCCGAGTAGGGGACAGGCCCCCCTATGGTCCCCCCGCTGCGGCAGGGGGACAGGGATTCCGGCTTTCGCCGGAATGACGAAAGGGGGACCACTAGCCACTGTCCTCGGCGGCGAAGAGCGCCAGCGCCCGCTCGGCCTCGTCTGCGGGCAGCGCCTTGCCGTGGTAGGTGAAGTCGCGCTCCACCCACGGAATCCCTTTCCCCTTGACGGTGTGGGCAACGATCACCTGCGGCCGGCCGGATACCGCACGCGCCGCGGCCAGGGCATGCCACACGGCGGCTTGATCGTGGCCGTCCACCTCTTGCACGTGCCACTGGAAGGCTTCCCACTTGGCGGTCAGCGGCCGGTAGTCCAGCACGCGCTCCACGAGGTCGGTCTGCTGCGCCTTGTTGTGGTCCACGATGGCGGTGAGTGAGGCGACGCGGTATTGCGCCGCCGCCATCGCCGCTTCCCAGACTTGACCCTCCTGGACCTCGCCATCGCCGAGCAGCACGTACACCCGGTAATCTTGCCCGTCAATCCGGCCGGCCAGCGCGTGGCCCAGCCCGATGGACAACCCCTGGCCCAAGGAGCCGGTGGAGGCCTCGACGCCAGGCAGACGGCGCATGTTGGGATGCCCTTCCAGTGGGCTGCCGATGCGCCGTAGGCTCGGTAGTTGGTCCACGCCGAAATACCCCCGCTCGGCCAACGCTGCGTAGAGGATCGGTGCCGCGTGGCCCTTGCTGAGAATGAAGCGGTCACGCTCCGGCCACTCCGGGCGCGCCGCGTCGTGGCGGAGCAGGCCGCCGCAGTAGAGCGCCGTCATGATCTCGACCGCGGAGAGCGAACTGGAGGGATGCCCCGACCCGGCCGCCGTCGTCATCTCGACGATTGCGCGCCGAATGCGCTGCGCCGCCGCCGCCATCGCGGCTAGCGGCGGCGTGGTGTTGGTACCCGGATCGGTCGCGGGCGCTGTGGCTCCGGTTGACATCGTGCATCTCCTCGCGGGCTGCCCAGACTGCGGAGGCCGTCGCGGCTGTCTGGGTAACGCAGCCGTAATCTCCCGTCGGCTAGTATAGCGCCCGCCGGTTCGAGGTCATGCTACACTGAATTCACCGACCTCGTTTCTCAGTCATTCACAGTTCAGGAATCCACAGAGAGGAGCGCGACATGGTCAGCGTTGGCGGCGGCCCAGGTATTGGCGGTGGTGCGGCGATACTCCTGGTGGTCATCGTCCTGATTATCGTGCTGTGGTGGTGGCTGCGCGATTAGTACCCTACGCGCTGTCAATGCTCGTAGGGGCGGCCTGGGGTGTGGCGCCCCCGGTCGTCGGTAGACGAGGAGTATCCGATGCGTATTGCGGTTGGGAGTGACGAATCCACGCAGCTCACCGACGCCGTTGTTGAAGACCTCCGCGAACGCGGCCACGATGTCACGCTATTCGGCCCGCTGGAGGGGCGCAATGATCCTTGGCCGCAGGTTGGTCAGGACGTTGGCGCAGCCGTGGCCGCCGGCAAGGCGGACCAGGGCGTGCTCTTCTGCTGGACCGGCACCGGCGTTTCCATCGCCGCCAACAAGGTGCCCGGCATTCGCGCCGCCCTCTGCCACGATGCCGAGACCGCCCGCGGCGCGCGCATCTGGAACCACGCCAACGTCCTGGTGATGAGCCTACGCGCCACCCCGCCGGTCATCGCCCGCGAGATGCTGGATGCCTGGTTTGCCACCCCACCGGGCGAGGATGCCGAAGATCAGGCGTGCGTCGAGCAAATAACCCGGATCGAGTCCCAATACACCTCTCCGGCCGAGGGTTGATTGTGCTTTGCGCCCTTACATGCACCGGGCACTTGACGCCGGCAGGTCATCCCAGGCATCATTAACTCTTGTCGGCTGTGCCCCCGGGTCCCGTAGTGTAGTGGACTAACACGCCACCCTGTCAAGGTGGAGATCGCCGGTTCAAATCCGGTCGGGACCGCCCAACCACCCACCCCCGCCGGCCGGACCCTTTCTCGGCAAGAGGTCCGGCCCTTTTACTTCTTGGCACTGCGGCGGGACACCGTCTGCACATCCTCCTCGAAGTCTTCGACATCGTATTGCGACGGGACCTTCCGTTGCCGCAGATAGGCCATCATTTCCCACAGCGTGATCCCGGCTGACCGTGCCGCTCGTGCCAGGCTAATCTCGCCATCCCCATACTTCCGGGCGTAGTAATCCCGTTTCCATTCCCCCACAGCCTGAGAAAGTAGTTTCCGCACGGTAGTCGAGCGGTCAGTCTGCTCTACGTGTTCTATAGTCTCCAGATCATTCACTAACGACGGTGGCAGCCGGGCACCGACCATCTGACCCTTACTCATCTCGTCGCCTCCCGCGCTCTTCTAAGGACGTGGGCAATAACACCGGGTGCTATCCACAATACTCCAACTAAGTCGCTGGTAGCTTGCTCCAGCTCCTGGAGGTCAAGGTGTTCTGCGAGGTAGGCTTCTAGGAGCACCCCGGCAGTACCCACTCGCGTCACTTGCATTGCAGTAGCTACGGCGCGGGCCTCTTTATCGTCCACCAGGAGCAGTTTCTGGCGAGCCTTTGCCAGTGCTAGGGCTTCGATCTCTCCAACGTCAAGCGTCGTACCCTGCGTAAGCTGCTGGCGTATGCGCCGTGCAGAGCTGTTCAGGGGTTCTACCCGAAGCCAACCCTCGTCCAGTGCCTGCTGAACGTGGTTAACTTCTAAGGCCCCGATCGCCCGGCCTCTGTCTACTACCTCTTCCTTGACGGCCGGGCTGATCGAAATCTTCCCATAGACGGCTCGCAGGAGCGCAAGTTGGCCGATCTTAGCCAAGACGATCAGGACGGACGCATCCGAGACTGCCAACAACTCTCCACTTTTCTAAACGGGTGACGTTTCCCTGTTATGTTAACGTATGATACAAATGTTTTTGACAACCTGTCTCATGTCACACGATGCGTCTCTCCCTGGGACACTGCGGACCGCAGAGCGCCCAGTGGCCATCTACCCCAGATGGCCAAACCCGTTGTATCGGAGCAGTGCTAGTAGGGAAGCTGAGGCGCCGGCCGGTGCCTCTTCCCTGCCCGCCCCGCCCCTAGTTGCCGATGCTCTCTTCCACCCCGCCGAAGATATGGAGCAGCCGGCTCCGGTCCACGGCCGGCAACGGCGCCCCCACCAGCGACCGCACGTTGGCCTCCAGGTGGGCGATGTTGGCCGTCCCGGTAAGCACCGTCGAAATGGCCGGGTGGTCAGCGACAAACTTGTAGGCGGCGCTCGGCACCGACTCGACGTGATCGCGCAGCAGCCAGTCCAACGGCCGGTCGTCCGGCACGGCGTCCTGATCCACCACCCCGCGCGCCTTCAGACCCTGGATCGTCTCCGTCAGGTAGGCCGGCTGGGCGAGCACCCGCCGCACGGCGAACATCACCATCACCCCGACGTCGTGGAGTTGTGCCTGCGGCAGCACGACCTGCTCGGCGTTCGGAGCGAGCAGGTTGTAGCCGACCATCATCGTATCGAAGTGGTCATCGGTCAGCGCCTGCTGCAACATCTCGTGCGTGCCGTCGGAGCGATAGTTCTCGGTAATCCCCAAGAACCGGAACTTGCCCTGCTCCTGCCAGCGCCGCGCCTCCGGCAGAAAACGCTCCATCACCTGGTCGTACAGCCGCGTCTGCACCCCATGAAACTGGAATACATCGAGGTACTCCACGCCCAACCGGCGCAGGCTCTCGTGCAGCGACTGCTCCAACACCTCCACCGGGAACAGCGTGCCCCGCTCTTGGTCGTTCGCCGCGAACTTGCTGGCCAGCACGTAGCTATCCCGGGGCACGTCGCGCAGCGCCCGGCCGAGGATCACCTCGCTATCCTTGTAGCCGGCGGCCGTATCTATCAGGTTGATGCCCAGGTCGAGCGCTCGATGGACCACACGGATCGCGTCCGCCTCCGCGACACCCGTATTCTGACCCAGGTTGCTCGGCCCCCCGGTGCCTAGCCCGGCTACCGAGACCGTTAATCCCGTCCGCCCAAACCGACGGTACTCCACGATGCCTCCCCTAGGCGTAGTTCCCGGCCTCGAACAGGTCCAGCAGCTTCTGGCGCGCCGGTTCCGGCATGCGCTGCAACGGCATGCTCACGTGCTCTTGGCACAGCCCCATCGCCGCGTACAGCGCCTTGCCCGACGGCGGCCCATACCCCGTGATGGCGTCCGAGAGCGGGATGATCTTCTTCTGAATCTCCACGGCCTTGGCCCATTCGCCCTGCTGCGTCAGCCGATACATCTCGGCGTACATCTTCGGCGCGAAGGCGGCCTCCGGCGGCGTGGTCCCCGCACAACCGACCAGCATCCCCGCCACGAACATCTGCCCGTCCGTCACCATCACGCCGAAGTTGTCGGTCACTTCCTGCGTCTCCCACGCAATGGACTGCATAATTCGCTGGTCGCCGGTAGACACCTTGATCCCGACTACGTTGTCGCGCGCCGCCAGCTCCTTGATGATCGGCGGACACACCCCGGGGCGCACGTTGGGGTACTTGGTGTCGTGGAAGTAGATCACCAGCGGCACCTTGACCGCATCCGCCACGGCCCGGTAGTGCGCCTCCATTTCGTGCTCTTTCATCTTGAAGTAGTACGGCTCGGTGACATGCACCATGTCCACCCCGACCGCCTCGGCCACGCGGATATTCTCGATAGTGTGCTCGGTGCCGGGCGCCCCGCAGCCCGTCACAATCGGAATGCGCCCGTTCGACGCCTCCATCGCCACCTCAAGCTCGCGCTGGTGATACTTGGGTAGCAGATTCGGTCCCTCACCCCGCGTCCCGAACATCCACAGACCGTCCATACCCCCCTCGACGAGGAAGTTGACCACTCGACGTGTGCCGTCTTCATCAATCGTCCCGTCGGCGTTCAGCGGCGTCGGCATGATCGGCCATACCCCTGCAAACCTAGGTTGTCCCATCGCTACACTCCTCTCCCTCTCCCGTTTGTGGTTGATCCTCTCGGCATGTGGTCTTCCCTTCCCCGCGCAAGCGGGAATCCAGGGCAACGGCCCCCACCCTCGCCCTCCCCCGTTGCGACGGGGGAGGGAACCGCGCCGTCCCCCCGCCACAGCGGGGGGACCTATAGGGGGGCCGGCCCCTACCCCAGCCGGAAGTGGCTCCCGGCGATGTGCCGCGTACCTCCGAAGTTGTTCCCGTCATCCTCCGTGAAGTAGTAGGCCGTGAAGATGCGCCCATCATCCAGCTCCGTCGCCACCGGATAACCCAGGTCCCATTCGCTGGCGTCGGCGCGGATGACCGCCTCTGCCGACCACGTGGCCCCGTCGTCTTCACTGACGATCAGCCCCATCCCGAACGGCGGCTGGCGCCGGCCGAAGATCACCACGATCCGTCCGTCGCGCAGGCGCAGCGGCCACGGTGAGCGGTAGTGTACCCCCTGTCGCCGCGCGCCCGACCAGACGTGTTCGCGCGTGAGCGCCGCCCAGGGCGATTGCCCCCAAGCCACAATCGGCCGCGGCTCGCTCCAGCTATAGCCCCCGTCGTCCGAATAATTCATCTGGATCGCGTTGCGAATACCCTGGATGTTGAGCATGTAGCACTGGAGCCGGCCGCGCGGCAGCGGCAGCAGCACGGCATAGGTGGGACGCCCCCGTCCGGTTGGATCACTGGCCACTTCCGCGAGGTAGTTCCAGGAGAGGCCGTTGTCGTCCGTGCCATAGATGCCCAGTGCCGTGTTGCCCTCGTCGCTCCCGATACTCGCCACGACTAGCTGCGTGCCGTCGCCGCACTGCACCCACGGGCCGCCATCTATGTGTACGTAGCTCAACCCGGTCGGCGGATTGACCCGTGTGGGCACCGTCTCCCAGGTGTGGCCCCGGTCCCCCGACCGGAAGGCGTAGCACTCCAAGCCTGGCCGCCCGTCCGCGCGCTCGGGACCGGTCGCCGGACGGGCGAAATAGACCGACGAGTCCGGGCTGCTCAGATCAATCTCATCCCGCGGCAGTGTAGGATCATCAGCCTGCCGCAGAATGGCGCGTTTCTCCTCCAGCGGCAGCGAGTCGTCCCAGATCACTACCTCCTGCTCGGTGGACCACGTCTCGCCATGATCGCAGGACCGCTGCAACAGAATCTTGGCGCGTCCCTTGTAGCCGAACTGCCCGTGCATGATGTCGTTCCGCACCCGGTAGGCGCTCGGCGCATGGTGGTGGATGACCGTGATGTGGCCACCGCCGTAGTTATGAATGGGACACTGACGCGGATGCGCGCACATCCGCTCCTTGCTGTAGCACAGCTTGCTGTGCTGCACATCGGTCAGCGTGACGATTGCACGGTCCACCGGACTGCCTCCTCACTCGACCAGCGACGCGGCGATGGCATTGGAGATCGCGGCAAGTTGGTACATGATACCGCCATCGGTATGCGACTTGTTGGTAAAGATGGCGCAGACAACCCCGGTCTCCGGGTCCGCCCAAGCCCCACAGCCGGTGACTCCGTAGTGACCGAAGGCCCGCGGCGAGACCAGGCTGCCCATGAACGGCCAGCTGCCATTATCGCGCAGCAGCCATCCCAGGCCCTTGGCATAGGTCAGCCGGTCCGCCGCACTGAGGCCGGGCATGTGCTTGATCCGGTCCTCGGTCATCGCCCGCACGGTGGCCGGACTGAAGATGTGGCCCCCACTGTAGGCGCCTCCGTTGAGCAGCATGTGGAGGAAGCGGCTGTAGTCGGTGACAGTAGTGTACAGCCCGCCCCAATATGTCCCCAAGCGATGATGGAAGTCGCTGTTCCAGTTCGGCTCGGCGGCCAGCGCCGGAGTCGGCAGCAGGCTGGGACAGATGCGGCTGGAGTCCTCGTCGCGCCGGCCGTGGAAGCTGTCACGCATCCCCAGCGGCCGGAAAAACTCTCGCGCCAGAAAGTCGCGCAGCTCCATCCCGCTCACCCGGCACACCACGTCACCGAGCAGGGCTGCCCCGGCGCTTGTGTAGTGTACCCGCGTGCCCGGTGGCGCCTCCAAGGTCGTCTGATACAGCGCATCGAGCCACCGCTGGAGCGGCTGGCGCGTGCGGCGTAGCTCACGATTGCGGACCAGCCCGCCCAACCCCGACGTATGCGTCATCAGCTGCGAGAGCCGGACCTCTTTCAGGTTCGGCGATAGCTCCGGGATAAGCTCGCACAGGGGTTGGTCCAGCCCGACCAGTCCCCGCTCTACCAGCAGGCACGCCGCCGCCGCGACGATGGGCTTGGTGCAGGAAGCAACCGCGAAGACCGTATCCGGCCGGACCGGCGCTGCGTCGGGCGCACCCATCCTGCCGAACGCGCGGGGTGCCAACGACCGGTCACGGCGGCCGACCAGCATCACCGCCCCCACTGCGGCGTTCTCCGCGACCAGGCCCTCGACGAGCGCATACGCTCGGTCCAGACGCTCTGTGCTGAAGCCAAGCGCCTCGGGTGCCGGTGCCTCGGTCAACGATGACACGCCAGGGCTGCACGATCCGATGGAGGTCAAGGTGGTGCAGCCCTGGCGGTCAACTGCGCTCTCCGGGTGCGGCGCCGGATCATGCCGGCTACTCCTCCAACCGGACCGGATTGCGTAGCACCCCGATGCCCTCCACCTCCGCCTCCATCACGTCACCCGGCTGGAGCGGTACCGTAGCACCCACGTCGCCGGTCGCAATGATATCGCCCGGCTGGAGCGTCACCCATTTCGAGGACTCGGCCACCATCGCCGGCACGCTGAACCGCAAATCCCGCGTGTTGCCCTCTTGCACCTGCTCGCCATTCAACCGAAAGGTGAGCTGCAAGTTGTGCGGATCACCGATCTGGTCGTGCGGCACGATCCACGGCCCCACCGGGGCGCTCGTATCGAACGACTTGGCGACCGTCTGGTAGGCGCCCCGCATGGTGACGTCGTTGAGGACGGTGTACCCCCAGATGTATTCTTCCGCCCGGTCCTCGGGGATACTCCGGCCCTCCTTGCCGATCACCACCGTCAACTCGGTCCCGTAGACCACCGGCTCAGGATAGTGGTGCTTGGGCAGCACGACGTAATCGTCCGGCCCAACCACGACCTGCGTGAGCTTATAGAACGGCGTCGGCTTGGGATGCGGCTCCAGCCCGCCGATGACCACGTGGCTCTCGAAGGTCCGGCCCATACAGATCACTTTGGTGCTCGGCGCGATGGGCGCCCGTAGGCGCACGTCCTCCAGCCGGTACGCCAGTGGCGCACCGCTCACCCCTTCCGTCCCGCCCGCCTGCAACACCCCCGCCAGCGCCTCCCGCGCCGCCGCCAGGGCGGCACCACCACCCGCGAGAAAGTCCGCCAAGGCCGCACTCTGGTCCCCGTCGCCGGCCAAGGCGCCGCACCGCTCAAGATCATAGACGCGGTCCCCAATAACACTTCCCAGCCGGGTGCCGGCCCCGGCATCGTAGCGACAAACCTTCACTTCCTGCACAATATCCCCCCTTATCCGAACCTCACCCCCGGCCCCTTCCCTATGGGGAAAGCAATCCGCATGGCGACCTCAATTTAGCCCCTTCCCTGAAGGGAGGGGGTTGGGGGTAGGTCCGCTCCCCCATCACTACCCCAGCCGGAAAAAGCTACCGGCGATGTGCCGCGTACCCCCGAAGTTGTTGCCATCGTCCTCCATGAAATAGTAGGCGGTGAAGATGCGCCCGTCGTCCAGCTCGGTCGCCACCGGGTAGCCGAGGTCCCCACCGCTCCCGTCGTCGCGCACAATCGCCTCCGCCGACCAGGTGCCTCCATCGTCCTCGCTGACGATTAACCCGATCCCGCTGGGTGGCTTGCGCCGCGCAAAGAGCACCACGATCCGCCCGTCGCGCAGGCGGAGCGGCCACGGCGAGCGGTAGAGCCAGCCGCCACCGCCCACGCCTGGCCGGCGGCGCGCCACCCAGGGAGAATGGCCCCAGGCGACAATCGGCTTCGGCACACTCCAGCTATACCCCCCGTCGTCGGAGCAGGTCAACTCAATCGTGTTCCGGAGACCATTATCAATGCGATTGAAGTAGCACTGCAACCGCCCGCTCGGCAGCAGGATCAGGTTGGCATAGCCGTGCCGGCCTCTGGCCGGTGGCTCGTTGCCTATCTGCGCCAGGTACGTCCAGCTGAGGCCGTTGTCGTCCGATCCGTACAGCCCCGTGATGGCGTTGTAGTAGTCCCGGGGATTACTCCCGCTGTTGCGGTTGTCCAGCCACGCCGGCACGACGAGCGTACCATCCGGAAACTGGATCGGCGCGGCCCCGTCTACGGAGACGAAGTTGAAGCCGGGCGGCGGCGCAAGGCGCGTCGGTACCGTCTCCCAGGTACGTCCTCGGTCGCCGGAGCGGACCGCGAAGCACTCGAGCGCCGGGCGTCCTTCGGGATCATCCGGGCCGGTCGCATGACGCGGGAACGCGACCACCGCGTCGGGACTGGTCAGGTCTATCTCCTCCCGTGCTATCCCCGGCTCGTCGGCGCGATGCAGGACTGCTCGCCGCTCGTCCAGCGGGCGCGCATGATCCCAGATGACCACGTCATTCTCCGGTAGCCACGTCTCGCCGTGATCCAGCGACCGCTGGAACAGCACTTGGGACCGCCCCATGTAGTTGTGGTGGCCATGCCCGATGTTCGCGCGGGTCTCGTAGGTGGCCGGCGCGTGAAAATGCGCCACCGCGATCTCGCCGTTGCCGAAGTTGCGGACCGGCGATTGGCGCGGATGGCCGCAGTACCGGTCCTTGCTATAGCACAGCTTGATGTGGCGCACCTCGGTCAATGGCGGTGTGGCACGTTTCATCAGCAATCACCTCCCGGTCGCCGCGTTGGTCGGCGGCGTCCTAGCACTTCCGTGCAATACCGCGCGCCACCTTATAGCAGACCGGCCCCCGCTCCATCCGCAGGGGTGGAACGGAGGCAGGGATTGAGGCGCATGCGCTGGTGTTGCCTACAGCTTCTCGGCTTGCTCCCGATCGAGCTTCCCCAGCAGCAGGTAGAGTTGCCATTGGGGCGCCTATACAGGTACGCTTCATCAGCGATGTGCAGCGTTGGCATCTTCCGGAGGTACTATTTCTACCTCAGCGGCGCGCTGATGTGCGCCGCTGAGGTCTTGACGCTCCACGCTCAAACGTAAAACAGGCCAGAAACGGAACGATCGAGACCCCGACCGGCATCGGTCGGGGTCTTTTGCTGGGAGGAGAAGAAATGGTCCAGATCAAGCAGTCGGCGGTACACGACGTCCGGGTGGAGAGCATAACGCGCCTCGATCCACCGGCCGCGTACTGGCGGCGCTATGCGCTGCCGGCTGCCATCACCGACCAAGTCGCCGGGCACCGCCGCCAGATCGAAGACATACTGAGCGGCCGCAATAGCCGGATGCTCATGATCGTCGGCCCGTGCTCGATTCACGACACTGCGGTGGGTCTCGACTACGCCAAGCGCCTGGCGTCCCTTGCCAGCGAGGTCGAGGACCGCATCCTGATCGCCATGAGAGTCTACTTCGAGAAGCCGCGCACGACCGTCGGGTGGAAGGGTTTCATCAATGACCCTCACCTGAACGGAACCTACGACGTGCCGGGCGGCATGGCCCGGGCGCGTCAGTTTCTCATAGATGTCTGCGCCCACGGCCTGCCGACCGCGACGGAGTTCCTCGAGGCGTTCACGCCTCAATATCTGGGGGACATGATCTCCTGGGGCGCGATTGGCGCGCGGACGACGGAGAGTCAGCCGCACCGGCTCATGGCCAGCGGCCTCAGCATGCCGATCGGCTTCAAGAACGGCACGGGCGGGAGCGTGGATATCGCGGTCGAAGGCATCGTCGCTGCAATGTCTGAGCACGTTTTTCTCGGCATTGACGACGATGGCATCGCGTCCGTCGTCAAGACCACCGGCAATCCGGCGGCCCACCTCATCCTCCGCGGCGGGAAGCGAGGCCCTAATCACGACGCCGCATCTGTGGTCGCGGCGCAGCGGCTGTTGGCGGAGAGCGGCCTCACCCCCAACGTAATCGTGGACTGCTCGCACGCCAACTCGAACAAGGACCACAAGATGCAGACCGTCGTCTTTAACGCCGTCCTGGAGCAGCGGGCAGCCAACCCCGGGCTGGTCGGACTCATGCTGGAGAGCAACATCCGGGAAGGAAGCCAGTCGCTGGGAGATCCATCAGAGCTTGATTACGGCGTCTCGATCACCGATGCTTGCATCGGCTGGCCTGAAACCGAGGAGCTTGTCCGGTCGGCCCACGCCCGGCTGGCCGGCTAGGGCCTCCGCCGGTCTACTTTCGATGCCCCAACTCGCGCCACCTTATAGCAAACCGGCCCATAGCAAACCGGCCCCGGCTCCATATTCATAGGATGGAGCCGGGGCCGGGTGACGGGCCAAAGCCGCACGGATAGTGCCAGGTGTGGTGCGGCTTTGGCCCGTCAGGGATAAGTCGCACGCGCTGGCGCTGCCTACAGCTTGTCGGCCTGCTCCCGGTTGAACGTCTCCAGCAGCAGGTCTAGCTGGCGAGCCGTCTCCGCCACGGCGTCCTTGATGTTGAGATTCGGCGTCTTGCCGATATCGTCCAGCAGCGATGCAGTGGCGACGTAGTGGTTGAAATAGGCCGGATGCGACGGGCGGAAGGAGTAGTTGTCGAGGGCCTCCAGGAAGACCTTGAACGGCGGCGCGTTCTCCAGCGCCGCCTGGTACTCCGCAGTCTCGCGAGAGGAGCGACGGTTGGGCAGGAAGTACTCGATGGCCGAGTAGTGCGCCGCCTGATCGGCAGCCACCATGAACTTGTGGACTTCCCAGCTGGCGTCTTCGATTTCCGGCGGGTTCTTCACCATCTGCACGCCCCGGCCGAACGAGATCACGAACGGCTCCTTCCGTGCGGGCGGTGGCGACACGTACATGTTCTCCATGCCGCCGATGGCCTCGGCAAAGGTCAGGATGCGGAAGCGGCTGGTCTCGTAGTACATGCCGATCTCGCCCTTGCGGAAGTCGGAGGTCGGCTTACCGGACTCCTTGAAGTAATCGCCGTGTGGCCGATGCACCTGGTACTTATGATGCAGGTCGTGGATGAACTGGGCCGCGTCCAACCCCTCCGGGCTGTTGTAGCCCACCTTGGTGTAGTCCCCGTTGTACATCTCGCCACCGGCCTGCTTGAACAGATTGGCGAACACGGCAGCGTTACGCATGTGGGCAATCGCCCACTTGTTGGACTCTCTGCCCGGTCCTAGGGCGCCCTGCATTGTCACGCAGTAGTCCGCCAGGTCGTCCCAGGTGTAGCCCAGCTCCAGCGGCTCCAGCCCCGCTTCCCGGACCAGGTTGAGGTTGGTATAGGGCAGGTCCGCATTGGGGGCGATTTCCAGCGAGAACAGCTTGCCCCGGAAGTACATGGACTGCAGCACCGGCTCGTAGAAATCGTCCAGTTGGGCGGCGAAGTTCCTGTCCGCCTTGATGAAGCGATCCTGCACGTCCACCAGGATACCGGCGATGGCGAACAGCCCGGCGTGCCAGGAAGGCCACAGGGTCAATTGCGGCTGCGTGCCGGCGGCATAGCTGGCGATCAGCTTCTCCATATGGGGACCGCTCGGCCGCGGGTTGAGGCTGACGAAGGTGTCGTCGCTCTGTTCGTTCCACCGCCTGACGTTGTCGTGCATGGCCTTCCGGCCGTAGTTCAAGGAGCTACCGTCAGCGTAGTCAACGGCCCAAAACTCCAGCTTCTTCGGCGCGATACGCTCGGCCGGCTTCTGCACCACCTTCTCGACGGTGACTACCCGCTCGACAACGACCGGTTTCTCCACCACGACCGGCTTCTCGACGGTGACCACCTTCTCCTGCACGATGGTCTGTGTCTGACCCGCCGCGCCGGCCGCTCCCTTGACGCCCGCCGCCCCGGTCGCGCCGCGCTCACCCTGCGCGCCGGCTGGCCCGGCCGGGCCAGCCGGCCCTTGGACATAGCGCACCTCGATCTCACCGCAGGCCGCCGCCAGCAAACCGCCCAATGCGGCTGCCGCGCCACCTAGATACCGTCTGCGGATTACGCTTGCCATCGGTGATCCCTCCTACCAACTCTCCCCGCAGGGAGGCTACCGCTCGCCCTGCCCGTATCCACTGGCGCCCTGCGAGCGAATAGACGCCGCGGCCATAGTACCTATTTCCCTATCCGTGTGCCAATCCTCTTTCATTAATTGATCTCCGGCGTCGGCCTCCCCCGGCCCCTCCGGGAGCGGTCATCGCCACCAACACCACCGTCCTCCTCAGCCACGCAGCCAGGGCCTTCCTCGTGTAGTTGGCCCAGACCCCACCCTCCGACCCCTGGCCCGTTGTCATCCCCCCGGCGGCTTACGGCGCCTGCGGGATCACGACCCGGCCATCGGGGAGCACGACCCGGCAGGAGAACGTGAACGCTCCCCAGCTCAACCCCTCATCCGGTCGGTCCAGGTTCAGGGCCACCGTATTCTCCCCTTCGCGCAACCTGATTGAGACGGCCCGGTAGCGGTAGGTCGGGTGCTTGCCCAAGTCCTGGACCGGCCCATCGTTGAGCCGCAGCAGCATCCGGTCATCCCAGCTCAAATGCATCGTGGCCGGCGTGTCCTTGTCCACTACCAGCGTGGCCACTGCCGTCGCATTACAGGGCCACGTCTGGTTGGAGCCGAGACTCCGCACGTTGAACACGTGAGAGAAGTCCAGAAAGCCGTGGAACGCCTGCCGCCGAATGCCTTCCGGCAGCGCCGCCGCCGGTTGCGCCAGCGCCTCTGACCCGCGATACAGCGACCACGTGCCGTCGTCGGGACTGGCCAAGATCGCCTCCGGCCCCTCGGCCCCGATCTGTTTGAGCAGATCGTACTTCCCGCGCGGCACCTCGCGCTGTGTCAACCCTCGGCCGTATTCGAGGTCTCCAAAGGTTGGCATCTTCACGAATTGGCGGTGTGGCTCCGTCTGGTACCAGTACGTAGTCATGCAGTAGTTGTGCGGCTGGCTGCCCCAGCGCATGTGCAGCGACGTGTTGAACGGCACCAGATCATGCACGTAGAACCGATAGCCGCTCAACACGTGCCGGGCCAGCGCCGGCCCATGGTCCTGGTGCTCCCAGTAGGGGAAGCCGGCGTACAGGTTGGTGTCGGGAATGTGGCGAACCCCGCCATGCCCGGCGTCGAAGGTGTTCTCGCCGCCGGCCTGCCGGAGATAGTGCGGGACAATGCCGTCCTCGCCGGTGGCCTCGCCGTCGAGGTAGAAGTTCTCGGAGCCGGAGTGCGTCCAGCGCATGCCGTCTTTACGGAGGCGGACGCCCAGGGACCAGCCCAGCAGGTAGCCGCGCCCCACCGCATCCAGCGTAAAGAAGTCGTCCGCCCAGGCCGGCGCGGGGTTCTCCCGGCGCCAAGCCGCATGAAAGCGCAGCTCCTCGTCGAACGTATCGGTCAGATACTTGTGCCAATCAATGGTGTAGACGAAGGGCATCGGCGGTGGGTGCAAATCCGTCGCTTCGATCTCGATGCGCGCCGAGCGGGCGAACGGCATCGGAAAGTAGCAGGCGTGCCCCCGCTCGTCTTTCGCCGAGATGAAGAAGTTGTTGATGGGATAGTAGGCCAAGTCGTGATGGATACCGAAGAAATCGGCAGCCGGCGCCTCCACGCTGGGCTGCTCTTCCCCGTCCCAGTAGATACGCAGGATGTAGTTGCGATAGAAGCTCCCTTGATAGTGGGCGCGGAAGGCGGCAAAGATGTGCCGGATGCAGCCGGGGCCTTCCAGTTCGGCAATCACCTGCCGCTGGCCCGGCTTGAACGGTGGATGCCCGAGCACCCGCTCATAGCGATAGCGCTCCGGCAGCTTCAGGCGGCTTTCGATAGAAAACCCGCGGTACATCGTTGCACCCCTCCCCCCGATGGCTCGTCGGCAACATGTTGCATCATCATAGCACGTTGATGAAGAGCGAGTGGTATGCTACACCCGCAGCGCGGAGTGCGGTGGGAGAGGTGAAACATGCCCCAACGCTTCAATAAGATGATCGAGCTACTGGACCAGGGGCAGCCGGTGTACAACGTCCTGGCCAAAGACGTGTCCTACGAGGGCGGCCGGGCGACGGCCCAGACCTGGGCCGACTACGTCAAGGTGGATATGGAGCATGCCCCGTTCGACATCCGGGCGCTCGATCAGTTCATGCGTGGGCTGGTAGACGGGGGGCCGACCAGGAGCGGCCACCGCATTCCGGCCGTAGTAGCGGAAGTGCCGGCCGAAGGCGTCAGCGCCGAGGAGATCAGGGCCAACGCCTGGATGTTCAAGCAGGTTCTAGCCCGCGGCGTGACCGGCATCAATCTCTGCCACGCCGAATCGCCGGCAGCGATCAAAGCCTTTGTCGAGGCCTGTCGCTATCCCTTTCACACCATTGGGGTGGGTGACCCACCAGGCCCGCACCACCATAGCCTCATCGGATCGTGCGGGCCTGGTGGGTCAGGCCCGGTCCTCGCCGAGGGACGGCGCGGGCACGGCAACGCCGGCGAGGAAGACGCGGCCGCGATATGGGGCATGTCGGTCGAGGAGTACCTGCAACACGCCGACGTGTGGCCGCTCAACCCGAACGGCGAGTTGATGCTGGGGGTGAAGATCGAGAACCGGCGTGCGCTACGGAACGCCGAACGGAGCGCGCGGGTGCCGGGCATCGGCTTTGCCGAGTGGGGTTCTCGGGATATGGCCTGGTCGCACGGGTATGCCGGCTACGTTGATCCTCCCTATCCCGATGACCTGGAGGCGGTGCGGGTGCGCGTGTTCACGGCCTGCACCCAGGCCGGGCTGTTCTTCCACAATGCCGTCTCGCGCGACGACGTGGTCAGCCGGTTGCAGCAAGGGGTGATGATCGGCAATCCCCGCGGCGATTCGGAGGTCGCCAAGATCGGGCGGGCCTACACCAACCGCATCATGCCGGTGTAGCCGCCGCTGGCCCTAAGCCCCAGCCCTCTACTCTGTGCTCTCCGTGTGCTCTGTGGCTAAGAAGAGTCTTCCGAGGGAGGCTGGGGGGTGAGGCCGTCACTATCCCAGCCGGAAGTGGCTGCCGGCGACGTAGCGCGTGCCCCCGAAGTTATTCCCATCGTCCTCCATGTAGTAATAGGCGGCGAAGATGCCGCCATCGTCAAGCTCCGTTGCCACGGGATAGCCCAGGTCCCAGTCGCTGGCATCGGCGCGGATAACCGCCTCGGCCGACCAGGTAGTGCCCTCGTCCTCGCTGACGATCAGTCCCATCCCGAAAGGCGGGCAGCGTCGGTCGAAGACGACGACGATCCGGCCGTCACGCAGCCGCAGCGGCCACGGTGCCCGGTAGCGCGGGCCGCTGCGACGTGCGCCCGCCCAGGCGTATCTGCGCGTGAGCGCGGCCCAAGGCGACTGTCCCCAGGCAACAATCGGCCGCGGCTCGCTCCAGCTATAGCCCCCGTCGTCGGAGTAGTTCATCGCGAGGGCGTGGCGGATACCGCCGATCTGGTTGAAGTAGCAGTGCAGCCGGCCGCTCGGCAGCGGGACGAGGGCGCCATAGGTAGGGCGCCCCCGCCCGGTCGCGTCCCTCGTCACTTCCGCGATGTAGCTCCACGAGAGGCCGTTGTCGTCGGTGCCGTAGATTCCCAGTCCGGAATTGACCGATACCGGCAGCCCGGTATCGCTCGCGTCCCCGCCGATACTGGCCACCGCCAGCTGCGTGCCGTCGTCGAACTTGGCCAGCGGCCCGCCGTCAATGTGGACGTAGTTCATCCCTTCCGGTGGACTCACGCGCGTCGGCACCTGCTCCCACGTGTGACCCCGGTCGCCGGAGCGCCAGGCAAAGCACTCGAAGGTGCCCTGGCCCTCCTTGTTCTTCCGGCCCGTCAGCGCTCGGCCGAAGTAGATCATTGTATCCGGGTTGCTCAGATCAATCGTCTCGCGGGGCAGACTCAAGTCGTCGGCCCGCCACAACAGCTCGCGTAGCTCGTCCCACGGGCGGTTGTAGTTCCAGACCACCACGTCATTGTCGCTCGGCCAGGTCCGGGCATGGTCGAGCGAACGCTGGAGCACGATCTGGCAGCGGCGCTTGTAGCCAATATCGTCCCAGCCGTGCCTGATATCGGTGAGGGTCCGGTAGGTGGACTGCGCGCGGTGATGCATGACGACGATCTCGCCGTTGCCGAAATTGTAGATGCCGCACTGCCGCGGATGGCCGCAGTAGCGATCTTTGCTGTAACACAGCTTGCTGTGGTGGATGTCGGTCAGCGTGGGGACGGCACGGGCCATGATCGCTCCCTCTCTCCGAAGATTGGCTGCGAGAAGAGGCTATCCCTGGCTGGATTCACCCTTCCCCATGCTTCTGCAGCAGCCGCGCCACCTGCGCCTTAGGATACCGCGTCGCCCGGTAGATCAACCGCGGGGTATCCTCCCCCAGCCGATCATCGAACTCGGTGGTCCCACCCAGATCACCCACCTCCGTCTCTCTCGTATAGGGGCTCCAGTATTCCCACACTGTCTCCCCGGCCGCCGTGATCTCGAACAGCCGCCCCACTGGGCCATCGCAGATCAACGTGTTCCCATTCGGCAACCGCTGCGCGCCCGAGATGTGCCAGGAGTACCAATCCTCTGGCGAACTCCACACGATCTGGTTCGTCACCGGGTCCACTTCGATTACCCGCGACGTGTGCCGCTCGTACATCCCGTTATCGAAGACCAGTATATGCCCGGCCCCGGGCATCGCCTCGCCGGTGAGCGGGTCCACATCGGGGATAAGGGTGGGCTGATGCTGCCCATCCAGCTCGCCTGGTCCCCAGGCCCACACGATGTAACCGGAGTCGCGGTCGGCGATGCAGATGGTATCGAGCTGCCGATAGCTGAGCAGGATGTTGCCGGCGCGGAAGCGCCGGTCGCGCCGGCCCAGCGCGGTATCGGGCAGCACCTCCAGTGTATTGGTGTGGAAGATGTCGCCCTTGCGGTGCTTGCTCCTCACATCAACCGGGCGGGGGAAGACGATCCCCAATGAGCGCAACTCATCCACGTGCTCGTGCGCCCACCAGTGCCACAGGCAGCGGTCGGTCTGGGGATCTATGACGAGCACATAGTTCGGCTCGAAGGAAAGCCCCTCGGCGCAGCCCTCGAAGAGGTCAGGGCGGTCGAAGCGCCGCTCGCGTGCCCCGCACAGGATGGCGACGGTGCCATCGGGCAGTACCCCGAAGTCGTGGTGATAGGAGCAGGGGTACGACCAGACGGAGTTGCCGTGCCAGTCAAGCTCCGTCAGGGCCAGAAACTTCTGCCCATAGACCAGATGGCCATTGGGCAACAGCTCACTCAGGTGGACATCCTTGCATGGCCAGCTATGGACCACCTGTCCATCTATGTCAATGAGCCAGGTTGTCGTCCCACCGTTGACACTGAACAGGGTGTAGCCATCGTAGCACCGCGCGGGGTCGTGCTTAGTCACCCCGAATGTCCGCATTTGGTCCAACTGCGGTGTTGCCATCAGTCTCCCCCTCTCGCTCGGGTGTCAGACCCCAAGGCCCTGGGGACCTGGGGCGGCTGGCCTGGGTAGGAAGGCCCCCACCCTGATGCGGGCAGGGGCCGGGGGTCGGGTCAGAAGGACGGGCAGATCACGGATTCTTCCGGTTATAGTCTTCGATTTCCGTATTCATCTGCCGCGCCGTCTCGTCCAGGACGGACTTCACCGATGTGTTCGCCGACTTCCAGACCGGCTGCAGATTGCCAGCGATCAGCCCGTAGTGGCTGGCGATCAGCGGATGGAACGGCCGGTAGGCGAATTCCATCTGATCTATGAAGGTCTGGAATGGTGGGTTGCCCTTGACGACCTTCTCCCGATAGAGCGGATGCTGGCCGACGGATTTCCGCACCGGAATGGAGATTCGGCCGGCCTGCCAGTGGGCCAGCTGTTCCGTCATCGTCAGCCAGCGCAGAACCTGCCAGGCTGCCTCTTCCCGGTCCGGGTTCGTCTTCAGCTGCATCAGGTTCGAGCCGAAGTTGCCGGTAAAGGCCTGCTTCTTGGTCGGAGGCGGCGTGATGTACATGTTCTGCATCCCGCCAATCGCTTCCGCCCACTGGACAATCCGGTCGGAGCCGGTCTCATAGTACATCGAGTACTGGCCCTTACGGAAATCGGGGCGATCAACGCCTCTCTCCGTGTAGACATCGCGGTGCAGCCCGTGGACCCGATGCTTATGCAGCATATCCGAGATGAACTGCGCCGCTTCGATGCCTTCAGGACTGTTGAGCGTGGCTTTTGAGAAGTCATCGCTGTAGACATCCCCGCCGGCCTGCTTGATCAGGTTCCAGACCTGCACCTGATTGGTCATGCCCCCCATGGCGTACTTGTTGGTCTTATCGCCGTCGCCATGCATCTGCTGGAGTGTCTTGGTGTACTCCACCAGATCATCCCAGGTGTAGCCCAGCTTCAGCGGCTGGAGTCCCGCCGCCTGCAAATGGGTCAAGTTGGTGTACGGCAGGTCGGCATTCCCGTGCCACGGGATGCCCCACATCTGGCCCCGCCACTGGGCCGACACGAGCACGTGTGGGTAGAAGTCGTCCAGCGTGGCGGCATACTCTTTGTCCTTCTTGATGAAGGTATTCAGGTCCACCAACATGCCGGCCGGGCCATAAGTGCCCATTTGGAAGTAGTTGGGGTCGAGGAAGTCGGGCTGCTGCTTGGCCGCGTAGGCGGCGATGACCTTCGCGTTGTACTTGGTTGTGGTCCCGCCCTTGGCGCCCTCGGGGTCAGGTGGCGTCGGCTCGATCACCGCCGCGATCGTGTCGTTTTGAGTGTTCCATTTATCCACCAGTTCCTGCAGCGGCTTGGCGCGCGGTCCCTCGGTGCCCGTGCCCCTGTGGTTCCACCAGATGGTCCAGAACCTGACGGTCTGCGGGGGCTTTGCGGCAGCGCCGGCGGCGCCCTGGGCACCCTGGGCGCCTTGGGCACCGGACTCACCCTTCGCGCCAGCCGGCCCGGCCGGGCCGGCCGGCCCGGCTTGTGGCTGGCCGACATACCGCACGGTCGGCTCGCCACACGCCGCGGCAAGCAAACCACCAAGTACGGCGGCGCCCCCACCAAGCGACTGTCTCCTACTGATGCGTGCCATAGCGCGTCCTCCTTAAGGTGGCTACGGGTGCCTGCCCCGTGCCATGCCTGGGCCGCCAACGTTGCGCCGGCGTACCAAAGCCCAACATCCCGCCGGCCACGAGCACCGCCGACGGTGAGCCATTCTATTGCTCACTTGCCGGGCGTGTCAAGTGGCCGTCGAGTGACAATAGCTGCGGTAGCGGCGCAGCCTAATCTAGTTTTATCCCCTTGCGAAGCGAGGGGACTACAGGCTGACAAGGGTAGGTTTTCCCGTAGGGGCGCATGAATCGTGTCCAGACGTTCGTCATCCGGGTCTATTGGTAGCCCCCGGTCGCTGCACCGACTCCCCTTCCCTGCAGGGAAGGGGCCGGGGGTTAGGTCCAAACCGCCCTTACACAAAAAAACCCTACCCCTCCCCGGCGGCCGGGATCAAGGCACAACAAAGCCGCCCCCCATTGTCAATGGACAACGAGGGGCGGCTGCGGAAAGCGCCCGCCGAGTGTTTAACCCTTGAAGCTGGCTTGGAACTTCTCGATGTCGAGGTTGACCTCCTGCGCCACCTGGTCGAGGGCTTCCTTGATCGACACGTTAGGCGTCTTGAAAGTCTCGCCCATGGCCGCCCCCACTGCCCGGTAGTGCGTGCCGAGGTTCGGGTGCCAGGGTCGGTACCCGTACTGCAGGACCGCATCCACGAACGTCTGGAACTGCGGCACCTCACTTTGAAGCGCCTGCCACTTCGAGTTGTTGAAGATGGACTTTCGCGCCGGCAGGAAGGCAATGCTGGTCACGTAGTGCGCGTTCTGTTCCGTCGCGGTCACCCACCGCGTGAACTCCCAGGATGCGTCCTGGCGCTCGCCAGTGGACTTGTAGATCAGCCAGTTTCGCCCGTAGTTGCCCGCGAAAGGCTGCTTCTTCGTCGGCGACGGCGTGACGTACATGTTCTGCAGGCCACCGATGTCCTCCGCCCAGGTCTTGATCCGCAGGGCACTCGTCTCGTAGAACATGCTGATCTGGCCCTGGCGAAAGCTCGGGCGATCAACACCTCTGGCCTCGAAGACCGCACTATGCGGCGTGTGGACCTCGTGCTTGTGGATCAGATCGTGGACATACTGGCCGGCCTCGGCCCCCTCGGTAGTGTTGAAGACCGCCTTCGTACCGTCTTCGTTGTAGATCTGCCCACCGTTCTGCATCAAGAGGTTCCAGAACTGCACCTGGTTGGTCATGCCGCCCATTGCCCACTTGTTGGTCTCTTCACCCTTGCCGTGGGACGTCTGGAGCTTCTTGAGATACTCCGTGAGGTCGTCCCAGGTGTACCCGAGCTTCAGTGGCTCCAGACCGGCCTCACTCAAGTGGGCCGTGTTGGTGTAGGGCAGGTCGGCGTTCGTGTACCACGGCAGGCTCCAGAACTGCCCGGCCCAGGAGCTGGTCTCCAGTAGGAATGGGAAGTAGTCCGCCAGTGAGTCGGCATACTCCTTGTCCGCCTTGATGTAGGTGTTCATGTCCACCAGCATGCCATTCTGACCGTACAAGCCGGCGTCGAAGTAGGCCGGATCGTGGATGTCCGGTTGCTGGTTCGCCGCGTAGGCGGTGACGATCTTGTCCCGCGTGCCCTTGCCGGCGATGTCCACATAGACGTGGCTCCCGCTGCCGTTCCACTCGTCCACCAGTTGCTTCAGGCCGATGATCCGCTCACCGGTCGTGCCCTCACCGCGCCAGTCGAACCAGGTGCCCCACACCGTGACGGTCACCGGCTCCTTCGCAGCCGCACCCTGCGCACCCTGCGCACCGGTGGCGCCTTGAGCGCCGGTCTCACCCTTCGCGCCGGCTGGCCCGGCTGGCCCGGCTGGCCCGGCCTGCGGCTGCCCGACGTACCGCACCGTCGGCTCACCGCACGCCGCTGCCAGCAAGCCTCCAAGTACGGCGGCGCCCCCGGCGAGCGACTGTCGTCTACTGATCCGTGCCATGCCGCGTCCTCCTTAAAGGTGGCTACGGGTACCTAACCCGTGCCATGCCTGGGCCACCAACGCCGCGCTGGCGTACCAAAGCCCAACATCCCGCCGGCCACGAGCACTGCCGACGGCAACACCATTCTATTGCTCACTCGCCGGGCGTGTCAAACGGCCGCCGATCAGCGACGGCAGCCCCTCCGGCCGGTTGGGATGGCACGAGCAGCCAACATAACTGCCCCGCCATCCCGACCCTAACGTAGACAAAACAACGACCCTCCCCCGTCGCAACGGGGGAGGGCTAGGGTGGGGGCTATTGAACGGGATAGGTCCGCCGCTCTGGTCGAAACCTACCCCCGCGCCGCCGTTGGCTACCCGCCGAGCGTCGCCCAGTCTTTGTCAACCAGCGCCTGGAGCTTGGCCTGGGTTTCGGCCAGCCAGGCCGTCACGCCGATCTCGCCCTTCATGATCGGCGAGATGTCGCGGCCCGTGCGATTGATCTGGTTGCCCGAGGGGATGCCAGGATACCGCCAGCCATACGGCGCCATCTCCACGAACCCCTTCATCTGCTCGTCGGTCTTCATGTAGTCCTGCAGCGTCTGAGACTCCAGCGCGCCCCGGCTCACCGGGATCGAGGTGGCCCGAATGCACGCCTGTGCTTGCGGCTCCGGCGAGTTCATCCACATGCACACTTGTGCCGAGGCCTCCTGCTTCTTCGGATCGGTACCGGGACCCGTGAAGACGGCCATGTTGTGCCCGCCGTTCTGCGCGAACACCTCCCGCTTGCCGGGGTGTACCGGCGTATGGAGCACCCCGAAATCGGGCGCATTGTTCGCCCGCAGCGTCGGGATGCGGAACGGCCCCTGGTGCTCGAAGGCGATATTGTTCTTCGCCTCGCGGTACAACTCCCCGGCACCGTCCGGCGGGCTGAACCCACCCTTGAGGATGCTCTGCAGGAAGTCAATCGTCTCCACCGACTCCGGCCGGTCAATCGTGATCTTCCGGCCATCGTCCGTAATCACCCGCGCGCCCAGCGTGCCCAGGAACCAGAACCAGCGCGTCCAGCGGAACGCGAACGCGAACTCGATCCCGTCTTGCTGCTGCATTCTGGCCAGGTCTTCCTTGAAGCCGTTCCAGTCGTATTGCCCCTGGCCGCTGCCGTCCCACTGCGGGAACGGCACCCCGGCCTGCTGCAGCCGCCCCTTGTTGTAGATGATGCCGGCGTTGTTCGTGTACACCGGCATCCCGGCCAGCTTGCCTCCCCACATGCTGCTTTCGAGCATCCGCGGGAAGATGTCCGCCCGCTGCGGCCCCCAATCCTTGTTGGCCTTGAGCAGTTGATCCAAGTCGGCCGTCGCGCCGCTGGCAAAGATGTTGACCGAGTCGAAGTAGCTCAGGAAGGCCACGTCCGGCGGCGTCCCACCCGCGGACATCGTCTTGTACTTGTCCAGGTTTGTGCTGGCCCGGCCTCCCGACTCCAGGTCAACGCGGATGTTGAGCTCGTTTGTCTTGTTGAACTCCTCCAAGTTGGCAATCCGCGCCGCTCCCTCGGGATGCGTCTCCGGCAGGTTCGACAGGTAGAAGAGGAAGACCGGCGCCTCGGCTGCCTTCCCGGCTGCGCCCTGGGCACCTGTGGCGCCTTGGGCGCCCGTCTCACCCTTCACGCCAGCCGGCCCGGCCGGCCCGGCCGGCCCCGGCTGTGGCTGCCCGACGTACCTCACGGTCGGCTCGCCACACGCCGCCGCGAGCAACCCACCGACTACCGCTGCACCTCCTGCAAGCGACTGTCTCCTACTGATCCGTGCCATAGTGCGTCCTCCTTATGATTGCACCGATTTACCGATGCCCAGTAGCCCACTGGTCAGTAACTCTGCTGTGAGCGCCATGATTCTATGCTCACTTGTCCGGCGTGTCAAACGGCCGCCAGGCATCCTGGGCTGGATGCCCTACTGCGAAGGGCTGGCGGCGTGCTGCGGCTAGACGCAGCCAGGGAGCTCCTCGCCCGCGACAAGCAGATAGTGCCGGTTGCCGTGGACTTTGTTATCTCGCAGATGCACGCGATCGGGACTCTGGTAGTACGAGTTCGTCCAGCGGGGGTCGTCATTCGTGAAGTCGCCCCATTTCGATCCGGCGTCACAGTAGTGCATGGCCCAGCCCCGGCGATGGCTATCGGTCTCATTCGGCCCGGTGGAGTGCATGGTCCAACGGTCATGGAAAGCAGCATCGCCCGGTCGTAGCGTTACCAGTACCGCGTCGGCCAGCTTGTCCGCTGTAAGCTCCTCGGCCACGCCGATGTCGAACCGGACCTGGCCATAGTCGGCGGTCAGCGGGACATAGTGGAAACAGCCGTTCTCAACCGTCACCTCTTCCAACGCGATCCAGCAGGTGACGCTCCGCCGGTCGAACTGGAAGAAGCCGTCTTGGTGAAACCGGTTCGCGCCATCGAATGGCCCGCCACCGTTGTACGGTGGCTTGTTGTACAGATGATCGAACCAGAGCTTGAGATTGGGACTGAGCAACTCCCCGAGTACCTTGACGATGTTCGGGTGCGCCGCGAACCGGCGGAACACCTCGTCGTTGTCGGCGAGGTGGTCAATCGTGCTACCGAGCCGATCCCACGGGTTGTCTGAAGCCTCTGCTGCTGCCACCGCGGCCACGTCCACCGGGCGCTGGCGGATGGGGTAGACCCGGTCCCCACGTCGGGCGTAGCGGTCACCTATCCGCACCTCCGCCAAATCGGCAAACTCCGTTGACTTTGCGGTCCCGTCCATGCCCTCCTGGCGGTGCCGGGCTTCGAGTTTGGCGCGCTCGGCCGCGTCACGCTGCCTATACGCATCGAGGTCGCGGACGATGGTGTCGGCCCGCTGGCGGAGCGTTTCGACCTCGGCGGGCGAGAGCACGTTGGGGACAACCGTAAAGCCGTTCTCCCGGAAGTAAGCATCTTTGACTGCGTTCAACTCCATGGGTTCCTCCCCTGAGTCACCAGTGCTCGCTGACCGCCGCTGACCGAAAACTGAAGAGTCCCGGTCACGGCTAGCCGCGAGCCAGGACTCTTATACACCGCTGCTTGTCGTGTCCGGAGGAGGCGCCGGCTACAGCTTGGAGATCAGCTCCTGGTCCTTATCAACTACGACCTGCAACTCACGCTGGGTTTCCGTCAGCCAGGCCTGGATCCCCATCTCTCCCTTCATGATGGGGCTACAGTCTCGCCCGACGGAGTTGATCGTGCGGGACGAGGGAATGCCCGGTAAGCGCCAGCCGTAGGGGGCCAGGTCAACAAACCCCTTGAGGTGCTGGTCGGTCTTCAGGTATTCCTGGAGCTTCGGGTGCTCCAGCCCCTTCTTACTGACCGGGATGGTCGTCGCCAGGATCATGTGGTTCACCTGGGCATCCGGCTCGCTTAACCACAGCGCCACCTGGGCCGCAGCATGGCGGCGCTCCAGCGGGATGTCCTTGAACACGACGCTGTTCCACCCACCGTTCTGCGCGAAGACTTCCCGCTTGACCGGATGCACCGGTGTATGGAGCACGCCGAAATCCGGCGCGTTGGCCTGACGCAGCGTTGGGATACGGAACGGTCCCTGGTGCTCGTAGGCGATGTCGTTCTTGGCCTCGCGGTACAGCTCCCCGGCGCCGTCGGGCGGGCTGAGGCCGGCGTCCACGATGCTCTTCAGGTACTCCAGCGTCTCGACGGACTCCGGCGTGTCCAGCGTCACCTTGCGGCCGTCGTCGGTAATGGGGCGTGCCCCGGTGGTACCCAGGAACCACAGCCACCGCGTCCAGCGGAACGAGAAGGCCCACATAATCCCGGCCTGCTGCTGCATCTTGTTCAAGTCCACCTTGAAGTCGTCCCAAGTGTATTGCCCCTGGCCGCTGCCATCCCACGGTGGGAACGGTACCCCGGCCTGCTGCAAACGACCCTTGTTGTAGATGATTGAGGCGTTGTTGGTGGACGAGGGCATGCCCTGGAGCTTGCCTGCCGTGGTGGCCGTTTCCCGGATGTGGGGGAACAGGTCCTCTTTCTGAACGATGTAGCGCTTTTCTGTCTTCAGCTCCGTGTCGAAATCAATGGTCAGCCCTGGGACGTAGAATTCGGCGCTCGACCAGTAGGCGAGCACGTAGAAATCCGGTGGCGTACCGCCCGCCACCATCGTCTTGACCTTGTCTTCCGAGACCCGGCCCTCGCCCTGGGCGGCAGCCTCGGAGTTACTGAGGTCCACGATAATGTTTAGCTCTTCGCTCATGGTTTCGTTGAAGAGCTTGAGCGTATCCAAGCGCGCTGCCCCTGAAGGATGATTGGCGCCGATGCCACTCCAGAAGCTGACTGTGGTCGGTATCTTGCCCGCTGCGCCGGCTGCGCCTTGCGCGCCCCGGGCGCCCTGTGCGCCGGTCTCACCCTTCGCGCCGGCCGGCCCGGCGGGGCCGGCCGGCCCGGCCTGCGGCTGGCCCACGTAGCGCACGGTCGGCTCGCCACACGCTGCGGCCAGCAGGCCACCGAGCACCGCTGCCGAGCCACCTAAGTATCTCCTGCGGATCATTTGCACGACCTCCGTGCCCATCAACTCCCACTGCGGGAGAGGTTGCGGCTCACAGACCGAGCTTCCCGCGCCGCACCCGTGAGCCGGCGGGTGCGGACGCGCCCCCTCCCCTCGGCGAGGATGACGCCATTCTACAACCATAATGATGGGTAAGCAAGTTACGCAGCGATCACAAACATGCATACTATGGATATGACAGCGGGAATGCCGTGCGGGGGCCGGTGGGTGAGGCGCGAGCGGGCCAAAACGCTGCCGCATCAAGCTGCTACAGTCCCTACCGGACCAACCGCCCGCGACGGAGGTGGAGCATGGCGTTGCAACTGGTGGCCCCCGGCGATCCGCGGTTGAGCTGGCATGGGCATATCTCCATGCAGCGCACCGCCGACTGGGTGATGCCCTGGCGCATTCCCTACCGCGAGCAGGCGCTGTTCCCGCCCGATGCGTTCGCCGCCTCCGACCGGCAGTCGCGAGCGGCGATGCCGGCCGGTGTACGCCTCGCCTTCCATAGCGACACGTCCGTCGTCGCCGGGCGGATCGTGGCGCCGCCGGAAGCCAGTCCCCTTGACCTCGCCTGTGACGGACAGGTCTACGGCTCCGTGCCACTCGCCGGCCGGGATCGCTTTCGCTTTGCGGACCTGCCGCCCGGCGAGAAGCTGGTCGAGCTGTGGCTGCCGCAGCACGGCGAGTTCCGGCTATGGTCACTGGAGCTGAGTGCCGGCGCGAGCCTGACACCCTATGACGATCTCCGGCCGCGTTGGGTGACGTATGGTAGCTCCATCACCCACTGCCGAACCGCCGCGCGACCTACCGAGACCTGGCCCGCGCTGGTCGCTAGAGCCAGCGACCTGAACCTGACCTGTCTGGGGTATGGCGGCAACTGCCACCTGGAGCCGATGGTGGCCCGCATGATCCGCGACCGGCCCGCCGACCTCCTTTCCATGAAGGTCGGCATCAATGTCCACAACCACGGCAGCCTGAATGCCCGCACCTTCCGCCCGGCGATCATCGGGTTTGTCCAGATCGTCCGCGAGCGCCACCCGGACGTGCCCTTTGCCGTTGTGTCACCCATCTATGCCGCCTGGCGCGAGACCCAGCCGAACGAGGTCGGGTTCACCATCGCCGCCATGCGCGAAGAGGTCGCCGCCGCCGTCGCCGCCCTCCAAGCCCACGGGGATCGTCACCTCTACTACGTGGACGGGCTGGAAATCTTCGGCCCGCAGCACGCCCACCTGCTTCCCGACGACCTACATCCCAGCGCCGAGGGTTACAAAGTGCTCGCTCGCAACTTCCTGCGCGTCGTCATGCCGCAGCTCCTGACCAGTGGCAAGTGACCGGCGCCCCGGCTTGGCCCCACCCTCCCCCTCTCACGAGGGTAGGTTTTTCGACGGAGGTGGGTTGGACCTACCCCCTGACAGGCCCAAGCCGCACGGATAGTGCCAGGTGTGGTGCGGCTTTGACCGGTCACCCGGCCCCTTCCCTGGATGAAGTTTGCGAACTTGATTAGGTAGTGGTCTGGCCCCCTCCCTCACCCTCCCCCGTCCCGACGGGGGAGGGAACCGGCACCCGGCCCCTACGGAGAGAGGGTAGGGTTGGGGAAGGGGGGGTGCCCCTCTCCCTGATTAAGTTGGCAACTCTCATGCAGGGAAGGGGAGCGATGGCGGAGCCGGTCCGCCGCTGCCCTCCAGGGGGGCGGTGTGGCGAGCGGCGGCTGGGCGCGATGAATCGCGCCCCTACGGGCGGCCTCGTACCTATCCCGGTCGGGGTATCGGCCCCCCTATGGTCCCCCCGTTGCGACGGGGGGACGGTTTGACCGGGGGAGGCATCGAGGGGGACGGGCGGTTAGGTGTCAACTCAGTTCGGCGGCCGCTTGGTTAGGTGTCAGGTATAGGCATGGGTCATGCTCCTGGTGCGGCGGGGTGGGGGGCGTGACGAGGGTTGGGCGTGACCCGGCGATGGGGACCCGACGGGAGCGGTCGGGGCCTGGTGCCGGGGACAAGACGTGGGAGGCGTCGGCGACCGCTGCGGTGGCGACCACGGCGCACGGACGATCAGCACCCGGCGCCTGGGCCAAGGTGGCCCAGGGTACGTCCTGATCCGGCGCCTCTAGGGTGGCGCGCGGGCGGTCAGGCCGCACCGCGCCAGCTGGCACGATGCGGGGTCGCTCCTGACCCGGCGCCCTTGGCGCGGGATGGGGCCGGCCAGAGGCCGACACCCGCCGCGCGGCGCACGGACGGTTATGATCCGGCGCCCGGGCCGAGGTAGCCCGGGGTACACCATAACCCGGCGCCTGTGGGATGGCGCACGGACGGTCAGGCCGTACCGTGCCAGATAGCACGGTGCGGGGTCGCTCCTGACCCGGCGCCCAGGCCGAGGTGGCCTGGGGTACACCATAACCCGGCGCCTGTGGGGTGGCGCGCGGACGGTCAGGCCGTACCGTGCCAGATAGCACGGTGCGGGGTCGCTCCTGACCCGGCGCCCTCGGCGTGGTGGCAACGCCACCGCTGGTGGCCGGCATGCTGCGGAGACGGCTCCCCTCCGGGGCCACGGGATGTGCTCCAGACTGGTCTTGCATACGTGCCAACCCTCGTCAATGAGGGGATATTGGGGGCGTGGGGGAGAGGACAACGGGGGGTGAGCCTCACCCCTGCCCTGATGAAGGGTGCGGACTTGATTAGGGATATGGTCTGGCCCCCTCCCTCACCCTCCCCCGGAGCAAGCTCCAGGGGAGGGAACCTGGTCCCGGCCCCGGCGGAGTGGGGGCTGGGGGGCCTGGATGGCGGCTTGCGCCGCAATGACGAGCACGTAGGCGCAACATGTTGCGCCCCTACACAAAAAACCTATCCCTGTCAGACCCTCCCCCATACTGAGGCACAAAGGGGAGGGAACATGCCGTCCCCCCGCGGCGGCGGGACCATAGGGGGGCCGAGGGATGAGGCGTTCCCCTGTGGTAGGATGCGCCGACGTACATGCTGCACTGGCAAAGGAGACCGCTCCACATGGCCTACACCCTGATCCGCAACGGCACGCTCATTGACGGGACCGGCGCACCGCCGGTCGCGCACGCCGCCGTGCTGCTCCGCGACAACCGCATTCATGCCGTCGGCACACCCGACACCATTCCCGTCCCGGACGACCCGATCACGGAGCTTGACGCCGCCGGTGGCTACATCCTCCCCGGCTTCATTGACGCCCACGTCCACTTGACAACCGAAGGCCCCGGCGTGGAGAAGCTGTTGAGCACGCCCTTCTCCCTCCACTTCTATCAGATGGTGGACCGCCTGCGCCGCACAATCGAGGCCGGCGTAACCAGCGTGCGCGACGCGGCTGGCGCCGATCTCGGCGTCAAACGGGCGGTCGAGACGGGGCTGGTCGTGGGGCCACGGCTCCAGATCGCCATTACGATGCTCTCACCCACCGGCGGACACGGTGACGGCTGGCTCCCGTCCGGCCTGGAGCTGCGCCTTCCGCCCTATCCGGGGCGACCGCATGGGCGGTGTAACGGGGTGGAGGAGGTCCGCGCCAAGGTGCGGGAAGTCCTGCGCGCTGGTGCCGACGTGGTGAAAGTCGCCACGACCGGCGGCGTGTACAGCGCCACCACCGAGCCGACGCATACGAAGTTCGCGCCCGATGAATTGGCGGTGATCGCCCAGGAGGCTGCCTTCTGCGACGGTACCAGGGTCATGGCCCATGCTCACGGCGCGGAGGGTATCAAGAACGCGGTGCGAGCCGGCTTCTACTCCATCGAGCACGGTACCTACATAGACGACGAGGCCATCGAGTTGATGTTGGAGCGCGGTACCTTCCTCGTCCCGACCCTGGCGGTCCACCTGGCCACGCTGGAGGCGGCCGAGAGCACCGAGAAGCCGGCCGAGTGGGCCATCCGTAAGGGCCGCGAAATCACCGACATCCACCGTGAGAACATCGCCAAAGCCTATCGAGCCGGTGTGCGGATTGCGATGGGCACGGATACGGCGATTGCTCGGCACGGCACCAACCTCCGCGAGCTAGGGCTGATGTGCGACATTGGCATGTCGCCGATGGAGGCCATCGTCGTCACGACCAAGGTCGCCGCCGAGTGTCTGGGCTGGGAAGATACGCTCGGCACGGTAGAAGCGGGCAAGCTCGCCGATCTTGTCATCACCAAAACCGATCCGCTGGCCGACGTCCGCTCGCTGGAGCAGGTCGAAAACATCGCCGTCGTCATCAAAGACGGCCAAATCATCAAGGACCGCCGCCTGGAGATTGCGGGACGGGCGGGGGTGCGGCGCAGATGACCTGCTATGCTTGATGCCTACATCTCGCCGGGTGGCGAGCCGGAGGCGCCCGGATAGTCTCAGCTGCGGTGCGTCTACGGCCCATCAGGAGGCAGGTAGCCGTGGCCGCAACACAGACCAACTCTTCCCGCTGGCAGGGAATCTTCACCATCCCGGTCACGCCGTTCGATGACGATGGGGACCTCGACCTAGACTCGCTCCGGTGCCAACTGGACTTCTGCCTGGAAGCCGGCGCGCACGGCATCGTTCACCCGGTCATGGCTTCCGAGTGGTTCACGCTGACGGATCATGAGCGCCTCCGGCTCTTAGCACTGGTCGCCGGACACATTGCCGGCCGCGTACCGTTCGTGGCCGGTGTCTCCGGGGTGAGCGTACCGGCCGCCCAGCGTTTTGCCGCCAGGGCACGCGATGCGGGCGCCGACGCCGTAATCGCGATGCCGCCGGTGCTGGCCAAGCTCCCGCCCGCGGAGCTACTGCGCTACTACGAGGCGATCTCTGAGACCGCGCAACTGCCCGTGTGCATCCAGAACGCCCCGGCTGCGCCGATCAATCCCGATCTGGTCAGTCGCCTGGTGCGCGACGTCGCGCACGTCCATTATGTCAAAGAGGAGGTTGAGCCGGCGCACCATAATATCCGGCGTCGGCTCGAAGTCGGCGACTCGAAGGTCTGGGGCGTATTCGGTGGCGCCGGTGGCCAAAACTTCATTGACGAGCTGGAGCGCGGTGCGAGCGGCACGATGCCCGCACCCCATTTCACCGATGTGCTGAGGCAGATCTACGACCTCTATACCGCCGGCGAGCACGCTGCTGCCCGCGAACTCCATATGCGGCTGATGCCCGGCCTCCAGCGGGAGCGGTTGAGCGGCGTGCCGTTCGACAAGGAAGTGCTCGTCAGACGCGGCGTGATCCGCAGCGCGCGCAACCGCGGCGCCGGCACGCCGCTCGATGCTTACGACTACAAGGAACTGGATGCACTGTGGCCACACCTGGAATCGCTGTTCACCTGGCAATCGAGCTAGGTGATGTCCAGGCGCGCGCCACTCCTCCTGCCACCAAGCGGTCCCACGTGAAGCTAGGACCGGGGCTGGCCGAGGATACTTGGATTCCGGGGCATCGGGTACGTAGACTCCACGGCTAATCACAATGTTGCTTTCGATGCGGCCGGCACTGGTGCGGTTCGGGCCGATCCTGGTAGTGATCGCGGCGATCACGCTCTTCTACGGTGAAGCGCTCGGCTCGACGCTGACTTTGCACGCCATGCATACGGACGACGATGTCGTCTGGCAGTTCAGACCCGATACCCTCGAGCAGTTTGCATACGTCCGGGAACACGGCTATCTACCGTTCTGGATTGACCGGCGCGGCCTCGGACAGTCTCCCTTTGTCGGCTCGTATCATGGGAACTTCTACCCGCTACGCTGGCTCGCGCTCGCGCTCGCGCCTCGGGCCGAAGAAGCGGGGGATTGGCTCATCTGGGGGCATACACTTGTCGCAGGCCTCGCAACGATGGCGTTGGCCCGTCACTATGGGGTGAGTCGTTGGTCTGCTGCCTTAGCCGGCATCTTCTTCGCCCTAGGTCATCTCCCGGTTCGGTGGGCACCGTTCCAACATGCACCGGCTCATTTTGCTACCTATCCACTTGCCGTTCTGGGTACCGAACTGATCTGGGCCGGTCATGCGCGGCGCGGCTTGGTCCTCGTTGCACTAGGTCTCGGTTGCTCCGGTCTAGGCGCGCATCTGCAAAACACCCACATGGCCTTCCACGTTGTGGGCATCGTCGTGGTGTACCGTTTACTGACGACCTCCCTACCTCGCAGGATTCGACTCCAGTGCCTCGGGCTGTCGGCCGCCGCCGTTTTGCTCGGGATCGTGATAGCGGCGCTGGTGCTCGTGCCGTTCGTCTGGGAACAACGCGGGACGACGCGGGACGCAGTGGCGGAAGCCGGTGCTACCGGGATGAACCGCGGCTCGCTGGTTGCACACATTGATCCGCGCTCTGATCAGACCGCCGGAATTAACGATGACGTTTACATGGGGCCGCTGGCGCCGGCCCTCATCCTGGCCGGTCTGCTGGTGAGTCTGCGCCGGCGGCGCCTCGTGATACTGCCGATTTTGGTTGCACTTGCATTACTTATCGGGTTCAAGACGCCGCTGCTGGACCTGCTACAGCATACGGTACCCGGCTGGAGCGCGGTGTCCAACGTTCAGCGTCTGTCGTTCGTGACGGTCCTACCTTTGGCGCTAATGGCCGGGCTGGGTCTCGATTGGCTGAGTAACAGCCGGCACAACAGGCAAACCATTGCGACCGTTGCCACTCTCGTTGGTGCCAGCTTGATGATCTGGGGCCTACGCATGGTCGAGATGGAGTGGGGGTGGTTGTCACCAGTTCCTATGCTGTGGCTGGGCATTGTGGCGGCAGTACTCCTCATCTTTCTCCTGCACAGGAGGTTTGCCCGCCGCACCAATGACGACTGGCGCAGTTACCGACCAACGTTGGCGATCCTGGTGGCTCTCGTTGGCGCCAGTCTGCTGTATTGGTGGATCCGCATGACAGAAATCGGGTTAGCACTGGGATTGGGTCCCAAGGTGTGGCTAGGCACTATCGCGATGGCACTCGTCGCCGCGACGGCACTTATCGCCTTCACGTTGGACAGGCCTTCCCTCCACCGCTTCATGGCCCCCGCTAGCGCTCACCTTCCAGCCCTCGCCGTCATCGTGGTCTTTGGCGTCAGTCTCCTGGCGATCGGAGTGGAGCGCCAGATCAGATGGCAGCCGGTGCTGGATGAGCCATTGCCTGAATTCCAAGACACGCTGGCGTTGGTGGACCGCCACGACGACGCGGCTGGACGGTGGATGTCCTTCAGCATCAAGATGCACGAGAGCTATATGCCCAACGTGTTCCTGGAGGTTCCAGGGCGGTGGCTCGACACCTACGAGAGCTTTCGTCCCCCGGAGTTCTTCACCTACTGGCGCACACTTACCGGCTCCACGCAATACGACCAGCGCCGGGAGGGGCTGGGGAGCCTGTGGTACATGCATACTGACCAGGACCCCACACCCAATGCGAACCTCGTCAATGCGGCAGGCATTACCCGCATCCTCGGACGGTCCGAGCGCGTGGCCGAGACGGAGCAACTGGGATGGTCCCTGCTCGGCGAACAAGGTATTCTCCGTGTGTACCACAATCCCCAAGCGTTCCCCATGTCCTATGGGTCTCGGCGCTGGGAGGCTGCCGAACCTGAGACTGCGATTGCACGGATAGCGAGTGCCGAGCAGGGGTCGTTCAGAAATCACACTGACTACGTTGACGGCGCTACCTCCGTCGCCAGCCCTGGTGAGGACCCTCTGCCGGCGCGCGCCATGCGCCGCAGTGCGGAGGAAGTGCAGGTGACGCTTGAAGAGCCTAGTCGGACGCTGGTACTCCTGGTGCTGCTCGACAGCTACCACCCGGACTGGCAGGCGCTTGTGGATGGGGAAAGCCGTCCCGTGCTGCGCGTGAACGGCGTTTTTCGCGGCGTGCTCCTAGAGCCGGGGGAAACACATGTGACCTTCCGCTATGAGCCGCGCTGGTTTCCATGGTTGCCGGCCATCGCCGTGGCTGTCGCTCTCGCTGTGGCGCTGTTGCTGCTGCCAATCGGCCTCGTGCGACGGGCCGCCTGGCGCGTTGCCCGCGGATGATCGGCGCCCGTGAGCCACGTGCTACCCTTTCCAGCGAGTCACGGGGCGCAACGGAACGATTTCAGGTGTGCGAACCGGGCGCAACGCGAGTCCGTAGGTGGCGATCAACCTGGAGAGAGCGGCATGGCAGCAGCAACCGCACCGGCCACGGGCAATCGCGTGTGGCCTGACATACACTTGGAGCCGGAGACTTTGCCGGCGCCGGGCGAGGCCGTAGAGGACTTGGAGACGCCGGTGCTGATGGTGGACCTCGACCGGATGGAAGCCAATATCCGGTTCGTGCAGGCGTACTGCGAGCAGTTGGGAGTACGCAATCGCATCCACATCAAGACGCACAAAATACCGCAGATTGCGGCACGCCAAGTGGCGGCCGGGGCGGCGGGAATCACGGTCCAGAAGCTCGGCGAGGCGGAGGTGTTCGCCGCGTCCGGACTGGGGTTTGACGACATCTTCCTCCCTTATAACTTGCTCGGCGCGGCGAAGCTCCGCCGGCTGCGCGCATTCCTCGGACGCTACCCGGAGATAGAACTGAGTCTGACCTGCGACAGCGCGGTCGTTGCCGAGGGTCTGAGCACGGTGGCGCGAGAGTCCGGCCGTCGTCTCAAGGTGTGGGTAGAGTGCGACGCCGGGTTGGGTCGCGCCGGCGTCACGCAGCCCCGCCAAGCGCTCGATCTGGCCTCTGCCATCGAGCAGTTGCCCGGCCTGACGTTCGGCGGTCTGATGTCGTTCACTGCGGATGCCGAGCCGAGCGTCGCATTTATGACAGCAGCCCTCGCCGTATTTCGCAGCGCGGGTCGGCCGGCGCCGGCAGTCACGATGGGGGGCACGCGGCAGCTGCGGTGGGTGCAGCAAGTCCCGGGCGTGACCGAGCACCGGCCCGGCACCTACGTCTTTCACGACCGGCAGACCGTGCTACAGGGCGGCTGGTCGTTCGACGATTGCGCCGGCACCGTGCGGACCACGGTGGTCAGTCGGCCGACGGCGGAGCGCGGTATTCTCGATGCCGGCTCGAAAGCGATCACGCCGGAGACCATGGGCCTCGACGGCCTGCTCGGTCATATCGTGGAATACCCGGAGGCACGTTTGTATCGGCTCTCCGAGGAGCACGGCTACGCGGACTTCTCCGCCTACCCGGAGGCCGAACGCCCGCAGGTGGGAGACGTGCTCGCAGTGGTGCCTAACCACATCTGCACGACGGTCAACATGTATGACTGGCTCGTCGGAGCGCGGAACGGCCGGGTCGAGGTTGTGTGGCCGGTCGCTGCCCGTGGCCGGGTGCGCTAAGGCGTCTTCAGAGGATTACGCGGGCATTCCCCGTAGGGCCACGATAAATCGCGTCCCTTGGATTGACCGGGGACGGCTCTGGACGTCATGATGAAAGTTGCGACTTGATTAGGTAGTGGTCTGGCCCCCTCCCTCACCCTCCCCCGGAGCAAGCTCCAGGGGAGGGAACCCGCTCCCGGCCCCCTGCGGAACGGGGATAGGGCTGGGAAAGGGAGCTACATCCCACTACCCGACTAAGTTGTCAACTTTCATCATGACGCCCCTACGCAACGTCCGCGAGGTGTCCTTATACCGCTCTCGCTAGACCACGGCAGTCCGTAGCAGGGATACCATGCACCGACCGGCGGAACTGCGGAGTATTGCCGGCCTTAAGCAACAGGTGTTATTATGGATATTCGTCAACTGTGGTTCAAGTGGGCGTGGCCTACATGTCCACGGGAGGGAAAAGGAGGCACCGCGATGGCAGGTATCGTGCGGAGACGCTATCTGGGAGGCACTGCTGCCGCTTTGGGTGGTCTGATTGCCGCCGCGTGCGGCGAGCCGACCGTCCGCTACGTTGGCCAGCCACAGGCCGGTCCCGCGGGGCCAGCGGGGCCAGCGGGAGCGAAAGGGGAGACGGGCGCGCAAGGGGCACAGGGCGCACAGGGCGCACAGGGCGCCGCCGCAAAGGCGCCGGTAACGCTCGACTTCCAGCACCGCTGGAACGGCCCAGCCCGTGAGCCGATTGTGGACGAGGTGATCAAGCTGTTCGAGGAAACGAACTCCGGAATCTTTGTCGAAACGACGATGAACCTCGCACGCGGAGAAGGCACCTCCGGCGGCGTGCCGATCGCCAAGATCCTGGCTTCGATTGCAGCGGGACAGCCACCCGACTGCTTCATGATCCACGCCAATCCCGCACGTGAGTTTGCTCAGCGCGGCGCGCTCGCCTGGCTCGACAACTACCTGAAGAGAGACGGACGCAGTCTCAGCGAACTGTACTTCCCGGCAGTTCTACCCTATATCCAACTGGACGGGAAGACCTATGCCCTGTCCCAGACGGCATCGGGTGACAACCCCTACAACCACTACAACAAGGACATGCTGGCGGCCAAGGGGGTCAACCCGGACGACCTCAAGACCTGGCAAGGTTTGCTACAGGCGGCCAGGACTCTCACCGTGTCGCAGGGAGACAGCTTCAAGGAGATAGGCTATCGCTATCCTGGCAGCTTCTCCACGTGGCACACGCTTAATGGCGGCCAGTTCTGGGATGCCGATGGTCGCAAAGTGCTGTTCAATGATGCCATTGGCCGCGAGGCGCTCACCCATTCAACCGAGGCGGTCAAGCAAGTCTATGGCTCGTGGCCAAAGCTCGAGACCTACATCAAGGAGCATACGGTCGAGATGTCGGCTCCGGTGGATTCACTGTTTGCCAACGGCAAGCTGGCCATTTCGACGAGCGGTCCGTGGTATTGGGTGAGCGTGCCGAAAGCGGCGCCCAACCTCAACTGGGGCACGGAGCGCATGCCGCGCAACGCCGAGAACCCCAACTCCAAGCAGACCACGTTGGCGGGCAGTGTGTGGACCTGGGCCACAGGGGCCGGCCCCAAGAATCCCGACGAGGCTTGGCTGCTGGAGCGGTGGATGTCGCAGGACGAAGGCCACCGGCGGCTGATGACCGGGATGGGCCGCGCCACCATGTACAAGCCCGTGGTCATGGACCAGCTGTACTACGACGCAAATCCTGGCTGGGACCTGGTCCTCGAAACGATCAACGCGGCAACCCCCCTGCCCATTGCGAAGGGAGCCGGACCTGCCATGACCCACATCAACGCAGTTACCCAGCAGGTAGTCCAGGGCGAACTCGGTGTTGCCGCCGCCCTGGAACAGGCTGCTGAAAAGGCCCAGTTCGAGCTGGACAAGGCCCACGAGGCCGCACAGGGTTAATCAGCACACGCACAGGATCGTCCGTGGCCGGGGCATGTGCCCCGGCCACTTGCTTTTCCTGATGGCAATGCACTGGCGGAGGGATGCAGCCATGGAGCTGCGAGCAGCGCGCGCCGCGGCAGTCGGTATCGGGAGTGCGACACACCGGCCGCAGAGATTGCGGGCTGTTGCTGCCGTTCAGTGACAGGTGGTACCATAAGGAGCGAAAGTTACCGGTCGAGTGGGCGTGGCCGACACGTCCACGAGGGAAAAGGAGGCACCGGGAATGGCAGGTATCGTGCGGAGACGCTATTTGGGCGGCGCAGCCGCCGCTTTGGGTGGACTGGTAGCCGCCGCGTGCGGCGAGCCAACCGTTCGCTATGTCGGCCAGCCACAGGCCGGTCCCGCGGGGCCAGCGGGGCCAGCGGGAGCGAAGGGTGAGACGGGCGTGCAAGGCGCACAGGGCGCACAGGGCGCACAGGGCGCTGCTGCAAAGGCGCCCGTGACACTCGATTTCCAGCACCGCTGGAATGGCCCGGCGCGTGAGCCGCTTGTTGATCAGGCCATCGAGATGTTCGAGGAGAAACACGAGAACATTCTCGTTGACTTGACGATGAACTTGACACCGGGCGGGCCTGGTGTAGACGGCGGAGTGCCGATCGGGAAGATCATCGCCGCCATCGCTGCCGGCTCACCCCCGGACGTCTTCATGATCCACGGGCGCGCCACCATTGACCTGGCACGGCGGAATGCGCTCACCTGGATTGACGATTACCTGACGCGCGACAAGCGGAGCTTGGAAGAGTTGTACTTCCCGGCGATCATTCCGTTCATCCAACTCGACGGCCGGACCTACGCGCTGCCGCAGACGGCGTCGGGCGACAACCCCTATGTCTTCTACAACGAGGACATGCTGGCAGCGAAGGGTATTGACCCGAACGAGTTGACTACGTGGCAGGGGCTGCTCGAATCGGCGAAGATTCTGACCGAGCCGGATGGTGACTCGTTCAAGCAGGTGGGCTTCAACTATCCGGGTACTGCCTTCTACGTCTGGCATACGGTGAATACGGGCCGTCTGTTCGAGGGCGACGGCAAGACGGTCGCCTTCAACGACGAGCTGGGGATCGAGGCGCTCACCTATCCGACCGATGCCGTCAATCAGGCCTACGGCGAGTGGAACAAGTTCGACGCCTTCATGAAGGCCCAGCAGAAGGAAGGGCAGCCGGGTCTCGATCCGATCTTCTACAACGGCAAGATGGGCATCTTGATGAGTGGTCCCTGGCAGTGGATCAACGCTCCCGATGCTGCGCCGAATCTGAAGATGGGCGCATCGCGGATGCCGCGCAACGCCAACAACGCGAACTCCAAGCAGACTACCCTGGCCCAATACACCTGGACTTGGGCGATGGGCGCCGGGCTGAAGAATCCCGATGAGGCCTGGCTGCTGGAGCGGTGGATGTCGCAGGACGATGGACACCGGCATCTGATGACTTCGATGGGTCGGGGCACGATGTATCGGCCGGTGGCCGAGGACCCGGTGTACTACAAGGCCAATCCGGGCTGGGACACCGTGCTGGAGACGATCAATGCCGCGACGCCGGCGCCGGCCTCGCTGGGCTTGGCCGCGCTGATTCGGGCGATGAATGGCGCGGACATGCACGGGAAGGTGCTCAGAGGTGAGGCGAGCGTCAAGTCGGTGATTGACGAGACCGCGAGAGCGGCTCAGGTGGAAGTGGACGAGGCTTTTGCGCTAGCCGCAGGCTAAAGGGTGCGCTGACGAGATCGTCCATCAGCGGCCGGGTGGCTGTATCACCCGGCCGCTTCTTGTTATGTCGTGACCCGCGGCAGCGCACCACAGGGAGGAGTTACCGATGGTTACCGTTGAGCGTGCCCGGCTCAGTCCGGCGCAGGTCGAGTTCTACCGCAACAACGGGTACCTCACCGTCGAGAACGTGCTCAGTGCGGAGCAGTTGGCCACGGCGCAGCGGATCGTGGACGATCTGGTCGAGCAATCCCGCAGCGTGACGAGCAACACCGAGGCCTTTGCGCTGGAAGAGGGACATAGCACCGAGACACCGCGACTGGCCCGCATCAACGCGCCGAGCAAGCGCCATCCGTTCTTCGGGGAGCTATACCGCTCGGACGCCATTCTGGATGTGATCGAGCCGCTGCTCGGCCCGGACATCCGCCATCAAGGCGAGAAGCTGAACATGAAGACGGCCGGGGGCGGCAGCGCCGTCGAGTGGCATCAGGACATCGCCTTCTATCCCTACACCAACGATGACGTGCTGGCCGTCGGCGTGTGCCTCGACGACCATACGCTGGAGAACGGCTGCATGTTGATGATCCCCGGCTCGCACAAAGGGCCGGTCCTGGATCATCATCAGGACGGCTACTTCATCGGCGCAGTCACACCGAGCCGGGGTGAAGCGGACCTCAGCACGGCCGTTCCGGTGGAGGTCGGCGCCGGCGGCATCACCATCCACCACACGCGGATGCTCCACGCCTCCGCGCCCAATCGCTCCGGCAAGTCGAGGCGACTGTTGATCTACACCTATGCGGCGGCCGACGCCTGGCTCCTGGCCGGCGACCCGCGGTTTGTGGACCTTGAGCAGTGGAACGATTTCATGGTGCGGGGGGAGCCGACGGTGACGCCGCGGGTGATCGCCCACGACGTGCGGATGCCGTGGCCCAAGTCACCGTTCGAGGACAACTTCCAAGCCGGCCGCGCGATCTTCGGCTTGCAGACGTTGGCCCGAGAGCGCTCGTTCGACGACCGGTAGGGAGTGGTCTGGCCCCCTCCCTGGCCCTCCCCCGTCCCGACGGGGGAGGGGAGTGCGGGCGGCGACGGACCGCCGCTGTCAGGGAGTCGAGAGATACCCCCTGTGGTCCCCCGCCGTAGCGGGGGGACGGGGTCCTGACAAGGGTAGTTTTTGCGTAGGGACGGATTGAACCTAACCCCCGTCCCTGGCTGCCCTCACCCCGGCCCTCTCCCGCTGGGAGAGGGGGTGGATTCCCGCTTTCGCGGGAATGACGAATGAGTCAGTCAGCAGGAATGACGGGGGGTGGGGGCCGGTCCGCCGCTCCACACGAAAAACTTACCCTTGTAGGGGCAGGGACGGGGGCTGGCGGAAGGGCATGAGCATGAAGATTGCCAAGGTCGAGTCTTTTCACATCGTTGCCGACCGGGAGGCGCACGCGGCGGCCGGGACCGTGGAGCGGCGTCAGAGCGGCGCCGAGCACGGAGTCAGGGCGCTGGATCACAACACGGGCCGGCATCTCTGTGCCTATCCGGCGATAGATCAGACGCTGTTGGTGCGGCTGATCTCGGACGACGGCTTAGTTGGGTGGGGCGAGGCGCACTCGCCGCCGGTGCCCGGCGTGGCCAAGGCCGTGATTGCGGACCTCTTCGCGCCGCTGCTGCTGGGGCAGAATCCGCTGGCCATCGAAGTGCTCTGGGACCATCTCTACGCCTCGATGCGCCTGCGCGGACACGGCTCCGGCTTCATGCTGGAATCGCTGGCCGCGATTGACATTGCCCTGTGGGACCTGGTCGGTAAGGCGCTCGACCAGCCGGTGTACCAACTACTCGGCGGCCCGTTCCGCACGCGCATTCCCTGCTATACCGGGCTGCCGGGCGAGACGGTAGAGGAGCGGATTGCCTATGCCCAAAAGTACGTGGACATGGGATTCACTGCCATGAAGACCGGCACCGCCTTGGGCGATACGAGCAGCGCCTTAGCGGAGGTTGGGGCGGTGGTCGAGGCCGTGAAGGGACAAGCCACCGTGCTCGTGGACGCCCACGGCGCCTACGATGCGCGCACCGCCATCCCGGCCGGCCGGGAGCTGGAGCGGATGGGCGTGGGCTGGCTGGAAGACCCGCTGCCGCCCGAGGACCTCGACGGGTACGCCGCGCTGTGCGCCGCGCTGGACATGCCCATCGCCAGTGGCGAGACCGAATGTACCCGCTGGCAGTTCAATGAGAAGCTGCGGCGGCGGGGGGCCGATATTGTCTTGCCCGACATCTGTCGTGCCGGTGGCATCTCCGAGGGACGCAAGATCGCGCAGGTGGCCGATCTGTTCAACGTGCCGTGGTGCGCGCACGTGAGCATGAGATCAGCTATCCACGTGGCGGCCGCCCTGCATCTGGCTGCTGCGACGCCGAATTTTCTGATCTGCGAATACCGCGGGCCGCTGCGACCCAACCCACTCGGCGACATGCTCTTGCAGGAGCCAATCCACTACGCGGACGGGCACTTGCAGGTACCGCCGGGGCCGGGCCTGGGGATTACGTTCGACGACGACGCGCTGGCGGCCCGCAGCCTGGACCCGTATACATCGGCGGGGTGAGGGGCGGTAGTTACATGGATGGACAGGATGGGTTGGGGGTACTGGCCCCCCTATGGTCCCCCCGCAATGCGGGGGGACATGGATTCCCGCGTGCGCGGGAATGACGAGTTTTGCAAAGGTCTCCTTTCGCAGGAATGACGGGGCTGGAGAAAGGACATGCGGATGAAGATTGCGAACGTGGAGACGTTCCACATAGTTGCCGACCGCGATTACATGGCGGAAATGGGGTTGCGACCAACGCGAGTTCTGGTCCGGGACCGGCATACGATGGGCGGGGCGGGCGGGGTGCTGGACCGCAACGAGGGGCGCCATCTCTGTGCCTATCCGGCCCAAGAGCAAACACTGTTGGTGCGGGTGACCTCCGATACCGGCCTCGTGGGATGGGGTGAGGCGCATTCGCCGCCGGTGCCCGGCGTGGCCAAGGCCGTCATTGCGGACCTCTTCGCGCCGCTGCTGCTGGGGCAGAATCCGCTGGCTATCGAAGTGCTGTGGGACCATCTCTACGCCTCAATGCGCCTGCGCGGGCACGGCTCCGGCTTCATGCTGGAATCGCTGGCCGCGATTGACATTGCGCTGTGGGACCTGGCAGGTAAGGCGCTCGACCAGCCGGTTTATCAGCTACTCGGCGGTCCGTTCAACACCGCCATTCCCTGCTATAGCGGGCTGCCCGGCGACACGCTGGAGGAGCGCATCACGGCCGCCGAGCAGTACGTGGAACAGGGATTCACGGCGCTCAAGCTGCATCTCGGCCGCAACGACTGGCGCGGCGACCTTGCGACCATTGAGGCGGTAACCGAATCCGTCGGAGAGCGGGCTACCGTGATGGTAGACGCCCACGGTGCCTACGATACGCGCACTGCCACGCAGATCGGCCGCGCGCTGGAGCGGATGGGAGTGGGCTGGTTTGAAGACCCGCTGCCGCCCGAAGACCTCGACGGCTACGCCGCGTTGTGCGCCGCGTTGGACCTGCCGATTGCCAGCGGCGAGACCGAATGCACGCGCTGGCAGTTCCACGAAAAGCTGCGCCGGCGCGCGGCCGACGTGATCCTGCCCGACATTTGCCGCGCCGGTGGCATCTCCGAGGGGCGCAAGATCGCACTGGTGGCCGATCTGTTCAACGTGCCGTGGTGCGCGCACGTCAGTATGGGGTCATCCATCCACGTGGCGGCGGCGCTACATCTGGCCGCGGCATCGCCGAACTTCCTGATCTGCGAATATCGCGGTCCGGAGCGTCCGAACCCGCTCGGCGACGTGCTCTTGCAGGAGCCGATCCACTATGAAGCCGGGCACTTGCAGGTACCGCCCGGACCGGGCTTGGGGATTGCGTTCGACGATGACGCGCTGCGGGCACATAGTATTGACACTTATACGCCGGTGGGGTGAGGGGCGGACCTAACCCCCGGCCCCTTCCCTGGCAGGGAAGGGGCGCGGCACAACACCCGGCAGTACCTTCTCTAACGTGAGGGGGGTGGGGGCAGGTCTACGCCTGAAACGGAGCAGTCGCTATGAAGATCACGGACATCGAGATCATTCCGATCTACCCGCGCATTGCCGCGCGCAACGCGGCCTATACGGCGCGCTTTCACGATATGAACCACCTGACGGTGTTCAAGGTGCAGACGGATGCGGGGGTCGTGGGCTACGGCGAGTTTCGCTGCACGCCGCCGCCGCGGTCGTATGTCGAGCCGCTGATTGGTCGCAGCCCATTCGACTTCATCAACAACACCCTCAATCCCGGCTTGGGCGGTGCGCTCTACGACGTGATGGGGAAATACCTCGACATTCCGGCCTACAAGCTGATGGGGCAGAAGGTGCGAGACGGCGTGTCGGTTGCGGCCTGGACCCGGACCGCCTCGCCGGAGTTATTCGCGGCTGAGGTGCAACGCGCGGCAGCGGAGGGCTACACCATCTTCAAGATGCACACCTGCGCCTACTACGACGTGATCGAGCAGACTAAAGCGGTGCAGGAGGTCGCTCCGCCGGGGTTCAAGATTCACTACGACTTCAACTCCAACCGCACGCTCGCCGCGGCGCTACCGCTTATCCGCGAGCTAGAGCACTATCCCGTAGTCGGCTACATCGAGGACCCGTTGACGGCGCACGACCTGGACGGCTGGCGGCGCCTGCGGGAGCAAACGCGGCTGCCGATCATCATGCACAAGTCGCCGGTGGGGCATTTGCAGGAGCTACTGCTCGGCGCGGCGGATTGCTATATGCTCGGCGGCAGCATTGGGGAGACGCTCACTCTGGGGGCCGCCTACTACGGTCGAGCCAACACGCAGGTCTCCGTGCAGTTCGGCGGTGGGGGGACATTGGCCAAGGCGTTGACGCTGCACGTGATGGCGGTGCTCCCGACGGCCACCGGCCACTCGGTCAACTTGGACGATCAATACGAGGAGGACATTGCCTCTGAGCGCATCCCGGTGATCGAAGGCTTCTCGCCGGTGCCGGAGGGGCCGGGACTGGGCGTGGAGGTGGATGAGGAGGCGCTGGCGCGGGTGGCCGCGAACGAGCCGACGGTACCACCCAAGCACATCGGCATCATTCGTCTGCCGAACGGCAGTGAGCTACACACCTCGTCATTCTCCCACTGGGTCAGTCATCCCGAGGCGGGCAGATGGTTTAGCCAACTGACCGGGCAGGAGGAAGGGGCCATCCGGGGCGTGAGGATGGAGCTGTGGGAGGACGACGGGACGGAGGAGTTTGCCCGTGCCCACGAGCGGGCCGCCCGGCGGCTGGGCAGTCATCAATAGTACCGATCCATCAGGGCGGTGCATTATTGGCCCCCTATGGTCCCCCCGCTGCGGCGGGGGGACGGGCGCAACATGTTGCGCCCTACGGAGGTCACCTGAGGAAGAGTTGTCATGTTGAGTGAGCTGCGGGAGTTCGAGCACTATATCGCGGTTGACGGCTATTGCGCCTGGCCCAATCTGACCATCCTCGACGACGGCTGCATCGGCGCGCTCGTCTTCAACCAAGGGAGTCATGGCCGCGTCGAGGGCGACATCGAGCTATGGGTCAGCCGCGATGGTCGGCCGCCCTGGACGCGGCGGAGCATGGTCACGCAGCATCCGCCGGGGGAATCGCGGTTCAACGTCGCTGGCGGAATGGGCCACGACGGCACGTTGATTGCGCTGGTCGGCGGCTGGCTGCGGCCGCAGCGGCTGCCAATCCGCACCGACAACCTGCTCGATCCCCTGGTGTGCCGCTCGACCGATGCCGGTCATACGTGGGACATGGCGGAAACGATGACCGGGCCGCCCGGCGCGGGCAAGCTGATACCGTTCGGCAACGTGCGTGTCGGGCAGGACGGCAACCTCTATGTCGCTGCTTATGATTGCCGGATGAGTAGCCCGGAGATGGCGTCGCGTCTCAGCTCGGCCTACATCTTCCGCAGCACCGACAACGGGCGAAACTGGGGGGTAGCTCAAGTCATCGGGCGCGACGGGTTCACCGAGACGGACATTTTGCAGGCCCCGGACGGGCACTGGCTCGCCGCGGCCCGAACGCTGAACGACTATGGGAATCCCAGTAGCCCGCACAGCAATGCTTGGGTCACGCTCTGTCGCGGTGACCGCACCGCAACGACCTGGGAACAGCAAAACCCGCTGACGCTGCCGTGGCAGCACCCCGGCAACCTGCTCCAATTGCAGGATGGGCGCATACTCTTCACCTGCGGCAACCGGGTGCGCGGCTGCTACGGTGTGTTCGTGCGGGTGAGCGAGGATCAGGGCGCCACGTGGGCGCCGCCGCTCGCCTTGGTCGGCGATCTCTCGCACATCGGTCGCGCCGACTTGGGGTACCCCTCAACCGTCCAATTGGCTGACGGCACGCTGGTCACGGCCTACTACGCCATCGGCGCAGTGCATCATCAGAACTACCACATGGCCGTGTTCCGCTGGTCCACGGACGAGATTGAGCATCATCTCGCCGGCGTGCGGCGCGACCAGCAGGAATACCCGCACGGATAAGGCCGCAGAACCGGTATCCTTGCCCCAGGCCGGCAACGACGACGCCAGGCCCCCACCCTCACCCTCCCCCGTTGCGACAGGGGGAGGGAACCAGACCGGGGGCTGTATGGCCCTGGATTCCCGCTTTCGCGGGAATGACGGACTCGGGGCATTTTCGCAGCAATGACGATTTAGGCAACGGCTCCGTTCGGGGGAATGACGCAAGAAGGAGACAGCCACCACGATGGAATTCGATCTGATCATCCGCAACGGCACGGTGATAGACGGCTCCGGGCAGCCCGGCGTCGGGGCCGACGTGGGTATTCGCGGCAACCGCATTGTCGCGGTGGACGATCTCGCCGCGGCAACGGCGGCGCAGACGCTGGATGCCACCGGCAAGGTCGTCTCGCCCGGCTTCATTGACATCCATACGCACTCCGACTTCACGCTGCTGCTCGATCCGCACGGCGAGGGGATGGTGCGCCAGGGTGTGACGACCAACGTGATCGGCAACTGCTCGCTCGGCTGCTATCCCGTGAGCACGGACGGTCCCGCGGCCCTGCGGGAGACACTGACCTGGCTGTCGGCGGCGGACGTGGAGTGGGACTGGACGGACTTGGAGGGCTACCGGCGGCGCTTCAATTCGCAGGGCGCCGCGCTCAACGTGGCCTCTTTGGTGGGACACACTGCGATCCGCACGGCGGCGATGGGCTATGACCAGCGGGCACCGACGGCAGACGAGCTGGCGGAGATGCGCCGGCTGGTGGCGGAGGCGATGGAGCAAGGCGCCGTCGGCATGTCGGTCGGGCTTACCTACGCGCCCAGTGGGTACGCCGATACGGAGGAGTTGGTCGGCTTGGCCGAGGTCGTGGGGCAGTACGGCGGCTTCTACGCGGCCCATCAACGAGTGGAGATGGAGACGCAGTACGAGGCCAGGCTGGAGACGCTGGAAATCGTCCGCCGCGCCGGGCTGCCCGCCCAGATGTCCCACAACAACGTCGGGGGTAAGCACTTTTGGCACCTGCTCCCCGAAATCCTCGACCTCCTGGACCGTGAGACCGCCCGCGGTATAGACGTGACCTTCGACGTGTATCCCTACGACGCCGGCATGAGCACCACGGACCAGGTGATGCCGGCGTGGGCGCAGGAAGGCGGCGCCGCGGCGCTCCTGGCACGGCTGCGTGACCCCGATACACGCCGGATGATCCGCGACGAGCTACGCGAAGGTCGGGGCCGCGGCCCGGAGCCGTGGGACTGGGAGGGGATTCGTGTGACCGACCTGGAGGCGCCTGGCGACCCGGCGTGGTCGGGCAAGACCGTCGGCCAAGTGGCCGAGATCATGGGCGTAGAGCCGCTTGAGGCCTTGCTGGTGCTGACCGAGTGCCGGGCGGCGGCCACGTTCCACCTGCAAAATCTGGACAACACCCGCCTATTGATGCAGCATCCGCTCGGCATGATCGGCTCGGACGGCAACGCCGTCACCATCGGTGCGCCGTCCCTGCGTGGCCGGCCCCATCCCCGCTACTTCGGCACATTCCCGCGGTACCTCGGGACGTTCGTGCGCGACGAGGGGCTGCTGCCGCTGCCGGAGGCCATCCGCAAGATCACCTCGGCGCCTGCACAACGGCTAGGCCTGCGAGATCGTGGCCTGGTGGCAGCCGGCCGCGTGGCGGACATTACGGTATTCGACCCGGAATCCATCACCGACCACGCCACGTTCGACAATCCGCTCCAATACGCCAGCGGCATTGACTCCGTGCTAGTCGCTGGCGAGTTCGTCCTGCATCAGGGCCAGACGACTCAGGCGCTGCCGGGTAGGGCACTGGCGAGAGGTTAGGGCAGGAGTGGACCATGCCTCACCCCCCCCGGCCCCCTCTCCATCGCCGAGCGATAGAGAGGGGGAGTAGATTCCCGCGTGCGCGGGAATGACGGAGGTCTGGCCCCCCTATGGTCCCCCCGTTGCGACGGGGGGACGGTCGCTTTCTTTTCCTGGAGTTGGCTCCGGGGGGAGGGCCAGGGAGGGGGCCGAGCAGCGTACCGGTTATCCATGACGGCGCTATTGCCACCTGGTATAAGGAGTGGGCAAACCGGCCACCGGCCACGGACTACAGACTACCGAACGCTTGTGCAGAAGGAGAGAGAGCGATGACAAGTGCGAACGGAGGACGAGAATTCAGGCTGCCGGGACTCATCCTCACGGGACCGGGCTGCCTCGGTCAGACGGGCGCGGCCACGGCGGAGCTGGGTGTCAATCACGCGCTGGTGGTTACCGCGACTCCGCTGCGCGAAAGCGGGGCGGTTGACGAGGCAACGGCCGTGTTGAGCGCCGCCGGCGTAGCGACGACCATCTTCGACGAGATCAACGCCGAGCCGACGACCGACGACGTGGAAGCGGCCGTGGCCATCTACGAGGCCGCCGGCGCCAATGGGGTGGTGGGTCTCGGTGGTGGCAGCGCACTCGACACGGCGAAGGCGGTTGCCGTGCGGGGCGTTCACCCGGGGCCGCTGTCGCTCTATCAAGGGCAGGACCAGATTCCGCCTGGACGCGCGCCGCTGGTCGCCATCCCCACGACCGCCGGCACGGGCAGCGAGGTGACGCGCTTTACGATTCTCACCGACCGGGCGCGCGACGTGAAGATGCTTATCGGCAGCGCCACGGTCATCCCGGACGTGGCGGTCGCCGACCCGAACCTCACGTTGACCGCGCCGCCGCCGGTGACGGCCTCGGCCGGCATTGACGCGCTCACCCACGCCATCGAATCGTACATCTCGCGGCGCGCCCAGCCGCTATCCAGCTCATTGGCGCTGTCGGCAATTAGCATGATCGGCGCCAACCTGCGGCAGGCGTGGGCTAACGGCCAGGACCTGGCTGCGCGGCGCGCGATGATGGACGGGGCACTCGTCGCCGGAATGTCCTTCACGAACGCCTCGGTTGCACTCGTCCACGGGATGGCCCGACCGCTCGGCGCGTATTTCGGCGTGCCGCACGGGCTATCCAACGCCGTGCTGCTGCCGCACGTGATGGCCTACACCGCACCGGAGGCCACCGGGCAGTACGCGGAGATTGCGCGGGCGCTCGGTGAGGAGGTTTCGGGGCTGTCCGCGGCAGCGGCCGCCGAGCGCGCCATCGTGGCCGTGCAAAGCCTATGCAGCGACGTCGAAGTGCCGGGTCTAACGGCGCTGGGTGTCGGACGCGACCAACTGATGCCCGTGGTCGAGGCGATGGCGAACGATGCGCTGGACAGCGGAAGCCCGGCCAACAACCCGCGGGTGCCGGAGGCGAGCGAGATCGTCGCGCTGTACGAGCAGGCGCTCTAGGGCGTGGACCTGCCCCCAACCCCCTCCCGCCAGGAAAGGGGCTACCGGCCCCCCTATGGTCCCCCCGCTGCGGCGGGGGGACGTGGATTCCCGTGCAGGCGGGAATGACGGCAGCCGGGGGAAGGGTGGTACTAGCCCGCGGCTGCCGCACGCATCTCGGCGGCGTAGGTACGAAGTGCGGCGGCCTGCTTTCGCGGCGGCGTGCGGTCAAGCAAGTCAATCAGGGCACTGCCGATGATCGCGCCGTCGGCGAGGCGGGCGACGGCGGCGACGTGCTCCGGCCGGGAAATGCCGAAACCCACCGCCAAGGGCAGGTCAGAAAGTGCCCGGACGCGCGCGATAAACTCCGGTAGCTCGTCCGAAAGGCTGCTGCGGGCGCCGGTGACGCCGAGCAGCGACACGCAGTAGATATAACCGCTTGCCGCCGCGGCGATCATCGCCAGCCGCTCCGGCGTGCTGGTGGCCGCGGCCAGATATGTCACGTCGAGATCGTGCGGCTGACATGCCTGACTCAGCACCGGGCCCTCTTCCGGTGGCAGGTCCGGCACAGTAAAGCCATCCACGCCCGCGTCCGCCGAGGCAGCGGCGAGGTGTTCCAGGCCATAGGCCAAGAACGGGTTGTAATAGCCCATCAGGAGTAGCGGCGCCTGCACGCCGGCTTCCTGGCGCAGACGACGGATTATGTCGAGGCAGGTGGTGAGCGTGACGCCGCGCTCCAGCGCCCATTGGGACGAACGCTGGATGGTCGGCCCCTCACCAATAGGGTCGGAAAACGGAACACCCAACTCCACTGCATCGAATCCGCCTTCGAGGAGGGCCGGCACGAACTCCATGGTTGCGGAGAGGGTCGGATAGCCCACGGTGAGGAAGCCTAGGAGCGAGACACGACCTTCGCGGCGACTCTGCTCGAACGCTGGCGCAATACGGCTCATGTGTTTACCTACAAAGGGGAATGAAGGCTGCTGTCCCCGGCTCGGCACAGGCCGGTACGAGCGGCCGGTGATAGGGTAGACTACTATCCTAATCCACCACGCCGGCACGAGGGCGCCAGTGATTATGACAGGTCCGCGCGGATACCGCACTGGGAGACTACCACTGTGCTCTACCTGATTGTCTTCGTCGCCGGGATGACGGTGCTGGGTGTTGAGCTTTCCGGCTCACGGTTGATCGCGCCCTATTTCGGGACATCGCTGTTTATCTGGGCCAACCTGATCGGCTTTGTCCTGCTCTATCTCGCCGTGGGCAACTGGCTGGGAGGGCGGCTGGCCGACCGCTATCCCCGCCGCACGGTGCTCTACCAGATCACCGCGTGGGCGGCTTTCTTCTGCGGCCTGATCCCGCTGCTGTCGCGCCCCATCCTGCGCTTCTCCGCCGAGGGGTTTGCGAGCTATTCGCTCGGTATCTTCTGGGGATCGCTGGTCGGAGTGGTGCTGCTGTTCCTGGTGCCGATTACGCTGCTGGGCTGCGTGGCGCCCTTCGCCATTCGCGTGCGGGTCGAAGGGGTCCGGTCGAGCGGGAGCACGGCCGGCAGTCTCTATGCGCTCTCGACTATCGGCAGTCTGGCCGGCGCGTTTCTGCCCGTGCTGGTGCTGGTCCCGAACATCGGCACCACGCGCACCTTCATGCTCTTCTCGCTGACCCTATTCGTCTGCTCCCTCATCGGCCTGTTCATCGAATGGCGAGCCGCGGGGGGCGGGCCGAGTTGGCTATCGCCGCGGCTGTGGCTTTACTTCCTGATGCTCATTGTGCTGGTGGCCCTGACCGTCTGGCGGCCGGGGGTCATTCGGGCGGCAGCGTATGGTGAGCTGCTCTACGAGACGGAATCGGCGTACAACTACATCCAGGTGGTGCAGTACGGGGACCGCGTAGACTTGGCCTTGAACGAGGGGCACGCGGTTCATTCGATCTACCATCCTGAGCAGCTACTCACCGGCGGTCCGTGGGACTATTTCCTCGTCGCGCCCTACTTCATTCCGGACAAGCAGCCCGCGGACGTGCAGAGCATGCTCATGCTCGGCTCGGCCGCCGGCACGACCCTGCGCCAATACACCGCCGTCTATGGGCCAATCATGCTGGAAGGCGTCGAGATTGACCCGCGGATCATTGACGTGGGACGGCGCTTCTTCCACATGACGATGCCGAACGCGCGGATTACCGCCCAAGACGGCCGCTACTACCTGCGTACCGCCGACAAGACTTACGACGTGGTCGGGATTGACGCATATCGGCAGCCCTATATCCCGTTCCACATGACGACCCGCGAGTTCTTCATCGAAATCCGCGACCTGCTCAACCCCGGCGGCGTGACCGCGATCAACGTCGGGCGGACGGCAACGGACCTGCGGCTGGTGGATGCGCTCGCCTCGACGATGAAGCTGGTGCATCCGCACGTCTTTGTCATAGACATCCCGTCCGCGATCAACAGCATCGTGGTCGGTACCGATGAGCGCGGTAGTTTGCAAGCCTTCCAGGACAATCTGGCCCGGATCGAGCATCCGGTGTTAGGGCAAGTTGCCGCCATCGCGCGCGCGAACGTGCGTGAGTACAACGAGCGCCCCGAGGGAACGCCGGTCTTTACGGACGATCTCGCGCCCGTGGAGCAGGTGATTGACCAGATACTCCTCGGCTACATCGGCCAGCAATCCGACTGACCGGTTGGCCCACAGCACCGCAGCCGGCCGAGGATCGTGGCGTCCCAGTAGGCAGTGGATGGCGCTGGGGTTGATCCTGGCGTTCGTGGCCACGCGCGGTCTGCTCGGCGCACTCGTCAACCCCCTGTTCAACGGTCCGGACGAGTGGGGCCACTTTCTCGAAGTTGCCGCGTTCCTGGACCTGGACGTACCTGACGAGGAGCGCGTCTCTCAACACCAACCGCCCACCTACTACGTCGCGGCGGCGCTTGTTATCCGTCTGCTCGGCATCCCCGTCGGTCCGGAGCACCCCGACTGGCAGGCGCTGCTGCCGCTGCGCTTGGCCTCGGTCCTACTGGGCACATTGACCACGGCCGTCACCTACGTCACGGCGCGCTATGCCTTGCGTGGCGACCCGGCCGCGGCACCTACGCTCGCGCTGGCAGCCGCGCTCGTCGCCGGGCTGGCGCCGATCCACCAATTCACGATGGCCAGCGCGGCCAATGACCCGCTGGCGATTGCGCTGGCGGCGGCGAGCACGGCGGCAGCCGTCGTGATCGTCGGTCACGGCTGGACACGTCGCTGTGCCCTTGTGCTGATTGGTACGGCGCTGGCCGCCGTCGCAACCAAGTCAACCGGGTGGGGAGCGGTCGTCGTCGCCGGCTTGCTCGTGGTCGCGGCCCTGCGGCGACCGCGGCAAGCGGCCCGGCAAGACGGCACTGCCGTCGCCGCCGATGGGACCGGACAGCGCATACCTGGCCTGCGGTGGTCCATCTCCGACCGTTGGCTGGTCGGCGCCGGCGTGGCGAGCGTGCTGGTCGGCCTCGCCAGCCTGCTGCTGGTCGTGCGCTTGGCGCCGAAGAGCTTTTTCGTCACGCTCCAACTGCCGTTTCTGCTGCCGGCTGCCTGGCGCTTGCCAGTGAATTACCTGCTCGCACCGGGCGGACTGAGCGAGACGTTTCGCACGTTTTGGGTGCAGCCGGACTACGTGGTCCCGGCGATTCCGGGTGCGACTATCGCCACCATGCTGTTGGTGCTCGTTGCCGTGGCGGGCGGCCTGCGGCTGGCAATCGTGCGCGGGGACGGTCCCTTGCAGCGCGCGCCGGCGCTGGTGTTGATCGGCTCCGTGCTGATCCAACTGCTGATTATCGGCTATCGCTACAGCTTGGGGGTAGAGAAGGAAATCTTGCTGGGTGGCGCAGCACAAGCCAAGTTCATGCTCCCGGCGCTGCCGGCCATTGCGATCCTGCTGGTCGTCGGCTGGGCCGGCCTGCTGCCCAGCGCCCAGCGACGCTGGTTGCCGGTGCTGGTGCTCGTGCTTATGCTGGCGGTGGAGGCGGCCACGCTGCTGCCGTTCCTCGGGCAGCACTACCAGTGGCTCGAATTGCGGCCGGTGTAGTGGGGGGCGTGGCCCCCTCCCTAGCCCTCCCCCGCTCCGGCAGGGGAGGGAACATAGGGGGCAAGCGGGGGTGAAGTGGAGGGATGAATGGCCCCTACCCTCGCCCTCCCTCGCTCCGGCAGGGGAGGGAACATAGGGGGCAGGCGGGGGTGATAGCATACTGTGTCCCTACGACGGAAGGAGACTGAGCGGGCTATGAGTACGACGAGCACGGTAGGTTTTGGGATTATCGGTACGGGGATGGGCGGCAATCGCGCCAAGATGACCCTGGCAACCGAAGGTGCGGCCTTGCGAGCCGTCTGCGATCTGCGGGCGGAGACGGCGCAAGCGCGCGGTGCAGAGTGGGACTGCGATTGGACCACCTCGCCCGCGGAGCTGATGGCCCGCGACGACGTGGACGTGGTCGGTGTCTTTACGCCGAGCGGCACGCACGGCGACTTGGCCATCGCCGCGGCGGAGGCGGGCAAGCACGTCATCACGACCAAGCCGCCGGAGGTGACGGTGGCGCGGGTCAATGCGATGGCGGCGGCCGCGCGCAAGGCCGGTGTGCTGCTCGCCGTGGATTATCAGTCGCGCTACATGGACGACATGCGGCGGGTCAAGCAGGCACTCGACGCCGGGCGGCTGGGCCGGCCGTTGCTGGCACAACTGCGGGTCAAAGCGTACCGCACCGCGACGTACTTCACCGGCGGGTCACCGCCGGGCTGGCGCGGTACCTGGCGCTACGATGGTGGCGGCTCGCTGGCGAACCAGAGCATCCACGAGCTGGACCTGCTCCAGTGGTTCATGGGGCCGGTGGTCTCCGTCCGGGCACGCACGAACGTCTTCAAGCAGCCCATCGAGACGGAGGACACGTGCCAGGCTTGGCTGAACTTCGCATCGGGAGCGTGGGGCACTATCGAGACGACGACGGTTTCTTACGGGCAGGGCGACCGGACGATTGAGGCGCAGGGGACCAATGGATCAATCCGCCTGACCGACTGGCGCGTGCAGGAATGGCACTTTCAGGACGAGGCGGACGACGGGAGCGAGACGTGGGAGCCGGACCTGCCCGCCGGAAGGCCCATGAACATCATCGAGGACGTGGTCGGTGCGCTACGCGACGGCACCGCGCTGGCCTGCCCCATCGAGGAAGGGCGTAAGTCGGTAGCGATCCTGGAGGCGATCTACGCCTCGGCACGAGCGGGCGGCAGCGAAGTGCGCGTCTGGCAATAGCCAGTCGGGAAGGAGACGAACATGGCGACGACCATGACCAAGCTGCTGACCGCCGATGACCTCCTGCGCCTGTCGGGCGAGGGGGTGCGTGGCGAGCTCATCCGGGGGGTACTCTACGAGACCATGCCATCAGGATATGCACATAGTAAGATCGCAGCGAACCTGACCATTCTCTTGGGCGGCTTCATCAAGCCGCGCAGGCTGGGCAGCTTGGCAACCTCAGACTTGGGCGTCTGGCTGGAGCGCGACCCGGATACGGTGCGCGAGCCGGACATCGCCTACTTCTCGGTGGCGAAAATCCCGCTCAACGCGATGGATAGCGGCTACGCCGAGGTACCTCCCGATCTGGTTGTCGAGATCGTCTCGCCCAGCGACAGCCGGCGCGAGGTGGCCGACAAGGCGCGGATGTGGGTGCGGTACGGCGTGGACTTGGTGTGGGTGGTGCAGCCGGACACGCGCACGGTGGACGTGTATGAGCCGGGCCGCGCGGTCGTGACGCTCAATGAGCACGATACACTCGACGGCCTAGCGGTACTGTCCGGCTTCACCTGTGCGGTGAGTGACATCTTCGACACGTAGCTCCGGCAGCGGCCGGCCTCACTCCGGATCGGGTGAGGCCGGCCGGCCCATAGCCGATTGATCGTAGGTTTCAGCCTGCCCTAGCCCGACAAGTAGCATTGGAAAAGTAGCGGCAAGCATTGTAAAGTCTGTGGACGGTGGAGGATGACTATGCTGCAGCAAGACATTAGGGATATCCGCGAGAACCTGCAAATATGGCAGAGGCACTATCCAAGCGAATCTGCCGTTTCGCAGAGTATCGTCCTGCGCTTGCTTCGCACACTGGGGTGGCCGATCCATGAAGCTCAAGTCGTCCATCCCGAGTACACCCTTGAAGGCCGCCGCGTTGACTTTGCACTCTGCCATCCAGCGAATGAGCCTCGTATCTTTATCGAGGTCAAAGGAGTGGGCAAGGGGACCGGGGCCGAACGTCAGCTTTTCGAATACGCCTTCCATCAGGGCGTACCGCTGGCGGTCCTCACCGACGGACGCGAATGGAGCTTTTTCCTGCCTGCCGGGGAAGGAAGCTATGACAAACGGCGCGTATGCAAGCTTGATCTCTCCGCGAGCGATACTGCCGAGTCCGTCCAGAGACTTGAGCGCTATCTGCGCTACGATGCTGTGCGTTCCGGGGCCGCTCGCAAGGCCGCCCAAGACGACTATCAGGGTGTCCTCCGTGAGCGCCATGCGCGCCACCGTGAGCGCCAAATTAACGAGGCGCTGCCACAGGCCTGGGCTAAGTTGGTTAACGAGAAAGATAGGTCTCTTATTGATTTGATCGCCGACTGCGTTGAGGACCGATGCGGCTACAGACCCGTCCCGGACACCGTTGCACGGTTCCTCCAGGAAATGGTCCACCAAACCGGCGCAAGATCGCCACGCACCACGGCACGGCCGTCAACACCCTCGGAGCCTCCGCCTGCCCCAGACGAGACGGGGTCTACCGATGTTACGCTACCTCAGCCGCTCAACACGGAGCCGGCCGGAGTCCCACTACCTCAGCCACTCACGTCTCCTCATCCCTCTCCAACTGGCACGCCTGCTGGCATTGGCTTTGTCCTTTTCGATCAGTTCTACCCATGCCGGATCCAACGTGATGTCCTAATCCAAGTTTTCGAAACCTTAACCGAACGCGACTCGTCATTCATTGAGAGTTTCGTAGCACTTCCGAAACACGGCCGCACGCGCCGCTATATTGCTCTGCATCGCAGTGAACTTTATCCGGGAAGTCCACACCTTGCACAGGAGTCTCGTCAACTCCATTCGGGGTACTGGATTGGTCTCAACGTCAATCAAGAGGACATTGAGCGTATCATCAAGCTGGCTTGTAAGGTGGCCGAGATTGGCTACGGAACGGACCTTACGATCACTCTGAAGTAGGGATGCAATAGGGTCGCTCGCGACGGCTGTTGCGCGGCCGGGATCAACGCTGGTCGTGGGTGAGGGCGAGGAGCCAGCCGACCGATAGTGGCACGGCGGCGAGGGCGAGGAGCCGAAAGTGCCAGGTGAGCGCGGCGCGGGGGGCGGTGCGGGAGCGGAGGCGGTCAACGAGCATCGCGCCCGCCAGGAGGGTGACCGAGGATACGGCACCGGCGCGGGCGGCTCTGGCCGGGGCGGTGGGGCGGCGCGTCCGCGCGAGTACGAGGGCTTGGGCAACGAGGTACCCGGCCCAGCACACGTAGCGCGACCAGCGGGGGCCGAGACGGTGCGCGAGGCCCTGGACGCCGCTGCGGCGGTCCGCGGTGAGGTCGGGCAGGGTGTTGGCTAGGTGGACGCCAAGCACCAGGGGCGCACCGACCGGGTAGACCCAGCGCAGGCGGCGGTCCCAGCCCCGCACAGCCGTCCAGCTCCAGATGGGGAGCAGCGGAAAGGCCACGACAAACGGCGCCCAGCTCCAGCGGGTGGACTTCAGTCCCAGATCGTAGGCGATGCCGGCCGCGGCATAGACGACGGCACTCAGTCGAGCCGGCCAGGGGAGCCAGCGCGTAGCGGACAGGCCGGTAGCGAGCGCCGCCACGCCGACCACGAGCGCCGGCCAGGGTTGTACCAGCCCTTGCACCAGGGGCTTCGACGGCTTGCTCTGGGTGTCGAGGTCACGGTCGCAGTAGTCGTTGAGTGCGCCGATACCGGCGTTGACGAGGCAGACAGCGACCAGCAGGGCGGCCAGCGGCGCGAGCGGCGGTATGCCCGATGTGGCGATGGAGGCAAAGGCGGCGCAGGCGAGGACTTTGAGCAGGACGGGGAAGGGGTGTGTGAGCCGCACCCAGGCGAGCAGCCGGGCGGCGCGACTAGCCGATGCCATGTGCCCGCAGCGCCGCCAGCACGTCGGGTGGGCGGCCGGCGCCCGGCCACAGCCACTCCGGCTGCAACCGCAGGCCCGGCAGGACCCGCGACTCCATTGCACCGCTTCGATCTGCCGCCATCGGTGCGAACGTGCCGTCCGGCTGCCGGGCGTAGATCTCGATCCGCTCGGCCTCGGGGTCCAGCAGCCAGTATTCCTGTACCCCAGCCGCCGCGTAGTCGCGGAGCTTGATGCCGCGGTCGCGCGCTACGCTATCCGGCGACAGAACCTCCACCACGAGGTCGGCTGGCCCCTCGATGCGGGTCGGCAGCACGCGGTCCAGATGCTCGGTGCAGACGAAAGAAACGTCGGGCACGAAACGCTGTGCTCCAAGCCGCATCTCGAGCTGATCGGTGAAGGCCTCGCCGCTCCCTTGCTTGGCCGCCACGGCAAGCATCAGCGCGTACACCATCCCAACAACACGATTGTGCGCGCTGCTTGCAGGCATCACGTAGACCAACTCACCGTCTATCACCTCGGCCTTGGTGTCGTCCGGGAGCGCGTCGAACTGCTCCCAGGGGGAGCGTGTCGCTGCAGCGGGCGGTGGGCGGGGCGGGGCAACTGTCGCCATGGGATCATGGTCCTCTTGCCAGGTAAGTATACTGACCGACGAGCGGGCCGAAGCGCCGCCCGTCTCGATAATTTGCCAGGCGGGTGAAGGGGAGCGTCAAGTGAGCCAAGACCATGCACCAGGGGCCATCTATCTCACCGAGGAGGATGTCGTCCGACTGTTGCCGATGACCGATGCTATCGAGGCCGTAGAGTTGGCGTTTCGCCACTTGGGCGCCGGCGGCGCGGTCAACCGTCCTCGTGATCGCGTTGCGTTCAGAGGCGGCCTCTTCCATTTCATGGCCGGGGCGGATCAGACACAGGGCTACCTGGGCTACAAAGCCTACGGGGGCTTCCGCGGGCACTGGGCCGGCATGATGGTCACGCTCTACAGCACCGAGAACGGGCGCATCCTAGCGATGATGGCGGCAAACCAACTGGGCCAAATCCGCACCGGTGCCGCTAGTGGAGTCGCTACGCGGCAGCTGGCGCGGGTGGGGCCGGCGGTGGTCGGCCAACTGGGAACCGGCTATCAGGGTGTCACCCAGCTTGCGGCCGTCGCCTCCGTCAGGGAGATAGGAGAAGTGCGGGTCTTCAGCCGCAACGCCGAGCGCCGGGAACGGTTTGCGGCCGAGATGGGGAAAGAGCTAGGACTAACGGTGCGGGCCGTGGACACTGCCGAGGCCGCCGTCAGCGGTGCGGATATTGTCAACGTCATCACCAACAGCGCCACGCCGGTGCTGCGCGGCGAATGGCTGGCGCCGGGCGCGCACGTCAACGCTGCTGGCTGCAACGTGATCTCCCACCGCGAGATTGATGTCGAGACGGTGCGGCGCGCCGACTTGGTGGTGGCCGATTCGGTCGAGCAAGCGCGCCGTGAGGCCGGCGATCTGCTGCCGGCGGTTGTTCGGGGGGTCATCGCATGGGAGCACGTCCGCGAGCTGGCCGATGTTGTGGCCGGCAACGTCATCGGCCGCACCACGCCCGAGGAGATTACGCTGTTCGAGTCGCAGGGGGTGGCGGTGGAAGACGTCACGGCTGCTGCGGTGGTATATCGCCGCGCCGTCGAGCGTGGTATTGGGACGCCGCTGCCCTTCTGAGCCGGTGAAGTAAAGGACAGGCCTCAGTACCTCGCCGTCTCGTCCTCGTACCAGGCCGTTGCCGGTAGCGCATAGGTGGTCGTGATCGGTGGCTCCAGGCCGGCCCCGGCCCGCACCAGCAGCGCCAGCATCGTCACGAAATCGTCGTGGCCGTGGTGATCGGGGACAAAAAAGGTCAACTGACCGTTGGCGCGCGGCAACATGCGCGCCGCCTCTACCTGCCGCCACAACTCTGCCTGCTCGGCCGATTGGTCCGACTGCCAGACTAGCAGACGCGCGGCGTTGACCGCGGCGAGGAGATCGTAGCCGAGCCGCGATTTCGTCGCTGCCGTGAACACAAACGGTTCGACCACGGTCGGCCCTAGCGCCCGCTGCAGGCGCGTGGCGAGGTCCGCTCCCAGCCCCGTGGCATCCACGACCACCCGCCGGCAGCGCCACACCTCGCCCAACAGGTGCGCCAGCCGCGCATACTGCTCGTGGAGTGGCCGGTTGGTCCACCAGTAGACCTCGACCAGCCGCAGCCGCACCTCGTCGTCGGTGCGGGTGATGGCGGCGATCCCGACGACCGTGCTGTCGCGCCGCCCTGATTCCTGGCGACTGCCCACTGGCGACTGGCCACTGTCCTTGGTCGCGGCGCCGGCGACATCTATTGCGGCGACGTATTCCTCCCCATCGTCCGGTGCGGGCTGGCGCGCGTGCGTCCCTTGCAAGAGCAGGCGTTGCTCGGGGCTGAAGAGGGCGCTCCGGTCGGCGACAGTCTGCAAGAGGTATTGCGTGCGGATGAGCGGATGCTGGGCGCCCAAGCGTTCGATTTCGTGCTCGACGAATTGGCGGTAGGCCGGCATGGCCCTAGCACCAACCGTCCAGGGGTACTCGAAATGGCGCTGCTCGCCGCCGGCCCGCTGGACGGCCAGGTTGTGTTGGCGCGCCTGTTCGAGCAGCGTGTCGTCGGTCCAGGCCGTGCCGTACAGCACCACGACCGCATTGTGGGCCGCCGCCATCGGCAGGAACTCGCGCTGAAACTTCTTCGAATCAACATCCTGCGCTTCATCCACCTCCAACAGCAGCGAGGCGGTGGCGCCGACCACGTGGGCACTCGGTTGTGCGGAGTAGAAGGTGGCTCTGGCCCGGCCCAGGGTCAGCGCCTGGCGTTCCTGCCGAAGACCCCAGTCACGATACCGGGAGTTGTCGAGCAGGTCGCGGAGCCGCGTGAAGCTCGTCACGCCTTGGGGCTGCCAGGTCGGCGCCGCCTTGATGATCGTCCCGCCGCGCTGCGCGCGGCATGTCAGCAGATAGGCCTCAATGATGGCGCTGACCTCGTTCTTGCCCATCTGCCGCGCCATCATCACCGTCCACAGCCCTCCGCCCTGAGCGCGGTGGCGTTGGCGCGCCAGTACGTCAGCGACGATGGCGCGAGCCACCATCAGTTGATACGGCCTGAGCGGCCGGCCGAGCACGTGCTGGGCAAAGCAACCCACGTCGGAAAGCAGCCAGCCCAGGGTACGGCCGCGGTGAAACGACGGCTTGACAAGCATAGGATCGTGCGGCTGTCTGGCTGGGTCGGCACACTCCGCTGGAGTTGTGGTGGTGCCGATCCGGCGGGCAGGGCGAGGGATCGGGTGTGCGTATCAGGTCATATTGGGGCAGCCGGGTTCGACCGCAACGGCAGGACACCGGGCTGATGCGACCCCACTGCCCACCGGCAGCCCCTCAGAGCCGGTACAACCCTATTGCCGGAGGAAGGGTCGCCTACTCGCCCTCGTCGAAGAGGCGCTTGACCAAGTTGAGGAACTCGCCGCGGATTTGGGCGCGATTGGCGACGGTGGCCACGTAGACGATGGGGTCGTAGTCGTCGAGACCGGACGTAACGGTCAGGTCGGCGGTTGTCTGTCCCTGGTCGCGTAGCCAGTGCAGTGCGCGGCTGAGGAGGGCGGAGGCCAGCCCTTTGCCGCCGAAGTCGCGCAGCACCAGCACGCCCCAGTCGAAGGCGTCCTCGCCGGCAGTCGGCACCTTTGCGTCGCACAGCGCCACCGGGCGTCCGTCGTGGTAGGCGATAAAGTACGTCTGCTTGGGTTCACCCGGCCCGTTCGCTCTGCCGATGGCCGCTTCGACCGCCGCGCGCACCCGCGCCTCGGCGCGCTCGGCAAAGCCGGGGAGGTCGGCCGTTTGAAGCTCTACCCGATACCACTTCCGGTCCTTCCGCGGGTCCTTCCACCAGGTCCAGTAGGGCTGATACGAGTTGAGAACGAGCCGGCCGACTTCTACCGGATCCGGGTGCGCTGTCTGGACGATCCGCACGTGGTCCGGCAGCGGAATGTCCGCTAGGTTCGTAAGGTCCCAGCCCAGCACGACGGTCCGCCGCGAAGACCAGTAGCCCAGGTTGTAGAAGGGCAGCGCCAGTCCCTGCCCATCGAGGATGAGGGCATCAATCTTGGTGACCTGCTGTGCGCGGAGCCGCTGCTCCGCCGCCTCGATCAAACGCTCCGGGAGGTCGGCGGCCTCCTCCTGACCGGCCTCGACCGTGAGATCGGTAATGAGGCCGTGGCGTAGCTCGGGGTCGTCTCGGTGCGCGCACCGCACGGCCCCGACGATCTCCTCGCTACAGCGCGCTACCAGCAACTCGCTGGGACCGTACCGCAGCAGATTCAGCTCGCGGCGCACGCCCAGCAATCGCTTCGGCACCGGCACAAGTGGCTCGATAATCGTGTCTTGGGTTGCGGTCTCACTCATCGCGTCGCTTCCCCGCCTCTCGATACTCCGCAAGCGCGATTATACCAGGCTGGTTACAGCCTTCCTCACGTGATAGAGTGACTTTTACCCGACAACTGCGTGTTAGATGACAGTGTAAGTCCCCTCACCCGCCAGCTAGTGAGTGCAACGAGCGTCAACGGATCGTAGTTGACGCCCTATTGTACCGGGAGTAGGATGCTTTGCAGCGTGCTGCCCGTACTTCTGTGGCGGCCGCACCGGTTGCGGCGCCGGCGGCGAGCGTCGCCGGATCGCCCAGGGCCAGGATACAGTCGCTCACCAGAGCGCCGTGAAACCGCAAGCACCGGAGGTGTGACGATGGGACGACCCGTGACTCTCTTCACCGGCCAGTGGGCCGACCTCCCCCTGACCGTGCTGGCTGAGAAGGCCGCCGGTTGGGGCTACGAGGGCCTGGAGCTGGCCTGTTGGGGTGACCACTTCGATGTCGAGCAGGCCGCCGATCCGGCCTACTGCGCCGGGCAGCGGGCCATCCTGGCGGAGCACGGTCTCGACGTGTGGTCCATCTCCATGCATCTGCAAGGCCAGCTCGTGCTGGACCCGAACGATGCCCGTAGCAACGGCTTTGCGCCCGATGAGCTGGCCGACCAGCCGGAGCAAATCCGCGAGTGGGGCATCCGGCAGATGCTGGCCGGCCCCCAAGCCGCCAAGAACCTCGGCGTGGAGGTCATCAACGGGTTTACCGGCTCTTCGATCTGGCACCTGATCTACTCGTTCCCGCCGACCGAGCCGGAGATGATCGCTGACGGGTTTCGACTCTTCGCCGAGCGTTGGAATCCCATCATGGACGAGTTTGGCAAGCACGGCATTCGCTTCGCTCTGGAGGTCCACCCCACGGAGATTGCCTTCGACCTCTACTCGGCCGAGCGGGCGCTGGAAGCGCTCGACCACCGGCCGGAGTTCGGCTTCAATCTCGATCCCAGCCACCTCATCTGGCAGGGGGTAGACCCGGCTATTTTTGCTCGCCACTTCGCCGACCGCATCTATCACGTCCACGTCAAGGACGCCAAGATCAACCGCGACGGCAAAGCCGGCATTATCTCCAGCTACCTGCCGTTCGGGGACCACCGGCGCGGCTGGGACTTCGTTTCGCCGGGCCATGGCGACATCAACTTCGACAACTTCATCCGGGCACTGAACGACATTGGCTACCAAGGGCCGCTCTCGGTGGAATGGGAAGACTCGGGTATGGACCGGGAGTGGGGGGCAGCGGAGGCGGCGCAGTTCGTGAAGCGGATTGACTTCGCGCCGAGCGCCGTGGCCTTCGACGCGGCGTTCGGCGAGGATTAGCACAGGCCCCCCTATGGTCCCCCCGTCCCGACGGGGGGACGGGGTGTTCCCTCCCCTGTCGCAACGGGGGAGAGCCAGGGTGGGGGCCGGTAGAGGAGGAACTGGATGTCTGAGCAGCAGGTGGGCTTTGTGACGATGGGCACGGCTGCCGGGGCGGGCGAGGTCCCGACGATTGGCGTGGGGATGCTCGGCTACTCGTTCATGGGCAAGGCGCACTCCAACGGCTTCCGCAAGCTGCCGTATATGGCGTGGCCACCGCCGGCCGTGCCGGAGCTGGTCGCCATCTGTGGACGCAACGAGACGGCGGTGCAGGCGGCAGCGCAGCGTTTCGGCTATGCCGGCTACTACACCGACTGGCGCGAGATGCTGAAGGACGACCGCATCCAGCTATTCGACAACGGCGGACCGAATCACGTCCATGCCGAGCCGTGCATTGCCGCCGCCGAAGCCGGCAAGCACATCCTCTGCGAGAAGCCGCTGGCGCGGACCGCCGCCGAGGCGAAGCAGATGCTCGACGCCGTGAACAAGGCCGGCGTGAAGCACCTCTGCGCCTTCAACTATCGCTTTGTGCCGGCCATCCGCCAGGCGCGGCTGCTCATCGAGCGTGGTCTGTTGGGCCGCATCTACCACTTCCGTGCCCGCTACCTCCAGGAGTGGGGCGCGGACCCGACAGTGGCCCAGTGGCGCTACCACGCCGATCTCGCCGGCAGCGGGGCCCTTGGTGACCTCGGCGCGCACATCATTGACATCGGCCGCTTTCTGGTGGGCGAGCCGAAGCGCGTGATGGCACTCGCGGCAACGTTCATCGGCGAGCGCGATGATCCCGACGAGAGCGGCGGCCGGCGGTCGGTAGACGTGGACGATGCTTTTGAGGCCGCCGTCGAGTTCGAGAACGGGGCCGTCGGCACGCTCGAAGCGACGCGCTTTGCCACCGGCCGGAAGAACCTCAACACGTTCGAGATCAATGGGGAACACGGCTCGATCTCGTTCAATCTGGAGCGGCTGAACGAGCTGGACGTCCACTTGCCCGGTACTGATCCGGCCGACGCGCAGGGTTTCCGCAACGTGCTTGTCACCGAGGCCAACCATCCCTTCTACGAGTGGTGGTGGCCACAGGGACACATCATCGGCTGGGAGCACACGTTCGTCCACGAGATCGCGCATCTACTGGACGCCATTGTCAACGACAAGGACGTGGCGCCGTATGGGGCGACGTTCGAGGACGGCTACCGGAACGCCGTGATCTGCGATGCGATCTTGCAGTCGGCCCGCGAGCGGACGAGCGTGGACATCCACTACTAACGCGCCGCCATCCGGTTCACGGTATCGTCGCACTACTGTCGCTCACCTGAGGAGGAACACATGGCTGTCTTTCTGCACACGCGCATCCGCGTCAGCGACCTCGACCGTTCGGTCAAGTTCTACTGCGATCATCTCGGTTTCCGGGTGAAGAGCCGGAGCGCCCGCTCACCGCAAGGCAACCAAGTGGTTCACCTGGAGCTACCGGGCAACGCGCCGACGCTGGAGCTGACCTACTCCGCCGACTATAACCTCAACGTGCCGGAAGACCTGATGCACCTCGCCATCGGCGTGCCCGACCTGACGGCGAAGTGCGCGGAGCTTGAAGACAACGGCCTGGAAATCTGGCCCGACGGCTGGCGCGAGGTCTTTGCCGGCGGACACAAGATGGCCTTCATAGACGACCCGGACGGCTACGAGATCGAACTGCTCGAACGCCAAGACGCCTAGCTAGGCTCACCTCCCGGCCTGACAAGGGTAGGTCCAAACCTCTGTCAGGCCGCCGGCGCGGCCAGCGGCGGCTCATGTGACTTGGAAGCGTGGGCCGCACCGTCCGCTGAGTCCGTCTGCTCCAGCAGGAACGCGATAAAGCGCGCGCGGAGCGCCGACCAGGTGCGGTGCCGCAGTTGCGGATCGCCTTGCTCCAACGCCAGCAACTCCGCCTCTGTAGGGAAGTGCGGCGGATGTGCTGGCGCCTCATGGGCAGCATCGAGCGGAGAGCGTGTAGGCACGTTCATCGAAGCAGCGGTGTTGCGCCGCGCGACCAAAGGAATGGTCGCGCACAGCCGGTAAAAGACTAACGGCTGGGGAGCGTCTCGGTTGCGTCCGCTCGGCGGTTTGCCGTCCCTGACCAGGGTAGGGGGCGTGTAGAACTACGTACCCCCACTCCGTCCCCGTCTCAAGCGGCTACCGCGATCCCGCCCTTGGGCGGCGGCTGGTCGGAATACGGCTTTGATCCCAGCGAGTCAGGGCGTAGAGCGCCGCGGCCACCACGCCGAGCGCCGCGGTCCGGCGCCAGTAACGCAACTCGGCTATGACGACTTCACGCTGGCTGCGCGGCGGAGCCTCGGGCGTGTCGTCGTCGGCTGGCTCGTCGGATGAGACCGGCTCAGGCGGGGAGCCTGTCGTAGCGGGAGCGTCTTCTTCAAGGTGCGGCCGCGCCGGACCGGAAGGAGGCGGTGCGCCCACGTCGTCGGCCGGCGGCGCGGTACCACAGGCATCACTGCGCGGATCGGGAGGTTGCGTTGACACGTTCTTACGCTGCGGAGAGCGGCTCGTCCAGAGCCTGTCTAGGGAGGCAGAGGTGCGCGCGATACCTCCCTCTCAGTATACGGGGCTGGCCGGGTAAAGGTAAGTGTGAGCGGACTTGGGGGTCAATGTCCCGTGGCGCGGTCACGCGGCGGCGCGCTGGCGAGCTAGCTCGACCAGCGTGCGGACCCCATACCCAGTTCCACCCTTGGGCATGTACGGACCTTCTTCGCTGCCCATTGCCGGGCCGGCGATGTCGAGGTGCAGCCAGGGGACATCCTTGGCAAAGCGCTTGATGAACATGGCGCCGGTGATGGCGCCGCCGAAGCGACCGCCGGTGTTCTTCATGTCCGCCACGGTGCTCTTCAACTCCTTCTTGTACACCTCGTCCCAGACGGGCAGCTCCCAGGCCAACTCGCCAACCGCCTCCGCAACGCCCCGCACCTCGTCGGCCAGGTCGGCGTTGTTGCTCATAAAGCCGGCTACTTGGCCGCCGAGCGCCACCAAGCAGGCGCCAGTGAGCGTGGCGAGGTCCACGATGCTTGCGGGCTGATAACGCTGGGCGTAGGCGATTCCGTCGGCCAGAATAAGCCGTCCCTCCGCGTCGGTGTTGATGACCTCGATGGTCGTCCCGTCCAGCGCCCGCAGGATGTCGCCGGGTCGGATAGCCTCGCCGCCGGGCATGTTCTCCGTCGCCGGGACCACGCCGATGACCCGCAGCGGCACGCCAAGACGGCCGATGGCGCTCATGGCGCCGAGCACCGCCGCGCCCCCAGCCATGTCCATCTTCATCTCCTCCATCCCGGAAGAAGGCTTGATGGAGGTGCCGCCGGTATCGAAGGTCACGCCTTTCCCTACCAGGACGAGCGGCGCTTGCTCGGCCGTGCCGTCCGGCTCGTGCTCGACGATGATGAACGCCGGCGGCTCGCGCGAGCCGCGTGCTACTCCGAGCAGCGCACCCATGCCCTCGGCCTCGATGGCGTCGCGGTCGAGTACGGTGCAGCGCAGGCCGGACTCGCCGGCCATTGTGGTCGCCGCCTCAGCGAGCGCGCGGGGCGGCAGGTCGTTCCCCGGCCGGTTGACCAAATCGCGTGCCCAGCAGACGGCGTTGGCAATGGTCTCGCCCTGACTCAGCCCCTCTTGCAGCACACTGAGCTTGGACTCGTCGAACTCGACCACCGTCAGGCGCTGGACGTCGCGGTCGGCTTCGCCCCCCTCATCATCCGTGCTTTGGAACTCGCGAAAGCGATAGAGGCCGAGTAGCGACCCCTCGGCTACGGCTTGCGCCGCGTCGGCGGCCGCCAAGCCGCCGATTCCGGCCCCGTGGACGATGGTCGCCACGTGCCGCGTGCCGAGGTCGCGGGCACGCTTGGCGGCGGTCGCCGCTACCTGGCGCACGTGGTCGAGCTTGAAGTCGTCCTGCTTGCCTAGTCCGACGACCAGCACCCGCTGGGCCGGCAAGGCGTCCGGCAACGATTGAGCAAAGGCGCCTCCACCTCCGGCCGGGAGGTCGGTTGGGCCGGGAGGTGGTGGATACAGGACGAGGACCTCGTTGAGCTTGCCCTTGAAGTCACCCGCCGCGATCACCTGGGAGATCATCCCACCTAGGCGCTGGTCTACGGCGCCGGTGGCTCCGCCGGGCGAAGTGACACCCTCGAATAGGTTGACGACAATCGCATCGGCCGCCGTCTCGTCAATGCGTCCGGCGACTAGCTCCAGTTCCATCCGCTACTCCTCTCGACAGCGGGCTTACGTTGGGCTGTACCAACTCGCCGAGTATAGCACCGGGAGCTGTCAGCGCATCACCCACTGGCCCCCTCCCTAACCCTCCCCCGTCCCGACAGGGGAGGGAACATACCCGTCCTCCCGCTGCGCGGGGGACCATAGGGGGGCTACATCCCACTACCCGATTAGGTTGTCAACTTTCATCATCGCGCCCCAAAACGAAAAACCTACCCTTGTCAGGGGACCATAGGGGGGCCGGCGAGCGCGGCCTAGCGGCCGAGGATGAAGCCGATGACGGCGCCGGCGGCGATTAGCCAGAGCGCGTCTATCTTGAAGCGCGCCAGGGCTACGGCGGCCACTGCACAGACAGCGATGGACCAGGGGGTGCTCAGGGCTACGGCGGCTAGCGGCACCGACGCCGCGGCGATGGCCCCGACGACGGCCGCGCTCACGCCCTTGAGGAACGCGCGGGCGTAAGCATTGTGCTGGATGCGGGCCAAGAACGGCCCGGTGCCGAACAGCACGAACACGAACGATGGTAGAAAGACCGCGATGGTTGCGACCACCGCTCCGACCCAGCTTGCCGCCATGTAGCCGACGAACGTCGCCGTGGTCACGATGGGGCCGGGCGTCGTCTGACCGAGTGCTACCCCGTCGAGGAACTGCTGGTGCGTCAGCCAACCAAACTGCTCTACGGCGTCGCCCTCGATCAGCGGGATTAGGACGTAGCCGCCGCCGAAAAGCAGTGCTCCGGCCTTTAGGAAGACCCAGATCAGGGCCGGTAGCGCACTGAGGTTGGCGGTCCAGGAGGCCGCCGGCGCTTGGAGCAGCAATAACCCCGCGGCCGCGGCCGGGGAGCGTGGGAACCGGAACCGCCCGCCGGGAGGGCCGTAGAGCCAGATGCCGAGCAAGCCGGCGGCGAGTAGGGCGACTAACTCACCGCCCCGCATTGCCAGCGTCAGTGCCATGCTCGCCAGGCCGATCAGGAGCAGGCGCCAGTCGGTGATGCCGGTGACGGCCAGCCGGTAGGCAGCGATGACGATAATCGCCACGACCACCGGCTTCAGGCCCGCAAACACCGCGCCGACTTCCGGGATGGTGCCGTAGGACCGGTAGGCCCAGGATAGCGCCAGCAGCATGACAAAGGCCGGCAGGATGAACATCAGGCCGGAGATGATGCCACCGAGACGACCGGCACGTAGGTAGCCGAGGTGAATAGCCATCTCAGTCGAGTTGGGGCCGGGGATGAGGTTGGTCGCCGCGAGGGCATCAAGAAAATGCTGCCGGTCTATCCATTTGCGCCGGCGCACGGCCTCTTCTTCCATGAGCGCGATGTGGGCCGTCGGGCCGCCAAAGCCGATCACACCCAGCTTGAAGAAGAGGCCGGTCACCTCGGCCAGGGAGCCGCCAGATCGTTTCTGCTCTGTGCTCATGCGTTTCCTGCCCTCCGCGCGTCAGGTTTTCTCTACGTATACCATCTCCATCGGTAAGCCCTTGCAATCGCCCGGAGGGCACTCAGGGAGAGTTCGGAGTTGGTAGTTATCCGGACAGCCCATGCCCAGCTTGGCCGTGACCGCCGCTGCGAGGGCGTCGAGAATGTCGTCCCTCGCAACTTCCTTCCTGAAGTACTTGTCAATCGCGCTATCGTATATCTCCTGAGTATATGGCTTGATCTCCTGAAGCACGCGGAGGCGCTCATCCTCCCCGTCCCTTGTCTTCTTCTTGGACCTCATAGGCTGCCGATGATTCAGCGCCCAGAAGCAGACCTCAGGATGGACTTCTCTGACCGGCGGTGTCGCGCTCACACCACGATCTAGCAGCACCGTATCTACCTCGGCGATCTTATCCATTACGTGGTAGGTCTGAAGGGTAATCCCCTTGTCTCTAGTAGACTTCGATAATTTATTCGTACATGCATAGTTCATGCTATTCGCTACCTTCTTACACACTAGCGAACGAGTTGGCACAGGGAAGACACTAGAACGGCGATCACCTAGTACCTTTCTTGCTTTCGGATCGCAAGTTCTCTCACCTGGCCCATCTTCGAGCAGCCCAATCGGAATGTCTACGAGCACCAGCTTGGCCGCACTATAGTAGTCCAGCAGTTCGCAAAACGTCTTGAACACTGGCACTTCATAGCCCGCGCAGTCGTCCAGCCCGACACTGAACCAACCGCCCTTGCAGCCGTCCACACCGACGAATTTCGATTTACTCAAGATCATCGCTCCCAAGCCTCAGTTCCCGCTGGTGCTGGCCCCCCTATGGTCCCCCCGCTGTGCAGGGGGACGGTGCTTCCCTCCCCTGTCGCAACGGGGGAGGGTGAGGGTGGGGGCCAGTCCCGGCGGCCGCGACGCGGTTCCGGCCGGCCGCTTTGGCAGCGTAGAGCGCCGTGTCGGCCTGCGCCACCAGTGTCGGGCCGTCGGTGGCTTGGGCGGGGTAGGCCGCCACGCCCAGGCAGATCGTCATCGGGACCGGTGTCCCGAGGTTGACGGGGCGCGCCTCGATACTGCTCCGGGTGCGCTCGGCCATCGCCACCGCTTGGCTGAGGTTGGTCTCGGGCAGGAGGATGGCGAACTCCTCGCCGCCGTAACGGCACACATAGTCGGTGGCGCGCACGGCGCCGAGCAGCAGGCCGGCTACGTGCTGGAGCGCCAGATCACCCATCGGATGCCCATACGAATCGTTGACCCGCTTGAAGTGGTCAATATCGGCCATTGCCAGCGCCAAGGGGCGGTTGTAGCGCGCCGCCCGCTGCGTTTCCCGTGTGAGTGCCATGTCGAAATAGCCGCGGTCGTACAGCCCGGTCAGCTTGTCGTGGGTCGACTCGTCGGTGAGCTGGGCGTTTAGCTCGCGCAGACGCTGCAAGTATTGCGCGGTGTCGGTCATGGTCGCGTCCACGTAGGCGTCGGCGAACGTCCACATGGCCAGGTCAACCACGCGCTGCACCCGCTGCGTTGCGGCCAGCACGGCGGCGGGATCGTCTGCCCAGGCGGTCCGGAGCGCGTGCTCCATACCGCTGCGTAGCTCGGCGAACGCTTGCAGCGGCTCGGATAAGCGGAAACCCTGCTTGGCCCGTTCCGCCGCCACCTCAACGGCAAACGCCCGCAGCCCGCCTACCTCCCCGGATTCCAGCGCCCGGACCAGCGCGTCGAATGCTGCGCCCGTGCTCTCGCGTAGCGCGGCCGGCGGCTGCGCCGCATAGCCGCTATCGGGCATCCCGCGGAGCGTGCGCGTGAGGCCCTCGACGATCTCAGCGCGGGCGCAGCGGAGGACGGCGCCAAGCCGCTGCCCGACGCTATCGTCGGCATGGGAAGCCGCTGCCAGTGTGTTCAGGTCTCGTTTTCCCATTGGTGATCCCTGGCCCCCCTACGGCCCCCCCGCTGCGGCAGGGGGACGGCGTAATCCCGGCCCTGTCGCAGCGGGGAGGTGAGGGTGGGGGCAACTTTCACCATTCGCGCAGGCTGTCGGTGGCCGACAGGCCGGCGTCTTGGCCGAGCGCAAAGGCGGTGGCGATGAGATTACGCTCGCCCGACACAATGTCCCCGGCGGCAAACAGGCCCGGTACCGGCTCGCCGGCCGCCGTGAGCACCTGCCGGTCGTCGTTGACGATCAACAGCCCTTCCTCGTCGGTCTGCACGTCCCAGCCGTCGAGATACCGCGTGTTGGGGATCAACCCCTCGTCCACAAGAAAGCCGTCGAAGTAGCGCTCGGTACCGTCGGCAAACCGAAACCCGAGCAGGTCGGTGCGTTGGCCGATGTGCGCCGCGATCCGCGTCTCGACAATCTCGATTCCCTGCGCCTGCAAGGTCGCCAAGTCCTCCGCCCGCAGGCCATGGGGACGGCCGTTGGTCAGAATGGTGATCTTGCTGGTGAAGTCTTGTGCGCCACGGGCGGCGCCGAAAGCGTCGTCTCCCAAGGCAAGGATGGCGAGGTGCTCGTTAATGTGCAAGTGTCCATCGCAGCGAATGCAGACATGCCAGCCGCGCCGATTGCCGGCAAAGCGGAACACCGTCTGGTACCGCTGGTAGAGCCGCTCCGCTTGCTCGTTCACCTCGATGTCGGGCCACACATCGTCAAATCCCGAGGCCACGACGACGGTCCGGGTCTGGAAACGGGTGCGCTTGCTCGGACGCTCGCCGCGGAGCGGCTCGACCGCTGTTTCCAGTGCAAACAGCGTCGGCTCGACATCGAGCGCCTGGAGTTCGAGCACGTAGCCGGGCTGGTACTCGATACCGGTACGCCGGGTGCGGCCGCCGATTGTCACCTCGCGCACCGGGCGGCTGGCCATCCACTCGCGCAGTGCCCGCATGAAGTGGCTGCCGATGACCCCCTCGAAAACGGGCGCATCCTCGATCTGCACCGACTTCGACCAAAAGGCGCGCCCTTTGAGGTGGCTGATCGGCCCGGCGTCGAGCACGAGCACGTGACGGGCCTGGTGGGCGGCAGAGATCGCGGCCTGCGCCCCGGCCGGCCCAGCACCAATGACGGCCACGTCGTAGACGGTGCCGTTCTCGCTCGCAACTGTCATAACGCTGGCACTCCTCGTCTGGGCTGAGGCGATTGTACCTGTGACAGCGGCCACCGTGCTGGTCATAGACACGGCGGGAGGGGTGAGGCGTGCCGGCAGAGGCTTGACGCTCAAGCCGTACCGTCGGTACTATGCAGGGCGGGAGATTCCGTCCCTACGAGGGGCCTCCTGCACTCGTTCCACCGGCGCGCTCCCTCACGCAACCCCCTGTCGAGCACCCGCGTGCGGTGCGTTGTGCCTCAGCCTGCTGGGGCAGACTGGCGGTGGAACACGGCACAACCGCCGGTGCGCTCCGAGTAAGCACAATAGCTGCCTCCTGGCCGTTGATCGGCCGGTTGGAGGCCATCCCTCAAGAGGGAGTGATCTACAATATGGAACCTGTTGTATTGCCTGTTATCGGCATCGTGATAGCGGGCCTCGCGTTCGCTGTCGGCACCGTATTGGGCCAACGGCGGCGTGAGGCGGCTGCCGACCAGCCCGACGAGGAGGCCGCCGCGCTGCTCGCCGAGGCGCAGTCGCGTCACGACAAGCTGCTCGCGGCGGCGCAAGACGAGGCGGCCCAGCTACGCCAAGCCGCCGAGCGCGACGGGCGTGAGCGCCAAGGACGGCTGGAGCGTCGCCAGCGGCGGCTCAACCAGTGGGAAGAGAACATCGAGCAGCGGGCGGGACGGCTGGAGCAGCGCGAGCGTGCCATCACGCAGGAGAATGCGAAGGTCGAGCAGCTGCACGCGCAGGCGAAAGCCGCCGCCGAGCGGCAATCTGAGCTGCTGGAGCGCCTGAGCCGCCTGTCTCAGGAAGAGGCCAAAGAGCTGCTCCTCGAGCGGATCGAGTCGCAGATTCGCCAAGAAGCGGCGCGCCGGGTCCGGGACATCGAGCGGCAGACCCAAGAGGAAGCCGAGAGCCGCGCCCGGCGGATCATCACCGAGGCGATCCAACGCTACGCTTCGGACCAAACCGTCGAGGTGACCCAAACCGTCGTGCCGATCCCTAACGACGAGATGAAGGGCCGGATCATCGGGAAGGAGGGGCGTAATATCCGGGCGCTGGAGCAGGCTACCGGCGTAGACCTCATCATTGACGATACGCCCGAGGCCGTCGTGCTCTCCAGCTACGATCCTATTCGCCGCGAGATCGCCCGGCACGCGCTCTCCAAGCTGATCCTCGATGGCCGCATCCATCCTACCCGCATCGAAGAGCTGGTGGCCAAGGCCAAAGTCGAGGTTGACGCGCACATGCGCCAGGAGGGCGAGAAGGCCGCCTACGAAGCCGGCGTCCACGGGCTACCAAAGGAGCTGATCCGCACGCTGGGACGGCTGAAGTTCCGGACCAGCTATGGACAGAACGTCCTCAACCACTCGCTGGAGGTGGCCCTGCTCGCCGCGACGATGGCCGGTGAGCTACATGCCGACACGGATATTTGCCGTCGTGGTGGGCTGCTCCACGACATCGGCAAGGCAGCTACGGCGGATGCTGAAGGCTCGCACGCGCTCGTTGGCGCGGAGATGGCGCGCCGCCACAACATCGCTCCCAAGATTGTGCATACGATTGCGGCGCACCACTTCGAGGAGGAGCCGCAGACGGTCGAGGCGTTTCTGGTCGCAGCGGCCGATGCGATTTCGGCCTCGCGTCCCGGTGCCCGCCGCGAGACAACCGAGGACTACATCCGGCGCTTGTCCGCGCTCGAAGAAGTCGCCAGTTCGTTTCCCGGCGTGGAGCGGTCGTTCGCGTTGCAGGCCGGACGCGAAATCCGCATTCTGGTCACACCCGAAGAGGTGGATGAGTACGCGGCCCATCGGCTCGCGTCGGACATCGTCAACAAGATCGAAGAGTCCCTCAACTACCCCGGCCAGATCAAGGTGACGGTGATCCGCGAGACGCGCTTCGTCGAGTACGCTCGCTAGGCACTCGTCGTCCCCGCCCAGGTACTCGTCATTCCGGCCTTGGGCCGGAATCCAGCGCCGTCTCGGCCATGGCACCATCCACGCTACGGATGACCTCCCTCGCCAAGACCCGATGCTCAGGCGCGAGACCGCCGAGCATCCGCTGCATCGCTGCAAGCTGCGGAGGGGTACGCGGTGCGGCGCCGGTCTGGCGTACCGCCGACTCTGGCTGCGCCCGCGGCAGCGTGTGGAGGCCGGCGGCGCGGCGGCCGAGCCGGGTAGCACCCGCGGCGCGCTCGGCCGCTGGTCCACGCAGCAAGCCGGCGAGACGCACTGCGTCGAATCGTAGGAGGATGCCAACCTGATACAGGGTGCCGGCGCGGCGGCGGACCTGGCACAGCCCCACGACTTTGTGCCCGGTTACTAGCACCTCATAGGGCGACCGGCCGCCGAAGCAGGTGCGGCGGAGCACGGTCGCGCCGGGGCGCTCGTCGGCACGGAGCGCGGCGGTGTCGCGGCGCGCTTCCTCCGGCGCGATGGCGCAGGCAGCCCAGCCGAGGTGCCGTAACGCTCGCGTCAGCGCCGTGCCGAGCCAGGCATAGGCCCGCACCACGTCCCGGTGTTCCAAACGGTGCGCGGCCGGTAGCGCAATGTCGAGGTTGAGCAGCCCGTCGTCGGTCAGGACTGCCGTGCCGCCCGACGAGCGTCGTACTAGCGGCAGGCCGGCACGCTCACACGCCGCCGCATCGAAATCGTCGAGCGGCTGCCCCACTCCGAGCACCAGGGCCGGCTGCGGCGTCACGTACCAGCGCAGCGCCGGGCTGCCGCCGGCGCCCACCGCGGCGAGCAGGCGCTCGCTCGCCTCCAAAAGGTCGGCTGCGGTCCCCGGCGGCTCGTAGATGCAGCGCCAGGATTCGCCGCCGTCACTCTGCGGCGCGGAGCCGAGGCGTGCGGCAGGAGGCGCTGTTTCGCGTTGGGTCATCGGTGGCCGGCCGGAGGATCACTCAGCGAGCGGATCGAAAGCATGCGCCGCGACGGCCGCCTCGTTGAGGCGCACGCCAAGCCCAGGCCGATCCGGGACCACCAGGAATCCGTCCTTGATGTGCTCCGGGGGATCAACCAGGTTGGCGCGGTAGGGAATTTCGCCCCAGGCGTACTCGAGGATCAGGAAATTGCTCAGTGTGGCGCAGGCCTGAACGCTGGCCGCCGCAGCAACGGGGCCGCTCGGATTGTGGGGGGCAACGAGGACCTGCCACGGCTCGGCCAGCGCCGCGATCCGCTGCATCTCGGCATAGCCGCCGACATGCTTGATGTCCGGCATCAGTACGTCGGCGGCGCGCTCTACGATCATGTCGCGGAACTCCACGCGGTCGTGAAACCGCTCGCCACTGGCAATCATCATCTCGGCGCCGGCCCGCACCTCGATCAAGCCGTCCAGCTTGTCGTGGGGCACCGGGTCCTCCAGCCAGAACAGTCCGACTGGCGCCAACTCGCGGGCCACACGCGCGGCGATGGCCGGTGTGAGCCGGCTGTGGCAATCAACGAGCACCAGCGCCGCCGGCCCCACCGCCGCCCGCACTGCTTGCACGCGCTCCACCCCCAACTCAATCGTGCGCCACGTCTCCGGCCGGTCGAGGTCGCGCGGCTGCACGTCGTCGAACGGCGCCAGCTTCACGCCCTGAAAGCCCGCGGCCATTGCTGCCCGCGCGTTAGCCGCGAAGCCCTCCGGCCGGCGATCCTCCGTCGCGCGATTGATGTTGGCGTAGAGCCGGATCCGCTGCCGCAGCGGCCCGCCCCAGAAACGGTGAATGGGTACACCGAGCACCTGCCCGTTGAGGTCCCATAGCGCCTGCTCCAGCGCCGACGCAGCGGTCCGCAGGAGGTGACCGGCGGTGGCGCCCGGCAGCTGCCGGCTCAACGCGGCCACGCGCCTGGCATCCTGACCGACGAGCTGCGGTCCCAGGCGATAACGAATGGCGGCGGCGAGCAGCCGGTCGTCGCCGGAGTGGGACGCCTCCCCCAAGCCGACGAGGCCCTCGTCCGTGTGGATGCGGACAAAGAGCCAGTTACCGCGCCGGTTGACCTTGACGCCGACGGTCTCGATGGCTGTGATCTTCATGGTGCTATTCCCTTGATTCCCGCGAAAGCGGAAATGACGGATGGGCGCTACTTTCGGAGCAATAGCGGAGGTATGTTAGTCATCTCGCCGCGTGTTTGTCTATCACGTAGATGCTTGCGGGTGTACCGAGGAGTGATAGGCTCCATGTCTGTTGCAGCACCATTTCCGGTTCGGCAGCCAGAATCTGCTCCATGAGGCGCCGCTCGCCGGTGAGAGCGACCAACCGCCCTGTTGGCCGCAGGACGCGGTGTAGCTCGGCAAAGACCCGCCGATAGAGCGAGCGGTTGTGCCGGTGCGACCCGTGCCGCTGGCCAAAAGGGAGATTCACCACCACCTTATCAACGCTCCCGTCGGGTAGGGGCAGCGCTTCCGCGTTCCATTGGCGTAGCCCAATATCGTCTGCCAGCGGACCGACGTTCGCGCGACCCGTCGCGACGGCGTTGTCGTCCAGATCGCCGCCCACAATCCGTTTGTACGGTCCCATCAGCGCCCGTTCGGCCAGGATGGTCCCGGCGCCACACATCGGGTCCACGAACACGTCGTCGGGCTGCGGCCGGGAAAGCCACACCATCGCGGCCGCCACCGTTGGTCGGAGCGATCCGGGGCTATGCGCCTGCTTATACGGCCGATGGCGCATGGTCCGATCCGAGAGCCGGACACCGCAGAGGAACTCCCGCTCCAGGAGCGTGGCCCAAATCTCCAAGTCGGCGTCGTCCTCTACGCACCACTTCCGGTTGTAGCGGTTGAGCACGCCCTGTTCGACGGCTCGCCGCAGCGCCGCTCGGCGGTAGGCGGGGCCGCCGCCCTGCATTCTGGATACTACTCTGAAGCGCGTGCGACCGCGCCGGTGTCCCCGACGCACTTGCCTGTGGATTTGCAGCCCCACGTCGAAATAGCGTGCCCGTACCATGCGTTGTGCGAGCGACTGCAACCCGGCGCGGTCTTGAGCTACGGCGCTGGTGTGGTCGGCGAGGTAGAACACGTCTTCGGCGGTCCGCAGCCTCAACAGGCCCGCCGGGTCATCGCGATACTCGAAGATGACCAGCCCGTTGTGCCGGCGATACCTTCGGAAGCCGATCAATCTCGCCATCGGGCTGATGTGCTGCACTTCCCGCCATGTGATCTGCTCCAAGCCGGGCATCGTCTGCGCGTAGAACGTGAAGGCGTTGTTGAGTTGCATCTTGAAGCGTCACTGCCTCGTGTCCGGCGGGTCGTGCAGGACGATAGCAGAGGCCGGCACGGCGCTCCCTCCCTCGCCCTCCCTAGACTGAGCTACCAAGAGAGGAATAGACCGTCCCCCTGCGAAGCGGGGGTGCCAGAGGGGGGCCGGAGCCCGACCGGCGTTGCCCGTTCCGCCTCTCCAAGCACGTAGCCCGCCTGTTTTCCCGGTTTACCTGCCCCCTGTCAGGGGCCAGAGGGGGCGGTACTCCACCTGGCCCCCACCCTAATCCTCCCCCGTGCTGACGCACAGGGGAGGGAACACGGCATCGCCCGGTGCTCCAGCACCCCACGCCTCCCTCCTCCTGCCGCAGGGAGCAGGGTGAGGGCCGCCGGGGGTGCAGTGAGAGTATCCATGCCCTGCTAGAATGCGGGGCCGGACGGCCGAGGCGTGGAACGGATGCAGCAGATGGACAACGACGAGCAAGCATCGCATCCACACGCCAGCGCCGACCGACCTAGCGGCCCGCCGCCCGCTGGCCGGGGTGTGCTGGTCGGCGTGTGCTCGTGGACCGACCCGACGCTACTACGCTCAGGCTGGTACCCGGCCCCGGCGCAGACTGCCGAGGCGCGGCTGCGCTACTACGCCACGCAGTTCGGGCTGGTCGAGGTGGACTCGACCTACTACGCGCTCCCTTCCGAGCGGGCCGTCGCCGGGTGGATCGAGCGGACGCCGGACGGCTTCGTCTTCAACGTCAAGGCCTACGCGCCCCTGACGCAGCACACCTTGGATGTAAGGACGCTGCCGCCTGCGCTGCGGGACGACCTACCCGGCCGGATTCGTAGCCAGCCCCGTCTCTACGCCCGCGATACGCCGTTATGGCTCACGCGCACGCTATGGCAGCAGTTTCGGGCTGCCGTCCGGCCGCTACACGAGGCGGGCAAGCTGGGTGCCATTCTCTTGCAGTTCCCGCCGTGGTTCCGCATCAGCCGCGCCAACCGCGACTACATCACTCAGATACGCAAATGGCTGCCGGACTACCGGCTCGCCGTGGAGTTTCGCCACATCTCCTGGCTACAGGAGCGGTCCCGAAAGCAAACGTTGGATCACCTGGCCGACCACGGCATGACCTACGTCTGCGTTGACGAGCCACAAGGGTTTCGGTCGAGCGTCCCGCCCATCGTCGCGGCGACCAATCCGGTGCTGGGGATGGTGCGCCTGCACGGCCGCAACCGCGCGGCCTGGGCCGCGCCGGGTCAACACGGAGCCGAGCAGTCCAAGTACCGCTACAGCTCGGCCGAACTGAACGAGTGGCTACCCAAGGTGCGAGAGCTGGCCGCAGCGACGGACCAGACCCACGTGCTCTTCAACAACTGCTTCGCCGACAATGGCGTGAGCAATGCCGGCGAGTTCGCCCGGCTGCTGGGCGTCCATATACCTCGCCGGCCGGCGCCGCGCTACCTGCCCGGCCTGGAGCCGCCGGAGGAGGAATAGCCCGGTGTGGGTCAAGGAGCAAGGGCCCCTGGGCCGGGAGGCTCCCGCGCCTCGTCTGTGTGCCCACCTGGGACGGCCGTACTGCCCGTTGTGACGAATGCCATGTTGCTGTAGAGCACGCCGGTGCTGTGGGCGCTGCGGAGAAACCAGGCTGGGTGCTGGTCAATGTAGACGAGCACTTCACCTTCGCTCACGCCAATCTCCTCGGCGATACCCCAGGCCGTGCGCCAGTCCTTGGGCGGCACATCAAATGCACCGAGTATCTTGCGCCCTAACTCGTCAAGTTTGTCTGCTGGAATAGCCTGCTTGGGCGCATAGTAGCGCTCGATCAACTCCCGGCGCGCCTCAGTCGCCATCGCCATCCTCGCTTGTCTCTAGCATATCCGGTGCGTCACGGACTGCCCCGATGATGCCTGTCCACCAGCGCTGGTACTCCATCTCCCTGTCTCCCGTGCTGCCCCGCGTTCGTTCCCGGTCTGTGGCGGCGAGGACATGGTAACAGCGAGGCGCTGCACAGTTGGTTAGTCTTTGTTGAACACGTTAAGCTAGATTCAGCCGGGCGTCTGTATCGCCGTATCGCCTCCGACCTGTCGCTTAGGTAAGCGCCCCGCATTGGGCCGAGGTGTCTATCCTGCACCACCCTCATGGTCAAGGACTTGTGCTCAGTGATGCTGTGCTGGCCATTGGCGGGAGTTGGCGCAGCGTTCGCAAGCGCGAGAAGACAATCAGGGCGAATGCCAGCATAATCACGCCAGCGCCGACAAGCAGCGTCGGTCGGAGGCCAATGCCGCCGCCGAGTGCTCCGCCGAGGAGCGCACCCAAAGGAACCACGCCGAAGACGACGACGCGGCGGGTGGCATTCACCCGCCCCAACAACTGGGGCGGTGTAATTGCCTGTCGCAAGGTGATCTGGTTGACGCTAAACAGCGTCATGCCGCTGCCGCGTAGTATGTGCGCGAGCAGCAACAGGGGGACGGCTACTGCCAACGGGCCAGCCGCCGCTGCCAGGAACAGACATCCCCCTGCGATCACCAGTTGTCCCCAGACTAGCGCCGGACCTGGACCTTGCCAACGCTCAACTGGGCTGGCAAGCGCGGCGCCAACAAGGGCGGCCGCACCACCAACGGCAAAGATGACACCTAGTAGTGCCGGCGTGACTCCCAGCTCGCGGACCACGTAGAGCACGAGCACGGTCTGTTGTACGCTGTTTCCCAGGCTGCCAACGCCTGCGGCTAGGGTCATTGCGCGCAGCACTGGCTCCTTCCACACCAGGCGCAGCCCGTCAGCGATCTCTCGCCAGACAGTTTGCCGATGCACTCGCAGTGGTGTCGGCTCCGGTGAGCGAATGCGCCTGAGGAAAGCAGCCGACACGATGAATGAGAGTGCATCCAGGAGCAGCACGAACGGCGCCCCAATAAGCTGTACCAATCCACCCGCGACACCAGGACCGGTGACGTCAGCCGCCGAGTGGCTGAGTTGCAGCTTGCTGTTACCTTCAGCCAGCTCCTCGCGCCGCACCAGCACTGGCAGGTAGGAGGTGACGGCCACGTCGAAGAAGAGCTTCAACGTCCCGACCAGGAACGCAACGGCGTAGAGCATTTCTATCCGGAGTAGGCCCAAGAATGCAGCCAACGGGATTGTGGCCAAGAGCAGGCCCTGGCCGAGATCAGCGACAATCAGGATAGGGCGCCGGCGTAAGCGATCCACCCACACTCCCGCGAACAGCCCACCGAGCAGTATGGGCGTGTTCGCGGCTGCGCCTAACACCCCCATCTCAAAGGGCGTGGCGCTAAGGGTCAGGACCGCTGTGAGTGGTAGTGCAACGCTGGTCAGCTGCGAGCCAACAGCCGATACGGTCCGGGCGACCCAGAGATTGCGGAAGTCAGGATGGCGGAGCAGTCCCCAGGCCCATCGCTTCCCCAACAACCTCACTCTCCGTGCATTCACCTCGCCGCTTACCCTTCGCGTCAGTGTCGGTCAGCGAGGCGGCCCGGAGATCGGCTTCTCCTGACTCATCTATCTCCCTACGGTATTATCGCCAGAAAAGCCATATCGTACTACACACTCAGGAGCGCCGCCTAGCTGCACCGAAAGGATACGGATGGCATGGACTTGACCAGTCTGATTCGCAACGTGCCCGACTTTCCCCAGCCCGGCATCGTTTTCAAGGACATCACCACGCTGCTCCAGCAACCGGCGGCCCTGCGGGAGGTCGTGGATCGGTTTGCGGCCCACTACCGCGAGCAGGACATTGATGCCGTCGTCGCTATCGAATCGCGGGGGTTTATCTTCGGCGGTGCGCTTGCCTACCAACTCAACACCAGCTTTGTGCCGGTGCGTAAGGCCGGCAAGCTCCCCGCCGAGACGCTGCAAGTGTCGTATTACCTGGAGTATGGCTCTGCCGAGGTCGAGTTGCACCTCGATGCGTTGGAGCCGGGGCAGCGGGTGCTCATCCTCGACGACCTCCTCGCCACCGGTGGCACGGCCGCGGCGGCTATCCAACTGGTCGAGGGGCTAGGCGCCACCGTCGCCGGGATGGCCTTTGTGATCGAGCTAGACTTCCTGCACGGCCGGCAGAAGCTCGGCCGCCACGCGGACATGATCCATACGCTCATCCATTACTGATATTATTCAGCGCGGGAGGTTGCTGCCCGGTCGGGAGAGGCGGCACCGGCAATGGAAAAATCGGAAATCAAGACCGTCGAGTGGCACGGCGATAGCGTCTGGCTCATTGACCAGACGCTTTTGCCGGCGCAGCTTACCATCGTCAAGTGTCGCACCGTGGCCCAGGTGGCCCACGCCATCAAGTCCATGCAGGTGCGGGGGGCGCCGGCCATTGGCGTGACGGCAGCGATGGGGGTGGCGTTGGCGGCGCATTTGGCGTCCCTCGACGGCGAGGCGGCGGTCCATGCGGCCGTAGATGCAGCCTGCCGCGAGTTGGGCGTCACGCGCCCGACGGCGGTGAACCTGTTCTGGGGCCTCGAACGGATGCGCTCCGTCGCCGAGGAGCTACGTGGTGCCGGCGGCGAAGCGGTGGCGGCCGGGCTGGCCGCTGCGGCCGAGAAACTGGCAGCGGAAGACGAGACCACCTGCCGCGCAATGGGCCGGCATGGGGCAACGCTCATCGCGGACGGTGACGGCGTGCTCACGCATTGCAACGCGGGTGCGCTGGCGGCGGTGACCTACGGGACCGCCCTGGGCGTGGTCCGCGCGGCGCATGAAGCGGGACGCGACATCCACGTCTGGGTAGACGAGACGCGCCCGTTTCTGCAAGGCGCGCGGCTCACTGCCTGGGAGCTACAGCAGCTTGGCATTGACTCGACGCTGATTACCGACAACATGGCGGCGCACTTCATGGCCCAGGGACGTGTCCAGAAGATCGTCGTCGGTGCCGACCGGATCGCCGCAAATGGTGACGTGGCTAACAAGATCGGCACCTACGCGCTGGCCGTGCTCGCCGAGCACCACGGTATTCCCTTCTATGTCGGAGCGCCTCTCTCTACGGTGGACTGGGAGGTGCCGGACGGTGCGGCGATACCGATTGAAGAGCGCGATCCCGACGAAGTGACCCACCTGCGCGGCGCGCCGCTGGCGCCCGATGGCATGACCGCCGCCCATCCGGCCTTCGACGTGACCCCGCATACCCTCATCAGTGCGATCATCACCGAGGCCGGCGTGCTCCGCCCACCGTTGGCTGCATCGTTGGCTGCGGTACGGCCGGAGACGACAGCCGGTCGTGCCGCGTAGACGGCATATGCTTGGGCAAACGGGCGCGCCAGGAGACCGACGGTCGCCATGCAGACTCCCCTTCCCTGAAGGGAGGGGGCCGGGGGGTAGGTGGCGCAGAGCAAGCGGTCAGGAGTGAGCATGACGGCAGCATTGCCGCAGGCGCAAGTCGGAGTGATCGGAGGCAGTGGCTTTTATGAGCTGGCCGGCTTCACCGACCGGCAGGAGGCCGTCGTGGAGACGCCGTTCGGTTCTCCGAGCGACGCGCTGACCGTGGGGCAACTGGGCGGTGTGGGCGTGGCGTTTCTGCCCCGCCACGGTCGCGGGCATTACATCATGCCCTCCGAGCTGCCGGTGCGGGCCAACATCCATGCGCTCAAGCAGCTCGGTGTGCAGTGGGTCATCTCGGTTGGTGCCGTGGGTAGTATGCGCGAGGAAATCCGCCCGCTCGATCTTGTCGTACCCGACCAGCTCTTCGACCGTACCAAGAGCCGCCCCTCCACGTTCTTTGGTGACGGCCTAGTCGTCCACGTCGGCTTTGCCGAGCCATTCTGCCCGCTGCTGTCCCAGGCGCTCTTGGCGGCGGCGCGTGAGGTGAGCGCCCGTGTCCATGCCGGCGGCACCTACGTCTGTATCGAGGGGCCACAGTTCTCTACGAAGGCCGAATCGCGCATTTACCGCCAATGGGGCGTGGACGTGATCGGCATGACTGCCCTCCCGGAGGCCAAGCTGGCCCGCGAGGCGGAGCTTTGCTATGCCACCCTGGCCCTCTCGACCGACTACGACGTCTGGCACGAGTCGGAGGAGCCGGTGACGGTCGAGATGGTCGTGGCCAATCTGCTGAAGAACGTCGAGACGAGCAAGCAGGTCGTGCGGCGGACCGTAGACGCGCTGCCCATCGAGCGCTCGTGTCCCTGCCCAACGGCGCTGCGCGACGCTATCATCACGCAGCCGGATAACATCCCGGCCGACACGCGCCAGCGTCTCGATCTGCTCGTTGGCAAGTACCTCTGATGACTGCTACTCGTCCTCCCGACCGTCGTTCCCGCGAAAGCGGGAATCCGCAGTCCCCCCGTATCGTCGTTACGGGCACGATTGGGCTGGACACGGTCGAAACACCGTTCGGCAAGGTCGAGGCGGCCCTGGGCGGGTCCGCCTCCTATTTCGCGCTCGCCGCCTCGCTCTACTCGTCCGTCAGTATCGTCAGCGTTGTCGGCGAGGACTTCCCCGCTGGCTATCGGGAGCTGCTGACCCGGCGCCGACCCCATGGTGGCTCTCCCATTGATCTCACGAGCGTGGCACAGTTGCCCGGGCAGACCTTCCGCTGGGGCGGACGGTACCGCTACGACCTCAACACCAGAGATACGCTATTCACCGATCTCAACGTGCTGACCAAGTTCCGGCCGGTGCTCAAGGATGCCGAGCGGTCGGCGCCCTACGTGTTCCTGGCCAACGTTGATCCGGTGCTCCAAGCCCAAGTGCTGGACCAAGTCCGGCAGCCGCGCCTGACGGTGCTCGATACGATGAACCTGTGGATCGAGCACAGCCGCGCTGCATTGACCGACGTGCTGCGGCGTGTGGACGTGGTCCTGGTCAACGACGAGGAAGCGCGCGAATATACGGGTGAGTACAGCGTGTTCAAGGCGGCGCGCGCCATCCGTGCCCTCGGACCGCGAATCGTCATCGTCAAGCGTGGCGAGTATGGCGCTATCCTCGTTAGCGACGGGGGGTACTTCTTCCTGCCGGGCTATCCGCTCGAAGACCCGCGTGATCCCACCGGGGCCGGTGACTCCTTTGCCGGCGGGTTTCTCGGGTATCTCGCCAGTGTGGATATGACGCTGCCGGACACGGGTGACGCGGCGCTGGCGCGGCATCCGAGCATGGCCAGCATTCGACGCGCGTTGGTCCACGCCAGCGTCGTGGCCTCGTTTGCGGTGGAGCAGTTCAGCGTCGAGGCCCTCGTCGAGCTGACGCCGGAGCAGGTCCGGGCACGCTTTCGGGAGTTCAAGCGACTGACCCATTTCGATGAATGACGACGACCGTTTGCACCATCCGTTAGAGTGCTGGGTGGCGCAGACGAACGCAACAAAGGAGCAGCGTAAGCATGACGGTTGATCTAGCGGTAGCCAACGACATCAAGGACCCGGCACTCGCCGCCGATGGCGTGAAGCGGATCGAATGGGCGGCGGTGGAAATGCCGGTCCTACGACTGATTCACGAACGCTTTGCCCGCGAGCAGCCACTCCGGGGCTTGCGGTTGGGTGCCTGCCTGCATGTGACGACGGAAACGGCCAATCTGATGCGCGCCCTCAAAGCGGGCGGCGCGGAGGTTGCTCTGTGCGCCTCGAATCCGCTCTCGACGCAAGACGACGTGGCGGCGGCGCTGGCGGCGGAAGGGATCGCGGTGTTCGCCATCAATGGGGAAGACGAAGCGACCTACTATCGGCACATTCAGGCGGTGCTGGACACCCGTCCACAGTTCACGATAGACGATGGCGCCGATTTGGTCGGCGTGCTCCATAAAGAGCGCTCCGACCTGATCGCCGAGGTCATCGGGGGCGCCGAGGAGACGACGACCGGGGTGATCCGGCTGCGGAGCATGGAGGCCGACGGGGCGCTCCAATACCCGATTGTGGCCGTCAACGAGGCCGATACGAAGCATCTCTTCGACAATCGCTACGGTACGGGCCAGAGCACGCTCGACGGCATCACTCGCGCGACCAATGTGCTGCTCGCTGGCAAGAACGTCGTGGTCTGTGGCTACGGCTGGTGTGGCCGCGGCGTGGCCAGTCGCGCGCGGGGGATGGGTGCCAGCGTGATCGTCACGGAGATTGACCCGACCCACGCGCTGGAGGCGCTGATGGAGGGCTACCGCGTCATGCCACTCGTCGAGGCGGCCCGGATCGGTGACGTCTTCGTCACCGTCACCGGCAACCGCAGTGTCATTAGCGCCGACCATTTCGCGGCCATGAAGGACGGCGCCATCGTCGCCAACTCCGGCCACTTCAATGTGGAGATCAACATTCCGGCGCTGGAGAGTATCGCCGTCAGCACCCGGGAGGTGCGACCGTTCGTGCAGGAGTACCTGACCGCCGACGGGCGCCGCCTGCACCTGCTGGGCGAGGGCCGGCTCATCAACCTGGCGGCCGCTGAGGGGCATCCCGCCGCCGTGATGGACATGAGCTTCGCCAATCAGGCGTTGTGCGCGGAATACGTGGTCACGCACGCTGCGTCGTTGGAGCAGCGCGTGTACACTGTGCCCAAGGAGATTGACCGCGAAGTAGCACGCTTGAAGCTCCAAGCCATGGGTGTCGAGATTGATGTCCTGACACCGGAGCAGGAGCGGTACTTGGCCTCATGGGAAGAGGGGACGTAGCGGCATACCTCCCCCCACCCACATGCTGGCCCCCACCCTCACCCTCCCCCGTTGCGACGGGGGAGGGAACATGCCGTCCCCCTACCACAGCGGGGGGTATGGGGGGAACAGGCAGACACTAGTCAATTGCAGAGAGGAGACGGTCGGTGAGCACGACCTTCATGCAGGCGGAGCAACTGCTATTCACCTCGGAGTCGGTCACGGAAGGGCATCCTGATAAGCTCTGCGATCAGATTTCGGATGCCGTGCTGGACTGGTCCCTCGGCCAGAACTCGCACGCGCGCGTCGCCTGTGAGGCTGTGGCCAAGTCCGATGATGAGCACGATTGGATCGGCGTCTGCGGCGAGGCGACGCCGCTGCCGTCCGACGAGGTGGTACACGACCTGGTCCGCAATACCTTGCGGCGCATTGGCTATACCGACCGCAGGTACGGAACGAGCGACGAGGCCACCATCGCCGTGCATATGACGGGACAGTCGGCGGACATCGCGCAGGGCGTGGACGACGCGCTGGAGACCCGTGGCACCGACGAGACCGAGGTTGGCGCCGGAGACCAGGGCATGATGATCGGATTCGCCTGCACCGAGACGCCGGAGATGATGCCGGTGCCGATTGCCCTATCCCATCGGCTCTGCCGCCAGCTCGCCGCAGCACGCAAAAGCGGCGAGTTGCCATTTCTTGGCCCCGACGGAAAATCGCAGGTGACGGTGGAGTATCGGCGCGGCCGGCCGGCGCGAGTAGTCACGGTCGTCGTTTCCACGCAGCACGACGAGGACACCAGTCAGGCGACGATCCGCGAGGGCGTGATCGAGCGGGTTATCAGGCCGGTGTTAGGCGCGTGGTGGCAGACGCCCGAGCCGACCGTTCACGTCAATCCTACCGGCAGCTTTGTGATCGGTGGGCCGCGCGGCGACTGCGGCCTCACGGGACGTAAGATCATCGTGGACACGTATGGGGGCATGGCGCGCCACGGCGGCGGGGCATTCTCCGGCAAGGACCCGACGAAAGTGGACCGCTCGGCGGCCTATGCCGCGCGGTACGTGGCGAAGAATATCGTCGCCGCCGGGCTGGCTGACCGATTTGAGCTGCAACTGGCTTACGCCATCGGTGTAGCGGACCCGCTCTCTATCATGGTCGAGACTTTCGGCACGGGCGCCGTCGCGGATGAGCGGATCGTTGACCTCATCCGGCGACACTTCGACCTGCGACCGGGCGCGATCATCCGCGATCTGCGCCTGCGGCGACCGATCTACGAGCCGACCGCCGCCTACGGCCACTTCGGGCGCGACGACCTCGATGCACCCTGGGAAGAGACCGACAAGGCCGAGAACCTCCGGCTGGATGCCGGCATTTCGGTGTCGAGTGGCACGGCCGCGGCTGCGGACGTTTAGCGCGTAGCCTGCCGCGTCCGACTGGGAAGTCTTGGAGAGAAGCGAGTGAGGGAGTGTCATGGTCGTCGAGAACATCGAGCAGGAGCGGCTCAACCGGTTGGAAGTCATCAGCGAGCAACTGGACCATCGCCTCGACGATATAAACAGCCGACTCGACGAGACCAACCAGGCCATAGTGGGATTGCGTGGTGAGGTGCATCAGGCCATTGATGGCCTGCGTGGTGAGATGGATAGCCGGTTTACGGAGATGAGCAACCGGTTTACGGCAGTAGACAGCCGGTTTACGGCGGTAGACGGCCGGTTCGAGGAGATGAATAACCGGCTGGATAGCCGGTTTGCGGAGATAAACAGCAGATTCAATGAGATGGGCAACCGCTACAGCGTGCTGATTGTGGTGACGGTCGGCGCGTGGGTGACGATCATGGCTGCGCTCATCACCGCGCTCGTGGCCCTGTTCCTCACGCAATAACCCCCGGCATGGCGCCGCAAGCCACGTCTCCCAGCCGCAGCGGAGGCACGTCCCTGGACTACGGCTTTCGCTGGAGTGACAGCTGGGGCTGCCCGTGCTACCTCATCGGTGCTCAACGCCCGCTCGCCGCCGGTCCGTGTTATGGTCCCAGTCATGGGCCTACGACGCCGGTTGTTGAGCACGTTCGCCGCCGGGTTAGTGGTTGCCCTGTCCTTTGGCGCCGGGTACTTCGTCGGTAGCGAAGAGGCGGCGCGGGCACAGGTAGCGCCGCCGAGCACGGCCACGCCGACTCCCGATCCCCGCGACGCCCTCGCCCAGCCGCCGGACGACGTCGCCGAGCAGTTCGGCGTCTTCTGGCAGGTCTGGAACCTCATCCAGCGCGAATACGTCGCTGGGCCGGTTGATCAGACGCAACTCGTGTATGGCGCCATTCGGGGGATGCTGGAGGCGCTCGACGACCCCTATTCCGTCTTCTTTGATCCGGCAACGCACAAACTGCAGCAAGCCTCGCTCGAAGGCACCTACGGGGGAATCGGCACCGCCATAGACCTGAAGGATGGGCACATCACGATCATCACCGTTTTTGACGGATCGCCTGCCGCGGGGGCCGGCCTGCAAACGGGGGATATTCTGTTGAGCGTAGACGGACGTGAAGTCACCGGGCTGAGTATGGCCGAAGTGGCTACGCTCATCCGTGGGCCGGCCGACACGAGCGTCCGGCTTACGATCTCGCGGCCCAACGACTTACTTGAGGCGGAGACCTGGGAGTTTACCCTTGTCCGCCGGCAGGTCACCGTGCAGTCCGTGTCCACACGGTACGACGATGACGACCTGGCGATCGTCAAGATCCGCACGTTCGCCGCGACGACACCGCGCCAGTTCGCCGCCGCGCTGAGTCGTGTCCAAGCGGAGGGCGTCAAGGGGATCATCCTCGATCTCCGCGACAATCCCGGGGGCTATCTCAGCTCGTCGGTAGCGGTGGCCAGCCAGTTCCTACCGGCCGATACCGTTGTCCTGATCGAGCAGCTTGGTGACGGTGAGCAGGAGCGGCACAAGACGCGGCGTGACGGACGCTTGCTGGATATGCCGCTGGTCGTCCTCGTGAACAATGGCAGCGCCAGCGGTGCGGAGATCGTTGCCGGAGCGCTCGCTGACCATGACCGGGCAATCTTGGTTGGCGAGACGACGTTTGGCAAAGGCACCGTGCAGGTTGAGCACGATCTGACGGATGGATCGGCGGTGCGAATCACCATGGCGCGGTGGCTCACGCCGAGTGGGCATGTCATCCAAGGCGTTGGCCTCACGCCGGACGAGGTGGTGACACAGACGGCCGATGACCGGACCGAAAGGTTGGATCCGCCCATGGTACGGGCTCAGCAACTGCTCCGATCGCCCGCTGCCACGCCAACGCCCACCGTTACTGTGCCGGCTCCCGTCAATAGATAAGGGCGTGAGGCGCAGCACGGCCTACTGGCCGGACGGCGCGGCGACGGCCAGCGTGACCGTCGCGCCTCGCTGTACCGGTGAGCCACCGGGGGGGAACTGCGAGATGACGGTGCCGGGTGGACGGGTGTTGTCCGGCTGGTCTATGCGGGCGACGCCTAACCCCAGGCGGCCCAACGCCGCGCCGGCATCGTGGAAGTTCTGACCGATGAGGTTCGGGACGGTGGTCGGCTGTGACCCCTGGCTCACGATGATCCGCACGGTCGCTTCCGCCGGGACCTTGGTGCCGGCTTCGGGAACCTGGGCGAGCACCACGCCAGGCGGTGCAGTCTCACTGAACCCTTGTTCGGGCACCACTCTGAGCTTCAGCGCCTGCAACGCCTTTTCGACCTCTTCTACTGGTAGACCGACGACCGCGGGTACTTCCCGCTCGCTCGGCCCTAGGCTCACCACCAGCTCGATCTGCTCACCGGGGCGCAACGCCTGCAAGGCGAGCGGGAACTGGCTGATGATCTCACCGGCTTCGTATTGATCGGAGTGCTCTTCCTTGAACGTATACGGCAAGTCTCGCTCTTTCAGCCATGGCTCGGCCTGCTGCAGATTCAGCCCGACCAGTTGCGGCACGAGCGCTTCGTTGCCGGTAAGGGACGGCGTTGGCGAGGGCGCCGGTGTGGGCGGTGTGGGCGGTGTGGCGGTCGGCGCCGCGACCGTCGGCACGGCGGGTGTGGGCCGGTCGAAAGGAGTCGAGGTGATGGGCGTGGGGCTGAGCGACTGGAGGAAAGACAGCCCAACGCCGGCCAAGACGACGATGAACGCAACGAAAACCAGCGCCAGGAACACGATGCCCAGCGCCCCACTCCCCCCCGCGCTCCCTCGATGTGGCCGTACCGCCGGTTGCCGTGCTTGCCTCGGCCGCTCGTCGGCCTCCTCGTCCGGTGCCGTCTCCGGTGCTCTCGGCGCATAGCCGTCCTCCGGCGCCGAGGCCACTGCCTCCGGACCGTACTGCGCCTCGGCGCGTAGCCGCTCGCGCTCCTCGGCGATGGCCTGGGCGAGGTCTATTCCGTCTACATAGCGGATATGTGGGTCCGCTGCGACGGCGCCGAGCACCAGCTGCCGGATGTCGGATGGCACCTCGGTGGGGAAATCCCACACCGGATCGGCGCGGGATTGCGCGTCCTTGTTATCGGGTACGTCAGCGGCTGCTCGGCGCGGCGGCAAGCGCCCGGTGAGCAGCGTGTACAGGATGGCGCCGAGCGCATAGACATCGGACTCTACGCTGGCCGGCTCCCCGGCCCGCTGCTCGGGGGCCAGATATGCCGAGGGAGGACCGCCGGCTTCAGCGGGCTGACCGCGTTCCCCGGCGGCAGCGACGGCAAGACCGAAGTTCCCTACCTTGGGCCGGCGATCCGTCGTGAATAGGATGTCGTGCGGGCTGAGGTCGCCGTATATCAGGCCGTGGTTGTGGGCATGACCTACTCCGGTGGCGATGGCGTGAGCCAGCGTGAGTGCCTCATCGAGCGGCAGGGGCGCCGCGTGCTCGATGTACGCGGCGAGGCTCTCGCCGGGTAAGTATTCCACGACGAGGTACGGGTGGCCTTGCTCTTCACCGAGGTCGTAGACCGGAATGAGGTGATCGTGTGCGAGGTGCGAGGCACGACGGGCCTGCTGCCGGAAGCGTGTATGCGCCGCCTCCGAGACGGCAAGCTGGCGGCGGAGCAGCTTGACCGCGACGGTGCGCTGCTCGGTCCGGTCCGTCGCCCGGAAGACCGCCGTGATACGCCCGGCGCCGATCCGTTCCTCTAGCTCGTATCGGTCAGCCAGCACCCGCACCGTGTGCCTATCCGCGTCATCCATGCCCCTACGCCTTCTAGGTTAACGGCTGGCGCTCGTTGTAGCGCCTCACCTGAGCGGCCGGGGACGGGCCACAAGCTACACGGATGGTGGCGTAGCGTTGGCCCGTCGTCAGCCTGCGGCTGCGGCCACTGCGCCGGCCGACCGCGCGCCGCGTATTGAGCGCAGCGAGATGACTTGTGACACCCCATCGTCGGTAGCGGACACGCCATAGAGGGCATCCGCGCGCTCCATGGTAACGCGGTTGTGGGTAATCACCAGAAACTGAGTCTCTTGGGCCAATTCATCCAAGGCCTCGCAGAACCGCACGACGTTGGTTTCGTCGAGGGCGGCGTCAACCTCGTCCAGCACGCAGAACAGTGTCGGGCGGGCACGCAACAAGGCGAAGAGCAAGGCGGCCGAGGCCAGAGCACGCTCGCCCCCCGAGAGGGCCGCGAGCGGCTGGCGGCGCCGGCCGGGGAGCCGCACGTCAAGCTCAATGCCCCCGTCCGGGGTGTCATCCTCCAGGATCAGCCGGCCCTCGCCGCCCAGCAGACGCCCGCAGTAGTCGCGGAAGTGCTCGCCGACGACTGCGATGTTGCGGTTGAACTCGCTCGCCAGGCGCTGATCCACTTCGGCGCGCAGTTGTTCGAGCCGCCGCGCCGTTGCCTCAATGTCGGTCAGCTGGGTCGTCAACTGCGCCAGGCGGGCAGCCAGCGCCGCGTGCTCCTCGACCGCCAACTGATTGATCGGGCCGAGGTTGTGCAAGCGCCGCCGGAGCCGCTCGGCATCCTCGCGCAGCTGCGCCGGGGAGGCGCGCGCCGGCTTCAACTCCGTCGGCACGGCGCCCAGGTCGCGCGCGGCTTGCTCCCGGAGTGCCGCCTGCCGCTCCGCCAGCGCCTGCAAGCGCGTCTCCGCCGCCTCGCCGCGACCGGCGAGCGTGGTGGCCTGGGCGCGGGCCGCCGAGAGCGCATCCGCCGCTTCTTGGAGCACTCGTTCGGCGGCGCTGACGGCGCGCTGGTGCTCGTGCAACGCTTGTTCGGCGGCAGCAAGCTCGGTCTTGGCCGCGGCGAGGGCCGCGCGCTGTCGGTCAACCGTCTGCGCTTGCGCGGCCGCGGCGGTGAGAGCGGCGCGCTCGCGTTCGGCGGTAGCTTCTTGCGCGGCACGGGACGCGCTGCGGGTGGCGGCCGCTACTTCTGCCGCCGCCGTCTGTGCAGCTTGCCGGGCCACGGCGGCTTCCGTCTGCACGGTCGCTTTGGTGGCCTGTAGCTGGCGCAGCGCCTCCTTTGCCTGCCGGTCTCGCGCGGACCGGGCGGCCGTCTGCTCCTGCGCGGCGGCGAGGGCGTGCTCGGCCTCCCGTTTGGCCGCCGTGTACTCGGCCTCGACCGCCTCGCATTCCGCCCGGCTGCGCTCGGTCCGCTCCGCCAGACTGCCCCACCACTGTTGGTCGCGCCGGAGACGCTCTTGGGCTTGCTCCGCCTTCCGGAGCTGTGCGTCGGCCCGGTCTTGTTGTCGCTGCGCCTGGCGGAGGTCGAGCCGCTGGGTCCGCTCCGCCTCCGCGATGGCTGCCAACTCGGCACGGCGCTCCTCCACGACCGCCAACTGCGCTTGGTGCTCGCGTGTCAGGCGCACTACCGCAGCGTTACATTCGCGCAACTGCCGCTCGCGGGTGAGCACGGCTACTTCATCGGGCGACGCCCGGCCGGCCGTGATCGTCCCCGGCGGCGCCACCAGCTCACCGCGCTCGGTGACGAACCGAATGCCGGCCTCGGGAGGTACCCGCTGCACCAAGTCGAGCGCCCGATCCAGGCTCTTCACCACGTAGGTCCGGCCCAGCACTCCAGCGAGGACCGATGCCACCTCCGGCTCGCACTTAACCAGTTCATCGAGCCAGCGTCCCCCGGTCAATGACGGGTGCTCGGCGGCCGCCCGTTGCTCTTGAGCCAACCCGCGCTTGGAGACGAAAGTAGTGCGCGGCCCGCCGCGTGCGGCGAGGTCCGTCGCCAGCCGGCCGGCGGTCACCAAGCCCTCGACCAGCCGCCAGCGCAGGGCGGCGCCCAAAGCCGCTGCCACGGCGACCTCCAGGTCCGCCGGAACGCGCAGCCGCTCGACCAGCGCCGGTGCATCCGTGTCACTATCGGTCTCGGTGGGCACGGACGCGCCCTCGGCAGCAACGGCGGTCAGGACGTTGAGGCGCGTGCGTGCGGTCGCCAGCGCGCGGTCGGCTTGCTGCAACGCGCGCTCGCCCTGGGCCAGCGCGTCTTGCGCCGCCCGCCGCTGGCCGGTGCTTTTGGCGAGGCGACTGCGACAGGCTTGCTGGGCCGCCGCCGCCTCGTCGCGGGCCTGTTGCGCGTGCTGCCGCTGCTGACCGTGCTCGGCCAACGCGGCGGCAACGCGCGCTAACTCAGTCTGGGCGTCCTGCTCATCTTTGGCCATCCCGGCCCGGCGGCGCGCCACCCCGCGGAGGCCTTCTGCCGCCTGTGCGCGCCGCTGGCGGGACGCTGCGGCGGCAGCCTGCACGCGCTCCACCGCCAGCGCGGCGTCCCGCTCGGCCGTTTCGGCCGCCGCGGTTTGGGTGGTGAGCGTTGCCAATTGCGTCTGCAGCCGGGTGGCCTGCTCCTGTGCGGTGGCCGCGGCCGCCCGCAGGCCGGGCAGGGCTTGCTCGGCACTAGCCGCGCGGCTGGCGGCGGCCGCGGCCACCTGCAGCCGGGTGGCCGCCTCCCGTTGCGCGGCTTCTTGCCTGGCTCCGGCGGCGGCTACCGCGCGCTCGTGCCGGATAACTGCCTGTTGCGCTTGCCGTGCCCGGTCGGTGTGGGCAGCCGCCCGCCCGGCGCTCCGTAGCGACGTCGCCGTATCGCGCGCGGCTGCCATGCGCTGCGCTGCCTGCGCTACCGCCTCGTCTGCGGCCGCCTGCGCTCCCTGCGCTGCGGTGACGGCTGCGGTGAGGTCGGTAAGCAGCCGGTCGGCTTCCCACAGCTCATGTGTGAGCCACTCGCCGAGCGTGGCCTGCCACTGCTCGCGCAAGCGCGCTTCCTGCTCGCTCCGGCGCGCTTGGCGGCGCAGTGCCGCGACCCGTGGCTGCAGATCATGCACGAGGTCGGCGACGCGCGCCGCGTTGCGCCGGGCTTCGGCAATCTTGTGCGCGGCTTCGGTGCGTTGCAGCCGGTATTGGCGCACGCCGGAGGCGCCCTCGAACAACTCACGGCGCTGGGCCGGTTTCAGACTGAGCGCCTGATCGGCTAGGCCTTGTGCCACCAAGGCGTGCCCGTCCGGGCCGAGGCCGCCATGCGCCAGTAGCTCAAGGAGGTCACGGAGCCGCACGCGGCTCTTGTTCAGGATGTATTCGCTCTCGCCGGAGCGGAAGGCGCGGCGGCCGACGACGACCTCGCGGAAGGCGACCGGCAGCCAGGTGTCCTCGTTATTGAGCGTGAGCTGCACGTCGGCCAGCCCAGCGGGCGCGCGGCCGTTGCCGCTGGCGAACACCACGTCCTCGGCACTCCCGATGCGGAGGGCGCGGGGGCTTTGGCTGCCCAGGACCCAGCGGATGGCGTCGGCCACGTTGCTCTTGCCGGACCCGTTGGGGCCGACAATAGCCGTGACACCGGGCGCGAACTCCAAGAGCGTGCGCGAGGCAAAGCTCTTGAAGCCCTGAATGGTGAGGGACTGTAGTCGCACACTACTCATCGGGGTGGGTCTGGTCCGCCAGCGGCTGCCACTGTTCGAGGGTGTGCTGGGCCGCCGCTTGCTCGGCGCGCTGCTTGCTCGGTCCCGTGCCCCGCATTGCCACCTCGGCGCCGATGCGGACCTCGACCTCGAACTCTTTGGCGTGGTCCGGTCCGAGGGCATTTACCACCTGATAGGTTGGTAGCAGCCCGCGCGCCGCTTGGGCAAGCTCCTGCAAGCGCGATTTCGAGTCTTTGCCGGGCGCATCGGTATCGGCGGCCAGTACCCGCTTCAACTCCGGGACGAGCAGGCGGTCTACGAGCGACCGCGCAGTATCCCAGCCGAGGTCCAGGTATACGGCGCCGATAATCGCCTCCAGCGCAGCGGCCAACAAGCTCGGCCTGGCGCGCCCTCCGGCGGCATCTTCCCCCTTGCTGATCCGGAGATAGTCTCCCAGGTGCAGACCGTGGGCTACTCCGGCCAGCGCGGTCGCGCGCACCACGGCCGCGCGCAGCGTCGTCATCTGGCCCTCGGCGCGTTCCGGATACGTTTGGTACAAGTGGTTGCTTACCGCCATGCCAATCACCGCGTCGCCCAGGAACTCCAGTCGCTCGTTCGTTTCGGCGACGGACGGGTCCTCGTTCAGGATCGAACGATGGGTCAGGGCCACCTGCAAGAGGTCGCGGTCCAGTTGAGGCACGGCTAAGGCGCAAGCAAGGTGCGCGATGTCTACAGTCATCAATCGCCCGATTATAACGCAGCAGGCGCGTCGCCTCTATCCGGTGCCCGGCCGGTAGCATGGTAGTATCCAGCGCCCCCGACGGAAGCCCGGGGGAGGGAGAGAGTAGGAGTGAATCTCGACGATCCGGGGACCTACGGGACCGCCGATCCCCAGCAAATGGGCCGTCTCATTGCGGAGCTACCGGACCACTGTGCCGCCGCTTGGGACGCTGCACGGGCGGCGTTGCAACTGCCCGCAGCCTACCGGCAGCCGGCCCAGGTCGTCGTGCTGGGCATGGGTGGCTCGGCGATTGGCGCCGACCTGGTGCGCGGCCTCTATCTCGACCGGCTCCCGGCGTCGCTCCAGGTCGTGCGTAGCTACGAGCCGCCCGCCTATATCGGTCCGCAGACGCTGGTCATCGCCTGCTCGCACTCCGGCAATACGGCTGAAACCCTGTCAGCGTTGGGTGCGGCCGAGCGTCGAGGGGCCAAGCTGATCGCGATTACCACCGGCGGCCGGCTGGCCGACCGGGCGCAACGGGTAGGAATCCCGCTCGTCAAATACAGTTGCCCTACGCAACCGCGAGCGGCGCTGGGTTACTCGTTTACGGCGGTGCTGGCCATCCTGCACGCTATCGGCTGGGCGCCCGACGCCGGGGAGGACTTGCCGGCGGCACTCGACGCCGTGCGTATGTGCGGTACCGAGTGCGCCCCCCGGCGGCCGGAAGCGGCCAACCGCGCCAAGCAACTGGCGCGGCGGCTGCGGCTGCGCGTCCCGATTGTGTATGGAGCGGGTTGGCTGGCAGAGGTCGCTCGCCGCTGGAAAGCCCAGTGCAACGAGAATGCCAAGCAATGGGCCTTCCACGAGGAGCTGCCCGAACTTAACCACAACGCGGTCGAGGGCTACCGTCTGCCGGCCGCCGACATCGCGCCGCTCACGGTAGTCTCCCTGGAATCCGACCGCTACCCGCCGGCCATCCGCCGCCGCGCGGCCATCACGCGCCGCGTCCTCGCCGAGCGGGCAGTTCCTAGCGAGGTCGTCACGGTTGCCGGACCCAATCGGCTCGCCGAGGTGCTCACCGCCGTCCACGTCGGCGACTGGACCTCGTACTACCTGGCGCTGCTCAATGGCGTTGATCCCACGCCGGTTCCGACGCTGGAGTGGCTCAAAGCGGAGCTGGAGCGGGAGTGATTGGACCTAACCCCCGGCCCCTTCCCTCCAGGGAAGGGGCCCTTAATACACGACACTTTTCCAGACGGGTGCGGGAGAGGCGTTGACTCATGGCAGCACCGTCCGCCATCCTGGGGTTGCAACTACCGGGAAGGAGACGGGCCATGAGCCAACGCCAGACATTGTATCAATGGCGCCAAACGGTCGGCCGCCACCTGCCGCACTTGAGCACCCCCCAGGTGAAGGTCTTGAGCGGCTTCAGCTTTGGGGTGGCCGCGGCGCGGTGCTGCACGCTCAACGCCGTCGCCGAGGCGGTACCGGCGCTGGGCAAGCCCGATACCGTCGAGCGCCGGCTGCAACGCTTCCTGGCCAACCCGCGCCTCGACTGGGCGCAGGGCTGCCAGGCGTTGGCCGCCTGGGTGCTCAGCCGCCTGGCCGGTCGCGGGCCGGTGGTGTTGCTGGTCGATGAGACCAGCCTGCAGGCGCGGCTCAAGGTGATGGCGGTCAGTCTGGCCTATCGTGGCCGCGCGATCCCCCTGGCCTGGTGGTGCTACGCCCCCACCCAGTGGCCGCTGGGCCAGGTGGAGTTGATCACGACCTTGCTCACCTGGGTCGCCACGGGGATTGCCAAGCAGCGCGTAGTCTTGGTGCAAGCGGACCGTGGGATTGGCACCTCGCCGGCGTTGCTCCGCGCCATCGACCGGCTGGGGTGGTACTACCTGGTCCGGGTGACCAAGCAGGTCCGGGTGCAGGTGGACGCGCAAGCACCCGTGCCCTTCACCCAGTTCGTGCCGCAACCCGGCACCACTTGGCACGGCCCGGTCGCGGCCTTCAAGAAAGCGGGCTGGATCCGCTGTTGGGCCCACGGCCACTGGCCGCCCGGGCACGCGGAGCCGTGGCTGCTCTTGACCAACCATCCGGACGCGCCGGGTGCCTGGTACGGCATGCGGATGTGGGAGGAACTGGCCTTCCGCGACTTCAAATCATACGGGTGGCAATGGCAACGTAGTCGGGTCTGGCGCGCCGAGCGGGCGAATGTCCTGTGGCTGGTGATGGCCCTGGCCTATGTGTGGATGCTCAGCCTCGGCACCCAGGTGGCACACACGGCGCGGCTCAAACGGGAGTTCACCCGGGGCAAGCAACCGCGGTTCAGCCTGTTCACCCTGGGGTTGCGGCTCCTGCGGCGGTGGTTGTTCCTGGGGCGCCGCCTGTCCGTGCGCCTCCACCTCATAGCCCAGCCCCCACCGCTCCCCAAAAGTGTCGTGTATTAAGGGGAAGGGGCCGGGGGGTGAGGCGCAAAGCCGTGCGGACCCTACTCGATGAGCGCGACGAACTTGCGGCTGCGCGGGTCGAGTTCGTCAATGTCGGGGATGATGAAGCGGTTCCCGTCCACGTCCTCGAGCTGGACCGTCTTGGGCGTGAGCCAGAGCACCGTATCGGGACCCCACTTGACGACGAAGTCACGCCCGCCGCGTTCCGTCCGAACGTCCCAATAGAACGTGCGGTACTCCTGGCGCACGCGGTGAATGCGCTCGATGGCGGTGACCCGGTAGAACTGCGCCAGCTCTTCGGCGACCAGCCGCTGTGACGCGGCGTCGAGCCGGTCCACGGACTCGATCAGGCAGGCTTCCTTGCCCTTGCCATCGAGGATGGAGAGGTAGCGGTGCCGGTCGCTCAAGGGGAAGGCGCAAACGACCTTTGCCCGCAGCACCGAGCGGTCGCCGTCAATCGTGGCTCGCAGGATGCCATGCGGTCCCCGGAACAGGTGGACCCGTGTCGGGTCAGTGACGCTCGCAGCCCCGGCAACCGCCAATGTGTCCGGTGGCGACGGCTGCGGGGCGGGTGCGTCCGTATGGTCTTGGTCCACAGCTATGGTGTCGCTCATAGTACTTGTTTCCTTGTTGCTCCTCGCTATCCGGCCCCCCTATGGTCCCCCCGCTGCGGCAGGGGGACGAGATTGTAGCGGCCAGCCCGCCGGGGGACGGCCATTCCCTCCCCTGGAGCTTGCTCCGGGGGAGGGTTAGGGAGGGGGCCATGATGCCCCCCTATGGTCCCGCTCTAGCCGGCAACGGCCTGGATGTTGGATACCTCCTGCTGCATCTTCACTAGGCGAGCGTAGATGCCGCCGCTCGCCAGGAGTTCGTCGTGAGTGCCGACCTCGGCGATCTTCCCCTCGTCGAGGACGATGAGGCGGTTGGCATTACGCAGCGTGGAGAGGCGGTGCGCGATGGCGAATGTCGTGCGCCCCTGCACCAGCCGCGCCAGCGCCTGCTGGATTTGGTGCTCCGTCTCGGTATCTACGCTGGAGGTGGCCTCGTCCAGGATGAGAATGCGCGGATCGCGCAGGATGGCACGCGCAATCGCAATGCGCTGTTTCTCTCCCCCGGAGAGGTTAGCGCCGTTCTCGCCTACCCGCGTGTCGTAGCCATCGGGCTTGGCCACGATGAACTCGTGGGCATTCGCGGCGCGCGCCGCCGCGATCAACTCGGCCCGACTGGCCTCCGGCTGGGCATAGCCGATGTTGTCGGCGATGGTGCCGTTGAACAGGAATTGATCCTGGAGCACCATGCCGATCTGGCTCCGCAGCGACTCTAGCTGGATGGCGCGAACGTCATGGCCATCAATCAGAATCTCACCGTGGTTAGCTTCATAGAACCGGCAGATGAGGTTGGCAAAGGTGGACTTCCCGGCGCCCGACTTGCCGACCAAGCCGATCATCTCGCCCGGCTTGATGCTGACGGCAATGTCCTTGAGCACCGGCTTGCTGGGATCGTACCCGAAGGTCACGTCTCGAAACTCGACCGTGCCCTCGATCCGCGGGAGGACGATGGCGTTCGGCTCCCGATACGGCTCCGGCTCCTGGTCTACGATCTCGAAGACGCGCTCGGCCCCGGCCAACGCCCGCGACATCCAGTTGTAAATCTGGTTGAACCACTGAAGCGGGCCGTAGAGCAGCCAGAGGAAGCCGATAAAGAGCACCAGTGTCCCCAGCGTGAGGTCCCCAACCATGACGGCGCGACCGCCGGCCAGCCAGGCCAGGAACGCACCGGAGCTGGTAATGAAGTTGAGACCGGCAAAGGATATTCCCCAAAGGCGGCCCTCGCGCACGGTGATGTCCGCCAGGTCGGTGTTCCTGCGGCTGAAGCGCCGAATCTCGGCGTTCTCCTGGGAGAACGCTTTCGCCACGCGAATACCGGCAAGCGACTCGTTGAGATGGGCGGAAAAGAGCGCCCAGCTCTGCGACACCTTGGCCCACATGGGACGCAGCCGCCGCCAGATCGTCGCGCCGCCGATGACGACGAACGGCGCCGGGATCAAGATAATCAGCGTTAGCTGCCAACTGTAGAGCAGCATGATGAGCGCAATGCCAACGAGCATCAACCCGTTCGAGAAGAGATACGGCACCCCGTCCATGAGGAAGTAGTTCAGGTTATCGGTATCCCGCGTCACCACGGACATGAGACCGCCCTTTTCGCGCTTGCTGTGGAAGAGCAGCGGCAGCCGCTCCAAGCTGCGATACAGCTCGCTCCGCACGGCGGCGGTAATGCGCGTACTGAGCGCGGCGGCAAACCAGCCAGCCGCGGCGTCGGTGCCACTGGTGGCAAGCCCGGCGCCAACCAAAGCGAGCACCATCAGGACCAGGAAGCCGAAATCGCCGTAGTGCCCGCCGGTATTGGCGCCCTCGATTGGCGGCGTCAGTACGCCGTCAATGATCGTCTTCTGGATTACCGGCGGGAGCAACTGCATTCCCGTCTTGGCCAGGGCCAGCGTGGCCAAGAGTGCCGTCTGCTGCCAGTGCGGGCGCAGGTAGCCGGCCAGACGTAACGCCATCGCGCCCTTGTGGACGCATTGCGGACACAGCCCATTCTTCTCCGGCAACAGCCGCCCACACTTGTCGCAGCGCAGCTTGGGCAGCTCATCGGTGATGGCGAGGGGCTGGCCTTTGGCGAGCTGCTGGATGCCGCGCGCGATCTCGGCAAACTTCGGCGCCTGCGAGCTGGTGTATTCGAGCACACTGCGCGGCAGACCCTGCTGCTGGACTTCCAGGCGGCCGCCGCCGACCAGGGACTCCGTAGTGGCTTCCGTGATGTCGGCGAGGGGGATGGCCAGATGGCCGTCTTCACCGGTCCCGGTCCCCGGCAGGACCACCACGCGCTGATCGGTGACGACGAGCCACCGCTCGCCGAAGGACCCGTTGGCGCGCACGTCGGCCGCGGCGGTGAGCAGCACCTCCTCTTCCGGCTGTTTGACGTTCTCCCACTGCCGGGTTGCCACACTATGCAAGGGGTCAGGGAAAGGCATGATGAGTGATCCTCCTCGCGGGCATTGCCCGCGGTGCCGCACCTCCGCGCGGAGGCGGGGCCGCTGGTAAGCACGACAGCGATATGGCCTTACGGCGCAAGCTCGCCTCCGGGACATGAGACGCAGCACACGGTCCCGGAGCCGGCGGAGGCCCCGCGGTGGCGGGATGGATGGGTGGCGAGGAAGAAAAAACCGTGGGGCCGGTTGCCTCCCCACGGCTGGCCGCTGGTCGGTAGTCTCTGGTAGCTACGTGTGTATTCGACCAGACCTGGGGATGGTACCGTCTGGGATGAGCGCCCACAGCAACGCAGGCACATATCCGTTTCGGTGCCGATTCACTTGCGGACGCTCCTTTCTACAGATTGGCGGCAGCAGCAGCAGCGCGTAACCGGCAATAGTAGCAAGAAATCCTGCCGGGCGCCATAAAAAGCCACCCCGCCTCGGAGGTGGAGTCGAGGCGGGGCAGACTATTAGGATGCACTGCGGGTGTTGCCTACCGTCGGCAGCAGTCGCTGCGTGTACCGGCCGACGGCGGCCCGCTTATTCGGCCCAGCTTGGCGGTTTTGGTGGAATGTCGGCAGCCGAACGGGGAAGATCGTCCACGGCAGCCTCTGCATCCGGCGGGGCTTTCGGCACGATGATCCACAGGATCAGGTAGACGAGTAGCCCGCTGCCGCTGCCGACCAGTGTCAGGAACACGAACAGGATGCGAACGAGCGTGGGGTCTATGCCTAGATATGCTCCCAAGCCCCCTGCGACACCGGCGACCATGCGTTCCTGCCGGCTCCGGTAGATGCGGCGGTCGAACCAGCTTTGGCTCTGTGTATCCATCACTGCCTCCCCTGATGAGTTTAGTCTACACTGGTTTGACCGCCGCGTAAGCGAGGAAGTTTCAAGTCGTTGCGCTTGTCCACTTGCCAGCGGTCCGGCCGCAGCGAGCGGCGCTGCGGCGCAAGGAGAGCGGATCAATGCATTGGGTATTGCGAATTGTCGGGGTTGTGCTGGCCATCATGGGCGGAATCTGGATGCTGCAAGGGTTGAGTCTCCTGCCAGGCACCTTCATGGTCGGCAGCACCTTTTGGGTGTGGACCGGCTTGCTAACGCTGCTTGCCGGGCTGGTCCTACTTATCCTCGGGCTACGCACGCGGCCGCGGCCACCCCAATGAGTTGTGAGCGCTTGGTCGCGGCCACGGCAACGTCCCGTCCCCCGTGGTCGGTTGCTCCAACGCTGCCTCGGGCGGCGGTGTGCTACCTTTACTATGCCGGGTGCCGGCACTCCGCACGCTGCTTGCTTAGACAGTGCTCGGTGCAATGATCCGGTATCACGTCTCGGACGACGAGTTGACGATTAACCGATGCTGGCTACCGGCCCATCACACAGCCCCGGGGCTGCCGCACTGACGCCAACCGCGTCCCGGGGTGTAACTGAGAGATTACATACACCATGACGACAGTCGAGACGTCCCACCAAGCTACCGATCAGCCACGCACGAGGCTAATACTCCGCCCTTTCCAAGAGTTCGCTCGGCAGGAGACGGCCGGGGGCATCCTGCTCCTAACCAGCGCAGTCATTGCGCTTATTTGGGCGAATTCGCCTTGGGGACATCTCTACGAGCAGATCTGGCACACCGAGATCGCGCTGGTACTCGGCGACTTCCATCTCGAAGAGGACCTGCTGCATTGGATCAACGATGGTCTGATGGCGATCTTCTTCCTCTTTGTGGGCTTGGAGATCAAGCGGGAGGTGTTGATCGGTGAGCTGGCCTCGGTGCGGCGTGCCGCGTTACCCATCGTTGCCGCCTTGGGGGGCATGCTCGTGCCGGCCGGCCTCTACATCGCTCTGAATAGCGGCACCGAGGGCGCGCGGGGCTGGGGCATCCCGATGGCCACGGACATCGCGTTTGCGCTGGGCATTATGGCCCTGCTCGGCCGGCGCGTGCCTACGGTGTTGAAGGTCTTCCTGGTCGCGTTGGCCATTGCCGATGACATTGGCGCGATCCTGGTCATTGCCATCTTCTACACCTCGGAGCTTTCATTGATGCACCTCGCCGCTGGCGCTGGATTTCTCCTGCTCCTGCTGGGCGCCAATCGTGCCGGTTTCCGCCATCCGCTGCCCTACGTTGTGCTGGGCCTCGGCTTGTGGTTCACCTTCCTGGAATCCGGTGTACACGCCACCGTCGCCGGTGTGCTGCTCGCCCTGACGATCCCCTCCTCGATCCGCATGAATACGCAGGATTTTCTCACCCAAGGCCGCGCTTTTCTCGATAGCTTCGAGCGAGCCGGTGTTTCGGCGGAGAAGAGACACATGCAGGACGGTCACCGGGCGGCAGTGTACGCACTCGAATCGGCCTGCGAATACGTCGAGTCACCGATGCAGCGCCTCGAACACGCCTTGTACCCGTGGGTCACTTACCTCATCATGCCGCTCTTTGGCCTGGCCAACGCCGGAGTGGTCTTGAGCGGTGACTTGGGGACTCTCCTGACGCATCGGGTGAGCCTCGGTGTGATTATCGGCCTGGTGGTGGGCAAGCAAGTGGGCATCACGCTCTTCTCATGGTTGGCCATCCGTCTTCGTCTCGCCTCGCTGCCGCACGGCATAACCTGGCGACAGCTGTACGGCACGGCCTGGTTAGGCGGGGTTGGCTTCACCATATCTATCTTTATCACAACGCTGGCATTTGGCGGCACGGCGCTGCTCGCAACGGCCAAGATCGCCGTCCTCGTGGCCTCCGTCATTGCCGGGAGCGTTGGCTGGCTCATCTTGGCCTTCACGAAAACAGCGCCCCTCCCCCCTGAAACCCCGGCTACGGCGCCAGCCAGCGCGTCGGACGGCGTGACCCCCAGCGCCGTAGCGGACCGATGATACGCTCGATCCCGAGGGAATGCCGGTGAATACCGCTACAGTGCGCCACCTACTTGCCGAGGTCGCAGCCGGGCGAATTGAGGTGGACGCGGCGCTCGGCCAGTTGCGCCGGCTTGATATTGAGGACCTTGGCTATGCGCGCGTTGACCATCATCGGACGCTGCGGACCGGGTTTCCGGAAGTGATCTACAGCCCCGGCAAGACGCCACAGCAGGTCGCCGCGATTGCCCAACGGCTGGTCCGGCGCGACCAGACGGCGCTGGCGACCCGCGCTGCACCCGAAGTGTTTGCTGCCGTGCGCGAGGTGCTGCCCACTGCTCGCTATGCGGAAGTGGCGCGGCTCGTGATCGTCGAGGGCACTCCACCACCACCGCTGCCGGGCCGCGTCGTCGTCGCTACCGGCGGTACGGCCGACATGCCGGTGGCCGAGGAGTCGGCCATCACCGCCGAGCTGACGGGGTGCCCGGTGGACCGTCTCTACGATGTGGGCGTGGCCGGTATCCATCGTCTGCTGGCGCAGCGGCACGTGCTCGATGGGGCGGCGGTGGTCGTCGCGGTAGCCGGGATGGAAGGGGCGTTACCGTCGGTGGTGGGCGGCCTCGTAGACAAGCCGGTGATTGCCGTGCCTACCAGCGTTGGCTATGGCGCCTCCTTTGGCGGCGTGGCGGCGCTCCTGGCCATGCTCAATAGCTGCGCCCCCGGAGTGGCCGTGGTCAACATTGACAACGGCTTTGGGGCCGGCTTGATGGCCGGGATGATTAACCGCCTGGCCGTTGCGGCTGTTCCCGCGGGTGGAGCGGAGATGGCCGCGTCCGACCACCGAGACGGCAGCTCGGTAGACGCCAGCGGATCGCGCCGGTCGAGCACGTCAAAGGAGCAGCCGGCACCATGACCCGCGCGGCCTACTTCGAGTGCTTTTCGGGCGCCAGTGGCGATATGATCTTGGGCGCCCTCGTAGATGCCGGCTGGCCGGAGCAAGCGCTACGCGACGCGCTCGCCAAGATACCCCTCGACGGCTACACCGTGACCGTCCGCGAAGCGCAGAAAGGCGCCCTCTTTGGAACCCAGGTGCAGATCACCGTCACCGAGCCGCAGCCCGAGCGCGACATGGAGGACATTCTCCCGATCATCGAAGGGAGCGACCTGCCCGATCCGGTCAAGGCCAACAGCAAGCGTCTCTTTTGGCGTTTGGCTGAGGTGGAGGGGCTGGAGCATCGTCAACCGCCGGCGACCGTCCACTTCCACGAGGTCGGGGCGGTGGATTCGATCCTCGACATCTTGGGGGCGTGCGCGGGCCTGCACGACCTGGGCATTGCGGCCCTCTACGTCTCGCCGATCAACGTCGGCGGCGGCACGACCAACTCTCGGGACGGCATCTTGCCCGTGCCCGGCCCGGCGACGTTGGAGCTGCTCAAGGGGCGGCCGATTTATGCCTCAGCATACGCGGGTGAGTTCCTCACGCCGACAGGCGCCCTCATCCTATCCACCTTGGCGACCGATTTTGGTCCCATGCCCCCGATGCGTGTCGAGCGCATTGGCTACGGTGCAGGCCAACGCGACTTCGCCATTCCCAATATGCTGCGCGTCTCGATTGGGGAGTTGGATCAGGAACCGCAACAGCCGGGCGAGACGGCCGATGCGGCAGTCATGGTGGAGACGAACATTGACGACATGAACCCGGAGTGGCTTAGTTACCTCGCCGACCGTCTCCGCGCCGAGGGTGCGCTTGACGTCACTATGACCCCGGTGCTGATGAAGAAGGGCCGGCCGGGTACCGTGCTGTCCGTGCTGACGACCCCGGCCGCGGTCCAGCCGGCGCTGGATCGTATCTTCGCCGAGACGACCACGCTCGGCGTGCGGATGTACGACGTGCGCCGGCAGAAGCTGCGGCGGCGCATCGAGACGGTGACCACGCCGTGGGGACCGGTGCGTGTCAAGGTGGCGCAGCTTGGTTCAGCGGACCGCAATCACGCCCCCGAATACGAGGACTGCCAGCGGCTGGCCAGCGCGGCCAACGTGCCTTTGCGCGACGTATACGACGCCGCGCGCCGCGCGATGGAAGCGGGGGACTGACGCCCGCCAGGGGGCTGCACGAGCGTAGGGAGCGAGATGATGACCGATGAGCGGGCGGCAGTGCCAAAACGGATTGCGCGGGCGGATGCCGGGGTCGGCGCCGACCTCGTGCTCGGCTGGGCGGTGGCGGTGACGCGCCAGGTCTCTAACGCCTTGGCCGCTATCGGATTGCGTGGACTGGGCGGCCAGGTCAGGTCCGTGTCGTCGGAGCATGTGTCGGTGGAGCGGGGCGCCGTAGGAGCGGCTATGGGCAACCGCCTCCGCTTGCGCCAGAGTGCGACCGGTGTGGCGCTTGGGCGTGACGTGGGCCTCCATAAAGGAGCGGGTTTGGTTGTCGGCGGTGGTCGCGTCACCGTCGAACAGGGTGCAAGTCAATGGCTGGTGGGCGCGGTGGTTGAGGCGCGGCAGACCTTTGCCCTCGCGGTGATCGCCGGCCAAGTCAGCGGCTCGGTGCGTTGCCTGCTCGATACTCGTGGCGCGATCATCTTCGGCGTCGCCTTCGCCGTGACCACGTTTGCGCTCCGCCTGCTCACCCGCCGCGGCTAGAACTTGATCCGATGGTCACTCGGGCTGCGGACCGGTGCCCGGAGCGGCTACCTGTAGTCTATTCCGCGCCGCTCCAATTCAGCGTAGACTTCCTGGCGGCCTTCCCGGCGGCCTTCCCGGCGGCCTTCCTCTCTTGCAGCCGCAGCCGCTGCCTTCCTGGCTGTCTCTAACTCCAAGCGCCGCTGTTCTGCTTCCTGCCGCTTCCGTTCTTCTTGTCTATCGAGCCAGTCGTCGTATTTGGACTGGACCCACTCCGTAATGACCATGATCCCTCCCAATCCGTCGGCAACTATGTACGATACCCCCGCTGACACTACGGTCACTGGCGCCAATAGAGCACAGAACTCCTCGAACGTTCTTACGCCGCTGTTGTAGATCGAGGCTGCACCGAGGATAACTCCGGTAGAGAACAGTAGGAAGTGCAGACCCTTGACCCGTTTGTCCACATTCCAGATAGAGATACTCTCGCGTTCCCGACGTTGCTTACCTTCAGTGGAATCACTGGGCATCTCGCTCGTTCCTGCCGGTTCGCGGGTTCGATGCCGACTCACCAATCCGCGGTGTCCACTATAACGAGGCTACTGGGAGTGGCACGACCTGTCAAGGCGTGCAGGCCAACATTCCCCAGCAAGCTGCGGCAGATGACTCTACGGCGGCGAGCGGCGGAAGAGCAAGCGATCTACCGCCAGCGGCGTCGGCGGGCCAAAGAGCACCAGCAAGGCCAGGAGCACCAGCACACCGTCACGGATCAGGTCCTGCGGTCCGGCGTCGGCGCCGCCCAGCAGCCAGCCGATCACCGGCATTTGCTGCAAGACGACGCTACCGAAACAGCCACAGCCCGTCAGCGGCAGGCCGCGCAGGAGGGCCGCGGTCAGGGCGGCGGTGAATACGGCCAGCAAGGCCAGCGCCACCGCTGCGCTCATCCGGGTAAAGAGGCCGACGACCAAGTAGAGGCCCAGCAGCAGCTCCAGCCAGGGCAGGGCCGTCGCGACGGGCAGCACCGCCGGCTGTGGTAAGAGCTGGTAGCGCTCGACGACGGTGGCGAATTCGGCCGGCGCGGCCAACTTCCCGCCGGCGGCGAGCAGAAACACCGCGCCCAGCAGTAGCCGGGCGATCAATGTCGCTCCTGCGCTTAACGACCGCTGGCGCAACTGCCGGCTGCTCAGGCTGGGGTCGTGTGTTACCATGATCTCAACAAGGCCATCCCACGGTACCGCTGTCGGTCCATATACTCAATAGGCTAACGTGGGTAGCCGGATAGCTGCAACGGTGTCATGGGCGAACGTAGAGGACGGGAGCGGAGTCGGCGCTCAACCAAGTCGCAGTCGCGCAGTCTGCCGCGCCCGGCGCTCATGCTCGGCGGCGCAACCGTCGTCGTGATTGCGGTCATCATCGCGTTGAGCCTACGCGACAGCCCCACCGCGACCGAGACGCTGTCCTCCTCCGCTGACGACGAGTACGGCCATATCGGGCGGGTGTTGGGCGTAGAGCCGCCGGCGGGCGGTGCCGAGGAAGTCCTCGTCGGCCAGCAGGCGCCCAACTTCCGGTGGCGAGCCGGATCGGGGGAGACACGCACCCTGGCCGGCCTGCGGGGCCGGTCGGTCGTCCTGCTGGAGTTCCTGGCGACGTGGTGCCCGCACTGTCAGCGGATGGCACCGGTAGTTGCCTCCCTCTACGGTGACTACCGGGACCGCGACGTCGTGTTCTTGGGTTTGAACGCCAGTCCCTTCGCCATGGATAAGCGATCTCGCTCTTCACCAGAGGACATGGCAGAATTCGCGTCGCGTTTTGGCGCCACCTTCCCACTCGCTTTCGATCCCGCGGTGGCCGTCGGCCGCGCCTATGGGGTGCGGACGTTTCCGACGACCTACATCATTGATCGGCAGGGCGTCGTTCGATACGGCCACCGCGGCGAGGTGCCGAGAGCCGAACTGGCGGCCGCACTGACGGCTGTGCTGGGTGCCGGTTGATCCGCATAGGGCGGCGGCCGCCGCTTGTAGGGGAGAGAGCCGGATGGCGGGGCTTGTTTCTGACAAGGGTAGGTAAACGAGTGGAACACGCCACCGTAGGGCACGGCATGCCTTGCCCCTACCCTGGGCACCTGCCAGTAACCAATACCTAGCCCAGTCAGAGGGCTTGTTCCGGTCGAACCCCGATTGAGTACACGCAGGAGGTGGGAGGATGTACGTGTTGATTGTGCCGATCCACATCCAGCCGGAGCATCGCGAGGCGTTTCTGGAGTCCATGCTCGACGACGCTATCGGCTCGGTCCGTGACGAGCCGGGCTGCCTGCGCTTTGACGTGATCCAAGATAGCAGCGACCCCAATTGCATTTACCTCTATGAGGTCTATCAGGACGAAGCGGCCTTCCAGGCGCATACGGAGGCGCCACACTTCGTCCGTTGGCGCGAAACCGTAAAAGACTGGTTCGCCGCGCCGCCGGAAGTGACATTCGGAACCAACATCTTCCCGCCGGACGACGCCTGGGTGCCCCAAGCCCCACCTGGCGATAGTTAGCCGGCGTGCCTTTTCAGATGGGGGGTTGGCCCCCACCCTAACCCTCCCCCGTTGAGACAGGGGAGGGAACGCTCCGCCCCCATGCGGAGCGGGGGGACCTACGCTCGATCCTACTTGCGCCGGTTGTGGAGGGCCTCGACCGCGGCGAGCAGCGGTTGGGCACCGTACCGGACGGGATCGGTCACGGGCAGCTCCGTCTCGGCGGCCGCCGCCGTGATTGCCTCCTGCGCGGCTGCCTCGTCCAAGCCGAAGGTGTTGAGGGCGATGCCGATGACGCGCGACGGCTTGACGTGGGCGGTCGCGTGCTCGTGCAGGGTCACGAGATCGCGCAGCGGTGGCACCGGGAGGGTGTAGCGGCGGATGGTCGTGCGCGTGACCTGGTGGCAGAGGATCATCCCATCCGGTGCGCTCCCGTGGATCAGGGACAGCGTGACACCGGAGTAGCCCGGATGGACCAGCGAGCCTTGCCCCTCGACGAACACGAGATCGCCCTGCTCGGCACCCTGCATGACCAGGTCCTCCGACGCCCCGGCGGCAAAGTCGCTGATGACCCGGTCAATCGCAACCCCCCAGCCGGCGATGATGATGCCGGTTTGCCCGGTCGCGACGAACGCGGAGCGATGCCCGGCCCGACGCGCGGCGGCATCAAGCTCTAGCGAGGCAGACATCTTCCCGACGTTACAATCCGAGCCGACCGTGAGCACGATAGTCGCGTCGAGCTGATGCGCTCGCGTGTCGGCGACGCGATGCTCGTCGGGCACGCGCCGCACGTCCCAGAGAGCAACCCCGCAGGAGCGAGCCACACCGGCCAACTCTTCGTCCTCTTCGAGGAAGTGGTGCAGGCCGTTGATAACGTCGAGGCCCTCGTTCATGGCGTGGACCACCTGCCGGCGCCACGCTGCGGGCAAGACGCCACCACGCGGGGCGGTGCCGAGCAACAGCGTGTTCGGCTTGTAGGCCAGTGCAGCCGCGACCGATTCTACAATTGGTACGTCGTCCCCGACGCCAACGATATCGGCAGCGGTCCGGCCGGTGTAGCGGCTATCTACGACTGCCACCACCGGATCGCACCCATAGCGGATGACACCGACGGCGGTCTTCGCCTCCAGTAGGTCAAAGCCGCCCTCGGCTAGGACCGCGATCCTGCGTTCACCAATGGGTCTCATCGTCGTTCTATGGCTCCTGGCGTGGTAACGAAGATGGCATACCTCGTCGGCAAAGAGGCGCCTTGGGGGTACAGTATACTGAATATCTACAAGTTGTGCGGCGGCTGAAGGACGGTAGTACAAGAGTGCGCGCATCAGCAAGCGTCTGCTCGATTGACGTAACCCATCACCGAGCGGTAGTCTCATTTAGCGGGAGTCTTGGCTACGTTCGGCCTCCAAGCGGGTATGAGTGGGCCTATGTGGTGCGTAGAAGTGTCGCTCGGTAGTCGCCGCAGCCTCGTCACCGTTGGCGCCTGTGCCCGCTTGCCGAACCGCCGAGTGCCCACGACCGGCCGTAGTACTCTCGACGATCTTCTATGCTTGTGGACGGTGACTGGTCCCACGTCAGCCAGAGGAGGACGCTGCAGTGATGAGTAACGCGGAGCAGTCGGTTCCTTCCGGCCGGTTCAATCCCCTGGAGCTTGACTCGGTGGCTCGTCTGCTTGACGTGATCGCTACGCCCTCTAATGGCCGGACACCCGTGGTCCACCCCAACCTGCCCCCTGCTGCGTTGGCAGAGGTGGCGCTGCAACGCGGTGAGGGCACGCTTGCCGCCAGCGGCGCGCTCGTTACCGCCACCGGCGCCCGCACGGGCCGCTCGCCGGACGACAAGTTCGTCGTGCGCTATCCCGGCTCGGCGAGTGAGCGAGCCGTCTGGTGGGGAGACGTCAACCAGCCGTTACCGCCGGAGCGGTTTGCTCGCCTCGCGGCACGTGTGAGCAGCTATCTGCTGGAGCGTGATGCCCTGTACGTCACCGATGCTACCGTCGCCGCGCATCCGGCCTATCGGATGCCGGTGCGCGTGATTGCCGAGGAAGCCTGGCAGGCCCTCTTCGCGCGACAGTTGTTCCGTCGTGACGCAGCGCCAGCCAGTGACGCGCCGAGTGCTGCCGGTGCCACCGTCCTCATTGCTCCCCACTGTCAGGCCGTGCCTGCCGAGGACGGTACGCGGTCGGAGGCGGCGGTGGTCCTGGACCTGGAACACCGCCTAGTGGTCATCTGCGGCACCCGCTACGCCGGCGAGATGAAGAAGTCGGTGTTTTCCCTGCTGAACTATCTCCTGCCGCAGCACGGTGTCCTCTCCATGCACTGCGCCGCCAACGTCGGCGACGCCGGCGACAGTGCCCTGTTTTTCGGGCTGTCGGGGACGGGTAAGACGACCCTCTCCGCCGACCCGGCCCGCAACCTGCTCGGCGATGACGAGCACGGTTGGTCCGATGAGGGCATCTTCAATCTGGAGGGTGGCTGCTACGCCAAGTGTATCCGCCTCTCGCAGGAGGACGAGCCGCAGATTTGGCACGCGATCCGCTTTGGCAGCGTCGTCGAGAACGTCGTCGTGGACCCGGCCACGCGCCAGGTGGACTACGATGATGATTCGATCACCGAGAACACCCGCTGCGCCTACCCGGTGGACTACATCGAGGGCGCTCTGACCTCCGGGACGGCCGGGCATCCGACGACCGTGCTCTTCCTGACAGCCGACGCTTTCGGCGTGCTGCCGCCTCTGGCACGGTTGAATACCGACCAGGCGCTCTATCACTTCCTCTCCGGCTATACGGCACGACTGGCCGGGACCGAGGCCGGGCTTGGCTCGGAACCCGAGGCGACCTTTTCCGCCTGTTTTGGTGCCCCGTTCCTCCCGCTGCCGCCCGCGGCCTATGCCCATCTGCTCGGCGAACGCCTCGCCGAGCACGGCTCGCGCTGCTATCTGGTCAATACCGGCTGGACGGGCGGACGCTATGGCGTCGGCCAGCGCCTGCCCATCGGCGCCACCCGCTCCCTGGTGCGGGCGGCGATCAGCGGCGATCTGGACCGGCCGGGCGCAGCACACTGGACCGATCCACTCTTTGGGTTGCAGGTACCGATGCACTGCCCCGGCGTACCCGACACGCTCCTGCACCCGCGTGAGACCTGGGACGACCCGGATGCCTACGATAGCCAAGCGCGGCGCCTCGCCCGCGATTTCCACGCGAACTTTGCCCAGTTCGCGTCCGACCCGGACGCCCGTCGCCTGCAAGCCGCCGGCCCGAACCAGGGTTAGCCGGCCTCGCCCCCGGCCTCTTCTCCGCCATGTGGCGAGAGGGGAGTGGCCGCCCGTCATTCCTCGCTTCGGGCTAGAATGGTCCGGTAGCTTTCCGGGAGGAGGCCAGCGATGTTCGATCTGGTGATTGGTGGTGGGACGGTCGTAGACGGAACCGGGGCGCCGGGCTATCGCGCCGATGTTGGCGTCGGAGGGGGCACGATCACAGCGATTGGCGATCTCCGTGCCGCCGCGGCCGCCGACCGGCTCGACGCCACCGGCCACGTCGTCGCGCCGGGCTTTATTGATCCCCATACGCACTCGGACCGCACCTTGCTCGTCAGTCCCGAGGCGCACAGCAAGGTGCGGCAGGGAGTGACGACCGAGGTGATCGGCAACTGCGGCGCCAGCCCGGCGCCGTGCGTGGGGCCGTTTGCCGACGAGATTCGCGGCCAGAGCGGCGACGGCAGCCCGCCGGAGCCGGTGGAGGCGTGGGAGACCTTCGGCAGCTATCTCGACAGTCTCCGCGCGGCCCAGCCCTCGGTCAACGTGCTGGCGCTGGTCGGGCACGTCACGCTGCGAATTGCGGCGATGGGCTTTGCCTATCGGCCACCCACGCCGGAGGAGTTGGCGCGGCAGCGTGAGCTGCTGGTCGAGGCGCTGGATGCCGGCGCGCTCGGCCTGTCGTCGGGCTTGATGACGCCACCGAGTAACTACTCCGAGACGGAGGAACTGGTCAGCCTCGCCGAAACGCTGCACGCGCACGATGCCTTCTACTTCACGCACATACGCGGCGAAGGGGCGCCGGTCTTTCGGGCCACGGCCGAGGCCATCGAGATTGCCGAGCGTGCCGGTGTGCCCGTCCAGATCGCTCACCACAAGGCCGCCTTTCGACCGAACTGGGGCCGGATGCCGCAGGTGACACAGCTTAGTGTGTGGGCACAGGAGCGCGGCGTCGACTCTCGCTTCGATGTCTACCCCTATACCGCCGGCAGCGCCGGCCTGACCCAGATCATGCCGGATTGGGCACACGAGGGCGGTCGCACCAAGCTGCTGGATCGCCTCCGTGACTCGGCAACACGCGCGGAGGTCTGCGCCGACGTCGAGGCGGCCGGCCGGGAATGGGACCGCATCTACATCACGGCGGTACATACCGACGCGAATCGCCAGCTGGAGGGCCGCACCATCGCCGAGATTGCCGCCGACCGGCACGTCGAGCCGGTGCAGGCCTTTTGCGACATTTTGCTGGAGGAGGAAGCCCAGGCCGGGATGCTGCACTTCATCATGGATCAGGGCGACGTGGACCACGTGGTTGGCCATCCGCTTTCCATGATCGGCTCCGACGGTTCGTCGTTGCGGGTTGATGGGCCGCTCGGTGCCGGCAAGCCACACCCTCGTAACTACGGGGCCTTTCCCCGCGTGTTGCAGGAGTACGTGCGCGAGCGCGGGTTGCTCACACTAGAGCGCGCCGTCCACAAGATGAGCGGGGCCACGGCAGCGCGGCTCGGCCTCCGGTGCAAAGGCTTCATCCGCTACGGCATGGACGCTGATCTGGTGGTCTTCGACCCGGCCACCGTGCGCGAGATGGCGACCTACAGCGATCCGCACCAGTATGCCGCCGGCATCCCGCACGTCGTCGTCAACGGCACGGTCACCGTCCGCGACGGCGAGCACGTTGGCGCTCGCGCGGGGCGAGTTGTCCACCGCCAAGATCGCTAACCGCCGGAAGGGAGCCGTTATTACTGCTTGGCCCCCTCGGCGGCGCGCCGGCGTGCAGAGGGGGACGGCTCCTCGAAAGGCTCGCCGCGCTGCTCGGCCTGCATCCGTCGTTCGTTCCACGCTTCCCATTCGGCGTCGGACTGGCGCCGCTCTTTTGCTAACGCCTCCGCGACCGCCCGCGCGATCTGCTCTTGCCGCCGCTTCTCGCGCCATTCCTCGAACGCTGCTGCCAAGACCATCAGATACCTCCCTGTCTCCGTGAGCACCATGGACACGGCCGCCACCGTGATTGCGAGCGCCGACAAGTCGTGCCAGAGGGCCGCCAGGCTTTCCACGCCCTGCAGCACCGTCCATATTGTACCGGCACTGAACTGCCCGATGAAGAGCGCGAAGTAGACGTGCTTGACGCCCCTGCTCACACTCCAGATGGACTCGCGCGGCTCGCCGGTCACACGCTGCTGCTGACGCTCGTCGTGAAGTAACGTCACCATTTGTCTCCCCAAGCCGGTCGGCCGGTGATACGTGTCTCATGTCCCCGGCGGTCCTCACACCCGGCGCTACGACGAAGTAGCGGCGGCCGAAAAAGGCCGCGATTGCTGTGACCGGCTACTCCCTTGGATGATAATATATCATATCTAAATTATGGAATGCAATCCCTGCGTAATCCCCGGCAGCCCGGCCCCATCCCGGGACCACAGGATCGAAGACGGCCGTGGGCCTGCTGCGCGGTGCTATATCGGGCGCGTTATCGGTTGCCCTGGGAGACTGGACAGATGCTAGTTGCTCGTTCATAGGCTGCGAAGGCCGGACGGGATGCTCTGTGTATGCTGTGTGGAGCAGTTGCCGGAAGGGATTGGGACATGAGCACGTTGCGCCGCTTTTCGTACTCTGCGGGACGGGACCGGCCGCTCGAAGCCAGTGCGGCGTGGGCCGCCGCGCACGACTTCGGCGCAGTAGAGTTCAATGCCGACTTGCCGCCCAATAGCCCGGACGAATGGGACGACGCGCGTGTCGACTCTTTCCGCCAACTCCGCGCGGAGCATCGCTTGGCAGCCGGCATCCACACCTCGTCGGCGGTAAACAATGCCGAGATCGTGCCGGTCGTTGGCGATGGAGTGGAGACCTACCTGCGGCAGAACGTCGAGCTGGCCGCCCGGCTCGGCTGCGGCTATGTGATCGTGCATGGTGGCTACCACTTCGGCGACCGCGAGCAACGGCGCGAGGCGGCTCGGCAGCGTCTGGCGCGTGTAGCTACCTCGGCCGCGCGGTTGGGTGTTGCGCTGTGGTTCGAGAATCACAATGCCGAGCCGGACCTGGCCGAAATCCACTACCAGCCCCGCGACGCCGACGAGACGGCCTGGTTTCTGGATCGGCTCCCGGCGGCCACGGTGCGTTGGGCCTTCAACGTCGCCCACGCGCACCTGGTGCCTGAGGGCATTGACGGCTTTCTCGACCGCTTTGGGGTCGGACGAATCGCTCAGGTGCGCCTCAACGACAACCCCGGCACGCACGAGATTCACCTGGTCCCCGGCGAGGGCACGATTGACTTCGCGTCCGTCTTTCACCACCTCGACCGCCTGGGCTACCGCGGACCGTTCTCCCTGGACTTCGGTACCGACGAAGACAAGCTGCGGATACGCGACGATTTCGCTGCCTTGCTGGATTGAGACCAGGAGTCCTACAGCGCGTCGCACACGAGGTCGCCGACGGCAGCGGTGCCGTAGCCCATCCGGCCGGCAGACTGGGAGTCCATCTTGGGGCAAGTGGCGGTGATGGCACGCTCGATGCGGGCGCCGGCAGCGGCGACGTCCGCCTGGCCGAGCTGCTCGCCGGTCACTGTAAGCAGCATGCCCATCGCCGCGATGGCCGCGATAGGATTGATGACGTTCTGGCCGGTGTAGCGGGGCGCCGAGCCGCCCATCGGCTCGAACATACTCACGCTGTCGGGATCGGGGCTGATGTTGCCGCCGGCGGCTACACCCAACCCGCCCTGGATCATGGCGCCAACGTCGGTGATGATGTCGCCGAACATGTTCGGCACGACAATCGTGTCGTAGAACTCCGGGTTCTTCACGAACCACATGCAGGCGGCATCAATGTGGTTGTAGTCGCGGGTCACGTCGGGGAATTCGCTGTCTCCTAGCTCGTTGAACGCCCGCCACCAGAGATCGCTGGCAAAGGTGAGGACGTTCGTTTTGCCGATCAGGGTGAGCTGCCCCGGCTTGCCGGCCGCGCGGCGCCGGCGAGTCAACTCGAACGCATAGCGCAGGCAGCGGTCGGCGCCGTAGCGGGTGGCGATCATCTCCTGGGTGGCGACCTCCTGGGGAGTGCCTTTGCGGAGGAAACCGCCGCCACCCGAGTATAGGTCTTCGGTGTTCTCGCGCACGACGACGAAGTCTATGTCCGCTGGCCCTTTACCTTTGAGGGGGCACTCGACGCCGGGATACAGTTTGACCGGCCGCAGATTGATGTATTGGTCGAGGTCGAAGCGCAGCTTGAGCAGCAGGCCCTTCTCCAGGATGCCGGGCGCCACATCAGGATGCCCCACGGCACCGAGGTAGATGGCATCGAACGCCCGCAATTCCTGCACTTCCTCGTCGCTGATGACTTTGCCCGTCTGCAAGTAGCGCTCGCCACCGTAGTCAAACTCGGTGGTTTCGTAGGCAAAGCCTTCTTGTGCCGCGACCGCTGCCAGCACTTTGAGACCCTCGCGCACCACTTCGGGGCCGGTACCGTCGCCGGGAATGACCGCAATCTTCACCATCGCGTTCTCCTAGAGCCGCAGGTTGTCGGTTGTGAATAGACCAGACAGACGATAGCGGCTCCCAGGCAGCCGTTCAAGTCTGGGGGAACTGTCAGTTGGTGGAGTGATGTAGTTATCGTGGGGGTTGGCCCCCCTATGGCCCCCCCGCTGCGGCGGGGGGACGGCGCAGCACGCAGCGCGTTGCGCTTTGGGGCGTGTTCACGTTTGGTCAGGGTGGCAGCCAGTCGCAGGCTGATAGTTGATGGCCGACAGGTAGAATAGGCCGCGCCGCGAAGTGTGGCGGCCGGCGGGGACATGAGGAGTAGACGATGCGTGTATACGTGATGACCGATCTGGAAGGCGTGAGTGGGGTCTGGAGCATCGAGGAGCAGTGCGTGCCCAGTGGACGGGAATACGATCTGGCCCGGCGGCTGCTGACCGCCGAGGTGAATGCGGCCGTCGAAGGGCTGCTGGCCGCCGGTGCGACGGAGATCGTCGTCGCCGATGGTCACGGCGCCGGGGGGCTGTACTTCCCCGATCTGCACCCCGAGGCCGTTGCCCTGATGGGGCGTCCGGTACCGCCGGCCTGGGCACTGGACGAGGATTTCGATGCGTTCCTGATGATCGGGCAGCACGCGATGGCCGGCACCGAGCGCGGCATCCTTGACCACACGCTCTCCAGCCAGAGCATCGTGCATGTCTGGCTCAACGGCGAGCGCATTGGTGAGATGGGGCTGAATGCAGCGGTTGCCGGTCACTTTGGCGTGCCGACCATTCTGTTGAGCGGCGACGACGTGGCGTGTGAGGAAGCACAAGCCTTGCTCAGTCCACTCGGGCCTATCGAGACCGTTGCCGTCAAGCAGTCGCTGACCCGTGGCTGTGGGCTGTGTTTGGCGCCGGTACGCGCGCAGGAATTGATCCGCGACGCGGCGACCCGCGCCCTGCAGCGGGTTTCGGAGTTCCAGCCCTACCGGCCCGAGCCACCGCTGGAGTTGAAGTTCGAGTACCTGCTGAACACGCCGGCCGAGCAGGCTGCCCGCCGGCCGGGCGTCGAGCGGGTGGACGAGCGCACCGTCGTCTATCGCGGCGACGACTTTGTGCAGCTCTACTGCTATCGGTAGAGACGAGGTAGGGGATGGTCATGGCCCCCACCCTAGCCCTCCCCCGTCCCGACGGGGGAGGGAACCAGTCGTCCCGCTGCCGCGACGGGGAAGGGAACCAGTCGTCCCCCCGTCGGGACGGGGGGACCATAGGGGGGCCAGCCTCGGCTATACTCTCCGTCGGTGAGCGTGACCGGTCGTTCGGCCGATAGCAAGCAGGAGTGGGGATAGGGGCATGGCAGTCGCAGAGCATCCACAGCCGGCCGGTCATGGTGACGCGGATGAAGCGGACCCCTTGGCGGCGCTCCAGGGATTCCTCACTCCGACGGACTACGATGCACTGACCAAGTGCGTACATTGCGGCCTGTGCCTGAACGTGTGTCCCACCTACCGGCAGAACGGCCTGGAGGCCGACTCGCCGCGCGGTCGCTTGTACCTGATGCGGGCGGTCGCCGAAGGTGATCTAGACTTCTCCGCAGCGGTCAACGACCATCTCCAGCTCTGTCTACAATGCCGCGCCTGCGAAACGGCCTGCCCCTCCAACGTCCACTTCGGGCAGGTCATGGAGGGCGCCCGCGCGACGATTCTCGAGGAAGAGAGTACCCGCCTGCGCCGCGTGCTTACCTGGGCCGTATTCGGCCAGCTTTTTGCTTATCCTGCCCGGCTCGTGCTGCTCGGAATGCTCCTACGCTTCTATCAACGCAGTGGCTTGCAGGCCCTTGTGCGCTGGATCATGGGGCAAGAGTGGGTGCCGCCACGGCTGCGGCTGATGGAGCAGATGCTCCCGCAGCTATCGCGGCGCTTCTTCAGCGCCCCTCCGGGGGAGATCATCCCGGCCCAAGGGGAGCGGCGCTATCGCGTCGGCATGATCGGCGGCTGCATCATGCCGCTGGCGTTCGCCGAAACGAACGAGGCCACCGTGCGCGTGCTGACGGCCAATGGCTGTGAGGTGGTCATCCCGGAGGCACAGCGTTGCTGTGGCGCGCTCCAGGCGCACGCCGGCGCGCAGGAGGAAGCGCGGCGGGTTGCTCGGATGAACGTTGATGCGTTCGAGCAGTGGAACCTGGATGCCATTATCATCAACGCCGCCGGTTGTGGCGCGGCGCTCAAGGAATACGACCGGCTGTTGGCCGATGACCCGGCCTACGCCGAGCGGGCGGCGCGGTTCGCGGAGAAGGTCGAGGACGTGAGCGAGTTCTTGGCGCGTATCGGCCTTACGGCGCCGCTGGGCACTATCGAGCGCAAGATCACCTACGACGATCCCTGCCACCTCGTTCACGGCCAGAAAGTCAGTCTGCAACCGCGGGCGCTGCTCTCGATGATTCCCGGCCTGGAATACGTCGAGCTACGCGACGCGGATCGGTGCTGCGGCAGCGCCGGAATCTACAACATTCTGCAGCCGGACATGTCCATGCGCGTGTTGGACGACAAGACCGAGGCGATCCTCGAATCCGGCGCCGAGACGATTGTGACGGCCAATCCCGGTTGTCTGATCCAGATCAACGCCGGCCTCCGGCAAGCGGGGCAGACGGCCTCCGCCCAGCACATCGTAGACCTGCTCGACGAGGCCATTCGCGCCGGCCAGCGCGAGCAAGCCGCCGCCCGGTAAGCGCTCGAAGTCGAGTTTCCTCCCTCGACGGCCCACAAGCAGATTCTGCCGCCGGCTCTGGATGGTAGCGTGCTCGTCCCCGTTCTCGGGCGCAATCGCACGATGTATCCCGGCGCAGTGCCGGCTGGCCGACATGCTATGCTGATTAGTGGGAGGGGGGCTGTCACCGTTGGTGGTCTGTCACCGTTAGTTTGGGGGCGAGGCAGGTGGAAGATGCGTGCGCTGGTTGGTCGTTTGCTCAAGGCCGGGCTGGTGGTCGTCCCCAGTATGGTGATCGGAGTGGTGATCGGGATTGCAGTGCAGGCGGGTTGGCTGGGAGCGGGAGGCACGCCGCTGATCGGCGCGGAGGCAATCTCCGGCCGTTGGGTCACGCCGTTCGATAGCGGCACCGCACACAACCGCAGCGCGATTTTCAATGAGGAGCAGGTGCGGCGCGTTTACGAGGCAGTGGGGCCGGCTATCGTGAGCGTGACCGGCCCGTCGGCGAGAAGAGGAGGACAAGGCACCTCGTCGGCCTCCGGCATCGTCATTGATGCCGAGGGCCACGTGCTCACGAACAATCACGTTGTCGAGGGCCTGAGGGGCCAGATCGAGGTGGTGTTGGCCGGTGGCCGGCGTGTGCCGGTGGAGGTGCTGGGGCGTGATCCGGGCAACGATCTGGCCGTGCTCAAGGTGCATGTGCCCGGAGGCCGACTACCGGTGGCGCCGCTGGGCGACTCGTCGCTGGTCCGACCGGGTGACCTCGCCGTCGCCATCGGGAATCCGGTCGGGCTAGAACGCGCTATCACCGTCGGTGTTATCAGCGGGCTGGACCGGAGCCTCCCCCGTCGTGGCTACCGGCGGTCCCTGCGCCAGCTACTTCAGACCGACGCAGCAATCAACCCTGGTAACTCCGGCGGGGCACTGCTCAACTCGCGCGGCGAGGTCGTCGGCATTAACACGGCCATTGATGCCTCACAGGGCAACTTGCCCAGCTTTGGCGGCATCGGCTATGCCGTCCCGATCAACATTGCCCTCCGCTATCTGGAGCGCATGAAGAATGGCGAGGTCATCGAGCATCCCTTCCTGGGTTTGAGCGGAAACGTGATTACTGCGGCGCGAGCCAACCAGCAGGGACTGCCGGTGAACCACGGCATCCTCATCGCAGGGGTTCAAGAAGATGGTCCGGCAGCTCAGGCTGGCCTGTGTGCCCGCGATATTGTGACCCGCATTGATGGCCGGCGCCTGCTCTCCATGGAAGATCTAGGTGGCTATCTCGATGCCGAGCGGACCGTCGGGGACATCGTAGAGTTGACGGTGCTCCGCGGAGACGACGAGTTGACGTTGAAGGTAACGCTCGGTCCGTGGCCGGACCGGTTTGGTCAAAACAACACGAACACCTGCTCGTAAGGAGCCGACACCGTGACTACCTCAGCCAAGATCGTCCAGCTCAATATCTCGCCGGGCGGCGTGCCCAAGCTGCCGGTGGCCGGCGTCAGCGTCGGACTGCTCGGCCTCGACGGCGACGGCCATCACTATCCCTCGCACGGTGGGCGGAACCGCGCCGTCGTGCTGTTCGGTCTGGAGCAGATCGAGCGGTTGCAGGCGGACGGCCACCCTATCACGCCGGGGGCTATTGGGGAGAACGTGACCACCGCCGGGCTGGACTACCGCACCCTGCGCGTCGGTGATCGCCTGCGGTTGGGCGAGAGCGTGGTGCTCAGGCTCACGGGCCATGCCGACCCATGCTCGAAGATCGCCGGCGCGTTTGCCGACGGGGACGTAAGCCGGGTGCGGGAGGCCAAGCATCGCGGCATGAGCCGCGTGACGGCGTGTGTGCTAACGACCGGCGAGGTTGCGCCCGGCGATCCTATCGAGGTGCTGCCACGGCATGGCGCGAGTTAGCGCGGCGCAGCGGCCACGCGGTTGGAGCACCGGCACACTATCGTCTCTTAGCTCCTCGCACTTCCCTCAGTGTCGGTGGCAGTCGGCGCATTCTTTCTTGAGGAAAGCGGGCGTGTGGTGCGAGGGTGGCAGCGACGGGCGCGAGTGGCACTTGATACACCAGCCGTCGGGGACCTCGGCACGAATCGGCTGCTCAAAGTTGCCGGTGAAGTGGGCAACCAACTCGCGGCTGCCCTGGATTTGTGCGCCGATGATTCCCGCGATCCCCGGTGCGCTGTGGCACTCGATACAGGTCGGGTGGTGTTCGGCGAACCCTGATCGCAGCCACGTCTCGTAGGCCGGCTTGATCTCGTGGCACGATGCGCAGAACTCCGGCGATTGCTCCAGCGTATACGCAGCCGTGCCGGCCGCGAATCCCAGCACCAATGCAACTACGGCCGCGAGGGCGAGACGTTTGCCGATGCTCATGTCCGGGTCCTACCTGTTGTCGTGCCAACCGGCCGGCGCCGCGCACGCCTGCGCTATCCTATAGGCCACGTGGATCGGGCAGAGTGACGGATTGGTAGCGGTGCGCCTACCAACGCCTCGATCCGGTATGGCGCCGAGTTGCGGCCTCGCAGTCTTCAGCGTCAACTATACTGCCGGCCTAATCATCCTGCGCTATGCACTGGAGAGATTATTGTGACTACGCTGCGCCAGAGCGACCTCCGAGTGTTCGGGGTAAGCGGCCTCCCGGAGATAGCACCCGGGGACGACCTCGCCGCGCTGATCCTGACGGCACTGGGGCGCCAGCACGAGCGCCTGGCCCCGCGCGATGTCGTCGTGGTGACACAGAAGATCGTCTCCAAGGCGGAAGGGCAGGTCGTAGACCTGGCGACCGTCACGCCGTCCCCTTTCGCCCGGCACTATGCCGCCGCGCATGACAAGGACCCGCGGCAGATCGAGGTCGTGCTGCGCGAAGCGGCGCGTATCGTGCGTATGGACCGCGGCGTGCTCATCTGCCAGACGCGACACGGGCTGATCTGCGCCAATGCCGGCGTAGATCGCTCGAATGTGCCCGGCGAGGCGACCGTCACGCTGCTGCCGCGCGATCCCGACGCCTCGGCCCACCGGCTACGGGCCGCGTGGGCCGCCGCCGGCGTGGAGGTGGCGGTGATCATCTCGGATACCTTTGGCCGACCCTGGCGGGTGGGTCAGACGAACATAGCGATTGGCGCTGCCGGCATTGCCCCGCTCCACGACTACCACGGGCAGATGGATACGCAAGGGCGCTGCTTGCGTGCCACCTCTTTGGCCATCATTGACGAGTTGGCAGCCACGGCCGAGTTGGTGATGGGGAAGGTGGCGCAGGTGCCGGTAGCGGTGATCCGCGGGTACGACTATCCGCGTGCTGAGGAGGCACCAGGCGCGACCGCGCTCGTGCGGGAAGCCGAACAGGACTTATTCCGGTAAAGGACTGGCCCCCCTATGGTCCCCCCGCTGCGGCAGGGGGACGAGAGGTTCCCCCTCCCCCCTCCCCCGTCGCAACGGGGGAGGGCGAGGGTGGGGGCTTGGCTAACGACCGCCCTCACCCACACGCAAGCGGCTGACGAGGTGCTCCACAATGCGCCCCAAGCGCGTCACCAGTTGCTCGCGGTACCAAGCCGGCGCTTTCGCCGCCAGGAGTTGATCGGGAGTGCCGCGGGCCAGGTTGGCCGCCAGGCGGCTGGCGTGCTCCTGGTCGGCATGTAGGTAGACCGTGCCCTCGGGGTAGGTGACGGCGTTCGGGCCGGCGCCGCAGAGGCCGAGACAGCCGGAGCGCACGACAGCGACGTTGGTGGTGCCTTGCGCGCGCAGCGCCGCGACGAGCGCCGCCCGCGATTTAGCCGCGCCGCTGAACCGGCACGAACTGGACTCACACCAGAAAACCCAGCGGTCGTAGGGGCTATCTGACGCAGTATGGGTCCCCGGAGCGGATTGGGCGGGTTTGTCCTTCATCGGCCTCCAAGCGCTAACCGGCAGACCTGCTGCCGCGCTGTCTTTCCTGGTGCGTAGTGTAGCAGTCGGGCCAGGCGCGCTCCCGGAGCCTCTGCCACGGTACCGAGCGGCGATTTCCTCTCCCTGACGAGCACCGACGGCGGCGAGGATTGTCGCCGATATTCCCGTTGAAACACCAGAACCACTGACGCTCCCCTCCCCTCGCGGTGGCTGCATGGGGCAGACCAAGCACTGGGAATTTCCACTCGTTATGCCGCTGCGTGCTGACGACACCGCAGGGTGCGTGGGGGCTGCCGTGAGACAGAAGAAGTGAGGTAGCTGTGCAAGAAAGCGCTGTGCTGGAAGCGACAAGGACACAGCAGGGTGTGCCGGGCGTGCCGTCGAATGGCTGGTCGGGCCGAAAGGAAGCAGTGAATCCGGCCGAGCAGCGCTCCGAGACTGGCGCCGGACCTGATTCAGCGGCCGCCCAGACAAGCACCGGCCTGCGCCGCCTCGTGACCTGTGTCGTGGAGCCGCGCCAAGTGCTGTGGCTGCGGCGGCTCGCCGGCGGCGATGACGGCAAGCTCGGAGACGCCCTTGCCAGCGCGATTGGTCAGGGCCTCAAAAAGCTGCGCGCGCAAGCGCCCCAGGAGGTTGTGAACGCAGCGATGAAGCCGCGGGATCGCGTGCTGGGATCACGGATGGTGGCCGGCACGCTCAGTCCCGAGATAGTGAAAGAGTTGGAAGACATCGCCGCCGCAGTGGGCGATGGTGCAGTGACCGTGCGGGCGCTGTCGGTCCATGCGCTCCGCGTGGCGTACCTCGCCAAGCACCCGAAGCAGCCGGAAGAGGTGCCGCCGCTACCACCGTCGCCGTTGGCCGCGATCTTCCGGCCGGTACCGCTACCGCTGCCGTCTTCCCCGTCACAGCCGGGGCGGGGCGGTGTGGCCAAGAAGCTGGGTGGCACGGGAAGCCTGTTGCCACCGGGCACGGTCCCGGCGCAGCTCCGGGCAGCGTTGGCCAATGGCTCACAGAGCGACCGCACCGGCTTCGCCCGTGTGCCGGCGCGCCAGCGTATGCGTGCTGCCGGTCCCCCGCCGCTCACGCCCGAGGACAAGGCCGAGCTGGTGAAAGGGCCGCTCTTTACCGTCAAGGAAATCCGGGCCAAGCGCGAAGAGTTGGGTCTCAGCCAGGCTCGTCTCGCCCGTGCCTTGGGCGTTTCCCGTGGCCTGGTCGCCGAGGCCGAGCGCGGCCGCCGCGCCGGCGAGCGCACGCGCCAGCGCCTGACGGCCGGGCTGCGGCGGCTGCTGCGGCAGGGGGTGGACGAGACCCCGAGCACGCACAACGGCGCGGTGGAGGCGGAGGCGAGCGACGCGCCGGCTCAGTCGCCGGTTGCGCTGGCCTCCTAAGGTGGCTGATCCACCCCCAACTCCCTTCCTGAAGGGAAGTGGCCGGGGGGTTAGTCCAATCGCTGCCGGCCTACACGGCTTATATGTCCCCTCAGTTGAAAACTGATGACATGGCAGGATTGCACCACGTTCAACCCGGCCGGTCATCCGACGGTCAGAGCGCCTGTCGCAAAGGTATGGCTTGCCTTGCCCCAAACCGTTGCGTTGCCCACGGACGTGCTCGGACTGGATGAAGTTGGCCGCGGCGCCTTTGCCGGGCCGCTGGTCGCGGCCGCGGTGATGCTGCCGGCTGACGTGCAGTACCAACTAGGGAAGCACGCGCTGCTTCTGCGGGACTCCAAGACCCTCAATCGCACGGAGCGCGAGTTGATGGCGGAGCGCATTGCGGAACTGGCTCAAACGGTCCGCACGGTGACGGTCTCGACCGCCGAGATCAATGAGCACGGTGTCGGCTGGGCCAATCGCGAGGCCTTCCGCCGGCTGATCGAAGCTATCGAGGCGCCGGTCTATGTTGTTGATGGCCGCGTCGCACCGCCGGTCTCCGCGGCGCGAGCGTCGCAGGTGCTGGTGCTGCCGCAAGCGGATGCCACCGTGCGCGCCGTGGCGGCGGCATCCATCGTCGCCAAGGTCTCCCGCGACCGGCTGATGCGCGAGTTGCACGAGCGATGGCCGCTGTACGGCTGGACACGGAACGTCGGATACGGCACGCCGCAGCATATCGCCGCTATCGAGCGGCACGGCACAACCCCGGAGCACCGGACGGCTTTCGTCCGCACGGCCCTGCTGCGCCGGGCCATACAGCGCCAGCAGTCTGCCGATGAAAGCTATCGGCAAGCACCCCTAGCGCCGGGGCGGACTGCCGCTAGTCCTGGGCCAGGGCGCGATGAGTAAGCGTCCTCCCACGCTGGCCGACCATCGTCGCGGTCTGGGGCGCCGCGGTGAGGCCTTGGCCGAGGCGTACTTCCGCTCCCACGCATACAAGATCATCGCGCGGAACTATCGCTGCCGCGCCGGTGAGATGGATCTCATCGTAGAGCAGGGCGGCACCCTGGTCTTTGTCGAGGTCCGCACGCGGCGCGGGACCACTGCCGGCACGCCCGAGGAGAGCATCACTCCGACCAAGGCGCGGCGGCTCATCACCGTCGCCGAGACATATCGTCAGGAGCGGCCGGGCGCGCCGGAGTCTTGGCGCATTGATCTCATCGCCATCGAGGTCGGCGAGCAGGGGCGCCTGCTTCGCCTCGACCACATCCCCCACGCGGTCGAGGGGTAGTCCAACTGGGGGAGACCTGCAAGCGGCGTGGTCAGGTGGCGCGAATGAACTCCAAGCCGGGGATGGCGGAGAAGTCCCGGTCATGCGAGGCCAACGGACACTCCAACAGGAGGGCGGTCGCGGCAATCCAGGCGTCTGCCACTTCTAGCCTACGCCCCGCCTTTTCTCGTTCGCTACGCAGACGAGCGCACGTATCAACCAACTCGGCGGTAGCCCAAATTACCAGGTACTGGCTCAGGTGTGCGGCTAACTCATCCTTCCGCCTGTTGCCCCACCCCCTGGCATATGCTCCGTGCCAGGCTTCCTCCAAAGTCTGGAATGAGATGAACGTTCGGAGACCGCGGATCCGTTCCACGTAGTAGTCGGCTCTGGGGTCACTATTGAAGATGTACGAAACAACGGAGGTATCCAAGACTATCAATCTGATGATTCCTCTCGCCCCGCATCCCGTCCTGCGTGGATGGTACGGATAAACTCATCCACATCGAACGGCTCGCTGGCGGTAACTATCTTGTCGGGATCGAAGACCTTCAACTCCTTACCCTTGAGATCATCCTCCCAACTGCGGGGAACCTCGATCTCCTGCACCTGAACCCAGTCCCACTTGTCGTTGGCGTTCAGGCAGCCTCGACCCCGAATGATGACGAATCGCGTTGCACCACGAATCATGTCGTCGTCCAGAGCAGCCTCGAAGCGCAGCGGGACAGGATCGTCCCCCAATCGGTGTAGCTGGGCAGTGTGGCGGCTCCAATCAACCTCCATCAACCGGCCTTGCACGTGAGCGTCAATTGTGCCGGTCGTGGGGCTGGTATTTGCGGTCATTGGACACCCTCCGCTGCGACGTTGCCGGCGGCCTTCATTACGTTGAGTGTACACCTCACTCCGCCGCCCGGCATTCCCGCTCCCGCACGAATCCACGTCCCCCCGTCGGGACGGGGGGACCATAGGGGGGCCAGCCGATTCCAGGGGCCGGGGGTTAGGTGCTGCCACCTCCTAGGTCATCACCATGCCGCCGGTGACGTTATAGGCCTGGCCGGTGATATAAGCGGCATCGTCGCTGGCGAGGAAGGCGACCAATGCGGCTACGTCCTCGGGCGTCTGGACCCGGCCGAGCGGGACGCCCTCCAGCCGGCGACGCATCGCCTCACCTACGGGCAACCCCTCTTGGGCACTGATTACCTGGTCAATGTGCTCCCACATTGCCGTCGCGACGATGCCGGGGCATACGGAGTTCACCGTGATGTTGTGGGGCGCAAGAGCGACTGCCGATGCCTGCACCAGGTTCACGACCGCGCCCTTGCTGGCGGAGTAGTGGGCAAAGTAGGGATTGGGGCGCCGGGCCGCAGCGGACGCGGTGCAGATAATCCGGCCGCCGGTGCCTTGGGCGATCATCTGGCGGGCCGCCGCCTGAATGCCAAAGAGCGTACCCTTCAAGTTGACGGCCTGGACACGGTCCCAGTCCTCCTCGGTGAGGTCCAGGAGCGCCTTGACCTGGATAATGCCGGCGTTGTTGTGGATTACGTCGAGCCGGCCAAACGCCTCTACGGTCTCTGCCACCATCGCGTCCACTTGGCTCTTGTCGGTGACGTCGGCCTGGAGCGCCATTGCCCGCCCGCCCGCCGTTTCGATAGCGGCGGCAACGGCCTCCGCCCCAGCGCGGTTATAGTCGGCGACGACGACAGACGCGCCTTCCTGCCCAAATCGCTCGCAAACCGCCTTGCCGATACCGGCCGCGCCGCCGGTGATGATGCTGACCTTGCCGGCCAATCGTTGCGCTGCGCTCATGTCTCTTGTCTCTCCGCTCAGGAGCTTGTTTTGCCCCCTACTTGGTATCCACGCCAAACGTCCGATTCTCCAACGGGAAGGACACCCGCGCACCGCCTTGCTGGTGCGAGAGGTGGAGACCCAACACCATTTCCAGCGCCCGTGCTGCCCGTACCTCGTCGCAGCTTGGCGTGCCGCCCGCATCGAGCACCTGCACCAACTCGGCCATCTGGGCGACGGCAAAGCTCTGCTCCGTCGGTGGGGAGAGCAGCGGCCCCGGCTCCAGCACCCGGCTGCGTTCGGAGGCCCGCCGCCAGAGCTGGATATGGTGCAGGTCGTTCCAAATCTGGATTTTGCCTTCGCTGCCGGAAATCTGAAATGTCCGCGGCCACGGGGAGGCGCCTTCCATCAGCAGGTGGACGCCGTTGCTCATCATAATGTAGCCGCCGCCGGTGGGGTCCATCGTCGGCCATTGGTCCTGCGGCAGGTCCGCGGGCACGTCCACCACACCGCAGGCCCACTCGGGGTCCACGTCGCCGGCGAACCCGGCCAAAGCGTCCGTCTGGTGGGTGCCGAGATGCAGGAGCGTGCCCATGGCGCTACAGGTGATTGCCCGCACCTCGCCGATAGCTCCCTCCTGAATCCATTCCAGCGCCTGCTGGTAACGCACGTTCCACCGCGCGACGTGGCTGCACGAGTAGGCGACGCCATGCGTGCGGCAGGCCGCGATAATCCGGTCCGCCTCGATCATCGAGGTAGCGATGGGCTTCTCACAGTAGATGCCCTTGACCAGCCCCGTCTCGGCAACGCCGGCGGCGAGAGCGGCGTGCGTGCTGCCGTAGGAGGTCACGATGGCCACGATGTCTGGCCGTTCCTGCTCGATCATCTCCAGGTAGTCGGTGTACGCGGCCGGAATGTCCCAGCGCTGCTGCATCCGCTCGGCCAGCTCGCGGTCCAGGTCACAGCAGGCCACCAGCTCCACGCGGTCAATGGCGCGGCACACCGTGGCCATCGCGCCGGGCACCCACTCCGTACTCCAAGGGTCGTTCTCGTCACGTTGGCTCTGCAAGTCGTCGGACCAGCTCCCCATCCGCGAGCAGCCAATGCAGACCACACGGTACGTCTTCGACATCCACTTCCTCCTCTGCCAGCGCGCGGACTGGCGCGAGATCGGGCATGTTAGCGCCTAATTCAGACTCGCTCGAACGCGATCTGCCTCATTCCCCACTCGGTCGCGGCCGCGGCGTCGGCAGCGCCCGCCTCGGCTTCTAGTTCGTCCGCCAGCCGGCGGATTGCGTCGGCGCCATACGTGTCGGCGACGAACGGATGGTCCCGCCACGTCTCCAGGTTTAGCCGAAACATTGTCGCAGCGCGCCGGTCCGGGACCCGCAGCCGCCGGACGGTATCTATCTTACTCCTCAGTAGACCCGGCGCGGCGACGTTACTCAAGGTCGGGCCGACGTACAGGGTATTGCTTTGGTGGTCGAGCAGTGCGGTCGTGATAGTCAGGTAGCGTGACAGCACACGGTTGGCGGTGCTGATCGAATCCGTCTCGTCCAACAGGAGTCGGCCGCGTGGCACGAGCTGCGTGGCCCAACTGCGGATAGTGGCCGCCGGATCACGTAGGTGGGTGGCGACGAACCGTGCGTAGATGAGGTCGGCCGGCCCGACGGGGAAAGGGACGGCGGCTGCGTCGTGAACCAGATACGACACGTTACTGCCGCCGGCGCGCCGCGCCTCCGTGATGAACGCCTCCGAGCGGTCAATGCCCACCGTCCGCAGCGGCCGCAGTACGTCGGCGACGAGGCGGGTGGTGTAGCCCGGCCCGCAGCCGATGTCTATGGCGAGTCGGGGCCTATCCGGCGCTGCCGCGCGCAGGAACCGCCGCGACGAATCGGCAAAGACCTCGGACAGCACGTGCAGCCGGTGCGAGGCTACGTCGCTGTCGCCGAACAGGTACCGAGGCGGTCGTGAGCCGGCGCCGTGCCGTGCAGCCATACCCTGTCCTCCCTGAGGCAGGCCCTCGTTGGGCAGCATCGCTGCGGGATACCCCGGAGCGCCGCCGAGTATAGCAGCGGCCCGGAGGCCGTCCGCTGCTGGCACGCCGTCGGGGTAGTCGGTAACGTTGCAGTGGTAGGGAATGGGCTGGCCCCCACCCTGACCCTCCCCCGTCGGGACGGGGGGATCACAGGGGAGCCGGAGACCGAACGGGGAGGGAACGACGATGAAATTGGTGCGGTTTCACGAGCCGGTGGTGGGCAACCGTGTAGGAGTGCTGGAAGGGGATCGGGTTGTGCCGCTCGACGGCCGGCGCACTACAACGGACCTGATTGAGGAGGCCATCGAGCGTGGCCAATCCCTGGCGGAGGTGGCTGCGCGGGAGCGCGACGAGACAGCGGAGGCGCCCCGCTCGTATGCTGACCTCGACGTGCCACCGGCGGCCGACCGCGCCCATCTCATCAGTCCCATCGCGGCGCCCGAAATCTGGGCGTGCGGCGTGACCTATCGGCGCAGCGCCGATTTCCGCGAGGGCGACATGCAGACGGGCAAGGGCATCTACGATATGGTCTACGAATCGGAGCGCCCCGAAATCTTCTCCAAAGGCGGCGACTCGCGCTGCGTCGGTCCCAACGCGGCCGCAACTATCCGCGCCGACTCGGCGATTACGGTGCCGGAAGCGGAGTTGGCCTACGTGCTCGGCGCGAACGACGAGATCGTCGGCTACACGATCTGCGACGACGTGTCGGCATGGGACATCGAGCGCGAAAATCCGCTCTACCTGCCGCAGTCGAAGGTTTTCTACGGCTGTACTGTGCTCGGACCGGTGCTCGTGACGAGCGACGAGTTGCCCGACCCGTACAGCTTGGAAGTGCGCTGTGTGATCGAGCGGGAGGAGCAGGTCATCTTCGACGAGTCGGTCGGCACGGATCGGATCAAGCGGCGGTTCGATGAGCTTACCGAGTACCTGATGCTGAACAACCCGATCCCGGTCGGCACGGTCGTCTCGACCGGTACCGGCGTCATCGTTCCCCCGGAACTGGGCCTACACGCGGGCGACAACGTAGCAATCACGATTACCGGCATCGGCACGCTCCGCCACACGATGGCCAAGCTCCCACGCGACTGGACGGCCTAGGTCCTGGGTGGTACCGGGAACACCACGACTTCACCCTCGCTTTGACGGATCACCTCGCGGCACAGGCGAGCGTAGTCAGGGTCATCATTTTCGCTCAAGTAGCGGGCTGGCTCGAACATATCAGCGGTACGGACAAGCGCGATCCTGCGGTGCTCCGCGCTCCTAATACACTTCGTAGTGAAATCGTCGGGTCTGTCGTCGGGGGGCCGCAAGCGATGCGGGTTCCCGAATAGAACGCCCTTCGCATACTCCTCGATTCCGTCGCGCGCGAAGTCCTCCTCCAGATTTTCTGTAAGCTGGCGTAGCTTGTTGATGTCAATTGGGCGCCTGTCTTTTCCCTCAGCCTCACCTAGGAATCTGCCTTCTGCGCTTGTAAACACCGAGTCGAACTCCGAATCTGTATCCCGATAGGGCTTTGCCTCGAATCCGAAGAGCTTCAGGGCATCAAGGATCGCTCCCTCCAACTGCTGTCCCTGTCCGTACAGTAGTCTCTTGAGCGCCACTACCCCTTCAAGCTCGTCCTCCAACTTGTGTTGTTCAGCCTGGAGAATCTCAATCTTACTGGATGTGGCCCAAATCGCTGTCTCCAACTCATCCTCTCGATCAAGGCGATACGCCGAATGAGAAGACCATTCTGGGGCCGGCGTGATGCTTGCGTCGCTTTGTAGTGCTCTGTGAATCTCTACTAGAGATGCGACCAGGCGATGGCCAAACTCGACCGCTGCGGAAGACCACACTGGCCTAGCGTGTTCATCATACCGTTCGATGAAAGTGTGCGATTCATAGTGGATGGGAGGGACCAAGATCAGAACACCACACCCACGCCGGGTTGCAAATCCGACGATTCTCTCTCCTGAGCGGGTTTTAAGGATGATATCCATGTCCTTAAAGTCACCCTGAAGGTACATCTCATAGCGAGAGCAGGAAGAAAACTTGCGCCAGTAGTCAGACAAGTAGCCAAGGTCTCCGGTAGCGCGCATTTCAGAGCCTGAAACCGGGATGTGTTCAAATGGTGGCGAGGGGATTGCTGCATAGCTGCTAACAGCATCGAAGCCTGTAGGAGCTTGCTGTGGCCTTACTAGGAATACGAGTACTGTCCTCCCATAATCTAAGGCAGTTTCCAACTCTCTACGCCAGTGTTCTATGCACTCCGCAGAAATGTAGCTTATTCCACCTTTGTTGAAATTCGGACTGAAGACGACGATATCTGCATCAAGTAATGACTGATCCGATCCAAGATCGAATTCGGCGACCCCACCACCAGGGAAATCGAAACCAACGGCGAAGATTTTCTCTCGTGCCATATCCACTCACACCCCGCGCAGGTGCCTCCCACCGGGGCCGGAGCACCCGGTACCCAGACCGCACTCTATGTGAGTTATCCCGCCATTATTATACATGTTGTGTGTTGCATTTCGAGCGGCGCGGCGGTGCGCCTGGTAGACTGGCTGCCGAACGTCGGGGGAGGTCGCTGGCCATGCAGCTTATTGACTCGCACCTACACATCTGGTCGTCGGACGAGGACCGCTTTCCATCCGGCGCCGAAGGTCCCGGCGGGCAGACCTGGGACGCCGCGGTCGAGACGCTGCTCGGCTATATGGATCGGCACGGGGTGGAGCAGGTGGTGGCGATTGGCCCGCGGCGCTACCTGCAAGACCCGAGCTATCTGGTTGATGCCACTGCGCGTTTTCCGGACCGCGTGATCCCGGCGGCACGGGTCCATGCGGACGATCCGGCGGCCGTAAATCTGCTACACACGCTGGCGAACGAGCATAACGTTCGCGGCATTCGGCTGGCCTGCTATGGCGAGCACACCAGCGCGTGGCCGGCCGAGGCGGCCTTCGAGCCGGTGTGGCGGGCCTGCGCCGACTTGGGCATCACCATCGGCTTTCTCACCAACCCGGACGAGCTTCCGGCGATAGGCGCGGCCGCGGGCCGGCATCCGCAGGTCAAGGTGGTCATTGACCATTGGGGTGGCCTCCGGGCCGCAGAGGGGCCGGCGTTTGACCGCTTTGCGACCGTGACGGCGCTGGCGAGCCGGCCGAACGTCTACCTGAAGGCCACCTGCTTCCGGCGCACGTCGCTGGCCGACTTCCCGTTCACGGACGTGCATCCGCTGCTGCGGCGGGCGCTCGATGCGTTCGGCCGCGAGCGCGTGATGTGGGGCACCGATTTCGGAGGCGGTGTGCGTGGCGGGGAAGAATATGGTGAGGAGGTGGCCGCGATCACCGAACACCTGGACTGGCTGGCGCCGGCGGACAAGGAGTGGCTCCTGCGGCGGTCGGCGCTGCAAGCCTGGCGGGGCACGGCCGGCTAGGGCGGCGAAGGACGGGGGTGGACCTAACCCCCGGCCCCTTCCCTGGCAGGGAAGGGGGGCTGACAAGGGTAGGTATTGGTTGCTGGAGGGTGCCCGCGCGCTTGGCACCCAGGGTAGGGGCACGGCATGCCGTGCCCCTACGGCGCCGGTTTTGGCGTGTGCTACCCGTTTATATACCCCAGTCAGGGGAGGCTGGGGGTAGGTACATGGCCGGATCCGGCCATGACGAGGACTGAGCAATGGAAGAGCAGCTGGTCCGCTTGACGAGCGAACTCGTAGCCATCGAGAGCGTCAATCCCGGCTATCCGAGCGGCAGCCGCGGCGAGGGCGCAATGGCGGCGTTCGTCGAGGATTACTGTCGGCGGCTGGGCTTGGACGTGCAGCGGCAGCCGGTACATCCGGGGCGCGACAACGTGATGGCTCGCCTCACGGTGCCCGGCGCCCGACAGACTTTGCTCTTCGAGGCACACATGGACACGGTGGCCGGGGACTCGATGGGCGAGCGGGCGTGGCGCCCCGAAGTGCGTGACGGCCGGCTGTACGGTCGCGGCTCATGCGATACCAAAGGCTCGCTGGCCGCCATGCTCGGAGCGTTGGAGCGGCTGCTGGCACGGCGCAACGAGTTGGACATAAATGTGGCGCTGCTGGCCACGGTGGACGAGGAACTCCAGTTCACCGGGATCAGGCACTTCGTGGACAGCGACGAGCGCGTGGAAGCTGCGGTCGTCGGTGAGCCGACCGACTTGAGTATCGTGATTGCGCACAAGGGCTGCCTACGGGTGCGAGTCTCGACGTTGGGCCGCGCCGCGCATAGTGCCCGCCCCGAGGCCGGCGTCAACGCCATTGACCACATGGCCGACGTGCTGGTCGCGCTCCGGGGTTTACAAGAGCGCCTGCCCGAACGTGAGCATCCACTGGTCGGCTCGCCTACGCTCAGTGTGGGGATCATCGAGGGCGGCACGGGGGTCAACGTCGTGCCCGACCGCTGCACGATTGACATTGATCGGCGGACCATCCCCGGTGAAGGCATGGAGAGCGCCCTTGCCGAGATCGAGGCACTCCTCGCCGAGGTGCGGCGGGCGCGGCCCGACGTGCGGCTTGAGCTTAGTCCGCCCACCACCGAAGATTGGCCGCTCGATACACCGGTTGACGCTGCCGTCGTCCAGGCGGCCCAGGCGGCCTGCCGTGCGCTCGGACACCCGGACGTGCTCTTGGGAGTGCCGTATAGTACGGATGCCAGCAAGCTCTGGGCGCTGCGGGAAGTGCCGAGTATCGTGCTCGGTCCCGGCTCCATCGCGCAGGCACATACGGCCGATGAGTTCGTGCCGGTCGCACACCTGAGCGCCGCCGCTGCGATATACGAGCGCACGGCGCTGGAGTTGAGCGCGCGGTTGTCGGGGCGTGGTTGAGGGTGGGGCTGGCCCCCTCCCTCGCCCTCCCCCGTTCCGACGGGGGAGGGGATGGACCTACCCCCGGCTCCTTCTCTCAAGGGAAGGGGTCCACGCGGCGACCTGGGACAACGCATGATGCTGGATTCCGGCCCCGTATCGGAGTACGGGACATGCTTGCGCCGGAATGACGAGGGTCTGGGGGCGATGCGGGAGCAAGGGCAATGAGGATTACCGATTGGCTGTACCTCGTCGGGAGTGGGCAGGTGGGCTTTCGCCTGACCGACGACTACGACTGTCATGTTTATCTGCTTGACGGTGGCGACGAATATGCGCTGATTGACGCTGGCGGCGGGCGTTCGACGGACGAGATTGTCGCGCAGATCGCGCGCGAAGGTCTCGATCCGCAGCGGGCTGCGGCCCTGTTTGTCACCCATGCCCACGTAGACCACGCCGGCGGCGCCGCCGGGCTGCGCGAGCGGCTGGGGCTACAGGTGGCCGCCTCGCCCGAGGTGGCGCAATACCTACGGAGTGCCGATGAGCGCGGCAGCAGCCTCGACGTGGCCCGCGAGGGCGGCGTGTATCCGCTCGACTTCGTATTTACGCCGTGTCCGGTGGATCGGGAACTTGCCGACGGAGACACCGTGCAGGTTGGTGATCTGGTCATCGAGGCGCTGGCAACCCCCGGGCACTCCGCCGGCCATCTGTCCTACATCGTGCGGCGGAATGGTGAGGTCTGCGCGTTCACCGGCGATGCCCTGTTCGCCGGGGGCGCCATCCTGCTCCAGAACATCTGGGACTGCTCGCTCCACGACTCGATCCAGAGCGTCGAGCGTCTGGCGGCGCTGTCGCTGGACGGCCTGTACCCAGGCCATGCCACTTTCGCGGTGCGTGATGGGCGCCGCGAGGTGGATAAGGCCATGGAGTCCATCCGCCAACGCCTCCCGCCCCGCCAGCTTCACTAGCAACCGGGCCGGACCTACCCCGCGGCGGCCGGGGGACGTGGATTCCGGGGGCGGCCTTTGATAGCATAGTGACCCGGAGCCGTAGTGTGGTCTGCCGGCTCCGGGTTGTTTGGCCGCCGCCGGGGCGCCGCTCGGCGCCGTGTAGAGGCGGTCAATGCGCTGCCGACAGGCCCGGTGTATTGCGGCGCACATTGAGCGAACGGAGAAGGGGATTAGCCAGGAGTCATATGTTTGTCACACTACGTGAAGGCGAAAGTCAGGAAGCCCTGCTGAAGCGCTTTGGCAAGGGGGTGCAGAATAGCGGCCTCTTGCGCCAGGTCAAGGCCAAGCGTTTCTTCGTATCCCGCAGCGAACGCAATCGGATTGCCGAGCGGAAGGCGATGGCACGGCACCGGCGGCGGCTACGCAAGGAAGCATCCGCCGAGGCCCGCCGCATGACCCGCGGCCGCAGCCGCTAACTCCGGCCCGGCGCTTCCTCGTACACGGCGACTTGCCGGCGAGTGCGGTGGTGACTGCCGCCTACGTGTCGCTATGACCGGTGCTTGGATGCCGGCTGCCAGTTGGTGCTCCTCAGGAGCAGCCGGTCGTTGATGTCGAGACTACCCGCCTCAGCTAGGCAGCGGCCGCCACCCTAATCGGCCGCTTGTTTGCTTGCTGCGCCAGTGGAACTGCACCCACAATCGTCCCCCCGCGCTACGCGCGCGATCTGGTGTCACCGCTATAATCTCCTGTAGAGGGCGCGCACTGGCCCCCTGTTGCCATAGTGCGTGGCTCGCTACTGACCATACAGGCGCTTCCGTGCTGCTCTGTCACTCGCGCTTCGGAGTAGGAGCGACAGGGCCGCAGGTTGGTGCCGCAGGGAGCAGGACTGATGATGGATGCGCTTGGCCGGCTGTCGGAAATGAGCCGACAGGTGTTGGCGCTGGCAAAGAAAGAGGCGGCCTTTTTTCAGCACGATCAGATCGACACCGAGCATATCCTGCTGGCGATGACCGCGGTTCCCGAAGCTCTGGCCACGCGCCTGCTCCGGCGACAGGGCATTGATCCGCAGGTCGTGGTGCGCGAGATTGTCTCTAACTTGACGATTGGCCAGGCCGCCGACAGCCAGAACATTGTCCTCTCGATGGCCGCCCGGCGCACGATTGAGGTGGCGAGCCGCGAGGCCCAGCGGATGAATGCCGAGTACATCGGCACCGAGCACTTGCTCCTCGGCATCCTGCATGATCGGGACAGTCTCGCTACGCGCATCTTGGTCAAGCTCGGCTTGGATATCGCCGCCCTCCGGCGCCAAGCCGGTGGCCTTACCGAGCGCGTGCGGACGGGGGTGGGGGCAGGGACACGGCGGAGACAGCGAACACGGCGAGAAGGCAAAGCGTCCCTGTTGAGCACCTACGGCCGGGACTTGACACAGCTGGCGCGCGTGGGCCGCACGGACCCGCTGGTCGGGAGAGAGCAGGAGCTGCGGCGCCTAGCACAAGTACTGCTACGCCGTACCAAGAACAACCCGGTGCTGGTGGGAGATGCTGGCGTCGGCAAAACGGCCATTGTCGAAGGGCTGGCCCGCAGCATCACCGCCAAGGAAGCCCCCGCCGCCCTCCACAAGATGCGGATTATCCAACTCGATCTGGCCGGTGCTGTCGCCGGAACGAAGTATCGCGGCGATTTCGAGGAGCGGCTCAAGGGCCTGCTGGCCGAGATTGTCAAGGCCGGGAACGTCATTGTCTTCATTGACGAGCTCCACATGCTGCTGGGCGCCGGCGGGGCGGTGGGGGCGCTAGACGCGGCGAGCTTGCTCAAGCCGGCCCTCGCGCGGGGCCTGATCCGCTGTATTGGCGCTACCACGTGGCGCGAGTATCGGCGCTACATCGAGAGCAACGGGGCGCTGGCGCGTCGCTTCCAGCCCGTCGAGGTGGTCCCGCCGTCAATGGACGAAACCGCGGACATCTTGCGTGGCCTGCGCGAGGTCTACGAGACATTCCACGGTGTTGTCATCGGTGATGATGCGCTGGTGAGCGCGGCGCAGTTGTCCCACCGCTACATCATGGACCGGGCCTTGCCGGACAAGGCGATTGACGTTGTGGACGAGGCGGCGGCCAAGGCGAAGGTCAAACGGCTGACCCCGCCGCACGAGCTACGCCGCAAGCAGCGGATGCTGGAGCAATTGCAGACCGAGCGCGACATCGCGATTGATTGGCACGAGTACGAGCGAGCGAACACCCTCGCGCAGGAGGAGCGCGACCTGCGCTCCCAGATCGAGCAGCTGCGCGGTGCGTGGCGCCAGGAGGCACGGTCCAGCGCCACGCCGATTGGCCCCGACGACGTGGCAGCGGTCATCGCCGGCTGGACCGGTGTGCCGGTGGCCAGCGTCTCGCAGGCCGAGGCCGAGCGTCTGCTCCACGCGGAGGAAGCGTTGTCGCAGCAGATCGTCGGGCAGAACGACGCGGTCCATGCCATCTGCCGCTCGCTGCGGCGCGGCGCAACGCACCTGAGCGATCCCAACCGGCCCATCGGCTCGTTCCTCCTGGTGGGGCCACCGGGCGTCGGCAAGACCGAGCTGGCGAAGGTGTTGGCGCAATACCTGTTCGACTCGGAAGATACGCTCGTCCGCTTGGATATGTCCGAATTCTCGGAATACCACACCACTTCGCGGTTGATCGGTGCGCCACCGGGCTATGTGGGCTACGACGAGGCGGGCAGATTGACCGAGGCGGTGCGGCGGCGGCCGTATTCGATTGTCCTGTTCGACGACATTGACAAGGCGCATCCACTGGTGCTGACGGTGCTGTTACAGATTCTCGATACTGGCCATCTCACCGATGCCCACGGTACGAAGGTGAATTTCAAGAATACGGTGGTCCTGCTCACCGCGAACTTCGGTAGTGAGGAGCTTAATCGCACTCCCCTGGGCTTTGGTCCCAGCAGTGCGGGTCCGAGCGCCGAGGACCTCCGCCGGAACGCCGAGGCGGCGGTAAAGCGGCGGCTGCCGCCTGAGTTCCTCAACCGCCTCGACCAGGTGATCCCCTTCGGCCCGCTGACGCGCGGGGCGATGCAGCGCATTGCCGCGATCCAACTGCGGCGCGAGGCGAGCGTGGCTGAGGAAAAGGGCTATACGCTGCGATGGAACGAGGAAGTTATTCGGTTCCTCGCGGAGCACGGCTACGGTCCGCTGGACGGAGCGCGACCGTTGCGTGGCCTGCTGCAGAAGTACGTTGAGGATGCACTGACTCAGGCGGTGCTCGACGGTGAATTTGTGCCCGGCGACACGATTGAGTTGACCGTCGAGGACGAAGACCTCACGCTCGTCAAGCAAGAACTGGTCCCGGTCTAGCCCTCGGCACAGCAGCCGGAGCCGCGGGGCGTGAGGTGAGCCACATGAAATTGCCGCAGCGGCGCCACGTGGTGCTCTATAGCAAGGAAGACTGCCACCTGTGCCAGGAGGCGAGGGCACAGATCGAGCGCGTGCAGCGGCGCGTCGGCTTTCGGTTTCGAGAGGTGGATATTGCGGCGGACCCGGCACTGTTGGCGCGGTACGTGTTGGCGGTGCCCGTAGTGGCGGTTGACGGTCGTGAGGCGCTCGTGTCGCGCGTCAGCGCGCTGCGGCTGCTGTGGGCGCTGCTGCAATGAGGCGCCTCCCACACTGCCCGGCCGAGTGAGACCATGGACCCGGTGAACCTGTCGCTGATCGTGGCGTTCGGCGCCGGGGCGCTTTCCTTTGCCTCGCCCTGTGTGCTCCCGCTGGTGCCGGCCTATATCGGGCATCTGGCCGGTCGGTCGGTCGGGAAGGAGCCGGACACCGGGCAGCGGAGCGAGACGCTGGCCCACGCGCTGGCGTTCGTGTTGGGGTTCTCGGCCATCTTTATTGTGCTGGGCGCGTCGGTCGGACTGGTTGGCTTTATCGTCCGCGAGCAGCTCCCCTGGCTGCGTTGGGTTGGGGGCGCCATCCTGGTCGTGATGGGCCTCCACGTCGCCGGTCTGTTGCGTATTCCCGCGCTGTATCGTGAGCTACGGCTCCCATTTCGACCCAGCCGCCGGCTTGGTATGGCCTCGTCTTTCTTGGTCGGCAGCATCTTTGGCGCGGGGTGGACGCCGTGTATCGGGCCGATTCTCGGCGCTATCCTACTCTACGCCTCGACTACGCAGACAGTAGGGCAGGGCGCGCTGCTGCTGACCGCCTACTCGCTGGGCCTTGGTGTGCCGTTCCTGATCGCCGCGCTGGCGCTCGACCGCGTACTAGGTTTCTTGCACCGCCTCAATCGGCGGGCGCAGTTAGTGGAGTGGACCAGTGGCGCGTTATTGGTCGGGATGGGATTTGTCGTGATGTTCAACCTCATCGGACGCCTCGCGTCCCTTTTCCCGACGTGGATTGTCTAGGCGCCTCGCCACGGTCGTAAGAAGCGAGGATTTCCAGCGCTTCCCGGTCTTCGGCGACGATCCGGCGGGAGAGCGCGGCGATTTGCGGGCGCACGTTCCGCACGTTCGGCTGCCCTGGTGCCGGCTGCTGCTTGCTGTCCTGAACCCTGGTCATCGCACTCCTCCTCGCATTGAGCGCCACCGTGTCAGTGTAGCATGGAGCGGCTTGGCCCGGAGTCTGGCATGTCAAGGGCGTGCGGATGCGCTACTATCTGGCCTGATACCGCACGAGAAGGGAACGCATTCATGTCCCTCACAGGTCCTCCAACGCGCCTCATCCGCGCTGCGCGACTGCTTGACGGGAGCGGGGCGCCGCCGGTAGACGATGGGCTGGTCGTCGTCGCAGGCGAGCGTATTGCCTGGGCCGGTCCTGCCGCGGCCGCGCCTGAGATGTACCGGCGCGTCATAGATGGAGCAGAGGCACCGCCTGGTAGCCAGCTGGTCTCCTACGCCGACGACGGTACGGTGCTGCCTGGCCTGATTGATACGCATACCCACTTCTCGCTGCCCGCCGATGGTCGGCCCTACGAGCCGGTCATGGCCGAACCCGATGGGATGCACCTGCTCTATGGGGTACGCAACGCGCGGCGCCACTTGGAGGGCGGTGTGACGACGGCCCGGGACCTGGGCGCCCGGCGGCGGGTGGCCTTCGATCTGCGCGCCGGGCAGCGGCAGGGCCTATTTCCGGCGCCGCGCCTGCTCGTCGCCGGGCGCTCCATTGCTTGCACCCGCGGGCACTTCTGGTTCTGCGGCGAAGAAGCGGACGGCCCGGACGCCGTGCGTCGCTCGGTGCGCCGCCTGGTCCACGAAGGCGCCGATGTCATCAAGGTGATGACCACCGGTGGCGGGACGGCCGGCACGCTGCCGGAGCACGCCTCGTACACCACGGCGGAGCTACAGGCGCTCGTAGACGAGGCCCACGGCCTTGGTCGCTTGGTCGTGGCCCACTGCCGCGGGCTTGAGGGGATGAAGCGGGCCGTCACTGCGGGTGTTGACGTGATGGAGCACTTGCAGTTCTTGGCTCCCGGAGACGGTGGCCGGCTACCGCAAGCGGCCTTCGATCAGCAGACGGCGGACCTGCTCGGCGAATCCGATGTGTTCCTGAGTCCAACCATCCAAGCGCTCGGCTATAACATTGTCTGCCGGCTACGAGCACGCCGCGACGCGGAAGGGCCGGAGGCCCTCACGGGTGCGGAACAGCAAGAGCTGGCGGAGACAGAAGCGCGTGTGGAGGCCCACTTCAACGTCCTCGGCCGGCTGCTTGAGATGGGCTTGGCCGACCGGTTTATCGCCGGCTCGGACTCCGGGCCGGGGACCGTCTATTTCGGTAACTTGCAACTGGACTTGGAGGCCCTAGTGCTGGCCGGTCTCAGCCCGTTGCAAGTCATCGCCGCCGCTACCTCGCGGGCCGCTCGCGCCGTCGGCCTGGACCACGAGATCGGCTGTCTGAAGCCGGGGCTGGCCGCCGACCTCCTCGTGGTGGACGGCGATCCCGCGACCGACATTGCGGCCTTGCGCCAGGTGCGCGCTGTGTACCAGGGCGGGCGGCTCGTGCATGAGCGGTGCTAAGGGTATCCGGCCGCGCACGAGGCAGGAGGGTCGGGAGTGGGAGCAGTTGGCCGCAGGGCGAGTGTGTCAGGCGTTGCGTTCGCCGTCACGCTTGCCGATGTGTCGGATGTCGCTGCCCTTGACGAGGAAGATAACTTGCTCCGCGAGGTTGGTCGCGTGGTCGCCAATGCGTTCGAGGGCCTTATTCACCGACTGTACGCGCGTGCAGGCCTCGATGAGGCTGGGGTTCTCGTGCATCAGCGGCAATAGGTCATCGTAGACGCGGTCATACAGGTCATCAACCTCTTCGTCGCGGGCAATGACTTGCTCCGCCTGCTCCACGTCGCCGCTGACAAAGGCATCAATCGCACCCCGCACCATCTCCTGTGCAATGCCCGCCATCTGCGGAATGTCCACGTAGGGTTTCGGCTGCGGCAGGGCGCTCAAGTTGATGGCGCGCTTGCAGATCGTGACGGCGAGATCACCGGTCCGTTCCAGGTCGGTGACCATCTTCAGCGCAAAGGTGACGAACCGCAGATCGGAGGCCACCGGCTGCCGCCGCGCCAAGATATGGATGCATAGCTCGTCAATCTCCATCTCGGCGCTATTGACTTTGTAGTCGTCTTCAATGGTCGCTTTGGCAAGGGCGACATCGCGCTCGACGAGCGCCTCGGTCGCATGCGCGATCATCTGCTCCACTTGACCGGCCATGAGCAGTAGCCGGTGCCGTAGCTCGCGCAGCTCGCGCTCGTATTCGCGGTCGGTGTGCTCCCGTGTTTCCGTGGCGGTTGCCATGTCCTACCTGCCTTTCCTCTGTCCGGGGGACAGGTCAGCCGAACTTGCCGGTGATGTAGTCCTCGGTGCGGTCATCCGTTGGCGCCGTGAAGAGCTGTTTCGTCGGCCCGTACTCGATCAGGTCACCGAGCAGGAAGAATGCCGTTCGGTCGGAGACACGCGCGGCCTGCTGCATGTTGTGCGTTACGATGACGACCGTGTACTCCTCGCGCAGCGCATAGACAAGATCCTCAATCCGCGCGGTCGCAATCGGATCGAGCGCCGAGCACGGCTCGTCCATGAGCAGCACGTCCGGGTTCACCGCCAAGGAGCGGGCAATGCAGAGGCGCTGCTGCTGACCCCCGGAGAGGCTCCCGCCGGGTTTGTCGAGCTGGTCCTTCACCTCGTCCCAGAGTGCCGCCTGTTGCAACGCCTGCTCTGCAATAGCCTCACCCTCGCCGCGTCGCAACGTGTGGGTGAGCCGCAGGCCGGCCAGCACGTTGTCGCGGACGGACATGGTGGGAAAGGGGTTCGGCTTCTGAAAGACCATCCCGATATGGCGCCGCACACGCACCGGGTCTACCCGCGGGCCGTAGATGTCCTCGCCATTGAAGAGCACCTCGCCACGCGCACGGGCGCCGGGAACAAGCTCGTGCATGCGGTTGAGGCAGCGGATATAGGTGGACTTGCCGCAGCCCGATGGGCCGATCATCGCGGTGACTTGCCGCTCCGGTATGTCCATCGAAACCGAGTGGATGACCTCCTGATTGCCGTACCAGGCAGAGAGATTCTTGACCTCGAACTTCACGTTCGCTGCACTATCGTCCGCCGCGAGGCTCCCGCTCGCCGCCTGCGGTCGTGGTGGGGCCGTTGGTGTTGTTGCCACGGAAATACCTCGTCGGGCTTAGTAGATGCGCCGCTGCAAGCGATTGCGGAGGTAGATGGCCAGGGCATTCAACAGCAGCAGCGTCACCAGCAGAACCATAATGCCGGCCGCCGCGTCGGCGATAAAGCCATGCTGCGGTCGAGAGACCCAGTTGAAAATCTGAATGGGCAGCACGGTGAAGGGCGAGTCCAGCCCGGTCGGTAGGAAGGCAATATAGGTGAGCGCCCCCATCATAATCAGTGGTGCCGTCTCGCCAATTGCCCGTGACATCGCCAGGATCGAGCCGGTCAGGATGCCGGGGAAGGCCATGGGCAAGACGACCTGCCAGATGGTCTGCCAGCGCGACGCGCCGAGCGCCAGCGCCCCCTCGCGGAGAGAGAACGGGACCGTCCGCAGTGCCTCGCGCGAGGCGATGATGATGATGGGGAGGATCAAGAGCGCCATCGTACACGCGCCAGCGATGACACTACGCCCCATGCCGGAGGCGCGCACGAACAACTCCAGGCCCAGCAGTCCGTAGATGATCGAGGGTACGCCGGCCAGGTTGGCGATGTTGACCTCGATGATTTGGGCCAGCCAGCTGTCCGTGCCGTACTCTTCGAGATAGATCGCTGCGCCTACCCCCAAGGGCAGCGCGATAATGCCGGTCAGCCCGATGACGTACACGCTGCCCACAAGCGCGGGCAGGATGCCGGCCAACTCCGGCTTGCGTGACGGATAGCTGGTCAGGAAGTCCCAACCGATGCGCTCCGCGCCGTCCATGACCACGTCGCCGATCAGGACGAGGAGGACAATCAGCGGGAGGGCGATGGCCCCGAGGCAGAGGCTCACGAAGATGTGCTCGCGCGTCTTGCTGAGGGGTTGCTCAGTCCGCTGGATTTTTTGCATCTTAGAGTATCCCGCGTGCCTTTCGGGCGAGCCGCTGACTGAAGATGTTCATCGTGAAGGTCATCACGAAGAGCATGGCACCGACGACAAAGATCGTGGAGTACTCCAGCGTCCCGTGCGGGGTGTCGCCCAGGCTCACCTGCACGATATAGGCCGTCATGGTCTCGACGGCGAGCCGCGGATCGAAGGTGAGCCGGGGCTGCTGGCCCGCGGCGATGGTCACGATCATCGTTTCGCCAATTGCCCGCGAGGTGGCCAGGGTCACCGCCGCCGCGATGCCGGAGCGCGCCGTGGGTAGGATGACTTGGAAGATCGTCGGCAGCTTCTGCGCGCCGAGGGCGTAAGCGCCCTCGCGCAGGCTGACCGGTACGGCGTACAGGGCATCCTCACTGAGCGAGGAGATCATCGGGATAATCATGATCCCCATGACGATGCCGGGACTGAGGGCGTTGAACCCGGCCAAGCCGGGGATGAAGCTCTGGAGCAGCGGAGTAACGAAAATCAGCGCGAAGAAGCCGTAGACAATCGTAGGAATGCCGGCCAGGACCTCCAGTGCCGGTTTGATGACCCGCCGCACTCCTTCGGCGGCAAACTGGCTGAGGTAGATCGCGGCCAGCAGCCCGAAAGGCAGCGCGACCACAATCGCAATGGCCGAGGTGAGCACCGTGCCCGCGATGAGTGGCCAGATGCCGAAGTGCTTGTCGAGGAAGAGCGGGGTCCACTGAGTATCCAGGAAGAACTGGGCGAACGACACGAGCCGGAAGAAGCCAATCGTCTCGAAAATGAGGACGCCGACGATCCCGGCGGTCGTGAGGATCGAGACAAGTCCACAGGCGCGCAGTACCAGCTCGATTAAACGCTCGCCAGGCGACTTGCGGCCGTGCAACTGCTCCCGCACGGCCGTCCGCCGCCTGGCTCTATCCTGGGCTGCGACTACGCTCCCCATGTCAATGCAATGCTGCCGCGTTACCGGCGACTGAGGAGCTCCTCGATGGTGACCCCGACTTCGGCCCCACCGGAGTAGACGGACCCGGTCACACGGTCATTGAAGCGCTGCAAGGCCAGGTCGTAAGCCTTGTCGGGCAGGCGGATGTAGCCCACTTCTTCCACCAAGGGCCGCCCCTGGGTCAGGTAGAACTCCACGAATGCCTGCACTTCCGGCCGGTCGGCACCGGACTTGCTGACGTAGATAAAGATCGGGCGGGCGAGGGGTTGATAGGTGCCGTTGCCCACGGTCACCAGGGACGGGGCAATTGCCCCTTGGCCGTTGTCCTCGTTGCCGTCGTCAATCGGCACGACCTTGAGCTTGTCTTGGTTCTCGATGTAGTAGGCAAAGCCGAAGTAGCCGAGCGCGTTCTCGTCGGTCGTGATCCCCTGAACGAGGACGTTGTCGTCTTCGCTGGGGGTGAAGTCGCCGCGGCTGGCCTGAGACTTACCGTTGATGGCTTCGGTGAAGTAGTCGAACGTGCCGGAGTCAACGCCGGGGGCGAAGAGAGTGAGGGGCTTGTCGGGGAAGCCGGGGCGGATGTCACTCCACTTCATGATCTTGCCTTGGGCTGCCGGCTCCCACATCTTCTTCAACTCGGCGGTCGTGAGATGATCCACCCAGGTGTTCTTGGGGTTGACCACCACGGCGAGGCCGTCGAAGGCGACGGGAAGCTCGATGAACTCGATGCTCTTCTCGCCGCAGAGGGTGACTTCCGAACTCTTGATCGGCCGGGAAGCGTCGGAGATGACGGTTTCGTCGTTGCAGAACTTCTTGAAGCCACCGCCGGTGCCGGAGACGCCGACGGTGATGCGAGCGCGGTTGACTTTCTGAAACTCTTCAGCCACGGCTTCGGTGATGGGGAAGACGGTGCTGGAGCCGTCAATGGCGATGATGGGGGACGGCCCTGAAGTCGTTGTCGTTCCGCTTGTGCTCGTTTCGGTTTCGCCACAGGCAGCGAGCGCCAGCGCGGTGGCACTCAGGATTCCAAGTCGGCCGATGTCTCGTCTCTTCACCTCTTGTCCTCCGTCCGTATTGGGTTGGAGCCACTTCCTTCATTGAGAAAGTCTAGGGCGGCATTGTGACGGGACGGTGACAAGTCCGTAACGCGAATGTGGCAGGTACCGGCCGGCAAATCTCATGTGCTGCGTCGCGTGGTCACTGGGACGAGCGGATGCGGAGTGCCTGCCCGATACGGATGAGGTCGGGGTTGCTGATGGCGTTGTCGCTGACGATGGTATCCACCGTCAGCCCGAAACGGCGGGCGAGGGCACTCAAGGTATCGCCGGCCTGCACGATGTACGTCTTCGCTGGCGTCGGTTCGGCGGCCGCCGCCACTACCGGCGGCGCTTCCGGGCCAGCGGTAACACCGGCGGCAATGGCCCCGGCGATCTCCCTCCGTTTCTCGGCACAGCACAGGAACCCGCGCAGTCGGCCCGGATTGGTCAGGAACTCGCATTCGACGAGCACTGCCGGCATAGCGGTGAGGCGCAATACCGCGAAATCGGCCGACTTGACGCCGCGGTTCCGGTGGTCGGGGAACGCTGCCGCGAGGCGCCGCATGATGCGGTCGGCTACGGATTTCCCCGCTGCCGAGCCGGGGAAGTGATAGACCTCGATCCCCTCGGCCGCCGGATTCGCAGCGGCGTTGGCGTGGATGCTGATGAAGAGGTCCGCTGCATGGCGATTGGCGTGCGCGGCGCGGGCAGCGAGCCGCAACGACCGGTCGCGGCGGCGGGTCAGGAGTACGGCGTGGCCGCGGCGCGCCAACTCGGCCTCCAGCAGCAGCGCCACGTCCAGCGTGAAGTCGCACTCCTTCAGGGTGAGCGCCGGCTCGCTGGCGGCGGCCGGAGCGGTACCGATAGCTCCAGGATCGGTCCCGCCATGGCCGGGGTCAATGCAGATTTTCACCGTCTTGGCCTCCATTCAGGGTGACGCAATGCGTGCTCGTGATGCGCGTCACTCCGTAGAGGCCATATTGACCCGGTTGCCTCTTTTGCCACCCCCTTCCTCCCCGCCTCGTCATTCCGGCTGCGGCCCCCCACGAGGGAGGCCCCTACAGGGCCGATGGTACCGGGCAGGGGTAGGTTTTCGTGTGCGCCGGCTGGGGGTTAGGCCGGGAGGGGGAGCGTGATCCAGAAGATCGAGCCGCGCGGTGTGGCGGCCTCTACGCCCACCTCGCCGTGCATGGCGAGCGCGAGGTGCTTGACGATGGCTAGGCCGAGGCCAGTGCCGCCCTCGTGCCGCGAGCGCCCGGTGTCCACGCGGTAGAAGCGCTCGAAAATGCGATCCCGGTGATGGGGAGCAAGGCCGGGACCGTCGTCGGCCACCTCAATGCGAACATGCCGGGTTTGAACTACCCCACGAATGGAGAGCTTCCCTCCAGCGGACATATACTTCACCGCGTTGTCCAGTAGGTTGAGGATGATCTGATCGAGTGCGTTGGCATCCGCCTGGACGCTGAGGTCCGACGCCACGGCGAGGTCCAGGGAGAGGCCTTTGGCTTTCCGGTCCTGGTCAACGACTTCCAACGCCCGCTGCACTGCCGGCGCGATCAACACCGGTTCGAGGTGCAGCGGATATTGGTCGGCCTCGATCTGGGCCAGCTCAAGCAGGTCGGCGACGATGCGGGCGAGGCGGTCCGCCTGCCGGAGCAGGGCCTCGAGAAACTCTCGCGTTTCTGCCGCATTTTCCAGGGGACTGAGGAGCAAGGTTTCGGCATTGGCGTGGATGACGCTGACCGGCGTGCGTAGCTCATGCGAGACGTTGGTCACAAAGTCGCGGCGGATGGTCTCGAGGCGGCGTAGCTCGGTAACGTCGTGCAGCACGATGACGCTGCCGCCGGTCAGTTGCTGGGGGGTGACGCTGGCCAGCACGCGCCGCGTGGTCGCTGTCGGTAGGTCGAATTCGGTTGTTGACGGCGTACCGTCCTGGGCCTGCGCGACCAGGTCTTGCAGGACCGGTACCCGGATGGTCTCCAGCAGCGTCCGGTCCAGGGGTGGCTCCGTCAAGTCCAGCAGGGTGAGCGCGGCGCGGTTGACGAGGATGATGCGCTGCTCGGCGTCCAGAGCCAGGATCGCGTCGGCAAGCCCTTCGAGCACCGCCGCGAAACGGTCGCGCTCGGTCGCCAGCGTGGTCACGGCTTGCTCCAAATCTTCGGCCATGCGATTAAGTGAACCGGCCAGGCCGCCGATCTCATCAGCAGTGGCGACGGCAATCCGCTGCTGACGTGCGCCGCCGGCCATAGCGCTCGCGTGCTGCACGAGCGACCGCAGCGTGCGCGAGAGAAAGTGCGAGGCGAGGCCGCTCATGAAGACGGCAATTACCAGCCCCAGTAGCCCGGCCACGCCGAGCAGCACGCGGAGTTGGTTGACGACCGGTTCAATTTCGTTGAGCGGCGTCGCGGTGCGTACTACCGCCAGCGCATCCCCTCGCGCCAAGGGCACGGCGACATAGAGCATGTCGGTGCGGAGCGTGGCGCTGAACCGGCGGGCGACGCCGCGCCCGTTGGCTAGTGCGGCCACCACCTCCGGACGGCTGCCGTGGTTATCGAGCTGCCGGACCTGCTCGACGGTCAGTGCAGAATCGCCGAGTACGGTGCCGTCTTGGGCAATCACCGTCACCCGCGCGCTGGCTGCCTGGCCCAGTCGGTCGGCCAGGGGGTCAATCGTCGAGGGCGTGGACCAATTGGAGAGCGACCGAAACAACTCACGTCCGGTCAGCGCGTGGCGATGCAGCTCCGCTTCGATTCTGGCCACGAGCAGCCGGCGCAGCTGGTTTTCGAGGTAGGCGCCACTGGTCAGGCCGACAACGAGGATGAGGGCGACGGAGACCACGAACAAGCGTCCGCGGACGCCGAGGCTCAAGACTCTGCTCCCTCCGGCCGGGATCGAAAGCGATAGCCCACGCCGCGGATCGTCTCAATGTACCGGCCGGCCGGTCCGAGCTTCTCGCGCAGGCGCTTGACGTGGGTGTCTACCGTGCGCGTCGTGACGGCGGCATCAATACCCCAGACGTCGGCCAGGAGCGCGTCCCGAGTCTGCGCGCGTCCGCGGCGAGCGACAAACGTGGATAGCAGCTTGAACTCCAGCGCGGTCAAGCGCAACTCTTCGTCGTCGAGCCAGGCCCGGTGCCCGGCATTATCCACCCGCAGGCGATCAAACACCATCTCGCTCGCTGGCGGCGCCGGCGCTGCACGGGTGCGGCGCAGGATAGCGCGGATCCGCAGCAATAGCTCACGAATACTGAACGGCTTGACCACGTAGTCGTCGGCGCCGATCTCGAATCCCACGATCCGGTCGGTTTCTTGCGACTTGGCGGTCAGCATCACGATGAGCACGGTGCGCGTCCGCTCGTCCATCCGTAGCTGTCGGCAGACCTCGGTGCCTGGCATGTCCGGGAGCATCAGATCGAGGAGAATCAGGTCCGGGACCGGGCCGCTGGTGACAAGCTCCAGCGCAGCCTGCCCGGAGTAGGCACTGCGGGTCTGATAACCCTCGCGCCGGAGGTTGTATTCGAGCATCCTGACCAGGTCCGGCTCGTCTTCGACGATCAGGATTTGTTGCACCATGCCACCATCTCACCTTGCCCGGCCGGAGCAAGCCGATATTTGCTCTTGAGCCGCTAGGCTTCGACGTGCCGCGTCACCCCATCCTCTAGCCCATCGGACGGTGCGGTTTCAGCGGCCCGCTCTACGCCGCCGGCCATGATGTTGACCAATTGGAGTAGATACGCCTCACGATCGGGATCGTTCCGTTCTTTCCTGCGGATGACTTCCTCGTGGAGCACGAAGTACAGCAGCGCACCCATGAATTGCTTGGCGAGCCATAGCGGTTGTACGTGTTGTCGTGCTGCATCGGGCAGCACGCGCTCGATAGCGGCCGCCAGCCCCTTTTGTGCCGGATCGGACAGTTCGGTCAAGTACTGCTGCCCCCAGTCCGAGCGCTGGTGAGCGGCCAGAAACAAGACCTCCAGCAATTGCTTCGACCGCAACTCAGCGACCCCCGACATAAATCCATGGCCGGCCGCGAAGAGTACTTCGCGTAGCGTGGCATTGCCACTCAGCTGGCTCACGCCGCGCTGTGATCCGGCGGCGGCCGCGGTGAAGAGCGCCCCGAGGATGGTTTCCTTGCTAGGGAAGTAGTGATAGAGCGAAGCCGGGCGGATACCCACCGCTTCGGCGATAGCGCGCATGCCAGTGGCCTCGTAGCCGTGCTCGGCGAAGAGGGCGGTGGCTGCATCCAAGACGCGCTGCCGCTGCTCCTGGTGGTGCCTGGTTGGTCCGCGTGGTCGTCTTGCCATCTGGCACCTCCGGCTCACTCAAGCTGCCGCGCCCGTGGCTACTTGCACTCCCTGCCTCGCAGCGCTACCCCGATGCTGACACTGCGGCTACAACGTGCTACAATGCCTAACGAACGTTCGTTGGAAAGGCTTACTAGGTATGTTCTCGCTCCTCGCCGCTGCCGTCGCTTCAAAGAAGGGTATCACGGGCATCATCCTATTCTGGCTGGTCGTGGTCTTTGCAGTTCAGGCGGTGGCTCCGCCGTTGAGCGAGGTAACGACCAACGAGCAGGAAAATTTCCTGCCGTCCGGCGCCGAGTCTCTGCGCGCCATCCAAGTCATCGCCGACAAGTTCCCGGCCACAGAGGGGATTCCGGCCATCCTCGTAGTTTCCGGGCCGCAGCCCTTCACTCCGCAAGAACTAGCAGCTATCGAGCGGCTGGACGGTGTATTGCGCTCCGATGCCGCGCCGGAGGCTATCGCCTCCGTGCGTTCGGTCTACTCGGCACCCCAGGCCAGGGAGGCGTTCGTCGCTCCCGACGACCGGACGATGATGCTATTCCTGACGGTTACCGGCTCGCCATCCGATGATTACTTCAGCGAGGCGGTGGACTGGGTGCGGGAACAAGCTCAGGCTGCTACCGATGGCACCGCCTTGGACGCGGCGGTGACCGGGCCGGCCGGGATCTCGACAGATGCTGTGAAGGTATTCCAAGGTATTGACTTCCGGGTCACGATAACGACCGTGGCTCTCGTGCTCGTGATCCTCCTGGCCGTCTATCGGTCGCCGTTGCTTGCCCTCCTGCCTATCGTGTGCGTGAGCTGGGCGCTGCTGATCGCTCAGTCGGTCGCGGCGCTGTTGGCAGACGGACTGGGTCTGCCGCTCAACGGGCAGACGACGGCAGTGATGTCTGTGCTGCTGTTCGGTGCCGGCACGGACTTCACGCTCTTCATTGTGGCGCGGTACCGCGAAGAATTGGGTCGTCAGCCAACCCGCTGGGAGGCTATACGGGTGGCCATGAGCCATGTCGGGCCGGCGATCGCCTCGAGCGCGGGAACTACGGCGGTGGCGATGATAGCGCTCTTGCTTGCCACCTACGGGTCGTTCAGGACACTTGGCCCCATGCTGGCCGCGGCTGTCATCATCATGCTTGCTGTGGGACTGACGTTAATCCCGGCTCTCGCCGTACTGCTCGGGCGGGCGGCATTCTGGCCCATGAACCCGCAGCAAGGTTCGGGTCGAGCAAGCTCCTTCTGGAGTCGCGTGGCGGCGTTGGTTGTCCGACGGCCTGGCGTCGTGCTTGTCACGACCGTCATGCTCTTGATTGTGAGTACCCTCGGTGTACCGACGATCAAGCCGAGCTTCAACTTCCTGGAAGGGTTCCCGGCCGACATGGACTCGCGTCGCGGCTTTGAGATGCTGCAACGGAGCTTCCCGGCCGGCGAGCTGGCGCCGACACAGGTCGTGGTCGCGACCGAAGATGGGAATGTGTACGCGCATCTCGCGGCTCTGGATGCGCTGGCGGCGGCTCTGGATAGTGAGCCGACGGTCCTGCGGGTGAGTGGCCCCACGCGGCCGTTCGGTGCGGCCCTTCCACTCAGTGCCGAGGCGCTTCAGGCCGGCATTAGCAGCCTGCCTCAAGAGGTCTGGCAAGGCGGTCCACCGCCGCGCAACCTGCCCCCGGAGCAGCAGGCCGTCCTCGGGGTGCTCTTTGCCGGACAACGTTTTGTCTCGCCGGATCGGACCACGGCACAGCTCGAGGTCGTGCTCGACCGCGATCCCTACAGTGTGCCGGCGCTGGATCAGATCAGTCGCCTCCGCGACATGGCGCGGCGTGCAATCGCAACGACCGACCTGGCCGGCACGGAGGTGCTCGTCGGTGGGCAGACGGCCACGCAGGCCGATACCCGCGCCTCGGTTAATCGAGATGCTCAGGTGGTGGGTCCCATCGTCATCGCCGCCATCTGGGTGATCCTCGCGATGCTGCTCCGCAGCCTGGTGGCGCCGACGTACTTGGTCATCAGCGTGCTGTTGAGCTTCATGGCGGCACTCGGGCTGTCCACCATGATCTTCCAGAACGTCCTCGGCCATGCCGGGGTTGGGTACCAGAACGGAGTCTGGATGTTCATTTTCCTCGTGGCGTTGGGGGTGGACTACAACATCTACATCATGTCGCGGGTGCGCGAGGAAGTGGGGCGCAACGGGTTGGTGGAAGGGACCCGCCGCGCCGTCAGCCGGACCGGCGGGGTGATCACCTCGGCGGGCATCATCCTCGCCGGCACCTTCTCGGTCCTGGCTACGCTGCCACTGCGCGACATTGTGCAGCTCGGATTTGCAGTGATGCTGGGTGTGCTGCTTGATACGTTCGTCGTCCGCGCGCTGCTGGTACCGAGCATCGTGATGCTGCTCGGTCGCTGGAACTGGTGGCCGACGCGGCGCTTGGCGGCGGATTCGGCCGATGCAGCGCCACCGGCAAAGGCGCCGGCCAGCGCACCGGCCGGGTGACCCTGACGCGCTGGGGCTGCACCATCCGCCAGCGGCTATGATGGTGCAGACTCAGCGGTCAGGAGAACGGCTATGCCCACGCTGCGCGGCCACATTTACGATGCCCGGACCGGAGCCACACTGCAAGCCAGAGTCCACGTCCTTGAGAGCGCCGGAAAGTTCCGGGCGCCACCGGAGGCGCTGCTGAAGGTCGGCGGCGGATCACCGTTTTTCTATAGCGACGGCACCTTCACGCTCGACCTGCTCTGCGGGCCGGCTGACGTGGTGGTCGAGCGGGGCACGGAGTATCGGCCGTTGCTGCGGAGGGTCGAGATACCGCGTTCCGGCGCGGTGGAGATAGAACTGCCGCTTGAACGCTGGATCAACCTGCCGGCCGAGGGCTGGCACGCCGGCAACACGCATATCCATTACGACGATCACGAGACCCGGCCCGATGAGCGGCGGCGGCTGGACCCGCAGATCGCCGACCTCTCGGTTGCGGTCATCAGTGCTCTCATCCGGCGGGAGCTGCCCTACGCCAGCAACAAGTACGTCGTGGGCCGCCCCACCGGCGCGGCGGCCACCTTGGCCGCTGGCCCCGTCCTCGACATCGGCGAGGAGACGCGCCACAACCGCCCGGCGAACGGCGCGGCAGACGGCGGGATTGGCTACGGTCATCTCATGCTCATCAACTTGGCCAGGCTGGTCGAGCCGTTGAGCCGCGGCGCGGTGCTGGTCGCCGAGGGCGAGCCGGATTATCCGCCGCTCATTGATGCCGCCGATGAAGCGCATCGGCAGGGCGGCGTGGCGATCTGGTGCCACAACGGCCAAGGCATGGAGGCGCCGGTCGCGGCGTCGCTTGGGAAGCTCGATGCCTTCAATCTGTTCGATCCGTTCTGGATGGACCCGGAATGGGACGTCTGGTACGACCTGCTGACCTGCGGGTTACAGCTGCCGGCCAGCACCGGCTCCGACTGGTTCATCTGCTCCAGCAACCGGGTCTACGCCTTTACCGGCGACGGCAGCGCCGCCGATCTCGCGCTCAACGCTGGTCCGTCGCACGCCGGGCACGATGGCAGCGAGGGTGGCCACGACCACGGACCCGGCACCGGGCGGCTCGTGCCGGCGACGTTCAGCTACGGCGCTTGGCTGGAGGCGCTCCAGGCCGGGCGCACGTTTATCACCAACGGCCCGGCCATTTTCTGCGCGGTCGAGGGCGCCGGCCCTGGCACCGTGCTGCAACCCCGGCAGAGTGCGGTGGACGTGGTGGTGCGCTGGCAGTCCTCGCAGCCGATCCATCGCGTCGAGATCGTCGCCGACGGTGAGGTGGTAGCGCGGGAAGCCTGGGAGTCCGGCCGCGCCGAGGGCACTTTGTGCCGGAAGGTGGACGGGCGCGACAGCGTGTGGCTGGCGGCGCGGTGCTTCGGCGACGGCCGCGACTCGTTCGGCCACTTTGCCTGGGCGCACACCAGCCCGGTCTACTTCCGCCGTAGCTCCGGTGCGGCCGCCTCTCCGCGGACGCGCCGGGCGGCGGCCGGCTTTGTGCGGCACCTTGATGCAGCTATCGAGTGGGTGCGAACGCAAGGCCACTACCGCGAAAGCGCCCATCGCGACCGCATGATCGCCCTCTTCCAAGGCGGCCGCGACTACTTCGCCGCCCGCACCGGGGCTTGACTGGTACCTGCAAGCAGGCGGTGTTCGCAGTGAAGGTGGACTGCTACACTGTGCTTATGATTGTCGAGCGCAAAGAGACACAGCTACAGAGCGCTGCTGCTCGTGCCGTCGACACCGCGTCGTCCTCTACACCAGAGGAGTTGCCGCCCACGAGCGACGATATCGAGACGATGCTGCGGCAACTCGACCGTGGCGCGCATACCGAACTAGCCCGTGACTTGGCCAATGCCATCGCGGCCGCCTGGCAGCGCGGTGAAGTTGCGCCGGCAAATGATGCGGTACAGGCGCTGCTCGATTGGCTGGCAACGGCTGAAGAGGTCGCCGACCCGGAAGGCATAGCGGAGATACGCGCAGCGCGGGAGAGTCTGGAGCGTGGTGACGGTGTGCCGTGGGAGCAGGTGCGGACAGAGCTAGGTCTGTAGATGTCCGACCAGCCGACATACTCCAGCGGCTCATAGCTCCTGGCGCCGGAAGATGGCCCAAGCGCTGGCGAGGGCAGCGGCGATGATCCCGATACTGACTCCGAGCGCCGGCCAGTGAGTGGCGCTGCTGCCGGCCATCAGTTCAACGCCCCAGCCGATCAACTGACCCGGCAGATACTCACTAATGCCGGGCACAGCGCTCATACTGGCCAGAACGATCATCGCGCCGAAAGCCATGCCGCCAGCGGCCACCTGCGACTTGGTCAGTGTGCTGCACAGCAGCGTCAAGGCGATATAGATGAGCACGAATAGGAACATCAGCCCATTGAGCGCCACCCACGCTGCGATGTCCATGGCCTCGAAGAGCATGAGCGTGTAGTAGTAGCACGCTGCTCCAGCCAGAGCGAGGCTGACGGCGAATGTGAGCGCAATAGCGACGAGCTTGGCCAGCAGGAAGATGCCACGCGGCAGCGGTTTAGCCAGCATCAGCGCGGCCGTGCCCTTGTCCTTTTCCTGAGCTACTGTGCCCATCGTCACGAGCAGCGCAATCACGACCCCGAACTGACTGAGATTCCCAAGATACTGCTCCACCGCCTCGTTCACGCTTGGTAGCGGCAGGAGGGCAGCAATCTCCTCACCATTCGGCAATGCGAGCCTAATGGCCTCCAGCGTATATTTCGCAGTCACTGGCGAGAGCAGACCGAAGAAGAGCAACACTGCCGCCACGATGAGCAGGCGATACGAGGACCATTGTTCGAGCAGTTCTTTGCGGAGGGCTGTGAAGAAAATCATCCTCCGTGCTCCGCGCTGACTAGCCGCAGGAATACGTCCTCGAGCGACGGTCTGACAATCTCGTAGCGGGCGATCACCAGGCCGGCTTGCACAGCCGAGGCCAGCAACTCACGCTGGGCGATCTGAACGTCGCTGACGACGATCCGCGTTCGCTGTCCATGCACCGCGGTCGACTCAATCCATGGCCTTGCGTCTAACGCTCTGGTCCAGCGATGCAATTGCTTGTCTGCACCGCTGACGACTTCGACCTCGAACGCCGGTTCAGCGTAGCGGGCGAGGAGGTTTTCGCGCTTCTCCTGGGTGACCATTCGTCCTCTGGAGATGATGCCGACGGTGTCGCACACCCGCTCCACGTCGTCCAAGATGTGCGTGGACATCAGCACCGTGCATTGGCCTTGCAGCGCCTCGATCAAATCGAGCATTTCCTTGCGCCCGGCCGGGTCGAGGGCGCTCACCGGCTCATCAAGCAGCAGCACATTGGGGCGATTGACCAGCGCTTGTGCGAGGCCAAGCCGCTGGTGCATGCCGCCGGAATACCCACTGACTTTGCGCTTGGCAGCCTCGGTTAGGCCAACGATGGCCAGCAGTTCCTTAGTGCGCGCATCGCGCTCCATCGCCGAGAGACCGAACACCCGCCCCACGTAGTCGAGGAAGTCCTGCCCGGTCATCCACGGGTAGAAGGCCGGGTCTTGGGGTAGATAGCCGATGCTGCGTGTGGTCTCGCTGTTGCCCCGACCGACCTCGACACCTGCGACCCACGCCCGGCCGCTGGTGGGCTTGGCAAGGCCGGTGAGAATGCGGATCGCAGTCGTCTTGCCCGCACCATTCGGCCCGAGGAAGCCATAGATAGAGCCGGTCTCGACGGTGAGGTCCAGCCCGTCGAGCGCGCGCACTTCGCCGTAGTGCTTGTGCAAGGCCTCCGTGCGAACGGCGCTCATTCTTCGCGGCCTACCACTAGGTAGACAATCGGTCCAATGAGGTTGACGAAGAGGATGATGACGGCCCAGACCCACTTGGGGCCGCGTGTTCTCTTCCGCCGCACCAAGTCCCTCGCGGCGACAACCAGCAGCACGAGCTGCAGCGCGATGAACGGGATCAGTAGCGGGAGGAGGGAACCTATCTCGTCCATTGGCCGGTTGCGTTCCCTTTGGAGGGCACCGCAGCAGAGGCACCTCTCCCGTGTTCAGGAGTCCAGTGGTACTTGGCAAATTATCTCACGACGACTGCTGCGCCGTAAGCGAGTATCTCGGCAGCGCCGCCTGCCGGCGCTCAGTGGGCGGGGCCAGCGGTATCGTCCGCTTCGGAGGGGGCTTGGGTGTCGTCTTGGCCGGGCAGGCCCAGGTAGGTGAAGGCCGCGAGGACGACGGTCGCAACCCCGAAGAAGGCTGCTACAAACCACCAGTCCGAGACCTCGGGCCAGGTCGGCAGGGCGAGCAGGGCACAGACTAGCGCCACCAGCAGGCTCACGACTGCGAATGGGCTAGGGGATTCACCACCGACAATCTCGGCGTACCGATTGCCGTTCGTCTGCGCGGACGGCTTGCCACTGTCATCTGTCATGGGCAATATCTCTCATCCGGTAAACCGACTCCAGGCGCGGCGTCGCCCGCGTCGGGTGTTTCACGTGAAAGAGTACAACTGCGATCCAATCTCAGGCACCGGGCTACCGACCTATTCGCCGGGCACCGGGACCGGGCCGGCCGTCCCGGTGTCGAGACCATCCAGTTTGATACCGAGGAACCCTACCACGTCAAAGCCATAGAGGTAGACCCGCCCCGGCGGAACCTCGGCGTGCTCCGCCTGGTCAACGACGGTACCCGTGGCCGCGTCAACGTACTTCATGTCCCGGCGTAGCGCGGCCCCTGGAAAATACTTCCCCAGCTGGTACCACTGCTCCAGCGGCACGTGCTCCTGCGCCCAGGGGAAATTGTCGCGGTCCAAGAGCCAGCGCTCCATGTTCTGTGCCATAAGGCGGCGTCTTTCTCCTGGTTCTTACCGGCCGGATTCGCTACGCCATGATACCAGTTTGCCGCGGTGCTGCCAGCCATGTGCGGAGGCCGTCGGCAGCCGACAACGCCGGCCCGGAGTTGCCTCTACCGCCAGGACCGCAGGAGCCACCACCAGAGAGCTTGCAGATTGCCAGCGGGCACATTACCCCGCCTACACTGCTGCCATAGCCGGAACATCCACAACACGTTCAGTCCTGCGATTCCTAACGCTACCGCCCAGATCAACATGCCCAGGGGCGGGAAGATGGCGAGACCAACGCCTAGCCCCAGGAAGAACAGCACGAACGCGAGCGGGAAAAGTAGGAGATGTACCGACAGCGCAGGAACAAGCCACAGAAACCTCATCGCTACCTCCCTTCGGTTACGCATACCCATCGCCGCAGCCGTCGCTGCGCTGCGGTGGAAGCCGCCGTCCAACCCTTGGATTGCGGCTTCTGCCTCAATAACGGCTGACGGCTGAACGCTGATACCTAACAGCCGACCAGCGCTTCACCGATGAGGAAGTCAACGAGTTGGCGAGCTGCCCGTCCTGAGCGCCCGTTGTGCTGGGTGGCCCAGGCTAAGGCGCGCTGGCGCAGCGTCTCTTGGGGGATGGTCAGCCCGGCGCGCGCCGCCAGTGTCTCGACGATCTCCAGGTACTCGGCTTGGAGGGGGGTGGTATAGGTCAGCGCGAGGCCGAACCGGTCACTCATCGAGAGCTTTTCTTGTAGGGTGTCTTGGGCATGGATCTCGTCGGCGCCGTCGCCGAATAGCCCCGGCCCGCCGGCGCCCACCATCGCCCGCGGAGAGCCGCGATCCGAGAACCGTTCCTGGACCAGGTGGCGCCGGTTTGAGGTGGCGTAAAGCGCCACGTTCGGTGGCCGGGCTTCCAGGCTGCCTTCCAGCAGCACCTTGAGGTCTTTGTAGTGCGTTTCGTGGTGCTCGAAGGACAGGTCGTCTACGAAGATGATGAAGCGTTCTCGGCGTGACCGCAGCGCCGCCAGCACGTGCGGAAGATCAGCGAGGTCGGTCTTGGCGATTTCAATGAGGCGAAGTCCGTGATCGCCGTATGTGTTGAGCAGCGCCTTGATACTGGCCGACTTACCGGTGCCCCGGTCGCCGTAGAGCAGCACGTTATTGGCCGGTGCCCCGGCGAGGAAATGCTCGGTGTTCTGCCGCAGGAGACGCTGCTGCGGCGCATAGCCAACGAGGTCGTCGAAACTGATCGGATCGGGATGGGGGATAGCCCATAGTGCGCCAAAGTCCAGTGGCAGACAGAGCGGCGAGCGCGTGTCGTGCTCCCCGTGAACCCAGCGGAAAGCGCGGTACCGGCCCAGGAGGCCGCTGCCGGCACGAGCGATATGCTCCGCGATGGCCCGAAACACCGCTGGGTCGTCCCAGCCGGCCGTGCGGTCGAGCCGGGTGGCGATGGGCGGCGGCTCTGTAGCCGTGGCCGTACCTAGCTCACGCCACGTCGGGAGGTCGGCAAGCATGTCCGTGCCGGTATCGCCATCAAGACGTGCGATGGCCGCGCGGACCGTTTCCGCGTTGGTGCGGTAGAGAGCCTCCAGACCGCGCAGGTCGGATGCTGCCACACGTGTCAGCCCAGCGGGGAGCGCCGCCACTCCGTTCCGGGCCAGTGCCTGCGTGAAGGGATTCTCGTCCGCCAGCACGCGCTCAAGAACGTAAGATTGCCAGGCATCGCCGCTTGGCGACGAAATACTCTGGCCCGAAGGCTGTGTGCTCTCCTGCGCGAGCGCCCCGGTCAAGGCGGCGTAGCTGCGGAGCGCCGGGCGCTGCTGCCCGCTGGCGAGGGCGGTGATGAGCCGGAGAAAGGCCGCGCCCACCGGCGTCTTCAGTACCGAGTGCCACAGCATCAGGGTTTCGGCGCAGTCGTGCAGGTACACCCACCGGTGCTCGTCCAAGATGGCGCTCTCCTTGTGCCGCTTGCCTCGGGTGAGGATAGCGCCCGCTGACGGGCCGGAGCAACGGGGCGGCACCGGACACTGGTGGGGCTACTTGTAGGCGACGACACCGAAGGCATCGGGCCGCGGCCGCACGCGCTGGAAACCGGCGGCTGCGAGGCGTCCGCGCACGCCCTTAGTCACCCGCTGTCCCAGGCTGCTCCGGGGATTGCCGACGTAGTGGAAGAGGCGCCCGCCCGGTCGCAGCACGCGATAGAGGTGCCGATAGAAGGTCGCGGCGTACAGCTCACCGGCCAGGCTCAACGCCGGCGGATCGTGGATGATCCGCGTGAAGGACCGGTCCGGGTACTCTTCAATCAGGGCACTGGCATCGCCAAGTTGCCGCGTAATGTTCGAGGATTCGAAGAGTGGGCGTGACCAGGGGCTATGGCGGGCCAACCGGAGCACGGCCGGGTCGCGCTCAATTGTCAGGACCGCCTCCGCCGTGCGCGCCGCGGCGATGGCCGTGTAGCCGAGGCCGGTGGTGGTGTCGAGAACGCGGCCGACAACCGGAGCGATGCTGCGGAGCTTGGCCTGTGTGTCCCGCTGCGGATCGGTGCCCTTGATGCGGTGCATAGTGAAGCCGGCGAGCAGCAGCGTCGGGGCGCCGCGCGTCGCCACCAGGCTCAACGGCCGCTGCGTGGTCTCGGAGAACGTGTGGAGCCGGTGCGGCACCCCCTGGTCGAGGCGAAAACAGGGTGCGGCCAACTCGTCCTTGGGGGCAGCGTGGATCCGCTCGATGCTCTCCCACGTGAGGGTAGCGCCGTTCGGCAACGCGACGCCGGCCGCGGTGAGCGCCAGGTCGAGCGTCGTGAGGCCGAGGTCGAGGGAGGTGGTGGCAATGTCCTGCCGGCTGCACCGTGCGTCTAGGAGCGGCCGCGCTTGCAGCGCCGAGAGAACATATCCGGCGGCCGCACCCTCGGCTCCGGCGTCAGTGACCATGCCTCCATTCTGCCGTAACTCAACCCGGCGGTTAGGCCTCACAGGGGTAGGTGAACGGGTGGAACACGCCAGAACCAGCGCCGTAGGGGCACGGCATGCCGTGCCCCTACCCTTGTGAGGACGGTTGGGCCGGGTCGGGCGGCCGAACCACCGCCGACAGGAAGAGTCCGACGAGGGCCAGGCCGGCGGCGAGGAAGAAGGTGGCACGAAATCCGGCTGTCATCGCGGCGGTCGAGGCCGCGGCCGCGGCAACTCCGCCGCCTACACCGACGACCGTCGCCGTCCACAGTGCCCCGGCCACGCCCTGTCCGAGCACCCAGCCCAGGTTCCGTGTCAGTGCCCGCAGTCCACCCAAGAGTCCATAATGCTCGCGGGGGGCCGCCTTGTACAAGGCATTGCTGTTGGGCGCATTGAACAGCCCAGTGCCAAAGCCGAGCAGCACGAGATAGGCAGCGACCTGCCACGCCCCGGTTTCGACGGACACCGTTGCGAAGGCGAGCATCCCGATGATCTGGAGCGCCATGCCGGTAGAAGCGAGCCAGCGTGAGCCGAGGTGGTCCGACAGCCAGCCGGTCAGCGGCGACAGGAACATGACCGTTGCCGGTTGGGCCGCTTGGATGAAGCCAGCCTGGCCGGCGGGCTGGCCGAGCAGCCGCTGGAGCAGGAAGGGTAGGAGCAGCCGCAGGTTTGCTTGCGAGAGAAAGCTCAACCAGGATGCGCCCGCGGCGGCGGTCACTCCCCGGCTGCGGAAGAGGGCAAGCTGGACTGTCGGGTGCGCGACGCGGCGCTGCACCAGCAGGAACAGGCTACCGGCGACTCCGGCTGCCACCAATAGCCCGCCAGCGGAAGCGGTGGTCCAGCCGACGAGCGGCCCGCGATTGAGTCCCAGCACTAGGCAGACGACGGTGACGATCAGGAGCGCCGCGCCAATGGGGTCGGGGCGCTGGCCGGGCTGCGTCGGTGTGCGGGGAAGCAGCCGGCGGCCCAGCAGGGCCGTGGCGAAGCCGAGCGGCACGGTCATGCCAAAGGTCCACCGCCAGCCGAGGACCTGAGTAATCGCCCCACCCAGCGCCGGGCCGCTCAACAGCCCGATTGATACGACGGTACCGATCATGCCGAGGGCACGCCCCCGCTCGTTCGTCGGGAACGCCGTGACCACCAGCGGATCAATGTTGGCCTGCAACAGCGCGGCGGCAATCCCTTGCACCACGCGCACCGCCACGAGTAGCCAGAGGTTGGGGGCGAGACCGCAAAGTGCCGAGCTGGTCGCAAAGAGCGCGAGGCCGATCAGGAAGACCCGACGTCGCCCCACGAGGTCGGCGAGCCGGCCGGCCGGCAAGAGCAGCGCGGTAATGCACACGAGGTAGCCGAGTACCACCCACTGCACCGTCGCCAGCGGCGCGGCAAACTCGGCGGCTATCGTCGGGAGCGCGACGTTCACGGCGCCGGAGTCGAGCGTGACCATGTAGATCGCGACGCCGACGATCAGGAGGGCGGCCCATTTCCGCGCGCCGGTTGGCAGACTATCGGCTGGCGCTCCCGCCGTCGAGGGTATTCCGGGGTGGTCTTGGGTGGTGCGGCTGGCAGCGGCGCGGGACGGAGCAGATGGTTTGCTATCCATGCGTTACCCCCGCAGTATAGCGAGCGAGGGCACTTCCCTACGCTGCTTTCTTGACGGCCCAGGTAGTAGCGAGATAAGATGAGAAGGCGGCGTTGTAAGGCCCGCGTATGTGGGGGGCAAACCGGTTGGTTCTGCCGCCTCTCGATGCTGAGACTACCAAGGTCGTCTGGCAATCCGGCCGTCCCGGTCGCTCCAGTCGCTCCAGGCCGGTGAGGAATCAATGCCGATTCGCATCGTTCTCGCGGATGACGAGTCGATCATCCGCATGGACCTCAAGGAAATGCTCTCCTCGCTCGGCTACGCCGTGGTCGGTGAGGCCAGTGAGGGGGAGAGCGCGGTCAGTCTCGCGCGCGAGCTGCGCCCCGACCTCGTTATCCTGGACATCAAGATGCCAGGGATGGATGGTATTGATGCTGCGCGGGTCTTGACCACTGAGCGTATTGCCCCGGTGCTGCTGCTCACCGCCTACAGCGAAAAAGACCTCGTGGAGCGGGCCAAAGAGGCCGGTGTAGTCGGGTACGTGGTTAAACCGTTTCAAGAGGCGGACCTTGCGCCGGCTATCGAGGTAGCGATGGCCCGCTACCGTGAGTTCCAAACTATAGAGCGAGAGCTTGTGGACCTCCAAGATACGCTGGAGACGCGCAAGCTGGTGGAGCGGGCCAAGGGCCTGCTGATGGACACCCAAGGCCTCAAAGAAGCCGATGCGTTCCGCAGGATTCAACGTCTGAGCATGAATACCCGCAAGACCATGCGCGAAGTGGCGGAAGCGATCCTGCTGACCAACGAACTGTAAGCCGGTGGAAAACGCCGAAGCTCCGTCCCGCGTGCCTTCTTGGCTCCCTCTTCCCATCCCGTCCGCCTGGGTGCTGCTCGCTCCGGGCCTGCTCCTCGCGGCCATCACGGCCGTACTCTGCTGGCGACTCCCGAGCGGGCAGTTTGTCGTCACCGGCTACGATACGCTCACCTATTTCTATCCCTATCGCGCGTATGCCGGCGAGGTCATTCGGAGCGGCCAGCTGCCACACTGGAACCCCTACCTGTTCTACGGCGTGCCGTTCCTGGCGAACATTCAGACGGCGGTGTTCTACCCCCTCAATGCGCTGTTCTATCTCCTAGCACCGACGATTGCCCTGAACTGGTCGGTGATTCTCCACCTCTTCCTCGCCAGCTTCTTTGGCTATCTGTGGCTGCGCCATAGCCTCGTAGTCGTGCGTCCGGCCGCTGTTGTGGGCGGCGCACTGTTCGGCTTCGGCGGGTTTGTCGGCGCGCAGGTCGGGCATCTCAACCAACTCAACGCCGCCGTCTGGCTCCCGCTAGCACTCCTCACCTTCCACCGTGCGGTCAGCCGCGGCTCCGGCCGCTGGACGGTGGCTACCGGGGTGGTCCTGTCGACCCAACTGCTGGCTGGCCATAGCCAAGAGTCCTACATGACGGTGGCGACGCTCGCGGCCTATGGTGCCTGGCTCAGTCTCAGCGGCCGGGGCCGGCCATGGCACCGCATAGCCGGCGTGCTCGGACGTTGGCCGGCCAGCCTCGTGCGCTGCCTGGCCGCGACAGCTACCGCGCTACTCGCCTTGGCAGGGAGCGTGACCCTCGCTGCGGCCCTGGCCAGCGTGCAGCTCTTCCCGACCGGCGAGCTTACCGGCCTCTCCACCCGCGGCGGCGGCCTCGCTTTTGGCGAAGCGGTTTCGTTTTCGCTGCCGCCGCCGGAGCTGCTGGTCGGGCTGCTGCCGACCTATGGGCTAACCGGTCCGACGAGCGCCGAGTATATCGGCTACGTCGGGGTAGTCGGTCTGCTGTTGGCCGGTAGCGGGCTGCTGCTCCGGTTCGGCGAGGGCGCTACGCGCTTGTGGGGTGCGGTGGCTCTCGCCGCCCTGCTCTTGGCGTTAGGCAAATACACGCCGGTCTACGGCCTGCTCTATCCGTATCTGCCTGGCCTCGACCTGTTTCGCGTCCCGGCGCGGTGGCTGATGGTGTGGTCTCTGGCGCTCGCGGCGCTGGCGAGCCTCGGTCTGGATTGGTTGTGGAGCGCGGCACGGGAGCGGCGTGGCGCAGCCCTCGCCCGGTTGGCCGCTTTGGCTGTCGGCGGCGCCGCCATCGTGCTGGCATTGCTCCCGCTACAACAATTGGGTGGCGCCACCATTCCCAGCGCCCTCGTCTGGCGTTGGGCGCTGCTGGCCGGCGCGTCCTTGGTCCTCGCCGCCGCGGCCGCCGTTTCGAACGGCAGCGGCTTGAGTAGGCGGCGCGTGCTCACGATCTTGCTCGGCGCGGTGGCGGTCGGCGAGCTGATCTTTGCCAGTCGCAGTCTCGAATACAGCCGGCCGAACCCGGTGGAGGTCTACACCGGTGACCGCCCGGCCTTGCAGCATCTACGTGCCCAACCGGAGCCGCAGCGGCTCTTGAGCATCGCCAGCACGGCCTACGAGCCATATGACACGCACGTGCTGCTGGAACCCTATCAGGACCGCTTGCCGGCTGCCGATCTACGGTCCATCTTGGTCCATACGAAGTACCAGGATATTCTGACGCCCAACTTGCCGCTCGCCCACGGCATCGCCACGATTGACGGCTACGACGGTGGCGTGCTGCCGCTGCGCCGGTACGCTGATTTCAAGGCCCTCGCGCTGCCGGGCGAGCTACCGGCCCCCGATGGCCTTTTGCGCGATCAGGTTGACGAGGTACCGTCGCAGCGGCTCTTGCAAGTGCTCGGCGTCACGGCAATCGTCACGGACCGCCTCGCCGACCTCGACGTGAACACCGTGCCCTTCAATGTCGGGCAACCGGTGGAGCTATCGAGTCGGCAGCCGCGTTACCGGTTCTCACCGAGACAGCCGCGGCAGATCACCCAGGTCAGTTTTGTCACCACTATGCGTGCGGGACAGGGCGTGCCGGCGGGTCAGCCCGTGCTACGCTTCCGGGTCTATGGCACTGATGGGGCCGTGGCCGCGGCCACGGGGGTAGCCGGCGAGCAGGTTGCGGACGCGCACGTGCTCGCCGGGGCGGCCGGCGCCCATGGCCGGCCGGCTCTCGTGCGCCAACTGCCGGGGGAGGGAGCGCCGCTGGCCACCGTAGCGATCATGGACCTCCGCTTTCCCGGTGACCTCCAGCCGGTCAACCGTCCGATCACCGTGAGCCGCGTCGAAGTAGAGCTGGTGGCCGACGCGCCGTTTGTGCGACTGCTCGGCCTGACCCTGATCGGGCCATCGCCGGACGGGGTCAACCGGCCGCTGTTCCAGCCCATCGCACTCAGCGACGACGACTACCTCGAACTGACCATGCTGCCCAACCAGAACGTGTATACCCACCGCACAGCCTTGCCGCGCGCCTACCTCGTCCACACGGCCTGGCTGGCCCCCGACGGTGTGCCGACCTTGCAGCTGCTCCAGGATGAAGCGTTTACGCCGGGGCGGGAGGCTGTGCTGTCAACGGCGCCGAGTCAACCGCCCCGGCCCGAGGCGCCCCGGCGTACCGGCCTGAAAATCGCCTTCAGAGCGGCGTCCGAGGCACTCCGGCAACCCGTGCGCTGGCTGATGGGACTCAGCGCGCACGGTGCGGATCGGATCGGATTCGTCAGCCAGGAGCAGTTCGTTGCATGGGGCGCAACTCCGTATCCCGCGTCACTTGGGGAGAAAAGTAGCTCGCCGGATGGCGGCGCGGTCACCGTCTCCCGCTGGGAGCTTGCCGGTCAGGAGGGCGGCGGCGCTGGGAGCGGGACCGCGACGTTGATCGTGGACGAGCCGGAGCGCATCATTGTCGAAACCGACGCCGTGCGGCCGGGCATCCTCGTGCTCACCGACACGTTCTATCCGGGCTGGCGCGTCACCGTAGACGGCGCACCGGCCAGTTTGCTGCGAGCAAACTATCTCTTTCGGGGGGTCTATGTGCCGGCCGGCGCCCACCGGATCGAGTTCATGTATCAGCCGGCTCCGTTTCGGCGCGGCCTCTTGGTCAGCAGTCTCGCCCTCGCCGTAGTGCTCGGCACGCTGTTATGGCCGCCGGTCCGGCGGGTGTGGCGTAGAAACCGCGCCGCGCCTAGCAGCGCCAAGTTGTCATAGTGGCGCTGGGCCCTCGATAGCCCCCCGCTCCGTAGGGGGACGGCGGCACGACCGGCGCGACGGGGTAGTATCACGACATGCGAACGTGGCGTATCGTCCTGGTGGCACCGTTCGGAACGCAACCAAAAGGCACAACGCGCGCGCGCATTCTCCCGCTGGCACGTGCATTGGCGGCGCGTGGACACGCCGTGACGGTGCTGATCCCGCCCTATGACCACCCGCCGGAGGCCGGCCGGCGGTGGCGCATCGGCCAAGCCGCCGTCCGCTGCCTCCCCTTGCCGCCCGGCGCCGCCGCGGCCGGCCTCTGGAGCGGGCCGGGGCTGGCGCTGCTCAGTTTGTGCTTGGCCCGCGCTGCGCTCGCCTGTCGGCCGGACATCATCCACCTGTCCAAGCCCAAGGGGGTATCCGGCCTGGCGCACTGGCTGCTCCGGGGCCGCCGCGCTGTGCTCCGCCGCCGCACCCCCGCGTTGGTCGTAGACGCCGACGATTGGGAGGGCCATGAAGGCTGGAACGAGTATGAAGACGCCTATCCCGGCTGGCAGAAAGAGGTGTTCGACCGGCAGGAGCGTTGGGGCCTCCAACATGCGGACGCCGTGACAGTTGCCAGCCGTAGCCTGCACGACCGCACGGTTGCGCTAGGCTTACCGGCGAGCCGAGTAGTCTATCTGCCCAATGGCCTGTCGCCAACGGATTACCCGGATTGGCAGCAGGCTTCCGGCCGCGCTGTCCGGGCGCGGCTCGGGCTGGGCCGGCGGCCGACAATCGTGCTCTATACTCGCTTCTTCGAGTTTGCACCGGAGCGCCCGGCGCGGGTGTTGGCGGCGGTACGGGCACACCTCCCGGACGCAGCGCTGCTGGTCGTCGGCGCCGGCAAGTACGGTCAGGAACGGCGCCTGCGGGAGGAGGCCCGGCGGCTAGGACTTGATGATGCGGTCCATTTTGCGGGCTGGCTGGATCGGGTATCCCTGCCCGGCGCGCTACGCGCAGCCGACGTGGCCCTGGTCCCGGCCGACGATACCGTCGCCAACCGTGCCAAATGCTCCATGAAGCTGGCAGAACTGCTATGGCTGGGGCTACCGGTAGTGGCCGAACGGGTCGGGGAGCACAACAGCTACATTGACCACCCCACTACCGGTCTCCTGGTGCCGCCCGGCGACGATCAAGCTCTTGCCGCGGCCCTCGTGACCCTCTTGAGCGATTCGGACCGCGCCGCTCACCTCGGTGCGGCCGGCCACCGGCGTATCGTGCGGGAGTTTGCATGGGAGCAACTGGCACCGCGCGCGGAGGCAGCCTATACGGCGGCACTGGAGCTTGGGGCAACGGACCTACCCCCACCCCCCTCCCTGTAGGGAAGGGGCTAAGGTTCGCCGTGCGGGGCGCTTTCCTTAGGAGGGCAACGGCGGGCGGGGACTACGCATGTCCCTGGATTGCGGCTTCCGCCGCAATGACGGGCGCAGCGTGCTGCGCCCCTACGGCTTGGCCCGGACCTCCCCAGCCTTCCTACGAGCCGCTTGCCGTCGGCGTCGGAGTTGCCGGTGCCGGGCTGCCGGCCGGTGCGGGCGTGGACGTTGGTGGGGTGCCGGTGGCCGTCGGGGTGCTGGTGTTCGTGGGTGTGGCGGTTGGTGTGCTGGTCGGCGTTAGGGTCGGGGTCAAAGTCGGCGTCAACGTCGGTGGCGGCGTGGGAGTAAAGGTTGCGGTAGGTGTCGGGATGGCGGTAGGTGACGGGATAGGCGTTGGGAGCGGCTCAATGAGCAGCGTCACCGCCTGGGGTTGTAGCCGGTTCACCGTTGTTCCCGGGGGGATGGCGGCTAGGAGGACCGGTCTCGTGTGAATGCCCGGCCCGAGGCCGGCCGCATTGACGGTGGCGGCCAGGTTCGCGCCGGTCAACTGGAGCAGTTGCGGCTGCGGGCCGCTGATGGTGACCTCCACCGTCGTCGGTTGCAGGCTCATCCGCAGGCCGGGGCCGAGATGGATCCATGCTAAGGCTGCCGTAATTACCGTTTGGCCTTGCACCGGCACGACGCGGACGGTGACGACGATGCGCTGCTCATAGGACAACGATACTCCGGTGGGCAGCGACAAGGTGGTCTCGGCGGTGATGTCCTCCGTGGCTCCGCTGATGTCTAGGACGGTGGCCGGGATGACCGAGATGCCGGCGAGCAAATCAGGATCGCCGACGACCTCGACAGCCAGCGGCGTCAGCTCGATGCTCTGCAGGATATAGCCGGGCGCCGGCAGGCCGCCTACTTGCGGCACAATCGGGACGGTCTTGAAGCCGGATAACTGGTGAACGGGGACCCGAATAGTGACGGTTTCCGGCTCCAGCGTCACGCCGCCGACGACTCCCGCCGGGCCGAGCGGCTCCGGTCGAATGATGCGATCAATCGTCGTTGTCTCAGGCCCCAACTGCACCGAGGCCAGCACTTCGGTGACGCGCTCGACGAGGCTTCTTGGCCCCCGGATCGTAATGCCGTTTTCGCGGACATCCTGCGGCTCCAGAATAGGGTCTTCATAGCGGTAGCCGAATGGTGGCGTATCCAGAATCCGCATCTGCACCGGCAGGCGTTTCATCACCAGCTCCTCCAGGCGCACGTCCACGTCTTTGGGAAGTACTTCGATGATCTCCACCTGGGGATCGGACACCTCGACCCGCACCCGAAACCGGTGCAAGCCGGGACCGGCGCCACTGAGATCAACCGAGGCGACAAAACTGGTGGCCTGCAAACGTCGGTAGCTTTCCACCGGGGCGTTCACCCGCACTCTGATGGGTACAACCTCGTTGAGGACTATCAGGTTCGCCGGTAGGCCGGTGATCTCGACGGTAAGCTCACTTGGAAACACTTCCTGACGCTGCGGGTTGCGTTCCAAGGTGAGGCCGGCCCAGATGGCCACGGAGAGGACGAGCGCCAGCAGCAAGCGCCAGCCGAGGGCCTCACGCGCCTGCTGCCGCGCGTAGTGACCAAGCGCGCGGAGGGTCTGCCAGGTAGCAGAGTCTTGAAACTGTTGCACTGCTCACTGTCCCCGTGAGCGGAGAGCAGGATGAATAGTGGACGGATGCTCGTTATGCAGCGCGAACGGGCCGCCAGGGAGCCGGAAGTCGCTGCGACGCGAGTTGTGTTTGTAGCAGACTCCGCAGGCGCTCGGTGGTCAGGTTTCGGAGCAGCCGCCCGTTTACCGCTATCGAGATCGCGCCGCTCTCCTCCGAGACGACAACGGACAGCCCATCGCTCTGCTCCGTGATACCGACCGCCGCCCGGTGACGGGTACCCACGTCAGAATCGAGCCGCGCGCTGTCCGATAGGGGCAGCAAGACTCGTGCAGCGACGAGGCGTGGCCCGCGGATAATCACCGCGCCGTCGTGCAGTGGCGTGCGCGGATAGAAAACCTGTGCCAAGAGATCGGACGTTAGCTCGGCATCCAGCTCTGCCCCCGTCTGCACGTACTCCTCCAGTCCGGTCGAGCGCTCGATCACCATGAGCGCGCCGTGGCGGCGTTCGGACAAGCGAATGCAGGCCTCGATGATGGTGTTGATGACTTTGTCTGCCGAGCTACTGTCGCTGGGCTGAAAGCTACTAAACGGATGGGTCAAGGGATGGGTCACCAGGCTGCCCGTGCGTCCCAGCTGCTCCAGGGCACGCCTAATCTCGGGCTGGAAGATCACCGGAACGGCGAGGAGCAGCGCCGGCAAGCTGCTGACCAGCAGCCAGTTGAAGATCGTGAGCTGGAAAAAGTAGCCAATAACTACCGCCGCGAGGAGCAGGATCAGGATGCCGCGCACGAGCTGATCGGCCTGCGTACCGCGAATGACGGAGAGGAGGGCATAAAAGATGATCGTGACGAGGACGATATCGAGAATAGCGAGGGGGGTCAACCTGGACAGAAGGTAGGGTATGTCTTGCACGGTGCTGTCCTCTCGCTTTCGGTAGCCCTACCTAGGCCATCTCTTCAGCAGCGACTCCGGCGAGCGAGACCAGGATCGCCTTCTGCGCGTGGAGACGATTCTCGGCCTGATCGAACACGACCGACTGTGGCCCGTCTAGCACCTCATCGGTCACTTCCTGGCCTCGGTGGGCGGGTAAGCAGTGCATTACCAGTGCATCGGGTGCCGCCAACGCCAACAGCTCGGTATTCACCTGGAAAGGCGGGAAGACCTGGAGCCGCCGCGCGACCTCTTCTTCTTGCCCCATGCTCACCCACGCATCGGTGTAGATTACGTCGGCCTGTGCTACCGCTTCGCGGGGATCGTGACCAAGCGTGATTTCTGCGCCCGTCGTCTCGCCAAGGGCGCGCGCCCGCTCTACGACCGCCGGCTGCGGCTCGTACCCGGCGGGGGTCGCCACGAACAATTGTAGACCTAGCGTACCGGCGGCGAGGAGGAGCGAGTGCGCCACGTTGAACCCATCGCCGACAAAGGCCAGCTGGAGGCCGCGCACGTGCCCGCGGTGCTCGTATATGGTCATCAGATCGCCGACGGCCTGGCACGGATGAGTCAGGTCGGATAGCCCGTTGATGACGGGGATGCTGGCGTACTCGGCGAGCGTCGTGACCGTAGCGTGGCTGTGGACACGCGCCATGATGACATCCACCCAGCGCTCCAGGTTGCGTGCGATGTCCGGCACGGTCTCCCGCACGCCTAGTCGCTCATGCTCACTCGCCAGGTCAATCGCATGGCCGCCGAGCTGCGTCATGCCCACCTCGAAGGTGCAGCGCGTCCGCAGGCTCGCCTTTTCGAAAATCATCGCCAGCGAGCGTTCGGCCATGAAACGGTGCGGCCGGCCGGCTCGCTGAACCGCCTTGAGCCAGCGGGACAGAGTCAGGACGTTGTGCAACTGACGTGCAGTGAAATCGGCGACCGTGAGTAGGTCCAGGCCCCGGAGGGAGGCGTCAATGGGTGGTGGTCCGTCTAGTGGGGGGAGGTCGGTAGATGCAGTCACAGTATAGGTGCCTTCTCGAACATGATGCGGGGTGCTCTGCCTCGGCACGGAGGCCGACAGAATGCTCCCGCTGGCGTCCATGCTCACCGGAAATCCAAGGAGAAAGCGCCCTCATATAGTCTACCACACGACCGTTCCGACCACGCGGGCGAACGGTGGGCAGCAAGACGGACGGAGGCACCTGGAGCGGTTAGGATGGTCCGGACTCAAGGCTCGACAATGACCCGCTGGCCGCGGTCCAGACCAACGTAGTAGCGGCTAATGGCACCAAGTCCAATAAGCGGCTCGTCGCCCAGGACAAGGACATCAACGCCAAACGGCTCCATATCCCCTAGTTGGAGCGTTCCTCGGTAGTAGGGCGCCAGCAAAGCGGAACCGTCTGCCAGAGTCAGGCGAAACTCGCCATCCGGTGGAATGCCATTCATGATCAGGTAATGCGGCACGATGACAGCGGCGTCAAACCCAGTATCCAGCAGTGCCTCGATCCTGACTCGGCGTTGGTGTACCTCCACTTGAATCGGAAGGTATGGGAATCTTTCACTAACCACACGTCGGTTTGTTAGCACGTATAGACACCCACTTATAGACTGAAGGTCCGCCAACCTTGAAGACGACGTGACCTCTGCCAAGCTCGCCCACAGCTCGGTCAAGAACACCAATCAAGTCGTTTCCGAAAACCACCTTACCTTCCGGAGAGATAGCCACATACTTCCCGTTGTGGTCCGGCTCCAACGGCTGACCGTACTGCTCGTAGAGTGCATCCGCTTCGGCGACGGTCATTGTTGCTGCTGCCGTTGCCATCGTTAGCCTCCTGCTGCTCCCTGATTATAGCTCGCCGGAGACTGGCAGCTATTTCCCGCCGCTGAGCCGGGAGGAGCGGATCGGATGCCCCAGGAGGGCGGCGCTACAGGATCAGCGCGCCCAGGGAGGCGCGGGCCAGGTCCAGGAGGATGCTCGGCACGAGGCCCAGAAGGAGTACGGCAGCAGCGGACACCACGACGGCCGTCGCAGCGAGCGCCGAGTGTGAGAGTGGAGCCGGCTCTGCGCTTGGACCTTGCATGTACATGACATACACGACGCGGAGGTAGTAGTAGGCGGATACGACACTCGTCAGTAGTCCGACGATGGCGAGCCAAGCGTGGCCGGCGTCAATCACGGCGCTAAAGAGATAGACCTTGCCCACAAAGCCGACGGTTGGCGGTACGCCGGCTAAGGAGAACATGAACAGCGCCATCATCGCGGCCAGCCAGGGCCGCCGGCGTGCCAGGCCGGCGTAGTTGGTGACGGCGGCGAACTCGTCACCGCGCCGACCCAAGAAGGTGACGACGCCGAACGCGCCGAGATTCATGAACGTATAGGCGACGGAATAGAACAGGAGGCTCTGGATAGCGAGGCCGCGGGTCTCTCCGGTGGCGACGCTGGCGGCCACCAGGCCGACGAGCAGGTAGCCGGCGTGGGCAATGGAGGAATACCCGAGCAGGCGCTTGATGTTGTTCTGCACGAGCGCCGCGACGTTACCCACGATCATCGTCGCCGCTGCCACCCCGCCGAGCACCCAGACCGTTTCGACGGGCGCATCCGGTACGGCCCCGACGAACACACGCGCCAGCGCCGCAAAGGTGGCAGTCTTGGCCGCGACCGACATATAGGCCGTGACCGGGGTCGGTGCGCCCTCGTAGACATCGGGTGTCCACATATGGAACGGGACGAGCGCAGCCTTGAAGCCCAGCCCTACGATGAGCAAGCCCAGGCCGATCAACAGCAGCGTGCTGAAGCCGCCGTAGCTGACGGCCGTGGCGATCCCGGCCAGGTTGGTCGTTTCGGTCGCTCCGTACATGAGGGCGATGCCGTATAGCAGAAAGCCCGAGGCGAATGCGCCCAGCAGCACGTACTTGACAGCCGACTCATCCGACTGGAGGCGCAAGCGGGAAAAGCCGGCCAGCATATAGAGTGGCAGCGAGAGTAGCTCCAGCCCGAGGAAGACCATAATCAGGTCGCCGGCGCTGGCCATCAACATCAGTCCGGCCACCGAGAAGAGCATCAGTACGTAGTACTCGCCGTTCTCCAGGTCTTCGCGCTGCATATACGTGACGGAGATCAGCACGGTAATCACCGCGATGAGGACGAAGATGAGGTTGAAGAAGAGCGCAAAGTTGTCCAGGATGAGCATACAGCCGAAGGGGGAGCCGTCGGCCGTTGCCTCGATGGTGCAGAATGCGGAGCGGTCGGCGTCCCAGAGGTAGACCGAGAGCACGGCCGTCAGGACCAGGCCAACCAGACTGAGGGCGGCCGCCGTGCCACGCCGGCTCAACCGCGGCCAGAGGTCGGCCAGCATGACCACACAGGCGGTCAGGGTGACGGCCAGCACGGGGGCAACGGCCCACCAGTCCACGCTGGGCAGCTTGAGCAATTCGTTCATGGCACGTACTTGACGGTCATCGGTAAGTCGCTCGCCGATTTAGCGGCCACCCAAGCCGGCCTGCACTTGCGCGACCGGGATATTACGGACCACCGCGTCCAGTGACGGTCCCGCCCGGTCCAGGAACGGCTTGGGATAGAGGCCAATCCAGAAGATCAAGAGCACGATAGGCACGAGCACGGCAATCTCGCGCCGGGTGATGTCGGACAACTGTACGCCGGCGGGCTGTCGCGTCGGCCCCTGCATCATCCGCTGGTACATCCAGAGCATGTACACGGCTGCCAGCACCACCCCGGAGGCCGCAATGATGGCGAGCGGCTGCAAGAACAGCTCCTCGGCGCGGAAGGTGCCGACCAAGATCAGGAACTCGCCGACAAAGCCGTTCGTGAAAGGCACACCGATAGAGGAGAAGAGGACGATCAGGAAAAACGCCGCGAAGACCGGCATGAGCCGCGCCACGCCGCCGAAATGGTGGATAAGGCGCGTGTGTGCCCGCTCGTACAGCATCCCTACGAGCAGGAAGAGCGCACCCGTGCTGAGGCCATGGTTGACCATCTGGATTAGTGAGCCTTGCAGTGCCTCCGGGGTCAGCGCGAACATGCCGAGCATGATGAAACCGAGGTGGCTGACCGAGGAGTAGGCCACCAGCTTCTTGACATCGCGCTGCATCGTGGCGACAAGTGCGCCGTACACAATCCCGACCACCGCCAAGAACGCTATCAGCGGTACCGCCGTTTCGACTGCCTCCGGGAAGAGCGGGAGGCAGAACCGCAGGAAGCCATACGTTCCCATCTTTAGCAGGACGGCGGCCAGGATCGCGCTGCCGGCGGTAGGGGCCTCGACGTGAGCGTCGGGCAGCCACGTGTGCAGCGGGAACATCGGGACCTTGATGGCAAAGGCGAGCGCGAACGCCGCAAAGAGCCACAACTGGAGGCCGCTTTCTACCCGCACGGTGGTGATCAGCGTTGCCAGATCGAAGGTACGTGGTCCGCTGTCGCCGCTGAGGAAGTAGATGGTCAGGATGGCGACCAGCATCAAGACACTGCCGGCCATCGTATAGAGGAAGAACTTGATCGCCGCGTAGATGCGTCGCTCCCCTCCCCAGACGCCGATCAGGAAATACATGGGGATGAGCACGGCTTCCCAGAAGACGTAGAAGAGGAATAGGTCGAGTGCCAAGAACGTGCCGAGCACCGCCGTTTCCAGCAACAGCAGCAGCACGACGAACTCTTTGACCCGCGTATCTATGGCGCGATAGGTAGAGAGAATGGTCAGCGGCGTCAGGAAGGTCGTGAGCAGGACGAGGAGTAGGGAGATACCGTCAACGCCTACCTTGTACTTGATGCCCAGCGACGGCACCCAATCACCGCTCTGGATGAACTGGAACTGTGCTGCCCCGGCGCCGAAGTCGTATTGGAACCACAGTGGCACCGACACCGCAAAGACGATGAGGCTCACCGCCAGCGCCACGTTCCGCAACAAGGCGTGGGCTGCGCCGGGCACAAAGAGCAGGATGATTGCTCCCACCAGCGGCAGGAAGATGAGTATGGTGAGATACCACTCGCTCACGGCTGTTTCCTCAGGTGTTCGCTCTGTATGCGCTGTGTTCTCTGTGGCACGTTGTCCTACCGGAAGGCCCACACGGCCAGGATGGCGATAACGCCCAGGAGGAACGCGACGGCATAGGCCCGCACGTACCCGGCTTGGGCAATCCGCAGCACCACGGCGCTGCCGCGCAGCAGCCGCCCGGTCCCGTTGACGGCGCCATCAATGACGGCCAGATCGAACGAGGCCAGGAAGGCGGCGATCCGCGCACCCGGATGCGCCAGCGTAGCCTCGTACAGCTCGTCAATCCAATACTTGTTGAAGGAGAGCCGGTACAACGGCGCGAGCAGCCGCCCAACCAACTCGGCCGAGGGTAGCTGCCGTAGGTAGATGGCGCCAGCGACCACAACACCGCCGACGGCCACCACCACTGCAATAATCGCCAGGGCCAACTCCGAGAGGTGGAACGGTACATCCCCGTGCTCCGGCCCATGCCCACCGAGCACCGGCTGCAAGAAACGCTCGAACGCCGTGCCGTCGGTGCCGGGGATGCCCACGAGGCCGCCGACTACCGCCAGCAGCGCCAGCGCCACCAGCGCGAACAGCATCACCAAGGGCGACTCGTGCGGCGCTGCGCCGCCGTTCTCGGCTCGTCGGGACCCGAAAAAGGTGAGGAAGATGAGCCGCGACATGTAGAAGGCGGTCAGGCCGGCCGTGACCACCCCGACGAGCCACAGCCAGAGGTGACCGCCCTCAAAGGTGCGCGCGAGGATCAAGTCCTTACTCCAGAAGCCGGCGAGACCGGGGAAGCCGATGATCGCCAGCCAGGCCACGATCATCGTCACACCCGTCACCGGCAGATACCGGAGCAAGCCACCCATGCGGCGCATGTCCTGCTCCTCGTGCAGGGCGTGGATGACGCTCCCGGCGCCGAGAAACAGGAGCGCCTTGAAGAAGGCGTGGGTCATCAGGTGGAAGATGGCCGCGCCGAACGCGCCGACGCCGGCGGCCAGGAACATGTAGCCCAGTTGGCTGACCGTCGAGTAGGCGAGCACGCGCTTGATGTCGGTCTGCGTGAGCGCAATCGTGGCGGCGAACAGCGCCGTCAGCGCGCCGATAATCGCTACCACCGTCAGGCTAAATGGCGCGATGGCATACAGCGCCGACGCTCGCACTACCATGTACACCCCCGCCGTGACCATGGTGGCGGCGTGGATCAGCGCGCTCACCGGCGTAGGGCCTTCCATCGCATCGGGCAGCCACACGTACAGCGGCACTTGGGCCGACTTCCCGGTGGCACCGATGAAGAGCAGCAGCGTGATGGCCGTGATAAGCTCGCCGCCTTCGTCCACTACGCGCTCCGGGTGGTCGAGCACGGTGGCGAAATCGAAGCTGCCGAACGTGGTGAAGATGAGGAAGAGGCCCACCATGAACGCAAAGTCGCCGACGCGGTTGACGATAAAGGCCTTCTTCCCGGCCGAGGCGGCGGCGGGACGGTCGAACCAGTAGCCGATCAAGAGGAAGGAGCAGACTCCGACCAACTCCCACCCGACGAACATGACCAGGAAGTTGTCCGCCATGACGAGCAGCAGCATCGAGAAGGTGAATAGGTTGAGGTAGGTGAAGAAGCGCGGGTAGCCGGGGTCGTGCCCCATGTAGCCGACCGAATAGAGGTGGATGAGCAACCCGACGCCCGACACGACCAGGACCATGACCGTGGAGAGGGGGTCGAGCAGGAGGGCTACCGACGTATCGAGGTTGCCCGCTACTATCCAGGGGAATAGCTCTTGCCGGAGCGTTTCGGTCTTCCCGGCCGTGACCGGCACGGCCGCAAAGAGCGTGATGAATCCGGCGACGACAAATGCTGCCGCCACCACGCCGACACCGACGATGGATACGACGATCCTGGGCAACCGTTGCCCCAGCAGGAGGTTAATCAGCGTCCCTGCGAGGGGAAAGGCCGGGATCAGCCAGAGAGCATCAGAAATGGTCGTCTCCTGACAGACTTGGTCTACACAGTACCCTGAAGGTGAAGGTGGTGCCGGCCGGCACGTCACCACAAACGGCATCCACCACGCTGTCTATCCCTTCAACAGGTTGATCGTGTCAATGTCCACGCTCTGGCGCGTGCGGAAGAGGTCCACGATGATCGCCAGGCCCACCGCCACTTCCGCCGCGGCCACGGCCATCACAAAGAAGACGAAAACCTGCCCATCGAAATGCCCAAACTGCCGGGAAAACGCCACGAACGAGAGATTGACCGCGTTCAGCATCAACTCGATGGACATGAAGATCGTCAACGTGTTCTTGCGAAGCAGCACCCCGAACACGCCGAGCGAGAACAGGATCGCGCTGACGATGAGATAGTAGCTCGTTGGCACCATCAGGTTGTAGGCCTCGCGTTACTGGGCACGTCTGGCGGCGCTGACGTTGCAGCGGTCGCCTCCGCGGCGGCCGGGGCACCGTTTTGCTGGCCGACAGATGGTACCATGTTTGTCGCTCGCCGGGAGAGGCTGACTTCACCACGCTTCCGCGCGATGACGACGGCACCGAGAATCGCCGCCAAGAGCAGGATCGAAGTCACCTCGAACGGGAACAGGAAACGGGTAAACAGCACGGCGGCCAGCAACTGGGTATGGGAACCGGCGAGCGGCTGCACGTCCACGGCCGCAATCCCCGGCGTCGCGGCCAGGTCCGTGACCGCTTGGCCCGGCTCCTCTGCCCGCAATGCCAGCACCCGCACCGTATCGCCCACGCGGTCCGCCGCGATCTCCGGGCGTGCCGGCCTACTGCGGAACACGCGGAAGCCCTGTGACTCCAAGGCATCCATGACCTGCACCGCACCGGCCGCGGCGGCGGCACCTGTCCCGTCGAGCGTGAGCGTAATCGTCCAGGCCGTTTCATCCGGCCCGGTTGCGTTCGCCAACAGCTTTTGGTCCGCTACAGAGAGCGGGTAGGTCAGCTCGGCGGTGCCCGGCGGCGGCGGCTCCGGCAGCACATCGGCGCTGCGAGCAGCAACCAGCGCGATCTGGGCCAGCAAGATGAACGCCACCGTGCCCCCGAAGAGCTTCAGCCCGGCCAGGCGGGTGCCGGTTGGCTCCGGTCGCGCCACGTTGAGCAACATGATGACAAAGAGCACCAGCACCATGATGGCGCCGGCGTAGACCGCGATCTGCACGACGGCGAGAAAATACGCGCCCAGCAGGAGGTACATGACGGCCAGGCAGAAGAAGTTCGCCACGAGGAATAGGGCGCTGTACATTGCGTTGCGCTGAAACACGACCATGGCGGCCGCCGCGATGGCCACGGCCGCCGTGGCGATGAAGATGAGCAATTCAATGGTGGGTAGCTCGAACGGCAAGCTCTCGATCAACTCGGTCATCGGCTCAGTGCCTTCTGCCTGGGCGGGAACGTGACCCACCGTCGGCGGTAATGTCTACGATGGCTGGATTGCTGCTCACCCGGGCAGCCAGGAGTCGCTCGGATCAGCGACCGGTTCTGCGTCCAGCAACGTCTCCTTGGTGTAAATCATCGACTCGCGGGTGTAGTCGGCCAACTCGAAGATCGCCTTGAGCTGGATGGCCTCCGTCGGACAGGCCTCGGTGCAGAACCCGCAGAAGATGCAGCGGATCATGTTGACGGTGTAGGTCTTGGCGTAACGCTCGCCAATGGAGATGGGGCTGTCGGGTGGATTCTCGGCACCCTCGACAAAGATCGCTTTCGCCGGGCAGACCAGCGCGCACAGCTCGCAGCCGACGCACTTCTCCAGACCGTTCTCGTGTCGGCGTAGCACGTGGCGTCCCCGGTGCCGGGCCGGCAGGTCCGGCTGCTGCTCCGGGTATTGCAGCGTCACCGGCTTGTCGGCCAGGTTGCGGAGCGTCACGCCCAGACCGCGCGCTATCGCCGCAAAGTCTTGCGCGGCCTCAATGAAGGGGTTTCTGCGTGTCGGGCGCGATGGTGCTTGCATCATGTCCTCCGTGGCTGCGCTGCTAACTCGGCCACACCGCCACGATCACTGCCGTCAGCATGACGTTCGCCAGCCCAATGGGAAACATCACTTTCCAGCCGAGATTCATCAGGCGGTCGTAGCGGAGGCGGGGCAGCGTGGCCCGCAGCCAGATGAAGAAAAAGATGAAGATTGCCAGCTTGAGCAAAAACCAGAGCGGCGCCAAGATCGAGCCGAGCACCGGGCCGAGAAAGCCGAAGCCCGGCCACCAGCCACCGAGGAAGAGCACGGCGGCAACGGCGCTGACGTTGATGATGTTGACGTACTCGGCCATGAAGAACATGGACCACTTGAAGCCGCTGTATTCGGTGTGGTAGCCAGCGCCAAGCTCGCCCTCGGCCTCCGGTAGGTCGAACGGCAAGCGATTCGTTTCGGCAATGCCGGCGATGACGTAGACCACGAAAGCGATGAAGCCGACCGGGAACCACAGCGCTATCGGCCAAGGGAAGCTCCCCTCGGTCTGCAAGCGCACGATGTCGAGCAAGTTCAGCGATCCGGCCAGGATCACCACCGAGAGCACCGCCAGCCCCTGCGGTAGCTCGTAGCTGACCATCTGTGCCGAGGCACGCAGCCCACCGAGCAGCGAGTATTTGTTGTTTGCTGCCCAGCCGCCGAGTACCAGCCCGTACACCCCCAAAGAGGCGATGGCGGCGATATAGAGATAGGCGACGTTGATGTTCGCGCCGATGTGCCAGTCGAACGGGAAGCCGAAAATCTCGAACGACGGGCCGATGGGGATGACGGCGAAGATTATCAGCGCCGGCAGCAGCGTCCCCAGTGGTGCGACGAGATGCACTACGCGGCTGGCTTGATCGGGAACGATGTCTTCTTTCATCGCCAGCTTGATGCCGTCGGCAATGGGCTGCAAGAGACCGAACGGCCCGACCCGATTGGGGCCGATCCGCCGCTGAAACCGGCCAATCACCTTCCGCTCTAGCCAGGTGAGGTAGGCGAAAGCGGCCAAGAGCAGGTTGATGACGATGAAGCTCTTGATAGCAGCGGCGATGATGGCCGCGAGGATGTCCGGGATCATGCTCCGCCTCCGGCAGCGGCGTCGGCCGTCGCGGCGGCCATAGCAACCGGCTCAAGCTGTACGACGGTCGCCTCGTGCTGCCAGTCCAGCAGCGCGTTGATCCGCGGCGAATCGAGATTGTCAGGCGTATATACTACCCCGGCGGGCACGCGACCACTTATCCGCGCTGGCCGGCTTACGGCGCCGCGCTCGGTCCGCAGCCTGACAGCCTGACCGTTACCAATGCCGAGACGGGCAGCGTCGGCGCGATTGATGTCCACGAGCGGCTCCGGCGAGGTAGCCAGCAGCTGCGGCGTAATCTCGACTAACGTCTCATGGCCGATCAACTCGGAATCGGTCAGCAAGCGCACGCCCTCGCCCGGCGCGACCGGCTCCGCTGCGGGCGCCTCCACGAAGCGTGGGGCGCCATCGTCCACTGGCGCTGGCAGCAGCACGCCCTCCGACGGGAAGGCCGCGCGGCGCATCATCGCCGGCGTGATGACTTCCTCAAAGGCTTCGAGCGTGATTTCGGCGGCGGAGCTATAGCCGAGTGGCGTATCGAAGTGGCCTGATAGGTCCGACAGGATGCGCCAATCGGCCAAGCCGCCGTCCTCCGGCGCGACTGCGACGCCCAGCCGTTGGATGCGGCCCTCCACGTTCGTCAGGGTGCCGTCGCGCTCGGCAAAGCTCAAGCCGGGCAGCACCACGTCGGCCGCCTGCGCCGTCGCGGTCTCGAATAGCTCGTGTACGACCACTAGCTCGGCGTTGGCCAGGGCCTGCTCGGCCTGGGCGCGGTCGGGATGTGTCTCCAGGATGTTCTCGCCGACCAGATAGAGGCACTTGATCGTCCCGGCGGCGGCCGCTGCGATCATCTCCCCGGCCGGTAGTCCGTCCTGGCCGGGCACGACTCCGAGCGCCTCGGCCCCACGGCCGTTCGCCCCCTCCGGGATAAACGTCACGCCGCCGCCGTTGCCCGTGGCCAGCGCGAGGTTGTAAGTGGCAGCGGCTACGGCCTCTTGATCCGACCGGCGGTTAAAGCGCGGGCCGACGTACACCAGCGCATTGCCGGCCGCCACCAGTGTCGCGGCGGCCGCCCGGATCGTCTCGGCCGTGACGCCGGTAAGCTCGGCGGCCTGCTCCGGCGAGAGACTGGCCGCCTCGCCGGCGGATGCTCCGTCGTCGCTCTGCTCTAGGACGGCACCCAATAGCCCCTGCAACAGGGCTGCTTCGGTGCCGGGCTGGTGCCGCAGGCGGTGATAGGCAATCCGGTCCGGCTCGGTGGCGCGGGGGTTGGCGACGATCAGCTTGGCGCCACTCTTGGTTACCGCAGCCCGCAGCCGTAGCCACTGCACCGGCAGGTCGTTGGTCAGGTCGGTGCCGATCAGGAGCACCGCCCCGGCCCGGTCTACGTCAGCAAGTGTCGGGATAGGTGCCGGGCTATCCGCGAGCGGCAGTCCGGCGGCGCGGGCGCCGATCCGGTGATCGAGGTGCGGTGTACCGATGACCGAGCGGGCGAATTCGCGCAGAGCAAAGGCGTCTTCGTTGGGAATGTTGCGCCCGCCGATGACCCCGATTGCCGCCGCGCCGTGCTCGTCGCGGATGCGCTTGATCTTCGCGGCTACCTCGGTCAGCGCCTCGTCCCACTCCACCGCGGCCAACGCACCGTCCCGCTTAACCAGCGGGGTTCGCAGCCGTTGATCGGTCGAGACGAACTCGAACGTGAACTCGCCCTTGTTGCACAGCCAGATGTCGTTGATGTCCGTGTTCTCTTGGGCGCGTACCCGCACCATCTCGTTGCGGCGTGCATCCAACTTGAGGTTGCAGCCCACCGGACACTGCGCGCAAACACTCTGCGTCGTCTGGAGGTCCCCCGGTCGCGCTCGGAACCGATAGGTGTCGCTGGTCAGCGCGCCACAGGGGCAGAGATCAATGATGTTGCCATGGAACTTCGATTGCAGCGGCCGGTCGTCGAGCGTGCCGAGCACGGAGTTATAGCCGCGGTCGAAGAAATCCAGCTCGTGCTCGCCGGCAACGTCGTCCATGAAGCGCGTGCAGCGGTAGCAGACGATGCACCGCTCCTGGTCCAGGACCACCAGCGGGCTGAGGTCGTGGACCTTGCGGAGCAGACGTTTCTGCTCGACGAACCGGCTCTCCTTCGGCCCCCAGTCGTGGCTATTGTCCTGGAGCGGACACTCGCCGCCCGCGTCGCAGACCGGGCAGTCGAGCGGATGGTTAATCAGCAGGAACTCGACGATCCCTTCCCGATACTTCAGGACGGCTTCCGTGTCGGTCCAGACCTTCATGCCGGGCATTACCGTCGTGGTGCAGCCGGTCATAATTTGCGGCGGTGGTGCCGGCGCGTCGGGCGGCGTGCCCGGTCGCGGTGGTAGCTCGACGGCCACCAAGCACATCCGGCAGGCGCCGACAACGGGCAGCCGCGAGTGATAGCAGAACACCGGCACCTCGGTGCCAAGCTCCTTGGCCGTCTCGACCAAGTTGGTGCCCGGCGGCACGGACACCTCCCGGTCGTCAACCGTCAGCGTAATCAACTCTTGCTCGGTGGCAATCATGCCGTCTCTCTCCGCAGTTTAGGAGCCTCGCTCCGGTCCCGATGGGCAACAAACACCGCTCACGCCGCCATCATCGGCTGCGCCGCAGCAAAGCAGCGCTTCTCGGCCACGTGGCGGTCGTAGTCGTCGCGGAACTTCTGAATACCGCTGGACAAGCCCCACGTGGCCACATCGCCCAGCAGGCAGAAGGACTTGCCGTTGATCTTGTCGCATACGTCGAGCAGCAGTTCTACATCCTCCGTTCGCCCGGCGCCGCCTTCGATCCGCGCCAGGACATCCACCATCCAGCGGGTGCCTTCCCGGCAGGGCGTACACTTCCCGCAGCTTTCGTTGGCAAAGAAGCGCACGGTGTTCAGATTGGCCCGCACGATACACGTCGTCTCGTCCATCACCATCACGCCGCCGGTCCCGAGAATGGAGCCTTTGGCGGTGATGGCCCCCGGATCGAGCGTCACGTCGAGGTCGTCGGCCGTGAGCAACTGCGCCGAGGCGCCGCCGGGGATGACCGCCTTGACCGCCCGATCCTCGCGCATCCCTTGACCATGCTCGTAGATCAGCTCGCGCAGCGGCGTGCCCATCGGTAGCTCGTAGAGGCCGGGACGGTTGACGTGGCCCGAGAGGCAGTAGAGCTTGGGGCCGGGGGCGTCCGGGGCGCCGATCCCGGCGAACCAGTCGGCGCCGTAGTTCACGATGTGGGTCACACACGCGATGGTTTCCACATTGTTGATGACCGTCGGTAGGCTGAACACACCCTTGACGGCCGGGAACGGCGGTCGTAGGCGGGGCTGTGGACGGTTGCCCTCCAGCGATTCCAGCAGTGCCGTCTCTTCCCCGCAGATGTAGGCGCCAGCGCCCCGATGCACCCACACCTCGCAATCGAACCCCGAACCGAGGATGTTCCGGCCGACGTAGCCTCGCGCGCGCGCCTCGGCCAACGCTTGCTCCAGCCGGCGATAGCTGAACGAGAACTCGCCGCGGATGTAGATGTAGACCGTGTTGATCTGGCAGGCGTAGGCGGAGATGAGGCAGCCCTCGATAAGCTGGTGGGGGTCGTTGTCCATGATCGCCCGGTTGGCGAACGTCCCCGGCTCACTCTCGTCGGCGTTGGCGCAGAGAAAGCGCGGATTGCCGTCGTCGGGCAGAAAACCCCACTTCACGCCGGTCGGGAAGTAGGCGCCGCCGCGGCCCCGCAGGTTGGCGCTCCTGACCATGCCGACGACATCTTCCGGCGTATGCTCCCGGAGCGCCTTTTCCAGCGCCTGGTAGCCGCCGTGCCGGAGATAGGTGTCCATCCGGTGCTGGTCCGGGTCGTCGGCGTACTTGAGCAGTATTGGCTCAAACGTCGCCATGCTCGGCCTGCTCCTCTCCGCCATCATTGTCTGCCAACGGAACCTTGGCTGCGAGCGCCGCGCTGTCCGGCCCATGCACCACCCCGTCGAGGGCGGGGCGACCGGCCCGCAGATCGGCGAGAATGCGATTAATCCGCTCCGGGGTCAGGTTTCCATAGGTCTCCGTGTTGACCTGCATGACGGGCGCGAACTCGCAATAGCAGGGGCACTCCTGGTGGCGCAGGGTGAACTGCCCGTCCTCGGTCGTCTGCCCCTCTTGGATGCCTAGCTCCTGCCGCAGATGCTCCAGCATCTCCGACGCGCCCTGCAATTCGCACGACAGGTTATTGCACACCTCGATGACGTACTGGCCCATCGGCTGCTTGTGGAACATATAGTAGAAGCTGGCGATGGCTGCCACGTCGGTCGGGTGCATGTCGAGTAGCTCGCCGACCTCCTCGTAGGCCTCCGTGCTCAACCAGCCGACCTCATCCTGGGCCGCCCACAGGGCCGGCAAGATCGCGGCGCGCTTCGTGCGGTAGCGCGGCAAGTAGCCTAGGATGCGCTCGCGCGTTTTTTCGGACAGCATCTTCTCCGCTCGCCTGTTCCTAGCGGTCAATCTCGCCGAGCACGATGTCAATGCTGCCGATAGCAGCCACCACGTCGGCGACCTGTCGGTTCTCGACCAGCTTCTGGAGCGCCTGGGTGTGCAGAAACGACGGGGTGCGGAAGCGGACTCGCTGCGGCTTGCTCGTGCCGTCGGACACGACGTAGCAGCCAAGCTCGCCGCGCGGAGACTCGATCACGTTGTAGGCCTCGCCTGGCGGACACTTCGGCCCTTCCGTCACCAGCTTGAAGTGGTGGATCAGCGATTCCATGCTCACGTACATCTTCTCGCGCGTCGGCAACGTGATACGTGGGTTATCCAGCCGAATCTCGCCGTCGGGCAGCCGGTCGAGCGCCTGCTCAATGATCCGCAGCGACTGCCGCATCTCTTCGACGCGCACCAGGTAGCGATCATACACGTCGCCGTTGTGGCGCACCGGCACGTCGAAGTCGAAATCGTCATACGAGGAGTATGGAAACGCCTTGCGAACGTCGTAGTTGACGCCACAGGCACGTAGGCTGGGACCGGTCATGCCCCAGGCGATGGCCTCTTCCTTGGTGATGGGCGCCATGTCAACGGTCCGGTCGAGGAAGATCGGATTCCTCGTCAGCAGCGTCTCGTAGTCGTTGATGCGGTCCGGGAAGGTGTCGAGCACGTGGCGCACCCGCTCCTCGAACCCGTCGGGAACGTCGGCGCACAGCCCACCGATGCGCCAGTAGCTCGTCATCATCCGCACGCCGGAGACGAACTCATAGATCGAGGTAATCGTCTCCCGCTCGCGGAAGCAGTAGAGGAAGACGGTCGTTGCCCCGAGGTCCAGCCCATGGGTGCCGAGCCAAATCAGGTGGCTACTGATGCGGGTCAACTCGGTCAGGATGACGCGCAAGTATTGTGCCCGCTTGGGCACCTGGTCGGTGACTCCGAATAGCTTCTCGACGGCGAGGATATACGCGAGATTGTTCGACAGCGGCGCTAGGTAGTCCGTGCGGTCGGTGGCGGTAATCGCTTGATGCCAGGTGAGGCCTTCGCACGTCTTCTCGATGCCGGTATGGAGGTAGCCGATGTCCGGCTCCGCCCGCACGACGGTCTCGCCGTCAAGCTCCAGCAACAGGCGGAGGACGCCATGGGTGGCCGGGTGCTGCGGCCCCATGTTCAGCACCATCGTGCCGCGGTCGGTTACCGTCTCCGAAAGCATTACCATGGCTATGACTCTTTGCGCTGGGCGCAGCCTGCTGCGCCCCTACGGCGGTCAACCGGTTCGGTGTAGCACGGGGCCGCCCCGCTCGCGGCCGGCCTCCTCCTCGGTGAATGAGACCTCTTCCTCTCCTTGGGCCTCGTCTCGTCGCAGCGGATGGCCCTCCCAGTCCTCGGGCAGGAACAGCCGCCGCAGGTCCGGGTGGCCGGCAAACTGCACGCCGAACAGATCGAAGACTTCACGCTCGTGCCAGGCGGCCGACGGCCACAGCGACGTAAGTGAGGGCACCGTCGGCTCCTCGCCACCGACGCGGACCTTCAGGCGCAGGCGGGAGTTGTGGTCGTATGAGTGGAGGATATAGGTAATGTCGAAACGGTCAGCGCGCTCCAAGTAGTCCACGGCATTCAACTCGGCCAAAAAGGCGTAGTGCATGTCGGGGTCGTCACGGAGAAACCGGCACACGTCGCGTATCCGATCGGGCGGCACGATGGCGGTGGGAATGCCGTCGCCCAAGCGTGTATCCGGTGGCTGACAGTCGCCGAACTGCTCCATCAGCCGAGCCATGTGGCCGACGGCCGGGACCTCAGCAGTGGTCGGCGCCTCACTTGCCATCTATATTCACTGTTCCTGTGAGCTGGGAAGGGTGCTTGGCGGGTGCTGCCCCCGTAGGGGCGCCATGAATGGCGCCCACGCTCAGGGCGCGATCAATCGCGCCCCTACGCCGTCGCCAATTCGTGCGCGTGCTTGCCGAACTGCTTCTGGCGCTCTACTTTGCGCTGGAGCTTGATGATCCCGTCAATGACCATCTCCGGCCGCGGCGGGCAGCCCGGCACGTACACATCAACCGGAATGATGCGGTCCACACCTTGGACAAGTGCGTAGTTGTTGTAGATTCCGCCGCACGAGGCACAGGCGCCCATCGAGAGCACCCATTTCGGCTCCGGCATCTGATCGTAGAGCTGGCGCACAACCGGCGCCATCTTCTTGCTGACCCGGCCAGCCACGATCATGAAGTCAGCCTGGCGCGGCGAGGCGCGGAAGACCTCCGCCCCAAAGCGGGAGACATCAAAGCGCGAGGCGCTCATCGCCATCATCTCAATGGCGCAACAGGCCAAGCCGAAGAGCAGCGGCCAGAGCGAGTTGGCCCGTGCCCAAGCGACCGCCTTGTCGAGCGTCGTCAGACTCACGCCCATCTCGCCCGTGAACTGTCCGCTCATCGGGAGCTGTCCGAGGCCGCCATGCTTGACCGGCGTGTCCGGCGCGTTTAATCCCACTGGAACGCCCCTTTCCGAAGGACATACAGGTACCCCAATAGCAAGAAAGCAGCAAACACGCCCATTTCCACGAGCGCAAACACTGCCAGCCCTGCACCCTTCATTTCGCGCAGGACCACTGCCCAAGGGTAGAAGAAGATCACCTCGACGTCGAAGATGACGAAGAGCATCGCCGTGACGTAGAACTTGATGGGGAACCGGCGCCACGCCATCCCTACCGGGGTCATCCCCGATTCATAGGGTGCCAGCTTTGACGTGGAGGGACGCCGGGTACCTAGGAATCGGGCAATCACAATGACGCCCGACGCGACGACGGTCGCCACGGCGATCATAATGAGGATGGGGAGATAGTTGATGAGCACCGCTCCCTCCCATTACTCGGCGAGATGAGCCGGGTCCACGCGCCCCGGCCCCAACACGCCCCCTACCGGGCGGCACCCCGGCGGCAGAGGCTTGTGTATTGTATCACAATGTCCTCCCGACGCTAGACCACCACCCCTATGTCGTCTATGTCGTCATTCCCACGCACGCGGGAACGACCGCCATATGGGCCGGCCACGACGCCGATCATCGCTGGCGGATGAACTTTTGCAGGCGGTCGTGGGCCGTGACCTCGCCGACGTAGATGTCTCCGCGCGAATCCACCCACAGGCTGTGCGGTGAGGCGGCAAATTGGCCCGGCGCGTCGCCGCGCTCGCCCCACTGGGCGAAAATGTCGCCATCGAGGCTCATAATGGTCACGCCCGGACCGCGGGTGGTCCGGATGGGACCGCGGCTGGTGATTGCCGGCCCTCCCTCAGCGATGTAGACCGTCTGGTCGGCATCGAGGCAGACGTCGTTGGGCGCACCCAAGCCACCCCATTCCCCCAGATATTCTCCATCGAGGGTGAAGTGCTGCACGCGGTTATTCCCGCGGTCGGTCACGAGCAGCCGGCCGCGCGGGTCTACCCAGACGCTGTGGACGGGCCAGCCGAACTCGCCCGGCCCCGTCCCTTGCGTGCCCCATGACCGCTGGAGCGTCCCGTCCGCACTAAAGGCGTGTACGCGATATTGCCCGTAGCCGTCGGCGATAAACACATCGCCTTGCGGTGACCGCGCCGCGCGGGCCGGTTCGTTGAATGGCTGGCCCGGTGGCCCGGCTCGATCCGCCGTGCCCCAGGTGGCCAGCAGCGTGCCGTCGAGAGTCCAGTGTGTCACCGTATGGTTGCGGTCGGTGCAGTAGACTGCGTCGTCGGGACCGATCCAAACACCGTGCGCGCTACCGAAAGAGTCCTCACCCCAGGAGTGGAGTAGCTGCCCCTCGGGCGAGAACACCAGCATGGCCGCCTGCGGCTCCCGCTGCAAGACGTAGACCCGATCCTGCGAGTCACAGGCGACTCCGGAGACGAGGCCCAGCGCCGGAAGCTGCGGGCTGCGCCCCCATTGCGCGTCTACGCGATAGGTATAGTCACCGCTGCCGAACAACGCACTCATGCTGACCCCTCACTATCCCCGGTCGGCCGCTACCATACGGCGTTCAGCGCCGGCCGTCAACTAGCAGGCCCCCCTATGGTCACCCCGTCCCGACGGGGGGACGGAGGGGCGACACGCCTCGATGCCCGGCGCCCAATCGCTTCCCTCCCCTGTCAGGGCGGGGGAGGGCTAGGGTGGGGGCCAACCGCTACAATACCGTGCTCGGAAGGAGAGGCCAATGGATTTGACGAAAGGGCCGCCCCGCAGTCCCCGTGACACGCTCGGGGGGATCACGTTCCTGCCGCGGACGATTGACAAGATGCGTGCGAACCTCGCCGGCACCCTCGGCGAGTATAAAGCGAAGGTCGGCTACAGTGAGCGACTGTTCGCGTTCCTGGATGTCACGGCCGACGAGTTCGAGGCGGTTGTTGCCGCACATGCGGACGACGCCGGCGTGCTCGCTGCCCTCATGGCGCGTGCGCCGCGGAGCGCTGCCGAGATCGAGGCATTCAACGAGCAGGCCAGGAGCTACCCGCAGGACGAGGCCGCGCGGCAGCGGCACCAGATGTTGCTGGAGGAAGCCGGTTACGGTGACCGCACGGACATCACCACCATGTTCGACCGCCTGGACCTCGACGACGGCCGCGACGTGCCGCCGCGCTCGTAGGGCGACAGCGCCTCCAGAGCCCTAGTCGTCCGTGAACCGAAAGCCGCAAAGGCTCGCGTCGCGCAGATCAAAGCGCAGCCGCAGCGGCCGCTCCGGCCAGCGGTCGTCACCGCGCCGGTCGCCCCAGCGGACCGGGTACCGGAGTGAATCACCGGTCATCGGCGTGCAGTCGGCTGCCGTAAATCCGGGGAGCACCCGGCCCTGCTCGTCCTGCACCTCTACCGTGATGGTACCCCCGGCGGCCACGGTCGCGTTGAGTTCGAGGCGGCTGCCGCCCGGCCGGAGTGTCCGTGTGGTGATCGAGCCACCGGCCGGGCCGGCATCACGCGAGATGAACCCGTCTCGGCGCACTTTCGCCAGGCCGATTGCCGGGAAGTGCCGCTTGCCGGCGCGGACATCGGCCCAATACTGGTCGCGCAGCGCCTCGGTGTAGCACCAGCGGGCGGCGTGGCCCTCGTTGAAGCCCACGTAATACACCCACCACTCGTCACCGACCGTCACCGGCATAGAGTGGTAGAAGATCATGTGACTGTCGAACGTGCCCGGCGCACCCCGCGCAATCACCGGCTGGCGGTTGCCGAGCCGCTGCCAGTGGATCAGGTTCCGGCTCGCAGCCAGCTGCACGTCCACAATGGCGTATTCGTTTCCGCCGCCCAGCCGCCCGATGTCGAACGCGGCGTCATACACCCAGATCAGGGCCAGAAACACGTCGCCGGTGCGGAAGACCATCACGCCATAGAACTCGCAGCGGTGGTCGTCGGGATGGTCGTAGAGCAGGATGGACTGCGCGGCGGCGAGCCGCTCCTCGGCCATGTCGTCATCGCGCTGGTCGGGGGCAAAGGCCAGCATCGGCTCCGTCCACGTCGTGAAGGGCGGACCGCCTGTGCCGGGCCCCGACCCGGTATCGGCATCGTCTACCGACGTACAGACCGCAAAGCAGCGCCGCTGCCACGGACCAAGGGGCACGAGGACTTTGGGAAAAAGCGCGTATTTGGCGGCGGGAAAGCTGGCCGGCCCTTCCGGAGCGGGGCCCTCGTAGAGCTTGGCCACGGTAGACACATCCCCACGTTGGCGTCCTCTGATAACCGGGTTGTGCTCGTAGGAATACCAGTGTAGTCCGTCGGCCGAAAAGGACACGCCATGGCCGACCCAGCCGGCGTCGTCCCTCCCGACGCAGAAGTCCGACTTGTACCGCATCTCCGGCGGCTCGACCCCGGCCATTTCGGCGCAGTCCAGCATTCCATGGCCGGGACCAGCGCCCGTCCGTGGCAGGATGTTGTTCGCCGTCGATCCTTCGTGCTCGAATAAACCTAGATTGGGGCGCTCCCAGTGCAGCCCGTCGCGGGAAGTGGCGTAGCAACGATACAGCGGCCCCAGTCGGTGACCAAAGGCGGGATACGCACCGTAGCTATTGTACCACATGCGGAACAGCCCGTCGTGCGGGTCGCGGTGGACCGTCACCGGCCCCCACAGCCCCCCGATCTCGGGCCGTTCCCAGGCCGCTTCCGCCTGGAGCACGGGCGTCGGGAGTTGCTCCATCGGATGCAGTCGCTTCACGACCCCGCTGCTCGCCGCGACCAAGTAGTCATCTACGAGGAGTTGTGTGCGCGTGCCAATCGCAACCGGTTTCTGAGCCATGAGGCCCTCCTTGTCCTAGGCCGGTGATGCCCCAAATGTTGCCGCGCAGTATGCCGGACCGCCGCTTACGACAGGCGCACGAAAGCGGGCAGCGGGCCACCGAGCAACGGCCGCGCATAGTCCTCGAACGCAGCGGTCACGTTGCACACGCCACCCGGCTGCACCGCCAAGTAGGAGGCCGGCAGCCGCTTCTCCACGCCGGCGACCCGCACGAGCGGCACGGCCTCACACCAAGAGCGATACGCGGGGACACGCTCGGCCTGAAGCGTGACCATCAGGTCGGTCCGCCCATCAGCCAGCAAGCGCGCCGCGGCGGCTCCCACCTGCCAGGCTTCCTCCCGGTCCACGGTCGAGACGAGACTGCTCGCGGCCCGCTGCACCGTGCCTGGTTTCACCGTGCGGGCCTTGACCCCCAAGACAGCGCCGATACGGTTGGCGAGGACCTCGGCTGTGCCCGTGACTATTGGGTGTCCGAACGCATCGCGCCGCTCCTCCCCCCTAGCCCCGCCGGCCGCGCTCAGGTAGTCACCGTTGCCGGTCCGTACTGTCTCGGCCGTGACGACGACGGCGCTGCCGTGCCGACTGATGGCAGTCTCCACGCTGGCGAGCACCTGGTCCAGCACGAGCGGCACTTCCGGCACCAGCAGGAGGTGTGGCGCCGTACCGGTCGCCGGCCGGCCCAACGCAGCGGCCGCCGTCAGCCAGCCGGCGTTGCGCCCCATACACTCCAGCACGACCACCGTGTCGTAGCCCTGCATGGCGGCGAGGTCCAAGGCCGCCTCTTGGGTCGTGACTGCCCAGAAACGCGCCGCGCTCCCGTACCCCGGGCAGTGGTCCGTCTCCGGCAGGTCGTTGTCAATGGTTTTCGGCACGCCGATGACGGACAGCTCGTAGCCGATGTCCTGCGCCGCGTGGCCGAGCCGGAGACACGTCTGCATCGAATCATTGCCGCCGACGTAGGCAAAGGCGTGGACGTTGTGGCACTGGAACCACTCAATGACGGCCGCGCAGTCGTCGGCATCGAGCTTGCGACGACAGGAGCCGAGCGCGGCGCTCGGTGTATTGGCTAAGGCGGTCAGACGGGCCGCATTGAGCGCCGTCAAGTCGAGACAGCCGTCACCGCCGGGCAAGGCACCGAGAATGCCGTGGCGCAACCCGAGGACGCGCTTGAAGACACCGGAGTCCTGAGCGGCGCTGACGAGGCCCGCCAGACTGGCGTTGATGACCGCAGTCGGCCCACCCGATTGCGCGATCAGCAGATTACGAGCCATGGGTATTTCCGGCGGAATTGTGCCTACCCCTGGCTCTTTCCCTCTTGGGGATGGGGAGTCTACAGGGCAGGCTAATCACTACGGTACTACGAGGTGACCGAGCCGTTGGATGGGAGCGCGGTCAGTGTCACGCCGAGGCGGTCGCAGGCGGTCTGGACCGTTGCGCGGAGCAGGATCGCCGTGGTGACCGGTCCCGTGCCGCCGGGGACGGGCGTGAGCCACGCCGCCACCTCGCCGACGGCCGGGTCTACGTCGCCGACCAGCCCTTCAGCCACGACGTTGGTGCCAAAATCCACGACCACTGCGCCCGGTTTCACCATCTCCGGGGTTATCAGGCCCGCTCTACCGGCAGCCACACAGAGAATGTCGGCGCGGCGCGTGACGGCGGCCAAGTCGCGCGTGCGGGTGTGGCAGATCGTCACGGTGGCGTGCTCTTGGAGCAGCAACTGTGCCATCGGCCGACCGACGATGGGGCTGCGCCCCAACACGACGGCTTCGGCCCCCTTGATCGGGATGCCGTAGTGATGGAGGATTGCCATGCCGCCGGCGGGTGTTGAGGGCACATACCCGCCTTGGCCCAAGGCCACGCGACCGGTGTTCACCGGGGTCAATCCGTCTACGTCCTTCTGCGGTTCGAGCAGTTCCGCGACCATCTCCAGGGAGAATGGCGCCGGTAACGGCTGCTGCACGACGATGGCATCAACGCCGGGATCAATGTTCAGCGCCTTGAGCGTCTCGGTCAAACGGGGCCGCTCGGTCGGCAGCACCATTTCGTGGAAGCCGAGGTTGATGCGTCCGCAGGCACGCTCCAGCGTCCGGCCGTAGGACACGGAGGCCGGGTCGTCGCCGATGCGGAGCGAGACCAGGGCCGGCGGGCGGCGCAACTGGGCTTGAAACCGCTCGGCGGCCGCAACCGTCTGGCGCCGAATCACCCGCGCGACCGGCCGGCCAGCCAGCAGTTGCGCGCTCATACCAACGCCGCCATCATCCGGTTCCAGGCCACCAAGCACCGGCGCGTGCCCTCCTCGCCGCCCTCCGAGAAGGCGCTGCCGCCTGGCATCCGGGCGATGTCCTCGGCCAGCCGGTGCGTGACCCGGTAGTGCGTTTCGAGCGAGACGCAGCCCTCGTAGCCGTCGTCCTTGAGCGTCTGGAGCTGGCCGGGGATGTCCACCTCCCCGTCGCCGATGACGACAGCTTGCGGACTTTCGTCGGGATTCACCTGCCGCTTGTCTTTGACGTGGACGTGCGCGATGTACGGTTTCACCAGCGGGTAGCCATCCGCATACGTGGTCTCACCACCTTCCCAGCACGCATTCGCCGGGTCCCACACGGCCCGCACGGCCGGTTCGTTCAGATCGCCGAGAAACCGGGCCAGCTCGGCGCCGGTACCGACGTAGCATGACCCCTCGTTCTCAATGCCGATAGTGACCCCTTCCTCGCGGGCGATGCGGGCCGGCTCGGCATAGGAATCGAGAATCTGCTGGTAGTGGTCGTCCAGCCCGTCCCGCTTCCAGAACGTGAACCCGCGGATCAATGACGTACCGAGCGCCCGGCCGGCGGCGATGCACTGGCGCAGGATGTGCAGATGCTCGGCGTATTCGTCGTCGTCACCTAGCTCGCATTTCAGGAACGGGGCGGCAAGGCCGGCCACGGACAACCCGTGCTGCTCGGCCGTCTCCTTGATGCGGCGCAGCTGCTCCGAAGACATCGCGTCAATGCGCGTCTCCCACACGGTACGGATCTCAAGCTGGTCGAGGCCAAACTGCTTGGCCATGCCGACGGCGAGATCGAAGTCTTGGGAGATCTCGTCGGTAATGACGGCTCGTTTGAACATGGGATGTGTCTTCCTCCTTATTGTCCGAAGCTGAACGGTGCCTGTTGCCGGACGACGAATGCCACGCGATGCCGGCTGCCCAAGTAATCCATGGTGGCCTGATCGTGCGGGTGGAGCCGCTGCGTGGCCGGCGCGGCGAACGGGTTGGTGCGCTCGATTCGACGGTCAACTATAACCGTCGCCACCGGAAGCTGCTGCGAGAGCACTACCGCGCGCGCCAGCGCCGCCGCCAGCGGGCCGGCATCGGCCCGCAGCAACGTCAGCCCAACCGCAACGCGGGCCGTGTCCGACTCCACCAAGAGGTCGGGACGGTAGATGGCGCCCAAGAAGCGCGCCGTCGGTAGCCCGGCATCGTCGCGTCCGGCGACCGCGATCACCGCCGTCGGCAGCGCCGCTTGCAGGGCCGCCTCGGCATCCGCTCGCAGGAAGATGTCTCCGGCGTGCGTCGGGTCAAACTGCGCTTCCGCCAGCGCCGCACGGACCTGCTCCAGCAACGAGCCTTCAGTAGGTGACATTGCACCGGCCATGATAGTGCAGGCGCAGCGCCCTCGCAACGAACGCAGCACGGACGGATAGCTGGCAGTCGGTTTGGCCCCGCCTCCCGTCTCCACAGGTGGAGACGGGAAGTCTGCCGCCCTTACCGCTATACGTCGAGGAGGTGCCGCGCTTTCAAGGCTACCTGTAGGGCCAGCAGCGCCTCGGGGTCTTGCAGGTCAACCTGGCCCGTCTCTTCAATGCGCTGGACCCGATACAGCAGCGAGTTGCGGTGCAGGTTGAGCCGCCGCGCCGTTTCGCTGAGGTTGGCGCGGGAGGCGAAATACGCTTCGAGCGTGGCAAGCAGGTCCCCACCGGTCCGCCGGTCGTAGGCCGCCAGCGGGCCGAGGGTCTGATTGTAGAATGCCCGTAGCTCCTGCGTGCCGCGTAGGTGGTACAACAGCCGGTAGAGGCCCAAGTCGGACAAGCACGCCTGCCGGCCCGGCCCATAGAGACTGCGGGCAAGCTGCGCCGCCTGCGCTGCCTCCTCGATGGCCGCTGGCGCGTCGGCCAGCCGGGGGTGAGTCTCGCCAGCGCCGGACGTGATCGGCCCGATGCCACTGGCGACCGCTGCCGCGTGGACATCCTGCAAGATTGCTTTCACCGCCGCGCTAGTGCTGTTCTGTCTCGTTTCCTGACGCCGCCGGTCGGCACCACTATATTCCCCGGCGGATTGGGCGGACCAGCTTCTTGCCGGTACAGCTTGCAGCGCGATCAGTGCCACCACCTGTCCGCTATCGGACCGCATGATGGCCGGTTGATTGCGGTCCCGTAACGCGCGCCGCACGGTGTCCATGAGCCGGTCGCTGCGATCATCGAGCACCGCGTCATCGGTTGCACCGGCCGTCTCCGTCTCAATGGTGACCGACACCGCTGCAATCGAGGTATCGGGGCGGAAACCGAGGCGCTGGAGCTGCCGCTCCAGCTCCGGCGAGGGCGCATCGGCTTCGGCCAGTAGCTGTTCGAATAGCGCCTCACGGTCGCGCCGCTCGGCGAGGCGCACGGCGTCCTGCTTGGCCAGCTCCAGCGCCAGCACGGCCGCCAGCCGGCCGGCGACTAGCTCGTCCAAGTCGGTCAACTCGCCGGGGAGCGCACACAGCGAGACGAAACCACGGCGGCGGCCGCGATTGAGGATCGCGCCGGTATACCGCTCCAAGCCGTTCCGTCCCACCTCGAGGCGCACGACCGGCGGCGCCGAGCTGGTCAGCTCGCCGGCCCGTAGCTCGGCCTCCAGGCACTGGCGATCCACGAGGGACGAATACGGTGACGGTACCGCCGCGTCGGCCGGCGCCATCGCTTGCACGTGGTACGCTGCGTCTTCTATGAAGATCAGCCGTCCCGTGAGTGCTGCTGCTTCTTCCAGGATGCGCTCGACGCCTTGCCCCTCGACGGACACGGCGGCCAACTGCCGGTACAGGTCGGTCGCGCGCTGGTTCAGCTCGGCCTGGCGGTCAACGACGAGCCGCGCAATGGTGCGCTCCAGCTCCGCCGCCGCGCGGGGCGTCTCAACGTGGAAGAGGGGCAGGTCGTGGGCATCCGCGGCGGCGATTACGGCGTCGGGACAGTGCCACTCATCGCGGCTGACCACGACCACGGCCGCGACGCCGGTTTCTTGCAGACTGACGACGATCTTGCTCAGGTCATAGTCGGCGCTCAACGCTCGCAGGGCATCGAGCGTGGCTACAGGCGCCAGGACCACCTCGTCGCCGCCGCTCGACTCGAAGATGGGCGGCAATCCGCGCAGCGTCGTCACCCAGCCCACGCGGCGCTGCAAGCCGGCCCGGCCGGCCAAGACGCGGGCGTGCGGCTGGAGGACCAGGCGCAGCACCTCGGCGACCGCGACCGCACTCCCACCGTGCGCCTGCTCAGCCGGATCGCTGGCCGGTGACACGCCCATCCGCACCGCTGTCCTGCCCGGCGGATTGTGCAGACGAGGGTCGTCAGCTGCACTCATGCGTATGCCGTCCTCTGCCACCCTGGCATTTCACCTTAGCACTCGGCGGCCGGTGCAGGCTGAGCGGCCGGAGACGCCGCCGCGCGGCGCTGTGCCGCCTGCCAGCGTTGCTGCTGCCGGCTGCGCTCACGTGCATCCGGCGCGCGAAACTTCGCCAGAAAGTCGTCGCGGAACGCTTCGTAGGCGTCGGCGGCAATCGCAGCCCGCATACGCTCCGTGAGCCGAGTGAGGTAGCGCAGGTTGTGAACGGTAGCGAGCCGGTAGGCGAGCAGCTCCTTGGCGCGGAAGAGATGATGCACGTAACTTGCCGTGAACGTGCGGCACGTCGCACAGTCGCAGCTCGGGTCAATCGGCCCCAGGTCAGCACGGAACCGAGCCTTACGTATATTCAGACGGCCAGCGTCGGTGTAGAGACCGGCGTGGCGGGCGGCCCGCGTCGGTAGCACGCAGTCGAACAGGTCAATGCCGTACCGAACGGCCTCGACCAAGTCCTCCGGCGAGCCAATCCCCATCAGGTAGCGCGGCCGCTCCGCCGGCAGGAGCGGCACCGTATGCTCGACGATACGCCACATTTCCGCCTTCGACTCGCCCACACTCAATCCGCCGATAGCATACCCCGGCAAGTCGGCGGCGACAGTGGCCTGGGCCGAGGCGGTTCTGAGATCGGTGAAGGTACTCCCCTGCACGATGCCGAACAGCACCTGCCCCGGCCCCGGCCGGGCGTCGAGACAGCGCTCCAACCAGCGGCCGGTGCGCTGCGCCGCCGCCGCCGCCTCGGTGTGTGTGGCCGGATAGCCGACACACTCGTCGAAGGCCATAACCACGTCCGCGCCGAGCTGCGCTTGGATTTCCATGACGCGCTCCGGTGTGAGCCGGTGCTCGCTGCCATCGAGGTGGGAGCGAAAGGTCACGCCGTCGTCGTCAATGCACCGGAGACGGGCCAGGCTCCAGACCTGGAAGCCGCCCGAGTCGGTCAGGATTGGCCCTTGCCAGCCCATGAAGCGGTGCAGGCCACCGTGCGCGGCGACGATCTCCGGACCGGGGCGCAGCAGCAGATGATACGTGTTGGCCAGGATCATCGCTGCACCGACATTGCTCAGATCGTCAGGGCTGACCGACTTGACCGTCGCCTGCGTCCCGACGGGCATGAAGCAGGGTGTCGGCACGACGCCGTGTGGTGTGAGCAGCCGCCCGGCGCGTGCTCGCCCGCTCTGCGCCTCGATGGTCAGCGTCAGAGGGGCAATAGTGCAGTTCCTATCGGTCATCTGTTCTCAGTGCGGTCGTGGCCCCCACCCTGGCCCTCCCCCGTCCCTCCCGCCGCAGCCGCTCCCTGTGCCCGTCCCCCCGCCGCAGCGGGGGGACCATAGGGGGGCCGGCGCTGACCAGCATGATACTGCATGGTCCGCGGCCATACTGCCGACCCGGCGGTCAGGTGTGGTATCCTGCGCCGCGTGCCGCGGAAATCGGGAGCATTTGCAGCATGACCACCGACACGATAGGCTCGTCCTCCCGCGCCGAGCGACAGGAGCACGTCCTGGAGCAGTGCGAGCTGGAGCAGGTCCGCTTTATCAACCTCCAGTTCACCGACATCGTTGGCATTGTCAAGAGCGTGACGATTCCGACCCATCGCTTGCCCGATGCGTTCGATCACGGCACCTGGTTCGACGGTAGCTCCATTGAGGGCTTTGCGCGGATCGCCGAGAGCGATATGTACCTCGACCCGGACCCGGCGACGTTCGCCATCGTGCCATGGGAGAGCGGCAATGAGAAGACCGCTCGCTTGATCTGCGACGTGTACACGCCCGAAGGCAATCCTTTCCCCGGCGATCCGCGGTACGTCCTGCGCCGGGCGATATCGGCCGCGGCCGACATGGGCTTTGTCTTCAATACCGGGCCGGAGCTGGAGTTCTTCCTGCTGCAGGTGGATGAAGCGGGCGACGTGCTCACCATGCCCCACGACGAGGGCGGCTATTTCGACCTCTCCACGGACCTCGCGGCGCAGGTCCGGCGCGACATGGTGGTCGCGCTGGAGGCGATGGGGATGCAGGTGGAGGCTGCCCACCACGAAGTGGCCACCGGCCAGCACGAGATTGACTTCCAGTACGACAATGCGCTACGGACGGCCGACCATACCGTCACGTTCCGCTACACGCTGAAGGCCATCGCGCGCCAAGCGGGACTCTATGCCACGTTCATGCCCAAGCCGCGGTTTGGCATCAACGGATCGGGGATGCACACGCATCAGAGCCTCGCAGACATCCATACCGGCGAGAACCTGTTCGCCGACCCGGCCGGGCCGTATGGTCTCTCCGACCTCGCGCGCCACTTCACCGCCGGTATCTTGGAACATGCCCGTGGCATCTGCGCGGTGCTGGCGCCGCTCGTCAACTCGTACAAGCGCCTGGTGCCGGGCTACGAAGCGCCCGTCTACGTCAGTTGGGCACACACCAACCGCTCCGCGCTCATCCGCGTTCCCAAGCTCATCCCCAACCGGCCCCAGAGCAGCCGCATCGAGCTACGCTGCCCCGATCCGAGCTGCAATCCGTACCTCGCGTTCGCAGTGATGCTGCACGCCGGCCTGGACGGTATTCGGCGCGAACTGGAGCCGCCGCCGCCGCTGGAAGAAAACCTGTACGAGTTCGACCCACTCCGGCTCCAGCGGGAGCAGGTCGAGCAACTCCCCGGCTCGCTCGGCGACGCCCTCGACGCATTGGCAGCCTCCAGCCTGGCGCAGGAAGCGCTGGGTGTCCACGTCTTCGAGCGGTTTATGCAGGCCAAGCGGCAGGAGCATAGCGAGTATCGGCAGCAGGTAACGCAGTGGGAGCTGGATCGTTACCTGGAAATCTACTAATGACGTGCTCAGTCTGCACCGTCCGATGAGGGCTACGGCGGTGCGGCGAGGCCATACTCGATGAGGATTCTGCTCGCGCTGTACTACTACCGCCCTCACATGAGCGGGCTGACCATCTATGTCGAGCGCCTGGCCGCGGCCCTGGCCCGGCGCGATCATACCGTGACCGTGCTCGCAACGCAGCACGATGCAACGCTGCCGCGCGAGGAATGGGCGGACGGCGTGCGTATCGTGCGCGTACCGGTGGCGCTGCGGGTCGGCAAGGGGGTGCTCGCCCCCACGCTTGGCCCCACGGCCAGCAGGCTGCTCCGTGAGCACGATGTGTTGAGCATTCACCTCCCCAACGTGGACGCTGCCGGGCTGACCATCCGGGGCCATCGGCAGAACAAGCCCGTCATCCTGACCTACCATTGCGACCTGACGCTGCCGCGCAGCCCGGTTAGCGCCATCCTCGACCAGGCGATCTTCATGGCCCACTACGCTGCTGCCCGCCTCGCCGACAAGATCGTCGCCTACACCCACGATTACGCGACCAATTCGCGCTTGCTCGCGCGATTTGCAGACAAGCTGGAGGTCATTTCTCCGCCTGTCGTCATGCCGGTACCCCCAGCAGCAGACGTGGCTGCATTCAAGGCCGCGGTGGGTGCTGATGAACGACCGGTCATCGGCATGGCCGCGCGATTCGCTACGGAAAAGGGCGTGGAGTATCTCGTGCAGGCCATGCCGCGCTTGTTGGCGCGTTTCCCGCACGCCAAGGTGCTGTTCGCCGGGCCATACAAGGACGTGCTCGGCGAGCAAGCCTATCGGCAGCGGCTGCGCGAGCCTATCGCGGAGTTAGGCCGCCGCTGGAAGTTCCTCGGCCAGTTGGACCAACGCCGGCTGTCGGTCTTTTACAGTGCGTGTGATGTCCTCGTGGTGCCGAGCCTCAACCCGACCGAGTCATTTGGCCTGGTCCAAGTGGAAGCGATGCTCTGTGGCACTCCGGCGGTCGCCAGCAACCTGCCCGGCGTGCGTCAGCCCATTAAGATGACCGGTATGGGAGAGGTCGTGGAGCCGGGTTCGGCCGCCGCGCTGTGCGAGGGGCTGGAGTGGGTGCTGGCACACCCTCAACGCTACGTGCGACCGCGGCAGGAGATCGCGGCGCTGTTCGACCCGGAACGCACGGTCGACTCTTACCTGGAGCTGTTCGAGCGGGAGATTGCGCGACGGGCCAGGTAGGGCACTGGCCCTCCCCTGCGGCCCGGTGGACGGCCGCCGTGCTCCCTCCCCTGTCGCAACGGGAGAGGGCCGGGGAGGGGGCCAGCGTTCCCCGGTCAGGCGTGCAGGAAACTATCCGCATTGAGCACGAACACTACGCCGCGAGCGCCGTCCAAGGGCATCCGATCACTGGCCGCCTGCGTTTTACAGGCAGCGCGTAGCGTCTCGATTGCCGGGTCCACTTGCTCCGGTTCGACGCCCACCAGCAGAGTCACGTTGCCACGCCGGAGGAACCCACCGACGGTGTTGATGCGCGTGACCCGGTGCCCCTGCTCGACGAGCGCCTCGATGGCTCTGCCCGCGTCATTGTTCTGCACGATGGCCAAGATCAGTTTCATCGCTTGCTCGTGACCTGTGTTCGCGGTTCGCGGCGCGCTAGAGCCGCTCGAACCGTTCGATGTCCAGCACGAAGATCGTGGCTCCGCCGACCTGTACCGGGATGGGTTCCAGTGGATACGGCTCTCCGATCTCGCCGGGCGCAGTCGGCACAAAGAACTCGGAGCGCCGCTCGCAGTTGTCGCGGATCAGCAGGAGCGCGCGCTGCACTTCTGACGGTTCGGTGGCAATCGCCAGTGTGGCGTTCCCCTTGCGTAGGAATCCGCCCATTGTGTTGATGCGCGTGACCCGGAATCCGGCCGTGGTCAGCGCATCCGTCGCCAGACCGGCATCTTCATCCTGGACAATGGCCACGATGAACTGCATCGGCTCTGGCATCGCTGGCGAACCTGTCGGGACGTCCACGCTACTTCCTATTTACCGCTCGTGTCCGGGCCTCTTCCGTAGCCCAGCCTGATTGTACATTAAACGTTTTGTCCAGGACCGGCGGCCGGGATGTTACCGCATCACTCAACCCAGCCGGGAACACTGTCCACAGCGCCTAGAACCCGGCGCGTTTCCGGGCACGGGCCACCTGCGACATACTCAGCAGATGCGAGAGCCACCACACGGCGATCTCGACTTGCAGCGCGGCCGAGGCGATGGTCGCCGTCACCGGCCATTCACTGACACCCAGCACCGTGCGGGCGAGCGGTTCGAGCGCAAACCGGAACAGCAGCAGGAAGACCGGGGCAAAGACGAGTACCACGCGGTTGGACCATTGGGAGAGGCGGTAGGCCGTCTGTTGCTCGACGTTCTCCGTCATCAACTGCACGCGGACGACGTACAGCGCGAGCACGCCGAGACCGGAGAGCAGCCCGAACGCCACCAAGCCGGACGGGGGCAGCAACGACCGCTGCCACGACTGCCCGGCAACCAGGAACAGAATCGCCAACCCCACCCCGCTGACCCCGAACAGCAGCGCCCAGATCACGTGGTACATGAGCGCATAGGTGAGCGGCTTGGGTACGTGCTCTTCACTCGCCAGCGGCATCGGCCTCACTCCAGCCTCCGGGCAGCACAATCGCCCCCGGACCACACCATGTACCCAAGTCTAGCACCTCACTCACCACGCCTCACCCCCGATCCGTCATTCCCGCGTGCGCGGGAATCCATGTCCCCCTGCACAGTGGGGGGACCCTAGGGGGGCCAACTCCCGGCACTGGATTGCGGCTTGCGCCCGTGAGCATGAAGCGGCATACTTTACAGTAGTCATCGCTAACGCGCTTGCCATTGCCGAGTCGTCTAATGGTAAGACGCCTGACTCTGGATCAGGTAATTGGGGTTCGAGTCCCTGCTCGGCAGCCCACATCCCTCTGCGCTAAGTTGTACCCCTTATCCCGTTCGGTCGCTTACGGCCAGCTCTTGGTCCTTCTCGCCTCGCGCGGCTGTAATTTCGCCTCTAGGCACCGCTTCGACAGGAGTACCTGCGGGCTGATTTACTTCTGACGCGCCGGCCGGCCCTACCTCTGAGCGGGGTATGGATCCGTGCAAGCTGGCGACGATAGGAGTCATACATGACCGTAAGGCTGGCACTGATCGGCTGCGGCGGGATCGCGCGAGCGCACCTGCGGGGCTATGCAGCGATTCGCGCGGCGGAGCCGGAGCTGTTCGAGCTTACCGCCGTCTGTGACGCTAACCTCGCGGCGGCGCAGAAGGTTGCCGCAGACGCATCGGAGTGGCAGGAGCAAGCGCCGGCCGTCTTTGGCGACGTGGCGGACCTGCTGACGGCGACCGATTGTGATGCGGCGGACATTTGCGCGCCGCACTTCCTGCACCACCGGCTCGGTATTGCCTGCCTGGAAGCCGGTCTCCACGTGCAGATCGAAAAGCCCATCGGCATTACCGTCAAGGCCACCCGTCGGCTCATTGACGCCGCGGCCCGCGCCGGCCGCCAGCTGGCGACCGCCGAGAACGTCCGCCGGGAGCCGGGGCCTCGCACCGCTCACTGGCTCATTCATGAGCGGCAGCTTCTCGGGACCATGCAGAGCTTCTTTGTGCAGGAGACTCGCCCGCCGCAACGCCCGCCGGCGGATGATGTGGAGCCGCCGCCGTGGGTGTGGCGCGATGATCGTCTGCTCGGCGGTGGCGGGCAAGTCTTGGATAGCGGCGCCCACTTCTGCGACACGATCCGTTACCTGTTCGGTGACGTGGAGCAGGTCTATGGCCGCGTCGAGCAGCGGCGGCCGCGTCCGGTGCGGCGGGGCGACGCGGTGGTACACGATGATCGGGAAGATACGTTCGTCGCGCAGTTGAGCTTCGCCAACGGCATGTCCGGCCTTTGGAGCTACGGTGCGGCCTGGCCCGGACACCGGCTCAATACCGTCGTCTATTATGGGAGCGAGGGCGCGCTCGTTGATCCGGGTGACGTGTTCCACGGCCCGCGCTTGACGGCGACGGTGCAGCGTGCCGACGGCACGGCGCTCTCGCTCGCCGATCTGCACCAGGAGTACCTCGCGGAACTGGGCGCAGCCGGCCGGGCGCGCCTCTTCCCCCACGGCCTGACCGACGGCTTTGCGCTGGAGGTGTACGATTTCCTGACCGCCGTGCGCGATGACCGGCCGCCGGAAGTGACCGGGGCGGCTGGCCTGCGGGCCAAGGCGATTGCCAATGCCATCTACGAGTCCAACGCGGCGGGTCAGGCGGTTCGAGTAGCTGAGGTCATTGACGGGCGGATTGATACCTACCAACGGCCGATCAACGAGCGGTGGCAGATATAAGCGTCTTGGCTCTAGCGGCCGGGAGCCGGCCCCCTAGAGGCCCTCCGCTGCGGGGAGGAACGGTGTGTTCCCTCCCCCGTGGCGACGGGGGAGGGTGAGGGTGGGGGCCAGGACGGTACAATCCGATGCGCGTCAGCGGAGCTATCCTGACTGAGGGAGCATGGTAATGACAACGGCAGGGAGTGATCGCCCAGTGAATCTGGGCTTTGTCGGCACGGGTGGGCGGACAGTGGCCGAACTGGTGGATTTGGTGCATATCCCGGCGGCGCGTATTAGCGCGCTCTGCGATATTGACGAGGCGCGGTGTCACTGGGCCACTGAGCAGTTGCTGGAGCGTCAGCCGGCCGCGCCGGGAACGAGCCTGGTCCGGGAGCAGGCGCCGCGGACCTTTACCGACGTGCGGGATATGCTCGCCGCCGTGGACCTCGATGCCGTGTACGTCTCGCTGCCGCCGTTCGCGCACGGCGACATTGATCACGCCATCCTGGACGCCGGCAAGGCGTTCTTCGTCGAGAAGCCGGTGGCGGTGAACAGCACCGTCGGGCGGGAGATCGCCGCACACGTCGCCGAGGCCGGAGTGGTCAGCAGCGTCGGCTACCAGTCGCGCTATAGCTCCGCGGTCCAGCAAGCGCGGACCGCCCTGGCCGGCGTGCCGCTCGGCTTAATCGTCGCCATGCGCGTCGGCGGCCTGCCGGGCGGGCCGTGGTGGCGGGTGCAGGAACGCTCCGGCGGTATGCTCATCGAGCAACACACGCACGGCGTGGACCTGATGCGTCTCTTTGCCGGTGAAGCCGAGCACGTGTACGCGGCGGCCAATACGGTGCTGCTCACGGACGTACCGGACCTGGATATTGCCGACGTGAACGCCGCGACGGTGCGCTTTGAGTCTGGCGCAGTAGGCGTGATTGCGAACACCTGCGCGTTGGAGAGCGGACAGGCGCGGCCGAGCAGTATGGCTACCTGGACCGTGAGCCTCCAGATCGTCGGCCGCGGTGTGGTGGCCGAGATCGGGACGGAACGCAGCGAGGTACTGTTCGCCGGTGAGGAGGCCCAGCAGTACGTCCTCGATCAGAACCCCAATCGGCTAATGAATGAGGCGTTCGTCCACGCCGTCCAAACGGGCGATACGTCAGACATCCAATCGGACTTTGCCGACGGCCTGCAAACGTTCGAACTGACCTATGCGGCGCACCTCGCCGCGGAGCGCGGTGCGGTCGTTCGCGTCGGCGGGGAGTATTGATTGAGCCACCGGGCGCCCGCAGAGCACGGAATGGAGGCGGACTGGTACGCCTACCGCGGCTTCTCGCCGCAGACCGTTCGCCGCGCGCGCGCCTGGTACCTCCGGTTTATTCCTACGCCGGGAACTCTGCTGGACGTGGGCTGCGGGCGCGGCGAGTTTCTGGCGGCGGCAGCCCAAGCCGGCCACCAGGTGCTGGGTCTCGACCACGAACGCGCCATGCTGGCCGCGGCCGGCGGGCTGCCCGTTGTGGAAGCCGACGCCCTGGACTTCCTGCAAAGCACGCCCGACCACTACGACGCGATCACCGCCTTTCACGTTGTCGAGCACCTGGCAGTGCGGGAAGCGTCGGCGCTCATTCGGCTTGCCGCGGACCGCCTGAAACCCGAAGGACGGCTGATTGTGGCCACGCCCAATCCGGGTAGCTTCCCTATGATGGCCCACGAGTTTTGGCGCGACCCCACGCACCGGCGGCCTTATGACGTCGAGCTCATCGAATTCTTGACGGTCAGCGCGGGTCTGGTGACGGAGTCGGCCGGCGTCAACCCCCAATCGGCACGCGGCTTGCCGGTTGACCTGGACGATCTGGAATTGGACGAGCCATCACCAAGCGCCGACGCGCCGGTCGGACCCGAACCGCGCGCGTCACGCTGGGTTGCGGGCCAGCTAGAGAGTTCGAGCTATGGGCAAGGACTCGAGCGCGCCATTCACGCGGCGACCGACGGGCTGCAGCACACGCGCGAGGAGCTTGCGCGGGTGGCCGGCGTGGTGCGCCGGTTCCTCGAGGTTGCCCACGAGCCGTGCGAGATCTATGTCGTGGCTCGGCGTGCCTAGGGTTCCGGGTGCTGATAGGCAGGCACGGTCTTCGAGTTGGTATAACTGGCGTAGGAAGGGGTAGCGAATCATGGAACGAGTAGCATACGGGCAGACGGATATTATGGTGTCGCGGCTCTGCTGGGGTACCGGGCTGATGAGTGGGCTGCGCCACAACCAGACGCCGGCCGAGTCGGCGGCCATCCTGTGGCGCGGCTATGAGTTGGGCGTCAACTTCTGGGATACCGCCGACGGCTATGGCACCCATCCGCACGTGAAAGCGGCGCTTGAAGGGCTGCCCCGCGACGACATTGTGGTCAACACCAAGACGGGCAAGAAGGACCGTACCAGTGCTGCCGCGGATGTAGACCGCTTTCTCCAAGAGCTAGGCACCGACTACATTGACACGCTCCTCCTGCACGGCGTGGGTACGGTGGATGAGCTGGAGGCCAGAGAAGGCGCGCTCGAAGCATTGGTACGGGCGCGCGAGGCGGGCAAAGTGCGCGCTGTGGGCCTGTCCACCCATCTTTCGACCGGCGCGATCATGGGCCGCTGCGCCGAGCATCCGGACATCCAGGTGATCCTCACCACGGTCAACAGCGCCGGGATCATGCTGGAGAACGGCACGATGGCGGAGCACTTGCCGCTGGTTGAGCAGTGCTACCGTGCCGGCACCGGCATCTGCCTGATGAAAACGCTGGGGCAGGACCGCCTCGCGCACATTGCCGAGGAAGCGATCAGCTACAACCTGCGCTTCCCCTACGCCCATTCGGTCTGCGTCGGCGTGAACAGCGGTCCTGAGGTGGAGTTCGCCGTTCAGGTGGCGGAGACGGTTGCGGCCGAGCAGGCGGTCCCGCTCGGTGAAGCGGCCGGGGGGTAGGCCCCCCGATGGTCCCCCCGCTGCGGCAGGGGGACGAGATATTCCCTCCCCCGTCGCAACGGGGGAGGGCTAGGGTGGGGGCCAGCCCCTCACCCGCTCGGCGGGAAGCCGTCCTCCAGCCCGCGCAGCAGCCGGAAGCACGTGTCCAGAACCGGCACGGCAATACCCTGCTCTTCGGCGCGGCGCAACGCCTCGCCGGCCAGCACGTCTACCTCGGTGCGCCGCTCTGCGAGCACGTCCTGAGCGAGGGACGGCACCACGCGCGTGCCGGCGGCACGATACCGCTCCGCCCGCTGCCGCAGCCCGGCCAGGCCCTCGTCGAGGGGGCTGTCGGCCAGCGCGATGGCCGGCAGCGGCGCTCCCGGCGGGTCGGTCACAGCGATGCTGCCGGCCCGCGCCACGGCGGCTAGCTCCTGCGTGAGGCGTAGGAACCGCTCGGCCAGCAACGGATGATAGAACATCGTCGCATAGTCGGTGCGGGCCAGGGCAGTGACCATCGCGCCGGGCAGCAGGTAGCACAGCTTCCACCACTCGATAGCCTCGATGTCTTCGACCGGCGTCCCCGCCAGCCCGGCCTTCGTGAGCAGGTCGGCAAACTCGTTGACGCGCGGCGAAGTGCCGCCGCCGATCTCGCCCAGCCACGTCGTTGCGGGGAAGGTGTAGCGGGCGTGTCCGACGCCGAGATATGTGGCGCCGAAGGTGGTGCTCGCGCCGACGACGGCCGCGGCGCCGAAGGCGTCATGGAGCCACCCGTCCTTCACGACCCCATTCTGTAGTGAGATGGCGGCGGCCGGCGTACACCCGGCCGCCGCGGCCAGGGCAGCCTCGGTGTCCTTGCCCTTGACGGACAAGATCAGCCAATCTACCGCTCCCACCTGCTCACCGCTGGTCACGGGTGTTGCCGGGACCTCGGCCTCCTGCGCGCCCTCGACCTTGAGGCAATTGCCCTGCGCCCGCAGCCGGTCGAGGTGCTCCGGCTTGACCAGCATTGCGACCTCCGCGCCCGCTTGGGTCAGGAAGGCACCGAACAGCGTCCCCAACCCGCCTGCACCGACTACCAATATCTTCAATCTCGTCACCTCAATCCCTGTCTCCGCTCCGTGCAGTTACGCTGGTGAGCATACCATTGCCGCTATCGCTGCCGTCCTGCTGTACCCTGGCCACCTCCCTAGCCCTCCCCCGGAGCAAGCTCCAGGGGAGGGAACACGCCGTCCCCCCGCCGCAGCGGGGGGGCCATAGGGGGGCTGTACATACGTTACGATAGAGCTTTATCCGCGACGCACCGGAGCAGCGATCCTGCTGACCGGTGTCGGGCGGCCGATCACGTATGCGGGGCGTAGCGTCATTGGGGAACTCAACGCAGCGGCCGGGGGATAGAGACGGGTCATTTTTGCGGCTACTCAAGAGTCGCAACTTCCGATTGCTTTGGGCCGCCGGCACCCTGTCGGCTATCGGCGATCAGTTCGATCTGATTACCTTTCCCTGGCTGGTCTTGCTCATCACCGGCGACCCGCTGGCGGTGGGCACGATCATCGCGGTGGGCAGTATTCCGACCGTCTTTTTCATGCTCATCGGTGGATCGCTGGTGGACCGCTTCTCGCCGCACCTGATAATGCAGACCAACAACGCGATGCGAGTTGTCTTGAGCACCTCATTGGCCATCCTGGTCTTGACGGGGCTGACCAATCTCTGGGCACTGTATCTCTTTGCTCTCCTGAAGGGCATTGCCGATGCCTTCTACTATCCGGCTCAGGCCGCGCTCTTGCCGCGGATTGTCACTCGTGGGCAGCTACGCCAATCCAATGCGGTGGTACAGACGACTGTGGAGCTGAGCGGCTTCGTAGGACCGCTGCTGGCGGGCGCGTTGATTGCGGTTGCCAGTGGTACTCACGCAACTGCGCTGGCGCTGGACAGTGCAGCGGCGGCGCCGTCAAGTACCACCGGGGTAGGACTGGCCTTTGCCGTGGTGGCGGTGGCCTTTTTCGTTGCTGCGCTCCTACTGGCCGGGATGCGGCTGGAGCGGCGCGAGCGAGCGGCGGCCGGCCGGCCGGCGGAGCAGGACAGTCGTGCCGGCATTTGGGCCTCTATTGTCCAGGGACTGCGGTTTGTCCGGGCCGATGCGGCTATGTTCACGCTTTTCATCCTCATTGCCGGGATCGAACTGTTCGTGCAAGGGCCGGCCATCGTCGGTATCCCTATCCTGGCCAATACCCAACTCCCGGAAGGAGTGCTGGCGTTGGGGATCATCTCTGCCGCATACGCTGGCGGGTCGCTACTTGGCGCCGTGCTGGCCGGGGCGCTCCCGGCACCCAAGCGACACCTCGGGCCGCTCTTCATGATGCTCTTTGCGCTTTCCGGTCTGCTGCTGATGCCGTTTGGCTTTCTGACGGTAACCTGGATCGCGGCCGGGCTGGTGCTGGTCATCGGCATCATGGGCGGCTATACCAACATCCTGTTCACCGCCTGGCTGCAAGGACGTACCCCCCAGGCCATGATGGGGCGCGTGATGAGCCTGCTGATGGTCGCGTCCATTGGCCTGTCCCCGGTGTCCAATGCCGTCTCCGGCGCGTTGATCAAGTTAAGTCTCGGCTGGGTGTTCGTGGGTGCGGGCGCCGCGATGGCGCTGCTTTGCCTGCTCGCCGGTGTCCGGCGAGAAATTCGAGCACTTTGAGGCAGCGAGGGGTGCGCGGCCGCGGCGCCGGCGGCCTGACGAGTGCTCAGTGGAGCGTTGAAGGAGCAGATTATGCGTATCGGTCTTGCCATTTTGCCCACGGCTGAGACGATTGACGTTGCCGTGCTGGTCCAGCGAGCCGAGGCGTTGGGGTTCGATTCGCTGTGGGCACCGGAGCAGAACGTCCTCCCGGTCAGAACCGAGCGTCCAGTGCCGCGACTCTGGGGCGACATCGTAGACCCCTTGATCCTCCTGGCGCGGGCCTCGGCCGTGAGCACTACGATCAAGCTGGGCACGGCGGTTAGCGTGATCCCCGAACGTAACCCACTCATCCTCGCCAAGCAGGTCGCTACCTTGGACCGTTATTCGGGAGGGAGGTTGCTCTTCGGGATTGGGGTCGGATCGGGGCGCGAGCAGGCGCAGATCATGGGCAGCGACTTCCCGCATCGCTGGACCCAGGCCAAAGAGGCAGTGCTGGCTATGAAGTCGCTGTGGACAGATGAGGTGAGCGAGTTCCACGGCAGGTACTACGACTTTCCGCCGCTCTACTGTTTCCCCAAGCCGGCCCAGCGGCCGCATCCGCCGGTGCTGCTCGGCGGCAAAGCACGCAACGTGTTCAAGCGGATCGTCGCGTGGGGCGACGGCTGGATTCCCATTGACGTGACGCCGCAGGAGATTGAGGTCGGACGTGCCACAATGGATCGGCTCGCCCGCGCGGCGGGCCGCGACCACACGGCGCTGACCATCTCCGTCGTCGGCGTCGCGGCAGAACGCCGGGTCATCGAGCAGTACGCCCGCGCCGGTGCCGACCGGGTGATTGTCGGCCTGGAAGCGGCCGGCGAGACGGAGAGCCTCGCCGAGCTGGAGCGTCTCGCCGCGGCGGTGCTGCGCTAACGCCGGCCGGGTGAGACCAGGTTGGCCCCCACCCTCGCCCTCCCCCGTTGCGACAACTCACTGGGGTAGGTATTGGCTGCTGGAGGGTGCCCACACGCTTTGCATCCAGAGTAGGGGCACGGCATGCCGTGCCCCTACGGCGCCGCAGCGAGGGACCATAGGGGGGCCATTAGCCCGCGGTGACGTAGATCGGGCTGGACCAGGCCATGTGGCCATCTTGCTGCGTCACCCGGACGAAGTAGGGGTGTCGGCCGGCCGGTGGCGCGTCATCCTGATACTGAAAACGCACCTCGCGGGGTGCCGCCGGCCCTGGATCAGGCTCGATCCGCACCTGCTGGCCGATGCCGCCGGCGTCGTGGATGATGGGGCCGTCGGCGAGGTCGCCGAGGGGCAGGCTGAAGGTGGCCGGGGCGGACTCGAACCGGAGGCGTGTATCGGGCGTGCCCTCGACCTCGACGACCACGCCGTCCCAATCCCCGGCGGTCTCCGAGCGCCACTGCACTGCCTGGGACGTGGTTGTGGTCACGCCGTCTTCGGGATGGTCGAAGCCCCACCCCTCGGCGGCCAGCAGGTGGCCGCCCTCGACGGCGAGCCGGCCGTCCCACGCGGTCAGGCGATGGCGTGCGCGGATCCGCGCCCCCGTCCAGCCGACCCTCAGGCGGTAGCGGCCGTTGGCTGGTCGGGAAACCGGAATTGCGTGGCTGTAGATGACCTCCGGCCAGCGCAGCACCTCGACGCGCCACAGCGGGGCGGTGCCGACCACCTGCACCACTAGCTCGACCGGGCCGCCGGTGCGGAAGGCGGAGCCGATGCTGTGTCCGTTGGCGGTGACATCGAGGAGGATGCGGACGCCGGTCGTCGCATAGGTGCGCCTGGCTCTGAGCGCCTCCCAGAGCGCCTCGCGCGTACAGGCCGAGGCCAGCGCGGCCGTCAGGCCGCCGCGGATGCCGAAGTGATGCGGGGGCGGGCTGGCGAAGCCAGGCCGCGCCGTATGATCGTCGCTGCCGCCGGCAAAGCCGATCCGGGCGCCGCGGCGCAGCGCGTCCTCCGTCAGCCACTCGAAGACGCCCCACGCAGAGCAAATCTCGACCAGCGGGATCAGTTCGTCGTCGAAGAACTCGATCAGATTGGCGTGCCGGCCGCCGACGTGCGGGATCAGCAGCACGTCCTCACGGCCTCGAAACTGCTCGTACAGCCGGGAAACGGGATGCCGGTCAGTGGCTTCATCCGTGCGGTCGGGGACTTGCCAGTGGCTCGAACGGTGCAGCGGCCCGTCGTCATGCAGGAAATGGACGTTGTGGTCGCCGCCGCCGGGGGTGTTGCCGGACCACTCATACCCCAGGAAGGACACGAACCGGCCCGGGTCGTGGTAGGCGGCCACCTTCTCGCGGATCGCCTGCCAGATGCCCGCGGTGATCTGGAAGTCGTTGCCTTGATGCCCTACGAAGTCGAGCGCGGCGGCGTCACGGGCGTAGGTGAAGTAGTCGTCGAGCGTGCCGATGCCAACGGTTTCCTCGGTCTGGCCGTGCGGGTCTCCCCAGTGGATCCGCCGTTGCGGTGTCTCGGCATGGCAGCGCAGCGGGTGTGGCTGGGCTTCCAGTCCGTGCTGTGCGTCGCTCGCGCCGATGGCATGAACGCCCGGCTCGTCTACGACCAGGCCCTCGAACCGATGCACGCCACGGTCGGACACATTGAACTGGTAGTCGAACGTGGCGCCAGCGGGCAGCGTCAGCCGGACGGTGCCGCGATAGCCCACGCTGACATTGCCCCAGGCATCGTTTGCCCGTACTACGATGCCGAACGGCTCGCCCGCTGTCACGTCGGATGGACCGAGCACGTGGAGCGTGGTGGCCGGTCCGCCGACCATCGGCAGGATCGGCGAGTCCGGCACAAGCTCGTAGACGCCGGTGCCGAAGGCGTCAACCAGACAGCGGAACGTCATCGGACCGGCAAAGGTCTGCGCGCGGGCGCCGGGCGAGCCACCGTGGTGGTCGCCGAAGGTGATCGTGATGGTATCGCCCGGCCACAGCGCCGCATCGCGCACGCGCAACCGCACGATCTTTTTCCAGGGCCGCACGCCGAGATCGGGGTCAAAACGCGCCTCCAGCCGGGCACCGTGCGCCGTCTCCACGGTCACGGCGGCGTAGTCGGGCGCCGCGGGGTCGTCGAACTGCGGGTTGCTCCAGTCGGAGGTGGTGTGGAGGGCCACGCGAAACGCACCACCATCGTCAATGCCGTGTGTACCGACCCGATACGTCAAGGTCCAGGTCCCGACACTCCCGGCGACGGCCGGTGCCGTTGGCGTAAGCCGAGCCACGCCAAAGCGGGGCAGATCAGCGCGGCCGGTGACCGCTGTCACGATGTCACACTCCTTGGGCGAGGGTCGAGGGGTCGCGTCAGGATACCTGTGGCGAGCGCGGCGAACCAAGCCGGGGGTGATGGTATGCTGACAGACAAGGGTTGAGAACGCACTGCTATGGCCTCCATTCCGCGCACTGATACACCGGGCTACCGCCAGCTACACGAACGAGTAGAGAATGCGCTGGACCGGCTACAAGAGGCGCCGGACATCGAGTTCAAGGAATCGGCGTCCTGGGATGCACTGAAGTGGAAGATCATCAAGACGGCGCTGGCGATGGGCAATCTGCGCGATGGTGGGATACTGATAGTCGGTGTGTCGCAGAGAGCCGGTCAGGAGCCACGCGCCGGAATCGACGAGACGGACTTGGCGACCTACGATCCGGACACCATTGCCGACCAGTTTGGTCGCTTCATCTCACCGGAAATAGAGTTCACCCTGGTCCAGGCGCCGTACCGAGAGAAGGACTACCTCGCCTTTGAGTTTCAGGAATTCCGCGAGATACCGCTGGTGTGCAAGCGGCGTGGACCGGGTGGAGAAGGACTAGAGGCCGGAGTTGTATATGTCCGGCCACGTGAGGGGCGCCCGCGCAACACGAAAGTCACTGACGCCGCGCAACTGCGGGAGCTTCTCGACCTTGCGGCAGACAAGGCCGCACGACGCATTATCGAACGCGGCATACGCGCTGGTCTGGAGCTCCCCGCGGGCGCCAGGCCGCTCACAGTCATCGAACAGTTTGATCGCGAACTAGAAGGACTATAGACACCATGGTCACAGTAGCTACCGAGCGCCCGACCCTGCCCGTGCCGGTGCTGGAGCAGCCCCATTGGCGCGTCAACTTTCGTCCTGACCACTATGACCCGGAGTTGATACCTTCTCCGTCCGAGTGCTTTCGATTGGTGGAGCAGACGAGCGTGCGTTTCCGGGGCTGGCCCTACCCGTACCTCAGCCCGGATGAGCGGGGTAGACTTGCAAATGGTGTGGAGTCATGGACGGACAATGAATACGCTACCGAGTATTGGCGTTTCTACCAGAGTGGGCAGTTCCTGCACCTCTTCACCCTTAACGAGAACAATCCACGCAACCAACAGCAGCAACGGTTGCTACGCCGCATATACGGGCAGCAGACGCCCGGCTATGTTGACTTTCTTGGCCTGCTCTACACCGTCACCGAGATCTTCGAGTTTACGACGCGCCTGTGCTTGCAGGAACTCTACCGGGGCAGCTTAGAGATCACGATTGAGTTGAAAGATATTGAGGGGTTTCGTCTCTGGGTACCGGAACCGGCTCGTCACGTGCCGTATGAATGGGTAACCCGTGAGTCTGTTCTGGGTCGGTCCTGGCCGTTGCCAACCACCGAGCTAATAGCGAAAAGTGCCGACTATGCGCTGGACGCTGCGATCTGGTTCTTTGAGCGTTTTGGCTGGGAGGACCCGAATAAAGATGCTCTCAGAAGGGATCAGCGAGAGTTGCTCAGTTGGCGCCGGGGAGGCTGAACGTGAGAATCAGCCTCTAACCACTTGCTACCGTCTCGCTGGCGTGGCGATGCTCGTGGACCGCAATTGCCGAGAGGAGCGTCAGCCAGTCGTCTTCCGGGGTCAGGTGCTGCCCTGTTGCCGCTGCCGCGGCCCGCTGGGCGGCCAGTGCCTGGTAAATCGTCCGCTCCAGGGACTCATCATCGGTCGGGGTGGCCAGCCGTACCTGCGCGAGCGCACTGCGGATAGTTGTGTCGGAATCGCAGTCAATGTCCGCGCCGCGAGGGTGTTGGGAGTGGACTGACGGCCGGCGAGTGGGGGTAGGTGAGACCGCCGTCGAGGTGGACCACATTGTACCGTCTCCTCTTTCCTAGAGGTCTGTCGGACTGCGTGCCAACAACGTTGATAGCTGCAATCCCGTTACCTCTCAACGTAGCACACCTCGCCGGGTGCCGCAATGCCGGCGTTCCCGGTGGCTCTTCACAATGGCGGCACCGGTGGGTGTGCGGCATAGTAGCCGTGGCTCTATTTATCGGACGAAACACGCGCCCGAGAGTTGCGCTGCGAGTGGGGGAGATCGTGAAAGAGATCGTCGAGCGGGCATTGAACGTAGCGGCGCTGCGCGGTGCCCAGTTTGCGGACGTGCGCGCGGTGGTCAGGCGCACGCGGTCGGCCACCGTCAAGAATGGCCAGGTCGAGGCCGTCGCTATGCACAGCTCGACCGGCTTTGGGGTGCGGGTGCTGATAGACGGGAGTTGGGGGTTCGCCAGCGCCGCCACGCTCACGACGGATAAGGCGGCCACCGTCGCCGCGCTGGCGTGTACGATTGCGCGGGCCAGCGCCCGGGTGCAGGCCGCGCCGGCGCAGCTCGCCGCGGCGCCGGTGGTCCGGGACAGCTACCGCACGCCCGTCGAGCAGGACCCGTTCGCCGTCTCACTCGACGACACGATTGCGCTGCTGCTCGCTGCTTCGCAGGCCATGGAGCGGGAACCGGCCGTCAAGGTCGCGGAGGCCAGTGCCGAGGCTTGGGAGGAGCACAAGCTGTACGGCAACAGCGAAGGCTCGCTCATCGAGCAGACGATTGTCCAGAGTGGCGCCGGCATTGAAGCGACAGCCGTCGCCGAGGACGAGGTGCAGAAACGTTCCTATCCGAACAGCTTCGGCCGCCAAGTCGGTACGGCGGGCTGGGAGTTGGTCGAGGGCATGGACTTGGTCGGGAATGCGCCCCGCATTGCGGCCGAGGCCGGGCAGTTGTTGCACGCCGAGCCGTGTCCCAGTGGCACGAAAACCATCATCCTCGATCCGACGCAAGCGGCGCTGCAAGTCCACGAGAGTTGCGGGCATCCAACCGAGCTTGATCGGGTGTTCGGGACGGAGGCCAGCTTTGCCGGGACGAGTTTTCTGACCCCGGAGAAGCGCGGTACGTATCGCTACGGGTCGGAGCTGGTCAACATCACGGCCGATGCCACGGCGCCTGGTGGGTTGGGCACGTTCGGCTACGACGATGAGGGCGTGGCGGCCCAGCGCACGCCGCTGGTCGTCGAGGGCCGCTTTGTCGGCTACCTCACGTCGCGCGATACGGCGGCGCTGCTGGGCGAGACGAGTAACGGTACCGCCCGCGCCGATGGCTGGAACCGCATTCCGCTGATCCGCATGACCAACATCAATCTGGAGCCTGGGGACTGGGCGCTGGCCGACCTGATCGCCGACACCGACGACGGCCTCTTCTTGCAGACGAACAAAAGCTGGAGTATTGACGACCGGCGTCTGAACTTTCAGTTCGGCACCGAGATCGCTTGGGAGATCAAGGGCGGGAAGCTGGGGCGTCCGTTCAAGAACGCCACCTATACGGGCATCACGCCGGAGTTCTGGGGCGGCTGCGACGCGGTATGTCGGGAGTGGCAACTCTGGGGCACGCCGAACTGTGGGAAGGGCCAGCCGATGCAGGTCGCCCGCGTTGGTCACGGTACTGCGGCGGCGCGTTTCCGCAACGTCCGCGTGGGCGTGATGAGTGACTAGGCTGTGCCGGCGGCCCCCTCGAAGAAGCGGGTGACGGGGCAGCGAAAGCCGGGGACGACCGCGCCACCATCAAGCGTCTCGGTAGCAGCGCAGCGGCGGTCGAGGCCGCCGGGAGTCCATACCTCGACCGTCTGCGCGTCTGGATCAACGAGCCACACAAGCTGCACGCCGGCGGCAAAATAGTCGGCGACCTTCTGTTGCACCTCGCCGGGGCGGTCGTTAGGGGAACGGATTTCGACGGCGAGGTCCGGTGCCAAAGCCGCTCGGCCACTGACCAAGGGTGGCGGCAGTCGCTCGTGTCGCACAAACGCCACGTCGGGGACACGCACGGTGTCGGGATCACGTGCCAGCACAAAGGCGGTGTCTCCGCTGACCGTTCTTCCCACGGTACGGGCCACGCGGTCGTTTGCCAGCACAACGATGATATTCACCTCGATCCAACCATGCCGCCAGCCGGCCATCGGCACCTCCCGTAGCTGCCCCCGCACAAGCTCGTACTGCACGTCGCTTTCGGGCAAGGCGAATAGCTCCTCCGCGGTCATCGGGCGCGGCCGTCCATCAACAGCGCGCCCAGTGGAGCCACGATGCTTGAGGTGCTGCCGGCGGGTGGGCGTGTCTGTCCGGGTGGTGGCTTGCTGCGTGCTAACAACGTTGGCGGTCATGGTGCTTGGCCCTCCGGGGGCAATACGGTCGGTGCGCGTCACCTGATACTATCATGGCCGCAGTTGAGCCATGCCGGCTGGCATGGTTCGACGGAAAATCGGGCGGAAAGCAGGGTGGTGTACGCCGGCGGTATCGGTTGAAGCCGCTCGATCCACGAAAGGGCGTGGCTAGTCAAGCGATGTACGACGAAAACGCAGCCTACGCAATTGCCGAGCACGTGCTGAAGCGCTCGCCGGCCGACCAGACCGAGGTGGTGCTGTGGGCGGAGACTAGCCAGTTAACGCGGTTCGCCAATAACACCATCCATCAGCACGTCGCGGAAGAAGACGCCCAAGTCACCGTGCGCGCGGTCTTTGGCCGGCGCGTGGGGGTGGCATCGGGCAACCAGCTCGATCCCGACAGTCTGGATGAGGTGGTGGACCGCGCCACGACTATTGCCCGCGTGCAGCCCGAGAACCTCGATTTCGAGAGCCTGCCGGCGCCGGAGATTTGGGAGCGGACCGACGCCTACCGTGAGTCTACGGCCACCTGCACGCCGCAGCGGCGAGCGGCGGCAGTCGCAGCCATTACCGATGCTGCCGCGGCGGCTGGGCTACAAGCCGCCGGCGCGTTCGGCACGGAGACGGCGACGCTGGCGGTGGCCAACTCACTCGGCACGTGGACCTACCACCCGTTCACCGTCGCCGACTTACACGCCGTCGCGATGGACGACGGGGCATCAGGCTACGCTACGAGGGCGAGTACCGACGTTGACACGCTCGACACCGGCGCCGTGGCCACGGAGGCGGTGGATCGGGCGGTACGCAGCCGCCACCCCCGCGCCATCGAGCCGGGCGAGTATGAAGTCGTGCTGGAGCCGCCGGCCGTTGCCGAGTTGTTGGACTACACGGCCTACGCCGGCCTGAGCGGGCTGTCCGTCTTGGAAGAGCGCAGTTTCCTGAACGAACTACGGGGGCAGCGGGTGCTCGATCCCAAGCTCTCGATCTGGGACGATGGTCATGATCGCAGCGGAATCCCCCTCCCCTTTGACTTCGAGGGGATGCCGAAGCGTCGCGTGCTGTTCGTGGATCGTGGGACGCTCCGCGAGCCGGTCTATGACTCGGTCACTGGTCGGCGCGCCGGTGTGCGCTCGACGGGCCATGCTTTGCCGGCGCCCAACACGTATGGCCCGCTGCCCATGCATCTCGTCATGGGTGCCGGGGAGCACACGCGCGACGAGATGATCGCCGACATCGAGCGCGGTCTGTGGATTACCCGCTTCTGGTACGTGAACATCGTGCATCCGTTGAGCGTCACGCTGACGGGCACCACCCGCGACGGCACCTTCCTGATCGAGAATGGCGAGGTGGTCGGACCGGTCGAGAACTTGCGCTTCACGCAGAGTGTTCTCGATGCCTTCAGGGAAGTGCCGATGATCGGCCGAGATCGCCAGCTCATCCGCGGCTGGTTCGGTGGCGCCGTCGTACCACCGCTACGGCTGGCCCGCTTCACCTTCAGCGGCGGCAGCGCCGAAGGCAGCGGGTGAGCCGCCGGAGGCTCATCGGCCGGGCTAGGCGGCGTGGAATTCTTGGACGGTGATCTCGCCGGTGTCGGTGTGGAGTAGGTAGTAGGGGAAGGGGTGTTCGCAGAAGGCGGCACCGATGAAGTAGGTGACGCCGTTGTGCGTGACGAGCGGATGCCCGCGGTGCAGATGCCCACTCAGCGAGAGCAGCCGCCGCGGGGACGCTTCCATGATAGCCCGTATCTCGGCATCGTTCAGGTAGTTGTAGCGATATTCCTTGCCGTGGTGCTCCTGCTCCGGGTAGAGGACGTAGTGCTGGAGCAGAATCGTAAGCTCGATGCCTGAAGGCGTGCTGCTCAGAAGCTGACGCATCTCGTCCAGCACTGCGGGCCGACGGGAGGCGCAGTGCGTCTCGTCGTCGAACTCATCATCGCCGAACGTGATGATCTCGCAGCTGCCGCTGCGAAGCACCCGTGGCGGCCGCGGCAGAACCCGATAGAAGGCCTCGGGTGCCGGATCGTGGTTGCCGGGGATGATGACGAACGGCAGGCCGGATGCGGTCAGCATCTCCCGCAGCGCAACGAGGTCGGCGTCGAGCCGGGGATCATCGAGCGGTGCATCCACGTTGTCACCGGCGACGAGGATAAGGTCCGCGCCGGCGCTCCGAAAGTGTTGCAGGCAACGCCGCAGCAAGGCGCCGACCCGGCGCAGCTCACGCTGCGGGTTCGGTGAGTCACCTGGCACTGCCTCCCGATAGTGCAGGTCGGTGACAAAGCCGATTTTCACACCACTTACCCTCGTTGATCCGGAGGTTGCCACATCTTCTTCACAGGACAGGACGTATAGATTCCCGCGTGCGCGGGAATGACGGACGGGGCGGCTGGAATGACGAGCGGCAGACACCCCCTCTCCACGCGCGTGGAGAGGGGGTCAGAGGGCGATGGTCGCCACTTGTGCGTTACTTGATTTCGACGACGGCGCCGACGGCTTCCAGCTTGCCTTTGGCTTCGTCGGCGTCTTCCTTGCTGAGGCCTTCCTTGACCGGAGTTGGCGCTGCCTCGACGACCGCCTTGGCCTCCTTGAGGCCGAGACTGGTCAACTCGCGGACGACCTTGATGACCGGGACCTTTGTCGGGCCGATCTCTTGCAAGATCACGTCGAACTCGGTCTGCTCTTCTTCCTCCGGCTCCTCGGCGGCCTCAGCCCCGGCAGCCGCCGGCGCCGCGGCGGCCATGGGCACGGCCGCACTGACGCCCCACTTGTCCTGGAGGGCCTTGGAAAGCTCGGCAACCTCCAGGACTGTGAGGTTGCTCAACTCCTCGATCAGCTGCTCGACCTTCTCGCTAGCCATGGTGTGTTTCCCCTTTCACCGTAGGTTCACTGCGTTTTACGACTGAGCGTTTAATCCGCTCTTGCGCCTCCCGCGCTGCCTGGTGCCGCTGACGTTGCACCTGCTGGCGGGACCAGGCGGGAGGCGTTTGCACACTATGCTTCTGCACCTCCCAGCTGCTCGGCGCGCGCCTCGAATACCCGCACCAGCCCACCGGCCGCGCCATCCAAGAGGCGGAGAACCTCGCCCGCCGGCCCTTGCGGACCGAGTAGCCCGGCAAGCTGCGTGAGCGGACCAGCGATGGCACCGACAAGCTCAGCCTGGAGCTGCTCGCGCCCCGGCATGTTGGCCAGCGCCATGACCTCATCGGTGTTCAGGGCTTGGCCGCCGAGCAGCCCGCCGCGGACGCTGAGGTTCTGATTCGCGCGCATGAATTCTCGCAGCACCCGCACGGATGCACCGAATTCGTCTTGGCAGAAGACGACGGCGCTTGGCCCCTCCAGGAAAGGCGCCAGCGCCCCAGCCCCCTCCTGCTCGGCGGCGATCTTCATGAGCCGGTTCTTGATGACCCGGTAGATAGCCGTAGTGCCTTGGAGGTCGTTCCGCAGCGCGTTCATCTCCGGCGTGTTCAGGCCACGATAGTCGGTGACGATCATGCACTGCGCCGGCCGAATGAGATCGGCCAGGAACGCCACGCTTGCCCGTTTTTCCTCAGTTACCATGCGCTGTCTCCATACTCGTTACTCGGTGTACGCCACCCCGAGAAGCAAAACGCCTCCGCCGGCATTGCCGACGGAGGTGCCTCAGTTCGCGCACCAACGCGCTATACGCAGGTTGGCATCGCTTTGCTATGAGGCCTCGGCCGGCCCCCGGCACGCTGCCGGGTAGATTGGTGCGCGGAGCACACCGGCTGTCTCAGGCACTGGCGTGACGGCCGCAACTGCTGCGGTCATCACGGTTTTTCGCTATCTTGGCGCTCGCTCTTGCTCCAGGCTGGCCCGTTTTGCCGTGCTACTCCGCGCTTGTCGCCGACGCGACGGCCGCAGCAACATCCACGCGCACCCCCGGGCCCATCGTCGGGGCAAGCGTGATCGAGCGTACAAACTGACCCTTCGAACCCGACGGACGCGCGGCGTTCACGTTCGCCATCAGGGCGGTCAAGTTGGTCAGAAGAGCATCCTCAGTGAAGGATACCTTGCCGACGGGTACGTGCAACAATCCGGTGCGGTCGGCACGGAACTCCACCCGACCGGCCTTGATCTCGCGGATGGCCGGCCCGAGGTCGAACGTGACCGTGCCGGTGCGCGGACTAGGCATCAGACCGCGCGGACCGAGAATGCGGCCCAGGCGTCCTACCTGCCCCATCATGTCCGGCGTGGCGATCACGGCGTCGAAGTCCAGCCAACCGTCCTGAATCTGCTTGGCGTACTCGGCCCCGCCGACGTAATCGGCGCCGGCTTCCTCAGCCTCGGTCACCTTTTCGCCTTGGGCAAACGCGAGGACGCGCACCGAGCGGCCGGTGCCGGCCGGCAGCGTGACCGTGCTACGCACCTGCTGATCGGCCTGGCGCGGGTCAATGCCCAGGCGGATATGGGCTTCTACCGTCCCGTCGAACTTGCTGAACGACACCTGCTTGACCAGTCCGACCGCTTCTTCGAGCGGGTAGAACTTGCTGCCGTCAACCAGCTTGGCTGCCTGCTCGTACCGTTTGCCTTTCTTGGGCATGGCTCACTCCCTACCGGGGTCCTGTGATCGGCGTGTCCGTATTCGGGGCCGAATTCTAGCTCGACACCTCGATACCCATGCTGCGGGCCGTTCCGGCGACGATGCGCTTGGCGGCCTCAACGTCCGTCGTATTGAGGTCGGGCATCTTGATCTTGGCGACGGCTTCCAGTTGTTCCTGGGTGATCGTAGCGACTGTCTCTCGCCCGGGCGTCTGTGACCCCTTCTCGATGGACAGCTCCCGGCGAATCAGCCCGGCCGTCGGCGGCGCCTTCGTCACAAAGCTGAACGAGCGATCTTCGTAAATCGTGATCTCGGCCGGGACGATCATCCCGACTTGATCCGATGTGCGCTCGTTGTATTCCTTGAAGAAGGCCATCATGTTGATGCCGTACTGTCCGAGTGCGGACCCCACCGCCGGGGTGGGCCGCGCCTCTCCCGCTTCGATCTGTAGCTTGACGACGGCCTTCACTTTGCGTGCCATTGCGTTACATCCCTCGTATTGGCCGGGCAGTCGGTCGCCTAGCTCTTTTCCACCTGGAGGAAGTCAAGCTCGACCGGGGTCTCCCGGCCGAACATCGAGACGAGCACCCGCAGCTTGCCCCGGTCCTGGCTCACCTGGTCCACAATGCCGAGGAACTCGGTGAACGGGCCGTCAATGATCTTGACCCGCTCGCCGGTCTCGAAGGTGATCCGCACCTGCGGCGTATCATCCTGCATCGGCTTGAGGATCGCGTCCACCTCTTCTTGTGGGAGCGGCGTGGGCGTGCTGCCGGCGCCGACAAAGCTCGTGACGCCGGGGGTGTGGCGCACGACGTGCCAGGAGTCGTTCGCCAGGATCATATGCACGAGGACGTAGCCGGGCAGGAGCTTGCGCTGCACGGTGCGGCGCTGGCCTTGGCGAATCTCGATCTGCTCCTCCGTCGGGACGACGACTTCGAAGACCTTGTCCTCCATCGCCATCGAGGTGATGCGGTGCTCCAAGTTCGTCTTCACCTTGTTCTCGTAGCCGGAGTAGGTGTAGAGCACGTACCACTCCCGACCGTCATCGGGGGTCGTCTCGGTGGTGGTTTCTTCAGCCACTTCCGGGGTGACCATCGTCGTACCTCGCTACCCTACGCCGGGCCAATGATGAGCGCCGCTGCGCGACTAAAGAGCCAATCCATGCCGCCGAGCAGGAAGCCCATGACCGCGGACACCGCCACTACCATGAGCGTGAGGTTGCGGGCCTGCAACGGCGTAGGCCACGTCACTCGCCGTAGCTCTGCTACTGCGTCGCGCACTAGGCCAAACCTCGGTCGTGCTCGCGGCGAGGTCGCCAAGCTACGCAGCGATGGAGACGGGCGGGAGCGGCGCGTGCCGCCGGTGCGCGCGCGCTTCGTCTTGGCCATGCGCCGACGAGCGGCACGCCCGGCCTTCGAATCGGCACGCTCCTGCTGTGCCTCGGCGGCTCTGCGGCGTCTGACCGCCATCTATACTCCTAACCTCAAAGCCCCTACGTTCGGCCCAACCGAATGACTGTCCTTAGCGCGTCTCGCGGTGCAGTTGATGGCCACGGCAGCGCCGGCAGTATTTTTTCAAGGCCAGTCGGCCCGAGTCGTTGCGGCGGTTCTTGGTGGTAGTGTAGTTGCGCTCCCGGCACTGCTCGCACGCGAGCGTAGCAACTACGCGGTCTCCCTTTCTGGCCATGCGCTCTCCCTCCGAGCGGCTGCGGTCGTGGGGACCGGCCTACTCCAGCGTGGTGACGACCCCGGCGCCGACCGTGCGGCCCCCCTCGCGGATCGCAAACCGCACCCCCGGCTCGATTGCCACCGGCACCAGCAAGTCCACCCCCATCTCCACGTTGTCCCCCGGCATCACCATCTCTGTGCCCGCCGGCAGCTCGATCGCTCCCGTCACGTCCGTCGTCCGGATGTAGAACTGCGGCCGGTACCCCGGAAAGAACGGCGTGTGCCGGCCCCCTTCTTCCCGGCTCAACACGTACACGTTCGCCCGGAACCGCCCCTGCGCCGCAATGCTCCCCGGCGCCGCCAGCACCTGGCCCCGCTGCACATCGTCCCGCTCCACCCCCCGCAGCAGACAGCCCACGTTGTCGCCCGCTTCCCCGGCGTCCAGGATCTTGCGGAACATCTCCACCCCGGTCACCACCCGCGACTGCACGGCCTGACCCATGCCCAGGATTTCGATGGTCTCGCCGACCTGCACCTGGCCCCGCTCGATCCGCCCGGTCACCACCGTCCCGCGCCCCTTGATCCCGAACACGTCTTCAATCGGCATCAGGAACGGCTGATCCACCGCTCGCTCCGGGGTGGGGATGGCCTCGTCCACCGCATCCATCAGCTCCTGGATGGAGGCGTAGGCCGGATCGCTGGGGTCGTCGCCGGCGTCCAAGGCGGCCAAGGCACTGCCGCGAATGACCGGGATGTCGTCGCCGGGGAAGTCGTACTTGCTCAACAGCTCGCGCACTTCCAGCTCGACCAGCTCCAGCAGCTCTTCGTCGTCCATCAGGTCGGTCTTGTTCAGATAGACGACGATGGAGGGCACTTCGACCTGCCGGGCGAGCAGGATGTGCTCGCGGGTTTGGGGCATCGGGCCGTCGGGGGCGCTGACGACGAGGATGGCGCCATCCATCTGGGCGGCGCCGGTAATCATGTTCTTGATGTAGTCGGCGTGACCGGGACAGTCCACATGGGCGTAGTGGCGGGCGGCGGTTTCGTACTCGACGTGGGCGATGGCAATGGTGATGCCCCGGGTGCGCTCTTCGGGGGCCTTGTCAATTTCATCGAAGGGCACAAAGTCGGTGTTGCTGTGGGCGGTGAGGGCCAGATACTTGGTCATGGCCGCGGTCAAGGTGGTCTTGCCGTGATCCACGTGGCCGATGGTGCCCACGTTCACGTGGGGCTTGGTCCGCTCGAACTTCGCCTTCGCCATGATCGCTCCTGCTCCCTACGTACTTCGCGTCATACTACCGGTAGTTTCTCTGGTACCCGCGCTACCACCGACCTAACGGCCGCAGCACACAAGCGGCGCCGCAACCTATCCGGTAGGGGGTCGGTTGAGAGGGGCCGCGAGGATGCCACACCCTTGAGCCTCGCGCAGCGCGAAGGAGCCCACACCGGGAGTCGAACCCGGGACCTCATTCTTACCAAGAATGCGCTCTACCTCTACTGAGCTATGCGGGCAATATGAGCCGCCATGAATACCCGAAGCCCAGCTTCCGCAGCCATGCCGGGCCAAGGCACAACTGACCGCTATTCTACCAATGACCCGGAACCAACGTCAACTTGCCGGAAGGGACCACAGGGGTCTGGAATGACGGCGCGAAACATCGTGTCCGGTTTGCTAGTCAAAGCTAACGAAAGCTGGCGGTGCAGGCTTGTGTGCCGAGCAGGCCGCAGACAGTGTGCTCAGGGAGGTTGGAGTCATGGCTAACAGCGATCCGTCTTGGGAAAGCCGGCGGTTGTATCGCAGTCGCCGCGAGCGGATGCTCGCTGGCGTGTCGGGTGGGCTGGCGGAGTATTTCCACATTGACCCGGTGTTGGTGCGGCTGCTCTTCGTCGTAGCGACGATAGCCAGCGGCGGTGGCGGCCTCCTGGCCTACATCATCCTCGCCATCGTCGTGCCCGAGGCGCCGCGCGGGATAAGCGACGACGCCACGAGCGATCTGCCCCGCTCGGCAGCGGAAATCCCGCCGATGGAGCCGACCTGGTCGGACGACCGGCAAGCTGTCCGGCGGCGACAGCGGGCCGCAGGCTTCATCCTGCTCGCCGTTGGCGTGATCTTCCTCCTGGCGAACTTCAATATCTTCGACTGGGGGAGCCTCTGGCGCGTGTGGCCGGTCCTCCTCGTGCTTGGTGGTGTCGTTCTGTTGCTGCGTCGCACCGGCCGGGGTAAGGACCTCTTCAAGTAGGAAGGGAGCTATCCATGAGCAACCTCCTGAATGGCGGCGGCCGACGCCTCGGCTCGATTTTCTTGCCCTTGATCCTGATTGGGCTGGGGGCGCTGCTCTTGCTGCAGAACGCGGGATTGATCCAGGTCTCGATCTGGGACGTGGTGGGACGCCTCTGGCCGCTCATCCCGGTACTGGTCGGCATCGAGCTACTGATCGGGCAGCGGTCTCCGCGTGCAGCAGTCCTGGTCATGCTGCTCGTCATCATCTGTGCCATCCCCGCCATCATGCTGTTCGGCCTGGTCGCCGTCGATTCGAGCCAGTCGGGGGGCTGGACCGTGAATATCACCAGCGATCACTCCCGCAGTGAGTTTGCCAGCTCGCTCCCGCGGATCGAGGAGCCGCTTGCGGACGTGGAGCGTGCCGAGGTCGAGCTGCGCTTGGGTGTGGGTGAGCTGCATCTATCGAGCCTGCCAGCGAGCAGCCCCTTCCTCATCGCCGGGGACTTCGCTGCGGGCAGCGGCCGCGAGGCCCCGGCGTGGGAGGTAGGACGGATACAGAACGGCGAGCACGCCGAGATCAGGATTGTCAGCGGTTCGGGAACATCCGACTTCGGCAGCGAGGACCCTGCCGAGCGCTGGGGCCTGCAACTCAGTCCCGAGATTCCGATAGAGATGGAAGTGCAGGCCGGCGCCAGTCAGGTCGAGCTTGATCTGACCCGGCTCCTGGTCCCGGAGCTACAAGTCGAACTGGGTGCGGCGCAGCTACACCTCCGTCTCCCGGCTCACGGACACACGGAGGCGACGGTCGAGGCCGGCGCGGCCGACATCACCATTGACATTCCGGCAGACACGCCGGCTCGCATCCGCACCCGGGGTGGGCTGGCGCAGATCGCGGTTGATACGCAGGCCTTCCCGCAAGTCGACTCGTCCGACGTTTACCGGTCGCCGGGCTATGACGCATCGCTCGACAACCGGATTGACCTGGAGATCAAGACCGGCTTGGCCAAGGTCGAGGTGCGTGCAGTGCCGCTCGCTGGGCAGGCCGGGCAAACCGAGCGCGGCGGCTGAGGCTTGCAGCGCCGCGAGCCTCACCCTCAGCCCCCTCTCCACCAGGTGGAGAGGGGGTGTTTGCTGCCCAACGCCCTACCGTCTCGTCACTCGTCGCTATCGCCGGACGCCGCCAGGGGTGGCGGTGCAACGAGGTCGTCGAGCGCTACGGCGGGGTCCGGCTCCGGCGGCGCGGCCGGGGCAGGCGCAGGAGTGGGCCGGCGGGCAGCGGGCTGCTGTGCCGGCGGCCGCTGTGGTCGGGGTGGCTCCATGCCGAGGGCACTGCCGAGCGAGTCGAGTGATGCGCCCGTGAGCCGCGTCGTGCCGGCGGCGCGGCGGCGGCGCCGCGCCCGTTCCCCGCTGCGGGACTGTTTGCGGAGGTCGCGGATGTACGATTCAGCGATGTGCCAGACGCTCAGGCCGCCGGTTTCGACCGACACACGGGTCTGGCCCGTCGCTTCGCGGACGGCCTTGACCTGCCCGGCCTCGGCCGCGTGCGCGGCGGAGAGGGCAAAGCGGAGCGAGTTTCTGGAGCGGGCGATGACCTTGATCCGTCGTTGCGTGAAGAAACGGGCCGCCTCGTCAATGATCTCGTTCGGCGGCTTCAACGATAGCACGTCCTGCAGCATGACTCCTCCTGCGTATCGGCCCCGGCGCCGGCAGGCCATCATCATACCATGTGTTTCCAGGAGTGCTGAACCGAATCAACGGTCTCGAAAGCCGTGATTCATTCTCTCCTTGGCGGCTTTTGCCAGCGTTGACCGCCATGTGACTCTCCCGATACACTTCGCCGAGGCAACCGCGAGGCATCCTAACGGTGTTTATGCAGCGTGCGCTCGCTCTTGCCCGACGCGCCAAGGGACGGACCAGTCCTAATCCGGCAGTCGGCGCCGTCGTGGTGCGTGACAGCCGGATCGTTGGCACCGGCTGGACCCAGCCGGCCGGTCAAGATCACGCGGAGGTCATGGCGCTGCGGACGGCGGGCGCGGCTGCAAGCGGTGCGGCGCTCTACGTCACATTGGAGCCGTGTCACCTCTGGGGGCGCACGCCGCCCTGCACGGAGGCGATCCGGGCGGCCGGGATTGCCGCGGTGCATGTCGCCACGCTGGACCCCAACCCCCGCGAATCCGGCCAAGGCGTAGCGACGCTGCGGAGCGCCGGTATCCGCGTCGCGGTTGGCGAGGAGCAGGCGGCGGCGCGGGCACTGAACGCCGACTACGCCCGTTATGTGACCGCGCAGCGTCCCTGGATTGTGGCCAAGTACGCGATGAGCCTGGACGGCAAGATCGCGACGCGCACGGGCGCTTCCCGCTACCTGACCGGCCAACCAGCCCGCACCGACGTACACCGCCTGCGCGACGAGGTGGACGCTATTCTGGTCGGCGTCAACACGGTGCTCCGGGACGATCCACTGCTCACGACGCGCCTGTCGGCAGAAGAGCTAGGCCGGGAGCCGCGCCAGCCGTGGCGCTTGGTACTCGATAGCCAAGCGCGGACGCCGCCGGAGTCGCGCCTGCTCGATCCGGCGCTGCCCGGACGGACGACCCTCTGCATCACCGCGGCTGCTCCCGCCGCGCGCGTGGCCGCCCTGCGCGCGCAGGGAGTGGACCTGCTCACGCTACCCGGTGACCCGGACGGACGACTCGATCTCGCGGCGCTGGCTGCCGAACTGGGCAGTCGTGGCGTGATGAACCTGCTCGTCGAGGGCGGCGCCACGGTTCACGGCGCCTTCCTGGCGGCCGGGCTAGTGGATTGCATGGCGGTCTACGTCGCGCCCCTTCTAATCGGTGGGGCGGCCGCGCCGGGGCCGATTGGCGGTGTTGGGGTGGCGCAACTGAGTGAGGCGATCCGCACGGCGCCGCTGCGCGTCGAGCGCCTGGGAGAAGACGTGAAGCTCACTGCGGATCTCACTGCTATGGAGTGGCCCGACTGATGATGAGGCCTGGGCTGCGCTACCGATTGCGATATTCCGATATGATTATCGCCTGACGAAGGTTGGCGGAATATGTTCACCGGTTTGGTCGAGGAAACGGGTATCATCACGACGCGCCGTGAGGTCCCCGACGGCCTGCGCCTCGTTATACATGCTAGTCTTGTCCTCGCGGCGCTCCGGCTTGGTGAGAGCATTGCTGTCAGCGGCGTCTGTCTGACCGTTGTTGAAAGAGGCGGTGATACCTTTGCCGTGGATTGCTCGCCCGAAACGCTGCGACGCACGACGCTCGGCGAGCTAGGTGTGGGCAGTCCGGTGCATTTGGAGCGTCCGCTTGCCGCCGATGGGCGGTTTGGAGGACACTTTGTGCAGGGCCACGTGGACGGGACCGGACGGGTGCTCTGGCAGCGACGCGAAGGGGATTCGCTCATCGTCGCGTACTCGGTGCCGGCGGAGGTGGCCCCGTACCTGGTGCCCAAGGGGTCGGTCACGGTGGATGGCGTGAGCCTCACGGTCGTTGACTGTAGTCCAACGCAGTTCACGGTGGCGCTGATTCCGCATACGCTGGCCGTGACTAGATTCGACCGGCTGACGACCGGGGACCGCGTCAACCTGGAAGCCGACATCCTCGCCAAATACGTGGCGAAAGCGCTTGAAGTACAACAGAGTGGCGCTATGCAGAGCGCCCCGGCTGCCCCGGCAGTCTCGGGGAAAGTGGAGTGAAGGGCGTGCCAACAGCGACGATTGAAGCGGCGCTCACCGACTACCGGCGTGGTCGGATGGTTATTATTGTGGACGATGAGCAGCGGGAGAATGAAGGCGATCTCGCGTTGCCGGCCATGCACGTCACGCCGGAGGCCATCAACTTCATGGCCACGCATGGTCGTGGTCTCATTTGTACGCCGATGACCGGCGAGCGGCTGGACGAGCTTGGGATCCCGCTGATCGAGCCGGTCAACGCCGGGCACATGCACACCGCGTTTACTCATCCGGTGGACGCGCGCTACGCGACGAGCACGGGTATCTCCACGGCTGACCGGGCCTCGACCATTCGCGCGCTCATTGCGCCGGAGAGCCGGCCAGAGGACTTCACGCACCCCGGCCACGTGTTTCCGTTGCGGGTGCGCGATGGCGGGGTGCTCGTGCGACCGGGGCAGACCGAGGCGTCGGTTGACCTGGCGCGGCTGGCCGGGCTGTATCCGGCGGCGGTGATCTGCGAGATCATGAACGGCGACGGGACGATGGCCCGGATGCCCGACCTAGAGGTCTTCGCCGCCAAGCACGGCCTGAAAATCATCACCATCGCCGACCTCATCACGCACTTGCAGGCCAACGGCTCGCATAGCGACGGCTACGCCCACGACGGGCATACCCATCGCAACGGCGTGTCAACGCATAAACCAGTGATGCAGCACCAGTTACGATGACTGCAACGAGGGACGACGTGCCGACGGCGACGGTTGAAGAGGCGATTGCCGACTACCGACAGGGCCGCATGGTCATCATCGTGGATGATGAGGAGCGGGAGAACGAGGGCGACCTCGCGCTGGCGGCCGAGCACGTCACGCCGGAGGCCATCAACTTCATGGCCAAGTATGGCCGGGGCCTCATCTGCCTACCGCTGATCGGCGAGCGCCTCGACGAGCTGAAGCTGGTGCCGATGACGCAGGTGAACACCTCGCGCATGGGGACAGCGTTCACGGTCTCGATTGGCGCGCGGAAAGGGACGACTACCGGCATCTCCGCCGCCGATCGTGCTACCACGGTGCAGGCAGCGATTGATCCGCGCACGGAGCCGGACGACCTGGCGCGGCCCGGTCACGTGTTCCCGTTGCGCGTGCGTGACGGCGGGGTGCTGGTGCGACCGGGGCAGACTGAGGCGTCGGTTGATCTGGCGCGGCTGGCCGGGTTGTACCCTGCCGCCGTGATCTGCGAGATCATGAACGATGACGGGACGATGGCCCGGATGCCCGATCTGGAGGTCTTCGCTGCCAAGCACGGCCTGAAGATCCTCACCATCGCCGACCTCATCACGCACCGCCGGCGGCACGAGCTTACGGTCCGCCGCGTGGCAACCACACCAATGCCGACGGAGCACGGCGAGTTCACCGCCCACGCCTATGAAGACATTACTCGTGGCGAGGAGCACGTCGCGCTCGTCAAGGGAGACCTCAGTGACTCGGACGAGCCGGTACTGGTCCGGGTCCACTCTCGCTGCCTGACGGGAGATTCCTTCCACTCGCTCCGCTGCGACTGCGGCCAGGAGCTGCGCTGGTGTATGGAGCGGGTCGAGCAAGAGGGACGCGGCGTGGTGCTCTACATGGACCAGGAGGGCCGCGGCATCGGTCTCCACAACAAGATGCGGGCCTACGAACTGCAAGATCGTGGTCTCGACACCATCGAGGCCAACGAGCGCTTGGGGTTCCCGATGGACTTGCGCGAGTACGGCATCGGGGTGCAAATCCTCGCCGACTTGGGCGTGCGCCGCATGAGGCTACTGACGAATAACCCCAAGAAGCTGGCCGGCCTCGCCAGCTTTGGCCTGGAGATCGTGGAGCAAATCCCCATTCCGGTGCAAAGCAACCCCCACAACGAGCGCTACCTGCGGACCAAGCGGGACAAGATGGGGCACCTGCTCGAAGTCTGAGCGCTGCTTGCTCCGTGGTGAGGCCCACACCGCCTCCTGCCGAAATCCACCCTTGTGAGGGAGTAGCCCTCCCCGTGATACACTGAAGCGGGACTGCGCGACCGGGGCGCCGATGCAGGAGAGCCACCATGGTGACGACGACGACGACACTGCCGCCCGCGCCCGCCGCGGCGGATGTCTGCTATCCCGAATCGGATGGCCAACCCGTGGCTGAAACCGATGTCCATCGCCAGTTGATGTTCGAGCTGATCAGCATGCTCCAGGCATTCTTTCGCGATGATCCGCACGTCTATATCAGCGGCAACCTATTCCTGTACTACCAAGAAGGCAATCCGCGGCAGGTGGTGGCGCCGGACGTGTTTGTGGTCCCGGGCATCCCCAACGAGCAACGGCGCATCTACAAGCTGTGGGAGGAAGGCGTGGTCCCGGCGGTAGTCTTCGAGTTGACCTCGCGCAGCACGCGCCGGGAAGACCTCCGCAGCAAGTACGATCTCTACGAGCGGCTCGGCGTGAAGGAGTATTTCCTGTTCGACCCGCTCGATGAATACTTGCGGCCGCCATTGCAGGGCTACCGCCTGCACCAAGGCCGGTACCGGCCGCTGGCGGTAGATGCGGATGGGTCGCTGTGGAGTGCGGCGCTGGGGCTGGTGCTCCACCCACGCGGCGAGCATCTGCGGCTGTACGACCCGGAGCGTCAGCGCTGGCTGCCGATGCCACAGGAAGCGGAAGCGGCGTGGCGCGCAGCGGAAGAGCGGGCGCTGGTGGCGGAAGAACGCGCCAGCGTCGAGGCCGGGGCGCGCCAGGTGGCCGAGGCGCGGATGGCAACGGCCGAGGCGGAGGTGGCCCGGCTGCGGGCGCTGCTCAGTAACCGCGGCCAGTCCTCGTGAGGGGGCGCGCCGGTTGCCTCCTGGCTCCCTGACAAGGGGCGGCATGTTGTGAGGCGTCTTCTCCTCCTGCCGGGAGCGGGCGTGTGCGTGATGGAAACACCCCCCACACACGCCTGGCCCGGTCCGCACCGCATCGTCGGGGTGCCCTGGATGGTGCTTGGGGCGCGATCCAACGTGCCTCGACACATAAATCCACCTCCTGGGCCCCTACCGCAGCGGGGGCCGGAAACGTCAACGGAGCCGTGCCGCTCGCTGCAGACTGGTAGCATTGGCTACGCAAGAGACCGCCAGCGGTCAGCGTGAGGGAGGCCACCGATGGGGCAGACGTGGGAAGGCTCGGTTGTCGGCCAGGGGCTGCGCGTGGGTATCGTCGCTGCCCGCTTCAACGAGTTCGTCACCAAGGAGCTGCTCAGCGGTGCAATTGGCACCCTGCGGCGGCATGGCGTCGCGGACGATGCCATTGACGTGGCGCGCGTGCCCGGCTCGCTGGAACTGCCGGTCATCGCCAAGCGGCTCGCCGCCTCCGGCAAGTACGACGTGATTCTCTGCCTCGGCACGGTCATTCGGGGGTCTACGCCGCACTTCGAGTACGTCGCGGCGCAATCCGCCGCCGGCATCGCGCGGGCCGCGCTCGATACGGATGTGCCGGTGATCTTCGGCGTCATCACGACAGACACGATTGAGCAGGCGATTGACCGTGCCGGTGTCAAGGAAGGCAACAAAGGCGCCGAGGCAGCGGTTGCCGCTATTGAGATGGCTACCCTCGGCCAGGAGATCAACGCGGCGCTAGGATCGTCTACACCGACGGCCCTCGTGCGAGCCGAGGCGAGCTAGGCCAGGCGCCGACGGCCGAGGGAGGAGGCTGCCGATGCCCTCGGCCAAGCTCAGTAGCGCCGGCCTCTCTCCGGCTGATCCGCGATGCCCGGAGGGCCGCGTCTGGCGAGCTACGCTCACCGATGGGCGCGAGGTCGCGGTTAAGCTGGCCGCCCATTCCGAGCAACCCCAAGGAACGGCCGCTGCTCCGGACCGGCTGGCGTTAGAAGCGCAGGTGTTGGCGGAGCTGCGATCGCGCGGCGCTCCGGTACCGGAGTTGATTGTCGCCGAGCCGGGCGTCCTGGTCACCGGATGGTGTGCGGGCGCCACGCTCGACGATTGGAGCCAATGCCTCTCGGCCACAGCACGACGAGCGCCGGTCGCGGCCGCCGGACGGGGCTTACTCCGGCTTGAAGCAGCGTTCGGACAGTTGCCGGGCGCCGCCGCGACGGTCGAGCGGCGCCGGCCGGCGTGGCTGGCGGCCCGGAGACGGGAGTTCTGTGCCGCGCGTAAAGTGGCGCAGCGGTTCATAGACCAGCGGCCGGTGCCGGGTGGTCAGGGGCGCACGGTCGCCGACGAGTGGGAGGCGCTCTGGGCGGTCATCGCAGCGAGCCGGCTCACGCTAGGCCCGCTTGACGTAAATGCCCGCAACGTCCTGCTGGACCACGCGGCGGCCCCGGGCGGCCGCCGGCGCTGGCGTGCAACCTTCCTCGACATGGGCACCATCGGCCCGGACAGCCCGGCGCGGCGGCTCGTCCACTACACGGTCGCCCTCGGTGCCTGGCAGCCGGCCGGCCGGTGTGTGCGCGGCCTCACGCCAGCGGTTGCGCGGCGCTGGGCGGCCGCGGCCGCTGCACAAGGGCCAGGTAAGCCTGAGATGTACGTGCGGCAGTTGGATAGCTACGCTTTGCTCGCCGAGCTGCTGCTCTTGGGGCAGGTCCAGACCGTGCTGGCCGGGAAGCGACCGGAGCTCGCCGCCGCCTGGTCAGTTCCGGCCGCGAGACTGCGACAAGTGGCCCGGATTGTGCGCCGACCGCTGGCCGCGCGGGGGCCGGCGCACACGATTCGCCGCGTGCTGGCCGAGAGCGACCGGCTATACTCTGTCGTGTAGACATCCCGCTACTGACTGAGGTGAGGTGAACTATGGCTGCAAACGTGTCTGAGGCCGTGTCCGAATGGAAGCCACGCTCGCGCTCGCTCGTGATCGGGGGGCTGCCGTGGCTGGCGCGCATGACCGATAAGGCCCGCGCCAAAGTCGAAGGAACCATCGGCGACTACATATATCCCTGCCCTCTGGACCAGCGCGTGCTGGCCGAGCTAGGGTTGAGTGCCGACGAGTTCGCAGCCATCGTCACCGAGCACGCTACGGATACGGCGGTCGTCGGCGCCGTGAAGGACCGGCTTGCGCGGTAGTGGCCAGGGGACTGGCCCCCACCCTCGCCCTCCCCCGTTGCGACGGGGGAGGGGACACGCTGTCCCCCTTCGTATCCCTCTGTCATTTCCGCGCACGCGGGAACATCCGTCCCCCCGCCGCAGCGGGGGGACCATAGGGGGGCCGTTGCTCGCTACTCCGGGTAGTCTTTCCAGTAGGGTATCGGGACGATGTCGGGGCGGGGGATGCCTATTGGCCCCGGCGGCACGACGAATGGCGGGGGAACCCGCTTGATGGTCGTCCAGATGTGCCGCAGACCGAGCGAGTGGGCGGTGCGGGTGGAGGGGATGTTGAACGCCCCGGTCGTGTAGAGCACGAGCGGCGCGTGGCTGAGAATCCATTCCGCCGCCGCTGATACTACCGCTCTACCCTGGCCGCGACCCTGCGCGGCCGGCAGCACGTCAACGCCGATCTCCCAGAGCGTGTCCGGGTTCTGCCAGACCGTTGCCAACGCCGTCACTTTGCCGGCCTCCCGGACGGCAAAGCCGCGACTGGCGGTGTCGGTCGAGCAGTGCCAGTAGACTGCCGGATCGAGGTCGCGCAGGGGTTGGCCCTCCAACTCCTCCACGTGCGCCGACGGCACGGGCGTCAGGGCTTGGCGGTCGGCCAGGAAGTACCAGACCGGCCCGAACACGCTCACCCCGTCGGGCAGGGTGGTGCGCGCCAGCTCAAAGACGCCCAAGATCGAGAAGAGCTGCTCCAGCGTGAGCACGCGCACGAGGTCCTGCCAGGCGTCCTGCCACTGCGGATCGGCGAGCAAGAGCGCGCCACCGTCGGTCCGTATCGCTAAGGGACCGTCGGGCTGCTTGGCCGGCACGACCTCCAGGCCGGCCGCCGGCAAGGCACTCACGGGGTAGCCCCACGTGTCGAGGAGGATCGGCTCGACTTGAGCCAAGATGCGCTCGCGCATGGCAGTGGTCGTCATCGTTCTGCTCCTGTCTTCAGTGGTCAGCGCCGCCAGTCGCGCAGCCGACGCAGCAGATCGGCCACGACTGGTCCGTCCCGCTCGCGGGCATAGACGTTATGCAGCTCCCAGGGATCGTTGGTGAGGTGGTACAGCTCGTTGATCTCGCGTCCGGGTGTATGGACCAGCTTCCATTCGACGGTGCGGATCATTGAGGTTAGCTCAACCTGGCGACCGGCGGCCGGCGGGCCGAACGGGAGATTGTTGCCGCGCACGGGGTCATTGACCATACGCGGCGACTGCGCGCCGACCTGGGCAAAGGCGGTATTGAAACGAGCATCGCCCTCGCCATCCCATGCCCGCCGCCACGACTGCCCTTGCACGCGCTCCGGCACCGCCACGCCGGCGAGTTCCAGCAGCGTGGGTAGCAGGTCCACTGACTGCGTAAGTCCGTCGAGGACGCCGCCCTGCGGCACACGGTCGTCCGGGCCGACCAGCAGCAACGGCACGCGGACCAGGCAATCGTAGAGGGTACAACTCTTGCCGAACATCCCATGCTCGCCGGCGTAGTCGCCGTGGTCCGCCGTATAGACGAGCACGGTGTTGTCGGCGAGGCCGTGCCGCTCCAGGTAGTCAACGACGCGGCCAACCTGCGCGTCGAGATGCGACACCATGCCGTAGTAGTAGGCGAGGGCGTCGCGGATTTCGGCCTCCGGCGCGTCGAGCGTGCCCATGTCTTGGGCGGTCCGGAGCTGCGCCGGCGGCTTCTCCGCAAAGTCGGTCTCTGGGGGCGGGAGGATCAGCCCGTCGCGGTCGTACATGGTGTCGTAGGGGGCGGGCGCAAAGTACGGCGGGTGCGGATCAATCCAGGCGATCTGCAGGAAGAACGGCCGGCTGCGGTCGGCCTGGTCCAGGAACTGCAAGCCTAGCTCGGTCATCCGGCCATTGAGGTCTGCGTCGGGCGGGTGCGCCGTCGTGGCGACCATGTGCTGCGTGCGCCGCGGCTGCGAGCGGACCAGGTCGCTGCGCTCGCGCCAGAGTTTGCCCAGGATGCCGTCGCTCATGTCGTAGGCGTACTCGAACCCGCGATCTCCACCGGAGGACTTGTGGAAATGTCCGACTGTGCCGGTCTGATAGCCGGCCTCGTGGAGTAGCTCGGCCAGGACCGGCTCGTCGGCCGGCATTGGCCCGCTGTTGCTGAAGACCCGGTGCGTGTGCGGATATAGCCCGGTCATGATCGTGGCGCGGGAGGGAAAGCAGAGCGGGTGCTGGACAAAGTAGTGCCGGGCCAGGAGGCCGCGCGCGGCGAGGGCGTCGAGAACCGGAGTGTGGACGTCGGGGTTGCCGTACAGGCCCAAGCTGGTCGCCTTCTGCTGATCGGCCATCAGCAAGACGATATTCGGCGCTGGCATGTCTCTCTCCGCCTCGGACCGGTTGGGCAGCTAGACGACGGTAGCACGGCGCTTAGGCGGGGGCAAGTGTGGGGAGGAGGGGTTGGCCCCCACCCTAACCCTCACCCGTCCCGACGGGGGAGGGAACACGCCGTTCCCCCGCCGCAGCGGGGGGACGGTGCGATGATGGGACTGGCCCCCCCGTGGCCCCCTCGCTGCGGCGGGGGGACGGTGGTGCGGGGAGGCGCTGCGGAGGGGAGGATGCTAAGGTTGTCAGCGAGGAATGTCAGGCCGCCAAGCCTGGTTTAGTGAGACATGAAGCAACCGGCCCTGCTGCCGTGGCCCGACGGGTGTGCCGGTGCCGTGTCACTGACCTTCGATGACGGCCATCAGTCCCATCTGGACTGTGTGGTGCCGCTGCTGGCCGAGTTTGGGCTACACGGCACGTTTTACGTCAATCCTCGTGGCGACACTGAAGAAGAATGGCGTGAGCGGCTCCGGCCCTGGCGCGCGGTGCAAGCGGCCGGCCACGAGGTCGGCAACCACTCACTCAGCCACACGTGCTCACGCGCGTTGCGTACAGAGGTTGAGTCGTCCCGCCCGGCGCTCGAAGATTGGACTCTGGCCGATGTTGAAGCCGATGTGGTGGAGGCCGAGCGGCGGCTCCAGACCGTCCTGCCGCTCCCGCCGGGACAGCGGCGGAGCTTCTGCTACCCCTGCTACCACGAGCACGTTGGGGAGGGTCCCACGCGCCAAAGCTACGTGCCGGTGATCGCGCGGCATTTCATCGCCGGTCGGGGGCTGGGCGAGTTTCCGGGGAACCACCCGGCCACCTGTGACCTGCACTATCTCTGGTCGTGGCCGGTCGAGATGGTGAGCAGGGACCGCCTCCGGCAGCAGATCGTGGAGCCGCGCCTACCCGGCGCCTGGGTAATCATCACGATGCATGGCATTGGCTCGTTGCGGCGTCACCATACGGAGGCCGACCTACGCAGTCTTTGCACGTTCCTGCGGGAACAGGGGCAGCGCCTGTGGGTAGCGCCGGTTGCGACGGTAGCGCAGCGGGTCATCGAATGGCGAGCGCAGCGGAAGGATGGCGGGTAGGACCGTCCTTCACGAGGGCCGTCACCGCTACCGACTGCACAAGGAGAGCACGATGTCCGCTCAACTGGCCGTGAATGGCGGTGATCCGGCCGTGCCGGAGACGCTGGGTAAGCCCTGGCCGATCTTTGGAGCGTTGGAGGAGCGGCTGCTAAACGAGGTCCTGACCAGTGGTCAGTGGTGGCGCGGGGGCTACGCAGACGATGGTGACTCCAAGGTTGGGCAGTTCGAGGCGGCTTTCGCCCGCTTTCAGGACGCGGAGCACGCCGTCGCGGTCACGAATGGCACGGCGGCGCTGGAATGTGCGCTCAAAGCGGTGGGTATTGGCGCCGGTGATGAGGTCTTGGTACCGGCGGCCACGTTTGTCGCATCGGCTACGGCGGTGCTGCTGGTCAATGCCGTGCCCGTTATCGTGGACGTGGACCCACGCAACTACACCATTGCACCGTCGGCGGTCGCGGCGGCCATCACGCCCCGCACGCGGGCCATCATGGCCGTGGACTACGGCGGTATGCCCTGCGACATGGCGGCCCTCAACGCACTCGGCCATCGGCACGGCCTCGCTATCGTCTCCGACTGTGCCCACTCGCACGGCTCGCAGTGGCAGGGCGTCGGTACCGGTGCGCTCGGAGACGTCGGGGCGTTTAGCTTCCAGATGGGCAAGACATTGACCACCGGCGAGGGCGGCATGGTGCTGACCAATGACGCCGCGTTGGCCGAGCGCGCCTATTCCTACCATCACATCGGGCGCGTGCGTGGCCGCAGCTTTAACGAGTTCTACGTGCCAGCCACCAATCTCCGCATGACGGAATGGCAAGGGGCGATGGGCCTCGCCCAACTGACGCGGTTGGCCGCGCAGACGGAGGTTCGGGAGCGGAACGCGACTTATCTGGCCGACCGTTTGGCGGAAATTCCGGGAGTGGCACCGCTCTGGAGGGACCCGCGGGTGACGCGCTGGGGATTCTATTTCTGGCACTTCAAGTTCCTACCGGAGCAGTGGGACGGCGTCACCTGCGCGCAGTTCCGACGGGCACTCGCCGCAGAAGGCGTATCCTGCGGCACCGGCCATACCCAGCCGCTGTACCAGCATCCGCTTTTTGCCGAGCGGATGGTGGTCGGAGGCGAGGGGCATCCACCGGCGACCCCGCACGCGGCCAAGACGGTAGACTTCAGGCGCATGGATTGCCCGGAGACCGAGCGCATCTACGCGACCGAGGCGTGCTCGTTGCAGCACCGCCTCTTTCTCGGCCCACGTAGCGATATGGACCGCATCCTCGCCGCTATCGGCAAGCTGTGGGCACACCAAGACGAGCTGCGTCGGGTAGAGGTCTGAGGCGCCGCCCGGCGGGTCGAGGGCCTGGTTGAGTCGGCCGGTGGGCGGTACCTGAAGCAGCGCAAAGGAGTGCTCGATGACCGCGTTGGAGCGGGGTTTGGACCTGGCGGGATCGTTGCGGCTGTGGGATGAGGCGGTGGAGTTGATCCCCGGGGGATCACAGACCAACAGCAAGCGGCCGGGGAGCTACGCCTTCGGCCAGTATCCCATCTACGCCGCCCGCGCCAAAGGCGCCCGCATCTGGGACGTGGATGGGAACGAGTACCTCGATTATGTCAATGGCCTTGGCCCGATCTCGCTCGGCTACGACTACCCGGCGGTCACGGCGGCCATTCGTGACCAACTGGACCGCGGCATCATCTCCGGGCTGCTCTGGCCGGCCGAGGTGGAGGCGGCCCGCGCGCTCACGGAAGTGATCCCGTGCGCCGAGCAGGTGCGGTTTTTCAAGGGTGGTGGCGAAGCGACGGCAGCGGCGGCGCGCATCGCCCGCGGCGCGACCGGCCGGCACGTCATCCTCAACTGTGGCTACCGTGGCTGGCCCGATACGTGGTCGGCCGGCCAGGACGACGCGGTGCCGCCAGCGTTGAGCGACTACGTGGTGTCGTTCCCGTTCGGAGACCCCGAGATCGTCGAGAGTCTCTTGGCGCAGCATGGGGGCAAGGTGGCGGCCGTCTTCTTGGGGATGCCGTATGAGGCGGAGGCCGACGCCAGTTATCTCGCGGCGGTGCGCGACGCGGCCCACGCGCATGGGGCGCTGCTCGTTTACGACGAGATCGTTACCGGGTTTCGCCTGGCAACGGGTGGTGCTCAGGAGTATCACGGGGTTGTTCCGGACCTGGCCGTGTTCGCCAAGGGGATGGCGAACGGAATGCCGCTCGCGGCGGTCGTCGGGCGGCGCGAGGTGATGTCCGCAGCCGAGCGGCTACTCATCAGCCTTACGTTCGGGGGCGAGGCGCTGTCGCTGGCGGCGTGTACCGCCGTCGTGCGCGAATTCCAGGAGCAGGACGTGATCGGGCACCTGTGGCGGACCGGCCGGCAGCTGATGGACGGCTTGAACGACGCCGCGGACGAGATCGGCGTGCCGTTCCGCAGTAGCGGCTATGCCTCGCTGGCCGCGATGCGCCTCGACGTGCCGCGCGAACGTCAGGACGAGGCCTGGTTCACGCTGCTCGCCGAGTGTGCCCGGCGCGGCGTATTGCTGCGGCGCGGCGGCCTGAACAACGTCACGCTCGCGCACACGGCGGATGACATCGCCGAGACCATCGCCGTGTGCCGCGAGGCGTTCAAGGCGCTGCACACGGCGGGCTTTCGCGGCGCGGCGACCGCAGCGGACGGGCGGCAGGGCGTAGGCAGCCAGCAAGTGGGTATTGGGGCCGGGAGCGGCCGTTAGCTATCAGTTGTCAGCGGTCGGTGGCCCCCTCCCTGGCCCTCCCCCGTCCCGACGGGGGAGGGGATTGACCCTCACCCCCGGCCCCTCTCCACCAAGTGGGAGGGGGGAATGGCCGGACCAGGATAGGTTTTCGGCGGGTGGTCGTGGGCGGGGCGCGGGAGCGGGGTCGGAGGAGGCAGCCCATGGCCGCGGTGGAGCAAGACCGCGGGTGGGGCAATCCTTGGATGGCAGGATGCACTTGGAGGGTGGAGTTGTCTTTGACCTGGCCCCCCTGTGGTCCCCCCGTTGCGACGGGGGGACGGGGCGGGAAAGGCCGGCCGGGGTTAGGGCTGGCCCCCCTCTAGTCCCCCGGCGCCGCGGGGGGACGTTGCATCGGCGTGGCTCGCCACAGACCGGCGGCGTGTCGGCGTGTATAATGGCGAGCGCCTACCTACAACTACCAGAGAGAGGATTAGCTCCGATGAGTGACACGACCGTGACCTTCGAGCGCATCACCGAAGTTATTGCCGCCACGCTCAAGGTTGATGCCGAGCAGATTACCGAGGACACCGCGTTCGTGGACGACCTCAAGGCGGACTCGCTGGACCTCGTCGAGTTGATTATGGCCTTCGAGGACGAGTACGGCGTGGAGATTCCGGACGAGGACTCGCAGGCCATTCGCACCGTCGGCAACGCCGTGGAGTACGTGCAGCAGCGCCTCGGCTCCTAGTTCCTAGCACCGCTGTCCTGCCCCGACCGCTCGGCGAGATGCGTATCGAGGCGGGCGAGCCGGGCGCGGGTCCGCTTGAGGCGACGCCGGTAGCGGTCTTGGAGTTGCTGCATGGCGCTCATACGCTCATGCACGAAGCCGACTTGCGCTTCGATAATCCCCATCGCCTTTTCCAGACTGGCCCGTTTCGCCACCAGGTCGTCGGTTGACCGCCGCTCCGCACGCAATTGCTGGAGCAATTCCTCGGCCTCGACGATCTCCTTGATGAGCGACAGGGGCACGCCGAGCAGGCGCTTCAGCTCGACGATCCGCTCCAAGCGATGTACGTCCGTATCCGAATAGAGGCGAAAGCCGCCCTCCATCCGGCCGGAGGGGGTGAGCAATCCGATTGATTCGTAGTAGCGGAGCGTGCGCTGCGTCACCCCCATCCGGGCGGCAAGCTCGCCGATTTGCATGAAGCCGTGTTCGGAACCCGACGGTGGCAATGGGCGCTTTTTCTTCGACCTCACCGGATACTTCCTTCGCTACGCCTCACCATCCTATGCGCCACCACGAGGCCAGTCAAGCGCATTACTGACCGCATTCGGTAGCGGCCGGCGCCACCTCGCAACGGTTGCGAGCACCGGTGCGGATTGCAGCGCCAGGACGCGAGGGCTACACTAGCCAGGATTATTCACCGGGGCAGCGCCGCCGAGTGTTGATCTCGGTTGGCGGTGTCCTGTAGGAGGACCGCTTGCAGACCAGGGTAGCGCAGCTAACGTCGCGCCGCCGTGCAACCAGTACGCCAGCGATGAGAAGTGGGAAAGGTCCGTGCGGGTTCTGAAGGTATCGTCGCAGTCGAAGCCCAGCGCGGTGGCCGGCGCCATCGCCGGAGTCATCCGCGACGTTGGCCGCGCCGAGGTGCAGGCCATCGGCGCTGGCGCCATCAACCAGGCGATCAAAGCCGTGGCCATCGCCCGCGGGTACCTAGCACCGGCCGGCATGGATATTGTCTGCGTGCCGGCGTTTGTGGATGTGCGCGTCAATAACGAAGAGCGGACGGCAATGAAGCTGATCGTAGAGCCACGATGAATAATCCCGACAATACAGCCGCGCGCGCTGAGGCGTCGCCGGCAGCCCCGGCCTCGGAAGTTGACCTCCACCTGCACACGACCGCCTCTGATGGCCTGCTGACGCCCCGTGCGCTCGTCGCGGCCGCGGCCGCCGCCGGCCTCCGCACCATCGCCATCACCGACCACGACACCACCGACGGGGTAGCCGAAGCGACGGCCGCCGCGGCCGAACGCGGCTCCGTGACGGTGATCCCCGGTGTCGAGTTGAGTACGGCTCCGGACCCGGTGGAGTGCCATATGCTGGGCTACTTCATTGACATCGCCGCGCCGGTCCTGGTCGCTCGACTGCGCGAGCTGCGGCTGGGGCGCACCGACCGCGGCCGCGCGATGGTCGAGCGGCTGGGAACGCTCGGCTTGCCGCTCCGTTGGGAGCGGGTCGAGGAACTGGCCGGCGGATCGGTCGGTCGGCCCCATATCGCGCGGGCAATGGTCGAGCGTGGGTACGTCGCAACGGTCGCCGACGCCTTTGAGCAGTACATCGGGAAGGGCCGGCCGGCCTATGTGGATCGCCCCACACTGACCCCGGCGGAATCGGTCGAGTTGATCCACGCGGCCGGCGGTGTCGCCGTCGTGGCCCATCCGCTCTCGCCGCTGATCCCCGACCTCGATCCCTTCTTACAGCGGCTCGCCGCCGTCGGCCTCGACGGTCTGGAGGTCTACTACGGCGACTACACACCCGCGCAGGTCGCCGAGTTGCGTGCGGTGGCGCGGCGGCACGGCCTGATTGCTACCGGCGGCAGCGACTTTCACGGCTTCGAGGTCTTGCCGCAATACGTCCTGGGCGGGACCGACATCCCCGCCTCGGTGGTGCCGGCGCTGGAGGCGGCGCGGGCGCAGCGCCACGGTAGTCGGACCTAACCCCTGACAGGCCAAAGCCGCACGGATAGTGCCAGGTGTGGTGCAGCTTTGACCTGCCACCCGGCCCCTTCTCTCCAGGGAAGGGGAGCCAGCGGCGCGGCCTATGATCCCATCCGCAGATGGCCGGGAGGAGCGGTGTGCTCACTCGCCGTCGGCGGCCGGAACACTAGCCACTGACCGCTGACCATTGATCGTGCCACAGACGCTCGACTTGCGCCGCCAGCTCATCCAGCGTGCCGCCATTGTCCAGGATGACGACCGGGCGTGGTGGCGGCTCCTGCAGGAAGAGTCCCGCTTTGCTCTCCCAGGGCTGCTGGGCCGCCAGGCGAGCGGTGATGGCGGAGGCATTGAGGCCGCGGTCCTGGAGGCGGCGCTGTTGGGCGGCTGCCGGCGCGGTGACAATCCATAGCTCGTCCACCAGGCGCCCGGCCCCGGACTCGACGAGCTTCACGGCATCCAGCACGGCAACGGCGCGCCGCCGGCGCTGTGCCCGTGCCAACAGCCGCTCTTGCTCGGCGAGCACCGCGGGAAAAACGAGCGTCTCCAGGTCCGCGAGCGCCGCCGGGTCCGCGAAGACGGTGCGGCCCAGCGCCGCCCGATCCAGGGAGCCGTCGGGAGTGAGCATGGCAGGGCCAAAACGCGCGACAATCCGGGCCACGAGCGCGCGGTTGTAGGCGTACAGCGTGTGGACGACCTGATCGCCGTCAATGACGGCAGCGCCCTTGGCGGCGAGCATCTGCGCTACGGTGCTCTTGCCGACGGCTATCGCTCCGGTCAGGCCGATGACGTACACGGCCCTATTGTACGCCCGACCCGTCGGAGCCGCCCGATCCGCCGTCCGTGGCTACTGCTCTAGTGGACGCTTGAAGGTAGCGTACCAGCACTCTATGATGTCCGGCACGGTACCAAAATCATAGTACGCGCTGTGGATCCATTTCGGCTCCATACTCACTAGCTCCCAGCCATCTGCGCCTAAGCGGTTGAGCGTCTCCTGCACGTCCTGCTCGCTGTACACCTGTTGCTCGCTTCGCCTACCGTTATCCCAAACTTCCCTAGGCACCCTAGCTTGGATACGCTCATGCCTGTACTCGTACTTCAACTTTCCACTCCCGTTATTGAGGGCAATATTTCCATGGCCGTCAGGCCAGCAAGCGCCGGGCGTTGTCGTGGCAAAGCTGTGTCTTCACCGCGTCCGGTAGGTCGGCGTATTGGAGTGCGAGCAGCGGCGACTCCGCGATGGTGAGCGGTAGGTTGGTGCCGAACACCAGACGGTCGGCGCCGACGCTCTCCACCAGCAGCGCGCACTCGTCGAGCGGCCCCTGCACGAGCGAGAGGTCGAAGACGACCTCCGGCGGCTGGTGGGCGGCCAGCTCGCGCCACAGGCTGAGGATGGGACCGGTGCTCAGTCCGGCGATGATCCAGCGCAGGGCGGGGAAGGCGGCGATGGCGCTCGCCAGCGTTGCGTTGTCAACGGGCGGTACCTGCACCAGCCAGTGCTGGGTGCGGGGGTCCTCCAGCCCAGTAGCGACCCGCACCGGCAGGCCGGCGTCCTGCGCCCTGTGGAGCAGGACAGCGGCGGCGCTGCCGGCCAGGTCGTAGGCATGGTAGTTCGGATGCAGCTGGATGCCCCCGGCTCCTGGTGCCAGCCCAAGCTCTTCTTGGCAGAGCGCCAAGTCGTCCTCCCAGCCGGGGAAGGCCGGATTGACGGTATAGAAGGGCATGAAACGGTCGGCGTGGGGAGCGATCAAGGCGGCTAGCTCGCGGTTGCCGACGAGGCAATCCTTGAGGAAGACGTTCTCCAAGCGAGACACGGCGGCGCGCTCGATCCGCAGCGTATCCATGCGAGCGAGCAGGCGGTCTATGGTGGTGCAGGGATAGCGGCGAAACGGCCACTCCCCGAGGTAGCAGTTCAGGTCAACGAGCGGAGGCAGTGTGTGGCCGGTGGTGCTCATGGGGAGCGATCCTCGCGCTGGGCCAAAATGCGCGCCATGTTGCCGTACAGAATCTTCTCTTTATCGGTGTCACTCAACGCTGCACCGAGTACCTTGGCGAGCTGCGAGGTCAGGGCGCGGCCAGGGAGGTCCGAGCCGAAGACCACCCGGTCGGCGCCCACGGCGTTGACCAGCGCCTCGACGCTGCCGTCCACCGCGTCGGTGCCGGCGAGGTCGCAATAGATGTTGTCTACGCCGCGCGCGGCCTTGGCGCCGTACACGAAATCGCCGCCCGTGTGGTACATCACCATGATCGCGTCAGGATGACGTTGCGCCAGCTCGCGGAACATCATGGGCGTGGATTCCCCTGGGAGGTTGCCCATCGTCTTGACCCACGTATGCTGGCAGACCGGGACGCGGTGGGTGGCGCACCAGGCCACGAGCGGGTCCAGCTCCGGCTGATCGCAGTGCAGCGCGACATGGAGCTTCAGTCCCACGAATCCTCGCCGGCCGATCCACTCCTCCATCTCGGCCAGCGATGCTTCGGTGTACCGGGGATTCACGAAGCACAGGCCCAACGCTCGGCCACGGCTCCGCTCGACGATTCGCTGATTCTCGGCGTTTGCAGTGTGCAGATCCGTTGGATTGGGGGAATCGATTCTGTCCCCGGACAACCGCAAGCAGCTTGTCAGGTAGGTAACATCGAGCTTTTCCGCCCAGTCGAGGCAGCGGTCCCAGTGGTCGCGTCCCGCCTCGGTCGGTGTAAACCCGGCCCAGCTCCAGGTATGGACATGACAGTCAATAATGGGCATAGCCCGGCCCCTTCCTGCTTACCGGCACGATGATACACGAGGATTAGCCGGCTTCCAGAATAGATTTCAGGGCGACCAATTCCTTGTGGAGCTGGCGCCGCATACTGATGCGGACCAGGGGGCCGAGCAGCTTGAACGTGATGGTCGTGAAGAGACCATCCGAGCCGGCGTCAATGGTGTTGGTGACCTTGGTACCTTGGCCCGCACGCTCCAGATCAAGCTCGCCCTTGAACGGGAACGGCCCCTCGGTGGACTGGGTGGCGAAGTGCCGCTGCGGCTCGTAGGCCGTGACCTCATAGTCAATCGTGTGGGTCTTCCCGGCATAGGTGTACTTACTGGTGTACGTCACCCCGACGCCCATGTCTCGGCCGTTGGACAGGCGCGGCTCGGTGACGCCCACGACCCACTGATCCATGTTCTCGATATTGGCGACGAACGCCCACACGTCTTCGATAGGGCGCTCGACGACGATGCTGGTTCCTGCCTTCATCTCCTCGCCTCCTGCGCGTGACTTGGTGCGCTGCGGCCGCTGGAGATTGGTAGGCCGCGCCGCGCACCCGAACAAATGAACGAGTAGGGGGCGACGCAGTTGCTCGCCGGCCGCTGGCTCCGTGCGGTGCCGGTGGCATCATTCCGACAGCGGCAGGTGGCATACTCTGGGCGTGAGCGCAGTCCGGGAGTGAGGCGGAGACGATGGCAACGATGAAGCGGCACTTTGACGTGATTGTGGTCGGCGTGGGGGGCATGGGCAGTGCCACTACGTATCACCTAGCCCAACGCGGCGCGCGGGTGCTCGGTCTGGAGCAGTTCGGCATCCCGCACGAGCTGGGTAGCTCCCATGGACAGACGCGCATCATCCGCCAGGCCTACTATGAGCATCCGAGCTACGTGCCGCTCCTCCTGCGCGCCTATGAGCTGTGGCGGGCGCTCGAAACGGCCGCGGACGAGCAGTTGCTCTTCATCACCGGCATTCTCAACATTGGGGCGCCCGGGACGTTCAATTTCGAGGGGGCGTGGCGCTCGGCTCAGGACCACGGCCTCCCACACGAGGTACTGTCAGCCGACGAGGTGAACCGGCGCTATCCAGCTTGCCACCTGCCGGAGGAGATGCGGGCGCTCTATGAGCCGCTGGGCGGGTTCTTGCCACCGGAGCGGTGCGTTGTGGCGCACGTGGAGCAGGCGATAGCGGCTGGGGCGGAGGTTCACGGCCACGAGGCCGTCACCGACTGGCAGCCGGACGGCGACGGGGTGCGGGTCACGACGACGCGAGACACGTACCGTGCTGACCGGCTCGTGCTGACGGCGGGACCGTGGGTGGGCGAGCTACTGGCGGCGCTGCGGCTGCCTCTCCGTGTCGAGCGGCAGGTGCTCGGCTGGTTTCAACCGCAAGAGCCGGAGTTGTTCCAGGTGGGTCGGTTGCCCGTGATGGGCCTGGTGGGCGACGAGGGCTACGCCTACTGCACGCCGGTATACGGCGTGCCCGGCTTTAAGATCGGCAAATACCATCACCGGAGCGAGGTCGTAGACCCGAATACGGTGAGCCGCACGTTCGATGCCGAGGATGAGGCGGTCCTGCGGGCCTTCCTGCGCCGCTATTTCCCCCTGGCCGACGGGCCGACGATGCAACTCAAAGTGTGCATGTTCACCAACACGCCGGACGAGCATTTTATCCTCGACCGGCATCCCGAATGGCCCCAAGTATCTCTGGCCTCGGCGTGCTCGGGACATGGGTTCAAAATGACATCGGTCGTGGGTGAGATCATGGCGGACCTCGCCTTGGACGGCGAGACAAAGCATGACATTGACCTGTTCCGCTTGGCGCGATTTGCCGGCGCCACCACCGCGCCGGCCACCGTATCGGCGCGCTAAGGGCCGGGCAGCGCGGTGAAAGAGCGATGCGCTCGACCTGGCGACCGCGGCTGATCCTGCTGCTCGTCTCCGTCGCCGTCGGCTTGGTGGTAGGGGAGGTCGCGGCGCGGCTGGTCGGCATCCGGCCGATTGCCGCGTTGCCACTGCCGGTGCAGGTGGCCGTTGAGCACCCCACGCTCGGCTGGGTGAACCGGCCGGGGGGCCACCTCTCCTGGGACACCGGCAATGCGCCGATGACCTTCTGGCTCGACGGACGCCGCGCCACCCGCGCCGCGCCCGACGCACCACCGGAGGCACACGCTCAGGTGGCGCTTATCGGCGGGTCGTTCACGCAGGGGTATGGGGTTGTGGATGAGCACGCCTTTGGCTGGCTGCTCGACGCCCGCTTCCCCGGCCTCAGCGTGGACAACTACGGCACCGGCGGCTACGGCACCTATCAGTCGCTCCTGCTGCTGGAGCAGTTGTTCCGGGAGGCCGACTTCCGACCGAGCCTGGTGATCTATGGCTTTGCCGCGTTTCACGGCGAGCGCAACGTCGGCGCCTACCGGCACGTCGTCACGCTCCGCACACAGGTCGGCGAGCGGCTGGCCCCACCGCACGTACTCATCGCAGAAGGCGAACTGACCCATCGAGACCCGTTTTACATCCGAGGTTGGCCGCTGGAGGACCGCTCGGCACTGGTCTCGCTGGTGCATCTGAGCCAGCTACGCTGGACGCTGCGTGGGCGCGAGCAACAGATCGAGCCGGTGACGCAACGCCTCCTGGCGCGGATGGATCGGCTGACGCGGGACCGGGGTTCCCGCCTGCTGGTGGCGATCCTGGAGGGACTGCCGCGTGACCGCGAGGGCCAGACGCCGTATGTGCGCTTTCTCCGGGACCAGGGCATCGCCTACGTGGATTGCACGCATCCGGGGTACGGTGACGACCCGCGGCTCCGGCTCGGCGGGAGCGGGCATCCGAGTCCCGTGCTACACGCAGCCTGGGCCGATTGTATCACCGCGTGGATTAGTGCCAATGTGCCCGGCACGACAGGAGCGGCACGAACACGTCATTCGAGTATCTGGACCTGACAGGCGTTTTCATCGTTGGCTCTCTCGAAGGAGGGCTACGAACCCGGCCTGCTCGAAATCTCGGTCGTAGGCCAGCGCCGCGGTGATGTTCCGCTCCTCCATGACGAGAAAGCTCGCGCAGTCCGTGAGGCTCCAACGCTGGTCACTGCGAGCAGCGTACCGCTCCACCGCAGCCCTGAACTGCGCGTCCGTCTGCGGCACGATTTCTACGTCGGGGTTGGTCTCAAGCTCCTGGACCATCTGCGCTGCGAAGGCCCGCCGAAACTCACGCTGGCCGGCCATGGAGTTTAGCGCTTCAACCAACACCAGTTGCGTTGTCACGATGTCAGACGACTCCAAGGCATCAGCAAAAGCCATCGCCTGCCGGTGAAGCGCGTCTCTGGGGTTCCACAACGCTATCCAGTAGCCTGCATCTGCGAAGACCACGCCCATCAGCCATCTTCCTTCGGATGGCCATAGAGGTAGTGCTTCTTGTTCTGGGCGAGGTCAGCGGGAAGACCGTCCCAGGCGCCTGGGGACATGGATTTGTGGAGTTCCGAAACCCTCTCCGCGATAGCGGCCAACCCGCGCTTTGCCACTGGAGTGGCCTCTCCCGCCACCCGGGCGGCAGCGATGGACACCGTGACCTCGGCGCCGTCTTCCAGATCAAGCGGCTCCAACGGCGTGAGCACCCCATTCGAGAACCTCGCCTTCACGCTCGTCATCATGTCCGGCCCTTTCGTAGGGGTCTCGACTGCATCCCCATTATACTCCCACGCCCACTGGCAGCTCAGGGGGGCGTATCCGGTAGGATGCTCAAAGATTCCCGATTTTGTCCGGTTTGGGAGGCCAAAGGGGGCTAGACCGTGAAGACGGCGGAAGTGAAGATCGTGGATGGCCTTGAGGCACGGCACGTGGACGATGCCTTGCGCGTGGTGTACGACGCATTCGCCGAGAAGTTCCGCATTGGCTTCCGGCACGCCGACGACCTCATGCGTCTCTTTCGGGACTCGGTGGATACGACGAGCTGCCTTTCGGCGTGCGTTGACGGGCAATTCGCCGGTCTCCTGACTATCCGAACGAATGGCCAGGAGTTCTACCACCTGAACATGGGAGCGCTCTTCACGCGCTTCTCGCCACTGCGGGCGATCCGCATGTTGCTCAATCTCCTGCTGCTGACCGACGGCACCAAGGCCGATGAATTCGTCGTCGATTCCCTGGCCGTTGATCCAGCGTACCGCGGCCGGGGCGTCGGGACGGCGCTGCTGCGGAAGGCTGAGGAGCCCGCCAAGTCAATGGGCAAGCGGACGATGTCGCTGGGTGTGATCGGCGAGAACGCGGGCGCCATCCGGCTCTACGAGCGGCTCGGCTACCGCACCACACAAACCTAGGACGGCTACCTCGTGCGGCTCGCAACCGGGTCGGCCGAGGTCCATCGGATGGAAAAGGCCATCGGCGATGTGCGACAGGATGCGGCCGGCGAGTTAGAATAGCTCCGCTCGATAGCCAAGGTCGGCATTCGTATGACTACGCCTGCAAGACGGAAGAGTAAGGTGACACAATGGCGATTCCTGATTACCAGACTTTGATGCTCCCATTGTTGCGGATTGTCGCTGATGGCCGGGAGCACCAGCAAGCTGCTCTGGTCGAGGCATTGGCCGACGAATTCGATCTCACGCCGGATGAGCGGGCAGAGCTTGTACCTAGTGGAAGACAGACTCGACTCTACAACCGCGTATCGTGGGCAAGGAATCACCTGACTAGCGCAGTTCTGCTGCAGCGCACTGGACGAGGACGCACCCGCATTACTCAGCGTGGTCGCGAGGCCTTGCGTGGAAATCCAGAACGAATCGATAACGCCTACCTGAACCAGTTCTCGGAGTTTCAGGATTTTCGGCGACGTTCCAACAGGGAGAGCAGACGACCGCCCAGGCCAAAAGCAACTCCTGAGAATGATGCTTCTGGTAAGGCATTTGAAGCTACCGCTGAGAGCGATACCCCTGACGAGGCGCTTGAAGACATCTTCGAGAGGATCAGAGCACAACTGATACAGGAGCTACGCCAGCAGATGAAACAGACGTCACCCAGGAGGTTTGAGTCACTGGTAGTTGACCTCTTGTTGGCGATGGGATATGGCGGTTCACGCCGAGATGCCGGAGAAGTAGTCGGCAAGAGTGGCGATGGCGGGGTAGACGGAATCATCAAGGAAGATCGCCTCGGCCTGGATTTGGTCTACATCCAGGCCAAACGGTGGGAAGGGACGGTTGGAGCACGGGTTGTCCGGGAGTTCTCCGGCAGCCTGGACATGCACAGGGCACGCAAGGGCGTGTTGATTACTACGTCGGAGTTCACGCAGAGTGCAAAGGAATCTGCCGATTGGTCAGACAAGCAGATCATATTAATTGATGGGCACGACCTTGCCGAGCTAATGCTTGACCATAACGTGGGCGTTAGCGAAGTCCAGAGCTACGTGGTCAAGCGTGTGGATGAAGCCTACTTCGAGGAACAGTAAACGGCCCCTGCTTTTCGTCTACCAGTAGCGCTCTTCGGTCCAGGGGTCGGCGTTGTTGTTGTAGCCGTTGCGCTCCCAGAACCCCGGCTCGTCGTGGGCGCGGAACTCCAGCCCGCGCAGCCACTTGGCGCTCTTCCAGAAGTAGCGCTTGGGGACCAGCAAGCGCAGGGGCCAGCCGTGCTCCGGCGTCAGGTCGGTCCCGTCGGCGCGGTGCGCGAGGAGCACGTCGTCGTCCAAGATGGCCTCGATGGGCAGGTTGGCGGTGAAGCCCTGCTCGCACTGGGCGATGACGTAGCGGGCCGTTGGCTCCGGCGTGACGCGCTCCAGAATGGTCCGCATCGGCACGCCTTCCCACTGCATGTCGAACTTGCTCCAGCGCGTCACGCAGTGGACATCGGTCGTAACCGTGGTGGTGGGCAGCGCCCGGAACTCCTCGTAGGACAGGCGTAGCGGGTGCTCGACTAAGCCGGAGACGGAGAAGTCCCACGTTGCCGGATCGAAGGAAGGCACGCCGCCGTAGTGCAGCACCGGCCAGCCTTTGGTCTCGAACTGGCCTGGCGGCAGCTTGGCCCGCTGCTCCGGCGCCAGCCGTTCATTCAGCTTCTCGATCCGGTCGGGACGGACGCCGCTGCCCTTGAGGACGCTCGGTAGACGGAACTTCATACGCACTCCCTTCATAACTACTCTAGCCCGGATAGAGCGTATCGGCAACCTGGCGCCGCGCGGCTACGGCACGGAGTAGCGGTGGAAGGTGGCGCCGTCGGGTACCGGCTGGCCCCAGGCGATGCGGACCGCCCCGTCTCGCGTGTCGGCGAGGAAGGCACCAATGGTCCGCTCCCGGCAGATGCTATCCGGGTAGCCGTCGCGGTCGGCGAGCGCGCCGTACATGTCCTGTACGGTCATCGCGGGACGCAGCAACGCCAGCGCACGGCTGCGGCGGGTGAGGGAGTTGGCGGCCGGTTCCGGCCGTGCCTGGCTGTGGACGTTGAGGTAGTGGTTGGTGTGGGCATAGGTGTCCGCAGCTACCTCCTCGACGGCAAAACCGGCCGGACCAGCCTCGACGTTGACGACCCGCGTGCCTTGGACCAGCAGGTGGTTGAATCCACCGTCGCGGGGCAGCGTGTACCGCAGGAAGTCCACGGCACCGTCAATGTCGTCGTATGCCAGCACAGCACGGGCGAGGAAATGCGCCGAGATACCGAGCGGATGCCGGCGGTCGTGCAGCGAATCGATCACCTGGACCAGTCCGGCGCCGTTGACCGCTGCCGCGCAGCCGGCCAGCGTCTGCGCGTAGTTGAGCGCGCACAGCCGGGTCTTGCCCGTCTGCATCCGCAGCACGTAGAGATCGTCGCGCCATTCCGGGGCAAAGTCCTCCGTGTGTCCCAGCACCACGCCATCCGGCCCGCGCGACACCATGCTCGTGCAGCCGCCGCCGGGCGTCCGCTGCTCCTGGCGCCGGCGTAGCCAGGGAGATTCGGCCGGTAGCCGCGCTCCGGGGCAGTTCAGGCGAAACAGCTCCAAGAACGGCACCCCGGCGCCGTCGGCAATACCGGCCAGCTCGACCACCAGATCGGGCAGCAGACCCTCCGTCAGCGCGAGATACGGCTGTGCGGACCGGTAGGCGGTAGCATCGTCTATGCCGACCGACCGCCGCCGCTCGCGCATGGCCTCGACGCGGGCAGCGATACGGTGCTGGCGGTGGCGGCCGATGGCGAGGCCAACCTCATACGGCGTGCCGGCGGCCGATACGACCGGCATCCGGTCCGAGGATGGTGCGTTGTCCTTGCTTTGCACTGCGCTTGCTCCGCTGTCTCGGCCGCCCGGTGGCTGCCCCGGGGCGCGGCGTCGGCAGCAGCATACCAATGGACATGCGTGTGGGAATGCCGACCGGCTCCGGCCCCCCTATGGTCCCCCCCCCCGTCGGGACGGGGGGACGGGCGCAACATGTTGCGCCACTACAGCTTGACTCTAGGGGGAGGCTGCCAGCCAGACGGGGCTGGTCCAGGCGCGCTCGCCATCGGCTTGGAAGAGGCGGGCGTAGCAGTAGTGGACGCCTGGTGCGTGATTGGCTGGGGCGGGCCACTCGTCCTCGACGATGGCGTGCTGCCGGCGTGGCTCGAATGAGCGCCGCACGACGCCGTTCTCCAGCAACTCGATGTGGCTGATGTCGGCGGTGCCGAGCGCCTCCACCCGCAGCCGGTAGCGGTCCGCGCGGACCGTCGCGCCCATAAGCTGCCCGTTGACGCGGAAATCTACGATCATGCGCCCGCCGGTCGTCGCGTAGCAGCGCCGCTGCCGGAGGGCTGCGAACAGCGCCGGCCGATCCAGGCGGTCGGCCCAGACGCCCGTGATGCCGGCCGGACGCACCGGACCCGGTTCGGGAAAGGGGTTGGTCGGTCGGGAATCGTGGGTATCGCTGCCGCCGACAATGCCCAGTTTCAGGCCGGATTGGAGCGCCCGGTTGATCTTCCGCTCCTCGGCCTCAAGGTCCGACGGCTGCTTCTGATAAATCTCGGCCAAGTCTTCACCGGCGTAGAACTGCGTATGGAAGTGGCCGTGCAACAGGCCGTTGTGCCGGCGCACGAGGTCGTACAGCGCGCGGTAGTCGGCGCAGACAATCGTCTCCGGGCTGTATCGGGCCATCAGGTTCGGGTCGTGGGCGGCCTGGCGCTCCTCGCAGAGGATCGGCGGCAGGCCGCGCGTGGAGGGGTAGAAGGCGATGCGGTGGCTGATGTCGGGCGGCGTGCCGTACTCCACGGCCGGCAGCGAGATGAAGGTGCCGGGCTGCTCGAACGCCTCCCACACCTCGATGAGCGTATCCCAGGTTTCCTGCACGCAGGCGTTGTACGAGAAGTATTCACCGGCCGCGAAGTCGAGGCAGGCAACCTCCTTGGCCCACTCGAAATACTCGCGGTAGGGCCGCTGGTTGAAGGCCATGCCGTGTAGCTCGCCCCAGAAGAGCTGCGGCTGCGCCGGCGCGTCGCTCACCCGTATCGGGTTGCTCCGGCTCGTGGGAACGTCCTGGCTGGTCACGGTCGCCGCATCGAACGGGCCGCCGACGGCCAGCTCCACGTCCTGAGCCGAGCTGGCGATAGGTGGTACTGTCCGTTGCTCGGCTGACGAGGCCACCGTGAGCGGCCTATCGGGCGGCCGGGCCGGATTGCCGTAGGCGTCCTCGGCGCGCAGCCGGGCGGTCGTGCGGCCGGTGGACAGGGACGGGCAGTGGACGCGGATGTTCGTGGCCGCGCCGGCTGTGATGGTCAGCGGATTGCTCTGCAAGACGGAAAGCTGCGCGTCTCGCGGCTGATAGTAGTGGTATTTCTCGCCGGGTGCGTGCTCGAAACGCAATGCGCCCGTGGGGTCCTCGACCAGCCAGAAGTGAAAGGCGTCAATCGCGTTCTGGGGCAGCGCAAAGCCGTCGGGTTGCGATCTGATCTGGATAGTCACCGTCTCGCCGGGGCCGGTCTCGCCGCCCGTGCAGGTGACGTGCAGGCCGTACAAGAACTCCGGCAGCTGCGGAATTGTGTCCAGTGTCCGCACCACCCGCCCGTCCGCCAGCATCGCGCCGGCCCAAGTCGTGCCGGCCGGCCCAGTGACCACTATGCCGTCGTCGGCCAGGAGATGCTGCGTGCGCTGCTCCGTGTACTGCCGGATGTCGTAAAACAGCCAGAGGTTGCCGCCAGCCCGAAACCCGAGCCGCCCGACGGTATAGCGCAGCGCCAGCTCAACCGTCGCAGCAACAGTCAGCGGCCCATCGGCAACAACGCACAGCCGCTCGTGATCGTTAGTCAAGGAAGACCCTCGCAGGTAGCCTATTCCCTCCCCCGTCGCAACGGAACTCTGTTGGTGAGCTACAGAACTGGCGTCAGCGTCTGGTTGAGCAACGGCAGCGGGAGGTGCAGGGTCTTGAGCACACTATCCAAGAGTGTTTGTATAGTATTGGTCTGATTCGGGGTCGGTGTCTTGAACAACGGCTCCGGGGGCTTTCCGCTTTGATTATGCCACTGGCGAAGCTGAATGAGGTTGACGGTATGCTCCGCACTCTCCAGGGCCGGATTGACCAGTTCTCTGGCGAGGGCTATGCTGAAGCCGCCGCCGCTATTGCTGGCGATCTGGCTGCTCTGGAATGTCAACTGATGGTGCTTGCTGCTGATCGCAAAGATTGAACAGCGGCTAGCCGCCCGATCCCCGGATAAAGCCGTCTTCATCGCGCTCGACTCCTTCCAGCTTGTCAAGCCAGGCTGGTCCAGTGACCAGGGCATGGATGAAGAAGCTGATCCCCGAAATGCCGACAATGAGGATAGCAAGCAAGGGATGAATGATGAAGGCGAGCAGGACAACTATCAGCCAGAGGAAGAACGCGATGAGCTTCATGTGATTCTCCTCTAGGGCACCCAGCGGCAAATCTCCGGTGGTCGAAACCGTTGATCGCAGCGCGGTCGTCCCGGTGTGGTGTTGTACCGCTGGCAGTAGCAGACATAGTGGCCGGAACGGAGGCGTTGCGTGGTGCTCCGTGTTGTTAGATCAATGGTGGTGCGGGGTGTGGGAGAGGGGCCGGGCGTTGGGGTTGGGGTAGGGGGTGGAGTTGGCTGTGGAGTTACTGTGACGTAGACATAGCTGATGTGCTCTGGTGGAGTGATGTGGGGTAGGCGTTCGCAGGCAATGCCGTCGTGGTCGCCATCAAGCCAGTTCGGATCGGAGCGGTCTGCATTGAGCACAGCCTGAGCTTGTTCCTGATTGTAGAAGTCGGAGCAGTCGTAGGCATTCCCTTGTCCAAGATAATGGCGAGGATTGAACTCTGGGCCTTGATTGAAGTAGGCGTATCCACCGTCTTTGGGTTCGGCTAGGAGTGAGGCGAGTGGCCCTATTCCACAATTTCCGAGTCCGTAGAGCAAGGCGGCGATGATGATGATGGTACAGCCCAAACGCCGGAACATGAGAAAGCCCCCTCACGGTCGGGATTGTGGCTCAGTACCAATGGACCGCACCATCCCAGTGCTGCCGCCGCAGGGTGGTGTGGGTTGTGTTCGTGCCCCTCGCGGTCAGCACTGGGAAGCCGGCATGCAACTCATTGGTAGGTAGTGTCTCAGTTTGAAATCCGGCGTTGGTCGGGGCCAGGTGGGCCTGACGCGCGCGGTGCCGCTGCCCCCTGTTATCCCAGCCATCCCCGGTCGGCGGGCACCGATGCGCGTCCCCCGGAGCGGGCAACTCAAACTGAAACACTACTATAATCTATACGTTTATCAAAGCACAAATAGGACGCTCTGCGGGATGGCTGTGGCCATCCGCAAGGGCAGCGACAGCCGCTCGTCCAGGAGGCTGCCGGGCTGACATTTTCAAACTGAGACACTACTGAATGACGGATGCGACATGCAGCCCGCCGGCGTCTGCGCCTAGTCCCAGACCTTTTCCCATTGGTGAGTTTCGGCGGAGCGATAGATCGCCAGCGCCAGCCGTAGCTCGCCGAGCGACTCTTCCGGGCCGGCCTCCAGGGGCTTGCCATCGAGGACGGCCGCGGCAAAGTCGGCCAGCTCCGGGCCGAAGGATTGCGGATAGCCGAGCGGCTCTTGGACGAGCTTGCCTTCCGGGTTATCGCGGTCGTAGATGTAGAGGGCGCCGCCTTTCAATCCGCCCTCGATCAGTAGCTCGCCGCGCGTGCCCGTGACGCGCCACCACGGCTCCGGGGCCATTACACCCTCGTAGTCCACCTGCAGTCCGTCGTAGGTGGCGAACTTCCCGGACCGGAAGCGCATTAGCGAGCGCACGTGCGACTCGCCCTGCATTTGGGCGACCGGATAGTCCAACACGGCGACCACCTCATCCACCTCGCCGAGCCACATGCGGAGCGGGCGTAGCCAGTGCGAGCCGCCGTCAATGGTCATGCCGCCGCCGGTCATCTCGCGGTTGAGGCGCCAAGGATTGTCACCTGGAAACCAATACGGGTCCAGGGGCATGAAAAAGGCGGCGCGGGCCGTGATGATGTCGCCGATGGCGCCCTGCTCGATCAACTCCTGCGCCTTGACGATCTCCGGCCAGTATTGGGCGTTCTCGGCGAGCATGAACACCGTGCCGGCCTGTCTGGCGGCGGCGAAAATGCGGTCGCACGCCGCCAGCGTCGTCGCCATCGGCTTCTCCAGCACGACGTGCTTGCCGGCCGCAAACGCCTGGATGGCCAGCGGCTCGTGCAAGTGGTGCGGCGTCAGGATGTCCACCGCGTCGAAGTCGCCGTCGGCCAGCCCCTCCTCCAGTGAGCCGAAGACCTGGGCGCCGGTTTCGGCCGCGATCTCCTCGGCCTTTTCGCGGTTGGGATCAATGGCGGCCGTGACCTGGATGCGCGGGGCATGTTCTTTGATGCCGTTCAGGTGATACGGGGCAATCGCACCGCACCCGACAAAGGCCAGCTTGAGTGTCTTGGACATGTGTACCCTCCGTCAGCAATCTCGAAACGATCGGCAATCGTGTCGCTTACGCTATGATACCGTAGCAGCCGTAGCTGGCCCCCCTATGGTCCCCCCGTCCCGACGGGGGGACGGTCTCATCCCTCCCCGTGGTAATGGCCGCGGGCCAGGGAGGCGGTACAGCCTATCCCCTCCCCCGTCGGAACGGGGGAGGGCGAGGGAGGGGGCCAGAGCAGGATTCCTTACGCAACGGCGTAACCTACCCTAGTCCGGGTCGGTAGTCTCCGTGTAAGCTACCGGTGCCCAAGTAAAGAGAGGGAGCAGACCGATGAACAAGGATTTCGAGCGCCCGCCGGCCGATCTGATTACCGACCTGTACCAGGTGAGCAGTGCGACGGCTACGGGCACGCTCAGTGGGCTAGGTATCCGCGACGCTTATCTGCAAGGCCCCATCGCCCGCACGCCGGGCACCAAGGTGGTCGGACCGGCGATTACGCTCCAATTCCTGCCCAAGCGGGAAGATCAGACGACCGGGCTGGGCGCGGGGCAGACGGAGCAGCGCAGCGCGCTCTGGGCCGTGCTGGAGCACGTGCAGCCGGGCGACGTGATGGTGGTGGATGCACGCGGCCAGATGCGGACGGGCTGCTTTGGCGAGATGCTCTTGACCTATTTCCAGGCCCAAGGCGGGAAGGGCGTCATCGTGGACGGCTGCATCCGGGACTACCCGCAGGTGCGGGATTTCGAGACGCCGCTGCCCTTGTGGACGCGCGGCTTCACGCCCAACTCCGCCGGTCAGGTGAACATGTGGCCCTGGGACTTCAACGTGCCCATCGGCTGCGGGGGTGTGCTGGTAATCCCCGGTGACATCATCATCGCCGACGACGACGGCGCGGTGGTGGTGCCGATCAAGCTCGCGCCCGAGCTGGTCAAGCGGGCAACGGAGCACGAGGAATGGGAAGTCTTCAGCCGGATGCGCCTGCAACAAGGCGGCGCGTTGAAGACGTACTACCCCCTCAGCGAGGAAGGTCGCCGCGAGTACGAGGAGTGGCGGGACAGCCAAGAGGGCAACGGCTGAACGGCGGTCGTCCCAATCGCGTGTCGCAGGTTCGAGTCCTGTCAGGTGGGATCAAGTAGACACGAGGACCAAGAACCTCTATGTTGATTCCGGTGGCCTTCCCGGCTTTCCGATGAAAGAGTGCGGGAGACGCGGACGTCATGCACCCGAAGAGCTCGTCAACACAATTCACCAGATACAGCGCGACTCTCAAGATGCCTCTGGATGAGTTGATTGTCCGCCTACGTCGGCGAGAGGCGATCGATGGGATCATGGTCATCGGTTCGACGGCTCGCGATGAAATGACGCCAGCCAGTGACTACGACCTCGTAATTATCGCTTCTGATATGGCGGCGCTGATCGACATGGGACACACCGTAGTCGACGACCGGCACACGGACCTCAGATTCCTCTCCGTACAGGAACTAAACGACATGATCGAGTCCGATAGGCCGGTCAACCCGTACACGTCCAACGGCACCACGCTGCTGCGCATGGGAGACGGCCGGATCAAGAAGGACGAGTCCGGGTGCCTGGGCCGCGCGCGCGAGAAAGTTCTCGGCGGAGTAGAGCTTGAACTGCTAAACGACCGCCAGAGATACGACAGGTGGTGGTTCACGAACCTGTTCCTCAGGATCGCCAGGCGACTGGACCTGTCCGACGACCCTGTCTACGTTCAAGCTGTCGATATGAACGTCAACGGCATGCTGGACTACCTGAAGGTCGACTACTTCAACTTCCGCGGACTACTGTGGAAGGGAGAAAAGGACGCGGTTCGCTACTGGGCTTCCCATGACCCGGGTTTTCTGCATCTGTTCATGCAGTGCATCAAGGAAACTGAGACGAGCCGTAGAGTCACACTACTCGAGATGCTCTGCGTCTTGGCATCGAAACCGTTCGGGCCCATCTGGGGTGATGACCAGACAGCGATGCATGTCCGTACAGATGGCGACTCGACACTGGACGTCCCACTATCAACCGAGACAGCGCTCGGTATGTGGGACGACATGGTCGGGCGCGTGTAGGCACATAGCAGGTCGTCTAAAGTTCAGGAGTAGGTCAGTTGGCCAAGAAAGCGACAGAGTACGAGGAGTGGCGGGACAACCAAGAGGGCAACGGCTGAACGGCGATCAGCCCCAACCGCGTGTCGCAGGTTCGAGTCCTGTTCAGGGGCGATCTGGCCTGCGCCTGCGATATTCGCCGCTGGAGTCAAGCCTCTCCTTGTCCTTGCTGCACTAGCATAACGGCGTCACAAAGATTGCGGGCAGGTCAGATTGACGACGGACTAACGGCGCATGACCAAGTTTCGGCTGCCGATTCAGGTCTGCGTCTTTCTGTTCAGAGAGCAAGGAGACGGTCGCGAGTACCTACTCTTGCGTCGGGTCACGAAACGAGGAGCGTTCTGGCAGGGTGTAACCGGGGCCCTTGAGGAGGGAGAGACGCTTCTGCAAGGTGCCGCGAGGGAGGTCTTCGAGGAGACGCGGTTTACACCATCCGGAATCGAATTCGTAGACTTCACGTACCATTTTCCGGTTAGAGACGAGTGGCGGGAGGCCTACGGGCCCGGGCCGGACGAGATCGTCGAGCACGTATTCGTGGCCCAGGTTGACGGTGGCGATCCGACGCTGTCCCGGGAGCACGACGCCTGGAGATGGGCCATTCCCGGGGAGGCAGCCGGCATGCTGAAGTGGCCGGACAACATCGAGGCGCTCTGGCGGTGTGAGGCATTCCTGACGGTTGAGCAGGGAAAGGGCCGCATGTCTCAGCAGGAGTGACATGAGTGTGCCGATGCTGGTGATTTCGGGGGCGATGGGATCGGGGAAGACGACGGTGCTGTCGGAGTTGTCCGATCTGCTTGAGGACGCCGGCGTGGCCCACGCGGCCGTGGACTTGGACACGCTGTCGCTGATGCATCCACGACGAGGGGAGCAGGGCGAGCGGCTGATGTACGACAATCTGGCGGCGATGTGGCCCAATTTCGTGGCCTTGGGGGCCGAGCGACTGGTCGTCGCCTGCGCGCTGGAGGACAAGGCGGACCTGAAGTACTATCGCGAGGCCGTACCAGGTGCCGAGCCTATCGTCTGCCTCTTGGTAGCCCCCGTCGAGACGATGCAGCAGCGGGTCCGCAGCCGGGACATCGGGATGCTGCAAGAGCAGTTGCTGGCCAACTCGTTGCGGCTGGCCGAGACGTTGCCTAAGGCGCGGGCCGAGGACTTCACGGTCGAGAACGGTGACGGCCGCTCGATTACAGAGGTGGCACGCGAGATACTGTCACGGTCCGGGTGGTTGTAAGCAGTTGTGGCTGACCACTACAAGACTGCCGCGAGTACGAGGAGTGGCGAGACAGCCAAGAGGGCAACGGCTGAACGGCGATCAGCCCCAACCGCGTGTCGCAGGTTCGAGTCCTGTCAGGGGGGGCCAAGGCGTACCGATTTGCGAACTTTCCGCCATGAGGAAAGGGGCAAGCGGCCCTTGACAAGATTCGGCGAGCCTCTGCCCCGTCGGTCTGGCGGCTCTCGGCCTTAGCCAGTGTCCTACGCCTAACGGATCCGCTACAAGATTCCTGCTCCAAAGTCAGTGCCCACTATGTCCTTCTTCCCATCCCCCTTGGGCATACGGTAGCCGACGCCAGGCTCGGCGAAGATGTCGGTGGAGTGTTCGGCGTCGTCGCCCAGCTTGCGGCGCAGGTTCCCCGGCTTTCCCGGACTCCACACCCGCCTCAGCAGCCGGTCATGGGGCACCACCCGCCCGGCCTCCATAGAGAGCGCCGCGAGCAGGTCGAACTCGGTAGACTCCGATCCGCAGCCGAGAACCTGGAGCGACCAGGGAGCAACCATCCTTGGCGATCTGGAGTCCGAAGGCTGAGGCGACTAAAGTTGAGCAGTTGACATGCAAGCATGAACTTGCCTATAATGGGCCCTGACATGCAAGCGAACACTTGCCTTAGGCTGGTCTTGTGGACGTATATCGTGCGATCGCTGACCCAACCAGACGAGCCATCCTGGATGAACTCGTCGATCGGTCAGGTCAGTCGCTCTTCGAACTCTGCGCACGCCTGACCATGAAGCACGGAATCAACTCCTCGCGGCAGGCGATCACCCAACATCTGGGCGTCTTGGAGGCCGCCGGGCTGATTCGCACAAGGCGCCAGGGCAGGTCAAAGCTTCATTGGTTCGAGGGCGGCCCGCTGAAGGCCATCGCGGAGCGTTGGCCGATCTCAACAGATGAAAGGAACATGTGAAAGATGAGAATTCACCTGGCCGGCGTCTTCGTAGACGACCAACAGAAGGCGCTTCGCTTTTACACGGAAACGCTTGGCTTCCAGTTAAAGCACAACATTCCCTTGGGAGAGTACGCCTGGATCACTGTGGTATCCGCGGAAGACCCTGAGGGGACGGAGTTTCTGCTTGAGCCTGATGCCCATCCCGCGGTCCGTCCGTTCTTGAAGGCGATTGTGGAGGACGGGATCCCCAGTACCTCCTTCGCGGTCGACGACGTGCAAGCCGAATACGAGCGTCTCGTGGCAAAAGGTGTGCGATTCGTACAGCCGCCAACAGACCTCGGGACAGTCATCACCGCGATACTCGACGATACGTGCGGCAACTTGATCCAGATCCAAGAGGAGAAACCCCAACCGTGACGATCTTGAGCAGTCGCACCAGTCCCATGGGTCGTGGCCGGGTCGCCGATCTCAGCGGGGCACACCCGAGCATCGAACGCACCGTGTCATTGCTGGAGCGCGATGGGCAAGCTGCCAGCGCAGTCACGCTTGCCCGCAGCTTCAGGACGACGGTTGATGATTTGTGGGACGCCGTGACGAACGGCGAGCGCATTCCACGCTGGTTTCTGCCGATCAGCGGCGAGCTACGACTCGGCGGCCGCTACCAGTTGGAGGGCAACGCGGGCGGCGAGATCACGACGTGCGAACCGCCAGCGCATTTCGCGGTCACCTGGGAGTTCGGCGGTGACGTGAGTTGGGTGGAGGGCCGTGTCTCGGACGACGGCGCCGGCCGCGCGCGGCTGACGCTCACGCACACGGCGCACCTCTCGGATCACTGGGACGAATACGGACCGGGGGCGACCGGCGTCGGCTGGGAGATGGGTCTGCTGGGCCTCGCCATCCATCTCGCGGCGCCGGACGCACCGATGCCGGACGAGGAAGCCTTTGC